>OY970296.1:0-4560930 GCA_963716175.1 uncultured Armatimonadota bacterium | reverse complement strand
CGGTCGGGAAGCGCCCCGTGATGCGGATTCGCGAGAAGGGCAGACGGGCGCGGGGCGAAGCCGGTTGACGGCACGAGCAGGGAGACCTTGCAGGCAGCAGTAAAGGAGGCCATCGAGCAGGGGAGCGTGCTGGCTTCGAAGAGGCCACCGCCTACGACGGCATGGCAGACTACGAGCGCCATTCGGTGAACCACAGCGCAGGCGAGTATGTGCGGGGAAGAGTCAGCACGAACGATGTTGAAAGCGTGTGGGCAGTGTGAAGCGCGGGCTGTACGGAACCTATCACCATGCCAGCGACAAGCACCTCGCCCGGTACGTGAACGAGTTCGCCTTCCGCCTGAATGAGGGCAACGTGGGGCGCCACTCCTTGGAGCGCATGGCCAGCCTGGTGGACCAGTCGGTCGGCGCTCGACTCACCTATCGGGAGCTAACGGCATGAGTAATGAGGCGCAGGAACTGCGCCGCTTAGACGTAGTGATAAACAAGCTATTCGCCTACATGCCGCCCGCGAAAGCGACCGCACGGAGGAGCGCCAGAAGATTACTCCAGGCGAAGAAGCGGCCGCGTCCGAAGCGGCTGGCGGCGCAAGGCTGACCACCATGCCCGGAACTCTCTACTACGGCGACAACCTGGACATTCTGCGGCGGTACATCAAGGACGAGTCGGTCGACCTCTCTACCTCGACCCGCCGTTCAACAGCAACGCCACCTACAACGTCCTCTTCGCCGAGCAGAACGGCACGCAGCGCGCGCAGATCAAGGCCTTCGAGGACACCTGGCAATGGGAGCCAGAGGCGCAGGCCGCGCTACGAAGAGGTCGTGACGGCGGCGGATCAGGTTGCGCACGCGATGCAGGCATTCCGGACGCTCCTCGGCGCCAGCAACATGCTTGCCTACCTCGCGATGATGGCGCCGCGGCTGGTGGAGCTGCGGCGGGTGCTGAAGCCGACCGGGAGCATCTACCTGCACTGCGACCCGACGGCGAGCCACTACCTAAGATGCTCATGGACGCTGCTTTCGGCGCGCGGAACTACACGAACGAGATAATCTGGAAGCGTACTACCACGAAGAGTGACTACCGGCAGGGCGCGTCAACTGGCCCCGAGTACGAGACGTGCTGCTTCACTACACAAAGAGGCAGGACAGGGACTCTTCGGCAGCCGTTTGCCCCGTATTCGCAGGATACGTTGACAGGTTCTATCGTCACGTCGAGCCGGAGACGGGTAGACGATATGTGGCGGACAAGCTCACCGGGCCGGGTTCGGGGGCGAGGGGCACCCGCGCTATGAGGTTCTCGGAGTCACCCGGCACTGGGGCTATGGCAAGGAGAAGATGGAGAAGCTCCTGGCCGAGGGCCGCATATTCAGACAAAGCCGGGGACTGTTCCGCGCTACAAACGTTACCTGGACGAAGTGCAAGGCGTGGCCATTGGGGACAGCTGGACTGACATCCCATGCATCCAGGCACATGCGGCCGAGCGACTCGGCTACCCCACCCAAAAGCCCGAGGCGCTGCTGGAGCGTATCATCACAGCGAGCAGCAACGAGGGCGACACGGTGCTTGACCCCTTCTGCGGGTGCGGAACAACCATCGCCGTAGCACAGCGGCTCGGCCGGCCCTGGATTGGCGTTGACATCACCTACGCGGCGATCGCAGTTATCAAGAAGCGGCTGAAAGACACCTACGGCGAGAGCATCTCCTACCAAGTGATCGGTGAACCCCGGTCGCTTGCCGACGCGGCACAGTTGGCGAGAGACGATCCCTACCAGTTCCAGTGGTGGTCGCTGGACTTCTTCGGCGTGCGGCCCGTGGAGCAGAAGAAGGGCGCGGACAAGGGGATAGACGGCCGGCTGTTCTTCTACGACGAGGAGGGCGGCAAGGCCAAGCAGGTGATCTTCTCCGTGAAGTCAGGTGTGGTCCGCGTCGGGGATGTGCGCGACCTGCGGGGAACTGTTGAACGAGAGAAGGCGGAGATGGGTTGCCTCATATGCCTGGCAATGCCGACTCGCAACATGCAGGCGGAGGCGGTGGGGGCGGGGTTCTACAAGTCGCCCTGGGGAAGCACTCACCCTCGCATTCAGCTTCTCACCGTGGGCGAACTGTTGGACGGCAAGAAACTAGACCGCCCGCCATCGCGGGCAGACGCGACGTTCAAGAAGGCTCCGCGGGCGAGGACCGCGAAGAAGCAGGCGGTGCTGCCTTCCGAATGAATCGCCCCAGTGGGCCGGCCGGTATTGACAACCGCGCGGGAGCGTTGTAGCATGTCGGCGAAGGCAAGCTAAGCCTCCGGCCGTGGGGTCGTGGGCAGAGAGTTCGGCAGGAACAGCCGAGCATCTGAGGTGAGTTTCCGGAGATCGGGCAAAGGCCTTGTCCGCCAGAAGCTGACCCCGGAGGCTCGGCTTTGCCTATTTTGCAGCGAATTGGTCCGGTAACTTCGGGGTGCCCACGGCTGGATGCAAAACATGAAATCATTTACCCGCTGCCCGTTTTGTGATTTCCTAGTCCGGCCTGCATACCTCAAGGATTCTTACCGAAGAGGAGCGGCCACGGGTGGCCGCGAGGTTCTGTGCCCCTTATGCGACAGATGGTACGGAGAGGAGGAAATGAGCCAAGTCCAGCCGGTAGAAGCCTTCTTGGCTGCAGCCCACGCGAAACTCGGCTTCCCCAATATGACGGTAGACAAGTTGCGCCGCATCATGCTATTCGTCAAGTATGAGCATCATCTCATCAACTGTGACGGGGAGCGAGACGAATGGTTTGATCGGTACTATCGGGAGCTTCGGGGGCTAGCATCGAAGGAAACCCTAACGGAAGCATGTCGAATTGCCAGCCGTATCGCCCCCCTCAAACGCTGATAGAGACTCAGGGCTTACAGTGAGCGCACGGGCTGTAGCCTTGGCGAATGGCCTGGTCCCGCGTGTCAGGGCTGAAGTAGACCTTGTTCTCCGGCTTGATTTCCTTCTGGTTGCATCCGGCTGTATCGGCCCTGGCCGTTGCGTGGAACTCGTCGGTCGCTTTGTTGCCAACATATGCAGCCATACGTGCCCTCCTCTCGTATTCACGTAATGAACCATCCGTCTCGCTTCCACCCCAGCAGGTTCGTGGCAGCAACTAATCCTCCCTGCAAGCAAAAGCACCCCCTTGCCTATCCTTGGAGTCAAGTATATAATTCCCCTTTCTTTGGGGGTCAGGACGGTGGAGATCTACGAGGCATCGGTGTCCTTGATGGTCCGGGCCCTGGTGGTGAGCGCCCGGTGGGCGGCCCGGAGCCGCCGTCTCAGCCTGGAACGGGTCTGCGCCCGTGCGGAGGCGGGATTCGTGGCGAAGCTGGAGGCACGCATCATGGTGTTGGGGGATGCAGTGGCGTTCCGGGATGCGCGCCTGGAGGTGTTGGAGAAGCGGCTGGGAGAGGAAAGGCCGCGACGGCCCTATCCGCTGGTGGAGCGGCTGCGCCTCCTCTGGCTCATCGAGTATTACCAGATCCCGAAAAGGAGGGTCAAGGACACCTTCGGTGTGGCTCGCTCAAGTGTTCACCGCTGGCTGAAGGCCTTCCAGGAGGGCAAGCAGGGAGGTCGCCGGTCGGCCGGCGAACCTGCCAACAAGACACCCGGAAGATCGCGGAGCTGATCTGGGATATCTTCCGGCAGAATCCCGCGTGGGGCCGGCATCGGATCGCGATGACGCTGTGGGCGTTGGGCGTCTTCATCTCGGCAACCACGGTGCGGGACGTCCTGCTCCGCCCAAGACCTGAGGCCTCGACACCGGCACCAGCTGAAGCGAAGGAGTGCGCGAAGCCAAAGGAGATCGTCGCCAGGCACCCCAACCACGTGTGGTCGGTAGACCGCACGCGCGTGATGCGCTGGGGGATCTGGCCCACCTGGGTGCTGGTGGCGGTCGATCACTTCTCCCGCGCAGTGGTGGCCGTCGTCCCGCTGGAAGGACCCAACGCGGGCTGGGCTATCGACGCCTTGGAGCAAGCCTTCGTGCGCCATGGGCCGCCCAAGCACCTGATCAGCGACCAGGAAGGCGTCTTCGTGGGTGAGCTGTTCGCGCAACTGCTGAGGGACTGGAATGTGAAGCAACGCGTCGGGGCGGTAGGCGAGCACAGCTCCATCGCGGTCACGGAACGCCTGATCTGGACGCTCAAACACGAATGGCCCGCGCGAGTCGTGCTCATCCGGGGCCTGGATCACCTGGGCGAACTGCTCACAGACTTCCAGCTGTACTACAACCAGTGCCGGTGCCATCGGCGGCTCCATGGCGCAACCCCCTCGATGCTGTATGAGGGACGGAACTGGCAGAAGCCAGACCGATCCGCGAGGCGAGTGGTAAGCCCGATCCGGCTACGGCACTTCCGCGAGCAGCGGATCACCGTCTATGAGCTGGCTGCCTGAGTCGACGTCCGGGATCGGCACTTGATACAGCCCTCGTCACAGCGGTACCATGGGCCCTCGACACAGGCACACTGACCCACCTAGCGGGGCAATCGGCGCTGGAGACTGACCCACCGGACACGGAACGCGGAGAGCCATGGCGGGCTGCCAGGGACCAATATGGGCTAGTCCCGCGGACCCAGGGCGGGTCAGCCTCCGACGCGATGGCGGGTCAGGTCTGGATGCCGATCGACACACGAGCTCCCGAACGGCGTTCAGCACACATCCAGCAGCAGACAGGAAGCTCGAAGCAGTACTCATGAGAGGAAGGACGGCACCGACTCAGCCGGGAAGGAACCCGCCTAGGAGTGCCGGATGGGGTTTCTGGGGGAGGACACCAGCTTGGGGACCTTACGAGCCGTGTCTGTCCCGAGCTGGCTGCCGGACTAGGGCTCGAACCTAGGACCTACTGATCCAGAGTCAGTCGCTCTACCAACTGAGCTATCCGGCATACCACTGGAAGACTACCATGCCCCGAACGAAGAGTCAACATCGCGCGGGGGCGCCGAGAGCGGACAAAGCCTAGTCCTTCTTCATTGCTTTCTCGATCTTGGCCCAGGAGTCGCGAAGAGTTGCCGTTCGGTTGAAGCATAGTCGCTCCGGAGTGGAGTCGCGGTCCACGCAGAAGTAGCCCAGCCGCTCAAACTGGTAGCAGGCGCCGACCTCAGCGCCGGTGACGCTCGGCTCCATGTAGCAGGTGACCGCTTCCAGCGAGTTCGGGTTCAGGTTAGAGATCCAGTCTTGCCCGTCATCCACGTCGTCCGGGTTCGGCTTCAGGAAGAGATGATCGTACAATCGGGCCTCGGCCTGGACCGCGCGTGCTGCCGACACCCAGTGCAGTGTCGCCTTCGCTTTTCGACCATCGGGCGCGTCCCCACCGCGGGTCTCCGGGTCGTAGGTGCAGTGAATCTCGGTGATCTCGCCATCTGCGTTCTTGGCAATCCCCGTGCATCTGACGAAGTACGCGTTCCGCAGTCGAACCTCCCGGCCCGGGGCCAGGCGGTAGTACCTCGGCGGCGGATCCTCGCGGAAGTCGTCGCGCTCAATGTACAGCTCTCTCCCGAATGGCACCTTGCGTGTTCCGGCGCCTGGATCCTCCGGGTTGTTGATGACGTCCAGTTCTTCCACCAGGCCCTCGGGGTAGTTGGTCAGGACGACCTTCACCGGCCTCAGCACCGCCATCACGCGGGTGCTCGCCGATTCAGATCGTCACGGATGCAGTCCTCCAGCACGGCGACGTCCACGATGTTGTCGATCTTCGCAATCCCGGCCCTCCGGCAGAATTCACGAATCGACTCCGGCGTGTACCCACGTCGGCGCAGACCCGCCAGCGTGGGCAGCCGCGGATCGTCATACCCTCGGACATGACCGCCCTCGACCAGCTCGATGAACCGGCGCTTGCTCATGACCGTGTGTGTCATGTTCAACCGCGCAAACTCGATCTGTCGCGGATGGTAAATGCCGAGTTGATTCAGGAACCAGTCGTACAAGGGGCGATGGTTCTCGTATTCCAGCGAGCAGAGCGAATGGGTGATCCCCTCGATCGAATCCTGCAGACCATGTGCCCAGTCGTACATCGGGTAGATGCACCACTTGGAGCCCTGGCGGTGGTGCTCGGCATGTCGGATCCGGTACATGACGGGATCGCGCAGGAGCAAGTTAGGCGCGGCCATGTCGATCTTCGCGCGCAGCGTACGCGTGCCGTCCGAGAACTCGCCGGCGCGCATCCGCCGGAATAGGTCCAGGTTCTCCTCCACGCTGCGGCTGCGGTATGGGCTTTCCACCCCCGGCTTGGTCGGCGTGCCGCGCGTCGGGATGAGTTCCTCGGGCGAGAGGTCACAGACGTAGGCCTTGCCCTGCTTGACGAGTTCCAGGGCCCACTCGTACTGTTGTTCGAAGTAATCGGAGCCGAAGAACAGGCGGTCCTCCCAGTCGACCCCCAGCCAGCGGACATCGTCGACTATCGCCTCAACGAACTCCTGCTCCTCCTTGCTCGGGTTGGTGTCATCGAACCTCAGGTTGAAGACGCCGCCGAAGTCCTGGGCAATGCTGTAGTTGATCCAGACAGCCTTCGCGTGTCCGATATGCAAGTAGGCGTTGGGCTCCGGAGGGAAGCGCGTGTGGACGCCGGTGAATCGCCCAGAACGTAGATCCTCGATAACGGCCTGGCGGATGAAGTTCATCGGCGGGCGCCCAAACCTGTCCTCTTCAATATGCTCTTCTTCAATGTGCGACGAGCCCATGATAGCGTAGCCCCGCTCCCTTTGTGTCCGGCCTCAGCGTTCGCGGGACATCAGATCGGCGGGCGAACCGAGACACCCGTTAGGTGTCCCTGCCTCTGTCTTCCAGTGCCCCAGCACCGTCTTCTGGCAGCGCTCCCACCTGGCGACTAGGGTGCGGATCTGCAAGGCCTTTCGCCGGGCTGGTAGGGCGTCCCTCCCATCCGACACTGAAGGTTCTTCTCACGCTGCGGAGTGAGGGGCGACCCCGGTGTCAGTCAGTGCGGAATACTGACCCGCCCGGCGGGGTAATCGACGTTGACAACCTACCCACCCCTGGCGTTCCCTCCCATCTGGCGGGAGGACCCCCGCTCGCCTCCGCCTCGCGGTCCGGTACCCCTGGCGCCCCAGACTTCGTGCGCGCTGCGGCCTCACGGCACTGGACTCAGCCGCCGTGGGGGCGACAGGGGGCCAGTCTGCAGCCGAGTGCGGGTGTCGAGCGCCCGTGAAGCCGGCCTGGGAGGTCTCTAGCACGGCGTAGGTTAGCTGAGCAACTAGCCACACGCGGGCGGCACCCCGACGTTAAGCCCAGCTAGGCATATGTGGGATCTCGGGCCCACCGCTTCTCTGCCCGTCCGCTCTCCACCGGAGTTCCCAGAGCCGCACGGCCTCGCTCAGGCGGTTCCATCGCCGCTTAACACTCACACATGGAATCATGGTGCTCGAACCATGCGCCACCTCCGGCATCCTGGGACCTGATGATCTCTCCTCTCTCTTACTGGCCAGGCTGCAGGCCCTCGCGGAGCACATCCGCCACCACGGCGGCATCGGCCTCCTGCACATCTGCGGCGACTGCCGAGCATCCCTCCCCGGCCTTGCCGACAGCAGATTCGATGTTCTGAGCCTGGACGCTCCAGTCGACCTGGCGCAAGCGCGCGAGGTCGTTGGGCACCACATTGCGTTGATGGGTAACCTCGATGTGCGTCAGCTTCTCCCCCGCGGAGGGGCGGAATCGGTTCGCGACGCGGCCGCTGCCCTCGTCGCGAAGCTGGGCCGAGCGGGGGGCTTCATACTGAGTGGTGGATGCGAGCTGCCACCTGAGACTCCAACCGAGAACGTCCGACAGATGGTCGAGGCTCATGTGACATAGGCTGCTCGTTCTCGGGATACGGCATCCTTGAGTCGCCCAGTGGAGACGTTGGTTAGCCCAGCCTCTCGGGGTGATGGCAGCAGGATACACGCTTCTGCCCGGCCAATCAGACCGTGAGCGTCAGAACGGTGGACGCGCTACCGCAGCTCCTTCCGCGGACTCACGCGCAGCCGAGTTCTCCGACGGCTTCACCGCGATGTGGGTCCGTTACGGCTCTCAAGTTGTCATCAGGACGGAATCTGTGCCTATCTGGGAGTTCTCTGCTATCATCTGGTTCGGCTCGCTCGTCGCCGGCCTGCTGGGTTCACTGACCGGCCTCGGCGGCGGGGTAGTGATCGTTCCGCTACTGACTCTTGGCCTCGGCGTGGACATCCGTTACGCCATCGGCGCCTCGCTCGTCTCCGTAATCGCCACCTCATCGGGGGCGGCGGTGGCCTACGTGCGAGAGGGGTTCAGCAACATCCGCGTCGGCATGCTGTTGGAGATTGCCACCACGTTAGGCGCGACCGGAGGCGCGCTGCTGGCGGCACACGTCGCTCCTCATCTCATCGCTATCATTTTCGGGGTTGTGCTCATCTCCTCAGTGTACTCCTCCGTGAAGGGGCCTTCCCAGGACGGCGCGGATGGCCCCCCGGACTCGCTCGCCACACGCCTGCGGCTGGACAGCCACTACCCCGCGCGCGATGGTCTCCGAGAGTACCACGTCCGAAACGTGCCCCTTGGCTTCGGCCTCATGGGGATCGCGGGACTGCTCTCAGGCTTGCTTGGCATTGGCTCCGGAGCGCTCAAGGTTCTGGCGATGGACCATGCGATGCGTCTGCCCTTCAAGGTCTCCACCACGACTAGCAACTTCATGATTGGAGTCACAGCCGCGGCAAGCGCGGGCATCTACCTCAACCGCGGCTATATCGACCCCGGGCTCTCCATGCCAACCATGCTCGGCGTGCTTGCTGGCTCGGTTACCGGAGCGCGCGTCCTTGCCCGGGCGAGAACGCCCGTCCTGCGCTGGGTCTTCGGGGCCGTCATACTGGCGCTTGGGATGGAGATGATCTTCAACGGTCTGAGCGGGAGGATCTGACATGGCCCCCCGGAAGCCCGCTCTGACCGATGAACGGATGGACCGAATCATCAGCGCCATCCTGAGCGCGGGCGTCGGCATCGCCGCGCTGGTCGTCCTAGCCGGAGGCATCTACTACCTTGCGAAGCACGGAGGGCAACTCCCCCAGTACCGGTCTTTCCACGGACAGCCTCCCCAACTCCGTACCCTTCCGGGCATCGTGGATTTCGCCCTCTCCTCTCACAGCCGGGGGATCATCGAGGTCGGCCTGCTGCTACTGATCGCCACTCCCATCGCTCGCGTGCTCTTCTCGGTCGCTGCCTTCGCCCTCCAGCGCGACCGCACCTATATCATCATTACCCTCGTCGTCCTCACCGTGCTGATCTGCAATCTGATCGGTGGCTACCGTTAGGCTGGCATCGGAGACCGCCGGTGTAGAGTGTCAGCGAAAGTGGGACAAAAGGGGGTCTTGGGTTAGCTACACCTCCGGCATTCCCGCTCTTGTATCTGTGCATCCTCCCCTCAGCCTCCGGTAGCGTTCCCGGCGCGCGATCACGGTGCGGATCTGCAAGGCTTTTCGCCGGGCCAGGATCTCTTCCCTCCTGCCGAACCAGACATCGTCCGGGGTGACGTTGTGGAGCGCCTCGCCAGAGGCGGGTAAACCTCGTGGTAGCGCGCGGAGTTGTAGTAGGCCACGAACCGGGCAATCGCGGCCCGCAGTTCATCCGGGCTCAGGTGGGTCACCAACTCCACCTGTAGGTGTCGGGTGCCTATGAGACCGCAGTCTGAGCGTCCTGCTTTGGCCTCGGCCACGTGGTCGGGCGGCGAGTTCATAGACGGTGATCCTGGTCTCGGCGAAGTGCCGAGTGCGAACCGAGCCTAGCAGCGTCTTGGCTGATCGGTTTGGCCGCCGCCAGATCTGTCCCCGGTAGAGCATCAATGGCGTCGCCCGGCCCAGTCGCCGGTGACCGCGGTACTCGTTGTAGTAGACAGCGAAGGCCGCAAGCAACTCTGAGAGGTGATCCAGACCACGGATCAGCGGCACCCGCGCCAGCCATTCCCGCTTGAGGGTCCGGATCAGCCGCTCAGTTACCGCAATCGAGCCGTGCTTGCCCACGGCACCGAAGCGCTGTCTCACCTTCCACTGGCTGAGGAGGTTCCGGAAGAAGTCAGAGATGAAGACCCCTTCTTGGTCGGTGATCAAGTGCTTGGGCTGTCCGTGGCGCAGGAAGGCCTGCTCCAGGGCGTCCATGATCCATCCTGCGTTTGGCCCTTCCAGGGGAACCGCGGCGGTGACGGCGCGGGAGAAATGGTCGATCGCCACCAGCACCCAGGTGGGCCAGACGCCCAAGCGCCACACCCGCGTCCGGTCCACCGACCACACGTGGTTGGGGTAGCTGGCAACGATTTCCCTGCGCTTTGGCTCTGGCTTCGCACAGGCCGCTTGCGGGGCAGACCTCTTAGGTCTGGGCCGCAGCAGGATGTCACGCACCGCGGTCGCTGAGACGAATACGCCAAGCGCCCACACCGTCATTGCGATGCGGTGACGGCCCCACAGTGGGTTTCGCCGGAAGATGTCCCAGATCAGCTGAGCGATCTCTCGTGGCGTCTTGTTGACGGGCTCAGAGCGTTTCTGACGACCCCCGAGCTTGCCTGCCTCAAAGCCCTTGAGCCAGCGGTGAATGCTCGAGCGCGCCACCCCGAAGGTCTCCCTAACCCTCCGCTTCGGGATCTGGTAGTAGTCAATCAGCCACAGGAGACGCAGCCGCTCCCCCAAGGGATAGGGCCGTCGCGGTCGCTCCTCCCCAAGCCTCCTCTCCAGCACCTCCAGGCATGCATCTGGGAAGGCCAGGGCATCCTCCAGCACCACGACACACGCTTCGAGTTCCGCGATCCGTCCTGCCTGCACATTCATGCACGCCTGCTCCAAGCAGAGCCGTCGCCTGCGGCCAGTCCACCGGGCGCTGATCACCAGGGCCCGCACCATCAGCGATACCGACGCCTCGAAGACCTCCACCGCGTTGACTCCCAAAGAGAATGCGGCGCCCGAAGGCGCCGCGCACCGAGTTCATATGATATGCCAAGAAGTCAGCCTCGACAAGCCCAGAACACGTCCAGGACGGTCCTACAGTCCTTCGACACCTACATTGACATTCAGCCAGCACTATGTTAGTCTTTTCGCAAGGACTTACAGACATGCCAACAGATTACCTGGTCGGACTGCTGAAAGCATTGGCCGACCCGACGCGCGTACAGATACTGACGCACCTTGCCGACGGAGGTCTGTGTGTCGGAGCACTCGCCTATCGGCTCGGCGTCACCCATTCTGCGATCTCGCAGCATCTGCGAATCCTGCGCGAAGCGGGATTCGTGAATGGTGAGAGGCAAGGCTATCGGGTTCACTACTCGCTGGATCGGGACAGAATTCGTGAAGCCTCAGCGCAGGTTGCCGTGTGGATGGAACGGCTCGGGACGGTGGCTGCGGAGCCACGCGCGAAGACGTCGGGGCGCCGGCGGAAGCGGTAGAGTGAGCAGTCGCGACTGATAGGTTCAGAGCCCACAAGGAGGCAGAGAGATGTCTAAGTCGAGCCGGAAGTGTGAGAAGGGAAAGGACCCTAAGACCTGCTCGCCGGAGCAGATCAAGGAGTGTCATGGGGACACAGCAACGCATCCCTGTGAGACCAGCGGAACCCCCAAGAAGAAGTGACGGACAGGAGCGGGCGGCTCAGGAGCTTTCTGGGCCGCCCGCGAGCGCGAGTGGCATGAAGCTACCGGACTTCTACGAGACGGTGGCCCAGGACGCGGTGGCGCTTGCTGCGCGCGAACGCGGACTCTGCGCGGATCTGGGATGCGGGGCCGGCGGAGTAGGCTTGGCGCTCGCTCGGCAGTCGGAGAGCAGGGTCCTCCTCGTGGACCCGAATCCGGATGCGCTCGGAGATGCCATGCGGGCCGCACATGCGCAAGGAGTGTCGGAGCGAGTGGTATGTCTCGTAGCGCGGGCAGAGCAGCTACCACTGGTCGACAACTACCTGGATCTGGTAGTGAGTCGCGGCTCCGTCTTCTTCTGGGACGATCCTGCCAGAGGAATCCGTGAGGTTCACCGCGTCCTGCGCCCGGGCGGTTGCGCGATGATTGGCGGCGGCCTCGGCTCGGGGTATCCGGACTGGGCGCGGCGGGAGTTCATGCGGCGTCGTCGCGAGGATGCGTCCCAGCAGGGCGCGGACGCCCTGGCGCGTTTCACCGAGGAGAGGAGCCCAGACACCTTTCACCGACTGGCTGCGATGGCGGGCCTGCCGCAGTTCGAGATCATCTCGGACACAGGTTCGACCGCCTCCGAGGCCGGGGAAGGCCTGGGGATCTGGCTCAGATTCACGAAAGAGGCGCAGCATGGGACTTGACACAGCTTTGGCGGTGGAGGTAGGCGACCTTACCAAACGCTACGACAGCCTCACCGCCGTGGATGGAATCAGTTTCTCGATCGCACAGGGCGAGGTTTTCGGCCTGCTGGGGCCCAATGGCGCGGGCAAGACCACCACCATCAACATCCTGACAGGGCTCGCCAGGCCGGACTCGGGAGCGATTCACATTGGTGGAGTAGACTGCACCAGCAATCCCAAGGCGGCCCAGCACTTGACCGGCGTAGTCCCGGACGAGAGCAATCTGTATCCCGAACTGACCGGCTTCGATAACCTCACCTTCTGCGCCGCACTCTACGGCATGCGGAAGGCGGCGCGCGAGACCCGCGCCCGCGAGCTCCTGAGCGCCTTCGGCCTGACTGACGCGGCCAATCGCAAGTTCGGCGGCTACTCCAAGGGGATGAAGCGGAAGCTTACCATCGCCGCTGGCATCATCCACCAGCCGAGTATCCTCTTCCTCGACGAGCCGACGACCGGCATTGACGTGGCCACCGCCAGACAGATCAGGCAGCTCATTGCCGACCTCCACCGGTCTGGTACGACGATCCTGCTCACCACCCACTATATCGAAGAGGCCGAGCGCCTGTGCGAACGCATCGCCTTCCTCGTCTCTGGGCGCATCGTCCGCAATGACACCGTGGCCGATCTCATGCAGCCCATCAAGGGCAGACACATGATGCTGCTCTCGGTGTCCGATGGCGGCCCGCCTCTGTGCGAGGGACTCGCCGCGGCCTTCCATCCACTCGACTTCCAAGCTCTGCCCGGCGGACTGGTCCGCGTCGAGTCGTCTCAGCCCATACGCGTCGGTCCGCTGGTGCGGTTTCTGGAGGATCGCGGCGTCGAGGTGAGCGAGGCCCGCAAGCTGCGCCCCTCTCTGGAGGAGGTCTTCGTCCAGGTCACCGGCCTCGAAGCCGAGGCCATGCGCAAAGAGAAGGAGAAAGCGGGAGGAGGCCGATGAAGCGCTGGATCGCGTTCTGGAGCATAGTTGCCAAGGACATGCGGACGTATTATCTCAAGCCGCCCAACATCAGTTGGGGGCTGATCTTCCCGGTCGCCTGGACGGGCATGTTCTTCATCAGGTCCGGCGCGAGCATGGAGAGCGTGCTGTCCCTGCTCCCGGGCGTGGTCGCGGTCTCCATTCTCTTCGGCACCACCTCCATGCTGGCAGTGACCATCACCTTCGAGAAGAGCAATCGCTCCTTCGACAGGTTACTCCTTGCGCCAATCTCTCTAGAACTGCTGATGTTGGCTAAAACGAGCGGGGCAATCTTCTTCGGGGTAGCCAACGCCTTTGTGCCTATCATCCTGGCGGCGTTCCTGACCGATCTCAGTCAGGTGCGTTGGGCCGCAGTGTTCCCGGCATTCGGGCTGATCGCGGTGGCTTCGACCTTTCTGGGTCTATTCATTGCGGTTTCGGTAAGCCAGGTGTTCGAGGCCCAGACCTTCTCGAACTTCTTCCGCTTCCCGATGATCTTTCTGTGCGGGTTGTTCTTCCCCATCTCGCAGCTCCCCGCGTTCCTGCGCCCGCTCTCCTACGCGCTGCCCCTGACCTATGGCGTTGACATACTTCATGGGTCCGTTCACAATGGGAATGTGCTGCCACCTCTGCTTGACTTCTCCCTCCTCGCGGCCTTCTGCATCGGCCTCTTCGTCCTGAGCCTCTACAACATCAGGCGCAAGTGGATTCTCTGATTCGCGCACCGGAATACGACACAGCCGGCATGAAGAAGACCACGATACTGATAGCCGACGATGACCTGCAAGTGGTGGAGCTGGTTCAGGCCTACCTGGAGAAAGAAGGCTTTGCGGTCGTGATCGCGGCTGATGGCGGGACGGCGCTGGAGAGAGTGGAGCGGGATCGTCCCGATCTCGTAGTGCTCGACATCATGCTGCCGAAGCTCGACGGCTGGGCCGTCTGCCGACGGATCAGGGAGGACGAGGCGACACGGCACTTGCCGATCGTGATGCTCACCTCTCGCGGCGATGAGATGGACCGGGTGCTCGGTCTAGAGTTGGGGGCGGACGACTACGTCACGAAGCCATTCAGTCCCCGGGAATTGGTGGCGCGCATCAAGGCCGTGCTGCGACGCACGGGTGAGGGAAAGCTCTCCGCCGACCAGAAGGTGCTCACCTACCGCGGTCTTCGAATCGACCCAATAGGTCGCGAGGTGGAGGTGGCCGGCGAGCCAGCTTCCCTCACCCCGCGCGAGTTCGATCTGCTATGGCTGTTAGCCAGCAACCCTGGCCGCGCCTATCGCCGAGAGCAGCTCTACGAGACGGTGTGGGGCGAGGAGGCCTTCGGGGATCTGCACACTGTGGACGTGCACATCAACCGCCTGCGCGCCAAGCTCGAGGGCGGTGGCGGGCCCCGCTACATCGTCACCGTCTGGGGAGTGGGGTACAAGTTCGAGGTGGCCGACCATGTTTAGGTTCCGCAGCCTCTTCGGCCGCCTGATGAGCCTGTATGTCCTGATCGTGATCGGCACGCTCGGACTGCTTGGGCTGCTGCTGAGCCGCCTGCTGCAGGACTACTTCTTCGCCGCCAAGCAGCAAGAGTTGGTCGGTCAGGGCGAGAGGATCAGCGAGCTCGCTGTCCCGCTGTTCGTTCGCGGCGGAGACCAGGTCAGGGCGCGCCAGGCACTCGACGTGGCCGGGCGGCTCCTGACCGGCGGCGCACTGATCATTGACCGGAACACGAAGGTGGTCGCCTCGATAGGACGGCGTCCTTCGCAGGAGGTGATGGGGCAGTTGCCCTGCCCCATCACGCAGCAGCTCCCCGACCTCATGGCAGCAATGGAGGGGAAAGTCGTCACTCGAACCGGCTATAGCCCGGTCTTCCGGGAGTCAGCCTTCTTCGCCGCGGTACCGATCAGGCTGAAGGGGAGGGTGGTCGGCGCCACCATCATGCATGCGCCAGTGCTGGGGCTGAGGGACAGCATCGTCCACACTCGCCTGCTGGTTTTCGGTCTCGCGCTGGCCGCGATTGCACTGTCCGCGGCGCTGGGCTATCTCCTGGCACGAAGTGTTGCCGACCCGCTAGACCGCATGAGCCGGGTCGCGGGACAGATGGCGGCAGGAGACTTCGAGTCGCGGGTGCCGGAGCGAGGAAGCGACGAGGTGGGCCGGCTGGCGGTGGCTCTCAACCAGCTCTCCTCGAGTCTCCATCATACCATCCAGTCACTCTCCGAGGAGCAAAGCAAGCTGGGCCACGTCGTGACGACGATGGGCGAAGGCGTGATCGCCGTGGATCGCGGCGGGCAGGTGATCATGGCTAACCCGCAGGCGCAGAAGATGCTGGCCCCGAACGAGTCGGAACTTGCAGGGCGCTCACTCGGGGAGAGTGCATTGGCAGCGGCCTTCGCGAAAGCTATGAGCGAAGCGCGAGAGCAGAGGGTGGAGTTCAGGAGCCGCGATGGCACCGCCGCTCTCCAGGCGCACATTTCGCCGACCGCGGTCGAGGGAAGCACGGTTGGGGCGGTAGCGGTGGTTCAGGACGTCACCGAACTCCAGCGAGTGGAGCGCATGCGCCGCCAGTTCGTGGCCGATGCCTCCCACCAGTTGCGATCACCCCTGACCGCGATGCAGGGATACGCGGAGGCCGTGCTCGATGAGGTCGCGGCCGACGAGGAGACGCGGCGCCGCTACCTCGCCACCATCGTGCGCGACTCCAAACGCCTGAACCGGCTGATCGAGCAGTTGCTTGACCTATCGCACATCGAGTCAGGTCAGGCCAGGCTTGAGCCCAGGCCGCTGGCGCTCGCCGCGCTGCTGCAGCGCGCTGTTGACTCCATCCCGCCCGCCGACAGCCACCCGGAGATCATCGTCGACGCGCCAGATGGTCTGCCGCTGGCACTCGCTGACGAAGCCTACACCGAACAGGCGCTGCTCAACCTGATTCGGAACGCGGTGCGGCACACCCCGCCCCAAGGGGAGGTCAGAGTCTGGGCCCGGGCCGAGTCCAGCCATCTCGTCGTCGGCGTGACGGACACCGGCGCTGGCATCGCGCCCGAGCATCTGCCGCGGATCTGGGATCGGTTCTACCGCGCCGGCGAGACCGATAAGGACGGCGCTGGGCTGGGGCTGGCCATCGTTAAGAGCCTGATCGAGCGTCAGGGCGGCCAGGTCAACGCCGAAAGCCGACCGGGCGCGGGCAGTACGTTCACATTCACGTTGCCGCTCGCCCGCACTCAGTCCTGATCTTCTGCATCTTTCTTGACCCCCTGTTGAGACTTCCGTGAACTCTTGCTGCTAGACTCAGTACTGGTATCGGCATCAGGCCGCGATAGTCACCAGGAGCAGCCAGTGAGAGGCAAGGCCGTCGTTCTCAGCATCGTCGTAGTCGCTGTGGCCATCTGGGCCTACTGCTCCAAGGGCGCCTATCTTCAGCGAAGCAGAGACCAGGCCTGGACACGGCGTCCGCCAGCCGACGCACCCTGAACGCCACGGTTCTGGCCACCGGGAGCATCAAGGCCGTCATAGGCGCTGAGGTGAAGGTCGGCTCCCGCATCTCTGGTGTGGTAAGGAGCCTTCCGGTGAACATCGGAAGTGTGGTCCATAGGGGCCAGCTCATTGCCGAACTGGATGATAGGGAAACCAGCAGCCAAGTGGACCAGGCGAGAGCGAACCTGGCCGCAGCGAGGACCAGGCTTGGCGAACTGGAGGCAGGATATAGCGCGCAAGTCGTCCAGAGCAGCACGGATGTTGAGCGCGCCCAGGCGAATCTCACGGCCGCGCGTTCCCGGCTGGAGCAGGCTCGCACCACCGTCGGCGCGGTGCCGCTCGAGGTGACTGCCCAGATCCAGCAGGCGAGGGCCGCAGTGGAGCAAGCGGAGGCGAATCGGGCGAACGCGAAGTCCAGCTACGAGCGAGTCCAGCATCTGTTCGACCAGGGGTTTATAGCCAAGCAGGATGTGGACAATGCGCGCACCCAGCATGACGTCGCGGCGGCCCAGGTCCGGCATGCGCAAGCGGTGCTGGACGCCGCGAACGCCAACGCCTCGCAGACCCAGATCAAACAGCAGGACGTTGCGCAGGCGGAAGAGGGGGTACGGCAGGCCGACTCCGCGCTGCGCATGGCGCGGGCGAACACCGCCCAAGTGCGCGTGAAGGAGCAGGCAATACAGACGGCAAGAGCACAGGTGATGCAGGCCGAAGCGGCCCTGCGCTATGCCGAGACCCAGGTTTCATACACCCGGATCGTCTCGCCCATTGATGGTGTGATCGCCTCCGTCTCTACCCAAGAGGGCGAGACCATCGCCGCCGGCCTTACCGCGCCGACGTTCGTGACCATCATTGACCTGTCGAGGTTGCAGGTGGATGCATTGGTGGACGAGACCGACATCGGCCGGGTGAAGGTCGGCCAGTCCGCCACGTTCACGGTAGATTCCTACCCCGATGAAGAGTTCTCGGGAACGGTCACGGCCATCTACCCGAAGGCGATTATCGATCAGAACGTCGTGAACTACGATGTTGTGATCACCATCGCCAACCCGCGCGGGTTGCTCCGACCGGACATGACCGCCAATGTCACCATCGCCGTCGCCACCAGAGAGAACGTGCTCGCCGTTCCCAACAAGGCGATCAAACGGGAAGATGGGACGAAGGTTGTCTACGTGCTGCGGAATGGCTCACCGGAACGGCGCGCGGTGAAAACAGGCTGGAAGGACAGTGACTATACGGAGGTCCTATCCGGATTGAAGGAGGGGGAGCCGGTGCTGGTGGGCGAGGTGCCGGGCCAGAGTTCAGGGCAATCGGCCGGTACGCAGCAGAACCTACCGCCGGGAGCGATCGGCAGATAGAGAGGTATGAAGATGATGATTGAGATGTCCGAGATCACCAAGGTGTATGGTCTTGGCGGCCAACAGGTCCGCGCGGTGGACGGCATTTCCCTGGAGGTGGCAGCGGGCGAGTTCCTCGCCATCATCGGCCCCTCCGGTTCCGGCAAGTCTACCCTCATGAACTTGCTGGCCTGTCTGGACACGCCCACCGGAGGCGTATACCGGCTGGACGGTGAGGAGGTGGGGACATTGGACGACGATGCCCTGTCGCGGGTGCGAAACGAGAAGATCGGGCTCGTCTTCCAGTCCTACAACCTGCTCCCCAGGATGACGGCGCTGGAGAACGTGGAGCTCCCCCTGCTCTACGGAGCGGCGCACGAGGACGGCACGGCGGCGCGGCAGGCGCTGGGGGCGGTGGGGCTACGTGAACGCACGCATCACTGGCCCAGTCAGCTGTCGGGTGGCCAACAGCAGCGGGTGGCCATCGCCCGGGCGCTGATCAACGATCCCGCGGTGGTACTGGCGGACGAGCCCACCGGTGCCCTCGACACCCGCTCCGGACTGGAGGTGATGGACATCGTACAGCAGCTCAACCGAGAAGGGCGGACCATCATCCTCGTCACCCATGAACAGGTCATCGCAGAACATGCCCGGCGGGTCATCAGCCTTCGCGACGGCCGGATCGTGGCCGATGATGCGGTGACGCAGCCCAGAGAGGCGCGCGAGGAGCTCGCGCGGCTTCCTCAGGAGGCGCCGGCATGAAGCCCTTCACCGTTCTTCGCGAGGCTCGTCGCGCCCTCACTGCGAACCTGGTCCGCGCCGCGCTGATGATGCTTGGGGTCGCCATCGGGATTGCGGCCTTGACCATCATCGTGGCGGTGGGGCAGGGAGCCAAGGCCCAGGTGCTGCAGCGGGTCGCCAAGGTGCTCGGCACCAGCCCGATTGTCGTATCGGCAGGCGAGGGCGGCATCCAGCGGGGAAGCCAGATAGATGTGACCACCTCCACGCTTACACCGGAGGACGCCCAGGCGATTGCCGAAGAGATCCCAGGTGTCCGCGAGGTTGCCCTGGTGCAGCGAATGCCAGGGGTAGTGATCACGGCGCGTGCACAAACCGCCACCGCACAGGTCTTCGGGGCGACCCCGAACTGGCATGACTTGCAGAACTGGGAGGTCGAAAGCGGCGAGGAACTGAGCGTTGAGGACGAGAGTGGCGCGGCGCGGGTCTACCTGGTGGGCAGGACGGTGGCCCAGGCGCTGTTCGGGGAGGCCGATCCTGTAGGGGAGACCGTCCGTATCAGAGAGGTGAGTCTCCGGGTCAAGGGGGTGCTGGTGAGCAAAGGCGTAAGCCCTGGAGGAGGAGACCTGGACAACCGCGTGGTGGTGCCGCTGGCGGCCTTCTCTCGGCGGCTCTACAGCATCACCGCCCTCGCCCAGGTGATCGTCCGGCCCGATGACATGGAGCGGATGGATAGCACGGTGGAGGCGATCACCGCGCTGCTTCGCGAGCGCCACCACATCGTGCCACCGAAGCAGGATGATTTCAGCGTGCGCACCCCGGAGGCGATCGTGCAGTTCGCTGCCGGCACCTCGCAGACGTTGTCGCTCTTTCTAGGCGTAGTGGCCGGTATCGCGCTCTTTGTAGGCGGCCTGGTGATCATGAACATCATGCTGGTCTCCGTGGGCGAGCGCACCCGCGAGATCGGTATACGCCGGGCGGTCGGCGCGCGCCGCAAGGACATCCTCAGGCAGTTCCTCGCTGAGTCGGTGGCGGTAACGCTGGCCGGCGGACTGGTGGGCGTGCTCCTTGGCGTGGCCGGCGCGACGGCGCTCAGTACGCTCAAGGACATGCCGATGCAGGTCTCCTGGCAGGCGGTGGCGGTGGCAGTGGTCTTCTCCGTTCTCGTCGGGATCGTCTTCGGCGTGTATCCGGCGAAACGGGCGGCCCATCTGCACCCGGTCGAGGCGTTGCGCACGGAGTGAATGGTAACCGGAGGTGGACGAGATGCGACTGAGTCTGATCGCCAAAGAGGCAAAGCGGTCGCTGGCAGCCAGCAAGACGCGCACCCTGCTGATGATGTTGGGGGTGACCATCGGGGTGGCCGCGCTCACTGTCATTGTTGCGGTCGGGCAAGGATCGAACGCCCAGGTGTCGGCGCGCCTGGGCAAGCTCTGGAGCGCCAATCCGATCATGGTGACCGCCAGCGCTGGAGGTAAGGACGCGGGCCCGCACATGGGCATGGGAGTCGGCACCGGCAGTCAGACCCTGACGTACGAGGACATGCGGGCCATCGAGACTGAAGTGCCGAATGTGCGCAAGGCATCCCCCGGCCTGCTCAAGAGCGATGTGGTAGTGCAGTTCCGCGAGCGGACGGCGGTGTCGGAGGCATGGGGCATCACCCCCGAGTTCCGAGAGTACCGTGACTGGGATGTGGAAAGCGGGGAGTTCCTCTCCGACGAGGATGTCCGCGGCACGGCCCGCGTGGCGCTTCTCGGTAACACGCTCGCACGCGAGCTCTTCGGCGAGGAGGACCCGACAGGGGCGACTATCCGGGTAGACAACGTCACCTTCAAAGTGAAAGGCGTGCTCGTGGCGAAGGGGGCGAATCCCGCCGGCCGCGATCTCGATGATCGGGTGATGATGCCGATCACCACCTTCGCACATCGCCTCTACCAGGTGACCTACCTGAGCAACATCGTGGTGCAGATAGAGGACCCCCGTCGGACGCGAGAGACGGCGACGGCCATCACTGCGCTGCTGCGGGAGCGCCACCACATCGTCCCCCCCAAGCAGAATGACTTCGGGGTGCGCACGCCGGAGGTAATGATGGAGGTGTTCTCTGGCACCACCAAGACGCTCACGCTCTTTCTGGAGATCGTAGCGGCAATCGCGCTGCTCGTGGGCGGGCTGGTGATCATGAACATCATGCTGGTGTCGGTGGGTGAGCGCACCCGCGAGATCGGCCTACGCCGGGCGGTCGGCGCGCGCCACAGGGACATCCTCGCGCAGTTCCTGGCGGAGGCGGTGGCGGTAACGCTGGCCGGCGGCCTGGTGGGTGTCCTGTGCGGGGTGGTCGGCGCAGTGGCGTTGCGCGCGCTGAAGCACACCCCAATACAGATCTCCTGGCAGGCGGTGGCCGTGGCACTGATCTTTTCGATCATCGTTGGGGTAGTTTTCGGCGTCCATCCGGCGCGGCGAGCCGCCCGGCTGCACCCGGTGGACGCGCTGCGGACGGAGTGAACATGCGATATCGCCTCGGCCTGCGCACCGCGCTGCGCGCGCTGGGCGCCCACAAGCTCCGTACCGGGTTGATGCTGCTCGGCATCGTGGTGGGCGTGGCCGCGGTCGTCGCGATGGTGGCGATCGGTCAGGGCACCCGCGCCGAGGTGTTGCGCAAGGTCGAGAGCATGGGCGTAAACCTGCTGACGGTGAGCGCCGGTCAGCTCAGATTCCAGGCCGGGCGCGCAGCCGGCGCAACGGCGATTACGCTTACCGAAAGGGATGCCCGCGCCATTGCCGAGGAAGTGCCGCACGTCGTCTCCCTCGCTCCCGCACAAAGCAAGAAGCTCTCCGTGAAGTTCGAGGAGATGAGCACGACGACCACGGTCGTAGGCACCACTCCGGAGTTCCAGGTGGTCCGCAACTCGCTCCCCATCACCGGTGAGTTTTTCGATGATGATCAGGTGCGCAGTTCCGCCCGGGTGGCCGTGCTCGGCCAGACGGCGATGCTCAATCTGTTCGCGGGCCGGGACCCCATCGGGGAAACCATTCGCATCGCCAACGTGCCCTTTCTCGTGATCGGTGTGTTGCAGGCGAAGGGGCTGGACATCGCTGGCCAAGATCAAGACGACCAGATCATTGTTCCGTTACGCACCGCGCTGCGCCGGCTGTTCAACGTCTCCCACCTCAGCACCATCTACGTCAGCGTAGACGACAGCGCCGCCATGGAAACAGCCGCCGTGACTATCGCGGAGGTGTTGCGAGAGAGACACCGCCTTCGCCCCGGCGCCGAGGATGATTTCGTCATCCAGAACCAGTCGGCCCTCCTGGAGACCCAGGCCGCGGTGTCCGACACCTTCACCTTGCTTCTCGGAAGCATCGGCGGCATCTCGTTGCTGGTGGGTGGGATCGGTATTCTCGCCATGACGCTCATCGCGGTGCGGGAGCGGACGCGGGAGATCGGGTTGCGACGTGCGGTCGGGGCCCGCCGACGCGACATCCTGCTGCAGTTCCTGATCGAGACGGGGCTGCTCAGCGCCACGGGAGGCGTTGGCGGGGTCGCGCTGGGCATCACCGCGGCCAAGATCACCTCCGTCGCGACAGGCTGGCCCATGCTGATCCCGTGGGGAGTCGCCCTGGCGGCAGTCGTGTTCTCGGCGTTGCTCGGTCTGGGGTTTGGGGTGTATCCGGCGCGCAAGGCCGCCACGCTTGATCCGATTGTTGCATTACGAATTGCCTGACGGGAATCGCTGACAAGGCGAGGACCGGCAGGAGGTGCGTTCATGAGACACTTTGGGCGTTTCGGCCATGCTGTCCAAGGCAGTGACCCGGACTGGATACTGCCGTTGTTGCTCGTAGTCGGCCTTGCGTTGGTAGCCCTTGTCATCTGGCTGCTGACAAGAGCGCACAGGAACACCTCTGTCACCGCCCAAGCAACCCCTCTGACGCGCGAGGAACTCGAGTGCCAGATCATGGCGATGCTCGCGCAAGCAGGAAGGCCTTTGAAGCAAGCTGAGATTGCCGATAACCTCGCCCTGCCGAGGGAGGAGATAGCGCGCGTTATCTCCGACCTCGAGCGCGATGGGGGCGTGGTACGCAAGTGGGACCTTGTCGGTTATACCTTCACAGTCTCTCGGATCTCAGAGCCCGAGGTGCCCTCGTGAGGGGATCTCGGCGAGTGCCGCCAGAGGTGAGCCTTTCGATGAGGTAGCGCCCGGACCGGAGGCAGAAAACGATATTCCGCCGGAGCCGCGCGATCAGAATGCGAGTCGCAGTTCGCGGCATAATGCCAGGGAGGTAAGCAAGATGCAGAGGAGACAATACGCAGTCGTACAGATGCTCACCATGCTGGCGGGCGTGCTGGTCATCGGGCGATCGGGACTGGCTGAACCGGTAAAGGTGTGGCAGTTGCCTCCCACGCCCTGCTCCAGCGCGTCGCTCTCGGTGACCGACGCCTCGGTGTTCGTCGGCATGAACACACCGGACCGAGAGCACTGGCAAGTGCTTCGGTGCCGCGCCGACGGTACCACAGAGATCGTCCTGAAGGGCGAAGGACGCTGGAGCGGTCTGTCCCGTAGTGTTCCAGAACTCATCCGGACATCAACTCAGCAGGTTGCAGGGAGGATCTGCGTCCTGGCAGGGTGAGCATGTGGGTCTCGGAGGGCCTGCGCGTCACCCCCGCGAGCGATCATCAGCGCGAAGAGGGCACTTCAGGCGCGCGGCGCGGCCCCCGATGGTGGAGTGCACTGCGGACTCCGTCAGGCGGCGAGGCGGCAGTAGTCGTGGATGAGACCGCCGAGTACCGGGCGGGCCATGATCTTTCCTTCATCCGGGTACACGTCTGGGGCCTCCGGTGGCAGATGCCGGGGTGATTGGTGGGGCCGGCGTTGGTTGTAGTAGCGGACGTATTCGCCCAGCACCCAGCGCAGATGCGCGTCGTTGAGGAGGATGATCCGATCCAGACATTCCTGGCGCAGGCTGCGTATCCACCGTTCCGCATAGCCGTTCAGATCGGGGGAGCGCACCGGCAGCCGGATCACCGTGGTGCCCGCGTCCTCCAGCAGGCAGTCAGCGTGGCGCGTATACTTGCTGTCCCGATCGTGGATCAGATATCCCGGCAGGTCGTCGCTGACCACGGATAGGTTCCGGAACTGCTGGGACACCCACGCCTCATCCGGGGAGGTGGAGACGTTCCAGTGGATGATCCGGCGGGAGCCGATCTCCAGGAAGAAGACGAGGTAGTAGGTCCGCAGGGCGGCCGTAGTGACCGTGCAGAAGTCACTGGCCCAGATGAACTGCCCATAGTGGGCGAGGAACTGAAACCAGCCCAGGCCCAGGTTCCGGCGACGTTCTGGAGTGAGTCCATGCTGCTTCAGAATGCGCGCCACGCTGCTGCGGCCGAAGCGCACGAACCCGAGTTTCCGCATCTCCCCGGCGATCTTACCGTAACCCATCCACGGGTTCTCTCGGGCGATGCGCAGCACTAGCTGCTCCATCTTTGGGGTGATCTCCGGGGGACGACCTGGTCTCCTCCTGGACGAGAACCTCCAGTGCCGCCGCACAATCGCCCGATGCCAGCCCACCAGCGTCTCCGGCTTCACGACCAGCAGCGCCTCTCTCAGCTTCTCTTTGCCCAGCAGGAGGCTGGAGAGCACCAACGCCAGTCGCTCACCCGGCGCCAGCGTTGGTCGCTTTCCCAGTTGTCGCTGCAGAATCAGCACCTGATGATAGAGCGCCAGTACTAGGCGGGCCTGCTCGCCGCGGAACACCAGCCCGAAGAACAGGTAGAGGGGAGAGAACAGCATCAGCATGACATACCAGAACATGGCCGGCAGGTTGCCGCAGTGAGGGCGGGAAGTCAACGCCGCGAGTGACCAGGTACCGAGGCCCGAGGCATCCTGAATGCCTCAGATCGGTTTTGGTACACTACGGGCCTTCTGGCTGCATCTGGCACAGAACTATTTCGCCCTCAACTACGTGAATACCATCTGGACGGCCGCGAAGTCGCAGCCGTGGCCGGAGGTGATCCGGTTCTGGTAGATGGTGAACGCGAGCCGATGCTCAGCAAGCTCCTCTACTATCCGCAGTTCGTGCTCTCGTTCTGCGTGCTGCGCAGGGATGTCCCATTCATCCTGGGCCTTGTGCTGTGCGACCGCTGTAACTTGGCGTGTCGGCACTGCCGGGTGGCGATGCTCCTGCTAAGTAGCGATGGGACATCCCTGAGTACCCTCTGAGTTTGCAGGCGGGCAGGTTATTACGATCGCAGGCAAATCGCTTCGCGCCCTGCTGCGGATGTGCTCAAGCACGGAGATGTCGACCTCCGCGGGGCGGCCGGTATCGATTGTCAGCCGGCGGGCCGACATAACCCACATACAGGCGGAACCGGCGTCGAGACTTAACCCACTGGAGATGAGAGCCGGAGAATCAAGACGAGGAATCCGGGGACTAGGCTGAGCTGATTTCGCTAGTCCAGGGTGGGTCAGTACTGGGCGCCGATGGTGGGGCAAGCCCCGATGCCGACTGACAGCGCCCGTCTGCTGCGTGCCCGGTAGGTGAAGGAGGAGCACGAGCCGAGCTTGCGGGAGCTGACGCTACGGCTGCTCGCCCAAGGCGGGGCGTTCTCTTCTGGCGAGGCGAAGCACCTTGCGCTGGCTCCCAGGCAGGATTGGCAGAGCCCTCGGAATGTTGACAGGTAAGCACGATCAAGCTACAGTCCACCTGGCAGGGGGATTCCCGCTAGTGGCCCATTTCGCTGATGGTGCCTCCCACATAGGGCTGCCAGCCTATCGTGCGGGTTCGCCCCGCGCCGCGGGGCTCCCTAGCCGCATCGCTAACGACTCGCTGATTCTTTCCGCCAAGTTCGCCTGACTGAGCCGGTCGGTGTCCAGACCATCCGGCGCCGGCTGCTGGGGGGTGTGGCCGCGATGTCACTATCAATGAGGACCAGAGCCCTCCTCGTATCGCGCGTAGCGCCTATCGTCTTGCTCGGGGCCCTCTGGCTCTTGGCAGCCCGGCCCGCCCGCTCGGCCGAGTGCGACGCCCCCGCGCCGGCGCCTCGCACGCCACCACAGGTGCAGGCGGTGTACGTGGACCAGCCGCCGGTGATCGATGGCAAACTCGACGAGGCCTGCTGGACCTCCGCCTCGCGGCTCGAAGGGTTCGTCGTGCTGGACGAGACGCGCCCCGTGCCGGAAGAGACCATCGGACTGATCTGCGTGGACGAGAAGAACGTCTACCTCGGCGTAATCTGCAAGGACCGCACCCCCAATGACATCAAGGGCGTCGAGACGCGGCGCAACGGAGACATTGGGAAGGACGACTTCGTCGAGTTCGGCCTCGACCCCGAGTACCGCCACCAGAGCAGCTATTACTTTCAGGTCACCTCCCGGGGCACCCAGCGTGAGGACATCCCCGGCGGTTCGGCCACCAAGATCGAGTAGCGGGGGGACTGGACGGGCGCGGCCGTGCGCACTCCCGAGGGCTACCAGGTGGAGATGGCCATCCCCTTCTCCATCCTCCGCTATCCGCCGTGTCAGACCACCTTTGGCCTCACCCTCTACCGCTCTTTCGCCAAAGAGGACGTGGGCGCTGTCTACCCAAACATGGGCAAGACCTGGAACCCGAACCTGGCCGCCGGCCTCTGCGGCCTGCATCCGCCTGTCTTCCCACCCCGACCTCTGTTCATGCCCTACGTGACGGTGGACGCTGGCGAGTCCGCCGGCCGCACGTTCGGGGCCGGCCTGGATGTGCAGTACCGGATGCGCAGTGGGCTCACCGGGCTCGGCACTCTTCGCCCGGACTACTCGCAGATCGAGGAGGTGGTGGAGCCGATCTCCTTCTCCTACACGGAACGCTACCTACCGGAAGTGCGGCCCTTCTTCGTTACCGGCACCGATGGCTTCTTCCCCGGCTCGGACATGTTCTACAGCCGCCGTATCCAGGATTTCGACGCCGGCGCGAAGCTCTTCGGCACTGCGGGCAAGGAGCGGGTCGGTATACTGGATGCGCTCTCCTACGGTGAGGGAAACGCCTTCGTCGGCGCCTGGCAGCACTTCACCACGTCGGACTTCCACACCGGCGTCTACCTCGCCCAGCGCCGACAGGCAGGCGAGCCGGGCAACTCAGTGTATTCCATCAACAGCTCGCGTGTGCGGCGCGTCCCGAACGGCTACGACTCGCTCTGGGGCGTGACCTACCAATCCGTAGGTGAGGGCGCCGACGGCGGCATCTACGAAATGGGCGGGGGTCACTATCGCGGTCCCGGCAAGCTTCACTACGACTGGACAACGCGCTACGCGACCGACGACTACCACCCCGCGCTGGGCTACTACTACAACCAGAGCACCTATGGCGCAAGCTTCGACTTCGGGAAGTCCTTCTCTTATGAGAAGGGCCCTCTTCAGGGCCGCTTCTGGAGGGGCAACCTCCACTACTTCCCCTACCTGCACAGCGGCGGTACTTCCTGGTCCGTGGTCGGTGGCGACTACACATGGATCTGGCGCAATGGCCGTTATCTGGGCATTGGGCTGTCGGGCGGCACGGAGCGCAACGACCCCAGTGGGGACGTGAATACCTCCATCGGGTGGAACAACAGAGACCTCTACCGCCAGGGCAACGTCTATCTCTCCCGAGGCCTGCGCGCCGGCGGCGACTATACCTACTGCTCGCTGGGCCAGGGTTTCCGGGCCTGGAAGGCCATGCCGCTTCGGTTGGCGCTAGAGTACAGCCACCTGACGCCGCCCTCGCCGGATGCCTACCATGCGTATCAGGCCGTGGTGACCACCTCCTACGATCTCACTCCGGAGAAGAGCATCGCCGCCCGCTTCATCGGCCGCGATGCGGGGATCACTGTCTACGCCGCCTACCGGCAGGTGGTGCGCCGGGGGATGGATGCCTACGTAATCGTGGGTGATCCCGACCCGAACCTGACCGGGTTCAGGTCGCGGGTCGCGGTGAAGCTGATCTGGGTGCTCTAGGAGGAAAGGTGGGCGGTGCGGGGCCCTATGTGCTCATCAATCCGCGTAGTGTACCAAAACCAATCTGAGGCATCCAGGAAGCCAGCGACCTCGGTTCCTGGGTACCCGCGGAGTTGACTTCTCGGTATGACTGCGGCATCCTCCCCGTCATGTTCTGGCACGTGACGTTGATGCTGCTCTCTGCCCTCTGCCTGCTGTTCGGGCTGGTGTTCCGCGGCGAACAGGCCCGCCTCGTGCTGGCACTCCACCAACAGATGCTGGTCCTCCAGCGCCAGCTGGGCAAGCGACCCTCGCTGGTGCCCAGTGAGCGGCTCGCGTTGGTGCTGTCCAGCCTGCTGCTGGGCAAGGAGAAGCTGAGGGAGGCGCTGCTGATCGTGACGCCGAAGACGCTGGTGGGATGGCACCGAGCGATCGTGCGGCGGCACTGGAGGTTCCTGTCCCGGAGGAAACCCGGTCGTCCTCCGGAGATCACCCCGGAGATGGAGCAGTGGGTGCTGCGCATCGCCCGGGAGAACCCCTCGATGGGCTACGGCAAGATCGCCGGGGAGATGCGCAAGCTCCGGTTCGTGCGCTTCGGCCGGAGCAGCGTGGCTCGCATTCTGAAGCAGCACGGACTCACTCCCGAACGCCGGCGCAGCTTCGGCCTGGGCTGGTTGCAGTTCCTCGCCCACTACGGTCGCTTCATCTGGGCCAGTGACTTCTGCGCGGTCACCACGGCAACACTGTGGACCTCCTACATCGTCTTCTTCCTGGAGATCGCGACGCGGCGGATTGTCTTCTGGAATGTCTCCACCTCCCCTGATGAGGCCTGGGTGGCACAGCAGTTCCGGAACCTATCGGTGGTCAACGAGGAGCTGCCTCGCTACCTGATCCATGATCGAGACAGCAAGTACACCCTCCACGCCGACTCCCTGCTAGAGGAGGCGGGCACGAAGGTGATCCGGCTCCCGGTGCGCTCCCCCGATCTGAACGGCTATGCGGAACGCTGGATTCGCAGCCTGCGGCAGGAGTGCCTGGACCGCATCATCATCCTCAACGAAGCCCATCTGTGCTGGGTGCTGAGACAGTACATCTGCTACTACAACCAGCGCCGGCCCCATCAATCCCTGCGGCATCTGCCGCCGGAGGCCCCCGACACCTATCCGCGCGAGGGCAGGATCATTGCCCGCCCGGTGCTGGGCGGCCTCATCAACGACTACTGCCGCCTCGCCGCTTGACGGAGTTGCGGGCCCGCGACATCACTTGGCGCTGCAGCTGCGCGCCTGGCGTGGCGTCGTGGGGCTTATCATGGCAGACCTTGCCGACACGCGAGCCACCCGAAACCTGACCAACCAACCACGCCAGAGGGCAGGTCCCGCTCTGCACCTGCCGAAGGAACCCCCAGATCAGTTTCGGTACATTACGGGCGCCTCTGCAGACTTGAGGCACGCGATGTCGTTGAAGCCAGCGAGAGCCATCTCGTGAACGCCCGCCCTCATAGCAGATGCGAGCTCAGAGTAGTGAACGGTAGTATGCCGAGCCAAATGCCGCCAGCCCCGAAGCTGCAGCCGCACTAGCCAGGAGTGCCGGGATGCCGGGAGCGAGGTGGAGGGCGGGTATCGCATGGAGAAAAGAGACGCCCGCGACGGCCGCCACTGCGAGCGCGAGTATGACGCTCCCGAAGGTCAGGGCCTCAAGCCAGACAGGAATAAGGAGACGCCGCCTGACGAGGTAGTGTACAGCCGCGCGGCGAGCGATCTCAGCCGCCATTCCGTGAGGAGGGTTAGCCAGGGGCTCGGCCGAGAGTGCCGCCGACAGCCGCCAAAAACCATCGAGCTCCTCTGCGCACGCCCCACATGTGGCGAGGTGGACTTCCAGCGCACGCGTGCTCGACGGGGGCAGCATCCCATCGAGAAAGGGCTGAATTGAGCGCCGGATGGCCCTGCAGTTCACTTGACACCTCCCTCGCCGGGAGATTCACGAAGGTTCTCGCGGAGCATTTTCCTGGCGCGGTAGAGGCGGGTCTTCAGCGCGTGGACCGTGACGCCCAGGGTGCGCGCAGCGTCGTCGTACGATCTGCCCTCGAGGTAGAAGGCGACGATGGCGAGCCGGCATTTCGTGGGGAGGCTGTCGACTGCTTCGTGGACCTCATCCGCCACGCCGGACCTCCCGCCTGGCAGATCCGGTTGGAGATTAGCGGGGTCGACCGGCACCTCGGAATGTGTCCGAGAGCACAGCCAGCTCACACAGAGGTTGGCCGCGATGCGGGCTATCCACGCGCCGACTGTCGCCCGATCGCGCAGTCGAGGCAGCGAGTCGAAGGCGCGCAGGAAGGCTTCCTGAGTGATGTCCTCGGCGTCGTCGCGATTGCGGAGCATGCGGTAGGCGAGGTTGTAGACTCGCGTCTGATGTCGGCGGACGATCTCATCGAAGGCCGAGGGATCGCCCCGGCGCGCCCGGGCTACCAGCGCGGCGTCATCATCGTCGCCGAATCGAGCGAACGCGAGCGAGAGGCCGCTATTCAGCGCTCTGATTGCTGCGATCAATGGCCCCTTCCTCGATGTCGCCGGCAGCTAGCGGCCGGCCGCGCTCGAGGTCGCGAAACCAATTCACGTGCACCACGATAGTTGCCGCGCCGCTCAGCAGCAAGAACACGCCGAAACCTAGAAGGAGGGCCATGGCGCTCCTGTCGCCTGCGTAGACCCCCGCAAGGAGGGCCAACAGGCAGCCGATCCCCGCAGCAGCCACCACTGAGCCCCTTACAACGCCCGACCGTATACGTCGCCGCTCCCGGGCCTCTGCGCTCTCCACAACTCGGGCGGCCGCCCCAAGCCGCTGCGACCAGATGGCGTGTGCGACGAAGTTAGCCGCCCCGGTGATGAGCAGGAAGACGACCAGACCGACCACCAATGCTTGGGTTTCATGAGCCATCATCTGGGGACGGAATAACACGGCCGACAGCACTCCAAGGCCGAGCGCCGTGACGATAACTCCCGCCATCATCCCGGAGCGCAGACGCCTTCGCTCCCGGGCTTCCATGCGGGCCTGGCTGAGGGATTCGAGGCGCTGCGACGCATCCCCTCCGCTCTCCAGAGTCTTCATGGTCTCCCTATGGTGCAGGTACCTGACCCACGCCAGAAGGGCAAACAGGAGCATCAGGAAAAGCACGAAGGCGATGGTCTCGACAACGGCGATCAACGACGGGTTTGCCATTGCTCGTCTCCTGCTATTGTAGACGCAGCACGGTGGCGAAAAGGCCTCAGCGAGTTCGCCAGGGGCTCAGGCGAATCGCTTCCGCAGTACCTACGCCTGGGCGCGTTCGTGGCCGCGGCTGTGGTTGTTAGGCGCCAATGAGACCGGTTTTGGCAGGCTAGGGCGCGGCGAATGCCATGCCGGCAGTTGGCCAGACGCCAGACGGCGCGCCACTCTAATCCCAGCTAAGCATATGTGGGATCCCGGTACCAGTGTCCCTCCGCCCATCCGCCCTCCGCTCCATCGTCCGGACCCGGAGAGGCTGTTCTAGGCGGTTCCATTACCACTTAACAACCACAGGTGGACGCGAGTAGTGTCTGCACCTCGCGTCGGAGTTCAGCCGCTTGCGGCTGCTAAGGGCCGCTGGAACCGTCTCATACTAGCTGCAGACGCGCCGCTCTAGGCCCCGGGTGGTAGAAGAGTGGGGGCAAGGCCCGGAGGTTGCAGTTGTGGCATATAGCACGGGCTGGACGCCGGGGCGAGGCGCCCAGCCTCTGTCTTTGCAGATGTGTCTTCGTCTGGTACTTTGGTACGAGGAGGAAGTGGTTCATGGGGCATGGTCGGTCGGGACTCGCCATCTGTCTGTTCGTGCTCTTCCTTCCGTCAAGGGTCGGCGGTGCTACAGCCGGTTCGTCGTGGGGTCTGCCTTACGATATCCGCCCGCTCATCCAGCAAGGAACCGGAAATCTGCTGCCGCCGGTCGCTGGCGCGCCGGGGTCCCGGGCGTGGCGGTTGAAAGCCCGAACTCAGATCGCCCTTATCGACGGCGAGCCCGCCCTGCACCTTGCGCCGGGCGACGGGTTCTCGGTGAGGGTCCCGCTCGCCGGGGGCCGGCTCTACGTGCTGGAGATGCAGTTCCAGTTCGCCCCTGACACGGTTCTCGCTGCGGCCTCCGATGAGTTGGGGCTGAGCGGATGGGTGGAGCCGCTCGCGCCCGGCGAACGGGACCTCGGCGCCTATCTGGTTGAAGAGGTGAGGCTACTCCCCGGCTGGCAGCAACACCGGAGCTTCTTCTGCGCCGGTGACCAGGCGACGGAGGCTAGGATCTCGTTGGGCCTGAACGCGGCGAAGGGTGGAGTCTCCATCAGGCGGATCAGCCTCCGCGAGGTGCAGGTCGATGCCGGTGCCGGGCTGTCTGTGGTTGATACCGGCAAGGACCAATGGGCCGACTTGCCCCGCGAACCGGAGCCCAAGGCGCCCTCGGCAGCGGTGTTCTACCATCGGAGGAACCCGGATCGCCTCTTCCCCTGGAGCGCGCCCACCGACAAGGAGTTAGGGCAGCCAATCGGCTTGACCGGCACACCGGGCGAGGTGCTGATCGCAGCGGCTGGGCTGTTCACACCGACGACGCTCGAGAACCTGACGCTCACACTGTCAGAGCTCAAGTCTGCTGGGGGCCGCCCCCTCGCTACGAGGTTCGAGTGGTTCGAGGTGCGCTATGCGCCCCGGAAGACGAACTACTACGGGCGAGGCAGGACCTTCCGGCTGGTCGCGGACTCGCTCTGGGCGCGCCCGAGTGGTGCGACAGCGATGGCCGGTCAGACGAGCGCGTTCTGGCTGAGGGTCACCATACCCGCGGACGCGGCGCCTGGCGACTATCGAGGGACGCTCACTGCGGACACTCCCGCCGGGCCGCATGTCCTCCCGGTTCAGGTTCGCGTGCTACCGTTCACGCTGGTCGATCCGGCCTGGCGCACGTGGGGGCTGTACGCGGACTGCTGGCGGTGGACCGAGCAGACCGACCAGCAGGTGGCGCGCGAACTGTCCGACATGAAAGCGCACGGCATTGATTCGCTTCTGCTGGAGACAACTGTCGGCGACCCAGTCTGGGACGGTGAGCGGGTCGTCGGATGGCATCTCTCGCCCGAACTCGACCGCGCCGTGCCGATGACCCAGCGGGTAGGACTGCGGGGCCCACTTCTCATCGAGTGGTGGCAGATCGAAGATCGGCTGGCCCAGCACTTGGGCGTGGACCCTGAAGTGATGCAGCGACACGCGGACACCTGGCCCGCGAAAGTCGGCGCTGCCTACCTAGAGGCGCTGCGGGCATTCGACAAAGAGTGGAGGGCGCGCGGCTGGGGCAAGTGGGTCTACGTCGGGCTCGATGAGCCCGGATACTGGAAGCCCGGCAGCCCGGAGCTTTTCCGCTTCCAGTATCACGCCGTGGCAGAGGCCGGCCTGCTCAGCTACTGCACTTCGAGCGATCTGCCTAGCGATCCGATCGGCCGGCCGCTAACCTATCACTGTGTCGGCAGCCAATTCGCGGACGTGCCCACCATCGCCGAACAGTTCCGGCGGGAGGCGAGGCAGCAGGGTCAGCACATCTGGTTCTACGCGTCAGGCAGCTATGACGCGCAGGCGGGCAATCTGCTGTCCAATCGCTGGATCACGGGATTCCTCTACTACAAGTCGGGCGCGGAGGGCACGTTCAGCTGGACGTTTCAGCGCCCTGAAGGTCCCAGCCCCTTCGACGACTTCTCCCGGACGGAGAGCCAGCCGTGCATCACCTACCCCGACCCGGAGCATCCCGGCGAGAACCTCGACACGCCGCACTGGGAGGCGATCAGGCAGGGGTGGTATGACTATCGCTATGCCGCCACCCTGGCCCAGGCGATCCATCGCGTGGAAGAGCAGCCCGACCGGCGCGCCCGTGCAGAACACATGCAGCGGCAGTTCTCGCAGCTGCTCAACTCGATGCCGTGGGGGACGCCTGGTGCATCGCTGCGGCAGGAGACGAACCTGACCTGCGATGAATGGCGACAGAAGATCGCGGAGATGATCGCAGAACTCTCTGAGCCTGTTGCGCGGCGATGAAACCGCTGCGACGGGCGCGAACGGGTCTGAGGCGGTCTTCACGGCGGTTCCATCGCCGTTTGACACACGCAGGTGGTTCCATCGCCGCCTGACACCCACATCATGACCCAGAGCAGACGACCCATGGTTTCCCTTTGCGATCGTGCATCTTCCATCCGATCGTCTTCATAGGCATCTACTTCATGCGCAGCGCCGCCTGCAGCTTCGCCAGCCCTTGCGTGGACACCACATAGCTCACATGGTTGTCGATGGCCGCCCCTGCGGCAAGCGGGTTACCGAACAGGTCACATAGCTGCACCTCAGGCGACTTTGGCAGCTTGTACGGGGCGTGCAACGGGGCGCTGGTGATCACCGCAACCGAGCGCGCGGGCCCACCGAAGAGATAGGCATACACGCCATCGGCCAGCATTCCCCGCTTCACGAAGTCAGTATCTTCCGTCAGCCACGCCAGCGCGCTGTGCGCGGCGGCGCTGGGATGCAGGTACCCCTCAGCGGTGACGAGCGTCGTCCAGTCCACCGGGCCGCCGAAGGTGCTGATCCCGTGCATCGTGTACAGGAACCCGTGCTTCTCACCCGTCGCGCGGCGGCTGACGAGGTAGCGCACCAGCCGGTCGGCGATCCGCCAGTTGTCGTTGCCATTCTCGTAGGGCAGCGTGTAGCGGTAGAAACCGTTGGACACGTCACCGGACAAGGGCGCGCCCTCGCTCATCCACACCGGCTTCGGCACCCGCCCCTCCTTCTCGAGAATCGGGGCCATCGCCGCATGGTAGGCCTTGTCGGTGGCATCGCCGGGATAGCCGGTCATGGTGCTCTCGTAGTGGTGGTAGGAGATGGCATCACAGGTGTCCAGGCCGCCGTTCTCCATGACCTCCCTGGTCCACTTCGTCCCATTCTCCGCGCCGTAGGTGTTGAAGCCCACGATGGTCACCCTCGGGAAGACCTCGTGCGCGGCTGCATAGGCTACTTTCTGCAGGAGGGCGTAGTCGATCGCGGGTGTGTCGCTGGGGATGAAATGGTCGTCCCAGCTTTCGCCATGGTTCTCATCCCACTTCAGGTACCAGAACGAAGTGCCCCACGGTTCATTCCAGATCTCGTAGCTGTCGATCATGTCGCGGTAGCGCGCGACGATGGTCCGCACCGCGTTGGCCCAGTCCTCCATGTTCAGTGGCTCGAGGTAGCGGTCGAAGTAGTCGGTCGCGGGCTTGCCCCAGTTGCTCGCCCAGCCGGGGCTGGTGGACAGCAGTCCCAGGATCTTGAGGTTGTGGTCGCGATAGCGCTGCAGGTCGGCGTCGCGGAACTGCCACTTGCCCTTCTCGGGCTCCAGGAATGACCAACCGGTATACTCGGTGCCTGCGTCGTGCAGGCGCATCCAGTTGCATCCTACGGCCTTGGCCATCTGCAAGTGCCGATTGGTCGAAAGGGAGTGGGTCCCGAAGAACGAGTTCGGCGCGTCCTTGCCCCAGTAGCGCGGGCGATGGAGGCGGTAGAAGACGACCTCGTTTTCCGCGCTCAGCTCCCTGCCCGTCGCATCCTCCACCCAGGCCTCGAGGCGGTACGCCCCCAGCGGATGCTGCTTGAAGGCCTCGAAGGTCAGCGTCCCCGTCTGCAGGTTGCCTCCCGCGAGCTTCACCGTGGGCAGCAGCTTCTCATCACCGTACAGCGTCACCAGCCGGCTCTTCAGCAGCCCGCCGTTGCAGGGGCCGACGATGGCATAGTTCATCCCGAGCGGCTCACCCTCGAACAACACCCGCGCGGAGACGGCCTCAGACGGCGGCAAGGCCAGCGATACCTCGACGGCATTCTGTGGCATGTAGGCGGTCGCCTTGGTCGCATGCTCGACCTGCAACTCGTCGATCCACAGCGTGCCTTTGCCCTCGATCTGCAGGTGGTGGCTCGGGGCGAGCAGGATCGGCTTGAAGGTCAGTCCGACGCGCTGCCATTGGTCACCGCTGATCTTGACTGGCAACTCTCCACAGATGTCGCCCTTGCCTCCGGCGACGATCAGCCGCCCATCCCAGTGTCCGCGCACGGAGAGGCTGAGCACGTGCGGCTCAAAGCTCCAAGGCACGGCAAACGGGGCGCTGTAGATGCGTATGCCGTCGGGTGCATTGACGCGCAGCGCGGAGATGCCGCTGGGGCCGGGCACCTTCGGATCGCTGTCCACCTGCACCTCGTCGCCGTCCGAGTAGTCGCGGTCGATCGACCAGCCGCTCTGCAGACCCAGCGGGAAGCGTGAGAGCTTCAGCAGATTGCCGGTGCCGGCCTCCGGGTACCTGGCCTTGATCTCCTCGATCAGGTCCTGCTCTCCGAGCTTCACCATCTTCAGCTTCTGCAGGTCGAGTGTGCCGTTGCCCGAGAGGTAGAAGAACAGGCCGAGTTCCTGCGGCTGCTCCGAGAGCCGAATGTCGTAGGAGTAGTCGCGCCACTGCCCATCCAGCGCGGGGTCCACCGACCACACCGTCGTGTACGGGCCTCCGATGAAGCGCACGCCAAGGCTGCCGCCGACCACGCTGCGGGCGGTGAAGCTCAGGCGGTAGTAGCCCGGCTCCTGCTCGATTCCCGGCAGCGCATGGGTGAACTGCAGCCCATCCCCCGAAGTCTGACTGACGCGCAGGAAGCCGCGGCCATCTTCGGTCGTAGGCGTGTAGGTGGCGACCACTTTGCTCTTCCATCCGGAGTTCTCGCCCCAGCCCTCCGGCAGCGACCCGGTGATGCTGTTGCCCCTGTCGGCATTGACGTCCGAGAAGGGCCTGCCCGGAGTGCCGAAGTCGGTATCGATCAGCACCTGCGGCGCAGCGAGAGCCACCGTCGCCGCCATGAGAGCCACCGCCGCCAACAGGATTCCTCTGCCCATTGCCGCACCTCACTCGTCGTGTCAGGAAACTCATCCGGCTTCCAGGGTGCTCCTGCAGCCTCCCTCGTGGTATTCTCGGCACTCGCTGATAGCCCTATCGCGGGAGGTACCGAGAATGGAATGGGAGGCTCAGCGGGGAGTGGACTGGGTTGACCTGCCGGTGATCGCCACCGTGGCCCGGTTGCTGTGCCGGGAACTGACACTGCAGAATGAGTACCTGCTGCTGGAGAACCGGACGCTCAAGTGCAAGGTGCCGGGCCGGCTGCGCTTCACCGACGAAGAACGCCGCTGTCCCCCCGAAAAATGCTATCCAGGGTTTCCAAGAGTTTTGTTTCGCTGCGGCTCATCGGGTATCCTGGGGACGTGAAAACGGTTTCGAGTTTCCTCTGGCACCTCTGCAGCTGCTTTTGTGTCCTCCTCCAACTCCTCCGGTATGCTCTCAGTTTCTGCTGGGCGCTGCTCCTGCCGCGGGCGGTGATGGCGGCTCACTTCTTGGCGATCCAGAGCCAGTTGGCGGCCGAACTGAATCGCTCTTCAGGCCAGCGGAAGCGACACAGTCAATTCAGCCCCGCCTTTCGCATCCTCTGGGTGGTGCTCTCGAAGTTCCTGGACGGATGGCAGGAACTCGTCCATATCATGAAGCCTGAAACGGTGAAACGCTGGCACACCCGGGCCTTCCGAGCGTGGTGGCGATGGAAGTCGAAGGCGGGCCGGAAGCCGGTGGCACTTGAGATCCAGCAACTGATCCGGCGCCTGAGCAAGGAGAACCCGCTGTGGGGTGCGGAGCGAATCCGGGACGTGCTGCTGCTGATGGGCTACGAGGCCCCCGGAGAGGATACGGTCCGCAAGTACATGGTGAAGCCCAGGAAGCCGCGCCCGGCGACGACCACCTGGCTTTCGTTCCTGAGGAACCATCTCGACTGCTCCTGGGCGATTGACTTCTTCACCGTCACCACGCTGCGCTTCCAAGTCCTGTATGTCTTCCTGATCCTGGATCATGCCCGACGCGAGGTCCTGCACTTCGCCATCACCCCGAACCCGATCATGGAGTGGGTGATTCAGCAGCTGCGAGAGGCGACCCCGTTTGGATGCCAGCCGCGCTACCTCTTTCGGGATAACGACGGCATCTACGGCCACGGCGTGGGCGCCTTCCTGATCTCCTGTGGCATTCTGGAGGTGCGCACCGCTTACCGGAGTCCCTGGCAGAACCCCTACATCGAGCGCTTCATCGGGACCCTCCGGCGAGAGCTGTTGGACCACGTGATCGTACTGAACCAAGCTCACCTGGAGCGGTTACTGCAGGAGTTCATCCAGGACTACTATCACATCGCCCGCCCTCATCAGGGTCTTGCCGGGGGAACTCCGATGCCCCAGGCGCCGCCGGGCGAGGGCGAACTCGTCTCCGTGCCGGTGGTGGGCGGACTCCATCACCGCTATTACCGAGCCGCCGCGTAGCGCGCACAGAACCCCTCATCAGTCAGCCGTCGCGAGGTGGGGGCGGCCGGCCCAGCATGGCCGCGTGTGCGTCACCTGCAGTTTGGCGGCTTCCACCAACCCTACTCAACCCCCGCGGTTCTCGCTCTCATTGGCCCGCGCCACCGATCACAGCGCTAGGATACAGCTTCTGATAGAGAGGACACCACTCGGATAGAGTTTCTAGGGTGCACGACCTCCCTCACCGCGCTGGAGAGCGGGCGTTTTGGGACCATTGGGCACCGAATCAACAACAGCAAGGGCTGCGGCGGGGTGATGCGGGTGGCACCGGTGGGTCTCATCGCCATCGAGCCATTCCGGCTGGGCTGCGGAGTGGCCGCCATCACCCATGGCCATCCCACCGGCTACCTGGCGGCTGGGTTCCTGGCCCAGGTCATCGCTCAGGTCGTGCATGGGGACGGCCTGTCAGAGGCGATCACCACCGCCCGCGGCGAGCTCATCACCTGGCAGCATCACGGAGAATGTCTAGCCGCGGTGAACGCCGCGCTGCGCCACGCCTCTGATGCTGAACCAACAGCCGAGGCAGTAGAGGAACTGGGCGAGGGATGGGTGGCTGAGGAGGCGTTGGCGATCGCTCTGTTCTGTGCGCTAACGGCCCGCGACTTCGCGCATGGCACTCGCCTCGCCGTCAACCACAGCGGCGACAGCGACAGCACTGGCGCTATCACCGGCAACATCCTGGGCGCGATGTGGGGCCGGTCGGCGATACCAACTGGGTTTCTCGCAGAGCTGGAGCTGCGCGCCGTCATCGAGGAACTCAGCCTCGACCTCTGCGGCATGGGCGCGGGGGAGGACTACCGGAAGTACCCGCCGTGGTAGCAGAGGATCACGGGCAGTCGGCGCGGTAACGCTGAGCGCCTGCCAACTATGTTGGCTTCGGCCACTGATACCGTCGCGCCGAAGCACCCCCAACCTGGCCTCAGGACTCCTCGTCTACGCGCTTGAGCAACTGCCAGAGCCGCAGATTGAAGGCGGCTGCGATCTTGTTGGCCGTCGCTATGGTAACGGTCTTCTCCCCTCGCTCGATGGAACCGATGTAGGTACGGTGCAGCCCGCAGACGTCCGCCAGGCTTTCCTGCGACAGACCGACCTTCTTCCGAAGATGCCGGACCACTTCTCCGAATCGCTCTGTCAGACCCTCTCTCGCCACGCCGGGAAGGGTAGCTGCCTGCACTCTAGAAATCTACAGACTAGAGATAGCGCACTGCCTTGGGAGGCGGTGGACGTGCAGGCTGCGCGGCGCTTCGCGCGTGCCTGGGTTTTGGACCTGGAGGGCGAGATGAGACGACTGGCTGGCACAGGCGATCCCGCGAGCGGGACTGCAGGAAACAGGGCGCGGTCGGAGCCGTCGGGCTCATGACCACCTCCCCGTCGCACCCATTTTCACTGCGCATCTTTGTGCCTGATGGCAATCCTGCCGGGCTGCGATTGGTCGAGAAGTCACATTGGACCGGCCTCGGCCTGGTCTGTCCTCGGGCGCTCTTCCCCACCGCCAAGAGCCGGGATGAGTTTGGGCGCGCAGGCGTCTATGTGCTGGTCGGTCCCTCCGAGGAAGGCGATCTCTCCACTATCTATGTTGGGCAGGGAGATCCTCTGCGGCTCCGGCTGGAGCAGCAGTATGCCAACAGAGACTTCTGGACCTGGGCAGTGGCCTTCGTCTCCAAGGATGGCTCGCTCAACACCGCTCACGTGCAGTACCTGGAGTCGCGGCTGGTGCAGCGGGCACGCGAGGCCCGGCGGTCCAGGCTCGATAACCTGAACATCCCACGCGAGCCGGCCTTGACGGAGGCCGACAGACAGGATGCCGAGACCTTTCTCGCAGACATCCTCAGCCTGCTTCTGGTGTTCGGCCTGACCGTGTTCGAGCCGGCCCCGGCGGCGGAGGCCGGCCGGACCATGCTCACGCTGCGGAGTCAGAAGGTGGCGGCCCGAGGGTACGATTCACCGCAGGGCTTCGTGGTGGCAGCGGGCTCACAGGCATCGCCGACCTCGTCGCCTTCGGCGCGACCGGGACTGGCGAACCTCCGGGATGAGCTGCTGGCGCAGGGGGTGCTGGTGGGGGAGGGCGAGAAGCTGGTGTTCGCCCAGGATTATGTGTTCAAGTCACCGTCGACTGCCGCGGGGCTGGTGCTAGGCCAGGAGGCCAACGGCCGCACCGCCTGGGTGGACGCGGCCGGCCGCACGCTGCGGCAGATCCAGGAGGCAGAGAGCAGCGGCTAGGCCGTTGCGCCTGCCGGATCCCCCGCGCGGGACTCACGGAGGTCCGGGGTCATGATCCAACAGACGCTGCCCGGCTTGGACGCCACCACTCCATCTGGCACACCGGAGGGCCTAGACTGGGAGGCGGCGATCGAGTTGTTCGTGGAGGGCTGGGCCGCGGACCACCCGGGGATACGGGCGCAGACGGTGCGCCACTACCGCGATCAGCTGGTGTGGCGCGTCGCACGGTTCGCCAGAGCACGAGGGATCGCCAGCGTCCGTGGCTTCGGCATAGGCGACCTGCGCGCGTTCGTGCCCTGGTTAGACGGCTTCATAACCTATACGGGCAGGCCGCTCACGCCGCGAGGCAAGCAAATGGCGCTGGACACAGCGAAGCGGTTCCTCCAGTGGCTGCATCAGGAGCGGCTGGTCACGGAGGATGTAACCGGGCGCGTCGGGTCGTATCGGGTGGACAGTGGCCTGGAACCCAGGGCCACCCCTGCTGCGGATCTGCAGAAGGTTCTTCTTTCCTTGAGCCTCAGCACGCCCCTCGGTATCCGCAACCTGGCGATGATCCACCTGATGGCGTTCTGCGGATTGCGGGTATCCGAGCTGGCGGGCCTGGACGCCAGCGATCTCGATCTGAACGGCGGCCGGGTGCGAGTGAGAGCAGAGACCAGCAAAGGCAGGCGCACCCGGTTCGTCGACCTGCCCCTTACCATTTCAGAGGGAAGGGAAGTAGTCAAGCCCGAGGTGACCGGGCTGATGGCCCGGTGGCTGAAGGTCAGATCGCACGTCTGCCCAAGCCTGGGCGGGAACGACGCGCTGTTCGTCACACTGGGACCGCAACTGTCACTGGACACGATCCGGGACACGGAGAGCACCTCTCGGGGTCCCCGCCATCCGGGCAGGCGGATGAAGGCGCAGGCAGTCCGCCTGATGCTCGGTCGACTGGCTGCAGGCGCAGGAGTAGACCCCAAGCTGGTCATGCCTCACAGACTGCGCCACTACTTCGGGCTGGCCTCGACAATGGCTGGGGTTCCCACGACCGCGCTGATGCGTGCGATGGGTCACCGAAGCCCGATCATGACAGCTCGCTATTCCCAGTTCGCTGACGCCGAGCGAAGGTGGGCCTTCGCGAGAGCGGACATCATGAAGGGCATCAGCCTCCCGGGGCATCGCCAGTCAGAATCGGGGGCGATGGGCTGTGCGTCGGCATCGCCGCATGTCCAGCAACATGCGGATGCCTCGGCCGTCGGGCGCGAGCAGTGACCGCGTTCCCCCCGACGGAGGGCGATGAGCGTCCCCAAACAGGCAAGTTGCGTGGGCGCAGCTCATGTTCTGCGCTGATCACCCCGGTATGCTCATCGATAGAGCGCACCGGGCCATGAGCGGTGTAACCTGGCCCGCCTGACAACGCGCGGCTCGCTCTAGCCGCATGATCGCGACTGCTTCCGGTCGCGCGGCAACGACCGCGCCGGTGTCGAGAGGACAAGCCGCTGACGAGGTAGGACTACACACCTGGGCCGCAGGAACCGCGATGGACATATGCCTGCCAACCGCGCCGAAACGCTGCCTGACATCCCACTGGCTGAGCAGATCCCTGAACACCTCGCTGACGAAGACGCCCTCTTGGTCACTGATGATGTGCTTGGGCGGTCCGTGACGAAGGAACACACCCTCCAGAGCGTCCACCACCCAGCCTGCATTCGGCCCCTCAGCCCAGCGGGCGCTGACGACCAAGGCGCGGATGATCAGAAGAACGGACGCAGGGAAGACCTCCATGCCGGTTCCACTCCTCAACGCGAAAGCGGCGCCCAAGGCGCCGCACTCTGGCCTCAAATGATACAGGAGCACGAAGGGGCAGACAACTCCCCAAGGCTCTCAGGCCGGCTCCACGGGCGGTTGACATGGACAGGGTAGTTCAGCACGCGAACATCACAGTGGTTGGTTGCCGGTGTGCCGTCAAACTCGCCGCGGATGTAGGTGGTCCTGCCGGCTCCAGCTGGCCGCGCCTCAACGGTGCCATCCTCGGAGAGCGCCGCCACCTTGTTGTCATCGATGGTGAAGGCCAGCTGGTGATCTTCCATCGAGATCGCCGTCCCGTCAGCTCCGATGACCCTGAAGGACACCTTCCCGACCGTTCTGGCAGGCCATTGCAGATGCATTGCGCTTGGCACGATCTCCACGCTCCCGAGCATCACGCGAGCCACGTTGCAGCTCAGCACGCCGTCTACCATGGCCGTCACCTTCTCCAGGCCAACTCGGTCTGGCGGGACGTTAACCTGTGTGGAAGCGATTCTGACCAAACCACGATAGGCGAAGAGCTTCACGGAGCGCCCCTCCACACTCAACGGCGCGCCGGTGGCGCCGAGGGCTCGGATAGTGGGCGCTAAAGAAACTGTGCGCGTCCGTGAGGGCGGAAGCTCAACCACCACTCGGGCAGGCGCACCACCCCCATTCGCGGCTCCGCCTGTTCTGAAGGTGCGGGGTGGCGGGGATTCCTCGTGCGCACCATTCCACGTCAAGGCTCCGCAACCCCAGATGAATCGCGTCGGGTTACCGATCTGGTCGAGAGTGACCCGGACGATGACGCGGGTTCCGTCCACGAGCATGGGAGCCACGCCCCCCGGCCGGTCAATGCCGTCTATGAACCCGCCTCCGTGAGCCGCGTGGTTGCGGATGACGGCGCGAATATTGTACTCGCTGCCGACAGTAGCATGAGGTTGGCCCGTCCGCGGATTGCAGTCGGTGTCCACGAACCAGATGTAGGTGGTCCAATGATCGGGATCGGGGTCCATTACGGGGGGCGCAGCCAGTTCCATCCAGAACTGCAGCACCCCCGGTGCCACCTGGTCTACGCCAGCGAGCACGGGCTTCAGGCATCCCGACACCGCGGTGCTGGGTGTTATTGCGGCCGGGGATTGGCTTGCGATACCTAGGCCAATCGCAAGCACCACCCCCATTCTCCTCGCACTCATCTTCGGTATTCCCTTCGTACGTTCTCGTGGAGATTCTGGGCGACTCTACCGCGCACCCTGCGGGTGCCAAATGGCAATGGGACACCTCGGACAGCCCTGTAGGCCTGGCTGCGAGTCCTGGCCATTCTACCACAGTAGACCTTTGGGCGGTGCCTGCGGGCGCCGTTCCGAGCCGCTTCGACCGCCGCGTCTTCGCCGACACCAGGATCAGCGCATACCGGCTCGCGGCCCGACTGCCCCGCCGACCGCGGCCAGTGCCACCTCGCAGCTCGGCGCGTTTCACCGCGCCTGCCGCAACCCTCGATCCCGCTGTCCCGCGCTGCTGTCCCATCACTAGTGCCGCCCCCGCCGTATCGCCATCGTCCGTCCGGCGCGGCACGCCATCTCGGCCGCCAGACTAGTGTCCCAAGCCCATCTAACACCCGCACAGTGACCTGGAAACAGGGGCCACCAGTTGCTGGGGCGAAGGATTGCTCATCCTGGCTCTGGTCGCGATGCACCTCAGACTGCGGAGGGAGCAAGGGGGAATGCTCGGGATGTGGCCACGACCTTGGTGGCGCCGCGCGGCAAGACAGCTGTCTATACTGCTCCTCGTGCTTGCTGCTGCGATTCGAACGCAGTCCCCTGCTTGCGCCGCACTTGAGGGGTTTCGGTTCTCCACCTTGGGGGTGCAGGTGCTGGATGCAACAGGGAACGCCGTACCCGGCGCCTCCGTCAAGGCCTACTCGCAGGACTGGCCTATCGCATATCCCCGCGATGGGTTCTCGCAGACAGGCACTGATGGCGCGTGCCGCCTTCATCTGCAGCGCGGCCGTTGGCGCATCGTGGCCGGAGGGGGAGCAAGCTACAGCACTAGCAATAGCGGGCAGGCGTTGTTTCTGCTGGCCGACGTGACTGTGCAGTCCGACACCGCGTGTGAGATGCAGCCAGACCGGGGCTTCGCACTCACTTTCCGTGACCGCGCGGGTTCGCCGAGCGATCTGGATGAGATATACGCCGCACCATCAGCAATGGTGCCGAATTGCCTGATGCCCGACATCGGCCGGACCACTGAGGGCGTCTGCAGCATCCACACTAATCTGGATGAGGAGCTCGCACTCTTTCTGGTACGGCGTCCTACCAGCGACAGAGAGGGGTACTTCGTCTTCCTCAGCAACGTCAGCACCGGACAGGACTGCGAAACAGATGCCGCGAGCATACCACTGCGCCGCATTCACTTCATCAGCGCACCGCCGAAGGGGTCAACCGGTGCGATAGAGTGGAAACTGTGCTTCCCCTACCAAGACATCGAACGCCACTGGGGCCACACTTCCTTCACACTCAGCGGCGAGGCCGATGCGTACCTGACGCCGGACTTCATCAACTACGTGTTCTACGTCAAGTTCGAGACCCCTGAGCTGTGGACCTACGTCTTCCACTTGCGAGGAGTTGACCTGTCAACTCCGGCGCCAGTGACCCTTGCCGCGGGGGGCCCGCTGACTCCCGGAGTGAGAGTCTACAACTACAGTGCTGACTCCCGCACTCAGTTCTGGCTAGGCCCCACTGTGGACGCCTACGGGAACATGCTTCAGTTCTACACCCGCTCGTCCGGCCGTCCCAAGATACCGATCCGAATCTACGAGACCGGCGGAGGCCGTGTGCTGCACGATTCGGCCCTGGAGGTGGTCGCGGACCACCTTGGGTTCGACATCAAGCAATCCTTCCCCCAGTCTTCGACATTTGCTCTTGAATGGGACTTGGGGCCCTATGGCGGGTTCGTCTTCCGCCAAGGTGCCCTCTATGACCCTGAATATGAGTACACCTTCGATACGGTTCGCACAGAGCACTTTGACATCTACGCCCCCACAGGGTTCCACGCGAAGACATCCGCGCTGGCCGCGCGTCTGGAGCGCGCTTACTCTATAATGAGCGGCTACATAGGCACGGAGCCCCCGGACAACCCAGAAAGGAGCTTCCGGATTCATCCTGTTGGCCTGTGGGCGGCCTGGTGGGGGCAGGCGGTCTTCACTCATGGCTTCGTCTGGTGGCATCAACGGGATCCTGCCTCTCTCACTTGGGAAAGCGCAGCTTTGCACGAAGTGGGTCACCGCATGGAGTGGCAGTTGTTCCATCTGGAGGGACCGAAGAACGAAGTGGTGGCCTCGATGCTCGCCCAGCTAGCGATTGAGGCCATACACGGAGAGGAGTTCGCCCGCCCTCATCGCCAAGAAGAGGGGCAGCGCTTCTTTGACAATCTCGAGAACCCCCACAACCCTCCCCGGGGGAAGAACGACAACCTCTTCTTCTTCGTCGAAACCTATCTGCCGACGCGATTCGGCAAGGAGATCACGAAGAGGTTCTTCCGAACCTGGGATCAGGCTTGGGCAATCCTTGAGCCTCAGGGATACTCTCAAGATGAGGCCTACGCAGCACTCTACTCGGCGCTTGCAGGCCGCAATCTATGGTGGATGTTCGGCCTGAGCGGGTTCCATGGGTCGGAGACACGGAACGCGAAGGCCATGGCGCTCATTGCCGATCTGTGTTCGTCTTCCTCGGGCGTTCAGCAGTGATGTCGAAACCGCGTCTGCATGTAGACGTCGACGATATTTGGGAAGTTAGTGGAGAAGACTGACCTGCCATCGAGGCTGCGGGAACGTGGACGGGGTCCGGAGTTCAGAGGCTCAGTCGGTCTCCCTAGCAAGCTGCGGCTGCAAGAACGCTCATGAGGTGCGCGGCCCGCCCGCACAGGGAGGTAGGGGATCGCATCCACTGGGCCCGGGGGCGGGGCTGAACCGAGGAGGCGGCCGATGAGGCCCCTTCGGCCCTATCTCCCGCCTCCCCACGTCCCGAAGCTCTTGAACCACTCGGTCTGATCCTCTCCCGCCACCCTGCTCATATACGCCACCACCTGTTGCATGCTCAGCCCTCCCTTCACATGCTCGCTCTCCAGGAACTGGAAATAGCGCCGCATGAAGTCGCCTCCATACTGCTTCTCCAGCTCCTCGATCACCCACATGCCCTTGCCGAACATGGCGTTGGAGTTCTCCGGCGTGGACGGGAGCGCCATGTCTAGTCGGTCCCCGTTCGGGTCGTACTGCTCGAAGGCGCGACGCGTCCAGGCCTCCAGCCTCCCCGGGATCTCCGGGTCGGGTTCGGGGTAGTACTGTGCGAGGCCGATCTGCGATACTGCACGATAGGCAGCCAGTGACGCGTACGACTCCTCGAGGTTGCTCAGCCGGCCGTTGATGAAGGTATGCGCCATCTCATGTGCAATCACCCCCGTCATGGAGGTCTCCTCGCGCAGATCCATGGCCAGCGCCCCAAAGCCAACGATGAACCCGTCCTCGTATCCGGCCGCACCCCCTCCCCCGACGCAATCGGCAAACGGGACCAAGTGCCAGGTCCCAGCCGGTTGGTATCCGAAGATCTCAGTGATCAGGTCCATCACCTCGCGCGCCCGCCGGTAGGCCTTCTCCAGGACCGAGTCCATGGGCGGCAGGCCATGCACTCTGATGACACCCGATCCGAGCCGCGCAGGAGCGAGGGTCTCTCGCCGCTCAGGTGCGAAGGAAGGCGCCGCGCGTGTACCCTCTGCCAGCCACGCGAATAGGCGCCTTACCAGTTCCTGGTTGATCAGGTGCGTGTCGACCGGACTCGATATGCAGGTGCGTGCGCCGAGGACGGCCACGCGCCCCCGCCCGTACTGCGCGGTCGCCAGCACCGGGCGTCCCGATTGATCTTCGAGGACCACCTCCGCGTTCTCCGGGACGGTGATGATGTTCTCTGGCTTGTCCCCTTCCATCCGGGCGTCGACTTCCCAGCCCTGGCTCGGTTGGGCGCCGGAGGTGAACGCGCAGGGGCGGTCGGCACGGGCGCCCGTGAACCCGAACCCGAAGACCGCGGCAAGGGCGTTGAGGGGGTAGTCCTCCTCCTGGTTCGCCCAAGCCCTCTCGTAGTAGTCGCACTCGTCGCCGGCCAGGAACAGCCCCCCGCCGTTCGAGACGAAATCCCGGATCTCATCGATCTCCAGCTGGGGGATGGCAAATGGTGACGAACTGGCGACGATCAGCACATCGTACTTGTCGAGTTCGGCGCGGCGGGGGTAGTCGAAAGTCCACGCCGTGAACCACCCGTCCGGCCCGAGGTAGCGGTCGAACAGGCTCTCCCGGTACCCGTACACCGAGTGCAAGCTGAAGTCGAGAAGGACCCGCGGGCTGCGACGGACCTGGGGGGCCGACTGGGCCACCACGAACAGCGGGTTCGCGGGATCATGGCCGCAATGACTGGCCGGGTCCGTGACAGTGGATTCCGTGAACTTCATCCCAAACCGCATGGCGAGCTGGTTCAAGGGATGGTCAGCAAGCGCCTTGGCGCGAGGGCGCGACGCCTTGCCGAGCAGCAGGAGCCCGCCACCCTTGCGCACGTAGTCTTCGAAGGCCGCCACGTCGGCCGGCTGGAATGCCAGCCGCGGGACACCGACCACGACGCAGTCGTAGCGGGCGAGTTCAGTCGGCGTTGGCCTGGCCTCCAGGGCCATCACCGAGAAGCCGGCTTTCCGCACCGCGTCCACGAAGATCCCGTAGCCACCCTGGGCGGTGACCTCGCAGCCGTGGCTTCCCATCAGGGCAACCGTCTTCCTGTGCCCCCCGCCGCTCAGCCACGCGACCGCGTTGAGCGCGGACCTGAGATTGTCGTACTCCTTCACCAGGGGCACGCCGTTCCCATCGTTGTCGTCCTCCTTCAGGTACCCCTGTTCACTGTAGGCGATGACCCGGCCCGCCCCGAACACCCGTGCCACGGCCACCGGAGGGAATGAGCCCCGACAGTACACGTTGTCACCGGTGTAGGCGACATCGCTGCCGACCAGGACTGGGACGCACTCCGGCGATGAAATCATGATGGCGTCGGGCCAGCATCTGTACCCGCCCACCCGTGTGACTCCGGCAGTGAGCGCGGCGAATGCGTCGGCCTCGGCCGGGGTACCGCCTGCCCAACTGTGCGGAGGTGCTGTCCACACCAGCAGGAAAAGCAGCGCCGCTACAGGCCAGGGTCGGAATCTCACTGGACCCTCCTTGTGGTGGCTGTCGACCCGCGCCACATCCTACTCTGCCTTCACGCGCAGGACCGTCAGCGAGTTCGCGGGAAACAGCCAGTTGAACGACCTCCCGAGTCCCTCGGCCACCTGCGTCACCGGCGACACCCGTGTGGGGTGCTCAAATGAGTTCTCCTCCTCCGGGCTGCTGCTCGTCAGCACCACAGCCGTCCCTCGAGGGGCAACCGAGCTAACCCCTTCGAGAGTGACCGCGGCCTGCAGGGGGTCGTTCGCGCCGTTGACTATCTTGAGGATGACCTCTCCCGTGGCCGCCTCCCCGACGGCCCCCGCCGCGACGGGCGCGAACCCGGTGTCAGTGACATCGAGCACGAGCCGGTCGTCCAGGTAGCAGCGGGTACGCCAGCCTTCGACCTCCACCCGCAGGCGATACCAGCGGCCGGTCTCCACCGAACCTGGCACCGGACTCCCTACCAACTCCTTGTCATTGCCGACGCACTTCTGCACCGCGTGCTGAGTGTTGCCCCAGCCGCCAACCACCCACCAGGACCAGTCTGCGTCGTCGCGCACGCGGAACATCACAAGGAAGCCCTCCGCACCGGCCAGCTTGCGAGCACGGAGCGTCAGCGTGTAGTCCGACCACGTAGGGTCACCCGCAACCGCAAAGCAGGACTCGTCGAAGCTCGTCTGGCGGTATACACCCTCCTCTGTCGTCCAGGTGCCGTGTACTCCACGCCAGGCCGCGAAGTCGGCTGCCGAGAGCGTGCGGCCGTCGTGGGTGACGCGCACGTCCGCGAACTCGGCCTGCGTCTTCCAGGTGCCGACGCCGATCCGGCCCCGGGGCGGCTGCGCATCGTATCTAAGGGCCATTGAGACGGGTAGGGCGACATCCCCCCGGTTCCGACTGAAGAGCTGCTGGGCGTAGTAGGAGGGGGTGCCGTAGGCACGGGCGCTATCGAACCAAATGAGGTTGGGGTTCCAGCAGGGCCGGTTAGCGTTGGCGAAGAGGGGGGCATAGGCAGCCATCTGCACCACATCTGAGTTTCGTTCGAGGCCTGTCATGAAGGCGGCCTCGGCGAGGGCCGCGCGCAGGTTGCCGCGGCCGCAACTGTGGGTGCAGGCGTACTCGTTCAGCGACAGCGCGGGCTCGGCGCGATCTCGACTGTCATACACATGCGCCCGCGTGTAGAACCAGTCAGGACCCATATACAGGTGGGTAGCGAGAAGATCAGCCCGGTAACCGGCAACGGGCTGACTTGCGATGATCTTGATGTTCGGATAGCGCGCTCGGATCGCCTCGTGGAAGAGAGGGTACCGCCGGTCGTACTCGGGCCCGTAGTTCTCGTTGCCGATCTCGATGTACTTGAGGTTGAATGGGGCCGGATGGCCGTGCTGGGCGCGCAGCCCTCCCCAGCGACTGGTAACCGGGCCGTTCGCGTACTCGATGGCATCCAGCGCGTCTTGCACCCACGCGCCCATCTGTGCTAGGGGAACGAAGCCGCCGTGAGTCATGCCACAGTTGATGACCGGAACCGGCTCGGCCCCCAGGTCCTCGCACAACTGGAGGTACTCGTGGTAGCCGAGCCCATTGGTGGTGCGGTACCCCCAGAGGTTCCAGTGCTCCTCTCGCGCGGCGACATCGCCGACCGTGCGCTTCCAGCGATAGGCGTTGGGGGGGGAGTCGCCCTCCACGTAGCAGCCTCCCGGGAAGCGCACGGCAGAGGGCTTGAGATCGGCCAGCATCTGAGCCAGGTCGGCACGAAGGCCATTGAGACGGCGCAGGAAGGTATCCTCGGGGAAGAGCGACACCAGGTCCAGCCAGACCGTGCCTGGAGAAGAGGCCGCGATCACGAGCCGGGCCGATGGATCTGACTGGTCCGGGGTGAGGCGGCAGGTGAAGCGTCGCCACTCCTTGGCGATCCCGGCGAGCTGAGCCCGCGCGTAGACAGTGCCGCCCGCGCCCTCCAAGGTCACCACCAGCGGGCCTCTGAACCCGTCTCCGCCCCGCGCGTAGAGAGACAGCAGGTAGCGCGCCTCCTTCTTCGCAGCGATGCCCCAGTAGCCGCTGTTCCCGAGACCGACTCGGCCCTTCTTCGGATCGATGATGCGAAGACGCAAGCCCCTTCGGTTCGCACTATTGAGGGGGCGAGAGGAGTCAATGGAGATGCTCCCCTTGGCGCCCGGGCTGGTCACCAGAAACCAGTGATCGCGTCGCGGGCCGTCCTCGAAGGACCGGTTCCGCACGAGCTCCGCATAGAGACCACCGTCGGCGGCGTGGCTGATGTCCTCGAAGAAGATCCCCCACAGGGTCGGGCTGATGCTGCGGAGGGGATGAGAGACGTCAACCCTGATGATGGCCTCGCTGGTCGCTCCCTGAGTGGCAGCGGGGGATGCCGGGGTTGCGTACAGGCCGATCAGCAGCGCCACTGGGAGCCTCGCCCAACCCGCTGAACCGAAGCTCCGCATGCTCGCGCGCCTCCTCGCCCCGGACCAGCCGGGGCCAGCTCGAACTCCGATGTGCGGAGTCACCGCTCGCCGACTGCAACCCATGGCCGTCTAGACCTGGCGCAACTGATAGCGCAGGCTGCCTAGGCCTGATCCAGCCAGGATCCCCCGGTAGACCTCAACGTCAAGAGCAGGCCAGACCTCTGCGATCTTATCCCCTCCAGGGATGCCCCCTCTGGTGCCATCGACCCGACTCCCCGGATAGGCAGGCGCAGCCTGGATAGCGTCGAGAGCGGCCATGTCCACCGCTACGAGATTGGTGGAGGCGAATATCCCGATGTCGGGTACGATGGGTAGGTCGCTGGCCCCGAAGCAGTCGCAACCCGGGGTAACGTCCATGGCGATCACGAAATGGGCCACCTTCTCGGGTGAGAAGGTGGAGAGGACCCCTCGCGCGGCCTCACAGGTGCGGCGCTGGACGATTTGGCTTTCCTCCCCCCAGGGGATTCCCAGTGCGCCTCCCTCGCACCACGAGAAACAGTCGCCGCAGCTCACGCAGAGCTTCTTATCGAAACGAACCTTGCGTCGCTTGAGGGCAAAGGCATTGCCCGGGCACAGGCGGAGGCACCGGCCGCAAAGAACGCACCTGCCGGGATCGAACACGGGGTTAACAGTCTTGCCGTGAAGACGCAACTTAGTCTGCCTAGTGACGCAGCCCATGCCCAAGTTCTTGAGTGCGGCACCCAGGGGGAACTCCGGATGGAGCGTGAGGTGGGCGAGGTTGATGAGGACGTCGGCATCATATACGGCCTGGGCAACAGTACACGTCAGTATCTCTTTGGCATCAGGGACCTGGACCTCGACGCCACTGCTGCGCAGGCCGTCGGCGATGAGGACAGGGCAGCCCAGGGTCTCACGGGTGAAGCCGTGGTCCGCGGCGGTATCAAGATGGGCGAAGAGATTGTGGCGCTGATGTCTGTACAGGGTGAGGCTGTCGGTGGCGTAAGGAAAGCCGCCCGCCTTCCTTACGAGGTCAGCCAGTCGACGCGGCAAAGGTGGGCCGTATATACCGCACGTTGCCTGCTTCCCCGAAGTGCAGTTTGATCGCTACGTAGTCGCCCTTGGTTATAGTCTTCTCCGAAACCACCTTGCGGAAAAGAGCGTCGATGGCGCGGTAGGGATCGCGTTTCTCGCCCCCACCGGCAGGTGAGAAGTAGACCACGCTAGACTTCTGGGCGGGTGATGACTTGCGCGCTGGCACAGGGCTACCTCCTCCGCGATAGCGACCGGTGGCCAGGTCGGAACTGAGCTTGCCTGGTATGTGTGATGGGATAACCGGCCCCACTGATCGGCATAGCACAAAGAGGCCGTCTGCACGTGCCGGTCTTCCTGTGGCTATTTGACAACCTGCCCGTGAGGACCTCTGCCGTGGGGATCGTTGGCCCGCTCCGCGCGGGATGAGAGCACCCACGATGAAGCCAGATGCGCCGATCCAGGCCCACGCCAGCGGCATCACGGGCGGCTGACAGGCACACTTGGCACCATGAGGCGTGACAGCGGACGCCGGTCGCTTGTCCCATGGTGGTGCTAGCCCTGGCAATGGCGAAGGCGCTAGACCTGTTGCAGGCAGTCCGCGCGAGCCTGAACAGCGCGACGCGCTGAGAGCTGACGGCTGACCGCAGCCAGGAGAAGTGCGCGCCGGCAGAGCACAAGGCCCTGATCCAGGGGGTGCGATGAGGCCGCTGCACCTCCTAGTAAGGCTGTGGCTTGCATATCTTGCAGGGCGTAAGGCCTTTGGCTAGAGCTTCAGCATGGGTGACGGCGACGCTGTTTCGCCCAAGGGAAGGACACCCAGCGCGGTGGTAGCACTTGCCGACGGATGTCGCATGAAAGCGGTGCCAGGAAGGCTGTCCTCTCCAGCCTTGAGTGGCGAGCCGCATGGCCTCGCTTCCCCTTTCTGCCGAGCGCACTGCCTCAGCTCAGGAGGCGAGGTCCTGGACGCATGGGCTTCGTCTCAAGATGTTCGTTCCACAGAAGCGTCTGTGTTCCTGCCCGGTGAGGGGGAAGGTATCCCCCCTGGTCCAGCAAGACGACTGGGGAGCGGCTCGCAGGATTCGCTGAGAACTGGCGGCTGACCACTACCAGGACAGGAGAGGGGCTCCGTCGGAGGTGGGACCGCGGAGGGATCCGCGATCCGCGATGAAGCGGCAGTGACTCACTCCATTGTGGCAACCTGAGTTATGATTCTTGCGGGCGGAGTGCGGGGCCGGCTACATTCCCCCTCTGACGTCGGCTCCCCTCCGCCCTACCCCGCTAATGACAGAACCCCCGCCTCAGGGGTTGACCCAGGACGGGGGGATGCGAGGTGAGCCCGGATCGCAGGCCGACACGGCTGCGACCCGGCCTCCATGCCGAGCGCGAATCAGTTACCCCATCTGCGGGTTCGGTCTGAGGCTGTTGCGCCGAGCGCGGGTCGAATGCGGTCCCCGTCGCATTCCGGAACTCATCTGTGGGCTCGGATGCGCCGATACCGGCCCACTCTCAAACATGCCTTTCACCTTTCGGTAGTTGCCAGCGCCCGCAGAGGGGGCGCCTGTCATCGACACCAGGGGATGCCTAGTCCTTCGGTGCCGCGTGAGGGCAATAGGGCCCGAGGATCGTTCGGCGCGTGCGCAGAAGAACACAGCCATACATCCGGGGAATCACTCCATTGGCTTAGCAGGGTCTGGCCTGGGGGGCTGGGAGTGGTTCTGCCCAGTGGGCGGTTCAAGGAGGCCGACAGCATGGGAAGGCTTGAAGAGGCCGTTCGTTCTGAGATCCTGCGTTTGTTGAGGAGGGAGCTGCGAGGCGTGGTGCTCCCTCTTGGCAAGGAGGTACGCCAGCTGAAGCGGGGCCTGGGGCGGCTCACCAAGGGCGTTGCCAGGTTGCAGCGAGTGGTGGCGGCGCAAGTACGAGAGGCCGAGGCCAGGAAGGATCGTCTGGAGCTCTCTGAGGAGGAAGCAAGAAGGGCGCGGCTGTCGGGGCGTCTGATCCGGGCACTGCGCACTCGGTTGGGGATCACACAAGGTCAGCTGGCTGCGCTTGTGGGGGTGAGCACGCGCGGGGTGACGCGGTGGGAACAGGGAGAGATCTCGCCGCGGGGTCAGAACCGGGCGACGCTGGTGGCACTGCGCAAGCTGGGCCGGCGCGATGTCAGGCGGATGCTGGAACAGAAGGCCGCGGCCCTCCCCAGCAAGAGACGACCGCGCAGAGGCAGAGGCGGCTAAGCACGCTGGGACAGGGGCTAGTAAAGAGCTTCGCCAAATGAAGTAACACGGCGAAGCTCAAGAAGCGGCCCAGACAGGCACAGGGCGATGTTCGCACATTACTCCGTTGTGCGAACATCATTAGAAGCGGGGTTCTGTGCAGAATACGTATCTACAAATCAGCACGGGGGGCGCGCCCCGCCTGAGATCGTCGCCCTGCATGCCCTGAGGGGCTCGCAGAACCGGCAATCGCAGTTGCCGGTTGCAGGTCACAACCGAAAGGACAGAGGAATGAGCATGGCGAGGGATGAGCAATACCGGCGGCGGCGCAAGGCGGAGGCGGAGAGGCTAAGGCTGACCGGCAAGGTTGGCGCGCTCGAGCTGGAATTGCAGGATCTGGCGGCGGACCTGGCCGAGGCCGAGGCGGCCGCCAAGGCTGACCTAGATCAGCGGCGCCGCCGATTGCAGGAGCCGGACGCCAGCATCCGCCGGCTGCGAGTGCTGGGTGAAGAACTGCCCTCGCCCCTGGGAAGGGTGCTGACCTGCCATGACCGGAAACACCACACCCTGGAGAGGACCCGGCAGCGGTTGGCCGGAGTGGAAGAGCAACTCGGCGAGATAGCCCGGGCTGACCAGGCGGGAAGGGAGCAGTAGTGATGCTGCGTGATGGGGACGAAGAGGAATGAGAATACGATGCATCCGGTTGTGGTGGTCATCTTGCCCTGAGACCGTTGCACCCTTGCTCTGAACATATCTCCTGGTGTAGTGTGGGCACTCCATTGCGCCGGAGGATGAACCCACGTGTGGTGGCCAGACTGCGACGGGGCTGTTCACAGTGGAGCGGCAAGATGCTGTCGCCCCAGGGCTTCTGGCCCGTTCTGACGGTGCAGATCAGTTTCGGAACACTGCCTGCACATCCTTGCGCTCTGACCCCCTCAGAGCAACTCCCGCGCCGGAAGGCTGAACACCTTCAGGCCCAGAGTGTGTTGCTGCCGGCTGCTATGCAGCGCCGTCAGCGTCTCCAGTACGGGCCCGACCTGCACTTGGTGAACGCACGCGTAGATCATGGTGCAGTCCCCTGGCCAGACCGGTGTCCCTTCGTGCCGTCCGGTCTCGCCGCACCCGGTGACCCCCCGGTGGATCGTATAGCGGTCCACGCCCGCAGCCTGGATGCGTCGGAGCACTTCATTGCACGTTCCGCTCTCGCAGATGATGATCAGGAACTCCCTGTCTCTATCCTCTGGCATCTTCTCTCGCCTCCCTGGCGTCGGCGCTGCCGGCCAGCCGCTCTTTCCCAGACTGAAGCGCGAGCCGCCAAGCAATGCGACGCTCAGTGGCCGTACCGTCTGAAGTGCCCAAGAGCCGCTGAGACCGTGCTTCTGGGCCCCCAGCATTCGTCTCGGCGATTCTGCGGCAGGAACGCGGCCGCTTTCGACTCCGGATCACAGCATGAAGAGCGACGTGCCCTTCGGCCCCCGCCGGCCTAAGCGGGCGGGGGATTGGCGGGCGCGTAGCTGCGGCAATAGGTGCTTGCGGATGCGTAGGTCGGGTAGTGAGATTCGCCCGGCGCGATCGGCCGGTTGACGGCTTTGCAGAGCGAGACCCTAACGTCGTAATGGGCGCAGTCCGTGCAACGCCGCAGCACCGTCCGACAGCTGGAGCAGGTGGCAGTCTTCTCGTCCGCGCTCTGCACCTCTTTGCACTTCGGGCAGGTGATCCTCATCTGCTCTCACCTCTCTCTCATCGCATGGGCTGGTTACATCGAATCGGCACTGTCATTCTCCCAGGCCTTAAGCAGAGACTCGGTCCTTACCATGCCATGCCAGCAGTCCAGGAAGGCGGGTTCCCGCAGCCGAGCGACGAGTGTGCCAGTACCTCGCTATTGAGCCGCCCAGAGGCGACTCCGTTGCTGACGAGCCTTGGGGGACGGCGGCCACCGTGGCGGCAGGAAAGGCCACATGGGCCACGAGCCGGATGAGAAGACGAAACCAACGCAAGAGATCATGGGGCCGACGGGACTGAAGAAGGTCGACGCGTCTCTGACCCGGCTGCCGTGCAGGTCTCATGCCACGTCTCCAAGGATCGGCTGGCCTGCTCAGCGGGGTGACTCAGAGGTACCACAGAACGACGTGCATCCGCCCTTAGTGTACCAGAAATAGGCCGTGGCACAAGCGGCATTCCCTGGTGTAGCGTCGGCTTCGGTTCCGCAGGAGGGTGAGCCCACGTGCCGCGGTCAGGAGCCGCCTAGACCGGCGAAGTGGAACCCATAGCATTGGTTACCGCTGGCGCTAGGTTCCCTCTTGGGTGCCTCAGTCGGGACCGAACAGGCGTCTGAAGCAGACGCCGTCATCCACAGTGTGACCTTGCCCCCAAGAATGAGTCCAGGTGGACCAGAATCCGGGGTTCAGACCCGACCCCTTTCGACGCGGGTTTTCGCCGTCTCACCTCTCACCACCAGCCGACAGGCCTCTGTGTCAACATCGCTGGCGCGGAGGTGAACGACTTCGCCAACACGCAGCCCAACGAAGGCCATGAGATACATGCAGAGGAAGTCTCTCAAGCCATTGGCCGTCTTCAGGTCCGGGGCCTTAAGCAGGGCTCCGAGTTCTTCTTTGGTCAAGCCCTTCGGCTGCCGGTTCTTGATCTCTCTCCGGCGTGTGATCTGGCGAAATGGGTTCGCCGACCAGAGACCGCGACTCAGTAGCCAATCGCCGAAGAGACAGCAGGACTGAATGCACATGTTCACCCCGCGAGGGGTGATCTCACCATCCTGCCCGACTATGAACTGTGTGGCATGATCTTCGCCGAACTCGGCGAGTGGGGCCCCGGTGTGTGTCGCCCATGCCACCAGTCGGGCCAGCTCAAACTGATCTATCTCTCGCGTCCTTAGTGATTTGCCCTGACCTTTGCGGTACTGATCGAATGCCTGTGTCTGCTCCGTCCATTTGCGCTCGATCTCATCGGCGAGTGGAGTGGGCCGCTTGCCTAAGAACTCCGGCCGCACCTCGGCCGCCTGGTCTATCAGTCTGACTGCTGCGCGCCGTCTCATCATGTTGATCTCCTGACTCTTGTACCCACGAAGAACCCAAGAGGCCTAGTCGGCCCATGCCAGAGACTCATTTTTTCTAGGATATCATCTCGGGGTTTTCGCAAGTAAGCGCCGACTGATGGAACGACTAACCTCAGACACTGAAAAAGCCTCCAGGAGCTTCCTGGTTTGCTTCTGGCGCAAATCTGGTCGGGCTGGTAGGCCTTGAACAGATGATGGCCTGCTATGACGACATGTGGCCGGAGTCCACCGCGGCCTGCGCGCTCAACGGCGCGCGCATCATCTGTCACTGTTCTGCTGCCAGCCCGGCCGACTACCGGGTGCGGGCGCGAGCCATGGATGCTCAGGTCTTCTACCTCACCTCCACCCACTTCGGCTCTCGCATCGCCGCCCCGAATGCCAGGATCCTGGCCGATGCCGGGGAGGCAGAGGAGGCGGTGATCGCCGCAGACGTGGACGTCGAGCACGCTACCCTGGCCCCTGAGAACTTCTGGGAGTACCTTTACAGCGGCATCCGAGACCATCGGGAGCGCCATCTCAAGCTCCGCCGGCCGGACGCCTACCGGGTGCTGGCGTCCGCCGCCCCGCCCGCCTTGAAGGCCTATCCACCTGGCGGCGTGGCGAACACGCCGGAGGCAGTCCGAGCCGTGTATGAGAAGCAGAAGGAGGAGAAACAGCGCGGGCTGCGCGGGGAGAAGCAGCGCTACCAATGGAAGTGGTCGGCCGACTAGCCTCCTCCCATTTCCGGCGGGCCGGGGCGCATGGCCGCCCTACAAGAACGGTCATCGGCCACTTCGCTCTCCTGCCTGGCAAGCAGGCGGCGATTGTGGAATAACCCTTTCTGTAGAGCTCTTGGCCCCTGGCCGATCGGGAGCAGTACCACTTGCGGGATCTCGAGCGGAAGCCGGTCGGGCTCAGGTACAAGACTTGGGCCCTCTCTGTGCTGCTGGCCTTGCTCGCTTTGGGCGGATGGGCGGCGGCACTCGTCCAATGGTCTGACCTGCCTTGGCTGCTGGTGGGCGGAGTGCTCTGTCTGGTGGCGGTGGTGGCCACTGCCGACCTGATGGGGCGACTCTGCCGCGTGGTGCTCGCCGCGCGAGAGGCGGCCGAGCGGGCGGCCGCCGGGGAGGCCCGAGTGCGCATCGCCGGGCCCTCGGTCTGGAAGCCGCAAGACGAAGTGGACGAACTGCCGATCTGGCTCAACCGGGCGCTGGCCCAGTTGCCACAGAGCCAGCCCCGGGCCGCCGGCTCAGACAACACCGACGCCCTCACCGGTCTCTGCGGCCACCGCCGTTTCCACGAGCGCCTGTCCGAGGAGCTAGCACGCGCCAAGCGCTACGACCACTGCCTCTCTTTGCTTATGATTGACCTGGACAGCTTCCGCCAGATCAACGAAACCCACGGCCACGCGGGCGGAGACCAGGTGCTGCGGCAGGTGGGAGAGCGAGTGGTGAGCGCAATCCGCGCTACCGACCTGGCGGCCCGTTATGGCGGAGACGAGTTCGCGGTGCTGCTTCCGGAGACGAACCTGGGCGGTGCCCTCCAGGTTGCGGGGAAGATCCTCTCCGAGGTGAGGCAGCAGGCCTTCCGCCTGCCGTGCACCTCGGGGGATAGGCGCGCCGGCCTGGCACGGCTGACCGTGAGCATCGGCGCCGCCACCTATCCCCAGCACAGCGTGCAGAAGAACGGGCTGATCATGGCCGCCGATGTTGCCATGTACATGGCCAAGTACTCCGGCCGGGATAAGGCCTGCCCGTTCAACCGGGTGCCGGGCGCCCAGGAGGTCACCGATCCCTATCAGCTCTACCAGTTCCTGCAAAACTCCGACTGGGGCGCGCTGGAGGCATTGGTGGCGGCGGTGGACGCCCGCGACCGCATCACCGGAGGGCACAGCAAGCAAGTGACGGCCTACGCGGTGGCGCTTGCCCATGCCATCGGGCTGTCCGACTACGATGTCGGCGCGGTGCGCGCCGCTGCGCTGCTCCACGATGTGGGCAAGATCGGCATCCCCGATCGGGTGCTGGTGAAGGCCGGGCCTCTCACTGCGGAGGAGCGGGCCCTGCTCCAGAGCCATCCCACGGTCGGCGAATCCCTGGCGCGCCGCAGCCTCAGCCTGTCCGCCGCTCTCCCCGGGATTCTCTATCACCACGAACGGTACGATGGCAGGGGCTATCCCACGGGTCTGTCTCGGGACGAGATCCCCATCACCGCCCGCATTATCGCCATCGCCGATGCCTACGATGCCATGACCTCTCACCGGCACTACCGCAGCTCGCCGGGCCGGCTGAGGGCGCGCCAGGAGCTGGAGCGCGGCACCGGCCGGCAGTGGGACCCGGAGCTGGTGCGGGCCTTCCTGACCTTGGAGGCAGAGGGACACCTGGAGGAGTCAGAGCGGGCCGACGCGGCTGTTACCACGACGGCTCGCAGCTACTGAGCTTCGCTCAAAGAAGCAAGGGGGCGAAGCTCAGGCAACTGCTCAGACGGGCCCAGAGCGGCGTTCGCACATTACTTCTTTGTGCGAACGCCATTAGGCTGCGCCTGGCCCCTCGGCTGGGCTCGGAGGGGAGATCGGCAACCCCTCCGGAGGCGGGCTCAGGGAATCAGCACTCTCTTGCCATGGGCCGGCTCTTCCATGACCGCGTGGTGGGCGCGCGCGGCCTCGCCAAGCGGCAGTTCCTCGCCGACGACTGGGCGGAGCGTTCCGTCCTGCAGGCCCGCGCCCAGCGCGGCATGGATGCCTGCCCTTTCCCGCTCTGAGGCCCCGTTCAGGTACACGCCCACGATATTGGCTTCGCGCTGCATGGTCTCGCCAGGGTTGATCTCCACTGTCCCCCGGCTGCCGATCACGGCCACCCGCCCTTGCCGCGCCAGGATGGTCAGATCGCCCGCAAGGTTGACGTTGGCCAGCATCTCCAGGATCACGTCCACCCCACGGCCGTTGGTGAGGGCGAGCACTTGCTGGAGATGGTCGCTGGCCCGGTGATCCAGCACGTGGTGCGCTCCCTGCTCGGCCACCAGACGCCGACCCTTCTCCGTGCCCGCGGTGCCGATCACGGTCATGCCGGCCGCGCGCGCCAACTGGACGGCGGCGGTGCCAACGCCACCGCTGGCGCCATGCACCAGCACCACATCTCCCGGCGTTGCTAGCGCGCGCTGAACGAGCGCGCGATAGGCGGTGCCGTAGGGGACGCCGACCGCAGCTCCCTGGCTGAAGGAGACCTGCCCCGGCAGGGGGTGGACCTGGGAGACTTCGCACCGCGCTTTCTCCGCATAGGCGCCGGTGAGCGTGCCGCCCATGTAGACTCGGTCGCCAACCGCCACGCCGGTCACGCCTTCGCCGATGCTCTCCACCTCGCCAGCCGCGTCGCTGCCTGGTGTGTACGGCAGCGGAATCTGTCCGTAGCGTCCAGCCCGGAAGTAGGTGTCAACCGGGTTCACGCCCACTGCATGCACTCGCACCAGAACCTGCCCTGGCCCAGGAACCGGATCGGCGACCTCCTCCAACTTCATCACTTCGGGCTCGCCGAACTCATGGACTCTGATGGCTTTCACGACACTCTCCTCTCAGCGCCTCTGATGGTCGCCCGGAGGACCGGGCTCCCACAGCGCGGTTTCGTCTTCATTGATCGGCCCCGCCTTCGGCGGCCGGGAGAACGCGCCTGTCGGCTTTGCGCGCCAACGCCTGGCCATGTGCTGTTGCTCGCCTAACCCGCGAACGGCAACCACCGGTCACCGTGAGGGCAGGAGCGCTCTCTGGCCTCGGCGAAGTCCGCGTCTGTGAGCATCATCATCCTCGACGAATCGGTCGCCAGCAAGATCGCCGCGGGGGAGGTGATCGAGCGACCCGCCTCCGTGGTGAAAGAGCTGATGGAGAACGCGCTGGACGCGGGGCGCGGCGGGTGGAGGTCGAGATCCGAGAGGGAGGCCGGGGGCTGATCCGCGTCTCGGACGATGGCCGGGGCATGACCCGGGAGGACGCGGTGCTGTCCCTGCAGCGCTACGCCACCAGCAAGATTCGCGTCGCCGAAGACCTGTTCGCGATCAATACCTTCGGGTTCCGGGGAGAGGCCCTGCCAAGCATCGCCGCGGTTTCACATCTCAGTCTTGTCACCAGGCCGGCGCAGGCCCAGGTCCCTGGGCCTGAGGGCCGGGATGTCCCTAGGCCCGATAGGGCCGGGATGGCGGCCGGCTCTGCCGGCCTAGCCAGCGGCCCGGCCGAGCCGGGCCTAGCCACCGGCACCCGGCTGGTCGCGGTGGCAGGCGAGGTGGTGGAGCTGGAGGAGGTGGGGGCGCCACCTGGCACAGAGGTGGCGGTGGCCAAGCTTTTCCACAACACTCCCGCCCGGCTCAAGTTCCTCAAGCGCGACGAGTCCGAGGTCGGCCATATCGCCGACGTTGTCACCCGGTTCCTCTTCTCGCATCCCGAGGTGGCCCTGCGGCTGACACGGGAGGGGAGGGAGGTGATCCAGTATCCTGGTGGGAGCAGCTTGCAGGCGGCGGTGGCCGCGGCCTGGGGCCGAGAGCTGGCCGAGGCCATGCTGCCAGTGGAGCTGGCGCTGCCGGGGATGAGGGTGAGCGGCCTGATCTCCGCGCCTGCTGTGCACCGGGGCAGCCGCAATCGCCAGTTCCTGTTCGTGAACCGTCGGTGGGTGCGCAATCGCGCGATCACGCACGCGCTGGAGGAGGCCTATCGGCGCGTGTTGCCGGAGGGCCGCTATCCAGCGGCGGTGCTGCTGCTGGAGGTGGAGCCTGGCTCGGTGGATGTCAACGTGCATCCCACCAAGGCCGAGGTGCGCCTGAGCCGGGAATGGGAGGCTCACCATCTGGTGTCGCGGGCGGTGCAGGAGGCGCTCGGCCGGAGTGGCGCGGCGGCCCAGCTTGGGCTGAGGCAAATGGCCGGGCCCCCGCCCCCTTCGCCCGGAGGGCCGGGCCCCCTCGGCGGCGGGGCCCAGGGGGAGCTTCCGGCAGGATGGGCGGGGACGCTGGCCGCACCGGGCGTGCTATCGCCTGCCTTCCAGGCCAGCGGGGGCCGACCCGAGCTGCGTCCTCTCGCCCAACTCCGTCAGACCTACATTCTCGCCGAAAGCGCCCAGGGGCTGCTGCTGGTGGATCAGCACCGCGCTCAGGAGCGGGTGCTGTACGAGCGATTCACAGAGGCGCGCCTGTCCGGGCGGCCCAGCGCACAGGCCCTGCTCGAGCCCGTGGCGGTTCAGCTCGGCCCCCGGGAGGCGGCGGTGGTGGCCGAGCAATCGCAGGAGCTATCGGCCCTCGGCTTCGAGCTGGAGGCCTTCGGCAGTGAGGCCTTTCTGGTCCGCGCGGTGCCGGCAGCGCTGGCGAAGGAGGACCCCGCTGCCCTGGTCCGGGACCTGGCCGAGGATCTGGCCGCCGAGTCAGGGGGTCAATCCCTTGACCGGCGGCGGGAACGGCTGCTGGTGACGCTTTCCTGCCGCTCGGCCATCAAGGCCGGGGACGCGCTCAGCTATGGGGAGACCACCGAACTGCTCGACGCGCTGGTGGCCACGGCCCGCCCCTACACCTGTCCTCATGGCTGGCCCATCGTGATGACCATCTCGAACTTCGAGATTGACCGCAAGTTCAACCGCTGAGCCGATAGCCGAAATGTTACTCGCCATCGTGGGCCCCACCGCCGCTGGCAAGACCGAGGTCGGGATCCTGCTCGCCGAGGCGCTCGGGGGCGAGATCATCTCGGCGGATTCCATGCAGGTCTACCGGGGCATGGACATCGGCACTGGGAAGCCCAGCGCCGAGCAGCTTGCCCGCGTGCCTCACCACTTGATTGACATTGTGGACCCGGACCAGCCCTTCTCGGTCGCCGATTACCAGGCGCGGGCGCAGGCCGCGCTGGCGCAGATCCGCGGCCGAGGGCGGCTGCCGATACTGGTGGGAGGGAGCGGGCTGTACGTGCGGGCAGTGGTGGACGGCTTGGCATTTCCCATGGCCCCGCCCGCCCCGGAGCTGCGCCGCCAGCTGATGGAGGAGGCGCGGGTGAACGGGCTGGCGGCCCTGCACGCGCGGCTGGTGCAGGTTGACCCCGAGGCCGGCCAGCGCATCCACCCCGCGATGCCAAGCGCATCATCCGCGCCCTGGAGGTGCAAGCACAGACCGGCCGGCCCATCTCTGAGCTGCAATCGCTTGACCGGGAGCGAAGAGCGCGTTACAATGCCGGCATCAGGGAGTTCGGGCTGCTCTTGCCCAGGGCCGAGCTTTACCGCCGCATCGAAGTCCGGGTGGACGAGATGGTCGCGCGAGGCCTGGTCGAGGAAGTCCGGCGGCTGGCCGGCCGGGGATACGGCGAAGGACTCGTGTCCATGAAGGGCCTGGGCTATGCGCAGCTCCTCCCGCATCTGCGAGGGGCGTGCTCGCTCGAGGAAGCGGTGCAGCTGCTGAAGCGGGACAGCCGGCGGTTTGCCAAACGCCAACTGACCTGGTTCCGGGTAGACCGGCGGATCGAGTGGGTGGAGGTGACGAAGCTCGGCGGCCCCAAGCAGGTTGCGGGGCAGATCGCACAGCGGTGGAGAGAGACATGGGCGAGCGCAGGTTGATGGCGAAGCGCACCAAGCGCCAGGGTGGACCGCTCCGGTCCCCCTCGCCTCGCCGCGCGCCTGATCTGGAGGTCGGCTGAGCCCGACAGGAAAGCAGCGGAAGGAAGCGAGCAGCGCCGGAGCGGACAGCAAGTCGCACCGGCGCTGTTTGGGTTTCTGAGGGAGGCCTGACAGATGATCCGTTTTACCAAGATGCACGGGTTGGGGAACGACTACGTAGTGGTTGATGCCATGGAGAAGGCCCTGCCAGAGGCGAACCTGGAGGCGCTGGCGAAAGCGGTTTCGGACCGACATTTCGGGGTGGGCTCGGATGGCCTCATCCTGGTGCTGCCATCGCGCGCCGCGGACTTCAAGATGCGGATCTTCAACTCTGACGGCAGCGAGGCCGAGATGTGCGGCAACGGCATCCGGCTCTTCGCCAAGTTCGTGTACGAGCGCGGCTACACCCGGGAGCGCGAGCTGGCGGTAGAGACGCTGGCGGGGATCATCCGCCCGCGGCTGCACGTGCGCGGGGGCGAGGTGAGCGGCGTGCGCGTGGATATGGGCGCGCCCAGGCTGGCGCGCTCCCAGATCCCGATGAAAGGCCCGGATCAGCCGAAGGTGGTGGGCGAGAAGCTGCGGGTGGGGGGGCGCCGCTACGCGATCAGCGCTCTTTCCATGGGCAACCCCCACTGCGTGCTGTTCGTGGAGGATGTTGACCGCACGAAGGTGGAGGAGATTGGGCCCGCCATCGAGCACCATGACCTATTCCCGCGCCGCACCAACGTGGAGTTCGCGCAGATCCTGGGAGAGGGCGAGATCAAGATGCGAGTGTGGGAGCGGGGCGCAGGCGAGACCCTGGCCTGCGGAACCGGGGCCTCCGCCGCGCTGGTGGCGGCGGTGCTGAACGGGCTGTCGCCGCGCAGGGCCACTGTGCACCTGCGCGGCGGCGACCTCAAGGTGAACTGGAACCCCGAGGACGACCATATCTTCGTTGAGGGGCCGGCGGCGGAAGTCTTCACTGGCGAGACGCGGCTGGACGAGGGAGTCTGAACGTATCCTCTGGGAGGAACGAGAATGCAAGTCGCTGACCGATTGCTGAGGACGCCACCCTATCCCTTCGCGGAGCTGGCGCGGCTAAAGGCAAAGGCGAGAGAGGAGGGCGCCGACCTGATAGACTTCGGCATCGGCGATCCCGATCAGCCTACCCCCTCGCACATCGTCGCCGCGCTCTGCGAGGCCGCCCGCGATCCCAGCACCCATCAATACGATGAGACCGGGAAGGGCCTGCCGGAGTTCCGGCGGGCGGTCGCTTCCTGGTATCGCGCGCGCTTTGGTGTCTCTCTCGACCCGGACCGGGAGGTGCTGCGGCTGATCGGCGCCAAGGAGGGGATCGCGCATCTCGCCTGGACGGTGCTGAATCCCGGCGATGTCGCCCTGATTCCGGATCCTGGTTACCCGGTCTACAAGGTGGCTTCCATGTTCGCCGGCGGGGAGCTGCACTTCATGCCCCTCCCCCAAGCCGACGGCTATCTGCCCGACCTGCAGGCGATCCCGCCGCAGGCGCTTGGGCGCGCCCGGCTGATCTACCTCTGCTACCCCAACATGCCCACCGGGGCGGTGGCCGGGGTAGACTTCTACCGGAGGCTGGTCGAGTTCGCGGCCGGGCGCAACTTGCTGGTCTGCCTCGACATGGCCTATTCCGAGCTGTACTATGACGGCCACCAGCCGCAGAGTCTGCTTCAGGTCGAGGGAGCTAAGGAGGTGGCGATCGAGATCCATTCCCTCTCGAAGACCTATAACATGACCGGGTGGCGCATCGGGTTCGCGGTGGGTAACGGCGAGGCGCTGAGCGCCCTCGAGAAACTGAAGTCGAACGTTGATTCGGGGGCCTTCATGGCGATCCAACGGGCCGCGGTGGCGGCGCTGACCGGGCCGCAAGACGGGCCGGAGAAGGTCCGCGCCATCTACCAGAGGAGGCGAGACCTGCTGGTGGACGGCCTGGCCCGAATCGGCTGGCGGATCCCCAAGCCCAAGGCGACCTGCTACGTGTGGGCGCCTGTGCCCAGGGGCTATAGCTCCGCCGCTCTCGCCGAGACGCTGTTGCGGGAGGCGGGAGTGCTGGTCACCCCGGGCAGCGCCTATGGGGAGCACGGCGAGGGCTATGTGCGGTTCTCGCTCACCGTGCAAGGGGGCCGGCCGGAGGAGAGGATCGTGGAAGCGGTGGCCCGCATCAAGGAGAAAGTGAAGCTAGGCTGATGTCAATAGAGCAGTCACAGCGAGAGCGCACGCTGCTGGTGGCGATCCAAGGTCCGGGCACCGAGTGGCAGGATTCGCTGGCGGAGCTGGCGCGGCTGGCCCAGACCGTGGGCGGCGAGGTGGTCGGCACTGTCACTCAGAAGCGGGACAAGCCGGACCCGCTCTACTATGTGGGCAAGGGCAAGGCGCACGAGATTCGCGGCCTCGCCGCGGAGCTGCGCGCCGATCTGGTGCTGGTGGACGGGGAGATCACGCCGGGCCAGGAGCACAACCTGGAAGACGCCACCGGGGCCGGTGTGCTGGGCCGCAGCGCCATCATCCTGGACATCTTCGCCATGCGCGCGCGCAGCCGAGAGGGCAAGCTCCAGGTGGAGTTGGCGCAGCTCAACTACCTGCTGCCGCGCCTGACCGGAAAGGGCACCACGCTGTCTCGCCTCGGTGGTGGCATCGGCACCAGAGGCCCGGGAGAGACCAAGCTGGTGGCGGACCGGAGGAAGATTCGCCGTCGGCTCAGCACGCTGCGCAAGCAAGTGGAGAAGATCGGCGAGCGCCGGGCGCTGGAGCGGCGACAGCGGCAGAGGGCGGGCATGCCGGTGGCCGCCCTGGTGGGCTACACCAATGCCGGAAAATCCACCTTGCTCAATGCTCTGTCTGGAGCCGGTGTCTTCGTGGAGGACCTGCTGTTCGCCACCCTCGACCCGACGATCCGCCGCATTGTCCTCCCGGGTGGGCGGGAGGTGCTGCTGGTGGACACGGTGGGCCTCATCCGCGATCTCCCACCTCAACTGGTGGCTGCCTTTCACGCCACCCTGGAGGAGGTGATGGAGGCCGATGTGCTGGTGCACGTGGTTGACGCCAGCCACCCGCAGATGGAGGAGCAGATGATCGCGGCCCAGCGGGTGCTCGCCGAGCTGGATAGCGCGGGCAAGCCGACCATCATGGCCTTCAACAAGTGCGACCGGGTGATGGACCGGCCGCGGCTGGAGGCCCGCGCGGCGTGGGAGAGGTGTGGGGTGGTGCTCTCGGCTCTCGGCGGCGAAGGCCTGGACGACCTGGTTCGTCTCATTGCCGAGCGCTTGGAGCAAGCGCTGGTGCCGGTGGCGGTGGTGGTTCCGTTCAGTGCGCAGGACCTGCTGTCACAGGTCCACGCGCGGGGGCGAGTCCTATCTGAGGAGTTCACGCCGGAGGGCATTGCGCTCCAGGCCCGGGTGCCGCAGGATCTGGCGCAGCGCCTCCGCCGGGCGGCCGGCGTGGCCGAACCTGCGCCGGCCGAATGGCGATGAGCGCGCACCTGCTATACCTGGATTTCCTGCGCTTCCTCGATGCCCTCGCGGCCGGTCCGGCCGATCCCTGGGAGGCCTATCAGGAGCTTTACCTGAACCCGCACCGCGCCGCACTGGAGGCCTGGTGGGAGCAGTGCATGGGGCGCCCGAGGGCGGTGTGGCAGGAGCGCGTGCGCCGGGTGCGGCCGCAGGACTACGGTCTGCTGCGCGATGTGGTGCGAGAGGCCGATCCGAGCGAGCTGGCGAGGGAGGCGATGGCGCGCTGCCAGGCCGCAGCGCCGCTTTCGCCCGAACCCGAGGCCTACTATCTGGTTGGCTTCTTCAGCCCTGACGGCTTCGCCTTCCAGGTGGAGGGACGATGGGCGATCGGCATCGGGATGGAGCGATTGGGCAGCCTTCGCTTGGTGCCGATCCTGCTCGCCCATGAGTATGGCCACTGCTATCGCCGCGCGCTCTCGAGCGCTCGCAACCTGGCCGACCGGCTCGTGGACGAGGGGTTCGCGGTGGAGTTCTCAACCCGCGCCTTCCCGGAGCGCCCCGCGCACGAGCACCTGCTAATGCGCGCCGGACAGGTCGCCGCCCTGCGCCAGTACGAAGGGCAATTGTGGCGCGCTATCGAATCCGCTCTGGAGTCAGAGGACGAGGCGCTCGCAGCCCGAGTCATCTACGGGCGCGGGGCGCGGGGAGACTGGCCCTCGCGTGCCGGGGTCTACCTGGGCTGGCGGGCGGTGCAGCAGTTCCTGGAGATGGAGGGCTCAGGTTTCGACGCACCCGCGGACCGGGTGCTGGCAGCGCGGCGACTGGAGGCCGGGAGGAGGGGAGCATGAAGCTGCTGGTGACGGGTGGGGCAGGGTTCATCGGGAGCAACTTCATCCACCTGGTGCTGGCCGAGCGCCCGGACTGGCATGTCGCGAACCTCGATAGGCTCACCTACGCCGGGAACCTGGCCAACCTGAAGGACGTAGCAGATCATCCCCGCTATCGGTTCGTCAAAGGTGATATCTGCGATGAGGAGGCAGTGGCCGCGGCCGCGGAGGGAGCCGACGCCATCGTCAACTTCGCCGCCGAGACCCATGTGGACCGCTCCATCATGGATCCTGTGGCCTTCCTGCGCACTGATGTCATCGGCACCTTCGTGCTGCTGGAGGCAGTCCGGCAGGGCAAAGCGGGCCGGCTGCTCCAGGTGAGCACCGATGAAGTCTACGGGAGCATCGCCGAGGGCGAGGCCGAGGAGAGCTGGCCCTTGCGGCCAAGCAGCCCCTATGCCGCCAGCAAATCAGGCGCTGATCTGCTCGCGCTGTCTTACTGGACGACCTATCAGACCAGTGTGGTGATCACCCGCGGCGCCAATAACATCGGCCCTTACCAGTACCCGGAGAAGGTGGTCCCGCTCTTCGTCAGCAATGCCCTTGAGAACAAGCCCTTGCCTCTCTACGGCGACGGCCTCCAGGTGCGTGACTACACGCACGTGGAGGACCATTGTCGGGGTATCCTGCTCGCGCTGGAAAAGGGCGAGCCGGGGCAGGTCTACAACATCGGCGCGGGCAACGAGATGCCCAACATCGAGATGGCGCGGCTGCTGCTCGCCGAGTTGGGCAAGCCGGAGTCCCTGATCCAGCACGTGAAGGACCGGCCGGGCCACGACCGGCGCTATGCGGTGAACTCGCGCAAGCTAGGAGCTCTGGGCTGGGAGCCGCGCTACGACGCGGGGCAGGCGCTGCGTGCCACCGCCCGGTGGTACGTGGAGAATCGCCAGTGGTGGGAGCCGATCAAGTCGGGCGAGCTCTACCGCGAGTTCTACCGCCGCCAGTACGAGCAGCGGTGAGCGGCGCCCCGGCACTCGACCCGGAATCAGCCGCGCTCGCGCTGCGGCTCCGCTTTCTCCTGGAGGCGCTTGCCCTCGACCTGCTGCCGCCCTCCCTGGCCGACCCGGTGCGGGCCGCTTCCGGCACCAGCGCCGACATGCGCCAATCCGTCAACGATGTGCGGCAGGCCTTCCTCGAAGCTCAGGCGAGCCTGGGACTGGAGGGCCTGGCCTGGCCGCCTACGGAGGCAGAGGCGAGCTGCCAGGCCGCCCGCGCCTCGGTGGAGCCGGTCGCAGGAGAAGCTGCGCCGCGCGCTGCGGCCGAGCGCCTGGGCCGCTTCTGCGAGCTGTTGCTGCAGCCGGGCCGGCGCGCCAGCGGCAGCTATTACACCCCGGCCTGGATCGCGGACGAGATCGCCGAGACGGTGGTGCGGGGCACGCTCATCGGGCGGGGCGCGGGCGCGCCTCAGGTCCTCTCTTTCAGGCTCCTCGATCCCGCGATGGGCGCCGGCGCCTTCGCGGTGGCCGCGATGGAGGCGATTGCCGGCGCGATGGGGGAGGGGAGGAGGAGAACGACGTCCGTCGCGTCGCGCTCCGGGACTGCATCTTCGGCCTCGAGTTGAACCCAGTTGCGGCCGAGGCCAGCCGGATGGCGCTCTGGCTCGCGGGGTCGCGGCCGGGCCGGCCGGCAAGGGTCCCGGCCGATCATCTCTCGGTGCAAGATGCGCTCTCGGCGCCACCTCCTCCGCGCAGCTTCGACATCGTGCTGGGCAACCCACCCTGGGGCGTGAAGCTGTCGGCGGAGCAAGCCCCGCGGCTGGCGGCGGCCGCGCCCAAGGCACTGTCGGGCCATCGCGACAGCTATCTCTTCTTCCTGCAGCTCGCGGCAGACACAGCGCGGGATGACGGCGCGGTGGGCCTGGTCCTGCCCGACACGGTGCTTTCGCAGGTGCGCTATCAGGGGATGCGGCGCTCTCTCCTGGAGCGATTCCGGCCACTGAAGGTGGCCCTGCTGGGTGAGAGCATCTTCGCGGGAGCGACGGCGCCTGCCTGTCTGCTCTGCTTGACGGGAAAGGAAGCCGCCCCGGAATCCTTCCCCACTCTCGACCTGCGCCGCGTGCCGCGCTCAGGGCTCGACGCCGCGCTCTCCCAGGCCGGGTCGCCCACACCGCGCGATGCCCCTACCACAGCTTCGCACAGCAGCTTCCTGCTGCCGTCCGCCTGGCTGCGTCAACTACTGGCGCGCTTGACCGCGGCGCTGGCGCCATTGGCTGCCCCCGGCCCAGGATTCGAGTTCCACGATGTGGGGATCAACTACCCGCGGGCGGAGATCGGCCGGGCGCTCCTGTACTCGGGCACGCGCGAGCATCCCGATGACATACCTGTGGCGCGCGGGCGCGATTTCGCACCCTTCAGTGAGATCGCCCATTCGGCCTGGTTGAGGCATGACTGGCGCGGCCGGATCGGAGCGGTTGAGCGTGTATCGGTGCGGGAGCCGGTGTACCGGCTGACTCCCAAGATACTCTTCCGCCAGACGGCAGATTGGCCGGTCGCCACCCTCGACCGGCGGGGAGTCTGGTTCGGCCGCAGCGTGATCGCGATCACGGGAAAGACGGAGCACGACCTGCTCGCGCTGCTGGCGGTGCTGAACTCGCGCGCCTTCGCCGCGCTCTACCGCGGGTGGCGCCGGAGGGAGGCCGCGCCTTCGCCCAGGTGAAAGTCAGCAAGCTGGCGCTGCTGCCTGTCCCAGGCGCGGGAAGAGAGAAGCTGGCCGGTCTGGCGGCGGCGCTCCTTGATGCTACCGATATCGCCGCGCGATCGGCCCTGGTAAAGCGGCTTGACGCCGCAGTCTACCGTGCTTACGGGCTGAGCCGCGGTGAGATAGCCAGTATCGAAGAGATGATCGGCCCCTGTCTCAGGGACGACGCCTCTTCATCCTCGCGGCGAGCCAGGCGGCCCCAGCGCGAGGCCACATCGTGAGCCAGGCGCCAGCGACCACGGGCCAGTACGCACAGCAGCAGACGCGCCCGCGATAGTGCTTCCGGTAGAACCGGATCAGGCTGCGGTGTGACTCCATGATGGCGGCCGGGCGCACCTGCCCGGTGCTTGCGCCCAGATGATGCACCACTTTGGCCCTGGGCTCAAACAGGATTCTCCAGCCCGCTCGCCGCAGCCGGAAGCACAGATCCACATCGTTGAAATAGAGCGGGAAATCCTCGTCGAACAGCCCCACTTCCTCCAGCGCGGTCCGGCGCAGCGCCAGGGCCGAGGCCATGGGCTGATCCACCTCCCGGCGGCTGTTGTGGTCCCAATAGGTCATACGATACCGGCCGAGGGCCTCGCTGCCAGGGAAGAGGCGAGCCAGGCCTACAGCATCATAGAGGAGCGCGGCCGGCTCTGGGAAGCTGCGGCAGGAGCGCTGGATCGAGCCCTCCGGGAGGAGCAACTGGGGGGCCACCGCCGCGATTCGTTCACCTTCACCGAAGACACCCAGCAGTGCGGGCAACGCTCCCGGCTGCACTTCAGTGTCCGGATTCAGCAGGAAGAGGAAAGGGGCCTTGGTGGCCCGGATCGCCTGGTTATTCCCGGCCGCGAAACCGAGGTTGCGATCGTTCGCGATGAGGCGGACCTGCGGGAACTCCTTCTGCACCATCTCCACCGTCCCGTCCCCGGAGGCGTTGTCCACCACCACGATCTCGGCCGCCTCGGACTGCCCCACGACCGACCTGAGGCAGCCGCGGAGGAGATCGCGCGTCCGCCAGGAGACAACGCAGATATCGAGCGGGGCACTCGGAGTTTCCGTCACCTTGCTTGCCAGGTAACCATCGTGGCCGTGGTAGGGCGGGTCGCAGGCCTGCCCTACCCGTTGCCCCTCTTGCAGTTCTCTCCTCTCTTCTCTGCTCCCTGCCCTCTGCCAGATAGGAAGCCTGTTCCGCCGCGGCGAACGCGGGTGCTGTCAACCGAGACCAATCGGCGCACGAGCATAGGCCGGAAAGGAAGACAAGGTGAGGCGAATCAGGGGAAGCAATATCCTTTCTGAAGCCCAGGACCTGACCTCCAGGCTGGTGGCCTGGCGGCGGCACCTCCACATGCACCCGGAGCCCAGCATGCAGGAGCACGAGACCGCGGCCTTCGTGGCCGCGCGGCTCCGCGAGATTGGGGTGGACAGAGTCAGGGAGGGCGTGGGTGAGACCGGGGTGGTTGGACTGGTTCGGGGGCGCGGCGCCAGGACCATCGGCCTGCGGGCCGACATGGATGCCCTCGAGCTCGATGAACAAAGCCAGGCGCCCTACCGCTCGCGTAAGCCTGGTCTCATGCACGCCTGCGGCCACGACGGGCACGTGGCCTGCTTGCTGGGCGCGGCCGCCATCTTGCACCGGATGCGCGGCCGGCTGCCGGGCAATGTGAAGCTGATCTTTCAACCCGGGGAGGAGGGCGCGGGGGCGCGCCCCGCATGATCGCAGACGGCGTGCTGGCGCGCCCGAAGGTATCCGCGATCGCCGCCCTCCACGTGGATACCGAGACCGCCTCCGGCAAAGTCGGGATCAGGCGCGGCTACGACACCGCCCAGGTGGATGACGTCACCCTGACTGTCCGCGGGAAGACCTCCCATGTCGCCCGCCCGGACCTGGGGGTGGACGCGATCTCGGCGGCCTGCCAAGCCTTTCTCGCCATTCAGCAGTTCGTCGCCCGCCATACCAATCCGCTCGATCGCAGACTGATCGGGTTTGGTATCATCCGCGGGGGCACGCGGATGAACATCCTCGCAGACGAGGTGAGCCTGGAGGGGACGATTCGCAGCCTGGAACCCGAGAGCCGGCAAGCGATCCTTCGCTTCTTGAGAGGCGATCTGCGGAAGGTCGTTGCCGCCGTCGGTGCCAGCCTGCGGGTGAAGATCGAGGAGAGCTATCCGCCCCTCGTCAACAATGACGGGGTTGTGGACGTGATCGCTGGGGCAGCCCGCGAGATGCTCGGGGAGGACGGCCTGACGGAGATTCCGAGGCCGGGCCTGGGAGGAGAGGATTTCTCCTATTTCGCGCTGGCCGGCGTTCCGGCGGCCATGTTCCGCATCGGCATCCGGGATGAGAAGAAGGGATTCGTTGCACCCGGCCACAACGCCCAGTTCGACTTCGATGACCGCCGCGTGCTCCCGATCGGCGCCGCCATGCTAACCTTGACCGCGGTACGGCTGCTAGAGGGGTAATCGCCCTCCCGGATTGGTGGCAGCGTGATCACCCGTCCTGCTGCGGCCTGATCCGCAGCCCTCCTCGCGTTACCAGGACCGTGACCGCGACTGCCCACAGGCCCAGCGCGACCAGAAACACGGGACGCGGGCCCACCAGGTTGCTCAGCGCCGCCCCGACGAACGGACCGGGGATACCCCGGCAGGCCTGGAGGAAAGCGAACATCCCGGCATAGGCCGCGGCTGCGTGGCGCGGGCCGAAGCACATCGCCGCGTTCACGTATCCCAGGTCTCCACCGGACATGGCGAACCCGCTTGCTGCGGCTGCGATCAGCAGCACCGGCACCCCTCGGGCGAAGAAGTAGGTGACCGGCATGAGCGAGATCACCGAGATCACCATCAGCATCAGGCGGAACGGCCCGTGCCGGTCCAGCACCCGGCCCCAGTAGAGATATCCCAACATGCTCGAGGCCGAAGCCACCATGGCCAGATAGCCGACCCACTGCGGGCTGATCTTGAGCACATCCACCTGGAAGACCGGGACCACAGGCCCCATGATCAGGTTGCCGAAGCCATAGAGGTAGAAGCAGGTGGAGTAGAGCCCGAACGTGCGATCGGCCCGGACCAGCTTGTAGCTCTCCAGCATTCCGGGCCTCGGTGATGCCGGCCCTTCCGGGGCCGCAGGCACGCCGATGCGAGAGAAGGCCATGCTGGCCAGTAGCCCTACTGCCGCTGCCATCGGGAAGGCCCAGCGAAAGCTGACTCTCGCCAGGGCGAAACCTCCCGCCAGAGCGCCGATCATGGACCCGGCAACGGCTACCACCCGTACCCACCCCATGAGCTGCCCCCGCCGGTCCATCGGGTAAGCATCTCGAATCACCGCGGCGTAGGCGGGAGAAGCGAGGGCGGCGACCGCGTTGGCGAGGAAGCAGATCGCGACGTAGGCTGGCGCCACCACCGCCAGGGGCATGAGCAGGAAGCAAGCACGGCCGGCGAGCGCGGGCCAGACCGCATGCGGGAGCTTCGCCCGGTTCCGGATGTGGTGGGCTATCACCGGGTTGAAGAGATTGCCCACCGCGCCGGAGGCGCTCAGCAGCGCGATCAGATAGGCGGAAGCGTGCAGATCGCGCCGCGCGATGACACCCAGAAAGGGGAAGAGCGCCCCGGAGAACAGTCCGCCAAGCGCCCCCGAAGTGGCATCCCAGCGCAACGCGTGACGAACTGGCTTGGCAAGGCCTGACCACGATGCCATCGGCGGCAGTCTCCGCGAAAGCGCAGCGTTCTCTTCCCGTCAGTCCCTCTCCTGCCAGCGCCGTTCCCGCGGGTTCTGGCGCGTCGAGTCAGTCCCTGAACTCCGCGAAGAGCACGGTGGAGATATAGCGCTCGCCGGTGCTGGGATGCACGGTGACGATGGTCTTCCCCACGTTCTCGGGGCGCTTCGCCACCTGCACCGCCGCCCAGGTGTTGGCGCCGGACGAGATCCCGCAGAGAATCCCCTCCTCCCGGATGATGCGGCGAGCCATGGTGATGGCATCGTCATCGGTCACTGTGATCACTTCGTCCACCACTCCCATGTCCAACACTTCCGGCTTGAACCCCGCGCCGATGCCCTGTATCTTGTGCGGCCCGGGCGCGCCCCCAGAGAGCACCGGGGAGGCGGCCGGCTCCACTGCGATCACCTGGAGGTGGGGGAGGCGAGGCTTGAGCGCCCGGCCCACCCCGGTGATGGTGCCTCCTGTGCCAACGCCGGCCACGAAGATGTCGAGCTGGCCGTCGGTGTCTCGCCAGATTTCCTCCGCCGTTGTCTCTCGGTGCACCTGCGGATTGGCCGGGTTGTTGAACTGCTGGGGCATGAAGGCCCCAGCGGTCTCCGCTACCAGCTCCTCCGCTCGCGCTATTGCCCCCCGCATGCCATGCTTCCCGGGCGTCAGCACCAATTCCGCCCCGAAAGCCCGCAGCAGCGCGCGCCGTTCCAGGCTCATCGTGTCCGGCATGGTGAGGATCAGCCGATAGCCCTTGGCCGCCGCCACCATCGCCAGCGCGATCCCGGTGTTCCCACTGGTGGGCTCGACCAACACGCTCTTGCCAGGGGTGATCCGCCCCTCACGCTCCGCCGCCGCGATCATTGACATACCGATGCGGTCTTTCACACTTCCGGCCGGGTTGAAGAACTCCAGCTTCGCCAGAATGCGCGCCGCCGCTCCATCTGTGACGCGGTTGAGCTGCACCAGGGGCGTGTTCCCGATGAGTTCAACGATATCTCGTGCGATCTTCGCCATCTGCGCCTCCAACGTTCGCCATCTCCAGACAGTGCCAAGATGGTGGACCACAGATCCACCAGACCTGATTGCGACTTCGCCTGGGCCTATCTACTTCCTGCCGCAGAGGAACGCTCTGCAGTCAGCCTTGCCGCTCGGGTGCGACTGTGGTATAATCCCTGTGCCATGTGTCGGCCTGCTCTTTCGCACACACGGTCCACGCGGGGGGCCTTCTGGGCCGCCCTCACGGTCCTCCTCTGCTCTTCCCCTGTCGCTTCTGCGAACTCAGAGGCGCAGTACGCGAAATCCGTTCGCCTGCTCAAGCCCCTGGATGTGGTCAGCGGCCCTCAGCTAGACCAGGCCCGCCGCACCGAGCCCGGCCGGTCGCTTCAGATTTCGGGCGTGATCCAGGGCCTGCTCGAGACCGGCGACAAGCGGGTCATCATCCTCGAGCTGGTGGACAAGGCGACGGTCGAGATCGAGTGCAAAGGTGTCCGCCCGGAGGTTCAGAGCGAGGGCCGGGTGCGCTGCCTGGTGAAACCGGCCGATGCCTCCGGCCGATCTCGCCTCGATCTGGTGGACGTGACCTGGGATAAGACCCCGATAGATGTGCTCGCCCAGGCCGCCAGGGCCGCGCTGAAGATGCCGGTGAAGGACAAGGAGGAGATCGCTCGCTCCGCGGCAGAGCTCAGCCGCACCACCACGCTGCCCAGCCGCGGTGGCGATGTCTCGCTGATCATCAAGCGCGCCATCTCCTATCTCAACCCACGGCTGTCGGCGAATGACGTTGCCATGATCGCCGATAGCATCATCAGCTACTGCGACCGCTACGGCGTCGGCGACTACTTCCTGGTGGTTGCTGTGATCGCCGCAGAGTCCCGTTTCAACCCGAATGCTCGCTCCTACAAAGGGGCTGCCGGCCTGGGCCAGCTGATGCCGGCCACCGCCTCCGCGCACGGCGTGGACCCATACGATCCGGTCGCCAACCTGGAGGTGGCCATCCGGATCATCAAGCGCAACCTCGATAGGTACGGGGGCGACCCGCTTCACGCGCTGGCCGCGTATAATGCCGGCACCGGCGCGGTCAGCCGCTACGGAGGTGTTCCCCCCTATCGCGAGACCCGCAACTACCTGTGGACCATCTACGAGTACTGGTGCTGGCTCCGGGGCGTCAAGCCTGAGCCCCGGCCCCGCTAGGCCTTGCTGGAAGCTCTCCCTCAGGCTTCCCGGCGTCTCGGATCCCGAGGCAAGAAGCTGTTTCATAGCCTTCCCAGGGGAGGTTATGAAACAGCACCGCACAAGGTCAGGCAGCGGCAGGCGCATTTCATGCGAGGGCGTGGTGCGGCCAGCCAGCAGGTAGGTGATGAAATGCGCTCAAGTCAGCAGAGCCCATGATCGCTGCTGTCCACGCCCTCACCGGCGCCGCCCTCGGCCGGTTCTGTCGCACCCCGGGCCAGGCTTTCGCGCTCGGCTTCGTGTCTCATCTGCCGCTGGACCTATCGCCTCATCGCGATCTGGAGATCGCGGAGGAGGGCTTGCTGCTGGGCACGGCGCTGGGCCTTGTCGCCGCGGCGCGAGGTTTCACCTCGCCGGAGTTCGCGGGCGCCCTGGGTGCGGCCGCGCCCGATGTCGAGAACGTGGTCGCCCGCGCCCTGGACATTCCGGACGAGAAGCTGTTGCTTCCCACCCACAGCAGGTTCCACGGCCGGAAAGTGCGAGGCCTGCGCGGCCAGCTCGCCCTCGCCCTGTGCTGTCTTGCCGTGCTGTGCTGGCCCACCGGGCAAGGCTCGCGCCAATCGAGTCTCTGACCCAGGCGTGGTATCTGAGTCTGATGAGCCAAACCGAGCTGTCGCCGCTGCCATCTGCTTTCACCCACGCACTGCGGGCTTTCCTCGACAGCCTGGCGGTGGAGCGCGGGCTCTCTGCTAACACCCTCCAGGCGTACCGCCGGGACTTGCTGCATCACCTGCGTTTCCTGCTGTCGCGGGGGATTGGTGAGGCCACGGGGGTGAAGGAATCCCACCTGATCGCCTACCTGGGGCAGCTTCGCCGCTCGGCTGCCGCCCCCGCCACCGTGATGCGGAAGCTCTCCGCGCTGCGCGCGTTCTATCGGCACTTGGTGCGAGAGGAGAGGATCCCAGCCGATCCCACCACCAACCTGCCCCCGGCGCGGCTGCTGCGCCGCCTCCCCTCCGTCCTCACCATCGCGGAAGTGAAGGATCTGCTCAGGCAGCCTGATGTCAACACCCGGCGCGGCCTGCGCGACCGCGCCATGCTGGAGCTGCTCTACGCCGCCGGTCTGCGCGTCTCGGAATCGGTGGGGCTGAAGCGAGGCGACCTCAACCTGGAGTTGGGGCTGGTGCGCTGCGTGGGGAAAGGCTCGAAAGAGCGCATCGTCCCCGTCGGGGCGCCCGCGCTGGCGGCCGTGCGGGCCTACCTGGCCGCCCGCCGCGACGCCGCGGCTCCCCTTTCTTGGGGAACAAAGGCCGGCCACTCACCCGGGTCGCCTTCTGGCGCATCATCTCCCGCTACGCTCGTCAGGCCGGCATCCGCACCCCGGTCTCACCTCACACTCTGCGCCACTCCTTCGCCACCCACATGCTGGAGGGCGGCGCCGACCTCCGAGCCATCCAGGAGCTGCTGGGCCACGCCGATATCGCCACCACTCAGATCTACACCCACGTCTCCGTGGACCGCCTGCGGGAGGTATACCAGGCCTATCACCCGCGGGCGTGAGGGCCAGGGCAGGCCGCCAGGCCTGCGCTCGGCCTAGGACTTCTCCTCAAGCAGGTCGGGCGGGTCCACCCGGGCCCCCGGTGGCGCGGCCATCGGGCCGCTCAGCAGAGGATCGCAGGTCTGAACCATCCACTGGTGTAGCTGTTGCGCCAGGCCGGCGCGCAGCGTCTCCCACTCCGGCCGGCCGGCGAGGTTGCGCATCTCGCCGGGGTCGGCGTGTAGATCGTAGAGCTCCTCCGCATCCCGCGCTTGCTTCGCCCACGGCCACATGACATCGGAAGCCGAGCTCCTCTTCATATCACTCGCCAGGATGATCTTCGGCCTGGTCTCGAAGTTCCGGAGGTACTTGTACCGGTCGGTCCTGATGCTGCGAATCGGGTCGTAGCAGTCGTGGTAGTTCTTCTCTGCAAAGACACGGTCCCGCGGTTCGTAGTCATCCCCAGTGAGCAGGCCGAGGAAGCTGCGCCCCTGGATGCGCTCGGGCGGGGGGATGCCGGCCGCTTCCAGCAGCGTAGGCGCGATGTCAATGCTGCTGAGCAGGTGCGGCCTGACAAGGCCCCGGCCGCCTTCGCCTCTGGGTAGGCGCATGACCAGCGCGGTGCCGATCCCCGGGTCGTAGAGCATCCCCTTGGCGCGGGGGAAGGCCATCCCGTGATCGGTGGTGAACATCACGAGCGTGCTCTGGTCGAGGCCGGCTCGATCCAGGGCCCTCAGTATCAGCCCCGCCGCCTCGTCCATGAAGCGGATGGCACCGTTGAAGCGTGCCAGCTCTTCCCGCACGCCCTGGTTGTCCGGCAGCCAGGGCGGAACGCTGACGCGGTCGGGGTGGTCAGCGATATACTCGGGCCGGGTGAAGGGCAGATGCACCTCGCTGAACCCGACATTGAGGTAGAAGCGAGGCGCGGGCTTGCCGGTTCTGTCGGCGAGAAAGGCCGCGGCTTTCTGCGCCACCACCTCGCAGTGGTTGGACTCGTGATCGTCCGTCTGGTAGCGGTTCTTCACTGGGTCCACGCGCTCATGCTGGAGGCCGATGTTCGCCGTCAGGTAGCCAGCGGCGTTGAGGTAGTCAGCGATGGTCTGCTCCCGCTCGGGCAGCTCGAAACCCCGATGGGCGAGGCCGATCTGGCCATTGCTGTGCGCGTAGCGTCCGGTCATGATGCAGCCGCGCGCCGGGCTGCAGGGCGGAGAGGCGGAGAAGCAGTCCTGGAAGCGAATGCCTTCAGCCGCTAGCTGGTCGAGATGCGGGCTGGAGACATCCGGCTGGCCGTAGCAGTGCAGATGTCGGCCCAGGTCATGGCAGATGATGTGCAAGATATTGGGTTGGCTCACCCTTCAGGCTTCCTCCGTTGCCAGGCCTTCTCCGGCGGCGGAGAGCAGCTCACTTGGAGCTGCCTGCGCTTCGCACGCAGCGGAGGCCATAGACGTCGTAGTAGCCGATGCAGACATCGGCGTAGGCCGGGTTCTCCGAGGAGCGGTAGGAGGAACGGCAATCAGAGGCGCGGGAGTTCCAGCTCCCACCGCGCACCACGCGCTTACTCCCTGAGGCCGGCCCTCTCGGGTTCTTCGCCGGGCTCTTCTGGTAATAGTCAACGGCGTAGAAGTCGTTGCACCATTCGCAGACGTTCCCGTATATGTCGTACAACCCCCAGGGGCTGGGCAGCTTCTTGCCCACCTCGCGGGGGCGGCCGCCGCTGTTCTCTTTGACCCAGGCGAAGTTCCGCAGGGCCGAGGGGCTATCGCCGAAAAAGTAGCTGGAGGTCTTGCCAGCCCGCGCAGCATACTCCCATTCCGCTTCCGTGGGCAGCCGGTAGCCGTTTGCGGCGAAGTCGCACTTCCAGGTCTTGGTGTCGTAGCAGGGGGTGAGGCCCTCCGCGCGCGAGCGCGCATTGCAGTACCGCGCGGCCGCCGCCCACGTGACCTGCTCCACCGGGCCGTTCTTGTCCTTCCAGCGGGAGTAATCAGCCCCCACGAGCTTCCGGTACTGCTCCTGGGTGACCTCGTGCTTGTCTATGTAGAAGGCATCCACGAAGACCCTGTGGGGCTTCTCGTCCGGCGCTCCCTTTGCGTCCCCCATCACGAACCAGCCGCCCGGCAGGTGGACCATCTCCACTCCCGACCTGGTCTTTGCTGTCTTGGGCGGGATTTCCCCATAGGCCCCTGGCACGAGGCCGAGAGCAGCCAGTAGCACGGCGCAGCAGAGCAACCTCGGGGCAAGGCTTCCGAGGGCCTGTCGTGTGGTCAGCATGATGCCTCCTCGGGGTAGGATCTGCGATTTGCGATTTGAGATCTGAGATCTGAGATCTGAAATTGCCTGATACCAGAGAGGTGGCAGCGCCGTACCACTATCCACTCTCAGCCTCCAACTTCCACCCTTCACCTCGCTAGAAGCTGTTTCATAACCCTCCCAGGGGAGGTTATGGAACAGCACTGCACAACGTCAGGCCGTGGCAGGCGCATTTCATGCGAAGGCGCGGTGCGGCCAGCCAGCCGGTAGGTTCTGAAATGCGCTCTAATGATGTTCGCACAACGAAGTAATGTGCGAACACCGCCCTGTGCCCGTCTGGGCCGCCTCTTGAGCTTCGCCGTGTTACTTCATTCGGCGAAGCTCTTTAGTAGTTCGCCCAGATCTCGTAGTCCTCCGGGTTCGCGAGACACTTCTTGGCCCGACCCCTGATCTCTTCAGCTAGCTGCAAGGCTTGCGGCGTGACCGCCGTGCGATACCCCGCCTGCTGGAACAGCTTTCTGGTGAGGCTGTTCTCTTTCCTCGCCAGCTCCTCCAGCGCGCCCCCCATGCTGGTCCAGTCCTGCTTCAGCTCGACCATCCGCTGGGGGTTGTCCGGCCTTCTCTCGGCCGCGAGGGCCTCGGTTTTCTGCGCCAGCTCGCGCGCGTAGTCCATATTCCTGATGGTATCGCGTGCGTTGTCGTAGGTGGTCACGATCTCCGCCGTAATCGTTCGCATTTCGTGGATGAACGGGGCCAGGTCCGGCCGCCGCCTCCCCTGGGCGTCCAGGAACTTGATCATGTCCTGGCCGAAGGGATAGTACCGCGCGTCGCGCTCGAACATCACGTCGAGGTAGAAGAGCATATCCTCCACGCCGCTCTTGATGTACTCCTTCTTCTCCACCTCTCGGCCCTCGTCGAAGACCTCCTTGAACACATCGGTGACGTGGCAAGTTGCTCCGCCGATCACCGCGTCGGCCCGCTGGACTGGTCGGGTTGGCCTCTCTCCCTCCTCCAGCACGCTGGCCAATGCCGGACCTGCCAACGTGCGCCTCACCACATCTATCGGGGCCAGCACCTGCTGGGGCGTGCCCTCGCTTCTCTCCAGGAAGTAGATGATCGCTTCGCCTTCAGGCGGGATCTTCTTGCCCAGGGAGAGCATGGTCTTTCCCCGCGAAAACCAGGCGGGATAGGTGTAATCACCTACTCCACCCCGCCACGTCTCCTCTTTCGCGTCTCTGAACTCGTAGGTCGTCTTGACCTCGTCCTCGTAGAGCTGCGTCAGCCACAGCGCCGGGAACGGCGGCTTCCAGAGGATGGCAGTGTTGCGCTCCAGGAAGGAGGGCTTCAGCTTCTCCCGGTGCCAGATGCCCGGAGCGTCCAGCACGGCCAGCGACAGGCTGCGCGCGCCCACTACGTCAAGCGCTCTGATGCTCGCGCTCCTGGGGCTGGACTTGCCCAGCGCTAGCCGAACCGAAGGGGCGTCGTCCTGCCAGGTCATGACCAGCATGCTGCTCTCGCCCCCAAGGAGACCGAGGAGGAGGTGCTCTGAGGGCGGGGAGATGGTTTTGGCCGAGGGGTAGTCGCGGAGATCGTAGATGAGGTCGTCTCCGACGAAGCTGGGCACGAGGGCCACCTCGATCGGGGCGAGGAGGCTGATGCCGCGCGTGCTTCCCTCTGCTGTGATGGTGAGAATGCGGTTGCCGACGAACGAGAACGCGATGGGGAGGTCTTTCCCGCCCGGTGCGCGAAAATCAGCTTGCACCATCGCCGCGCCGGCCTTCGATGCGGTGATCTTGGTGCTGGCGAGAGCGGCCCCCTTGCCGCGGAATCCACTGGGAACGACTGTGGCTCTGGTCTCTGCCGGCCGCGCCGGCGCGTACACCAGCACCTTCCCGAGCCGGGAGGCGAAGGCCGCGGCCAGCGCATCTGTCTCCATCACGAGATCGCCGCGGAGGCGGCCCTGCGCGCCAGCCCCGAGCGGCCGCCACTTGCTTCTGTGCCTCACGTCAGCCTGCCCGTGAAGGGGAGTCACGGTGTCCCACAGGCGAACCGCAGCCGGCGCGCGGAGTCCAGGCGGCACCCGCGTGGCGTCATCTATGCTCTCATGCTGGGCCCATACCGCCGCGGCGCCTGCCAGCAGCAGTGCGATCGAGACGACCGTCCATGCGTGTTTCCTGCGATTCATGGCGATGGTCACGGCTTCCGCTTCTCCTCTCGTCATCTATTCCGGCGCGCAGGCCGGTCGCCAGCGCCCGCCCAGCTCCTCATCCACGCCCGGAACGCTGGCGAGCGGAACAGCTCCTTGGCTAGCTCGCGATATCCGCCTCCCAAGGGATGGCTGGCATCGGCGTACATGTCGGTGGAGGGAAGACGTGGCGCGCAATACGGGACCTTCTCCTGCTCCAGCCACTTCCCGATCGCCGATGTCAACGCCTGGTAGCGCGTCTGGCTCTCCCCGGTCAGCGCATAGCTGTTGAACGGGCCGACTACCACGAATACGTCGTTGCCCCGCGATCTGAGCAGCGCGACGGCTCTCTTGAAGGACCGCCATTGGTAGGACCGCGCGGCCTCCACCCAGGGTAGGTTCTGGGGAGCAAGTCCCTTCTCCCGCCAGCTCTGTGGCTGGCTGCCGGGCTCATCGCCAGAGAAGGCGTCCGGTCCGCGGCTCTCCGGAAAGAGGCTGTAAGGATGCTCGAGGGTCCATTCCTGCGGCCCCATTCCCTCCAGGTAGGAGATCCTCACGTGCTCTTTCCAGTTGAGGAAGGGTACATGCCGCGGCAAGACGGCGCCGATCACCTCCGCCGGCGTCGGGCGGTAGGAGGTGGGGCGCTGGAGGAGCTGCGGCACCAGCTTCGGGTGGTTGAAGCGCGCTTCCCCTTGGGCTTGCAGGTCCTGCTTCGAGGAGCTCATCCACAGTGGGTTGAGATGGAGCAGGACGGGCTCGTTCTCAACTTCCCTGCCGTAGTAGGCGATCATCCCTGCCATGGCGGCCGGGTGCAGGCCATCCACGCCCAGGTTCGCGAACGCGGTCTGCCCGGCCAGCTCGTTCAGGTGGTGTGTCAGCGTGTCATCGCTCCTCACATACTGGCCCCAGACCACGGAATCTCCCAGCACCACGGCCTGGTACTTAGCGCGGCTGTACTTGGACCAGCTCCCGAACATCCAGTAATCTTCGCTCAATTCCCCCGGCAGCCGGTAATCCGGGCGGGACAGGTTTGTTCCTGTAGCTGGCCACAGCGCTGGGAGCAGACAGAGCACACCAACACAGACCAGCGCCGCCACCGCCCACTCCCGCCAGGAGAGCCGGATCGAGTTGGAGCTGTAGACACTCGTCGGCTGCATGTGCGCCCTATCCCTTCAGAACTGCAGGTAGACGAACGGCTGACTGCCGCCGCCGCTGAACAGCACAAGATGAACCAGCATGTAACATACGGCCCCCACCCTGATGGGAGCCCAGGCCAACAGGCGCTTCGCCTTGGATTCGTACCAGAACTGGTAGATCCAGATGACGAGACAGAACACGAGCATAGCGACTGGGAACCTGGGGTCGGCCAGGCTGGCGCTGCCGATCCGCTTCACGATGAGAACCGCATCGGACAGGCTGCTCGCCCTGAAGAAGATCCAGCAGAAGCCCACGAATGAGAAGACCCAGAGCTGCTTGACCAGTGTGGGCACTCGCTCCCGGTAGATCCGAGTCCGCTCCAGCTCCCGCGTGGCGAACCTGCCGAGAGCGTGCAGCAGCCCCCAGAGCACGAAGGTCCACGCCGCGCCATGCCAGAGGCCGGATATCACCATGGTCAGCAGCATGTTCCGGTAGGTGTTGAAGGTGCCCTTTCGGTTTCCCCCGAGGGGGATGTAGAGATAATCCTTGAACCAGGAGGAGAGACTGATATGCCAACGGTTCCAGAAATCGCCCAGGCTGGTCGCCAGATAGGGGTGGTTGAAGTTGAGCACGACGTCGAAGCCCAGGGCCCTGGCGACGCCCCTGGCCATGTCGGTATAGCCGCTGAAGTCGAAGTAGATCTTCCAGGCGAAGGCGAAGGTGGCGGCGGCGAGGGTGAGCCCGTCGAAGCTCGCGGGGGCCGAGTAAACCTTGTCCACATAGAGGGAAAGGTAATCGGCGAGCGCGACTTTCTTGAAGAGCCCGACCACGAAGAGCGAGAGGCCGTCGGCAAGATCGCCCTTGCTGGGGGCCTTAGGCCTGCCAGTGATCTGATGCAGGAAGTGGGAGGCGCGCTCGATGGGCCCGGCGAGCAGGGTCGGGAAGAAGGCGACGAAGGTGGCGAATCGGAGGAAGCTCTTCTCGCGCGCCACGTGCCCTCGGTAGCAGTCAATGGTGTAGCCCAGCACGCGGAAGGTGAAGAACGATAGGCCCATGGGGAGAAGCACGGTTGGCGTCACCAGGCGGGCCGCGAACCCAAGGTGTGGAAGCGCGGCGTTCAGGCTCTCGGCCGTGAACCCGGCGTACTTGAAATAGAGCAGTGGCGCCAGGGTGGCGACGACGGCCGCGCCCAGCCAGACCTTCCTCCGCGAGCTGCGCTCCAGCATTACCCCGGCAGCGAAGTTGACAGCAGTCGCGTACAGCAGAAGCAGCACGAATCGCGGGCCGGCCCACGCGTAGAAGACGAGAGACGCGGCAAGAAGCCAGTGGGTGCCCAGCGCCCTCCTGGAGACCAGCAGGTATCCTAGGTAAATTGCGGCAGCGAAAATGGCGAACTGCCACGAGTGGAAGAGCATCCCGGTCTCACCGCCGACTCATGTTGCCGACGCTCCATGCTATGGCGGCGGAGCGCAGCGCTGTGCCCTGCTTGCTCACCGCGGACGGAGTAGAAGCTGGGGCGAAGCCCCAGCCCATATGGATAGAGATTTCGCCTTCGTCGGCCCCGCACCTACCGAAAGCCCTTTGCAGGAAGGACCGGTTAGCAGAAAGGCGAAAGACTACCTTGCCGGGCCGGATCTGACCGCCAGGGCGAGCTTCCCTGGTGACGGGCCCAGGAGGGCGCATCGCTTTGCCGCCGCGCTCCAGGCGGAATGAGGGCGGCGGCACTCGGAGCAGGCAGCAACAACAGACATGTTCACCGCAGCTAGCATCACCTTGATCACGGCCGTGTTTGTAGCCTCCGCGGTAGAGGCGGTGGAGGCGTTCACCATCGTGCTGGCGATGGGGCTCACGCGGAGCTGGAAGGCGGCGATCTGCGGAGCAGTCACGGCCTTGGCGGCCCTGGCAGCTCTTACCGCACTGGTCGGGATCATGCTGACCCACTATGTCTCCAGGTCCCTGCTCCAGTTCGTGATCGGGGCGCTGCTGCTGGTCTTCGGCCTGCAGTGGCTGCGCAAGTCAGTTCTGCGCTCGTCCGGCCTGATCGCGATCCACGACGAGGACAAAGCCTTCCTCGAGGAACAGCAGGCGGCAGCCAGCGCGGGCAGGCAGACTCGCCTGGGGCTGGACTGGTTCGGGTTTGTGGTCTCATTCAAGGGAGTGCTGCTGGAGGGCCTCGAGGTCGTTTTCATCGTCATCACCTTCGGGCTAAAAGCCCGGTCCGTTGACCCCAACGCCATGCTCCATGCCTCCGCCGGGGCTCTGGCGGCGGTGGTCCTGGTGACGATTGTCGGGGCCGTCGCCCGCAGGCCTCTGTCGGCCGTTCCAGAGAACACCATGAAGTATGCGGTAGGCCTGCTGCTGTCCACATTCGGGGTCTACTGGTCGGTCGAGGGGCTGGGGTTCTTCGGACCGCGGCGGGAGAGCCTGGAATGGCCTGGTGATATCTGGGCGCTGATTGGGGTGCTGGTGGCCTGGATCGTGGTCTCGCGTGGGATGGTCATGGTGCTTCGGCTTCTGAGACGCCGCGCAGGCCCGACCGAGGTGGAGAGCGAGTCGGCGGCCCTGCTGTCGGAGACGGCGGGGGGCCGGTAATGCGATTCCTGATTGGCCTGGTAAGAGGCTTCTTTGTCTTCTGGTACGACTTCATCGTGGGCGACTGCTGGGAGCTGGCGGCAGGTGTCGCAGTGGTGCTGGTCGCGTCCGTTCTGCTGATCCGAAGCCAGGCCATCCCGGAGCTGTTCCTGCCCTTCATCGTCGCCGGCGCCATCATGCTGCTGCTGGTGCTCAGCGGCCTCCTGGAGTTGCGCAGGAAGACGGCGGCCGGCAAACCCTAGGCCGTGCTCAACGCGTGAGACCTGACGGCGTCTCGGCACCCCAGCCGGTAAGTCGGGCTCTCACGCCTCTCGGCGAGACTCGCCAGACAACCTCTTTGCCAGCACCGCGTAGCGGCGAGTGATCTGCCAGCCGTTCGCCACATAAAAGCCCGTGTTCGCCCAGCCTGCCGCCATCCTCTCGGCACCCGCCTGCCGCGCCCGCACCATGCATTCCAGCAACAGCAGGGATCCATACCCATGGCCGCGCATCGGGTCAAGGACAAGAATCGGGCCGAAGCTGGCGCGTGGCCGGGAGGGGTGGTATTGAGCCCAACCCACGATCTCCTCTCCACGCCTCAGGATGAGCACGTGGTCCAGCGGGCGACTTAGCCCTTCCTCCCAGCCACTGGGAAACCACTGCGGCTCGTAGCTCTGCGCGACGAACGCCTGCATTGCCGGAAGCAGCCCGGGTCGCCAAGTCACCACCTCGGCCGATGTCCCCACCCGCCGCTGCGCGCGGGCGAGACGAGATGGCAGCCCGGGATCGCGGAGGTCTACCGCCACGTCCTCCAGGGTGCGCAGGTCGCGGTAGCCACGCTCGCATAGGATGGCGCGCAGCCGCTCATAGCGGATGTCCAGTCCCGGGAAAACGTACGCCCAGGCGTACTCTGTCACCCGGATCTCCTCCTTCCCGGCGCCCGCGCAGTAAGCCTCGGCGGCGGCCAGCAGAGAGGCCGCGACCGCGCTTTCCTCGTCACCCTCCACGACGAAGAAGCCCTTCAGGTAACCCCAGTTGAACTCCCACTGCCCCCCCAGGCCATCCTTGCCCGCGACGGTTTCTCGCACGTAGCAGGCGCTGAAGCCCAGCACAGCGCCGTGGTTGCCCTCTGCCACCGAGACGCCGTCGGGCTGGTAGTTCGGGTCGTTGAGGAAGACCTCGCGGAAGCGGGACGCGGTCAGCGGGTCGTGGACGAGGGTCGCGTTCCAGGCGGCCACCACCTGCGCAAGATTCTTCTCGGATAGCTCGGCAATCCGCATCTTGGCAATCACACTCCGTTTCATTGACAGGCTGGGAGCCTGTGCTAGCATCGAAGCGACGCCGCATGTCAGTGCAGCGCGATATGCACCTCGCGCGTGCTCGCCGAAGCACTGAACTTGACGCAGCGAGTCTCAGCTTCGTACTCGAACTCACGCTCCTTGCCGTTCACCAGCAACTTCTCCGGTTTCATGGGGACGTGGACTTTGACCCACCGCGGGTCGTAGACCGCGAGCCGAGCGTCAATCGCGTCATTGCCGAACGTCAGCGCGGCGTGGCCCCAGCTATCGGTCTCGAACAGCAGCTCGTCATCGGCCAAGAGACGCTGCCCGTTATGCAGAGCGGCGGCCAAGAAGCGGCCCGCCGACCGGCGCACAAAGCAGGAGCGACCGGTCAGCGCCAGACCTGCGGCCGACGCCTCCGGGGCATCCAGCGCGAAGAGCGCGATGTCCGTGCTGTGGCCGTCGGCCATGGTTGCGCCGAGAGCGTTCGGCTCAAGGATAGAGGTCACGGATATTGGCGGGGCCTCAGACGTGCGACGCGGCACGATCACCGAGAGGTAGTACCCGCGCTGGTTGGGCTCGGCGGAGCGCAGCTTCAGCATGCTGATGCTGTCGAAACCAGGCGGCTGCTCCACGCCGGCTTCCTCGAAGGTCATCTTGCGGATCTCGTGCGCCAGCTCGCCAGGGGCGATCATGGTCACATCCGCGCTGGCGTCGCCCTGGGTGACTGTGACATGATTCCGGTTCACCTCGAAATCGCCGTAGCTGTGTAGCAGCCAGTCCATCCGCATCGGGCCGGTGGCCTCGACATTGTCGAAGACCAGGAAGTAGTCCGGCGGGCCTTGCGGGTCCGTCTTGCGCAGGTACATCACCTCACGGACGAAGCTCCTGACATCGTCCTGGTCGTAGGCCAGGGAGGCGTCTCCCACCAGGCGGGCGTACCAAGAGGCCTCGACGAGGTCGCCCAGGACAGTGCGGTGATCCGGGCGGCCGTGGGCTCCGGCCACCTTAACGTGCCCGCGCTGGTCCTTGCCATTGACCACGATGGTGTTGTGGGCCTCGGCGGTGATCCCCCAGGTCGTCCGCGGGTAGAAGAAGTCCACCAGGAGCGGCTGTCCATGGGCGTAGAGCGCGAAGCTGTTGCCGTCGTGGTGATGGTGGTCCCAGTCGCACTGCCCGCCTTTGAAGGCGAAGAGGATCGCTTGAGGGTCATCCCAGCGGCTGCGCAGGAAGGCCCAGCTCAGGCCCGGGAAGAGCTTGGTGGCCGGCAGGTCTGTTGGGCTCCTCGACTCCAGCGACGGGTCGTACCACAGGAAGCTCATGATGTCGGCGTGGTCTCGGCTCTGGGTCATGCGGTGGGCAGTCCACTGCGCGTATCCGTCGCGGTATTCGCGCGCTAGGCGATACAGGATGGACGCGGCATCGCCGCTCTGGGTGCAGTCCGCGAACGGCACGAATCTCGACATGTCGGGCTGCAGCAGGTTGAGGAACCACTGCGGGAACTGGCGCAGCCGCGGGCCGGCGAAGAGGTTGGCCCGGCCACCGGTGACGTGGGACAGCGCATCCATGAACAGCATGGCATTCGACCAGGCATAGGCGCCATAGCTGCCACTTTCCCCCCACCCGCCGTCGTCCGTGAGAGACTGCGTGTAGTGCCAGATCTTGCGCTCGGCGAGGCGCACGAAGTCCGCGGCCTGTGGCTCTTCTCCCAGGATGCTAAGAGCCGCAAGGCCGGCCTGGCCGTAGATCACCGCTCCCCAGTTGCAGCGGTACCAACTGATCCAGAAGTCACCCTTGGCGATGATGTCTGCTATCGCTTTGATCCCGTGCTCGGTGATAGCACCACGAATCTCTCTGCGCAGGTCGTCGGAAAGCGCGTCGTACATCCAGTCGTAGACCAGGCCGAGAGTGCTCATGGTACCAGCCATCACCAGCGCCTCGGAGTGGTCCACGTGCCAGGAGTCGTCTTTCATCAGCCACTCGATCTCGGGGATCGCACGCTTGGCATAGGCCGGATTGTGAGTGAGTGCGTAGGCGAAGGCAAGCACCCGCAGCCGATTGGGGCGGTGCCGCCTGGCACTTCTCTGCGGGTCGAGGTTTGGCTCCTCGCCCGCCACCCGGTCGGCCTCCGCCACAATGCGCTGCCACATCAGCTTCGCCTGAGCATCGTCTGTCTTGGCCAGCAGGGCGGCGACATCGGTTTGAGTGAAGAAGACGTAGGGGTGCTGGCTTGGCGCCGGGAGGTCGGTCCCGCGCTCGCGGCGATAGGCGGCCCCGATGCCTGGCGCGCGAACCATGTAGGTCGCGTCGACCGGAGCCACATCGAAGCGCGCGACGTGTCGGTCTTCGGCCGACTCGATGCGACACGGCACGGTGCTGCCGGAGGAGTCTGTCACCTCTGCCGAGTCGGCGCCCGTCGGCAGATCCACTTCCAGGGTCAGCGGCTGCGCGTAGAGCGCCGCGTCAGTGGCGCAGGCGAGGTCCAGCACCAGGGTGTCGTCGTCAGCGGGCCGAGCCCAGAGCTCGGCCTGATCGCGCTCCTGGTCATACTCGTGGATGGCGGCCACGCCGGCCTGCCAGAGGTCAGAGCGATGCGCATGGGCCACTTGCAGGACCTGCTCGAACACGGGCGGCGGGATGCGCAGTTGGCCTTCCTCGTCTATCTGGTGGAAGTGAGGCTGGAACCAGTCGCCCTCCGCGATGACCTGTTCGAGCTTCCGCTTGAAGGCCGCGACACTGAAGAAGGAGTAGACGACAGAACACGACATGACATTGCGCCCGCGGTTGCCCGGCGCGTCGAGGTCATACAGGTGGTACTTGGCGTCGAAGAACGCGAACGGCTTGCGCTGGAGCCACAGGGTGGCGCCGCCGGGATCGAACGCCAGTAGCGTGTCCCGTGGCTGGAGGATGCGGATGTGCTCCGCGGCCTGGCCTATCTGCTCTTCGGCCTCCGCATCGGTCTTGGCGCCACTGTGGTTCAGGGTGTGGTCGCCAAGCTCGTGGCCTTGTTGGGCGGCCGCCTCCCAGGCCGCCTTGTTCTGCTGGTAACTGCGGTTGCCTGGGTTGACCAAGAAGGTACCGATCAGGCCATACTTGTCCAATAGCGGCACCGCGATTTTGATATGCGTGGGGTGTGCATCATCGAACCGAAGGCTGAGGGCGGCTTTCTTGCCGCCAGACCAGCGGCAGATCCGGACCAGCGACCTGCTGTCCTGCTTACGGCTGGGCATCGCGCTCTTCTCCTGGGCTATACTCTGAGCGGAACACGTGACTGCGATGGTCATCACCAACACGGCGACTGTGAAGTACAGAATCCGCGCACGCCTCGACAGAGGTATCCCTAACATGCACCGCTCCTACAGGTGACCTGCTCCCTTCAGTACGACCACCTGCAACTTCAGTCTCGAGGCCGACATCGCGGTCCGCTGCCAGTCATGGGGCCAGAACCAGATAGGTCTCGGCGTCGGCCGCGCATAGCCCGACCAGGTCTGCACTTGGGCCGCGGCGCAGTGTCTTCGCCAGTGCTCCGCTAGCACCTTCGCTTCCCGCCGTGCCTCGGAAGGAGGCGAAGCCGGGAGCGGGGAAAGCCGTGATGAGGAAGGACGAGAGGAGATCCTGATGATGATATCGTGGCGCGCGGTTGTCATGATCGCATCTGCGCTGCTGGCGCTGGCCTGCGCGGCGACGCCCCAGGGCTGCCGTGCCGTCGAGGATACCCCAAGCGCCGGCCGGGCCGAGAGCAGGCCGGGCGGCGAGCAGGCGGCTCCGCCCGCACAGGCCTCGGCGGGCAGCGGCACTATGGCGGGAGCTGCGAACCCCTCAGGTGCGCCGCTGATCTGCCTCTGGCAGCATGAGCCGCAAGTGGACAGCGCACCCGTGGTGAAGGAGCTGGGGTTCAACACCGTCTGGACGGACGATCCGGAGTACAGCGGCCAGGGCTGGGAGGAAACGCAGATGTACCACGCGCTCCAGGTCCCGGGGATCAAGTACGTTATCCCCAAGATAGACCGCGCCGCCTGGGGCTGGACTCAGGAAGGGTCGCTCAAGACTGCCCGATGGATCGCAGAGCTGTCGCTCCAGCACAAGGAGATCATCGGCCTCTATCTCAATGACTTCTACGACGAGATTGAGGAAGGCCATCGGACCATGGACCAGTGGCGGGAGATCATCGCTGCGGCCAAGGGCGTCAATCCCAATCTCGCCCTGTGGGTGCCGCATTATCCCCACCGGGGCAATGAGCAGCGGACCTACGACATTGACTACCAGGGCGTGACCTTCAACATATGGGACCCCACGAACATCGCGCAGGCCGAGCGCTACCTCACGCAAGCAGAAGCCCAGCACAAGGGCAAGATCGTGCTGGGCAGCCTGTATCTGAACAGCGGCGCCCGCCACGGGCACTGGCTGACGGAGCAGGAGTACAAGGACCTGCTGCGGCTCTACGTAAATCACATCAACGCCGGAAAGCTATCGGGCCTCAGGATCTACTGCGCGTGTCAGCTCGTCGAGAGGCCGGAGTACGTGCGCTGGGCGAAGGAGATCATGCAGGATGTGAAAGGGCCTCACTAGGGGGCGCTACCTGCCCGCACGCCTCGTTCGCAGTTTCTGCGCGAGGTCATCGAAGACAGTGTAGACCGTGGGAACGACGAAGAGCGTGAGGAAGGTGGAGGTGGCGAGCCCACCGATCACCGCGGTGGCCATCGGAGCCTGCACCTCGGAGCCTCGCCCCAAGGCCAGCGCCAGAGGCAACATGCCGAGCATGGCCGCGGAGGCGGTCATCAGGATCGGCCGCATCCGCGTTGGGCCGGCGGTGAGCACGGCCTCATCTCTGGGCATACCGCGCCGGCGCAGCCGATTCGTGTAGTCCACCAGCAGGATCCCGTTCTTGACCACGATGCCCACCAGCATCAGGAGCCCGATGAACGCGGTGAGCCCGAAAGTGCGGCCGGTCAAGAAGAGGGCGAGGATGACCCCGGTTCCCGCCAGCGGCACGGACAGCAGCACGATCAGGGGGTAGACCAGAGATTCGAACTGCGATGCCAGCAGCATGTAGATCAGCCCCACCGCGAGGGCTACGGCGATTCCCAGGTTCGCGAACTCCTGGGCGCGGCGCTTCTGGTTCGTGCCCCAATCCCAATAGTAGCCGGCGGGAAGGCGAAAGCCGGCCAGCGCGCGCTGAATGCTGTCTTGGATCGCTCCGGAGGAACGTCCCTGCGGGGTGCCCGTGACCGCGATGTAGCGTTGGCGGTTGAGGCGCGTGATCTCACTGGGACCCATCGCGTAGACGGGCTCGGCCACCTGCCGCAGCAGGACCGCTTGGGAGGCGCTGGCCCCCGATGCCGAGGCGCGGGAGGATGCTGTGGGTGCGGCTGCGCCAGTAGCAGCGGACAGCAAGGCGGCCTGGGAGGCGGCCGTCAACGCGCCTGGATTGATGATCAGGTCCCGCAGTTCCGGTACCGTCTTCCGGTCCGCCTCCGGCAACTGCACGATGATCGGGTATTCAAATCCGCCCTCCTGGTAGTAGCTGGCAATCGTCCCGTTGGTGGCCGTGTTGAGGGTGTTGGCGATGTCCGAGAACGCCTGAAAACGTACAGAGAGAGTTCCACCTGAGAGCAGTGGTGGAGGAAACTGACCTGCCATCGAAACTGCGAAAACGTCGATGGGGTCCGGGGGTTCGACGCCAGAGCGTTTTCCTCGAGGATACATGCGGTCGGAAGCGCCGCGAGTTGCCGCCGACGGCGAACGGGCGCCCAGGCTACTCCGCTGCCTCCGGGCTGCCCTCAGCCGCGTCAGCCACGACCACGATATCCATGCTTCTGGTCTCGCGCATGATGCGATTGATGATGGAGCCGCGGATGATCTCCTCCAGGCGGCTGCGAGCTGACTGGCCCATCACAATGAATGTGGTTCCGGCGTCCTTGACGTGCCGGATGATCTCATCGGCGACCGAGTCGCCGTAGAGCTCGACCGCCTGGCCCCCCAGGTTCCGGGTGAGATCGTAGGCCTCGTCTAACAGGGCCTCCTCGCCCTTGCTCAAGGTGGCCCCGGGCACGCGTACATGGACGGTGCTGAAGGTGCCCTGCATCCGCTTTGCCAGTCGGTACCCGCGGCGAACCAGCCTGGTCGCAAATGGACGGGGGCCGACCAAGACGGTGATATGCTCGTGGGCGGCCTTGCCCTGGCCCATGTGGTGGGTTCTCATGTAGTCGTGGAGCTCTGTGTCCACTTCATCTACGGTCTTGCGCAGCGCCAGCTCGCGGAGCGCCACGATGTTCCCCTTGCGGAAGAAGTTGGCCAGGGCCTGCGGGATCTTCTCCCCGCGGTAGATGTCGCCGCGCTTGAGACGGTTGATGAGTGCGTCCGGAGTGAGATCCTCCAGCTCCACCTCCTCGGCGGTGTCCACAATCGCGTCGGGGATCGTCTCGCGCACCCGCACGCCGGTGATCTCGAAAACTGCGTCGTTCAGGCTCTCCAAGTGCTGGATGTTGAGGGTTGAGATCACGCTGATACCAGCGTCCCGGATCTGCTCCGCGCTCTGCCAGCGCTTCGGCGGAGTCATGCCGGGCACGTTGGTATGGGCCAGCTCGTCTATCAGCACCCACTCGGGCCTGCGCCCGAGCACGGCCTCCACGTCGAGCTCATAGAAGGTCTTGTCCCGGTATGCGATGGCCTTCCGGGGGACCTGCTCCAGCCCCCGGAGGAGTTCCTCGGTGGCGGACCGCCCGTGTGTCTCCACTAGGCCGATCACCACGTCCTCGCCCCGGGACACCCGCCGGTGGGCCTCCGCCAGCATGCGGTAGGTCTTGCCCACGCCCGCAACCGCGCCGAGGAAGATCTTGAGCTTCCCCCGCGGTCTGGCGGGGCTGCTCTCCGTGGCTATCGCTTCCTCTTGCGTCATCGCCGACTGTCTCCACTGGCGGCGTCGAGCGCGAGGTTGAGCCGGAGCACATTCGCCCGTGGCTCGCCGAGTAAGCCGAACTGCCGCCCGATCAAGTGGGACGCCAACAGCTTCGCCACCCTATCCTGGTTCATGTGCCGGGCTTCGGCCACCCTTCTCACTTGCGAGTAGGCGTTTGCCGCCGAGATGTCGGGGTCAAGGCCGCTGGCGGAGGTCGTCACCATGTCCGCAGGGATATTACCGGGCCTCAGCCCTGGATTCTCTTCTGCCTGCTCGGCCACGCGGGCGGCCACCTGTGCCGCCAATCTCCTGCTGGTCGGGCCCAGGTTCGAGCCGCCTGAAGCAGTGGGGTCGTACCCGCTGCCCGCCGCCGAGGGGCGAGGGTGGAAGTACTCGGGCCGGGTGAACTGCTGGCCGATCAGCTGCGAGCCGATCACGCGCCCGCCCAGAGTGATCATGCTGCCATTGGCCTGGCGCGGGAAGATGAGCTGAGCCAGGCCGGTGATGAGGAGCGGATAGATCAGCCCGAGCAGCGCCGTGGTCACCAGCACCAGACGGATTGCCACGAGTGTATGTCGCCACATGCTGCTCACCTCTTCAGCTCCCAAGCCCCGTCGCAATCAGAATCAGGTCTAGCAGTTTGATGCCGAAGAAGGGCGCCATCAGCCCGCCGAGCCCATATACCAACAGGTTATGCCGCAGCAGTGCTTCGGCGCGCGCCGGCCGATACTTCACCCCCCTTAGCGCCAGCGGGATCAAGGCCACGATGATCAGCGCGTTGAAGATGACCGCGGACAGAATGGCGCTGTGGGGGGAATGCAGGCGCATGATGTTGAGCGCGGCCAGCGCGGGATAGGCGCGGGTGAAGATCGCCGGGAGGATGGCGAAATACTTGGCGACGTCGTTGGCGATGCTGAACGTGGTCAGCGCGCCCCGCGTGATCAGCAGTTGCTTCCCGATCGCCACCACCTCGATCAGCTTGGTGGGGTTCGAGTCCAGGTCAACCATGTTGCCGGCCTCCTTCGCCGCCATGGTGCCGGTATTCATGGCCACTCCCACGTCAGCCTGCGCCAGGGCAGGGGCGTCGTTGGTGCCGTCGCCGGTCATGGCGACCAGCTTCCCCTGCGACTGCTCGCGCTTGATCAGGTCCATCTTGTTCTCCGGAGTGGCCTGGGCCAGGAAGTCATCCACCCCGGCCTCTTTCGCGATGGCGGCCGCCGTGAGGGGGTTGTCGCCCGTGATCATGACGGTGCGGATGCCCATGGCACGCAGTTGCTGGAACCGCTCGCGAATCCCTCCCTTGACCACATCCTTGAGGTGAACGACGCCCAGGACTTGCTTATCCCGGGCCACGGCCAATGGCGTGCCGCCGCGGTTGGCGATGTTGGCGACGATAGGCTGCAAGCCAGTGGGCATGGCTCCGCCCTGCGCCTCCACCCAGGCGCGGACGGCGTCGGCGGCTCCCTTCCGGATCCTGTGCCCGCGCAGGTCAATACCGCTCATGCGCGTGTGAGCGGAGAATGGTATGAACTCGGCCTCCGCGGGATGGAGATGTCGCTCCCGGATGCCGAACTGCTTTGCCAGCACCACCACCGAACGGCCCTCCGGGGTCTCGTCACTGAGGGAGGCGAGCTGAGCAGCATCGGCCACCTCCGCCTGCGTATATCCGTCAACTGCGATGAACTCAGCGGCCTGACGGTTGCCCAGCGTAATGGTTCCCGTCTTGTCCAGCAGCAAGGTGTCCACATCCCCTGCCGCCTCCACGGCACGGCCGGACATAGCGAGGACGTTGTGCTTCACCAACCGATCCATGCCGGCGATGCCAATGGCGGAGAGCAGGCCGCCGATGGTGGTGGGCATCAGACACACCAGCAGCGCGATCAGTATGGTGATGGGCACCGGGCGGCCGGAGTAGATGGCGAAGGGCAGCAGTGTTACCACCACCAGCAGGAAGATGATGGTGAGACCGGCGAGCAGGATGCTGAGGGCGATCTCGTTGGGCGTCTTCTGACGGGAGGCGCCCTCCACCAGCGCGATCATGCGATCGAGAAACGTCTGTCCGGGCTCCGAAGTGATGCGCACCTTGATCTCATCAGACAGGACTTTGGTGCCGCCAGTGACTGCGCTCCGATCTCCCCCGCTCTCCCTGATCACAGGCGCGGACTCGCCGGTGATGGCGGACTCATCCACCGAGGCAATGCCCGCGATCACCTCGCCGTCGCCCGGGATGATCTCGCCCGCCGAGACCAAGACCACGTCGTCTCTGCGCAGCTTCGCCGCCGGGATTCTCTCCGTCCTGCCGTCAACCACGCGATTGGCCACGGTTTCGGTCTTCATCTTGCGCAAGGTGTCGGCCTGAGCCTTGCCGCGTCCCTCCGCCATCGCCTCGGCGAAGTTGGCGAACAGCACCGTGAACCAGAGCCAGGCGGCAATGCCTCCTAAGAAGCCCGCTTCAGCCGATCCAGAGAGCAGAGAAGCCAGGAAGTAGTAGCTGGAGATGATGCTTCCCACCTCGGTGACGAACATCACCGGATTGTGGATCATCACCGCCGGATGCAGCTTCCTGAAGCTGTCAATGGCCGCCTGCTTGATCAGGTGCGCGATGGAGAACTGGCGCCGCGGCCTGCGCGCGGAGGGCGTAGCGTGCACTGGCGTCAGCGCGTGCTCCTCGACAAGATGGCCACGTGGGGAGTCATGGGTAGCGGTCATCGGAGGCAACTCCTGCTAGTACAGCCTGCCGGTCTGCATCATCAGGTGCTCGACCACCGGGCCGAGGCCGTAGGCCGGGAAGAAGGTCAGCGCTGCGACAATCAGGATCACTCCGACCAGCAGCGCTACGAACAGCCACCCGGTCGTCGGAAGAGTACCGCTGGACTCCGGCACGGTCTTCTTCTCGATCACGGACCCGGCAATGGCCATCACCGGGATGATGAAGAAGAACCGCCCCGCCAGCATCGCCAGCGCCAGGGTGATGCTGTAGAAGGGCGTGTTGGCGTTGAGCCCGGCGAAGGCGCTGCCATTGTTTCCGGTGGCCGAACTGGCGGCGTAGAGGATCTCGCTCAATCCGTGCGGCCCGGAGTTGAGCCGGCCCGCGAGCCCGGCCGGCATCGCCACGGCCAGCGCGCCAACGCAGAGGATGCTCGCCTCCAGCACCAGCACCGCGAGCATCGCCAGCTTCATCTCCTTCGCTTCAATCTTCTTTCCGAGGTACTCGGGGGTGCGCCCGACCATGAGCCCGGCGATGAAGACCGCGAGCATGGCGAAGACGAGCATGCCCATCAGTCCGGTGCCGACGCCGCCGAAGACGATCTCGCCGAGGGCGATGTTGAGCATCACCATGCCGCCCGCCAGTGGCGTCAGGCTGTCGTGCATCGCGTTCACCGCGCCGCAAGAGGTGTCGGTGGTGGTGGTTGCCCACAGGGCGGAGTTGAGGATGCCGAAGCGCACTTCTTTCCCCTCCATGTTACCGCCCGGTTGAGTCGTGCTCGCGACCTGGTTCACGCCGAGGTGGGACAGGATGGGGTTCCCAGCCTGCTCGCTGGTGTAGACGACGGCAAAGGCGGTCAGGAAGAGCACCACCATGGCGGCGAACAGCGCCCAGCCCTGCCGCTGGTTCCGCGCGTAGAGGCCGAACGTGTAGGTCAGCGCTGCTGGGATGCACAAGATGGCCAGCATCTCGATGAAGTTGGTCAGAGGAGTCGGGTTCTCGAATGGGTGGGCGGAGTTCGCGTTGAAGAAGCCGCCGCCGTTCGTGCCCAGCTCCTTGATGATTTCCTGGGAGGCCACAGGCCCTTGCGCGATGAGCCGCCGGGCGCCTTCCAGGGTAGTGACAGTGACATAGGGGGATAGGTTCTGAATGCAGCCCTGCCACACCAGTGCCAGCGCTCCCAGGATCGAGAGCGGCAGAAGGAGGTAGACGCAGCACCGCGTGAGGTCCACCCAGAAGTTGCCGATCTCCCGGCCGCTGCGGCGGGTGAGGCCGCGGATGAGGGCGACGGCCAGCGCGATCCCCGTGGCTGCGGACACGAAGTTGTGGTAGGCTAACCCGGCCATCTGCGTGAAGTAGGTGACGGTGCTCTCCCCGGCATAGGCCTGCCAGTTGGTGTTGGTGGCGAAGCTGACCGCGGTGTTGAACGCGAGGTCAGGGCGCATTCCCCTGAACTGCTGCGGGTTCCAGGGATGGAACTGCTGCAACCTGAGGATGAGGTAGAGCAAGAACAGACCGCAGAAGTTGAACAGCAGCATGGTCGCGGTGTAGGTGGTCCAGCGCATCTCGCTCGCTGGATCAATGTGGCAGAGCCGGTAAATCAAGCCCTCGAGCGGACCCAGGATGGGGCTGAGAAGAGTCCTCTCCCCCGAGAAGACCCGCGCCATATAGCGGCCCAGGGGCCGGGTCAGCAGGAGCAGGAGAACCAGGAACAGGAGTAACTGCAGGATATCGCCCGTGCGCATCTCATCCCACCACTCAGCAGTGCTACAGCCGCTCAGGCTTCAGCAGTGCGTACCCCAGGTAGAGGAGCAGACCCAATGCAATCGCCCCGTTGACCAGGTACTCGACGTTCACGTCAGCCTCCCCGCGATAGCCTGTCCAGGGCGCGCACGTACCAGAGGCTGAAGCCCAGGAACGCGAAAGTCAGAAGCAGCAAGCCGGCGTCGGCCATGATGTCTACCTTGGCCCCGGCCGCCCCCAGGCAGGACGCCAGCGCCTCTCTCGCGGGCCGCGACCGTCGAAAACCAGATCAACCTGATGGCGCTTTGCGGCCGCTGCAATGCCGTCTCGCGCTACCCGGGTTCGCTGGACCACGGTCTCAACTGGCACCGTGTGTCGCGCCGCCACTTCCCGAGCGGTCTCCAGCGCCGCTCGCGCCTCCTGGTCCGCCTGCTCCAGCGTAGCATCCAATGGCAGCGTCCACGGGACCTCAATCAGGTACACGAGCAGGAGCGTGGCGCGCCGCTCCCGGGCCAACTGGCAGGCCAGCTCCACCCGGCGCTGCGACTCGCTAGAACTCGTGACTGGCACCAGGATCACACTGGCCCTGTCCGGCGATCGGCCGGCGCCCTCTGCCTCTGCCGACGCCTGGGACGTCCTCAACATCCACAGCGCCGCGAACAGGACGCTGGCGAACACCAGGGCGAGCAATGCCCCGTCAAGAGAAGGGTGTGCTGGTGATGCCATTTTCATGCCTCCCTACCGTCTTCCGGATACTACCCCTCGGGGTGTAAAGGCGGCATGAAGGCAGGAGCGGCCGCCGTTAAGATACTGTGTAGTGTCGGCGGCTTGTAGGGTGATGGGATCAGGAGGTGGAGAGGCGGAAACCTACGCCCGGCTCGGTGAGGAGGTAGCGGGGGACGGAGGGGTGGGGTTCGATCTTCTTGCGCAGATGGCTGATATGGACCCGCAGGGTCTGGGTGTCCGCGCTGTACTCTGGGCCCCAGACTCGCTCCAGTATCATCTTGGAGGTGACGACGCAGTCAGCGTTCTGGGCCAGGTAGGCCAGGATATCGAACTCAATCCGGGTGAGCTCGATCTCCTGTCCGGCGCGCCTGACTCGCCGCTGTGCGATGTCTATCTCCAGGTCGCCGGCAGCGATCACCGGCCGGGGCGCGGTCTGGCCGGCGGCGCGCCGCAGCAGGGCGCGGACGCGGGCCAGCAACTCGCCGGCCGAGAAGGGTTTGGTGACGTAGTCATCGGCCCCCAGGTCAAGAGCAGCGATCTTGTCGGCCTCGCTGCCCTTCACACTGAGCACCAGGATGGGGGCGGTGTACCAGGTGCGCAGCTCGCGGCACAACTCCAGCCCTCCCATCTCGGGCATGGCCAGATCGAGTATCACCAGGTCGGGATTATGCTCGATGGCGAGGTCGAGTCCCTCCGCGCCCTGGGAGGCGAAGAGCACCTCGTATCCCCGCGTGGAGAGGATCGAGCCCAGGGCGCGGCGGATCTGGGCCTCATCGTCAACGACCAGTATTCTGGCTGGCTTCTCCGGAGCACCCATCTGTGCGCTCAGCGGCGGCTTACTCTCTGGGGATGGCGATCACGAAACGCGCCCCGTGCGGGACTACGTCCTCCACCCAGACTCTGCCCCCGTGGAAGCGGACGATCTCGCGGGTGATCGCCAGTCCCAACCCAGTTCCCGAAGGGGCCCGCCCCAGGCGGGCCGACTGGCCCCGGTAGAACTTGGCGAAGATCTGCTCCCGCTCGTCCGGCGCGATCCCTGGGCCTTCGTCCTCCACCCACACCCGCACTTCCGTGGCGGTCAGCGATGCGCCCACACGGACCGGGCTGCTGGGCCCGCTGTAGGCGAGCGCGTTGCGCAGCAGATGCTCGAGCACCCGCACCCACTGGGCGAAGTCCACGCGGATAAGCGGCAGGTCAGGCGGGAAGGACACCGACACCCGGGCCACTCCGGCGGACTCGGCCAGGCGGGACAGCGCGGCCCCCACGATGTCGCCCAGCTCGTGCCATTCCAGCTCAGGCCCCCAGGCGGAGGCCTCCAGCCGCGACAAGTCCAAGAGCGAGTCTATGCTGCTGTCGAGCCGGTCCAGGTCCTGCTTCACTGCCTGCAGCTCCACCCGGACGCGCTGCGCCTCCAGCGGCATATCCTGTTCCAGCAGGTTGGTGAGGGTTGCCTCCAGTGAGGCCAGCGGCGTCTTCAGCTCGTGAGAGACCGCGGACACCAAGGTGGACTTGAGCCGGTCGGCTTCCCGCAATGCGTCCGCCTGCACCGCCACCGAGCGGAGATAGGTCCGCTCCAGGAACACCGAAGCCTGGTAGGCGAGGGCGACCACCAGTCGAGCATCGTGGAAGGTGTAGGCCGTGCCATCCTTGCGCTCGCCCACGTAGAGCACACCGGACTGTCGCGTCGCGGTCTGAAGCGGCAGGAACATATCGCGCCTTTCGCCCTGCGCTCCCGCCTCCCGGTGGCCCACCGTGATCGGCCACTCCTGCCTCTGCGCGGGCAGATTGCGTGGGGGTGTCGGCAGGCCTATCGCCTTCGACTGGCGCTGCACCCAGGCCACCAGTTCGGTGACCTCGGGCAACTGAGCGCAGTCGGCTCCTGGCGAGGAGATGCATTCTTGGAGCGCTGTCTGCTCGCCGCAGAGGAACAGTGCAGTGCACCTGGCGCCGCTGATGGCGTCTACTTCCGCGATCAGCCGCCTGGACATCTCCTCCACCGAGATATCGGAGACGAGTTGGGCGCTGAAGCGATTCAGCAGGCCGGCCTCGCGCTCTCGCGCCAGCGCCTCCGCCTCCCTCTCCCTGAGCCTGCCGGTCTGGAGCCCGATCGCCACACCTACGGCCAGGAACACCAGGAGAGACAGCCAGTCTCTCGGATCGGCCACGCGAAATGTGCCGTAAGGCGGCAAGAAGAAGTAGTTCCAGGCCAGGAAGGAGAGCATCGCGGCGGCGAGCGCCGGCCTGACCCCGCTCACGCCGGCCACGACGCCCACGATCAGCAGATATAGCAGCGCCCACTGCCCCTTCGCGAAGTGCGCGCGCCCGGGGTAGAACGCCGCGGTAGCGGCCACTACCGAAGCAGCCGCGATCAGATAACCGTAACGCTCAACTGCACGCGGACCCGGTCTCATACGGGCCCTATTCTACTCGCCACGGCAAGCGATTACCAGAGCATCGGCCGCCTCTGGGCCCACGCGCCTATGCCTATCCAATGCCCTTGTGACTGATCCCCCAGAGCTGATCCCAGGTGGCCCCGTCAGGGCTGTGATCGCGTTCAGTGCGGTGTGTCGCCTTCACTCCTCCACCAGCGCCGAGCGCGGCCCGACCGTGCGCCCGTCGGGGAGGGTGTAGGGCTCATCGCCGAAGTTGGCGGTGACGTGCAGTCCGGTGGAGAACTCGCTTTCCTGGAGGTAGCGGTAGCCCGTATCCGGGAAGTGGTGAGACAGCATCCTGGCAGCGCCGTGGCGTTCGTGCAGGCGACAGGCTTCCAGAGCCTTGGGAAGCGCTGCTTGGGTGGCCTCGTCGGTGAAGCGCTTGCGGTAGGGAGCCGCTCTTTCCCACACCACCTCCCACTCCTTCTCTCCGTCCTCCCGCACCACCTCGCGGTGCTCGAACTCATAGAGCATGCCCTCCGGAAACAGCACCGGCGGCGAACAGGTCAGCAGGTTCATGAGGTGGGGGCCGAAGGGATGGAAGCGCTTCTCCAGCCGCGAGTGGACACAGCGGTCATCGTCGTAGGGGTGGTGCTCCCACGACACCCGGATGCAGGAATCGTGGTAGACCAGGTCGGAGAGGGGCACGATCCACACCCGCCGATCCCCCACCTCTACGGGGCAGAAGGATTTGGAGGTGCCCATGTCAATCATGCGCACAGACCAGTCGCGCAGACTCTCCGCAACCACGGCTTTCCCCCGCTCCCGGTAGTAGTCCGCCACCTCTAAGCGCAGGGCGATGTCTCCGCGCCGATCATACGATCGCTCGCCATGATGCTCGATCAGAGGCATGGCAGTGAGGGTATCGAAGTGGATTCCGTGACAGGTCTGCAGTTGATCGTCGTAGTGGGGAAGAGTCGCGCGCACGTGCCACTTCGCAATCTCATAGAAGCTGCACTCCCCGATCTGCCAGCGCTTGACCTTGTCGCCGTCTGCCCTGCGCGCGAAGTACCGGCCTCCCTGGAAGCTCTCGTCCACCTCTTCGACCTGCAGGAAGGGCGCGGCGATATAGCCCAGCGACTGGATCTCACCAAGCTGGGCGTCCGTGAGACGGTTCGGCTCGACCCCCAGCCAGCTTGTCCACGCCACGCCGGGCACGAGCAGCTTGGGCGAGAACAGGTAACCTCGCTCGAACCCGTACTCCCGCATTCGCCGCATCACCCCTACCTGGTCTGCGCCGGCGTCGAACCAGTAGCCGGCGCAGGCGACGAAAGCGCCCTGCAGCTTCTGGGCCAAGGGGTTGCGCGCAGCGCGCTCCTCCCAGCTTATCCATAAGCTGTGCTGCTGGGCGTAGGCGCGGAAGGCCTGCGCGACCTGCACGTAACCTGGCTCCCGCAGCGGCGCCAGGCGCACCCTCCTGGCATAGGCCAGCGATCCCATGGAGGGCAGGAACTCGACGCGGGCGGACATGGTGTGCTGGCCGTCGTCCGCGAAGTGCCACCGCGCGTCTGCAGAGGTCTCGGCGATCATCGCCAGGGAAGAGCGGGCTGAGGTCAGCCCGCAGAACCGCATCGCCACATGGCCCACGTCCTCCTGCTTGTGCCAGGGCCGCCCGTCTGCACGGAAGAGCGCGCCCTGCTGGTAGTTGGACCAGCAGACCTCCCGCACCTCATCGCGGAAGGAGATTCCGCCCGGCCACACCGCGGACACTAGGTCCGCCTCCGCGCTCCCCAGCGGGGTGACCGTGAAGACGATGGCATCTTCCGCAAGCTCTATCTCGAAGGCGCACTCCGCACCCGCGACGGCACCCACCCACTGGAGATGATGCGGGCCCAGCATGCGCAGCGTGAGATCGTCCAGGGGGAGTCGGTGCGTCTCGGTGGTCGCAGCGCCAAGGGGCCGCACTTCGATGGTGGCAGTCTTGGTGAGATCAACCAGCCACGGGGTGCGGACGCCGCCAACGGTGATGGAGAGGCCGCCGGATTCGGGTTCGTAGCGCAGGACGGTATCGCGGTGCTGCAGCGTGAAGGGAGCCATGGGTTCACACTCCTGATGTCACTGTCGGCCGAGTCTGCCCAGCATAGCACAGGACCGGGGTCGCTGTCAGGCTCTTTGCCACCGGGATGCGATCTAGCCGCCCAGCATCCTCCGGTAGTCGAGCATGGTGTTGAGGATGGCGAAGAGAGCTGAGGTGAGATAGTCGCCGAGGATGAGGCCAAGGAAGGCGGGGCGGAAGGAGCGGTAGAGACGGAGGCCGCCGTACCGCCTGATCCGACTGGTGAGCAGCCAGGCGACGAGCGCGTTGTTCCAGAGGATCCAGTCCGAGGTATAGGTGCTGGCGATGAGGAAGCCGATGGGGCTGACGGGCCACCAGACCACGTAGGTGTGAAGCAGCACGAGCGCAGTAGCGACCACCGCCCCCACACCCACCCCCAGGCGCAGCCAGTTGCTTGCGGCCTCAGGGTTGCGCAGGCTGCTGCTGAGATCCGTGAAAGCCCAGTCGGCCCAGTTGAAGAAGGGCCACCGCTCCAACTGGCTTGCCCCCTGGTGGTAGAGCATGTTCAGCAGACCGGCGGTGCCGGCCACGATCACGGTCACCACCGCCACCGCGGCAGCCGCTGAGAAAGGTCGTCCCCTGATCCTTCCGCTATCGGTGAGCTTGAAGCTGTTCATCATCTGAGGCATGGCGACGTTCATCGGGTCCTGCATGTAGATGAACGCGAAGTAGGTGTAGATCACCAGAGAGGGGGTCCCGATTGGCTGGGAACCCAGCATGTTGATGACGAAGGAGTAGCCGTAACGCCCGGTATCCGGGTACATGACTCCAGCCGCAGCCACCAACCGCGTGGAGCCCAGCAGCACGGTGAAGAACACCCCAAAGAGAAGCGAGAAGGACCACCACGACATGCCGGCATTGACTGCGAACCAGAGCATGAAGATGACAGAGGCGATGAGCGCGAGCAAGGCGGCGCGGCCGGAGAGCGGGGCGTAGGGGCCGTCCTCCTCGCGAGGGCCCCCCAAAGGCCCAGCCACGCTTTCCGGATGAACTGCCGTGACTCGTAGAGCAAGATCACGCTGAACCCGATGAAGGCCCCCGCCTCCTGGTACATCACGAACGTGCGGGGATCCACGAATGCCGGGCCCCCGCCTTGCCCCACACCAAAGGTGGCCCAGACCAGCAGTTGCACCTTGTAGAGCACGTAGAACAGCCAGAGGCTGAGGGCCACCTCGGTGGGCAGCAGACACATCACTCCGATGACGGAGAACAGGATGGAGAAATGGGTGTCCTGCAGCGCGCTCCAGGGGAGGCCCATGCCGGCAAAGGTGCGGCCGATATCGAGGCCCCAGAGCTGCGGCGCCGGGAAGTTCGGCCAGAAACGGTGCAGCCAGGAGGAGGTGGAGATGACGCTGGGGATGGCGAAGCCGATCCAGAAGACGCGATTGCCCAGCAGGCTGCTGCCGAGCGTAGGCCAGCGCCTGTCGCCGGTGATGGCAAGCGGCACTTCCACCAACGGGAAAGTGAGGCGTTGGCGATGGATCCAGTCTCTGCTCAGGAGCGCGCTGAGGCAGAACATGGCTGTCATCAGCGTGCAGGTGAATGCCCCCCACGCCAGCACCGGCTGGAGCCAGTCGTGCCACGGGATCGCTGCCCCGCGGGGCATGCCCTCCCAGAACCAGTCCACGGCAGCCGCGCTGCTCACGCGAAACCACAGCGGGATGTAGGGCCAGATCAGGTGTTGCCACTGATTCTCAGGGGTGGCGGCATAGAAGGGATAAGTGGTGAGCGCCACCAGGTAGGGGAGGCCGCCCTGCATCAGAAGGCCCAACGAGACGGTCAGCATGCCATAGACGACCAGCAGCTCGGTGCGAGTGAAGGCCCGGCCAGGCCACAGGCGGACCAGCAGCGTGTTGAAGATCACCAGGATGAAAAGCACTAGCACGGGGCCGTTCATCAACTGGCCCGAGCCGACGTCCCAGGTGTGGAAGACGAAACTCAGATAGGGATTCACGATGCCGAGAAGGGCAGCGCTGAGTGCGCCGAGCAGGATGCAGCGCGCGCTGATAGCGCTGGCAGGCGCGTCTTCCTTGAGGGAGGCGCGGCTGGCCGACGTGCCTGCTTCCTGGGGCGCTCTCTTCAGCATCAACCACCCGCGAGGTCCGGGAATCCCCGTGACTGCCGGGCGCGACCAAGGCCGCCATGGCGGGAGTGCAGGCCTATTTCTGCCAGAGAGCGGTCGCGCCCTGCGGGACCTCTCAGGCAGTGTAAGTCAGGGCTGGACGAAGCTGTAACTCCAGGAGGGAGCACCCGAGATCACCTGAGGCGGAAAGTAGCGAGCCGGGGTAAGCCGCGGGCGACGGTGAAAGAGCGGATGCAGGTGGTCCTGTAGGCAGAGGAGCATGGGCCGCCGGGGGCAGCGCGGCGGTTTGGCCGCTGAACTCGCGAAAGACAAACGGGCAAGATGATGGCGATGGCGAGAGGAGGTCGGAGACAGAGGCGGAAGTGAAGCCCAGGCCGGTGTCGCCGTGGCCGCAGTCGTTCCAGTAACTCTGGCGCTGCAGGCTTGCCCGCCGGCCGGGTGGCGGGCGGGCCTTCACAGGCTGTCGGAGAAGGAGGTGTCCATGTCAACCGCCTATTCTGGTCCCAGTCGCTTGCTGCCTTTCGAGCCGGTGCCCAAGCTCCCCATGAGGCCCGAGGAGGCGTTGCAGGCGCGGGATGAGGGGGGCCTCTTCGTCGTTGCCGGGCAGACCTTTGCCTACACCTTCTCCAAGGCCAACGGCCTGATGACCGGCCTCCAGGTGCTCTCGGACGACTTCTCGGCGAGGAAAAGCTTCGCCCTCCCCGACGCCTACCTCAGCCCAGAACGCGACCCCCGCGAGAAGCGCTTCGCCATGCGGCACGAAGGCGCGGCCGAGTTCACGGTGGTGGAGACCAGCCCGGAGCGGGTGATGCTGCGCGCCTCGGGTCACTACCGCTCCGAAGCCGGGGAGCCGTTCCCTATCCGTTACACTATCACCCACCGCATCTACATAGATGGGCTCGACATCATCACCATCCAGAACCAAGCGGAGTCCGACTGCGAGCTCCGCTGGCTGTGTCTCTCCCGGGCCACTCTTCCCGCCTCCCTCTGCTCCCTGCACGCGAATCTGCCGGATCAGGCGCTGCGCCAGGTGACGGATGATTACCACTTCGCTCGCCTCCCCGACGAAGATGGCGAGTTCCTCACTGGCCTCTTCCTGCCCTGGTTCTGGCTGGGGAATCAACGCACCGGGGTGGAGGTGACGACCTGGGAGGTCACTCCGCAGCACTACCAGCCCACCGAGTTCCGCTTCCCTGATGGCCGCGGATGGGGCGACTCGCTTTCGGGGAGATCGCAGTCCATGTTCGTCATCTCCCGCCGTGGCCGGGAGGTCTCCTGGGAGAATTTCGCGGTGCGCAATGTCTATCTCCCGCTGAAGGCCGGGTGGTCCACGGAGGGGGCCTTCGCACTTGCCGTCACCCCGGCCAAGCCGTATCGTTCCGCTCTGCTCGGCCTGCGGCCGGTGGAGGGCCGCTACGGGATGCCCGGAGAGCAGATCGAGCAGGCAGCTCGCCGGGGCGCGAACTACCTCGAGAGCCTGACTGGGTTCAGCGCGAATCCTCCGAGCGCGACGGAGAGCGAGGAGATCGCCCAGAACGTCGCGCGACTTCACGAGCGCGGCATCAAGGTCGTCCCATATGTTTCGGCGACCGATCTGAGACACAACAGCAGTGCCTACGACGAGCATGGACCCGAATGGCGCCTCCAGCCCGGATACTCTTTCCAGTACCGTTCGTCGGGAATGTGCCCCTGGGCCGAGGGATGGCGCGATCACTTCAAACGGCTGATAGACAGGGTCGTAGACAACTACGACTTCGACGGGATCTATATAGACATGTGGTATGGCCAGATGGCCTGCGAAAACCCGGCCCACGGCGATGGCCGGTTCCGGCATGTCAGCTTCCTGGGCCTCCGTGATATGCTGGCTTACGCCTATAATCGCATCAAGTCGAAGAAGCCGGACGCCATCATCTTCAACAACACCAATGTCCTGCCCATCGCCTATATCACCTCCCTCTCGGACATCCGGCTGGTGGGCGAGTCCATGGACGTCATGGGGCTCGAACCTCTGGCTCGCTCATTCCTCTACTTCTCCTATCGCCTTGGTTCGCAGACGGCGTGGTCTACCTATGGCAGCGATCTCACTACCGAGCAGAAGCTCTCCCTCGGCTTGCTCATCTGCTCGCTCCTGCCTCGCCACCCCTATGACCTGGGCAATCGCAGAGCGTACAGCGAGGAGGATGTCGCCGCCTTCCGGCGCTACCGGGATATCCTACGCTTCTTCGGTGTGGAGAAGGCTTCGCTGCATCCCGCCCTGGCTGATCAACAGCTGGCCTCTGCTTCGACCGGAGAAGTGTACGTGAATGTGCTGCGGAGAGAGGACAGCAGCCAGCTTCTGCTGACTGTCGTCAACATGAACGCCAGGCCTGTGCGCACCACTCTCAGCATCCGGTCACTTCCTCAGCTCGGTCTCGCTGCCCGGCGCTCCTACCTCGTCTACGAGCCGGCGCGGGGCAAGCTGATTGGGACTTTCACCGGCTCCCAGCTCAAGGAGCTTCCAGTCTCTCTGCCGGCCCACGGACATGCCTTGCTCTACATAAGAGAAGCGACCAAGGACGCTCCGGACTTGGTCTACGCTCTGGGCGCGGATGGGCTGGCCTCCGCGTGCTGGGACCGGGCGGGGCGGGTCTTCGAGTGGTCGCTTCAGGGCCCGGCCCACGCTGAGACCGAGATGGCGATCATCTCTCCCGCGCGTCCCCGCGAGCTGACCTGCGGAAGCCGGAGCGTGCCGTTCGCTTACCAGCCGAGGCAGAAGCTGGTCAAGGCCGCCTCAGAGCTCGACCCCGGGCGGCCCTTCCGCCTGCGATACTGAGGTAGCGCAGGGGCGGGTCCGCGCGGATATCCGACCGGTCACGGCAAGGAACGCGCGAGCTCGACCACGAAAACAGCTCTATCGGCGCGCACTGCGTGGGTCCCCTCCTCGCGGCGCGGTAGTTGGAGAGGCCGCCATGATTGACTGGCCCCGGGCGATCGTCCTGTCTGTTGTCCTGCTTGCCGTTCTTCTATCCGCCTCCTGTGCGAGCGAGCTCGATACCCGTCTGGATGAGGTGCCTGTCATGGAGACAGAACGCTTCACGGCCGGAGAGCAGTACCACTTCACGACCATACCGGCCCCGCTGGCCCGATTGCAGGGCGTGCACCCGCGGCTCTATCTGACAGACGAGCGCGTTCAGGAGCTGAAGGCTGAACTCAAGCGTGAGCCCTACGCTTCCCTCTTTCAGCAACTTCGGGGTGTAGCCGACCGGCTCGCCAGCGACGGCCCGCCCGCCTACCGCAAGGATGATAGATGGTCGGGCGAAGAGCAGCTCTACCAGCGCGAGGTGGGGAGCGCGATCCCCAACCTGGCTCTGGTCTATGTGCTCACTGGCGAGAGGAAGTACCTCGCTGCGGCGCAGGCCTGGATGCTTGCTTCCGCCGGCTACCCGACCTGGGGCCTGGGTGAGATCGATGGCATGGACCTCGCCGCCGGACATCAGCTCTATGGTCTGGCGTTGGGGTATGACTGGCTATATCAAGATCTCGACGCAGACGCTCGCGCCGCGGTGCGAGCATGCCTGCGGCAGCGCGGGGAGCGCATGTACCAGGCCTTGCTGAACAAGCGGGTCTGGTGGCACAACGCTTACCTGCAGAACCATCAGTGGGTGGATATGACCGGGCTGGCGGCGGCCGGCCTGTCTCTATTCGGCGAAGTCGAGGGAGTGGACGGCTGGGTGCTGCTGCCGCTGGAGAAGCTCGAGATCACGATGGGCTCTCTGGGGCCGGACGGCGCCTCCCATGAGGGCGTCCCCTACTGGTCCTATGGCCTGGAGTACTTGCTGAAACTGATGGAGCTCTCGCGTGGCCTGCTCGACAGGGACCTGTTCGCGAACAACCCGTGGTTCCAACACACCGCGTCGTTTCGTCTTTACTCCATGCTGCCACAGCAATCGTGGACTCAGCAATCGGACCTGATGACTTTCGCCGATGGGCCCAGGTACGACTGGTACGGGCCTGATTACATGCTGCGAAAGCTGGCGGCGGAGTACCGGGACGGGCACGCGCAATGGCTGGCAAACGCGCTCAGAGGGGCCGACCTCTGCAACGATGCCGCCGCATTCCTGAACCTGCTCTGGGCGGATCCATCCGTGCCCGCGCGGCCGCCGACGGACCTTCCCACGTTCAAGCATTTCGATGATCTCGACCTTGTCTTCATGCGTTCATCGTGGGACGGCGATGAGGCGCTGATGGCGTTCAAGTGCGGCCCGCACATCGGCCACCATGCGCTCGCCAAGTACTCCTATGACCCGGGCGGAGGCCACGTGCATCCCGATGCTGGGTCCTTTCAGCTCTTCGCCCATGGCGACTGGCTGATCGTGGATGACGGCTACACCTTCAAGACCACCGCCTTTCAGAACACGGCCCTGGTCAACGGCGTGGGGCAGGAAGGTGAGGGAGAAGCGTGGTTTCAGGGGGATCAGCTGTGCGCCGAGAAGCGTGGGGCCAGGATCCTTCGTGCCGATCACGCGCAGGATCACGATTACATCATCGGAGACGTGACCGCGGCTTACAAGCGCGAGGCCGGGCTGAAGAAGTTCTTGCGGCACGTCTTCTACCTGCGGCCGGATTGCTGGGTCATCGTGGATGAGCTGGAGGCGGTCTCACCCTCCACCTTCGAGCTCTACTTCCACGCCGACTTCCCCTTCCAGCAGCAGGAGGGGAACCGGTTCACTGTGCAGGGGAAGAACGGGGCGCTGCGCTTGACGGTGCTGGCGCCTGCGGAGGTGGCTGCAGAGAGCTGGCGTCAGCCGCTGATTGGCACCAGCGGCAATCCGGCCGGGGAGATCGAAGCCCTCAAGGTGTCAAACCGCGATGCTCGCCAACAGCTCACCTTCGTGACCGTGTTGGAGGCCTATCCGGCCGCCAGCACACCTGGCGCCAAGCCGGAGATCGCGGAGCGAGGCGGGCAGAAGATCCTGACTCTGGCGGCGCCCGACCGCACCCGGCGGTTTTCCCTTCAGCCGAACCGGCCCGACGCTCGCTCGCCGGTGCTGGTCGAGTTGGGCGGCAACTCGGGCTCTGGGAACTAGCGGGCCAGCCCACTGCCTCGCCTACGCAGGTTCGGCGCTTGTTAGGCCTTCGCCAGGAACACCGCTGCGTCGTTGGCCGGCAGCGCGCACTCTCCGTTCGGTTCCACCGCTCCGTAGAGGACATCCCCGAGGGCCCAACCCCTCGCTAGCGTGAGCCTGGTGTTGATCTTCTCAGGTGAGTAGTTGATGGCGACGATGACGCGGCTGCCGGCATCGCGCGGGTGTTCTGTGACCCCCACCATCGGGTGCTCTTTGCTCACCACGCGGTTCCGTATGACATCGGCCGCCACGTGTCGGTAGACCGACCAGCACGGCGGCGCCTCGGGTGTGTGCAGAATCCCCGGCGTGCGGCTCACGGTCAGCTCCATCGGGGTGTTCAGGAAGAACACTTTCCCTCGACCATAGCTTGCGACCGTGAAGGCTGGGCTGCCATCGTCCTCTTCTCCCAGCACCTGTGCGCGCACTGGTGTGAAGCGCACCTTGTAGCCGCCGGCGCACGGGATGCTCGGAACCCCCTCGAGACCGCCGAGTCGGATGGTATTGAGCTCGCGCCGCCGCTCACGGGTCTGGGCCTCCAGGCCGACCAGCTCCCTGAACTCCGCCGGCAGGCCCGTATCGAGGGAGAGGTAGAGCGTGGCGCCGGCCTCGACCTTCGCCAGCAGCTCCCGCATGCGGCGGCCCGAGACCATGCTGTGCCCGGCCAGGCACGGCATCAGGTACAAGCGCGCCTCGCGGATTGGCTGCTGCGCGTACTGAAACTCGATATCGAAGCCCGCCTGCTTGGCGAGAAGGTAGGTGCTGTAGGCCACGCCCCAATGGTCCTGACCCTCGGTCAGGATGCACACCGCCTCTCGCGTATGCGGGGGCAGCGCATCGAAGGGCATGGACGCCAGCATCCTGCGGAACGCGCCCATCGTCTCCAGCACCGGCTTCGCCGATCCATCCACTCGTATCAGGCCCAGCTCGCGCTCCATCTGGTTCCAGTCGTAAGGGGTGTGAGTGAGGTGCGTCTGGTCGAACGCACACCACCACACGAGCCCGTGGCAGTCGTTTGCCCACAGCGAGAACATGCAGCTCCGGGCGAAATCCGCCGCGATCCTCTCGCTCGCCAGCATCGGCCCCAGCGTGCCGATCTCCTGGCAGAGGCAGGGCTTGCCGCCGATGTCTGCATAGAACCGCGACTCCGCCGTGCTGTGCATGATCGTCCTGATGGTGTTGACCGGGTCTTGGTCGCAGTGCGGGGTGAATACTGGATAGGGATGTGTGGTCAGCAGGTCGGTCAGCTCTCCCTGGTCCTGCATGGTCCACTCTCCCTGCGGCGTCAGACCATGCAGCCCCGAGACCACCGGCCGGGACGGGTCAGCGACGCGAATCGCGTTGGCGATGGTCGCGGTCCAGATGAAGGCCTGCTCGCGGTTCGCCTGGCCCATGCAATTGCACTCATTGCCCAGGTCCCATCCCGCAATTGCCGGGTGGTCCTTGAAGCGATGAACGAAGTGACGGATCATCCGCAATTCCCACCGGATCACGCGAGCATCCGTCAGCGGGTTGAGCCGCTCGAAGGCCGGAGGCAGGTGCAGGCGGCCGCTCATCCAGCCAGTCAGCAGGCCAACAATCAGCTTGAGCTTGTGCTTCTCCGCCAGATCGAGGAAGTGAGCGAAACGGTCCAGCATTTCCGCCGACAGGCCAGCCTGTCCGCAGTCGTCATCCGGCAGTGGCGCTTCACCGTGGCGGAACTCCCGCGAAGAACCGCCGCCGCCGAGCAGGTTCGTGAGGGGCTGGAAATCCGGCCACAGGGGGAACACTCGCAGCACCTGCAGCCCTGCTTCGCTCAGCAGCCGGAGATCGCGGTCCACCACCTCCGGCCGCCAGTCGCGCCACATGAAGGTTCCGGCGTGCGAGGCCCAGTAGTTGCAGCCGACCACGAACTCGCCCGGTTGCGTCAGCGCAATGGATGTCCGCATGTTACTCTCCTAGACTGCCGGACAGGGCAGCGTCCCAGCCTGCGGTCGCCACCAGTCCCTGCCGCCTGTTCTTGATTCCGGCAAGATGACATTCCTGCTTCGTAGCCCAGGCTCCCAGCCTGGCTAGAACAGCCGCCAGCGGTCGCCGCCTGTGTCAATGGCTCTATCCAGACACCTCAGCGCTGCCTCCCGGTTCCCGGCCAGAGCCCACGAGCACGCCGCCTTATGGTAGTACCGGCCCCAGTCCGCCGCGGTGCCGATGACGCTCGATGCCTCCACCTCCGGGGCCCCCATAGCCGCCATCGCGAAGGCCTTCTCGTACCATTCGGCGGCATCGGCGTAACGGCTCTGCAGGAGACAGAGGTTCCCGTTGACCAGGAGGCCGTCGAACTCGTTGAACCAGACCTGCACGCCGTAGTGGTCGAGCACCTTCTCGAACCCGACTGCTCTCGCCGTCGCCGCGGAGGCCAGATTGCTGCTCCAGCAGTGCCAGCCAACATGTGTCAGCCCACTCGCGAGGCAATGCTCCACGGCTGCGGCCACGGTGCGAGCCGCCAGGCCCCGCCTGCGATAGCCCTCCGCGGTGTGGATGCCGATCTCGCAGCAGCACCCGCTGACGCAGTCCGAGAGGCACCAGCTGACGATCTCACTCCCGCGGGTGATGCAGAAACCGAAGCCATGTTCCAGAAATCCTGCGAGTGACCCGAAGTTCCCGGTCGCCCAGCCTCTCAGGTGCTGCACGTTGGCGAGGTCCGCTCTCTCCAGCAAACCGCGGTCCACGCGCTGCAGGGAGAACCCGTCGGGGAACCCCTCGCGCCAATCGCGCCTGAGATGCTTGAGAACGAAGTACTGCTGATGGTCCCACACTGGGCACTTCGCCGCCACGAGGTCGGCGATGGCAGGCTTCCAGTCCGGGTCGGGGTAATGCAGAAGAAAGCACAACCATCCCTGCGCTTTACCGCGCGGGTAGATGGTCTCAGTGATCAGCTCCTTGAGAGAGGCCGCGAGCTCCCCTTCGGGCCTCTGTCCCACCAGGAAGTGTCCCTCTGGCGTTGATACTAACGCGCTGCGGGGAGCAGCGGCATTGTCTACCCAGATTCTGCCAGGGCAGGTTCCTTCGACCACGGCCGCAATGGTAAGGTTGTGCTGTACCTCCTGCAGAAGCGGGCGTATCCGCTCAAACCCGATCGCCTCCAACTCAGAGATCATTGCGCTCATCCTCCGTGATTGGTGCGGCTTTCCGTTCATAGCCGCGGGGCTGGGGGATGGGCCGCAGAAACGCCACGGGCCTCCTGGCCCGTGGCGCGACCTGCACTCTCCGCTCACGACTACCGCGAGCAGATCAGCCAGCCCAAGGCCTGGGACGTGGGCGACGACCTTCCCCCTGCGCCACGCATGCCATCTCTGGAATCGTGCCCACCTCCCTTCCTTCGAGCATTCGCTTGACTTGGGCTAGCCTAGCCCGCGCCGCGCTGCCTGTCAAGCGACCAGCACACCGGTCGCAATCGCCGCTCCGGCACGATTCCAGGTGGGGGGAGAATCGAGGGGGGAGTGGTCTCCCTCCCCCCTCGAATGCACCAGGCTTGCCGTTCTGCACCAGATAGCCCAGTTGGTTGGGAATCGCCGCTCTGGCACGATTCCAGGTGGGGGGAGAATCGAGGGGGGAGTGGTCTCCCTCCCCCCTCGAATGCACCAGGCTTGCCGTTCTGCACCAGATAGCCCAGTTGGTCGGGAACCGCCGCTCTGGCACGATTCCAGGTGGGGGGAGAATCGAGGGGGGAGTGGTCTCCCTCCCCCCTCGAATGCACCAGGCTTGCCGTTCTGCACCAGATAGCCCAGTTGGTCGGGAACCGCCGCTCTGGTACAATTGGCACTGATTACTGCAGTGGCGAAGCTGACTGTAGTTGGTCGGGAACCGCCGCTCTGGTACAATTTCGGCACGAAGGGGTAGCCCATCAACAGACTGTAGTTGGTCGGGAATCGCCGCTCTGGTACAATCCTTCTCGGCAGGGCTCCAACCCGCTCTGAACTGTAGTTGGTCGGGAATCGCCGCTCTGGTACAATGTACCGACTCCGGTGTGGCGGGTTCGAGGCACTGTAGTTGGTCGGGAATCGCCGCTCTGGTACAATGACCGGGAGGAGAAGCTGCGTGGCGTGGGGACTGTAGTTGGTCGGGAACCGCCGCTCTGGTACAATTCAATCCCTGGCATCGCGCACCTCCCCGAGCGGAGTGACGAGGACCTTGCGGCAGTGCAGCGTGTGAAGCACTTCCGCTGAAGGTTCCTTCAGCTCTCTCGCCTCTTGTTCCCCACGGGCGGTGCTCATGCGAGCATCATTCACCCCGACAATCCCGATGGTGACACGCTGCCGGTTGCCCTCTCCTCGCCGTGTAACTTTCCTGACCACGTAGAAGCGCCTGTCGCCTTCCGTCCCGTCATCGAGTTCCACCACTTCGCCGGGGGCCAGGGAGAAGAGGAAGCGTTTGCCCGGGCCGTGATCTCGCTGTATGACGGGGGCTCCGTTGCGCAGGCGCTGCATGGCCTCATAGGTGCTGACGACCACGCCCTCCCACTTGACGCGGCCCCTGGCGTCAGTGGGCTCGATGATCTCGACGTGGTGGTTGTTGGCGAGCTTGACCTGGCGAGGGTGCGCGTCGAGGCCAATCTGCTGCGTCGCATCGCTCCTGCGGATGCGCACTTTGTGGATAGGAACGTCGCGGCCATCTCGGGCACGCAGGGTCGGGTGGGTGTCGGGAGTCTTGAAGGCCTTGGCAGGGTCGCTCTCACCGAGCGCGGCCAGCTTCTCCTCCACACAGCGGCGCACCGCGGGGTCCACGATGGTCGAAACGTCCTTCGCCGAAAGGGCCTCGATGGGTTTGCGGATATGCACCTGGGGACGGCCGTCGTCGTCAGGACGCGGCCGACCGTAGATGGTCTCTTCATGCATCGGCCCTGCCACCTTGCGCGAGACGCGGTGGGAGACCACCATCGTGTCCACGGCGGATCGCACGTCATCGAGGAACGCGGGCCACGGAGGGGACAGGGGGGCGAAGCGCCGGCGGCGGGCGGATTCGGCCTGCGCCGCGGCGTCGCTGAGGTGCTTGATAGCCCCCGGATCGGTAAGGGCGACGACCACGGCATCAATGGCGTGGTGGCGGTGATCCTCACGCGTCTTCTCACCCCCGCCCAGGATGGAGTTCAGAAGCCATTGGTCGCGCAAGTGTGCGGTCACCTGGCCACGGCTGGCCTGGACGCAGCGGCGGCCGTGGGGATCAACCCCGTCGGCGCCCGCGCCGTAGAGCTGGGCCACGAACGTGACGGCGAGGCGGGAGGCGTAGCGGGTGTCGTTGAGCTGCTGGCTGACAAAGTCGTCGAGGCTGTCTATCTCCTCCATCTGGAAACGCCGCAGCTTGGGGTTTCGGGCGGCTCTGCCGCGGCCGCCGCCGGAGAAGCCCTTGACGCGGCCGATGATATCGTCCCACTGAGGGGTGCCGTGATAGGCCTCCCAGGGGGTGCGGTTGCCCTTGCGGCGGTTCTCGTCTACATGGCAGAGGGTCTTGTTCAGGAACGAGTCATCGAGGCACCGCGGGAACGGGATGATGTGCTCGACCTGGAACTGAGGCGCGTCCCCGAAGAGCGCCTCCACGCTGATGTGGCGCTCGGGGCTGCTGTAGGGGCAGATCCAGCGACACTCCTCCGCGAGCAGCCACTTCTCTACATCGGAACGGCGGGGACTGGTGATCCCGCGCTCTTTCAGCAATGCCGCCGCGGCTGTCTCGCGGTCTTTGCGATTGGCGATGTTCCGAAAGTGAATGTCCTGGCGCTGCTTGCGGTTACGTTTGAGGTCGCGGGCGAGCTCGATGCGGATGTAGGATGGCTTGCCGTACTGACGCACGACCGCGTTCACCAGTTTGCGCAACTCAGTGAGCGCCCGCTGGACGGTGGGGTTGCGGACCTCCATGACATCGTCCAGCGGAGGCAGGAGATCGCGCGGGTTCCCTTCCGCCCGGTCGGGGTAGCAGGCCTTGCGGGCGGTGGCGTAGGGCTCGCCCTGCTCCATGAGCGGCAGGACTCGGGCGAGGGCCTGGCGCGATAGGCTGTGATGGCCGTCCTCCAGGACGATGTCGGCGAAGCGGGCAGCGGCACCTTCATCAAGTCCCCATGCATTGGCGGCTCGGCGTCTGCGCGCGTCGGGGTTGTGAATGGTGCGCAGGTCCTCGACGACCTGGTCGCGCTGCGCCGGCGTGAGCTCGGCCCAGCGCGCCTCCCCGAACACGGTCACCAGCTTCGCGGCGGTTCGATTGCCGACGAGGGTTTTCTCCCCTTCGGTCTCGAAGTTCAGGCGGCCGTCCTTCAGTGACAACAGCCTGCGAATCGCGGCGAAGGTCATCTCGCCCTTGGTTTCCAGGGCCAGGGCGAGCTTCGCCCGCTCCTCGCGGCTGAGGTCGCGCACCTCGCCGCGATTCGAGATGAACCTGAGGTCGTTGACCTTCTGGAGGAGGCGGTGACGCTGGGCGGCGAGCACCGCGAGTGGGGCGCGGCGGCGGTCCCGCTCCAGGTCGCAGAAGCCGATGAAGCGCTTCGGGGACTTGAGGGGGCGCTGATGGAAGATGGCATAGTGAAGCTGCTTGCGCAGGTCCTCCCGCATCAGGTCGGCGTGATGCTGGGCCTGCGCCTGCCAGATGGCGGTGAACTCATGTTCGATCATGCCGCGTGAGATGTAACGGTTGCGCAGGCGCTTCTGCTCGGGGATGGTCCGGGAAAGGTGTTCACCGAGTGTGCGCGCATCGGCCTCCTGCATCTCCTGTTCGAGTTCGCCGATGGCCCTCTTCACCACGCCCTCGTCATCGTCTCGTCGGGGCCGCGTTGTCTCTCTGCGATTCGAGAGGAAGCCTCGGCGCTACGCAAGATGATAGATAGCGCGGCCTACCTGGTAGGGTGCGAGCTTCTCATCGAGCGCGCGAGCGCGCAGGCGGTAGTGCATGACGTGGGGGTCGCGAGCTCGCAGGTCCTGCGGGAACAGGTCGCGGTCAAGGGTGGCAAAGAAGGCATCTATGGCCTCGGGAGTGTCGAGCGCGCCGGGCGGGAGCAGCCCGCCGCGCTGGAGCACCCCGGCGAGCTTCGTCAAGCGATGACGGCGGCGGGCCAGCATTCGGCGGCGGAGGCGCGCCTCTCGGCGTTTGGCGGCGCGTGATTGGTCGCGACCCGCGCTCGATGTCACCTTCGACGCCGGCTGCAAAGGCGCGCACGCCTGCGGCCCTCAACCCTTGCGGCCGACCATCGCGCAATCCCGCGAGCGCCCAGCCAATCGAAGCTGCACCGATATCGAGCCCGAGTATGAATCCGCTCTGGTCCTGCCCTCCGTCAGCGACGATTTCCATCGCTTCCCCCTTGACCGAGCCAGTGCTATGTGCTATCCTGAAGCACATTGTACCAGAGCGGCGATTGTCCGGCTAATTGCAGCAAGGACTTTCGTCCGCAGGCTCCGCTCTACGGAGCGCCCAGACGCCCTCCTACGCGGGGGCGTCGCTTTTTTGCCCAGCCGCGTCCGGTGCACCCTTTGGCCCGTGGCTAACCACAGAACGCCAACGGCGACATGGGCGCCCTTCCCGGTCCAGTTCGGCGCCGCTACTTCGCGGGGGCTGAAAGGCCCTCAATCGCCGCGGCCGCCTTCTCTCTCACCGCTAAGATGGCGCTGGGGTCGGGGAGGATTTTCGTAGAGTACTTCCCGCCCGCGTTGGGGATTGCGACCAGCTCGTCTGCGGCTCGCAGCGCTGCTTCCACTGCCCCTGTGCTCACGCCCGCGGCTTTGGCCTCGGCCACAAGGTCCCTCAGGAGGTACAGGTACTCGTAGTCTTCCGCTCCCTCTCGCGCTTGCTCGAGTCGGATGGAGCTGACGGGTTGGCCGCAGCCGATGAGGCCGCCGGGGTAGGCGAGGAAGCCATCGCCATTGGGATAGCGGACGTAGTAGGAAACTCCAGGCTGGTCGCTCTGATGGATATAGGGGAACCAGCCGAACTGGTAGGGATTGTAGGTGACTAGCCAGGAGATGCCCCAGAACTCGTAGCCCTCGACCCCGTACTTGAAGCAGTAATGAGGCAGCAGCCGCTCGACCGCGAGGTAGGGTGTGTCAATGCACATCTGCCCATCGGTGGTGAAGCGCAGGCGCGCGCCCTTGGCCCTCATCTGCGCCATCTCCTCCGGCAGCACCGTTCCATAGTGACCGATCCCCCAGATGTCTATGCAGCCGTCCCAGGCCGGGATGTAGCGCCAGGTGCTGACATAGGTCGGGATCGCCGGGTCCACCTCATGCACCATGTCGGCCAGGGCCTTGAGCTGGGCGATGATCCGCGGGTCTGAGTCGAAGGGCTCGTCCGCGAGGTAGAGCACTACCTGCTTGTCCCAGCCTCTCGCCTTCATGTGATCCCAGTAGGCGCGGAGGCAGGCCTGATAGGCGGCCTTGTACTCGGGCCGCAGCCGGCCCGGGTCGGCCGACGTGTAGGGGTAGTCGCCCGGATAGGGCTTCTCCCCGTTGAACTCGCCGGGCGGATTGCCCCAGGTGAAGCCGTAGAAGCGCGACGGGGCATAGGTGTGGGGCAGCTTGAGGTCGCCGAAGTAGCGCTCGGCCGCCTGGTCGTAGGCGGTGAAGTCAGCGGAGACGACGCCGTTCTTGTAGCTGATGACGGGATCGGGGTAGACGGCGTCGGGGCAGAGGCGATGGTCGGACATCGCGGCCTCCAGGTCGCTTCGCACCTGATCCATCGTTTTGCCCGCGGTCTGCCAGAGGTCGTTCAACCTGATGTCGTAGATCGCGGGCAGGTGACGCTCATCGGGGAGCGCGAAGTCCCACACGTGTACGGTGAACGGGACCTCCCGGAGGAGTGACGTTCCCGCCGCGACCCTCACCTTGCCAGCGTAGTCTCCCGCCGCCGCCTTCCTCGGAATGCCAATCGTGATCCACACCGGCTGCGTCGTGTTGGCCGCGAGGTCGAACCTGTTTCCCGGCAGCAGCGGATCGGGCCACCACCCAGGCCAGCCGTCGGACTGGCCTGCTTCGATGGGATACTTGCGCTGCCAAGAGGGAACCGCGGTCCGATAGTAGCCGCTGGGATGGTCAACTGGGACGTACCCGACGATGTTGACGGTGATATCCGTAAGCCGTGCACCAGCGGCGTTGGTGGGAGGTTCAACCTCGACCGTGACACCATTCAGGGGTTCGGAGCTGCGGACAGCAAGCTGCAGAGGCTCTTTCTCATTGCGGGCGGCAGAGATGCGGGCCCGCGGAGGCTGCGTCGGAGGCGAGTCGTCCTGGAACACTTTGACAATCGGGTTGACCGACCAGACGTTCAGCCCGGAGGGCCGGGCCGAACGTGTCTCGAGCTGGCCCAAGGTGGCAGGCACAATCTCGGTCAGCACCACGCCGTCATGCCACACGGTGCCGCGCGCGGGTGTCGTGAGGTGAAGCTGGAAGGTGATGCAGTCCGGTGGCATCGGGAACACGCCGGACATCAGCGCCCAATCATGGGTCCCGCTGATGGGCTGGCCGGCATCCGCGTACTGGCTCGTCCGGCACAGCTCGCCGGCGGGGTTGAGGTAGTGAGCGTAGATCGCAACCGCGTCGCCGCTTACCTCCTGGCACTTCACCCAGGCGGAGTAGAGGTAGGTCTTGCCAGGCTGCACGGGGACGTCTTGTTGCCAGCCCGACCAGTTGGCCCGAGCAGTCGGCGGCACATCTATCCTGGCGGCGCGGCCGCCGAAGAGGCCGGGCGTATCCAGGCTGAGCACAACGCCAGGGGCGGCCTGTGAGGACCAGTGCTCCGGCAGCGGCTGGCCCAGCTCGAAGCTGGGGTTCTTGACCAGGTTGCTGCTGGTGCCTATGAGCGCGGCGTAGTCGGAGCCAGGGCCGGCCGGGATACGCCCATCCCTCGACAGGTAGAGGTAGTAGGTCTGGGCGGTGTCCGGCTCCGTGCGCGCTTCGAACAAGACGTTGCTGCCGATGCGGTAGCAGGGGATGAGGGTCGAGCCGCGGGTGACGCGAATGCTGTTCTCGTTGATACTCGGGCTGAACCGCTCCCACGCGGGGCTGATGTCCACCTGCGCGAGTCCAGTCAGCGTCGCCCCGGAGAGGTTCATCACTCTTACCGGAAAGCGCCACTCCCAATGGGCATCGCTGTCGGCTTCGCCGTCATACCAGTCCGAGGTCGCGCCGAGTTCTGTCAGCACGCGTGTCTCCGGCGGGCCTGCAGTCGCCGTCAGCGCGGGCGGCGACGAGCATGCGAGCGTGACATCGTCAAACCAGGCCGCACCGGCGCCCCACAGCACGGTGCCGATATCGGCGCGGTCTACGCCCGGCGGCGCGGTGAACTCGGCGCTGACCTGCTTCCAGTCGTAGCTGCCGCTGCCGCCGCTTGCGTCCGCGTTCAACAGCATTGGGTCCGAGGCGTTGCCGACGTGGATGTACCAACCAGCCCAGCCGTCGGAGCTGACATTCTCCGCCTTCACCCAGCCGCGCAGGAGGTAGTGCGCTCCCGGCTGGATGTAGATATCGGCCTGGCGCGTGGATATCCAGGCCGGCTGCGCACCAGGAGACACGGCCAGCTTGAGGCTGTGCGTGCCGGTGTGAGCGCATTCTGTGCCCCACGAGGCCCGGTGTTCCGCGTCACCCTCGTCGTGCTGCCAGCCGGCCGGGGAAGCGCCGGAGCCCTCTTCCATCCCGCCGTTGCGGATGGCCAACGACGTTTCCAGGAAATCAGGAACCGGCCACGCCGCGGCGTTGGCGAAGTAGATGTAGCAGGCCGCGTCTTTGCCAGCCGAGCAGACGGCCGGGATGACAAGGTCGCTTTGCTCGGGAATCGGCCCCTTGGCGAGCAGCTCGCCGGCCGGGGTGCGGATGGCGAAGAGCACCTCGACCCCGTTCGTATCCACCACGCGCACCGCTTGGGCCGCTGCGCCCACGAGGTCGGCCTGGCCCGGCCCCTTGCCCACTTTCACTGCCACCGGCGCCCCCGCGACATCGGCGGCCGTGGCGCTATGCACGTCTACTCGCACGCGCTTGCTCCAGTAGCCGCCATTGGCGAGGTAGAGGGGATGGGGCCAACCGGGAGCGGCCAATGCGCCGGGCGCGACGATCATCAGGAGCACTGCAGTAACCGCCAGTCGAAGCATCCGCTCACCCGCACCTGCCGCCACGCCAGCGCCGCCGGACTCCAGCGCGGCCGCGTCGGGCAGGACCGAAAGCTCCTGCCACAGCAGCATCCGAAGCTATATTGGTGATTCGCTGGCTTCAGCCGGAGCCCTGCTGCCTGCCGCTGGCAGCCCCGCGACAAGAGGGAACCTGTCCGGGGAATGGAAGTCTTTGGGGACACCGCGAGCCGGGTGCCGACTGCTGGTATCTGTGGCGAGGCGGTGAATGGCGCATCGGACGGAAGGGAGTCCCCATGCCTGCTTCTGACAAGGTGCCCGTGCGCGGCTACCTGATCCGCATCACCCGCTACCACATGACCGCATCGAGCGCGTGCATCAAGGAGGACGCCAGCCGCTTGCTGGCGCAGATCAAGGCCTGCGGGCCGGAGTGCCGCGGCGATGTCTAGACGGGTGAGAGGGAGTGGGGAGGGGCCGCGCCTGGCCACGCCCGCTGAGTCTGATCAGCTCGGGGAGCTGATGTCGCGATCGTTCGGCTTCCACCAGCACCGGGAGGCGCGGCCCCAGAGGCGCCGACCACGGCACCGGCACGGCGTGCGCGGTTCGTGGGTGCTGGAGCGCGATGGCAAGCTGGTCTCGCACATCAAGCTCGTCTACAATCACCTCTCCATCTTCGGTTGCCGCCTGAAGATATCGAGCATCGGCGGGGTGGGCACGGATCCGGACTACCGCGGCCAGGGTCTCGCAACTACCCTACTGGAGCACTGCCTCAACGAGGCGACCAGGGCCGGCGCCGCTCTTATGTTGATCTCCGGGCAGCGGGGGCTGTACCGGAGGGCCTCCGCGGTGAATGCCGGCGGCACCTTCGAGGTGACCGTGGAGCCGGGATCCATCCGGGCCGAAGGCGAGCACTCCGTCCGGCCCGTGCAATCCGAGGACTGGTCGGCCTGCGCGCGCCTCTACCAGGCCGAGCCGGTGCGGTTCATACGCTCCGCCGACTTCTTCCGCCGCTCGCTGACAACGGGTTGGCATCGGGAGGCCTGGGTGGTTGAATCTCGCGGGGGCATGGTGGCCTACATCAGGCTCGGCCGCGGCTGGGGAAGGGAGCACGACCGCCCCTGGCGGAGCGTGGTGGAGTATGCGGGGGCGCGCGCCGCGCTGGTTGGCGCGCTGCCCAGCATGCTGAAGGCCGGCGGCATCGGCCAGCTTGACTTCTGCTTCCCCCGGCACGACCAAGAGCTGGCCTACATCTTCGCGAGTGAAGGCCTGGAGCGGAAGGCCGCTACCATCGCGGACCACACCATCCGGCTGCTCCATCTGCCGACTCTCATGCGCAGCCTTCGGCCCTACCTCCGGGCCCGGCTGGCGCCGGCCGTGGTCCGGCAGCTGCTGTTCGCGCAGGAGGCGGAAACCTGCGTCTTCGGATACGGCGACGATCGCATCAGCCTTGATCTGGGTCAGTCCGCGCGGCTCTGCCTCGGCGGCCGCGGCGCGGTGAGTGTCAGCGGCGAGCTGGGCCGCGTGCTCGCATCGCTGTTCCCTGTGCCCTTGCCCCTGCCCGGCATGAACTACGTCTGAGGCTGAGAGGACCTACGCGGCTTGTCCTTCGCGGGAGCTTCCGGCAAGGGCCGTCGTATCCGCGTGCTTTCGCCCGCGGGCCGGGCCGTGCGGAATCGCGCGGCCCCATTAGACAGCAAGGAGAGAGTCTGGACATGGGTTCCAAACGGAAGAAGGCGAAGGATGCGTTCGAGGTGGCGAAGCTCTACAAGCACCTGCGCGTTGTGGATGTCTGCGATGCGCTCGACGGCATCGGCTACTTCGAGATTGGCCGCATGTGGCCTGAGATCAGGCCGCTCTGGCTGGGCATGAAGTTCTGGGGCGTCGCGCTCACCATCCGATGCGTCCCCGTAAACCGGCCCATGTGGCCTCTCAAGACCACGGAGGAGATCGTAGATGCCCACGGCATCTGGTTCAAGGAAATGGGCCACATCGGAGTGGGCGATGTGGTGCGCCCAGGTCATGTGATTGTGACTGACACCGGCGGCGCGGGCGAGGTTGGTTTCTGGGGGTCAGCGAACTCGATGGGCATGATGGCGGCCGGCGCGGTTGGTATTGTCACGGACGGCTATGTGCGAGACACGGCTGAGGTCGCGCTTCAGAAGACCCCGATCGCGGCGCGCCTCCGCGGTCGCACCATCATCCCGGGCCGCATCGAGGTGGCGGAGGTCCAGTGCAAGATCGGCTGCGGCGGAGTCCAGGTGAACCCGGGCGATATGGTCGGCTGCGACGACGACGGCGTGCTGGTGGTGCCCGCGCACGTCGCCGAGGAAGTGGCCGTCCACGCCCGCGCCGTCCTGCTGGACGATATGCGCGCCCGCAGCGGCCTCTACAAACGGCTCGGCCTGCCGCCGGATGAAACGGTGGATTTCGAGAACGTCGAGGCCTACTACCGGCAGTTTTCGTGAACTGTGAGCGGGAAGCCTGTAGGGCGGGCATCCCTCTGTAGGCCCGCCCTTGAAGCATCGCGAAAGGAGATACCATGAGGAAATCTGGGCTGGGCCACGGCGACATCAGTTGGTTCCTGGAGGCCCGCTTCGGCCTCTTCATACACTGGGGCGTGTACGCGCTGCTCGCCCGCCATGAGTGGGTCAAGCAGAGAGAGGAGATCCCGGACCAGGCCTATGACCGGTACCTCAGCTACTTCGATCCCGACCGCTACGACCCCGATCAGTGGGCGCGGGTCGCCGCGGAGGCCGGGATGAAGTACTTCGTCATCACCACCAAGCACCACGACGGTTTCTGCCTGTGGGACTCCAAGCTCACCGACTATAAGGCCACCAATACGCCGGCCGGGCGCGATCTGATCCGCCCCATGGTGGAGGCGTTCCGCAGCCGCGGCCTGCGAGTGGGCTTCTACCACTCCCTGCTGGACTGGCACCACCCGCACTTCACCATTGACGACGTGCATCCCATGCGCAACCACCCCGAGCGCGAGAAGCTGAATCAGGGGCGAGACCAGAGCAAGTACACAGAGTATCTGCACGGGCAGATGCGCGAGCTGCTGACGGGGTACGGCAAGATAGACATGCTCTTCTACGACTTCAGCTACGAGAAGGGCCGCGATGTCTGGGAGAGCGAGAAGCTGCTCAAGATGACGCGGGAGCTGCAGCCGGCCATCGTCGTCAACGATCGTCTCGACCTCATCGAGGAGGGCGGGTGGGACTATCGGTGCCCGGAGCAGTTCCAGCCGCGAGAGGGCCTTACTGTTGATGGCCAGCCGGTGGCCTGGGAGGTGTGTCATACCTTCTCGGGTTCATGGGGCTATCACCGCGACGAGGCGAGCTGGAAGAGCGTCGAGCAACTGGTGCGGATGCTCATTGATACGGTGAGCAAAGGCGGGAACCTGCTTCTGAACGTGGGCCCGACGGCGCGGGGCGAGTTCGATCAGCGCGCCCTCGACCGCCTGGCCGGAATCGGCGAGTGGATGAAGCGCCACGGCCGCTCCATTTATGGGTGCACCCAGGCGCCCGCGGAATTCCCTGTCCCGTCGGACTGTCGTCTCACCTACAACCCGAAGACACGCCGCCTCTATGTGCACGTCTTCGCCTGGCCGTACAAGTACCTGAACCTCGATGGGATGGCCGGCCGCGTGGCGTACGCGCAGCTCCTCAACGACGCCTCGGAAGTGAGGATGCTTGGGGAGATCCCGGAGGGCAGCTACGGCGCCCACAGCGAAATGCGGAAATCGCAGCAGCTCAGCCTCGAGCTGCCCGTGGCCACACCCGATGTCAGCGTGCCGGTGATCGAGCTGTTCCTGAAGCAGTGATGCGAGGTGGGCGAATGTGAATGGCCGGGAACGCTGCCTGGCTGCGGTACGAGGCGAGCAGGTTGATCGGGCGCCGGTCTTCCCGCTGCTGATGCTGCTGGCGGCCGATAGGGCGAGGATCGCCTATCGCGAGTACGCCACGAGTGCGGGCGCTCTGGCCCGGGCCCAGCTGCAGGTGCGCGACCAGTTCGACCTCGACGCCGTCACCGCGTGCTCGGACGCCTTCCGCATCACTGCGGATCTGGGCGCCGAGATGGCCTACCCGGAGGAGACCCCGCCCTCTGGCTGAGGCCGCTGGTGACGGAGGCGGGCGATCTGCTGCGCCTTCCTCGGCCGGACCCGAGTAGCGCCGGTAGCCGGATGGCCGACCGGGTGGCAGCGGTTGCGGAAATGCACCGGGCCGCGGGGCAGGAGTGCCTAGTCGTCGGCTGGGTGGACATGCCCTTCGCCGAAGCCTGCTCCATCTGCGGGGTCTCCGAGTTCCTGCTGATGCTGGTGCTGGAGCCGGCGCTCGCCCACAGGATTCTCCGGTTTCTGACCGGACTCGTGATCGAGTTCGCGCTCGCCCAGGTAGAGGCCGGCGCACCCATGATCGGGGCTGGCGACGCGGCCGCTTCCCTCATCTCCCCCGCTATGTACGGCGAGTTCGCGCTGCCCTATGAGCAGCAGGTGGCCTCGGCAGTTCACAACGTGGGCGGCCTGGTGAAGCTCCATATCTGTGGCAACACCTCCCTCCTGCTCGAGGCCATGGTAGAGTCGGGGTGCGATCTCTTCAACGTTGATCACATGGTAGACTTCCAGCGGGCGCGCGATGTCTACCGCGCAGCCGGCAAGTGCTACAAGGGGAATCTGAACCCGGTGACCGATTTGCTGCAGGCTACCCCGGACCACTGCCGCCAGCGCGCCCTGGAGCGCCTGCGCTTGGCCAGGGCCACTCCTTTCATGCTCAGCGCCGGCTGCGAGATCCCCGCGGGCGTGGCGGATGACGTGTTCCGCGCCTTCTGCCAGGCGCCGAGATCAGCAGAGGCGGAGAGCGGCACGTTCGGCGCCTGATCCGCCATGGTGGCGAGGAGGGGAAGCCTCTGCCGGACTCACGAAGCTCGCGCGATGCTGGTCAGATCAGCCCGAGAAGCCGGCGGGCATTCTCACGCAGGATCTTGTTGCAGACCTCCTGCGGCAGGCCAAGGCCGGTAAGCGAGTAGCCGCGTACGCTCTGCTCGAACGGCGGCTCGGTCTGCACTTTGCTGGTGGTGAGGAAGTCCAGGTACGACCGGTAGAACACGGCCGCGGCCGCCATGTACTCCCGCCTGGAATCGGCATCCCCGGGAGCTTCATCGCAGATGAAGTCGGTGCCGAACAGGACGCGGTCCTGGCGCTCGATCAGGAACTCGCGGGAGTGAGCGGCGCGCCGCGTTGACCGGCCCATGATGGATACCCGCGCAGAGATGTCGTAATGCAAGTTCGGCATGTCGTCGAGGTCGTCTGCAGCCGAGTCGAGGCACTCGGCCTTGCTGCCGACATGAGGGCAGATGAAGACGGTGTCGGGATGACGCCGGATCACCTCGTTCCTCTCGCCCAGAAGCTCGTCCGGGCTGGGCAAGCCCTTGCGATAATAGCTCCAGCCGGTGGACTCGCCAGCGAGCTCGATGCCCCAGAAGTTGAAATCGTTGACCGGCTCCCAGAAGTCAGGTGGATCGGCGGTGTGAAGCAGGACCGGGATGCCGAGCTCGCCGGCCTTCGCCCATATCGGGTCGAGTCGCTCGTCGTTGACACGCCAGAGCTCCCTCTTGGCGTCGCGGTATTCCAGGCCCAGGGCCTTGTAGACCTTCAGGCCCCGCATGCCGGCCTCGACGTCTGCCTCCATCTGGGCAGCGGAGGTCTCGCCGAAGCCGCGCTCGTTGATCCGCCGGAAGTCAACATTTCCGAAGACGATGAACCGGCCCGGATACGCACCAAAGCTCGCAAGGTGCTCGCGCAGCGCATCCCCGAAGCCGTCGTGCCACTCGAGGGTCACTACTCGTTCTATCGCGCATGCGTCCATGACCTGGATCGCCAGCTCCGCATATGGGGGCAGCACATGTGTGTGGACGTCAATCGTGGCCACGTTGCACCTCTGGACATCGGCATAGCCCAACCCGGACCCGTAGTGTACCAGAAGGGATGACCCGCGCCAAGAAAGGCGGGACTGGCCGAGGGCGCGCGTCTGTCCGGCCTCCCACGGGGTCTAACTCCTGGCTTGAACAGGCGTGCAAGTCACTGTAGACTAACTGAAAGTCACGCCATGCGAGAGGAGCCCACAGATGCACCCCAACCGCGACCGTGTCAGAGCCGTTTGGTCTGCCGCTGCTGTCCTCGTCTCGCTGAGCTGCTGCTTCGCGGGTGTGGGGCCAAGATCGAGTTCACGGGGAGAGGCCCGGGGGCAGGGGAGGGGCCAGTCGGCGAGACCGCTGATGCAGCTCCTGCAGCCGCCGAATCACGTCGTTGGCACGGTGCTCGATGTGACGGGTCATTCTGGTCGCGGTGCAGGCGGAAAGCAACAACACTATCCGCACCGTGTATGTGCCGGGGCCGGTTCCTGCGGCGGTGGCGCCGGGCAAGACCGTGATTGCTCGCGGCGCCTTCAGCAAAGGCCTCATCTACATGCACCAGATCGAAGTCACGGGGGGAGAAGCCTGGCCTCCACCGAGGGCACCTCGGCCGTCTACCGACCCGATCGAGCACATCCTCTTTGTGATCCAGGAGAATCATACCTTCGACAACTACTTCGGCACCTATCCCGGGGCGGACGGGCTTCCCCGTGGCCTCCGCGTGCCGACCTCTCCGGGTGGCGCGCCCACGCTCTCGCCTTTCCATTTCACTTCGCCCCTGACCCACGATCTGACCCACACCTGGGAAGCAGCCCGCGCGGCAATGAACGGCGGCAAGATGGACGGCTTCGTCAGCGCTGAAAGCAGCCCCAGCACCATGGGCTACTATGATCGGTCCGATCTCCCGAACTACTGGGCCTACGCCGAGAGCTTCACCCTCTGCGATCGGTTCTTCTCCTCCCTTGCCGGCCCGTCCCTGCCCAACCATCTCTATACTGTCGCCGCCCAGTCTGGGGGCGTAGTCAAGAATCTGAGCCAGCCCCCGGAAGGGGGGTTCGACTTCCCGACCATAGCAGAGCTACTGGGGAAGTCCGACATCAGTTGGAGGTACTACGACGGCACCAAAGGGCCGAAGACATTCGGCCTGTGGAACCCGCTGCCGGGCTTCAAGACCTTCATGAACGACCCTAGCCTCAGGGCTCACCTGGTGCCGAATGTGGAGTACTTCAAGGACCTGCGCGATGGTATGCTGCCGGCCGTGGCCTGGATCATACCGAACATGCCCGAGAGCGAGCATCCGCCTCACGATCTCCAGGTGGGCATGTGGTACGTGACCGATGTGGTGAACGCGCTGATGAAGAGCCCCTACTGGCGGCACACCGTGTTGGTGATAACCTGGGACGACTATGGAGGCTTCTACGACCACCTGCCTCCGCCGGAGGTGGATCGCTACGGGTATGGCCCCCGCGTTCCCACCATCGTGATCTCACCCTACGCCCGCCGCGGCCACCTTGACCACACCCAGTACGACTTCACCTCCGTGTTGCGGATGATCGAGGAGCGGTTCGAGCTTCCGGCCTTGACCTCGCGAGACCGGCATGCCAACAGCCTGCTCAAGACCCTCGACCTGGAGCAGCAGCCTCACCCTCCCTTCCTGATTTCGGCGCCGCCGGGATAAGGTGGGGCTAACACTGGTAGCAGGCACATGCTTGTGGTGACTGGTGACGAGTCGCCCGCTCCCTTCAACGCAGCAGGGGCTTGCACAGGATCTCGTGAATGCGGACCTCCTTCAGTCGGTTGCTGGTGGAGGCGGTGGCCAGCAAGGCCGTGTCCGCACCGCGACCACTGCCCGCCACCACAATCACCTGCTCGCCTCTGCCCACTAGCCCACCGTCGGCCGCCATCAGGAGGATCTCGAGGCAGACCTTCGTGCCCTGACCGAAGGTGCGCAACAGGTTGGCGAGCGCGGTGGGAGCATGGGTGCCGTAGAAGTCGTCGGCGTGGAACAACATGGTCGCCCAGTGCACCCGGTGGCCGGCGGCCTCCAACTCCTTCGCCAGGTCCATATCGAACTTCGGGGTGTCACCGAAGCCGTGCTGGTGAGGGATCACCACCAGCTTGATGTCGGTGTCGGCGAAGACCTGGCTCGCCTGGCGCGCGGTGTCGCCCCTCGTCGAGGCGAGCACCACACTCCCGATGCCGGCTTCGATGGCGCGCTTCTTCACTAGTGCCAACACCGCCGCGGTATTGGCCGGTCCGGTCTCCTCGAAGTAGGTGATGGTTGCATCCATGGTTGCTCCTCCTCTTGGGTGCGGGAACCGCCGCGAACGCATCCCCCGTCAGGAACAGGGGGTCATCACAGCCACCGCGGCCCCTGCTGGTCCTCTCCGCAGGCCTCGGACAGCACCTCGTTGATGGTCTGGGCCATGCGCTCGCAGTCATCTTCCGAGTGCCACTGGTTGAGGCCGATCGAGATCATCCGGTCGAACAGGTCGTCGGCCACCGGGCAGTCGCCGCGCCGGTAGTCCACCCGGCCCCCGCGCTGCTTGTAGCGCGGATGCTCGGTGGGGAACCCGGCTTCGGTGGCGCCGCCCTTGAGCAGGATGGGGTACATGTACGCGTAGACGTGCCAGTCGGGTGGAGCGTCCTTGCCGCGCATCCCGCAGCCCACTCCGCGCGCCTTCAGGCCGTCAACGATCTGCCAACCCAGCTCGAAGGTCTCGGGGTAGAAGCGCAGCAGATAGCCGATCTCGCCCTCCGCGTCATTGAGCTTCTGCGGCACGATCCCCCGGAAGCGCTTCAGCCTGCCGAGGACCTGATGCTTGACCATGCGGGCGCGCTCGACCGTGCGGGCCATCTTGTGCAGCTGGACGACATCCACCGCCGCCTCCAGCTCTGACATCCGGTAGTTAGTGCCGCAGAAGAGCTCGCCTTCGTATCGCGGGGGAGCGAACCGATCGGGGCGCCACAGGCCGCCGCACTCGGCGAGGCAGCTCGCGCGTTCCCACAGTCGCTCCTGGTTGGTCACGATGAGGCCGCCTTCGCCGCCGCCGACTATCTTGTAGGCTGATATGCTGAAGCATCCCAGGTTGCCGAAGGTGCCGACATACTGCCCTCTGAACTTCGCGCCGCACGACTGCGCGCAGTCCTCCACCACCCTGAGCTGGTGCTTGCGGGCGACCTCCATGATCCGGTCCATCGCGCACACACTCCCCATCACGTGGGTGGGCGCGAGCGCCACCGTTCTCTCGTTGATGAGCGGCTCGATCTTGGCCGGGTCCATACCCAGCGATTCGTCCACATCGCAGAACACTGGCACCCCGCCCGAGGTGACCACGGCCGCGGCCGTCGCGAAGAAGCCGATCGCCGGGCAGATGACCTCTGTGCCCGGCCCGACACCGACCGCCACGAAGGCGCTGTGCAGTGCGGCCGTCCCAGAGCTTACCCCGATGGCATATGGCAGGCCAAAGATCCCGCGTGCCGTCTCCTCGAAGGCCTGCACCTTCGTCTGCTTCAGTCCCGAGTAGTAGTTCGCGAGGAAGGGCCCCTCGCCCCAATCCTCCTCTTCCACCGCCTCCCGGATCTTCTGCAGCGTGGAGCCCGAGAAGCCGAACCGCTCGGCGACTGACATGAACTCTTCCACACCGATCTTCGGTTCGCCCCTTCGCGAGACCGCCTTCAGGCTACTCTGCAGCGAACCCTGCATCTGCTCTCTATCACCGGCCATGGTTCCTCCCCTCAGTGCCCGCGGTGTACCGGCAGTCCTCTTCCGCACATGAACCTGTCATCCCTTGCCGGAGAACGGGGCGGGTGTGGCCGCGTGCTACCCGGCGAGCGGAGCCGGCCCACCGCTCGGGAGTGGTGGTGTGGGCTAAGGGCTATGCGTCATGGTCACAGTATCAAAGACACTACCGTCGTTCGCGACCGCGCGCAAGGTAGCGGTGCTGCCGCTGATGTCTATGGTGCAGTGGTGGTGGAGGGAGTGCGCGTAGACCTGATACGGGTTGGGGCTCAGGTCCACCTCATAGAGCGGCGCGCCACCGCCTCCCGTGACCACGTACTGGACACCGTCCTTCAGGCTCCGCTCATAGATGTGGTCGTGGCCGCAGAACACCATGTCCACGCCGTACTGCTCGTAGAGCGGCACCAGATAGGTCTGGACCTTCGCGTCTCCCCCGTGGTCGCCGGAGCTGTAGGCCGGGTAGTGCTGGAACACGAACAGCCACTTCGCGCTATTGGACGCCAGGTCGCTGACCAGCCAGTTGTACTCCGCGCTCCCGGGCGAGAAGCTCGTCTGCGTGTCAACCGCCACGAAATGGGCGTTCCCGTAGTCGAAAGAGTACCAGCGCTCGTTGTAGTCGCCTCCCCCGTCCGGCGGGTCGAAGTACTGGTAGTAGAGGGCAGAGTTGCCCTCGTGGTTGCCCTGGATGGGGAACAGCGTGAGGCGTGAGATCATGGGCTGGGCCGGGTCGAAGAACTCCGTCTGCCAATAGCTGTCTTTCTTTCCACTGCTCACGAAATCACCGGTGTGGAGCACGAATCGCGGCGCGCTGGCGAGGATCGCGCTCACCACCGCGGCGTGCACCGCCGACTGGGTGCGGGAGTCGCCGTAAGCCGCGAAGCGGAACGAGGTGGTGGTCGGAGATACCGCGGTCTGGAAGGTGCCATCGGCGCTGGAGATGGTCTGAGTTCCCGCCTTGCTAGTGGCGGTAGAGGTGACGCCGTAATGGTACACCGTATCGAGGCTCAGACCGCTGAGGTGCACTTCGTGCACGGTCACCTGAGTGGCGTCGGACACGTGGCCGCCGTAGCTCGAATCCAGGCCGTAGTTCACCCGAGAGTCGCTCGCCAGGCTGGTCTGCCACATGACGGTAATGGAATCGGTGGTGACGTTCTGCAGATAGGGGCCCTTGACTATGGACAGTGCTCGCACTTTGCCGGCGGATGCGGCCGTGGCTGCCAGCAAGAGTAGCCCGCACGCCAACATCAGTCCGAACGTCCTGCGCCTCATCCTACTCCTCCTGCCACTGTCAGTTTGCGTGGGCCTGACTGCCCTGCCCAGGCAGTCTCAGACGCTCGGCATTCTGCCCTCAGGCCGGCTGTCCTTTTTCCTTGGCATCAGTGGGACTGAGTCAAGCTGCAGAGGTTGGGGGCGCTTGCGCGCGCCTTCGTGTGCACGCAGCGCCATCGGGCGGCGGCACCGCGGCCCCTCGGCCGCTGCTGCTAGAGGGTTGTGACCCCATCGCCGGCGATCCCGGGAGCGACGCCGGTGCTGGCATCGAGGAGCGCGGAAAGGGCCTTGAGCACGTTCCGCCGGGCGGGAGGGGAGAGCTCACTGAGCACCTCGGAGGCACGCGAGACGCGCTGTTGCCTGCGCGACCGTAGCACCCGCTCGCCGTGGTCGGTCAGCCGTAGGGTCCTGGTGCGACGGTCTCTTGTTCCGGGAAGTCGCGCGGCCATGTGCGCGGACTCCAGGCGGTCGGCGATCTGAGTGACCGCGCTCACCGTGATCCCGAGATCCCGCGCCAGCCTCGAGATAGTGCGAGGGCCCTCGCTGAGGAGGTTGCAGGCGCGAAGCTGCGCCACCGGTAGGTCCATCGTCGGATCATCGCTATCGAGAGTGAAGATAGCGCGCATCAACCGCGACAGCGCGTTCGTCAGTTCCGCAGCTTGCTGCCCCAGTAGGCTGTTTGTCATCCCTCGCCGCCCTTTCTGCGCAGTCGTACCGCGATGTCATCGAACACCGTGTAGACGGTGGGCACCACGAGCAGCGTCAACAGCGTGGAGGTGGCCAGTCCGCCGATCACCGCGGTGGCCATCGGCGCCTGCACTTCCGATCCCTTGCCCAGCGCCATCGCCAGCGGCAGCATGCCCAGGATGGCGGCCGACGCCGTCATCAGGATCGGGCGCAGCCGGGTCGGGCCCGCGGTCAGCACCGCCTCCTCTCGCGCCAGGCCGCGCCTGCGCAGCACATTGGTATAGTCCACCAGCAGAATGCCGTTCTTGACTACGATGCCCACCAGCATGAGTAGCCCGATGAAGGCGGTCAGTCCGAAGGAGCGTCCCGTGAGGAATAGCGCGAGCATCACCCCGGTTACCGACAGCGGCACGGACATCAGGATCACCAGCGGATGCACGAAGGACTCGAACTGCGCCGCCAGCAGCATGTAGATCAGGCAGATCGCCAGCACCACGGCCAGCCACATGCCGCTGAACTCCTCCGCCCTGCGCCTCTGGTCAGTGCCCCAGTCCCAGTAGAAGCCGGAGGGCAGCTTCACGTCGGCCATGATCCTCTGCAGGTCGGCCTGGATCTCGCCCGGGGAACGGCCCTGCGGCGTGCCCGTCACGGCGATGTAGCGCTGCCGGTCCAGGCGGGTGATCTGGCTGGGGCCCATCGCGTAGACAGGTTGGGTGACTTGGCCCAGCAAGATCGGATGTGAACCGCTGCCCGCGGTACTAGGGTTGACCACCAGGTTCTGAAGCTCGGGGACGGTCTTGCGGGTGGCCTCCGGCATCTGCACGATGATGGGGTACTGGAACCCCTTCTCCTGGTAGTAGGTGGTGATGGTGCCGTTGGTGGCGGTGTTAAGGGTGTTGGCGATATCGGCGAAGCTCACGCCCAGCTGGAGCGCTTTCTGCCGGTCCACGCTGCCACTGGATTTCGGGCATCGCCTCCTGCCAGTTCACGTCCACGTTCTCGAAGCCCGGCAGGCCGCGCACCCGGCTCATCACGTCACGCGCGATGGCCGAGAGGGTGGCGAGATCATCCCCGAAGATATCTACCTCGAGATTCGGATTGCCACCGGTCATGAGGTTAGTGACCAGGTCCATCTGAAAGAGCCGGGCCTGCACGCCCGGCAGACCCGAGAGCTGGCGGCGGAGGTCGCAGATCACCTCCAGTGTGGACTGCGTCCGGTCATCCTTCAGCTTGACACTGACCCCGCCCTGGTAGGGAGTGAGCGCCTGGCCGCCACCCATCCCACCTCGCGAACCAACGGTGGCAAATACGGTCGCCACGTTCGGGTTGCTCGCGATGCTCTGCTCGACCCGCTGCATGACTTCATCCGTCTTGGAGAGGGCGGTGCCGACAGGCAGCTTGACGCTCACCGTGAAGTCGCCGCTGTCGGTCGCCGGCATCAGCTCGGTACCGATCTGGGGCAGCAGCGAGAGGCTGAGAGCCGTGATCGCCACCGCGCCCCCGATGGTCAGGGGGCGATGGTGGATCGCCCACTGCAGGGCGCGCCGGTAGGCGGCGTCCAGGGCGTTGAACCACTGGCCGAACCGCACGAAGGCCCTGCCCACCAGGCCGCTGTTGCGCCCGTTCTCCAGGCTCTCGCGGTGGGCCTCTCCATGGATCACGCGCGTCGCCAGCATGGGTACGACGGTGGTGGCATCGAGCAGGGAGACGGCCAGCGAGAAGATCACCACCAGCGCGAACTGGGTGAACATCTGGCCCGCCTGGCCCCTTGATCAGCAGCAGGGGCAGGAAGACAACCATCACCGTCCAGGTGGAGGCGATCACCGCGGACAGGATCTCGTTGGTGCCCTCGATGGCTCCGTCAATGGACGTCTTCCTGTCGCGCTCGATGTGGCGGAAGATGTTCTCGAGCACCACCACCGCATCATCTACGATCAGGCCGGTGGCCAGCGCCAGACCCCCCAGCGACATGGTGTTGATGGTGAACCCGCACAGGTAGAGCAGGGCGAAGGTAGCGATGATGGAGGTGGGGATGGAGAGCGCGACCACCAGGGTGCTGCGGAAGTTGCGCAGGAAGAAGAGCAGGATGAGAATGGCCAGCAGGCCGCCGATCAGCGCGTTCACCTTGACGTCCCTGACGGAGCTGCTGATGAACTTCGACTGATCGTAGGCCACCGCGAACTTGAGGTTCGGGTAGAGCTTCTTCGACCCGTTCTATCCTCTCAAACACGCCCTGCGCGGTGGCCACCGTGTTCGCCCCGCTCTGCTTGCTGACGGTGAGACCGGCTGAGGGTTCGCCGTTCAGTCGAGTAAGCAGCCGCACCTCCGGGTGCTCATCACGCACCGTGGCGATGTCGCGCAGTGCCACCAGGCTGGCCGTTGAAGGAGCCCACGGGAATCTGGCCCAACTCGTCGGAGCTGGTGAACCAGCCGAGGCTGCGGATCGTGTACTCGGTGTTGCCTTGCTTGGCGATGCCGGCGGGCAGGTTCAGGTTCTCCTGGGCGATGCGCCGCATGACATCGTCGAGGGTGAGGTTGTGAGCGCGCAGCCGATCAGGATCAACGTCAATGATCATCGCCCGCTGCTGGCCGCCAGTTACCGTCGCCGACGCCACCCCGTTGGCCGCCTTCGACCATGGGCGAGATCTGGTTGTCGAGCAGCATCCTGAGCTTCACCGGATCCTTCTCACCGGAGACGCCGAAGATCAGGATCGGTATCTGATTCGGGTCGAACTTGAACACCAGTGGTGGCTGGAGAGTCGGATCGGTGGGGAACTTGCCGGTCGCGCGCTGCACCAACTGCATGACTTCGACCGCGGCCTGCCCGATGTCCGTGCCCCACTGAAACTGGATGCGGACAGAGGAACTGCCCTCGGTGGTACTGGAACTCACCTGGTAGAGATTGGTCGCAGACGAGACGGCCTGTTCGATGGGCCGGGTCACCTGCGCCTCCATCTCCTCCGGCGCCACGTTGGGCCACGAGGTCACCACCGCGACCGTGGGCACAGAGACCTTCGGCAGCAGGTCAACCGGAAGGCGAGTGAGGCAGATGGCGCCCAGCAGCACCAGCGCCGCGATCTGCATGGTGACAGCGACAGGACGGCTCACCGCAAACTTCGCTATATTCATGACCGCTTACCTGACCAATAGCAGGGACCGCGCGATAGGGGCCTGGTCGGTGCTTCGTGACTTCAGTCCCGCAGTAGCATCATGCCCGGAATCCTCGCTCATCGCCGGCGGCCTCGCTGTCCCCCTTTGCCACCCACGCTTACGGCCTGACCGTCCTTGAGAGGGAACGCGGTCAGAGTGATGACCTTCTCCCCGGGGCGCAGGCCACTGGCGATGGCGATGACGTCGCTACTCGAGGCGCCCAAGCTCACCGACCGCCTGGTGGCGACATCCTTATCGTCTATCACCATCACGTAACTGCCCGCCTTGTCCACCTGCACGGCCTCTCTCGGAACGACCACGGCGTCGCGCACCTTGCCGGTCTCGATCAGGACGTGGGCGAAGGTGCCGGGCTTGATGGCGTAGCTGGGGTTATCGAGGGTAACACGAACCGAGAACTGGCGGCTCTGCGGGTCCGCAGACGGGTTGATCTGGGTGACCTTGCCTATGAACCTCGCTCCCGGCATCGCGTCCAGGCTCACCTCTGCCGACTGCCCAAGCTGCACCTGGCCGCTGGCCTCCTCAGGGATGCTCACCGTGACCCACACCTGCCGCATGTACTGGACTGTGAGGATCGGCTGGCCTGCGGTGACCACCGCTCCCGGGTCCATGTAGCGGCCGGTCACGAACCCGTCGAAGGGGGCCGCCAGCACAGTATCGGCGCGCAGCGATTCCGCATTCCTCAGCCCGGCCTCCTCGGCCGCCACCGCGGCTTCGAGCGCGGCCAGGCTCTGCTCGTAAGCGGGCGTCTGAGCCGTGTTCGCCCGCGCGTAATCAAGGGCCGCGCGGGCCTGCTCGAGGGCTGCCTGCTGAACCCCGACTGCAGTCCTGGCGTCATCCACCTCCTGAGCCGCGATGAACCCCTTCTGGTACAGCCCGTTCGCCCGGTTATACTTGGCGGTGGCGTTGGCCAAGTTGGCCTCGGCACTGCGGACCGCCGCCTCCTCTTGCTGCACCTGGGTGGCGACGGAGACGTTCGTCGGGTTCTGGGTGATCTTCGCCTGGGCCAGGCGGTACTGCGCCTCCGCCAGGGACGCCTTTGCCTGGCGGACCTGAGCTTCGACCTGAGCAGGATCAATGCGCGCCAGGACCTGGCCCTTGGTCACCCGATCACCCTCGTGAGCTTCCAGGAAGTCTATGCGTCCAGTGACCTTGGCCGCGATCCTGACGCTCAGCGGCGCTTCGACAGAGCCGACGCTATCGAGCGTGTGCGAGATGTCCTGCCTGCGGGCGACGGCGAAGCTTACGGCCGGCGCTGCCTTCGTCCGCGCCGCTCGCTGCTGGGTCTGCAGGTTGATCGCGATTCGCTTCTGCACCAATCGATAGCCGATCAGGCACACCAACACCAACAGTGGGACGAGAACATAGAGACGGGCCTTCATGGAGTCCCCTATACTTAAGAAGGATGCAATATCAAAATGACTTAAACAGTCCTATCTGTCAACACCCCCCTGGAGTTGGACGGCGGGCGTAGCTATGCCCGCCAGGGGTAGGCTCCGCGGTGTGGGGGCGGGGCCCTACGATCCTTACGAATACGTGTATGCGCCAGTGTCATACCGGCCTGGCATCAGGCTTGACTCTCAGGGCGCGGAGCGCGCCATCAACGACATCCGCCACGCCTGGATCGAGGACAATCCAGCGCTGTTCTCTGCGCACCTGACGAATCAGCTCGACGTCCAGGTGTACTTCAATGGCGGGTACTCCTACACCACGTCCACGGACGACTACTACGCCATGACCGCGGACACGATGACTACCACCCAGACCAGTGAGATCACCTTCGGCAACCCGATCTGGATCTCCAGCAACGAGGTCTTCTATGCCGGTGGCCAGGTGTTCAAGGATCCGGATGACGCCCGGCACACCTTGTACCTGTCCTATCGGATGCGTAAGCTGGGCTCGGACTGGTATATCGTCGCCTTCGGCAGCTCTACCGAGCCGATCCAGAGCCACTACACGGACTTTCGGTATAGGTAGAGCGGGGCGGCCTCTCGCCGCGCCTGATATCTCATGAACGGGGGTTGGCCTCAGGCCGACCCCCGTTCTCGTTCGCCCTCCCGCGAGATGGAGCACCCACAGCACGCGTGAACACGCCGGCTGCGCGAGGCTACCGCAGTTGCAGGGCGAATGGTCTGTGGACTCGGCATGATGACCACGAGGAAGCTGCTATGGCCACCGGACCACCTTGCGAGCACTCAGACCGCCAGTGTGGGGAAGTCGAGGAGGCTCCCGCGCACGGGCTCGTCCTCCAGAACAAGGCGGGCCTGAAGTGGGTTTTCCCGGAACCGCGAGATGGCTATGGCCTGGGCTTCATCCAGGTCAATGATGTCCTGGTGGAAGCTTCTCCGTGCCCGGGTCTCCTTGCCCTCAGGAATAGCCTGACGGGTGAAGAGCGCTGGCTTCGTGCCTCCACTGGCGAGCGCGTCACCGACACCAGTGCTCACTTCCGCGGGCGCGCGGAGGTGGATGGCGCCATGCTCGCATTCCACGTCACGGTCTCGCTGGCGGAGGACATCCAGGCCGTCCGGGTCGAATGCCGGTTCGCGGTAGACAAAGACCTATCCGGCTGGGAGGTGGTTCTCGCCTACCATGCGGGCTATGCTCATAGCTGGCGGTGTCACCTCTATCCATTTGCAGAAGACTCCGGGGCTGTTGCTGAACCCTGGTTGACCTATGTTGGCGTTCCCGCCGCGCTGCTCTACCGGGACGATCTGAAGGTGGCTCTCCTGTTTGGGCTCGACCCCCACTTCGACTACTTGAACCCTACCACTTGGACGGCGGCTTGCGGTTTCTTCTTCACCGATGGCGCGGTTGCGGCTCAGTTCCGGGTGGGCGGAGGTTCCTTGCGCGCGGGTGTTGACTACATCTGGCCCCTGCAGCTCGTCTTCAGTGACGCGGGCGATGGCCCGGGGGCCATCACTTCGCTGGTGAAGCAGTGGATCGCGCTCAACTCGTTCGCGGTCGAGCCGCTGTATGTGCGAGAGCCCGAGCAAGCGCTGCAGCTGTTCGTGTCCGGCCGGCGCCAGACGACGCTGTGGAATCCGGGCATCGGGTACAAGCTGGAGGAGGGCGACCCGGATTCCGATTTCGTCTACATGGGCGAGCAGCCGTTGAGCGCTTACTTCGAATACCTTCTCTACCAGATCACTGGCGATCTGCTGTGGCGGCAGCGGTGCTTCGAGCAGATGGACTTCGTGCTGGGAGCGCAGAACGCGGAGGTGTCGAGCATCCACTTCGGCGCCATGCACACCGCCTATGATCTCGGCAGACGGGCCTTTGACAGCAATGACCGAGGCCGGAATGTCGGCTACAAGCCGGACCTCAACGTCTACATGGCTCGTTACATACTCCAGACCTGGAAGCGAGTCAGGGACCACGAGGGGATTGACCGCCGGGAATGGCGCGAGGCTGCGCTGCGCGCGGTTGACTGGGCCATGCGACAGCGCAACCCCGACGGTGGGCTCCCGCAGAAGGTCGCCACCGATCTGAGCGCCGATGCCGCGGCTGTGAGCGCCGGCGAACCCGGACGGAAGTCCGCGTCATCTACTCCCGGCCGAGCGCTTCCCGCCCTGCAGGTGATAGCAGAGATCACTGGCGACGCCAGGTATAGGGATCTCGCAGAGCAGCTTGAGCAGTACGTGCGGGAGCATGTCGAGGCGCGATTCCGTTTCGCCGGGCACCATCCCGACCTACCGCCCGATGAGCTGGAGGAGGCCAGCATCTGGGGTGTGATCGAGTATTGGCTCGACAAGTACGAGCGCACTCGCGACCAGGAATGCCTCGAGCGCGCGGTAGCCGATGCCTACCTGGCTTTCCTGTGGTGGTGCCCGAAGCAGCTGAGCTGGGTCGAGAACCCGACGCAATTGGCCTCGGCCGAGCAGCAGCATTTCCTGCAGTACTCGATCTACTGCTATCAGAATCGCAAGATGGAGTGCCTGTGGCGACTCTACCAGGGCACTGGTGATCGCTTCTTCCGTTCGCTCTACCAGCGAGTGCTGCAGGGCATCTTCTGGACACAGGTGGTGGCAGGGGATTTGATGGGAGCCACCCATGAGCGGATCGCCGATCCCTGGCTGGCCCGCCGCGACTACGGTGAGCCCGCTGACTTCAACTCCCTGGGCACGGTGTACATGGGAGAGCAATCGCTCGACTGCATGCTCCAGATGCTGGAGATGAGCGCGGCCGGCAGAGCAAGTGAGAGGGAGTGACGCCCTCCGACGCTCGCAGGTCTGCGTCAGCTCATGGTCTGCGTGATCCCGAAGATAGAGGAGACGATGGCCAGCGCTCCTTTCGTGAGCAAGTCTCCCAGGACCAGGCCGAGGAAGACGGGGCGGAGCGTGCGGAAGAGCCGCAACCCTCCGTAGCGGCGGACCAGAGTGCTCAGGACCCAGGCGATGAAGACGTTCACCCACAGCGAGCGGTTGGTCTCGTAGGAGCTGGCGATGAGGAAGCCCACTGGGCTCACCGGCCACCACACGAACCGCGTGTGCAGCCAGACCAGCAGCAGGGTGAAGCCGCCGCCGAGCGCGAGGGCGAGGCGGAGCCAGTTGTCGGGCGCCTCGGGAGTGCGCAGGGTGGCATCGAGCTCGCCGAAGGCCCATTCCGGGTAGTCGGTGAAAGGCCAGAAGCCCAGCGAGGTGGCGCCGTAGGTGTGCAGCATCCGGAGCAGCGCGGCCAATCCGAAACCGATCACCACGATCACAGCCAGGGCCGCCGCCAGGGTGAAAATGCGGCCCTGCAGGCCGCTGCTGTGGACCAGCTTGAAGCTGTTCATCATCTGGGGCAGGGCCAGATTCATGGGATCGTACATGTAGATGACTGAGAGGTAGCTGTACAAGGTGAGCGAGGTATAACCGATAGGCAGTGCGCCCACGCTCCGCAGCATGATCTGCCGGGGGAAGAAGCCGGTGTCAACGAACATCACCCCGCCCGCGGCCACCAACCGCGAGGCCCCCAGCAGAACCGCATAGAAGACGCCGAGGAGGCCGGCGAAGGCCCACCATGACATACCGGCCTGCAGCGCCCACCAGAGCATGGCCCCATTGGCGAGAACGAAACCCAGCAGCGCCGCGCGGCCGCTGAGGGGCGCGTAGGGGTCCGGCTCCACGCGGGCGCGCCGGAAGAGGCTCCACCAGGCAGCGCGGATCGCGGCCCGCGACTGGTAGAGAATGACCGCGCTGAGGGCGATGAAGCCACCGGCCTCTTGAAAGCCCACGAAGAGCCGGGGGTTGATGCCGACTGCCGCGGTGGCTCCCTCCTCGGCCACGCCGAAGCTCGCCCATACCAGCAACTGGAGCCGGTAGAAGATGTAGAAAGCCCACAGACTCAGTGACACCTCACCGGGCAGCAGACAGGTGATGCCGATGACCGGGAAGATGATGGAGACGCTCATATCGCCGAGCACTCGCCAGGGAAGCCCCATGCCCGCGAAGTAGCGACCTACCCGGATGTCATAGAGATCGAAAGTCGGCAGGGCGGGGAAGAGCCGGTGGAACCAGGAGAGCGCGGCGATGGCCGCCGGGATAGCAAAGCCGATCCAGAAGATGCGGCTGGTGAGGGCGCTGGCGCGGAGAGTCGGGCGGGAGCGCTCGCCCGCAATCGCCAGCGGGACATCCACCAGGGGAAAGGCCAGGCGCTGTCTTTCGATCCAGTCCTTCTGCAGCAGGGCTCCCAGGCAGAACATGGCGGCCATGAGGGCCACCGTGAACCCGCCCCAGGCGAGCATGGGGGCCAGCCAGTCGTGCCAGGGCACGCCGTACCCCTGGGGTGACCCCTCCCAGAACCAGGGCACCACCTCGGGGTTGGCGAGGCGCAGCCACAGCGGCACGTAGGGCAGCATCATATGCTCCCAGCCGTTCTCCGGCCTCGCCATGTAGAAGGGGTAGGTGGTGGCAGAAACGATGTAGGGCAGCCCGCCCTGCATGGTCAGCCCCAGGGAGAGCATCAGCATCCCGTAGACGGTGAGCACTTCGGCGCGGGTGAAAGCGCGCCGCGGCAGCAGGCGCATCACCAGGCCATTGATCACCACGAGGGCAAACAGGACCAGCACGGGACCGCTGAGCAGCGAGCCCGAGCCCACGTCCCAGGTGCGCCGGACGAAGGCGAGATAGGGGTTCACCACGGCAAGGAAGGCCGCGCTGAGCGCGCCCACCAGCACCGCACGCGGGGTGATGAAGGCGACGCGCCCCGGCTGTGACTCGCCCTTCGCTGTCGCCTGGTCTTGCATCTGCTGTCCCCGCTCGGCTCTGCTTCGTCATGGCGCGGCGGCCTTCCTCCCTGGCGCAGAGCTGTCGTTCTCGGGGAGGGTTACTGCCCCCTGGCCGTGCCGGGCCAGCTAATCGCGGGGCCCGTGCCAGCATCTGGTCACGGGCCCCGTGCTCGCGGCGGAGGACGTGTTCGCGAGGTCTAGCCGGTCTTCATCTCCACGATCGCGATGCCGTAGATATCCAGTGTCGGGATGGTGAACTCGGTGCGCTCGCCCATCTGCTTGGTGGGCAGCGTCTCCGCCACTCCGTCCAGCGCGTGCCACGAGACGCGGCCTACTTTCTTCCCCTTAGGAGCATGGACCGAGATGCGGATGTCCTTGGCCGGCGTCACTGAGCCGTCTATGTCCACGCCGTAGCTCACCACATTGACGATTAGGTCATCGCTTCCGGGCCGGCGCATGGCGCTGATCTCGACGCTGTCAGGTTGGTGGCGCCGGGCGGTGAGGTCATCGCCGACCGCTTGCTCGACTGCGGACACCACGCCCGCCATCGTCGGCCATAGCGAATCGGGCCATTGCCCGCGGGCCCAGGCCGCATGGCGCGCGGACTCGGCATCTCGGCTGATGTTCGCGCCGTCCGCGGCCAGCTTGTGTGGGTCTATCTCGACCTTCACGAATCCCGTGGCCTCGCGGCTCTTGGCGGCCGGACCCGGGTCGCCTCGAAGGTTGAGCGTCCCGACCTCCCCGAAGGCGATCGCGGTGCCGCCGCCCTTGGCATAAGCGAGCAGAGCCCGGTAAGCTTCGTCGCCCATCACGGCCGTGTTCGGCAGCACCACGGCCCGGTATTGGGCGAGCTTCTCCGCGCACAAGCTGCGGGGGGCCAGCATCTCGTGGGCGATGCCGGCATCGGCCAGCGCCCGGGAGACCTCGAGGTGATAGCTGTACCGCTGGTAGTAGCACGGCTGGAAGGATGCCACCACCGCGACATTGGCGGCCATCTGGGCGCCCATGATCTTGGGCTCGATGCTGCGCAGCAGGTCGTAGACGGTCTTGGTCGCGCGCTTGACCGCCTCCACCTGGCCCGGTTCCATGCGGCGGAAGGCGGTATGGTTGAGAAGGGCGTCCGCCATCGCCAGGCGATGGACATTGAACATCGCCTGCTCGCTCGGAATCGGGTTGGGCGTCTGGGGATAGTAGGTGTAGCTGGTGGCGGCCCCGTTCCGGCTGGACGCGCTCAGCTCTCTGATGGCGGGTCCGGCCGAGATGCGCACTCCCCCGCGGGTGCCTGGCAGGTTGGCCTGGCCAATCTCCGGGTTCTCCGTCCCCATCACCATCTCGCTGTAGAGGAAGCTGTCAACCATGCCCGCGAACTGGACGTCTCGCCCGTTGAGGGCCGAGGCCTGGAAGCCTGGGGCGCCCCAGAAGTTGCCGGCCATGATGAAGTCGGAGTCCCCCTCCCGCGCCACATCGCGCAGGAAGCGATGAAACTCGGCCTCGCTGGCTGACCGGAATAGGGCCGACTCGGCCCACAGGGGCTCCGCCTCACCTGCCGCGGGCAGCGCCTGGGCCAGCTCGGCAATGCCGAAGCGGTCCTTCAGCTCCCTGGCGCTATACCGTGCGGCCAGGAAATCCCGGAAACACCGCTTCGAAGCCTCCGCGAAGGGATGCTCGATCTCAGAGTAGTCGAGGTAGATCCCGTCAATGCCGGCCGCCACCAGGATTTTCATGATGCCGGCCATGTATTGCCGGAACCCCTGGCTGTGCGGGCAGCCGGAGAGCGAGTAGGAACGCCGGTGCGTCGCGCTCGGCGGTACCCAGATCTCGCAGGCATAGGTGCCGTCGCTCCTCATCTGCACCCACTGAGCGGGCGGCTCCGCGGGCCGCGGCCCATAGCAGTCCGCGTAGCGGTTCCACCGCTCCTCGTCCTGCCACACCTCCGACATCACCCAGCCAGCAGGGTCCGCCTCGCGGGAGGTAGACGGATTCTGGCTGATGTACCCCAGCACCGTGATGCCGGCCTGGTGGGCGCGCCCGGTGAATTCCCGGAGCTCCTGCATTCTCGCCTCGAACTGGGCGCGCTCCATCAGGAACGGCTCCCCGCGCCCGAACCGCATGGGATGGATGATGGTGAGGGTCGCTCCCACCGCGGCGACCTCATCCAGATCCTCGTAGGCGAACAGCCGCAGCCGGCCGAAGCTCAGCGACTCCGGTGGCTGCTCGCCCCCGAACAGCCCCTGCGCCTCCTCCACGAAACGAGCCACCCCAGCGCCCAAGCTGTCCTTCTGTGGTTCCGCATGTCTCGCCATGAGCACCACCTCCGAGGTGATCAGCAGCAGCCCGACCCGGCGGCCGGCAGGCTGCCGCGTTCGCACAGCTTCTATCCGCCGAATGGTCAGACCTCTAGGTTGCGGTAGAACTCCACTCGCACGTCCAGGAAGTACGGCACCTGCTTGGCGAAGAGCGCCTCGTGAGCGGGGTCGCCCTGGAAGAAGCCGAGCGCCCTGTGGGCCGATTCGAGATCGGGGAACTCAGCCTGCCAGATCAAGGTGTTGCAAGGCTCGCCGGCCGCTATCGGCTGCATCCTCTTCCCCTTCGGATAGTCGGGCCGCTCTGCTTCGAGCAGGGCGAACTGCCTCTCCAGTTCCATGAACTCCTTCTCGTAACGGGGGTCGAACCGCTGCATGATGCGCATGGTCACGCTCATATCAGACCTCCAGCAAGCCGCGGACTCGATCGGAGATGCGGGCGCGGGACTCGGTGGCGAACGCACGCAGGCTCTCCGGGCCGATGGCCTTGTTGATCGTGTGCGGTGAGGTCACCGAGAGGCCGGCCACCAGCGCCGCCAGTTCGTGTGCATCAGCGAGAGGCAGGCCGGCCGTGAGCCCGACGATAAGCCCTGACAGGTAGGCGTCACCGGCGCCCGCAGTGCCTTGCACGTTGGGCAGGAGCTTGCCTCCTGCCAGTGCCCCCACGTGTGCGAGCGACGATCCATCCCAGGACCAGCTTCCCTGCGCGCCCGCGGTGATCGAAATGAGCAAGCCGGGGTTTGCCTCACTCAGTCGCCCGACGGCGGCCGCGGCGACCTCCGGCGCGGGCTCATCGCCGGCAAGAGATAACCCGGCGGCCGCCGCGGCCTCGGTGACGTTGATGGCTAGCAGGTCCAGCTTCCGCAGCATCCCGGAGCTGACCGCGGCGGGCATTTCCGCGGCCGTGAAAGAGGCCACGCGGAAGAAGCCGTGCGTCGTGCCCAGGTCCAGCACCACGCTGCGCGCCTCCAGCGGCACCTCGGGAGCGGCCAGCGCGATCCCGGCCCCGGCATGGCGGACGAACTCCGGCTCCGCCTCTCGGATGAACGCGGCACCGACCTTGGAGCAGGCCGAGTCGTCGGTGGTGAGGTTGCCGCCCGAGCCGTCGGGATAGACGAAGCAGAAGGAGTACAGAGTCGGGTCTCCCGGCGACGCGGCGACGTATCGCATGTTCATCCCAACCTCGGCCATCTCCGCCAGCAGCTTCGTGCCGACATCGTCATCGCCCACCTTGCCCACTGGGATCGTCTCGAACCCCGGGCCGAGCAGGGTCTGCACGTAATGTGCGACGATGTGGAGCTTGCAGTAATCGCGCCGGTCGAGGAAGCGCCCGCCGCGGCTCTCCTCGCGGCCCAGCGTGTGGTTCCCGTCGAGCAAGAAGAACACACCCGAGCCAATGCCGCCGGTCCCGATCAGGGCCCGGTAGCGCAGCCGGTTCACGTCAACGTGCAGAGCTGACACTGTGGGTTCCACTCCGTCGCCACGGGCAGATCGGCTGGCTCAGCCCACTCTCAGGTCCCATTCCGGGTGCTCGCTGATGGGATGGCGGGCGGTCTCGACCGTTGCGGTGAGCAGCGCATCGGGATGCTCTTGCAGCAGCGTGATGGGGTACTCGGGAGTGATCGGGCCGAAGAGCGCGACGCGGAGCGCGGTCTGCTTCCAGGCGCCCGTGTCGCTGAACAGCCGGACCTTGATGGCGGAGAGCACCTCGCTCATGCCCAGAGTCACCGACATGGGCGGCACGAACTGGTAGGCGGCGCCGAACGTGCGCTGCGCCAGCGCCAGGATGGTGTCCAGGTTGTTGTTCTGCACGCGAACGGTGGAGTTGCGCAACTCATCGCGCGTGATGTGGCTGAAGGGATGGCGGCGCGTCTGGTTGTAGGCGACGTGCCCGTCCTGGCCCCACCCGCCATAGGCGATGTGCACGGGCGCCTCGCGGATCCGCTTCCTGACCACCTCCACGCTGCTGGCGTCGAGCCAGTGCCGGTTCGCCTCCGGCACCGCCAGCTCGGGGGCCACCGGATGGTAGAACCACTCCTCCATGAAGCCGCGGAAACTGTAGGGATGCTTGCGAGGCAGCTCGCGCCCCTGCCAGTCCAGGCACTCGTCCATGTGGAAGACGACGAGGTCCCGCAGGCCCACGCGTTCCTGGTTGACCAGTCGGGCGAACGGCTCATACCAGCACGTCGGCCCGCACGGGATGATGGCGCGCGTGCTCCTTCCTTGGGCGTTGCCGGCCTTGATCTCGTCTACCAGTTCCCGGGCCATGAGGCGGCCCATCTCCTGGGAGTCTGCGCACAGGCGGAACGGGATCTTCAGGGCGGGATGACCCTCGAGTTCCTGATAGGGGATCTTGCACCAGGCGTAGAGCTGACTGGGCGTGATCGTGTCCACGGTCCGGCCCCTCCGAACAACGCAAGTGAACGACCAACGACGGGTATCTGCCCCACCCCATTCCCGCCGCGTGGTCTTCGGCAGAGAAGACCGGCTCCCTTCCGCGCCCCGCCTACGACGCCGCCCACTGCAGGGGACAGGTCGCGGACCTGCCCTACTGGCCGAGTCGCGGCGTGCGGAGACTTCAGTCGCGGAGCCGGAGCGCCGGCCCCGACGCTCCGGGCGACACGCTCTGAGCAGCCGTCACCGCGGGGCCTTCACGGCCGATTCTCCCCGTCCCAATGGAGGTCTACCCCATCGCTGGACAGCGCCGCCCGGAGTTGCGCGACGTCCAGCTCGCGGGGCACACAGCCCTTCTGGGCGCACAGTGCCGCGGCCAACCCTGCGGCATGGCCTGTCGCCATGCAGTTGCCCATGCTCTTGCCGGAGGAGGCGGCCACGTGCGTGGCCGAAATGCAGCGTCCAGCTACCAGTAGAGCGTCCAGCCTTTCGGGCACCAGCGCCCGGTACGGTACATCGTGGACCTTCATCGGCTCCCAACGCGTCCACCCGATGTCCAGCCAGCCGCTGCGCCACGCCACCGCATCATCGAAGCGCCGGCCGGACATCGCGTCCTCTTCCGTCAAGGCGTATATGCCCTTCACCCTCCTGGTCTCCCGCACCCCGACCTGCGCCGCGGCCGCGCCGAGCTGCGCGTTCCGGAAGGTGCTGCCGCCGAACTCGCGGAGCGCAGCGACCATCTGCAACACCTGGCGGCGGCTGAACCGCTCCGCCTCGGTCATCTCCCTCGCGTCAGTCCCATCCAGCGCGCCCCGGGCCCTGGTGCCGGCGTGGTTGATGACAACATGGTTGCGCAGCGGAAAAGGGCCTTTCTCCAGGATCATGGACTCAGGCAGGAGGGGATACTGGCTGCGCGCCCGGGCCAGCAGGCCGCGGAAGTCTTCGTCGCGGTCGGCGAACGCTCTTGCCTGGTCTACGTCCACATTGGCAACGATGAAGCACAGCGTCATGGGCGAGAGGAACCCATCTCCCTCCCGCCCCTTCCAGGTCTCTGCTCCTGCATAGTGCGCCAGGTCGGCATCCCCGGTCGCGTCCACGAAGGCCTTGGCCCTGACCTGGACCAGCCCGGCCTTGGTGGCTACGACAGCCCCCGTGAGCCGGCCGTGCTCGACTATCGCGTCCACCACCCGACAGTGAAGCAGATAGTCGCATCCGGCTTCCTCCAGGGCGTCCAGGAGGCCAACTTTCAGATAGTCCACGTTGCACACGAGAGAGTGGTCTACCATCCGTCCAGCTTCCTCGCCATACGCGCACACCCGGTCCACGACGAGTTCGTGCACCGCGCTCCGGCTGCACCCGCCCGGCCGCATCTGGTTGATGGGCATGCCCATCCCATGGGCCCCCACGCCGCCCAGGAACCCGTAGCGCTCGAACAGTAGCGTCCGCGCGCCGCCCCGCGCCGCCGCCAACCCCGCGCCCACTCCGGCAGGTCCCCCGCCGGCAACCGCAACCTCCACGTCAGCGATCACGTCCATTCGGCGCTCTCCCTCGTAGTGGGATGCTGGGCGGTCCTTCGCTGCCGCGTCGTCAGGCACAGATGCAGGCCTCGACCCGCGCGTGGCACCTCGGGCACGTCTCCACATTTCGCGCGCTGGGGAACCCTCGGGCCTCATTGGGGCTGAGCACCGCGAAGTCGGCCCCGTAGCGATCGCCGTCGATCGCGACTGATACCCTGAGCGACTCGATCCCCTCAAAGCGCGGCGCCGTCACCTCGAACGTGGCCGCGTTCGGGGCGACGCGCCACCCGCCGGGCGCGCTGGCCTTCACCTGCGAGATGGGGATCGGCTGCCCGCTCTTCCGGCAGGTCACCGACATGGTGCGCGTAAGGCCCGGGTACAGCACTGGATCGCCGCCGTAGTGCAGCGTGATCTCCAGGTCGCGGTCCCGCGCGGTGCCCGCGCGCAGGTCCTGGCGCGCTGCCGACATGGCGAGGTCGTTGCGGAACAGCAGCGGCAGCGTGCGGTCACCGACCGCGGTCTTCGCGCCCATCGTTATCTGTGCCGAGTCGCTTGCCAGGAACCGCGCCGCCACTGCCTCGGTGCGGTGGGTCAGCTCCTCCAGCGTTCTCGGCGCGTCCAGGCCCTGCGTATACCGGTGCAGCACGATGCTCTTGCCCACCGGATCGCTCCACTCTTTCGGGATGGCGCGGGTGCCGCCAAGGAGGCCGAGCAGGGCGCCGAGCGTGGCCCCGGTGCAGTCAGTGTCATAGCCGCAGTTGACCGCCTGGCACAACTGGTCTCCGAATCCGTCGCCATAGAGCCATCCTATCACCGTGAAGCCGTGGTTCTGAATGGCGCTGCAGGGCTGCGCGCTGCCGTAGATGCGCACGATGCGCTCGCGCGCTTCCGACCAGCGCACGCCGTTCTGCCGCATCCAAACCACCTCCCGGATCACCCGGGCGATGTTGCAGGATGGAGGGATCATGGCCAGCCCGATGTTGATCAGGGTGAGCGGGTCGTTGTTCACGAACGCGGCGCTTTCCACCGCCGCCCAGAACATCTCGCCCCACATGCCCTCGCCGCCGGCGTGGTCCATCGCCGAGTCCATCCACGCCAGCGCGGCCGCGCGCTGGGGATGGGCCGGCGCGATGCAGGCCCAGATTTCACTTCGGATCGGCGAACCCATCTCATCCACATAGTAGTTCTCGAACCACCCGCTCACCGGCGGCCTCAGACCGCGCGTGAGATTGCGCGCGCAGAACCCGTATTCGTTCCATGGGTAGGCGGCGGCATGCTTCATCCAGTAGGCGGCGAAGTCGGGCAGTCCCACCTCGGTGCCTCGGTCCTCCAGCATCTTCAGCCATACCAGCTGCAGGTCGAGGTCGTCATTCGGGAGCGGCTCCGTCGGCACCGGGTCAAAGAAGCTCAGGTTGTTCACATAGGGCTGCCCTTCGAACGGAGTGCCCAAGGTGCCACCGATATTCTTGCCGAGCCAGCAGGCGTACACCCTATCGCGGTATTCCTCTCGACCAAGCATGATAGCTGCCATCACTTGATCCCTCCTCCGGTGACGCGGGGATGCTCATCCTCCGCCGCCCCAGGCGCGCTGTGGGGGCCTCGTCCCCGAGGCGATTCGCATCGCCCGGAGGACCGGGCTCCCACCAACGGGTCACTGCCTGACCGCAATCGCTCGCCGCCAAGAGTAGATGAACGCGGGGACGACCACCCCAACCAGGAACAGGCCGATCAGGAAGTAACCAGCCTCCACCGGCAGACGACGATCCCACCCGAGCAGGGTCGCTCCGCCGAAGCCGATGAAGAGCAGTCCGCCGTAGAACAGCGTTCTGGATCCAGTCTCGTGCCCGATGCGGGTGATCTGCTGCTCGGTTAGCGAGCGCGCCCAGCGCAGCAGCGACCCGAACAGCGCTCCCATCACGGCCAGCACCAGCATCGTTCCCAGGCCGAAGAGCAGCCCCGGCACGAACCCCAACCAAGCGTTGGGCATGGCAGGCGCGGCGACGGTATTGACGAACACGGAGAAGCCCTCGAAGCCGAAGCCGGCGATGAAGCCATGGATGATGGTCCAATGCACTGGGGTCGCCTCCTGTGGCCCCGCGGCCTCCTCGATGGCATGGAGTTGCGCGTCGTGACGGCCGAGCAAGTGGGGATGGGGATGGGCGCTGCGGCCGATCAGGATGGCCCCGGCGACGGACATCGCGATCCCGACCACGATGAAGACGGTGCCGTTGATGTTGGGGTTGAGCAGCAAGGGGGCCAGCGCCAGGTAGGACACCTCGGAGAGCAGGGCGCGCTGCACCGTGAAGGCGGCGGAGAAGTAGAGTCCGGCCTTCATGCCGGCTTTTCCGCTGGCGCCTCCGATGGCATAGCTGAAAGTGATGGGCCAGGTGTGCTCATCAGGCAGCACACCGTGCAGGAGCCCGAACAGGAACGAATATACCAGTGCGACCCACGGTCTCAACAGTGGGTCCTCACCATGTGGCATAACCCGGGGTGGTCACAGGCGACAGTATAGCGGCCGAGGGGTTTCAGTGCTAGCGCGTCAGCGTACAGCAGCCGTCCAACTGTGTCTAGAAGCTGTTTCATAACCTTCCCAGGGGAGGTTATGAAACAGCGCTGCACAACGTCAGGCCGTGGCAGGCGCATTTCATGCGAGGGCGTGGTGCGGCCAGCCAGCCGGTAGGTTATGAAATGCGCTCTAGCATCTGCACAGGGACCCCGAGCCAGGAGGCGGCGGGACGGAGCCGGACTTAGAGGCTAGATCAAGACCCGGCTAGCGTGCGCTGAGCGCAGTTCCGGTGGCTTTGATATAGCCTGATACCGGGTTCTGTTAGAGACTCTTGGTGCGAAAGGCGAACACCAGGGGCTGATCGAATGCTGCAGATACGCCTTAACGGGCGGCCCGTATCAGGACGGCGTACGCGGCGAACGCGAAGGAGACCCAAAGCATGTCGTTTATCGGTCGCATCTTGCCCGCTCCCAAGGCCGGCGGCTTCGCCCAGGAGGACCATTGGGTCTGGTGCGGCTCGGTCATCGCGGGAGAGGGCGGAGGGTTTCACATGTTCGCCTCCCGCTGGCCGAAGGCGCTCCCATTCTTCGCGGGCTATCTCACGCATTCCGAGGTGGTGCGTGCTAGCTCCAACACGCCCGAGGGCCCATACACTTTCCAGGAGGTGGTGCTGCCCGCACGCGGACCGGAGCACTGGGACGGGCAGATGACCCATAACCCTACGATCCGCAGTGTCGGGGGAATCTACCTGCTCTTCTACATCGGGTCCACCTACGCGGGAGAGAAACCGGAGGTTGCGGAGGTGCAGCGGCTCCACCGGGAGCTGCCGCAAGGCCGCGAATGTTACCGCAACCTCCGCATCGGACTGGCGACCGCGGATTCGGTGCACGGCCCGTGGACGCGGCGAGATGAGCCGGTCCTGCGCCCGCGCCCCGGCAAGTGGGATGGCTCAGTGGTGACTAACCCAGCTCCTTGCCTGCGGGCCGATGGCTCCATCTTCCTCTACTATCGTTCGAATACGCCCGCGGGATTGCGCATCGGTCTCGCCTGCGCGCAGAGTCACTGCGCGCCCTTCCATCGCGTTGTGGATGATCCGGTGCTCAGCTTTCCCGCAGGCCACGTCGAAGACCCTTTTGTCTGGTGGGCGGAGGATCACTACGAGATGATCGCCAAAGATATGACCGGCGAGATCTGCGGCGAGCCGGGAGCCGGCATCCACGCCCTCTCGCCGGATGGCATCACCTGGGCGCTCGGCGATCCGCCCAAGGCCTACTCGCGCCGCGTGGTGTGGGATGACGGCACCGTCACCGAGCAGGGGGCGGTGGAACGGCCGCAACTGCTCCTCCAGGATGGCCGGCCCACCCACCTGTTCGCCGCCACCGGCGACGGCCCCGGGGGGTTCGACCACTGCACGCGCACGTGGAACCTGGTGATTCCACTCGCACCTGCGTGATCCGGCCAGGGGCTCTCCGCGGGGCAGGAACGCGCCCGCGGGCTCTGGAATTCCCACACCCGTGAAACCGGGTGTGCAAGCGCTCGCTCGCACCCCCAACTGATGGTGAGACTTCCCAGGGAGCAGTGTCAATGACTGACGAAACCCGTCAACTGCTGCGCGAGCTGTCCGAGGCTTTCGGGGTGCCCGGAGCAGAAGATGAGGTGCGCCAGCTGATGGCCCGGCGGCTGGGCGCGTTCTGCGAGGTGACCTATGACCGGCTCGGCAGCCTGATCGCGAAGAAACAGGGCAGCGCAAGCGAACCCCGCGTCATGCTGCCGGCGCACATGGATGAGGTGGGCCTGATCGTGCGGCAGATCACGGACGAGGGCTTCTTGCGGTTTGTGACTGCCGGGGGATGGTGGTCCCAGGTGATGGTGGCTCAGCGGTGGGTGATACGCACGCGGAGCGGTGACGTGACCGCGTTCACCGGGGCGCGTGCTCCCCATCTCCTGACGGAGGAAGAGCGCAATAAACCGCTACCAATGAAGGACATGTTTCTCGACATCGGGGCGAAGAGCCGCGAGCAGGTGCTCGCGATGGGGGTCCGGCCAGGCGATCCCGTAGCGCCCTGGAGCCCGTTTGTCGAGCTCGGCGGTGGGCGGCTCCTCGGGAAGGCGTGGGACGACCGCGTCGGCTGCGCCATGGTGATCGAGGTGATCCGGCGCCTTGCCGAGCGCGATCACCCGAACACCGTCTACGCGGTGGGAACCACGCAGGAGGAATCCGGCCTCCACGGGGCACAGACCAGCGCCTTTGCCGTCGCCCCACAGGCGGCGATAGTGGCAGAGATCACAGTGGCCAACGACGTTCCCGGCAGCACGCAGGACGGGGGCTACTCTGAGCTGGGCAAAGGGCCCGCAGTCTGCATCCGGGACTCGGGCATGATCCCGAACCGGCGCCTCCGCGAGCTCACGACGCGGGTGGCGGAGGAGACGGGCATCCCCCTCCAATACGTGACCTTGGAACGGGGAACGACTGATGGCACGCGGGTGCAGGTGCACGGTCAAGGAGTCCCGACGCTTTACCTGGGCCCTCCGGCGCGCTACGTCCACTCCCACGCCGGGATCATAGACGAGGCCGACTTCGACCACACGGTCCAGCTCCTGGTCGAGGTAGCCTCAAGGCTGAACCAGGATGCGGTGGCCGACCTAACCAGATTCGAGCCCTGAACGGGGCGGGGAGGACGGCCCTGCCGGGCCCTCACAGAGTTCCTCGGGAGACCGCGTGCCTGTCGGCCGGGAGCGGGAGTTCCTGCCACCAAGGCAGACCGCCAGCGCGAGGGCGAGCGCCGCCACCTGTGTCCCCGCCCCCAGCGGCCACTGAGTCGGCGGGAGGTTATGCTGGATTCCGTGATGGAATCTGCTCAGCCATGCGCCGCCGGCCCAATGCCGAAACCAGGGGCCCACAGGGGGGACGTATTCGACGAGGTCCATAAGGACGCCGAAGAGCGCGCCGCCCAGCATCACGCGGCGCATGGGCTGTCGCCTGGAGACGAGGCCGACGACCAGCGCGCCGACCAGGAAATCGCCGATTCCCGCTAGCGCTTCGAGACGGGTCGGTCCCGCGTGGTCAATGCCGAACAGCCCGTGCCAGTCAATGTGAGGCACGATGTCGAGCAGGAAATGGCTGGCGAAGGCGGCCGGGTAGGCCAGCCAGGGGCGGCGGAGGGCGCGCCCGATGGCCGCGCCTGCCACCATGTGAGGGGTCGCTATCATGACGGCTGCTCCCTGAGTCGAGCGACGCGCGGTTGCCAGCCAAGCTGCCGGAGCATGTCTAGGTAATCGTCCGGTTGCATCTCCTCCGGTGGCTTGCCCGCCAGCGCGATGAGCACGCCCTCCATCACATTGGTGCCGAAGGAGCGGCCGCCAAGGTTGCAGATCATCTGGCAGGCCCTGCCAGAGTCGCCGTCAACACCGCCGCGCTCAATGAGCAGGCGCCGGCCCAGCATCTCCACTTCCACCGCGTGGTTCCGCTTCGAGGAGCCCAGGCTGACACTCACCACACGCAACTGGTCTGGCGGGCGCTGCACTTGATCTCCCATCGCATCTCACCTCCGCCCGAATTCGCGAGCTGCCTGCACCGATGATTCTCCCTCATTACGCGCCAGCCCAGAAGGGGCCGGAGTCCTGCGCGGTAGTCCTGTTTTTGTGGGACTTGTCACCACCGAGAAGGGGAGTAACGGACCCGACGGGCGAAGTTGACCACAGCCGCGCAGGGGCCGCGGAGGGGGTATGGAGGCTGCCAGAACTCGATCCGCCGTCTTCTTCATCCAGTACCTGGTGCTTCTGCTTGCGGCTCTGGTCTGGGTGCAATTCGACTTCGTCCGCCGTCGGATGGCCGGCAACGGCCTCAGTCTCTTCTACCTGCTGATCGGAGCGGCCCTTTGCTTCCTTGGGTTGCGCGCGTATCTGGTGCTGAGGAAAGGGCTCTCGCGGAGGTGGGCCAGCCTCTGGCTGTCACTGGACCTGGCCATCATCACCGGTGCAGTATATCTCACCGGAGGCATCAACAGCGAGGCCGCGCTCGCCTATTTCTGGCCGATCGCCACCGCTTCCATCCAGCGGCTGCCGCGCCGAACCGCTGCGGTGAGCGCCGCCGGTGCCGTCCTCTACCTTGTCTCCACCTGGCAGGACCACACCAGCGAGAAGTACTGGGGGACGCTGATGGCCCGCATGGTAGTGCTGTTCCTGGTGACGTCGCTGGCCGTGTACTACTCGCTGACCGAAACGGCGCTCGTCCGGGAGCTTGGCAGGCTGCGAGAGGAGGTAGCGCTTTCCGATTACCGCGGCCGGCTGTCCGGGGAGATGCACGACGGCATCCAGCACTACCTGGCGAACATCACGATGCGGCTGGAGTTGGCGCGCAAGCTGATGGCGACCGATCCGGCCCAGGCCGCGCGGATCGCGGTGGACCAGCGCTACTCGGTGCGGCAGGCCGCCGCGGAGCTGCGCTACCTGGTTCGGCTGTTGCGATCGCCGGCGGTGGAGCAGGAGGGATTCGTCGAGGCGCTCCGGCACCATCTAGCCGTGTTCACCGAGACCTCCTCCGCATCGGCGCCGCTTGAGATCGAGGGCGACGTTAGACCCCTTCCTGCCCATGTGGCGCACGCCGCATTTCGCGTGATGCAGGAGGCGGTCATGAACGCCGAGAAACACGCGCACCCTACGGAGGTCGAAGTGACCCTGAAATTCGCCGCCGACCGCTTCGCGTGCACCATCGAGGATAACGGAGTGGGCTTCGATCCTGCCTCGCTTTCCGAGACGCCGGGAATCGGGGGAGGGTCCGGATTGCCGGGCATGGCGCAGCGCGCAGAGTCGGTCGGAGGGACGGTTGAGGTATCGAGCGCGCCGGGAAAAGGAACCGTGGTCGCCTTCACTGTGCCCATTGGCGAGGTGAGCAGGACCCAGAAAGGCCGGTGAGATGCCGAGGATCAGGCTGGTGATCGCCGAGGACGAGACCGTTGTCCGCATGGCGCTGGCGCAATTGCTGGCCGCGGAGGGGGACATCGAGGTGGTGGGGCAGGCGGCGGATGGAGAGATCGCGGTGGATCTGGCACGGCGGCTCAAGCCAAACGTGGTCCTCACTGACTTGGGCATGCCGAAGATGGATGGCATCGCGGCGACACGCCAGATCAAGCAGGAGACGCCGGAGTGCGCGATCGTGGTGCTGACGATTCACCATGATGATGACCATCTCTTCGCAGCGATCAAGGCCGGGGCATCGGGCTACGTGCTCAAGGACGCTCCGCCGGAGCAGGCGGTGGAAGCGATCCGCGCCGCGGCGCGGGGCGAGGGTTTCATCGGGCCCTCGCTGGTGGGGCGAGTGCTGGACGAGTTCGCCCGGGTGGGCCGGCTGCGCGCGGCGGCGAAGGAAGTGTTCGCGGAGCTCACTCGGCGCGAGATGGAAGTGTTGGAGCTGGTGGGCAAGGGGCTCAGGAACAAGGACATCGCGGAGCGGCTGTTCCTGAGCGAGAAGACGGTGAAGAACCACATCTCTAGTATCTTCATGAAGCTGCAAGTGAATCACCGAACTGAGGCCGCCCTGCTGGCCGCGCGCCATGGGCTGACCGACTCGGCCTAGGCCGCCGCTGCGCCCCCCTCGACTGCTGTAACCCCTTCACGACAGGTCCCAGGAAAACGGGACTCTGGCCTGGTCCTCTCGCCTCATCCGCTCGCACACAGAGCACGGTATCTTTGCATTGAGGCTGGCCCCGCGGTCAGGCGCAGCCGTAAGAGGAAAGCACGATGAACGCACTGGGGCCGGCGGCGGGATGCAGCAGTTGGCGCCGATCGGCGCGGGAGGGATAGGCTGAGATGAAGATCGCCTTCCTCACCGAGGGGTATGACCCGTTCGTCAACGGCGTGGTCACCAGCATCAAGACGCTGCGAACCGCGCTGGAGGGGCAGGGCCACGAAGTTGTGATCTTCGCGCCAGAGTGCCCCGGGCACCACGATGATGACGACAAGGTGGTGCGGCTGCCGAGCGTGAGATGGCTCAGGAAGCATTACCCGTCTCTTTCGCCACTTGCCCACAGCCTGGATGTGCTGGCCGGACAGAGGTTCGACATCGTGCACAGCCACCACCCATTCACGATGGGACAGCTCGCGGTTCGCCTGGCGAGGAAGCATGGGCTCCCGCTGATCTACACCTATCACACCATGCTGAATGAGTACGGGCAGTACCTGCCGCTGCTGCAGCCCGTCCTGAAGCAGTGGCTGATCCGGCGGTGCCTGCGGCACTGTGCAGCAGCAGATCGAGTCACAGCGGCGACGGCGGTGGTGCGGGAGTGCTTGGGCAGCCAGGGCGTGCAGAAGCCGATTGAGGTGGTGCCCGAGGGGGTGGCGGCGATGCGGCCTAGCCCCGAAGCAAGAGCCTGCCGTCGGCAAGAGCTCGGGGTGTCGGAGCAAACGCTGCTGCTCCTGTACGCGGGGCGGCTGGCGAGAGAGAAGCGGCTGGATATGCTGCTCCGCTCCGTTGCTCGGCTCGGCCCGGGGCGCGCCCTTCACCTCTGCCTGGCCGGGGGCGGCCCGATGGAGGGGGAGCTGCGCCGGCTCGCCGCGGAGCTGGGCATTGCGACACGGACCACATTCGCGGGCTGGGTCGAGCACGCCGAGCTTGCGGACCACTACGCCGCCGCCGATGTGTTCGTCTTCCCCTCGCCGGCCGACGCTATGGGCATCGTGCTGGTGGAAGCGATGAGCGCAGGGCTGCCGTGCGTCGCTGTCAACAAGTACGGGCCGAGCGAGGTGGTCAGGGACGGAGTGACAGGCTTCGTCACGGCCTTCGATGAGCGCGACTTCGGCGAGGCCGTACGATGGCTGCTCGACAATCCGTTCCTGCGCCACCGCATGGCGGCGGCGGCGCGCCTCAGGGCCCGCGACTTCGACCCCGACGTGACCACGGCCAGGCTGGTCCGGGTGTATGCAGACGCGGCCGCGGAGCATGAGCGACTGCACCCGAAGATCGCCTGGGGAAGGGCTTAAGGAGGCACTGCCATGATCGGCATCGGAAGCGACCACAACGGGTTCGAGTTGAAGCGGCGATTGTGTGCGCACTTGCGCGAGCGGGGCGGGGAAGTCCGGGACTTCGGCTGCTTCTCCCAGGAGCCGGTTGACTACCCCGACGTCGCGGCCGCGGTGGCAGAAGCAGTGCGAAGCGGCCTGATCGAGCGCGCCATCCTCATCTGCGGGAGCGGACTGGGGATGGCAATCGCCGCCAACAAGGTGCCGGGGGTGTACGCCGCCCCGGTGACGGATGCCCGCACTGCCCATCTCGCGCGGGAGCGCAACAACACCCAGATCATCACGTTGGGCGCGACGGTGGTTAGGCCCGAGCTGGCCTCTGCCATCGTTGACGCTTGGCTGGATGCGCGATTCCGCGGCGGCGAGTCGGAGCGCAAGATCGAGAAGATCCGCGAGCTGGAGCGGCAGGTGCGGAGCGCCGTTCTGGTGGCGGCGGGAGAAACGAGATGATCACCGCGGGTGTGCTGCTGTTCGCCTATCTGATCGGGTCAGTCCCGTGCGGCTATCTGCTCGTGCGCGCGGCGAAAGGGTTGGACGTGCGCAAGTACGGCTCCCATAACATGGGAGCAATCAACGTGGCGAGAGTGGGAGGCGTTTGGCTGGGCCTCGTCACCCTGATCGCAGACGTAGGCAAGGCGCTGGTGATGGTGCTCGTCGCCGGGATGCTCGCGATGCCGGCAGCCGTCGTCGCGGCCGCGGCCTTCCTGGTGATGCTGGGTCATGCCTATTCACTCTGGTTCCTGCTCCGCGATGGGCGGTTCGCGGAGGGCAAGGCCGTGGCCTGTGCGCTGGGCGTCCTGGTTGGCCTGGCTCGCCTTAGCGTCCTCCCGTGGCGGCTGGCGCTGGCCCCCCTTGGCCTGTGGGCCCTGGGGCTGATAGCACCCAGAGCACTGGCCGGCCGGTGGTTGTGGATCTCGCCCGTGACCATGCTGGCGAGCGCGTGCGTTCCGGCGGCGATGTGGGCCGCCCATCCCCCCAGGCCGTACCTGATCCTCTCCGTGGCGATGGCGGCGCTGGTCCTGGTGCGCCATACGAACAATATCAGGCGCTTGATCGCGGGAACCGAGCCGCGCATCGGCGAGCGCGCCGGGAGCGTTCGGCCCCCGCTCCGGGGCTACCCTCTTACTGCGCCGACTCGATCAACTTCATGGTCTGCTCCGGGTAGCGGTCACCAGCGGCGATACCAGGCGGCACGAGTGCATTCAACCGATCCAGGTCCTGCCGCGTCAGTTCGATCCGTAGCGCTCCCAGGTTCTCCTCGAGGTAGCTGCGACGCTTAGTGCCGAAGATGGGGACGATGTCCCGGCCCTGCGCCAGCACCCAGGCGAGGGCGAGCTGGGCCGGGCGGCAGCCCTTCTCGGCGGCCATCTGCTCGATCCTGCGCACCAGCTCCAGGTTCCTGGAGAAGTTCCCGCCCTGGAAGCGCGGGGTGGAGCGCCGGAAATCGCCCGCCTCGAAGTCGTCCGGGCTCCTGAAGCGCCCCGTAAAAAAGCCGCGACCCAGCGGACTGTACGCGACGAAGCCGATGCCAAGCTCGCGGCAGGTCGGCAGCACCCGCGCTTCGGGGTCGCGGGTCCACAAGGAGTACTCGCTCTGGAGCGCCGTGATCTGCTGGACCGCGCAGGCGCGCCGCAAGGTCTGCGGGCCGGCCTCGGAGAGGCCGAGGAACCGGACTTTGCCCTCTTTGACTAACTGCGACATCGCCCCGACCGTGTCCTCGATGGGCGTGTTCGGGTCGACGCGATGCTGGTAGTACAGGTCAATAGTCTCGACCCGCAGCCGTCGCAGGCTGGCCTCACAGGCAGAGCGGACGTACTCTGGCCGCCCGTTCGCCGCGCGCGACTGGGGGTCTTCACCGCGCACGATGCCGAACTTGGTGGCCAGCGTCACCTCGCCACGGCGGCGCGCGATGGCCTTTCCCACCAGCTCCTCATTCGTGAACGGCCCGTAGATATCGGCCGTGTCGAGGAGGTTGACCCCCAGGTCAAGCGCCCGGTGGATCGTCGCGATGGACTCTGTGTCATCGCGGCTGCCGTAGAACTCCGACATTCCCATGCATCCCAGACCCACCGCCGACACGGTGAGTCCGTCCCGCCCCAACTGTCGCTTCTCCACGGATGATTCTCCTGGCCGCCTCTTCGGTGCTTGCCTGCGTGCACCCAAGTCTCACGTCCTTTGCTGCTAGTCGCCTGAATCTCCTCTCCCTGTCCCCGCGGGACGGCGGGCAGTTGCCACATCGGTTCTGGTCGGTTGGGTGGTGTCCAGAGGTGATCAGGCGGGGTTCGGTGTCCCCGCCCCTACAGGGAAAACCGTCTTCCCGGCGGACACAATGCACAACGGAATCACCCTGGATTGTAGCCCGCTGGCCCTTGACAGCGACGTGCGCGCGCCGTAGGTTACTTAGGAAGAGAGAATATTCGCATTGTTGGTACTGCGGCCGCCCCAGTATTCGTACATCGAAGTATCTGGGGCCGGATCTGGTCCCTGAGGCCCGAGGAGCGAGTATGACGCGAGACAAAGAAGCCTGTCTGAACGAGATCGCAGAGGGGCTGCCAGAGATCCTTCGCAGGCTCCATCACGGGCTGCCCATAGCCAATGGGGAGATGGAGCTGACCGTCGCGGCAGATGCGCGCGCTCCACGGCATTGGCGACCAGGGCGACTGCACCATGGGCGAGCTCGCGCACAAGTTGGGGATCACCCTCAGCGCTGCTACCGGGCTGGTGGATCGTCTAATTCAGCGGGGGCTGGTGGAGCGGGAGAGCGGGAAAGATGATCGGCGCGTGGTATACGTGCGTCTCGCCGATGCCGGGAGGCGAGCCAGGGAGGTCTTCCGGAAGGAGCGACAGCGGCACATGGCAGGCGCGCTGCGTCGTCTGTCGGCGCACGAGTTGGAGCGGATTGCAGACAGCATCAACCTGCTTCGGAGCGCTCTCGAAGCCGCCCGGGGCGAGGAGGAGAAGTGATGGGTCAAGGTCGTCACGTAGCCGCATATCGCCTTCTGGTGGGGGCCGCAACCTTGTTGGCAATCGTCTCGCTGGCTTCCGCGCAGCCGCCCCCCCCCGCTACTCCCGCGCCCACCTTGCCGGCGCTGGAGGTTCCGCCGCTTCCCGCGGCGGCCTCCAGCCAGGTTCCGCTGGAGAGAGCGTTGGCGCTCAAGGAGGCCATCGCCATTGCGCTCTACGCGCAGCCGCAGGTCGCCCTCGCCCGGTACAGCGCAGAGGCAGCTCACGAGCGCGTGCGCGAGGCTGCCAGCGGACTCTACCCGACGGTCAGCATCAGCGGGCAGCACACTCGGACCGGGCCTAGCCGGGGCGGGGGCGGAGTGAGCGCGGTGGGCGGGCAGTTCACTACCGGGGGCTACACCACGAACTTCTCGGGCCGCGAGCTGATCTGGGATTTCGGCAAGACCCCGGCGACGGTGGGGCAGGCGCAGAATCAGGCGGAATCCGCTCGCCAGGCCCTCGCTCAGACCCGGCAGGACACTATCAACCAGGTGAAGCAGAGCTACTACACGCTCCTGCAAAACCAGGAATTGCTCCACGTGCAGCAGCAGAACGTGGATGACCAGCAAGCGCACCTGGATCTGGCGCGAGCGCGCTACCAGGCCGGGGTGGCGCCGCGGTCGGATGTGGTGACGGCCGAGGCGGCGGTGGCGGATGCGGTGCTCAACCTGGCGAACGCGCAGAACGCGGTGGCGGCGGCCCGGGTGAACCTAGACCTCGCGCTGGGCGTGGATGTGAGGACACCCACTCGCGTCGAGCAGACGCAGGAAGTGGGGCCGTCGCTGCCCGACCCGGCGCAGCTCGTAGAGGAGGCGTTCGCGAATCGGCCCGCGGTGAGGCAGTCGCGAGCCGATGTGGAGGCGGCTGATAACGCGCTGCGGGTGGCCCGCAGGACGAATTGGCCGGGCTTCTTCGTCAATGGCAGCTACGGGCTGACCGGAAGCACCTTTCCCCCCGAAAACAGCAGCTGGGCCTACGGGGTCAGCATGACCTGGCCGCTGGTGGACGTGGGACTGACCAAGGGGCGGATCCGAGAGGCGGAAGCGAATCTGTTCGCCGCGCGGACACAGCTTCGGCAGACCGAGCAGACGGTTAGCTCCCAGGTCGTGCAGGCCTATCTGAACGTGCAGACCGCGCGACAGAAAGTCACCGCCGCTGGAGCAGAGGTGGCGAGTGCAGAGGAGCAGCTGAGATTGGCCACGGGCCGTTACGAGACCGGCGTGGCCGCCTATATCGAGGTGACCGATGCTGAGACTGCCGCTTTGACCGCGCGCACCAATCTCGTGAACGCGCGCTTCGGGCTGAGCACCTCGCTTGCCGCGCTGGAATCGGCGCTGGGCGCGATCGAAGGAGAGTAGGTGATGACAGAAAGCAAGAGCGCCAGCACTTCAGAGGGAGCCGGCGAACATCAGGCGGCTGGGGCCCCCGACAGCGCATACAACGGTGACGGCGCCGCGCGCCGTGCGACCGCGCGCGCTGGTGGGGCGCGTGATGCCGGGGCGCGCGTGCGCGCGGCCAAGGGACGGCGGCGGCTAGTCACAAATCTGGTGATCGTAGCTGTCGTGGCGGCGCTGATCGCGGCCTTCGTGATCCGGCGCGCCGATTGGCCGGGGCTGCCAGTAGGTCTGGTGACAGGCCAGGCTGGGAAGATGAGCATCACCGAGACGGTATCGGCCACCGGCTCGGTCACGGCCCAGACCGGCGCCATGGTGAAAATCGGCTCTCAGATCACAGGGACGATCAAGCGCCTGTTCGCGGATGTCGGCACCCAGATGAAGGCAGGCGAGATGATCGCGGAATTGGGCGTGCCCGACCTGGAAGCTCAGGTGCGCCAGGCTGAGGCCACGCTGGCCCTCAACCGGAGTAGGCTCTCGGAGCAACTGGCGGGCGTGAGTCTGCAAGGCACCCAGTCGGCAACCGCCATCCAGAGCGCGCGAGCCGCGCTGATCGCAGCGCAGGCAAACCTCACGCAGGTGGAGAGGTCGGCCGATCTGCAGCGGGCGACGGCGCAAGCCGCCGTGCGCCAGGCGCAGGCGAATGACACCAACTCCCAGGCCAATCTCAAGCGCACGCAGCAGCTCTTCCAGAAGGGTTACGTGGCCCAGGCGGATGTTGACACGGCGAGAACCACAGCCGAGGTGAACTCCGCGCAGCTAGCTTCGGCGCAGGAAAATCAACGGCTGGTCAACACCAAGCTGGACGCCGACCTCGAGTCTGCGCGTCAGCAGGTGAACCAGGCGAAGGCGGCGCTCGCGGCGGCGCAAGCGGGAACGGCACAGAACGCCATCAAGCAGCAGCAGGTGGCCGAGGCCAGGGAGGCGGTCAAGCAGTCCGAGGCCGGGCTGGCGCAGAGCCGGGCGCAACTGGCGAAGGCCTTCATCCGCACTCCCATCTCCGGCACCGTGCTGCAGCTCACCCAACAGCAGGGCGAGACCATCGCGGCCGGACTCTCTGCGCCCACTCTCATCATCGTCGCCGATCTGGATCGCCTGCAGGTGGATGCCTTTGTGGATGAGACCGATATCGGCCGGGTGCGCTTGGGCCAGCCGGCCGAGGTCACGATAGACGCCTATCCGGATCGGAAGTTCTTCGGCCGCGTGGTGAAGATCGCCTCGGGCTCGACGATGCAGCAGAATGTGGTCACCTACGATGTGACCATCGCGCTGCAGAATCCTGGGCATCTGCTCAAGCCCGACATGACGGCCACCGTCAACATCACCGTCGCCCGGCGCGATGACGTGCTCGCCATCCCGATCGATGCGGTGCGGCAGGGGGCCCAGGGGGCTACGGTGAGTGTCATGACCAAGGGTCGGAATGGGCGGCCGCAGTTCAACACGGTGCCGATCAAGACCGGAGTCAGCGACGCGGACCACATCGAGGTGTTGGATGGGTTGAAGGAAGGCGACACGGTAGTCGTGTCGGGTCAGCTGCCGGAGCAGGGCCAGGGCGGCGGTCCTCGCTTCACGCCATTCGGAATGCGCGGGGGCGGCCGGGGAGGAGGCAGGGGTGGCCGTTAGCGACCGAAGTGCTTCCCGCGCGATCTCTGAGCGTGACGGCCGGGCCTTGATCGAGGCCCGCGACCTGGTCAAGGTCTACGACTTGGGGGCGGTGCAGGTGGAGGCGCTGGTCGGCGTGGATCTCAAGATCGAGCAGGGCGAGTTCGTCGCCATCACCGGGCCCTCCGGCTCCGGGAAGTCAACGCTCATGCACATCCTGGGCTGCCTGGACCGCCCTACCTCAGGCTCCTACCTGCTGGAGGGCGTGGAGGTGAACGAACTGGACGACGTCGAGCTGGCGCGGATCAGGAACCGCAAGATCGGGTTCGTGTTCCAGACCTTCAACCTGCTCCCTCGCACCACCGCGCTCGAGAACGTGGAGCTGCCGCTGGTGTACGCACGGACCCCACATCGCACGGAGCGCGCGCTGGAGGCGCTGGAGAAGGTGGGACTGGGCGATCGCGTTAACCATCGGCCCAATGAGCTTTCGGGGGGCCAGCAGCAGCGCGTCGCCATCGCCCGGGCGCTGGTCACGGAGCCCAGCATCATCCTCGCCGACGAGCCCACCGGGAACCTCGCCACCAAGCAGGGCGAGGAGGTGATGGCGATCTTCCAGGACCTAAATGACGCTGGCATCACAGCAGTCATCGTGACCCACGAGGCGGATATTGCCCGGCACTGCAAGCGAGTGGTCAACATCCGGGACGGCTTGGTGCAGGGCGACGAGCCGGTGACGGATCGGCTGATCGCCCGCGACCTGGTGGCCCGCCACCCCGAGCTGGAGGAAGCGCCATGAACATCTGGCAGAGCATTCGGCTGGCCTGGCGCGAGCTGGGCCGGAACAAGATGCGCACCGGCCTCACCATGTTGGGGGTGATCATCGGCGTCAGCGCAGTGATCACCATGGTGGGGCTGGGCAGCGGTGCAGGCGCAAAGGTCAGTGAGAGCATCGCCTCGCTGGGCACAAATCAGCTGACCGTGATCCCCGGCAACCCGAAGATCAGGTTCGGCGGCCCCTTCGCGGGGGGGCAGGTGACTACGCTCACGGAGGATGATGCCAAAGCGATCGCCCGCCATTTCCCGCAGACCATAGCCGGGGTGGCGCCGCAGGTCCGAGGCGGAGTGACGCTCAAGCTCGGGGACAAGAGCTGGCAGACGCAACTGGTCGGCACCACTCCGGAGTACCGGGAGGTGAACAACTCGCCGGTGGAGCGGGGTCGCTTCATCTCGGACAACGATGTCGCCGGCAGACTGAAGGTGGCGGTGTTGGGCCCGACGGTGGTGGGCCAGCTCATGGGCAGCCCCACCGCCAATCCAGTGGGCCTCGATGTGCAGGTCAACCGGGTGGCCTTCCGGGTGATCGGCGTGCTGAAGACCAAGGGCTCAGGCGCGTTTGGTCAGGACCAGGATGACATCGTGATCGTGCCGGTGAGCACTGCTCTGCGGCGGGTGTTCAACCGCACGAACCTCAGCAACATCAACGTGGAGGCCGCCTCGGGCAGCACGATGGACCTGGCCACCGAGCAAATCTCGCGGCTGCTGCGCCAGCGCCACCACATTCTGCCGCCCTACGATGACAATGACGACTTCTCCATTCGCAGCCAGACCGGCCTGCTCGAGGCCTTCCAGACTGCCACCGGCACCATGACCAACCTGTTGGCCGGCATCGCGGTGGTGTCCCTGATCGTGGGCGGCATCGGGATCATGAACATCATGCTGGTCTCGGTCTCGGAGAGGACGCGAGAGATCGGTCTCCGCAAGGCGGTTGGCGCTACCAGCCGAGACATCCGGCTTCAATTCGTGATCGAGTCGTGCGTGATTGCGAGCGTGGGCGGACTGGTAGGGGTGGCGGTGGGAGCGTTCAGGCGCGAATCTGCTGGGGCGAGCGTTTCAGACCACCGCGCTGATCACTCCGCAGTGGGTCCTCCTCTCCGTTAGCGTGGCCACGGCCACCGGCCTTTTCTTCGGGATCTACCCGGCCCAGAAGGCGGCCCGGCTCAGCCCCATCGAAGCTCTGCGTTACGAGTAGGCCGCGCGGCCTGTAGGGCAGGCATGCCGATGCCCGCAGCCGCGCATGGGCCGCCCAGGGCGCGCCATCATCGCCAGGCCCAGTGGCCAAACCCAGGACATGCGGTCGAGGCGAACCTGTCGCACGCCCAGGCGTGCAAATCCGGCCGGCGGATAGGGGGCGGAGTCCGCCTCAGGCGGACTCCGCCCCGTCGCTGGGCCCCGGCCGCAGCCGGAGCCGCGCATGAAGCTCAAGACTGACTAGAGCGCATTTCATAACCTACCCAGGGGAGGTTATGAAACAGCTTCTACGGAAATGGCGCTACAAACGCTCCACAGATTTCCAGGCCCTCCAACGGGGCAGCGGTCCTGCCGGAGCCATGGGCCTCGTCTCCGCCAAACAGGATCACTTCGGCCGGCATCCAGGCGGCGTGACCATCGGCGAAGCCGATGTTGCTGCCCCCCAGGTGGCGGGGGTAAGCATGTTCCTTGCGGTACTGGGGGTCGGTTCCGAACTGCCTGTTGCCGGCACCGCAGTCCTGGGTCCAGGAGCAGTTCACCCAGTCAGCACCCGGATCTCTGTCGAGACAGCCCGCGCAGTCCAGTCGGCAGAAGTCCGGGTAGGCTACCCAGGAGCATCTCGCAAGGTCAATCTGGGACCCCCCTCCATCAGAGCAGACCACCTTCTTGGCCGGGTCTTTCACCTGGCTGGTCTTCTCGTCCTGAGCATGCCAGGATTCGACCCCGATCCCAATCTCTATGCCGCCGGTATCGGCGCCAGCACACTGCTCGATCTGGGTGTAGGAGTCAGTGATTGTGCCGCCCCATCCTGGAGGAAACGCGTCGCAGCAGTAATCGTTATAGCTGCAGTCGGTATTGGCGCCTTCTTTCATGGCGGTGAACCAGTCCGGTACGCAGGGGTTGATCATGTAGGTCGGTGTCCGCCGGGCGCTGGGACAGCGCCAGACATCGCGGTTCTTGACATACTCGTCGAAGACCACCATCCAGCGCAGATACGGATTCTGCACCCAGGATCTGCAACAGCAGTCGTTTCCGCCGTAGTCGTTGAACCATTCCACCACATCGGAGCGGTGCTCGCTGGGCGGGAACCTGTCGTAGTCCGTCAGGTACATCTGGACTGCCAGGGCGATGTTCTTCACATTCGCCAGGCACTGGATCTTGCGCGCCGATTCTCTCGCTCGCGCGAACACCGGAAAGAGCATCGCCGCCAGGATCGCAATGATCGCGATCACGACCAACAACTCGATCAACGTGAAGCCATCGCGTCTCCTAGCCATGGGTGTGCTCCCTTGCTGGTTGCTTCGTTCTCACAGCGCCCTTTCCAGGCACAGATCACGAGCAGGGACTAGCATCACCTCCTCTCATGCCAACAGCCACGGCAGCGCCAGAGACATCTCACTATCGCATTCCGCCGGCACAGGCGAGACCAACCAGGTTGCTGTCAACACAAAAGACTGTTCAGTAGATAGTCGGCACTCCCGGGTAGTCCTGAGCGAACCCGCACGTCGAGGTGGGACCCCAGACATCTAGGCCCGTCAGGTTGCCGGCCGCGAACCTGCTGATTACGCTCTCCGAGTTCACCCAGGCCGCGTGTCCATCCAGGAAGCCCAGGTTCACTCCGCCCAGGTGGCGGGCATAGGGCTTGCGCAGGTTGGGGTCCCTCAGGAAGCTGCCATCGCCTGGCGCGTGGAGCAGGATGCAGGCGGCGCAGGCCGAGCTCTCGGCCATTCCAGGGCAGTTCTGCCAGTCCGGCCCGCAGCAGACCGGGTTCGCGCACTCCAGGTTGCACAGATCGGGATAGGCCTGGGTCCCGAGGTTGTTGTCCTGGGGGTTGGAGCCGCCGTCGCCGCAGATGGTGAAGCTGGCTGCATCTGCGACCTGCGAGGGCTTCACCTCGTGAGTCGTGCCCTCGTGCACGCCGATGGTCATCTCGAAGGCTCCGCCCGCTCCCGGACCGCGCGCCCCAGCCTCGTAGGTGGCCGGCACGCCCTGGATGAGGCTGTCAGTAATGGTGCCGCCCCACCCTGGCGGATAGGTGAACCAGCATGGGCCTATGCCAGGGAAGCCAGTCCCCCATTGCCCCTCGCGGGTCCGGATGTAGGAGAACCAGTCTGGCCCAGGAAGAATCCAGCTCGCGCCCGTCACCATCTTGGCGCTGGGACAGCGCCAGACATCGCGGTTCTTCACGTACTCGTCGAGGACCACTGGGAAACGAAGATACGGGTTGGTCTGATTCGCGCACCAGATGCCATCGCCTCCGACCTCCGCGCCGTCACCCGCGCCCGGCGCTCCTGCGAAGTAGTCTATCACCTCTGTGCGATGCTCACGCGGCGGCAGCTTATCGTAGTCGGTCAGGTACATCTGGAAGGCCGTGGCGATGTTCTTCACGTTGGCCAGGCACTGAATCTTGCGCGCCGACTCGCGCGCTCGCGCGAACACCGGGAACAGCATCGCCGCCAGGATCGCGATAATCGCGATCACCACCAACAGCTCAATCAAGGTGAAGCCTCGTCTTCTCGAGATCATCGTCTGTCATACCTCCTGTGTGGTTTATCGCTGTGGTACCTCGCACGACAGGGACCTCGTATCACCTCCTCTCCCTGTTCCTCCATCGGCCACCGTAGCGGGCGGCGCAGCCGCGCGGTGCCCGCCGGCCCGTCTCCGTTCAGGGCCAAAAGAAGAAGGCGCGCCAAACCCGCGCGCCTACCGCTTGGTGGGAAGACCGGTGCAGAAAGCAAGAGCCAGCAGATGCGGCAGCCACCTTCGCACCCCCCGCCTGACTTCGCTCGACCTGACCGGCCAAGGATAACTGGCGAAAGGACCTCTGTCAAGCCGCGGGCGGGTGCTGATAGACGTCGCAGTAGGGGATGATGACCGGGCGCAGGGCACCCCCGCTGCCGACCTGTGCCGCGAACCGCGCGGGGTCGAAGGTGCGCCTGGCGAAGCAGCCGTAGTGGGCCGGAATGACCACGCGGGCCCCGATCTCCCGGGCGAGCGCGGCCGCCTCCGAGAAGTCCGGGAACTCCACTTCGGTGGGCGAGGTCGTGACCAGCGCCACCTCGGGCGCGGCGGCGCGCAGGGGATCCATGAGGTTTGGCTCGCGGGTAACCCCCCGCATGATGTCTCCAGTGTCATAGACCTTGGGCGCGCCGGCTATCTGAAGCACGTATCCGTAGTGGGCGACGTCGCTCACCTGGGGCGTCTTGGACAAGAGCGCTAGCGCGGACACCTCCCCGCTGCGAACCACATCGCCGGCCTGCACCGGCGTGACACGATCCCCAGGGATGCCGGCCCCCCTCATCGCCTCCGCGCTCTCGGCAGGACCATAGAAGCGCGCAGCAGGCCAGTGCTGGCTGAGCGCGGAGAGGAAGTCGGGATCCGTGTGATCGCTGTGGTTATGGGTGCAGAACACCGCCTCCGGCCCGATCTCGTCCGCGCGCAGCGGCGCTTCCTCGTGGACGTACTTCTCGCGTGGGCCGGGACGCGAGAAATACGGATCCACCATGATGACTGTGGACGGCCCCTGCAGAAGGTAGGAGTTCTGGCCCAGCCACCAGATGGCAACTGAGCCCCGTGGAACTTGCCAGCCTTTGATCCTCTCCGCGACGCGCATTTGCATTCGTGACTCCCGGCCTCCAGGGATTAGAGAGGCAGCTTCACCGCCTGGGCCGTCGCGGCCGAGCGGTAGACCGCCTCGATCACCTCTTGCGTGGCTCTCGCCCCTCGCGCGCTCACCGCGCCCTCGATGGGCTTGTCCTTCAGCACGCAGTTGACGAAATACTCGGCCTCGCTTCCGATCCCCGGCCGGCTCTCGGGCTCAACCGGGATCTCTATCCAGCCCGCCAGATTCTCGGGCAGCGCCCGGCGGGAGTAGAGGTTGAGGCCGCGCCGCCCCACCGTGATGGTGCCGTCCGTACCGTGGTAGGAGGAAGCAAAAGGCATCGTCCCCACCTGTCCCCACTTGGAGTCAACCACGCCCAGCGCCCCGCTCTTGAAGCGCAGCAGCGCCACCGAGTTGTCCTCCACGTCGGGTGGGAGATAGTCGCGAGACCCGATCTGGGTCATGAACGCCGCCACCTCGGTCACCGGCCCCAGGTAGTCCAGAAAGGCGCTCAGACCGTAGCAGGCCTCATCCACGAAGGTTCCGCCCCCGTTCTTCTCTCTATCGAAGAGCCACTCGCAGAAGTAGGGATCACAGCCGACCTCTCTGGGCCCGGCGTGTCCAATGATCCCTCGGGCCAGGTAGATCTTGCCTATCTGCCCCCCGCCCAGCAGCTCCTTCACTCTGCCATAGGCGCCGCCGAAGTAGTTGTGGTAGGCGACCATCAGCTTGATGCCGGATCTCTCGGCCGCAGTCACACTCCTGTCTGCCTGCGCGAGCGTAGCTGCCATGGGCTTGTCCTGGTAGACGTGGACGCCGCGCTTGGACGCCTCCTCGACGATGTCGGCCTTGCCCGCGTTGTCACAGCAGACCAGAATGGCGTCTACCTTCTCTTTCTCGTACATGGCACGATCATCGGCGTAGAGCGCCTTGACGCCGAACTGCTCGCGGGCTCTGTTGCGCAGCTCCTCGTGGGGATCGGCAGCCGCAACCAGCTCCACTGCCGGCAGCGCGCCCAGCCTGCGTCCCATCCCCCAGACGTGGTCACTGGTCATGCCGACAATCCCAAACTTGATCTTCTTGTTCACGCTTGCCTCCTTAGCTTCCCGGCATACGTCTTGGCGATACCGTCCGTGGTGCGCCCCCGGGGTCGGAACGCAGTTCAGGCGCAGCAAGGCCTACCAGTACTTGCTGATCATCTCGTCCAACAGCTTCTTATTTGCCTCCGCCTCCTTCCAGCCGACCTCGAAGGTGTAGACGCCGTCCGCGAAGTGCTTCTTCATGGCGGCGAAAGCCTTCGGGAAGTCTATCTCGACCCGGCCTGCTACCAGAGACGAGGAATGCATGGCCTTCACCAGGCGCTTTCCTGCCTGTTCGATCTCCTCGTGCAGGGGCGAGCCGGCGCGCGGATAGGCGTTGTGCAGATAGACGCCGAAGTAGGGGTTGCCCACCTCATCGGTCATGCGGCAGAGTGAATCCAGCTCCCCGAACCCGAGCCGCACCCAGATGTTGGCCTCGTACCCGAAGCAGACCCCGAATTCCTGGCCGGCCGCGGCTGCACCCTTCAGCAAGGCCCGGCAGTCCTCCCAGGAGCCTTTCGCGGTGCCGAAGTGCATCAGGATGGTATGGGCTCCCAGCTCTTTGGCCAGCTTCGCATCGTCGCGAAGCAGCTCCACACCCCTGCTCCACTGCGTCAGGCTGGGGCAGAAGGAGGCATAGGCCCAGGCCCAGTCCGAGGACAGTGAGAGAACGGAGATGTTATACTGCTTGCAGAGCGCCTTGGTCCCGTCCTTCCATTCCTGGGGCCAAGCGCCCGACGTCTTGAACTGCCAGGCGTCGGCTTCCAGACACAGCTCCAGGCCGTCGAACCCCAGCCTGGAGCCCCCCTCGCACGCCCATTTCAGGGGATGGACATCCTTGTCTGCGTCCGGTCTCATCGCGGCGCGAATAGAGGTCTTCAGCATCTTCTCTCTCCTGAAAGTATGTGCCCCAACCCGAACGTTCACCCCGGCCCCACAGTGAGCTCCCGGAGGGTGAAGGCGGTCGTCATGTTCTGGGTCCGGCCGGTTTCGGCGGCGCGGTAGCCCAGCTCGATCATCTCGATGACATGGCGGGCATGCTCGGCGCTGATGGCCGGCTCCTTGTTGTTGAGCACGCAGTCCACCAAGTGCATGATGTCCGAGTAGACGTGTCGTTCCGGCAGCTCGAGATGAGGCCCGAAGACGAAGGGCATTTCGCTGCCTGGTGTCTCTACTCGATGGCCACCCGCAATCCCTTCCGCCCACACCTCAATGCCTCCGCGCCCGGCGGCGACAGCGCCCCTGCTGCCGGACACAAATGGCGCCGAGAAGGGGCGGGCATCCCCGGTAGCGCTGTTGCTGCTGAACACCAGGGCGAAGACGCTGTCGCCGAAATCGAGCAGCAAGTGAGTGTTGTCATCCATGTCCACCTGGATGCGCTCGTCGTAGTAGCGGCGCTCCCTCAGGCCGATCGCGGACATGCCCGCCACGCGCTTCACCGGACCGAGGATGCCGGTGATGGTGTGCAGGGCGTAGACGCACATGTCGTACATCGGCCCGCCGCCGGGGCGTCGGTAGTACCAGGCCGGCCTGATATCGGTCAGCACATCGCCCGGTTTGCGGAAACCCTCATACTCGTGCCCCTCGGAGGAGGCCCCGACCTCAGCCCAGTAGATCCGTCCGATCTCCCCGGAGGCGACGATCTCCCTCATCCGCTTCGGGCCCGCCTGGTGGGCGCGGCCGGGCGATGCGACGATCTTCACCCCCGCTCGCTTTGCCGCCTCCATCACGTCGTCCGCCTCCGCCTTGGTCGTGGTCATAGTCTTGTTGGCGTGGACGTGCTTGCCGGCGCGGATCGCCTTCATCGCCTGCTCGTAGTGCACCCCGATAGGCGAGGCGATGACCACCGCGTCGATATCCGAGGCCAGCATCTGGTCGTAGTCCTGGAACCACAGCCTGGCCCCGAACTTCCTGGCTGAGGCCTCCGCCCGACCCGGCACGGGGTCCATCACCGCGGTCAGCTCGCACCACTGCCTGACGTCATCCTGGGCCAGGTGGGGCAGCAGTCCCCGCTGTGAGACGCTGCCGCAACCGGCCAGCCCGATGCGCACGATGCTCATGACCTATTGCTCCCACTAGCATGTAGCAGCAACCCACTCTCGACCAGCGAGCGAGTCGGTTCCGCTGCCCCAGGGCGATATTTAGCCGTGATCGCGCGGAAGCCTCTCTTGCTCTCCTTTACGCTCTGGCTGGTGGCAGCAGCGGTAGTGGCTAGGCCCCATGGGCCGCTGGCTAAGCCCGGCTCTGCCGGGCCGCCATCCCGGCCTGCAGGCCTAGGGACACCCCGGACCGAACGGGGCCTAAGGGCTCCCGCCACCTCGGCCGCTCCCCGTGCAAGTGAACGCCGCGGCCCAGGTCCCGGCTGGTGGCAGGAAGCGTGCGCGCTCAGCCCGAAGGTGACGGCCATGAACGCGGCTGAAGCGATAGCTGTTTCCACCGATTTCGAGGGCGCCAATCCGCAGCATCGCTCGGGCTGCAAGCGCGAGGGCCCCGCGGCCTTCACCCTCTTCCCGACACAAGAGGAAGACAACTCCAACTACAAGTTCCGCATGGATACGCTGATCATCAACCGCGGTGAGCAACCGCGAGAGGTAGTCTTGCACGTTGACTGGCAAGACCCTGTCTACATGGAGCCCCGCGATCACCTGTTCTTCCGCTCCGGCGGCCACTGGCGGCGCGTGGGCGGAGAGATCGCGGGCACGGTCGTGACCGTCTCGGCCGAGGTGCCGCCTGGCGAGACCTGGGTGTCGCTGAACCCGAAGTACAGCTATTCCGACCACCTCGCGGATCTGGAGAAGCTGCGGCTGCGCCCGGAGGTCGCAGTGCAGAGCATCGGCAAGACCGGCCAGGGACGAGAGCTGTTCGTGGTGTCGGTCGCGCCCGAGGCCGGCCGCTCTCGGCCTGTGGTGCTGATCGAGGGGGGCGACCATCCCTACGAGACCACCGGTGCTTACTGCATTGATGGCATGCTCTCGTGGCTGCTTGGCCCCGGGAAGGAATGGCAGCGCCGGGTGGCCGTGCACCTCATCCCGGTCTCGAACCCGGATGGCGTCGCCGGCGGATGGTGCCGGCTGACCGGGCCCGGCGGCGTGGACATCTGCCACCAGTTCGGGACCTCTGACGACCCCACGTGTGTCGCTCTCCGTGGGTTCATGGAGAAGCTGCGGCCCTACATCTACGTGAACCTTCACGGCTGGATGTACAATGACCTCGACAACTTCCGCTATGAAGACCGGGAGGCGGCGGCGTTCTTCCTCCCCCGCCTGCTGGGCGATGTCGGCGGGCCCGTGTGGAGATGGCGGATCCAGAACTCCAAGCCCGAGGTGCCGGCCGTGACCAACACCTGGTATGCCCGCGAGCGTTTTGGATCCCGCACTCTCGGCTTCGATATCGCCTGGAACCGCCGCACCGATGATGGCATGCGCGACCTCGGCGCGTCGCTGCTGGAGGCCGCCTGCGAGGCCGCGGTGTCACTACCACCTCGACTGCGGTAGGGCGGCCTGGAAAGAGGGGCAGGAGCAGCCATGACCGGCAAAGAGATCCGACTCAGGAGGCTATTCTCTCAGGGCAATGCGGTGATCGTGGCCGCGGATCATGGCGAATTCGACGGCCCCATCCCAGGCCTGATAGACCTGCCGCGCGCACTCTCCCGCGCGGTGAATCGCGCCGTGAACGGCGTGCTGCTCTCCCCCGGAATGATCGGGCACTGTGGAGACCTGTTCGCGACCCGGGACGGACCCCTGGCCGTGGTGCGGCTCAACTGGAATTCGGTCTACGCGTTTCACTGGGGGTATAGCGACGCCGCGGGCGCGGTTGCGGTGACGGCGCAGGAGGCGCTGGCGCTCGGCGCCGACATCGTGCTCGCGTCGCTTACCTTGCGCACCGGCAGCGAGCAGAGGGACGCCGAGAATGTCGCCGTGTTCTGCCAACTGGTGCAGGAGGCGCGGCGGCTGGGCCTCCCCGCGATCGGCGAGTTCTTTCCGGCGCGCTCCCATGAACTCACGAAAGAGGAGATGCACGATCTGGTGCGCACCGGGTGTCGGGTGGCGGCCGAGCTGGGAGCGGATCTCATCAAGACCTTCTACACCTACCGCTTCCAGGAAGTGGTGGCCGGCTGCCCGGTTCCGATTCTGGGCCTGGGCGCGGAGAAGGCGGACACTCAGCTGCAAGCCCTGCAACTGGCCGAAAGCGAGATTCGGGATGGCGCGCGGGGGGTGGTCTTCGGCCGGAATGCGCTCCAGGTGCCGGACCCACAGCGTTTCCAGGCCGCCTTGTGCGCCGTCGTGCGAGAGGGAGTGAGCGCCGAGGAGGCGGCTCACCGGTTCGAGTTGGCGGATAGCCCCGGTGGGTGAGGAGGAGAAAGCGATGGCGACTTCGGTCGAATGGGGCCGGGTGGCCTCGGCCTCAGTGCCCCATCTTATCACCAGCGAGATCCCGGGGCCGCGGTCGCGAGAGTACCACGGCCGCGCAGCCCGGCTGATGAAGGGCTACTCCAGCCAGGTCCGGCTCTTCCCAGTCGTCTTCGAGAAAGGCCGCGGGGTGACCCTGACTGATGTGGACGGCAATACCTACCTCGACTTCTCGTCGGGGATTTACGTGACGAGCCTCGGGCACTGCCATCCCAAGGTCAGCGAGGCCGTGGCCAGATATGCTCACACCCTGATGAACTGCCACGACTTTACCACACCCATCAAGATGGAACTCCTGGAGAAGGTGGAGCAGATACTCCCCGGCGACCTGAACGGGATGCAGCTCTATGATAGCGGGGCCACCGCGGTGGAGGCCGGGCTCCGCGTCTGTCGCGCCGCCACCGGCAAGTGGGAGTTCCTCTCCTGCTTCCGCGACTTCCACGGCAAGACTCTCGGCGCGGTGAGCCTGGCCCCCTTCAAGGCCACCGATGGCCCCGCCCGCGCCCCGGGCTTCCACTTGCTCCCGCGGCCGGACCCCTACCGTCCGCATTGGGCGAAGCCCGACGGCGCCATAGACACCGATGCCTATCTGGCGTATTACGACCAGTACTTGCGCGAGGGCACAGCCGGGCAGGTGGCGGCGTTTGTGCTGGAGCCGGTGCAGGGCTGGGCCGGCTCTGTCTTCCCGCCCGAGGACTTTTTCCCAAAGCTGAGACGATTCTGTGATGAGCGCGGCCTTCTCTTGATGGCGGATGAGGTGCTGACCGGCATCGGCCGGACCGGCAAGTGGCTGTGTATGGAGCACTGGGGTGTGCTGCCGGACGTGGTCGCCCTCGGCAAGGGCTTCGGGAATGGCTTTCCGGTCACCGCCATGGTCGTGCGCGAGCCATATGCGGAGGCGATAGACAGGATCAGCGCCTCCACCTCCTATGGCGGCAATCCCATGGCCTGCGCGGCCGCGTTGGCGTCGCTGCAGGTGATCGAGGAGGAGAACCTTCTGGAGCATGCCACTCGCCTTGGCGAGCTGGCCTTGCCGCGCATGCGCGAGATGCAGGCCCGACATCCCATTATCGGGGATGTGCGAGGGAAGGGCTGCCTGTTGGGCATTGAGCTGGTGAAGGACCGCGCCACGAAGGAGCCTTTCGATGAGGCCGGCCGGCTCGTGTACCAGAAGGCCTTCCGGAAGGGCTTGGCATGGATCCCGGCCGGTCACATCCTGCGGATGTCCCCACCGATTATCATGGAGCCGCAGCTTCTCCTCAAGGGCCTGGAGATCATCGAGGAGTCCATCGCCGAGGTGGAACGAGAGTTCGGATATCGCTGAGCAGCGTTGGGTGGGAACGGCCGCTGCTGCTGCCGTGATAGGTGACCACGATGCAACTCTTTGGCGTCGGCATCATCGGTTTCGGGTTCATGGGCCGCACTCATGCCTACGGCCACGTCAACCTACCGTTGTTCTACGATCCCATTCCGTGCCGGACGCGGCTGGTCGGTGTCGCCACCTCGCGGCCGGAGACGGCCGAGGCCGCGCGGAACGCATTCGGGTTCGAATTCGCCACCGCCGACTGGCGAGAGCTGGTCGCGCGGCCGGATATCCACATCGTCCACGTCTGCACTCCCAACCGATATCACAAAGAGCAGGTCCTCGCCGCGCTGGCGGCTGGCAAACACGTCTACTGCGATAAGCCGCTCTGCAGAAATCGGGAGGAGGCGCAGGAGATCGAGGCGGTGCTGCCGGGGGCGCGCGTCACCCACCAGATGGTGCTGCACAATCGCTTCTTCCCCGCCACCATGCGCGCCAAGCAGATGGTGGACGCGGGCTTTCTCGGGGACCTCCTCTCCCTGCGCTCCGCCTACCTTCATTCCGGCAGCGTTGACCCGAAGGCGCCGCTGAAGTGGAAGCTGGATGCTGGCCTGGCCGGAGGTGGCGTTTTGCTGGATCTGGGCTCTCACGCCCTGGACCTCGTTCAGTATCTGATAGGGCCGCTGCGAGTAGTGAACTGCACGACCTATACCGCTTACCCCGAGCGCCCGGCGCCAGATGATCCGACCCGGGCCGTGCCCGTGACCACCGAGGACGCGGTGCTTGTGACCGTCCGTGCGCCAAACGGCGCGCTGGGTCATGTCGAGGCCTCGAAGATCGCCGCCGGCGCAGTGGATGAGCTGCGCTTCGAGATCAACGGCAGCCGGGGCGCCCTGCGGTTCAACCTCATGCAGCCGGACTATCTCTGGGCCTACGATCAGACGTTGCCGGCCGCGGAGCGGGGCTGGAGAGCGATCGAGACCGTGCAAGCCTATCCGCCGCCCGCGGTGTTCCCGCCGCCAAAGGCGTCCGTCGGTTGGCTGCGCGGGCATGCCGCGTGTCTCCACAACTTCCTGTCGGCGGCGGCGCGGGGCGAACCGGCGGAGCCAGACCTGGGGGTCGGGGTGAAGCTGCAGTACCTGATGGCCGAGGCCTACGAGCATGCCGCCCGGCGATGAGTTGGTGCTGGGGGTGGATGTCGGCACCACACTGGTGAAGGCTGCCATCTACGCGCCCGACGGCTCCTGCCTGGGCCGCGGCGAGGCGCCGCAGGTCGTGGTCTCACCTCGACCCGGCTGGGTGGAGCAGGATCCGAACGATTGGTGGGATGGCCTGTGTCGCGCCACGGCCGACGCGCTGGCCCGCGCTGGCGTGCCTGGCGAGCGGATAGCCGGGATCGGGGTCTCCACCCAGGGCGGCACGTTTGCCATCTTCGACCAGCAAGGTACGCCCCGCGGCCCCGCCCTGGTGTGGAGCGACGGGCGGCTGAGCAGGCCTGAAGTGGATAGTCCGAAGCTGCGGGAGGAGCATTTCCAGGTTACGGGCGTATCGCGGCGCAGCATGACGCCTGCGGGGTTGAGCTGGATGAAGGCCCACCGGCCGGATTGGTTCGCGCTCCCGTATCGCGTGGCCTTCGTGCCGGACTATCTGACCTTTCGGCTTGCCGGTGAGTGGGTCAGCGATTCCACCAATCTCGGCATCTCGAATCTGCATGGCCTCTCAGACGGCGATGTCGCTCTCCCGGTCCTGACCAGCATCGGCGTGCCGCGGGAGGCGTTCGCCCGGACCCTTCGGCTTGGCTCAGGGCAGGCCCGCAGGGCAGGGGAGGTGGCAGGGCTGCTCCAGCCAGCGGCCGCGCGCGCCCTGGGGCTGACGGAGGGCATACCGGTAGCTACGCCCGCGCACGACCAGTATGCCGCCGCGCTTGGCGCGGGATGCGTGAACCCGGGCGATCTGCTGCTGTCGGCCGGCACTGCCTGGGCGCTGCTAATGACGAGCGAGAGGCCTATCGTTGACCGGAAGAGCTCCTTTTGGCCCGGCCGGCACGTGCAGAATGGCCGCTGGGGGCTGATGGGGGCGATCTCGAGCGGCGGCTCGACACTGGATATGGCCCTGGATGTCACCGGGCAACCGCGGGATTGGGCTCAGATCAATGCCGGGGCGGGGCAGATTCCCGCGGGCAGTGACGGTCTGATGATGATCCCCCATTTGACGGGGCGGACACTGCCCACCTCCGACCCCGGAGCGCGAGGCGCGCTGCTGGGTTGGTCGCTTGGGCACAGGCGGGAGCATCTCTGGCGGGCCGCGATGGAGGGGGTTGTCCTGGACGTCAAGGTGGCCTGCGGCTATCTGGCTGAACACGGAGCCGACATGAGCGCGCTGCGCATGGTTGGGGGCGCGGCCCGCAGCCCCTTGTGGGCGGACATTGTGGCCTCGGTGCTGGAGGTGTCCGTGTCGGTCTACTCCGGAGGAGATATCGCCGTTCGCGGCGCAGCCTGTCTGGCGCGCCGCGCGCTGGGCGAGACCGATCTTCCGGCCGCAGCGGAGTGGACCGAACGCGGGCCGGTTGCAGAGTGGTGCGAGGTTTACCGAGAGCAGTATGAGACATACACTAAGGCGGTGGGCCGACTGGAGGATGGGGGGCTGGATAGCTCATGACAGAGTCCTTCGTCTATGACGAGATAGACCGGAAGGTATGGGAGGAGGAGCTTTCACCTCGCCTCCCCGATCGCATCTACGACGCGCACGCCCATTCCTGGCTGGCAGTTGAGCATCGGTCTCAGGAGAGCAGCGATCCTTCGACGCCGTCCGTGGTCGAAGAATACCCGATGCCGACGCTGCAGAGCGTCCACCAGAGCCTCTTCCCCGGCAGGAAGGTCGGGGGCCTGGTGTTCGGCGCTGGCGACCGGCACACGGACTTCCAGCGCCAGGGGGAGCGGCTGGCCAGAGAAGGGGCGGCGTTGGGCTACCGGACGCTCGCCTTTGCACCCCCACGGTGGGATGAGCAAACACTCGAGCGTCAGGTGGGATTCGGGCATGTCGGCTTCAAACCGTATTGGTATCTCGCGGGCGATTCGCTCGACAGCGTCGAGCTGACAGACATGATCTCGCCGGCCATGCTTCGCGTGGCTGACCGGCACGCGCTCATCGTCATGACCCACATTCCCCGAACGGGCCGCCTGGCCGATGCGAGCAATGTCGAGGGGCTTCACCGGGTCTGTTCGGCGGCGCCGCATGCGCGCTTCGTCCTGGCGCATCTCGGTCGCAGCTACTTCCTGGAGGCGATGAAGTACTTCGACGCGGTTTGCACCATCCCGAACCTGTGGGCCGATTGCTCGATGGTGCAGGACTGGGAGGTGATGGCCCGCGCGCTTTCCACGTTCCCGCGGGATCGCGTCCTCTTCGGCCTGGACCTCCCTATCGCGCAGGAGAAGGGCAAGCTGATCTCGGTGAACGGCCAGCGCCACTTCTTCACGGCTCGCCCGCACCGCTGGAGTATACACGTCGAGCCCGGGGCGTACGAAGTGCGTTGTACGCTCTTCGCCTACGAGATCGTACGGGCTTTGCTCAAGGGAGCAGATGCGGCCGGCCTCAAACCAGCGGAGATCAGCGCCATCTTCTGGGACAATGCCCAGAGGCTTATTGCATCGGTTCAGGAGGGAGGCCGTGGCTAACGCCAGCATCGCTCTGCTTCCGCTGCTGATGGAGCAATACGACGTTTGGCGCCCCGGCCTGAGGCCGGCGCAGGAGGTTTTCTTGCAGCGAGTAGCGGCCTTCCTGCAGCGGCACGGCGCCGTCCACAATCCGGGGATCTGCGCCAATCGCAGCTCCGTTGACGCTGCGCTCGCGCAGGCCGAGTCAGAGGGTGCCGACCTCCTGATCGTGCTCCTGCTCTCTTACACGCCAAGCTGGATTGCGCTCCCAGCACTCCTCCGGACCCGCCTGCCGATCTTGCTGCTCAACACTACCCCGCGCGTGGACATGGGGCCGGATATCAGTGCGAGTGACTACCTCGAGAACCACGCCATCCACGGCGTGCAGGATCTGGCGAACGTATTGCTGCGCGTGGGGAAGGCACATTGGATAGTGAGCGGCCTGCTGGAGGACGCTGCTGTCGGATCGAAGGTAGCGGAGTGCGCGGCCGCCGCCAGCGCGGCGAGGCTGTGGCGCGCGCTCCGCGTGGGCCGTGTGGGGTCGGTGTTTCCAGGCATGGGAGACCTGGCCGTGGACACCACCGCGCTGCTGCGTTCCGGGCCGGAAGTGGTTGACCTCGCGCCCGGCGAATTCGCCGCCGCCTGGGAAGCGGTGGCCGATCCGGAGATCGAGCCTCTGACAGAAGAGTATAGGCGCCTGTACGACACCGGGCGGATTGGCGCGGAGGATCTCCGCGCCACCGCGCGAGCGGAGCGTGCCGTCCGGAGGATCGTGTCTGACCACCGGCTCGGCGCCGTCGCATTCTCGTTCCTGATCTTCGATCACCTGCCGCCAGGCCCTGTGATGCCGTTTGCGGGCGTGTCGCGGCTGATGGCGGAGGGCGTGGGCTACGGGGGCGAGGCCGATGCGTTGGCCGCTAGCGCCGTGACCGCACTCCATGCGCTCACTGGATGCGCGGGATTCACAGAGATGTTCTGCCCGGACTGGAAGCGTGACGAAGTGCTCATGAGCCACATGGGTGAGGCGAACCCGCAGTTCGCCCGCGGCCGTCCGAGACTCGTGGCTACGGCCTCGCTGGTGGGAGCGGGCGCCATGCCGGGCGTACTGCTGTTCGAGTCGGAGCCCGGCCCGGTGACGCTGGCCAGCCTCACCGTCGGCCCCGCAGGGCGCCTGCGTTGGGTGGTGTGTGAAGGGGAGATCTCGCCTTCCCCCCTCTACCCCGCGTTGGCAGCGCCGCACTACAAGTTCAAGCCGCCGCAGCCCCTGCCGGAGTTCCTGACCGCCTACAGCGAGGCCGGCGGCAGCCACCATCTTGCGCTCTGTCGGGGCCACGTCGCCTCGCAGATCGAGCGCTTCGCTCAGGCCATCGGCTCTGAGTTTTGCAGGGTGTGATATCGGACAGCGCCCCCGCCTTCGGAGAAATCCATGTAGGGCAGGAGCTTGAGTCGCCTCAGGCGACTTGTCTCCTGCCGTAGAGGAGCTGTGAATGCCTGGACCTGAAGCCATCAAGGTAGGAGTCGTGGGCGCCGGCGGGCGCGGCCGCTCCTTCCGCTCCGCGTTGCGTGCAAACGGGGCGAGGATAGCGGCCGTCTGTGATACCAACGAGGAGAACCTCGACGAAGCCGCCGAAGTGCTCGGGGCCTCGGAGAAGTTCACCGACTGCGCCACCATGTTGGACCAGTCGCGCCTCGATGCGGTCGTGATCAACACGCCCATGCAGTTCCACGTCCCGCAGTCCATCCTGGCGCTGGAGCGCGGCATTCACGTGCTCTGCGAAGTGCCCGCCGGCGTGAGCGTGGAGGAGTGCCGCCGCCTGGTGGCGGCGGCCCGCCAGTCTCGGGCCGTCTACATGATGGCCGAGAACTACACCTATACGCGGAACAACGTCCTCATCAGGGAGTTGGTGCGGCGGGGGCTTTTCGGAACGCTCTACTATGCCGAGGGGGAATACCTGCACGAGCTGAAGCAGCTCAATGAGGACACGCCCTGGCGCCGCAGGTGGCAGACCGGCATAGACGGCATCACCTACGGCACGCACAGCCTCGGCCCCATCTTGCAGTGGATGCAGGGCGACCGGGTGGAGCGCGTCTGCTGCGAGGGGAGCGGCCGTCACTACCAGGACCCACGCCGCGAGTACTACCATCAGGATACCTCCGTTATGTTGTGCAAGATGCGCACTGGGGCGCTGGTGAAGATTCGCGTGGATATGGTCTCGGACCGTCCCCACGCCATGACGAACTACCAGTTGCAGGGCACAGATGGCGCCTACGAATCGAGCCGGGGCGGCCCCGTTGATGCCGACAGGATTTGGCTGCGCACGCTGAGCCGTGAGATCGAGTGGCACGACCCGGATACCCTCGCCGCCCAGTACCTGCCCGATAGCTGGCTGAACCCCAGTCCGGAGGTGCTGGCGACCGGCCACTGGGGCGGCGACTACTTCGAGGTGCTGGACTTCGTCAGAGCTATCCGGGGGGAGATCCCGTCGCCGGTCGGGATCCACGAAGCGATGGACATGACGCTGCCCGGGCTGGTGTCGCAGGAGTCCATTGCGAGGGGAGGCAGATGGCTGTCCGTGCCGGATTCCCGCACCTGGAGCGAGGAGGAGCCGCGGGAGCAATTGCAGATGGTGTGGCCGCAGCGTCTGCTGGCCAGCCCACCGAGTCCGAAGCTGCCGCCTGGCTACGACCTGCGGCAGTACCGGCCTGAGGACAGGCAGAAGTACCTGGCATTGATGCACCGGGCCGGCTTCGATCACTGGGATGAGGCGCAGCTCGAACGGATGCTATCGAGCATCCTCCCCGGGGGCTTCTTCGTTGTCGAGCACCTTGCCACTGGCACTCTGGTGGCGACTGCCATGGCCACACACAATCCGACCCCTCGCTACCCTTTCGGCGGCGAGCTCTGCTGGGTGGCAGGCGACCCCGACCACGCAGGAAGGGGCCTCGGGTTGGCAGTCTGCTCCGCCGCGCTCGATCGCTACGTCAGAGCGGGATACCAGTGCGTCTATCTGCTGACCGATGACTGGCGCCTCGCCGCCATCAAGACCTACCTGAAGCTGGGCTTCGAGCCGGTGTGCAACGATGCGGCCACGGAAGCGCGCTGGGGGAAGGTGCTGACCGCGCTCGGCTGGCGGTAGCGTGGGCCCCCTGCCGCCGAGATAGGCGAGGCGGCCTCCGCCGCGATTCAGGCCGTCACCTCCAGCACTATGCCGAAATGCTCGGCGACGGTCCTGACGGGTGGTCGCAGTCTTGCAGGGGTGCGCCGCAGCCATCCCGCCACCAGGGCCTCGAAGCTCTCCATGGGACGGCGGACCCGCGGGTAGAGATGCGGGATCGCCTCCCAGATCTCTGGCCTTTCCTCGAATACTGGCAGCAGACAGCTGGCGACCAGTTCGTTCTTCTCGCGATCCCAGGCATTGAGGCGCAAGTACTCCGAGTTGGCGCGGTACCAGTCCTTGAGTTGCATGCCTGGGGGCAACTGCCTGTGGCTCTCCGCCAGCAGATCGTCAACGTAGTCCTGCAAGTCACTGGCACAGCGAGCCCAATCCGGACGTGAGGGCGACTGCCGCCACGAGATTGCCGTGCGCCGGAGCGTGAAGATGGAGGCCAGCTCACCGAGACTCTCTTCGAACCACCTCTCTTCGCGATAGCGGTACCGGGCATGGTCGCACAGGATGTGGCAGAGCTCATGCGAGAACTCGTAGACGAACTGGTACCAGTGTCTGCCCCTTGCACTCAGCCGCACCAGGTGCTCGTCGTCCTGGGTCCTGCCATAGAGTGTGAAAGGATGGCCGGTCGCGGGCTCAACCAGGATCGCGATCGGTGGGAGCCCAGGGGCGTGCATCATCAGCTCGCCCGCGGCCGACTCGAGGACCGCGGCGATGTCCTCAACGCGGGCCCTCCCCCAGCCTCCCGCCGGTACGCGGATGCTAACAGCCGCGCTTGACACTCCAGTCATGACCTCAGTGTTGGGCAGGAGCGGCCGCTCCTGCCACGATCGGCGGGCAATCTAATGATGTTCGCACAACGAAGTAATGTGCGAACATCGCCCTGTGCCTGTCTGGGCCGCTTCTTGAGCTTCGCCGTGTTACTTCATTCGGCGAAGCTCCTTAGTGCGCAATCGCCGGCGGGATCACGCCGATGTCCTGGCCGCTTCGGAAGGCGATACCGTCGTCTATCATCCGTTCGACGGTATACTTGGGGTCATAGCCAAGAACGGCCCGCGCCTTGGTGAGGTCGAACTCGAAGTGCCAGAGGTTGGGCAGATCCACCTCGACGTACTCCTCGCCCAGCCGCTTGCAGAGGTGCTTCACGGCCTTGTCCCAGCGCATGGGCTCGGGACCGGCGATGCAGAAGGTCTCTCCGACGGCCTGCTCCCTGGCGAGCGCCAGCTCCACTGCCTGAACTGCGTCCCGCACGTCAACCACGTGCCAGGTCCACGGCCGCCGCCCCGGGCCGTAGGGGATGACGCGCTGCTTTGGGTCCGGCGCGGCCTGCTCGACGATCTTCCACGGTTCCACCGCCTCCGGGTTGTAGCAGGTGTACCGTGTGTCCGCGCTTCTCAGCACTCCGGTGACCCAGCCGACCCGACAGCCCTCCAGGATCTCGTCGCAGGCCATGATGAAGTTGGGACGAAGCACGACACACGGCAGGTTTGTGCGATAGCGGAAGGTGCGCAGCAGGGCCTCGTTCGCGACCTTCGTGGTCCCGTACAGCGTGAGCGGGTTGAGCGGGCTGTCCTCTCGGATAACCGGGCCGGTATTCTCCACGGCATAGGCGGAGGTGCTGCTCAGGTACACGAAGCGCTTGATGCGGTTGACGCGGTCGGCAGCCGCCTGGAACACGTTGAAGCTGCCGCGGCAGTTGATGTCGAAGAAGGCGTGTGGCGTCAGGCCCCGGTCACTCATGACCGCGGCTGCGTGCACAACCGCGTCGCAGCCCTCCATCGCCTCGCCCACTGCCTTCTCATCGCGCAGGTCTCCGTACACCCTCTCGACATCAACGCCCGCGAGTGACTTCTCCGCCGGATCCCCGGGCAGGATCAATGCGCGAACTCGTTCGCCCTCTCGCACCAATCGCGCCGCGAGATTCGAGCCGAGCCGGCCGCTCGCACCAGTGACCAAGATCCTCTCGAACACTTGACCTCCTCGCTGCCAGGAGCTTCAGCGCTATCTGCGCTCCCGGCAGATTCGCCCCGCTCGCGGGGCTGTCTATTCTCTGGAGCCATAGTGCGCCCTGCATGGCCGGGTCTCCTGCTGCGGGGTCACTCTTCCTGACCCGGAAGCCGGATGCTGTCGGCAGCGCTCGGGGCAACTCCCCCGACAGTCCGACTGCGCCCTGGAGCAGAGGTTACGATCTCGCGCACGGCGAATGCGTGAACCCGAACCGGCCGCTTCCGCCGAACATGGGAAGAGGCGCGACAGGCAGATAGGGGTCCTTGATGGTCGAGCTGCCGGAGGTGCTTGCCAACTACGAGATCGGTGAGGTTCGAGAGGTAGTCGTAGCTGGCGGGACCGCTGGCAAGTGCTGGCGTGTCAGTTCAGCCACGGGCCGCCACTTCTTCCGGTGCCGAGGGCTGCGCACGAGCTCGCGGCAAGCGATGGCATTCGACCATGGCCTGCGGCGGCATCTCCTGGCCCGCGGGGTCCCGACAGCGGCGCCGATCACGACCAAGTCGGGTGAGACCTGGGTGCTCGCCCACGGTCGGGCATTCGAGCTCTACCCGTTCGTAGAGGGGCGTCAATTCGGGTACAGCCGCGACGAGCTGATCGCCACCGCGCGTGCGCTGGCCCGTTTTCACCAGGCTGCCGCCGACTATCCGGCGCGAGGCTGTTACAACCCTATCCCGGCGCAATTCGCCATCGCTGCTCCCGACGTCGGCGGCAGCGAGCGCATGGATGACCCCGAGCTGATGGCCGCCGCCTTCGAGCAGTTCGCCCGCGGCGAGCCCGAGCTGACCTACACAGTGGCGGAAGCAAGGCGCCTGGCCACAGCCTACGACGCATCGGTCTACGACGCGCTGCCGCGGTGGCTCATCCATGGTGACTACCATCCCGGGAATCTCCTCTACTCGGACTCGGGGCAGATGGCTGGCATCTTCGACCTCGACTGGGCCTGTGAGCACACCCGGAGTCGCGACCTGGCAGACGGGGTCCTGTACTTCGCCACCCGGCGCGAGGAGTTCGACGGCTCCAGCATCCAGTCAATGACCGAGGCGGTCGAGCCGGACATGGACGGGGCCCTGCTGTTCCTACGCACGTACCGGGAGCTTTCCCCCCTGGCAGACGATGAGGTGCGCGCGATTCCGCTCGCGCTGCGCGCGCGATGGCTGGCAGAGCGGCTGGAGGGATCAGCGAAGGTGCCGCCAGAGCGCAGGGCCTGGTTCATCAGCCGCGATCTGGAGGTCCCCCTGCAATGGTTGGAGGCGCACGGAGAGGAATTGGTCGGCGCACTCCTCTAATCCCATCTGACAAGGAGGTACCATTGGCTCGCTATCTCACTGTTGGGAGCGTTTCGCAGTACCCAAAGGGCGCGGACTCCGCCGCCCGTCACGAGGAAGCGGCCGCGCTCATCCAGCGTGCGGCGCGATTGGGCGCGCAGATCGTGGCCTTCCCCGAGACTTACCATCACACCGGCCTCCCTGGCACAACTGAGGATCATGCGCAGGAGCTTGACGGCCCCTCTCTGACTCGCATCGCTCAGGAGGCGCGGCGCCACGGCGTCTACGTGGTCTGGCCTCTCTACACCCGCGAGCAGGGCCGCATGTACAACTCGGGGGTGCTCGTGAGTCCGGCCGGTGACGTGGCCGGCGTATACCACAAGATGTTCCCGACTATCGGGGAGATCGAGTCCGGGATCACGCCTGGCGATGGACCGCGGGTATTCGATACCCCCCTCGGGCGTTTCGGGATCGTGATCTGCTTCGATCTCAACTTCCCGGAGATCATGGAGGGGACAGGGGAGGCGGGGGCCGAGGTGATCTTCTTCTGCTCGGCCTACCGGGGAGGGCTGCAGCTGCGCATCTGGGCCTACCTCACCGGAGCTTACCTGGTTTCGGCGGTGCGGACCGAGCTGGGGCAGGTCATAGACCTGTCCGGGCACGTGCTGGCCGAATCCACCTATGAGAGCATCATCACCCGGCGCATCAACCTCGACCGCAGGCTGATGCACATGGACGAGAACTGGGAGAAGATGGACGCGATCCTGGCGAAATACGGCCCCAAGGTCTCGATTGACTTCTTCACGCGAGAGGCCTGCTGGGCGGTGGGCTCCGAGAGCGACGAGTTCACGGTGCACGACATCATCCAGGAGTTCGGCCTGGAATCACGGTCCGACTACTTCCGGCGGTCTCGCCAGGTGCGACAGCAGGCGCTGCCGCGGTAGCAGGAGCCTATATGTTGGGCAGGAGCGGCAGCTCCTGCCACCATAGCAGCTCCTACCACACCCAGTGCGGGTGCTCTGCTACATCGGCAGCCGAAAGGCCCTCGCGATGTACGCCGCCATCTGATCCCGCGTGCAGGTGCGCTCCGGGTGATAGAGGCCGTCCGGGTAGCCTCTGGCCACGCCTTGCTCGGCGATGTACTCCACGTGTCTGTAGGCCCACTGCCATTCGTTCTCGGGCGTGACGTCAGGGAAGGTGGGGCTCGGGGGAGGCGGGTAGCTCGGCAGGTCGGGCCGGTCGGTGGGTGTCACCATGGCGCGGGCGATGAAGGCCGCCATCTGGCCCCGATCCAGGGGCACGTTGGGCTGATAGGTCCCGTCGGGGTAGCCCGTCACTATCTGCTCGGCGCTCGCGCATTCGACGTACTTGTACGCCCAGGAGTCAGCGGGAACGTCCGGGAAGGAAACCTGCGCGGGATGACTGGGCACGTACTCGTCGCCGCCCTCCAGCGCGCGTGAAATGTAGACTGCCATCTGAGCGCGGGTGACCGGGTCGGCCGGGTGGTACAGGCCATCGGGGTACCCGACAGTGATGCCTGCCCGGTAGATCGCCTCCACCTCAGGGAGGGCCCAGTGGTTGCATGGCACGTCGGCGAACGTCGCCATATCCACCGGCACATCGAGATGCGCCTGTCTCCATTGCCGAAATGATGGCGCCACGAGTGCTGAGAACTGCTCTCTCGGAACCGAGAACTCGTCCTCTCCCCGGTAAGACCACCCGAGCGCACCCGCGAGGCCGTTCGACCAGGCCTTCTCCAGATACCCGGCAGTGCTGATTGCGCTCAGCGCGGTGGGGAACTCTCCCAGAATGCACGGCTTGTCCACGCCTAACTGCTCAAAGGCAACAGCGAGCGGTGTTTCGCTCTCCATCCAATCGTAGTAGTGGTACTGGTAGAAGTCCAAGCCTGTGCCCTTCCACAGCCCCAGCCATTTCCTGGAGGCGCTGCCCACCGTGACCAACTGAGACGCGGTGCTCTCTTTGATGGTCTGCGCGATCACGCGCACGAAGTCCTGCATCGCCTCTTGGGACACGGGGTGTCCCACGCTCTGCCCACCTGGGATCGCCATTGCCCATTCCGGCTCGTTGATGATCTCCCAGGCCAGAATCTGCGGGTCCCCGCCGTAGCGCGCCAGCATCGGCTTCAGCGCTCGGTCAATCAAGGATTGCCTCTTGGCGGGATCCGTGATCAGATCGGAGTGCCCGCCCAACTGCACGCCATCTTCTATCCTCGCGGTATCGCAGAGGTAGAAATCGAAGAGCGAGAGCACCAGGTAAATCCCCTTCTCCCGCGCCGCTTCCAGGGCGGCGTCCATGTCATCGAAGAAGTAGGGATCGAACCCGGTCACCATGCCGCTCTGGTCGAACTCAGGAGAGGCCGTCCCGTCGGCTAAGACGAACCAGCGAACAGCCCGAATGCCGTGGCGGGCCATCTCCTGGAAGTCCACCTCGGCGACGGAGGGGTCCTCGAAGTCAAACCACGTGCTGTCGCCCACGGTGAAGGAGTCCAGGTAGAACGCGCCCTGGAAGCGGGCCGATGAGTCGTCGCCGATGCCCACCTTGAGGCCGACTGCCGCAATGCGCGTGGGATCAAAGCCGGCGTCCATCCACCCCTCAGCCGGACTCCGACGGCCCGGCGTCAGGGTGATCTCGTTCCACTGCCCGGCCTCGATGTTAGCCCAGGTGCCGTACTCGCTGTTCCAGTTCTCGTCCTGGGCGAAGAGCTGGAGACCATTGGGGCGATCTGGGTCGCCCCCGCTGTTCTCCGGCGCGTACACCCAGCACCGCAGCGTCACCCCTTCCAGGTTCACTGGCGCAGACACACCGGGCGGCGGGTGGTAGGTCAGGTCCACGAAGGCCTCGCCCATGCTGAGATGAGGGTCGCTGCCGACGAGATTGGCGATGAGCTTCAGCGAATGCTTGCCGGTATGCGCTTGCTCCGATGAGCGCACCACCTTCGTGATCCCCTGGCTGTCGCTGTAGGTCTGCTCCTCCCACCATCCGGCAAGAGGGGCGCTCGCTCCGTCGTGCCCCCACGCAGAGGTGCCGAAGTCGTGCCCGTAGTTGATATAAGGGTAGTTCATACCCAGGAGGAAGAGGTCCTTGCTGCAGAACGGGATCAGGTCGTCCCCTGGCGACCTCTCGGGGGATGCAGCCGGCTGCGCAGACCCCGAATGGCCGTCTGTAGCCAGCGCCGGAAGCGCGACTGCCACGAGCAGCGCCGTCGCCGCCCAAGACCATGCCGGCCAACGTCTGGTGGCGCGGAGCTGAAGAGCGAGACGCCTATCGCACATCGTCATCACCCTGCTGGGTCGCTCGGTTTCGAACCCGCTGGGCGCCGTTGAGCCCTGCCGCAGCCCCACGCTCATAGGTGGCGACTGCGGCTTCGCGCGCCCCCCCATAGCTGACTTCTCGCTATGGCAGTGGCTTCCTGCCTGCACTTCGGGGATCGCGCGAGGAGAAACCCGAAACCACGCAGAACCGGACTGCTGCTTCGGTGCGCGAGATTTGCCGGGAGAGGTAGATGATGGCAGAAAGCGGCGAAACCATTGTCTTCCGGGTGAACGGGGTCGAGCACTCCGTCAAGGCGCCAGGGTCGCAGAGTCTGCTGAATGTACTCCGCGATGATCTGGGGTTGACCGGGACCAAGTACGGATGCGGCGCGGGTGAGTGCGGGAGCTGCACGGTGCTGCTGGATGGGCGCGCGGTTCGCTCCTGTGTCCTCCCGATGTCGGCCGTGGCCGGCCGCTCGGTGACTACTGTCGAGGGCCTGGGCGGCGAGCAGGGCCTGCACCCGGTGCAGGAGGCGTTTCTCGAGACCCAGGCCTTCCAGTGCGGTTACTGCACCCCGGGCATGATCATGACTGCCGTGGATCTGCTCCAGCGGAATCCGCACCCCCAGGAGGCTGAGATCCGGGAGGCGCTGGCGGGCAATCTCTGTCGTTGCGCCACCTACGCACGCGTCGTCCGGGCAGTGCGGCTTGCAGCCGAGAGAATGTCGGGATAGGGGAGAGCCATGGACAGCAAGACGGGACTGACCCGGAGAGAGTTCCTCGGCCTCACCGGCGGCCTGGTCGTGTTCTTCACCCTCCCTGGGAGCCTGGCTCGCGCCGGCGAGGAATCCGAGGAGGCGATCAACTTCAACGCCTACCTGCGCATCGCTCCTGACAACACGGCCACGGTGTTCACGGGCAAGGTCGAGATGGGGGAGGGCACCAAGACCGCGTTTGCTCAGATGGTGGCAGAGGAGTTGACGCTGCCACTCTCCTCGGTAGAGGTGGTGATGGGCGACACTGGCCGCACGCCCTTCGCCGATGGGACATGGGGAAGCGAGAGCGTGAGGGAGGAGGGAGTGGCGCTGCGAGCGGCGGCTGCCCAGGCGCGCGATCTGCTGGTCGAAATGGCGGCGGAGAAGTGGGGGGTGGCCACGCAGGCGCTGGTAGTCAGCGATGGCCGCATCTTACTCGCCTACGATCCGGCCCAGTCCGTGTCCCTGGGTGAGCTGACCCAGGGGAAGGAGATCGAGCGCACGCTGAAGGGTGAGCCCAAGCTGCGCCCGGTGACCGAGTATCGCGTGGTCGGGACTTCGGTGCCCAGGGTTGATGGCCGCAGTGTGGTGACGGGCAAAGAGCAGTTCGTCGCCGATCTCCGGCTGCCGGGCATGCTTTACGGCGCCGTGCTGTACCCACCGTCGTTCGGCGCGCGGCTGAGAAGCGCTGACGCCTCGCAGGCGGAGAAGGCCGCCGGAGTGGTGAAGGTGGTGCGCGAGGGGGAGTTCCTGGGCATCGTGGGGGAGCGGCCTGAGATCGCGAGGCAAGCGCGAGAGCTGGTCAAGGCCGATTGGGAGAAGAAGCCTCAGCCCTCCATGGCATCCCTGTGGGACGACTTCCGGGCAACGGCGAAACCGGAGGACACGGTGGTGGAGGAGGGCGCGGCGGCGTCCGAGTTCGAAGGCGCCAAGCGCCAATTCCGTGCCACCTACCGCACTGCGTTCGTGGCCCATGCGCCGGTGGAACCACACGTTGCGCTGGCACTCTGGGAGGGCCGAGACTTAACCGTCTACTCCAACACTCAGGCGCCGTTCATGCAGCGGGACGAGGTGGCGGAGGCGCTGGGCTTGTCGCCCAAGCAGGTTCGCATCGCGGTGCCGCGGGTTGGCGGCGGGTTCGGCGGGAAGACCAACGCGGATCTGGCGATCGCGGCCGCGCGGCTGGCTCGCGCGGTGGGAAAGCCCGTCATGGTGAGCCAGACGCGGGCAGAGGAGCTGACCTGGAACTACTTCAAGCCGGCGGCGCTGATTGACATTCGATGTGGGGTGGATAGCAGCGGAACCATCACGGCCTGGGACTGCGATATCTACAACTGCGGCGACCGGGGAGCGGAGCCGCCGTATGCTTTCGCCAACCGGCGGGTGCGGACATTCGAATGCGATTCGCCGCTGGCCCAGGGAGCGTGGCGCGGCCTGGCGGGGTCGGCGAACACGTTCGCCATCGAATCGCACATGGACGAGATGGCCAGCGCGCTGGGCCAGGACCCGGTCGAGTTCCGGCTGAAGCACCTGTCAAATGACCCGCGCCTGGCCGCCACCGTGCGGGCCGCGGCCGAGGCCTACGGCTGGACCCCGAGGCGCGCTCCCACCGGGAAGGGAATCGGGTTCGCCTGCGGGATTGACGTGGGCTCGAAGGTCGCCCAGATCGTGGAGGCGGAGGTGGACAAGAGCACCGGTCTCGTCCACGTCTCGCGAGTGGTGGTGGCTCACGAGAGCGGGCTCATCATCAACCCCGATGGCATCACGAACCAGATCGAGGGCGCCATCATCATGGGCCTCGGCCCTGCGCTGCGGGAGATGGTGCGCTACGAAGATGGCAGGATTCTGACCGACCGCTACTCGCTCTATCCGGTGCCCACGATTCGCGATGCCCCCAAGATCGAGACCGTGCTGGTTCCGAACCCGACACATGCCCCAGAAGGCGCCGGTGAGCCCGCCGTTTTCCCGATCTCGGCGGCGGTTGGGAACGCCATATTCGATGCCACAGGCAAGCGGTTGCGGGAGATGCCGTTGTCGTCAGAGCAGGTGTTGGCGGCGCTGAAGTCCTGAGCAGCCTATCGGATGTCGGGCAGGAGCCGCGGCTATTGGGCAAGAGCGGCAGCTCCTGCCACCGCGGTCATCGCGTTCTGCGTTCTCTCTGGCAAGGAGCGTCTATGTCCGAGCATCTGATTCTGCTGGCAGTCCTCCAACTGGGTACCATGGGTCTCGCATTGGCCGCCAGCGGCGGCATGGCCCCTGCGCCTCCCAGGGTCGTCAATGGAGGGTTCGAAGACGGCGAGGGCGGACTTCCCGGATGGACGCTCAAGTCTACGCATCCGAGGCCGCCCTATGACGAAACCCGCATCGCCAAAGGGGAGCCTCAGGCCGCGATCTCGCACCAGGCGCGCAACGGCGGCCACTCGCTGCACGTTCACTGGCAGATACCGGAGACGGACTCGGGCGAGAGCAAGTGGACGCTCACCTCAGAGCCCATCTCCGTGGCGACAGGTCAGCCCTATACCGTCACCGCGTGGATGAAAGGCCGCACCGGGTTCATGTGCGGGATCGTCTGGATAAGCGTGATGGCGCTCGACGGTGACGGAGTGGAGACGGGCAGCCTGGGCAAGGATATGCTGATCGCCAAGAGCGACTGGCAGCAGTTCCGGGTAGTGATCGCTGTGCCCAGCGGATGCTCCGGCATTCAGGTCCGTTTCCAGGGCAGCTACAACACCGATCTGTTCCTGGATGATGTGGAGGTGCAGCCTGGGATCCTCCGCCAGGCGAAGGTGAGCAAGCCTCCGGTTGAGGGGTTCGCGCGACACCGCGTTCGAGAGAGACTGGACCGCGGCGTGGTGGCGCTGCCAATGCCGGGGAAGCGCGTATATGTGGGGTGGCGGCTGCTGCCAACTGATCCAGACGAGGTGGCGTTCAATGTCTACCGCCGCACAGGCAGCTCGCCAGCGGTGCGGCTCAACGGCCAACCGGTGCACGCCACCACCGACTTCGTTGATCCCAATCCATCTGAAGGCGAATCGGCGTATTTCGTCCGCTCGCTAGTGGACGGTGCGGAAGGCTCTTCCTCTGAGGTCAGCAGCGCGACTCCGTCGCCTGAAGGCCAGCCATACATCTCCATCAGGTTCGCGGGCGACTATGCCGCGTCGAAGGTCGGGGTGGGTGACCTGGACGGCGATGGCCGGTACGAGTATGTGATCAAACAGCCGGGCCTCAGCCTCGACCCCTGGATTGACGGCGGCTGGCGGCCCAGTCCGGACACCTACAAGCTGGAAGCGTACCGCCAAGACGGCACGCTGTTATGGCGCTATGACATGGGCTGGGCGATCGAGATGGGAGTATGGTATTCGCCCTTCGTCGTCTACGATCTGGATGGCGACGGAGCCGCCGAGGTGGCGCTGAGGATCGGCGAGGGCGATCCTCGTGACGCGGAGGGCCGGGCGGAGAGTGGCCCGGAGTACCTGGTCGTGCTGGACGGCAGGACGGGGAAGGAGAGGGCGCGGGCCGCGTGGCCTCCACGGGAGGGATTCTACTCGTTCGACCGCGTTGGCCGCAATCAACTCGGCATCGCCTACCTGGACGGCAAGACCCCCTGCCTGATCGTGCAGCGCGGCAGCTATGACACCATGTACCTGCTCGCGTACGAGTTCGACGGCCGTGGCCTGCGCGAGCTGTGGCGCTGGAACGAACGCGAGGAAGAGGGCCTCACCTATAGTGGGCAGGGCGCCCACTGTCTCCACGCCGCCGATGTGGACGGCGATGGCCGCGACGAGGTGATCATCGGCGCGGCCGTGATTGACGATAACGGCACCGGCCTATGGTCATCCGGTCTGGCGCACCCCGACCATGTCAGTGTGGGCAACCTCGACCCGAATCGGCCTGGGCTGGAGATCCAGTTGGGCTGCGAGGAACCGAAGAAGCGGAATGGCATGTGTCAGCTCGACGCGAGGACCGGGAAGATCCTATGGGGTCTAGAGGAGAAGACTGAGCACCTCGACTCCGGTTTGTCAGCAGATGTGGACTCCAGACATGCCGGCGTTGAGTTCTTCGGCTATGACCCTGAGCTGAAGAGGTACTGGCTCTTGAGTGCTCAGGGCAGACTACTCTCGAACGAGGAGTGGGAACCGCTCGCCGCCTACTGGGACGCCGACGGCCAGCGCGAGATCAGCCGGCGTGATGACAGCACCAGGCGGCTCATGAACTACCTCCGCGGGACGGAGCTTGAGCCCGTCATTGAAGGCAAGGTGCTGGCCGTGGCGGACATCCTGGGCGACTGGCGCGAGGAGATCATCACTTCCCTGCCAGGTGAGCTGCGCATCTACACTACGACTATCCCCGCGACCGACCGGCGACTCTGCCTGCTATATGACCCTATCTACCGGATTGATGTCTGCGGGGAATCGCAGGGATACCTGAGTCTGCCCGGATTCGCTGTCCTCCCGGGCCTGGCGCGGCACCAGCCGGCCTCGCGCTGATCCTATAGACGCTCGCACAACGAAGTAACGGCTCGCCCGGCCCGTGTGCCCGTTCGAGCGTCTCCTGGCTGGGTTTCGCCATTACTTTGTCTGGCGAAACCCACTAATGAATGTCGCCCAAAGAAGTAATGGGCGACATTCATGAAAAAGCCAGGAAATGCCTGGGGAAAGACGTTCGCGCAATGTTACTTCATTGCGCGAACGTCAGTAGTTGGGCCCGCGGCCCCCGCTCCCCAGCGACGGCACGTCCGCCAGGTCTGGTGCCAGTTGCGAGGCGTAGGCCTCCCGCCCGCGCACGTGCATGCGACGGTACTGGGCCGGCGTGCATCCGTAGCTTCGCACGAAGACGCGGTGCAAATGGCTGCCGTCAACGAACCCGCTCTCCTCTGCAACGGCCTCGATTGACCGGCTTGTGGTGAGGAGCTGACGCGCCACGAAGCCAAGTCGGGCGCGGAGCCGGAATGCTCCGAAGCTCAGCCCCATGGTGTGACGGAAAATGCGATGGAACCACGAGCGGCTGAGGCCGCAGGAGGCGGCCGCCTCCTGCGCTTCGACGCGCCGCCTCAAGTCGGAGTTCGCCAGCGCCAGGGCCGGCATGATGCGAGCCAGGTCATTGGCATCCACCCCGGATGATCGGCTGGGTTGGACCGGGCTCCTCCAACTACGGCTCAAGACCACCAGCAAGCGTATCAGCCCTTGGCGGACCATGGTCTGCCAGCCGTCACGGAGTTCTTCGATCTCCCGGGTCAACTCTTGCCCGATGGCCAGCGCCGCATCGCGCAGGGCCGGCGTGAACGACGAAGGCCGGTCACGAGGCGGGGCCGCGAACATGCTCAGCCAGGCGATATCGGGCATCGCCTTCTCCTCCAGCATCTCTGGCAGGAAGATGACCTTCACGCCTCTCCCGGGGGTGAGAACCCGGAAGGCATGTGGCTCCCACATGGCGCACAGCCACACGTCGCCGGGATGAAGGTGCAAGGCTAGGTCGGCGAAGCGGATCTCGCGCTCCCCGGACACCACAATGCCCACCTCCATCCCCTTGTGGAAGTGCATATCGAGGGGCGTGGGTTGGTCGAGGAACTTCGCATCCACCCACATCGGTGTGTCCGCAGACAGGTGATGGTCGTCTGGCCGCGCCAGGACCACCCAAGCGGCATCGGTTCCCGACATTCGGAGCGATCTGGACACAAGCACGATTCTACAGGCTGTCATCCCTTCCGTCCAGGGCTTCGGCGCAGCCTCAGCCGTGCCGCCGGTGCGCCCTCTACCCCGTTCACGGCCTCTCGGACGCAAGTGACGGGCGCTCCCAAACAGACGCCGATACAGGAAACGCACACACCTGTACAATGACCGAACGGCCCGTCAGTGCTACCATGAACCGGCGGCATCCGGGGCCGGGAACCAGAGAGTTCGTCGCTGCGGGCAGTGAGTGAGGAACCGCGAGGAGCGGGGTCTTGCACGCGCGGTCAGTGCGCGTCGGCTCCATGAGTCGGTCGCAATCGAGTTTCGCAAGGAGGTGTAGGATGACGGCAGGGCGGCGCAGAGGGTTCACGCTGATCGAGCTGTTGGTGGTGATCGCGATTATCGCGATCCTGGCGGCGATGCTGTTCCCCGTGTTCGCGCGGGCAAGGGAGTCGGCCCGGAAGATCCAGTGTCTGTCGAACGTGAAGAACATCGCCATCGCCTTTCAGATGTACCTGACGGACTACGACAGGTTCCCGCCGACGGAACACCGGGCGGACGCGATCGCCTTCTTCGACACCGCGCCCGGTGGTGGGGACGAGCCCTATGAGGGCTGCCCCAAGGTGTGGCAGGCCAATCCCTATCTGCGGTGGCCGGTGGTGCTGGACGAGTACGTGAAGAACCGCGATGTCTGGCGGTGCCCCAGCGCGAAGCACATACAGAGCGCGGGATGGATTGTCCCTGGGTCTGACTGGCTGGGTTTCCTGATGCAGACCCAGGGGAGCTGGGGGAACAGCAACTGCGATGGCGGCGGCCCCTGCGTGGGCACCTCCGCCTTCCCGCCGGGCTGGGGAGGGAGTGTCACCGACTCCGTCACGCAGCAGGCCTGCGGCAGCCAGGAGAGCGGCGCCTTCGAGCAGAGCATCGGCGTCTCTGGTTACTCCAGCAAGGAGTTGAAGACATCGCAGATCGACGATCCATCCTGGTATGTGGTCTGCGGCGACTGCGGTGTGGGCGAGGAGTATCTCCCTGGCAACTACGCCTTCGCCGACGCCTGCCGGGTGGACTGCGGCTGCTCCGGTGATTGGGTCAACTGCTCTGACACCCAGTCCTGTTCGCCAGGCTACCCGCTGATGCTATACACAGACCCCACCAGTGGCAAGCGCTTCACGCGGCACATGGGCGGCTCTAACCTTGGATTCGCCGATGGCCATGCCGCCTGGTTCGACGCCAACGCCATCATCGCCCAGAGCCCCAGGAGCTGGGACCAGAGCTACGGCAAGCTCCGGGGCATCCAATGCACCTCGCTGGGCCAGGGGTGATAGGAAGCGGGCATCCGGCGGGATAGATACGCAGCCTAGGCGAACATTGGGCAGGAGCAAGCCCGCGAGTGCGGGCAAGCTCCTGCCCAACGTGTGTCCTATGGGACGCAGCCTCCCCCATGAGCGCGGTCGAGTCCGGCAACGAGTTTGGTGTTGGAGACATGCGGCTGAGCAAGAAGCCTGCGGACAAGGCTGGCGGGCTTGCCCCCCGAAGCCTTGGCGAAGAGGGGGTTAGCGCGCGCGTCCTGGCGGTCTCTATGGTCCTGCTGCTGGCCGTCGCCCTCGCCGGCTTCTACGTCGAGCTCAAATGGCACCGGATAGACCACTTCGCGGCCGGGGTCCCATCCACGGCCGCGATCGTGCTTCTGTTCCTGCTCGCGGGTGCCATGGCTTTGCCGGTGCTTCGCAGATTGGACCTGTCGCGCCGCGAGCTGCTCAGCATCTACTCGATTGTGCTGGTCGGCGGGCCCATTGTGAGCACGGGCATTCTGCTGTGGATGATCCCCCACCAGGTCTCCTACTACTACATGGGCCAGGTCAACCCACTGTGGGAGAGCACGTTCTTCCAGTACCTGCCCCCGTGGTTCGCGCCGACCAACGCCGACGCGGTGCGCCGGTTCTTTGAGGGACAGGGCTCAGTTCCGTGGTCGGCATGGTGGTTGCCCCTTGGCGCCTGGCTCTCATTCCTCTTGGCGCTCTTCTTCGCGTCGCTTTCCCTCATCGCCTTGCTCCAGCGCCAGTGGGTCACCAACGAACGCCTGGCCTTCCCGCTGGCCCAGGTTCCGCTGGAGATGGTGCGCGAGCCGGAGTCACAGGCGAACCAGCACCGGGCGCGGTTGCCCTCCTCGCCCATGTTCTGGCTGGGGATCGGCATCTCGCTGGTGGCTGCGTTCACCAACACGCTGCGCGCCATGCTGCCCGCGTTTCCGGCGATACCGATAGGGCCGTTGACGGTTGTACCCCGACAGAACGTGGGGCCGCTGGCCGGCCTGGGCGATGTCAACATCGTGCTGTGGCCGTGGATGATCGGCCTCGCCTACCTTGTTCCCAAGGACCTGTCGCTGTCCATCTGGCTCTTCTGGCTGGTGCGAGTCGCCCTCTCGGTGGCGGCCATCGCCGCGGGTGCCACTCCCGAGCGCCCGGAAGAGATGTATGGCAGCACCTTCCCCGCGCCCTACTTCCAGGGCGGAGGGCGCGGTGCTGGCCCTCGGCGTGTGGGGGCTGTGGTCGGCCCGCCGCCACCTTGCTCATGCCGCGCGAGTGATCGTGGCCCGCACCAGCTCCGGTCTCGACCGCCAGGAGCCCATGCCATATCGCCTGGCGCTGGCGGTACTTCTCGTCTCCCTGGTGTGGTTGGTGGTTTTCTGCATTCTCGCCGGGGCGCGGCCGCTGTTCGCCCTCGCGCTCGTCTTCCTGATCGTCGGCTACTATGTGATGTGGGCGCGCCTGAGGGCGGAAGCCGGACTGGGCTTCCTGGACTTCCCGCTCGAAATCGAAGAGGGCTTCGTGCAGGTGCTGGGCAGCAGCCTGCTGCGGCCGGGTGACCTAGTGACCATGATATCCACACGCTGGGCTACTGCCTTCGGCGCTGGCACCACCTTCGAAGTCTGCCCCGGCAACGCGCTGGAAGCGTTCAAGATCGCAGACGCCGCGGGGATCAATGCCCGGCGCCTGACGAAGGCCATGCTCGCCGGGTTCGTCCTGTCGGTGGCGGTGGGAGTCATCATTGTCATGACTGGGGTGTACGGACACGGCTACTTCGGGCTGGGAGTCACCAACTCCGATTACTGGCTTGCTTCGCAGACCCGGGAAGAGGGAAGCCGCATCTTCTACCATCTGACGAGTCCGTCCAGGTACAACCTCGGCGCCAGCATCGGAATCATCGTGGGCGCGGTCGTCGCCATCGCACTGGGCCTGCTGCGGATCCGCTTCTGGTGGTGGCCCTTGCATCCTCTGGGGTACGTGGCCGCGAACACCTGGGGCATGCAGTTCTACTACATGCCGTTCCTGGTGGGGTGGGTCTGGAAGTCGCTCGTGATCCGCTACGGCGGCCTGCAGTTGTACCGCCAACTCATCCCTCTTGCCATCGGGCTGCTGGTGGGGCAACTCCTGAATTCCGGGGTCTGGGTGCTGGTGGCGTTCGCCACGCATGGCACCATCGGCACGGCCGTCTCCCTGGGGACCGATTGACGGGCAGGAGAGTGGGAGTCACAGACGCGGCAATGAGCTTTGGCAGCATCTGGGCCTAGCACGAGGAAGGCCTCGTTGCTGAGTACAAGAACACTGTGAGGAGGTGCACTGTGGGTGTGAGAGACGCGCTCTGGCTCTGGGGTCACCCGGCGGGAAGCCACAACGGCATCTATGGGGTCCCCGGCGAATCCCGCATCACGCCGGTGGAGGCGGCCTGTTACCTGGGAGTGCCAAACCTGGTCATGGTCAACTATGGTGAGCACGGCCCGTTCCCGCCGCTTGACCGGTTCGCGCTCCCGATGCGGTCGCTGGACAAGGTGGTCTGGTCCATTGTCGGCGCGTCCGGCGAGACGAACGCCGGAGGTCGGGAAGAGGTCTTCCGGCTCGCGCACCGTCTTCCCAATATGACGGGAGTGATCATGGACGACTTCTTCCGGGAGAAGCCGACGACGGCGGGCTCGGCCGCGGTGCTGTCCCCGGACGAGTTGCGTGCCATCCGCGCGCAGTTGCAGTTGCCCGATCGCGCGCTCGACCTGTGGGTCGTGCTCTACGACTACATGCTTGCCAATCCGGTAGCCGGCTATCTCGACCTCTGCGACCAGGTGACGTTCTGGACCTGGCGGGCAGAGAACCTCCCGCATCTTGAGCGCAACTATGAGCGGTTCGAGCAGCTCACCCCGCGCCAGGGCCGGCTGGTCGGCTGCTACCTCTGGGACTACGGCGCTTCACGACCCATGCCCCTCGACCTGATGAAGCAGCAGTGTGAGTTCAGCCTCGGGCTGCTGCGGCAGGGACGGATAGAGGGCGTCATCTTCCTCGCCAGCTGCATCTGCGACCTGGAGTTGGAGACAGTCGAGTGGCTCCGGGGCTGGATCTCGCAGGTCGGCGACCAGAGCGTACCGGCCTAGCGCGGCGGGAAAGGACTGGATGCCATGTTGCGGATCAGGTTGCCCGATGAAGCCGGCATAGGGGTGCTCGAAGAAGCGATTCTCGCGGTGTTGGAAGACGTGGGGATGGTGTTTCAGAACGATCGCATACTTGGCGCCTTGGAGCAGGCCGGCGCGCGCATTGACCCTACCTCCCAGATCGCCAAGTTCCCGCGGAGGATGTGTGCCGACTTCGTGGGCAGCATCAGGAGGGAAGCGGCCCGCCGCACGGGCAGTACGGACCAGCTCTTCGAGACTCCGAGTCTGCCCGCGCTGACCACACAGGTTGCCCAGTTCATCTATGACTACGACAAGCGGGAAAGGCGGCCGGGCACCAGACAAGACTTGGTCGAGCTGGTCAAGCTCGGGGATGTGCTGCACCGCGAGGCCGGCGTGGGGCATTGCCTGCTCTTGCGAGATGTGCCACCGATACTGGAGCCGCTGGAAGCGGCCTTGGTGCTGGCGGAATATGCCCGCCAGCCCCATCCCGCATTCGCGTGGAACGTCGAGCAGAGCAGCTACCTTGCCGAGATGGGTGAGATCATGGGCCTCCCGCGCTGGTATGCCTATGGCGCCGTCTGCATTGCGCACCCGCTGCGATTCGACCGGGCTGTCGCCGATCGCTATGTGGAGATGATGCGTGCTGGACACCGGGCAGGTCTCACCGCAATGCCCGTTGCCGGGCTATCCACGCCCGTAACCCTGGAAGGCTTCATCGTGGTCTCGAGCGCGGAGATGCTGGGCGCCTGGATCGTGGGCCGGGCCTTGAACCCGGAGGTCTCGCTTGGCGGCTCTATGTGGTGCGGCACGCCTGATATGAAGACAGGGCATGTCAGCTTCTCGGCCTTCGACGCGGTTTTCTACTCGGTGGCCTTCGTGCAGTTCGTAGAGCGGTGGTGCGGCCTTCGCGTCGAGGTGGGCAAGGGCGAGTATTGCGCCGCGAAACAGCCGGGCGTCTACGCGGCCCTGGAGAAGGCCTACAAGGCGATGACAGTTGCTGCCTTCACGGGCCGGCACTCGGAGGTGGGAGAAGGAATGTTGGACTGTGGGAAGGTCCTCTCGGATGTTCAGCTCCTCCTCGACCGGGAGATGGCGACGGGTCTGGACCAGTTCAGCCGAACGCTGGCTCCTGATCAGGAGCGTGTGGCCCTGCCGGAGATCGCGGAGGTCGGGGTCAGCGGTCGTTCAAGCCATCTGCCGAGCGACCACACCGCGCGGCACTTCCGTCACAGCCTGTGGCTGCCCGAGCTGCTGGAGCGCATCGCCTGGGACGGGCCCGAACAGGAGGCGCGGATGCTGCAGCGGATCCGGGACAAGGCAATCGCGATGGTGAGCGACTACCAGCAGCCGGAGGGCCGCGAGCACAAGCTGAAGGCGATGCGCGCCGTCCTGGAACGCGCCCGACGGGAGCTGCTGTAGGGCCGGCGTGCCTGCGCCGGCCGGCGGCGCGAATGCCCTTCGTCCTCGCTCGGGGTGAACTGCGACAGGCCTGCCCTACCGCCGCGTCACTGCGGTGGTAGCCCCGTCCTCGGGGCGACGCGCCGCTCGTCCGGGTAGAGTCCGATCTTCTCTACCGGTATCGGCTCGAAGCCCGACCTGTAGGCTGGCGAGTCGGCTCGCAGCTGGAAGTTCATGTGTGCTTCATCCACGAACAGCGGGTCGCCATCGAGCAGGTTGGCCTCGAGGCGCACGAAGGGCCGGGCCTCCTCCTCGATCTCCTCCCATTGGCCCCGCACGCAGATGTTGCGGGCGATCACGTTTCCCTTTGGCGCCGCTGGCTCGTCATCCAGGATGCCGACCAGTCCCGGATAGCGGCCGCGCCAGGGAGACTGCTGATAGGGTACGGCCCGCAGCCCTTCCTTCATCGTCGTGTCCACATGGTACGCGGCCCAGTTCATCGCCCGTGCGTCCACGTGAACCGCCGGACTGCAGTCCACGAAGATGTTCCCGTCCACGATGTTGTCGCGCCCTCCGCCGATGAACACGGCCTCGCTCACGCGGTAGAAGACATTGCCGTGGACCCTGGTGCCGGACAGCATGTCGTCGAGGTACACGCCCATGCAGCCTTCGCCTCCGCGCCCGGTGATGTGGTGCAGGAAATTGTACCGGATCACGGTGCCTCGCCAGGTCCAGTCTCGACCGCTGTAGATCGCGCCGGCATCGTTCGCCTCGGTGCACACGTCGTGGATCTCGTTGTACTCGATCACGTGATCGTTGCCGCTGACGGCAATGGCCTGATGAGGCGCGTCATGGATGAGATTGTGCACCGCGCGGTTCCCCACCCCAGCCAGGCTGATCGCCGGCTGGTACATGCGGTCCCACCGGCTGTAGTGATGGATGTGGTTATTCTCGGCGTAGTGTCGGGCGGGCGTCAGCGTCCGCCGATCCCCACCATCCAGGATGATGCCTCCGTCTCCAGTGCCGTAGATATCGCAGCCCACCACTCCGTTCCCGGCGCCGCCCTCCACCTGCACCGCATAGCCCCCAACGTTCCGGATGGTGCAGCCGACGATCCTGTCCTCTCGGCCACCGGTAATGGTGATGGCGGTGCCTCGAGCTGCTTCCAGCGTCAGCCCTTGGACAGTCACGTGCGAAGTCCCCCGCATGGTCACCAGTGTCGGCAGCACTGATACCATGGCCCGGCCTTCGGCCATGGGCCCCGGCGGCCAGAAGTACAGGATTCCCGTGTCCCGGTCCAGGTACCATTCCCCCGGCGAGTCCAGCTCGGCGAGGAGGTTGAAGGCATAGAACCACTGACCTTTGCGGTAACCGTAATCGTGGTAGGGAGGCGCCAGGGAGATCACATGCTTCTCAATATCAATGGATTCGACTTTCTGGCGCTCGTCGGCCCAGTCCCAGAACCAGTAGCCGTGGACCCAGATCTCCTTCTCGCCAAGCCAGCGCTTCGGCCGGTCGCCCTCGTAGCTGAACTTCCCTACCAGATCCCCCTGCGTTCCACGAACATCGAAGGGCCGGCCACCCACTACCTCCGCAATCACAGTGAAGCCCTGGTTCGGCCAGCGTGCCAGTGTCATGGGGCGGTCCTGGAAGAACAGCTCCATCCCACCGCTCTTCACGTTCCCGAAGTCCGTGATCCCCAGCGCCCTCAGGTCTGCCTGCAGGACTCTCCCGCGCGCGCCCTCATCGAGGCGAGCCAGAATCGTGGGATCGGTGACGGGCACGAAGTTGGTTACGGCTCTACCCCCGGCCAGCCGCACCAGCTCGCCAGGCACGGCCCGGTAGGTGATGGTTGCGTGAGAAGTTCCGGAGTCTTCTTCGCTCAGCTCGAAGGGCTTTGCCCGCTCGTAGCTCCCGCCTCGGACCCACACCGTGACGCCGCCTCGGGGTATCTTCCCGGCCTTTCCCATCAGCCGCAGGATGTCCCGCGCTTTCTCCAAGGTCGCCAATGGCTTCGTCTTCGTCCCGGCCCATGAGTCGCACCCGCTGGGTGCCACATAGAGCTCGCGCATGGGACGTGCCTCCGCGAGTATTGCCGCACACAACAGCAGAACGACCATCATCCAGGTTGCGCGCTTGGCCATCTTGCCTCCGATGCCGCAGGTAGCTCGCTCGGCCCGCCTCTCACAGCCCATCGGCCCTTCGGGGGGCGGCGATGCCCCTGTTAGCCCTCCGTCAGCTCGCGCCGGTTCGCCAGGTGCTCCTCTGGAGTGTTCAGCGCTTCGAGCATTCGCACGTGATCGGCGTGGAGCGCGGCCGCGATGTCGCGATGCTGGGCGAAGACGTTATGCTGCTGCCTCGGGTCGGAGGCGAGGTGATACAGTTCGGGGCCCCCCGCCCCCTGGTAGAGCGCGGCATGGAGGCGCTTCATGCTGTCCACCGCGAGGTCCTCGGTAGCCCGCGCCTCGTACCTGGCCCCAGGGTAGATCAGTGACCACTCCTCGTTGGTGATGGTCGTGAACTCGCGCCAGCCGACGCCGTGAATGAGACTGCGGGAGGTGATGGCGAAGGGCCGGCCGCTGTCCCGCTCGCCCCGCAGGACTGGGACCAGCGAATCTCCTTGCACCGTGCTCGGGATCGGAATGCCCGCCAGGTCCAGGATGGTGGGCATCAGGTCTGGCGGCTGCGCGAAGGCCTGGCGGTGACCGGCGCGCTGGCCCGGAAGGCGAACCAGGAGCGGGATGCGCGCCACCTCCTCGTAGAGTGGCACGGAGGAATGGTACTCCTCCGTGAGCAAGGACTTGCCCATCAGCCCGTGCTCGCCGTGGTAGAAGCCGTGGTCGGTGGTGAAGATCACGACCGTGTTGTCACGCAGGCCCAGCTCGTCAACCCTCGCCAGCAGCTTGCCGATCCAGGTATCCACGAGCGAGACCTCGCCGGCGTAAAGGGCGCGAACATGCTTCAGTTCCGCCTCGCTGAGGAAGTCGCAGGGCGCATATCGGGGATAGATCACCTCCTCTCCCTGATAGCCCGGGTCGTATTGGTCCACATACCACTTCGGGGGATCCCAGGGCTCGTGGGGATCAAATGTGTCCACATACAGCAGGAAGGGCTGGGAGTCGAGATTCTCCTCCAGCCAGGCCGCGGCGCGGCGCATGGTGCGAGCGACGAAGTAGTCCCCCTCGCCGCGCCGGTCCGAGACATTGCGCAGGTACTGCTTGACAGTGACATAGGGCAATCGGAGCTTCTCTGGCGCGCAGGGCAGCTCCGGGTCGCGTGGGCTGGTGCGCCACTCGTCGTGCTCCTGGCCCCGGATCCATTCCCAGCCGTCGAAGCCGCGGCTGAAGTTGTAGCCGTGGGCGAGAAAGTGCGGCGTGTCAGCCACCAGCGCGGTGACGTATCCTCCGGCCTTCATCACCTCTGCAAGTACCACCTCTTCCTCCGGCAGGGGAGCCCAGTCGGAATAGGTGAAGCAGAACCGGCCGGTCAACACGTCTCGGCGATTCGGCACGGTGGGGAACGAGGCCGCATAGGCGCGGTCGAACACGACCGATTCTAACGCCAGGCGATCGAGGTTGGGCGTGCGGATCCAACCGTTCCCGTAGCACCCGAGATGGTCCCGCCGAAACGTGTCCGAGACTATCACCACGAAGTTCATGACCGCCTCCTCGCCAGCTCATTCCAGTACCCTGGCTCCTCCCATTTCTTGGCGGTGGCGCGGCCTTGGACCTGCCCCGGCGAAGAGCGATATGGAGATCCTCTCCAGAGGATAGCGGGGCTGCCCGGATGAAACGAAGGCCCTCAGGTGTGTCCAGCATGAGTGAAGCAGCAGATAGGTCGGGGGTGACGGCGCGCGCGGTGCTCGCGGCGCTGGCCGCCCTCATCCCGTTGACCGTGGCCGGCTTCTATGTCGAGATCGCTTGGCTGAGGGACTATGCTTTCTACGGCGTGCCCTCCATGCCTCCCGTCGTCGTATTGGTCGTGCTGGCAGCGGCTGGCGGGTTGCCGGTACTCCGCAGGGTGGGCTTCACCCGGCGCGAGCTGCTGACTATCTACTCCATCCTGCTGGTAGCCGGGCCCCTGATCGGCCACGGCATCCTCTTCTGGATGCTGCCGAAGGTCGCTGCTTTCTACTACCTGGCGCGAGCGGTGCCGCAGTGGCAGACCATCTTCCTTTCCTACCTCCCCAGTTGGTTTGCGCCCACCGACCCCGCCGCTGTGGCGGGCCTGTTCGAGGGCCGAGCTTCCGTGCCATGGTCGCTGTGGTGGACGCCGCTGGCGGCCTGGTGCTCGTTCCTGCTCGCTCTCTCGATAGGCTCTACCTGCCTGGTCGCGATGCTGCGGCGCCAGTGGATCTACCACGAGCGGCTGAGCTTCCCGCTGGCCCAGATCCCGCTGGCCCTGGTGCAAGACCCAAGCCAGAACCAGCCGCGCCGGTCGGGACGCCTCACGCGAGGCGGCCCCCTGTGGACGGGAGTCGCCGTCTCCCTCGCGCTCAGCTTCCTGAACTCGCTGTCGGAACGCGTGCCCTCTGTGCCATCGGTTCCGCTGGGCCCGGTTCCGATCGTGCTCTGGCAGAAAGTGGGGCCACTGGCCGGGCTTGGGGAGATAGACCTCGTGCTATGGCCGTGGCTCGTCGCGCTGGCATTTCTCATCCCGGGTGACCTTTCGTTCTCGTGCTGGTTCTTCTGGCTGGTCCGCGTGGCGCTGACCGTCGCCGCGATTGCGTTCGGGCACGAGCCTCAGCGCCCCGAGGAGTGGTTTGAGTCTGGTTTCCCCGCGCCCTACAACCAGGCCGGCGGCGCCGCACTCGCGCTCGGGATCTGGGCCCTCTGGAGCGCTCGCGCCCACCTCTCCCGGGTGGCGCGGATCATCTTCACCCGGGCAGGCCGCGCGGGGGACCGCGCTGAGCCGGTGCCCTACCGATGGGCCTTCGTGGGCTTCGCTCTGTCCTTTGCCTGGATGGTGATCTTCTGCTGGCTCGCCGGATGTCGGTTCATCTTCGCCCTGGTGTTGGTCGCCTTGATCGTGAACTTCTACGTGGTGTGGGCGCGGCTGCGCGCGGAAACGGGCCTTGGCTTCCTCTACTATCCACTGGAGATGAACGACGCCATGGCCATCTTCGGTGGCGCATCGCTCCTGCCCAGGGAGGTGGTGACACTCCTGTCCGTGAGGTGGGCCTACTACCCGGGTGAGGGCGCCGCCCTGGATGTCTGCACCGCCGCTGCCCTGGAGGCCTTCAAGATCGCCGATGCCAGCAGCATCAGCTCGCGGCGTCTCACCGCAGCCATATCAGCCGGCTTTCTTTTCTCTCTCGTGCTCGGCGTGTTCGTCATGTTGAGTGGGCTCTACCGATACGGATACTACGGCCTCGCCTATGGGCGCACCTACACCTGGCCGGCGGAACAGACCCGCGGTGACGGCGAGCGGATCGTGCAACTGCTCACCCAGCCCATGCCGGCGAACATCCCGATGCTGATCGGCCTCTTGACTGGGGCGGCGGTCGCAGTGACGCTCGGAGCACTGCGGCTGCGCCTCTGGTGGTGGCCCTTGCACCCCCTCGGGTACCTCGTGGCCAATGGGTGGGGCATGCACTGGTGGTACATGCCGTTCTTCCTGGGCTGGTTATCGAAGCTGCTCGTCGTCCGCTACGGGGGACTCCGGCTCTACCGTAGGGCCGTACCTCTGGCCGTCGGCGTGATCGTAGGCGATCTTCTCAACCGGGGCTTGTGGGCGGCAGTTGCGGTCGCCACGCAGGGCCGATTCTGAGGCCCGCGCTGGGAGGGATTACCGGGCCGATGGCGAAGCTGATCTAGGAGTTAGCCTGACCGGAGCCTGCGAGATTCGCGACAGGTCCAAGTTTGTTTCGTGGCGGCTATTTGAGGAGAGCGTGACCGCGCTCGGCGCCGAGCGCGCTCCGGAGGACTTCCTGCACGCTGCTGCCAGCGCGGGTTCCGCCCTGGCGAGACGAAACAGCGAGTCGGTCAACCGCCACGTTTCGGAGTGCTACGAGTTCTTCCTCGTCCACCGCGGCCGGGCCTGTCTGCTCACCCCTGACGCGGCTCTTCCGCTTCGTCCCGGCCGCCTGGCGGTGGTAGATCCCGGGGTGGAGCATGAAGAGTTGCCCGACACCCCCGGCGAGTCGTACGAGCTGTCGTGCTTCGCGGTTGACCGCACCCTGGCCCAGCCATTTCACGTCACATATCTGTCCGCCGCAGAGCCCCTGGTGCAAATCCAGGTTGATCTGGTGGGCAGCGAAGACGTGGAGCCGGTGGCGGCCGCGGCCGCCGCGGAGCTATCGCATCGCCGGCCCGGGTGGGATACCGCGATCGCGTACTTGCTCAGGTATCTCGAGCACGTCCTGCTTCGCCGTCTCGAGAGTGGCAGCTTCACCTGCCGAACTGGATCTGATGTTCGCGATCCGTCGGCTTGGCCGAGACTGGACGCGGCCGTCTTCTTTTGTCGCGCGAACCTGAGCCATTCGCTACGGACGGCCGATGTCGCCAGCAGGTTCGGGTACAGCCCTCGGCACCTCAGCCGCCTGTTTGTCAAGCATGTGGGCAAGCCCTTCTCCGAGCACGTGCGCGAGCTGCGCATGAACGTGGCGATGGAGCTGCTCGCCAGCTCGAAGCTCTCGGTCGCTGAGATCGCCGACCACGTGGGCTATCCGGATCCCTCGCATTTCACGTGCGCCTTCCGGGCTATAGCTGGGCTTCCGCCTCGCGCCTACCGCCGCGCCCAGACCTCCTCGCGGGCTGTCGCGTAGCATGAGACAGGCCCAGGAGGCCGATCCTAGCCCCTTGGGGCGCTTTGTGCAGATTGTGCAGATGTCCTCAAATGGCCGATTCTGGTCGCACCCTGGCATTGCTCCTTGTCTCAACCCTGGGTACCATTACCCTGGGTGTGGTATCTGCGCGCCCCGACGAGAGGAGTTGAGCCCGCAGGGCCTGCCCCGAGCAAAGCCCAGGGCGCAAGCAGTCGGAGACGCAGTGGGTTGGCCGTACCCCAGTCCCTAAGGAGGGTGGAGTGGTTGCGATGAAACGCAGAGGCGGTTTTACCCTGATCGAGCTGTTGGTGGTGATCGCGATCATTGCGATCCTGGCGGCGATGCTGTTCCCGGTTTTCGCTCGCGCGCGGGAATCAGCGCGCAAGATCCAATGCCTGGCGAACGTCAAGAATGCGGCTACCGCTATCCAGATGTATCTCACCGACTACGACCGGTTGCCGCCCTCTGAGCATCGGCAGGAGGCCAAGGCCTTCTTCGACACCGGGCCCGGCGGCAATGGCCCCACGGAAGGCTGCGGGCAGGAGAACTGGGCCAACCCATTTCTCAGGTGGTACGTGGTCCTCGACGAGTATGTGAAGAACCGGGACATCTGGCGGTGCCCCAGCGCCAGGCACGCCGGCACTCCCAAGATGATCGTGCCGGACCCGCAGCCGGGTGGATGGCTGCAATACATGATGGACACCGTGGGCCAATGGGGTGACTCCTACAGCGTAGTCGTGCCCTGTGACCCCACATTTCCGCCTGGGTGGGGCGGCAGTGTCACCGATAGCATACGCCAACAGGCGCTGTCCGCGGCGGGGGACTCCGCCCGTGCCAGTGGCGGAGGCGCGGTGGAGACCACCATTGGCTTCAACGACGTCGAGAACCTCGACCTGAAAACCTCGAGCGTCGACGATCCGGCCTGGTTCGTGGTGTGTGGCGACGTCAACATCGAGCCCTCCATCTACTTCTCGCAGTTGATGCTCTATGATCTGTGCCGTCTCCCCTGCGGCGGGACGGTTGCCACCGAGGATTGCCCGTGGACCTTCGAATGCGCCTTCGCTTCGGAGGACGATATGCTGAGATTCCCCACCGACGCCAGTTTCCGCGCCCAGTTCACCCGGCACCTGGGGGGATCCAACATCGGGTTCATGGACGGGCACGCCTCCTGGATGCTCGCGGATGCACTCAACGCCGTCCGCCCTTACTGCAATAGCAACGGCGTCGTGGTGTCGGAGGGCCGACCAGTGGAGGGGCTCTGCCCCACCCCCATCCCGTAACCGCGCTGGTGTCATTGGCGACGCCTGACGCAACTGCTTGACCAGGGACGGAGCGCGGACACGCGCTCCGTCCCCTGACTGCCAAGGGCAGACGATCCGGTGTGGGCGCGGCGCGCGCCATGTGAGCTGCGAACTCGCGCTGGCCCGGGTGAGAGCGCGGGGTAGGGGAGGTGACCGGCCAGCAGGGCCCGTATACTCTCCCAGCGGTGTTTCCCCCGCAAGCACTAGTCATGAGCAGACCAGTTGGGCAGGCACCTATCCACCTCGCGGACAGCCAACAGCCCACGGAGCAGGTTCGTGCGGTCTTCCCCGTGAGTCCGCGCGCGATACTGCTGGGCGCCGTGGGGGTGGCTGTGCTGGCAGCCGCCAACCCCTATCTGACGTTCGTCACCCGGGTCTGGTCCGTGGGTTCGGGCTCTCTGCTGGGTGGGGCGATTGTGGTCCTCTTTCTCCTGGTGCTGCTCAACGGGGCCCTGGTGCGGCTGTGGCCGGAGCGCGCCTTCACCCGCGGGGAGCTGCTGGCGGCCTACGGTATGATGATCGTCTCCGTGGGCCTGGCGATGCAGGGCGGCATCCCCTATATGGTGGGAGCCACCACCTACCCATTCTACATGGCCAGCCCGGAGAACGACTGGCAGAGCCTGATCTGGCCCTACATCCCCCTCTGGCTGCGGCTTGACAACCTGCGAGCCAACGAATGGTACTGGGAGGGGTTGCCCAGCCAGGTCGCGATTCCCTGGGCGGTCTGGGTGAGGCCTATGGCCGCCTGGTTTGGCTTCACTCTGGGCTTGATGGCGGCCATGTTCTGCCTGAGCGCGCTGCTGAGCAGGGACTGGATAGAGCGGCAGCGACTGACCTTTCCCCTGGTGGAGGTTCCGCTCGCGATTACCGGAAACGAGGGCCTCCCCACTCTCGGAAAGAGTCTGCTCAACAATCGCATCTTCTGGATCGGATTCGCCATCCCGGCCGCGTGCTCGATTCTGGGTTGGCTTCACACCTTGTCCCCGAACGTACCGTCGCCCGGTGTTGGGATCATTGACCTGGGGCGCGAGTTTGCCGGCATGGAGCTGCCCTGGGGCGTGCTCTCCGATGTGGCCGCTTCCATACTGTTTCCAGTGATCGGCATTAGCTGTCTGGTGCCGGGTGAGGTGTCTCTCAGCCTCTGGCTCTTCTATGTGCTCTATCGTGTGCAGTTGCTGCTGTGGGCCCAGTTCGGCGTGGTGGGCGGAGGACAGACGGGCAACACCATTGACCCTCGCGCTTTCATCGGCTTCGAAGAGGCGGGAGGATTCGTCGCCCTGAGCGCAGCCCTGCTCTATCAGTCCCGGAAGACGATCAAGTCGGCCGCGATCGGACTGCTGGGGCAAGGCGGGTCGGAGCCCGATCCCTACGGGCCTCTGGCCAGCCGTTGGGCTCTGCTCGGCTTCGTGCTCAGCAATGCCTTCATGCTCTGGTGGGTGACGAAGGCAGGGATGTCCTGGTGGTCGTTCGCAGCACTGATCGGCGTCTTCTACACTCTGCTGGTCGGGGCCTCGCGCCTGGTGGCCGCGGGCGGTGTGATGTTCGTGGATACCGCGGTTTTCCCCCGGGGCGTGCTATTGCGTACGGTCGGCGCGACTGCGCTGGGCGCGCCTTCCCTCACCATCTGCACCCTGCTCTCGCTGGTCTACATGTACGACCCCATGAACCTGGCTATGCCCCAGATGATGAACAGCTTCAAGCTGCTGCACACCGGCCAGCTGCGGGGGCGCCGCTGGCCCTGGGCTGCTGGGCTTTCTCTGGCGATCATGCTGGTGGTCGGTGTGGCCGCGCTGCTGTGGGTGATCCAGCACCATGGCGGCGCCAACCGCACCTGGCTGTACGATTACCCGCAGAGCGCCTTTGGCGAGCTCGAAGCTACCTTCAACAGCCCGGAGACCCCGGTGAACGCGCTGCGCCTGGCCCTGGTGGCAGGGGGGGCGTTCACCCTGGTTTTGGTGTGGCTCAACACTAGCTTCGTCTGGTGGCCTCTGAGCCCCATCGGGTTCATCATGGCCAGCTCGTGGAACGCCAATTACCTGATGTGGTCTAACGTCTTCATCGCCTGGGCCTTCACCGCCGTGGTTCGCCGCTACGGCGGGTTGAGGCTCTATCGTCAGATGCGACCGGCCTTCTTCGGCCTGGTGTTGGGCGACTACCTCACGCGGGCCGGCCTGGCGGCGCTCTCGGCCGCGCTGGGGGTGCAGTCAACAGTCTCCTATGGCTGGTAGCCATTGCGAAAGAGATTCGGCAGGTACGCTGCGACGGGCCCCGCGGGCGGGCCCGCGGGTTCAACCATGTTAGGAGAAGAGGCATGAAAGCGACCAAGGTAGTGGTGATCGGAGCAGGGAGCCTGGACTTCGGGGCCTGGACGGTGGCCGACGTGCTGGCCAACCCCGACCTGAAAGGGGGAACCCTTTCGCTGGTGGACATTGATGCAGAGTCTCTCCGCCTGGTGCGGCGGGTGGCCGAGCGCATGAACGCGGAGTGGGGCAGCGACATGACGATCGAGGCCACCGTTGACCGCAAGCGCGCCCTGCCGGACGCGGATTTCGTGATCGTGGCGATTGAGGTGCAGCGCATGGAGCGCTGGCAGTTGGATTTCGAGATCCCCCTCAAGCATGGCCTGCGACAGCCGTTCAGCGAGAACGGCGGCCCTGCCGGCTTCGCCCACGCCGCGCGCAACATCGCGCCCGTGATGGCGATCTGCGAGGACATGCGCAAGCTCTGCCCAGACGCCTGGTTCTTCAACTACACGAATCCCGTGCCCAGGATTGCGCTCGCGGCCCATAAGTACGGTGGGGTCAAAGCCTGTGGCTTCTGCCACGGCATCGGCCTTGGCGCCGAGGACATGGGTCACGTGCTCGGCCTGCCGCCAGAAGAGCTGGACATCAAGGCCGCCGGCCTCAACCACTTCACCTGGGTGCTGGACCTCAGGCGCAAGCCCGGAGGGGAAGATCTGTATCCGGCTCTCAGGCGGCGGATCAAGTCCTGGCCGGAGAACTTCCATCCCTTGACCCGGGATATCTTCGCCGAGTTCGGCCTCTACCCGATGTGCGGAGATTCCCATATCGCAGAATACCTGCCCTGGGTGACTGACCCACGGACCAAGCCCTGGGAGAAGTACCACCTCAATCCGCCGCGTTTCGCCTCGGATCGGCGCCGAAGGCACCTCGAGAGGGAGCAGCAGCGGTTGAGCGACATCGCGGCGGGGACCGCGCCCCTCGACGAGTACCGGGAAGGCTCCGGCGAAAGAGCGGTGGCCGTGGCGGCGGCGATCGCCAACAACCAGAATAGCTACGAGCTGGCGCTGAACATCCCGAACGAAGGCTACGTGCCTAATCTGCCCCAGGGCGCGATCATCGAGGTGCCCGCGGTGGTCAGCGCCATGGGCATCCGCGGTGTGTCGCTCGGCGAGCTGCCAGAGCCCATGGCCGAGCTCTGCCGCCGCCAGATCGCGGTGGCTGAGCTGGCGGTGCAGGCCGCCGCCACCGGCGATGCCAAGATCGCTCTCCACGCTCTGCTCATGGACCCCATGATCAGCGATATCGAGCAGGCCAAGGGGATTCTCGCGGACTACCTGAGAGTGCACCGCGACCTGCTCCCTCAGTTTCGGAGGGGCAGGCGGCGATCGCGAAACTAGTGGTGGGCCAGCTCATCTGGCGGCCGCCACACAGATACGTTTGCTGACAACAGCCAGACCATGGATGCCCTGGTGATTGCGCTGCTACACCGTGGTATCAGTCGGCAGCGCGCGACGGGTGCTGCGGCTGCGTCGCTTGCTCGGCCGGGCGCGAGAGGAGAGAGCTGGGTCATGCTCCCACCAATCTATCCCCATCTCCTTGGCCTTGTCCACCGATGCCACCAACAGGCGCAGCCTGATCTTGAGCAGCTCGATGTCGGCCAGAGAGATGCTGATGTCGCCGGCGATCACAATCCCCTTGTCGAGCACCCGCTCCAGGATCTCGGCCAGGTTCGTGGCGTGCGTGGGATGCACGATCTGGGCACCGTAGCCATTCGGCATGGTCTTCCTCTCCAAAGCTCAGAGCGGGCGGTCCGCCCTCCTGCCTGTCACATCAGGTTCCCCAGCGGCCCGAGATTCAGGCTCAGCTCCTCTCCCTTCAGGCCGAACACCCGCTTCAGCTCCCCCATTTTCTCCTCCAGGCGCTGGAAAGTGGTGCCCATCCGCTCGATTTCGTCGTCGCTGAGCGAGCCCCGCGCCATCCTCCGCAGCGCCTGTCTTTCCAGCAGCTGCCGCAGCAGCTCGACTATCGTGAGCACCAGTTTGGCCAACCCCTGTTCCATCTTATCGGCGTCGGCCAATGCTTCGCCGGCCCTGGCGGAGGTGTCGGCTTTCGCGGCTGGTTCGCGCTCGGCGGCGATATGAAGAGGCGCGTGGTCTGTTCGTGACGGCACTGCTACCGGCAGTTGGCCCTTCGGAGCACGCTTTCGGCGGCCGCCGCCTGTCCCTGTCGTGGTTGGGCAGGAGCGCAAGCTCCTACCACGGTCCACGGTGTCAACAGAGGCCAGCACCAGTCTGAGACCCAGAAACACCAGGTCCACGTCGGCCACCGAAATCGTGGCATCCCCCTGGAGCACGATGCCTTTGTCCAGGGCTGTGTCCACCACATCGAGGAGGCTCACCTCCTCCATTTCCGCCGGGCTAGGATAGAGCGACATACTCTTGCACCTCTCCGGCGAAATGGTAGGGGGGCCAGGGACCGACTAGCTGAAAGCGCGTTCCTTTGTCCGCGAGTTCCTTCCCCAGGCTCTCCAACTGCCGGCGGAGAACCGGAACCTGCACTTTCGCGAGCAGGCAGACTGCATCCAGGATCAGCCTGGGGGCCGTCGGCGAGGAGGTCGCGGCCACGGGCTTGAGCTGGATCTCGTCCGCGCATTCTGCCACTATCGCGAACGCTTGCTCCGCCTGGCAGCGGGCCTCGGTCGCGGCCTTTGCGGTGGCGGCCTGCGCCGCCGCCTTCTGCCTGAGGTACGCGCTCCCCGAGACGGGCGGGGCCGGTCTGCGCGGCCGGGCGCCAGCCGGCGGAACCAGCTCCTGGTACATCCTCATCTCCCACTCCTCTCGGCCTCGCAGCCGCGCCAGAGTCTGACGGAACTCGGCGCGGTGGGTCTCGAGCAGCTCCCGCACCCGTTCTTCGCCGCGGAAGATGGTGCAGAGCTTCATCGGCAGCACTGTTCGGCCCCGCATCACGTGCTCGACCACTCGTTCGTGGGCTCGTGCCTCCCGCTCCAGCCAAGATGCATCCTGCAAGCGCCCGCTCAGCGCATGTTCGCCGAACTCGTCCAGAGGCACTTCGCTGACCACGGCGACCAAATCATCCCTGGCGATCGCGTAAACGCGCCGCAGTGGATGTGCGTCTCGGGGCAGCGTCACTGGTCTGCCTTCGGTGATGCAGTATACGTAGATGCCGCTCGTCTCCGCTGCGCGCGTCATGTGTCTTCGACCCTCGCGCGGGCCCCCGCCAATGCCGCTACCTTTGCCAGCAGTTCGGCCTCCTTGCTGGCCAGCTCCTCTTCTTCGCCGGCCTGCGTCAACTCGAGTTCCAGCAGCATGGCCTGGAGTTCGGCGAGTTCGTCCTCCCACTCCCGCTCGGCCTGCTGCTGAAGGTGGCGCGCCAGCGCCGCCACGCCCCTGACCGGGGCGAGAGGAAGACCCGCCAGCATACCCAGCAGTCCCATGCTTCCCACCGATCTCTCTCTGCTGCTGCGAGCAGCACAATCAGCGCAAGGCCGGCAAGGCCGTGTCGCGCGACGCCGAGACGATCCCGTTTAGGTCTACGAAACTGAAGGGAGGCTCCGGGCCCACGTACCGAATCACCAGCCTGTCGCCGCGGTCCTCGCCCAGGCGGGCTACGCCCTGATCGAACTCCGGCTCTCGTTCTCTCTCCACCAGAAAGGCGGCGTTAAGGATCATCTTGTCTCCCAGCAGCTTTCCGGCGCGGGTCTCGGTTGCCAGTGGTGCCAGGGTCGCCATGATCGCGTCCGTCTCCCTGGCTCGTCTGTCATCCAGCGCCTCGGCCACCATTTGGCCGATTCTCACTCTCTGTTGGTAGGTGCTGGGCCCAGGTCGCGCCGCGATCCACGCTCGCAAGGTGCCAATGTCCTCGCGCTCGGCGACAATCTCCGCCAGCACCGGGGCCAGGTCTCGCCACATCACCTTCAGGCCCAGTTCGACCTTTCCCCTCAGGTGATCGAGAAGGCTCCTCAGCCAGTCATAGCGCGGAACCAGCAGGGAGTTGCGTACTTCCTCCTCGCTGGCCGCGGTTGTGCCGAACGCCACCGGGACAACGGTCTGGCGCGCCATCACCTGCTCGATCACTCGCAGATGTTCCACTAAGTCCTGCCGGGTGGGTGGAGCGCCCTGCGAGACGGCATCCCGAACCACGGCCGCGAGGTCGCCACACCTGATGGCGTGAATACCGCCCTCGGCGACCCCGGTCAGCGGGCCGGATTCGGTTATGCAGAAGATGCGCTTCGCGCTTCGCCCCATGCCAGCTCCCCCGTCTCCGTCTGCATGATCCGTGTCCGCATCGTCGCCACCGCCTCCTGGAAGTGGTGACGAGAAATGCCGAAGCCCCTGTACTCGCGGATCTCGTCCCCGTGGACTGCCAGGAAGTCTCGGATCGCCAGCGTGGCTGCCTTCTTGCAGGTCGCTGCGATGTCAGACCCGGAGAATCCCTCCATCTCATCGGCGAGCGAGTCCAGCTCGACGTCCTCGGCAGTTGGCAGGCCGCCTGCGTGCACGCGCAGGATTTCCCGACGCGACTCGCGGTCAGGCCTCGTGAGGGCGATCAGCGAATCGAACCGGCCCGGCCTCAGCAGCGCGGGATCCACGATGTCGAGGCGATTGGTGGCGGCCAGCACCAGCACGCCCTTGATCTCCTCGATCCCGTCCATCTCGGTGAGCAGTTGGCTCACCACGCGCTCGCTGACGTGCGAGTCTCCCCCGGAGCCTCGCCGCGGAGCAATGGCGTCAATCTCATCGAAGAAGACGATGCAGGGCGCAACCTGGCGAGCCTTGCGGAAAGTCTCCCGCACTCCTTTCTCTGATTCCCCCACCCATTTGGAGAGCAGCGCCGGGCCCTTCACAGAGATGAAGTTCGCCTCGCTCTCGGTTGCCGCCGCCTTCGCCAGCAGCGTCTTGCCGGTGCCAGCAGGACCGTGGAGGAGGATCCCGCGGGGCTGGTCAATACCGGCGAGGTCCAGGAGCCCGCGGTGCTTCAGAGGCCATTCCACCGCCTCCCGCAGCTCGCGCTTCGCCTCCGCCAGGCCCCCGATCTGGTCCCAGAGCACATTGGGCACTTCCACCAGCACTTCCCGGATTGCTGATGGCTCCACCTCCTTGAGCGCGTCGCTGAAATGCCTGGAGGTCACCTCCAGGCTGGCGATTGCTTCGTATGGCACGGTCTCAAGCTCGAAGTCAACCTGGGGCAGGAGATCGCGCAGGCAGACCATGGCCGCTTCCCGGCAGAGCGCGGCCAGGTCGGCGCCCACATACCCGTGGGTGATGGAGGCGATTCGTTCCAGGTCCACATCTGCGTTCAGCGGCATGCCGCGGGTGTGGATCTGGAGAATGTGCAGCCGGCCCTCCTTATCCGGGATGCTGACCGCGATCTCCCGGTCAAACCGCCCGGGCCGACGCAGCGCCGGATCGAGGCTGTCAGGGATATTGGTGGCCCCGATCACGATCACTTGCCCTCTCTGCTCCAGCCCGTCCATCAGGGCCAGCAGTTGGGCGACGACGCGCTTCTCCACCTCCCCGGTGACCTCGGCCCGCTTGGGCGCGATGGCATCAATCTCGTCCAGGAAGATGATGCTGGGAGAATGGCGAGCCGCCTCCTCGAACACGCCCCGCAGCCTGGCCTCGCTCTCGCCATAGAACTTGTGGATCACCTCCGGCCCATTCACCGCCACGAAGTGGGCGTCGGTTTCGTTCGCCACGGCGCGGGCGATCAGGGTCTTCCCGGTTCCCGGAGGGCCGTGCAGGAGCACGCCCTTGGGCGGCTCGATGCCCAACTTTTCGAAGAGCTCGGGGTACTTCAGCGGCAGCTCGATCATCTCTCGCACCCGCTGGATCTCTTTGTGAAGCCCGCCTATGTCTTCGTAGGTGACCCCGGGCCTTTTCTGCGCCGCCTTCTCATCTCGGATCTTGATCGTGGTCTCGGGGTGCATCAGCACCACCCCGCGTGGGCTCGTCTCCACGGCCTGGAAGTCCTGAGAGCGAGCGCCGAACAGAGTGGCGCGCACGCGGTCTCCCGCCATTACCGCCAGTCCCTCCAGCAGCCGCCCGAGGTACCGGCTGTCGTTCTCGCCGCGCAGCGCCCCCAAGTCGCCCACGGGAGATAGCACCAGACTCCGGGCGGGTTGGCTGGTGGTTTTTTCGAGGATCGCCTTCTCGTCCAGCCCCATTTGGGCGTTCTCCCGGGTGATGCCGTCAATCTGCACCAGCCCTTTGCCCCGGTGCTCCGCGTAGGCAGGCATTACCCGCACCGCGGTCTTCCGTTTTCCAGTGATCAGGATGACGTCGCCGACCTGCGCCCCGAGCCGCTCCATGTCCGCAGGGTCAACTCGCGCCAGGCCTCGCCCTACGTCTTTGCTGAGCGCTTCCGCGGCTCGCAAGCTGATCGCCTTAGGCACCCTTCCGGCATTTTTCTCGTCGGTTCTCTTCACTCAGGTCCAATCTCGGGGAGCCTGACCTAGACCTTCTCCGGAGTGGCTTTGGCCAGCCGGATCTCAGCCACGCCGTTGTGATAGCTGCGCTTCATGCTGTCCGGCTGCACCGCGCAGGGCAGCAGCACCTCTTTGCTGTATTTGCGGTCTCCATGGCTGGCCGCGAGCAGCAGGATATCGTCTCTCACCTCCAACTGGACGTCGCCCTCGTCCACTCCGGGAATCTCCACAATCACCACCACCTCGTTCCCCTCGTCAAACACGTCCACCATGGGTTCCCGCACCTCTTCCACCACTGCCCCCATGCTCGTGTCCCGAACGTTGCCGAAGCGCTCGACCCGGGGCGCACCTCCGTCCCCGATCTTGACGGTGAAACCGTACATCGCCCTGGTGCGGCCCGGGCCCCTCGCTTCGCCGGTGCGAGTCACCTCGCTCTCGCCCTTCTCCGCCATCTCGCCGAGCAGCTCGATGAAGCTGCCCAACCCCTTGAAGATCCCTCCAAGGCCGAGGTCCACGCTTACGCGGGCGCGATCTCCTTCGTCTTCGTCTCGGTCTCGGCGCTTTCGCCCCTGTCTAGCCATGACGCTCCTCGCAGCTCGTGCTTCCTCGCCGGGTGGCGAGGCTACCTCGCCACTTCGCAGACTAGGATCAGTATTCGATGGTCATGCTGGCGACGTGTGCGGTGGGGCCTGTTCCACCTGGAGCAGGCGAGGCCGCCGCACTCAACTGCCGCTCGGACAGAGCTTCCAGCTTGGCAGCGATGTCGGCCAGGCGCAGCCGCCACTGGTGGCATCGGTGCTCGAGCTGACACAGCTCCTTCTCGAGACGTTCCTTCTGCTTGGCCAGCATGTGGCCCTCCAGATAGGGAGAGCGATGGCTGGGCGGGAGGGAATGCAGTTGCTGGCGCAGGCTGGTGCGCATGCCGGCCGAATGCGAAATGTGAAACACTGACGTCTCCTTTCGCGCTAGCGGCTAGGTCGCCAGAGCCGACCGCTGGCTAGGCCCGCCTTCGGCGGGCCGCCATCCCGGCCTTCAGGCCTAGGGACATGGCGGCCGTAGGCCTAGCCACTCACGCTCGTCCCAATCATCTGCCCGGCGGCCCTGTCCCTCAGCCCGATGCGCGAGTAGGAGGTCACGTTCAGGTTGCGATCCATGTGCACTTCATAGACGCCCAGAATCTCGCTCTTGCCGAGCCGTCGCACATACTCGCTCTCCTCCACCACCTCCACCAGCACCCGCTGTCCCTCCCCGTCGGGTTCCACCGCGATCACTCTCCCGGCTTTGCCCATCACTTCCTGGAAGAACTTCACCGCGGCCTGAGTGACTTCAGCCACACTCATCTGCCCATCTCCTTCGATCTCATCCCATCTGCACGGCCGCGAAATCAGCCGCAACAGGCATCTGGCTGCGTGGCGGCCGCTCTCCCGCTGGCCGCCGGCATAGCTCCTCGATCAGGCTCTCGATCAGCATGCGGGTTTCCTTCCCGTCCCGGCCCACTCCGCTGCGGCTGCTCTCTGAAGAGAGCACATCCAGGCAGATATCGCGGAAGAACGCGTCTTCTCGGTGCACGGCCGCCCCTCGCACTCTGATGACCTTGGCGATCATGATGGGCGCGCGCACGGTCGGGGAGAACTCGTACCTGCCTCTCTCTCGAAAGGCCCTCACCAGGTCAACGATCGGCTCCACATCCTCTCGCGGGAGGTGAGACCTGGCGTGGGTGATGGCGATCTCAGTCTCTCGGTCGAAGTGGTCGAGGTCGAGCGTCACCATCCGGTCTCGCAGGGCGTCCTGCGCCTTGTGCGTGCCTGCGTACTCCTCCGGGTTGGAGGTGAAGATGGCCTTGAAGCCTGGGGCCACTCGGAGGTAGCCCTCTTCCCCCCGTGCCAGCGGCAGATCCAGGATCCCTTCTTGGAGAACGGACAGCAGGACATTGTTCGCCTCTGGGCGGGAGCGCGTGAACTCATCGTAGACCAGGGTGAAGCCATACTTGCAGACCAGAGTGAGCCGGTTGTCCACCCACTGCCGGGTGAGACTCTCCTCCGTCTTCAGCACCGAGTGGATGAAGTTGTCCACCACCTTGCGCAGCCGATAGCCGTGCTCTCCTCCGATCAGATTCGAGGTGCTGAACTCCTCATCTCCGTGGATGAGCACCATGGGTCGGCCCACCAGGTGCGCCAGGTGCATGGCGAAGGTGGTCTTGCCGGTCCCCGAACCGCCGCGAAAGTGCACCGGGAAACCGGCCTCCAGGTAGCGCTGCGCCCGGCCCATGATGGCGCGCACATAATCGGTCTCCACGAACCCGTCCTGGGGCTGTGGCTCCAACACCGTCAGCATGCTGTATCCTGTCATCTCTTGCGTTGCCCCACCGTAGATTGTCTGCGATTTGCTGGTGGCCGCAGACTTGGCTCGCTTGCTACCGTCACGCGACCTCTTCCCCCACAGGCTGAACAAGGCAGAGTGTGACCCGCCACGACTCCTGCCCCAAGACAGGTCGCGCAGGCCTCCGCCGGCTCTTCGATGGTGACCAGTCCCTTACCCATGCAGGTGGTACAGGTCAAGCGGCTTCCCGGGAATATCCCGGTGCCCCCGCAGAAGGCGCAGGCGAATATCGGCTCCGCCACCGTCACCTCGCCTCGGCCTCCGCATACCTCACAGATCGACTTCTCGGAGAGAAGATCGAACGGGTCCTTGCCTTTGCCCCGGCAGAAAGCGCATGGTAAGGTCATCAGCTTCTGCGCTCTCACCTCTGTTCTCGTGCTGGTGTTGCCTTCGCTCATCGCTGCCCCTCCAGCTTCACCTCCAGGGTGGGCGCCCCGGTCTGCCGGAGCGCCCCCCACCTCACCTGGATCGCTTGGTGCGCCTTCCCAAGCGGGCGGGCCGCGACCCAGCCCTGGCCCCGGTTGTCTCCTGCCAGGCCTGACGGGCCTCTTGCAGATCGCTGCTCAGCTCCTGGCGCATCTCCCCGACTTCGTCTCGGAGCGAGGTCACAAAAGCCCTCCGGTCGCGAGCCGCGGCGCGCATGTCCCGGCGGAGGGCCGACGCCGTCTCCCGGCGCATAGAGCTGACCTCCGCTCTGAGTGTGCCGAGCCAGGTCTGCCGTTCCTCGCGGCTGCTCACGATGTCCGCGGTCAAACCGCGCATGCTCTCTGCGAAACTGGTCATAGTGATCCCTCTTCTCCTCCCTTTCCCTGCGCTGCCCTGTGGCCAGGGCAGCGTCCGTGAGTCTCGGCTAGGCGGGGGGGGCGCTGTCGAGACGGCTAGCGTCTCGACAGCATAACCCCAGTCCCCGGTAACCCCATCGTCCCCTCGAGTGGAAGCGGCGACCGCCCCGTTAGGCGGGCGCCGCGGCGGTGGCGGTCAGCCCGATGGCCTCGGCGTACTTCAAGTAGGTCTCGACGGAGGCAATGACTACTCTGGCCTCGATCGCCAGCAGCTCAATGCCCACCAGCGAGACTCTGGCCCAGACATCGATCACCACGCCCTTGTCCAGGATGCGATCCACCACCTCTACCAGGCTAGAGGAAGCGATCGTCTTCTCTACAGCCATGCCTTATCACCACCTTTCCTCTGCGGCATCTCACCACGACTCGCGCGCAGCGCGCGATGATTCCGTTGGGCAGGCCAAAAAAACCACCGTTCGGGACCTGGATGCATCCAGGCTCTGAACGGCTGTCCTAGCCATAAGTGACCGTGCCAAGCACGGCCCAGGTTGCTCGACGACGGCTAGACTACGCCGCCCCAAGCACGCTGTCAATAGCAGATCGGCGTAAGTTGCGGCGACTTGTCACCCAGGCGCAACATCATCGCCTCAGGGCACCGGGATGATCTCGATCTCTCCCGGCAGGTAGTCCTTCACTTGGTGCAGCGCGCCGATGAACAGCACTCCCACTTCTCCTTCCCTCAGGGTGTGGTTGATCTGGCCGGCAATGAACCGATCGCGCTGCTCAAGCAGACCCTCGCTGACGCGGGAATACTCCTGGCGCGCGCGGTCTCTCGCGGCCGGCTCCGAAGCGGTGATGATCTGCCGGATCATGCGGTACTCTTGTCTGAGCAAGGATGCCTGCTCGGTGTGCTCCAGCTGCGCGCCCCGTGCCACCAGATCCCTCACTAGCTGGTAGTTGAGGCTTCCCTTTTCCGCTAGCTCCTCCACAATGCGCCCGGCCGTCTCCCCTCCCGCCGGCATTCCATCCTGGTAGACTCTCAGCTTGCCCCAGCTCGTTCCCGCCAACTCATGAGTCACTCGCTCCATCACCTTCGCCCTCAGATTACGCCAGAACTTCTCTGCCTGCTGTCGGTGCCTCCTCCAGGTCTCCGCGCTCAGCTGCTCCTGTGCCATCGCTGTCAGCCGCTCGGCGAAACTGCCCAAGTCGGACTCGCCGTGTATGATGGGGACATAGATCAGCTTCCTTGCCACTCGCCCGCCTCCCGTGACATCACCTTCCCGAGCAAGGCACCCCCACGCTTCCCGATGCCAAGCACTATGCGGCTGCCATTGTACCCAGTGGACATGGAAGCGTCCACAGGTGCCCGGCGCGCGCTGTCAGCCGAGGGCAAGTGTTTCCACGTCCCCAGGCAGGATGATTGCCATGGGTGCGCGGCGAAGGAGGGCGAGTAACTCGGCCCCGACTCCCAGAAGGCGCGGCTTCCAGACCGCGCCGGCTCGGGCTGAGTGAGTGAGACCGACTGCGGCATCCAGCCCAATGCGTTGCGCGCGAAGGAGAGTGATGAGATGAGCACGACGATTGGCCGTCCACACCCAGCAGACCTGAAGATTGTGACCCCTTGGGATGGCGACATTCTCAACCGGCATGACGGCGCCGAGACTCCGGAGGGGCTCTCCATTGAGGTCACCGGGCAGGTGGCGCCTGGAGCCAAGGTGACAGTCAACGGAACTCCGGCAGAGACCGATGGATGCGAGTTCCGGTGCCGGGTTACTCTTCGCCAGCGCCAGAACGAGATCGCGGCCCTGGCGAAGGCAGCGGCAGGGGAATGGCGGGACTCCATCACGCTCCTATGGGACAAGGGCTCACAGCCGCGCTATCGCTTCTCAGTTGATGATAACATCGAGTTTCTGAAAGACCTGGGCACGGCGCCTCAACAGTATGACTCTCTCTTCGATCACTGGTATCTGGCGTTCTGGCGGCGGATGCACGAGCAGTTCGGGGCCAAGGTCCACATCAACATCTACTACCAGACGGTCGCCAGGGATTTCACCATCGCGCGGATGCCCGATAAGTGGCGCCGCCAGTGGGAGGCGAACTCGGACTGGTTGCATCTGAGCTTCCACGCACTCCAGAACAAACCAGATCGCATCTACCGGGACGCAGCTTACGAGCAGATTGCCCGCGACTTCGAGCTGGTGATGGCGGAGATCAAGCGTTTCGCAGGCGAGGCCGTCACCAGCGAAGAGACCACACTGCACTGGGGCGCGATCCCGAAGGAAAGCTGCCGCGCCTTGGCTGACCGCGGCATTCGCACTCTGATCGGGGCTGGCCATCCAGCCTGGTACATCAGCGACCACGTGCACACCCGCGACGCCTGGTATGAGCAGGATCTCAACCTCAAGCTTGTCAGCATTGACGCCATCGTGAACAATCTGCAGGTCGGGGAAGTGGATGCCCACCTCGACCAGCAGGCCTCTGATCCCCACACCGGAGAGCTGATGGAGCTGCTCATCCACGAGCAGTATTTCCGCAAGGAGCTGGTGCACTTCCAGCCGGATGTCCAGCAGAAAGTCGTCAAGTCCCTGGAGTGGGTAACGCGGCGAGGCTACCAGCCGGTCTTCTGGTCAGAGGGATTCCTGGGGAACCAGACGAAGGTCTAAGGCCGGGCGGCGCGCGTGCCGAGGCGAGGACGCTCTCAGCCGGATGCTGAGGGAAAGGAGAGGGCTTCTCGATGAGACCATGGTGCTGGCTCTGCACCTTGCTGTGCGCGCTGGCGGCGGTGGCAGTGGCCGGGCCGCTCCTTGCGCAGGGCCCGGATCGTCAGGACGAGGTGGTGATTGTCCCTGACTCCAGCCGGGAGCGTCCGGGGGACATCGGACGGCGGGCCCACACCAATCATCTGATCCTGCGGCTGCCCGAAAAGCGAAGTTACCAGCCAGCCGGGCTCACCCCCGCGGTGATCCGGGCCGCCTATGGCCTTCCCCCCTACAGCCACTTCACCGCCCCTGACGTCGTCTACTTCGCCGCCAGCGGCGATACTGGTGGGAAGATCATCTGGCCCGGGGTATCGCCCAACTGCGTTTCTGCGGGTGGGACCACGCTGAATGTGAGCAGCTCCGGGAGCTTCGTCTCGTGGCAGCTTCGCCACTGGCACGTCCGATGAACTCTACCATGCGATCTATGCCAACCTTGCCAACAGCTCGCCCTCTCCCGATCCCGACTCACCCTATGACTTCCGGGACATCACCGCCGGATCGGCGGGGCGATTCCGCTGTCAGCCAGGCTGGGACTTCGTGACCGGCGTGGGCGCCAACTGGGGATTGGGCGGCAAGTAGCTCGGCGAGCAGAAGGCAAATGGATACTGTGCGCTCGGCGGAGTTGCCCGGCGGCGCTCCTCGCGGTCAGCGGTCGCCGGTCCCAGGTGGTCAAGAGCCAGTCTCACGGCGGGCTGACGCGAGCAGACTGTCCTGCTCCGCATATCGCCGCCATGCAATCGGCCAGTAGGATTCTACAGGAAGTCAGTAGGTTTGTACAACCGCTTCTCACAAGGGTGTGCTAGCATTGATGGTGCCGAGGTGAGGGGGGCAGGACAGCGATCGCTTCGCTCGCACGCATCAGGAAGGGAGGTGATGGTCGGCCGCAACTGGAGCCGGATGGCAGTGTCGTCACGTGTATTGTTCCCGAGGAGGTCCAACAGGAATGAGATTGCGCAAAGGCTTTACTCTGATCGAGTTGTTGGTGGTGATCGCGATCATCGCCATTCTGGCCGCAATGCTGTTCCCGGTGTTCGCACGCGCTCGAGAGTCGGCACGGAAGATCCAGTGCCTGTCGAACGTGAAGAACATCGCCATCGCCTTCCAGATGTACCTGACCGACTACGACCGATTCCCGCCCAGGGAGCACGGGCAGGCGGCGGAGGACTATTTCAGCACCGAGCCCGGCGAGGGTGGCGGCGGGGATCACCCGGACTGCAACCACAAGCAGCATGCCAATCCCTATCTGCGCTGGCCTGTGGTCCTGGACGAATACGTGAAGAACCAAGACGTGTGGCGCTGCCCGAGTGCCAAGCGCGCGGGGTATGCCGGATGGATTGTCCCCAGCTACGGTGCGGGCGGCTATCTGGGCTATCTCAAGAGCACCGAGGGGCAATGGGGCCACGTCAACGCCAACTGCGATGCCAGCGGCGGCGGCGGGCCCTGCTGTGTGGCGTGGCCCCCGGGATGGGGCGGGAGCGTCACCGACTCGATCGCGCAGATGCGAGAGGGCAGCCAGGACACCGGCGCCTTCGAGCAAGGCATCGGGACCACGACCAATGCCGAGTTGAAGACCGCCGCCATAAGTGACCCCTCGTGGTTCGTCGTCTGCGCCGACGGTTCGGGCGAGATCTGGATGGCCAGTCTGGTGGCGATGCCAGACGCCTGTCGGACAGGCTGCGGTCCGTATCCGCCGTCGGCTGGCTGCTGCTCCGCGGACTGGGTGAACTGCTCGGACAGCCAGAGCTGCGGCGTTGACTGGACGCAGAAGGCGAACTTCTTCAAGGACCCCCAGCTCTGGAAGCCCTATACCCGCCACCTGGGAGGCAGTAACATCGGGTTCGCGGACGGGCATGCTGCATGGGCGGCCTGCGGCAGCATCATCGCTGACAGCCCGACTATCGAGAACCAGAGCATTGGTCACTACCAGGGCATGGGCTGCATCATCGACTTCTGCGGATAGCGGCTCAGGCGGCTAGCGTCTGTCTGCAGAGCAGCACGACTGGAACCTGTGAGGCGGGGCCCGCTGAGGCGGGCCCCGCCCTCTCTCTGGCCCCGCTTCTGCTTCCCTGAGACAGGCAGGACGCCGCTTCCATGCGACGCCGACGCGCGTGTTGCTGCATACACAACGTGTGCGCGCCACTCAGCCTGATCGAAGCCCGGCCGCGATTCAGCCGATGTGGAGAAGGACCTGGATAAGACGATTGGGTCTGCGCGTTGAGCGAAGGCCCGCGTGGGGGCTGGGGTGATGTGGCTAGCCCAGCAGCCTGTTCCCGGCGCCCCAGAGCAAGCGGCCTTCCCGCCTGGAGAGCTGCTCCTCCAGCACTTCGGCAACCTGGGCGTGTGTGACGAGCCCCATCTCCACCAGGACTCGGCCCAGGCGCTTGCCGTTCCTCTTCTGTCGCGCCAGCGCTCTTTCCAGGTCGGCCTCGGAGATCAGGCCGTAGCTCACCAGCATCTGACCCAGGGGTGGCGCTGCCTCGCGGTTCCACCCGGGTGATCCAGCGGGCTCGGAGGCGAGGGACTGGGAGCGGCGCACAGCCGACAGCGTGCATATCACCCCGAGCAACAGGGCGACAACGCCCACCGTCCATAGGCTGGCCTCCCCGCGCGACCAGCCGCGGCCGACGGTCAGGCCGGCCGTGACGCCAAACAGGAAGCCGAGGCTCAGGCGTCCCCAGCGCATCGCTGCCCCCTCTCCTATGAGGAGCATGCTTCGGTCCTGGCGCGATCAGGGGCCAGCTCCTCAGTTGCCCGGAACCTCAGTGTGGGAAGCCCAGCGAGAACCACCGTCAGGCAGGGCCCCTGCTGCCGGATATGTTCCACATTCGGCTCGCTTTCCGCAGGGGAAGGGCGTCGGCGGCCGCCCCGGGCAGGTTGCGCGACCAGCGATTTGCCTCTGCCCAACCCTCCACCCCCGCAGGCAGCACAGTCACCGGTGGCGAATCCTCTGCCCCGTTAGCTCGCGGACGCGGGATGGCATGGAGCAGGTCTAGTGCGAGTGCCAAACCTCATCATCCTCTGCGGACTGCTGGTGGTAGCCTGCCTCCTCTGCGACCGCGCCTGTCTCGCAGAGTCAGCGCCTACCGCAGCAGGAGGGAGTGGTCGCGTGTCATCGCTTCGGGATAAGGGACTCACCTATGAGCAGTGTGCGGCGGAGCATCCGATCGCCTTCGGCAGGCCACGGCCGGCCGTGCCCTTCTCTGCTTCCCGGGAACCAGGGAGGAAGGGCTCCATTAGCCGACAGTCCCTGCCGGTGCAGCTGCTGGAGGAGGCCGGATGTGCGAGAGCCAGCACTCCCGTAACTTTCGGGCTCCCGCTTCCAAAGGGCGGCCTCTTCGCTCTCGAGCATATCCGACTGCTGTCTCCGGATGGGAAGGAAGTCCCCGCGCAGTTCACTGCCACCGCGTTCTGGCCCGACAACAGCTTGAAGTGGGTGCTGGTGGACTTCACCGCGCCGCTGGCGGCGCGGGAAGCGGCCACCTATACCATCGAGTTCGGGTCCGATGTCACCCGGGGGCCGCAGTCTTCACGCCTGCGCATCGAGGATGGCAAGGATGCCATTCTGGTGGACACGGGAGCGATTCGGGTCAGCATGGACAAGCGGAGGTTCAACCTCTTCTTCCGGGTGGAGGCGGGAGGTCGGCTGCTGGGCGCATCCGCGCCTGAGGGCCTCCGCCTTGTGGATGAGAGCGGGCGGCTGTTCACGCTGTCGGCGACGCCGCCAGGAAGCATGACAGTCGAGCAGACAGGACCGCGGAAGGTGGTCGTGCGAGCGGCGGGTGACTACGCCGACGGGGCCGGCAGCACCTACATGTCCTACGTCACGCGGCTCATCTTCCAGGAGGGGTCCTCCCAGGTTACCGTCGAGCACACTCACATCAACACCTATCTGAAGGCTGAGTTCACTGATATCACGTCGCTCTCGCTTCCGATGCGGCTCGGCGGCGCGATCCTGCGGGCGCATGCCTACTGGGACGCGGGCGACCACGCCGGCCGGTTCTCGTCCTCGACCGCCCAGATCGAGCGAACCGGCGACATTGCTGATCAGGGCGAGTTCTCCGTGTCGCAATGGGACGAGCGCTCCTTCGCGCTGCGCGATCAGCAGGGCTCGGCTGACGGCCGCCAGTACTCGGGCGTGCTGAGGCTGGAGAGCGATGGGGGCGCGCTGGGTGTGGCTGCCCACGAGTTCTGGCAGCGCTGGCCGAAGGCGTTCCGGGCTAACCGACAAGAGATCTCAGTAGAGCTGCTGCCGGCGCAACCTGGTGCCGGATATGGCAGCGACCTCCCTGATTCGCTCAACTACCCATTCGTCGGAGGCAAGTACCGGTTTAAGTGGGGCATGGCATTCACGCAGCGAGTCACGTTCGATTTCGCAGGTACAGCTCCCGCGGCAGAGCTGGCTGCGGATGCGGACCTGCCTGTGGCAGCGGTGTTGCCCGCTGAGTGGTACGCCAGCACCGCGGCGCTTGGGATGATGGCCGTGCCCGGGGAAGGGCGCTTCGCGCGCTGGGACGAGGCCGTGGCGAAGGCCTTCCAGGGCCACATGCAGCGGAAGGCCCAGACCCGGGAGTACGGGTACTTCAACTACGGCGACTGGTACGGTGAACGCGAGATCAACTGGGGCAATAACGAGTACGACCTCGCGCATTGCCTCTTCCTGCAGTTCGCGCGCACCGGCCGGCGCGACTACCTCCGGCTGGCCCCGGCGGCGGCCCGCCACCAGGCTGATGTTGACACCGTGCACGCCTATCCCGATCCCCAGTACCTGGGAGCGGAGCTCTCCCATGCCGTCGGTCACACCGGCTCCTGGGAGGAGGACATCGGCACCTGGTCAAAGCAATACGACGTGTGGCAGTACACCGCGCGAAGCGGTCACGTCTGGGCGGACGGAATGATGGAGGCGTGGTACCTCACCGGCGACGCCTGGGTGATGGAGGCCTGTCTCGGCCTGGGCGAGCATATCGTCTGGTCCATGTCACAGACCTTCACCGAGATGGGCACCCACGAGCGCGACGCGGGCTGGGCCATCGCCGCGGTGATTGCCATCTACCGCGGCACCTATGATCCTGTCTACCTCGAGGCCGCGCGGCGCATCGTCTCGGTGGCGCTCCGCACCCAGCGGTTCGACGAAGGCGGCGCCTGGCCGCACGTGCTGCCCTCGGACCACGCCGACCAAGATCACCAGGGGGTGATCGGGAACAATCTCTTCCTGATCGGCATCTTGCTGTCCGGCCTGAAGGACTTCCACGAGGAGACTGGGGACCCGGCCGTCGCGCGATCGCTCATCGCTGGCGCTCGGTGGGTGCTGCTGTCATGGGATGAGAAGGCGAAGGCCTGGCCCTATTCGGCTTCCGTAACCGGCGAGCCCGTCTATCAGAGGTACGTTGCTCTGAACAACCTGATCTGCGAGTCACTGCCGTATGCCGGCGAACTCACGGGCGAGCGCAGGTTCTTCGATGTTGCCGAGAGAGCACTCGCCGCCACGCTTGACTCGGACCTGCCATCCTGGGGCAAGAGCTTGGCTCAGTACCTGCATTTCGCCCCCACGACCATGGGCATGCTTCAGCACTGGCGCGGCTCGGCGAAGGACCCCTAATGAATGTCGCCCAACGAAGTAACGGGCGGCATTCATCAGAGAGCCAGGAAATGGCTGAAGAAAAGACGTTCGCACAATGTTACTTCATTGCGCGAACGTCAGTAGAAGCTGTTTCATAACCTCCGCTGGGGAGGTTATGAAACAGCACTGCACAACGTCAGGCCGTGGCAGGCGCATTTCATGCGAGGGCGTGGTGCGGCCAGCCGGCAGGTAGGTTATGAAATGCGCTCTAAGGTGATTGGCGTTGCAGGCAGCCCTCGTCGCATGGGCAACTCGACTACGCTGCTGAAGGCGGCGCTGAAGGGCGCGGCCTCCGCGGGAGCCGACGTCGCTCTGATTCACCTCAACGACTTGACCTTCCGGGGGTGCCAGGCCTGCGAGAAGTGCGCGCCGGAGGGCGAGTGCATCCTACGCGACGATCTGACCCCGGTGCTCGCGGCCTTGCGCCTCGCCGATGTCTGGATCCTGGCATCTCCCATCTACCGCGACGGACTGTCCGGGCAGTTCAAGAGCTTCTTCGATCGCGGTTGCTGCTGGGAGGGGGAGAACCGCCTTCCCGGCAGACGGCGGGCGGCGATGATCGTCACCTACATGGACAAAGCGCGGCCGGACTACCAGCGCGTTGCCGACACCGTGCCCTTCTACCTCGGCTGGATGGGTGACTTCGGCGAAGTGTCGGTGATGGCCGAGGCCGAGCTTGGCCCGGTAGGCGCTGCCGCCGCCCGGCCCGACCTCCTCGCCAAGGCCGAAGCCCTGGGTCGGAGGCTGATCGAAGAGCTTGCCGACCCGTCATGCCCGCGTTAGTCGCAGCCTCCACATGCCCTTCGCGGCCACGCGGCGCGGCCGGAGCCGCAGCCGGTACATGCGCTTCCCCCAGGCGCTCTGCAGACGGGCATCATCCAGGCGGATGGTCTCGATCTCGGCCTCCAGGCCCGGGCTGAACGTCAGTCGAACCGTGTGCGTCTTCGTTCGCAGCGCGATGGTATCCTTGCCAACGCGTCGAGGCTGCCAGGGGGTCAGAAGCGACAGTGTCAGGTCCCTGGTGGGTCGCGCCAGCGCGAACTCATCGCTGACCTCAGCCGCCTGTGCGGCACGGTCGAGCCGGCAGGTGCGCCGCCAGGATTCGATCCCGCTCTCCTTCGGGTAGGCGCGGGCGAGGTTCAGGCTGAGTGCGGCCGCCTCCTCGTCCAGCTGATAGCGCACCTGGGTCGCGCGGAACCGCTCGCCCACACCCTGCTGCACCCCGTTCACCGTGGGCAGGTTGTGGTACGCCGACTGCATGGTCCAGATCTCATAGCGGCGATCGCTGAACGTCTCCCGGGTGTAGACACCCACGCCCGGGTCCACCAGCACCGGCTCCCCGTCGGAGTACACCAGGAACTGACCCACGTCGTTGTGGTTGTGGCTCTCGGCGTTGTGGCCGCCCTTGGCCGCCAGATAGAGGCCGCGGTCCGCCCGGGCCCGCTCCCGCGCCACCATAAGCTGCGTGCCCTCGAGCCAGACGTCGCGCACGAAGGGCGCCGGGCCGCGGCGCCCGATCCCCGTGGCCGAGAACAGATTGGGCAGCACCCGCTGCAGCGACCCTCGGAGCAGCGAGTTCGGGCCCTGCTTGCGGTAGCAGTACGAGCCGAACGACGCCATGCGCGGGTCACCAATGCGTCGCCCGTAGCGGTAGATCAGCCCCGCGGGCACCTGCACTTTCCCGGGGCAGTCGGCGAAGTTCACGAAGTAGTCGTCACTGATATGGGCGCGGTAGATGTAGCGACCGATCTCCTGGATGAGTGGCTCGTCGTACACGTTGATGCCGCCGCGGGTAGCCCCCATGAGCAGCTCGAGGCAGTCGAAAAGCGCTCCCCCGGCGACCGTCCAGTAGCTCGGCCCCTCGTCGCAGCCTCCATCGGGGTGGTAGCTCGCCAGGAAGCGGTCCAGGATCCCGAGAGACTTCACGACCGCCTCCGGCCGGCGGCGCGGGTCCGATTCCAGCAGGGCGAAGGCCGCCAGGCAAGTCGAGCTGCACCAAGGTGACCAGTTGTTGAGTCGCGGGCGGGGCCCCAGCCCCATCCACCAGAAGTCGTTCCGCACCAGGAATGGATCGAGAACGCGCGCCCTCACCTCGGTCTCGATGCGGGCGGGCAGGCGCGGGTCCACGGCCGCCAGCCGCCCCCGCAGCAGGAACCAGGTCCACGCGAGCAGGGCGCCCGTCTCCGCCGCGAACAGGTCAACGATGGGGTCAGTCACCTCGGGCAGCGCGCCGCCGGCATTATGGGCGGAAATGCACCAGCTCGACTCCTCACAGATCGCCCACAGGCCGTTCACGATGTCATTGAGGAAGCGGTTCTTCCCCTCCATGCACTCGGCTAGCACCAGGCTCCCGAGTGCCTGTCGGCGCCCGAAATAGGGGGCCTCGTAGTGCTGGCGGTCGCCGGTGCGCGCGAACTCGAGAGTACAGGGTCGCGGGCAGTTGAGGCCAGTGATGGCCGAGCAATTGCTTCCCCCGGCGCACCGCGGCCGCCCTCACCGCCGCCGGCAGCGCCTCCCAGGCTTCTCGTTCATCGGCCGTCGGGAATGGATGGTACCTCTCGGCGGGCAGCAGCAAGCGCCCGATCTTCTTGGCATAACGCTCCACGAGCACGCTTCATTCTCCATAGGCAGCGGGATTCTCGTCCCCTCAAGGGCCCTGCATCTCATCCGTTGACTGCCGCCCCAGGCGGCCTCGCCATCTCTGCCTGCCCCCCTCTCTCCTCAGATCTCGAGCACCTCGGCCGCGCTCTGTACGATCCGCCTTACCGTGCGCGCGTCGACGCGCTCATTCCCGGAACGGGCCGCGGCCGAATCCGCCATGTCGCTGCGGTAGTAAGTCAGCTCGAGCGTGATGGGTGGGCTCAAGCGCCATGGCTGCAGCGTCTTCGCCTTGCGCACCGCCTCCGCCGCGCCCTGGCGGATCAGCTCGCGCGCCCTTTCCGGATGGAGGCAGCAAGCGTGGTTCCGGCCTAGCCCGCGCTTCACTGCTACTGCGACGATCCCGGGGAACTGGGATTCCGCTTCCCGGCACGCCGCTTCATCACCGGTGACCATGATCAGCGGCACGCCGAAGTGACCCGCGTAGGCCGTCTCCTGGCCCATCTCACCCACCGCCTGCCCGTTGATCCGGTACTGGAACCAGCTCGCCGAACTCTGGGTGTGGTCGAGGAAGCCGTTCAGCGTGCCGGCCATGGCATGATGCCCGGTCAGGATCAAGCCGGCGAAGGTCTCGTCAATGGAGGGCAGCGGCGAGAACGCACATGGGTTCTCGTACCTGGGGCGCGGATCCAGCTTCTCGATCAGGAAGTTCGCTCCGCCGCCGTGGGTGTCACACACCACCAGCTCGGTGGCGCCGCCCTCGTAGGCGCCCTGGATGGCCGCGTTCACATCGGCCATCAGCAGCTCGCGGCCTTGCTGGTAATGGGGCGAACTGCTGTCTGTCTGCTCACGTCTCCAGATGCCCGACGTCCCTTCCATGTCGCACAGAATGTAGATCTTCATCTCGCACCTCGCACACGAGCCTTGGGGTTGCACAGCCGCTTCACCATCTTCCGTGGGCCCACCGTGTTGACCTCCTGTCGGCCGGGGACGGTGGGCCGGGCAGGCCCACCGCGTGAACCCAGGCCCCGGCCCGGCCCTGGCTCCCGGGCTCCTGGCGTGGAGTGATCTCCAGTAGGCGTAACGGCAGGCCAGAGTGGGTAGAACTAAAGAGAGGCAGCGTTTGCCGTAGTAGTGGGGCAACGACCATGTGGCCGGCAGGTTGTTGCAGGTGAGGAATGGATGGAAGCCCCGGCTCTATTGTCTGGACGGCGGCAAGTGCTGTTGACGAGAGGGTGTTTCCAGGGCGCGTCGGCGACGCGCCTTTTCGTTTTCGCTGTCCCCGCGGGCCGCGCGGGGAGGAGGTGAGAGGAAGGACATCACAACGTCGGGCCGTTCGGATCGGAGTCGGAAGTCGAAACCGTTGTCAGGAGATTGGCTATGCCGGTGGTCAGGAAGGCGTCGAAAGGTTTCACCCTCATCGAGTTGCTGGTTGTGATCGCGATCATCGCGATCCTGGCCGGAATGCTGTTTCCGGTATTTGCGCGTGCGCGTGAGTCGGCGCGCAAGATTCAGTGTCTTGCCAATGTGAAGAACATCGCCTTGGCGCTGCAGATGTATCTCACGGACTACGACCGGTTCCCACCCAGCGAGCATCGCCCGGAGGTGGTGCAGTGGTTCAACGACCACGACGGCGTGAACTGCTCATGCTGGTCCTGGGAGGCGAATCCCTACCTGCGCTGGCCCGTCATCCTCGACGAGTACATCAGGAACCGCGATATCTGGCGCTGTCCCAGCGCGCGCTACACGCAGACCTTCATGGTCAACCCCGGCGTGCCGGACTGGTTCACCGCCATGGAGAATGGCCACAATGACGACTGCAGCTACAACAACGCGGACAACATCGCATTCCCTCCAGGATGGGGAGGAAGCATCACTGACTCCTACCAACAGATTGAGGTCTGCGCCGGCCCTGAAACCGGCGGCGTAGAGTTTGGCATCGGGGTCGCCAACTGGCATTCCATGGACGAGAACACCAGCCGGGTGAACGACCCAGCCAAGAAGGTGGTCTGCGCCGATGCCGGGGCCCAGATGGAACTCGCCAGGTCCTCCTGGATCGCCTACCCCGACGTCTGTCGCCTCGACGGCGCAGCTTGCAGCACCGCGGTCGGCAATGATCGCGACGGCCCGTGTGCGGACTGGGTGAACTGCTCCTGGACCCAGGATTGCGGCGCCGGGGACAAGCGATTCGGAACCGACCCCCAGTACCGCAAGGATCACGCGGGCTCCCGTCATCTGGGGGGTAGCAACATCGGCTTCGCCGACGGCCATGCCGCCTGGATGCCCTCTGAGGCGATCCTGTTCGGCGGTGACGAGGGCCACGGCTCTGGCAGGACGGCCGCGCCCTTGGAGGGCCTGGAGATCTGCGGGTCCTTTGTCGCGCCGTCTCCGTAAGGTGCTGTAGGGCCGCTGAGCCTGTGCCGGCCGGGTAAGTGAAGGCGGAGTCCGCCCTGGGCGGACTCCGCCTCGCTTTTGTACTTCCCTTCGCCTGGCTACAGCGGCAGTTTGAACGCGCGCTGGATGTAGACTGCCATCTGGTCTCGGCTGCACAGGTACTCTGGGTGATAGAGACCATCCGTGTAGCCGTGAGCCACGCCGATGCTGGGCTGGGCGATGTACTCGATGTACTTGAAGGACCAGAAGCTGGCGGGGACATCCGCGAAGGTGGCCGTGGTTGGCGGGCTGTAGCTGGCCAGGTCGAGTCGGTCCGTCGGTGTGGCGACGGCGCGGGCGATGAACACTGCCATCTGCCCCCGATCGAGCGCCACGGCAGGCTGATAGCTTCCATCCGGATAGCCCTGGACGATCTGCTGGGACCGGGCGAACTCGACGTACTTGAAGGCCCAGTGATCGGCCGGAACGTCCGGGAAGGAGGGTTGTGTCGGTCCGCTTGGCACCAGCGCATCTCCGCCCGCCAGCGCACGCGAGATGTAGACAGCCATCTGATCGCGCGTCACGGATGCAGTCGGCTTGTAGCTGCCATCCGGGTAGCCGGCGACAATACCCTGGAACGAGCAGGCCGCGATCTCGCGCGCCGCCCAGAAGTCGCAACCCACGTCGCTGAAGATCACAATGGAGTCGAACTCCGCGGTGATGCTCTTGTTTCCGTCCACGGCAACCGCTGTCGGATTGTCCCATGTCACCACGTCCCCCGACCAGCCGGAGAAGCGCATGCAGGAATCCGGCACCGCCTCCAGCGTGACGCTCACGCCGTAGTCGTAGTCGCCCGACCAGGGAAGGGATTGCGCCACACCGTTCACCTTCACCTCACCCCCGGCGCCGAACAGGTTCAAGGTGTAGCTGTTCGCGTTGAAGTTGGCGCCGATGTTGGTATTGCCGGCGATGGTGACATCAACAGGATTGGCTGGGCCGGTGATATCACCTGACCATCCGGTGAACTGGTAGCCAATGTCGGGCAGGGCCTCCAGCGACACCACCGCCCCGTAATCGTAGGTGGCAGAGTAGGGCAGCGCCTGGGGGACGCTGTCCACGTTCAGCGAGCCGTGTACCCCGGTGACGGTGAGGTTGCATGAATCCACTCCGAACTCGGCCGCGACCATGTGGTCACCATCCATGCTGATCGCCGTCGGATTGGCCGAGCCGATGAGGTCGCCCGACCAGGAGACGAAGTGGTAGCCCTCGGAGGGCACGGCCTTCAGGTTCGCCACCTCTCCGGCCGCGAAGGGGCCAGACCACGGCAGTATCTTGGGGACGCCGTTGACTTCCACCGTCCCGTCGCTTCCGGTGACCGTAAGCGTGTAGGTGTCGAGTCCGAAGCTGGCGACGATATTCTTGGCGCCGTCCATGGTGATCACCGTCGGGTTCGCCGAGCTGTGCAGATCGCCCAGCCAGGACATGAAGTGCGAGCCCGCCGACGGCAGCGCTTCGAGCACGAGAATGTCACCGTAACTGAACGTCCCCGACCAGGGGAGGGGATGATCTGTGCCCTCCACCCTCACGCTTCCGTTTCCGGTGCCGGACAGGTGGAGGTCGTACTGGTTGATGGCAGACTCGACTGTCACGCTCTTGTCGGAGTCCATGAGTAGGGATGTGGGGCTGGCGGTCCCGGAGAGATCGCCTGACCACCCTGTGAAATGCCAGCCCTCGGCAGGAACGGCCTCCAGCGTCACTGTGCTGCCGTGGGCTGCGATGACGGTGTCAGGCAGGGCGAGGTACACGCCGTCCACGTTGACACCGCCACTGCCGGAGAGGTGGAGCACATAGGTATCGCTGGCGAAACCGGCGGAGACGCTCTGGTTGCCGTCCATGGTGATGAACTCGGGATTGGTGGTCCCGGTCAGCCCTCCGGCCCAGCCCGTGAAGTGGTAGCTGGCATCCGGGACGGCCTCGAGCAGCACCGCGGTGCCGTCGTCAAAGGTGCCGACCCAGGGCAGCGACTGCAGGACGCCGTCCACCTTCACGCTGCCATGCCCCGTTCCGCTGCCCATAGCCAGCCGGTAGCTGTTCACCGCGAAGCTCGCGGTGATGTCCTTGTTCCGATCCATGAGGATAATGGCGGGGTTATCTGAGCCGGTGAGAGCACCCGACCAGCCCGTGAAGTGATAGCCGCTGTCGGGCTCCGCCTGCAGCACCACGGTCGCGCCATAGCCGAAAGCGCCGGACCAGGGGAGGGGCTCGGCGACGCCGTTCACCTTGACCGAGCCGCTGGCGCCGGCCAGGGTAAGCGTGTACATGAACGGGCTGTCAGCGTTCACTGCGACATCGTCCACGTAGCCGGCATCGTGGTGAGATCTGCTGCTCAGCCGGAAGCGCAGTGCGAACTTGCTGTTGTTCGCTGCCGTGGGCGGCAGCGAGTACTCGCAGTAGTGAAGCTGTCCGTCCGCCTCCGGGTTGCCGGTGTAGAACCCCTTGAGCAGCTCCCAGGTGACACCGTCGAACCACAGCGCCTGGAAGCTCGCGCCTGACCGTCTGAGTCTAGCGCCTAGCCAGAACGAAACCTTGATGTCCTGCCAACCGACGGTGGAGACAGTCCGCTGGATACTCGAGTTCCTAGGTATCCTGACCGCGTGGGTGCCGATCTTGGGACTGTCCGTGGACCACCTCGGCCTTCCCGAGGTGGTCCACCCCCTGAAGGCAGATTCGAAGTCGTCTGAGAAGATGACCCCCCCGCTGGCACTGGCGCCGCCGGCGAACAGCCCGAGCGCCAGCAGCGCACACAGCAGTGCGGCTAGAACGTGAACTACAGGGCGGGCAGGCCCGCCGCCTCTCTCCATCCCGGACCGCGACATGTAGCCTCCTGTAGGGCGGGTATCCTACGAAGCCCTGGCGAAGTAGGATGCCCGCCGCCCAACTCAGCTACCTGGATTATCACCAGATGGGCGCCTGAGATTGCCAGCTCTAGGGCGGCCAGGCGCATTCCTGCCGCTCCCAGGCGAGGGGACAGGGGGGAGAATCGAGAGGGGAGGGGGAGCAATCGGAGGGGGAGGATGCTCGCTCTTTCCGGACGCACCAGGCCTATCGCGCTTCTTCGTCGGGCTCCCGCACCAGGACGATGGCCGCCACCAGCGCTCCTGCGGCAACCAGGGAGAAGGCCCGGTACATCGGCAGCAACCCCCAGGCCGCGGCCGCCAGGCCAGCTAGCTTGGAGCCGGCGGCCGACCCCACACCGCTGGTGAGGGCCGCCCACAGCGCCTGCCCGCTCGCCCGCAGGTGCGGCGGCGTCATCCGGCTCACGAACATGATCGCGGACACGGTGAAGGCGGTAAGCGTGAGCGCGTGGAGGAGCTGGGCCGCCGCAATCCCCAGCACCGGCAGGGGGAAGGAAAAGGCGAAAAGCCGAAGCGCGCACCCCAGCATCCCCAGCACGAATGTCCACTTGATTCCGATGCGTCTCATCACGCGGCCGATCACCACCATCATCGCCGTCTCTGCCCCCACCGCCAGCGCCCAGAAGTAACCCTTCAGGTTATCTGCGATTCCCACCGCATCGAGGTAGATGGAGAAGTAGAGGTAGTAGGCCGACATCGCGCCGGTGGCGGCCATGGCACACAGCGCCAGCGCCAGGAACCGCGGGTTGGCGAAGGGCCGGGCGCCGCGCAGGTCGAACCACCTCCCCCCGTGGCCGCGGGAGCGCGGCAGCAGACCCACCCAGGCCACCGAGATCAGCCGGAAGACAGCATAGCCGACGAAGATGGGGTAAAGACTGGCGGCGGACTCCTCCGCGCCCCGCTTCAGCACCAGGCCGAACACGAGCAGTGGCGCGGCAAATCCGATGGACCCCCACAGCCGCAGCCGTCCGTAGTCTCCACCCGCCCGCTTCAGGTTCTCCAGCGCGATGGCATCGGCGATGGGGGCGGGCGCGAAGGCGAAGGCAGAGAACACCGCCAGCAGCGCCAAAGTCAGCTCGAAGCTGCGCGACCACATCAGCCACGGGAAGGAGAGCGCGGCCGCGGCCAGCAGGATCACGAGCATTCGCCTTCGGTCTCCCAATCCGTCTGCGATTGCGCCCCAGAGCGGCGGGGCAAGCATGTTCACGATCGGCGTGATCGCCGCCAACGTGCCGAGCTGCGCGTCAGTGAAGCCCTGCCGCTTGAAAAAGAGGAAGAGATAAGGGGCCTGCATCCCCACTGGCAGGAACAGCAGGAAGTAGAAGATAGAGAACCGCCGCGCCGGCCTGCTAGCCATCATCTGTGTACCGTAGACATGTCATCCCGAGTGCAGCCAGGGACTCGCCCGAGAGGCCGCATCGCCCGGCTCCCAGCGCGCCGACGGCAGCTGGCTCTATCGCTGCCGGGCACGTGACCGAGCCTCTCGCACCAGAAGGTGCGCCGGGCCCGAAGGCGGCCGCGCGCTGCGCTCATTTCTCTCTGCCTGCCCGCTCATCCCCCTGTGCTTCCCAGGAATACCATGGCAGCGAGTGTTGCGGAGACCCCGGGAGGGCTGTGGCCAGCCCTCGGATGTGGTAGAATCCAGCCCGGAAAAGGTGGGCCAGGACCGCAGGAACCGGATATGTGGCAGGTCGAAACTGGCACCTCGAGGAGGGGAGGATGATTGCCATCAGCGTTGTGTCGGGCAAGCAATCCGGAGAGCGCTTCGAGTGCGACGAAGAGGTGATCTCCGTGGGCCGCGGCCGGTCGAACCTGATCGTGGTGGACGATGAGCACGTCTCTTTCCAGCATGGGCAGATCGCACTGCAAGAGGGAGAGTACGTCTACCGGGACCTGAACAGCAGGAACGGTTCCATCCTGGTTCGGGAGACCCGGAGATGGAAGCTGGATCGGGTGGTGCCGGAGATGAAGTTGCGGCAGGGCGACAGGATCATCCTGGGCTTCACTGAGTTGGAGGTGGCGGTTGAGGCGCCGCCCACGGTTCGTCCACCCGCCACCAAGACCATCCGTACTCAGCGCACGGATCTGGCAACCACAGATGCGGCGGATGCGGAGGGGGTCTACAACGCTCTGCGCAAAGATCGCGAGACCCTGCTGACTATCTATGAGCTAGAGCGACAGATTCACCTCGCGCCCGAGCTCTCCGGAATGGAGCAGAGGGTGCTCAAGGCCGTGCTCAACGTCTTCCCCGAGGCCTCGTCGGTCTCGATCGGGACAGTCCAACCAGGATCGCTGAACATCACGGAGTTTGCCTCCCTGGCCGCAGCAGGACAGGAAGAAGAGCCGATCAGCCAATACATGGCGCGGAGAGCGCTTCAGGAGCTGAAGGCGGTCTGCGCCGAAGAGGTGAGGACCGAACGCGCCGGCACCGGGCCGGTGGTGGCCAGCAGCGAGCGATGCGTGATGTGTGCGCCCCTCTGGACAGGCAGTGCGCTGCGCGGCGTCATCCAGGCTTTCGGCACCGCCAGGCCCGGCTGCTTCTCCGGCCGGGACCTGGATCTGTTCACCCTGTTCGCCAATCGAGCCGCAACCGCGCTCACCAACGCGGAGCTGAACGAACAGAGACAGCGGACCGCTCACTTCCAGGAGCTGACCGAGTATCTGGCGCACGAACTGCGCTGTGCGGCAACCGGGCTAGCGGAGTGGCTGAGGCCGCTCGAGGACGGTCAGTTCGGAGAGTTGAGAGACCTCCAGTTCGAGGCCGTCCACACCGCTCGCCTGGGAGCGCAGATGGTGGGCACGCTAGTGACCAGCATGACGGATCTGGCGCAACTCAGAGACCCGGGTCTGTTGCTGGACGTGGCGCCCGTAGGCCTCGACGAAGCCGCCGAGCTGCCGGTTAGGTTGGCGGGTCAGATCGCAGTCTCCCGCGGCCTGGCCACGCCTGTCCATCGGCCGCGGTCCGGCCTGCCGCCGGTGATGGCCAACCTTCGAGCTGCTGCAGCGGGTGATCCTCAATCTGCTGCTCTTTGCCATGGCCTGGGCGGAACCCTCCGCGCCCCTCGTTCTCGCCTCCCGTCTCGGCCGCGACGAAGGCACCCAGGTGCTCTCGGTGCACTGGTCGGGCGAGCAGATCCCAAGGGAGGAACGGGAACGAATCTTCGATCCGGAGACTCAGGCCAGGTTGTGGAAGGATCTGGGGCATCGGTCAGCAGGGATTGGGCTGACCTTCTGCCAGCTCGCGGTAGCCAGAATGGGCGGCCGCATCCGGCTGGAGGCTTCGGACGCGGCCAGTTCGCTGGAAGTCTCCCTGCTGTCGGGCCGGATGGCCTCCTGAGTCACCCCGGGGCCCGCGCCGCCGCGCTGGGCAGCGACTGTCGGCTGCCCGTATCTGTGCCTTCTGCATCAGAGGGGAGGCGGCGGCCTTGCCCGCCGGCCGTGTGGCGGGCAAGGCTATGCCCACTCCACTGCGCTGATGATGTTCGCACAAGGAAGTAATGTGCGAACACCGCTCTGCGCCTCTCTGGCCCGCTCCTTGAGCTTCGCCGTGTTACTTCATCCGGCGAAGCTCTCTAGGTGAACCTGGGGAGGTAGTCCTTCTGCAGCTCCAGCATGTCATCGAGCATCTTCTCTGCGTTCTCGACGGAGTCCACCACTGGGTCTACCAGCAGCGCCTGGAGCAGCAGATTGCGCGAGCGCTTCTTATAGGCCTCGACCACCAGTTCCTGGATCGAGCCCTGGGTGCGACAGAACGCGGCCAGCGCCTCCGGCAGCGGACCTATCTTCTGCGGGTGAATGCCGTTCCCGTCCACCCAGGCTGGAACCTCCACCACTGTATCGCGCGGAAGTTCTTCGACATAGCCATCGGCGTTCGGCACATTCACCGAGTCCGCCCAGTAGCGTTCGTTCAGCTCCATGGCGCGGATGATCGGCACCGCCAGTTCGCCGCTCGCGCTCAGGGCGTCCTTGTCTAACGGCAGCTCGCCCGAGGCGTACCGCTCCATGCGAGACCGCGCTGGCTTCGGTTCCTCTGTTGGCACCCGTCGGGACTCGATCCCGTAGTGCCACTTCACTCCCGTGAAACCGGAGCCGAACGCGAGGTACTCACCGATGTGATCGTCGGAGGGATAGGTGTAGCGCCCGAACACCTCCAGCATTTTCCTCACCAGAGGTGGCATGGCTGGGCAATCTGGGTTCTCGAGCACGCGCTTGCGGAACTCCGGGTATAGATCCGCGCCGGTCTTGCGGTCGGCGATCTTCGTCACCCAGAAGAAATGGTTCAGTCCGCCCGAGACAATGTCCAGTTCCGCAAGCGGCCGCCCGAGGATCTCGCTCACCCCCCACAGTGCCCCGCCGGTGCCATGGCACAGGCCTACCGCCCGCACTTTCGTCATCTCCGACACCGCCCGGATGATGCGCGACTCCGGATTCGTGAAGTTCAGCAGCAGCGCATCCGGACACCGCTGTTCGATGTCCCGGCAGATCGGGATCATCAACTCGAAATTGCGCAGGGCATGGAAGACTGCGCCTGGCCCGCCATTCTCGCCCAACACGTGCCGGAAGCCATAGGCCAACGGTATTCGGAAATCCTGTTCCCACAAGGGATAGCGCTTGATCGCCACAGAGGTGATCACGTAGTCGGCGCCGGGCAGGGCCTGGCTGCGATCAGTGGTGGCTTCTATCTGCACCCGCGACTTGCAGTGCTCCTTCACCCGCAGCGCGAACCTGTGCATGCGATCCAGGGCCGCCGGATTCAAATCCACCAGGCTCAGCGTGGTGCCCAGCTCGCTGAAGTCAGGGCTGCCCAGCACCTCCGCCAGAATCCCCCGGCCGAACCCGCTTCCCACTCCGATAGCTACGATCTTCAGTGAAGGTGATGCCATACTCGCGTCCTCCGTCTGGTCGCTTCGATGCCTCCCAATCTTCCCCTAGCAGACGCCGAAAGCCTCCTGTGCCGCATCACAAATCCCAGGGCAGAGTCCGGAGGGATGTGCGGGTGGCTCCTGTCAGAGCAAGCGGAACCTGCTGCGCGTTTCGTTGCCGCCGTTCGCGACAGGCCGAGGGATAGCGGGCGATGATCCCAGTCAGAAGGCGATGCCGGTCGCCTCTCCTAGCACTGTCGCGCCGACAATGCAAACCTACGTTTGGGACACGGGCCCATGCGGTAGAGTCGAGGTGAAAGTAGCAGACCCATTGCTTACTACTTACCGGTTGCATGCTCGACGCTAGCAACCGAAACGGAGGTGATTGAGGTGTTTGGAGCTAGAGCCTCCTTTCTGCATACTAGGCTAGTGATCGCGGCCCTCGCGGCAGGCCTGGCTTTGCTGCCCACGATGGGCATCGCGGCCCAGGCGCGTTCATTCGGCGGCGGCCGCGCATCGGCGTTTGCGGCGCCGGAGACGGGGTTTCCGCGTGGTCCGTCCCCCGGCTTGACTATGCCTGAGCGCTCGTTCGCGGCGCCAGCGCCCAGCCTTCCCTTCGGTGTGGCCAGGGGAGGCGGGGTGGCGCCGTTGCCGGACCGGGGGCCCGCCATCGGGATGGGCCCGGGCCTGGCGCAAGGCTGGCAAGAGCGCCCCTTCGCCGCTCCTCAGGGACGGCCTGGCGTATCGCCGTGGGCGGCGGGGATAGGGCGGCAGCCCGGGGTTGGGACCCCCGGGTCAGTCAGGCCCGGCCCGCCAATGACCTTTGAATCCAGGGGCTTCGCAGGCCGCCCCGTCGCGCCGCCCAGCGAGCCATTTCGTGCGATGCCGCCCGAGCGGGGCCTCAGCGTCAGCCCTGGCCGGTCTCCCGGAGGGCCGTCAGAGTCTCGGCCGTTTGGGCCTATGCATGGATCGTCTAGCGGGACACGACCCGAATGGGGGCGCGCCGGCGGCTTGACTCCGGCTCCGAGCCAGGGCTTGGAGTTGCGAAACAGAAACGGGTCCAGCGCGCCACTCGCCAGGAGCGGCGCTTCCCGCGGCCTGGCCTGGCCGGCCGCGCCCGCACTGCGCGGGTCGGTTGGCGGCCGCCGCCCAGGGCTGGTCGCTCCGCAGATGCAGCAGCGCACACCGCAGAACCTGCCGGGTTGGCTGCGTCAGCACAACAGCGGGGTGGCCGTATCGGGCCAGGTCCTGCCGGCGCGCGATGCTGCCGGGAACTTCGTCCCTCGCGGCACGACCGTGCTCCATAGGGGCGCGATCAGCGGCGTCAGCACCAGCTTCGGCCGAATCCGCGGCACCCTGGGACAGCCCACGAACGGTTTCGCGGTGCGCCCGCGGACCTTCCGTGGGCGGAGAGGGGGGAGAGGAGCGCGAGTTCCACCATCACGCGTTCTTCTTCGCCGACTTCTTCTACCCGTTTTACTTCAGCGATCCGTTCTGGTTGGGGTTTGACTACCCCGGCTTCTACCCCTCGATCTACAGCTTCTACGGGTGGGGCCCGGGCTGGATCTATCCGGATCGGACCTTCTACCAAGGCCCGGATTACTTCAACCAGAACCCCTATAGCTACTACTACTCCGGCTCTTCCGGGCTGGACTACTCGGGGGTGGAGCGGGCCATCGGCGACATCCGTCAGGCCTGGCTCGACAGCAACATTCTCCCTGCTGTCAGCCCACCTGACCGATCAGGTTGATATCCGCGTCTACTTCGACGGCGAGTACGACTATAGCACCGCCACCAACGACTACTACGCGATGACCGCGGACACCATGGCCACCGTTCATACCGTGTCCATGGATTTCGGCCAGCCGGTATGGATCTCTCCCTACGAGGTCTTCTACACCGGCACCCACTCCTTCACTGACCCCAATGGGGTCAACCAGACGGTGTACGTTTCCTATCGGCTGCGGCATGTCGGATTGGACTGGTTCATCGTGGGCGTTGGCACCTCGAGAGAACCGATCCAGAGCCACTACACGAACTTCTGGGAGGACTAGCGCAAGCTGAGGCAGGGACGAAGGCTTGCCCCACTGGGCCGGGGGGCCGAAGCTGGGCCCCCCGGCCTGCGCGTGGCCGAGGCTAGATTCTGACCTTGAACACCGCTGAGATTGTGGCCAGCAGGAACGAAACCGTGCCGCTGCCGGTGATCAGCCCCAGGAAGAAGGGCAGCGCGCGGCGGTGGGCGCGCAAGCCCCCATAGCGCAGCAGCAGCGCCTTGAACAGCCAGGTGCCGAAAATCGCCGGCAGCATGTCGTCCACCGTCATGTCGAACCCGAGCGGGAACGCCACCGGGTGCAGCGGCCAGGAGGGGAACCGCAGCTTGATCGCCATCAGCGCGACTGTCACCGCGCCGCCCGTCGCGATCGCTCCCACTCCTCCCCAGTTTGGCGGCGCCGGGAAGTTCAGCCACTCCTCGAGGGTCCCCACGGTTTCCAGCGCGCGGAAGGTCGTGCTCCGGGTTACCTTGCCAGTGCCCAGGCCTACCTGATACCCGATGTGCACACTCGCCCAGAAGTAGACCAGTAGGCCCAGGGGCACGATCAGCATCATCAGCCAGGCCAGCCGCGTCGGGTTCGCCCCCGCCGGCCCCGACATCCGCAGGGCCTCGAGCTGAGCCGGCCCCGGATTCGCCGTCTGCTCCCGCATATAAGGCTGCAGCAGGCCCAGCACCCCCAGGGTGCGTGGGGTCAGGGCCCGCGTCCCGGGGAACTGGACGAAGGCGAAATCCGGCATGGTCCCGTACATCTCGTTGCTGGGCGGTCCGAGCTGTGCTCGCAGCCGCCCCATCGCCATCACCATCATGAAGTAGATCGCCAGCCAGGGCAGGATGACGGCCCGCTCCACTCCCGCCCGCATGAAGAACCACCCCAGGAAGATCATCCCGACCACTGCCCCCATCACCGCCAGCCGGTAGCTGAAGGCCTCCTCCCTGTCATCCGCGAGAGAGCGCAGGCCCACCGCCTTCCGCAGTACCTGGACCAAGTACCGGCGTTCCAGCCAGACGAATATCCCGATCAGGGCGAAGTAGGCCCCCATGATCTGCTGCTCCCCATAGGGGAATCCTCCCCACGAGCTGACCGACCAGCCCAACTGGCGAGAGAGGATGAACTCAGCCCGCCAGAACAGGTTGAACACCACCAGCGAGAAGGCCAGGTCAACTGGCATCAGGTACGATAGCCCGAGGTGCCAGGGCTGCCAGGAAAAGTGGGGAATGCGGGTCGCGTCCCATGGTTTGTTGTTGGAAACATATGACCCGTAGTCGAAGCTGGTGGGGAGCACTGGGATGGCGGGAATCAGGCGAGCGATCAGCTGGTTCGCAGACACGGCCGCGGCCGCCGCGACGCCGATCCAGAACAGCGGATTCCGGAGCAGTTCACCCTTGGGCTCACTCATCTGCATCGGCAGCATGGTCATGGGGAACGGCAGCTGTTCCTCCTGCGCCCAGCGCCGCCGCACGATGACATTCAGGCAAAGCGATACCCAGAGCAGGGCCGTGGCCCAGGCCGTCCACCAGATGACCGGTGACAGCCAGGCCAGCAGGATCTCGCGCTGGTAAGGATCGGTATTGCCCAGGTAAAAGCCCTGGAGCGCCTCCCGCTTGCTGACCACCAGCCAGTCGGGCAGGTTGGGCCAGATCATCTCCGCCCAGCGGTTGCCAGGGGTGGCATTCCAGATGGGCCAGGTGATCACACTGCTCACGGACCCGCCCCAGTCCCAGGGGGTAGCGCACAGCCCGGTGCTGACGGCGAGCACGCTGTAGATCGCGATCAGCTCGCCGGCCGAGAACGCCCAGGCCGGCCGCCGGCGCTTGAGCAGAACGTTGAGCCCGCTGAAGAGAAACAGACAGGCTACCGTGGGCGCGGCCAGCGACTGGGCAAGAGCGCCGTCCCCCGGAACCAGTTCCCCCACACGATGGCGTAGACGTTCAGCGGCACCAGCAGGGCGGCGACCACAACCGTGCGGAGCCTGATACCACGGCGTCGGCGGCCGGCCCGGGAAGGGCTTGCCCGCCGGCCGTGAGGCGGGTGCTGGGTGCCCTGTGACATGATCTACCGATGACCTTTGCTGGAGGGCGGCCATGCCGAGGGCATTGCTGCCAGCCTGGTGCTACTGAGCGCCGAACTCGAACGCCCCCATGTCCGGCGCCTCTCCCACATAGTCAAGCGTGACCGGCTGCCCGGCCTCCCAGGAGACAACCCTGTCAACTTCCAGCCGGTTGCCCTCGACCTCCACCTTGACCACCTTCACTCGCTCCTGCCCCACCCTGATCACGTCTGGTTCCACAATGCCGTACCCATCGCTGAAGAAAAGGACATCTTCTACCTCGATCACCGCTCCGTGGCCGCCGGATCGGGTTCGCGTCAGCGGGCCGCCCGCATCAATGCACGGGCTCTCCCGCCGCAGCCGGAAATCTCCGGAGTCCGGGTCCACAAACACCGGTGCCTTCCCGATGTTGTGTGCGGCCCATTCCGGATGGGCTGCCTGGTACTCGTCCAGCGTCAGCGTCCTTACCTCCTCTCCCTCGGCCACCGCGAAGACCGCCTCGCCAGGCCTCTCGTGGATAATGTCGTTGTAGAGGAATCTGGCCTGGGGCGGGCCTGCCCTGCCAGCGAAGTAGATCTGCACGCTCCCGGGAGCCCCCTCGCGCTGGCAGGTGTTGCGATAGATGATGTTGTTGACGTGGACCTGGTCCCCGAAGTCAGGTACGCCCGTCCAGAGGAACAGCCCCACGCCCCCCTTCTGCTTTCCGCAGTCGTAGACCACGTTGTGGTAGAAGCGGTTGTGCTGGTTGTAGCAGGCCTCGGGATTGTCCCGTCCGCCGTCATAGCCGGTCCAATCCATGCCGAGACCGCAATCCCGGAACACGTTGCGGCGCAGAATCGTGCGGTTGCCCGCATACTGGATGCCGGCCATCCCCCTCTCGCCCGTGGACAGATCGAACCAGTTGCCTTCGATCACCAGACGCTCCGACAGGCGCTGTGGATCGGGGTGCTGTCTCCTCCGGGTGGTGAACACCTCCATCAGCTTCTGGATCGGGTTGCGGAGACGGTTGCCGCGCACCACGGAGTGCTTCACTCCCATCAGCACGAGGCAGGTGTGGTCGGCCGTGTCGAACGTGTTCCCCTCGATCAGGTGATAGCTCCCGCCCTCGATGGTAAGCAGGTCGGTGCCGTTCCGGAAGGTGCTGTCCTGCACGCGCACGTGGTCGCCCATCTTCTGCATGCGGCACGATTCCCAGGCAGGGGCGGTGTCGAAGTGGCATCCCGCAATGGTGATATCGCTGGACCGCTCGGCGATCAGGAAACGGTCCACCTTCTCCACATCCAGGTCCAGGACCGTGATGTGGGACCGTTCCCGCAGGTCAACACCCGCCTGCACGCCGGTGATCCGGACCCGCGCGCCTGGCGCCGACCTGAACACGATGGGCTTCCCCGGGCGGCCCGAACGGGCGGGCCTGATGGAGCTCTGGTAAGTTCCTGCTTGCAGCAGCACAACATCCCCGGGCCCAGCCGAGGCGTTCGCTTTCTCCAGTGACCACGGCGAACCCGCGGTGCCTGCGCTGCCGGTGCCGCCCGTTGGTGAGACCCAGAACTCAGCCGCGTGCGCTGCCAGCATGCAGCCCCATAGGCAGGCCAGCAGTATCATCAACTCCGGCAATGGGCCCACCTTCAACACCGCCTCACCGCGGCCTCTGCCGCCCTCGCCCTCCGGCGCGCCCGCCCGGCGAGGGGGCTGACCTCTGATATCGCGCCCGCGCCTTCGCGATCGCCTGTTCGCACCTGGCCTGATAGGGTCGAAGCGGCAGTATCCCGAATTCGGCCATCAGGTCCTCGACCGATAGCTCCGGGTCGAGGGAGGCCAGTGTGAACCGGTCCTCGTCGTGATACCACTGGATCAACACTCTGCGCCCGTACTTCTGCTCCAGCTTGCGCATCGGCCCCACGTTGTAGTCAATCTCGAATAGCCGCTTCCCCAGGTGGAGCTGTGCGTCAGCCCAGGGCTGGAACATCCCGGACTGCGCCAGCACTTCCCCACTGATGTCATAGATGCGCGACGGCCGCGTCTTGGTCGCCGACACCACGTAGCACTCGTTCTGCCAGGCCAGCGCCGAGAGATGCCGATGCGCGGGGTAGGCGGAGGGCCAGAACACGATCTCGGCTCCCTTGTCTTTCAGCTTGGCCCAGACTTCCCGCCAGTTGACGTCAAAGCAGATCTGGATGCCAATGGTGCCGAAGTCCGTGCGGAAGACTGGGGGGTCAGGGTCCCCGGGGCATACCCCATTCTTCAGCTCCCCCTCCGTGGGGTGGATCTTGTCGTACCTGCCCACGATCTCGCCCCCGCGATCCAGCAACACAGCCGAGTTGAACTTGCGATCTCCCACCTGGGTTGCGATGGAGCAGATCAGATAGCACGATCTGTCTCGCGCCCACTGCGAGAGCCGCTCCGTCATGGGTCCGGGCACCGGCTCGGCCTTGTCACCAGAGAATGTCTCTGGTAGGCACACGATGTCCGGGCGGCGACAGGCGGCCTGCTCCAGCCGCTCGATCGTCTCCTCCGCCAGCGCGTCAGCGGAGTCCGCCTCGCGGTAGTCCTGCGTCACCGTCGCCACCTGCACGGCTCTGTCCTTAACGGGCATCAACGGGCCTCCTGCGTTGCACTGATCTCAGACTGCTCGCTTGTTCGCCGCCTGGCGGCGCGTGCCTGCTGATGAACCAGTCTGAGGTTCCATCGCATCCGATCGAGCGATCGCAGCCCTCCGACACTTGACGCAGGGAAGGCTCATGTGGTAGCCTCAAGAACGGGCCAAGGTGACAACGCGGGCGAGCTGCGGCGGAGCCAGGGGGCAGACGGCGGGTTCGCGACGTCACCCATCCTGCCTGCCGGCCGCGTGCTAGCGCTGCAGGGACGGCAGACGCGAAGCGCCGGCAATCCAATGGACATTGCTAAGGAAGGAGGCTAAGAGCGCGCCGGTATCTGCTACTCTGCGAAGTAGCGAAGCTCCTTCGCTACGAAGCACGAGCCGTCCCATCCGTGGTGTTGACCGAGTTGGGTTATCGCACAGAAGGAGGTAGAAGTTCGTGGTTACGCGACGCAGAGGCTTCACGCTCATCGAGCTGTTGGTGGTGATCGCGATCATCGCGATCCTGGCCGCAATGCTGTTCCCTGTCTTTGCGCGGGCGAGGGAATCCGCTCGCAAGATTCAGTGCCTGTCGAATGTGAAGAACGTCGCTATTGCAGTGCAGATGTACCTGACGGACTACGACCGGATGCCCCCTGGGGAGAATCAGGACCAGGCCTACCAGGCCGCCTTCGACGAATGGGCGGGCGATGAGGACTGTAAGTACGCCACCTGGTCCCACCCCTTCCTGCGCTGGCAGGTGATCCTGGACGAGTACGTCAAGAACCGGGACATCTGGCGGTGCCCCAGTCAGAAGCTGTCCATCTCCAGCGTCACGAATATCATCCCTGGCTACGCCAGCCCGTGGTGGCAGTACCTGATGGACAACATTGACGAGCTGCCGATGGGCCCGTGCGTCTACGCCTTCCCGACAGGATGGGGCGGGTCGGTGACCGATACCATCGCTCAGGGCAAGCTCTCGGGTGTCGGGCACGCCGAGGCCGGTGATGCGGTGGAGATCGGCATCGGCACCACTGAGCACGAGTTCCCGGGCGTCTCGACCTCCCAGATCGGCGACCCCGTGTTGTGGCTGGTCTGCGCCGATACCATGCCCTTCCCGAACATCCATGGCCCCGAGACCACGCTCTACGAGGTCTGCCATGCCAACTGCGGCGGGGACTGGGAGAATTGCCCGGATGTCGCAGTCTGCTCCTTCCCGCAGAGCGACTACGACAAGTTTATGACCGACTCCACCTACCGGGAGAAGTACACCCGGCACCTGGGCGGCAGCAACTACGGCTTCGCGGACGGTCATGCCGCCTGGTACAAGGCGGACGCGTTCATGGCCGCGGCCCCCCACTGCACCAACATCAACTGCGACGCCGGAACCTGCACCCCCAACAAGGGCGTGATCCAAGGCATCTGCCCCTGATCCGGTTCTGGGCGCTTGACTGACGGCATGAGGGATAACGGCGGAGTCCGCTTCAGGGCGGACTCCGCCCGCGTGTCAGCGCGGTGACTGCGCCCGCCGAGCGCCACAGCACCTGGTGAGGTGTGCCGCGGCCTCATGTCCGGCGAGGGGAATGCGCTGGCGGCGTGGAATCTCGCAGGCCCATATCCTCCAGGGAGATAGGCAAGATGGTGCGAATCGCACTCCTCGGCGGCGCCGCCCACTGGCACGCGCGTTCTTTCGCCGGCCTGGTGAATGACCACGACCGTCGCGCCTGGGCCGAGGCCGGCATGCCCGCCTATGATCGGGAACCGCTCGCAGGGGCAAAGGTGGTGGCGATCTGGGACCCGGATCGCGATCAGGCGCAGCGGCTGGCCGATCTCGCAGGCATCCCCCAGGTGCTCGCAGACATGGAGTCGGCTATCCCCTGCGCCGATGGTGTCATGATTCCGGACGATGTGACCATGGCGCATCAGAGGCGGGCCCGCCCCTTCCTCGCCGCCGGCATCCCCACTTTCATTGACAAGCCGTTCAGCCCCGATCCCGCCGAGGCCGCCGAGCTGATCGCGCTGGCGCGGCAGTCCGGCGCGCCCATGATGTCCTGCTCCGCTCTGCGCTATGCCAGGGAGCTGGAGGAGGCGCGCGAGGAGATCGCGGGGATCGGCCGCATCGTCTGCGCCACGGCGACCGGCCCGAACGAGCTGGTCTTCTACGGCATTCACCCCCTCGAGCTCGCCCACACCGTGATGGGCCCCGGGGTCGAATGGGTGCAGAACATCGGGGACGAGGAACGCGCCTTGGTGCGGTGCGCCTATCCTGACGGCCGCTCCATCATGCTCCAGGTACTGGGGTCGGCGTCCCCTGGCTTCCAGGCCTCCTTCTTTGGTGAGCGCGGGGCGGCCCATGTCCGGGTCGAGGACGCGGGATACTTCTACCAGACGATGATCGCCGCGTTCGTGCACATGGTCGAGACGAGAGAAATGCCGATACCTCTGGAAACGACGCTGGAGATAATCACTATCCTGGCTGCGGGCAAGCGGTCGCAGCAGCAAGGCGGGAAGCGCATCACCCTTGCGCCGCCGTAGCCAACCGGAGGCAATGATGAAGCATGACAGGCTAGCTCGCATCGGATTCGTGGGCGCTGGCTCCCACGCTACCCGCGTTCTGTACCCGAGCCTGGTCCAGGCCCCCAGCGCCCAGCTTGTGGCCGTCTGTGACCTTCAGGCCGACCGCGCGGAGCGGGCCGCCAAACGCTATGGCGCTGATCGCTGGTATACCGACCTGGAGGTGATGCTCGACCAGGAGTCGCTCGACGGCGTCTGCATCTGCGGCCTACCCCAGATGCATCTCGAGGTGGGGCTGAAAGTGCTGCGCCGTGGCCTGCCCATCTTTGTCGAGAAACCGTCGGCCATGAACGCGCGGGACGCGCGGCGACTTGCCGATGCCGCGCGGCGCGCCGATCTCGGGGGCATGGTGGCATTCATGAAGCGGCACGCTCCCGCCTACCTGCTGGCCAAGAGCCTGATGGAAGCGCCCGCCTTCGGCGGCCTGCACCACTTCCATCTTCAGTTCACCCAGGGCGAGTATCCGGACATCTGGGGGCTGGACGCGCCTCATGCCTTCCTCGTCGGCCAGGTCGTGCATATCTTCGATCTGATGCGGTTCGTGGGCGGAGATGTCTCGCAGGTGCACGCGCGGCTGCACGCCGTGACCAAGTACCGGTTCGCCTATGCGATCAGCGTCGAGCTCGCCTCCGGCGCTGTCGGCACCCTCGATCTCAACAGCCTGGACCATGCCGAGCCCTGGCGGGACATCACCGAGCGGCTCGACGCTAGCGGCGTGGGCGAAAGCCTGTCGGTCGAGAACATGCTCTCTGTTACCCACTATGCCGCCCAGGACTGGCGGCCGGGGCCGCAGCCGGCATTCGGCGCCGCCTATCGCGCCCTCAGGCCCAACTTCATCTCGGTCACCAGCGGGACGGCGCTGTGCGGGTATGTAGGAGAGCTGGAGCATTTCGCGCAGTGCCTGCTCACCGGCGCCCGCCCATCGGCCAGCCTGGACGATGGCGCTGAGGCCTTGCGGGTGAGTGAAGCGGTATGGAGGAGCGCACAGAGCGGCCGGCCCGTGAAGATCCTGCGCCGGGCGGCCTGAGACCGCGTCAGCGGCGTGCCTTGCATAGGCGCCGCGGCCTCGGTGGAAGCCCGGTCCTCTGGCCGATGCCGGGTCGCCTCGGGGGACGAGGCCCCCTAGTCACACCCGCTGAGCACTCGCATGCTGCCTGCGTGCGGGAACTGCGATGGTCCTTACGCATTTCCCTACGCGTTCCCGGTCAGAGGTGAGGCCGACCCCGCGTGGAACCTCTGGCACTGCAGCTTCACCTAGCAGCAAGGAGGGACCGACATGTCTGACGGCTTTGCGCGCACGACCTGGATGCAGGACCGCCCGGGGCGTGACTGGCAGGCGATCATGGCCAACCTGAGCAAGCATGGGTTCACCAAGATCTTCCCGTGCATGAGCACCGGCGGCACCGCTCTGTATGACAGCGAAGTGCTGCCCTGGGTGGCGCCGAGACGGCGCGACGAGCCGGCGCCCGCCACCCGGCGGGATGAGCTGGCCCTCTGCCTCGAAGCAGCCAGGGAGCATGGCATCGAAGTTCATGTCTGGCGGATCAACTGGGCGATGTGGCGCGCCCCCGAGGAGTTGCTGGAGGAGTTCGTGCGGGACGGACGCGTGCAATTGAACCCGGAGGGCAAGCCGGCCTCCGAGGTGGGACAGGGCTGTCACTGGATGTGCCCCTCGGATGAGCGCAACCGGGAGATCGAGAAGCGGGCCATGCTGGAGCTGATCACCCGCTACCAGGCCGACGGCATTCACTTCGACTACATGCGCTTCCCCGGTCGGCAGTTCTGCTTTTGCCCCCGCTGCAAGGCCCTATTCGAGAAGCGGACCGGCGCCAAGAACGTGAACTACCCGGAGGACGTGCTGGGAACTGGCTGGCATGATAGAGGTGCCTGGGTCATGCCCTGGGCGGATTTCCGCCGCAACCTGATCTCTTCTCTGGTGCAGGAGATCTCCCAGGAGGCGCGCCGGCTGAAGCCCGGGGTCAAGGTCTCTCTTGCTTCCTGGGCCAGCACCTGGGGCGCTCTGCGCGAGGTGGCGCAGGACTGGTTCCACTGGGTGGAGCAGGGATGGCTGGACTTCATCTGCCCCATGGACTACTCCCCCGATGTCGAGTGCGTGCGTCGCGCGGTGCAGCAGCAGGTGGGGTTTGTGCGCGGCAAGGTTCCGGTCTATGCCGGCCTGGGCGCGTTCCTGCTGCCGTCCCCGAAGGAGCTGGCCGCGCAGATCAAGGCCGCCCGCGAGGTCGGCGCCTCCGGCTTCTGCACCTTCAGCTACGATATGCGCGGCTTCGATGATTGGCTGCCAGAGCTGGTGCGGCTGATCTGAGCGCCCGCGGCCCAGTGAGCCCGGGTGAGGAGAAAGCGCAGCATGGAGAAGGTAGGCTGGGGCGTGATCGGGGCGGGCGGGATCGCCGACCGCAGGACGCTGCCCGTGTTCCCCACGATCGCCAACTCGACTCTCGCCGTCGTGATGGATGTCAAGGGGGCCGCTGAGCTCGGCCGCAAGTATGGAGTTGATGCCACCACCAGTGTGGAGGAGGTGCTCTGCAGAGAGGACGTCGGCGCCGTCTACATTGCCACCCCGGTTCAGTTCCACGCCGAGCAGGTAGTCGCAGCCGCCAGAGCCGGCAAGCATGTGCTCTGCGAGAAGCCCCTGGCCAGGAATCTGGCTGAGGCCCGCACTATGGTGCAGGCCTGCCTGGAGGCCGGTGTCCTGTTGCAGGATGCCTACATGCTGCGGCATCACCGCGCGCACCTGGAGATACTGCGTCTGCTCCGGGAGGCTGCCATAGGCAAGCCGCTCTATGTCCATGGCCTGTGGTCCTTCAGCTATCCTCGGATCGCAGGCGACTGGAGGCAGGACCCGGTGTTGGGCGGGGGCGGCTCGCTCATGGACGTTGGCTGCCACATGGTTGACCTGGTGCAGATGTTGCTGGGCCCCATCGCCAGGGTGGCCTGTCGCGTCGGCACCTTCGTACACGATTACCCGGTCGAAGATGTGGGCACCGTGCTGCTGGAGTTCGAGAGCGGCGTGCACGGCACTCTCGTCGCCTCCTTCGCAGCCTCGGGTGAGATCATGCCAAATCGCCTTGATCTCTACGGGTCCTCCGGCGCCATCCACAGCGATGGCACCATGACCCAGGGCTCGGATGGGGAGGCCACCATCTACCGCGAGGCGGAGGGCCGAGGCAGCCGCCGGCCCATCCCCTATCAGCAGGTGAACACCTATGCGCGCCAGGTCGAGCTGCTAGCGGAGAGGGCGCTGCGGCGGGAGAAGCTCGATCGCCGCCGCGCAGACGATATGCTCCGGACGGTGGCGGTTCTGGACGCCTGCTATCAATCCGCCAGGACTGGGCAGTTCGTGGAGATAGCGATCTGACGGGCGGGCCTCAGCGGGACTTGGGGGGAGGTCGAGCACAAAGGGCATCCTGCAATCCGGTGACCGCGGCAGCGCGGGTTCTCCAGGCAGAAGGCCATCCGAGACATTCTGAGGCTTGCGGCAGGTCACTGCAACAGAAGGAGGAGTCATCAGGAGAGCAGCGCTACAGCAGCTCCTTGATTGTTGCCACGGCTATTCCCGCTGCGGCTATGCAGTGGTAAAGCGCGATGTAGCCCGACTTCAGCAGCGCACCGTGAGCTGCCAACTCAGGCCGGCCAGACGGGCCCAACTGGCGCTGGTCGAGCACGAGCGCGGCATACAGCAGGACAGGCACTACCGCCAGCCAGGGCAGCTCGCACAGCACCATGGCCGCGGCCAGTGCGACCCCCTCTGCCGCCAGCCGCAACCGCGCGCTCCCGAGGTACAGTGCCACCGACGCACCCATAGCCAAGCCCCCGGCCAGGGTCAGCAGAATGCCAGACTCGCACTCCAGGCGGTGAAGGCTTCCCGCGACTGCGAGCAGCATCAGCGCCCCCAAGAGCCGGCATCCCGGTGACGACGCGGCCTCTGGCAGGATGCGCCGCTGGTCTCTGAGATGACGCGTCAGGATTACAGCGAGGCCGTACAGGCCCGCCACCAAGGGTGCCGCCCACAGCCAGGGGCCTCTCTCCGCCGCGAGGAGGCTGGTCCCGTTGGTTCTGATCTCGCGCCACAGGAAGAAGATCAGGGGAAGTGACAGGAGCTTGAGCGCGCGGGGGATGACGGTGTCGGCTGAGATGTTTGGGTTCTGCCAGGAGAATCCCGGGCCCTCGCCTGGGGTCGGCCGCCTCAGGGGGATCAGCCTGGAGGTCCGCCTTTGGTACTCGGGGTAGACCTCCGCGAAGAGCTCGCACAGGCGGCGCTCCTCCTGTCGCATCACGGGCCAGTAGACGAGCAACCACCATATCGGTAGCAGGACGACCAGCGGCCACCAGCCCGACATCAGGGCGATGCTTTCGTCTATCAGCAGGTTCGCCGTATAGAACGGGTGGCGGATCAGGCGATAGGGCCCTGCTCTGCTCACCACCTCGTTCTGCCGCAGGGAGCCTTTGGCATAGATCTGTAGCGCCAGTCCCAGCGCCAGCAACGGCACCCCCCACCAGATCGCTCTCTGCCCGGGCTGCGACAAGGCCAGGGCAAGCAGCACCAGGTAGGTGCGCAGGCCTCCGCGATCCCATGGTACCTTCATGCCAGCGCTCTCGTTCTTTCGGCACACGTCGAACGCCGACGGCGCAGCATCGGCCGTTGGTGTCACCCCAGCCTATACCATTCCTGCTGGCAGGGCAACACCGGTGAGCGCTCAGGTTAGACACTTGCCATGACAACACGGCGCGGTCGGAGCGTGAATGGCGCGACCCGGCTCACTGGGGGCTCAGGTCCGCCCATATCCGCAACCGTGTGAAGAACGGGCGCGCCCGGGACACCACGTACCAGGTGAATCCGATGTACCCGAACAGGAAGGAGAGCGAGGCGCCGAGCGAGCCGAGCCGGGGGATCAGCAGCAGCGCCGCGGGGACGACGATGGAGAACCAGAGGATGTTGGCGCGGGCAGAGGTGGCAGTTCGGTTGGAGATCACGAAGACGGACAAGGTGATCCAGCTCAGGAACGTGAGGGGCATGATCAGCCCCATCACGCGGACGGCCGGCACGGCTCCGATCTGATCGCGGCCGAAGATGAGCGGGATCACCCACTGCCCGGCGAGCGCAAGCCCCAGCCCGAAGAACGACGCCATGCCCAGGACGACGCCGCGGGCGCGGGAGAAGGAGCGCAGGAGCGTCGCGCCATGCTGCCCCGCATAGAGCCTGGCCCAGGTCGGCAGAAAGACAATCATGATGGCCTGGTAGAGGGTGCCGACCTGGAACAGCAGGGTGAGGGCGATCTCGAACTGGCCCGCGGAGACTGGGCCGGTCTTCAGGGCGAGGTACGACTTGAGGATGATATGAGTGCCGAGCGAGATCAGGTCGCCGAGCCAGAGGGGGAGCAGAAAGGGCACCAGCACCCGGAGGTGCGGCCAGTCCGGTGCCGCCCAGGTGAACCCCATCGCGCGGCGGGCCGAGAGCCCGGAGGCGAGGACCGCGCCGGCCCAGCCGATAGCGAGACACAGCAAGAGCCCTGGTAGTCCCCAGCGCGACCAGCCCGCGGCCCCAGTCACTGCCGCCGGGAGCACCAGGAGGGCGTTGACGAGCGTCGCTCTCGACCATCGTGTCGGCTGCTCGCGGCCCTGGATACAGGCCAGAAAGAACGAGGCCAGCGGCGATAGCAGGCAGAGGTACAGCGCGGCCGCTATCACGGATGAGGACAGGTGCGGGAAGCCATACAGCCCTACCACCCAACCCGCGAGCGCGCCGGCGAGGAGCAGCGACACCAGGCCACCCGTCAGGCGCGTGGCGAGGGCGGCGCCGTAGTACCCCTTCATCTCGGCCTGGCTGCTTTGGCTGGATTCCGCGATGAACTTGGGCACGCCCGCTTCCACCGAGAAGCTGGCGAGCAGCCGGAAGATGCCCGCGATGGTGATGACCACCACGAATTCGCCGAAGTGGCGAGACCCGAGTAGCTGGCTCAGGAGGGCCGTGAGGCCGAAGTTCAGCAAGGTGTAGGAGACCAGCACCGCCCCCGCAGGATACTTGGCGCGGGAGGCGACATCGCGGTAGGCGGCTGGGTTCAGCACCTCTCCGAGCACGCCCCTGACGGAGGCGAGCAGCGCCGCTCCTCGCGGGCGAGATGGGGTCATGCGGATCGGCCAGCACAAGCAGACATATCGTCCTGGGCGATTCGCTGCCAGGGCCGCCGGTCCTGTCCGCGGGTCAGTAGCACAGGCTCCCAGCCTGTGTCTTGAGATGGTAGCACAGGCTCCCAGCCTGTGCCGTCGAGCAGGACCGCGCCTCCCCATGCCGAACTCAACTCGCAGGCTCCGATGGGAGGGCAGCTTGAACCGCTACCGCCTGGTGCGCCTCTTGCGTACGCTGTCGTCCGAGATCTACGTGATCTGGGACGGCGAGCGCCGCGTCGGCCAGGTTGACCTGCACTATTCCGACGCCTCTGTCCAGGCCGATCTCTTCCTGGAGGCCCCACTCGACGAGGAGGAACGCCAGGAGCTCTTCTCCCAGCTCGATGACGACATCGTGTCCTCTTACCTGCCCAGCTTCGAGCGCGATCAGTTCATCATCACCGTCTTCATCGGTCAAGAGATAGATTCGTTCAACTACCCGCCGGCCTCCGACGAGGTGGGCGAGAACTAGCCCTCCCGGCCATGCCGCAGCCCATCCTCTCCGCTTCTCATCCGCCGACTCGGTCCCGCGCCGGGCGGGCCTGGCTGCAGGCCCTGCCCTTCCTCTTGCCCAATCTGCTCGGCTTTCTCATCTTCACCTTCCTGCCCATCCTGGCCTGCTTCGGGCTCAGCCTTACCGACTATGGGCTCTCTCCCATCTCAAGCTGGCGGCAGCTATCAGAGCAGGTTCACTTCGTGGCTGCCGCGAACTTCTTTCGCCTCTTGGGCTGGCATGGAGAGGCGGGCCATCTCGCGGCCAATGACTCCGAGTTCTGGCGCTACCTCGGCAACACCCTATTCCTCATGTTGGGCATCCCCCTCAGCATTGTCGGCTCCCTGCTGCTGGCCCTGCTGCTGAACCAGCGCCTGCGCGGCATCACCCTCTTTCGCACCATCTACTTCCTGCCCACGGTCTCCTCCGCGGTGGCGGTGGTGATCGTGTGGAAGTGGATCTTCCATCAGCAGCCCAACGAGATCGGCCTGCTCAACAGCATGCTCATGAGTCTGGGCGTCGCTCATCCCCCGGATTGGCTCGGCTCGCTGGCCTGGGCGAAGCCGGCCTTCATCATCATGGCCCTGTGGGCCGGTGTGGGCGGCTACAACTGCGTGCTCTACCTCGCCGGCCTCCAGGGCATACCCGAGGAGCTCTACGAGGCCGCCGCGCTCGACGGCGCCACCGCCTGGACCCGCCTCCGCCACATCACCTGGCCCTTGCTCTCTCCCACCACTTTCTTCGTGGTCACCATGAGCATCATCGCGGGCTTCCAGGGCAGTTTCCTCTTCGCCGCCGCCTTCCTCATGACCGGCGGCGGCCCGGCCGGCGCCACCACTACCCTCATGCTCTACATCTACAACTACGCCGTCGCCTGGCACCAGCTCGGCTATGCCTCCTCCATCGCCTGCGTGCTCTTCCTGCTCGTCTTCAGCTTCACCCTCCTCAACTGGCGCTACGGCCAGCGTCTGGTGCACTACGAATGAGCGCGCCTCCCGCGAGATCGCCTCGCCGGCGTTCCCTGCTCCTGCGGGCTGCCTCCTATCTGGCGCTCGCCACCATCGGCGTCACCATGCTGCTGCCCTTCGCCTGGATGATCTCCACTTCGCTCAAGGCCCCCGGCTACGCCATCGAGTTCCCGCCGCGGTGGCTCCCGAGCGAACCCGTCACCACCCAGCTCAACGGACAGACCTGCCGCGTGGCCGAGGTCAGGGGCTTGCCCGCCGGCCATGTGGCGGGAGAGCAGAGCCTGCGGGTCGCCATTCTCCGTTACTCGCCGCAGGGGGTCCAGGTGCAGGTGATCGCTCCGCCCGCCCAGGCGGGAGAACGGCGTCTGCTGCCCGAGAGCAGTCTCATTCCCATGCGCCAAGTCCGGCTGCACTGGGAGAACTACCGGGAGGCCTGGCGGGCGGAGGGCGTGCGCGTGGCGGAGGCCTTCTTCGGCCTGGCGCACGATGTGGACGGGTTCCTGGTGTTCTACCTCAACTCCATCTTCGTGACCATTTGCGTCACCTTTGGCACCGTCTTCACCAGCTCCCTCGCCGCCTTCGCTTTCTCAAGGCTGCGCTTCCCCGGGCGCGATCATCTCTTCGTCGGCTACCTCGCCACCCTCATGGTGCCGGCGATCGTGATCATGCTGCCCATCTACGCCCTGCTCAGCCAGCTCCACATGACCAACACCTACAGCGCCCTGATCTTCCCGGCGATGTTCTCCGCCTATGGCACCTTCTTGCTGCGCCAGTTCTTCCTGACCATCCCCCGGGAGCTGGAGGATGCGGCCGTGATTGACGGCGCGTCGCCCTTCGCGGTCTATCGCTTCATCATCCTTCCGCTGGCCAAGCCGGCCCTCGCCACCCTCACCACCTTCGCCTTCCTGCACTGCTGGAACGACTTCCTCTGGCCGTTGATGGTGGTGGACCGGCTCGGCCTCAAGACCCTCCCCATCGGGCTCGCCCACTTCCAGGACAGCTACACCACCGAGTATCACCTGCTCATGGCCGCCTCCGTCATCGTCATGCTGCCGGTGCTGATCGTCTTCCTCATTGGTCAAAGATACTTCGTACGTGGCATTGTGCTTAGCGGCATGAAAGGCTAAAGCGCTCGCCGTACGAGGCCTCTGCGAAGTAGGGTTGGGCAGGAGATTGGCTCCTGCCACTGTAGGGCGGGCATGTCTCCGCATGCCCGCCGGCCGTTCTAGACATTGGGCAGGAACCAATGTTGGGTAGGAGCTTGGCTCCTGCCACAGTCCGCAGTCCGTAGTGCAGGAGCGTGTCTCCTGCCCAGTTGCCGATGAGGAGATGGCACCCATGCCTCGCAAACATCACCACCCTCACCACCATCACCGCGCAGATCAGCAGCGCGCCCACCAGTCTCCGCGGCGCTCCGCGGTCTCGCCCGCCGACCTCATCCGCGAGGACTTCCAGCGCATGCTCTACACCATGCGCCTGCGCACCACCCAGCCCGCGGCCGAGCTCATCCTGATGCAATCGGTGGAAGGACACGCCCAGATGGGCCACGGCTCCTTCGCCGGCCGGCGCTTCCCCAACACCGAGATGGATGACATCGTGGAGGCCTTGCAGCGAAACCCCCGCGCGGTGGCTCTTCAGCGCCAGGACCTGATTGATGAAGTCGTGGCTTGGACCGACGCCGCCGTGGCCGGCCGGGCCGGGGCCACTCTGGTGAACGAGATAGGGGAGGGGCTGATCGGATGTGGGGTGCTGCGCCACCTCACCGTCAACCCTCCTGACGTGTTGCGCGGCCTCTACCTGGGCGGACTGCGGGATGATTCCGATGTCCGCCTCGAGGTGGAGCGCCGCACCGGCGTCCGCATCGGCGGCGGCCGCTGCCGTTTCGTGGATGTCGAGGCCATGGAGCGGCTCGGTCTCGATGGTGATCAGCTCGCCAAACGCGCTCACGCCAATGACCTCGCGGCCTTCCAGCGCGAGGGGCTGCTGGTGGACGACCCGGGCCCCGACGCCTTCGGCAGCGAGCGCATCCGCTACATGTACATCCGGGAGCGGCTGGGGGAGGCGCGTCAGATGATGCCGCCATCATCGCCGCCGGCAAGGTCCACAACCTCAGCGTCGCCCTCGGCGTTTTCCTCGCGGACGCCATAGACACCCTGGAGAAGTTTGTCGTCGACTACGCAGACCAGGATAACGATCTTGCCCGCGACATCGAGCAGCGCTTCTCCGACCTCTCGCTCACCAGCGAAGACGTCTACCGGCTGACCTGGCTCTGCGCCGTCCCGCCTGAAGAGCAGTCCCGCGTCCCCGACAGCTCCCTCCGCCACTTGCTGGAGATAGACCGAGAGACCGACCAGTGCGCCCTGGACAGCCACCTCGCCTACCTCTCAGGCCACCCCTATTCCCCCATGCTCCTCGCCTCCGAGGAAGTGCCCAACGGGCAGTTCTACGAGTGGTGTAGGACGCGGATGGAGGGGTGCCCGCTCTGAGGGCTTGACGCAAACAGCAGTTTGGTATAGCATAACGCCGCTCAGCAGCATCACAAGGAGGGGCCTGTGCCAGAGCGGAGCCTGAAGTTGGACGAGATTGGGCCGTGGTCCGAGATCAAGCTAGAGATCATCCGCAAGTACGCGGCCGCATATTCGGTTATACTCGCCAAGCAGCCGAAACTGCAGCATGTATACGTCGACGCGTTCGCGGGAGCAGGTGTCGTGCGGTCGAAGGAGACAGGTGAGCTGGTGTCGGGGTCTCCACTCATAGCTCAGAATGTCACCCCTCGGTTCCGAGAGTACCATTCTCATTGACCTCGACCCCGTGAAGACCGCTGCTCTCAAGCAGCAGATGCAGGCATATCCCAACACCTATGTCTACACCGGCGACTGCAACGAAGTGCTCCTCGAGGAAGTGCTGCCTCGCTATCGTCGGAGGGACTTCCGTCGGGCACTCTGGCTCCTAGATCCGTATGGCCTACACTACAAGTGGTCGGTTGTGGAGGCCGCGGGGAAGGAGCAGTCCATCGAGCTGCTCCTCAACTTCCCCATCATGGACATCAACCGGAACGTCGGGCGGCGCGATCCGTCGCAGGCCGCAGAGGAGGACAAGCTTCGCATGACTGCGTTCTGGGGTGATGATTCCTGGCGGGAGGTTGTTCATTCGGCCAAGAGCACACTCTTCAAGGAGTACCCCGAGAAAGCACACGGGGATGCTATTGTCGGAGCGTACTGCGAGCGGCTCAAAAGAGTGGCCGGCTTCACATACGTTCCCGACCCGATCCTGATGAGTACCGCGAACAACGCTCCCCTTTACTACATCGTCTTTGCTTCGTGTAACGCCACCGGCGGCAGGATCGCCTCTGACATCTTCAGAAGCTATCGCCGAACCAGGCAGTAGCGAGGACGGTCGAGGAGGGGCTGATGAGCTTGAGCGCGATCGAATGGACCAACTCAACCTGGAACCCGGTCACAGGCTGCACCAAGGTCAGCTCTGGCTGCGAGCACTGCTACGCCGAGCGCATGAGTCTGCGATTGAAGGCGATGGGGCAGGCGCGCTACCGGAACGGCTTCCGCGTCACGGTGCACCCGAATGCCTTGAGGATACCGCTTGGTTGGTCGAAGCCACAGATGGTGTTCGTGAACTCGATGGGTGACCTGTTCCACCGGGAGGTACCGCTCGACTTCATTCAGTCCGTGTTCGAGGTGATGGAGACTGCTCACCATCACATTTTCCAGGTGCTGACCAAACGCGCAGAGCGCTTGGCCGAGCTCTCGCCTAAGCTCTCGTGGCCTCGGAACGTGTGGGCCGGAGTGACAGTTGAAACCCAGGACTATGCCTGGAGGCTAGACTGCCTCCGCGAAGTGCCGGCCGCGGTTAGGTTCGTGTCTTTCGAGCCCTTGCTTGGGATGATCTGCAACATCCCCCTGCGCGGAGTCCATTGGGTCATCGCGGGTGGCGAGTCAGGGCCCCACGCGCGCCCTATGAAGGCGGAATGGGCGCGCCTCATCAGAGACGAATGCCTCGCTGCTGGCGTGCCGTTCTTCTTCAAGCAATGGGGCGGTGTGCGTCGCACGGCCGCTGGCAGAAGGCTCGACGGAAAGGTCTGGGCCCAGTACCCCATGCAGGCCAGCCATGGTCCCACGGGAGCCTAGGAAACTCGCGGCCTCACCACCAGCACCGCGAAATCGCTCGTCAGCACGCCCCGCTCCAGCAGGATGTCCTCGAAGGCGATGAGCAGACGTAGCATGGCCGTATCGTTCTCGTCTGCGACATCGAAACTGGCGATGATTCCCTCCAGCATCGGGTTGAGCAGCGTGCCACCGAAGTCACGCCGCGCCACCACCTCGAAGCGCGCCTCCACCAAGGGCACGATCTCGGCCGAGCACACTGCCTCCGACGGATCGTGAGCCCCGATCTGCTCCGGCGTCGCCCGCTCCAAGCGCTCTCGCACCGCTTCGCCGACCCTCCGCAAGCGCTCCGGCAGGCAAGCCAGGAGCTGGTTCATGATCTCCAGTTGCAGGTCAGTCCACTGGAACCGAGAGGGCCCGACGTACTCATTCACAAGAAACCAACCGCCTGGCCGCAGCGAACCCTTCACTTGGTCCAGCACGTGCTCGAGGGCCTGGATGTGATGCAAGGCCTGCTTCACGATCACCAGATCGTAGCGGGCGGACGGAAGCAGGATGGAGTTGAGATCCGCGACGCGATAGCTGATGCCGCCGAGCCCGGCCGCCTCCGCCCGCTGGCGGGCCAGCTCCACTGCACCTCGGGAGACATCCACACCTTCGATCTCCCGGCAGAGCCCGAGCGTGACCGCCTCCCGCTCCATCTGTCCGCCGCCGCAGCCCAGGCTCAGCGCCCGCCCCACCGGCTCCGGGAGAAAGGCTTGCTTCGCCCAGGCCAGCCACTCCACATCTCCGCGGCCCGAGATGCGCCGGTTCATCGCCGCTCGCACCACCGGATGGGAGGTCCACACGCCAGGCAGAGCAGGGCAGTCCCCGCTCTCGGCCGCGCGGTCGGCCCACAACGCAGAGACGCGCGTAAGAGGATCTGCAGCGGCCTTCTCCTCACTGCCCGCGCCCGACGGGCGGCCGCTCAACCGTCGCAGCATAGCGCGCAGCAAACCGGGCCAGGCCATCGCGTGTGCTTACCCCTCCTCTGCGCGGTGTCTTCTTCCCAGGCGGCGTGCTCCCTGCCCCCGCTCTTCATTCAGGCCAGTCAACGCGTTCCTGCGGCAGCAGCGGAAGTGGCTGAAGCTCGCCTCCGCAAGCCGCCACCATCGTGAAGGCCGGGGCAGCTTTGCCCTGAACCAGCACGCGGTAGCCGCCGAGCCCTGCTGGGTCCACCAGGGCCTGCATCGCCTTCTTGTTCCTCTCGCGCTCCACTACGGGCAGGCCCATGGTTTCAAGTCGGGAAAGCGCTGCCTTGAGTCCGAGGCTTGCCAACAGCTCGCGTTGGCTGAGCTCGGCCATCACCTCCAGGCCCAGCTCTCTCCCGCTCCGCGCCAGGTCGGTGAAGTCAACCGGGGCCGTCAGGTCCTGCCATCCCGGCCGGTCATAGGGATCATCAGTCCAGGCGTGACGGTAGAAGCACTTGAGGCCGCCGCGCCTGCTCGCGCCAGCGTAGAGATCGCGCTCGCTGCCGCCGAAATCTATGATCACCATGTATCCGCTCTTCAGGCGATTGCTTGCTTCGCGCAGCCACTCTCGCGCTGCCAGGTTGATCTCCAGTGTGCTGCCCTCGGGCGGCTGCACGCCGGCATCGCGCAGGCGAGACTCCAGTTCGGGCCGGGAGACCGGCCCGAGCAGTTCCAGGTAGCGATCCGCCGCCAGGCCCACATAGATCTCTCGCACCCGGCCGTTGATCACGCGCACCCGATGCACTGGTGAGGCGTCCACGACTTCGTTGGCGAGAACACAGCCCGCGGCAGGCGGCGTTGGCTCTCGCGGCTGCACCCACTGCACGCGATCACCGAGATCGGCCAGGCGCGCTTGCTGCCGCGCTCGCAGGGCTGAACTCACCTCCACGATGCCGTACTCCAGTGCGGCTGCGAACCCGGGACTGAGCAGCGGCACTGCCTCCAGGATCTGGCGACAGAGAGAGCCGGTGCCGGCGCCGTACTCGATCACCCCGAACTGCCCCGGCGAGCCCGTGGTTCGCCACATCAGCATGCACAGCCGGGCCAGCAGCGCGCCGAAGGCGGGGTGGGTTTCCGGGCTGGTCAGGAAATCGCCCTGCGGGCCGATCTCGGCGTGGACCTGATAGTACCCCGCGGAGGGCAGGTAGAGGGCGACTTCCATGAACTCCGCGAATGAGATCCGCCCCCGGGCTCGGATGCGGCGGCGCAGTTCAGCTTCGACTAGCGGATCGCCGCGGCTGCGAGGCAGACCACGCAAGGCAGGATGCGAGGAATCCGGCATGCCGAACCCAGTTTCGCTGCGCCACCGCCAGCTCCCTGCGCCTCCAGGCCGTAGCTTTCTGCCTCAGCGAGGAGTGAACCGGGCAGCCCGAGAACGCGATGTCCCGCCGCGGGAGAGCCGGGCATCGGCTTGGATCACATGCCAGGCCGTCTCCACCAGCTTGCGATTGCGGTTACGGCTCTCCACCTGGAGCCGTCGGTGCGCCTCCTGCTCCGTCAGTTGCAGGCGTCGCATCAGGATCCCTTTCGCCCGTTCCACTACTCTCAGGGAGACGAACGACTCTCGCAGCCCGGTCACGCGGCGGCTCAGCTGCCACAATTCCTCACCCCGCGGCAGGCCAGCCAGACTGCGGCCACCAGCGCCTGTGGGATCACGGGCTCCACCAGGTGCATGAAGGCGCCGCTCTCGCGGGCCAGGCCCAGGCTTTCGCCTGAGGCCGCGGGTGTGACCAAGACCAATGCAGGCCCGTGGTTGCCCGCGATGTCTTGATAGCTGGAGGCCGAAGAGGCCCCGGGACCGCCTACCCGCAGCACTACCACGGCTGGATTCAGCTCACGCACGCGAGCGCACGCGGAGGGGCCGGTGAGGGAGAAAGCTCGCACGGCACAACCCGACTCTCGCAGCGCACCCGTCAGTCGGTGCGCCGCGCCAGAGTCGTCGGTGACAACAGCAACTCGGAGCAGCTCCGAGATCTGCTCGAAAGTTGGCATGGGCCGCCCCCCACAAAAACACCCTCTCATTCCAGATTCGGAACGGAGGGCAACCGTTGCCCCACGGCCCTCGGCCGCCTAGCCAGGAGCATCTGTCACGGCGCTCTCAGTCTAGAGCGCTCCCGCCGGCAGGGCAAGACCAGCCTGTCACGCAGTCGCGACATCAGGCGAGCGAGGGGATGCTCAGTGAAGGTATACGACTGCGGCCGCGATCGCCGCCCAGACCACCAGGTTGATGAGAAACGGGCGGTCCGAGACGATGATGCGGTCAGGGTCTCCCCCCTCACCCTTTTGATGGATCAGGTAGAGATAGCGGAAGATGCCGAAGATGACGCATGGGATGGTGTACATCAACCGGTCGCTGCCAACCTCGTGCACAGTCCTGGCGTCCACGGTGTAGAGGGAGTAGGCCATCAGCGTGGAGGCGGTGACCACCGCGATCATCTGATCGAGCAGATAGGGGGTGTACTCAGTAAGGCTGGCGCGATGGGCAGAGGCATTGTTCTCCAGCAGCGTCAGCTCGTGCCGCCGCTTGCTGAGCGCGACGAAAAGCGCGAGCAGGATGGTGCAGATCAACAACCAGTGGGATATGGGCACCGAGATCGCGGCTGCGCCGGCCGCGGCCCGCAGCACGAAGAAGATGGCGATAGACAAAACGTCCAGGATCACTATGTGCTTGAGCGCGGAGGAATAGAGCAGGTTGAGCGCCAGGTAGATGATGGCGATCACCGCAAACGCGGTGGTCAGGGTGAACGAAAGCCCTACCGCCAGGCCCGCGATTAGCAGGGCGGCGGCCAGCGCCACCCCCGGCGACAATCGGCCGGAGGCGATGGGACGCTTGCGCTTCGTCGGATGCTGCCGGTCCTGCTCCGCGTCCAGCACATCGTTCACCAGATAGACGCTGCCGGACAGCAGGCAGAAAAGAGCGAAGGCCCCCAGGCTGACGATCAGCGCCGGCACGTCGAACAGGCGGCGCGCGAAGACTATGCCAGCGAAGACGAAGACGTTCTTCGTCCACTGCCGGGGTCGCATCGCTTCCAGTAGAGCGGTAAACACAGGCGGCTTGGTCCGCTAGCATGATACCATGCCTCAGGCAGTTTCACTATCAGCCCTCGCCTGCGTCTTGTCACGCCCAGGCCGCGAGCTGCATGTGCAGGCCTAGCATGGGGTCAATCATGCTGCGCAGCCCTATGATCACGAAGTGGCCGAGCGCCATCCCCAGGAACATGGGCCGGAATCTGCGGTAGAGGCGCAGGCCCCCGAACTTGCGCAGACCGACTACCACCACCCAGGCGATGAGAGCATTGGTCCAGATCCGATCTCCCAGGCCCCACGTGCCGCCCATGATGAACCCGATTGGGCTCAAGCCCCACCAGATGAAATTGGTGTGCAGCCAGTTCAGGACGAACATCACCGCTCCTCCGCAGAGCAGCCCCAGGGGGAGATAGGCAGCGGGCGCCCGGGGGGTATGCAAGTTGGCGGCGAGCTCCCCGAACTGCCCCAGCCCCATTTCCCGGAACTGCCAAATGTCGAACTTGTTGGCGCCGTACTGGTAGGCGGCATGGATGTTCGTCCAAGGCGCGACCAGCATCATCAGCACCACCGCTAGCAGCAGCGCCAGGGCCGCGGGCCGGCCCGGGAGGCGGGCCGAGTGCAGGATCTTCATGTCATCTACAGTGTAGTGCAGGAAGCTCACCTTCCACTCCAGCATGAAGGTGGCTTGCAGATAGGTCAGCATGGTGAGAGAGGCCGGCGAGTAGCTGGTGCTTCCTGCCAGGCCTACCAACAGCTCCCGGGGTGACATGCTCACATCCGGGACATAGACGCCGGCCGCGGCCACCAGCCGCGCCATCACCAGCGAATAGGCGAAGAAGACCACCATGAGGGCGGCGAACACCGAGAGATCCATGCCGGTGCGGTAAGCCCAGTAGGTCAGAAAGACGCCGCTCAAGGCCAGGCCTATCACGGCCGCACTGTGCGAGATGGGATCCAGCGGGTCGTGAGGCACAGGCCGGCCGACGAGTCCGCCGAAGGCCATCGCCAGTGAACGCCGCGACTGCCAGAGCAGCAGGAGGGCCAGCATCAGACAGCCCCCGGCCTCCTGGTAGGTGATGAAGATAGATGGGCTGAAGACGCGCGCGCCCAGGCCCTCGTGCCCAAAACCCAGGGCGGCGAAGGTGAGAAGCTGCGTCCGGTTCACCAGGAAGAAGAGCCATAAGCTGAGGCAGACTTCCGCCGGGAGCAGGGCGAGAAGGCCTATGGTCTCAAACCCGATGTAAGCATAGGTGTCGGAGATAGAGTCCCAGGGACCCTCGCCGGCGAACCAGCGCCCCAGGTGGAAGTACAGCGGGGAGTAGGGCACGGAGGGCGCAAAGGAGTGGGCCATTTGTATCAGCGATTGCACCACCGGCAGCGCAAACCCGGCCCACATCAGGGGATTGCGGAAGAACGCACTGCCGCCCGAGGGTACGGGGTTGCCGGCCATCTCGATCGGGAGCGCGGCCATGGGGAAAGACAGTCGCTGCCCCTCGATCCAGTCCTTGCGCAGCAGAGAGGCCAGGCAGAAGAAAGCGACATACAGCGCGAGCGCGAACACCGACCAGGCCGCCATGGGCGCTACCCATTCGTGCCAGGGTATGGCGGCCCCCTCTGGGCGCCCCTCGAAGAACCACCTCACCGCCTCCGGCTGGTCAACCTGTAGCCAGACCGGGAGATTCGACAGGAACAGTTCCGCCCAGCGGTTCTCGCGGCTCGCATAGTACCGGGCATGCACCGAGTTCACGGTGGTGTAGCCGTATAGTCCCTCGCTGGCCAGCGCGCCGCAGATCGCCATCATGGCATACACCAGCAGCAGTTCGGGGCCGGTGAACGCCCACCCCGGGCGGCAGCGTCGCAGCAACGTGTTGATGGGCCAGATCAGGAGAAAGAGCAGGAAGATCGGCCCGGTCGGCACCGGGCGGAAGGCCCAGTCGAACTTGTTCAGGGACAGGTTGAAGTAAGGGATGAGGAAGGCGAGAGCTATCGCCAGAGCGGCGCCGAGTAGCACGGCCCGGGGTCGCGGCAGGTGCAGGAAGGATTGCTCAGGCTCGAGCTGATGGGCCATTCGCGGGTCGCACCCAATGCGCTAAGAGGGTTCCACGCCAGCCGCTCCCTCTCCTGTAGCGCCGACTCGTCGGGCGGAAGCGCTCCGTCGCCATAGCCGTCGAGCGCCGGCGATCTGCCCGCCGACTTCCCGGCGGACCTGTCTCCTGCTCTCTTCTCCACCGCTCACCTAAAGCGTACTTCATAACCTCCCCTGGGGAGGTTATGAAACAGCTTCTAGTCAGGGGGAGCGGATATGGGTATACTCACCCGGTCGTCACACCAGGAGGCGCGGTGACGCGGGCCATAGTCGGACTCCTGATCCTGCCAGTCATTTGTGGGGTGGTGGCATACGCCGGCCGGGCCGAGCCCTTTGCCCACCAGAGCCCCTATGCGGCCTGGTCGCACGGGCCCTCTCCTGACCCGAAGTTCTTCCCGCTCGCGGTCTGGCTGCAAGACCCAAAGCACGCGCAGGCCTATCGGGCGCTGGGCATCAACACCTATGTCGGCCTCTGGGAGGGCCCAACGGAGGAGCAGCTCGCAGCCCTGCGCAGGGCCGGCATGTTCGTGATCTGCGACCAGAACCAGGCGGGCCTGCGCCATCGCGATGAGCCCATCATCATCGGTTGGATGCACGGGGATGAGCCGGACAATGCGCAGCCGCTGCCCGGCGGCGGATATGGTCCTGCCATCCCCACCCAGAGGATCATTGCTGACTACCAGGAAATGCGCAGGAACGACCCCACCCGGCCGGTGCTGCTGAACCTGGGCCAGGGCGTGGCCTACGACGAGTGGAAGGGCATCGGCTGTACTCTCCCGGACTACCCCGAGTATGTCAAAGGCTGCGACCTCGTTTCCTTCGATATCTACCCCGTGGTGCACCCGGATCTGCCCGATGGCGAGAACTGGCTCTGGCTCATCGCCAAGGGAGTGGATCGCCTTCGCCAGTGGACGCAGGGGCAGAAGGTGATCTGGAACGCCCTCGAGTGCACGCACATCAGTCGCCCTGACCGCAAGGCGACCCCCGCCCAGGTGAAGGCCGAAGTCTGGATGTCACTCGTCCACGGCTCCCTGGGGATCATCTACTTCGTGCACCAGTTCCAGCCCGAGGAGATCGAGGCCGGCCTGCTCGCGGACCCGGAGATGAGCGCCGCCGTCAAGGCGATCAACCAGCAGATCCTGGCGCTTGCTCCGGTCCTGAACTCTCCTACCATCGAGAATGCGGCCGGGGTCATGACCTCCAACCCGAACGTCCCCATAGACATCATGGTGAAGCGGCAGGGCAGCGACATCTATCTGTTCGCGGTGGCCATGCGCAATGCGGCCACCCATGGCTCCTTCAAACTGGAGGTCCTGAGGAGGACATGGGGTGAGGGCGAGAATGGCGCCGTGGAGGTGATCGGGGAGGGGCGGACTATCCCCATGTGGGGCGGGCGCTTCGAGGACGACTTCGAGCCGTACGCGGTGCACCTCTATCGCGTTGCTGCGCCGTCAGCAGGCCCTCGGGCAGCACACGCACAGTGAGGGCAGCCGGCTCATAGGCCCAGCAGCCGGGCGATGCTCCCGCCCAGCAGCTCTTGTTCCGCCTGCCGGTCGAGCCCGACGACTCGCATCTTCTCCAGTTCCAGCCTGGCGAAGCTCACCGTATCCGGGGCCTTGTGGGGGCCGTCCGTCCCCCAGATCAGCTTGCTGGCCCCGAGGCGCGCCACCGCCTCCTTGATCTTCCCCAGCATCACCACCCCACTGACGTCCAGATACACGTTCTCGTACTTCTCTCCCAGGCCGATGAAGCGGTCGAGGAGCTGCTCGTCGGTGCACAGGTAGCGTCCCAGGTGGGCGATGATGATCTTGGTCTGCGGGAATCTCCGAGCCAGCGACTCCGCCACTCCGTGCCACCCCAGCAGGTCAATCAGACACGGCGCCTGGTAGCGGCCGGCCAGCTCCAGCACGGGATCAATGATGTACTTGGCCAGGCTGCACTCCCCGGCGTGGATCTTGATCCCGCGAAAGCCGCGCTTTGCGAGCGCCTCCTCCAGCTCCTGGTAGACCGGTCTCTCATAGCTGGGCAAAGCATAGACATAGGGTAGCAGGCGATCCGGGAACTCTGCCACCGCCTGCTCCGCCATCTCGATGGATCTCTTGGTGGTAGTGGACATGGCGAAGACCACGGACTTGTCAATGCCCACCGCGTCCATGGTCCGCACGATGGCCTCGGCGGAGTACTCGGTGTGGGCGGTGTCCCCGTGTTTCAAGTGGGCGTGCGAGTCACAGATCATGCTCCGCCACCTTCCTCCCTATTCGCGTGTCACCGGTGGTTCGCCGGCGAGCGACTCGGCCAGGCGGAAGGCCCGCTGCACGGCCGCGGCAGGTCCTTCCAGCGCGATAGTGACCGATCCCTCCGACCCGCAGATGCCACCGGATGCGACATGCCAGGCCGCCACCCCGGTCAGGACCTCGAACGCCTCGAGTTCCGTGACCACTCGGGCGTTGCGGAGCACCGCCATGCCGCAAGGGATGCCATCAGTCCAGTCGGTCGCCCCGATGCCGCAGTGCCGCGCCGCCTCCAGCACATCGCCCACCATCTTCTCCAGGCCGATGGGGACGATGAGATGACAGCCTCGCGCCGACACCACGCCCACCATCTGACCCACCGTGCCCCCCACCGGGCTCGCCAGCAGCACCCCGACATTGCCCTCCGCGTCCAGCGCGTTGCCACCCTTGATGAACACGTCGCGGCTTTCGAACTCCTGCAACAGCTCCTGCCAGCCGCCCGGGTACGGCTCGCCGTTCCTGAGCGCAACCGGAGGCAATCGCGTGGCGCCATCCGTCACCGCCAGGCGGCCTTCCGCGATCACCCCGGCCGCATAGCGCCATTTCGAGACCGGCCGGCCCAGTAGCTCCTCCACTACGAAGGCATTACCAGTGCCGTTGCCTACGATCAGCCGGCCTCCCTTCAGTGCTGCCTGCACCTCTGGCAGTTGGGCCACGGCGCGGGCGATCAGCCTCTTCGACTGCGACGAATCAAGCACCACCAGGGCCCGGCTCTCGCCTCCGTTCCTGGCCATGTGCACGCCTCCTTCCTATTCGGGGAAAAGTGAAGAGAGGAGCGGCCCAAGCTGGCCGCTCCTCTCGTGACTGCAGCTCGCGCTTCGCCGACACTGGGTCAGAGTCACTCCTCTGTCCCCGGCTTGCCGCGACGAGGCCGTGCCGCCCAATCGGGCTACTGCCCGGCTGGGCCACCACCTCCGCCCGCGCCGCGCCGCGCACCACCACCGCGTGCGCCGCCGCCGCCGCGCCGGCCACCGCCGCCACCGCCGCCGCGACCGCCACCGCCGCCGCCCCCACCGCCACGGCGACCTCGCACGACGCGACCGCTAGAGTCTATCACCCCAACGCCCGGGATGATGTTGGTTTGCTTCTTCGTCCTCGTGAACTTCATGAGCACGAACACCGCGATCAGAACCACCACCACGACTATCACGACCGCAACTGCCGGACTCACCTGCTTCCGCACGCGACCTCACCTCCTTTCGCAACGCAGCAGCCGCCTCGCGGCCGTAGTGCGCGGCCCGCCTCGTCGGCCTACTGCCAGTCCTGTACCCTAATTACCACGATCAAGCCAGATTGGACTATGCCAGGGCTAGCCTGGTCTCTGTTCTGCGGCCACCGCAGCCCGGAATGCGCACCGCGGCCTGCGGCGGGTGCCCCACGCCACCGGGTCCCCCCAGGTCGGGCGGAATATAGCATGGGGGCAGGCCTCTGTCAAGCCTCCCCATGGTCACGGTGCGACCCCTAGCAAACGGGAGGCCTGGATCCTCGTTGCAGGGGCGCCGTTCGACGCATCTCGCCTCACCTCCTGTGCGCAGCCAATCGCACCCATGGCTGGAATGCCCGATGCGACCCATGCCCAAGATTCCGCGCCATCAGCATCGGAATACACCCTTTGTGGTTCCTGTCTTTGGACTCCAGCGCGCGGGCAGGAGTTCCACCCTTGGCGCCAGAACTGAGAGTAGTCTTGACCACCCAGGGGTTGCAGTCGTGACCGATCGCATCCGCGTGCTCTCTTTCGCCGGGTTGGTTGTCCTCGGTCTCATCTCCGGCCCAGGGTTCGCCGCGGGCGCTACTGCCCGCGAGTGCCTGAGTCAGGCTGTCACTGCCGCCCAGGCCGTCGAGCTGGCCGGAGATCAGTCTGCTGCCCGCCGGTACATCGCCTGCAGCCTGTCTCGCATCGATCCGCATGCCGCCCTCGAACTCGCCAGCGGCATCCGGCGGCCCTCTGACGCGGCTCGCGCCCTGGGGTGGATCGCCCTTGGCTTGGCCGGCACCGATGCCGCTGGCGCGAGGCTGGCAGCGGCCGACGCCTCTCAGCTACTGCTGAGAATAGTAGAGCCCTCTCGCCGCGAGCAGGAAGAGCGATTGCTGCTGGCCGAGATGGCCGCGCTGGGTCAGGACGCGCTGCTGGTTGCCCCGGAGCTCCCGGCCGATGACGCACGCTTGGCTGTCGTCGTCGCCAGGGCCGGCTCCGACCCGGCCGGCGCGCTTGCCCTGCTGCGCTCCTGGCAGCTCGGCGGGCCTTCTTCAGATCGCGCTCAGGCATGCATCGCCCTCGGCCTTGGCGAGACTGACCCGGATCAAGCCCTGAAGCTCGCGGCCGCCATCAGCTCGGATTCTCTCCGCGAGCGGACGGTCTGGCAGATCGCCGAGGCCCGGCCGCCGGCCGAGGCCTATGGCATTGCCCAGCGGGTTACTGATCCTCTCATCCGCTCCGCCCTGCTCACCAGCGCTGCTGTCCGGATGGCCTCAGACAGTGCTGAGGGAGCATTCGCCTGGGTGCAGGAGGTAGAGGTAGCGCCCGATTCGGCGCGGGCACAGTTGGCCGTTGCCCTGGCCGTCACTGACCCGGCGCGCGCCCTTGGCCTCGCCCGCAGCCTCCCCCCCCGTCCCCGCGCCTGGGCGCTGGCCCAGCTCGCGATTCGGCTGGTGGCCTCGCCCTCTGGCCCCGCACAAAGCCTCCTCACCGACATCGGCGCGACGCCGGAGGTGGCCCGACTGGCGACTGCTCGGCTTGCTGCGGCCGACCCGGCGCGCGCTCTGCGGCTGGCTCGCTCGCTGCCTGTAGGCGACGCGCGAGATGCTGCGTTGAGCGCAGTTGCGCCCGCCATCGCGGCCTCGGATTCGCGCCAGGCGGCCGATCTGCTGTGGGAGATAGACAGCCCGCAAGCGCGAGTCCGCGCGGCAGAGGCTCTTGCGCTTCGGCTGGCCGCCACCGATGCGGAGGCCGCCACCTCCCTGATCGGCCTGGTGTCCGAGCCGCAGCGCGCGCTGCGCCTCCGCGCCCAGGTGGCCGCCGCCATCGCGCCCCGCGACGCTGCCGCCGCGGAGCGCCTGCTGCGAACCTTGCCTCCGTCAAGCTCTCGCACCGAGGCCGCCCTCCAGGCCGCCGCCTCTATGCTGCTGGCCGGCCGCGATCCCCAGGAGGCGCTGCGGCTGGCGACCATCGGCCTTGACCATGATCTGGCCCTGCGCTGGCTGCTGCCGACCCTCGCCCTGAGCGGAACCGCCAGCCCGGTCAACCTCGCCGAGTCCATCTCCGACCCCTACCTCCGGGCGCTCGCGCTCACCGATGTCGCACGCCGAGTGGAGAGGACGGAGTCCGGGCCCAAGCCATGCCCGGCCCGTGCCCGCATGGTCAGGCCGGTAGTCGAGTGGGAGGGGCTGTGATGCGGCGACGGCTGCTCCCGCTGCTTGTGCTCGCCGGCGTCGGCTGCTGGTGTGCGTCGGCCTCGCCAGCCGGCCTCACCATCGCCAGCCGCTCGCCCGCGGCGCTCGCAGTTCGGCTGACGCAGGCTCGGCCCGGAGAGCTCTACCGCGTCACCTATCAGGATGGCGCGCATACCTTCATCTGGGAGAATCTGGCGCCCGACGCCTCCGGCCTGGTTCGGCTGGCCGACGATAGGCATCTCCGGCCGGAGTACCGCTTGCGGTGCGAGTCCCGCATCTCTCGTGCGGACCCGGTGATCTTCGACGATCTCCTCAAAGGCGTGGTGGTGGGCAAGCGCCGCCTGCCCCATGGCGTGCCTGTCAGCACCTTCGGCGGCCCTGGCTACCTCGTCCCCGGCGTTTCCGACCTCCGGCGGGATGACTTCGGCAACTTCTGGCTCTATCTGGACCACCCGCCCTATGCCATCCTCAAGTACGATTCCCATTTCGACTACCAGTTCGCCCTCCTCACCCCGGACCGGGTGCTCGCCCATGACCTCGACGCGGAGGGCAATCTCTACCTGCTGCATCCAGGCAACTGGATCTCCAAACACGGCCCCCTGGGCGATAGCATCACCGCGTGGGAGCTTCCTGTCGGCCGCGATCCGGGCCAGTTCATCTCGGCCTCGGGCCTGGTCATTGACCGGCCCGGCGGCCTGATCTACGTCGCGGATGAGGCCCTGGGGAGAGTCCAACGCTTCCGCCTCGATCTGGAACTGCGCCCCTTTCCGCACGTCGCCTGGGGTTGGATCGGCCGAGAGGACCTGGCCTTCACCAAGGCCGGCAAGTACGACCCCGACACCATGTACTACCAGCTCGATCGCCCCCGCCAGCTCCGCCTGGACGATCGAGGGCGCCTCTTCGTGAGCTGCGAGCATTACATCAGCAAGTTCGATCTGGCCACCGGCCGCCAGCTTCCCTTTGGCTCCAGCCCTGTGCTGGGGTGGGGCGGCAGCTTCACTGACTCCGTGCTCTCTCCCTCGGCCGCGCTCGATGGCCACTGGCAGCGCCAGTGGCTGGCCGGCGTGGACGCGGCCGGCAACATCTATGTCGGAGACCGGCAGAACGAGTGGGTGCTGAGCCCCCGGCTCCAGGTTCTCTCTCCCGATGGACTGCCGATCGGCACCTTTGACTGCGAGCATCCGCTCAGTGATGACTCCGGCCGGCCCGTGTACCTGGGGGCGGTGGCCGGGTTGGCCACCGCGGAGCAGGGGATCTGGCTGGTGGACGCGGCCGGCCGGGTGTATGAGAGTCCCGGGAAATCGGGGCTGCGCGGCGGCGGCCGCCTGTACCTGGGACCGGGCGCTGCCGGCCGCCAGTTCGACCTGAGCCAAATCGAGGAGGGCAGGTTCGCGGTGGAGCGGCAAACCGCTCGCCTATCGCACCGCGTGGAGGGCCTGGTGCTTGGCTTCACCAGTGGCGAGCAGGGCACCGGCAACTGCGAGCGCGAGGGGAAACCCCAGCTCGACCACGGAGAGCGGTCGCTGTGGCTGGTCACTCGCCTCGGGGAACCGTTTCGCGTCAGCCTCTTCGATAGTGAGGGCAAGGAGATCGCGCCCAGCCAATACACCGTCGAGCTAGAGGAGAAACCGGGTCTCTTCGGCAGCGTCTACGATTTCTTCCGCGTGATCAACCACAGCGGAGCCACCTGGCAGAACGTCCGCTTCGTGGCCGAGACCACCGGATAGCGCCGGGCTGCGCGCAGCGCTCGCCGCAGGATGAGCCGGCCGGCAGGTACTGCCTCTCGCTGGGCGAAACACCAGGCGATAGCGGCAGGAGGCAAGGCGATGAAGCTTGCGGTGTTCACGGACGAGGTCTCCCAGGATCTGGAAACCGCGATCAGGTTCGCGCTCCCCTTCAACCTGGACGGCGTAGAGCTGCGCACGGTCTGGGAGAAGCAGGTCCACGACCTGTCAGACGACGAGCTCGGGCGGGTCCGGGCGATGCTGGCCGGCCACAATCTGAGTGTGGCCTGCATTGCCTCCCCGGTCTTCAAGTGCGAACTCGACGACAGTGCCGCCCAGCGGGAGCACCTGGACTATCTGCGAAGGTGTATTCGCGCCGCCAAGCTGCTCGATACCAGGATCATCCGGCTCTTCACCTTCTGGAAGCGCGGGCCATCGGCACCGGTATGGGATCGCATCAAGCAGCAGTTCCGGCCGGCCGTGCCCATCGCCGAGGGGGAGGGGATGATCCTGGGGCTCGAAAACGAGGCCTCCACCTACTGCGCTACTGCCGCCGAGACCAGACAGTTCATCACGGAAATCGGCTCCTCCGCCTTGAAAGCGATCTGGGATCCCTGCAATGAGATCTACGCCGGCGACGGGATCACCCCCTATCCGGACGCCTACCGCTTGGTCGAGCCCTGGATGGTCCATCTCCATGTCAAGGACGCGTACCGGGACCCCGCCACTACCGAGGCCACGATCTGCCCGGTCGGGGATGGTTCTGTGGACTGGAAGGGCCAGCTCGGCGAGCTGCTGACGAAGGAGTACGAGGGCTACGCCTCCCTGGAAACCCACTGGCGGCCCGAGGCGCTCGCAGAGGAGGTGCTAAACCGGCCCGGCGGCGCTGGCTTCTCCGAGTCGGGCGAATATGCCAGCGACCTCTGCATGCGCAACCTGCTGGCGATTCTGGCGGAGGCGAGGCAAGGCCCTCCTCAGGCCTCCAGCCTCACTCCACAGCGATCGATCAGCTCATCTTCTCGCTGGTAGTCAAATGGCTGCTCGATCCCCGGCCACCTCCAGTCCTCTCCCCGCGGGTTCTGACAGAGCCAGGCCAGCGTCAGCTCCAGTCCATCCCGGGGGATCATGCGATCCTGATAGCGAAGCTGGGACCTCGCCTTGCGCAGGTCGAAGAAGGAGGTGTGCGCGTAGGGCGTAGACCAGAGGTTCCCCGGTACCGAGTAGATCTCCCACTTATAGTCCAGCGCCCGCGCCACGCCCAGAGCCAACTGGGCCAGGGTGTAGAGCTTCTCTTCGCCCAGGTTGTAGACCTGGCCGACTGCGCCGCGGGGCAGAGAGCGCCTGCGCGATTCCCCAGGCCATATTCTGCACGAACCCCCGATGGCAGATATGCAGCCCTCCGTCCGGTACCGCGATGCGGGCGCGATTCTCCAGTGCCCGCCGCGCGAAGAACCACTCACCGCACCGGGGGTCGCGAGGGCCGTACAGGTGGGCCAGCCTGATCACGACCGCCGGCAGCTCTCCCCGTCCCGCCGCCCCCAGCACCAGCATGTCGGCCGCGATCTGTGCCTCCTCTTCCGAGGCCTGAGCTCTCACCTCTGTCTCTTCACCCACCGGGCAGACTGGGCTGCGCCCGTAGACCGCCCCACTGCTGATGTGGACCGACCGCGCCACCCTCCCCGCGCAGGCCCCGGCCACGGATGCAGCCTGAGCCGGGCCGTCGTGCACGAGATCAATCACACCCTCCGGCTGCCACGAACCCACGGCCTCGCGCAGCGCCCGCCCGTCTGAAGGCAGCCCGTCGAGCCGGCTTACCGGGCCGCGGAACTCCCCCGCCTCCGCGCCCAGCACGGCCACCTGGTGCCTGCGCCGCAGCAGCTCGTCCACCACGAACGAGCCCAGGAAAGCCGTGCCCCCCACCACTAGCACTCTCACTATCGCGTCTCCCAGAACCGGCCCAGGCCCAGCGTCTCCACTATTCGCTTGGGGATGTCGGTGTTGTCCATCTCGCCGGTGAACCGCTCCGCCCCCGGCCCAAACGCGAACACTTTCACCGGGGTGGCGGTGTGTCCTAGCGTCCATTTGATGCCAGCTCTCTGGCTCAGGAGCGCGCCGATCGCCGCCTCCGGATCCTTGGCCTGCTTGATCTGATCCACTTCCGCTGGCGTCAGGTCCGAGAGACCCGCCTCTTCGGCCATCACCTTCGCGATGTTGCTGCGGTCCTGGTTCAGATGCTCGGCAATCTGCCCGGCCGAGCCCTTGGCCCGGCGCAGCACGCTCAGCCCTCCGGGCCGCTCTAGCCGCAGGTCTCCGGTCTCGTGGTCGGCCGTCACCACCACCAGCGTCCGGCCCCAGGTCTGAGCATCATCGAGGGCGACCTGCACCGCTCTGTCCAGCTCCATCACATCCAGGGCCACTCCCGAGGGGTCCCCCTCCTTCCAGTCCACCCTCGCCTGCTCTACCATCAGGAAGAATCCCCTGGCGTTACTGGACAGCCGCGGCAGCGCGGCTTTCACCATCTCATCCAGCGTCGCCGGGTGGGCATCATCGAACAACCCCACCAGGCGCGCCCCTTTTGCCTGCGCCAACTCTTCGGGCGTGTAAACGATCTGATAGCCTTTCTTCTGCAGTTCGGCCAGCAGGTCTCGTCCATCCTCCCGTGCCCCGCCGGCCGACTTGGGCAGGAATCCCTCCTTATCGAACCCCATCATCACCTGCGCGCCCGATTCCGCCATCTGCAGCGCAATCTGGTCCCTCATCCCGCGGTCTCGCACATGCACCGCAAATCCCGCCGGAGTCGCCCCCCAGAGCGCGTCATTGGTGATGATGCCCGCGCTCTTGCCCGCTTTCAGGGCCCGCTCCAGGATAGTCCCGAGTCTCCGTTCGTCCTGGTCCATCCCCAGCATGCCATCCTCGGTCTTGTGCCCTGTTGACAGCGCGGTGGAGGCGGCCGCGGAGTCGGTCACCTCGCCATTCACCGCCACCGTGGTGACCAGGCCCGAGTAGGGCATATGCTGTATCGCCAGCGGCTCGCCTCGCGCCGCGGCCCCCAGCTCGACCTGCATCGGCCCCATGCCGTCGCCGATGAACAGGATGGCGCTGTCCGCGGCGGGCCGCGCCCCGGCCAGGCCCGCCGCCACCAGTATCAGTGCGAGCGAGATAACGGGCAGCCAGCTTCGACTACGTCCGAACATGGAGCATCCTCCGTGTGCATAGATGCCAGGTTATTGGTCGGTGGCCCCTCGAAATCCTGCTCCTCGGCCGGTGTAGGGCGGGCATGTGGCTAGGTTGCCATTGGGCGACCGCTGGCTAGGCCGGCAGAGCCGGCCGCCATCCCGGCCCTGTCGGGCCTAGGGACATCCCGGCCTTCAGGCCTAGGGACCCATGCCCGCCTCGGCCCTTCCGGCGATTCCGTTCAGCTACTCGAATGCCCGTGCGTTTCTGCTATAATCAGAGCGACATCCCCTGGAGGGAATCCGACTATGGCTCATCGCGTCACCCTCATCCCCGGCGATGGGGTCGGAACCGAGCTGAGCGAAGCCGCCCGCCGCGTGCTCGACGCCAGCGGAGCGCAGATCGAGTGGGAGGTGCAGGAAGCTGGCCTGGCAGTGATGGAGAAGGAAGGTACTCCGCTGCCGGAGCGAGTGCTGGATTCCATTCGCCGCAACCAGGTGGCGCTCAAGGGTCCGCTCACCACTCCCCGCGGCGGCGGGATGCGCTCGGTCAATGTCGCCCTGCGCAAGGAGCTTGATCTCTACGCCTGCCTCCGCCCCTGCAAGCACTATCCAGGTGTGCGCACCCGCTTCCAGGGCGTTGATTTGGTGATGGTGCGCGAGAATACCGAAGACTTGTACGCCGGGGTGGAGTTCGCGGAGGGCAGCGCTGAGGCGAGGCAGATCATCTCCCTTTCCGGCGGCCGCATCCGGCCGGATGCCGCCATCTCCATCAAGCCCATCTCCGCCTTCGCCTCTGCCCGCATCGTGGACTTCGCCTTTCACTATGCCCTGGCCAACCACCGGCGCAAGGTGACCGCGGTGGCCAAGGACAACATCATGAAGGCCACCGACGGCCTCTTCTTCCGCACCGCCCGCGAGGTGGCCAAGCAGTACGAAGGAAAGGTCGAGTACGACGAGTGGCTGGTGGACGCCATGTGCATGCAGTTGGTGCAGAAGCCAGAACTCTACGACGTGCTGGTCATGCCCAACCTCTACGGTGACATCCTCTCCGATCTCTGCGCCGGATTGGTGGGCGGCCTGGGCGTGGCCCCCGGGGCGAACATGGGCGATGAGATCGCGCTCTTCGAGGCCATCCACGGCTCCGCCCCCAAGTATGCCGGTCAGAACAAGGTCAACCCCACCGCCCTCATCCTCTCCGGCGTGCTCATGCTCCGCCACCTCGGCGAAGCGCAGGCCGCCGACCGCGTTGAGCACGCCGTCGCCGCGGTGATCGCCGAGGGCAAGTCCGTCACCTATGACCTCAAGCCGAACCGTGACGACCCGACCGCAGTGGGCACGAAGGAGATGGCGGAGGCGATCACGGCGAAGATGCTTGCCCCCCGTAGCCTCGGCGAAGGGGGGTAGGGCGGGCATTTCGCTTGTCCTGCGAAGCCTTGGCGAAGCAGGACCGCATGCCCGCCGGAGGCGTTCGTAGGGGAGCCCCTGCTACTCTGCGAAGTAGCTTCGCTACGTAGCACGAGTCTGCGGGCTCCCGGCAGTTGCCGTTGACAAGGAGTCTTGATGCCACAGGTCTCGATAGTCCGCTCTCGCTCCCTCACCGACCCCGCCGCCATCCGCGCCGCGGTCGCCCAGGCCATTGCGGCCGTCTGCGACCTCGCTGAGCTGGTCGCGGGCCAGACCGTAGTCCTCAAGCCCAATGTTTTCTGCCCCCGGCCCGCGCCGACCACCACTGATCCGCGGGTGGTGGTGGCAGCGGGGGAGTTGGCGAGGGAGGCCGGCGCGCAGCGGGTGATCGTGGCCGAGGGCCGCAGCGTCTCCACCGCCCGCTATCGCCATGGCAACAACACCACTCGCGACTGCTTCCACGTGGTCGGCATGAGCCAGGCCGTGGAGGAAGCTGGCTTCGAGATTGTCTACCTGGAGGAGGATGAGTTCCGGGAAGTCGAGGTGCCGGGCGCAGACATCCTCCACACGGCGCACGTTCCCCGCACCATCCTGGAGGCCGATGTCCTCATCAACCTGCCGGTGATGAAGATTCACAGCCTCACCCTCACCACCCTGGCGATCAAGAACCTCCACGGCATCGTCTCTGACGACGATAAGCTCTATCAGCACTGCTATCGGGAGGTGGCCCTGGCTCGCAAGCTCACCGATCTGCTGCTGGTGCGCCGGCCGGACCTGAACCTTCTTGATGCGCTGGTGGGGCAGGAGGCCGATCACGCGGATGAAGGCCGGCCCGTGGACATGGGGCTGATCCTGGCCAGCCGCGACGCGGTGGCGTTGGATGCCGTGGCTGAGGCGGTGATGGGCTTCGCGCCGGGCGAAGTTGACACTACCCGCATCGCCGGCCAGCGCGGCCTCGGGGAAGCCGACCTCGCGAAGATCCAGGTTGTCGGTGAGAGCATCGCCGCCGTCCGGCGGCCCTTCGCCAAACCGGACATTGAGCTGTCCGAGGCGAAGTTCCCGGGGCTCAAGGTCTACGGGGGAGACTACTGCCGCTCCTGCTCCTACTACATCAGGCGCGGCCTGGATCGCCTCAAGAAAGAAGGGCTGCTCGACGCCAGCCACCCCCTGGCCCTGGTGGTGGGCAAGGAGCCGTCCGTTCCGGACCCAGCCTCTGGTCCCGTGTTCATCCTGGGCGACTGCGCCCTCGATTCGTCGTCAGCCAGGCCAGTGCTAGACCGCCCCGGGGTTCAGACTGTCGGCGAGTGCCCTCCCATGTCCTTCCGCATCCGCGCTGCCGACCTGCTGGACTGAATGGCAATCTGCGCCATCTGCGTAATCTGTGGATTGGTGTTGGCCGTTCGCACAAACCGTTGACACCCGCAAAGGCCCGGTGGTATATTAGCCTTGTGATGCCTTTTTGACGATCTGGAGGGCGGATACGTGCCCCTTTATGAGTTTCGGTGTGAGAAGTGCCATCAGGTGATGCAGTGCCTCTGCCGGGTGGGTGTCAACGGCAAAGGCCTCGTCTGTCCATCTTGTGGCGGGCATAAGATGCGCCGCATCATGTCTGTGTTCTCGGCGCGGGTGGCCGGGGGGTCCTCCAGCAAGGCCCTTTCGGGCTCCAGTTGCAGCTCCTGCACCGCGAGTAGCTGCGCCCACTGCCACTGAGACCGCCCGGCGCGCGGGCAACTGAACTGGAGTCTCCTGGGTGAAGTTCTACGTCACCACGCCGATCTACTATGTCAATGACGTCCCCACGGTTGGGACGGCCTACACCACCATCGCCTGCGACACGCTGGCGCGCTATCACCGCCTGCGGGGCGATGAGGTGCTGTTCACCACCGGCACCGATGAGCACGCAGTGCGGGTGCTGCGCCTGGCGGAGCAGGCCGGCGTGGACCCGAAGGCATATGCCGACCGGATAGCGGCCCAGTTCGTGGAGGACTGGCGTAGACTCAACGTCGCCTACGACGACTTCATCCGTACCACCGAGCCACGCCAGTTCCACGCCGTCCAGCGCTTCTTCGAGACCATCCACCAGAAGGGCGATCTCTACCCGGGCAGCTACGAAGGGTGGTACTGCGTGCCCGACGAGACCTTCTTCGCGGAGACCGACCTCATAGACGGCCGCTGCCCCAACCCCGAGTGTGGCCGCCCGGTGGAGTGGGTGAGCGAACCCGCCTACTTCTTCCGCTTCTCCGCCTACAGCGACCGCCTCCTCCAGCACATCGAAACCAACCCGAACTGGCTGATCCCGGAGTTCCGCAAGAACGAGGTGGTGAGCTTCATCCGGGGCGGGCTCCGAGATGTCTGTATCACGCGGCGCGCGGCCTGGGGGATCCCGCTTCCCGCCTCCATCCCGCATTCCGAGGGGTTGGTGATCTATGTGTGGGCCGACGCGCTGGTGAACTACCTCACCTGCGCCGGGTACCCGGACGACACCGAGAGCTTCACGAAGTTCTGGCCCGCCGACCTGCACATGATGGCAAAAGACATCTTCACCCGCTTCCACGCCACCCTCTGGCCGGCGATGTTGATGTCCGCAGGGCTGCCGCTGCCCAGGCAGATGGCGGCCCACGGCTACTGGACCTCGGCCGGGGAGAAGATCAGCAAGTCGCGCAGCGTCCGACCACCGCGGCCCGAGTCGGTGCTGGAGAGGGTGATGGCCGAAACCGGCTGCACCCAGGAGCGCGCGGTGGACGCGCTGCGCTACTACGAGCTGCGGGAGATGACCTTCGGGCAAGACGGCGATTTCGTGGTGGAGGGGCTGCTGCGCCGGTACGCCGACGATCTGGCCAACGACCTCGGCAATCTGCTCAACCGCGTCCTGCCCATGATCGCGCGGTACCGCGAGGGGCGGCTCCCGGCGGTCTCTCCTCCCGAGGCCGCGCTGCAGGCCGCCGCCCGGGCCGCGGTGCAGGGGTGGGAGACGGCGCTGGAGACGCTCGACTTCAGCGCCGGTCTGCGCGCCATCTGGAGCTTCCTGGCGGAGGCCAACCGCTTCGTGGACCATCAGGCCCCCTGGAGCCTGGCGAAGCAGGGCGAGCAGGCCGCGCTCGACCGCGTCCTCTACCGCGCCGCGGAAGCGATCCGCATCGCGGCCGTCCTCATCTCCCCTGTCATGCCCAACACCGCCGACGAGATCGAAAGGCAGTTGGGCCTGGCCGGGTGGCAGCGCCGCTGGGAGCAAGCCAGCCAATGGGGCCTGCTGCCCGCCGGCCAGCTCATCGGCGAGGCCGCGCCGATCTTCCCTCGCCCTGAATCCCGCAGGGCGGGCCGCAGGTCAGCTACCGCAGAGGTACAGGAGAAGCCGATGCCAACCGAGATCATCTCCATCAGGGAGTTCCAGCAGCTCGACCTGCGAGTCGGTGAGGTGGTGGCGGCCGAGAAAGTGGCCGGGGCCGACAAGCTGCTCAAGCTGTCGGTAGACATCGGCGGTGAGGTCCGCACCATGGTGGCCGGCATCGCCCTCTCCTATCAGCCTCAAGAGCTGGTCGGCAAGAAGGTGGTAGTCGTGGCCAACCTGGAACCGGCCACCATCCGGGGGGTTCGCTCCGAGGGCATGCTGCTCGCCGGCTGGGTCAAAGGTGATGACCGGAGCATCACGCTGGTGACGCCGGAGCGGCCCCTGCCCACCGGCGCCAAGGTGAGCTAAACCCTCACCCTCCTGCCGATGGAGGGGCCGAGGATAGAGGGCCGGCTTCCGCTCTCTCCAGCGTCACGGTCACCTTCACTGCGGTGGTGTTGGGCACCTGGATCCCCCTGGGTACCACCAGCGGCACCGCCCTGGTGAAGCTGCCCGAGGCCCCCCGCAGGTCCAGCCTGGCAGTCCGAATCTCCTCCACCCGGCTCACGCTGAGAACCGACCCGATGACCGTCACCATCGGTGGCTCCACCTGGGCTCCAATCAGCTTCACACCCGGGGGCAGCGCTCCCTCCGTCTGGAGCACGACCGCGACCGTGCGGGCGGCCACCCTCGGTGAGGCCGGCGCCCTTGGCTCAAACTGGCCGATCTGGCGCGCCCCGCGCTCATTCATGGTCACCCAGAACCAGAGGAAGACGGCGAGCAGCACGGCCGCTATCTTGAGGGCCAGGTTCCTATGCAGCATGCCCGCGCCTTCCCAACCGCAGCCGCGGCGTACGCGGCGCGGGTGACAGGATGCCCAGTAGCTGCTGCCTCAGCGCGTCGGGCGTGAGATTGCTGTAAAGCCTACCGTCCACCGCCAGCGAGATGCCTCCGGTTTCCTCTGACACCACGATCACCACCGCGTCCGTGGTCTCGCTCAGCCCCAACGCCGCGCGGTGGCGCGTGCCCAGCAGACCGCGGACATCGCGCCGCTCGGTCAGCGGCAGCAAGCACCCTGCCGCCACTACCCGGTCCCCCCGGATCACCGTGGCCAGATCGTGCAGAGGAGTGCCGGGGTAGAAGATGGTGCGCAGCAGGTCGGCCGAGGCCAGCGCCTCCAGCCGCCGGCCGGTTTCGATCACGTCGTTCAGCCCCACCTCTCGCTCCAGCACGATGAGCCCGCCTATGCGCTCCCGCGAGAGCTGGCGCCCGCTGTGCACCAGCTCGTCCACCAGTCGGGTGATCTGCTCTCGCCGCAGCGAGGTCAGGCCGGCCCCCAGGATATGGCCTCTGCCGATCTGCTCCAGGGCCAGCCGCAGTTCCGGCTGGAACAGGATGATGAGCGCGATCACCCCGGGCAGCAAGGCCTGCTTCAGCAGCCAGTTGAAAGTGGAGAGATTCAGCCCACCCGTGAACACGATCAGGACGCCGAGGATGAGCAGACCCTTGATCAGCTGGATGGCGCGGGTGCCCCGGAGCAGCCGCAGCACATAGTAGATCGCCACTGTCACCAGGATGATATCGAGCACGGAGAGTGCGGTGAAGTTCTCCCGCAGCGTCTCCCACACCATCCTCAAGTCACCGACCATTTCCCTCCCCCCGGTCCCCGGCCGCCTGCTAGTCGCCGGCCGAGTCGGCCCTCTCCTGGGCGAGCAGCGCCCTCCTCAGTCGCCGATAGCTGTCGGCCAGCGCCTCCGGCACCACCCGGGTGTTGGCCGCCACCGCCATGAAGTTGGTGTCCCCCGTCCACCGCGGCACCACATGGACATGGACGTGGCCTGCATAGCCCGCCCCGGCCACCCGCCCGATGTTGGCGCCGATGTTGAACCCCTCCGGCCGCAGCACTTCCCGGAGCGCTGTCATCGCCAGGCGGATCCCGTAGAGCAGCTCGCTTGACTCCTGCGGCGTCATCTCCAGGGGATCGGCCAGGTGCCGGAAGGGCGCGATCAACATGTGCCCGGAGTTGTAGGGAAAGGCGTTCAGCATGATGAACACCACGTCCCCCCGGTGTAGGATCTGGCTCCCCTCATCATCCCCGGCCGCCGGCTTGGTGCAGAAAATGCAGCCCTCTGGTTGTTCGCCGCTGACGTAGCTCATCCGCCACGGCGCCCACAGGTGTTGCACCCCACTTCCCTCCTCTCCGCCTCACTGACCATCATAGTCCCGACCGGCCCCGCTCGTCAAACTGGCGTCGCGTCAGGCGCCGACCCTCACCGCCTTCCCCGTCTGGGCTGATTTGTAGATAGCATCCAGCATATCCATCACCACCACCGATTGCGAGCCAGGGGAAATCGGCGCTCGCCCGCTCTGCAGGCAGGAGATGAAGTGCTCGGTCTCTCCGGCATATCCCTCCGCCGCAGCCGGGCGCGGGGTCACGTCCAGCCTGGTCCCGTCCTCCATCTCGTAGAGCACCAGCTCTGGGAAGAGCTGGGCGCCCCCCTTGGTGCCCAGGAAGCGCAGCAGGAACATGTCGGCCGTGTGCGAGGCCCAGGAGACCTCCACCCCGGCCCCGCGGCCGTCTGCGAACCGCACCAGCGCCACTCCCAGGTCTTCCACGCTGAACTTGCCGGGCCGGTAGTTCACGCCCCAGCCTCCCATCCCCTGGCCGGCCCGCCCCAGGTGATCATAAGTGGCGGCAAAGGCCGACGCCGGTTTGGGCATCCCCATGATCCACCACATCAGGTCCAGCAGGTGCACCCCCAGGTCTACCACGGGACCGCCGCCTGACTGCTTCTTATCCTGAAACCAACCCCGCGGGATGCCGGTGCGCCGGAACATGATGCCCTTGGCGTAGTAGATGTCCCCGAAGCGGCCGCTCTCCGCCATCTGCTTCAGGAAGCGCGCGTTCCCGCTGTAGCGCATGGACTGGGCCGTCATCAGCACCAGGCGCGCCTGCTTGGCCGCCTCCACCATCCGCCGCGCCTCCCGCGCGTTCATCGCGATCGGCTTCTCGCACAGCACGTGCTTGCCCGCCTTCAAGGCCGCGATGGTGATCGGCAGATGAGTGTTGTTGGGCGTGCACACCGAGACCGCATCCACCACGTCGCCGGCCAGCAGCTTCCGGTAATCCGTGAACACGTGCTTGGCCCCAAACTGCTCCGCCGCGGCTCGCGCCCGACCCGCGTCCACATCGCACACCGCGGCCACCTCCGCGGATTTCACTTGCTGGTAGCCCTTGAGATGGGCGGGACCAATCGCTCCTGCGCCGATCACTCCTACGCGCACTTTCTTCGGCATCACTTCCTCCTCTCGCCCTCACTCATCCCACTGCCTTCACCGCGGCGATCTTGCGCCAGTACTTCGGCGCCCCCACCTTCGCCCCTCTTCCGCCGCATCACCGCCGTAGTCTCCCGCGCGTTGTGAGGCAGCCGCCGCAGCCGGATCTCCTCGTACTCGGCCGACAGCACCTCCCGCGCCTCCCGCTCGTGCTGCTGGCGATGTCTCGTCGTGTACTTCACCGTCATGATGGCGGGCGCGCCCGGCTTCAGCAGGGGCGCCAATGCGCACATGATCCCGGCCGACTCGGCCGGCTCGCGATTCACGTCCGAGGTCATCAGGTCGAACTGACCCCGCATCTCCTGGCGGTCCGCCAATGCCTCCGCCCGGCAGCGCAGATGGCGCAGGTTCGGCAGCTTCGCCACCTCCGGATCGAGTGCCGCCGGGTCCACCGCCACCACCTCCTCAGCTACCGCCGCCAACACGGCCGCCCATCCCCCCGGCGCTGATCCCAGGTCCAGCGCTCTCCCTCCCGGAGGAAGCTCGATCCCGAACGTCGCCAGCGCCTCTCGCAGCTTCCACTGCGCCCGGTTCAGCGGTCGCTCGCCCGGCCGGTACTTGCGCTGCTTCAAGGGCGTCCTGGTGAGCAGACAGGCCGGACGATTCACACCCACATAAGCTATATCCTGGTAGACCTGAATGGTGACCTGCCAGTCCGTCGCCGCTTCGTACTCCCCGATCCCGCCCGTGACCGCCGCCAGCCGCGCCGCCACTGCGCTCTCCAGCTCCCGGCTGCTCCAGTCGTGCTTTCCCCTCCTGCGGCAGCGCACGATGAAGGTCTCGCCGGGCGAGATGCGGCCGATCCCGGCCGCCGCCTCCGCCACTGCCGAAGCCGAGTCGGGGTGGGACGAGATCGCGGCCCGGCGCTGCACCGGTGTCACGCTCGCGACACAATGGGTCTGCGCTTCCGCGATGCTGGCGACAGCCTCGGCCTCTGGCAGATCGGCGGACAGCAGCAGATTGCCCTTGAAGAAGAGACTGCGGAAGCGCGCGCCCCGCAGCGCGCGGCGCAGCTCCTGCCGCGCTTCTCCTTCCAGGCCGGCCGGGGTTGTCACCGCCAGCGTGGTGGTGTCACCCCCCCAACAGGTGCCCTCGTCTCGGCCGGTCATGCCGCCTCCTTCGCTCGCCCTGGGGCCTCTTCCTGCGCCCTGCGGGGAGTTCTGCCGATGCGCCGCCACCGCCCATTGCTTGTAGTTCCAGCGCACAATGGACCGCTAGTCGCTTCGCCTAACTGGGTAACAAAGGAAATGGAGTTGGAAAGGAGGGGTTTGATATGTCGAGCCTGATGCGATGGGACCCATTTCGTGGGCTAGCTCGCATGCAGAGGGACATGGATCATCTGTTCAGTGAGCTCTTCGGCCAGCCGCTCGTCCGTTGGGAGCGTGGTGAAGAGGGGATCCGGGTTCCTTCCATGGACTTGGTGGAGACCGAGCAGGAGCTGATCCTGAAGGCAGAGCTGCCTGGTGTGGACAAGGACAAAATCCAGGTCGAGGTGATGCCGGATTCGATCAACCTTTCCGGCGAGATCTCTCACGAGCGGGAAGAGGACGAGCAGACCCATCACTACCGGGAGCGGTTCTGGGGCCGGTTCGAGCGCTCCATCCCGCTTCCGGTCGAGGTCATCAGCGAGCAGGCCAAGGCGAACTACCGGGATGGCATCCTGGAGATCCATCTCCCCAAGAGCGAGCGGGCCAGGGCCGCGACTCCGAGGAAAGTGAAAATCGAATAACGACCACGGAGAGTCCTGCCTTGCAGCAGCGCCTGTGATGCAGGACTCTCGAGCAGCAGCGCGCTAACCCCCCTCGCAGAGACTCTTGCATCACGGCTGTCAGCATGATGCAAGAGTCTCGTTACGGGTGGTGGTGGGCGGACAGGCGGGGGCGCGCTTGTCCGCCCTTTCGCGACGCACGGGCGAAGCCTGTTCCTCAGGCCGGCCCGACTAGCCGCCCTTCTTCTCGCTCAACTGCTGCACGAACTGCACATACTGCTGGGCGCCCAGCAGCGACCTCACCTCGGCCGGGTCGGACAGGTCAATCTTCGCCAGCCAGCCGGCCCCATAGCAGTCTTGGTTGATCTGCTCCGGTTCGTCATCCAGCGCGGTGTTGACCTCGATCACCCGGCCGCTCACCGGGGAGTTGACGTCGGCGACCGCTTTCACTGACTCTACGCTGCCCAGGGGCTCGCCGCGTCTCGTCTCCTCGTCTGGGCGGGGCAGCTCCACATACACGATATCTCCGAGCTGCTCCTGTGCATAATGGGTGATGCCAACCGTGGCCGTCCCGTCTTCGATGCGGGCCCACTGATGGCTCTCGCTGTAATACAGGTCGCCAGGATACACGGCTTTGCCTCCTAGGTTCTTGGGCGCGCCCCGCGTCGCCGCCCTCTGCTCTCAGCTCGCGCCGGCTCTCGCTCCATGCCGTCGCGCCCTTGCGATGCTGACACCATGTTACGGCACCGCTCCCCCCACACCTCCTCGCCCTCCTGCGTCTGCCCGTCTTTGCAGCCGCGCGATCAGCTCCGACATCGCCCGCGGCAGCGGCGTGGAGAAACTCAACCTCTGCCCGGTCGCCGGATGGCGAAAGGAAAGCGTCTGCGCATGCAGCGCTTGCCCCTTGAGCCCCTCCACCTGGGCCAGGGTTTCTGCATCTAGGCCGGCCTTCTCCTGCCGCGCCCTGCGCAGGCCGTAAGCCCGATCGCCCACCACCGGGTGCCCCAGGTGCGCCAGATGCACCCGAATCTGGTGGGTGCGCCCGGTGGCGATCCGCGCCTCCACCAGGGTCATCGCGCCCAACCTCTCCAGCACGCGCACCTCTGTGGTCGCAGGCCGCAGCTTTCGCCCAGCCCCGGCCCGCGGCACGGCAGCCATTCGCCTCGGATCGCGCAGATGCCTGCCGATCGGCACCGCTATCATCACGCGGTCCTCGGCTATCCTACCCCAGGCCAGCGCCACGTAGCGCCGCTCCAGCTCTCGCTCCCGCACCTGCCGCGACAGGTCCAGGTAGGCGGCCTCGGTCTTCGCCACCACCATCAGCCCAGAGGTATCGCGGTCCAGCCGGTGCACGATCCCGGGCCGGTGCGCCGGTCCCACCGCCAATCCCGGGAGCCGGGCCAACAGCGCATGCGCCAGAGTCTCTCGCTCCCGGCCCGCCCCTGGGTGGACGACCATGCCCTGGGGCTTGACGATCACCAGCAGGTGATCGTCCTCGAAGACGATCTCCAGCGAAACGGGCTGCGGTGTCAAGCTCTCAGTTGCGGGCGCGGGCAGCCTCAACTCCACCCGCTCTCCGGCCTCCATGCGGCGTCCGGCCCGGGCCTGCCGGTCCGCCACCCAGACCCCCCCGGACTTGCTCAGCTTCTCGATCTGAGATCGGCTGAGGCCCAGGCCGCGCGCTGCCACCAGGGAATCCAGCCTCATCCCGGCCTCCTCCCTGCGCACCTCCAGTGTGATGACCGGCGCGTCCGCCATGGGGCCGGGTTTCAGTCCGCCTGTGGCTGCTTCCTGCTCCGGCGGCCCAACCAGATCAGGCCCACCGCCGCGGCCACGAAGATGACCGCGCTCGCCGCCTGGGCCTGGGTCACTCCGTCCACCAGCACCTGGGCGGTGTACCCTTTGCGCAGCACCTCGATGCTGGCCCGCAACACGGAGTAGAGCAGGAGATAGAGCAGGAAGGCCTGGCCGCGGGCGGGCAGGCGCGACCGCACGCGCAGCAGCAGGAAGAGAATCAGGAAGCTCCCCAGCGCGGCATAGACCTGGGTGGGGTGGCTGGGTTCAGTGGTGATGCTGGAATCCGGGAACAGCGGGAACCGAACGCCCCAGGGCAGCGAGGTGGGGCCGCCATGGCAGCAGCCGTTCAGGAAGCAGCCGAAGCGCGTGATCCCATAGCCTAAGGCCAGGCCCGGAGCCGCCATGTCCCCCAGCGACCAGAACCCGACCCGGTGGCGCCAGGCCACCAGCAGCGCTGCCACTACGCCACCCAACAGCCCGCCGTGGAAAGAGAGCCCTCCCACCTGCCAGACGTAGAGCGCCTCCGCCGGGCGCGCCGAGAACTGCGCCCAGTTGAGCGCGACGAACATGCCCCGCGCCCCCACGATCCCGAGCAGCAGCGCCCAGAGGCCAAGATCAACCGCCAGCTCGCTGCTCAGGCCCAGCCGTTTCGCCTCCCGCCCGGCCAGCAGAATGCCGGCGATGAAGCCCAGCATCAGCAGCGTGCCGTAGCTGCGAACGGCCACCGGCCCGATGTGAAAGAGCGTAGGCAGCATTCGTCTGACCCCGGCCTAGCGGTTTTTCAGCAGCCTCACCGCCAGCAGTGCTACGCCGGTCGTGAGGGCGATGTCGGCCGCGTTGAACGCAGGCCAGATGCGGAAGTCAATGAAGTCAACGACTCCACCGGTCCGCACCCGGTCCGCGAGGTTCCCCAGCGCCCCACCGAGGATCAGGGCCAGCGGCAAGCGCTCACCCGGATGCCGGCTCAACCCCTGACCCAGAGTGAGGTACCACAGTGTCGCCGCACAGGCCACTACCGCTATCACCACCAGCCAGCTCCAGGGCACCAGCCCGAAGAACCACCGGGGGTTGTGGATCAGCGTCAGGCCCACCCAGCTCCCCAGCACAGGCCGGAACACCATGGGGGTAAGTGAGCGCGCCGCCAGCGCCTTGGTGAACTGGTCGAGAGCGAAGGTAACGGCTGCGAGCAGCAGAAACACCGCGACAGGGCGCCGGGCGGCGGCGGACGCCCCCATCGCTAGCGCTCTATCCGGTCCTGACACTCGAGGCAGAGAGTCGCGAACGGCAAGGCATTCAGGCGCGCCTTCCTGATAGGACGCCCGCAGGCATCGCAGATGCCATAGGTCCCGCGGTCAACCTTCTCCAGCGCGATCAGCACCTGGTTCAGCAGGCTCTCCACGCTCTCGCCGATGGCCAGGTCCTTCTCCCGCTCGAAGGTCTCCGAGGCCAGGTCCGCCGGATGGTCCTCATAGGCGGAAAGCTCGTTCGCCCGGTCCGATTCCGAGACCCGGGCGGTCCGATTCTCGATCTCCTGCAGCTCGGATTCCAGTCGCTGCTGCTCCAGCAGCAGGCGAGTGCGGAATCTCTCCACGTCCTTGAGGGCCGTTTTCCTCTGAACCTTCTTCGCTGGCGCCGCCCGCTTGCTCTCGGGCTTAGCCACCACTTTCTTTGCCTTGCTTTTCGTCGCAGCCTTAACGGCCATCGGATACGCCTTCCTTCTATCTCAAATCACGACCCGTATTACCTTGCCACCGGCACGCATTAGTCTACCGTGGCCGCGCCACCGGGAAACCAAACTGCCCTACTCAGCCAAGTATTCCACACAACGGGCGCACAATCGCGGATGCGCCGTGTCCCGGCCCACCGAGGTCTGGCGCCGCCAGCATCGCTGGCACTTGCCAGAGGGCGAGGAGCGCCCCGCGATCCGCAGCGGCCACTCCACCTGGGCCCGGAAGGCCTCTGCCGGGGCCTGCTCGGCCGGTCCCCCATAGCTCGCCAGAGAGACCCCGCTGGCCGCTGCCAGATCGTCCTCTCCCAGGGCCTGCACCAGCGCCTGCCAACGCTCGGCCGGGCAGTAGAGGACCAGCTCAGCCTCCAGCGGCTGCCGCACCACTCCTTGCTGCCGCAGCGCCTCCACCGCCCGGTCCGCCTGCTCGAAGTAGGGCACGATCTCGCCTTCCCACCGCACCCCCAACTCCTCATCCTGCCACTCTGCCGGGTCGGGCCAGGCGCTGAGCTGGATGCTCTGCTCCTTACCCTCCCACTCTGGTAGGTGCTGCCAGGCCTCCTCCGCGGTGTGGCTCAAGATCGGCGCCAGCACCTTCGCCAGAGCGGTGGACAACACCCACAGCGCAGTCTGCGCCGACCGCCTGGCCGGGCTGACGGAGCGGTAAGTATACAGCCGGTCTTTCACCAGGTCAAGGTAGATCTGGCTCAAATCCACCGCGCAGAATTCGTGCACCCGGTAGTACACCTGGTGGAACTCGAAGCTCTCGTAAGCCTGCGTCAGCCGCGCGACCAGACCCGCCATCCGGTGGAGGATCCAGCGGTCCACCTCTCGCATCTCGGCCTTGGCCACCGCGTCGGCGGCAGGGCTGAAATCGTAGAGGTTCGCCAGCATGAACCGCACGGTATTCCTCAGCCGCCGGTACCCGTCCACCACCTGGTCGAAGATGTCATGGCCGGTGGGCATGTCCTCCTTGAAATCCACGTAGGAGACCCAGAGGCGCAGGATCTCCGCGCCCAGCTCCTTCACTACCTCCTGGGGGTCAATCGCATTCCCCAGCCTCTTCGACATCTTCCGCCCGCTGGCGTCCAGCACGAAGCCGGTGGTGAGGACGGTGTCGTAGGGGGCGCGGCCGCGCGTGATCAGGCTGTTCCAGAGCGAGAGCTGGAACCACCCCCGGTACTGATCGTGGCCCTCCAGATAGAGGTCGGCCGGCCACCGCAGCTCCGGCCTGGTGAGCAGCACCGCGGCGTGGCTGGAGCCGGACTCGAACCACACGTCGAAGATGTCGTGCTCCCTCCGGAATCGCCCCCCGCCGCACTGCGGGCAGGCGGTTCCTTGTGGAACCAGGTTCTCCATGGGCGTGGTGAACCAGACATCGGCGCCGTGCTCGGCGACCAGCGCCTGCGCGCGGGCGATCACCTCCAGCCGCAGCAGCTCGTGCCCGCAGTCCGAGCAGTAGAGGCTCGGAATCGGTATCCCCCAGGCCCGCTGGCGGGAGATGCACCAATCCGGCCGCTCCACGATCATGCCCCGGATTCGCTCCCGGCCCCAGGGCGGCACCCAGGTGGTGCGGTCCACCAGCGCCAGCGCCTCTTCCGTGAACGGGTTCAGATCCACGAACCACTGTTTCGTCGCCCGGAAGATGACCGGCGTCTCGCAGCGCCAGCAATGCGGATAGGAGTGCGTGTACGGTTCGCTCCTCAACAGCGTGCCGCGCCGCTTCAGCTCCTCCACGATCTTCGGGTCGGCCTCCCGGTGGGAGAGCCCGGCGAACTGCCCTCCCTCCTCGGTGAACACTCCCCGCTCGTCCAGGGGCTGGATGGTGGGCAGCCCATACTTCTGGCCGGTCAGAAAGTCCTCGCGGCCATGGCCCGGCGCGGTGTGCACTGCTCCCGTGCCCTGCTCCAGGGTCACGTAGTCGGCCAGCACCAGCGGCACCTCGCGCTCCAGGAACGGGTGCTTCAGCTTGCCGCCCTCCAGCGCCGCTCCCAGGGCCGACCCCACCACCTCGTGCGGCCCCACTCCCAGGTCCTGCATGGTCTGCTGCAGCCGTCCCCGCGCCAGCAGCAGGTACTCCTCACCGGTCCGCACCAGCACATACTCCAGCTCAGGATGCAGGGCCACCGCCACGTCCGCCGGCAGCGTCCAGGGCGTGGTGGTCCAGACCGCGAAGGAGACCGGTCCCACCTTCGGCAGCCCCGGCATCGCGCCCGCGGGCAGCGACACCACCGGGAAGCGCAGGTACACCGACAGCGACTTTGCCTCCTTGTACTCCAGCTCCGCATCCGCCAGCGCGGTCTCGCACTCCGGGCACCAGTGCACCGGCTTCAGCCCGCGGTAGACGCACTGCTTCTCCACGAACCGGTGGAAAGCGCCCAGCACCGCGGCCTCGTAGGCCTTGTCCATGGTGAGGTAGGGATGCTCCCAATCGCCGCGCACCCCCAGCCGCCGAAACTGCTCTCGCTGCACCTCGACATAGCGCCGCGCCGTCTCCGCCGACCGCGCTCGCAGCTCCATGGGGTCAATCGTACGCCGGTCAATGGAGAAGGTGCGGATGGCCGCGATCTCGGTGGGCAGGCCGTGGTTGTCCCAGCCAGGCACGAAGGGGCAGTCGAATCCCCGCATCGTCTTGTACTTGACCACGATGTCTTTGAGGATCTTGTTCAGCGCCTGACCCAGGTGAATGTCCCCATTGGAGAAGGGCGGTCCATCGTGCAGGATGTACTTGGGCCTCCCTTGGGCCGCCCGCTGCACGGTCCGGTACAGACCTATCTCCTCCCAGAAGCGCTGGATCCGCGGCTCCAGCTCCCCCAGATTGGCCTTCATAGGGAAACCCGTCCGGGGCAGATTCAGCGTGTCGCGATAGTCCTTGTCGCTCGGCATCATTCCAGACCTTTGATATAGCTAGCTAGTGCTTCCTTCCAATGGCGGAGCGGCGCCACTCCCTGCAGCTCGAGCCAGCGAGAGCGCAGCGCCGAATACCCAGGCCGCCGGGTCGCGCTGGGCCACTCGCCCGCGAGGATCGGCACCACCCGCGTCGGCTTGCCGGCCAGGCGCAGCGCCTCCGCCGCCAGCTCGGCCCAGGAGCATACCCCACTGTTGACAAGATGATAGGTGCCAGGCACCACCCGGCCTGACAGGACGATGTCGGCAATCGCCTGGGCCAGATCCCGGGCATAGGTCGGGGAGCCGACCTGATCCGCCACCACCCGGAGTTCGTCGCTCTCCGCCGCGGTCCCCAGAATGGTCGCGACGAAGTTGCGCCCGTGTGCGCCGTACAGCCACGCGCTTCGGACGACGTAATGGGTGGAGACCAGCCCTCGCACCGCCTCCTCGCCCGCCAGCTTGGAGGCGCCATAGACGCTGAGCGGATTGGGCCAATCGAACTCCGTATAGGGCTCCGCCTTCTCCCCATCGAACACGAAATCCGTGCTGATGTAGACCATCTGGGCGCCGATCTCGGCACAGGCGGCGGCTACGTTCCGGGTGCCACCTGCGTTCTGGCGGAAAGCGCGCTCTGGCTCGCGCTCACATCCGTCCACATCGGTCCACGCCGCGCAGTGCACCACCGCCTCAGGGCGATCCGCGGCCAGCGCCGCCCGCACCGCGCCCGCCTCCGTGATATCGAAATCCTCCAGGTCAACGCCGTGCACCTGGTGCTGATGGGACAGCGCCGCGCAAACCTCGGCCCCCAGCATTCCCTTTGCCCCGGTTACCAGCATCTTCATCCCGCGCCCCTACTCCTCTGGCTCTCGTTGCGGCCCGCGCCGGCTCTCCCCCGCTCTCCAGGGGATGCAGTGAGAGGCGAACTGCTTCAGCGCGCCGCTCTTCACGATGATGGCCTCGGGCCGGAGCACCGTCCCGTACATCGTCAGCAGCGCGATCAGGTCCAGCAGCGAGCGATACCCTGACAGCCCGGACATGTCTATGTAGACCTTGGTGAACTGCTTGCCCAGCGCCTGCGCGGCCAGCACATCGAACGCGTCCAGCACCTCGAATCGGATCCCGGGGTGCTTGCGCCGGGCGGTCTCGATGCACTCCGGGCTGACATCAGTTCCGATCACCTCCCGGCAGTGAGGCGCGAGCAAGGCCGTGGTCGTGCCCCACTCGCAGCCTATCTCCAGGACCGCATCTTCCTTGGTCACCCAGGCCGGAATGGTCTCGCGATACTCCCTCACGTTCCGCGTCGCCACGAACCTGGTGTTCAGTTTGAACTGCCTCTCGTTCGCCATAGCCGCCCGCCGTCACAGATGCTGGAGTCGGTATCGCCCTCGCAGCCAGTTCATCCGAATCCGGAGCAAGTCCTTGATCGCGTCCAGCGAATCCCAGACCCGGCTGAAGCGGGTGTCGGGGTTATCCACCCAGGTCACCGGCACTTCCGCGATCTTCAGCCCCAGTCGCTGCGCCAGAAACAGGATCTCCATATCGAAGGCGATCCCGGTCATCCGCTGCGCGCCGAACAGTCGCTGGCCGATCTCGCGGGGGTACAGCTTGAACCCGCACTGCGTGTCCACGATCCCTCGCACTGCTAGCGCCCTCACCAGCAGGTTGCCTGCTCGCCCCACCAGCTCGCGATACCAGGGCTGACGCACCGGCAGCTTGGACTCCGGCAGGGCGCGGGAGGCAATGGCAATATCGCTGCCGGCCTGCAGCGCCTCCATCAGCCTCTCCACCTCCTCGATGGGTGTGGAAAGGTCCGCATCGGAGAACAGCAAGTATTCCCCGCGGGCGGCCAGCATCCCGCTGCGAACGGCCGCCCCTTTGCCCCGCTGCGGCTCTGCTATCACCTCCACCCCGGCCTTTCGCGCCACCTCCGCAGTCCGGTCCGCGCTCGCGTTGTCCACCACGATGATCTCGGACTGATAGCTCTGCGCCGACAGGTACTGCTGGATGCGCGCCAGGGTAGGGCCGAGGCGGTGCTCTTCATTATAGGCAGGAATCACCACAGAAAGGAAGGGCCTGCCTTGCTGCTCCCCCATCACGGCCGCGCTTCTCCAAAGGCAGCTCGCTCCAGGCGGGCCCGCACTTCGGCGCCGCTCAGGCCGGCCACCGCAATCTGTTTCGATCGGCTCTTCCCCCCGCGCACGATCTGTACCGCCGACTTGGGCATGGCCAGGGCCTGGGCCAGCACGCGAATGCATTCCTGGTTGGCTGCGCCCTCTGCTGCCGGCACGTGCACGCGGACCACGATCGCTCCGTTCTTTCCCAGCCCCACTCCCGCCCGTGAGGATCGAGGCCGCACCTGGATCGCGATAGCTTCACTGCCCATGGGGTCAACCGAAAAGAGCCATCAGGATCGCCAGGTTGAAGGCGTTGAACGCCCCGTGCGCCACCGCTGGCGCCAGCAGCGACCCCGTGCGCTCGTAAAGCCAGGCCAGCGCCAGCCCCAACAGCAGGTAGGGCAGAAGCCCCACCCAGCTCACGTGCCCCACCGCGAAGATCAGCGCGCTCACCCCTGCCGCCGGCGCGGCCGACCAGCCGCTGCGAAGGCCCCGATACAGAATGCCGCGGAACAACGTCTCCTCCAGCGCGGGCACGATCACGCAGGCGGCCAGCATCAGGGCTGCCCTGCTCCCCCAGTCCGCGGCCGTGGCGAAGATCGGAACCAGGGCGTGCTCGGAAGGACCCGCCGCTCTCTCTAGCGCCTGCTCCAGCACTAGCAGCGCCGGCGCCAACACTCCTGCCGCGGCAAGGCCCACAGCCAGGCTTCGCCAGCCGCGGGCGAATCGCCAGCCGAAGCCGCCTCCGCGAGGCGAGACCGCCCAGACCCAGGCGATGGCCCCTGCTCCGGCGATCAAGCTGGGCGCCACCAGCACTGCGCCGTCTCGCTCTCTGCCCGCTGAGAGCAGCCCGAGGCGGGCCAGCAGGGCGCTGGCAACCGCCCCCAGTAACACCCACCAGATCAGGGCCTCCGCCGCCTCCCGCACCCCCCAGGTGGCAGGTGGAGGCGGCTCGCGCATCCCCGTTCTGCGACGCATGAGGCCGATGAGCATAGCTACCAGGCCCGCCACGCCGGCGCACATCAGCAGTCCGCAGGTCACCAGCATGACGGTCAGCGCCGGCAGCATGCGGCTGGCCTGCTTCTCGGCCTGATCCCACTCGCGCTCGGCCAGATCCGATCTGCCTATGCTGTCATAGGCGAAGGCCAGCGTCATCGGCCCCGGCGCCAGCTCTGAGGCGAAGCCTCTGGCCTCCTCCAACTGCATGGGGTCGGGCCGGCGCGACACAACCAGCAGCAAGAGCGCGGCCAGCGCTCTCTTCTGCGAGGTCGGCTGCACCTGTGTCGCCGCTCTGCTCAGTGCCAGGAGCGCCTCCTGCTTGCGGTTCAGCACATGCAGCACCAGCCCCAGGGAGGCCGCCGCTTCCACCTGGGAAGGATCTGCCCGCTCGCTCAACTGGTAGTACCGGCCCGCGCTCTCCAGCAAGCGCCGGCCAGCGGCCGAGTCTGGCTCCAGCCTGGCCAGGCAGAACATCCGCACGAAGGTGTCGCCGGCCCGCCGGTAGAGCAGGGCCCACCGCGCCGCGCCCGGCGCGGGCAGAGGAGCGATCGCGCCTGTCCCCAGGCCCAGCAGGAGCGCAGCGGCCAGCGCAGCCATCACCACGGTACGAAGCATTGATCGCCGACGGGGTAGGGGAGGACCCGCCACGGCAGGCTCCTTAGAGGCTATATCACAACCCGGCCGGCCTTCGCAGGCCGCAGCCCCGGCGGCTTTGGTATGGAACTGTCCGGGTCATCTTACAGGCTGCCATCTACAGGCGTGCGACGAGCGCCTGTAGCACGTAGAGGATCAAGATCGCCACCATCGGGGAGAAGTCCAGTCCCCCGCCAGTCGTAGGCAGACTCCGCCGGATGGGCCGGAGCATCACGTCTGCAGTACTCTCGATCGCGCGCACCAGGGGATGGCCATAGGGAACTTGCACCCGGAACTGGCGCAGCCAGGAGATCAGCACGCTCGCGAAGATGGCCAGCATCATCGCCCAGATCGCGTACTCCAGAAGCGTTTTCACCAATTCAGTCGCCTCCGGCAACCAGCATCCGCTAGCTCTCCGCGATTTTACTCGCCTCCGGCGAGCTCCTTCGCTCGCGCCGCCGCCGCCCGCACCGCCGCGATCACCGCCGCCCGGAACCCGCCTCTCTCCAGCTCACCCAGCCCGGCGATGGTGGTGCCGCCGGGGGAGGCCACCGCATCCTTCAGCCGTCCCGGGTGCTCGCCTGTCTCCAGCACCATTTTCGCCGCCCCGGCCACGGTCTGGGCCGCGAGCTGCTGGGCCACCGGCCGCGGCAGACCGGCGGAGACGCCGCCATCAGCCATCGCCTCTATCATCACGAACACGAAGGCCGGGCCGCTCCCGGACAGCCCCGTCACCGCGTCCATCATCTCCTCGCCCACCTCGACCACCTCGCCCAATGGCCTCAACAGCTCCTTCAGCTTGTCCACCCGCTGTCTCGCCACGCCAGGGGCGGCCAGCGCAAACGCGCCTGCTCCCACCAGCGCCGGCGTGTTGGGCATCACCCGCACCACCGCTGCCCCCGCCCTCCCCAGCGATTCCCTGAGTCGGGCCAGGGTCACTCCGGCCGCGATGGACACCAGTGTCTGGGCAGGGCCCAGCTCGGTCGCCACCTCCTTCAGCACCCCAGCCACCTGCGCCGGCTTCACCGCCAGCAGCACATACTCGCTCTCGGCCGCGCAGGACTGGTTGCTGGTCGCCGCCTTCACCGCCAGCTCCTTCGCTAGCCCGGCCACGCGGCCAGGCTCCGCATCCGAGACGGCGATCTGGCCGGGCGGCAGCGCCCCGGCGCGGATCATACCCCGCACCAGGGCCCCTCCCATCTGCCCCGCGCCGATCACGCCGAGAGTGTACCTCGCCGCCATAGGAATCCTCCCTTCCTCCGCGTCCATCGGCGGCCCGATCCCTGGTGCATATGATGGTGCTGCATTGCCGAGAACAGCGTCTTGTGCGCGTGCCGCCGCCAGCGGGCCGGCACTGAATTGTACGGGCATTCGTAAGGCGGCACAAGAGGCCGACAGCCGGAGGGGTAACCTCCGGCGTCAGCACACCTCGCCTCCCGGTCAGCGCGGAGGCGTCCCTATTCAGCAATTGCCCGTGGCGCTGTCAGATCTCCTGCCAGAAGCCTGACCGCGGAGTACCCGCCTGTGGCTCCTCCGCCATAATGCCAATGGTGTGCGGGGTCACCAGGTACACGCCTTCCCCGGCCTGCTCCAGTTGACCACCGACCGCATAGGTGGCCCCGGCCAAGAAATCGAAAACCCGCAGCGCATGCTCTGGCTGCACATCCTTGAGGTTCACCACCACCGCCCGCCGCCCCCGCAGGCAGTCTACGCAGATGCGCGCCTCCTCCTGCGTACGCGGCCTCCGGATGAAGATTTCGCCCGCCCGTGAATGGATAGGAATCAGTCTGCTTCGCCGCGGGGCCGGCACCCCCGCTTCCTCGTCCGCACCCGGCATCTCTAACCCGTCCTCGTCCTCCGCGAACAACCACGACTTCATCTTTTCCAGCAGACCAGCCATGCGCTCCCCTCCTCCATTGTTGCTGTGACTCTCAGCTTTGAAGTTGCTGCACTGCCCGTCGGGCTCACCCCGGCCGGGGCCCGAAGATCCCGGTTCCGATGCGTACCAGGGTCGCTCCCTCCTCGATCGCCACCTCGAAATCGTGGCTCATGCCCATAGACAGCCACCCCATCTCCACCCCCAGCCTCGCCTGCATCGCTCTTGCCAGCTCCATCAGCAGCCGGAACTCAGGCCGTCCCTGCTCCGGGTCGGGGTGCAGGCTCCCGATGGTCATCAGGCCTTCCACCCGCAGGCCTGGCATTCCCATCACCGCCTCCAGCAGCCCCTCGAGCCCTTCCGGACCCACCCCGGACTTGGTCTCCTCGCTCGAGGTGTTCACCTGGAGCAGCACGGACAGCGTCCGGCCATCGGCTCCGGCCCGCCGCCCGATCGCCTCCGCCAACCGGGGGCTGTCCACAGTCTGGATAATGTCAAAGATCCGCGCCGCCTGGGCCGCCTTGTTGCGCTGCAGGTGTCCGATCAGGTGCCAGCGCGCCTTCTCACCGATCTGGCTGCGCTTCGCCGCGGCCTCCTGGACGTAGTTCTCGCCCACATCGGTGATGCCCGCGGCGATCGCTTCCCTGATCCTTGCTGTTTCCACTTGCTTGGAGGCAGCTACCAGGCGAATCTCCTCGGGTCGGCGCCCGGACCTCTCCGCGGCCCGCGCCATCCGCTCCCGAATCCGGGCTACGTTGCCCGCGACATCAACCGGTCTCGCAGCCCCTGACATCACCACTTGCCTCTCGGAGCAGCCAAGTATACCATATCCCGCGAAAGCCTCACAATAAAGCTCGACGCGGGCCATTGCTCTTGCCCTCGGCCGGTGGGCATGCTATAATCCGACGTGTTGTGCCGAACCGCGGGCCTTGCTGCCGCTTGCTTGGCCTTCCTGCCCGCCTGAGGCGGGCCGAACAAGTCCAGAGGAAGGAGGTCCCCTCCTATTCGCGACTACGAGATCATGTTTATCGTTGACCCCACCATCTCCGACGAGGACATCAAGGCTGTCCAGCAGCGCCTCAGTGACCTCGCCACCAGCCGCGGCGCGGAGGTGAAGAAGATTGCTCCCTGGGAGCGCCGCCGCTTGGCCTATGACATCAAGGGCCGGCGGGACGGGATCTACATTCTCGCCCAGCTCCGCGCCGAGCCCTCTCTGGTGCGCGAACTCGAACGCCAGCTCGCGGTGAGTGAGACCGTGCTGCGGCACATGGTGGTGCGCCTCGACGAAGACTGACGCCCACCGAAAGGATGGCATCAGATGCTGAATCGCGTGGTGCTGATAGGCAGGCTGGTGGCAGACCCTGAGCTGCGCTACACTCCCAGCGGCGTCCCGGTCGCGAGCATGCGGATCGCGGTGGACAGACCGAAGGGCAGAGAGGCAACCGAGCGCCAGACGGACTTCGTCAATCTGGTGGCCTGGAGACAGAGGGCCGAGTTCGCCGCCAACTACCTCGCCAAGGGCCGGCTGGTCGCGGTGGAGGGCCGCCTGCAGATCCGACAGTGGACGACCCAGGACGGCCAGAAGCGCCAGTCCGCCGAAGTCGTGTGCGACAACCTGCAGGGACTGGATCGGCCCCGCGAGCCGGCCGCCCAGCCACCAGAGGAGACGCCGCCGCCCGAGCGGGTCGGCGAAGGTGAGGAGGCGGGGATCCCGGGACCATGGGAGGACGAGTGACAGCCGGCCGCCTAGGTTGGCAGCTCGCGAAAGGTGAGAAGGAGCTATGAGTTCATCCTTGCCGCCCAGTGATAGCAGTAGTGAGGTGAGGGAGGGGGCGCCGGTCAGAGAGGGAGAGGCCGCGCCCCGTCCGGCGCCTGTCAGAGAGGAATACCCTCGTGGGCGCGACCGGGGCGAGTTCCGAGGCCGGGGCCGCGACCGGGATGCGGACCGAGACGGGGGCAGGCGCGGAGACCGGCGTGGCGGCCGCCGCCCCCGGCGTCGCGTCTGCGCCTTCTGCGTGGACAAGATCACCCGGATTGACTACAAGGAGCATGCCCGCCTGCGCGAGTTCATCTCCGACCGCGGCAAGATCCTCAAGAGCCGCATGACTGGGACCTGCGCCCGCCACCAGCGCGCCCTCAGCCAGGCCATCAAGCGCGCCCGGCAGGTGGCACTGCTGCCCTTCGTGAGCGAATAGGACAGCCCATGCCGGCCCCGGCGGCGCGGCCCTCTCGCATTGACCTCGATGACCGCAGGTCCTACCAGGACCTCGATCCCCAGGGCATGCTCGATTTCGCCATCAACCTCCCAACGCAGCTCGAGCACGCCGCGCGGATCGGCCGCTCCTTTAAGCCCCCTGCCGCGCCTGCGCCATCCCGCCCACATCGTGCTCAGCGGCATGGGGGGTTCGGCCGTGGCGGGCGACCTCCTCGCCCGCCTCTGCGAGCCACACCTGACCGTGCCCTTCCTGGTCAACCGGGACTACCGCATCCCGCGGTTCGTCGGCCCCCGGACCTTGTTCATCGCCTCCAGCCATTCGGGCGACACCGAGGAAGCGCTCGCCTCCGTGGCGCTGGCCCTGCGCCGTGGCGCGCGGGTGCTGGCCATCACCACCGACGGAAAGCTCAGGGCGCTGGCCCTTCGCCGTCACCTGCCTCTGATCGAGATCCCACAGACCGATCCACCCATGCCGCCGCGGGCGGCGCTGGGCTACTCGCTGGTTCCGCTCGTGTTCCTGCTCGGTGCTCTGGGGTGCTACCCCGGCGCCGAGCGGCAGATGCGAGAAGCCATTGGCCTGGTCAGCCGTTTGCGCGATCGGCTCCATCCCCGTGTTCCCACCAGGCGCAACTCGGCCAAGCAGCTCGCCCTGGCTCTGTTTGGCAAGACTCCGTGGGTTCACGGCACCCCGGGGGCCATGGCTGCTGCCGCCTACCGCTGGCGCTGTCAGTTCAACGAGAACAGCAAGGTGCTGGCCTGTTCCAGTGAATACCCCGAGCTGAACCACAACGAGGTCGTCGGCTGGGAGTTGCCTCCCGCGCTCACCCGCAACCTGGCGGTGGTTGTGCTCCAGGAGCCTGGCGCCTCGGCCCGCATCCAGGCGCGGGTGGAGATCACCCGGGAGCTGGTGGGGCGCAAGGCCCCGGTTCACGTGATCGCGGCCGAGGGCAACTCTCCCCTCGCCCGGCTGCTGTGGGTGCTGGCTCTCGGCGATTTCACCAGCCTTTACCTTGCCTTCCTCAATGGCGCCAACCCGGCCGCGATTGATGCCATCAACGAGCTGAAGGGCCGGCTGGCGGCCCTCTAGCACCCGCGTAAAGGGCCGCGGTTGTGGTATCTTGGATTGCGATGAATGAGGGCCGATCGGCGGCCGACCGAGCGGGAAGAGAGCTCACCAATGGCGCGCAGAAGCAGGCGCACAGGCGCTACCACCGGGCGGGGCCGGCCCAAGCCGCCCCCCGATTACTACGCCCACAGCGAATCCGACCTGCGCTATGCTAAGGGAGTTGACGGGCGGCTCCGGACGAGAACCCGGCGAACCTGGCTCATCCGTCTCGCCGTGCTCGCGGTGCTGGTCCTCATCGGCCGGCTGTGGGGACCCACGGTGGTGCGGGTGGTGCGCGGGCAGGGCCGGCAGACGGTGGACGAATTCAAGGGAGTGGGCCAGCACATCCAGGAGGGCAGGGACCGCCGCAGCGGCGCTGATTTCGACGAGAACGCCCCTTGACCGGCTGGGCACGAGCTGTCGCTCGTGCCCGGTAGCTTCCGCTCCTCCCGGCATTTGTGGAATAACTACCCGGGCAGCAGGGGCCGGCACCAGACACTAATACTACTCTGCGAAGTAGCTTCGCTACGTAGCACGAGCTGTCTGGAGCAAGCCATGGGTGCCTATTCGCCTAGCCGGAAGTCGCAGCGGCCGCGACTTGGCTCACCTGTCATCTCCGGTTAACCCTCCCGCCGCCTATCTGCGCCACCGCGTCTCGGCCGCGCGCGCCCAGCGCCAGCGCCACCGCGCCCTGCAGCTTCGTCGCCTCCTGTTCCTGGTGCTCCTCGGCCTCCTCTACTTCGCCATCGGCTACGAGTTGACCCAACTCACCCGCGCCAAGGCCAGGCTGGCTGAGACCCAGGTACGCGGCGACCTGCATAGCCTCACCGCCGATGTCAGAAAGCTGATCCAGGCCCACCGCGCCCAGGACGATCTCGCGGCCGCGCTCTCCCAGCGCCAGCCGGAGGCGAGCGCGGACATGGACAGCAAGCCCTCCCCGGCGCGCCAGCCGTGATATAATGCCCGCGCTGGAGCACAGGCGGGCGGCAGTGTGAACGTCACCGAGATCATCGCCAGAAAGCGCGATCGCCATGAGCTGACCGCGGAGATGATCGCGGCCCTGGTCAGCGGCTTCGTCCGGGGGGAAGTCTCCGAGGGCCAGATGGCCGCCTTTCTCATGGCGATCCTGCTCAATGGCATGAGCGCGCGGGAGAGCGCCGATCTCACCCTGGCCATGGTCAACACCGGCGCCCGGCTCGACCTCTCCGCCATCCCCGGAACCAAGGTGGACAAGCACTCGACCGGAGGCGTGGGCGACAAGACCACCTTGGTGGTGGCGCCGCTGGTCGCCGCGCTCGGGGTGCCAGTGCCGAAGATGTCGGGTCGTGGCCTGGGCCACACCGGCGGCACCATAGACAAGCTGGAGGCGATTCCCGGCCTCACCACCGATCTCTCGCCCGAGCGTTTCTGCGCGCAGGTGGCCGAGATCGGCCTCGCCATCGCCGCGCAGACCGACCGCATGGTGCCGGCCGACAAGCTGATCTACGCGCTGCGAGACGCCACCGCCACCGTGGAGAGCATTCCTCTCATCGCCAGCTCGGTTATGAGCAAGAAGCTGGCCGTCGGCGCCGATGCCATCCTCCTCGATGTGAAAGCTGGCAGCGGGGCCTTCATGCCGGACCTGGCGCGGGCCCGGGAGCTCGCCCAGGCCATGGTGAACATCGGCGTGCAGCACGGCAAGCGTATGGTCGCGGTGGTCTCCCGCATGGATCAGCCGCTCGGCCGCGCGGTGGGGGATGCGCCGGAGCTGGCGGAGGCGGTTGCCGCGCTCTCCGGCCGCGGGCCCCGCGACCTGGTAGACCTGTGCCAGGTGCTGGCCGCCCACATGCTGGTTCTCGGCGGTGTCTCCTCCGACCTCGCCGACGGCCGGGCGCGAGCACGACGAGCCCTGGTCTCCGGCCAAGGGCTGGCCAAGCTCCGCCAGATGGTCGCCGCTCAGGGGGGATCGCCCGACACCCTGGACGATCCCGAGAGCCTATTCCGGCAGTGCGACCGCATTCCCATCGCAATGGACCGGCGCGGGGCAGTGGTGGCCCTGGACGCGCGGCGCGTGGGTTCCGCGGTCCGGGATCTGCAGGCCCTCGCCGGGGAAGAGAGGCATGCCTGCGGGCTCCTGCTGGCCAAGAAAGTGGGGGACGAGGTAAGAGGGGACACGCTGGCCTTCCTGCTGGTGCCCCGAGCAGCGCGCGGCGCGGCCGAGGACGTCGCAGCACGAATCCGCGCCGCCTATCAGATTGGTGACCGCCTGCCCCCCGCCCCTCAGGTGGTTGCCGACACCATCACATCGTGAAGCCGGCCAGGCCGCTCGCTAGTGGCGCGGCGGCCTCGGCCGGGCTGGGCTGACCAGGAGCGAGCGCCCGTTGTAGACGCAGCCGTTAAGCGCGGCGCACGCCTCTGCCACCATTCGCGGTGGGCCAGCTCCACAAAGCCATAGCCGCTGGCGCGCCCAGTCACGCGGTCCTGGATCACCCGGACGTCGAGCACGGGTCCGAAGTCCTTGAACAACCCGGCCAGATCGTCCTCCGTCGTACTCCAGGGCAGGTTCCCGACATAGACCGTCGTCTGATAGTCCGACAAGTCTCCGCCCCCCTCGCTGGACCTGGGCCGCTGGCGCCCTCAACCCGCCGATTCAGGCTTGCCTTGTGAATTCCTTCTCAGCTGCCCAACATCCTCGCGCTCCCCTCCCTCCCAGAACGCGCCAAACCCCGGCTGCGGGCCGGGGTTTGGTCGTGGACAACTGGAAGCTAGTCACCGAACCCTGACGTTGGCCGCCTTCAGCCCCTTAGGCCCGGTGGTCACCTCGAGTTCGACTTCCTGCCCCTCATAGAGGGTCTTGCGGCCCGGGACGTTGCTCATGATCGCCGAGTAGTGGACGAAGACGTCCCCCTCCTCGGTCTCGATGAACCCGTAGCCCTTGCCATCATCGAACCACTTGACCTTGCCAGTTACCACCGCCACTCCTTTCCGCAGTCCGAACGTCACCGGCGGAAGGCTGACAGATTCACTGGCAAGTCTTCCCGCCACGCTCAGACCCGTAAGTGAGTCCGGGTCACACCCGACAGCAGGAAGATACCACCTAATCGTCACAGTGTCAAGCGAAATTGTTCCCAACTGGCTGTAGCAGCCCCTAGGAGGCAAGCGAGGAAATCGCCCCCTCGGGCAGAACCGGGACCCTATGACTGCCGAACAGACGGCCCAGGGCATACTCGCGCGCTGCCGCCCCTTGGTGGAAGCCGAGATCCGCTCCCTTCTCGCCGACCGATCCGATGCCTTGCTCTACCAGCTGCTGCGCTACCACCTCGGCTACGCTGATGCCCAGGGCCGCCCCATCGCCGCCTCGGGGGGCAAGGGGGTCCGTTCCGCCCTCTGTCTGCTCGCCTGCGAAGCCGCCGGCGGCCAGCCCGCGCGGGCCGCCCCCGCGGGCGCAGCCCTGGAGCTCGTCCACGGCTTCACCCTGCTCCACGACGACATCGCTGACCACGACGTGACCCGCCGCGGCCGACCCACAGTCTGGAGCCTGTGGGGAGTGGGCCAGGCCATCACCGCAGGTGATGCCATGTACGCGCTAGCGAATCTCGCCGTCGGTCATCTCGGATCGCCTCCACCTGTCGCCCGAGACTGCGGCCGGTGTGCTGCAAGAGCTCAACCGGGCCGTGCTGGAGGTCTGCGAGGGCCAGCAGCTCGACCTCTGCTACCAGGGCCGGGATGATCTGGACTACGCTGACTATCTGAAGATGATCGGCCTGAAGACTGCCTCCCTGTTCGGGGCCGCCTGCGGCATGGGCGCGCACATCGGAGGCGCTGACCAGGAAACCGTTGTAGCCCTGCGCGGCTTCGGCTCGGCCATCGGTCTGGTCTACCAGATTCGCGACGATGCCCTCGGGATCTGGGGCGACCCGCGAGAGTTGGGCAAGCCGGTGGGCAGCGACCTGAGGCAGAACAAGCGGACCTTGCCCATCACCCTCGCTCTCGCCACCGCCCAACCGGACCTGCGTCAGCGGGTGCTGGCCGGACTCTCCGGCGGAATTGCCGACGGCCAGGGGGTCGCTGCTCTCGCCGCCAGCATGGAGGAGGCCGGCATCCGCGCTGACTGCGAGCGGATCGCAAGTGAGCTGCTGACGGCCGCGCTGGATCAGCATCTCTCAGCCGCGCATCTGCCTCCCCGCTCCCACCGGGAGCTGCGCGCCTTGGCCTGCCACTTCGCCGAGAGGACCACCTAGATGCCAGTGCATGTCCTGATCTCCTATCGCGCATCGGAGCCCGACCTGGCCCGCATTCGCGCCGTCTCCGACGCGCTCGCTGTGCATGCCTCCGAGAGCCGCGAGCACGCCCTGGAGCTGGCCGCCCAGGCCGAAGTCATCCTCGCCGGCCATTGGTCGAACGAGCTCTGGCAGGCCGCCCCGCGCCTGAAATGGGTGCAGTCCTGGGGCGCCGGCATCGAGCGCTTCATGACCCCGGAGTTCATCGCCAGCCCCGTCCTCCTCACCAACGCCGCCGGCGTCTACGCCATTCCCATCGCCGATCACGTGCTGGCGCTCATGCTCCACTTCTCCCGCGGCCTCGCTCGGTTGCTGCACGATCAGATCGCCCGCTGCTGGGGAGAGGAAGCCGAGCCCGATGAGCTGGCAGGTAAGACGCTCGGTATTGTCGGCCTGGGCGGTATCGGCGGCGAGGTGGCGCGGCGGGCGAAGGCTTTCGGGATGCGGGTCATCGCCACTCGCCGCCGGCCGGAGCTGCCCGCGGAGTTTGCCGACGACGTGCGCGGCGCCGACGGCTTGCCATGGCTGCTCGCCGAATCAGACTACGTCGTGCTCTGCACCGCGCTGACTCAGAGCACTCGCCAGCTCATCGGCCCCGCCGAGCTGCGAGCGATGAAGCCCACTGCTTACCTCATGAACATCGGCCGGGGCGGGCTGATTGACGAGCCCGCCCTCGTCGCCGCGCTGAAAGACAACCGCATCGCCGGCGCCGGCCTGGACGTGTTCGCCACCGAACCACTCCCCGCCGACAGCCCCCTCTGGTACCTGCCCAATGTCCTCATCACCCCCCACCTCGCCGGCTCCTCGCCCAGGTCGCACGAGCGCCTCATGCACCTGTTCTGCGATAACCTCCGCAGGTATCTCGCGGGTGAGGAGCTGCTGAACGTGGTGGACAAGCGGGAGGGCTACTAGCCCTCTTGTAGAGTCTATCGCAAAACCCGTTGGGCAGGAGCTTGCTCCTGCCACCCTTGGTCGTGGGGCGCAAGGCTGCGCTCACATCCGAACGGTGGCCCCTTTTGCGATAGACTCTGTAGGGCGGCCATGCCGAGTGCTTCGCAGAAGCAGGAGGCATCGCCGCCATCTGGTCGGGACGAGTGTAGCGTATCGGCTCCGAGGAATCCGCGGATCGCGCAGGTCCCGAAGGGCCCTTCTCTCTGCGCTCTCTGCGTCTCGGTGCCGAGGGGTCGTTGCCACGAGTAGGGACTGGCACGCCCGCCTTGCAGAACGGAGACGTCACTCCGCCCGCAGCGCCTCCATGGGCTCGATGGAGGCGGCGCGGATGGCCGGGTAGAGGCCGAAGATCAGGCCCACCGACACCGACACCCCCAGCGAGAGCACCACCGCGCTGCCCGCCACCACCGTCTTCCAGTCGGCGTAGTGCGATATCGCCTGTGCCGCCCCGATCCCTCCGCCGACCCCTATCACACCGCCGATCACGGTGATCACCAGGCACTCCACCAAAAACTGGCGCACGATGTCGCCCCGCTTGGCGCCGATGCAGCGGCGAATGCCGATCTCGCGCGCCCGCTGCGTGACCGTGGCGAGCATGATGTTCATGATGCCGATGCCACCCACCAGCAGCGAGATGCTGGCGATCGCACCCATCACCACGTTGAAGATTCTCTGTGTCTGCTGGCGCTGCCGCAGCAGCTCGATGGGGATGATGATCTCGAAGTCCGGAATCCCCTTGTGGCGCTGCTCTATGATCTGCTTCACTACCTGGGCGGCCGGCACCGTCTTATCCGAGTCACTCACCTGAATCGCCACCTCGCTGATGGGGCGGCGATTGAGCGGCGGCCGCTCGAACATCTGTCCCACCAGCCCCATCACCGCCTCCGGGTTCATGGGGATCGCCTGCTCCATATAGAGCTGGAAGTCTTCCATGGCCACGGTGATGGGGATGTACACATCCTGATTGAGGTCGCGCAGCGCAAAGGTGGTCTCCGAGGTTTCCAGCACGCGCTCCTGCATCACCCCGATGACGCGGAAGTTGCCCATCCCGATCTTGATGAACTTGCCCACCGGGCTCTCGAAGGCGAAGGCATCTCGCTTCACCTCTGCTCCCAGCACGCAGACATGCGCGCGCCGGGACACGTCCTCGTCGTCTATGAACCGGCCCTCTGCGACGTCGAGATGGGAGGTCTGTATGTAGCCGGCGGAAGTGCCGAAAACGCGGGCGTCGATGGTCTTCCCGCCGGCCGTGACCACGCCGAACACGCGGCACGAGGGCACCACCAGCTTGGCGAAATCGCAGAGCTCGGCCAGCACCAGCGAGTCGCCGTAGGTCAGGCCGTAAGGCGATCTCTTCGCCGCCTCGTCCTGCATCTCTCCCGCCAGCGCCACCCGCCGCACCTGGAGCACGTCAATGCCCAGCTGCTGGATCTGCTGGAGAGTCTCCTGGCGAGCGCCCTCTCCGATGGACACCATGCCGATCACCGCCGCCACCCCGAAGATCATGCCCAGCATGGTGAGCAAGGAGCGCAGCTTGTGGCTCCACAGCTCGCGGAAGCCCGTCTTGGTGGGCGCGGTGAGCGCCGCCAGGTTCAACCTCATCGGCGCTGCTCTTTCGCCGGCGCGCTGCCCGAGGGAGATGCCCCCAGGTCGTTGAGCGCGATCCGGTCGCCCTCCCGCAGGCCTTGGGTGATGGCGGTATAGTCGCCGTTGGACTCTCCGGTGGTGACCGCGGTCTGCACGAACTTACCGTTGCGCTCCACGAAGGCGACCGCGCGGCCGTCCCGCCGGAAGATGCACCCGCTGGGAACGGTGATCACGTTCTTCACTCGCCGCGTCACGATGCGCACGCTGGCCCGCATGCCCGGCCGGATCAGGGACTTGCCGATGGGGGGCAGATCGACCGTGACCGGGAAGGTGGCAGTGGAGGAGAGACCTCTCCATCCCTGGATGGGGGGACGGCGCGCGTTCTGACCGATCGCCGTGATCCTCCCCGTCAGCGCCTTGCCCGGCAGGGCCTCGATGGTCACCTCCGCCGCCCGGCCCATCGTTACCCCGGTGATCTGTGTCTGATCCAGTTCGAGCTTCACCTGCATGCGATCCAGACTCACGATCGCCGCGATCTCGCGCCCCTGAGACGCGTAGTCGCCGATGCGGGGCAGGTGTGATTCCCCCCGCCATCCGCCCTGGGCCGACAGCACCACCAGCCCGGCTAGCGGCGCGGTCAGCGTGGTCCTCGGCAGGTCCTCGCGGGCGCGCTCGACCTGGAGCTTCAGGTTGTCCACCTCGTTGCCGCTCATACGGGTTTCCCGCTCCGACCAACTGCGGGCCCGGCTCATATCGCGCGCCGTGTTGTTCACATTCCTGCGCCGCTCCCCGGCGTCCGCTGCCGCCTGCGACTTCTTCAGCTCGTACTCGCTCCGCTCTTGCTGGAGAGAGAACTCGGCCGCCTTCAGCGCTGCCTCCTGCCGCTCCACCTCCGTCCCGGCCACCAGGCCCTTTGCCGCCAGCCGCTTCTTCACGTCCAGGTCCTCCCGGTTGTGCTGAAGCTCTGCGGCGTGAAAGGTGATAGCGTCGGCTGCATCCTGCAGCGTCACGGCCTGCTGGCGCTCGAAGGCGGCGACATCGTCACGAGCGCGCTGCAGCCGCAGCCGCATCTCTGTCATCCGCGCCTTGCCCGTGGTGTCGGCCTGTGCCTGTCGGCGCACGGCGTCGTCATAGCGCGCGCTGAGGTCGGCCAGCTGCTCCTCCAGCTTGGTCGGGTCCAAGCGCAGGATGGTATCATCTTTGGCGACGATGATGCCGTTCCCGCACACCCACTGGATGCGCCCGGAGATCTGGGGAATCACCGGGGTGGACTTCCTCGCCGCCACCACCCCGGTCTGGCTGACGGTGATGAGCAGGTCCTGGCGCTTGGCGGTGGTGGCGACCACCAGCTGTTCGCCCTTCTCCACCGCGGCCCCCGTGCGCGGTGTGCCCCGCCAGCCTGCCCAGCCCACCGCGGCCAGGGCGGCCAGGGCGGCCACGACGGCCAGCGCTGTTGTCGTGCCCCGAGCTCTCATCGCCTCACCTCCGCACGCTGGACCAGCTGGGCCGGAGGTGGTTCCAGCGCCACCCGGTCACCAGCGCGCACCTCCCCGCGCACCTCGATCAGCAGGTCGTTGCGCGTGCCCACAGTGACAGGCACGCGCTCGAAGCTCTCCCCCGCGCCCGGTAGACCACCGACTTGCCCCCCTCCTTGAACACCGCGCGGATAGGCGTCATAGTCGCCTCTCGCACGCTGTCCAGCACGACTTCGAGGTCCACCGTCATGCCTGGCCGGAGGTGGGCCGGATCGGCTTCCGTGAGAGTGACCAGGACCCCGAAGACCTTCTTGCCCGGCGTCCCCCCTTGCCAGACATCGGCGTCCTGCGCCAGCTCCTCCACCACCGCCACCTTACCGCGGTAGCGCCTCTCGGGCAGGGTCGGCGACGACACCAACGCGTCTTGCCCGTCGTGCACGCGGGAGATGTCCATCTCGCCGATCTGGCACCGCACCTGCATTCTTTGGAAATCATAGATCTGCACTGGCGCGGTCCCCGAGTCGATCTGGTCACCCAGGCGGTAGGGCCGCCGCTCGGGCCAGTTATCGGAGTTGGTCTCGACCACGGCCAGGCCGGCGACCGGGGCTGTCACTGTGCACTGCGCGATCTTCTTGTCCACCTCGTCCAGTTTCCGCTGCGCCTCCGCTAGGTCAATCCGAGCATCCCCTACGTTCTCCGCGGCGTGGGCTTTGGCCGTCTCCCAGGTGTGCACCGCGAGGTCGTACGCGGTCTGCGCGTCCTGCACCTGCTCCCCGGTGCGCTTGTCCACATCTGCCTGCTGGGCCCGCTGTTGCGCCAGCGCGAACTCCTGCTGGCGATAGGCCTTCTCCGCCTCGCGCAGCTTCGTGCCGGGGATGTAGTTGACCTTGGCGAGCCGTTGCGAGCGCGTTAGCTCGCGCTGGGCGCGCGCGGTCTCGCTCTCCGCATACTTGACCTGGGCAGCGATCCGCTCCCTCTCCGCCTGCGCCTTCTCCTGCGCCAGCTTCAGCGCTTCCTGCGCCGCCTCCGCATCGCTCGCCGCCTGGGCGATGCTGGTCTGACCGTCAGCCTGCTCGCTGCTGAGCGCCTCCTGGGCGTCCGTGAGCGCGCGCGCCAGCACCTCCCGTTGGTCTATCAGGTCCTTGGTGTCGAGTTGGAAGATCAGGTCGCCCGGACTAACCTGCGAGTTGTCCTCGCAGAGCTTGATCAGGGTGCCGTCAATGTCGGTGCGCACCGGCGTCTCCTGAGCCGACTCCAGCGCCCCGTTCACCGGGAGGGTGACCACCAGCGAGCCGCGCGTGACCTCCGCCGTCGGCACCGACACCTTGGTCACTGCCCGCGCTGAGCTGATGGCGCGCCACCGCCAGCCGCCCACGCCAACCGCCAGCAGCACCAGCGCCAGGTACAGCGGCCGCCTCATAGCTGCTCCTCGCTCTCCGGCCCCATCTGCGCCAGCACCTCCAGGGCATCCAGCGGCTGGCCTATCGCCCTGTCGCTCGCCAGCCGGCCGTCCGTCAGGCGCACGATGCGCCGCGCGTGCTCGGCCACCTGTTGCTCATGGGTGACCAGGACGATGGTTATCCCCTCCCGGTTCAGCTCCTGGAAGAGGGCGAGCACGTCCTGGCCGCGGCGGGTGTCGAGATTCCCCGTGGGTTCGTCCGCGAGGATGATCGAAGGCGTGTTGATGAGCGCCCGGGCGATGGCCACGCGCTGCTGCTCCCCACCAGAGAGCTGGCTGGGGCGGTGGTGCTCGCGCCCGCCCAGCCCGACCCGCCCCAGCGCCTCGCGGGCGCGCTCCCGCGCGTGATTCAACCCGCTGTAGACGGTTGGAAGCAGCACGTTGTCCAGCGCCGACATGCCCGGCAGCAAGTTGTAGGCCTGGAACACGAATCCGATCCGCCGCAGCCGCAGCGTCGAACGTTGGGCATCGTTGAGGCCTCCCACGTCCTCTCCCGCCAGCAGGTAACGGCCCGCGGTAGGTCGCTCCACGCAGCCCAGGATGTTCAGCAGCGTCGTCTTGCCCGAGCCAGACCGGCCCATGACCGCCAGCAGCTCGCCCTCTGCGATGTCGAAGTCCAACCCCCGCAGGGCGGCCACTTCAACCGTCCCGGCGTGGTAGACCTTCGTTAGACCTTGCACCTCGACCAGACTCATTGCGCCTTCCTCGGCGCGAGTGCAGGGTAGCGAGTGGGGTCCGACATCGCCACCAGCTCTCCCTCGGACAGACCCGATCGTATCACCACCGCGACCTCATTGCGCTCGCCGGTCTTGACCTCTCGCCGGGTGAAGCCGTCGCCCGTCTGCACGTACGCATAGCTCTTGCCTGCCCGCTCGAACACCGCGTCCAACGGCACGAATAGCGCCTTCGGCAGGCGCTGCACGGTGATCCTCGCCCTCGCGTTCAGCCCCGGCTTCAAGCCTCCGGCGCGCGTCTGGTCCACTTTCACCAGCACGTCGAAGACGCGCGCGTTGGCCTCGGCCGTGGGGTCCTCCCACACCCATACCTCGCGCGCCACCGACCCGACCGACGAAACGACACCGGAGAACTTGCGCCCGGGGAGCGCCGCAAATTCGATCTCCGCCGGCTGCTCCTTGCGCAGCGCGGCGATGTTGCTCTCCTTGATGCGGCAGCGCACCGACATGTTCTGGCTGCCCGAGATGCTGCCTAGCGGCGTACCCGAGGAGACCTGGTCGCCCTCCCGCCAGGGTCGCCGTTCTCCACCCCGGAAGGTCGAGAAGAGCGAGACCGTGCCGGAGGCAGGGGCGATGATCGAGGTGTCGGCGAGGGCAGCAACCACCGTCTCCAGCTCCTTGGAGGCCACCTCGGCGCGACGCGTGGCATGGGACACCTGATCCCCGATGCGATTCCGGGCGATGTCCGTGCGCCGCCGACTGGCCGAGAGCTGGCTCTGCTTCTGGCGGCGTTCGGCTGCGATCTCGCGCTGGCTCAGCTCCAGCGCCTTGACGCTCTGCTCCACCTTGAACTGCTGCGCCTCGTAGGCCGCCTGGGCGATGTCCGCCTCCGCGGCCGCCATGTAGCCCTTGGCCGCCATGCGCTGCGAACGGTCCGACTCCAGGCGCAGCCGCTCCGCCTCGGCGCGATCGAATGCCAACTGATCCTCGGCCTGCTTGGCGCGCACGCCGACCGACTCCTCCCACACCTGGTAGTCCTTCTCGGCCTGCTCCAGCGTGCGCTGCTCAGTGTCGTACCTTTCTTGAGCGCTGTCCCGGGTCTTTTCGATCTCCTCCTTTGCCTGCTTGTAGGCGAGCTCGGCGTCGGTGTGCCTGCGCTGTAGCTCCCGCGCTTCGATGCGGCAGAAAGCGTCACCCGCGCGCACCACCGTGCCCTCGGGGACGATCATGGTCAGCTCCCCCGCCGCCTTGCCGGTGCGCACTACCACCGAGTCATCGCTTTCCAGAGGCCCCTCCGCCACCAGGCTGACCACGAACTCCCCGCGGGCAGCGGCAGTGACCGCCACCCGCGCCTTGGGCGCCCGCTTCAGCGAGGCGCGCCAGGCCCAGCCGCCGCCTGCTGCGACCAGCAGTATCACGATGCTGATGCCGTATCGCCTCAACGCTAGCGCTCCTGCTCCGGCAGTCCCTGGGTGATGTCCTCACCCAGAGTCCTGCGGATCTGCACCGTAGTCAGGAAATACGTCACTTGCTCCTGGAGCAGCGACCGCTCTGCCTCCACCAGCCGGTCCTCCGCATCCAGCACCCGCAGGTAGTCGCTTAGCCCTTCGTCGTACATGCCCTGCGCCGCCTCCCGGTTCTTGCGCGCCAGCGTCACCGCCTGCTGACCGATATCAATGCGCGCCCGGGAGCTGACCGCGGCCCGCACTTGGCTCTGCATCCCTTGCCTCACTTGGTCGCGAGCCGCCACCATCTGCTGCTCCAGCACCTTCAGGGATCGCTCCGCCCGATCGGCGTTCTCGGTGCGCTGGCGATCCCACAGCGGCGCCTCCAGGCGCAACGCGCCGAACCAGCCGGTGCTCACCGGCACCCCGCCCAGGGTGTCGCCCAAGTCGGTGACCCCCGCGCTGGCGATGACGTCGGGAAGGTGCTGGCTGCGGGCGATCCGCAGCGCCGCCAGCGCATCCAGCCGGTTCAGTTCCAGCCGGCCCAGGTCTGTGCTGTTCGCCAGGGCGACCTGGATCAGCTCCGCCTCGTCGTACTCCTGTGGCTGGTAGACGATGGAGGTGCTCAGCTCGGGCGTACCGGTGGGAACGAACCCCATGGCCAGCAGCAGCGTCTCCATCGCGTCCCGATGGTCTTGCTGGCTGCTGATGAGCTGCTGCTTCGATCGCTCCCAGGCGAGGCGCGCCTGGTCCACGTCAATCTCCGCCACCTGGCTCACCCACTCCTCATCTGGTCGCTTCAGGCCTTCGCCTGAGAACTTCGCATAGTTGATGTCATAGAACTGCTTGGCGCGGTCTGCCGACCGCTGCGCGATCTCCACCTGGCCCTGCGCCAGCAGCACCGCGAAGTAGTCCCCGATCACGCGCTGCGCTAGGTCCTGTCGGCCATCGTAGAACGACAGTTCCTGCGCTGCCAGCGCGGTGTGCGCGCTGCGAATGCGCTCGTAAGTCGAGGATGCCAGCCCCGCGCCCCTCAGCAAGGGCTGATCGTAGTTCAGGGTGACTGATGGCTGTTGGAGGAACAGGTCTCCTATCGTCTCCTGCGTGCCGGTGCCCACATCGGCCTGGAGGGAGCCACCGCCGGTTGCCTCCCAGCGTGTTCCCAAGCTGCCCGAGAAGCTCTGCTCCGGAGTGCCGCCAGCCGCCTTCTCGTCCTGCCCGCTCCCGCTGAGAGTGTAGAACAGGCGCTGGTCGGCAACCCACAGCCCCCGTAGGGCGTTGACCAACTGCTCCTGGCTCTGACGGAAGCTGGCGTTCTGGCGGAAGCCGAAGCTGAGGCATTCCTGCAGGCTCAACTTGGGCGGTGTCTTCGGTGACGGGGTTGGAGTCAGATCCACGGTCGCGGGCTCCGCCGCGCGCACCCGCGTCCACATCGCGGGCGAGAGGCCCGCGGTACCCGCGGCCCACACGGGCATCGCAGACACCATCAGAACCCCAACAGCAAGAGCGAGTCTCATAGTTCTCCTGTCGGTTCGCCCGCGCCAAGGGGCGGCGAAAGCGATAGGGATTGGCCTCTGTCGCGCTACGACCGAGGGGCCCCCACTCCTAGTGGATCAGACACGCGGAGCAGCCTGCCGTTGCGCAGTCAGCCAGCCCGTGATGCCGCGCTCCACCGGGCACTGCTCACGGCCAGACTGTTCTCCGGGCTTCCCCTGCGTTCAGCTCGCCTACACTAGAGCGCATTTCATAACCTACCTGCTGGCTGGCCGCACCACGCCCTCGCATGAAATGCGCCTGCCACTGCCTGACTTTGTGCAGTGCTGTTTCATAACCTCCCCTGGGAAGGTTATGAAACAGCTTCTACTCATTTGTCAGCGCGTCGCATATGATCTATGACGAGGGTGCTCACCAGCGCATTCCCACCCCCAGGTAGTATACCCGTACCAGCGCGCAGCACCAGACGGAGACCCGAGACCGCCCATCCGCGCTCGGCGCAAGCTACCGGTCCATCGCCGCCGCCTGGTCGGCGATCCGACCTAGCAGGTCAGCGAGCAGCGCCTGTTCCTGTACCGTGACTGCTGACATCAGGCGTTCCACCCGCGCCACATGCGCCGGGTAGATCCTCCCGAACAGCTCCCGCCCCGCAGGAGTCAACACGGCCAGCGTGATCCGCCGATCTTGCGGGTGGGGAACGCGGGCCAAATGCCCTGCTTCTTCGAGGCGGTCAATCAGCCCCGTGACGTTCCCGGAGGTGATGCAGAGCTGCTGCGAGATCTCGTTCAGCTTCAGCCCATCGCTGCCCGAACCAGCCAGCACGCGCAGAATGCCGATCTGCGCTCCACTTAAGCCATGCTCCCTCAGCTCGCGGTGCATGGCGCGGCCAGTTTCCGCCTTGGCACGCACGAAGCTCCGCCAGGCCTGGATTGCCGGTTTCTCGACCTCTGGCATAAGGCACCTCAGGGATAGTTTAGGGCAAAGCTGTCCATGTGTCAACTATTGGGTAACTGGTAACTCACGGCGGGACAGGTTTCGCGGGCGCAACATATCGGCCCACGCGCCTGCAGCAACACACCATATGTTGTGGCTCCGACGCGGATCTGAAGCCATCCCCGCAGAGCGTTACCAGTTACACTATTGGCCCAAGACAGGTGTCACCGCCGTGAGGCGTCCTAGGGCGGCGCGGGCTTGTCCCGAGCGCAGCGAGGGACAACCCGCGCCATGGCCGTTCAGGGGTTCACGATCACCTTCACAGCCTGCGAGACCTCCTTCTCTGAGGCCGCGCGGAAGGCGTCGTCAATCTCTTCCAGGCGGAACCGATGGGTCACCATGGGATCAGCCGCGAGCTTCCCCTGAGCCAGCCCATCCAGCGCGATCTGGTATTCGGTCGCCGTCCCCCATCGCGCGTAGCTCCAGATGGGAACGATCATGACCTCGTGCCTGAGCACGGTCCCCATGTCCAGCTCTTGCGGGGCCCTGAAGCTGCCCAGGTAGCCCAGCCTGCCTCCGCGTTTGGTCATGGGAATCGCCTGCTGAAGGGTTGGCGCCCGCCCGCCGACAGCTTCCACCACCACGTCCGCGCCGAGGCCACCGGTGGCCTCTCGCACTCGCTCCACCGGGTCCTCGTCGGCGGGGTTGATGGTCAGGTCTGCGCCCAGTTCCCTGGCCACTTGCCGCGTCTTCGCCAGAGGGTCGGAGATGGCAGCGAACCTGGCGCCGGCCCACTTCGCACACTGGAGCACAGAGAGGCCGATCGCCCCTCCGCCCAGCACCACCACCGATTCTCCCAGGCTGATATGCAAGCGCTGGATGGCATGGACTCCGCAGGCCAGGCAGTCCAAGATGGCTCCGGCCTCGTACGATACGTGGCCGGGGAGAGCACAGGCCTTCTCGGACGGGGCCTTGCACAGCTCCGCGAACCCTCCGCTCCAGGCAAAGCCGATATGGGCCAGCTCGGGGCACAGATGGTAGTCGCCCTTCAGGCACCAGCCGCAATGCCCGCAGGACAGCAGGGGCTCGATGCCGACCCGCTCTCCTATCCGGCCCTCAGCTACTCCCTCGGCCGCGGCTGTGATATCTCCCGCCAGCTCGTGCCCCAACACCCGGCCAGCCATGCCACTGAACCGGGAGGGGTCCCGGTAGGAGTGCAGGTCGCTGCCGCAGATGCCGGCGGCCTTCACTCGGATCAGCACTTCGCCCGGGTTGAGCACCGGATCGGGAACCTCCACAACGCCCAGCCTGCCCGGCGCCGTATACACCCCTGCTTTCATCTCCTATACCTCCTCTGGAAACTGGCCGCAGAACTGCTGCAGCCATGCGTCCGCCTCACGCCACACCTGGTAGAACCGGTGGTAGCCGGCAGCGGAGGCCTGACGAGGCTCCATTGCGTCCGTTAGTCGCACCAGCCGCGCGCTGGCTTCCTCCGGGGTGGCGAACATCCCTATCCCAACTCCGGCCAATATCGCCGCTCCCAGCGCGGCGGCCTCTGTCACTTCGCAGCGGCGCACTCTTCTGCCGGTGATGTCCGCGATGATCTGGAGCCACTGAGGGCTGCGCGCTCCGCCCCCGGCAGCGACGAGATCGCCCTCCTTGGCGCCTGCCACCTCCATCATCTGCCGCAGGTGATAACCCACTCCCTCCAGGATCGCTCTCAGCAGGTCAGGACCCCGGTGCGCCAGCGTCAGCCCCAGGAAGCCCCCCTTGGCTCGCGGGTTGACCACCGGCCCTCGCTCGCCCATCAGATGAGGGAAAAAAAGGAGCCCCTCGGCCCCCGGGTCGGAGCCCTCCACCTGCTGCAGCAGATCCTCGTAACCGAGAGAGTCCTCGCCAAGAGTCTGCCGCCACCACCTCAGACAGGCGGCCGAGGTCGCGGCGAACCCCAGGAAGCGCAACTGCCCCTCTCCCTCTCCCTGGCAGAGCCAGGCGGCAGTGCCCAGGTAGAGCGTGGTCTGTCCCGCGCGGCGAGCGTTGGAGCCCTGAACGGTACAGGCCATGTCGCTGCTGCCGCAGACGACTGCGGTGCCTGGGGCTAGCCCGCACTCGTCTGCCGCTGCTTCGCTCACCTCGCCCCGCACCTGCGAGGAGGGCACGATGGGAGGCATCGCCTCCATGCGAAACCCAACCACCTCCACCAGCTCGCGGGACCACTGCTTGGCCGCCCTGTCCATGAGCCCTGTGCCGGACGCATCACCGGGATCGGTGGCCCAGTCGCCGCACAGCCGGTATCTGAGGTAATCCTTCGGGAGCATGAAACGGCGCGCCCGCCTGATCGCCTCGGGTTTGTGCATCGCGAACCAGAGCAGCTTGGCGGCGCTCGCCGAGGTCGCGGGAGCGTGGCCGGCGATCCTGTCGAAAAGGGCCCTGTGCTCTGCTGCCAGCCACTCGCACTCCGGGCGGCACCGCTGGTCCATCCACAGCGGCGCCTCCTCTATCACAGCCCCGTCCTCATCCAGGAGCACCGGGGCATGCATCAAGCCACAGGGCCCGACGGCCGCAATCTGAGAAGGCCGCACTGCGGACTGCGAGACCGCCTCCCGGATCACCTCAGCCGCCATCCGCCACCAGCCTTCAGGATCGCCCACCGCCCATGTGGGCCTGGGGTGGGCGATCTCGACCTCCGCCTCCGCTCTCCCCTGTGGCCGCCCCTCGGAGTCGAAGACCACGGCCTTGCAAGCGGTGGTGCCCAGGTCAACACCCAGCAGATAGCGGTGGTCGCCTCCCAAGGGTCAACCGTCCATTCTGATGACCACCTTCAGGCCCGTCCGCGAGGCCACCGCCTCGTAACCGTCTCGTATCTGTTCGAGAGGGAGCAAATGGCTGGTTAGAGGCTCGGCGGCGACGGCTCCGCTTCCCAGCAGCTCCAGGGCGGCGGCGAAGTGCGCCGGCTTGTAGTCCCAGCTTCCGCATAGGGACAGCTCTCGGTAGTGGATGAAGTTGGGGTCTACCTCGATCGTGGTCGGCGGGTACGTGCCCGCGAACAAGTTCACCCGTGCCTTCACCGCCGCCATTCGGATGGCGGGTGCGATCGCCTGCGCGGACCCCACGGCCACGATCACCGCATTGGCGCCCTTCCCGCCTGTCAGATCGAGCACCGCCTGGGCCGGATCCCCCTGGCCCGCGTCAACTACATGGGCTGCCCCGATCTTGCGGGCGATCTCGAGACGTTCCGGCAGCAGGTCGCAGGCGATCACCTGCGCGCCTTTGGCCCTTGCCGCCTGCAAGTGCAGCAGGCCGATGGGACCTGCGCCCACGATGGCGACGACGTCGCCGGCGCGGATGGCGCTGTTGTCCTGGCCGTTCAGGCAGCAAGCAAGCGGCTCGGCAAGCGCGGCAGAGGTGAACGGCAGCCCCTCCGGCATCCGGTAGAGGTGGCGCCGCGAGGCCACCCCGAGTTCGGCGAAGCCTCCTCTTGCGTCCCCGGAGTGCTTCTTCTCACACAGGTTGAAGAGCTCTCTCTGGCAGAACTGGCAGGAGCCGCAGGGAGCCAACCAGCTCACCGCCACTCTGTCGCCCACCTCCAACCCCGTGGCCTCCGCTCCCGCGCCTATCACCTCGCCCACCCATTCGTGCCCGGGTGTGGTCGGCGGATTGCGGAGCGGACGCAGGCCCGAATAGGCCCTCAGATCGCTGGGGCAGATGCCGCAAGCCTTGATGCGCACGAGGAATTGGCTTGGCCCAGCCTGGGGGTCGCTGATCTCTTCCACGCGGAGGTCACGCGGAGCGTAAAGGCGGGCCGCTCTCATTGCTCCATCCTCCCGGCCGACCCCAGCAGCCTGATCCAGTGGCGCGCCACCTCGCGCATCTCTGCCCTCGCCTGCTGCAGAATCCCGGCCGGCCACATCCGGCCTTCCGCCTTCTGCAGGCCTTGGGTCACGCCTCGCCCAAAGGCCAGGTAGAGCTCGGTGGCGACGTTCACCTTGCAGATGCCGTTCGCCACCGCCTGCCGTATGTCAGCCTCGGGAGTGGTGGAGCCGCCGTGGAGCACCAGCGGGATGCCCGTGCGCCCGGCGATGTCCGCCACCCGGTCCAGATCGAGCTGCGGTTTGCCCTTATAGGCTCCGTGGAGATTGCCTATGGCTATCGCCAGCGCGTCTATGCCGGTGAGAGCGACGAACTCCTCGGCCACGTCGGGACGGGTGAGGTTGCGCTGGCGTTCCTCTTCGGTTGGCGGCGATTCCGCCCGGCCGATCACTCCCAGCTCGGCCTCGACGGAGACACCCCTCCGGTGGGCCGCCTCCTTCACCTCCTTGGTGATGCGCACGTTCTCCTCGAAGGGCAGCCGGGAGCCGTCGAACATCACCGACGAGAATCCGCCCTCGATGCAGGCCGAGACAATCTCCAGCGCGCTGCCGTGATCCAGGTGGAGGCAGACTGGCACGCCGGAATCCTTGGCCAGCCATCGCACCATCTCCACCAGCAGCCCGATCCCGAGGTGTTCGAGATCGCCCCGCCACGTCTGGACGATGATGGGAGATCTCTCCTCTTTCGCCGCCTCGAAGACTGCGCCCAGGCTCTCCGCATTGTAGATATTGAAGGCCGCCACCGCGTACTTCTTCTCTTTGGCGGCCGCAAGCAGACCGGCCATGCTGACCAACGGTGAGAAGCTCGCGCCCTGTGCCATATCCTCCGCCTCCTCGGCCAGAACAGGAGCTTCGCCTTCACTCCGCGCTGCCCCTGCCGGTGGCAATCCAACTCCAGGCTTGACCGGAAACTGCGTGCAACCTAGAATGCTCGGCGCGGGCGAGCCGGAACACTTCACCGGCCGCAGCTTCGAGTGCGGACCTGTCGAGGGTGCGGCGATCATATGCGAGGGCAGGGAAACGCCATGGCTAAGCAGCGCAAGTGGAGGGTAGCGGTTATGGGTCTGGGCCACTGGTATTCGGCCTACGGCCTGGCCCGGAGTCTGCCGGAGTATCCCAAGGCCGAGCTGGTCGCGGTGGCCTGGCACGACCAGGCGCAGCGCGAGGAGTTCGCCGCCGCCTTCGGGATCAAGGCCTATGCGGGCTATGATGCGCTTCTGAAGCAGGAAGAGGTGGACATCGTCCATATCTCCCCTCCGGTGGCCGAGATCCCCGAGTGCACCATCAAAGCGGCCCGGGCCGGGAAGCACATCATCCTGGGCAAGCCCATGGCCATGACCCTCGAGCAGGCCGACGAGATGGTGAAGGCCGTAGACGAGGCGGGGGTCACATGCGTCGCCTTTCAGGGACTGTTCCGCTTGGGGATGGCAGACCTGAAGCGGCGGCTGGATGAGGGATTGATCGGTGATATCGCGGTTATGCATATCACCGCCCGCTGGTCCATTGCGGAGGATTGGCTGCGCTCCGGCAGGCCTGGTTGGTTTGCCGATCCGAAGCAGGTCCCCGGCGGCGCCTTCATTGATGAGGGGATCTACTCCATGGAGCAGCTGCGCTGGCTGGCCGGCAGCGAAGTCGTGCAGGTGGAGGCCAAGATCGCCAACCTGGTCCACAAGGACATCGCAGTGGAGGACTGGGGCATGGCGACCTTCACTTTCGGCAATGGAGTGCTCGCCACCCTGGAAGCGAGCTGGACCATCAACTCGCCCCGGAAATCCGGCCCCTCGCCCAAGCAGAACGCGGTGCGCCGGCTGGAGATCGTCGGGACGCAGGGCGAGCTGATCGAGGAACAGCTCTGGGCCCCAGGGAGAGCGATCCTGGGCAAGCAGGCCTCCCATTGGGTGTTCGAGCGGCCGGCGGCCGAGCCCTTCGCTCCTCCCCGTCCAGGCGCCCTCGATTACCTTATCACCTGCATCGAGGAGCAGAAGCAGCCAGTGGCCACCATCCACGAGGCGCGGAAGTCCTTCGCCGTGGCCCTGGCGGCTTACGAATCCGCCAGGCTTGGTAGGGCAGTCAAACTGTAGGGCGGATGGCCTGTCGGGCAGGAGCTAGCCTTCTGCCACCGTAACACTGTGAGGGGGTGACGACGATGGACAAGCATCACCGGGTCCGGCGGGTGCTGCGGGCCAGATACCTGCTGGTGGGGCTGCTGATCCTGGCGGCCGGTCTGTGGGTCGCGCACCCGCGCGCGCTACACAGGCCGAAGTTCCACACGCCTTCGCCTGATGAGATCACGACGTCGCCAGCGGCGCAGCGGCTGCGCGCCGGCGCCGCCGGGGCCAATCTGATCATCATCCTGTTGGACGCGGCCCGGGCCGATCACTTCACCTCCTTTGGCCACAAGCTTAACACCACGCCCAACATCGCCAAGCTGTTCGACCGCAGTATCTTGTTCACCGAGGCCTATTCCGCCGCTCCCAATACCAAGGCCTCGGTGGCATCTCTGTTCACCTCGCAGTTCCCGGACACGCATGGCGCTCTCTCGTTACCCTGGCCCTTCATCGCGCAGGGCGCAACCCTGCCCGAATGCATGAGAGCAGCGGGGTATACGACAGCCGCCTTTCTGGGGAACCCGACGATCTCGGAATCCTTCGGCTTCCGCCGCGGCTTTGATTCGTTCACCGAGCTGTTCCGGCATCCTTCCAGGTCTCCCCTCGGCCCTGGCGTGGTGGATGGTGCTAGGGTGCTGCGTGCTTCCGTTGACTGGTTTCGGGCGCACAACGACGAGCGCTTCTTCGCTTATGTCCACTTCCTGGAACCGCACGCTCCCTACTACGCTCCCGCCGATTTCCGGCGGCGGTTCCTGGGCGGCGCCGACCCGGGCTCGTCTCAGCCCGACCAATCCCTGCGCTACGATGCCAGTCTCGCCTATGTGGACAGCCTCGTCGGGAAGCTGCTGCAGGAGTTGGAGGCGCTGGATGTGCTCGACAAATCGGTGGTCGTCGTGCTGGCTGATCACGGCGAGGCCTTCGGCGAACATGGCGTCTACGGGCACACCACCACCGTCTACCGGGAGATGGTGTACGTCCCCGTGGGGATTCATCTGCCCGCGCGCTGCTCCGCCTCGCCGCGGCGACAGGCGGACGTCTTCTGTCTCACAGACCTGATGCCCACGCTCCTGGACCTGCTCCAGATCCCGCCGCCCGACACCATGCAAGGCCGCACCCGCCTCGGGCTCTTGGCAGGGGAGGAGGAGAAGACTCCGGCCTTCGCGGTGAGCCGCTCTCGCGGCAACGATGCCAGCGGAGGTGAGAAGAAGCCCAGCGAAGTCTCCTACGCGCTCAGGGTGCCGCGCTACACCTTGCTGCTCGCAGACCATGGGCAGCGCGTGGAGCTCTACGACCACGAGACCAGCCTGGGCGAGCAAGCCAACATCGCGGGCGAGAGACGCGACATGGTCAAGCAGCTTAACCGGCAGTTCAGGTCCTGGGCCGCCACTCAACGCGCCCGGCCCGTAGTCCTCTGGGGGGGAAAGGTGCTCGTGACCCATAGCGAGGAAGCCAAGCTGAGTGACGAGACCCGGCAGCAGCTGAAGTCGCTGGGCTACCTCAAGTAGCTGACACCCCCACGGTGCCTTGCCGCCCGCTCTCTCCGTCCTCCTCTCACCTCTCCCGGGCCTCCTTAGAGGTTCCCCGTCCCGGGGCAGGAAGAATCCCATCGTGATTTCGCTGCCATAATCGCCGAAGGACCTTGGTGGATGGGAAGAGCTGAGAGGGGCATCACTGCGCGCAGCGTTCTGCTCGGCCTGGTGCTCGCTGCGGGCCTCGCGGTCATCACCCCCTATAACGACTACGTCATCGGCAACACCTACATCGCCGGCAACCACTTCCCCATCGGCGCGGTGGCGGTGCTGCTGCTGCTTTCTCTCATCAACCTGCTCGTGCATCGGTGGTGGGGCCGTGGCCTCTTCCACCTCCGCGAGCTGGCCGTCATCTACATCATCATCATGGTGACCGCCGGGATTCCGTCATTTGGCCTGCTCCGCTACCTGATACCGACTTGCACCATGGGGTTCTATCTGGCCACCCCCGGCAACCAATGGCAGAAGCTTTTCTGGAACTACGTCCCCCCTGGCTCGGGGTGAGCGACAAGGAGGCGGTGAACTGGTTCTGGGAGGGGCTGCCGGCGGGCTCGCGCATGCCCTGGGGCGTGTGGCTCTACACCCTCTCGCACTGGATGATCTTCGTGTTCGCGCTCTGGCTGATGATGACCTGCCTCGCCGCGCTGGTGCGCAAGCAGTGGGCCGATCGCGAGCGCCTCGCCTTTCCCCTGGTGCAGTTCCCCCTCGAGGTGCTGCGGGGTGACGACCGGGGTCCCTCTGCTTCCTTCTTCGCCAACCGGTTGGTGTGGATCGGCGCCGGCTTCGTCTTCCTGGTGCACATCATCAACGGGCTGCATCGCAACTTCCCGGCGTTGCCCCAGATCCCGACCTTCATCACCCTCGATCAGTATCTCCCGGATCGCCCCTGGGGCACGATGGCCCCCATCTACATTGCCTTCTTCTTCTCGGCCATCGGGTTCGGCTATCTCTTGCCCCTGGAGGTGGCAGCCGGGTTCTGGTGCTCTGTCCTGTTCATCAAAGCCCAGGGCGTCATCCTCAGCCTGTTGGGCTACGAAGGCGGCAGCGCCTGGGGCGGGGTCATCGCACAGATCAGCGACAGCGAGCAGATGGGAGGGCTGTTGGCGATCGCGGCGATGCTCTTCTGGTTGCTGCGCGGCACGCTGGCCGATGCCTTCAGGAAAGCGTTGGGCCGCGCCCCGGGCGTTGACGATTCGGCCGAGCCCTTGAGCTATCGCTTCGCCGCGCTTGGGCTTATCGCGAGCCTCATCGTGCAGGTACTCTGGCTTGGCGCCGCAGGCATGACGCCGCAGTTCATCGCGCTCTTCGTGGTCTTCTTCGTCGGCATTTGCCTGGTGCTCACTCGCATCGTCGCAGAAGCCGGAATGCTGATGATCCAGCTCAGCTTCAAGCCGGTGGATTATCTGCTCCTCTTCGGCGGCACCGAGCGCGCTGGGTCCGAGCAATCTCACCACGCTCACCTTCGTAGATACCAGCTTGACCTTCGACCTGCGCGAGTTCCTCATGCCCTCGGTGCTGAATGCGTTTCGCATGTCTGAGCTGTCCGGGGTCTCGAATCGCAGGCTCACCCCGGTGATGGCGTTATCCCTGTTCTTCGTGCTGATCGTCGCCGTGCCGGCCTTCCTGCTTACCTTCTACCTCCCGGGCGCGGTCCAGGTGGGGAATGTGAACGAGATCATGTTCACGCAGGATTACTTCTCCCAGCTCGCCGGGCGTCTGCAGGCCCCTGAGCAGCCCGCCCTCTTGCGCTACGTGGCCACCGCCGCCGGTGTGGTCATCGTGTCCATCCTCGCCTGGCTGAGGATCAACTTCGTCTGGTGGCCCATCCATCCGCTGGGCTTCGTCATGGCCACCTCCTGGGCCAGCCTCAACCTCTGGTTCTCGCTCTTCCTGGGGTGGCTGTTCAAGCTGCTCACCATCCGCTACACTGGGTTGCGCGGCTACGTGCAGTTCCGGCCCCTGTTCCTCGGGGTGATCATGGGCGACGTGCTGGGCGCGGTGCTCTGGCAGATCGTCGGGTGGTTCACCAAGGTGGGTATGATGGTCACGGTCAACTAGCCATGTCTCCAGCTTCCGTCTGCTCGCCCACCGAATTGAAGAAAACCGCCCTCTTGCTCCTGGCGCTGATCCCGCTGGCCGCGCTCGCGCCAAGCTGCCGGGCAGGCGGAAGGGCGGCGAGCGTGAGCACCGCCGTCCCGAGCCATCAGTGGCAAGGGATCGGCCTGTCAGGGGGCGGCGGCATGTTCGCCCCCGCCATCAGCCCGATAGACCCCGATCTGATGCTGCTGAGCTGCGACATGTCCGGCGCCTACATCTCCGAGGACGGCGGCCATCACTGGCGCATGATCCATCACGAGCAGTTGCAGGGCAACACGCGTTGCCGCCCCGGCTTCCACCCCAAGGACGCCAACGTCATCTACGCCTCCGACGGCGGGTCTGGGAAACTGAAGGTGAGCCGCGACCGCGGCCTGCATTGGACGGCCATCGGCGATCTCCCCGACACACCTACCGGGCAGATCGCCCTCGACCCTGACGATCCCTCCTTGATGCTGACCGGGGCCGGGGATCGGGTCTGGATCTCCCGCGACGCGGGAAACCATTGGGAGCAGTGCGATGGGCCAACCGGCGAAGCCGTCGGCTTCTTCATAGACCGCACCAGCCCGCCCCAGGCGCGGGTGATGTTCGCCGCCACCGCCGACGGAATCTGGCGCTCCGATAATCGCGGCAAGGCCTGGGCGAAGCGGACCGACGGCCTCCCTGGGATGGGTGTCCGGTCCTTCGCGGGAGGCGCCGACACCGCCAGCGGAGCCGTCATGCTGTACTGCGCGATACCCAGCGAGAGCGTGAACCGGCAGTTCGCGGGTGGCATCTTTCGCTCCCGGGACCGCGGCGAGCACTGGGAGTCGGCGATGGGGGACGGGATCAACAGGGAGACTCAATCCTACGGCCAGTGGGCCGACGGTCCCATCGCCCAGTACCGCCACGTGCTCACCACGAACACCAAACCGCTCACGGTCTACGCGTTCAACAGCAGCACCGGCTTCTGGCCGCCGCACTTCGCCACGGTCTATCGCAGCGACGACGGCGGGGACCACTGGCGCGCGACTTTCTTCCTCGACCCCCGGGGCAAGGAGTGCAACGTCACTCCCGACTGGTTCACCGTCTCGACTGGCCGGGCCGAGCCCGCGGCCCCGTGGGGCACGGCGGTAGCCGACTCCGACCCCGAGCGGGTGCTGAATGTGGGCAATTTCGTCTACGCCACACACGACGGGGGCAAATCCTGGTTCTGCGCCAACACCCTCCTCGCGCCCGGCCAGCGGCCTGGTCCTGGCTGCGAGTGGCTCTCCAACGGCCTCGACATCACCACCACTTGGCATTACTACGTTGATCCGTTCCAGCCCAATCGCCACTACATCGCCTACACCGACCTCGGCTTCGCGCGTTCCCTGGACGCGGGGAAGACCTGGATCTGGTGGACCGAGGACCAGTGGGCGCCGTGGCGCAATACCTGCTATGAGCTCGCCTTCGACCCGGCCATCCCGGGCAAGATCTGGGGCGCGTTCTCCGACGTGCATGACATCCCCAATGACAACATCATCTCTGGCCGCCACGGTTCCAAAGGCCCCGGTGGCGTCTGCCTCTCCAGGGATTTCGGCGAGAGCTGGCCCCCATTCGGCCGGGGACTGCCGCCGGCCCCCGCCACCTCGATCGTGTTGGACCCCGGGAGTCCGCAGGGAAGACGCACTCTCTACGTTTCGATCTTCGATGAGGGTGTTTTCAGGTCCGACGATGACGGCAGGACCTGGGTGAAGAAGAGCAAGGGCCTGGGCGCGCCCGAGAACATGCGAGTCTACCGTCTCCTCCTGCACCACGATGGCACGCTCTTTGCCCTGATCACGGCCAAGCGGAAGGACCGTACCTTCCTCACGCAGGGCGCTGGGCTCTATCGCTCCCGCGATGGCGGCGAAAGCTGGCAGTGCATCACGACCTCTGTCCGGCTGCTCTGGCCGAAGGATTTCGCGGTCCATCCTGAGTCTAGCGAGGTGATCTTCGTCGGCGCCGCCGACGCCGGCAGGCAGGAGCAAGGCGGCCTCTATCGCACCACCGATGGCGGTAAGAGCTGGCGGCGCGTGGCGCGAAAAGGTCCGGAGCACTTCGGCGCCTACTTCGACCCCAGGCGGCCGGGTTGGGTCTACATGACTCTTACCGAGGGCGCCCCCGGGCCATCGCTGTGGCTGAGCAGCGATGGCGGCGATACCTGGCAGGCGCTCGACAGCTTCCCATTCACCAACACGCAGCGGGTCGAGTTCGACCCCACCGATCCCGGGGTTATCTACGTGACCACCTTCGGCGGCAACGTGTTCCGCGGCCCGGCCGGATCACGATGACCAAAGCTCCCCGTTCCGGGCCTGCTGGCGCCATCTGCGGAGGCTGACGACAGGAAGCCGCTGCGGCGGGCGGCAGCCGAAGATGCTGCTGGAGGACGCTGGGGAGGAGGCCAGAGGGTGGCCGAGATCGCCGACAGGCCAGGCAGAGCCATTCGTACCCTGGGCTGGATCTGGCGCGCTTTCTGGCTGACCCTGTTCCTTCTCCTCCTGGGCCATTACCTCGTCTCGAGCGCTGCCGACCGCCGGCTCGAGCGGGAGCTTGCGGATCGCCGCCAGGCGGGCGAGCTGCCCTCCGTTGAAGGGCTCATCCCGCGGCTGCCTTCAGGGGTGGCGAACGCTGCTGACATCTACCAGCGCGCGTTCGGCGCGCTGGTCCTCTCTCGCGATCAGGGGGCCCTGCTACTGGGCGAGGGCGATTTCCTCTGGTGGAACTCGCCGAAGCCCCCGCAAGAGTGGAATGCTCGGGAGCTGGCGGTGGCGCGGGCCGCCGTGGCCAGGAACACCACCTATTTCCAACTCCTGGACAAGGCCTCCGCCATCCCGGATTGCGCGTTCCGCGTCGGCTGGCATCGGGGACATATGACCAGCCTGCCTCAGCTCCCGGGCCTGCTCTGGGCCGGCTTGATGCTGCGAGCCCGCGCCGTCGTCCTCACGACGCAGGGCAAACCGGAGCAGGCGCTGGCCTCCTGTGCTGCGGCCCTGCGGATCGCCGACCACGTGCAGAGAGAGCCGGCCCTCATCAGCCAGCATATCGGCTACTGCCTACAGGAGGCGGCGGTGGATGGGATCGGGTACGTTCTCCGCGGCTCCCAGGTCACTCCGGCCGCTGCTACTCTGCGAAGTAGCGGAGCTCCTTCGCTACGAAGCACGAGCTGCCGGCGCCTCGCCGATCAGTTGGGAGCGGTTGACCTCGTCCCTCGGTCTCTCTGGGCCATGAAGGGAGAGCAGGCCATCTACGGCCTGCCTACTTTCGATTCCCAGCGGTCCCTTCTCCCTGCCGAGCTCCCCCCGCCGCACCAGCATCCGCCTCTGCTCTCCCGACTGGCCCCGGGGCTCACTCTTACTCTGGACGAGCTCAGCTACTTGGATTACTCCACACAGGCGAGCCGAGCATTGGCCTTGCCCTGGCCCGCGGCAGAGCGGCTTGCCGGGCAGGCCGATCAGCAGGTCGAGCGGCTTCCCGATTATCGGGGCCTGGTCACCAAGTGGGTCGCCCCACCCGTTCTGCCGGAGCTGCTGCACCGGCAGGAGACCATGGCCCGACTCGGCGATGCCCAGATCGCGCTCGCCCTCAGGCTCCACCGCCTTCAGCATGAGCGCTACCCCGATTCCCTCGCCGCGCTCGAGGCCGCCTCCGGCGAGCTGCCTGCCGACCCCTTCGACCAGCAGCCTTACCATTACCGCCGGCAAGGCGCTGGCTTCGTCGTCTACAGCGTGGGCCCCGACATGAAGGACGACGGGGGCCGCCCGCGCTCGGGCGAGGAGTTCCAGGGCCTCTTGCAGGAGCAGCCGCCCGACCCGCAGCAGCGCTACGACATACCCTTCTGTTGCGACCACTGACCGCATGTGGCGCAGGTCAGCCAGGCCTGGGCTGCTTCCCCCCTGCCCGCTGCCGCGCTGCCCGTCTCCGACTCCTCGCATTGACAGGGGCCATGCTGGGGGCTAGCATCTGGAGTAGCTCGCGTCGAGTCTCGTCTGGAGATGGATATGATCTGGTTGGTCCTGCTTCTTGCCGTGGGACTCTCAGCCAAGGGAGGTCGGCCTATGACTGCCGCCGGTGGACCCTCGTTGTCACGGGGTGAGTGCGTAGTCACGATCGGGGGGAAGAGGGTCAGCGCGCGAACTCACGCCATCGTCATCCCCGACCATCCTACCCCTCAGGAGAAGCACGCAGCCAGGGATCTGCAGCGTCACCTGACCGCGATCATCGGGGAGGAGATTGCCCTGGTCCACGACCGGGAGGTTGGCGCCAGGACGCCGATCATCGTCGGCAAGAGCGCACTGCTCGAGCGTCTCGGCATCGCGGTGGACTTTACGTCCCTGGGCGCCGACGGGATCGTGATCGAGACCGCCGGGCCAGCTCTGGTTCTCGCCGGTAACAAGCGCGGCGTCCTCTACGCCTGCTATACCTTCCTGGAGGACTACCTGAACTGCCGCTGGTTCGCGCCCGACTGCACCGTGCTGCCCAGACAGGGGAATTTCGAGATATCCGCCATAGATCGGCGCTATCTCCCGCCCCTGGAGTATCGCGCCACTGACTATCCCAACTCCCGCGATGCTGACTGGGCTGTTCGCAACAAGATGAACGGAGAGATGACCCTCCTGGACGAGGAGCGCGGCGGGAAGATCAGCTATCGCGGTTTCGTCCACACCTTCGACGAGCTGGTGCCGCCCGAGAAGTACTTCGCCAGCCACCCCGAGTACTACTCGGAGATCGAGGGGAAGCGGTTCGGGCCCGAGCACACGCAGCTCTGCCTCACCAACCCGGATGTGCTGCGGATCGCCACGGACACGATTCGCCGGTGGATCCGCGAGGCGCCCGAGGCCGTTATCTTCTCGGTGTCCCAAAATGACTGGGACAACTACTGCCAGTGCGCGAGCTGCCAGGCACTGGCGGAGAAGGAAGGTGGCCAGAGCGGCCCTCTGCTGCACTTCGTCAACGCCATCGCCGACAGCATCAGGGCCGAGTACCCCGACAAGGTGATAGACACGCTGGCCTACACCTACAGCCGGAAGCCGCCGAAGGAAGTCCGACCCCGTCCCAGTGTGGTAGTGCGGCTGTGCAGCATCGAGTGCTGCTTCGCCCATCCGCTGGAGAGTGATCCCTATAATGAGTCGTTCCGCAAGGACATCGAGGAGTGGTCGAAGATCTCCAGCCGGCTCTGGATCTGGGACTACGTCATCAACTACTCGCACAGCATCATGCCCTTCCCGAACCTGTACGTGCTCAAACCGAATATCAACTTCTTCCTCCGCAACGGCGTCACCGGCATCTACGAGGAAGCCAACTACTACTCCAAGGGCGGGGAGTTCGCGGAGCTGCGCAGTTACCTGATGGCGAAGACACTCTGGGATCCGCAGTACGATACCGACAAGGCCATAGACGAGTTCCTGGCCGGCTACTACGGAGCAGCAGCCAAGCCCATACGCGAGTACATCAACCTGATCCACAAGCAAGTGCGAGACAAGCCGGATCTTCACGTGGGGATCTACTCCGGTCCCGATGTCGGCTACCTCACCCCGGAGGTGATCCGCCGATCGGTCGAGCTCTTCGACCAGGCCGAGCGGGCCGTCCAGGACGACCCCGAAATACGGCATCGTGTGCAAGTGGCGCGGCTGCCGCTGATCTACACCCAGATTGCCTTGGCGGGTGCCAAGGCCGACCCCAGGCTGGTGGCCCGCTTCGCGCAGGTGGCACGGGAAGAAGGGGTCACCATGGTCAGCGAGGAGACCAGCCTCGACGACTGGCTGAAGGCGCAGGGCCGGGCAGAGAGTGCGCCATAGGCCCGTTGTGCCCGGGCCCCGGGAGATTGCGTCGCGGTTGTAACAAGACCCGCGAATGGGAACCCGCCGTGCTGGCGAAGCAGGCCGCGGGCCAGGCTGGCAGCGGCCCTGTGAAGCATAGGCCCGTGAGGACCGTCACACGCGGCCTCCGGCTGATATGCTCATCGCCAGCTCGACGGAGATAAGTGCCATGACACCTGCGTTGGCAGTGGAAGAGCTTCGCAAAGATCATGAGATACTGAGGAAGGACACCGCGGCCTTCGAGGCCACGGTGCGGGGCCTCGCCAGGAGCCCGGAGGCCACCGGGGAGGCCTTGAGCGGCTCGCTCCGGGCGCGTCTGGCCTACTTCCAGGCCGGCATGCGGCTGCACTTCCGCCGGGAGGAAGAGGGGCTGTTCCCGGACGTCAGACGCATGGTGTCCGAAGGAGCGCGCAGGGCGGACGTCATCGCTCAGTTCTTCCGGGAGGAGGCGGAGGACGATCTCAGCGCCCACACCGTGCTGGTGGCCCGCATGGATGAGATGATCGGTGCCCTGGCAGAAGCCGAAGCGGCCGGCAGACTGGGCGAGCAGGAAGGCCATCAGCTCCGGGTGCAGTTCGGCCTTTTCAAGAGTTTGCTGGAGCGCCACGCGGCCAAGGAGGACAATCTCATCTTCCCCATGGTTGAGCGTGCACTTACCCCTGCTCAGCTCGACGCGGTATTGGACCGTCTGGCCTCGATCCGCCCGGAGGAAGACCTGGGAGATACGAGCCTGCGACGGGCGGATGGGCTGAGTGCGCTCTAGGCGGTGATCCGCGGCTTCAGTCGGCGACCCGCCTGCTATTCCGCTGGCTGGTAGTAGCTGCGGACATCGTCCGCGAACTGCCGCGCGTAGGCCATGCTGCACTCGCTGTGGATGTTCGTGAACAGAACCTTGTCCCCGCCTCGTGCCTGGACGACTGCTTGCACGCCGCGCGAATCCTGCCCGAGCGGCGCGGCGCGCAGCCACAGCGGCATAGGGAGCTGCGCGTTCACGCAGATGTGCACCGCACCATATAGCTTCTTCAGGAGATAGAGGAGAGCAAGCACGGTCGCCGCCGCGTACTTGACCTCGGCGGTAACCGCCCACCACCCCTCTTCCAGGTACTGAAGCTTCTCCGCCCGGAAGCGCACATTGCGGAGCGCGGGATACTCCAGGAACCACTGCGCCTGGATCCCCGTCGCGGTGGGCCCGTATGTGAGCTGTGGCATGAAGTCCGCGACCTCGACCTCCCGGAACCCGTCTGCGCTCTCGCGCATCTTACGGGGGATGATGTCTCCGTATAGCCCGATCGTGTGGTCCTCGCTCAGCGCTTCCGGCGGAATCTGCTCCCCGTCGAGGGCAGTGATGATCTCGAAGCTGTGCGGCAAGACCGAGGCCGCCTGCTGCGCTACCTGTCTGATCTCAGCAATCGTGTCGGTCACTTCTCCTCCTCCCTTCGCGCCTGCAATTCGGCGACGACTCTTGGATTGCCTCTCCCTCGCGCACACCGCTGTCCCGCTCGCCGCGACACTGCCTCCCTGCGGCCTGCTGAGAGGAGAGAAGTGCGAGAGACGGAATCTTCTCCACCGCATGCTTGCACGGCCGCACGCGGCCGGAAGAGGAGGCTTGGGATCGAATACCGAGTGCTGGGCACTACCGGCGTGAAGGTCTCGGCGTTGTGTCTGGGCGGGATGTACTTTGGATGGCGCAATGACGAGGCGGAGGCGATCCAGCTCGTGCACGCCGCGCTGGACCTGGGGCTGAACTTCCTGGACACCGCCAATGTCTACGCCAGCAGCCTGTCCGAGCAGTGCGTTGGCAAGGCGCTGAAGGGGAGGCGGTCCCGCGTCGTGCTGGCCACCAAGGTCCGCTGGGGGATGGGCGAGGGCCCGAACGATGAGGGCACGCACCGGCTGCACATCCGCCAGCAAGTCGAGGCCAGCCTGACCCGCCTGCAGACCGACTACATTGATCTCTATCAGATCCACCATCCTGACCCGGTCACCCCGCTGGAGGAGACCCTGTCGGCTCTGACCGATCTTGTCCGCCAGGGCAAAGTGCTGTACATCGGCTCTTCGAACTTCCCGGCCTGGCAGATGGTGGAAGCGCAGTGGATCTCGGAACGGAGACACCTGGAGCGGTTCGTCTGTGAGCAGCCGCACTACAGCCTGCTGGATCGGACACTGGAGCGAGAGGTAGTCCCGGTCTGCCGGAAATACGGCATCGGGATTATCCCCTGGTGCCCGCTGGACGGAGGCTGGCTGAGCGGCAAGTACCGGCGCGGGGAGCCGCCCCCGGCCGGTTCGCGGGCGATCGCGGAGGGCTGGGACCTGGCATCGCTTGAGTCCCAACGGCGATTCGATGCCATCGAGAAGCTCACGTCCCTGGCCCAGGCGCGAGGCAAGTCTCTCAGCCAGTTCGCCCTCGCCTGGTTGCTGGCGAACCCGGCCGTCACCGCGCCCATCGTCGGTCCCAGGACGCGCGAGCAGCTGGACGACAATCTGGGCGCGCTCGGCTGGGAGCTGTCGGCCGAGGAGAAAGCGGCCGTTGACGAGATCGTCGCGCCCGGTGCCAGCATATGATCGGCCGTCCGCCGAGTGCTGGCCGGGGTATCGGACCGTGTTGAGGAGGAGGTGAGCGACGATGGAGTGCGAGAGCCATTCACGCCTGCCATCAGAGTCCGCGAGCGCGCCTGACCACATCTCGGGAGTGTTCCTGTACTGGAGAGAACGCCTGGCCCGCAGCGGGCCCGGCGAGTGGGATGAGCGCCTGGCCTTCCTCCAGGGCCTGCGCATGGATACCCTCATCGTGCAGTTCAGCGTGATCGAGGGCACGGCCTACTATCCCTCGCAGCACTTCGCTCAGGCCCCCGCAGGATCTGACCCCACCGCGGCCATGCTGGCCGCGGCCGAGCGCGCCGGCTTCGCGGTCCATCTGGGGGTGGCGTCAGACGAGCAGAACTGGTGGGATATACCCAACCGGCGATCGGAGCTGCCCGGGTACGTCCCCCGGGAAGCGGAGCGGAACAACCTGATATCGCAGGAGTTGATCGAGCGCTACGGCGGCTCGCCGGCGCTCGCCGGCATCTACCTCTCGCACGAGATCCACCTGGGTGACGAGTGGGCGGGCGACAATCTGCCTCATCTGGTCGAGCTGTTCAACCGGATGACCGATGGAGTGAAGCGGTGGGCCCCGGAGGCGGCCGTGAGCACCGCGCCCTTCTTCTCGCTGCGGGGGACCATCGAGCAGTATGAGCAGAGATGGCGTCAGTTCCTCGGCCAGACGCACCTCGACATCCTCATGCTGCAGGACGGTGTGGGATGTGAAAGGCACATCACGGTAGATGACATCGTGCCCTACTATGCCGCCACCGCGGGGGCCTGCGCAGACACAGGCGTGGAGTTCTGGTCCGATCTGGAGCTGTTCGACCTCAGCCCCCCAAAAATCGTGCCGCCGGAACGAATCGCCATTCAGTTGGCGCGAGAGGCGCCATACGTGAGCAGGATCGTAGCCTACTCATTCTCCAATCTCACGCCCGAGTTCGCCGCCGCACTGCCCGGAGTCCGGCGACCGGGAACCGGTGGAAATCGGCCACTATAGAGCCGCGTCCGGCCTCGGCGGGGCGGCTCCTGGCCTCACTGTGCCTGCGGGGTGTAGCTAATGCTCGCGGAGGCCGGAAGCACCAACCCAACGGCGGGAGCGCGTCAGTCCCGGCGGCGGTGGGGCGTGACCGCGCGTGCGCTGATCGTGGGTTTCGCGCTCACCCCGGTCAACGTGCTGTTCCTCGTCATCGGCCTCTGGCGGTGGGGTGGGTTCACGGGCGACGAATCCCTGTTCTTCAACACCGTCGCCGCGCTTTTCCTGTTGGCCTTGCTCAACCACTTCCTCAAGTGGCGCCGGTCTCGCTGGACCCTCGCGCCTGGCGAGATCCTGACCATCTACCTCATGCTCGGGATGGGCACCGGCCTGGTGTGCTCCGTGTGGGACCTGGGTGGAGCGCTGGCGGGAACCATCACCTATCCCTTCTGGTTCGCCACTGACGAGAACGCATGGCGGCAGCTCCTCTGGCCCTACCTCCCGGCCTGGCTCACCGTACAGGACCAGGGCGTGCTCGAGGGCTTCTATGCCGGCTACGCCGACCCGTATAGCTGGCGCGTGATCGCCGCTTGGGCGGTGCCCGCCTTCTGGTGGGCGACCTTCGTGGGCGCGGTGATGTGGGTCTGCCTCTGCCTCAACTCCATCGTGCGCCGACGCTGGTCGGACGAGGAGCGGCTCCCCTTCCCCCTCACCCTGCTGCCAGTCGAGATGGTGGAGGAACGCTCCGGCCTGATGCGCAACAAGCTGTGGTGGACCGCGATCGCCTTCTCCGCGGGTGTGGGGATTTGGAACACACTCGCCAGCATCGTGCGCAGCCTGCCCGAGGTGCCCCTTGGCTTCGACTACAGCGCCTACGTGGTGAACCGCCACCCCTGGGAGCTGATCCCTTACCAGGCCGTCACCTGGGACCCCTGGTTTCTTGGCATCTGCTACCTGATGCCCCTGGACCTCGCCTTCTCGCTCTTCTTCTTCGACATCTTGTGGCTGTCCGAGTTCCTCATCTTCGGGCAGCTCGGCTGGTGCCTCAGCGCCTGGAACGGGTTTCCCTATGCTCAGGACCAGACCGCTGGGGGGTTCATCGCCCTCGTGGTCTCCTTCCTCTGGCTGGACCGGCGCTACTTCCGCGAGGTGCTGGCGAAGGCGCTGGGGCTCAAGTCTCGGCTCGGCGACGACCGGGGCGAGGCCTTCGGCTACCGCACGGCGGTGTTCGGCGTGCTCGCTGGCATTGGCTACCTCTGGCTATTCCTGGCGCGGGGGGGATGACGGGGTGGGTCGTGGTCAGCTTCCTCACGCTCTACTTCGCCCTCTCGCTCGCGCTCTCGCGCCTCCGCGCGCAGCTCGGCGCGCCCACCCATTCCATCGAGCTGGCGATGCCGAACTTCATGCTGGTGAATCTGGTGGGCACCCGCATGCTCGGGCCCAGGTCGCTCGGGATGTTCGCGCTGCTGAAGCCGTACTTGCTCGAGCAGCGCAACAATCCGACTCCCCTCGAGCTGGAGGCGCTCAAGATGGCGGAGGGTGGGCGGATGCAGCGTCGCCGGATCGCCCTCGCCCTCGCGTTCGCCGCGCCCCTGGCGATCCTCTCCTATTTCTGGGCCAGCATCCACGTGGGGTACCACCTGGGACTGGGCACCGGCAACACCGCGCAAGTGATGCTAGCTGTGCCCCGCTGGCTGAGCGAGGAGCTCGCCGAGTACCTGCGCTATCCAGGCGACCCGAGCTTGCCGAAGACCACCGCCATGGGATTCGGCCTGGTCTTCACCACGCTGCTCATGCTGCTGAAGCTGAGATTCCACTGGTGGCCTCTGCACCCGGTGGCCTATCCCATTGCTCTCTCCGCCACCGTGCAGTCCATGACGCTGGTGATTTTCGTCACCTGGTTGATCAAAGCGCTGCTGCTGCGCTATGGCGGCCTGCGCGCCCATCGCGCTGCCCTGCCCCTGTTCCTGGGCATGATCGCCGGACAGGCCACCTCGCTCACCCTCCAGCGACTGCTGTTCATGCTCATCGGCGTCAAACTCTAGTGTGTTGGGCAGGGGCTCTGGTTGCCTCCGGCGACCTCCTCCTGCCCCTGCCAGCCCCACGAAGCTTCAGCGAAGTGGGGTAGCGCGGGCATGTCGGAGTTCGCCCTGAGCGGAGTCGAAGGGCATGCCCGCCGGCCGTTGCCGTAGCGCAGAGAGCACCGCTGGTAGGGGAGCCCCTCTGCGGGCTCCCGCCGCGGAATCGGGCGGCGGCAGAGCGCCGCCCCTACGAACGACCTTCTACCCGTAGGAGCGCCATCCGAATCGGCGCAGGAATGCGCCTCCTACGGGTTGGCCGAACGCGCCAACGGCGGGGGGTGATGCGTAGGGTAGGAGCGTGTCTCCTGCCCCCGTCTGCGTGAATCTGCGCAATCTGCGGATTGTCCTCTTCCGTTGACGCGCGAAGCCCGCCTACTCCACCAACACCAACCCATAGTAGTTCTGCGGGCAGCTATGATCCTTGACCACGTCAATGGGATAACCGTTGCCGCGGGCCGTGGCGAAGACATCTATGCCCGCCGCCTCCATCGCCGGTCGCGCCTGGTGCGGGTGCTCGCAGTCCTCCAGGTTGCACTCATCGCACAGGTCGCACGGCCCGGAGCCGAAGGCGAAGGCCTTGTAGTTACCCGCCAGGAACACTTCCCGCTCCAGGTCGGCGACGATCTGCTTGATGGACCGCCAGTTGCCTTCACCGGGCACGTGCACCAGGATGGCGGTGGTGTAGCAGTTGAGCACGTTGCGGGTCTGCTCTGGGGTAGGGGAGTAGGGCGGGCAAGTGAGCCGCTGCCCCCACCCACCGCAGCCGTACTGGCACTTCAGCCGCACCCAGGGCGCGGTCACCACCGTCACCGGAGCGATCATCTTCGCCTCCGCCGCGCCCAGCCGCTTCGCGGCCGCGATCCAGTCGGTTGTTGCCACGTATCCCTCCACGCGGGCGACCGCAGAGGGTCGCCCCTACAGACGGTTTGCTCTCGGTGGGATTCCTAGGGCAGGAGCGCGTCTCCTGCCCTCGTCTGCGTGAATCTGCGCAATCTGCGGATTGTCCACTTCCCTAGACGCGCGAAGCCCGCCTTTCAGCGGGCCCTCACTCTTAGCTCCCGGCAGCACCATCGCCAAGATCGCGGTCACAGCAGTGCTCGGAATTCATCCACTTCTGGGCTACGCGCACGAGGTCCTTCGACTGAACGACGGGCAGCTTCTGGCTCAAGCCGCCACCTCAATGGGTTTGATCACCAAGTCCTCGACCGGCAGCGGCTCGCCATGCGCCTTCAGGCTTTCGAGATAGACCTCGACCGCCTCCCGCGCGTTGGCGATCGCGTGTTCGAGCGTGTCACCGTAGGTGTGAAGCCCTTTGAGCGAAGGGCAGAAGGCGTGGTAGCCGCCGCCCTCTTCGGGCTCGAGGATCACGGTGTAGTTATAGTGCCGCGTCTCCATGTAGTCTCTCCTGGCCCCCATTATACACGAAGACCCCTGAGAAAGCGCAGGGACCCGCACCTTCTCAGATACGGGTCCTGGACATAAGCTCCCGGCAACGTCCTACTCTCCCACAAGGAACGAAGTCCACGCCCTTGGTCGAGGGCGTGGACTTCGTCTCTAGCTCCCGGCAACGTCCTACTCTCCCACAAGGTTGCCCCTGCAGTACCATCGGCGCTGGAGGGCTTAGCTGCTCTGTTCGGAATGGGAAGAGGCGTTTCCCCTCCGCTCTGGCCACCGGAAGCAAGACCAATTCGCCGGGCAGTGCGCTGCAGACGCACCGCCCTTCATAGCCGTGAGTGATGGCGCCACCAAACTCCCTGCCCCGCCTGGCCTGCTCTCAGGAAGGGGCCAAGCCCTCGGCCGATTAGTACCGGTTGGCTGAACACATTGCTGTGCTTACACCTCCGGCCTATCAAGCTGGTAGTCTTCCAGCGGCCTTACCCGGTTAACCCGGTGAGAGGTCTAGTCTTGGGAGGGGCTTCCCACTTAGATGCTTTCAGCGGTTATCCCTGCCGGACATGGCTACCCAGCGTTTGCCCCGGGCGGGACAGCTGGTACACCCTAGGTCCGTCCACCGCGGTCTTCTCATACTGGCGGCAGCTTCCCTCAAACCTCTTACGCCCACGACGGATAGGGACCGAACTGTCTTACGACGTTCTGAACCCAGCTCGCGTACCGCTTTAATGGACGAACAGTCCAACCCTTGGGACCTTATCCAGCCCCAGGATGCGACGAGCCGACATCGAGGTGCCAATCCTCCCCGTAGCTGTGAGCGCGCGGGGGAGATAAGCCTGTTATCCCCGGGGTAGCTTTTATCCGTTGTCGACGGCGATTCCATCCTCAACCGCCGGGTCACTAGGTCCGACTTTCGTCTCTGCTCGAGCGGTCGCTCTCGCAGTCAAGCTCCCTTCTGCCCTTATACTCGCCGTGCGATTTCCAACCGCACTGAGGGAACCTTTGAACACCTCCGTTACCTTTTGGGAGGTGACCGCCCCAGTCAAACTACCCACCTGATACTGTCCCGGCACCGGATTCACGGCTGCGGTTAGAATCCCAGAATCTCGAGGGTGGTATTCCAAGGTTGCCTCCACCAGGGCCAGAGCCCTGGCTTCGCCGGCTCCCACCTATCCTCTGCACGACATCCCAAGATCCAATACCAGGATGTAGTAAAGCTCCACGGGGTCTTTCCGTCCAGTCGCGGGTAGCTTGCATCTTCGCAAGCACTACAATTTCGCCGAGTCCCTCGTTGAGACAGCGCCCAGATCGTTACGCCATTCGTGCAGGTCGGAACTTACCCGACTAGGAATTTCGCTACCTTTGGACGATTAGAGTTATCGCCGCCATTCACCAGGGCTTCGGTTTGGAGCTTCGTCTGCCTTGCGGCAGACTAACCCCGCCCCTTAACCTTCTGGCATTGGGCAGGCGTCAGCCCCTATACTTCGCCTTGCGGCTTAGCAGAGACCTGTGTTTTTGGTAAACAGTCGCCTGGGCCCTTTCGCTGCGGCCCCCCGCCACCCGACAGGAGCACGACCCGAAAGTCAGTCCTGTCAGGTCAGGGGGCGCTCCTTCTTCCGAAGTTACGGAGCTAGATTGCCGAGTTCCTTAACGAGGGTTCTCTCGCGCGCCTTGGCATACTCTGCCCGCCTACCTGTGTCGGTTTGCGGTACGGGCACTGTGAGACTCGCTAGAGGCTTTTCCTGGCCACTGGTTACGCCAGTTCAGTCCAGCCGAAGCCTTTCCTCCTCCAGGCTCCAGGAGTGACCCCGGCGGATTTTCCTGCCGGGCTCCCTCGGCCCAGAACGCGCCAATCCAATCGCGCGCTGGCACACCCAGTGACGTCCCCCCTTCGCGTCTTTGTCGTCTCGCAGTGGCGCCGGAATGTCGACCGGCTGTCCATCGCCTACGCCCTTCGGCCTCGGCTTAGGCCCGGCTAAACCCAGGAGGACGAACCTTGCCTGGGAAACCTTAGGCTTTCGGCGAGAGAGATTCTCACTCTCTTTTTCGCTACTCATGCCGGCATTCGCACTTCGACTCGGTCCACGGCTCCTCACGGTACCGCTTCACCCCTGAGTCGAACGCTCCCCTACCATCCCCAGCTTTTCCTGGCAGCAGTTGCCTTCAAAGCAACCTCAGACCCGAAGGCCTGCCGTAGCCACCCTACTATTGCCAGCAGCTGGAAATCCGCGGCTTCGGTATCAGGCTTGAGCCCCGTTACATCTTCGGCGCAGCTCCGCTCGACCAGTAAGCGGTTAAGCACTCTTTAAAGGATGGCTGCTTCTAAGCCAACCTCCTGGCTGTTTGGGCGAAGCCACTTCCTTTCCCACTTAGCCTGATTTAGGGACCTTAGCCGGCGGTCCGGACTCTTCTCCTCTCGACTGTGAAGCTTATCCCCCACAGTCCGACTCCCGGGTTTGACTCTCGTGGCATTCGGAGTTTGGTTGAGTTCAGTAGCCTTATGAGGGCCCCTAGCTCATCCAGTGCTCTACCTCCACGAGTCACCGCCCGAGGCTAGCCCTAAAGCTATTTCGGGGAGAACCAGCTATCTCCAGGTCCGATTAGCGTTTCACACCGACCCACAGCTCATCCAAGCCATTTTCAACTGACACTGGTTCGGGCCTCCACGAGGGATTAGCCTCGCTTCACCCTGGCCATGGGTAGATCACCTGGTTTCGGGTTTGCCCCCAGCGACTGCGGCGCCCTATTCGGACTCGGTTTCCCTGCGGCTCCGGACCAGAGGCCCTTAACCTTGCCACTGAGGACAACTCGCCGGCTCATTATGCAAAAAGCACGCCGTCACCCGGTGACAGGTCCGAAGACCCATCACATCGGGCTCCGACCGTTTGTAGGCACGCGGTTTCAGGTTCTATTTCACTCCCCTCACGGGGTGCTTTTCACCTTTCCCTCACGGTACTAGTTCACTATCGGTCAGAGACAGTGTTTAGCCTTAGGAGATGGTCCTCCCGGATTCCCACAGGATTCCACGTGCCCCGTGGTACTTGGGAGCCAGATCCAGGAAGTCGCATCGCTTTCGCCTACTGGGCTCTCACCCTCTCTGGCTGGCCGTTCCAGGCCAATTCGACTAACGATGCGATTTCTCACTTCCCGGCAGACCCTCAGATCCGCCCGATCCGGCCCCGCGACCCCCAGGCCGCAACGGCTGAGGCCTTCTGCACGGCCTGGGTTTAGGCTGTTCCCGTTTCGTTCGCCACTACTCAGGGAATCGCATTTGCTTTCTTTTCCTCGAGGTACTGAGATGTTTCAGTTCCCTCGGTTCCCTCCCGCGAGTTATGGATTGGCTCGCGGGTGGCAGGACATTACTCCTGCCCGGTTTCCCGATTCGGATACCCTCGGATCAATGCTTGCTTGCAGCTCCCCGAGGCGTTTCGCCGCTGGCCGCGTCCTTCTTCGGCTGTCTCTGCCAAGGCATCCACCACGCGCCCTTGGTAGCTTGACCCCTTCCGGACAACAGGCTCGTGCTACGTAGCGAAGCCCAGCTCGCAACTGCGTTGAGCTGGCCGCTACTTCGCAGAGTAGCATCCGGTCGAGGCAAAGAGAGTTCGGCGACGTCATCTCAGCCCGGAGAGCCTTCCGGCCCTCCTGCTGATTCTCACGACTATGCACTTTTCAATGTTCTGCCTGCCGGACTCGTGCTACCTAGCGAAGCCCTTCTTCTCGCTCCGCTAGCCCCGACTCGGTCGCTACTTCGCAGAGTAGCAAACGAAACCGCAGAGGGGACGAGCCACCTCTGCGGTCAGCTCCTACCCAAACTCTGCACCCGATCAACTATCGCTGTAGACGACCGTGTTGGGTCCTCCGGCAGTAGCCCTTTTCCGGGCAAACTTCATTATACCATCTCGCCAGGCCGTGTCAAGAACCTGTTCAGCATTTCTTCTAGCCCACGGCCGGTCCCGCTTCATCCTACCCGGCCCAGACCCACCCAAACCACCCTGGAAGGCCTGTAGGGCGGGTATCCCCCGAAGCCCTGGCGGAGGGGCATGCCCGCCGCTCTTCCTAGCCTATCTTCCCCGCCACCCGTGCTAGCAGCTCCTGCGCCTTCCTTCCAATCGCATCCACCATCTTGTTGATCGCCCGTTCCCCCAGCTCCCGGGAGGCGTATTTGAGCGGGTTGCGTCCACCCATGCCGTGCTTCTCCCAGTCCACCTCATCTTCGGGGGTCATCACCGCGGCCAGCTTTCTCATGTCCACCAGCTCCGGCCGGATGGACATGAGATAAGATGTCTCCCAGTGGGAAGCGTGGTCCATCCCCACCTCGGGGTCGCCCTCGTTCAGGTCGGCCTCCATCATCGCGTGTCCCGCCGCCTTGCCCTCGGCCGAGATCGCCTCCGCCGCCTTGTTCAGTGACGCCACCTGCTCATCCACATCATGCCCCGTCACGGCGATGACGACTCTGAACCCAACCTCCACCAGGCCCTTGAAGATGTCAATGAACAGCTCGTCGGTCACCTCCGGCCGCAGGCCCGGATGACAGCCAGGCCGCCAGTGGCCCATGTGTCCCCAGTAGGTGTGAGGGACCACCACCCCGCCGTACTTCTCCGCCACTCGCATCAAGATCCCGTGCGCCTTCAGCGTATCATTGCCCAGGGCGAGATGTACCCCATGCCACTCCAGCGAGCCGAAGGGCGCATAGGCCACCGGAAACTCGCGCAAGGCCTCCTCAAACTCATGCGGCAGCATCTCTTCATAGCGCACTGTTCGCGGCATCGCGGTCGCCTCCCGAATTGGTGCCCCGCGTCTTCGGCGCCGCGGCCAGCGCGACCTGCCGGAGAGTACCTGTAGGGCGCGGTCCCCTGACCGCGCCAGACGGCCTGTAGGGCGCGGTCCCCTGACCGCGCCAGACGGCTTTGTCGTGAGCACAGCGAGCGACAACCCGCGTAAGGCCCGCAGGACTCACCCCCCTCGCCGCCTAAGCTGGTGCCAACTCTCCAGGAGGTCAGTCTGATGTTCGAGCCGGTGCCACCTTGTGCTGTCTTTGCTCTCTTCGGCATCTTCCTCTGCGCCCTCGCCTGCGCCGCCCAGGCCCCACCCCTTCCGGACAAAGTCGAGCCCTACCCTGTCGTCGCCGACATTGCCTTCGCCGAAGGTCCCATCTTCGATCGCGCCGGCAACCTCTACTTCGTGAACTACCACGCGCTCGGGACCCTGGGCCGGCGCACCCCGGATGGCACCGTCAGCGTCTGGGTCCACACCGGCGGCCAGGCCAACGGCCTCAAGGTGGACGGCCAGGGAAACATCGTCGTCGCCGACTACGGCGGCAAGCGCATCCTGCGCGTTCATCCCATCACCCGCCGGATCGAAGTGCTCACCAAGGACTGCGGCGGCCAGCCCTACCGCGGCCCCAACGATGTCTGCCTGGATCTCGCCGGCAACATCTACTTCACCGATCCGGAGGAGTCCAGCAAAGAGAACCCCATCGGGTGCGTCTACCGCATCACCGTCGCCGCTGATAGCTCGGTGGCCACCGTGACTCGCATCGCCGAGGGCCTGGCCTTCCCCAATGGCCTCGCGGTCTCACCGGATCAGCATCGGCTCTACGTTGCTGAGTCCGACACCAATCGCCTGCTGTGCTGGGATCTGAAGCCGGACGGCAGCCTGGCGGATAAGCGCACCATCATCGAGCTCCCCACCGAGACCCTCGACGGCATCATGTTCGACGAGTTCGGGCGCCTGTGGATCGCCCGCTGGACCAGCAAGACGGTGGACGTCGTGGATGTCGAGAACGGCAAGCTGCTGCAGAGCTACCCGGCTGGTGGCGACCAGGTCACTAACCTCTGCTGGTGGGGGACCAGCCTCTACGTCACGGTGGCCGGCCAGCACAGCATCCACCGTCTGGACGTAGGGGTGAGAGGCGCAGAGATCATCCCGCCCGCGCGATAGCTCTGTAGGGCGGGTATGCTGCAGGCATGCCCGCCGCATCTCGTTCTGCGGCTACGCGGTAGGCGTCAGATAGAGCGTGCGGCCGGCCAGTCGCCTGGCGAGGACGATCACCGCGAAGGACACCACCACCAGCACCACCGCCAGCGCGATGGAGGTGCGCAGCCCCTCCTCCGTGCCCGCCGAAGCCGGGGTATAGATGGCGACGGGCATGGTTTCCGTGCGTCCCGGAAAAGCGCCGGCGAACATCAGAGTAGCCCCGAACTCCCCTAGCGCCCGCGCCCACGTCATCACCGCGCCCGCGATCAGGGCGTGGCCGGCCAGCGGGACGGTGACCCGGAAGAAGGTGCGAAGCGGGCCCGCCCCCAGAGTCGCCGAGGCCAGCCGCAGCTCCCGCGGGACCGCCTCGAACCCCGCGCGCGCTTGCTTCACGTAGAAGGGCGAAGCCACGAAGACCTGGGCCATCACCACCGCGGCACGGGTGAAGCTGAGCCGCAGGTCATGGGTGGCCAGCAGCGCCCCAAAGCCCTGCTGCCCATAGAGCAGGAGCAGGGCCAGGCCCGCGGCCACCGGCGGAAGCACCAACGGCAAGTCTATCAGCGTGTCTATCACGTCCTTGCCCCGGAAGTGATAGTGCGACAGCCAGTAGGCCACCGGGGTGCCGATCAGGATCGCGATCACCAGCGAAATGCTGGCCGTGAACAAGCTCAGGCGAAGCGCGCTCGCCGCCTCCCAGCAGCAGCCGTAGGAGCGAGGAGTAATGCGAGCCATCAGGCCCAGGATGGGCGCCAGCAGGTAGATGAGCAGCGGCAGCGAGGCCAGCGCCGCCAGGTAGACCAGGCTGGAGCGTCTCTCGGGCCGCACCCGGTGATCGCCGGCCCTGCTCTCCGCGCGCGCCGCCTGCCTGCTAGATCCTGGGGGGATTGACGCTGTAGCCATGCTTGGCGAAGATCGCCTTCCCTTGCTTTGAGGTCAGGAACTTGATCAGCTCTTGCCCCTCCGCCCGGTGCTTGGAGTACGCCGCCACTGCCGCCGGGACATTGCGCACCCTCAGGTACTTGCCGGGGATGCGGACGACGTCGAGCTTGGTCGGCGCCCAGGCCTTGAAGGAGTCCCACCCGATGATGGCGTCAACCTCGCCCAGCTCGATCAGCTGCTCGGTCTGCTCGCAGCTCCCGGCATAGGTGATCACGTTCTTCTTCACCTGGCTCTCGATCCCGGCGCTTCTCAGCACCTGGTCGGCCACATCCCCCAGGCATACCGCGCCGGCCCTCGCCAGGCCTACCTTCACTTTGGGCCGGGCCAGGTCTTTGAGGGATCGGATCTGCTTGGGATTGCCGCGAGCCACTAGCATCACAGGCACCAGGTAGGCCACGATTCTCCGCGTCGCGGGGATGACCGCCTTCTGCTTCTCCGCCTTGTCCATGTAGTCGTCGGAACCGGGCACGTAGATGTCGCCGGTCTTCTCCAGCACCATCTGGTTCAGTAACGTGCCCGACCCGCCGAACGTCATCTCCAGGGCAATGTCGGGGTGGGACTTCTCGAACAGGGATTTCGCCTCCAGCATGGGCGGCTTGGTGGCCGAGCCCACAAACAGCACCAGCGTCGTCTTCTCCGGCGCCGCCTTCGCCGGCAGGTTCGCCAGCAGCACCACCAGGCCGGCCATCAGCACAGCCAGGCCCAGCAACCACCTTACCTCCCGCCTGCGACGCCTCGTCACTGCCGCCTCCACTCCCCTCAGCCGGGTCCGCTCAAACCCTAGCAGAGGCGGGTGACGAAACTGTGAATGACGAAGGGCGATTCGTTAAACGCCCAGCGTGCGCCTAGCCCACCCCCGGCGCGCCGGCCTTGACCTCCTCCGACATCCCCCCGTCGAACTCCCGCTGGTTGTCCCGGAACGCCGCCGCCAGCCGTGCCGCCGCCTGGTCGTACCCGCTGGGGTCTTTCCACATCTCTCGCGGCGACAGCAGCTTGGCATCTATCCCGGGGCAGGTCACAGGCACATCCAGGCCGAAGTGCGGGTCCCGGCGGCCCGGCACCTCGTCCAGCTTACCCGAGAGCGCGGCGTGGATGATGGCGCGGGTGGATTTGATGTCTATCCGGTGCCCCACGCCATAGGGGCCGGCGACCCAGCCGGTGTTGATCAGCCAGCACCTGGCGTCGTGCTTGCGGATGCGCTCCCCGAACATATTGGTGTAGACCGTCGGCGCCAGCGCCATGAAAGGCGAACCAAAGCAGGCGCTGAAGGTCGTTCTGGGCTCGTTGATCCCCCGCTCCGTGCCCGCCACCCGGGCCGTGTACCCGGACAGGAAGTGATACATCGCCTGTGCCGGGGTGAGCCGCGCGATCGGCGGCATGATGCCGAAAGCGTCGCAGGTGAGCAGGACCACGTTCTTCGGGTGCTCGCCCCTCCCGCTCCGCACCACATTGGCGAGGTGAGTGAGCGGATAGCAGGCCCGCGTGTTCTCCGTCAGCGAGTCGTCGTCCAGATCCAAGCGCCGCGTGTCCGAGTCAATCGCCACGTTCTCCAGCACCGTCCCGAAGCGGCGGGTGCATTCGTAGATATCTGGTTCCGACTCCGGCGAGAGGCGGATCACCTTGGCGTAGCATCCGCCCTCGAAGTTGAAGATCCCGTCATCGCACCATCCGTGCTCGTCGTCCCCGATCAGCATCCGCTCGGGGTCGGCCGAGAGGCTGGTTTTCCCCGTCCCCGAGAGCCCGAAGAAGATCGCCACATCGCCCTCTGGTCCCACATTGGCCGAGCAGTGCATGCTCAATACTGCGTTCTGCGGCAGCAGGTAGTTGAGAATGGTGAACACCGACTTCTTGATCTCGCCCCCGTAGCTGGTGCCCCCGATGATCACCGTCTTCTGCGCGAAGTTGACGATGATGAAGGTCTCCGAGTTGGTGTTGTCCACCTCCGGGATGGCGTGGAAGCCGGGGAAGCACAGCACCCGGAACTCCGGCACCTGGTTCCAGAGCTGGTCCGGGTCCCTGATCTGGATGAACATGTTGCGGGCGAACAAGCTCTGCCAGGCGTGCTCGGTGATCACGCGAATCGGGAGCTTGTAGTCGGGGTGAGCGCTGACCTGGCAGTCCTGGACGAAGATCTCCTTGCCCTGGATGTAGGCCAGCAGCCGGTGGTAGAGATTGTTGAAGTGGTCCTCCGCGAAGGGGCGGTTCACCGGCCCCCACCAGATATGCTCGGCCGATGATGGCTCGTGCACGATGAACTTGTCATTGGGCGATCGCCCCGTGTGATCGCCCGTGCGCACCACGATCGGCCCCAGGTGCGCGATCAGCCCCTCCCGCCTTCGCATCACCCGCTCGTAGAGCGCGGGCGTGGTGAGAGTCCAGTACACGGTGCCGATGTTCCTGAATCCATGGTGCTCCAGGCCGTGTCGGGGAGTCCTCTCTGCATCGTGCTCGCTCATCGTCGTCTCCACCTCCACCCTGCTATCTCCGCCTCTCGCCTGCTGTCCTTTGCGAAGCAAACCACATTCGACGGCCCTCCCGCGCGGTCCTCTTCACCCCCGTCGCTCGTCCCCGTGCCGAGGATAACACTCTTGCTGGCAGGAGGCAAGCTTCCCCGCTGCGAACACAGGCCCTTCCTTATGGAGAGACCGCATTGGCTCACCACCAGCATGAACGTAACCTGAGCCGCCGCGACTTCCTCCGCCGCGCGGCCGCGGCCGTCGGCGCGGCCGGCCTGGGCCTCGGCCTTCGCACCTCGCACACCGCCGCGAAAGCTGGGCAGGAGGCAAGGTCCTGCCCAACGGACCAGGCCACCCTCAAGCGCCGACCCTTGGGCCGCACCGGCCTCGAGGTATCCCAGCTCGGTATGGGTACCTCCATCGCCCTGACCGTGGCCGTGATCCAGCGCGCCTTCGACCTCGGGGTGAACTACTTCGACACCTGCCAGTGCTACGAGGAGGGCAACAGTGAGATCCTCCTGGGCAAGGCGCTGCGAGCTCGGCGCGAGCAGGCGATCCTGGCCACCAAGTGGCACACCGATGGGCACACCCCCGCCGCGGAACTGCTCGCCTCACTCGACGGCAGCCTGAACCGGCTGGGGACGGACCATGTCGAGCTGATCCAGATTCACCAGCCGGACAGCCTGGCCCAGGTCAACAGCGACGAGGTGTGGGAGGCTTTCGCCAAGGCCCGCCAGGCCGGCAAGGTTCGCTTCAACGGGCTCAGCCTGCACGAGAACCAGGTCGAGTTGATGCGCGCGGCGGTCCACACTGGCCGCTTCGATGCCATGCTGGTGCCCTACAATATCCTGACCGCCGACCGGGTCGGGCCCTTGCTGGAAGAGGCGCACGCCGCCGGTGTCGCCGTGGCCACCATGAAATCGCTCCAGCCCGTGCACGCCGCGAAGGAGTCGCACCGCCTCCAGGACTTCCCCGGTAATCCCTACCAGCGGGCAATCCAGTGGGTGCTCAAGCACGCCCATGTCTCGGCCGTGATGGTCGAGATGCCCAGCTTCGACGAGCTGGAGGAGGACATCGCCGCGGCCTCCCACACCCCGAGCGACACGGACCTGGAGGCCTTCGAGAAAGCCGTTGCCAGCGTCTCATCCGGCCTCTGCCGTCTCTGCGGCGACTGCGCCGGCCAGTGCCCGGCCGGGGTGAAGGTGGCGGACATCATGCGCTACCTGCTCTACCACGACGGCTACGGCCACCGCGCTCGCGCCGTCTCCCTCTACCGCCGCCTCCCTCCGGGGACCTCCGCCGCGGCCTGCGCGAGCTGCCCCGGATGTAGCGCCGTCTGCCCCTGGAGCGTGCGCGTGCGCGAGCGAATGCAAAAAGCGCACACCCGGCTGGCCTAGCCGTTCTGTAGGGCGGGCATGTCTCCGCATGCCCGCCGCAGCCTGTGGCCGCTGCTGCATTTACAACCCCGCCCCACGTTGCTATAATCCGGTTGCATAAGGGCGGTTAGCTCAGCCATGCGGCGGCTCCGAAGGAACGCCGCAGACGGCGGGCGTGGGCGGTTAGCTCAGTTGGTTAGAGTACCTGCTTGACATGCAGGTGGTCAGTGGTTCAAGTCCACTACCGCCCACCAGAAGTCTGCATACACGGAGAACGATGAGCGCCAGACTTGCCGGCACGACGACCACTGGCACTACTACCTAGCCCGTTCCGGGAGCGCTCCTGCACGTCTCCGCCTCCCGGTCGCTGGCTCCGGGGGGCGTTTTGCTTTTCCATGACCGTACGGAAAGAGGTGAATCATGGGCCACATAGTTGAGGTGAAGCCAAAGGAGCGTGAGGCCGCCAGTCTCCACAACTGGCTCCAGCGCTATCACGCAGACCTGGCGGCCGACGCGGTGGCGGCCCGGGCGGACGGCCAGCTCCTCGACCTCACCGCGCCGCTGCCCGAGGCTGACCGCGTGGAAATCCTCACCTTCGCGGACGAGGCCGGGCGGGAGGTCTACCGTCACACCGCCTCTCACATCATGGCCCAGGCCGTGCAAGCGCTCTTCCCCGACGCCCGCCTCGCCATCGGCCCCGCCATCGAGGACGGCTATTACTATGACTTCGATACCCACACCGCATTTCAGCCCGAGGACCTGGCGCGCATCGAGGCCCGCATGCAGGAGATCATCGCCGACGACCTCCCGCTTCAGCGGCAGGAGCTATCGCGCTCTGAGGCCATCGCCATCTTCCGCGCCCGCAATGAGAAGTACAAGCTCGCCCTGCTCGAGGATATGCCCGACCAGCAGGTGTCAGTTTACTCCCAGGGCGGGTTCCTCGACCTCTGCCGCGGCCCTCATCTCCCTTCCACCGGCCGGCTGAAGGCCTTCAAGCTGCTGAGCGTAGCCGGCGCCTATTGGCGCGGTGACGAGCACAACCCCATGCTCCAGCGCATCTACGGCACCGCCTTCCCCACCCAGGCCCAGCTCGACGAGTTCCTCCGGCTCCGGGAGGAGGCCGAAAGGCGCGATCACCGCCGCCTGGGCCGGGAGCTGGATCTGTTCTCCGTGCCGGAGGCGCTGGGCGGCGGCCTCGTGCTCTGGCATCCCAAGGGCGCGCTGATCCGCCACCTGATCGAGGAGTTCTGGCACCGAGAGCACGCCAAGCGCGGCTACCAGCTCGTGTTCAGCCCCCACATCGCCCGCGCCCATCTCTGGGAGACCAGCGGCCACCTCAGCTTCTACCGGGAGGGCATGTACGGCCCCATTATGATCGAGGAGGACGAATATCGCCTCAAGCCCATGAACTGCCCCTTCCACGTGCTCATCTACAAGAGCCGGGTGCGCAGCTATCGCGAGCTGCCGATCCGCTACTGCGAGCTGGGCACGGTCTACCGCTACGAGCGGTCGGGGGTGCTCCACGGCCTGATTCGCGTCCGCGGGTTCACCCAGGATGACGCACACCTGATCTGCACCCCGGACCAGATCGGCGAGGAAGTGAAGCAGGTGCTCGACTTCGCGCTGTTCATGCTCAGGGCGTTCGGCTTTCAGGAGTTCGAGGTGGACCTGAGCGTGCGCGGAGACGCAGACCGCGACAAGTACATGGGGTCGGATCAGGACTGGGAGCTGGCCGAGCGTTCCCTGCTGGAGGCCATTGAAAGCCGCGGGCTCAAGTACAAACGAGCCCCTGGCGAGGCCATCTTCTACGGCCCCAAGATAGACATCAAGCTGAGGGACTCGATGGGCCGGCTGGCGCAAGGCCCCACCATCCAGTTCGACTTCAACCTCACCAGCCGCTTCCACATGGAGTACATGGCCCCCGATGGGCAGCGCCACACGCCCCTCATGATCCACCGCACCGTCCTCGGTTCGATGGAGCGATTCCTGGGCGTCCTCATCGAGCACACCGCCGGCGCCTTCCCTACCTGGCTGGCCCCGGTGCAGGTGCGCCTGCTGCCCATCGCCGACCGCCATCACGACTACGCCCGGCAGGTGGTGGCTCGGCTAGGCGAAGCCGGAGTGCGCGTCGAAGTGGACGACCGCAAGGCCACCACGGGCGCCAAGATCAGAGATGGCGAGATGGAGAAGATTCCCTATCTGCTGGTGGTAGGGGATCGCGAGCAGAATGCCGGTGCGGTCGCGGTTCGCCAGCGCGGCCAGGGAGACATCGGCTCCCAGCCCGTCGAGCAGTTCCTGGCTCACCTGGGACCGGAGCTCCAGCCGCCCTCATCCTGATGGGAGCCGCGGTGTGGGAGCCCGGTCCTCCGGGCGAAAACGGCGGTCTCTAGGACGGCGTGCCGCAGTTCACCCCGAGCGGAGCCGAGGGGCCCGCCGGCCGTCGTCAGTAGGGCGGGGTCCCCCGATGGCTAGGCCCTTCGAGCCGCCATCCCGGCCTCCCCAGGCCTAGGAACCCCGCCAGGCGCGGTCAGGAGGCCGCGCCCTACACCAGCTCCCGCTCCGCCCGCGCATAGATCCTGTCCAGCTCCCTCCACAGCTCGGGCGCCAGCTCGTAGTCGTGCTGCTTGAGCTGCTCCCGCACCATCTCCTTTGCCCGATCGCCCAAGCGCGGCCTGCCTGCCTCCTGCCAGCCGGTGAAGCGCCGCCGCTCGAACAGCGCCGGCAGCCAGTAGATCTGACGATAGCGGGAGGCGGTGCTCTCCAGCCCGAGGAAGCCGCCCTCCAGGCCGGCCGCCACCTCCGCGAGGCAGGCCTCCGGGTCGCACTCCGTCTCCGTCCCCCGCACCAGGCGCTGCAAGTGGTCCCGGATCTCGCAGTCAATGATCAACTGCTCAGCGCTGAACACTTCGTCCAGTGACAGCGCTCCGCCGCCGTAGAAATCGCGGGCCCCGCACAGCGCGGCCATAGTCATCTGGCACATCCGCTCCGCTGCCGCCTGGGCGTCGGGCAGCTTCGCCTGGCTGTGGATCATGCCGCTGGGCGGCCCCGGATCCCAGCCGTGGTACCAGGTTGTCACCTCATCCGAGGCGCGCTGGAACAGCAGTTCCTCCGGCGAGCCCAGGCTCATGGCCATGGTGCGCGGGTCGAAGGGACAGACTCGCACGCCCCAATCCACCGGCAGCCCGGAGAACGCGGCCACCACTATGCTGGCGCCCATCGCCTCCGCCGCCGCCAGTGCCAGGGCCTGGGGCAGCCTGACCGGCGCAGTGCCGCCTACCGAGAGCATGTTGGAGACCGAAACGCTTTCCAGCCGCGGCAGAATGGCCGTCAGCCCCTCCAGTGACTCCCGGCTGAGGGCGAGCGGGCTGATCACATAGATCACGTGGCCGCGGACGGGGTGGCCCAGCACCTCCGCCATGTCCATCAAGTAAGGGAAAGCCCGCGGCGACAGCTCCTCCATCACCGGCCTTCGACCGTGGCGTGAGTAGCGGGCCCCGATCCGGTACTGCTCCAGCCGGTGCAGTGCCGGCGGCACCTCCTGAGGGATCCCGGGGGCGGCTCCCGTGACACCCCGGCCGGCCATGGTGTCCACGAACTTGGTGGTCTCGATCAGCCGTTCCCGGGTGAAAGGGACCACCTCGTCCGTCTCCAGGTCATGCACGAACTCACAGTACATCGGGACGCTGAGGGTAAGCCGTGGCTCCGGGCCTGGGCTGAGCGAAGTCGAAGGGCCTGCCGCTTCCTCCTCCCATCCCCGCCGAGTCCGCGCCAGCAGCTCCTCGATGCGCTGCTTGTCGGGGAAGACTCGCTCGCCTTCCACTCGCATCCCGGCGCGCAGGCAAAGCTGGCGCGCCTCCTCGTGGTAGACGCGCAGCCCCAGCTCTGTGAGAATGCGAACCGCCGCCTCGTGGATCCTCTCGAGTTCAGCGTCGGTGAGAATGCGCGGTGGCGCCAGCAGTAGCGGTCTCACTGCCATGCTCGACTCATTCCCGTTATCGCTGCGAGCATGCCGCCGTCACTTCCTGATCTCTAGCGTTACCTCGCCGAAGAGCCCGTAGGGGACCAGGTTGCGCGCCAGCACCCAGTCCTCCAGGCGGATGAACTCGCCCGGCCCCGTCCACCCCGGGCGCCGCTCCGGCAAATGGTTCGGGCCCAGCAGATTCCGCGGGCTGCCGCAGACCTCCACCTCGATCTCGTTGCGCCCCGGCTTCACCCACGGGGTGATGTCAGCTTCATAGGGCGCCCAACCCCGGACGCTCGCCAGCCGGCCGTTGACATGAAACGCCACGCAAGTCCCGAAGTGCCGTCCCACCTTCACCATCGCTCGCTCGCCAGCTTTCAGCCGCAGGTTCACTTGCTGCCCGTAGCACAGGTTCCCGGCATAGTAGGGATAGCCCTGGTCACACCAGTCCCCGAGGCGCAGCGAGGCCGGCTCGGCCACGATGGCATCCGTTTTCCGGTCCACGCCGAAATCGCCGATCAGATAGCACTCCTCCAGCTCGTACTGCGGCGCGTCCCGATAGTCGCAGGCCAGCACCAGCTCGTTCTCGCCTCGCCGCACCTTCGCCAGGCCGACGCGGTCCATGCTCTTCTCGAGCCACCATCCCTTCGCCTTGCCCGCGACCGCCTTCCCGTTGACCGAGATCGCGAACAGCTCCGCCGATTCCAGCACCAGATCAATGCCCGCGGCCGGCAGCTTGTCCACGCGGAACGTGGCCCGCAGCTCCACCCGGCGCGGCGGCACCCGACTCGGTCTGGCGTATCGCACCCAGGGCTGAGCGATCCCGGAGTGGGAGATGTCAATCAACCCCATCTGTTGCCGGAGCTGCTTCTGTGCCACCCACACCGGCATCCAATCAGACCAGGCCCCGCCGGCAAAGCGCCACTGGCACCGATCCAGCATCAGGCTGTTCTCGCGGGAGCGGCGCACTTGCCACTGCTCCCCGAGGGCGATCTCCTTGACCACCTCCGGCTGCTTGCGCCGGCCCCTCAGCGGCCTCCTCTTTGCATCCAGCACTAAGGCCGCGGACCCGGTGGGCGGCAGCTCCAGCTCCACTACCGTCTTGCCTCCGGCCGCGCGGGCCGGGATCGCCGCCGTCTTGCCTGTCTCCAGGTCCCATTGCTCCACGCCGCCTTCGCCGGTCAGCTCCACCGTCAGCCGGTAGCCGGCCTCGCGATCGCGATTGGCCAGCATGAGGTAGCTGCGGCCCTGATGCCTGCGCTCTTGGTGGATCACCGCCCCCACCTCTCGCCCCGCCTCCGCCGTGATCGAGACCCGGCGAGGCAGAGACGCGCGCAGGGCATCCTCCAGCTCCTCCCGCGCGGGCGTGATCTGGATCACCCCTTCATGGGCGAACAGCTGGTCCAGCTCTGGCGCGGGCTTGCCCTCGATCCGCGTGGGCCGGCGTCGCATCGCGATCACCTTCCCGCCTGCCGCCAGGAAGCGGCGCAGCAGCTCCGCGGTGGTGGCGAAGATGCTCTCACTCTCCGGGATCACCACCAGCCTGTAGGCCGCCTCGCCGACCACGAGCTGGCGGCCTTTCACCGACCCATGCCGCGCCATCATGATCTCGTCACCCAGGTCGAAATCGTAGTGCAGGGCCAACAAACCCTCCGCCAGTTGGTTCAGGTGCTCGCCGTGCCGCCCGCGGGTGGCGGCATCGGGCGCATCTCCCCAGGCCGTCGCGATATTGTGCAGGAGCAGCACCTCCCGCACCGGTTCACCCACCGACGTGAAGAAGCAAGCCCGCGCGAAGTAGTCCTCGACCACCGGGAAGTACGGCCACCAGGGCTGGTGGTAGAAGAAGGTCGGCGGGTAGTCCCGCTTCCTCATGCCGCGGAGGGAATAGGGGGTGAGGTGCTGGCACCGGGTGCTGATCCCCAGCACGGTCTGCCAATCGCCCGACCACTTCTGCGCCTCGAAGCTCATCTGCCAGCCGGAGGTGCCGTAGGTCTCGCTCAAAGTGCGGCCCCGCCCCATCTGGTGGGCCGCGCTCGATGCCTGCTTGCAGGTGAGCGTCTCCCGCGTCTGCTGGGTGAGGATGTCAATGCCCGGCCGCTGCATGTACTCCAGGCTGGGCATCGCCGCCCCGCCCACCGGGATCTCCTGCTCGAACTCCTGCTCGCACAGCATGTGACCGGTCAGTTCCAGCTTGTTCCGCTCGCACCACTCGCCGAGCTGCTGGCAGTAGGCCTCCGCGAACAGCTCCGTGACCGTCCGCCAGAAATCGTGCCTGGTCTGGAAGAACGCCGGGTGCCCGGAGAACAGCTCCGGCAGGCGCTCCATCAGCTCGTAGCCGCGGCGGCGCTGGAACTCCTCCGGCAGGCGGCCGGTCCAGGGCACGTGCTCGCCGCCGGCCCCACTCGAGATGTTGGGCTCATCCGTGAAGATCCCCGGGATGGTCTTGCCGAACTCCTTGGAGAAGCGCTTCCGGTAGGGCTCGTAGCAGATCTCGATGAACGCCTTCACTGACTCCGGGTTCATGTTGTCCGCATAGGGCCCGTCGTTGAACCAGCCTGTGGGCGACGCGGTCGCCACCTGGAACTGCTGCAGCTCCTCTCCCGGCCCCGGCTCCTCGGCCGCCCCCAGCCTCCGGTAGGAGCAGACCTGGCCCTTCTCCCGTCGCACCGCAAACCGGTAGCCCAGGCTCCCAGCCTGCGGCCTGGCGAGCGCCAGGTACTTGGACCCGAACTCCGCGTTCCGCTTCACCACCAGCCCCCCGCCGAACCCGCTCGGCCAGCGGTCCTCGTCGTAGAGCCAGGCCTGCATCTTCTGCTTGCGCGCCTCGTCCACGGTGGCGGCGGTGCACTCCATCCACCGCTCCCCCATGAACGGAGTCACCAGCCCGATGCGGTTGTGCATGAAGAAGCCGCCCAGCCCGCCCCGCTTCATCTCCTGCACTTGCCAGCGCAGCTCCGCCGGGTCCAGGTCGTCGTTCCAGGACCAGAACGGCGCGCCCCGCCATTCGCTCCCTGGGTTTCGGAAAACCTGCTTGATGGTCTCGACTCTCACTCGCCCCTCCTGTAGCGCGGGCCTGTGGCTAGGCCGCCATTCGGCGACCGCTGGCTAGGCCGGCAGAGCCGGCCGCCATCCCGGCCTTCAGGCCTAGGGACCTATGCCCGCCGCACGGATACCAGGACTTGCAGACCGTAGCCGTCCTGAGGTAGCACAGGCTCCCAGCCTGTGCCGTTTCCTCGCCCGCTCCTCGCCTCTGCCTACTGCGGGAAGATCGGCTCCAGCCCCATGGCCATCTGCCGAAGCTGCCCCTGCTCCTCAATCGAGAGCGGATGAAACTGCTCCGCCACCCCCATCGCCATGCGGAACAGCTCCGGCTCGCCCGGCGGAATGGCGGCGGTGATGTCCTGGGAGAGCGTGAAGCGCAGCGCCAGCTCGACCTCCGCCCACTGGTCGAAGGGCTGGTACCAACACTTGGACCACTTGCGCTTCCCCTCTTTGGGCCAGTTCGTCCGCGCCAGCGCTTTCAGCGCCAGCCGACCGGCCTGTCGCGCTCTGGCCGCCTCCAGCACTTGCGGGCCGAATCCGTGGTGCCAGCACACGAAGTTGAAAGGAAACAGCACGGAGTCAAACGGGAACCGCTTCAGCGCCTCCTCCGCCGCCTCCACGGAGTGCGCGCTGAACCCGAGGAATCGCACTTTGCCCTCCTGCCGGGCGGCCTGGAATGTCTCCATCGCGCCGCCCGGGCCGAAGGCCTGCTCCACCTCCTCCTTCGAGGTCAGCCCGTGATGCTGGTAGAGGTCCACGTGGTCAGTGCGCAGCAGGCGCAGCGAAGCCTCCAGCTCGCGCCTGGCGCCGTCCTTGTCTCGCTCCGCCGTCTTGCAGGCCAGGAATACCTGCTTCCGATAGGGCTGGAGAGCCGGCCCCAGCCGCTCCTGCGCGTTGCCGTAAGTGGGCGCCACATCGAAGTAGTTGACGCCGTGGTCCACCGCCTCCGCGACCATCCGGTCGGCCTCCGGCTGCGGGATCTCCGACACCACGATCCCGCCCATGCCGATCAGAGACAGCGCCTCGCCCGTCTTCCCCAGTGCTCGCCTTTGCATCCCGCCCTCCGGCCCGCAACACTGCACAGGCTAACAGCGTGTGCTGCCAAGTAGGGCAGGTCCGCGACCTGCCCGGCGCACTTGTCCACTTCTGGCGGGCCCTTCGGCTTCGCCCGGCGTCAACTCCGTCCGGCACGCCCGCCCCCCACAGGACACAGGCTGGGAGCCTGTGCTACTTCTTGTGGCGGTTGTGGCGCCGGGCCTTTGCCTTCTTCGCAGCCGCCCGCGGCTTGCTCTTCTCCTTGTCGGCTGAAGCCGCTCCAGCTGCTGGCGCCCCCGCCTTCGTCGCCCCCGCGGTCGCGGGCCCGCCGTCCCGGCGCACGATGGTGAGCTTGACCTCCCTGGGACCCGGCCGCTGGCCCAGCCCCATCACCAGCATCCTGGGGCAAGTCACCTCCTTGCCGTCGCAGGCGATGATGCTGTCTCCGGGCTTGATCCCCGCCTTCCCAGCCGGCCCTGCCGGGAGCACGCTCCCGATCACGCATCCATGCGGCCGAGAAATGGTGACACCCAGCAGCTCGCCGGTCTGGCTCTGGAAGCAGCCGGCGCCGTGGCCCCCGGCACCCCGGCCCATGGGCCGTGCGGCCCCACCCTCACCCTTCGCCGGCAACTGCACCGTGACCACCAGCCGCTGCGAAGCAGCCTCCGCCGGGGCCGCCTTGGCTGCCGGCGAAGCTGAGGCTGGAGGTGCCGTCGCCGCGGCCGAAACTGGGGCTGCCGGCTTGGCCGGCGCAGCCGATGGCGCTGCCGCCATCGCCGCCTGTCCCAGGCCGGCCACGAGCAAGACGATGCCCACCACGATCAGACTGCGTCTCATCCTTCGCCTCCCATTCTGGCCGGCGGCCCGCGGTCTGCTGCAGGGCAGTGACTGCGCTTCCGCCGCCAATACACCCAAGATTCCCCTTCCCACCCGCCATCTCCTTGCTGGATGATCTACCCGGTTCTCTGAGCAGGGCACTGGTGCGAGGCCAGGGAATCCGCAGATTCTGCAGATTCCTCACCTCCTGAACGATCATCGGTCAGGGAGCCGGCTGCCATTCTTGCCAACAGCGATGGGCAGACGCAGACCGCATCTTCCCGCGGGGTAAAGGCCCTGCCGATATCCCTGCGCGCGCTGCTCATCGGCACTCTCACCGTGGCCCTGCTGTCTCTTCTCAGCCCCTACCTGGGAGCGGTCAGCCGCACCTGGGACCCCGGCGGCAGTGCCCTGCCCGCCACTGCCGTGGTTACTCTCTTCGCGCTGGTGCTGATCAACGGCGCTCTCGTCCGGCTCCTTCCCGGGCGGTCCTTCACCCGCGTCGAGCTGCTTGTCACCTATGCCATGGTGATCATGGTGGTGCAGTTCCTCTACAAGGGCGGCCTGCCGTTCATCACCGGAGCCACCACCTGGCCCATCTACATGGCCAGTCCCTCCAATGACTGGCAGCACCGGATGTGGCCCTCCCTCCCACTCTGGTTCCGGCTCGGCAGCCAGCAAGCTGTTGATTGGTACTGGGAGGGCTCGCCCCGCGGGGTTGGCGTCCCCTGGCGCGCCTGGACCTGGCCCGTGGTGGGATGGTCGGCTTTCACCATCGCCCTGTGGACCGCCATGTTCTGCCTCGGTTCCCTCCTCACCAGAGACTGGATCGAGCGCCAAAAACTCTCCTATCCGCTGGTTGACATTCCTCTTGCCATCACCGGCAGTGACCCGCACCCCACGCTCGGGCAGAGCCTGAGGAATCGCGCCCTCTGGATCGGCTTCGCCATCCCCGCCGTGCCTGCGCTCCTGGGCTGGCTCAACCGCCTCTATCCGAGCGTGCCCACCTTAGAGCTGGCCGAATTCGATCTGGGCCGCTCGTTCTCTGGCCTGGGCTTGCCCTGGAACGTGCTCTCCTCCGGGACTCATCTCTCCATCACCCTCCCCCTGATTGGGATCTTCTATCTGCTGCCAGGAGAGATCTCTCTCAGCCTCTGGCTTTTCTACCTCCTCTACGACGTCCAGCGACTGGTGTGGGCGGCTTTCGGGGTCGCTGAGGGGGGCTCGGCCGTAGTCTCCTTCTCCGCCCAGACCTTCATCGGGATGGAGGAAGCAGGCGCCTTCATCGCGCTCAGCGCGGTGGTGCTGTATCAGTCTCGGGAGGCCCTGCGCGCGGCCTGGCGAGGTGCCTTCGGGCGCGCTCGCCTGCCGCCGGATCCCTACGCGCCCATGTCCGGGTCCTGGGCCCTGCTGGGCCTGCTGCTCGCCAATGCCTTCATGCTCTGGTGGGCTTTGCAGACCGGGATGCCGTGGTGGCCGTTCGTGTTGATCATGGCCTTGTTCTACACTGTGATGATCGGGGTCTCCCGCCTGGTGGCCGCAGCCGGAGTGACGCACGTGGACACCGGGTTTTTCCCGCGCCATGTGGTGATGCACACGCTGGGCGCGGCCGCGGTGGGGCCGGTCTCTCTTACCGTCTACAGCTACCTCTCCACCATCTACATGTACGATCCGCGGATCGTGCTGATGGCGCAGGCGATGAACAGCTTCAAGCTCCTCCACGGCGGCCGAGTGGAGGCCAGGCGATTTCCCTGGGCCGGGGTGTTGGCCGCGGTCACCATGCTCGCCGTGGGCTTTCCCACCATGCTCTGGATCTGCTATCACTACGGGGCCGCGACCCTCCCGGACTGGCCCATCGCCGCTCCTGCCCGCGATGTCTTCGATGAGCTGGACAGCAGCCTGCACTCCCCCGAGCTGCCCGACAACTGGCTGCGCCTGGCGCTGGCGATCGGAGGGGCCTTCATGTTCGGCCTCATCTTCATGCACGGCCGGTTCGTCTGGTGGCCGGTCAGCCCGGTCGGTTTCCTGATCGCCAGCGGCTGGTCCACGGATAACTGGGTCTGGTTCAACGCGCTCATCGCCTGGACCATCAGCACCCTGGTGCGTCGCTACGGAGGTTGGAGGCTCTACCGGACCCTGCGTCCCGCCTTCATCGGCCTGGTGCTGGGTGGATATGTGCCCGAGGGCGCGCTGGCGCTGGTCTCTGCCATGCTCGGCTACCACCAGCCCAGGTGAGCGAGGCTGCTGTAGGGCGGGGTCCCCTGACCCCGCCCGGCGGCATCGGGGGATGCCGCCCTACAGTTGGCGAAGCAAGCGCCCGCATGGGCCGATGGCCCTCGCAGCGTTGACACTGCCGCGCGCGCCATGTTATACTCTCCCGCCCTCTGGGGAATAGGTTAGAGGCCGAGAGTGGTAGGGCGGGTCCCCCTAGGCCGCCTCAGGCGGCCGGGGTGGCGGCCTGCTAGGCAGGCCTAGCCACGCCACCTGCCCGCACGCATCGCGACCGCAGCTGCGGTCTACCACCCCAGCCCGCCAAGGAAGGTTCGGGCCCATGCCACTAGCTAAGAAGATCCTGGCCGTGGATGACGAGCGTCACATCGTGCGGCTGATCCAGGTCAACCTGGAACGGGCCGGCTACCAGGTGGTCACGGCCTTCGACGGTCCGGAGGCGCTGAAGAAGGTGGAGAGCGAGAAGCCGGACCTGGTGGTGCTGGATGTGATGATGCCGAAGATGGATGGGTTCGAGGTCCTCAAGCGCCTCCAGGCCAACCCGGAGACGCGCGAGGTGCCAGTGATCATGCTCACCGCCAAGGCCCAGGACGCCGACGTCTTCCGGGGCTGGGCCTCTGGGGTCAGCGCCTACCTCACCAAGCCCTTCAACCCCCTGGAGCTGATCACTTTCGTCAAGCGCATCTTCAGCGGCGCCGACGAGTACTCGGATCAAGAGAAAACCTGGGAGCTGTAACGGGTCTCGCCCGACGAAGTGATGGCGAAACCCCTCAGGGCGCTTCCGAGGGCGCTGAGACGCCCGGCGTCCATTACTTCGATACGTGATCATCAGCACAGCGGAGCGCGCGGTGGCCCATTCTGATTGGGAGGATGAAGAGCATCACGCCTGGCTCTGGGTGGCGGCCGCGGCCGGGCTGGCGCTGGGAGTGGCCGGCATGGTCTGGCTGCTGCGCTATCGCGATCCCGCGCGCAGCATGAGCCGCTTGCTCCAGCGCTGCCAGGACCGGATCAAGGTCATCGAGAGCTCCCTCTCGGACCTGGAGTCTGCGTTCAGGTCCGCCCCCTCCGGCTGAGCGGCCCGCGCCCCACCTCCTCGGGAGCGCTCGCCTCCCGCGAGCACTTACGGCATGGCAGACGACGGCAAGCTCGCCTCACCAGAGTGGCGCCACCTCCGCTGGAACTTCGCCGTCATTGTCCTCGATGCCAGCTTCTTCTTCTGCGCTTTCGCCTTCCTGGATCCGGTGGTCGTCCTGCCTGTCTTGCTCAGTGACCTCAGCGACTCCAAGCTGATCGTCGGACTGATGAGCGCGCTCCAGCGCGCGGGCTGGCTCATCCCCCAGCTCCTCGCCGCCAGCTTCGTGCTCCACCGGCCCCGCAAGAAGCCCTTCGTCTTGTATCCCTGCCTGATCAGCCGGCTGCCCTTCCTCGGCCTCGCCATCGTGTTCAACCTCGACTGGGCCGCCTCCCACCCCCGCGGGCTGCTGCTGGTCCTGATGCTGGGCTTCACCATCTTCTTCTTCGGCGACGGCTTCTCTGGCGTGCCCTGGCATGACATCATCGGCCGCACTATCCCCGCCCGGTTCCGGGGCCGCTTCTTCGGCTCCATGCAGTTCCTCGGCGGCCTGCTGGCGGTGGGATCGGGCGCCGTAGTGCGCGCCATCCTGTCGAACAGCTCTCTCCCTTTCCCACACAACTATGGCCGGCTCTTCATCTTCCTGGTGATCGGAATGACGCTTTCCACCATCTGCCTCGCCCTCATCCGGGAGCCGCGCGGCCCGACCGTCGAGGAGGCCCAGTCGCTCCCTCGTCTGCTGCGCGCCATCCCTTCCACTCTCCGCCGTCACCCGCGTCTGCGCCGGGTGATCGTGGGCCAGATCCTCTGCGGCCTGGCCGGCCTCGCCGTCCCCTTCTATGCCATCTACGCACACTCGCGCCTGGGCCTGCCAGCTTCCGTGGGCGGCCTCTTCATCTGGGCCGGCACCATCGGCTCGGTCGGGGCCAGCTTCATCTGGGCCTACCTCAGCGACCGCCTCGGCAGCACCGCCGTGATTCGCGCGGTCTCCTGGCTCGTTATCGCGGTCCCGGCGGCGGCCTTGCTGGTTTCGGCCCTGGCGCCTATCATGGGCGCGACAGACGTCGCCTATCTCTACTGCCTGGTCTTCCTGCTCAATGGAGCGATCTGGGGAGGCATGTGGATGGGCTTCACCAATTACGTGCTCGAGATCGCTCCCGCCCAGATCAGGCCGCTCTTCCTCGGCTTGCAGTCCACCCTCGCCGCTCCCACCGTCCTGATGCCCCTGCTCGGTGGTTGGATGCTTGGCGTGTTGCCATTCCAGGCCCTCTTCCTGCTGGTGGCCGTCACCGGAGTCGTGAGCGTGACCTACGTCTACCGCCTGCCAGAGCCACGGCCCAGCTCGGAGGCGCGATGACCGCGGCTGACCCCGCTGAAGCAGCGCGCGAGCGAGCAGCTCCCCTCTATGCCATCGCCAGAGTGCTGCTCGCCATCTTCTTCCGGCTCTTCAACCGCTGGGAGGTGACTGGAGGGGAGCTGATGCCGCGGGCCGGCGGGCTGCTGCTCATCGCCAACCATACTAGCTACGCTGACCCTCCCATCGTGGGCACCGCCTCTCCCCGGCCAGTCCACTTCATGGCCAAGGCCGAGCTCTTCCACTACCCCGTTCTGGGCTGGTTGATCCGGCGCACTCACGCCTTCCCGGTGCGCCGCCAGGCCGGTGATCGAGAGGCGCTGCGCCAGGCGGTGCGCCTGCTGCGCGCGGGCAAGGTGCTGCTGATCTTCCCGGAGGGCACTCGCAGCTCCGACGGGCGGCTCAAGCCCTTCGAGCACGGCGCCGCCTTCATCGCCCTCTCCTCCCGGGCCCAGGTGGTCCCGATCGCCATCTGCGGCGCCGATCATCTGCTGCCGCGGCACCGCCCGATCCCGCGCCCGGCCAAGCTCCGCGTTCGCTTCGGCCCGCCCCTGGACCTCGCCCATCTCCACGGTCAGCGTCCCACCCGCGAGCTGCTTCAGCGCGCCAGCGACGAGATGGCCGCCGCGCTCGGTGAGCTGTTCCCTCCCGACCGCCGCTGACCGGTAGCGCAGGCTCGTTGGTAGCGCAGGCTCCCAGCCTGCGTCTGTGCTGTCCCCGTTCCCTCCCGTTCAGCAGAACCCAGCGTGGTACACTGTGTCTAAACTCCCGGAGGTGACTGCCATGACTGTGATCTCGCCCATGGGCAGCAGGGAAGCCCGTCCCCGCAGCCTTCCCATCGCGCTGCTGCTCGTTACCAGCGCCGTGCTCGGCGGCCTCATCGCGCTGGCCCTCTTCTTCGGTCTCCATGCCGCGGCCGCCCAGGCCCCCGTTTCCCGCCTCGCGGCCATCCCTTTCGATTTCTCGGAGGTCGCGGCCCAGGTCCGCCCGGTGGTGGTGAACATCAACACCGAGCAGAAGATCAGGCGACGGGCGTGGGGCCTCGATCTCTTCAACTTCGATCCCTTCAGTGATGAATGGCCCTTCCGACCCTACACCCAGGTGCAGAAGGTCTCCAGCTTGGGCTCGGGTGTGATCGTCAGCCCGGACGGCTACATTCTCACCAATGCCCACGTCATCGCCGGGGTCCAGCAGGCGGGCAGCCAGCCAACTATCAGCGTCACCCTTCCGGACAACACCAGCTACCCCGCCACCCTTATCAGCGACAGCGTGGGCGAGGACCTGGCCATCGTCAAGATCAACTCGGGCCGGCAGCTTCCTGCCGCTCAGCTCGGCGACTCGGACAAGGTGAAAGTGGGCGCCTGGGCCATCGCCATCGGCAGCCCCTTCGGCTTCAGCCAGACCGTCACTGTGGGCGTGATCAGCGCCAAGGGCCGGGTGGTGAGGCAGGAGGAGGGCCAGCAGGCCTACCGCGATCTGCTCCAGACCGATGCCGCCATCAACTTCGGCAACTCGGGCGGCCCGCTGGTCAACGCCGACGGCGAGGTGGTGGGAATCAACCAGGCCATCTTCTCCCCCAGCGGCGTGGGCAACATCGGTATCGGCTTCGCCATCCCCATCAAGGCCCAGACCAAGTCCGCTATCTTCACCGCCATCGGCCGCCGCCGCGCCTGAGGCAGAGCAGTTGAGTGCATATGCCCCGTTGGGCAGGGGCTTGCCCCTGCCAATCTGCATCAGCTGTAGGGGCGTGATTCATCACGCCCCTGCGGGCGCAATGAATTGCGCCCCTACCACTGCGCCCGCGCGGCCAGCAACGCGAACACCAGCACCAGCGCCACCCAGGTCCGGTGCTCTTTGTTCAACCATACCCACTGCCACTCGAACCGGCCGCTGCGAAGATGCCGTTGGGCAGGGGCTTGCCTCCTGCCCTCTAGCTCCGTGACCCTCGCCGCTCGCAACCGTGGGATGATCGCCGGCACCGCCCTGCGGTACTGATCGAACGCCTCCCCGTGCATCCGCCGCAGATAGCCTTCCTCCTGCCTCACCGTGGGAAGGTAGACCGCCAGCGCGATCGCCGCGAACGCCGCCGCCAACCACCAGTCCCCTATGATCACCAGAAAGCCAGCCGCGGACAGCAGGCTCCCCAGATAGAGCGGATTGCGGACGTGCGCGTACGGTCCCCCCACTGTGAGCTGTTCGTCTTTCAGCAGGTGCCCGGCCGCCCACGTGCGCAGCGCCTCTCCTGCTATCACCAGTGGAATGCCCCAGAGATGCCATGCCGGCCGCCGCAGCGCCACCGCCGCCAGCACGAAGACCGGGGGCAGCCAGATCCGCACCCGGTTCAACCAGATCTCGCCCCTGGTCTTGGGAATCAGCACGGCGCGTCTTTCGCCCCCTGAGCCTTCCGCCCTCCCCGCGCCCGGCCGTTGTAGGGCGGCCATGCGTCCTGCACAGCGGAGCGGAGCAGGGCGCATCGCCGCCGGCAGTGCTGTTTCTCGTCGGGCTCCCGCCGGGTAGAATATCGGAGGACTCCGCCGGATCCGAGAAGGTCTTCCCGACCCCCCGCAGAAGCATGGCGCCAGAGCCGCAGGGGTGTTGCGGCTCTTACCCGCGGCTGAATGGAATCTCGTGATGCTTCATACTGTCGTCTGCATCAAGCAAGTGCCCGATACCACTCAGGTCCGCATTGACCCGGAGACCAACACCCTGGTGCGGGAGGGGATCCCGGCCATCATCAACCCCTTCGACCTCCACGCCATCGAGGCCGCCATGCAGATCAAGGAGACCTATGGCGGCGTCGTCAGCCTGCTCTCCATGGGCCCGCCGCAGGCCGTCGAAGCCCTTCAGAAAGGCCTCTCCTATGGCGCGGACCGCGCCATACTGCTCACCGACGGCGCCTTCCGCGGCAGCGACACTCTCGCCACCTCCGCTGCCCTCACCGCCGGCATCCGCGCCCTCACGAAGGAGCAGCCCGTTGATATCGTTATCTGCGGCAAGCAGACCATTGACGGCGACACCGCCCAGGTCGGCCCCGGCATCGCCACCCGGCTGGGCTTCTCCCAGCTCACCTATGTCGGCAAGGTTGAGTCGGTGGACCTGGAGCAGCGCCGCATTCGGGTACGGCGGATTCTGGAGGGCGCCGAGGAGGTGCTGGAGGCGCCCCTCCCTGTGGTCCTCACCGTGCTCAAGGAGATCGGCGAGCCGCGCTATGCGTCGCTGCCAGCCCTCATCCGAGGATTGCGCACCCCGGTGCCGGTCTGGGGCATCAAGCAGGTTGATACCAGCCCGGATGAGGTGGGCCTGGCCGGCTCGCCTACGCAGGTCCGCCGTATCTTCGCCCCGCCTCAGCGGACCGGCGGCGATATCATCTCCGTGGACGGGGATGCCGACCGGGTGGCCAATGAGCTGCTGGATCGCCTCATTGCCGGAGGCGTGGTCGAGGGATGAGAGATCATGTCTGAGCAGCCCTGCACCGCAATCCCTCTGAGATCTCGGATCTCAAATCCCCAATCAGGGATGAAAGATCATGTCTGAGCAACCCCGCATCGCCATCATCACCCGCGAAGGCTGCATCGGCTGCGAGCAGTGCCTGGCGGTCTGCCCGGTTGATGCCATCCGCATGGAGAATGGCATCGCGGTAGTGGACCCCACCCTCTGCATCGGCTGCGAGAAGTGCGTCCCCATCTGTCCCGCCTCCGCGGTCGCCATGAGCGGCGAGGCCCCGAAGGCAGCGGAGGCTCCGACCGTCGGAGTGCCGGCCCCGGAGGCGGTGAAAGCCGCGGCGGCCGCCGTCGTCGGCAAAGGGCCGGCCCCCGAGGTCTGGGTTTTTGTGGAGCACAGCGACGGCCGCCCCGCTCTGGTCTCGTGGGAGCTGCTGGGCAAGGGCCGTGAGCTGGCCGATGCGCTTGGCGGGCGAGTGTGCTCGGTGCTGCTGGGCCATCAGGTTGACGCCCTCGCCAAGGAAGCCTTCGCCTATGGTGCAGATAAGGTCTACCTGGTTGACGATCCAGTCCTGTCCCACTACCGCACCCAGGCCTACCTGCACGGCATGATCCGCCTCACCCGGAAGTACCGCCCCGAGGTGATGCTGCTCGGCGCCACCACCATGGGCCGCGATCTCGCTGGCGCCGTCGCCACCAGCCTCCAGACCGGCCTCACCGCGGACTGCACCGGCCTCAGCATAGATCCGCAGAGCAAGCTCCTGGAGCAGACCCGCCCCGCCTACGGCGGCAACATCATGGCCACCATCCTCTGCGAGCAGCGCCGGCCCCAGATGGCAAGCGTCCGGCCTCGCGTGATGGCCCTGCCGCCGCGCAATGAGGCCCATACCGGCGAGGTGGTGCGAGACCAGCTGGGCCTGGCCGAGAGCGAAGTGCTGGTGCGCATCCTGGAATACGTCAGAGAAGAGGCGACCGAGGTCACCCGCATCGAGGACGCCAGCACTCTGATCTCCGGCGGCCGCGGCCTCGGTGGGCCGGAGGGATTCCAGATGCTCCAGGGGCTGGCCGACGCCATCGGCGGCTGCGTCTCCGGCTCCCGGGCGGCGGTGGACCAGGGCTGGATCGCGCACGAGCGCCAGGTGGGCCAGACCGGCAAAACGGTTCGCCCGCGGCTCTACATCGCCTGCGGCATCAGCGGCGCCATCCAGCACCTGGTGGGCATGCAGACCTCTGATGTGATCGTGGCCATCAACCGCGACCCCAATGCCTCCATCTTCGGGGTGGCCACGTTCGGGATCGTGGGGGATGTCAATGAGATCGTGCCCGCGCTCACCCGCGCTTGCCTGGCGCGGCTGCCTTGCGCGCTCCGGCAGCAGACCGCACCGGGCGCGCCCGCCGCGGAGGGGCAGCAGTCATGAGCGATCGGGGAGAGAAGTTCGATGTCATCGTGGTCGGCGCCGGGCCCGCCGGGCTCTCGGCCGCCTATCTGCTCGCCAAGGCCGGCCTGAATGTCGCGGTGATCGAGCGGGGCGACTTCCCCGGCTCCAAGAACGTAATGGGCGGCGTGCTCTATCGTCAGCCCACGGAGGAGATCTTCCCCGACTTCTGGCGCGAGGCCCCGCTGGAGCGCTTCCTCGTCGAGCAGCGCGCCTGGGTGCTGACTGACAGGGCCGCCTTCAAGTTCGGCCACCGCCACCAGGCCTTCGCGGAGGCGCCCCACAATGCTTTCACCGTGATGCGCGCGCGCTTCGACAAGTGGATGGGCCAGCAGGTCAGGGCCGCGGGCGCGCTGCGTCATCCCCGAGACCGTTGTCGAGGCCCCCATCATCGAGGGCGAGCGCGTGGTCGGCGTGCACACTGGCCGCCCTGATGGCGACCTCTACGCCGATGTCGTGATCGCTGCCGATGGCGTCAACTCCCTGCTGGCACAGAGTGTGGGGCTGCGTCCGGAGCTGGACCCGGATCAAGTCGCGATCGCGGTGAAGGAGGTGATCGCCCTCCCGCGAGAGGTGATCCAGGACCGGTTCAACCTGGTCGGCGATGAGGGCGCCGCCATCGAGCTCTACGCCGACGCCAGTTGGGGCATGGTGGGCACCGGCTTCATCTACACCAATAAGGAATCGCTCTCCGTCGGCTGCGGGGCGCTGCTTTCGCAGCTCATCGCCCGCGGCGTCTCCCCCAACGATTTGCTGGAGCATATGAAGGCCCATCCCTCCGTCGCCCCCCTGCTGGAGGGCGGAGAGGCCAGAGAGTACCTCGCTCACCTCATCCCCGAGGGCGGCCTCCACGGCATGCCCAAGCTTTCCACCGGCGGCCTGCTGGTGGTGGGCGATGCCGCCATGATGGTGAACAGCATGCACCGCGAGGGGTCAGACCTGGCCATGCTCTCGGGCAAGCTGGCCGCCGAGGCCGTGCTCCGGGCCAGGGAATGGAAAGACTATTCCGCCGAGAGCCTGAGCTACTACAACCAGCTCATCCGCGATAGCTGGATCTACAAGGACCTCTACAAGTACCGCAATATGTCCCGCTTCTTCGAGCGGCATCCCGAGTTCTTCACCCTCTACCCCGACCTGCTGAACGAGGCCGCCCGCCAGATGCTCACCGTGGACGGGGTTTCGAAGCGCAGCAAACAGCGCAAGATATTCTGGGAGGCCCTGCGCCGCCGCATGCCCTGGCGGATGGCGCTGGACTTCTACGGCGCTTGGCGCTCTATCGCGTAGCTGTAGGGCGGCCATGTCTCCCCATGCCCGCCGGCCGTTGGTCGTTTGTAGGGCGGGCATTCCTATGCCCGCCGCTGGGAGAAGGATATGAAGCAACTAACCCTGGAGCAGAAACTCTTCCTCAACGGCTTCCGCCCCGATACGGAATCGCACCTCCGCATCAAAGACCCGGAGAAGTGCAAGACCTGCAAGCTCCGGCAGTGCACCTACGTCTGCCCGGTCAACACCTACCGCTGGGAGAACGACCAGATCACCGTCTTCTTCGAGGGCTGCCTGGAATGCGGCGCCTGCCGCGTCGCCTGCAAGGAGTGCGACAACCTGGAGTGGCGCTACCCGCGGGGTGGGTTCGGGGTCAACTATCGCACGGGGTAAGACCCTCCGCCGACTTGTCCGCCGTAGCTTCCAGCGAAGGCGGATAGACGCCGATAAACGCGGATGCAATGCTGGGCAGGAGCTTCAGCCGCCTCTGCCGACTTGCTTCTCCCCGATTATCAAGGTGTCTGCGGCTGGCGCTTGGCGCCGTACAAACGCATCCATCCGATCAGCGCGTTGTCGACAACTTTCGCATGACCCGAGTTCCAACCACAAGGCCCCGCGGGCGAGCTAGACCTGGTGACGGCTTCTCGGATCAAGGTGCCGGCACTCTTGCCGATCTCGGCAAACCTTGGAAACAGCATCTCGAAGGTCTCGCTAGCAGGACCGGGGAGGGTTGTGCGCTGGAAGAAGAACATCAGCGTGTAGGCGTGGTCGATGGGCGGCACGAGGTCGGGAAGAAAGTGGTGCATCGCCTTGGCATTGGCGACCAGCACTGATTCTGCTTTGGTAAGACCCCTCTGGCGACCAATGGCATCGCCGATGACTGCCGCGACCTCGCCCACTTCGTGATCGTCGAGGTCAAGTACACTCCGTCCGAAGAATCGAGATGCCCGCCTGAAGAGCTCGCCCGCACTTTGCCTGAAGCCGCTGAAATCCGTCAGCTTCGCGTTTCCCGGACCCATGCGATGTAACCCCCAGGAAGTGAGGGCCGCGTACACGTATTCGAAGTACTGTTCGTCGTCAAGCGCCCTGTCCGCGTCTGTGTGGGATCGAAGGCGAGAGATCGCCCTTAGGTGGAAGTGAAGACTCGGCCCCCCGAATTCCTCACCACCGCCGAACCGCGCCAGACATTCCCTGAACCTTGCTGACAGGTCAGCGACGCGCCGTGCCATCCGCTCCCGAGTCTGGAGCTGGAGTTTCACGATCGAAGCCTCCCTGGTGTCTTCCCGTCCTCGTGGCTTCCTGGCTCAGGCCGCATACAGATCCTTCCCCTCTCTCAGGATGGTGCGATAGATCAGACCGATGTTGTCTTTGTGGCGCTCGAGAATAGATGGAGTGGCAACGAGAACGTCAACGGACACGTCAAGCCCATGGAACTGCGTGTGCAGGAATCCGGCCGTATCGAGCTGGTCCGTCCCCTCCGGCATGACCACCAGCAGGTCCACGTCGCTGTCCGGCCCGATCTCGCCTCGAGCCGCGGAGCCGAACAGGATGATGCGCAGGGGATGCACCGCCTCCACGATCCGCTCGACTACCCTGTCAAGCTCGCCCTCGAATGTCTGCGTGCCGGAGTCGCGCATGGCGCCTGATTATACCATGATCGCCGCCAGCGGCAGGCCTCGGTAGCACGGGCTCCCAGCCTGTTACCATCGGGGACAAGCTTCAGCCGCGTCTGGCGACTTGCCTCCCGCCCGCAATCGCCTTCCCCCCTGCTCACATCAGGCCGAACGCCCTCCCGATGAACACCGCCATCTGGTCGCGGCTCACGTTCAGATCCGGGAGGTAGACCCCGCCCGGGTAGCCCAGCGCGATGCCCTGCGCCGCGACGTACTCGATGTACTGGAAGGCCCAGAAGTCCGTCGGCACATCGGCGAACGTCGCGGTCAGCGGCGCCGGCGGCAGGCCGGCATCGCCCTCGGGTGCCACCTTCGCCCGCGCCAGGAAGGCCGCCATCTGCGCCCGGTTGACGGCGAGACCCGGCTGATAGCTCCCGTCCGGGAAGCCGGAGACCACCTTCTCATCCTTGCAGAACTCGATGTACTTATAGGCGAAGTGCGAGGTTGGCACATCGCTGAACGACGGCACCGCGGGTCCGCTGGGCACATTGGCATCACCGCCCGCGATGGCGCGGGCCAGGAAGGTGGCCATCTGCGCCCGGTCCACCGCGGTGCTGGGCTGGAAGGTTCCGTCCGGGAAGCCCAAAGCGATGGCGTGCTTCGCCACCGCCTCGATGTCCTCCCAGGCCCAGAAGGTGGTGGGCACGTCCGAGAACCTGGGCCCGCCCTCGCCGTCGCCGAAGTTCTCTCTCAGCCGCCAGGCGAACTCCTCCGGAGAGATGATCTTGACCGCTGGGTTCGCCTGGAGCTGGGCCACCAGACTGGCCGCCGTGTCCATGATGCTGGACCCCTCCGGGTCGCCGTCCCAGTAGGCCAGCGGATAGACCGCGATCAACGAATAGGAGAGCGGGTCGGTGGTGGGGCTGAGGTGCGGCGTGGTGCTCCCGGGGTTGGCGTCAGTGAGAATGGCGCTGGCGATGCCGGTGGCGCTGTTGGCGTCCATCCCGTTGTTCCAGAGCGCGTAGCGGTAGGGCCAGATCACCTTGCCATTGTCAACGTCGAAGGTGCCGGCCTGGATGCCGGTGTAGTAGTCGCCCTTCGCGTTGTTGGTCTGGTAGAAGACCCCGATCACCTCCGGGCGGTCCAGGATGGGCCTGGCATCGCTGAGCACTCCGCCCACATCACCCATCACATTCACCACCCGCAGGTCGGACTGCTTCACCTTCGGCCCCATCAGCGCGGCATACCCCGCCAGATCCGGGTAAAGGCCGGGGTAGAGCTTGCCCAAGCCGGAGGGCGGGGCCACGAAGAAGTCATTGGCCCGGGCCTGGGAGTAGAAGAACGCCAGCGCCGGCGGGGCCCAGTCCAGCAGCGCAGGGGAGATCTCCCAGCCCATCGGGAAGTTGCCCCGATTGGAGTTGCCGAACCAGTTGGGCTGATAGAACAGGTCCAGCGTCCACCCGATATCCCACCCCCCATCCATCACCATGGTCACGTAGTGCACCCCGTCAGTGGTGGTCACCTGCCCGGAGAGGTGGGAGGCCGTCTGCTGGGTCTGAGTCTGACCCTGCAAGATGCCGGAGAGCACGGAGAGGTCGTGGCAGGTCTCGGCCCGCACCGCGGGATGCTGCAGCGCGCTCGCCGTCCGGATCCAGTCTACCTCGTTGGAGTCCGCGGGGAAGCCCAGCACCGGAGAGTGCGCGTCGGTGAGGGCCATCGCCACCCGCCGCACCGACGTGCTGTCCAGCGCGCTATCGGTGTAGGTGAAGGCCTCTCGCGCGGCCGACACGTCTCGCAGGTGGCTCTGCCCGGTCGCCAGCAGGTCCAGCTCGATCAGCAGCGCCGGGTTGAGTTCGGAGAAGCTAGACCCCAGCCAGAAGGTCTCGTTGGATTGTGTGACGTCGTTCTTGAGCTGCAGGCTGAAGGGGAAGGTGGAGAGTGTGTCCGCCAGGTCCTGGGTGGCCGCTATCACCGCGCTGTCCACGCCGGCCAGGGGCGACGCCACGTTCAGTGACCGCAGGGTGAGGTCGCACTGCTCGAACCCTTTCACCTGAGGAACGAACGTGCTCAGCACCGCCAGCGGGTCCGTCTCTACCGTGAAGATGATGCCGAACTGGGTGAACAGGTAGTTCAACAGGTCCGGATCTATCTCGCCAGAGATCCAGATCTGGGGTGTCCCGTCGGCGGCGGCCTTGGCGACGATCCCTTGCAGGCTCAGCATCATCGCCAGTTGCTCCCCGGTCATGGCCGAGGTGTCAATGCTGTGCAGCAGGTTGGGCACGGCCGCCGGGGCGGCCGGCGCCAGCGCCAGCAGCACCCCCAACGCCATCATCGCGGCAGCCAAGGCGCGGACGCTTCTCATGGCAAACCACCTCTCCGATCTTCAGTGCTCGCCAGCCGCGCTTCCCCACACCCGCCCGGGTTCCTTGCGGCAGCGCCCCAACAATGCGCAGTCTTCACCCCAAGCGCGAGCTTGCCCGTCACACCTCCACCGGGAGCCGGAGAGCCTTCGCCAGGTAGACCGCCATCTGCTCCCGCGGGCACGGGTCCTCCGGATGGTAGCGGCCGTCGGGATAGCCGCTCACCACCACCTGCGCGGCCAGGTACTCGACGTGCTTGTAGCACCAGGACCAGGGGCCGTCGGCCGTGACATCCGGGAAAGTCGGCTGCGCCGGCGGCGAGAAGTCGGCAAGGCCGGCCTCGCCTGGGGGCCTCACCACCGCGCGGGCGATGTAGACCGCCAGCTCCGCCCGGTTCACGACCGCCTCCGGGCGGAACTGCCCGTCGCGGTCTCCGGTGATGACGTGGTTCGCCTTGGCGCATTCCACGTACTTGTAGACCCAGTGGGTGGTCGGCACATCCGGGAAGGAGGGCGCCGCCGGCCCCTCGGGGAACTGGCCCGCGCCTGCCAGGACATGCGAGGCGAACACCGCCATATCGGCCCGCGTCACCAGCCGGGTCGGCAGGAAGCTCCCGTCGAGATAGCCCCCGATGATCCCGGCCTGGTGCGCGGCCAGGATATAGGGAAAGGCCACGCGTCTACGCGGACGTCGGGGAAGGGGCTGACCAGCGGCTCCCTCCGGAGCTTTCGATAGCACTCGTAGTCGTGGAGCGCGATCCCCGATAGGGCGCCTCCGGAGGCGGCGAGCAGAGCGGGCAGCTTCGCCAGCTCCTGCTCCATGTACTCCCACCCCTCTTCGTAGTAGGTGGCGAAGTCCTGGTCAATCAGCCGCCGAGTCTCTGCTCCGATGCAGAATCCCTTCCTCTGCCGCGCCGCTGCCAGCGCCTGTGGCACCGCGCAGCTCACCTGGGCCCCCGCCGTGTCCCGGTAGGCCAGGCTCACCACATAATCGCACTGGGCGATGGCGTGGGAGAACTGCGGACTGGCGTCATCTCCCCGCTCCCTCCAGGAGAAGTCGAGGTCAGCCGCCAGGGTCATCCCGTGCTCGCCTTTGCTGTTGTAGGACTCGATCTTCTGGCGCAGGTAGAGCACCAACCCCTGGAAGGCCCTCTGGCTCCAGTGGCCCAAGTCCTCCAGGGCGAGGTGGATGCCGTCAAAGCGCTCCGCCGCCGGGCCCCCGGGGTTGAACGCCTCGATATACCTGTCGCACACCGCCTTCGCGGCCGCCAGGTGATCGGCTTGCCAGTCCTCGTCGCGGTAGAGGAACTCGACCTTCAGGCCCCGCGCGTGCGCTGCCGCCAGGAAACTGCGCAGCACCGCCTCGCTGCAGCCCTCGGCCACCTCCAGGTAGATGCTGTTCACCCGCGCCGTGACCTGGCCGTGGGGCGCGGCCAGGAAATCGAAGAAGGCCGGCCACGCCCCCGGATCGCCGACCGGGGCTGAACCTGCCTCCATGCGCAACGCCCGCGCCGTTCTGTAGGGCGGGCATGTCTCCGCATGCCCGCCGCTCGACTTCGGTCCGGCTCCCGCAGGAGACACACTCCTGTCCTGACCCGAGCCCTCCATCACTCCCTCTTCAGCCACCGATCGAACCAGGCGAACGCGTCCCCTTGCATCTGCGCATCGAACTTGTGGGGCCCCGGGTAGAACTGGCAGGCATACCTCTCCGGCGCGCCCGCCTTCTCGTACACCGCCCGCAAGATGCCATCGGCCCGGTGCATCTCCGAGAGGGTGAAGAGCGGGTCCTCGTTGTTGTTCAGCACCATCGTCGGCAGGGGCACGCGCAGCCCCAGGATCTCGGGGTAATCCAGGTACTTGGGCAGCCCCGGCACCCACATCATCCAGGTATGATTCCCGCACTTCCGGGTTACCAGGTCCCGCCAGGTGGTCATCATGCCCACGCAGATGGCGCACCTGATGCGCAGGTCCAGGCCGCCCAGGAAGAGCGTCCTGCAGCCTCCACCCGACAGTCCGCTGCAGCCGATCCGCTCCGGGTCCACCTCCGGCCGCGCGCACAGCACCTCCACCGCTCGCCGGTCATCGAAGGTGAAGATGCCCGGCCAGGTGGTGCCGGCCGCGAACAGCACTTTGGCGACGATGTGCTCGTGCTGGGCCGCCCACTGGTTGTAGGCGGCGATGTCCTCGCTCTCCTCCGCCTCCGTCACATCCCTCGCCTTCCCCCACCGCAAGTGCTCCGCCACCTGTGACACCAGGATGCGGCGGGAGGCGAACGGGAAGCAGTCGTGGCAGAGCACGGCGTAGCCCCGCTTCGCCAGCTCGTTGGCCCAGGCCCGCCCGCCGTAGTCTTGGTCCCGGTGCTCCCGCAGGATCGGGTGCACCGGCCGCCCGTCATCCGCGATCTTGCGCCACCCGAAGTACTTCAGGCCGCCGTGATCGTGCAAGGCCACCACGCCCGGCAGCGGCCCCTTGGCCCCCTCCGGCTTGAGGAACACTCCCTCTGTGGGAGGCCCAAAAGACAACTGCCAGCGCAGCAGCTCCACCTCCACCCCCTCCACCACTGTCCGCCTCACCACCTCGGCCTTCGGGCTCTCCCCTGTGTCCGGCTGCGCCACCATCCCGAGCGCCTTCGCCCTCGCCTGATCTCTCCAGTCCGCGAGGCTATGAAACCGCGGATTGCGGAAAGAAAGCTCCCCCGGCCCCTCCCCCAGTATCTCCTCCGCCGCAAACGCGGTGTACGGCCCAATCATGGTCTCTGTCATCTGGAGTCTCCTCGTCGTCGCCATCCCTCGGGCCGGAGCCCTGTCCGCCGAAGCTTCGGCGAAGGCGGATTGCCTCCTGCCCCTGTAGGGCGGGCAGGCTCATGCCCAGTCTGTGGGAGCCCGGTCCTCCGGGCGATGCCCGCCGCCCGCGTTGTAGGGCGGGCAGGCCCATGCCCGCTCTGTGGGAGCCCGGTCCTCCGGGCGATGCCCGCCGCCCGCGTTGTCGGGCGGGCAGGCCCATGCCCGCTCTGTGGGAGCCCGGTCCTCCGGGCGATGCCCGCCGCCCGCGTTGTCGGGCGAGGTCTCCTGACCCCGCCGATCCGCGCTCCCTCCCGCGGAGCAGGTTGGCACCATCTCTCCGCCGAAAGAGGCGCACCATGGAGCTGATCAAAGCCGCCGCGCTCGGTATCGTGCAGGGCCTCACCGAGTTTCTTCCGGTCAGCAGTTCCGGCCATCTGATCCTGGTGCGGGAGGCTCTCGGCTGGAAGCTGCTCGCCGACCCCCACCTCAACAAGATGTTCGACGTGGCGCTCCACGCCGGCACTTTCCTCGCCCTGCTAGCCTATTTCAGGTCAGATATCGTGCGCTTGCTCGTCGCGTTCTTCCTCAGCCTGCGCCGCGGCATCAACGGCGACCCCGCGCGCCGCCTCGCCTGGGTCATCGTCATCGGCACCATCCCGGCCGCCATCGCGGGAGTGATGGGGGAGAAGGTGATCGAGCAGGTGCTGGGCGCGCCCGTGCTGGTCGCCTGCGAGCTGATCCTGTTCGCGCTCCTGCTCTGGCTCGCCGACGCGCGCGGTCGCAAGACGCGAGCCCTAGGCAGAGCCAACTGGAGCGATGGCATCATCATCGGCTGCGCCCAGGCCCTGGCCCTGGCCCCTGGTGTCTCCCGGTCTGGGATCACCATCACCGCCGGCCTGATGAGGGCCATGACCCGCGAGACCGCCGCCCGCTTCTCCTTCCTGCTCTCCCTCCCCATCGTCGGCGGCACCGCCGCTTACAGCCTTCTGGGCCTCCTCCGCCATCCCGGAACCCTCCCCCCCGGCAGCGCCCCGCTCTTCCTCGTGGGCATGCTCACCGCGGTCGTCTCCGGCTACCTCTGCATCGGCTTCCTCCTGCGCTACCTCCAGACCCGCACCCTCCTACCCTTTGCCCTCTACCGCATCGCTCTGGGGATGTTGCTGCTGGTGTGGTTCGGCGTGCACGCCTAGGGGCCGTTCTGTAGGGCGGGCGTGTGGCTAGGTCGCCGCTGGGGCGACCGCCATCCCGGCCTTCAGGCCTAGGGACCCACGCCCGCCGCCTGGCCTCTGACCGTTGGGCAGGAGCTTGCTCCTGGCCTATCCCTTACCCCCTCACCTTGACCATTAACCCAAAGCGGAAATCCGGCAGGCGCAGCAGCCCGGCCGTCAGCCGCGCCGGCCCGACCCGCTCGTGCCAGGAATGGAAAACAGACACCTCGCCCGCCCCTATCCCCAGGGATCGCAGGTCCAGTTGCTGGCCCCGGAGCCGGTGCGGCGCTTGCCGGTCACGCAGCGTCCGATACCACGAGTCCGCCCGGTTGCGCACCCACAGCAGCAGATGCTGCTTCCCCCGCAAGCCGAGCGCCCACATCTTCTCGGTCGAGAGGTCGAAGGCGCGGAAATCCTCCGCGTCGAGCTGCACTCCCGCGATCAGATCGGCGAAGGGCCGGAACGCCCCGAACAGATCCTTCTGGTCCACATAGCTATCCCAGTGCCAGATGTGCCCGGTGCCCGCGGCCCCCGCGAAGAACGCGGGAAAGGTGGTGTCGTGGAAGATGATGCCGCGGTGATCCATGCGGCAGTAGCGGAAGGGCCCGGTGTGCGCGTCATTCACCGCTCCGGTCTCGGCCAGCAGCACCGGCCGGTCCGGCCGCCGGGCGCGCTCGATGGCATCAACCGAGAAGGCGGGGGGATCGTGCCGGCAGATTTCCATCCGCGCTCCCTGGTCGAGATAGCGATGGACCTGCTGGAAGTCCATCTCCTCCATCTTGAAGTCATCGTACCAGCTCTGGTAGGGCTCGTAGTCGAAGCTCCCGACCGAGTTCACCACCAGATTACGCGGCGAGAGGGCCTTGATCCGCGGCAGGGTGCGCCGCGTCCACTCCCGCTGCACTGACCAGTCACTGGTGACGCAGCAGTTGATCTCGTTCCACAGCTCCCACGCCATCACGACGGGATCGTCGCTGTAGCGCGCCAGGTAAGCGCGCACCCGCTTCCACCACAGCTCCTGCCAGGTCTCCTGCAGGAACCACTCGTCCATATCGCGCGGGCTGCGGCCGTCCTCCGGGTGCTTGAGCACCGTGTACTGGTCGGCCAGCTTGGGGTCGAGGGCGCGGAAGTTCTCCAGGCAAAGCTTGAGGCGGATGCCGTACCGCCTCGCCAGCTCGATCACCGCCTCCACCCGGGCGAAGGCCGCCAGGTCCAGCTCGCCCGCCACTTCGGTCTGGGCCTCGAAGTAGCGGTTCGAGAGCCAGAGGCGGGCGAAGTTGCCGCCGGCGGCGGACAGCTCGCGGAACCAGCGCCCATAGTCGCCGCAGCCCAGGGTGGCCGACTGGCCGGACACGCGGAAGTGCTCGGACCCCCGAGGAAGCCGGTAGAAGCACGGCCCGCACAGGTTGAGGCCGATGGCGCAGTAAGACGAGCCGTCGGAAAAAGCGAAGTAGCGGGGATCGCGCTTGCTCACTTCCACATAGCCCGGGTGATCCGAGGGATCGCATCGGAAGCTGCCCTCCTCGACCGACTCCTGCCCGCGGAAAGCGCGATAGCGGTAGACGCCCTCGTGCGCGGGTGTGAACCGCACCGCGGTGACTGGCTCGCCCCGCGGCGCCACCGCCTCGTAGCCGTGCTCATCGTACTCCAGCTCGGCCGGTTGGTGCAGAAACGTGGGGCGAACCTGGATGGAGGCCTCCTCCGGCGCTCCCTCTGGCAGCACGAACTCGACCCGGTCCACGCCCAGCCTCCGGTCGAAGCTGCGCCTCCATCTGCCGTACCGCGGCACTACCTCCGCCTTTTCCCTGGCCATAGCTCACCTCGCTTCGAGTTGCTGGGATGCAACACTACCACAACCCGGCAGCGTGCTCCTGGGGGCGCACAAGGACTAGTCCGGTGTTTCGGGACCTCTGGTCCCGAAACTACCCGTGTCTATCGGCTTCCGGTGTTTCGGGACCGCTGGTCCCGAAACTATCCCTGTTCATCGGCGTCCATCGGCGGATGGCCTTTCGACCCGCACCACCTCCACCTCGCCCGCGCCTCTGGGCGCTTGCCCATCATTGCCCCCTTGCCCCGCCGTTGTCCCCGAGATCTATCCATGGTAGAAAAGCGGGCGAAGCTCGTCAGCCGGCACGTAGCGAGACGCCTGACGAAAGATCGCCTTCAAGGTTCCAGGGTCCAGTTCGCGGTGATCGGGAACGGTCAGAGTCTGCCTCGCTCCTTCGGGTGTCAGTCGGACTAGTTTCACATGGCTGCCCCGCTGGGACGTAGGACGGAAGCCAAAGCCGGCGAGTGCGCGGATCGCATCCTGACCCGAGAGCCGCCGCAGTCTAGGCATGTACCGGCTCTAGCTCCATGCTGATCACGATGGTTGGCTCGGGGGCCAGCCCTAGGGCTGCCAGGTCCTCGCCCTCCAGATGAAGCGACACCGCCTCCCGCAGATTGGCCACTGTCTCATCCAGGGTCCTCCCTTGGGTGACGACAGCAAGCTCCAGGCATTCGGCCACAAAGCCGCTTTCCTCGCCTGGTCTGATGACAGCCTGGATTGTGCGCCGCAGCGGTTGCATCTGTGCTTGGTCCTCCCCTTGGCATGCAGCGTCATTCTACCGGCGCGAGCGGTTCGCGTCTATGCCCGACCGCGTTCCTCCGGCGACACAGGCACGAATTCCACCTCCCCCCACGCCCCCAGGTGCTCGCCGATGATCACCGCGCCCCCCAGCACCCCCTCGATGGTCTGCAGGTGCTCCAGCGCGCTCGCGATGTCGTTCTCGCTCTGAACGCGGTTGCCCAGCGCGGTGGCGGCGGCGTCGGCGAGGGCGGCCGAGGTTGCCAGCACCATCGCCGCGTCCGCTCGCCCGAGGCTCAACGAAGGCCCCACCGTCCCAGACGAAGTGCACAAACCGAGTGCTTGCTCGGTGCGCGAAACGCGAAGGCCCAGCCGCCCGGAGAGAGGGGAGGAGCCGGCGCAGATGGCCGCGGTCCGGACACGCGTGCTGTAGAGGAAGATATCGCCCCCGTTCTCCACGATCACCTGGCCGGTCTCGGCCAGCAGCGCGCGCCCCACCTGCTCGGCCACCGCGCCGGCCACCGCTGCCATCGGCCCCACGCCGCACGCGCGCGCGGCCTGGGCCATCTCTTGCACGAGGGGGGCCGCCTCCGGCCCGGGGTCGTATGGGCGCAGCGCCTCCCTGAACCCCGGGTCCGACTGCAGGTATGCCTCCAGATCGGCCCGGGCGGAACGCAGCGCCCGCTCCGCCAGGCTGCGGAGCGGGCGCTCGGCGCTGATCAATAGGTCTGACTCGGCAATGCGCACGCGGAACTGGCGCAGCTCGCTGCGCAGCCATCCCCGATAGGTGCGCGGCTCATCTCGCATGCGCCGCTCCTCTTTCCGCTATCGCCCGCATCCCAGTTTACTCGCGGGGCGGGCGTCTGAGACACGCCCGCCCCGCGATCCGTGTTCATCTGCGTTCATCTGCGGATGGATGCCGTTCGCCTCTCAGAAATGCAGCTCCATCGCCCGCACCGGGCAGGTCGGAACGCACTCCCCACAGGCCACGCAGTCCTCCGCCCGGAAGAGCACCTTCATGGAGGGTCGCTCCAGGGTGAGCGCTTGAGAGGGGCAGATCCCGACACAGGCGCCGCAGTCCACACAGCGCTCGTCGTTCTTGCGGATGTCCTGCAGCAGTGGCTGCACCCGGATCCCCTGCTTCGCCAGGTAGCTGCTGGCCCGCTCGTAATCGGACTGCTCCCCGCTCAGCTCGATCACCATCAGCCCCTCTTCCTGGGGGTTGATGGAGGCCTTCAGAATGTTGAAGGCCAGCTCGTAGTCGCGCGCGAGGTGATACACCACGGGCTGTTCCACCACCACGGGCGGGAAGTGAAGCACGACTTTATGGGAGACTCGCATCACTGTTTCCTTTCAGCTTGCAGGCTGGCTCAGCTAGTTGTCGCGCTCTGCTCTGGCGGGTGATCCGCCATGGGCCGCATCATCATCGCGGACTCGGGGCCCGGGATGGGAGCGGCCGGCGCGGTCAGCTCGAACCTGCCTTCGGCAATCCACTGCTTCAGGGTCTCGGCCGCCTCCCGCGCCCGCGGGTAGCTGGACAGCGGCGTGGTGGGCACCGTCTTCTCCTCCACCGCGATCGTCCCCGACTTGAGCTGGGCGTAGCTGACCCGGCAGATCACCTCCGGCTGCCGCTCCGGGTAGGCGCGACCGTAATCCACCACGGAGGCCTGGATGTCGGCATCGGACACCCCGGTCTGGGCCGCGATCTCCTCGTCCAGCACCGGGATGGGCAGGCCCAGCCCGACCATCAGCGTAGTGCCATAGCCGCGGAAGCTCGCCCCGCGCACCCAGTGGGCCGACATCTGCTTCAAGTCGCCCACCACCGCCAGCGTCGCCGCCCCCGAGACCGGGATACCGCGTTCATTGCGCGGCGCCGCCGGGCTGTGCTGGGTACCTTGCCAGGCCACGTAACCGATGCCGCCCCCCAGGAAGATCCGGCTGCCTAGCCCGATGGTGCGGTAGTTCGGGTCGTTCAGCAGCGGCGAGAGCTGGCCCGCGCTGCAGTAGTTCGCGCAGCCAAGATGCGGCTTCAACACCCCCATGTAGGTATAGATGGTCCGGTCCGAGCGATTGACCGCCACGTTGTAGTTCTGGTAACCGTTCCTTGGGTTGAACAGGTAGGCCTCGTTCAGCTCCTGCAGCGTGATCCAGGTGCTGATCTGACGCCGCGGATAGCAGTCGGTCCCATAGCTGCTGGCCTCCAGCAGCACTCGCCGGCCGGCCACCAGGTCCTCGATCACATGCGCGCCGCCATAGCGGAACTCGCCCGGGAACACCGCGTTGCGCGGATCCTCGTCCGGCAGCGCGGTGGCCCCCAGGTAGATATCCACCGCGGCCAGGCCCGCGTAGGCGGGCACCCGGTTCAGTCGCACCTGTCCCCCGCCCAGCTTGATGCGGGGGCGGGAGTGCCCAAGGTTCATCATCAGCCCGGAGGAGCACATCGCGCCGAAGGTGCCCGTGGTCACCACGTCAATCGCCTCAGCCGCCTTCTTGGGCCCTCTCTCGGCCACGATCCCGACCATCTCTTCGGCCGTGACCACCACTACCTGGCCTCGCCGAATCTTCTGGTTGATCTCCTCCAGCGTCTTCGCCATCACGCGCCTCCTAGGCTTGATCTCGATCCCTCTGGGCATCCAGAGAATTAGTGCAGCCTTGAGCTAATTGATATCCTAGCCTATCACACCCGTTCGTTTCGCACAAGCGGCGCCACCGCCCGCCGGGGCGGTGGACATGTGAGCTGAGGCCGGGAACGCCTCGTCGTCCGAGCTTCGGAGCAGGCCGCCTGGACCATCCTTCTCAGGCCGAGCAGGTGACATCGGCGACTCGCATCCCGCCAGCTTTCCTAGCAGTATAGCTCTCGTCCCCGATCATGTGAAGCGCGCGGCGCCGGCCGCCGCGGGTGGCGCGCAGAGCTATCCCCGCATCGCCGGCGAGGGCTGGCGACGCGGGTGCCTCCTCCAGCCCGCTCTGGTGAACCTCAGCGCTCGCCTGTGGAATAACAGACTAGCGCGCATTTGATAACCTACCTGCTGGCTGGCCGCACCACGCCCTCGCATGAAATGCGCCGGCCACGGCCTGACGCTGTGCGGGGCTGTTTCATAGCCTCCCCCTGGGAAGGTTATGAAACAGCTTCTGGGGAGGGCGGCGAGTTATCTCAAGGGGGGTGTGGTTCGTTGGTTTGCCCTGTGTGTGATTCTGAACACGGCAGGCCGGGCGACTGGTGCCCGGTCTGCGGCGCCTATCTGGCGTTCCTGAGGCGCCATCCGAGGCGAGTGGCCTACTGCATCTTCACCTCCATCCTGCTGGGGGTGGGTCTGTTCCTGGCCCTTGCCTGGCAAGTGTTCGCGCCCATGCTGCGCGGCTCCTTGCCCGGCGGCCCCGGACCTTGGTTCTGGTGGGGCTTTGCGCTGGGCACGTTCTTCCTCGCCTTCGGGCTTGCGGCCCGACAGCATCTGCCGCAGGTGTTCCGGCGCATCTTCCGGGCAGGTGCCTAATGAATGTCGCCCAAAGAAGTAACGGGCGACATTCATCAGAAAGCCAGGGAATGCCTGAAGAAAGACGTTCGCGCAATGTTACTTCATTGCGCGAACATCGCCCTGTGCCTGTCTGGGCCGCTTCTTGAGCTTCGCCGTGTTACTTCATTTGGCGAAGCTCTTTAGTGCCGGGTGGTGTTCCCGTCGCTCCTCTTCCCGACCGCCAGCTCCGCCTCCGCGCTGGACCGGTGCTTCGCCAGGCCCGCCTGCTGTCCCAGCGCTTGCAGCAGCCAGCGCGGTCCGCCGTGCTGGGTGAACTCCACTGCCGCTTCATCGAAAAGCTGCAGCGCGGCCTCGAACTCCCCCAGCCGCCGGCGCAGTTCCCCGGCCAGGTAGCTCATGATCGCCCGTTCTTCGTCCGCGACCTCCCCGATCAAGAGCGCTCGTTCCAGGTGCCCCGCCGCCTCCTCCTGGTAGCTCGGCGCACGCTCTGGCGCCTCCTCCAACTGGGCCGACCAGGAAGCCGCCAGGTAGAACTCCGCCACTTGCAGCGGACTGGGCCGCCGGCGCCGCGCATGGCAGAGCGCGGCTCGCTCATACTTCACATCGCTGCGGTCACTGTCTCTATCCAACGCCGTCAGGCCCCCTGCCAGCACCCACTCCTGCACCTGGTCATCGGCCTGCTCGGGGTCGAAGCCGCGGCCGTCCCCGGTGAAGCCGCAGTTGGGGCAGATGTGCACCAGCAGCGGGAGAGGGTTGAGTCCGACCGGCCTGGGACACAGGTCGGACCCGCGGCCGGAGAGGGCATACGAACGTGGCTGCTCGGCCTCGAAGCGTTGGTCGCAGACCCAACAGTGGAGTCGAATAGTGAGCGTGGCACCCATCAAAGGCTGTGTCCGAACCCCTTCGAGTGGGCTGTCATCCTCCCGCGCTGGCTTTGATACAGCCCCGCAGACTGTCCCGTTAGAGACTCATAGGGCCGGACACGGGACCCGTCAGCCTCGGTCCCTCTCTTCCGCTGTCTCTTGCAGGTGATGATAGCCATTGCCCAGCGCCGATCGCAGCATCTGCGCGTACATCACGATGCGATCGCGCAGGCCCCGCAGCAGGCCCCGCTTCTCCTCCTTTATCACGTGCGTCATCTCGGGGAGATAGACGAGGCGAGTGCGCAGTCGCCGCCGCGCGGCATGCCTGGAGATCGCCAGCTCCACCCCGAAGCCGGCGCCCTCCAGGTTCGGCACCCCCATGAAATCAGCCGCTCGCATCGCCCGCTGGCCTGATATCGCCGGCACCAGGCGCTGCCAGAGTGTGATCCACCCCCGTCCCCCCTGGAACTGCCCCACGGTCATGTCCGCCTCGCCCCTCAGCACCGGGGCCACCAGGTCGTCCACGTGATGGTCAGTCAGCCCCACTAGGTCCGCGTCCAGGAAAACCACTACCTGGTTCCTGGCCCGCCGCACTCCGGCCGCCATCGCTGCCGCTTTCCCCTGGTTCTGGGCCAGCCGCACTACTACCGCCCCATTGTGCTGCGCTGCCACCGCCGCCGTCCGGTCGCGCGACCCGTCGTCCACCACTATGATCTGGTCAACTGAGGCCGATGAGGCTACTGCGTTCAACACCCGCTCGATGCGCTCGGCTTCGTTGTAGGCGGGAATAACCGCGGATGCTTTCATTCACTTTCCCTGGTCGCCAAATCGGGGCGCATTATAGGCACCCCTTTCGTCGCCTGTCAACGCTTCACCCCCATCGGGTGTGACCGGCAGTTATCGGCGCCGACCCCGAAACCAACGCTGGACGGTCACGTCCCCATTGGATACCACCAAGTGGCCTGCGCACGCTAAAGCGCTTCTTGTCGCGCGCTCACACCATTGATACATGGCACTCCGCGGCGAGCGCGCCCGGAAACGCAAGCGTGCATCCCATGCTGGACGTGTCCTGGAACGGTGTTGCCCCCGCAGCGGGAGGCCAATCTCCCCCGGGCCTCGGGGCCGGGGAGAGGGCCAGCTTCCCTCCTGGTCTGGCGTAGCCGCCTGCTTGTTGGACCAACCATACTCTCGCCGCGCAGGCAGATAGCACCACGCCAGCACGCGGTTGGCCCGTGTCCTACTATTCGTACATTCCCCCGCCACAGGACACCTAGTGTGTAACCCGGGGCACAGATTAGTTTGACGGGGTTAAGGTAAGGGTACATAATACTGGACGGTACCGCCTCCTAGCGTAGAACCTGAAAAGCTAGGCAGGCTGATACAAGAGACTGAAGTTGATAGGGACGGTACCGTCCTCTCGGGAGGCTCAGGCCGACACCCCCCCTCGCCCCGGCTTGTGCCTCCCTTTTTTGGCCGACCCCCTCTATCTCCTGGGAAGCAAGCGCCCGCATCCCAGTATTCCAGCGGGATCATAGGCCTGCTTCAGCTCCCGCATCAAGTCCCAGTTCGCGACCTCGCCCCACACCGGGAACTCGCGCTTCAACCCCAGCGGCCCCGACTCCAGCACCGCGAATCCACCAGCCTCCTGCGCCGCGGCTCGCAGCGCATCCAGCTTCGTCTTGCTGTCCGCTGTCGCCTCACCTGTTGGCGGACGCGCGTACACCAGGCCATCTCCCGCGCGGCCTATTCCCGACCATCCCTCCCACGACGAGATTAGATCCATCATCTCTGAGAGGCGGGAAATCGGCACCATGGCTCTCGCCAGGATTTCGCCCGGCGCCGGGTAGGCCAGTTCCCGCGCCCGCCGCCACAGCTCGTCGGCCTGCTCTCCCTCTAAGCAAGCGCACTCCCTCACTCGGTTCCGAATCTCGCGCTGCTGGCGCGCCAGCGCTTCCCTGTCTCCCGCTAGGCCCACTAATAGCACCTCTTCCGCGGCGCCGGCCGTCAAGGGCAGCGCAGGGCCGAGCCGGAGGGCGGCCGCGCCATTGACCAGCTCGCAGGCCGCCATCTCCAGGGGAGAGCCCACCAACCAGGCCGTCACTTCCCGCGCCTCCGAGGGCGAGAGCACTGCTGCTAGCATCGCTCCCGCTTCCGGCAGCGGGGTGAGTCGCGTCGTCACCTCCACTATCGCGCCCACCGTGCCCAAAGATCCGATGAAGAGCTTGGTCAGGCTGTAACCCGCCACATTCTTGACCGTCCGGCCTCCGGTCTTGATCACCTCACCGCTGGCGAGCGCTACCCGCAGCCCGATCACCAGGTCCCGGGCCGAACCGTAGCGCACGCGCATCGGACCGGCCAGATTCGCCGACGCCACGCCGCCCAGGGTCGCCGACTCCGGTCCCGGCGGGTCCAGCGGCAGCATCTGCCCGGACTTGCCCACCGCGCGCTGGAGCGCGCCCAGCGACATCCCAGCCTGGGCCGTCACGGTGAGATCCTCCGGGTCGTACTCGACGATTGAGTCCAACCGGGCCAGCGACACCACCAGCCCGATGGGCTCAGGGGCGCGCCCAGGTAGAGGTGTTGACCGGCGCCGCGCAGCAGCACGGAGAGCTTCGCCTCTGACGCGGCCCGCAGCAGCGCGGCCACCTCCTCTGCCGACCCCGGGAAGGCCGCCGCGACCGGAGTCTGCCCCTCCACCGCTTGCTTCCCGACCTCATCGGTCGCGGTCAACAGGTGGCTCGCGCCGACGATCTCCTCCGCCCGCCTCAAGGTTGCCGCCAGGCCGTTCATCTCTCGTCTCGTGCTGTTCGCGGCCGGGATTTCCTCACGTTCGACAGCCCTCGGTTCGCCCTAGCAATCGCGCGCCTCCGGCAGCACCTTCCCCGGGTTGGCGATACCGATGGGATCGAGCATCTGCTTCAGCTTGCGCTGCGCCTCCAGGTCTGCCGGGGAGTAGATCAGGCTCATGTACTCGGGTTTCTCCGCTCCCACCCCGTGCTCGCCGGTGATGGTTCCTCCCACACTCGCGCAGAGATGGAAGATGTCAACACTTGCCGCCTTCGCCCTCTCCAACTCCTCCGGCGCCTCTCGCCGGAACAGGATGTTCGAGTGCAGGTTGCCGTCGCCGGCGTGGAACACCTTGGCGATTCTCAGCCCGTGCTTGCGCTCGATCTCCTGCATCTGCCGCAGCACCTCGGGGATGCGCGTGCGCGGCACGGTGGCATCATTCACCAGCATGGCCGGGCTGAGCCGCGCCGTAGCGCCGAAGGCCGACTTGCGCGCCGCCCACAGCCGCTCTTGCTCCTCTGGGGCGCGACCGATCTCCACCCTCCTGGCCTCGAACTCCCGGCAGATGTGCGCGCACCGCTCCGTCTTCCGGTCCAACGCCTCCTTCAGCCCGTCCAGCTCGATCAGCAGCAGCGCCTCCGCGTCGGTGGGCAGCCCGGAAGGGAACGACGCCTCCACCGCCTCCATGGTGGAGCGGTCCATGATCTCCAGCGCCGCCGCCAGAATCCCCTCCGCGATGATCCGCGACACCGCCGCGCCGGAGGCCTCCAGGCTATCGAAAATCGCCACCACCACCTGCGTGGTCTCCGGCAAGGGCCGCAGCCGCAGGATCATCTCGGTGGCGATGCCGAGGGTGCCCTCTGAGCCTATGAACAGGCCCACCAGGTCGTAGCCGGGTGAGTCCAAGGCCCGCGACCCGAATCGCCTCACCTCTCCGGACGGCAGCACCACCGTCAGGCCCAGCACGTGGTTGGTGGTGACGCCATACTTGAGGCAGTGCGGGCCGCCCGCGTTCTCCGCCACGTTCCCGCCCACTGTGGACACCTTCTGGCTGGCTGGGTCGGGGCAGAACTGGAGCCCATAGGGGGCGAGCATCCCCTGGAGCTGCAGGTTCACCACCCCCGGCTGCACTACCGCCACCTGATTGGCCGGGACGATCTCCAGCACTCTGCTCATCCGCGTCAGCGCGATCACCAGGCCGCCGCGCACCGGCGCCGCGCCGCCCGATAGATTGGTTCCCGCGCCTCGCGCCACGAAGGGGATGCGGTGTTGCGCGCACACCTTGACCACCCGCGCCACCTCCTCGGTGGAGGCCGGCAGCGCCACCGCCTCCGGCGTTCCCCGGGCGGTGGAGGAGTCATAGCTATACACGAGCAGGTCGGCCGGCTCTGTCAGCAGATGCTGCCGGCCGACGATGCGCGCCAGAGACTTGATTACCCTTCGCTCCAGCATCGAGACCTGCTTCGTTGGGCAGGAGCTTGCCTCCTGCCCCTGTAGGGCGGCCATGCCGACCCGTCCTGCGAAGCCTTGGGCGAAGCGGGAAGGCATCGCCGCCGACCGTTGCCGGCGCTTGCCTCCTGCCCCGCCTGCCTCCGGCCCTCTCCGCTTGTCATTCTGAGCCCGCCCCAGGCGGGCGAAGAATCCATTCCCTATCGTGAGCGTCCGCAGAAGCGGACGCCTCCCTCTTGAACAGATCCTTCGCGGAGTTTACCCTGAGCGGAGCCGAAGGGCTCAGGATGACAAGAAGGGACACCGTGTCGTTTGTTCCTCCTCACCGCTTCTTCAACACATACGCCACCACCCGCCACCCGTCATCATCGCTCACCGGCAACCCATCTCCGGGATCGGTCTTGCCCCTCTGCTTGAGCAGGTCCGTTTCCGACACGACCTCAAGCCCGATATCACACCATAGCCTTTGCAGAGTCCTTCTCGATGTGTTCTCGCACCCGAGCGAGGCCAGATAGGTCGCGGTTTGCGAATCCGCCTCATAGATGCAAGTGGTGGTGAATACGTATCCGCCCGTCTTCAGGACGCGACATCCCTCCCGATAGGCGCGGCCGCCGCCTGGCGGCCGGCTCCGGGTTGGGTCGGCGTTGACGCAGTCGAACCCGCTCCGCGATGTGAGCGCGTCCAGGGATTCGTCTCGGAAAGGCATGTGATGGCCATCGAACGCCAGGAAGTCCACTCTTGCCACATGGGTTTCGCCATGCCAAGCGGACTGCAGCCCGCGGAGCATGTTCACCGCCGCGTCGCTCATGATGAAATGCGAGCCTTCCCCCAATTGTGGCACCAGTGCTCCAGAGAACGATGCCCCCGGGCCGGTGGCGACATCAACGATCACCCCCTCCACCTTTGCTGCCGCGTCGACGAACTGCGCGAACCGCGGCGCGTGCGCGTACCACTCCCGCGAGTTCTGGATATTGCCCCGATACAGCTCCGGCGTCAGCATTCCCTCCGGCCACCGGTCGCAGACTCTGGCCATCAACTCTGCATCACCGAGCACCGCTATGCCGCCCTCCACGGCAAACAGCTGCCCGCAGCCCGTACAGCCCAGCGCGCCGTCGACGATCTCACTCTCGCGCCCGCCCTCTGCGATCTTGAGCTCGCGGTGGCAGGCGGGACAGCACAAGGCTCTCAGGAGACAACTGTGCATTCTCGCTCTCCCACTTGGGCAGTTCGCAGGGCAGGAGCTGGCCTCCTGCCCCCAATCCCCCCATCCCAGCTCGGTGATGATCGCTTCTGCCAGGCGCCCGCTGGCGTCCTTGACTCTCCCTGATCCTGGTCTACAATACGAGCGGGTGACGGGCCATGGGCAACAACCATCCCCTCGATTCGACAGAAGACGCCCTGCGCGACGCCGATGCTGCCGGCCGGGTGCGCGCCCGGATGCTGCTCGCCCTCGGCGCCTTCGTCCTGCTCTGGGTCTTCGCCGACGGGCTGGCTCTCTGGGACCAGTTGCCAGACCCGATGCCCACGCATTTCGGCCGCGGGGGCGCAGTTGATGCCTGGGGCCCGAAGAACGTGTTCAGCGTCTTCGGTCTGCTGATCCTGGCCGCCGTCATGCTGGTCGGGATCGCGTTATTGCGGCAGCGGCCGCAGTGGTACAACTTCCCGGGCAAGGAGAAGGCCCGCCTGCTGCCGCCCGATCAGCAGTCCCACGTCTACGCGCCCCTCCAGGAAGCGATGGCCTGGCTTGCCACCTGCCTGGCCGCCGGCCTCAGCCTCCTCTGCCAGCAGATGTGGTTCGTCTCTCTCCACCAGCGCCAGGCCATCTCGCCGGCACTCGCCCTGGCGCCCGCGTTCATAGGCCTGGCGGCCATCATCGTCGGCACCGTCGTCGCCACTCGCCGCCTCCGCCGCCCGTCCTGAACTGGAGCCCCCCAAAAAGAAGGGGGCGCGGCGCGGAAGAGGGGGTTTCCGTGCCTACGCCCCAAGAAGGGTGTGGCGAGCTGGGGGGTCACCACACCCGACCCGGAACTCGATGCGGGTTGACCGCATCGGATCGCCGGATTCCGTGTGCAAAGCCCCGTTCCTCGCCCCGCCCCGGCCTATATGTGCTCACGATCCGACAAGGATTCAGCCGCGGCCAGCAGCTCAGGCTGAGGAAGACCGGCCTCGCGGGGGAAGGCGCAAGGCCACCACCGCGCCCGCCGCTCCCAACGCCGCGGCCAGGCCGAACAGCACCTGGAAAGAGCCGAACCTGAGCAGCACCCCGCCCAGCAGCGGCAGGAAGGTGGTCACCGCGAACAGCGTGTTCTGGACTCCGATGTAGAGCGGTCGCTCTTCCTCCGGCGCGATCGCCAGCAGGTAATTGGTGCAGCCGATGAAGCTGCCGCTCCCGGCCGCCGCCAGCAGCAGGAACACCACGGCCAGGGAGGCTCGCCCGAACCAGGCCGCCTGCGGGAACAGCGCAGCCGCCAGGGCGATGGCGGGAGAGGCGAGCGAGGCCGCCGCGGACGCCACCACCAGCGCGCGCGGTCCCCGGCGATCATTCAGGTGCGCCCACAGCGGATTGGCCACCACGGCCCCCGCCATCTGCAGCGCCAGATAGGTCCCCACTGCGGAGTCAGGCACCCCCAGCTCACGCTGGCAGTAGATGATGTAGAACGGGAAGGCCAGGCCCCCCGCGCCCAACAGCAGCCGGCTGATCAGCAGCAGCCGGTACTCCCGGTTGCCTCTGATCACTGCCGGCGCGCTCCGCAGGAAGGTCAGCAGGGGTTGATCTTCGGCCACCCGCCCCGCTGGCTCCTTGATCGCGGCGAACGCGATCCAGCCCGGCGCGAATAGCCCCAGCGCGAGTGCGAAGAGCAAGCAGTAATTCGCCGGGAAGTTGGGCCCGCCCCGGCCCAGGATGTTCCTCACGAGCATCGCCGAGCCGATCGCCCCCAGCCCGCCCCAGAACATACGGTGGGCGAAGAAAGCTCCCAACCGGCCGGCCGGCACGGTCTTGGCGATGATGTCCAGCCAGGCCGGGCCGGACAACCCGCCCCCGAACGCGTCCAGGGCGTAGCAGAGCATGAAGCCCACCAGCGCGGACAGGGGATAGCGGCCTGCCAGCAGGTACGTGAGTGGGATCGCGCACACCCACGCGGTGGCGCGCAGGCAGGTGGTGAGCACGTACAGGGGCCGCTTGTAGGGCCGGGACTGCACGTGTCTCGCGCCCAGCAGCTGGGGCAGGAACCACCCGCCGTTGGCCACGGCCGAGACCAGGCCCACCGCCAGGTCCGATCCGCTCACCCGGGCCACGAAAGTGGGCAGGACCGTGGTCGGGTCCACGAAGGCGGTTCCGGTGTTGAACAGGATGCCGTTGAGCACACCCAGCCGGTAGGCCTGGCGGGCGTGCGCATAGGGTCTCTCTGGATCGCTCTCGGACATCGCGGAGCCGTTCGTTACCTCGCGGGCCGGACCAGAGCCGCTTCATCTCAAATCTCAGATTTGAGATCCCAGATCGCAAGTGATCAGCCTGGGCCTCGCATCGAAGCCCGCCGCTGGTCCGCAGAACGCTGAAGTTCGGCGCCTCAAACCAGGTCCCCTCGCGGTCGAGCCCGTTCGCCGCGCAGTCATACCTGGCCCGCGTGGATGGCGACCACACCGAACAGGAGTCTTTGGAAACGCACCTGCCGCAGGCCGGCGGCGCGAAAGGCCTCCGCGATCTCCTCGGCCGGGGGAAGGCGCCGATGCTGTCGGCCAGGTAGCGATAGGCGGAGCCCTCCGAGAGCAGAGGCGCGAGCGAGATGGCCGCTCTCAGATAGGCCCGGTAGCTGGCGCGCATCAGGAGAAAGGGCGGCTGCGAGGTCTCCAGCGATACCACCCAACCACCCGGCCGCACCACCCGCGCCATCTCGGCCACCAACCTGGGGAGAGAAGCGACGTTGCGCAGGCTGAACCCGACCGCGGCGGCGTCGAAGACATGGTCGGCGAAGGGCAGGTCGAGCGCATCTGCCTGCACCAGGAAGATGGGGCGGCCGCGGGCCTTCTCGCGGGCGATGGCGAGCATCTCGGCCGAGAAGTCGAGCGCCGCCACCCGCGCCCCGCGGCGGGCCATCGCCAGCGCGATGTCGCCGGTGCCGGCGCAGACATCCAGAGCCAGCCCTCCGCTCGGGAGGCGACAGGCCCGCGCGGTCAGGTCCTTCCAGCGGCGGTTCTGGCCCAGACTGATGAGGGAGTTGATGAGATCGTAGCGGCCGGCGATCCGGCCGAACATGCGCCGGACCTGCTGCGAGGAGCTAGAGCGCATTTCATAACCTACCGGCTGGCTGGCCGCACCACGCCCTCGCATGAAATGCGCCTGCCACGGCCTGACGTTGTGCAGTGCCGTTTCATAACCTCCCCTGGCAAGGCTATGAAACAGCTTCTAAAGAACTTCGCCGAATGAAGTAACACGGGGAAGCTCAGGAAGCGGCCCAGACAGGCACAGGGCGATGTTCGCACATCACTTCGTTGTGCGAACATCATTAGTCACTGCCGGGCGCGGGCCGATTGAGGTTCCGGCGCCGTCCGGCTCACCAGATAGGAGAGGATCTCCAGCTCGCGCGTGAGGTCCACGTGCCGCAGCGCTACTCCAGCAGGCACGGTCACCACGGTCGGGGCGAAGTTGAGAATGGCGCGGATGCCCGCTTTCACCAGCAGGTCTGCCACCTCCTGAGCCGCCTCCGCCGGCACCGCAATCAGGCCGATGCTGGCCCGCAGCTCCGCGTTTATCTCCAGCAGGCGCTGCACATCCAGGATTTCCAGGCTCCAGAGCATGCGGCCGATCTTGCTGAAGTTGTTATCGAAGATGCCCACGATGCGGAAGACCGTGTTGGCGAATCCCAAGTAGCCCACCAGGGCAGAGCCGAGATTACCCGCACCCACGATCACCACCCTCTGCTCTCGGTCCAACTGCATGATCTCGGTCAATCGCCCCAGCAAGTGCTCTACGTCGTAGCCGATTCCCGGCCGGCCGAACTCCCCCAGGTGCGAGAGGTCCTTGCGGATCTGCGCCGAGGTGATACCGAGCTGAGCCTCCATCTGGGCCGATGACACCGTGCCCACCCCGGCGGCGGCCAGCCTGCGAAGCAATCGCAGGTACAGGCTGAGCCTGGCAACCGTGGGCTCCGGAACTCGCGCTGACGTGGGCGCCAACGCTCTCTCCCCTTTCCCCCTGCGTCCCAGGCCGGGACGCTACCTCGCCGTGGGCCGCGAACTGGGTAACTCGCGTCGGCAGTCTAGCAAATAGCGCGTTTCCGGTCAATGCTGAGCGCGATCACTCCGAGGGTCACGCCTGCCGAGCCCTAGCCCGCCAGGAGGACCTGCCGGTCTCCGCGCGGAACTGCTTGTCCCCGAAAGGGGCCGATATGAGAGTTTATGTGATGACCAATCTCGAGGGCGTTGCTGGGGTGCTCAACTTCCAGGAGTGGACCGGCCCGGGCCGGCCCTACTACGAGCTCGCCAAGGAGTTCCTCACCGAGGAAGTCAACGCCGCGGTGGACGGGCTATTCGAAGGAGGGGCGACTGACATCATGGTGATGGACGCCCATGGCCCCGGCGGCATCAACATCAAGCTGCTCGACCCGCGGGTCGAGATCTCCCGCGGCTGGAGCGACCCGGTCTGGCCCCTCTGCCTGGACAAGTCCTATGACTTCGTGGTCTGGGTGGGCCAGCATGCCAAGGCCGGAACCGAGTATGCTCACCTCTGCCACACCCAGAGCATCGAGTATCTGGACGAGTCGGTGAACGGGGTCTGCATCGGCGAGTTCGGGGAGCTGGCGATGTGCGCCGGCGAGCTGGGGGTGCGCGCCATCTTCGGCTCGGGAGACGCCGCCTTCGCCAAGGAGGCGCAAGCCCTGGTGCCTGGGATCGAGACCGTAGCCGTGAAACGGGGAGTGAAGCCGGGCACCGGGAATGACCTGAGCGAGGACCAGTACTGGCAGTTCACCGCGTCTGCGCGCCACCTGCACCCGGTGCGCGCTCGCCGCCTCATCCGGGAGGGCGCGCTGCGGGCCCTCCGCCGGGCCCAGGCCGAGGATTTCGGGCTGATCCGCCTGAAGCCGCCTTTCACCCGGATGATCAAGCTGCGCCCGACCAAAGAGCGCCCCTATGCCACCGCGGCCACCATGACCCACCCCACCAGCTTCATCGGCGCCATGAACATGTGGGGCGAGTTCAAGCCGCTGGCCGCAAAGACGGCCAAGCGCCGGCAGGCCAAGGCCAAGCCAGGGTAGAATCCAAGAGTAACCAGCGCCCGTGTGGGCGTCCATGCTGTGGGGGTCAGGAGGCAGAAGAAGTGGCAGTTGCGGAGAAAGCGCAGATCGCCAAGGTCAAGTTGGGCAACCTCGAGGTCAGCCGGTTCATCCTGGGCGGCAACCCGCAGAGCGGGTTCAGCCACTGGGACGGCCCGCTGGATCGGGAGATGAAGCACTACTTCACCACCGAGCGCTGCAAGGCGCTCTACCGGGAGGCCGAGAGCCTGGGGATCACCACCCACATCGGCCGCGCCGACCACCACATCATGCGCATCCTGATGGAGCACTGGGACGAGGGGGGCACTATCCAGTGGATCGCGCAGACCTGCCCCGAGCTGGGCGGGCCCGAGCGGGGCGCCCTCAACGGCATCCACAACGGGGCCAAGGCCGTCTTCATCCACGGGGGCCAGACCGACAATCTGCACCATCACGGCCACCTCCTGGAGGTGCAGCCCGTGATCAACATGGTGCGGGACGCCGGCCTGCCCTGCGGCATGGCGGGGCACAAGACCGAGATCTTCGCCTTTGCCGAGGAGCACATAGACTGCGACTTCTACATGTGCTGCTACTACGACCCCCTGCCCAGGGATAAGTCGCCCGAGCACATCACCCAGGATGAGTACTTCGCCCCCGAGCACCGGGAGCAGATGACCCAGTTCATCCAGCAGCTCTCCCGGCCTGTGATCCACTACAAGATTATGGCCTCCGGCCGCAGCGACCCTAGGGAAGCCTTCGCCTACGCCGCCCGCGCCATGCGCCCGACCGACGCCGTCTGCGTGGGCATCTTCCAGAAGCGCCGCCCGCACGAGCTGGCGGACGACGTGCGCCTCCTCAGAGAGGCCCTGGTCGCGGTGGGGCAGGAGGGCTGAGGCGAACGCCGGCGCGGCGAGCGTGTCGGCGCTGACACCGGCCCAGCACTAACGCGCCGGGTAGCTCCTCATAGCAAAGGCCCAGGCAGATGCGGTAAAACACCAGCACCGCAGGGAAGGGCCGAGGCCCGCCTGCGGCGCGGGTCTAACAGAGTTCGCAGCACAGACAGCAGCACCAGTCGCAGAAAGGGATCCAGCGTGTATCTCAAGCAGTTGGACCTCTCCGGCTTCAAGACCTTCGCCGAGCGCACCAGCCTGCAATTCGGACCGGGCATCACCGCCATCGTCGGCCCCAACGGCAGCGGCAAGAGCAACCTCTCGGATGCCATCGTCTGGTGCCTGGGCGAGCAGGGCCTGAGATCGCTTCGCTCCGCTCACTCCCATGACGTGATCTTCGCCGGCAGCGAGGCCCGCCGGCGCGCCGGGCTGGGCGAGATTTCCCTCACTCTCGACAACGGCGACGGCGCGCTTCCCCTCGATTTCTCCGAGGTGACCATCACCCGCCGGGTCTTCCGCACCGGCGAGGGCGAGTACTTCATCAACCGCGTCCCCTGCCGGCTGCGCGATATCCACGAGCTCTTGCTCGACACTGGCATTGGCAAGCATGCCTACTCGGTGATCAGCCAGAACGAGATTGACCGCATCCTCTCCGTCCGCTCCGAGGACCGAAGAGAGATCTTCGAGCAGGCGGCCGGCATTCAGCGCTATCGCCAGCGCAAGAACGAGGCCCAGCGCAAGCTCGACAGAGTGTGCGCCAACCTGCTCCGCGTCAGCGATATCCTCCACGAGCTGGAGGCCCAGGTCGCCCCGCTCGCGCAGCAGTCCGAGGCGGCGCGCGAGTACCGCGCGCTCTCCAAGGAGCTGTTCGACCTGAAGCTCAGCCTGCTCGTGCACGAGCACCAGGCGCTCTCCGAGAACCTGGCGCGGGCGCGGGACCGGGAGACGGAGCTGGAGCGGGAGATAGAGGCGGCCCGCACCCGGACTCACCAGTTCGCGGCCCAGGAGGCCGAGCTTCGTGCCCAGGTGCAAGTGGTGGAGGGGCGGCTGGACGAGACCCGGGTGCTGGTGGCGCGGCTGGCGCGGGAGACGGAGCGCGCCGATGGGCGGCTGAACCTGACCACGCAGCGGATCGAGGACCTGCAGCGGCAGATGGCGCTCACCGGCGATGAGCTGGCCCGACTGCAGAGCCAGCTCGCCGCCGCCGAGCAAGAGCTGGCCGAGGCCGAGCGGCAGCGGCCAGAGCTGGCGGAGCGGGCGAGCCAGTTGCGAGCAGACATAGCTGCGCGCGAGAAACGCCTGCGAGACGAGGCCGGTTCTCTGCGCAGCGCGGGCGACTCCGTGGATCAGCAGCGCGCTGACCACCTGGACCTGCTGCGCGAGCTGGCCGATGCCCGCAACCAGCAGGTGCAGTGCGAATCACTGCTGCAAGCGGCGCGAGCGCGCATCGCCCGGCTGGGAGAGCAGCGCACCGCCCTCCAGGCTCGGCGGGGGGAGATCGAAGGCCGGGCGGGCGAGGCCACCCGGGCGGCCCGGGAATCGGAAGCGCGCCGGAACCGGATTCAGGCCGAGGTGCACTCCCTGGGTTCACAGGCCGAGGACGCAGCCCGGGCCCTGGCGGAGGCGGCGAAAGAGGAGCTGCGGCTGCGAGAGCAGCTCTCCGCGGTGGCCTCCCGGCGCGGAGCGCTGCAGGAGATGCAGCGTCTGGGCGACGGGCTGCGCGCAGGGGTGAAGGCGGTGCTGACAGCGGCCCAGAGCGGCCGCCTCGCTGGCGGCTATCAGACGGTGGCCAATCTGCTCCATGTCCCCCAGGAGCTGGAGCTGGCGATCGAGGCCAGTCTCGGCCCGGCCGTGGGCGACTTGGTGGTGGCAACTCAGGCGGAGGCGGCGGACGCGATCGCATTCCTGAAGGAGACCAGAGGCGGGCGCGCCACGTTTCTCCCGCTTTCGCACCTGCGGCCCGCGCCGCGCCCGCAGGGGCTGGCGGAGCTGGCGCGCCAGCCCGGATGCCTTGGCCTAGCCGCCGACCTGGTGTCCTGCAGCCCCGAGGCCCAACCCGTGGTGGAGCATTTGCTGGGCCGGGTGGTGGTGGCCGCGAAGTTGGAGGTCGCGCTGCAGCTCAGCCGCGCTCATCAGGGATGGCGGGCGATTGTCACCACCGACGGCGATGTGATCAGGCCCTGGGGTGCGATCAGCGGGGGCAGCAGGCCGACAGGGCCACAGCTCATCGGCCGCGAGCGGGAGATCGCGGCCCTGGAGCACGAGCAGCAGCAGCTCCAGGCCCACCTGGAGCAGGTCGTGGCCGATTCGCGTCGCGCCCAGCAGGAGCTGGAAGCGGGGCGGGCCAGCACCCAGGCTCGCCAGCGCGAGCTGGAGGACGCGGTGGCGGCGCTGGCCGAGGCGGAGCGAGAGGCACAGGTGCTCGCTGAGAATCTGCGTCTCGAGAGCGAGCGGGAGGAAGCGCTGGCGGCCGAGCAAAGCGGGCTGGAGGGCGAAGTTGCGCAGATCGAGCAGGAGAGCGCCGCAGTTGGCGCGCGGGTACAGGGCTTGGAGGAGCGGCAGCGCGCAGTCGAGTCCGCCATGGCCGAGTTCGAGACCGCGGTGCGCTCGGGCCGCGACGCGCGGGAGGAGCTCAACGCTGCCACCTCTGAGCTGCGTGTGAGTCTGACCGCGGTGGAGGGCGATCTCCGCGCGCTCGAGGTCCGCATGGGCAGAGAGCGGGAGCGCGGCGAAGCCCTGAAGAGCGCGATCGAGGACAAGCAGGCCCTGCTGGAGCAGGTCGCCAAGTCCCTTGAGCAGGCGCAGGGTGGACTTCAGGGGGCGCAGGTCGAGTGCCAGAACATGCGGGAGCGGCATCAGGCGGCCGAGCAGGAGCTGGCCCGCGCTCAGGGAGAGCGGCAGCAGTTGCTGGAGCAGATCGCCTCCGACCTGGAGGCCGCCGCCCGCCACCGGGAAGAGCTGGAGGCGATGCAGCAGCGCCTCCACCGCTCGCAGATGCGCACCACCCAACTGGACAGTGAGATCGGCTTCACCGAGCGCGCCCTGCTGGAGGAGTTCCGCCTCACCTTGGAGCAGGCCGAGCAGGTGGCGAAGCCCATCGAGGGCCGCGCCGCCTCCAAGGAGAAGATGGCTGAACTGCAGTCCCGCATAGAGGCCCTGGGTGAGGTCAACCTGGGCGCCATCGAGGAGTACGAGCGGGTGAAGCAGCGGATCGAGTTCCTCGGCGCTCAGCGCAGCGATCTGGAGGCCGCGCAGGAGGACTTGCAGCAGGCCATCGTCACCATTGACCAGGAGGCTACCGCCCGCTTCCTGACTGCCTTCGAGGCCCTCCAGCGCGAGTTTCGCGGGTTCTTCGTGCGGCTCTTTGGCGGAGGCCACGCCGATCTCACCTTGACCAGCGGAGAGAATGTGCTGGAGTCCGGCGTGGATGTCACCGTCACCGCCCCGGGCAAGAAGACGCGCGATCTCCTTCAGCTCTCCGGTGGTGAGCGGGCGCTGACCGCGGCCGCCATCCTGTTCGCGCTGCTCAAGGTGAAGCCCTCGCCCTTTGTCATCCTCGACGAGGTGGACGCACCCCTGGACGACAGCAATGTGGGGCGCTACTGCGAGGTGCTGCGGGAGTTCGCCCAGCAGTCCCAGTTCATCATCATCACTCACAACAAGGGGACCATGGAGGCGGCCGACATCCTCTACGGCGTCACCATGGAAGAAGCCGGGGTCAGCAAGCTCATCGGCCTGCGCCTGCGGGACGAGCAGCCCGTCTCATCCGGCCCTTCCCAACGGGAGAAGGCGCAGGAAACCGCGGAGGCTGAGGTGGCCGCAGAGCACGTCATCGCCGCGGACGCGGCCTAGCGCCGCGCAACTCTCGAATCTGAAATCTCAAATCTCAAATCTGAAATCTCAAATCTCAAATCTGAGATCTCGAATCTCAACTCTCAACTCTCAGATCGCACGCTTCACGCCTCCGACGGCGAGTCCGGCGGCGCCTCCGGCCCTTCCTGCTGCGCTTTCTTCTCCCGCTCCTCTCGCGCCCGCCTCACCATCTCCTCCGCCTCTGCCAGGAACGCCTCTCTGTCCTGCTCTGCCTTCTCGCGGGCCCGCACCGCCTCGGTGAGATAGCGCTGGCCCTTGATCTCTGAGTTCTGGAGAGAATCGGCCCAAGCGCGCAGTTGGCGAGACACACTCTCCGCCAGGGATTTGAGATTCGAGATTTCAGATTCGAGATGCTCGCACTCCGGCAGTGTCTCCACGAAGTGGAGCATGGACCGCACTTCGCCTGCTGACCCTCTGGCAATGTAAAGGAAGGTGAGCAGCTCCTGGGTAGTCCCGCGCTCGAACCCCTCCGCGATGTTGTTGCTCACTGATAGCGCGGCCCGTTCCAGCTGGTCGCGCAGGCTGGGCCGCAGGCGCTGAGCCTTCGTCAGCCCGTACACAGCCTTCGCCAACTGGAGGCCAGACTGCCAGACCGGCAGCTCCTCGAAACGGGAGTACCGCATCATCGCCCCGTCATCTGGCCGCCGCAACCAGGGTTTCGGCCCGCACTGGAATGCCCCATCTCAAATCTCAAATCTGAAATCTCAAATCTCAAATCTCAAATCTGAGATCTCAGATATGTGATTCCCGGTCTCGTCTCGAACTCCCTGTCCTCCCGCACCAACCCCCCGTTCAGCGCCTCCACCTCCAGGCCGCTGTATCCTGGCCGCGCGGCTGTCTGCTCGCGCGCCTGGGAATGGCTCTCCCGCGGCTCGAACCGCCTCCTCTTGCCAGCGGCCTCAGAAGGTCGTACCATAATCCGCGGAGGTCATGATGAGCAAGCACCTGCTGCTGGCCGCCATGCTGCTGGCTTACGGCCCGTTTGTGATCATGGCCCTGCTGTACCTGGTGGGGCTGGCGCTTCGTCTCGCCGGTCGGCCCGCGCTCCTGCGCTGGCTGGTGGCGCGCACCCAGATCCCGGCGCCTGTGCGCCGGGGCGATGGGGTGGACGGGATCGTGCATTGACCTGACTTCGCCCGCCTCCGGTCGGCCGGGGGTGGGGGCCGCGGGCTCGCCTCACCTTGACGCTGTTTCCCCCGCAGGATATACTCGGTTCAGACGTGCCTTCGGCCTGGAGGTCGGCCTTGGTCCTGCGTCTCGGCCTGCCCAAGGGGAGCTTACAGCAAGCCACTTTCGAGCTCTTCGCTCGGGCGGGCTACTACGTCAGCGCTGGCTCCCGCTCCTACTACCCGGAGATAGACGACCCGGAGATGGAGGGAGTGCTGATGCGGGCCCAGGAGATTCCGCGCTATGTCAGCTCTGGCGCCCTGGACGCCGGCCTCTGCGGGCTGGACTGGATCCTCGAGACCCAGGCCAACGTGTGCGATGTCTGCGATCTCGTCTACTCCAAGGCCAGCAACCGCACCGCCCGCTGGGTGCTGGCCGTGGCGGTAGCTAGTCCCATCCAGTCGGTCGCTGATCTGCAGGGCAAGCGCATCGCCACCGAGGTGGTCAACATCACCCGCAGCTACCTCGCCCGGCACGGCGTGGCGGCCGATGTCGAGTTCTCCTGGGGCGCGACCGAGGTCAAGGTGCCGGACCTGGTGGACGCCATCTGCGAGCTGACCGAGACCGGGGCCTCCCTGCGGGAGAACGACCTGCGCATCCTCGACACGGTGCTGGAGACCAACACCAAGGTGATCGCGAGCCGCTCCGCCTGGGCCGATCCCTGGAAGCGCAACAAGATCGAGACTCTCGCCATGCTGCTCCAGGGCGCGCTGCTGGGGGAGCAGAAGGTCGGGCTGAAGATGAACGTCGCCCGCGCCGACCTGGAGAAGGTGCTGGCCCTGCTTCCCGCCTTACGCCAGCCCACGGTATCCCCGCTCACCAACACCCACTGGGTAGCGGTGGAGACGGTGTTGGACGAGCGCGCGGCGCGCGACCTCATCCCGGCCTTGCGCCGGGCCGGCGCCGAGGGGATTGTCGAGTATCCACTGAACAAAGTAATCCCGTAGCTGTGGCGTAGACTATAGCTCGATGGCGGCCCGGGGAGAGCCCGGGCCGAGCAGGAGGCGTGCGGTGGTGCGGTGTCCTAAGTGCGGCGCGGAAAGCCCCGACCAGGCTCGGTTCTGCCGCGCCTGTGGCCAGGCCTTGGGCGGCCCGGGCCGGGCCGGCGTTTCTCCCCTGGCCGGGATGACGCCCGAGGAGCGGGCGCGCCGTCTGCTGGAAGAAGCCTTTCGCTTGAGCGAAGAGGGCAAACTGCTGGCCGCCATCCAGGTCTGCCATCAGGCGGTCACGGTCAACCCCAATTCCACCTCCGCGCACTCCCTCCTGGGCACTCTCTATGAGCGCCAGGGCGACCGCGACAACGCCATCCGGGAGTACGAGCAGGTCCTCACTCTCAGCCCCGGCAGCACGGTGGAGCGGCGCCGCCTGAACGAGCTGATGGGACTGCCGGCCGCCCGCGAGGCGGTGATGGGGATCTCGCCGCGCACCGCCCGCCTGGCCGTGACCGGAGGTGGCGTGGTCGTGGTGCTGGTGCTCATTGGGGCCCTCATGCTGACCATGCAGCGCCCGCCCCAGCCCAGGCGACAGCCGGCGGCGATGGCACCGGCGGCGCCTGCGGGGGCCCAGCAGACCGCGGTATCCGCGCCGGCCCAGTTCGTTCCCAGCCCGGGTAGCGTCTACGCCCCCGCGCGGTTTGCCGCCCCCCGCATGTTCGCGGCCCCCAGGGCGCGGCCTTCCACCGCGGCCCGCGTCTGGCAGGGCTATGGCGGCGGAACCTGGGTGGCGCCAGGCACCTACTTCCTTCCGGTGACTGGCGCGCAGCGCGCCGCTGCTCCGCGGCCTGCCGCCCCTGCGGCCGGCCCGTTCCTGGGGGCGGTGCCCATGACCGGGGCGGGTCCGCCGACCGTGGGCACGCCCGTCTGGGGGAGGCCGGCAGGCCCCGTGATGCCGGCCAGGGCCTATACCCAGGCCGCCCGTGATTACTACTTCCAGGGCAATTACCAGCAATCAATAGCTGCCTATCAGTCCTACCTGGCGCAGAACCCTCGCGCCGGCGCGGCCCCTCGGGAAGAGCTGGCCTGGGTCTACACCGAGGCTGGAGATCGGCAGAGAGCCACTCAGCAATACCACCAGGCCCTCGATCAGTACCAGTCCGACTTCAACCGTGGACACAATGTGGAGGCCGCCCGGCATGGTGTGCGCACCTGTGAGTCCGCGCTCCGAGCCCTGCAAGCGCGCTAGCAGGCGCCTGCTTCCCTTGCGCCAGACCCGCGCCATCGCCTGCGCAGTTGCGCTGGCGCTGCTGGTGGTGCCCTCGCGCCTGCCGTCCGCGCGGGCCGACCAGGCTCGCACCCTGCTGCTCCTTCCAGTTGGCGGCCATTGGGTCAGCGCGCCGCTGGCTCAGGCTGTGACCCAGGAATTGCCGGAGGCGCTGACCGCCGCCGGCATCAGCGCCACGCTCTGGGACCCGGAGGCGGCGCCTCCCGAGTGGGGGGAGCGGACCGTGAGGCCCGACACCCCGGAAAAAGATCGGGTGGAGTCAGCCCAGCACATGGCGGTGGCGGCCGGGGTGGAGGCCGGCCTGGTGGCCGAGGTGGCAGAGGCCCCGCCAGAGGTCACCCTCCGCGCCCAGTTGGTCGGCGCCATATCCCACTACCGGGTGAGCGTCGAGTTCACTCTGCCCGCCGCGGGAGACCGCGAGCAGCAGGCTCGCGCGCTGGCGCAAGGCCTGGCGGCCAAGCTCACGCCCGAACTCTGGGCGCAGGCCGGGGCCGACGAGGCCGGCCAGCAGTGTGCAGCGACCGAGCGCTATGCCTCCGGTCAGGCCGCCCTCACCGATCGCCGATACCGGGATGCCGCGCTCGAGTTTGCCGCGGCGCTATTGGCTGCACCCGATAATCCAGACTATCTCCGCGGAGCCGGGGAAGCCGCAGCCGGGTTCGGGGACTATGAGACCGCGGCGACGCTCTACCGGCGCCTGGTGGAGCTGCGGCCGGACCAGGAGGTGCTGCTGCGGGCCGGCAACCTGGCCCTGCTCGCGGGCCAGCCCGTTCAGGCCGAGGCCGCCTTCCTGCAGGCCGCGGACACCGACCCTCCTGATCCGCGCGGTAGAAGGACTGGCGAGGTCGGCGCGCGCCCAGGGCCAGGCAGCGCGCGCTCAGCAGTACTACCAGCAGCTCATCGCCAGCCTGCCAGAGCTTTCCTCCGCCCCCTCCTGGCTGGCTGGGCTGCTCGCCGACCAGCAGGACGATAGCATCCGCCTGACTGTCTTGCCGGCCGGGGAGATCAACCTGCCCTTGGGCCGGCTCTATCTGCGCAACGGCTACTACTCGGAGGGAGTCCGCCTGCTGCTCGACTATCAGGTGAATGCGCAGCGGCCGCCCTACACCGACCCGGATTACCTGGAGATCGCAGCCGGGCTGGATGACGAGGGCGAGCAGATCGCGCAGCAGGTCGCCGACCTCACCCGCCCCCCGCCCGACCAGCTCGGCGATGACCAGCGCGGCGACAAGCTGGAGGACTTGCACCAGCGCTCCGATCGGCTCGCCACCCTCGGGGAGCGGATGTCGGTATCGCCGCGGCTGGACCCCGCTCATCGCTACCGGGTGCTGGCCTACAACCTGCTGAATCAGTCGGACTTCGAGGCCCTGCTCTACTCCCAGACCCATGACCAGGACCGCCAGCGCCGCGCCGCCCTCCTGCGCGACGCCTTTCGCAAGGCCCGCGCCCAGGCCCGCCAGCTCGCGGCAGACCTGACGAGCAGTGGGGAGTGAGCCCGCTGCTGCCGGCTGCGCCGCGCCTGCGAAACCGCGACGGATGAAGCTGCTCCTCCACTGCTGTTGTGGTCCGTGCACCAGTGTGGTGGTGGATCACTTCCGGTCTCTCGGGGCCCAGGTAACCGGATGGTTCTTCAACCCCAACATCCACCCCGCCGAGGAGCTGCGGCGCCGCCAGGCCACCTTCGAGCAGACCGCGCACGCGATTGGGCTGCCAGTGCACCGCCCTGCTGGCAGCATCGCCGCGGACGTGGGCACGCCCACCCTGCCAGAGGCAGAAGAGGGCCTGCGCGGCTTTCTTTTGGCCCTTGCCAGCCAGGGAGGGAAGCGCTGTCGCGCCTGCTATGGGCTTCGTCTGGAAGCGGCTGCAGCAGCGGCCCGGTCGGAGGGGTTCGATTCGTTCTCGACTACTCTGCTCATCAGCCCCCATCAGGAGGTGGAGGCGATCGGCGAGTTGGGCGCGGCCATCGGCGCGCGCCTCGGGGTCGAGTTCGGCTTCGCTGACCTCCGCGGCCGATACGCCGAGAGCTGTGAGCGCGCCCGGGAGCTCGACCTCTATCGGCAGAACTACTGCGGCTGTCTATTCAGCCTCCTGGAGCGGTCGGAGCGGCGGGCAGGGCGCGCCATCGAGAGCGCGCGAAAGGCGATGGCCGCCCAGCGGTGAGGGCGGGCGATCATGGACAGGGTGCTGATCTGGCTCGGGCTGACCCTGGTGGGGCTGGGCATCCTGGTGGCCGCGCTCGGCCTTCTCCTGGGCGCGGTCGGCGTCAGGGGAGGCAAGCTGCTGCCAGGTGATATCGTGATCTCCCGGCCCAACTTCACCTTCATCTTCCCCATCGCCACTTCGATCCTGCTCAGCCTGGTCCTGACCTTCATCCTCTGGCTGATCTCGGCCTGGAGACGCTGAGGGGGGCGCCCGGCCTGGGGCAGCCCGAACGCCTTGGCACAAACGCCCCTTTTGCGGTACTGTAATGCTTGAGCCCCGGTCTGGGGGAGTGGGCGCCGGGAGCATGGGCGAATGAACATCATCGTCGCTCCGGACAGCTTCAAGGGCAGCCTGACCGCGCTGCAGGCCGCGGACGCCATCGTCCAGGGCATCCGGGACGTGGCCCCGGAGGCCGAGATCGTCTCCATCCCCCTGGCGGACGGCGGGGAGGGCACGGTGGAGTCACTGGTCCTGGCCACCAGGGGGCGGTTCCTGACCAAGAAGGTTGCCGGGCCGCTGGGCGATCCGGTGGAGGCCACCTTCGGGGTCCTGGGTGACGACGTCACCGGCGTGGTGGAGATGGCCGCGGCCGCCGGCCTGGGGCTGATCCCTCGGGAGCAGAGGAACCCACTGCTTACTACCACCTATGGTGTGGGCGAGCTGATCTTGGCGGCCCTGTCGGCGGGGTGCACCCGTCTCATCGTGGGCCTGGGCGGGAGCGCCACCAATGACGGGGGAGCGGGGATGGCGCAGGCCCTGGGGGCGCGGCTGCTGTCCGCGGGCGGCGGCGAGTTGCCCCGCGGCGGAGCCGCGCTGGCCCACCTGGACCGGATTGACCTGTCCGGTGTTGACCCGCGGGTGGGTCAGGTGGTCATCTCCGCCGCCTCGGATGTCACTAACCCTCTCTGTGGCCCCAAGGGCGCCGCCGCCATTTACGGCCCGCAGAAGGGCGCCACCCCGGAGATGGTGGCCCAGCTCGATCAGGCGCTGGCCCATTTCGCGCAGGTCATTGAGCGAGACCTGGGAGTGGATGTGAGGGAGATGAGCGGCGCGGGCGCGGCTGGCGGCCTGGGCGCTGGGATGATAGCTTTCTGCGGAGCGCAGATCCGCTCCGGCGCCAGCCTCGTGCTGGAGATCCTGGGGTTTGAGGACTACCTGGAGGCGGCCGACCTGGTGATTACCGGCGAGGGCAAGATAGACCGTCAGATCGAGTTCGGGAAGGCCATCAGCGGGGTGGCCCTGCTGGCCGAGAAGCACGGAGTGCCGCTGATCGCCTTCACCGGCAGCCTGGAGGAGGAGCCGGAGCAGCTGGCCCGCCGCGGTGTGCAGGCCGTGGTGCCCATCATCCCCGGCCCCATGCCGGAGCAGGAGGCGATGAGTCGCGCCGGGGAGCTGCTGCAGGCGGCCGCCGAGCGCACCCTGCGTCTGCTGCTGGTGGGCCGGGAGCTGGGCGATGGCCGCTGGCCGCTGCGGTGAGCGGGGCCTGGATTCCCCCCCCTCAGGCGCGGCCTCCCACTACACTGTGATGGACGCTCGCGCGTGCGCAGCCTTGTGAGACCGACCTTTCTCGCCGAAGCAGTCTGGGCCATTGACCTCGACGCGCTGCTGCGGCGCGGCATCCGCGGCCTGCTGTTGGACCTGGACAACACCCTTGTTGACTGGAACGGCAGTTGGGTCCGCCCGGAGGTGCGCGCTTGGGTCAACGCGGCCCGGCGCTCCGGCCTGGGCCTCTGCCTGGTGAGCAATGCGTTCCGGGGGGCGCGAGTCGCCCGGGTGGCCAGGGACCTCGGTCTGGTCGCGGTGGTGCGGGCGGGAAAGCCGTTCCCGATCGCGTTCCGGCGGGGTATGGCGGTGCTTGGCACCGACCCACGCAGCACCTGCGCCATCGGCGACCAGCTCTTCACTGACATGCTGGGAGCGAACTGGCTGGGCCTTACCACTATCCTGTTGCACCCGCTGAGTCCGAGGGAATCGCCCCACACTCGCCTGATCCGTCTCTTGGAGCGACCTCTGCGGCGCCGGTGGGCCCGAGGGGCGGCACGCGGGGCCGCCAGACGCGGCGCCCACGGCCCACCTGCTGGGAGCGGCCAGCCCATGAACCGCGGGAAAGAGAGAGCCGGAACCGGCGACTAGAGCGCATTTCGTAACCTACCTGCTGGCTGGCCGCACCACGCCTTCGCATGAAATGCGCCTGCCACGGCCTGACGTTGTGCAGTGCTGTTTCATAACCTCCCCTGGGAAGGCTATGAAACAGCTGCTAGGGGCGACATCGCGCTGCTTTTCGTCACGCCTGTGGTATAATCTCTCTGCGGAGCGTGAGCCGCGGGAAGGCGATACCAGCGTGGCCTGCCCAACGGCATCTTCTGTCTCGTCGCGGGACAAGACGGCGTACAGACGCGCGTTCCCTGTGGGGGCCCTTCAGGGCGGCAGGCGCGGATCGGGTCACATCATTCCGGCAGTCACTTCCAGCGCGGGGCCTGTCTTCGGCACTGCTGCGAGAACTTTCCAGGGGGACCTCGCGTCCTACAGGATGCCGGTATGAGCTGCGGGCGCCTCGGCGCCCGGCGTGACGCGCGCGGGCCCGGAAGGAGTTGCGCAGGGCCGTGCTCGGTGGTATAATTCCGGTGGGTCTAGTGGGTGTCTCGACTTGCTTCATCGATCCTTTATTGCCAGTGCACCCCCCGGTGTGACTGGAGGGAAGTCGCGTGGCGACTCCACGGGGACCGAAGAAGCCGCTTGGTCAGATCCTTCTCGAGAAGGGTCTGGTCAAGTCGGAACAACTGGAGGAAGCGCTCAAGGTACAGAAGAACACCACGGAGCAGCTCGGCCGCATCCTGGTCGAACTGGGGCATGTGACCGAGCGCGACGTGCTGCGCGCGCACGCCGAGCAGCTGGGCATTCCGTTCCTTGAGCTGGACCGCACCAGTGTAGACGAGGACGTCGCTAAGGCGATTCCGCAGAGCGTGGTGCAGCGCTACAACGCGGTGCCGATTCGCCGCAGCGGCAATCGCCTCACTGTGGCCATGGCCGACCCCACCAATGTCTTCGCCCTCGACGACATTCGGCTGATCACCGGCTACGAGATTGACCCCATGCTGGCCGCGCCCGATGACATCAGCGCGCTGCTGCGCACCTCGGACAACGGCGCCACTCAGGAGAGCCTGGACACGGCCCTCAGCGCGCTGACCGGAACCGCCGGGATGTTGCCCGACGACATGGATGTTACCGGCGGCGGCACGGACGAGGACGTGGACCGGGCCGCAGCCCTGGAGGGCGAAGCCCCCATCATCCGGGTGGTCAACGTCATCATCCAGCAGGCGATCAATGACCGCGCCAGCGACATCCACGTGGAGCCCGACCGGCGGGGGATTCGCATCCGCTACCGGGTTGACGGCGTGCTGCACGAAGTGATGCAGATGCCCAAGTACGTCCACGCCCCACTCATCTCCCGCATCAAGATCATGGGAGATATGAACATCGCCGAGCGCCGCCTCCCTCAGGACGGCCGCATCCATATCCGCCACGAGGGCAAGGACTTCGACCTCCGCGTTTCCAGCCTGCCCACGGTGTTCGGCGAGAAGTGCGTGATGCGTATCCTCGATCAAAGCAGCATCTTGATCGGCCTCAACAAGCTGGGGATGTCCCCGGAAACCCAGGCCGAGCTCGAATCCATCATCATCCAGCCCAACGGCATGATCCTCTCCACCGGACCCACCGGCTCCGGCAAGACCACCACCCAGTACTCGGTGTTGAACAAGATCAACTCCGTGGAGAAGAACATCATCACCATCGAGGACCCGGTGGAGTACCAGCTCCGGGGTCTCAACCAGGTGCATGTGAACCGGAAAGCGGGCCTCACTTTTGCCAACGCTATGCGCTACTTCGTGCGCCAGGACCCTGACATCATCATGGTCGGCGAGATCCGCGACCTGGAGACCGCCGAGACCGCCATTCAGGCCTCCCTCACCGGCCACCTGGTGCTCTCCACCCTGCACACCAATGATGCGCCTTCCGCCGTGACTCGTATGGTGGACATGGGGGTCGAGCCCTTCCTCATCGCCGCCTCCGTCATCGGGGTGCTCGCCCAGCGGCTGGGCCGGCGCATCTGCCCCAACTGCAAGGAGCCCTACAAGCCGCCCGCGGAGGCGCTGCGGCGGGTGGGGTTCAAGCTGGACGACGCGGACAGCGTCGTCTTCTACCGGGGCCGGGGCTGCGAGCAGTGCCGGCACTCCGGCTACCGGACCCGTCTGGGTATCTTCGAGCTGATGATGTTGAATGAGGAGATCCAGGACTTGATTGTGAAGCGCGCCCCTCTCTCCGAGGTCCGCAATGCCGCCCTCGCCAGTGGCATGAAGACTCTCAAGATGGACGGCTTCCAGAAAGTCCTCGAAGGGCTAACCACGGTCGAAGAGGTGATGCGGGTGGTGTTCACGGCAGGAGGCAGTTAGTGCTGCCCGCCGGCCGGGGCGGAGGCAGAGCCGCCCTCACCGCGCAGCTCGAGGCCTGATCGCCGTCGGCCGTCCGGGAAGGGCGGCCGATGCCGTGTCAGCGCACGGGCGGCAGCCGCAGATTGTTGCCCGCGCTATCAAGATAGGGCGGCCGCAAGCGGTATAACTGATGGTAAAGGTGCTGCTCGACCACAGCCTCCCGCCGGCGCCAGGCGCGAGGCGTTCCGGTGGAGCCGATAGTGTGGTTGTGCGGCATGCGCCTTACTAACGTGCATTCTGTCGTAGAGAGGAAGTGCTAGCATGGGAGAAGGCAGTGAGTCTCTGGGCGCGGCCACCACCCAGCGACTGCCCACCGCCCGCGTCGCCCAGGTGCGCGCCATCGAGGAAGTGCACATTGACGACCTGCTCCGGCTGGTGGTGGAGAAGCGGGGCTCCGACCTGCACATGGCCGCGGGCGTCCCCCCGGTGCTGCGCATTGACGGCCAGCTTCTCGCCACCAACTACGAGGTGCTGACGGATTTCGCAGTGCAGCGCATGGTCTACGCCATCCTCACGGATGAGCAGATCCGTGCTTTCGAGACCGATTATGAGCTGGACTGCTCCTACGAGTTGAAGGGTATCTCCCGCTTCCGGGTCAACGTCTATCGCGATCGCGGCTCCGTGGCCGGCGCCTTCCGCGTGATCCCCTCCCGCATCCCCACGGTGCGCGAGCTGGGGTTGCCCCTGGTGCTGGAGGATCTCAGCCGGCGTCCTCGCGGCCTGATCCTGGTAACCGGGCCCACCGGCTCCGGCAAGTCCACCACCCTGGCCGCCATGATCGGCCAGATCAACAATGAGCGCTCCTGCCATATCGTCACCATCGAGGACCCCATCGAGTATCTCCACACCCACCGCCGCAGCCTCATCAACCAGCGGGAGCTGGGAGCCGACACCCGCTCCTTCCCGGCCGCGCTGCAAGCACGCCCTGCGGGAGGACCCGGATGTCATCCTGGTGGGTGAGATGCGGGACCTGGAGACCATGGCCCTGGCCATCACCGCCGCCGAGACCGGCCACTTGGTCTTCTCCACGGTTCACACCAACAGCGCGGCGCAGACCGTAGACCGCATCGTGGACGTGTTCCCGCCCGGACAGCAGGAGCAGATCCGCATCCAGCTCTCCAACAACCTGGAGGCGGTGCTCTCCCAGCAGTTGCTGCCCCGCGCCGGCACTCCCGGCCGGGTGCCGGCGATGGAGATCATGGTCGCCTCGCCCGCCGTTCGCAACCTGATCCGGGAGGCAAAGGCGCACCAGATCACCTCCATCATCCAGACCAGCGCTCACCTGGGCATGCAGACCATGGATCAGTGCCTGCGCGACCTCTACCAGCGGGGCCTGATCACCTACGAGGAAGCGATGGGGCGGGCGATGAATCAAGATGAGCTGAAGAAGATGCTGTTCACGCGAGGCGAAGAAGGGTAGCCTGAAAGGGCTGTATCAATCCTCCGCGCGCCCTGGCTCGGCCAGCCGCGTCGGCCTTGATACAGCCGCATACCGGGCTAGGGAGGCGGTGGCATGGCGACCTACAACTATGTAGCCAAGGATGCCCTGGGCAAGGTCATCACCGGCACCTCGGAGGCGGAGAACGAGCAGATCCTGGTCCGCCGGCTGCGGGAGAAGGGCTACTGGGTGCAAAAGGTGAGCTCCGCCCGCGCCCCGGCCGCGCGGACCACCACCAGCGTGGCCAAGGGCGGGGGCTTCATGGCCTCCTTCGGCCGGGTCAGCGGCCGGGACCTGGCCATCTTCTGCCGGCAGTTCGCCACCATGATCGACGCGGGCGTGTCTTTGGTGCGCTGCCTGTCGGTGCTGGAGGAGCAGACCGGGAGCGCCCGCCTGCGCCAGATCATCCGCGAGGTGCAGGGCTCGGTGGAGTCCGGCGAGACTCTCTCCCGCGCCCTCAGCCGCTACCCCCGCATCTTCAGCAACCTGTTCCTGGGCCTGGTGCGCGCCGGAGAGATCGGCGGTGTGCTGGACGAGACCCTCAACCGGCTCGCCACCTTCATGGAAGAGAACGAGCGCCTGCGCCGCAAGGTGAAGTCGGCCATGACCTACCCCACCCTGGTGCTGGTCTTCGCCACCGGCGTGGTCATCGGCCTGGTCACCTTCATCTTGCCCAAGTTCATCCAGGTGTTCACCGACCTCGGCATCAGCGACAAGCTCCCCTTGCCCACCCGCATCATGGTGCAGATAAGCAACTTCCTCACCACCAGATGGTACGTGCTCATCGGCGGCGTCGTCCTGGCTATCATCGCCGTCACCCAGTACGGGCGCACCCGCATCGGGCGCCGTCACACCGACTGGATGAAGCTCAAGCTCCCCATCTTCGGGAAGCTGAACCACAAGATCTGCATCGCCCGCTTCTCCCGCACCCTCAGCACCCTGCTGGTCAGCGGCGTCCCCATCTTGCAGGCCCTGGAGACCGTGGCCGGGGCCGTGGACAATGAGATCATGTCCGACGCCATCCTCGCCGCTCGCGCCGCCATCCGGGAAGGCGAGCAGATCGGCGATCCCCTCCAGCGCAGCGGCATGTTCCCGCCCATGGTGGTGCAGATGGTGGCGATCGGGGAAGAGACCGGCTCCCTGGACGCCATGCTGTCCAAGATCGCAGACTTCTACGAGTCGGAAGTGGACGCCACCTTGGCCAGCCTCACCGCCGCCCTGGAGCCTATCCTGATCGTGGTGCTGGGCGTGATCGTGGGCTTCATCGTGATCTCCATGTTCCTGCCGCTGGTTCACGCCATCAGCGAGCTTCAGTCCGGCGCGCTGGAGAAAGGATCGAGCGGCGGGGGCGGAGGCGGAGGTTAAGGAGGCCCTCGGTTGGCGCTGCCGAGGGTGCTGGCCTATCCGCTGGTGTTTGTGCTGGGCTGTGTGGTGGGCAGCTTCCTCAATGTCTGCATCTACCGCCTGCCCAGGGACCGATCGGTGGTCGCGCCGCCGTCCTACTGCCCCCGGTGCGGCGTGCGGCTGCAGCCCATAGATCTGGTGCCCCTGCTGAGCTTCCTCGCCCTGGGGCGCAAGTGCCGCCGCTGCGGCGGCCCCATATCCTGGCGCTATTTCGGCGTCGAGCTGATCACCGGGCTGGTGTTCGTGGCCGTCTGGGAGGCGTCGGGGCCTGGCACTATGCCTCCTGCCGCCGTTGGTATGTTGGGCAGGAGCTTGCCTCCTGCCCCTGGAGGCTGGGAGCCTACGCTGCTGGCCCTGGCGCAGGTGCTGTCGTACTGGATCTTCGCCTCCGTTGTCATCGCGGTCGTGTTCACCGACCTCGACCATATGATCATACCGGACAAGCTGGTATGGGCCGCCCTGGCGGCGGCGGTGCTGAGCGAGGGCTTGTTGGTGGCCTCCGGGCAGCCGCTGCTCTCGGTCCGCCTCCCCGGCACCGCCCTGGCGGTGCCCCGGGTGGTGGCCGGAGGCGTGGTGGGCCTGCTGGTGTTCGTCTTCATCCGCGGCTTCAGCCAGCTCCTCTTCCGCCGGGAGGGCATGGGCCTAGGGGACGTCAAGCTCGCCGGGGCCATCGGCGCCATGCTGGGGCCTGCGCTGGCCCTGCTCAGCTTCGGCCTGGCCATCGCCATCGGTGCGGTGCTCGGGGTGGCGCTGCTCGCCCTGCGGCTGCGGCGCCGCATGGAGTACCTGCCTTTCGGGCCTTTTCTCGCGGTCTCGGCCCTCGCCGTGCTGCTGGCCCCGGCCGCGCTGGAAAAAGCCGCCCTGTCGCTGTATCATCACTGGGCGGGGTTGTTCATGGGGTAGGGGCGCAATTCATTGCGCCCTCGAACGGGCTGTAGGGCGGCATCTCCGCATGCCGCCTGGCGGGGTCAGGGGACCCCGCCCTACAGCCGCCTGGCGGGGTCAGGGGACCCCGCCCTACAGCGTCGTGGGAGCTGGGCCAGCGTTTGGCCGCCGCGGGGCTGCGGGTATACGAAGAGTAGGCATGACCGCGGGCGCGCCGTGCTTCGCGCGGCGAGGCCGGCGCGGTGCCGGCCGCTTTGCAGGCAGGATCAGAGGAGCGAGGTGCAAGCATGAAAGCTGTCCGCGTGCGGCGGACCGGGTTCACCCTGGTCGAGCTGCTGGTGGTCATCGCCATCATCACCGTGCTCATCGCCATCGGCCTGCCGGTGATGATGCGCGCCCGGGAGAAGGCGCGCCAGGCCGTCTGCATCTCCAACCTGCACTCCCTCGGCATGGCCCTGCGCATGTACCGCCTGGAGGAAGGCGGCTTTCCGGGGCCCTATGATCCGGTCATCGGGGCCGGCGGGTTCAACGCCCTCTATCCCACCTACCTGGACAACCGCAAGTCCCTCATCTGCCCGGACGATCCCATCGAGGACGGAAAGACTTATGCAGAGCAGGGCGCCTTCCACCTCCGGTCAGCCGACGGTACGCAAGACCTGTTCCTGACCGACCCCACGGCCACCCTCCTCATCCAGGCCCGCCAGATGTACGACCCGCCCGACGGTGGGTATTACCCTGGCACCAGGCAGCCCTATCCCGGCTGCAACTGGCTCAACCCGACCTGGTTCGGCGAGCACTACTCCAGCTATAACATGCTCTACAACTGGCTGGGCTATATCTGGTGGCAGCCCGACCCCTCCAAGTCGATAGAACAAGGGCGCTACGAGGCCTACGTCCCTATTCCCCTCCCCGGTGTGGCGGGGGGAACGGGTGGCAATCAGCGAGTGAACTGGGCCGACAACATCGCCTTCTGGTATCGGTGGGTCTTCTGGGATCCCGAGGGCAAGTTCGGTGTGGTCAGGCCAACCGCGGACGCGCCGGGCAACGATAAGTTCGCCTTCGTGAATGACGTCCTTCCCTATTCTCTCGCCCAGCAGATCTACTGGTTCAGCTACAACCCTGAGGACCAGACCGCGGGAGAGCTGGTCAATCCCTACGACCCGAACGACCACAGGCGCTATCCCCTCCAGGACAGCCTGCAGAGGCCCCTGTGGGATTGGTATGGCACCGACGACGCCAGCCTCAGCCTCCTGCCCTATCACGCTGCGGATGCGGCCCACAATTACGACGTGGGCCTGCCCAGCGGCGTCTTCCCCGGCCTCATCAACCGCAATGCCCCCGAGAACACCATCGTCACGCGCTGTCCCTACCATCGGCCCTATACCACTACGGTGAAACCGCCCGAGCGGCGCACCGCGACGGCCCAGGGGACCGCGGGCGAGCGCGGCCGCGGCCGCGGCCGGCGCGGCGGGGGCGCTCCCACCGTGACCTACGAGCAAGCCAACCGTGGAGCCGACATCGTCCTGCGGCTTGACGGCACCGCCGAGATCATCGCCGGGCCCCCGCAGTACGAGTACCAATGGGCGGAGCAGCCCCGCCTGACGCACTGATGCGGGCCGCTGTGAACCGGACCGCAGCCGCAGACCGGGGGGAGTGGATGAGCGTACGTCCCTATCTACACCGGCAGGCGCCGGAAGTTGCCGTGTGTAGGGCGGGTATCCGCCGCAGGCGGATGCCCGCCGCCGATCAGAAGGCGCAGCCTGCGGCGGGCATGCTTCGCATACCCGCCCTACAAGCGGCCTTCACCCTGGTCGAACTCATGATCGTGGTGGCGATCATGATCATCTTGCTCGCCATCGTGGTTCCCGGCTACCAGGCCATGAGCGCCCAGGGTGAACGCAACGCCTGCGCCGCCAACCTCAAGGCCATCGGCCAGGCGCTCGCTCTCTTTCGCGAAGACTACCAGTGCTTCCCTCCCGATTCCACCGAGTACCTGCCCCTGCCGGCCGACCCCAATAAGATCACCGACAACCCCGCGGACGTCGTCCACGCCGCCTATGGCACAGACGGCACCCCGCTCAACACCGGCGTCCACGGTCTCGGGCTCTATACCCTCTACTACCTGGGGATCTACTCCTCGGTGCTCCCGCCGGTCACCCTGGAGCCCACAGCGCGAATCGGGGCCGACCTCCGGCAGGCGGTGGCCGGCAAGCGCCAGGGCTTCGACGGTCTGCTCTGGTTCCGGAGCGGCGGCTACGTCACCCGGCTCAACCTCTTCCACTGCCCCGCCAACACCCTCCAGTTGAGGGAGAACGACCTCACCACCAGGGACCGCCTGCCGGACCTCAGCGGCTGGAACAACTACGACATGTACTACCGCCGGAACTTCTGGAATCCCGGCACCATGAATTTCCTGGTCGGCGACAGGGTGGAGGACCGCCATCTGCTCCAGCCCTACCCCCCGGCCGACACCGTAGTCACCTGGTGCGCCAACCATCGCCTGGCGAAGGCCCCGCGTGGCCCTGGGATCGAGGGCCCGGTCAGCGCCGGCGACAAGGACCTGGTGCTCTTCGCCGATGGCAGCGTGCACCGCATGGCCAGCCGCAAAGACAACCGCATGTTCGAGGAACCCAAGAACGATACCGGCTGGCCCGCAGGACCTGTGATGTGACAGGTGGTAAGTAGGGCGACATGGTCGCAACAGGCGTGATCGGTTTCCATCGGCGGCGCCGGGGTGATGGTAGGGCTGGCATTCCCATGCCAGCCTTGCCGGGCCTGGGAACGGCTAGACCCTGCAGAGTGTATCGCGAAACCCGTTCGGCAGGAGCTTGCTCCTGCCCAGTTGCCTCGCAGGCCCCCTGGCTGAAGTCGCTCACCCGCGGTGAGCCCTTTTGCGATACACCCTACAGGCCGCCATGGCGGTCCGACCCGTCGGACCTGGCCACGCCCGCCCTACGAGCGGCCCGCGCATTCACCCTGATCGAGCTGCTGATCGCGCTGGTGGTATTGCTCATCGGCGTGTATGGAATGCTGCGCGTCTTCCCCCCCGGCTACACCGCCATCGAGGCCGGCCAGCAGCAGACCACCGCCTCCCAGCTCGCCGACGCCGAGCTGGGCCGCTGGAAGCTCGACCCGGACGCGCTCCCGGATGCCATCATCGCCACCGACTATGACGGAAAGGTGATCCCGGCCACGGTCACCAACGACAGCGGCAGCCTGCGGCAGTTGCTGGTCTACGGCGACGCGGCGCGCTATTCGCCTCTCCCGCTCGGGACGGCCCAGATCGCCGACCTGGACCGGATCGCGCGGCCCTTCGTCTACAACCCCGCCGACCTGACGCCCAGCCAGTTCGATGGCGCCCAGAAAATGCTGGGCTCGGACGGCAAACGGGCCGGCCAGCCCCACCCCAACTGGCAGCCCAACAGCCTGTATCTGCCGCGCACCATCCTCGGCGAGCGCATGGACCTGCGCACCTTGCCCCAGACCGGCTTCGGCGTGCCCTTCTATCTGCTCTCCCACGCCCCGGTGGACGTGCTGCGGTATGAACCACAGAGCGCGGTGCCGACGGTGGGAGTGACGCAGACGCTGAGCCAAGTCTACTTCGACATCTACGACGCCCGGCCCTGGCACTACGCACCCAAATCCGCCGACCCCTTCCAGCTCCTGGAGCGCGAGTTCACACTCAAGACGGAGACCGGTCAGCTCTACTTCGGCCCGGGCACCAAGACGCCGATGATGGCGCGCTTTTTCAAGGTGGACTACGCCGATCCGCTGAGCCGGCAGCGGGTGACCGGCGTGACGGTGAAGGTGCTTTCGGGCAGCATAGGGCCAGGCGATCCCACCCTCCCTCTCGGAGTGGATGCAAACAGCATTCAGGTCTACGAGCGCATGAACGCGCTCACCGCTGAGCAGTACAACGGGTACAGGCAGAGCGCGCTGGCGCTGAAGGACTGGCCCCGCAACGGCTACTATGTGGACGGGGAGAGCACGGTCAGCGGCCGCATCCTGTTCGCCCCCGGGCTTCAGACCGACCCGCGCGACACCGACATCACGGTGGCGAAAGCGGACTACCGCGTCGCCGACTGGCAGATCCTGGTGTTCGATGTGGAGGTCCCGCCTTTTGCGCTGGAGGATTGGCTGATGCGCAAGTCGGTGGCTCAGCTCACCGCGGCCGAGAAGGCCCTGCTCGACCAGCTCGCCAGCGTCTCGGTCCAGCTCCCGGTGGGCAGTCTCAAGTCCGCGGGCTACATGAACCCTCCCCGCCAGCCCGTACCTCAGGAGGTCGGCAGGGGTGTGAGGCGGATCTACGACGCCAACGGCAATGACGTGCGAGACCTGAGCACCTGGGTGACTGACAAGCGGAGCTACGCCTACGTGGTGGCGGTGGACCGCCAGAGCGGCGAGATCCTCAGCGATAACGAGCTGGCCGAGACCGGCGGCTGGCCCACCAACCCGTTCATGCGCCGGGTGCGCTTCAATGTTGACTACAAGGAAGGGCTGCTCTACTTCAACTACAGCCCGGCCCGCGTCTATGGCTACAACCCCGACATAGACACCCCGAACCGGGGAGGGCGCACCTATCGCATCTTCTGCCGCGCCCAGAACGACTGGGGGGTGCAGCTCTCGCTCGCCGCCCGCCAGTACGCGCGCTCCTTCAACGGCCTGCCCGGGGGGCCGCCCACCGGCGCCAACCCCACTCAGCTCACCTATGGCTGGAGGCTCGATGCCTGGGCCGAACGCCAGCAGATCTACTTCCCCCTCAGCGAGGCCGGCCAATCCGTCGCCATAGACTACTACTGGGACAACCCCACCACCGGCCGGCCCGAGTTCGTGGAGGGTGAGGTGCACGCCATCGGCGCCCCCGCCGCCGTGAACTTCAACCTCGGCACCGAGGCCCACATCGAGTGGGTCTGCCCCCTCGCCTATCCTCTGCTCACGCACGCGGCCAACGACTGGGGGCCCATCGCGGTGCGCGGGCTGAGCGTGCGCGCCCGCAGCACCTGGGTCACCACCGGGCGCTCGGTTACCCTCCAGGAGCTGGTGGCCGGCCTCGCCGGCGCTCCCCGCAAAGCCCCTCTGCAGGAGGCCTGGCACCAGGTCTTCGTCAGCACCTACCTCACCCGAGGGCCAATCTGATGTCCGTGTGTAGGGCGGGCATGCCTATGCCCGCCGCCTATCGGAATACGCAGCCTGCGGCGGGCATGCTTTGCATACCCGCCCTACAGGGAAGCCCGTTCGGCAGGAGCTTGCTCCTGCCCCGCTTCGAAACACGGCGGGCATGCAGAGACATGCCCGCCCTACAGCGCGCCTTCACTCTGACCGAGCTCCTCATCACCATCGGGCTGCTCGCCATCGTGCTGATGCTGCTCTTCATCCCCATCACCAACAGCTTGGGCTACTTCCGCACCGCCACCGCCCGCGCCGACGCGCAGACCGTGGCCCGCACCGCGGTTGACACCATGGCCCGCGAGCTCGCCGAGGCCATGTACGTCCAGCTCGATATGTACGACAACAGCATGATCGCCTTCGTGCCCCCCCTGCGCCTCAACCCGGACGACCCCAACAGCGAGATCGTCACCCCGCCCCGGCCCGACTACAGCCGCGCCATCCGCTACTGGCAGGCGCTCAACGATCCCACTCGCAACTACACCCCCGGCACTCATCTCGAGCCCGGCAACCTCTTCTTCCTCGCCCGCACCGTGGTGCCTGAGCCCTTCCGCACCGACGATGACTGGAACCAGTGGAATGAGGCATGGGCCGCCGAGCAGGACACCATGCGGCCGACGGGCGTGCCGGACTGGCCCAAGAACTGGGCGCCGATTGCGCGCCTGGTCCACTCCGATGTGGACTATCGCACCTGGGTGACCACGGGGAGTCGGATTGGCGCCCGCAACCGCACCCTTCAGCCCGGCTATCCCTATCTCATGGCCATCTACAACAGCTACGGCACCAAGCTCACGCCGGACCAGGTGCGCCTCTATCGCAGCAAGGTGGTCGGCCTCAGCCCCAACGCTCCCGAGTACGATGTCCCTCGGCTCTCCTTCACCCCCCTGGTGGTGGCGGGCGAGCGCATGCGGCCCCTGGACGGCCCGGCCGGCCCTGATGGCACCATCTACCGCGCGCGCTATTCCCTGTGGCGGCAGGGCACTCCCTACACCGGGTGGTCCGCGCTCGCCAGCAATCCCGCACTGGTGGCGCAGCTGAAACAGTTGCGCTGGGATCAGTGGGCGCGCGATCCCTTCCTCATGATCTATCGCTACAACACCACTCTGCTCGGCTACGCCGACCAGCCCTCGGCCCTCGGCGCCTTCGACCCGCGCACCCGCACCATGAAGGTGCTCGACCTGACCACCGGTCTCGCCTATGACACCAACGACTTTGCCACCGGGGCCTATGACGTCGTCGCCTATCAGCAGCATCTGGCGAAGCCGGGCGACATGTCGCTGTTCCGCTCCCTCACGGCCTCGAACAGCCCCGCGTTCGGCTTCTCCATAGACTGGATAGATGGCTCCCTGCGGTTCGACTTCCCGGCCCCGCCCCAGGCGATTCCCAACAGCGACACGCCGTTAGCTAATGCGGGCGTGCCAGGCCGCAAAGTCTGGGAGTTCTCGCTCCGAGACGAGTGGAGAGACTATACGGCCACCTCGGCGCTGACGCTCTTTGTCGTCCCCGATTCCGTGTCCGTGAAGCTCCTGGATCCCAGCGGCAACGTGGTCAGGGTGCTCAGGCAGGTCTACTGCACGCCGCGCGAGCGCCGCGATGAGTTCCAGTTGGGCCTGGACCCGACCATCCTGGTGAACAACCCCGACCAGCCGCGGTACGGCTGGATCCGCTTGCCCGACAACCTGTCCGCGGGTGAGGCGACCAACGCCACGACCACCAAGCTCCAGGTGGACTACCGCTGGCGCAACAACAGCGTGACCGCCCAGGACGCCATCACCAAGGAGATGGTCGAGCACCCCGACCTCATCACCGCCTACTACCGCACCGCCGCCATCATTGACATCGGCCTCACCGTCTCCCGCGCCGACCCCAGCGCCCCGGCGGGCGAGCGCATCGCCCAGGCCTCCTACCTCACCCGCCGGGTGAAGCTGCACAATTTGCTGCGCGAGATCCCCTATGCCAAGCAGAACCAGTAGCGCAGGTCCGCGACCAGCGGCCGGTAGCCCAGGCTCCCAGCCTGGGGCGCTTCGCGCGCCGTGGCGGCAACAACACGGCCAAGCCCTCATGATCGCCATCCTGGTGCTCTTCGCGGTGGCCACCCTGGCTGCCCTCTTCGCCGCCATCATCAGCTCTCACCTCGCCCAGACCGGCCGGCGCACCGATGTCGTCCAGCTTCGCAACATCGCCGAGGCCGGCCTCCGCTTCGCCAACGAGCAGCTCACCTACAGCCTGGAGGGCGCGGATTGGCGCCCCAGCCAGAAGGTCTACCGCTCCGGGGGCGGCGACGTCAGCGTTGAGGTCAGCTATGGCCCCGACCCCAGCCCCGGCCGCCTTCAGACCCGCTTCGTGCGGGTGGTGGCGAGCGCGGTCTTCCCCGATAACCCGTTCCTGCGCCACACCGTGCTCGCCCTCAAGCCCCTCCTGCTCACCGACTACGCCCGCTTCATCACCGACCGCTTCGAGACCGGCCGGCCCGCCGCCCTGGGCGTCACTGGGGTGGAGTATCCCACCGGCCTGGGCCGGGAGACCATCCCGTTTCGCATCTCCGGGCCCGTTCGCTCCAACACCCAGCTCTACTGGTATGGCCCCTCCCGGGTCGAGCTTTTCACCAAGGACGCGAATGTCAACCTCTTTCGCGATGACCGCATCGAGGTGGCGGGCGACTTCCGCCCGGGCAATCCGGAGATCACCCCCGTCAGCGGCCTCAGCGTGCTCAACCTCTTCGTGGATGGCGTCTCCCGCGCCAGCGATGTCTTTCATCCCGCCACCGGCACCGAGTCCCTGCTCTACATGAACGGCTATCCCGATGCCCTGCGGTCCGACAACACCGCTGATCCCAACACCTGCCGGGTGCTGGCCAGCCTGCCGCCCTACACGCCGGCGGGAGGAGCGGACCCGCTTCCGGCGCCCTACCTGGCCGTGCCCCGGGTGCGGCCCCCGCTCATGGACGCCGTCCAGCCCGAGCTGCTCACCAACCGCTACCTCGCCCTCACCCGGGATTCCGGCGAGTGGAAGTCGAGAATCGTCGGGCAGCGCCAGGAGTTCTACAACACCGGCCTCTATGGCTGGGGGTGGACCAACTACGGCGGCCTCTACATTGATAACCGGGAAGATATCCAGTACAACCACGACCTCGAGAAGCTGCGGCTGAACTGGGTGGGCTCGGTGGGAGTGCACGACACCAACCTTTCGCCCGCGCCTCGAGGCGACCAGAGAACCACCGCCGCGGCTTCGACCGTACCGACTTCGCCTCCCCTCGGCCCCGCCGACTGGTGGGACCGGACCGCTCGCTACTACGCGCCCCCCGGCGTGGAGATCGTGCTGCATGGGGAGAGCAAGTGCCCCTACCTGGAGATCACCCGCGACGACGTCAAGGGTGCGACGGGCAGCCAGTACTACTGGCAGGGCCCCGATGGTACGGTCGTCTCCGCCACCGGGACCTTGCCGTATTCGTCCGTGCCTGGATACTGCCTGCCCCTGGGCACGGGACACGCGGTCAGGGTGGAACAAGCCGCCGCCTATTTCCCGTTTCCTCCGAATGGCGTGATCTACGCCGATGGCAATGTCCGCATTCGCGGCATCATGCCCCCGGCGCGGCCCGGCCCCACCGCGGGTGTCTATCCCACCACCTACTTCGATGCGGGCGGGTACAGCAAGACCGACGGCCAGCGCCGCCGCTTCGACTTGCAGGTGGTGTCCGGCGGCACCATCTACATCGAGGGCGACCTGCTCACCCCGGGGCCGCTGGGCGCTGGCCTCGCCGTGCAGGGCGCCACCACCCCCTTGACCCTCGATGATGAGCTGGCCTGGGGCTCCCGCCTCGCCCTCATCGCCCGCGATTACGTCTGCCTCAACACCACCGCCCTCAACCCCCGGCCGCAGGATCTGCTGAGCGCGCCGCTCGACGGGAGCAACAACCCGCAATACTACAACGACTTGCAGCCGCGCTACCCGCGGCAGCAGTACCCGCAGTACGCCTTCGCGCAGGGCGACCCCGAGCTTGATCCCACCCCTGGGAACTGGGATGACACCACTCCAATCCCCACGATCCCTGCGAACATCACCTACACCTATCGCAGCGTGCGCCTCGCCGCCTTCCCGGCGAACTACCAGCAGATGCTCGACCTGCGCCTGATCATCGGGCATTCGGCATGGTATATGCAGGACGGGACTCAGCCGTGGGAGGGCGCAGACGACATCACCCCGAGCCCGCCGACAATGCCTACGGACAAGAAGGCGAGCGTGCAGGTCGAGCAGCTAGCTGTTAACGAGACCCCAGTCTGGGACGCCTCAGATCCTTACACATTCGTAGCCGACGCTGGCTCCGGCACCACCAAGTCCGGCGTCTGGTTCAACTTCGATTCCACGAGCGGTCTCCCCGCTAACGGTGTTCCTGAGTTCCTGCCCATCGCGGGCCGGCAGACCATGGCCCTCTCCGGCATCACCCTCACCGGAAGAGACACCCTCACATTCACACCCAAGGTCATGCCGGTGCGAGAACAGGCAGCCGACGGGAGCTACTCCTGGGTCGTCAGGCCTGACGAACTCGGCTACCTCCTCGGCCCCATCGCCATCGCCCCACCGCGGTACATGGATATCAACGCAGAAGATAAGCAGGTCATGATTCCTTTGCAGGTCCAGGTGCAGGCCCTGATCTACGCGCAGAATGGCTCCTGGTTCATCATCCCGGGGCCGTGGTTCAACGAGGACTTCAGCACCAAGGACTCCTATCCCAGCGTAGACTACCCCGCCTACCACGAGCCCCTCAATATCTGCATCTCGGTCTACGGCGCCATCTCCGAGAATATGCCGGCTCCCCTGGGCGATGTGGCGGACTGGACCGGCAAGTGGGGGGGCATGTTCACCGCCCCGCCTCTGCCCACCTATCTCAGCTATGCCTATGACCCGCTGCTGCGCTACACCCGCTCGCGGGTTGATCCGCTCAGCCCCCAGGGCAATACCACCATCACCACCGTGCGCTTCCCCGGCTTTCCGTTGACGCCGGATCTGATGGTCTGGGGAGAGCGAATCTCCGGGCAGGCAGGAGGCTAGCCGGGCGCAGGGGAACTCCGTAGGGGCGTGATTCATCACGCCCTCCGGGGCTTGCCCGCCGGCCGTTCTTGTTGTTGAGGGATGAGGCGGGGTTCGGTGACCCCGCCCTACACGAAGAGCGTTCGCTCGCCGCCGGCAGCGGACATTGAAACGGCGCTGGTGAATTCGCCGGGTTTCTTGCGGAACCATCAACCCGGTGCTATAATCTAACATTCGGCAGGGGGTGAAGGGCAGAGCGGCTGCCTGATGGGCGGGCGATCTGCCTTGTCCCCCAGCCAAGGGGACGACGGGCGCCATGGCGGATCAAGCCGTTCTCGGTCTCGACATCGGGACCAACCGGATCAAGTTCGTCGAGGCCCGGGTCGGGCGGCGCGGGCCTATCATCACCAACGCCGGCATCGGGTACACCCCGCGCGACACCATCTCCAATGGCGTGATCGTGGATGCCAGCACCCTGGCCGCCGCGCTGCGCCAGATGCTGGATCAGCACGGCATCCGCACCAAGAACGTGGTCAGCTCGGTGGCCAGCCAGTCCTCGCTGGTGGTGCGCCCCATCGAGGTGCCGCGCATGACCCGGCAGGAGCTGGCCGAGACCATGCAGTGGGAGGTGGAGCGCCATATCCCCTTTGCCGCCAGCGAAGTGGTGATGGATTTCCAGCCGTTGATCCCTCCTGAAGAGCTGCCGCCGGAGGCCCAGAACATGGAGGTGCTGCTGGCGGTGGCCCAGGAGGACATGATCAACGCCCATGTGGACACCCTCTTCCGGGCCGGGCTGGAGCCTTCGGCCCTGGATGTCGAGCCCCTGGCCGCGAGCCGCTCGCTGATTGATATCAACCGGGATCAGGGCGCCTACGACCACACTTACGCCTTGCTCAATGTGGGGGCCAACACTACCGACCTGAGCATCGTGCGCCGGGGCCTGCTGAGCTTCACTCGCCCGGTGCCGCTGGCCGGAGACAACATCACCAATGCCATCGCCGAGGGCCTGGGCTATGAGTTCCACGAGGCGGAGCGGGTGAAGCTGGAGCAGGCCAGCCTCTACATCGAGAGCGCCCCCGCCCTGGAGGCGCCGCGGGAGACGCTGCCGGCCCAGCAGCAGCCGCCCACCCGCATCATGGAGCCCGATATCGAGCGGGTGTTCTCCATCGAGGAAGGGGAGGAGGAAGTGCCGGCCGGCCCCGTCTTCGATCTGGGGGCCGAGGCCGGCCCGGTGGCCCCGCCTTCCTCCGAGCAGCCCCCGCCGGCGCGCATGGCCGGCCTGCCCGTGCTGCACACCCCGGGGGCGGGCACCCCGGGCCGGCAGGTGTACGATGTGATGCTGCCTACCTTGGTGGAGCTGGTCACGGAGATCAGGCGCTCCATCGAGTACTATAGCAACCGGTTCCCCGATTCCCGCGTGGACAAGATTCTGGTCTATGGGGGCACCGCACGCCTGCCCAACTTCGCCGAGTTCCTGGCCGGTGAGGTGGGAACCTCGGTGGAGGTGGGCAACCCGTTCCTGCGGCTGGAGGTGGACGAGAGTGGGGTTCCCTCCCAGTTCGTCCAGGAGAACGGGCCCTATCTGCCCATCGTCGTGGGGCTGGCGATCCGGGACATGTTGGAGTAGACTCCAGGAGACGGCCCATGATCAAGATCAACCTGCTGCCGGGCTACATTCTGGAGGGTCGCCGCGTCAAGGCGATCCTGCGGCTGCTGGCGGTGGTGCTGGTGATCGAGCTGGCGCTGTTCTGCGCCTACATCTGGGCGCCCGCGCCTTTCTCCCTGGTCTCGCAGCGCGGCCACGCGCTCGACCGCCAGAGCCTGGCGGCGCAGGAAGCCGGCAAGGTGGAGCAACTGCAAGCGGAAGTGGATGCCACCCGGGCCCGCTATGCCAGCAAGGCGAACTGGGTGCAGTGGAAGCTCGAGTCCGACAAGATACCGACGCGGTGGATTCGCTACTTCACCATCCTCAACAAGTACATCCCGGACGAGGTGGTGGTGAATGGTTTCCCGCTGCCCAGCGGGAATCGCCTCAATCTCAGCGGAACCACGAGCAGCCTGATGGCCGCCACCCGCTGGTACCTGAATATGCTGCGGTGCGAGATGGTGGACCCCAACGCCGGGCCGGGGGCGGTCAGTTTCTCCACTGCCACCGTGGGCTGGCCCGGGGAGCTGCCCACAGGCGGCAACCCCAAGATGCAGACTCCGGTCAGCATCTCCATTGCGCTTAGCCCCGACTATGTTCCTCTCGGTCTGATCCCGGCGCCCCCTGCCGACGCCGGGGTGGGCGGCGGCCGCGCCGGAGGCGGCGGGCGCATGGGCGGCGGCCGCGGCGGCGGTGGCGGTCGCGGTGGCGGCGTGGGCGGCGCTCGCGGTGGCGGTGGCGGAGGCCGCGGCGCGGGCGGTGGCGGTCGTGGCGGCGGTGGCGGGCGCGGCGGCGGTGGCGGGCGCGGCGGAGGCCGCGGCCGGGGTGGTTGATCGGCAGGCGCCGGCCGGGCCGGCAGGATTCTGCTTGGCGGGAGATAGAGGAGCCGTCCTGTGAAGCAGTTTCGGGTGACCAGAATTCAGGTGCTGATCGCCGGGCTGGTGGTGATCGTCGGGGTCGCGGTGGCATTCCTCTTCGCCTTCATTCGGCCCCAGACGGCCGAGATCGGCAAGATCAATGCCGGCGCCAAGGAGCAGGAGGACTGGGCCAGGGCCAACGGCCCCAAGGCGCAGCGCGACCTGGAGACGGCCAAGCAGCAAGAGGCCGTGATCAAGGCCAGCTTCGACCAGATTATGAAGATGTACATGCCCGACATAGACCTCTCGGACCCCATCGCCGGCATGATGCGTCTCTGGAGCTTCCCGCGAGGAGGGCCTGCTGATAGACAAGTGGTTCCGGTCCTCGGGGGCGGAGGTTGCGGGCTATAGCTTCCCGGGCTATGGCACCCAGCCCCCGAACCCGGCTCAGAAAGTGCTGGGCCCCTGGAGCTGGAATCTCAGCGTTCAGGTGAGGGATTTCGCGTCACTTCTCAAGTGGTTGGAGAAGCTGCCCACGGCCCCCCGCTTCATGGTGATGCAGAGCGTCACCATCGGCGGCCCCCGGCAGCCCGGCCAGCCGCTGAACGCCAGCGTGCCGGTGGTGCTGTATGAGTGGACCAAGGCGGCGCAGACCGCGCTGCAGACTCCTGTGGTCGCCCCCGCGGCGGTCGGGGAGACGGGCGGCGCGGGCGCGGGCCCTGCCGCTGGTGGGGGCCGGGGTGGCGGCCGGGGAATGCGCGGCGGCCGGGGCGGAGGCGGCGGAGGTCGAGGGATGCGCGGTGGTGGCGGCGGCGGCCGCGGGGGCGGTCGCGGGGGCCGGGGCGGGGGATGAGTCTGAGCGGCAGCGCGCCCGGCGCTGCCGAAGGAGCTACAGGGATCGCGGAGCAGACAGCTTCTCCGGGGCGGAGTGACCAATGAGCGCGGCCGATCGGAACAAGATCATCATCGCCGGCGGGGTGGCTCTTATCGCCATCATCGTCATCGTCTTCTTCCTGCGGGGCCGGGGCGGAAGGCAGCGCGCGGCCGGCGCCGGGGGATTCGGCGCGGCCCAACAGGTGGCCGCCGGCGGTGCTGCGCAGCCGGGCGGCGCGGTGGCTCCGGGTGAGAACGTGCCCGCCGCGCCCGGTGGTGCGGCGCCGGGGGCGCCGAGTGCCCCGGGTGCGCCGGGCGCCGCCGAGGGTGCGCCTGCCGCTGGCCCGGCCGTTTCCCCTTATGTCGGGCAGGTGCGGATGGGCGCTGGTCCCGAGGAGCGCAGCCGGCCGGATCCCTTCCTCACCTTCGAGGCGCCTCCTCAGCCCATTTCCCCGGAAATGCTGGCCAATCTTCCCCCGGTGATCTTGCAGGCCGGCGGGCTGCGCCCGCCGGGGATGCCGGAGGCCGCCGGTCCCTTGGGTCGGCGCCGGGTGGCGGGTCTGCTCTTCGACGACGGGGCCTGGGCGATCCTGGAGCAGGATGGCCGCACCTTCATCGTCAAGCCGGGAGATATGGTGGACGGCAGCCGCGTCACCGCCGTGGGGCCGGACTCGATCTTCGTCACCGATGCCCAGGGAAAGCGGTGGCGCGTGGCCCTGCGCTCTCTGTCGCCTGGTGGGGCGGCGTCGGCTGCCATCAGCATCCCGGGAATGCCGGCGGCGCCGCCGGCTGAGGAGTGAGCCGGACCGCACCTCCGTCGGCTGGCACCAGCCAGTCCCAGCGCAGGAACGAAACCGCGCACTTAACAGTCTAACCATGGTGTGCTACACTACGAGCGGCCGCTGGCGCCCGGTGATGGGGTGCGGCTGAGGCCGGAGGAGAAGAAGATGGGCAAGCAAGTCCGTCCGCTGCTGGTCGTGCTGGCGCTGCTTCTCGCGGTGGCCGCGGGGCTGGCTGTGACCGCGTTCGCCTATGCCCAGGAGGAAGAGAACCCGATCACTCTCGACCTCAAGGATGCGCGCCTCGAGGACGCGCTCCGGCTGATCTTCCGGCCCCCCTACAGCTTCACCTTGGAACCGGGCGTGACCGGGACCGTGACCGTGTCGTTGCACGACGTCACTTTCTCCCAGGCGCTTCGCGCCATCCTCGACCTGAACCATCTCACCTATCGCAAGGAGGCCAACAACCTCTACGTGATCTCGCGCCGCCAGGAGAAGCCGGAGACCCCGACTGCACCGCCTCCCGCGGTGGAGACCCCGGCCTCCGAGTACCCCGTGTTCTGGATCGGCCCCGGCGGGCGCTACGAGCTGCAAGCGCTTGACAGCCGCTACATCGCGCAGTGGTTCGGTGGCTACTCGATCAACCCATCGCCGGTCCCATATGCGGTGGCCACCCCCAGCGCCGGAGGCGCCGGCGGCGGTATGGGCGGCATGGGCGGCGGCTACGGTGGCGGCGGCGGTGGCGGCGGCATGGGTGGTGGTGGCGGCATCGGCGGCGCTGGTGGTGGCGGCCTTGGCGGCCTGGGCGGCGGTGGCGGCGGCATCGGTGGTGGCGGTGGCGGCCTCGGTGGTGGCGGCGGCGGTGGAGTTCGCACCGGCGGAGGCGGAGGCGGTGGCGCTGGCGGCGGCGGTGGCGGTGGAGTTCGCACCGGCGGCGCTGGTGGCGGCGGTACGGGCGGTGGAGGTGGCGGGACCGGCGGTGGTGGCGGCGGGACCGGTGGTGGTGGCGGCGGGACCGGTGGTGGTGGTGGCGGGACCGGCGGTGGTGGCGGTGGCGGTCGCACCGGCGGCGGTGGAGGGGGCGGCATCGGAGGCGGCGGGTAACCTCGAGCCGGTTCCGGGCGAGGGTCGGTGAGCAACGGAGGGGCGAGGGGAGAGCCGCGATTGAAGGGCGAGGGGAATCTCCTCGCGGGTTGGCCAGTCGCGTCATGCTGGCGGCGCCAGTCACTGAGTTCGGAGGTCATGAGATGAGGCGAAGTGTCATCGCGCTGGTCCTGGGCAGCCTGATCGTAGGCCTGGCCACCCTGGCCGCAGTCGCGGCCGAGGCCCCGGAGCAGGCCGCGGGTGGACCGATAAGCATTCACGTGCGCGACGCCAGCATCCCGGATGTGATCCAGACCATCATGAAGAACGCCGGCGCCAACATCGTGCTGGACGGTGATGTCCGCGGGCCCATCACACTCTCCCGCGACAACGTCCCGGTCGAGCGCGTGCTGGAGGACATCTACCAGGCCAAGGGCTTCTACTGGTGGCGGGATCAGGACGGCACTTACTTCGTCTCCACCCATGCCCAGCCGGCTCCCAACTCGCAGCCCAGCGCCGCGCCGGCCGCGGCGGCTGACGCCAAGCCGGCCATCATCTCCAGGATGCACACCGTGCACTTCTGGCCGCCTCAGTACCTCTGCTATCTCTTCGGCACCATGGACGACCCGGGCCCCGTACCCTATGCCGATAGCCACTACTTCTCGCAGGCGGGCCCTGCCCTTCCCGTGGGGCCGGGAGTTGGCGCGGGCGGCCTCGGTGAGTTGGCTGGAGGCGGCCGAGGCGGCGGCGGCGGAGGCGGAATGGGTGGAGGCGGAATGGGTGGAGGCGGCGGTGGCGGCCGGGGCGGCGGTGCGGGTGGAGGTGGCCGCGGCGGGGGTGCGGGTGGAGGTGGCCGCGGCGGGGGTGCGGGTGGCGGCGGCCGGGGCGGTGGCCTGGGCGGGGCCGCCGGGGGCGGCGGGACTCTGACTCAGTTCATGCCGGCCGATGTCACCGATGTCGTGGCCGTGCCCATCCTCAACGGGATCATCATCCGCGGCAGCGAGGAGGGCGTTGACAAGCTGATCGAGTTCATCAAGATCATTGACCGGAAGCCTCAGCAGATCATCGTGGAGCTGCAGTCGGTGGCGGTCAGCACCGAGTTGGAGAAGAGCTTCGGCATTCAGTGGTTCTACTCTGTCGGCGACACCACCATCCAGCCGGTCGGCTTCCTTCCGCCGGGAGCCAACAGCCTGCGCATCGGGTATGCGGGTCGCCACAACTTCCAGGCCACCCTGCAATACTTGCTCACCACCGGCCGCGGCCGAGTCACCGACGCGATCCGCATCTCTACCATGAACCTGCTTCCCGCCTACAACTCGGTCACCGTCACCTACCCGCTAGTCCAGGTGGGAGGCGTGGCCGGCGGCGGCCTGGGCGGCGGCGGGGTGCAAACCGTCAGCATCACTTACATGCCCATTCTCACCCAGTTGAGCATTCTGCCCCAGATCCTGGGGGATGGGACCATCAACATGGTGATCCCGTACGTCAGGACCAGACAGACCGGCACCGTCCCGGTCCCGCTCGCCAACTACGGCAGCTACAACGCCCCGATCTGGACTACCAACCAACTGCTCACCACGGTGAACGTGCGAGACGGCGAGACTTTCGTGGTGGGCGGGTTCATCGGAGGCGAGGTCCAGGACACCGAGCTCAGGCTTCCGATCCTGGGCAGCCTGCCTTTGATCGGAGACCTCCTGTTCACGACACGCACCCACCACTTCTCCGAGACGGAGACCTTGCTCTTCATCACCCCGCGCATCGTGAAGGAAGAGGCGGTGCCGGCCAGCCTGGGGCCGATCTAGCCGCAGCCTGAGGACGAGCATGCGTCCGGAAGCGGCGCTCCCCCCGGGGTGCCGCTTCCTTCAACCTGTGGAGCCTGAGCATGCTATCACCGTCGCACCACCCGGAGTGCACCATCTCCCTGCGCGTCGAGCTGGGCCCGCGGTCCTACCAGATCCATCTGGGCCAGGGGTTGCTGGAGCGTGCGGGCCAGCTCATCGCCGACGCGGTGGCAGCGAATCGCGGCTTCGTCATCACTCATCCTCGCGTCGACCGACTCCATGGTGAGTCGCTGCGGCGGGGCCTCGCCGGTCTCCCCTTCGACACCATCGCCGTGCCCGCCGGAGAGCGGCACAAATCCCTGCGGCAGGCAGCGATCCTCTACGACCAGCTCCTCTCCCGGGGAGCCGATCGGGGCTCGGCGGTGATCGCCTTCGGGGGAGGGGTGATCGGCGATCTGGCCGGCTTCGTCGCCGCCACGTACATGCGGGGCCTGCCCTATGTCCAGATCCCCACCACCCTGCTCGCCCAAGTGGACGCCTCCGTCGGGGGCAAAGTGGCGGTGGACCGCCCGCAGGCCAAGAACCTGGTCGGCGCTTTCTACCAGCCCCGGGCGGTGATCGCCGATTCCGGCGTGCTCCGTACGCTGAGCGCGCGAGATTACCGCGCGGGCCTGGCGGAAGTGGTGAAACACGCCATCATCGCCGACGCCGGGCTCTTCCGGTGGCTGGAGGAGAACGCCGAGGCGCTGAGTAAGCGCCAGCCCGATGCCATCGCCCACGTAGTGCGGCGGAGCTGCGAGATCAAGGCCGACGTAGTCCGCCAGGATGAGCGGGAGGCCGGGCCGCGCGCGATGTTGAACCTCGGGCACACAGTCGGCCACGCCCTGGAGACCCTGGCCGGCTATCGCGGCCTGCGGCACGGCGAGGCCGTTGCTATCGGCATGGCCGCCGCGTCTCGTCTAGCCCAGGATCTGGGGAGGCTGGAAGAGAGCACTGCCGACCAGATTCAGGGCCTGCTGGAGCGCTGTGGACTCCCCACGCGCTCTCCTGCCATCCCGGCGCGGGAGGTATTGGCGGCGATGAGGTCTGACAAGAAGGCCGCGGGCGGAGCGCCGCGGTTCGTGCTGCCGAGAGCGATCGGCGTGGTCGAGATTGGCGTCGAAGTGCCCGAGGAGGCGCTAGCGCGAGCCCTGATCGCAGTCGGGGCCGCTCCGGATGCTTGACCGAGAGAGAGAGCTATGCTCTACGATTTCCACACTCATACTCTGCTGAGCGACGGTGGGCTTCTGCCAATCGAGCTGATTCGCCGGGCGATCTGCCGGGGCTACACCGCGATCGCCCTCACGGACCACGTTTCCCGCGGCAATCTCGACTCGGTCGTTACTGCTCTGGTGGCGGAGTGTCGGCTGGCGGAAGAGCATTGGGAGATTCGCGCGATCCCCGGTGTGGAGCTCACTCATCTGCCCCCGGCGGCCATCCCCGAGCTGGCGCGAGAGGCGCGCCGCCGCGGCGCTCAGATCGTGGTGGTGCATGGGGAGACCCCGGTGGAGCCGGTCGCTGCCGGCACGAATCTGGCGGCGCTGCGCTGCCCGGAGGTGGACATTCTGGCCCACCCCGGGCCCATCGACGCGGAGCTGGCTGGGCTGGCCGCGGGCAATGGCATCTGGCTCGAGATCTCCGCGCGCCAGGGCCATTCGCTTGGCAACGGCGCGGTGGCTGCGGCCGCCAGGCAGGCCGGGGCGCTGCTTCTGGTCAACAGCGATGCCCACGCGCCGGAGGATATCCTGACCGAGGACTTCGCGCGCCGCGTCGCGGCCGGGGCGGGCCTGTCCCGGGAGGAGATGGAGGCCGCGCTGGTGACCAATCCGAAGCGCCTGCTCGCCAAGCTGGGGCCGCGCCGCGGCGGCGGTCTCTAACGCGCTCTGCGCTTTGACACCCCCCGGCCGGCCTGCTATACTCGCCCGGTCGGATTCTCCACGGAGGCCCCCTGACATGGCCCGGGTTCGCACTGCTTTGATGAGCGTCTCGGATAAGGCCGGCCTGCGCGAGTTCGCCAAGGGCCTGATCGCGCTGGAGGTCACCATCCTCTCCTCGGGAGGGACCGCCGCGCATCTCCGCCAGGCCGGGATTCCGGTCACCGATGTCTCCGAGTACACTGGTTTCCCGGAGATGATGGATGGGCGGGTGAAGACCCTTCACCCCAGGGTGCATGGGGGTCTGCTCGCGCTGCGCGACAACCCGGTGCACATGGCGGCTGCGGAGAAGCATGGCATCACCATGATTGACCTGGTAGTGGTGAATCTCTATCCCTTCGAGCAGACGGTGGCGCGGCCCGATGTCACCCTCGCCGAAGCCATCGAGAACATTGACATCGGCGGGCCCGCCATGCTCCGCTCGGCCGCGAAGAACCATCGCTACGTCACCGCGATCTGCAATCCGCAGCGCTATCCAGGCGTGCTGGACGAGATGCAGAAGCTCGGGGGCGAGGTGCCCGAGGACTCGCGAGCGCGGCTGGCGCGGGAGGCCTTTGCCCATACCGCCCGCTACGACGCCGCCATCTACAACTATCTGGCGCACCACATCGTGGGGGCCGAGACTTTCCCCGGTCTCTTTCTGCACCCATATCAGAAGACCACGGACCTCCGGTACGGGGAGAACCCCCATCAGGAGGGCGCCTTCTACCGCCGCCTCACGCTGACGCCATTGGGCCTGGCGGCCGCGCGCCAGCTTCATGGCAAAGCGCTCTCCTTCAACAACTACCTCGACCTGGAGGCGGTGCTGGGGTTCGTGCGGGAGTTCCAGCGGCCGGCCGCCATCATCGTCAAGCACAACAGCCCCTGCGGGGCGGCCGCGGCGGACAACCTGCGCCAGGCCTACCTGGATGCCCTCGCCACCGACCCCATGTCGGCCTTCGGCGGGATCATCGGGTGCAACCAGCCAGTTGACCTGGCGACGGCGCAGGCCATCCTGGATGGCATCCAGCAGTACGGCTTCATGGAGTGCGTGCTCGCGCCCGGCTACCACCAGGAGGCGGCGGCGGCCCTGTCAGTCAAGAAGGACCTCCGCCTGTTGGAGCTGCCCAATCTGAGCGCGACCGACCCGTGGGCCTTCAAGCAGGTCACTGGGGGCCTGATCGTGCAGACGCGCGACACCCCCGGCGAGCCGGAGGAAATGCGAGGGGTGACCAAGCGCGCTCCCACCCCGGAGGAGCGGGCCGCGCTGCGCTTTGCCTGGGTGGTCTGCAAGCACACCAAGTCCAACGCCATCGTCATCGCCCAGGGCTCCAAGGCGGTTGGTATCGGCGGCGGGGTGACCAGCCGGGTGGATGCGGCCGAGCTGGCGGTGAAGAAGGCCGGCGAGCGCGCGCAGGGAGCGGTGCTGGCCTCCGATGCTTACTTCCCCTACCCGGACGCGGTGGAGGCGGCGGCGAAGGCGGGCGTCACCGCTATCATCCAGCCCGGAGGGTCGCGCGGCGACGAGCAGGCGATCGCGGCCTGCGACGAGCATGGCATGGCCATGGTGTTCACCGGAGTCCGGCACTTCCGACACTGAGCCGATCGTTGGCCGATGGTTCCGCCATTCCACCCGGAGAGATGACGAAGATGATGAACCTCACCCTGCGCCAGTCCGACCCCGAGATCGCCGCCGCGCTCGAGGAGGAACTGGAGCGCCAGCGCACCTGCCTGGTGATGATCCCTTCCGAGAACTACGCCTCCAAGGCCGTGCTCCAGGCCCAGGGCTGCATCATGACCAACAAGTACGCGGAGGGCTACCCTGGCGCCCGCTGGTACAATGGCTGCGGGCCCGTGGACCGGGCGGAGCAGCTGGCGATAGACCGCGCCAAGGAGCTGTTCGGGGCCGACCACGTCAACGTGCAGGCCCATACCGGCTCCCAGGCCAACATGGCCGCCTACTATGCGGTGCTGGAGCCGGGCGACACTATCCTTTCTCTGTCCGTGGACCACGGGGGTCACCTCAGCCACGGGCAGGCGGTCAATTTCTCGGGCCGCTACTACCGCGTCCACCATTACCCGCTGGACCGGGATACGGAGCTGCTGGACTACGAATCCGCGCGCAAGATCGCCCAGCTCTATCGGCCGAAACTGATCGTGGTCGGCTTCAGCGCCTATCCCCGCACCATAGATTGGGAGGCCTGGCGCTTGATCGCAGATGAGGTTAGCGCCTTCTTGATGGCGGACATCGCCCATATCGTGGGCCTGATCGCGGCCGACGCCCACCCCAGCCCGGTGCCCTATGCCGACATCGTGACCTCCACCACGCACAAGACGCTGCGAGGCCCGCGCGGCGCCTTCATCATGTGCAAGCGCCACCTCGCGGATGCCGTTGACCGGGCGATCTTCCCCGGCATCCAGGCCGGGCCGCTGATGCACGTGATCGCGGCCAAGGCGGTGGCCTTCAAGGAGGCGATGACGGAGAGCTTCCGCGCCTATCAGCATCAGATCGTGAAGAATGCCCGCGCCCTGGCCGAGAGCTTGCAGGGCCAGGGCATCCGGCTGGTGAGCGGCGGCACCGATACCCACCTCGTGCTGTGCGACCTCCGGCCCCTGCCATTGAGCGGGCGGGATGCGGCCAACATACTGGAGGAGGCCGGCATTATCGTGAACAAGAACAGCATCCCCTACGACCATCAGCCTCCCGCCATCGCCTCCGGCATCCGGCCGGGCACGCCCGCGGTCACCACCCGGGGCATGAAGGAGCCGGAGATGGCGCAGATTGGTGAGATGATGGGGCGGGTGCTGCGCAGCCCCCTCAACCCGGAAGTGCGCAGGCAGGTGAGAGAGGAAGTGGGCAAGCTTTGCGCGCGGTTCCCGATCTACGATGAGCTGGAGGTGGATTGAGGACGCGCGAGAACGGCCTGAGCCGCAGATGGACGCCGATGAACGCGGATGGAGCTGGTAGGGCAGGAGCGTATCTCCTGCCCAGAGCGCTCTTCCTTCCTCGTTGAGGCCATTGACAGCGCCACCCGATCTGACCATAATAATGGTCAGATCGCCGCAGGCGATCGAGAAGGTGAAGACCATGCCAGAGCGATTCCTGACGGTGACAGAAGCCAAGAAGTCCTTCTGCGAGCTGGTCCGGGAGACCGACGAGACGTTCGATCGGGTCATCATCACGCGGGGCGGGCATCCCGCGGCCGTGCTTCTCGCGTACGATGATTACGATGGGATGCAGGAGACCATCGAGATCATGTCCGACCCGGAGCTGGTGAAAGCGATCCGGGAGGGCGAAGAGGACATCCGCGCGGGTCGGACTGTGGACTACGAGGTTGTGAAGGAGAGGCTACTGAGAGATGCCTCCGATGCAGCTCACCGCGGGCGCCGAGCGCGACCTAAGCGCGGCTCCTCGAAGCGAGCGCCCGCGTCTGCTGGAAGCTCTCGATAGGTTGAGGGAGAACCCAGCGGTCGGGAAACGGCTACGCGGCGAGTTTGGCGGAGGACGGTCGTTGCGCGTCGGCAACTACCGGATGCTCTATCGGCACTCCGAAGGGGTGACCATCGTAACCCGAATACGGAAGCGCGACGTCGTCTACCGCCAGCCATGACCTATGCCGAGGCGGTCGCCTACCTCGAATCCCTGATTGACTATGAGCGCACACCCGCGGGCGCGGCCGCGGCGCGGCTGTGGAACCTGGATCGAATCGGACACATGCTGCACGAGTTCGGCGACCCGCACCTGGGGCTGCGCTGCGTGCACATCGCCGGCACCAAGGGCAAGGGTTCCACCGCGGCGATCACGGCCTCCATGCTGGCCGCGGCCGGGCTGAAGATCGGCCTCTACAGCAAGCCCCACCTGATCTCGTTTCGCGAGCGCATCCGCGTGGAGGGCAAGATGATCCCGGAGGCCGACGTGGTCTCTCTGGTGGAGCAGGCCTTCCCGGTGATCGAGTCGCTGCGCGGGTCCGAGCTGGGCGAGCCCAGCTTCTTCGAGGCCTACACCCTCCTCGGCTTTCTCTACTTCGCCCAACAGCAGGTTGATCTGGCCGTGATCGAGACCGGCCTGGGGGGCCGCCTGGATGCCACCAATATCGTCAAGCCCCTGATCTGCGCGATCACTCGCATCGGCTTCGATCACATGCAGGAACTGGGCGATACCATCCCACAGATCGCGGCCGAGAAGGCCGGGATCATCAAGCCCGGCGTGGCGGTGATCTCCGCTCCTCAGTCCCCAGAGGTGCTCGATCTGTTCCAGGAGGTCTGCCTGGAGCGCCGGGCCCAGCTCATCGTGGTGGGGGAGCCGGGAGGACCGCGTGTCTCCATCAGCAGCGCCAATCACCACCGCCAGGTCTTCACTATCCAGACCGCGAAGGCCACCTATGCCGACCTGGAGTGCCATCTCCTCGGACCTCACCAGGCCGAGAACGCGGCGGTGGCAGTAGGTCTGATCGAGGGCCTGGCAGCGCATGGCATCCCGGTGTCGGCCGAGGCCATCCGCCAGGGCATCGAGTCCGTGAAGTGGCCTGGCAGGTTCGAGATCGTGAACCGCCGGCCCTATCTCATCCTCGATGGCGCGCACAACGCGCCCAGCGCCGAGGCGCTGGCGGCCACGCTGGAATCCCTGTTCTCGGGCTATCGCATCATCCTGGTGTTGGGCGTTCAGCGCGGCCACGACCCGGAGGCGGTTGCCGTTCGGCTGTGCCCGATCGCCGACCGGGTGATCGTCACCGCCAGCTCCTCGCCCCGCGCCGTGCCGGCGGAGGAACTCCAGCGCGTGGTCTACACTCACTGCCGGCACACCGCGGCCTACACCCCGGTTTCGCTGGCGCTGCGGGAGGCGCTGGATCAGGCCCGCCCCAGCGATGCCATCGTGGTGACAGGGTCGCTCTACGTGGTGGGGGAGGCGATGCAGGCGCTGGGCCGCGAGGCGGCGTGATGTGGCGGCGGCAGTGAGCGGCGTGGTATAATGAGCTATCGCCGCCAGCAATCAGGAGTGCGTAGTGCCGGAGGCCCCTCCGCTGGTTCAAGCTGTAGCTGACGAGCTCTACAAGTGCAACCGGTGCGGCTTCTGCCAGACCCGATGTCCCGTCTATCGCATCACCGGCCTGGAATCGTCTGTGGCGAGAGGGCATTTCGCTCGCCTCCAGGCGGTGGTGGAGGAGGATCTGCCGCTCGATGGTGATATCCGCGCCTCGCTTTTCGCCTGCCTGATGTGCCGCGCTTGCACCGCCGAATGCCCGCCGGCAATCGAGACCGATCGGATCATCGCCGCCGCCCGTGCCAGCTATCTGGCGCAGCGCCAATCGCGCCTGCAGCGCTTCCTGTTCCGGCGGATTCTGCCCAACCCGGCCGCGCTTCGGACGGTGGTCCGCGGGCTGGGGTGGCTGAAGCGGACTCGCCTCACCAGCCTGGCGAAACTGGTTCGCCTGCTGCCCTGGCTCGATCGGGGGCTGGGAGAGGCGCCGGCCATGCTGCCCGCCCCGTCATCGTTCCTCCGCGACCGGGTGGCCGGCATGACCTCGCAGGCCACCGGCGTCAGGCAGGTCACCTATTTCCTGGGCTGCGCCATTGACTATGCTCTCCCCGAGGTGGGCGAGGCCAGCCTGGACCTGCTCGCGGCCGCCGGCTATCAGGTGGCCATCGCGCCCAACGTCTGCTGCGGGTTGCCGCCCTATGCCTATGGCGACCTGGAGTCAGCGCGCAAACTGGCGGGGAGAAACCTGGAGGCGCTGCGCCCCCTGGGAAGCAGCGCCATCGTCACCGATTGCGCGAGCTGCTCTTCCTTCCTCAAGGACTACCCGCGGCTGTTTGCGGCTGACGACCCCCGGCGCGAGGAGGCGGAAGCGATGGCCTCCCGCGTGCGTGATCTCTCGGAGTTCCTCGCCGAGCTCGAACTTCCGGAAGGTCTGCGGCCCGTCCCCGCGGTGGTCACCTACCACGATCCCTGTCACCTCAGCCGCTATCAGAAGATCGTGCGCCAGCCACGGGAGCTGCTCCGGCGCATCCCGGGCGTGGAGTACCGCGAGCTGCCGGAGGCCGACTGGTGCTGCGGGGGCGCGGGCAGCTACGCGCTGACACACCACGAGCTGGCCAGCCAGATTCTGGCGCGAAAGATGGAGAACATCCGGTCCACCGGGGCCGGGATCGTGGTCACGCCCTGTCCGGCCTGTATGATGCAACTCAGATACGGCGCCAGGCGATTCGGCGTGCCAGTGGAGGTGCTGCACCTCACGGAGCTGCTGCGCCGCGCCCTTCCCGCGGGATGATCACATGATCTCCGAGATGGCAGGCCCGGCAGCGCGGGCGACGAAGAACGGGTTCTGGTGGATGGCATCGCCCACGATGACGATGGGGTGGGTGCGGAAGGCGGACACCATGATTGACCCGGAGAGCTGGCGCCGGTCATATTGACAAACCAGCACTACGGGCAGGCCCGCCAGGTCCTGGGTCTGGCGACCCTCGAACTCCTCCCACAGGTCGGGGTCGATCCGGTTGCCTCGCAGCCACGACAAGTCGGTGGCGATGCGCATGGTGGGATAGCCGGCGCGCTGGCCGTCCGCGAGAAGAGCTTCCAGCAGCGCCATCACGCGATCCGGCTCGAACAGGTTATCCTGGAGGTAGAAGTCAACATCGGAGATCACCAGGAGCTGTTCCGAGGCTTCCAGGGTGGGCAGATCAGCGCGCATATTCGCCAGGGAATCTCGGAGGTGCTGGGCCGAGTTGCCTGGAGCCACCCACACGCACCGCTGCGCGGCGCGCAGGCCCTGTGCCATGAACCCGCCCATGATCTCATCCTGCTGGGAGGGTTCCTCGAAGATGGCACAGATATGGTCGCCCCAGGAGAAGCTGAAGCCCCCGTAGCCGAAGTAAGTGGGGTCAACCATTTGCCGATCCCTCAGGTAGCAGGTTCCACGCTGGGCCCACCAGCCCTGCCCGCCTGGCGGCTGGAGGCCTCATACCGCCGCCGCGGAGGCGGAGGGGGGGGATAGGCTCAGCTCCATCTGCTCTGCGGCCGCACGACCCTCTCGCGGGGCGCTGCTTGGGCCTTCCCGCCGCCCGTTCACGAGCAGGAACGGGGCGGCGCGACGGGTGACCGCTCCAAGGTTGCGCAGGTCGTCGAGCGAGGTGAGCCGGCCCTGGCGCCGGGCGGCCAGGATGCGGTCGGCCGAACGCACCCCAATGCCGGGAACGTGCAGCAGCTCCTGCCGGGAGGCGCGGTTGACCTCGACCGGGAAGCACTCAGGGTGGCGGAGGGCGAAGCCCAGCTTGGGGTCGAGGCCCAGCGGCAGGCGGCCCTGCTGGTCGAAGGGCAGGTCGGAGAAATCGAAGCCATAGCAGCGCAGCAGCCAATCCGCCTGGTAGAGCCGGTGCTGGCGGAGAGGAGGAGTGGGCGGCTCACCCTCCAGCGGGGTGTCGGGCACCGGGCGGAAGGCCGAGAAGTAGGCGCGGCGTAGGCCGACGCTGCGGCGCAGCCCTTCGCTGGCGGTGAGGACCTCCCGGTCCGACTCACCTGCGGCTCCAACGATGAACTGCGTGGTCTGACCTGACCGGAGCGCGCCGGGTCCAGCCCGGTCGGCGGCCTGACGAATCCAGTGCATACGGGTGATCACGTCTTCGGCGGTTCTCTTTCTGCCGGAGAGCAGACTGAGGGCTTTCTGGCTGGGGGCCTCCATGTTGACCGATACGCGATCGGCCAGCTCCACCGCCCGCGCCACGGCCTGATAGGGGGCGCCCGGGAGGATCTTCAGATGCAGATAGCCGCGGAAGCGATCCCTCTCCCGCACCATCTCCGCCGCCGCGATCATCCTCTCCATGGTCTCGGCCGCGGAACCGTGAATCCCGGAGCTGAGGAAGAGCCCACTCGCCAGGCCTCGATGGTGCAGCTCGCGGAAAGCGTTGGCCAGCTCCTCCGGGCCGGAAGGAGTGGCGGCGACGGCGCCGCTCTGCCCGGTTCGCGCAGTAGTAGCAGTCATAGTGGCAGGCATCGGTCATCAGGATCTTCAGCACAGAGAGAGCGCCGCCGTTGGGAAGGTAGAGGCGGGTGATGGAGGGCGCGAACTGGTAGCCAGCGCGCGTGCCGCAAGAGGTGCAGATGTCGAACTCCGCGGCCGCGGAGAGGAGGGCGAGCTTTTCGTCGAGGGAGGCGGCCATCGTCATTCCCGGCGAGAGATTAGCACAGCCGGGGGGCGTTGTCAAACGTCAGTTTGTGTCGCGTGATTGGCCGCGTGCATGCTGACGGCCGTCGCCCATCCCGCCTCGCAGGCCCAGAAAACGTGGAATAGCCTGCTAGGTGAGCAGGCCAGGCCCCTCCCATCGAGGTGAAAGCAATGGGGCGCAGATGCGAGGATCTGGCCGAACGCTTGTGGCCGGACAACCTGCAAGAGGTGCAAGATAGTTTCAGCGGCGCGCTGGGCCTACCGATCCTGTTCGTTCATGCCGCCGGTTGGCCGCTCGCCGCTTGTGAGGATCTATCGGACTTCTGCCGTTGGTTCACCCGCACCGTCACCCTGTCTCGTCCCTGCCTGGAGTGCGGCCGCTGCGAGCAGTTGGAACGGCTCGCCGAGGCCGACGGAGAAACGCTCAGACTCAGCTCCTTGGTCCACATCTGCCCGTTAGGCCTGGCTGACGCCGCAGCTCCCGTGCGCGCAGCTGGCGAAACCCTGGGCTACCTGGTGACTGCGCAGGTGAGCCTGGAGGGCGAATGCGTGGGCCTCGGGCCCACCGGGGAGGAGCAGCCCGGGGAGGCGGAGGAAGGGCTCGCGTTCCTGGCCCGGCTGGACCGGCGGTCCCACGCGGAAATGGAAAGCGCGGCAGCCGGAATCTCGGTACTGGCCTCCGTAGCCGGCACGCTGGCGGCCACGCGGCGGCGCAATCTGCGCCTGGCCGAGCGCATCCGCGAGCAGAGCCGGTGGATTCAGGAGCATGTGACCATTGACCCGGTGACCGGAGTGGCCAACCGGCGGCGGTTCTGCGCCGTTCTGGAGGCAGAGGTGCTGCGAGTGCGGCGCTACAAGCGCACCTTGTCGGTGGCGGTGCTGGACATCGAGGGCTTCCACAGCGTGAACGATGAGTTTGGGCACGACACTGGTGACGCCGTGCTGCGCAGCGTCGCCCAATGCCTCGCCTCCACTGTCAGGCAGACTGACTTGGTGGCGCGGGTCGGGGGAGACGAGTTCGCCCTGCTCTTCCCCGAGACTTCGCGCCCGGAGGCGATGATCGCCCTGGCGCGCGTCAGGGGGCAGATCAATGATCTGAACGCGTCCGGCGAGCTGCCAGCGGAGGTGCGACTCATCATGGGCGTGGTGGATAGGAGCGGAGAACCCGAGGACTTCCTGGATGCCGCCTACCACGCGGCGCAACAGGCCCGCGCCGTGCCCGGCCTGATCGGGTGAGCCGACGGCGCGGCGCTACCACTGCACGCGACGCCGGCAGCGCTCCCAGGTGATCTCACTCACCCGGGGTAGGCGCGGTCGGCGCCGCAAGCGCGAAAGGTGGCTGAGGAAGTCCTCTGAGGCCCCGGCCGCCACCCGCCGCGTCGCCTTGCGCAGGGCGGCGAGGCCAACGATCTCGGCCCCGGCCTCGGCGGAAAGCTCGGCGGTGTTGATTACCAGGTCATAGTGGGTGGGTGACTCGATGTCGGCATCGAAGGTCTGCCGCACGAATTTCGCCCGCTCGGAGTCGCTGCGCCGCAGCAGCCGCTCCCCCTCCGTGCGCGGCACACCTCTCTGCACCAGGCGGGCGACGCGGCAGGGCATGGGGGCGACCACGCGGATATGGAGCGTGCCCGGATTCGTGAGCACGAAGGCCCCGCCGCGCCCCATGATCACGACGTTATCCTCGCGCTCGAGCAGCGCCAGCAAATGCACGAGGTGCCGCAAGTAGACGGTCTGGCTGATGGAGGTCTGCCACTCAGCGATCAGGGCCTCGATCGTTCCCGGCACGGTCTCATCGAAAACGCTCAGGTGGGCCGCCGGAGTGCCTTCCTGCTGGGCGATGCGCTCCAGGATCGCCCGATCGGCTAGCTGGAGGCCGTGCCGTTCGGCCACCAGGCGCGCCAGCTCTTCTCCGCCGGATTCGGCCTCTCGGGAGACCGTGATCACCATCGTCGTCGCTCCGGTACGCAGCCCGCTATCGTCCCGGTTCGCCCTCAGGCGCGCTATTCCTCGCCCAGCATCTGCGGCAGTGTATCACCGCCGAGACTGCCGCTGTCCTCCTGCTCGGGGCCCTAATTCTCCGGCGCAGCTTCTTCAGGGGCCTCCTCATCCGACTCCGGTGCGTACTCCTCGGATGGCTCCTCGGCCGCCGGGGGCGCCGCTTCCTCGCCCGGCTCCGCCGGCGCTTCCGGAGCGACTTCCTCTGGGGCTGCCTCGGGGCCCTCTGGAGCCACTTCCTCTTCGGGGGCCGGGGCTTCAGGGAAGGCCTCGGCGGCGGGCGGAGCTTCGGCCGGCACCAGGCCGGCATCGAGCAGCCGCAGCCGCCTGACCGCCTCGACGTTGTCCGGGTTCACCAGGAGGGCGGCATAGATCCACTCGCGGGCTTGTGACAGCAGACCTTGCCCCGCCAGCGCATCGCTCACCATGAGCCCGGCCCGCATCTTCTCGGCCGGGGTCAGCTCTGGCTGTCCCGCCCAGGCTGTCTTCAACACGGCTATCGCTTCATCCGGGTGATCGGTGTCCAGCAGTGCGGCGGCGTAATCGAGGGTGTAGTCGCCCCGGTTGGGAGCCAGCGCGGCGGCCTTCTGCAGGGCATCCAATCCCTCCTGAGGATCCTCGCTGAGCCCCACCACGACCTGCTGCACTTGCTGCACCTCGGTCTCGCCGTCCTCATTGGTGTAGGTCTCTTCACTCGGGACCACGCCATAGCCGTAGATCAGCCAACTGCCCAGCAGGTACTGGGCGTCCGCCGACTTGGGATCGGCCGCCACCAGCTTCCGCGCTGTGTTCAGGCCGCGGTCGGCCAGGGCCTGCAGTTGCGCCAGTTCCTGCTTCGTCCCAGGGCGGCCGGTCAGCTCCCCTCCCAGGGTGGTATTGCGGTCGAAGTCGTGCATCCCCGCCGCCACCGAAGCCGGCTGCTTGGGGGGAGCGGCCGCGCCTGCGCAGGCCAGCCCGGTCAGAAGGATCAGTCCCATCGCCCAGCAAGAGAGCTTCATCGCCTCCCACCTCCAGATTTCGGTAACGGCGCGTTAGCCGCCAGAGCTTTCTGCATCTCGGCCAGGAAGGCCTGGGCCGGCCGGTAGCCGACCACGCGATGGACTTCCTTTCCGCTCGCGTCCAGGAAGACGATAGTCGGGTAGCCATCCACGCGATAGCTGCGCACCAGCTCCCGGTTCCGATCGCCATCTACTTTGATGCATGAGAACTGCCTGCTGACCTTCAGCACCTCGGGGTCGGTGTAGACCTCCTTGTCCAGCTTCTTGCACCATCCGCACCACTCGGCCATGAAGTCCATCATCACCGGCCGCCTCTGGTTCATGCCGACCTGGTAGCTCTCCCAGGCGATGGCAGAGCCGGAGGCGGGGGCGAGCTCAGCCAGCCGCTGCCGCGCCGCCTCGTCCTTGGGGTCGCTCGCCAGCACCTCGTGCAGCCAGCGCACCTCGTCCCCGGGTTGGTTCTGGGCTCGGTAGGCCTGGGCTGCGAGACGCGCCGCCCGCGCCCGCTGCGCTCCGGTGAGGCCGGTCCTGCGCTGCCAGAGCGCAGAGAGCAGGTTGCCGGAATGCTTCGCCTGGTCGCACTGCTGCAGGGCCTCGGCGTAGTCGAGCTGGATGCCGACATCACCGGCGTCGAGTCTCGCCGCGGTCCGCAGCTCTGCCAGGCCCTCTTCGCAGGCCTCCTTGCCACCAAGGCGCAGGACGGTGAGCGTGGTCTGGCTCACCTGGCCGGTCTTGCTGTCAGTGACGGAGGCGGACCCGGACTTAACCGGCCGATAGGCGAACAGCAGGAAGAGGCCGATCAGGTGGTGGGCCTCTGCGGCTCGCGGCTGCTGCGTGGCATAAGCGCGAGCTTTCGCCAGGCCGTCTTCCACGAGCTGGGTGGCCTCATCTGCCTGCTCAGACGTGGCAGATCGCCCGTCGAGAGCAGCTCCGAGGGCAAGGTTCTGCTTCAGCGCCTCCTGCGCGGCCAGCAACTCCGGCGGAGCGGAGGCGCCTCCTCCCGCCGTATAGGCCGTCCCACATGCCGCCAGCACCAGCAGGGCCAAAGCCAGGATTCTCACGGGCACCTCCCATGAAGGTGATAACCGCCTCTTCTCCGGGCCCGCCATGCCTCCTCGGACCTTCTCGCCCTGAGGCGTCCAATTCAGCAACAGACCCTGGGGTCTAGCCGGGCCACCTGTGGATCAGAACTCGCGGCGATGGGGCACGATGTGGATGAGCTCGTCCGTGCGGCACGGGATGCTCTCCGTCTGCACTGTGGTCTCGGCGATGTCGAACTGCTTGCTCAGCCGCTCCGTGATCTCGCACACGATCCGGTCCCGCTCCTCGGCCGGGCAGTCCCCGACTGTGGCGTGGACGCTGAGCGCCAGGAGATTGGAGCAGATGGTCCAGATGTGAAGATCGTGGATGGCGAGCACGCCTGGCACGGACCGCACCGCCTCTGCCACCGCCTCGAGATCCACGCCCGCGGGCACACCCTCGAGCAGGATGTGGGCGGTTTCGCGGAGCAGGTGGAGCGAGCCCAGAAGAATGAGCAGGGTGATGAAGATGCTGATCACCGGGTCAGCAAGGTACCAGCCGGTGACCATCATGACGCCGGCCGCCACCACCACGCCGACACTGCCCCCCAAGTCGGCCAGCACGTGCAGGTAGGCGCTGCGGACATTCAGATCATTGTGCGTATGCCCGCGCAAGCGAAGGGCGATCACGCCATTGGCGATCAGGCCCGCCACCGCGATGATCAGCATCCCCTCTACCTTCACTTGCGGGGGATGGTGCAGGCGGAGATAGGCCGCCCGCAGCAGCTCGCCCGAGATGAACAGGAGCAGCAGCCCGTTGATCAGCGCGGCGAACACCTCGGCCCGGTGCCAGCCAAAGGTATGCTCCTTGCTCACCGGCCGAGAGGCGATCACGATGGCGCCCAGGCTGAGAGCGAGAGAGACCAGGTCTGTGAAAACGTGGGCGGCATCGCTGAGCAGGGCCAGGCTGCCCGACCAGAGGCCTCCCGCCACCTCGGCTGCCAGCACGATGACGGTGAGCCCGATGGCGAAAAGCAGCCGCCTTCTGGTGGGTTCCGATGCCCGCGCAGTGGAGAACTGGTGCGGCGACTCGCTCATGTGGCTGTGCGGGGTTGCCATGGCCTTATATCCAGTTCGGAGAACCGCTTCCCAGCCTGATATTACCCCGGATGCCCGGCGATGGCGAATGGCTATGGCCTGGCAGGCGCACTTTCGGCCCTCGTTTGTAGCGCGAGTCGCGCCCAGCCCAGCAAGGCGATGCGTTCTCCGCTCTGCGGCTCGATCTTCGCCTGCTGGCCCCATCCGCCGCTCACCGGGTAGATCCAGATCCGCTCGGCCCTCTGGTAATGGGCGGCTACCGCCAGCCACTCGCCGTCATCCGAGTAGGCGAGCGCGGTCACTGCGCCCCGGAGCGAGAACTCCCTCACCTTCCGCCCAAGGGGCAGGACGAGCACCAGCCCGATGTAGCGCGTGCTCCAGAAATCGCCGACCCGGGCGGCGGCGGTGATCTGATCGGGCCTGGGCCCCCAGGCGACGGCGTCCACGAAGCCAGGGTAGAGCTGGCGGGTGGTGCGGGCTGCGATGTCGGCCAGGTAGACCCCGGCCTTGGGCAGAAGGGCCTCGTCCAGGGTGTGCTCATCGCCCTGGGGCATGACGCTGTAGGCCAGCGATCCGCCATCTGGCGAGAAGGCGAGATCGGCGACGTAGAGGTCGGGATGATCGAGAGGGATCCGCCATTCCTCAGCCCCGCTGGCGGAGAGGAGTCGGATGGTGGGGCGGTCCAGCCGGACCTCGCCCACGCGCAGGGCATAGACTGCGAAGCGGGTGGCATCCGGGGAAACCGCGAAAACTGGCGCCCGGTTCCACAGCCCGTAGGCCGATGCGAGGCTGAAACAGAGCGGCAGTGGGAACACGCGCTCCGGGATTGGTGGCTTGCCCCCCTGCTCGCTGAGGCGAATTCGGCTGAGCGCGTCGCTCGGAGCTGGGCCGCCGGGCGCGGTAGTCGGGCCCATTACCCCGTAGACATCCCCGGGCGGAATGGCGCGCGCCACTCCCTGGAGGTCGGACCCGCCCATCTTGAGGAGCAGCCGGCTCCCCTCCGGGGTGTCTCGGTAGAGGAGAGAGCGCAGCCCGGAGGCCGGCTCGTAGGCGTAGATGGCGCTGAGCATCTGCTTCTGCGTCGTCGCCGTCAGCGCATACACCACCTGGAGGCCGGCCGGAGGGTTCTCCTGGCCGGCGGCCAGGCCGCAGACGAGCAGGCACAACGCGAGCAGCGTGATGGAGCGCATGTGGATGATTTCGCCGCGGCCCCGGCCCGCGCCTATCGCGAGTCAGCGGAGAAGAGCGCAGCGGGCCGGTGGGCCCGGCAGGATTCGAACCTGCGACCGAGCGGTTATGAGCCGCCTGCTCTGCCACTGAGCTACGGGCCCTCGCGGCACATTATACCATACGACCAAGCCAGGGGGGCCGGCCCTTCGGCTCCGCTCAGGGTGGACTCGGGGGCTCCCCTACGGGACGGAAGGCTCGGCGGCGATGCTTGTCCGCCTCCGGCGGACTTCGCATGGCCGCCCTACAGAACGGCAACGGCCGGCGGGTATGGGTCCTATTTTGCCAAGGGCTTCGTAGGATCAGGACATGCCCGCCCTACACACGGCCCGCGGGACCGAAAGAAGAGGATCACACCTCCGGCTGGGGCTACAGCCCTCTCACCCACGGGTTGCTCTTCCCCTCCTCCCCGATGGTGGTGGCGGGGCCGTGGCCTGGGTAGACGGTGAGATCAGGGTCGAGCTTCATCAGTCGCGCCAGGGAGGCTGCCATCGCCCGCTCGTCCGCGCCGGGGAGGTCCATCCGGCCAATGCCCCCGGCGAAGAGGCAGTCGCCAGAGAACAGCACTCCCTTGCCCAGCAGGCATATGCTCGCTGGGGTGTGGCCTGGGGTGTGCAGCACGGTGAGCGCGATCTCGCTCCCCTCCAGGCGAATCACATCGGCCTCGTGAAGCAACCGTTCTGCCGCCAGCGGTTGGTTCGGATAGCCCAGCATGGCGGTGAGATTGCGCGTGGGGTCGGCCAGCAGTGGCGCCTCCAACTCGTGGATGGCCACCGCGGCCCCGGTCTGCTTCTTCACTGCGGCCAGGGCATCGAAGTGATCGGCATGGGCGTGGGTGATGACGATCAGCCGGATCTGCAGCTCGCGCGCTTGGGCGGCTTGCTGGATTTCGTCGGAGTCACCCGCGCAGTCCACCAGCAGGGCCGGGCTCAGGCCCTCTTGCCAGACCAGGTAGCAGTTGGTGGCGATGGGCCCGAGGGTGAGGGTGGCGACATTCATGCCAGTCCGGCGGCGTCGTTCTCCGCCCGGTTCAGCTCTAGTCGCCGGCGACCGACGAACTCCATCTCGTAGCTGTCCAGCTCGCCCACCGCCGCCATCAGCCGCACCGCTTCACTCTCCAGCCCGGCCTCCAGGTAGGCGTCAGCCAGCAGCACCCGGTAGCAGCGATTGCCCGGCTCCGTCCGCAGCGCGGCTCGCAGGGCGTCAACCGCCTCCACCACCGCTCCCACCGCCAGCGAGGCAATGGCGAACCGGATCAGGTAATACCCATCGTAGGGGGCGAGCCGGGCGGCGGCCTTCAGCTCCCGCACCGCCTCTCTCACCCGGCCCAGCTTGAGGCAGAGGTCGCCCATGCGGAATCGGTAGAAGGCGTCGTTGGGGGCGAGGGAGACGGTCAGCCGCAGCTCCTCCATGGCCCCGTTCATGTGCCCTGCGGCGGTCAGCGTGTCGGCCAGCTTGAAGCGATAGTAGGCCCGGTTCGGCTCAGCCTTCACCGCCACGCGGTACTGCTCCATGGCCTGAATGTTCATGCCGAAGCGCCGATAGAGATCGCCGAGGCTCACCCGCGGCTCCGGAGTCTGGGGGTCGCTGCGGATCGCCTGCCGATACTGGGTGAGCGCCGGCTCGAACATGTCTTTCAGCACATAGGTGTCGCCCAGCCGGGTCCGGAAGATCGCGTTGTTCTGATCCATCTTGACCGCGCGCTTGTACTCGCCCAAGGCCCGGTCTATCTTCCCGCAGCGGATGTAGAAATCGCCCAGGCGCATGCACAGGTAGGCCGTGCGCGCCTGCACCGACATGTCCTCGTGCCGGCGCTGCTCGTCCTCGGCCTGCATCCGCGCGTGGTGCCGGATGACCCGTTCCTGCTCGTACGGATCGCCGATCTCAAGCTCGACCCCGCCCTGGCTGTCCTCTGTGCTCACATGTAGTCCTCGAAAAGCTTGCCCAGCTCAGGCCCGGAGACCGATTTGACCAGCCACACCTTCCGCCACCGCCGCTTCTGCTGCTCGAACTCCACGCTAAGGTGCAGCAGGCCCGACTCCAGAGACTGGCTGTTCTGGTTCAGCAGCAGTCTAACCTCAAAGCTGCCGGTCGCGGTCGGAGGCTGGATGTCCACCACGTAGTCGTCAATCACCACCTGGGCCTGGTCGGGATTGCGCACCCAGCTATTGGCCGCACGCCAGATGTCGGTGCGGGTCAGCCCGATCCCGTCTCGATAGTCGTCGGCGACACAGCCCATGATCTCGTCCACCGACTTTGTTTCCACCCCATGCACCGCTTTCGCGATCAGGTTGTCAACCAGTTCGCGGTCGGTCGGCCGGGGGTGGAAGAACCACCAGGCCAGCCCCCCGGCCAGCGCCAGCGCCAGCACTACTCCAGTAATATGCTTCCACACCTTGCTATTCTACCCTCTGGCCAGGCCGCGACGCAAGCTGGCCTCTGGCCGCCCCGGCGCGGGCAGGAAACGCACTCGCCTTGGCTAAACAGACCGTCATGACCTCGTCCCAACCCGCTTGGGACATTCCACCTTCCTGGTCTCCCGCCGTGGAGGCGGCCCGCGCTGGCGCCACACTGTTCCTCATCGGCGCGATTGACTCCGGGAAGAGCACGCTGGCCGCCATCCTCGCCAGCGCCGCGGTGGAAGCGGGGCGAGCCGCGGCCGTGGTTGACGCCGATACCGGGCAGTCCAACCTGGGCCCGCCCACGTGTGTGGGCATGGCCCGCGTCACTCATCCCATTCGCCGCTTGGAGGAGCTCTCCGCGGAGGCGATTGACTTCGTGGGCAGCTCTTCCCCGGTGGGGCATCTGCTCAATGCTGCGGCCAGCGCCCAGGCGATGGCCACCGCGGCTCGCCGCCTGGGAGCCGAGACCATCATTGTGGACACCACCGGCCTGGTCTCGGGGGGTGTGGCGCGGGCGCTCAAGTCGGCCAAAGTGCGCCTGCTGGACCCGGACGTGGTGGTGGCGGTGCAGGCCGAAGATGAGGTCGAGCACCTGCTCGCCGCTTTCGCGCACAGAGCCAGGCCCCGCGTGCTGCGGCTGCGGCGCTCGCGCCGCGTCAAGGTTCGCACCCGGGAGCAGCGCACTGCCCGGCGCCAGGGCCTGTTCGCCGCCTATTTCGCGGGCGGCCGCGCCGCCGAGGTGGCGTGGGATCAGCTGCCCATGGAGAACACCGCCTGGACTACCGGTGAGACTGCCCCCGGTCACATCCGCGCCTTCGCGGAGGAACGGGTCGAGTGCGAGGTGCTCCATGCCGAGCTGCGCGCCGACGGGTTGCTGCTGATCGTCTCCGGGAGGCCCAATGCGGAGGGCCTGCGCTCGCTGGGCGCCGACTTCGGAGGCAGCGCCCGCGCCATTGACGCCGCCGCGCTTCAGCATCTGCTGGTTGGCCTACTGGGAGAGCGAGGCGAGACCCTGGGCGTCGGGATCCTGGAAGGAGTTGAGTTCGGCTCTCGCCGGCTGCGCATCTTCACGCCGATAAGTGACCTCGACAAGGCGAAGGGTGTGCGCCTGGGCGCGGTGCGGGTGGCGCGAGATGGGACGGAACTGGGCTGGAATGATCCGGGAGAACTGGGATGACGAGTTCCGCAGGCAGCATGACATGGGGAAGGCCGGAGGAAGAGGAGGAGCGGGAGACCACGCTGTTCCTGGTCCGCCACGGCGAGACGGTGTGGAATGTGGCGGGCCGAGTGCAGGGACAGCAGCACTCCGGCCTCACCCAGCGGGGGCGAGAGCAGGGCCGGCGCGCGGCGCAGCGGCTGGCCGGGATCAAGCTGGATGCCATCTACGCCAGCGACCTGCCGCGGGCCCAGGAAACGGCCGAGTTGATTGCGGCCGGCCGGGGCCTGAAGGTCACGGTATCACCGGCCCTGCGCGAGCGCAGCTTTGGGGTGCTGGAAGGAAAGACCCTGCAAGAGGCCGCCCGCACTTCCGGGAGCTGGTTCCTCGGGTGGCAGGCCAATCGCCTGCTCAAGTCCCCGCCGGACGGGGAGAGACAGCCGGAGATGTGCGAGCGGGTAATGGAAGTCATGCGGCGCATCATTGAGTCTCACGCTGGGGGGAATGTCGCCATCGCCACCCACGGAGGCCCGATCAAGTCTGTGGTCTACGACACCCTGCGCATCCCCATGTCGTTGTGGAGCCTGAGCTTCATTGCGAATGGCTCCATCACCACGCTCCGCGGCACTGTGGATGTGCTGCGGCTGGTGACCTTGAACGACATTTGCCATCTGGAAGGCCTGGCGCCCGGGCCCAGCGAGGCGCTGGAGTAGAGCATGCCACTAGCTCGCGGCCTGGTGCAAGTCTACACGGGTGATGGCAAGGGCAAGACCACGGCCGCCTTGGGCCTGGCGCTGCGCGCGGCGGGCCACGGACTGCGGGTCTGCTTCATCCAGTTTATGAAAGGGAACTGGGACCTGGGAGAGCGCAAAGCCGCGGCTCGCCTGGGCCCCGAGCTGGAGTTCCATTGGTTCTCCGCAGCCCGGTGGGGTGATCCCAGCAAGGCGCCGGAGGGCACGCCCTGGTGGCAGCTCCCACCGTCGGAGGAAGACCGCGCCAAGGCCCAGGAGGGGACCGTCTTCGCCCGGCGCGCCCTCTCCAGCGGAAGCTATGATCTGGTGGTGCTGGACGAGATCTTCCAGGCCCTGCAGTATCAGCTGCTCTCGCTCGATCAGCTCATGGAGCTGGTCTGCGCCAAGCCGCCGGCGGTCGAGCTTGTCCTCACGGGCCGCGGCGCGCCGGAAGAGATCATCCGGGCCGCGGATCTGGTGACCGAGATGAAAGCGGTCAAGCATCCCTATGGGCAGGGAGTGAGCGCGCGGCCGGGGATCGAATACTAGAAGTATCCGCAGATTACGCAGATTGCGCAGATTACACAGATGAGGGAAAGGCGAGAAGCGGGCAGGAGCAGGTCGCCAGAGGCGACTAAAGCTCCTGCCCAACGGAAATGCCACGGGCGGGCATGCGCATGGCCGCCTCGGATCTGTGCAATCCGCGTAGTCCACAGATCGGCCGTTGAGGAGCATTGCCTTGACTCGAACGGAACTGGCTCAGGCCGTCAAGGCCGCCGCCTATCTCGAGGGTGATTTCATCCTCTCCTCCGGGAAGCGGAGCAGGTACTACCTCGACAAGTGGCGGTTCGAGACTGAGCCCAAGCTGCTGGGTGAGATCGCGAAGGCCTTGGCCGGTCTGCTGCCCTCGCCGCCCCCGGATAGGATCGCTGGGGTGGAGCTGGGCGGCGTGCCTCTGGCGACCGCGCTCGCCCTCGAGACCGGCATCCCGTATCTGATCGTGCGCCGGGAGGCAAAGGAGTACGGCACCGCCAAAGAGATCGAGGGAGTCATGAACCCCGGCGAGCGAGTGGTGCTGGTGGAGGACGTGCTGACCACGGCCTCCCAGGCCATCTCGGCCGCCCAGCGCCTCACCAACCTGGGCCTGCAAGTTGTCCGCATTCTCTACGTGATTGACCGTGAGGAGGGCGCCGAAGCTAACATCACGGCGGCCGGGTTCGAGCCCGCGGCACTGTTTCGGAAGAGGGACCTGGGGATCTAGGTGGCCAGGTCCGGGAGGCAGGCCGGGGTACGGGTTCTCAGCATGCTGTGTGTTTTGATATACACTGCGATGTATGCACTTATGCTCGAAAGAAGGCGTGGCCGAGGGCGAAATAGAGGTGGCGTGGACCCCGGTTTCGCTTGATTCTTCGGGCCGGAAATGGTATACTCAGTGGGTCGGAAAAAGCTAGGCCTAGCCTAGCATTTTCTCGCCTGGCGGCCGGGCTGAGAGAGCTCTGAGCGGGGGGTTCCACGGGGCCGCGAAATCGCCAGTCAGGTGGTTACGAAGGAGTTCATGTTGGCCAGAAACCAGAAACCGCAGTCCTCTGACTATCAGGCCAAGCACATTCAAGTCCTCAAAGGGCTGGACGCGGTGCGCAAGCGCCCCGCGATGTACATCGGGACCACCGGCCCGCGAGGCCTGCATCACCTGTTCGTCGAGGTGGTGGACAACTCCATTGACGAGGCCATGGCCGGTCGCTGCACTGAGATCAACACGGTTCTGCATAGGGATGATTCGATCTCGGTCACCGACAACGGCAGCGGGATCCCGGTTGACATCCACCCGGAGGTGAAGCGGCCCGGCGTGGAGGTGGCGATGACCATGCTGCACGCCGGCAGCAAGTTCGGCGGCGGGGTTTACAAGGTGTCGGGCGGCCTGCACGGGGTCGGGGTCTCGGTCGTCAACGCGCTCTCCGAGTGGCTGGAAGTGGAGGTCTACCGGGATGGCAAGGTCTACCACCAGCGCTTCGAGCGCGGCAAGCGCGCCAGTGAGCTGAAGGTCATCGGGAAGGCGCGCAAGACGGGGACGAAGGTCACCTACCGGCCGGATCTGCAGATCTTCCCGAGCATCGAGCACGAGCAGGAGCGGCTGCTCCACCGCCTGGAGGAGCTTTCCTATCTCAATCGGGGGGTCAAGATCACCTTCCTGAACGAGAAGACCGGAGAGGAGCAGGTTTTCCTGCAGAAGAACGGCATCCAGGCCTATGTCGAGCACCTGAGCCGCTCGCGGGAGCCGATCCACAAGGTGATCTTCTTCGAGCGGTCGCGCGACGACATCGAAGTCCAGATCGCGCTCCAGTACAACAGCGGCTACCTGGAGCACATTCTCTCCTATGCCAACTACATCCACACCGCGGAGGGCGGCACCCATGTCTCCGGGTTCAAGACCGCGCTCACTCGCGCCCTGAACCAATACGCCGCGCAAGGCCGGCTTGCTGAAGGAGAAGGACTCCAATTTCGGCGGTGACGATGTGCGGGAGGGGCTGACCGCGGTGATCAGCGTGAAGCTGCGCCAGCCCCAGTTCGAGGGCCAGACCAAGACCAAGCTGGGCAACAGCGAGGTGGAGGGGCTGGTCAACTCTGTGGTGGGCGAGGCCCTGAGCGAGTATCTGGAAGAGCACCCGCCGGTGGCGCGCAAGGTCATCGAGAAGGCGATCACGGCCAGCCGGGCACGGGAGGCGGCGCGGCGGGCGGCCGACCTGGTGAAGCGGAAGGGGGCGCTGGAGAGCACGGGCCTTCCGGGCACGCTGTGGGATTGCCAGGAGCGAGACCCGAGCAAGTGCGAGCTGTTCCTGGTGGAGGGCAAGTCGGCGGGGGGCAATGCCAAGCAGGGCCGGGACAGCCGCTACCAGGCGATCCTGCCGCTGCGAGGCGTGGTGCTGAACGTGGAGCGAGCGCGCATGGACAAGGTCCTGAGGAACCAGGAGATCGCCACCCTGATCTCGGCGCTCGGCACTGGCATCACCGAGCATCGCAGCAATGGCAACGGCAACGGGAATGGCGAGGACGCCTCCAGCGAGAAGGCGCGCGGCGCCTTCGACCTGAACAAGCTTCGCTATCACAAGATCATCATCATGGCGGACGCCGATGTGGACGGGGCGCACATCCGCACTCTGCTCTTGACCTTCTTCTTCCGCCATATGCGGGAGCTAATAGAGAACGGGCGTATCTACATCGCTCAGCCGCCGCTGTATGGCGTGCGCAATGGCAAGGACATCCTCTACGCCCACACCGACGCTGAGCTGGAGGCGGTCCTGAAGCAGGTGAAGGCGAAGAACCCGATGATCCAGCGGTACAAAGGTCTAGGCGAGATGAACGCGGATCAGCTCGCCGACACCACCATGGACCCCAGTAAGCGGCGCATCAAGCAGGTCACGATGGAGGACGCGGAGACCGCCGACCTGATCTTCTCCACCCTCATGGGCGACGAGGTGGAGCCCCGCAAGGAGTTCATCGTCAAGTACGCGAAGGAAGCGCGGGATCTGGATTTGGTGGGGGCGTAACGGCGAACGACACTATCCGCAGATTACGCAGATGGCACAGATGAGATGCTGTAGGGCGGGCATGTCGGAGTTCACCCTGATGCGCGGTCGAAGGGCATGCCCGCCGGCCGTTCTGTTGTCATTCTGAGCGCAGCGAAGAATCCCGCCGTGGTCTGGGCAGTTAGGGCAGGAGCAAGCTCCTGCCGAACCTGACTACAGCGTGTCGAGAGAGGAGGTCAGGCAGTGGACCACACGGTGACGTTATCCAAGGTTCCAGAGGTAACACTGGGTAAGGCAGACGTCGTATTCAAGGTCAAGATGAGACCTGCTTCGGGTACTCCCAAGACCAAGACGTTGGGTACTCTGAAGATCAGCGAGGGGACGATAGAGTGGTGGCCCGCCAATAGCAAGAAGGTCTTTTTCGAGCTTGATTGGACGAAGTTTCAGAGGGCAGTGGAGAAGCGGCAGTATCGCCAGTCCAAGTGAGTTCCCTTGGATGGTGCCGCTGACCGCTACGTCAGGTCGAATCCGCTAGCGCAGGAGACGCGCCCCCGTCTAGCGAGTTGAACAACTGGCAGGAGACAAGCTCCTGCCCAACGGTCACAGGCGGGACCCTCCTTCGCGAAGGCCCCGAAGGGCAGGCGCCTGTGCCACTCAAACGGCGGGGTCCTTCGCGTCGGGCTTCGCCCTCGCTCAGGATGACAACTTGGAGATAGTGCTGAGATATGGCTGAGCCGAAGAGACAACTGGGAGAGACGCAGGTCGAGATCGAGCAGGAGATGCGCGATTCGTTCATGACCTTCGCCATGAGCGTGATTATCGCGCGGGCGCTGCCGGATGTGCGAGATGGGTTGAAGCCGGCGCAGCGGCGCATTCTGGTCGCGATGCACGACCTCAACCTCACTGCCGGCGCGCAGCACCGCAAGTGCGCCAAGATCGCGGGCGATACGCAGGGCAACTACCATCCCCACGGCCAGGAGGTGATCTATCCCACGCTGGCGCGGCTGGCGCAGGACTGGAACATGCGCTATCCGCTGGTGGATGGGCACGGCAACTTCGGCTCCGTGGATGGCGACCCGCCGGCGGCGATGCGGTACACCGAGGCCCGCATGTCGGCCTATGGCGCGGAGATGCTGGCCGACATTGACCGGGACACGGTGGACTTCGTCCCCAACTACGACCAGACCCGCACCGAGCCGACGGTGCTGCCAGGATGCTTCCCCAACCTGCTCTGCAACGGCGGCTCCGGGATCGCGGTGGGGATGGCGACCAACATCCCGCCCCAGAACCTGGGTGAAGTCGTGGACGCCTGCGCCTTGCTGATCCAGGACGCGGACGCCAGCCTGAAGGAAGTGATGAAGGTGCTGCCCGGCCCGGACTTCCCCACGGGGGCCATGATCCTGGGCAAGTCCGGCATCAAGCAGGCCTACGAGACCGGCCGCGGTTCCATCACTATGCAGGCGCGGGCGACGATCGAGCCCATGGAGGGCGGCCGCAGCGCCATTATCATCACCGAGCTGCCCTACCAGGTGAACAAGGCGCAACTGGTGGAGCAGATCGCGGAGCTGGTCACCAGCAAGAGGATTCAGGGCGTGAGCGCGCTGCGAGATGAGTCCGACCGCAAAGGGATGCGAGTGGTGATCGAGCTGAGGCGGGAGGGCAACCCCCACGTCTTGCTCAACCAGCTCTATAAGAACACCCGCATGCGCACCAGCTTCCCGGCGAACATGGTGGGCCTGATCCCAGACTACAGCGCGCAGAAGCCGGGCGAGGGAGTGCCCCTGGTGCCGCGCACCCTGGGGCTGGTTGATTTGATCAAGCAGTTCCTCGACCACCGCCGGGAAGTGGTGGTGCTGCGCTGCCAGCACGACCTGGAGCGGGCGCAGGCGCGGGCGCATATCCTGGAGGGCTATCGAGTCGCGCTCACGCACCTGGACGAGGTGATCGCCATCATCCGCAAGGCGGCCAATCCCCCGGCCGCGCGAGAGCGCCTGATGGGGCGGTTCAAGCTCTCGGAGCGGCAGGCGCAGGCCATCCTCGAACTCATGCTGCAGCGCCTGACCAGCCTGGAGCGGGAGAAGATCGAGGAGGAGTATCGGGAGGTGATCAAGACTATCGCCCAGCTCGAGGATACGCTGGGGCCCGCGCTCGCCGGCCTGGCGGGCAACGAGGGTCGGGTGGCGGCAACCCGGGCCTGGCTGCGCAAGCATCTCTGGCAGCCGCGCAAAGTGATGCAGATCGTGAAGAACGAGCTGCTGGAGCTGAAGGCGCAGCGGGGGGACGAGCGGCGCACCCAGATCAGGGCGGGTGAGGCGCAGGACCTGAGCGTGGAGGATCTGATCGCAGAAGAGGATATGGTCATCACCATGACCCGGGATGGCTATATCAAGCGCTTGCCTGTTGATACCTACCGGGTGCAGGGCCGCGGCGGCAAGGGCGTGATCGGGCTCAACCGCAAAGAGGAGGACGTGGTCGAGCAGCTGTTTGTCGCCAGCACCCACACCACCATCCTGTTCTTCACCAACCGGGGCAAGGTCTACCGGCTGCGGGCGCACGAGGTGCCGCTGGCCAGCCGCCAGGCGCGCGGCACCGCCGCGATCAACTTGATCCAGATCGAGTCCGGGGAGCGAGTGACCGGGGTGCGGGCGATCAAGGAGTTCTCGGAGGACCGCTACCTGTTCATGGCCACCAGGCGGGGGGTGGTGAAGAAGACGCGCCTGAGCGAATATGACACCCGGGTGAAGGGTGGGATCATCGCCATTGGCCTGGCGGATGATGATGAGCTGCATTGGGTAATCGAGACCGATGGCCGGCGCGAGATCATCATGGTGACAGAGCGGGGGATGGCGATCCGGTTCGCGGAGGAGGAGGTCCGCCCCATGGGCCGGCCCGCCACCGGGGTGCGGGGCATCCGTCTGCGCAAGGGCGATGTGGTGGTGGGCATGGGGGCGGCGCGCTCCGGCGCGGATGTGCTGGTGGCGACCCGCGAGGGCCACGGCAAGCGCACCGCGCTGGACGAGTATCACGCCCAGGGCCGGGGTGGGATCGGGGTCAAGACCCTGAACATCACCAAGCGCAATGGGCCGGTGGTGGGGATGCGGATCGTGGACCAGGGGGAGGACCTGATGATCATCACCACCGCGGGCCAGGTCATCCGCCAGCGCATCGCCGACCTCCGCCGCATCGGCCGCTCCACCCAGGGCGTGCGCCTCATCCGCCTCGATCCCGGCGACCAGGTCGCCAACATCGCGCGGGTGGCGGTGGAGGGGAGGGAGGGGTAGGGACATCCGCAGATTACGCAGATGGCGCAGATAGACAAGATGCAGGACAGGAGCCTCTAAGCCTGCCTGCCGCAGGCCGGGGTGGCGGCCCGAAGGGCCCAGCCAGGTCTCTTCTGACTACTGGTTTCGGCGAAGTCAGAGCAGCGCGAGAAAGTCGTCCACGTCCAGCCGCGCTTGCTTGAGGATGTGTGAGAGGGTTGAGCGTTTGACTGGTTTGTGGGCGGGAACGGTCAGCCTAAGCACTTCGCTGCCCACCATCTTGTGCAGGCGGATGTGACTCCCACGTTGAGGCACGCCGGTCCAGCCAGTCCGTTCCAGGGCGCGGATGATGTCAGTGTACGGAAGGCTGGGAACCTTGCTCACAGCGCAAGTTCCCTGACCAGGACGCCTTCCTTCTCGAGGTTGCCTCCATCCACAGGTTCCAGGTAGAGCTCTATCGCCTCACGGATGTTCTTCATGGCCTCCTCGACGCTCTCGCCCTCGCTGATGCACCCGGGAAGAGCAGGGACGAGCGCGGTGTAGCCACCCTCATCACTAGGCTCGAGTAACACCTTGAAGACCATCACTCCCTCCGCGCAGAGCTGTACTTGGCCAACAGCCATTATACCACGGCGGCGAACCGGGCAGGAGGCACGTCGCCAGAGGCGACTGAAGCTGCTGCCCAGCGGATAGTGGCAGGGGCACGCCCCTGCCCAACGGAAATCCTAGGGCATGGCGAACGAGGCGGGAAGCCGCGGCTTTGAGTTCCTTCCACACACCGCGGACAAGGCGATTGAGGCCTGGGGTGGGACGGTTCCGGAGCTTTTCTGCGCGGCGGCGGAGGGGATGTTCAGCCTGAGCGAGGACTTGGACGCCATCGGCCGCCAGCAGGAGTGGGCGGTAGAGGTGGAGGCGGATTCCCTGGAGGATCTGCTGCACGCCTGGCTCTCGGAGCTGCTCTGGGTGGCGGAGAGGGACGAGGCGGTGCCCTGCGAGTTCGAGGTGGAGGCGCTGAGCGAGAACCCCTGGCGGCTCCGGGCGCGGGCGCGGGGCGGCCCGGCGCCACGGGAGACGCCCCACACCGGCGCCCCGGTGAAGGCTGTGACCTACCACGAGCTGCGTATCTGGCAGCAGGACGGGCTGTGGCGGGGGCACGTGGTGTTCGACGTGTGACGGCAGGGCCGAACCACAGGGGCGCAGAGGCACAGCGGGGGCAGGAGGCCAGCTCCTGCCCAACGGAGAAGACCAGACGGGCTGCGTCCGCGTAGCGGCCGCGGGGCGGTTGACCGGGCTGCCCAAATGTGGTACTTTCTGAGTAGAGAAAGGAGGTGGTGTCCTATGTTACATAGACCGGAGGTGGCCGCCGCGTAGGTGGTTGCCTAGCGTTCCTAGGTGACATCGCCTCGTTGGCCGTCACCTTCGCAAACCGATTCGGGGCCCGCTTTCTCGGCGGGCCCCGATCTTTTTGGGGACGTCCCTCGGTATGGAAGCTGGTCTATTGTACCAGATACGGAGGCCTCTGTAGGGGAGCAATTCATTGCGCCCTGGGCGTGATGAATCACGCCCCTACAACGACGGCGCGGGGTAGGGCAGGCCTGCCCCGGCGGGCATGGGAATGCCCGCCCTACAGAAGGGCAACGGCCGGCGGGCATGCAGAGACATGCCCGCCCTACAGGAGCCGATCTCGGAGGAGCTTGTTCACCAGTTGCGGGTTGGCGCGCTTGCCGCTCTTGCGCATCACCTGGCCGACCAGGAAGCCCAGCGACTTCTCGTTTCCCGCCTTGAAGTTGGCCACCGCGTCCGGGTTCTCGGTCAGCACTTCCTCCACGGTCGCGGCGAGCTGGGCCTCGTCGCTGATCTGAGCCAGGCCGAGTTCGGCCACGATGGCCGCGGCGGAGCCGCCGCGCCCGAAAAGCTGGGCGAACACGCTCTTCGCGGCCAGCGCGCTGACGGTGCCGGCCTCGACCAGCGAGACCAACTCGGCCAGAGCCTCCGGCGTGACCGCCACCTGGGCAATCTGCATCTGGCGCTCGTTGAGCAGACGCAGCAGCTCCACCATCAGCCAGTTCGCGGCCCCCTTGGGCGGCGCGCCCGCGGCCACGGTGGCCTCGAAGAAATCAGCCAGCGCCTTCTCCCCGGTGAGGATGCCCGCATCGTAGTCGGACAGACTGTACTGCTGCATCAGGCGCTGCCGGCGCGCCTCCGGCAGCTCGGGCAGCTCGGCCCGCACCCGCTCGATCCAGGCGTCGTCTATCACCAGAGGCGCCAGGTCGGGCTCCGGGAAGTAGCGGTAATCCATGGCGCTTTCCTTGCGCCGCATGGGCTCGGTGACGCCTCGCTCGTCGTCCCACAGCCGCGTCTCCTGCTCGATTAACCCTCCTGACTGCAGGGCGCGAGTCTGGCGGGCAATCTCATAGGAAGCGGCTCCGGTGACAGCGCGGAAGCTGTTCAGGTTCTTGATCTCAACTCGCGTCCCCAGCTCCGACGCGCCCGCGGGGCGCAGCGAAACGCTGGCCTCGAAGCGCACCTGTCCCTGCTCCATGCGGGCCTCGGAGATGGCGAGATAGAGCAGGATGCTGCGAATGGCGTTCATATAGGCTTCTGTCTCCGCCGCCGAGTGCATGTCCGGCTCGCTCACGATCTCCAACAGCGGAATACCGGAGCGGTTGAAGTCCACCAGGGTCTCTTCTTTGCTCTCGCTGGGGTGCAGCAGCTTGGCCGCGTCCTCCTCGATGTGCACATCCGTGATCCGAACCCGCGACGTGCGACCGTCCAGGCCGAGATCGAGGTAGCCATTGCGCCCCAGGGGCGCGCGCTTCTGGGAAATCTGGAAGTTCTTGGGCAGGTCCGGGTAGTAATATCCCTTGCGCTCGAAAATGCTGGGCCGGGCGATCTCGCAGTGCAGCGCCAGCGCCATCCGCAGAGCGTAGTCCACCACCCGGCGGTTGAGCACGGGCAGCACCCCGGGGAATCCCAGGCACACCGGGCAGACCTGTGCATTCGGCGGCGCTCCCACCGCGGCCGAGCAACCGCAGAACACCTTGGTCCGCGTGTTCAGCTCAGCGTGGACTTCCAGGCCGATGTTCGGTTCGTAAGCAGACATTTCACCTCCGTCGCACGACGGGCAGGAGGCAAGTCGCTGGAGGCGACTAAAGCTCCTGCCCAACGTACATGCCGACCAGCGCGCCGAGGAGGGCCATGGCTCCTGCATCACCGACAAGCACATCTCCCCCTACGCCGGTGCCGATCGCCAAGAACGGACGCCGCGGTCACGGCACCGAAGTGACCACGACTGACTTGCTCGCCGGGTGGTAGCGCGCTTCGAAGAGCCTACGTGCACCAACCTCCAAGATAACAACTAGGTTGCCATCCTCACAGGCCTTCTGGCCCTCTAGCACGAGTGCCTTCAGTGCCTTCTTGGTCTCGTAGGGCGACCGTCCGGGCTGGACAGAGATGGTGATCGTCGGGACCCTGGGTTCCATCTGGTATATCTTCAGAACCCAGTCGGCATACTCTGGTCTCTTGGCGATATCCTCAAGCGCCTGATGCAGCCTGCTCTTCGGCGCTAATACCAGGTATCCGAGAGACTTTGAAGATATCCCAGTCCGGAGGTTCACGCTCACTTCGTAGGACGCGTCTGGCGCCAGCATCTCCAGGGTGATCATATCGGCGTCAGCGGGGATAAGCGGCGCGCCATCGTCCCGGAGGAGAGGGAAGTCTACGATCTCGGTTACGAGGTGTGTGTAGCCAACTGTCGCCCCCCCCTGCTTCACCGAGGCTCGGCGCTCATAGCCGACCGAGGAGCGGGCCTGCGTCCGGGTGTAGGTCTTGCCCTGGATATCCACCAGATACTCGTGGTCGAAGCGTTCTACCACCTCCACCGAGAGACACTGGTAGTCCCTCCTGTCGAGCAGACTGTGGGAACTGCTGAGAGGCTCGTCAAACGGGCTAGAGATGCGCGGCTGGCCGTACCTGATCCCATTCACGTTGAGCACGTACTCAAGTCCGAGGTCCCGTGAGGAGGTCTTCGCAAGGCCCACGACCACGAAGCGGCAGTAGCCCGCCTGTTGAGCCAACTGGGAGTAGACAGCGTCAATGACTTGCGCTTCGGGGAGGGCGCTGCGCGTACCTCGCCATGCGGTGTAGGTGGCCAGCAACTGAGGCGTTTCGCAGCTGAGGCCGACGACAGCCGCAGCATTACCAATCACCACGACCTCAGACGGGAGCCAGTACCACTGACTGACACCAGGCACGCTGAACGCATCGTCATAGGCCACGCCTGTGGTGAACGCATTGTAGCCGGCATCGACCCAGGCCTTGAGTTGCCGTTCTGAGGGGTCGAAGGCGGGGTGCGCGGCGAGCCGGGCAGGAGCGGCCTGAGATGCCGCTGCGTCGGAGGCGGACAGCGTGAGAGCACAGGCAAGAGCAACCCAAAGCGCGAGTACAAGCTTGATGATCCATCGCTCGGTGAATGGTTGCGATTTCACCTTTCCCCCCTTCGGCCCTCGCGGGCTATCTGTGCTATCAGCGCGACCAGACTACCATACCCCATGGCAGGAGGCAAGTCGCCAGAGGCGACTGAAGCTCCTGCCCAACGTACCCCGCACAGCAGGCGGCAAACGGCCGGCGGGCATGCTTGGTTGCCTGTGGCGACCTGCGACATACCCGCCCTACAGGGGCGGTCGGCCGCCCGGGCGCGTGATCTCGACTTCGGCCGCCTCCACCAGCATTCCCACCGGCGGCTGGGGTTTGCGCACTCGCACCGTCACCTCCTGCACCGGAAAGCCGGCCATGATCTGCTCGGCGATCCTGGTGGCGAAGGCCTCCAGCAGCAGGTAGGGCCCGGCCTCATTCACGCTCTGGACAAGCTGGCAGACGGCGCCGTAGTCCACGGTCGCACCCAGGTCATCGCTCTCTCCCGCCGCCGAGAGATCCAGCGCCAGCTCCACATCTATCTCGAAGGGCCGGCCCAGTGCGCGCTCCGCCTCCGTGACGCCGTGACAGCCATAGACGGTGATGCTGTGCAGCCGGACTTTATCCGCCATCACCACCTCCCTTGCCGACGGCCGGGCGATGGGCGAAGCGCCGCACTGCGGCCTCGGTCACTAGCACGTCCACTGGCAAGTCGTGGTTGCCGTGCGGCACCCGAGCCACCACCTGCACCTCCAGACCTAGCCCGATCCGCCGCGCCCGCGGGGCGCGCGCCAGGAAGCGGTCGTAGTAGCCCGCGCCGTACCCTAGGCGATAGCCGTCTTCCCCCCACACTGCGGCCGGCACCAGCACCACATCTATCTGGTCCGGCGTGACTATGCGGCAGCCAGGCCTGGGTTCCCGGATGCCATAGGCGCCCGGCGCCAGGTCGGTCTCCGGGTCCACGATCTCGCAGGGAAGCAAGCTGCGCGTCTCCCGGTTGGCCTGCGGCGCGGCCACCTGCTGCCCGCTGGCGATGGATTGCCTGATCATGGGCAAGGTGTCCACCTCGCTGCCGAAGGTGACGAAGAACATCACCAGTCGCGCCCGGGCGAACTCCGGCAGTGAAAAGAGGTGCTCGCCAGCGGCCCGGCTTTTGCCCGCGATCTCCTCAGTCGAGAGGGCATCCCGCCGGGCCAGCACGGCCCCGCGCAGATCCGACTTGCATTTCATCGGCTTTTCGGGCTATTCTAGCGGACAGGCGAGCGGGCTGTAAAGGCCCGGTGAGGGAACAGGAACGCTCCCGGTTCGGTCAAAAGGACAGGCGGCACCGGGCGCGGCTGTCTAGCTGTTGTCTGTGCCGGTTCAGATGCAGGTCACGGGAGGCTCAGCAATGCGGCAGGGAAAAAGTGGCAGCACTCAGGTAGCAGTCTGGTTCGTTCTCTTGGCGCTAGCTGCGCTGCTGGTGATGGCCGGGTGTAAAGGCAAGCAGGCGCAGACGGGGGCCGGGGCTCCCGGAGAGCCGGCGGCCGGTGGGGGTCGAGGAGCCGGCGGAGCCGGGGCGGCAGGCAGTCAGGTAGCGGCCGCTGGCGGCCGCGGCGCCCGCGGTGGTCGCGGCGGGGCGCGCGGCGGCATGCGCGGTGGCAGAGGAGGCGGGGGCGCCGCTGGCGCCGAGGTCAGCGCGGCCGGAGGAGCACAGGGCGCCGGGGAGGCAGCCGGCGGTCGTGGAGGTGGCCGCGGGATGCGCGGTGGTGGGGGTGGCGGTGGCGGAGGCCGGGGCGGCCGTGGCGGTGGCGGCGGCCGCGGCGGCGGCCGCGGCGGCATGCGGGGCGGTGGTGGCGGGAGAGGTGGCGGGGGTGCGGCAGCAGCCGGGGGCGCGGGGGAGGCAGCGCAGCCTGCCATGGCACAGATCAAGCCCCGCGAGATGTCTGACGTGGACAAGGCGAAGAAGCTGCAGGGTTTCGTCGCGCTCTATGGGCCTATCACCCTGGTGAAGGAGAAGAACTGGGACGGCACGCAATTGGAGTACGTGCGTTTCAAGTATCAGGGCCAGCAGATCAAGCTGCCCGTCGGGATGGTCTACGACGCGCCCAACCTCGAGGCCTTGACGGGGTATTTCAAGATCTACGCGGTTGGAGGGACTTGGCACTAACCGGGGGGTGTGGACTGGCAAAGGACAGAGACCGGGGCTTCTTGTCGCCCCGGTCTCGCCTTTCGAGCTACGGATTCTCTTGCATCGTGGGAGCAACCATGATGCAAGAGAATCGGCCTCACAAGCCCTGCGCCTGGGTCTGAGGAGTTTCTTGAATCATCAGCTGTCACTATGATTCAGGAAACTCCGTGGATGCCCTCTCGGCTAGCCATTGGCAAGCGCCACTGACGGCGAGCTGGTGCGTTCGCGCCAGCTCGCCGTCAGTGAGCATACCATCCACGAGCGCGACCCCGAAGGCGGAGGCGAACCCTTCCCTCAGGGCGCGGGCGACTTCGCCGTGGCCCACTTTCCTTCCCGCCGCCTCCCACAATCCCGCTGCCTCCGGTGCCTCCCCCGAGCGCCGGAACACCGCGGCCCACAGTCGCAGTGGCAGCTGAAGCGGGAGCGAGTTCTGCTGGAGGATGACTCCGCGGCGCTGCACCTGGGCGCTGCCCACCAGCTTCGCCGAACCCACCACCAGATCGCACCGCGCCTTCACCGCGAAGCAGGCCGGGTCCTGGATGGTCGCTGGGGAGGAGGGCGCGCCTCGCGCTACCAGCCGCGCCTCCAACCCGAGCAGCCGCAAGGCCGCTACGATGCCCCCGGCCAGCGACCGGTAAGAGTCCATCACACCAGCCGTGCCGAGCCGCTTCGCCGAGATCACCAGGGCGAAGGTGACTTCCTCGCCGGTGTGGAGGATGGCCCGACCCCCAGTGGGGCGGCGCACCACAGCTATGCCCAGAGCCCGGCAGGCCTCCAGATCCACGGCGGAATCCGCGCGCTGGAAGCGTCCCAGCGAGACGGCAGGGGGCTGCCAACCGTAAACGCGGAGCGTGGGCGGCGTCTCGCCCGCGGCATGGGCCTCCAGCATGGCCTCGTCCACCGCCATGTTCTCGGCCCCGGCGAGCCGGCCGGAGTCTATGAAGCGCCAGACCTCGCCGGTCACGCCATCCTCTCCACGCGCGCCAGGGCATCGGCGAGGTCCCGGCAAAGCTCAGCGCCGGCGTTCACGATCTGGCGCTGGAGGGCGGTGGCTTCTCCCTCGGTGAAGTCCCGGCCGACGATCGGGGGATCATCAATGATGAGGACGCGCCTTCCTACCCCCCGCGCCCTCACTGCCGCCTCCAGGTTCCGCAAGTTGCCCCGGCCATAGGGGATGCCGGTGACGATCACGAGCTCCGCGGCGCGGGCGAGATCGCTGTTGCGCCGATGCGCCTCCTCGGTGATCGGCGAGAATGGGGCCTCTTCCACCCGGGGCAGATCCAAGGCCTCCGCCTCTAGCTGATCGCTGTCCGCGACATTCACTACCCCCACCGAGACCGCGAATCCCAGCTCGCGAAGCCGGCGCATCAACTGCACTCCAGTGCCGGCTCCGCAAATCAGGTGAACGCGGGTCTGGCGGGTGGGGGGCGATGCCACCGGGAGGCGCGAGAGCAAGGTGACATAGGGCCGGTCGGTGGAGGGGTGAGCGCGCACCTGGACATCAGTGTGGTAGGCGGCGCGGATGTGGTCCTCGGTCACCACCTCTCGCGGCGCGCCCGCCGCCAGCACCCGGCCCTCCGCCATCAAGGCCAATCGGTCGCAGTACTGGCTGGCGAGGTTGAGATCGTGCAGCACCACCAGTGTGGCCAGGCCGCGCTGTGCGGTCAGCCTGCGGGCGAGGTCCAGGATCTCGATCTGGTGGTTGATATCCAAGTGGGCGGTCGGTTCGTCGAGCAGCAGCACCTCCGCCTCCTGGGCGAGGGCGCGGGCGATCATGCAGCGCTGCCGCTCGCCGCCGGAGAGGGCGGTGATGGGGCGATCGGCGAGCACCCGGGTATGAGTCACGTCGAGTGACTGCTCGACGATGTCGTAGTCCCGCGCCCGCTCGATCCCGAAGCGCGAGAGATAGGGCGCCCGGCCCATCATCACCACCTCGCGCACCAGGAAATCGAAGCCGACGGCATTGTCCTGGGCCACCACCGCCAGCCGCCGAGCCAGCTCCTTCGCCGGCAGGCGGTAGATGTCAACGGAGTCCAGCAGCACTTGCCCCCGGGAAGGGGGGAGCACGCGGCTGAGAGCGCGGATCACGGTGGATTTGCCCGAGCCATTCGGCCCCACCAGGCCCAGGAACTGGCCCCGCGATAGGCTGAGGGTCAGATCTTGCACCACGGCTCCATCGCCGTAACCGACGGTTATCGCCAGCGCTTCCAGCATGGTCCCTCGCCCGGCCACTATGCAGGTCGCCAGAGGCGACTAAACCCGCTGCCGCCTCTTCAGCAGGTAGAAGAAGAAAGGCGCGCCGAGCAGAGAGGTGAGCACCCCCACGGGGAAGATCTCCGCGATCAACCGCGCCACGGTGTCCGCCCACACCAGAAAGGCCGCCCCCAGCAGGCCGGCCGCGGGGATCAGCACCCGGTGGTCCGGCCCCACCAGCTTGCGCGCCATGTGCGGTATCACCAGCCCCACGAAGCCGATCACCCCGCTCACCGATACCGCCGCCGCGGTGGCCAAGGCCGAGAACAGGATCACTCCCGTTTTGAGCTTCTCGGTCTCGACCCCCAGTTGCTTGGCTTGCTCCTCGCCCAGGGCCAGCAGGTTGAGGTCTCGCGCGTAGGAGTAAAGGGCGACACAGCCTATCGCCACCAGCAGCCCCGTCACCGCTACCATCACCCAGCTGATCTGCCCGTACAGATTGCCCATCAGCCAGAACACGATGGTCTGGAGGTCCTGCCCCGCGAGAGTCATGACCAGGGTCACCAGGGCCCACATGAAGGAGCCGACCACAACCCCGGCGAGGATGAAGGCATCCCGCTGCAGCCGCCTGCGCTCTCGCGCCAGCCACAGCACGAGAATCATGGTGAGCGCGCCGGACCCAAAGGCGATGAGGCAGCGGCCGGCCCCACCCAGGAAGTTGCCGAAATGCAGCGCCATCGCCGCGCTCGCCCCCAGCGCCGCTCCGGCCGATACCCCGACCAGGTAAGGGTCGGCCAGGGGGTTCATGAGCAGCCCCTGAAGGGAGGTGCCGGCGACCGTGAGGGCCATCCCCACGATCGCCCCCAGCGCCACCCGGGGCAGCCGCAGGTGCCAGAAGATCTCTGCCAGCTTGGAGCCGGTCTCTCGTCTCGCCGATTCCAGGATCACCCCCAGCGGGATCGGCTGCGCTCCGAGATTGGCCGCCAGCACCATGGTCAGCACCAGGAAGGCGCCCAGGCCAATCACCAGGGCCGCCAGTCGCGCCAGCAGCGAAGGCCGTGCCAGCTTGGCAGCCCCGCTCATCCCGCCTTCCCCCCATCCTCGGCCAGGGCAGCCTGGGCCACCTCCGGGTACAGCTTCAGCGCTTGCTCTCTCTCCCGGACGGCGCTCTCTCTGTCTCCGGCGATCTGGTAGGCGGCGCCGAGGCGCCACCGCGCCCTCGCCTCCAGTGCCGCCAGCTCCCCGGCCCGGTCTTCTCGGGGCTGGCCCACCTGCCGGAACATCTCGTCTATCTGCTTGCCGCGCTGCTGGTAGGAGGCGATCACGGCGAGCGCGGCCTGGAACTCGTGGATGGCGACCGGGAGTGCGTCCGGCCTGCGACCGGCAGTGTAATCCTTCAGCGCGGCCCGCCCGAGCTGGTAATGGGCATAGGCGTACTCGGTGTCTACGTCAATGTCGCTCAGGGCGCGATACCTGTTGTAAGGGCTGTCTTCGATCTGCACCATGTGGTGGTAGATGGTGAGCGCAGCATCATTCTCGCCGAGCTGCTGATAGGTGATGCCGAGGCGCCGCAGGGCGCGGGTGTTTGCGGGATAGCGAGCGAGTGACTGCTGGTAGGCGTCTGCAGCCTTCCGGTACTGCTTCTGGTCGTAGTAGAAGCTGGCCAGGGAGAGCCGCGGTTGAAAGCTGGTCGGCTCCAGCTTGACCGCCTTCAGCAGCGCCTGCGCCGCCTCCTGGGGCTGCCCCACGTTCCCCAGCATCAGCCCATAGCGCTCCCAGGCGGCGGACCACCCGGGGTCGTACTCGGTGGCGGTGCGGTAGGCGTTCAAGGCGCGGTAGAGATACCCGCCCATGGCAACGGTGTCGCGCAGGTTGTAGGCCTGCATGGCCGCGCCCGCGGCCCGGTTCCCGGAATCCAGCGCGGTCTGGGCCAGCGCATTGCTCAGCGCGGGCCACAGGCACAGGAACAGCAGCAGCGTGACTCCCGCCGAGGCTGCCCCCCGCCCGATCGCGGCCCGCGGCCAGGGCAGAAGGTGTGCATTCTCCGCCGCCTCCGGTTTCGCAGGCGAGGTCTGGCGCGAGCCCCGCCGCCTGCCGCGCGCGGCCTCTGGCTGGGGCGGCTGCGCCAGCTCCACTTCCCGGCCATGGGCCTGGTGCGCGATCACCCCCACCACCAGCCAGAAAGTGACGCCGATGGCGCCGATGTACCAGTCGTAATCGAGCAGGCTGTGCACGAGCAGCGCGGTGAGGCTGGAGACCGCGCCGATGATGAGCGCGCGCCGACCGAAGTCGCGCGCCCGCGCCAACCCGCGGCGAGCGGTGAACAGCGCCGCCGCGATCATCCAGAGGAAGACCGCGAGCCCGGCGAAGCCTTGCTCCGCGCCGATCTGGAGGTAGTTCTCGTGTGCCGCCTCCGTGTACCCGCCCACCGCGTAGTTCATGAATGCATACTTGAAGCCGCCAGGGCCGATGCCCAGCAGAGGATGGTCGGCGGCCATCCGGGCGGTGCCTTGCCAGGCGAGCAGCCGGAACATGTTGGAGGCGCTGCGGGGGTCCAGTGCTTCCACCACCCGAGTGCGCTGAGCTGGCAAGCGCCACATCACCAGGCCGCCCATCAGCAGAACCGCGAGGGATAGCCCGGCCAGGATCCACAGATTGCGCCTCCGCCGTGCGGTCGCGCCTGCGGTCAGCGCGACGAAGACTACGGCCCCTGCCAACACCGCTAGCACCGCGCCTTTGGAGTGGGTGGGCACAACGGCCGCCAGCAGCAGCAGGGCCGCGCCCGCCCAGAGCAAGCGGCGCCAGAGCGCACGATTGGCGAGGGCCGCGGCCGCCGCCAGGAACACGCACATGGCGAGAAAACCGGCGAGCGAGTTGGGGTTGAAGAAGGTGCTGAAGATGCTCCAGCTCTGGTTCTTCAGCATGCGCAGGGTGAGCAGCTTCTCCCGCAAGCCATAGGTGGCCACCGCGAAGGCGGCGGAGATGAGCAGCGCGGAGGTCCACCAGCGAATGGGATCCGGGCGCTTGCGATCCGCGAGCACGAGGCCGGTGACGGCCGCCACCCCGATCACCGCGAAGAGACGCAAGGCTGCGCCCGCGCCGTGGATGAGTTCATCCCAGGCGGCAGGGTCGGAGAGCGACGCCAGAGTGACGCTGGATTCCCCCGGCACCCGCACGAAGAGAACGACTAGCACGGACCAGGCGAAGGCCGCAGCCACCGGCCCCGCAGGGGCCGCCGGCAGCAGCGCGCGATTGGCCACCAGGTAGAACAGCAGCACGCCAACGGCGATTCTGGCCAGCTCGATGGCGCTGGCATGGTGGCTGACAGAGACGAGCAGGGCGCTGAGCCCGGAGATCGCCAGGAAGAGCAGAGCCGGCAGGTGGATGGGATTGGGGATCAGCGCCGGGCCGCGGCCTTGAGACCAGCGCGCCGCCAGGGCGGCCAGCGCGGCGAGGCCGATCAGGATGGAGGCGAAGGCCTGGCCGCCGGCGTTGAACGCGCCCCACAGGATAGGGGAGTAGAAAGCCACCACCAGCAGGGCGACGTCGTGGACCACCATGGCGGCGGCGCCAGCTGGCTGGCGGGGCGCGCGTCGCTTCATGGGCCCCGCCTCCGCCAGACCCGGCGCCAATCACCCGCTTCGGCCCAGAGGGTGTGGGCCAGCACCAGGCCGGCTCTCAGCCAGATTCCGGCGGTGGGGACCCACCGCAGGCCCCGGGGCCAATGCGGCGCGTAATGCTTGCGGTAGAAACGCACCATGCTGCGATGGAACTCCACCACCATGGCAAGCGGACGTTGATCGCTGCTGCGCCCGATACGATGGGTGATGACCGCCTCGGGAAGGTAATGGATGGTGTAGCCCGCCTGGTGGGCCCGGAGGCACCAGTCCATATCCTCGGCGTACATGAAGAAGCCTTCGTCGAATCCGCCCACTTTCCCCCAGGCCTCCCGGCGGATCGCCATGGCGGCGCCCGAGATCCAGTCTACCTCCCGGGTGGTGGCATGATCCCAGTCGGCCATCAGGTACTCCCGGGTGAACCGGTCGCGCCCCCCGATCAGCCTTCCGAGCAGGGTGTTTCGCAGCAGGGCGGCCATGGGCCTGGGGAAGCGCCGGCAGGAAAGCTGGAGGCTGCCATCGCTGTTCAGCAAACGGGGCCCGACCGCGGCGGCCCCGGGGTGATCGTCGAGGAAACGCACCAATCTGCCCAGCGCTCCCGGCGCCACCACCGTGTCGGGATTGAGCATGAGCAAGTGCCGGCCCCTGGCCTGGGCCGCCGCCCGGTTGTAGCCTGCGGCGAAGCCCAGGTTCCGGGCGCTCTGGATCAGCGTCACTCCCGGGAAGCGCCCCCGTACCATGTCCGCGCTGCCGTCCTGCGAGGCGTTATCCAGCACGATCACCTCCAGCCTGAGCCCGGGCTCAGGCTGGAGGACGGAGGCCAAGGCTTGCTCGAGATCGGTGGATGTGTTCCAGTTGACGATGCAGACGGAGAGATCGGGGGCGGGCATGAGCGGCGCGGACGCTATCCCCCCTTGGGCTGCCAACCCGCAGCCGGCGGCTCGGCCTCGTCAATCAGCATGATGGGAATGCCGTCCTCCACGCGGTAGCGCCTGCCGCAGCGGACGCAGACCAGGCGGTCACCCTCCAGCTCCACAGGGGTCTTGCACTTGGGACAGGCCAGTATCTCCAACAGCGACGGATCCAAGGTCACCTGTAGCTGCCTCCAGTTCCTGAGTGTGTACGCACTGCCCTGAGCCGCGGCTGGTTTCGAGGCGCGCGCACCCTCCAGCTGAGGAAGAAGCTAGACGGTCACGGCGGGACGGTAGCCATATGTGGCGTGGCGGCCCACAAGGATGCCGGTGAGAGAGGCGGCGACGATCCCGAAGTAGCCGTTGGAGAGACCGACCCAGCCGATCATGAGCCCGGCCAGCAAGCCCAGGAATGAACCTCGCTTAAAATGCACCAGCAGCGCGCCCAGCCCGCCGCCGAGCAGCACTCCGCTGCTGATCCCCCAGAAGAGCGCGGTGAGGAGACTATCCGAGGACCCCAGCTTCAGAAAGTAGAGCCTATCGGGCACCTGGTGGGCGACGGCGAACTGCACCACCGCCAGCGGTACGGAGATGACAATGCCCGTAATCAGGGATCGCAGTAGCCTGACGTTGTCCGGGATATCGGACACCATCTTCACCTGCTTGCGCCCGCTCCTCCTCTGAGCCAATGGGTCCATGCCGGCGGTAGCGGAGTGCTCGGAGCGCGGCAAGGGCCGAAAGAGCGATTGGTCTGCCCCCAGGTACTGGCCCAGGTCCACTGAGGTGCGAGTGGCATCATCTGAGAGCCCGTGGCTCGGCACCCCGGGGCTCGGCCTTGACGGCCCCGCGACCTCACCCCCGAGCGGGCGAAGCAGCTCTTCCTGCGACCCCGAGCCGGATTCCTGGTCGGGCTCAGCCCTGAGCTCTGGCAGCCCTTCCGCGGCTGCTTCTTCCTGCTCGACCACCTGCGCGTGCTGCTGCGTCGTCGTCTCAGGCTGGCCGTTTTCCGGTCGTGCCTGCCTCCCAGCGGCGGCCGCACCCGCCGCCAGCATCGGCTTGTGGCACCACTCACAGACATCGGTGGTGGTGCTTTCCATACCGCATCTGCGACACAGCATCAGCTAGCACGCTCCTTCTGGCTAGAGTCGAGAGGCCGACAGACCGGCTCGGCTCGATCTCAGCGTCACGGCCTCGCCGTCCATTATGTTACCCAAGGGCCGCCTTGTCCATAGGCGCTCTGCGCTCTATGTTCCACCAAACCAGCCCGAGGTTTGCCGCCTGGCACTGGAGGATGTGCACCAGTTCCACCAGTGGCGCTTTCCCCCTGCGGGCCGGCCCCGGCAGGGCGGCCCCGGGGGTCAAGGGTTCACCTCGGCGACCACCTGCTCCAGCGCCTCCACGAACTTCCGGCTCTGCTCCAGCGTCCCAGTGGTCACCCGGATGTGAGTGGGGGCGCCGAAGATGTCTCCCGTGCGCACGATCACCCCCCGGCGCAAAAGGCCGAGGAATACCTCTCGGCAGTCCCTCCCCAGGTCCACCCAGACGAAATTCGCCTGGCTGGGAGTGGAGCTCAGTCCCAGCCGCTTCAGCTCCTGGTAGAGGTAAGTTTTGGACTGCCGGTTGAGGGTGACGCTGCGCTCGATCTGCTCTCTGTCCCCCAGGCTGGCCAGGGCCGCGGCCTGGCCCACACTGGTGACGGTGAAGGGCTCGCGCACTCGCTCCATGGCCTGGGCCAGCTCAGGCGTAGTGGCGCCGTATCCGACGCGCAGGCCGGCGAGCGCGTAGATCTTCGAGAACGTGCGCAGCACGATCACGCGGCGGCCCTCCCGCACCAGGGACAGGCTGTCAGGGTATGCGGGATCGTCCACGTACTCGGAGTAGGCCTCGTCCATCACCACGATGGTGCAATCGGGCACCGCGGACATGAACCGCGCCAGCTCATCCCTGGTGACGATGGTCCCGGTCGGGTTGTTGGGATTGGCGATGAACACCACCTTGGTGCGCGCGGTCAGCCGATGGGCCATCGCCGCCAGATCGTAGCGCCAGTCCCTCTGGGGGACGTAGACCGGCGTCGCCTCCATCAGCTTGGCGCTGAACTCGTACTGGCTGAACGGGCCGGAGCACATCATCACCTCATCCCCGGGGCACATGAAGGCCAGGCCGGTGTTGTGGATCAGCTCATCGCTGCCGTGGCCCAGCAGGACCTGGTTGGTCTCGACCTCCAGGTGCCTGGAGACCGCTCTCCTGAGGTGATAGCAATCGTTGTCCGGGTAGAGCCGGACCTCCTGGGCCGCCTTGCAGATCGCCTCCACTGCCTTCTGCGAGGGGCCCAGCGGGTTCTCGTTCGAGGCCAGCTTCACGATGTCGGTCAGCCCGTACTCCCGCTGCACCTCTTGGATTGGTTTCCCCGGCGTGTACGGGATCAGCTCGCTCACACAGGGCCGGGTCAGTTCCACACTGCTCATTGCTCGCTCTCCTCGTCTGGCGCGGCCGCGGGCCTCACCCTGAGCTGCTGGGTCTCGCGATAGCTGGCGGCCGCCTCCACCTCCCGCTTCTGCGCCTGCGAGAGCTGCTGAGATTGGAGCAGATCGCGCACCGCAGAGCTGCTCACCCGGGTGGCTTTGTCCCACAGCCCCAGGGGCTCCAGGACCTCCCGCAGCCTCGCCTCGTCCCACGCCGCCGCGCGCCGCCATTTCCGCCGCTCCGCGACATAGCCTCCTGCCACTACTCGCTCCGCCTGGCAGCGATCCAGATAGTCATGAATCTGCTGCTTCAGCGCCTCCAGCCGCTGCTCGGTCTCCTTCCCCTGGGCATCCAACTCTGCGCATGCGGCGAGGATGCCGCCGATGTCAAGGTCCGCCAGGTCCGGCGGCACGAGGGGCGCGCGGTAGAGCTGGCAGTATTCCTGATAGCCGCACCAGTCGCACTGCGGCCCCGGCCGGGGGTCGAAGCTCTCCGCCTGGATGCCCGCGATCACCTCCCTGATCTCCTCCTGCTTCTCGGCCAGGAACTCTTCGCTCTGGGTCATCCGCATCTCGTAGTCGTGGAAGACGTACAGCAGCGCGGTGGTCACCTCTCGACCGGGATAGAGCACATCGGCGGCCATGCGGTAGATCGCCAACTGGGCATCTTTCGCCAGCACACTCTGCGGCGGCATCCGCCTACTGGTCTTGTAGTCTATCACCTCCAGCCTGTTGTCCGGCAGCACATCCACGCGATCTATGCGGCCGGTCAGGGCGTGCTCGCGGTCGAACGGGATGGTGAAGAACTGCTCGGTAGTGGCAGTATAGCGGTCTTTCTCGGCGTGAGAGTGCTTGCCGTAGTAGCGCTGCAGCAGCAGCACCCCCTGCTCGAAATAGGTCTGCCTTTCCTCCTCTGACCCCGGGGGGGCCTCCTCTTTCCAGGCCCTGGCGAAGGCGTCAACCACGTCCTCGAGCGAGGGGGCCTTGATCTGCGCGGGATCGTGCATGAACTTCAAGGCCTGATGCACGGCCGCGCCGAACTCCAGCTCGATCGCCCGCGGAGGTGGGATGCGATCCACGTACTGGAGCCGGTACTGCTGCGGGCAGCGCTGGTAGGTGGAGCATCGAGAGTAGCTAATCCGCATCAGTCGCGCTCGCTTCCGGCTCGACCGCGTCCGGCGGCCCCGCGTAGAATGGCCGCCCCAGCAGGAAATGCCGCTCAGTCCAGCGGCGGCCCTGCTCGCGGGCCGCGCCGATCTGGCCCAGGAAGAGGTTCACCTTGGCGTCCAGGTCCTCGGCGTGATGGAGAGCGATCGCCTCCGCGGTCATAGGCGACTTGGGCGAGCCGTATTCCGGGACCCCATGATGGCTCAGGATCATGTGGCTGAGCAGCAGCTTCAGCTCCTCCGGGAAGCCCTCGATCTTCTCCGCCTCCTGCCTCATGCGGCGCTCTCCCAGCACCAGGTGGCCCAGCAGTTGGCCGGGGTCGGTGTAGTCGAAGGCCGTCTTCCAGCTCAGCTCCTCGATCTTCCCCGCGTCGTGCAGAATAGCGCCGGTCAGCAGCAGGTCGCGATCCAGCTCGGGGAAGAGTTCGGCCACCTTCTCGCACAGCTCCGCCACCTCCACCGTGTGTTCGAGCAGTCCGCCGATGTAGCTGTGGTGGAGCGCCTTCGCCGCTGGCGCAGTGAGGAATCTCCCGCGGAATTCTTGATCTCGGAAAAGCGCGAGCAGCAGCTCTCGCAGGTGCGGGTTCCGAACTGACCTGACTAGCTCGGCGAGTCGCCGCTCCAGGTCGTCCAGATCCTTCTCGCTCCTCGGCAAGAAATCGCTGGAATCGGCCTCCTCGGGTGGCAGCGGGCGGATCTCCTCCAGGCGGAGCTGGAGCTCATCCCGGTAGGTCTCGGCCACGCCGCTGATCTCCACCACATCGCCCTGTTGGAACCGTTCGGCAACGGCGGCCGCGCTCTCCCAGACCTTCGCCGGCACCCGGCCCGTCGCGTCACAGAGCGTGAGGTCGAGGAAGAAGCCGGCACGGCCCCCCTGGCGGAGCTCCTTCCGCAGCACGAGATAGCGGCCTTCCACCCGCTTATTCGGAGTCAGATCGCTGATCCTCACTCTTGTCTCCTGGAGTCTCTGGCAGGAGCTTCGGCTCCTGCCCAACAGGTCGCTGAGGACGCAGAGGCTCAGTACCGCCGCTCGACGCTGCAACCCGTATAGTACTTCGACAGAATGCGCTGATATCCCCACCCGCGGTCAGCCAGCCCGGCCGCCCCCACCTGGCACATACCGACCTGGTGCCCCCAGCCCGCCCCCCAGATGGCGAAGGCAACCGGGAGACCCTCCTTGTCCTGATAGGCCTGAATGGCGAAGGAGGCCGAGTTGAGACCGCCGAGGGCCCTCCGGATGGCGGGCCCGCCCTGCACTTTGACCAGCCTGCGACTGCCGATGATATCCACTCTCCGCACCAGGCCTGAGGCCGCCCGGTCGGCGACGCGCACCTCCAGCAGGGCCCCGAAATCGCCAATCGCCTCTCGCAGCGTCTTCTCCAACTCCTCCCGGCCGACCACCGACCACCAACGGATCTTGTCGCTCTTGGCATAGGCCGGCTGGTTGCAATGCACCCGGGGCGCGTATTTCAGATAGTCTCTCGCCGCCGCCTCGGTGAGCGGGAAAGCGGCGGCCACCTTGTCCTCCGGCTCGAAATCCGGCACCCCTTGCAGATAGGGAACGGGTGCGGCGTCGGTCCAGTAGTCTTCGTTGCTCGCAGTATGGCCTCCACAGGTGGAGGCGTACAGAGTGTCCGCCAGCCGGCCCTCGTACACCAGCACTTCTCCCCAGGTGCCTGCTACCGCCTGGTCGCTCCTCGGGTCCTCGCTGGTTGCGCCTCCGTACACCTGGCAGTGCTGCTGTGAGCAGAGATCGAAGCCCTCGGCCCGGTGTCGGCCGGCCTTGGTCAGCGCCTGGCCGCGGGCGGCTACGGCCTGCGCTTGGAGGGCGGCAAAGGGATAAGTTGCCGGCATCTCGGAGGGCACGACCCCCCGCAGGTAGGTCTCGAGGTCCACCAGGTTGATGGCGCTCAGCCCGCCCGCCAGGCTCCTGACCTCAATGGCGCCGCGATAGTCGCGATTCGTGCGCCCATCCCAGTGGCCCTGTACCCCATGAATGGTCACGACGCCGCCCTCGGGCGGCAGCAGTCTCAGGCCTTTTTGCTGCACCGCGGTCTGCCCGCCCGCCGGGTCCACCAGCGCCAGGCCGCCATCGCCCTCACGCACCTTCCAGAGCCCGTGGGGCGGCGCCCAGGCCAGCACCTTGTCCCTGCCCCAGGTCTGAACAGTGACGCCTGCGGGGCCGGAGAAAGTGATCTCGGACTGGTGCTGGAGCAGACCCACGCGAAGCTGTGGCAGCACCCCCTCGCACCGCTTGGGCTGGCCCGTGACAAAGACCAGCAGCCCCAGCAACACCCACTTGAGACGGGAACCCTTCGGTCCGCGTGCTGCAAAGCTCGCCATCGGCGTAATCTAGCACGAAGGAAGTGGCAGGTCAACGCGAGGCGAGCAGGAGGCAAGCCTGCAAGATGTTCCAGAGCGGCCCGAGGAGGACGGGCCGCTCTGGGGTGCCAACCCTGATCGAATTGGGAGGTAGTGGCGTATGTCAGGTGCCTGCGCCGGGCCGGTCCCTTCTCCTTGCCCTGTGCTGCTGTCTCCACGCGTCCTGGCGCTTGGTGCGGGCTGCGCTCAGGGTTGTGGTCAGCTGCTCGGCCAGGGAGAGGTACTCACGCGCCCTGGCATCTATCTGCTGGGCCAGTCGGCGCGCCGCCTCCCGGCGGCTGTCCAGGTATACGGGCCGGTCGCCGGCGGTGGGCGCGAGTGTCAGCTCCGCTTGCTGGGTGTGCTCAGTTGAACGCAGCTCGGTAGTTGCCATCGCTTGCTCTTCCCATATCCGCCCGCACTCCGTTAGACGCATTCCAGGGGCGGAAAGTTTCGCCGGATTCTGCTGCCGGCTGTGCTGATAGCCGCAACAAGAGACGGAGGAGGCGTCCAGAGTGTTCGGCGCGGGCCGCCTCCGCAGTCTCGCACCGCAGGGGGCAGGAGGCAAGTGGCTAGAGCGCATTTCATAACCTACCTGCTGGCTGGCCGCACTACGCCCTCGCATGAAATGCGCTTGCTACTGCCTGACGTTATGCGGTGCTGTTTCATAACCTTCCCTGGGAAGGTTATGAAACAGCTTCTAAGCGCTCTGCGCCGCCACCCCGGTCCGCAGGACCTAGGGGCTCCCGCAACGAAAGACGCCGGGGACGTAATCCACCGTGATCTGAGCAGGAGGCATCAAGGTTGGGCCACGAGCTGCCCAGAGCCGAATATCCCCGCCCCCAGTGGGTGCGGCCGGAGTGGCTGAACCTCAACGGGGAGTGGGAGTTCAGCGAGGATCCCGAGCTGCGCGGGGAGGCTGATGGTTGGCCATCTGGCAAGCCATTGGCAGGCCGGATTCTGGTTCCCTTCGCGCCGGAGTCTCGGCTCTCCGGCATCGGCAAGACGGACTTCATGCCCGCGGTCTGGTATCGGCGCGGGTTCACCGTGCGGGAACGGTGGGCAGGTCGGCGGGTCTGGCTTCATTTCGGCGCGGTGGACTATGAGGCCACGGTCTGGCTGAACGGGGAAGTAGTGGGCCGGCATCGGGGCGGCTACACGCCTTTCACATGCGAGCTAACCGCGCATCTGCGCGCGGGCGCCAACGAGCTGGTGGTGCGCGCGCTCGATGACACCCGCAGCCCACTTCAGCCCTCAGGCAAGCAGTCCCCACAGGCGGAATCCTATCGCTGCATGTATACCCGCGCCACCGGGATCTGGCAGACGGTGTGGCTGGAGCCCACTCCGCGGGCGCACCTGGCGCGGGCCCGCTTCCTGCCGGACCTCGACAGCGGACGGGTGCTGGTGCAGGTGTGGATCGCGGGGCCGGCCGCAGGCCTCACGCTGGCGGCGACGGCGCGGGCCGGTGGTGAGCGCGTGGCCGCGGCGAAGGCGCCGACAGAAGGCGGCTTCGCCTCCCTATGGCTCAAGATCAAAGATGCGCCGCGCCTGGTCGCCGACAGATCCGTTCCTATACGATCTCGAACTGAGGCTGCTGGAGGGCCGGCGGGTGGTGGACCGGGTGGAGAGCTACTTCGGGCTGCGCAAGGTGCACCTCGCGCCACCGGCCATCTGCCTGAACAACCGGCCGGTTTTCCAGAGGCTGGTGCTCGACCAGGGCTACTACCCCGATGGCATCTACACCGCGCCCAGTGATGAGGCCTTGCGGCGTGATATCGAAATCGCCAAGGCGGCCGGGTTCAACGGCGCGCGCCTGCACCAGAAGGTATTCGAGCCGCGGTTCCTCTACTGGGCCGACCGCCTCGGCTACCTGGTGTGGGGCGAGTTCGGCGACTGGGGACTGGATTACTCGCATCCCGAGGCCCTGGAGACCATGCTGCCCCAGTGGCTGGAGGTGCTGGAGCGCGACTGCAACCATCCTGCCATTGTCGGCTGGTGCCCGTTCAATGAGACCAATGAGCGGCAGCGGCCGGAGCTGCTGCGTCTGATCCACGGCGCGACCAAGGCGATTGATCCGACGCGGCCGGCGATAGATACCAGCGGCTATGTGCACGTGGAGACCGACGTGGACGACTGCCACGACTACCAGCAAGACCCGGAGTTGCTGGCCAGCCACTTCGGCGCTTTCGCGGAGGGCGGGCCACCCTGGCGCAACAGTGAAGCCGACGCATCTCACCAGGGGCAGCCCTTCTTCGTGAGCGAGTACGGCGGCATCTGGTGGAACCCAGGGCAGGCCGATGACAAGGCCTGGGGCTATGGCGAGCGGCCCGGGACCGAGCAGGAATTCCTGCAGCGCTACCGCGGGCTAACCGAGGCCTTGCTTCTGCACCCGCGGATGTGCGGGTTCTGCTATACTCAGCTCTACGACATAGAGCAGGAAGTCAACGGGCTCTATACCTACGATCGGCGAGCGAAGTTCGACCCGGTGGTGATAAGGGCGATCAACGAGCAGAAGGCGGCGATTGAGCGGCTGTAGGTCGGGCATGTCGGAGTTCACCCTGAGCGAAGCCGCAGGGCATGCCCGCCTGGGCAGGTCGCGGACCTGCCCTACGATGTGCGACATAGAGCAAGAGGTCAATGGCCTGCATGCCTATGATCGGCGAGCGAAGTCCGACCCGGCGGTGATAAGGGCGATCAACGAGCAGAAGGCGGCGATTGAGCGGTGAGGTTCTGGGCAGGTCGCGTGGCTAGGCCGGCAGAGCCGGCCGCCACCCCGGTCCCTAGGCGAAGCCGGGATGGCGGCCCTTCGGGCCTAGCCACCGCGGCAGCGGGCCTAGGGGGACCTGCCCTACGAGTACGACGAGGAGGAGATGATGGACAGCGATATCCGGGTAGTTGAGGCAACGGCGTATTTCATACCGGCTATGGCGCGCACGCCGCTGAAGTTCGGCGGCGTGGTGATGGACCGGCTGGACTACGCCACGGTGCGGGTGGAGGTGGAGAACCGGCGCGGGCAGCGCGGCGCGGGCTGGGGCGGGATGTTTCTGAGCGATGTGTGGGCGATGCCCGATGAGCGGGTGCCGCACGACCTGCGCCTGGAGGGGATGCGGGAGGTCACCCGGCGCTACTGCAAGCTGGTACGGGGGCTCGGGCAGTTCGGCCATCCCATTGACCTCTATTTCGAGGTCGAGGATGGCCTGCGGGAGATGGCGGGCGCGATCAGCGCCGAGCTGAAGTTCGCAGTGCCGCTGCCATTCCTCGGGGCCTTGGTGTCGGCCTCCCCAGTGGACGCGGCCGTGCACGACGCTTTCGGCATCGCCAATGGGATCTCCAGCTACGAGGGCTATGGCCGCGAGTGCATGGAGCACGACCTCAGCCGCTACCTGGGCCCCGAGTTCAAAGGGAAGTACCCGGCCGACTACATCGAGAAGGCCTTTCGGCCCCAGGTGCCGGTGTTCCACCTCGTCGGCGGTCTGGACAAGCTGCGGCGGAGCGAGGTGGACGACTCCGACCCCAAGGACGGGCTGCCCAATTCGATGGACGAGTGGATCGAGTGGGATGACCTGTTCTGCCTGAAGGTGAAGCTGAGGGGGATTGATCTGGAGTGGGACATCGCGCGCATGCTGGAGGTGGCGCAGATCGCGGTGGAGGTGCGGCAGCGCATCGGGCGGCACGATCTCTACTTCAGCGCCGATACCAACGAGATGTGCGAGACCGTGGAGTACATGGTCGAGTTCCTGGAGCGGGTGCGGGAGCGGGACCCGCAGGCCTTCGCCGAGATCCTCTACGTGGAGCAGCCCACCGAGCGCGACCTGGGGGCGCGCAGACTCGACATGCGGCCCATCGCGCGCCTCAAGCCGGTGCTGGTGGATGAGAGCTTGACAGGCCTGGAGGATTTCCGCGCTGGCCCTGGAGCTGGGCTGGTCCGGGGTTTCGCTGAAGGCCTGCAAGTGCCAGTCCCCGGAGCTGGTGATCGCAGCCAAGGCGGAGCAGATGGGCGTGCCCTATTCCATCCAGGACCTGACGAATCCAGCGCTCGCCTTGCTGCAATCGGCCGGCATGGCAGCGCGCTTACACCCGATGATGGGGGTGGAGGCGAACTCGCATCAGTTCTACCCGGCCTTCTCCGAGCCCGAGGCGGCCGTGCATCCCGGCATCTTCCGCCGCCGCCACGGCCTCCTCGACACGTCTACTCTTCAGGGGCCCGGGCTGGGCTTCCAGATGGACAGGATTGCCCGCAGCCTGCCGCGGCCGGGCTGAGCAGACGCAGGGGATAGGGCAGCCGCGTCGAAGCCGGAACTAGGTATATCGTGGGTTGGGAGACGCAAATGGCCCCGGATGCACCGGAAGAGAAGAGCCAGGATCAGCGGCCTGAGGCCGCGGGCTTTGGCGACCTGTTGATGAACCAAGTCCCTTCCTCGGCCACCCAGGAAGCGAGCGAGGCGCCTCGGATGGCCGGCTGGAGGTGGGCGCTGCTGTTTGCCATCCTGGCAGGGGTGGCCTTGCTGGGATATGGCGCGCGAGCCATGCTCAACGTGGCGCCCGGCCGGGAAGCGGAACAGCGGCTGCGGGCGCGGCTCCAGACCATGCCCGTGTTCGAGTTGGGAGAGGTGCTGTCAGTACATTATCTGGCCGGGGACCGACTGCGGGTGGATTTCGCGCCCTCTCTGGGGACCGATCCCGGCACCCTCCGCAAGGATACCATCGAGGTGATGAAGGTCTTGATGGCAGAGCGACCCGACCGGGACCTGTTCATAGATGGCTACGAAGGCGAGAGGCAGGTGGTGTGGGGTGAGTACCGCAACAAGGGCAGGCTGCAGGTGGCCGGAGGCGCACTGGAACCGGACATCACAGTCAGAGTCGCAGGCGAACCGGAGGGAGGCATCGGGGAGTTGGTGAGGCCGTCTGCAGCCCAGCCGAAGTGACCGCTATCCGCCCGCTGGCGCTTTGGCGGGCGCGCCTGAGGAAGGCTGCGAAGGTACGGAGGCCCCGCCCCCGGCCTCGGGGGACGAAGGCAGCCCGCCTTCGCCAAGGCTATGGCGGGCGAGCTTCTCCACCCTGACGGCGGCTACCCACAGATCCTGCTTGCTGCCCTTGACGTTGATGCGGAAATCGTAGCCGCTGCGATTGGCGAAGCTCACGTCATCCAGCCGTAACCGATAGCTGTGCCAGCCGGGCCCCGCCTCCACCCACTGCCAGGGACTGAAACGGTAACCTGTGGTGGAGTCATACAGGATATTGAAACCGAGCTTCTGCTCTCCCAGGTAGGAGCCCTCGCACTCCACCGTGATCGCCACCGAGGTCTTGCCCCGGGCGAAGTAGAGCCAGCGGTCGTCCACGTCGAAGTAGATCCAAGGATTGTCCGATACGGCGTCACCGGGCTGGGAGTCTGAGGCCCCGATGCTGGTGCGCAGGCAGCGCCGGCCGTTGTGCATTTCCTCCTCGACGCGCCCACCGATGCGCCCGCGCAGCGATCTGTTGTACAGGCCAGACTCCGGGCATCCCTCGTCGCCGTAGTCAACACACACCACTTGGCTGCTGCTGGGGTCGGGGCCGGGCCGGGCCGCCAGCACATCCGCCCGCGTGGGCGAGCCCGGGTGCATGAGCTTGGTCACGTCCAGCCCCCGGACCAGGATCGGGTAGGTCCCGATCAGGAGCCGCAACGCCTCCCCCTCGCCCGTGACCGCGGAGCCAGGCGCGCCCCCGAGCTGGCCCGACTGCGCTACCAGCTTGGGGTCGAGGAGGGGGCCGAGATCGGGGGCCGGCAACTCCATCTGGCTCCTCGCCCAGGCCGCCACCACGGGCCCGGTCTTGTCCTCGAAGACCAGGGCCCATACGTCGGGCCCGAGCCGCAGGAAGCCGCAATAGCGAAGGTTGCCCAGGGGAGCCAGCCAGGAGCGGTTGATGACCTCGGCCGGAAGGTAGAAGCGGCCGGCCCGGGCCGCCCAGGCCAGCAGGTAGTGCTCGATCCAGAGATTGGCCGCCATGGTCCCGTCCGCGCCCAGCACCCAGGACCGGCTGTCACCAGCCCAGAGGTAGGGGATCTCCTGGGCGAGCACGGCCCAGGCCAGAGCAGTCTGGGATTGGTCCCCGGCCCCGCCCGGCAGATAGAGGCCGAAGACGTCGCAGGAGGAGCCGAACTTGGAGCTGCAGGTCCAGTCCACCTCGCCGATATCGAACACGCCAGCCTCCGGCACCACCAACACCGCTTTGGGATCGGCGGCGCGCAGCACCCGCGAGGCCGAGACCACCAGCTTGAGGAACTCCGAGCGGGCGCCGCGGAAGTTGCGGACATTCGGCTGCTCCCGCACCTGCCAGTAGCGCACCCGGCCCCGGAAATGCTTCGCCGCTTCCTTGACGTAGCGCTGCCAGAGGGCCAGAGACCTGGGTAGAGAGTGAGCGCGCTCGCTGGGAGGCACTTGCCAGGCGGGGTTCACCGCCCAGGCGGCGCAGGGCTCCAGCACCAGCACCACCTCCAGCTTTTGAGCGCGCGCCGCATGCACGGCGGCATCGTCAGCCTTCCAGGTGAAGCGCCCAGGGCGGGGCTCCACGCGGTTCCAGTCCAGCACTAGCCGGACCCCGGAGGCCCCGCTTTGCACCAGCCGGGTCACCTCGGCCACCCGGTCCTTCGCGGGGAGACGCGCCAGGTCTATGTTGGCTCCCACAAAGGGCCCCGCCGCGTCCGCCTCTGCCGTCACCGCCAGCAAGGCCGCTCCCCAGAAAAGGGCTTGCCAGATAGCACGAAGCCGGGCCCGAGGGCCCGGCTTCGTCAGCCATCTTCCTGCCGCCCTGCTCACTACTGGCCTAGCTGCTCCGCCACGATGCGCTTCGCCTCCGGCACTGAAATCCATACCTTCTGCTCCAGATAGGTCTGCCACCGCAGGTAGCCTGGCAGAGACATATAGTCGGCCTCTGTGGCGTACGGCGTCAGGCCAGACACATTGGTATATTCCCCACCTCCAGCCGCTCCCTCCTGCGCCGCCGCCGGCTGGGGCGCCAGGACGATCACCATGCCAGCGAGCAGCAGAAGCAACAGACACCACGCCATCCTGATCATCACACGACCTCCCTTGAGCGTGTAGTTACGCCTAGACCAACTGCCGTTGCCCCTGCTTTCTCCCCCGCATCAGCGCGTCCTCCAAGCCGGCTCCGCTCCTTGGGCAATTTATCGCCTAAACTTTGGGAAAGCGAGCGCGCACCAGCAGCCCGTCTCGCGTCTCCACCTCCACCTTGCCACCCAGCTCATCCTCCACCAGGCCCCGCACGATCTTCAACCCCATCCCGGAGGTGGCCTCCAGATCGAAGCCCTCGGGCAAGCCCACGCCGTTGTCCTGGACCTGGATCACCACTTCTCCACCACCCTCGGCCAGGCTGATGGCAACGCGGCCGTTGGTGGTCCCGGCCAGCCCATGGCGGATGGCGTTGTCAATCAGCTCGGCCATCACCAGAGCTGCACTGGTGGCGTTTTGCGAGGGGAGCATGACGCGCGCGCCGGTCACGTTCACGGTCAGGGGATGGTCGCAGGTAATGGACTGGCAGGTGAGCTGGAAGATGCGCCGCGCCACCTGCTTCATGTCCACGAACCGGATGTCCCGCGCGCTCATCAGCTCGTGCACCACGGCCGCGCTCTGGATGCGGGCGATCCCCCGCTTGATCGCCGCTTCGGCCGAGACGTGCGGGCGCACCAACTCCATCCGCAGCAGGCCGGCGATCGCCTGCAGCGTGTTGCGAATGCGATGGTTGATCTCGCTCATCATGGCGCTCAGGAACTGCGCCCGTTCCTGGGCTTCCTGGTAGAGATGGGCGTTCTCGATCGCCACCGCCGCGCTGTTGGCCAGCGACGTCAGCAGGCGTTTGTCGTCCTCTGTGAACTCCTGAGTCTCCTTCCGATAGAGGTTGAGCACACCCAGGGTGTGCCCGCGGGCGACCAGAGGAGCGGCGATGGCAGTGTGCAGGCCCTCCTCCCGCGCCCGCTCCCGGAAGGTGAAGCGGCCGTCCCGAGTGATGTCGCTGCTAGTCAGCGCCAGGCCGCTTTGGGCGGCGCGCCCGGCCAGGCCCTGTCCCGGCTTGACCGGCTCGTACAGGATGTCGTCCGGCCCGAATCCCCGGGCAGCCTTGATCACCAGGTCCCCGCGCTCGGGGTCCATCAGCATCACCGAGCAGACCGGAGCCTCCAGCAGCTCCGAGGCAGAGGTCAGCACTGCATCCAGGGTCGCGCTTAGCTCCAGCGAGGAGGCGAGGGTGCGGGAAACGTCGAACAGCTTCGAGAGCTGGTTCAGGTGGCGGACGACGTCCTGGTAGAGCATGGCACTCTGCAGCGCCAGCGCGGCCTGATTGGCATAGTTGGAGACCAGGGCCACGGCATGGGAGCGGAAGGTGCGGGGGCGTTCGTCGCCCACCACGAAGATCCCTCGCAGCCCCTGCTCAGCTGTCATGGGCACGCAGAGCAGAGAGCGGGCGTGAAGCCACTGCACCAGCGCGTCGTCCGACCGCCCCTCCTGCTCCGCGTCCACCACCGCCTGGGGTGAACCCGACCGAAGCGCCTCTGCGCCGAGGTGGCCCTCCGCCGCCAGCAGCTCATCCCCATCTGGCGGCACCCCGTGCTGTCCCTCGGGGATGGGGTGAAACCGCCCGTCCGGCCCCGCCACAAGGATTGCGACCCGGCCCACGTCCAAAGCCCGGGAGGCCGCCTCCGCCACGGTGGCTGCGATCTTGGTAGCATCGTGAGTGGAGGCGACACGGGTGCTCACCCAGGTGAGGTCGGCCATCTCGAGCAGCCGGTGCTGGATGCTCTCGAAGAGCTGCAGGTTCTCGATCGCCACTGCCGCCTGGGCGGCGAAGGACAGCATCGTCCGCCGCTGGTGCGCCGGGAACGCGTGCTGCTCCTCTGCCAGCAGCAGCAGCGCTCCGATCGCCTCACCTCGCATCGAGAGCGCCACCCCTAGCGCGCTCTGAAACCGGCCCGCTTCCAGCGCTTTCGACACGCCCTCGGGTATCTGGCCTCCCCGGCGCCACACCATCTCGCCATCGTGATGAGAGCGAGTGAGCTCGGCTAGCTGGAGCAGCCCGGCCGAGAGGCCCGCGTCCGCGAGGGTGGCCGGCGTCTGGGCCCGCAGGCGAAGCTGGGCCTCATCTCCTCCCAGGAACAGCAGGCAGGCCTGCGCGGCCATCGCACGCGCCGCCGCCTGGCACACCATGCTCAGCAGCTCATCCAGACTCAGCGCCGAAGTGAGCGCGGGGCCCAATGAGCTCAGCGACGGGGCCTCGTGCTCTGCTGTCTTCCGCCGCTCCTCCGCCAGCGCCAGAGAGCGCAGTGCTATGGCGGCCTGCTGAACGAGAACTACGAGGAGGTCCAGCCGAGTCTGTTCGAAGTTGCCGTCGTGCACTGTGAGCAGGCCCAGGCGCCGGCGCCCATCCTGGGCGGGGATCGCCACCGCCTGCTCCGCGCCCACCTGGTCCAGAAACTGGACATGGTCCGGTCGCTGGCGAGAGAGCTTGAGGAAGGGGCTGCTGCTGCGCAACTTGAGCAGGCCGCCGCCGATGCTGCAGGCCCCCGGCACCAGCCCGGCACCATGGTAAAACTTCGCGCTGAAGCCTCGATCGGAGGCATGCCACCAGATCGCGCCCCGCGCCCCACAGATCTCGGCTGCAGCCTCCACCACCGCTCGCGCCACGGCGGCCGCGCTCTTGGCTCTCTGAACCTGTGCGCTCGCCGATAGCAGTACCGCGGTGGGGGCCCTCACCCCGCCGGACGCGCCGTCTAGACCCATTCGTGGGGCCCTCTCAGTAACTGACAGTCGCAACGCCCCTAGCTATAATACCGCATTGGCGAGCCGCGGGGCGGATTCCCGTGCAGGTGAACGTCACGATATTGGCCCAAGGGACTGGCCACTCGCGCCTTCCAGCGCCCGCGAGTTCTCACTCCAAATCAGCGCACGCCGGAACAGAATCCCCTCCTCAGCTCATGGCACCACGGAGTCCCGCAGGGCCGCCAAGCGTTTGGGCCCGATGCCTGACACGTTCAGCAGCTCGTCCACGCTCGCGAACCCCTGTCCAGTGTCCTTCTTCCTGCGATCCCGATAGGCGATGATGCGTCCGGCAAGAACCGGCCCGATGCCGGGAAGCGACTCGAGCTCATCTGCGCTGGCGGAGTTCAGGGAGATGCGCCTCGGGCCGGGTCTGCTCGGCTTTCCGCGGCCCCCGCTCTCGTCCGATATGCGTTCGGCTCCTCGCGCGAGTGGCCGAGCGGTAGGCTCAGGGCCCGTGCGCGAGCTTGCCGGCCCCGCCGAGCCGCCGCTGTCGAGCTGGCGCGGCCCGGCGGCCTCAACGAACAGCGGCCCCTCGCTTCCGCTCCGCCCGGCCCGCGCCCCTCGCTCATAGACCAACAGGCCGGCGCCGGCCAGCAGGAGGGCAAGCAGAGCAAACAGCGCTACCTGTTCCGAGCGAGAGAGGTAGAACATGACCATCGCTCACGTGATGGTGCGGCGATCCTTCGGTGTCGCCGCAGTGGCTACGATGTTGACCAGCTTATCAGGGACCACCACCACCTGGAGCACCGACTTGCCCTGAAGATAGGGCTGGACCCGCGGCGACGCCAACGCCTGGGCCCGGAGCGTCTCCTCCGGCGTGCCGGGGGAAACCGTGAGGCGCTCCCGCAGCCGGCCGTTCACTTGCACCACCACCGTGATCTGCTTCTCCGCCGCCGCCTCCTCGTCCCACGTCGGCCAGGTCGCCAGGTGCACGCTCTGGGCATGGCCCAGGCGCTGCCACAGCTCCTCTGCCAGGTGGGGTGCGAAAGGCGCCAGCAGCAGCGTGAGCTGCTCGCAGGCCTCGGAGTAGGCGGATCGCACATCGGGCTGTTCGGCCTCCGCTCCCAGCTCGGTCATGGCGTTGACCAGTTCCATCATGGCGCTGATGGCGGTGTTGAAATGGAAGCGCTCGATGTCGGCGCTCACCCGCTGGATGGTCTGGTGGGTCTTGCGACGGAGGGCGATGGCGGCGGGGCCTAGCTGTAGGGCGGGCATGTCCGAAGGCGTCGGAGACGCCCGAGGCATGCCCGCCGCAGGTGGTTGCGGGGCGGGCGGCTGGCATGCGTTCGCCCGTTGTCCACGGGCGTCCGACATGCCAGCCCTACAGAAGCACTGCTTCCAGTCAGGCTCGAAGCGCTCGAGGCGGCCCACCACCGCGCGCCAGGCCCGGTTGAGGAAGCGGGAGATGCCTTCGATGCCGCCCGCGTTCCAGTCCGCCTCCGCCTCCGGTGGCCCCATGAAGAGCACGTAGGTGCGCAGCGCGTCCGCGCCATAGCGGGCAATCATCTCATCCGGGCCCACTCCCCCCGCGACTTGCTCATCACGGCTCCGTCCAGGAGGACCATGCCATGAGCGAAGTAGCGCCGGAAAGGCTCTCCGACGTTGATCATCCCAAGGTCACGCAGCACCTTGGTGAAGAAGCGCGAGTAGAACAGATGCAGCACCGCGTGCTCGATGCCGCCGAAGTAATTGTCCACCGGCATCCACGCGTCCGCCACCTCGCGCCGGAAGGGAGCCTGATCGTTGTGGGGGTCCGCGTAGCGCAGGAAATACCAGCAGGACTCGATCCACTGGGCCATGGTGTCGGTCTCGCGGCGCGCCGGGCCGCCACATTTGGGGCAAGTGGTGCGCACGAAAGAATCGGCTTCAGGGAGAACCGAGCCGGTGGACTTGAAGGGCAGATCGGTCGGCAACACGACCGGCAGATCGGACTCGGGGACCGGGACGGCGCCGTGAGTATCGCAGTAAATGATGGGGATGGGCGTGCCCCAGTAGCGTTGGCGGGAGACCAACCAGTCGCGCAGCCGGTAATTGACTTTCCGCCCGCCGACACCGCGGCTCTCGAACCACTCCGCGATCTTGATCTTGGCCTCTTCGCTAGGCAGGCCGTCGAACCGGCCGGAGTTCGCTTGCACCCCCGGCTCGATGTAGGCGGCCGGCATGCTGGCCGGATCGAGTTGGTGGTCCGGGGGCTGGATCACCACGCGCACGGGAAGCCCGTTGGCGCGGGCGAACTCCAGGTCCCGCTGATCGTGGGCGGGGACGGCCATGATGGCGCCGGTGCCGTACTCCAGCAGCACGTAGTCGGCGGTCCACACCGGGATGCGCTCGCCGTTCGCGGGGTTGACGGCCTCCACGCCGAGAGGAACGCCATCGCGGGTCGCCTCGGAGATGCGCTCAACATTGGTGCGCGAGGCAACCCGTTCGCGATAGGCGGCCACCGCCGCGCGCTGTCTCGCGGCGACGATGTGATCCACCAGGGGATGCTCGGGGGCGAGCACGACATAGGTGACCCCGAAAACCGTGTCTATGCGAGTGGTGAAGACGCGGATCGTGTCCTCCCGACCGGCCACCGCGAACTCGAACTCCACTCCCTCGCTGCGCCCGATCCAGTTCGCCTGCATCACCCGCACTCGCTCGGGCCACTCCGTCAGCTTCTGGAGGTCATCGAGCAGCCGGTCGGCATAGGAGGTGATCCGGAAGAACCACTGCTCGCGCAGCTCCTTGCCCACCGGGCCGCCGCAACGCCAACACTTGCCGCCGCGCGCCTCCTCGTCGGAGAGCACGAACTGGCAGGTGGGGCACCAGTTCACCGGGGCTTCGGCGCGATAGGCCAGGCCGCGCTCCAGGAACTTGAGGAAGAACCACTGGTTCCAGCGGTAGTAGGCGGGGTCGCAGGTTACTACCTCTCGGTCCCAGTCGTAGCTGTTGCCGAGCTGCCGGAACTGGCGGCGCATGCGGTCAATGCATTCATAGGTCCATTTCGCGGGATGAGCGTTGCGCTGCACGGCCGCCTGCTCCGCCGGCTGGCCAAACGCGTCAAAGCCCATGGGGTAGAGCACGTTATAGCCGCGCATCCGATGATAGCGGGCCACCGCATCGCCGATGCTATAGTTGCGCACGTGCCCCACGTGGACATCGCCGCTGGGGTAGGGGAACATCTCCAGGCAGTAGAACTTGGGCCGCGAGGGGTCCTCACGAGTGCGGTAGAGCTGCTGTTCCGCCCAGCACTGCTGCCATTTCGGTTCGATCCCTTCAGGGTGATAGTGCTCGTCCACGTTTCTCCGTCTCCTCGCTGGAGGCGAGCGGGCGCGTCAGCCGGCCGTCAATGCCGCAGCACCAACCACGCTATTACCACCGCGACCAGCACGCTCGCGAAGAGCAGCGCGCGTTTCTCCTCGCGGGTGAACCTCAAATGGCGCCAGTTCGCGCTCAACACCCCGATGGAGATGAACGGGAGGCCGGGCATGCCCGGCGCCCGAGGCCAGATGAGAAAGGTCACCGGCGCGATCAGCACCAGCACCAGGGTGGCCCACATCGCTTTCACCGCGTTCATCTGATGGCGCAGGGCGACCGCCAGGAATATCGCCAGAAACAGGAAATCACCGATTCCGACCGAGGTCAGGATGGGCAGCGGCAGCGCCGCCGGCGCTGCCACCGGGGCCTGGGCGCTGAGAGCCTCCACCAGCTCCGGCGCCTTGCTGGTGAGATGGGCCACCACTCCCCAGAACACGGTGATGATGTCGGCGATGGAGGCCACCACGGCCACCGGCAGCAGCAGCTTCCCCTCTCGGATCACCCGGGACACCAGTCGCCCCAGAAACGCCGCCCACACAATGAGCGCGATGTTGCCGAAGAGCTGCTGCTTCGGGCTGACCAGGAGCAGCTCGGTGATCTGCCTTCCCCTTGCCGGCTGCCCCAGCCAGCGCCCGGTGATGGCGAACACCTCGGGCCGGGCGAGCGCGAAGACCACCATCATCCCGATGACCCAGGCCGCCTCCAAGCCAGGGCGCATCTCCAGGCGGCAGAGGCTGAGCAGCAGCAGCAGTGACAACACCAGAATGCCCGTCGCCACCAGCAGCGTGCCCGCCGCCAGGGGAATGGTGCGCAGGCTGAGCTTCGAAAGCTCGCCGCCTCCCGCCGACAGCAGGAGGTAGGCGATGACGTAAATCAGCGCCGCTCTGGCCGGCCTGCGCGCCGACCAGCGGAGCGGCGCGGCCTGCGCCGGCGTGATGTCGCTTCCCGCGCTCACCTTCACTCGCCTCCAGATAGTCCAGTTGCTGCGCCTCCTCTACCAGTCTCTCTCCTCCATCTCCTGCCTGCGCCGCCGCTCTCGACGGTAACGCAGATAGCCCACGATGAAGATGAGCAACATCAGGCCAAAGGGCACCGCGGGTGATCCCAGCAGCAGAGGCCAGCGCCACCGCCGAGCCACAGACCGACGCCAGGCGGATTCGAGCTCCTGGCTGCTCCAGCCGGTCACCTGCTTCACCGCAGACTCGAAATCCCCCTGCCTGCGGGTGGCGGACAGCAGTTCCGCGATCGCCCGCGGCCCGCGCGCCGCCACCAGGAAGTTCACCACCGAGGCCGCTTCTGCATAGGCGAGCGATCGGCCCGCCCCACCACGTTCGAAGCTGCGGTCAAGCTCCGACAGCGGGAGTGATTCTCCCCGGCCCACGGCCTGGAGGGTGACGGGATCAACCTGAGAAGCGCGCTCGCCTGCGGCATACTCGGCCACGCCCTCGTTCACCCAGGTGGGAAGGGCGGACAGGGCGGGACCCATCGCCCGCCCCACCATGACGTGCGCTACTTCATGGGGGACGACTTTCTCGATGGAGGCCAGCCGCCCGCTGCCGTCAATGTGTATCACCCCGGGCGGGTAGCTGGCCACTCCTACGACCGGGGAGTGAGCCGCCATCGGCGCCGCCGCCTCAAACTCCGCCCGGTCCAGGTAGACGAAGGTCGGGATCGGACGCAGGTCCCGGGTTCCCACCAGGGGCGCGATCCGCGGCACTGCTGCATCTATCAGGGCCGCCACCCGCGTCGCCACCTCACTGGCGCTCGGCTCGGCATAGACTTGCGCATACTGGCTCGCGATCAGCCGCGGGAGCGCGGCTGGTGACGCGGCGAGCGCGGCGGCAGACAGGGCGGCCAGCCAGCACAACGGGATAGCGGAACGGCGAGACGCCGGGCTTGGGCGGGCGCGGTTAGTTGGGCCGCGCCACCAGTCGCACTGGATAGTTCGACCCCCCCTGCGGCAGAGTCTGGATGTGCACCCGTCTCGTCTCCCCAGGGGCCAGCAGGTAACGCGCCACCAGGCCCTCGGCGTTCTTGCTCAGGAGCGCAGTCTCCACTGGCTGACCATCCACCAGCAGCGCCCCCCGCGCCGGGCCTCCGGCCGGCTCCAGCAGGACGGCCACCCGCGCGGCCTCGCTCGTGGGATTGGCCAGGTCCAGCTCAATGTCGTACATCACGCCGTAGCTACCTGCGAGCTGATCCCCGGCCACCAGCCCGGGGGCCGCCTTGTCCCCGATGGTGATGAAAGCCCAGTCCCTGCCCACCTCGTAGCGGGCCCGCACCTCCCGACGCGGCTGGGGGTAATGCCACTGGCCCAGCAGTGGGGACTCCGCATAGCTCTCGATGCGGCGCGGCAGTCGCTGGGAGAGGGAGGGGGCGAGGTAGAGCCGCAGGCTGAGGTTGGCCGGACCCAGAGCGCGGAACTCGAGAATGCCGCTCACCACCGAGCCCGGAGGCATCCGCTGCGCCACCACCGGAGTCGCCGCGCCTGCGGGCGCCGGCACCACCCAGCCCGCATTCGCGGCGCGGTCCACCAGGAACTCGCTCGCCGCCCGATGTCCCACCCAAGCCTCATCGTAGGAAGGCCCCGCCAGCCCTGCCACCACCTGCACCCGGGCCGTCTCCTCGCCCAGATTCCACAGCTCCACCACCAGATCGGCGCTGTCGCGGGTGGCGTTGACATGATGGTAGAGGAATCGGATCGAATCCGAGTCCTTGATCTTCCCTTCGAACCAGAGCCCATGGCTGCGCAGGCGCTCGGGGTAGTTGCTGACCATCAGCAGGTTGGCCGGGCCCGTGGCCACGACTTCGTTGCGGACGGGCACGGCCGGCGTGGCGCGATAGGAGAGATACTCGGGGCCTGCGGCCGAGATCTGCGTCGGCACCGCCACTGACTTGCCCGGCCACAGACTGCCGGTGCCTTTGACCGATGGCGTGACGCTGATCCAGGCCCCCGGCTCGGCGCTGAGACCGGCGCCCACCGCCGCCCTCGCCGCCCGCGCCACCAGCTCCGGGGAGGCCGGGCTTCCAGTGACCGCGGCGGGGATCGAAGCCACGAGCTGGGCTGCGTACTTGGCCGCGCGGACCGGCACTCGCAGCACATTCTCCCTGTCCTCCAGGATCAGCTCCGTGCGCCCGGGCTGCAGCCCGAGCACGCGAACTTGCTTGGCGGACTTGTCCCAGGTGGCGCTCACGAACGGCGCCGCCGCTGCGACCAGCAGATCCCCCGCGATGTTGCCTCTCACCGGGGCGGCCCGCGTCTCACCTACTGGCACCAGCACCGGCGCGGCCGCCAGGTAGGGCCGGCCGAACTGAGCGCGCAGGTTCTGTGCCCAGGCTCGCGCCAGCGAGGCCCGGTCCGCGCCCTGGGCTTTGGCAACGACCTTGTCAACGGTGACGATGCGCTCGCCCCGGGCCATCAGCAGGTGAGTCCTGCGCTCAGTCCAGATGCTGACTTCGTCCGGGCGCAGCCCTTCGTCGGCCAGCGCGTTCAGTCTGTGGGCGACGTCTCGCGCCGCCTCGATGGATTTCCAGCCATAGCCGCCCAGGGTCATCACTGACTCTGAGCCGGCGTAAATGCGACCGGCCACGCCCGTCTTCCCCTGCACCGCCACCACCTTGAACACCAGCGTGCTGGCCGCCTGGGCCTCGAGGCAGAGGCCTGCTGCGAAGAGCAGAGTGGCGGCCAGGGTCCGGATCACTTGGCGCATGACTTGCTGTCTCCCGACTCTCGTTCCCGGTGGTGCGGCAGGAACAACGGCGAAGCCAGGTACTTTCGCCTCTTGCGGCGGCACTGCTTCGGCCAGAGGCCGCTAGGCGCGGGCCCCCTGCGTCTGTCGAGCCAGCGGAAATCCCAGCGCCTCCCGCTGCGCCAGATAGGCGCGGGCCACCTGGCGGGCGAGGTTGCGCACCCGCCCGACATAGGTGGCGCGCTCCCGCACGCTGAGCGCGCCTCTGGCATCCAGCAAGTTGAAGGCGTGGGAGCACTTCAGCGTCATCTCATAAGCGGGGAAAATGCAGCTCTGCGTCAGCACTGGCGGAGCTTCCCCGTCGGCTTGCGGCCCGGAGGGCCGGCTCAGGTTCACCAGCCGCTGCGCCTCTCCCTCGCACATATCGAAGGTCCGTTTCACCATCTCGACATCGGCCGCCTCGTAGTTGTACCGCGACCACTCAGCTTCGGCCATCTGGTAGATATCGCCGTATCTTACATCGGCCCCACCCCATACGATGTCCTTGAAATGATCCACATGCTGGATCGCCATCGCGATGCGCTCGAGGCCATAGGTGAGCTCCACCGAGACCGGCGACAGCTCGATCCCGCCTGCCTGCTGGAAGTAGGTGAACTGGGTGATCTCGAGCCCGTCGAGCCAGACCTGCCACCCCACTCCGGCCGCCCCCAGGGTGGGCGACTCCCAATCATCTTCCATGAACCGGATGTCATGCTCTCTGGGCTCGAAGCCCAGGGCGCGCAGGCTGTCCAGGTAGGTGGCCTGGATGTCATCCGGCGAGGGCTTCAGCACCACCTGGTACTGATAGTGCCGGTAGAACCGGTAGGGGTTCTCCCCGTAGCGGCCGTCGTCGGCGCGCCGGGAGGGCTGGACATAGGCGACGCGCCAGGGCTCCGGGCCCAGCACTCGCAGGAAGGTGGCCGGGCACATGGTCCCCGCGCCCACCTCCACGTCGTAGGGCTGCTCGATCACGCACTGGCGCTCTGCCCAGAACTGCTGCAGGCAGAAGATGATCCCCTGAAAGGTCACTCGGCGTCCTCGGCTTCGGGCTCCTCGGGCTCGCCCTCGATCAGGTCCACGGTGAGCTGGGACAACAGCGTCGAAACCAGCTCGCCCACCAGGGCTCCGCCCAACCCCTTGGGCAGAGGCAGGTCTCGCACGGGCCGGTCGGCGAGCTTGACCCGTAGGCCCTTCAGCCGCCCCTCGCGCGCGAGGCCGATGGCCCGCCCGAACAGCTCGCCGCTCTGCTCCGCCGCCTTCTGCTCCGACCGGCGGCGCTCGATCGCGGCCAGCGCCCGCAGCATGTCGCCGTCGCTCTCCTCCAGGCCCATCAGCACCTCGTCATAGGAGGCGTTCAGGCGTTTCCGGATCTCGTCCACGAGCGCCATGTCATAGGGTCCCATCGCGTCACCTCGCTTGACCGGATTATAGCACAGGCCCGCGCCCAGTGGCGTGGGTTTGTCACGGGCCCGCCGGAGGCGGACAGGCGCAGTGAGGGACAAGCCGCGCCAGGAGCAAAGCCCCTGCCTGTTGGGCAGGGGCTGGTCCGGTCACATCGAAACCTCACCTGAGGTGATGCCCGATGGGTGAGCGGATTTCCCTGCGCACGTTCGCCTCGGCCGTGGCTTTGGCCTCTCTCCTGGTTTTCGCCTCCTGCCGCGCGCGTCCTGCGGCTCGGCCGCAGCAGGCGCTCTCCGGCCCCGCGAAGGCGCGGCAGATGATGGTTCGCCAGCAGCTCCGCTTGCGCGGGATCAAGGACAAGGCGGTGCTGGCGGCGATGGGGAAAGTGCCCCGGGAGGAGTTCGTCCCTCCGGAGCGGCGGCCCTATGCCTATGAGGATCGTCCCCTCCCGATCGGCTCTGGTCAGACGATCTCTCAGCCCTACATCGTGGCCCTGATGACCGAGCTGCTGGCGATCAAGAAGGGCGACAAAGTGCTCGAGATCGGCACCGGCTCCGGCTACCAGGCCGCCATCCTGGCCGAACTCACCTCCAACGTCTACACCATCGAGATCCTGCCGGAGCTGGCACAGCGGGCCGCCACCACCCTGAAGCGGCTCGGCTATAGCAGGGTGAAGGTGAGAACAGGAGACGGGTATCAGGGGTGGAAGGAGCAGGCACCGTTCGATGGCATCATCGTCACCTGCGCGCCGGAGCACGTGCCAGAGCCCCTGGGCAAGCAGCTCAAGGAGGGAGGGCGGATGGTGATCCCGGTCGGCGAGACGGCGGGCCACCAGACCCTGTACCTGCTGCGGAAGCGACACGGCAAGCTGGAATCCACGGCCGTGATCCCGGTGATCTTCGTGCCGATGGTGCACTGACGCGGGCCTCCACTGGGCTCGCTGCTGGCGGGCGTAGGCACGCCCGCCCTGCAGAAGGCTGCGTTTCACCCATACTCTGCGGTTAGACTTCTCACGAAGAAGCTCTTGACTAGCGGCCGAGCAGGTGATATGTAAGAGCCGTGGGGTGAGAGACCGGAGACCACGATGCGGGCGGGCTTTTGCCGTTCCGGAGAGCAGGTGGCCGGCGGAGGCGGACGAGGGTCGGTGCAGGGCTCGGCCCGGGCCGTGGGTGTTATTGGTTTCGGGTCAGGTGAGGCGCTCGGCGAAAGCGAGCGCCTCTGCTGTTTGTCTGGCTGCGCTGCCCCCCTGGCGCAGAACGAGAGTGCCCGGCGCGCGGCTGGTGTACGGGAGTCAGGCCGGGGGAGAGGAGGTGAGAGAAGCGCCGTCGAGTCGGTGTGGTTAGCAGGGAGATGTTATACCGTGGAGAGAGGTGGAGATACCATCATGACACGGAGAGAGAAGGGCTTCACCCTGATCGAGTTGTTGGTAGTGATCGCGATCATTGCGATCCTGGCGGCGATGCTGTTCCCGGTGTTCGCGCGAGCGCGTGAGTCGGCGCGCAAGATCCAGTGCCTTTCCAATGTGAAGAACATCGCACTGGCGCTGCAGATGTACCTCACGGACTACGACCGCTTCCCGCCGAGTGAGCACGACCCGGCCGCATTTGCTTACTTCGATGGAGCGCCGGGTGGAGGGCAGCTACAGCTACGCCTCGGGTCACTGCGACCGCGCGGCCTTCGCGAATCCCTATCTGCGCTGGCCCGTCATCCTCGATGAGTACATCAAGAACCGCGACGTGTGGCGGTGCGCCAGCGCGCAGTACGACACCTGGGCGAGCTGGATCGTGGGCGCCCCGGACGGAAATTGGGTCAAGTGGCTGAGTGATCACGAGGGCATGTGGGGCCACAACAATAGCAACTGCGAGACGAGCGGCGGCGGCGGCCCATGCTGCGTAGGCTGGCCGCCGGGCTGGGGCGGCACGATCACCGACTCGATAACTCAGATGACGCTGGCGGCCGGGGAGACAGGCACCTTCGCCGAGAACATCGGTACCACCAGCCACCCGGCTCCCAGCTTCAGTTTCGGCCCTCACAACTGCGACTTGAAGACGTCGCAGATCGAGGACCCATCCTGGTTCGTGGTCTGCGGCGACTCCTTGTGGAATGACGTCGAGTACCCCTCCGCAGTGGCCTATCCGGAGATATGCGGGACCATCGGTATCTGCGCGGGCGAGTGCTGTGAGGAGCTCACCTTCTGGGACGATGTCGAGCTGCGGAAGCACTATGCCCGCCACATGGGCGGCTCCAACATGGGCTTCGCCGATGGCCATGGTGCGTGGTTCGCGGCTGAGGCCATCATGAGCAACAGTCCGTCGGCCTTCAACCTCAACGGCGGACATCTCCGCGGGATGGGCGCCCAGCTCTACCCGTCGGAATGGGAGGGCTACTGCTGGTAGGCTGGCTCACGCGCTCGGAGGCCGCGCCATCGCGCCGCTCCGAGTCCAGTCCGCTGCTCTCCAGCCCTGGCACACCCCTCGCCAGGGCTGGAGTCATTTCTGCACCGGCCGGTCCGCTAGCGGGCTGTCGTGCGCAGGATCGCGATTCCGTAGATCTCCAGCTTCGGGATCACAAACTGCGCGTGGCCGGCCGCGTTGGTGGCAGGGAGGGTCTCGCTCACGCCGTCCAGCGCGTGCCACTCGACCCGGGCCACCTGCCGGCCCGCGGGCGGGCAAACCGCGATACTGACGTTCTCCGCGGGTGTCACCTTGCCGTCCAGATCCACCGCGTAGTTCACCGCCTGGATGATCAGGTCGTCGCTGCCGGGCCGCCGCATGACACTGATCTCGACCGAGCTTGGCCCCTGTCGCCTGGCGGTGAACGCGTCTCCGACGACCTGCTCCACCGCTGCGACCACCCCCTCCATGGTCGGGCGCAGTTGGTCGGGCCACTGGCCGCGAGCCCAGGCCGCGTGCTGCTTGCGGCCTTCGTCCCAGCCCACATGCCGATTGTCCCAGGCGGCCTGCTCTGCGTTCAGGGCGATCTCGCGCAGCCCCGGTATTCGGCCTTCAGCCTGCGCAGGCCCGGGGCCGCCGCGGTTGTCCAGCGTCCCCACTTCTCCGAATGCGATCAGCGATCCGCCATTCTCCTGATACTTGCGAAGGACTTCATAGTCGCGGTCGCCCAGCACCGCGGCGTTCGGCAGCACGATGGCGCGGTACCGCGCGAGTCGCTCGGGCGCGATGTTGCGCGGGGCCAGGATGTCGTGCGCGAGGCCGGCGTCGGCGAGCGCCCTGGACACCTCCAGATCATAGCTGTAGCGGCGCTGGTAGCCGCCTTCCATGGAGGCCAGGACGGCCACATTCGCCGCCGGCTCCGCTCCCAGCATCTCGGGCTCGACGCTGCGCAGGAGATCGTATACCGTCTTGGCCGCCTGCCGCACCGGCTCGCGGTGATGGGACTCGACGCGGCGGAAGGCGGAGTGGTTGGCGAAAGCCTCCGCCATCGCCAGCCGCTGCAAGTTGAACAGCGCCGCCTCGGTCGGGACGGGGTTGGGAGCTTGGGGATAGTAGCTGTAGCTGATCGCCGCACCCGTGCGGGCCGAAGCCGCCAGCACTCTGACCAGAGAAGCGACTGAGGTCTTGACCCCATTGCGGATTCCAGGCAGGTTGCGCTGGCCCTCTTCCGGGGTCTGTGTGCCAGTGGCGAGTTCGCTGTAGAGGAACGTGTCCACAGCGCCAGCGATCTGGATGTCCCGGCCCAGCAGCGCGGAGACCTGGAACCCGTGGCCGCCGTAGAGGTTGCCGGCCATGATGAAGTCCGGGTCCTGCTGGCGGGCGCGATCTCGCAGGAAGGCGTGGAACTCGGCCTCGCTGGCGGCACAGAAGAGGGTGGTTTCGGTCCGCAGAGGGTCCGCCTCATCCTCTGCCGGTCTCACCTTCGTCAAGTCCTCCAGGCCGAAGAGCTGGCGCAGCTCATCCCTACTGTAGCGCGCCGAGAGGAACTCCCGGAAGCAGCGCTGCGAGTCCTGGGAGAAGGGCTCCTCGATCTCGGAGTGATCCAGGTAGATGCCGTCAACGCCGGCCGCCACCAGCAGGTTCATGATGCCGGCGACGTACTGCCGAAAGCCGGGGCTGTGAGGACATCCCTCCAGCTCATAGTGGCGCTCGTGGGTGGCGCTGGGCGGAATCCAGACGAAGCCGCCATAGCTTCCGTCGGCCTTGCGCTGCAGCCACTCCTCCACTGGCTCTTCCGGCCGCGGCCCGAAAAGATTGGCGTAGCGGTTCCATTTCTCCGGGTCATGATAGGCCTCGCCCACGGCCCAGCCGGTCACATCTCCCTCTCGCGAGGTGGAGGGGTTTTGCGTGACATAGGAGATGACCTTGATCCCGGCCGCGTGGGCGCGGCTGGTGAACTGTCGGATCTCCACCATCCTCTGGTCGAATTGCGCCCGCGTCATGCGATGAGGGTCACCGCGAGCGAATTCCATCACACCGGTGATCGAGAAGTTCCCTCCCGCGGCCAGGATCTGATCCACGTCCTGGGAGCAGAAGACGCGGAGGTGACCGTAGGTCAAGGCCTCGGGGGGCGCTTCATCACCGGATTCCGAACGCGCTTGCGCCAGGAACTGCGCGATCCGCGCTCCCAGAGGCTGGTCGCATGGCTGCGCTGCACTGCCCATGGTGAACCCTCCCATCATGACCCCGATCGCCGCCAGGCGGCAAAGCAAGGGCCGCATTCTCTGCACCTCGTCTCCGCAGACAGCATCGCTGCCAGGGGCTTCGCCCCATCCCCCAGCGACCCCTGCACCATCGGGCGCCGGGCCGCGCTCGCGTTGACAGCCAGAACGGGCTTGTGATATTGTCCTGTCAGCGCCGGCGTAGCTCAGTGGCAGAGCAGCGGTTTCGTAAACCGCCGGTCGTCGGTTCGAGTCCGACCGCCGGCTGTCGGAAGGCACCCAGGACATGCGAGGCGCGCTTCGGCGCGCCGGGGTCTGACTCCCTGGAGGCGCGGCATGCGGGAAGGCAAGACGGGCGCGGGCGAGGGCAGGGCCCACGGGATGCAGGTTCCACTGATTGACCTGCGCCCCCAGCACCGGGCGCTGCAACCCCAGATCACGGCCGCGCTGCGACAGGTGTTCGACAGCTCCATCTTCGTCACCGGACCCAACGTGCTGGCCTTCGAGGAGGAGATGGCGCGCTTCTGCGAGGTCGGGTTCGCGGTCGGGGTGGCCTCGGGCACCGACGCGCTCACTCTCTCCCTGGCCGCGCTGGGCATCCAGGCCGGCGACGAGGTGCTGGTGCCCACGTTCACCTACGCGGCCACCGCGGCCGCGGTCTGCCACCTGGGAGCAAGGCCCGTGTTCGTGGACTCGCTTGCTGGTGGCTTCAACCTGGATCCCGCGGATGCCGCCCGCCGCATCACGGAGCGCACGCGGGCCATCATCCCAGTGCACCTCTACGGGGAAGCGGCGCTGATGGACGAGGTGCTCGACCTGGCCCGGGCGCATGATCTCGGTGTGGTGGAAGACGTGGCCCAGGCGGTCGGGGGAAGGTGGCAGGGGCGCATGCTGGGCTCGCTGGGGAACACTGGCTGCTTCAGCTTCTACCCGACCAAGAATCTGGCCGGCTGCGGTGACGGCGGGATGGTGGTCACGCACGATGAGCGAGTGGCCACCCAGGTCAGGCTGCTGCGCCAGCAGGCGGACGCATCGGTGCTGGGAGGGAAGAAGTACCATCACCCCACAGTCGGCTACAACAGCCGCCTGGATGAGATGCAGGCCGCCATCCTGAGAGTGAAGCTGCCCCATCTCGAGTCCTGGAATCGCCTGCGTGCCCGCCACGCCGCCCGCTACCGCGCCCTGCTTGCGCACTCCGGCCTCGGTCTGCCCTCGGCCAGCCGCGACGGGTCACATGTCTACTGTCTCTACACCTTGCGCTGCCCGCAGCGAGATGCGCTGCGCCGCCATCTCTCCGAGCGCGGCATCGGGACCGAGATCTACTACCCACTGCCGCTGCATCTGCAAGAGGCCTACCAGGGCCTGGGCTACCGCGAGGGTGATTTCCCGGTGGCGGAGCGGCTGGCCAGGGAAGTGCTCTCCATCCCTGTCTATCCGGAGCTGACCGATGAGAAGATGGGCCAGGTGGTGAGCGCTATCCTGGAGTTCACGGGTGAGCAAGCGGCGCCCATCTCGGAAGAGAAGGTGGCCCATGAGCTATGATGTCAAGGATACGGGGCTGGCGACCGCGGGCGGCCTCCGGATCGAATACGCGGACCAGCAGATGCCGGTGCTGCGGGGATTGCGGGAGCGGTTCGCGAAAGAGCGGCCGCTGGTCGGCATCCGCCTGGGGGCTTGCCTGCATGTGACCACCGAGACCGCGAACCTGATGCGCACCCTCACCACCGCCGGCGCGGAGGTGGCGCTGTGCGCCTCCAATCCACTCAGCACCCAGGATGATGCCGCGGCCTGGTTGGCCGCGGAGCTGAAGATCCCGGTGTTCGCCATCCGGGGCGAGGACAACGAGACCTATTACCGGCACATCGAGTCAGTGATCGCGGCCGGCCCTCGGATCACCATGGACGATGGCTGCGATCTGGTCTTCACCATCCACAAGAAGCACCCGGAGATGCTGGCCGGGATGCTGGGCGGATCGGAGGAGACCACCACCGGGGTGATCCGACTGCGGGCGATGGAGCAGCGGGGCGCGCTGGCCTATCCTGTGATCGCGGTGAACGACGCCGACACCAAGCACCTCTTCGACAATCGTTACGGCACCGGGCAGAGCACGGTGGACGGGATCATCCGCGCCACCAACCTGCTGATGGCGGGCCGGCATTTCGTGGTCTGCGGCTATGGCTGGTGCGGCCGCGGGGTGGCGATGCGGGCGCGCGGCATGGGGGCGGTGGTGGCGGTGTGCGAGGTGGACGCGCTGCGCGCGCTGGAGGCGGCCATGGACGGCTACCTGGTGCTGCCGTTGGCAGAGGCGGCGCGCTGGGGGGAGGTGTTTGTGACCCTCACGGGAGACGTCCACGTGCTGCGCCGGGAGCATTTCGAGGTGATGAAGGATGGCGCCGTCGTCTGCAACTCCGGGCATTTCGACGTGGAGATTGACATCCCGGGCCTCCGCGCCATGTCGGAGTCGGAGCGGCGCGTCCGGCCCGCGGTGGACGAGTTCACGCTGAAGGATGGGCGGCGCATCTACTTGCTGGCCGAGGGACGCCTGGTGAACCTGGCGGCCGCCGAGGGCCATCCCGCAAGCGTGATGGACATGAGCTTCGCCAACCAGGCGCTCTGCGCGGTCTACCTCGCCCAGCACGGGAAGACGCTGGAGAAGCGGGTTCACCAGGTGCCGCGCGAGATTGACTCAGAGGTGGCGCGGCTGAAGCTGGCGGCGATGGGCATCACCATAGATGCTCTGAGCCCTGAGCAGGAGAAGTATCTGGCGGATTACCAGGCGGGCACCTGAGATCAGCCCACTGGGGAGAGCATCCGTGCAGGCGCTGGATGGGGCGACGGGACACCTCCGGCCGGTCGGGGCCATCCTGCTGGTGGCCCTCTGCTTTGCCATCTCCTTCGTCACGCCGTACCTGATCGGCTCCCGGCTGCGCCTGATCGCCCGCGAGGAGGTCCCGCCGGGTGTGCGCCCCCGGCGTCAGTGGGCCATCTCCGGCCTCAGCATCACCATCGCCTTCGCGCTTCCGCTGCTCTTATTCGGCAGCGGTTCACCCGAGCTGGAGCTGGTGGCTCTGCTGGTAGTGCTGGCCGGGCTCGCCGGGATGCTCAACGATGTGCTCGGGCTGCCGCGGCCGGTGCAGGCGCTGCTGGCCGGGGGCATCGCCTGGTTTGGGGTTTGGCTCGGCATCCGGGTGGAGGAGATCAAGCCCCCCTTCACCACCCATATGATCTCACTGGGAGCCTGGTCGGTGCCGGCCAGCATCGCCTGGCTGATGGCCGTGGTCTACGCGGTCGTGCTCTGCCGGCGCCTGCCGAAGCTCACCGCCGGCCTGGTGGCGATCATCGCGTTGACCTTCGCCCTGGCCGCGCTGGTGGTGGGGCCCTCCCGCTCCGCGCCCGCCGCCGGCCTGCTCGGGCTGGCGCTGGCGGCCGCAGCCGCGGGAGCGGCGAGAGGCGACTACCCCGCCCTCGGCAGCTCCGGCCATTGGGCGATGGGGTTCGCGCTGGGCGCCATCACCATCGTCGGGCTGCTCAAGAACACCGCCTTCCTGGTGATCGGCGTGCCGCTGTTAGCGCTTGGCGTGCCGGTAGGAGAGACCACCTACGCCATCATCTACGGCGCCGCCCGCGGACGGCCGCGGCTGGCCCTGGGTCAGCGCAGGGAGCTGCTGCACGAGGCCCTGATTCGGACCGGCTTGAGCCCGCGGCGGACCGCGCGGCTCTTCCAGGGCGCCACCGCCTACCTCTGCGCGCTCGCCCTCCTGCTTGCCCTCATCGTCAGGGCCTCTTTTCTCATCAAGCTGGCGATTCTGCTGGCGGCACTTGCCCTCGGTTTCGTGATCTTCTTCTTCCTGGCGCGCATCCTCCGGGAGCCGACCGAGACCGGAGAGGAGAGAGCGGACCTGCTGGGTGTGCCGATCGCCAGGATAGACATGGCAGGGGCGCTGGCGCGAGTGGAGCAGTTCGTGGAGGAGGGCCGCCCCCACCTCATCGTCACCTCCGATACCCCAGGCCTGGTGCGGGCCCACGATGACCGGGAGTTCCAGGAGATCGTGCGGAGCGCCGACATGGTCACGGCGGACGGGCGGGGCGTGGTGTGGATGGCGCGAGTGCTGGGGCTTCCGCTGAGGGAGCGCGTTTCCGGGGCTGACCTGGTGGAGCGGATCTGCGAGCAGGCGGCCCAGCGGGGGCATTCGGTCTACCTGCTCGGAGCCGCGCCTGGGGTGGCGGAGGAAGCGGCCCGGGTGCTGCAGTCGCGCTATCCGGGCCTGCGGGTGGCCGGCGCTCAGCACGGGTACTTCACCGCCGAGGAGGAGCCGGAGGTGGTGCGAGCTATCGCAGAGGCCCGGCCGGACATCCTGCTCGTCGCCTTCGGCGCACCGAAGCAGGAGAAGTGGATCCGGCAGCACCAGGCCGAGATTCAGGCTCCAGTCGCCATCGGCGTGGGCGGGACCTTCGACGTGCTCGCCGGCCGGGTCAAGCGCGCGCCCCAGTGGATGCAGCGGGCCGGCCTGGAATGGCTTTACCGGGCGCTGCGAGAACCGAAGCGCCTGCCGCGACTGTGGGCCCTGCCGAAGCTGATGTGGATGACGCTGCGGGAGGCGCTGAGGAGGAGGTAGTGTAGGGCGGCGATGCGCGCTGCCGGAGGCACAGCGCATCGCGGCTGAAGAGCTATGAGGACTCTCCATGGCGTCGCTTGTCTGAGCGGAGCAGATTGGCGGCGATGCTTGGTCGCCTCGGGCGACCTGCGCATGGCCGCCCTACAACAACGGCCCCTGGAGGAGTGACGTGCCCGATCACCAGCAGGAGAGCGGGTTCCGGCCCAATGATGCGCTGCCGAGACGCAAACACCTCCGCCGCCTGGATCGGATCTTCGTGCCTGGCGCGCCGTTGTTCTTCCTGACGGTCTGCGTCAGAGAGCGCTTGGGCGTGCTCGCGAACCCGACTATCGCCGGCATACTGGTTGACGCCTGGCGTGATTCCGGTTCCGATCACGGTTGGCTGGTAGGTCGTTTCGTGGTCATGCCGGACCATGTCCATTTCTTTGCCGCCCCCGCTGATGGGAGCCCAAAGGGCCTCTCAGCATACCTCCGGTACTGGAAGCGAAGCACCGCACACGAGATCCGAAGGTCTCTGCCCACGTTCGCCTGGCAGCGCGAGTTCTTCGATCATCTGCTACGCAGCGCTGAATCATATGGTGAGAAATGGGAGTATGTCCGAGAGAACCCGGTCCGGGCCGGCCTGGTGGCCGATGCATCGCAATGGCCTTTCCAGGGCGAGATTGCCCCACTGGCCTGGTAGCAGTTGTAGGGCGGCCATGCGAACACGCTGGAAGCGTGTGAGCATTGCCGCCGCAGAGTTGGGCACGTCAGCGGCGATGCTTGGTCGCCTCGGGCGACCTGCGCATGGCCGCCCTACAGTACCGCGCGTGAGAACGGGGTGCAGGCGATGTGGAATAAACTAGGAGATGCTCAGAGGCGGTGTTGCATTCCCGTTCGTGTTGGCTGCCTGTCTGCTCGCCGCGAGCGCGGCCGGGCAGACGACCGGCCCGGGCCCAGCGGCTGGCGGGTCGCGCAAGCACAGTCCTTACCTGAAGCTCACCCGCGGCAATCCCGCGGTCAAAGCCGTCGCTCTCACCTTCGACGATGGCCCGCATCCCGAGTTCACCCCGAAGCTGCTGGCGGCGTTAGATCGCTGCCAGGTGAAGGCGACTTTCTTCGTGGTGGGCAAGATGGCCCAGAAGCACCCGGAGCTGGTGCGGGAGGAGCGGGCGGCCGGACACGAGATCGGCAACCACACCTTCCACCACGTGAACATCGCGCGGCTGACGGGCGAGAGGGTCACCTCCGAGTGGGAGGAATGCGAGCAGGCGGTGCAGGCGATCACCGGAGAGCGGATGAAATACTGCCGGCCCCCGGGTGGGCGCTACGATCGCGAGAGCGTCACCGCGGCCGGCGAACTCGGGCTCACCACGGTGCTGTGGACGGACAACTCCGCCGACTACCTGAGCCGCAGCGAGCGTAGGATCGAGCGGCGCGTGCTGGCTCGCGTCAGCAATGGCGGGATTATCCTGATGCACGACGGGGTGCAGCAGACCATAGACGCGCTGCCCCAGATCATCCAAGACCTGCGCCGCCGCGGCTACCGCTTCGTGACCCTGTCCGAGATGCAGGCCCAACTGAGGCGGCCGCGGCACACCTTGCGGGTGGCTAAAGCTCTGCCAGCCGCACCTTGAGCAGCCGCGCCATCTGCTTGAGCGCAAACTGATGGTCTTCCTCCGTGGCCGCCGCCACTGCGTTCTTCGCCACCAGCACCTCATAGGCCAATTGGGCGGCGTCGGCCGCGGTGTGATAGACGCAGATGTCGGTGAGGATGCCGCAGATCAGCAGCCGCCGCAGCCCCCGCTCCCGCAGGTTGAGATCGAGATCAGTGCCGAAGAAGCCGGAGAAGCGGCGTTTGGGGATGACGGTATCTTCCGCCTCGGGAGCGAGCTCCTCCACCACCTGCGCGCCCTGGCTGCCGCGGACCGCGTGCGGTGGCCAGGCGCGGAACTCTGGATCGTCCGGCCGGTGAGCGTCGCAGAGGTAGACCACCTTGGCCCCTGCTTGCCTGGCGGCCTGCCGGCCGCGGGCAATGATGGGGATCAAGGCCTCCGCTCCCTCCACCCGCAGCGGCGCGCCCGGGCGCACGAAGTCATTCAGCATGTCCACGATCACGAAGGCAGTCGCTCCATCGAATAGCTGCTCGGCCATTGCTGACTCCTATAATGCTGCAACTTGGATATCCGTACTGGTTTCACCAGTATGGAGTGGGTTATAGTCTCCGGGCCGGGGCGTCGGGCGCGAGGTCTTCATTTCAGTTACGGCGCGACCGAGAAGAGGAGAATGACCCCTCGGCGACCGGTCCGGAGCTTGGATTGCAACCTGCGGCACGACCGCGCAATTCAGGAGTCGAAGCGGGACCGGAGGCGACGAGGAGCTCCCGCGCTGGCGGCAGATCCATTGCCGAGGAGGTGGTGTATGGCGGAAGCGAGGTTGTTGTGCGTGGGCATCGATGTCTCGTCGCGCTCCCTGGAGGTCGGCTTCTGCGATGGCAGCGGAGCGCCCATCGGCGGCGTGCAGTCCTTCCCCAACGACGCGACCGGCGCGGCCGCGCTCGGCGAGGCCGTGATGGTGATCGCACGCGCGTGCGGTCGCGGCACCCAGGTGATGGCGGCGGTGGAGTCCACCGGCGAATATCATCGGGTGGCGGCGAAGGCGCTGCGGGCAGAGACGCGTCGGACGATCCAGGTGCACGTGCTCAATCCCCGCGAGGTCAAGTGGTTCCGCAAGCTGGAGCTCAAGGACACCAAGACCGACCGGGTGGATGCCGAGCTGATCGCCCGATTCCTGGCGAAGATCCGCCCCCAGCCCCGCGCCCCCATGCCCGAGGGATTCGAAGCGCTCCAGGATGCCACTCGCACCCGGCGCCGCTGCGTGGAGGATCGCACCTCGCTCAAGAATCGGCTCCACCGGCTGCTGCGCACTCACTTCCCCGGCTATCGGGAAACGCTGGGTGCCAAGTTCAGCGTCCGCACCCTGGTGGCGCTGGCCGCCTGCCCCTCGCCCCAGGAGCTGCTCCGGCGGGGTGAGGCTCGCCTGAGTGAGTTGCGCAACTCCGACGGCAAGCGTGTCGGAGCCGCCTTCGCCCGGAAACTGATCGCCCTGGCGAAAGCTGCCCCCGCGCGCCAACTGCCGATGATGGCGCGTCTCTCCATCCAGGACGCGGCCGTCCGCATCCTGCAACTGAATCGTTTCCTTCACGGCATGGACGCAGCCGTCGCCCAGGAGCTGGAGCGGCTCTTCCCAGATACGGTTCTGGCTTCGGTGCCGGGCCTGGGCCCGGTCTCGGTGGCTTCCATCCTGGCCGAGACAGCCGACATCCGTCGCTTCCCGCACAAAGAGACTTTCGTGGGCTACTGTGGGCTCTATCCCATTGCCTGGGAGAGCGGAGACACCAAGCTGCGCTTCCGCATGACCCGCAAGGGCAACCGCATGCTGAAGATGACTCTGCTGGTGGCCTCGGCCGCCGCCCGCCAATACAACCCGGCGATCCGCCACTTCTACGCCCGCCTGCGAGCCCGAGGCAAATCCAAGAAAGCAGCCGGAGGTGCCATCGCCCGAAAGATGGCTGAGATCGTCTGGGCCGTGCTCACCTTCAATCAACCTTGGTCGGAAGAGATCGCCCTGCGCGGAATCGCTCGGGGAGAAGAGATGGCCCAGACACCGAAGGGGGAGCGACGCCTCACTGGAGATGCCGCGGGTCAAGCCCCGATGCAATCGGGACGACCACTCAAGGCGGCGTCGAGGTCTCGCGCTCCCCAGCGTAATTCTACCATCAGCGCTGGGAAAAACAAGCCGCCACATCTCCAACTTACTCGCTATGCCAGAGGCACGATTACCCCTTGACATCAGTTATTGCATCTCCCTCTTGCCTCCCTGTGTTCCCGCGCGAGTCCGGACCTCCTGTCCGGGTCGGCGCCAAGAGGTGCTGGTCCCTACGCGCCGAAGCCATAGCGGCATCGAGGAGACGGTGATGGCGCAGGTGCGGGAGCGAGCCATAGTAGCGCGGCGGCTGGCGGTGGATCTGGCGGCCGCGACCCTGTTCGCGGTCCTCACTGCGGTCGGCGCCCGCCTCTCCTTCCATGTGCCGTTCACTCCGGTGCCGATCACGGGCCAGGTCTTGTGCGTGCTCTTGGCCGGAGGGGTGTTGGGCGCGCGGCTGGGATTCGTCAGCCAGGTGGAGTATCTGGCCGCCGGCGCCGCGGGTCTGCCCATCTTCGCTCACGGCGGCGGGCCGGCCGCGCTGCTGGGGCCGACGGGCGGATACTTGGTGGGATTCCCGCTGGCCGCGCTGGTTGCCGGCTCGATCGCTGGCCGGTCGAGGGCGCAGGCCGGGTGGCGCGTGCTTCTGGCCTGCTTGTGCGGAGTGATCGTGATCCACGCCTGCGGCGCCGCCTGGTTCGCGGTGTGGCGGGCCATGACAGGCTCTGGCGCGGGCCTGCTGGCCGTGCTGGCGCAGTCGCTCTTCCCCTTCGTGGTGGTGGACGCGGTGAAGGCAGCGGCGGCGGCCGCGCTGATCCCGGCTATGCGACGACGTTTGCCGCCGGGTTGACGGGGGAGGTGGGCAGGCCGCGAGCCTGCCCTACCCAACGGCCGCGAATTCCGGTAGAATGCAGTACTTTCTGCTAGGAGCAGCTCTGCCATGAAGCGAGCCCTGGTGGCGTTGGCTCTGGTGCTCACTTGCGGCGCCGTGGTATGGGCGGCGCAGCGTGACCAGGGGATGCAGCCCATCCCCGCGGCCGAGGCCGAGCGCCGGACCACGGAGACGCGGGATTTCCTGCTCGATCTGCTGGCCACAGACATAGATACTCACTGGCATGCCGGCGAGTGGGAGGACTGCATCCGTCTCTGCTACCAGAGCATCGAGCTGGATCGGCACTTCGTGGATGCTTACACGGACGTCGCCTGGGTGCTGGCGAACCTTAACCGCGACGGAGAGGCCATCGCCATGTACCAGGCCGGCATCGAGGAGAATCCCGATAGCCCGGAGCTGTACCAGCAGTTCGGGCTCTTCTACCACCGCCGCCACAAGTACGGCGAGGCGGTGGAGCAGTTCCGGAAATCAGTGCAGCACGACGCACCGCGGGCCTGGCAGCATATGCTGCCGGCGACCCTGGAGCTGGCCGGTCGCAAGGAGGAGGCGCTGGACGAGTGGCAGGCCCTGCTCAAGCGCTTTCCCGACGACAGCGTGGCCAAGATGCATATCGAGAAGCTGGAGCAGGAACTGAAGCGGCAAGCCTGAGCGCGGGCGCAAGAAGGAAAGGCCAGGGAGTTGGCACACATCGCGATTCTGGGAGGAGGACCGGCGGGGTACGTAGCGGCGATCCGGGCGCGGCAGTTAGGCGCGGAGGTGACACTGATCGAGATGGACGCGCTCGGCGGCACTTGCACCAACCGCGGCTGCATCCCGAGCAAGACCTTGCTCCGGTCGGCGGAGGTGGCGCGGGAAGCCCGCGAGCTCGACCAGTATGGGGTGGAGGGCGAGTTCCGGGGGATCAACTGGACCAAGGTGATCCAGCGCAAAGACCAGGTGGTGGGGCAGCTCCGCAAGGGCGTCGAGCTCCTGATGAAGGAGCATGGAATCCGTGTGGTCGAGGGCAAAGGCCGCCTGGCGGGGGCGAATGCCATCGCGGTGGAGACGGAGGGGAGAGAGGAGACAGTCAGCGCCGACCGCGTGCTGCTGGCCGTGGGATCGGTGCCGGCGCGGCTGCCTCTTCCCGGGTTTGAGCTGCCCGGGGTGTTGACCAGTGATGAGATCCTGAATCTGCCGCAAGTGCCGGAGAGCCTGGCCATCATCGGGGCCGGGCCCATTGGGGTGGAGTTCGCGGATGTGTTCAGCTCAGTGGGCGCGAAGGTGACGTTGATCGAACTGCTCCCACGCCTCGTGCCCCTGGAGGATGAGGAGATCTCGGCCGAGCTGGCGCGCTCGTTCCGCCGGCGCAGGATTGAGGTCTTCGTGGGCGCCCAGGTGTCGGGGGTGGTGGAGCGAGGCGGCAAGCGGGTGGTGCAGTTCACGCACGACGGCAAGCCGCGGGAGGTGGAGGTGGAGCTAGTGCTCTCCGCGGTCGGGCGCTGGCCGAATACCGAGGGCATCGGGCTTCCGGAGGCCGGAATCGAGATGAACCGGCGGGCGATCAAGGCGAACGCCCACATGGAGACCAATGTGCCGGGGGTCTATGCCGCGGGCGACGCCATCGGTGGCATTCTGCTGGCCCACGTGGCATTCGCCGAGGGGAAGGTGGCAGTGGCGAACGCGCTGGGGCAGAGCCGGGAGATGGACTACCGGGCGATCCCGTCCGTGACCTACACCCATCCCGAGATCGGCTCCACAGGCCTCAGCGAGGCCCAGGCGAAGGAGCAGGGGATAGAGGTGAAAGTCGGCCGCTTCTATTTTCGCGCCGCGGGGCGGGCGCTGGCTGAGGGGCACCGGGAAGGTGTGGCCAAGATCGTGGCCGAGGCCGCCACGGGCAAGGTGATCGGAGGCCACGTGATTGGCCCCCGCGCCACCGACCTCATCCACGAGGTGGTATTGGCGGTGCAGCTGGGGGCGACGGCGGAGGATCTGGGGGAGATGGTGCACGGCCATCCCACCCTGAGCGAGCCCATCAAGGAAGCGGCGGAGGATACGCTCGGCCTCGCCATTCACAAGTAGCCTGTAGGGCGGGCATGTCTCGGCATGCCCGCCGGGGCAGGTCGCGTGGCTAGGCCCGCACGGCAGGCCGCCACCCCGGCCGCGGCAGCCGGCCTAGGGGGACCTGCCCTACCCGCTGCGCAGGGGCGTGCCCCTGCCAGGCCAAGGAGCGCAGCCATGGAGGAAGTCCTGCAACTGCTCGCAGATGATGCCCGCCTCACCGCGGCCCAGATCGCGGAGCGCACCGGCCGGCCGGAAGCGGAGGTGAAGGCCGCCGTCAAGCAGCTCGAAGACGAGGGCGTGATCCGGCGCTACAAGACCGTGGTGAACTGGGAGAAGGCCGGCATCGAGCACGTGTATGGCTTCATCGAGGTGCGAGTCTCGCCCGAGCGCGGGGTGGGCTTCGACGCAGTGGCAGAGCGGATCATGGGTTTCCCGGAGGTGCATTCGCTCTATCTCATGTCTGGAACCTATGACCTGCTGGTGGTGGTGCAGGGCGCGACCATGCGAGAGGTGGCCTTCTTTGTGGCCGAAAAGCTGGCGCCGCTGGAGCACGTGCTGAGCACCGCCACTCACTTCGTGCTGAAGCGCTACAAGGTTGACGGAGACGTGCTGGCGGAGCGGCCGGAGGTGAAGCGGCTGCCGGTGACGCCCTGAGTTGCGGTAGGCTAGCCTCTGGGATGGGCAGGAGCGCGTCTCTTTCCCAGTCCGCCAGTTCAGAGCAGAGCTCATGGCCAGAACCCGATCACGAATCTCCCAACGAGTAGATAGCCTTCCACCCTCCGGCATCCGGCGGTTCTTCGAGCTGGTGGAGAAGATGCCGGATGCGATTTCGCTCGGTATTGGCGAGCCGGATTTCGTGACCCCGTGGCGCATCAGGGAGGCGGGGATCGCCTCCCTGGAGAGCGGGCACACGCACTATACGCCGAACGCCGGGATTCAGGAGCTGCGCGCGGAAGTGTCGCGCTACCTGGAGCGGCGCTTTGAGCTCGGGTACGATCCGCAGCGCGAGATCATGATTACAGTCGGCGGCAGCGAGGCGATTGACATCGCGCTGCGCACGATCCTCGAGCCGGGCGACGGCGTGCTGATCCCGCAGCCGTGCTTTGTGGCCTATCCGCCGTGTACGCTCATGGCCGGGGGCCGGGCGATCGCGGTGCCGACGCGGGTCGAGCACGGTTTCCGCGTGCAGGTCGAGGACCTGGAGGCGGCTTGCGACGAGGGGACGAGGGCGATGGTCGTGTCCTATCCCAGCAATCCCACCGGCGCCACCATTGATCCAGCCGGGGCGATTGCGCTGGCGGAGTTCGCGCGAGGGCGCGACTTGCTGATGATATCGGACGAGGTATACGCGGAGCTGACCTACAACGGGGAGCACGTGTCGGTGGCGGCGCAGACGGGCGCGCGGGAGCGGACGATACTGGTGGGCGGGTTCTCGAAGGCGTGGGCGATGACGGGCTGGCGGCTGGGGTTCGCGGCGGGACCGGCCGACATCATCGGGGCGATGGTGAAGCTGCACGCCTACACCGTGATGTGCTCGCCGACGACCGCGCAGGAGGCGGCGGTGGAGGCGCTGAAGGCGTGCGACCACGAGGTGGCGCAGATGCGCCGCGAGTACAACCAGCGCCGGCGAGTGATCGTGAATCGCTTGAACGCGATGGGGTTGGATTGCTTCGAGCCGAAAGGCGCGTTCTACGCTTTCCCCTCCATCGCGCGCACCGGGCTCGCTTGCGAGGAGTTCGCCGAGCGCCTGCTGGCGGAGCAGAAGGTGGCAGTGGTGCCGGGGACGGCCTTCGGGGCCTGCGGGGAGGGGTTTGTGCGCTGCTCCTACGCCACCTCCATGGCGCTGCTCGAAGAGGCGATGGCGCGGATGGCCGCCTTCGTGGCCCGGGTCATCGGCTGACCCGGGCTGTCGTTCGTAGGGGAGCCCCTGCGCGGGCTCCCGTTTGCTCCTGGCCATGGACATCATTGTCGCCGATAATGCCGGCTTCTGTTTCGGCGTGAAGCGAGCGCTGGAGATCGTGGCTCGCGCCGCCGAGACCCAGTCGCGGCCAGTGCGCACCCTGGGAGAGCTGATTCACAACCCCCAGGAGATCGCGCGCCTGGAGGCGCGCGGCATTCACCGGGTGGAGTCACTGGAGGAGGTGGCGAGCGGCGCGGTCGTGCTCTCCGCCCATGGAGTGGACCCAGGCGTGGAGGAGGAGGCGCGCCGGCGCGGGTTGGAGGTGATAGACGCCACCTGCCCCTTCGTGCGGCGCGCCCACGCCCACATCCGCACGCTCGCCGAGGAGGGCTACGCCGTGGTTATCCTCGGGGACCCCGGCCACCGGGAAGTCGAGGGCCTGGCGGCAAGGGCCGGGGGAAAGGCGGACATTGTCACCAGCGCGGAGGAGGCGGCCGCCTTGCCCTTCGGCGAGAAGTACGGCCTGGTGGTGCAGACCACGCAGCGCCCGGAGACTTTGCGGGAAGTGGCGGGCGCGCTGGCCGAGCGCTGCCGCGAGCTGAGGGTGTTCAACACCATCTGCGAGGCCACGGCAGGCCGCCAGGAAAGCGCCAGGCAGCTAGCCGAGCGGGTGAACGTGATGGTGGTGGTGGGAGGGAGAAACAGCGCCAACACCGCGCGGCTGCGCGGGATCTGCGCCGCCACGGGCACGCCCACCCATCACATCGAGACCGCGCAGGAGCTGGAGCCGAGCTGGTTCGCACAGGTCGAGCGGGTGGGCGTGACGGCCGGCGCCTCCACCCCGGAATGGGTGATCGAGCAGGTCGTGGCGCGCCTGCGCGAGCTGGGCGACGCGGCCCCGGGGCGATGAGATCCGTAGTGCGGCGGGCGCGCCCTCATCGGCCGAGTGCACACCGACTGCGGCCGGCCGTCGTCGAGTCTGTCCAGGCCGACAGCCCGGGGGCAAAGGCCGGCGTCCTGCCCGGCGAGAGGTTGGTGCGAGTCAATGGCCGAGCGCCGCGGGATTACATCGAGTACCGTTACCTCGCGGCCGAGCCCCGAGTCAGGTTGGTGCTGGAGGACCGCGCCGGTAAGCGCCGCCGGGCGGAGGTCGAGAAAGCGGTAGACCAGGACCTGGGTCTCCGCTTCACCCAAGACGTGTTCGATGGCCTTCGCACCTGCCGCAACCGCTGCTCCTTTTGCTTCGTCTCTCAACTGCCAAGGGGCCTGCGGCCGGCGCTGTACGTTCGGGATGACGATTATCGGCTCTCGTTCCTGCACGGCAACTTCATTACCCTCACCAACCTGACCCCGGCCGATCGCGGCCGCATCGCTCGCCTGCATCTCTCACCCCTCTACGTCTCCGTTCATGCCACTGAGCCACAGGTGAGGGCGAAGCTATTTGGCGGCGCGGTGCCTGACGTGCTGGCCGAGATGAAGGGGCTGATCGCCAGGGGCATCGAGTTCCACACCCAGGTTGTGGTATGCCCCGGGGTGAATGACGGGCCCCACCTGGAGCGGACCGCCCGCGACCTCGCCGGCCTGCATCCCGGCGTGCGGTCCATCGGGGTGGTGCCAGTGGGGCTGACGAAGCACCGGCGAGGCCTGGCGCGGATCCGCCCGGTGCGCGCTGGAGCTGGCGGCCGCGATCGTGCGGCAGGTGCAGCGCTGGCAGCGCGAGTCTCTGCGGCAGCGGGGCACGCGGCTGGTGTTCGCGGCCGACGAGCTGTACCTGCTGGCCGGTCTGCGGCTGCCGGCGCGACCGCAGTACGAGGGGTTCTGGCAGCTTGGCAATGGGATCGGCGGCGCGCGGCTGTTGCTGGACCAGGTGAGGCGCCTGCGGCCGCTGAGGCTGCGGCAGCGTCTGCGCGTCACTCTGGTGACAGGGGAAGGGGCAGCCGGGCTGGTGAAGCTGTTGGCCGGGAAGCTGGAGGCCGGCGGCGGGGTGCAGGCACAGGTGCAGGTGGTCCCGAATCGCATGCTGGGCCGGTCGGTGACCACCGCGGGTCTGCTCGCCGGCCGCGACATTGCCCGCGCTCTGCGCGCCGGGAAGGTGGGTGAGATGGTGCTGGTGCCGGCCTCAGCCATCAGAGAAGGGGAGGGCTTTCTGGACGGGATGACGCTCGCGGAGCTCTCCGGGCGCGTGGGCGCGCCGGTGGCGGCGGCCGGCTCACCGCGGGAGGCGGCGGCCGCGCTGCGCGAGTTCGACCGCGGCAGGGGAGAGCGATGAGCGGCGCGCTCGACCGCGGGGTGGTTGCCATCGTGGGCCGGCCCAATGTGGGGAAGTCCACGCTCTTCAACCGCATTGCCGGTCACCGCATCGCGATTGAGGAGCGCACCCCGGGCATCACCCGTGACCGCATCTACGCCGACTGCGAATGGGAGGGAAAGCGGTTCACGCTGATTGATACCGGCGGGCTACAGGTGGCCGGCGACCACTTGCACGCCGAGGTAGTGCGCCAGGTGGAGTTCGCCATCGCGGAAGCGGATGTGATCGTGTTCGTCGTGGACGGGAAGGAGGGCCCGGCCGCCTTCGACGACGAGATCGCCGATCTGTTGCGGAAGACCGGCAAGCCGGTGGTGGTGGCGGTCAACAAGGTGGACAGCAAGCGCCGCGAGGACGGCATCCCCGACTTCTATCGCTTCGGCCTGGGCGAGGTGGTGGGAGTTTCGGCCGCCCACGGCCTGGAGACCGACACGCTGCTGGATCTAGTCGCTCAGCATCTGCCGGAGACCGCGCCCCTGCCCGAGGGCGAAGACGTGATCCGCATCGCCATCGTGGGCCGGCCAAATGTGGGCAAGTCTTCTCTGCTGAATGCCATCCTGGGCGAGCCGCGCGCCGTCGTGGACTCGGCCCCAGGGACTACCAGGGACTCCATAGATACGCCCTACCGGTGGCAGGATCGCTCGCTGATCCTGATTGACACCGCCGGCATCAGGCGCAAGAGCCGGGTGCAGGAGGATTTCGAGTATTACAGCGTGCTGCGCGCTTTCGGCGCCATCGAGCGGTGCGACGTCGCGCTGCCCCTGATTGACGCCAGCGCCGGTCTGACCGACCAGGACAAGCGCATCGCCGGCCGCGCCCATGAGGAGGGAAGAGCCCAGGTGCTGGTGGTCAGCAAATGGGACCTGCGCGCGCCGCCGGGCGTCGGCGAGCAGCCGGCGCGGACCCTGATGAAGGATTTCGGCCGGGAGGTACAGGCCTGGCTGCCGGAGATCTCCTATGCTCCGCTCGCCTTCGTGTCCGCGCTCACCGGCCTGGGAATCGAGGCCCTGCTCGAGACCGCGGTGAATGCGGCCGAGCAGCACGCTTTCCGGTTCCAGACCGCGGAGCTGAACCGCATCCTGGGGCAGGCGACCTGGGAGCGGCCGCTCTCCCGGAAAGGCAGGCAGCTCAAGGTCTACTACGCGACCCAGGTGAGGAGCAAGCCGCCGACCCTCGCTCTGTTCGTGAACGACCCGGACCTGATGCACTTCTCCCATCTCAGGTATCTGGAGAACCAGATCAGGGCCCGCCTCCCGCTGGAGGGAACTCCGATCAGATTCCTGCTGCGCCGCGCCCATCGGCGCGATCGCGGGCCGGGCGAGTAGGGCATGAAGATCGCCCTCCTCCTGATCTGCGCTTACTTGATCGGCAGCATACCCTTTGGTGTGATCGTCGGGCGCGTTTGGCGCGGGGTGGATGTGCGGAAGTACGGGAGCGGCAACATCGGCTTCTCGAACGTGCTGCGCGTGCTGGGTCCGGGCCCGGCCTCCGTGGTCTTGCTCGGCGATGCTCTCAAAGGGTACCTGCCGGTGGCCGTAGGTCGCCACCTGTTGGGGGGAAGCTTGCCTGCTGCCACCTCCCAGGCCGACCTCTGGTTGTTAGCCCTCGCTCTCGCCGCCATCCTGGGGCATAGCTGCTCGCTCTTCCTCGGATTCCGCGGCGGCCGCGGGGTCACCACCACGGCGGGCGCGCTCGTCGGCCTCTGCTGGCCGGCGGCGGTGGTGGGATTGGTCGTCTGGCTGCTGCTGGTCGGGATCACGCGCTATATCTCGGTCGGCTCCATGGCGGCGGCGGCCTCGGTGCCAATATATATGGCGCTCGCGGGGCTGCGCTGGCAATGGCTGCTCTTCTGGTCGGCGATCGCGCTGCTGGTGATCCTGCGCCACCTTCCGAACATCAAGCGATTGCGGGCCGGCACCGAGGCCAGGATCGGGCAACGGGTCGGACTCTCGGATGAAGGCGACAGCTCAGCGGAGAGCGGCCCCCCGGTCTGATCCGCCTGGCCGGTAGGGGCGCGATTCCCTCCACACGGCCGGCGGGCAAGCATTGCGCCCGCGAGGGGGTGGGCGTGATGAATCACGCCCCTACAGCCGCTGACCGTGTCAAACCGCACGGAGGGGACCGGTCAGAACCCCAGGTCCTCACCCTCGTGCAGGGCCAGCCCGATCTGCTCCTGGTCGCCGCGGCGGCCGGTGTACCAAAGCCGCCAGAGCTTCTGCTTCTCGTCAAAGAGGGCAAATGGCTGGCAGACCGCGTCTCCATCCCACTCACTGCCGCTGGGCGAGAGGATCGGGTTGGCGGGGTGCCGGAGCCAGCCGCTGATCCCATTGCGAGAGCGGGCGAGACCGATGTGAGCGTGCTCCGCGTCCTGGAGGCCGACGTAGAACATGAGATACCATTGGTCATGGCGGATCACCTGGCAGGCGGCCACCTTCTGCTGCTCCCACGAGCTGCGAGGATCCGGCAGGAACACCGGATTGGTGGGCAACTTGGTCCAGAATATCCCGCCTGGGCTGGTGGCATAGCCGATGGCATCAGGCGCACGCTGCTCGCCGCCGGAATACCACATCCGAAGGAATCGCCCGGTATCATCGCAGAGGACATGCGGGCACATCACCGATGATTTCTCCCAGGGCTCCTGGGGTGAGAGCACGGGCCTGTCGCTGTGCCGCTTCCAGGTGACGCCGTCCGGGCTGGTGGCATAGCCGATGACAGAACGCGCGAGGCCGGAGACGACCTGCCCCGTGTACCACATACGATAGCCCTCTGGTCGCTTGAGCACCGAGATCCGGTTGACCAGCTCCTCCCACCTGAGCTGCGGCGCCAGCACCACCTGCGGATCGCCCCAATCAACTCCGTCCTCACTCTCCGCCAGGCCGATGGCCCGCTGCCGCCGCCAGGAGAACCACAGGCGGAACTTCTCGCCCTCCCTCAGCACGGCGGCGTCCGAGCACGCGCCCAGGTCCCCGCCCAGAATCGGATTCCGGGGCGACTTGCTCCAGCCGCCGCGTGTGGGAGCAACACTCCTGTCGCTGGTATCTGACGGAAGATCGGAAGCCATACGAGCGGTCCTCTCCGCCATCCCAGAGCTATGCCCGGGAGAGTCGTCTGCATTTTCTGCGGACTGACTGAACTGCCTTCCGCTGCCGAACGCGTAGCAAGACAGCAGCATCAGCGGTGCGAGAGAGCTACGAAGGGCAGGAGACGCCCTTGCGCCCTACGAACTAGTCAGTGATGAGCAATGGTAACGCAGAGCGCGGGGCGATCGCGGTGATCGGGGCAGGGAGTTGGGGCACCGCTCTGAGCCTGATCTTGGGCAAGGCGGGCTGGCAGGTCAGGCTGTGGGCGCGCCGGCCGGAGATGGCGGCCGCGATCCGCCGGGAGCGACGGAACCCGGAGTACCTATCGCAATTCGCGCTGCCGGAGGCGGTGGAGGCGACCTCCGATCTGCGGGACGCAGTGGGCGGAGCCAGGATGGTAGTGCTCGCGGTGCCCTCCGACGGCATCGGCGAGGTGAGCAAACAGCTCGCCCCGTGCCTGCATCCAGACCAGGGGGTGATCAGCGCCGCGAAGGGCCTGGAGCACGAGACCGGAAGGCGGCTGTCACAGGTGGTGGAAGCCGCTCTGGGCGCGACGCCGCGGGGCCCGGTCGCCGTCCTGTCCGGGCCGAACCTGGCGCCGGAGGTGGCAGCCGGAGTGGCCAGCGCCACCGTGGTGGCCTGCGCGGACCCGTCGTTCGCGGCGGAGGCGCAAGCCGCACTGAGCACGCCCCGGTTCCGCGTCTACACCAACCCGGATGTGCCCGGGGTGGAACTGGGCGGGGCCCTGAAGAACATCATTGCCATCGGCGCGGGGGCGAGCGATGGCCTGGGATTCGGCGACAACACCAAGGCCGCGCTCCTGACCCGCGGTCTGGCCGAGATCACCCGCCTGGGGGTGGCCCTGGGCGCCAGAGGCGAGACCTTTCGCGGGCTCTCCGGAATGGGCGACCTGGTGGCCACCTGCGCCAGTCGCAAGAGCCGGAACTACCTGGTGGGTTGTGAGCTGGCGAAGGGGAGGAGATTGGAGGAGGTGCTGGCCGGAATGAGCCAGGTGGCAGAGGGAGTCGAGACCACCCGGGCGGCGCAGACGCTGGCCGCGCAGGCCGGGGTGGAGATGCCCATCACCAGCGCCGTGCACGCTCTGCTGTTCGAGGGCACGGCGCCAGAGGACGCCGTCAGGTCCCTCATGTCCCGCACCTGGCGAGATGAGCTGGAGCTCTTCGCCCGTTGACGCAATACCGGGCGAGGAGCTTGGTCGGGTTCCCTGGTGGGTCGTGCGCGATTCTCGCCCTGGCCTCTGTGGGCGAGAGTCGCGGGAGCAGTGAGCGCGCCGAACGCTCGGGTTGCGAAGGAGTGATAGCAGGCAGATGGAACTGACCGACGTCGTCCGCCAACTCTCTCTGGCCGACGACATTGATACTCTCAGGCCGGGGTGGGATGCCTCCCAGAGGTCGAGGCCGGCCGGCGATGTCACGTTTCTCGCGCCGGACTTCGCGGCCGAGGTCTGCCGGGATCTCGGGCTTCCGGAGGAGGTGGCCCAGGCGGCCTCCGCGGCCTGTGGCCGCTTCGCCGGCAATGCCGCTCTGGGGGCCCTGGCGTGGCACTACCACCACCGGCTATTCCTCACTGCGGGCGAGCCTGACTTCGATGATATCTGCGAGTGGCCCTCCCTCCGGGAAGCGCTAGGCGACGACGCGGGGCTCTTCCACCTCCTGGTTCTGCTGTCGGCGCTGCCCCGCCTGAGAGCCCTGAACGAGGCCCATGGGGTGCCGGCAGCGGTGGCGCGCCACAGCCTCAGTGACCTGGTTCACAGCGTGGACCATCACCGGCACCACCACCATGGGAGCCACGCCCCGGGTCTTTCCCTGCACGAGCTGGCCTGGTTCACCCATTTTCTGCGCGGGGATCTCTACCGCCTGGGCCGGCTTCAGTTCCAGTTCACCACCTGCCGGTTCCCCATCCGCGTCTTTCGCCACCATGCCTCAGGCACCGTGCTCGCCCTTTCCGAGGAGGGCGTGCGCTATCGGGCCAATGGCCAGCGCCCCAACCACCATCGCCGGGGCCGGCAGGAGAAAGGCTGGACCGCGCATTTCGCTATCGGCGAGGACCAGGTTGTGGGCCATCCCATCTTGCCCACGGGGGCGGCACTCCCCCACACCGTCTCGCTTCCTGCGGCGGAATGGCGGCAGGTGCTGGCGCCAGGCGACCCGGTACTGCACCTGCACATGCCGGACGGCGGCCCGCTGGCCCACGACCTGTGCGGCGAGTCGTTTCGCCGCGCCGCCGAGTTCTTCCCCCGCCACTTCCCGGAGCGCCCTTTTGTCGGCTTCTGCTGCACCTCCTGGCTGCTGGACGCGCAGCTCGAGGATTGGCTGCCCCCCAGATCCAACATGGTGCGCTTTCAGCGGGAGGTCTATCTGGTCCCGGTCCCGTCCAGTGAGCGGGAGCTGCTCGAGACCGTGTTCGACCACCACTTCCCGAAGGACCTGAGCAAGGCTCCCAGGGACACCACTCTCCAGCGTAAGATCCTGGAACACCTGAAGGCCGGGCAGAAGCTGGAGCCGCGAGGAGGGGGCTGCTTCCTGCTTGCGGAGGATCTGGACTGGGGGGTGCAGCGCTACCGGCGGCAACCGCTGGACTGGCTGCTGGCCGGCGCGGGAGCGGAATGAGCTGCGGCTGGAAGCTGTTTCGTAACCTTCCCAGGGGAGGTTATGAAACAGCACTGCACAACGTCAGGCCGTGGCAGGCGCATTTCGTGCGAGGGCGTGGTGCGGCCAGCCAGCCGGTAGGTTATGAAATGCGCTCTAGGCGGGCGCCGGCTGGCGGGAGGTGATTTCCTGAAGCAGCTTCATCACCTGGGAAAGGCTGAACGGCTTGCAGAGGCAGGCAGAGGCGCCGCTGCGCAGCGACTCGTCCACGATCTCGTTGTGGGCATAGCCGGTGATCATGACATAGGTGGTGTCAGGGTGGCGCTCGTGCAGTTGCTTCAGCAGCTCGACCCCGCCCATGCCAGGCATGCGGATGTCCAGGAAGACCAGGTCGAACGAGCGCTCGGCCGCGAGCTTGAGCGCGGCGCCGCCATCCTGGCAGGTGCTTACTTGATGACCGAAGCGGTCGAGCACGTCATGGAGGAGGAGGCAGATGCTCTGCTCGTCATCCACCACCAGAATGTCGAGCGGTTTGGTGTCCACAGTATGACTCCTGATCGGCGCGGGGCACAGGCGGCCGCCTGTGGCTAGGCCTCCGGCCGCCATGTCCCTAGGCCTGAAAGCCGGGATGGCGGCCCGCCGAAGGCGGGCTTAGCCAGCGGTCGGCGCTGCCGACCTAGCCACCCCAAAGCCTTATTCCACATTGCGGGCCGGCGCCGCAGAGAAGGATTGGCTTTCCCGACCGTCGAAAGCGAGCGCCGAGTATGGTCCAGAGGAGCCGCCATGACTAGCCGTGGTCGCACGCTTACCTATGTGATCATCGCTGTGGTTGGCCTGGGGCTGATCGGATGGCTGACTGCGCGCTACCTGGTGAAGCGCCAGCTGCTGCAGAATCTCAGCAGCAATGATATGAAGGTCAGGGTGGCCGCGGCGCGGTCTCTCATGGAGATGAGGAAGCTGGAGGACGCGCTCCCGGCCCAGGCCATCATCGTCCGGAGCAAGACCGCGCAGGCGCTGGGCGAGATCGGCACGGATGAGGCGATCCGCCTGCTGGGGGTGATCCTGAAGGATCAAGAGGAGGCCCCGCGCCGTTGGGCCCGGGAGGCGCTGGTCAAGCAGGGCGAGCACGCGGTGGCGACCTTGATGGCCGCGCTCTCCGCCAGCGGTGGTACCCTGGACGAGGCGGTGAAGGGGCTGCAGGACATCGGCCTGGTGGCGGCCCCGGAGGTGCGCATGCTGCTCTCGGATCGCTCCTCCTACAAAGGGGCCTCGCAAGCCCTTTCGAAGATGGGGAGCGTGGGGGTGGGCGCCTTGTTGGCGGCCTGCTATGTCGTGGATGAAGACCTGCGAAAGCAAGTTCTGAAAGATCTGGGGAAACAGAAGGTGATGCTGGCGGAGCAGGCAGCCCTGGACAACCTCAAGCCGAAAATGTCGCCGGGCGCTGGCCTCGGCTGCCTCGGTGAGCTGGGCGATCCCCGCACCACCCTCGCGGTGATCCCCTTCCTGAAGAAGACTGACAACCGGGAGGATGCCGCCAATGCCCTGGGCCTGATTGGTGATGCTCGCGGCCTGGAGCCCATCATGGCCACCATGACGATAGCAGAGAAGAACTACCGCGAGATCGCCATCGTCGCGCTTCGGCGAATCGTGCACAAGAGCGGGCCCGTGACGTACCCCGCGATGGCACGGTACCTGCAATCCCCCCAGGTCCTGGTGCGGCGGGCCGCGGCCGCCGGGCTGGTGGGTGCGGACTCGGCGCTGCTCAACGGTCCTCTCGCTGCCGCGCTGCGGGATGCTGATGAGCAAGTGCGCGCCTCGGCCGCGTCCGCCATGGGCTGGCCGGGCAACCTGGGGGGCGTGCCTACCCTGGTGGCCGCACTCTCCGACCCCCAATGGCGGGTAGTGAGCGCTTCAGTCGGGGCTCTCTCCGCCATTGGCCCCGGCGTCATCCCGGAGCTGCTCGGTGCGATCGCCGGAAGTGGCAACACTACCGTGAACTATCAGATCGCGGAGGGCGTGGTGGGCATGGGGACTCTGGCTGTGCCCCAGTTGATCTCCGCCCTCTCCAGCCCCAACTCCGAGGTGCAGAAGTGGAGCGCGGTGGCGCTCGGTGAGATCCGGGACCGGCGGGCTGTGCAGCCGCTGGAGAAGCTGGAGAAGACGGCCACCGGGGACCTGAAATGGGTGGTGCAGGAGCAGCTCCGGGTGCTGGCAGGCCCGGCCGGCTCCTAGCAGCCTCGTGAACGGCACGGGGCGCCCGCCCTGTGGGCTCACAGGCCTCTACACTCTACACCTCTCTGGAGCTAGGCTGACGCCCCTGTGCTGAGTCGAGTGCCTGTGTTCGGAATGTCTGTAAGCCCTCTTGACAATGATGCTATCAAGGTTCCATAATGGGGTAGACTAAGGGAGCGAGAGCAGACAGTTGGCTGGGCCCCCGCTGTTGTCGGCGCGGGGGCGCCGCCAGTTTAGAGCGCGAGGAGGCTAACAATGGCGAAAGTGATCGGGATTGACCTGGGGACAACCAACTCAGTGGTGGCGGTCATCGAAGGTGGGGAGCCAGTGGTTATTCCCAATGCCGAGGGCAGCCGGCTGACGCCCTCGGTGGTGGGGTTCACCAAGAGCGGAGAGCGTCTGGTGGGCCAGCCCGCGAAGCGGCAGGCGATCATCAATGCGGAGCACACGGTCTACTCCATCAAGCGGTTCATGGGGCGGCGCTACTCCGAGGTGGAGTCAGAGCGCAAGATCGTGCCCTACCGGGTGGTGGAGGGGCGCAATGGCATGGCCGTGGTGGGCATTGACGAGAAGGAGTACACCCCGGAGGAGATCTCCGCGATGGTGCTGCGCAAGCTGAGGGAGGACGCGGAGGCCTACCTGGGCGAGAAAGTCTCGCGGGCGGTGATCACGGTGCCGGCCTACTTCAACGACGCCCAGCGCACGGCCACCAAGAACGCCGGCGAGATCGCCGGGCTGGAGGTGATGCGCATCATCAACGAGCCGACCGCGGCCTCGCTCGCTTACGGGTTCGGGCGCGATTCCACGGCCAAGGAGCAGACCATTCTGGTGTGGGACCTAGGGGGCGGGACCTTCGATGTCTCGCTGCTGGAGGTGGGGGAGAATGTGTGCGAGGTGAAGGCCACCAATGGCGACACTCACCTGGGCGGGGACGACTGGGATGAGCGCATCGTCAACCACGTGGCCGACCAGTTCCAGCGAGAGCAGGGCATAGACCTGCGCAAGGATCGCCAGGCGCTACAGCGTCTGCGGGAGGCAGCGGAGAAGGCGAAGGTGGAGCTGTCCACCATGGTGCAGACCAGCATCAACCTGCCCTTCGTCACCGCCGATCAGACCGGCCCCCGGCACCTGGATATGAACCTCACCCGGGCGAAGTTCGAGGAGCTGACCCAGGATCTGCTCAACCGCATGGTGGGGCCCTTCGAGCAGGCGCTGGCCGACGCCAAGATCGCGGTGCGCAGCCTGGACGAAGTGGTGCTGGTGGGCGGCGCTACCCGCATGCCCATGGTGCAGGACCTGATCCGCAAGCTGACCGGCGGGAAGGAGCCGCACAAGGGCGTCAACCCGGACGAAGTGGTGGCGATGGGCGCTGCCATTCAGGCCGGGATCATCGTCCGGGAAGTGCGCGACGTGCTGCTGTTGGACGTGACTCCGCTCTCTCTGGGCGTCGAGACGCTGGGTGGAGTGATGAACCGCATGATCGAGCGCAATACCACCATCCCCACCCAGAAGAGCGAGATCTTCACCACCGCCGCCGACGGCCAGACGGAGGTGGAGATCCATGTGCTCCAGGGTGAGCGCTCCATGGCCGCGGATAGCCGCAGCCTGGGCCGGTTCCGCCTCACCGGCATCCCGCCCGCCCCGCGCGGCATCCCCAAGATCGAGGTGACCTTCAGCATTGACGTCAACGGCATCCTGAACGTCACTGCCAAGGATATGGCCACGGGCAACAAGCAGGAGATCACGATCTCCGGCTCCAGCCAACTGGAGCGCAACGAAGTCGAGCGCATGGTGCAGGACGCCTCCCGCCACGCCGAGGAAGACCGCGGCCGCCGCGAGCAGGCGGAGACGCGCAACCAGGCCGAGACCCTGATGTACTCGGCCGAGCGCAGTCTGCGCGACCTGGGCGACAAGATTCCGGCCGGCGAGCGAGAGAAGGCGCAGCAGGCAATAGACGCGGTGAAGAAGGCGCTGGAGGGACAGGATATCGAGCGCATCCGCACCGCCGCCGACGAGCTGCAGCGCGCCTTTGCCAAGGTCTCGGAGCTGGCTTACCAGCAGGCCGCGGGGGCGCAGACGGCAGGCGCTGGCACCCGGCCGGAGGGCGGCGAACCCAGCCAGGCGGCCGGCGGCGAAGGCGGCGACGAAGGCGTGATCGATGCCGAGTTCCGGGAGAGCGACTGAGCTGGTGAGCTTCGCCGGACGGCGTAACCCGCGGAGACGCAGAGGCCGGGCCGGAGGTGACTCAGCATGAGCATCTGGGATAGGTATGGCGAGATGGCCCGGCTGCGGGACGAGCTGAGCCGGATTGGCCTGGGGCCGCGGGGGCGCCCCGGCGCCCCCGATGAGCTTCCCTGGGCGCCCCAGGTGGATATCCACGAGCGGGAGGATGCACTCGTGCTGGTGATGGACTTGCCGGGGGTGAGGCGGGAGGACATGGAGCTCCAGGTGGAGGCCAACGGCCTCATCTTGCAAGGGTGGCGGAGCCGCGTGAAGGGGACGCGGGACTTGCGGCTGGAGCGGCCGGCGGGTCCTTTCCGCCGGGCCTTCCGCATTGGTGTGCCCATCGAGCCAGCCAAGGCGCAGGCCAGCTACCGGGACGGCGTGCTCGAGATCACTATCCCGAAGGCCGCTGCCGGTGGCCCGGGCCGGGTGCGGGTAGAGGTGGGATGAGCGCCAGCTGAGGTGAGAGCAGATGCCGCCGAAGCGGGACTACTACGACATATTGGGAGTGAGCCGGGACGCGGATGAGAAGGAGATCAAGCGCGCGTTCCGCCGGCTGGCGCGCAAGCACCATCCCGACGTCAACCCGGGGAACAAGCAGGCCGAGGCCAGGTTCAAGGAGATCAGCGAGGCCTATCAGGTCCTGGGCCATCCGGAGAAGCGGCAGAAGTACGATCAGTTTGGGCACGCCGGAGAGATGTGGGCCCAGCCCGGGGCAGGCGCGCCGGGGGGCTATACCTGGTCTGCCAACTTCGGCAACCTGGACGATCTGCTGGAGGAGTTGCTCGGGGGTCGGGGCGGGCCGCGGGGCCGCGGGGCGCGGGGCCAGGATCTCCGGTTCGAGATCGAGCTGACGCTGGAGGAGGCGGCGAGAGGGGTGACGCGGGAGATCACTCTCTCCCTACCCCAGACGTGCCCGCGCTGTCAGGGCGCGGGCTTGCTGGGAGGCGGCGCCCTCTGCGCCACCTGTGGTGGAAGTGGGCGGACGGAGTATCCCAAGCGGCTAGAGGTGCGGATCCCGCCGGGGGTGCACACCGGGTCCCGCATCCGCCTCGCCGGGCAGGGCGTGGCCGGAGGCGATCTCTACCTCATCCCCAAGATCGCCCCCCACCCCGTGTTCAGGCGCCGCGGCGACGACCTCGAGTGCGAGATCCCGGTGACCTACACCGAGGCCGCCCTGGGGGGCGAGATCGAGGTGCCGACTCTGGAGGGGAGAGTCAAGATGAAGCTGCCTGCCGGCACCTCGGGCGGTCAACGCCTGCGGCTGGCAGGCAAGGGCATGCCGCGAGCGAAAGGCGGCGGCCGGGGCGACCTCTACGTGCAGCCTCGCGTCGTGGTGCCAAAGAATCTGACCGATGAGGAGAGGGCTCTGATTGCGCGGCTGGGCGATCTGCGCCAGGAGAGCCCGCGCGCCCACCTTCGCGCCTGATGCCGGCCGGGGGAGGAGGCGATGGGAATGAGACGAGAATGGCGTGAACCCGTATACGTGATCAGCGTGGCAGCGAAGCTGGTGGCCGTGCATCCCCAGACGCTGAGGCTATATGAACGCGTGGGGCTGGTGAAACCGGCCCGGACAGGGAATAACTCGCGCCTCTATTCGGACGAGGATATCGAGCGTCTGCGGCAGATTCAGCGGCTGACCCAGGCCGGGCTGAACCTGGCCGGTGTGGAGATGGTGTTGGATCTGCTGGGGCGCATGGAGGCGATGAGAGAGGAGCTGCAGCGCGAGATGGCGCGGCGGCAAGAGCAGATGGAGCGGGAGATGGATCGGCTGCGGCGGACGACGGCCAGCGGGGCGGTGGGACGGGAGTAACCGCCTGGCGCCAACAGGGTTCCCGCGAAATTGGAGCGAGTGAGATGGATGTGAACAGGTTCACTGATCGGGCAAAGCATGTGCTGATCGCCAGCCAGCAGATGATGCGGCGCTATCAGCACTCGCAGGTGGATGTGGAGCATGTGCTGCTGGCGCTGCTGGAGGCGACCGATGGCCTGGCCAACCAGATCATCGAGCGGAGCGGCGGCGATCCCGCGGCCGTGAAGCGCGAGCTGGAGGCGGCCTTGAGCCGGGGCCCCAAGGTGACCAGCCAGGGCGGAGGCACCGAGCAGCTCTATGTCACCCCTGGGCTGTTGGAGATCCTGGAGCGGACCGCCTGGGACCAGGCCCAGCGGATGGGCGATAGCTTGATCGCGGTCGAGCACTTGCTGCTGGCGATCCTGGCGCAGGGCAACTCGGAGGCGGCCCGCATCCTGGGAGCGCACGGTGTTACTGCGGAGGGGATACAGCGCGCCCTGGTGGGAATCAGGGGCGGCCAGAGCGTGCGTGACCAGGGAGCCGAGGGGCGCTATCAGGCCCTGGAGCGCTACAGCCGCGACCTCACGGAGTTGGCGAAGCAGCACAAGCTCGACCCCGTGATCGGCCGAGAGGCGGAGATCCAGCGGGTGATCCAGGTGTTGAGCCGACGCACCAAGAACAACCCGGTGTTGATCGGCGATCCCGGGGTGGGCAAGACCGCGGTGGTGGAGGGGCTGGCGCAGAAGATCGTCTCGGGCGAGGTGCCCCGCACCATCAAGAACAAGCGGGTGATCGCGCTCGATCTGGGCGCCATGGTGGCGGGATCGAAGTTCCGCGGCGAGTTCGAGGAGCGGCTGAAGACGGTGATGGACGAGATCCGCAAGGCCCAGGGGCAGATCATCCTGTTCATAGACGAGCTGCACACCGTGGTGGGCGCGGGCGCGGCGGAGGGAGCGATTGACGCCTCCAACATGCTCAAGCCCGCGCTGGCGCGAGGCGAGCTGCAGTGCATCGGGGCCACCACCCTGGACGAGTATCGCAAGCACATCGAGAAGGACGCCGCGCTGGAGCGCAGGTTCGCTCCCGTGTACGTGGAGGAGCCCAGCGTGGAGGAGACCATCCAGATCCTGAAGGGGCTGCGCGAGCGCTACGAGCAGCACCATCAGGTGCAGTATGACGATCAGGCCCTGGAGTCCGCGGCCCGTCTCTCCAGTCGCTACATCACGGATCGTTTCTTGCCGGACAAGGCGATTGATCTGATAGACGAGGCGGGGTCGAGGGAGCACCTCAAGGCCGTGATGGCACCGCCGGACATCAACCACTTGGAGGCGGAGATCGGCCGGCTGGAGGAGCAGCGGGAGGCGGCGGCGCTGCGGCAGGACTACGAGGCCGCGGCCAAGTTCAAGCAGGAGATCGAGGTGCTGCGCGCCGACCTCGATCAGCGCCAGCAGAAGTGGGAGGCGGAGGCCGGGGTGCGCGATTCGCGGGTGAGCGAGGAGGACATCGCGCAGATCGTGGCCTCCTGGACCGGGGTGCCCGTGGCGCGCATGTTCGAGGGGGAGAGCGAGAAGCTGCTGCGTATGGAGGAGCAACTGCACCGCCGCGTGGTGGGACAGGAGGAAGCCGTCCACGCCGTCGCCGAGAGCGTCCGCCGGGCCCGCGCCGGGCTCAAGGACCCCAAGCGGCCCATCGGGTCGTTCGTCTTCCTGGGCCCGACCGGGGTGGGCAAGACGGAGCTGGCGAGAGCGCTGGCCGAGTTTCTGTTCGACGACGAAGAGGCGATGGTCCGGCTCGACATGTCGGAGTACATGGAGCGGTTCGCGGTGTCCCGGCTGGTGGGCGCCCCCCCCGGCTACGTGGGATATGAGGAGGGCGGCCAGTTGACCGAGGCGGTGCGCCGCCGGCCCTATCGGGTGGTCCTATTCGACGAGATCGAGAAGGCGCACCCGGACGTCTTCAACATGCTGCTCCAGATGCTGGAGGATGGGCGACTGACCGACGCGGGGGGCCGGGTGGTGGACTTCAAGAACACCGTCATCATCCTGACCAGCAACCTGGGAGGCCAGCACGTCAGGTCGGCGCGCATGGGCTTCGGTCCGGGGGAGGCCGCGGACTTCGCGCGGACCCGGGAGCAGATGCTCTCTGAGCTGAGGCGGACCTTCCGGCCGGAGCTGCTGAACCGCATCGACGAGGTGATCGTGTTCGAGCCGCTGAGCAAGCAGCAGATCGAGGCCATCGTGGACCTGATGCTGAACCGGGTGCGGGCCCAGCTCGCCGAGAAGAAGATGAAGCTGGAGGTGACCGAGGCTGCGCGCGGCCTGCTCGCCACCCAGGGTTTCGACCCCGAGTACGGCGCCCGGCCCCTGCGGCGCACGGTGCAGCGCCTGGTGGAGAACCCCATCGCCCGCGGTATCCTTCAGGGCGAGTTCCGGGACGGCGACACCGTGGTGCTGGACGTGGAGGAGGGCAAGCTGGTGCCCAGGCTGCTAGTGCCGGTCGAGGCAGAGCCCGCGGCCCGCGGCACCACTCCCACGGTCTGACGCCAAAGCGCCCTGCTTCCGTCATGCTTCTTTCATAGCGGCGGCCTAAGCTGTAGAATGGCTGACAAGGGCCAGCCGCGCAGGGTGGTTTCTGTCTGTACCAGCTAGTTGGAGGGCCACGTGGAAACACTGGGCCAGGCCGTGAATCTGTTCACGTGCTGCATCTTCACGCTGAAAGCCGTCACCATCGTCCTGCCCGCTTTCCTGGTCGCAGGCGCGCTGGTGGTCTTCGTTCCGAGCCAGGCGGTGATGAAGTACCTGGGGGCGAAGGCTAACCGCGTCCTTTCCTACGGGGTGTCAGCCTTCTCGGGCAACGTGCTCACCGTCTGCTCCTGCAATGTCGTGCCCATCTTCGCCGGAATCCTGCGCCGGGGCGCGGGCATCGGGCCCGCTTTCTGCTTTGTCTTCGCGGCGCCGGCCATCCACATCGTGAACACCGTGTTCACTTACCAGGTGATCGGGTGGAAGCTGGCCCTCTGGCGCTTCTTCTCCGTGCCTATCATCGCCGTGGCGGTGGGCGCAGCTATGGCGGTGCTGTTCCGGCATCAGGAGTGGGAGCGGCAGCAAGAGATCCACAACGTCGCCGCCCTGGCCCTGGCCGATCCTCCTCCGGGCCACGCCACCCGGGGTGGGATTCTCTTCGGGGCTCTGATCCTGATCCTGGTGGTGGGCGCGAGCCTGAGCTCGGTGCCGAGCCTGGGGAAGGGCGCTCCCCAGTATCTGCTACTGCTGGCCGTTATCCTCGCCCTGGGCGCCTGTGCCTGGCTTGCGCTGCGCTGGTTCGGCAGAGAGGAGACCATGGAGTGGGGGAGACAGACCTACCTCCTGCTGCGCATGATCGTGCCCCTGTTCCTGGTCTCGGTGATCGTCATCGCCCTGGTGGTGAGCCATATTCCGCTGCGCTGGATCATGCCCACCGCGGCCGAGCAGGGCCGGCTGGCCTTCGGTCACCCGGAGGGCAATCGCCTGCTGCCGGTGTTCCTATCGGCGCTGTTCGGCACGCTCATGTACTTCCCGATGCTGACCGAAGTGGCATTCACCAAGGGCCTGTTGATCAAGTACGTGGCAGTGGGGCCGGCGCTGGCGATCCTGCTGGGTGGACCGGGCCTGAGCCTGCCCGGCCTGCTGCTGGTCAGCCGGGTCGCGGGGTGGAAGCAGACCGCCGCCTACTGGCTGGTGATGGTGCTACTGGTCACCGCAGTGGCCTACTTCTTCGGCAGCTATTACGGCCAGTATCTCTGCTCCTGCCAGCTCCAGCAGAAAGCCTGATGCTGTAGGGCGGGGCAGGTCGCGGACCTGCCCCTACTCGCTCGCTCTGAGGAGATCGGGCTATGTCACAAGTCTTGGTCGCTGGAGGCGGGCCCGCCGGCCTGGCGGCAGCGGTATCCGCCGCGCGCCAGGGAGCGGATACCCTCCTCATGGAGCGTTATGGCTTCCTGGGCGGAATGGCCACCGCGGGCCTGGTCAACCCCTTCATGCCCTGGCACGCGGCCGGCAGGCCCCTGGTGGCGGGAATCTTCCGGGAGACGTTGGATCGGATGCGGGCCCTTGGGGGCTACGGGTGCGACCAGGAGCCCACCGCCTTCGACCCGGAGGTGCTCAAGCTGGTGGCAGACGAGCTGTGCCAAGAGGCGGGCGTGCGGCTACGCTTTCACACCTGCTGCGCGGAGGTGGTGAGGGAGGGGCCGCGCATTTCTTCCGTGCGCAGTGAAAGCAAGTCCGGGTCCGAGCAGTGGTCGGCCGATATCTACCTTGACTGCACGGGTGACGCCGACCTCGCGTTTCGGGCGGGAGTGCCCTGTGATCACGGCCGCCAGGAGGATAGCCTCACCCAGCCCATGACCCTCAACTTCCGGATGGCGAATGTTGACATTGACCTGATGCCGCCGCGGCCGGAGATCAACCGCCTGTTCGACCAGGCCAAGGCCGAGGGGCGCCTGCATCAGCCCCGCGACAACGTGCTGTTCTTCTACACCGTCCGCCCCGGAGTGATCCACTTCAACACCACCCGCGTTGTCGGCCTGAGCGGCGCCAGCGCCGAGGACTTGAGCGCGGCCGAGATCGAGGGGCGCCGCCAGGCGCACGAGCTGGCTCACTTCCTGGTGGCAAGAGTGCCCGGCTTCGAGCGCGCCTACCTGGAGCAGTCCGGCGCCCAGATCGGAGTGCGAGAGAGCCGGCGCATCCGCGGTGACTACACCCTCACCGCAGATGACGTGCTCCAGGCGCGCAAGTTCGCCGACGGCATCGCGCGCAGCAACTACCCCGTGGATATCCACAGCCCGGTCGGGTCCGGTACAGTGATCCGAGAGGTCCCGGAGGGGGACTACTACGAGATTCCCTATCGCTGCCTGCTGCCGCTCGGCCTGGACAATCTCCTCGTCGCCGGCCGCTGTGTCTCCGCCACCCACGAGGCGCAGGCCTCCCTTCGCGTGATGCCGCAGTGCTTCGCCATGGGCGAAGCCGCCGGTCTGGCGGCCGCCATGGCCCTTAGGCGAGGGATCCCGCCGCGGGCAGTGCCGGCCGACGAGTTGCGCCAGGCGCTGCAGGAGCAAGGCCAGATCGTCTGAACGAGAGCGGGCCCGCTCGCGTCGGCGACGGCAGGTTGGGAACCTGCCCTACTTCCCCTCCACCGGCCCGGCCATCACCGCCACATAGCCTTCCGGGTGCAGCCGCTCCTTCGCCGCCTCCAGCACCTGCTCCGGCGTGATGGCGCGGAGGATGCGAGGATACTGGTAGGGGAAGTAGGGGCCGAGCTCATAGAACGAGGAGAGCACCAGGTTCTGCGCGATGCCTCCGAAGGTTTCCATCTGCCGCGCCACGGTGCCCTCCACGTAGTCCTTCCACAGGTTCAGCTCCTGCTCGGAGGGGGGTGCCTGCTGCATCTGCTTGATGTCTTCCACGGCCGCGGCCAGGGCCTTGTCGGCGTTCGCCGGGTTCACGCCCATGTGCAGCACCCACGGCCCGGGGCCCCAGTAGGCCAGGTAGTTGCTCCAGACATAGTAGACAAGGCCCAGCTTCTCCCGGATGTCGAGGTTGAGGCGGCTCATGAATCCGCCCCGGCCCAACAGGTAGTTCATCAGATCGGCCTGGTAGTAGTCGGGATCCCGCCGGCTGACGCCCGGGAAGCCGATGGTGATGTCCACCTGGGTCTTATTCGGAACCGGCACCCGCACCAGCTCGGCCTTGGCCGGGACCGGGATCTGGGGGAGCTTTGGCCGCACCGGCTCACCGAGGCGGGCCCATCCCTGGAATGCCTTCTCCACTAACGCCGCGGCCTCGGCCGGGTCAAAGTCGCCGACAATCGCCAGGATGGTGTTCTCCGGCCGGTAGTAGGTGGCATGAAACTTCACCAGGTCGTCCCGCGTGATGCTGCCCACCGTCTCCTTTGTCCCCAGCTCGTTGTCATGGAGAGGGTGCCCTTCGGGGTAAAGCCGCGCGAACAGCTCCTTTTCGGCCACCTGATAGGTGTCCTCGTCTCGCCGCTGCTGAGCCGCGATCAGCAGGGATCGCACCTTCTCAATCTCCTCCGGCGGGAAGGAGGGAAGGCTGAGCTGCTCCGCCGCGGCAGCGAGCAACAGGCCCAGGTCCGACGTCAGGCATTCTCCGTTGACGGTGCCCACCTGCGTACCGGTGCCGAAGCCCAACTCGGCGGCGACGAACTCCAGCGCCTCCTGAATCTCACTCCAGGTTCGCTTCTGCGTCCCGTGAGAGAGCATCTCCGCGGTGAAGGCGGCCAGCCCAGCTTTGCCAGGAGGATCGAAGACAGGGCCCGCCATGACGTTGCCGTAGATACCGACGAAAGGCGCGGCGTGGTTCTCCTGCAAGATCACCTGCAGGCCGTTGGGGAGCTGCAACTGCCGGATTGGCGTCACCGGCCCCAGCTCGGCCGGAACCGGCACTGGCGGCGGGGGCGGGCCGTCAGCCCAGGGCGAGGGTGGGCCTGCGCGATAGCCGTGGATGTCGGACGGCGCCCCTCCCGCCCCTCCGCCACCTTCCGGCCCTTCGCCACCGGTGGCGATCAGCCAGCCCACCGTGCGGTTGTCGCGGCCGAAATACCGGCGCACCACGCGCTGGATGTCCTCGGCGGTGACCGCGTCCACTTTCCCGGGGAAGGTGCGCAGGTAATCGTGGCCGATGATGCTCTGGTAATAGCCGAGCTGCTGCCCCAGCTTGGTGACGCCATCGCTGGCGTAGACGAACTGCGCTTTCGTCTTGTTCTTCGCCTTGGTGAGCTCCCGCTCTGCCACCAGATCATCCTTCAGCTTCTCGATCTCGCTGTCCAGCACTCCCTCTGCCTTGTCATGGGCGACTCCAGGCCGCAGCGAGATCTCGAATGCGAAGGCCGTGGTCTGGGGGTTCTCGTAGTCCCAGCCTCCGGCGTCGGAGGCGATCTCGGTGTCCACCAGGGAGCGGTAGAGGCGGCTGGTGCGACCGCTGCTGAGGATGTTCTGGAGCACCTCCAAGGCCGCGTGGTCGGGATGTTGGATGGGAGGCACCTCGTACACTGCTTGGAGATAGGAGGTGCGGCCCGGCAGCTCGAGCTTGACCCTCTTCTCGCCGGTCGCGCCCCGGCCCGGGTTCGGCGCGGGCGGAGAGACTTCGGCGCGCGGGATAGGGCCGAAGAACTGCTCGGCCTTGGCGAACGCCTCCTCCGCCTTGATGTCCCCTACCAGCACCAGGGTGGCATTGTTCGGGGCATAGTGCTGCCGATAATAGGCTACCACCATATCACGGGTGAGGCTGCGCAGGTCATCCTTGCTGCCGATCACGGTGCGGCCGTAAGGCTCCCCCGGGAACTGAGCCACCATCACCGCCCGGCGCAGCAGGAAGGAGGGGTCGTTCTCGGCTCCCTCGAACTCGGAGATCACCACCCCTTTCTCGGATTCGACGTCGTCTGCGGTCAACAGGCAGCGCGCCATCCGGTCGGACTCGATACCGAGGGCGAGCTCCAGGGCATCCCGGGGCAGGGCCTCGACGTAGCCGGTGTAGTCCATGGAGGTGAACCCGTTGAGGTAGCCCCCGCGCATGGTGACCAGACGGTCCGCCTCGCGGGCGCTGTAATGCTCGCTTCCCTTGAAGGCCATGTGCTCCAGGAAATGGGTCAGCCCCGATTCTCCGGGCCCCTCAGTGCGCAACCCCACTCGATACCAGAGGTAGGAGCACACCAGGGGCGCGGAGTGATACTCCTGCACCAGAACCGTCAGCCCGTTGTCCAGGGTGCGCTGTTGGACTGCCGGGGCCGAGCTGGCAGGCGCCGCGCCGGCCGCGCCGGTCGCGATCACCAGCGCCATCCCCAGGGCGAGAGCAGCCCAGGTCGCGAGTCCCATCATGTTGTCTGCTCCTTGGTCTATCAAGGCTCTCCAGCCAGGTCATCCCATGCGGCGCCGGGCGCGGGCGCTGATCGCAATCAGCGCGATCGGCGCCAGGAACACCGCCCCCATTCCCACCCAGCCCATCGCTCGCGGCGCCAGGGCCATCGCCTCCGCCAGAGCTACCAGCGCCGCCCCTATCGCACCCGCCCAGGCGAGCTTGCGGGCCGGCCTCATGAATCGCACCGAGTGCAGCGAGGTCTCGATGGTGGAATACCACCGGCCGCACTCCGGACAAAGCTCGGCACCCAGCGGGCGGATCACGCCACACCGTGGGCAGGACATCTGCTTCCGGCCCTGCCGTTCGAGCCGCTCCTCTAGTCGTCGGATCCAGTAGCGCTCCGTCTGCAGGCTGGGGTCAATCTGGAGCGCGGCCCGGTACTCGGCGATGGCGAGCTCGAGCCTCCCCGTGCGGCGATAGGTGTCGGCCAGCAGGGAATGCGCGGCCACATTCCTGGGATCCAGATCCATCGCCGCCCGGTACTTGGCGATATCCGCTCCCTCCAGGGCATTCACCAGCCGCCGATCCGCTCTTCTGGCCAGCAGGCAGAAGCCGGCGGGAACACCCAGGACGGCAACTATCAGCAGCAGGATGCCGGGCCCGCCCTGGAGCGAGACGGAGACCCCCAGGAACTGGAGGATGAGCAGCCCGAGCAGCAGCAGGCCCGCCTCCGTGCTGCTGATCTTGCGGCTGAGCCAGGCGGACAGGATGAAGTAAGCGCCAGCAAAGGCGATAAGCGCGCAGCACACAATCCTGCCGGCCAAGATCAGGGCTTGCGGTACCGCGCCAGCCACGAGCAGGCCTCGCCCCGGTCACTTCCGAGCCACAGGCCGGCCGTCAACCCGCACCAGCCTGAGGTCGAACCTGACCCGCATCTTGCTGCTCACCGGGAACCTCCTGGCGCCCTGCGACAATTGCAGGCTTATCTCACCATTCGTCGTCAGGTGTGTTTCTCCCTTGTGGCGCAGTGTGGTGCCCGTGTCCAGCAGCAACTCCAACTCGGACGCCCCTGTCTCCTCTCCCGCGAGAATGGGCGGTGACTCCGAGGGCTTCGCTCCTCTCCTCCAGCCGGAGGGGTGAGCGAGCCGAGGTGGCGATCTTCGCCACGCGTCCCGCTGCTCCGTCCACCACTGACAGCAGCCTGCTACGCTGGAAAGCGCCTGCTTCCTCCCAGGTCCACTCTTCTCCCACCACCGCCGGGCCGGTAGGAAGCACCACCAGCCCCGGCGCCATCATCAGGGAGGCAAAGGCACGCTCGAACGGACCAGTTTCCCCGGCGGTCCCAATCCGCGATGACAGCACCTCCCCCCGGTGCGTCACCAGAAGCTCCACCTCTGGGAACCGGCTCCGCTCTCCTGTGGCGAAGGTACCCGTCGGGTCCTTCACCGCCAGCGGCCGTGCCTGGACATGCAGCAGAAAGCTGTCGGCCGGCCCGGTCGCTACCACCTCTTCCCGCAGCTCGAACTCGGCCTGCACCGCTATGGGCCGGCGCTCACCGAGGCTGGTCTGCTCGCCGCTGGCCTGGAGCGACAACCGATAGTCCGCCACCCGGCCCGTCGGGCCCTGGTAGCTCAGCGTCACCTGGGCCCCGGCCGGCGAAGCCAGCATCACGGCGGCCAGCGCGGCCAGCAGTCTGGTCACGGGGCCTTAGCGCTCCTGGCCAGGGGCCGCGGCTATAGTGGTCAGCCTCCGAGGCCGGGGCGACCGCCGATCCGGCGGAAGGAGCATGGCGTCGAACACGTGGCGGGCAATGGGGGCTGCGGTCGCACTGCCGCCGCCGCCGTGCTCGACCAGCACCGCGATGGCAATCCTCGGCCGGTCGCTGGGGGCATAGCCGGCGAACCAGGCATGCGGAAGGCCGTTCGGGTTCTGCGCGGTGCCGGTCTTGCCGGCGATGCCGTAGCTATCGGTGGCCATTCCGTGGGCGGATCCGCCCTCTGCCACCACCGCCTCCATGCCGGCGCGGAGGGCGGCAATGGTCGCGGGCCGCAGGCCCAGAGAGCGCTTGCTGGCAGAGGGCTGGTAGTGCTCGTCTCCTGCGACGCGAGCTAGCAAGTGGGGAGTGACCAGGTAGCCACCATTGGCCACCGCTGCCACCTCCCGCGCCACCTGCAGCGGGGTCACCAGGCACTCGCTCTGACCGATGGCCATCTGCGCGGTATCGCCCGGATACCACGGCTGCTTCCGCACTCGCTCTTTCCAGGCCGGGCTTGGGATCAGGCCGGCGGCTTCGTCCGGGAGGTCGAGGCCGACGTGCTCGCCCAGGCCAAACCGGCGTGCCATCTCGGCCAGCTTCTCAGGGCCCACCCGGCGGCCCAGGATGGCGAACATCACGTTACAGGACTGGGCGAATCCATGCATGAAATCCTCCGCCCCATGTCCCTCACGCCGCCAGCAGCGGAGGCGCCAGCTGCCCAGTGAATAGGTTCCGTCGCAGTAGAAGCGATCGTTGACATCGGTGACCCCGGCCTCCAGCGCGGCCGCGGCGGTGATGATCTTGAATACGGAGCCGGGCTCGTAGCGGGAGCCGATTGCTCGATTCTGCAGGGGATGGTCAGGCTCCCGTAGCTGGCGCCACTGCCCCGGACTCAGGGTGGTGGAGAAGAGGTTCAGGTCATAGGCGGGATGGCTGACCAGGGCGAGCACCTCTCCGGTGGCCGGGTCCAGGGCCACCACCGCGCCCGCCCGGTCGCCCAGGGCCTCTTCCGCCGCTCGCTGCAGGTCCAGGTCGAGGGTCAGCCAGACGCTGCGGCCAGGCTGAGGGGGCACTGTGCCGAGGGTGCGCACCCGGCGGCCCCGCGCGTCTACCTCAATCTGGTCTCCCCCGTCCGTGCCCCGCAGGGCTGGCTCGGCCACTTTCTCGACGCCTGCTTTCCCGATCAAGTCGCCCGGCCGGTAGCCGTCATCTCCCGTCCGGGCCAGGTCCTCAGGACTGATCTCGCGCACATAGCCAAGGGTATGGGCCGCCAGCGCGCCGTGGGGGTAGTAGCGCACCGCGTCGGCCACCAGATTCAGGCCGGCCAGGTACACGCCGTGCTCCTCCAGTCGCGCCACCACGTCGGGGCTCGCGTTCCGCCACAGGAGGACGGACTCATGCTGCGCCGGGCCGGATTGAGTGAAGGCGCGCCGCACCTCGCCGACCGGTAGGCCCAGCACCTGGGCGATCCCCGCGGCCCTGTCAGTCTGCCCGCTGACCTCCACCTCCTGGGGGATGGCAGAGATGGAGAACGCCAGCCGACTGCTCGCGAGCAAACGGCCGCGGCGGTCATAGATGGTTCCTCGCGGCGCGAGGCGCCGCATCACGCGAATCCGGTTCTCGTCGGCCAGCTTCCGGTTCCGCTCTCCCTCCAGGAGCTGAAGCTGCACCAACCGGCCGAAGATGAGTGCGAATGCAGCCACCACTATCGCCCGCATCACAATGAGCCGAACGGTCATGGCCTAGGCCAACTCCTCCCGGCGGCCCAGCAGGACTCGGCGCCCCTGGGCCGTGAGGGCGAAGGCGATTGGAGCCAACGCGCCGTGATAGAGAACTCGCAGCGCGAGGGTGCGGCCAGGCTGGCCGCCGCCACCGGCGCCCGAGATCAGCAGGAAGATACCGTCATTGACCAGGGTGAGGAGAGCCGCGCACAGGGAGGGCACCGCCCAGTTCTCGCGCGACAGCTTGGTGGCGAGCCAGCCAGCGGAGAAACCGCTGATGGTCTTGCTCATCGCGAACGCCCCGACCCAGGCCTGCGTGAGCCCGCCCTGCAGCAGCCCGGAGCCGAAGCCGACCAGGGCTCCGGCGGTGCTGCCGCTGAGCAGGCCCACCGCCACGGTCCACAGGAAGAGCAGGTCCGGAGCCACGCCGAGGATTGCGATCTGATGGCCCAAGGTGGTCTGCAGCACGGCTAGCAGGTAGGTGATGATGATCGCGGTGATGACGCGCCGTGCCATGGAGGTGCCTGCGAGCGAAGGTCCCATCGCTACCCGCGCTCCGTCGAAGCTGTCTGCCATCTTCCACGGCCGGCCTCGCTGCCCTCCCTGGGGCAAACGAAGAGGGCGGGCCGACTCCACCCTCTTGGCTCCGCGGCCGCGTTGTCCGCTGCTCCAGGGCCAAACGAGAAGGGCGGATCAACTCCGCCCTTCGCCCTTGGAAGATGGCCGCTCCGCCATCTTCAGCTATCCTGCTGTCTTCTCCCCGCTGGCGATCCGTCGCACCTGCGGGTTGCTGCTAGTCAGATACTGCCGACACCGATTTGCGTTCGATGGGCCGAACCCGCGTCGCCTGGCCTGTCCGCTGAGCCTCGAGAGCACGCCTCCGAAACGACATCTCGACCTGCTCATGCCAGCTCAGCACCGCCTCCTCATACGAACCTTGGAGTGGGAACCAGCCTGCCTCGATCGCCGTCTGCCTTTCCATCACTGTCATTCCCCCATTCCTGGCTGGTGGCAGTTAGCTACCCCTGGTCCGTCGGGTACAACCCCCTTAGTGGGCACTCCACCCGTCTGTCTCCAGAACACCGAACAGGATACTTCGGCCAAAGGGAGGCAGTCAATGCAGGGGAGCAGAGGAATGACCTGACTTTGTTCACAAGCTAAAACATCATCCCCACCACTGCTGATGAAATAGAGCCAAACCAGCACGGCCGGCGCGCGCCGGCCGCCCAAGCTCGCGTTCCTGAGTACTGAACAGGCTACATGCCGCCTGCTTGCATGGACAACTCGCCGGGCTGAATGGGCTGAGAATAGTATATGGCCTGCTTCAGGATGCGCCCGGTCTTGGTGTCGCCCAGCACGTAGCCCTTCACCACGTCCACGCCCATGGTGGGCTGGTTGAGCACGTCAAGGCCCACATATCTCGTCACCGCGGTGACATAGCCGTCCACGCTGTACCGGCCGACGTCTTTGCCACTTGGGTCCACCGGCGGCTGCAGCGTCTGCCCTCCTGCAGTCACGAGCTTGCCGGTGGCCGTGTCCAGAATCAGGTCCGGCACCGCCATCTGAAAACGTCCTACCGGCTGCTCCTCGCCGGCCGCGCCCCGGGCCATCGTCAAGCCCACGGAGATCGCTACCGCGCCCATCAGCAGAACCGCCAGCGCCAACCCAATCGCCTTCTTATCTCCCATCACCGTCTCCTTTCCTTCGGCTTCGCTCAGGACGGGTCCCACCGCGCCTGGCCGGCCACCACCGGGTTCCACTAGACGCTCCAGGGGAGATATACCACATGTCGGCCCCCGCCTAGGCAAAGGCAGGGACAGCAGGCCAGTCTCACGAACAAGCCCGGCATGAGCGCCTCATTGCCCGCGGCGAGACCGTTTCGCCTGATCGCGCTCGACCTCGACCGCACTCTGTTGAACGACGAGGGTGAGATCTCCTCCCCGGACGCAGAGGCGCTGCGAGGCTTCGCCCGGGCCGGCGGCCTGGTGGTGCTCGCCTCCGGCCGCATGACCGCCAACATCCGCCCCTTTTTCGATCGCCTTGGCCTGGACGGCCCAACCATCGGCTACAACGGCGCCCTGGCGCGGGAGGCGGTCGCCACCAGTGGCAAGGTGATCCTGGAGAGAGGCCTGCCGGCGCGCTATGCCGACGAGCTGGTTGACTACACCCGGCGAGAGCGGTTCCACCTCAACTACTACCTGGATGAAACACTCTACGCCAGGGATGATCCCGAGCTGCGGCGCTTCGCCGACCTGTACTCCCGGCAGACCGGCGCGGTCTTCCACTTCCTCCCCGACCTGGAACGCTTCCGCGGCCGGGAGCCCACCAAGCTCATCATCGTCACCGACCCCGCGGTGCCAGACCGGCCCGACCCCCGCCATCGCGACGAGCTGTATGAAGTGTGGCAGGCGCGTTGGGGATCAGAGGTGACAGTGATGCGCACCAACCCCGAGTACCTGGAGTTCTACCACCGACATGCCAACAAGGGCATCGCTCTCGCCGCCGTCGCCGCCCATTACGGGGTGGAGCAGTCGCTGACCCTGGCCTTCGGCGACAACTACAACGACGCCTCCATGCTGGAGTGGGCCGGCTGCGGGGTGGCTGTTGCCAACGCTCAGGCGGAGGTGAAAGCGGTGGCCGACTGGGTCTCACCTCTCACCAACAACGAGAGCGCAGTCTCAAACGCAATTCAGCGATTGGTTATCCCTTGGTAGTTGGAGGGCTGGCATGCCCATGCCAGCCTGGCGGGGTCGAGAGACCCCGCCCTACAGAACTCCGTCACTTGAAGTTCCCGTGCCGGTCGAACTGCATCGCCGCCGGCTTGCCGAGCACGGTGATCTTCGGGTGCCTTCGCGCCTCTGGCAGCAGGCCCTCCGAAATCCACAGCCGCCCCAGGTGCAGGGTGTCCTGAATGCGCGCGATGCGGACCTGCCGCGAACCGGGACGCCCCAGCGCGACCAGAGCCGCGCCCATCACCTCTCGATCATTGCGAAACGACAGCGGAATCTTGGCCCGGTTCAGCCAGCCGGTGTGGAGGACGTTGGTCTTCAAGTCCTCCATGTCTATCTTGCGCAGCAGCCGCTCGGTGATGAGGTCGGCTAGGCCCACACCGAGAGCGTTGCCGTGGGACCCCTCCGTCAGGTCCAGCGCGGCGATGAGCTGGATCCTGGTCCCGCGGAACTCCTCTGGTTCCTCCCAGATCATGCGGCGGCAGATCACGTGGCTGTCCAGGCCGATGCCGCTGACATCCTTGCCGATCCAGTCCACGACCAGCAGATCCAGCCCGGGGAAGGGCAGGCGGGCCGCGTTGCGCCGCACCCGGCGCAGCAGGGCCGGCTCGCGGGCGGGGATGTCTTCCGGGGCGAGGCCCACGATCTGAGCCGGCTGGTTGTAGCCGTTCTCCAGCAGCGCCAGGCCGGCGATGATGGGGGCGCGGCGCAGGATCATGCGCGCCGCCTCCGGGAGATCCTGCCGCAGGCTGGCGCAGCGCCGACCGTGCATGGCAGCGGCGCCGGCGCGCTTTCCCAGACCGATGGCCAGCATCTTCACCAGCCCGCTCTCGTACTCGCCGGCGAAATCGGTGTGCTGTTTGATCCGGTTCATCACGATCACGCCATCGGCCCGCAGCGCCTCCGCGCTGACGAAGACCTCCACACCGCCGCTGGTCTTGCCCAGCCTGGTCACGGCCATAGAAGCCCGGATGGGAGCCCCGACAAAGCGAGGGGTGACGCCCAGGGAGGCCAGCACCGCGGTCTGGCCGGCGGCCGTGGCGCCTCCGTGGCTGCCCATGGCCGGCAGGATGAAAGGCCGTCCGCCCATCTGCTTCACCGCAGTCGCCACGGCCCGGGTGATCTCGGCGATGTTGGCGATGCCGCGGCTGCCCACGGTGATCCCAATCTGCTGGCCGGGCCGAATCCGCGTTCTCAGCCCGGCCTCCGCGCAGGCGCGGCCAACTGCCGCCGGAATATCGGCAATGCGGCGCGCGTAGAGACGCTGCTCGATCTCGGTCATGCGAGGGAACTGCATCAAGTATTTTCCCCCTACAGAATAACGGCCGGCGGGCATGCCCTTCGGCTTCGCTCAGGGTGAACTCCGACATGCCCTGCAGTTGCACCAATCTTAGCCGGGGCGGCGGGTTATGGCAACCCTCGAACCTCGAAGGGCCGAGCGTTCGCGCCACCTGTCGGCCCGCGCTTGGGCGCCGGGCCCCGACTCCGCGGCAGGAGCAGGCCGGCGCCGCGTCAAACAGGGGCCGTCGCGGCGCCGACCGTCATTCTGGTTCTCTCGAGGATACCATGCCGGAAGCGATCACACTCGGCGAGCTGCTGATAGACTTCGTATCTACCGAGAAGGACGTGTCACTGGATCAGCTCCCAACCTTCGCCGGCGCGGCCGGAGGCGCGCCAGCCAATGTGGCCGTGGGCCTATCGCGGCTCGGGGTGAGTGCGGGCTTCATCGGCAAGGTGGGCGATGATGCCTTTGGCCAGTTCCTGCGGCATACTCTGAGGGCCGCGGGTGTGGAGACCCGGGGCTTGCGCGTGTCCAGCGTCAGGCGCGGGGCTCGCACCGCGGACGGGGCTCGCACCACCCTGGCCTTCGTCGCTACCCGCAGTGACGGGCAGAAGGACATCGTCTTCTACCGCAACCCCGGGGCCGACATGCTGCTCACGGCGGAGGAGGTGAACGCCCACTATCTCCAGTCTGCCAAGCTCTTCCACTTCGGCTCCGTCAGCCTCAGCCGCTCCCCGGCCCGCGAGGCCACCATCCACGCCGCTTACCTGGCCAAGGAGGCGGCGCTCCTGATCTCCTATGACCCCAACTGGCGGCCCACCCTCTGGCGGGACCCGATGGAGGCGAGAGGACGCATCTGGGAGGTGATGCCGGTAGCGCAGGTCGTGCACTGCGCCCAGGAGGAATGGGAATTCATCACCGGCACGCCCGACCTGGAAGCGGGAGCGCGCAAGGTGCGGGAGGCGGGGCCCGGGCTGGTGGTGGTGACACAGGGCGAGCGGGGGTGCTATTACGACAGCGGGGAGCACCGGGGCCAGGCGCCCGCGTTCCAGGTTGAGGTGGTGGACCCCCTGGGAGCGGGGGATGCTTTCGTCGCGGCCATGCTATCCCGCCTGATGCAGTTTCCTCGCGGACACCAGCTTTCGGACCAGGAGCTGCGCGAGGTGATGAGCTATGCCAATGCCGCCGGGGCCCTCACCTGCACCAGACACGGGGTGATACCCGCGCTGCCCACGGCCGACGAACTGCAGCAGTTCATGCGGTCTGCCGCGGCTGGCGCCGGCAGCTAATGATGTTCGCACAACGAAGTAATGTGCGAACATCACCCTGTGCCTGTCTGGGCCTCCTCTTGAGCTTCGCCCCGTTACTTCTCTGGGCGAAGCTCAGTAGAAGCTGTTTCATAACCTTCCCAGGGGAGGTTATGAAACAGCACTGCACAACGTCAGGCCGTGGCAGGGGCATTCCATGCGAGGGCGTGGTGCGGCCAGCCAGCAGGTAGGTTATGAAATGCGCTCTAGCCTGCTACTCCCGCAGCTCCCGTGCCGCGTCGCGGGTGATGATGGCGCGCATGGCGATGGAGCTGGCGAGCCGAACTCCGGAGTCCGGATCGCGCACGCAGGCCGCCAGGCCCTCCAGGCAATCGGGTGAGCCAATGCGGCCCAAGGAGCGAGCGGCCTCGGCCCTCACCACAGGCTCCGGGTCGCGCAAGGCCCGCCGGAGCGGCGAGATCGCAAGCGGGCCTGCCTCCGCCAGTTGGCGCGCGGCCTCGGCCCGCCGGGCTGGGTCTTGTCCAGTCAGGGCAGCAATCGTCTCCGACCAAAGGTCGGCCGTCGCCCCCTCGTCCGTGACTGCCGCCATCTCCGGATCGGGGGCCTCTGGCAACCGCTGCGCCCGCGCCACCTCCTCCTCACTCAGCCCCAGCGCTCGCAGACCCACGATGATGGAGGTCTGCACCCTGCGCGTGCCGTCACCGATCGCGTCCACAGCATCACCCAAGTCACTCACCCGTGGACTCTCCACTTGCAGGGCGGCCAACGCGTCCAGCAGGAAGCGGGCGGCGCCTGGCGCGTTCATCTCCGCCAGCAGGCAATAGGCCCGGCCCCGCACGAACCAATCCGGGTCGGACTGGGCCAGCCGCCGGAGCTGAGCGATCGCCCGCTCTCCCCCCGCGCGCGAGCGCCTCCGCCGCGGCCGCCCGGACCTCCGCATCAGGGTCAATCTCCACCAGGGGCAGCAGCAGGTCCGCCAGCTCGGCTCCCCCCACCGCGCCCAGGGATTCGATGGCCAGGCGCCGGGCCTGAGGCTGGAGGCTGGCGAGCTGCCCCACAAGCGCCTCTGTTGCGTCCGCGCCCATGCGCACCAGGGTGGCGGCCGCGGTCTCCGCGACCCGCCGGCTGGGAGACGACAGGGCATCGGCCAGCCGGTCCGCGGCATAGTCCGGATCCCGCGCCGTCACCGCCTGGGAGGCGGCCTGAGCCACCCCGGAATCGTCGTCGCCCAGGGCCTCGATCAGCTCTGCCACCGCCCTCTCGTCACCCACCTGGCCCAAAGCTTCGATCGCGCGCAGCTTGGTGCGGTAGCCGCTCCTTCTCAGGTCTCGCGCCCAGCGGTCGAGGGCGCGGGTGCGACGCAGGATCTCGATGGCGGCCGAGCGCAGCGCCCCATCAGTCCCGTCCAGCAGCTCCCGCGCCGCCGCCACCGCGGCCTCCCCATCGCCGAACTGCACCAGCTCATCTATCGCAGCCGAGTGGTCTTCCACCGCGGTCAGCGTGAGGGCGGGCTCTCTGAGCCGGGCCGCGATCCGTCGGGCGCGCGACAGCGCGGCCGCCCGGCCCCACCAAGCGAAGAAGTGGAACAGCAGTCCGGAACCTACCAGGCCGCCGAGAAACAGTGCGATAGTCCCAACGAAACCGATCTCGACAGTCATTCCTCAGCTCGCGATGAGTTGTTACTGGCCCCCGGCCTGGGCCGGGCGCGGCACTCGCACTGTCTTCTCCCAGCGCAGCCGCTCTTGTCTTACCACATCCAGATAGTGGGCCTTCGCACACACGTACAGCCAGGCCTGGCAATAGGTGAAGTACATGGCTGCGGCCACCAGCAGATTCAGCGGGCTGTTCTCTCCCTCGATCGCCAGGGCCACCGCCGTCTCCAGCAGGAAGACCCCTATCGCCAACCCCCAGAGCGCGATCAGCGGACTGCCCCTGGCGCCCACCGCCAATCCCGCGATCAGCCCTGAGATCAGGATCGCATCTGACAGCAGCATCACGGCGAAGAACAGGTGGTAGATGGTGAAGAGGTGGAGCACCTCCAGCGCCAGGTCCCGGCGCCGCACCCGACGCAGCCGGGGCAGGAACTTCCTCAGCACATAGGTGCCGCCGCGCGCCCAGCGCAGCCGCTGCCGCAGCCACACTCCCCAGTCCTGGGGTTCGGGCTCCCAGGTTACGGCATAGGGCACGAACTTGATCTGGTAACCCTCCTGGCTCAGCCGCACGGTCAGCTCGGCGTCGTCGGCGATGGCGGTGGGATCCCAGCATCCGACCCGCTCCAGCGCCTCTCGCCGGATCACATAGTTGGTGCCAGGCAGAGAGGCCAAGCGAAACAGCCGCCAGCGGCCGGCCTGCACCATCCACTGGAAGCTCATGAACTCGATGGCAATGCAGCGGGTGAGGAAGTTGCTGGCCTGGTTGAGGGTGCGGACCTTGCCCGCCGCCGCGGCGAGCCGGCGATCGGCCATCAGCTCCGCCACCAGGTGCTGCAGCGACTGGGGCTCCGGCGAGTTGTCGGCGTCGAACACCGCGATCAGATCGTGCGAGGCATAGGCCAGGCCCACATTGAGGGCATGGGATTTGCCTCGTCCCCCATCCCCGGGGGGATCGCGACCAGCTTCAGCCGCCGATCGGCGCTCATCATGTGCTCGACCACCTGCCGGGTGCGGTCGGTGGAGGAGTCGTCAATCACGATCACCTCCAGACGCTGGCGCGGGTAATCCAGATGGAGCAGGCTCTCGATGGTGCCGGCCATCACCACTTCCTCGTTGTGGGCAGGCACCAGGATGGAGACAGGGGGCCAGTCGGCGAGGGCCCGCGGTTCCTTTCGCGCCCGCGCCGCCTCCCGCGAGTAGATGAACCCGGCGAGAGAGAGCACGGCGTAGAGGGCGATGATGGCCCACACTCCCAGCAGGCACAGGGCAAGCAGGGAATCATGGACCAGAGACCACAGGTCGAGGTTCACCGCAGCCCCTCAAAGGAACGCTTCAGCACGGTCCAGGCCGCTTTGCTGTCAACCGCCGCGGAGTGATAGCACTCGATGCCGTTGGGCCTGGCCGCGCTCACCCGGCTGATCGTCTCCGCGATCTTGGCGGGAGTCATCTGCTGGGATCCGAAGTCCGTCAGCTCCACATGCAGAACCACCCGGGCCCGGCCGTCGGTGCGCCGCACCAGCTGCTGCGCGGCCTCCGCCGCCCACCGGGAGTTGAACACCTCGGCCCCATAGATCGCCGCCCACTGCTGCCAGATCACCTCGAAGTTGACCCAGTCCGGTGGGTGGGGGCCGTCCAGCAGAGCGTCCAGATCGAACCCGGACTCGTCCGCCTGCCGCTGCGGTGACAGGATCGCCCCGTTGCTCCAGGCGTCGCTGATAGTCATGATGTAGGTGTCAATCCCCTCCTGCGAGATCGCCTCCAGGCAGTGGGAGAGGAACCCGCCCAACCCCTGGGCCCGAAAGCGCCGCCAGGCCGGCCCCCCGAGGGCCTCCCGGGGATGGGCCGCCGCGAACTCCCGCCGGCACACCTCGCAGTAGCAGGCCTGATCGCCCCACCAGTTGACCAGCGGCTCACATAACTCGATCCCATCGAGGGTCGGGTAGCGGCGGGCCAGGTCCTGCACCAGCCCCGCGTGCCAGCGGCGCACCTCCGGGTTCCGCGGGCAGAGAAAGTAAGTCGCATGCAGCCGCAGCGGGTTATATTCCTTGCCTCCAGCAGTTCGCTCTCTCCACTCCGGGTGTCGCAGCCACATTCCCCGGTCGCGTCCGCTATACAGCCAGGCTACCACCCGGACTCCCCGACCGTGGCACGCCTCGAGCAAATGCCCCAGCAGGTCCTGGCGTCCCCAATCGCTCGTGGAGGCGCCGCGATATCGGGTACGGTAAGCAGCCCCCTCATCAACATTATAAGCATAGCAGAAGACAGTGTTGACCCCATTGCGGGAGTATCGCTCCGCCAGCGCTTCCGCCAGCGTCTCGCTGGACACACCCAGATCGCTGTAGGACCAGGGATCCAGGGTGACACCGGTGAGGAAAGGCCGGGCGGGCATCCGCCGGACGGCCTCCAAGGCCACCGCCGAGCGCTCCGGAGCGGCAATGCTGCGCTCGCCCACCGAGGAGCCAGGGAAAGAGACTGTCTCCTCGCTCTTCTCTTCCCAGCGCGGCCCAAACACCCTCTTGCGAAGACGCGTATCTGAAGGCAGCAGCACCTTCGCCTGGCCCGACACCAGGGTGCGCCGCGAGTCTGTCACCAGCGCACCCAGGTCTCGCAGGTCCGCGGGCCGCCAGCCGCGAGCCTCCTGGCCCTTCACGAACCGCAGGAATGGCTGCGGAGCCGCCCACAGGCCGAAAGAGACCAGCGCCACCGCGTCTCTCACCACCTCCAGCATCTGGAGATGCGCGGCGTCCTCTCGTGAGATGTAGCCGGCATCGCTGAGGGGGATGGGAGCTGGCAGCAGGCCGCCGGCCGAGAAAGGAGGCGAGTCATCCGGCCCGGCCACTCGGAGCCGAAAGGGATTGTCCTCCCCGGTGGGCCCGGCCCAGGCGAGGGGGTGAAGCCCCACCTCCCAGGCCATCCGCAGCTCCTCCCGCGCCCGCGACCTGGCCTCACCTGAGAGCGTGATCACTGCCCCCAGCGCCTCGGCCCGGCGCAGGCCGCGCACCGCCGCCGGGCGTTCGGAGAGCAGGACGTCCCCCGTCTTCGCTGCCGCCAGCACGGAGACCGGAACTTGCGCCGCCAGCAGCGGCTGGATCACGGCTGGCACCTGCCGCTCGTTCACCCATACCGGAACATCGCGGAGCACTGCCACCAGCCGGCGCTGCCGGGGATGGGAGCAGGCGAGCATCTCGTGCAGCGCGTCGGCCCAGACGCACCGGCTCCAGAAGTGATCCCTCCCTGGCGCGGGGCCAGCGGCCGCGTACCAGAGCTTGCCGTTACCGACCAGGAACGGCCGCCGATCCCCCTTGCTCTGCACCTCCGCCTGCGCCTTCGCTCCCGCGCCGGCCCGCACCCCGGGCACGGTCAGTCGTTCTACGTGGCTCTGGCCGCGGTAGGAGAGCAGCCAGCCATCCGAGGTGCTGGGCCCCTCGTCAGGGGTGAGATGCAAGCGGCTGAGAGCGGAGTCACCTAGCGCCTGGATGCCACCGCCGATCCAGGCCAATGTGCCCTGGTAGCTGCTGGCGTCGGCGGCGACACGCGACTGCGCCCGGGCCGCGGCTGTGCCAGTGAGATAGAAGGCGTAGGGATAGCGGCCCAACAGGCCCGGTTTATACTCCGACGCCGGGAGGATGGAGCAGCGCTCCTCGAAATGCGCCAGGAGGGCCGCCAGCTCGCGGGCGCAATCCGCCAGGCCCTCCCCGTCCTCTCGCACGATCAGCACCCGCACGGGCGCGGCTGGAGGTGAGGGCGGCAGGCTGACTCTGGGAGGCGGCGCCGCCTGGCGATGGCATCCGGTGGTGAGAGCCAGCGCGAGCAGCACCGGCACCAGCGTGGGGAATCGCCGCATCAGCTAGGCCCGCCACTGGAGCGAGATCTGGGTCAGGTAGATGAGGATGAACAGCACGCAGGCGCCCAGTGCGAAGATCACGATCACCCGCGCGACGCCCGCCACCGCGCGTTGGGCCATCTCCTCAGGCCCTCCCTCGAAGGCGAAGATCTCGCGTGGCCGGCCGCCGGAGGGATAGGTGATGAGAATCGCCCCAGGCCGCAGGACAGCGCTATCCCTCTCGTCGCTGTCCGGGCTCTCGAAGCGGGTCAGGTCACGCCGGCTTGGGCCCAGCAGGGTCGCGTCCCAGCCACTCGGCATGAGCCGGGTGATGGGGGTGGGAGCGCCCGTCGAGTAGATCTCCAGGGATCGCCCCTTCATCCAACCGGTGTCCCGCCGCAGGTCGGCGAACTGGTAGCCCATCTCGCGCAGGGCCGCGATCAGCAACTTCACCGACTCCAGGGGCGCCTCTGGCGCAATCGCCGCGGTCAGCCAGGGGTCCGGCACCACGGACTGGCATCGGGCCTGCTCGAGGATCGTCTCCAGCTCGCCGCCGCCGCCCCGCAGCACGCTCAGGTTATCGGGTATCACCCGCTGTCCGAAGCTATCTCGCTTGACCAGGAACGGGAAGGTCTGGGGGCCCGGCGCCAGCACGCTCGTCAGCCGTCGCTCCCAGGTGGTGGAGCAGGCCCGCGCGATCTCTGCATAGTCAGCCGAGGAGGCCCGGCCCTGCGGCGTCGCCCAAACCGTCGGATAGAGCCCACAGCGGCCCAACTCAGCAATAGCTTGCCGGATGCGCTGCACGGTGTCAGAGGGAGTGTGGCCCAGGGGCGGCCGGTTTCGCGCCAAGTCCCAGAACTCCGCGTCCTCGCCGCTGCGGCTCCCGAACTGATGGGTGAAGCCATTTGCGATGGTGGCCGCTCCTGCCCGCTGGGCCCCGCGAACGATCCCGACCACGCTGCGTCGGCTGCTGAGCCGCACTTCCAGATCCTCTCGCGGATCCCGGAACAGCGGGATGACGGCGATGGCGTAGGGGAGCTTTTCCCCTTGCAGGTACCGCACCAGCGCTCGCAGGCCCCCGAGGTCGGTCTGCGCGCTCACCCCCGTGATGCAGATCAGGGCGGTCCGCCGGGCCGGGTGAGGCTGGCCCAGGATTTCGTGAAGCTGGTCGCTCAGGGCAACATGGCTCCCGGTCTCACTCAACTCCATCAGCGGCACATCCGCGAAGTACCAGAAGCGGCCGCTCCGCACCGCGTAGGGCAGGGCCTGGCCCTCTCCCTCGGCCGCGGCCAGCACGATGCAGGAGGCGCGATGGGTCACCGTGATCCTGGCCATCGGCATCTGCGGCCGTGTCAGCACCTGCGAGCGGTAGATCACCCGAGGATGCTTCCCGCCGGCCGGTTCCCTGGCCACCTCGAAGCTGTACCGCTCCAGGGAGAAGCGAGCGGCGAGCAGATCGAGATTGTAGCCCAGCCAGCAGACCGGGCGATTGGTGCCATAGATATCGGACAGCAAGGCCTCCGGCAGAGCCTTGGCCGGCCCGAGGCCGAGGTAGATGACGACATCACAGGTCTCGATCTGCCCGGGCTGGTAGGCATCGGCCGGGATCACGGTGTTGGTGCAATCGAAATGGCCGAGCAGGTTCAGCAGGGCCGGCACGACCCACTGCGCGGCCAGCTTCGGCGCCTGCCCTTCACTGTAGACCACCAACACCCGCGTCTCCGCGGCGCGGGCCGCACCCGCGGTGAGCAGGCACGTTAGCAGTAAGACGACTGGAAGCCCTCGCATCAACCGATCCGCGTCGTCTGCTGACTACCCGCGATGGTGGGACAGCCAGCCGGCGAGACGCCAATCTATCATGCCACGTCTGCAGCAGGCGTGCAACACCAGCGAGGGGCGTGACCGCAAAGTCTGGGCGGCCGTCGTTGTCATTCTGAGCGAGCGCACAGCGCGAGGCGAAGAATCCCGCCGTTCCGTTGGCGCAGACGGCGAGATCCCTTCGACTTCGCTCAGGGCAGGCTCTTCGCTGACGCTCAGGATGACAGAGGAGCGATCTCCGGCCCACCCTGAGAAAGCGGCCACACCCCCAGCGAGTCTCGAGGACTGTCGCCGCGGAGGCTGACTGCGGGAAGATGGCGCCCGGCCGGATGCGGAGGTCATCCGGCCGGGCGTTCTCCGCGGCTCCGCTCCCGGCTCGGGAACGGGCCGCGGCCGGTGAGACTGGACCCCCTCGTCCAGTTGCTGCGATTGCTCGCGGCGCTGGGTGCGACCAAGCGCCGTCAGCGCCCGCCAGACGGCCGGCGGGCAAGCCCGCGCGGGCCTCGCGGTCCGCGCCACCCCACACTACTGACGTTCGCGCAATGAAGTAACATTGTGCGAACGTCCTTTCTTCAGCCATTTCCTGGCTTTCTGATGAATGCCGCCCGTTACTTCGTTGGGCGACATTCATTAGAAGGTAAGCCAGGCCATCTGCAGGTATCGGGTGGCGTCCTCCGTCTGGTCAATGAGATGTGCGTCGTAGACATCAATGCCGTAGGGCGCGCCTTGGACCGCGGCCGCCACGGTGGTGCCGAGTCGAGGCCCGTCGAGCGGACCCAGGCCGAAGTCGGTAACCTCCAGATGGGCGATCAGGCGAGCCCTCCCCGCAGTCAGATACTTGGCTTCGTCCACCGCCTGGTGAGTCCATTCCGCGGTGAAGGTCACCGGATCCTGGTAAGTGGCCGCCCACTGCTGCCAGATCAGCTCGGCCTGGATCACATCCGGCCTGTCGGTGCTGGAAAGGATACCGTCGAGGTCAAAGCCGGTGGCGTCGCGGACCATACCGGGGGCCATCAGTCTGCCATCGGCCTTGGCCGTGAACACTGTGGTGAGGTGAGCCTCCTTCCCGTATCCGTGGGTCAGGTGGTTAGTGGCCAGCAAAAGACGGCTGAGGCCATCAGCCCGGAACTGGCGCCAGCTCGTTCCTCCCAGGGGCTGCCGCGGGTAGCTCTGGGTGAACTGGTTCCGGCACTCTCGGCAGTGGCAGGCGTGATCGCCCCAGGTGTCCACCTGCGCCTCCGCGATATCCACTCCGTCCAGGTCGGGGTAGTGGACCAGGATGTCGTCAATGAACCCGAGCCACCACTTCACTACCTCGGGGTTTCGCACACATAGGTAGTAGCCGTCGGCGCTGGGGCGGTAGTCGCGGCCGTCCGCGGTCTTCTCCCTCCATTTCGGGTGGGTTTCCCAGATCCGTTTGTGCTGAGGGCCGTAGAACCAGGCAATCACCTTCAGGCCCCGGCTGTGCGCTGACTGCAGCATGTAGGTGAGCAGGTCCTGCCGGCCGAAATCCTCCATGATATTGCCGGGGTAGCTGGTGCGATAGCGGGCCCCGTACACACGGTTGTAGGCGTAGTAGTAGATGAGGTTGACGCCCTTCTCCGCCCAGGAACGGGTCAGGTCATCGGCGAGCTGCCGCATGCTCTTGCCCGTGCCGTAGTAGTAGCCGGCGTCGAACCGCACGGAGCGCACGTTCTGCTCGGCCCAGGCGGCGGCCAGGGCTTCGCTCGGGCGCAGCCGGGAATCGGTGCGCGGCGCCCGTGCGCGCGGGGTCGGCAGCGCTTGCTGGCTGATGTTGGGCGGACCCGACACCGCCGGCGGCACCGGCCGGGGTCTCGCGTGCGGCTCGGGGGTAGGAACCAGAGCAAGGCTGGGAGCCGGCGCCAGGCGAGGCGCGCTCGCGGCAGCAGGCGGCGGTTGACTGACGGAATGCGCCAATTCGGTCAAGGGAGCGACCGGTTCTGGCGCCGGCCCCGAAGAGTGCGGGAGGAATGACCTGGAACCCGCCGCAAGGCCGGCGGGCGGGCCTGGGCGATGAGGGGCGGCCTCGGCCAGCACTGCCAGTGAGGGCACGCCCGAGGCGACCTCTGCTCGGGTCAGCCCGAGCACCGCGGCGCGCGGAGACGCCTCCGCCCGCTCGGCCCCTTCCGCGGGCAGGAGGGCTGCGCCCTCGGCCATCTGTGCGGTGACGCGCGCCACCTGCGGGTACTCGGGAATCCCTGGTCTGGTGCGCCGCGCCAGGTGCGAGCTCGCGCCCACGACCAGGACCGGAAGCCAGACCAGCGAGATCGAGAGCCGCGCGCCCCAGACGGCGAGTCGTCCCCGTGGCCGTCTCATCTCCGTTGCCTCTCGCCTTCCCGCCGAAGGACGGAAGGGCAAGCTCAGGTTGCGGATGAGACAGGCCAGGGGGCCATGCAGAAAGCCAAGGGCTGCTTCGGCCCTTGGCTCTGGCAGAATCTTTGGCGCTGCGGCTCTAGATTACGCTCAGACCAGGTTCAGCGGTATGTGATTGTCAGCTTCTCCCCGCTGATGACGATCTCTCGTCTGCACAGCTTGCAGCGCAGGATCAGCTTGTCCCCGCTTCGATACGACCACCACTTCCCGCACAAGCAGCGCACCTTCGGCAGTTCCGCTTCACCGCTTTGGGGCGGCGCTACTTGGGAGGGAGACGCTTGGTCAGATAACACGGACATGAACTAACCGTCCCTGGAGGTCTCATCCGTGTGGTTTGTTCCACATCCCTTGCGGAATCCCACAGTCCGAATGGGCCTGCCGGGACGGCCGCCAGCTTGCCTGCAGTGCGCCCGCGATCAGAGGGGCACGTATCCGAACAGGGTCAAGATGGCGTTCTCGTTGTCCGCGTACACACCCACGCCCTGGCGCGGGTTGAACTGATGGTAGAGCCCTGCCACCCAGCCGGTCTGGTCCTCGAAATACTGGGTAGCGCCCGCCACCGCGGGCAGGAAGCCCACCGGAACCCGCCGGTGATAGATGGTCAGCATGGTGTAGCGGTTCGGGTCCTGCTTCACCTTCTGATTGCTGAGGCGGAGGCCATACGCGCTGGCGTGAACGTGCTCGAAGCTGGCCGCTTCCCCGAACAGGTTCAGCCACTTGGCGGCATCAACTGAGATATCGCCGCTGTGGCCGGTATGGTCCAGCAGCCGCAGCACATTGCCTCCCACCGTCACCGGCACCGAGGCCGTCGGCTCTGCCAACGCCACCGCCACCCGCCCCGCGGTGATGTTCTCATCGGCAGGAGAGCGGTTGCCGGCGAAGGTGAACCGGGTGCCTCCGGTGACGGGTGTGAAGGCCAGCGTCCCGGTGATCGCTTGCACGTCCACCCGCGGGAAGTCCAGCCGCAGCTCGCCCCCGGCGACGCCGGGCGAGACCAGAATCCCGGCCGGGCCAAAGGGCACGAACTTGCGACCGGCCGCGAGGTAGAGCGCCTGCTTGTGGTAGTCAACATAGGCATCGCCCACGAACGCGCGGTTATCCCGGCCCCCGGCGATCCACCAGCCGCCGATCTTGGCCCCGAACTCCTCGTTCAGGGGGCCATAGAAGAACGCGCTGGTCTGAATCTTGGCCGTGGGATCACTCGAGAGCCCGAGGGAGTAGGTCATGGCCGCCGGCCATTTCGTCTCGGCGGCGGCGCTGGTGGCGGACAGCGCCAGAAACGCAAGCCCGACCAGACCGGGCAGCGCGCGACGCGTTATGCTCGTCAGCATCCCTTGTGCCTCCTGCTGTGTGATCTGCGGGATGGTACACCCAGGCCCGACCGAAAACGCGCCAGCAGCCGCTCTCTGCCTGGCCACGCTCACTTCGGCCGGCCCCTCCATATATACTACGCCTGATATACCACGCCTGCCCAGCGACCAATCACATATCACCTGCGTCTGTGAGCGGCTGTTCGCCGGCAGGCCGGGGAGAGGATGCCAGCGCCCGGCCGGCGAAAGCACGACCGCGGGCCTGAGCCGCGGAGATGTGTCTAACCAGGAGAGGACCGGCTCAGGAAGTCAGTTGTGGGGGTGACAGCGATTCCTCGCGCCGGGCCATGGACAGAGAGCAGCTCAGAAAGCTAGTCGCGGAGATGGTAGCGATCCCCAGTGTGAACCCCTTGGAAGGCCCGCTCGGTGAAGGCCGGGGCGAGGCCCAACTGGCGGCCCTCGTGGAGGCTCGACTGCGCGAGGCGGGGATTGCCTGCGAGCAGCGAGAGGCCGCGCCGGGCCGGCCCAGCGTAGTCGCTCGCCTGCCAGGGCAAAGCGAGGAGGCGGTCTGGTTCGACGCTCACCTGGACACGGTCTCCGGTGAAGGCATGGCCTTCGCTCCTTTCCAGGCCCGAGTGGAGGGCGATATCCTGTACGGGCGGGGGTCAGCCGACGACAAGGGCAGTCTGGCCGCCATGGTGGCCGCCCTCATCACCCTGGCGCAGGCCGGGACCCGGCTTCCTCACGCGGTGGTCTTCACCGCCACCGCGGATGAGGAGTTCCGCATGCGAGGACTGCTCAGCCTACTGGAGTCGGGCCTGCAGGCGCGAGCGGCAGTGGTGGGTGAGCCCACCAGTCTCCAGATCGTGGTCGCCCACAAGGGGGTGGCCAGATTCAGAGTCGCCACCGCCGGCAAGGCCGCCCACAGCTCCCGGCCGGAGGCAGGTGTGAATGCGATCTACCGCATGGCGCGGGTGCTGCAGGCCTTGGAGGCCTATGCCAAGAGGGGTGTGGGCCGAGAGGCCCATCCCTTGCTGGGGAAGGCGAGTCTCAGCGTGGGGGTGGTCCGCGGGGGGGAATATGTGAATGTCGTGCCAGACCGCTGCGAGATCGAGGTGGACCGGCGGCTCCTACCGGGAGAGGAGGGACGCCGCGCGGTGGCGGACGTGCGCAGCTACTTGAACGATGCCATTCCGGAGGAGATTGGAATGGAGGTGACCGGGCCGGATATGGTGGTGCCGGCTCTGGACCTGCGAGCGGATGATCCCCTGGTGCAGGCCGTCAGCGCGCAGGTGAGGCAGGTGACCGGCAAGGCGCCTTTGGAGGGCATGACTGGGACCACTCACGCCGGGCCGTTGGCGGAGCGGGGCATTCCCGCGGTGGTGCTGGGCCCCGGGGCCATGGGCCAGGCCCACACCGCGACGGAGGAGTTAGACCTGAACCAGCTCGAGCAGGCCGCCCTCATCTATGAGGCCATTATGAGAAACGGGGTCCAGTGAGGCCGCCGCGCCATGAAGCCGCCTGCGAGCCTCGGAAGAGGCGCCATAGCACACCGCACACGGCATCCGTCGCGCCGCATTTCCGAGGACGAAGGCCGATCGGGATGACCTCACGCCGGGTACTGCTGTTCGCTCTGGCGGCGATCCTGCTGTCCGGGATGCCTGCACTGGCTCGCCAGGCTTTCTCGCTGGACGGTGAGTGGGAGTGCATCTTCGCTGAGAGCAAATCGCTGCCCGACGAGGAGGCCGGCTGGGAGCCCGTCCAGGTGCCATCGGCCCAGACCTGGCGGCCGCAGGGCCCGCACACTCTCTGGTATCGCAGGTACTTCTACCTGCCCCCCTCCTGGGCAGGAGAGCGCATCGTGCTGCTGCTGGGCGGGGTGAAGTACAGCCAGCGGGTATTGCTCAACGGCGAGGAGATTGGCCAGCGCGCCGGGGGATTCGAGCCTACCGAGTATGACCTAACCAGTCAGGCGGTGCTGGGCGAGGAGAACGAGCTCCTGGTAGCAGTTGGGGATTGGACCGCCTTGCTCGCGCCCGGCGCCAAAGTGGGCGTGCCTGATGCCTCCCGCGATTTTGGGTCATGGGTGAAGGAGGGCCTGCTGGCTCCCATCGGCTCCCGGGGATGGGAGGTGGGGATCTGGGGCCACGTCTCCGTGGAGGCGCGGTCCCGGGTGTGGGTGGCGGATGCGTTCGTGGCCCCGTCTGTGCGAGAGCAGATGCTGCGGGTCCATGTGACCGTCAAGAACAGCGGGACCAGTGAGGAACGCACCGTGGTCACCGCCCGTGTCGCCACCGGGGGCGAGGGGCCGTGGCTGCAGCCGCAGTTGGTGACCGTGCCGGCGGGCCGAGAGCAAACCGTGATTCTGGAGGCCCCCTGGCCTAACCCCCACCTCTGGTCTCCTCAGGACCCGCACCTCTACTCGCTGGTTGCGGGGGCGCGGACCGGGGCGATGGGTGACTCGACGGAGGTGAAGTTCGGGTTCCGCGAGTTCTGGATCGAGGGCGACCGCTTCCTGCTCAATGGCACGCCCATCCACCTGCTGGCGACAGGCGCTCTGCCTCTGCCAGAGTACGACGCTGATCCCACCCAGGCCTACGAGCTGGCGCAATCTGCCGGCTGTGCCGCGATGGCCCTTGCCGGTGAGCCCTGGCCCTCTCAATGGTATGATGCGGCCGATGCCTTCGGGATGCTTCTCATCTCGGAGTCCGCGCTGTGGCATCTCGCCACCAGCTACGCGCTGAGCGCCGATGCCTTCTGGAAGAACGCGCGGGAGCACCTGGCGGCTCAGGTGAAGGCCCAGCGCAACCATCCCTCGATCGTGGTGTGGGGGGCGGAGAACGAGTTGCTCTCCGGCGGCGGCGCCAAAGCACGAGGGGTCGAGCAGAAAGTGGGAGAGCTGGCCGACTTGGTGCGGAAGGCCGACCCCACGCGTCCGGTGATGTTCGAGGGCGATGCCGACCCGGCCGGCAAGGCCAGCATCATCAACCTGCACTACCCTCACGAGTTGCCGAACTGGCAGCTCTGGCCGGAGACGGCCTACTGGCTAGACGCGCCGGTGCGGCTGGATGCCTATCCCAAGACGGTCTGGCAGTGGGACCGGAGGAAGCCGCTCTACCTGGGGGAGTTCGGGCGCGTCCCGGCGTCGCAGGTGGATGCGTTGAGCGTCTTCTTTGGCGATGCCGCCTACCCCAATGTCGCGAGCTACTGGCCTCGGGCGCAGGCCGCGCGGTGGGAGATGCAGATTGCGGCGGCCCGCGACGCGGGGGTGAGTGGGATGTGCCCCTGGAGCATGTGGGAGGGCCCACGCTGTCCCTAGCCCCCAGTCGGAGTCGCAGCAGAGAGCCTATCGCGCGATCGCCGCTTTCGCCCGAGAGCCCAGCACTCGCGTTTTCGCCGGCAGCGTGGTGGACCGCACCCTGATGGTGTTCAACGACACCGGGGCGACGCGATCGCTGCAATTGCGATGGCGGCTGGCGCCGCCAGATGGGAAGTGGCAGGTGAGCGGTTCGGCCCCGGTGTTGCTGGGGCCGGCCGGCCGACAGCAAGTGAGGGCCTCGCTGGCGCTGCCGGCCAGCAGCGCGGAGGTGACGCCCGCCAGCTTCAGCCTCGAACTGTGGGACGGCGGCCAGCGCCTCTTCGCCTCCTCCCAAGACTGGAAGGTCTACGGGCGCGCGGCCCTCTCCGGCCGAGTCGCGGGGGCACGCGGCCGGGCCGCGGTGTACGATCCGCAGGGGGAAACCTCGCGGCTGCTCTCCGGGATGGGGATCGAATGCCTGCCGCTCGACCCGGAGAACGCGCCGCGTGTGCTTCATTTCCTGCGTGTGGCCGTGATCGGCAAGGGCGCCTTCACCCCCTCCGGACCCCCGGAGGCAGTGCTGCAGGACCTGAAGAGATTCGCCGAGGCCGGCGCCACCGTGCTGGTGTTCGAGCAGCGGACCTACCCGGCCACCCTGATCCCGCTCACCCTGAGCCGGCATAGCTCCTCGCTCGACTTCGCGCGGTTCGTGCATCACCCCGTCCTCACCGGCCTCGAGTCAGCCGGCCTCGCCCACTGGCTGCCGGACGGAGTGGTCGGGCGCCGCGAGCTGGTCAAGCCCGAACGGGGCGGGTTCCTGCCCATCGTGGACAGCGGGGGCGCCCACGGCCTCGAGACCGCCGGGCTGGCCGAGCTGCGCGTGGGCCAGGGCCGCATCGTGCTCTGCCAGCTCGATGTCACCAGCAAGTACGGGATTGACCCCGGGGCCACCCGCATCTTCAGGAACCTGCTTCCCTTCGCCTCCCAGCGAAGTCCCGGTTCCTCTCGTCCCGGCGTGTTCTGCGATGATGCGGCGGCCGCCACTCTCGACTCCATTGGGCTGCAGTACGACCGGCTCAAGTGGCCGCTGGCGAGGAGCGCGCTGCGCCGTTACCGGACGCTGCTGATCTATAACCTCGACCAGGGCATAAGTGAGCCCGCTCGCATTCAGGAGTTCGTGCGGGACGGAGGGCAGGTTGTCCTGCACCGCGTCACCCCCGACTCTCTGGACCTGGTCCGGCGCCTGACCGGGCAGACGTTCGCGCTGGGCCCGCTCGCCGCCGGATCGGTCAGCCTCGACGACCGGAGCGGCCCGGCCGCCGCGCTCAGCAACCAGGAGCTGGCCTGGTTTGCGCCCATTGCTCCTGAGGCCAATGCCGCCCCGCCGCTGACCACCGAGATTGCGGATTACGCGCTGCGCCAGCCCACAGTCAGCGGCGTGCCGGCGAAACTGAAGCTGGCCGCGCCCGTGTACCACACCCTCCCCGGCCTGCTGGTGTCCTCCCGCCTGGGCCGCGGCCTCTGGGTGATAGACCAGGTGAAGTGGGACCAGGCCGGCCTCAACCACTGGAAGGGGCAGCGCTACCTGGCCTACGTGCTGACCAACCTGGGCTGCGAATTTGCTGAGACAGCAGGACCGGCGGCAGCATCGGAAGGAACCAGCAGCCGATCCGCAGAATAAGAGACTAGATCAAAACCCGGCTAGCGTGCGCTGAGCGCAGCCCCGGTGGCTTTGATATAGCCTGATACCGGGTTCTGTTAGAGACTCTAAGCAATGAACTGGCACCTAATGGCGTTCGCACGAAGAAGTAATGTGCGAACGCCGCTCTGGGCCCGTCTGAGCAGTTGCCTGAGCTTCGCCCCGTTGCTTCTTTGGGCGAAGCTCAGTAGTGGGCCTGCTGGAGGGTCTGGGCCGGCTGTCGTCCAGTGGCAGTCGAGCCCGGCGGACCCTCTGCTCAGGAGGTGAGGCGCAATGCTCCGGGAATGTCGGGAGTGCTCTGGTGCTGGGGCCGTGCTGCACTTCTTCAGGGGCTGGGTGGAGATAGACCGCGCCACCTACGAGCAGCTCAAAGCGCGCCCGGATCTGGCGCGATCCGCCCACGAGCCCTTGGCCCGGGAGTTCCCTTGCGCGCGGTGCCGCGGCACCGGCCGGGTCGAGGTCGCTGCCGACCCCATGCGGCTCCTCTCGTCGCGGTAGGCGATGTCCCGATCCGCCCTTCCGCCTTCGGGGGCCGCTGCCATGGCGGCCCGCCGCCCGCCGTCGCTCTCTCTGTCGGGTCCGCCGCGCCGCGGTGGGTCTTGACGTGTGCCGCGGAAGTGGCTACATTACTCCCGCGGCGTTGACAATCGAATAGCATGCGTCAGGCAGATAAGATGTTGGGAAGACGGTGAGAGGCCGTCACTGCCCCGCAACTGTGACCGCAGACGAAACCTGCACGTAGGGCGGGCCTGCCCAGGCCCGCCGAGCCACTGTCCCGCATCGCAGGGATGGGAAGGCGCAGGGAGTAGGGTGACGCGGAAGTCAGGAGACCGATCTGGCTGACGAGCTGAATGCCACTTCGCGGGAAGTGGGCGCGGCGCGAGTCGCCACCCGGCTCGTCGCCCTGGCCATCCTTGCGGCGGCCGGGGTTTTCTGTTCCCCGCGCGCTCATCTCTTCCCGCGATAGTCCACGCGGGAGGGACGATGTGAGCAGGCGCGCTTTCACGCTAATCGAGCTGTTGGTCGTGATCAGCATCATCGCCATCCTCGCCGGCCTGCTGTTCCCGGTGTTCGCCCGGGCCAGGGAGAAGGGCCGGCAGGCGAGCTGCATGAGCAATCTCCGGCAGTTGACGATGGCCATGCTCATGTACTGCGAGGACTACGACGGCGGGTTCGTGCCGGCCATGAGCCCGGACAACCTGATGCGCTGGCACGGCGGCCGGCTGAGCGAGGACGACGCCTTCGATCCCAAGCTGGGGCCCCTCTGGAGCTACTACGGCAACGACCAGCTCCAGGTGTGCCCCAGCTTCGAGGCCGACATCGGCAGCCAGGGCTTCGAGGAAGGCACCGGCGGCTACGGCTACAACGAGCAGTATGTCGGCGGCTCGCCTCTGCCCTGGCCCGCGATGTGCATCCCGGCCAAGGAATCCTGGCTGCAGAACCCATCCGACACCATCCTGCTCACCGATTCCGCCTTCATAGATGAGAACGGGAATCTGATCGAGTACTCCTTCACCGAGGCCCCCTATTACCAGGCCTGGGGTACGTTGGCCGACCCCACTACCCACTTCCGCCACACCGGCCTGGCCAATGTGGCATTCTGCGATGGGCATACCAGGGCCATGCCGATGGCCACCACCCAGGCCAGCGGTTACTGGCTCACCGAGGAGGACTATCGGCAGGCCCGGCTGGGCTTCGTGTGCCAGGATAACTCTCTCTATGACCGGCAGTAGCGGCGGCTAATCGGAATGAGACCAGGCAAAGAACTGATCCTGATCTTGGGGGGCGTGCGCGCGGGGAAGAGCTCCTTCGCTCACCGCCTGGCCTCCAAGCTCGGGGGGCCGGTGACATTCGTGGCCACCGCGGAGGCCGGGGACGAGGAGATGCGCCGCCGCATCGAAGAGCACAAGCGCGGCCGGCCCTCCTCCTGGCGAACCCTGGAGGCGCCCCTCCAGCCCTCCGTCGCGCTGCAGCAATCTGCCCTTGCCGGGGTCGTGGTGCTCGACTGTCTCACCCTGCTGGTCTCGAATCTGCTCCTCCAGGATGGGGATCCGTCTGCCGCTCAGCAGCGCGTCGAGCAGGAGGTGACGGGCCTGCTTTCTGTCTTCGCGGCAGGTCAGGCCAGCTTCATCATCGTCTCCAACGAGGTCGGGATGGGCGTGGTTCCACCCTATGAGCTCGGCCGCGTCTATCGCGATCTCCTGGGGGAAGCGAACCGACGCCTGGCGCAGGCGGCCGATCGCGTGTACTGGATGCTTGCCGGCCTGCCGGTGGAGATCAAAGCCTCCGGGCTTGCGGGGAGAGGGGAGGGCATCGGTGTCCAGGATTAGCGAGACCATCTCGCGCATCCGCGCGCTCGACGCGGCCGCTATGCAGGCCGCGGGCGAGCGCCAGAACACGCTGACCAAGCCGCGGGGGAGCCTGGGACGGCTGGAGGAACTCTCCATCAAGGTGGCGGGAATGCAGGGGCGGGCCCGGCCGGAGGTCTCAGCGAAGGCGATCTTCGTGATGGCTGCCGATCACGGCTGCACTGCCGAAGGAGTGAGCGCTTACCCGCCCGAGGTGACAGTCCAGATGCTGGCCAACTTCGCCGCTGGTGGCGCCGCCATCAACGTGCTGGCCCGCCATATTGGGGCCCGCGTGGTGGTGGTGGACATCGGGGTGGCGGGTGACTGCGCTGGCGGACCGGTTCTTTCCCGCAAGATCGCGGCCGGCACTCGCAACCTCGCTGTCGGCCCGGCCATGTCCCGGGAGGAGGCCGGCCGCGCCATCGAAGTGGGCATTGATGTCTTTGAGTCGGAGCTGGCGCGCGGCCTCGACCTGATCGGCGCCGGCGACATGGGGATCGGCAACACTACCCCCTCCTCCGCCATCGTCGCCGCCTTCACCGGCCTCCCGCCGGCGGCCGTCACCGGCCGGGGCACTGTGATTGACGATGCGCGTTTTGCCAAGAAGATCGCGACCATCGAGCGCGCGCTGGCCGTGAACCGGCCCGACCCGGCCGATGCTCTGGGCGTGCTGGCCAAGGTGGGCGGCTTCGAGATCGGGGGGCTGGCCGGCGTGATGCTGGCGGCCGCGGCTCACCGTGTGCCCGTGGTCATTGACGGCCTGATTTCGGGGGCGGCGGCCCTGATTGCCACCGGGCTCGCTCCCGGGGTGCGGGACTACCTGATCGCGGGCCATCTCTCGGTCGAGCCCGGCCATGCCGCGGCCCTGAAGCACATGCAGTTGGAGCCGCTCCTCAACCTCGGGATGCGGCTGGGCGAGGGCACTGGAGCCGCGCTCGCTATGACTCTGGTGGAGGCGGCGGTGAGGACGCTGAACGAGATGGCCACCTTCGCTGGCGCGGGTGTGTCGGAAGCCCTGGAGGACGAGTGCGCGCCCTGCTGACTGCGCTGGGATTCCTCACGGTTTTGCCAGTGCCCTCTCGGCCCGAGCTGCCGCCGGGGGAGCTGGGCCGCTCCTGCGTCTGGTTCCCCTTGGTCGGTCTCGTGATCGGCCTGATCCTGGCGGGCCTGGACTGGTGCGGCCGCGCACTCTGGGATCCCTACGTTGCCTCGGGCCTGATCATCGCGGCCGCCCTCCTGCTCACTGGCGGATTGCACGTTGACGGGTTCATGGATTCCGCCGACGCGTTCTTCAGCCATCGCGACCGCCCGGGCCTGCTGGCGGTCATGAAGGACAGCCGCGCGGGCGCGCTGGGGGTGGCCGCGGCGATCTGTCTGCTCCTGGTGAAGTTCGCTGCCTACGGCCGCCTGGCGGGACTTGAGCATTGGCGCCTGATCGCGCTTCCGCCTGTGCTGGGGCGCTTGAGCATGGTTGTCGCCGTCGCTTTCTTCCCCTATGCGCGAGCGGCCGGCACTGGCGCTGGCTTCGCGGCCCAGACCCGCCTGCGCCACGCCATCGGCGCTGCCGTCATCGCTGGCATCATCTCCTTTGCTCTGCTGAGGGAGCGCGGGCTGATTCTCGCCGGAGGGGCCGTGATCGCGGCCCTGCTCTGCTCTCTCTACTGGCTGCGGCGACTAGGTGGGTTGACCGGGGACATCTACGGCTCCATCAATGAGCTGGTGGAGGTGGCTGTACTGCTAGGCGGAGCAACCGCGGTAGGCTAGAGCATGAGCATCCGGTACGGCGGCCCCACTCGCTATCGTGTAATCCTCGCCCTGACCATCATCGTGCTGGTGGCCGGCTGTGCTGGGACGCGACAGAGGCCGACTTCCTCGGCTCCGCCGAGCAGTGCTGGCTTTCCCGTCACCCTGAAGGACGCGCAGGGCGTGGAGGTTCGAGTCGAACGGCCGCCCCGGCGCATCGTCTCCCTCGCGCCCACCGTCACCGAGATCCTCTACGCCATCGGGGCCGGCGATCGGGTGGTGGCGGCCGCCGATCCGGCCGACTATCCGCCGGCCGCGGCCAAGCTCCCACGCGTGGGCGGATGGTTCACGCCCAGCGCCGAGAAGACGCTGGGGGCCGAGCCGGACCTGGTGATCGGATCGCGCGGCAACCCGCCGGACTTGGTGGCCACGCTGCGCAAGTCGGGCTGCCAGGTGTTCACGATTGACCCCGCCACTCTGCGCGATATTCTCACGGCCATCGAACAGATCGGCGAGATCACCGGAGCCAGCCAGGGCGCCTCCCAGGCAAGCGCTCGCCTGGAGGCACGGCTCGCCGCGGTGGCAGCCAGGGTAGGGGAGGTAGCGGAGGCGAAACGGCCCACCGCGTTCATACTCATCAGCGTCAACCCGGTCTGGACGGCCGGCGCGGAGACCTTTCAGGACGACGCCATTCGCGCCGCCGGCGCTCGCAACATCGCCGCCCGCCTCAAAGGGTTTCGGCCATTCAGCACCGAGTCTCTCTTGGCCGCAGACCCCGACTTCCTGCTACTCTCCACCATGGAAGGTGATCCGGAGCGGATGAGGCGAGACGTGCTATCCGATCCCGTGCTGAAGCGGCTCTCCGCTGTCCGCCGGAACCACCTGGTGGTGCTGGAGGCTAATCACATCATGCGGCCCGGGCCGCGCATCGTTGACGCGATCGAGGCCATGGCGCGGGCCTTCTACCCGGACCGGTCCCCTTCCGCCCCGAAGCCCGATTCCTCCGCCACCAGCGCCCGATAGCCTGCGGTCAGCTTCCTCGTCAACGGCCCGGGGGCCGCTCCTCCCAGCCGCTGCCCATCAATCTCCGCCACCGGCAGGATCTCGGCCACGGAGCTGGTGAGGAAACACTCGTCTGCACCACGGAGTTCGCTCACCGGGAGCTCCCGCTGCTGGCTCCGGAGGCCCATCCCCTCTGCGATCTCGAGGATGGCCTCGCGTGTCACTCCGGGCAGGAGGCCGCGGGAGAGAGGAGGGGTCACCAGGCCGCCCGCGATCACCGCGAACACGTTGCGCATTCCGCCCTCAACCGCGCCGCCGTCAGGATCAATGATGATGGCCTCGTGCGCGCCGGCTCTGCGCGGCCCCGCGCTGCGCCAGCAGCTTGTCCAGGTAGTTGAGCGACTTGGTCCTCCTCAGTGGGGTTCCTGCCGCCTGGGCCGCAGGGACCGTGACCGCGCGGCAGCCCGTCTGGTAGCACTCCGCCGGCGGCAGCGCGAGGTCGCGGACGAGGACCACTATGGTGGGGGAAGCGGCCTGCACCGGGCCCGGTGTCACCGTCAACCGTACCGCCGCCTCGCTCATACCCGAGGCCGCGAGTGCCTCCGCGGTCGCTCGCTCCAGCAGTTCCCGGCGGGGAGGAACGAAGCCCAGCTCCGGCGCGGCGGCGATCAGGCGGTCGAGGTGGCGTCCCAGGCGGAAGATCCGGCCCCGATAGGCGCGCATGGTCTCGAACAGGCCCTCTCCGTAGAGGAAGCCGCGATCGGCCGCAGCGATCGCGGGTTCCTCGGGGGCCAGCAGCTTCCCGTTAACCCAGGCTATCCCGGCCACTGGATCGTCTCCGCGCCGGCCTCCGCGGCCAGCCCGCCGGCCAGCGCCCGCGCTTTGTCCACCGTCTCCTGGTACTCCCCCTCCGGGTCAGAGTCGGCCACTATCGCCCCCCCGACCTGGAAGTAGGCGGTGCCGTCCTTCACCACCAGGGTGCGGATGACGATGTTCACATCCATATCGCCGGAGAAGCAGAGATAGCCGATGGCCCCGGTGTAGACTCCGCGCCGGGTCGGCTCCATCTCCTCGATGATCTCCATGGCGCGCACTTTCGGCGCGCCCGTGATGGAGCCTCCGGGGAAGCAGTTGCGCAGGCAGTCGAGCGCGGTGTTCCCGGGGCGGAGCCGGCCTCGCACCGTGGAGACCAGGTGGTGCACCGTGGCGTAGCTCTCCAGCGCAAACAGCTCCGGCACGTGAACGGAGCCAAACTCGCAGGTGCGACCGATGTCATTGCGCTCCAGGTCCACGATCATCACGTTCTCGGCGCGATCCTTCTCGCTCGCCACCAGCTCGGCGGCGAGGGCGGCATCTTGCTCCGGCGTTTGCCCGCGCGGGCGAGTGCCCTTGATGGGGCGAGTCTCGACCTCCCGCCCGCGAACCTGCAGGAATCGCTCCGGCGAGCAGCTCACGATCGCTGCCTCCGGAGTCTCGAAGTAGGCCGAGAAGGGGGCGGGATTATCTCTGCTCAGGCGACAGTAGAGATCAAACGGAGTGGTGGCCAGGGGAGCAGAGAGGCGCTGCGAGAGGTTCACCTGGTAGATGTCGCCGGCCGCAATGTACTCTTTCGCCCGCCCAATCGCCCGCAGGTAATCCTCCCGGCTGAAGTTGGAGGTCATCTGAAGGGCATGCCCGCTGCCCGCTGGCCGCTGGGACGGCTTCCTTGTTGGGCAGGGGCTTGCCCCTGCCATCATCTGGCTCATCCCCTCCACCCGCGCCTCCGCCAACCGCTGGGCCGCCCGCGGGTCTACTTCCGGCGCCCCGATGCCGCTGATCCAGGCGCGCTCGGCCACATGATCTATCGTCACCACCACACCGTAGAACCCGAGGTGGCAGTCGGCCACCGGCACATCGTCCCGGCTGGTCTCCGGGATGCGCTCCACGAACCGCCCCAGGTCATAGGCGAGATAGCCGATGGCGCCGGCGATGAGAGAAGGCGCCCCCGCCGGGCGCGCCACGCGACAGTCGGCGAGCAGCTCGCCTAGGACCGCGAAGGGATTGCCTTCGCGGTCCTCTCTGCCCTGGGCCGACGCGATCTCTACTCGCGGCCCTTTGCTGCGGAAAGTCAGGAACGGGTCGCAGGCGAGGAAGGAGTAACGACCAAGCCGGGGCTCCCTGGTGCTGCCTTCGAGCAAGATACTGCCAGGTCGGTCGGCGATGGCGGAGAAGGCACCGACTGCGGACAAGGGACAGGGGATTTCGCGGATGACTGGTGTGAACGTAGGCACTTGATAGCCCTCAGCGCAAGTTCAACGCGCGGAGGTCGTGGTCCTGCGTCGCGGGATGTGGTTCATCTCCGAACTGTGGGCGGACAGGCGCTGCCGCATCATCCATGCAGCGGTCAACCAAGCGCGTCGAGAACAGCCGAGGTGAAATCGGCCAGGCGCTGTGACTTCGCCTCCGCGCTGTCGGCTCCCCCAAAGAGCTTTCTCATCGAGATCATAACGTCGAGCACGCGGATCTTGACATCTCGGCCGGATTTCCTCCGGGCTGCGTTTGCCATGCGCGTAGAGACGTCTTCATAATGGAGGAAACCAGGAGACCTGAGTCTCTGCTCAATGGCCGACAGATGAGCCGCAGGTGCGGTCAGGCGAACCCGCAGCGATCCTCTCTGGTGTTCGGGGTCCAGCCATAGCGACTCGATAGGAGTAGAAGCCTCCGGCTTTGGTCCTACATCAAGACCTGCCTGCCTAGTCGGTTGCAGGACCTGGTACCCCCGCGCATCCAGCATTTGACGAGTTGGTCCCCAGAGCTTCGCGAAATTCCGCCGATTGCTGCGACCAACGGCGAGGTCTGGATCGCTGAGGTCCCCGATGTCTGCCGGCGGGGGCTCGAAGCCCAGGTGGGAGAAGAGCCCGAGGAGAGCCCGGTTGAGTACCCTTGCTGAGGGCCGCCTTGTGCTCGCCTCGACGGTCTCGTAGAGGTCGGACCACATGAAGTGCTGACGACTCTGGGGCCTGAGATAGCGAGGGCTTGCCAAGACCGTAGCCTTCACGGAGGTGTCATAGGCAGTGATGAATGCGAGACGATCGAGGATGGGTAGGTTAAGGTACTTCTCTAGTTGCGCCTTCTCCCCGCTGCTGTCTCGCCCTTCAGGCGAGAAAAGCTTGTGCTCAATACCTACGGACTTCTGGCCGCCGAGTCGGAACACCATGTCCACGCACGACCCAGTGCCTGGGTAGGACACTTGGGTGTCAATATCGAGCGCGGAACCTGCCACGGCAACGCCGTCCACCTCCTCGCCGCACAGAAAGGTGAGCAGACACCTGGCCAGACATGTGTCTTCCTCAAGCGTTGCGGCGAGGCATTCCGTGAAGAAGTTCTCCTTGGCATCAGCGACTCTCATCAGCCTGACGAACAGATCAGACATGGCTTGGCTCCTCCTGCGATTCGTCTCCTCCCGGCAGCTCGAACTTCATCCCGTCCCGCGCGGCTTTCACCTCCACCCCGGTCTCCTGGCTCAGTTTCTCCGCCACCAGCCAGGGCTTCGCCCGCCACACCGTCATGCCGAAGTGAGTGATGATTGCGGTCTGGGGCCGGATCGCCTCGATCAGGCGCTTGGCATCCGGGATGGAGAGGTGGTAGATGTTGCTCTCCTCCAGGCGCACCGTGTGCATGATGAGAACATCGGCGCGGTAGTGGTCGGCCAGCTCAGGGAAATAGCGGGTATCGGCGATGTACGACCAGCGGCAGCCGCCGGACTCGAACACTAGCCCATAGGTCTCGCCCGGGTGATCGTGCCTCACCGGGGCCCGGAAGCGCACGTTGCCGACCTCGTACTCCCCGCCTTCCTCGATCACGTGCATCTGCCTCGGATAGCCTCGCAGGTAGCGCAGGATCACGGGGTCGTCGTCGTAAGCATCCCTGGGAGCGAACACCAGGCCCCGCCGGTTGAAGCCGCCGGTGGTCATGGCCTCGATCATCACGTTGATGTCGGCGGAGTGATCGAGGTGGCGATGAGAGAGTATCACCGCATCGAGCTTGGTCGGATCGAGCTTGCGCTTGGTGGCCTGCACCAGCGCCCCCGGTCCTGGGTCCAGGTGAATGCAGGTGTCGGCCATCTCGATCCAGAGGCCGCCCGAGGCGAGAAGCTGCTTGAACACCAGCACCCGCGCGCCGCCTGTGCCCAGGAAGATGATCCGGTTCATTCGCCTCCGCCTTGACGCTGGTAGAGTTGACTCACTATACTAGCAGACACCGCCATGCTCAAGATTAGACAGCCGCGCAACGCCTACGATCTGTTGGGCCTTCCTTGGAGCGCACCGCCGGTCCAGATCCGCGCCCGGTACCGGCAGTTGGTCCGCCAATACCACAAAGATCTGGGGACCGACCAGTTGCTGCCGGATGAACGGTTCCGCCAGTGGACCAACTCCTACCTCTTTCTCACGGGCCCTGAGCGCAAAGAGTACGATCGCCGGCTGCGCCAGAGCCGGGGGCAGGAGCCGCCTCCCGATCTGCTGGGCCAGTTGCCGCGGGCCCGTCTGATGCTAGTCGAGGCCGAGGCCGCCTTTGTCCGGCGCCGGCTGAACGAGGCCGCGGAGCTGGCGCGGGAGGCGCTGAAGCAGGACAACAGGAACGCCGAGGGCTATGCTCTGCTGGGCGACATCCTGCGCGACCAGGGCCAGCATCAGAAGGCCCTCACGATGTACAACTACGCCATCCAGTTCGACCCGAACAGCCGGCGCTACTGGCAGTTGCTGGAAGAGGTCACCGCGCTGCGAGAGGGCAGGGCCGTCTCCCGCCGATATAGCCGAGAACGCCCCAGCCCCTTCAACCGTCCCCCTTCGGCCTGGGTGGGGGTGGCACTTGCCCTGGTCTTCGTGGTGCTGAGCCTCATCCATCTGCAGAGCCGCTGGGGGCAGCCGGCCTTCTTCAACCTACCCATGAACCTGATCTATGCTGCTCTCGGGGACGGCTTCTTGATGGGGCTGGTGCTGGCCGCAACTGCCATCATCGGCCCCTTCGACGATGAGCTGCTCTGGTATCAGGTGGCCGGGGTGGGGCCGGAAACCACGCCCGTCGGCGTCTTCGTCGCCTTGCCCGGTCTGGTGTTCTTCTGGGCGGCGCCGGTCTTCTATCTCATCGTCGCTCTTCTGGATGAGAACTTCTCGCTCTCGATCCTGGTTGCGTTCTTCGTCTCCGGCCTGATTACAGCCACCCTGGGTCTACTCTCGCCGCAGGAGGGCAGGTTGGCGGTCTATCTGGTCGGTGGCAACTTCGTCTTCCTCGGTGTTCTCTGCGGCTGGCTGGTGGGAAGCATTCGGGGGCGAGTCTTCGAGCATTAGCCCTTGCGGGGCGGGCATGTGGCTAGGTCGCCCCTGTGGCGACCGCTGGCTAGGCCGGCAGAGCCGGCCGCCATCCCGGCCTTCAGGCCTAGGGACCCATGCCCGCCGGTGTCATTGCCCGCCGAGCAGCCTCCGCGGCTCTGCCTTGAGAGACAGCTCTCCCTCTCCCCCGCCGGCCGCCTCCCATCCCCTGATCTGCACCTCCTCGAACCGTGCCAGCGCGTGGGACAAGCGTCCCGGCCTCACCCACGCCTCGAACTGGCAATCCCGACCGCGAGGTGGCGAGAGGCGCTGACTGCTGTCCTTCGCCGCGAGCTGGCACTGGCGTATGGCTTCTTCGTCGCTGCCGATGACCGAATAATCGCCGATGGTGGTGCGAGGCGCGTCGCCCCGCATCATCGCCGCCGCCAGCCAGCCCCTGGCGCCGGTCATCTGGCCTGAGGGCGCCGCGATCACCATCGCCAGCCGGCGCTCGCCCGGGCGCGGCAGAAGCGCGATCAGGATGTCCTTGGGGAGCGCGTTGGGCCCGAGCCAGGGTCCCAGCGGCGGAAACGGCCGCCAGCTCTTCATCGGGTTTCGTGGCGGTGGGGTGAGCAGCCGCGGAGGGGGGCGACCTACCAGGGGGAGGAGAGCGATTGGCCGGTGAGCGGCGAGATAGGCGATCGTGTCCCTCGGCAGCAGTGTCGCCAGCTTCACCAGATGAGGAGAAGCGTCCGCCTCACCTGGCTTCGCTGACGCGTACACTCCTTTCAGGCGGAGCCCGTCTCTCTCCGGGACCAGCGCCACCGCCAGCGCGCCGGCGGTCTCCGGCGCGGCCTCCTGGCTGCCGAAGCCGATCTCTCCCTCCAGATACGCGCCCACCAGACCCAGCCATCCGTGGCGCAGGGCGGGCAGCAGGTAACGCGTCATCTGCGAGGCGGAGGCCAGATCCAGGTAGCACCAGATGGCTGAGTCCGGCGGCAGCCGGCCCGTCGCCCTGCGGAACCCGTCCACCGCTGCCAGGCGGCGGTCGGGCTGACGCGCGGCGAGCAGGCATTCCGCCACCGGGGCCGAGGTCATTCCCACCACGAGGCATCCGTGCTGCGTCGCGTAGGCGATCTGCTCCTGGCCCGAGGCCCCGCGCCAGACGGTGATCCTGGCCCCGGTGTGCCTCAGGATGGACTTCCGCCAGTCCAGATCGCGCGCCATCGGCGCCACCGCGCGATCCAGGTTGGCGCGCGCCCGGCGCGCGCTGGTAATGCGTGCGATCAACACCAGTGAAGGTGGGCGTCGGTTGCCCGCCGCCGTGGACTGAGGGCCAAGAGGCGTGCCGGTCTCGCCGCCCACGGCCCCGGCCACCACCTCTCCCCCAAACCACGAGGAGGCGTCTCTCCGGAGGTCGAGCTTGAGCCCGGTCCAGTCCACCAGTTTCTGGCTCAGCTCCGTGGCGCGGCCGGCGAGGTGCTGGACATCCGAGGCGGACCAAACCATCCGCATGCTGCGCATCGCCGCGCTGTCAGGCCGCAGGTCAACCGCGAGTGCCAGGCGGGTGGAGGCTGGGAGGAAGTCGAGCGGCGCCCGCCTCGCCCGCGCTCGCAGCCAGGAGTCCAGCGGGAGCGAGATGGCAAGGATCGCGATCAGCACGGCGGCGGCGACCAGGTAGCTCCTGGCAAGACCCCGGCCAGGTCTGGGCCGAGGCCTAGGTTCCGGCGTTCGCTGGTCTCCGCCTGAGGTCGCCATGCTCCACCTCACTCCAGGCCCAACACTGCCGCAAAGGCCTGGTAGGCCTCGCGGCCGAAGAGCACAAACTCGACTGCCTCCAGGGTCGTCCCGCCTTTGGCATGTGCGAGTACAGCCTCATGCATGATGCGAGCGCACTCGGTGAGAGGGAAGGCGCCCACACCGGTGCCGAGGGCCGGGAGAGCGATGCTCCGCAGACCCAGGTCCCTGGCGCGAGCGAGCGCGCTGAGCGTGGCCCTGCGGATGTAGTCGGCGTTGGTAGCGAGGTCGGCCCCCATCACCGCGGCGTGAATCACATGCCGCGCCTTCAGCTTCCCCGCGCCTGTGACCACCGACTCTCCAATCGGGATCGGCCCCTGCGCCGTGGCCTCGGCCTCGATTTCGCGGCCCCCGCGCCGCTTGATGGCGCCGGCCACACCCCCTCCCATCCAGAGCCGGTTGTTGGCGGCGTTGACGATGGCGTCCACGTCGCGCTCGCAGATGTCTCCCGACACCAGGCGGATGGTGAGAGAGTCAACCTTTCGCTCCATCCTCTCCTCCCGTCCCACCGACGGGCCGTCATCGCGCCATCAGCTTGAAGGCGGCGCGGGCGAGGTTCCGCGCCGCTCGCACTGCGCGCTCCAGCGGCCCGCGGCGGAAGGCGAAGTCGGCATCAGGCTGGTTCCAGAGCTGGCCCACCAGCAGCCTGGCCTTCATCACGCCGCGCAAGTCGTCGAGGCGGAAGCGCTCGAACACGAATGCGCGCAGCGGGTTGAGCCGGCTTCCGCGGGTGAAGGCGGAGGCGAAATCCAGCACATAGGGCTGCCCCCCATCGGTCACCACGATGTTGGCCCGGTTCTTGATGTCGCAGTGCACCACGCCCCGCGCGTGCATCGCCTCCACCACCACCCTGAGCTGATCGAAAAACCCGGCCGGCAGCTCCCCGTCGGCGAAGTCCGCGCAGTTGCGGCCCTCGATGTGCTCTACCATGAGGGCCCAGCGATCCAGCCGGCCCCACAGGCGTGGCACTCCGGGGGTGCCCTCCAGCAGGCGGTAGGTGCGCTCCTCGCGGCCGATCAGCCACGGCCCGACCAGGGAACGCATCAACCAACCGCTCTCTCGATAGTCCTTCACCACCGCGCGCTGCCCGTGGTCCTCAATCAGCAGCAGGTCCGGCCGGCTGCCACGGCCTGGACGCAGAAGCTGGCACTGATACTCGGGCAAGGTCGCTCGCGTCAGACCAGAGAATGGATCGCGCGGGGCCACTGTCGGGTGCCTTCCTGTCGGTGGGATTCCCCTCCCGGATGCTGGCTCCCTGCCCCTAGGCCCGCCCAAGCCGGGCCGGGGTGCCGGTCGGCCCGGCCGGCCTAGCCACCGCGCCGCTGCGTGCGCGCGATGGCACAAGGGCAACACACGCGCTGACGCTTGTTGGCTTCGCGCTTTGTGCTTCCTCGCCAGTCAGGTATAATGGTGCCCAACTCAGAGACAAGGAGCCTGACCAGATGAGGCAACGCGTGAAGCTGCCGGTTGTCATGGTCGCCATTCTCCTGGCCCTGCTCGCGGCGGCGGCCGCGTTCTCGGCCGCGGCCGGCATGGGCAAGCGGCCCGCGCCGGCTCAGATCGAGAGCAGCCTGTTGAGCGAGCTGGCGACCTCCGTGTCCAGCTATGTAGAGGAGACTGCTGCCGAGGCCCCACCAGCCGCCGGGGATGCGAAGCCCGCGGCGGCAGACGAGGTGGACTGGACGGGCACGGCTCAGAAGTGGGTGCCGATCTTCAGCCTGGAGAGCGGCGGCGTCTACGTGGGCGCGGCCCAGATCGCGGGGCCGCCGGCCCAGGTGGCGAAGGTCAAAGGCGTGGCCGAGCTGCGACTCAACTTCCAGAATCTCGCCCGCATCTATGCCTACATCCCGGTTTCCACCATCAGCCTGACCAAGCTGGATCGCGTCCAGGGGGTGAGCGTATGGGCCACCGGCGATATCCGGCTGGTCAAGTTCTGAGGGGAAGGGGAGGAGAGTGATGAGAATTGACAGATCCCGCACAGCTTCGCTCTTGCTCGTCGTCCTGCTCTGTCTCTCGGTGGCTGGGACCGCGGCCTGGGCGCTCGATCTCGGCAACATCGTCAAGGTGCTGGGCATCGGCTTCCTGGTCAGCCAGTACGGCGGCAAGATAGACCACTTTGTCACCAGCGCGCTGGGGGAGCGCGGCGCCGCCGCCGTGGGCGCGACCAAGGTGGTGCCCATCCTCTCCCTGGGAGGAGGCGGCTACATCGGCGCCGCCCAAGTCGTGGGGAGCCCCGAGAGCGTGAGGCGGGTGAAGGCGGTGTTCCAGGTAGAGGGCCGCATCGGCAGCTTCCGACCCCGCATCTTCATCCCGACCTATGTTGAGAAAGCGGCCGGCACCCCGGAGCGGGCGAAAGGCGTGGGCATCTCGGCCGTGATCGAGTTCAAGATCTGAGCCTCGGGGACCGTAACCGTAGCTGTAGGGCGGGCATACCCGCCGGAGGCGGACAAGCCCATGACCGCCTGGGCAGGTCGCGGACCTGCCCTACCGGATGTCGCAGACAGGCTCTTAGTCGAGCAGGTAGACCTTGACCGGTCGCCGCCCCCACTGCCGCGCTTCTGTGTAGGTGGCGAAACAGAGATCAATCCGGTGGCCTTTGATCGCGCTTCCCCGATCCCCAGCGACGGCGAAGCCGTACCCGGGGATATAGAGGCGGGTCCCCATCGGGATCACGCGATCGTCCACCGCTACCACGCCTTTCTCCGCCTTCAGCCCGATCGCGGTGTAGCCGGAGGCGTACTTGCCGCAGCTCCGCGGGCCGGGGTCATAGGCGGTGGCGTGCATCCGGAGGGGCCGGCGCCAGTCGCCTCCCCGGCTGGGCAGGCCTTGGGTGCCGCGCAGCACGACCGTCTCCCGCGCCGCAGTCAGCACTCGCTCCTCGATCACCTCACGTCTGGTCGCCTGCCCATCCTTCTCCCAGATCCGCACCACGCGCCGCACGCGGCCGTCGCGCCCGTGTTCGAGCACCTGGGTGAAGCCCGCGGGGAGTTCCGGATCGCCCAACACCAGGCTCGGCGCCGGCACCGTCACCTCCTCGGTGTGATGGTGGCGGGTTACCCGGGTGACGCGCACCTCCATGCCGTCGGCAACCGGCCTGTCGGGCGCAGGCGCGGTGCGGTCCAGCGGATGCAGGGAGATCCCGACCTCTGCAAGAACACCCGCCACGGTGGCGGCGGAGGTGGGCAGCGAAAGCGTCTTGCCGTCAACCAGCACCGTCACGGCCGAAGTTGGCGCGGCTGCGGGCGGCCGCACTCCCAGGCCGACCGCGAGCAGCAGAGACGCTGCCGCCACCACTGGTGCTAGCGAGTAGGTTCGCATCACAGCTAGGCTCCAGACCGGCCGACGCGCGCGTTCGCCGACCTTGGTTTCCGGCTGCTGTCATGGCCGGACCAGGTGCTCCTGCGTGGTCACTGCCGTGGGAGTGCTGCTGCGATGCTAGGCTGGAAACAGTGATAGTCTAGCTAGAACAGTGAGGGCCACCCTCGCCCCTACAACGGCCGTCTTCTTACCACAATCCCAGGGTTCGGTCAAGGCCGGGTGCTCTCTCGCCGCCTCTCGGGATTCGTCCGCTACCGCGCCAACACGCTGCCAGAGCCTGCAGAAGGCGGTATCATCACCTCAGCCGGTAGCGCCGGATGGCGGGCCTCCGGTACAGACGCGAAGAGCAGCGGGCTGTCTCGGAGACGGTCGGGAGCCCCCTGCGAAAGCTGATACGACCATCCGAGACAGCCCACTGCTCGCGGCCGCACAGGCCCTTATTCCACAAATCCAGGGCAAGGCCAGATGGTCGCATCCGGATTGTAACCACGGTAGGCAAGCCATGTGGTCGCTGTCTCCGGGGCGCAGCTCGCGATCCCCGGGTGGTCAGTACACGAAAGTGAGCTCTACCGGCAGGTGTCCCCCCAGAGCGCGCGCCGCCCGGTTTCGCACCACGCGCATCTCTTTCAGGCTGGGCCGCAAGTTGGCCGAAACCAAGACGAAATCCAGGCGTTGGGTGGGCCGATCCGCAGGGAATGTCGCTTGGGCGTCCTTGAGTGCCACAGCCGCGTCTTGAAGGCCGGCCTGCCCCCAGCCCTTGACTGTGTCCATCACTACCCCAGGGTCGAAGGAGGCCATCAACAGCAGATGCTGCTTCGGCTCTTGCTTGACCAAGCGGGAGACGATTTCCACCGCTGCCTTCCGCGCCGAGTCGGAGTTCGGGCGCACCACTGCAACCTGCAGGCTCGCCATGCCAACCCGGACCTGGACGCTCATCCCTGTCACCGACTGATTGCCTGACCGCGGCAGGGGAGAGACCTTCTGAACGGGGTATCTTGACAGCAAGGCGCAGCCGGGGTCACGCCGGGAGGTGGCGGGCTGGTAGGCATAGTACATTCCTAATGACCCAGCGAGAGCGGCCAGTTGGCTCTGGCTCCCGGCGGCGGCCGCGGCCGGCACGTCGTGGAGGGCCAGTATGTTGGGCTGGAGATAGAGCAGAAGCGCTCTCAGCTCCTGGCTCGCGATTGCGTCTTCCGGCAGGGTGTAGCTGACGGCGCGCACGCGCGAGGTGGCCCCGATGGCGGCGAACGCAGGCAGCAGCAGCGCGCAGCACGCGATGATGCCTACCCGGGCGCTCAGCTTCATGGCTCTCGTCTCCTATCGAACCGCGGCCCCATGTGGTGGTGCCCCGGGGACGGCGGGTTGCCCCGGGGCACCAGTTCCCCCTGGCGTAGGAGGGAGGGCGGCAAGGTCATTGCGGAGCGAACAGGGAAACGCATCTCTCACTATCTAGTTGTTTGGATCCCTCAGCCCTGCCCGTTCCGACTCTACAGCATTAGACGCTGTGGAGGCCGAAAGGTTCCAGGGCCGGTGGGCAATTTGCGTGAATCTTTTGTGGCGAGATGATGACAGCTTTGCCGCCATCGGAAGGAGCGGCGGGCGCGACTGGATTCCCTGGGTGGGACGGGCTGTGTTGTCGGTGGGCGGCCTACTGTGCGCAGAGGAGGGCTGAGTGAAGCCCGAGGTGCTCCTGGTGAACCCCAATCGCTTGCGCCCGGCGGTGGCGCCACTGGCCCTGGATTACATGGCGGACGTGCTCCTGGGGCGCGGATTCGAGGTGGGCCTGCTCGACCTCTGCTTCGAGCCCGATCCCCAGGCAGCGATCGCCCAGGCCTTGGCGCAGCGAGAGCCCGCGCTGGTGGCGGTGACGCTGCGCAACACCGATGACTGCTTCCTGGCCAGCGCGGATAACTTCCTGCCGGGCTTCGCCCAGATCATCGCCGCCATCCGCCGCCACAGCTCGGTTCCGATCGTAGTGGGCGGCAGCGGCTACTCAGTTGCGCCCGCGGCCATTCATGCGGCCGTGGGGGCCGATTACGGCATTGCCGGAGACGGCGAAGTACCCTTGGCCACGCTCGCCGACGCGCTCACCAGGGAGGACGACCTCTCCGCAGTACCCGGGCTGGTCTGGCGTGATGGCAGCACGCTGCGCTCGAATGCTCCCTGGGCCGGCTCTCTGGAGGACCTTCCCACCCGGACGCGTGTGCTGCTGGACAACCGGCGCTACTTCGCTGAAGGCGGACAGGCCGGGATCGAGACCAAGCGCGGCTGCGACCGCGCCTGCGTCTACTGTGCCGATCCTCTGGGGAAGGGAGTGCGCGTGCGCCCACGCAGCCCGAAGCAAGTGGCCGACGAGTTCGAGGTTCTACTCGGCCAGGGTGTTGACCACTTCCATCTCTGCGATAGCGAGTTCAACGTGCCTGCGGACCACGCGCTGGCGGTGTGCGAAGAGCTGGTGCAGCGGGGCATAGGTGAGCGGGCCTGCTGGTATACCTACGCGAAGCCGGGCGACTTCTCGCCCGATCTGGCGCTCCAGATGCGGCGCGCGGGCTGCGTGGGCGTCAACTTCGGGGCCGACAGCGGAGATGATCGCATGCTGGCCGCGCTGGGCCGGGACTTCCGCGCCGCCGATCTCTGGGAGACCGCGGACGCCTGCCGGCAGGCCGGCCTGGTCTTCATGTATGACCTGCTGCTGGGGGGCCCGGGAGAAACGCGGGAGAGCATAGCGACCACCGTTGACCTGGTGAAACGCCTCTCGCCCTCCCGCGCCGGGGTCTCACTTGGCGTGCGCATCTACCATGGGACCTCGCTGAGCGAACGGGTGCGCCGCCAGGGCCCCATGGGCAGCAACCCGAATCTCCGGGGTGCGGTGGAGGAGAACGAAGACTTCCTCGCGCCCGTCTTCTACCTTTCATCTGCGCTCGGCGATAGCCCGGCCGCATATGTCGGGGGTCTGGTGGGCGGCGATCAGCGCTTCTTCTTCCCCACCGCAGAAGCGGGAACTGAGGCCTATAACTACAGCGATAACGAGCGGTTGGTGGAGGCGATCAAGCGCGGGTACCGCGGCGCCTACTGGGACATCCTGCGCCGGCTGTCAGAGGAGGGCGATGGCGGCTCAATCCGGTAGACCAACACTGCGCCTTCCGGGGTGGGATAGCGCGCAGCGGGCCTGAACCTGGGGTGCCCGACAACCTCAGTGATGGCCGGCAGGCGCTTCGGGGCGTCGGCTCTGGTGATCAGGTAGTTGGCTCCGATGGCCTCGGCCACCCGCAGCGCAGCTCCTGCGCCGTCGGAAGGGAACTGCGCGCACGGTACTCGGGCAACCTCGTACAGGCCCCAGCAGTCGTCAGTGAGGGCGGCGTGGAGCGGTGGTTGGAGGGCGCGCGCCGCCTCTCGCGCCGCCAGCGGGTAGCTGGGCGAGGCCCCCCGCGCCACCTCCTGTGGCAGCGCCGCCCACCAGGCGAGGAGCCAGGCCAGACTCAGGACTGCGGGGGACCAGGCCGCCGCTTTCAGGAGTGATCGCTTCTGCTGTCTGCCCCACTCGAAGATGCGAACCGCTTCCGCTGCCCCCAGGCCGAACAGGATCGGGCACAGACCTGGCATCAGATGCCAGAAACCTCCCTTGACAGTCGGGTAGGGGACGATGAAGGCGGGAGCCAGCAGTCCCAGGCCGAGGTAGACCAGCCACGGCGTCGCCTCCCGCCGCAGTTCCGCTCTTCGCAGGGCCACTAGCGCCAGCAGCCCGGCCACACCCACGACCTTCGCCAGCAGCCGCAGCTCTGTGAACAGAACATAGCCCTTGAACATGGCCGCGAAGGTCTGGCTGGTCTGTAGATAATGGCTCAGATCCAGGTGAGATTGGTCGAGCCGGAAGAGGTCGTTATAGCTCGTGAGGTAGGCCGTGCGCAGGGCCCCCGCGCCTGCCAGGTGCCCGAAGACTGCGACCTGGCGCACCCACCAGGGGGCCGCGATCAGCGCGAAGGCGCCGCCGAAGCACAGCGCGTACCCGGCCGCCGGACGCAGGCCGCGCTTGCGCCAGACATCGAAGGCCAGGAACAGGGCCACTACCCCTAGCAGAGCGCCATCGTTCCGCGTCAGGTAGGCCAGCCCAGCTACCCCTCCTGCCACCAGGGCAAGCGTTGGCGAGCCCCGCCAGGCCGCCCAGAGCGCGAGCAGGCTGAGGTTGGCCAGGCAGGCGGCGAGGCCGAAATGGTCGGGGTAGAGCGCAGTCCCAGCCAGGTGGAAAGAGACTGCAGCCATCACCCCTGCCAGCAGGGCGACATCGCGCCGGCGGGAGAGAAGACCTGCCATCCAGGCGGTGATGGCACAGAGCAGTGCGCTGAAAACCAGCGAGGGCACCTGGGCCACGCGCAGCGCGGTGGAGCGCGCCACCGCGAAGGCCGCCGCAATCACCACCGATTGGCCGGGCATCCAGTATTCATTGCTGGGAGCGGGAAGTCCCGCGGGGAGGCCTGCCAGGTAGTTCCAGATGTAGTCGCTGATGAAGCCGCGGCCGCGGTACAGGTTCCGCGCCACCATCACGTAGTAGCCGGAGTCAGCCGAGGTCCAGACTGGCTGGGCCAGCGCATATCCCAGCCGGAGAATGAGGGCAGCGAAGAAGATCGCGGCGCACAGCGGGAACCAACGAGGCGAAGCGGAGGGTGAGGGGCGGCGGGGCGTAGCCATCGCCGGTCAGACCACCTCAGACACGGGGACCACGAATGCGCGAATGCCGCGCCGCTTCTGGTTGCGAAGCGCGCGCAGATCGCTCAGCATACGAGCGATGGTCGGCGGCTCGGCCACCACCAGGATGATGCGATTGCGGCGGTCGGCCAGATAGCCTGACTGCGCCTCTCGCTCCGCCATGCGCGCCCCGATCACGTCGTCTATGCGGGTGTAGCGCGGCACCACCATGCCGCGCTCGACCACCGCGCTGATTTCGGCCTGGAAGGCCTCATCGTAGATCACGACCAAGGTCTCCATGCTCGTTGACTTCGTGGCCTGCAAGCTACCTCCTGCTGCCCTGCGACAGATGCTGGTTCGCGACCACCATCAGCTCCCCTGCCAGCGCCGTCTTCGCCTCCGCCGGCACTATGCGGCCCAGCCATGCGCTCGGCCCGTGGCACCGCACCCGCAGATACTGGTCGGTCAGACCCGTGAGTGCACCCCCTGGATCGCGCTCCTCGAACAGCACTCTCACCTCGCGCCCCACCCAGGAGGTGGCGGCCCGCTGCGCCAGTTGCGCGCCGATCATCAGCAGCCGTTCTGCGCGCTGCCGCCTCACTGCTGCAGGCGTTTGATCGCGCCGCTGAGCCGCGGGGGCGCCAGGCCGCGGTGAGTAGGGGAAAACGTGCACGCGGGAGAACCCGATCTCCTGCGCGAAGTCAACTGTGCTCTGAAACTGCATTTCAGTCTCACCTGGAAACCCAGCCATCACGTCCGTCGTGATCGCGGCCTCCGGCCAGGCCCCGCGAATCCGGTCCACGAGGCGAGCATAATCGGTGGTCGTGTAGCCGCGGCCCATCTCCGCCAGGACCGCGTCATCCCCGGACTGCAGTGGCAGATGGAGGTGATGGCAGAGGCGCGGATGGCCCGCCATCTCCGCCAGGAGATCGCCGTCGAGATCCATGGGCTCCACCGAGCTCAGGCGCAGCCGGGGGACCGCGATCTCGCGGGCGGCTCGCAGCAGGTCCGCCAGGCCGGGGGCGCCGCCCCCTTCTCTCCCGTAGGCGCCGAGGCGAATGCCGCACAGCACCACCTCCTGCGCGCCACCCTCAGCAAGGCGCCGCAGCTCCGCCAGCACCTCCGGCAGGGGCTTGCTCACCGGCCGGCCCCGCGCGTCGGGCACCGCGCAATAGGCGCAGCGATGATCGCAGCCGTCCTGGATCTTCAGGAAAGCGCGCGTACGGGCCGTGCTGTAGGGCGGGCATGCGGCTAGGCCGTCAGCCGCGGTGGCGGTCGCCTCAGGCGGCCTAGCCATCTCCGCATGCCCGGCGACTGCTGCCCGCGCTACCAACTCGGCGATCTCCGCCTTCCGCGCGTTCGGAACTACGACCAGGCCGGGCATCCCGACCGCCTCGGCATCCCGCGCCGCCCCGCAGCCGGTCACCACCAGCTTCGCTCCTGGATGCTCTCTTGCGAGCTTGCGGATGAGCTTGCGCGCCTTGGCGTCCGCGGTCGCGGTCACGGTGCAGGTGTTGACGATGTAGAGATCGGCCTGGCCGCTAGGCAGAAGATCAAACCCCGCCGCGGCGAGCGACCGGCCCATCTCGTCGCCGTCGCACTGGTTGACCTTGCAGCCGAGGGTGATGATGCGGATGCGGGGAGCCATGACACCGCATCATATCACAACTGGAGGCACCACAGAGACGCAGAGAGCGCAGAGGAACTCTAGGAACGGCGGGACGCTCGGTTGGGCAGGACCTCGGTCCTGCCATGTATGATGGGTGACAGGAGCAAGCTCCTGTCCAACGGTGACCTTTGCGGCCGGGGGCTCGCGGCCCGCCTGGGGCAGGAGACAGACTCCTGCCCCACGGGCTTCCGGACCGCCCCACGCTACATCCCCCTCCCCGCGAACCAATGCACATACTGCCCGATCCAGTCCTTCAGCAGAAACTGCACGCGCCCGATGAAGAGGGAGATGCGGGCCATCACCGTGTTTCCGAACATGGCGCCGAAGGCGACCATCAGGAACCACCGGCCCAGCAGAGACGAGCGGCCCAGGTTGCGGCCGAAGCGGCCCTCGTGCGGGAGGGAGAAGAAGAAGTAGCTCATCACCGTCAGCAGGATGACCACGAACACCCAGTTGTGGAGAATCACGTCTGACCAGGCCAGGTGGGCGTCGGCCCGCAGCGGCTTGAAGCAGGCGTAGATCTGCGGGGAGTAGAGCGGGAAGAACTCGCGGAAGAATATGCCCGCCGCGGTGCCGAAGAACAGCCCCATCACCAGGCGAGCCAGCCACACCAGCCGCCGGCTGTAGATCAGGTAGAAGAGCAGCCCCACCACCGGGGCGAAGATCCAGTACCAGTGGCGCTGGTGGATCATGGGATTCCACCACTTGCCCTCCAGGTTCTGGGTCCAGGTGGTGAAGATCAGATAACCCGCGCTCAGACCCACGAAGATGTGCTCGAACAACCGGGAGATGGCATTGTCCCGGTAGAGAATGCTATAGATCCCCAGGGTAGCGAGAGCGGCGCACCAGAGGATGGTGACCTCGGGGTTCACCGCGGCTCTCCTTGGGCCCGGGCTCGGGCCAGCACGTATCCCAGGTTGCCGATGATGATGAGGGCGATGATCAGCACGTGCGCCCACGACTGCACGTTCATGATGGCGGTGGCTTTGCCCGGCCGGTGCACCAGGGTCTCCATCTCGGCGGCGCCCTTGGCTCCGACCAGCATCCCCTTCATCTGCCCGGAATCCAGAAAGGGATAGTAGCCAGGCGCCATCACCGCGGTGTAAGCCGACGCGAACGGGGTCCGATAGGGCCCCTGGATCAGGCCTATCCAGGTCTCGGTCATGCCCGACAGGCCGGTGACCTCGATCACCAGGCCGATGCTCTTGATATCCTTCACGCCCTTCATCAGTGGCAGCGTCGTCACCCGTTTGCCGTAGAAGTCATCGCCGATCGCCTTGGGGATATCCTTCGCCATCGCCATCAGCACGTTGCCATAGCCGTACTTATAGCCCCAGTTCGCCCAGTCTATGCCATAGCGAGCGCCATATTGCTTGCCCAGCTCCAGCGCGATGTCATTGGCCAGCTTCACCCCCATGGGGGGCTGCATGTTCATGATCACGAAGCGCTTCTTGAGCTGAAAGCAGGCATTGATGATGGCCTGAGTCTGCGGCCCGGTCTCAGCTTGCGTGCTCGCGTCCCAGTCGGTGCTGATGATGATGAGCTTATCATCAGGCACCGCGTGGATGGCATCGTAAAGGCCTAGGGTGGCCGCGCTGGGCACTATCGGCAGGCGAATCGGGAACAGGAGCTGCCACACCACCACTGCCGCCAGCAGCAGGTAGATGTAGTGCCGCGGGATCTGCTGCAGGCGCTGCCAGAAGTTGTCGGTCGAACGCTCTTCCATCATTGCTATCCGCAGATTACGCAGATTGCACAGATTATCTCTTGGACAACACAAGCCGTCTGTGCTGAAGCGACTTGGTCCCGAAGTTGAGCAGCAGGCCCACCTGGAGCCCCGTTGCTTCGAGGTAGTTGATCACCTGAGCGTCTTCGACGCCGCTGAGGGCAGACAATGCCTTGACCTCTACGATCACCTCGTCGAAACAGATGAAGTCCGCCCGAAAGCTCGCGTCTAGCGGCCTGCCTCGATAGGAGATCGGCAACTCCACCTGCGCTGCGAACGGGAGTCCCTGCCGGCCAAACTCCAGGGCAAGCGCCTCCTGGTACACCGCTTCCAGGAAGCCGCAGCCAAGCTCACCATGCACCTGAATGGCTGCGCCGATAATCGCATAGGTTCTCGGGTCATTCCTATTCTTCTGCGCCATCTGCGTAATCTGCGGATTGCAGTTTCTAGCCCTGCTCCGAGAAGAAGGTGCCGCGCTCCAGGCTCAGCCAGATGCGCAGCGACATGGCCAGGGCCCCGATGGCAATGCCGAAAGTGATGCCCCGCTGGGCCGGCGTGTTGAGCCAGCGCATCACCCAGTCGCCCAGTGCCTCCAGTCGAAAGAAACCCAGAGCCGTCTTCGCCGGAAGCCCATTCGTGAGCCAGGCCCCGATCGGCACCTGCCCCAGCATCACCACGAATGCGGCCGCCATCATCAGGGCGGCCTCTGCGGTGCGAATGCGAAAGGCGCGGTAGGCCGCGGAGGCGATGTAGAAGGCGAGCAGAGAGAACGTCGCCGCCTGGAGGGGGACGAAGAGCCCGCTGAACAGCACCTCATAGACCGCCTTCTGCCAGGGCACCACCGCGGGCGTGGGTTCGGGCAAGTGCAAGTAATGCTCCCAGAGGCCGAACACGAACATCGCGATCATGGCGAGGAAGAAGGCCAAGCTGTTCCACCAGCCGGCCCGCCGGCGCGCGACGTTCCGGCCGTGCACCTGGCAGAGGCTGAAGATGCCCAGACCTACCGTGAAGGCGCCCACCACGGCCAGCATGTTGCTGACCGGTTCGATCCAGTCCGTGAGGAAGTTCTTCGAGGGGTGGCCGTGAGCCGGGTAGAACCACTCGAGCCCGTAGAACAGGCCGCCTGCAAACGTCACCAGCACGATCAGCCAGCGCCGGCCGCGGGGGCCCAGCGCGCGGTGCAGCGCGTACAGCACGGCCCCGGTGCCGATCAGCGAGAGCACTATCCGAAGCACCAGCGCGCTCTGCGTCATCTTCCCTGCGCCAACAGACCCAGCAGGAAGCTATGCTGCGTCGGCCCCGCGCCCAGGATGGTGGCAAGGCCCAACCCCACCAGCACGATGGCGACTATGATTCCTTTCGCGATATCTTGGCCCACCAGGCTCCCGGTGAGCGTGGGCTCGCGGGTGAGGTAGGCGCTGGCCGCGTAGTACTCGTCGCCGATCACCACGTAATCACAGGTGGCGATGAAGAAAGGAATCTGGGTCGGATCAGGACAGCCCGCCACCTGCAGCGCGCCCAGCGCCTGGCCGTTCTCGGTGAGGATCAGCGCCTCCGCATAGAAACCCCCGAAGAAGAAGTTCGTCGCCACCCGCTCCCGCTGCATCAGCCCCACTGTTCCCAGCGCGTAGGCGAACTGATCGTCCGAGACAAAGCGCACATCCTCGGGCCGGTAGGCCTCCGGATGCCCGGAGGCGGTGAACGCCTCGCGGACTGACTCCTCGGCCACCGGCAGCACCGTCGGGTCGCGCACCCCGACAATCACGCGCGTGGCTTGCGCGGCGGCAAGACGAACGATGTGAGAGAGAATGGCGAGCGCTTGCAGGGTCGTGATGCTGATGGAGTCGAGCCCGGGCGAGAAGAAGATGGGTCGTCCCATTTCGGTGGCCCGGCCCACCGCCTGCTCGATGGCGGCCAGCCCGGGGATGCGGCGGATGAACATGGCGCGGCCCCGCTGGGCGAGCAGCACGCTGGCAATGATGATCGCGCTCATGCCACCCAGCAGCGCGGTCATGAACCAGTTGGCATGCTCCAGGCTACCCATGCCTACCTGCTCTCCGCGGCGCTGATCTCGCCGATGCGCTCGATCAACCGGTCCAAGGCTCTGGGGTCGTCGAGGACTTCTGCTGCCCCTTCCACATCTGCCGTGGGCAGGAAGAAGGCCAGGAAGGGACGGGCGAAGAAGGCGGCCTGGCTGAAGATGAAGCCGAGGGGGCGATTGAGTTCCAGGAAGAGTGCGGCCGGCGCCTCCAGCCGCCGCGCCACGATGGCGCGGGCCAGCTTCTCCACGATCTCGGCCTGCCTCGCCTCGCGCGCCGCCCTCTCCGCCTCTGGCTCAGGGCGTGCGCGTAGAAAGCTGAATAGGTGGCCGATAGTCTCCACCACCCGCCTCCGGTGAGGTGTAATGCGTGATGGCTGCCATCACTTCGGCTTCGTTGTCCGCGAACCAGAGGTATATACCACGGTAGGCTTCGAGTCTCGAAGGCCGGGCCAGCGGGCTGGCCTTCACCCCCAGGTCATCCCGGATCACCCGGCGCACTTGTCCCCAACTCAGCCGCCGGCGATGCAAGACCCCTCGCATAGACAGGCCGCGCTCGTCGAGCCGGTAGTGGATGGGAAGCAGGTAGTCGGCGACCGAGGCCAGCAGCAGCACTGCAGCCAACGCGCCCAGCAGGAAGCTACCGAACCCCAGGCCCGCCGCGATTGCGCCCACCAGGATGATGCCCAGCGCAACTGTGGCCTGGCGCGGCCTGCGGCGAGCGAGGTGAACTGCCCACCGGAGCGAACCCTCCTCGCTCACAACCCCAGCTCGCCACTGATGCCCTGCATCGCGTGTACCCCGATTCCCACGAACTCCTCGAGCGGCAGCCCCAGCTCCTGCTCGCAGGCCCGAATCTGCTCCCGGTTCGCGCCGCGGGCGAAGCTTTTCTCCTTCATCCGATTCAGCACGAACTGGGCATCAATCGCCGCCAGCTTCTTCTCCGGTCTGATCAGGGCCGCGGCCACGATCAGCCCGGTGAGCGGGTCCACCACCCACACGGCTTTGTCGAGCAAAGACTCCCGCGGCACTTTCTCGGCGTGCGCCAGCACCGCATGCACGATCCCGGAGTCAACGCCTGCTGCCTCCAGCAGCTTGGCCCCGATCAAGGCATGCGTCTCCGGCGAGTTCACGGTCTGGTCGTAGTCTACGTCATGCAGCAGCCCGGCCAGCCGCCAGGTGGCTTCATCCTGGCCCAGGCGCTGGGCGAGCGCGCCCAGCACCGCCTCGCAGGCGAGGCAGTGCTTGATCAGGTTCCTGGTCTTGACGTGGGCTTGCAGCAGCGCCAGCGCGCCGGCATGATCCATCATGGCAGTCAGCTACTCCTCCTCCCCAGGCACTTCCCCGGTGGTAGGGCAGGTCCGCGACCTGCCCATCAGCCACCCGGCTCCTCCTCCCCAAACACTTCCGCGGTGAAGCAGTAGATCTCTCCGCCCTTGCGCCAGTGCCCCTCGGGCAGCCCGGCCTTGAGGCAGCAGTGATCCAGGAACTCCTCGCGACTCCAGCCCCATTCCGTCGCCACCTGGGGCAGCAGCAGCCCCCGGCACTGCGCGTCCTGGATGATCAGCCCGTGCTTGCCCACCTCGATCTTGCTCACGTCCTCCACCCGCTCGCACGGGCTCAGCACTGAGATATCAACACTGAGCTCGGCCACCTCAGCGGGTCGCACCGGTGGGAAGCGGTAATCCTCTCGCGCGGCCGCCCGCGCCATGTTGGCCACGCACTCGATCAGGGGGTCCCGCGCCTCGATCATGCCGATGCAGCCGCGAAGCTGGCCGTGCTTGTTGAGGGTGACAAAGGCGGCGCCAGGCTGCCGCAAGGCCGGGTCATTCGAGGCCGGGCGGTAAGGCTGGTTCGTGGCCGCGGCCTCCATCGCCCCGCGGGCGACCTTAAGCAGCGCAGCCCGTTGTTGTGGGTTCAGCATTCCCGATCTCTGACCACACTCCAGGCTGGGAGCCTGGGCTACCAAGTAGCCTACTTACCGAGCATCCGCCGGAATTCCTCTTCGCTAAGGATGGGGATGCCCAGCTCCCGCGCCTTCTCGGACTTCGATCCCGGGGACTCTCCCGCCACCACGTAGTTGGTGCTCTTGCTGACGCTGGAGGCGGCCCGGCCGCCCTGGGAGGTGACGATCCGCTCTGCCTCGGCCCGGGGCATGCTCAGGGCCCCGGTGAAGACGACGGTCTTGCCGGCGAAGGGTCCGCCTGCGGGCAGGCTGGGAGCCTGCGTTACTGGCTCGACTCCCGCCCGCTTCAGCTTCGCCAACAGCTCCTTAGTCTGCTGCTGGCGGAAGAACACCGCCACCGCCTGCGCGATCACCGGCCCGATCTCCATGGTCTGGCTCAGCTCCTCTTCGCTCGCCTTCGCCAGCCGCTCCAGGGACCCGAACTGCCGCGCCAGCACCTCCGCCACGTGATCGCCCACGTGCCGGATGCCAAGGGCGTAGATCAGCCGGTCCAGCGATGGGTGCTTGCTCCCCTCGATGGCCTTCAGGATATTCTGCGCCAGCTTCTTGCCCATGCGGTCGAGAGTGAGCAGTTGCTCTTCTGTCAGGAAGAAGAAGTCCGCGGGATCGTGCACCAGGCCCCGGCTCACCACCTGCGCGATCAGTGAAGGGCCCACCCCCTCTGCATCCAGCGCGCCCCGGGAGAAGAAGTGCAGCATCCGCTGCACCGTCTGCGCCGGGCAGGCGATGCCAGTGCACCGGCGCACCGCCTCCCCCTCCGGGCGGATGGCGTCGGCTCCGCAGACGGGGCACTTGTCCGGCATCTTGAACGGTTTCTCCTTGCCGGTGCGCTGGCTCAGGACCACGCTGACCACCTCGGGGATGACTTCGCCGGCCTTGCGAATCACCACGGTGTCGCCGACTCGCACATCCTTGCGCGCCACCTCATCTTCATTGTGCAGCACCGCGTTTTGCACCGTGGAGCCCGAGACCACCACCGGCTCCATCACCGCCACCGGGGTGAGCGCGCCCGTTCGGCCCACCGACACGATGATGTCCTTCACCACGGTCACTTGCTCTTCCGGGGGAAACTTGTAGGAGATCGCCCAGCGCGGGCTCCGAGAGACGTGCCCCAGCTCCTCCTGCAGCGCGAGCGAATCCACCTTCACCACCACCCCGTCGGTGCCGAAGCTGAGGTCAACGTGCTTCTGCTGCCACTCCTGGCAGTAAACGAAGGCCTCATCAATGCCATGGCAGAGGCGGCTCTGCGGGCTGGCCTTGAATCCGGCCTTTCGCAGGTACTCCAGGATCCCGGAATGCTTCTCGAAGGAGATGCCCTCCACCGCGCCGATCCCGTACACGATGATGTCGAGCCTGCGGCGGGCGGTGATGCTGGAGTCGAGCTGTCTCACCGATCCGGCGGCCGCGTTTCTCGGGTTGGCGAACAAGGGATCGCCCGCCTCCTCCCGCTCCTTGTTGATGCGGGCGAACTCGCGCTTGTCAAGGTAGACCTCCCCGCGCACCTCCAGCAGCGGCGGTGGGTCGTCAGTCATCATCCGCAGCGGAATGGCCTTGATGGTCCGCAGGTTGACGGTGACATCCTCGCCGGTGAAGCCGTCGCCGCGGGTGGAGCCGCGGGTGAACAGGCCGTCCTGGTAAGACAGCGAGACGGCAAGTCCATCCACCTTCAGTTCGGCGACGTAGACGATCCGCTCCGACTGATCCATGCCGAGATGGCGCTTGACCCGCTCATCGAAAGCGCGCAGCTCCCGTTCGTCGAAGGAGTTGCCGAGACTGAGCATGGGCACGCGGTGGCGAACGGTGCCGAACTCCTCCAGGGGTGGGGCCCCCACGCGCTGGGTGGGGGAATCGGGCGTCACCAGCTCGGGGTGCGCCGCCTCCAGATCCTGCAGCTCTCGCATCAGGCGATCGTATTGGGCGTCGCTGATCTCAGGCGAGTCGAGCACGTAGTAGTGGTGGTTGGCGCGGTTGATCCGCTGTCTCAGCTCCTCGACCCGATCACGGACCGCTTTCGGCGCCGCCTTGCCCATGCCCGAGCAATTCGTAGAGCAGGAGCCTGCCTCCTGCCCTGGGAAGAAGAGAGAGCGTCTCATTCGCCGGCCAAGGAGCCTCCAGGCATGACCACCGCGACCGCAGACCAGCGCCGCCAACTGCTCACGCAGCTCTTCCCGGAGACCATGCCCCGCCTCTGGTGTCCTCCGCTCACCCATTACACTCCGGAGGGCGCGATTGATCGCTCCCGCATGGTGGCCCATGTCGGCCATATCTCCATTCGGGTCAAAGGATACCTGATCCCGGGCACCGCGGGCGATGGGTGGGAGCTCTCCGGGCCGGAGACTCGCGAGGTGCTGGAGTTCGCGGTCGAGTCCGCACAGGCTTTGCACGTGCACATCCTAGTCGGCGTGCTGAAGGCGGATGCCGCCGCGGCGCGCGACGGGGTCGTGGAGACAGCGAACTGGCTCCGCGCGATCACGAGCGCCGCGCACGCCGCGGAGGCGATGGCGAAGGCCGGCGTCTGCGGCTTCGCGGTTTGCCCGCCGACCGGCCGCGACCTGTCGCAGGAAGCGATCCGCGCGGGGCTGACCTCCGTTCTCGAGCTGGGCCTGCCGATGGCCCTCTATCAGCTTCCCCAGGTGACGCAGAACGAGATGAGCGCGGAGACTATAGCTCTCCTGGCCGGGCGGTTCGCGAATCTGTTCTTGTGCAAGGACAGCAGCGGCTCGGACCGGATCGCGCTGGCGGGCCACGATTACGGCGGCATCTTCCTCGTCCGCGGCATGGAAGGAGACTACACGCGCTGGCTGCGCGACAATGACGGGCCCTATGACGGCCTGCTGCTGAGCACCGCGAACTGCTTCCCGCGCGAGCTGAGCGCGCTCGTGGAGAGCAGTGCCGCGGGCAAGCGGGCCGAGGCCGAGGCCATCTCCGAGCAGGTCTCATCCCTGATGGCGGCCGTCTTCCCGCTGGTCGAGGATCTTCCACATGGCAACCGCTTCACCAATGCCAACAAGGCGATTGACCACTTCATGGCCCACGGCCCCCGCGCAGCCAACGTCCCGCCTCCGCGCCTGCACGGTGGCAGCGCGCTCCCAGTCGAGGTGATCCGGCGAGTAGGGGAGGAGCTGGAGCGGCACGACCTAATGCCGCGGCGGGGGTACCTGGTCTGAGTGCCTGAGGGGTCTGTCAGGGGAGCCCGCAGAGGGGCTTCCCTACGGACCTCGCCCCGCCCTACAGCTTCTCCAGCTTCGCGTACTGCGGGTCCAGCTTCTTGATTCCCTGCTTCGGAAACGCGACGGATACCAGCAGGTCCGGGCCGCTGCCGGTCACTGAGACCACCATGCCGCTGCCGAACTGGCCATGGCGCACCCTGTCGCCGACTTTGAAGGGCGCCTCTCCCACGCCGGCTTCGACCAGGATCTGTTGGGCGGCGGGTGAGCGGGCGACGTCGGCCGTCTCCCAGGTGATATTGCGGGGCGAGGTAGGGCCGATGGGCTCGCACAGCTCCTCCGGGACGTCCTCCAGGAAGCGCGAGACCTTGGTGTAGGAGGTACCGCCGAAGATGGTGCGCGATTCGGCCGAGGTGAGGAAAAGCCGTTCCTTCGCCCGGGTGATGCCGACATAGGCCAGTCGGCGCTCCTCCTCCAGCTCCAGCGGATTGTCGGAGATGATCGCCCGCGCGAGGGGAAAGAGCCCCTCCTCCAGGCCGACGAGGAACACGACCGGGAACTCCAGGCCCTTGGCGCTGTGCAAGGTCATCAGCAGAACCGCCTCCACGCCCTCTTTCAGCATGTCCGCACTGGTGAGCAGGGCCACGTTCTCCAGGAACCCCGGCAGCGTGGGCGGCTCGGCGCTTTCCTCGTATTCTCGCGTGGCGGTGGTAAGCTCGCGGATATTGTCCAGCTTCCCCCGCGCTTTGACCGTGCGCTCTTCCTCCAGCGCCAGGCGATAGCTCGATTGCTCGATCACGGCCTCGGTCAGCTCGGTTACGCTGGCCGTTTCCGCTCTGGCGCGCAGATGATCCACCAGGTTCACGAACTGCCCCACCGCTTGCTGAGCCCGCGCACCCAGCTCCGGGATCGCCTCCGCATGTCGGCAAACCTCGAGTAGTGACATGTTGCGCTCCCGCGCCGCCTGTTCGAGATGCTGGAGCGTGGTCTTGCCGACGCCACGGGTGGGCTTGTTGATAATGCGCTTCAGGCTCACGGAGTCTGTCGGGTTGTGCACCACCCGAAGATAGGCGAGGATGTCCTTGATCTCTTCCCGGTCGTAGAAGCGGAGCCCGCCGACGATGCGATAGGGAATGCCGCGACTGACGAAGACCTTCTCGAACACGCGGGACTGGGCGTTGACGCGGTAGAGAATGGCGAAGTCCTGATGGGAACGGTTCTCGTGGAGTCGCAGATGCTCGATGGTATCGGCGACGAAGAAGGCCTCCGCGTGCTCATCCGCGGCCCGGTGGCAGGCGATCCTCTCGCCCGGCGGCGCGTCGGTCCAGAGTCGCTTCTCCCGCCGGGTGCGGTTGTGGCGAACCACCTCCCAGGCCGCCCGCAGCACGTTCTGGGTGGAGCGGTAGTTCTGCTCCAGCTTGATCACCCTGGCCTCGGGATAGTCCTGGTCGAAGCGCATGATGATCCGCATGTCCGCGCCGCGCCAGCCGTAGATCGCCTGGTCGTCATCGCCCACCACGGTGAGATTGCGGCGCTTGGCCGCCAGCAGTGCGATCAGCCGATACTGGGCGAAGTTGATGTCCTGGTACTCGTCCACCAAGAGGTGCTGGAAGCGGTCCTGGTAGCGCGCCAGCACCTCCGGATCGCGCTCGAACAGCCACACCGCATAGTCAATCAGGTCGTCGAAATCGAGCGCCTGGTTATCGTGCAGCCGCTGCTGATAGAGCGTGTAGGCGCGCGACACGATCTCGTCGTAGGGCCGTCCGCCGCGCCAGTTGTAGTAGTCACGCGGGCCGATGAGCTCGTTCTTGGCATTGCCGATCTCGCCCAGGATGCGCGAGGGCTGGAACTGCTCCGGGTTCAGGTCGAGGTCGCGCAGGCAATCTTTCATCAGTGTGTTCTGGTCGGATTCATCGAACACCACGAACCCGGAGGGCACCCCCACCCGCTCTCCATCGGCGCGCAGGATGCGGGCGCACACCGCGTGGAAAGTTCCGATCCACATCTCCCGGTGCTGCCCGCCCAGCAGCCGCCGCAGTCGCCCGCGCATCTCATCCGCCGCCTTGTTGGTGAAGGTCACGGCCAGAATGCGGGAGGGCTCCACCTCGCGGGCCCGGATCAGATAGGCGGCGCGATAGGTCAGCACCCGCGTCTTGCCGCTGCCCGCGCCGGCGAAGATGAGCAAGGGGCCGTCGCCATACTCGACCGCCTCCCGCTGCTGCTCATTCAAGGCATTGAGGATCGCGGACTGGGCAGAGTCAGACACGATGGATCACCATGACCCCAGAGATGGAGAACAAGCAGATTGGCGCTGCCATTCTAGCACATCCCCTCGCGCCCGTCACATCGCCGTCGCTTGTAGGGCGGCCATGCCGCAGGCATCGCCGCCGCTCACCCCGCTCTCCCCCAGATATCGAAGTCCTCGATCCTCCCCACCGGACGATAGCTGCTGTTGAGCAGACCGGCCAGCTCCGGGTAGTAGGCCAGCTCGGTCGCAGAATCGTAGGGCCGCATGGTCATCCAGGGCATGACATCATCGTGTACCACGAGCACATACGCCGGCGGGCGCGCGGTCAGGTCTCTGATCAACTCCTGTCTCCAGGCGGGCGGGGACCACGGGGTCACCAGTGGATGCTGAGAGATGAAGCGGCTGGCTGGCGGCCTGTCGGCCAGGAAGTAGATGACGGGCTCGAAGCCCCAGATGAAGATGGGCGTGTGCGGTGAGGTGTGACTCTTCAGAAACGATGCCACTTGCAGGTCGGCGGAGAGCGAGAAATCCGTCCGGTCATAGAACAGGCCTGCGAAATCGGCCGCCGGCAGCGCGCCGGTGGCATAGCGGATCTCCGGGGCGAACTGCGCCCAGTAGCCGAAGCCACAGCATACCAGGAGCAGAGCGAGGCCTATCCCGGCCGCGGCCCGCGCCAGTGTGGGCGTGGGCGCTCGCGCCCGCAGCAGGCGCCATGCCGCCGCCATCCCTTGCCCGGCCAGCAGGCCCAACGGGGGCAGCACCGGAAGCCAGTGGTACTCGTAGTATTTCCCCTGCGCCCAAACCTGTACCAGCATGGCCCCGAACCAGGCCGGGGCTAGCCACCAGTAGGGAGCGGCGCGCCGCCTCACCACCAGGTCGGCCAGCCCGATGACGCCGAGCAGCCCGATCAGCTTCAGGACCAGATACTGGCCCCCGAAGAGGAAGCGAAGGGTCTGCCGGATGATCACATAGGCCACCGGGTACGGCGACCGGATCGTGGCATAGCGCGCGTTCCACATGAACAGGATCTCGACCATGTCCTTCAACGCCCCGGCCTTCCAGAAACTGGCCGCCACCAAGGCGATCACCACGAGGCAGCCGAAGGCGTAGCCCGCCGCCCGTAGCAACCGCGCCGGCCATCGCTCTTCTCTTGCTACTAACACTGCGATCAGAGGAAGCGCCAGGAACACCGCCAATGTGAACTTGATGATGATGGCCGCCCCCACCAGCGCACCGCACCCTGCCGCCAACCACCAACTGCGCCTGCGCTCCGCGCCCAGCAGAGAGAGCGCCGCCAGTGTCAGAGGTAAGGAGGCGAAGCCATCACCCTGGGCGGTGTGCCAGTAGTCGAAACCCAGCGCGTATCGAATCAGAAACAGGAAAGCGCCGGCCACCGCGGCCCACAGCGGCGCAGCCAATCGCCTGCTCAGCACGAGCAGGCCGCCGGCGGTGGCCAGAGTCCACAGCAGGTCGAGCAGGCGCGGGGCCAGCATGGAACGTCCGAAGGCGATGAAGCTCAGCCAATAGAGGTAGTGGATCCCGGGGGGCTTCACATCCCATAGATCGCGGTAGAGGACGCCGCCCCGCGCCAGGACCTCGGCCCCGCAAGCGAACACGCCCTGATCGCGGCCGAACAGGTAAGCCAACATCGGCGCCAGCAGCAAGGCGGCTGCGGCGAGCAGCAGCACCGCGAGGCCCATACCCAGAGACCAGTGAGAACGCGGCGACATGAGGCCCGGCCTTCGCCAGCGGCCTGCCTTCGCCTGCTGTTGGGGGCAGGGCGCGCCCGCTCGGCGTCGAATCCAGTAGGAGGGCAGTCAGAGATTACGCCATGCGCAGATACGTCACCGCGCTCGCTACGGCTGGCCTCTTCGGCTTCATCGTCGGCCTGGTCTTTGCTTTGCGCGACTGGTCCACAGCCTGGCCGCGGCTGAGCCTCTTCGCTCTGCTGCGAAGTGGTGCGGTCGGATGGCTGGTGGGAGTCGTATGCTCTCCACTCCTGGGTCGGCTCTGGCCGGGGGCGCGCGCGGCCATTTCTGGAATCCGTCAGGCCGGAGAGTGGTGACCGCTCTGCTCGCAGCATTGGCCCTGGCGCCGGCCGTGTTGTGGCTAGCTCCAGTCCTGCCTAGCGGCTGGCTGCGGGAAGCGGCGCCCCTGGCGCGTCGGCCCGGCGACGCGCGGCCGAACCTGATCTTGATCACCATCGATGCGCTGCGCACCGACCATCTGGGGGCTTACGGCAGCGGCCGCGGTCTGACCCCGAACCTGGACGCCTTCGCCCGGGAGGCCACTCAGTACGACGCCGCCTATGTCGGATCGCCCTGGACGCTCACTTCGTTCGGGACCGTCTTCACCTCACTGCCGCCTTCCCAGTGCGGTCTCAAGAGCCCGGAGCCGGTGGGCAGCGACTGGTACCGGGGCCGGGCGCGCTTGCCAGAGGAGATCAACCTCTTGCCGGAGCAGCTTCAGCGCGCGGGATACACCACCACCGCGGAGTTGACCAATGTCTTCCTGGAGGCGGATCGGGGCTGGAGCCGCGGGTTCGACCACTTCCGCAACGAGGGTGGCGCGGACGGCACCAACTCGGAGCTTGCGCACGCCCAGACGCTCACCGAGCATACGCTCGATTGGGTCAAGCTGAACCGCCGCCAGCCGTTCTTCCTCTGGGTCCATTACCTCGACCCCCACTGCCCCTACGACGCGCCTGATACCCCGCCCCAGCTTCGCGCCCGCTATCCCTCCCATTGGGTGGCGAGGCGAGAGCGCTGGTACCAGGGCATTCGGCAAGCGCCGGCCGGCACGAGACGGCGCTACCAGGAGTTCTGTCGGGTCATGTACGCGGAAGAGGTGCGCTACGTTGACCGCTGGGCAGGTGAACTGCTGAAGGGCCTGAGAGGGGCCGGAGTGTACGAGAACTCGCTGGTGGTGATGGCGGCCGACCATGGCGAGGAGTTGTTCGACCACGGCGGGTTCGACCATGGGCACAGCATGCATGAAGAGGTGCTCTCGGTTCCCCTGTTGGTGAAGTGGCCCCGGGGCGTGGCCGCGGACAAGCGGGTGACCCAGACCGTGGCCTCTGCCGAGCTCGCGGGCACCCTCCTCGAGTTCGCCCACGCTCCCGACCTCAACGGGCACAAGGTGCAGGCGCTGCCAAGGCGGGATGGCGCCCGCGGGTGCGAAGTATACTCGGAGGCCCTGCTGTACGGGTTGGAGCAGACAGCTCTCACCACCGATGGCTACAGGGTGGTCTACCACCCCTATGGCGGTCCCCGCGGCGGCCGCTTCGAGGTTTACGATCGGCGGGCCGACCGGCAGGAGCGGCACGACCTCGCCGCTACCGGCGCCGGCTCCGAGCTGCGCAGCCGCCTGAAGTCCCTCACCCAGTCGGCCCAGGCAGAGGCCCGCCGGTGGCAGGCCAGCCGCGGCGAGGAAGCCCGGCCCTTCCAGCTCTCGGAGCAGGCGAAGGAAAGGCTGCGCGCGCTGGGCTACGTCGGGGATTGAGGAGGAGGAATCGAAGCCAGTCGGGCAGGGGCTTGCCTCCTGCCACCACCAACCCGCCCCTCCCTCAGCCTTGCCCCCAGCCGTGCTCTCCCACCAGGGGGACGAAGACGCACCCCCCGTGGTCTTCCTGCTCGATTCTCCCGCCCCGCTTCTTGATCAGGGTCAGGGTCTGACTCCAGCGCTGACCCAGCGGCACCACCAGGCGCCCTTCATCAACCAGTTGGTCGAGCCAGGGCTGGGCGATCTTGGGCGCGGCCGCGGTGACGATGACGCGATCATAGGGCGCCTTCTCCGGGTAGCCCAGGGTTCCGTCACCGATGATCACGGCCACGTTCTGGTACCCCAGCTCGGCGAGGAGGGAGCGGGCGCGTTCCGCCAGCGGTTCGAATCGCTCTACCGTGATCACCTCGGAGCAGAGCTCCGCCAGAATCGCAGCCTGATAGCCCGAGCCGGTGCCGATCTCGAGCACCCGTTCCTCGCCCCTGAGCCGCAGTAGCTCCGTCATCACCGCCGCCATGTAAGGCTGCGAGACAGTCTGGCCGCATCCGATGGGGACCGGCATATCGTCGTAGGCGGCGAAGTCCTCGGGGTTGGGGAGAAAGAGGTGGCGCGGCACCTTCTCCATCGCCGCCAGCACCCGCCGGTCGGAGATGCCGCGGCGGCGGATTTGGTACTCCACCATCTGCTTGCGCTCTGCCTCGTGGTCGCGCGGGGTCAGGTAGCTCTCGCTTCCGCCGCAGCCGGCCGGGGATGGCGGCCCGCGGCCTCCAGCATGGCCACTATGTTATCCAGCGGGGTGCGCACCGTCATGCTGTGGCTGGAGCCGAGGATGAACCCACCCCCCTGTGCGCAGGTCTCGATGGCATGGCGCACCTGCCGCCGGATCTCATCGGGACCGCTCACCACCAGATCGTGGTTGCTCACCCCGCCCCAGAGACAGAGATCGCGCCCGAAATCCCGCTTCAGGCCCGCGATGTCCTCGATCGGCTGGATCGCCTGGTAGACATCAATCCCGGCCTCGATCATGAGCGGGAGGATGGCCCGCAGGTTGCCACAGGAGTGACAGATGTAGTACAGCCCGTTCTCGTGGGCGGCCTGGCAAATCCGCTGCAGCCCGGGAAAGAAGACGCGGCGGAAAGTCCCGGGCGACATGAACGGGCCGGAGTTGAAGCCGTAGTCCTCGCCGCCCAGGATGGCATCGAAGCCCAGCCCCGCGAAGAACGGCATCCGCTTCGCCGCCCACTCCGCCCCTTCCAGCCTTTCCTGGGCCAGCACCTCCGGGTCCTCGTCCGCCAGGCGCAGCAGGTCCCGCTCCACCCAGAGTGCGGTGAAGATGGGCAGGCCGGCCCGGCCCATCCCGGTGAAGGTGAAGTGCGTCTTCCCGAGCGCGGCCATCACGTGCTCGATCACCTCCAGCTCTGAGGGATCGGGCCGAAACTCCCCTTCCTGCCTGCTCGACGGCCGCGCCGGCTCGTAGTCCTCCTCGCCCGCCTTCAACAGCATCAGGTCGCGCGTCAGCTCCGAGTACCGGAACACGTTCCCGTGGCGATCCCGCCAGGTCTCCGCGTCCACCTGTTCGGGTGGCTGATACTCGAGCCCGCGGGGCCAGGTGAGATCGGCGCACACCAGATCGAGGTCGAGGCGGTCCACCAACTCGACCATGTCGCTCTTCACCGAAGCGACGATCTCGTCTCGCCGCCCCGCCCAGAGCGCGTGGGCGAGCTGGGCCTTGCCGCGCAGGAAGGTGGGACGGCCCAGCACCAGGGAAGCGGGCTCGTAATCTATGATCCACTCTCCTACTGGCACCATGTCGGGCTCACGGTGCCGGATGGCCTCTCTCACCCGCTCTTTCCGCGTCATCTGGCTCCCTCTCAGAGCAGTCTTCGGGCGTGATTATACCGCGGAGCACGGGAGATGGGAACCGCAGCCGAGGACAGGCCTTGCTTTGCATCCCCGCCGGCCCCCTAAAGAGCTTCGCCGAATGAAGTAGCACGGCGAAGCTCAAGCGGCGGCCCAGACAGGCACAGGGCGATGTTCGCACATTACTTCGTTGTGCGAACATCATCAGAATACCACTGACTCCACTTCGGCGAAGGGGATGACACCGGAATCGCTGATCAGGTTCCGGGCGCCGATGGCATAGGCGTAGCGGGTCTCCCCGGGGCCGTAGCTCAACTGCGTGAACCGGCCGCTCTGGATGAACTCGCTGGGGCTGCGCAGAGAGAGACGGTAGAGTGCGGGCGCCAGCCCCTCCGCTCGACCGCCATCGGCGAACTCTATGCTCACCTCCCGCCATAGCCGCGGCTCGCCGCAGCGGATGCTGCGAATGCCAGCATAGGGCAGGAAGCGGAGCTGTTCGTCAATGACGCATTCCAGGCCGCCGCCGATCAGCACATGCGCGTCCGAGGTGCCGGCATAGCGCCGTCTGTCCCCGGTGCGGGTGACCTCCGCATCTGCTGGGTGATAGCCGGACTGTCGCGCCTGTGCGAGAGCGGCCGCCAATCGCTCGTCCTGGCCCACCGCGGCGTAGGCGTGCGCCAGACGCAGCTTCGCCTCCGGCCGCGCCTCCGGCGCTCGCGCCGCTCGCTCGATCCCGGGCAGATCGGCCTCCTCCATCGCCCAGTATCGCTCCCGGATGATCTCATTGCTCACATTCTGGAGCCGAGCTTGGATCTCGTTGGTTTCCCGGTCCATCGGCTGCTCGGCCAGCCGGCTGCGCAGTTGCTCCCACGCGGCGTGGTAGTGTCCGGCCCGCTGATAGGCCAAGGTCAGCGCCGCTCGCACCGCGTCCAGGAAAGGCGGCCTGGCATCCAGCGCGGTCTCCATTTCGCGGAGCGCGCGCAGGTAGGCCGGGGTGCGGCCGTCTGCCAGTGGGAAATGCTCGCCGGGCAGGGGAGAAGGCGGCCTCCGGGCTTGGCTGGCGTGCTCGGCCGCGAGGCAGGCCCGCCCCAGGGTGAAGCGGGCCAACGCCAGGTCCGGGGCCAGTGCCATCGCTTGCTCGGCCGAGCCGATCGCGCTCTCGGTATCGCCTCGCGCCAGCTGCACCTGGGCCAGATCGGCCAGAGTCTGGGCCGACCGAGGGTCGAGCTTGGCCGCGGTCTCCAGCTCCTCTAACGCCGGCCCCAGCGTGCCGGTGGCAGCGAAGGCCATCCCGATCACATGATGGAGCGCGCCGTCCCCCGGGTAGACCTCTCGGGAGCCAGCCAGTTCGCTGGCGGCTGCGTCAGTCTTCCCCGAGCGCAGGTATTCGATAATCCGCCGTCGCCGCTCCCGCTCGCTCATGCTCCCGCTCTGGTGCGGAGGGGGGAGTGAGGCCGATCCCGAAGAACAACGTCCCCCGCGATTTCCGCCAACCGACAGTGTAGTCCAAGCAGTGGACGGTGCGCGTCACCGCCAGCATGATATCACGCGAATCCCGCCGCGTGAGGTCATAGAGATCAACTAGTCGGACCTGCCAGCGCGGACCCAGGCGCAGCCGCACGTCCGCCAGCAGCTCCCGGCCCACCTCAATGGCGTCGAACAGGAACGGCGTTCTCCCGTCTCCGCGCCGGGACACGTAGGAGAGCGAGAGCCGCGCCGGCCCGCTGGGCGCGAAGTCGAGGCTGTGGCGCACCAACCGGATGTCGAAGCGATCTCCCGACGAGTAGTCGGATCGCCGCCAGCCCATGGCCTGGCTGAGAGTTAGATCACGAAAAACCCGATAGGGCGTGGAGACCAGTAGGGCGCTGAGTGCAGTGCGATCGGCGCGGGCGCGGATCTCCGACTTGGTCAGCCGGGTCTCGGAGTACGATCCCTGGAGCACCTCGGCCCGCAGGCGAAGGGACCGGCCAACAGGCAGGGCCGGAATGGCCGCTCGGAACTCCGGCTCCCGGTTCACCATGACGTCGGCGAGATGAGTGGTGAACTCGTCCGCTTGCACCTCCCGGTCGCTCGAGGCCTCTCGCCGCACGTAGCTCGTGCTCAGCTCCAGGGGCCCGGCGTTTCGCCGCAGCTTCAGGTAGCCTCGCACACCCCGGAAGCTGGTGAGGCGGTAGGAGAGGTCGGCCGTCGTCGCAGCCGCGGCGCGCCCCAGCGAGTATGAGATCTGCCCATAGGGCCCATCGTCCCGATCGAAGCCGCTGGCCGGGAAAGGGGAAGTCCCGGCCTGGCCGATCTGTCCCACCGAGACCGTGTAGCGTGGCAGAGTGAACAGGCGATGGCCATGGTAGATCACCCGGGCGCGGTCGAGGGTGAGGCGCCCCGACTCGGGGCGCCCCTGTGGGCCCGGCTGAAGTGCCGTGAGCGAGATCAGATCCGCCCCCAGCGCGTAGTCCGGGGGCTGCTTGTCGCAGGTGGTGAAACTGGCATGATGCGCCACCACGCGGGTGGGTGAGAACTCGATGCTCTCTCCCCGGATCACCACGCCCTGCTCTCGCACCCGCGCCTGAGTCAGCGATCCTTCTTCCCGGCGATAGTCGTACTTGAGGCTGTCTCCCTCCAGCCGCCGGCCCTGCTGCACTAGCGCGAGATGTCCGCTCGCCTCTATCTCCCCGGTCGCACGATTGGCCGTGACCTGATCCGCATGCAGCTCCAGGTTGCCGTAGTCGAGCCGCGTCTGGCCATGAGCGCGCGTGGTCTGGCGGCTAAGATCGAGCTCTACCACGTCGGCACGGATTTCCATCACGGTGGGAGGGAGGGCAGCGGCGAACGAACCGGCGGCGTCCAGGGCAAGCGCGAGCGCAGCCAAGAGACAGGCCAGGGAGCGCATCCAGATGGTGCTGCCCGCGGGAGCGCCTCCTCCACCGAAGCCGCCTCGGCTGCGAAGGCTGAACGCTCCTCGCGGTTGCACTAGAACCCGATAGAGACCGCGGTTTCGGCCATTCGGTCGCGCAGGGGCGGGCTGTCCACGACGTAGTTGGAGTACTCCAGCAGCGAATACGATAGCTTCACCGAGGCCGATGGAGTCAACCGGTATCCGATGCCCAGGGAGGCGAACGAGGCGCTGTCCAAGGGCGCCAGCCCCTGCCCCCGGCGGGCGATCTCCTCGTAGGCCAGGCTGAGCGTGAGAGCCGACCCCAGCCCATATTCGTACGCGGTGCGCAGCCGAGAAACCAGGGGATCGCGCAGCGCTGGCTCAGCGTTCCCGGAGGCATCGGGCTTGGTCCCACGCTCGGCCGCAGAGGCAGCCAGGTAATCCATCACCTCCGGCGGCCTCAGATCGCGGTCATAGCTCAGAGCCACCGTCCCGTGTCCCACTGGCACGCGGAGTGCGTCATCCGCCCTTCTCGCCGGAGTCAGAGCCATCAAGGCTCGGCCCGGCGCGGAGAGAGCCTCCGCCCTCCACTCTCTCAGGCCGGCTGCGTCCAGAGCCTGGAGGCCGCGCGCTGCCCGGCCCGGCTCGAAGCCCAGCCCGCGCAGCACATCGCCGAACTCGCCGCTGAGGCGGCGCAGATCGGCCGCACCGGCGGCAATCTGGTCCTCCGAGGAATAGGGGCTGACTCGCAGGGCCCGCGTCACCGCGTTCCGGGCCGTCTTGACCTCCGGCTCCGGCGGCAGCGCGGCCATCGCCCGGTCCACCTCGGTCAGCGGCTCCAGGATGGCCACCCCGAACTCGAAGCGAGTGAGCTGCGGATTGCCCGAGAAGGCGCTCGCCCGCTCGGACCCCAGCACCCCCAGCTCGGCCAGCCGCCCGCAGGCGCCGTATGCCCAGTGTCCGCTGGGAACTTCAGTAAAAGGACCTGCCCATAACGTCTGCGCCGCGCCCAGCATCAGCAGCAGGGCGATGGCTAGACAGCTCCCGCGCATCCCTCGCACTCCTCGTCTAACTGATATGCGCGCTCCCCCAAACAATAGCCCATGTGATTCTACCACAATCCGCCGCCCGAGGCAATATCCTTGTGCCCGACCTTGCTGCTGCGCGGCCATGCCGACACGCCCGGCGAAGCCTTTGGCGAAGGGGGAAGCCTTCAGCCGCGGGTCGTTCCCCTGGATTTGGGCATCCTGGCGGCGAATCGGAGTCCGCGAGAAGGATAAGGGCCTGGTCATGTGGTATTAAGACGCTGAGTCGCTCGTGCCGATTTGGGGTCCTCATTGGCCCTCGGCGAGAGGGGCAGATGCGCCGGCCACGGGGTAGAGGACAGGCTCCGGAAGGCTTGGACCTGAGGGCGGTGTGCCGGGCAGTCTGGGGTAGCGACGCAAACAGAGCGGTTGCCGCCTGGCAGGAGCTGGGCGGACTGGCGGCGCGCGGGGGGTGGGCGCGCCGTTTCCTCTTCGATGTCGCTCAAGGCCGGCTCTCCCTTCCTCCCAAGGCAGCCGTTCCCGGGCTGCGCCAGCTCGCCTGCTCACAGCCGAAGCTAGTGATTGATCTGGTCACAGCAGGCGATCCCACCTCCTCGCTCCCTGCGGGAATGGCTTTGGGCAAGCAGCAGGGCCGCTTTCGAGAAGAGCTGCTGGCGCTGGGCCGCCACCCGGAGCGCACCGTGCGCCTGGCCGCTCTGTCCGGGATGGAGGAGGAGGCAGGGGACGGCTCGGCCTGGGCGGTGGATGAACTGGGGCGGCGGCTCACCGACCCCAATGGCGAGATGCGCTGGGCGGCGGCCGCCGCACTGGGCCAGGCGAGGGGTGCGGCCATCCGGCGAGCGCTTTCCTGGCTCGACACTGCTCTAGCCAGCGCAGACCAGCGCGTTCTCTCCGGCGTCGCCTTCGGCGCGGTGGACCTATCACCCGTTCGGCCTGCCATCGCGGCCCGCCTTCTGCTCCGCCTGGCCGAGTCCGGGGCAGCCGGAAGGAAGGCGGTGGCCCCAGCTTTGCCGCACCTCTCTGGCCGCGGCCTGTCCCGCGCCGCTCAGCTCTGCCTCGCCGACCGCGATCCTCAGGTTCGCGCCCTCGTTGTTCCTGCCCTTGGTAGGTGGGCCGCAGAGGGTTGGCGCTGGGCAGCAGCTTGCCTCCCGCCGCTGACCCGGGACCGCAGCGCAGCGGTGAGGGCGGCCGCGGCCGGGGTGCTTGCGGCACATCGAGAGCTTGCGCCACCTGCCTTGCTCTCCCGTCTGGCCGCGGACCGCTCCCCGGAGGTCCGTGCCGCGGTGGCAGAAGCCCTCGCCAGGCCTGGCCGGGGGGGAGTCGAAGGGCCGAGAGGGGAGGGAGTGGCCAATCTCCTGCAGCAGTTGGCCGGCGATCGAGCAGTCATGGTCCGGGCGGCGGCGATCAGGTCCCTGGGCGCGGTGGGTGTCCACGGCGCCCTTCTGGCGGCAAGTGTGGACCGCGAGCCGATGGTGCGGGCCGCGGCCGCCGCCTCTCTGGAGCCCCGAGGCGTGCCCGAGGTGGACCTGCTGCTTCGCCTAACGGGAGACCGGCATGCGCCGGCTGCCCTCGCCGCCACCCGCACTCTCTGTCGGCACATGCTCGACCTGCCCGGCCCCATGTGGGAGCAGCTGGTTTCGCTCGCCAGCAACCAGGCCACGGCATTGGCCGCGGCCGAAGGCATTGCCGCTGCCTTCGACCAAGACCCGAAGCGGCTGCCGGTGGTCTTCTACTGGTGGCCCCTGCGGGCGGCGACCACCAGCGTGATCTGGCAGGTGGCGCGGTGCGCCCGCACCCCAGAGGTGGCTGAGCTCGCGCGCTGCGCCGCGCGGGCCCTAGAGGGAGGAGAGGACCTGGGCGAGGCGCTGCGCGATCTGTCCCTGGCATTACGCTTCGTCGAGCGCGATGATCTCGCCGAGGTCCTGTCCTGGCTGGGGGACTGCGCTGACGCCGCCACTCCCGAGGACGTGGTGCGCCAGGCCGCGACCTGTCCCGCTGCCAGTTTCGACGCAGTCTCCTTTGTGGTGGCCGCAGCCAAGATGATGAAGCAGGCGGTGCGAGCGCGCTCTCGCCTCTCCCGCGACCGCTACCTGGCGCGTGCCCGCGCCGCGCTCGCGGCGGGTCCAACCCACGACCGGGAACGGGCCTACTGGCCCCTGGTGCTTCCAATCCTGCACAACTGGGAGCTGCTGGTAGACCGGGTGGCGCAGGAGGCCGCGCCGGCCGACCTGCGCGTGGCTCTTGTCTCGCAGCATCTGGTCGCCGGGCCTGGCTCCCTGCTGCTCATGAGCATCGAGAACGCGGGCCAAGGCCGCGCCTGGGACCTGCTAGTGGGGATGGAGGGAGCGCCGGTGCAGGACATTGCCTGCCTCAGGCCCGGCGAGGAAGCGCAGGTAGGCATAGAGGTCAGGCACACCCGGCCCGGGACCCGCACTGTTCGCGGACTGGTCCGGTTTCGCGATGCCTTAGGCTGGCACAGTCAGGCGATCGCCGACCGCGTACAGGCGGTGCGGCCTACTCCGCTCATGGCCGTTGCCAACCCCTACGTCGTGGGCAAGCCCCTGGCGGCAGACAGCGCCATGTTCTTTGGCCGCGCGGCCGAGATCGCCTTTGTCGAGCGGGCCCTGACCAGCGGCGACGAGGGCAACGTGGTGGTGCTGGTGGGCCAGAGGCGCACCGGCAAGACCAGCTTGCTGAAGCGGCTGGAGGCCAGGCTGGCGCAGTGGTGTCGTCCCACCTTCATTGATGTGCAAGGGATGCTGGTGGACGACACAGGCGCCTTCTTCCAGGAGTTGGCGCGGCGGGCGCTACCCAAGGCCTCGGAGCCCATGGTCAGGGAGGCTGGCGCGGCGCCCTATGACAGCTATAGCAGCGGGCCCGAGCAGGTGCAGGAGGCAGCCGACCGCCTGGAAGGCCGGGTGGTCTTGCTGCTGGACGAGTTCGACGACCTGGAGCAGAAGGTGCGAACCGGGGTGCTGGGCCCGGAGGTATTCTCTCAGCTCCGCCACCTGATCCAACACAGCCGCAACATCAGCTTCGTGCTCTCTGGCAGTGATCGGCTGGAGGAGCTGGCAGGCGAGCACTGGTCCTTTCTTCTCAATCTCGCCACCCACCGCAGGATCGGATGCCTCAAGCCCGAGGTGGCCGAGCAGGTGATCCGCGTTCCCTTGGGCAGATTGGGCGTAGTCTGCGAAGAGGCCGCGCTGGCCCGGGCCATCACGCTCACCGGGAGGAACCCCTATCTCCTCCAGCTCCTGGGCTACCGCCTGGTTGAGCGCTGTGTCCAGTTGCAGGAGGCGGCGGTTCGCGTGAGCCTGGTCGAGGAGGCGGCGGCCGACGTGGTAGAGCAGGGCGACATCCATCTCCGATACCTCTGGGAGAGCGCTGGCCCCCAGGGGCAGCCGATCCTCGGCGCGCTTGCCGGCCACCAGTCCAGGCCCGGCGACCGTAGCCTCGGCAAAGGCGGGCTCAGCGTTGACGAACTGAGGCGGGTTACGGGTCTCGATTCCGCTGGCGTGCGAAGAGCAGTGAGAGCGTTAGCAGCCTCGGAGCTGGTAGCAGAGCAGGCCGGCCAGTGCGTTCTGCAAGTGGGCCTGCTCTCACTCTGGTTGAGGCAGGGGGGACCACGATGACGAATCCATTCTTCAACCGGGGCCCGATCACGGAGGCCAGGTTCTACTTTGGGCGCCCCAGAGAGACGCGAGAGGTCGTGCGCCTGGTGGCGGGCAGTCAGAATTGCTCCCTGGTGGGGCCGGTGAAGTCAGGAAAGACGTCGCTTCTGCTCCACCTCGCCCGCCCCAGCGCCCTGGCCGGCCACGGGCTATCGCCGGCTCAGCACGCCGCGGTTCATCTCAGCTTCGAAGGGCTGGGCACCATCAGCGCCGAGCAGTTCTTCCACCTCATGGTGCAGGAGCTGGCGCGCCAGACCACCGGCAAGATCACCGTGGTCTGGCCCCACATCAAGGCCCGCGATGCGCTCAGCTTCCTCGAGCTGGAGGAGATCCTGGAGCAGATCGAGGTGGCCGGCGAGCGCCTGGTTTTCCTCCTGGACGAGGTGGAGCTGGCCGCCAGGAACCCGGCCTTCGATCTCAACTTTTTCTCCGCCCTGCGCCACCTTGCTGCCCACCCGGGGGTATGCTTCGTCACTGCCACCGAGTGCCGGCTGCACGAGATCGAGATCGCCGGGCGGGAGGTCGGCTCGCCTTTCGCTGACCTCTTCTCCATCGTCCACCTGCGCGGCCTCGACCCGGAGCTGGCCTGGCGCCACGTCTGCGCTCTCGCCGAGGAGTCTGGCGTGGACCTCTCGGCTGAGCGCGATTTCCTGCTGGAGCTGGCCGGGGGCTGGCCCTATTACCTGCAGGTGGTGGCTTACGAAGTGTTCGAATGCAAGTCGGGGCAGATTCCGCTGACCGAGGAGCAGCGCTGGTACATCCGCTCCCGCGCCCGCGAGCAACTCGAGCCCGTTTTGACTCTGCTCTGGGAGCGGCTCAAGGAGCCGGCGCGAGAGGCCGCGCTGGCTGCGCTTTCTGGCGACGCTCAGGCGGCGGTGGTGGAGGGGCTGACGGAGACTGCCGATGAGGGCGTGCGGCCCGTCAATGCTCTGGTCGCCTCCTTCCTGGCGGAGCGGCAGCGAGATCGGGGGGCGCGGCTCGAGGACTACCTCTCGGGGGAAGAGCGGACCGCCGCCGCGCCGCCCTCGGCTCAGCCCGACCGGCAGGCGATGTACGCGGTGGTACGCGCGCTGACGCGGGCGGTGGAGGCCCGGGATCGCTACGCCCGGGGCCACGCCGACCGGGTGGCGCGGCTGGCGCTCGCCATTGCCAGGGAGATGGGCTGCCCAGACGACATCGCGGAAGGAATTCGCGTGGCCGCGCGAGTTCACGACATTGGCCGGGTCAGCATCAGTGATATGATCCTGCTCAAGCCAGGGCCACTCACCCCGCTGGAGGCCGAGATCGTCCGCACCCACCCGCTGGTGGGGGTGCAGATCCTCGATGCGCTGGAATTTCCCTGGTCAATCAAGCCCGCAGTGCGGTATCATCATGAGAGACTGGACGGCAGCGGGTATCCCGAGGGTCTGATGGGAGACGAGATTCCGCTGGGCGCGCGGGTGCTGGCGGTGGCCGACGTCGTCGCCGCCATGACCGCCGACCGACCCTACCGACCGGCACGGTCGGAGGCGGAGGCGCTGGCCGAGCTGGCGGCACATGCCGGGACGAAATATGACCCCGAGGCCGTAGCCGCCTTCCAGCGCGTGCTGGCCAGCGCTACCTAGCCCCTGGTGGTGTCGGCGAAGGCGGGCAGAGTGGCGGACGAGAAGCACCGGCGTTTCGGGACTTAGGTCCCGGAACGCGAAGCAAGTCCCGAAACACCACGCGAGGAGTAGCTTGACCCAAGTGGAGATGGAGCCAAAGGAGAGAGAGACTGGGCAAGTGGCCTGGCCCCCGGCCGGCGCCGCGGTCGCCGTTGGCGGCGTAGCCACCGGGGATCTGGAGGAAGCGAGGCCGGTCGGTCCCGCCACCGCGGAGGCGGAGGGCGACGAGGCCGAGGAGGGTGCGCCACCGGCACCCGATCTGTCGCAGGCCCGCTCTCTGCTGACCGAACCGGTGCCTGCCGGCATGGGCGAGGTGCTGGTCACCGATGTCTGGGGCCGGCCCGAGCCGCCCAAGGCTGAAGGGGACGGCCAGGTCCTCCAGGCGGCCGGCGAGCAAGCCGCGGACCGACAGCGCGCCTGGGAGACGCGCCAGGAACTGCGCGAGCTGGGCCTGCTGCGGGAACGTCCTCTGGTGGTGTACGATGCCCGAGTGGAGCAGTACTGGGGCCGGGTGCGCCAGGCCCGGGAGCAGGCTCGGGAGGCTATCGTTGATCCCTACACCGAGCTGGCGATCAGCTTCGCCGATGCCGATACCGAGGCCATCACAGGGTACCGACGGGACGCCCGCGAGTATGGCCGGGAGGCGCACGCCCTGGTGCAGTTGGGCCGGGCCGATGTGGTGATCGGCAAGTTCAAGGGCGCGCGACAGGTCTTCAGAGCCGCGGCAAAGGCCGAGCCTTACGATACCGATGCCTGGTGGAATCTCGGGGTGACCTGTTTGTTCTCGCGCCAATCGGGAGGCGGCCGAGGCCTTGCAGCAGGCGCTCGACCATGCGGCGGGCGACTTCCGGGCGGAGACGGCCCTGGGCCTGGCCCGCTATCATCTCCGGGACTACCCCGCCGCCGAGGAGCATTTCCAGCGCCAGGCCGGCAGCAGCGGCCCCCGCATCGCGGTGCGTTCCATGCTGGCCTGCAGCCTCCGCATGCAGGAGAAGTGGGACGATGCCCGCGTCGAGCTGGGCTTCCTGCGGCAGAGCCCCACTGGCGACTGGCCCCGGGTCGCGCTGCAGTGCCTGGATTGTGTGGAGCGGGGTGAGCAGAAGCGCGCGGGCCCTCTGCGCGCCCGGCGGCGGACGAAGCAGATTCTCAAGTCTCTCGTCGCGGCCGCCGGCGGGGTTATCTGGCTGGGCTATGCCAAGGCCGAGAATCTCTTCCGCGAGCAGGCGCCGTGGGCTGTGCTGCCTTTCTTCCTGGTGGCGCTGCTGATGGTTCGCGGCCTGCGCGGGCTGTCAGGGGGCGAGCTGCCGGGCGAGTTCGGCAACGCCGAGCAGGGCCTGCCCTGCTGGCAGGCCACCACCTGGATGCGCCCAAAGCGATCGGAGTTCTGATGGGGCTATGGTCGAAATGGGCGCTGGGCCTGCTCCTCGCCGGTCTGCTGGTGGGTCTGCCCGCCGGCGGCGTGGCAGGCTCGGCGTGGACGGCCCCGCCGCCGGTGGCCATGATCCGGCTGGATGGCGCCATTGATGTTCCCTCTGCGGAGTACCTGGAGCGGGCCCTCTCGGAGGCGCGAAGGCAGCACGCGCAGGCGCTGCTGATTCTACTGAACACCCCCGGTGGCCTGGGGGAGTCCATGATGGACATGACCAAGAGCCTGCTCAACTCCCCCCTCCCCACCATCGTCTACGTCTACCCCGCAGGGGCCTCCGCCTTCTCGGCCGGCACCTTCGTCACCCTGGCTGCGAACATCGCCGCCATGCATCCGGCCACTACCATCGGCGCCGCTCATCCCGTGGAGATGCTCTCCCTGCCCAAGCCCGAGCAGCCGGAGGGAGGCAAGGAGGGAAAGCAAGCTCCGGTTTCCCCGGATATCATGACGCAGAAAGTGGTCAACGCCTTCGCGGAGCAGATCCGGGTGATCGCGGAGGAGCGGGGGCGGAACGCGGACTGGGCTACGAGGGCGGTGCGGCAGAGTGCCACGCTCACCGCGAAGGATGCCCTCCGCCTGCACGTGATTGACCTGCTGGCCGAAGACCCCAAGGATCTGCTCGCCAAGATCAACGGCTGGAAGGTGTCGCTCCCTGGCAAGCGAGAGGTGACGCTGGAGACCGCAGGCGCGGCTGTGACCGAGATCTCGCCTACCGCCAGGGAGAGCTTTTTCCATGTGCTGGGGAACCCGAACCTGCTGCTCGTGCTGCTGGTGCTGGCCGGCCTGGGGATTATGTTCGAGCTGCAGAATCCTGGCGCCATCCTGCCGGGCGTGATCGGAGGGCTCTGTCTGCTGCTGGCGCTCTACTCCATGGCGGTGCTGCCGGTGAACTACGCGGGAGTGGGGCTGATCGTTTTCTCCATGCTGCTCTTTCTGGCGGAGGTGAAAGTGGTGTCTCACGGCATCTTGACAGTCGGGGGTGTGATCTCCTTTGTGATGGGCGCGCTCATGCTGACCGGGTCCTCGGCCCCCTGGCTGCGGGTCTCCTGGCAGGTGATCGTGGTGATGGCCCTGCTGGTGACGCTCTTCTTCCTCTTCGTCACCGGGGCCGCGGTGCGCGCCCACATGCGCAAAGTGCGGACCGGCGAGGAGGGGCTGCTGCGCCAGCGCGGGCGGGCCCTGGGGAGGCTGAGCCCCAGGGGAGAGGTGCTGGTGGAGGGAGAGCGGTGGCGGGCGCGCGCGGTGGCAGGCGAAATCGGGGAGGGAGAAGAAGTCGAGGTGGTGGGCCAGGACGGCCTCACCCTGCTGGTGCAGCAGCGGGAGGCGGCGGCTCGCGACTCGGCGAAGACTTGAACGAGTCGGAACGGAAAGGGGCGAACGGTGGCAACCCAAGCAAGCTATGGCCTAGCGGTCGTGATCGCGGTGGTGGTGTTCTTCATCATCGTGCTGGCGGCCGCAATCAGGATTCTGCGGGAGTACGAGCGGGCGGTGATCTTCCGCCTGGGCCGTCTGATCCCGGTGAAAGGGCCCGGCCTGATTCTGCTCATCCCCATCGTGGACCGGATGGAGCGCATCAGCACCCGCATCGAGACCATTGACGTGCAGCGCCAAGAGATGATGACCCGGGACAACGTGCCGGTCACGGTGGACGCGGTGGTCTATTACCGGGTGCTCGAGCCCGCCGACGCGGTGGTGAAGGTGCGCAACTTCAACAAGGCCACCTATCTGCTGGCCCAGACCACCCTGCGCAGTGTGATCGGCCAATCCGAGCTGGACGAGCTGCTGGCCGCGCGGGACCGCGTCAACCAGCGCCTGCAGGAGATCATTGACGAGCACACCGAGCCCTGGGGGATCAAGGTCTCGATGGTGGAGGTGCGGGATGTCATCCTGCCCGACAGCATGAAGCGAGCCATGGCCCGCCAGGCCGAGATCGAGCGCGAGCGCCGGGCCAAGATCATCAACGCCGAGGGTGAGTTCCAAGCCGCCCAGCGGCTGGCGGACGCAGGCAACATCATCGCCACTCAGCCCATCGCCCTCCAGCTCCGGTTCCTTCAGACTCTGGCTGAGGTGGCCTCGGAGAACAATTCCACCACCCTGTTCCCGATCCCCATTGATCTGTTCACCCCGTTTCTGAAGGCGGCTACTAAGAGCGCGGCCGCGGGACAGGCGCCGGCGACCACCTGATCGCCGGTTACGCCGGAATAGGGGAGGAGTCTGTCGGCCGGGTCCGGGAGCTTACTGGCCTCGGGTTCCAGGCCCGATTGCCGGCCCTCAGGGGCGGCTCTGCCGCTGTACGTCGAGGTAGCGTTCGGCCAGCATCACCGCCACATAGTCGTCGTAGGGCCGGTTCGGGGTCTGAAGCGTGACCGGAATCAAACGGCGCCAGCCTCGCGGCGGGTTCTCCCGGAAGAACCTGCGCCTGGCCCGCTCGCTGGATCTGTGCTCGTCCACCAGCACCGGGGTCAGCGCCAGCTCCGAGGCCAGCGCCCGGCATACCTCCCTGGCTCCGGTGCCATCCCCCACGATCAGGCGGCCCACCCCGTGCTCTCTCGCCAGCCCCGCTGCCGCCTTCGCCACCGCGCTGCTGGCGACAATCCCCTGATAGCGCACTTTGCCTTCCGGCCCCACCACGGCTATCCCGCACTTGTCCCGCCCCGGGTCCACTGCCAGCACGGGCGCGCTGGCCTCATCTCCCGGGAGCACGGCGGGCGGGATCGGGGTCACGGTGTGGCCGCAGCCGTGACCGGCTCGACTCGCAGGTCTACCTTCAGGGGCCCGATGGTCCAGGTGTCCTGGGCTGCGATTGCGCTCACCCGGGCCGGCCCATCCGCGCGGCGCAGCCTCTCGATCACGCGGAACAGGTCCTCGTAGGTCATCTCTCCCACCGCTCCGCCGGCGGACCCGAACAGATTGGAGGCGCCCGGGCCCAGGTGCGGCATCACGTTCTGGGCCCTGGCCTTGGCGCCCACCTGGTCCCGCAGCAGGCTCACCAGCGCGCCCATCAGCGCCGGCTCGGAGAGGCGGCCGTCTATCACCGTCTCCGCCAGCGTCTGTCCGCGACGAAAGACCAGCAGATTGCGGAACAGCTCGAAGTCAACGTACACCGGCTCCCCGGCGTGGGTGTTGAACACCGAGAAGGCGCGCACGATCACATCCCCGCTGCTCTCATGGATGAGGGTGGCGACCGCGTCGAGCACCTGGTAGGATCGGGCCACCGTGAGCTGGTCGGACTTAGGGTCCCGCACTGCCTTGTGGATGATCACCGCCTCTTTGCTGCCAGCCAGGGGACGCGCGCCGGCCGCGGCCACTTTGCTATTGAGGCGAGCCACGAAGCCATCGAGCTGCCGGTGCGCGGCCGCCACCGGCTGTCCGCCCGAGACCAACTCCACGTCCAGCGGCTGCCCCGCGCCGAACAGGATGGGCACCGCGCGCTCCAGCGCATACTCCCGCGCGGCGCGTGCGGCCGTGGTCCTCAGCAGGTCAATCTGGCTCTGCAGACCGAACTGGGTCTTCGACAGCCGGGTGATCACACCGTGCATGGTCTTCTCTGTCCGCAGCGCCTCGGCCAGGTCGGCCTTGGCCTTGGCCAGATCACTCTTGGTCTTCGCCAGCTCCCGCTTCCACTGCTGAAGCTCTGCCCAGGTCTGGTCTCGCTGCCGCTTGGCGCTCTCCAGCTCGGCCTTGCGCGCGACCAGCTGGCCCTCGGCGGCCTTTCCTGCGCGGTCGAGATCAGCTATGCGGCGGTTCAAGACATCGAGCTGGAGCGACAGCTCGACCTGCCGCCGCCGCATGTACTCGACCCGCAGGAAGCCGTCTTTCACGTCCCGGGAGAGCAGCATCGCCACCGTGAGTGTGAACAGGGTGATCAGCATCCCGGCCACCACCGAGATGGCGATGGCGGTGTGGCGGGGCCGCATCCCGAACAGGCTGAGGCGTTTGCGGCCCATGCGCCGCCCCAGAATGTCGCCCACATAGGCGATCAGGCCGCTGACTGCAACCAGCGCGATGATCAGCAGGATCCCGTAGAACCCGCGCACTCAGCGACCCTCCCTCCCCGTGTTCTCCCCACTCCCGCCATTATAGCCGTCCGGCCAAGCTGACGTCAACGCAGCCCCGGCGCGGGCCTTTTGGTTCGTGCCGGATGAACATGCCAGTGGCGAGGCCCACGTCACGCGGGCCGACCCGTGCGCAACCGCGGCGTGGCGCCTCGCGCCGCCCGCAGCCGCGGGGCCAGCAACCGCCCGAGCGGTCGCAGAGGCGGCCAGCGGCTCATGATCGCCTGGCATCGCTGGAGGTAGTAGTGGAACCGCTGGAGATGATGCTCTCCTCCGAACTTGTCCAGGAAGTTGGCCGCGGCGCCGGCGTAGACCAGGCACTTGAACGCGGCGGCATAGGCCACCGCGCGCGGCGCCTGGTCGGGCCCACTCCCGGGCAGCCCGGCCTCCGCTGCCGCCGCACCGTAGTGCCGAACCAGACTCTCCCAGCCCTCGGCCCCTACATCGCTCTCGGGTTGGGCGAGGAGGGCCGCCAGATCGAACTCGGCCGGGCCGATCGTAGCCTGCTCGAAATCGAAGATGCGCAGGCCAGCATCGGTAACCAGCAGGTGGTGAGGGGTGAACTCGAAGTGGACGAATCCCGCCGGGCGGTCACATAGAAAATCAACCAGGGGCCGAGCCTGTTCCGCGATCCGGTCCCACTCCGAGTCGGAGATCGCGTTATCGCCCAGCGCGGCGATGCGGTCCAGCGCGATGTGCAGGGCGTTGAAGTAGTAGTCACCGCCGAGCATCTCTTTGTCAATCTTCTGAATCTCTGCGGTGATCTCTCGCAGGTGGGCGCGAGCGGTGGCGTGAAGGTTCACCAGCGCCATCACTGCCGAGTATAGCCACTGCTCTTTCGCCGGCGCCTCGGAGACCTCCAGCCGTTCCGCCAGGGTCTCGTCTCCCAGGTCCTGCATCACCAGGATCGCCTGGTCCGCCATCAGCTCACCGCTGTAGACCTGGGGCACCGCGCCTCCGTAGCTGTGGAGCAGCTCCAGCACCCCTCTCTCCCGCCCGTAGCAGGCGGAGAAGAAGGCGATGCGGTCCGCAGCATAGCGCTTCGCGATCACGCTCGCGGGCCCGGCCCCCGACCAGTTCACCTGGAGGCGGAAGATGCTGTTGCGAGAGGCCTTGGGGTGCACCGCGGCGCCGGTGATCTCGGGCTCTCCCCGGCCTGCCGGCGCAATCAGCCGCGTCAGCTCCTCCAGGGGGAGATGAAGCTCCTGGGCCGCCCGCTCGGCCGGGTCGGCCGGCGGCGCCAGTTGCTCCGGCGCGCGGCATGGGCACGGTCCGCGCCAGCTCTCCCAGGGATTCGTCCAGCTCGCGCATTCGCGCTAATACCGCGTTGCGGGTCCGCCGCAGCAGCTCCCGCCGGGCCCGCGCCGCCTGCGGGTCGGCGGCCTGCCCTCTCAGCTTATCCCGCTCGTACAGCAGCAGAGAGAGCAGGTCCTGGTTGAGCCGGCGGGCGGCCAGCAGATAGCCCTCCATTCGCCCCGGGTCTTCCCCCGTGCGCCCCGCCGCGGCCGTCGCCCGCATGCTCTGGCGGTGGGCCTTGCTCGCCAGGTCCGCCAGCCTGAGCTTCGCGCTTCGCACCACCTCCCGCACGTTCGGCATCTCCTCCAGGCGAGAGGGTGGCAGTTGCTCCCAGAGCTTGATCGCCTCCAGCAGCCGGTCCCGCCCGTAGTAGATTCGCGCCAGCCGCAGCATCACACTGGGTCGGATCAGGAGATTGCGAGTAGGCACTTGCTCCCACTCCGCCAGGGCCTGCTCGAGCAGTTTCTGGTCGGCGTAGATTTTGCCCAGCACCACATGCGCCTCCACTTCGGTGATGGGCCGCCAGAGCATGCTCTCCGCGGTAGCGCCGCCCAGCATCTGCTCGGTGATAGAGGTCTCGTAGTGCACCCGGTACAGCGGCCAGCCCAGCACCGATACCGGCAGGCCGCGATAGAGCACCAGCAGCGACGACTCGGCAGGCCTGGGCAGCAATCCCAGGAAGTAGTTCGCCCGCACCTGCTTCTGCAACCCAGCCGCCACCAGGAAAGCGGCCAGCCCGAGCAGCCCGATCAGCCAGAGCAGACCGGACCAGAGGGAGAGCAGTGCCCACGCCGACATCACCGCACCCAGGCCCCAGAACAGCGCCAGCACCCGCCAGTCATTCCAGCCCAGCCACTGGAAGTGGTGGTGCAGGGGGGTGCAGAGGAAAGGCCGTCCGGTCTCCGTGCTCCGGTGGCGAAGCGGCCGCACCAGCCGCCACAGCCCGCGCACTGTGCCCATCTGCACCAGCACGGAGGCCGCGTTCACCACGAAGGGGGCCGCCAGCAGCAAGAGCCAGAACTCGACGCCGGCGAAGATGCCCAGCGCCGCCAGTGCCGCGCCTATGCCCAGCGCCCCGGTGTCCCCCATCAAGAGGCGAGCAGGCGGAAGGTTGTAGACCAGGAACCCAGCGATGGCCCCGATCAAGGGCCAGCACACCCATCCCACGGCATGCTGGGGATCGAGCAGCCCCACCCCCGCCAACCCCAGCAGGGCGATCATCGCCGCGCCCCCGGCCAGCCCGTCAACTCCGTCGGAGAGGTTGACCGCGTTCGCGGTCGCCAGGATCACCACCGCCACAAACGGGCCATAGAGCAGGCCAAACTCGACCGGGCGCGCCGCGAAGGGCACGTTCACCGGGGGCGGGCCGCCCCACCGCCATAGCGCCACACCAAAGGCCAAGGCCGCAGCCGCCTGCAGCGCGAACTTGGGTCGCTCATGCATACCGCGGCCCGCGGTCTTCTTCAGGTCATCCGCCAGCCCGATCAGGGCGAAGGCCCAGGCCAGCGCCAGCGTCCAGAGCGCGGTTGTTCCCGGGGCGTTATGCCAGAAGCGGGGCACGACCAGCAGGGCGATACTGGCGGACAGCATGATCGCCAGGCCGCCGCCCAGCGGCCGGTGGGGCTTTGGGAAAAGGCGATGGATTCTCTCCTTGCCGACCTTTCGCTCCCTTGAGGTCAGCCAGAACAGGCTGCGGCGAAAGGTCCGGGAGAGTGCGATCCCGAGCGCGAGGGCGACGCAGAATACGACCAGCAACTGGCCCATGGCGGCTTCTTTGGTGGGCTAAGAATAACGGAAGATCAGCCGGTAGATGCCGATCCCGATCTCGTCCCGGTCGTGGAGCAGCTCTTCTCCGATCACCGGCTCTCGGTTCAGCAGCGTGCCATTGGTGCTGCTCAGATCACTCAGGAAGAACCGGCTCCCCTCCTGGCGGATCTGGGCGTGACGCCGCGACACCGTGCTGCTCGGCAGCGAGATGGCGCAGTCGGGCTGGCGGCCGATGACCGTGACCTGATCCCGCAGTTCGGAAGTGTGCGCCACGTGCTCGCCATCCTGAGCTATTAGCCAGATCCTCGCCCGCCTGGCTAGCGCTTCCTCTGGCCTCTCGTCGAAGAGACGCAAAATCAGGGTGTCGTCATCCGCGTCGAGGGCCTGGGTGGCAGCATGCGTGGGGTAGCCGCAGTGCTTGCAGAAGCGGCTCTCTTCATCCGTATCTTGGTCGCAGCGCGGGCAGCGAGGCATTCCCTATCCCCCGGCTAGATTCTACGGGGGCCGGCCGGCCTTGTCAACCAAGTCTGGGCGCCTCTCCCCCTTGTCGCCTATCGTCGGCCCCGAGGAAAGGTCAATGCTGCCGTCGCGCCCGATCTTGGTTCCCATCGGCTCCGACCGGGCCCCCAGCTCGGCCAGTATCTGCTCCCGCTCCTCCCCTGATGCCAGGCGCGGCCGGAATCCCTCGATCACGCAGGGGATCACTTCCGCGCGCGCCGAGCCGTCCCGCCCTGGCGAGTAGCGCAGCATGATGGTGTGGCGCGCCGAGCCGCGGCTGGGGAAGAGGAAGTTGCCCAGGCTGTAGGCGATCAGTGCCTGCCCCCGCCGCTCCAACCCCTGCAGCACATGAGGATGATGGCCCACCACCAGATCCGCTCCCGCTGCTACCGCTAGCCCAGCCAGATAGCGCTGGCTAGCGGAGGGCTCGGGAGATAGCTCATCTCCCCAGTGGAAGAGCACGATCACCAGCTCGGCCTGACCGCGGGCGGCAGCCACCTGCGCGCGGATAGCCTCCCCGCGTGCCGGGTTGGTTCCCGGCCGGCCCGGGCCAGCGTAGAAGCTGGTCGGCAGCATGTTCGAGAACGCGAGCACGGCGACCTTCATGGGTGGCGATCCGAGCTCGACCACGGCGAAGCGCCGCGCCTCCTCCGCGTCTCGCCCCGCCCCGATGGGATGCAGGCCGCGTTCCCGCAGGGCCGCGAGCGTCTCCAGCAGCGCCCCAGGGCCGTAGTCCATGGTGTGGTTGTTCGCCAATGCGATCATATCGTAGCCGGCCTCGCGGAGTGCGTCGGCCGCCTCCGGCCGCCCCCGGAAGGCGTATTCTTTGCTTGCCGGCTCGCCAGTGGTGGCGAGCGGGCATTCCAGGTTACCGATGGTCAGCGCGGCGCCGGCCAGCGTCTCGCGGACGGCGGCTAGTGGCGCCCGGGGACCCTCGCGCTCGATCATCCGACCGACCCGATCGGCCAGCAGGAGGTCCCCTGTTAGCAGAATGCTGGGGAGCACCCGCGGCGGCTCCGGCTCGCGCTGGGGCGGAGAGGCCGGGCGGCGCGCCAGGGCCACCAAGAGCAGCGCCAGAAGCACGATCCAGATGCGAGTGATCCGCCTCATGGGGTCTGCTGTCGGCAGGCGTGCTCGCGCCCGCTGCAAGCGGCCTAGGGGGACCTGCCCTACCTGTTACGCCTCGGGCCGCGCTACGACCTGAGAGTCCGCGCTCCGCGCTTCACGAAGGCCGCGATTCTGTCCGCGATGCTCCTCGGATCCAGGCCTACGCTGGCGAGCAGCACTTCCCGGCTCCCGTGCTCGACGAACTCATCGGGAAGACCCAGGCAGAGCAGGGGCACGCGCACATCCTGCTGGTAGAGCAGTTCGCCCACCGCGCTCCCGAATCCCCCGGCCGCGCAGTTCTCCTCCACCGTCACCACCAGCCCACACCCGCGCGCCAGCTCACAGATCAGCTCCTGGTCCAGCGGCTTCACAAAGCGCGCGTTGGCCACCGCCGCCTCGATGCCTTCCTCGGCCAGCAGTTCGGCCGCGCTCACCGCCGCGCCCACCATGGCACCTATCGCGATCACGGCCACCGCGTCTCCCGCTCGCAGCGTCTCGCCCTTCCCCAGGGGGAGCGCATCCGGGATCTGGTGCGGTGGGTTCGCACCCTCCCCTCTGGGGTAGCGGATCGCCGCCGGCTGGTCGAGCGCGATGGCGGTGGCGAGCATCGCCGCCAGCTCATGCAGGTCCTTGGGCGCCATCACCGCCATCCCCGGAATGTGGCGCAGATAAGACAGGTCGAAGGCTCCGTGGTGAGTGGGGCCGTCTTCGCCCACCAGCCCGGCCCGGTCCAGCGCCAGCACCACCGGCAGGTGAGGCAGAGCCACATCGTGCACGATCTGGTCATAGGAGCGCTGCAGGAAAGTGGAGTAGATGGCGGCCACCGGGCGCAGGCCTTGCGCCGCCAACCCGGCGGCGAAGGTCACCGCCGTCTGCTCCGTCATGCCCACATCGAAGAACCGCTGCGGGAAGCGCTCGGCGAACTCCTGCAGCCCGGTGCCTTCTTTCATCGCCGCGGTGATGGCGACGATACGGCGGTCCCGCTCGGCGAGCTGCACCATAGTGCGGCCGAACACCCGAGTGAAAGACAGGCCGCTCGACACGCTCAGCGGCTCACCAGTGTCTATGTCGAAGGCCCCGGTGCGGTGCCACTTGGTGGCATCATTCTCGGCATGCACGTAGCCCCGGCCCTTCTGAGTGAGAATGTGGATCAGCACCGGGCAGGAGAGAGAGCGCGCTTGCTTGATGGTCTCGATCAGGGCGGAGAGGTTGTGTCCGTCAATGGGGCCCAGATAGGTGAAGCCAAGCTCCTCGAAGAGCATGCCTGGCAGCAGCAGCTGCTTGATCCCGCCCTTGAACCGCTCCACCGCGTCAATCAGGCTCTCACCCAGGGGCAGCCGGGACACCATCACCTCGAAGTCCGACTTCGCCCGCAGGTAGTAGGGGTCCAGCCTCACTTTGCTCAGGTAGCCAGCCAGCGCGCCGACATTGCGGGAGATGGACATCTGGTTGTCGTTGAGGATCACGATCAGCGGCGTCCCCAAGTGGCCGGCGTAGTTGAGTCCCTCGAACGACATCCCACCCGACATGGCGCCATCGCCCACCACCGCTACCACCGCGTGGCTCTCTCCCACCAGATCGCGCGCTTTGGCCATCCCCAGACCCGCGGCGATGGCGGTGCTGCCATGCCCGGTGTCGAAAGCATCGTGGTCGCTCTCCCGCCGCCGGGGAAAGCCCGAGATGCCGCCGGCCTGCCGCAGGGTGTCGAAGCGATCCCTTCGCCCAGTCAGCAGCTTGTGGGCGTAGGCCTGATGGCCCACATCCCAGATGATCTTGTCCCTGGGGCTCTCGAACACGTAGTGCAGCGCGATCGCCAGCTCCACCGCGCCCAGGCTGGCCGCCAGGTGCCCGCCAGTCCGGGAGACGGTGGCGATCATGCGCTCCCGGATCTCCTGGGCCAGGGGTGCAAGCTGCTCCCGCCCCAACTGGTGCAGGTCAGAGGGCCCGCCAATCTGATCTAGCAGTCCGCCCACCGGTGGCCTATCCCTCTTCTTCCTCCGCCCCCTCTGTCTCCAGGGGCGCCAGTTCCACTCGGCCCATGCGCTCCACCAGTTGCTGAATCTTGCCCTCCGCGGCGGTCAGCTGCTGCTCGCAGAGCTGAGACAGCTTGATGCCTTCCTCGGCCAGAGCGATCGCTTCCTCCAGGGGCAGATCGCCGCCCTCCAGCTGGTGCGCGATCTCCTCCAGGCGGGCCAGCGCCTGCTCGAAGCTGGGCCCCGATGCCTCGGCCTTATCCGCTCGCTTCGACTTGCCGCTCACTAGCTCTGCTCTCCATCAGGCTGCGCCCCCGGCCCGCGCGGCGGGGTCATCTCAGCCCACTAGCGGCCGCCGACAGCAACTGGCTTCGTCTCCGCTGCTGTCGGTGGCTCCTCCTGCGCCTTCAGTCCGACACCCTTGATGACCGGAGCCACATAGGCGGCCTCTTTCGCCAGCAGCTCCTGGATCTTGGGAGGCGGGCCCTTGGTGATCTCTTGCACATATGCTTGGAGGGAGGGCGCGAGTTGGCTGCGGGCAAAGCGTACCACTCCGGCTTCCCCCTGCCAGCGCTCCAGGTTCTGGGCCTCCTCTGTCCGCGGCGCTCCCTCCCGAGCCAGCAGCCAGCTATAGTAGCTCGCCAGCAGGATCAGGTCCCACCGCGGGTCGTCCAACCCCGATGGTGCCGGCTCCATGCCTCGCCACTCTGCGAAGAGCTGCTTGCCCTGTGCTTCGGTCAGCTTCTGTTTCGTGAACTGGGCCTCGATCACCGCCTTGGCCCTATCCGGCCATGCCGGCAAGGCCTGCTGCGGCGGCCCGCCCGGCTGGTTCAGCCTGGCGAACTCGGCGCCGATCAAGCTCTCAGCGGCGGACCCGGAGAGCGCGCTGTACGCGTCCTCCATCAAGTCGAGACCCGTCGCCACGGTGATGAACAGGTTCGGCTGCATCGCGGCCACCTGCCGGGCCACCTCCAGCGCCTGCCGGAACCGCTCCTCCGCCTGCTTCAGGTCGTCCGTCTGCTCTGCGTCTGTGCCCAGCTTCAACAGGGACCGGTGCACATTGCGGCAGCGAGCCAGCAGCTCGAACCAGTGCCCCAGCTGCACGTACTGCCAGGTCCGCAGCGAGGCCCCCCGATCCGGGTCCAGGTTCGTCGGCAGCCACAAGGCGTAGAGCCTGGCGCCCCGCCGCTCCAGTGCGCGCTTCACTCTCGCCAGGGCCAGCTTGGGGCGGTTCACGTCGAAAGCCACGCTCGCCCCCTGGAGCAGGGGCAGCGAGTTGGCGTGGTCCAGGTGCGCCGCCCGGTCGAAGGCGGTGAGAGCTGGCCCGATGTTGTCTCCGGCCGTGGGCGGGTCCATCTCAGCCAGCGCGGCTTCGGCCTGGCCCCGCAGCAGATACAGCAGGGGCTCATTCCGTCTTACCGCAATCGCCTGGTTCACGGCCGCGCGAGCCTTCTCATACTGCCCGGCGGTGAGGCAGATATAGGTGAGATCCCCCTGGTACTCCGGGTTTCTGGGAGCGGCTGCCACCGCCGCTTCCATGTGAGGGATGGCGGCCAGGCGCGCTGCTTGCCGCGCTTCCAGCGACTGCGACTGCTTGGGATCGGCCGCAGGGGCCGCGAAGGCCACCCAGGCGGCCCGGAATTCCGCGACTCCTTCTGCTTTCGCCGCCGGCGTCCCCGCCGCTGCCGCCGCCCCGGCCAGGCCGGTCGCGAACAGCAGGGCCAAGATTCCGCCAACTACATACCTGCGCATCCTCTTCTCCTCACTTCACCCCCGCCGCCTCCCGCTAGGCTTCGACCTCTGTTACTCTTACTTTCGCCGACCCCTCGTGGAAAACCACCTGCGCCTGTCCTCCCGCGGCTAGCTGTCGGGAGGAACGCACGATGGCGCCCCCAGGCAACCTGGTGATCGAGAAGCCTCTCGCCAGCACTGCCCGCGGGCTGAGCGCGCGCAGCTTTTCCCGCAGGGCCTCCAAACGCAGGCGTGTCTCCGCCAGGCGGCGCGCGATGAGCTGGGGCACGGCGATCAGGAGGTCGTCCAGCCGTTGTCGTCGCGGCCCCAGCAGCAGGCGCGGCATCCGCAGCACCGGCCGCGCCCGCACCAGCGTTAGCTCGCGGCGGTATCGGCCTACCGTAGCCTGCAGCCGCCCGGCCAGCACCCGACGCCAACCCTGAACCCGGCGCAGCAGCTCGTGCCGGTCGGGTGTGACTGCGGCCGCCGCGGCAGTGGGCGTCGCCGCCCTTCGGTCGGCCACGAACTCGGCGATGGTGAAATCCGTCTCGTGCCCGATGCCCGTGACCACCGGCACCGGCGAGGCGATAATCGCGCGCGCCACTTCCTCCGCGTTGAAGCCCGAAAGCTCCTCCATGGAGCCTCCGCCTCGCGCTAGAATCGCCACCCCCACGCCCGTCAGCTGGTGCAGCAGCCGGAGGGAGCGAACGATGCCGGCTGCCGACCCGGGCCCGCTCACCGGCGTCGGGATCAGCACCACGTCGGCGACCGGCCAGCGATGACGCAGTGTGGTCAGCAGATCGTGTACCGCCGCGCCGTCCGGGGAGGTGAGCAGAGCGATCCTGCGCGGAAAGGAGGGCAGCGGCCGCTTCCGGCTCTCCTCGAACAGCCCCTCCGCCGCCAGCTTGTTCCGGAGCCGCTCGAAGGCGAGGTAGAGGTCACCCACCCCCTCCTGCTCCAGCTCCCGCACCACCAGTTGATACTGTCCCCGCGCCTCATAGATGGTGACCGTGCCGTTGGCCACCACGGTCATGCCCTCGGTCGGCGCGAAGCGCACAGCCTCCGCCTCCTCCCGGAACATCACGCACCTGAGCTGGCTGAGCTGCTCTTTGAGGGTGAAGTACCAGTGGCCGGAGCCGTGCCTGGTCAGGTCCCCGATCTCGCCTCGCACCCAGACCTCTTGAAGGGTCTTGTCCTGGGCGAACAGGCTCTTCAGGTAGTGCGTGAGCTGCCGCACCGAGAACACGAAGCGGCGCCCTCGCCTCTCCTCGGCGCTGCTCACGCCTGGCATTCCCTCGCCTCCTGCTTCTCCTCCTCCAGGTGGCGCACCAGGTTGCCGAGGATGCCGTTCACGAACCGCCCGGATTCGCCTGTGCTGTACTTCTTCGCCAGCTCCACCGCCTCGTCTACGGTCACGCTGGGCGGGATGTCTGGCAGATAGAGCAGCTCGCAGATGGCTAGCCGAAGCACATTGCGGTCTACGTTGGCTAATCTCTCCAGCGTCCACCCCCGGGCATATTTCCCGATCAGGTAATCAATGTGAGGTCGGTGCGCCACCGCGCCCTCCACTAGCTGGCGGGCGAAGGCCTGGGTCTCGGCCCCCACCGGATTGGAGGCCGCCGAGAGTGACATCGCCTCCTCGGCGGGCATCCGCCCCACATCAATCTGGAACAGGGTGCGCAGAGCTAGCTGCCGCCCACTCCTACGCCTGCCCACCTCGCGCTCCCTCCCGACCGGGTTCGCCTATCCGGCAGCCCAGGGCCGTCACGTCACGCCCATCCGCCGCTGCACGAAGTTGGTGGCGATGTCCCCCCGGCGGAAGTAGGCATTGACGAGCACTTGCTGGTGGAATGGGATAGTCGTCTTCAGACCGTCAATCTCGAGTTCCTGCAGCGCCCGGGCGGCCCTGGCGATCGCCTCCGCGCGCGTCGGCGCCCACACGATCAGCTTGGCGAGCAGGGCATCGTAGAACGGCGGCACTATATAGCCGGGGTAGAGATGAGTGTCAACTCGCACCCCGGGCCCACCGGGAAGATGGAGCGAATCCACCGAGCCGCCGGAGGCCAGGAAGCGATTGGTGTAATCTTCGGCCGTGATCCGGCATTCCACGGCATGGCCTCGGAAGACGATGTCCCGCTGGCTCCGGCCCAGCTTGTGCCCGTAGGCGATCCGGATCTGCTCCCGCACCAGATCCAGACCCGTGACCATCTCTGTCACCGGGTGCTCGACCTGAATCCGGGTGTTCATCTCCAGGAAGTAGAACCGGCCAGAGCGATCCACCATGAACTCCACCGTGCCGGCATTGACGTAGCCCACCGCCTTCGCGGCGCGGATGGCGGCCTCACCCATGTGATTGCGGAGGCGGTGCCCCAGTCCGAAGCAGGGCGATTCCTCCAGCAGCTTCTGATGCTTGTTGGTCTGGATCGAGCAGTCCCGCTCGCCGAGGTGGATGATGTTGCCATGGCCGTCGGCCAGCACCTGGAACTCGATGTGGCGGGGCTCCTCCAGGTACTTCTCGAGGTAGACATCTCCCCGGCCGAAGGCGGCCTGCGCCTCGGACTGCGCCAGCTTCAGGTTCCGCGTGAGCTGATCCTCATTGTGGGCGATCCTGATGCCTCGCCCACCGCCGCCCATCGCCGCCTTGATCACCACCGGGTAGCCCAAACGCGCCGCGGTCCGCAGGGCCTCCTGCTCATTCTGGATGGCGCCTTCGCTGCCCGGAATCACAGGCACCCCGGCCTCGCGCATGGTCTGGCGGGCCGCGGCCTTGTCCTGCATGCGCCGGATGGTCTCGGCCTTGGGGCCGATGAACCTGATATTGCAGATCTCGCAGTTCTCGGCAAAGGCCGCCACCTCGGAGAGATTGCCATACCCCGGGTGGATGGCGTCGGCCCCCGTGTTCAGCGCGGCCTGCATCAGATTCGGGATGCTGAGGTAGCTGTCTTTGTTCGGCGGGGGCCCGATGCAGACGGCCTCATCGGCCAGCCGCACGTGCAGGCAGGTCCTGTCGGCCTCGGAGTAGACCGCCACCGTCGCGATGCCCAGCTCCCGGCAGGTGCGGATGACACGGACCGCGATCTCTGCCCGATTCGCGATCAGGATCTTCTTGAACACATCGTCCTCACCGGCTCAGAAGCCCTCATGGCCCGGGTGCACGCAGTGCACCGCGCCCGTGGTCGGGTCGTAGTCATAGGGTTCGCCGCCCACCGGGCAGGTGACGGCCACGGACAGGTTCGACTGCAGCGCTTCCAGGGAGGGCGGGAAGCTGCCGTTGTTCGCCTGGTAGAGGGCAATCGCGGCGCGCAGTTGCGATAGGTTATTCCGGCATACGGTGGCGTCGGCCCGGCTCACCGCGCCACCCAGCGTGCTGGCCGGCTCGCCGGGAATGGAGCTGCGGCCGCCCCCTGGACCTCCCATCTGGGTGGCGAAGAGAATGCCGATGATGACTATTACCACCAGCAGCGCGATGAGCGTCAGGAAGCCCCGCTCCGAGCTACGCCAGACCCAGCAGGGACTCGCCTTCATTGGCTTCCCCCCCTCTTCGGGATGGATCAGGAATAGGGTCTGGCCATACTCCACCGCCGCCCCATCTTGCACCAGCAGTCGCCAGACCAGCCCGCTGACTGGGGCCCGCAGCTCATTGGGGACCTTCATGGCCTCGATCGCCGCCAGCAGTTGGCCCCTCTCCACCCGGTCCCCTTCCTTCACCAGCTCTCGCGGCCCTGCCATGCCGCCGTTATGAAACACTCCCACCACCGGCGACACCACCGGCAAGGCCTCGGCCAGCTCTGCCTCCTCCCGCGCCTGCTCGTGCTCGCCCGGCCTGGCTGCAACATCGGCCGCCGGCGACGCCGTGATGCTCTCCCCCTCCGCGCCGCGCTTGATGCTGATCTTGTAGTCGGGCAGCTCCAGGGAGAGTTCGGTCACGCCCGACCGGCGCATGAGTTCGACCAGCTCCTCGATCTGCTCCAGGTCCATGCTTGCCTCCCTCGCCTTGCAGGGCGGGCATGCGTCTGCATACCCGCGGCTGGCGGGCGTGGGTACGCCCGCCCTCCAGTGGCGCCTCCTTCGGACAAACCCCTAGGCCCGCTCCAGGTACTTGCCCGTCCGCGTGTCAATGCGCACCGCGTCGCCTTGGTTGACGAAGAGTGGGACGTTCACCACCGCCCCGGTCTCCAGGGTGGCCGGCTTGCTGCCGCCGGTGGCGGTATCGCCTCGGAGGCCCGGGTCCGTCTGGGCCACCACCAGATCCATGGTGTTGGGCAGCTCCACCCCCAACACCTCATCCTCGAACCTCATCACCAGCACTTGGGTGTCGGGCTTGAGATACCTCACCCCTTCCCCTACCACCTGCGACGACAGGCTGATCTGGTCGAAGGACTCAGTGTCCATGAACACGTAGTCATCTCCGGCCCGGTAGAGAAACTGCATGGGCCGCCGCTCGATCACCGCCGGCTCCATGCGCTCGCCTGCCCGGAAGGTCTTATCTACCACGGCCCCAGTGCGAAGGTTGCGCAGCCTGGTGCGCACGAACGCCCCGCCTTTGCCTGGCTTGACGTGCTGAAACTCGATGATCTGGAAGATCCCGCCGTCGGTCTCGATGGTGAGACCGGTGCGGAAGTCGCCCGTGCTGATCGCCACCGTCACTCCTCATTGTAGGACGGGCATGGGGAGACATGCCCGCCACTGGCGGGCGTGGGTACGCCCGCCCTGCAGCCTCTGTTGCCTCCCGATTGTACGATTCGCGACTGCCTGAAGTCAAGCCGGAGGCCCGTGCTATGAGTTCACGCTTGGTAAGGAGCAACTCCGGTACGGGGGAACCTCCGCGCAATCGTCGGCGGCCGGATACCCGCCCTACAGGCCGGTCCGCCTGACCTCACCACCACTGCGCCCGCGGCATGTAGAGCGGCACTCTGGGGAAGAGCGCGTCCAGTAGCTGCAAGGCCTGGGTGCGATTGGCGTGTTGGGCAGCTTGCTCGCTGCCCTCGCTCTGGCTCACCGAAAGCCGATCTTGCAGGAAGGCCCGGGCCACTGACAGCTGCCCGAACAGCAGCGAGGGCAGGGCCTCTGGGTGGATGCTCGCCGACAGGTCCGCCGTCCCTCTCACCCGAACCGCCTCCACTGCTCCCTCCTGCAGCCGGAGGCCGGCCTCCATCTCGCCGCTGCGGAGGTGGATGGTCCCTCGCCAAGCGCGGAAGCGGCTCGCCTGCATCCGCCGCGTCAGCTCCGGCGCGATTTGCCGCAGGAATGCGGCCAGATTGGTGATCGCGGCCATGAACACGTCTCCGCCGTCCTCCGACCCGTCGAAGCCGAGGGCCGCAGCTGCCCGCAGCGCGTGGCCGTCTTCGTTGGACAGCGCGAGCATCAACACGTGCTTGCCCCGGGAGCCGGCCTGCCGTTCCGCATCCTCCAGCAGTTGCCGGGCGAGTTCGTCCGCCTGCTCCCCCTCGGCGATACACAGCTCCTGTACCACTGCCACATCCGAATCCCAGATGTACTCGAAATCCACCACCAGGTATCCGATGATCTCGCCCCCGCGCAAGGCCACGCGTACGCAGTCTCTATCCGCATCGAGCGAAGGGCCGCTCCACCCGTGATGCCGGTACTGGTCCCGCCAGGACCGCGGCGTCACCAGTGACGGCCCCACAGACTGGGCTACATACTGGTTGAACAGCGCCGCGATCGCTTCCTCATCGCCCTGTCGGAAGCTGCGGATGCGGACGTTGAGCAGGGCAGGTCGCGGACCTGCCCTACGATGCGTGAGTTGCGAGGCAACACCTGCGCCCGGAGGCCGTTTCCTGGTGGCCGGCATGGTCCGCATCACTCGTGGAACCTGCCGCGCGCGCTCGACGCTGCCCGCAGCCACCTCTGCCAGGCCTCGCCGTCGCCGCTCCAGTGCAGCAGGTTCGCGGCCTCCGCATACTCGAGCGTCATGCCTCCCCAGCTCAGCAGACGCAGGGTGGTGTGGGACAGAGTGAGGGCCAGATCCACTTGCCTCAAGCGTCGCGGGGAGGCTCTCACCTCTCCTCGCGCGAAGTGCAGGTAGACCGGCGGGTAGCCGTGCAGATCAACTCTCACTCTCCCTCGCCAATCGGCGATCTCTTTGCTCTCAGCCAGGAGAGAGAAGGCCTTGCGCACCACCGCCTGGGGATTCAGCAGCTTCATCGCGTGCCTATGGACAGCGATGTCCACATATCCGAACCGCCGATAGAGGCGATGGGCAACGATGCCCGTTCCCGTGAACAGGCCCGCGCAGGAGTAACCGTCTCTGGTGATCTCCTCCATCGCGCGGCGGCAGACCTGGCGCGCCAATCCCCTCCTGCGAAACTGGCGTTCTGTGCCCACGCCTCCGATCCCGGCCATCACCACTTCCGCTGCTGGCCCCACCCGGACTCGCCTCGGGAGGATGTGGAAATGGCTGACATCCTTTCCGCCAACCTCCGCATAGACCCGTTTGTTGCGGCCCCGGCTGGAGACCTTGATCTTGGCCCGCTCTGGCGCGGTCCTGCTCACCGCTTTACCTCCACCGGCTGCCCGATCCGGGCGGACTCCTCTATTGCGCACGCCACCCGGGTCACCTCCAGGCCCACCTCTCCAGGCACGAGCGGCTCTTGATCGTGCAGCACGCAGTCCGCGAAGTGCAGGATGCTCTCCACCAGGAAGCCTCGCTGCTTCCCGTACAGGTTGGGCGCTCCCGCCACCTCCAGGTAGGAGTATCTCTGCTTCCCCTCCACCGCCATGGTGCGATTGGAGGAGGCGTCAATGAACACAGTTCCCTCCGACCCCTGAACCTGGCACTTCATGTCGAACACAGTGGGGGCGGTGGGGGGCAGCAGCCAGGAGTTCTCGATCGAGGCCACCGCTCCGCCCGGGAACTCCAGGGTGCTCTGGAAGAAGTCAGGCGTGTCAACTCCCTGTTCCTTCAGCGTGGTGCGGCGCGAGACGCTGTACACCCGGTGGGGCCACTCGCCCACCAGCCAGCACACCATGTCAATGGCGTGGCTGCCCAGAAACCACAGCACCGAGGACCGGTCGGCCCAGCCGATCATCTCCCGCGGCACGTAGGTAGTATCGCTCAGTCGAAACGAGATGAACCGCGGCGACCCCAGCTCTCCGGCCCGCAGCATGCGGTGGGCTTCGTACAATGGTGGGTTCCATCGGTTGTGGAAATCCACCATCAGCTTGACCCGTCCTTCCTTCGCCGCCGCCAGGATCTGCTCGCACTCGGGCACGGTGGTGGCCATCGGCTTCTCCACCAGGAGGTGCTTGCCGGCTCGCGCCAACGCCACCGCGATTTCGGTATGCGCGAAATCAGGCGTGGCCACGGAGGCGGCATCAATCCCGGCGTCCAGCGCCACCTCGCGCCAGTCGGTGCAGAACCGCCCGGCCCCGTACTTCGACGCGATTGCCTTCGCCCGGTCCCGGTTCAGGTCGCAGACGACCGCGAACTCGACCCCGGGGTAACTGCTGTAGGCCCTGGCGTGCATCTCCCCGAACACGCCGGCCCCGATCAGCGCGAAACGTTTCTTGGCCATGCCGTTCCTTTCTCCGACCGCTCTGCGCATATCAGAGCGATGTGCGCAGGGCCTCTGGTGCAGTCTCGGAGGCGCCCTGAGGGGTTTCGCCCTTACTTCATCCAGCGAAACCCGTTGATGTGGTGAAGCGACAGGTTCTGCGTGACTGAATGAACTCCTCGCCGACGCAGACGCGGCAGAGACCAGAGGGAACGTCAGGGGGTCGGGCAGCGGACCCGTTCTCGGCCCGTCACTTCGGATTGCTCGCGCCCGCCTTGTCGTCCGATGCTGGGGCCTTTGCCGCCTCGGGCGGCGCCGGCTTCGCGCCCAGGGATCTGGCACAGGCCACCGCGATCCGCCCGGCCGCCGCGTCTGCCAGCTCTCCCACCGCCGTGTCCGCGTACAGGGCATCCGGGTCGGCCGGCAGCACATCCACCCCCTGCTTCCCATCCGCGAATCGCGGCTCGCCGCCAATCTGTTCGCCGGTGGCCACCTCCACCAGCTTCGCCCCCACCTCCACCCTTGCTTGCACCGGTGTGCCGGCCGGTCCCTCCGTCCCCTTGGCGTCGCTCTTCATCTCGTTCACCGTCACCAGCAGGAGGTAAGATGCCTGCCGGCTTCTCGCCGCTGCCACCGGGTTGCCGATGTCGGGCCTGTACATGAGATCGTCTCCCGCGATCTTGAAACCGAGAGGAAGCAGGTGAACGTGGAGCTGATGCGTGAAGCTCTTCCGCCAGCGATTCTCCCAGCGCTTGCCGTCCGCTCCCAGAATCCGCACCGCGATGGGCCGCGGTGGGTCGAAAGGCGCCAGCCCCGCGGTGAGATCCCGCTTGTGGCTGGCCGCGGCTGGCCGCTTCTCGATCTGCTCGGGCTCCTTGCCTCCCAGAGCTGCGAGTTGATCCTCGCGGCTGGACAGGATGGGGTGGGTGGCGTAGATGTTGGTGATCCACGGGTGCAAGCCCGGCTCCTTCCCCAGCTTGCTCAACGCGCTCACCGCGGCGTTGGCGTCATATCCGGCCGCTTCCGCGTACCGGTACCCCGTGAAGTCCGCCTCTCGCTCGAGCACCCGGCTGTAGTGAGTGACGTAGGCCGTCGCCCCCAGGTCCGCCGCCGTCCCCCAGCCCTGGGAGCCGCCGGTCAGAATCTTGAGCGCCAGGTTACCCAGGTTGGCTCGCCTCTCCCGGCTCATCTGCTTCTCGTAGTGGCGCAGGTCAATGTGGGCCATCTCGTGGCCCAGCACGAAGGCGGTCTCATCGTCATTCAGCTTCTCGTAGTAGGAGCGGGTGATGAAGACGAAGCCCCCGGGGGCCGCAAACGCGTTATACTCCTTCATGTCCTCCACCACCCAGAACCGCCACGGCAGTTCCCTCCGCTTGACCACTCCCGTAAGCCTTTTGCCGAGCGCGCTGAGGGAGGCATCCGTGGTTAGACCCAGGGGGCGCACCTCGGCCACCACCTGTTTCCCCAGTGTCACCTCATCGGGCCCGGCCGCGGCCCTTGCCAGGCCGGAGGGCAAGGGGAGGAGCAGGGCCAGGGACAGCGCCACCATGAGGCAGCGTCTCAAGCTATGGGTCCTTATGCGCCGGGAATGCGACGACATCAGATTTCTAGGTTATGGCATCTTCTGGGCCCTGTCAAGCCAGCCGACCCGCCCTGAGCGGAGCCGAAGGGACCGCGCCCCGCCTCAGCGAATGGCATCGCCCACATTCCACCCGCGGAGTTGATGATCGGCGTGATAGCCCTGCGCACTTATCACTCGACCCACCTGGAGGGCCTGGTTGGGGTCTGGAACCAGACCTTCGCCGGCGGGCCCAACTTCATCCCGCTGACAGGGGAGGACCTCCAGGCCCGGGTGATCCGTCAGCCCTCCTTCGACCCGGGGTGCCTAGTGGCAGCGGTGGAGGGAGAGCGTGTTGTCGGCTTCGTCCACTTCGGACCCATGACCAACTTCTGGTTCACCCTGGGCGAGCGGCAGGCCAACCGCTCCGAGGGGCAGATCTGGGCCTTGGTGGCCCCGCCCTCTGATCGTGCCCTGCTATCTTTGCTCCTCGACACCGCGATCGAGCGCCTCTCTCAGGCCGGCGCTCGCCGCGTGCTGCTCTCCCCAAGCTGGGTGCAGGCCACCCAGCCCTTCTACAACGGCATCGCCGGCGGGTACGAGATGCCCGGCCTGTCCGCCACCCGGAGCGACCTGCTAGAGGTCGCGGCCGAGCGAGGCTTTGCGCCCATCGCTCACTACGCCACTCCCGAGCTGGACCTATCCGATCGCGGCCACCTTGAGCTGCTCCGCCAGGAGGCGACTCGGCTCCGGCAGCGCCACCGCGGCATTGACCTTCGGGTCCGCTGGCGGGAGGTCACCTCTGCGTTCTTTCCTCCGCGACAAGTGGTGGATCTGGCCTGGGGTCTCGACACTATCGCCACTGCCGCGTACGGGCTATGGCCGGAATACGCTCGCGCCTACCGGCGGCGGCTCTACGGCATCACCGGGGTGCAGGTGGCTAAGACCTGGCGGGGCCTGGGCCTGGGGAAGCTGATCATGATCCTGGCGCTGGAAGCTGCGCGGGCGGACGGCGCGGAGGCGGCCCATCTCCACGTCTACCGGGACAATCAGGCGGCCTGGAACCTCTATCACCGTGCCCTCGGGTTCCAGCCCAAGTATACCTGGATGACTCTGGCCAGAACCGCGTAGGTCCTGCGCGGTGGCAGGAGCAAGCTCCTGCCCAACGGGTCAGGGCCAGCTTGCGAGACGGGGTCTAGCTGATCTTCCACTCCCTGACCACGCCTATCCAGCCACACCGCCGGCAGCGCGCCCGCCGGGGCCTGGGCGTCTGCCGAAACAGCATGGGGTGTGGAATAAAGTAACGGTGGCAGCGCGCACACTTGATCCTGGCATCTCGCTGCACCCAGACCAGCGGCCCGCCGCAGTTCTCGGCTCTGCACGCAGGTGTTTTCAGATCGCCGCACTTCGGGCAGCGCCACCCGTACCGCGCTCGCTGCACGCCCTCGTGCAGCTCCGGGCGATGCTGCGCGATAGAGGCGGCCCAGGCGGCGCCAATCAGGTACCAGAGCACGAGCAGAAGCGCAATCCCAGCCAGCAGGTAGATCAACAGCCCACCCCTCCGAAGTGCCAGGACCTGACCACGCCGCAACTCTAACATAACTCCTCTCTGGCAGCAAGAGGTTGCCCAAACCCATGCTCTCCGCAGATCGCAACAGGTAGGCCAGCAAAGATGCGCACCGCGCTTGCTCTCTTCATCGCGCTATGGGCGCTCGGCCCTTGGGCTGGCGGCATCCGGGCGAAGTCGCAGGCCGTCCGGGTAGGGCTTTACTTCGGCCCGAGCGCGCCTGGTTCTCTGCTGGTCGGCGGTCAGGGCCACTGGCAGGGGGAGCGAGACAGAGGTACCTTTGATGGGGAACTCAGGATCACCGCCCGTGGTGATGAGCTGGCGTGGGCCGGAGATGGTGGCGATGCGGTGCGGCCCGGACGCTGGGTCTCCCTCTCTCCCACCTGGCCGGAGCAACCACTCTCCCTGGATGGTGAGCGCTATCGAGGTGTGCTCAGGATCGAGCTGCGGCAGTTGCGCCGCCTCCAGGTCGTCAACATCCTCGACCTGGAGGACTATCTGCAGGGGGTAGTGCCCAACGAAATCTTCGCCCAGCCGGGCGCGCTCGAGGCCCAGGCCGTGGCCTCCCGCACCCTCGCTCTCTACATCCGGGATGTCCAGCACAGACACCAAGAGGAAGGCTTCGATCTCTGCGCCAGTGGGCACTGTCAGGTCTACCGCGGGGTGGGCAGTGAGACCAACCAGGCCAGCCAGGCCGTCCGCCGCACCCGCGGGCAGGTGCTCACCCACCACGGGAGGGTGATCCTCGCCGCCTACCACGCCAACGCCGGCGGGCATACCGCTCCCACCGATCAGGCCTGGCCGGGCAGCTATCGGCTCGAGTACCTCACCCCAGTCCCCTCCCCCTATGACGTGGTGGCCGCGGACCTCCATTACCCGGACTGCTACCAATGGACCGTTACTGCTACCGCGGAGCAGATTCGCCAGCGGGTCCGCTCCGTCACCGGAAAAGAGGTGGGGGCGGTGCGCGAGGTGAGAGTCTCTCCATGGGAGACCGGTCGCATCATGGACCTACACATCATTGGCGCCAGAGGCGAAGCGAGGGTCTGGCGTCCGCACGACGTCAGGGTCGTGCTCGGGCTGACGGGACAGGATACCGGCGAGTCCTACGACCACGACACGCGGCTGGTCAGCGTCCACACCGGCAAGGACGGGTTCGTCATCACCGGCTATGGCGCGGGGGAAGGTGTGGGCCTCTCCCAGCACGGCGCTATCGGGATGGCCCGCGCTGGCATCAGCTATCAGCAGATACTGGGCCACTACTACCGGGGAGTGGCGCTGGCCCAGGACTATGGCCGCGGAGCCCGTCGCCCGCTGCCTCCGCCCGACCTCACGGACCCGACTGTGCCGGCTGGTGAGAAGCTGGCCCGGGCTCGGTAGCGCCGGCCGTCCGGCGTCGCTCCTGGATCAGCTCAGCCAGGATGCTGACCGCGATCTCCTCCACGCTATCCGCGCCGATCCGGAGGCCGATGGGAGCGTGCACCCGCGCCAGGTCGTGCTGGGAGCACCCGCGGTGGCGCAGGCGGTCGAACACTGCCGCCACCTTCCGCTTGCTCCCGATCATGCCGATATAGCGGGCCGGCGTCCTCAAAGCCTGGGCTACTACCTCCTCGTCCATCAAGTGCCCTCGCGTCACCGCCACCACGTAGCCATCGCTGCCCACACGCAGATCGCGGAAGGCCTGGGCCACCTCTGCCACCACCACCTGCTCTGCGCTCGGGAAGCGCTGCCGGTTTGCGAACTCCTCCCGGTCGTCAATCACCGTCACGCGAAAGCCGATGATCTCGGCCATGTGAGCCACGGGCAGCGCGATGTGTCCTCCGCCGAAGATGAAGAGAGAAGGCCGCGGCAGGAGGGGTTCGATATGAGCGGTCACAGGCTGCTCGATATGGCGCGGCCGCCCCTCCGCCAAAGCCGCCAGGGCCTCCTTCACCAGCGCCTCATCGGCTGCGGCCTCGCCGGTCGTCCCGAGCTGTGCACCCCCCGCGCCTACCGCCATTCTGGTGAGGCCCGCCTCTGCGTCGAGCACAGTGACGATCACGATGGGCTCACCTGCCGCCTCCGCCCTGGCTGCAGCCGCAAACACCTCTTCCCCGCTGCCGGGTGCGATTGGCTCCAGCAAGATGGCGCAGCGGCCCCCGCAGATCATGCCGGCGTCGGCCGCCTGAGAGGCGGTGAGGTCGAAGGTGAGCAGGCGCGGCCTTCCCTCTCTCAGCACCTCCGGGGCCGCTCGCAGCACCTCGGCCTCCAGCGCTCCTCCCCCTACCGTCCCCAGGGTGGAGCCGTCGTCCCGCATCAGCAGCTTCGCCCACGCGCTCACCGGCACCGAGCCCAGCGACCAGAAGGGGCTGGCCAGCACACCCTTCCGCCCCGCCGCCTGGAGGCGCACCACCTCCGCGAGAATGCCAGTGGCGCTGCTAGGGATTGGTCCGCCCGAGTTCACGCTCATAGTCTTCCTGGGTGTCAATGTCATGGATCACGCCGTCGGATTCGCATTCCACCACTGTCACATCATCGGCATGGGAGTGGATCAGATCGCGGAGAACCTGGTCATCCCGCAAGGTGAGTATCTCCTCGCGATAGCGGGAGGTGAAGACGACCGGATGACCGCGCTTCCCCCGGTAGCTGGCGATGGCGATGTCCTTGCCCAGGCGCGCCTGTTCGTCCAGGAGGCGCGTGACATCAGAGGCCTTGAGCCTGGGTTGGTCTCCCAGCGCGATCAGGAAGCGCCCAACCTTATCCGGCAGCGCGCCTACGCCGATGCGCAGAGACGATACCATCCCCCGCTCGGGTGCGGGGTTGAGGAGCACCTGTGCTGGCGTCCTAGCGAGGGCCGCCTGTATCTCTGGGGCAGCGGCTCCCGCCACCACCAGTATGGGATGCACTCCGGCGCCCTCCATCGCCCCCACCACACAGCCAATCACTGTGCTTTCGCCGAAAGGCAGGAGTGATTTGGGCCGCCCCAGGCGAGATGATTCTCCCGCTGCCAGCACCACTGCCGCCGTCTGCTCACCGGCCCGATCGGCCACGCTTCATCTCCGCGTGCAGCCGCTCCGGCGTGATCGGCAGGCGCCGCACGCGGGCTCCCACGGCATCGAAGATGGCATTGGCGATGGCGGGCGCCGTCGGGATCATCGGCGGCTCGCCCACCCCCTTCGCCCCAAAGGGGCCTCCGTCGAGTTGCTCTTCAATCAGCGCCACCTGGAACTCGGGATGATCGAGCGCGGTGGGCATGCGGAAGTCCATCAGGTTCGCGTTCAGCATCCGCCCCTGATCGTAGATGTACTCCTCGCACAGCGCATAGCCCAGGCCCTGCGAGGCCGCCCCCTCGATCTGTCCCTCCACGCTCATGGGGTTGATGGCCAGCCCTACATCCTGCGCGCAGATCAGCCGTTTCAGCTCCACCTGGCCCGTCTCTCGGTCCACCTCCACCTCCGCCACTTGGGCAGAAAACGCAATGCCGAAGGGGAGTTCGGTCAGCGCCGCCCGCCCCACCACCGCGCCCCGGTATTCCACGGCCCGGCCGGCGGCCTCGGCCAGCGGGAACCGGCGGCCCCCCGCGCGCACGCGGCCCCCCGCCACCTCGATCTCATCCGGCGCCGTGCCCAGCTCGGCTGCCAGCGCCTCCGCCAGCTCGCGCTTGGCATCCTCGCAGGCGCGCCGCACCGCCTCCCCGACGCCGAACAGCACCCGGCTCCCCCAGGAGCCCTCATTGCGCGGCCCCGTGTCCGTATCTCCGACCTGCACCGTCACCCGCTCCACGGGAATGCCAAAGGACTCCGCCGCGATCTGCGCGAAAGAGGTATCTGTGCCAGTCAGGTTGATCGCACCGGTGAGCACGGAGACCGTGCCATCCTCATTCACGTGAACCACCGCACTCGACGGCCCCGCCCAGCAGGTCCAATGTCCGCCCGCGATGCCGACGCCCCGCGCCTTGCCCGTGGTAGGGGCGCGGTCTATCGCGCCCAGGTTTCGTGCGTGGTGAACCACGCCCCTACGCGACCACCCCGCGCCCTCTGCCGCAGCCCGGATCACCTTCTCCGGGAGGGAGTAGGGAAGGGTGCTGTCGCCCACCACCGGGTCGCCCTCACGCAGCGCGTTCTGAGCCGAATCGCCAGCGGATCGAGAGCGAGCTCATGCGCGATGATGTCGAGCTGGCTTTCCAGGGCGAAGTGCACGTGCGGCGCGGTGAGGGCTCGGCGGGCCCCGGCCGATGGCTTGTTGGTGTAGATGGCATAGGCCCGGACCAGCAGGTTGGGGAAGCGATACGGACCCTGCGCCAGCACCGCGCCGGTGCCGGACTGCGCTCCCGCATAGGCGCCAGTGTCGAACAGCAGCCGCGCCTGCAGCGCCACCAGTTCCCCGTCCTTCTTGACCCCGGTCTTCAGCTCCAGCACCGACCCGCCGCAGGGGTGGTTGGCGAGGAACTCGTCTTCGCGGCTCATGATGATCTTCACAGGCCGATGGATGCGCCTGGACAGCTCGAGGCACAGGGGCTCCACGGTGGCCGCCGCTTTTCCCCCGAACCCGCCGCCCACCGGGGTGCCGATCACGCGCACCCGATGCATTGGGAGGTCGAAGATCCCGGCCAGCTCCGACCGCAGGTTGAACTGGGCCTGGGTGCTCGTCCACACCGTCACCTTGCCTGTCGCCGGGTTGACGTCGGCGAGTGCAACATGGGGTTCGATGTACCCCTGGTGCACCCACGGCGTCTCGAAGGTATCCTCGAACACACGGTAGGAGGCCGCGAACCCGGCCTGCACGTCGCCGCGCCTCACCGTGGTCTGGTCGCAGACATTAGGAAGGGCCGCCGGCTTCGCCTCTTCGTGCACCAGGGTCGCGCGTGGCTCAATCGCCATTCGCACATCCGTGAGCACCGGCAGTGGCTCGTAGTCCACCTGGATCGCGCGCGCCGCGGCGGCGGCCTGCTCGGGCGTGAGCGCCGCTAGCGCAGCCACGGCCTCGCCTTGGTACCGCACCTTGTCCCGCGCCAGCACGGGCACGTCACTCTCACCCAGGCGCGGGAAGTCTTTCCCGGTGATTATCGCCAGCACGCCCGGCATGCGCGAGGCCTTCTCCGTGTGCACGCCGCGGATCCACGTGTGCGGCTGGCGCGAGCGCACCACCGCTCCCCACGCCATCCCCGGCAGGCTGATGTCCGCCCCGAAGCGCGCCTGGCCCGTGACCTTCTCGGGTCCATCCAGCCGCGGGACTCTCTTCCCGACCGCCGTGTATCTCATCGCCGTCTCCCTGCCTTCGCCCTCTCCGCCGGTTTGGCGCTCTTCATCGCCCAATACAGCCGCTCCGGCGTGATCGGAATCTCTCTCACCCTGGCCCCCACGGCATCGAAGATCGCGTTCGCGATAGCAGCCGCGGTGGGGATGGTCGGGGGCTCGCCTACGCCCTTCGCCCCGAAGGGTCCGCCATCCACTTGCTCCTCGATCAGCGCGATCCGGTATTCGGGGTGATCCAGCGCGGTGGGCATGCGAAAGTCCATGAAGTTGCCATTCAGCAATCGTCCCTGATGGTACCGGTACTCCTCGCTCAACGCATAGCCAATCCCGTGCGAGGCCCCTCCCTCGATCTGGCCCTCCACACTCATGGGGTTGATTGCGAACCCCACATCCTGAGCGCAGGTGAGCCGCTTCAGCTCCACCTGCCCAGTCTCGCAGTCTACCTCCACCTCCGCCACCTGCGCCGCAGACGAGATCGAGAACGGCAGCTCCGTCAGCGCGGCCCGCCCCACGATCGCGCCGCGGTAGTCGGCCGCCCGGCTTGCCGCCTCCGCCAACTGCAGGGCGGGCCTACCCATGCCCGCCACCCTCACCCGGCCCTGCGAGACTTCGATCTTGTCCGGGCTGGCGCCCAGATCAGCGGCCAGCGTCTCCGCGAGCTGGCGCTTGGCGTCCTCGCAGGCTCGCCGCACTGCCTCCCCGACGCCGAACAGCACCCGGCTGTGGTGAGAGCCGTCGTTCCGCGGGCCGGTGTCAGTGTCGCCCACCTGCACGGTCACTCGCGCCACGGGGATGCCGAACGACTCCGCCGCGATCTGGGCGAAGGAGGTGTCGGTGCCACTCAAGTTGATCGCGCCGGTCACCACCGAGACTGTGCCATCCTCGTTGAGCTGCACATAGGCGCTCGATCCCGCGGCCCAGCACGTCCAGTGCCCGGCCGCGATGCCCATCCCCCTCGCCTTCCCCTCGGCAGGGGCGCACTTCATTGCGCCCGCCTTCTGGGCGTGGTGAACCACGCCCCTACGCGACCACCCGCGCCCTCCGCCGCCGCCCGAATCACCTTCTCCGGCAGCGAGTAGGGCATGGTGGCATTTCCGACCACCGGATCACCCTCCCCGATCACGTTCTTCAGCCTGATCTCCAGCGGGTCCATCTCCAGCGCATGGGCGATGATGTCGAGCTGGCTTTCGATGGCGAAATGCACATGCGGGGCGGTCAGCGCCCTTCTCGCTCCGGCCGACGGCTTATTGGTGTAGATCGAGTAGGCCCTCACCAGCAGGTTGGGGATGCGATAGGGTCCCTGCACCAGGGTGGCCCCGGTGCCGGCTTGCGCCCCGCCATAGGCCCCGGTGTCGAACAGCAGCCGCGCTTGCAGCGCCATCAGTTCGCCGCTCTTCTTGACTCCAGTCTTCAGCTCCAGCACTGATCCTCCGCAGGGCCGGTTCGCCAGGAACTCTTCCTCCCGTGTCATCACCATCTTCACCGGCCGTCCGCATTGCCGCGACAACGCGGCGCAGATCGGCTCCAGTATCACCCCTCCCTTGCCTCCGAACCCTCCCCCCACGGGAGCGCCGATCACCCGCACCCGGTTCATCGGCAGGCCCAGCGTCTGAGCTACCCTGCTGCGGACCGCGAACTGCCCCTGTGTGCTGGTCCAGATTGATAGTTTCCCGGTGACCGGGTTGTAGTCGGCCACCGAGACATGGGGCTCGATGTACCCCTGGTGCACCCACGGCGTCTCGAAGGTGTCCTCGAAGATGAGGTCGCTGGCGGCGAACCCGGCCTTCACGTCTCCTCGCCTCACCACCGTCTCATCGCACACGTTGGGCAGCGTGCGCGGCTCGGCCTCTTGGCGACGGCGTGCCAGGCTGGGAGCCTGGGCTACCACATCGGCGTGTAGCAGCGGCGCCCCTGGCCGGATTGCGGCCCGCACGTCAGTGACCACAGGCAAGCGCTCGTAGTCCACCGCGATGGCCCGCGCCGCTGCCGACGCTCGTTCGCGGGTCAGCGCCGCCACTGCCGCTACTGCTTCCCCCTGGTAGCGCACCTTGTCTCGCGCCAGGGCGGGAAGCTCACGCCCGGTGATCACCGCCACCACGCCCGGCATCCGTACGGCCTTGCTCGTGTCCATGCCGCGGATGCGGGCATGCGGCTCTCGTGACCGCCGGACCGCCCCCCATACCATTCCCGGCAGGGCGATGTCGGCGCCAAATTGCTCCTTCCCCGTCACCTTCTCGGGGGCGTCGAGGCGCGGCACGCGTTTGCCGACCGCGACGTACCTCAACGCCGGCTCCTCCGCGTGGCGCGCGGCGGCCGCGCCGCACGGCTGGCGGGCAAACCGGCCACCGCCTGGATGGCGTCAATGATCTTGCGATAGCCCGTGCATCGGCAGAGATTGCCGGTCAATCCTCGGCGGATTTCCTCTTCCGTCGGCCCCGGGTTCTCGTCCAGCAGCGCCTTCGCCGCCAGCAGCATGCCGGGGGTGCAGAAGCCGCACTGCACCGCGCCGTGCTGGATGAAGGCCTGCTGCAGAGGGTGCAGCTCCCCGCCTTCGGCCAGACCTTCGATGGTCGTGATCTCGTGCCCCACAGCGTCGCCCGCGAAGGTCAGGCACGAGTTCACGGGGCGGCCGTCCAGCAGGACCGTGCAGGCGCCGCATTGGCCGGTGCCGCAGCCCTCCTTCACGCCCGTGAAGCCGAGCTGATAGCGCAGCACATCCACCAGCCGCTCGGCGGGATGCGCTGCGGCCTGGTAGCTTCCGCCATTGACACGGAAGCTGAGCATCTGATCACTCATGTGTCGCTCCTCTTCCTGCTCTGCTCATGGGGCAGGTCGCGGACCTGCCCTACCGGACCGCCCGTTGCTGCGCTTGCCGCAGTGCTCGCCGCACCAGCACTTCCGTCATCTCTCGCCGGTAGTGGGCGCTGGCGCGCAGGTCGGAGACTGGCTTCGCCTCGGCCGCGGCGGCCGCTGCCGCCTCAGCCAGCAGCGACGGGGTGAGCTTCTTCCCCTCGAGCACCGATTCCGCGGCGCGGGCCCTCATGGGGATTGGCGCCACCGCGCCCAAGGCCACTCGCGCCTTTCGGCACGTCTTCCCATCTGGGGCCAGCGTGACCGCCACCGCGGCTGCGGCGATGGCCAGATCCATCGCCCGCCGACCCACCAGCTTCTCCCAGGCCACCCCGGTGCGGACGGGAGGCCGCGGCACCACGATCGCGGTCAGGATCTCACCAGCGCGCAACGCCGTCTTGTTCACATTCCGGAAAAAGTCGGAGATGGCCAGCTCTCTCTTGCCCCGCGGCCCCGCGACCTCGAGCCGCGCCTCCAGCACCAGCAGGGGCAGCGGTAGATCGGCGGAGGGCGTGGCATTGCACAGGTTCCCGCCTACTGTGGCCAGGTTCCGGATTTGCGGCGAACCGAAATCGCGGGCGATCTCGGCCAGCACAGGCCAATCGCGCGCCACCAGCGGGCTGCGCAGCAAGTCTGCCACTTTGGTGAGCGCGCCGATGCTCAGGCCGCCCTTCACCCGCCGCACCCCCGCCAGCTCGGGGATGCCTTTCAGGTTGACCAGCACCCGCGGCTTGGCCATCCCCCGCCGGATCGCCGGGATCAAGTCGGTGGCGCCGGCCAAGGCCATTGCCCCCCGCTGCCGGCTGAGCGCGGCCACCGCCTCCTTCAGTGTTCCTGGCTCGATCATCTGCGGTCGCAGCAGCATCGCCACCTCCTGCTCGGCTGCACTCGGCGCAGGCCGAAGTCATCCCCGCGGTTCGTCGGAATCGCAGGGAAACCTGCGTCCGTCGGGAACGCGTGTCTCCCAGGCCGGGAGCCTGGGCTACCACAGCTTCTCGGATCAGGTCGCCAGCGCCGCCGCTTCTCCCAGCGCCTGCCGCACCTCCACCGCGCAGCCCTGCTCGGCCGACAGCAGGCAGGCCCACGCCACCCCCAGGGCCAGCAGCCCCTCCTTCCCACCGGTCTCGGGGTGGCCGTGCGCTCGCGCCGCCCGCGCCAGTTCCGCCATTTCCGCGGCCGGGGCGCTGATCTCGCGGACTGGCACCCCCTCCGGGTGGCTGTCCCAGTCGCCGGCCGCCTTCAAGAAGGTCACTTTCGGGCCCTCTGAGTGGACGTTTCCGGCGACCCCGTAGATGCGCACATAGTTCACTGGCGGGCACAGATAGTTGGTCCCGACATAGGCCAGCAGCCCGGACTCGAACTCCAGCAACGCCAGGAATACGTCCTCGATCTGGGAGGGCGCCAGGGAGCTGGTGGAGAGGGCCGTGGCCTGCCTGGTGGGGCCGAACAGGTAGTGCAAGGTGTCGAAGGCATGCACCGAAAGCTGCATCAGTGGTCCGCCCGGCGCCTCCTCCCGGTGCCACCTCCATTCCGCCTCTGTTAGCCTTCTCCCGCCGGAGTGCGAGATGTTGGCCTCTGCCATCACCACTTGTCCCAGGCGGCCCTCCTCCAGCAGCGACTTCAGCGCTCGCGCCGGCCCCCGGTAACGCGTGCTGTGGCCCACCATCAACGTCACCCCCGCGCGCTGGCAGGCCCGGATCATAGCCGCAGCATCGGGGATGGTGTTGGCGATGGGCTTCTCGGTGAAGACGTGTTTGCCGGCGGCCGCGGCCGCCTCCGCCGGCGCCCGATGGAAGTTGTTTGGCGTGAAGATGGCGACCGCCTCCACTCTCGGGTTCGCGAGCAAGCCCTCGAAGGTCGGCGCCACCTCACAGCCATAGCCGTCGGCGAATTGGCTGAGGCGTTCCGCGTCGCGATCCCAGGCCGCGACCAGAGTCACCTCCGGGGCGCACTGGGCTTCTTGCCAGAAGCTCGTCGCCCAGCCGCCTGTCCCCACCACGCCAATCCCCAGGGGCCGCTCTCCGCCCATGCTCCCTCCTCTCGCCATTGGAAACCCGTGCTGACGCGCATGGAAGCCCGCGCTGACGCGCACTGGGTTAGACGCGTTGGGGGAGAACTCCTGGCGAAGCGGATCGGCGCCTGGTGGGGCCCGCATCGCTCGCGTTGTAGGGCGGGCATGCCCATGCCCGCCGGGGCAGGTCGCGGATCCCTCGCCTGCGCTCGGGACAGGCCTGCCCTACCTACAAGGAGAAGGTGGCCCGCTGCGTGAGATCGCTGATGCTGACCGGAGTCTGGGGACTGGCCGGAACCGGAGACTCCTCAGGCAGCACCACGCGGAACAGGGTGCCCAGGCCGACCGTGCTCTCCACCCCGATGATGCCCCCGTGGTTCTCGATGATATTGCGGCTCACCGAGAGGCCCAGGCCGGTGCCCTTTCCTTCCTCCTTGGTGGTGAAGAACGGGTCGAAGATGCGGTTCAGGTCCTCGGCGGGAATGCCGCAGCCGGTGTCCTCGATCTCGATGAACACCCGGTGCTGGGGCACCGGTCCCGTGCGTACCGTGAGCTGGCCCCCGTTGGGCATGGCGTGGTGGGCGTTGATCATCAGGTTCATGAAGACCTGCTGGAGCTGCCCTGGGTTGGCCTGAATGGCCGGCAGATGCGCGTCCAGCTCCTTGACCACCCGCACATTGCCCAGGGTGAGCTGATGCTCGCTCAGCATCAGCGTCCGGTCCAGCACCTCGTTCACATCCAGGGTCTCCATCTTCTCCTGGCGGCTCTTGCGGGCGAACGTGAGCAGGCCCAGCACGATTTCGGCGATGCGCTCGGTCTCCACCCGGATGGTCTCCAGGTTGCTTCTGACATCGCCGGGCAGGTCCTCATCCATCAGCATCAGCTCTGTCCGGCCCAGGATCACCATCAGCGGGTTGTTGATCTCGTGCGCCACGCCGCCGGCCAGCACCCCCAGGGAGGCCAGCTTTTCGGAGTGCACGAGCTGCGCCTGGGTCCGGCTCAGCTCGTCCAGCACCGAGAGCAGCTTCTCCAGTTGCCGCTGGGAATCGCGGTAGAGCTGCGCCTTCTCCAGCGCCAGGGCGGCCTGGTCGGCGAAGAGGGTCAGGGCCCGCAGGTGCTCGTCTCCAAACTCGCTGACCCGCCCCGACTCATTGACATTGAGGGTGCCCACGATCCGGTCCTCAATGCGGAGCGGCACTGAAATCGCCGATGAGATCTGCATTTCTCGGCGACGCAGCGGCCGCAGCGCGAGCTGTCCCTCGCCGCGGCGCAGCAGCAGTGGCTTCCCCGTCAGCGCCACTCGGCCCGCGATCCCCTCGCCCAGTCGGAGCTTGGTGGCGCTGGCCACCTCCGCCCCGAGGCCCTTCGCGGCCTTGATAGAGAGCGTCCCATCGTTCTCATCGAGCAGCATCACCGAGCCCCGGTCCGCGCCCGTCACCTCGATGGCGGTGGTCACGATCAGATCCAGCAGCCGGGGCAGATCGAAGTTCGCGATCAGCGCATGGCTGAGCTCGCCCCAGGTGGTGAGCTGGGCATCCTTCTTCTTCAGCGCCCGCTCTTTCGCGGTGAGCTGCTCGACCAGGCGGCGGTTCTCCCGCCAGCGTTCGGCCAGGCGTTCGCGAATGTACGCGGTGATCAGCAGCACCATGACCAGCAGGAAGCAGGTGGTGATGTCGCTGCCCAGCACGGCCATGAGAGGCATCGCCAAGGCCGGAATCGACCCCCGGGCATCCTCGGTGGCCGTGAGCAGGAAAAGGCTCACGGAGAGCAGGAAGATGATCAGCAGGGCGAGCAGCCAGAGCCGCTCCTCCTGTATCTCGCTCTTCCGGAAGGGATCGGCGGCGATCAGAGCGCGGCGAGCCGCGGACCGCGCTGCCAGCGCGCGGACGATGGGAAGATGGGCAGCTAGCTCTCGGGCGTTGGCCATGGGCTGCAGTTGTCGCGTGGTGGCTTTCCCCGGGGCGCGTCTGCCGGCCAGCCCAGATACGCCCAAGCACGACGGCTTGGCCAAACCGACGCCTCCCGCGTAAGACACTTATTCCACAATCAGGGGGTCTTGGGGCTGGCACAGCTCTCGCATTGGGGCCGCTGCTTCCGAAACTGAGATGACGCGCCCTGCTGCACGCCATTGACAGCGGCCGACTCGCCCCATAAACTGGGCTCGCCGCCCAATCCGGCAGGGCAAGGCGTTGCCATGGCTCGTCCTGAGCGCAGCGAAGGGTCCCACCCGCGCCAGGTTGCCCGCCGGCCGTGTGGCGGGTGGTCGGTGTTGGCAAGTGTCTTCCTCGTGTCCTTCGTGGTGCTGGCCTTTGAGGTCAGCCTCACCCGCGTCTACTCCGTCCTGTTCGACTATCACTACGCTTTCGTGGCCGTTTCCGGCGCCATGTGCGGGTTGGGGCTGGGTGGCTTGGGCTGGCACCTGCTCCAGCGGAGCGCGCGGGTCCGCCGCGAGGTGGGCCTGCCCGCCGGCCCTGAGGTGGGTTGGGCGGGGCTGGGCTTCGCGCTGCTGATACCCTGGAGCATCGCCCTGCTTTTCGGCAGTTCAGCGATTATCGCGGCCCACCTCTGGGCTGCCCTGATCCCGGTTCTGCCCTTCATCTTCGCCGGCGCGTTTCTGGCTGAGGTTTTCCGCGAGCAGGTCTCGGAAAGCGGCCGTCTCTACCAGGCCGATCTCTTCGGGGCCGCGCTCGCCGCGGTTCTCGTCGTGCCTCTGATGGGGCTGACCGGCGCGCTCCACATGGCCTTTCCCCTGGGCGGACTGGCTGGCATCGGGGCGGCCTGTTGGGCGCTCTCCCGACGAGACCACGGTCTGTTCTTCGCCAGCGTGGCCACGGTGGTCTTCCTGGCGGCCTCCTGGCCCGCGAGTGTGAGGGCCGACTATCTCCGGATTCGCCCCTTGGCGGGGGCGCCGTCGGCGGTGACGAAGGCGATGGTGCAGGAGGCCGCCGGATCTGGTCAGATCGGGTCCACTCTGGATCGGGACTGGTCGGCCTACGCCAGGACGGATCTCGTCCGCTACGACTCGCCCGAGGCCGGTCTCTATAGTCTCCAGCTCTACACCGACGGCGGGACCCCATCCCAGATGACGCCGTTCCACGGCGACTCGAGCTCTCTCTCCCAGCTCCGCCGCGAGCTGCCGTTCATCGGGTACGACCTCTCCCCTCACAGCACCGTGCTCTCTATCGGGCCCGGCGCCGGGCGAGACTTCCTCTGGGGCCTGCTGGCCGGCTTCAGCAAGATGGAGGGCGTCGAGGTCAACGCCTCCGTAGCGGCGATGATGGACCGCTACCGGGGCCTCAACGGGAATCTCTACCAGTGGCCGGGCGTTACGGTGAGCATAGAGGACGGGCGCAGTTTCGTGCGCCGCTCCCGCCAGCAATATGACCTCATCAGCTCCACGCTGACTCAGACTGCGACCGCGCCCGGCGCCGGGCAGGCTCTGGTCGAGTCGTATATCCACACCCAGGAGGCGTTCTCAGACTACTTCCGCCACCTCGCCCCGCAAGGGCGCTATACCCTGGTGACCGAGTCCGGGCCGCTGTTGCTGCGGGCTGCGTTCACCGCCATCGCGGTGATGCAGGAGCAGGGCACCGATGCTCAGCAGGCGTGTCGCCATCTCGCCCTTCTCGCTCTCCCCGGGGGCGAGGAGGTCGAGACACCCTACCGCTACCTCCTGATCTGGAAGCGGTCCCCACTGACTGCGGATGATCTCGGCCGGCTGCGGCGAGCGATCGAGGCCGGACTGGCGGAAATGGTCTTCCTCCCCGGCCTGGGCGGTCATCGCCTGGTGGCAGAGGTCGCCTCCGGCGCGGCGACGCTGCCGGAGGTGTTCGCGGCCGGCCTGCCAGACGGTGACGCGCGTTCGGACCTGCGCCCGGCCACCGATGACCGGCCCTTCTTCCTCGACCGTTCCTTCGGCGCCCCGAGGGTGCTGCTCTGGTTCCTTCTGGGCAGCTTCGGCCTGGGCGCGCTCTTCAGCGGTGCGCTGCTCTGGCGACGGCCGCAGAGGGAACGCGGGCCACAGGCGTGGCTGGTCTACTTCGGCGCTCTGGGCATTGGCTTCATGTTGGTGGAGATCCCGCTGATCCAGAAGTTCATCTTGTTCCTGGGGCATCCCACGCTGAGCCTGGCCGGGATCCTGTTCTGGCTGCTGATCGGCGCCAGCCTGGGGAGCGGGATGAGCCAGCGCTGGCCGGCGGAGATGCTGCCTCGCCGCACCATGGCAGCGGCCGCCATGGTCTGCGCCATCGCCGCGGCCTACACGCTGGCCCTATCACCGGTGCTGTCATCGCTTCTACACGTGTCCACTCCCGGGAAACTGCTGGCGACCGGCGTGCTGCTGGTACCCCTGGGAATCGCGCTGGGCGTCCCGTTTCCCAGCGGCCTCCGACTCATGTCCGGCGCCAGGCAGGGAGATGTGCCCTGGGTGTGGGGTTTCAACGGCCTCATGTCTGTGGTGGGAAGCGTGCTCGCCGCCGCGGGAGGGAAGCTCATCGGCTTCAATGGCTGCCTCCTCGCCGCGGCGCTGGTGTACGGCTCCTTGGTCCTCATCGTGCCGCGCCTTCCGCGCGATGGGGCCCCTGAAGGGCGCTCTGCCGGGCCGCGTCGGAGAAGGCCGCCTCCCGAGGCGGACTGGGCCGTGAACGGCAGGCGTGGGCGCATATCGTTCTTGAGCCTGGCGCCGGTTGCGGCTGCCGCTGCCCTGTGGCTGCTGGCGCTGTCGGCCGGGGGTGGCAGCACCGATCTCTACCAGGCCGCCCTCCGCGGCCGCACCGCCGTGGTCAAGCGCCTGCTGGGGCAGGGCGCGGCGGTGAACGCCAGAAACGGGCGGTGCTTTGGCTGGACGCCGCTGCACGCAGCCGCGTTGGCCGGGCATGCGGAGGTGACCGAGGAGCTGCTCGCGCACGGCGCCGACGCGGGGGTGCGGGCTGCCGCGGGGCTGGAATGGACTCCCCTGCACGAGGCTGCTTACGCCGGTCATACCGGCGTGGCGGAGGCCCTACTGTCGCACGGAGCAGATGTGAACGCGCAAGATCCTCAGGGGAGGACGCCTTTGCACAGCGCCACCGCTGCCGGAGGCGCGCGGCTGGCGGAGCTGCTGCTGGCTCGCGGCGCGGAGATCAATGCGCCTGATGGCAAGGGGCGTACTCCGCTGCACTGGGCGGCACTGCTCGATCAGCCGGAGATGGTCCGGCTGCTGCTGGCAAGAGGCGCGGACGTGAACGCCAGGACTCGACAAGGGCTCGATTGGACACCCATCTATGGCGCGGTGCTTCTGGGGTGGTCCCAGGCGGTGGAGCTGCTGATCGCGGGCGGAGCGGAGGTCAACGCAAGAGACAAGCGGGGATGGACACCGCTGCACCTGGCGGCCTCGGTCGGGAAGCGAGACCAGGCCGAGTTGCTGCTGGCCGCGGGCGCTGACCCAAATGCTCGCGACCAGCGCGGGGAAAGTCCTCTCACCCTGGCCGTCGCCAAGCACGAGAGTGCGACGGCAGAGCTGCTGCGCGCTCACGGCGCGCGGTGATCCCGCAGCTACCTGCTCTCACGGTGCCAGCGCGATCACATCTATCTCCACCCCGATTCCCAGAGGCAGGTTGGCGGCCTCGATGGTGGTGCGAGCTGGAGGACGCTGGGGGAAGAAGGTGGCGTAGACCCCGTTCATCGCCGCGAAATCCTCGATCTTGTCGAGGTAGACGTTGGTCTTGACCACCAGATCCAGCGACGACCCCGCCTCCTCGAGGATGGTCCTGATGTTGTTCAGAACCAGCTCGGCCTGTTGCTCGATGCTGCCGCGCAGCACTTCGCCAGTGCCGGGGTCAACTGGCCCCTGGCCGGAGACGAAGATGAACCCGTTCGCTCGCACCGCCGGGGAATAGGGCCCCTTTGGCGCCGGCAGCCTATCCGAGATGATGATCTCTTTTCCCGCCATCTCCCTCTCCTGTGTTCCTCTAAGGCGGCCATGCCGGGCGCTTCGCAGCAGCGGGAGGCGTCGCCGCCTCGTCGTGCTCCAGCCTCCGCGCCCTCTGCGTCCCCGCGGTGGATCGCCGCGTCACCGCAGCTTCCCTCGCCCCGCGATGGGCCAGGTCTCCACCACGTCTCCTGCCCGCACTGCCGCCATCTCATCAAAGAGATTGCTCACCACGCAGCAGTGATTGGGGATCACCTGCACCTTGTCTCCCACCCGGAGCTTGATGGCGGCCTGAGAGAGATCGAGGAAGCCGTGCTCTTCGTTGAGCCTCATCAGCACCGCCGCGTTATCCTCTTTCAGCATCCCGAATCCGGGCGACTCGTGCGCGCGATCCTGGGATAGCGACTTGCTGCCGGCGTCCAGCACCGCGCGACCTGCTTCCGGCACGCTGATCACCGTGGCCAGCACCGTGAGCGCGCATTCGTCGGGCTGGGCCGACCAGCGATCAATCTGAATGCGGTCGTTGAAGACATAGGTGCCGGGCCGCATCTCGCTCAGGCCGCATTCCGCAGTGTAGTGCCGGCTGGTGGGAGTTGACCCCCCACTGACCCGGAGCGTCAGCCCCGCGATAGGAGCGATACGCCGCGCCAGGTCGGCCATGGTGCGGCATTCATAGGCGGTAACGCCGGCCACCTCGTTATCGTTGCGCGCGGCGTACACGTGCCCAGGGTAGGTGAAGATCCCTGCCAGGCTGAGCCCCGGCAGCGTGTTGACGTGTCGCGCCAGGTCCAGCGCGGCCTGGGGAGGGACACCGCACCGCCCCAGCCCGGTGTCGACCTCGAGCAGCACTGGCAGCCGCAGCCCCTCCTGGGCGAAGGCCATGGAAAGGGGCGCTGCCACCTCTACGCTGTCCACGCCCACCGCCAGCTTCACCCGCCGCGCCAGCGCGATCAGGCGCTCGACCTTCCCCGCTCCTACAATCTGGTTGGCGATGAAGATATCCTCGACCCCCGCATCGGCCATCACCTCCGCCTCGCCGATTTTCGCTACGGTGATGCCCACGGCGCCCCGCTCCAATTGCATGCGGGCGATCGCTGGAACCTTGTGCGTCTTGGTGTGGGGCCGCAGTTGCAGATCGGAGGTCCGCGCCCGCTGCGCCATCCGGTCGAGATTGGCTTCCAGTCGGTCCAGATCAACCAGCAGCGTCGGCGTATCCAGCTCAGAGATCCGCACTTATCCCTCCCCCCGCCAGTTGCTGCGTGCGTCTGCCTGGGCGGCTGTGAGGATTGTCCTTCCGTCACAGATCGCGACAATCGCCCCATGCTTCGACTTGCTTGAGACCATACCTGCAACAGGAGACCGGGAGCAGATCGCTAAAGGGAAAGATGTTAGTTGTCGGGGTATACTCAGACAAGTCGGCCCGCATGGGCATGACTGTTCGGTATCGGTCTCGCAGGGCGGAGAAGTACGACCGTTTTCTCTGGCTGGGCCGGAGATGCCTCTGGTGTCGTGCTGAGTCCGCCGCAGCGGCATTGCGCCAGGGGAGATCGAGATGAGAAGAAGTCTGGTTGTGCTGTGCGGCTTGGCGGTGCTGTTCGCCGCAGCCGCGCAGCAGTCGGCCTGGGCCACTCCCCAGGCGTATGTGCACGGTCGCGTTCGGGATCAGCTCCGGCAGCAGGGAGAGGCGAGGGTCATTGTTTCCCTCTGGGACAGCAAGCTGCCCCAGATCCACGCCCAGGACTGGCGCCAGCGTGTTCCCGCCATCCAGGATCTGGCCGGGCGCGTCAGGGCGGCCGCCCCCAAGTTCAAGATCCGCCGCAGCTATGTCACCGAGCCCTTCCTCGCCGGCACGGTGGACGAGGCCGCCCTCGAGCAGTTGGCGGCCTCACCATTGGTGGAGGAGGTCTATCCCGACCGCGTGATGCAGGCCGCGCTCAGCCAGAGCGGGCCGCTGATCGGCCAGCCCCAGGCTCAGGCCTCCGGCTTCGATGGGCACGGGGTCTCTATCGCCATCCTCGATACCGGGATAGACTACACTCACGCCGACTTCGGCGGCACTGCTACCACCAAGTTCCCCTCGGCCAAGGTGGTAAGTGGCTATGACTATGTGAACGACGACGCTAATCCCATGGATGACAACGGCCACGGCACCCATGTCGCCGGCGTCGCGGCCGGGATGAATAGCACCTACCGCGGCATCGCCCCCGCCGCCACGCTGATCGCGTACAAGGTTCTGGACAAGAGCGGATCGGGTTTGGGCTCCGATGTCCTGAAAGCCCTCGACCAGGCGATCCAGGATCAGAGCGCCTACAACATCAAAGTCATCAATCTCAGCCTGAGCGATGCCAGCAGCCAGCTCTACACCAGCCGGGAGGAATGCGACGCGCTACCCGAGGCCGCGTTCTATCAGGATGTAGTGACCCAGGGCATGCTGCTGGTCGCGGCCTCCGGCAATGATGGCTACCTGGATGGGATCGGCTTTCCGGCCTGCCTCAGCTCCGTGGTCTCTGTCGGAGCCACTTACGATCGCAGCTTCACCGCCACTCAGAACTGGGGGACGTGCCAGGACGTGGACCCGCAGACGGACTCCATCCTGTGCTTCTCCGATCGGGGCGAGCTGCTCGACCTCTACGCACCTGGCGCCTGGATCACCAGCGCCCGAGCCAGCCAAGGCACACTCACGCCCCAGCTGGGCGACCCGTCTGGTTTCATCAGTCTGGCGGGAACCTCCTCCGCCGCCCCCCATGTCTCAGGGGCCGCGGCCTGCGTCGTGAATATGCTGACCTCTGACCCCACCGCGCCCGTTGACCCCGGCCTCATCCGCGCCCGGCTGCGTCAGACCGGGGTGCAGATTGTTGACCCAGAGAGCGATGTTGCCACTCCGCGGGTGGACCTGGTCCGGGCGATGAACCCGCCCAACGGTCTCCCCGATCTGGTGATCGCGGCCGGTGGCATTTCAACTGCCGCCACTCACCCCTACCAGGGCGATGCTATCAGCGTCTCGCTCTCCGTCCAGAACCAGGGCAGCGCGCCCGCCGGTACTTGCACCGCCCTGGTGGTGCTCTCGGCCAACAGCCTCGCCTCTCCCCAGGACTATGTGGCGGCCACCGTCTCGATCCCGGCCCTCGCTGCCGGCCAGGTCTACACCAACTCCTCCGTCTCCGCCACCGTCCCACCCATGCCGTCGGGGACCTACTTCCTGGGTGCTTATGTGGATAGCGACTACCTCGTGGCCGAGACGGACGAGACCAATAACGGCCTCGCCGGAGCCTCCCTTGCCGTGGGCTCGGGCGCTGAGGCAGTGGCCAACACCATCCCGGCCTTCCTGCTCAAAGGCGAGTCCGCCGAGGTCAGCGTAACCATGGAGAATGTCGGTCCGGTTCCCTGGACCGCGGCCGATGGGTTCAGCCTCGAAGCCATCTCGCCCCAGGGCACCTCCCGCTGGGGGGTGACGCAAGTGCCGATGCCGGCGGGAAGCACGGTGAACCCGGGCGACAGTGTGACCTTCAGCTTCAGCATCACCGCTCCCACACAACCAGACTGGTATCCGTGCCACTGGCAGATGGCTCAAGGCGCGCACCTGTTCGGTGAAGTGGCAACGGGGGCCACGGAGACGCTGGTAGCAGATGACGTCACCTATGGGCAAGACTTCCCCGCGATCAACGGCAACGCGGTGGCGTGTGAGGACTACCGGGGTCAGAACGGAAGCAGCCAGCTGCGCCTGCCCTCGATCTCCGTCACCGACCTGACCTCGCGGCAGTACGTGTTGCTGCCAGACAACATCCCACTCCCGACGAACCCCTCAGGCATCCCGCTCGCCCCCTACCAGTACATAGACTTCTCCTACCAGTGGTATCCCGACATCTCGGGTCCCTGGGTGACCTGGATGACGGACGACCTTCCGGACCCCGACCCCAGTGTCGGCTTCTGGTATTTCCAGATCGTCGCCTACAGCTTCGCCACTCCGGCAGTTCCGCCAGTGCGCGTCACCTACGACCCGACTGTTCCGTTCGAGGGCTGGGTGCCGGCGGTGGACGGCACCCTGGTGGTATGGGAGGACTATCGCAACGACCCCGAGCGCGCGGTGCTGAGCGCTGCCTCCCAGAACTCCGATATTTTCATCGCCGACCTCACCGACCCGTTGGGGTCCAATAATACGGTTCCCAACTATGCGCTCTGCACCGCGTCGGGGTCTCAACTCAACCCCCGCATCTCGGGCCACTGGGTGGTGTGGGAGGACTGGCGCAGTGGCACGCCCAACATCTACGCCTATGACCTGTCCCTGGATAGCGACGGCAACGGGACGCCCAACTGGAAGGAGGAGGCCGGGGTCCGCCCCAACCCGGACCCGGCGGAGATCCAACTCACCGACGACAACTGGGCCCACTATTACCCGGACATCTCCGGCAACACCGTGGTCTGGCTGGATCTGCGCCGGGATGACGGCACCGGGTCGACGGTTGACATCTACGCCATGGACCTGACCACCAGGGTGGAGACCGCGGTGGTCACTGATCCCCCGACTCGTCGCGGCTGGCTGCGCATAGATGGCCGCGAAGTGGTGTGGGCCGACTTGCGCTCCGGCCCGTCTGCTGTCTTCTGGGGAGACCTCGACACCGGGGTGGCCGTGCCCATTGGCGCAAGCAACGCCTGGGATGGCATTCCCGATATCTCCGGCAACCGGGTGGCCTACTCCAGGTATCGGATCGGCGACGTCTACAACGTGGTGACCCAGGAGATGCTGAGCAAGGCCTCTGTGGGAGTGCGCACTTTCACTGATGTCGCCAATGACAACTGGGCCTGGGCCTGGATCGAGGCCGCTGCCGCGCACCAGGTGGTCGCCGGCTACCCGGATGGCAGCTACCAGCCTACTGTCACCGTCACCCGCGATCAGATGGCCGCTTACATCGCCCGCGCCCTGGCCGGCGGAGACGCTCAGGTGCCGGCACCTCCTAGCAGCGCGACCTTCACCGATGTCCCCGTCGGTTCCTGGGCCTTCCAGTACATCGAGTACTGCTTCGCAGAGGGTGTGGTCCAGGGATTCGAGGATGGCAGCTACCAGCCTGGCCTGGCGGTGGACCGGGGCACCATGGCCGTCTACATCGCGCGCGCCGTGGCCGGCGGCGACGCCCAGGTGCCGGAGCCGTCGGGCGGCGCGACTTTCAGCGATGTCACCGCCAGCTACTGGTCCTATCGGTACATCGAATACTGCGCCGATCCCGCCCGCGCCATCGTGCAGGGCTACTCCGACCACACCTACCGGCCCGGTGACCAGGTCACCCGCGACCAGATGGCAGTGTACATCGGCCGCGCTTTTCATCTTGGCTCGTAGGGGCGGGATTCATCCCGCCCTCGCGGCCCAGAGACCGATGACCACCATCCTGCTGATCCGCCACGGCGAAACCGAATGGAACCGGGAGCTCATCTTTCGGGGGCGAGCGGACATTCCACTGAGCGCCAGGGGCCGGGAGCAGGCGCGACTGCTCGCCTACAGCCTTTCCGGGACCTCGGCGGCTGCCGTCTACTCGAGCCCCCTGCTCCCGCGAGCGAGACCGCGCGACCTCTGGCCGAGAGTCTGGGGTTGTCACCGGTGATTGACGACCGGCTGGTGGACATGAGCTTCGGTGAGTGGGAGGGCAGAGCCGTGGCCGAGGTGCAGGACAAGTGGGCCGAGCTGTATCAGGTCTGGGTGAACGAGCCGGCCCGGTTCTCCGCGCCCGGCGGCGAGTCGCTCGCAGCGGTGCTGCAGCGAGCGTGGGCGGCGGTCGAGGACATCGTCGGGAGACACTTGGAGGCGACCATCGCCCTGGTATCGCACCGAGTGATCTGCAAGCTCGTCCTGTGTGCTGCCCTGGGAATAGGGGAGGAGGGATTCTGGCGGGTGCGGGTGGACACGGCCTCGGTAAGCACCTTGGAGCTGGATCACGGGCAATGGGTCGTCACCGGGATGAACCAGACCCACCATCTGCGCATGTTGCGCGGGACCGACCGCGCGGATTTCTGATCGCATGCCGGTCTGCGACCGGCTGGGAGCCTGTGCTACCGTTTGCTGGGCAGGGGCTGGCACTTCCCATGGCCTCCCCTCGCGTTTCGCTTGCGGGGCCTGCTAGCCGCGCCGCATGAACTCTTCCACCAGCTCCCGCGGAAACGCCCCCTCCATGGGTCCTTTCGCCGTCGCCCCCAGCGCGCCGCAGGCATTGGCCAGGCGTCCCACTTCCTCCAGCGGCAGCCCCTCCAGCAGCCCCACCACGAAGCCCGCGTCGAAGCAGTCCCCCGCGCCAGTGGGATCAACCGCCTCCACCTGGAAGGCCGGCACGTCGGTGCTCCCCTCTGGCGTGAAGATCGAGCACCCCTGCGCTCCCCGCTTCAGCGCCACCACCTCCGGACCCCGCTTCAGCAGCGCCCGACAGGCCGCCTCCGCTCCGGTCACCCCTGACAGCAGCTCTGCTTCGGCACCGCTCGGCAGCACCACGTACGCCGCCTCCAGCACCGGTGCACAGATTCGCCTCAGCGCCGTCTCACCGCCCAGGAGCTCCGGCCGCAGGTTGGGGTCGAAGCTGATGCGTCCCCCCGCCGCCTTCACGGTCTCGGCCGCTTCATAGCAGGAGTTGCGCATCCGCTCGCCCACCGAGAGCGACGACCCGCAGATATGGAGGAAGCCTGCAGAGCTGAGGTAGCTGCTATCCAGGGCCGGCATCTGTCCCGCCGCGGCGTGGGCGATGTGATAGAGGAAACGGCGAGTGCCATCGGAGAAGTAGGTGACGAAGGCCACCCCCGTGGCCCGGTCTGCGACCCGCGGGCAGTGGGTGACATCAACGCCGTCCGCTCTCAGCCGCGCCAACAGACAGGTGCCAAAATCATCATCTCCCACCGCGCCGATGAAGCCCACCCGGTGGCCCAGTCGCGCGGCAGCGTCGGCGAAGATGGCCGGGGCGCCACTGGGGAAAGGCCCCACGAACTCCGAGGGCCGGTCGAGGGGATCGTCAATCCGGGTGCGCATGACCTCGACCAGAGCCTCGCCCTGTGCGATAATCTCCAGAGCGCATTTCATGATCCTATCCCTCCCGGTTCGGTCGCGCCCCGGCAGGAAATGCGCCTCCAGATGCCAGGGCTATTGCGCTGCTGTTTCACAACCTGCTCACACGAGCAGGTTGTGAAACAGCTTCCAGTGCCATGTCCCTCGCCTCCGCCGGCCGTGATTCGCAGGGCAGGAGCTTTTCGTTGGGCAGGAGCTGGCCTCCTGCCCGGGGGTTCGTTAGGCGGGCTGGCCTGTCTCACCTCGCCTCCGAACCACGGCAGGGATGGGAATAATGCTCCGGGTGACTCGTCCTATGAATAGGGATGGTGGTGACTTGGCGGACCTGGTGGGCCGGGCGCGCGCAGGCGACGTCGGGGCCTTCGAGGCCTTGTATCATCGCCACCAGGCTGGGATCTACAGCTTCATCTACAGCCAGGTGCGCCAGGCCGACCTGGCGGCCGACCTCGCCCAGCAGACTTTTGTGCGAGCTTGGGAGTCGCTGCCTCGTCTGAGAGAGGGGCGCGCCTTCCGGGCGTGGCTCCACCGGATCGCGGGCAATCTGGTGAGGGACGAGGTGAAATCGGGCCGGGCGCGGCTGGAGGTGGCGGCCAGCGACTTGCCGGATGATCCGCCCTGGGCGCAGTCGCTGAACCCCGGGCCGGAGCAGGCGGCCGTGACCGAGGGCCTGCGCACCGCGGTCTGGGCGGCGCTGGACCAGCTTCCGGCCGAACAGCGCGCAGCCGTGGTCATGCATCATCTGGAGGAGATGTCGGTGGCGGAGATCGCCCAGGCGGTGGGAGTGAGGCCGGGGACCATCATGTCCAGGTTGGCCCGCGCGAGAGGTGTTGAGGAGACTGCTGAGTCCTTATGTGGAGGATTCCGATGCCGCAGTGTGATCGGATTCGCAATCAGCTTTCGTATTACCTGGTCGGAGGTCTGCGCCCGCGAGCGAGGGGGCGGGTCAAAGCCCATCTCAAGCAGTGCCCGTCCTGCCGCGCCGAACTGGCGGCCCTGGAGCGGACCGGCGCTCTGCTGGCGCGAGTCGGACCGGCCCAGTCTCCGGCCGGGACCTGGGCATCCGTGCAGCAGGCGATCTTGGCCCACCCGCGCCCGCACCGTGAGCCGCGACGGCGCACCACTTGGCGGTGGGCGGTGAGCTTGGCGATCCTGGTCTTGGCGGTGCTGGGACTGCTCGTGGTTCGATCTCACCGGCCGGCCCCGCCTCCGATGGTGGTAACCGCCGAGGTGGATGAAGACCTCCAGGCCACCATGGAGGCTCACCTCTCGGCGATGTGGGCAGCGCCGCTCGCCGACGAAGCGGCCGTGGGCCTGCGTCTCGCGGAGTTGGAGGGCGGCTGATGAAGCTCAGGCTCGCGGCGCTCATGCTGCTGCTGCTCGGCGCGCTCTCGCCTGGCCGCGCCGACGCTCCCGCCTGGCGTGACATCTGGCACAGCGAATCGGCCAGCCAGAGCATATCTCTTGTGGGTCGCGCCGGCACCAGCATGATGACGAGGGAGGGCGTGCGGGAGGCAGTGGCGGAGGTAACCGCGGAGAACGGGAAAATCCGGTTCGACTACCGCGTGGGTCAGCGCCGGTGGTCGCTGATTGATGATGGCAAGAGGCTGATCCAGCTCAATCCTCGGGAGCGCGAGGCGGTGGTTCTGCCGAGGCCGGCATTGGTGGTGGATAGGGCGCTGGCGGAGCGGCACTACACCGCCAGAGCGGCCGGCGAAGCCCGGGTCGCGGGCCGGCCGACCCGGGTGATAGAGGTTTCGCCGCGAGGCCGTGGGCCGGTAGCGCTGCGGCTTTGGCTCGACGGAGAGACGAGCTTCGCGCTGAAGCGAGAGCGCTACGATGTCGAGGGCCGGCTTACTTCCGGCACCGAGTACCTCCAGGTCACCTTCGGCGCGCCAGTTGCTCCTGACACGTTCTCCATTCCCTCGGGATGGAAGACCGTGGACCTGGACGGCGGAGGCGCAGCCCTCAGCCTGCCCGAGCTCAGCCGTCGGGTCGGCTTTCCGGTGGTCTTGCCGCGCTATCTGCCTCCGGGCTACGTGCTTCAGGGGGGCTATCTCTCACTCCGCGGCCGCCGGAGCCAGCCCACGGCCGAGTTGCGTTACACCGACGGGCTGCGCGTGCTGAGCGTCTCGCAGCATCTGAGGGGAAGAGAGGGCGGCGAAGAAGGGGAGAAGGGCGGGTCCCACCGGTGGGGGCAAGGAGGCGAGAGAGAGGGCCGGGGACGAGGAGCCGGAAGAGAGGGCCGGGGGCGAGGAGGTGAGAGCGGGGGCCGGGGACGAGGAGAGCGGCGGGAGGGCCGGGGATTCGGGCCTGCAGGCCATGACGAGAATGACGCTGGTTGATCGGGGTGGGGAGAAGGCCCTTCGCTATCGCGGCAAGGAGCGGGTGGTGACCGTGGTGGGCAACCTCACTGCAGAGGAGCTGACGCGCGTCGCTCGCAGCCTCGACTGAACGGCAGACGTGATCGCTCACTCCTGCCTCCGTCGTGAGCCCCTGATCACAGCCGCGGAATCGCCGGCACCCCCCACTCGTCTTTGTCTACGTAGCTGCCTGTGCGGAGGGAAAGGAGGTTCGAGATGAGGTCGAGCACGTGGATGCCGAGCATCGCCATTGCCTTCTTGGTCGGCGTGGCGGGTGCGGCGATGGCACAGGATCCAGCGACGGCGTCCGGCACAAAGGGAAGCGCTGGGCTCACCCCGGAGCAGCAGGCCTTGGTCACCCAGGCGAGCGATCTGGGCAAGCAGGTCAGGATTGCCCAGTTAGAGCTGCGGCTGGCGGAGGCGAAAGAGGCCTCGGAAAGCGAGATCGCCGCCAAAGCCGAGAACGTCTACCGGCTGCGCGCCAAGCTGCATGCACTGGCGGTGAAGCACCCTGAACTGGCTCTGCGAGGAGCCGGCCGGGGAGAGGGCCACGGTTGGCGCCATGGCCGCGCTGGCGGCCGCGGCTGCGGCGGGCCTGCCATGGGCAGAGGCCAGGGCGGAGGCCATGCCTGGGGCGGCGCCAGCATGGGCAGAGGCCGGGGCGAAGGCCGCGCCTGGGGCGGGCCTGCCATGGGCGGAGGCCGGGGCATGGGTCACGGCCCGGGCTCGGGCTGGGGAGGCCGTGGCGAGAGCATGGGCCGTGGGACGAGGCTGCGGGACCGGCTGCGGCTCCACCAGCCCGACGCGACTGTCTCCGCTCCCGCACCCCCTGAGACGAAGTCGGACTGATGAATGTCGCCCAACGAAGTAATGGGCGACATTCGTAAGAAACCCAGCAAATGCCTGGAGAAAGACGGTCGCGCAATGTTACTTCATTGCGCGACCGTCGATAGGCTGCTGGCGACCGAAACCACTCGCGTCCCAATGCGTGTGGAGCGTCCGCCTGTGGCGGACGCTCCACGTCTTCCACGCTGGTCGTCGGAGCCAGGCCGGGCTCAGGGCGAAGCTGCCCCCAGGGCCGAGCTTCCGCGCACCAGCCTGCCCTCAGTCCGGTAGCGTCCCGGGGTGGAGCCGTAGACCTTCGAGAACTTGTGATGCAGATGACTGGCATCCGCGAATCCAGCCTCCTGCGCAATCGCCTCCACCGGCAGCTCGCTGCTCAGCAGCAATTGCGCTGCATACCCCAATCGGGCCCGCATCCGGAATTTCCCGAAGCTCAGGCCCAGGGCATGGCGGAACACGTAGCTGAACTGCGGCACGCTCAGCCCGCAGGCCGCTGCTGCCTCCGGCACACTGAGCCGAGCAGCCGGGCTGGCGTGCACCATCCGCACCGCCGGCATGACTCTCGCCAGGCTTCCTGCCCGCGCCGCCTGCCGGCCTGCCGGGCCTCTTGGATGCCACCCGCGGCTCACCACAAACAGCAGCCGCAGGATCCCGAACCGCACCGCCGACAGCCACCGGCTTCTCCTCTCCCGGAGCTCCTTTGCCAGCTCGTTGCCGATGGCCAGGGTCTGCTCCCGCATCTGCCGGGTGGTCGCGCGCGGGCGCTGGTCGGGCGGCACCGAGAGCAGGGTCAACCAGGGCAGGTCATCGAACACCTCATCACCCAGCAGGCTGGGGAGGAACAGCACCACCAGTTCCCGCGTCCCGGCCGCCCGCACCCGCCACCCGTGCGGCTCCCAGGCGCCGCACAGCCACATCTCGCCGGGACCCACGGTCATCACCATGTCCTCGAAGTGCCGGTCGAGCTGCCCTGTCAGCACGATCCCGACTTCGAAGGGCTGGTGCATGTCCGCGTCCAGAGGAGTGGGCCCGCGATGCGCCACCACTCCCCCGTGCACCGGGCTCGCCGCGGTGAGCTCGTACTCTTCCAGTCTGACCAGCATCGCATTCCCCAGGCGTAGAGGGTCACGTTAGGTGGGCCCTCCATCGAAACATACAAGAATTCCCCACGTCCGTCCAGTGACAGGACCGGCTTCCTGGCGGTAGAGTACAGAGTTGAGTGGGCCCCGGGCTGGCGGGGCCCGGCGAGGAGCGAGGAGAGGAGGTGGTGTCAGCCGTGCCGCCGACGATAGCGGCAGGCCCCGACGCATGACCTGGCCGCGGCTTGTCTGGCCGGCCGGGTTGACCGAGTTCGCGAGACAAGGAGATGTGCTAATGCTGACCAGAAGACGCGCAGGCTTCACCCTCATCGAGCTGTTGGTGGTGATCGCGATCATTGCGATCCTGGCAGCCATGCTGTTCCCGGTCTTTGCCCGGGCGCGGGAATCGGCTCGCAAGATACAGTGCCTCTCTAATGTGAAGAACATCGCCCTCGCGATTCAGATGTATCTTACCGACTATGATCGGCTGCCCCCCAGGGAGCACAGCGCGGAGATCCAGGCCGCCTTCAACGACTTCGGCGGCAGCGACAGCTGCCAGTATCCCACCTACTCCAATCCCTACCTGAGGTGGCCGGTTGTCCTGGATGAGTACGTGAAGAACCGCGATGTGTGGCGCTGCCCGAGCGCCGGCCGAGTCCCGAGGACGAGCATCTGCCCTACTGTGCCGGATTGGTGGACTGTGACTATGTCGCACCAGGATGAGTGGGGCTGCTATGGCAGCATCTGCACCGCGACCTATCCTCCCGGCTGGGGCGGCAACATCACTGACTCCTGGGCCCAGCAGGTCTGTCCTACTTCCAGGACGAGTGGTGTTGATGTCGCGGGGGCCTTCGAGCAGACTCTCGGCTACCCGAGCCAGTTCGAGGTGAAGACCAGCGCCATGGACGACCCCGCCAAGTATGTGGTGGTCGGCGAGTCCGGGGCGATAGACACGATGTGGGACGCCACCCTCGCCGCTTATCCCGATGTCTGCGGCCTGGGCTGCTGTCTGGTTGGCGGCGTGTGCTGGTGGGGGGGCCGCATCACTCACGCCGACTGGACGAACTGCTCCTGGAGCCAAGACTGCGGTGGGGGCGATCTCCGCCTCGGCACGGACGTGGAGTACCGCAAGACCTTCGGCAAGGCCCGTCATCTCGGCGGCGAGAACCTGGGCTTCGCCGACGGACATGCGACATGGATGAGCGCTGAATCTATCATCAGTGAAACCATAGACCGGGCCCAGCCGAATCGCACCGACTGGGCGATCACCGGAGGCATCGAGAACTGCACCTACCCGTGCTGCCGACAGGGGTAGCGCAGAGCCCGCTCAGCGCCGGCTGTTCAGTGTCAGAGACGAGAGGCGCGCGGATAGCGCGCCTCTCGTCTCTTGACGCCGTCGCCAGCATCGCTGCAACCCGGCCCGCCATCGGCTCTCCTGGGCAGGCGTTGGGCCCGGTCCTGTCGAAATCGCTTGGCACGCCACATGAAGGTGGATCCCGGCCATGGCACGCTTCAGACGCCTCACGCTTAGCGCGCTGCTGCTGCTACTGCTCGCACTACCATCTCTTGCCGCTGACAGAGTCAGCCTCACCATCCTCCACACCAATGACTTCCACGGCATGATGCTGCCGTTCGACTACGCGGACAGGGACGGGTTCTTCAAGACTCCGGCGTTGGACGTCGGTGGGATGGCAAGACGAGCATCGCTGATCAAGAGCATCCGCAGCGCAACGCCCTACGTCGCCGTGGTTGACGCCGGAGACGTGTTCACCCGCGGTCCCTGGCACGAGAAGTGGTACGGCGTGCCAGAGGTCGAGGCGATGAACCTGATGGGCTACGACGCGCTCTGCGTCGGCAACAACGAGGTGAAAGCGATCTGGGACAGCCCGAAGTCGAAGGACTTGATGCTCGCGCTGGTGCGGCGCAGCCGCTTCGCCTGGCTATGCGCCAACCTCACGCTCGGCGACGGCCCGCCCCCGGGCTGCGACGAACCCGCTCCGGTGGAAGGCATCCGCCCGTTCATCGTGCGCACCTTCGGGGACTTGCGGGTGGGGTTTCTCGGCCTCACCACCTCCGGCTCCTCCGAGTTGGCGTTCCTGAAGGGCTGGACCTTCGCCGACGAGTTCGACGCAGCAAGGCACTGGGTTCCCATCGCCCGCAAAGAGTGCGATGTCCTCATCGCCGTCACCCATATCGGCATGGAGCAGGACCGAAAGCTGGCGGCGGAAATGCCTGGCATTGACGTCATCATCGGGGGCCACTCGCATACCTTCACACCAGAGCCCATCGGAGTCCCTGGGCCCGATGGCAAGATGGTGCCTATCGTCCAGGCCGGTGATCAGGGGGTTGTCCTCGGCCGTCTGGACCTCATTTTCAGGTGCGCTAGCTCGGCTGCGGGCGCGCCCTGGAGGCTCGCCGGCGCTGACGAGACGCTGATCCCGATCACTCCATCCATTCCCGAGGACCCGGCAGTGAAGGCGCTGCTTGACCACTACCTCAAGCCTGCCGTCTCTGCCCCCACGCCCGCTGCCGCCGTCCAATGACACTCGCCACGCGAGGTCCTTTCTCGCGAAGGCGGAACTCATTGGCTGATGACGAGTGACTCATCAACCCGCCCGCTGGTCCTCGGCATTGCCGGCAGCCCGCGCGCCCGCAGTGATTCCCGGTTGCTGCTGGAGGCGGTGTTAGCTGGCGCGGCCGCGGCGGGGGCGGGCACCGAGTTGGTCTCCCTGCGCGACCTGGAGATGGGGTCATGCCGCCACTGCCGCGGCTGCGATGCCACTGGCCGGTGCGTGGTGCAAGACGAGATGCAGCAGGTCTACCCCAGGCTGCGCGCGGCCCAGCACCTGGCGCTGGCCTCACCCATCCATTTCGCCGGCGTCTCGGCCGAGACCAAGATGATGATAGATCGCGGGCAGGCCTCCTGGGTGGAGACCTATCGTCTCAAGCGCCGGGCCGCCGATGTGCCGGGGGAGCGGCGCGGCCTGTTCATCGCCACCTGCGGCGGCTCGGACCTGAGGGTGTTCGAGTGGGCTAAGCCCACCGTGAAGGCGTTCTTCAACTCGACCGGCTTTCGCTACTGGGGCGATCTGTTTGAGGCCAGCACCGACCGGCCGCCGCCGGTAGCAGAGCGTGCCGAGCTGCTGGCGCGAGCCGAGGCCCTGGGCCGGGCCCTGGTCGGGGACCGCCTGTAGGGAGGGCATTCCCATGCCCTCCAGGCGGGGATAGGAATCCCCGCCCTACAGCCTGGTATCTGGAGCGAAGATGCTGTGCTCCCGCCTCCTCGCCGGCGTTGACGTCGGAGGAACGAAGATCGCGGTCGGCCTGGCCGATGGTGAAGGCCACATCATCGCCTCTCGCCGCGCGCCCACCGCTCGGGACGGCGGCGCCCAGGTGGTCTCCCAGATCATAGCTCTCCTCCGCGAAGTTCTGACCAAGGCCAGCGCCGTGAAAGAGACCGCCGCCATCGGCGTGGCCGTGCCTGCGGTGATTGACCAGACCGCAGGCGCGGTGTTGTGGGCGCCCAATATCGTGGGATGGCAGCAACCGGTGGCGGTCGCCGGGCCGATCGCGGGAGCGCTCGGGATTCCCGCCACCCTTCACTACGACGGACACGCCTGGGTGACTGGGGAATGGTGGTGCGGCGCCGCGCGGGGGATGAGCGATGTCGCGCTGGTGGCGATCGGGACCGGGATTGGGGGAGGGCTGATCCTGGGAGGGCGGCTGCACCGCGGGCACGTGGGCGTGGCCGGCGCGGTGGGGTGGTGGGTGGGAGACTGGCGGCAGGCCGGCTTGGCCAGGCCTCCGAACCAGGGCTGGCTGGAATGCCTCGCCTCCGGCCCGGCCATCGCCCGCGCCGCGGGAAGAGCCACGGCCGAGGAGGCATTGGAGGCCGCGCGCCAAGGCGACGGCCGAGCGCGGGAGGCCATCGCCCAGGCGGCGGAGGTGCTGGGTGCGGCGGTGGCGAACCTGGTGAGCCTGGTGGACCCGGAGGTGGTGGTGCTGGCGGGAGGGGTGATCGCAGGGGGCGCTGACCTGCTCCTGCCGCGCATCCGGGAGATCGTGGCCGGTGAGTCCCAGCCGCAGGTGGCGCGAAGCGTGCGGATCGTGGCCGCGGAGCTGGGGGAAGAGGCGGCCTGGCTGGGCGCGGCCAGGCTGGCGGCGCAGTGGCTAGGTCGCCACTAGGGCGACCGCTGGCTAGGCCGGCAGAGGCGGCCGCCATGCCGGCCCTATCGGGCCTAGGGACTGCAGGAGGGAGATGCTTGATGGCTGCCGAGCAATGGTTTGCTAAGACCGAGCAGATTCACCGCCGCATCCGCGAGACCCAGATGGACAATATCAAGGCCGCAGCACGGGCCATTGCCGACTCCATCCTCGCCGGCCGGGTGGTGCATCTCTTCGGGGCCGGCCACGGTTCCCTGCCGGTGATGGAGTGCTACCCTCGCATCGGAGGCTTCGTCGGCTATCATCCCATGACCGAGCATTGCCTGTCCTACTTCACCAATGTCGTTGGGGACAGCGGGGTGCCGCAGTTTCTCTTCCTGGAACGGCTGGAGGGATTCGCGCAGATCATCCTCCAGAACTACCGTCTCGATCCGCGGGACACTATGATGATCTTCTCCCAGTCCGGAATCAACGGCGTGGTGGTGGACATGGCACTGGAGAGCAAGCGGCGCGGTCTGACTCTGGTGGCGCTCACCTCGCTCGAGCATACCAATGCCGTACCCGCGCGCCACTCCAGCGGCAAGCGCCTCTGTGAGATCGCCGACATCGTGGTGGACACTTGCGTCCCGGCCGGGGATGCCATGATTGACATCCCCGGTCTCCGGGAGAGAGTCGGCCCCGGCTCGACCTTCGGATTCGTGACCGCGGTGAATGCGATCAACTGCGAGGTGGCGCAGATGCTGACCGAGGCCGGCCAGCCGCCGCTGGTCAATGCCTCGCACAACTTCCTGCCTCCCGAAGAGGCCCAGGCCCAGATGGAGAGGGTGTGGCAGGCCTACATCGAGCGGGTGAAAGACCGGGTGTGACTGTAGGGCGGGGTTCCCACGCCCGCCGGGTGGTTGTCGTAGGGCAGGTCCGCGACCTGCCCCCAGATAACATCGAGCAGGAGGACTCACCATGAAGATCCTGGTGATGCAAGCTTCACCCAATGAAGACGGCCTCACCGCGAGGATGGCGAAGCAGGCGATGGCCGGCGCTCAGGCCGCGGGAGCGGAGACAGAGCTGCTGCACCTGCGCAAACTCAAGCTCAGCGCCTGCCTGGCCTGTGACGATGGCTGGGGCAAGTGCCGGCGGGAGGGTCTCTGTATCATCGAGGACGACCTGGAGCTGGTGCGGGACAAGATGGCCCAGGCCGACGGGATTGTGCTCAGCACGCCGGTCTACTTCGGCGACGTGGCCGAGGTGGTGAAGAGCTGCTTCGATCGCCTGCGCCGGTGCGAGCGCGCCGGGCCCGGCGATCCCCGGATCGAGGGCAGATGGATGCTCGGCATCGGCGCCGCCGGTGGGGGAGGAGGCGGCGGGCCCACCTGTCTGGTGGCGATGGAGCGCTACTACGCCCACATGGGGCTGGGGGTCTTCGATCAGATGATCGTGACTCGCCGCAGCCAGGACTACATGCTCGCCGCGGCCCGCGGGGCCGGGGAGAAGTTCGTGAAGCACATCCAGGAGCAGAGCAGGACGAGTGAGTAGGCCTGAGCTGACTCAGACCGGCAGCTTGAACGCCCGGGCGATGTACACCGCCATCTGATCCCGGGTGCAGATCAGCTCCGGGTAGTAGAGGCCATCGGGATAGCCGAGGGTGATGGCGATGCCGTCCTCGGCGATGTACTCGATGTACTTGTAGGCCCAGTATCGGCTCCCCACGTCGGGGAAGGTCGGGGTGTCTGGCGGCGTGTAGCTCAGCAGGCCCTCGTCGCCGGTAGGCACGACGATGGAACGCGCGATGAACACTGCCATCTGGGCCCGGTCCAGCTCGATCCCAGGCCGGTAGGTGCCGCCGGGATAGCCTTCCACGATGTTGTTGGCATGGGCATACTCAATGTACCTGTAAGCCCAATGGCTGGTTGGCACATCGTGGAAGGTGGGTTCGGCCGGGCCGGTGGGGACGGCGGTATCCCCGCCAGCGAGGGCGCGGGCGATGTACACCGCCATCTGGTCCCGGGAGACCGGTGTGTCCGGTTGGTAGGTGCCCTCCGGGTAGCCCTTGACCAGCCCAGCCACCACACAGGCCTCTATCTCATCATAGGCCCAGTGGCTGAAGGGCACGTCGTGGAATCGCGAGGGCTTCAGGTGGACCAGTTGGCCGACGGCGCCATCAACCACCCACAGCGTCCCGTCTGCCGAGTTCAGCGATAGGTCCTGAGGGCAGCAGAACAGATCTCCCTGCCAGATCAGCGTTCCGTCTGGCGCGAGCTGGACGATATCGGTCGCGCTCTGTGGACTAGCGCCGGAGCTCTCGCCCACAACCCAGCAGGAGCCGTCGGCCGGGCTGACGGCGATAGACATGATCCCGTAGATGGGCAGTTCGGGCGCGGTCTCGCTGCTCAGGAACAGAACCGTACCGTCTGATGCCAGGTGCAAGATGCTGGAACTATCGGCCGCCCAGACCGAGCTGTCAGCGGAGTTCACCGCGATCTTGCCTGGCCACGCGAGGTAAGTGCCACGCCACATCTCCCACCCGCTGGCGGTGAAGTGTATCAGCGGCGCCGGCCACTCCGGCGATGGAGAGCCATCTCCCACCCAGCATGAGCTGTCGGTCGGGTCCACCGCGACTGCTTGAACGCTGCAGAAATCGGTGTTGCGCCACAGCTCGGTGCCGTCGGCCGCGATGTGCACTATGGCTGAGCCAACGTACCTCTGTGCGGCGCGGTCCCATTCTCCCATATCCCCCACCCAGCAAGAGCCATCGCCAGGGTTGACCGAGAGAGACCAAGGGGAACTGAACCCATCCCCACGCCACAACACGGCGCCGCTCGTGGACAGGTGCAGCACACTCCCAGGGAAGAGGTCGCCCACCCAGCAGGAGCCGTCCGTCGGATTCACCGCCACGCTGCAGGGCTCGGAGACCTGCGCACACTCGGCCAGCAGGAGACCATCCGAAGACACCTTGACGACGGAGCCGCCGAAAGGGGTCTCTGTCCGACGATCCCATTCACCGATGCCCGCCACCCAACAGGAACCGTCTGTGGGGTTAGCGGACACCGCCCAGTAGTAATCGCCTCCCAGCACCTCCAGCATCTCGCCGGAACTCGAGAAATGGATGAGGCGACTGCCATCACCTGCCAGCAGCGATCCGTCCGCGGGGCAAAGGGCGAGAAAGGTGGGGCAATGCAGCCCACCGAATCGCTGCAGCTCAGCGCCGTCGGCAGCTAGCTGGACGAGACTCCCCATTGCCCTGTCCAGCACCCAGAGGGACTCATCAATGGGATTCACGGCAATCGCGATCGGACAGGTGATGCCGGTCACCTCTGCCAGTCTGGCGCCCACGACCGAATACCGCGCGAGAGGCCGTGAGCCCATAGCCTGAGACACCCAGCAGGAGCCATCAACAGGGTCAAGGGCGATATCCTCGCCGTAGGCGTCTGCTGCAGACAACTGCTGGCCGGTCTTCGACAGCAAGACCAGACCACCGGGGCCGCTGGAGGTCACGACCCAACAGGTGTGGCGCTCGGAATCGGCGGCGAGAGGCCCGCTTGGACCCCACGCCGTCTGCCGCCACAGCTCTGTGCCATCCTTGGCCAGGAGGGCAACCCCGTTGTTGAAGCCCACCCAACACGACCCGTCGGAAGCGTCCACAAAGACTGAGGTGGGATAGGGGAAATCGCCTGACCAGGCGACGGTTCCGTCAACGGCAAGATGGACGACTCTATCCGCGTTCGGGTCAGCCACCCAGCACGATCCGTCGCCGGGGTCAACCGAGAGCGCCGTGGCGGGCTGGAAACCATCGGTCTGGCTGAGGATCGCGCCCTCAGCCGAGAGATGGAGCACGCTCTTGCTGCTGCCCACCCACCAGGAGCCGTCGCTAGGATTGGCCGCGAGAGAGTGGATCGCCCCGAACGGACTGCGGTAGAGTTCCCTCACGTCCGCCGCACACGGACGCCCGGAGAGGACGACCAGCCCACAGCCGACCAAGACGATTCGCAGCTTGGTCATGTGGAATCCCCCTACGTTGCCACCCACTCATTGTACTCCAGGCGCCAGGGGTGTCAATGGTTCGCAAGGGAAGGCAGGCGCAACGAATAGGGCAGGGAACCCCTAGGGCCGCTTCTTGAGCTCCGCCGCGTTACTCCATTCGGGGAAGTTCTTCAGAAATCCCAATCCGGCTTCGGCTCCGGTAGGCGGAGGCGGGAGTCGAGGGCCGCCAGCAGCGACTCGGGGCCGGAGAGATCGTCGGTCACCGCCAGGCCGCTGGCCGGCCGCACCCCAAACCAGAGTCGGCTGAAGGCATTGACGGAGGCGCTCAGCGTCGGCAGCGAGGAGTCGGACCCAGCGCGGGCCGAAGAGGAGGGACCGAGAGTGACAACGTAGTCGCCGGCGACGCCGCGCCAGGGAGCGTCCCGATCCAGCAGCTTCTCTACCGGGTCGGTGAGGCGAAGGTTGAAGCGTGATTCGCCCCACGGAAGGTGGGTGGAGGCGAGGCAGGCGGCGAGATCGAGGATGCGGACTTGCCAGTAGGCATAGGACGCCATCTGGTTCTCGAACCTCGACTGCTCGGTTACCTGGTGCTGCTTGAAGGGCCGGTCGAGCAGGTCCTGGAGCTGAATGCCCTGGGGCTCCCGCATCCGCACCAGGTGCACCTGGTCGCCCAGGCTCTTGACCAGGGCCATGAGCTCGAGGAACTGCTCGCGGGTCTGGTAGGCCATCCAGGAGATGTGATAGGGGCCGCGTTCCGCGTGCTCACACCAGCAGCAGAAGTGGTGGGTGAGTTCCCCATTGGGACCATCGCAGTAGCCGAGCCCGAACCCCTGGTCGGCCCAGTCCATGTCGAGGGTGCCAGGGGAATGGTAGTTGGCCGTTCCGTGCCCCCGCCGCCGCGCCAGTCGGCCGGCGTGGACCAGATCCCGGTCCTCGCGGGTGAGCCGGCGCGGTATCCGGGGCCTCGCACTCACGTTGAGGGTGGCGGGGTCGAAGGAGAGCCTGTGCTCGTAGCCGCCGGGGCCGAACCCGAGTTGGTTGTAGAAGCCCTGATCGAAGACGCACACCCGCGCCAGAACGGCGCCGTCAGCCACCGCGGCCGCCAGCGCCCGAGCCAGCAGACGCTGCGCCAGGCCCTGCCGCCGGGCGACCCGGCTGGTGGCCACCGCGGTGACCTCGGCAAACGGGAGGTCTTCCTGCAGGTAGCGGATCACCCCCGGAGCGGTGACGACCAGGCATTCTGCCTCCCCGTTGACTTCGACCACCAAGGAGCGCCCGCAGGCCAGCATCTCGTCGTAGGCGTCTTCTTTGCTCTTGTCCAGCCAGCCCACCTCCCACAGAATGCGGCGTACCGCCTGCTTGTCTTTCTCCGGGCTGTACTCGCGATAGCGCATCATGCGGCCTCAGGGGAGCAGATCTCATGGCGATCCATGTTGAGTCCTAATTCGCAGGGCAACAGCTTGCCTCCTGCCCTGATATGCTATTGGTGCGCGTGCCTTCATCAGCTCGCTTTCCAGCCTACAAGAGCGTCTTTCGGGCAGCGACTCTGGCCGGGTCTATCTCGATCCCCAAGCCAGGGCTTTCGGGAGGCCGGATGCGGCCCGATTCGGGCTCCAGATAGCTAGTCATGAACTGCTGCTTGTACCGCTGGTAGACGATCAGGAACTCGATCTGCGGGATCACGGTAGGCGGACAGGCCGCGGCCACATGCAGCGCAGGGTGCAGGGAGTTGCCGTGAGGGCAGAGGGGAACGTCGTAGGCAGAGCACAGGGCCGCGATCTTGACCAGTTCGCTGATGCCGCCACACCAGTCGGGGTCGGCTTGCACCACATCCACCGCGCCCGCCTCCAGCAGGTCCCTGATCTGCCAGCGGGTGTAGGCGTGTTCGCCTGTGGCGATGGGAATCCCAGTCTGCTCTCGAATCATCCGCAGCCCGCGCAGCCGGTCGCACGGTACCGGCTCTTCCAGCCAGGCGGGCCGGTAGGGTGCGATGCGGCGCCCCACGTCCACGGCGTAGGGGACATCCCACGACCAGCAGGCATCGAACATGAGAGCTGTCTCCTCGCCCACCGCCTGACGCAGAAGGTGCACCATCTCCACATTCCGACGCGCGCCCTGGGCGCCAGCCCCGGGGCCGTACTGGAAAAACCACTTCTGGGCGTGATAGCCCAGCGCTTTATGCTCCCGCGCCCGCGTGGTGAGGGCATGGGGCTCAACCGAGAATCCGACCATGCTGGCATAGGCGGGCACCCGGTCTTGTGTTGGTCCTCCGAGCAGCCGGAAGACGGGTTGGCCCAGAGCCTTCCCCTTCAGATCCCAAAGCGCACAGTCGAGCGCGCTCATCGCCATCATGTAGTAGCCACTCCGGCTGTGGCGGTTGAGGCGCACTAGCTGGTCCCATATCTTCTCGGTGGCGAGGGGGTCCTGGCCCAGCAGGAAGTCGCGCATCTCCCGGGGCACGATGAAGGCATAGCTGCCCTCGAGGGGACCGTAGATGCCGGTGATCTCTTCATCGGTGTGCACTTCCAGGTAGACGCTCTTCTGCCGCACTATCTCGCCGGGTGCGCGGGCCGGGCCTCTCCAATGAGCGGGGGCGAGTTCCGGATAGATGTCCAGCGGCGCCACCCGCGGCGCCTCGGGCCGGATCTCCTGGACCGGGAACTCCCCGCTGAGTTGAACCAGGGACACCTCGGTGATCTTCACCTGTGGCTTCCTTCCCTAGCGTACTGAAGGCGCGACGCGGGGGACGGCTTTCGCCGTCCCCCGTCTTCGTTTGGCAGAAGCTTGCTCCTGCCCGGCTATCCGCTGCTGCGGGCAGGTTAGGAACCTGCCCTACCGTTCATCAGTACTCCGGCATTCCTCCGGGAGGTCCGGCCGGCGCCCTTTCCTTCTCCGGCTTCTCCGCCACCAGGGCCTCGGTGGTGAGGAGCATGCCGGCGATGGAGGCGGCGTTCTCCAGCGCCGAGCGGGTGACCTTCGCGGGGTCGGCAATGCCGGCCTTGAACATATCCTCGATCTGCTCGGTGAGGGCGTTGAAGCCCATCCCGGGCTTCTCCTGCCTGATCTGGGCCACCACCACCGAGCCCTCGTGGCCGGCGTTGTTGGCGATGGTGCGCAGCGGCTCCTCCAGCGCCCGCCGCACGATGTCAACGCCGATCTTCTCGTCGCCGCGGGCGCTCCTGCGCACGTTGTCCAGCACGTGGGCGACATTCATGTAGGTCACCCCGCCGCCGGCGACCATGCCTTCCTCGACCCCGGCGCGAGCCGCCGAGAGGGCGTCCTCGACGCGGTGCTTCTTCTCCTTCAGCTCGGTCTCCGTGGCGGCGCCTACCTTGATCACTGCGACTCCACCGGCGAGCTTGGCCAGCCGCTCCTGGAGCTTTTCCTTGTCGTAGGAGGAATCGGTATCCTCGATCTCCCTTCGGATCTGCTCCATGCGGCCCTCGATCGCCTTATGGCTGCCGGCGCCCTCGATGACGGTGGTTTCTTCTTTGGTGATCACCACCTTCTTCGCCTGGCCCAGCTCGTTCATGGTCACGTTCTCGAGCTTCATGCCCAGGTCTTTGGAGAGGAACCTGCCGGCGGTGAGGATGGCGATATCGTCCATCATCGCCTTGCGGCGATCGCCGAATCCGGGCGCCTTCACCGCGGCCGCCTGGAAGGTGCCGCGGATCTTGTTCACCACCAGGGTGGCGAGGGCCTCGCCGTCCACGTCTTCGGCGATGATCACCAGCGGGCGGCGCATCCCGGCGATCTTCTCCAGGATGGGCAGCAGGTCGGCGACGGCGCTGATCTTCTCCTCATGGATCAGGATGTAGGCATCCTCCAGCACCGCCTCCATGCGCTCGGGGTCGGTGACGAAGTAAGGAGAGATGTAGCCCTTGTCGAACTGCATCCCCTCCACCACTTCCACCGTGGTGTCCGAGACCTTGGACTCCTCCACGGTGATGACCCCTTCCTTGCCTACCTTGTCCATGGCATCGGCGACGAAGCGGCCCAGCTCAGGGTCATTGCCGGCGATGGCGGCCAGGTGCTCGATGGCCTCCTTCGTGTCCACCGGCTTGGCGACGCGCTTGATCTCGTTCACCACCGCATCCACCGCCTTCTCGATGCCGCGCTTGAGCAGCATGGGGTTGGCGCCGGCGGCCACGTTTTTCATCCCCTCTTCGAGGATGGCCTCCGCCAGCACGGTGGCGGTGGTGGTGCCGTCACCGGCCACGTCATTGGTCTTGCTCGCCACCTCGCGGACGAGCTGTGCGCCCATGTTCTCGTAGGGCTCCTCCAGCTCGATCTCTTTGGCGACAGTGACGCCATCCTTGGTGATGGTGGGCGAGCCCCATTTCTTGCTGAGGACGACGTTCCGGCCCTTTGGGCCAAGCGTCGCTTTGACGGCTGCCGCGACGGACCTGACCCCGCGCTGCAGGGCTCGGCGCGCGTCCTCACCGTAGCAAAGTATCTTGGTAGCCACGCTAGTTCCTCCTCTCTAGGTTCACTTTTCCCACACATTCGCAGGGGCAACTCGCCGACGCTCCATAGCTATGGCGACGGAGCACCCCTTCCCGACGGGCAACCTTCTGCCTGATGGGCGGCCTGCCTATTTCTTCCCCTTGCCCTTCTTCCCCTCTGGGTTTATCGCCAGCACCGAGCCCTCGTCGAGGATGACGTAATCCTGACCATTGAGGGTGATCTCGGTCCCACCATACTCGGAATAGACCACCACGTCGCCCACGGACACTTCCATGGGGGCGCGCTGGCCGTTTTCGAGCACCTTCCCAGGGCCCACCGCCAGCACTTCGCCCTCTCGCGGCTTCTTCCGGGCCGTGTCGGGCAGGACGATTCCCCCCTTGGTCACCTCCTCCTCCGGGCCCGGCTTGACCACGATGCGATCCCCGAGCGGTCGCAGCATACTCTCACCTCCTCCATCACGTGGATGTTGATAGCTGATTGGCCTCGCGCCCGTGCCCACTCGGGCGCGGGGAGGCCGTCGGTTCCGCCCTGTGTTGCAGTGAGCTTGCAGCGGCTCGACAGCGATGATGCTTCGGTCGGAAAGCGACGGCGGCAAACCCCGGGGGTCTGGCGCCGTCGGCAGACTAGCATAGCGAATCGGCGAGATCACGTCAAGTCTGTGCGTCGCACCCGGCCCTCGGCCCACGGTCCCCGGGCCAATCCAACCGTAGTATTATACAGGCCGTGTCAAGGGCCCGCGGGCAAGAAGCCCGGGTATTGCCGGCTTCTTGTGCCGCCGGCGAACATGGGCGAAGCTAGGGCGCGGCCATGCGCCCTGGAGCGAAAGCGCTTGCCCGCCTCCGGCAGGTCCTGCTCCGGCAGGCATAGGTCCTACTCCGCCAAGGCTTCGTAGGATCAGGACATGCCTGCCCTACAGGTCAATCCAGGCTCGGGGGCCCGCCGCGCACTTTGTCCTGCACCTTGCGCTGGCGCGCCAGGGCATCCGCGCGCAGCTCCAGGCCCAGCTCCCGGACCATCTGCAGGACCGGGATCTTGGGGTCGTTGGACCAGAAGATGCCGCCATCCTCGGCCTCGCTGTAGCGGTAGCCCACCGCCTTGCCGTACTTGTCGGCGAGCAGCTTGCCGTTCTCGAGCTTGGGCTGCCAGTCAATCAGCGCATAGCTGAGGTCTATCTGCTCCACCAGCACACTCGAAGGCTCGGTGGTCTGGGCAATGAGGTCACCCACGGGGTCGAAGACCGAGGCATTGTTCCGCCACGTGGAGGACACGATGTACAGGCTGTGCCGGCGGGCCCGCCCGCGCGGCTCGATGGTCTGGGGCGACTGGGAGGGCCAGGCCACGATCTCCGCTCCCTTGCGCGCGAGCGCCTCCCAGCCGTCATCGAAGGTCATGTCGAAGCAGATCTGGATTCCGACCTTGCCGAAGTCGCACTGGAACACCGGGAAATCCCGGCCCGCGATCAGGCCCCCTTCCAGGGTCTCTCCCTGGTAGTCGGCCACCGCGTGCACCTTGCGGTAGATGCCGACGAGTCTGCCCTCCCGGTCGAGCAGCACTGCGGCATTGCTGTAGATGCCGCGCGGCGCGTCCTCGCACAGGTTCAGGGGAACGATGAGGTAGGTGTGATGCTTTCTTGCCACCGCTCCCATCACCTCCAGCACCTTGCCCTCCAGCGGGAAGGAGTGCTTTGGGGGATCGCCATAAGTCTCGCCGGTGACGGCGCATTCCGGCAGAATGGCCAGGTCGAGGCCGGTGCGGTACTTCCTCTGGGCCTCCGCGGCCATGCGATCAACGAACCCAGCCAGGGTGTCGAGGCGCGAGTCGAGGCCGGGGTAAGTCTCCCACATGGCGTAGACCATAGTGCCGACGACGACTTTGCGCGGGGGCGCATCAGGGATTGCGGGCATAGCGGTGCGAACCTCCTGTGCTGGTGTCTCCGCGAGCGCGGAAGGCGTTTGGGAATCAGCGAGAACGGGAGCGGCAAGCAACACGATTACTGCTAGCAGAAACGCTACTGTCCAGGTCTTCATTATGCCATCCTTATGCACAGACCTCATCCGTGCCCCTGGCGGAGGCCCGCGATGAACGGCAAACGGCCGGCGGGCATTGGCATGCCCGCCCTACAGCCTCTACCACAGAGTGGCGGCGGCAGGCACTTCGCGTCTGGGCTTGAGGGTGATGGCGTCCTTCTGGCAGGCGCGGCGACAGATGCCGCAGCCATAGCAGGCCGTCTGGTCCACCGTAACCTTCTGGTTGGCCGCGCTGTAGCCCAGGGCCCCGAACTGGCACACTCGCATGCAGGACCGGCACCCGGTGCACAGGTCGGGGTTGACCTCAGCCACAGTCTCCGCCCGGAACATGACCTTCACACCGTATGTGACCGTGGACTTCATCGCCAGGCAGTCAGCTCGGTCGCAGTTGCACACGCCGCCAACGAAAGGCGGGATGAAGGTCCAGACGCTGTGGCAGAGCCCCTCCTTCTCGTGCTCGGCGAAAGCCTGCAGCGCCTGAGCGGCGTCGAGCCTCTCGGAATCGGGCGTATCTGGGCCCGCGAGGAAGCTGCTGTCGAGGCCGGCCAGCAGCTCGTCGAAGCTGCCGCCGCCCGGCCCCATGGAAACGCCATAGCAGTAGCGCACCTCGCGCCCAAGCGCGGCATGGCGGCAGATGCAGGGCACCCGCACGATCGAGTTCACAAACCCGAAGATGGTCTCCACGTCCTCCAGAGGAAGCACCTGGCCGAAATGCACCTGCTTCATGCGGCGAGTGATGTGCCCCTTGATGGCGCGCTGCACGAACGCTGGCGCGCGCGCCAGCTTTTCGAGCTGGGCGGCGTCACGGTTCAGGTGCTCCGGGTGGGAGAAGAAGTCTGTGATGAAGCGCCGCCGACGCAGGTCACTGAGCAGATCCTGCGAATAGTTCTTCGCCTGCAGATACCACTTCTTGCCTTCACCGTGCTTGTGGCAGAACTCACACATCGCGCTCGATCGCCTTTCTGGCTGCAACGGGCCAGGACCCGTCCAGCATCACAGGCTGGGAGCCTGTGCTACCGGCCGGGCCCGCCCTACATGACGATGGGCAGCGTAAGGCCGCCCGCGGGCATGACCGAGACCCTGGCCTGAGGGCCGACGGCGGCGATAGCTTCGTCCACCGCTTCCTGGAGGGTGGCGCCATAGCCCACGCCCAACTCCTCCGCCTGGGTGCGGGAGTAGCGATCTGACACCAGCACCACCTGGTACTTGTTCACGGCCTTGGAATAGGCGTAGTCGAAGGCCCCGCCGGAGGCGCTGATCTCGCCCGCCTTGATCAAGGCCATCAGCTTCTCCGGGGCGAGAGAGGCCAGCTCCCGGAAGTTGGTGCGGTCCTCTTTGCTGCCCGGCCCGTCAGTGCACGGCGCGGCCAGGATGATGGTGCCGCCGAGGCGCACCATGGGCAGTGCGGCATAGAGGGCGAAGGTGGCATGGCCGAAGGTCCCGTCCCGCGGAGTGGCGCCCACCACGCCGATGTCGGCAGTCTCCTTGATCTCGGTGCCATAGGTCTTCAGGTAGCGTCCGACCCCCTCGCGGTGCGCCAGCACCACGTCCCCGGCCACCGCATCGTGGATCTTCTTGGCCGGGGTCAGGATGGTGTTGACCATGAGATCCAGGTGGGCCATGCGGGCGATATCCTCCATGTCCTCCCGGATCGGGTTGCCGTCCACGCATCCGATGGTGACGTTCGGGTGATCGGCCTGGGAATGGTTGTGATGGATGGTATCGTGCCCCGCCACCCCGGGCACGATGATCTTGGCCCCGCCGCCGAAACCAGCGATGGGGTGGGCGACGATGCTCCCCACCGAGATTCTCAGGTCGGCTTCAACCACTGTCCGGTTGATGTAGACCGGCGTGCCGCGGGAGGACTGGCCCAGGTGAACCAGGTTGGCATTCGGGTCGTGGTTGCTGACCTCGAAGCGGCTCAGCACCTCCTTGCCCACCTTCTGCTCCATGTCCGCGCGCGACAGCTTGCGGTGCATGCCTTTGGCCACCACGATGGAGATTTCGCCCTCTGAGCAGCCCGCGGCGGACAACTGCTCCAGCAGCACGGGCAGCACCTTGAAGGCCGGGGTGGGCCGGGTCCAGTCGTCCACCAGGATAACCACGCGTTGACCGCGCTTGGCCAGCGCGCTGAGAGGGGCCGAGCCGATCGGCGCCCGCAGCGCGCGCTCTACCACCGCCCGCTCCTCCGCGGCCGTGGGGTCCGGCACGCGAGGATAGTCGAACAGAGACAGCAGGTTGCCGTCCGCGATGTCGAAGCTTTTCTCCTGGCCTTCGTAAGGAACGGTAATCGTCGCCATCGCTGCCTCCCTGGTCTGCCTACCTGGTAGTCGGGGTTCTGGACAGGGTTCCTGGTCTCCTGCCTATGGCCGTCCTTGGCCAGGCTGCGCGCGCCGGCAGGAGGCGGCTGACTGCCCCCGAAGCGCGAAGTGGGCAACCCGCATGCCAGCAGCAGAGACAGTGCGCACTCGCTTCCTCAAGGTGATGGCCGGCGACCGTCCCGCCGACCGTCTGCCGGTTATGGAATGGGCGATGTGGTGGGAGCTGACGCTGGCGCGGTGGCGCGAAGAAGGGCTGCCCGCGGACCTGGATGGCGAGGGGATAAAGCGCTACTTCGGGCTGGACGTGGACTACCAGCTCTGGTTTCCGCAGATGACCGTGGATGCGCCTGCGGGACCGATAGGACATGGCGAAGGCTGGATAGAGAACGACGCGGACTACCAGGCGCTGCGGCCGCATCTGTACCCCCAGCCAGTGCCCTTCGACCGCGAGCTGTGGCTGCAGAGAGCAGCCCAGCAGGCGGCCGGGGAGGTCATCATCTGGGTCACCTGCGAGGGGTTCTTCTGGTGGCCTCGCGTGCTCCTGGGGATCCATCCCCACCTCTGTGCGTTCTACGATCAGCCCGACCTGCTGCACCGGATCAGCCAGGACCAGGTGGACTACCTCCTCAGGTGCATGGACGAGCTCTGCTCCATCTGTCTCCCCGATTTCATGACCTTCGCAGAGGACATGTCCTACAACCATGGCCCTATGATTTCGAAGGCGCTATGCGACGAGTTCGTGGCCCCCTACTATCGGCGAGTGCTGCCGAGCGTGAAAGCGCGCGGCATCGCTTCCTTCATCGACAGCGATGGCCAGGTGGAGCCTCTGATTCCGTGGTTCGAGGAGGTCGGGCTGGAGGGGATCCTGCCGCTGGAGCGGATGGCGGGGGTGGACGTCAACCGGATTCGCGCCCGCCATCCCCGGTGGAGGATGATCGGCGGCTTCGACAAGACCGTGATGCACCTGGGAGAAGAGCGAATCCGGGCCGAGTTCGAGCGCCTGCTGCCGGTGATGCGCAGCGGCGGCTTCGTGCCATCGGTGGATCACCAGACCCCGCCCGCAGTCTCGATACAGGACTACCGGCTCTATCTGCGACTGCTGACCGAGTACGCGGCCACAGCCTGCCAGTGAGCATCACTGCGCGTTGATCGCGCGCAGCGCGTGCGCGATCTCGTCTATCCCCAGGGCATACGTGGCGCGGGCCTGTCGCAGCGAGGCCGCGGCACGGGTGGCGAGATCGGGGTCCAGCTTCTCCTGCTCCTTGGCATCGGCCCGTGGGGCATCACGGCTCCGCCCGGTGGCAGAGTTCAGCGCCGGGCTGCACAGTTCCTGTGGCCCGGTTCCCGGCCGGCGGCGCGGCCTGGCCGGGACAGATCACGAGGAAGAAGGACGCAGGCGCGGAGGCGCCGAATCTCCGCGCCAGTGCGTATTGGGTGTCGCCACATGAGGTAATGGCGAAGCCCCGCGGAGTGGTCGCGAGAGGGCAGATCGGGCCCCATGTCTGCCACTTCGATGCGCGAACAGCGATAGCAGGAGCAGAGCGAGCATGGCCGTCGCGGCAGATGTGTTCCCCCAAGTGCTGGTTGAGGGTCGCGCCTTCAGCCGGGTGATCCTGGGCCATAACCCATTCCTGGGTTACTGCTATTACAGCAAGGCGCGGGCGAGCGAATACGAGGAGAGGTTCGCCGACCAGAGGCGCATCGCGGAGGTGATCCGCGCCGCTCTGGAGGCGGGCGCGAGGGGGATGATGCTTTCCCTCGATCATCTCCGCCAGGAGATGATCATCAACGCCCTCGCCGAGGAATCCGAGGCCCTCGGGATGCAGATTCCCACCTTCGCCATCCTCACCCCGGGTTTCGAGCAGAAGACCGAGCTGCTGAAGCGCGCACGCGCCCAGGTCGGGCTGCTTCACGGGCAAGTGACCGACAAGCTCTATCGGCCGGAGACACGGGACTTCGCGCCCGAGTTCGCCGAGCACATGGCGCGCATGAGAGACCTGGGACTGGCGCCGGGCGCCTCCACCCACAACGCGGGAGACACCGTGCCGGCCATGGCCGGACATGATACGGTGGTGATCAACACGCCGGTCAACAAGGTCGGATGGCACATGCGGCCGTCCCGCAAAGCCGCCCTGGCGGCGCTGGCCGCGACCGACAAGGTGGTGGTGGGGATGAAACCACTGGCGATGGCCCGCGTGCCTCCGGATGAGGGGATGGCCTACACCCTGGGCCGGCCGGAGGTGGATCTGGTGGTGGTCGGGCTGGCCACGCCGGAGGAGGCCAAGGAGACCTTCGGCGCCGCGCTGCAGGCGATTCAAAGCAAGCGAGCGGCCTCCAAAGAGCTTCGCCGAATGAAGTGACACGGCGAAGCTCAAGAAGCGGGCCAGAGAGGCGCAGAGCGATGCTCGCACATTACTTCCCTGTGCGAGCATCATCAGGTGACCCACAGCAGGTGAGCGACTCTGACGGAGGAGGTGGACGATGAGATACGGGCTGATGAGCAGTTCCATGCCGGGCAGCTACCCGGAGATCATCCAGGCCTGCGGCAAGATCGGGTTCGATGGCGTCGAGCTGGATGTGGGCAAAGACTACGCCGAGAACATGCTCTGGCAAGCAGCTGGCAGGCAAGAGATCAAGCGCCTGCTGTCAGGAGCGAAGCTGGAGCTGGCCTCGATCTGCCTGGGCACGTTCTGGACCTACAGCTTCGCCAACCCGGAAGCCGCGGTGCGGGAGCGGGCCCAGGGCTTCACCGCGGATGCCATCCGCTGGTGCGCGGAGCTGGGGGCGAAGGTGATCCTGGTGCCGGTGACGCCGGGCACGCAGGGGGAAGAGGAAGAAGCGGCGAGGGCGAGCTGGATTCAGGAACTGAAGAAGGCGGCGCCATCAGCCGAGAAGAGCAAGGTCACGCTGGCGGTCGAGAACGTGGGGCGAGGATGCGGGAAGACCGCGGAGGCTCTGCTCAAGATCGTGGAGGGGGTGGGCTCGCAGTATGTCCAGGTCTACTATGACTTCGGCAATGGTCTCTCCCTGGGCGGAGACCCGGTGGCGGAGATCGCAAAGCTGGGCCAGCGGATCGTGCAGGTGCACGCCAAGGACCCGGGCGGCCAGCACCTGGGGGAGGGGAGGCTGGACATGGCCGCGGTGGCGGCCGCGCTGAAGAAGATCGGGTACGATCGCTACCTGGTGCTGGAGACCCCGGCCACTGACGACCCATCGGGCGCGGCGGCCCAGAACCTGGCCTTCCTGAAGAAGAACTTCTAGCCCTACGCGCTTGTGGGAGCCCCGTCCCCGGGGCGACTCTCGGGCACGCCGTGCTATCGCCCGGAGGACCGGGTGGCTAGGCCTCGTCGCTGTCGAGGCCGCCACGGCGGTCGGCTCAGCCGACCTAGCCGCTCCCACGCGGGGTCAGCCGCTACCCGAAGGGCCGCATCAGCCAGGCGGAGGCGCGCTCCCAGCGCTGGGTGATGAGCAGGAGGCCGATCAGGATGAGCAGCGCCCCGCTGATCACCTCGATCACCCGGTAGTGGCGCTGCAGAAACGAGAAGGTCTTGAGGGCATAGGCGAAGAGCATGCCCGCGGCGAGGAAGCACACGCCCAGGCTGAGGCTGTAGATGCCGAAGAGCGCCAGGCCCTGGTGGGTCGGCAGATTGGCGGCGATGGTGAGGAGAGCTGCCAGCCAGGGCCCGATGCACGGGGTCCAGCCCAGACCGAATACTATCCCCAGCAGTGGCGCGGCCCACAGGCCCACCGCACCCCGCTGCAGCCGGAACCTTCGGTCCTGGTAGAGGAACGGCAACTTGACCACATTCAGCACGAACAGGCCGAAGACGATGACCACCAGGCCCAGGACCACATTGAAGATGACCACGCGCTCGCGCAGCCAGTGGCCCAGCACCGCGGCAAAGCCCCCGAACACCAGGATGAACACGAGGCTGAACCCGGCGATGAAGAGCACACAGGAGAGGAAAACGCGGGCGAGATGGCCGCGGCGCTCCTCAAGCTGCTCCATGGACAGCCCGGAGATCATGGAGAGGTAGGCGGGGATGAGGGGCAGGATGCAGGGCGAGATGAAGGAGAGCAGGCCGGCCACCACGGCCACGATCCAGCTCGCGTGCGCCGCCGGCTCCATCACAGAATCTTCTTGACTTGGGCTTCCAACTCGGCGCGGGGCGCGGCACCGACCAGCGATTTTACGATCTTCCGGTCACGGCCGATGAAGAAGGTGTGCGGAATGCCATTGACCCCGTACAGCTTTGCCGCGTTCGGTTCCGAGCCAATGGCATAGGTCAGCTTCAGCTCTTCGGCCTTCCGCTTGAGCGCGGCCGGGTCGTCCGTGCCCACGCCGAGCATCTGGAGGCCTTGCGGGCCGTACTTCTCATAGAGAGCCTCCAGATCCGGCGCCTCACCCAGGCAGTAGTGGCACCAGGAGGCCCAGAAGTTGAGCACCACCGGCTTCCCCTTGAGATCGGAGAGCTTGATGGTCTTGCCATCCAGGGTGGTGAAGGAGAAGTCCGGCGCGACTCCGCCTTCGCGGGCCACCTCCTGAGCACTGACGGGCCGGGAGGGTTGCGGCCGTTCCGCTGCCAGCCGGGCGGGCGCGGGCCTGCCGCAGCCGGAAATGACAAGGGCGAACGCGATCAGACCACAGGCTGCAATCGTGCCTCTCACCATCGTATCTCCTCGCACCACATTGACAGCATCGCGAATATAGCCGGCGGCGCACGGGGTGTCAAGACGAACCGCGGCGTGGAGCCGCCGCAAGCCGCCAGTTGGGAGGAGCGACACCTGTGGCGCGGCACCCCTCAGGTCAAGTCTGCCATTCTGGCCGGCGGCGCAGGAAGCGGCGAAGCGAGACCGCGCTCCCGGTGAGGCCCAGCAGGGCACCGGTGAGCAGCAGACAGAGCCCGAACGGCAGCATGTCCCGGTCGGGCATGAGCAGGAAGAAAGGGGCGGAGTGGGCGGAGAGGCTGCGCAGGTACATGTGCGCTGGGATGAGCAGGCAGGCAGCGAGGGCAGACCCGAGCAACCCGTGCGTCAGACCCTCGAGCAGAAAGGGCGCAGCCACCAGTGCCCGGGTAGCCCCCACTAGCTGCATGACGTAGATCTCCCGCCAGCGTGCGTGCAGCGCCAGGCGGATAGTATTGTGCACGATGAACAGGCCGGCCGTCGCCACCAGCGCGGCGATAATGGCACTCGCCCACGACATCACCCGTTTGGCCTGGATCACACGCTGCACCAGGCTGTCCTCCCGCGCCACGCCACCCGGGCTGGGGAGCACGTCCTTGATCTCCCGGCGTGCCGCCAGGCGCGCCGCCACAGTCCCCACCAGGCGGGGGTCCCGCACCCGGACCTGGACCCCGTCCGGGAGGGGGTTGCCGATGGCGCGCAGGGAAGAGCTGCTGGGCAGGTAGCGGCGCATCAGCTTGAGCCCCTCCTCCTTGGGGACGAACCGGGCCGAGACCACTTCCTCCCAGGTGGCAATCTCCTTGGTTGCCGCCAGCGCCTGGGCCCGGGGCACGCTCCTGCCGAAGTAGGCCCTCACCTCGAGTTCTTGGGCCATACGGTCGGTCCAGAGCCGGAGGTTGAGATGGAACAGCACCAGCGCGCCCAGCAGCAGCAGCAAGACGGCCACGGTGGAGACAGTGGCGATGGCGATCAGCCGCTCCCGCCTGAGCTGCAGGGCGGTCTCCTTGAAGACGAACTCAACCTCGTCCCAGATCATATGCTCACCTTCGCAGATGGACGCGACGTGCGCGGCGCGTGTTGCAGCCTCTAGGGAGGCTGCTCCTGAGTCTCGCCATCACTGCTTTCTGCGAGACTCAGTGGGTAGCCGCCTTCCGGCTGGTCGCTGACCACGCGCCCCTGGCGGAGCGCGATCACACGCCGCCTCATGGCATTCACGATGGCAGGGTCATGGGTGGCGACGATCACCGTGGCTCCTTCCGCGTTGGCCCTGGCCAGTAGTTCAGTGAGGCGAGCCGAGGCCTGGGGGTCGAGGTTGCCGGTCGGCTCGTCGGCCAGGATCAAGGGAGGCCGGAGCGAAAGGGCGCGGGCCAGCGCCAGGCGCTGCTGCTCCCCGGCGGACAGTTCGGAGGGGAAAGCCCCGGCCCTATCGAGCAGGTTGACCTCAGCCAACACCTCCGGGACCCGGCGCAAGACGGTGTGGTGGGCGCTGCCAGTGGCCTGGAGCGCGAAGGCGATGTTCTCCCAGGCGGTTCGGTGCGGCAGAAGGCGGAAATCCTGGAACACCACCCCGATGCGCCGACGCAGGTGGGGGACCCGCGGGAGTGAGAGCTGGCCCACATCCCAGCCCGAGACCAGGACCTGGCCGGTGGTGGGAAGCTCCTCCCGATAGAGCAGCTTGAGCAGGGTGGACTTGCCGTGGCCGGTGGGCCCGATGAGGAAGACGAATTCCCCCTCGCCGATGGTGAGGTTGATGTCAGATAGCGCAGTCACGCCGTTGGGATAGGTGAAGCTGACCTGGCGCAGCTCGACAGAGCTCGGCATGATAGGCGATTATAGCGAAGGAACCGCGGGAGAGCAAACCACAGGCGCGGGGCGGGCCTAGGGCTGCAGCGCGAATGCTCGCGCCACGTAGACCGCCATCTGGTCGCGGGTCACCTGGGCATCGGGCCGGTAGTAGCCATCGTCATAGCCCTCCACCACCCCGTGGGCCACGCAGGCCTCGATCGCAGCGCCCGCCCAGAAGCCGGCCGGGACATCGGGGAAGAGCTGCGGCGCGACGGTCATGTCCTCGCCCATCTTCACCCATCCCTTAGCCCGGGCGACGAAGACCGCCATCTGGCCCCGGTCAACTGCCAGATCGGGCTGATAGTGTGTCGGGTCGTAGCCCTGCACCACCGACTGGCTCACCGCGTACTCGACGTACCGATAGGCCCAGTGGTCAGCGGCCACATCCTGGAAGGAGGCCGCCGCTGGCCCCGGCGGGACATTGCCGTCGCCACCAGCCAGGGCGCGAGCGAGGTAGGCCGCCATCTGGTCGCGCGAGACCAGTTCGGCGGGATGGTAGGTAGCATCCGAGTAGCCGCTCACCACCGCCGCGTCCGCGCAGGCCTTGATCTGTGGAAAGGCCCAGTAGTCGAAGGACAGATCATCGAAAGTGAGCACGTCCCGCAGGAAGACATCCATGCAGCCATTGGTGTCATCGGGCACGAGATTAGAGGCTTCGGAGACGAATGCGATGTAGCGCCCGTCAGGGGTGATGGCGAAGTACGAGGAGGGGCGGTTCGCAGGCTCCCCCGACGGATCCACGCTCACGCGCAGCGTAAGCTTGGACTGGCGGTCGCGCACGAAGATGTTCCAGTCGGTGGGCTCCACGGTTACGCCGGGAGCCCAGGCGAAGACCACGAACCGTCCATCCGCGCTCACGGCGGCGCCGCTGCAGTCGTTGGGAGCCTGCTCTCCCGCAGAGTTGACGCTGATCAGCTCCGTGATACCGCCCGCTCGGTCGCGCAGGAAGATGTCGGCGGCGTCATTGCTGTCATTGGGCACCAGATTGGTGGCCACCGATTTGAACACCACAAACCGGCCGTCGGCGCTGATGGCGATGTCATCATAGCAGGGGCCGTTCGCCTCCTCGCCTAAGCTGCCCACATTGACCCGCTCGGTGCTGCCCAGGGCCCGGTCTCGCACGAACACGTCTTCGGACTGGTTGCTGTCGCCGGGAACGAGAGTGGAACCATTGGAGCGAAAGGCCACGTAGCGGCCATCGGCGTTGATGGCGCAAGTCATGGCGCCGATGTTGTCCTGCTCGCCGGTGTCGCTCACACTGACCAGCTCGAGGGCGCCGGTCTCGCGGTTGCGCACGAACACGTCCGATGTGCTGTTGCCGTCGCCTGGCACCAGGTTGGAGGCATAGGAGACGAAGGCGACGAATCTGCCGTCGGCGCTGATGACACCGTCGAAGCAGCCGCCGTCCCCTTGCTGAGACTCGTGACCCACGCTCACCCGCTCGGTGGTCCCGGTCTGCCGGTCGCGCACGAAGACGTCCCAGTCCTCATTGGTATCGCCCAAGACCAAATCCGAGGCGCGAGAGCTGAAAGCCACGAACCGTCCGTCGGCGCTGAGGGACACGCGGAAAGAATCGGCATTGCCAGGCTGTCCCTGGTAGTTGGTGCTCACGCACGCCGTAGTCCCGTGCTGGCGATCGCGCACCCAGATCTGATAGCACGCGGCCCAGTAGCGGGCCGGGTCCACCGGGCAGGCGGAGAAGGCCACAAACCGGCCATCGGCGCTGATGGCGCAGTCATGGGAGTTCGTCATCATCTGCTGGTCCAAAGTGTCTAAGCTGACCCGTTCAATGCCGGCGCCGCGGGCAGCGCCGACCAGCAAGCACACCAGGCACGGCACCAGAGCCAGACACGAGTGGCGTCTCATGAGTCCCCTCCGGTTCCCTCCATCTCCGTTCGCCTGCGAAGGCGTGCCCTCCTCCCCCTCGACCTCTTGGACTTACGGGGAGCGCCACGGGTTCCATTCGCGGACTGCCTTCCTGCTAGCCCCCCGAGTTGCGGTCCCCCAGGCGATGAGCTATAATCCGCCTATCCTGACCCCAACACGGCTATAGGGCCGCGGAGCGAGCAACTTGCCAGCGCATCGCACAACCTTGTCCCTCCGCGGCAGCCTCATTCTCTGTGCCCTCTCCGGCCTGCTGCTCAGCCTCTGCTTCCCCCCCGCCGGGTTCTGGTTCCTGGCCTGGGTCGCACTTGTCCCCTGGCTGGTCGCGCTGCGCACCGGTCGCGGCTGGGCCTCGCTGCTGGGGAGCTGGGTGGGCGGGCTGGTATTCTTTGCCGCTTTGCTCTACTGGCTCTACCTTTTCGGGATTTCAGTGTGGCTGCTGGCCGCGGCGGCGCTCGCCCTGTGGCTGATGGTGTGGGGAATATCGGTGCGATGGATCGGTTCGCTGGGGCCGCTGCCGCGTCTGATCGGGGCGGCGGTGCTGTGGTGCGGGGTGGAGTGGATGCGGGGGCTGGGGGAGTTCGGGTTTACCTGGGGATGGCTGGGCTACAGCCAGAGCCCGGCGCTCGCGCTGCTGCCGACCGCTCGCCTGGCCGGCACGCTTGGGCTTTCCTTCCTCATCGCGCTGGTGAACGCGGCGGTGGCGGAGATGGTGATCGGCACCATGCGGGGGGAGGCATGGCGCTCATTGGCTCTGGCCGCGGCCGGCTGCGGTCTGACCGCGGCCGGCCTGCTGGGGGCGCGCGCCTGGGTGAAGAGGCCGGCGGCCCTAGCAGGTCCGGAGATTCAGGCCGCGGTGATCCAGGGGAGCGCGCATGGCCCGCTGTTGGCCAAGGAGGTGAACGTCCCTCTCACCGCACGGGAGCAGAAGCAGACTCTCGATATCTACCAATCCCTGACCATGAAGGCAACGAAAGCGCGACCCGCGCTGATGGTCTGGCCGGAGAGCACCATCCCGGGCGCGCCGGAGGCCCAGCCCTGGATCGCCGCAAGGTTGGCCCAGATCGCCCGCGCCTCCGACGCCTGGCTGCTGGCCGGCGGGCCCTACTATGACCAGCGGGGGCGGGCCTACAACTCCGCCTATCTCTACTCGCCTACTGGCAATCTCACCGCGCGCTATGACAAAGTGCAATTGGTGCCCTTCGGCGAGTACGTGCCCGGGCGGTCGTGGCTGCCTTTCCTCAAGCGGTATCATATCCGCGATCAGGACTTCGCGGCTGCGGCCGTGCCGCGGGTGCTGCAGGCCGGCACCATCGCGGTGGGGCCCATGATCTGCTTCGAGTCCAGTTTCCCGAACCTGGCCTGGGCTCTGGTCCGCCGCCGCGCCCAGGTGCTGGTGATCATCACCAATGACGCCTGGTTCGGGCATACCGCGGCCGCCGCCCAGCACCAGCAGATCGCGGTGCTGCGGGCAGTGGAGACGGGCCGGTGGGTGCTGCGCGCGGCCAGCACCGGCATCTCGTCCATCATCGCGCCCAACGGCCGCGTGGTCGCCCAGGCCGGCCTGTTCCAACGGAAAGCGCTCTCGGCGAGGATCCGGCTGGTTCAGTCTGGCGCCGCGAAGCCGCGGTGGGGGTTGGGCTTCGCCTGGCTCATGGTGGCGCTGTCCATCGCCTATCTCATCCTCCCGGCCGCTCTCCCTCGCCGTCGGGCGCCGGCTCCCGCAGCTCGGCGGCCGGCTGGCCCGCGGCGGCGCGGGCCAGCAGCTCCTCGATGATGGGAATGTGCCAGAAGTAGCCCTTCTCGGCGACCTGGTACTCGATCAGCACCCGGTGCCGCTCTACTCGCAGCCTGCCGCGCAGCCCGGGGTCAGGGGTGCGAATGCCGCGCACGTAGACCGGCCGGCCCAGAGCGCGGGCGAGGTCCCGGCGCTTTTCCTCCAGTTCCGGCGGCAGTTGCTCCATCGCGCCTCGGACTTCCAGGCAGAGCGAATCCCGCCTCTACGCGACGGTTGACAGACGCAAAGCTGCAAGGACAGTCGCACCCCGGAGTTGGGGGAGCTGGAGTGGGCGCGCGCCAGCGCGCTTACTGCTTGACTTCTCGGTCCCCAGGCGGTATCATACCCCACGGTCGGCAATAGGTTGCCGGCTGGTGCCTGCCTACCGAGCAGGCAAACCTCCACGGAAGGAGACGGCTGATGCCCTGGTACAACGAGAATGCTCGCTCCACCAGCGGGACCAACCTGCGGGCCCGCGATCCCTCCCCAGTCTCGGGCATGTGCCCCATCTGCATCCGCGACTGCCCGGTGCTGTGCGAGGTGGGCAAGTCCGCTTTCCGGGGTCGGGAGGTGTTGTACCCCAGCCCGGAGTGGTTCGGGGTCAGCACTGCCGCCTCCAACAAAGACTACCTGCTCAACTGGTCTGACCTGCAGATCCAGGTGGATGTGATCGGGGCGCAAGGGATCGCGGCCGATTCGGATGCCGCGGTGTTCCCGAATGTGGACCTGAGCACGACGGCCGGGGGAGTGCCCCTGAAGCTGCCCATCACCATACCCGGCCTCGGCTCCACCGATGTCGCGCGGCGGTTCTGGGACGGCCTGGCGATTGGTGCCGCCCTCTCCGGTATCATCTTGACCATCGGCGAGAATGTGTGTGGGATGGACAGCCGATCGCTCTACAATGGCACTGGGAAAGTGAGGCGCTGTCCGGACCTGGAGTACCGCGTCACCACTTACCGGAAGTACTGGGATGGCAGACACGGCGACATCGTGGTGCAGACCAATGTGGAGGACTGCCGCTCCGGGGTGGACGAGTACGCCATCAAGGAGCTGGGCGTCAGGATCATCGAGCGCAAGTGGGGCCAGGGAGCAAAGGCGATCGGGGGCGAGGTGCGGGTGCCCGACCTGGACAAGGCGCTGGAACTGAAACGCCGCGGCTATATCCTGATTCCCGATCCCGAGGACAAGGCCACGCAGGAGGCCTTCGACCGGGGCGTGTTCCGCAGCTTCGAGCGCCACAGCCGGGTGGGGATGCCGGAGGAGCAGGCCTTCATAGCCGATGTGGGCCGGTTGCGGGAGCTGGGGGCGGAGCGCGTGTTCCTGAAGACCGGGGCCTATCATCCGGGCGTGGTGGCCTTCACCCTGCGCTGCGCCTCCCAGGCGAAGATTGACCTGGTGACTTTCGACGGGGCAGGCGGCGGAACCGGGATGAGCCCGGTGCCCATGATGAATGAATGCTCCACTCCCACCGTCTATCTGCTCGCCCAGGTGCTGGAGGGGGTGCGCATCCTGCGCCGGAAGGGCAAGCACGTGCCCGACATCGCCATCGCCGGAGGCTTCGTCAACGAGACCCAGGTGTTCAAGGCGATCGCCATGAGCAACTTCGGGGATGACGCTGGGCCAGCGGTGAAGGCGATCGGGATGGCCCGCGCGCCGATCACGGCGGCGATGAAGGCCTCTTACTTCGTGGACCTGGCGGCGGAGGGCAAGCTGCCGAAGAGCTTCGCCGAGCTCTACGGGACTGATCCAGAGCAGTTCTTCATCACCAGCGGAGATCTGCGGGCCGGCTATGGCGATGCCGTGGGCAGCGAGATCCCGTGGTCCGCGGTCGGGGTTCACACCTTCCTCACGGATCGGCTGGCGGTGGGGCTGCGACAACTGCTGGCGGGCTGCCGCAAGTGGAGGCTGGACCTGCTCTCCTGCGACGACCTGGCTTCACTCACGGAGCGCTGCGCCAAAGTCACCGGGATTCCATTGGTGGAGGAGGCGAGGCGGGAGGCGTTTGAGAGCATTCTCGACTTCTGAGATCCTTCGCCGTCCGACATAGAATCTCAGATCTGAGATTTCAGAATAACGAAGACGGCCCCGGTGCGGGGCCGTCTTTTCTTCGAGCTCTGCTCTGCGCCTCAGGGCCTCTGTGGCGCTACAACTCCGATACCGGGCGCATCTCGGAGAACTCGATGAGGGTGCTCATGGCCCTGTTGACCACCGGGATGCCGCTTTCCGTGAGCGCGGCCACCGGGGTGAGGCCGGCCACCACCGCCAGGCCGATGCGGTCGGTCCCCACCGGAACCTCCAGCAGGGGCTGGCTGGGCTTCCCGGTGGCCAGCACTCCGCTCAGTCCGTTGCTTCGGTACTGGGTCAGCACTCGCCCCAGATCGGCCTCGGCCACCGCCGGCACCTCCCGGAAGCTGGCGAGAATCTGACCCTGGCCCAGGAGGCTGGCGTCGCGCACCCGGGTCATGCGCCCGACCGTGAACATCTCGGTGGGGTCCACAGTGGTGCCGGCATAGGCCATCAAGTGGGTGAACCGGAGCGGCTTGTCGCGGTAGATCTCCAGCAGGCCGGCATACTTGGACTCCACCGGGATACCATGCTTGAGCAGCACGCCGTTGAGAGTGACAGTGCAGACGGTGCCAAACCCCACCATCCCGGCCGGGACGGCCACCTCTCCCGCCCGCTCCCCCGCCTTCCTCACCACCACCAGCTCGGACATGCAGTAGCCGGCGCGGAAGACGTCTCGCATTATCTCCAGAGCTTCATCGAATCGTTCTTCCGGGATGAAGGACAGGTTGAGGATGATGGTGCCCTGCTTGGTGTCCATGTCGAAGCTGGCGCGGTAGGCGAGGGAGTCTATCTTGGAGATGACGAAGCCCAGCTTCTCGTGCACGCCGGCGTGCTCGATCTCCTCCCGGCCGCGGTCAGTGATGAGGCGGCCGGGCTCTCCCAGGTTCTTGGTCAGCCCCCGCTCATCCATCAACCGGAGATGGTAGCGCACGGTCCGCTCGCTCAGCTCGATGCCCTCCGCGTGTAGCCGCCCGGCGATGGCCCGCGCCCCCATCGGCTCCTCGGAGGCGGCGAGGGTGCGCAAAATCGCCAGCAGCTTGCGCTCTACTTCCGCGGAAGTGCTGCTCCCTCTCATCTCTGCTCGCGTTCTCCCCTCAACCCCATGATAGCGAACCCACTCGCGGGACGCAAGAGGCCACCCGGCCGGTCAACCTGCGGACCTCACCACCTCGACCACCTGGCGCAAGGACTGCGCCACCCAGTCTGGCCGCGGTGCCTCCGGCGGGAAGACCTGGCCATCGCGGTTCATCCAGATGCAGCACATGCCGGCGGCGCGGGCTCCCGCAATGTCCGCGCTCGGGTTGTCTCCCACCACCAGGCACCGCGGCGGAGGGACAGCAAGCGCCTTCGCCGCGGCCCACATGAACTCGGGGTTGGGCTTTCGCCAGGGCACCTCGCCCGACCCAATGAAGGCCGCGAAGAAGCCGCGGAGGCCCCAGCGTTCCAGGTCGGCGGAGAGCATAGGCCCCGGCGCGTCCCAGGGGGCATTGGTGATGATGGCCAGGCTGAGGCCGAGGGAGTGCAGCTCAGCCAGGGACTGCTCTGTGTCGGGGTAGGGCCGGGGCCAATCACGTATGGGCTGATGGAAGGCCTCCAGGAAGCGCCCGAGTTGCTCTTGGCCGGGGGCAAGGCCGATGCCGGCCAGCGCGGCTCGCATTCTCTCCGCGAAAGGCAGTGATAGGCCGCCGTGCTCCAGCGCCCGCATCTCATCGGTCTGGAGCGCTGATCCCACCCTTTGCCCGAACTCCTGGGCCGAGAGCTCGATCTCCCCCCATAGCTCCACCGCCAGCGGGTGGAGCTGCTCCATCCGCTGAGTGCGGAACTCCGACCATCGCCCCGGCGGGCCGTAGTCGAGCAAGGTGTATCCCAGATCGAAGAGAACAGCGGCGAACCTCATGTCTCGAACCTGCGATCCCGAATCTCAGATCTCACATTCCTGAGCTCGGAGCCCTGTCCCTGCTCCCGTCGCTGTGGCGCGCGGTCAGGAGCCGAACCGCTTTCTCACCACCTTCACCGGGGAGTGCTCGTAGCCGCGGCGCAGGTAGAAGGCCTCGCCCTGCCTGTTGTCCTCGTATACCATGAGGTTTATCTGCTTCACGCCCGCCTCTTTCAGGCGCGCCTCGGCGGCAGCCAGCAGGGCGCTGCCGAGGCCCCGACCGCGGCAGGCCTCGGTCACCGCGAGGTGATAGATCCAGCCCCGCAAGCCATCCCAGGCGCCGATGACAGTGCCAACCACCCGGCCGCCTTCTCGCCAGACCAGGCAGCATTGCGGGTTCCGCGCCAAGGCCCGCTCGAACCAGGCGCGATCCTCTCCCACATGGGGCCACATCTCGACTTCCTCCCACAGGGCCGCCACCTGCGGGTAGTCATCCACTGTCATGACATCCACGCCATCAGCCATCGCCGGTTCTCCTGTCGGGGGATGGGGAAGAGCAGTAGGTCACCGGAAGGCTTTCCCCTCGCGGCGGGCAGGCCCGTGCTACTGGAAGCTGTGCTGCTTGGTGAACTCGATCACGTCGCTGAGCTGGGCGTAGGCGACGCCCACGCAGGTGTCGGCACAGCCATAGTACATGGTGAGCCGGCCGGTCTGGCGATCGAGGATGGTGGCCACGGGGAAGGTGACATTGGGCACATCGCCGACGCGCTCGTAGAGTTCGGTGGGCGCCAGCAGGTAGCGGCGAGTGCGGTAGCGGACTTTCCAGGGCTTCTCCAGGTCCAAGAGGGCGGCGCCGGCGCTGTAGACGTAACCGCTGCAGGTCAGCCGCGTGCCGTGGTAGATCATGAGCCAGCCTTCCCTGGTCTCGATGGGGACCGGGCCAGCGCCCACCTTCAGGGACTGCCAACCGCCGCGGGGGCCGAAGACAAAGCGGTGCTTCCCCCAGTAGACCAGATCCGGGCTGGTGCAGTAGAAGATATCACCGAAGGGGGTGTGGCCGCGATCGCTGGGGCGATGGAGCATGGCGTAATGACCGCCGATCTTGCGCGGGAACAGGACGCCGTTGCGATTGTACGGGGGGAAGGCGTTCTCGATGAAGCGGAAGGACTTGAAATCCCTGGTCTCGGCGATACCGATGGTCGGTCCGTAGTTGTCGTTGCACCAGGTGACGTAATAGGTATCTTCTACCCGGGTGATGCGGGGATCGTAACCCGCGCCCTGGGGCTCCCCGTCGGGGTCATCCCAGGGGATCTGGAGGGGCGTGGGGTCAATGTCCCATTTGAGCCCATCCTGGCTGCGGCCCAGGTGGAGGCGGGAGACGACGTCGGTGCCGTCAATGCGGAACACACCGATGTAGGCGCCGCCGAACTCGATCACCGCGCTGTTGAAGATAGTGTTGGCCCCGGGCACCTGGCCCGGAGTGATAATGGGGTTGCCGGGGTAACGGGTGAAGACCGTCTCATTGGCCATGGTCGCTCCTCTCCTACTCTGCGAAGTAGCATCGCTAGGTAGCACGAGTCGGCGGCAGGCCAGCCTGCCGGCCGGGTGGCAGGATTCGGGGGATGCGGCAAGGCGTCCTGCCAGGGCCGGAGGTGGGCCGACGGAGAAGGGCTACTTCTTGCCAGAGAGGCTGAGGCGGATCGCGGGCGGATGCGTGAGAGTGTTGTGGATCAAGCATTCCTCCGCCACCCGCGCCAGCACTCGCTTCTCGTCTCCGGAGAGCGCCCGCGGGATCGAGACCGAGATCTCGATGTTGCCGATGCGATGCGGGTGTTCCAAGATGCGCCAGTCCAGGTCAATGCTCATTCCCTCCAGCGAGATGCCATGCCGCTCCGAGAAGTAGACCAGGACCGAACCGATGCAGGAGCCCAGGGACGCCATCAGCAGCTCCGGGGCGGAAGGGTAGGCGGCTCCGATCTCAGAGGACTCGTCGCACATCAGCTGCCCCGAGGGGGTGGATGTGCAGAAGTGCATGCCACTGCGCCAGACCACGGTGGTCTTCGCCATATGCGCCTCCCGGTGCGATGGTGTGAGATGCCAGCAAGAGCCCGGCCATCCGGCGGCCGACCGAATGGCCAGACCGAGCAGATACTACTAGCTCTTGCCTGAAGTGTGTGTGCGGAGAGATGAACAGAGCCCCGCCCCTGGAGGGTTGGCGCAGGGAGGCGGCGGGGAAACAGTCCCGAACAATCGGGCTGTGGGGTTGGCATACCCGCCAGAGGGGGGTGAAGCTGTGCCAGCCCGCGCCATCAAGGAAGCGCAAGGAGACTATCGGCGATGCTGAGCGAGAAGATGCAAGAGGCGCTGAACGCGCAGTTGAACGCGGAGCTGTATTCCTCCTATCTCTATCTGGCGATGGCGGCCTACTTCGAGGCCTCCAACCTGCCGGGCTTCGGCCACTGGATGAAGGTGCAGGGACGGGAGGAGATGGCCCATGGCATGAAGTTCTACGAGCACATCAACGACCGGCGGGGGCGAGTGGCGCTGCGGGCATTGGAAGCTCCGCCCCTGGAGTGGAAGTCGCCCCTGGCGGCTTTCGAGGACGCCTACAAGCACGAGCAGAAGGTCACCGGTCTGATCGCGAATCTGGTGAAGGTCGCGGCGAGCGAGAACGACGTCGCCGCGGGCATCTTCCTGCAGTGGTTCGTGACCGAGCAGGTGGAGGAGGAGAAGAGCGCCGATGAGGTGGTGCAGAAGCTGAAGCGGATCGGCGACTCGCCGCAGGGCCTGCTCCTGCTGGACCGCGAGCTGGGGCAGCGGCAGTAGCGCGGCCGGCTGGCACCTGTCGCATCGGAGGCCGATATGAGTATCCAGTTCAACGCCGACGAAGTCCTCCAGGTGGCGGAGGAGATCGAACGCAACGGGGCCACCTTCTACCGGCGGGCGGCCAAGAAGGCCCCGGCCGGGGAAGGCCGCGAGCTGCTGATGAGGCTGGCGGCGATGGAGGAGGAGCACGAGCAGGTGTTCATGGGGATGCGGGCCGGGCTGTCCGAGGCGGAACGGAAACCGGTGACCTTCGACCCGGACAGCGAGTCCGCGCTCTACCTGAAGGCGATGGCCAGTCGCCATGTCTTCGATATGGGCTCGGACCCGATGAGGAACCTGACCGGGCACGAGAGCATGGAGGAGGTATTCGAGATCGGGGTGCAGGCGGAGAAGGATTCCATCGTCTTCTACCTCGGGCTCAAGGAGCTGGTGCCCGCGCGGCTTGGCAAAGGCCGCCTTGACCAGATCATCACGGAGGAGATGGGCCATCTCGGCACCCTGGGCGAGATGCTGGCCGAGCTGGAGGGCTGAGGAGGGGCCGGAATGGCTGATTCCTTCCGGGCGGTGAAGATCACAGACCACGTCTGGTGGGTCGGCGCTCTGGACTGGGGAATGCGCGATTTCCACGGCTACGCCACCCCCCGCGGCACCACCTATAATGCCTACCTGGTCGTGGGCGATAAGATCGCGCTGGTGGACACGGTCAAGGCCGGTTTCTGCGGCGAGATGCTGGCCCGCATCGCCTCGGTGGTGGACCCGGCGAAGGTCGCGTACATCATCTCCAACCACGCCGAGATGGATCATTCAGGCGCGCTGCCAGAGGCGATCGCGGCGCTTGGGCCTGAGCGGGTATTGGCGTCGGCGCTTGGAGTGAAGGCTCTCCACGACCACCTCCACCTGGACCGGGAGATCACTGCGGTCAAAGATGGGGAGAGCCTCAGCCTGGGCAACCTGACGCTGAGCTTCGCCGAGATGCGGATGCTCCACTGGCCCGACAGCATGGCCACCTATCTGGCGGAGGAGGGGGTGCTGCTTTCCAACGATGCCTTCGGGATGCACCTCGCCACCAGCCAGCGCTTCGACGATGAGCTGGAGCAGCCGCTGCTGGAATACGAGGCCGCCAGGTACTACGCCAACATCCTGCTGCCGCTCTCGGCGCTGGTGCCGAAGGCGATCGAGAAGGCCGGGAAACTGGGCGAGATCAAGCTGATCGCGCCCAGCCATGGGCCCATCTGGCGAGCGCATTGGCCCCGGATCGTGGAGCTATATTCGGCCTGGGCGACAGGCAGGAAGACGCGCAAGGCCGTGGTGCTGTACGACACCATGTGGCAGAGCACGGCGATGATGGCGCGGGCGGTGGGAGAAGGGCTGGCCGCGGGAGGGGCAATCCCGAGGCTGATGCCCTTGCGCGCCTGTCACCGCAGCGACGCGGCGGCCGAGCTGCTGGAGGCGGGCGCGCTGGTGGTGGGTTCGCCCACCCTGAACAACACCATCTTCCCCACGGTCGCCGATGTCCTTACCTACCTCAAGGGGCTGAAACCGAGGAATCTGGTCGGCGCCGCCTTCGGCTCTCATGGCTGGAGCGGAGAGGCGGTGGGGCAGCTCGAGGCGGCGCTGCGTGAGATGAAGGTGGAGGTGGTGGCGGAGGGGGTGAAGGTGGTGTACGTGCCGGATGGCGAGGCGCTGGCACGCTGCTTCGCGCTGGGCAAGCTGGTGGCGGAGAAACTGCTGGAGAAAAATCAGGACTAGCAAGAGGAGAAGAAGGCGTTCGGGCGGTTGTGAAGAAATGCACAATCGGCGCTGGGGCATCAGCCTCAGTTGGCTGCCGCGGCACCGGGTGCAAGCGGCGCCGTGGGCGCCGCTCGGTGGGCGGTCGGGAAGGGGCAGGAGCGGACCCGCCAGAGGCGGGCAAGCCTCCTGCCCGTCTCGCGCCGGCTGCATCGGGCGAGAGTGCTGGCGGTTGGTGCGCCCCGCGGTGGTCGGCGAATGAAGGTGCAGCACGCCCAGCCGGGGCAAGATGACCTGTGCGAGGAAGCGGGATAGATGAGTGAGAAAGCGGTTCTAGACGCCGGAAACCTGTTGCCGTGGCTGGAGGGCATGCGCGCCACAGGGCCCCTGATGGCGCCGGTCAAGCGCGGCCGGGTCTCTTTCGCCTTCGATTGGATCGAGCAGGCGGCGGATGTGCGCCTGGACTACGTGCGCACCGTGCTGTCCCCGAAGCAGGCGTTTCTGCCCTCCCAGGAGCCTCTGCTCACGGTCTCGCGATCTCCTCTCGCGGCCTCTCCGACGGTCGCTGACCAGCCCTTCGCGCTGTTCGGAGTCCATCCCTGTGACCTGATGGCGATCAACCAACTCGACTGGGCGATGCTGCAGAGGCACAACGTGGAGGACCCCTACTACCGGGCGCGGCGCGGGGCGGCCACCCTGGTGGTGGTGGACTGCATGCCAGACAAGTACTGCTTCTGCTCCTCGGTGGGGAGTTGCTCCACGCGGGAAGGGGCCGATCTCTTCCTGACCCCGGTCAAGGGCGGGTATGTGGTGGAGACGCTGACCGACAAGGGCGCGGCGCTGGCGGCGAAGGCGAAGGTGCGAGCGCCCACCGCGGAGGAGGTGGATGAGGCGGAGGGCTTCGGGCAGAAGAAGGTGCGCCGCACCACCCTGCGCCTGCAGGCCGAGGTGCCGGAGCTTCCCGACCTGCTGGAGCGGCGGTATGACAGCGAGGTGTGGGAGAAGACGGCGGACCGCTGCTATGGCTGCGGCACCTGCACCAATGTCTGCCCCACCTGCTTCTGCTTCGACGTGAGGGAGATCGCCGATCTCTCGCTGCAATCCGCCTCGCGCTGGCGGCAGTATGACTCCTGCCAGTTTGCGGACTTCGCGATCGTGGCCGGCGGCCACAACTTCCGCGGGGAGCGGCCGGACCGGGCGCGCCATCGCTGGTTCCGCAAGTTCGTCTACCTCAACCGGGAGCACGGGCAGGCGTTTTGCGTGGGATGCGGGCGGTGCTCGCAGCAGTGCACCGCCGGCATCAGCCTGGTGGATGTGATCAACTCGATCATCGCGGAAGCAAAGGAGAGGGTAGCTTGACCGCATCGATGGTGCGATCTTCACCGGAGCGCGGCGGCGAGCAGCTCTACGCTCCCCAGCCGGCCAAGATCAGGCGGGTGCAGCAGCTCACCGAGCTGGAGAAGTTGTTCGAGGTGGAGCTTGCTGGCCGGCGAGAGCTGGGCCACCAGCCAGGACAGTTCGTACAGGTGAGCGTCTTCGGCTTCGGGGAAGCGCCGATCTCGGTTTCCTCCGCTCCCAGCAAGCGAGGCCGGTTCGAGCTGTGCGTGCGGAGCATGGGTGGGCTCACCAGCGCCTTGCACCGGATGAAGGAGGGGGATAGCATCGGCATCCGAGGTCCCTTCGGGAACGGCTTCCCCATGTCTTGCATGGAGAAGATGGATTGCCTGATCGTGGCCGGCGGCATCGGCATGGCCCCGGTGCGGTCGGTGATCCAGAGCATCCTGGCCGATCGGCAGCGGTACGGGCGGTTGATCTTGCTCTATGGGTCGAAGACGCCGGGCGAGATCCTGTTCACCGACGAGATCGAGAGCTGGAAGGCAGGGGAGAGGAACGAGATCCTGCTCGCCGTGGACCGGGAGGCCCCTGGCTGGACCGGTCACGTGGGAGTGGTGACCACGCTTTTCCCGAAGATCAAAGTGAACCCGAAGTCGGTGGCCGCCTCGCTGTGCGGCCCCCCGGTGATGTACCGGTTCGTGCTGGCCGAGCTGAACGCGCTGCGCGTCCCCGCGAGCCAGATCTTCTTGTCCCTGGAGCGGCGAATGAAGTGCGGGATGGGCAAGTGCGGGCACTGCCAGATAGACAACCGCTGCGTCTGCATTGATGGGCCGGTCTTCACCGCAGAAGAAGCCAGGCAGATGCACGAGAGCATATAGACCGCGTGATCCGCAGATCGCGCATTGGCAGGGGCGAGCCCCTGCCCAACGGGTACGGAGAGGGATAGGCGTGAGTGACAAACCGCGAGTAGCGTTCTTCGACTTCGCGTGCTGCGAGGGCTGCCAGCTCACGGTGCTCAGCATCGGCGAGCCCCTGCTGCAGCTCCTGGAACACGTGGAGGTGGTGACCTGGCGGGAGGCGATCTCGGAGAAGAGCGACCAGTTCGACATTGCGGTGGTGGAGGGCAGCATCACCCGCGACTCGGACGTGGCGCGGCTGAAGAGTATTCGGGAGAAGGCCAAAGTGCTGGTGGCGCTGGGTGCCTGCGCCACGTTGGGTGGAGTGCAAGGGCTCGGCAACACCTTCGACCGCGGGGAGCTGCTCAACCTGGTCTACGGCCAGGCCGGGTCGCAGTTCGAGGCCGGGGAGGTGAGGCCGCTGAGCGCGGAAGTGCCGGTGGACCTCAGCATCCACGGCTGCCCGATCAATGCCAGCGAGTTCGTGGCGGTGATGGAGCACGTGCTGCTGGGCCGCCCCTATCGCCAGCCGAGTGAAGCCGTCTGCTACGAGTGCAAGCTGAATCAGTACGAGTGCGTCTACGATCGCGGGCAGATGTGTCTGGGGCCGGTGACCCGGGGTGGCTGCAACGCGATCTGCGTCAGCAAGGGGCACCGCTGCTTCGGCTGTCGGGGGCTGATGGACCAGGTGAACCTGCGGGCGGCGCACGATGTGCTCCAGGAGCATGGGCTGAGGCTGGAGGACATCCTGGGCATGTTCCAGATCTACTCTCTGCGGGCCTCTCCGGAGCAGAAGATGGCGGAGGAGGCTCGCGAGAAGGGCAGGAAGGCTGAACCATGGAGATTCGGGTCGACCACGTTACCCGTGTAGAGGGCCACGGCAATATCCTGGCCTCGCTCGAGGATGGTCGGGTAAAGCAGGCGCTGTTCCAGGTGGTGGAGGCGAACCGCTTCTTCGAGGGGTTCCTCCGGGGCCGGGACTGGGAGGAGGTGGCCCATCTCGCCACTCGTATTTGCGGCATCTGCGCGGTGAGCCACTGCTACGCCTCCCTGCAGACGACGGAGGCGGCGCTGGGCATCCAGATCACGCCGCAGACGCGGCTGCTGCGCCGGCTGACCATGAACGCGGAGCAGATCTCCAGCCACGGCCTGCATGTCTACTTCCTGGCCGCCCCGGATTTCCTGCGACTGCAGAGCGTGCTGCCCCTGATCAAGCAGAGCCCGGAGACGGTGCTGCGCGCCTTTCGCCTGAAGAAGACCGGGTACGACCTCGGGGAGATGGTGCTGGGGCGGCACTGTCATCCCATCTCGGCCGTGCCTGGCGGCTTCACCGCGGTGCCCAAACTCTCGGAAGTGGAAAAGATGAGGGAGCGCCTGGTGGCGCTGCGGGCGGATCTGGAGGCCACGGTCGAGCTCTGCCAGAAGCTCGAGGTGCCGCACCTGGAGCGGGAGACGGAGTATGTCTCGCTGAGGCAGCCCGATCAGTATGCCTGGCTGGGAGGAGAGATCGTGTCCAGCGATGGCGGCTCGGTTCCCGCGGACCGGTATCGCGAGGCGGTGCAGGAGTTCGTGGTCTCGCATTCGACCGCCAAGCACGCGAAGTGGCACCGGGACAGCTATCGCGTCGGAGCGCTCTCCCGCCTCAACAACAACTGGCAGCAGCTTCGCCCCCAGGCGAAGAAGGCGATGGAGGCCCTGGGCCTCAAGCCTCCGGTGCATAACCCGTTCCTGAACACCGCCGCCCAGGTGGTGGAGCTGGTGCACTGCCTGGAGGACAGCATCTCGGCCTGTGCCGAGATCCTCAACACCGGGCTTCAGGAAGAGGAGATCGAGGTGCGGCCGCGGCCGGGCCGGGGCGTGGGTGTGGTGGAGGCCCCCCGGGGCCTGCTCATTCACGATTACGAGTACGACGAGCGCGGCCGCTGCAAGCGGGCCAACTGCATCATCCCGACGGCACAGAACTACGCTAACCTCGACCGGGACATGCAGGCCTATGTCGCCCAGGAGGCGCGCCAGCCCAAAGAGGAGATCCAGCGGGGGCTGGAGATGTTGGTCCGCGCCTACGACCCGTGCATCTCCTGTTCGGTGCACTAACAGCAAGGGCGATCCGCAGATTACGCAGATACCACAGAAGACGCCCACCCGCACCGGCGGGTGGGCGTCTGGTTCTCGATCTGCGCCATCTGCGCAATCTGTGGATTGATGCTGTGAGAGGTGAACTCGGCCTGCTTCGGCGAATGCACCAAGGCGAGAGGAGCAGACCATGGCGGGAGACAGCACAGCGAGATCTTACCAGCTGGCTCAGGAGCGCTATGCCGAGCTTGGCGTGGAGGTGGCGGGCGCGCTGAGGCGGCTGGAGAGTGTTTCGCTGTCCTTGCACTGCTGGCAAGGAGACGACATCGGGGGGTTCGAGAGGCCCGGGGCCGCGCTGTCTGGAGGTGGGATCCAGGTGACCGGGAAGCACCCGGGAAGGGCGAGGACAGTTGAGGAGCTGCGGATGGACCTGGAGCAGGTCTTCTCCCTTCTTCCCGGCCACCACCGAGTGGCCCTGCACGCTATGTACGGGGAATTCGGGGGCAAGAAGGTGGACCGGGATGAGATCGGGCGCGAGCACTTCGGCGGCTGGGTGGCCTGGGCAAGAGCGCAAGGGCTGCAGCTCGACCTCAACCCCACGCTGTTCTCTCATCCCAAGGCCGATGATGGCTGGACGCTGAGCCACCGGGAGCAGGGCATCCGGGAGTTCTGGATCCAGCACGTGGAACGCTGCCGCGCCATTGCCGCCTACTTCGGGCGGGAGCTGGCGAGCCCGTGCATTCATAACCTCTGGATCCCCGATGGCTCGAAGGAGGCCCCGGCCGACCGCTGGGCGCCGCGCAGGCGGCTGCGGGAATCGCTGGATGCGATCTACGCCACGGACTACTCACCCCAGGAGATGAAGGATTCGGTGGAGAGCAAGCTGTTCGGGATCGGCAGCGAGGCCTACGTGGTGGGGAGCCACGAGTTCTATGTGGGCTACGCGCTGGCCAAGGGGAAGATGATCTGCCTCGACACCGGGCACTTCCATCCCACGGAATCCATCGCGGACAAGATATCGGCCCTGCTGGAGTTCTCGGATGAGCTGCTGCTGCACCTCAGCCGAGGTCTGCGGTGGGACAGCGACCATGTGGTGGTGCTCGATGACGCGGTAAGGGCGGTGATGGAGGAGATCGTGCGGGGGCAGGCGCTGGAGCGAGTGCATCTGGCGTCGGACTTCTTCGATGCCAGCATGAACCGGGTGGGGGCCTGGGTGATCGGCGGGAGGGCGGTGTTGAAGGCCCTGCTGGCCGCGCTGCTGGAGCCGCGGCAGAAGCTGCAGGAGGCGGAGGAAGCAGGCGACAACTTCGCGCGGCTGGCGCTGATGGAGGAGGCAAAGACGCTGCCGCTGGGCGCGGTGTGGGACTACTACTGCGCCAGCTCAGGCGTACCCGCGGGCAGGGAGTGGATGGCCGAAGTGCAGCGCTACGAGTCGGAGGTCACGAGTCGCCGAAGCTCCTGAGGTCCGGCGGGTATGCGCGCCCTGCAGGCCCTACCCGGGCGGTTGTCTGCGCTCAAGCTGTTCTTGCAGCGCCCGCGCCAGTTGAGACGGAGTGATCAGCTTCATCTCGACCAGCACCTGTCCCAGGGGCTGCTTGGCGTGGTAGTGCCGGACCAGGGCATTGCCGAGCTGGCCCTCTGTGATCCATCCTTTCTGCACCAGGAGCTCGCCCAGCGGAGGCGCGACCCCCGGGCGAGCCTGGCCCCGCGCATAGACGCCGGATAGGATCAGCAGCAGGCCAGCAGGGAGGGTGACGGATCCCACCCACCACCAGGCCGTGTTCTCCGCGCTCCAGGCGTGACCGAACACCGCGCCGGCCCCTGCTGCCAGCAGCAGGCCCGTCGCCAGCCGGTCCCACTTCCAGCAACTCCATAGGGGCTTTCTGGGCTGCGACTTGGCGCGACTCGCCTGCGCTCCGTGGGTGGCCATAGATCGCCTCGCTCTCTATTACCTCGCGCCTGCTCACGCTCGCGATTGCAGGGCTATGTTTCGCCGCCCGGCCCGGCATGCTATAATCCTGCGGGCAGGGAAGAAGCCTGATCTCCGGCAGGAGACGCGGGTCTCCTGCCCCTGTGCTGACGGATACCATGACCACAACCCCGGCGTGGGCGAAGCCCGCGCTTGCTGAGTGCGAACTGGGCGAAAGCACGAGCTGTGCTCCCTCGGGCATCCGGGTGCGCATGGCGCCTGCTCCCACCGGGCGCTTCCATATCGGCCTCGCCCGTACCACGCTCTATAACTGGCTTTTCGCCCGTCACCACGGCGGTGCCTTCGTGCTGCGGATGGAGGACAGCGATCAGGCCCGCTCCTCTCCGGAGTTCGCGTGGGACATCCTGGAGGGAATCCGCTGGCTCGGGCTCGATTGGGATGAGGGGCCGGAGGTCGGAGGACCCTATGGGCCTTACTTCCAGTCGCAGAAGCTGCCGCGCTACCAGGAAGTCGCACGGTTGCTACTGGAGAAAGGCCTCGCTTATCCATGTTACTGCACCCCCGAGGAGCTGGCCGAGCGCCGCCAAGCTATGGAGCGCCAGGGCCTGCCGCCACGCTACGACCGGCGCTGCCGCGGGCTCTCGGCCGCAGCACGCGCCCGGCTGGAGGCGGAGGGCAGACCGAAAGCCACCCGGTTCGTCGTCCCTGACGAGGGGACTGTGGCCTGGCACGACCTGATCCGGGGCGAGGTCAGCTTCGAGAACAATCTGCTCGACGATTTCGTGCTCGTGAAGGCGGACGGATTCCCCACCTATCTGCTGGCAGTGGTGGTGGATGACCACGATATGCGCATCTCGCATGTGATCCGGGGCGAGGATCTGATCTCGGCCACTCCCCGCCAGATCCATATCTACCGCGCCCTGGGCTGGCCGCTGCCCCAGTTCGCTCACATCCCGTTGATCCTGGGGCCCGATCGCTCCAAGCTGTCCAAACGCCACGGGGCCACCTCCCTCACCGAGTATCGGGAACGGGGCTATCTGCCGGAGGCGGTGATGAACTTCATCGCCCTGCTGGGCTGGTCGCCAGGCGAAGATCGGGAGGTGCTGACACGGGGGAGATGATCGCGGAGTTCTCCCTGGAGGGCGTTGGCAAATCGGGTGCGGTCTTCGACCTGGAGAAGCTGAACTGGATGAATGGCCTCTACCTGCGGCGCTTGTCTCCGGAGGAATATGTCGCGTGGGCGAGGCCTTTCCTGGAGCAAGCTGGCCTGGACCTGAGCGCGTTCCCACGAGAACAGGTAGGCCGGGCGCTGATGCTGGAACAGGAGCGCGCCAAGACGCTGGCGGAGATCCCCGAGCTGACAGAGTTCTTCTTCCGGGAGCCACCAGGCTATGATGAGAAGGGTGAGCGCAAGTGGTTCCGACGGCCTGGCGCCGCGGACTTGCTGGCGGCTGTGCGCACCACGTTGGAGGGTGTGGCCAGCTTCGATGAGAAGACCGTGGAGGCGGCGGTACGAGAGGTCGGGGAGAGATCGGGCGGCGCGGGCCCAGTGATCCACAGCCTCCGGCTGGCAGTGACCGGCCGCACCGCGGGGCCGGGGCTCTTCGCCTTGATGGTGGTCCTGGGCAAGGAGGCGGTGCTGCGAAGGCTGAGGCGGGCCGAAGAGCGGGTGCAGTCATACTAGAGCGCGTTTCATGCGAGGGCGTGGTGTGGCCAGCCAGCAGGTAGGTTATGAAATGCGCTCTAGCCACGTCCCGGCAGCCGGAAGGGCGGGATCTCCTTCGACCACTTGGCGTGCCCGTCGCAGAACACGAAGTTGCTCCCACCCAGGTGTCGCGGCTCCACATCTGACTCGTCGCCGGTGTCCTGGCCTTTGCTCTCGTAGAGGTAGACGGTGCGGGCCGTGTCCGAGACCTGGCTGAGAGAGCGGACGTAGCGGTTGTGACCGTAGTTCGGCCCTGGCGGCCCGGCGGGGCAGTGGATGATCTCGGAGCGGTCCCGCGCCATCAGGGGCGACATGGATAGACCTATCTCCGCCATCCCGATCTGGCGCATGTTGTTCAGGCACCAGGTCGCCCTGGTCTTCTGCACGGACTTCACCCCAACCGCCAGGATGATGCCGGCCAGGATAGCGATGATGGCGATCACGACCAGCATCTCGATCAGGGTGAAGGCGGAACGGCGGCGATGCAGACAGCTCATATCGGGTGATTGTAACAGCGTGCGGCCGGCCGTCAAGCGTTGGCCCAGCCAACAGCCCGGCGCGGGATTGGGGAGGAACCCGGCCACGAACGAGCGAAGTGGGTCTGCGAATGCGGGGTAGAGCATCTGGCCGGGCGCTGCGACAGGGGCAAGGAGGCACCGATGGTGGACTGGAGAGACAGGATCGAGACCAACCCGCAGGTGATGCTTGGCAAGCCCGTGGTGCGAGGCACGCGAATCCCAGTGGAGCAGATCCTACGCAAGCTGGCCGCAGATGTCAGTGTTGAGGCAGTCCTGCGGGACTATCCTCGGCTCACGCGAGAAGACGTGCAGGCTGCGCTCGCCTATGCTTCGGACGCGGTGGGATCGGAGGAGATCATTGCGGCAGGCGCTCCCGAATGAGACTGGTTGCCGACGAGAACGTTCAGGAGCCGATTGTCACTGCGCTGCGCAAGGCAGGCCACGATGTCACCTACATCACCGACGTGGCGCCTGGGTCCAGTGGCGGGGAGGTGCTGGACCTCGCAGGGCGCGAGTCGCGGCTCGTGCTCACGAACGACAAGGATTTCGGCGAGATGGCCTATCGTGAGAAACGGTTGCCAGTAGGCGTAATCCTGCTGCGCCTTGATGCTCAGGATGGCGCTCAGAAAGCATCTGTGCTGATGAGGTTGCTGCCCGCCCTAGAAGGCCGGCTTCCGGGCCACTTCGCGGTAGTGACTGAGTGGCGCGTGCGCCTGCGTCCGATGCGGAGTCTATAGGTACTCTGTGGGCTTCTCGACCTCTGCCGGAAGTCGCGCGGCCACTCGGTTTACGCCCCAGACCGGCCGTGCTATAATCCGGCCGCTGATCCGGTCCGCCGTGGCGAGGAGGGCGGGCCCCGTTCGCACCAGCATCGCAGACCGAGTCGCGCCGCCGGCCTCACCTGGCGGTCCGGCTCAGTGATCAAAGGAGACCACGGTGTCGCAGCCGAGCGATAGCCCCCGCTTCGCGCACCTTCACGTGCACACCGAGTACAGCCTTCTGGACGGCGCCTGCCGCATTGACGACCTGGCCGCTCGCGCCGCCCAGTTCGGCCTGAGCGGTGTCGCCATCACGGATCATGGCGCGCTCTACGGGGTGATTCCTTTCCACAAGGCCTGCCAGAGACGAGGCGTGAGGCCCATCATCGGGTGCGAGGTGTATGTCGCGCCCCGCAGCCGCTTCGACCGCGAGGGAAAGACGGACTCGGACCTGCGGCATCTGGTGGTGCTGGCCGAAGACCTCACTGGCTACCACAACCTGATGGGCTTGGTGACTGATAGCCACCTCGAGGGCTTTTACTACAAGCCGCGGGTTGACCGGGAGCTGCTCAGCCGATACGCCAAGGGGCTGATCGCCACCAGCGCTTGCTTGACTGGAGAGATTGCCAGCCTCATCCTGCAGGACCGGGAGGCGGAGGCGCGGCGGCTGGCCGGCGAGTACCGCGACCTGTTCGGGCGAGATCGCTTCTTCCTGGAGCTGCAGGATCACGGCATCCCCGAGCAAGCGAAGGCGAATGCCGGCCAGGCGCGGATCGCCCAGGAACTGGGGCTGGGACTGGTGGCCACCAACGATGTGCACTACCTGCAGGCGGAGGACGCCCGGAGCCACGACGTGCTGCTCTGCGTGCAGACCAACTCGACGGTGGATGACCCCAAGCGGCTGCGGTTTGGCAGCGACCAGTTCTACTTCAAGTCCCCGGAGGAGATGGCAGCCCTATTCGCGCAATGGCCGCAGGCGCTGGTCAACGCGGGCGAGATCGCGCAGCGCTGCCAGGTGGAGCTTGAGTTCGGCAAGGTGGTGCTGCCGGACTTCTCGGTGCCGCCGGGGCAGACGCCAGATTCCTACCTGCGCCAGCTCTGCCTGGAGCAGCTCTCCCGCCGCTATCCGGGCAGGGCGCAGTCAGTGCGGGAACGGCTCGACTACGAGCTTAAGATCATCGCCGACAAGGGTCTCTCCACCTACATCCTGATAACGTGGGACCTGTACCGATTCGCCCGCGAGCGCGCCATTCTGGTGGGACCGGGCCGGGGCTCGGCGCCGGGAAGCATCATCCTCTACCTGCTGGGGGTGACCGGCATAGACCCCATCAGGTTCGGGATTCCGTTCGAGCGCTTCGTCAACCCCGAGCGCCTCTCGATGCCCGATGTGGACTGCGATTTCGAGGACGAGCGGCGAGATGAGGTGATCCGGTACATCGCTGAGAAGTACGGTGCGGAGCATGTGGCGCAGATCATCACCTTCGGCACCATGGGTCCGCGCCTGGCAGTGCGAGATGCGGGACGGGCGATGCGGGTGCCGATCCGGGAGGTGGACCGGATCGCCAAGATGATTGACGCCATGCGGCCCATCCGGGAGTCGGTGGAGAAGAACCCGGACCTGGCGCGGGAGTACGAGGAGAGCGGGGAGGTGCGCAACCTGCTCAACACCGCGATGGGGATCGAGGGTCTGGCGCGGCACGCCTCTACTCATGCCGCCGGGGTGGTGATCTCGCGGGAGCCGCTCAGGCAGGTGGTGCCGCTGCAGCGCTCGACCGAAGGCGAGGGGGTGACGACCCAGTTCGACATGACCGCGGTGACCGACGTAGGCCTGCTGAAGATGGACATCCTGGGGCTGCGCACGCTGTCGGTGATCAAGCATGCGCTGGAGCTGATCCGGCGCAGGGGCGTGGAGATAGACCTCGACAACATCCCCTTCGACGACGCTGCGACCTTCGAGCTGCTCTCGCGGGGCGAGACCGCGGGGGTGTTCCAGCTCGAGAGCAGCGGCATGCGCCAGGTGGTGACAGAGCTCAAGCCGGGCGGGTTGGAGGATATCATCGCGCTGGTGGCGCTCTACCGGCCGGGCCCGATGGCGCAGATCCCGAACTACATCGCGGGGAAGCACGGTCTCCGTGATATCAGCTACCTGCACGCGAAGCTGGAGCCGATCCTGAAAGAGACCTATGGGGTGATCGTCTACCAGGAGCAGGTGATGGAGATCGCGCGGCAGCTGGCAGGGCTGTCCATGGCCTCGGCGGAATCGCTGCTATTCGCCATGCGCAAGAAGAAGCAAGAGGACATGGCGAAAGTCCGTGAGGAGTTCCTGGACGGGGCCTCCGGGAACGGTATCCCCAGGAAGACCGCGGAGACGCTGTTCGGCCAGATGGCCGAGTTCGCGGGGTATGGCTTCAACAAGGCGCATTCGGCCAGCTACGCCATCAACGCCTATCAGACTGCCTACCTGAAAGCGCACTATGCACCGGAGTTTATGGCCGCTCAGTTCACGAGCATCATGGATGACAAGGGCAAAGTGGCGGCCTACGTTCAGGAGTGCCGGCGTATGGGCATCGAAGTGCTGCCGCCAGATGTGAATGCGAGCGGAGCTGCGTTCACGGTGGAGGAGGGGAGGATTCGCTTCGGGCTCGCCGGTGTGAAGCACGTGAGCCGAGTGGCGGTGGAGGCGGTCGCGGCGGAACGGGCCGAGCATGGGCGCTTCCGTGACCTGTACGAGTTGTGCGGGCGGGTGGAGCCAGGCAAGCTGAACAAGCTGGCCTTGGAGAGCCTAGCGCGGGCGGGAGCGGTATCCAGCCTGCCCGGATCGCGTGCTGCGCAGGTGGCCGCGGTTGACCAGGCCCTGGAGTGGGGGGCGCGGCTGCAGCGCGACCGGGCCGCGGGCCAGAGCTCGCTCTTTGGCGCGCTCGACAGCGCGGGGGAGGGGGAGCCGCCTTCCCCGCCCTTGCCGGCGGCGGTGCAATTCTCACCCGCAGAGCTGCTGGCGATGGAGAAAGAGCTCCTCGGCGCTTACCTCTCCGGGCATCCCCTGGAGGCGGTGCAGAAGCAACTCTCCGGATTGACCACGGCCGTGGCGGTCGAAGTGAGCGAGGGCCGGCGAGAGGGCGCGGTGATCGTGGGCGGGATCGTGACCTCGGTGCGCAAGCGCGTGACCCGCAGCGGAAAGATGATCGCGCACTTTACCCTGGAAGACCTGACGGGGGTTGTCGAGGCGACGCTGCTGCCCGAGCCTTACGAAAGATTCAGTGGGGTGCTGGCGGAGAACACGATCGTCGTGGTGCGCGGGCGCGGGCAGATGAGCGAGAGATGGCGAGAGGAACGAGAGGGAGGGTCCAAGCACGAGCTGCTCGCAGACGAGATAGCTGTCTTGAAGGACGAGGACGCGGTCCAGCGACTGCGCAATGGGAGCGCAATGCGCAACGGCCGGCCCTCGCGCCGGCTGCGCAGGTCTCGGCCAGGCCAGGGCGCGGACGGCGAACCGCGGACTCACAGTGAGGAGGCGGCGGAGAAGGCGGGGGCCTCAGACGCCGGCGCCGCCGATGCGGCGACCCAGGTGCACATCCGGCTGCCGGAAGACGCGCCGCCGGAAACCATGACGCAGCTGCGCGACATGATCGGGCGGTTCCGGGGCGACACCGAGGTGCTGTTGCACGTGCAGATCGAACGGGAGGAGCGCAGGCTGCGACTGGGGCGGGAGTACCTGGTGGCCCACGACGACAGGTTCGCGGAGGCGGTGCGGCGGCTGCTGGGGGAGGGAGCGATCTGGGTGGAGTAGTTAGCCACAGATGGACACAGATACACACAGATCAAAGCTGAACGAAATTACGCAAGCGATTATCGGTTGCGCTTTCACCGTCAGCAACACTCTCGGGTGCGGCTTCCTGGAGAAGGTATACGAGAACGCACTCGCACTGGAGCTGCGCAAGGCTGGTCTCCGCGTGGTGCAGCAGCATGGCGTTGAAGTGCGGTACGATGGCCGGGTCATTGGCGAGTTCGCGGCTGATCTGCTGGTGGAGGAATGCATCGTCGTCGAACTGAAAGCGACCAGCACGCTGGGAGAGCCACACATGGCCCAATGCCTGAACTACCTCAAAGCTACCGGCCTTCCCTTGTGCTTGCTCCTCAACTTCGGCCGGCCGAAACTGGAGATCAGACGTATTGTCTGCTAGTAGCCATCTACAGGTATGTGAGATATATCCGGGCCCCTATCCGAGTTCATCTACGTTCGTCTGTGGCTGAGAGAAGGACTGGCTGATGCGGATTATCACAACCCGGCGGCGGACTCCCAGACAGGTGGCGGACGAGCTCTCGGCGCCCTTCCTGCAGGAGGCAGCAGAGCAAGAGGCGGTGGTGCGGGAGATCGTCGAGGCGGTGCGCGCCCGCGGGGACGAGGCGCTGCTGGAGTACACGCGGCAAGTTCGACTGCCCTGACATGACTGCGGAGCGGATGCCCGTGACGGAGGCGGAGCGGGCGCAGGCGCGGGAGATCGCGGGAGCGGATTTCCTGGAGGCGGTGGCCGGGGCCGTGGAGCACGTCCGCACCTACCACGAGAAGCAGCGGCCGGGTGATTGGTTCGACCTGCGGCAACTGGGCACGCTATTGGGCCAGAAGTTCACGCCGATCCAGCGCATCGGGGTGCATATCCCTGGGTTCACTGCCGCCTATCCCTCTTCCGTGATCATGACCGTGGCGCCGGCCCAGGTGGCAGGAGTGGAGGAGATCGTAGTGGTGACGCCGGCCGACAAGGCCGGTGGGGTGCATCCCGCCACGCTGGCGACCATGGACGCGATGGGCGTCACGACTATCTTCAAGGTAGGCGGAGCGCAGGCGATCGCGGCGCTGGCCTACGGCACGGCGACGGTGCCGAAGGTGGACAAGATCTTCGGGCCGGGCAGCATCTGGGTGATGCTGGCGAAGAAGATGGTCTATGGAGTGGTGGGGATAGATGGGCTCTATGGCCCCTCCGAGGTGGTGATCCTGGCGGACGACAAGGCGGAGCCGCGGCTGATCGCGGCCGATCTGCTGGCCCAGGCCGAGCACATGACCGACTCGGCGGCGATCCTGGTCACGCCGGCGCGCTCTCTGGTGGAGCCGGTGCAGAACGAGATCAGCAAGCAGGTGCAGAAGCTGAACCGGAAGGCAGTCGCTTGGCAGGCGCTGGAGGAGAGAGGCGCGATCGTGGTTACCAGAGATCTGGAGGAGGCGATCGCGGTGGTGAACGAGCTGGCCTTCGAGCACGTGCAGATCTGCACCGAGAGCCCGTTCTCGGTGCTGCCCAAGATTCGGAACGCAGGCTGCATCTGTGTGGGCGCGTCTTCGCCGGTGACCCTGGGGGACTATGTGATCGGGCCCTCCCACGCGCTGCCCACCGGTCGGACGGCGCGGTTCTCCTCGGGTCTCGCCACCATAGATTTCTTCAAGCGATCGAGCGTGATCTACACCTCGAAGGAGGCGGTGCAGGATCACATGCACATCGTGCGACCCCTCGCCGCCCTGGAGGGGCTGGACGGGCACATCAAGGCGATGCAGGCGCGGCTGAGGAAGGAGTGAGTCGCGCCGCAGGAGACGGCCTATGAGACAGGCGAAGGTGGCGCGCAAGACCAAAGAGACGAGTGTCATGGTGCACGTGGGCCTGGAGGGGAAAGGCGCGGGCAGGATCGAGACCGGCCTGGGCTTCCTCGATCACATGCTCGACCTGCTGGCGCGACATGCCGGCCTGGACTTGGCCGTCAATGCCTGCGGCGATCTTCACGTGGACGACCACCACCTGGTGGAGGATGTCGGGATCGTGCTCGGCCAGTCCCTCAAGCAGGCGCTGGGCCGGAAAGAGGGGATCGCGCGCTACGGCTGGGCGGTAGCGCCCATGGATGAGGCGCTGGTGATGTGCGCCCTCGACCTGGGCGGCCGGGCCTATCTCGCCTATGGATTGGAGTTGCCCGCGAAGCGGGTGAAGCAGTTCGATACCGAGCTGGTGGAGGAGTTCTTCCGAGCGATCGCCAATTCGGCCGGGATGAACATCCACCTGCGGCAGTTGGCCGGGCGCAATACCCACCACATCATCGAGGCCGCGTTCAAGGCCTTTGCGCGGGCGCTGGGCCAGGCGGTGGAGAAACGCGGCCGGGGCGTGCCGTCCACCAAAGGCGTTCTGTAGGGCGGGCATGTCGCAGGGCATGCCAATGTCCGACGCATGCCTGCCGTGTTCCCTGGGCGGCGGGCATACTGGCGCCATCTGAAATGTCGCCCGATATGCCCGCCCTACAAGTCTGCCATCCTGACAATCCGGAGATACGAGATGACAACTCACTCGACTACCATCCTTGCCGTCCGCCGCGGCGGCCAGACCGCGGTGGGCGGAGACGGGCAGGTCACGATCGAGAACACGGTGATGAAGCAGGGGGCGCGGAAGGTGCGGCGGCTCTATCAGGATCGAGTGATTGCCGGCTTCGCGGGCGCCGCCGGTGACGCGCTGGCGCTGTTCGAGCGCTTCGAGTCGAAACTGGAGGAGGCGGCCGGCAACCTGCCGCGGGCGGCCTACCAGCTGGTCAAAGATTGGAGAACCGAGCGCTCACTGAGGCAGTTGGCTGCGCTCCTGGTGGTCGCCGACAAGGAGCACCTGCTGCTGGTGTCGGGGACAGGAGAGCTGCTCGAGCCGGACCTGCCCGCCGAACCTTCAGCGAAGACGGGTGATGGCATCCTCGCCATCGGGTCTGGCGGCCCCTACGCGCTGGCTGCCGCGCGAGCACTGATGGCGCACACCGGCCTTTCCGCCGAGGAGATAGTGCGAGAAGCGCTGAGCATCGCGGCCGACATCTGCATCTACACCAACCGCAACCTGACGGTGGAGGTGGTGTGAGGCGGGCGTGAGGCGAGGTTCTGCCCGGTGCGCGCCAGGGCTCGCCGTCTCAGATGCTGCGGCCCGTCTGGGCTAGGAGCATAGGTCCAATATTGCATTTGACGCGCTAATACGTTACAATAGCAGCCGAAAGGATGCACTTGGATGATACGGGAACGGCTGCTGACTGCGCAAGAGGCGGCGGACTACCTGCGCGTGAATGTGAACACGCTGCGACGCTACATCCGGCAGCGCCGGGTGCGTGCCGCCAAGCTGGGCAGAGGCTATCGGATCAGGCAGCATGATCTCGATGCGTTCCTGCGGGCCAGCGCCGGGGAGGAGCCGCCGCTCACGGCGCGGGAGATCGCCGACTCAGAGGCAGGGTGGGCGGACTACCTGGCGGGAAGAACGACCCCGCTAGACGAGGTGATCAGGGAGCATCTTTGTGACCGAGCCGACTGAGTCGGCTTGGCGGGTCGAGCTGTCGCGGCAAGCGAGAACCTACCTCCTGCGGCTCGCGTACCGGGAACGTGATCAGATCCTCCAGGCGTTGGCGCGGTTACAGCGAGATCCCTATGGTGGGCAAGTGGTGAAGCTTAGTGGCCGCCCGGAGTGGAGACTCCGAATCGGTGGTCGCCGTGCCTTGGTCCGCGTGGACGCGCAGAACCGGGTGATTGTGGTCACCAGGATCGGTCCCAGAGGCGATGTGTATAAGGGAAGATAGCGCCGCACCAGCAAGGAGTCCGGAGTGAAGTTCCGCCACAAGTTCCCCGAGATCATGGCACGGTTCGACCGCTTCTGGCGGGGGGAAGACACCGATTGGCCGGTGCTGTTCATCACCGTGCCGAGAGATCACCCCGATGCTTCAGTGAGGCCGCCACAGGTGACCGATCCCAGGGACCGCGTGCTCCCGGACAACATACTGGCGGCGGCGCGCTACCAACTGGCCACCAGCGCCTATCTCGCCGAGGGCTACCCTCATTTCTTCGCGAACTTCGGGCCTGGGATACTGCATGGGTGCATCGGGGGAGAGCCGGACTTCCAGCACGAGTACACCACCTGGTTCCCCAGGTTCCTCGCGGACATCGAGGAGTACCCGAAGCTACGGTTTCAGCCGGAGGGGAAGTGGTGGTCGCGGATCATGGCGGTGACGGAGCTGCTGCTGGGGGAGCTGGGCGAGGACCTGGTGGTGAGCATCACCGACATCGGCGGGGTGGCCGATGTGCTCGCCAGCGCGGTTGGGAGGCAACTGCTGATTGACGTAGTGGAGCGCCCGGAGGTGGTGAAGGCGGCGGTCGAGCATGTGCACCAGCTCTGGGTCGAGGCCTATGAGCGCAACTACGCGGTGATTGCGCGCCAGCAGGACGTAACCACGCCCTGGTGGCCGATCGTATCGCGGGGCAAGACCTACATGACGCAGTGCGATTTCAATGCCCTGATCTCGCCGGAGCTGTTCCGGCGTCTGTTCGCGGAAGAGCTGGGGGCGATCTACCAGCATCTGGACCACGGGGCCTATCACCTGGACGGTATCGGCACCGAGGTGCACGTGCCTGCGCTGCTGGCGCTGAAGGGGCTGCACTGCATCCAATGGGTCCCGGCGCCGGGGACCAGCGCCCTGCGGCACGCCCGTATGCTCCGGGAGATTCAGGAGGCGGGGGTCTCGATCACCTTCAACCTCGCGCCAGAGGAGGTGGAGCAGGCCTGCCGCGAGTTCGATCCGCGGCGGCTGATGCTGAATCTGTGGTGCGAGAGCCAGCAGCAGGGGCGGGAGCTCATCGAGAACAGCAGGCGCTGGTGCCAGCGCTGGCAGTGAGGGTGTGTGGTGTTTCGGGATTCCAAATCCCGAAACACCGGAACTGACACCATCCCCTCAGAGCGGCAACTGAAACGCCCGCGCGATATACACCGCCATCTGGTCACGAGTCACCGGGTCGCTGGGATGGTAGAGGCCGTCCAGGTAGCCCTGCACCACCGCGTGGTCCACACAGGCCTTGACCGCGGTGCCGGCCCAGAAGCCGGCGGGGACATCGGGGAAGACCTGAGGGGCGGTGGTCATGTCGTCCCCCAGGTTCACCCATCCCTGGGAGCGGGCGACGAACACCGCCATCTGGCCCCGGTCCACCACGGCATCGGGGACATAGTGAGTGGGGTCATAGCCCTGCACTACGGCGTGGCTCACCGCGTACTCGATGTACTTATAGGCCCAATGGTTGGTAGGGACGTCGCCGAAGCTGGCCTGGACAGGGCCAGCGGGGACGTTGCCGTCTCCACCGGCCAAAGCGCGGGCGATGTAGACCGCCATCTGGTCGCGGGTGACGGGCAAGGTCGGACGGTAGTGGGTCGGCGAGTATCCGGTCACGATGCCCGCATTGAAACAGGCTTCGACCTGATCGTGAGCCCAGTACTTGGTGCCGACATCGAAGAAGTGGTCTATCTGGCGGGCCAGCGCGCTCATCTCGTCCAGGCGGAGGAGCTGGTATCCCTGCGGGGCAAGCATGTCCATGACTTGCTTGGCGATGGTCGGCTTCTGCGCTTGGCCGTCATAGAGGATGGCGAAGTTGGGGGGCGGTCCCTGCGTCATCCGGGCAACGATGTCGGCCGAGATCTGATCTGGCGAGGCCTGGGCATCCCACCAACACCAGGCGAAGGTCATGGGAAAGAACGGGACGTGGTCGCCGCGGAAGAACAGGTCCTGTATGTCCACGATGCCCTGGACGGCAGCCTGCGTCCCGGATATGGCGAGGAAAGGATCCCAGACGGCGGCGCTGAGATCGAAGTCCAACATGACCGCGATGTCGGTATCGGTCAGGGCGTTGCATTGCGCCACGAGCGCCGCGTACTCCGCCTGGTTCGGCATAACGCTGGGATGGGTATAGCCGGCACCCGAGGGGCCGGCGATGAAGTAGTCGTTCGGGGTGGCAGTCGAGTAGAAGTACTCGAACAGCGCAGGGAACTCTTGGGCGAGCGCGGGATCTATGCTCCAGTTCATGGGCACTTGCCCTCGCGCCGGGTCGAACCAGTTGCCGGCCTCAAAGAAACGAGTGAGGCGCTGCGGGATGTCGCCATCGGTGAAGACCGTGGCGAGGTAGTACGTGTTGGGGTCGAGGGCGAGCCCCAAGAGGTCGGAGCGGCTGGTCTGCTGCAGCGGCCAGGTGGAAGCTGGCGCGATACCGCGGTGGAAGCTCATGTTGGAGGCCATCGCGCCGAGGACGGCGTAGTCGCCATGGCTGGATGTGTAATCGACCCAGATGTACTCGGAGTAGAATCCCCACACTGCAGCCGGCGGCTGCAGGTGCTGCATTATGACGTCTGCCAGCCCTGCGTCGGATGCGTAGCTGTCCCTGTCTACAGAGAGGTCGAAGACGAACGCTCGGCTGGCAACGGCGTAGTCCACTGCCATGAAATCGCCGGGGTCCCCTCCCTCGAAGTCGTGACCGATGACATAGGCCACCGACTCGCTGGTCTGAGGGAGGTACTGGTCAATCGCCCACTGGTAGGCGGAGAGCTTCTCGGTGAGAGACGAACGCAGGTCAAGTGTATCCGGCCACCATGATTTGAGCTGAGGGATGGCGGTTAGGACTGCGGGAGTGACGGGGAGGCGGTTCTCGATGCCCGCTATCGTCATGGCGATCCATGTCGAGGCAGGGAGCTTGTCAGGATTGTAGATGACGAGGCCGGACACGAAGGACCGGAAGTCCTGCCGACCGAGCAACTCGGCCACACTGGTCACTGACTCGTAGCTATACCCGCGCTGGCCATAGATGTCCAGCCAGATCGGATCCGTCTGGTTTCCGCTGTAGTAGGGCCCACTCTGTGCGTAATCAGGATGGAGGGTCTCCGTATTCACATACAGCCGGGGTGCGTCGCGGTTGACTAGGCCCTGGAAGGCCAGCACCGCCAGCGCCTGGTCGTAGGGAACGGTGCCCAGGTCAGTGCTGAAGTAGACGAAGCTCGTCTGCGCCCGCGCTGGCAGCACCGCTGAACAGAGGATGGCGACCGCGACGAGCCAGAGCAAGCGAGCACTCTGCAATGCTGCGCGCGTTCCGTACAGCATTCCCGTGCCTCCTCATTCACTGCTTCCGGTGGCATGCCCGCCGCAGGGGGCCCACACGATCTGCGGATAGCTCTGTCTCACAGAGACAGCTGGAACGCCCTCGCCACATACACCGCCATCTGGTCGCGGGTGACGGGGTCGCTGGGATGGTAGAGGCCGTCGAGGTAGCCCTGCACCACCGCGTGGTCCACACAGGCCTTGACCGCGGTGCCGGCCCAGAACCCGGCGGGGACATCCGGGAAGACCTGAGGCGCGGTGGTCATGTCGTCCCCCAGGTTCACCCATCCCTGGGAGCGGGCGACGAACACCGCCATTTGGCCCCGGTCCACCACGGCATCAGGGACATAGTGGGTGGCATCATAGCCCTGGACCACGTCGTGGCTCACCGCGTACTCGATGTACTTATAGGCCCAATGGTTGGTAGGGACGTCGCCGAAGCTGGCCTGGACAGGGCCAGCGGGGACGTTGCCGTCTCCACCGGCCAAAGCGCGGGCGATGTAGACCGCCATCTGGTCGCGGGTAACCTGTCGCTCGGGGTGGTAGAGACCGTCGTCATAGCCGGTGACGATGCCCGCGTCGACGCAGGCCTTCGCCTGGGCGTAGGCCCAGAAGTCGAGCGGCACGTCCGGGAAGATCTCCTCCCGCCCCGCCGGCACATCCTTGATGGTGATCTGCTGGTTGGCCGCTACTCCCTCATGGATGACCGCGCTCCCGTCGGGAAACCGAACGCGCACCGCCACCGTGCTCGCGCCGCCGAGGCCGAAGTGAGCGATCTGCTCGTTCTGCCCTTGGAACCCGGAGCCGCCGTCGATCACGCGTGTCAGAGTCCGTGCCGCTCCCATGGGGAACGTGTCGTCATTGTCGAGATTCATTGAGACAACCGCGCCGATAGCATCGCGCACGGGGTCGCTGCCAGTCGCATACCCGCTCTTGCTCGTCAGCGCTTGCACGCGCAGCCAGTTGCCGGCGGGGCCGACATTGTGGAACAGGTAGGAGACAGCCGCCCCTTGGAAGAGGTCGAGCTGGCCGTCTCGATCTACATCCGCCCAGACGGCCACCAGATTCGGCCGACTCCCGTCCAGTCCAGACAATGGCGCCGCATCGAGGAACGTCCCATTGCCTTTGTTGTGGTACAGGAAAGGCTGGTTGTTCGCTTCCAGGTTTCCAACGTAGAGATCAAGGTAGCCATCGTCATCGTAGTCTGCCCATGCGACGGCAGAACCATGGGAGATATCCGCCCCCATTCCCACGTCCGCCGCAACATCGGCGAAGGTCCCGTTTCTGTTGTTGTGGAGCAACGCATCGGGGCCTTCCTCTCCGCTTGCGAGATAGCAGTCGAGCCAACCGTCGTTGTCGTAGTCAGCCCAGGCAACGCCCGCAGTGTCTACGATGTTCGAAAGCAGAGAGATCTCCGCCTCCGTGAACGTGCCGTCTCCGTTGTTGTGGAAGAGCATGGGCCGCTTCTGGAACCGGCTGACCATAAGGTCTGGCCATCCATCGTTGTCATAGTCGCCCCAGGCGGAGCAGTAGGCCGAGTATGGCATCGAAAGCCCACTCATCCCGGCCTGCTGGGTCACTTCCGTGAACGTCTCGTCTCCATTGTTGTGGTACAGAATGGATACGTTGTCCAGGATGTTGCAGATGAAGACATCGAGTTGATTGTCGCCGTCGTAGTCACACCACGACACGCTGCGCCCCGGGTGCAGAGACGTCGTATAGAGCCCAGAGGTTGACGCTACCTCCGAGAAGTGGCCGCCGTCGTTTCTGTAGAGTTTCGGGTAGCCAGTGCCGGACCCAACGAGAACATCCAGCATCCCGTCGTTGTTGTAGTCCGCCCAAGCCACGCCGTTGTCCTCTACCTGCTGCGTCAGCAGGCCTGCCGGTGAGCTTACATTGGTAAAGGTGAGATTGCGGTTGTTGTGGAGGAGCATATCGGGATGGGCGAGGTAATTGGGCATGCTCGCGGGGAGGAACAGGTCCGGGTATCCGTCGCCATCGTAGTCCCCCCACGCCGCGCCGACGCAACCGGGTATGTTTAGCTTCGGGCCGAGATCCTCGAATTGCGCCGCGCTCGCCAGCGCGCAGAGGGTGAGCGAGATTAGTGACAACGCGAAGAGCAGAGGGTGCGCCGGTCGAGCAGCCATGCAGATTCCCCCTTCATAGCTGATGCACAACGCCTGCGGGCCTGATCGAAGCGTCTGCATTATCCCACGCAGCAGGGCGCAACGACAAGAGTCGCAGCCAGTATTCACATCGCCAGCTCAAACGCCCTCGCCACATACACCGCCATCTGGTCCCGGGTGACGGGGTCGCTGGGATGGTAGAGGCCGTCCAGGTAGCCCTGCACCACCGCATGGTCCACGCAGGCCTTGATGGCGGTGCCGGCCCAGAAGCCGGCCGGGACATCGGGGAAGACCTGAGGGGCGGTGGTCATGTCGTCCCCCAGGTTCACCCACCCCTGGGAGCGGGCGACGAACACCGCCATCTGGCCCCGGTCCACCACGGCATCCGGGACATAGTGGGTAGGGTCGTAGCCCTGGACCACGTCGTGGCTCACCGCGTACTCGACGTACTTCAGCGCCCAGTGGCCAGCCGCCACATCGGTGAAAGTCGGCGCCCCGGTGAACTCGGGCACATTGCCATCGCCACCCGCCACCGCGCGGGCGATGTAGACCGCCATCTGGTCGCGGGTGACCGGATTGCTGGGCTGATAGGTGCCATCCGGGTAGCCGGTGACGATGTGGGCGTTGACGCAGGCGACAATCTGATCTCGGGCCCACTGATCGCAGTCAATGTCGCTGAAGGGAGAGCAGATCGAGAGGTGGACCACCTGTCCGTTGTAAGTATCGGCCACCCAGCAGGAGCCATCGGCCGGGTTGACCGAGACCGTCCAGGGCTCGTAGAAGCCATCTCCCCGCCACAGCTCGGTGCCATCGGCGGACAGGTGCACTACCTGGAAGTTGTCTGAGTCCGCCACCCAGCAGGAGCCGTCGGTGGGGTTGACGGAGACGGACAGGGGCCAGGCGAAGCCGCTCACCCGCAAGATGTCGCTTCCGCCTTCGGTGAGGTGGATCACCTGATCGCCGTCGGCGTCGGTGACCCAGCAGGAGTCGTCGGTGGGGTTAACCGAGACGGAGGCGGGCGCGGCGAAAGACCCTCCACGCCACAGCTCGAGGTGGCTGGCGGACAGGTGCACCACCTGGCTGTGGTCGGTGTCGGCCACCCAGCAGGAGCCATCGCTGGGGTTGACAGAGAGCGAGGAGGGAGAAAGGAACCCATGGCCTCGCCAGAGCTCCACCCCGGTCGGGGTGAGGTGGACCACCGCGTCCTCAGAGCTGGTGGCGCCCCAGTCAATCACCCACAGGGAGCCGTCGGTGGGGTTGACGACCGCGAACCAAGGGTTATAGAAGAGGCCTGTGCGCAGGAGCTGGCTGCCCGTGGCGGAGAGGTGCACGACCTGGGTATTTCCGTCGTCGGCCACCCAGCAAGAGCTGTCTGTCGGGTTGACGGAGACGGAGGTGGGCCAGAAGAAGGCGGTGCCCTTCCACAGCTCGCTGCCGGTTGGGCCGAGGTGGAGGACCTGATTGCCACCAGTGTCCGCGACCCAGCACGAGTTATCGGCCTGGTTGGCAGAGACCGACTCCGGGTAGTTGAGGTAGCCTCCCCGCCAGAGCTGGCCTCCGCTGGCGTTCAGGTGGACGAGCTGGGCCATGCCGGAATCGGCCACCCAGCAGGAGCCGTCGGTCGGGTTGACGGCGACCGCCTGCGGATAGTAGAAGGTGGTCCCGCGCCACAGCTCCCCGCCATCCGAGGCCAGGTGTACGATCAGGCTGGGTAGGGGTGAATCTGAAGCGGGATCGCCAGTATCGGCCACCCAGCAGGAGCCGTCTGCGGAGTTGGCCGAGACGGAGGCGGGATAGGAAAAACCGCTTAGCCGCAGCAGCTCCGTGCCCTGGGCGGAGAGATGCACCACCTGGCCGTTGCCGCCATCCGCCACCCAGCAGGAGCCGTCCTTGGAGTAGACGGAGACACCCGAAGGATAGTAGAAGCCGGTGGCACGGGTAAGCTCGCTGCCGTCGGCGGAGAGGTGGATCACCTCATCCAGGTCACTATCTGTTACCCAGCAGGAGCCGTCGCTGGAGTTGACCGAGATGCGATAGGGGAAAGAGAAGACCCCTCCTCGCCACAGCTCTTGCCCGTCGGCGTTGAGGTGCACCACCTGGCTGCTGCCGGTGTCGGCCACCCAGCAGGAGCCATCGGTGGGGTTGACCGACACTGAGTAAGGCCACAGGAAGCCCCCTCCGCGCCACTGCTCCTCGCCGTCGGAGCTGAGGTGTACGATCTGGCTGTTGCCCCAGTCGGCCACCCAGCAGGAGCCGTCCTTCGGGTTCACGGAGAGCTCGTCTGGGGCCCAGAATCCGTTGGACTGGCTGAGAGTAGTCCCGTCCTCGCTGACGTGCATGACACTGGATCCGGTGGTGGCCCAACAGGAGCCGTCGGCCGAGTTCACGGCCACCGCCCAGGGGTAGCCGAAGGGGCTGCGCCAGGTCTCGCCGACGGATTCGAGAGCATAGAGCGGAGTTCCGGTCAGACCCAGGAGCAGCAAGAAGCCAAAGAGCCGATGAAGCCGAGTCATCTTTGCCCCTCCTCGCGTTGACGCTGCGCGCCTGGAGGCCCTCGTGGGGTGGCACCTCGGCAACGGCCTCGCCAGACAGCGGCTCCTTCTCCGCCCCGGGCCAAGGCTCCTGCTCATCGCGATGGCAGGGCGTCCCGGTGTTGCGGGCCATCAGGCCCGGAACCCGGCGCCCCAGGAAGGCGCGTCTGCGGCGGCGGTGAATCGGGGTCACGCGGAGAACGGGAGCGGAGGTCGTAGCCCATGGAAAAGGTCAACGAGTTCCTGGACCGGCGCGTGCTGCCGTACCCGGTGAAGTTCCTCACTCACCGGTTCATCATCCTGGCCACCATCGCGCTGCTGGCGCCGCTGATCGTGTTCGCCCACAGCACGGATTTCGTGCTGGCGGTGAATAGCTACCTGAACACGATGAGCGTGGCGGTCAGCTCCATCGTGCTGCTCTATGCCACGCTGGCGGAGATCCGGGACAAGCGGATCGCGGCGATGCAGGAGCAGCGGGCCCAGGAGGATCACCAGCACGTGGTCGAGATGCACCAGTTGGTCCTCGAGAACATGGATTTCCAGCATCAGGAAATCGAGAACCTGAAGCAGATCCTGGCGGAGATGGGCAAGATCAAAGCGCCCAGCACCAAGCTCCCGCATGGCAAGGGCACTGATCTGCAGGCACTGCATGCGGGTGGCAAGGAGCGATTCGCGCGAGACCACGTGAAGCGGCAGCTAGGCCGCCTGTAGGGTGGGCGTCCGGCCGAAGGCAAACCGCTACCTGCGCTGTAGTCAGCGCAGGCGATGGGCCTGGAGGGCGACTTTGCGGAAGGCGGCAGCGAACTGGGCGATGTGGTCAGGATAGTAGTGCTTGAACCAGGGCACGCCCAGGCAGCGTTCGCCGCAGGCCTCGGTAACCGGGAGAGAGCCTTTGGGCTGGCGCAGGTCGCGGTCGGAGAAGGCGATGCGGGTGGGCTTGCCGTCGTGGTAGATATCGGCGATGTTGAAGACCGGGTGGAGATGGAGGGGATAGCTGCTGGCGCGCCAGGTGCGGCCCCCCTCGGCGTTGACGGCTTCGATGAACCGCTGGAGGGATAGGCCGCCCAGCTCCTCGGGCAGGTAGTGGCCCAGAGGATTGTACCAGCCGCCCATGGTGGAGCCAGAGTCTTTGGGAGGCCGATGAGCACGCAGCCCCGGCACGCCTTCGAGGGCATCCCAGAAGCAGTTCATGGCTTTCTGGATCTCGGCCATACGCTCCGGGTAGTGGCGGAGCTGAACCCGCCCCATGGCCGCGCAGGTCTGGTTCAAGCGGTGCTTGAACCCGCCCAGGGGAAGGCCCGCGAGCTCCTTCAGGTAAGGGATCGTGATCTCGCTGGAGGTGCGCTCATAGTGGCCGAAGGCAAGCGCTCTCTCGAAGATCTCCTGGTCGTTGCTGCAGAGCATGCCGGCCTCGCCGATGGCCAGCGACTTGCCGGCCATCATGGACATGGCTGACACCTCCCCCATGGAGCCCACAAGGCGGCCCCGGTAGAGCCCGCCGTGAGCGTGGGACACATCCTCGATCACCTTGACCCCGTGCTTGCGGCCGACGGCCATGATGGGGTCCATGTCGGCCGGGTGGCCGCAGTAGTGCACCACCAGGATCGCTTTCGTGCGGCTGGTGATGCGGTGCTCGATATCGCGCGGGTCGAGGCAGAGCGAGTCGGGCTCGACGTCCGCGAAGACCACGGTGGCGCCGAGGTTGAAGGCCGGCAGGGCCGAGGCCCAGTAGGTCATACTGGGGACGATGACTTCGTCACCGCGCCCGATGCCACAGCCGAACATGGCTTCCAGCAGAGAGGCGGTGCCATTGGGCGCGGCCAGGGCGTAGCGCGTCCCCTGATAGGCAGCATAGTCGGCCTCGAACTGAGTGGTGATATCCAGATCCGACATGCTGCCAGCCCGCAACACCTGCAGCACGGCCCGCTCATCTTCGTCGGTGACGATGGGCCAGTGGAAGAGGTCCTCCGGATAGGCCGAGACCGCCTTCGGTCCGCCCAGGATGGCCAGCTCAGCAGTGGTGATGGTCATGTTCCTCTCCTGGCGGCAGTCTTCGGTGAGGAGGAAGTGACCTCCTGCCTCAGAATCTTCTCGCGGCGAAGGCTGGGAGGCGGGCATGCCCTTCGACTCCGCTCAGGGTAGACTCCGACATCCCCGCCCTTACAGCATGGATGAGGAGATCCAGCATGAGAGTCGCGGTCATCGGCGCAGGTAGCATTGGCTTCACGCGTGGGATTGTGCGCGACATCCTGTGCGTGCCCGAGTTCCGGGAGACCGAGTTCGCGTTCACCGACATCAGTGAGCGCAATCTCGACATGGTCTACCGGCTCTGCAAGCGGGACATGGACTCGGCCGGCTTGCCCGCCAGGATCACGGCCACGGCGGATCGCCGGGAGGCGCTGAAGAACGCCAACTTCGTGTTCTCGGTGGTGCGCGTGGGGGGCCTGGAGGGGTTCGCCACGGACATTGATATTCCACTGAAGTACGGGGTGGATCAGTGCGTGGGCGATACCCTCTCCGCGGGCGGGATCATGTACGGCCAGCGTAATATCCCGGTGATCCTGGAGTTCTGCAAGGATATCAGCGAGGTGGCTGCGCCGGGCTGTCTGTTCGTCAATCATGCCAACCCGATGGCGATGAATATGTGGGCCGCAAACCAGCACGGCCGCGGTGTGTGGTGCGTCGGCCTCTGTCACGGGGTGGAAGGCGGGCACGAGATCATCGCGGATGCGCTGGGCCTGAAGAGGGAAGAGGTTGATATCATCTGCGCCGGGATCAACCACCAGACCTGGTACATCGGGATCAAGCACAAGGGGAAGGACCTGACAGGCAAGCTCTTGGCGGCGCTGGAGAAGCACCCGGAGTACAGCCAAACCGAGAAGGTGCGCATTGATATGCTGCGCCGCTTTGGCTACTTCAGCACCGAATCCAATGGCCATCTCAGCGAATACGTGCCCTGGTATCGGAAGCGGCCGGATGAGATCGCGCAGTGGATTGACCTCAGTTCGTGGATCAACGGTGAGACCGGCGGCTATCTGCGCGTCTGCACCGAAGGCCGGAACTGGTTCGAGACCGAATTCCCGCAGTGGATGCAGGGGCCTCCCTACACCTTCCGGCCGGAGGATCGCGGCAGCGAGCACGGCTCCTATATCATGGAGGGCCTGGAGACGGGACGGGTCTACCGCGGCCACTTCAATGTGGGCAACCACGGCACCATCAGCAATCTGCCGGCTGACGCCATCGTCGAGGCGCCGGGCTATGTGGACGGGAACGGCATCAACATCCCGCGAGTGGGCGATCTGCCGCTGGGCTGCGCGGCGGTGTGCAATGTCAGCATCAGCGTCCAGCGGCTGGCGGTGGAGGCGGGGGTGAGCGGCGATGATGTGCTGCTGCGGCAGGCGATGATGATGGACCCACTAGTGGGCGCGGTGTGCAATCCGCCGGAGATCTGGCAGATGGTGGACGAGATGCTGGTGGCAGGCGAGCCGTGGCTGCCGCAATACCGCAAGGCGATCGCGGATGCGAAGAGGCGGCTGACATCGGGCAAGCTGATCCCGACCCGGGAGTACGCGGGGGCGGCGCGGCTGCATACTCGCACCGTGGAGGAGATGCGACAAGAGAGGCCGCCGTCCGCACCGCGGAGACGCAGGGGGCGCAGAGAATGAAGGAAACGGCCGGCGGCCCTGTTTTTCATGGCCGCGCTGCGAACGACAACTGCGGGAGAGGCAGATGACAGAGAAAGTGGTTCTGGTCGGGGCCGGCAGCGCCAGCTTCACCAGAGGGCTGGTGGCCGACCTGGTGAGCCGCGGCCAGGAGATGGGCCTGGGCCTGGTGGACATAGACCCCAACGCCCTGGCGGTGGCCGAGGGCCTGGCGCGCAAGATGATCGAGGCGAAGAAGGTGGAGATTCGTCTGACTGCGAGCACGGATCGCCGGGAGGTGCTGCCGGGCGCGACCGCGGTGATCTGCACGGTGGGAGTGGGGGGGCGGCGAGCATGGGAGCAGGACGTCCTCATCCCCCGCCAGCACGGGATCTTCCAGCCAGTGGGCGACAGCGTGATGCCGGGTGGCACCTCCCGCGCCTTGCGCATGATCCCGCCCATGGTGGACATCGCCAAGGATGTGCTGGACCTTGCGCCCACGGCCCTGTTCTTCAACTACGGGAACCCCATGGCCCCGGTCTGCCGGGCGATCCGGAAGGCGACGGGAGCGGAGGTGGTCGGCCTCTGCCATGGGGTGTTCGCGGTGGCCAGATTTCTGGCCCGGGAACTGGGGGCGGAGTTCCCGCGGGTGAACTACACCGCCATCGGCATGAACCACATGACCTGGTTCACAGAGGTGCGGGTGGATGGGCAGGACGCGATGCCGCGCCTGGTGGAGATCGCCGGGCGGAGGCTGGCGGAATACCTGGACGAGGACGGTCGGCCGAACGCGAAGGCGGCCAGAGCGGAGGCCGAAGGCACGGCGCTAGCCGATCTGCATCTGTTTAGCTGGCAGCTCACGCGGCTGTTCGAAGCATTTCCGGCGGTGCTGGACCGGCATGTGACCGAGTTCTTCCCGCATCTATTCTCCAAGGAGAAGAGCTACTTCGGCAAGACCCTCGGGGTTGACGCCTGCAGCCTGGAGCGGACCATCGAATGGGGCGACCGGGGGTTCGAGGAGATGCGGTCCGTGGCCCTCTCCAAGGGGCCGCTGCCCGCCGACTACTTCGAGCACATCAGCGGCGAGCACGAACAAGTGATAGACATCATTGACAGCATCCGCAGAGACGCGGGCCGGGTCTACTCGGCCAATCTGCCCAACCGGGGACAGGTGCCAAATCTGCCTGCGGAGGCGGTGCTCGAGAGCCCCTCGGTGGCCGATGGCGCCGGGGTGCGGGCCATCGTGCAGCGGCCTCTCGCGCCCGGCCTGGTGGGCACGCTGGCGACGCGGCTGGCCTGGGTAGAGGTGGTGGTGGAGGCGGCCCTGGAGGGCAGCCGCAGCAAGTTCATCCAGGCGCTGGTGTTGGACGGCGCGGTGGAGTCCCTGGAGCGGACCACCAAACTGGCAGACGATCTGCTCGCGGCGCAGGCGCAATATCTGCCGCAGTTCAAAGGGTAAGGAACTGCAAGTCCGCAGATTACGCAGATTCCGCAGACGGAAAGCGATCCCGATGAGTCTGGTGCGTTAGGGTGGGAGGAGTGTTTGCAGTTTCCATCTGGCCTCGCGGCCTCGCGGTCAACGCGATCGCGGCGGAGGTGCTGGCGCGGGGCGGAGAGAGCCTGGACGCGGTGGAGGCGGCGCTGCGCGCGAGCGAGGATGACACGAATGACATGAGCACCGGTTGGGGCGGCCTGCCCAACGCGGCCGGGGAAGTGGAGCTGGACGCGGCGATCATGTTCGGGCCCGGGGCGCGAGCAGGCGCGGTGGGCGCGCTGAAGGAAACCCGTTACGCTATCGCGGTGGCGCGGCGGGTGATGGAGGTGACGCCGCACGTGCTCCTCGTGGGGGAGGGGGCCAAGGCCTTTGCGCGGGAGCACGGATTCGGCGCATTCGATCTGCTCACAGAGGCGAGCCGGAGGCGATGGGAGGAGTGGAAGGGGCAGGCGACGCCGGCGGGCTCGGGCGGGCACGACACCATGGCCACCATCGCCATTGACCGCAAAGGGGGGATGGCAGGCGGAGTCACTACCAGCGGCACGGCCTTCAAGCTGCCGGGACGGGTGGGGGACAGCGCCATCATCGGGGCCGGTATCTATGTTGATCGGGGAGTGGGCGGCGCGGCCGCCACGGGCGTGGGGGAGGAGGCGATGCGGGTCTGCGCTTCCTTTCTGGTGGTAGAGATGATGGGGAACGGTCGCGAGCCGCACCAGGCCTGCGAGCAGGCGCTCAGGCGTCTCATCGCGGCCAACCCGGAGCTGGGGAGCAAGCAGTTGGCCCTGGCGGCGCTGCGGGCCGATGGCGCAGCCGGCGGCGCCAGCCTGCGACCCGGGTTCGCGTATGCGTACTTCGATGGGAAGGGGAATCGGCTGGTGGAGGTGCAGCCGATCTTCGGCTAAGCCCGTAGGGCAGGTTCGGAACCTGCCCTACCAGAGCCCTGCTGGGCGGGAAATGGCATGGAAGGTTCCCTGCAACGAGTGCGGCGGGTGATGGCGGGCGAGAAGCCGGATCGGGCGCCGCTGTTCGATCTGCTGCCGAATGATGCGGTGCTTCAGCACTTCAACGGCGGGGCGCCGGTCGGGATCGGGGACGACCGCGCGGGCGCCCGCGCCATGGCCGCGGCCCTGGATGGCTCGCGCAGTGCCCGCATGTCGCCCTCTGAGGAGAGAACGGAGCGCTCGCAGGACGGCCGAGAGACGCGCGTGCTCCGCTGGACGGCGTGGCAGCAGCGAGTGAAGTACGCCTCCAGCGAAGAGTACCGGGAGGTGAAACGGAAGGAGCTGGCCGGCTGGCAGGAGCGAGTCAGCGCACCGAGCGAGACCGCGACCGGCCACTCGTATCTCGATCAGGTGGAGGTGAAGTCCTGGTTTGGTGATGACTTCTACTACCTGATGTCATCGCCGTCGCCGGAGCTGATGGGCATCTGGACGGAGGTTGGCCTGGAGCCGTTCAGCTACTACCTCTATGACTGCGAGGAGGTGATCATCGAGCAGTTGGAGCGTAACACCGCGTATGCCTGCCGCTGGATCGAGGGTCTGCCTGATGATTGCCCCTTCGAGGCCGCTTTCATCGGGGAGGACATTGCCTTCAAGAACGGGCCCATGATGCAGGTGAAATGGCTGGAGAAGCATTACTTCCCGCGGCTGGCGCGAGTGATCTCGGCCCTGCAGGCTAAGGGGCAGAAGGCCGTCTTCCACTCGGACGGGAACCTGAACGCGATCATGGACGGACTGGTGGGAGCAGGGATTGACGGGCTGAACCCCATCGAGGTCACGGCCGGCATGGACCTGGCCGACCTGCATTGGCGCTACCCCAGCCTGGTCTTCCTCGGCGGCATAGATGTCAGCCACCTGCTGCCCTTCGGCACCGCGCAGCAGGTGAGGGACGCGGTGGTGAAGGCAATCGAGGACACCGAGGGCCAGATCCTGGTGGGAAGCAGCACGGAGGTCTTCGACATCGTCCCGCTGGAGAACTTCCTGGCGATGCGGGAGGCGGCGATGGGGTACCGATTCTGAGGGGCTTCCTCCGCAGAGGCGCAGGGGAAGAACCACGGCAGGGGCACGCTCCTGCCCAACAGGCGGCCAAGCTCCCGCGCTGACGCTCGGGATGACAACCCGTCGCCCGACGGGTGTGGGCATTTGTGCTACAATACCACTACTATGGCTACTCGATCTGAAGTGTCACCTGGGAAACTGCTCGAGGAACTCACTCCGCGCCGTATCGTGGAGGAGCTGGATAAGTACATCGTTGGCCAGAGGGCGGCGAAGAGGTCGGTCGCGATCGCGCTGCGCAACCGGATGCGGCGGCAGCAGTTGGGCGAGGACATCCGGGACGAGGTGATCCCGAAGAACATCCTGCTGATCGGCCCCACGGGGGTGGGCAAGACCGAGATCGCGCGGCGGCTGGCGCGCCTGGTGCGGGCGCCGTTCGTGAAGGTGGAGGCAACCAAGTTCACCGAGGTTGGCTATGTGGGCCGGGATGTGGATGCGATGGTGCGGGACCTGGTGGAGGCGGCGGTGCGGATGGTCCGCTCCGAGAAGGTGCAGGCGGTGAAGGAGCAGGCGGAGCGGCGCGCGATCGAGCGCGTCCTGGACGGTCTGCAGCGCCGCGGCGGCGCCCGCGGGGGGCGGCTGCATTCGGTCGGCGAGGCGATGGCGGCCTTGCTCCAGCAGCGCGCGCCGGAGCCAGAGGAAGAAGAGGCGGAACCGGACGACGAGAGCCGGGGCGAGCTGCGGCGGCGGCTGCTGGCGGGCGAACTCGACCGGCAGATGGTGGAAATCGAAGTGGAGGAAAACCGCTTCCTCACCTTCCCGATCTTCGGCGCGGGTGGGATGGAAGAGCTGGGGATGAACCTGCAGGACATGCTGGGAGGGATGTTCCCGAAGCAGCGCCGGCGCCGGTCGGTGACGGTGGGGGAGGCGCGCCGCATCCTGGTTGACCAGGAGGCGGAGCGCATGATTGACGTGGAGCAGGTGACCGGGGAGGCGATTGACCGGGCGGAGCAGTCCGGCATCATCTTCATTGATGAGATGGATAAGATCGCGGGCCGGGAGCGCGGCATCGGGCCGGACGTGAGCCGCGAGGGGGTGCAGCGGGGGCTGCTGCCCATCGTCGAGGGCTCGACCGTGATGACCAAATACGGGCCGGTGCAAACCGATCACATCCTGTTCATCGCGGCCGGGGCGTTTCACGCCACCAAGCCGTCTGACCTGATCCCGGAACTTCAGGGCCGCTTCCCGCTGCGGGTGGAGCTGGAGCCGCTGGGCGAGGCGGAGTTCGTGCGCATCCTCAACGAGCCGCAGAACTCGCTCATCCGCCAGTATACCGCGCTGATGGAGACCGAGGGGGTGGAGCTAGAGTTCACGCCTGAGGGGGTTGCGGAGATCGCCAAGATCGCGGCCCAGGTGAACGAGCAGACCGAGAACATCGGAGCCCGGCGCCTGCACACGGTGATGGAACGGCTGCTGGAGGACGCCTCCTTCGAGGCCTCGGACATCGCGCCCGCGCGCATCACCGTCACCGGGGAATACGTGGGCAAGCAGTTGGCCGATGTGGTGAAGAACCTGGACCTGGCACGGTACATCCTGTAGACGACAATCATCCGCAGATAAACGCAGATGAACAGGGATTGTCCTACGGACAGGAACGGCATAATGCCACTCGCTATTCCTGTTGATCGAGAGCGCATCGCAGAGTTCTGCCGGAAGTGGCGAGTGAAGGAGTTCTCCATCTTCGGCTCTGCGCTGCGGGATGACTTCGGCCCCGACAGCGACGTGGACGTGCTGGTGGTGTTCGAGGACGACGCAGAGTGGGATTTGTTCGATCACATCCATGCCGAAGACGAGCTGCGGCTCATGTTCGGCCGGGACGTGGACCTGGTGGAGAAGGGTGCTCTCAGAAATCCCTTCCGGAGGCGCAACGTCCTCAACAACAGAGAAGTGATCCATGCCGCCTGAGGAGCGCGATCCCGCGAGCCTCTGGGACATGCTGGACGCAGCGCGGGCGGTCGCGCGCTTCGCAAGCGGCCTCTCGCTCGCCCAGTTCGTCGCAGACGACAGCGAGATGGTGCGTGTGGCCGTTGAGCGGAAGTTGGAGATTCTGGGCGAGGCGGCGCGCAGGGTGAGCGCGGCATTTCGCGAGGCCCACTCGGAGATACCGTGGCCTGAGCTGGTCGGCCTGCGAAATGTCATCAGCCACGAGTACGACAAGGTCAACTACTCGGAGGTGTACCGAATCGTGACCCAGCGGATCCCGAGGCTGATCTAACTCCTGGCTGCGCTGGCGCCTCGCGCTCCAGACCACGGGGAAGCGCAGGACTAATGATGTTCGCACAACGAAGTAATGTGCGAACATCGCCCTGTGCCTGTCTGGGCCGCTTCTTGAGCTTCGCCGTGTTACTTCATTCGGCGAAGCTCCTTAGAGGCACCTTCCCGCTGGCTAGGGCTTGTCTTCGCCATTCTCTGTAGGACGGAACCGTCCCATGATGTACCCCGATGCCGATAGGCTGTTCGCGCTTGACGCGTCCCTGCGCGCGGAGGCCGATCGCATGTTGGCTGCCTCTGGCATAGGCCCCATCCTACGCGAAGGGCGATTCCAGGCCGTCGGCTCCTACGTGATGAAGACGATGGTATGGCGCGATCTGGATTTCGAACGGTACGAGGGACCGGACTGGCATCGCCATTGGCAGGTCGGCACGCGGCTGGCGGAGACGGGATGGTGTGTGCGCCTGCAGTGCATTGACGTCTATCGTGAGGCGTGGGCGGAGGCGCAGCCGGACTTCGGCCTCTACTGGGGGGCGCGTGTCGCGGATCCCAGCAGAACGGGATCGGCTCGCCCTGGGGATCCTACGGTATGGAAGCTCGACCTCTGGACCGCCCGGCCTGAGGAGTTTGAGGCCGGCGCGGCAAGACGGCCGGTGTGGGCGTCGCTTATGACCGAGGATGCGCGCTCGCACATCCTCGCGATCAAAGAGGCGGTGTGCGGGCAGCCCGAATACCGGAAGTCGCTGCTCTCAGTGCACATCTACGAGGCGGTGCTGGAGCACGGGGTACGCGGAGTAGATGAGTTCCGGGAGTGGTGGCGGCCGCGCTACGGGGCCGGCGGAGCAGGCTGAGGCCAGTGGACTTCATCGCGTGGATGCACGAGACGCACCGGATGGCTGAGCCAATGTTGAAAGCAGCGCTGGCGGCTGCGGAGCGGGGAGACGCTGAGACCTGCGCGCAGGCGTCTCAGGAGACTGCCATCCTCTATCTGCGCCGCTACCTGGAGGTGGTGGGAGACGAGGAAGCAACAGCCGGAGACGGTGTGGCACGCTTGCTGCAGGCGGCGGCCCGCCATGACTGCTACTTTGAGCGACTCAGGGCCGAGGCGAAGCTCCTGGAGGCGGGGGCGGAGAGCAAGGCCAGCGCGGAGGACATCGCGGATGCGCTGAAGGAAATCCGGTTCATGGCCATGGGGCGGGCGGGGAAGGCGTGCGGCTTCGAGACGCTGCCCGACGAGCCGAACCCGGTTCTCAGCGGTCTCCTCACGCATTCCACCCCCGTGGATAGAGCTTGCAGCATCTTCGCGCACGGCGCGCTGTTCAGCTTCAACCAGTGCGTTCACATGGGGCTGCTGTCTGGTGAGCCAATAGGAGCCAGATACCTGCTCGACCCGCGCAGATGCGCTGACTTCGTCGGGTTCGGCGTCCCAGAGAATAGGTACTTTGCCGGCGAGAAGGTGTCACATTCGCAGCGCAAAGGGATCGTTGACGAAGCGATGGAGGACGATTACGAGCCCGGCGTGCGCTTGTTCTTCCATCGGGTGGAGATTGAGGGCCTCCCCGGATTCGATAGTGACGGCATGCACGAGTTCATGGTGCGAGATCAGGTGAGCCTCGACCATCTCGTCTGCGCCGTCTTCCCGAGCGCAGAGGCGCGGGACGAGGCGTTGGCGAGGGTGCGCGAGCCCGAACGACGTGAATGGCTCGCGGTGCGGTGCTTGGCGGCGCCGCCGGAGTGCTGCGGCGCTCCACAGGATTACGTGCGGGTGACGAATGAGATGGTGGCGGAGCATTTTCCGTAGGACAGGCAACGACAGGGCAGGAGCGAGCTCCTGCCCAACCTCCCCGCAAGAACGCGGACTGGATTGTGGAATAGGTGCTGTATCTGGCCGGAGGCAGGTTGCCAGAGGCGACTGAAGCTCCTGCCGAATCGAGCATCCACATGGCGGCACCATTCCACGCCCAGATACCAGGGACGCGGCGCGATTCGGCGCGCACGCGATCTGCTCCCTCCGGTCCTGCTCTTCGTGCTCTGCCTCCTGGCCTACCTGCGCACCATGCGGCCGACTTTCGGCTGGGGCGATTCGAGCGAGCTGACCACGGCAGCCTACTTCTTCGGCGTCGGCCACTCCCCCGGCTACCCCACCTGGATGCTGATCGCTTACCCGTTCTCTCATCTGCCCATCGGCGAGGTAGCGTTTCGCGTGAACCTCATGAACGCGCTGCTGGGCGCGCTCGGGGTGTCCCTGCTCTACCTGGCCTACCGCGTTATCTCTGGCAGCCGCGGGGCGGCATTCGTAGGGGCGCTGGCATTCGCCTTCAGCGCCACCTTCTGGGATACGACCACGGAGGCGGATGTCTTCACGTTGCACGTGTGCCTGGCCGCGGTGATGGTGTTGGTCGTCTTGCGGTGGAGGTCAGCGCAAGCAGAGAGCGGGCAGGAGGCAAACCCCTGCCCAACAGACCAGGAGCCCGCAAAGGGGCTCCCCTACGAACAGCGCGGCGGCCACAGGAATGCCCGCCCTACAGACAGATGGCTGTATCTGCTGGCCTGGCTAGTCGGGATCAGCCTGGGCAACCACGCGTTGACCCTGTTGATGGCGCCGGCGTTGATGTACCTGGTGTGGGCGGAGCGGGGCGGGCGCTTCTTCGCCCATCGCCGCGTGGTCCTCTGTCTCGGCTTCCTGGTGCTAGGCCTCTCCGTCTACGCGCTGCTCCCGATCCGGGCGGCCGCCAACCCGCCCCCTTATCCCAATAACCCGCACAGCCTGGCCGATCTCTGGAATCTGATGACCGCGCCGGGAGCGCGGCAATCCATGTTCAGCGACGGCCTGCTACTGCCCGCGGCGCCGAGCCCTCGCCAACTTCAGGCGGCTAGGCATGGAGTTCGGGATCGCCGGCTGCGCCCTTGCGCTAGTGGGGTTGGGCCTGCTGTGGCGCCGAGATCGCAAGCTCCTGGTCTTCCTGGGCCTGATCGGCGCCGTGGACGTGGCCTATGCCTGCAACTTCAGCATCTTCGACATCTACCTCTACTACCTCCCTCTGGACCTCGCCGTTGCCGGCCTGATCGCAGCCGGCGCCGCGGCTGCTCTGGAGCTGGGTGCGAAAGCAGTGGCGCGGGCCCACGGGGAGAGCCGAGCGTTCAGACCGGCCTGGCAGTATGGGCTCACCCTGGCCTTACTGCTGGCCCTGCCATTCACGCTTTTCAGCAGCCATCTGGCGAAGGTGGATGGGAGCCGGGACCTCAGCGCGGAGCTGTTCGGGCGAGCGGTGTTGCGGGAGGTGGAACCCGGCGCCGCGGTCCTGGCTGACTGGTGGTGCATTGGGCCGCTCTGGTATCTGAGACATGTGGCAGGACAGCGGCGGGATGTAACGCTGTTGGCCGCGGCCTCGGTGGACACCGACGCCCGCTTCAACCGGCTGACGCGCAAAGATGTGGTGGCGCGATATCCGGTGGCCTACTTCGTGGAGGAGATGACTTACCGCAGAAAGCTGCTGCAGGATCAGGGCTACTGGCTGGTGCCCGAGGGCCCGGTCTCCCGGGTGCTGTCCCAGAGGCCCAAGCCGGAGATGCTTCTGGCCCACCTCCCCCCCAGGCCCACGGTGCAGTTCGGAGGTCAGGTGGGGCTGGTGCGAGCAGAGGTGGAGGAAGCTGAGTTGCGGCCAGGTGAGTGTTTGGATTTCACCCTCTATTGGACACCACTGGCCGGCTACGAGCGGCGGCCCATCCAGGTGGTGACCGTGCTGCAGAACCGTGAGAGCGGGCGAGTCTGGCAGGAGATCAACCTGCTGGGCTATGACCTCTTGCCCCCGCAGGCGTGGCGAGGGGGACAGGTGCTGCGGGAGCGGCATCGCATCTACCCGCGAGAGCCGGCGCCGCCGGGGAAGTATGAACTGCTGCTGTGGCTGCGGGTGAAAGGTAAGTCCTCCTGCCTGGCGTGCGACAAAGCGCTGGCCGGATCGAAGGGCCGGGAATACCACGTCGCCAGCGTCCAGGTTACGGCAGCCCAGGCCCCGGCGGAGCGCCGCGTTCCCGGCCTGGTGGCTTGGCTGAATCGCTAGAGCGCATTTCATAGCCTACCTGCTGGCTGGCCGCACCACGCCCTCGCATGAAATGCGCCTGCCACGGCCTGACGTTGTGCAGTGCTGTTTCATAACCTCCCCTGGGAAGGTTATGAAACAGCTTCTAGGGCTACCGTTCCTCCGTCTCCAGACGGGACTCCTGGAACGCTGTCTGCCACCTCCAGCACAATCCGCGGCGGGGGCGAGGCTTGCGCGGCCTGCGGCTCTTGTGCTAAACTCCTGCTGTCCAGGCCCGCGACGCTTACCAGGGCCGAGGGCTATCTCTTGGCGCGCTGCCGGGCCCCAGTCCGCGCTAGGCCCTGGCGCCCGAAGCGGATAGGTGGCGCGCTCCAGGAATGGGAAAGGGGACTGACCTTGCCGCTGGTGACCATGAAGGAGCTGCTGGAGGCCGGGGTTCATTTCGGCCACCAGACCCGTCGCTGGAACCCCAAGATGAAGCGGTTCATCTATGCGGGCCGCAACGGGATCTACATCATTGATCTCCACCAGACGCTGAAGCGGCTGGAGGACGGCCATGCGTTCCTACGCGAGGTGGCGGCTGACGGCGGCACCGTGCTGTTCGTGGGGACGAAAAAACAGGCCCAGGAGGCGATCCGGGAGGCGGCGGAGCGCGCGGGCATGTACTACGTCACCGAGCGCTGGCTGGGCGGCATGCTGACCAACTTCCGCACCATCCGGCAGCGGATCGAGCGGATGCAAGAGCTGCGGAAGATGGAGGCAGACGGCAGCCTGGACCGGCGCCCCAAGAAGGAACAGGCGCGGCTGATGGAGGAGAAGGCGAAGCTGGAGCGGGTGCTGACCGGGATCGAGCAGATGTCCGCCCCGCCTCGGGCGATGTTCATCGTTGATCTGCGGCAGGAGCGGATCGCGTTGCTGGAGGCGAGGCGGCTGGGGATCGCGGTGGTGGCGATCGTGGACACCAACTGCGATCCCGATGAGGTGGATTTCCCCATCCCCGGCAATGATGATGCTATCCGGGCCATCCGATTGGTGACGACCAAGATGTCGGAGGCGGTGTTGGAGGGGAAGGCGGAGTACGAGTCGCGGCGAGCGAAAGAGGGGCTGCCGGAGGCAGAGGTGGCGGCCGAGGCCCCGGTGGGGGCCAGCTTGGCTGCGGTCGAGGAGGCGATGCTGCAGGCTGCCGCGGGCCAGGAGGCGAGCGCGGAGGGCGACCTGGGGTGGGAAGCCGACGAGGGGGAGCTGATAGGAGAGGCGGAGCCGCCGCTCGCGGGGGAATCAGCGCCCGAGGAGAAGGCGGAAGAGCCTGAGGGGTATGACGAAGAGGAGCCCTCCAGCGAGGCGGAGCTGACCTAGCGAGCGAGAGCCGGAATCAGCCAGGGAATCCCTTGTAGATGCCTATCACGGGAGAACGAGATTGGCGGTAACAGCACAACAGGTGCAAGAGCTGCGCCGCAAGACCGGCGCTGGGGTCATGGACTGCAAGCGGGCGTTGGCCGAGTCCGATGGAGACCTGGAGAAGGCGGCGATCGCGCTGCGCAAGCAGGGGATGGCGCGGGCGGATGCCCGCATGTCGCGACAGACGACCGAGGGCGTGATCGCCTCCTATATCCACGCCGGGGGACGCATCGGAGTGCTCGTGGAGGTGAACTGCGAGACGGACTTCGTGGCCCGCACCGACGAGTTCCAGGCGCTGGCGCGGAACCTGGCGATGCACATCGCCGCCGAGCAGCCCCGCTGGGTGCGCGCGGAGGAGATCCCGGCCGAGCTGCTGGAGCAGGAGAAGGAAGTCTACCGGTCGCTGGCGATCAAAGAGGGCCGGCCCGAGAAGGTGCTGGACAAGATCGTGGAGGGGCGGCTGAAGAAGTTCTACGGCGAGGTCTGCCTCGTGGACCAGCCCTATGTCAGGGATGATCAGAAGACCGTGGCGGACGTGATCAGGGAAGCGATCGCTAAGCTCGGAGAGAACATCGCGGTACGGCGATTCGTGCGTTATCAACTGGGGGATGAGGCCTAGAGCCGACCGCATCCCTGGAGGGCGAGGTGGCTGAGGCGCGTTATCGGCGGGTGGTGGTCAAACTCAGCGGTGAGGCGTTCGCGGGCGAGAACGGGTTCGGGATTGATCCCGATATGGTGCACCGGATCGCGGGTGAGATCCAGGAGTGTGGGGAGCTGAAGGTGGAGTGTGGCATCGTGGTGGGGGGAGGGAATTTCCTACGGGCGCGCTCCCACTCGCTGCACGACATCGAGCGCACCACCGCGGACTACATGGGGATGCTGGCGAGCGTGCTCAACTCCCTGGCGCTGCAGGCCTCGCTGGAGTCGCTGGAGGTGCAGACCCGGGTGCAGACGGCGATCGAGATGCACGAGGTGGCAGAGCCCTATATCAGGCGCAGGGCGATTCGCCACCTGGAGAAGGGCCGGGTGGTGATCTTCGCCGCCGGGACCGGGAACCCGTACTTCACCACGGACACCGCAGCCGCCCTGCGCGCGGCCGAGATCGGCGCAGAGGCGCTGCTGAAGGCCACCACGGTGGATGGTGTCTATGACCGGGACCCGAAGATGGACGCTGCCGCCAAGAAGCTGGACCGTCTCACCTATCACCAGGCCCTCAGCGCCGGGCTCAAGGTGATGGATGCCACCGCCATCTCCTTGAGCATGGACACCAAGATCCCGGTGATCGTGTTCGATCTTCTTACCGCTGGCAATATCAAGCGAGTGCTGCTGGGGGAGGACATCGGCAGCACCATCAGCTGAGAGCGAGGGGCAGGCGCGCCAGAGGCGGGAAGGCCGTCGGCCGACAGGAGGATCCCGGCATGCCAAAGGACCTGATTGCGCAGATCATGAAGGACACGGACGTGCACATGCTCCAGGCCATCGAGGCGTTGAAGCGGGAGTTCGCCACGATCCGCACCGGCCGGGCCAACCCCGCCGTCCTGGACCGGGTGATGGTGGAGTACTATGGTGAGTCCGTGCCGATCAAGCAGGTGGCCACCATCACTGCGCCGGAGCCGCGCTTGCTCATGATCCAGCCCTGGGAGAAAACCATGGGCAAGCCGATCATTGACGCCATCACCAGCTCGGATCTGGGGCTGAACCCCAATACCGACGGCAATCTCATCCGGGTGCCGCTGCCACAGCTCACTACTGAGCGGCGCAAAGAGCTGTCCAGAGCGGCGGCGAAGAAAGCGGAGGAGGGGAAGGTCATAGTCCGGAATGGACGGCGGGAGACGGTGGAGAGGCTGCGGGCGCTGCAGCACGATGGCAAGATGTCAGAAGACGACCTGCGGCGATTCCAGGAGCAGGTGCAGAAGATCACGGACGCGCACATCGCCCAGGTAGACGAGCTCCTGAAGGCCAAAGAGCGCGAGATCATGGAGGGATGAACAGGCCTTCTGTGATCGCCCGCTTCCCGGAGGAGGCGCGGCTAGTGTTGGAGGAGGCCGGGCTGGCGGTGGCCGCTGTGGCTTGCACGGCGCCCCCCGGAGGCGGCCCGGGCGGACCGCGGCGGGTGGTGAGGGAGCGCTGGGCCCCGCAGGGGGTGGAGCTGGTGGTGGCGGCTTCCGTGGGGCTGGCGCAGGGGGAGGACCGGCACGGATAGCGCAGGGCAGCAGTGGTCTGAGCAGGAGCTGAAGGCGCGGCTGGACCAGTCGCGGCTGCCTCGCCACATCGCGGTGATCATGGACGGCAACGGTCGCTGGGCGAAACAGCGCAGCCTGCCGCGCATGGAAGGCCATCGCGCCAGCACGCAGAGCATTCGGGATACGGTCTCGGCCTGTGGGGAGCTGGGGATCGGCTTCCTCACCCTCTACACCTTCTCTGCCGAGAACTGGAGCCGGCCGGAGCCGGAGGTGCGGGCGCTGATGGCCCTGATCGAGAACACGCTGCGAGGCGAGCTGCCGGAGCTGCACGCCAGCCAAGTGCGGATTCGGCTGCTGGGGAGGACGGCGCGGCTGCCAGCCTCCCTCCAGCAGCAGATCGACCGGGCGACTGAGATGACGAGCGCAAACTCCGGGCTGACGCTTCAGCTCGCCATTGACTATGGCGGCCGGCAGGAGATCCTGGATGCTGCCATCGGGCTGGCGCGGGAGGTGGAAGCGGGCCGGCTGAAACCAGATGAGATCCGCGAATCGGACCTGAGCGCGCGTCTCTACCGCCCGGATGCTCCTGATCCTGACCTGCTGATCCGGACCGGCGGCGACCTGCGGGTGTCCAACTACCTGCTGTGGGAGATCGCCTATACCGAGATCTACGTCACTGCCACGCTGTGGCCCGACTTCCGTAAGGCCCATGTCTACCAGGCCCTGCTCGATTACCAGGGCCGGCAGCGCCGGTTCGGTGGAGTGGAAAATGCGAGCTAGCTTTCTGGTGAAACTTGCGATCAGCCTGCCTCTGCTGGTGCTCATGGTGCTGCTCGACCAGGTGCCGGCCCTGCACGGCCTGCCACTGCTCGCGGTCACCTTGGGCCTGGCGCTGCTGATCGCCGAGGCGCTGCGCGTGCGGCTGCAGGCGCGGGGCCGCGCGAACGTGGCCACGCTGCCGTTCATGGTAGCGGCCCTGGTCCTGGTGCTGGCCTTCTGCAAGGGGAGGGAGATCACCCAGGCGATGCTATTGGTGATCACGCTCGCGGCAGTGTTCGACATCCTGATGGTGGCGCTGGCGATGATCGGGGAGGCGAGCAAGCGCGGGGGCAGGGGGGTGGTGGAGTTCCTGGGGCTGGCGGGCCTGGGCCTGGTGCTCGGAGTCGCGCTTTCGCTGATTCTGCTGCTGGGGCCGGGCCATGCGGTTGGGGTCAGCCTCGCCGGGCCATAGGCTGGGGATGGCCGAGCCGCGTCGCATCGCCCTTCTGGGCTCAACCGGTTCCATCGGTCTCCAGGCTCTGGATGTCATTTCCGCATTCCCGGATCGCTTCCGCGTGGTGGCACTGGCCTGCCGCGGCTCGGTGGAAGTGGCGGTGGCCCAGGCGCGGCAGCACCGGCCCAGGCTGCTGGCGGTAGCGGACCCGCAGGCCGCGGGGCGGGCGGCGGAGGCGCTGCGGGGTATGGGGGTCGAGGTGGCCGCAGGCCCGGAGGCCATGGCGCAGTGCGCCACTCTGCCCGAGGCCGACCTGGTGTTGGCAGCGGCGGCTGGCATCGCGGGCCTGCCGCCGGTGTGGGAGGCGGTGCGGGCTGGCAAGACGGTGGCGCTGGCGAACAAGGAGCCGATCGTGGTCGCCGGCCATTTCATCACCGCGGAGGCGGGCCGGTCCGGCGCGCAGCTGCTCCCGGTGGACAGCGAGCACTCCGCGATCTTCCAATTGCTGCTGGGACAGGACCGCAGCGCCGTCAGGCGGGTGGTGCTGACCGCCTCCGGGGGCGCGTTTCGCGATCTTCCCGCCGAGGCCCTGGATGGCGTGACTCCAGGGCAGGCGCTAGCACATCCCACCTGGAAGATGGGCCCGAAGGTGACGGTGGATGCCGCCACCCTGATGAACAAGGGTCTGGAGATCATCGAGGCGCGCTGGCTGTTCGGGCTGAGGCCGGAGCAGATCGAGGTGATGCTGCATCCTGAGAGCATCGTGCACAGCCTGGTCGAGTTCGTGGACGGATCGGTGCTCGCCCAGATGGCGAACCCGGATATGCGACTGCCCATTCAGTTCGCGCTGAGCTATCCCGAGCGGCTGCCGCGGGCGGAGCCGGCGGTGGACCTGGCGCGCCTGGGGGCGCTGCACTTTTCGCCTCTGCCGCCCGACAGGTGGCCCTGCCTTAGGCTAGCGCGGGAGGCGCTGGCAGCCGGAGGCACGGCTCCCGCGGTGCTCAGTGCCGCGGACGAAGTGGCGGTGTCCTGGTTCCTGGAGGGCAGGATCAAGTTCACCCGGATTCCGGCGATCATTGAGGCGGCGCTCGCCGGGCGTGAGGTCAGCGCGGGCGAGTCGGTCGCGGATCTGCTGGCGGTGGACCGAGAGGTGCGCGAGCAACTGGAGAAGGACCGGGTGAGATGGGCGTAGCCGGCCAGATCATTGCCATCGGCCTCGCGTTCGGGGTCACGGTGTTCGTCCACGAGGCCGGGCACTTCCTCGGAGCCCGGCTCTTTGCCATGGCCGTGTACGAGTTCTCGATTGGCTTCGGCCGCCCCCTCCTGTTCTGGGTGCGTCGCCGGGATACCCAATACTCGTTCCGGCTGTGGCCTTTCTTCAGCTACGTGCGCATCGCGGGGATGGAGCCGGGAGACGACCACCCGCAGGGCTTCGACAAGAAGAACCGGCTGGTGCAGGCCCTGGTGCTGGTGCTGGGCTGTCTGATGAACTTCTTGCTGGGGGTGGCGATCTTCATCTTTATCGGGGCCGTGATCGGCAAGCCGATCGCGGTTGACAACGTGATCGAGAAGGTGTTCGTCGGCTCGCCCGCGGCCAAGGCCGGCTTGATGTCCGGAGACCGCTTGGTCGGGTTCGATGGGCGCTTCAACCTGCCTCTGGAGCAGGTTCAGGCCGCGATCCAGGGCCGCGCCCGTAAGCCCATCACGCTGGAGGTCGCGCGGGGCGAGAAGCACCTGAGCCTGACGCTTCGGCCGGAGCAGGCCTCAGTGCCAGAGGTGGTCGGGAAGAAGCTGGTCTACAGACCAGTGGGCCGCATCGGGATCGTGTTCCGTCTCCGCATGCAGCGGATTGGGGTCTACAAGTCGGTGGTCTCGGGGTTCGTCGAGACCTACGCCATGGTGAAGATGCTGGCCATCTACCTTAAGGCCGTGGTGGTGGGGAAGATGCCACTGGTGCTGATGGGGCCGGTGGGAGTGGCACACACGCTCTACACCGAAGCCAGAGTGGGGTGGCTGGGGTTCCTGAGCACGGCCGCCGCGCTCACCGTGGGCATTGGTTTCCTGAACCTGCTGCCCATCCCTCCCCTCGACGGCAGCCGCCTCTTCATTCTGGCGATCGAGGCCATCCGACGCAAGCCCTTCGACAAGCGCAAAGAGGTGATAGTCCACCTGGTCGGATTCGCCCTGCTGCTCTTGCTGGTGCTCGTGCTTACCTACAAGGATGTCGTGCGAATCGTGAAGTTCGGGGGAGGCTAGCGGTAAGCTGGCGGGCAGGCTCCTGCCTGGCTCTATACCTCCAGCCAGCGCCCGGCCTGGTCTGAGGCCACGATGGCGTCAACCACCTTCAACACCTCGGCCCCCTCCTGGAAGGTAGCAACGGGTTCGGTCTTCTCATCGCCCAGCAGGTAGGAGACGATGTCGCCAAACATGCGGGCCAGCGCTGGCTCCGGGGCGGAGAACTCCGGGAGGCCGGGGAGCGGAAGCTGGGCCCTGCGGCCCGCTTCTCCGGTCCTGACCAGGGTGACCGAGGGGCGGAAGGGGCCCTTCCCCTCCAGCCACTGGAGCAGGGAAGGCGATTCGTAGATCAGGGTGCCGCGCTCGCCCTCGATCTCGATGCGCTGATCCCGCTGCTCGTTCCAGCTCAAGGCGACACTTCCCACGCCGGCGCTGGCGAACTCCAGCAGGGCCCAGCACTCGTCCGGCACATCCACCTCTTTCATGCGCCCACCGACCTCGGTGGGCCGGAGGGGGACCAGGGTGCGGCAGCGGCCCAGCACGCGGCGAATGGGCCCCACCCACCAGGTAACCAGATCGAGCACGTGCGCACCCAGGTCGGCCACCACCCCGGGCCCGGAGAGCTTACTTTGGAAGCGCCAGCGCAGCGGCTCGCCCCGCAGGTCCACACCCCAGTTCGCCTTCACCTTGATCACCCGGCCGATCTGTCCGTCTTCTATGGCGGCTTTCATCGCCGCCGCGGCGGGGGAGAAGCGGTACGGCACGAAGGTGACGTGCTTGACCCCAACTGCTTCCGCCAGTTGGCAGAGCTCGGCCCCTTCCTGGGCGCTAAGGGCGAGGGGCTTGTCGCAGATCACGTGCTTGCGCGCCTGCACCGCGGCGCGCACGAACTCGGCGTGGGTGCTGTTCGGTGTCACCACGGCCGCCGCCTGCAGACCGGGGAGGGCCAGCAGCACGTGGAGATGGCGGGTCGAGTAGGGGATCTGGAAGCGTTCGGCCATCGCCGCCGCGCGTTCCGGCCGGCGGCTGTAGATGCCAACCACCTCGACCTGGGGAAGAGCCTTCAACCCGGTGACGTACTTCTCCCCGAAACCGGTGCCGGCGATGGCGATCCTCAGCTTTCGCTCCAAGCGGGCCTCCTGGGCTGCGCTCTGACGTGCACGCGCAGGGCGGATTATAGCACAAACCTGGAACAGAGGCGGCCCGTATTGGGTGGCGAAACTGCTCGGCGGAGCGGCAGAGGGCCAGAGGATCGCCGGGAGCACCGGGCTTCCCGCGCCACAGGCGATGGCAGCGGCGAGTTCAGCGGCCGACGACGAGCCGGGAGTTCTCGGTGCCGAAGGAATTGGGGACGGATTCGGCCTTCGGGTCTGCCACCCACTGGCCGTCCACGATGAACTTGTATTCGTAGGCGCCAGGCGAGAGGCTGACACTGGTGGTGAAGGTGCGGGCGCGGGGCGAGGCGCGGCGCATGGCACGCGCCTTGGCGTCCCAATCCGTGAAATCTCCGGCCAGGAGCACTTGCCTGGCCCCTGCCGCCTCGAGGCTGAACCGCACTCGCATGATGTCTTCTCCCTGCTAATAAGTAGTGCCGTCTGAACGTAGCAGGGACCGCGGGCGCGTGTCAACTGCACGCCGAGCCCGCGTGTCGCGACCGGTGCACAGCGTAAGGTTGGGCGAGCCGATTCGGCTGTCAGAGGTGAATCGCTACCGGGCACGGTAGACTAATGGCGTTCGCACAAGGAAGTAATGTGCGCACGCTGCTCTGGGCCCGTCTGAGCAGTTGCCTGAGCTTCGCCGCGTTACTTCTTTGGGCGAAGCCCAGTAGGTCTGGCAGGAGGAGTGACAAGGGAAGATGACAGAGCATTGCGATCTGCTGCTGCGCGATGGGATGGTAGTAGACGGGACCGGGTCCGGCGCCCGGCGCGGGGAGGTGGCGATTCGAGGGGACCGCGTGGCGGCGGTGGGAGACCTACCCGGGTGGCAGGCGAAGAGGGCGCTGGACGTGAGTGGCCTGGTGGTCGCGCCCGGGTTCATTGACATGCACTCGCATTCCGACCTCTCCCTCTTGATCAACCCCAACGCGGAGAGCAAGCTGCGGCAGGGTGTGACCACCGAGGTGATTGGCCAATGTGGCTTCTCGCCTGCGCCGGCCCCGGGGCGCGCCGGGGGGAGCTTCGCGCCATGTTCGGGGCCTGGGCGCAAGAGGTGGACTGGACCTGGGGGAGCTTCGGAGAGTATCTGGCTGTGCTGCGGGCGCGTCCTGCTTCGGTAAACGTAGCAGCGGTGGTAGGGCACGGAGTAATCCGCGCGGCCGTGATGGGGGAGGAGAACCGGGCGCCGATCGGGGCCGAGCTGGAGCAGATGCAGCAGGCGGTCCGGGAGGCGATGGAAGCAGGGGCGTTCGGGCTCTCCACGGGGCTGGCCTACGTGCCGGGGATGTTCGCCACACGGGATGAGATCGCGGCCGTGGCGCGAGCTATGGCCCCCTGGCGCGGGGTCTACTTCAGCCACATCCGGGGGGAGGACGAGCGGCTGCTGGCGGCGATTGGGGAGGCAGTCGAGATTGGGCGGCAGGCCGGCGCGCCGGTGCAGATCGCGCATCTGAAGTCGGAGGGCCGCGCCAACTGGGGGAAAGCGGAGACCGCGCTGGCGGCGATCGAGGGCGCGCGCCAGGAGGGGGTTGACGTGAGCTTCGACGTCTACCCTTACACCGCCTGGAACACGGGCCTGTCGCAGCTGCTCCCGGCCTGGGCGCGGGAGGGCGGGGTGGAGGCGATGGTGAAGCGGCTTGGGTACCCGGAGGTGCGGGTGCGGTTGCGCGGCGAGCTGGCCGCGGCCGCAGCTACCGATCCGGGGCGTTGGGAACGGCGCATGGTGGCATCAGTCGAGAGCGAGGCCAACCGGCCGCTTCAGGGCATGACTCTCGCCGAGATCGCCGCACGGCGTCAGGTTCCCGCGGAGGAGGTGGTGCTCGACCTGCTGGCGGCCGAACGAGGGCAGGTGAGCATGGTGGGCTTCGGGATGAGCGAAGAGGACGTGACGCGGATCATCGCGCATCCCGTCGCCATCATCGGGTCAGATGCGGCCGCGCTGGCGACCTATGGCACGTTGGGGCAGGGCCATCCCCATCCTCGCAGCTATGGCACGTTCCCGCGGGTGCTGGCGCGCTACGTCCGGGAGCTGAAGGCGCTGCCACTCGAGGCGGCGGTCGCGAAAATGACCAGCCGGCCGGCAGAGAAGCTGGGGCTGAGCGACCGGGGCAAGATCGGGGCGGGCCTGGCCGCGGACCTGGTGGTGTTCGACCCGGCTGCAATCGCAGATCGGGCCACCTACCAGGCCCCACATCAGTACCCGGCTGGCATTCACTATGTGATCGTCAATGGTGTCATCGAGCTGGAGGGCGAGAAGCACCACGGCCGCCGGCCTGGGAGGGTGCTGACGCGGACGGGCCTGTAGGGCGGGGTCTCCTGATGGCTAGGCCCTCTGGGCCGCCATCCCGGCCTCTACAGGCCTAGGGACCCCGCCAGGCAGCATTGGGGGAGGCGGCCCTACTCGACCTCGACGATCTCGTAATCGCGGCTCCCCAGGCCCAGCTCGGCCGCGGTCTCGACCTGGAGGTAGGGGTCCTTGGCCCAGATGCGCTGGAACAGGTGACCGTCTCCCTCGCTCATCTTCACCTGCTCGGGAAGGCTGCCCGGGATGTAGTTCTCAGCTTTGATCGAATCCAGGGTGGCCTGCTCGATGGCGACGATGTCCTCGCTGGCCATGATGCCGATGTCGGGCACCAGGGAGGGGGTAGTGAATCCCCAGCAATCACACAGTGGGGTGATGTTGAGGAGCGCGTTGATATAGAGCACGCGGCTCTGCTCGAATCCCTCGAGCACCGTCTTGACCACGCGGGCCATGCCCTCCTGGAAGTAGCGCATGCCCTCTAGATTGATGGTGATGGCGTCGGCCGGGCATGAGTCCACGCAGTGCATGCAATAGCGGCAGTGATGAGAGAAGATGCGGAGCTCGTCCTTCTTGTTGAAGGAGATGGCGCCGCCCGGGCAGTTCTCCCGGCAGACGTAGCAGTGGGTGCAGGCCTCCGCGTTCCATTGAAACTGGGTGTCCATGAGGCTATGAATCCAGCCCCGCGTCTGCTCCGTGACACAACCCATGGCGATGTTCTTGATGGCGGCGCCGAAGCCGGACTGGCCATGGCCTTTGGCGTGGCTGAGCACGATCATGGCTTCCGCATCGGCGATGTTGCCGGCGACGTGGACCTTCTCCAGCGTCCGGTAGTTCACTGAGCGGGGGTAGAAGTACTTGTCGTGCGTCCCGCCCACTGGCTGGATGGGCGCGCCCAGCACCTCCTGGGTGTAGCCGCGCCCGACCGCCTCGGCCACGGCGAAGGAGCCATCGGTGAGAAAGGGTTCGCCGCCAGCCTCCTTGAGCTTCGAGATGAGCAGGCGGATGAAGAGAGGATGGATCGTGGTGTAGCCGAGGTGGCCCCCGACGTGCATTTTGATCGCCACGCGCCGGTTGCCGAACCTGGACTTGAGATCGAGGCGATCCAGCATGCGCTGGAACTTGGCTGGAAGGGTGTCCTCGGCCGCGAGGCGCTTCACCCGGGCGGAGGCGAAGTAGACTGTGCTGGACATGTGATCACTCCCTGTGCTGTGTTGCCGGAACCGGCAAGGGGCTCGCTTCTGGCGATGGCCATAAAGCGCCGGGCGCTACCTACCCGCCCGGCTGGCCAATGGGGACTCTATCACGGGGCCACGGCTGTGTCAATCGCAGGATAGCGCCGGTTCTGGTCGCGCCCAGGCTCCAACGGATGGCGGCCTGTTTGTACGTTGGTTGGACGCACAGGGGGTGGACAAAACCGAAGGTGCGTGCTAGTTTGATGCAGTTGGGCCCGGAGCGCAGATCCCCCTCTCATGAGCGGAGCCATGATGAGAGGGGTTTTCGTTTGGCCGGACGACCTGGTCAGGGGGCGGTGTCAGGTCAGTCGGATTGGGGTGGGGTCGCGGCAGCCTTGCACAGGGGGCAGCACCGATGGGCGCCCGTTGAGCTTCCGGGCGCCAGCCCCGCGGCCTGCTCATACCGCGGTCCTCGCTGGGGAAGGGTCATGAGCAAGGGAGTGTCGCCTCGGATTCTGGTGGTGGACGACGAACCCCTGGTGCGAGCGCTGCTGGCGCGGGTGCTCAAAGACGCGGGCTGGGAGGTTGAGACAGTCCCGGATGCGCCCGCCGCGCTGGCGGCGCTCTCCGAGAGGGAGTTCGCGCTGGCGATGATCGAGCTGAAGCTCCCGGGGATGAACGGCCGGGACCTGGCCACCGTGATCTTCGAGCGCTGGCCCACGACCGCGGTGGTGATCAGCACGGCGACAGCGGACACCCGCACTGCTGTCGCTTGCATGCAGGCCGGGGCCTATGACTACCTCACCAAGCCGTTCGATCTGGACGACTTGCTGGTCCGCGTAGATCGCGCGCTGGAGCGCCGCCGCCTGATGCTGGAGAGCCGGGAGCACCAGAACGCGCTCGAGGCCGGTGTCAGGCGGCAGACCCGCGCCGCCCGGCGCCTGTTCCTGGGCGCCATCAGGTCACTGTCGTCCGCGCTGGAGGCGAAGGACAAGTACACGAAGGGGCACTCGGAACGGGTGAGTCGCACCGCGGCCCAGATCGCGCAGGCCTTCGGGGCGGGGCGAGACGAACTGCAGCGCATCCGGCTGGCCGGGCAACTGCACGATATCGGCAAGATCGGGGTGCGGGAGGCGGTGCTGGTGAAGCCGGGGCCCCTGACCGAGGCCGAGTACCACCAGGTGCAATCGCATCCGACGCTGGCCGAGCGCATCCTCGCTCCCACCTTGATTGACGCCGAGGTCGTGCGCATGGTGCGACATCACCACGAGTGGTACTCGGGTGGTGGATACCCGGACGGACTCGCAGGCGCCGCCATTCCCTTCGGGGCACGGGTGCTGGCCGTAGCCGATGCCTTCGACGCGCTCACCAGCGACCGGCCCTACCGCACCCGGCTGAGCGTGCCGTCGGCACTGGAGGTGCTGCGCAAGGGCGCGGGCAGCCAGTGGCAGCCCGCGCTGGTGGAGGCCCTGGTCGAACGCGTGACGGCGACCAACGCCGCGCATCGCCACGAAGAGAGCAGGGAGGAGGCGCCTGCTGCCGAACAGCCTGCCTCAGGCGAGGGGATCTAGGGTTTCCGTCCCCGGGCCTGGGAGGCAACCATGGGCGAGCAGAGGGAATCGCGCCAGAGCTCTCCGCTGTTTGGCTACCTGATTGCAGTCATTGGTCTGGTGATCGCGGTGGCCCTGGGCTGGGCCATGATGGCGATTGGGGCGAGGAGGCTGGCCGACGCCGAGAGGGTTCGCAGGCAGGCAGAGGGCCGGCTCCTGGTGGCAGTCAACTTCGCTGCGGGGGAGGCGGTGACCCAGGCGCAAGCGGCCCGAGTCTCAATCCTCGCCAGTAACTGGGGAGACGCCCAGCGCCGGCTCTCGCGGGTCAACGAGATGGTGACTCTGCTGGAGCTGGAGCAGGTGGCGCCGGACGCCGACCGCGAGGCGGTGAACCGGGTGCGTGATCGCACCGGCGAGGTCCAGCGACTGGTGGGCGAGCAGTCCACAGATGCGCTCTCTGCGCTGGACGCGTTGATCACCGATCTGGATGGGCTGCGCGAGAAGAGAGGCCGATAGCAGGCGGCGGCCGGGCAAGATGGTTTCGGGACTGAAGTCCCGAAACACCGGCGGCCCCACTGTAGGGCGGCATCCCCTGATGCCGCCAGGCGCGGTCCCTAGGCCTGTGGAGGCCGGGATGTCCCTGGGCCCGATAGGGCCGGGATGGCGGCCGGCTCTGCCGGCCTAGCCAGCGGCCCGAAGGGCCTAGCCATCGGGAGACCGCGCCCTACAGCAAACTCTCCGCGTTCTCCGCGTCTCCGCGGTATGAGTGGACCGCCCTACAGCTTCACCGGCTGGCCCGACCTGGCTGACTGAGCGGCAGCGAGGCAGAGCTGCACCGCGGTCTTGGCTTCCTCCGGCGTGACCACCGTGGGCGTCTGCTTCTTGTCCAGGCAGTCCACGAAGTACTTCACCTCGACGAAGTAGCCACCGAGGGCCGAGATATTGCCCGCCGAACCGGCCCCGGCGGTGACTGGGACCTCCGGCTGCGGCACGGGTGGGTGCTCGACCTTGCCATCCGGCAGCGCCACCAGCAGGCTCGGGGTCAGGCGGGAGTTGAACTCGATGCAGGCCCCCTCCAGCGCGATCTTCGCGGCCATGGTGAAGGGGAAGCCCGCCGCCATGTCGAGCGATCCCTCGGCTGAGCCGACCGCGCCGTTGGGATAGCCGGTGGTGGTGGTCCAGACGTTGTCCAGGCCGCCGCGCTTGCTGGCGACACCCGCGGCGAAGACGGTCTTGGGCATCCCCATGATCCAGGCCAGGAAGTCCAGGTCGTGGATGTGCAAGTCCAGCACGGCACCCCCGCTGAGCTTGCCGTCGAACAGCCATTCCTTCCACGACCAACTGGGAGGCGGGGAAACCCGGTTGGCGCTGGCCCATCTGATCTTGCCGTAGCGGCCGGAATCGAGGATCTGCTTGATCACGGCGTACTCGGGCCAGAAGCGGATGACATGCGCGACCATGAAGTTGACTCCCGCCTTCTTCGCCGCCGCGATCATGGCGTCGCAATCGGCGGCGGTGAGGGCCATCGGCTTCTCGCACAGGATGTGCTTCTTCGCCGCCGCAGCCGTCTCCACCGCCTCCCGGTGGAGGTAGGTGGGCATGCAGACGTCAACCATATCAATGTCCGCTGACGCCATCTCCTTCACGCTGGCGAAGGCCTTGGCGCCATAGGTGTCGGCGAACTGCTTCCGGCGGTCCGGCTCCGGATCGCACACTGCGACCAGTTGTGCGTTCGGCAGAGCCGCGTGGCACTGAGCATGAGTGCCGCCCATGAAACCCAGACCGGCAAGTCCGACTCGGACCATGGCTTCTCTCTCCTTTGGTGATGGTGGCCGGCGCGGGGCGCGCCTGAGCAGGGGGATTCTATTGACCTGAGTTGGCGCTGTCAAGGGAGTGATGATGGGCGTCATTTGCCTCTTCGACCAGTTGCCTGCCTCGGCTGAGCTCAGCTAACACCTGACCGAGTTTCTCCTCAAGCAGTCCGGCTTCCACATCCCCTAGCGGGCCATAGCGGCGGCGCATGTTCACTGGGAGTGCGTCCTCCAGCAACTCTTCCACTGTGCGCAGCAGCGCGCTGGTCCACATGCGCGTGGCGGCGATGCCGCCGGTACGCCCGCGCTCGCTCTCAGGCAGGAAATGCGCCGCCAGCTCCTCCAGTTCGGCCAGTGCATTGTCCAGCACTGAGATGAGCTGCGAGCGGGCGGGTTCGGGGAGGGGCGTCACCCAGGCGCCGCCGGGGGTCTTGCCGGTGGTGAGGATCTCCCGGATCTCTGCCAGATGCTGGAGGCTCGTCTCGTAGGTCGAACGCAGATGAAGTTCATGTCGGCTGAGCATGATGCCTTCTCCTTGGGACCGGGGAGCAGGCATCCCGCAGAAAGGCTCCCGGTCCGGCGGTGCGACCAGGAGCCATCAGCCTTCTGGGCGGTTCGGGCGAGCTTCGCCCTGGCGGCCTCCATCGCCGGGATCACTATAGCGCGGCCCTGGAGCCTGTGTCAACACAGCGAACTGCTGGGGTGTGATCGCAAGGACTGGGACGGCCACTGTTGTCCTTCTGACCCTGAGCCCTTCGGCTGCGCTCAGGGTAAACTCCGCGAAGGGAAAGAATCCCACCGTTGCGGTCCTGCTGACGGCGTGATGCTTCGCTGCGCTCAGCATGACGGTGGCGCTGCACTCGGCCGACCCAGGGGAAACGGTCACACCCAACTGCTGCTAGCGGCCGGCTACGGTTGCGGCGGCACGGCCGGCATGACGCGGCTGGCCAAAACGGCGGCGAGGCCGGAGGCGGCGATGAAAGAGAAGACCAGCGGGTAGGGCAGGAAGTTGAGCAGCCATCCGACGAGGATCGGGATCAGCGCGCCGGGCAGAGAGAGGAAGTTGAGCAGCGCGATGTAGCGGGGCCGCTCCGGGTGGTCGGTGAGGTCGAAGAGATAGTTGGTGGTTCCCATCCAGAAGGCGCCCGGGGTGGCGCTCCCGGCGAGGAAAACCAGGGCGAACCCGTAGGGCAGAGCGCTGAGGGCCGGCGGGAACAGGATGGCGCCGATACGCAGCGCCACGGGCAGGCCGATGGCGAGCAGGGGCGTGATCGCGACGAATGCGCACCCGCCGCGGATCACGGTGAGGGGTCCGCAGCGGTCGTTGTAGTGGCCCCAGATGAGGCTGAAGCCGGCCCCGCCGAGCACGGCCGCCCAGATGTAGAAGCCGGCCAGCTGCGGGGCGACGCCGAGCTTCCGGGTGGCATAGACGATGTAGAAGGGCGTGGTCCAGCTCATCCCGGCGCCCAGGATGGCCACCAGGATGAGGGCTCGGAATGCGGGCCGCTGTCGCAGGAAGGGCTTGAGGTCAGCGATGATCTGGCGCAGGGATTCAGGCCGGTCGAGGACGGGACGGATCGGCTCCCGCGTGATGGCGCAGAGGAAGGTCGAGATGCTTATGAAGACGGCCGTGACGGTGAACAGCAGGGTGAAGTCGAAGGGGAATCCTGGGCCCAGCGGCCCGAGCATCCGCCGCACCGCGAACCCGACTCCCAAGGCTCCCGTCGCGGTAGCGAACTGGGTGCCAGCGAAGAACTTTCCCCGCAGGCGGGAGGGCACCGACTTGGCGATGATGTCTTGCCAGGGGATGGCGACCACACCGTTGCCGAGAGCGACAAAGAAGTAGCCGGCCATCATGAACAGGAGCACCAGGCCCGGGTTGGTCACGCCGCGCAGCCACAGGTACACGACGAAGGCGAGGAAGGGGAGGCGGCCGTAGAACACGCCCCAGCGCAGCCAGGGCTGGCGCCGCGGGCGGTGGCCCAGGACCGCGGCCATGGGGAGCTGCGGCAGAATCCAGCCCAAGCGCTGGAGCACGGTGACTAGCCCCACCAGCACCGTGGAGGGGGAGAGCCGGCCGATGAAGAGCGGCAGCACGGCCACCGGGTCCACCCAGGCCAGTCCAGTCTGGAAGATTGCGGATTCGGTGGTCAGCACCGCGAAGTTCCAGCGAGTGTGCTCGTTGGGTCCTTCCGCGTGAGATGAGTTCTCGGGAGGGGTGCTTTCCATGGTTGGCTGGAGAGTCATTGGTTCGCACCAGAGAAGCACGTCTCCTGCTCGCCCCGGGCTCTTGGCGGCGGTCTGGCGCGCCTGACGGGCCTCCCAGTTAGTCCGCGTGTCGAGAACGGTTGCGGGATACCTGCGGCATCTGCTAGACTGGCGCGCGCCCCTGAGTTTGGGAGCGCGCTGGATCTCTGTCGCCGGTAGGAGGAAGACCATGCAGCGCTGGCCCAGCGCGGTTGCAGTGCTGCTGCTGCTCGCGCTGCTTCAGGCTGGCGCGGTCGCCGGGGGGCTAACGGATTCGCTGCCACCGAGCGGCCTCGCCGAAGGCTGGTCGCGGCAAGGCGAGGCACGCAGCTTCACGCCCGCCAAGCTCTATGAGTACATTGACGGCGCGGCCGACCTGTTTCTCTCCTATGGTCTCAAGGACATGGCGACCGCGACCTATGCCAGAGACGAAGCGCCCGACCGCCTCATCACCGTTGACATCTACGACATGGGCGCGCCCCTGCATGCTTATGGCATCTTCGCCACCGAGAGGCCCGCGCGCGGTGTCTCATCGTTCGGGGCCGAGGGCTACGTGTCAGATGGGTTGGTGGCGTTCGCTAAGGGTCGCTATTACGTTAAGATCGCGGTGATGGAGAGCGACGACGTGGCCCAGGGGCGCCTGCTGGGCGAGCAGGTGGCACAGCGCTTTCCGGGGTCCTGGGGGCTGCCCGCGGAGTTCAAGCGCCTTCCGGCCCCGGGCCGCGTTGCCGGCAGTGAGCGCTACGTGAGGAAGGACGCGCTGGGCCATCGGGGCCTGACGGACGTGATCAGCGCGGAGTATCGCGTGGGGACGACGCTCACCGCCATTCACATTGCCGACCTCACCACCGCCGCGCAGGCCAAGCAGAGCTGGCAGAAGCTGCGGGAGTTCGAGCAGCGGGCAGGCGCAGGCGTGACCGCCATCGCCGGGGTGGGCGAGGAGTGCTTTGCGGCGCGGGACGCCTCCTATGGCGAGTTCGCCGCCGCTCGCAAGGGGCGATTCGTGGTGATCGGGACGAGCGAGACGGCGAAGCGGAACCAGGTGATGGCCCTGGTGACACGCGCAGCGGCAGGGGTCAAGTGACTCCGCCTGCCGGTGGCGGCGCTCACCGCAGCCACAGCTCGCGCATGCTCTCCTCTCTCACCAACCGGTCGAGAAGGGAGTGCGTTGATTCAGGGTCAGAAGAGGATGGCGGCAGCTCTCCTCGCAGCTTCTTCAGCGCGATCAGGGCCGCCCGGCGCACGTCCCGGTCGGAATCGTACAAGAGCTGACTAAGCGCCGCCGCCGCCGCTTGTGCCCTGGGGCCCATGTCTCCCAGGGCCTCCGCCGCGCGATAGCGGTTCCACTTATCCTCATCGTGCAGATGGAAGATCAGCGCCGGTACGGCCGCCGCAGTGGCGCTGGCTGTACCTGCCAGCGCAGTCGCGGCGGCGAACCTGACCCGGAAGTCCTTGTCCTGCAAGGCATTGGTCAGGAAGTCCGGAGCCGCCTTGTCCTCGGGAGCGATTCGCGCCAGAATCTCGGCGGCAGTGGCTGCGCGCTCCTTGTCCTCTCCCCGCAGCATCGGGCGCAGCGCCGCCTGCACCTGCTCGCCAGCTTGGCCGGCTTCGGCCAGCGCGGCGGCAGCAGCAAGGCGGACACGCTCGCTGATATCCCCCAGCGCCTGCGTGAGAAGGGCGATCACCTTCGCGTTTCCCGGCTGGATGCTCAGCAGCGCGGCCGCGCTGGCGATGCGAATGAGCTTGGCGTCTCCGCGGTCGCTGGCCAGTTGCAGCAGCGACGGCACAGCCGCGACAGCCATGGGGCCGATGTCCCGCAACTGGGAGATGGCATCGAACCGAACCGGCCCTCCCTTGTTCTTCGCGAAGGCTGCCAGCGGCGGCACCGCGGGAAGGGTGTCTCCGATCCGGACAAGCGCGGTGGCGGCCTCCCAGCGGACGCCAGGGTCATTGACCATGACGGCCTCGCGCAGCACCGGCAGTGCCTCCTTGGCCTCAGGGCCGATTAGCCCCAGGGCGTGAGCGGCCCAGGCGCTGACCGCTGGGTCGGGGTCGCGAAGCGTGGCGACCAGGTCGGGCACGGCCGGCCGGGCGGCGGGTCCGACGGCGCCCAGCGCGATGGCGGCGGCAATGCGCACGCGGGCCTCCTCGTCCTCGAGCGCAGCCGCCAGCGCGGGGACAGTCGGCGCGGCATCGGGACCCAGGTAAGCAAGGGCGAAGGCGGCGTCCCCGTGTGCCTCCTTGTTGGGATCCTTGAGTGCAGACACCAGAGCCGGCACCGCGGCCGGGCCGATGCGGCCCAGTGCCTCGCCGGCCCCACTCAACGGGTCTTTGGACATGGCTGCTGCCAGGGCGGGAATCGCGGGCTCCGCGGCCGGCCCCATGGCGCCCAGGGCGGAGGCCGCGGCGCGGCGCACGCCGGGGTTGCTGAGGGCGGCGGTGAGCGCAGGCAGGGCCGAGCTGGCCTGCGGTCCGTAGCGGCCCAGCGCGTAGGCCGCGCGGTCACGCACCCCCTGGTCGCTGTCACTCAGCGCCGCGGTGAGTGCCGGGATCACCCTCGGGTCGTCGGGCGCGGCGTCCCCCAGCGCCTGGGCCGCGCGCTGGCGCACTTGCGCATCCTTACTCTGGAGATCGGCAAGCAGGCTGGTGGCCGAAGCCTTCCCGATCTCGCCAAGCTGTCTGAGCGCGGCGGCAGCATTGCCGCGGGCCTGGGGGCTCCCGGCCTGCACCGTCTTGAGCAGGGCGGGCACAGCCGCGTCGCCAATCGCCGCCAGAGACTGAGCGGCAAGGCCGCCAATGTCGGCGCTTCCCAGCGAGGCGGCGAGAGCCGGGACCGCTGGCGCGCCATCCGATCCCAGCAGCCCGAGTGCAATCACCGACTCGTAGCGCGAGGGTTTGCTGCTGCTCTTCAGCCCCTCGATCAGCGCCGGAACGCCCGCCGTGGCCTGCCGGATTCTGTTCTCCGCCGTCGCGCTCCGCATGGCGAGGGCTTGGGCGGCCATCACTCGCACCAGTAGCTCCTTGTCCTTCAGCGCGCCCGTCAACGCGGGCACGGCCCCTTCCGGCGCGGGACGAAAGAGACCCAGAGCATTGGCCGCTGCCCCCCGGATGTCGGCCCGCTTGTCGCTCTTCAACACCGCGATGAGAGCGGGCCCGGCAGCCTTGTCCGCGCGGCCGGAGAAGCCCTGGACGCGGAGTGCGACGACGGCTGCGAGCCGGATTGGTGCGCGCTCATCGCGCAGCGCGGTCTGCAGCGCCGGGAATGCGGCCGGCCCCATCTCCAGCACCGCGGCCGCGCCCGCGTTGTGGCTCAGATCCTCCGATTGTTCCATCCGGATCAGGGCCAGCAGGACGGGCACCGCGCGTGGCCCGATCTGCACGAAGGAGGCGACAGTGTTGCGCCAGACGGGCTTGCTGGAGTCTCGCAGCAGGTAGCTGAGCGGCGGATAGGCCGGCCTGCCTATCGCCACTATTGCCTCCGCCGCCTGCCGCCGGAGCTTCTCGTCCTCGCTGTCCAGAGCTTTGAGCCAGTAGCTCGCCGGCTTTCCCTGGTAGGCGGCGGGCTGCTTAGTGATCTTGAGCTTGACTGGCCCCTTCGCCGGCGCCTTGGCTGCAGCCCCAGCTCCGGCCTGCGAGCAGGGGCCAAGGGCAAGACAGCCTACACCAAAGGCCGCCATGAGCACGCTCGTCATCATCGTGTGATGCTTCATCCGTGAACTCCTATGGTGGGGAAGAGACCTTCAGCAACGCGCCGGGAGGCCGCCATCAGGCCCACAACTTCCTGTCTAACCCCCGGTACTGAATCGCCTCGGCGACGTGTTGTTCATTGATCTCGGGCGCGCTATCCAGGTCGGCGATGGTGCGGCTGAGCTTGACCACCCGGTCGAAGGCGCGGGCGCTGAGGCCGAGCCGGTCGATGGCGCCGCTGAGGAACTTGCGCACCTCGTCGCTGAGCGCGCAGTGCTGGCGCAGATCGCGGGGCCGCATGTGGGCATTGCAGTAGATGCCAGCACCGGCGAAGCGCTCAGCCTGCAGCGAGCGGGCCTGCTGGACCCGCGCTCGCAGCGCGGCCGAGGGCTCGCTGTCACTGGTGCTCAGCATCTCATCCCGCACCAGCCGCGGCACCTCGATCTGAATGTCTACCCGGTCCAGCAGCGGGCCTGAGATGCGCTGCAGATAGCTGCGGATTCTGGAGACGGAGCAGGAGCAGCTCCTGGTCGCGTCCATGAAGTAGCCGCAGGGGCAGGGGTTGAGGGCGGCCACCATCATCACCCGCGCCGGGAAGGTGGCGCTGCCGGCGACGCGTGCGATGTTCACCACTCCCTCCTCCAGGGGCTGGCGGAGCACCTCCAGCGCGTCCCGGCTGAACTCCGGCAGCTCGTCCAGGAAAAGCACACCGTAGTGGGCGAGGGACACCTCTCCGGGCTTGGGTATTGCCCCGCCCCCGGCCAGCCCAGCCGCGGAAATGGTGTGGTGAGGAGCGCGAAACGGGCGAGTGGTAATGAGGCCTGTCCCGCGCGGCACCCTGCCGCTGATGCTGTAGACCTTGGTGACCTCCAGCGCCTCTTCTATGCGCAGCAGCGGCAAGATGCTGGGCAGGCGCATGGCCAGCATGGTCTTCCCCGCCCCCGGCGGCCCCACCATCACCACATTGTGGCCGCCCGCGGCGGCCACCTCCAATGCCCGCTTGGCATGGGTCTGGCCTTTAACCTCGGAGAAGTCAATCGGGTACTCCGGCTCGGACAGCATCCAGTGCCCGGCCGAAGAGGCGGCGGGCCGGCGCCGGTCCGGGTGAGCCACCACCTCGGCCGCCTCCCACAGGGTGCGCACCGGGTAGACCGCCAGGCCCTCCACCACGGTGGCTTCCGCCACATTCTCCTCGGGCACGATCAGGCCCTTGCGGTTCGCCTCCCGGGCGGCCAGGGCGATCGGAAGCACGCCCGAGATGGGACGCACGGAGCCATCGAGCGATAGCTCTCCCACCGCCACCAGTTGGTCCATGTCCCCCCCGGCGATCTGCTCGGTGGCGGCCAGCACTCCCAGTGCGATGGAGAGATCGAAAGAGGGGCCTTCCTTGCGGATGTCGGCCGGGGCGAGGTTGACCGTGACCCGGTAGGCGGGAAAGGAGAAGGTGGAATTGCGGACGGCGGAGGCGACGCGATCGGCCGCCTCTTGCACCGCCTTATCCGGCAGGCCGACGATGGTGACCTTGGCCTGCCCGCGGCCTACGTCCACCTGAGTTTGCACCAGGTGGGCCTCTATCCCCAGCACGGCACAGCTATCTATCAGGGCGAGCATGCGGAGCTTCTAGATCTCGGCCATCGCGCAGCTCGAAGTGATGGACCTTTTCTTCGCCATGCTGCTGCAGGCGCATGTGATGCCCTCTGAGCCATGCCTCGACGAGCGCTCTCTGCTGGTCAGGGTTATCCGTCCATGCCTGGATAGCCCTGATGAGGTCAGACAGCCGGAAGCGTACCGGGCAGTTCAGATCGGAGCAGTCGCAGTCTATCAGTATGGGGTCGCACCTGGGCATATCACCCCCTCGTAGCACCCCTCCCCTGGTTCTGCAGGCAGGCATTTCTCTCCTCTCCGCGTTGGCCCTGCACGCTGCGCTGTGGCATACTGCCACTGAGAGTATGCTCGCCGCCGAGCCGCAGCAGAGTCGAGGAGGTCAGGATGGTGCGGGGTGCCGGGGTCTTGCTGTTGCTGCTATCGCTTCCCCTTCCCGCGGAGGCGAAGAGCTTTCACCTCGCCCGCACCGAGATCGCGGCTGAAGTCCGCGGCGATGGCTCGATGCACGTGCGGGAGACCAGGGAGTACGTGTTCTCGGGGACGTTCCACCACGCCTACCGGGTGATCCCGCTGCCCGCCGGCACCCAGATCGAGAGCTTCCTGGTGACGGAGAATGGCTCCCCCTATCAACAGACCGCCGGAGAAGCGCCGGACAGCTTCGTCACTTCTCGCGGAGGCGGCCAGTTCCGAGCTGACTGGTACTACCAGGCGAGCGACGAGTCCCGCCTGTTCACCGTGGACTACGATGTAACCGGCGCGGTGGTGAAGCATGACGACCTGGCCGAGCTGTACTGGAAGTTCGTCGGGACCGAATGGGAGGCGCGGTCAGAGCTGGCGCGGGTGACGATCAGCCTTCCGGGGAGGGTGCCGCGGGCGGGCCTGCGAGCCTGGGCCCATGGGCCTCTGTGGGGAAAGACTGAGATTCAGGAGGGCCGGGTTGACCTCACCTGCAATCCTCTGCCTCCCAGGGAGATGATAGGGCTGCGGCTGCTGTTTCCCACGGATCTGATCGCAACCAGCCCTCGCCAGGACACGGCGACGATTCTGCCCGTGGCGCTGGAGGAGGAGGGGCGCTGGGCCAGCCAGGCCAATCGCGGCGGGTGAAGGCTCAGATGAAGCTGGCGCTTCCCGTTCTGATCCTGATCGCGGGGGTTGGCTTCTGGCTGGGTCTCTACTTCCGCTATGGGCGGGAGTACCAGGAGCAGAACCTGCCCGAGTACGTGCGCGAGCCGCTGGAGGGATGGACGCCCGACGATGTCGGCTACCTCTGGCGGTGGGGCGAGCTGGGCCCCCAGGATATGACTGCGACGCTGATGGACCTGGTGCGTCGGGGCGCGCTGCGGTTGGTGGTGAGAGCAGAGGCTCATCCCCGCCTGGGCGGTCTGCTGGGCACGGCCGTGGAGGACGAGCAATACGTGGAGCGGGTGGCCGAGTTCAAGGGCGATCTCGGGCCGTCTGAGCGCTATCTGGTGAGCGAGATCCTCTTCCGCGGGTTCGAATCCGAGGGCCGGGTCTCGATGGATCAGTTCAGGGAGATGGCGAAGAGCGACCCGGTCAGTGCGCGGGCCCGGTATGAGCACTGGCGTGATCTGGCGAAAAGCGAATCGCAGCGACTGGACCTGGTAGACCCGCGGAGCAAGCGGGCGATGGGGGTGGGGATGGCGGTAGGCATCGCCATGTTCCTCTCGGTCTTCTTGCTGGTGGCGGCCCTGCAATCACCGCTGGCCATGCTCAACGGGTTCGTCGGCTTCGCGCTCGATACCGGCCAGCCTCAATCTGCGCCGGCGGAATCCGGAGGCGGCGGTGGCTCTCCATCGCTGGCAGGCATTCCGGCGCTATCTGACCGACTTCTCCCAGTTGCAGCAGTATCCGGCTCCGGCGGTCGCGCTCTGGGAGCAGTATCTGGTCTTCGCCATCACCCTGGGAGTGGCGGAGCGGGTGATCGAGCAGTTCAAGGAGCTGTACCCGCATGCGGTGGCCGCGGGAGAGGCCCCGGCCGCCGCGTTCCCTTACTGGGTGTCCAGCAGTGGCTCGCCCTTCGCCGGCATGGACGCCATCGGCAGTGCCTTCTCCTCCTTCAGCTCCAGCTTCGCCACTGCCACCAGCTCCTTTACCTCCAGTTCGGGCGGAGGTGGTGGCTTCTCCGGGGGCGGAGGCGGTGGGGGTGGAGGAGGCGGCGGAGGGGCGGATTAGACGCGGCAAGAGGTCCACCGCAGAGGCGCAGAGGGCACTGGGAGGAATCCAGTTGTCAGAGGCCCGGCCCAGGCGCTGCCCGCTGCGTTCCCGGCGTCTCCGCGGTGACGGGCCGTGCTGCTGGCTCTCACCCCTGGAACGCCCCCTCTATCAGGCTCACCCGCTCGACCCGGCCCCTGGGGGTCAAGAAGACCTCGACCACATCGAAGCGCATCACCCGCTCCCGGCGCTCTCGCGAGCCGAGGTAGGAGGCGGCGGCGCGGGCGATCTGGCGCTGCTTCCACGGGGTGACGCTCTCGTGGGGCTGAGCGAAGTCGGTCGAGGTGCGCGCCTTCACCTCCACAAAGGCGAGCACATCGCGCTGTTCGGCGATGATGTCCACCTCGGCCCCGCCGGGGGCGCGGAAGTTGCGCTCTTTGATGCGGTAGCCGCGGGAGGCGAGGTAGCGCGCCGCGTGCTCCTCCCCGATGCGGGCCAGCTCCTGGCGGGTCTTGGCGTGGGGTCGCGTGCGCTTCCACATGGCGCGGGTGTTTCGTCGGGCGCGGGAAGCTCACCTTGCCAATCCTCTCTCGCTGCGGATATAATGGCCCTGTGAAACGCCAGACGATCCTCGCGGGGGCTTCCATCATGGTGGTCGCGTCCCTGCTGAGCCGCGTGCTGGGGTGGGTGCGGGATCGCGCGGTCGGGCACTTCTGGGGCAGCACCGGGCACACCGATGCCTACTGGGCCGCGTTCAACGTGCCCGACCTGCTCTACTACCTGCTCGCCGGCGGCGCGCTCAGCGCCGCGGTGATCCCTATCTTGACCGCCCACATTGCCCGGAAGCAGGAGCCGGAGACCTGGCGTGTAGTGAACACGCTGGCGACCATACTCATCCTGTGCGCGGCCGTTGGCATCTCCATCATCATCATCTTCGCTCGGGAGTTCGTCCTGCTTGTGGCACCCGGGTTCCGCGGCGCCGGGGCGGCAGCCGAGTGCGCTGGCTACGTGCGCATCGTCGCTCCCATGGTGTTCTTCACGGTGTTGAGCGCCCTATTCACGGGCATTCTTCAGTCGCACCGGCACTTCACCGCACCCGCGATGGCATGGCCAGTGTACAACGTCGGCATCATCGCCGGCGCGTTCACCGGCGGGGGCTGGGTTGCCCGGCACTACCACAGCGACCAGCTGGGACTGAAGGTGCTCTGTGTGGGCGTGCTCGCAGGAGCGTTCCTGCTGGTCGCGGTGCAGATTCCCTCACTGCTGGCGCGAGGCTTCCGCTACCGGCCCTCTCTCGAACTGAACCATCCCTCAGTGCGCGAGATCCTTCGCATTTTCCTGCCTGTGATGGCCGGGCTGGCGTTCACGCAGATCTGCCTGCTCTGGCTGCCAGCCTTCTTTGGATCGTACTTTCAGAAAGGTGCCATCACCAGCCTGCGCTACGCGAATCGCCTAGTGGTCTTCCCGTTGGGGCTCTGGGGGATAGCCATCTCCACGGCGGCCTTCCCGGTGATGGCCGAGCAGATCGCGATGAACCAGGTGGAGGAGTTTCGCAAGCTCTTCTCCGGGCTGCTGCGCGTCGTGTTCTTCCTCGCCGTGCCCTCGACGGCAGCGCTCATTGCCCTGGCCGGCCCCATGCTCAGGCTGCTCTGGCGAACTGGGCGGCTGAACGAGACCGCGATAGCCATGGCTGAGCTTTCCCTGCTTTACTACGCCATCTCCCTCATCGGGCTGTCCGGTCTGCAGATCGCCAATAGGGCGTTCTACTCGCTCAAGGACGGACGCACGCCGGCGCTCGTCGGCATAGGCTACACCTCCTTGACCGTGCTCGGCACCGTCATCGCCATGAGGCTTCACAATCCCCTCCAGTATGCCACGATAGCCGCTGCCACGTCGGTGGGTGTGACAGTGGGGTTCGTGGTGTTGTTCGACCTGCTGCGGCGGCGAATGGGCGGAGCTGGCGGGCGAGCGATCGCGGCGTCATTCTTGAGAGTCATGTTCGCCTCGGCCCTGGCGGGGGCGGCCGCCTATTGGGTGTCCGCATTGATCGGACATCGGTTGGACGTGCCGGTGACGCGCTTCATCACCACCGCCTCGCAGGCGGCGGCGGCAACGGGCGCCCAGGGATCGAACGCAGCCGTGGCCATCCAGGTGCTGGTCAGCCTTGCGGCAGGGGCTCTCGTCTATCTTGGCATCCTGGCCGCGCTGGGCGCGCCCGAGATTACGAGCTTTCGGTCGGCGGTCCGCCAGCGGCTGGGCGGGTCAGCCCAGACAGCGCCGATCGCATAGGGATCCCATGCCACTCTCCGAGCAAGAACGCATTCGCAACTTCTGCATCATCGCGCACATTGACCACGGCAAGTCCACGCTGGCGGATCGGATTCTCGAGATCACGCACGCGCTGGGCGAGCGCGAAATGCGGGAGCAGGTCCTGGATCAAATGGACCTGGAGCGCGAGCGCGGCATCACCATCAAGGCCAGCGCCATCCGCAGCACCTACCGCGCCAGGGACGGCCAGGACTACCTGCTCAACCTGATTGACACCCCGGGGCACGTGGATTTCACCTATGAGGTGTCGCGCTCCCTGGCGGCGGCGGAGGGGGCGCTGCTGGTGATCGACGCGGCGCAGGGCGTGGAGGCGCAGACGGTAGCCAATGTCCACCTGGCAGAGGAGCAGGGCCTGACCATCATCCCGGTGATCAACAAGATAGACCTGCCCAACGCATCCCCCGAGCGGGCGCTGCTGGAGTTGGAGGAGATCATCGGGATGGACCGGGGCGAGGCCCTGCTGGCCAGCGCGAAACTCGGGATCGGGGTGGAGGATGTGCTGGAGGCCGTGGTAGGCCGCATCCCGCCGCCGAGCGGCGATCCCGAGGCGCCTCTGCAGGCGCTCGTGTTCGATTCCCACTTCGACCCCTATCGCGGCATCGTGGCCTATGTGCGCGTGCGGAATGGGCGTTTGTCCGCGGGCGTGGAGATTCAGATGATGTCCACCGGCCAGCGCTTCGAGGTGCAGGAGGTGGGAGTGTTTCGCCTGCTACTGGAGCCGGTCTCAGAGCTAGCGGCCGGCGCGGTGGGCTACGTGATGGCCGGCATGAAGGAGATCGGCCAGGCGCCGGTGGGCGAAACCATCACCGAGGCCAGCCGGCCCGCCGCCGCGCCCCTCGCGGGATACCGGCACCTCAAGCCAATGGTGTTCTGCGGGATCTACCCCTCGGAGAACTCCGATTACCCGTACCTGCGAACCGCGCTCGAGAAGCTCAGCCTGAACGACGCCTCCCTGAGCTACGAGGCCGAGACCTCGGCGGCGTTGGGTTTTGGGTTTCGCTGCGGATTCCTGGGGCTGCTGCACATGGATATCGTGCAGGAGCGGTTGGAGCGGGAGTACGAGCTGGACCTGGTGGCCACCGCGCCGAGCGTGGTCTATCGGGTTCACACCACCGCCGGCGAGGCGGTCGAATGCGACAGCCCGGCGAAGCTGCCGCCCATAGAGAAGATCGCGAAGATCGAGGAGCCCTACATCCGGGTGACGATCATGACCCCGTCCGCATACGTCGGCCCCTGCCTGGAGCTGTGCCAGGACCGGCGGGGCGAGTACGAGGCCATGGAGCAGTCGCACACCGACCGGGTGGTGATCAGGTACATGCTCCCGCTGTCGGAGATTCTGCTGGACTTCTTCGATCAGCTCAAGTCCCGCAGCCGCGGCTACGCCTCCCTCGATTACGAGTTCGTCGGCTACCGCGAGGACGAGCTGGTGAAGCTGGATATTCTCATCAATGGCAGCTCGGTGGATGCGCTCTCGGTGATCACGCACAAGTCTCGCGCCCAGCACCGGGGCCGGGTGCTGGTCGAGCGGCTGCGCAAGGCGCTGCCGCGGCAACTCTTCGAGATCCGCATCCAGGCCGCCCTGGGATCGCGGATCATCGCCTCGGAGCGAGTGGCGCCGCTGCGCAAGAATGTGGTCGCCAAGTGCTACGGCGGGGACGTCACCCGGAAGCGGAAGCTGCTCGAAAAGCAGAAGGCCGGCAAGAAGCGCATGCGCCAGATCGGCAAGGTTGATATCCCTCAGGAAGCCTTCCTCAGCGTGCTCAAGATCGCGGACTGAAAAGCAACGGCTCTCCGCCGATGGACGCCGATGAACGCTGATGAACGACGAACAGAACTGGACCGGCTGACGGAGCGGATAGTTGGGTGCGCCTACGAGGTCAGCAATACGCTGGGCTGCGGCTTCCTCGAGAAGGTCTACGAAAACGCGTTGGCGGTTGAGCTGCGGCGCGCGGGCTTGAGAGTCGAGCAGCAGAAGCTGGTGCAGGTCCGCTATAAAGGCGAGTTGGTCGGAGAGGGCATACTCGATCTGCTGGTAGAAGATGCCGTGATCGTCGAGGTAAAGGCCGGAGATGCGCTGGATACGTCGCATACTGCCCAGTGCCTGAACTATCTGAAGGCAACCGAGCGTCGCGTCTGCCTCCTGTTCAACTTCGGCAAACCGCGACTCCAGATGTGCAGGCTTGTGAGGGAGTTCTGAAGGTGTTCTTCGAGAGTCTTATCTGCGTTTATCGGCGTCCATCGGCGGAGGGTCTTTACCGCCTATGATCGGCCTCTACCTCCATCTACCGTTCTGTCTCAGCAAGTGCGCCTACTGCGATTTCGCCTCTCTGCCGCTGGAGGCGGCCGGCGGCCTGGCCTTCGCCCATCGCTATCTCGACGCCCTCAACATCGAGCTCGACCTCCGCGCTGCCTCCGCGGAGTTCCATGGCGCGCCAGTTGATAGCATCTATCTCGGCGGCGGGACGCCGACTGTCCTGCCCGCGGAGTGGCTGACGGAGCTGGTGGGGCGCGTCGGCAGACGCTTTCCGGCGGCGGCCGGCGCGGAGGTGACGGTGGAGGCCAACCCCGGGACCGTGGATGAAGCCAAGCTCAGCGCGCTGCTGGCGGCCGGTATCAACCGCCTCAGCCTGGGAGTGCAGTCTTTCTCCGACTCGGTGCTCCGCACCCTGGGCCGCGCGCATAGCGCGCGCGAAGCCCAGGCGGCGATCGGGACGACCCGCGCCGCGGGTTGGAGCAACCTCAACCTGGACCTGATCTACGGGGTGCCAGGGCAGTCCCTGCGGGATTGGGAGGAGACGCTGCGCCGGGCGATCGCAGCCGAGCCGGCCCACCTATCGGCCTACGCTCTCTCTGTGGAGAGCGGGACCCGGCTGGCGGGGGAGATCGAGGCCGGGGAACTGGCGCTCCCCGACGAGGATGGCTGTGCTGACATGTACCAGGCCGCCCACGATCTGCTGACCGGGGCCGGCTACCAGCATTACGAGATCTCCAACTTCGCCCGGCCCGGCCTGGAATGCCGGCACAACAGGAGATACTGGGCGAACCACGAATACCTGGGTATTGGCGCATCAGCCCATTCCTACCGGGGCGGCTTGCGCTGGAACAATGTGGCGGAGGTGCGAGTCTATACCGAGTGGCTGGAGCAGGGACGGCTGCCGGTGGCGCGAGCGGAGTGCCTATCGGCGCGGCGGAGGGTCGGCGAGACCCTGATGCTGGGGCTGCGCCGCGCCGAGGGGATAGAGGAGCAGGCGGTGGCGGGGCAGTGCGGGATGAGCCCGCGGGAGGCCTTCGGCCGGGAGATCGAGGAGCTGTGCCGAGAGGGCCTGCTGATCTCCGCTGGGGGTAGGCTGCGGATACCACCGGAAAGGTGGCTGATATCTAATGAAACGCTATCTTGCTTTGTCTGCTAGCAGCGCAGGAGCAGGGGAGGTGGTGATCATGTCTCGCCTTCACGTGGTCGGCCTGGTCACAGGGATGGGGCTGGTCCTGCTGGCGGCGGCCATCGGGAGCGCACAGCTTGGCTCCATCCTGGGCCCGGAGAAGGTGGCGCTGATCTACGACGGCGATCTCCAGAAGGACTCGGGCGGCATCAAGATCACACCTTGGGGAAGCGGGAAAGCCGAGTCGGTGTACGATCAGGTGTACGTCGGCCCCGAGGTGCTGAAGGTCACCTCCCAGGGCCCTTACCAGGGGATCGTGCTGCATCTGGCCCGGCCCGTAAGCCTGGAAGACTTCCTCGCCTCACCCGACAGCTACCTGGATCTGCGTATCCTGCCGGCGCAGGTGCCCAAGCCCAAAGAGACGCCTGAGCAGGCGGCAGCAGCACGCCAGCAGCGCGGTGGCGCCGGAGGGCGCGGTGGCGGCGGAGCCCGCGGAGGCGGCGGAGGTCGCGGCGGCGGTGGCATGGGCGGTGGAGGCCGCGGTGGCGGAGGTGGAGGTCGCGGCGGCGGAGGTCGCGGCGGCGGTGGCATGGGCGGCGGAGGCGGCGGCCGGCGGGGCGGGAGAGCCGAGGCCGGGCCACCAGCGGTGACCACGGCGGCGGCTGTGGGCACTCAATACGAGCTGGTGCTGACTGGCGGCCGAGGAGGCCGCGGGGGCGGCGGGATGGGCGGTGGCGGAGGCCGTGGTGGTGGCGGTCGCGGCGGCGGCATGGGCGGCGGCGGCCGCGGTGGCGGGATGGGTGGTGGCGGCCGAGGCGGAGGTGGGACGCGCGGCGGTGGAGGCGCCCGCGGGGGCGGAGCGCGGGGCGGCGCTGGCACGCGGGGAGGTACCCGGGCCGGCCAGGCCGGCGCCAGGCCAGCAGGCCCACCTGGGGAGAAGGCGCTGACACTGAAAAGCCTGCGCCTCGTGCTATTCACTGATCGGGGAGAGATCGTCGCCGATCCGGTCCCCGCGGGAGCGCTGGCGAAGGATAAGCGCGGCTGGCTGCCTGTGACCGTTCCGCTCTCGCGCTTCCAGGGAGAGAAGGGGGCCACGCTCCTGCGCGCGGTGGGCATCTTCGCCGATCAATCCGACACCTTCTACCTGGGACAAGTGCGGTTGACTGTTGATCACACGCCCGTGCGGGCGGCGGTGAAGGCTGATCCCGGGGTGGCCCGCACGGACGAGCTGATCAGCTTCAGCACCGAGATCACCGGCGGGGCCTCGGACCCTGAGGTGGCCTGGAATTTCGGCGACTCCGGCAAGCGCGAACCCCAGGCCGTAGGGCCCAAGGTGAAGTACATCTACAAGAAGCCGGGGGACTACATCGTCACCGCTACGGTGACCGATCGCGCCGGGGTGCAGCCGCCAGTGACAGAGAGCACGGGCGTGCATGTCGAGGAAGTGAAGAAAGCCCAGGAAGAGGAGAAGTGAGCGGTCCCGGAGCCGGGACGGGCTCTGGGGCGGGCGCTCTGTCGCGGCCTCGCCTCTGGCGTGCCCGGGCCCCGCTTCGGGAAAGCGTTCGCCTGCACGGCGAGCACCACCGCCTGGTGCTGGAATCGCCCGAAATCGCGGCCGCGGCCGAGCCCGGCCAGTTCCTCCACGTCTGGTGCCACCCGCCGGAGGAGATCGAGCGGCCGCCTTGCGCGGCCATCCTGCGGCGGCCCTTCAGCATCTCCGCGGCTCCGGCCTCCTGATGGCATCGAGGTGCTGCTGCGGGCGCGAGGAACCGGGGGTCGGATGCTGGCGGGGAAGGCTGCCGGGGAGCTCCTGGATGTGATCGGGCCTCTGGGACATGGGTTTCGCATCCGAGACGGCTTGCAGTTGGCCGTGCTGGTGGCTGGCGGCGTGGGTCTGGCGCCGGCGCCCTTCCTGATCCAGCGACTGGTGGAGCGCGGCATCCGGGTGATGGTGATGGCCGGCGCCGCCGACGATGAGAAGGTGCCTTTCTCCGTCCGCCGTCCCCGAGCGGGCCGCGCCACCATCCCGGAGCTGACGGAGATGGGCGCGGAAGTCCTATTCGTGAGCGAGTCGGTGGAGGGGCTGCTGATCACGGAAGTCTTCGAGGCGCGGCTGGGCGAGCTGCCGGCGGAGGGCGTTGATGTCTTCGCGATCGGGCCCCGGGCCATGCTCAAGCGCCTCGCCGAGGTCACCGGGGTGCACTTGCCGCTGCAAGTCTCCCTGGAGGAGCGGATGGCCTGCGGAGTGGGGGCCTGCCGCTCCTGCGTTGTGCCGGTGCTCGCCGACGGAGGGGTGAGCTACCGCACCGTCTGCCGCGACGGGCCTGTCTTCTACGCCAGCGATATCGCCTGGGACCACCTGGAGGCATGAGCGAACCCGATCTCACCGTGCGCATTGGCGCCATAACCATGAAGAACCCGGTGATGCTGGCCTCCGGGGTCTTCGGGTATGGCGATGAGTTTATGGAGCTGGCGCCCTATGGGGAGCTGGGTGCGCTGCTGCTCAAGACCGTCACCCTGCGGCCACGGCTGGGAAACCCTCCCGCCTCCCGCACCGCAGAGACTCCGGCCGGCATGATCAATGCCATCGGCCTGGAGAACGTGGGCCTGGAGGCCTTCCTGCGGGATAAGCTGCCCGCGGCCCTCAGCTATGGCACGCACGTCATCGCCAGCATCGCCGGCGACACGCCGGAGGAGTTCGGCGAGTGCGCCCGCGCCCTGGACTCGGCCCACGTCTCGGGGATCGAGATCAACATCTCCTGCCCCAATGTCAAGCAGGGCGGGATGGCCTTCGGGGTGGACGCCGAAGCCAGCGCTGAGGTGGTGTCGGCAGTGCGGGCCCAGACCAGCAAGCCGATCATCGCCAAGCTGACCCCGAATGTCACCGATATCGCCGCTATCGCCGCCGCCTGCGAGCGCGCCGGGGCCGATGCCGTCTCCCTGGTCAACACCTTCTCGGCGATGGTGATAGATGTGGAGACCCGGCGGCCGATTCTCGCCGCCAACACCGGCGGCCTCTCGGGGCCGGCGATTCGGCCGGCCGCGGTCTATCGGGTGTTCCAGGTGGCGCGGGCGGTGGCGATCCCGGTGATCGGGATGGGAGGGATCTGGAACGCCTCCGATGCCTTGGAGTTCATCCTCGCCGGCGCCTCGGCGGTGGCGGTGGGCACTGCGCTCTACGGCGACCCCGCCGCCGGCAATCGCGTGCTCGCCGGGATCCGCGACTACCTGATTCGGCACCGGGTCGCGCGCGCGGCTGACTTGGTAGGGTCAGTGCAGTTGCACTCGTAGGGCGCGCTCTGGTTCCTCCACCAGGCAGTTCTGCTGCGCAGTACAACTCCAGCCGCGCTTGGCGGCAGGAAGCCGGACTGACGACGTGCAACCTGGTCTGCCAAACCGAACCCCGGAGGAGATGTGATGGCGGAACTGGCAATCTCAGGCGGCAAACCGGTGGCGTCCCTGCAGACTCCGGCCTGGCCCATGCATGGCGAGCAGGAGAAGCGCCGGGTGCTCAAGGTGTTGGAGAGCGGGGCCTGGTCCTGGATGGGGGAGATGGAGACCTCCTTCAACGAGGCCTGGGCCGCGTTCAACGGGTCCAAGCATGCTCTGCTGGTGACCAACGGCACCCACGCGCTGCAGTTGGCCTATGAGGGGCTGGACATCGGGGCGGGTGACGAGGTGCTGGTCCCGGCCTCCACCTGGCAGGCCACCGCCGCCGCGGTGCTGGATGTGAACGCGGTGCCGGTGCTGGTGGACATTGAGCCCGATACCTGGTGCATTGCTCCCAAGGCCGCCGAGGCCGCCATCACCTCCCGCACCCGGGCGATCGCAGTGGTTCACCTCTATGGCTGCATGACCGACATGGACGCGATCATGGAACTGGCCAGCCGCCACGGGCTGAGCGTGGTCGAGGACTGCGCGCATCAGCACGGTTCTCAGTGGCGAGGAAAGGGCGCCGGGACGATCGGCGAGGTGGGGACATTCAGCTTCCAGCAGAGCAAAGTGATGACCTGCGGTGAGGGCGGGGGGATCCTGGTGCAGGATGACAAGCTGTTCTGCCGGCTGGATCAACTACGGAATTGCGGCCGCTTCTCACCCCATTTTCCCGAGGGCGAGCAGCGCTATGTCCAGTCCGGCAATTTCCGCATCACCGAGTGGCAGGCGGCAGTCCTGCTCGGCCAACTGGAGCGGCTGCCCTCCCACCTGGACCGGCGCGAGGCCTGCGCCCAGCGTCTCAATCAGCTCTTGATGGAAGCGCCCGGGGTGCGTCCGCTGAAGCGGCACGAGGCGGTGACGCGGCAGAGCTACTACGCCTATGGCTTCCGCTTCATCCCGGAGGAATGGGGCGGGGTCACCCGCGATCGCTTCTGCGCCGCGCTCTCGGCCGAGACCGGCCTGGGGTTCTGGAGCGGCTATGAGCCCCTGAACAAGAGCCCGCTCTATCAGCCGCACACCAAGCAGCGCCATCGCCTCAATGACTGCTACTGGAAGCAGGTTGACGTCGCACGGTTCGAGCTGCCTACGGCGGAGCTGCAAGCCTACCGCGAGCGAGTGGTCACTCCCCACGAGACTTTGCTCCTCACCCCCGGGGACATGGACAGGATCGGGGAGGCGATTGCCAAGATCTTCCAGCATAGGGATGAGCTGAGGGATTAGCGTGCTGGCGGGCTTTGCCAGGGTTGAGATCACGCCTCCGGCCGGCGAGCAGCCAGAGATGATGGGCTTTGGGCCTTTCCTGGGCCGCACCGCGCTGGAAACGCTCCAGCCCATTCACCTTCGCGCGACGTACCTGGAGGACGGGAGCGGGGCCGCGCTGGTGCTGTCGCTCGATCTCTGCGGCCTGCGAGAAGATCTGGCGGAGGCAGTGCGACGGGCGGCCGCCGAGGCCGCGGCGGTGGGTTCGGACCGCGTGGTCGCTACCTGCACGCATACCCATTCGGCGCCGTCGGTCATGCCCATTCTGGGCTGGGGTGAGTTCGACCGGGCCACTGCCGGCCGTTTGCCCGGGCTGGCCGCGAAGGCCGCGGCCGGGGCGAGGAGCGCGGCGGCGCCGGCGGTGATTGAGAGCGGCGCCACTACCCTGGATGGCTTCAGCCGCAACCGCGTGTACGGGCCCAACGGGCCCCGCGATACTATGCTGAGGACGCTCTCTTTCCGAGCCCGGGAGGGTGGGAAGCTGCTCGGCCTCTGGGCCCACTACACCTGCCATCCCGTGCTGCTTTGCGAGCAGTGCCGGGTGATCTCGCCGGACTTCTGCGGGGTGGCGATGCAGGCCCTGGAGGCCCAGCAGGAAGGAGCGGTGTGCAGCTTCCTCCAGGGCTATTGCGGGGACATCAACCCCGCGCTCGCACACATGAGGCAGGAGCGTTCCATCGTCCATCTCGCCCATTTCGGTTACCGCTTCCGGCGCGCCGTGGAGCAGGCGATGAGCACAGCCAGCGCAGAGCCAGATGGGCCGGTAAGGATGCTGTCGGAGAAGCTGCCCCTGCCGGTGGCGGTCCTGAGCGAGGAGACCATCCGCGCCTTCGAGGCCAGCGCCGCCAGGCGAGCAGCAGGATGGACGCGGCTGGGACCGCTATCGGCGGCAGCGCTGCGCGCCGAGGGCGAGAAGCTGAGGAAGATGAGACAGCCCCAGCGGGAGGCGCCCATCGCCGCGCTGGGATTGGGCGAGCGAGTACTTGTCTTCCACCCCTTCGAGATGTTCACCCAGATCGGCCTGGATATCCGGGCGGAGTTGGGCGAGAAGGCCTGGGTAGTCGGGTACGCGAACGGCTATGAGGGCTATGCCCCCACGCTGGACAGGTTCGATCCGCCCAGCGGCGATTACGCTGCCCATGGGGTGCCGCTGATGATGGGCCGTCACCCCTATAGGCCGGCGCTGGGGGAGAAGCTAATCGAAGGCCTGGTGCGGAGCGGGCGCGCGGTGCGGGGATAGGCGCAGCGGCAGAGGCGAAGGTGCTCTGATGGGAGCAGCGCCATGGCTGACGTGTACAAAGAGCAGTTAGACGACGCCTACCAGGACTACGTTGAGCAGCGGCATGCGCAGTTCAACACACCGGAGGCAGTGTTGTGTGCGATGGTGCGGCGCGCCACGGGGCAGACGCTGGAGAGGCGGCGGAAGCTGGTGCGAGGGATGAACGAGGCCTATCTGGTGGACACGGGGGCCGATGAGTTCTTCGTCAAGATCAGGCGAGAGGGCGGGAGCGATGTGGCCTCTGAGGCATGGGCCGTCGCGCAAGCACGGGGGGCGGGAGTGCGGGCGCCTGAGGTGCTGCTGGTGGGAACGGAGGAGCACGGGGGTGAACGGCTGGAATTCATGGTCCAGCGCGCAGCAGTGGGCCGATCGCTGACGGAGGTATTGCCGGAGTTGAGTGAGGAGGCGCGTGCGACCGTGTGGCGAAACGCGGGGGCAGAGCTGGCGAAGCTGCACACCGTGGCAGTGGGCGGCTTCTGCCAGCGCAGTCGAGACGGGCAATGGGACTTCCCGGATTGGCGGGCGGTGATGGCATCTGTGCGGCACGACCGCGGAAGCGAGAAGGAGCTGCTTCTCCAGGCTGGGTTCACGGGCAGTGAGTTTGCGGAGATGATGCGGCTGATCGAGGTGTACCGGGACCAGTTCGACTGCCCTCAGCCGGCTCTGTGCCACGGTGACTATCTGTCAGAGCACATCCTTGTGGATGAAGCCCTGAGGGTCACCGCGGTGATTGACTTCGGCGACTTCCAGGGCGGACATCCAGTGCACGACTTCGCGATTATGTCGCATGAGGGTGAGACCGGCATTGGCCAGATGGCTGAAGGGTACTCGGATAAGACCATGTTTGCCGATCGGTTCCAGGAGCGGCTGCACCTGCACCGGCTGACGCTGGAGCTGGGGTATCTGGCGTACTTCACGCAAATGGAGGACTTTCCAGAGGAAGCGCTGAACACGCGCGGGGTGCGGAAGACGCTGGAGTGGCTGCGGGGGCAGGGCCTGTAGGCAACTGCGACAGGTCCGCGGTTTGCCCCACGAAGTGCAATCCTTCGTGATTCCGCTTGACGCGTCGGTCGCGTTCTGGTATCCTCTTTCCGACAATCCGGCTGAGCAGTAGCGGGACCTTTTAAGTGCAGTCCAGTGAGGCTGAGAAAGGTGAGCCCAAGCAACGAGAATCGGCGGCCGTCGCCTGCCCCCAAACCGGGGGGAGGCGATTCTTCTGGCCGGGCGCACCACACGGCCGGGGGGCAGGCCCGCGTGGAGAACCCCGCCTCCGCTGAAGCTGCATGCGGCAGACTGCACCCGGCCCGGATCATGGACCAGGCCGACATCCGCCGCGCCCTCACCCGCATCGCCCACGAGATCATCGAGCGCAACCGGGGAGCGGCCGACCTGGCGCTGATCGGGGTGCACACTCGGGGCGTGCCTCTCGCCTATCGGCTCGCCCGCCTGATCCAGGAGATCGAGGGCCACCCGGTGCCGGTGGGCGAGGTTGACATTGCCGATCACAGGGACGATCGCCCGCGACAGGCCGAGGCGGGCCTGCACAGACCTGCCCGCCCTGCGGCTCGCACTCGCATTGACTTCCCGGTGGCCGACCGGAAGGTGGTGCTGGTGGACGAAGTGCTGTACACCGGCCGCACCGTCCGGGCCGCGCTGGATGCGCTGATCGAGCATGGCCGGCCGGCCCAGGTGCAGTTGGCGGTGCTGGTGGACCGGGGCCACCGCGAGCTGCCGATCCGGGCCGATTACGTGGGCAAGAACGTCCCCACCTCCCGCCGGGAACGGGTGAGAGTCCTTCTCTGTGACACCGATGGCGAGGAGGCAGTGGTGATCGAACGCCTGCCGGAGGAGAGCTGACGTGGCCCTGGAAGGACGCGACCTCATCTCCATCTTCGACCTCAGCGACCGCGAGATCGAGGCCCTCTTCGATCTCGCGGACGAGATGTCGCAGCACACCCGGACCCGGCTGCATCTGGCCGACGGGCTGGTCATGTCCACGCTCTTCTACGAGCCGAGCACGCGGACGCGGCTTTCCTTCGAGGCCGCCATGCTGCGGCTGGGGGGAGATGTGATCAGTGTGGCGGATGCCAGCGCCACCTCCGTGGCCAAGGGCGAGACCATCGCTGACACCGTGCGCATCATCGAATCCTATGCCGACCTGATCGTGATCCGCAACCCCTGGGAAGGAAGCGCTCGGGTGGCGGCCGACTATGCCTCGGTCCCGGTGGTCAATGCCGGCGACGGGCCGCACGAGCATCCTACCCAGACCTTGCTGGACCTCTATACCATCCGGCGGGAGAAGGGCAAGCTGCGCGATGTGAGCGTGGCCCTGGTGGGCGACCTGCGGCATGGCCGAACCGTGCATTCGCTGGCCTTCGGGCTGGCGCGCTTCGGGGCCAAGGTGACCTGCGTCTCGCCTTCGGGTCTGGAGATGCCGGCCCACCTGCTGGCGCGGCTCGATAAGGAGTTCAACTGCCGGCCGAACCAGCACCACAGCCTGGCCGAGATCGTGACCAATGCCGAGCTGGTGAAGCGTCGGCCCGGCCGGCAGCGGGTGCTCGCTTCCGAGGTGCTGTCGCTGTTCGACGCGGTCTATGTTACCCGGGTGCAGAAGGAGCGGTTCGCGTCGGACCAGGCCTACCAGGCGGCCAAGAGCTCATATGCCATCACCGAGGAGATGATCGCGCGGGCGCGGCCGGACGCGCTGGTGATGCATCCTCTGCCGCGGGTGGATGAGCTGGCCTACGCTGTGGACCGGGACCCGCGAGCGGTCTACTTCCGGCAGGCCGCCTACGGGGTGCCGGTGAGGATGGCGCTGGTGGCGGCGCTGCTGGGCCGCCGTCCGGCGAAGGTGGGACGGGCGCACAAGGGGGAGTACCGGCCCGAGCCGCGCCGGGAGGTGGATTTCCGCAAGTTCGCCGACCTTCGCTGCGCGAACCCGGACTGCGTCACCAACCACGAGAGCTACCTCGCGCCGCAGTTCAACCTGGTGGAGTATGCGCCGAACCTGGTGGCGTGCGCCTATTGCGAGCACGAAATGGGCGCGCCATCGGAGGGCGCGAGATGAGCGGCCTGCTGATCAGGGGCGGGAAGCTCTTCGATCCCGGCTCGGGCCTGGATGGGGTGGGCGATGTGCTGATCGCGGGCGGGCACATCGTCGCGGTCGGCAACGTGGATGCCGGTGGGGAGGTGGAGGCCATCGAGGCCGGCGGGCTGCTGGTGCTTCCCGGGCTGATGGACATGCACGTGCATCTGCGGGAGCCGGGCCAGGAGCAGAAGGAGACCATCGCCAGCGGAACCCGTGCCGCCGCGGCGGGAGGGTTCACCGCCGTGGTCTGCGAGCCGAATACCTCGCCGCCCCGCGACACCGCCGAGCGGATCGCCGAGGTGGTGGAGATCGCAGGGCGCCGGGCAGCGGTGCGCGTGCTGCCCAAGTGCGCCATCACCATGGGACAGCAGGGGCGGGAGGTAACGGACCTGGCGGCCCTGCACATGGCAGGCGCGGCAGCGGCGAGCGATGATGGCCTTGCGGTGGCGGACGGTGCCGTGATGCGCCGCGCGATGGCGGCGGCAAAGGCGGCGGCGATTCCCCTGACGCTCCATGTTGACGGGCCGGAGATGATGGCGCGGGACATCGCGCTGGCAGCGGAGATGGGCTATCCGGTGCACTTCTCGCACGTCAGCCTATGCGAAGAGGTGGAGCTGATCGCGCGGGCGCAGGCGCGGGGGCTGCGGGTGAGCGGCGAGGCCACCCCTCATCATCTGTCACTGTGCGCTGAGGAGGCGCCGACGGACGATCCGACCTTCAAGATGAATCCGCCGCTGCGCTCGGCGCGAGACCGCGCGGCCCTGCGCGCGGGACTGCGCCAGGGCGTGATCTCCGTGATCGCGTCTGATCATGCGCCTCACACTCCGGCCGAGAGGCAGGTGGCACACGAGCAGACGCCGGCCGGGGTGATCGGGCTGGAGACCACCATCGGCGTGATCTGGACGGACCTGATTCACGGCAACCTGCTCGAGGTGGCAACCGCGGTGCGGGCGATGACGGTGGGGCCGGCGGCAGTGCTGAACCTGGAGGCACCTTCGCTTCGAGTGGGCGCGCGCGCCGATGTGACCTTGCTCGATCCCCAGGCGGAGTGGGTGGTGGAGCCGGAGCGATTCCAGTCCCTGGCGAGAAACTGCCCGTTCGCCGGCAGGCGGCTGCGGGGGAGGGCAGCGGCGACGATTGTGGCGGGCAAGGTCGTGATGTGCTGTAGGGCGGGCATGCCTATGCCCGCCGCGGGCGGAGGAGAAGCGCGTTGAGGGCAGTCCTGGTGCTGGAAGACGGCGCGGTCTTCGAGGGCGAGAGCATCGGCCAGCCCGGCCGGGCGCTGGGCGAGGTGGTGTTCGACACCGCCATGGTGGGGTATCAGCAGGCCTTCACCGATCCTTCGTTCCGGGGGCAGATCCTCACCCTCACCTACCCGCTGATCGGAAACTACGGCACCAATGATGAGGACTACGAGTCGCCGCGCTGCCAGATCGCCGGGCTGGTGGTGAAAGAGCTGTGCCAGGTGCCGAGCAACTTCCGATCATCGGAGTCCCTCGGGCCGTTCCTCAAGCGCCATGGGGTAGTCGGCATCAAAGGGGTGGACACGCGGGCGCTGACGCGGCGGCTCCGAAACGCGGGGGTGATGATGGGGGCGATCTCCACGGACGAGACTCCCGAAGAGGCGCAGCAGCGGATCAGGGCCAACCCCGGCTATGGCGACATGGACCTGGTGCAGCAGGTGAGCACCGCGGCCCCCTATGAGTGGCAGCCGGGCCTGAGAAAAGGCCGGGAGCAGGTCTGCATTGACTTCGAGGAGCGACTGCGGATCGCGGTGATGGACTACGGCATCCGGGCCAGCATCCTGCGCAATCTCTACGAGCTGGGGTGCCGACCCATCGTCATGCCGTGCACGGCCACCGCCAGGGAGGTGCTGGCCCGCCGGCCCGATGGCGTGCTGCTGTCGCCGGGGCCGGGCGACCCGGCGCGGCTGGGCTATGCGGTGGAGACCGTGCGGAATCTGCTCGGCAAGGTGCCCGTCTTCGGCATCTGCCTGGGCAACCAGATGCTCGGCTATGCCCTCGGTGGTAAGACCTTCAAACTGAAGTTCGGCCACCGCGGGGGCAACCACCCGGTGCGCGACCTGACCGTGGGCCGGGTGCGGATTACCTCCCAGAATCATGGGTATGCGGTGGACCCGGAGAGCCTGACCGGATCGCCGGCCACCGTCTCCCAGATCAACCTCAACGACGGCACCGTCGAGGGGCTGGAATGTCCCGACCTCCGCGCCTTCTCCATCCAGTATCACTGCGAGGCCAGCCCTGGGCCCCTGGACAGCAAGGGGATGTTCAAGCAGTTCGTGCGGCGGATCAGGGAGCCGGAGCGGTGGGAGGAGATAAGGCCGGAGGTGTGGTGATTCATCCGCAGATTACGCAGATTCGCGCAGGTTGAAAGACACTACCCAGATGCCGAGACGCACTGATCTGAAGAAGGTGATGGTGATCGGCTCCGGGCCGATTGTGATCGGTCAGGCGGCGGAGTTCGATTACGCCGGCACGCAGGCCTGCAAGGCGCTGCGGGAGGAGAAGATCGAGATCGTGCTGATCAACTCCAACCCCGCCACCATCATGACCGATACCAATATGGCGGACCGCATCTACGTGGAGCCGCTGACCTTGGAGTTCGCGGCCCGCATCATCGAGCAGGAAAGGCCGCAGGGCCTGATCGGCACCCTGGGCGGGCAGACCGGCCTCAACCTCGCTACTCAGCTCGCGCAGGCCGGGGTGCTGGACCGCTTCGGGGTGGATCTGCTAGGGACATCGCTGGAAGCGATCGAGCGCGCCGAGGACCGGGAGCGCTTCCGGGAGACGATGCGGGAGATCGGGGAGCCGGTGCCGGACAGCGCGATCGTGAACACGATCGAGGAGGCGGTAGTCTTCACTCGCACCATCGGGTTCCCCGTCATCATCCGGCCCGCCTACACGCTGGGTGGCACCGGCGGCGGCATCGCCTGGAGCGACGAGGAGCTGCGCGATATCTGCTCCCGCGGCCTGCGCATGAGCATGATCCACCAGGTGCTGCTGGAGCGCTGCGTGATCGGCTGGAAGGAGATCGAGTACGAGGTGATGCGGGACGCGGCCGACACCTGCATCACCGTGTGCAGCATGGAGAACCTGGACCCGATGGGGGTGCACACCGGGGATTCGATCGTGGTGGCGCCGGCGCAGACGCTCGGGGATCAGGAGTACCAGATGCTGCGCACCGCCTCCCTCAAGATCATCCGGGCGCTGGGGATCGAGGGAGGCTGCAATATCCAGTTCGCGCTGAACCCGAAGAGCTACGAGTATTACGTGATCGAGGTCAACCCCCGGGTGAGCCGGTCGAGCGCGCTGGCCTCCAAGGCCACCGGCTATCCCATCGCGCGGGTGGCGGCGAAGATCGCGGTGGGGCTGCGGCTGGACGAGATTCCGAACGCGGTGACGCAGAAGACGCTGGCCTGCTTCGAGCCCACCATTGACTACATCGTGGTGAAGATCCCGCGCTGGCCCTTCGACAAGTTCGCGCTGGCCGACCGCACCGTGGGCACGCAGATGAAGGCCACCGGCGAGGTCATGGCGATTGATCGCACCTTCGAGGCGGCGCTCATGAAGGGGATTCGATCCCTGGAGATCGACGCCTACGGGCTGCGCTGGAAGAACGTGGCGCAGTGGGGCGGGATGGAGATCGAGGAGTGCCTCCGCCATGCCACCGACGAGCGGCTGTTCGCGGTGGCCGAGGCCTTCCGCCGCGGCATGATGGTAGAGGAGGTGGCGGAGCTCTCGCGCATTGACCCCTGGTTCCTGCACAAGATCAGGAACCTGGTCGAGCTGGAGACCGAGATCAGGGAGGCGGGCGGAGCAGGGGTTGAGCGACGAGTTGCTGACGCGGGCCAAGCGCTCCGGCTTCTCCGACCACGAGGTGGCGGCCCTGGTGGGAGTGCCGGAGGCGGAGCTGCGGCAGCGCCGTCACGCCCTGCGCCTGGTGCCTCCCTACAAGATGGTTGACACCTGCGCGGCCGAGTTCGAGGCGATGACGCCCTACTACTACTCCACCTACGAGAGCGAGGACGAGGTGCAGCGGGCGGAGCAGCCGCGAGTGATCGTGATCGGCGCCGGGCCCATCCGCATCGGGCAGGGGATCGAGTTCGATTACTGCACCGTGCACGCGGTGTGGGCGCTGCGGGAAGAGGGCTACCAGTCCATCATCATCAACAACAACCCGGAGACGGTGTCCACCGACTTCGACACCTCGGACAAGCTCTACTTCGAGCCGCTCACGGAGGAGGACGTGCTCCACATCATCGCCCGGGAGCAGCCTGTCGGGGTGGTGGTGCAGTTCGGCGGGCAGACCGCGATCAACCTGGCCGGCGTGTTCCACGCCAACGAGGTGCCTCTGCTGGGTACGGATTTCGAGGGCATTGACCTCGCCGAGGACCGCGATCGCTTCGAGCGCCTGCTGCGGGAGCTGGATATCCCCAAGCCGGCCGGGCCGCGGTGTCACCTCGGTGGCGGAGGCCGCGCAGGTGGCGGGCGAGATCGGCTATCCCGTGCTGGTGCGCCCCTCCTACGTGCTGGGCGGGCGGGCGATGGAGATCGTCTACTCGGAGGAAGAGCTGCTGTCTTACATGCACCTGGCCACCGATGTCTCGCCGCGGCACCCCATCCTGGTGGACAAGTACGTGGTGGGCAAAGAGCTGGAGGTGGACCTGATCTGCGATGGCGAGGACTGCCTCATCCCCGGCATCATGGAGCACATCGAGCGCGCCGGCGTGCACTCGGGCGACTCGATGGCGGTCTGCCCTCCGGTGACCCTGAGCCAGGAGGTGCAGGAGCAGCGTGGTGGACTACGCCTGCCGGCTGGCGCGGGCGCTCCAGATCAAGGGGCTGATGAACATCCAGTTCGTGCTGGACGGCGAAGGCAGGTTGTTCGTGCTGGAGGTGAACCCGCGGGCGAGCCGCACCGTGCCCTATCTGTCTAAGATCACCGGCATCCCGATGGTGAATGTGGCGACCAAGTGCATGCTGGGGCGCAAGCTCGCGCGAGCTGGGCTACCAGCCAGGCCTCTACCCGCCGCGGCCCTACTACGCGGTGAAGGCGCCGGTGTTCTCCTTCGCCAAGCTCACCGAGGTGGACATCAACCTGGGCCCGGAGATGAAGTCCACCGGCGAGATCATGGGCATTGACCTCGACTATCCCACCGCGCTTTTCAAGGCGATGGTGGCCGCCGGGGTGGAGGTGCCGAGCAAGGGGTCGCTGATCGCCACCATTGCCGACCGCGACAAAGAGGAGGCGGGGGAGCTGATCCGGGAGTTCGCCGACGCTGGGCTTCCGCATCTACGCCACCGCGGGAACGCAGGCCTACCTGAAGAAGATCGGGGTGGACAGCACACCGGTGAAGAAGATTCACGAGGGCACGCCCAACATCACCGACTTGGTGCGGTCGGGCGAGATCCACCTGGTGCTCAACACGCTCTCGCCGGACCGCAATCCGGAGCGAGAGGGAGCGCGCATCCGCCGCGCCTCGGTCGAGCACGCCATCCCTTGCCTGACCTCGCTGGATACGGCGCGGGCGCTGCTGTTCGCCCTGTCCAGCCGGAGGGGCGGAGGTGATTTCACCTCCCTGCCGATCCACGAGTACGTGGCGATGAAGTAGCGCAGGCTCCCAGCCTGCATGCCGATTGGGCAGGAGACACGCTCCTGCCTTACGAACCTGTCCAGCCGGCGGGGCGGAGGTCACTTCACCTCCCTGCCGATCCACGAGTATGTCGCGATGACCGGGCCGGTGGTGTAGGGCGGGCATTCCCATGCCCGCCGGGGCAGGTCGCGGACCTGCCCTACTGAGATTGCCAGGAGGAGCAATGCCTGAACCGATTCACCTCACCATCTTCGGTTCGTCCGCGGGGTTCGCGACGGAGAAACGGCTCAACACCGCCGTCGGCATCTGGCGCGGCCCGGAGCTGTACCTGGTAGACAGCGGGGAGCCGATCTCGGCCCACCTGGCGCGGCGAGGCCTCTCCCCGGACACGCTGCGGGCGGTCTTCATCACTCACACTCATGCCGATCACATCGCCGGGCTGCCCATGCTCATTCAGTGGGTCCAGCTCAATCATCGCACCCGGCCGCTGGTGGTGTGTCTGCCGGCAGAGGCGGTCGGGCCGGTGCGCGAGCTGTTCAACCTGATGTACCTGCTGCCGGAGCTGCTGGGCTTCGATCTCGAACTGCGGCCCTTGAAGAGCGGGAAAGTGTACGACGCCGAGGGAGTGGTGGCGGAGGCGATGGTCAACGGGCACGTGGACGGGCATCTGGAGCAGGCGAGAGCGACCGGGATCGAGCCAGCGCGCGCTTACTCCTATCTCATCACCATTGACGGCAGGCGCCTCTTCTTCTCCGGTGATCTGGCGAGTGCAGAGGAAGCGGCCGCGGCCGATGGCTGCGAGCTAGCGGTGGTAGAGATGGCGCATTTTCCGCCCGAGGAGTTGGGGCAGGTGCTCGCCACCGCAAACCTGCCTCGCCTGGTGGTGACGCACATCATCCACACCCTGGAGCCGGTGGAAGAGGGGATTGCTGCGCGGATCAGAGCCGCCGGGTTCGGGGGTAGCATACACGTGGCAAGAGATGGGGACGAGATTGAGCTTTAGCCCGTGGCGGCGGAACCGGGGCGGGAGATAAAGCTTGCTGCGCGGCCTTCGCAGCCGACTGAAGCAAGTGCCCGGGCTGGCCGTCGCCTACCGGGCGCTCAGGGCTGGCTGGTGGCGCCTGCGACCTGGCCTGCCCCTGGGGCCGGGCGAGAAGACGCAGGCGGGGGAACTGTGGGGCGCGCGGTTCGCGGAGCAAGCAGCCGTGGCCTCGGGCCGACCCTCCGAGTGGCTCAACTCCGGTCAGGTGGTGCGAGGGTACGTGTTCCAGCACTACTTCGGCGGCCAGGACTGGTACGACTACGTGCGGCAGCGTTACTGCCCGCAGCCCCGCGAGATGGGGTTGAGCCTCTGCTGTGGCAGTGGAGTGGTGGAGCGGCAGTTGCTCAAATGGGGCATCTGCCGGGCCTGCGAGGGGATAGACATTTCCCCGCAGGCGATCGCGGTCTGCCGCAGAGAGAGCGAGGCCGCGGGTCTGTCCACGTTGAGCTACCGCGTTGGCGATGTCGAGCGAGTGCGGCTGAGGCCTGGGGCCTATGATGTTGCGGTGGGATGGATGGGCCTGCACCACTTGCAGCGGCTCTCACGAGTCTTCCGCGAAGTGCGGCGGGCGCTGCGGCGCGGCGGCATCTTCATCGTGAATGAATACGTTGGCCCGGTGCGCTTCCGGATGCCGGAGCGACAGGTGGACCTGATCAACGAGTGGCTGGGCAGACTGCCCGATGAGCTGAAGAGGACCGGCTCGGGAGAGGTCCGCCGCCACTTCCGCCCGCCCACCGGCGCGGAGCTGATGGCGCGGGATCCGACAGAGGCGATCTGCTCAGATCAGATTCTGCCGCTGCTCAGGCGCCGCTTCGTGGTGCGCGAGCAGATAGACTATGGCGGCGTGCTGCTGCACTGGCTCCTTTCCGGCATCATGCAGAACTTCGACCCGGAGAACGAGGAGCACCGGGCCTGGCTGCAGCGGCTCTTCGCGGCGGAGCGGGAGGTGCTGAACAGCGGCCAGTTGAAGAGTGACTTCAGCTTCGTGATCGCGCAGAAGCCGGCGCGAACGCCGCTGTGCGAGCCAGAAGGAGGGGAGTAGCGGCGATGCTGCGTTCTGCTGTCGTCGCTCGCCTGAAGCGCGTGCCTGGCCTCGTGCGAGCCTATCGCGTGCTGCGAACGGCCTGGTGGCGGTTGCCCGGCGTCATCTCGTCTAGGTCCAGACAGAAGAGGCACGTTGCTGCGGTGTGGGGAAAGGCCGCGGTATGCCAGACTGCGGGCGAGCACGCACGAGCGTGGTTGAGTTCCGCGCAAGTGCTCCGAGAGTACGTCTTCCCGCAGTTGGGCGGGCTGGATTGGTACAGCTATCTCCGGGAGCGGTGTCGTCCCCTGCCCCGCCAGGCCGCGCTGAGCCTGTGCTGTGGGGATGGGTCAGTAGAGCGGCGCTTGGTGAAGCTGGGAATCTCTCACGTTTGTGAGGGGATTGACATCTCCCCCGAGGCGATCGCTGTCTGTCGACGGGAGGCAGAGTCGGCCGGGTTATCTGGGCTCAGTTATCGTGTGGCTGATGTCGAAACGCTACGCCTTCCGCCTGATGCCTACGACCTCGTGATCGCCTGGATGGCATTGCATCACGTGGAGCACGTGCTCCGCCTAGTTCAAGAGGTCAAGCGCGCGCTGCGGCCTGGGGGCGTGTTTGTCGTCAACGAGTACGTCGGCCCGGCGCGCTTTCAGATGCCCGGGGCGCAGGCGAGTCTCATCAATGAGTGGCTGATGAGGCTGCCAGAGGAGCTGCGTCGGACGCCCTCTGGCGAGGTCCGCGACGGTTTCACTCCCCCTACCATAGAGGAGGTGATCGCAGCCGACCCTTCCGAGGCGGTCAACTCGGACCAGATCCTGCCGGCGCTGGAGCGGTGCTTCAGCACACTCGAGCGCACGGACTACGGCGGCCCGCTTCTGAACTGGCTACTGCACGACTTGACGCAGAACTTCGACCCGGAGAACGACGAGCACCGGGCCTGGCTGCAGCGGCTCTTCGCGGCGGAGCGCGAGGTGCTCAACAGCGGCCAGTTGAAGAGCGACTTCAGCTTCGTGATCGCAGAGAAGCCAGATGGCGACGGGGTGACGCGATGACCCTGCCATCGTGGCTCGAAGCTCGTGGCAAGAGGGTGGCGCGGGAGCTGATCGGCGCGGTGTCTCCCGGCCTGCTGCGCAGCATCCAGCTTGCCCGCGGAAGAGGTACTACTTGCGCGAGCCGACGCGAGGCCCGCGGCGGGTGCTGCTGGAGGCGACGACCGGGTGCAGCCATCGCTGCCAGATGTGCACCGCCCACAGCCCGCGGCTGAGCCGACCGACACCGGCCCAGAACATGCCGTTCGATCAGATCGAGCGGTTGCTCACCGAGGCGGCGGGCCTGGGCGTGGAAGAGGTGTGGCTGGCGGGCAGGGGAGAGCCACTGATCCATCCTCAGGCGATGGAGATCCTCGAGCTGATCGGGTCGCTGGGGATGCAGGGTGAGGTTACGACTAACGGACAGCCGCTGAGAGAAGAGCTGCTCGACCGGTTGTGCGGCGTGGGTCTGCGGCAGCTCAGCATCTCCATTGACTCGGGCCGGGCCGAGACCTACGCCCGGGTGCATCAGGCTCCGGCCGCGGACCGCGCCCGGCTGCTTGGGGTGATCCAGCAGCTCGCGCAGCGAGGGAAGGTCAGGCCCAAGCTGTTGGTGAGTATGGTGCTCACCAAGCTCAACCGGGCCGAAATCCTGGAGCTAGTGAGGGATGCCATCGAGGCGGGCGTGGATGGGGTGGTGATCGGGGGGATGCGGCCGGTGCCGTTCGACTCCAGCGATCTGGCGCTGGAGGAGCAGGAGTGGGCGCTGATCAGAGATGACCTGGCGCGGGCCGCGGAGATGACGCGGCAGGTTGGGGTGGAGCTCTGGACCGATAGCATCCCGTCAGGGGGGCAGCCCTCGGCCGAGGCCTGGCCCTATCAGGAGATGGCCTGCTTTATTGGCCACACCTTCTCGGTGGTGGACGTTCAGGGCATCGTGCATGGCTGCTGCACCTGCCAGAACCGGCTGGGCGATCTGACGGGAAGCTCATTCGCCCAGGTCTGGCGGGGCCGCAGCTACCAGCTCTACCGGAAGCTCTTGCGCGAGCTGCCCAGCTCGGGTCTTACTCCTCCGCGGTGCGACTGCCGCTATGGCTGCGGGCACATCGGCGAGAACCAGGCGCTCCAGCAAGCGTTCGCATTCAGTTTCCCGCGCAGTGTGCCAGAGACCGACTTCGTCACGCGGCTGGAGCTGGCGCGGGCGGTGGGACGGACGCTCTTCGCTTCGGCGGCTGAAGGCAGCGCAGAGGAATTCGCCGACCTGGGAAGCGGTGACGTGCCAGGGGAAGCTCGCCGCCACGCCGCCAACCTGCGCCGGCTCGGCGTCATCTTGGGCACCGGCTCCCTGGGTGGCAAGCCGCTGTTCGATCCCAGGCGCCTGGTGAGCCGCGAGGAAGCGGCGGAGGTGCTGCGCAGGGCCCTGGTGGCCTCTGGCCACACCCCGGCCCAGGCCGGCGAGCTGGCGGCGGCGGCCTGTGAGGGGCCGCCGCGGCCCGACGATGTGCTGACCAAGCGCGACCTGGGAGATTGGCTGGCGGCGCTGAGCTCGCGCACCAACGCACGGCTCTGAGCGGAGCGCCATGCCGCGCATCATCCTGCATGTTGACATGGACGCGTTCTATGCCGCCATCGAGCAGCGCGATCGGCCGGAGCTGCGCGGGCGGCCGGTGATCGTGGGAGGGACACCCGAGGGGCGGGGGGTCGTGGCGGCCGCCTCCTACGAGGCGAGGGAGTTCGGGGTGCATTCCGCCATGCCGGCGGCGCGGGCGGTCAGGCTCTGCCCCGAGGCCGCGTTTCTGCCGGTGGACATGCGCAAATACGCGCAAGTGTCACACCAGGTGATGGCGATCCTGGAGCGCCACTCCGATCGCATCGAGCAGATCTCGATTGACGAGGCCTTCCTCGACATCAGCGATCGCGCCGCCGATTTCGCCCAGGCCGAGGCGCGGGCGCGGCAGATCAAGCGCGAGATAGGGGAGGAGCTGAGGCTGACCGCCTCGGTTGGAGTGGGCCCGAACAAGCACCTGGCGAAACTCGGTTCCGATTTCCGCAAGCCCGACGGTTTGGTGGTGATCCGTCCCGAGGAGGCGGAGGGCTTCCTAACCCCATTGCCGGTGCAGAAGCTGTGGGGAGTGGGGCCGAAGACCGAGAAGCGCTTGCAGGCGGCCGGGCTCGACACCATCGGGCAAGTTAGGCGAGCGCCGATCGCGCAGCTGCGGCGACTGCTGGGGGTGTGGGCCGATGTGGTGCACGAGCTGGCACGCGGAGTTGATGACCGGCCTGTCGAGACCGAGCGCGAGACCAAATCGGTCAGCGCGGAGGAGACGTTTGCGAAGGACCTATATGACCTGAAGGAGCTGCGGCGAGCGCTGGCGGAGCTGAGCCGGGAGGTGGCAAAGCGGCTGCGGGACGAAGAGCTGCAGGCGCGGACCATCGCCATCAAGGTCCGGTTCGGGGACTTCAAGACCATCACCCGTCAGAGCACCTTGAGCGAGGCCACCGACCGGGCGGAGGTGCTGCGGCGCACCGCCTACCGCTTGCTGGATGAGGTAGATAGGGGTCGCCAGGGTATCCGGCTGCTGGGCGTGCGCGGCTCGGGGCTGGCGCACGGCCCCCAGCAGCTTTCTCTCTTCGACCCCCGGGTGCAGCGGCGGGCGGAGCTGGAACGGCAGATATCGTATCTGCGGAAGCGGTATGGGGAGGGGGCGGTGAGGTGGGCGCGGGAGGCGAAGACATAGGGCGGGCAGGTCGCGGACCTGCCCTACTGGCGGAGGGTGGCCGGACGTTCAGTGCATTCGAAGGGGGAGGGAGGACCCTCCCCCTTCGATTCTTCCCCCTCCCCCTGACATCAGCTCTTGTACATCCGGTCGAATTCCTGCTCCGCGAACACCAGCGCCGCCCGCATCATGTCCTCGGCCTTGGCTGTCTCCCGGTTCGTCAAGTGCTGCATGAGCTGCTTGGTATCGAGCTGCTCGGCGGCGCGGGCGCAGGCCTCCCAGCTCAGGATGCTGCGGATCACGCGATCAATGCCCTGCTCTTCATTGTCATAGGGCCGGGCCTGCATGTCGTGGCCCTTCCAGCGAGCAAAGCCGCAATCCCCGATCAGGCCGGCGATGGCGATGTTCATGCCATTCACCCGGCAACCGTGATCAATGTCGAACTTGCCGGGCCCGCCCAGGATGATGCCGTCGTTGTAGCCCTGGCTGTTCAGGTGCATGTGGACCACCTCGCCGCTGTCTATCTCCTCCACGGTATCATAGATGTGGTCCAGGCCGATCATCTCGGAGTGGCCGAACTCCTTGTTCACGCCCTTGCGCTTGCGCGTGACGCCGAACTCCTCCTCCAGCCTGCGCCAGAAGAGCAAGGCGCTGGCGACCGTGGGGATGAGCATGGCGGGGTGGCCCTCATTCGGTTTGGGCTCGAAGGCGATGTAGAGGCCGCCGCCCTTCTTCTCTTCGTACTGGCAGAGCCCGGCCACGCTCTCTTTCAGGTTCTGGTACATCTGCTTGATGCCAACCGTGGCCACGTCATAGCCGAAGGAGCCGTTCCACAGCACCAGGGTGGGCGCTTTCGCGGGATCCTTGCTCCAGGCCTTCTTCAGCGGTCCATAGGTCAGGTCCACAGTGCGCTGGCCGAACTCCTCGGCCGCCTTGCGCTCCTTCGGGTCCAGGGAGGCGATGCCGCCATAGGCCCAGTGGCTGTGCGCGCCGGGAGTGCTGAGGGCCAGGCTGATCCTGGCCTCCACCAGCGCGTCGGCCACGGCCGGGGCGGTTTTCTCATCCACCTCGCTGTCGTAGTGCATCTCCAGGCCGAGCTCGACCTCGTCGGGAAGTCGGGGGGCAATCCTCTTGCGCACCAACTGAATCGCGCCGACCGTGTCGAGCTTCCCCGCCGCCCACGCGGGCCGCATATCCGCCGGCACGAATCCGCCCTTCCCCGGGTTGAAGGTCCAGCGGCAGACGCTGTGAAGGGATCTTGCCTTTGGCATCTCACTATCTCCTGGTTAGGTTGCGAGAAGGGTAGAACATGGGCCGGGGCCTGTCAAGCCGCGGCCGGCTCGCTGGGGAGAAGGAGTTGGGGGGCCGCGGGTGCGAATCTACACTGTGATTCCGCGAGAGGGAAGACAAGATGCTGACCGAGAGCGTGCTGGACCTGATTGGCAACACCCCACTGATCCGCCTGAAGGGCGAGAGCATCTACGCCAAGGCCGAGTTCCTGAACCCCGGCGGCAGCATCAAAGACCGGGTGGCGCTGGCCATGATCGAGGGCGCGGAGCGGGACGGCAAGCTGAGCGCGGACTCGGTCATCGTGGAGCCCACCTCCGGGAACACCGGCATTGGCGTGGCGTTGGTGGGTCGGAGCAAGGGCTACCGGGTGCGGATCGTGATGCCGGAGGGAATGAGCGAGGAGCGCAAGAAGATCATCCGCGCGCTGGGCGCAGAGCTGGTCCTGACACCCGATCAGGAGGGAATCGCGGGCGCGGTGCAGCGAGTCCGCGAGATGGCCGCCGCGGACCCACGAGTGTACGTGCCCCAGCAGTTCGAGAATCCCGACAACCCGCGGGTGCACTATGAAGACACCGCGCGGGAGCTGTGGCGCCAGATGACCGGGGACATCGCCGCCTTCGTGGCCGGCGTGGGGAGCGGCGGAACCTTGCAAGGGGTAGGCACCTTTCTGAGAGAGCACAAGGTCGGTGTCAGGATCGTCGCGGTGGAGCCCAAGGGAGTGTCCGCCCTGCTGGGGCACGAGCCTGGGCTGCACCGGATCCAGGGGATCGGGGACGGATTCATCCCGGCTGTGCTCGACGTGTCGCTGGTGGACGAGGTGATTGAGGTCTCGGACGAGGACGCGATCCAGACCGCAAGGGACCTGGGGAGGGACCATGGGCTCCTGGTGGGAACGTCGTCGGGAGCGAATGTGTGGGCGGCGCGCCAGCTCGCGAGGACGGTGAAGGGCAGGATCGCCACCGTGCTGCCGGATCGGGCCGAGAGGTACTTCAGCACCGCGCTGCTGTGAGGGAGACGGCACCATGACCAAGCGGGAGGTGGTGAAGCTGGCCCTGGGCTGGCAGCGGCCGCTCTATGTGCCCTGGCAGCTTGGGTTCACCAAGGAGGCGCGGGAGAAGCTGGAGCAGCACTTCGGCCAGGCCGACCTCGAGCCCGCGCTTCAGAACCACTTCGTGGAGCTGGGCAATCCCATCGGCTTCTTCACCGATCTGGGTGACGACCTGGTGCAGGACGCCTTCGGGGTGATCTGGGACAGAAGCATAGACAAGGACATCGGCAATGTCAGGGGGCGCGTGCTGCCAGAGCCGACCCTGAAGGGCTATCGGTTCCCGGACCCACGGGACCCTCGCATCTTCGACCCCATCCCCGACTCGATCGCGCGCTATCCCGATCGCTTCCGCGTGTTCTCGATCGGGTTCTCGCTCTACGAGCGCGCCTGGACGCTGCGCGGGATGGAAAGCTTGCTGATGGATTTCCACGACCACCCCGGTTTCGTGCACGAGCTGCTGAACGCCATCGCCGACTACAATATCGCCCACCTCCGGGCGGCGCTCGATCACGACATTGACGCCATCTACTTCGGGGACGACTGGGGCCAGCAGCGTGGTCTCCAGATGGGAGCGCCGATCTGGCGGGACTTCATCTATCCCGCGCTCAAGCGGATGTACGGTGTCGTGCGCGAGGCCGGCAAGCGCGTGATGATCCACTCCTGCGGGGATGTGGACGAGCTGTTCGACGACCTGGTTGCCATCGGCCTGAACTGCTTCAACCCGTTCCAGCCCGAAGTGATGGACGTGGATGCTCTGATCAGGCAGTATCGGGGCCGGCTGGCATTTCACGGCGGACTCTCCACCCAGAGGACGCTCCCCTACGGGTCAGTCGCGGAGGTGAGAGCCGCCACCGCGCACCTGCTGGACCTGGGCCGGGAGGGCGGATACGTCTTCGCGCCGGCGCATGATGTGGAGGGCGACGTGCCCCTGGAGAACATGCTCGCCTTCATCGAGGTGCTGCAGGCGCAGGAGGGGTATCAGGCCCTGGCGCGAGGCTAGAGGATGAGCGCCAGCAGGGCCCGGCTCTTGCGGTCCAGGGCGGTGATGTCGGGAATGTCGTAGCGGTTGCCCTCAGCATCGGTGATCAGCACTCGCGAGGCCCCCAGGTACACCACGTTGTCCCGGGCATCGCGAAAGGTGACCTCCCGCACCCCTCGGTCGGTCTCCAGCAGGCAGAGCTGGAGACCGGCGTAGTCCTTCAGGGATAGGATGCGGCCCACCGTGGGATGGAGGTAGCGCCTTTCCAGTTCGGCCTGCACCAGCCGGCGCGATTCCCCATCCAGGCGGTGCCACTGGGGAAGCAGCCCGAACTCCTTGCCCCCGGGCTCCTGCCCTCGGATGGACAGATAGCGGTCGGGATCGCTCAAGGGGCGGGCGCGGACGAAGCGGGGCGAGAGCACCGTGAACTCGTCCGCAATGGTGGCGTAGAGCCCGCCCTCCTCGCCCCGGAATACCTTCACCTGCTCCGGGTCGAGGTAGCGAAGCGTGGACGGCTCTTTGGTTGGCGGCGATTGCTGGCTAGAGCCCATTTCATAGCCTACCTGCTGGCTGGCCGCACCACGCCCTCGCATGAAATGCGCCGGCCACGGCCTGACGTTGTGCAGTGCTGTTTCATAACCTCCCCTGGGAAGGTTATGAAACAGCTTCTATCCATCTACGGCCTCCATCATGGAGGTCTTGCGGTGGAGGTCGAGGAGATTGTAGTACACGCCCTTCTTTTCCTCCAGTTCCTGGTGGGTGCCGAACTCCACCACCTTCCCTTCCTCCATCACCATCAGCTTGTCGGCGTTGCGCAGGGTGGACAGGCGGTGAGCTATGGCGAAGGTGGTGCGACCCTCTACCAGGCGGGCGATCGCCTGCTGGATCTGCTCCTCCGTCTCCAGATCCACGTTCGCAGTGGCCTCATCAAGAATCAGAATAGCGGGGTCGTGGAGCATGGCGCGAGCGATGCACACGCGCTGCTTCTCTCCCGCCGAGAGCCGGTGGCCGTGCTCGCCGACCTGCTCGTCATAGCCATCCGGCTTGTTGACGATGAAATCGTGCGCATTCGCCAGCTTGGCGGCGGCCATGATCTCCTCGAAGCTGGCCTCCGGCTTGCCGTAAGCGATGTTCTCGGCGATGGTGCCGGCGATGAGGAACGGCTCCTGGAGCACGGCGCCCAACCGGCCCCGGTAGGCCCATAGAGAGAGGTCGCGCAAGTTGATGCCGTCAACCAGGATCTCACCCTCGTCTACGTCGTAGAACCGGCAGAGCAAGTTGATGACAGTGCTCTTGCCAACGCCGCTCTTGCCGACCAGGCCCAGCATGTGCCCTGGCTCCGTCTTGAACGACACGTCCTTGATCACCGGCTGATGCTTCTCATACCCGAAGACGACGTTGCGGAACTCCACCGCGCCGTGGATGCGGTCGGGCACGACTTCGCCCTTGGTTTTCTCGCTCTCGAACTCGGCGTCCAGCACCTCGAAGATGCGGTCCGCGGCAGTCAGCGCGCGCGACACCCACTGCACCACGTTCGTCAGGAAGTTCAGGGGGCCGTAGAGCATCCCCAGGTATCCCAGGAACATCATCAGGTCGCCCAGGGTGAGCGTGCCGTGGACGGTCATGATGCCCCCGAAGTACCACACCAGCAGCGAGCCGCTGCCGATCAGCAGCCAGAGCAGCGGGAAGATGGTGCCCCAGGTCTGCTCTGCGTACACCGACGCGCCCATCAGATCGGCGTTGCGGATGCTGTAGCGCTGCAGCTCCATGGGCTGCTGGGAGAAGGCCTTGATGATCTTGACCCGGTTGAGCGCATCGTTCACCAGGCTGTGGTACCGGCCCCAACGATACCAGAACGCATGGAAGGCCTTCCGCATCTTCTCCCACAGCGGGCGCGTGCCCATGCTGACCAGAAGCGCGGGGACGATGGCAAGCGCCGCCAGCTGCCAGTTCTTCACGAAAATCACCGCGGACACCCCGACGATCGTGATCAGGTTTGTCACCAGGAAAGGCAAGCCGAAGGCCAGCAGATCCTGAACTCCGCCCGAATCCTGGGTCAGTCGGGAGATGATCGCGCCCGTGGAGTGGCGGTCGTAATAGCGCAGGGACAGCCACTGCAGCTTCTCGTAGAGGGTGGCGCGAATGTCGAAGCTGACCCTGCCGCCCAGCCACCCGGTGAGCCGGTTGCGCCACACCTGGAGAACGGTGCTGAGGATGCTGCTCGCCGCCAGGGCCAGCACCAGCCATCCCAAGAGGCTGATGCCGTGCTGGCGTGCGAACAACTGGTCCGCCGGCGACTTGGGGGCCAGCACTCTATCCACAAGCAGCTTCGTAAGATACGGCGGCAGCAGCCCGAACGCGGCGCCGGCCAGCATCAAGCCTCCGGTCAGGATCAACCTCCCGCGATAGGGTCTCGCATACCCCAGCAGTCTGCGTAGCGTCGCCCCTCTGCGCGAGCAGCGAGGGCAGACCCGGGTATCCTCACCCAGCACCAGCCCGCAGGTCGGGCAGCGTTTGGGCTTGACCTCCGGCTGCGGGATCGGCTTACCCTTGGCCGCGGCGTCGAGCTGAGACCGCACCCGGCCGAACTCGTCCGCCTGCGCGTTGGTGAAGGCGATCAGGTCCACCTTGTGGTCTTTGAGCACCGCACGCAGCACCGCGCCGCCCACCAGGTTCTCGATCTCCACCTCGCTGATGTCGGCCAGCGGCAGCTCCACCAGCAGCGTCGCCTCCACGCCATCGGGCGCGCAGACCAGCACGCGATCGCCGGCGAGCGCGAGCCACTGCTCGCCGAACTTGCCGTCCGGCGCCAGGTCGCTCCGCGTGGTCACCTGTGCCTCAGCGCCCGGGGACTTCTCCCCGATCAAGCGCTGCACTGATGGTGGTAGTGTCGGTGATGCGGTCAATGCCTGCGCTCTCCACGAGCGTGTCGGGTCCTGCCCTGGCTCTGGAAGGTTAGACGAAGCCCCCGACCTCCGAGTTCTTGCACCGCTATGATTCAGCAGTGCTCGTGGGCTCCGCAGCACGAGAGGGAAACGCGCCCGCTTCGCGCCATTCAGACTGCCGAATGGCCGGAAGCAGGCGCGTCACGGGCTGAGGTCGCGTTAGCCCTGCAGTGCTGCTATAGTTCTGTCGCTAGTCAGCCAGATTGACGCTATCACAGCCCTCCTTCGTTGTCAAGCCTCGGGCTGGCCAGGGGGAAGCAGCCGCGCCACTTCCGCCACCGTGGTGATCCCCTCGGCGGCCTTGCGTAAGCCGTCGGCAGTGAGGGTAGTCATGCCAGTCTTGACGGCCGCGTCGCGAATCGCCTCGGCCGGGGCGCGGGAGACGATCAGGCGATCAATCTCCGGGCTGTGTTCCATTACTTCGTAAAGCCCCATGCGGTTGCGGTAGCCACCGCCGCGGCAGTGCTCACAGCCCGCTCCCTTCAGGAACTCCGGGGCCTCCGGCAGCTCATATCCCCCGGCGCGGGCGCGCTCGGCTAACGGGGAGAGCAGGTGGAACGGTGGCTGATCAGGCTGGGCGCACTCCGGGCAGACCCTTCGCGCAAGGCGCATGGACACTACGCAGAGCAGACTCTCCGACAGGATGAACGGCTCGACACCCATTTCGAGGAGCCGCTGAATCGCTCCCGCCGCGGTGGAGGCGTGTAGCACGCTCATCACCAAGTGGCCGGTGAGAGCGATCTGGCAGGCCATCTCGGCCACGGGGAGAGTGCGCAGCTCCCCTATCATAACCACATCCGGATCATGTCGCATCAGCGCCCTGACCGCGTGCTCATAGGTGAAGCCGGCTTTCACATTCACCGCGGCCTGAGTGGCCCAGTGAAAAGAGAGCTCCACTGGGTCCTCAACCGTCATGGTCTTCTTCTCCGGGCCGATCACTTGCTGCAAACCGGCATAGAGCAGAGTGGTCTTCCCACAGCCGCTGGGACCTGAGACGATGATCAGGCCCATGGGGGCGACGAGGGCGCGCTTGAACCGCTCCAGGTCCCGCGCCGCCATGCCGAGGTGAGGGTCGTCAAGGGTGGGGACATAGGCCTTCTGATCGAGAAGTCTCATCACCACAGTCTCCCCGAATATGGCCGGCATGGTGGCGGTGCGGAGATCGAACTCCTTGCCGTCACAGCGCACTCGGAAGCGCCCGTCCTGGTTGGTCTGTGGCTGACCCACCGGTATGCCTGCATGAACCTTGATCCCAGCTACCAGAGCTTTGTGGACCGCGGCCGGAATGTGCATCAACTCGTGCAGCACGCCATCTATGCGATGGCGGACCACGGTCTCGCGGCGCTCGGCGTCGATGTGGACATCAGTCGCGCCGGCCGCCACAGCCGCGAAGAGGATGGCCTTGATCGCCCGCTCAATCGCCTGCTCCTCCTCGGCGGCGGGGTAGCCGGGGATGGAGGGATCGAACTTGAACTCGGACGGCCCTTTCAGCTGCGCCTGGAAGTCGGCGAACGCGCTGTCAAGCTCAGTCACGTTCACCGCGGCCGCCGACGGGTGCGTCATGCGGCTGAACTTGTCCAGGTCGCCGCGCCGAAACCGCCACTGGCGGCCCACCTTGAAGCCGCGGACGTTGCCCTGCTTCAGCATCCGCTGAAGAGTGGACCGGCTCACCCCGAGCACGCCGGCCGCCTCGTCCAGACTGACCATGTCCTCGCTCGTCTCTTCCCTAGCTGCCCTTTTCCTCGTCATCGCTGGCCTCCAGTGCCTGGCGTCATTAGTAGCCAATACATATTGTGCCACATTTTGCGCTAATGTCAAGACGTATCACAGGCATTTGTGCACTGTGATGCTATATAAGGCCAAAAGGGGGGCGAGTTCCCTGATAGGAGGTGGCCCACCGGCGCTCCGACCGCGTTGACAGAGGGATGGCCTGGGCGCGGGAGAAGGTCAGCGCTGGCATGCGGGACCTGACTGACAGGCCGCTGGTGTGCATTGCGCTGGGCTTCGCTGGTGGCATCGCCCTTACCGCCGGTTACGGACGCCCGAGCCTATGGGGCGCGGGCATCGCTGCCTCCCTGGGCGCGGTGGCCTGGGGTGTGCGACGTCGGCCTGTGTTCGCGGGAGTGGTGGTGCTGGCCGCGGCGGCGCTGGCCGGCGGCTGGGCCTACCAGCTTGCGGGAGCGCAGGCTGGAACCGATGTCTCTCGGCTCCCACCTGGCGGCCAAACACTCGTGGGTACGGTGGCCGGTGTGCCGCAGTACTCGGATGGCTGGTGGCGGTTCGTGCTTGCAGTCGAGGAGCATGAGGAGGAAGAGCGGGCCGAGCCGGTCGGAGGCCAGGTGTACGTCCGGTTTAGGTCCTCGCACACGGTACAGCGAGGGCAGCGCTGGCGGCTGACGGGACGGTTGCGCGCGCCTCGGGAGGAGCGCAATCCGGGGGGCCACGCGGAGGCAAGTCGCATCGCTTCCCTCGGCGTAACGGCGGTGCTGACCGTGGGGACTGAGAGCCTCGGTCAACCGCTCGGACCTGGTCGTCTCGGGGTGGTGTCGGCTCACGCCTATGCCGCGCAGCGTCGCGCCCTGAGTCTGTTGGAGCACTTCATCTCCTGGACCCTACGGGGAGCAAACCGCGGTGGTAGCGTCGAGCGTGATCTTCGGGGTGCATGCCACCCCGCCGCCGAGCGAGATCTCCGATGACTTCCGGCGCGCGGGGACGATCCATCTGCTGGTGGTGTCCGGCGCTATGGTCTCGATGCTGTTCGGGTTCGTGTTCCTGCCGGGCGCGCTGGGCGCGGCCTGGCGGCGGTCGCGCGTCGAGCGCCAGATGGCCTGGCCCCTGAGTGGCCGCGGTCGGGTGAGGCACTGGCCGGGAATCAGCGCCGCGGCCATCGCGGTCCTCGTGGTGATCTACTACGCAGCGCTGACCGAGGGCGGTCAGGCCGTGGCCCGGGCTGCGATCATGGGAGTGATGGTGGGCGCGGCCCTGGTGTTGCGGCGCGTGCCCGCGGTGGCGCGAGCGCATGGGCTGAACGTTGACCACTACACGCTCTTGGCGGTGGCGGGCCTGGGGGTTCTGGCGGCGCAGCCGGAGGCGCTGTTCCAGCCTGGGTTTGAGCTTTCGTTCGTCGCGGTGTGGGCGCTGATCTTCCTGGTCCCGAAGGTCGAGCGCCTGCTGCCCGGACCTCCGCGGTGGCTGCTGCTGGGGCTGTCAGGGACGATCGCGGCCCAGTTGGCGACATTCCCCATCCTGGTGTGGCATTACGGCCAGGCGCCCATTGGCGGGCTGGGCGCCAACCTGCTGGCGGTGCCGCTGGCCGGGGTGGTGCTGGCCGCGGGCATGGCGACCTGCGCCCTGGGCGTGGTCGCACCCTGGGTGGCGGCTGTCCCGGGTTGGGTTACCGGCCTGGCTACTCGGTGGATGATCTGGGTGAGCAGCGCGGTGGCTGCCATCCCCGGCGCGTCGCTGGAGACGGCAAGACCGAGCTGGGTTGCTATAATCGGATGGTATGCGGGGTTGGTGGGCTTGGGGTGGTGGTTGGGGAGGCGAGCGGAGGCACGGAGCCAGCCGGAGCAAGGCAATCGCTGATGAACGCAGATAGACGCCGATAGAGTGATGAGATGACGATTCGTCGCGAACGACTACTGCTCTTGCTCCTCCTCGTCGCGGTCATCGCCGTCTGGTGGGTGGCGTGGGGGGAGGTTGCAGGTGGGCTGACCATCACCGTGCTCGATGTCGGGCAGGGGGACAGTATCCTGGTGCAAGCTCCGAGCGGCAGGACGATGCTGATTGACGGCGGCGGCCTGCCGGGGCAGGAGGCGAGCGGGTATGATGTGGGGCGGGAGGTGGTAGTGCCTGCGCTGCTGGCGCGGCGGGTGAAGCAGATAGATGTGCTCGTGGTCACGCATCCCCATGACGATCACATCGGGGGGCTGCCCGCGGTGGTAGAGGCCGTGCCGGTGAAGCTGGTCCTCGACCCGGAGCTGGATGCGAAGAGCCAGAGCTACCAGCGCCTGGAGGAGGAGATCCAGAAACGGAAAATCCCTCAGCGCCGTGCCACCGAGGGGCAGTGGCTCAACCTTGGTGACGGCATTCGCGTCGAGGTGCTGAATCCGCCGGACCCGAGGCTGAGTGACACCGGGAACGATGCCAACAACAACTCGGTGGTGATGCGGCTGACCGATGGGCCGATGAGCGTGCTCTTCGCGGCAGACATCGAGCGCACCGGCGCAGAACGCATGGCGCGGCTAGGAGAGGGCGTCCGCAGCACGGTGCTGAAAGTGCCCCACCACGGATCGGAAGGGGCGGCGATCCCGCGATTCCTGGACGCGGCGAGGCCGGAGCTGGCCGTGATCAGTGTGGGCGCGAACAACCAGTTCGGCCATCCCTCGGAGCAGATGCTGGCGGAACTGAAGCGGGTGGGAGCGAAGGTGATGAGAACGGATCGGGATGGCGCGGTGACGATCAAGCTGCGCCCACCCAGGTGGTGGGCCTGGGGGTATGGGCACCGGAGGAGAGGGCAAACCCTGACCGGGCAGGCCGAAGGCGTGACCGCGAAGGAGCGAAGGTGAGAAGGGGCGTGAAGTTGAGAGCGCGGGTGTTGGATTCGGTAGCGGCCGACGAAGTGGTGGCCGAGCTGTACGCGCGAGGAGCGGATGCGGAGGCGGTGCGCGCCATCGTGGGCCGGGGGATGGCGCGGGCGATGCTGGTGGGGCCGCTTGGCCTGGAAGAGGCGCAGGGGCTGCGGCGAGCCGCAGCAGAGGCCACCGGGCTGGCGGTGCTGGCGCGGCCCGCCGGGCGCCAGGACCCGGAGCGAACCGACGTGGTGGTGATGGCCCCGGCGCAGAGGCTGGCCGCCATCGCCTCCCAAATCGGCGGCGAGGCCGGAGGGCGGATGAGCGCCGCACTGGAGGGCTTCCTGCAGCCGATGGATCGGGTGCTGCGCTGCCGGCGGCGCGAGCTGGCGCTGGGCACGAAGACGCTGATCATGGCGATCATCAATGTCACGCCCGATTCCTTCTCTGGCGATGGGCTTTACGGCAATGTGGAGGCTGCCCTCAGGCTCGGCAAGCAGATGGTCGCGGATGGCGCGGACATCCTGGATGTGGGCGGGGAGTCCACGCGGCCCGGCGCCGAGCCGGTGAGCCTGGAAGCGGAGCTGGCGCGGGTGCTGCCAGTGGTCGAGAGATTGGCGGCCGAGGCAGATGCGCTGGTCTCCATAGATACCTACAAGTCGGCGGTAGCGAAGGAGGCGCTGGCACGGGGAGCTGCGCTGGTTAACGACATCAGCGGCCTGCATCACGATGAGCAAATGGCCGCCGTCGCAGCCGAGGCGGGCGCAGCCGTGGTGGTGATGCACATCCTGGGCACACCGCGGGACATGCAGAGGAACCCACAGTATGCGGATGTGATCGGTGAGATCAGCGACTATCTGGAGGAGGGGATCGCGCGGGCGGAGGGCGCGGGCCTGACGCGAGATCAGATCGTGGTTGACCCGGGTTTCGGGTTTGGCAAGACAGTGGAGCACAACCTGGAGTTGCTGCGGCGGCTGCGTGAGTTCCGCTGCCTGGGGTGCCCGGTGATGATTGGCACCTCGCGCAAGTCCTCCATCGGGAGGCTGCTGGGCGATGTGGCGGCCGACCAGCGGCTGGAGGGCACGGCGGCCACCGTGGCCCTGGCCATCGCAGCCGGGGCCGACATCGTGCGCGTGCACGATGTGAAGGAGATGGCGCGGGTGGCGCGGGTGGCCGATGCTATCGTGCGGGCGAAGCACGAGCCGCCGGCCGGCAGCGAGCACCAGTGGGCGCACCAGCGGGAGCAGTAGCGGTGGCAGGGGCAAGCCCCTGCCCAACTGTGGGGAGGCGGGACACGAGATGAGCCGGCGCGCGTTCCTGGGTCTGGGGTCCAACCTGGGAGATCGCCTGCAATACCTGCGCGATGCCCTGGCTCGTCTTCGCAGCGCCCCGGGGGTGAACTTCGTGCGCGCCTCACGCGTCTATCAGACAGACCCGGTGGGCGTCACCGAGCAGCCGCGCTTCCTGAACCTGGTAGTGGAGGTGGAACTCGCGGAAGAGCTGACCGCGCGCGAACTGCTCAGATTGGTGAAGAGCATAGAGGCGCAACTGGGGAGAATAAAGCGAGAGAAGTGGGGGCCGCGGGAGATTGACATTGATGTCCTGCTGGTGGGCGACGAGCAGGTGAAAGACGAGGACTTCGAGCTGCCTCACCCCCAGATGTGGCAGCGGGCGTTCGTGATGGTTCCGCTGGCGGAGCTGGCCCCTGATCTCAGGGGGCCTGGTGGCGAGCGGGCGGCGGAGATCGCAGCCCGATTGCGGAGAGAGCAGAAGGTAGATGCCGACGTTCTCCTATGAGGCCCGGCAGACGACCGGGCAGACCGAGACCGGAACGCTCGAGGGCGAGAACGCGCAGGTCGTGGCGCGGGCGCTGCAGGCGCGGGGCTACTTCGTGGTGGCGATCCGGCCGGTAGCGGCCAGCCGAGCCAGGGAAGGGCGAGAGTTCGCCCGCAGCGTGCTCGGGCCGATCTTCCACCCGGTCAACAGCAAGCCGCTGGCCATCTTCTTCACCTCCCTGAGAGTGCTGCTCGCCACCGGGATGAACCTGAGCCAGGCGATGCGCGTGCTGTCTCAGCAGACCAGCAATCCCACCTTGAAGCGGGCGGCGCAGGAGATGTCGGAGGAGGCCGCCCGCGGGCGGCCCATGTCGAGCGTGCTGGGCCGCTATCCTTCGGCCTTTAACCCTACTAGCGCTGCCGTGGTGGAGGCCGGGGAGGCCTCGGGGATGATCGAGCTGACCGCGGATCGCCTGGCGAAGTACTACGACCGGATCTTCCAACTCGAGCAGAGCTACCGCTGGCAGACCTTCTACCCCAAGCTGCTGCTGGCTGCGCTGATCCTGATACCAACCGCGAAGACGCTCTTCTTCGGCGGGCTCAGCGCCTGGTTGGTGTTGGTGTTGACTCGCTCCCTGCCACTGTTGGTGGCCATCACGCTGCTCTGGTATGGGTGGCGAGCACTGAGGACCGTCGGCCCTATCTCAGAAGCGATCGACGCGGTCAAGCTCTATGTCCCCTGGTTTGGCAGTCTTGCCCGCCGGATGGCCACTGCCCGCTGGGCGCGGGCCCTGGAGATGCTGGCCACCGCCGGAGTGCCGGTGCATCAGGCGCTGGTGGCGGCGGCCGCGGCCAGCGGCAACAAGGCGATGGAGGCGAGTCTGGTGCGGGAGGCGCAGGGGGTGCTGTCCGGCCGCAGTCTGCTGGAGGTGGTGGCGATGAGCCGGGCGGTGCCGCCGTTGGCGGTAGAGCTGCTGGCGGCGGCCGAGCAAACCGGCTCCTATGAGGGGGTGCTGGAGAAGATCGCCGAGTACTATGAATCTGAGACAGAGGTGGGCGGGAAGCAGACCGCGGTGGTCGTGGGCACCGGCTTCTACCTGATCGTCGCTCTGCTGATCGCGATCGTGGTGATCAGCTTCTGGAGGGGTTACTTCGCCAGCATAGGTGCTTATCTGAAGTAGCTGCGGCGCCTGCGCTATCCTGTTGGGCAGGAGCTCGCCAAAGGCGAGTAAACTTGCCTGCTGCCGACAATCGAGGGGCCCGCTGACTCGTGCTGAGTAGCGAAGCTGCTGCGCAGAGTAGCAGGGGCTCCTCCACGAACTGCTGAGGAGAGACGCGTGGCCGAAGTCGTAACCATCATTGGAGAGGTGCGTGCGCGAGTGGCGCAGGCCCGGGCCGCCGGTCAGTCTATCGGTCTGGTCCCCACTATGGGCGCGCTTCACGAGGGACATCTGAGCCTGATGCGCCGGGCGCGGGACGAGTGCGGCTATGTGGTGGTGACCATCTTCGTTAACCCCACCCAGTTTCCGCCGGGCGAGGATCTCGATCGCTACCCCCGCGATCTCGATGGCGATGTGCGGAAGGCGAGCGAGCTGGGTGTGAAGCTCGCGTTTCGCGCCATCGGTCGAAGAGATCTACCCAGCGGGTGACGCTACCTTCGTCGAGGTGACGGGGACCCTGGTCGAGGGGATGTGCGCCCCGCACCGGCCGGGCCACTTCCGCGGGGTAACGACGGTGTGCGCGCGGCTGTTCAACATCGTGCAGCCTGACCGGGCCTACTTCGGCGAGAAGGACTATCAGCAGTTGCAGGTGATCAAGCGCATGGTGCGCGACCTCAGGCTCCCGCTCGCGATCGTGCCTGTGCCCACGGTGCGCGAGCCGGACGGCCTCGCCATGAGCTCACGCAACGCCTACCTGTCTCCGCAGGAGAGGAAGGCCGCCGCGGTCTTATACCGGGCGCTCTCGGAAGCAAAAGGGCGAATGCAGGCGGGAGAGCGCGACGGCGCGACGCTGTTGTCCGCGGTGAAGGACACCGTCGCCGCCGAGCCACTGGTTCGGCTCCAGTATGCCGAGCTGCGGGACGCCGAGAGCCTGGCCGTGGTGGGGCGGGCGGAGGCGCCGGCGGTGCTCGCGGTGGCGGCGTTTGTGGGGAACACGCGCCTAATAGATAATGTGGTGCTGTAGGGCGGCCATGCCCACGCCCGCCGATTGGGGAGGCACGCCATGAAGGCTATGGTGCTGGAGAAACCGGGGCCGATCGAGAGCTCTCCGCTCGTCCTGCGCGAGGTTCCCGATCCTGCTCCCGGCCCCGGCCAGGTATTGGTTCGCATCGAACTCTGTGGGGTCTGCCGCACTGACCTGCACATCGTGGAAGGCGAGCTGCCGCCCCACAAGCAGCCGGTGATACCGGGTCACGAGGTTGTTGGCCGCGTGATGGACTTGGGCTCAGGCTGCTCCCGCCTGAAGGTCGGTGACTGGGTCGGGGTGGCCTGGCTGCATCAGACCGATGGCACCTGCCGCTACTGCCGGCGAGGCCAGGAGAATCTCTGCGATTCGCCCCTGTTCACCGGCTACGATGTGGATGGCGGCTATGCCGAGTTCACGCTGGCGCGGGAGGACTTCGCCTACCCGCTGCCATCCGAGCTTTCCTCCGCCACCCTCGCGCCTCTCCTCTGCGCGGGCATCATCGGCTACCGCGCCCTGCGCCGGAGCGAGGTGAAGCCAGGGCAGCGGCTCGGGCTCTATGGGTTCGGCGTCTCCGCGCACATCGTGATCCAGATCGCACTCCATTGGGGCTGCGAGGTGTATGCGGCGAGCCGCGATGTGAAGCACCAAGCGCTGGCCACAGAGATGGGGGCAACCTGGGTGGGCGGGGGCAGCGACCGCCCACCGGTGAAGCTGGATAGCGCCATCCTCTTCGCGCCCGTAGGAGACCTGGTTCCGCCAGTGCTCGAGGCCCTCGACAAGGGCGGCACCCTGGCGATCGCGGGCATCTATCTCACGGGGATTCCGGCGCTGGACTACGAGCGCCATCTGTTCCAGGAGCGGACGCTGCGCAGCGTGACCGCGAACACGCGCGAGGACGGTCGGGAGCTGCTGCGGCTGGCCGCGCAGATCCCCCTGCGCGCTCACACCCAGTCCTTTGCCCTCGGTGAAGCCAACGAGGCCCTGCGCCGGCTCAAACACGACGAGATCAGTGGGGCCGCGGTGCTGCAGATCGCGGCCCCGTCAGGATGACCACGCCGCGGAGTCGTTTGACATCGCCGAGTGAGCAAGTCATAATTCCCTTGGTAACCGAAGTTGACTGCCACTGCACTTGATCCGCGCGTCGAGCTGGTGCAACGCATCGCTCGCCTGAAGCAGCAGCGCAAGGCGGTGATCCTCGCCCACAACTACCAGTTGGGCGAGGTGCAGGACATCGCGGATTTCGTGGGCGACTCGCTGGAGCTGAGCCGCCGGGCGACCGCGGTGGAGGCGGAGGTGATCGTCTTCTGCGGGGTGATGTTCATGGCCGAGACCGCCAAGATCCTCAACCCCCAGCGGAGCGTGCTCATCCCCGACCCCCGCGCCGGCTGCCCGATGTGCGACATGGCGCCGGTGGAGGCGGTGCGCAAGCGCAAGGCGGAGCTGCCAGGCGTGCCGGTGGTGGCCTATGTCAACACCACCGCGGCGGTGAAGGCGGAGGCCGACATCTGCTGCACTTCCGCCAATGCCATCAGCGTCGTGAACAGCTTGCCGGACGAGCGAGTGCTGTTTCTTCCCGATAGGAATCTCGGGCACTGGGTGCAGCGCCATACCGACAAGGAGGTCATCCTCTGGGAAGGCCACTGCCCCACCCACCAGCGCATTCTGGCGCAGGACATCCAGCGGCTGAAACAGCAGCATCCGCAGGCCGTGGTGGTGGTGCACCCGGAGTGCACGCCCGATGTGATTGATCTCGCGGACGAGGTGCTGAGCACGGGGCAGATGATGCGGTGGGCGCGGTCGGCGAAGGCGCAAGAGGTGATCGTGGGCACCGAGCTGGGCCTGATCCATCGGCTGAAGCTGGAGAACCCGGAGAAGACCTTCCTGCCGGTCAGCTTCCTCGCCACCTGCCCCAACATGAAGCGCATCACCCTCGAGAAGGTGCTGTGGTCACTGGAGGATATGAAGTATCCGGTCGAAGTGCCGGAGCAGGTGGCGGTGGGGGCGAGAAGGGCAATAGAGCGAATGCTGGCGCTGACGTGATGAACGCTGACCTTGGGATCCCTGAGCAGGCTGTGCAAGACATCGTGGCGCGCGCCCTGGCGGAGGACCTGGGGCCGGGAGACATCACCACCAGCAGCACCATACCGATAGGAGCGCGGTCCCAGGCCGCGATCATCGCCAAAGCTGAGGGAGTGCTGGCCGGCCTGCCGGTGGCGGAAGCGGTGTTCCGCCGGCTGGATTCAGGGATCAACTTCCAGCCGGCCTGTCAGGAAGGCGATGGAGTTGGCCCCGGGAGGGAGGTGGCCCGCCTGGCCGGCGAGTCCAGGGCGATCCTCAGCGGGGAGCGGACCGCTCTCAATTTCGTCCAGCGTCTGTCTGGGATCGCGACCCTCACCGCGCAGTATCTGGAGGCGGTGAAAGGGACCAAGGCACGCATCTGCGACACCCGCAAGACCGCGCCGGGTCTGCGCCTCCTGGACAAGTACGCGGTCCGCGTCGCGGGTGGCTGCAACCACCGCACCGGGCTGTTCGACGGCATCCTGATCAAGGACAATCACATTCGCGCCGCGGGTGGCATCCGGAGCGCGGTGGAGCGGGTTCGCCGTCAGGCCCATCACCTGCTCCGGGTGGAGGTGGAGGCGCAGAGTAGGGAGCAGGTGGAGGAGGCGATCGCGGCGGGGACGGATGTGATCATGCTCGACAACATGAACCTCGAGCAGGTGCGCCAGGCAGTTCGCTTCATCGCCGGCCGCGCCGAGACCGAGGTTTCCGGGGGCATCACTCTGGAGACGGTGCGAAGCTACGCCGAGTGCGGCGTGGGCTACATCTCCGTGGGCGAGCTAACCCATTCGCCCAAGGCCCTGGATTTCGCGCTCGAGATCATCCCTGGATGAACTGGAGTGGGCTTCTCCGCTGACCTATTCCTGCAGGAGTTGCAGACCACCCGATTAGGCCGCGCTTGCCGCGTGCTCGCCGAGACCGGTTCGACCATTGACGTGGCCTGGCAGTGGCTGCATGTGGGAGCGCCAGAGGGCGCGTTGGTGATTGCCGACCGGCAGACCCGGGCTCGCGGCCGATTGGGGCGCGAGTGGGCTTCGCCAGAGGGAGGTCTGTGGATGTCGGTGATCGGTCACCCGGACCTCCCGGTGACGCAGGCGGGGCGGCTGGGCGTGGCCATGGCCCTGGCCGCGTCGGAGGCCGTCTGGCAGGCGAGCGGCGCACCGGCGAAGGTGAAGTGGCCCAATGACATCCTGCTGGACGGGTGCAAGGTCGGAGGTGTCCTGGTTGAGACAAAGGTAGCCGGCGACCAGGTCGAGGCCGCGGTGCTGAGTCTGGGGCTGAATGTCAACGTGTCTCTAGATGATCTGCCGCAGGCCTTGCGCTCCAGCGCCACCTCAGTGCGCGCCGCAACCGGGCGCGACCATCCGCTGGAGGCGATGGCGGCGCGGGTGCTGGGGAACCTCGAACGGATCTGGCCCTTCGTGCTGGGCGACGGGTCTGGCCTGGTGGAGAGGTGGCGGGAGCGGGATGCCCTGAGCGGTGTTGACGTGGCGGTTGTGGTGGGCGCGGCGGAGCTGCGGGGGCGGGCGAGCGGGATTGACGCAGAGGGCGCGCTGGTGCTGCTGGGGGAGGGTATGGCGCGCAGCGTCTCGGCGGGCGAAGTGGTCGCCGTGAAGGTGGGCGAGCAGTGCTGATCCGCAGGTTCAGAGTGGGCGATCTTCCCCGGGTGATGCAGATCGAGCGGGTGTCATTCGGGCCCGACAGCTACAGCGCCAGCACCTTCCTGGCCCACGTGTTCCGAGACCGGAAGGGGCTGTTCGTGGCTGAGGATGACCAGGGCCACGTGGTTGGCTACGCGCTGGTGCGGCTGGGGCTGGGCTGGATCGGGACCAAGAGAGGTGGGATCACCTCGATCGCGGTGGATCCGGCCCGGCGGCGGAGCGGAGTCGGGAGCGCGCTGGTGGCGCACTCCCTCGACTATCTGCGGGCCCACCACGTGGACGAGGCCGACCTGGAGGTGAACGTAGACAACCGGGCGGCGCAGTCACTCTACGAGTCTTTTGGGTTTCGACGGGCGCGTCTCATCCCCAATTACTACGGGCAGCGCCGCGATGGGATGAAAATGGTGCTCGATTTGAAGGTCGCGACGGAGCAGCAGGCATCGAGAACGGACCGGGGTTGAGCAGTCAGGCGGCGATTCGCCGCACGCGCGCCATAGACACCCACACTCACCTCAACCACCCGCGGCTTCTCCGTCATCTGGAGGCCGTGCTCGCTCGCGCCCGCGCCGTCGGCGTCACGGAGATGGTCGTGGTTGGCTACGACCTGCCCAGCAGCGAGGTGGCAGTGAGGTTGGCCGAAGAGCATCGCGGGCTGTGGGCGACGGCGGGAATCCATCCCCACGATGCCAGCACCTGCGACGCGCAGGCGATGGCGCGCCTGCGCAAGCTGGTCCGGTCTCGACGAGTGGTCGCGATCGGCGAGACCGGCCTGGATTTCTACCGCGATCTCTCACCACGGCCGACCCAGGAGGAGAGCTTCCGGCGCCATCTGGCGCTGGCCGAGGAGGTGGCTCTGCCTCTGGTGGTGCACTGTCGGGCGGCTCAGGACGCTGTCCTGAGCATACTGCGGGAGCGTGCCGGCCGGCCGCCGGCCGGCGTCTGGCACTGCTTCGACGGGACCCGCGAACAGGCGGAGGCGGCGCTGGCCCTGGGAATGGCGCTGGGGTTCACCGGGGTGATCACCTACCCGCGGTCGGCCGAGCTGCGAGAGATCGCGGCCGGGGTGCCGCTCGACCGGCTGCTGCTGGAGACCGACGCCCCCTACCTGGCGCCCGAGCCGCGGCGCAAAGCTGACAATGAGCCGGCCAATCTGCCCCTGGTCGCGCGGCGACTGGCGGAGGTGCGAGGGATGAGCAGCACAGACTTGGTGGAGGCCGCGAACGCGAATGCCCGCCGTCTGTTCCAGCTTCCCGAGGAGCAGGGCGATGAATGACCGTCGGCCCAGGCATGTGGTGGATTTCCACACTCACGCCTTCCCGGAGAAGGTAGCAGCCCGCGCGGTGGCCTCACTCACCGAGAGCTACCAGGTGCACCCGGTGGCGGAGCCGACCATCGCAGGGCTGCTCGGGGTGATGGATGAGGTTGGAGTGGAGGCATCGGTGGTGGCGCCGGTGGCCACCCGGCCTGATCAGGTGCGGTCCATCAACGATTGGGCGGCAGAGAACAGCTCGCAGCGGATCATCTGCTTCGGTGCGCTCCATCCCGACCTGCCGGATGTCAGCGCCGAGGTGGAGCGCGTGATCGCGTTGGGGCTCAAAGGGATCAAGTGCCAGCCGAATTTCCAGCAGTTCTCTCCTGATGACCGGCGACTCTGGCCGGCCTACGAGGCGGCGCAGGGCCGGCTGGTGGTGCTGTTTCACAGCGGTCAGGAGATCGCGCCTCTGGAGCGCGTCTATGCCCAGCCCGCGGCGCTGGCGCAGCTGCATGAGGCCTTCCCGCGGCTCACCCTGGTGCTGGCCCACCTGGGCGGATACCAGATGTGGGACCAGGTGAGAGACCATCTCTTGGCGCGAGATATCTATTTCGACACCTCGTACTGCCCGCCGAGTGAGCTGAGCGATGAAGCAATGGTATCGCTGATCCGCCGGCACGGCTCCCAGCGCATCCTTTTCGCCACCGATTTCCCCTGGGGCCATCCGGGCAGAGACCTGGATCGCCTCTGCCGACTCGACCTGAGCCAGCAGGAGAGAGAGGCGATTGCGTGGGAGAATGCGCGGGAACTGCTGCGGCTGCGGCTCGAGTGACGCTGCTGGCCGGCAAGGAGGCGGTGGTGCCAGACTGCATTTTCTGCCGGATAGCATCTGGTGAAGTGCCGGCCCCGTTGGTCTACAGCGACGACACGGCTGTGGCGTTTCGCGACCGGAATCCACAGGCTCCTTCACACCTGTTGATAATCCCACGATCCCACATCTCATCATTGCGCGATCTATCGGCGGAGAACGAGATGATCCTGGGCCATCTTGTGCGGGTAGCCGCACAAATCGCCGAGGAGGAGGGGGTCGCCGAAACCGGATTCCGCCTGGTGGCGAACTGCGGCCCGGAGGCGGGGCAGTCGGTAGATCACGTGCACTTCCACCTCCTGGGGGGCCGCCGGCTGGGGTGGCCGCCGGGCTAGATACGGTGGCCCACGCCCGGATTTGACAAGGGTCGGGGGCCCCTGCTATAATCAGCGCGATCATGAGCCGGCGCGGTCCAGCCCGGGGGTGGGGTGCTGGAGCGCCAGCGGTCCGCGGTGACGGAAGGCGGGCATCCCCGTGCCCGCCCTTGCAGTCTGATTAGAGGAGAAGGGGGGGAGAGCGTTGACTGTCGAAGTTCGCGACAACGAGTCGATAGATAGCGCGCTGAGGCGCTTCAAGCGAGAGCTGCACCAGCACGGCGTGCTGGAGGCGGCGAAGCGCCACGAGCGCTACGAGAAACCGAGCGACAAACGGCGCCGGTTGCTGGCGGCCGCCATCAGGCGGAGCCGCCGAGCGGAAAGACGCCGCAGCAGCGAGTGAGCGAAAACTGATGACGGGAGCAGATGCCCGCCTCCGGCGGGCTTCTGTTTTGCTTGAGGGCGGGCCCGCCCGGAGCGGGCCCTCGGGGGGATTCCTGAGCTACCGGCAGTGCCTCTGCCGCATGAGCCGTCCGCAGCACCGTCCCTCCGCACGCATAGCAGCTGACGAGGCTGAACCCAATCACGGATTCTAATCGCCAATCCAGATCAGGCCATTCGCCGCCTTCGGGCGCGAGCAGAGCTCGGCCCGCCGGTGGGATGGAGCAGGCCTCGGAGACCAAGCTGGTCCTCGCGGACAACGAGGAGGCGGTCGCGCTTGCGGGCACCCACGACGAGAACCTACGCCTGATCGAGCGCGAGCTGGGCGCGCACATCGGGGCCCGTGGCAATGAGATTCGAGTGCGCGGCACTCGGGAGCAGGTGGCGCGTGCGACCGAGCTGCTGGGGGAGCTGCGCAAGCTGGTTCAGATGGGGCATCCGATCACCACGGGTGAGGTGGAATACGCCGCCCGCTTGGTGGGGAGCGGCCGTGCGCAGGCGGAAGAGGTGCTGTTCTCGGATGTGGTGCTCGTTACCGAACGCGGCAAGCCCATCAAGCCCCACACCCAGACCCAGCGCGGTATGTAGAGGCGATGGCGCATGCCGACCTGACCTTCGCTATCGGCCCCGCCGGGACCGGGAAGACGTATCTGGCAATGGCGATGGCGGTGAGCGCGCTGCGAGACCGGCGCGCGTCGCGGGTGATGCTCACCCGTCCGGCGCTGGAGGCGGGAGAGAAGCTGGGCTTCCTCCCGGGGGATATCGCGGCCAAGGTGGACCCGTACCTGCGGCCTCTGTTCGACGCGCTCTATGACATGATGGATCTCGAGAAGGCGCAGCGCATGGTGGAGCGGGGCATGATCGAGGTGGCGCCGCTGGCATTCATGCGAGGGCGGACGCTGAACGACTCCTTCATCATCCTGGACGAGGCCCAGAACACCACGCCGGAGCAGATGAAGATGTTCCTCACCCGGCTCGGGTTCGGCTCCAAGGCCGTGGTCACCGGGGACATCACGCAGACGGATCTCCCCCGGGGCCAAGTCTCCGGCCTCAACCACGTGCGCGAGATCCTGCCTGGCATCCCCGGGATCGCGTTCGTCTATTTCTCGGATCAGGATGTAGTGCGGCACGAGTTGGTGCAGCGCATCATACAGGCCTACGACCAGCACGAGGCCGGTCGTTCCGGCAGAAGGGAAGGCTCCGGAGCTGAGGGGCCGCCGACCAGATGAGTCGCGCCCGCAGCGCCCGCCGTGCCAACGGCGGGCGGAGTTGGAGTCTCGCCGCGAGAGGCGGGCGTCGCAGCCCCGCCGCCTTGGTCACGTGGGCACGCATTGCACTCGGGCTGTTCACGTGGGCCGCGGGGACTCTGATCCTGCTCGGGTATAACCTCTTCCCAGGGCGGGTGTCGCTCCGCCCGGGGGAGCCCAGCCCGGCACTGATCCGGGCGCCTCGCACCGCCCAGTACGTGGACCCCGATGAGACGGCGCGGCTGCGCCGGGAGGCCGAGCGGCGGGCCTCGCTGTCGCCTCAGTATGCTCCCCTGCCCTTCGCCCTCGCCGATGCTGAGCAGCGGGTGGACGGCGTCTTCGAGGCGCTGGTGGCCGCAAGCACCAAGCCGGCCCTGCCGGGCTCTGTGCCGCGGGTCTCCGGCCTGCCCGCCGACGCGCTGGCCTGGGCCGAGGAGGCCTCCCCGGACAGACTGGAGGCGCTGCGGCGGCGGGCGGGCGGAATCCTGCAGCAGGTGATGTCCCGGGAGATCAGGGAGGGCACGGCCGATCTGCGGTCGGCGCGAGAGGCCGCGGCAGCGTTGGCGCGTCAGCCAGAGCAAGGGCCTGCGGCCGCTCTGCTCGCGGCGGTAGTGGTGCGGGAGGTGGCGCCCAATCGGGTCTATGACGAGGAGGCGACGAACGCGGCGCGGAAGGAGGCCGGGGCGCGGGTGCAGGAAGTGGAGCGGACCATCGCCGCCGACCATGTGATCCTGGCGCCCGGGGAGCGGGTCACCCGCCGGCATCTGGCGATGCTGGACGCGGTGGGGCTGCGGGGCCCGGGGCTGAGCTACCGCCGGTCCCTGGCCATCGGCCTGATCGTGGCCCTGATCGTGCTGGTGCTGGGCGCCCAGACCCGGCAGTGGGCAGGGCGGGTCTACGAGCGGCCCAAGCAGCTGCTGCTGCTTTCGCTGCTGGTAGTGGTCGCTCTCTTTACCACCAACCTGTTGGCGCTTTCCCTTCCTAATGCCTGGATGCTGATGGTGCCGACGGCCACCCTGCTGGCAGCGACCCTGCTGGCCCAAGAGGTAGGGCTGGCGCTGGCGGTGGCTCTGAGCTTCCTGGTGGGCCTGATGACAAACGGCGGCCTCATCGCGGCCGTGCTGTCCCTGGGCAGTGCAGTGGTGGCGCTGAGCTATGTCTCTCATCTATGGCCGGTGTCGCGGCTGCGCTGGATGGTGAGCATCATGGCCTTGACGAACCTGGTGTTGGTCTCTGCAGGTGGTCTGCTCCAGGGTCGGCCTTGGGTCGCGATAATGCACGAGGCGGGACTGGCCAGCATCCTCTACAGCCCGGGTGTAGCTGCCCTGAGTCTGGGAGGCATCGTCCTGCTGCAGCGCGCATTCGGCATCACGACTCACCTCGGCCTGCTCGAGCTGTCCAACCCGCAGCATCCGCTGCTCCGCCGCCTGCAGACGGAGGCCCCAGGCACCTACTACGCTTCGGTGATGGTGGCTGACCTGGCCGACGCCGGGGCCCAGGCAGCGGGCGCCGATGGCCTGCTGGCGCGGGTGGGCGCGCTCTATCACGATATCGGCAAGCTGGCGCGGCCCCCCTTCTTTGTCGAGAACCAGGGCATCCTGGGCCTGGCGAATGTTCACGACCGGCTCTCCTCCTCCTTGTCCGGGTTGATTATCCTGTCCCATGTCAAGGATGGGGTGGAGCTGGCGCGGCAGCATCGCCTGCCCCCGGAGATAGTGGATATCGTCTCCCAGCATCATGGGACCACCCTGGTCAGCTTCTTCTACCAGCAGGCCCTTACCGGCGAACGCCCGGAGGGCGTGACCGAGGATCAGTTCCGCTACCCGGGCCCCTTGCCCCAGAGCAAAGAGGCGGCACTGGTGATGCTCGCCGACTCGGTGCAGGCGGCGGCGAAGGCGCTGCCCGATCCCACCCCACAGCGCGTGCAGCAGTTGGTGCGCGACCTGATCCGGGACCGCGTCGTTGACGGGCAACTGGGAGAGTGCGAACTCACCTTCCGGGATGTGGCGGCAGTGGAGGCCACCATGGCGCGCATGCTCTCGGGACTGCTCTGCCACAGCCGGATCGAGTACCCGGAGCCAGTCGCGGCAGGGCCTGGGAAGTGACCGCGGGTGGCGGTGGTCCTGGTCGGCAGAGCGAGGACCCGGGTCAACCAAAGGCGGACGTCGGTTGCCCGCCGCCTTGGGGCGCGGCTGCTTCGCATTGCTCGGGCCGTGATGGTGGCCGAGGGGTGCGAGCCGGGTGCCGAGCTGAGTGTGGCGATTGGTGATGACAAATGGATTCGGGATCTGAATCGGAGGTACAAGGGCCGGGACGCGGCGACGGATGTGCTGGCGTTCCCCCAGTCGGCGGGGAGGCATGTGCCCGCGGTAGCGCGGCCAGCGGGCCGGGGCGGGCCCGTCCCATTGCTGGGGGATGTAGCGATCTCGGTGGAAACGGCGGAGCGGCAGGCACGGGCCATGGGCCACCCGGTGAGGGCGGAGCTGGCGCTGCTGCTGATTCACGGGATCCTCCATCTCACCGGATGGAAGGACCGAACCCTGGGGCAGCGGCGCCAGATGATGGGCCACGCGGAGGCGTTGCTGAGGGAGATAGATCCCGCGTTGGCCTGCGACCTGGCGCCGGCTTCCCGCAGCCAGAAGAGCGGAGAGGTCACCGATCCGCCCTCCCGGACGACCAGATGAGGCCTCGCCACCTGCTGGAAAGCACGAGGTATGCGGTGGAGGGGCTGGTGCACGTGCTGCACAAAGACTGGCACGTGCGCGTGCTTCTCCTCATCGGCGCCCTGGTGCTGCTGGCCAGTGCGGTGGTGCGGGTGAGCCGGGTGGAGCTGCTGCTGCTCTGCCTGGCGATCGCCCTGGTGGTGCTGGCCGAGGTGATCAACAGCGCCATCGAGACTGTGGTGGATCTGGTCAGCCCCGAGTATCATCCCCTGGCCAAGATCGCCAAGGACGTGGGCGGCGCCGGGGTGTTGGTGGCGATCGTCATGGGGGTGCTGATCGTGCTCGGCGTCTTCTTGAACGCAGAGGCCCTGGAGGCGCTGCGAGGAGTGGGGCGGCCGCGGCCCCATCCACTGCATGTCCTGCTGGTGGGAGTGGTGACGGTGGTGGTGGCGGTGATCGTCGCCAAGCTCTGGGGCGGGCGAGGTAGTCTGACCCGGGGTGGAGTGATCAGCGCCCACAGCGCGGTGGCTTTCTTCTGCTTCGTCAGCATCTGGTTTCTCACTCCGGGCGTGATCGAGCGCTTCCTGGCATTTGCGCTGGCGGTGCTGGTGGCGCAGAGCCGGGTGGATGCTGGCATTCATACCGTGAGAGAAGTGCTCATCGGCGCAGCAGTGGCGCTGGTGGTCGGGTTCGCGCTCTACGGCGCGCTGGCGATGCGCGCAGGGTGGTGAATGGCAACAGGGTCGGACAGGTGAGACAGCTATCGCGGGGAGCCGACAGGGCCCATGCCTAACGACCTGCTGATAGCTCTTGTCATCCTGGTGCTGTTGCTGGTCGCCGGGCTGTTCTCAGCCGCCGAGATCAGCCTGCTGGCGCTGGGCCGGCACCGGGCCCGCCGTCTCTCCACCGGGCTGACCGGGGCCCTGACCGAGCGGCTCCTCTCTCGCCCGACAGTGACGTTGGGCACCATGCTGGTGCTGATCACTGCCCTGAACTACAGCTCCGAGGCGATGGCCGCCGACCTGGCGGTCACCCACGGCCTGCCAGTGTGGGTGGCGATTCTGGCCGTGGTGATGCTGGTGATGGTGTTCGCGGAGGCGGTGCCTATCAGCTATGCGGTGGCGAATGTGGAGCGGGTGGCGCGGGCCACAGTAGTGCCGATCTGGATTGCCTCCGGGCTGCTTTGGGTGCCGACTCGGGCGATGGGCCTCATGGCCGAAGGCCTGGTCTGGCTGCTGGGCGGCCGACCCAGGCCGGAGGAGCCCGTTACCGAGCAGGAGATTCGCGCCATCGTGGATCTGCAGGCCGAGGCCGGGGCCCTGGAGGAAGAGGAAAAGGCCATGATCCACCACATCTTCGAGTTCGGCGATAAGGCCGCGCGAGAGGTGATGGTGCCGCGCACCGCCATGGTGGCGATCCCGGAGACTGGCACCGCCAGGGAGGCGGGGAAACTGGCGACGGAGCACCGCATCTCCCGCCTGCCGGCGTACCGCCAGGACCTCGATGACATCGTCGGCGTGGTGTATGTGAAGGACGTGCTTCCCCTGCTGGCTACCGGGGGAGGGGAGGTGTCCGTTACCGAGGTGATGAGGCCGGCCTTGCGCGTGCCGGAGACCAGGCGGCTGAGTGACCTGATGACGGATTTCCGGCGCAACCGCCGCACCTTCGCCATCGTGGTGGACGAATACGGCGGGACCGCGGGCCTGGTGACACTGGAGGATCTGCTGGAGGAGGTGGTAGGGGACATCTACGACGAGTATGACGTGGTGCGGCCTCTGGTGCAGCGCTTGGAGGGAGGAACCATCGCCCTGGATGGCCGCATGAGCATCAGCGAGGCCTCGGCTGCCCTCGGCCTCCCGCTGCCAGAGGGTGACTACGATTCCCTGGCGGGTTTGCTGTACAGCCGCCTGGGAGTGGTTCCAAGGGTGGGCCAGGCCCTCGACCTGCACGGAGTGCGGCTGATCGTGGACGAACGGCAGGGCTACCGCATCTCCGCGTGCTGGCGGTGCGGAAGCCGCAGGCTGGCGAGGCCGGCAAAGAGCCGCGCCAAGGCGGGGGCGAATGAGGCCCCGCGCCGGAGAGAGTGGGCCCAGCCATGGCTGATCCCAGCTTAGCTTCCTTCCTGCTTGCGCTCCGCCCCTACATCTGGCAGGTGGCAGCGATCGCGGTCTGCTTGCTACTGCTCGCCTTCTGCTCGCTCTCGGAGGCCGCGCTCGTGCGTGTGGAGCTGAGCCGGGCGCGGCAATTGGCAAGCGAGAAGCGGCGCGGGTCAGGCTGGCTGGAGAGGTTGCTGGAGCACAGGCAAGAGGTGCTCAGCTCGTTGGTACTCCTGATCAACGCCTCCGTGATCGTGGCCTCGGCCTACACCACGGAACTCACCATTCGCCTCTCCGGAGGCAGCCAGCGTTGGGTGCCGCTCGAGCGCGCTCGGCATGATCCTGGTGATACTGGTGCTGTGTGAGCTTACGCCGAAGACCTATGCCATGCGGCGAGCGGAGCCAGTGGGCCTGGCCGCGGCACCCCTGCTCAGCTTCATCCACAGCCTGCTCCGGCCCTTCGGCCATGTGCTCTATCTGGTGGCGCTGTGGCTGATCAGGTATCTGGTGACTCCGGTGTTCGGAGGGGAAGTGACGGCGGCCAAGCCGAGCTACTCCGACGAGGAGATGATGGCCCTGGTCTCGGTGGGGGAGGCCGAGGGGGGGATCGAAGAGGAAGAGAAGGAGATGATCCGCGGCGTGATCGAGTTCGCCGACATGGTGGCGCGAGAGGTGATGACACCGCGCACCGACATAGCTTGCCTGCCGGCGAAGGCGACACTGCTGGAGGCGGCGCGGGTGAGCGCGGAGAGCGGCTACTCCCGCTTGCCGGTCTACGAGAAGGACGTGGACCACATCATCGGCATCGTCTATGCGAAGGACATCGTGGTGGCGCTGGAGAGCGACGGCGCGGGCCTCACCGCGGCCGAGATCGCGCGCAAGCCGGTGCCGGTGGTGCCGGAGAGCAAGAAGGTGAGTGAAGTGCTGCGCCTGATGCAGCGCGGCCGCCTCCACATGGCGATCGTGATTGACGAGTACGGCGGGACGGCCGGGCTGGTCACCATCGAGGACCTGCTGGAGGAGATCTTCGGCGAGCTGCGGGACGAGTACGACGTGGAGGCGGAGCCGGTGCGCGTGGTCTCCGAGGATACGCTGATCGTGGATGCTCGGGTGAGCACAGATGAGATTGATGACCGGCTGGGCGTGGCCCTCCCGGAGGGTGATTTCGACAGCGTGGGCGGGTTCATCCTCGAGCAGCTGGGCCGACTTCCGGTGGTGGGCGAGAAGGTGAGCTGGCGGAACCTGGAGTTCACGGTGGAGGCGGTTTCGGAGAATCGCATTCTGCGCGTGCGGGTGGTGCGCAGCCCGGAGGAAGAGGAGGATGAGAAGCCAGAGGCGGCCGACCGGTAGCTCCCGCGGGCTCGCGCCCGGGGAGTGGGAGGAACTGTTGGCGGCGGCGCGGGAGGTGAGCCAGCAGGCCTACGCGCCCTACTCGCATCTCAGGGTGGGAGCAGCGCTGCGGGGGCGGCGAGGGCGGATCTTCGCCGGGTGCAATGTCGAGAACTCCTCGTTCGGCCTGACCATCTGCGCGGAGCGGGCGGCGCTATTCCGGGCGGTGGCGGAGGGGAACGCGGAACTCGACGGCCTGGTCATCTACACCCCGGATGCCGGGCCCCTTTCTCCGTGCGGGGCCTGCCGCCAGGCGCTGGCCGAGTTCTGCGCTCAACTCCCCATTCTCTCCGTGGGCCGGGGCGATCTCCGCCGGGAGTTCGAGCTGAGCGAGCTGCTGCCTCGCGCCTTCGCCTGGCCGGCAGGAGAAGCGGAGAGCGAGCCGGAATCCCCCTCCGCTGAAGCTACTGGGGACAAGTCCGCCTCCGCTAGAGCCACTGGGGACAAGTCCGCCTCCGCTAGAGCCACTGGGGACAAGTCCGCCTCCGCTAGAGCCACTGGGGACAAGTCCGCCTCCGCTGGAGCTACGGCGGACAAGTCGGGCTCCGGCCGGCGAGGGAAAGGCTCGCGTCGTCCCGCGGGATCGTGAGGCGCGGTCCGGAAACCGCGTCCTACAAGGTTCCTACTAAGGGAACTCCTCGGGATAGGAGCCGAGCACGCGCAGCAGCGAGGTCTGCTCCCGCAGCTCGGCCAGCGCCTGGGCGAGGGGCGGCTGATCGGCGTGGCCCTGCACATCCACAAAGAACATGTACTCCCATGGCGTCCGCTTGGTGGGATGAGACTGGATGAAGGTCATGTTGATGTGATGGCTGCTGAACACGCCCAGGGCGCGGTGGAGGGCGCCGGCCTGATGCGGCACCGAGAACAGGAGGGAAGTCTTATCCCGGCCGCTGGGAAGGGCCGGGGCCTGGCCCACCACGAAGAAACGAGTGCGGTTGTCGGCCTGGTCATGGATCTGAGCGCGGAGCACGGGGATCTGGTGCAGTTCCGCTGCCAGTGCCGGGCCGATGGCAGCCGAGTCGGGCTCGGCCGCGGCGAGTTCGGCGGCGCGGGCAGTGCTGCCCACCGAGACCACCTCCACCCGAGGCAGATGAGAGCGGAGCCAGATGCGACACTGCGCCAGGGGTTGGGGGTGAGAGTAGACGCGCTTGATATCTTCTAGCTCCCGGCAGTGGGAGAGCAGAGAGTGCTCGATATCCACGTAGATCTCGGCGCAGATGCTGAGCTTGGACTCCGCCAGCGCGTCCAGGGTGAGAGGCACCACCCCGGCGGTGGTGTTCTCGATGGGAACCACGCCCAGGTCCGCCTCCTTCTTCTCCACTGCCTGAAAGAGGTCGGCCGTGGCGTCGGCCGGCCCCAGGTCGGCAGCATCGCCGAACTTGCGCCGGGCCGCGATGTGGCTGAAGGAGCCGGCCCCGCCGAAATAGACCACGGTGAGCCGTTTCTCCAGCAGGCGGTGGACCGCGAAGATGGCGCCGAAGATCTCTGCGAGGGCCTGCGACGAAAGCGGCCCCCGGCTGCGGCCGGCGAGGCGATCCAGGATCTGTCGTTCCCGCGCCGGGTCGAACACCAGCGCGCCGTTGTGCTCCTTGCACCGGCCGATGGCGAGCACCTGCTCGGCCCGGCGGTTGAGCAGGTCCAGCAGGGCGTTGTCCAGGTCGTCAATGTCTTTCCTGATCTCGCCGATGTCCATGAGCGCGAGGTTCTCCGACACCAGCGAGGCCACCTTTTGCGCCTGAAGGGCGGCGTCTCCCGATGCCGCCAGGCGCGGTTTCTAGGCCTGCGGAGGCCGGGATGTCCCTAGGCCCGGAGGGCCTGGCCATCGGGAAACCGCGCCCTGCAAGTGGGATTGGGACGAATGGAGGCGGTTCTTGAGCGAACAAGAGGCTAGCAGCCGGGAGAACGTCGAGGGCGTGCCGGCGGGCCTGTGGAGCAAGTGCCCCAAGTGCGGAGAGATGCTCTACCAGCGGGAGCTGGAGGAGGAGCTGTACGTCTGCCGCCACTGCGGGCATCACCGCCGGCTGAGCGCACGGGAGAGGATTGCCATCACCGCCGACAGCGGCTCCTTTCGGGAGCAGGACCAGGGGCTGCGGTCGAGCGACCCCCTGCGCTTCCCCGGCTACCGGGAGAAGCTCTCTGACTCCGAGGGCCGCACTGGGTTGGCCGACTCCATGGTGTGGGGAGAGTGCACCATCGAGGGCTTGCCGGTGGTGCTGTTGGTGATGGACTTCAACTTCATGGGCGGTAGCATGGGTGCGGTGCTGGGGGAGAAGTTCGCCCGCGCCACCGAGCGAGCGGTCGAGCGCCAATCCCCATTGCTGGGGTTCCTCTGCTCGGGTGGGGCGCGGATGCAGGAGGGGATCGTCTCCCTGATGCAGATGGCCAAGACCGCGGCGATGGTGGCCCGGCTGGGGCAGGCGCGGGTTCCGTTCATCACCGTGGGCACCGATCCGCTCACCGCCGGGGTGTTCGCCAGCTTCGCCTCCCTGGGAGACGTCGCCATCGCCGAGCGGGAAGCGTTGATTGGATTCGCCGGCCCCCGGGTGATCGAGCAGGCTTTCAGGATCAAGCTGCCCCTGGGGAGCCATACCGCCGAGTTCCAGCACCAGCACGGGATGCTTGACCTGGTGGTGACACGCAGAGAGGTGCGGCCACTGCTGGTCCGCCTGCTCCGCCTGCTGTCCGGCCCGGTAGCGCAGGCTCCCAGCCTGCCAGGTCAGGAGACCCCGGATGAGTAGGTGGCCCAGCTTCGATCGCCAGCTGCGCGAGCTGGAGGGGGATATTCAGAAGCTGGAGCGGCTGCTGACCGCGCGCGGCATCAGCGAGGAGCGGCGGGCGCGGCTGAGGCAGCAGGTGGACGAGCTGCGCCGGAGGCAGGAGCAAGTCACCCGCGAGGTGTTCACTATGCTGACGGCATGGGATAACGTGCTGCTGGCTCGCCATGTGGACCGGCCCTACACGCTGGACTATGTGGGCGCGGTGTTCGAGGACTTCGTGGAGCTGCACGGGGATCGGCGCTTCGGCGACGACCCTGCCATGGTGGCGGGGTTGGCCTCACTGGAGGGCCTGCGGGTGGCCGTGATCGGCCATCAGAAGGGGCGGGAGGTGAAGGAGAGGCAGTTCCGCAACTTCGGCAGCGCGCGCCCCGAGGGCTATCGCAAGGCGGCGCGGGTGATGCGGTTGGCGGAGAAGCTGCGGATGCCGGTAATCAGCTTCGTGGATACTCCGGCCGCGGAATCGCGGCTGGAGGCGGAGGAGCGGGGCATCGCCAACGCCATCGCCGAGAATCTGGCGCTGATGTCACTGCTGCGGACACCGATCGTGGTGATGGTGATCGGAGAGGGCGGCAGCGGAGGGGCGATCGGGATCGCGGTGGGCGACCATGTGATGATGCTGGAGCACGCCATCTATTCCGTCATCCCGCCGGAATCGTGCGCGGTGATCCTGGACGCGTTCGGGCGCGATCCCAGCCGGGGCCCGGAGGCCGCGGAGGCCCTGCGGATCTCGGCCAAGCAGACCCTCGCCCTCGGCGTGATTGACGAGATCGTGCCCGAGCCCCTGGGCGGCGCGCACAAGGACCCGCTGGAGGCGGCGCGGCTGGTGAAGGAAGCCATCACGCGGAGCCTGGCGCGATTGGGTGGAATCCCGCTAGACGATCTGGTCGAAGCGCGGTATCGGAAGCTGCGGGGGATGGGGCAGTTTGTGGAGGGGTGAACGGCGAACGGCCTGTCCGCAGATGGGCGCCGATGAACACGGATGGAAGGACTGTAGGGCGGGCATGTCTTCGCATGCCCGCCGCAGCACTCATGCGATAGCTGGGATGGGATTTCGATGTGAGCCATGGCGGAGGAGGGGGCCCAAGGGGGCTTCGGCAGTAGAACTACCGAAGCAACGAATCACAGCCGCCCACTTGCTCTTGCTTACGCCCGTCGCCCCTTTGTCGCGCCGCCCCTTCTGTGCCGACCGCCCGCGCCCCATCCCATCCCGGCCGAAACTACGGCGCTCGCCAGAAAGCCTCGCCCTTCTCGTCGTACAGCGCCAGGCCCGGGCGGCCGTCGGGAACCACCGACAGCACGGCGCGCCCCTCCCCCTTCTCGTCGAAGAGCACCAGCTTCGGGCTGCCGTCGGCAGGCAGCGCCAGCGAGGCGCGCGCCTCGCCCTTCCCGTCGTGGAGCGACAGGATCGGGCTGTCGTCGGCTCCCAGCGCCAGCGAGGCGCGCAGCCCGCCCTTCCCGTCGAAGAGCGACAGCATCGGGCTGTCGTCGGCTCCCAGCGCCAGCGCGGCGCGCGGCACGCCCTTCCCGTCGAAGAGCGACAGGGACGGGCTGCCGTCGGTAGGCAGGCCCAGCATGGCGCGCGCCTTGCCCTTCTCGTCGAAGAGCGACAGGATCGGGCTGCCGTCGGGTCCCAGCGCCAGCGCGGCGCGCTGCGCGCCTGCCGCGTCCACCAACACGAACCGCTGCGCCCGCACCACCTCCGGCGCGTCTGCTTGGTCGCTCATCTCCCTCGCCTCCTCGCTACCGATTCACGCACACCCTCACTTCACCGCATCCTCTTCCTCTCCTGCGCTCCCCGCACCGCCGATAGGAACTCACCGGAGGCGAGCGAGCCCGTCCCCCGGTCAGCAACGGTAGGCACGTAGGGCAGGAGCCCCTAGGCCCGCCTTCGGCGGGCCGGGGTATGGCTAGGTCGGGGGAGCAGGTCTGGCGACGAGTCTCTTGCCCGGGTGCGGAACGGCGGGATTCTTCGCCCTGCTCAGAATGACATCAAGGGGTGCCGGCAGGGGGCTTCGGCAGTAGAGCTACCGAAGCAACGAAAAGGGTCCGGGGCTAGCAGCGGAGTCTGGGGGGGACGTCACCGGCTGGGAGCCGGTGCTACCGTAGTTCATCTGCGTTGATCTGCGTCTATCGGCGGCTGAACCGCTTGTCGTGCCGGTGGAGGGAGTCGAACCCCCACGGGGTTGCCCCCACCTGATTTTGAGTCAGGCGCGTCTGCCATTCCGCCACACCGGCCCCTGAGTAGGGCAGGAGCTTGCCTCCTGCCCTTGTATTGTAGCCGAGTATAGTCTGCCGCGATTAGCAGTGTCAAGGTGAACGGCGATCCGCAGATGGCTAGGCAGGCTTCGCCTGCCGCCATGGCGGCCGCCTGCGGGCGGCTTAGCCATTGCGCAGATGACGCAGAGGGAGAGACGACGGCCGGCGGGCATCCGCCTGGGGCGGATACCCGCCCTACAGACGGCCATGACGGATCCGATAGGAGAGGAAAGTGAGTCCTGAACAGCCATCGGGGGAGCAGAGGGAAGGGCAGGAGCAAGCTTCCGCCCAACATACAGAAGAAGCTCGGGGGCAGGAGCAGACTCCTGTCCAACAGGCGGCGCCGCCTCCTACCCCACCACCGCCTCCCCCAGCGCCCCCGCCCCCGCCAACCCCTCCGTTGCTGCAGGCCCCACCCCCGCCGCGGCGGCGCGGGTCTTTCTGGCGATGGGGATGCGGGTGCGGCCTGGCCGGGTGCCTGGTCGTGATCGTGATCGTGATTGCGGTCGCGCTCTCGGGGGTGTTCAGCGCCACAGGCGCGATGCGCGGTATCAGCGTCGGCGGGAACCGGATCGCGCTGATTCGCGTGGATGGGGCGATCGTCGCCGGGCAGTCCGGCTTCTCTCCTCTGGGCGGCGCCTCCACTGGATCGGATGACGTGGTGCAGCAGATCGAGCGCGCGATCGAAGATGATGATGTGAAGGGGATCCTGCTGCGGGTCAACAGCCCGGGCGGCTCGGCCGCCGCCTCTCAGGAGATCTATCACGCGGTCCAGATGGCGCAGCAGCACCACAAACTCGTGGTGGTGTCCATGGCCGATGTCGCCGCCTCTGGCGGGTACTACATATCGGCCCCGGCGCAGGAGATCTGGGCCAATCCCGCCACCATCACCGGCAGCATCGGCGTGATCTCGATGCACGAGGACATCTCCGGGCTGTTCAAGAAGCTGGGGATCAAGGCGGAGGTGTTGAAGGCGGGCAAGTTCAAGGACATGCTCTCTCCTTTCGGGCCTATCAGCCCGGACGTGCGCGCCCTGGTGGAGAAGCTGCTGCGCGAGACCCACGACCAGTTCATCAAGGCGGTGGCCGAGGGCCGGAAGGACCACGGGCTGACCGAGGCGGGAGTGCGCAAGCTGGCCGACGGCCGCATCTACAGCGGCGCCCAGGCGAAGCAGAACAAGCTGGTAGATGAGCTGGGCGGCATGCAGGAAGCGCTGGCTGCAGCGGGGCGGTTGGCGGGCATCACCGGCATACCGAGGACCAAGGAATACGCGCCTCCCGGGCTGCTGCGCTGGCTGCTGGGCAGCGGTGGCTCCAGCCGCAGCCAGGTGACGGTGAGTGGCGGCTTGCTCTATGACGAGTTCGCCGCTCGCCTGGCGCAGGGCGCGCTGGCGCGGAGAGCAGAGCCAGGAGAGATGTGACCGAGTCCACCGCACCAAAGCTGGTACTGATAGACGGCCACAGCCTGCTCTATCGGGCCTTCTTCGCGCTTCCTCCCCTCACCAACGCCAAGGGAGAGGTGACGAACGCGGCCTATGGCTTCACCGCCATGCTCTTCAAGATTCTCGATGAAGAGCAGCCCGATATGATCGCGGTGGCCTTTGACCTCCCCACGCCCACCTTTCGCCACCGCCGCTATCCGGACTACAAGGCCACCCGCCAGCAGATGCCGGACGAGCTGGGCCCGCAGATCGAGATGGCGCGGCGAAATCCTGGAGGCGATGCACATCCCCATCTACACCGCAGAGGGCTACGAGGCCGATGACGTCATCGGCACCCTGGCGCGGGAGGGGGAGCAGTCCGGCTGCCGGGTGCTGGTGGTGACGGGTGACCTGGATGAGCTGCAACTGGTCTCGGATCGGGTATCGGTGATGGTCACCCGCCGTGGCATCACCGAGACTACGGTCTACGATCCGGCGGCGGTGCGAGAGCGCTACGGCTTCGCGCCAGAGCAGCTGCCGGATTTCCGTGCCCTGCGCGGGGACACCAGTGACAACATCCCCGGGGTGCCCGGCATTGGGGATAAGACGGCCTCGGCCCTGGTGGCGCGCTACGGGTCATTGGAGAGTGTGATCGCCCATCGCGGCGAGGTCACGCCCGCTCGCATCGCGCAGGCGCTGGAGGCCTACGCCGACCTGGCGCGAAGATCGAGGGAGCTGGCGGTGATCGTGCGCGATCTGCCCCTCGACCTGGATCCTGCGGCGCTGCGAGTCCGGCCTCCGGATGGGGCACGGCTGGGGGAGCTGTTCCGGCGGCTGGATTTCCGCAGTCTGCTGTCGCGGCTGGAATCCCAGCCGGCGGAGGTGAGCGATGAGCACTTGCTGGTACAGCAGCCGCCGGACGTGGGGAAGCTGGCGAAGCAACTGGCCGAAGCGCGGGAGCTGATCGTCTACCCTCTCGCCGCCCTCTCCCCTCCTCTCCGCGCTGAAATGGTCGGACTCTGCCTGGCCGGGGGCTCTGCTGAGAAGGGCAAGCGGGCCGGCCGCCCCCGGCCGTTGTGCTGGCGGAGGCCGGGAACCTGCGCTCCTTGCTGACTCCCCTGAAGCCGGCGCTGGAGTCGCCTCAGGTGGCCAAGATCGGCCACGACCTGAAGCGCCTGGCCCTGCTTCTCTTCCGGCGGGGGATCTCGCTCCAGGGGCTGGCCTTCGACACCATGATCGCTTCCTATCTGGTGAACCCGGCGCGCAAGCACGATCTGGACTCCGCGGTCTATGACCATCTGCAAGGCGAGAGCAGGGCCGAACTGGCGCTGGGCGATTGGGCCGCGCCCGGGGTGGCGGCGAGGGCGGTACGACAGGTGGGGGCCCTACGGCAGCGGTTGGCGCAGGAGCTAGAGGAGCTGGAACTGGGGAAGCTGTTCCGGGAGCTGGAGATGCCCTTGATCCCGGTGCTGGTGGAGATGGAGCGCGCCGGGGTGGCGATTGACGTGTCCGCGCTGCAGGCGCTGTCGGCGCGGCTGGGGCAGCGGGTGGGAGAACTGGAGCGGGACATTTTCGCGCTCGCGGGTGAGGAGTTCACCATCGGCTCCCCCAAGCAGCTCAGGCAGATTCTGTTCGAGAAGCTGAAGCTGCCGCCCGACAAGAGCAAGCGCACGAAGACCGGGTACTCGACGGATGCGGACGTGCTGGCCGGGTTGAGCGAGCACGAGATCGTGACCAGGATCCTGGAATACCGGGAGGTCACGAAGCTCAAGTCTACCTACGTGGACGCTCTGCCGCGGCTGATCGACCCGGAGACGGGGCGGCTGCACACCTCGCTCAACCAGGCGGTGACGGCCACGGGCCGGCTGAGCAGCAGTGACCCCAACCTGCAGAACATCCCTATCCGGACCGAGTTGGGCAGCGAGATCAGGCGGGCCTTCATCCCGGGACGGGAGGGCCACTTGCTGCTGTCCGCGGACTACTCCCAGATCGAGCTTCGCATCCTGGCGCACATCACCGAAGACCAGAACCTGATCGAGATTTTCCGGCGGGACGAGGACCTGCATCATGCCGCGGCAATGGAGATCTTCGGGGTGGGCCACGGCCAGGTCACCCCGCAGATGCGAGCATTCGCGAAGATGGTGAACTTCGGCATACCCTATGGGATCAGCGAGTTTCGCCTGGCGCGGGAAATGGGGATCTCGATGGAGGAGGCGAGCCGTTATGTGAGCCGCTACTTCGGCCGTTTCCCGAAGGTGCGGGCCTACGTCGAGAGTATGCCCCAGCAAGCCCGGGAGGCGGGCTATGTGCGAACCCTGTTCGGGCGCCGCCGGCCCCTGCCGGAGCTGAGGGCGCGGGCCCCTGCGCTGCGCGCGGCGGCGGAGCGGATGGCGATCAACACCCCGATGCAGGGAACGGCGGCCGACATCATCAAGCTGGCGATGCTGCGGGTGCACGGCGAACTGCCACGGCAGCGGCTGACCGGGAGGATGATCCTACAGGTGCACGACGAGCTGCTGCTGGAGGTCCCGGAAGCTGAGCTGGCCCAGACCGCGCGCCTGGTGACGCGGTGCATGTCGGGCGCCTATGAGCTGCGGGTGCCGCTGAAGGTGGACACCAAGGCGGGGCCCAACTGGCTGGAGATGACGCCGGTGGCGCCGGGAGAGGTGTGAGGGGGTGGAAGGAGCCGGAGGGCTAGCTGTCGAAGTCGTCAGAAGGGATGAGGAAGCAGGCGAGAGCCGGCAGCCGCAGCGATCCCGAGGCTCTCGCCAGCATCGGTCAGGGGCCACTCCCGCATGGGCCTCGGAACTTTCGGAAGAGGGGGCGGTCAGCAAGTGCCGCCCCTTTCGCGTGCTGCACCACAGAGCAGCAGAAGCGGCCGCTGGGTTGGCGAGGTGACCGTGGCGGCGTCAGCTTCCTTCCAGCTGCCGGTGTGCAGCCCACCTGGTGAGGAAGGTTAGGTGATGCATGAACGACCAAGAGCATGAGGTGCAGGGCGAGGAGTTGGAGAGGAAAGCCCAGGAGGCAGGCCCATCGGAAGCGGCCTCCCTCGCGGAAGAGGGACCTGGGGACATGGAGTCGCAGGTCAACGCGCTGACTAGCGGCCAGATCGTGGACGGGCTCATCGTCCACATTGACGAGCACGGCGCGCTGGTGGATGTGGGCACCAAGTCCGAGGGCCATATCTCGGCCGAGGAGCTCTCCGGCGGCACCACCGAGGAAGGCAAGCCGCTGGGGGTCGGTGATCGGGTATCGGTCTACGTGGTGCGGCCGGAGGATGATGAGGGCAGTCCCGTGCTCTCGAAGAAGAAGGCGGACTACGAGCGCGTCTGGCAGCGGCTGACCACGGCTCACGAGCGGGGCGATGTGCTAAGCGCGATGGTGACGGATCGGGTCAAGGGCGGCCTGGTGGTGGACCTGGGAATGAGGGGCTTCCTGCCCGCCTCCCATGTGCGCACCCGCAACGTGCACGCGCTGGACCGGTTCGTGGGTCAATCAGTGAGGGTGAAGATCGTCGAGGTGGATCGAGGGCGCAAGCGCGTGGTGGTCTCCCAGAAAGAGGCGGTGGAACAGGAGCGGCGCAAGCGCCGCGAGCAGACGCTGGGCGGCCTGGAGGAGAACAAGGTCTATAAGGGCATCGTCCGCCGCATTGCGGACTATGGAGCCTTCGTGGATATTGGCGGGGTGGATGGCCTGCTCCACGTCACCGAGATGTCGTGGACGCGGATCAACCACCCGAGCGATGTGGTGAAGGTCGGCGATAAGATTGACGTGATGGTGCTGCGCTATGACCGGGAGCAGAATCGGATCTCGCTGGGTTTGAAGCAGATCCTTCCCGACCCGTGGGAGCAGGCGAGGGACCAGTTCCGGGTGAACCAGATCGTCACCGGGACCGTGACCAGAGTGGTGCCGTTCGGCGCGTTCATCCGGCTCGAGACCGGCATTGAGGCCATCATCCCCAATGCCGAGATGCCAGGGAACCGGGGCCAGCGGGCACAGGATACGCTGTCGGCCGGAGACACGGTGCAGGCGAAGATCGTCAGCATCCGGCCTGCGGAGAGGCGCATGACCCTGAGCCTGCGCCAGGTGCAGCAAGCGCAGGAGCGGCGCGAGCTGCGAGAGTACATGCAGCGGCAGCAGGAGAGCAGCCGGGTCACCATCGGCGACCTGGTGGGTGATATGCTCTCGGGGACGCAGGTCGTGGCCCAGGCGGCTGCCGGCGAGCAGGGCGATCAGCCTGAAGAGGAGGGGGAAGGCCAGCCCGTTCAGCCGGAGGTAGTGGGCGAGGCCGCCGGGCAGGAAGAGCCGCCGGGAGCAGAGGCGGTTCCCGAGGAAGAGCGGGAGCACGCCGAGCCGCCCGCGCCGGCCTGGGAGACAGAGGAGTAGGCGGCGGGGGCCGGGGAGCGCCGCCGCAATGGCTCCGATGCTGGTGCTGGGCATTACCGGTGGCATCGGTAGCGGGAAATCACTGGCCAGCGAATTCTTCCGGAGCCGGGGGGCGTCCATTCTCGATGCCGACGCGGTGGCGCGAGAGCTGATGGGGCCAGGCTCCGCGGTTCTCCGGGAGGTGGCGGCGGCCTTCGGGCACGAAGTGCTGCGGCCGGACGGAAGCCTGGACCGGCGCAAGCTCTCCGATCTGGTGTTCGGCGATCCCCAGGCGGTAGCCAGACTGAATGCTCTGACGCATCCCCCCATCATGGCCGAGATCCAACGGCGTCTCCAGGAGCTGGCGAGAGAGGGGGGGACCGCGGTGGCCTGCGTGGTGGCACCGCTGCTGCTGGAGGCCGGCGGCCGGAAACCGGTTGACCGTCTGCTGGTGATGGTGGCCAACGAGGAGGAGCGGGTTCGGCGGGTGATGGCCCGGGATGGCTCGAGCGAGTCGGAGGTGAGGCGGCGGATGGCGGCGCAGTTGTCGCCAGGCGAGCAGGTGAAGCGGGCCGACTGGGTGGTGGACACCACTGCCGGGAGGGAGGCGGCTCTGCGGGAACTCGAGCGGATCTGGCTGGAACTCAATCGCTGAGCGCCGCGTCTAATCCGTCAGGCGGCTGGGAGAAGCTGGCCAGGCTTCGTGGTGAGGCAGATGGGGGGAACGGAGAGGAATGAGCCGGCTGCGGCAGCCGCCCCACGCAGGTCGTCTTCCACTGTGAGAGGCGACCCAGGTTCTGCTTTACAAGGGGTCGAGGGGTGTGGTAGAATCCGTCGCTGAGCGCGGGGGGTCGTACCGCCAATGGGCTGGGGGTTGCTGGGCGAGGGTTGGAGTTCGCACCCACGTGGCTAGTGTGGCCCGCGGCTAGTGCCACACCACGTGACAGTGACCGCGAGGGAGGGCCTAGTGGTTGCCCTCGCCCGGCGGGGAGGGTCTGGGCTGGCCCTCCGGTAACACTGCGAGAAGCAAGGAGACGACCCATCATGCGCACGTTTTCACAGGGGCGGGTGGCGCTAGGCGTCATGCTCGCGGCGGCGTTCCTCTGGTCAGTGGCAGCCATCGGTCTGGCCGCGCCGCCGGCACAAGCCCAGGTTGCCACCGGCGGCCGCTATGGCACCCCCTCCGTTGCCACCCGCGGCGGCGCCGCTCAGTCGGTGGCGGTGGTGCCCTTCGAGAACAGCAGCGGCTACCGGACGGAGACCTTCGGGCAGGAGGCGAGCGACGCGGTGGCCACCGAGCTGCGCGACCGCTTGCTGCTGGACATTCTCCCCAAGTCCGATGTCGAGCTGTGGCTGCGCGACCTGGGGTACAAGCCGCCCCTCAGCGACGCCGAGCTGGTGCGGCTGGCTTCTGAGTTAGAGGTGAACATGGTGGTCACCGGCCAGGTGCGGAGCGTGCGCGTCGTGTCCACCCCGGAAGGACGGGCCGGCGAGGTGGTGCTGGCGGTGCTGCTTTTCGACCGCATGGCGCAGACCGCGGTGAACGGAGCCTTGATCAAGGTGCAAGGTCCCCCCTCCACCGAGGCCAGCGACGACACTCTCATCACCAAGGCCTTGCAGCAGGCGGCCTTCGACGTAGTGCAGCACATGAGGACGCGCCCCACCGTGACCGCGATGGTGCTGTGGGCCCGCGACTCCACCGTGTTCCTGAACGTGGGCGGCCGGGCCGGGGTGGAGAACGGGATGGACATGGTGGCGATCCGCAACGGCCTGCGGATCGGGCTGGCGGAGGTGACAGAGGCGAACCCGATCGGCTCCTATGCCAAGGTGGTGCAGGGGCCGCCGCTGCGCACGGGAGACCAGCTGCGCGCCATCTACCGGCTCCCGGCCGGGGTGGCCGCTCCCTCTCCCGCGAAGATCCAGCGGAAAAGGCAGAACATGACAAACATGCTGCTGGCCGCTGCCGCCCTGTTTGGCATCGCTGACCTGGGGGCCACTTCCCGGCAGATGGAGGAGGGCGGCTTCGCCGCTCCCGCTTTCATCGCCTCCAATCTGTCCAATGGCCTGGCGACCTTGCAGCCGCAGGCCATTTCTCTTCCTATCTTCGACCCCGACCTGAAGATCACCCGGGCCGCCAGCCTCATCACCTGGATTCCGTTCAACGGAAGCGAGAAGAACCGCATCTGGGGATATGAGATCTGGCGCGACCAGGCCCTGATGGAGGTGATACCGGTCTCGGGGGAGGGAGAGAACTATACCTTCGATCTGCCCAGGCCCACTTTCACGCAGCGTGTGGTGACGGGGACGGTTGATCAGACGACAGGGATCACTCTTGTCGGCACCGACTCGCGCACCATCGTCACCTCTCGCCCCGCCCAGGTCATCACTTACGCCGACACCTCCGTCTCCTTCAGCTTCGAGCAGGCCGGCCCGGCGCCCGGCCAGGCCTACGTCTATCGGATACGGCCTATCCTGGTCGAGCAGCGCCTCACCTCCACTGCAGTCTTCCTGTGGGCGTTCGTGCGCGGCGCAGAGCTTTCCTCGTTCACCAATCGCCTCACCGCGGTCAACCCGCCGTTCAACCTGGTGGGCACGGCGAGCGGCACCAGCGCCAGCTTCAGCTTCTACTCGCCGAACGGCGCGGACGAGGCGGTGGTCCAGATCGCTAGAGACCCCAACGACAACTTCCCGCCCGACAAGGTCTATGTGAAGTCAGTGCCTGGCGTGTTTCCGGGGCCGACGACCACCTCGGCCGTCGTGAACGACTTCAAGAACCTGCCAGGCTCTGGCAACATCTTCTGGTGGCGAGTGGGAGTGCGCAACCGGTTCGATAGCTACGTCCCGCGCCCCTGGCCGCCGACCTTGACCAATGACTACGGTTATATCTGGTCCTACCCGGCCCTCAAGTTCACAGTGGGCACTGCCACCACCAGCGTCTCCGAGCTGCAGCGCCGCCGCGAGCTGCTGAGGCGGGGCACGCTGGGCCGGCCCCGGGACTCGCGTAGACCGGACAGAGTGACTGGCGACCGGGTCCTTCAGGCCAGATAGCATCCCTTGATCACCGGCGGGGCCCGCAAGGGCCCCGCCCTGCCGAGGCCAGGCCACCAACCTACATGCCAAGGCCGCGCACAGCCTGCTTCCTCTCGCTCGTCTTGGTGCTCGCGCTCGCGACCAGCGTGGCGCAGGCTGCGGTTGGGTTCAGCTTGCGCCTGCGCGCCGACCCCGACCGCGCCCCGGCTGACGGCAAGAGTTCGCTGGTGCTCCTGGTGGAGGTGCTGGATGCTCTGGGCCGGCCCGCGCCCGATGGCACCATGGTGTACTTCGTCGCGACTTTGGGCCAGGTGGTCTCTCCCGTGCAGACCATCGGGGGCCTGGCGCAGACCACGCTTACCGCCTCCAATGTGGCGGGACGGGCGATGGTCTCGGCGATGGTGGGGCCGGCTCGCCAGAGCATTCAGGTGGAGTTTTTGGCGGAGCCGGGCAGCGGGTCGCCCGGCTCCCATGTGATCGAGCTGGAGGCGGATGAGGTCGCCTACAGCGCGGACAAGCAGGTCTTCGTCGCCACCTGGCAGGCCCGCCTCGAATACCGGGGGATGGAGATTCGGGCGGACGGGATCCAGTACGATCTCGGCGCCAACCTGGTGTGCGCTCAGGGGAATGTGGCGCTGCAGTCAGGTGGTCGCACTCTCCATGCCGACGCCCTGCGCTATGAGCTGGTGTCGCTGCGGGGTCGGTTGCTGCGCATCGCCGAGCCGGCAGAGCGATTGCTGGTGGAGGGAAGCAAGCTCGAAACCCGGCGCGACAAGTCAGAAGACAGCGTGCTCTGGGAGCCGCTGCGGACGGATGAGACCCGGACCTGGGTCAAGGCGCGGCGCGCCGTCATCAGCCCCGGCGAGAAGGTGATCCTGGATCATGCTGCTTTCTATGTTGGTGACACCCGGGTGATGGCTCTGCGCCGGCACGTGGTGGAGCCGGGTTCCGGAGGAGCGGTCTTCGGGCAGGCGCTCGGATTCAGCTCAGCCTCGGGTGTGAGCATGGATTTCCCCATGTACTACCGCGCTAGCGCCCACCACATCGGGTCGCTCCACCTCACCCGCAACCGAGGGCTGGCCGTGGGCGAGGCCGGGCTGGGATGGCTGCTGGGCCTGCGGGAGGAGTACATGCAGGAGGGGCGCAGCGAGGGAGCCCTTCAACTGGACGACTTGTTCCGCCCCGACCGGGGCCTGAGGTGGGAGCACCGGCAGCAGTTCGGAGGGGGACTCACCATGAGCCTGGATGCCGAGCGCGGTGCGTTTCGGGAATGAGAGCTCGCGTCTGCGCTCCAGCAGCATCAGCCTGTTCCGCCCCCTGTCCGGGGGCCAGCTCTCCCTGGTGGTTTCTCGCAGCGACTACGCCGCGTCCGAGCAGTCTCTGGGCGACCTGGAGTACCGCTGGTCCGGGCTCACCACCAAGCAGGCGGTGTCGGTGACACCGGCGGTGCACCTGCGGCAGTCCCGGCTGCACACGGACGTGGCGGCGGTGGTGCTCGACCCCGAGACCGGCGAGCCGCTGCAGATCGCGCAGCAGAACCGCACTACCACCTCGCCCGGGGTGGATGTGAACGTCAGCCTCCCGAGCAAGGACCTGGGCCGGAACCTGCGGTTGACGGCAGGCATGACCACCGGGTACGCCTGGGAGCTGGGCGGCGGTGCGGGCGGCCTGCTGGACGGCCGGGTCTCGCTGGATCGGCGCTTTGGGCCCAGCAGCTTCGTCACCGCGGGTTACACCTACTCCTCCGGCGGCCCCGCGGGGCAGACGTCGCTGTTCCAGTCGAGCCGGCAACTGCTCAGCTTCACCGGTGTGACCCGAGTCAAGGGGGCAGCGGTGCGAGCGAATCTCTCCCAGGATCCGGGCGGCCATCGGCGCTTCGGCTCGCTCTTCGTGCAGCAGCGTCTGCCGTTCGGCAAGGACCAGTTGGGTCGATCGCTCTGGAACCTGGAGCTGAGCCATGTCTTCTCTCGGCTCGACAGCTACCGCGCGGCCAGCACGCGGCTCTCCCTGGGGCGGGTGCTGGGCCGCTATCGCGCCGCTCTCTGCTATTCCCCGCAAGGGGTGGGTGAGTACGGCGGCGGCTCCTGGCTCAGCCCCTTCGGCTACGGGTACACCTACTCGGGCGGGCGCCACATCTGGCTGGAATTGGGTGCGCGGGCTTTCTGACGCGCGTTCCCTGAGCCCTCCTCCTTCAAGTGCTGTAGGGTGGGGATTCCTATCCCCGCCACTTCTGCTTTCCCCTGTCAGGCGGGCATGGGTATGCCCGCCCTACAGCCGTCTGTGCTATAATCACCTGGGGAGCCAGAAGTGCCTCAGCAGTTCGAGCTGATTTCCGATCTCAAGCCCAAGGGTGACCAACCGGAGGCCATCGCCCGGCTGGCCGAAGGGGTAGCCAGCGGCCTCAAGCGACAGACCCTGCTGGGCGTGACCGGGTCCGGCAAGACCTTCAGCATCGCCCACGTGGTCGCCCAGGTGCAGCGGCCCACGCTGGTGATCGCACACAACAAGACGCTGGCCGCGCAGCTCTGTGGGGAGTTCCGCGAGTTCTTCCCCAAGAACGCAGCCGCCTACTTCGTGAGCTACTACGACTACTACCAGCCGGAGGCCTATCTCCCGCAGACCGATACCTATATCGAAAAGGACTCCTCCATCAATGAGGAGATAGACCGGCTGCGCCACTTCGCCACCCAGGCCCTGTTCGAGCGGCGGGATGTGATCGTGGTGGCGAGCGTCTCCTGCATCTACGCGCTGGGATCGCCTGAGGAGTACCAGCGCTTCACCTTCCAGGTGGAGAAGGACAAGAGCTACGATCGCGACCGGCTGCTGCGGCGGCTGGTAGATATGCAGTTCAAACGCAACGACATGGCTCTGGGTCGGGGCACCTTCCGGGTGAGAGGCGATGTGCTGGAGATCTACCCGGTGGACGAAGATCGCATCACCCGGGTCGAGCTGTTTGGCGACGAGGTGGAGCGGATCATGGCGGTTGACCCGGTGACAGGAGAGGTGGTGGGGGAGCGGGAGGCAGCCATGATCTTCCCCGCCACCCACTACATGTCCGGCGTCGAGCAGCAGGAGCGAGCGCTCGCCTCCATCGAGGAGGAGCTGGAGGAGCGGCTGCGGTACTTCCGGGACCGGGGCCTGCTGCTGGAGGCGCAGCGGCTGGAGCAGCGCACGCGCTATGACATGGAGATGATCCGGGAGATCGGCTACTGCCAGGGGATCGAGAACTACGCCCGGCATTTCGATGGCCGCGCCCCTGGCCAGCCTCCCTATACGCTGCTCGATTACTTCCCGGAGGACTTCCTGCTGGTGGTGGATGAGAGCCACCAGACCGTCCCCCAGATTGCGGGCCAGCATTCCGCCGACCGCTCCCGTAAGGAGAGCCTGGTCCAGTACGGCTTCCGCCTGCCCTCCGCCTTCGACAACCGCCCCCTGACGTTCGAGGAATGGGAGCAGCGGGTGGACCAGGTGATCTTCACTTCCGCCACCCCCGGCCCTTATGAGCTGAGGGTCTCCCAGCAAGTGGTCGAGCAGATCGTCCGACCCACTGGCCTGGTGGACCCGGACTTGATCGTGCGCCCGATCAAAGGCCAGGTTGACGATCTGATCGGGGAGATTCAGGCCCGGGTCTCGCGGGGCGAGCGAGTGCTGGTGACCACGCTGACCAAGAAGATGGCGGAGGACCTGGCCGAGTACCTGGCGGATGTGGACATCAAGGTGCATTACCTGCACTCCGAGATCCAGACCCTGGTGCGGAGCGAGATCCTGCGCGACCTGCGCCTGGGGGTGTACGATGTGGTGGTGGGGATCAACCTGCTGCGGGAGGGGCTGGACCTCCCGGAGGTGAGCCTGGTGGCGATCCTGGACGCGGACAAGGAGGGGTTCTTGCGCTCCGAGGTTTCGCTGATCCAGACCATCGGGCGGGCCGCCCGCCACGTCTCCGGCCAGGTGATCATGTATGCGGACCAGGTCACCGATTCCATGCGGCGCGCCATTGAGGAGACTAACCGGCGCCGGGTGAAACAGGTTCAGTACAACCAGGAGCATGGCATCAAGCCGGAGTCGGTGCGGAAGGCGATCCGCGATCTGCTGGTGGAGCAAGTGGCGGAGGAGTCGGCGATCTACAGCGCGGGGGAGGGGCCGCCCGAGGAGCAGTTGCCTAACCTGCTGGCCGAGCTGGAGCACGATATGCGGCTGGCCGCGCAGGAACTGCGGTTTGAGGAGGCGGCGCAACTGCGCGACCGCATCCGTGCCCTGGGGGGACAAGTGGCGGCCGCCAGGCCCGTGGGCGGGCCGCGGCGGATGGGGCGCGGGAAACGGCGGCGGCGCTAGCTGTAGGGCGGGCATGTCGTAGTCTGCATGCCCGCCGCCCGCGGGCAGGTTGCGGAACTGCCCGGCGAACGTGCCGAAGGTGGTTGTGGGGCAGGACTCAGCCAGGGATTTCCCTCGTGGAGTCGAAGGTAGGGCTTCCATATGCCCACTGATAAGATCGTTGTCCGCGGCGCGCGGCAACACAATCTGAAGAACATCACGGTCGAGATCCCCCGGGACAAGCTGGTGGTGATCACCGGCCTCTCTGGCTCGGGCAAGTCCTCGCTCGCCTTCGATACCATCTACGCGGAGGGGCAGCGGCGCTACGTCGAGTCCCTCTCCGCCTACGCCCGCCAGTTTCTGGGCGAGATGGACAAGCCGGACGTGGACTTCATTGACGGGCTTTCCCCCGCGGTTTCGATTGACCAGAAATCCGCCACTCGCAACCCCCGGTCCACGGTGGCGACGGTGACGGAGATCTATGACCACATGCGTCTGCTCTGGGCGCGCATCGGGCTGCCGCACTGCCCCCAGTGCGGCCGGCCCATCGTGCAGCAGACCAGCGAGCAGATCGTGGACCAGGTGCTGCAGCTCCCGGAGGGGACGCGGGTGCTGATCCTGGGGCCAGTGGTGAAGGGGCGCAAGGGCGAGTATCGGCAGATCTTCGAGGACATCCGGCGGCAGGGATTCGCGCGAGTGCGGGTGGACGGGAACGTGGTGGAGCTGTCCGAGGCCGGGGAGCTGCGGCTGGCGCGCTACAAGCAGCACAGCATTGACGTGGTGGTGGACCGGATCGTGGTGCGGCCCGCCGCGCGCAAGCGGCTGGCCGACTCCATGGAGCTGGCGCTGCGCGTCGGCAGTGGGGTGGCCCTGGTGCAGGTGGTGGACGGGGAGGAGATGCAGTTCAGCGAGCACTTCGCCTGCCTCTACTGCCAGCGCAGCTTCGAGGAACTCCAGCCCCGCATGTTCTCCTTCAACACCCCCTATGGTGCTTGCCCCGAGTGCATGGGGTTGGGCATCAGCAACGAGCTGGACGAAGCTCTGCTCATCCCCGATCCCCGGCTGAGCATCAGCCAGGGCGCGCTGCTGCCCTGGCGCAGCCTCAGCTCCCAGTACCATAGGGCGCTGCTGCGAGCCGTCTGCGAGCACTTCGGCATTGACCTCGACACCCCGGTGGAGAAGCTGCCCAAGGGCAAGCTGGACATCCTGCTGCACGGCTCCGATGAGCCGGTGCGAGTGCGCTTCCGGGGGCGGGGCGGGCGGCTGCGGGTCTACGACACCCGCTTCCGCGGCATCCTCTACTACCTGCAGCAGCAATACGAGGAGGGTGAGTCGCAGAGCGCCCGCGACTACCTCGATGCCTTCACCGCGGTCAAGCCCTGCCCGGCCTGCAAGGGGCAGCGCCTGAAGCCGGAAAGCCTGGCGGTGACGGTCGGCGACCGGAACATCGCGCAAGTGAGCGCCCTCTCCATCCGCCGGGCGATGGCCTTCTTCGAGCATCTCGATCTGACACCGAAGCAGCAGCAGATCGCGCGGCAAGTGCTGAAGGAGATCAGGACCCGGCTGGGCTTCCTGCTCAACGTCGGCCTCGACTACCTCACCCTGGACCGGCCGGCGGCGACGCTCGCCGGGGGGGAGGCACAGCGCATCCGGCTGGCCACGCAGATCGGCTCCGGACTGGTGGGAGTGGTCTACATTCTGGATGAGCCTAGCGTCGGGCTCCACCAGCGCGACAACCGGCGGCTGCTCAGCACTTTGCAGAGCCTGCGCGATCTCGGCAACACCATGATCGTGGTGGAGCACGACGAGGAGACCATCCGCACCGCGGACTGGATCATTGACATAGGGCCGGGAGCAGGCGAGCACGGCGGCGAGATCGTGGTCTCCGGCAGCCTGGAGGATGTGATCGCCTCGCCTCGCTCCATCACCGGGGATTACCTGTCCGGCCGGCGCGCCATCCCCGTCCCCGAGCGCAAGCGCAGCAATGGCTCCTTTCTCACCATCAAGGGCGCCCGCCACCACAACCTCAAGAACATCAATGTCTCCATCCCACTGGGGGTGTTCACCTGCCTCACCGGCGTCTCCGGCTCCGGCAAGTCCACGCTCATGGAGGACATTCTCTACCGGCGGCTGGCGAACCGGCTGCACGGCGCCCGCACGGTGTGGGGTGCACACGACGACATCCTCATCACCATGGGACGGAAGCCGGCGCCGGAGCGCATGGAGCATTACCTGGACAAGGTGATTGACATTGACCAGTCGCCCATCGGGCGCACGCCGCGCTCGAACCCCGCCACCTATACCGGGGTGTTCAACAGGATCCGGGAGCTGTTCGCGCAGACCCCGGAGGCGCGCATGCGCGGCTATAAGCCCGGCCGATTCTCGTTCAACGTGCGAGGCGGCCGCTGCGAGGCCTGCAAGGGGGATGGCATCATCCGCATCGAGATGCAGTTCCTTCCCGACGTCTACGTGTCTTGCGAGGTGTGCCGCGGCGCCCGCTACAACCGGGAGACTCTGGAGGTGGCTTACAAGGGGCGTTCCATCGCCGATGTGCTGCGCATGACGGTGGAGGAGGCGCTGGATTTCTTCCGCAACATCCCCGCCATCGCCAACAAGCTCCAGACCATCAACGATGTCGGGCTGAACTACATTCAGCTGGGCCAGCCTGCCACCACCCTTTCCGGAGGTGAGGCGCAGCGGGTGAAGCTGGCCGCGGAGCTGTCCCGGCGCGATACCGGCCGCACTCTCTATCTGCTGGATGAGCCCACCACGGGGCTGCATTTCGCCGACATCCAGAAGCTGCTGGAGGTGCTGCGGCGGCTCACTGCGGCCGGCAACACCGTGCTGGTGATCGAGCACAATCCGGAAGTGATCAAGTGCGCCGACTACATTATCGATCTCGGGCCCGAGGGCGGAGACGAGGGCGGCTATATCGTGTCCGAGGGCTTGCCGGAGCAGGTCACGGAAGTCGAAGAGTCGTACACTGGGCAGGTGTTACGGCGAATCCTCGCTCGCCAGCGGGCCCGCACCCGCGGCGTGCAGATGCCCACAACGCGACCGCGCGGCCGGCGCGCGGCGGCGGTGCTGTAGCTGGAGGGCGGGGTGTCCTGACCCCGCTTCACCCCGTGTCCGGGGCATCGGGGGATGTCGCCTCGCGAGAGGCCGCGGAGGAGGATCATGCGCAGCCAGATGGCTCCTCGGATGAAGCCCGTGACCGCCGACGTGATGCTGGTGAACGGCCGCGTGCTCACCATGGCGGGTGACGCGGTTGCGGCAGTGGCTGTGCGCGGCGACCGGGTGCTCGCGGTCGGCGGCGAGCGAGAGCTGGCGGCCCTGCGGGGACCGCGGACCGCGATAGTGGATCTCGGCGGTCGCCTGGCCCTGCCAGGGTTCACCGACAGCCACGTTCACCTGCGCGCTCTCGGCGGCATGCTCTCCCGGGTGAACCTGGAGCGCGCGCGTACCTTGGCGGCGGCGCTGCGCCAGGTGGCGGCGCGAGCCCGGCGGGTGCCCGCGGGCCAGTGGATCACCGGCGGCGGGTTCGACAAGAACCGCTGGGGAGATGAGTTCCCAGATCGGCGCGACCTGGACCAAGCCGCGCCGCATCATCCGGTGCTGCTGCATTCCCGGGATGGCCACTCGGTCTGGGTCAACTCAGCCGCCTTGCGGATCTGCGGCATCGGCCGAGATACCACGGCGCCTGCGGGCGGGGTCATCCTACGGGATGCTGCGGGCGAGCCCACCGGGGTTCTCCAGGAGAAGGCGGCGGCCCTGGTCTATAGCTGCCGCGCCTTCGACGACCGGGGCGGAGGGCGAGACGAACTGCTGGCCGGACTGCGTGCGCTGGTGCGACAGGGAGTCACGTCCGTGCACGCCATGGCCGAGACCGAAACCCTGGGCGAGCTGCAGGCCTTGAGGGAGAAGGGGCAGCTTCCGCTGCGGGTGACGCTATACCGCCCGGCGGCGACGCTGGACGCCTTGATCGGGGCCGGGGTGCGCAGCGGTATCGGCGACGAATGGCTGCGTATCGGCGGGGTGAAGCTGCTGGTGGATGGCACCCTGGGCAGCCAGACGGCCTGGCTCTTCCAGCCCTATGAGATCGGCTCGGCCTATGGAGTGCCGGTGCTGTACGGCGGAGACCTCCGCGACCTGGTGCGACGGGCGTCGGAGGCGGGGCTGGCCTGCGCGGTGCACGCCATCGGCGATCGGGCGAACGCGGAGGCGCTGGAGGCACTGGAGCAGGCGACGGGTCAGGAGGGCATGCCACGGCCTGCCCTGCCCCACCGCATCGAGCACGCGCAACTGGTGCGCCCGCAGGACCTGCCGCGGTTCCGCGCCTGGGGGTGGTGGCCTCCATGCAGCCCTGCCACATTCTGGGCGACATTGACTCGGCCGAGCGCTATTGGGGCCCGCGCAGCCGATGGGCCTATCCCATCCGCAGCCTGATGAAGGCGGGCGCCAGCGTGGTGTTTGGCTCGGACGCGCCGGTGGAGACGGCCGATCCCATGTGGGGCATCTACGCCGCGGTCCGCCGGCAGACGCGGGACGGGCGCCCTGCGAAGGGCTGGTACCGCCGCGAGGAAGGCGTCAGCACGATGGCCGCCCTACGGGCCTACACTGTGGCCCCCGCCAAAGCCACTGGCGAGGGAGCTTTCAAGGGGAAGCTGGCGCCCGGATACCTGGCCGATATCGTGGTGCTCTCTGAGGACCTGTCGCGAGTGCGCCCATCCCGGCTCATGAAACCGCGGGTGGAGATGGTAATCGTGGGAGGCAAGGTAGGGTACCGGAGGCGGTAGGCTGCAGCCATAATAAGCTGTTTACTTCATACACAGGAATCGGTTATGCTGTGTGTATCAGGAGGGCGTTCCTATGTTGAGGACAAACATCGAGCTTGACGAGAAGCTGGTGGGTGAGGCCATGAGGCTCACCCGTAAGAGGACCAAGAAGGAGGTGGTGAATTACGCCCTCGAAGAGCTAGTACGCAAGCTGAAGAGGAAGAAGCTCCTGGATTTCGAGGGAAAGGTGGAGTGGGCCGGCACTCTCCAGGAGATGAGGAAAAGCCGGGCATGATCCTGGTAGACACGAGCGTCTGGATAGACTTTCTGAGGGGCGTGAATTCAGCCCATCGCCGCGCCTTGCACAGGCTCATTGAGGAGGAGCACGACCTCGCGATCACCGAGATTATCCTGACAGAGGTTCTCCAGGGCATCCAGGATGACCGGGCTTTCCGGATGATGAAGGAGTATCTCCTCGAGTTTGCCATCTACCGGCCGAAAGGTGTCCAGACCTACCTCCAGGCGGCCCAGATTCATCGGGACTGCCGAAAGAGGGGGAAGACGGTCAGAAAAACGGTGGACTGCATTATCGCCGCCATCTGTCTGGAGAACGATCTCACCCTCTTGCACAAGGATCGCGATTTCGACCTCATTCAAGAGTGCGCCGGACTGAAGTGTTGTGCGGTATGAAGAGGATGCCAACGCACCTTCGGCCCCTACCTACGCGCCGGATGACTGGGCTGTGAGATAGATCGGGAGCGAGGACATAGCGATGCGATTCTCAGAGAAGCACGGTTACAAGCAGGTCAGGAATGCCATCCAGAAGGACTCGATGGACGCCTCTCTGCGGAATCGCCTCTGGAATGGGGTGGATATTCACTTCTGCGATCGACTAGAGCGGGGGCAAGCTGCCGATCATGTGGCAGATGCGGATGACCCCGCCCGTCACATTATCTACCTGCTATGGACAGACTACTTCAAGTATACTTGGGATACCATAGAGCACGAGAGTGTCTATTCCGTGTGCCAGGGGATACGCAAATACTTCCACCACTGCCAGTGGTACGAGGTCTACGACTTCTTGGAGTTTGTCGCGGAAAACTTCAAAGAATACAACGACTTCGAACCTGACGCAGATCCCGTTGGCGACTTCGCGCAGCACTGCAATGGAGCAATGGCCAAGGAGCAATGTGCTTGGCGTCTTGTGGGCTGTCGCATCGCCGAGATCACGTCGGAAGACGAAATAGCCGCAATCGAGACGGCGGTGGCGGATGCCAAACCGCTCGCCGGTGTGCGGAGTCACCTCGCGCAGGCGTTGCAGTTCTACGCACAGCGCCCGGACCCCGACTACCGGAACTCGCTCAAGGAATCCATCAGCGCGGTCGAATCCCTCGCGTGCATCATCGCCGGCGAGCCCAAGGCTGATCTCGCAAAGGCGCTTCGTGCCATAGAGCAACGCTCAAAGGTCGAGATGCACGGGGCTCTCAAGAGGGCTTTCGATCTGCTCTATGCCTATACAAGCGACGAGGACGGCGTGCGCCACAAGATGCTGGATGAGGATAGGGTTGGTCGGGCAGAGGCCCAGTACATGTTAGTCGCTTGCTCCGCCTTCGTTTCCTATCTTGTCGCCAAGTCGGCGGAGGCAGGAATGGGGCTGCCCTCCGTGTGACCATCGGGCTTGGATTCATGGCAGGAGAGAAGCTCCTGCCCTACGCGTTTCAACTGCCCCACCCCTGCGCAAAGCCGCAGGGGTGGGCTACTGGTTATCGGCGTTCATCTGCGTTCATCGGTGGCTAAGATGGCCCGCCCCCGCGTTGACACCCCTCTTCCCTCCGGGTAGTATCGAAGTGGTGATCTCCCCGTGACCCTGCAAGACAAGCTCGATCAGCTCCCCACCACGCCCGGTGTGTATCTGTTCAAGGATGTGGTGGGTGACGTCATCTACGTGGGCAAGGCCGGCTCCCTTCGCAACCGGGTGCGGTCTTACTTTCAAGCCAGCGCCGATCTGCACCCGCGCACCCAGTCTCTGGTGGAGCGAGTTCACGATCTGGACTTCGTGGTCGCCGATTCCGAGCTGGACGCGGTGGTGCTGGAGTTCAACCTGATCCAGAAGTATCGCCCCCGGTATAATGTCCGCAACCGCGATGACAAGAGCTATCAGTACATCAGGATTGACCTCAGGGAGCAGTTCCCGGCGCTGTGCGTAGTGCGCCAGCGGGCGATTGCCGACGACGGCGCCCGCTACTTCGGGCCCTATCCCTCCACCCGGGCGATGTGGGGGACGATCCGCCTGGTGCGGCGCGTGTTTGGCATCTGCCAGCGGCTGGTGTTTTCGGCGAAGCGCCGGGGCGGCTGCGCCTGGAAGCCTGGGCTGCGACTGCGCCGGCCCTGCCTGGACTACTACATGCACCGGTGCCTGGGGCCGTGTGCGGGGGCGGTGACCGCGGAGGAATACCAGAAGGCGGTGAGGCAAGTCTGTGATTTCCTCGAGGGCAAGCAGGAGTTCGTGCTGGAGCAGCTTCGCCAGGACATGGCGGCGGCCTCGGCCGGCCTGCGGTTCGAGCAGGCGGCCCGCATCCGCGATCAGATTGGTGCCATCGAGCGCACCCTGGCCGAGCAGCACGCGGTGCTGGGCAAGAGGGAGGACGTGGACGTCTTCGGCTATGCCCTCCAGGAGGATACCGGCTGCATGGCCGTGCTCCAGGTGCGCGGAGGCCGCATCACGGGCCAGGACAACTTCATGCTGACCGGGGTCTCGGGGGTGCCGGCGGCGGAGGCGCTGAACGAGTTCGCCAAGCAGCACTACCAGCAATCGGCGGCGGCGCCGCAGCGGGTGCTGCTGCCGCTTGCGATCGAGGACGCGGCCTCGCTGCACGAGCTGTTGCAGAGGCGCCGGGGACGAGCGGTGAAGCTGGAGGTGCCCAGGCGCGGCAAGGGCCGGAAGCTGGTGGAGATGGCGATGGAGAATGCCGACTACCACCTCCGCGCAGTGTTGGAGCGGGAGAGCGCAGAGCAGCGCCGCGGGCAGGAAGCGGTGGCCGATCTGCAGAAAGTGCTGATGCTGCCGGTTGCTCCACGCCGGATCGAGGCTTTCGATATCTCCAACCTCCAGGGCAAGCTTGCGGTTGGCTCCATGATCGTGTTCGAGGAGGGTCAGCCCAAGCGCAGCGACTACCGGCGATTTCGGATTACGTTGGACGAAGGTGGGCCCGCCACACGGCCGGCGGGTAAACCGAACGATTACGCCATGATGCACGAAGTGCTATCCCGACGGCTGAAGGCGGCCGTGTCCGGCAATGTCAAGTTCGCCCACCTACCGGACCTCATCCTGGTGGATGGTGGAGCGGGGCAGCTCGGCATGGCGCTGCAGGCGATGGACTCGCTGCAGCTTCGTCTGCCCGCGGCCGGGCTGGCGAAGGAACACGAGCAGGTGTACTTGCCGCGTCGGGCGGCGCCGATCTCGCTGCCGGAGCACTCGCGGGCGCTCCATCTGCTCCAGCGAGTGCGGGACGAGGCGCACCGGTTTGCCATCTCCTATCATCGCACCTTGCGCGCGCAGGGCGCGCGGGAGAGCATGCTGGACGCGATCCCGGGGGTGGGGGAGAAGCGAAAGCAAAGGCTGCTCGGCCACTTCCACAGCCTGAAGAAGCTGCGCCAGGCGTCGGTGGAGGAGATCGCCTCCGTGGCCGGCTGCAGCGATTGGCTCGCCCGGCAGATCGTCGAGGCGCTGGGCGCCGCCACTCCTTCCTGAGCCATGGCATTCCAAGTCCGAGGGCTGCAGAAAGGCGAGCTGGACGGGTTCCTGTCCTGTTTCCAGGCCGCCTTTGGGGTGGACGAGCACAGCCTCACCATCGTCCGCAACTCCCTGGTCAACGATCCCTATTTCCACCCCGACCGGGTGCGGGTGGGCCTGCTCGATGGCGTCATCGTGGCCGAGGCGGTGGCGCTCCATCGCGCGGTCTATGTGGGTAACCAGATAGTCATAGTCGCTGGCATCACCGCGGTGGCCACCCATCCCTTCTACCAACGCCGCGGCTTCGGCACCCGGGTGATCCAGGATCTGCTCCGCCTGATACGCCAGCGCGGCTACGAGCTGGCGATGCTCACCACCCGCGTCCCCGGCTTCTTTGCTCGCTTCGGATTCCGCGAAGTGCCCAAGGTGGACGGCTTCGAATGTCCGGCCAGCGCGCTGGCGCGGTTGGAGATCGAAGCTCCCTGCACTATCGAGAAACTCGACTACAACCGGGACTGGCCCGCGCTCGCCGCCATTTACCATCAGTACAGCCAGGGCCGCACCGGGATGCAGGTGCGCGATCTGCGCTCCTGGGAAACCTGGCCGCGCCGGGGCACGTTCCCCTATGGGTTCTCTGCCCAGCTTGATGCCTGCGGGCTGGTGGGAGTGGTGAACGGCCAGCGTGTGGCCTACCTGGCCGCCCATAGTCCCCCAGAGCAGAGGCACCTCTCGGTGACCGAGCTGGCGCATCTCCGCCGTCACGAGCAGGGGGCTGTCACCTTACTGCGGGAGGCGGCCCAGCAGTTCCTGAAAAGCGGCGGGGGCCGAGCGATCTTGCAGATGGGAGGCGATGCCCCGGTGCTCAACCTGCTGGAGCGCCAGCGGGTTCCGGTGCAGGTCGAGGTCGGCCCGGGGCTGATGGTGCTGGTCCCGAATGGTGAATGGATTCGGCGGGCCGGCTTTCGGGACCAGGATGATGCGATCGAGCACCTCTTCCGGTCCCCCATCCCGGTGATGTGGCATCGCGACGGGTATTAGTCAGGGCGGCGGGCATGCCCCTTGCTGCGCTCGGGGACATACCCGCCCTACAGGAGCTCGCGATCATGGCGTTCATGCTGTTTCGCACCTCTATGGGATGGATCTGCGCCGCCTCTCGCGAGGGCAAGCTTACGGCTTGCTCGCCGTCCAGGCGGGCGAACTCGGAGGCAGTGCGGGAGGCCGCTGCTCATGACAGGCCAGGGGAGGGAGATGAGCTATTGACCGCGCTGGCCCACGATGTTCGACGTTACTTCGTTGGCGAGATGGTGGACTTCGAGCCCTATCGCGTTGATCTGTCTGGCCAGCCGCGCTTCTACCGCCGGGCGATGCTTGCGGCGCGGGAGATTCCCTACGGAGAGGTGCGCAGCTATGCGTGGCTGGCGGCTCGCGCCGGCAATCCCAGAGGCGCCCGCGCCGCCGGGCAGGCGATGGCCCACAATCCGATTGGGCTGGTGATACCATGCCACCGTGTCGTAGGGTCAGACGGCAGCCTTACAGGCTTCGGCGGGGGCCTGCCCATGAAGCGGAGACTGCTGGAGCTGGAGGGGGTGCGGGTCGACGGTGGCCGCGTGGCCCTGTAAGGCGGGTATCCGCCGGTGGGGGATGCCCGCCGTTGTCGCTTCCCGGCAGGAGAGTGCCCTCTGCCAGCAGAAGTCAGGGTCCCATGCGGCTCATCCTGCGCTGGCTGCTGATCTCACTGGCGCTGCTGATCACCATTCACATCGGCCTGCCTGGCCTGGGGCCGGCCGGCAGTGTGTTCAAGATCCTGGCGGCGACCCTGGCGCTGGGATTGCTCAACATGCTCGCCAGGCCCTTTCTGTTCCTCCTGAGGATCGTCACTCTGCCCCTGTCCTGCCTCACCTTCGGGCTATGGGCCTTCGCGCTCTCACTCTTCGTGAACGTGCTGGTGTTCTACTTCGTGGGCACGCTGAAGTGGGGCTTCGAGGTGAGTGGGTTCTGGTCGGCCGCGCTGGGCGCGGTGGTGATGAGCTTGCTGAGCACGATCTTGACGGGGTTGTTCGAACTGGGGCGGCGCAGCCGCTGAGGCTGCAACATTGTTCGCGGTTGCTGACGGTGGCCCGGCGCGGATTCTTGACAGTCCCAGGCGAGTTCGGCTAGAATACGGCGGCCCTGAAGCCAGCTGCGGCGAGGGGCTTTTTCGTGGGGAAACCTCCGGCCAGGACTGTCGGCCCTGCCTGCGCGGTTTCCCCCATCGGGCCAGGACCGATCACCATGGCAGTGGGCGCCTGAGGCGCCTATGCGAGGCGGGAGCGCGGCTCCCGCCTGGAGTGAGTTCAGGTTCAGCAAGCGCGGGCAAGGCCCGCGCCGAGGAGGAGGCATCATGGCCTTGAAAGTCGCGATTAACGGCTTCGGCCGCATCGGGCGGCTCACCATGCGGGCGATGCTGGAGCGGAAGTCAAAGGCGTTCGAGGTGGTGGCGATCAACGACATCGCACCCCTGGAGACCAACGCCCATCTGCTCAAGTACGACACCAACTTCGGCCGCTACTCCGGGACGGTGGAGATCAAGGACGGCAAGCTGGTGGTGGACGGGAGAGTCATCCAGGACTCGGCCGAGAGAGACCCGGCCGCGCTGCCCTGGAAGGCGCTCGGGGTGGACGTCGTGATCGAGTCCACCGGCGTCTTCACCGACCCCGCCAAAGCGGCCGCTCATCTCACCGCGGGCGCGAAGAACGTGATCGTCTCCGCTCCTTTCAGGGGCGAACCGGGCCCGGAGAACCCCACCATCGTGCTGGGGGTGAACGACCAGATCTTCGATCCGGCCAAGCACAAGGTGATCTCCAATGCCTCCTGCACCACCAACTGCCTGGCCCCGGTGGCCAAGGTGCTGAACGACAGCTTCGGCATCATCAAGGGGCTGATGACCACGGTGCACGCCTACACCAATGACCAGATGGTGCTCGACATCGTGCACAAGAGCGACCTGCGCCGGGCGCGGGCGGCCGCCCTCAACATCATCCCCACCTCTACCGGCGCGGCCAGGGCGCTTCACCTGGTGGTGCCTCCGCTGAAGGGAAAGATGAACGGGTTGTCCTTGCGGGTGCCCGTGGGCACCGGCTCGCTGGTTGACTTGGTCTGCTTGCTGGAGAAGAGCGCCAGCGCGGAGGCCGTGAACGGCGCCTTCACCGCGGCGGCGAATGGCCCCATGAAGGGCATCCTGGAGGTGACCAGCGATCCTATCGTGTCCAGCGATGTCAAGGGTAGCACCTCCTCCGCCATCGTGGATGCCAGGGAGACCACCGTGATCGGGGACAACCTGGTGAAGGTGCTGTCCTGGTATGACAACGAGTGGGCCTACTCGTGCCGGCTGGTTGACCTGGTGGAGCTGATCGCGAAGAAGCTGTAGGGCGGGCCTACCTATGCCCGCCGGGGCAGGTCGCCGCCACACGGCCGGCGGCCAAGGCGGACCTGCCCTACGGGCGGACGGGGGAATGGGGATGAACAAGAAAACCATCCGGGATATTGACCCGAAGGGCAAGCGGGTGTTCGTGCGCGTGGATTTCAACGTGCCGCTGAAGGGCGACCAGATCACCGATGACACCCGCATCCGCGCCGCGCTGCCGACGCTCAAGGACTTGCTCGACCGGGGCGGGGCCCTCATCGTCGCCTCCCACCTGGGAAGGCCCGACGGGAAGCAGGACCCGGCCCTGTCGCTGGCGCCGGTGGCGAGGCGGCTGGCGGAGCTGCTCGGGCGGCCGGTGAAGATGCTCTCGGACTGCGTGGGCCCGGAGGTGGAAGCGGCGGCGAAGGCGATGAAGCCGGGTGAGGTGGTGATGCTGGAGAACCTGCGCTTCCACCCCGAGGAGGAGAAGGGCGACGAGAGGTTCGCCAAGCAGCTCGCCCGCCTCGCCGACCTGTATGTGAACGACGCCTTCGGTGCCGCGCATCGGGCGCATGCCTCCACCGCGGTGATGGCCAAGTTTCTGCCGGCGGTGGCAGGGCTGCTGATGGGCAAGGAAGTGGAGATGTTGAGCAAGGTGCTGGAGAGCCCGGACCGGCCCTTTGTCGCCATCCTGGGCGGAGTCAAGGCCAAGATCGGGGTGATCGAGAACCTGATGAAACGGGTGGACACGCTGATCATCGGCGGGGGCATGGCCTACACCTTCCTCAAGGCCCAGGGCAAGGAGATCGGCAAGTCGGTGCTGGATGAGGAGAACTTCGAGACCGCCAAGCGCATCCTGGAGCAGACGGCGAAATCCGGGCCCAAGCTCATGCTGCCCGTGGATGTGGTGGTGACCACGCCGGAGGGGGTGGAGTTCAAGCCCAGCGTCAAGTTCGTCGAGGGGTCACCGGTCGAGGTCATCTCCAGCTCGGCCATCCCGGCGGATCGCATGGGCGTGGACATAGGCCCCGAGACGCGCAAGCGGTACGCAGACGAGATCAAGCAGGCGAAGCGCGTGGTCTGGAACGGCCCGTTGGGCATTACCGAGATCCCGCGGTTCGCCGAGGGCACCCGCGCCATCGCCCAGGCCATGGCGGAGTCGAAGGCGATGACTGTCGTGGGCGGCGGCGACGTGGTGGCCGCGGTAGAGCAACTGGGGTTTGCGGACAAGATGACCCATGTCTGCACCGGCGGCGGGGCCTCGCTGGAGTTCCTCGAGGGCAGAGAGCTGCCCGGCATCGCCGCCCTCCAGGACCGTTGACGTCGCGGTAGGGCGGGCACTTCCACGTCCGCTGGTGTTGGGAGGATGTCAGACTTATGGCGCGAACGCCGCTGATCGCGGGAAACTGGAAGATGAACAAGACCGTGGCCGAGGCCGTGGTCTTCGTCAAGGAGTTGATGCCGCGGGTGCAAGGGATCGAGCGGGTGGAGGCGGCGGTGTGTCCGCCGGCCACGGCCTTGAGCGCGGTGGCCCAGGCCCTGGAGGGGTCGGAGATTGCCTTGGGCGCGCAGGACGTGTTCTGGGCTGACTCCGGCGCCTTCACCGGTATGATCAGCCCCCTGATGCTGGTGGACCTGGGATGCAAGTACGCCATCATCGGGCACTCAGAGCGGAGGGGGCGTTTCGGGCGACCGGATGAGTCGCTGGGCGCGGAGGCGATGCGGGTGTTCGGCGACACCGACGCCAGCGTCAACCTCAAAGTGAAAGCCGCCCTCAAGCACAACCTGGTGCCGATCATGTGCATAGGGGAGACTCTGCCGGAGCGGGAGGCGGGCCGCACGGACGAGGTTGTGACCGATCAGGTCAACACCGGTCTGGCGGAAGTCACCTCCGACCAGGTAGGGGGCCTGGTCTTGGCTTATGAGCCTGTGTGGGCGATCGGCACCGGGCAGGCCTGCGATGCGGGCGAGGCGAACCGGGTGATCGGCGTGATCCGGCGCGCGGTCCGGAAGCAGTTCGGCGCGGAGGCCGCCTCCGCGGTTCGCATCCAGTACGGGGGAAGCGTGAGCGACGCCAATGCCCACGAACTGATGTCCCAGCCCGAGATTGACGGGGCCCTGGTGGGGGGAGCCAGCCTCGACGCCTCACGCTTCAGCCACATCGTGCACGCGACTGCGGTCATTGCCAAGGAGATGCAGAAACCCTGACTGGCAGAGGCGGTGTGCCCAATGGCGAAGCAGAAGCAGACGGGGCCGCCGCGAACCGAGCAGGAGAATCGTTCTCCGGGCGGAACAGAGGGTTTGCGAACAGCGGCAAGCAGGGGCAAGGTGCAGCGCAATCTGCGCTAAGCTGTTAGGGGGCAGGGGGGATGAGACAGGAGCAGTCGGAGCCGCCTGAATCCTTCAGGCGGGGTAGGTCAGCGCTCGTCCCGGCTGGGCCGGGGAGCAGCTTACTGGCTCCTCAGGGCCTGGGCGACGAGTCAAGCTTCTGCCGCGACGAGGCCAACCTGCTGGCCCGGCTGGCCGAGCAGCAGGGGCGTCTGGTCTCGGAGCTGCTGGCACGAGCCGCCCGCGCCGATCGTGCTTCCCAGGAGAATGACCGCCTGGCGCGGCAACTGGAGGACAGCACCACTCACCTCCAGGAAATCCACCACCGGGTCAGAAACCACCTGCAGGGCCTTATCGGATGGCTGTCGGCCCAGGAGCTGACGGAGGCGTCGCCGGCCGCCCGGCCGGCGCTGCGGAAGAGCATCGCCCGTCTCGCCTCCATTGCCGCCATCCACGACCTACTGGCACAGGAGGCCGGCTCAGACCAGTTTCACCTGCCGGAGATAGCGCGCCGCCTGGCCCAGCAGCTTCTCTGTCAGGCCGGGGCGGACGAGCGCCTGGAAGTTGAGACCCAAGTCGCCGCCATCAAGCTCTCCGAGCGCCAGGCCACTTCCTTCGTGCTGATCTTGACCGAGCTGCTCTCCAACGCCATCGAGCATGGATTTGCCGGCGGCGGTAAGGGCAAGATCGCGGTCCGTGCAGGGTGCGACCGCGGGCACGCTTTCCTGGAGGTGCATGACAGCGGTGCAGGGCTGCCGGCCGGGTTCGATCCGACGCAAGGCCACAGCCTGGGGCTGCAATTGGTGGAGCGGCTGGCCGCCTCCGATCTGGGCGGTTCCGTGCGGGCCTGGAATGCGGAGGGGGCTTGCTTCCGCGTAGCATTTCCGCTGTCGGATGTGGGAGAAGAATGAGTGAATCGCTAGTACAGGGCATCCGTGCTCCGGGTGAGACCAGAGGGCTGAGGATCCTGCTGGCGGAGGACGATCTGCCAGTGGCGGCCTCGCTCGCCGCGCAGTTGCGCGCGCTGGGGCACGAGGTGATTGGCGAGGCGGCGAGCGGCGCGGAGGCGGTGCGGCTGGCGGCCGAGAGGCGCCCGGAAGCCATCATCATGGACATCAAGATGCCGGACGGAGACGGGATCGAGGCGGCGCAGCGCATTGCCATGGAGTGGCCCCTGCCGGTGCTCTTTCTGAGCGGGCATTTTGACCGGGACCTGCTGGCCGGCGTGAGCGAGTCGGGCGGTCTCGCCTACCTGCTGAAGCCGGCGACCTCTGATCAGCTTCAGGCCGCCCTGGCACTGGCGAGGACGCGCTTTACGGAGCTGGAGAGTCTGCGGGATCAGGCCGTTCACCTGGAGCAGTTGCTGCAGGCCCGCAAGCTGGTGGCGCGGGCCAAGGGGGTGCTCATGGACCAGCACGGCCTGACCGAAGAGGAGGCGCGCAGGCGGATGCAGAAAGAAGCCGCCTGCTCCAAGACCAAGCTAGTGGATGTCGCCCGCGCCATCCTGGCTGCGAGCGGAGTGGTGGAACCTGGAGCACCAGCATAAGAGCAAGCAACCGGCTCGCCGCGGACTAGCGGCTTCACGCCGCGAGGGGCCGAGTGTCCGTAGCAGGCTGAGCCGCATTGGCGGCAGCGCCACAGGCCAGCGCCGGACGAAGGCCCGGTGGGCGGCTGGCAGGCGCATCTCGGAACGGCACGGGAGCAAGGGTGGCGACACAGAAGCGCGCCCGCAAGGGCGCCGATGGAGGGCGACGGAAGCCGCCTCGGCGCACCGCGGCACGGCCGCGGCCCAAGGTGCGAGCTGGCCGGAAGACCAAGCGGGCACAAGCCCCACCGGTGGTCACGGTAGGCGACGCGGTGCTGCTGCGCAGCGGCGAGCCCAACCGGATCGGTCGCTATGACGCGCGGCTGGCGGGAGTCGGGGAGGCTACCGAGGGACTGGTGTACTCAATTCGCGAGATCGCTACCGGGAAGCTAGTCGGGAAGACCAAGGGCGAGCTCGAGGGGTACGTCCTGGAGGTGTTGCATCAGCGCACGTTCAGGCCTCAGTTCTCGTCGAACCAGAACACCGGCGGGCGCAGAGGGCCCAGCGACGCCGCGAGCAACCCGGCGTTGGTGAGACTGCGCGCCATGCTGCGAGAGCTGGCCCACGGCAATCGCTTTGTCAGCCAGGCCTCTGGCGCGCTCTCCGCTGAGGCCTTCGGGCCTCTGCTGGACGGATGGCGAGTTGTGAAAGTCAGGGCGCAGATGGTAGAGCTGCAGCCGTGAGCCAGGCGGCGTCGTGGCGCGAACGGCCTGGACGAGGTAGGGCATGCCGGCCAAGGCATGCCGGAAGCGCATTGACGCGCCGCCGCGTAGCTTGTTAGAATCAGGGCCGACAGCTCGCCTCGCGGTGCCAGGCGGCCGGGGCAGTCCTGCCGGGTGGTGTAATTGGCAACACAGCGGCCTTTGGAGCCGCCCTTCCAGGTTCGAGTCCTGGCCCGGCAGCCAGGACGACGGAGGATGCAGGGCCAGGGCAATGGACGCCAGGGTCGCTGAGAGGTCAGGCCGCGGTCAGATCAACGCGCGGAGGGAGAGGCAGCGAACGGACTAGGAGCAGGGCACGGGAGGGCTGGGCATCGCAGTCGCAGCCAGGGAGGGGCGACCTGAGGCGCGGTGCCCAGGGAAGATTGTCGCCGCAGCTACAGTCAGGGGGAGTGCCAGGCGGCTCTGTGAATCAGGATCGCCGTCGGGCGCGCCTCGCAAACAGAAAGGTTCTTGGGTGAGCACAGGACAAGTCAGAGCAAGAGCATCCAAGGAGCGCCGGCCCAGGGCGCTCCGTCCGCGGAATATCCCCGCAGTAATCCTGGCCGCTGGCAAGGGCACCCGCATGAAGACCATTCAGCCAAAGGCGGCCGTCCCCGTGAACGGCCGAGCGATGGCGGCGCGGGTGATCGCGGCTGTGCGCAAGGCAGGGGCTTCCCGCGTGATCGCGGTGGTAGGCCATCGCGCCAGCGATGTGCAGGCGGCCATCGGCAACGATGTCGAGTACGTAGTGCAGGAGGAGCAACTGGGCACCGGCCATGCTGTGGGCTGCGCGGCCGCTGCCCTGGCGGGTTACACCGGCCCGGTGATCGTCGCTTATGCCGATCTCCCACTGCTCCGGGAACACGACGTGGCTCGGCTGGTGGAGCGCCACATGGCAACCGGGGCCGCCACCACTTTGCTCACCGCGCATTTCCAGGATCCAGGCACCCTGGGCCGGATCCTGCGGAGCCCGGAGGGCTGGGTGGCGGGCATCGTGGAGGCGCGCGATGCCGGCCCGGAGCAACTGCAGATCCGGGAGATCAACGTCGGGGTCTACTGCTTCGAGGCCCCGCTGCTGTTTGAAATGCTGGCCCAGGTGAAGAACGATAATGCCCAGGGGCAGTACTACCTGACGGATGTGATTGGCCTGCTGGTGGCGCGGGGAGAACGAGTGGAAGCCGTGGCCGTCGAGGCGTGGGAGGCGGGGATGGGCGTGGATACGGCGGAAGACCTCGCGCGCGCCCAGGACATATCGGCAGCGCACGATTACTTCAGCTAGGGCTGCGCCCGGGTCGCTCCCAGAGGCCCCAGGGGCCCTGCGGACTGGGCGGGCCGGCGGGCTCTCGAGCTTCGGGAGGCGAGGTGGACGGCCCGCATGGTTGCGGGCCGTGTTGGGGAGCATATGGACGAGCTGCGCATCCTGAGCGGGAATGCTAACCCTGGCCTGGCCCAGGCCATCATCGCTCACCTGGGCCTGGCTCCCTCGAAGATGGAGGTGGGGCGCTTCGAGGACGGCGAGATCTGGGTGAGGATCGAGGAGAGCGTACGGGGTGCGGACGTCTTCGTGATCCAGCCCACCTGCCCTCCCAGCTCCGAGAACGTGATGGAGCTGCTGATCATCCTGGACGCACTGAAACGGGCCTCGGCGCGCCGGACGACGGCGGTGATCCCCTACTACGGGTATGCGCGCCAGGAGAAGAAGATCAAGCCCCGGGAGCCCATCACGGGCAAGCTGGTGGCCGATCTGATCTCGGTGGCCGGCGCCGACCGCATCCTGACCGTGGACCTGCACGCCCAGGCCATCCAGGGGTTCTTCGATATCCCGGTGGATCATCTTCCCGCAGGCCCGATTCTGGCGGAAGATCTCATGCGCCGCTCGCTGGCCGGGCCGGACACGGTCGTGGTCTCGCCGGACGTGGGAGGAGTGGCCACCGCGACGGCGCTGGCCGACCGGGTGAACGCTTCCCTGGCCATTATCGCCAAGCGCCGGCCGGACATCAACCGGGTCGAGATTCTCCAGCTGATCGGCGAGCTGACCGGGAAGCGGGCGGTGCTGGTGGACGATATGATCGACACCGGCGGCTCCATCGTCTCCGCCGCGGAAGCAGTGGCCGAGCGGGGGGCCTCGGAGATCTATGCCTACGCCACTCACGCCGTCTTCTCCGGAGATGCAGCCGATCGCCTGCAGGCTTCGCCGCTCAAGGAGGTGGTGGTCACCGACACTATTCCTCTGCCGGAGAGCAAGCGGCGCCCCAAGATCCGCGTGCTGTCCATCGCACCCGTCCTGGCGGAGGCGATCCGCAGGGTGCATGAACAGGTCTCGGTGTCAACTCTGTTCGGCCACTATTGGCAAGATGACAAGAAGTAGTGGTATCCTACCGCTTGGAGGTGCGGCCAGATGGGCAGCTTCAGGGGTGGCGACAAGAGGCACCTAAAGAAAGAGAAGAAGAAGCCCAAGAAGAGCATCAAGGACCGGCGCAAAGAGAAGCGTGAGAAGGAACAGCAAGAGCGGCCCGGCCTGGGCTAGGCGGCCCTCTCCGCCGACCGCCACGCGGGCCGGCTGGTATCCTTTGCTCTGAGCCGCGAAGGGCTGCCCCCTACCCTTCTGACTCCCGAGACTCCCGCTCGCGGATCACTTCTGGCTCGGCCTTCTCGGGCACCACCGCGCCCTCTTCCGCCGCCGGCGCCGCCACCTCCTCGATCCGCACCGGTGGAGCCACCAGGAACACGATGTCATCCGACGGGGACAGGATGCGGACCCCGGGTGGGAGCTCCAGGTCCTTGACCCGGATGGCGTCTCCGATCTCCAGCCCGGAGATATCGGCCTCCAGGTGATCCGGGATCTCAGCCGGCAAGCACTCCACTGTCACCTCGTGGCTGATGTGCTCCAGAATGCCTCCCCGCCTCACCCCCGGACTCTGCTTCACGTGGATGACGGGCACATGGGTGTGCACCTTCTCCCGCAGCGAAATCCGGTGGAAATCTATGCTCAGGAGCCGCTGCCGCACCGGGTCCTGCTGCACCTCGGCGATCATCACCGAGGGCCTGGCAGCCGCGTCCTCTTCTCCCTCCACGCGAAGCTGAAGCAGAGTAGAGAACCAGGCGCCTTCGGGCACGGCCCGGCTGAAGGTGGCGGCATCCACTGACACCGGCTGGCTTCCAATGCCGCGACCGTAGATCACCGCGGGGATCTGGCCCGCTGCCCGCAGCCGCCGGGCGGCGCTCTTGCCGACCGCGGAACGCAGGTTCACTGGTATCTCGACTTGGTGAGCTCTCATGCGGAACCCCTTTCGCCCGCCGCGGCCGCGGCGAAGACCATTCCATGCCACCGCTGGCAGCCAAGTATAGCAGAAAACGAGGGCGCTGCGGGAAGAGGAGCCTGGCTGGGTGTGGCTTCCGTAGGCCGAGCGTGCCTGCGCTTGCCAGCGGCGGGCAGGCGTCCGGGCTGCGCTCGGAGTGAAGCCTAACCTGCCCGACCTACAAGAGGCGCCGGACCTCGAGAGGGCAGAATCAGTGCGGCCTGAGAGCCGCCTAGCGGGCCTCGTTGGGTGAGGGCGAGGATGACAGCAGTGAGCAGGCCTTCGGCCCACAGATCCCTGAACTGTGAGATGCCTCTGCCATCCTCGCCGCAAGCGCCAGTGAGGCCTTGACCAGGCTTGCTATGGCACAACGGCTCCGGCCTTTCCTTTGGAGCCAAGCGTCACAAAAAACCGCCTCTCCCGGCCGTGCCTCACCAGGACGAAGCGGATTTAGCCTCCACCGTACTCTAGAGAGTCTCGTTCCACGATTGGGCCAGGGTCCACGATCAAAGGCCGGTGGTTCTTGCGCGGATGCCGTGACAGGAGAGGGCGACCGGAGCGCCGGCTGGTCCCGGAAGGCCGGCGGGCTTGGCCTCTGTTCGTGGAATAACGCACAAAGGCGGTGGCCCGATGGCCGAAACGTTTGCGGTCTTGATCGTGGAGTCGGGGAAGGCGCAGCTCACTCACTTCAATATTGAACTGCGAGGCGAGACTCTGTGGAGCACGGGCACCGCGGAGCTGGCCGAGCGGCTGGCCCGCGCGCGGCCGGAGTTGGTGGCCGTCACGGGGGAGACTGACACCGCCAAGGCGCTGGCGGACCAGCTACGGCGGCTGGGGGTGGCCCAGTCCATCTTCCTGATCACCCCGGCCGGGGAGGAGCCGAGCAGCGATCCCGGCCAGGTGCGGGTGACCTTGCCGCAAGGCGCCAAGAGCCTGGGCCCGGAGGCGCTGCTGCGACATCTCATGCAGGCCGTTCTCTTCGCCCAGGCCCGCACGCCCGTCAGCGCTCTGACTGGCTTGCCCGGCAGCCCAGTGCTCCGCCAGGAGGTGGAGCGGAGGCTTGCTGCCGGCGAGCGCTTCGTTTTCTTCTACCTCGACCTGGACAACTTCAAGCCCTACAACGATGTCTATGGTTTCGGGCGAGGCGATATCGCCATCCGCCTGCTGGGTCGGGAAGTCGTGGCGGCGGCGAAGGAGTTTGGGACGCCGAGCGATCTGTGCGTCCACATCGGAGGTGACGACTTCGCCCTTGTCACCACCGCCTCCGACCACGCCCAGCTGGCCCGCCGCATCATCTCGGGATTGGCCGCCCAGGTGCCCACGCTGTATTCGGAAGAGGATGCGGCGCGAGGCTACATCGAGGCCCCCAGCCGGCGCGGTGAGCCTACCCGTTACCCGCTCATGACGGTCTCCATCGGTGGGGTGAACAGCGCCCTGAGGCGGATCTCCGGCTACCTTCACCTCACGGAGATTGCGGCCGAGGTCAAGGGCTATGCCAAGGCGCTGGAGGGCAACCAGTTTGTGATGGATCGGCGTCGGGACTGATGTGCCGTCTCGTGAGTGGCTTCACGAGTCAGTCTCGGCCCGGCTCGAGGCGGCGCAAGCGCAAGACGCTGCTTGCGTCTGGGCTCGTCACACGTCCCCCTGGGGACACGTCTTGTGGCATCTGCGAGGCGCAGCACCGATCCCGCTGGTCTCCATCTCATCTGGGCCGACGCACTGTGGAACAATGATCATAGGTAGTGACCCAAAAGCGGAGGACGACAGCAGCGCCCGATTCCTGCTGGATGCTTTCCGAAAAGGCAAACGCGCCGAAAGACGCGGACGCAAAGCCATGGGTCTATGGCCCACTAGGGCCTTGACTGCCAGGCCGCCGAAGAAAGTTGCCGACGCTCCGAAGCCATGGCGAGGGAGCGCCGAGCAAGCAAGAATCTGCCGGGAGGCCACCAAACCCCCGCGGGCGAGAACGAGCGAACCTCGTACGTGCCGCCAGATGGGGGTGAGGAAGCGCGGGCTGGGCCCGCGCCCGGGCACGAGCGGAGTCGGCAGATGAGTGAAAAGCTGCAGCAGCTCAGCGGCCGCGACGATAAGACCGGCTTGGCTGGCCCACGCTCCGGGCCTGGGCCGACTCAAGCCGATCCCTCCGCCGCGCACCGGACCGATCACCGAGTGGAGCGCCCCGGTGAAGCCGCTTCTCCTGTCTTCTTGACCGCACTCTCCCTCGTGCTGGCGGCCGCTGGTGCCTCCGCCGGCGGAGCTGCTCTGCTTCTGCTGGGCTCGAAGTCATCCCTCAATCTCCCCGCGGGGCTGCTGCTTGGTTTTGCCCTGGTGGTGCTATTGGCGCTCGCCTTCTGCCAGTACCGCGCTCGCCGAGGCGTCATCGCCCTCACTCAGGACTGGCAACGGGCGCACGAGCTGGCCCGGATCAACTCCGCGGTGATCGCCTCCTTTGCCATGGCGATAGATGCCAAGGATCAGCACACGCACGGGCATACCGAACGCGTCCGCCAGATCGCGCGCTTGATGGGGGAGGATCTCGGGTTTTCCGACGATGAGCTGCAGGCGCTGGAGACGGCGGCCATGCTCCACGATATCGGCAAGCTCGCGGTCCCGGATTACATCCTCTCCAAGCCCGGTCACCTCACCCCCGAGGAGATGAAGAAGGTCGAGACTCACACCCTGGTGGGCGCAGCCATCCTGGAGCCAGTCCAGTTCCCCTGGCCGGTGATCCCCATCATCCGCAGCCACCATGAATGGTACGACGGCACAGGCTATCCGGATGGCCTCGCCGGGGACCAGATCCCGCTTGCCGCTCGCATCCTGACAGTGGCGGACGTGTACGATGCCCTGCTCTCCCATCGTCCTTACCGTCCGGCCATGACCGTTCAGGACGCGGTCACCTTCCTTCGCGAGCGTTCCGGCACGCAGTTTGATGCAGATATTCTGAACACCTGCTTCCGCGTCTTGGCCGCGCAGCAGGCCAGCAACCGGTTCGGCTTCATCTTCGATGCCAGCTCTCTCCCCCAGGCGGCCCAAGACACGCCAGGGCGGCGCGCCATCTTTATGGACATCAGGCAAGCCCATCAGGAGCTGCTCGCGCTCTACGAGATCGTTCAGACCATGGGCCAATCCCTCAATGTCCAGGAGACGCTCGACCTCATCATCTCCAAGACCAAGCCGATCATAGACTTCGCCACCTGCGTCATCTTCCTCCGGCACACGGAGAATGGCAACCTGCAGGCGATGGCCGCCTCCGGGCCTTACTCCAATCTCATCCTGGGCCGGCGCCTGCCCATGGGCAGTGGAGTCAGCGGCCGGGTGGCACAGCAAGGTGTGTCCTCCGGGTTGGGCGCCGCCGCAGGCGACGATCTCGTGCTGCTGCTGGGGCCCACCGCCCTCAAGTGCGCCCTCACCGAGGTGCTCTCCGCACCTCTTGGCTGCGATGACGAGGCCGAGCCTGCTCAGGCCGAGGCCGCGGCGGAGGGGCTCGGGGAATCCTCCCTCTCCCCAGACCAGGGCCCGCCCTCCGCGGCCGGCGGGGAGGAAGGGGAGGCGCCCGCTGTGAGTTCGCGGCCCATCGGGGCCCTCACTCTCTACCGAGCCAGCGACCGGCCCTTCACCGAGGACGACGCCCGCCTCATCGTCGCCGTCGCGGGCCAGGCCAGCAGCGCCATCAACAACGCTCGACAGCAAGAGCAGACCCGGCAAACCGCGCTCACCGATGAGCTCACCGGTCTCGCCAATGCTCGCTACTTCTTCATGCATCTCGATCAGGAACTGAGTCGGGCCCGGCGAGACAAGACTCCCGTGTCCCTGCTCGCCATTGATCTGAACAACCTGAAGCAGATCAACGATAACTTCGGCCATCAGCAAGGGGATCGCGCGCTGCGCACCATGGCCGAGGTTTCCAAACGGTACGTCCGGGACTATGACACGGTGGTCCGCTATGCTGGCGACGAGTTCTTCATCATCCTGCCCGACACGACGAACCAGAAGGCGGTGGAAACCGCCAATCGCATCAAGCGCGGCCTGCGAGAGGCCGGGTTGCAGGCCGGCGGCCGCGGCCTCGCCCTCAGCGCTTCCTTCGGGGTAGCCACTTTCCCCGGCGATGCCAAGGACCCCGATGGCCTCATCGCCTTCGCCGACCGCGCTATGTACTCCGATAAGAATCTCAGCCGCCAGGCCGCTCTGCTCAGCCAAACCGCGGCCCCTCGGGAAGCAGGGCCCGAGCCCCCGCCTGCCGCCGCTGAAGCCTCGCCCAGCGCACCCGGCCAGGCACTGGCTGCGGTGGAAGCCCCCGTCGGTGGGCCAGGTCCCCGCAAGCTCCCGCCAGTGGACGCCGAGGGCGCGAAGCCGACCAACAGGCGCTCCGTCTCTCGGGGGGGCCAGACCGACAGCTCGCGGTAACCCTGGCCGGCGTCCTGCCTGATTGACACCACCAGGCTGCGCCCGTTCAGCGCTCGGCTTCCCCTGGCAGTACTTGCACTCCAGCAGGAGGAGAGGGCGGCAGGCGCCGCTTGTGGGTGCTTGCTCGCATCAGCCGGCGGACCTGGCGGACTTCTGCTTGCTGATAGCCGAGAGCTACGACATCATGTTCTCTCAAGCGACGCTCCACCAGCAGATGCAGTAGCTCGTCCGCTCTCTGGTAGCTGATGCCCAACTCCGCCTCGTCGGTCTGGCCGGGCCAGAGGTCGGCTGTGGGCACCTTGTCAACGATCTGAGCCGGGACGCCGAGTGCGACGGCGAGCTGTCGCACCTGGGTCTTGTAGAGACCACCCAATGGCGCGAGATCGCAGGCCATGTCTCCCCAGAGGGTGGTGTATCCGAGCAAGCGCTCGCTGCGATTCCCTGTGCCCAGCACCAGAGCACCGCGGGCCTTCGCCTGGTCGTAGAGAATGCTCATGCGTTCGCGAGCGACCTTGTTGCCGATGCGCAGAGGAGTGTGCTGTCTGATCTCGCGGAAGTAGTCCTCTATCTGCGGCGTGACATCGAGCACAGTGAGCGGTAACTGAAGCATGTCAGCGATCAGGTGCGCGTCGGCCGCACTGGCCGCGCTGCTGGTGCGATAGGGGAGGAGGAGAGGCCGAGACGCGGTCCGGGCCCAGGGCCCCGACCGCGAGGTAGGCGACCGTCGCCGAGTCCAGGCCCCCGGAGAGCCCCAACACCCCGCCGGCCGCGCCGGCGCGGGTGACCCGGGCGTGGACGAAGGTCTTGATCCGTGCCGCTGCCTGCTCGGCATCAATGCGCAGAGCGACGGGCATCCGGGCTTCCCCCTGGTTCAAAGGATAGGCAAGTAGCGCTCCAGCTCGTAGGCCGTGACCTGGGAGCGATAGTTGTTCCACTCGATCGTTTTGTTGGCGATGAACTTCTCGAAAACGTGGTCTCCCAGGGCACGCCGCACCAGGTCGCTGGACTCGGCCACCTCGATCGCCTCTAAGAGGTCGCCGGGAAGCTGGCCGATGCCCGCGCGGAGGCGCTCCTCCCCGCTCATCTCGTAGACATTCCGCTCCACCGGGGCAGGGCACTGATATCCCTTCTCGATTCCCTCCAGCCCGGCCGTCAGCATCACGGCGAACGCCAGGTAAGGATTGCAGGCCGGGTCCGGGGCGCGGTACTCGATGCGCGTGGCCTTCTCTTTGCCGGGCTTGTAGACCGGCACCCGGATGAGATCGGAGCGATTGCGCCGCGCCCAGGAGAGGTAAATCGGCGCCTCGTATCCCGGCACCAGCCGCTTGAAGCTGTTCACCCACTGGTTGGTGACCAGGGTGATCTCACGGGCGTGGTGGAGCAATCCGGCGATGAACTGCAGCGCGGTCTGGGAGAGATGGGCCTCGGCCTGCGGATCGAAGAAGGCGTTCTTGTCGCCGCGGAACAGGGACTGATGGGTATGCATCCCGCTTCCGTTCTGGCCGAAGATGGGCTTGGGCATGAAGGTGGCGTAAACTCCGTGCTTCATGGCCACCTCCTTCACCACCAGGCGGTAGGTCATGGCATTGTCGGCCATGGTGAGGGCGTCGGTGTAGCGCAGATCGATCTCGTGCTGGCTGGGCGCCACCTCGTGGTGGCTGTACTCCACCCCGATCCCCATCTCCTCCAGCGTGAGCACGGTCTGTCGCCTCAGGTCGCTGGCCACGTCCAGCGGCGTGAGGTCGAAGTAGCCGCCCTGGTCGAGGGTCTGGGGCGACGCGCTCGGCATCGCGCAGGTAGAAGTACTCCAGCTCAGGCCCTACATAGTAAGTGAACCCCATATCGGCGGCACGCTGCAGGGCGCGCTTGAGCACATAGCGGGGATCGCCGACATAGGGGGTTCCATCGGGCTCCAGGATGTCGCAGAACATGCGCGCCACCGCGCCTCCCTCCCGCGGTCGCCAGGGCAGCACCGCGAATGTGCTGGGGTCTGGCATGGCGATCATATCGCTCTCGTCAATCCTGGCGAAACCCTGGATGGATGACCCGTCGAACCCCTGCCCCTCCACCAGGGAGAGCTCCAGCTCCTCGACGGTGATGGCGAAGCTCTTCAGGAAGCCGAGGATATCCGTGAACCAGAAGCGTATGAACTTGACGTCGTGCTCCTTCGCCTTGCTGAGCACATACTGCACTTGCTCCGGATGGCTGGCCATGGTGCTGCTCCTTGTCTGTTGAGGTGTGTGGTCCTTGCAGGGGCGTGATTCGTCACACCCCGTGGGGCGCAATGAACTGCGCCCCTACGCCGACCCATGATAACAGGGCCATGTTTCCGGCATGTTTCGAAGGCGAGAAATGTAGGGGCGTTATTCACCACGCCCCGTGGGGCGCCATGAACTGCGTCCCTACCCTTCCGGCGAGGTGAAGCGATAGCCCACCCCGCGCACGGTCTCGATCAGGTTGCCGGCCTGCTCGGTCTTCGCCCGAAGGCGGCGCACGTGGACGTCCACGGTGCGTGTGCCCCCGAAGTAGGAGTCGCCCCAGACATGGTAGAGCAGCTCCTCCCGGGTGAAGACACGACCCGGCTGCCGCATCAGAAACAGCAGCAGTTGGTACTCCTTCAGGGTGAGCTCAACCGCGCGGCCCGCGATCGCCACCTGATAGGTGACCTGATTGAGGCTGAGTCTGCCGGCACGAATCACCTGGTTGGAGGAGTCGCCTTCGGTGCGCCATCGCACGAGCCTCAGGCGGGAGGCGAGCTCGGACAGCCGATAGGGGGACAGAATCAGGTCATCGAAGCCGAGGGAGAGGTCAAGCCGCGCCGCCTCTTGCTCGGGGACGACCGCGACCAGCGGCGCCTGGCGCAGCCCTGGGTCTTCCCGTACCGCCTGACAGGCCCGGCCCGCCTCCGCCCCCAGGAGGCGGAAATCCACCAGCACCGCGGCGGGCCTAGGTATGCCCGCCCTCCAGGGCTGAGGAAAGGGCCAGGCGATTACTTCCGCGCGGTAGCCGAGCCGCCGCACGTCGGCCGCGAGGCTGGCGGTGGGCTCGCGATCCAGGCCGATGATCACCACCGCGAGCCCCAGACTCACACGCTCCTCCACGTGGGCGTGATGAATCACGCCGCTACGAGCTATGCCTTTCCGGCCGAGCCGAAGACGGTCATGCGGCCAATCACGGCCTGCCGCATCGCCTCCCGGGTGGGTGCCAGGATCTTACGGACATCGTATCTCCTCACCCCGCCGGCCGCATCCGTGTCGGCGAACTCTTTCTCCACCCGGTGCACCTGCTCGATGACGGCTTCATAGAAGGCGACGCGGATCTGCGTGTCTATATTGACCTTGGCGATGCCCAGCGAGACCGCCTTGCGCACATCCTCGTCCGGGACGCCGGTGCCGCCGTGCATCACCAGGGGGATGGGGACGCGGGCCGCGATCTGCTGGAGGCGGTCATGGGCGATGTGAGGCCGGCCCTTGAACAGGCCGTGGGTGGTGCCGATGGCCACCGCCAGCATGTCCACCCCGGCATCGTTGAAGAAGCGGACCGCCTCGTCCGCGATGGTGAGGTGCTCGGCGGCGTCGGCTTCGGTGCTCACCTGGCCCAGCCGGCCGATCTCCGCCTCCACCGTCACCCCCATGGCGTGGGCGGCCGCGGCCACCCGGCGCGTCACCTCCACATTCTCTTCATATGACCGGGGCGTCCTGCCGTCCTCCTGGAGGGAGCCGTCTATCATCAGCGAGGTGACCCCCAGCCGGAGGAACCGCATGCAGACGTCGAAGCTTCGCCCATGGTCGAGGTGAACGGCGAAGGGCACCTTCGCCTTCTTACCCTGGGCCGCAATCAACGCGAACAGCTCCTCGGGCTCGGTGTAGCTCAGGGTGGTCTGCGTGATCTGGATGATGAAGGGGGATCGCGTCTCCTCGGCGGCGGCGAAGATGGCCTGGGCGCTCTCCATGTTCACCGCGTTGAACGCCCCCACCGCATAGCCTCCGGCGCGGGCCGGCCCCACCAATTCCTTGGATGCTACCAGCATGCGAGATCTCCTTTCGCACGGCGGGCATGCGCGGATGGCTAGGTTGCCGGAGGCGACCGCCATGGCGGCCCAAGCCTAGCCACATGCCCGCCCTACAGCGCATCACGTGGCGAGCACTGCGGCCAGGTCGTAGAGGCCCCGGTCAATCGTCTTCTTCTTCTCCCAGGTCTCGGGCAGCGCGGTGCGCACTATCTGGTGGTTGACCCGACCGATCATCTTGTCCGAATCCCCTTCCAGCAAAGCGTGCACGGCGGCCGCTCCGAGCTGGCTGGCGAGCACCCGATCGTGGGCGGTGGGCTTGCCGCCCCGCTGCACGTGGCCCAGGATGGTGACGCGGATGTCCAGGCCGCCGAGTTGGCCCACTTTGCGGGCGATCTCCAGGGCCCCTCCTTGCTCATCTCCCTCCGCCACCACGATGATGCTGCTGGTCTTGCCCCGGGCCAGGCCCGCGGCGATGGTATCGTAAATCTGCCGGGGAAGGACCCTGGTTTCCGGAATCAAGATCAGCTCGGCGCCACCGGCGGCGCCCACGGTGAGCGCAATGAAGCCAGCGCGCCGGCCCATCACCTCCACGAAGAACAGGCGATCGTGACTGGTGGCAGTATCGCGGATACGGTCAATCGCGTCCAGTGCGGTATTCACCGCAGTGTCATAACCGATGGTGCAATCAGTCCCGTAGACATCATTGTCTATGGTGCCGGGGAGGCCAATGATCGGAATGTGGTGCTCCAGCCAGAGCGCGTGCGCCCCGTGGAAAGTGCCGTCGCCGCCGATGGCGATCAGGCCTTCGATGCCGGCCTGGCGCACCTGCGCCGCCGCCATCGCCCGGCCCTCCGGATGGAAGAACTCCTCGCAGCGCGCGGTCTTGAGGATGGTGCCGCCGAACTGGATGATGTTCGAGACCGCGGTGGCCGGCATCTCCTCGAACTCGCCGGCCAGCATTCCGGCATAGCCGCGGCGGATCCCCACCATCCGGCAGCCGGCATGGATGGCGGTGCGCACCACCGCCCGGAGGCAGGCATTCATGCCGGGGGCATCTCCGCCGCTGGTGAACACACCGATGGTCTGCATCCCTTACCCTCGCAGGACGCGGGCGCGACTCGTGCCCGCGCGCCCTAATATCTCACCAGCAGATAGATGGCAAGGCCGAAGGGGCCCAGGCAGAGCACGAACGGGCCCCAGAAGAGGCCGGATTCCCTCCGGGTTTCCGCGTCATAGTAGCACCATCCTGCCGCCACCAAGCTCACCCCGAACCACAGATAGCCCAGAGCTCCACCGCGCAGCAGCGACACCAGCGCCAGCAAGAGCCCGACGAATCCGATCGCCGCCAGCGCCAGGTAGAACCGCCCGGACTGATACCAGACCAGGCCAGTGGCGGTGAACAAAGTGAGGGGGTTCCAGTCCCCGTCGGAGAGCTCGCCCAGATCGCCCAGCACGTCCCGCTCGATCTGCGTCCGCTCCTCTCTCGCCCGCTGCAGCGCGCCCTCTGGTGCCGCGCCGCCGGCCGCGGCGGCCTCAGTGGCGCGCTGAACGGCATCCACCGCGCCCACCAGGTCGCCCCTGGCGCGCAGCATCTCCGACAGCATAGCCAGCGCGGAGACGTTGTCCGGCTCCCGGGCCAGCGCCTCCCGCACCAGCTTCTCGGCCTCGTCGGGGTGGCCGCGGCGCTGGGCCAGGAAGGCGCGGCGCAACGTGAGCTGGAGGTCAGGCCTCAGCTCCGGGGGCGGGCCTGGCCGGCCGGGCGGGGGCGCCTCTGGAAGCTGGAGCGCTGACCCGCAGGACCAGCAGAAGTGGTCCTCCTCCTGAATGAAGGCGCCGCAGAACTTGCACCTGGAAACCCGACTCACAGAGACCTCTCAAGCAGCCCCGCGTCCACCCGCCAGGCCTGTGCTCGGCAAGAGGGCGGCCGCCTGCTGACGCGAGTGGGCACGCCAGCGTTCATCACCTGTCTAGCATTGGCCGGGAAGGCGGCCTTTCCTGCCGTGTTCGCGCTTTCGAGAGGACAGAGGAGAGGGGCTGCAGAAGACCGGAGCGACGCCAGGGACCCCGGGCCGGTCCCGCGCCGCTCGAACGGTCTCCCTTCCTGACCAGGCGCGAGAGGGCCCGGTGTCCGGCGAGAGGAGCGGTTTACATTCCACCCCGATAGGATACCAAAGTGCCACGAATCAAACCGAAAGTGCTGGTGCTGGCCCATGGAGAGCTGTTCCGGGACCTCTTCACCGACCGCGTGCGGCGGGAGCTGGCGAGGTTCGCAGATGCGCGCTACAACGACCTCGGCCGTAATCTGACGGAGGCCGAGCTGCGGGAGAGAGCGGCCGAGGCGGTCGGTTGCATCACTACCTGGGGGTCGCCGCGCTTCACGCCCGAGGTGGTGGCCGCTGCTCCCAACTTGAAGATCATCGCCCACGCCGCGGGCACGGTGAAGCCGTTTGTGAGCGAGGCCGTGTTCGAGCGCGGGATCGTGGTCACCAGCGCGGCCCCGGTGATCGCCCGTTACGTGGGCGAGATGGCGCTGGCGGTGACCCTGGCCTCCCTGCGCGACCTGGCGCGTCACGACCGCGTGCTGAAGGAGGGCCATGGCTGGAATGACCCCAGTGTTGGGTCCCCGCGAACGCTGCTGGAACAGCGGGTGGGGCTGATTGGTTTCGGGTCAACCGGCCGCGAATTCGCGCGCCTGCTGAGGCCTTTCAAAGCGACCCTGCTCATCCACGATCCCCATGTGGAGCCGGCGGTGATGGCGAAGTTCGGCGGCAAGGCGGCTTCCCTGGAGCAAATCCTGACCACCTGCCGGGTGATCTCGCTGCACGCCGCCAGCATCCCCTCGACGCGCCATCTGCTGAACGCGGAGCGCCTGCGCCTGATCCCCGAGGGTAGTGTGCTCGTGAACACCGCCCGCGGCGCGCTGATTGACACCGAGGCCTTGGTGGCGGAGCTGAGGACCGGCCGGTTCAGCGCCGCGCTCGACGTCTTCGACCCGCAGGAGCCGCTGCCCTCCGACCACCCGCTGCGGGAGCTCCCCAATGTCATCCTCACTCCCCACATCTCGGGGCCGGTGCGGGAGCGATACTGGGAGATGGCGCTGGGCGCAGTCAGAAACATCCGCCTGGTCTGCGCGGGGAAGACGCCGCCGGGGGCCGTCACGGCCGACCAGCTTGCGCGATTAGCGTGAGCCGCATCGGCCGCTCCCTTCCGCGTGCGCTCTTGGGCGCGCTCTGGTTGGCGCTGCTGGCGGCAGCCGCCCGCGCCGAGGCGCTGGATCCGCGCGCCATTCGCGCAGTGACCCTGGGCAACGGGCTGCGGGTAGTGCTCTGTCAGGATGAGGCCGCGCCGGTGGTGTCGGTCGAGATCGTGGTGCGCACCGGATCCGCGGATGACCCGCCCGACCAGGCCGGCATGGCTCACCTGCTGGAGCACGTCTGCTGGGTGGGCGGCGACGAGGGTGACCCTCGCGCCGCCATCGAGGAGGTGGGCGGAGTCACCAACGCCGGCACGCTGCGCGATTTCACGCGCTTCTACGCCACCGTTCCGCCCTCCGACCTTGCCCGCACCCTGCACGCCCTGGCCGCCATGGTGCTGCGAGATAGCTTCGACGAGGCGGTGATCTCACGGGAGCGAGCGGTGATTCTGCAGGAGGCGGCCGAGCGGATGGACCAGCCTCGCGCCGCGCTCAATGACCTCGCCTTCGAGGCCCTCTATGGCAGCTCTCATCCCTACCACCGCCGCATTGAGGGGGATGAGCGCGCGCTGTCAGAGATCACCGGCGCCCAGCTCACCTCGTTCCATCAGACCTGTTACGTCCCCAACAACATGGCCGTGATCGTCACTGGCAAGATGGACTTCGGGGCCGCGTTGCAGGAGGTCGAGAGCATCTTCGCAGGGCTCAGGCCGGCGGCCCTGCCGCCGCGTAGCTGGCCCACAGTCGCCAGGCCGCCGACGGGCAGAGAGCAGGTCGCCGAGACCGCACTGCGGGAGGCGTATGTGATGGCCGTTTTCGTTGGCCCCGCGGTCTCGGAGCCGATGGGGGTGTGCGGCAGCGATGTGCTCGCCACCATCCTCGGACACCCCCAAGTGGGTCGCCTGGTGCGAGAGCTGCAAGGGCAGCGCGGGTTGGTGAGGGGTGTGGGGGTGGATTTCCTCACTCAGCGCGACCGGGGGCTTTTCGGGGTGTGGGCGATCTGCGACCCGGACAAGCTGCCCGAGGTCAAGCAGGCGATCAGGGCCGAGCTGTCCCGCCTCGCTTCGCAGTCTGTGGCCCCGGCGGAGCTGGCCGCAGCCAAGCAGCTGCTGGCGGGAGAGTACGCTTTCGCCAACGAGACCGCCCCTGACCGCGCGGCGGCCCTGGGCTTCTACGAGGCCATTGACAGCTATCGCACTGCCTCCCAGTACCTGCCTCACGTGCAGGGCGTGACCGCGGAGGAGATGGACCGGGTGGCAGCCTGGTACGCGGGCGAGCCGGTCTGGGTGGTGATGCGGCCCGGGGCGTCAGAACCATGAGGCGGATGCTGGTGCTGCTCGCGCTGGCGCTCGCCGCGCCGGCCGCTCTCGGCCAGGAAGTGGAGCGGGGCACGCTGGCCAATGGCCTGCGAGTCGTGACGCGCCATGACCCTGGCACCGACATCGTCGCGGTTGATCTGCTGCTCGACATCTCGGCCCGCGACGAGCCTGCCGACAGGAACGGCGTCCGCTGCCTGGTGCAGCGGCTGTTGCTGCGAGGCACAGTGAGCGAGACCGGGGACAGCATGGGAAGCCGGCTGGCCGCTGCCGGCGGGGTGGCCGACACCTCGCTGGGCCTGGACTATGTCGAGATCTACGCGCTGGTGCCGTCTGATGGATTCGAGCTGGCCTTGGGCATGGTCGCGGAGATGGTTCGCCACCCAGCCTTCCTGGCAGAGGAGGTGGAGAGACAGCGGCAGGCAGCCGTGGAGACGGCGCGAGCAGGCCAGGAGGATGGTTTCCAGGAGACCTATCTGGCGCTGCGTCAGGCGCTGTACGGAGGCGATGCCTACGCGCGCTCGGTTTTCGGAGACCCGAGCTCGCTCGCCTCCATGACGCGGGAGGAGTTGGTGGCATTCCACCAGCGTTACTACCAGCCGGAAAGAGCGGTGCTCGCGGTGTGCGGCGGGATCGCCTCGGCCCGGGTGACGCGGGCGGTCCGCGGGGCCTTTGGCGACTGGACCGGTAACACGGCAGGCCCCCGTCCTCCGCAGCCGGCGCTATCTCTGTCTTCGTCACAGGTGGTGGCTCGGGAATTGCCGGTGCGGCGCGCCCACCTGATGCTGGCCTTCCCCGCCCCCGCGGCAGGCGAACCCGGCTACTACGAGATGCAGATCATCGACAGCCTGCTGGGCGGCAGATCCAGCGCGCGCCTGCCCAGGCTGCTCCGCGACGAGCTTGGCTTGGCCTATGAGGTGTCAACCTTCTACCCTACGCTGGCGGGTCCCAGCCACCTCGCGGTCTACGTGGTGACGGACCCCAGTCAGATTGAGCTCGTCAGGACCAAGCTGCGCGATGCCCTCGTCACGATCGCCTGCGAGCCCGTATCGCCCGAGGAGCTGGCAAAGGCCAAGCGCTATCTGCTGGGGAGCTACGCCCTATCGCATCAGCGGATGAAAGACCAGGCCTACTCGCTGGCCTGGTACGAGGTCCTGGGCCTCGGAGCGGGGTTCGGCGAGCGCTACGCGGCGGCAGTGCAGGCAGTCGCCGCCGCCGGGGTGCAGGCCGCGGCGCAGCAGGCGCTGCGCCATTTCGTGCTAGCGGTAACCATGCCGACGGAGTGACCGGGCATAGACAGCCCTTGCCTGCAGGAGGCCAGGCGGAACTTCGGGCTGAACAGGCCTGGCGGCGACTAGCACACACTTGACCCCATGAGAGAAGGGTTCGTGTGGGCCGGCGGCGAATTCACCCTATGATGGCGGGCCGCATAGGCGGCCATTCCGGGCCAGGGGGACGCTAGGGGGGATAGCGGTTCTGCCTAACGAGCACACGGTGCTGGATCGAGGCCTGTCGGGCCGGATCGGCACGATCTTTTACACTCAGCCTTGGCCGGGCAGCTCGGCCATGGGGCTTGCCGGCCGCGCCTTGAGGGCTGGCTGCCGCCGTGGCTAAGGGCCGGGGGCCAAAGGAGGCTCGTTCTTGAGCGCACAGGATGCAATCAAGCGGATGCTGGCAGAGGGAGAGGGACATCCCATGCATCGGTTCTCCGCTCGCAGGTTGACGCGGAAGGAGAACACGGTCAAGCAAGAGATAGAGTCGTATCGCGTGAGCGATGTAGACAACACGGCCATGATCTACTTCGGGCGAAAGGTGTTACCCATTGACCACACCCTGGACCTGCCAGACGCGATCTGCGACGGCCTGATCTTCAAGCAACGCGTCGTCCGCACCGAGGCCGGCGATTGCCTGCTGCTGGCACGCTGGAAGCCGGATCGCTACATGCGCCGGTCGGCGCCGGCCTGGTCGCAGAAATGGTTCGTGGACAAGCAGCTCTTCCCGCCGGATCAGACGCGGTTCTTCACGCGGCTGCAGAAGCAAGCTCAGGAGCAGGGCGAGGTGCAGCCCTCAGCGGAGGGCGAAAGCGAGTAGCCGGCCCCGATACGACGGCCCGGTCCTCGTCAGCCAGCCCGAATGGGCTGGCTGCCCGTTTTCCGGATCGCCTCGGGGCGATGCTTGACAAGCCCTCACCGCGGTGTATGATAGAGCCCAGCGGTCAGCGCGGGTGCTGTTGGCCTCACCAGCGCCCCTTGGGCACCAAAGTGAAGATCGATCTAGCCGACATTGCAGGCACGCCGGGCGAGCGCGGCCGTTACCCCATCTCCGAACCTGTAGCTCCAGGCGAAGGATATTCCTGCGTCGGGCCGGTAATTGGCGAGTTGACCGTGGAGAACACCGGCTCCCTGCTGCTGGTGAGGGGGAGGCTGAGGGCAGTGCTCAAGCTCACCTGTGTGCGGTGCCTGACGGAGGTGGAGCAGCCGGTCGAGGCGGAGGTAGAGGAGGAATTCGCGTCGGAAGGCACGGCGCCAGATGTGCAGACCATAGATCGCGATGCGCCGGAGGAGGCGGCGATTGCGGACTATGTGCTGGACGCCGGGGAGTCCGTGCGCCAGCAGGTTGCCCTCAGCGTCCCGATGGCGTTCGTCTGCAGACCGGACTGTCGCGGCATCTGCCCAAGCTGTGGCAAGAACCTGAACGAAGGCCCGTGCGGCTGCTCAGCAGATACCGCGGATGAGCGGTGGTCGAAGCTGGGGGAGCTGCTGGGCAGACAGACTGGTGGGTGAGCGAAGGGCGGCGGGCATGCGGAGGCATGCCCGCCCTACGGAATCCCCTGCACGCGGAGGCGAGTGAAGTGGCATTACCCAAGAGGCGGCATTCTGTCAGCCGACAGCAGAAGCGGCGGGCTCACTGGAGATTGAAGCCGCTGAACCTGGTTCCCTGCCCCGACTGCCGGGCGCTGAAGCTCCCGCATGTGGCCTGCCCGGCCTGCGGCAACTATGGCGGCGAGACGGTGCTTACCATCAAACCGCACCTGCATCGTGGTCGCACCTGAGGAGGCCGGCCCGTGATAGCGCAGATGGAGGCGATCCGTCCTTGATCCCGGTGGCCCTGGATGCGATGGGAGGAGACCACGCCCCACAGACGACCGTGGCCGGCGCGGTGCAGGCAGCGCGAAGTCTGGGCCGAGCAGTGCTGTTGGTGGGAGACGAGGGCCAGCTCAAGGCCGAGCTGGATCGCCATCGGCCCCTGCCGTCCGGACTGGAGATCGTGCACGCGGCTGACGCCATCGGGATGGGGGAGTCCCCCGGGCCCGCGCTGCTGCGGCGGCGAGACGCCTCCATCGTGGTGGCGACGGAGCTGGTAAAGGAGGGGCGGGCCTGCGGAGTGGTCTCCGCCGGCAACTCGGGGGCGGTGATGGGGGCAGCGGTGCTGCGGCTGGGCATGCTTTCCGGGGTGGAGAGGCCGGCCATTGCGTTGCTCTTGCCCAACCGGCACGGGAGCGTGGTGGTGCTGGACGTAGGAGCGACCGTGGACCCGCGGCCGGCGCACCTGCGTGATTTCGCCATCATGGGGTCCATCTATGCCCATTGTCTGCTGCACGTGGCACGGCCGCGGGTGGGCCTGCTCAGCATCGGGGAAGAGCCGTCGAAGGGCAGCGCGCTGACCAAGAAGGCTTTTGCTCTGCTGCAGGGGGCCCCCATCAACTTCGTGGGCAATATCGAGGGCAAAGAGGTGCCTCTGGGCGAGGTGGAGGTGGTGGTCTGCGACGGCTTCGCAGGCAACGTGCTGCTGAAGGCGGTGGAGGGCTACGCCGAACTCTTCTTCCATATGCTGCGCCAGCGGCTCTCCAGCCGGTGGCGCTACCGACTGGGGGCATGGCTGCTGAGGCCGGGGCTGCGCTCCCTGGGCCGCGAATTGGACTATGCCTCCCACGGCGGTGCTCTCCTGGTGGGGGTCAACGGCGTTTGCGTGATAGCCCACGGCCGGTCGTCCCCGCTGGCGATTGAGAGCGCGGTCCGGGTGGCCGGGGAGTTGGCCCAGCAGGGCGTGGTAGCAGAGCTGGCCTCGTCTTTCCGGCAGATGATGGCCTCTCCGGCGGAGGCCGCGGCGGCCAGAGATTCAGGCCAGTGAGGCGAGCAGCAAGGTTGAGACCCGCGCCCATTCCAGCTGGGATCGTCGCCACAGGCTCCTACACACCCTCGCGGGTGCTGACCAACTTCGATCTGGAGAAGATGGTTGACACCTCTGACGAGTGGATCCGCACCCGCACCGGCATTGAGCAACGGCGCATTGCCGACCCCGACGTGGCCACTTCCGATCTCGCCCTGGAAAGTGCTCGCGCCGCCCTGGCAGACGCTCATCTCACCCCCGCCGATATTGACCTGGTAATCGTCGCCACCGTCACCCCGGACACGCTCTTCCCCTGCACCGCGGCCATTGTCCAGCATGCCCTGGGCGCCACGAATGCCGTGGCCTTCGACCTGCTGGTGGGATGCACCGGATTCATCTACGGGTTGGCGGTGGCCCACGAGATGGTGGGCACCGGCGCCTACCGGCGAGCGCTGGTGACCGGCTCGGAGACCCTGTCCCGGATCACGGACTGGCAGGACCGCAGCACCTGCGTGCTGTTCGGCGACGCGGCCGGGTCTGCGCTGGTGGCCCCGATGCCCAAGGGCCGCGGCATCTTGAGCTACTCCCTGGGCAATGACGGCACCAACGCGGACGCGCTGAAGGTCCCGGCCGGAGGCTCCCGGCTGCCGGCCAGCGCCGAAACGGTGGCGAATCGCCAGCACTATCTCACCATGGTGGGTGGCGAGGTCTTCAAGTTCGCAGTGCGAGCGATGGTGGAGTCGTCCGAGCGCGCGGTGAGTCAGGCCGGCCTCACCATGAGCGACATCGAGATAGTGGTCCCGCATCAGGCCAATTTGCGGATCATAGACGCGGCGGCGAAACGGCTCAACATCCCCTATGAGCGGTTTGTCTGCAATGTGGATCGCTACGGCAACACCTCCGCTGCCTCCATCCCCCTGGCCCTCGACGAGGCGGCGCGCGGCGGGCGCATACACCCGGGGGATCACGTCATGCTCTCCAGCTTCGGCGCGGGCCTGAGTTGGGGCACGATGGTCATGGCATGGTGACTCAGCCCCGGCCGGGCCTGGCTTTCGTGTTCCCGGGACAGGCCTCTCGAGCGCGCCGGCATGGCCGGTGGGCTGCTGGAGCAGGAGCCGGCCGCGCGCTCGCTGTTTCAGCGGGCGGGCGAGGTGCTGGGGCTGGACCTGGCTGAGGTCTGCACCAGTGGCAGCGACGCCCTGCTCACGCGCACCGATGTCGCCCAGCCGGCGCTGCTGACGACCTCGGTGGCCTGGCTGGAGGTGCTGCGAGCACGCGGCGTGGAGCCGCAGCTGGCGGCCGGCCACAGCCTGGGCGAGTTCTCGGCCTGGGTGGCGGCAGGGGTCTTGGGATTCGACGACGCGGTGCGGCTGGTGCGGCGGCGGGGCGAGCTGATGGAGGAGGCGGCCGAACGGCGGCCGGGAGGCATGCTGGCGGTGATCGGCCTGGCCGAGGCCCAAGTGGAGCAGATCTGCCTCCAGGCGCAAGCAGCGGGCGTGGCAGTGGTGGCCAACATCAACTCGCCCGGCCAGGTGGTCGTGTCCGGCGAGCCGGCGGCGCTGGACCGGGTACAGGAGGCGGTGAAGGGGGCGCGGGGCCGGGCCATCCCGCTCCGCGTGTCCGGCGCCTTTCACGCCCCCGTGATGGAGGACGCGGCCCGGCGTTTCGGGGAGCTGGTCGCCAGGCTGCCCTTGCAGGCGCCGCGCATCCCGGTGGTGGCGAATGTCACTGCCGAGCCAGTGCGGGACGCGGAGCAGGCCCGCCTGGCCATGGCCCGCCAGATGACCAGTCCGGTGCTGTGGGCGGCCTCGGTCCGGCGTATGATTGCGGATGGCGCGCGGCTCTTCGTGGAGGTGGGGCCGGGGCAGGTTCTCACCAGGCTGAGCGAGCGGATCTCCTCTGATGTGCGTGCGCTTCCCGTGGGAACGCCCGGCGAGCTCGCGGCCCTGATGGAGACGCTGGCCCAGTGACGGCCGGAGACAGGTCGAGGAGATGATGAAATGGCGGTAGCTCTGATCACGGGGGCCAGGCGCGGAATCGGCAGGGCCATTGCGCTGCGGCTGGCGCGGGAGGCGCACATCGCCCTCAATGACATCGCCGAGGGACGGGACGAGCTGGAGGCCGTGGCGGGGGAGGTGCAGACCTTGGGGGGACGGGCGCTGGTGGTCACGGCCGATGTCCGGGACGGGGGGCAGGTGGAGGAGATGGTGAAGCAGGTGGTGGCCGAACTCGGACGACTGGACATCCTGGTGAACAACGCCGGCATCACCCGCGACGGGCTCCTGCTTCGGATGAGCGATGAGCAATGGCGGATGGTGCTGGACGTCAACCTCACCGGCGCCTTCCTCTGCACCCGCGCGGCGGCCAAAGTCATGCTCGGCCAGCGCTCGGGCTGCATCATCAACATGGCATCCGTGGTGGGGATGATGGGCAACGCGGGGCAGGCTAACTACGCCGCCTCCAAGGCCGGGCTCATCGGTCTTACCAAGGCGGCGGCGCGCGAGCTGGCCCCGCGAGGCATCACCGTGAACGCTATCGCGCCGGGCTTCATCATCTCTCCCATGACCGACGCGTTGGGCGAGGAGGCGCGGGAGAAGCTGGCGGGCCGCATCCCGCTGGGCCGGCTGGGAACGGCCGAGGATGTGGCAGAGGTGGTGGCTTTTCTCGCCTCCCCCGGGGCCCGCTACATCACCGGACAGGTGCTGCCGGTTGACGGCGGAATGCATATGTGATAAAGAGCTTCCCGGCTGGTGTGATCGCATCGTCTGGGTGAAAGGCGGGCCGCTGCCGGCGGGCGTCCTGCTGCGGTAACAGTCCCGAAGGGACCGGTCACACCCGAGCCAGGATGGTAGAACCCTTGGGAGGTAGGAATGGACGAAGCTCTTCTTGAGGAAGTCCGTACTCTGGTGGCCGAGCAGTTGGGGGTGGACAAGGCCATCGTTACCACCAATGCTTCCTTCGAGGAGGATCTGCGGGCGGACTCGCTCACTCTGGTGGAGCTGCTGATGGCCCTGGAGGAGAAATTCGAGCTGCCTGACATCCCCGAGGAGGAAGCGGATAAGATCAAGACGGTGGCGGACGTGGTGAACTACGTGGAGGCGAAGCGACCCGCGGGCTAGCCGGCCAGGCCGACAGGCTGCGGCAGCTCGGGCGCGGTGCTGGGACTGGGGGCCGCAGCCACTTTGCCTCCGGGAGTGCTCATGGAACGACGCGTCGCCGTCACCGGCGTGGGCGCGCTCACCCCCCTGGGACTGGGGGCCGAGATTAGCTGGGAGGGGATGCGCGCGGGCCGGTCAGGCATAGATCGCATCACCTTGTTCGACGCCTCCGCCTTCCCCTCGCGGATCGCGGGCGAAGTCAGGGGCTTCGACCCCACCGTCTGGCTGGAGGCGAGGGAGGCGCGCCACTGCGACCGCTTCACCCAGTTCGCCATCGGCGCCGCCAAGATGGCGGCCGACGACTCCGGACTGGACCTGGGCGCGGTTGACGCCACTCGCGTGGGCGTGCTGATCGGCTCCGGCATCGGCGGCACCTGGACCTGGGAGGACCAGCACCGGGTGCTGCTGGAGAAAGGCCCGGGCCGGATCAGCCCGTTCTTCATCCCGATGCTGATTCTCGACATCGCCGCCGGCCGCATCGCCATGATGCTGGGGGCGAAAGGGCCGAACTTCTCCATTGCCACCGCCTGCGCCACCAGTACCCACACCATTGGCGAGGCCTCCGAGGTGATCAAACGGGGCGATGCGGAGGTGATGATCGCGGGAGGCAGCGAGGCCTCGGTCTCCCCACTGGCGGTAGCTGGGTTCTGTGCCATGCGAGCGCTATCTCGCAAGAACGAGCGCCCGCAGGCCGCCAGCAGACCCTTCGACCGCGATCGCGACGGGTTCGTAATGGCAGAGGGAGCGGGGGCGGTGGTGCTGGAGGAGATGGAGTCGGCGCGGAAGCGCGGCGCGCGCATCTACGGGGAGATCATAGGCTATGGCATGAGCGCGGATGCCTACCACATCACGCAACCTTGCCCGGACGGCGATGGCATGGCCCGGGCGATGGAGGTAGCGCTGCGCGATGCTGGCATTGGCCCAGACCAGGTTGACTACGTGAACGCTCACGGCACCTCCACCGATGTGGGCGATGTGGCCGAGACCCTGGCCCTGAAGCGGGTGTTCGGGGAGAGAGCAGGGGCGGTGCCGTGCAGCTCCACCAAGTCCATGACCGGGCATACCCTGGGGGCGGCCGGCGCCATCGAGTTCATCGCCTGCCTGTTCGCCCTCCGGGACCAGGTGGTGCCTCCGACCATCAACCTGGAGAACCCGGACCCGGAGTGCGACCTCGACTACGTCCCGAACCAGGCGCGGGCGATGCCAGTCCGCATCGCCATGTCCAACTCCTTTGGCTTCGGCGGGCACAACGCGATTCTGATCGTGCGCGCCTTCCAGTAGAGCAGGCAGCTAAGCCCCTTGGGCCGCGGTGGCGGCAGAGCCCGGCCATCGGCGACCGGCCAACCAGGAGTGAGCGGTGGTGATCCCAGTTGATGTCGTCATCCTGGATGTGGATGGGACGGTGGCGACCTGTCCCATTGATTTCCGCGCGATGCGAGAAGCCGTCGCCGTCATTGCGAGCCGGCGGGGTTTCGATCTTGACCAGCTCCGGGCCCGCGGTGTCATCGAGCAGATCGAGCAGGCGGCCGGCCTGCATGAGAGCGGGCAGGAGTTCCGCGAGGAAGCGACGCAGGCGGTGGTGGCGATCGAACTGGAGGCGGCGCGAGAGGCGAACCTGCTGCCGGGCGCGGCCGAGGCCCTCTCGCAGTTGCGGAAGCGGGGCCTGGCCGTGGCGCTGATCACCCGTAACTGCCGGGCCGCCTCCGAGATCGTGCTCCGGGAGCTGCGCGCAGCGGGAGCGGGGACGGCGGGCATGGGCAGGCCCGCCCTACAGACTGCCCACTACGATCTGCTGCTCACCCGGGATGATGTGCCCCGGCCCAAGCCGGACCCCGATCACGTGCACCGCTGCCTTGCCGTGCTGGGTCGCCATCCGGCGAACGCCGCCATGGTGGGAGACCACGACTTCGACATGCAGGCCGGGCGCGCGGCAGGGGTCCAGGTGTGCATCGGCGTCCGCACTGGCAGCAGCGCGGATAGCAGCCTGCTTAAGGCCGGCGCGGACGTAGTACTCGACTCTCTCGCCGATCTGCCGGATTGGCTGCAGAAGCGGCAGGCCGCGGAGATGCGGGGAGACGTCGGCCCTGCAGGGTGCGAGCCGTGACGGGCGCGCCCTGGGCGCTGGCAGCCCTGCTCTGCTGGCACCTCGGCGTCGCCGGAGGCCTGCCCAAGGAAGTGCCGGCCGCCCAGGTGGTACCCTGGGCCAACGGCCAGCGGCAGATCCGCGTTCTCATGCTCGACCAGGCGGAGGCCCTGGTGGTGCGCTCCGCGTCTGCCGTTGCCGTCGAGAACGCAGGAGATGGCGCTCGCCTGGCCACTCTCGGTGGCGGCGCTGCCGCCGTCCTCGGCCGCTGGCAAGGCCAAGTCGCCCTGAGAGCGGGGTCGGCCCGCCTGAGTGGGAGAGCGCTGCGGATTCGCACCCTCTCCGCCGCCGGGGGGATCACGGTCTCAGCCCGGGGCGGCTTGCCGGGGAGGCGGCGCGGCTCCTATCCCGGCGCACTGGAGATCACGATTGCGGAGAGTGGCCTCCGCGTGGTCGCGCAGGTTGACCTGGAGGCCTACGTGGCCGGGGTGGTCGCCGCGGAGCTGCCCAGAGACTTTCCCTTGGAGGCCATGGAGGCGCAGGCGATCGCGGCCCGCACTTACGCTCTTTACCACCTGGGCGATCACGCCACCGAGGGCGCTGATCTCTGCGCGCAGGTGCACTGTCAGGCCTACGCGGGCGTGGCGCCCGGAGATTCAACGGCGGCAGAGGCGACGCGCAGGACGGCCGGCCAAGTCCTGGCCTGGAACGGTCTGCTAGTGGACGCGCTCTACCACTCGGCCTGCGGGGGTGCCACCGCTGCCCCGTGGGAGGTAAGGCAGGGCAAGCTTCTGCCCTACCTGACCCGAAGCAGCGATCGCGACGGCTATGGGGAACCACCCTACTGCCGCCTCGACCGGGGCCTGAACTGGACGCGGCGGTTCACCCTTGCCCAGACCGAGCGGCTGGTGGCCAGGAACCTGGGAACTGTGTTGGGCCAGCCAGGCCTGCGGCCGGGGCGGCTGAACCGGCTGCACATCGCGGGCCGCCAGGGCGGCCGGGTGGAGTGGCTCGAGATCACGGCCAGCGCCGGGAGTTACCGGGTGCGGGGCGATGCCATTCGCTGGCTCTTCGGAACGGGCAGACCGGGCGCGGGCGGGCTTCCCAGCACCGCTTTCGATCTCACGGTGGAGAAGAATCTCCGGGGACGGCCCCGCGCTCACCACACGGCCGGCGGGCAAGCCTTCGTGTTCCGCGGGACAGGGCATGGCCATGGCATCGGCCTCTGCCAGTGGGGAGCCCGCGGCCGCGCGGAGGCCGGACAGACGGCAGCCGAGATCCTGGCCGCCTACTACCCCGGTGCAGAGGTGGTCAACCTACGCGCGACGTGATCGCTGACTATGCCGGCAAGGAGACGCGCACCGTCGTCGGCCTCATGTCCGGCACCTCGGCCGACGGCATTGACGCGGCTCTGACCCGCATCTCGGGCAGCGGTGACAGCATCAGGGCCTCGCTCGTGGCCTTCCGAGACTTCCCTTACGAGGGCAGCGTGCGGCGCGCCATCTTCGCGCTCTTCTCTCCCGAGGCCCCAGTGGTTGATGTTTGCCGGATGAACTTCGCGCTGGGCCGGCTGTTCGCGCAGGCGGCCCTGGAGCTCATCGGCGGGCGCGAGCTGAGGCCGGCGGAGGTTGATCTCATAGCTTCACATGGGCAGACCATCTGCCACCTTCCTCCTGGCGGCCCCTATGAGGCGGCGGTGGGAGGCTCCACCCTTCAGATCGGGGAGCCGGCGGTGATCGCCGAGCTGACAGGAGTGACGGTGGCGGCGGACTTCCGGCCTCGCGATATAGCGGCGGGGGGACAGGGCGCGCCCCTGGTTCCCTATGCGGACTTCGCGCTCTTCCGCCATCCCGAGAAGACCCGCGCCGTCCAGAACATCGGCGGGATCGCCAACGTCACCGTGCTGCCTGCCGGCGGCGGGTTGGACGACGTGGTGGCCTTCGACACCGGCCCTGGCAACATGATCATTGATGCCCTGGTGACCGCTTTCTCGCAAGGCGAAATGCGCTTCGACCGAGATGGGGAGCTGGGCGCGCTGGGCAAGGTGGACGAGGGCCTGCTCTTCTGGTTGATGGGGCATGAGTTCCTCCGCCGTCAGCCGCCCAAGTCAACCGGCCGGGAGGAATTCGGGAGCAAGTTCGTGGGGGAGCTGCTGGCGCGAGCCGAAGCGCAGGGTGTCTCGGCCGAGGACCTGCTGACCACGACCACCGCCTTCACTGCCGAGTGCATCGCGGCCGCCTACCGCGACTTTGTCGTTCCTCGCTATCAACTCGACGAGGTGATCCTGGGAGGAGGCGGAAGTTACAACCTCACACTGCGGCGCATGCTCCAGGAGCGCCTGCCGGCCCGCGGGACAGCAGGCGGCCCCAGAACGCCCATCTTCCTACATGAGGATTTCGGCCTGCGCGGCGACGCCAAGGAAGCGCTGGCCTTCGCCATCCTGGGCAACGAGACCGTGCTGGGCCAGCCCGCCAACCTGCCCCAGGTGACCGGGGCAAGCCGCGCCGTGATCCTGGGCAAGATCGTGCCTGCTGGGTAGCGGATCTCAACGAAGGCGAGGTACCAACCATGAGCACAGGCACCGAGGCGGCGACGCCGACGGGTTGCCGCACCAAAGCTGTCATCCTGATTGGCGACGGGCTGGCCGATCGGCCGGTACCCGAGCTGAACGGCCGCACTCCCCTGGAGGCGGCCGACACACCGGCTCTCGACCACATCGCGGATGAAGGCCAATCGGGCCAGATGGACCCCATTTCCCCTGGCATCCGCGCCGGTAGCGACACCTCCCATCTTGCCATCCTGGGCTACGACCCTTTCAAAGTCTACACCGGCCGAGGGCCCTTCGAGGCGCTCGGCATTGGGATGGAAGTGCGCGGGGGAGACATCTGCTTCCGCTGCAATTTCTCCAGCCTCCAGGGGGAGCTTCAGCTCCGCGAGGGCGCCTTCAGCGGGGCCACCGTGGTGGACCGGCGCGGCGCAGCGCATCTCCGAGGGGACCCGCGACCTGGCGGCGGCCCTGAACGGGATGAAGATCGGGGAAGTGACCTGCTTCATCAAGGAATCGGTGGAGCATCGGGCGGCCCTGGTGCTGCGCGGCCCTGGGCTGGGGCACGAAGTGAGCGATGTTGACCCCCACGCCGACGGCCTGCCACCCCACGCCGCGGTGGGCAGGGACGAGGCCTCGCAGATCACGGCGCGCGCGCTCAACGAATTCGTGCTGCTCTCCTGGCAGATGCTGAAGGATCACCCTGTCAACCAGGAGCGGGAGGCGGCAGGCCGGCTGCCCGCGAATGTGGTCTTGCCTCGGGGAGGGGGCATCGCCCCTCACCTCGAGCCTTTTGCCAAGCGCTATGGCATCGCGGGCGCCTGCGTGGTGGAGACCGGCCTGATCGCGGGGATTGGCCGCTACCTGGAGATGACCGTGCCCGAGGTGCCGGGCGCCACCGGGGGAGTGGACAGCGATGAGCTCGCCCTGGCGAGGGCGGTGCTGGAGATGCTGGAAAGCCATGACTTCGTGCTCTGTAACTTCAAGGCCCCCGACCTGGGCGGGCACGACGGCGATGCCGCCGGCAAGATGCGCGCAGCCGAGAAGTTGGACAATCTCGCCCGCCATCTGCTCGCTCACGGTCCGGCCGATCTGCATCTGGCCGTGACCGCCGATCACTGCACCCCGGTGAGCTTCGGCGACCACACCGGGGACACCGTGCCCATCGCGATCCGCGGCCCGGCCGTGAGGCCCGACGCGGTGGACCGCTTCGGTGAGCGCGCCGCCGCCACCGGCTCCCTGGCGCGCATCCGCGGCCTCGATGTGATGCCGATCCTGACCAACCTGATGGGAGTGCAGGAGAAATTCGGGGCCTGACGGGCTGTATCAGAATCTCGCGAGCCTACATTGACTCTGATACAGCCCGATACGGGGTTCTGTCACACATTCTGAGGGGGTAGGGGAGGAGCGACGCGGCGTGGGCATGGCGCTGGCGCTGCTGGCGATCTTCGCCATCATGGCGGTGCTGATGTACCTCAATCGCCTGCCCGCGATTGTGGCCCTGCCCGTGATGGCGATCGCGATCGCGCTCACCGCCCGCGTCCCGTGGGCGGACCTGGCGAACATCATCAGTGACGGGGCCTTCTACCTGCACAAGGCCTATGCCACCGCCATCTTGGGTGCCGTCCTGGCCGAGATCGTGGCCAGGACCGGCGTGGCCGAGACCATGGTGAAAAAGGCGGCGGAGTTGGGCGGCGACCGGCCACTCGCCTTGTCCCTGACCCTGACGGCCGTGGTGGCGCTGCTGTTCACCACACTGGGCGGGCTGGGCGCGGTGATCATGGTCGCCACCATCGTGTTTCCGATCTTGCTGGCCCTGGGCGTGCCGGGGATCACGGTTGGCAGCCTGTTCCTGTTCGGCATGAGTCTGGGCGGAATCTTCAACCTCACCAACTGGCAGCTCTACAAGGAAACGCTTCATCTCAGCACCGGGACGATACTGTCCTATGCGCTTCCGCTGGCCGCAGTGATGGCCGCCGCCACCATCGTGTTCGCCGTCACTCAGCTCCGGCCGAGCAGACTGCGCCGCTACTGGGCCAACCCAGCGCCGGCCGCCAGCACCGCCTTCGCACCCTGGTATGCCCTGCTCACCCCGATCGTTCCGCTCCTGCCGGTGCTGGGTTTCGGCCTCTACAACTTGTCCCAGGCCGGGAGCCTGGGCTACCGGCCGGCAGGCACGGCCGGGGCGAGTTCCCAGCCTCCCTTCGAGTTCCCGATCGTCACAGCCATGGTGATAGGTATTGCCTATGGGCTGATCGCCTGCCCTCGGCCCGCGCAGGGGCGAGTGCAACTGCTGGCGAGAAGCACCATTGACGGCATTGGCGCGGTGGCGCCGGCCGTCGCGCTGATGCTGGGCATCGGCATGCTGATCAAGGCGGTGACACATCCCGCGGTGCTGGAACAAGTAAGGCCGCTGTTGGCCGCCATCCTGCCAGGGTCGCGCGTCGGCTATGTAGTAGTCTTTGCCGTGCTGGCGCCGCTGGCGCTCTACCGGGGGCCGCTCAACGTCTGGGGCATGGGCTTCGGGCTGGCCAGCATGATGGCGGCTGCTCCTGGTATGGGCCCGGCCGCGATCATGGCCGCCCTCTTCTCGGTGGGACAGATCCAGGGCGTGTGCGACCCCACGAACACGCATAACGTGTGGATTGCCAACTACGTGGGAGTTGACGTGCAGCAAGTCCTGCGTCGCACTTTGGTATACGTGTGGCCTGCGGCGGCGGTGGGCCTGGCCGTTGGGGCCGTGCTGTTCATGCGAGGTTGAGGCCTCGGCGGCGGGCGAAGGCGTGGAGCCGGCGAGCGCCCGCGCTGCGGGCCAGGTGATCGCGAGCGCCCATGGGTCTGGCGGCTCTGAGGGCACGGGAGAGCCTGGGCAGGCGGGCTACCGCCCTGCTCCGGGCTATGCTATAATCTCGCTACAGGAGGAGCGGATGGGAGCGAGATCGCTTTATTGGGTGACACTGATCGCGCTCTGCTGGCTGCTCGGCTACAGCGCGACCGGAGGTGTGGCTCCTCCGGAGGTGAAGCCTCCCCTTACGGTGCAGTGGATCTACTCGATGGGCCCGGGCGGACGCGGCACCACAGCGCCCGTGGTTGAATCGGGCCAGGTCTACATCACCTATGATGGGGAGCTGCGCTGCCTGGACGCGGTCACCGGCGCGGAGCAATGGAAATTCGCCCCCAAGGGGGTGCGCGTCACCACCGCTCCCGCGGTGTGGGAGAAAACCGTAATCGTCGGCGCCGACGACTCCTCTATCTATGGGCTGAGCATCAGCGATGGCAAGCAAGTCTGGGAGCAGGCCTGCGCCGGTCCCGTTGGCGGCGATCCGATCATCCTCGACAAGCTGCTGATGTTCGCGGCGCAGGACATGGTATACGCCATGGTTCCGGATGGCGGCGCGGTAAAATGGATCTGCTCCCTGCGTTCGCCGGTGGCGGACGGACCGGTGACAGATGGCTCCATGCTCTACTTCCTCTGCCAGGACGGCACCCTGCAGAGTGTAGATGCGGCCGAGGGCCGCTATCGCTGGACCGCTATCCTTCACACCGGACCCAATGCCTTCCCACCTGTGGTAGCGGACAGGCGAGTGATCGTGGCCGGTGGCAAGACCCTGGTCGCGGTTAGCCGCAGTGGGGCCGTGGTTTGGAGTCGGGAGATGCCGGTCGGCATCGGCGGCCGGCCCACAGTAGTGGCCGACACGCTTTACGTGCCCTGTGTGAGCGGGCAGGGGAATCCCGAGCGGCCGCGGTACCAGGCCATGGACCATCTGCCTCCCACAGAAGGCGAGATCTACAGCCTCTACGCACGCTCGGGCAGCGCGGACCCGAGCGCCGTGCTGAGGGTCATCGGGGCCGCCACCGCGCCCCCGCTGCTGACCGGCCAGCTGCTCTATGCCGGCACCGGCCAGGCCTTGGTCTACGCCTTGGACGACAGCACCGGCCGGGTGATCTGGACCTACCGCTGCCTGTCACCGGACCAAGGCCTCAGTGGGGCCACCACCTATGGCATCTACGCGCCCATAGTGAGCGCGGGCGGGTCGCTCTACTGCCTCACTGGCGACGGCAACCTGTATTGCTTCTCGGCCGGCGCGCCCGATAGCGCCGGGCCCGTGTTCGGGGAGCTGAAGCCCGAACCGGGCAGCGCTCTGCCCGGGAAGAAGGCGGTGGTGGTCAGCTTCGCCTCAGCCGACGAGGGGAGCGGGGTGGAGCCAGACTCGGTTCAGGCCACCTATGACGGGCAGGCGATGAAGGTATATTACGATGTCGCTACCGGCGAGGGCAGCTTCAGCATCCCGTCCCCGAAGGACGGCTCACACATCCTCAAGGTGTCGGCGAAGGACTATCGGGGCAACTCGGGTTCCACCGAGTGGAGTTTCCTCAGTGACATCACCATCAAGCCGCCCGCAGCCGAGCGGCCGGCCGCCGGCACTGCCCGCGGCCGCGGTGGCACTCAGGGTGCAGCTGCGGCTGGCCGAGGCGGCGGAGGTGCGGGCGGAGCAGGCCGAGGCGGCGGCGGCCGTGGTGGAGGAGGCCGCGGTGGTGGTGGGCGCGGCGGCGGAGGCCGGGGCGGAGGAGGCCGCGGCGGCCGCATGGGCTGATGGCCTGGCGCAACGCGTGTGGCCTTGGGTATGGCCGTGGTGACGCGGAGGGAAGGGTGACTGAGGAACGCGCCTGGCTGGCGCTGAACGCGGCGGAGCTTCCTCCGCGGACCACGCTCGATCTGCTCCACCACTTCGACTCGCCGGAGGCGGTGACGTCCGCCTCTCCTGCTGCACTCTCGGCGGCCGTCCGGCTCACCCCTTCCGAGGTGGCGCGGCTGGTGGAGGTGCGCGATCGCGACTACCAGCCCGTGGTGAAGCAGATGGCGGACCTGGGCGCGCGGCTGGTCACCATTCGCGACCGGGAGTATCCGGCTAACCTGCGCCAGATCTACGACCCGCCGCCCGTGCTATTCGTGCGCGGCGGCCTGCGCGCCGAGGATGAGAGGTGTGTGGCGATCGTGGGGACACGGCGAGCCACGCCTTACGGGCGGCTGGTTTCCGAGACCCTGGGGCGCGACCTGGCAGCGCGGGGCATCACCGTAGTGAGCGGGATGGCAGTGGGGGCAGACGCCGCCGCGCACCGGGGGGCGCTATCCGCGGGCGGCCGTACCATTGGCGTGCTGGCCTGCGGCATTGATGTTCCCTATCCCCGCGACACCATGGAGCTGCGGGAGCAGGCAGTGCGCAGCGGCGCGGTGGTCTCGGAGCTGCCGTTGGGCACGCCCGCGCGGGCGCAGCGCTTCGCTGCACGCAACCGGTTGATCAGCGGGCTGGCCCTGGGGGTAGTCGTCACGGAGGCCCCGGAGAAAAGCGGAGCCCTGATCACGGCCGGGCTGGCCGCCAACCAGGGCCGGCAGGTGTTCGCGGTGCCGGGGAGCGTGAACAGCGAGCTGAGCCGGGGCACGCATGCTCTGCTGCGGGATGGGGCCCGCCTGGTGGAGTCCGTCGAGGACATATTGGACGAGCTGGACCTGCCCGCAGTGGCTGCGGCGGAGGAGCCGGCGGCCCAGGTGGAGGAAGCGGACCTCGGGCTCACCGGGGACGAACGCTCCCTCCTCGATGCCCTGACCTTGCAGCAGAAGCACGTGGATGCGATCCTGGACCAGTGCCGGCTGCCCTCCTCCCGGGCCAGCGCCGGCCTCTTGATGCTGGAGTTGAAGGGGTTAGTGCGGCGTCTTCCTGGGAACATGTTCATGCGGGTGCGGTGATCGTTGTCAGAGCAGCCGCAGGGCCCGGCAGAGAAGCATTCATCACTCCCCCCCGGTTTGTGGTATTAGTGTCAACACCTAGGCCACCGGAAGCTATTCATGGCTAAGTCCCTGATCATAGTGGAATCTCCGACGAAGACGCGCACCATCGGGCAGTTCCTCGATAAAGAGTTCGAACTGGCGGCTTCGATGGGCCACGTCCGCGACCTGCCCAAGAGCGCCCTGGGCGTGGATGTGGAGCATGACTTCACGCCCAAGTACCTGGCCATAAAAGAGCGAGCCTCAGTGCTGAAGCGGCTGCGGGAAGCCGTCGCCAAGGCGAAGGAGGTCTACCTCGCTACTGACCCTGATCGAGAAGGAGAAGCGATCGCCTGGCACCTGGCAGAGGCGCTGAAGATCCCGAGGCCGCACCGGATCGAGTTCAACGAGATCACCCGGCGGGCGGTGACAGAGGCGTTGGGCCACTCGCGGGCTATTGACATGCGCCGGGTGGACGCGCAGCAGGCGCGCCGGGTGCTCGATCGCCTAGTCGGCTATACTCTGAGCCCCTTGCTCCAACGCAAGATGCACAAGCGCGGGCTGAGCGCCGGGCGGGTGCAGTCGGTAGCCGTCCGCCTGATCTGCGACCGGGAGCGCGAGATTCAGGCCTTCGTGGCTGAAGAGTACTGGGACATCACCGCCTATGCTACTCCGGGCTCAGCAGCGGACGGCTTCTCGGCGAAGCTGGTCACCAAGGAGGGCCGCAAGCTCAAGATCGAGAACGTCGAGCAGGCGCGCCAGGCGGCGCAGGAGATCTGGGATTCACACTCGCAGGTGGCGCGGGTGAAGAAGACCGAGCAGCTCCGCCGACCGCAGGCCCCATTCACCACCAGCACCCTGCAGCAGGATGCCGCCAACCGGCTGGGGTTCTCCGCCCGCCAGACCATGCGCGTCGCCCAGGCACTCTACGAGGGTGTGGAGCTGGAGGGCGAGCATCTGGGCCTGATCACCTACATGCGCACTGACTCCACCCGCGTCGCCGCCGAGGCGCAGGCGGCCGCGCGCGAGGTGATCGCCAGCACCTTCGGCGACGGCTACCTCCCCCAGGCCCCGCGGCAGTACGCTTCTCGGCGAGGCGCACAGGAGGCGCATGAGGCGATCCGCCCCACCGTCCCCGCCCGCACTCCCGAGGCGGTGGCGGCTCTGCTCAAGGACGAGGCCCAGGTGAAGCTCTATCGGCTGATCTGGTCCCGCTTCATCGCCAGCCAGATGCGCGAGCAGCGCCTGGCGATCACCGTGATTGACATCGCCGCCGGCCCCTACGTGCTGCGGGCCCGGGGTGTGCGCGTCATCTTCCCCGGCTTCACCGTGGTCTACCCCACGCGGGACACGGAGGTGGCGGTGCCGGAGGTGAAGGAGGGAGATTGGCTGGACCTGCTCGCCCTGGAGAGCCAGCAGAAGTTCACCGAGCCCCCTCCCCGCTACAGCGAGGCCAGCCTGGTGCGAGCCCTGGAGGAGAAAGGCATTGGGCGGCCCAGCACCTACGCCCCGATCATCGGCACCATCCAGGAGCGTGGATACGTCTACCTCGAGGAGAAGAAGTTCCATCCCACCGATCTCGGGTTCGCGGTCACCGACCAACTGGTGGCCCACTTCCCGGGCATCATGGATGTAGAGTTCACCGCCGGCATGGAGACCAAGCTCGACCGGGTGGAGGAGGGAGAGGCGGACTGGGTGACGACGGTGCGCGAGTTCTACTCGCCGTTCTCGGAATCCCTCGCCCAGGCCGAGCAGAACATGCAGCGGATCTCCGTCCAGCCTCAGCAGACCGATGAGGTCTGCGAGGTCTGCGGCAAGCCCATGCTGCTGCGCGTAGGCCGCCGAGGCCCCTTCCTCGCGTGCTCTGGCTATCCCGAGTGCAAGCACACGCGCCCCGCCCCCGGATCGCCCGAGCAGGGCCGGCCGGCGAAGGCCCCGCCCGAACCGACCGATCAGGTCTGCGACAAGTGTGGCAGCCCCATGGTGATCCGCACCGGCCGGCGAGGGCGTTTCCTGGCTTGCTCCGCCTATCCAAAATGCAGGAATACCCGCCCGCTCCCGGAGGACGAGGCGGCCGCCGCCAATGAGAAGTGCGATCTCTGCGGCCGGCCGATGGCGATGCGGCGGGGCCGCTTCGGCGCCTTTCTGGGCTGCACCGGCTACCCCGAGTGTAAGGGCATCAAGCGTCTGCCGAAGGTCGCCGCGTCCCCGCCTGACTAGAGAGCTTCGCCGAATGAAGTAACGCGGCGAAGCTCAAGAAGTGGCCCAGACAAGCACAGGGCGATGTTCGCACATCACTTCGTTGTGCGAACATCACTAGAGCGCATTTCATAGCCTGCCTGCTGGCTGGCCGCACCCGGGCCAGGGCCCAGACGCGCGCAGTCCCCTCTTGGTTGCTTGTCAAGCAAGCTTGTGGTATCCCCCTTCGCGTTTGCTTGACAGCGGCGAAGAGCGGATGCTATCATCGCCGCAACCTTGATTTGGGAGCAGTGTGGGATGTCTGGCACGTCTGGGGGCTACCGGGTGGCAGTGGTCGGGGCCCGCGCCGTGGGTCGGGGAGATGCTGCGCCTGCTCGATCAGCGCAGCTTCCCGGCGGAGAGCGTGCGCGTGTTCGCTACCCGCGAGCGCGACATCGGGGTGGACGGCCGCACCTACCATGTCGAGGTGATCGGCGAGGAGGCCTTCGGCGATCTGGACCTGGCCTTTTTCGCGGGGGGCGACGAGCGGGAGGGGCATTTCGGGCCGGTTGCCGCGCGGCGCGGGACGGTGGTGATTGACAACGGCGACGCCTTCCGGCTCGACCCCGGGGTGCCCCTGGTAGTGCCGGAGGTGAATCCGGAGGCGCTGCGACAGCACCACAATTTGATCGCTAATCCCAACTGCTCCACCATCCAGTTCGTGGTGGCGCTGAAGCCCTTGCACGACGCGGCCCGCCTCAAGCGGGCCGTGGTCGCGACTTACCAGGCGGTTTCCGGCCGCGGCACCTCCAAGCAGGGCGGCGATCCGGTGGAGCAGCTCCGTCTGGAGATGGAGGCCATGGACCGGAGGCTGGCCCGCGTGGCGCAGCACGGGCTGCCGGAGGAGCGGCTGCACTCCCTAGTCACGGCGGCCTCAGAGGAGGCCGACTCGGCAGTCACCGACCCCAGCCTGTTCCCGTATCCCATCGCGGGCAATGTCATCCCTCAGATCTCCAGCTTCCGTGATGATGGCTACTCGAAGGAAGAGGCCAAGCTGGTGAACGAGACCCGCAAGATCCTGGGCGAACCGGAGTTGCGGATCACCGCTACCACGGTACGAGTGCCGGTCTTCAATGCCCACTCGGAGGCGGCCAATCTGGAGTTCGAGCGCCCGATCTCGGCCGCGGAGGCGCGGGAGATCCTCTCCCGCGCGCCGGGCGTGGTAGTGATGGACGATCCCGCCAAGGCCCAGTACCCGATGCCGCTCTATGCCTCCGGGAAAGACGAGGTGTTCGTGGGGCGGATCCGAGAGGATCCGACCGTGCCCTATGGGCTGCATCTATGGATCGTGTCGGACAACCTGCGCAAGGGCGCGGCCCTGAACGCGGTGCAGATCGCGGAGCAGATGATCGCGATGGGGCTGGTGGAGCGACGGACAAGGGGCGGGCACCCGACGCGCGCCCGCAAGTGAGGCGGTTGACGCGATGAAGGTGGTAGTGCAGAAGTTCGGCGGCACCTGCGTTGAGTCCGAGGCCAACCAGTTGGTCACGGCCGAGCGCATCATGGAGGCGCGGGATCGCGGCCTCCACCCGGTGGTGGTGGTCTCGGCCATGGGCCGAGAGGGTCAGCCCTACTCCACTATGGACCTGGTGAAAACCGTCCGGCAGATTGACCCGGCAATAGAGCCGCGGGAGCTGGATCTGCTGATGTCCTGCGGCGAGATCATCTCCACGGTCGCCATGGCCCACCTGCTCAGGACCAAAGGCTACGAGACGATCGCATTGAGCGGCGGGCAGGCGGGGCTGATCACAGACGAGCACTACGGTCACGCCCGGATCGTCAAGATTGTGCCCGACCAATTGCTGGCCTCCCTCCAGGACGGCTACATGGTCTTCGTGGCCGGGTTTCAGGGCATCACTTCGGAACACCAGATCACTACCCTGGGCGCTGGCGGCAGCGACTACACCGCGGTGGCTCTCACCCGCGTCATCGGCGAAACGCCCAAGCTGCCCTTTGGGGAGGAGCTGGAGGTGGTTCCGCTCCAGATCTGGAAGGAAGTGGATGGCATCATGACCGCCAATCCCCACAGCCTGGCGGAGCCGGATGCCGCGCGCACCATCGCACACCTGTCCTATGACGAGTGCGTGGCCATGTCCCGACTGGGCGCCGAGGTGCTCCAGCAGCAGGCAGCCGAGATGGCGCGCGAGTACCGGGTCCCGTTGGTGGTGAGGAACTTCCGTGGGACCGAGCGCCCCAGCACCCAGATCGGCGCGCAGTCGGGGGTAGGGAGAGATGATCGGGTCACGGCGGTGGTGGATCAGCCTCACCTGCTGGTGTTCGATCTTGACAGTGCCGCGGACAGGATCCCGCTGCAGATCGCGGAACGGATAGAGCGCAGGCGTGTCACCTTCTACCAGGTCACCACCGCGGCGGCTGGGGTGCGGTTCGCGGTCAGACCTTTCAAGTACTGGGACGCAGGGCGGGTGGTGCGAGAGGTGATGGCGTCGCGGGCGATCGAGGCCGAGGTCAGCAGCGGCGACTTCGCGCTCGTCTCCCTGGTAGGGGAGGCGCTGCGGCAGCGCGTGGATGCCTGGGCGGCGCAGGCCGAGAGCGTTCTCGCCGATGCCGGCATCAAGACCTATGGCGCCAGCCGAGATGAGATCAGCCTGTCTTACCTCGTTGCCGAGCGCGACCGGAAACAGGCGGTGGACTGCCTGCACCAGCAGCTGGTGCTGTAGCCCGCGATCAAGTCGGCGGGCAGCCGACGCCCGCCTTCAGTGGCGACCAGGGGGTCAGAGGAATGGCCTTGAACCTGCGAGGCGTATTCGTTCCCAATATCACACCGTTCTCGGCGCAGGGGGTGGATGAGGCAGGGCTGCGCAAGCTCCTGGATTACCTGATCGAGCAGGGGGCGAGCGGCCTGGCGCCCTGTGGCACCACCGGCGAATCTGCCACCTTGACTCATGATGAGCACCGCCGGGTGGTGGAGCTGACGGTGCAACACGCGGCGGGCCGGGTGCCAGTGATCGCCGGCACGGGGTCCAACAGCACCGCCGAGGCCATCGCCCTCACGCAGCACGCCGAGCAAGCGGGGGCGGATGGGGCGCTGGTGATCTGCCCCTACTACAACCGGCCCATGCAGAGCGGGCTGGTAGAGCACTTCACCAGGCTGGCGGCGGCGAGCTCGCTTCCCATCGTCATGTACAACATCCCCAAGCGCACTGGCGTCAACATGGAGCCCGAGACCGTGGCCGCCCTCTCCCGGGTGCCCAACATTGCCGGCATCAAGGAGGCGAGCGGAGACCTGAATCAGGTCAACGAGATCCTGCGCCTGACGGCGCCGGGGTTCGCGGTGCTGAGCGGCGATGGCAACATGACCTTCGCCATCTGCTGCCTGGGCGGGGTGGGAGGCATTCTTGCCGATGCTCACATTCTCCCCGGGGAGTGGCGCCGGATGGTGGACCTGATCGCGGCCGGTGAGTTGGCTGCGGCGCGCGAAATTCACTTTCGCCTGCTGCCCATCGCCAAGGCCTTGTTCCTGGAGACCAACCCGGTCCCGGTGAAAGCGGCGATGGAGATGCTGGGGCTGGTGGGCGGAAGCACGCGGCTGCCGCTGCTGCCGGCCACGGAGCGCTGCCGCGCGGTGCTGCGAGAGGAGCTGGGGGGGCTTGGGCTGCTCTAGCATGGCTGGCGGGCATGGGCATGCCCGCCCTACAGAACGGGAAGCGGCGCTGGAGGAGGTGCATGCGCAGATCCGGCGCTGCCCCCTGTGCGCGCTCTGCCGCAGTCGCACCAACGCGGTCCCGGGCGAAGGCTCGGTGGATTCCCAGGTGATGTTCGTGGGCGAGGCCCCTGGAGCTGAGGAAGACCAGCAAGGCCGGCCCTTCGTGGGCACTGCGGGGAAGCTGCTGACTAACCTGTTGCGTGGCATCCGCATCGATCGGCGCCAGGTTTTCATCACCAATCTGGTGAAGTGCCGGCCCCCGGGGAACCGCGATCCTCGCCCTGAGGAGATCGCCGCCTGCCACGATTACCTGATCGCGCAGATCGCGCTCATCACCCCGAAGGTGATCTGCGCCCTGGGCCGGTTCGCCGCCCAATCGCTGATTGACCCGAAGCTCTCGATCAGCCGCGAGCACGGGAAGCCCAGGCGCATGAGCGGCATCCTCTATGTCCCCGTCTATCACCCGGCCGCGGCGCTGCATCAGGCCCGCGTGGTTGATGAGCTGGAGGCGGACATGCGCCAGCTTCGGCTCATCCTCGACCAGGAACTCGGGGCCGGCACGGAGAAGGGAAGGCATGCCGAATAAGGCTTCCCTTCATCTCGCCACCATCCAGCCCGCCTCCCTGGAGGCGAAGCTGTACGCGGCTCGCACCGCGGGGTTTGGCGCGGTAGGCTTGATCTGGGACGAGATGGCGGAGCAAGGCGAGGCCGGGGTGGAGGAGGTGAGGCTGAGCGGCATCCGGGTATCCGACCTGTCGGGACTGTCGGGATGGATGGACCCGGACCGCACCTGGCGCACGATGGCCCTGGCGCGGGCGGAGCAGGCCTTCGAGCTGGCCGCCAACCTGGACTGCGCGGTGGTGATCGCCTGTCCTCCCAGCGGGGAGATCGAGCCCTTGACCGCGGCCGCTCAGTTTCACGAGTTGTGCCGCCTCGCCCATCCCTATGGGGTGAGGGTGGGTCTGGAGTTCGTGGGCTCGTTCCAGCAGGTGAACACCCTGGCCGCGGCCTGGGAGATCGTGGAGGTGGCGGAGGCGGAGAACAGTGGACTGGTGATAGACAGCTTCTATTTCTACCAGGGGGGTTCCAGCCTGGATATGCTGGAGCCGCTGCCCGGGGAGAAGATATCACTGGTGCAGCTCAGCGACTGCATGGCCCTGCCCCGCTACGAGATGGAGAATCGTCACCGGGTCTACCCGGGCACCGGGGTGCTGCCGCTGGAGGAGCTGCTGGCGGCCTTGAGGTCGAAGGGCTACTCCGGGTACTATTGCCTGGAGCTGCACAACGAGGGCTACTGGCAGGAAGACTCAGTGGTGGTGGCGCGCGAGGGATTCCGGTCCTTGCAGCGCCTCGACCTCGCCTGAGACGCGGGATACCACCTTTAGTGGGAGATTCCCGGGAGGTAAGACGATGCCTGAGCGCGCGCTGCGAGAGCTGAGCGGCATTTGCGAGAGGATTCGCCAGAACTTCGAGGCCAAGGATGCGGCGCGGGAGCGCGCTCTCGTCCTCGCCCGGGAGGTGATCCGAAACAGCGCCAACGCCATCCGGGCCGTGCACCGCGCCGAGTTCGAGGACGCCATGGGGCTGATGGACCAGAGCGCCGGCCTGCTGCGGGAGGTGGACGGGGCGCTCAAGGACCACCCTGATGTCTACTACGCCGGGTTCGTGCATGACTCGCAGAAGGAGCACGCGGAGGCTCACATCACCTACGCGCTGATTCGCGGCGAACCGCTGCCCGACCCGGACGAGATCAAAGTGGGGTACGCGGCTTACCTCAACGGGATGGGCGAGGCGGTGGGGGAGCTGCGGCGCCACGCCCTCGATCGGATACGCGCCAATGATATGCACTGGGGAGAGGGACTGCTGGGAGCGATGGACGAGATCTACTACGCCATGGTGTCCTTCGATTACCCGACCGCTATCTCCGGCGGTCTGAAGCGCACTGCGGACGTGACCCGATCCTTGATCGAGCGCACCCGCGGCGATCTCACCAATGCCATCCGGCAGCAGCACCTGGAGGCCGCGCTGGCAGAGTTCGAGGCCGACCTGGGGAAGCGAGGCGGCTGAGAGCAGCGCCATGTCCGCCGGATCGAGAAGCGAGCGAAGGGTCATCTTCAGCGCCATGCAGGCCACGGGATTGCTGCACCTTGGCAACCTGGAGGGGGCCCTGCGCAACTGGGTGCGCCTGCAGGACGAATACGAGTTCTATGCCGGCATCGTGGATCTGCATTCCCTCACCACCGCCTACGAGGACACCGGCAACGTGCTGGAGTACGTGCGAGAGGTGGCGATTGACTACCTGGCGGCGGGCATTGACCCGGAGAAGACCGCGGTGGTGGTGCAGTCTCACGTGCCCGCGCACTGCGAGCTGCACGTGCTGCTCTCTATGATCACCTCGCTGAGCTGGCTGGAGCGCGTCCCTACCTACAAGGAGAAGAAAGAGCAACTCCATATCGTCAGCCCCTCCTATGGCTTGCTCGGCTACCCGGTGCTGATGGCCGCCGACATTCTGGTCTATCGCGCCCACGCCGTGCCAGTGGGGCGGGATCAGGTGCCCCACCTGGAGCTGACCCGGGAGATCGCGCGCCGTTTCAACCAGCTCTATGGGCAGACGTTCCCGGAGCCCGAAGCCCTGCTCACCGAGTTCGCCGTGCTGCCAGGGCTGGACGGGCGCAAGATGAGCAAGTCCTATGGCAACTGCATCTACCTGGCAGACACGCCGGAGGTGGTGCGGCAGAAGGTCAGCCGGATGTTCACCGATCCCACCAAGATTCACAAGGCCGACCCGGGCCATCCTCTGGAGTGCCCCGTCTACGCCTATCATGTCGCCTATTCGGCCGAAGACGCACCCCAGGCGAAGGTGGACTGCGAGGGCGGGCGACTGGGTTGTGTGGAGCACAAGAAGCATCTCGCCGATAGCGTGATCCGCGCCCTGGGTCCGCTCTGGGAGCGGCGGGCCGCGCTCTCGGCCGACCCAGCGCGGGTGAACGCCATCGTGGAGGAAGGCGCGCGCCGCGCCCGGCAGAAGACAGAGGAGACGATGGACCTGGTCTGGCGGGCGATGAAGCTGCGGTAGACGCGGCGGGGACGGGTAGTGTACTCCGCCCAAGCAGCCGAGGTGCTTTCGGCTACGAAGGCTGGACGCCCGGCCTACAGGGGTGGAGAGCGCAGCCGGAATGAGGCATATCTAAGGAGCTTCGCCGAATGAAGTAACACGGCGAAGCTCAAGAAGCGGGCCAGACAGGCACAGGGCGATGTTCGCACATTACTTCGTGGTGCGAACATCATTAGAAGCCCCCCTTGGGGGCCAGCAGCAGCGAGCAAAGCAGATTTCACAGCCCCTAGGCTGCCTACGGCAGCCGGGGTGGCGGCCCGAAGGGCCTAGCCACACAAATCGCGGCAGTGGAGAAGGCCATGATTGCCCCCGAGATCGCCGCCCAGGGCTGGGCGGCGACGCCGACCGCGCCGGAGCGGGTTTTCACCGGCCATCCGGTGAAGCTCCCCATCTTCGAAGGGCCGCTCGACCTGCTCCTCTTCCTCATCGAACGGGAAGAGATCGACATCTTCGATATCCCCATCGAGCACATCACCGACCAGTATCTGAGCTATCTCGCCGGCCTGGAGCACCTGAACATCGAGGTTGCCGGCGAGTTTCTGGTGATGGCCGCGCAGTTGCTGGAGATCAAGTCGCGCCTGCTGCTGCCGAGACAGGAGCAGCCGCAACCGGAAGAGGAGGAGGTCGGCGATCCCCGTGCGGCCCTGGTGGCGCGGCTGATCGAGTACCGCCGCTTCAAGCTGGTGGCGGAGGAGCTGCGCGCCCGGGCCGAGATCCAGCGGTTGATGTTCTCCCGCGGCGAGTTGAGCAATGGAAACGGGAATGGGAACGGCCACGAGCGCCCCTACCTGATGCTGAACGAGGTTTCACCTTTCGACCTGTGGGCGGCCTTCCAGAGCGTGCTGAACCGGGTCAGGGAGCCACGTCCAGGGGAGCTGACGCGCCCTCGCTTCACGGTGGCGCAGAAGATCGCGGCCATCGCGGCCCGTCTTCGGTGGGCGAAGGAAGGCATTAGGTTTGTGGACCTGTTCGTCGAGAGCGCCACTCGGCTGGAGGTGATCGTCACCTTCCTCGCCCTGCTCGAGCTGATCCGCCTGCGGCGGCTGCGGGTGGCGCAGGAGGGGTCGTTCGGAGAGATCCGAGTCTACTGCTGCCCTGCCGAGTAGTTTCGTCACATAGCACGAGTCGGAGGGAGTATCCGAGGCGGAATGACCAACCCAGGGCCGGACTGTGGGGCGGGCATGCCTATGCCCGCCGAGGCAGCAAGTGGTGGGAACGGGAATCCCTGCCCTGCCGCAGAGTTGTGCGCTTTGGAGGCGGTGCTCTTCGTGGCCGCCGAACCCCTCTCGGCCCAGGATCTGGCCGAGATTCTGGGCATCACCCCACCGCAGGCCGACGCTCTCGCCCAGCAGTTGGAGGCTGATTATGCCCATCGCGGCCTTCAGGTGCAGCGAGTGGCCGGCGGGTATCAGGTGGCGACTCGCCCGGAGTACGGCCGTTACGTGGCCCGGCTGCACCGCCCCGAGCGCTTCCGGCTCTCTCGCGCGGCGCTGGAAACGCTGGCCATCGTGGCCTATAAGCAGCCGGTTACTCGGCCGGAGATTGACGCCATCCGGGGCGTGAACTCGGACTCCCCGCTGGACACATTGCTTCAGTATGAGTTGGTGCAGGAGGCCGGGCGCAAAGAGGCGCCGGGTCGCCCAGTGCTCTATCGCACCACCGACAACTTCTTGGGCAAGTTCGGGTTGAACACCATTCAGGACCTGCCGCGGCTCGATACCATTCCGGTGGATGAGGCCGAGGCCCGCGCCGGCGCGGAATCGCTGCGCTCGGACAGGGAGCCGGAGAGCGGCGAGGAACCTACTGGATCGGAGGCGCAGGAGCTGTCGGCAGGATGAAGCAGGTGCAGGCCTGCCCGCCGGCCGTCTGGCGGGCAACCGCGCGGGCGTTCGCGCTTGCGCTCTGCGCGCTGGCGATCGCGGCGCCGGCGCGAGGCCAGCCCCCGGTTGTTGGTGCCAGTGCCGCAGTGCTGATGGACGCGGCCACCGGCGCTGTGCTCTGCGATCGGGCGATGCATCAGCGGCGTCCGGTGGCCAGCACCACCAAGATCATGACCGCGCTGGTGACGCTCGAGTCGGCCCATCTCAATGACTACGCCACCATCGGCGCCGACGCAACCGAGGTGAAATCCCCGGGCCTCGACTTCCAGCCCGGTGAGCGCATGACTCTGGATGACCTGCTCGCGGCGCTGCTGCTCAAATCCTCGAACGGGGCCGCGGTCGCCATCGCCGATCACGTCGCCGGAAGCGTAACCGCTTTCTCCCGGCTCATGAACGAGCGGGCCAGATCACTGGGCGCCGCGGATAGCCACTTCGTGAACCCGCACGGCCTCTACGCCCCGGATCACTACTCCTCGGCCTATGACCTCGCCCTGATCGCGCGAGAGGCGATGAACTACGACCGCTTCCGCGAGCTGGTGGGGCGGAAGACGGCAGAGGTGGCGCGGCCCGATGTCAACGGCAAGGAGACCCTGCAGAACCACAACAGACTGCTCTGGCGCGCCGACTACGTGGACGGGGTCAAGACCGGCTATGTCCGGGAGTCCGGGCAGTGCCTGGTGGCCTCGGCGACCAGGCAGGGATGGCAGCTCATTGCGGTGGTTCTCGACAGCCCCGATACCTACGGGGAAGCGCTGGCCCTGCTGGACTATGGTTTTTCCGCTTACCGGCAGCGCGTGTTCGCGCGGCGCGGGGACGCGGTGGGCCGTGCCCCGGTGCGATTCGGGCGAGAGGGTTCGGTTCCGGCCGTCTGCCAGCAGGGGCTGGCCCAGGTGGTCGGGCCGGGCCTGCCCGCGGCCGGCCAGCTTCAGATCAGCCTGAAGCCCATGACGGCGCCTGTAGCCCGACGAGCAGTGGTGGGAGAGGCAAGAATCCTGGCGGGTGGAAAAGCAATTGCCAGGTCGGAGCTGCTGGCTGGCGAGCAGGTAATGCGATCGCGCTTGGTGGTGGCCGCGACCTGGGCGGTCCCGGTGGTGGCCTTTCTCGCAGGCGCGGCAGTAGGGGTTAGAGCTGGTGCCAAGCTTGTCAAAAATCGTCGCCGTCGCCGGCGCCGCCTCCCGCCGCAGGGCAACGGAACTGGTCCGAACGGGCCGAGTCTCTGTTGATGGCGAGGTGGTGACCAATCCCGCGCTGCCGGTGGATCCCCAGGTAGCGCGCATTGAGTTGGACGGCCGGCCTCTGCGGATACAGCCTCGGGTCTACCTGCTGCTCAACAAGCCCCGAGGGCCGCTGTCTACCGCGCTGGATCGTCGCGGCCGGCAGACCGTCCTGGACTTGATCGGCAATCCGAGGCAGCGCCTCTACCCTGCGGGGCGCCTGGACGCAGACACCGAGGGGCTGCTCATCATCACCAATGACGGCGACCTCACGCTGCGGCTGACCCATCCTCGCTATGGCGTGGAGAAGGTCTACGAAGCGGAGGTCAAAGGTCGCGCCTCCCAGCGCGCTCTGAGTCAGCTCCGGCAGGGGATGGTGCTGGAAGACGGCCCCACCGGGCCCGCCCGGGTGCGAGTGTTGCGCTCGGGTGGTCAGACTTCGCGAGTCGAGCTCAGCATTCACTCGGGACGCAAGCGCCAGGTGCGGAGAATGCTGCAGGCGGTGGGCCACCCGGTGGTGTCCCTGGTGAGGACGCGGGTGGGCCCGTTGACGCTTGGCCGCCTGAGGCCGGGCGAATGGCGGGAGCTAACCCAGGGCGAGCTGGCCAGCCTGTGGCGGGAGGTCGAAAACGCCGCCGGCACCGGAGCGAGCGCCGCAGAGGACCGAAAGCAGAGGTCGAAGCGAGGGTGTGGGAGACAGCCTTAGACTGCGCGCACCACCTTGTTGCCCTTGAGACATTTTGCGCAGACGCGCAGAGTCATGTGGCGCCCCTCCCGGATCACCTTCACCCGCTGCAGATTCGGGAGCCACCTCCGCTTGGTGCGGAGGTGGGAGTGGCTCACGTTCATCCCGGTCTGGTGACCTTTACCACAGATCTCACAGCGTCTGGCCATTAGCACAGCTCCCGATTGGTGTTCACACCCAGCGAGGCAGACAAGGAACGCCCGCTTGTGGCAGGTCGCGGACCTGCGCTGCCCGGCGGTATGGTATGATAGCACACATATGACAGCCTGAGCAACCACCCCGATGACCCTCCGCGAGCTTCCGGATGTGATCAGATCGGCACCGCCGCTGATGGCGGACGATAGCGTCGCCAAGGCCATTCGTCTGCTTCGTGCGCGCGGCCTGCCCGCGCTTCCAGTGGCCCAGGAGGGGCGATTGGCAGGCATGGTGTACGAAGACGATCTGCTGGCATTGGCGGCGGGAGCGCCCGATCCGGGGACGCTGGCGAGCCAGGTGCGGGTGGGACAGGTGGCCCGGCCTGTGGCGCTGGTGGTGAGCGAGCACCAGGATATCGCCAGCATCGCGCGCGCCCTGCAGGAGACGCACCTGAGCTTCGTCCCGGTGACCGCTGCGGACGGCCGTTACCTGGGCATCGCGCTGCGCCGGGACCTGCTGGCGGCGCTGGTGGGAGAGCCCCCGCCTCCGCCCATTGCGGGCCTCGCCACTCCCTTCGGAGTTCACCTCACCACCGGTGCGCTCCGCGCAGGCGCCAGCAACCTCTCCCTCGCCTCCACTGGCGCGGCCTTGATGATCATCAACCTGATCTCCTATAGCATCATCTTTGGCCTGGCGAAGTTCGCCGGAGCGTGGCTGGCTTCAGCGCCGTCGCCAAGGGTGGCAGCGCCCGGCAGCGCCGGGATGGCGGCAGTGCTGACAGCCTACGTCATGCAAATGGCGGTCTTCCTGCTGCTGCTGCGGCTGTCTCCGCTCACCGGCATTCACGCGGCCGAGCACATGGTGGTGCATGCGATCGAGGAAGGAGAGGACCTGACTCCGGAGAAGGTGAGGGCGATGCCCCGGGTGCACCCCCGCTGCGGGACGAACCTGATGGCGCTGCTGATTCTGCTGTTGATCAGCGAGCAGTTTTTCTCCTCCATGAACTCGGCGGTGGACGAAGCGACTCGGGCGCTGGCGCTGGTGGCGCTGGTGACCATCATCCTGCTGACCTGGCGGCGAGTGGGGGCCGGGCTGCAGCGCTGGGTGACTACCAGGCCCCCCACTGATCGCCAGTTAGAGGGGGCCATCAAGACAGGGGAAGCGCTGCTGGCGCAGGTCAGGAGCCAGCCGGCCGTGCGCAGCACCACGATGCGGCGCGTCTGGAATGCTGGCTTCGTGCAGGTCGCCGCTGGGTTCATGGTGGTGGCGGCCCTGGCCGAGTATGGGTGGCCTGTGCTGGCCGCGCTTTGGTCGCGCTGGATAGGATAGAATGGCGAGAGAGCTGCTCACCACAGCATTGGGCCAGGCGCTGGAGCGCGCGCGAGACCGCGGGCCGGGTACCCCGTGGCTCCGAGCCGGTGCCAGTGGACCTGCAGGCGCCGCGGGACGCTCGCCATGGAGATTTCTCCACCAGCCTTGCCATGGTGGTCGCTAGCCAGACCGGAGGCCAAGCGCGGGAGATCGCGGAAGCTCTCGTGGGCCATCTTCAGTTGCCTGAGGGAGTGGTGGAGCGGGTTGAGGTGGCCGGCCCAGGATTCATCAACTTCACTCTGGCCCCGAGCTGGCTGCGAGCAGTGGTACGGCAGATCGGCGAGCAGGGCGAGGATTACGCTCGCTCCAATGTGGGCGGAAGCAGGAGGCTGCTGCTGGAGTTCGTGAGCGCCAACCCCACCGGGCCGCTGGCGGTGGTGCAGGGCCGCGCCGCCGCGCTGGGAGACGCCCTGGCCCACCTCTTCGCCCGCACCGGCTGGGCGGTCTCCCGCGAGTACTATGTGAACGACGCCACCAATAGCACCCAGGTCCGCCGGTTCGCGGAGACGCTGGAGGCGCGCTATCTACAGCGCCTGGGGCGGCCGGCGGTGGTCCCGGAGGACGGCTACCAGGGCGACTACGTGATCACGATGGCAGAAGAGCTGGTGCAGGCCGAGGGCGACCGGTATCTGGCGATGTCGCAGGAGGATCGGCTCTCGGCGCTCTACCACTACTCGCTGCAGAAGATCGTCGAGAGTCACCAGCAGGACATGGCCGCCTTCGCGGTTCACTTCGATACCTGGTTCGCGGAGAGTTCCCTCTACGCCAGCGATGAAGTGACCGGGGCCCTGGAGATGCTGAAGGCGAGAGGGTACACCTATGAGGCGGATGGCGCGCTCTGGCTGCGCGCCACTGCCCTGGGCGACGACCAGGATCAGGTGCTGGTGCGCAATGACGGCCGGCCCAGCTACCTCGCCGCCGATATCGCCTATCACAAGAACAAGTTCGACCGCGGCTTCGAGCACTTGATAGATATCTGGGGGCCGGATCACCAGGGGCATGTGAAGCGGACCAAGGCCGGGGTGCAGGCCCTGGGCTATGACCCCTCCCGGTTCGAGATCCTCATCCACCAGATCGTGCGCCTTTTCCGCGGGTCGGAGATGGTGCGCATGTCCAAGCGCGCCGGCGACATCGTTCCTCTCGCCGGGCTGCTGGATGATGTGGGTCACGATGCCGCGCGCTTCTTCTTCCTGATGCAGTCCATGGACAGCCACCTCGATTTCGACCTGGAGCTGGCGAAGAAGCAGGCGGCCGAGAATCCCGTCTACTACGTTCAGTATGCGCACGCCCGCATCTGCAGCATCCTGCGGGAGGCCGAGGGGCGCGGGATGGCCGGCGCGGACGTCGCGCGGGCCAGCCTGGATCGGCTCGGGGAACCGGATGAGCTGGCGCTGATGCGCAAGCTCGCCGAGCTGCCCGACGAGGTGGATCAGGCGGCAGCCCGCTACGAGCCCCATCGCATGACCCGCTACGCGCGGGAGCTGGCCGCGGTCTTCCACGGCTTCTACACCAACTGCCGCGTGCTGGGCGATGACCGGGAGCTGACCGCGGCCCGGCTGGCGTTGGTGCAGGCCACCCGCACCGTGCTGCGGATCGTGCTGGGTATCATGGGTGTCTCCGCGCCGGAGCAGATGTAGCTGCGGCCTGCGGCCTCCGGCGCGCCGCCGGGACCGCCCATAGGGGGCGAGATTGGGCGAGGTCTCCCGCGAGCTGAACCCGAAACCAGCCGCGCCTGGGTTGCAGGCTGAACCTGCGCGCAGCGCGCGGCTCCTCTCTTGCCTGGAGCGGGTCTGGCCCCAGCGGCTGCCGGTCCGCGAGATCGCGGGCTTGCCGGCCTGCGTCGTGGATCTGCTGCGTCCCGGCCGCTATCGCGTTCAGCTCCTCCGTGCCGCAGCCGAGCTCGATCGCGCCCTCCCTGGTTGGACCGAGCTGGCCGCTGGGGCGATCGCCGAGGCGAGGGGCCAGGCCTTTGACCCGCAGCTCCAGCGCGCTGCCGCGCTGCTCGCGCGGCGGCCCTTGAGCCGCCCGGAGCCTTTGCTGCGGGCGCTCAGCTTCTGCCCTGGCGAGGCGCGGCTCTGGCTGCTGGTGGCGCTGGCCGGAACCGACAGCGCGGAGGCGCGGCGCGGCCTCGGTGCGCCAGTTGCGGCGGTGGGCGGCCTCGCCCGAGGTCGAAGCCGCGCAGGCGGCCTGGTTTGCCTTCGCGCGGGCGTTCCTTGGTGGCTGGCTGGAGTGGTCTGACTTCCACGACTGCCTGGCGAGTCAGCTGCTGGCGGCCGCCGGGCCCCGCGGGGATTACCGGCCCGCGCTCGATCGCCTCGGCCTCCGCTCTCATCCCGGCTTCGCCAAATGGTACCGTCAGGCCGTGTATGAGATCAGCCACCAACCGGACGCCAGGCTTTCGTTCCAGACCGGAGGGTGGATCAGAGACTTCCCAGGTGAGGACTACCTGTGGAGCGCGCTCGAGGAGCTGGAGCGCAAGCCAGACTCCTGGTGGCCCCTGCACGTCGTGCGCTGGGTTTCGCTGGCCACTCCTGAGGCCGAGAGCACCATCGCCCGGCTCAGGGGCCATTCCGGCCCGGTGCTGAGTCTGCTGTCCCTGATTCGCCCCGATCTGGTGGCCGCCGTCGGCCAGGTGCTGGAACTGGCGCGCCACCAGGAGGCGATCTCCTGGCTGAAGACGGCAAGCCCAGCGGCCCCGCTGGATGTCGGGTGGATAGGGGAAGTGCTTGCGCCCTGGGTGGAGCGCCTGGGCGACGAGATCACGCTGGCTGCCGGCGCCCTCTGCTCCACCGACCCGCCGGCCGATTTCGAGGGGCCCGAGCCCGAGGCCGTGCGCCGCCGCGCCTTTCTGCGCCAACACTTGGTGCCCGAGTTCGACCGAGTGATGGATAACCTGTTCTACGTGCACGCCCTGCGCAAACAGTACTTCCCTCTCATCTGCCAACGCGCGGCCCGAGGCCTGCCCACCGCCCTGCGCGCGCTCGCGCTGTGGCCGGAGCAGGCGGAAGCGTCCGCCCCGGTGCTCTTCCGCCTGAGTCGAGAGGGCACCAGTGCCTCTCGCCAGGCGGCGCGGGAGGCGTTGGAGGTAGTGCGAGCGCACACCGGTGTCGGCGATCTGGAGCAGCTTGAGAGACGCGTGGATCTGGCCTCGGCCTGGGCCGACGCGGGTCTGGAGGGCAGGCCGGCGCGGGCCTGGTGGGACGTGGGCGGCTACCATTTGCGACTCGCGGTGGCAGCCGGCAAGGTGCAGCTTGAGGTGTACTCCCGGGCTCGCCGTCTCGCCTCTGTCCCGGCGAAACTGCGTGGCCATCCCCAGTATGAGGAGATCCGCCAGGCCCACGCCCAACTGGCGAAGAGCTACCGTTACTTCCGCAGTCGGCTCGAGCAGGCCATGGTGGAGGGTCTGGAATACTCGGGAGGCGATCTGGCGGTTCTCCTCGCCAACCCGGTCGTGCGCTCGCTCGCCTCGCGGCTGGTGCTGGCCGTGGACGGCAACCCCTTCCAGTGGTCTCCCGAGGACCCGCTCGCGGACTGCCAGCCGCCGCGGGAGATCGCCACCGCCACTCGCATCACCGTCGCCCATCCGGTTGATCTGCTGCACGGCGGCCGACTTGAGGAATGGCAGGAGCGCGTGATCGAGGGGCGGATCGCGCAGCCTTTCAAACAGGTCTTCCGCGAGCTCTACCTACTGGGGGAGGGCGAGCGGTCGGAGCGCTCCTGTCTGCGGTTCGCAGAACGCCCGCTGCTCGCGCGCCAGGCCTTCGCTCTGCTGCGGAGTTGCGGCTATGCTCCGGGCAGTGGAGACGCCGTGAAGCAATGGCCGCGCCAGGGGCTCCGCGCCCACATCTCCTGGGCGAAGGCAGGCGAGGATGTGGGCCGGAGGCTGGGAGGCCTGGATGAGGCCGATCCGGTCACCAGTGGAGCGGTCCGGTTCGAGAGCGACGCCGGCGAAGCGCTGCCGCTGGGATCGGTCTCCAGCCTCGTGCTCAGCGAGACGCTACGGGAGGCCGATCTGCTGGTCTCGCGCGCGGCCGCGGGCGAGCTGGGGTTCAGCTCTGCGGAGACGCGCCGCCTGCGCGGCACTCTGGTCCGCTACCTCGCGGCGCGCTCAGGCTGACCACGGTCTACGTGAGTGAGGACGAAGCCCATGCCATCGTAGAGGGCCAGCGGGCCATCTACCGGGTGCACCTGGGGAGCGGATCCGTGCTGCTGGAGAAGAGCCGCCTTCACCTCGACTTCGGTCTGCTGCTTGGCGGGCCCGTGGAATCCCTGATGGCTGAGAGCATGGACTCGTTCACCGCCCGCATCCTCGGCCTGATCCTCGCCCTCAGCCACGACGACAGCATCACCGATCCGGAGTTCTTGCGTCAGATCGGCACTCACTACCCGGGCTAGCGGCCGGCGAATCGGCAGGCGGGTACGGGCGGGCATGGGGTTGGCCGCTCTGCAGCATAGCGTCAATCAGTATCCGATTGTGCTATAATCAGACCTGCCATGACCGATGCCCGCAGCCGCCTGATCATCGCCCTCGATTTCCCCACGCCTGACGCCGCCCTTGATCTCGCTCGCGCCATCGTGTCTGAGGTGGGGATGCTGAAGGTGGGACTGGAGCTGTTCAACGCGGCCGGGCCCCAGGCGATAACCGCGCTGCGACAGCTGGGGGCGAAGGTATTCTACGACAGCAAGTTCCACGATATCCCCAACACCGTGGCCGGCGCCGCCGCTGCCGCGGGCCGGCTCGGCGTCTTTATGCTGAACGTGCACGCGCTGGGCGGGCGCGCGATGATGGAAGCGGCCAAGGAGGCGGCCGCGCGGGGCGCGGCCGAAGCTGGCTTCCCACCCCCGTTCGTGATCGGAGTCACCCTCCTCACCAGCATTGGCGACCGGGAGCTGGGCGATGAGCTAGGTATCAGGGAGCCGGCAGCCGAAGCCGTCATTCGTCTCTCGCTGATGGCGAAGCAGGCCGGGCTGGACGGTGTGGTCGCCTCGGTGCACGAAGTGCCTGAGATCAAGCGCGTTTGTGGAAAGGATTTCCTGACAGTCACGCCAGGCATCCGGCCCTCCTGGGCCGAGCGGGGAGACCAGGTGCGGGTGGGCACCCCGCGCGCCGCTCTCCAGGCCGGGGCCGACTACCTGGTGATAGGCCGGCCTGTGACCCGCGGGATGACCCGCGTCAGGCCCTGGCCCGTATCCTCCGCGAGATGGCGACATAACGGACAGGGGAGCCGCAATGGAGGGCGAACTCAACCTGGTCCTGGCCAAGGCCATTGACAGCTTAGCCAAGCTGGAGATACTGCTGCACCTCTATGAGCGCCCCGGTGAGATACGCAGCGCGCGGGAGATGGGCCTGCAGTTGAGGCGGGCCGTGGAGGAGGTGACGCTCGCGCTGGAGGAGCTCTCTCAGGCCGGCCTGATCGAGCGCTTCGCCCTGGGCAGCGGCCGGCACATCATGTACGGCCCGAGCGATGACCGGCACGTGCAGGAGCTGTTGCAGATGCTGCACGCGCGGTACCATTGCGACCGGGCCAGCCGCGCTCGGTTGGTGCGAGAGGCGTTGCGAGGAAGCGAATCAGCCGAGTCCGGCCCACTTTAGGGGCCAGCTTCATGCTTGCAGCGAGTGGGGATGCTGGTGACAGCTAGCGGCGGCGATAGCCAGGGCCGCTCCGCCTCCTCGGCCGGCGCGGGGCGCCGGGCGGTCTTTCGGCAGGAGGCCGACCGCCTGGTCTTGAGCAATGCGCTGGTGAGTCTGGGCTTCTCCGCCAGCGATGGCTCCTTGCTATCCGTCTACCATCGCCGCACCCAGGTCGAGCTGGTTGACTCGGCCGAGGCCTCCGCACGCGGCGCGCTTTGGCGGCTTCAGATCACGCGCGAGGGTACCGATCTCGCCGCGGTGACCAATCGCGGTTGCGGCGAGTTCGGCCATGCCGCGACCACGACCTCCGACGGGAGCCTCCAGCTCCGGCTCGCCTGGGCCAACCCGCGGGTGGGAGCGGCCGAGGTGGAAGGCCGGGTCACTGCTGTCATCACCCTTCCGCCAGACTCTGGAACCTGCCGCTTCCAGCTTGAGGCCCAGCTCGCCGAGCAGGTCTCCTTGCAGGAGCTGGACTTCCCCTGCGTTTGCGCTTTGGGCGCGGCCGATCGCTTGGTCGAGGAATCGCTGTTCCTGCCTCTTTCCGGAGGCCTGCTCATTCGCGAGCCCCGCGCCGCGCTGGCCGTGCTCGGGGAGAGTGCAACCTGGCAGGCCGCCTATCCCGGCCCCGCCTCCCTGCAGATGCTGGGGTTCTCTCTCGCCGAGAGGACGACGGCCTGGCTGGGCGCCGAAGATCCTGCTGGTGCGCGTAAGACTCTGGTCGCAGCCGGCCTGCCCGGCTCCAGTCGCCTGGCACTGTGGATCACACACTATCCGGCTCGCAGGGATGACGGCCTCTGGGACCCTGGATATCCCATCAGTCTGGGTCTGGTGATGGGAGACTGGTTGGAGGCCGCCCGCGAGTATCGGGCGTGGGCAGTTCACCAGCCCTGGTGCGCGCGGGGTAGGGGAGGAGAGCGGAACCTCCCGGCCCTCACCAGCTCCTACGGCCTCTGGCTCTCCCATTGGGGTGACGCTCGCCACGCGGTGGCCGCCGCCCGCGAGCTGCAGCGGGCGGTCAACGTCCCGATCAAGCTGGACTGGCACTGCTGGCATCGCTGCGCCTGCGGCGGCGCCTATCCCGACTACTTCCCTCCGCGCGATGGGGAGCAGGCCTTCGCCGAGGCCAAAGGCCGGCTGGCGGAGGCCGGAGTGCTCACCCAGATCAGCTTCAATGGCCTGCGCGCCAGCCCGCAATCAGAGGCCTGGCGCGGCGGAGGGGGCCGAACGCTACGCCCTCGCCGCAGATGAAGCAGACCCGGGGTCCGGCCTCGCGGTCATGTGCCCCGGCGCGGACTACTGGCGCGGGAAGCTCGTCGCCCTGGCGCGGGAGGCGGTGCAGCGGGGAGTGGAAGGGGTCTATCTGGAGGAGTTGGGCGAGTCGGCGCCCCGCGACTGCACCGACCCGGATCATGCAGGCGCGCATTCCGGCCCCGGCTCGTGGGCGGCCGGGGTGAGAATGGCGTTAGAGGAGGTGAAGGCCGAGGTGGGCGCCGGTGTGCATCTCGCCACCGACGGCCCGGCCGAGCCCTATCTCGATGTGGTGGATGCCTTCGTCTCCCGCCACGCCGCGGCCGAGCGGGAGGGCCTGTTCTCCGGCCGCTTCGGGAGCCGCTGGTCGGCCATTCCGCTATTCTCTGCTGTGTACCACGGCTATGCCACGCTGATCGGCCCTGGCTCCTCGCTGCTGAACGCCCGGCCTCAAGATCCCATGCTGCCTCAGGCGGTGAGCGATGCGCGGCTGCCGGTGCCGCTGATGGCGCGTGATTTCACAGATCAGTTCTGCCTCGAGGTGGCTCGCGCCGCGGTGCGGGGCCAGCAGCTTATGCTCGCCAGCTTCGCTCCGGAGCAGGCCCGCGATGACAGCGGCCGCCGCAAGCTCTCCTTCCTCTCCACCGTGCTGCGGGCGCAGGCCTGGGGGGTGGGAGCGCTGCTGCCCTATTCGCAGTTCATGGGATTGCTGGGGATTGAGTCAGACGAGCTGGCAGTTGACCTGCTGGTGAACCCGTCCCAGTCCGCTCCCGCCGAGCGGCATGCCACGCGCCGCAGCATCTCTCCGGTCCTGGCATCGGCCTGGCGCACGCCCGGGGCCGGGCTGGCGCTGGTGCTGATCAACGTTCACGATCAGCCGGTGGACTTCGCCACTCGCCTTCGCTCCAGCCGGCTGGGGTTCAAGCTCCCGATCCAGCTCATCGGCCGCACCTTCTCCGAGGACGGCGACGTCCCCGCCGCCACCCTCCGCGCCTCGGGCAGCGAGATCAGCGGCCGCCTGCCAGGGCGGTCAGTGGTGCTGCTGACGCTGCGGTGAGGGCATCGGTCGGTGCCCCCTCGGAGCGACCGCGCAATCGTCCACGGCTCACCCACCACCTCTTCCGCGCGAACTCGACGAGCTGGGCCGAACACGCACCCGGTACAGACCATTGCCTCGCATCCCCAGGAACTCCAGGATGCCATCGGGATGGAATGAGGGGGCGTGCACTAGATTGGCGTACTCGGGCCCTTCTTGCTGTTCTTGCTGGTCAAAGACCACCGTGTGCTTGCCCCCCTTGCCCGCGGCGTAGGCGAGGTGACGGCTATCCGGACTGAACAGCAGGTCCCCTATCCCTGTGAACTCCGCCGGCCCGGCCCGCCCGTTCCACACCACCAGCCACTTGCCGCGGTCCATGGCACTGTATGCCCAGCTCTTGCTGTCCAGGCTGAATACCAGGTCAGCGATGCCGTCGTAGGACCCCCGTTCATGACCGTCCACGACCGCCACCCACCGGCCCTCCTTCAGTGCTCCATACCCGACCCTCCTCCCGTCCGGACTGAAGCACATGCTGCCCTTCCCAACCCCCTCGTACCCTGGCCCTGCCACCCCATCCACCACGGCAACCCACTTGCCGCCTCGCTTTGCCGCGTATGCGAGGTGGCCGTCGCCACCGGCAATGACTCCCTCCTCCATGATGTTATCCCACTCTGGCCCAGGCACTCGGTTAGTGATGACCGAGGACTTTCCGCCCCGTCTACCAATGTAGACGAAGCGTCGGCCGTCCCCAGTGAAACGCAGCCCGCCCGCCCAATCGTACCTGGGCCCCGGCCGGCCATCCAGCACCGCGACCCAGCCCGCCCCCGAGCTCGCGATGTAGGCCACGTGTCGGCTGTCTGGGCTGAATGCAAGTGTGCCCGCCGCGACGGAGTCAAACACCCCGTTTGGCTCACCATCAACCGTTACCAGATACTTCGCGCCCTCCCTGGCCAGGTAGGCCAGCCGCTTGCTATTAGGGCTGAACACGATCTCACTCAGGAACACCTCGTCATACCCCGGCCCAAGCTTCCCATCAAGCAGCAGGAATGCCTTGCCGCCCCTCTCAGCGACACACGCGATGTGGCGCCCGTCGGAACTTAACACAAGGTAGCTTGACCGGTCTTGGGTGCGGCCCTCGGGGCTGCCCATTAGCGGATTCGAGCTCTGGAAGCGCGGCCGGCGGTCCACAACAACAAACCACTTTCCTGCTTTCGCTCCAACATAGGCGAGATGCTCGCTATCGGGAGTGAAGACCAGCGATTCCCCCGGGATGACATCGAACTGCCGACCCTGTCTCCCATCCACGACCACAAAGCACGTGGCCCCGTTTCGGCGGGACTGGCCGCTGGCAACAAAGGCAAGCCGCCGGCCGTCAGGGCTGAAGATGAGGCTGGCCGGGTCCAGCCGACCGTAGCTCGCGCCCATTTGCCCATCCAACCACACGCTCTGGCTCCCATCCTCCGCGACGATGCGTAGAGCCGCGTGCCAGCCGCGGCGATCACCGACTGCCGGGGCCACAAATCCCTTCGGAACAGACCCAAGACGCGTCTCGCGAAACGCCGGTGAGTGCCGGCCGGCCGGGCTGCTGCATCCCACCGACACCACCAGGGGCAGCACCAGGAGGACCCTGAGACGCCCACTGCGGATCCTTTCCGGGATCACTTGGCACTCCCTTGCGCCGACCCAGGCCGCCACTGCGGCATCGAGTCCATGGAGTCCTCGGGCGAGATCGGACGCGGATGCAAACCTTCATCATCGCAGACGAAAACCCGGCCCGAGTCGCCGCGGAAGAGCGAGTAGGAGAATAGCCGGCCATCGGGAGACCAACCAGCGAGCCCGCTCAGGAACCCGGAGGGCAGCACAACCGACGACACTTCCCATGCAGCCTTGCTGTGCTTGGCGAAGTACAGCCCGGAATGGTGCCTGCCGAAGTCCACCAGAGCGAAGGCTGCTTTGCCGGAGTTCGGATGCCAAATGAGCCCGCTGATAGTGACGCCCTCCTCAGCTTTGGCAAGCTCCCATACTCGCCCCGTGCCTAAGTCGCAGACATGCAAGCACTCCCTGATAGGGCTAGGCAAGATCGTGCTCTGCTTGAACAGGACGAACTGGCCGTCAGGACTCCAGGATATGCCTGTTACTCGCTGCTGGCCGTCCAGTGGCGCGAGTAGCCTTATCGGGCCGCCTCGGCGACCAAAGTCCACCGAGGCGAGGCCACGTGTGTCGTCCCCAAAGGCCACCTGCCTCCCATTAGGACTAACCACAGGAACCGTGATCACCTCTCTTCGTACCAGCAGGTCGTTGATCTGTCCACTCTCGATGTCGATCACCGACAGGCCTGCTTCAGTGGGATATCCCCGTCGCGAGCGCCGTCCCCAGTCGAATGCAATCCGTTCTCTTTCAGGGAACCAAGACAGCGCTCCGAGAACACGCTTCCCCACGTTCAGAGCTAGACGCCGACCCGTGCTGGGGTAGTAGAGGTGGACGCCTTCGTCAACGGAGTACGCGAAAGACTCACCCGTCGGGCTCCACCCGATGGGGATGCCGTGTTCAGTGCCTTCCAGAGGCCGCCTCTCCTCGCCCTTCTCATTCATGAGCGCAAGACGCCAGCCCCTGTCGGCAGGTCCGCCAGCGGTATCGCTCTGAACGAAAAGGAGTGAGTTATACCGCGCCGGCCCTCCCTGACTGCCGGTACGCGCTACGCGAGCCGAGCAGCCCAGGGCGGCGAGCAAACTGCATGCCAGGACCAGAGGTGCAGGAACCCTTCTGTTCATGCGTGACCACCTCGCCAGGAAGTCGTTCGCATCGGCAGGCGAGACGGGATGGGAGTTGGAGCCATCCGCGGCAGCGACGTAGATGCGGCTCACCTCCTTCCTGCCGAGCGTGTACGCAAACGCCGTCCCGTCCCCCGACCATCCGCTGATGCTCACAGCAGCCCTCTGATTCCGCCGCTACGCAGCACGAGTTGCCATTCCTGTAGTGTGCCATGCTGTTGACCCTGCCTGCAGCCAGCCCTACTTCAGTCGCGCGCTTCTCGATGTCGCGGGGGTAAGTGCTGAGGCAGCCGTCGGCGTTCGCGCTCTGGGTGCTCTCATTGGCATCGTCGCTGTACGCGATGGCAGTTGCACCCAGGTGCCCGACAGCCAAAACGACCCCTCAGGTTGGCGCTCGGCTGGGCGGAAGCCAGACCCGTTCCCATTGATCAGACAGACCTCACGCTTCCCTCCACTGGATACTCGCCCGAACACGATAATATCTCCCTCCGGCGACCAAGACGCATCCCTTGCGTCTTCTCGACTGGGGTGGAGAAGTGAGAGCTTCCCGCTGGTCGCATTGAGGCGGTAGAGCTGAAACGGCCCGTCCCTGTCTGAGGATAAGACCACCCATCTACTGTCTGGGGACCAGGAGCCGCCCAGATCCGTGACTTGTGAGCGCGTGAGGGACAGGTACCGCCCTGTGCGCAGATCATAGATTGAGTCACACATTGGCAGCCCGCGCCGCGTCGGCACTTCCCTCAACATGGTTACCGCTAGGATCTTGGTGCCGTCAGGAGACCAGCCCATGGGCATCTCGTCATGGTCCGTGTCAGTCAGCCAGCGAGGAGGCCTTCCGTCAGTCCACATCAGCCCCAACTGGAAATACTCCCCACGTTTGGCCCGGACTGCCAGGCAGTCCTCCTTAGGTGAGTAGAAGGCCACCTCAACGAAATGCCCCGGCCATTCAATGCGCCGCGTTGCCCCTGACGCGAGGTCGCGAACATAGACAACTCCGTCGCCCCGCGTCCATGCCCCCTGTAGTCGCCGGCTCAGGAAGTACGCGATCTCTGGCCGCCGGCCCGAGACCGTAAGCTGAGAGATGCGCGCATTCGTGATCCTACTGCGCGTCGGCTTCTGACCCGAGAACGGTCGCACAACACACAAGTAGTCGCTGTCGCCGCCCGCGTAAACCTCGTAAACCAGCGCCTGGGCCGGCTTGGACCACCAGAATCCTTTGATATTCCGATCGCGGAGCAGCAACATCGGGGCGGCGTCCGAGAGGAAATCCCATGCCCACACGCTGGTCTGATCGCTGCCCTGCTCGGTAACGCCGACAAGCATGCGCCACCTGGTACGCGACGATGCAACCCCTGTCTTGATCGTGGCGCCTCGAGGTTGGTCCGAGCGCGGCCATCTGCACCCTGCGACGGTCAGCACGAGAATCGCTGCCGCTAAGAAGGGAAGCAGCGAAAGCCGCGCACGGCGAAACCCAGAGCTGCCAGGTTCCCGCGCCAGCGGCCAGAGCCGCAGAGGCCGACAGAAACGCGCCAGATGCCGCGTATGTCTTGGCCGACGCGCAGCCGCTAGGAGCGCTTTAGCGAGATGCAACTTCACTCCTCGACTTTCCCCCAGCCGGGGGGCCACCAGGGAGTGGCGGGCGGGGTCGCGGGCTTGCCCAACACCCCGCGGAGCCACTCGAGTATCTTCTGCAGCGGACTGCCGAAGGTGCCGCCATACGCCCAGGGATACGCACTGTTGCACGCTATACGCGCCCAGTCGTTCACGTTCCACCCCGCGGGTGGGACAAACACGGCCTGGCTCCACTCGGGGTGAACTCCGGTGTGGAAAGCGGCGTCGTGCGGCGCCAGGTCCCCCTCCATTCGCTTCGCTCGGCCCGTCGAGCCGGATTGTACACCTGCCGGAGCGGCCGCGCAAGCGATTGACGTCTCCCCGGTGTAGGCGGAAGGTCCAGGTCTGCGTCGTAGGTCAACGACGAGGTGCTTCGCTGCGCTCAGCATGACAGCGAGAGCAACCTCAGTGAGCCGCAGCCCTACGAGCAGGGCTGCGCCGCTGCTGCTGCTACCGGCCGCTGCGCTCCTGCTGGGGTGGCGCGACGGGGATTGGGGAGCTGGCCGGCGCGGGGGCGATTTCGGCTGCGGCGGCCTGCGGCTGCGCGACAGGCGGGGGTGAGAGGTAGTGCCAGATCAGCCCCAGCAAGGCCAGCAAGGCCAGCATCAGCATCACCAGGGGCCGCAGGTAGGAGCGGTGCGCGACCTGCCGGCCGGTGATCTGGATGTATCCCACCGCGCGCAGCACCCGCTGGTCGAAATCCTGGCTCACCTGGAACTGCTTGGAGGCGGCCCGGATGTGCCCGGCGATCCCGATCATGGCGTTCAGCTCGCCGCGGCAGTGCGGGCAGACCCTGAGATGAGCCTCCACCCGCGCCGCTCGCGCCGCCGGCAGCTCACCATCTACGTATGAGGACAGTTGTCTTTCATATAGTCGGCAGAACAATGTGCACCCTTTTCGTTAGCCCTTGGGTCGCGTCTCGTGTCATTACCCCTGGGCGATCAAGCATTTCCTTCCGCGCTCTGCAACAGCTCACTCCACAGGCGGCGGAAGCAGGCCCGGGCTTTGCTCAGGCGCGACCGGACCGTTCCCACCGGCAGGGCCAGCGCCTTGGCGATCTCCTCGTAGCTCAGCTCCTCCTGCTCTCTCAGCACCAAAATGGCTCGCAGTTGGGCCGGCATCTGGGCCAGCACCTGTCTCGCCGCCAGGCCTTCGGTCACCTGCTCGGAGGGGCTGTCCGGGGCGCTGGGCTCTGCCAGCGTCTCCAGCTCCACCACCGGCCGTCGCCTCCGCTGCCGGCCCAGGCACAGGTTGGTGACGATGCGGTAGAGCCAGGTAGTGAAGGCCGCCTGCTGGCGGAAGCGCGGGATCGCCTGGAACACCCGCACGAACGCTTCCTGGGCCACGTCCTCGGCATCTTCGGCATTGCCGAGCATGTGGTAGGCGAGCGTGAGCACGGACCGCCGATGGCGCGCCAGCAGCTCGCGAAATGCCTCCGGCCTACCATCAGCGCAGGCCGCCACCAGCTCGGCCTCATCGGCTCCCCGCAGGCGCCCGGGCTGCGTCGCGCCCTGCGGTCCGATCGCCTCTTCCACCGCATCCTCCGACAGCTTAGACGCCGAAGGCGGCCGAGAAGTTCTTTCGAGCATGGTCCGGCCCTGACATCCACTTCGGTAGGCGGACGGCCGTTCCTGCCGAAGTAGTTCAGGGTATCAGCAATCCAGGGGCAGACTGGTGAGAGTCTCCGTCATCATTCCGGTCTACAATGAGCGCGAGACGGTGGCCGAGACCATCGCCCGCGTGCGCGCCTCCCCGGTGCAGAAGGAGATTCTCGTCGTAGATGACGCCAGCTCGGACGGCACTCCGGAGGTGGTGGCCGGACTCGCGGGCGACGATCTCAAGCTGATTCGCCAGCCGCGCAACCAAGGAAAAGGCGCGGCCATCCGACGCGCGCTCGCCGACGTGACGGGAGACATCGTGATCATCCAGGATGCCGACCTGGAATATGATCCAGCCGATTACCCGGCCCTGATCGCCCCCATTCTGGCGGGAGAAGCGAGCGTGGTCTACGGCAGCCGCGCGCCGCGCTTCGAGGGAATGCGCTGGCCCCACCGCGTCTTCAACTGGCTCGCCGCCCTGCTCGCCAATCTGCTCTACCGGGCCGGCATCACGGATGAGGCGACCTGCTATAAGGTCTTCCGCACCGAGGTGCTGCGGGAGATTCCGCTGCAATGCCAGCGGTTCGAGTTCTGCCCCGAGGTCACCGCCAAGGTGCGCAAGCGCGGCCTGCGCATCCGGGAGGTGCCGGTGAGCTACCACGCCCGCAGCGTGGGGGCGGGCAAGAAGATTCGGTGGTGGGACGGGGTGGTGGCGCTGTGGACGCTGATCAAGTATCGGTTCAGGGAATGACGCGCTTGTGACCGACCCCCTGAAAGCGAATCGCCACGGCCTGCTGCGCCATGGCGATTCAGCGACGCCTTCGGCGCCTTCTGGCGCCGACAGTTGTCACTCATGCCGTCTGCCGTAGACCTCGCCTCCCACGAAGTCCAGGAACACGACCGGCTCATCTCCTACCACCCAGCCGTCGTGGCCTGGCGGAATAGCCACGAAGTCGCCGGGTCCGGCCTCGATCTCTGTGCCGTCGTGCATGCGAGTCGCCAGTTGGCCTGAAATCACGTAGCCCACGTGCGGCACTTCGCAGCTCTCAGTGCCGACCTGCGGCTTCACGTGCTGCGACCACCGCCAGCCTGGCTCGAAGGTCGCCCGCATCAGGGTATGCTCTCCCACCCTCACTACCTCCACTCTCCCCTTGGGGAAGGAGCGGACTTCGTCAGGGTGGTTCAAGCTCTTCTTCTCTGCATTGATCGTGATCCTCGCCATTTCGCTTGCCTCGTGGAGAGTGCCGGCTATACCAGGCGCTCTCTGCCGGAATGCCGGTGGTCCGCCCCGGGCGGTTCCCAGCAAGACACTCGGCGCAATCCCCGCTCGGGGCGGAACCACCACTGATTTCTTGGTACCCACTTCGGACCGGTGCGATGGTGAAAATGGGCTGCGCAAGCGGAGGATGGTGCCGAAGATCGCACATAGCTGCTGGGGCTTGACGCTGCCTTTCCGCCTCTGCTATAATCCTTCCAGTCGAGTCCGCAAAAGCGACGAAGGGGAGCAGTAGGCAGGGACTCAGGCTCCAGAGAGCCGGTCTGGGCTGGGAGCCGGCGCCGGGAACCTGTGGCTAGGCCCGAAAGGGCCGCCATGGCGGCCTGCTAGAGGCAGGCTTAGCCACCGAATCTCGCCCCAGAGCTGCCCGGCCGAACGCATCCAGCTCGTGCTTCGTAGCGAAGTAGTGATGTTACTTCGCTACTTCGCAGAGTAGCATAGGCCGGTGCCGGGAGCCGCCCGTTAGCGCGCAGAGAGTGGGACGCGGCCATCACGTCGGCGACGGCCGTCGTTCAATTTGGGTGGTACCGCGAGAGACCTGCGCCTCTCGTCCCAAACTGGGACGAGAGGTTTTTGCATAGAAGCTGTTTCATAACCTTCCCAGGGGAGGTTATGAGACAGCACTGCACAACGTCAGGCCCTGGCAGGCGCATTTGATGCGAGGGCGTGGTGCGGCCAGCCAGCAGGTAGGTTATGAAACGCGCTCTAGGCAGGTTGGACGAGGAGACATTATGCGCAGCGATGTGATCAAGACGGGGCCGGAGCGGGCGCCGCACCGCGCTCTGCTCTATGGGTCGGGCCTGGGCCGAAGCGCCATTGACCGGCCTTTCATCGCCGTCGCCACCAGCTGGAACGACATCATCCCCGGTCATGTCGGTCTGCGTGACCTGGAGCGCCACATCGAGCGCGGTATCTTCGCCGCTGGCGGCACGGCCTTCTTCTTCGGCCTGCCCGGCATCTGCGATGGCCTCGCCATGGGGCATGCGGGAATGCACTATTCCCTCCCATCCCGGGAGCTGATCGCGGACTCGGTGGAATCCATGCTAGAGGCCCACCAGTTTGACGGCGTAGTGCTGCTCACCAACTGCGACAAGATCACGCCCGGCATGCTGATGGCGGCGGTCCGGGTCAATATCCCCGCGATTGTGGTGACCGGGGGCCCAATGATGGCCGGCGAGTGCGCGCGCCTTGCCGATGATATGATGGCGGCCGCAGAGCAATTCCGCACCGCGGGTAAGCCCGAAACCGCGAAAACGGCCGAGCGCCTGGCCGCAGGCCATGTCGTCTACGGCGACGGCTATTACGGGGCCGGCTGGCACAAGGCTGGGCTCCTCAACGACCAGCAGCTCACCGCGCTGGAGATGGCGGCCTGCCCGGGGATCGGTTCCTGCCAGGGGCTGTATACGGCCAATACCATGGCCTGCCTCACGGAGGCGCTGGGCCTTTCTCTGCCCGGTTCGGGCACCGCCCTGGCGGTGTCGGCCGAGCGGAAGCGCATCGCCTACGCCAGCGGCGAGCGCATCGTGGAGCTGGTGCGGGAAGAGGTTCGGCCGCGCGCGATTCTCACCACAGCCGCCTTCCGTAATGCCATCCGCGTGGATAACGCGCTGGGCGGTTCCAGCAATACGGTGCTGCATCTGCCGGCGATCGCATACGAGGCCGGAATCGAGCTGCCGATCGGTTGGTTTGATGATATCTCGCGGACCACTCCCCACATCACGGATATCCTGCCCGGCCCCACCGCGGTGCACGCGATGCAGGACCTGGACCGGGCGGGGGGCGTACCGGCGGTGATGCATGTGATCGCCGGCCAGCTCGAGGCCGCGAATACAGTGAGCGGCCTGCCTACCCAGCAGATCGCCGCCGTGGCGCGAGTGCTCGATGCCGAGGTGATCCGGCCCCTCGATCGGCCCTACCACAAGGAGGGCGGGATCGCCATCCTGACCGGCAATCTGGCGCCCGATGGCGCGGTGGTGAAGCAGTCGGCGGTGGCGCGCAAGATGCGCCGCTTTGTGGGCCGGGCGCGGGTCTTCACGCGGGAGGAAGATGCCACCCAGGCGATCGTGGAGGGCAAGATACAGCCGGGCGACGTGGTGGTAATACAGTACGAAGGACCCCGGGGAGGCCCGGGGATGAGGGAGATGCTCTACCCCACCTCGCAGATCTACGCCGCGGGCCTCAACGAATCGGTTGCTCTGATCACTGACGGGCGCTTCTCCGGCGCGACCATTGGCCTCTCCGTGGGTCATATCTCGCCAGAGGCCGCCGCTGGCGGCGCGATCGGCCTGGTGCAAGAGGGAGATCAGATCCTGATTGACATCAACCGCCGGAAGATCGAGCTGCGGGTCAAGGCGGGGGAGCTGAGAGACCGGCGCCGTAGTTGGAGGCCATTGCCGCCCAAGATTGCTACCGGTTGGCTGGCCCGCTACGCGGCTCAAGTTTCCTCGGCCGCGCGAGGCGCAGTGATGATGGTGAATGGCGAGATGAGCAGAGAGGTGAGAGCATGAGGATGACCGGCGCGCAAGCATTGATGGAGAGCCTGAGGCGCGAGGGAGTCGAGGTCATCTTCGGCTACCCGGGCGGTGTCCTGCTGCCGATCTACGACGTGCTGTACGACGTCAAGGACATCCGCCACATCCTGGTGCGGCACGAGCAGGGCGCCGCGCATGCCGCGGATGGCTATGCCCGCGCCAGTGGCAAGGTGGGCGTGTGCCTGGCCACCTCTGGCCCCGGCGCCACGAATCTGGTGACCGGGATCGCCACCGCGTACATGGACTCGGTGCCGATCGTGGCGATCACAGGGCAGGTGCCAACCTTCGCCATCGGCAAGGACGCCTTCCAGGAGGCCGACATCACCGGCATCACCATGCCCATCACCAAGCACAACTACCTGCTCACCAAGGCCGCCGATGTGCCGCGGGTGTTGAAAGAAGCATTTCACGTTGCCCGCACCGGCCGGCCTGGCCCGGTGCTGGTGGACTTCCCCCGGGATGTGCAGCAAGCGGAACTCGATTTCGAGTACCCGGAGAAGGTGGAGCTGCGCGGCTATCGGCCCACCCGGAGCGGGCACGTGAAGATGATCGAGCGAGCGGCGGAGATGATCAACGGGGCCCAGCGGCCCCTGATCTACGGCGGGGGCGGGATCAACAGCGCCGACGCCCAGGCCGAGCTGGTGGAGCTGGCCGAGCGAGCTGACATGCCGGTGACCATGACCCTGATGGGGAAGGGCGGCTTTCCGGAGGACCATGATCTGTCCCTGGGCATGCCTGGGATGCATGGCACCGCCTATGCCAACTACGCGCTGCACGAGGCGGACGTGATCCTGGCGGCTGGGACTCGCTTCGACGACCGGGTGACGGGCAAGCTGGACATGTTCGCGCGGGCCGCGAAGTTCATCCATGTGGACATTGATCCGGCTGAGATCGGCAAGAACGTGGCCCCCGCTCTCCCTATCGTGGGCGACGTCAAGTTGGTGCTGCACGCGCTGCTAAAGAAGGTGGTGCCTGCCCGCCACCCGGAGTGGCGGGCGAAGATCGAGGAGTGGAAGCAGCAATATCCCCTGCGCTGGAAGGGCGATGGGCTGAAGCCCCAATATGTGATCCAGGAGATCTATCGCGCCACCAAGGGAGAGGCGATCATCGTCACCGAGGTGGGCCAGAACCAGATGTGGGCGGCCCAGTGGTATCCCTGCAAGCGCGCCGCGGCAGTTCATCAGCTCCGGGGGCCTGGGGACCATGGGCTACGGCCTGCCCGCGGCCATCGGCGCCCAGATCGCTCACCCGGAGCAGGTGGTCTGGGACATCGCCGGCGATGGCAGCATTCAGATGAACATCCAGGAGATGGCGACCGCGGTGACCAACCGGATTCCAGTGAAGATCGCAGTGCTGAACAACGGCTATCTCGGTATGGTGCGCCAGTGGCAGTCGCTCTTCTTCCGGGAGCGCCTCTCGCACACCGACATCGCCACCGGCTCCCCGGACTTCGTGAAGCTGGCCGAGGCCTATGGCGCGGTCGGCCTGAGGGCGACCAAGGACTCGGAAGTGGAGCAGGTAGTCGCGCAGGCGATGGCAGTGAGCGACCGGCCCTGCCTGGTGGATTTCCAGGTGGCGCGTGACGAGAACGTAATGCCCATGGTGCCAGCCGGCGGCACAGTGGAAGACATGCTGGTGGACTGACCAGGGAGGCGGCCATGAAACACACCATCTCGGTGCTCGTGAATAACCGGCCCGGCGTGCTGGCCCGCACCGCCGGCCTGTTCTCCCGGCGGGGCTTCAACATTGACAGCCTGGCGGTCGCCACCACCCAGGATCCGGAGACCTCCCGCATGACCATCGTGGTAGATGGGCCCGACGCGATCCTGGAGCAGATCAGCAAGCAGCTCTACAAGCTGCTGGACGTGATCAAGGTGCTCGACCACCAGAACGAGCCGATCATAGTCGCGCGAGCTGGCCTTGATCAAGGTGGAGGCAGAGCCGGCCAGCCGGGGCGAGATCATGCAGACCGTGAGCATCTTCCGCGCCAACATCGTGGACGTCTCGGATCGCACCTTCACCATCGAGGTGACGGGCGGGGCGGACAAGATTGACGCTCTGATCGGGCTGCTGCGCAACTACGGGATCAAAGAGGTGATGCGCACGGGTCGCATCGTGCTCTCCCGCGGTCCTCGCACTGCGTAAGCTGTCGCTTGTAGGGCGGGCATGTGGCTAGGCCTGAGCCGCCATGGCGGTTGCCTCCGGCAACCTAGCCATCTCCGCATGCCCGCCGGGCGCTGGGCAGACCACCTGGCGGCTGGGATGCTGCGATGTCCGAGATGAAGGAACTGATCACCGTCGAGCAGGCGGAACGGGCGCTGGCGCTGATCGCGGTCGCGCTGCCGGCGCTTGGCCTGCTGCTGGGCGCGGTGGCGGGCGCGATTCGTCGCCGGCTGGCGGCCGATCTGGCCGTGGGACTGCTGTGCGGGCTGGCGGGTCCGGCCATCTGGCTGCTGTGGCGGATGTACAGTAGCATCGTCGGCCACTATGGCCTGGACAGTGTGCGAGGGCTGCTGATCAACCTCGCCCTCTTCCTCGCGATCGGCCTGGTGATCGGGCTGGCGCTGGGGGTGATCTGGCGGCGGCGGGCCGAAGAGGGCACGAGAGGCGCGGCAGAACCTGGGAAACGTGGATAACGTGAGGAGAGGAAACATGGCCAAGGTGTACAGGGACGAGGACGCGAAACTGGAGCTGCTCAAAGGCAAGACGGTGGCGATCATCGGGTACGGCATCCAGGGCCGGCCCCACGCGCTATGTCTGCGAGACAGCGGGGTCAAGGTGGTGGTGGCGGAGTTGGAGGGGACGCAGGCTTGGAAGAACGCGCAGGCCGACGGCTTCGGCCCGATGTCGGCCGAGAAGGCAGCAGCGCAGGGCGATATCATCCCCATGCTGACCCAGGACCACGTGCAGCCGGTGGTCTACCGGGAGGCGGTGGCGCCCAATCTGAAGCCGGGGAAGGCGCTGATGTTCGCCCACGGCTTCAACATCCATTATCACCAGATCGTGCCGCCCAGCGCTGTGGACGTCTTCATGGTAGCCCCCAAGGGCCCGGGGTCGCTGGTGCGGGCCGAGTTCGAAAAGGGCCGCGGCGTCCCGGCGCTGGTGGCGGTACAGCAGGACGCGAGCGGGCAGGCGAAGCAGATCGCCCTGGCCTATGCCAAGGCCCTGGGTGCCACCCGGGCGGGCGTGCTGGAGACCACCTTCAAAGAGGAGACCGAGACCGACCTCTTCGGCGAGCAGGCGGTCCTCTGCGGCGGCGTGACAGAGCTGATCAAGGCCGGCTTCGAGACCCTGTTGGAGGCCGGTTACCAACCGGAGTGCGCCTACTACGAGGTGCTCCATGAGCTGAAGCTGATCGTGGACTTGATTCAGGCCCACGGCATTGTAGGCATGCGCCGCCGCGTCAGCGACACTGCCGAGTATGGCGACATGACCCGCGGCCCCAGCGTGATCGGGGCGGAGACGCGGGAGGCGATGGAGGACCTGCTGGCTGAGATTCAGAGCGGCGAGTTCGCCCGAGAGTGGATCATGGAAAACCAGGCGAATCGCCCCGTCTTCACTCGCCTGCGGGAGATGGCAGAGGAGCATCCTGTCGAGATCGTGGGGAGGGAGCTGCGCAAGATGATGCCCTGGCTGCAGGAGTAGGGCTGGCCTGCGGCCCGTCGTAGGGCAGGTTTCCAACCTGCCCCTAGCCGCGATTGGAGGTGTGAGAGCATGGCTGCCCCGAGGACGACCAAACATAGGAAAACGCGGATCGCGATCTTCGACACCACACTGCGCGATGCCGAGCAGTGCCCCGGCGCCAGCATGACGGCCGAGGAGAAGCTGAAGGTGGCCCAGCAGCTTGGCCGCCTTGGGGTGGATGTGATCGAGGCTGGATTCCCTTACTCGTCACCGGGGGACTTCGCCGCGGTACGGCAGATCGTCAAGCAGGTGAAGGGCCCGGTCATTGCCGGGCTCAGCCTCTGCCGCCCAGAGGCGATTGACCGCACCGCCGAGGCGCTTAGGGGCGGCAAGCGGGTGCGCCTTCATGTCTTCCTGAGTACCTCGCCCCAGCATCGCGCGGGAATCTTGCGCAAGAGCAAGGAGGAGGTACTGGAGATGGCGGTCTCGTCGGTCGCTCGCGCCCGCGACCTGATTGAGGAGGTGGAGTTCTCGCCGATGGACGCCACGCGCACGGAGTTCGACTATCTCTGCCAGGTGGTAGAAGCAACGATTGACGCAGGCGCATCCATCATCAATATCCCCGACACCCTCGGCTACGCCCTTCCCTGGGGGTTCGGCGACCTGATCCGGAGACTCCGGGAGGCGGTGCCGAACATCGGCAAAGTGACCATCAGTGTGCACTGCCACGATGATCTCGGCCTGGCCACCGCCAACTCGGTGGCAGCGATTGTGAACGGGGCCACCCAGGTCGAGTGCACCATCAATGGCCTCGGGGAGCGCGCGGGGAACGCTGCCCTGGAGGAAGTCTCCGTCATCCTCGACACCAGGCCGGAGCTGAAGCGCAAGTTCGAAACCGGGATCAACCTGAAGGAGATTTACCGGACTAGCCGGCTGGTGCGCGAAGTGACCGGGATCCCCGTGCAGCCCAACAAGGCGATCGTAGGGGCGAATGCCTTCGCCCACGCCTCTGGTGTCCACGTGGACGGGGTGATCAAGCTGCTGGAGCGGCGGGCGAGCTTTGAGATCGTGCGGCCCCAGAAAGTCGGTCGAGAGAAAAGTGAGATCGTGCTCACCAGCCGCTCCGGCCGCAAGGCGGTTAGGCACCGGCTGGCCGAGCTCGGCTATGACCTGTCGCCGGGCGAGCTGGAGAAGACCTACCAGCGCTTCCTGGAGGTGGCCGACCAGCGCAAAGAGGTGACCGACGACGAGCTCGAGTCCCTGGTGGCCGACGAGCTGCGGGTAGCCCAGGAGATCTACGCTCTCGACTACCTGCACGTGGTGAGCGGGGGCACCACCATTCCCACCGCCACCGTGCGCCTGCGCCAGAACGGGCAGCTCTTCCAGGGCGTGGCCAATGGCGTGGGAAGCGTGGATGCGGTGTACAGCGCCATTGACCGGCTGATCAAGGTCCCGCACCGCCTGGTGGACTACAACGTCAGTTCCGTGACCGGCGGCACTGACGCCCTGGGCGAGGTGACAGTGCGGATCAGCGACCGCGGGGGCGAGATTTTCACCGGCCGCGGCTCCAGCATGGATATCATCGAGGCCTCCGCCAAGGCCTATCTGCAGGCCCTCAACAAGGTGGTCTTCCGCAGCGGTGGGGCGCGGCGGCGCATTCGCAGGAAGCCGCACTAGCATGGGTATGACCCTCACCGCGAAGATTCTGGCCGCCCATTCCGGCCAGGCCCAGGTGCGGCCCGGGCAGTTCGTGATGGCCCGGCTCGACCTGATGCTGGGCAACGACATCACCGCGCCCATCGCCATTGAGGAGTTCCGCAGAATCGGCGCCGCGAAAGTCGTGGATTCGGCGCGGGTGGTGCTGGTGGCCGATCACTCCACTCCCAACAAGGACATCAAGGCGGCCGAGCAGTGCCGGCTGATGCGGGAGTTCTCGCGCGAGCAGGGAGTGGAGCACTTCTGGGACGTGGGCCGAGGCGGGATCGAGCACGCGCTGCTCCCGGAGGAGGGGCTGGTCGCCCCCGGCGAGTGCATCATCGGCGCCGACTCCCACACCTGCACCTATGGCGCGCTCGGCGCCTTTGCCACCGGTGTGGGCAGCACGGACCTGGCGGTGGCGATGGCCACCGGCGACTGCTGGCTGCGGGTCCCGGAGTCCATCAAGGTGGTCTACCGGGGCCAGCTCAAGCCCTGGGTCGGGGGGAAGGATCTGATCCTGCACACCATCGGCCTGATCGGGGTCTCGGGAGCCACCTACCAGGCCCTGGAGTTCTGTGGCGACACCATCGAGGCCCTGCCGATGGCCGGCCGCCTCACCATGTGCAATATGGCGGTCGAGGCCGGGGCCAAGAATGGGATCATCGCCCCGGACGCAGTGACCGAGGCCTATATGAGGTCGGTGACCACGCGTTCTTACCGCCCTATGGGGAGCGAGCCCGACGCCCACTACGCCAGGACCCTGGAGATAGACTGCTCGCAGCTAGAGCTTCAGGTTGCCCTTCCTCACCTGCCGGAGAATGCGCGGCCGGTGAGCCAGGTCGGCGAGATCCCGATTGACCAGGTGGTCATCGGCTCCTGCACTAATGGCCGCATCGAAGATCTCAGGATGGCGGCGCAGATCCTGAAGGGCCGCCAGGTGCATCCTCGGGTGCGCCTGATCGTGATCCCGGCGACGCCGCGGGTGCAACTCCAGGCGATCCAGGAGGGCCTGGCAGAGGTGTTCTTGAATGCCGGCGGCGCCTTCAGCACACCCACTTGCGGCCCCTGCCTGGGTGGCCACATGGGGGTGCTGGCCAAGGGGGAGCGGGCGGTAGCGACCACCAACCGCAACTTCGTGGGCCGCATGGGGCATCCGGAGAGCGAGGTCTATCTCGCCGGACCGGCAGTGGCCGCCGCCTCCGCCGTGCTGGGTCGAGTCGCCGGGCCGGAGGAACTGCCATGAGCGTGCTGCGCGGGAAGGTCCATCGCTATGGCGACCACGTCAACACCGATGTCATCATCCCCGCGCGCTACCTCAACACCTCGGACGTGTCCGAGCTGGCCTCCCACTGCATGGAGGATATTGACCCGGATTTCGGGCACAAGGTGCGCCCTGGTGATATCATCGTGGCCGGGGAGAATTTCGGCTGCGGCAGCTCCCGGGAGCACGCGCCGCTGGCGATCCGGGGCGCGGGTGTGAGCTGTGTGATCGCTGCCAGCTTCGCCCGCATCTTCTTCCGCAATGCCATCAATGTTGGCCTGCCTGTGCTGGCCTGCCGGGAGGCGGCCGCGCAGGCGAGGGCCGGCGACGAGCTGACTGTTGACCTGGCCCGCGGCGAGATCGAGAATGTGACCCAGGGTCGCAAGTACCGCGCCGAGCCCTTTCCGGCCTTCCTGCAACAGATCATCGCCGCGGGAGGATTGGTCGAGTACACGAAACGGCGCCTGGGAGCCATGTAGGGCGGGGCTCTGGACCCCGCCTGGCGGCATCGGGAGATGCCGCCCTAGAGTGTGTCCGGCCCCGCTTTCAGCACCTTCTTCCTCGCCCGCAGGAACCGCGTCCTGGGCAGGAGGACCGCCCGGCCGCAGTTCAGGCAGCGGATGCGAATATCCGCTCCGATGCGGATGACGGTCCAGTGATTGGCCCCACAGGCGTGGGGCTTCCGCATCTGAACCTCATCTCCCAGGTGGATGGGTGCCGGCTGGTTCACGGTCACTGGCTTCGGCGCCGCCGGGAAGTCGTCCTACCGCCTCCCGCTTACGGGCAGGAAGCGTCGCGCGCCCGCAGAATAGCCTAGCGATTCCACTGCGCGGCCGCGGCCGACGCGGGATGCGCGCAGAGAGGCCGAGGGTTCCCATGACAGTTTCGCCCAGGTGTAAAGTCGTCTTGCTGCTTGCAGTGGCACTGGCCTGCGTCTCCTGTCTTGCTTTGGCCGAGGAGGCGCCGCCCGACATCGGCGCGGTCGCTCCTTCGCCGCCGGGCCTGGTGCCAAGCACACTCTCTGTCGAGCAGGCGATAGGAATCGCGCTTCAGTACAACCCCACGGTGGCGATCGCACAGGAGGGGGTGTGGGTAAGCCGCGGTCAAGTGATCCAGGCGCTATCGTACCTCGGGCCCCGCCTGGAGGTCAGCTCCCAGCGCGTCACTCCCGTCAACCTGCCTCCGTTCACCTTTCAGTCGCGAACCACCACCTACAACACCACCTTCAGCCTGAGCCAGCCCCTGTACACGGCCGGCAGCCTGCGACAGGGAGTGGAGGCGGCGCGGAACGTGCTGCACGGCTCCCAGGCCACTCATGACCGCGCCAAGCAGCAGATCGCCTTCCTGGTTCGCGGGAATTACTATGCCGTGCTGACTGCAGAAGAGGGGGTCAAAGTGGCGGAGGAGGTGGTGAGCTCGGCCGAGGAGCACCTGCGTGTCGCCAGGCTCCGCTACGAGGCGGGTGTGGCCCCCCAGTACGACGTGCTGGCGGCCGAGGCCCGGGTGGCGCGCGTGCAACAGGAGCTGATCTCGGCCCGGGCCAGCCGGGACACGAATTGGGCGAGCTTCAGCACTGCGCTGGGCGTCTCCCTGCCAGCGGGGACTAAGCTCAGCACGCCCCCACGGATGTCGGTCACCGAGGCCGGTCTGGCCGACCTTACCCAGGAAGCGCTGGCTCAGCGTCCCGACATCAAGGTGGCGCGCGCCGAGGTGGCCACCGCCAAGGCCCAGGTCTCCATCGCGCGGGCAGCGCGGAAGCCAACCGTCTCCGCCAGCATTGACTACAGCCTGTTGCCCAAGACCACGGTAGCCGGCGAGCAGTTGGGCCTGCCCCCGGGGACGGAGCTGGTGGTATCGCAGAGCAGCGGAGCGCTCTCGGTGTCCGCCAACTGGAGTCTCTTCAACGCCGGCCAGGTGACGGGCGAGATCCGCGCCGCTCAAGCCAGGCTGCGGCAGGCCGAGCAGGGCGTGGAGGTTGTCAGGCTTCAGGTAGGCCTGGATGTGAAGACGGCCTACCTGGCGCTGGAGGCGACGCAAGCTTCGCTGCTGGCCGCGCACAAGGAAACAGAGCAGGCCCAGGAGGCCCACCGCATCGCCACCCTTCGCTACCAGGAGGGCGTCGGCACCAGTGTCGAGATCCTCGATGCCGAGGCCAACCTGGAGGGGGCAAAGACGCGGTTGAACCAGGCCATCTATGGCCTCAACCTGGCGGTGGCCCAGCTCGACCTGGCCCTCGGACGGCAGTTTGCTCCCGCCACGTCCGCTGCTCCCTCCGCGGCGCCAGCACGGGGATAGGAGCAGTGAGCGCCGAGACCATCAATGTCGGGCAGGTGGTGGCGCGCTACCAGCGCTACTTGAACGCGGGCATCGCCAGCCTGCACAAATTCATGGGCGCGGAAGCGGTGGAGTGGCGCGCCGAGGGCTCCAGCATCTGGGACAGCGAGGGCCGGGAGTACCTGGACCTGCTCTCCGGGTTCGGGACCATGGCCCTGGGCCACCGGCCTCCGGCCGTGGTGGCAGCGGTCAAGGAGCAGCTCGACCGTATGCCTCTGGCCTCCCGCGTGCTCTTCAGCCTACCGGCCGCCGACCTGGCGGCCGCGCTGGGCGATCTCCTGCCCGGCGCCATAGAGAAATCGTTCTTCTGTCACAGTGGGACGGAGGCGGTGGAGGGGGCCCTCAAGCTGGCCCGGCTGCACAGCGGCCGGCCTGGCATCGTGGCCGCGGAGGGAGGCTTCCACGGCAAGACATTCGGCGCGCTCAGCGTCTCCGGGCGCGAGGTATACCGCAGGCCCTTTCAGCCGCTCTTGCCAGGCGTGACCCAAGTGCCGTTCGGCGATGCCGGCGCGCTGGAGAGGGAGGTGGACAGCCGGACCGCAGCCGTGATACTGGAGCCGATCCAGGGCGAAGGCGGGGTGATCGTGCCCCCCGACGATTATCTCGCAGCGGCGCGCGCGGTCTGCGATCGCACTGGAGCGCTGCTCATCCTGGATGAAGTCCAGACCGGGTTCGGGCGCACCGGCGCCATGTTCGCCTGCCAGCAAGCGGGGGTGGCGCCGGACATCATCTGTCTGGCGAAGGCGCTGGGTGGGGGAGTGATGCCCCTGGGCGCATTCGCCAGCACCCCGCCGATCTGGGCCGCGCTGGAGACCAACCCCTATCTCCATTCCTCCACGCTGGGGGGCAACCCTCTCGCCTGTGCTGCGGGCCTGGCCGCGCTGCGCGAGATCCAGCAGAGAGATCTGCCGGCCCGGGCGCGGCGGCTGGGCGAGCATGCGCTGGCGCGCCTTGCCGCCATCAAGACCGAGCACCCCGGCATCGTGGCCGAGGTGCGAGGCCGGGGCCTGCTGATCGGGGTCCAGTTCACCGATTCAGACATCGCCGGGCTGGTGATCGCGGGCCTGCTCCAGCGGCGGGTGATCGCCGCCTACACCCTGAACAATCCCGAGGTGATCCGCATCGAACCCGCCCTTACCATCCCCGAGGACGACTTGGACCGCGGGCTGGGTGCGCTGGCGGAATCGGTGGGGCAGGCCGAGGAGTTGGTCGCCGACCTGTAGGGCGGGCATTCCCATGCCCGCCCGGGCAGGTCGCGGACCTGCCCTACTGCACAGGGCCACCTCACAGTTGGGCAGGGGCTTGCCCCTGCCATCGTGAACTACTGCCGCATGCCCGATCCCGTTACCATTGACGGCGCGGAGGGCGGCGGCCAGATCCTGCGCAACGCGGTGGCCCTCTCCGCGGTGAGCGGCCGGCCCGTTCGGGTGGCGAACATCCGCGGCGCTAGACCGCGGCCGGGCCTGCGGCCGCAGCACCTGATGGCGGTAAGGGCGGCGGCTCAGGCCTGCCGGGCGAAGCTGGTGGGCGCAGAGATTGGCTCTCGCGAGATCGAGTTCTGGCCGGGTGAGATCGAGAGCCGGACGGACTGGCGGCTGGATGTCGGCACCGCGGGCAGCCTCACCCTGGTGCTGCAATGCCTTTTGCCCGCGCTTTCGCACGCGCCGAGCGAATCCAGCTTGACCCTGGTCGGCGGCACCGATGTTCCCTTCGCCCCTCCTTACGATTACTTCGCGCAGGTCTTCCTCCCAGCGCTGGCCGAACTTGGCCCCGCCGTGGATAGCCGGCTGGTGATGCGCGGCTTCTATCCCAGGGGTGGTGGCGAGATAGAGGTGAGGATCTCTCCCTCACCCACTCTTCGCGCCATCGGCTGGACGCAGAGGGGGAGGGTGTTGTCCATTCGCGGCCGGGCGTGCAGCCTGGGCCTGCCCGCGCATATCGCGCAGCGGATGAGAGACGCGGCCCTCGCTGTGTTGCGAACCGCGGGTCACGCGGAGGCGCAGATCGAGCTGGAGATCGGCAGCTCGGGCCGGAGTGAGGGCTGCGCGATCACGCTTTGGGCCGAGTGCGAGGGGGGCCGACGCTTTCAGCCTTCGCAGCCGGAACAGCCTGGGCTGCTTCGGCGAAGTAGGCTCGGCGGCAGCGCCCTGGGCCGCCGGGGCCGGCGCGCCGAGCAAGTAGGGGAGGAGGCCGCGCGGGCTCTGCTGTCCGAGCTGGCAGGTGAGGCCGCGGTGGACAGCCACCTGGCCGACCAGTTGCTGGTATGGTTAGCCCTGGCCGAGGGCCGGTCGGAGTTCACCACGGCTCGGGCCACAGACCACCTGCGCTCGGCCGCGCAGGTCGCCCGGGCGATCCTGGGCACGCATATCGAGATCGAAGACGGCGCCCCTACCCGCGTCCGCTGCCAGCCCCTCTAATGATGTTCGCACAACGAAGTAATGTGCGGACATCGCCCTGTGCCCGTCTGGGCCGCCTCTTGAGCTTCGCCGTGTTACTTCATTCGGCGAAGCTCTGTAGGGCGGGCATGTCTCGGAGCGCGGCGATGGGCGTGCCCGCCGGCCGTTCCGGTCGGGCAGGAGCGTGTCTCCTGCCCAGCGAAGAAACTGGCGGGCATGGGAATGCCCGCCCTACACACACCCACGGAGACAAACATTGAGGGTGACACTCCTTGCTCATACCCCGGAGCCGGAGCGGCTGGTGGTGGCGGCGGCGCTGCTCTGCTATCAGAAGGGAAGCCCGGAGGAGGCCTACCGGCGGGCCGGGCGAGAGGAGCTGCGCAGCCGGCTGTTCGAGGAGCTGATCCGGCAAGGGCACGGCTCGACCCTCGAGCACCCGGCATTCACCTTCGGCATCGAGGGCATCAGCCGCGCCTGCTCGCATCAGCTGGTGCGCCACCGCATGGGCTCCTACAACCAGCAGTCGCAGCGGTACGTGGATGTAGGCGATCCGGACTACTTCGTAAAGCCCGCCTCGCTGGCTGGGGATGGCGGGCGGTTCGAAGCAGTCGTGGCGCAGACGGTGAGTTACTACCGGTCGGTGGTGGACCAGTTCAAGGCCGAGGGCAAGAAGGGCGAGCAGGCGCAAGAAGATGCGCGCTACATCATCCCCAATGCCGGCAAGACCAACCTAATCTGGACCACGAACCTGCGCAACCTGCTGCACGTGTGCCGGGTGCGGATGTGCAGCCGGGCCCAGTGGGAGATCCGCGAGCTGCTGGGGCAGTGCCGCCGCGCGCTGGAGCCCCAGTTCCCTCTGATCGCGAAGTACATGGTGGTGAAGTGCCACCCTAATGCTATGGGATACTGTGACGAAGAATCCCGGAGCTGCGGCTTTCGGCCCCGGCGGGAGGCGGTGATCCCGGCCGACGCGGACTGTCCGCCTGGCCCAGGGTGGGAGAGAGAGGGATAGGATGATGAGATGGAGAGCGCTTGCTATCTGCTCTATGCTGGTGGCGCTGGCCGGCTGTGGTGGGAAACGGCCAGTCGCGGAGCGCGGCCCTATCCAGCTCACGCTCTTCACCTGGACCCGGCCGGCCGAGCTGGCGGCCAACCAGAAGCTCTGCAAGGAGTTCGAGGCCGAGCATCCTGGCCTGCGTGTCGAAGTGCTCAATGAGCCCGGCGACCGGGCCATGGACAAGCTCCAGGCGATGGTGGCGGCCGGCAATCCGCCGGATGTGATGTCTATCCATGGCGCCTACTTCATGCCCATGGCGGCGAACGGATCGCTGCTGGACCTGGAGCCGCTGATCAAGGATGACCCGAAGTTCGATCTGGGCGACTTCTACCCCAGGCTGGTGGAGACGTGCCGCTACCCCGCCACAAGGTCGGCGGGCAAGCAGGGCAAGCTCTACTCCCTGCCGCGCTACACCTCTGTCTACGTGCTGTTCTACAACAAGGACCTCTTCGACGCCGCTGGGGTCAAGTATCCGGATGACTCCTGGACCTGGAACGATTACCTGGCCGCCGCGCAGAAGCTCATGGTGAACACCTCCGACCCTGAGCGGAGGCGCATGGGCTGCACGATAGACTTCTGGGGCGCCCGCATCTACCCCTGGGTGTGGGCGAACGGGGGAGAGATTCTCGATCCCAGTGGCAAGGTCTGCCTGCTCGATAGGCCGGAGGCGCAAGAGGCGCTGCAGTTCCTGGTTAATCTCCGGTACAAGTACAGGGTCTGTCCTCCCAGCACCATGGCCGAGAGGCGCCAGAACATCGCCATGTTCACCAATGGGAAAGTGGCCATGTTCCAGACGGGGGCCTGGGATATCCAGGCGATGCAGGAGGCGAAGACTCTGCGCTGGGACATCGCCCTCCTCCCCAAGAAGAAGCAGCACGCCACTCTGCTGGGCACCGAGAACTACGCCATCGCCGCGAAGACCAAGTATCCCAAGGAGGCCTGGGAGCTGTTTAAGTTCCTACTCGGGCCGCAGGCGCAGACAGTGATGGCGACCGGGCTGGAGAAGCAGCCCTCCCGGCAGTCGGTGGCCAATGGGCCCTATCTGAGCCAGAAGGTGGCCTACAACCGCCGCGTTTTCGTGGAGGCGCTGGAGTACGCTCACGCCGCGCCCAACATCCCCGACTGGGATCGCATCAGCCACTTCATCCAGGAGCAGCTCGACATGATGTGGATTGGCAAAGTCTCGGTTGCTGATGGAACGAAGAAGGCGGCCGAGCAAGTGACGGAGGCCCTAGAGGCAAGCAAGTAACCTGTAGGGCGGGCATGCTATGCCCGCCGGCCGCGATACCATCCGCTCTCCGCGACCGCTGCGTCTCTGCGGCGGACCGCCCCTTCTTCCCCGCCCTCGCGCCTGTGTGGTACACTAACAGTTGAAGGCGATCACTCTCCATGGACGCACGCACTCTCCGGGTACTGGAATACGGCGCCATCCGCGAACGCCTGGGCGAGCAGGCCTCCTGCGCGCTGGGCAAGGAGCTGGCCGCGCGGCTGGAGCCAGCGATGGAGCCCGCTGTGGTGCGCCGCCTGGTGGCGGAGACCACGCAAGCGAGGGCGCTGCGCGCCGCCGCGGGCCGGGTGCCGCTGGGAGGGGTTCACGATGTCCGCGCCCAAGTGCTGAACGCGGCCCGAGGCGGCGTGTTGGCGGCGCGGGACTTACTCGAGGTGACCGACACCCTCTATGCCTCTCGCCGCATGCGTGCCTTCCTCCAGCGGGGAGAGGTAGACGCCCCCCTGGTGGTGGAGAAGGCAAAGGAGCTGGGCGTATTCCAGGAGATCGAGCAGGCGATTGAAGGCAGCATAGATAACCGCGGTGAGGTGGTGGACGGCGCCAGCGATCAACTCAGGACCATCCGCGCCCGCCTGCGCCGGCTGCACGACGTGGTGGAGAAGCGCCTGGAGGCGATCATCCACTCCCCCCGCTATGCCCGCATCATCCAGGAGCCGATCGTCACGGTGCGCAACGGGCGCTACTGCGTGCCGGTGCGCAGCGAGTTCAAGGGCGAGTTCCGCGGCATCGTGCACGACACTTCGGCCAGCGGCGCCACGGTGTTCATGGAGCCCTTCCTGGTGGTGGATCCCAACAACGAGCTGCGGGAGGCGAAGGCGGCGGAGGAGCACGAAGTGCGCCGCATCCTCGCCAGGCTCAGCCTCCAGGTGGGCGAGCGCGCCGATGAGATCCTGGACTCCATGCGCGCGCTGGCCGCGCTGGACCTGATCTTCGCCCGCGCCGGCCTGGCGGAACAGATGGGAGCGACCGAGCCGGAGCTGAACACCCAGAGCAAGGTGGACCTGGTCGCTGCCCGGCACCCGCTGCTGGCCGGGAACGTGGTGCCCATCGATATCCGGCTAGGGGATGAGTTCAACGCCCTCATCCTCACCGGCCCCAACACCGGTGGGAAGACCGTGACTCTGAAGACCGTGGGGTTGCTGACTCTGATGGCGCAGTCGGGGATGCACATCCCGGCCGCGTCTGGCAGCCGGATCGCGATCTACAGCCAGGTGTTCGCCGACATCGGCGATGAGCAGAGCATTCAGCAGAACCTCTCCACTTTCTCCTCCCACGTGACGCAGATCGTGAACGTGCTCGATCAGGCCGGCGGCAACTCCCTGGTGCTGCTGGACGAGATCGGCGCCGGCACCGACCCCGCGGAAGGGTCGGCGCTGGCGAAGGCGATCATCCTGGAGCTGCTGCGGCGAGGCTCGCGAGTGATGGCCACCACCCACTACGGCGAGCTGAAGTCCTTCGCCTACACTCAGCCCGGTGTCCAGAACGCGAGCGTGGAGTTCGACCCCGCGACCCTGGAGCCAACCTTCGAGGTGCGCATCGGACTGCCGGGCAGCAGCAACGCTTTCGCCATCGCCTCCCGGCTGGGGATAGCAGCCTCGGTGCTGCGCGAGGCCGCGGCGACCATGGGCGAGGCCCAGGTGGCGCTGCACGAGGTGATCCAGCGGGCGGAACGGGATCAGCGCGATCTCGCGGAGGAGCGGAGAGAGGCGGCGAAGGCGCGCATGGACCTGGAGCGCAATCGCGGCGAGTATCAGCGCTTGCTCGATGAGCTGAAAAACGAGCGGAAGGACCTTCTGCGCCAGGCGCGGGACGAGGCCCGCCGCATTGTCTCCCGCGCCAAGCAGCGCACCGAGGACTTACTCAACCTGCTGCGCCAGTCCGTGCAGGAGGCGAGGGCGGCCCAGGAGGCGATCGCTTGGGAGGCCGAGCAGGCCGCCCGCTACGCGCTGCCGCATCCGTCCGCCCTCCGTGTGGCGGAACCCGCGGAGGTGAGCCAGGTGGCGCGGCAGGAGCTGGCCGGAATCTCGGAGGAGGCGGCCGAGGCCACTGCCGAGGTGGAGGAGGAGAAGCCGGCCGAGCTGGAGCCGGAACCGGAGCCGGTGGGGGACCTGAGGCCTGGCGACGCGGTGACGGTGCGGAGCATCGGTCAGCGGGGGAGCGTGCTGTCTCCACCTGACGAGCAGGGGCAGGTCGCGGTGCAGGTGGGCATTCTGCGCGTGACCGTGGATGTCTCCGATCTGGCGCGCGCGCCAGAGGCCCTGGTGACCGTGACCCGCACGCCACCGGAGCTGCGCGCCGACCCGGGACCGGTGCCGCCAGAGCTGCACCTGCGAGGCCTGCGCGCCGAGCCGGCCGTCTACGAGCTGGATCGCTACCTCGACCGCGCCGCCCTCGCCCACCACGACCGCGTTCGCATCGTGCACGGCAAGGGCACCGGCGCCATTCGCGCGGCCGTGCACGCCCGGCTGAAGGAGCATCCTTTGGTGAAGTCGTTCCACCTCGGCGAGCACGGGCAGGGCGACTCCGGCGTGACCATTGTGGAGCTGGGGGAGCCCCTGTAGGGCGGACACTGGCGTGCCCGCCGAAAGATCAAAACGCGTGCCTGAACGCAAGCACCTCACACGACTCGACCGTATCTATGGACATCGCGGGCGGCAGCCGGTCTACTTGATCACTTGCTGCGTGCGAGATCGCAGGCCCGTGCTTGCAGACCAGCCGGTAGCTAAGCTCCTGGTGGATGCCTGGCAAGCCGCGGGTGACATACATCAGTGGTGTGTGGGTCGGTATGTGGTGATGCCGGACCATGTGCACTTCTTTGCAGGACCCCGACACGACGAGGCGAGCGAGCTGAGTCGCTTCATCGGAAGTTGGAAACGATGGGCGCAGCGGAGGATTCGCCAAAGTTGTCTCGCCACATTCGCGTGGCAGCTTGAGTTCTTCGACCACCTTCTCCGGAAGTCTGAATCATACTCGGAAAAGTGGGACTACGTCCGCCTCAACCCAGAGCGGGCGAGACTGGTAGACTCGGCCGATAAGTGGCCGTACCAGGGCGAGATTGAGGTCCTGGAGTGGTAGCCTCATGTAGGGCGGGCATTCCCGCCGGAGGCGGACAAGACCATACCCGCCGGGGCCTTCTGTAGGGCGGGCATTCCTATGCCCGCCGGGTCAATCGGAGTTACAGCACGCAACAGCAGGCGGGCACGGGAGTGCCCGCCCTACACAGACGGCTCGTCATCGAGCCCAACCAGACGCCGGAACTCCGGATCGGCACGCAGGCCCTCGAAATCCGGGTCGGTCTTGGCTTTTTCCTTCCACTCCGGGTCAAGCCGGATGGCCTCTCTGAGATCGGCCAATGCCTCAGCTTTCCGGTTGAGCCTCGAATGGGCGCAGGCGCGGTTGAAGTAGGCCACCGCCTCATCCGGTTTGATCTGGAGGGCGCGGTTGCACGCGGCGAAGGCCTCCTCGTAGCGGCCAATACTGATGAGCGCCACCGCTCGATTCACATGGGCATTAGCATAGTCGGGCTTGATCTGGAGGGCGCGGTCAGAGGCAGCGAGGGCCTCCTCGTGGCGGCCAAGCTTGCTTAACGCTACCCCGCGGTTGCAGTGCGCCTCGGCAAGGTCGGGCTTGATCTGGAGGGCGCGGTCAGAGGCAGCGAGGGCCTCCTCGTCGCGGCCGAGCCTGCCGAGCGCTGCTCCGCGGTTGCCATGCGCCTCGGCATAATCGGGCTTGATCTGGAGGGCGCGGTCGTGGGCGGCGAGGGCCTCGTCGTGCCGCCGGAGCTTGCCCAGGGCTACCCCGCGGTTGCAGTGCGCCTCGGCATAATCGGGCTTGATCTGGAGGGCCCGGTCGTAGCACTGGAGGGAGCGCTGGTGGTCTCCGCGGGAGTAGTAGGCATTGCCGCGCGCGAGGTAGGCCTCCGCGTCCAGAGGCAACCCCAGAGCTTCGACCAGATCGAGCTTGGTGCGGATGTCCTCCAGAGACTGCTTCAGCTCGGGGGGCATGTCCTTGCTCAGGTCTACCGTGGCAAGGGCGCGAACCTGCTCTTCGGCCTGGCGACGAAAGGCGTCAATCCGAGCGATGTACTCTTTGGCGAGCTTCGCGTCTTCCGCTAGCTCCTCTGCGGACTTCTTCGCCTGCCCCACGTGCTGCTCGACTTGCGCTATGAGTTCATCGAAGTGCCGTCGTGCCTTGTCAATCTCACCTCTTGCGAAATCTTGAACGCGACGGTACCCAAAGAACCCGAGCAAGAGAACCACAAGGGTGACAATACCGGCCAGGGCACCCCCAGACTTGATTACCAAGTCAGCGTGCTGGCAGGCGGCCTCGCTGGCTTTGGCTGCGGCATTCGTCGTCTGCTCGAGGCCCTCAAAGCGGCCGGCGAGCCGATCCAGCTCTCTTTGTTGGTCGGCGACGCGCTGGCGCACCTCCGCCGCATCTGATGGCGGCACGGCCGAACCTGCGGGCGGTTGCTGGCCACAGAAGGCAGAGGTGGCAAGAGAGCAGAGGACACTGAGCAGAATCAAGACCCCGGCTCGACGCGTAGCAAGCATGGGAACCCCCTCGACAGGAGCGTGCAGGCCCCGCAGCGCCTTTGGCATCGTGGGCGTTACTTCTGCTGGCCGCGGCTTGCATCCTGCCAGACATAAGAGATGCAACGATGGGGGCCCGCAGAGGGGCTCTCCTACGGAACGCCAACTCCAGGCGGGCACAGGAGTGCCCGCCCTACAACCGGCAGCCTACCGGCGGGCATGGGAGTGCCCGCCGTACATCAGCCCTCGTGCCGGTGCGGCTCCCGCCACCCTCCGCCCCGCGCGTCCGGGTTGATCTGGAGGCGGTTGCGGACCATTCGCACTCCCTCCACCGCCTTCGCCGCTGCCAGGACCGCGTCGCGCTGCTCCTCGGACTCTACCTCGCCGTCGAGGAAAACCACGCCTGACACCGCGCTGATGTGCAGATGCCCCAGCGCTTTGGTTGCTTCGTTCTCGGCAAGCGCCTTCTCTACTGCATGCACGAGCTTGCGATCTTCTGGCACCGTTATCCCTCCTTGGAAACTACTTGATCCGCAGATTACGCGGATTACACAGATTATGTCGTGCTTCGCACGAAACTACAACGGAAAACCGATTCGAATGTCGTCCTGCTAGGAACTACCCGAGGCTTCCTGCTATTTCGGAATCTGAAACTCCGAAATAGCAAGTTCTGCGTAATCTGCGCAATCTGCGGATCATGTCGTTCCCTCAATTCGCCGCTTCAGGTCGGCCAGCCTGTTCAAGGCCTCGACGGGGGTGAGATGATCTACATCTATCCGGCGCAGCTCTTCGAGAATGGGATCGGGCTCGCCCTCGAAGAGCGGAAGCTGATCGGCGCGGGCTGTGATGCGAGGAGCGGGGGGCTGGCCGCCGACGTGCTCGCGCTGCTCCAGCGACCACAGGATCTGCTTTGCTCGCTCCAACACCGCTGGCGGAAGGCCAGCTAGGCGAGCCACCTGAATCCCATAGCTGCGGTCGGTGCCGCCGGGCACGATCTGCCGCAGGAAGATCACCTGGTCGCCTTTCTCCTTGACCGCGATGCGGTAGTTCTTCACCCGGGGAAGTGTCTCGGCCAGCTCGTTCAGGTGGTGATAGTGGGTGGCGAACAGCGTCTTGGCGCCGAGGTGAGGAGCGCTATGGAGGTACTCCGCCACCGACCAGGCGATGCTCAGGCCGTCGAAGGTGCTGGTGCCGCGGCCGATCTCGTCCAGCACGATCAGGCTGCGGCGAGTGGCATGGTGCAAGATGTTCGCGGTCTCGGTCATCTCCACCATGAAAGTGCTCTGGCCGGTGGCAAGATCGTCGGAGGCCCCCACCCGGGTGAAGATGCGGTCCACCAACCCAATGCTGGCGGCCTGGGCCGGCACGAAGCTGCCCATCTGGGCCATCAGCACGATCAGCGCCACCTGGCGCAGATAGGTGGACTTGCCCGCCATGTTGGGCCCCGTGATGATCAGCACCTGGTCTTCGGCACAATCCAGATGGCTGTCATTGGGCACGAACCGCTCGTCCTCAAGCGTCAGCTCCACCACGGGATGACGGCCCGCCGCGAATCTCGATGCGGTCGTCCTCCGTGATCCCGGGCCGGAGGTAGCTGTTCCGCGCCGCCACCTCGGCGAAGCAGGCGAGCACGTCGGCCTGCGCGACCACCTCTGCGGCCGCCTGCACCCGTGCTGCCTCCGCTGCCGCCTTCGCCCGAAGGTCGGCCAGCAGTTCCTGCTCGAGCGCCAGGATTCGCTCCTCCGCCCCCAGGATCTTGGATTCGTACTCCTTCAGTTCGGGGGTGACGAATCGCTCCGCGTTCGCCAGGGTCTGGCGTCTCTGGTAGTCGGATGGCACCAGGTGCAGATTCGGCCGCGTCACCTCGATGTAGTAACCAAACACCTGGTTGTACCCGACCTTTAGCGACCTGGCGCCCGTGCGCTGTCGCTCTCGCTCCTGGAGGCCGGCAATCCATTCCTTGCCATGCGTGCGCGCCTCGCGCAGCTCATCGAGCTCCGCGCAGAACCCGGCGCGAATGCTCCCTCCGTCGCGGACATTGGCCGGCGGCGAGTCCGCCAGCGCCCGCGTCAACAGCTCACACAAATCCGCGACCGGATCGAAGCCTGCGACCAGTTGGCCAGGAGCTTCTCTGCTGCCGCCGCGCAGAATATCCGCGAATCCCGGCAACCCCGCCAGCGAATCCCTCAGCCCGGCCAGGTCGCGGCCGCTGGCAGTGGCGGCCGCGGCGCGGCTGACCAGTCGCTCCAGGTCCCGGATTTGCTTGAGCTGCTCCCGCAGGCGGGCCCGCAGCGCCGCCTCCTCGTGGAGCACCTGAACCAGATCCAGGCGCTGCTCGATCGCGAGGCGATCCAGCAACGGCGCCGTGATCCAGCGCCGCAGCAGTCGGGCTCCCATAGGCGTGAGGGTATCGTCCAGCACCCACAGCAGCGTGTTCCGAGAGGACCCATCGCGCAGCGAGGCGAGCAGCTCGAGGTTCCGCCGGCTGGTGGCATCCACCACCATAAACTGGCTGCGCGAGTAGGTGCGCAGACCGCGGAGCTGCTCCAGCCCGGATTTGTGAGTGCGCTTGAGGTAAGCGATGACTGCGGCCGCGGCCTCCACGGCGGCCGGCATCTCTTCGCACCCGAAGCCGCGCAGCGATCCGACCCCGAAGTGATGCCGCAGGAACTCGGCCGGGCTGCGGGCGACGAAATCGTCTCTGCTCCAGGTGGTGAGGCTGCCCCCGTCGGCCTTCACCACCTCCGCCAGCCCGCGCCCCTCCTCGGCCTCCGGGATCAGCGTTTCGGCTGGATGCAGCCGCGCGATCTCGTCACGCAGCTCATCCCACGCGTTCTCCCCCGTGAACTCGGTGACCTTGAACTCCCCGGTCGAGCTATCTGCGGCGGCCAGCCCCCACCGGTCACCCGCGCTGGCGATGCCGACCAGATAGTTGTTGGCGCGCGGCTCCAGCAGGTGATCCTCCACCACGGTGCCTGGAGTCAGAATCCGGATTACCTCTCTCTTCACTAGTCGTTTGGTTTGCTTGGGATCTTCCACTTGCTCGCAGATGGCAGCCTTGTATCCGCCAGCCAGCAGCCGAGCGACATAGCGGTCGGCGGCATGGTACGGGATGCCACACATCGGCATGCGGCGCCCCTTGCCCATCTCCCGCGAGGTGAGCACCAGCTCCAGCAGGCGGGCCCCGATCTTGGCGTCCTCGCCGAACATCTCGTAGAAATCCCCGAGGCGAAAGAGCAGAATGACATCCTGGTGCTCTCGCTTGATCGCCCGGTATTGGGCCAGCATCGGGGTGAGCTTGTCCATCGTCGGTCTGCCTAGATCGGCTCTGCAGAGGCGTCGCTCAACACCAGGCCGGCCGGGGCCTTGGGGTAGAAATAGGTGGACTTCCCGGGCATGCGCTCCCCGGCGCGGGCCACTGCCAGCACTTCAGAAACGCGGGTGGATCGGAGAAAGAGCGCCAGGTCGCAATCGCCCCGGGCCACAGCCTCCAGCGCCTGCTGCTCATCGGTGACATAGGCGAGGCCGACCGCCTTACCCAGCTTCGAGAGCACCGGGTCTATGAGCAGGCGGTGCAGCACGCTCACATCCAGGGACGCGACCGCCGAGGTTCCGGCGGGCGCGGTCTCGCCTCGCGCCGTCAGCACGTAGTAGTGGCCATCTCCCCAATACGCGCCGTACACGTGGCCCTGGGCCGCCCCGCCATCGGGCCAGGTCAGGGCCGGCAATTCGTCGCCCTTCGGCACTGCCACCTGCCGCACGTCGAAGCCCTCTGCGATTCGCGCCCTGATCTCGCCTAGGCCGGCCTCGCCCAGCCCTGAGAGCACCCGGTGCGTCGGAAGAATCTTCACCCCTTCGTCCTGGGCGCTGGTGACCAGGGCGAGAGCGTAGTTGAACCCGGCCTGGGCCGAGGCCTGGGGCAAACGCTGGCGCATTTCATCGCGGCAGGTGACCGCAGTCTCGAAGCGATGGTGGCCGTCGGCGATAAAGAGTGGCCCGCCCCCCACCGCGGCACATATCGCCTCCACCAGGTCCGCATCGTGCAGCGGCCAGAGCCGGTGGGCGACCCCATCTCCATTCGCGGCCACGGCCTCCGCTTCGCCAGCGGTCTGCTCCAGCAGGCTCAGCAGCTCCCCGCGGCCGTCCTCGCTCATCATCAAGATGGGACTGGTCATGGCCTGGCAGGCTCGCATCAAGTGCAGGCGGTCGGCCTTCGGCGCGGCCAGCGTCCCCTCGTGTGACAGGACGTACCGCTCGTTCGCTTCCGGCAGCCGCACCAGCGCGAACACGCCGCGCCGCCGCCAAGCACGGCCCCGGAGCTGGAATTCCTGCTCCACCAGGTACAGCGCCGGCCTCTCATCGCGGATGAGCACGCGCTGGGCCAGCCAATCCCGCAGGGTGGCCGCGGCCCGCTGGTAGCGGTCGTCTTCCGCACCATGGCGGTCGCTCGGCTGTGGCAGCTCCAACCGCACGAAGTTGTGCTGGTCCCGCGCGTAAAGGTCAGCCTGCATCGCTGGCGCAATGATGTCATAGGGTGGGGCGATGCGAGAGGAAAGGTCGCGCGAGCCCGCGGTGTGATAGCGAATGCCCCGGAAGGGTGCGATGATATCACCAGCGCCCGGCATAGGCCTCGTGCTCGGCTTCGTCGAAGCATCGTCGCAGCGACTCCACCGCTGCCTTCATCTCGTTCGGGGAGTCCTTCCATTCCCCCTCGATCGAAACCCTCCAATCATAGTCAGCCATGCGCAGCGCCTGGATGAAGTCGTGCTGCCAAACCTCGTCTCCGCTCTGGGCGACCGCCTGTGCCCCAGAGACGCGCACGTGGGTCAGCCACTCCGCCGCGTCCACGATATCGAAGGCCGAATGACCCTCCAGGGCCATCTCTTGCGCATGCACCGCCACTCCCACCTCCGGCATGTCCACCACCCGCGCCAGGCTGACCGCTTCGGGCAGGGAGTTCACCAGATTGCAGCGACTGGAGCTGAGCGGCTCGACCCCCACCATCAAACCGCGGCTGTGCGCCACCGCCCCGCAGATGCGAAGCACCTCGGTGAGCTGATCCATGGCGTCCGTCACCGGGAAGCCTGCCGGCGCCTCTCTCTGCCTCCCGCTCCCGAACGCCACCACGGCCCCACCCACCTCGGCGATCCGCCGCAGCGAGGTGTAGAGATAGCGGGCCAGCCGCGGCCAGCTCACGTCCGGCCCGGTCGCCCTGAGGTCGGCCGGCAACTGCAACTGCCAGGCTTCGGGCTTCACGGGAGCGGCCAGCAACCTCTCTCGCACCGGAGCGAATTCCGCTTCCGGTCTCTCCGGCAGCACCGCAGCCACCGGCAGCTCCACGAAATCGCAGCCCGCGGCCGCCGCCAGCTCTACGCTGTCGGGGCTCACGCAGCATCCGAACCGCATGCTAGGCCTTCTCTCCGGTCAACATCACATGACTGCACGGCGCTGGGAAGGAGCGGGGGCCGCCCCACCACTGTGAGGGCTCAGCTCAACTTCCTTTGCCCGCGGCCTCCGCCAGCTTGCGGCCCAGCTCCTTGCAGTCGGCCAGAATCTCTGGCCCGACGCCGCCAGAGGCCCCGACCGAGTCCACGGCTTTCTTCAGCTTGAACCACCCGAGCGCCTGGTCCAACAGCTTCAGGACCTTGTCCGGCGGGCCGCCCGCGCTGCCGAAGGTGGCCGCGGGCTTCCCCGTCACCTTCCCCTGGCTCGGGTAATAGGTCCGGTCCAGGAAATCCTTGAGGCCTCCGGCCATGTAGCTGAAGTAGTCCGGCGAGCCCAGGGCGATGGCGTCACAGGACAGCAGGTCATCAATGATGGCCTCCAGGCCCGTCTTGACCGTCACCTGAGTTCCAGTCACACTGGAGGCCCCGGCTGCCACTGCCTCCGCCATCTTCTTGGTCTGCCCGCCGAGTGAGTGATAGACCACCAGCACCTTTGCCATCTCGGAACACCTCCTTAGCATCACTGACGGAATCCGCCACGAAGCCGCATCAGGCCAATCGCGACGCCTGGGCGCGGCCTGTTGGCGGTGGTCACACTGGGAATCCTTCGCCCACCGAGTTTGCTTCGTTAGCGGTCCGCCATCTCCTCCCAACGCAGATCGGCCTTTGTAAGTGCGCGGCTCACCACGCCTGGTATTGGTCCGTCAGCGCCAGCGCTGCCGCGCCCAGCAGCGCCCCACGCTGCCCCAGCGCGCCTGCAGCGATAGCAAGGCCCCGCGCGCTTTCAGGCACCGCATAGCGAGCGACGGCCTCTCGCAGCGGCTGGAAGAGCGCTTCGCCCGCCCCGGACACGCCGCCCCCGATCACCACGATGCTGGGATTCAGCAGGTTCACCGCGCCGGCGATGGCGAGTCCGAGGTATTCGCCGGCCCGGCTCATCACGCGCGCCGCCAGCGCATCGCTCGCCGCAGCCGCCGCGACCTCCCTGGCTGTCAACTGCGAGCGCGGGATGGAAGCCAAAGCAGAGGGCTCACCCGCCTCCAGGGCCTGGCGGGCCGCGGTGGCGATGGCCGGACCGGAGGCCACTGCCTCCAGGCACCCTCTCCTACTGCACGTGCACACCGGTCCCTCCGGCGCTACCAGCGTGTGCCCGATCTCGCCGGCCAGGCTGTTCGCGCCTCGATGCACCCGACCCCCGAGCACGATCCCGCCGCCGATCCCGGTGCTCACGGTGAGATAGAGGACATAGGGCTTGCTGCGCGCGGCGCCGAAGGTCGCCTCCCCCAGCGCGGCCGCGTTGGCGTCATTGTCCACCACCACTGGCCGGCCCACGCGCGCGCCGACCGCCTGCCGCAACGGGAAATCCTGCCAGCCCTCCAGGTGATGACAGGTCACGGTGCGCCCGCTGGGGAAGTCCATCGGCCCGCCGAAGCTCACCCCAACCCCGGCCAGTTCAGGCCAGCCCAATGCGGCGCGGCGGTTCACCTCCCCGGCCATGGCGAATAGCGTATCAAGTATCTCGGCGGGAGACGAAGACGACTTTGTCGCCTCCATCTGCTCCGCCAGCACTTCGCCCGCGGCCGTGACCACCGCGGCCGCGAGCTTGGTCCCGCCGATGTCCAGCGCCAGCACCGGCATGCTGCTCACTTGCCCGCGACGACCGGATTGCGCAGCACGCCGATGCGCTCGACCTCGGCCTGCATTACATCGCCGGGCTGGATCGCGGAAATGCCTGCCGGGGTGCCGGTAGAGATGATGTCTCCCGGTTCCAGAGTCAGGTGTCGACTAAGGCGGTGAATCAGCTCGGGCACCTTGAAGATGAGGTCGCGGGTATTGCTGCTCTGCCTGGTCTGACCATTCACCCGCAGGGACAGATCCAGCTCGCACGGCTCCTGGATTTCGTCGGGCAGGGTGATGCAGGGCCCCATCGGGCAGAACGTGTCGAAGCTCTTGCTCAGGAACCAGGGGTTCGAGGCCGCCATGTCGCGCCGCTGCATATCGCGGGCGGTGACATCATTGAGGATGGTGTAGCCGGCGATGTGCTGCTTGGCCTGGGCGCGAGGGATGCGGCGGCCGGGCTTGCCGATGATCACCGCCAGCTCCACCTCGTGGTCAACCCGTCCCACCCCGCGCGGGCACTCCACCGGGTCATCCGGGCCGATCACCGCGGTGGAGGCCTTGACGAAGAAGATCGGCTCCTTTGTCGGCTTCCGGCCGCCTTCCGCGGCATGCGCGGCGTAGTTGAGGCCGAGCGCGATGATGCGCGGAGGCCGGGGGATAGGGGAGAGCAGACGCGGCTCGTCAACCACCAGCTCCTCGATCAGCTCGTGCTCCTCTGCGAAGCGCAGCACTTCCGCAAACAGGTCAGCACGGAAGTAGCCGCCGGCGATCAAGTCGAGAACCGAGAAATCGGCGGGCTGCAGCAGCTCCAACGAATAGGGGAAGTGGGGGAGGGAGCCCTGGGCGAAGTAGTAGACGGTGAGCGCCCGCGTGAAATCAACGACCCGCTCTCCCCGCAGCATCCCCACGCCCGTAAGTGCATCCTGATCCTGGTAGCGAACGACTCTCATGGTGGTCGCTCCTCAGACCTGGGGCCGCTGCATCAGCTCGACGGCGTTCCCATCCGGGTCCTTGAAGAAGGCGATGCGCAGGCCGGACTCGACACTGGTCGGCTTCATGTCGAACGCGACTCCCAGCTTGCTCATGCGCTCGCACTCCGCGTCAATGTCCTCCACCAGCAGGGCGAGATGAGCGAGGCCCACTGCGCGGCCCTGCTCACCCTCTGGCCTGGGCTTTCCGCCCCCGAAGAGCTCGATCTGTGTGCCGTCGAGGGCGATGAAGATGATGGTCCCACTGTGGGTGGTCTCCAGGCGGCCGGTCTCATGGAACCCCAACAGCTCCTTGTAGAACTTGGCCGCGCGCTCCACATCCGTGGTGACCAGCGCTACATGGTCTATGCCTTTGATCACGAGGATACCTCCTGCTGGAACCAGAATTGAGCGGGAGATTCGCTTGGCGATCGTGACAGTCCTGCCCTGACGGAGGCCAGGGAAAAGGAAAGGGGTAAGCATCATGGCGTTCAAAGCCACCCGCACCGTCGTCTCGCTGGACCCTGAGGACCTGGTGCGCCTCCAGCAAGTGCTCATGGATGAGGATAAGGAGGCGGGACTGGCTTTCCTGCGCGAAGTGATCGGTGAGAAAGTGCGCTGCGCACAGGACCAGAGCCACAAGCCCGAATTCGAGGGCGGAATCCGTCTCCAGGAGACACATCAACTCTCCAAGGGAATGGGCCATCCCGGCCCCAAGGAGGCTGACCAGGGCGAAGCCGGTTGAGCTGTTACACCCGCGGTCCGATCCGTGTCCCTGCGCCTCTGTGATTGACTGCCCTGCTTGGCCCCGGGAAAGAGGAAAAGGGCTGGCAGGCGGTGAAGAGGCTTGCCGTCGCCCTGGGCATGGCCACAGGGCTAGAACCTGACGGCCCCCTGGGCCGTCGCGAGAGGAGAGGCCGGCTATGGCGAGGGACGAGACCAAGATCACGCTCCGGGAGAGCGAGCTGCCGCAGCGCTGGTATAACATCAACCCCGACCTGCCTGCGCCGCTGGCACCGCCCATCCACCCCGGTACCGGCAAGCCCATAGGCCCGCAGGACCTGGCTCCGATCTTCCCCATGGAGCTGATCAAGCAGGAAGTGAGCATGGAGCCGTGGATCGAGATTCCGGATGAGGTGCGCCGCGTCTACCGGCTCTGGCGGCCCTCTCCTCTCTACCGCGCGCACCGGCTGGAGAAGCACCTGGGCACACCCGCGCGCATCTACTACAAGAATGAGAGCTTTAGTCCTCCGGGCAGCCACAAGCCCAACACCGCGGTGGCCCAGGCCTACTACAACAAGCAGGAGGGCGTGAAGCGCATCGCTACCGAGACCGGCGCCGGCCAATGGGGCAGCGCGCTCGCCTTCGGATGCTGCCTGTTCGGACTGGAGTGCACGGTCTACATGGTGAAGGTGAGCTACGAGCAGAAGCCCTACCGGCGCATGCTGATGGAAACCTGGGGGGCCACGGTGCACCCCTCTCCGAGTAACCTGACTAAGTCCGGACAGATGATCCTGGGAAAGGACCCGAATTCCCCGGGCAGCCTCGGCATCGCCATCTCGGAGGCGGTGGAGGACGCCGCCTCCCACGATGATACCAAGTACTCGCTTGGCAGCGTGTTGAACCACGTGCTGCTGCACCAGACCATAGTGGGGCAGGAGGCGAAGGCGCAGCTCAAGCTGGTGGATGAGCAGCCGGATGTGATCGTGGGCTGCGTGGGCGGCGGGTCGAATTTCTCCGGACTCGCCTTCCCCTTCGTGAAGGATAAGCTGAAGGGCAAGGCGGTTGACATTATCGCGTGCGAGCCGGAAGCCTGCCCGACCCTCACCCGGGGTCTGTACCGCTACGATTACGGGGACACCGCAATGCTCACCCCGCTGCTCAAGATGTACACCCTGGGACACACCTTCGTGCCGGAGCCGATTCACGCGGGAGGGTTGCGCTACCACGGCGACGCGCCCCTGCTGTGCCTGCTGGTGAACAAGGGCGTGATCGAGGCCCGCGCCTATCACCAGCTCCCCACCTTCGAGGCCGCGGTCACCTTCGCTCGCACCGAGGGCCTCCTGCCAGCGCCGGAGACGGCGCACTGCATCCGCGCCGCGATAGATGAGGCGCTGAAGTGCAAGGAGACCCGTGAGGAGAAGTGTATCCTGATCGCCTATAGCGGGCACGGCTTCTTCGACCTTGGGGCCTACGAGAGGTACTTCGCGGGGAAGCTTGAGGACTACGAGTACCCGCGGGAGAAGATCGAGGCGGCGCTGAAGGATCTGCCGCAGGTCGCGGAGCCGGCCTGACCTTTGGTCGCACGTTCTGAGCGCGCAAGACGGGACCCGTCTGGGCGGGTCCCGTCCTATTCTGCGTGCTGCGTCAGCCGCGGCGGCGCCTCGCCCACGGGGCAGGCCCGCATGCATTCCTCGCAGTTGATCCGCCCATGAGGTGACAGGCGCACTACGTTCTTCCCCGGCCCGGTGTAGCCAATCGGCTGCTCGCATCGCGGCCGGTCAAAACCTGATGCTGAGAGCGCGCCCGAAGGACAGGCTTCGAGGCAGCGCCCACAGCCATCGCAAGGCGAAAACGTGATCGGTGAGTCCACCGGGAGATCCGCGTCGGTGATCACCGTCCTCAGGTGGAGCCAGGGGCCCCAATCGGGGTGGATCAGGAGTTGGCTCTTCCCGATCGAGCCCAAGCCCGCGAGCGCGCCCGCCTTCTTGTAGGAGATGCTGTGGCGAGGTCCGTCGTCGCCGTAGCGCTGATTGCGGGGAATCACGGCCCGATATCCCGCCTCCCACAGAATCTGCACCACTTGCCAACAGGCGTGGCGAAGCATGGCATCACCAAAGGAGGCGGCAGTCAGCGAATCCGCGTAGGTCCTGGCAGACCAGAACCGAACGGTCTGCACCGGGTCAACAATACGCTGCGCGAGCACGATGACCGATCGCACAGGGCCGAAGCTGCGGCCCAGTTCACCGAACTCCTCCGAGCTGAACTGCTCGCCAGCCGCGATGCCAATCAGGTCTGCCGCGCTTGCGCCCGGCAATGCCTTCATCTGCTCGGCCAGATGCTCAGCGCTCATGCCGCTTCCTCGCCGTGAACAGTGTGAACAGGCTCTCTTTGAGCCAGGGATCATCTGGGTGCTGACGCACATAGGCTTCGAGTTGCGCCAGCCCGCGCGAAGGCTTCGTCGCTGATCAGCCGGAGCACCGATGCCACTCGCAGCCGCACCTCACCCAGCATCCTCTCGTTGAGGTCGGCGAGGTCGCGGTAGGTGAACTGCCTTACCTCCTCCGCCTCGATCTGCATGAAGCCAGCCTCCCGCAGCCAGGTCTCGATCTCGGCGCGGAATGGCGTACGCCGCCGGTCTATGGTCGCCGCCTCGGGGAAGAAGCGATGCCAGGGGTCGTCTACGATCTGCTCCAGCGTTCCCTGTCGCACCAGGATTACACCGCCGGGCTTCAGTATCCGCAGCACACCTCTGAACGTCCCAAGGTGATCCTCGATGTGGTGCATCATCAGGCACAGAAAGGCGCAGTCGAAGCTGCTCGGCTCCAGCTCCAGGTGCTCCACGTCGCCGGCCACCCAGGTGACGCGGCCCTCACGGTCCTTGGCCCGCGCCTTCTCCAGCATCTCCGGCGACCTGTCTAAGCCGACCACCTCGCAGCCGGTGCGCGCAGCCAGCGGAATGGCCCACCGGCCGGTGCCGCATCCGAGATCAATGAGCCGCCTGCCGGGCCGCAGGCCGCCGACCCGGATGATCTTCTGGAACCACCATTCCAGGTGAGGCGCGTCGCCCGTCCGCGCCCGGTCGTAGACTTCGGCGATCTCGGAGTAGTCGGCCTTCTCAGGGCTCATACCCGGCCTCCGCGCCTCCCACAAGGGACGACTTCGCAGGGCAACAGAGTGTCTCCTGCCCGAGGATCCGAGTTGGGTAGACTCAAAGATAGTGTGGTGGGACTGACAAGAAGAGGCCTGAGTTGCATCTAACCGCATAGGAGCGCGTTTCCGTGACGGAGATCAGCCGCGTGCTGAGCAGGCCGCGACCCGCAGTGAAAGAGCAAGCGAGCCGGGGTGCCAGCCCCCTGGACTTGACGGCCCTCTACGACGCCTACGCGCGCTCTCTCTATCGCTACCTGGTTGCCCTCCTGGGCGCCCCCGCGGAAGCAGAGGACGCGCTGCAGGAGGTGCTGCTGGGGCTGCTGAGGCGCCGGGCCGGCGGGATCCGCAACCAGCGGGCATATCTCTTCCAGGCCGCCCGCAGGCAGGCGCTGCAGGCCCTGCGCCAGCGGCGGAAGCGGGAGCGAGAGACGGCCGCGGCCGCCGTCTGCTGGATCGACCCCGAGGCCTGCCGGGGCGGGGACCGGGAGCTGGCGCTGGATGTGCAGCGGGCATTGGGACGGCTCCCCCTAGAGCAGCGCGAGGTGATCGCGCTCAAGCTGAGCGAGGACTTGAGTTTCCGCGAGATCGGCGAGGTGCTCCGAATTCCCGCGAACACCGCGGCCAGCCGCTACCGTCTCGCCCTGGGTCGCCTGCGCGCACTGCTGGAAGGTGTCCAACGATGAACAGGCGTGCTTACCAGGGACTGACTGACGACCAACTGGAGACCCTGATCCGCCAGTTGCCGCGGCGGGAGCCGGGTCCGGGGCTGCGAGAGCGCATCCTGTCGCACCGGCCGCTTTCCCGAACGCGCCGCGCGTGGGCGTTGCGTCCTGCCTGTCTGCTGGCCGCGGTCGTGCTCCTGCTGGTGGCGGATGCGCTCGTTATGCGCTGCCAGGATGCCGGTCTGACCCTGCCGCGAACCGCGCCACCGGCCGCCATCGCCCAGGAGCAGTCGGAGGACGAGCTGTGGCTGGCGGACATGGGCGTGCCCGCCCTACGGAACCGCCTGCGACTGGCCATGCGCCATCCCAGCACTCAAAGAGAAACATACTTCGAGCTGCGGCAGCGGATGCTGGAACAGTCGGACGGAGGTTGATCCATGAGCGAGTTCTTTCCCACGGTGAGATTCGCGCCGCGTAGTGTCCTGCGCGCGCTGTGGCGTGCAGCGAGATGGTTCGGGCGCGGAGTGAGAAGACGGGCCCGGGCTTTAGCCTACGTCGTGCTGGCGCTGCTGGTAGTGCACCTCACCGCTACCCTCATCACCGGCCGCATGCTGGCCAGGGAGATCGCGCGACAGAAGGCCGCCGGCTACATCGTCCCTATTGACGATCTCATCCCGCGCGTGCCAGCCGGCGAGAAGAACGCGGCCGACCTCTATCAGAAGGCTTTCGACGCCCTCCGGCTGTCGAAGGAAGATGAGGATGAGCTATTCGAGAATCCGTTCGACCAGTGGGACGCGAAGCGCTTGGCCCTGGCGCGGCGCGTGATCGCCGCCAATGCTGAGTACTACCGGCTGCTGGAGGGGGCGGCTCGCACTCCGCACTGCGCCTTTCCCGTCAACTGGCATGGCTGGCCCTGGGCGATCTCGTTTGCTCATCTCGCGAAGCTGCGCCAGGCCGCTAGAATGCTGCAGGCGCGGAACGGGTTGGCGGTGCACGACGATCACCCGGACCAGGCCCTCGCCGATTGTGGGGCGATGCTGGGGATGGCGCAGCACGCCAAGATGGAGCCAAGCCTGATCAGCCAGCTCGTCGCCTACGCGCTGCAGGGTATCGCACTCCAGTCCCTAGAACGTGCCCTGTCCGCCGGCACACCATCACCTCAGGCTTGCCAGAGGTTGTTCGACCAGATCGCCGCCATTGACCAGATAGCGCCGTCAATCCGCGCGATGAAAGGTGAGGTCGCTCTCTGCGGCCTGGCCACTTTCGAGTCTTTGCTGCGGCGTAGGTCTGACGGGGATATGAGGGACTTGGCAGAGGCGGCCGGGCAGAGCGGGAGCCGCTGGCCGGTACTTGCCCTCCGCAGCTATGGGAGCGTGGGACGCCCCATCGCCTATCTGGACGAGCTGGCCTATCTTCGGGCTATGAAGAAGAACCTGGATGCCTTTGGCCTCCCCTGGCCACAGTCGAAGCGGGCGATTGAGGACATGGAGAACGGCATGAAACGGCTTCCAACCTACGGCAGCATCCTGACGAAGATGATCACGCCCGTCTTCTCCCGCGCCGTCTTGAGCCGGGACAGGGCGACCGCCTCGCTCGGCGATGCCCAGATCGCTCTCGCTCTGAAGACCCACCGTTCCGACCGCGGCGGCTATCCCGATTCCCTCGCTGCACTGGAACAGGCCGGCTTCAGGCTCCCCAATGATCCCTTCGGCGGCAAGACCTATCACTACCGCCGCGAAGGGGCAGGCTTCATCGTCTACAGCATAGGCCCGAACCTGAAGGACGATGGCGGGAAGCCCTGGGATCGCGCTGCCAAGTCCTTGGAGGACGGGCCCTACGACCTCCCCATCCGCTGCGCTGAGTAGGCCGTCTGTAGGGCGGGCATGCCGAAGGCATCCCCGCCGGCCGTTCAGTTGGGCAGGAGCTTGAGTCGCCTCTGGCGACTTGCCTCCTGCCCTATTGTCATGCTGGTGCGCCACAAACTCATGGAGGTGAACACACACAAACGCCTTTCGGGTAGAATCCAGGTGCCATGGCAGCCAAGCGGGTGGATCTGAAGATCATGGGCATGCACTGCGCCGCTTGCGTGTCCACGGTGGAGCGCAGCCTCACCCGGACGCAAGGGGTCAGGCAGGCCGCGGTTAACCTGGCCACAGAAGAGGCCACCGTCATCTTCGACGATGGGCTCCTGAACGTCGAGGACCTGATCCACAGCGTCGAATCCGCTGGCTACCGGGCGATGAGGGAGGAGGGGGAAGACGCTGACCGGGCCGCCCATGCGCGCGAGCTGCGCAGCCTCACCAGGCGACTGGTTTTCTCCGTCATTGCCACCATCCTGATCCTGGTAATCCACGGCTTCCGCCTGCTGCCCGTGCGGGCCGCTGACTGGGTGCTGTTGGCCTTGGCCACGCCGGTCCAGTTCTGGGCCGGGTGGCAGTTCTACCAGGGGGCTTGGGCCGCGCTCCGGAATCGCTCTGCGGACATGAACACTCTCATCGCCGTGGGCACCTCCGCAGCCTATGGCTACAGCCTGGCAGTTACGCTGGTGCCTGGTCCGTTCGCCGGCACTGGCGCCAGGCCGGAGCTGTACTACGACACCGCGACCATGATCATCGCGCTCATCCTGCTGGGCCGCACCCTGGAGGCGACCGCCAAGGGGCGCGCCTCGGAGGCGATCCGTCGTCTCGCCGGCCTGCGCGCGAAAACCGCGCGGGTGATGCGCGACGGCGAAGAAGCGGAGATCCCGATCGAGCAAGTTGTGATTGGCGACGCGGTGCTGGTGCGGCCAGGCGAGCGCATCCCGGTGGACGGGGTCATCGCGGAAGGTCATTCCGCGGTGGACGAGAGCATGGTCACCGGCGAGAGCATGCCGGTGGAGAAGGCGGCGGATGATTTCGTGATTGGCGGGACGGTGAACCGGACCGGCGGCTTCCGCTTTCGCGCCACGGGTGTGGGCAGCGACACCGTGCTGGCTCGCATCATCCGGCTGGTCCGGGAGGCGCAGGGCTCCAAGGCACCTATCCAGCGCCTTGCCGACCGGGTGGCGGGGGTGTTCGTCCCCATCGTCATTGCCCTGGCTGCGATCACGGTGGCCATCTGGCTTGTCTTCGGCCCGAATCTGACGAGTGCGATCACGGCCGCGGTGGCGGTGCTCATCATCGCCTGTCCCTGCGCCATGGGCCTGGCCACTCCGACCTCGCTGCTGGTCGGAACGGGTCGCGCGGCCGAGCTGGGCATTCTGGTGCGCACCGCGGCCGCGCTCGAGACCGCCGGGAATGTGCGCACATTGGTCTTCGACAAGACCGGCACTCTCACCCAGGGCGAGCCGGAGGTGACCGACATCGTCGCCGCTTCGGGATGGACGGAAGAGGGGGTGCTGCGGCTGGCGGCCTCGCTCGAGCAGAACTCGGAGCATCCCCTGGGTCAGGCGGTGGTTCGCGTCGCTCATGAGCGTGGGCTGGACCTACAGAGCGCAGAGGACTTCGAGGCGGTCCCGGGTCAGGGCGTTCGCGGGCGCCTCGGTGGGAAACCGGCCTACGTGGGGACGGTCCGGCTGATGGAGGGCGCCTCTATCAGCATGGGGCCAGTGGCGGAGGCCGCCGCCAAGCTCGAGAGTCAGGGCAAAACAGGGCTGCTCATCGGCTTCGACGGCGAAGCGGTCGGCGTGATCGCGCTCGCCGATCTGGCGAAGTCAGAGGCGGCTAATGCGGTCAAGCGCCTGCGGCAGATGGGCCTGGATATGATCATGATCACAGGCGATAACTTGCGCACCGGCCGGGCGGTGGCGAGCGCGGTGGGGATTGATGACGTGCGGGCCGAGGTGCTCCCGGACAAGAAGGCCGAAGTGATCAAGGCCCTGCAAACGGAGGGGAAGCGAGTGGCGATGGTGGGCGACGGGATCAACGATGCGCCCGCGCTGGCCCAGGCCGACCTGGGAATCGCCATCGGGCGGGGAACGGATGTCGCCATGGAGGCGGCGCAAATCACCCTGGTCCGGGATGACCTCCGCCTGGTGCCCGAGACCATCCAACTGAGCCGCGCCGTGCTCCACAACATCCGCCAGAACCTGTTCTGGGCCTTCTTCTACAACCTCATCGGCATCCCGATTGCGGCCGGTGTCCTCTATCCCTTCCTGCACGTGCTGCTCAATCCCGCCATCGCCGCCGCCGCCATGGCATTCTCGTCAGTATCGGTGGTGACGAACGCGCTGCGGCTGCGGCGCTACCGGCCCGCTGCGGCTCTGTAGGGCGGGGTCTCCCGACCCCGCCGTCTGATCCAAGAGAGGAGGGTGCGTGGCAGATATGGTTGAGAACGACCTCATCGGGAAGCCCTTCGATCTCTCCGGCCTGGTTGCTTACCAAGCTGGCTCGGTTGTCAGCAGGACGATCATAGACAAGCCGGTTGGCAGCGTGACCCTGTTCGCCTTCGACCAGGGCTCGGGCCTGAGCGAGCACACCGCGCCCTATGACGCGCTGGTGCTGGTGGCAGAGGGCGAGGCCGAAGTCACCATCTCCGGCCAGCCGCAGGCTGTGCGCCAGGGCGAGTTCATCATCATGCCCGCCAACCAACCCCACGCCCTGCGGGCCGTGACCCGGTTCAAGATGCTGCTGGTGATGATACGGGCGTGAGGGCGCGGGCTCTAGGCCAGGTGGGGATGGGACAGTCCGCCTGCGACGGACTCAGGATGACAGGAGGAGGCAGGTCAGAGAGCCGGGGGCACCCCGGGAACCGCGTAGCCCTTGTCACGCGTGCTGTAATCGAGTAGAATCCTCTCGGCAGGGCCCGGAGGGCGGCACCCCATGTCTGGACACTCCAAATGGCATAATATCAAGCTGCGCAAGCAGGCCCAGGATCAGAAGAAGAGCAAGGTCTTCGCCAAGATCTCCCGTGAGATCATGGCCGCGGCGCGGGAAGCCGGGGGCGACCCGGGGACCAATGTGCGGTTGCGGATCGCAATGGACAAGGCGCGCACGGCCGGCATGCCCCAGGACAACGTCAAGCGCGCCATCCAGCGCGGCACCGGTGAGATCGAGGGCGTTCAGTTCGAGTCCATGACCTATGAAGGCTACGCGCCGGGCGGAGTGGCGGTGATGGCCCAGGTGCTCACCGACAACCGCAACCGGACGGTGGGGGAGCTGCGCAGCATCTTCGCGCGCAACGGCGGCAACCTGGCGGAGTCGAACGCGGTGGCCTGGCTCTTCCACCAGCACGGTGTGATCATCGTGCCCCGGGAGGGCGCGGCCGAGGACCAGGTGCTGGAGGTGGCCCTGGAGGCCGGGGCCGAGGATATGCAGAGTGATGACTCCTGCTACGAGATTCGCACCGCCCCGGGGGAGCTGGAGGCGGTGAAGAAAGTGCTGGAGGCGAAGGGGATCGCCTACGAGAGCGCGGAAGTGACTATGGTGCCACAGACCCGGGTGACCCTCGCGGAGAAGCAGGCCCAACAGGTGCTGCGCCTGATTGACGCCCTGGAAGACCTGGAGGACGTGCAGCAGGTCTACGCCAACTTCGATATCCCGGATCGCATCATGGAGGCGCTCGCGGCCTAGCGCGGGGGAAGGCAGCGGCGAGGTTGGGGCGAGGGGCAAGACCGAAGCAGGAGGGGCCTCCCTCCGGGCTTCTGTGTCACCAGGGGTATCGTCGCGTGGGGATGTGGGTGGAGGCAAAGGTTTGGATTTGGAGATGATGTTGCCGCGGGTCACCAAGCCCGCGCGTTACACTGATGGGGAATGGAACGCGATCCACAAAGATCGCGCGTCTGCTCGTGTGCGCGTTGCACTGCTTTACCCCGATATCTATGAAGTGGGGATGTCGCACCTCGGGCTCCAGATCCTCTACCATATCCTCAACGCTCATCCTGACTACCTCGCGGAACGCTGCTTCGCCCCCTGGCCCGATATGGAGGAGCAGCTCCGGTCTCACCGCCTTCCACTGTTCAGCCTGGAATCCCGAACTCCGCTGCGGGACTTCGATGTCGTCGGCATCACCCTGCCCTATGAGCTGACCTATACCAACATCCTCAATATGCTCGATCTCGGCGGCATCCCGGTGCGCGCCGACCAGCGCGGCGAGGGCGATCCACTGGTGATCGCAGGCGGCCCCGGCGCGGTGAACCCAGAGCCGGTCGCCGACTTCTTCGATGCCATCCTGATCGGTGAAGGTGAGGACGCTATCCTCGAGATCGCGGAGGCGGTCGCGGGCCGAGACCGCGCGGCCGCGCTGGGCAAGCTCGCCGGGATTCCCGGCCTCTACCTGCCCTCCCGGTATGACTACACGCCCGGCGGCCCGGGGCCGCGTGGGACGGTGACGCCTCAGGACGGCGCGCCCGCACACATCCCTCGCCGCTTCGTGGCCGACCTGGACCAGGCGCCGTTTCCGGTCGGACAGATCGTTCCCTTCGTCGAAACCGTTCACTCCCGCGTCACCCTGGAGATCATGCGCGGCTGCGCCCGCGGCTGCCGGTTCTGTCAGGCCCAGGCCGCCTACAGCCCGCGCCGGCAGCGCACTCTGGAAACCCTTCTCCGCCAGGCCGAGGAGGCGGTGGCCGCCACCGGCTATGACGAGATCTCCTTGCTCGCCTTCACCAGTGTGGACTACGCCGGCATTGAGGAACTGGTGGAGCGGCTGGTCGAGCGCTTCGGCGATCGGGGGGTCGGTGTGGCCCTGCCTTCGCTGCGGGCGGACGCCTTCTCAGTCTCTCTCGCCAATCAGATCCAGCGGGTGCGCAAGAGCGGGCTCACTTTCGCCCCCGAGACCGGAACCCAGCGGCTGCGCGAAGTGATCCGCAAGCGGTTGAGCGAGGACGATCTCTTCGCCGCCGCCGATGCCGCGTTCTCTTCCGGCTGGCATCGCTTGAAGCTCTACTTCATGATCGGCCTGCCAACGGAGAGGGACGAAGATGTGGCCGCCATCGCCGACCTCGTGAATCGGCTGGTGGCCTTTGGCCGGGGCGCGCTGGGCAGCCGGCGGGGCCGGCTCCAGCTCGGGGTGAGTGTCGCGGCCTTCGTCCCCAAGCCGCACACCCCCTTTCAGTGGATGGCCCAGGACGAGATCGAAGTGCTGGCGCGCAAGCACAAGATCCTGCAAGAGGGTTTGCGTGACCGCGCGGTCAAGCTCTCCTGGACTGAACCCGCAGTCAGCGCGCTGGAGGCGGCTGTCTCCAGGGGGGATCGGCGCGTGGGGCAGGCCATCGAGGGCGCCTGGCGGCTGGGGGCAAGGTTCGACGCCTGGGGAGAGCACTTCGACTTCGGGCGCTGGCAGCAGGCATTCCGCCAGGCTGGAATCGAGCTACGAGATTTCGCGAACCACGCGCTCGATTTCGACGACCCCTTGCCCTGGGATCACATTGACTGCGGGTCGGAGAAAGAGCGCCTCCGGCAGGAAGCAGAGACAGCGCTAGGCCTGGGAGCTAGCTAGCGTGGCCCAGCTCATCTGCCGCTACCGAAAAGGGGAGGAGGCGAGGTGGATATCCCACCTCGATGTCAAGCGCACCCTGGAGCGCGCGATGCGCCGCGCCCAGCTCCCGCTCGCCCTCACGCAAGGACACAACCCCCATCCCAAGCTCAGCCTGGGTCCACCGCTTCCGGTGGGCGTGACGGGGGAGGCCGAGCTGCTGGCCGTCCACCTCGATACCGCGCTCTCTCCGGATGTGGTCAAGGAACGCTTGAACAGCCAGCTCCCGCGCGGGCTGCAGGTGATGGAAGCCTGGCTTCTGCCAGGGTATAGGAAAAAGGAGACCTTCGGTGACATCGAGCTGGCCGAGTATCGGGTCACCGTCCGTGGCGGCTCCGGGCCGGAGCAGGTCAGATCGCGGATCGCCGAGCTGTTGGCCAGCCGGGAACTGGTGGTGCAGCGCGGGGGGGATCGGCCAGAGCGCTCCGTGGACCTGCGGCCCTTGACCCTCAGCCTGGACGTGGCCGCAGGCGATGGCGACGAGATCGAGCTGCGGATGCGGCTGCGCACGGGCAGCCACGGAGGCGCGCGGCCTCAGGAGATAGTGCAGTTGCTCGGTCTGGAGTCGGGCGATATCCAGACTAGCTATCATAGGGTTGGCCTCTATGCGAGCGGTCAAGCGGCTGACCAGCCGCGCGCCAGGGCGAGGCCGCGGTGGGGCCAGACAGGGCGCAGGGGACAAAGAAGGTGATGAGCACGCATGGTGACGAACCACGAGAGATGCCAGTCACGGGCCGTGGGGAGCACAGAATAGGCGTTCTGCACCGCTGCCGCGGGGACTGCAAGGAAGCCCGCGCGAAGGGTGCGGCGAGAGGCGCAGCATGAGAAAAGAGATCATCGTCAACGCAGACGATCTGGAATCGCGAGTAGCGGTGTTGGAAGACGGCCAGTTGGCCGAACTGCACGTGGAGCGAGAGCTCCGGATGGTGGGGAGCATCTACAAGGCCCGGGTGGTGAGCGTGCTCCCAGGGATGGATGCGGCCTTTGCCGACATCGGATTGGAGAAGAACGTATTCCTATCCGCCGATGATGTGGGGTTCGTCAGCGCCGACGGCATTCCGGCCAAGGCCGCTCCTCGCTCCCTCTCCATCTCCGAGCGAGTGAGGGAGAGCCAGGAGGTGGTGGTGCAGATCGTGCGCGCCCCGGTCGGAGGCAAGGGAGCGCGGGCGAGTACGCGTCTCGCCCTGCCGGGCCGCTACCTCGTGCTCCTGCTATCCAACGGGCGCCAGGTGGGGGTGTCGCGCAAGATCGAGGAGCGCAAGGAGAGAGAGCGGCTGCGCAAGATCGGGGAGAAGGTCCGGCCCCAGGGCATGGGCCTGATCATCCGCACCGAGGCCGAGGGCCGGGGCAGACGCGAGCTGGAGGCCGATCTGGAAGTGCTGCAGGATCTCCGGGGCCGAATCACCAGCAAGGCGGAGCAGACCAGGGCCCCCGCCCTGCTCCACCAGGACTTGACCCTGACCTACCAGGTGATCCGGGATGTCTTCACTGATGACGTGAAAAGCCTGGTGATTGACTCCAAGAGCGCCTACGATAACGCGGTCGAACTGGTCCAGACCATCGCCCCTCACTTGCGCCGGCGGGTCAAACGCTACCGGGGGAAACTTCCCCTCTTCCACAAGTATGGCATCGAGGCCGAGATTGACCGGCTGCTTCGCCGCCGGGTCTGGCTCAAGGCCGGGGGCTACATCAGCATTGACCAGGCCGAGGCCTTCACGGCCATTGATGTCAACACCGGTCGTTACACCGGTGGCAGCGGCTTGGCTGATACCATCTTGCGCACGAACCTGGAGGCCGCGGAGGAGATCGGCCGCCAGCTCAGGCTGCGGGATCTGGGCGGGATCATCGTCATTGACTTCATAGACATGGAACGGCAGCGCGACCGCCAGCGGGTGATGAAGGAGTTTGAGGAGACCCTGAGGCGGGACCGCCAGAAGACGAAGATCGTCCACCTCAGCCCGCTGGGGCTGCTGGAGATGACCAGAAAGCGGCGAGGCGAAAGCCTGATGGGCATTCTCACCGATACCTGCCCCCAATGCGGGGGGCTGGGGCGAGTCCGTGACAGCCTCACCGTGGGGCTCAAGATCGAGCGCGACGTGCGCCGTCTGGCGGCCGAGGACAGAGCTCAGGCGATCATCGTGCGCGCGTCGCCCCGGGTGGCTGCCCTGCTGATCGGGGATAACGGGGAGCGCGCCGACGCCCTGGAGAACATGACCGCCAGGCCGGTTTACATCAGAGCTGACGAGCGCCTGCCAGCCGAGGAGCATGACATCACGACCACTACCCTGGCCCGCGTCGCGCACGAGCTGAAGCTCTATCACAAGAGCGACGAGGTGGTGGTGGATCGTATGGATCCCCGGGAACCGGCGGCCGGAGAAGAGGCCTACGGCTGGTGTGACGGCTATCGAGTTGAGATGCAGGGCGCAGTCGCGGCCGGCGAGGCCCCCACTGTGGTGCTGGCCGAGGCCGGCCACTCCTTCGGGCGCGGGCGGGTGAAAGGTACGGAAGCAGCAGCAGCGCCGGCCAAGGAGGGTCCTCCTCGCCGCAGCTCCCGCCGGCGTTCGCGAGGAAAGCGGCCCGCTCAGCAAGCGGCCCCGGCGGAGCTTGCTCCTCACACCGGCGCGGGCCGAACCGGAAGAGAGCCTGCGCCTGCGGCCGCCGCTCCTCCGCTGCGCGAGAGCGTCGCAACCGCGGTGGGCGCACCAGAAGCGGCGCCCACCCGCAAGAAACCTGGTAGCCGCCGTCGCGGGGGTCGCCGCACCCGTCGGCAACCAGCGGGCGAGTCGCCGGCGGCCGGTGAGGCAGCGGCGCGCGAGCCCGAGCCGGTGGGGAAAGCGCAGGCGCCACCTCCCGCCGCGGAAGTGTCGTCTGCTCAGGTGAAGGTGCCGGCGGAGACGCCAGCCAGGCGTCCTGGTCTGCTTCGTCGCGGCGCCCGGCAGATTCTGCGGCCGCGGCGCTGACGCCAGACTTCCGCGGTCCGCGTGCCTGGCTGGTTTGACAACGGCCCTCTAGACTGCTAGAATACCGCCATCACTCTTGGACCCAGCGGCCCGGGGAGGGCCGTTTTTCCTTACCAGAGAGCGGCAGACGCGCGGGCCGGCGAGCAGGCCCGATGCAGTCGTGACCCTTACCCCAGGCCTTGAAGGGGTGCGCGCTCATCTGGGCGGCCTGCGACGGGCCGCGCGGAAATGGAGGATGCTAGCGCGTGGAGATCGAGATCGGTCGGGGACGGAAGAGCCGGCAGACCTACGGGTTCGATGACGTCGCGCTGGTTCCCGGTGCGACGACGCTAGACCCCGAAGATGTGGACCTGAGCTGTGACCTGGCCGGCATCCGGCTGAGCCTGCCGGTGCTGGCCTCGAGCATGGACTCGGTGGTGGACCCTCGCTCGGCCGTGGCTCTCAGCACTCTGGGCGGGCTCGCAGTGCTCCACTTGCAGGGCCTGCAATGTCGGTACGGGGATCCCGGCCCGGTCTACGATCGCATCGTCTCAGCCCAGCCGGAGGAAGCCGTAGCGGTGATCCAGGAGGCCTACCAGGAGCCCACGAAGGACGACCTGATGCGGCGGCGAGTCGCCGAGATGCGCGAGCTGGGGGCCAAAGTGGCGGTGTCGCCCACCCCCGCTTTCGCCGAACACGCGGCCAAGACCATCGGACCCGGCAAGATTGACGTACTGGTAGTCCAGTCCACTGTCACCACCGCCCGGATTATCTCGTCTCGCTACGCGAACCCGGACTTCAAACGCCTCCGCGATCTGGTAGAGGCGCCTGTGTTTGTTGGCAACTGCGTCAGCTATCAGGCCGCGCTGGAGCTGATGCGCGCGGGGGCCGACGCGGTGTTGGTGGGGGTGGGGCCGGGCGCGGCCTGCACCACCCGCAGGGTGCTGGGCATTGGCGTGCCCCAGGTCACCGCGGCCGTGGACTGCGCCGCGGCCCGGGATGATTACGAGCGAGAGAGCGGCCGGCGGGTGCCCGTTATCCTGGATGGTGGGATGCGAGTGGGCGGCGACATCGCCAAGGCGGTCGCTGCTGGAGCAGACGCGCTCATGATCGGATCCCCGCTGGCGGCGGCCGAGGAGGCGCCGGGCAAGGGCTACCATTGGGGGATGGCCACCTCTGACATCGGACTGCCGCGCGGCACGCGGATTCACGTGGGAGTGGCCGGGCCCATGAAGCAGATTCTGCTCGGGCCGGCGAAGCGGGATGACGGCACCATGAACCTGTTCGGCGCGCTCCGCCTATCCATGGCGACCTGCGGCGCGGGGACGCTAAGGGAAATGCAGAAAACGGAGATCGTGGTGGCGCCCGCACTGCCGTTCGAGGGCAAGGCGCAGCAGCGAGCGCAGGGAGTGGGCGGAACCAAGTAGATGCCAGCATCGGCTGCGGGCAAACCGGAAGAGCTGGTGATCGTACTGGATTTCGGTGCCCAGTACAACCAGCTCATCGCGCGCCGCATCCGGGAGTGTCACGTCTACTGCGAAATCCTGCCCCACGACACGCCCACGTCGGAGATCCTGGCGCGGCACCCCAAAGGCCTCGTGTTCTCGGGCGGCCCCAGCAGCGTCTACGATGAGGGCGCGCCGCTGTGCGACCCGGCGTTATTCGAGGCCGGCATCCCCGTGCTCGGTATCTGCTACGGGATGCAGCTGATGGCCAAGGTGCTGGGCGGAGAGGTGAAAGGAGGCCAGCATCGGGAGTACGGTCGGACTGAGCTGGCGGTAGTGGACGACGGTGACATCTTCCAGGGCCTCAACCCCCGCTTGATCGCCTGGATGAGCCACGGGGATCGGGTGGAGAAAGTGCCGGCCGGCTTCGTGGCCACCGCGCGGACGGCCAGCGTGTGCGCCGCCATGTCCGATCGCCGCCGCCGTCTCTTCGGAGTGCAATTCCACCCGGAGGTGGTGCACACTCCGTGGGGCATCGAAGTCTTCCGCAGCTTCCTCTACCAGCAATGCGGCTGCCGCGAGCTGTGGACCACGGCCTCGGTGGTGGCCGAGTCCGTGCGAGCGGTGCGAGAGCAGGTGAGTGATGGCAAGGTGGTGTGTGCCTTGAGCGGAGGGGTGGATTCCGCGGTCACCGCGGCCCTGGTTCACCGGGCGGTGGGCGAGCAGTTGACGTGCATCTTCATGGACCACGGCTTCCTGCGTAAGGGCGAGAGCGAGCAGGTGGTGCAGACCTTCAGCGAGCACTTCCGCCTCAACTTGATTCACGCCCAGGTGCAGGAGCGTTTCCTCAAGCGACTCCAGGGCGTAGTTGACCCCGAGCACAAGCGGCGCATCATCGGCCAGGAGTATGCCGCGGTGCTGGAGGAGGGGGCGCGCAGCCTGGGCGACGTGCGGTTCCTGGCTCAAGGGACGCTCTACCCCGATGTCATCGAGAGCGGCACCCGGCAGGCGGCGCGGATCAAGACCCACCACAACGTCGGGGGCCTGCCGGAGACGCTCAAGCTGCTTTTGGTGGAGCCAGTGCGGTACCTGTTCAAAGACGAGGTGCGCGCGGTAGGGGAGGAGCTGGGGCTTCCAGGCGAGATCGTGTGGCGGCATCCCTTCCCCGGCCCGGGCCTGGCGATCCGCATTCTGGGCGAGGTGACGCCGGAGGGCCTCCATACCCTGAGGGAGGCGGACGCGATCATCATCGAGGAGATCAGGGCCGCAGGCCTCTACCGGCGGCTCTTTCAGTGTTTCGGGGTGCTAGCGCCGCTGAAGAGCGTGGGGGTCATGGGGGATCAGCGGACTTACGGCAGCACCGTGATTCTGCGAGCCGTAGTCAGCGAGGACGCCATGACCGCGGATTTCGCTGACCTGCCGTACGACGTGCTCTCCCGCATCAGCACTCGCATCAGCAACGAGGTGCCTGGGGTGAATCGGGTGGTCTACGACGTCAGCTCCAAGCCACCGGCAACGATTGAATGGGAATGAGGTGCTCGGCATGATGTCCGACATCAAGGAAATCCTTATCCGCGGAGAGCAGATCCAGGCGAAGGTGAAGGAGCTGGCCGAGAGGATTGGGCGCGACTACCGGGATAAGGACCCGGTGCTGGTGGGCGTGCTCAACGGGGCCTTCGTCTTCCTGGCCGACCTGATGCGCCACCTGGACCTGCCCTGCACCGTGGATTTCGTCTCCTGGTCCAGCTATGGCAAAGACACCTCTTCCAGTGGCATCTTCCGCATCATGAAGGACCTGGAGACCAATGTCGAGAGCAAGCACGTGCTGGTGGTGGAGGACATCATTGACACCGGGCTGACTCTGCATTACCTGCTCGACACCATTCGCGCCCGGAGGCCGGCCAGCGTGCGAGTGGCCGCGCTGCTGGACAAGCCGAGCAGGCGCAAGATTGAGGCGAAGGCAGACTATCTCGGTTTCCAGATACCGGACGCCTTCGTGGTTGGCTATGGGCTGGATTTCGCCCAGCGCTACCGCAATCTCCCCTTCATCGGCATCCTCAAGGCCGACATCTACGCCGGCCGGGGCACCCCGCCGGATGAGATAGAATAGCCGCACGGCCTCCGCCTTCCGGTGCGGACAGCCTTTTCGCCAGGCCCCGGATATGGCGAAATTGTGACAGTGTCGGTGTACCTAGCGGGAGGTTTGTGGTATAATTGCGGTGGTGTAACCGGACTGAATTCCCTAGCATGTGCGTGCGTCGCTCGGTCTGGACTTAGGCCCGGAGCAGAAATCCTGGTCGTGCGCGCGGGGTCCTTTATCCCGACATTTCCGAAGCAAGCAACAATCCCCACTGATGTGCTCGAACCGGCCGGGGGAGTCTTGCCGGCATCGTCATAGCAGGCCGCGCGGCCTTCGTCGTTGACACTGCTTACCAGCGCGGCGTAGAGAGGGCGGGAGAGGTGCTGGAACTACAGGAACTGGAAGAGAAGAGCCTGGACGACCTGCAAGGGATCGCCAAGGAGCTCTCGGTCTCTGAGTACGAGAAGCTGCGCAAGCGAGAGCTAATGGTCGAGATCATGCGGCGCCAGGCAGAGCGGAACGGCCTGATCTGGACCCAGGGAGTGCTGGAGATTTTGCCAGAGGGGTACGGGTTTCTCCGGGTGCGCAACTACCTGCCCAGCCAGGAAGACGTCTACGTGTCCCAATCCCAGATCAAGCGCCTGGGCCTCAAGACCGGGGACACGGTGGTGGGGGCAGTGCGACTGCCCAAGAGCGGGGAGCGCTACTACAGCCTGCTCAAAGTGGAGGCGGTGAACGGCTTGCCGCCGGAGGCAGCGCGCCAGCGCAAGAGCTTCGACGAGCTGATCCCCGTCTATCCCTCGGAGCGGCTGCGCATGGAGACATCGCCCACCGCCGTCACCGGCCGCTTCATAGACATCGTGGCGCCGGTGGGCAAGGGCCAACGAGGAATGATCGTTTCCCCGCCCAAGGCCGGCAAGACCACGATGCTGAAGCAGCTTGCGAACAGCATCACCACCAACCACCCCGAAGCCCACCTGATGGTGCTGCTGATTGACGAGCGGCCGGAAGAGGTGACTGATATCCGACGCTCGGTGGATGGGGAAGTGGCCGCCTCCACTTTCGACGAGGTGCCCGAGAATCACCTCAAGCTTCAGGAGATCGTGCTGGAGCACGCCAAGCGGCTGGTAGAGGCAGGCAAGGATGTGGTGGTGCTGTTGGATTCCCTCACCCGTCTCGCCCGCGCCTCCAACCTCACGGTGGCGCCCAGCGGCCGTACCCTATCCGGCGGCCTAGACCCCAGTGCCCTCTATCGCCCCAAGCGCTTCTTCGCTTCCGCCCGCAACATTGAGGAAGGCGGCAGCCTGACGGTGATCGCCACTGCTCTGGTCGAGACCGGAAGCCGCATGGACGACATGATCTTCGAGGAGTTCAAGGCCACTGGCAACTGGGAGGTGGTGCTCGATCGCTCCATGGCGGACCGCGGCATCTTCCCCGCGATTGACATTCAGCGCTCCGGCACTCGCCACCAGGAACTGCTGTTCTCGGAAGAAGAGCTGCAGCGGGTCTACCAACTGCGCCGGGTGCTGAACGCGCTCGACACTACCCAGGCGACGGAGCTGCTGCTGACCGGCCTGCGCAAGACCTCATCTAATGCCGAGTTCCTCAAGTGGGTGCAGCGGGAGCTGAACAAGGAGTCGAAGTGAAGCCGCGGGGGAGGCCTCAGGAGGGCTGGTGTGGCCACCCGTGAGGATGAGGTCAAGGTCGAAGTCGTTGGTGTGTTCGAGCAGGAGCCGGATCCTCCCGAGGGTGAGGAACGAGTCCCCTTGCTCATTCTGAGGGATGGGGACGCCCGCGAGCTGCGGGTTCCCGTCGGCTCCTGTGAAGGGCTAGCGATTCACGTGGCTCTCCAGCAGCATATCGTGGCCCGGCCCCTCACCCACGACCTCGCCCTGCGTCTGATCGAGAGGCTCTCGACCGCGCTCCAGCGAGTGGTGATTGACGATCTCAGCGCGGACACCTTCTACGCCAGCCTGCACTTGCTGGCAGGGCGAGATGAGATTTCGCTCCCGGCGCGTCCCGGGGATGCGGTGGCCCTGGCTCTGCGCGCGGAAGCGCCTATCTATGCCACCGAGGAAGTGCTGGCCCGCGCCAGCCATGCCGGTGGCGACGCGTTCTAGCCGAGGCCTTGACCGATGGTGATCATCATGCAGGCGGGGGCGTCGGAGGCGGAGGTCGAGGCCGTCCTGCGGGCGGTGGAGAAGGCCGGCTTCCGCCCATTCATCAACCCCGGAGTGGAGCGGAAGGTGATCGCTTTGCTGGGGGCGATGGATGCCGAGAAGGCCGAGCTGGTGGATCACTTCTCCGCCCTCCCCGGAGTCGAGCGCGTCACCCTCATTTCCGAGCCTTACAAGCTCGCCTCGCGCCGCACTCACCCCGAGCCTTCCCTGGTGCAGGTGGGGCCTGTCACCATCGGGGCGACGCGGCTGGCCGTGATCGCGGGGCCCTGCAGCGTCGAGACCCGGCAGCAGATGCTGGAGACGGCGTGGGCCGTCAAGGGGGCGGGGGCGAACCTGCTGCGAGGCGGGGCCTTCAAACCGCGCACTTCGCCCTATAGCTTCCAGGGACTGGGGGTGGAGGGGCTGGAGATTCTGGCTGAAGTGCGCCGGCTCACCGGGCTGCCGATCGTGACTGAGGTGCTCCATCCCGGCGATCTGCCGATGATCGCGGAATATGCTGACGCGATCCAGGTGGGCGCGCGCAACATGCAGAACTTCCGACTGCTGCAGGAGGTCGGGAGGACAGGCAAGCCGGTGGTGCTGAAGCGCAACCCCGGCTGCCGCATCCGCGACCTGCTGATGGCCTCCGAGTACATCATGCTGGAGGGCAACCCGAATGTGGTGCTGTGCGAGCGGGGGATCACCACTTTCGAGGACGCCACCCGCTACACCATGGACGTGAACGCAGTTCCCGTGATCAAGCGGTTCACCCACCTGCCAGTGATCGCTGACCCCAGCCACGCCGCTGGAGACTGGCGCTATGTCACCGCCATCGCCCTGGGCGCGATCGCCGCCGGCGCGGACGGCATCATGGTGGAGGTTCACCCAGATCCGTCGGCCGCGCTGTCAGATGGGCCCCAGTCCCTGCGCCCGGACAAATTCGCCGAGCTGATGCGGGCCGCGGCGCGAGTGGCGGCAGCAGTGGGTCGGCAACTGGTACTGCCGGAGTAGGGGAGGGGCGGCGGGATGAAGCAGGAAGGCCGGCGGGAGCCAGATCCGTTCGCCCGCCTTGCCCCCTACTACGACGCGCTCGATGTCCTCAGTCCCCTACCCCCGGTGGGCGGATTACGTCTCCGAGCTGGCCGCCCTCTCGGGCCGGCTGATTCGGCCGGGGACGCATCTGCTGGACCTCGCCACCGGGACTGGATCGGTGGCGCTGGAGTTCGCGGCGCGCGCTTGCGTGGTCACCGGGGTGGACCGCTCGCAGCCCATGTTGGTGGAGGCGAGGCGGAAGGCGGCCGCGCGCGGGCTGGAGGTGGAGTTCATCTGCCGCGATCTCTGTGACTTCCAGCTTCCAGCCAACTTCGATCACGCGGTCTGCCTCTATGACAGCCTCAACTACATTCTGGATCCGGATAACCTCAAACGCGCGTTTGCTAACTGCCACGCCGCGCTGAAGCCCGGCGGTCTGCTCATCTTCGATGTCAACACTGTGCGCGCACTCGAGGCCGAGCTATTCACGCAGGCCAGCCAGGAGGGGGCCGACGTGAAGTACCGTTGGCTGAGCAAGTATGATGCGAAGAGCCGGATCAGCAGCATCCGGATGCACTTCGAGATCCTGCCCGCGAAGGAGCAGTTTAGCCTGACCCACCGCCAGCGCGCGTACACCGATGCCGAACTGCGCCTTCTACTGTTCGAGGCCGCGTTCAGCGACACCCGCAGCTACGACGCCTACCGCGTCACTCCGCCAACCGCAATGAGCGACCGCGTCTTCTACGTGGCCCACGCCACCAACGCCCGGGGGTAGCAAGGCGTCCACCTCCGGCCGCGGGCACTGCCCTCGAACGCCCCTCGCGGCATTCCAGGCTAGCTAAGCCGCCCCTCAGAGCCAGCGGGGTCCTGGGTAGAAATGTAACATAAGAACTATTATCGGACCTAAAGCCTGAGAGGCCGGCTCCAGTAGGTTTGCCCTCTTCCCAACCAGAAGAGTGACTTACGATGCCCAGACGTAGACGAGCAGTCGGCCCTCGTCAGACCGGCAACGCCCCAGCCTCGAGGTCTTGGCGGTGGCGCACTGACGGCGCCGCCATCGGCTCGTTGGTGGCGCTGCAAATGGTCCTGTTGTGGCGGGCGGCGGTGCTGCGGGGCTTTGTGTTGCTGAGCGACATCTGCTACTTCTTCCAGCCGGCGAAGTCGCTGCTGCACGAGAGCTTGCGGGCCGGACGTCTTCCTCTGTGGTCGCCGTACCTCTTCTGCGGCTATCCGATCGCGGCTGAGGGTCAGATCGCCGTCTTCTACCCGGTTTCCCTCCTGCTCTCGTGGCTCCTCCCCTCCTCCGGCGCCATCAACTGGCTGGTGATCTCGCATCTGCTGCTGGCCGCGGTCTCCATGTATCTGCTCGCCCGACTGCTCGGACTCTCGCCGTTCTCGGCTTGGCTGGCCGCTCTCACCTTCTCTTTCGGTGGCTACCTGTTCGCGCATCTGCAGCACGTCAGCCTGCTCTGCGCGGCCAGCTGGCTGCCGGTCGTGATCCTGTTCGTCGAGCGCGCCTGGCGCGGACCCCTGCTGCCCAATGCCGCGCTGGCGGGCACGGCCTGGGCCGCCAGCGCCCTGTGCGGCCATCCACAGACTCTGTTTCAGATCACCCTGATCGTGCTCTTCTGGGTGGGCTGGCGGTGGGCGGCCTCGCGCCGGGCCGAGCGGCGATGGCCGCTGCGGCGCGCGGCTGGATTGCTGGTGGCGATTCTCGCTCTCGGGTTGGGGCTGGCCGCGGTCCAGCTCTTGATGACCTATGACCTGGCGGCGGCCGCGCCCCACGGCGAACGGGGCAGCTTGCGTTATGTCACCTCATTCTCCCTGCTTCCCAAGCACCTGTTTGGACTGATTCGGCCGAACTGGCAGGGTACGCCGGCCTTCAACAGCTATACCGGAGAGAACTACTATTGGGAGTACGTGCTCTACATCGGCCTGGTGCCTCTCGCCCTCGCCCTGGTGGGCGCTACTCGCCGACGCGGCTGGCCCCTCGCCGGCCTGGGCGTGGTCGCGCTGGCGCTGGCTCTGGCCCGGGGCAACCCGCTCTACCAGTTGCTCCGGTTCGTGCCAGGCTTCTCGGAGTTCCGAGTGCCGGCCCGCTATATCTTCCTGTTCACCTTCGCGGCAGCGTTGCTCGCTGGGCAGGGATGGGATGTGCTCGCGAGCTGGCGCCCGATGGGCCGCGGTCGCCGGCTGCTGGTCCTGGGAGCGGTGGCGGCAGCGTTCGCGGCCGGTGATCTGGTCTGGTTCGATCGCACATTGGCGCCGATGAGCGACCCGATGGTTCTCACCGCACCCAATCCCGCCGCCGAGGCCCTGCTGAGTGACACCACCTGGTGGCGGGCCTGGATCGTGCCGGCCTCGACCATTGACGCCAAGTGGGTACCGCCAGGTGGCTGGGCGCGCAACCCCGACGGCTGGGTGGAAGCGCGCGTGCTGCTTCCCGCGGATGTCCCTCAGTCCTATGGGATTCGCATCATCGGTGGTTACGCGACGTTCACCGACCCCGAGCACGAGCGCTTCTTCCGGTCGGCCTTGGCCGCAGCACAGACCGGAGACCTGCGGCTGCTGTCCGTAGTGGGGACCCGCTATCTCGCGCTCCCTCCCCAGGCCAACCTGCCGGGGGTGCCGGCAACGAGGGTCGGACCCTTTGTCATCTACCCGGAACCAGGGCGCGTTCCCCCGAGCCTTCGTGCTGTCAGAGGTACTGCCGGCGCGAGACGCGAACGAGGCCCGCCGGCGCACCGTGGAGCTGAGCAGGGCCAGCAGGTTGGGCCAGACAGCAGTGGTGCAGGGCGAGATGGGGGCTTTGCGCGGGGCTGCGTCTGCTCCCGCGAAGCTCACCGTCGAGGAGCCTCGGCCGGAACGAGTGATAGTGCGGGCCGAGTGCGAGCGCGATGGTCTACTGGTGCTGAATGACCGCTGGGATCGCGGATGGCGAGTCCGCCTGGACGGCCGGGCGGCGCCGCTTGTGACCGTAGACAGCGTGCTGATGGGCACCCCGCTGCCGAAGGGCAAGCACACTGTGGAGTTCCTCTACCACCCCCGCGGGCTGGTTATCGGCCGCGTCATCAGCTTCCTGGCGCTGGCGGTGTGCGCGGGGCTCTGGCTAGGGCCGCGGCTCCGGCGCCGGGCCGTCTAGAGCAGGGGCGACTGGGCAGGCGGGCCGGTCCAGGAGTCAAGCTGCTCCGCGACCGCGTCGAGGTCCCCTTCAGGGTCAACTGGCTGCGCTCCCAGCTTGCGCAGCCTGTCCCATCCCTCCGAGAACGGCGGCCGCGGCCACGGGACCCCAAGGAGCAGCCGCCCGCAGGCGCGGGCGTGGCTGGCGGTGACGATGCTGCCGCACTCGCGGTGAGCCTGCACCACGATCACCGCGCGAGACGATGCGGCCTGGAGGCGATCGCGGGCCAGCAGAAAGCGGCGGTTGACCTCGGTCTCTGGGGGAACCTCGGCCATCAGGCAGCCGCGGTGCGCGATCTCCTCGGATAGCCAAGTATTCTCCGGAGGGTAGATGCGGAGGAGGCCGCATCCGAGGATGGCGATGGTCCGCCCGGCCTGCGCCGCCAGCGCGCCCCGGTGCCCAGCGGTGTCAATCCCTCGCGCCAGTCCGCTGACAATGGTCAGGCCCCGCTCGGCCAGCCCCTGGGCCAGGCGCTCGGCGATCAGCTCGCCCTCGCGGGTAGGCTCTCGTGTCCCCACCACCGCCACTGCGCGGCGGTCCTCCGGCCTGAGCTCACCTCTCAGATATAACAGGGGCGGCGGAGCCTTCAGATCCGTCAGGCCCAGTGGATAGCCCGGCTCGCCCGCCGCGATCAGCTCGATCCCCGCGCGCGCCCAGGCGGCGATGCGCTGCTCCACCGCGGGCAGCGATGCGGCGGCGAGCTTCACTTCCTGCGCCTGCTGGACTGTGAGACGCCCGCGAGTCACCAGCTCCTGCGGCGAAGCCTGGAGCGCGGCCTCCGGCGATCCGAAGGCCCGTGCCAGGCGCAGCAGTCCGGCAGCGCCCAGCCCTTCCACCTGGCTGAGCGCGGCCCACCAGAGCCGGTCTCCTCCCCTGCCCCGATCGCCGCTCACGCCCGCGCCCGGCACGCGCAGTCCAGCTCCCGATGGTCCTGTACCACGCGGGCGAACAGCGCCCGCAGCCTGGGAGTCTGAGTTGACATGAAGTCACTTACTTCCTCGTGCTTCAGCGGCTCGGCCGCGATGCCCGCGGCCCAGTTGGTGACGGCTGCGACCGCGGCGTAGCAGATTCCCGCCTCCCGCGCCAGCGTCACCTCCGGGACATTGGTCATGCCCACCAGCTCGCCCCCGAGGCGGCGGAACATCTCGATCTCCGCCCGGGTCTCGAAGCGAGGACCCTCGGCGCAGACATAGGTGCCAGTCGCGCGCAGTCCCTCGCCGAGCGCGGCGGCCGCCGCCTGCAGCTCCTCGCGCAGGTGCGGGCAGTAGGGGTCGGTCATGTCCGTGTGGACGACCTCGCCGCCCTCCCCGTCGAAGAAAGTGCTCGCCCGCGCCTTTGTGAAATCCAGGAACTGGGTGAGTATCACCAGCGAGCCGGGAGGCATGGTGCTGGACATGGAGCCCACACTCGCCGAGGCGAGGATGTTCGTCACCCCCAACTGCTTCAGGGCACTGATGTTGGCGCGGTAGTTGACGCGGTGGGGAGGCACACTGTGCTCCCCGCCGTGGCGCGCGATGAAAGCGATCTCGGTTCCCCCCAGGCGCGTACGGCTGACTTCCACCGGTCCATAAGGCGTCGTCACCACCGCCGCCTCGCCCTGCCCCTCCAAGCTGTAGAAGCCCGTCCCGCCGATGATCCCGAAGTCCATGCTGTGCTCCTGGATTCAGATCATCAGACTGATTCAGCGCTTGAGGCAGGGCCCCTGCTCTTGCGCCGTGGTTGACACCGCCCCGACCGCGGGCTAGAATCGCCCTGCCATGAGCGATGCGAAACGAGCACAGGAGCTGATAGCCAGGCTGCGCCAGGGCTTGCTGATCTGCGATGGGGCCATGGGCACCAACCTGAGCGCGGCCGGGCACTCCTCGGGCCAGTCTCTGGAGCTGCTCAATGTCGAACAGCCGGAGCTGGTACGAGCGGTGCATCGCGCCTTCCTGGAGGCCGGCGCGGAGGTGCTGGAGACTAACACCTTCCAGGGCAGCCGCGTTGCTTTGGAGCGCTACGGGCTGGGCGAACGGACCGTCGAGCTGAACGCGGCGGCCGCGGCGCTGGCGCGGGAGGTGACGGGAGATCGGGCCTTCGTGGCCGGGAGCATTGGGCCCACCGGCAAGATCCTGGAACCCTATGGCGAGTTCGAGCAGGCCGCGGCGGCGGCCGCTTTCGAGGAGCAAGCCCAGGCGCTGGCGGAGGCGGGAGTGGACTTCTTCATCGTCGAGACGTTCACGGCGATAGAGGAGGTCGCGCTGGCAATCCGCGCCGTAGTAGCCACCCGGAGGCCGGTGGCCGCCTCGATGGCCTTCGACCCCAATGGTCACACAATCTTCGGCGTCTCGCCCCAGCGAGCGGCAGAAGAGCTGGCAAGCGCCGGCGCGCTGGTGGTCGGGGCGAACTGCGGTACCATCTCGCCGGCCGAAATGGTGGGCATCATCAGACAGTTCCGGGAGGCGACGCCGCTGCCCCTGATCGCGCAGCCCAATGCCGGCCGGCCTCAGCGGACCGAGACCGGCACGGTGTTTCCAGAGCCCCCCGAGACGTTCGCCGATGCTGCGCCGCAGTTCCGCGAGCTGGGCGCGACTATCATCGGCGGATGCTGCGGCAGTAAGCCGGAGCATATCCGGGCGGTCGTGGCGCGGCTGCGGCGGCCCGACTGAGACAACAGCGGCGGGCATGCAGAGACATGCCCGCCCCACAATGCGGCGAGGATTCGGCCGGTGGCCGAATCCTCGCTGTCATTTGTCCTCGGCCGCTCAGCGATTCCGTAGGAAGGTGGGGACCTCCAGGTCGGCGTCGGGAACCGGCGCCACGGCCGGCAGATTGGCCTGCGCGTGCTCGGCCGGCCTGCTGGCGCGGCGGCTGCGATCGAAGCCGGTGGCGAGAACGGTGATGCGAATCTCGTCCTCGGGCTCCTCCCCTACCACTACGCCGAAGAGCACATTGGTGTCCGGAGACTCCGAGGCCGAGCGGATGACCTGGGCCGCCTCCTCCACTTCGGAGAGCGAAACATCGCTGCCGCCGGTGACATTGAAGAGGATGCGGGTGGCGCCGTCAATGGAGGTCTCCAGGAGGGGGCTGGAGATGGCGGCCTGGGCGGCATCGGTGGCCCGGGTCTCGCCGGTCCCGACGCCGATCCCCATCAGCGCGGTCCCGGCATCAGCCATCACGGTTCTGACGTCGGCGAAATCGAGATTGATCAGCCCGGGGATGGTGATGAGGTCGGAGATGCCCTGCACGCCTTCCCGCAGCACTTCATCGGCCAGGCGGAATGCCTCCAGCAGCGTCACCTTCTTCTGCACCACACCGAGCAAGCGGTCGTTCGGGACCGTGATCAGGGTGTCCACCTTGGTTCGCAGGTTATCCAGTCCCTCCTCGGCGATGCTCTGGCGGCGGCCTCGCTCGAAGCCGAAGGGCTTGGTCACCACGGCGACGGTGAGCGCTCCCACCTCCCGGCTGATCTCGGCCACGATCGGCGCCCCGCCGGTGCCCGTGCCCCCGCCCATGCCGGCGGTGATGAACACCATGTCGGCCCCGTCCAGCTGGCCTTTGATCTCAGCGCGGCTCTCCTCGGCCGCCCGCGCCCCACCTCCGGATCGCCCCCGGCCCCCAGCCCATTGGTGACCGCGACGCCGAGCTGAAGCTTGGACTTGGCCTGAGATCGTGACAGCGCCTGGAGATCAGTGTTGGCGGCCACGAAGTCCACGCCCTGGAGGCCCACGGCGATCATCCGGTCTACCGCGTTGGCCCCCGCCCCGCCTACGCCTATCACCCGGATAACGGCAGCACCTGGACGCTGGCTGCTAGACATGGGATTCTCTTCCCCTCCCGCCGGCAGAGCCTCGGCCACCTCGGGCTCCCCGGCCTGAGTAGATTCCGCGCCGGGCGGCTGCGCCGCGGCTTCGGGTATATCGCTGCCTCTTCGTCTGCGTCTCGGCCCTGGCACGGCCTTACCTCGCTCCCGGCCTCGGTCCTTTCGACATCCCTCACCCCATCCCTCTTGCCAGACCGACCACGATGCTAGCTCCTGGACGCGGTGTGCACCGTCACCCCGACCTTGCTGGGCCGCAGCACCTGATCGCCATACAGGTAGCCCTTTTGCACCTCCAGCGCCACCAGCCCCTCCTCCTGCTCGGGGCCTGCTGGGACCTGGGCAACCGCCTCGTGAAAGCTGGGGTCGAATCGCGCGCCCACCGCGGAGATGGGTCTGACCCCTCGCCGGCCCAGCAGATCCACTAACTGCCGGTAGATCAAGGTGAGGCCATCGTACACAGCCCTGGTCTCGGCAGGGACCGCCCCCAAGTCTCTCGCCGTCCCCAAGGCGCGCTCGAAGCTGTCCACCACCGTGAGCAGATCCAGCAGCACGCTGGCCGCGGCCCGCTGCTGCACCTCTCTCATCTCCCGCCGGGCCCGCTTGCGCGAATTATCCAGATTGGCCACCGCTCGCAAGTATCGGTCCCGCAGGTCCTGAAGCTGGCCCTCCAGCAGCGCCAGCTCTTTCTGCAGCACCTCGACTTCGGATCCTCTGCTCTCCTCTTCTTCGGTCGAGACCAGTTCCTCCGCCGGCAGCAACTCCGGTTCCTCCGCCTCCCCCTCCTGATCTTCAGTCCGATTATCCTCTGAGCCTTCCTTCACCGTACCTTCTCCCGAACCGAGGTCCGTCCTCAGCGCTCGACCAGGAACCCCGAGAACCCCTCCTGCCTGAGCTGATCCATAGCCTTGCGGGCGGCGTACTCCGTGCGGTAGCGCCCAGTGAGTACCCGATAGACATTGCCCTGCTCGCCTCGGGTGCTCTCCACTTGGGCAGGATAGCCGGCCCGCGCCAGATCATCCGCCACCTTCTGCGCCCCCTCCTCCCCCTCGAACACTCCCACCTGGATGGCGTACCTTCTCTCCTTCTCCTCCGCCGGCTGCGGGCTCTCCGCGGGCGCCGGCAAGGCCTGGGGCGCGGGTGAGGGCGCGGGTGCGCTGGCCGCCGCCGGCGCCTCCGGCTTGGCCTGCTCGGTCTGCTCACCCGGAGCCGCCTCCGGTTTCCCCGGCGACTGGGACTCCGCGGCCTGCCGAGACGGTGCCGGGACATAGCCCTGCCCTGACGGGAGCTCTCCCTCCGCAGGAGCAGCGGTCGCTTCCTCGGCCTTAGGCCCGGGCCACTTCTCGAACTGCCCGGCCGACTTCACGTAGGCCCGCCCAACCACGAGCCGGCCCACCGCGAATCCGCCAGCCAGCACCAGCAGGAGGAGGGAGAAGATGAGAAAGGTGGTGGGGAAGCTGCTGTAACCGCGGCGGCTATCCATTCCTCTCATGCCCATCCAGGAGATCATAAGAGTTTCCTTTTCCGGTGTCAAGGAAAGCGCCATCCAGGGTGTGCGCCGCGCCGCAGTGGCCTGCCGCTGCGTCCGCGTGCAAACCGGAACGGCTTCGCCTCCGCGGGATGCGGAGGCGAAGCCGCACGGAGAATCCCGCCGTATCCATCCCGTTCGCCCTCTCTATCCTACCTCTTCGCCTTCCATCACGCCGACCTTCACGTCAATGTCGGCGCGCTCCTGAATGCGCTCGATCTTGCCGTCCCGAATCCACACCACCCGGTCCGAGACGTCAATCATCTTCAGATCGTGGGTCGCAGAGATGACGGTGACCTTCTTCGCCTCGTTCATCTGCTTGAGCAGGGCGATGATCTCTTTGCCGGTGCGCAGGTCGAGGTTGCCCGTGGGCTCGTCCGCCAGGATGATGGCGGGGTCGTTGGCCAGGGCGCGGGCGATGGCCACCCGCTGCTGCTGCCCGCCGGAAAGCTCCGTGGGCTTATGATCTCGCCGATCGCCCAGGCCCACAGTCTTGAGCAGCTCGACTCCCTTGTCCAGAGCATTGTCGGTGGAGAGGCCGGCGAAGATCATGGGCAGGGTGACGTTCTCCAGCGCGGTCATCACCGGGATCAGGTTGAAGGTCTGGAAGATATAGCCGATCTTGCGGCAGCGCAGGTAGGCGAGCTCGGAGGCGGTGAGCTGCGCCATATCCGTCTCGTCAATGAAGACCGTGCCGCCGCTGGGCTTGTCCAGCCCTCCGATCATGTTGAAGAGCGTGGATTTCCCCGATCCCGAAGGCCCCATGATGGAGATATACTCGCCCCGCCTGATGTCGAGGGCAACGCCATCCACCGCGCGCACCTCCGTATCCCCCATCGTGTAGACCTTCATCAGGTCCTTGGTACGCACAATATACTCGTAGACAGACATGCGCAGCCTCCCTGGCTTCTCAAGCTAACCACAAGATGGACTCGTGCACTGACCACCCTCGCCCATCACAGCAATGGACGCCGAGCATCTCTGCGCCCTCGCAGGCGCCCCGATGGTCTGCGCCACTGCTTCGTCTGGCGAGACCCATCAGAACTCCGAGCGCAGCGCCGCGGCCGGGGGCATCTTGGCGGCCCGCCAGGCGGGATAGAGAGCGGCGCAGACGGACAGCAGCCCACCGACGACGATGCCGAGGACAATCGCCAACCAGAGCGGTATGGACCAACCACCGAGCCGCAGCGCGGTCTCGTGCCAGCTCGAGAGGGCGTGGCCCCAGCCCATGCGATAGGTGTAGACCAAGGTCATGGCGCCGGTGCCCACCAGCGCCCCGACGATAGATCCCAGGACGCCCAGCAGCGCCGCCTCCAGGATGAAGAGGCGCACGATGAAGCGGTCCAGCGCCCCCAGGCACTTCATGGTGCCGATTTCCTTGTAGCGCTCGGTGACCGACATCAGCATGGAGTTGACGATCCCGACGGTGGCCACCAGCAGGGACATGCCCACCAGCCAGATCGTCCTGGCCTGCGTCTCGCCGCTGGTGCTCTCAGTGCCCAGCAAGCCCAACTGCGAGGTGGCCAGCTGCTGCTGCACCCGGCCGGCAGCGGCGCCGAACAGCACCGCGCTCATGAAGGCAATGCCGAGGAAGATGCCGGAGGCGGTGATCACAGACCGGCCGAACCGGACGAAGATATTCTCCCTGGTCATTTGGAGAGTGCGCGACCAGGGAAGGACGATCTGACTCTCGATCTGAATGCGGCCCCCTGGAACCACTTGCCCTGCGTTTGCCATGCCGTCTCTCCTGATCAGCCCTGCTGCCTCTTCTCCGGCTGCTTCTCGATGGCGAAGGCCACCAAGTTCCTCTTACCCAGATCGCGGAGATAAGTCCGCAGCGACCATTCCGCTTCCGCCCGGGTCAGCTTATGTCGCTCCTGAAAGAGCGCAATCATCTGGCGCAGGGTGTGCTCGCCGTCGCACATCTCCCACACCTCCTCCCCCGCCGCATCTAGCTCTAGCCTGCGCTCCTTCGGAATCGGAAAGATCACCGCCAGCACCCGGGCCCACCATTCGCTGCGCCGGGGCACGTGGAGGCGCAGGCCTCCCCCCTCGATCTTCTCGGTCCTCAGCCTCGGGTTCCGCAGAGGCCGGGACTGCAGCACCTGCTCGGCCGTGAGCCGTGGCCTGCGCCGCCGGCGCATGCTCACGCCTCCTCATGGCAGAGGATGGAGTCCACCACTCCTTTCAGCACATCCTGCCCTTCGGCGTAAATCGTCTCCGCCAGGTAGATCCGGTTCGAGTCCGGGCAGTGCCAGGCGCAAGCGGCGAAATCCACCGCCGGCTTGCGCCCCAGCAGCTTGGCCAGGCCCTTTCTCACGCTCCCTGCGAATCGTCTGCGCTCACCCCAGGCTGCCACCGCCTGGTGGCCCTTCACCTCCATCTCCTGCGCCTGCCACCGCACATCGCGCCGCCGCCTGTTCTCGTCCTGGTACCACTCCATCAGCGTCCGCCCGCCCAGCACCAGCGCCACCATTCCCCACCGCACCGCGCGGAGGGTGGCCTCCCTCTTGGTCGTCAAGGTCAGCTCGAGATAGCGCGTCATTCGCTTCCACTTCGCCAGGTCATAACCCTCTGGCGCGAGGAAGGCGAAGCTATCTACGCCCCACAACTGCCAGCCGCCGATGGCGTGATCTTCCAGCGACCCCAGCACCTGCTGGGCCACCTCGTGCAGGCGCTCCGGCTGCTGCCAGCTCACCTGCGCGATGAGGGCCCGGTTGCATACCTGGCAGTTCCACAGCACCCCCATCCCGCACTGCGGGCCCCGCCAGGCGAAGGTGGCCAGCTCCTTCTTCGGCTTCGAGCGCCCGCTGATTACCCGGGCCTCCAGGTCCACGGTGAGCCCGGTGGGCCGCTTGCGTTTGCCCGTGGTCAGCCGGTTGGCGTATTCGCTTCGCTTCTTCTCCAGGTTGATGTGGCCCTGCGACCATTTCAGCTGGAGCCGCGGCATGCGCTCGTCATCTACCCGCAGGTAGCCGGACTTGCGATCACCCCCTACCGCACCCAGAGTCCAGTCCGCCGGAACCCGGACCGAGACTCCGTGCCATCCGATGGCTGTCGTATCGTAATCTACTTGTACTGTCAAACCGCCTCCACCATTGACCGTCTGACGCAACAGGCGCGAACTGCGTCAGAACGGCAGCGACCGCACCGCCTTGAAGATAATGGTCAGGCCGATGGACACCATCCCGATCAGGCCCACTCCGCAGGCATAGCCGGCGGCCAGCACCGGCGTGTACTGGCGCCAGCGGTTCTTGCCGAAGCGGCGGGCGAAGTAATAACGCCCCAGCATGGCGCCGATGAAGCTGGGGATGGCCCAGGTGGTGTCGCTGAAGCCTCCGATCAGCCCGTAATACCACAGGGTGGGCACCCGGAAGGCGCTCATGATCCAGTAGAGGGCCATGGCGCCGGCGCCGGTATAGCCGATGATCGAGGGCTTGACGGCTTTGAGCAAGAAGGTGGCCTCCCCGGCCTTGTGCGGCATAGTGGCGGTGGCCCAGAGGCATTGCCAGAAGGCGTTGAGGGGCCAGAACATCTGGGCGTACGGGTACTGGGAGGATGGGATCTGGCTGGTCTTCCAGAAGAATGACCAGTAGACGAAGCTGCAGAACAGCATCAGCACCAGCAGGAAGGCCTCCGCCTTCACCACGCTGACCATCCTGGTGCCGGTCAGCTCCACCTCGCGGAACTGGGAAGCAGCCCAACCGTGGTCGTCCTGGTTGATGGGCGCGAACCAGATGTCCACCCCCTTGTACCCGCTGAGGATGAACACCGCAGGCCGCACGTAGGGGATGTCAATGCCCCACCCCCGGAGGCCATTCATGCGCGCCGATACATAGGAGATCACCGGGGTCCACACGAAAGCGAAGAAGATTAGCCAATACACGGGGAACCTGGGCACCAGATAGTGCCCCAGGATCACGTAGTAGACCGCGGGCAAGGCCCAGGCCACCAGCGCCAGCCAGATGGGGAAGTCGCCTCTGCCGGCTGGGACATCGCGGTAGCCTCTGGTGGCCGCGCCCTGGGCGCGAGCCACCCGGGCTTTCAACAGGGTGCTGAGGACCGAGTAGAGGCCGATGGCGGCGATGGCAAGCGAGATCCCGATGCCGAAGCTCATGTAGAAATCGAAGCCGAGGATCATCTGGCTCTGGATCAGGTTCATGCCCTTGGACCACTGCGGGAACAGGGTGGACTTGCCCAGGACGGGGCTGTAGGTGAAATGGTAGAGCAGGGGCGAGAACAGGAAGTTGGTGAACATGGAGGTGATGAAGCCGCCGACGACGATGGGGAAGGGCAGCACGAATCCCCAGAAGATGGGCCCCAGATCGGTGGCGATCGCGATCCGGTTGGTGGGCAGCGCATCTTCTGCGTTCTGCACGAAGTCAATGAAGGGGATGGGGATGAGCTTCAGCGGGTCGGCGAGGAAGCCGCCGGTGATCACGGGGATGGCGACGTAGAAGAAGCCGTATACCAGCCCGATCATGGTGGCCACGCTGAACACCGGCCAGCGCCAGGACTCCTTCTCCTCCGAGACCTCGGCCAGCGCCGTGGCCCCCTGAGCGGCGATGGGCGCCATGGGGAATGGCAGTCGCTCCACATCGGAGGTGGTGCGGAACAGGAAGTAGCCCATGCCGATCCACTGCGCCCGCCCGAAGATACTCCCCAGCACGGTCAGCACGATGGGAATGGTCCAGTCATGGTGCAGGAAGGTGCGCTGGATGTAGGCGGAAGACCCCAGCGGCGGCGCCACCCAGCGCGGGATGAGCTTGGCAATGCCGAAGTTCTGCGCCGCGGTGGAGTTGATCAGGTAGGCGTTCCACACGAAATAGGCGAAGGCGCCTCCGGCCAGCGTCCCGCCGGCGGACAGCAGGCTGCCCGCCATGTAGTAGATCATGTACAGCTCCTGGCGGGACACCTTGGTGAAGGAGCGGCGGGCAACCTCGGTGATCAGGATGATGGTGGTCCACTGGCCCGCGGACCCCATGCTCTGGCCCATCATGAGCGCCAGGTAGATGGCTCCCGGCATCATGATGACCCCGATGAAGAGAGCGCCCAGGAACGTCTTCATGGTGAAGCCTTCGCGGAACTCTGTCGGTTCCAGCTCCGGCCGGCGCTCCATGTAATACTCGCCCTCGTCTGCTCCCGATGGCGCGGCTTCCGGTTTCTCCTCCAGTTCCTCAGCCAACCTGGTCACCTATCCTGTGTAGAATGGAACCACTTGCTCTCCAGCCCCCCTCAGGAGGCGGCCTCCGCGGCGGCGCCGGCGGCCGGGGTCAGGCCCAGATAGCGGTCTCGCTCTTCCGCTCGCAGCGTCCGCCAGATCAGGAATTGCTTGCGCAAGGTGTTGAGGAAGCGGCGATTCACCCGCCGCCAGGATGAGACGTCTCCGCTCACACGCTCCAGGTGGAGCATGATCTCGAACACGTCCTCCATGTCGGTGGGCACGGTCCGCAGCTGCACCTTCTGGCTGACGCCCAGGTCGAAGGGCGCCACCCAGGCCATGAGCTGAATCACGTAGGCAGTGCCGTAATCCGCCTTCTCCTCGAAGTTGGTGACATCCTGGGTGACGAAATCCCCGATGGAATACTCCTCATAGGCCTCGAACCACTCCACCATGAACCGGATGAGCGCGTTGGCCTGTTCGCCAGTGACCGCGAAGGGCAGGGGGATGTCCCAGGAATCGCCAACTGGCTCCGGCACCTGCCACCGGCGATCGAGCGCTGGCGTGGCTACCTCGGAGGCCTTGCGAGCCGGATACACCGTGGACAGCAGCACCACGCCGATGACCACGGTGGTGGAGGCCACCGCCGACACGGACGAGTAGTTGAGGTAGAGGCCGGGCAGAAGGTGCAGGGCGGTGATGATCTTGGCCATACCCTGGCCGATGAGGTAGCCGAAGATGGCGCCCAGGATGGCGTAGACGAAGGACTCGGCCATGAACAGGGTGGCGATGTGGCTGGGGGCGAGCCCGATGGAGCTGAAGATGTGAATCTCTCGCACCCGCTCGTAGACCGCGCCCAGCATGGTGTTGAGCACGATCAGGGCCGCGATCAGGATGGGGATGAGGATATCGCTCATCCCGGAGATGGAGGTGCGCCCGATGGCGCTCCACTTGCGGATCTCAGTGCCGGTGCCGGCGTAGAGGTTGAAGCCGAGCCTGGGCATGAGGGCGCGGAGGGTCTGCTTCACCTCCTGCGGGGTGATGAAGCTCACCGCCACGGACTCGACCTCCGCCCCCAGGTTGATGGCGGTGTTGAAGGGCACGAACACCACCTGGTCGGGCGAGAGGTGCAGGTACTCCTGGAACCCTGACTTCTGGCCCTGCTGCTGCTGGCCGCCGCCCTGCCGCGCCATGCGCTGCATCTGAATCCAGTCCACCGGGGTGAGCGGTTCCTGGTCCAGATCCAGGATGCGCTTCGCCTTGCTGGCGTCGAGGATGCCGATCAGGTCATACGGCACGCCGCCCAGGTCAATCTTCACCTTCCCCGCATCGCTCGGCAGAAGGTGGAAGGCGTCCGCCATGCGGGCGGAGATGATGGCGGCATGCACGTCGCCGGGCCGGAACCAGCGCCCGCCAGGTAGCAGGGCGTGGTTGAGGCCGGTGACCTCGGTTTCGGCCGGGGTCAGCCCGGTGACTGCGCGGGCGTCGTAGGTGGTCCCGGTGGCCGGGCTCTTCACGAGCAGGAAGGACTGCTCCTCGGTCTTGGAGGTGAAGAACCAGGCGCGAGGCGCCACCGCCCGGCTGCGGCCGAACTCGTCATCCAGCACCCGATAGGCTGACTCCTCCAGCGGCTCCCACATGGCGTTGCGCACCAGCAGGCCCTGGTAGGTGGGCTTGCCCTTGGCGCGGCGCTCGTTGTAGCGAGTGGCGGTCTTCACCGAGGTGAAGGAGAGCACGGTGAAGGTGAGCAGGATCAGGGTGAGGCAGGTGAACACGGTGCGGGCGCGGCGCTTGCGCATGTTGCTGATCCCCAGGGCGAAGGCCGCGGCGGCCACGCTCATGCGCCCGATGTCGGCGCGGTGCACCCCGGAGACTTTCATCTGGAGCATCTTGAGCTGAGTCTCGAACTTCATCGTCACCAGCGTGATCACCAACACGCTGAGGGCCACCATAATGAAGGCCAGCGGCACGATCCAGGGGTTCTTGGTGATCTCGAAGGCGGGATGGATGAAGCTGAAGATCAGGCAGATCACCGCGAAGATGATGACGATGCCGAAGATCTGGGTGCGCAGGTTGGGGAAAGCGAACACCAGGCGCTCCACGAAAAAGGCGAACGGCAGCATCAGCGCGAGGTAGAAGAGCACGCCCTTCACCACGTCGTTCATAGTGGAGAGCACGGCGGGATAGGCCCGCGCCTCATAGCCCCAGGCCGCTCGCGCCTCGGCATCGGCCAGCTCGTAGTCTTTGCGGTCCAGCGCCTTCTGCGCTTTCGCCAGCAGCGTCCCGGCGGTGGTGTGCAGGGATCGCACCACCTCATTCACGATGCGGAAGCCCTCCAGCTTCTTCATCCGCAGGTCGTCCAGCTTCCACATGTCCTGTGTCACCCGCAGCGGGGTGTGGGAGAGCGCGAAGGGCTTGTCCGCGAGATACCCCAGCCCGCTCTCGTACTTGGGGCTGATGGTCGCCGCGTTCAGCAACAGCATGCGGATCGAGCCGCCCCCCAGGCCCATCATCACCTTCACCCGCTGGCCCTTGTCCGCAAACACCAGGGCCACGTCCTCCACATGGCCGCGCAGCGGCTCGGGATGGGGAACGGTCAGCCCGTAGCGTCTGGGCTCGGCATCGGTCTGGCCGTCGTAGACCTTGATATAGCGGAGCGTGGTCAGGCTCTGCGGGTCAACCAGGTCATAGAGGGCAATGGGGACGCAGTCGAAGATGACGATGGTGCATTCTTTCTTGCCGGAGGTGATGAAGAACTGGGTGGGATCGGGGTTGCTGCGGCTGACCATGGGGCCCCAGTCGGGAGCGTAGTCAATGTCGCCGGTCTGCGGGTTGGTGTGGTAGGCCTCGATGTAGCTGGGCTTGCGCCAGCCGTAAGCGTTGATGGTGGGGTAACCCCAGAAGTGGCTGCGGCCCCGGTCGTCAACGATCTCCACCAGGTCACCGCGCGTGCCCATCAGGGTGGAGTCCGACATGCGAGCCACCACCATGGTGCCTGACACCACTTTGTCGGCCACCACGCTCCTGGTGGGATCGAAGGCCAGGGCCTTCGCCGTCAGCTCGGCGAAGCCGCCGGAGAGCGTCATCCGCGCGAACTTGGGGTCCTTGTCCACCGGCATCTTGGGGTCGTTCACGACGTCCCACAGGGTGGCGGCAAGGAAGCAGCTCTGCGTGTACAGGTTCTTGAAGTTCACCTGGTCAACGGTGTCGAAGGGGGTGTCCAACAGGGGCCGGGAGTCATCGGTGGTGACGAAGCCTGCTCCCCGTCCCCCACCCAGAGTGATGGGCTCATTGTCCAGCGCGATCTTCCCGAAGATGAAGGTGCGCCAGGGCTTGCCGTAGATCGGGTTCACGCCATCCGCGAACCCGGCCTCGGCGTCAGTGAAGCCCTTGGTCGTCTCCCAATCCGCCATCAGCCCCGCATTCTCTCTCAGGGTGCGGGCGAAATCAGAGAACTGGCGGCTGATATCCATATCCTCGCGCTGGTCGTAGAAGAACCCCTTGTAGAAGAGGCCAACCCGGCTGTGGTGAGTGGACAGGTCGAAAGCCAGGAAGAGGTTGATCGGCATCTTCTTCATCACGGTGTGGGTGTAGGGGATCAACCCCAAGAAGCGCGTCCGCTCCCTCACCGGCAGGCCGTCGGTCAGCTCCTTCAGGTGCGTGGCGACGTAGTTGCGAACCCCAGCCAGACCCAGGAAATGGGCCCCGTTGAAGATCACCCGCACCGTGCGTTTGGGGGGATACCTGGCCAGAATCCTGGTCAGCTCGAGCAGGCTGGCCGCCCCCGCGGTGCTCTCGGCCCCTGGCGAGAGCTGGGGCACCATGGACATGGTGTCGTAGTAGGCGGTGAGATAGACCGCCTGCTTCTTCAGCTCTTTGTCGGTGCCCGGGATCTCGGCCACGATATTCCAGGCCTGCTTTCTCTCCCAGGTCATGTGGCACTGAATCCGGATCATCACCTCCGGCTGGGACTTCAGCCTGGCGATCAAGCGGTTGGCATCGCTGCGGGAGATCCAGTAGCGAGGGATGTTGATGGGGATGCGCAGGAACTTGGCCTCGGCCTCGCCCCGCTCGAGCGCCTCCGGCTCGATGAAGATCACCGCGCGGGCGCCCAGGCGAGGGGCGTTCAGCCACGTGGTGCCACCGGAGAACTGCAGCAGAACGGCCGTGTCCTCGACGTCTTTCCCGCTGAACTCGGCCAGACTTCCATCACCGCCAGCTATCAAGCGGTAGGTCTTGCCCCCTTCCGGCAATTGGGAGGTCCGGACCAGGTTCGGCCAGAGGGGATAGACCGGATAGCTCGCCACGGCTTTGCCGCCGACCAGCACCTCCACCGTGGGCTGCCCCCAGACCCAGGGAACGGTCACCCAGTAAGCTTCGCGGTAGGGGAGCTTGGGATCGAGGCCGCCGTGGCTGGCATCCTTCAGGCCCAGGGCCTGCACTTCCTTCGCGATATACTCGGCCGCCACCTCGGCCCCGGGATAGCCAGCCAGGCGAGGACCTGAGTTGCTCAGGTTGACGACGTGGCGCTCGATATTGGCCGACTTGACCTCATTCGAGAAGGTCTTCCACCACTTCTTCTGCTCCGGGGTCGGCTCTTTCTTCCCCAGCGCCGCGAGCGCCGGGGAAGAGGCCCAGAGAACGGCAAGGAGCAGACCACTGAGCCCAAAGATCAACCCCCGCCGCATGCCGAACCGGAGCGCTGCGTTCATGTCGAGTCGCCTCCTGCTTTGCCGGCGGAGGGCCAGTCCAAAACCCTCGCCGGCCGCGTTCTCTCCGCCGCCGGCCAAGTCCTCATCCGAGCGCCATGCTAGCACGGCGGCCAGGTCAAGTCAATCTGCACTACATCTGCACCCTACAGCCTATCTTTCGGCGACCCAGATGACACTACCTGCCATCTGGGCCTAGCCTCAACTCGGGCCGGCCTGTCATTTCCTCGTTCCCGCAGGGGCTCGCGAGCGGCCGGCGCCCCTCGCGTCAGAAACTGCTCCCGTCTGGGAGGATGAACCCCCAGGGCAGCTCACCTTCAGGGGCGCGACCGGCGAACTGCTCGGCGCTCAGGCCGGCCTCTCGGAAGGCGGTGCGCCAGGCCGCCAGGTTGCCTCCCCTCGCTTCCGCGGCAGCGATAACCGGCCCCAGGCGCCTGTCACCCCGACTGAGCGCCCCCTCCAGGTAGGACCAGTTGGCGCTCTCCAGCGCCAACTTGACCCGCGGTTCGCCCCGCAGCTCCTCGCGGACGGCGCGCAGCCGGCGCCAGAGCTCGGCGACCCACAGCATGGGCTCACGTTCGTACGGGGTGTGGGGTTTGGGCACGAATGCACCGACGGCGACGGTCAGCGCGCCGAGGTGGGCGGCCGTGAGGCACTTACGGACCAGGGCGGGTATGGCGGCGACGTCCTCCTCCCCTTCCCCGGGCAAGCCCACCATGAAATAGAGCTTTGCCTCCCTGATGCCGCCGTCGGCGGCCGTGCGCAGCGCCTTGATGATCTCCTGCTCCGAGATACCCTTGCCGATTGCCGCGCGCAGCCGGTCGCTCCCCGCCTCCGGCGCCACGGTGATGCTGCGGGCGCCGCTCCCGGCCAGAACTCCGATGAGCGCTGGAGACACCGTGTCCGCGCGCAAGGAGGAGACCGACAGTCTGGCGCCCGCCCCTCGGATGCGGCGCGCGATCTCCTCGATCTCGGGGTGGTCGGAGACAGCAGCACCGACCAGGCCCACCGCATCGCGGTGGGCCAGACCGGCCTCCACTGATTCCATGATCTTCCCCGCCGAGCGCCACCGCAACGGCCAGTAGCAGGCCGGCGTCACGCAGAACTTGCAGCCCCGCCCGCAGCCGCGGGCGGCCTCAACCAGGAATAGGTTGCCGAACTCCGTGTCCGGCGTGAGGAGGCGCGAGTGAGTCGGCCAGGCATCCAAAGGCCGGGCATATTGGCGTTGGACGGCTCTCCTCGCCAAGCCCTCATGCAAGCTTCCTCGGGCCGGAACGTGTACCCCTGGCAGGTCCGGCAGCCCTGCCAGCAGCTCTTCTCTCGACAGGCGGCCGGCGAGCGCCGCCAGCAACCGATCGCAAACCGGCTCCGCCTCTCCTACCACGAACAAATCCACCAGGTCGGCGAGCGGCTCCGGGTTGATGGAAACGGCCGCGCCTCCGGCCACAACCAGGGGATGGCGGTCGTCCCGTTCGTGGGCCATCACTGGCAGCTTCGCTAGCCGCAGCACCCGCGCGAGATTCATGTAATCGAGTTCATAGGAGATGGAGAAGGCGATGGCATCGAACTGCTGGAGAGGAGTCTGTGACTCATAGGAGACTAGCGGGGCGCCGGTGCGGACCAGGTCGGCCAAGTCCGCGGGGTCAGGCAAGAAGGCCCGCTCGCAGACCACATTGGGGCGGGCGTTGAAGAGATGGTAGACGGCCTGCAAGCCCAGGCTGGACATGCCCACGAAGTAGGTGTTCGGGTAGACCAGGCAGACGCGGAGCCGGCCGCCGTGGTCCTTGCGGACGACGCCGATCTCGGAGGCGAGGCGGCGAAGCATGTTGTTCGTTAGCCGATTCGCCATTGGTCGCGTCCAGACCCGGGCCAGAGGCAGGCACCCACCCCGGCTGACGCACCCAACTATAACCCAGACGGCTCAGTCTTTCCAGCACCCGGCTGAATAGCAGGACCCAGCCGGCCCCGTGGATAAACGCAGCCCAACTGAGAGAGGCAATGATGCAGCATATCCTCGGCCTCGTCGGCAGCCCGCGGAAGGGCGGGAATACGGAGCTGTTGATGGAGCGGGTGCTGGAGGCGGCGCGGGAGGAGGGCGCGGCCGCCACCCTGTTCACGGTCGCGGGAAGAACCATCATGCCCTGCACCGCCTGCGCCTCTTGTGTGCGCGATCCCTCCGGCCGCTGCGTCCAACAGGATGACATGACGGAGCTCTATCCCCTGCTCGGTTGGGCCGATGCCATCGTGTTCGGCACGCCAGTCTATCTCAACAGCATGACAGCGCAGTTGAAAGCGGTCTTCGACCGCATGCGGCCGCTGTGGTGGATGGGACGCAAGCTGTCGGGCAAGGTGATCGCCGTGGTGACGGTCGGGGCCGCACGTTGGGGCGGCCAGGAGGTGGCGGCCACGCATGTTCTCGCCTGCGCCCTCAACCACGGGATGATGCTGGCCGGTTCCCCCTCCGACGCGGGCTGGCAGGTATGTGCGGTGGGACGCGACCCGGGCGATGTTCTGCAAGACGCGCGAGCGCTAGAGGCCGCGCGCGATCTGGGGCGGCGGTTGGCGCAGCTCAGCCTGGGGGACTGAAAGTGCACCACGGCCTCAAGCGCCCACCTCGCGCCCGCGGGAAGAGGACGAGCAAGACCGGCCGGCTCGCCGCGGCCGCCGGGAGGCGAGATCGTCGCCTGGTGAATGCGGCGGCCGGCATCGCGGTGGCCGCCCTGGCGTGGCGGTGGTGGTTTCTGCCGGCCCTCCCGACAGCGGAATGGAGCGCGAATGTCGCCGCCCTCTGCCTGGTAGTGGTGGCCGTGGCCGGGCGCGGGCTCTTGGGTTTCTCGCCTGCGGCCGCGAGCAAGACGCCGGAGACGCGGGCGGCGCCTGCCATATTGGGCAGGAGCCTGGCTCCTGCCACTGCCGTGATAGCGGCCGCCATCCTGGTGTATCTCCCAAGCCTGAAGGTCGGCCTCCTCTCGGACGACTTCGGGTTGCTCTGGGTGGCGCAGTCCGCCGGAGGCCTACGCGAAGCAGCAACCAGTCAGGTGCTGGAGTACTTCTCTCGGCCGGTGTCCATGCTGCTATGGTGGATCGGCGTGAAGGCCTGGGCAGGGGCGCCCATGGGCTATCATCTCGCCAGCGTCTCTCTGCACGCGGCCAACTCGGTCCTGGTCTACCTGCTGGCGAGTCGTGTGACCGGCAGCAGACTGGGGGCGGGCCTGGCGGGAATGCTGTTCGCGTTGCATCCGCTTCACGTGGAAACCGTGGTCTGGGCCTCCTGCAGCGCCGACCTGCTGTGCACCTGCTTCTGTCTCCTGTCCCTGCTCAGCCTGCAGGCCTATCTCACCTCCTCCGCGCGGGCCTGGCAGTGGCTCGCCATGGCCGCCGCGCTGGGCAGCTTCCTGCTTGCCCTGTTGAGCAAGGAGGCGGCCCTGGCGCTGCCAGCGGCGGCCCTGCTCTGGGCCGCTCTGGGGCAGCCGGAAGGCCGCTGGCGGCGCACAGTGATGGTCGGGGGATGCTACTCGATCGTGCTCTGCGGGTATCTGGCGTGGCGCATTCACGTCAGGGGCGGACTGGGCGGATACCCTCTCCACCTGACTGCCCACGACACCGTCTTGCCATGGACGCCCTTTCGGCATATCGTCGCCTTCTTCTTCCCGGTTCATCAGGACCTGTTCCGGCTCGCGGGTGGACCCTGGCTGCCCGTCACTGTGGTGCTGATGGCACTGGGCCTGCTGTGGATGATGCGCCAACTCGGAGGAGTGCCCGGTCGTCGGCTCATGCTGTGGTCGGGCTTCTTCCTGTTCATGCTGGTGCCAGCGTGGACGCTGGCGGCAGCCGCGCCAGACTTGGAACACAGCCGGTTCGCTTACTTGCCAACGATTGGCCTGGTGTGGCTCTTCGGCGATCTGTGCAGTGCGCGCCAGATGGGCTGGCAGCGCGGAGCTGGGATCGCGGTCGTCCTCCTCGTCGCCGCTGGTCTGACCTCCTGGTACATCTTGCCCTGGAGGGAAGCGAGACGAACCGCGGCCCGGATCGTTACTGCCAGCGCTGATCTGGCAGACCGGCTGCAAGGGCCAAGCGGCCATCTGGCCCTGTACGTACAGGATCTGCCAGAGACCCACCTGGGAGCACAAGTCTTCCGCAATAGCCTCGAACAAGCAGTGGCACTGCGGAGGGGCCGGCCGGTTCCGGTGCGTGTGGTGCGGCAAGATGGAGACATCTCGCCCCGGGAAATGGCCTGGTCGGTGCTGCTCCCAGGCGACTACCTGGTGGCATGGCAGAAGACGTCCGGAACCTTCAAGGTAGTCCGCTCGGGCAGGGCTCGCCGGGCGGCCGGGTAGAGACATGGAAGCGCGGAATACCACTCTCCGCATACTCATCGTACTGGCGAGCCTCGGCGCGGTGCTGGCCCTGGGACTGGCGCTGGCAGAGCTTCCGCGCGTCCGGGGCCTGGCGCAATCCGACCGGTTAGTGGATGAGGCGCAGAAGCTGGGCGCAAAAGCCGAAGGTGCTGCCGCTCGCGCGAAAGTCGAGCAAGCGCTCTCCCTGTCCCCCGACAACCCCCGCGCGCGGCGGGAACTGGCGATGCACCTGCTCGCGGAAAGCAATACATCGGCCGCGGCGCGCGAGCTGAGAGCGGTGGCGGAGACGAAACCCGATGATCCCGGCGCCGCGCTCGAACTGGGCGATGTGCTGGGAGCGATGGGCGATAGTCGAGGCGCGGTGCAGTCGCTGCGCAGGTCCATTGAGCTGGACCCGCGCGAGGGCATAGCCCATGCCATGTTAGCGTACCAGCTACTGAGCCTGGGACAGGCGGCCCAGGCGCGGCGGTCCGCGGAAGAGGCCGCGAGGCTGGTGCCCCAGGCGCCGCGAATACAGGCGCTCCTTGGCTTCGCGCTCTGGAAGGCAGACGACGCGCCGGGGGCGGAGCGCGCATTCCGGCGTGCGCTGGCCTTGGACCCAGCCAATGCCGCCGCCCAATCAGGCCTCAAGGCACTCGGGGCAGCGCGGTCTGGTGAACATCGGCTGCCCTAGCCTGATCTCAAAACCCCTGAACCCCTATGGAATAGACCCCACGTGGCTTTCTGGCGGCTCGCGTGAGCGAGCCGCAGGACCAGCAGGAAGCCAGGAAGTCCAGCAGAGGCGTGGACCGTGGGGTTTGGACGACGGCGCGATCAGAACGGCGCGCGTGCGGCCGCCGCGATTCCGGGCCTGAAGGCCCGAAACCGCTCAGGCGGCCGGCGGGCGGTTTTGCCGTACGTCGCGCCGCTTAGTGGCCGCCAGGCCGCTCGTGGCTCCTGGCCAACCGGTTGGATCCCCTCTACCCGCCTCTTGCCTAATCCCCGCGCTGGTTCCTGGCCCAGGGGAGAGCCCCGATGAAGATGTGTGACCTGGTGTGTGGGGCGACCCTGGGCCTGGGGATGGCGGCCCTCACGCTTACCGGGAAGTTGGCGCTGTGGGCGGGGATGGGGCCCTTCTACGCCGTGGTGGCGAGCATCGTGGTCTTCCTGGCCGTGATCTGGCTGGCACGCTGGGCGGCGAACGCCCTCGGCTGGCTGCGGCCGCCTCCCCGCGAGGACGAGGTGGCGCAGCCCAGACCTGGATCACTCGCTGACGATGCCGGCGGCGGTCCCGTCGGGACTGCGGTCGGCGGTGAGAGCCACGAGCACGCCGTCCGCTGACGCGGACCGGGCCAGGTGGAGGTGGGGCTGGTGGAAGATTCAGAGTGGGTATGGGGGAAGTACGCGGCGAGCCGCGCCGATTCCGAGCCTGCGGCCGAGCTGCGGCGCCAGCTCATCGAGGGCTATGCCCCGCTGGCGCGCTATGTCGTGGAGCGCATGAACCTCAGGCCGGCGTCGGCGCTGGGCTATGAGGACCTGCTGAGCCAGGCGGTGGTGGGCCTGATAGACGCCATTGACCGGTTCGACCCCGGGCGAGGAGTCAAGTTCGAGACCTATGCTTATCACCGCATCCGGGGCGCAGTGATGGATATGCTGCGGGACATGGACTGGCTGCCGCGCTCGGTTCGCCAGCGCGAGTCGGAGGTGACCTCGGCCTGCGCCAGGCTGCAGGATAGGCTGGGCCGGCCTCCCTCTGACGAGGAGCTGGCGGCGGCGCTGGAGGTCTCGGTCGAGGAGCTGAGTGAGATCGCCCAAGAGGTGGCGCTGCAGGCCGTCCAATCCCTGGATGAAGCGATCTCAGGCGGCCGCGGGGAGGGTTGGGACGAAGACACCCTGGGTGACACGGTGGCGGATCGCCGCGCCCTCTCCCCGGAGGAGCAAGTGGAGCGCTGGGCAGAGCGAGACGAGCTGGCGAAGGCGATCGACGCGCTGCCGGAGGCCGAGCGGATGGCGGTCAGCCTCTACTATCATGAGGGGCTGACCTTGAAGGAGATTGGCCGTGTGCTGGGGGTGACTGAATCCCGGGTCTGTCAGATTCACGGCAAGGCCATGCTCCGGCTGCGCGCTCAGCTTCAGCCCCTGCTCGCAGGCGTTCCCTAGCGACCGCAAGAAGGCCACGCACTCGCCGCCCCGAAGTCCCTCGTTTGCGCTCGCGATGGGATTGCGCATCGGTGTGCGGAATCCCGGGAATCTGCGGACCGGGGGTCCGTCGAGCGCCCCGCGGGCCGCCGACCGGACGCGACCGGGGGGACGGGCGCCGGCCGGCGGCGGGTCAGTCACTCCAGACCCACCAGATGGTGGGCGGAGTGGCAATGGAGGAACCCCAGGGGTGCTACCATTGCCCACCCTCTTCCGCGAGGCACACCACCGATCCAGGGGGATGAGATTGGCAGCACGTAGATCTGACGTCCCGGCGAAAGGACGCGAATGGCTCCCCCACTCCCTGATGCTCCTGCACCACAGCCTCAGCAATGGCCAGACCCGAAACCCAGTAGTGCCCTGCCGTGACCCGGCTCGCCAGCCGCCCGAGCCTCGGTCGGCTCCGATCCCCCGCTGCCCGCGCCGCGTCCAGGGCCAAGCGCACCTCCTCCACGAACCTATCCCAGCTCGCGCGCTCAGAGCCACTCGCCTCCCTGTCCGTTCCCTGGAACCGCTTCATCGCAAGCGGCCATCAGGCAGAAGGAGTGCCCGGACCGGGAGCTTTGCGCTCCCGGTCCGGGCGGGCGGAGGCAAAAGCGGCCCGATCCTGCCCGGCCGTGCGGGAGCGACCGGGGTCGAATGCGGGCCAGAGGGCGGAGCTGCGAAAAGCCGGATTTGCGAGCCCACTGAGCTCGCCAGCGCTGCTGGTGCCCGCCCGAGCGGACGCCCTGGGGCGCTGCGGTAGCGAGCGTCCAACTCAGGGCGGGCATGTTCTCTGCGAAGGCGGCCAGGGCTCTGGGCCCCTAGCCCTTCCGGCAACGCGGCAAGCGTAGTCAGCGCAGCGCAGGTTCTGGTCATGGTGAAGGGGGGCAAGCGCACGCCCTCTGCTGTCTGTCCGGTACGCTTGAGCCCACCACACTAGATATCGCCAGATGCCGGGAGAGACTTTAGCGGCAGGAGCTAAGGGGGGCGAGCTTTGGGAGGCAGATTATGACAGGGCGGAGACGGCCAGGATCTGGCGGGGAGGTTGACGACAGGTAAGGCGTTCTGGGGGACTGCGGCTCAGACCCCGATCACGGACTCGACAGCCACGTACCAGGGAGCGGCTGGTGCGCGGAGCGCGGCCCGGCCCCGCTCGCTAATGGGCCGCAGCATGGCCACCTCCACACCGGAGGGCGCAAAGCCGGCCTCCAGCAGAAGCCGTTCTCTCTGCACCTCAGATTGCGGGCAGAGCACAGTGATCGCCGCCTCCGCGGGCGCGCAGGCGAGCAGAGCATCCAACGCGCCGCGAGCGGCAGCACCCGCGGGCAGCACGAGATCGCTGATCACGCTTACCGGAAGTGGCGCGCCAGACATGATCAGCTCACCCGTACAGAGCGCAGCTGCGCCGCCGGAGGCAGTCCTGAGCAATGCCACCGGATACTCGCGGGGCCGCTGCTGGCGGCGCCACCTCCAGAGATCATCGTCGAGCAGAAGCCAGCCGTCGTGCCCGGACAGCGACTGATCGAATACTTGGCGGGCGCTTGCATCCGGAGGCATCAGCACGGAGGGCGATCCTTCCGCCGGGCGGGCCGGCCTCAGCAGACGGGTCACGAGTTCTCGCGGCGCGTACCCCAGCCGCTGGTAGAGCCGCTCGGGCGGAAGCACTGCCTCCGCGCGCGCCGTGTAGAGCAGGCTGAGGTCCGCGCCCTCCGACTCCATCGCCCTCAGCGCGCGCTCGAGCAGCGCAGTGGCGAGGCCTCTGCGGCGGTGATCGGGGTGAGTCATCACGGTATCAACCAGCCCACAGATCACGGGGCCGCCCCCCAGCCTCATCCGGGCCAGGGTGACGAACACGTTGGAGACCAGCTTGTTCCCAGCAAAGGCGGCCTGGCAGAGGCCTGGCTTCAGGCCAGGCCGGGCGGTGTACCACTGCAGGAAGCTGGGCGTGGCGTGGACGACACCATCATAGTGGGAGAAAGTCAGTCCCTCTAACGCCGAGAGCTCGCGGATCAGCGCCTCCCAGTCGGGGACCTCGGCATGGGTGCAGTAGTGATATTCGGCCACAGTGCCGCGGGTTTCGGCAGGCGGCCGTTTGACCCTGCAATCACCATCGAGCCGCGTTAGCGCTTACATCGGGAACTGTGAGCAATGGCGCGAGCCGTGAACAAACATGTGAAGGTCTTGCAGCGACACAGCGAACCTACAAGTGGAAGTAACTAGGTAGGGGGACGGCATCCGAGCAGGCGGCAGTGGAGTGGCGATGCGCGTAGGCGATAGAGCGCGAACGGTGGTGGCCCTGCCAGGTATACCTGTCGGCGCTACTGGCACAGTCAAAGAGGTGGGCCGCCTCTTCCTGGCGGTGAGCTTCCCGGACGGCCGCACCGGCTACTACGCGCACTGGCAGCTTGCGCCTGCCGCATCCGGCGCTCACCCGGCCGATGCGTGGGCGAAGATGGTGGACTTGGGGTTCTCCGCCGACCAAGTTCCCGAGGGAAGCCATCTCTGTCTGCTCCCGGAGACGAGCCAGGAAGCGTTGGCAGTGGCAGCGCGGTTCCTCGCGGCCGGGCTCCAGGCCGGTGAGCATTGCCAGTGCATCGCTGCCCCAAGCTGGTCAGCTCAGCTGCGCCGAGCTATCGCCCGACTGGATCCCGGCCCCGATCGGGCGCTGGTGCAAGCGAGTCTGGTCTTCATCTCCCCCTCCGAGTGCTACCTTCCGCCCGGCGAGTTCACGGCCGACGGCCAGCTCAGACGCACCGAGCAGGCCATTCGCCCTCACTCCGGGGGAAAGGCACGGACCTTCAGCTGGCCGCGCAGGGCGCTGGTGCGACAGATGCCGCCAGGTGCCTGGTGGGAATATGAGAGGCGGGCGACTGGACTGCTTCAGGCACTCGGCGTGATGGCGATGTGTGCCTACGACCCTGGCGCCGGGGGAAGCCAGCAGTGGCAGTCGGCCGAGGCCACCCACCCCTATGTGGTGCAGAGCGGCCGTCTGCTGCCCGGCGGAGCTGCGTCAGCCTGAGCCGATACGTTCGCCGCCCGCGGCTGCGCCTCACTCGCCCATGGCCTTGATGATGACCCGCTTGCGCCGCTGACCGTCGAACTCGGCGTAGTAGATCCGCTGCCAGGGGCCCAGGTCGAGCCGGCCGGCGGTGATGGGCACGACCACCTGATGGTGAACCAGGAGGCTCTTCAGGTGTGCGTCCCCGTTGCCCTCACCGGTTCGGTGGTGGTGGTAATCGGGCCCCTTGGGCGCGAGGCGATTGGCCCACTCGTCAATATCGCGGATGATCCCGGATTCCGCATCATTCACGTATACCCCGGCGGTGATGTGCATGGCGGAGACCAACACCATCCCTTCTCGAATCCCGCTCTCCTCCACCACCCGCGCGACCTGCTCGGTGATGTTGACATACTCACGGGGCTTGCTGGTGTTGAACCAGAGATAGTCGGTGGCGAATCTCATGGGCTGCCTCGCAGTTCGGGGCCGAGCCGGCCCCGGAGGTCAATCACGGTGGGAGAGGAGCGCTTCAGGCCTGGGGCAGCCGGCCCAGGACTCGGGCTGCGACCAGGCGGACCACTTCGTTGGGATCCTCCGCCTGGGCGCGCAGCAGGGCCGCCTCAACGCTTCCGCCCGGCGTCTCGGCAAGCATGGAGGCCGCGCGGCTCCTCACCTCCGGCAGTGGATCCCGCTCCAATACCTCCAGCAGCGCGCCAATCGCCTCCGGCGTGGCCAGCAGGCCTGCCATCTCGACTGCCATCAGCCGGACCTCGGAGTCTATCGCTTTCAGTTCGGCCAGATAGCCATCAGCCGCTCCGGCCTGCCGAAGCGCCTGGGAGAGCGCAGCCACCGCGCGCATCTGCGCCGGACCTTCGGCCCGGCGCAGCGAGGAGAGCAGCGAGTTTAGCTTTCCCCGGCCCAGGCCGGCAAGGTAGAGGGCCAGGGAACGGGCCGACTGGGCATTGTCCAGCGCTCGCAAGAGCGGCTCCAGCTCGCCGCCAACCGCGTCCTCCACCAGCGCGGCCGCCCCCGCCGCCGATAGCGGGCCTGCCCGCAGCCAGTCGGCGGCCTCGGGCGCGGCGGTCCAGGCTTCCCGCAGCGCCTCCAGCGCGGCCGCCGCGGTTTCCCGCACCCGCGGGCTGGGATCGCTGAGCCTGGCGCTGAACGCGCTCTCGTACCTGCGCACTGGCCGCCCCAACTGGGCCAGCGCAGTCAGGGCGCTCACTCGGACCTCCTGGTCCGGATCGGCGAGCGCCTGGGCCAGGGCATCAACGTACTGAGCGGAGCCAGCCTCCCCCAGCAGGGCCGCTACTCCGGCTCGCACCCGCGGATCCGAGTTCCTCAGTTCCGGTGCCAGCCGGTCGGCAAGAGCGTCCACTGGATGGTGGGAGAGGGCGGAAAGGGCCGCCTCCCTCACCTGGGCTGCGGGATCACGCAGGGCCTCAACCAGATACCGTCCCGCCTCGGGTCCTCCCAGCGCCCCCAGCACTCCCATGGCGCGCACTCGCTGGCTTTCCTCCTGATCCTCGAGCGCAGCGGCCAGCAGGTGTCGGATGTGGGCGAATCCGCACCGCGCCACCGCCTGCGTCGCGGTCTCGCGAACCATCTGGCTGGCATCGCCCAAAGCCAATCCTACCAGCGCCGAGGCCGCTTCCCCGGAACTGAAGACCGCAAGCGCCTGCGCCGCCTGCACCCGTACCCCCTCCCCGGGATCTCTGGCTGCCAGCAGCAACGATTGCTGCGAGTGGGAGAGCGCGGCTGCCAGATCGAAATCGCCGGGCAGGGAATCGCTTCTCCAGGCCGACTGCTCGGAGAGCACGTGCCCCAGGCCCCCGACCGCCGCCAGACGCACCCCGGAGTCCGGGTCCGACGCCCCCCGGGCCAGCGGGCCCAGGCTCAGCGGCCCGCTTAACCTCGCCAGCGAGTTCACCACCTCTCCTCTCACCTTGGCATCCGAATCGGCGAGCAGGGCCGCCACCGCGGTCAGTGCCGCAGGATCATGGCTATGCCCCAGGGCGGCGGCAGACTGCAGGCGAACTGATTGCTCGGCAGAGTCGAGCGCCTCCAGGAAGGGCCGGGAGACTCCCAGTTCGGCGGCGCCGGCAAGCAGCTCGCTTTGCTCCTTCGCTTCCCGGCCGGCGAGCCAGCGCTCTATTACTCCGTTCCGCTCCAGCGCGGCTGCCAGCCGGGAGGCCACCGGCCTGGGTAGGCTGGTCAGCGCTTGCGTTAGCTCGGGGCGGCCCCCATCCGCCAGCCGCGCGATGGCATCGGTCATGGCGGCACGAGCAGCCTCCGCACTATCCCCTCTCCGGCACTCCTCGGCGAGGGCCTCGATCACGGACGCGCAGGCGCTGGCCAGGCCGACCTCGGCCAGCGCCGAGGCGGCGGCCGCCCGCACCTCGCCAATCGGATCGCGCAGCAGAGGCGTGAGCTGAGGCACGGCTGATCCGGCCTTGGCCTTGCCCAGGGAACGAGCGGCCTGGGCCCGGAGGTCCGGACTGGGGTCCTGGAGCGCCATCACCAGCAGCTCAGTGGACTTCTCTCCACCCAAGGCCGCCAGCACCTCATAGAGGCTGCGCCGCACGCGGGGGCTGCGATCCCGCAGGGCCGCAGTCAAGGGTTCCAGCGTCTCCGTCTTGATGCCATCCCGCAGGCCGAGCGCGAGAGGCCGCAGGCCGGCCTCCAGCATCTCCCGCGAAAGCGAGCACCCGGGTCTGGTCAGGCCTCTCCCGGCTGGCGGCCAGCACGCGGCCCCCGGCCAGCTCCAGCACTCCCGCGACTGCCGGGGAGAGCACAGCCGGGTCATCCCTGTCCATCAGCTGTGAGCTATCACTCTGCATGATCGCGCGCAGCGCGCGGGCGGCATCGCTCCTGACCGCGGTTCGCGCGTCCACGAGCAAGGCGAGGATCTGGCGTATGAACCAGACGGTCATGGGCTGCGTTGGGTCAGAGGTCCTGGAGGAGCTAGCGAGATTGCGCCGGAGCAGGCCGCCGAGCAGGAGGCGGTCCCTGGCCGCCAGGGAATGGGCTCTCTCCAGGGCTTGGACGCGCACGCTCGGGTCGGCGGCGCGGAGCAGTGTCACCAGGTCCCGGAGCCGTCTTCTGCGCGCACCCCGACCGGGCAGCAGGATCAGAGAAGCTCCACCTGCGGCCAGCACCAGGAGAACCGCGGTCAGCAAGAGCGGGGTCTGAGACAATGCACTCATGCCAGCAGCCTCCTCCCACCCAGCATCCACTTCCGCCGGCCCTTGCTTCGTTCCGGGAGCCTGCATCTCCTCCCGCAGAGCATTTATCGCCTGGCGGTCTGAGGGGTGAGGACACCGTCGGGCGACCGCTGAGAGTCGCCCCTACGAGCGGCCGGCCGCTCCGCCCCAGAACCCCACAGGCGAGCCCCTCTGCGGACTAGCATGCGACACAGAAAGGGCAGGAGGCAAGTCACCAGAGGCGACTGAAGCTCCTGCCCAACATCTGAATGCAGTTCGTAGGGGAGCCTCTCTGCGGGCTCCCACTGTCTACATCAGTAATCAGCGTAGGTCTGCCGCTCCCAGTCGGTCACGACCCCGTGCAGGTACTGGTCCCAGGTCTGCCGGTGAAGCGCGAGGAAGCGCGGCGCCACCTCGGCCCCCAGCGCCTCCAGCACCACCGGGTCTCGTTCCAGCGCGGCGAGCGCTTCTCCCAGGGTGGCGGGCAGAGGCTTCACGCCCAGGCGCCTGAGCTGCGCGGCCGTCAGCTGATAGACGTTCTCCGGGCGCTCGTCGGGCGGCTCAAGCTGGCGGCGCACGCCCTCCATGCCGGCAGCGAGAATGGCGGCAATGGCGAAGTAGAAGTTGGCCGTGGCATCGGGAGAGCGGAGCTCGACCGCGACCTTCTCGGGGCTGGTGGCCAGAGGGACGCGGACCAGGGCAGAGCGGTTGCGGTATCCCCAGCAGATATACACCGGGGCCTCGTGGCCTGGCACCAGTCGCTTGTAGGAGTTCACCGAGGGATTGCACACCGCGGTGAGCGCGGGTGCATGCCGCAGCAATCCGGCGACGAAGTGGCGGCCAGTATCGGAAAGCCGGCCACCCTCCGCGCCCAACAGGTTCCGGTTGCCCTGGAGCAGGCGGAAGTGAATGTGCATCCCGCTGCCGGCGATGCCGGCCATCGGCTTGGGCATGAAGTTGGCGCGCAATCCGGCGCGGTGGGCAAGGGCCCGGATGGCGACTTTCGCTGACACCAGCCGATCGGCCTGGGAGACGACGGGCGCGTAGTCCACCTCCACCTCAACCTGCCCCGGCGCGCATTCGTGGTGCACTCGCTCCAGGGGGATGCCCATCTGCTGTAAGGAGAAGAAGATCTCGTTCAGGCGCTCGGCCAGCTCGTCATTCGGGTAGATGTCCAGGTATCCTCCGCCATCGGCCGGCGCCTCCCCGCGCAACAGGAAGAACTCCAACTCGGGCTTGATCTCGACTCGCTGCTGAGGCGTCAGGCACTCGGTCAGCACCGCCTTCAGGCGGCCCCGGGGATCGGCGGCAACGGGCGCGCCCTGCGGCCCTTCCCCGCGCTGGTAGATGTCGCAATAGGCGGCGGCCCGCCTTCCGTCATACGGCACTCGGAAGATGGTGCTGACATCCGGGGCCAGGTGGAGGTCCGAGTCCTCCACCTGAGTGTAGCCAGCGACGCTGGATCCATCTACGCTGATACCTCTGAGCACGGCAGGATCGCGCGCCACTTGCGCCAGATCGGCCGACGGCTGCTGCAGGGGAATGGCCATCGCCTTCACCCGGCCGAAGATATCTACGAAACGCGCCTCCAGCAATCCGCAGGGGACCGAATCTTGCTGTGATGTCATGCTGCCACTGCCTCCTTGGGCTGCGCGCGGTACCGCGCGCTGACTCTTGTTTCCCCTTTCATCGCCACTCGCGCGAACCCTTCGACTGGTCCGGCAGTGCGCGCGGTCGGCAAACGGCGGCCGGAGGCCTGCTGCCGACCGCGGCCGTAGGTGGGAGACGACGCGCGCTTGGCTGGAGAGCGCTCGGGCGACCCGCGGCCGCGTGAGGCTAAGATGGCCTCGCGCTCATGGCGCGATCAGGGGAACGTAGCCGGTCTGCTCCACAATCACCTGGCCTCGTGGCCCCTGAACCCAGTCCAGGTAGGTTCTCACTGCGCCCGTCGGCTCTCCATTGGTGACGCAGTAAAGGTCCCGGGCCAGAGGGTAGGTGCCATCGCGCACCGTGCCCGGCGACGCAGGAATCGGTTCCTGTCCCTCCTCCACGATGATGTCGAGCGGCCGCACGGTCTTGTTCACATACCCCAGCCCCACGTAGCCGATGGCGTTCTTGCTCTGGCTGACCAGGGTGAGCACGGCCTCGCTCGAGGTTTGCTCCAGCGCCTTCGGGGCATAGTCGCGGCCCTTGTCCCGACCCTTGAGAGTGACCGCCACATCCTTGAACAGTTTCCGGGTGCCGGAGGCGGGGTCCCGGCTCACTAGCTCGATGGCGCCGAGGCCGGACACTCCGGCCTGGCCCCAGTCCTTGACCTTCCCCGAGTAAATGTCGGACAGCAGCTCCAGAGTGATTGCGCGCATCGGGTTGGCTGGGTTGACGATGACCACGACACCATCCCTGGCCACCTTTGTGGCCAGCAGGTACACCTGGGCCGCCTTCGCCTGTTGGATCTCTGCGGGCTCGAGCTCGCGGGAGGAATCAGCGATCTCGGCCGTTTCCGAGATCAAGGCCTTTAGGCCGGCTTCGGTACCGCCGCCGGAAACCACGATCTCGATCTCCGGGTGCTCGATGTTGAAGGCCGTGTGCCACTTCTCTGCCATGGGCAGCATCGTGGTGGATCCGGTCTGGTGGATGGTCTGCCGCCCGGCCGGCCCTTGCGCTTCCCTGCGGCCCGCGCTGGGGGCCGGCCGGCCTCGGTAGCAGCCAGTCACCATTGCTAACGCCAGGAAGCCCACGAGGATGCCGCTAACGCGTGTCAACATGGCTGATTCCCTCCCAGGGTAATGCCAGGTCTATGCCAAGAAGGCGGTTCCTGCTCTTGCCGGCCGGTTCCTGTCACCGCTCCTGACAAGCCCCCGGAAAGATAGCGCTGGCCGCACCGGGCGCGCGAGCGCGAACATCAGCAGGACCGTCCGCCGGCAGCGGCGAACGACCGCCCAAAGGCCCTTCCTGAGCCACCACGCTGAGCCGCTTACTGCAGTTGCGTCGCGTAAGGAAGGGATAGCATGAGGTCGAAGCATTGGGCCTTGGTTGTCGCCGTTGTGGTTGTGGTGGCGGTTCTTGCGTTCGCCGCCGGCCGTGGCGCCCGGCACAGCCCCGCGACCAAGGCGTCTCTCTCGTCCTCGTCCGCCCGGGCACCCGCTGGGGCAGCTTCCGACATAGTCCACGCCACTGCTACCGGGAAGCGGTATCATCGTGCCAGCTGCCCTTCGCTCTCGAAGTCCGATATTCCCATGACGCGCGCCGAAGCCGAAGCGCGCGGACTGACTCCGTGTAAGGTGTGCAGGCCGTGAGGGCAGGGAGCTTTGTGCGCTGGACGCTTCTCCTTCCCCTCGCGCTGTTGTCTACGCTTGCCGCCCACACTCTCACATTCTGGATGACCCATGCGATTCTGCGGCAGTTCACATCAGCCCTCGTGCTCGCGCAAACCGTGCATGGCTATACGTTCGTCGCATTCGTTCACTGGTGGGCACCCAATCGAAAGCGCTTTGTGACCTGGTGCGCGTTCCTGGCCCAGGTGCTTGTTTCACTCATTGCGTTGTGGCTGTCGCCTCAGCGCGAAGTCCCCCTTCGCGTTGCGCTCCTTCTCGCCGCGGCACCGGTTTGGGGAGGGGCACTACCCTTGGTGCGCGCTATGCGCTCCACTCCACATGTCGAAAACGAACTGGCGCGGCTCTACACGGAGATGCTATCACTCAACTGTGGCATGTCCGAGTATGCCGCCCACAAGGAGGTTCTGCGCGCCCTCAAGATGTGCAAGAAACAAGGTGAGAAGGAAGGCACGGCCGCCCTGGCACCGGGATTCGGCGACCTCGTTCTCCTTGACGCGCGGGCTGGGCATTCCGTTGCGCTCGGCGTCGTAAGCAAAGCCTGGAACGAGGGTGCCACCGACGAGGACATCGCCGAGTGGTGGAACCTGCACGACCTCCAGCGACGGATGGTGATTTGGTCGGAGCAAGTGTTTCGCTATTCCGTCTTCAAGAGCCTGCGGGAGACAGGGCTCTCGCAAGACGAAGCGATGCGGCAGGTCCGAAGAGAGTTCCCAATGTATGGCGACCCTACAGACACGACCAACACACAGGGCGACGATAGGCCCCTCCCCCACGAGCTCCGTGGCCGCGTGGACAGATACAGAGAGAAGTGCGGCGCGGCTGTCATAGAAGAGCGGTCTGCGGGCTACTCCTCCTACAATGCCTTCGTCCGAGCGGAAGTCCGACGGGGCAGTCTCTGAACGCCTAGGCCATTCCTGTCACGCGTCCGGGAACCACAACGGTTGCCGACTCAGCTTGGCGGCGAGCCAGTGAATCCCGGTGCCCAGGAGAGCAACGATGCCGCCGATAAGGCCGTAGAACCAGGTGGCGACCAGGGCGACAATTGGGGATAGCACCAGTACGAATACTCCCGCTCCCACAGCATGTTCGCGGAACAGCCCTATGCCCTGGCGAACCATCTCGACGAGAGTCATCCAGAAGGCAGCAGAGGGTAGGAACTCGTTTGCAAGCGTCGTGATTGCATACGGTCCCGACCAGAAGTTGAAGACGCCTGCGAGTTCCTCGCTGGTCGGGGCTTCAGCCATTATCAGCAGCGAGGCCGAGAGTAGCGCATTCCGCTTCTGCGCGAGGTCGGCTGCGTGAATGGCCAAGAGAAGATTGGCGACCCAGACCATCCAATGCCATGAAGGAGCCCACATGGCGGCGGGGGCAGCCAGTATGCCCCACACAACAACTGCGCTCAAGCCGAAATTGGCGCCTATGTAGAAGACGCCCAGAGGACCGAGACAAAGCGCCAGGACGAACGCCAGCCACGGCTTCTTGTGCCGTCGCGCCTCGCGAAGGACGAGCTCCCACGCCTCGCGGCTAGGCCCCGTCTCAGTCGTCTCTGTCGCGGTCGCCTCGCCGCCGTTAGGCAACTCCCCTTCTCCCGCGCTGAGGTTTGTCCTGTTGCCGCAGTCGGGGCAGACCTCCATCCCCTCACCGCAAGGCCGCCCGCATATCACGCAGAAAGCCACCCTATCCTGCGCTGCACCACTGGCCGACGCCCCTTGTGCGCTATACGCTTCCTCTACCTGCCTGCTGGCTTCCGTCCATACCAGCCGCAAGTAGGGCCGTATCTCCTCACCCGCGTCCTCCACCATCTGCTCCGACCATTCGCCGAAGTCCCGTAGACCGGCTTCCAGGTAGTAGCCTCCGAGGTTGATTGCGTGTCTCATGTCCTCGCTAGACCACCCGGACTCGGCCATCCCCCGTCTTCCCTCTATCGCGCCGCCGTTTGTGCGCCGACCTGCCAACCGTCTCATTACCGCAGCCGCTTCCTCCCTCCTGCCGTCCTCGCCGTCCCCATGGACCTGCGGCCGTGGGAACGCGTGCAGAGCTTCCCTCTGCCCGCATTGCTGCAGGAATAGCCGCGCAGACAGCGGAGTAAAGCTGCCATGAGGGCGCCCGCGACCGCGCCCTCATCGCCATTTCGGGATGTGACACGTTTTGAGAGCCAGGCCTGCCATCAGCCTCAGCTAGCGGAGCGGCGGAGGCGGGGGCCTGGCTCTCTGTTCCTGACACCACCAATCAGCCCGGCCGTTTCCTCCCTCCTGCTGCCCGCGCCCCCCAAGGCCTCTCGCGAGTGTGACTAGGAGGTATGTTTGGCATCGGCGAACAGATGCGAACAGCACCGTTTGGGTCCACGTGAGGTGCCTGCCACGTCACGCACATCATCAGAGCGGCCGCAAGACAGCCCCAAGAGCGCACGAGACGGTACTGTCCAGTCTGCCGCTCGTGCGATGCGCATCCTGCGCGTGCTCACGAGCCATCGGCAGCCGCAGTCGCTCGCCCAGCTGTCATTGGAGCTCGGGCTGCACAAGCCGACACTCGTGCGGCTGCTCCGCACGCTCATGACTGAGGGCGTGGTCGTCCAGGATGTCGATACGAAGCGCTATGCCAGGAATCCGGCCGGCATGGTCCGCCTCGCGGCGTTCGCTTCTCCCTTGCTCGACTTCGCCGATGCAGCAAAGGGCATACTGGACGAGCTAGCTGCGCGCACAGGCGCTACAGCTGCCCTGTTCTGTCCTGACCGCACCAGCCGCACCTGCACTGCAACCATGATGTCTCTGCCCCACACTGCTGTTCGATTGGACCTCTCCGAGCGGCCCCCGGAACCCCTACATGCGCTAGCCTCCGGCAAGTGCTACCTCGCCCACCTGTCTGAGCAGCAACTGGAGGACTACATCAGGCCTGGTCTTGAGAGCATGACCCCTCGCACCATCACTTCACCCTCCAGACTGAGGAAGGAACTCCGGCGGATCCGAGAGCAAGGCTATGCCCTCAACAACAAGGAGGCCACCATGCAGTCCGCCGGCGTGGCCGTTCCCCTGCGCGCAGCGTCAGGAGAGGTGAAGGGAGCGCTGGCCCTGGCCTACGCAGATGTCTTCCCTCCACGCGCTGACACCTCACAACTGGTGGCGCACTTGCAGCAGTCGGCGGACGCCATTTCGGCCCTCCTCAGCTACGAGTGGTGGCTGTCCCGAGTGAGGGCTTCCGCTTGGCGCAGGCCGAAGGGGATACCACTCCCGGATACCCCTGACCCGGGGTTCGGCGACGGTCCCTTGCCGGCAGTTCGTTCGGTTGCCCGCGCGATGCGCCTCATCGAACTGCTGCTCGTGGTGCCGGAAGGCCTCACCGCGGGCGAGGCCGCGCGCATACGCGCTCTCCCTGAGCCGGCCGCGCGGCGGCTGTTGCGAACCCTGGAGCAGGAGGGTATCGTGGCGCGGGATGCGCCCGGAAGAGGCTACCGGCCGGACCCGCTGGGTTTCCTGCCCATTGCCCGTTTCCTCCGCTCCGCCGCCGTCCTGAGTGAGCTGACTCGCGCCGTCTTGCAGGAGCTGGTCGACGCGACCGGGGCAGTCGCCAGGATTACCGTCGCAGACGCAACTGGGCGGTGGCCCATGGACCTGCAGGTTGTCCATCCGAGCGGTCCGGTGCGGCTGAGCGCTGACGAGGAGACCTTCCCGCCTCTGCACGCCACGGCAGGTGGGAAGTGCTGCCTGGCGGCCCAGTCCAGGGCAAGCATAGAAAGCTACCTACAGGACGGTTTGTCGTCGCGGACTCCAAAGACTATCAAGTCTCCGCAGCAGCTTCGACGTGAGCTTGCCCTGGTGCGGGAGCGAGGGTACGCGCTGAACCTGGAAGAGTCCGACCTTGGCATAGGCGCCGTGGCCGTGCCTCTTAGCACTCCCGACAATGCGGTAGTTGGCGCAGTAGCGCTGACGGCGGTGATACAGGATTTCACGGAGGTGAACATCCGTCGCTGGCTCCCGCTGCTTCGCTCGGCAGCCGGTGCCATCTCCCGCCTCCTGGTGCCCGGCTGGCAGGAGCGCATCGCCGACGGCTTGCCGTGACCTGGGCCCAGGCTGCGGCGGTTTTTCTCATAGCGAAACGATGGTTCGCTGACGCGATGTGTGTGGTACACTGACCCCGCTTGTGCGCACCACGTTGAGCACCTTCCCGAGTACAGCATGAGGCCGGCGCACAGGCATGCGGGGCCCGGCCCGGGCACGTCCTTGAGCTTTACCCCCTCTAGCTCAACGGATACTGGGACCGGGCCCTCTCTTTCCGCCTCGCGACCCCTCCGAGCTTCCCCGGTGCCCTGTACTGCTGCGCCCCTGACTCGGCCGCAGCCGCTTCCTCCCTCCGGCCTCCTGCACCTGCGGGAGGAACCTGTCGCCGGGCGGGAATTGCCGGTGCTTCGCCACCACATCCGCCTGCGCCAGCTCGGCATCGCGCCGGGTCATGTGCTTTCGAGCAGGCGGAAGTACTCCTCGCGGGAAAGGCCTGCTGTTCGGAGGTTGTTTCGAATCACGAAGACAGGCACTGCATCGTAGTCCGGGATAACTAGCGGCCGAGGCAGCCCCAGTTTCGTGAGCACGAAGTGATCGCCCTCTGTCCGCACGCAGACGAATCCAGCCAGCTCGAAGACCCGGCGCAGACGCCGGCCCGGAATCGGCGACAGCCGCGGCAATGTCACCCTCCGACCGCGACCGACGCGCTTTCAGTCGCCACCAGGCGAGGAGATGAATACCCACCTTTGCCATCCGCGATGTACCCCGCCTCCTGCAGCACCTGATCCAGAGTGCCGAGTCTGTTTGCTTCCTCGACAAGCAGCCGCACTGCAGTCTTCAGATTGGCGCGCGCTTCGTCCACATCGTGGCCGCAGGAGGATACATCCAACTCAGGGCAGTAGGCGACGTAGGACTCGCCTTCACGGAAAACGAGCATGTCGAAATCAACCTGCACCATCTTGCACCTCCTCCTGCGGGCGAAGCTCGCCGAATGAGAACACCGCGGAGAGAGAGGGATTCGAACCCCCGAACCCTTACGGGTTACACGATTTCGAGTCGTGCGCCTTCGACCAACTCGGCCATCTCTCCGTTTGAAGTATATCGGGTCCGGCTTCCGAGTGTCAATCCGAAGGCGCTGACCGCAAGGTGAGCAGTGCGATCTCGGGCGGACAGGCGATGCGCATGGGTGGAAAGACTTCGCCCAGCCCACGAGTGATGAACAGCCATCCGCTCGGGATCCGATGCAGCCCGGAGGCGTAACGCCGCCCGAGCCGCGACGGGACATACAGGGCGCCGATCCAGGGAAGCACGAGTTGGCCGCCATGAGTGTGGCCCGAGAGCACCAGAGCGACACGGTCAATCGCGGGGTGCCGGATGATGACCGGGGCGTGACTGAGCAGAATCACAGGCGCGCCTGCCGGAATCCCCGCCAGGGCGGCGTCCAGATCGTCGCGACCCGTGTAGGAGGCATCGTTGACGCCCGCGAGGTAGATGCTGGCGCCACCGCGGGAGATCGCAGTGTGCTGGTTCACCAGCACCCTCACCCCTCGCCCTTCGAGGGCGCCGCGGACGCGCTTCTCCCCGGCCCAGATGTCGTGGTTGCCCAGCACCGCCACCACCCCATCGGGCGCGGCGAGTGCAGACAGTACCTCGGCCGCCCGGTCAGCCAAGCTGGGCGTCTCGGCCAGATCCCCGGTGAAGGCTGTCAGGTCTGGGCGCAGTGAGGCCGCCTTGGCCAGGCGGCGGCCCAAGTCGGCCACAGCAGCCGAACTGCCGATATGGAGGTCGGAGAGGTGGAGGATGCGGTATCCCTCGAACTCCGGAGGCAGCCCTGGGATCGGGATCTCGAGGGATGAGAGCTGTACCTGCTCGGGCCGGGGCCGGAACCACAAGACCAACCCAGCACCGGTCAGATAGGAGAACATGGCAATGCCTGCGCCAGACCGGAATGCGACTGGCCAGGAAAGCGCGCCGCGGTTGATCAGCCACAACACAGCCGCCCACCCCAGCCACGGCAGCATCAGCTCGGCCAGGCCCCCGAGGGTCCAGATCGCTCTCATCACCGCGGCTGGTACCCGGCCCAGCCTCTTGGGAATAGCGACGACCTCCACCACCGCCAGCAGCAACGGGATGATCGCCGCCACGCACACTGCCCCCTGCCAGAGCGCGGCCCGCCAGGAAAGGCCCGGGAGAATCGCGAGAGCGACCGCGTATCCCAGCTCGAGCCAGAGCAGGAAGATGAGATAGGCGACGGTCGAAGGACCCGAGAGCTGCGGGTTGGTGGGCGGAGAGGTCGTCACCGCAGCGCCCACCGCTCATCCAGGCGATGCAGGCCCGCCGCGAGCGCCGCCTGCACCGCCTCGCGGAACTCCCCCGAGGCGATGGGCCGCGCCATCGCGGTTACCTCCCGCGCCCGGTATTGCGGGCGATATTGGGCCATCACATTCACATAGCTGTCACGGCTCAAGCCGGCCAGGAACTCCATCACCGCCGCGGTTCCGGCCAGGTTGTCGGGCAACACGAGATGGCGCACCAGCAGCCCGCGGGTGGCGATGCCGAGACGGTCGGTCTGCAGGTCACCCACCTGGCGGTGCATCTCGGCCAGCGCTTCCCGGTTGCGGTCCCAGTAGCCCGGCACACCTGACAACTGCTTTCCCGCCGCGTTGTCTCCGTACTTCGCGTCTGGCATGTAAATGTCAACGATGCCGTCGAGCAGGCGGAGCGCGCTCAGCGATTCATACCCCCCGCAGTTGTAGACGATCGGGACCCGCAGACCCCTGTCCCGAGCGATCTGCAGCGCCTGCACCAGCATCGGGGCCTGATGGGTGGGGGTGACCCAGTTGATGTTGTGGCAGCCCCGCGCTTGCAGCTCCAGCATCATCTCGGCCAGGGCCTGGCAAGTTACGGTGCGGCCATGGCCAAGCTGTGAGATGTCGTAGTTCTGGCAGAAGATGCAGCCCAGGTTGCAGCGCGTGAGGAAGATCGTGCCAGAGCCGGCCCGCCCCACCAGAGGGGCCTCTTCGCCGAAGTGGGGCCCGTAGCTGGAGACCACCGGCTCTGCGCCCACACCGCAGGCGCCGACCTGCCCGGCCAGCCGGTCGGCCCCGCACCGCCGCGGGCAGAGCTGACAGTCGCCCATCAGCTCCCGCAGTTCGCGCACGCGTGCGGCCAGGGCTTCCGGGTCCAAGGACAGGTAAGCAGGCTCGAAGTTGGGCACGTCGGAGCTTTCCGGCCATGGTGCGGCGGGAAACGAGCGCCGATCTCACTCATTCTACCCTGGGGGCCACTCCAGTTCCCAGGCTCGCAGGTGCGCCAGCCTGGTGTGGTCGGTGAGGTCAAGGCGGAGGGGCGTGATGGAGATGCGATTCCGGGCCACGGCCTCGATATCGCTGCCGGGCTGGCCCCGGTGCTCGACCCGGTCGCCGGTGAACCAGAAGTAATCCCGGCCCCGGGGATCGGTGCGCCGCTCGATGCGGTTCTCGTAGATCAGCCGTCCCTGATGGGTGATGGCCACGCCCTGGATCTCTTCGGCCCGCACCGGCGGCACGTTCACATTGAGGAAAACCTCCTGGGGAAGGCCGTGCCTGACCACCTCCTCGCTGAGGTAGCGCGCGAACCGAGCGGCGGGGCCAAAATCGCTGACCGTGTGGGACGCCACGCTGATCGCGATACTGGGTACTCCGCAGATCACCCCCTCCATCGCCGCCGCCACCGTGCCGGAGTAGGTCAGGTCCCACCCCAGGTTGGGGCCGCCGTTGATCCCCGAGACCACCAGGTCGGGCGGGCCGCCGAGGTCCTCGCTCACCCCCAGCGCGATGCAGTCGGAGGGCGTGCCATTGCAGGCGAAGCCCTCGCCGCCATCCGGCAGCTCCACCCGGTTCAGCCGCAGGGGCTTGTGCAGGGTGACGGCGTGACCGCAGGCGCTGCGGGGACGATCGGGGGCGATGGCGATGACCTCTCCCATCTCCAGCAGGGCCGCACGGAGCGCGAGCAGCCCGGGGGCGACGATGCCGTCGTCGTTGGTGATCAGGATCTTCATCTGAGCATCCCAGCACGGATGGCACCCCTCATGTTCCCCCGCCAGCGCAGAGACGAGTCGGGAAGTCGCAGTCAGAGCTCTACCAGTGCCGCGGTGGTGATCCCATCCACCTGACGCAACTGGGCCAGGACCTCGGGCGGCACCGGGTTGTCCAGGGCCAACACCATCACCGACAGCCCGCCAGGTTTGGGCTGGCCCCGGCCTACCTGCATGCCGGCGATGTTGATGCTATGCTGGCCCAGCAGCGTGCCGACCTTGCCGATGATGCCGGGCTTATCAATGTGCATCGAGACCAGCATATAGCCGGAGGGAACAAAGTCCACGCGGTAGCGGTCCATCAGCACGATGCGGGGTTCGCTCCGCCCGAACAGAGTCCCGGCGATCACTCGCTCCGCCTCCTCCGTACTGGCTCGCGAGGTGATCAAACTGACGAAGTCCTCCGCCTCGCGGCTGCGAGACTCGACTACCCTGATGCCTCGCGCCTGAGCCACCAGGGCCGCGTTCACCAGGTTGACCGGCTCATCCAGGACGGGCTCCAGCATCCCCTTCAGAAATGCCGGAGTGAGCAGCCGGGAGTCCTCTTCCGCTAACTGGCCCGCATAGATCAGCTCCACCACAGTGAGCGGACCCTCCGCGAGCTGGCCCTGAAGCCGCCCCATCTTCTCGGCGAGCGGGAGGTAGGGCTCCAGCGTGCGCATGGACTCGGCGCTGACAGGCAGCACGTTGACCGCGCTCCGCGCCGGCCTCCCATGCAGCACGTCCAGCACCTGCTGCGCCACGTCCACCGCCACCTTGAGCTGCGCTTCCTCGGTGGAGGCGCCCAAGTGCGGGGTGAGCACCACATTGCTCAGGCCTAGCAGCGAGCTATCGGCCGGCGGCTCCTTCTCGAACACATCCAGGCCCGCCCCGGCCACTCGCCCCTCCTTGATGGCCCGCGCCAGGGCGGCCTCGTCCACAATGCCTCCTCGCGCGCAGTTGATAATGCGCACCCCGGGCTTGACCTGAGCCAGCGCAGCCGCATCCAGGAGATGCCGCGTATCGCGATTGAGGGGCACGTGGATGGTGATGAAATCGGAGCGTGCCAGCAGTTCCGGGAGCGCCACGATCTCCGTCCCCAGGCGAGCGGCCTGGTCGGCAGAGACGAAGGGATCGTCAGCTACGACCCTCATGCCGAAGGCGGCGGCGCGCAGGGCGACTTCTCTTCCGATCTTGCCCAGCCCGATGACCCCCAGGGTCTTGTTGAACAGCTCCACACCCATGAAGGCGCTGCGCTTCCACTCACCCGCGGCCACCGAGGCGCTGGCCGCGGGAATGCTGCGGGCGAGCGCCAGGATGAGGGCCCAGGTGTGCTCGGCGGCGGCCACGGTGTTGCCCTCGGGGGAGTTGCAGACCACGATGCCGCGGCGGGTGGCGGCCGGCACGTCAATGTTGTCCACTCCCACCCCGGCGCGCCCGATCACCATCAGCTTTGCCCCGGCCGCGATCACCTCTGCCGTAACCTTGGTCGCGCTCCGCACCAGCAGCGCATGGGCCTCGGCGATCTCCTGCTTCAGCTCCTCGGGCGCCAGGCCGGTCTTCACCACCACCTCGACCTGGTTATCGCCCCGTAGGGCGGCAAGCCCTTCCTCGGAGAGCTGGTCGCTGACCAGAACCCGCCACGTCCGTGCCATCCCTCAGCCCCCGAACACGGCCACTGCGGCAGTCACTCCAGCCCCCGGATCCACCTCTGCACCCAGCTCTTTGAGCGCCAGGCCCAGTGTCCCCAGCACCGCGATGATATCGGTCTCGCTGACCAACCCGAGATGCCCGATGCGGAAGATATCATTGCGCAGGGCGCCCTGTCCGCCGGCCAGCACCACGCCGTACTTCTCTCGCATCACCTTGCGCAGGGCCGCGCCATCCACTCCCTCCGGGTTGCGCACGGAGGTGACGGCATTGCTGGCGCAGGACTCGTCGGCGAGCAGCTTCAGGCCCAGGGCTTTCACCCCCTCGCGAGTAGCCCTTGCCAGCCTGGCGTGGCGGGCGATGCAGTTCCTTAGCCCCTCCTTCTCCAGCAGCTTCAAGGCCTCCCGCAGCTGCAGCACCTGGGGCACGGCTGGTGTCCACGGAGTCTGCCCTTCGGCCAGGTACCGCTTCGCCTGGCCCAAGTCGAAGTAGAACCGCGGCATCTTCGCCTGCTGCATCGCTGCCTGGGCGCGGTCGTTGACGGCGATGAAGCAGAGCCCGGGCGGGATCATAAAGGCTTTCTGAGAGCCCGCGACCAGCACATCCACGTGCCACGCGTCCATCTGGCAGTCCATCGCCACCACAGAGCTGATGCCATCCACCAAGAGGAGGGCACCATGCTCGTGCACCACGCTGCCGATGGTCTTGAGGTCATTGGTCACGCCAGTGGAAGTCTCGTTCTGGGTGACCAGGACAGCCTTGATCTCCTTCTTCTTGTCGGCCGCGAGGCGCTCCCGAATCTTGGCCGGATCGGCGGCCGTGCCCATCTCGAAGTCCAGCTTCTCGACCTTCGCGCCGTAGGTGGAGGCAATGGTGGCGAAGCGATCGCCGAACACCCCGATGCTGACGGACAGCACCGGATCGCCGGGCGAGAGCGTGTTCACCACGGCCGCCTCCAGGCCCCCGGTGCCGGAGGCGGTCAGGATATAGACCTCATGTGAGGTTTGGAAGACTCGCTTCAGGCCCTGGGTGCACTCCTCCAAGGCGGCCTTGAACTCCGGGCCGCGGTGGTTGATCATCGGTTTGGCCCCGGCCAGCAAGATGGACTGCGGCACCGGCGTCGGGCCAGGGATCATCAAGAGCTGCTTCTCTTCCACGCTGAATCCTCCCAGAAGGATATGCGCCGCCCCGCGCGGCGCACCCGGATTATGCCCGAAGGCGGAGGAGGTTGTCAATGTTGAGGCCGCCGGGACGTGATCGCAGGAGCCAGGCCCGCGTCAGCTGTCATTCTGAGCGGCTCGTGCTGCGAAGCCTCGGAGAAGGAGGAAGCGAAGAATCCCGCCGTTCGGCTCTTCCGCGCGGCGTGATGCTTCGTCCGCCTCTGGCGGACTCAGCCTGACACCGGAGGCGTCTGCGGTAGAGCCCGAGAAGCCGATGACACCCGCCGCAGACTACCCGAGCACCTCCGGGTTCACTACGAAGCGCGGGCGCTCACCTCGCAGCACCGCGGCCATGTCCTCGGCCATGGAGCTGAAGATTCGTTTCATGGCTCCCTCGGACATGGCCAGGGCATGCGGCGAGGCGAGGCAGTTGGGCAGCTTGAAGATGGGATGGCTCACATCGGGCGGCTCGGGGTCGAACACGTCCAGCCCGACTCCGGCCAGCCGGCCCTCCTGCAAGGCCTGATAGAGGACGTCCAGGCTGGCGACGATCCCACCCCGCGCCAGGTTGATGAGATAGGCGCCGGGCTTCACCAGGGCCACCCGCTCGCGGTTGATCAGGCCCCGCGTTTCGTCCGTGAGGGCAGCGTGGAGGGAGATGAAGTCAGAGCTTCTGAGCAGCACATCGAGATCAGCCAGCTTGGCCCCGACCGCTTCCGCCTTCTCCGCGGGGACATAGGGATCGTAGGCCACGGTAGTCATGTTGAACGGCCGCACCAGCGCGGCCAGCATCTGCCCGATGCGGCCGAATCCGATGATGCCCAGGGTCGCTCCATCCAGGTCCCTGGGCCGGGACTGGTGCCGGCTCTGCCAGTTCCCCTGCTTGAGTTGCCGATCCCAGTAGGACAGGTTCTTGCACAGGGCCAGCATCAGCGCCAACGCTCCCTCGGCGACGGCCCTATCGGACGCTCCCGGTGTGAAGACCACTGGTATCCCCCGGCGGGTAGCGGCGGCAATGTCCACATTGTCGTGGCCGACGCCGGTACGCCCGATCACCTTCAGATCCGTAGCGGCCTCGATGATGCTCGCATTCGCCAGGCCATCGCCGCGGACGATCAGGGCCACCGCGCCTTTCAGGAGTGGAAGCAGTGACTGCATGCTAGTGTTGGCCGCAGTCACGATCTCGCCGAAGGGCGCCAGAATCTCGGCCGCGATCGGATCCACCGGGCCTGTCGCCGCGATTCTGGCCCGGTTCACGCTGGGCTCTGTTTGTGGCTGAGCAGAGCGGCGGCCAGCCGCTTCATGCCCTCGGCCATCAGGCCGCCGTCCGAGCCCAGGCCCACGAAGGTGAAGCCATCGGCCACGGTCTGCGCCACCTGCTCGGGTCGGGCCAGCAAGATACCCGCGGCCTTGCCGGCCGCCCGTGCGGCCGAGACCACCTTCGCCAGGGCGACGCGAAAGCTGGGATGGTCGAACTGCTGGGGGATGCCCAGGCTGACGCTCAGGTCGAGGGGGCCCACGAAGAGCACATCCACTCCATCCACGGCCGCGATCTCGCCCACGCGCTCAAGCGTCGGTTCGGTCTCGATCTGCACCACGGTGAGAAGCTCCTCATTGGCGGTGGCCAGGTAATGCTCGAAGCCCTCGCCGAAGGCGTTGGCGCGGTTCAGCTTGGCCACGCCTCTGATCCCCTGCGGCGGATAGCGCATGGCGGCCACCGCCTGCGCGGCCTCCGCTGCCGTGGTCACCCAGGGCACCACGATGCCGGAAGCCCCCAGGTCGAGCACCCGCTTGAAGCGCGCGGGCTCGTTCCAAGCGATGCGCACCAGCGCCGCCGCCGGCGTGCCTTCCACTGCCTGCAACTGGTGCACCAGGCTCTCGTGATCCCCCGCGCCGTGCTCCAGGTCAACCAGCACCCAGTCGAATCCTGCCCTGCCCGCAATCTCGGCGGTGAGGCTGGAGCCGAGATTGAGCCAGGTCCCGACCATGAGTTCACCACTCAACACCCGCTGCCTGATACTCTTCATGCTCACCTCTCAGTGGCTAGGTGCTCGGTCCGCACCGCCGCGCCGGCCCGCCGCAGGCGGGCCTAGAGCGCATTTCGTAACCTATCTGCTGGCTGGCCGCACCGCGCCCTCGCATGAAATGCGCCTACCACGGCCTGAGGTTGTGCGGTGCTGTTTCATAACCTTCCCTGGGAAGGTTATGAAACAGCTTCTAGGCGTTGAACCGGTTCATCGCCTCTTCGATCCCGTGATAGACCCAGGTCTCGACGGCTTGCGCCGCCCGGGCGATGGTCTCGTTCACCGTCGGCCACTCGCCCCGGCGGAAGGGCCCCAACACATAACTCATCATGTCCATCCCCTCGGGCGGGCGGTTGATACCGATGCGCAGCCGCGGGAACTCCTCGCTGTGCAGGTGCTGGATGATGGAGATCAGGCCTTTGTGGCCTCCCGCGCTCCCGGCTCGCCGCAGGCGCATCTTCCCGAGATCGAGATTGACATCATCGCAGACCACCAGCAGGTCGCCGAGGGCGCAGTCGAAGTGCCGCACCAGGCCGGCGACGCAGGCCCCGCTCTCGTTCATGAAGGTTAGAGGCCGCGCCAGCACTACCTGCTCCTTGCCGATCTCGCCTTCGCCCTGGCTGCATCGGAACCGGCCGCGACGAATGCGGATGTCGCGCTGCCGGGCCAGCGCGTTCAGCACCAGGTAACCGATATTGTGCCGGGTTCTGCGGTAGGTGATTCCCGGGTTGCCCAGGCCGACGGCGATCTTCACGCCACCAGGCTTCGGCAGCGGCGGAGGTTCCTCCTCGCGGCCGGCGATCACCCTCACCCGTGCGGAATGCGCCCGGTCACATAGGCCGCCATGAGAGCAAGATTGGCGGCGATGGTGATGCCCGCCGCCGCGTAGGCGTAAGATCGCCGACTCAGGCAGCACGCGAGTGAGCTGAGCCCGAGGGCGAAGACAGGGAAAAGGCCGAGGAAACGCCGGGCACCGAACGCGTCGCCGGCCCACCAGTCGCGGGCGGCAGCGTTCACATAAGATTCCAGCAGAAAGACCAGGAGCAGGGCGACGCTGTCTCGCCGCCTCTCCGGCGGGACGAAGCGCAGGCCCACCAATCCGGCGAGCCAGATCGGGGTCCAAGTGAACAGCCCATGGTGAGGCGAGAACCAGACCTGGAGCAGGGCCGGCCTGATCCAGACCAGAAAGTCAGGTCCCTGAGGCAGGGCCACAGGCCGCCCGAAGGTGGCCTGCCAGACCAGGGCCTGGGGTAGGAAGGCAATGGCGGCGCCCGCGACCAGGGCGCTTGCTCGCACCAGCAGGCCGGACGACCGGAACAGCAAGATGGTGCTCGCGGGCAGCAGCAGCAAGATGCCATCCTGGGGCCGGATCAGCGCGCACAGCCCCCCGGCGAGACCGACCAGGGCCCATCGCCACCAGCGGCCGGAATGACCCGTCCTCAGCCACAGCCAGACCAGAAGCGAGGCCGTGAAGATGCTGAGGCCATGGGCCATGGTGGGCTCGAAGAACAGATAGTAGAGCGCGGGGCTGGCCAGGAGGGAGGCAGCAATCGCCAGCGCCGGGCCGTCTCGCCACCGCCTCATCTCGCTTCCACACCACCAGAGCGCGGCCTGGAAGGAGAACCACACGCCGATCAGGCCGTAGAGCAGCGTGGCCCAGGCCACTGCAAGCTGATACGGCATGCTGCAGCCGTTGCGGGGTATCAGAGGCCGGACCTTATCAGCCACCCACACCACAGCATCGGCCAGCGCGAACGCGGGGAGCCACAGCACCGCCGGTCCCACCGTGAACGCGGTGGGCGTCGGGCGCCCGGTCGCCACCGCGAGCGGCGGCCCCCCCACCGTCTTCTGCCAGGTCGCCATCTGATTGCTCAGATCGAGATCGTGGTCGAAGTACAGGGAGGCAAGGTGAGCGTAGTACCAGTCGCCGTCATTGGCGATGAACCGGGTCTGTGCTCCGTGGAAAGCGCGGAACAGTTGGGCCAGCGCCAGCACCACGCCGAGGGTGATGAGAAGCCGACGCCAGTCGCGAGTTCCGCCCTTTCCCATAGCAGCGCGACCATCCCCGCGGGAAGTGCCGCCGTACCATTCCCGCTGCCCGCGCTTTCTCCTACCTCACAGCGAGGCTGGCTTGCTATAGCCCGGCGGGACTGATGCGCGCGGCACAGGCTGCCCCAAGGCCGAGAAGCCGGTCTTGGAAAGAACCATGTCGGTGTGGAACAAGAGCCTGCACGCACCAGGCTGGCCGGGACTGCACTGAGGCCTGGGCTCCATGCGGCGCCGCGTTCGGCCTCGCAGCTGGCTGAGTGGAGCCCCCGGCGCGACTCGAACGCGCGACACGGGCCTTAGGAGAGCCCTGCTCTATCCGCCTGAGCTACGGGGGCGTAGATCGAGTCTAACAGCCCGGTTCGTGCACGTCAAGCCGAGCAGGAAAGCGAGTCGCCTCGCCGGAAACGAACCTGTAGGGGAAGTGCGGATAAGCATGCGAAGGCGCATTGATCTGGGCGGCGACGGGTCGCAGGATGACCTGGAGGAGGCGCTTCGCCAGCTCCAACGGCCCCGCAAACCCACTGCCGAGCAGCCGGCCGCCGAGGTGGAAGAGGCGGTACGGGAGCTCGCCGAGCAGCAGAAGGTAGCGGCGGCGGCGAAGAAGCCGCGCCCGCGGCGGCCGGCCTGGCTCACCTGGGGCGCGGTCGCGCTGGTCGCGGTGGCCGCGATCGGCGCGCTCTTTGCGTTCACCCGCCCAGAGCCGCCGCCCCCTCCGGCGGCCTCGGCGCGGGAGGCAGTCAGCGGTTTCTGGCGCGCGATGATCGCCGGCAAGTATGAGGCGGCCGCGTTCTACTGCCCGGCGATGGTAGACAAGTACGGCAGTCGCAAGCAGGCCGGGGAGCGGTTGAAAGAGCAGTTCGGCAGCAATCCCCCGGTGCGGTTGGCCAAGATCGGAGAGCCGGAAGAGCTGCCTGATTCCTCCGATGTCCGCGTGAGCTACGAGCTCTACCTGCGCAGCGGCACGCCCCGCGCGGGAGACGCCATCGTCACCTACTCGGGCGACCCCCAGGTCGGGTATGTGATCGTGGCTGGGCTGTGAACGTCACAGCCCCAGGCCCGCGGTCTGCTCCAGCACATAGCTCCGCAGCTCCTTCACCGGCCTGAGCTCGCGGACCGCCTTGCCCTCCTTGGTCAAGGGCTGGAGCAACTGCTCCATCTCGGCCCCGCACAGGCACTTGCGATCCGCCACCTGCTGGGCTTGGTCCGCCTGGGCGGGTGCGCCCGCGGGCACGATGCGCCGCTGGCCGCAGGCCGGGCAGCGCAGCACTTCCTTGCGGCCGGAGGTCTTGCCGCGCTTGGTGAATGGCTTCCGCTCAATCTCCACGATGTCCAGCGCGAAGTTCACCACGGCCGCGTTGCTGATCGCGGTGCCTACGCCGTAGCCATCGGCATAGGGATTCAGGTCCACGATAGACTGCTCGTCGAGGCCGCCAGAGACCATCAGCTTGACCTGACGGTGGCCGCGCAGGTCCAGCTCCCACCGCACCTCCCGCAGGATGGCGGCCATGTCACCGCGGCGGGAGCCGGGCGTGTCCAGACGCACCGCCTCCAGCGCCGGCCCCAGGGCCTCGGCCGCGGCCACCGCCTCCCTCTTCTCATCACACAGGGTATCCACCAGGCAGATGCGTGGGACGCTCGCGGGCAAGACCTGGTCGAACATCTCGAAGGCCTTCACTGCATCCCCCACCACCAAGATCAGTGCGTGCGGCATGGTGCCGGAGGCCGGTATCCCCAGCAGGTCGGCGCTGGCGATCACGGCCACTCCATCACAGCCGCCCAGGTAGGCGTTCCGCTCGATCATAGGAGCGAGCGCGGGGTGCATGCGCTTGGCGCCGAAGCTGATCAACGCCCGATTGCCCGCGGCGAGCCGGCAGCGCGCCGCTTTGGTCGCCACCCCTGAGGCCTGGCAGAGCAGGCCCAGCAGCGCCGTCTCGTAGACTCCCCACTCCGTGTACTCCCCCTCAATCGAGAGCACGGGCTCATTCGCCTCGAACACGCTCCCCTCGGGCATGCACCGCACGGTGGCAGGCAGCCCGGCTGCCAGCTGCGCTACCTCCTCCACCCCGGCGAGCACCCCCCATCGGTATCGATCCGGCAGGGAGGAGGCGCGTACCTCAGCCAGCACCTGGCGCTTGATGCCCTTCGCCCGCAGCACCTCGACCGCGTGCTGGAAGTAGACATCGCTCACCCGGCCCTGCTTGATGTCACTGTCACTGGCGGTATGGAACATGCCATCATCTCCTCGACCGGCGCTGCTCGCGGTTGCGGCGAATCCAACGCTCATCCACTGGGCCCGGACCGGGGCAGCAGCAGCACCTCTTCCACCTCCTGCATTCTGACCGCGGGCGCCACCACGGCCATCTTTCCGGAGGTGCTCGCGTCCGAACTCACCGAGACCACGGTGCCTACCCGCAGCCCTTTCGGGAACACGCCTCCAGTCCCGGCGCTCAGGAGCGTATCCCCGGCGCGCACTTGCGCCTGCGGCCCCAGGTAGCGCAGCTCGCAGCGCCATTCGCCCGCGCCCTTGACGATGCCCGCCTCCCGCGACCTCTGCACTCGCACTGCCACGCCGCTGGCGGGATCGGTGATGGGCAGCACCCGCGCGCTGTGGGCGGCGACGGCATAGACCTGGCCCACCAGGCCGTCTCTCGCTACCGCCACATCGCGCACCCGGACCCCCTGCGAGCTTCCCCGATCCAGCACCAGGTAAGACTCCCACCCATCGGCCGTGATCCCGATGATGTGGGCGATCCGCTCGGGGCGATTCGCGGTCGGATAGGCGGCGCGCAGGACGTTCTCCCGGCGGAGTACGGCCGACCGCTCTTGCAGGCGGTCGAGTCTGGCGCGGAGAGCGGCCACCTCCTGCGACAGGCGAGCGTTCTCTCGCGCCAGGCGACGCGATCCCGCCAGCGTCAGCCAGGCCCCTTCCGCACCCCGGGAGGCGCGGAGCAGCGCGCGCTGAACAGGGGACGCGGCCGTGCAGACCAGCTGATCGAGCCACATGGCGCCGCCAGCTCGCTGGGCCGCCCGCTGCCAGCCCTCCAGCCCGAGCGCGGCCAGACAGAGGATGCCCAGCAGCAACAGGGAGCGGCTCCACTGCTTCCGAAGCTGGATGATCATATGCTACTCTGCGTAGTAGCTTCGCTACGTAGCACGAGCCGCGCCTCGGCGGTTCGCGCTCACCGGCCGCAGCCTGGGTCCCGTCATCGGGCTCGATCTTCAGGCCGGAACTGAGCCAGCATTTTGAGCACCGTGGGCAGCGGCAGCCCGATCACATTGGTATAGCAGCCTCGCACCGCCTGCACCAGGCCTGCACCCTGTTCCTGGATAGCATAGGCGCCGGCCTTGTCCATGGGCTCCCCGGTCTCGACATACCAATCAACCTCCCGCTTCGACAGCCGCCGAAAGGCCACCTCCGTTCGCTCGTAGTCCAGGAGACGCTGCCTCCCACATACCAGCGCCACGCCAGTGTACACTCGGTGCCACTTCCCGCTTAGCTTTCGGAGCATGCGGCGCGCATCACTGGGGCCGGAGGGCTTGCCCAGCACCTCGCCCTCGCACACCACGATGGTATCCGCGCCCAGCACCACGCCGCGCGCGTGGGCGGCCACCGCCAGCGCCTTCTGCAGAGCCGCCCGCCGCACCCACACCGCGTAGCTGCCGCGAACGCGGCGCGAGGTAGCGTCCTCCATTGGGGGCGCCACTACCCGGAAGTCAATCCCCGCCGACCGCAGCAGGCTCTGGCGGCGAGGTGATCGGGAGGCGAGGATCAGCAAGTCGCGCGCTCCAAGCGAGCCGAATGGCACACTACAAGCGACCGGGGCGAAGCAGAGAGAAGACCACGACCAGGCCCAGGACCACGCCTGCCGCCACCGCCGCCACGCCCAGGCCCACATGGGCGGGATGCCGGGCGCCGGAGAGGTAGATGGCGCTGCTCAAGAACAGCACGGCTGCCAGTAGACTGAGGGAGAGGCGGTTGAGCGCTCGCCCCAGGCCGGCCCAACGCGCCTCGGCGCCCGGATCATCCAGCCGCAGCCGCAGGCCGCCGCGGCCGGCGAGAGAGAGAAGACGGTCTATCTGCCCCGGCAGCTTGCCGAGATGGTGGCCGGTGGCCTCTGCCGCCCGCGCCACCCGGTCGTAGATGGCGTGTGCGCTGAGCTGCTGCGCCCGCGCCTCCTCCACCACCGGCTGCACCAGCTCCCGGAAGTCGAAATCGGGATCCAGCTCGCTGCATATCGCTTCGGTCATGAGCACGGCCTTGACCGACAGCGACAGCTCCGGAGAGACTCGCACCTGGTTGAGCCAGAGCACACGCAGCATGCGGGTGAGCATCTCGCCCAGCGGGAAGTCTCGGCGGGGGAGGGTGACGAATCGGCTGACGATGCCGGTGAGCTCGCTGCGCAGGGCCACGGGATCGGTCTCGGGACCCACACTCCCCAGTTCGAACATGGCGTCCATCACCCCATCCACATCCTGCCGGTACAGGTGGCGCATGATCTGGCCGAGCAAGACGCGATCCCGAGGGTCGAGGTAGCCCATGATGCCGAAATCGAGCATCACGATCTCGCCCTGGTCGCCGAAGAGCACATTGCCCTGGTGCGGGTCGCCGTGGAAGAAGCCGTCCACAAACATCTGGTGGAGCAGGCCCTGGCCCAGGGCGCGCGCCGCCGCCGCCCGGTCGAAAGCCACCCCAGAGAGGCGGTCTACGCGCCGCCCATAGACCCGCGCTGTGGTCAGGACGCGGCGCGTCGTCAGCTCCCATATCACCTCTGGAATGCGCACTTGAATGCCCGCGTCTCCGAGGATCTGCCGGAGGCGGTCGGCGTTGTGCGCCTCCAGGGTATAGATCAGCTCATCCTGCATCTGGTTGGAGAACTGCCGCATGAGCCCCGGCAGATCGTACACCTGGAGGGCTGGCACCTGCCGATGCAGCAGCCGCGCTACCTCCGACAGAATCTGGAGATCGGCCTCCACCATGTGGCGGGCGCCGGGGCGGAGCACCTTCACTGTCACCTCGCGCCCGTCCGGCAGCGCCGCGGCATGCACCTGGCCCAGAGAAGCGGCGGAAAGCGGCGCGGCATCGAGCCGGGCGAAGCACCTCTCCACCGGCCGGCCCAGTTCGGTCTCGATCCGGCCCCTGATCTGGTCGAAGGGGACGGCCGGCGCCTCGTCCTGCAGGTGCCGGAGTTCCGCCACCACCGCGGCCGGGAGCAGGTCGGCGCGCGCGCTCAGCACCTGGCCGAGCTTGATGAAAGTGGGCCCCAGCTCGGCCAGCGCCAGGCGAAGCCGAGCGGGGCCCGAGAGCCGGGCGTATTGTCGTGCTACGCCGCGCCGCCGGCCCACCGGCAGCAGACTGCCGAGGCCAAGCTGGTCGAAGAAGAAGCCAAACCCATAGTCGAGAACCAGAACCGAAAGGATCTGTCGCACTCGCCCCAGGTTGGGCAGACCGATGGGCAGGTTCATAGACAGTCCGGGTCGGCGGGAGCCTCACTTTGCTCTCGCCTCCGCCTCAGCTCCTCCTCCAGCTCGAACACACGCCGCTCCAGCTTCTCTACCGTGGACTGCCGGGCGAGGTCCGATTGCGCCAGCATGCGCTCGATGGTCCGCCGAATCAGGGCTTCCATCTTATCCTTCTGCTGCTTGCCCTTCTCCAGCATATCGGAGATCAGTTTCTGGCCCTCCTCCTTGCTCATGGAGCCGCGCTTCACCACATCCTCCACCAGCTTGGAGGCTGCTTCCTTGGTCAGCAAGGCTGCCCCTAGTCCAAGGTCAACCGTCTTCTCAAACAGATCCCGCCACGACACTGTCTTCGGCTGTTCTGGCATGGCTCAAATGTCTCCTTTCACTCAGGCACGCTCCATCACGTGCCCAGAATCTTGATCTCGGCCCCGCAGAACTCGCAGCGTCCGCCGCGCACGGACACCCGAGACACCGCGAACCCGCGGCGTTCCACCACCACCTTGTCACAACCTGGGCAGACGGTGTCCTCTCCCTCTCCGCCCCATAGGTTGCCCACATAGACATAGCGCAGCTTCTGGCGTGCCATCTCCCGGGCCCGCGCCAGGGTCTCGGGCGGCGTGGGCGGCTCCGAGAGCTGATAATCCGGGTGATAGCGCGAGAAGTGGACCGGCATCTCCGGGTCTACGCTGGCCGTCCATGCGATGAAGCCGGCGATAGCTTCCTCGGAGTCGTTCCAGTTCGGAATCACCAGGTTGGTCACCTCCACCAGGCAGCCCTGCTCCTTGGCGATCTCGACCGTGCGGCGAGGCGGCTCGGCGCGGCCCTGGCACAGCTCCCGGTAGAAGCTGTCGCTCATCGCTTTGATGTCAACATTCATGGCATCAACGAAAGGAAGGAGCTGGCGCAGGGGCTCCTCTCGGATATAGCCATTGGTCACCAGCACGTTCTTCAGCCCGGCCGCTCTTGCCAGCTGCGCGGTCTCGAGCACAAACTCGTACCAGACAAACGGCTCGTTGTAGGTATAGGCTAGGCCTAAGTTGGCCCTATCGCCTCGCGCCATGGCCACGGCTTGCTCTGGCGACAGCCGGCGCGTCCCGGCCTCTTCCTGGGAGATGGACCAGTTCTGGCAGAAGGAGCAGGCGAGATTGCAGCCGATGCTGCCCAGGGAGAGAATGATCGAGCCGGGGTGGAAGTGGAATAGCGGCTTCTTCTCGATGGGGTCCCAGTTGACGGCCGAGACGCGGCCGTAGTTGAGGCTTCGCAGCACTCCGCCGACGTTGCGCCGCACCCGGCACAGCCCCACCTGCCCTTCCCCGATGCGGCAGCCATGCGGGCAGAGCAGGCAGTGCACCCGTCCGCCTTCTGCCGCCTCCCAGTACAGCGCCTCTTTCAGCCCCGCGTCACCCATAGCCGTACCCCACGGCGATTTTACCGTCCGGCTGGCAGCAGGGCAAGGAGGCGAGCCTGCTGGCGCTGCTCGGTTTGTGCTGAGAACGGCTCAGGCCTCGCCCAGCCCCAGGTAGGCGAAGGAGCCGGCGCCATACAGCAGCACCAGCGCGGCAGCGACGATGCCGGAGTCGTTGAGAGCCCAGGAGGCGATGGCCCCGACCACGCAGGCGGTGAGAGCCGGCGCCAGCCACGGGCGCTCTGCCATGGCAGCAACGCCACGGCGAGGCCGTGCCAGCAGCAGCACACCCACCACCCCAAACCCGGCCAGCGCGGCATCCGTCCACAGCGAGGTGCGCACCAGCAACCAGTTCAGGGTCCATTTGCGGATCGCTACTTGGCCCAGCGCACCCCATCCCTGAGACCGGAGAGAGGCGGCGAACAGGCCAAGGTGCGAGGCCTCGGCTCCGTGGCGGAACACATCTACTGCCATGGCCGCCCCGGCCACCAGCAGCGCCACCAGCAGCGCCGCGACGGCATCGGCCCAGGTGGGCCGCTCGCTCCACAGGTAGACGATGAAGGCCGCAAACCCGATGGCGCAGGCGAGAGCCATCCCCAGATTCGCGCCGAATCGGGGATAGCCTGCCAGGCCTGCGATGCCCAGCAGCACCACACCGACCAGCAAGCGCCCGACGGCGCCCCCGCGTTCACGCGCTGGTAGCAGACTCGCTACGCTCACCAGCGCGCCGCCCAGGAGCGCTCCCCCGTACTCGTTGCCGAGGCCGTAGAAGCGAGCGCCAGCGGCCGCGGAGTAGCTCAACGGCGACCACTGGAGCATAGTCTGCCCCTTCACCAGGTCGTAGACGAGCAAGGCCACCAGGAGCAGCGCCGGCGGGGCATGCCCGGCCCTCCAGCGAGTCGCCGCCGCGCCGAGGAACGCGATCACCAGCGAGATCGCCACCGCGCCCGCCAGCATCTGCGCCGCCGACATGGGGCGCAGGCCCACCAGGAGCAGCGCCGGCGGCGCGGCCAACAGGGCTAGCAGCAATCCTCGCACCAGCACGCGCGCCCAGCGCGCCGCCCCCTCTCCCAGCGCGAACATCCCCGCGGCCGCCCAGAGGGCAATGGCAGCCAGCACGGCCAGCCAGCGGAAGGCATAGCGCCTCGCCACCTCAACCCCAGCCTGGCGAGCCTCGTCGCTCTTCACCCGGGCCAGCAAGTCGCCCCTGGTCGGCTCAACCCGCATCGGCCGCCCGACCGCGGCCGGGGGGGTCTGGAGGCTGAAGTAGCCGAGAATGGTGGGAGCGACATCCGTGTTCACTACCAGCCCGGGACGGCGAGTTGAGGGTGAAGTCAGAAGACCCGGCTCGGCCCCGGGCAGATAGAAGATGACCGGGGTCAGATTGGCGAACTGCTCCTCGGGATCTGCGGCGCGCGCGGTGGGCGCCAGCAGCATCAGCCCCCAGCCAGTCGGCGGGAGTTCTCTCAGCACACCTGCGAGCAGGCTATCCACCCGCTCGACAGCGCGGCGCCGCGCAGCCTGGGCGGCGGCAGGAGGCATCGCATCGGCGTACTCTCCCACCCGCGAGGTCTCGCCGAAGTCAACCACGATCAGATCGGCCACGGCCAACGCGCGCCGAAAGGCCGAGAGCAGGCGGTCACCGCGGGTGGTGAGCAGGTAAGGCAGCCTGGGATCACGCTCCAGCAGCCCGGCGCCGATGTCGCCGAACTCCACCCGGCCCCGCTCATCCATGGCCACGGCCGCCAGCTCCCGATGCGGTGAGTCCGGAAGGTCGGCGTTGCCGACACAGGCGACGTGCAGGCCCGACCGGTGCAGAGCGCTTCCCAGCAGGCCGAGGGTGATGGGATACGTAGTGGGCTGATTCTGGCGCACCAGGTTGCCAATCCCCAGGTGGACGATGCCATTCGCGCCCACCGGCCACCCAGTGTAGGCAGCGTATGCGCGACCAGCGGCCTCGCCGCCCACGATCTCGTTCCTCAGGAAGGCTCTTCCCTCAGGGCCGGGCTGGGATTGGGGCTGGGAGGCGCTGGCGCGGGCGCCGGCCCCGATGGTGAGATAGCCGCCACCCGAAGCCCGCCCGGTGCGCACGCACATCAGGCCGGCGCCGCTGTTCCTGGCCAATCCCTTCAGCGTTGGCGCCTGGACCTCGTCGCTCAGCAGGTCGCTCCACGTCACCTGGTCAACGATGCCGAGGACGAGCTTCCGCCCGCCAGCCAGAGCACTGCCGGACAGCCCGGTCGCCATGCAGGCGACCGCCAGTATTGCTACCAGGGCGGGCCTCACGTGGCGCCGCCTTTGGTCTTGATCTGCTCCCTGAGAAGATCGGCGTAGACCTGTTTGGTGCGTTCGAGCATCTGGTGGAGGTCGAATCTCTCCGCCACTCGGCGTCGCCCCCGTTCACCCATCCGCTGGGCGCGCTCCGGATCCCGCAGCAGCGCTTCAATCCCCTCCGCCAGCGCGGCCGGATCGCCTGGCTGCACCAGGACGCCGGTGTTGCCGTCAGCGACCACCTCGGGAACCCCGCCAACGCGGGTGGCCACCACCGGTTTCTCCCTAGCCATCGCCTCCATCGCTACCAGCGAGGAGCCCTCGGAGGTGGAGGCAACCACCAGCAAGTCCAGGGCGGCGATCAGGTCACCGGTCGAGTTCACCGCTCCCACCAGATGCAGCCTCTCACCTAGCGCCAGCTCGTCCTGCAATGAAACGGCCTCTTCTCTGAGCGGACCCTCGCCGGCCAGCACGAACTGCACCTCAGGCCAGCGGTCCGCCACCAGCCGGCAGGCGCGGATGAACTCGGGGATGCCCTTCTGCGGGGCCAACCGCGCCACCATGCCCACCAGCGCGGCATCGCCCGGAAGCCCCAGGGCCGACCTCGCTGCTGCTGGATCACGGGCCGTCCTGGCACGGATCTCGATGCCGTTAGGGATCGTGATCGCCTTGTCGGCGACGCCCGGGTAGAGCGCGAGCAAGTCGCTGCGCAGCGCATCGGAGACTGTGATCAGGCGAGCCGCTCGGCGGACCACCTGGCGCAGCGCCCACCGATGCTGAGCGCGGGCGGCGCGCATACCGGTGGCATCTGGAGGGTAGTTGTGAATGGTAGCCACCAGTCGCGCTGAGCGGGCCAAGGGAGCGGCGAGGGCGCTGATCAGGCTGGCGCTGAAGGAATGGGAGTGGATGATCTGGGCCTGGAGGCCGGAGATCGCTCCCGCGATCTGGAGCGCTCCCACCGCCGCGCGCGAGGGATTCACCCCGGAGACCGAAACGCCATAGAAGGGAAGCGATCGCTCTCTCGCCGCCTCGGCAATGGGCCCCTCCGGGTCGGAGGCAACACCCAGCTCGTAGCCTTCCTGGTGAAGCGCCGCGAGCAGGGAGATCACGTGCCGGGCAAGCCCGCCACGCGCGGGTGGCGCCACCAGCAGGATCCGCGCGGTTTGAGGCACAGCTCCTGCTTCCAGGCCACGAGCGACAGCTTCCACGTTTCCCCCCGCGTGTGCGATGACGACCGGCGGCTATTATAGTGGGTGCAGCCGGGTCAGCGCAACCAGGCCCGCGAGCACGCACGCGAAAGCGGGCCTGCCGTGCAGGCCCGCTTTACCTTGGCGCATCCACAGCAAGCCCCGCGCATGCCGTGTGCCTCATGAGTTTTTGAACCTGCCTAAGCAGGTGGGAACCGCGCTGCATACCGCGTGAATCCCGCCGAAGGCGGGCTACCACTTGGCAGCTAGACTCTGGCTCCCAAGACGTAAGTGTTGGCTCAAAACTTCCGAGACAATCACGTACACCGCAGGGCTAACTTGTCTACTCAGATACTAGCACATCCTGGCTGGGAATGCAATGAGCAATGTGCGAGGGAGACCCCAGAACCGGGATCTCCAGGCGCGCCGCGGCCAGCTCGTGGGAGTCGGCCCAAAGGGAATCGCGACTCGTCCGGGCGGGGGCTCGAGAGACAGCGGCAGGAAGCTGGTCGGGGCGGCCGGACTCGAACCGACAACCACCGGAACCCCATTCCGGTGCGCTACCAAATTGCGCCACGCCCCGTGGCCTGGCCATTATAGCATGGGGCAGAGCTGTGTCAACGCGGCGAGGCCGGCGGCGCCGGCCTCGCCGCCGGCATCATCTCAGCGGAGGCCGGCGGAGCCGGGCCTCCCGCTGACTAGCTCCCTGAGCTGTTTGCCGGGACGAAAACCGAGGGACCAGCTCGGGCCAACCTTGATGGTTTCCTGGGTACGGGGATTGCGCGCGGTGCGCGCTTTGCGGCGGCGGGCCTCGAAAGTGCCGAACCCGCTGATCTGCACCTTCTCGTGCTTCCTGAGAGTGCCCGCAATCACCGCCAGCACCGCGTCGAGGATCGGGTCCAAGTCTTTCTTCTTGAGACGCGTTCTCTCTGCCACCGCGTCGATCAGCTCTGCCTTGGTCAAGCCACTCACCTCCCGGAGCAGTCGCCGACAGCCCGCCTGAGGCGGGCGGCGCAGACCTGTTCCACCCTCCGGCAGACTCTCCTTCCCGTGAGAGCAGAAAGCTGCTGACGGCCTGCCTGTTGCCTAGTGCCCCCGCCCGCGCCGAAGCCGCACCTTAAGTTGGGAGAGAGGCAAGGTGTTGAGCACATCCGCAGGCTCTAGCCAGCCGCGCCGTGCGGTAGCCACCCCAAAGCGCATCAGGGGGAAGTGGTCAGGGGCGTGGGCGTCAGTGTTGATCAGCATCTTCACACCCAGCTCCTTGGCGCGCCGCGCATGCACGTCCTTCAGGTCGAGCCGTTCGGGATAGGCATTGATCTCCAGGGCCACCTTCAGCCGCGCCGCGGCCTGGAGCAACTCCTCCATGTCCACCTCATATGGCTCGCGGCGCCCGATCAGCCGGCCGGTAGGATGCGCGATGCAGTCCACCCACGGGTTCTCCATCGCCTCGATGATGCGAGCAGTCATGGCCGCTCGCTCCATCTTCCATCCGGAGTGGACCGAGGCCACCACGAAATCCAGCTCGGCCAGCACTTCGTCAGGGTAATCCAGCGAGCCATCCCGCTTAATGTCAACTTCGCTGCCATTCAGGATGGCGATTCCCTTCACTGCCTTGCGGGCGGCCTTCAGCTCGTCGAACCGCTGTCTCAGCCGTTCCACCGAGAGCCCGTTGGCGACGGTCTCGGAGGGCGAGTGATCTGTGAGCGCGAGGTACGCATAGCCGAGGGCCTTGGCCGCGCGCGCCATCTCCGCGATGGTGACGTGGCCATCGCTCCAGTTGCTGTGCACGTGCAGGTCGCCCCGGATGTCTGACAGCGCCACGAGCTGGGGCAGGTTTCCGGCTCGCGCCGCCTCGATTTCCCCCTGGTCCTCCCGCATCTCCGGTGGCATCATAGGGAGACCCAAGGCCGCGTACATCTCCTCCTCCAGCCGGCCGCCAATGCGCTCCTCCTTGCCTCGGGCCAGCTTGAAGACGCCGTACTCGTTCAGCTTGAGCTTCTTGCGCACCGCCAGGTCCCGCAGCTTGATATTGTGCTGCTTGGACCCGGTGAAGTACTGGAGCGCGGCGCCGAAGGATTCCGGCGCCATCACCCGGATGTCGGCCTGGATGCCGGCATGGGTGAGAATGCTGGACTTGGTGGGCCCGTGCGCCAGCACCTGATCCACCGCATCGAGGGCCACAAAGGACCGCATCACCGCCTCCGGCTGCTCGGAAGTCACGAGAATGTCAATGTCGCCTATCGTCTCCTTCATCCGCCGCAGGCTGCCGGCGGCCTCCATCTGATCAACGGGAGCGGAGGCACGAATCCGCTCCATGATCGCCTGCGCCATGGACCAGGCCACACCCAGGCTAGCACGCTTGCTGTACTCGCGCATGTGGGCGATGCCACGCAGGATTTCCTGCTCGGTCTTCTCGCCCAACCCGCGCAAGGCGCGCAGTTCTCCACCGGCCGCGGCCCGCTCCAGGCCCTCAATGGTGTCTATCCCCCTATCCAGCAGCACCTTGACCGTCTTGGGACCAATCCCGGGGATGCGGAAGAACTCGAGGGCGGTGGCCGGGAACTCGCGCAGCAGATCCTGATGAAACCGGCACTGGCCGGTGTCGAGCAGCTCCTCGATCTTCTCGGCGATGCTGGCTCCAACGCCCGGGATGGTGCGTAACTCGCCGCGCTCGCGGATGTCGCTGAGGTCATCCGGGAGGTTGCCGATCGCCTCCGCGGCGCGCTCGATAAGCGCGCACCTTGAAAAGGTTCTCCCCTCTCACGGTGAGGATGGCAGCGATCTCGGAGATCACTCTGGCGACATCAGCATTGCGCACAGCACAGAGCCTCAGCGCACTAGCAGGGCCGTGCTGCGCAGCGGCCGCTCGAGTCGGTAGTCCACGTAGGCGCGCATGATCCGCTCCAGCTCCTGCTGCACCCCGGCCTTGAGCCGCCGCCCGGCGAGCTCCTCCAACGGGAGGCGGATCAAGTCCCTCATCGCCGCGAGCCGCGCCAGCGCCCAGCTCAGGCGCGCCCTGCCCCCTGCGGCAGGACTGGCACAGAATTCCTCCCTCCGCGGCGGAGAATCCTGCCTCTCCCCCCTCCACCTCGGTGCCGCAGGCCACACACGTGTTCATCTCCGGGCCATAGCCCAAGTGAGTGAGCAGCTTGAGCTCGAATCCCCGGGTGACGGTGGGGGGATCGCCGCCTGCATCCAGGGCGCCCAGCGCAGCCACCAGAAGGTCGAAGATCGCGGAGTCCGGCGCCTGCTCTTCGGTGAGCACATCCACCAGCTCGCAAAGGTAGGAGGCGTGGGCGAAGCGGCCCAGGTCCTCGCGGAGGTGATAGAAGCCGGCCGTGGGCTCCACCTGTGTGACCACCTCCAGAGAGCGCCCGACGGCGAGTTGGAGGCGAGCCAGGGAAAAGAGCTGGAGCCCCCCGGCGAACTTGCTCCGAGCCTTTTTCACGCCCTTGGCGATGGCGGAGAGCTTGCCGCGCTCCCGGGTGAGGAGAGTGACGATGCGGTCGGCCTCGCCGAAGTTACGCTGCCGGATGAGGAGGGCCGATACCCGATAGACCCGAGCCCGGCTCACTGCCACCCCCTTCCCGGCCTGGGGCGTCCGGCGGCAGGACGGACTCGCCCGCCGGTCGTCTGGCAAGCTATCGCAGGACTTCCTCCGTCATCGCCCCCTGCGACTGGTCGTAGCACGCCACGATCTGCACGCCCGTGCTGGTGCCGATGCGATTGGCTCCCGCGTTGATCAGGGCCATCGCCTGCTGGATGGTGCGGATGCCGCCCGAAGCCTTGACCCCCATCTCTCTGCCCACCACCTGGCGGATGTGCTTCACGTCCTGCACCGTCACCCCCCGCGGCCCCTGCCCGGTGCAGGTCTTGATGAAATCCGCGCGCACCGACTTGGCAATGCGGCAGACCCGGGTTTGCTCCTCCCGGCTGGTCAGCCCGACCTCGATAATGACTTTGGCCAAGATGTCGTCGCCGTCCTCAGTGAGGCCGGCGAGCTTGGCTACGGTCACCACTTCCTCGAGGTCTCGCTGCACCGTAGTGTAGTCGCGGGACTTGACTGCACCCAGATTGATCACAATGTCCAGCTCGACGGCGCCATTCCCGATGGACTGCCGCGCCTCGTAGGCTTTGACGGAGGTGGGCAGGACGCCGAAGGGATAGGCGACCACCGTGCCCACTTTCACGTCGGAGTCCCGCAGCCGCCGCTCCGCCACCTGACACCAATAGGGCAGCACCATCAGGCACGCGAAATGGAGCTCCTTGGCTTCCTCACAGCAGCGAGTGACGTCGTCCTCCGTGGCATCGGGTCGAAGCAGAGAGTGGTCAATCATCTTCGCCAGGGCGATCTTCGAAAACATGCCTTCCCCTTTGCTACTCTGCGAACTAGCACCAACGGCGCCGCCACCGGACCGCGCGCCCCAGCTACGTGGCACGAGCCCGGCTCCGCCTCGCCAGCCCGGGACCGCGTGGGCTGCTTTCAGCCAAACCGCGCTGACGACGAGACCTTCGTGGCCGCCTTCAGCTCTCGCACGAAGTCCGCCGCCGCTCGCCCGGGCCCCGCCGAGCCCTGGGCGCGGTCCACCAGTGACACCACGGCGCTCCCTACGACCGCGCCATCCGCCAGTCTGCACACCTCGGCCACATGCTCCGGCCGAGAGATCCCGAATCCAACCGCCACCGGCTTCGCGGTGTGCTCCCGAATCCTTCCCACCAGGGCCCGTAGGTCCGCGGGGAGTTCGGCCCGCGCGCCGGTCACTCCCATCCGAGAAACACAGTACACAAAACCGGTCGCAAGATCAACTACCTTCTTGATGCGATGGGCCGGACTGGTCGGCGCCAACAGGAAAATGGTGTCCAGCCGGTTGGCTCTCGCCGCCGGCACCCATTCCCCGGCTTCCTCTGGAGGGAGATCAGTCACGATCACACCTTCCACTCCCGCCGCCGCGCTCTGACGCGCGAACTGCTCCACGCCGAACTGCTGAATAGGATTATAGCACGTCATCAGCACCAGTGGGACCTGGCAGGCGCGACGAAATGCTGTCGCCATCTCCAACACTTGCGCCGGCGTCACTCCGTCGCGCAGCGCCTGCTGGGAGGCGGCCTGGATCACGGGTCCGTCGGCCAATGGATCGGAGAACGGAAGGCCCAGCTCGATGATATCCGCGCCCGCCTCCGCGATCGCGATCAGGAGTTCGCTGGTGGTGCTTGCGTGCGGATGGCCGGCCACCACGAACACGATCAGCGCGCCCTCCCACGCTCGCGCAGCGCGGTGAAACGGGCCTCGATCCGGCTGCCATGGCCGGCCGTGGGCAGAGCGCACTCGGTCATCGTCCCCGCTCCGCCAGCACCCGCTGCACCTCCGCCACATCCTTGTCTCCCCGCCCCGAGAGGTTCACCAGGATGATCGCCTCACGGGGCAGCGTCTTCGCCAGTTCCACCGCGTAGGCGACGGCATGTGCGCTTTCCAGCGCCGGCATGATGCCCTCATACCGGCACAGCAGCTCAAAGGCACCCAGGGCCGCCTCGTCGCTCGCCGCGACATACTCGGCGCGGCCGCTCGCCTGCAGGTAGGCGTGCTCCGGGCCCACGCCGGGGTAATCCAGGCCCGCCGCCACCGAATGGGTGCTGCGAATCTGACCCTCCGGCGTCTGGAGGACTTTGCTCCGCGCGCCGTGCAGCACGCCCGCGCTTCCCGCCGACAGGGAGGCCGCGTGCTGGCCGGAGCTCAACCCCCTGCCCGCCGCCTCCACGCCTACCATCTTCACCGTGTCATCGCCGAGGAAAGGATGAAAGAGCCCGATGGCATTACTGCCTCCACCCACGCAGGCCACCAGGTAGTCGGGCAGCCGCCCCTCGTGGGCCAGCATCTGCCCCCTCGCCTCCCGCCCCACCACTGACTGAAAATCTCGCACCATGGTGGGATAGGGGTGCGGCCCCGCCGCGGTGCCGAAGAGATAGTAGGTGGTCTCGGCGGTGGCCATCCAGACCCGAAAGGCCTCGTTGATGGCATCCTTCAGGGTGCGGCTGCCGGAGGTGACCGGCACCACCTCGGCCCCGAGCAGCCGCATGCGGTAGACGTTGAGCGCCTGCCGACGCACATCCTCCTCGCCCATGTAGACACAGCAACCGAAGCCGAAGAGCGCGGCCACGGTGGCGGTGGCCACCCCGTGCTGTCCGGCCCCGGTCTCGGCCAGCAGGTTCTGGCGACCCATACGCCGCGCCAGCAGCGCCTGCCCGGTGGCGTTGTTGAGCTTGTGCGAGCCGGTGTGGGCCAGGTCCTCCCGCTTCAAGTAGATGCTCGCGCCACCGGCGTGCTCGGTGAGGCGAGAGCATAAGTAGAGCGGCGTGGGGCGGCCCACATAGTCGCGCAGATAGGCAGCCAGCTCCTGCTGGAAATCGGGGTCCTGGCGAGCCGTTTCGTAGGCCGCGGCCACCTCCAGCAGTGGGGCCATCAAGGTCTCGGGGACGAAGATGCCGCCAAAGGGGCCGAAGTGGCCGGGCGCGGCGTTGCCCGCGGGCCTGGCCTGGGCGCCCATGTCAGGCGCCTGCGCGGTCGGCCTCGCGCACTGCCGCGATGAACCGCGCCACCTTCTCAGGGTCCTTGCGACCTGGCGCCGACTCCACCCCACTGCTCACATCAACACCGTAGGGCCGCACTGAAGCCACCACCTCACCCACATTCTGTGGGGTCAGACCACCAGCCAGGATCACCCGCCATCCTTCCTGCACCAGGCGGACCGCGAGCCTGACGTCGAACCGCCGGCCAGTCCCGCCTGCGAGTCCTGCCACATAGGTGTCCAGCAGAATCGCACTCACTCCTTTATAGCTTCTCGCCAGCGTCTCGTCAAGGTCTTGTCCAACGCGGATGGCCTTGATCACCCGGTGGGGCGAGAGCGCCTGCACATACTCCGGAGACTCAGCACCATGAAGCTGGGCAAGCGCACAGCCGCTCACCTCCAGTGCGCGTGTCACTTCCTTGACGGGCCAATCCACGAACACTCCTACGGAAGTGACAAAGGGCGCGCAGCCCTGTAGGATTTCACGCGCCTCCTGGGGGCTAATCCGCCGGGGACTGGCCGCGAACACGAAGCCAATAGCATCGGCGCCGCAGCGGATGCAGGTATCGGCATCGTCCCTATTCGTGATGCCACAGACTTTCACCCTGGTCATGCTTGACCCAATAGCTCTCTGATCTTCGCGGCAGGATCGTCCGCCGTCATCAATGCCTCCCCCACCAGCACCGCGTCCACACCCGCATCGCTTAGCCGCACCACATCGTCCCGGCCGTGGACACCGCTCTCCGCCACCACGGTCACTGTGGACGGAATGCGCGGTCGCAGCCGAAAGGTGGTGTCGAGCGACACCTCGAAGGTACGCAGATCGCGGTTGTTGATGCCAATGATCTCGGCCCCACTCTCCAGCGCTCGATCCACTTCCTGTTCGGTGTGCACCTCGACCAGGGCGGCCTGGCCGCACAGCTCGGCCATTCGCCGGAGGGACCGGAGCCGCTCCCCCTCGAGCGCTACGACAATGAGCAGCAAGGCATCCGGTCCCTCCGGTAGCGCTGACTCCGCCACCTGGCAGGGGTCTGTGATGAAATCCTTTCGCAACACCGGCAGCTCCACCGCGCCCCGGACGACGTTCAGATCGGCCAGGCTGCCCCCGAAGAAGCGCTCATCGGTGAGCACAGAGAGCGCGGCAGCCCCAGCCGCTTCGTAGCTTCTCGCCATACCGATGGGGTCCGCAGCCGGCCGGATCTCGCCGCGAGAGGGCGATCTGCGCTTGAACTCCGCGATCAGCGCGATGCCCTCGCCGCGCAGCGCCGCCCGGAAATCCCGCCGCACCGGCGGGGCCGCGGGAGGCCGCCAATCGCGGTAGCGCTCGCGTAGGGCCTCCACTTCCTTCCGCTTTTCGACCAGAATGCGATCCAGGATCAAAGCTCTTTCTCTCTGTGTAATCTGCGCAATCTGCGGACCGCCTATCCCGTGACCGCCTGCAGGTCGCGCAGCTTGCCCAGCGCGGCGCCTGAGTCTACCGACTCGGCCGCCATCGGTATCGCCTCCGCCAGGGTGTCGGTCTTGCCGCCGGCCGCGATCGCCGCCGCCGCGTTCAGGAGCACGATGTCGCGCGCCGGTCCTTCTTCTCCCTCCAGCACTTGGACCAGCAACCGCGCGTTCTCCTCGGGCGTGCGGCCCCGGATCTCCTCGGCGCGGGCGCGACCCAGTCCCAGCTCTTCCGGCGCGAGCTGGTAGGTGCGAAGCTGTCCCTCGTACAGTTCCGTGATCCTGGTTTCGCCCAGCGTGGACAGCTCATCTAGCCCGCCCACGCCGTGCACCACGAAGGCGCGCCGCGATCCCAGGTTGCGCAGGACCCCGGCGTGCAGCTCGGTCAACTCCGGCGCGTAGACTCCGAGCACCTGCGCCTGCGCTCCGGCCGGGTTGGTCAGCGGCCCCAGCGCGTTGAACACGGTGCGCAGGCCCAGCTCGCGTCTCACGGGGGCGGCATGCTTCATCGCGGGATGGTAGGCGGGCGCGAACATAAAGCCGATGCCGATCTCGTCCACACAGCGCGCCACGCTTTCGGGCGGCAGGTCGAAACGGATGCCAAGCGCCTCCAGCACATCCGCGCTGCCGCACTTGCTGGTGACGGATCGGTTGCCATGTTTCGCCACCGCCACCCCGGCCCCGGCGGCGACGAAGGCGGCTGCGGTGGAGACGTTGAAGGTCTTGATGGCATCGCCGCCGGTGCCGCAGGTGTCCACCACCGGCTGCCTGGAGGTTCGCACCGGAAGTGCGTGCTCCCTCATCACCTGCGCGAACGCGGTCACCTCGTCCACCGTCTCTCCCTTCATCCGCATCGCCACCAGGAAGGCCGCGATCTGAACCGGAGTCGCAGCCCCGGACATGATCTCGGCCATCGCCGCGTGCGCCTCCCCGCCGGCCAGATCCTGCCTATCGCTCACCTTCCGAATCAGCTCCGCGATCATGTCCTCTTCCTTTCGATTCATCTGTCCAATCTGCGCAATCGGCGGATGAATCCCATTCACAGCGCCAGGAAATTCCTGAGCAGATCCTTCCCACATTCGGTGAGGATGGACTCCGGATGGAATTGCACACCCTCAACCGTGTGCTCCCTATGTCGTACGCCCATGATCTCCCCCTGGTCGGTCTCGGCGGTGATCTCCAGACAGCTGGGGAGAGTCTCTCGCCGGATGATCAGGGAGTGATAACGGGTGGCGCAGAACGGATTGGGCAGGCCCCGGTAGATGGTCTTGCCATCGTGGTGGATCATGGAGGTCTTGCCGTGCATCAACCGGGGCGCTCTCACCACCTCGCCCCCGAAGACATGGCCGATGCACTGATGCCCCAGACAGACGCCGAGCAGCGGCACCTTGCCCGCGAACCTGCGGATGATCTCATTCGAGACCCCGGCCTCGAGCGGGCTGCAAGGCCCCGGCGAGATCACGATGCGCTCGGGACCAACCCGCTCCAGCTCATCCGCGGTGATCTGGTCATTGCGGTAGACCTTGATCACCTGCCCCAGCTCACCCAGGTATTGCACCAGGTTGTAGGTGAACGAATCGTAGTTATCAACCATTGCCAGCATCAGAGAGCCTCCCTTCTCCGCGTCCTTTGCGCCTCTCCGGTGAGTCACTCTAACCCCGCCTCCGCCATCTCAATCGCCTTCAACAATGCTCCACCCTTCAGCAGCACGCATTCCTCGTACTCGCGAGAGGGAACGGAGTCCGCCACAATGCCCGCGCCCACTTGCCAGTGGGCAGTGCCGTTGGCGCAGACGATGGTGCGGATGGTGATGGCAGTGTCCATGTTGCCGGAGAAGCTGAAGTAGCCAATCACGCCTCCATAGGGTCCGCGGCGGGTGGGCTCCAGCTCCTCGATGATCTCCATCGCCCGCACCTTGGGCGCGCCCGATAGAGTGCCCGCGGGGAAGCAGGCGCGCAGCACGTCGAACTGATCGCGGTCGGCGCGGAGCTGCCCGCGCACATTCGAGACCAGGTGCTGCACGTGCGAGTACTTCTCGATCACCATCTGCTCATCCACCCGCACCGTGCCGTAGCGGCAGACTCGGCCGATGTCATTGCGGCCCAGGTCCAACAGCATCACGTGCTCGGCCCGCTCCTTTTCGTCCGCCAGCAGTTCCGCCGCCAGCGCCTCGTCCTCCTCCAGCGTCTTGCCCCGGGGGCGGGAGCCGGCGATGGGACGGGTCACCACCTCCCCGTCGTACATCGAGACCAGCCGCTCCGGCGAGCTGCCTATGATCTTCACATCACCATAGGTCAGGTAGTACATATAGGGAGAGGGGTTGAGCGAGCGCAGGGCGCGGTAGATGTCGAAGGAGTCCGCCGCCACTTGCCGTGACAGCCGCTGGGAGAGCACCACCTGGATGAGATCCCCCGCGGCGATGTACTCCTTGCCTCTGACCACCGCGGCCTCGTAGTCCTCGCGGGTGAGGTTCGTCGCCAGCCGCGTGTCCTTGGGGCGGGGCCGCGGGGGCAGCACCGCTGGGGCGGGAGCCGCCAACCGCGCCGAGAGTGCTTCGATCTTGCGCACCGCCTCGTCGTAAGCGCGGTCCGGGTCGCCGTTGACCAGCGCATTCGAAAGCACCTTGCCGCGGTGGAACGCATGATCGAAGATGAGGCAGGTGTCGGTGAGCACCAGCACGCAGTCGGGCAAGCCCAAGTCGTCCACCGCCAGCTCCGGCAGCCGCTCGAAGTAGCGCACCACGTCGTAGCCGATGAACCCCACCGCCCCGCCGCAGAAGCGCGGCAGCCCCTCCATCGGCATGAACTGGTACTCGGAGAGCAGCGCCTTGAGGGCGGTGAGCGGATCCTCGCCCGGCGCCAGCCGGCGGGTCTGCTGGCGGCCGTTGCGGCTCACGGTCAGGTTATCACCCTTGGAGCTGAACACGGCGAAGGGCTCTGACCCGAGGAAGGAATGGCGGCCTACGGTGGCGCCGCCCTCGACGCTCTCCAGCAGGAAGGCATACTGACTGCCGCCGATCTTGCGGAACGCCGATACCGGGGTCTCGGTGTCGAGCAGGATCTCCTTCCAGACCGGGATCAGATTGCCCTGACGCGCCTTCTCTTTGAACTCCGCCCTCGTCGGATAGTACATTTCAGCCTCCACCGCTACCATTCTCTCTAATCTGCGCAATCTGCGGATCGCCGTCCCCGCCAAACGAAAACGACCAGCCCGGGCTTGCCGGGCTGGTCTGGTTCTTCCGCCGTCTATTCTGTTTGCGCGATCTCTATCTCATGGGGTAGCTGTGCGCGCGGGAGCCCGGCAAGCCGAGGCCTTCGCCACGCCACACCCAGCGGCCCAGATTGATGAGAGATCGCACTGACATTTCAGTACCGTTGACTTTGTACCACAAAGTGCGGGGAATCGTCAAGCGCGATTTCTCCGCCGCGCCCTCTGTAACTGCCCGGCGCCTAATCGGTTGCCCTCAACCTGCGCACCCCCTCCTTGAACGCATGGTAGGCCGGCTTGGGCTTACCTTTCAGGTCCACCAGCCCCCACCGGGTCTCGATCGGACAGTCCGGCGACCCGCAGCTCCAGCAGCGCTCCTGATCCTCCCAACGGTAGAAGAACACGCCAGCCAGCTTGTCTCGCTGGGCGCGGAAGGCATCGAAGATCACGCGCACGAACTCCGCCTGGCCTTCCGGCGTATGCCCAGGGCCCCAGGTCCGCCACCACGACTTCGTCTCACACCCTCCCCCCTCTGGCAGCCTCCCGCTCGCGTCCCGTTTCGGTTCCCCCGCGGAGGAGAAGCCGAACTCGTTCAGCACCACCGGCTTGCCTGTGATCGCGTGCAGCTCCGCGATGCGGTCCGCCATCTGCTCTGGGCCGCCCGGATGCCAGCTCCCGTAGTACTCGTCATCCCCGCAGTAGTCCAGCGGCGCCGCTGGGTCCGCGAACAATCGGCCGAACAGATAGTATCCCTCCGGGTCGCCACCTGTGTTCATCCCCGCGAAGAGCGAGCCATCGCTTGCCTTCAGCCCGCGCGCGCAGCCAAGATCAGCTCGCAGGCCTGGCGCAGGTTGAGCGGGCCCGCGAAGTTGGGGCATTCCAGCTCATTGCACACCTGCCAGGCCGCCACCATGCCCTTCAGATCCCTGGCCATCCAGGCGCAGATCGCCTCTAAGCTCCGGAGATTCTGCTCACTGCCAAGCGGGCCGCACCAGTCCGGCATGCCGTTGTGCCACACCGGCCGGAGCTGCCCGGCCGCATCCCGCTCGAATGTCTGCGATCCCGGCCCCGGCGTGATGCCCATCAGCTTCATGCCGGCCGCCACCCACCGCTCCGCCTCCGCCTTCTCCTCGCGGTAGGCCTCGCTCACCTCTCCATTCAGCCGGTCTGTGAACGGGACCGAGAATCCGTGCCGGACCCACTCGATCCCGGCCTCCCGCATCAACCCGATGTCGGCATTCGGATATGCGCTCACGCCGATCATGATTCTATTCGCCTGCTCACCCATTGCTCTCTCCTCCGCCGCAAAGCCCACGCGGTCCAGCCACCCCGCCGCCAAGCCCATACCCGTCAGTTTGATAAACGCCCGCCGATCCATCGGAGATGTCTCTTACGGAACGACTCCCTGAGCCTGCCCCTCACATCTTCCTCAGCCGCTTGATCCTCTCCTCCACCGGGGGATGGGTGTCGAAGAGCCCATTCAGCCAGCCCTTGTGGTCCCGCAGCGGGTTGTAGATATAGAGCTGCGCGGTGGCCTTGTTCGCTACCTCTAGGGGCTCGGTATCAGCCGCGATCTTCTGCAGCGCGCTGGCCAGGCCCTCGGGGTAGCGGGTCAGACGCGCGCCTTCCGCGTCGGCTAGGAACTCCCGCCGGCGGGAGACGGCGAGCTGCATCAACTGCGCGATGATAGGTGAGAGGATCACGAAGATCAGCCCAAACAGCAGCAGGATGCCGCCGCCTCCGCCCCGGGAGCTGCGCCGCCGCCCGCCGCCATACCAGAGGCTGCGGGTCATCCAGTCCGAGAGCAGCACCACCGTGCCGACCAGGACTGTGACCAGCATCATGAAGCGAATGTCGTAGTCCCGGATATGGGCCATCTCGTGGCCGACCACGCCCTCCAGTTCAATCCGGTTCATCTTCTGAAGCAGTCCCCGCGTCACTGCCAGCGCGGCATGCTGCGGATCCCGCCCGGTGGCGAAGGCATTGGGCGCGGTGTCCTCAATCACGTAGAGCCGCGGCATGCGCACACCCGCGGCCAGACTCAACCCCTCCACCACGTTCCAGAGGTGGGGCTCCTGCTCTTTCGTCACCGCGCTCGCCCCGCTCATGCTGAGCACGAGCCGGTCACTGTAGTAGTAGCCCCCCCAACTCATGAGCAGCGCGAAGGCCACTGCCGCCACCAAAGCATACTGACCCAGCTCCGTGTAGAGCGAGAACACGTAGCCGATCCCGATGATCACCACGATGAACGCGAAGATCAGCAGGTAAGACCGCCGCTTGTTGCTAGCTATCTGGTCGTACATAGCTGCCTGGCCTGACCAACTCCGCGGCGGACATGCGCAGCATGCCCGCCGTGATCTGCGCCGATCTGCGTAATCTGCGGATGGGGTTCCTAGAACTGCACCTTCACCGGCGCCCGCGCCTCCGGCTCCTCGATCTCGAAGTAGTCCCGCACCTTGAACCCGCCCATGTTGGCGATGATGCGGGCCGGGAAGGACTGGATCAGGTTGTGGTAGCCGAGCACGGAGTCGTTGTAGAACTGCCGGGCATAGGCGATCTTGCTCTCGGTGCCCGACAGCTCTTCTTGCAGCATCTGGAAGTTCTCGGTGGCCCGCAGCTGCGGATAGGCCTCGGCCACCGCGAACAGCCGGCGCAGGGCCTGTGTGATCATGTTCTCCGCCGCCGCCTGATCCTGCACGGTGCGGGCGTCAATGCCGGCCTGCCGCGCTTTGGTCACGGCCTCGAAGGTCTGCCGCTCGTGTGCGGCATAGCCCTTCACCGTCTCCACCAGGTTGGGGATCAGGTCGTAGCGCCGCCGGAGCTGGACATCAATCTGCGACCAGGCATTGTCAATACGGTTGCGCAGCGTGATCATGCTGTTGTAGGTGATGATCGCCCACAGCACCACCAAGGCGACGACACCGATCACAATCCATCCCGCGGTTCCGATCGCGGCCATGGCGCCTCCTATCCTTCCCCCTCAGCTCATAGTATACGATATGTTGCCACAAGCCAAGCGCTCTTTCAACTGTCACCGAACCAGGGGGGTGTGACCGGGGAATCTGGGCTTGGCGGCCCGCCATGGTAGGGGCGTGATTCATCACGCCCATGGATTCAGACGCGCAGCAAGCTGGCGCGGGCCACCGCGGTTTCGCCGAAGCGATCTTTAATGCGATCCACCACCTCCGCCAGCCGCTCCCGGCGCGCCTCTCGCTCCAGCAGGGGCAGGGCGAGCTGGCCCCCGTCCGGCGCCAGCGCCAGCCGCGCCACGCGCACCCGCACCCGCCGCACCAGGCGACCGTTCAGCTTCATGCGATCGAGCAGCGCGCGAGCGGCGTGAAAGATCACCTCGCCGGAGCGCGTGGGCTGCGGCAGGGTTCGCCGCGCTCCCACCCCGCGCAGATCGCGAAACACCAGCTCTATTCTCACCTGCCGGCCCACCTGCCCCTGCCCCCGCAGCTTGCGAGCGGCTTCTTCGGCCGCCTTTCTCGCCGCCGCGCCGATCCGCTCCCGCGCCTCGGTGGGGGGGCGAAGGTCGCATTGGGCCGAGATCGCCTCTCCTTCCCCACAGCCCCTCGCGTCGGAGGCAACCTGCGCGCCGGGGCTGGGGTCGCCACCCCACGCGATTTCCCACAGCCTCCTCCCCCACTCCCCCAGCGCTCTCTCCACGGTCACGGCCGGCAGCTTGGCCAGCTCCTCCGCCCTCCTGATCCCCATTTCACCCAGCCGCGCGATCCACTCCGCATCCGCCCCGGGCAGCGCGCCGATGCGCAGCCCTCCCACGAATCGGGCCGCCTCCTCCGACGACACTTCGACTACTTCGCCGGGCCGCGCCGACCCACAGGCCAGCCACGCCACCATCCGGTTGGGGCCAATGCCCACGGAAGCCGTCAGCCCCACCTCCACCCGCAGCCGGTTGCGAATCTCCAACCCGACGACCTTCGCAGGTCCGAGCAAGCGCTCGGTGCCAGTGAGGTCGAGCGGAATCTCTGCGTAATCTGCGGATCCTTTTCCTACTCGCACCTCCGGCGCATAGTCCTCGCAAATATCCAAGAGGCGCTGCCAGAAATACTCATACTTCTCCGGGTCCGGCTGCGGCGCGATCAGCTCCGGGCATCGGCGCTCCGCCTCCCAGCGAGAATGACCCGGCCGCACCCCGCGCTGCCAGGCCGCGGCGGAGGCGCTCATCACGCGCTGCCCGGTCTCATCCCACAGCACCGCGGGCTTGCCTCCGCCGTGCGCTCGCGCCTCCACCGAAGCGCCCAGGCCGTGCACCCGCACGTGAGCGAAAACCCGTCTTACCTTTGGCTTAGTATCGCTCATGCCGCTGGCCCTACAGACTCCCCTGCATCTATGCCATCTGCGTAGAGCGCATTTCATAACCTACCTGCTGGCTGGCCGCACCACGCCCTCGCATAAAATGCGCCTGCCACTGCCTGACGTTGTGCAGGGCTGTTTCATAACCTCCCCTGGGAAGGTTATGAAACAGCTTCTAATCTGCAGATCGCCGGTCCTCATCCAGTCACGTCAATGCCTCCCAAGTGCCATCCCATGGTCTCGGAACGCAGGCACAACTCGTAGAGGTCGGCGCGTCCCTCCACCGTGACCGCGAAGTGATAGCACCGGCCCACCCCTTCGTTAGTCACCCAGCGGCTCCGAATCTCTGCTACCCGGTAGCAGCGACCTTTCCACTCAAACCACCGCGGCGAGATCCGCCCCCACGGAAAATAGGCGCAGACCCGGACCGCCTCCCCGATCACTTCCAGACTAGCCATCGTCTGATGCCTGACCGAAGTATAGCAAACACATGTTTCTATGTCAAGGCTTCTGCAAACAAATGCTTACATTATCCCCCCAGCTGTGGCGCGCGGGGATAAAGTGGAATACGGACGTCTGTCGCGCGAGTTGACCCGGAATACTGTGGTGCTATTTCGACGCTGCGGACGTCTGACACGGGGCGGGGATGAGGGGGGTGAAGAGGGGATTCGGAGCCCCGGCGAGGACCCGGGAGGGCGCTGGGATCGCCCGGATCTGGGGCCCAGGAGGGCGGGATCTGCAGGGCGATCGCCGCCTGCGTTCAGAGGAGAGCGCGGCCCTCTGTATGGGGCTTGTGGGAGCGGCCCGGTCCTGTTATGATGGCGACGGCAGGGGTCGGATTTGGCTACTGATGAGCTTTCACGAACCTCTTGGGGCCTTCCGGCCCCTGCTACCTGGCCTTGAGCGCCTGCGACATTTCCTCTGCGGCTTCCCCTAGCGAGGAATCCAGCCGCTCCAGCTCCGCGATCGCGAACCGCACTAGCACCGCAGCGTCGCCGAGGTCGTGCTCGGCATCCTGTGCGCACACCGCGATCCATGCTCTCTTGCTCTCAGGCGCTCCGGGGCTCGCCGAGAACGCCCTCACTTTCGCGATGTCTGACTGGATCCGTCCGCTGAGCTGGGCCCAGAAGTCGCGAAGTTCCTGCCACGGTCCCCTCTCGGGTTCGTCGGTGATGATCTCCAGGCGCCAGTACCGCTGCATGATCTTCGCCTCCTGCTCCTCTACCCCGGCTGGCCGCGCCGGGTCCGACCCCTCGACCGTCCTCTCAGGCATGGGCGATTTCCTCCTCGCATTGGTTGCCCCTGCCGCCGCCAGCTATCTGTGAACCGGAGAACCCCTTAGGGTGCCCCGGTCTGCTTCGGATCATGCTGCCGCCCTCTTAGACCCCCGGCCGGGGTGGATCTGTGCCGCCTTCCTCTCCCGGGCGCGCTTGGTGGCCCGGGCAGACTTGACCAGGTGTGGGGGGAGCCCGGCGCAGGGATCATCGGGCTGGGCGATCTCCTGCAGCACCTGCTTGAGCGCGGCGACGGCGCCGAGCTCGAAGGCACGGCGGAAGAGCCGGGGGTAATACTGCCCGATGCTCTCCCGGTAGTAACGGAAGCAGCAGATTGGCGGGATGATTGCCTGGGCGCCGAGCTTGCGGGCCCAGGCCTTCTGCTTCTCTGTATCTCGGGGAAGCCGCTTCGTGCCCATTAGCTACTCGCTGGCTCCTTGCTGGGATGATTGCGCCCGTTGGGGCAATGCCACCAGCCGCGGGGCAACCGCCGCCTCGTCGTCAGTTCTTCCAGCGGGATGTCCTGCATCGGCGACCATATCTGGAGACAGATGCGGCACTCTAGAAGGTAGCCGCCCCCGCCTTCTAAGATCCCGACTCCGACCTTGGCTAGGCTGCCCGCTGTGTGATCGACCCGCACCCTTTTCGTGCCGCTCATTGCTCCTTCCCATTTCGCTCCATGGCTGAGGGATCACGCCACCTTCACCATGAAGTGCCGGGCCACCATCTGCACCTGCTTCGGCACGAGATCCGAGGGGGCGAGCTTGCGCTGCTCGATGAGCTCGCCGAGCCATTTCTCGAGCGCTATCACCTGGCGCATGCGGCCGCCTGTCTCCTGGTGGATCTGCTCCAGTGCCTCAGCAGAGAGGCTGTCGAAGAGGGGAGCGATCTCGTCTACACTGGGTAAGCGGACCTGGTGGCGCAGGGCGACGCGACCGGCGAGGTCGCGCCGGGCCACAAACTCCCTCTCCAGGGATGGCGGCCCGATGAGCACGAAGGTGTGGCCGCCGGCATCATGCAACCACCTGAGCATGTCGAGCAAGCCGCCCCTGGCCATGGCATGGGCATCATCGAGAAGGAAGATGCGGGGGCGATCGAGGCTGTCACGGGCGAGCTGCTGCCCCACCTCATAGCGGGGGTAATGGAGGTCGAAGCTGAGCCCGACCGGGCGGCCGAGGATATCGAGGAGATCCCGGGGGCGGAGCATCTCGGCCGCGGGCATGGCGATGTAGATCGGATGGCGGTCACAGTCTCGGGCATAGATGCGAGCGGCAACGGTTTTCCCTGTGCCGGGATCGCCCACCACGAGGATGATGCGCTGCTCGCATCCCTCCAGGCGCGGCGAGAGATCAAGCGCCGCGAGATACTCCTCGAGGGGACCGATGGCATAGATGATCTGACTGCCCAGCCGCCATTCCTGCATTAGACTCGCTCCGCCATGGCCACGCCGCGCTGCCCTGCGCCCCGGATCAGGTCGAGCGCCTCAGTGGCGTCCGGTTGCTCTTCCTGCTTTGGCTTGAGAACCTGGGGGCGCCGGCCGGTGAAGCGGATCGGCTGCCTCTCCCGATGCTTCGTCAGTCTCTCCTCGAAGGTGCGGCGATCAGCCTCAGTGCCTCCCGCCAGCACCCGCGCGGCGGTGTCAATGGCCTCCAGCTTGGCCTTGCTGCGCCGGCGCCAGCCCTTGAGGGCGGAGAGATCCTTGGGATCATCCACTGAGCCGACCGGCTCTCGCGCGGCGACAATGACGGCCCCGCTGGGGCTGACCACGCCCACTTTGGTGAGATCAGCGGGATCCCAACGGACCTCGAGTCTCATGCCGTCATAGGCAATGAGATCCTCATGCCGGTAGGCGCGATTGAAGATGCTAACCCTGGGGCCGACAACATTGCGCTGGTCGCGCTGCATCAGCTCGTACCGGAGGTAAGCCTCCGGCACCACGGCGACATAGCCATCCGCGTGCAGGTCCCAATACCTGGCGCGGCTCATCTTCAGCCGGCTATGCTTCATGCCGTGGTGATAGTCGGCGCTGATCCAGATGCGGAAGCCCTCATTGAGGATATCGAGCGTCGGATACTGCTGCCAGACGCGAGGCCCTTTCCCCTCGGGGTCGGCGAAGCAATCCGGCCGGCGCTTGGGGTCATTCCCGCAATAGCAGGCCCCGAGCTGGCCCTCAAAACGGCGGTGGGCGATGCCGAAGAAGCTTTCGATATGACCGTCCTGCCAGGGGGAGCGAATCCCGGCATGGCGGATTTCGCCCATGAGATCCAGCTTCGTGTGGCAGGCAGCACAGACTTGCCTGAGCCAGTGCGAGGTCTGAACCTTGCCGTTGTCGCAGTGCAGATACCTGGGGAAACCACACTGAGGCCAGTCGGGATCGCTCTTGGGAAGAATGGCGTGAAGAAGGACGCCCTGGAGGACGGCCGTGCTGGGCGTCTCCTTCGTGTAGATGGCCCACATGCAGCTTTGGGTGCACTCATCTATGATGGCGGTGAGGTGAGGCCGGTAGGGTTTCTCATCGGGATCGCCGTCCCAGACAAAGAGATCGGCGACGGTGCAGTCGAGCACCCAGGTGTGGTTTGGGTGCGCAACCTCCCACTGGCCGCTCGGGAGGTAGCGCCGGCGCCTCTCTTCCTTGCTCATGGTGAGCGGCCTCCCGATGCCCCGGTCGAGGCGGCGCAAAGCATCGGCGGAGATCCGGAGATCGGGGAACTCGCGCCGGGTGGCATCGATGGAGAGCTGCACCGGCTCGTGGCGGGTGGCCTTGTTGATCCGCCGATCGCGGAAGAACCCCTGAACCTCCTCGGGCTCCCGGCAGCGCCCCCGATCGCGGCGGCGCCGGCGGGCGAGGCCATCCGGGCCCTGTGCCTTCGCCTTCCTCAGCTTACCGAGGAGGGTCGGCAATGATAGGTTCAGATCGTGGGCCTTCGCCTCCAGGAGGCGGGACCTGAGCGGCTCGGGCTGGGCATCTATCGCGAGGAACTGCTGGCAGAGGCCTATCTGCTGCCTGGTGACCGGGCCCGCCGCCCTGCTCGGCTTGAGGGCGGCGCGCTGGCCGCGCTTGATCCAGCGCTGCGCGGCCTGACTGACCGCAGAATCTCTCTTCACGGCGCGGAAGGTGGCGATGCGCCGCAGGTTGTGGATGCAAGAACCGTGCTTCGATAACTGCTTCAGCCGCTGGAGGAGGGGGCCGACGATCTCGGGGCCCGCCCCTTCGGCGAGCAGCGCATTGACCTGGGCTATGAGGGCGGCGATTGTCTCATCAGGTTGGTGGTTCATTGGGGCCTGCGGCGGCACAGGTCAGGAGCGTTCTCAGCCTCTCGGTGGCCTTGCAGATCTCAGCTATCTGGAGCGGTGGGTCGGTGAGTTCGGCGACGGCCTTTTCGTCGAAGCCTTCCAGTATCTCCTGGGCGACGAAGAGCTGCTGTGTGGAAGGAAGCTTGTGGACAAAATGGCGGGCCGCGTCGAGCTCGTGCTGGGCGCTGAGCTTGATCTCTCGCAGCATCTTCTCGGACTCGACCTCTTCCCGGGTGGGCCTGGACAAGCGGACTGGCGCCCAATCCGGAAGCCGACGCAGAGCTTCCTGGCGCCGCTGCGGATCTTCGATGGCCGCAAGGTGCACGAGGGTGTCCCAATACTGGGGCGGAGGCTCATCGGGGAAGGCCCTAGCGACGTTCACGAACCCGTAAAGCAGGGAGGCCTTGCACCCCAGGCGCGGCGCGAGCGCCAGCACATGGGGTCGCATGGTGGCCTCCGGGGCATGGCTCCGCAACGCGTCCGAGATCTGGATCCCGAGCTCCCAGCGCCAGCGGTTGACCGCGGCGTAATCCGGCTTGCCCCCGAGGGCGGACTGAATCTGAGCGAGGCGCTCCCGCAGCGACGGAAGAGCGCGCTCCAGCTCCAGGGGGAGCGGGATCTGGGGATTGTCGCTCTGCTTCCTGGCGGGGGCCTTCATATGTCACACTTTCGGGCGCTATTACGCGTGCCAGACCGTCTGACACGGTGAATGTCACAGGTTCGGCGCGCTATTGCGCCCGTCAGACCGTCTGACAGCACCTTTGCCCTCTCCGTGCGGGCGGCCATTACCCAGCCCCCTCGTCGCCGGGCTTGTCCTGGGCCTGGCTCTCCTTGATCAAGGCCCTGATGTCAGCATAGCGAAAGCGAAGCATCTTCCCCCCGGGGCCTACGCGGAGCGAGGCTAGTTTCCCCTGGGCAGCCCACCTATAGATCGTGAGCGGCTTCACGCCAAGGATGGCGGCCGCCTCACGAGCCTTGATCAGGCGCTCAGCCATGCTATCTTCTTCTGATCTGGCATTATCAGGCATTATATACCATATCCTCGCCCTGTCAAGCGTCTCCGTCCGCTTTTTGTGCCGGCGAAGTGACCGCGCTCAGGGGCGCGTCCAGAGGCAGGGCCGCGTCCAGGCGATCTCGCTCTTCCTGGGGCAGGCGGGCGAGGGCGCAGAGAACGATCCAGGGGCGCTCCGGGATCTCCTGGGGCCAGGCCCGGCCCACCTCCAGTACCCGGGAAAGGCTGGCGGGGCTGATCCGCAGCCGCCGCGCAACGGCGGGCAGGAGCTGGGCGATCGCCTCCTCGTCGCCAGCACTGAGCACGGCATGGGCCACCTCGCCCCACAGGTCCCGCTGCAATTGGTCGGCCTGCGGCGAGAAGAGACGGCGAGCGAGCTCCACCTGCTGCAGGCGCCGGCGCCAATCGAGGAGGCCCCGGGCGACGGCGGCGGGGAGGGCGAGCGTGGTTGTGGCGGCCGCGGAGGATCTCGCGCTCATTCGGACGGATTCCTCTCCGGGGCGGGCGCCGGCGCGTGGGCCCTGAGCGCCTCCGCGGTGGAGGTGGGGCAGACCGTGGTGGCCTCGCACAGGAGCGGGGAAATCTGATTCCCTGGATGAGAGCGGCGGGAGGGAATCGCAGGTGCTCGCTTGCCACTCAGCCGCCGCCGGCCGAATAGTGTCGCAGGAGCTCCCGCGGCCTGACGGGACCCATTCCGCCGAGCGCAGGGGCCGCCTGCTGCGATTCCCTCGCCGCCAACGACGTCTTCGACGGGAGATAGTGAACTCCCTCGATGCAAAGCGGGATCCTCACCCGCAGCGCAGTCACCGCTAGGCCTCAGGCGGGCATGCAGGAAGGGAACGGCCACCTCCTGGATAGAGCGCAGGAAGCCGGGATCGGAGCTGCGCCGGCGGCGGAGTTCATTATCCAGGCATTGCCGCAGGACCCTGAGTTCCCGGCGCCGGGGGCGCCCTCTCTCGGAAAGCACGCGAGCGACACGGCGATAGTGGATCCGGGTGCGATCGGCGATCTGGCGCACGGAGAGTCCGGCCTGCAACTTGAGGTCGCGCAGGGAATGCCCCTGTGACGGGGTGTCATGGGGGGTAGGAGAGGCGTTCGGGGCAGGGGATGGGTATGGGTGCATCCCGATCAATGCTCTTCTCCTGGGGCCTCGTAGAGCGTCGTTTGGCCGAGAGCTGGGAGGGCAGAGTCGCCCCGGCCCGAGAAAGAGAAGGATGAGGGCAGCCCGGGGGCGAGGGGTGGGATCGGGCCGCGTGCGGGCCTCGCCCCTGGCTGGAGATCGGCGGCCAAGGCGGAAAGCCGCCGTTGCCCTGGGTGAATCTGCGTGAGCGAGATCCGGGGCCAGCCGTGTGCTAGCACCACTGGCCCCCGCGCCTGGTGTCCGCATGCCAGGCGCCCTACCCCTATCAAGGCAGATGAGAGCGCGGGTCGGCGGTGCTGGAACACCGCCGACCCCTCGGCCTGGCGCTGACACGCCAGGCTCCGCCCGAACCCGAGAGGCGGTTCCGCCGAGCCGCGGCATGGGAAGGCCGAGGCAGATCGCTCGAGATATGAAGGACTACGCAGTAGGGCGGCGATCATGGTCTCTGTGTGTGGGCCCCCAGCTTTTGAGCCGGGGCAGATTGGTGACTCCGAAGCGGGCGATGCGCCTGACCTCGGCCATGGGAATGCGCCAGCGGCCCCACTTCTGTTTCGTTGACTGCTGGGCGCGGATGCGGCCAGTGCGGATGGCATACCCGATCACATCTTCATGCACTCGGAACAGGGCGGCCACAGCCGCCGGCGACATGAACTTCGAGGAGGCCGCGGCCCGGCGCGGGGCGAGGATATACTCTTCTATCGCCTGGCGGGGAATCCTGACGCCCCACCCGACCCTGATGGCGTGAAGTTCGGGGCGGTCGCTGGCGAGCCGGCGCATCTTCGCCCGGTTCACCTTGAGCAGGTCGGCGGCCTCATCGAGGGTAAGATACATGGGCCTCGCGGTGCGCGGGAGGGCGAAGCGACGCTCTGCCTCCTCGATTACCTGCAGCGGACCCGGTTGCTGGATGGCCGGAAGCGCGGCCCAGAGGACATCGAGGATCCGCCGGAGATCCCGGTGGCGAGCCTTAAGGTACTGGCCGCGGATCAGGCGCATGGCTTTGACGGGTGGCATACCGGCCCGCTTGCCGACCTCTTTGTAGGAGAGTCCGCCGCCAATCCTCATCAGCTCGAGGACGCCTGACCGGCCGATAGCACGCACCCCGATCGGGAGCACCTGCTTCGGGGTGGACTCGAGCAGACCGATCTGGGGCCGGGGGCTCTTCGATGTTGCGGTGGACGTTGCCATGGAAGCCGTCATTCCCTCAGTCGAGCTCGTACCTCTGCGGCTCAATAGGCTCAAAGCAGCGCAACACCTCCTCGCGCTTAATGAGGACGCGCTTGTCGCACACGCGTTGGGCCCGGAGGCGGCCATCACGGATCATATGGTGGACGGTCTGGGGCACGACGCGGAGCATTTCCGCCGCTTCGTTGACGGTCAGATACTCGTGGGGCTTCTCCTCATCGCCAAGGCCGAACAGCCTCGCGGCCACCTCCGGACTGAGTGTCGCCACAAGGTCGGGCCTGACTCTCACCGCGACGGAGGCTCTGATTGCCGCCACTCCCCGGACTGCCGTTGCAACCTGCTCTGTCATTCTGGCTCTCCCGACTCCCGCTTGCCGCTGGCATTGAGGGTTACTCCTCCTCGGCATAGGAAACATCTTCGAGGTATTCGTTGGTGTAATCGTCCACCAGGCCCTGGGGGACTTCGGGCATCTGGACGCGGATGAGGAGGTCGTTGTTGGCGGCCTGGGAGACGGCGACATTGGGGGCGGTGTTGGTGATCTTCGCCGGTGCGGGCGCGGGGGCGGGCAGCACCCAGCCCTGGCCCCTGAGGAAGGATTCGTATTGCTGTTGGGGGGTGGGCTCGGGGCCGGTGGGAGGGGCCACGCGGGCGGGCTCCTGGAGAGGCGGGCCGGTGAAGGGTTCGCCCGGGATTAGCAGGCCGGCAGCGCGCCTGCGGGCGACGAAGGCCCGGGCGCGGGCAGTGATGGCATCTTCCTGCCTGGCTTCCCTCCAGCGGGCGAGCGGCGGGCCGGCGATGGTAGCGGCAGTGCCGGCGACGACCGCGGTCGCTCCGATCGGGCCGCCGAGTAGCCCCAGCGCGCGTGCGCCGAAGCCAACGGCGGCGCCCTCGGCGACGCCCTCGGCGACGGGGGCGGCGGCCTCCAGGACTCCCGCCCTGGTAAGGGCCCACTTGCCCACTGCCGCCGCTCCTTTGGCCCCCTTTGCGAGGGGCCCACCAACCAGGCCGGCAACCGCGAGGCCCCCAGCAAGAAGCATGCCGCCTGACACCACCTGGCTGACACCCGGGACCTGGGCGATCGCGGTCGCGGCCTTGGCTAGGTCTTTCATGAGTGGAACCACGAGCTTGAGTGTCGGCAGGAGCATAGTGCCGAGAGCGATCTCGAGTTGCTCCACCTGGTGTGTGAAGATGGCCAGTTGGCCGCCAGCGTCCCTGCCGGCGGCTTCACCCAGGTTGCCGGCCTTGCCTTTGATGGCATCGAGGATGGCGCCGAGCGGATCGAGCGCGAACTTCGCCTTATCAACCGCCAACTTCAGGCGCATGAGGGGCATGGTGGAGTTTCTCTTGAGGGCCATGCCGATGGCCTTGGCCGCAGAGGTGAGGTCGGTGCCGAGGTAGGTAGCCATGTCAATAATGGCCGGACTGAGGCGTTCGATCTGTTCCTGATTCAGATGGGCGCCAACAAGGAACGCTTCCATACCCTCGACGGCTTCCTTGCTAAAGGTAGTCACCTCCCCAAGATGGGTGGCCAGTTCCTCGAGCGCCTTCTGGTTGATGCCCTGGCCGCTGGCGGCGATGGCGACGCGGAGCTTGGTGGCGACGGCTTCGGCCTCGGCGGCCTTCTCAATGAACTTGGTGGCCATCCCGACGGCGGCTACGGCGACACCAGCCATCACCAGCCTGGTGGCATTGAGCTGGGAGGTGAACCCCTTGGCGGAGCCCCGCATCTGCCCGAATCCCGCGACCGTGGTGCCGGCCATGCGGCTGCTGGTGCTGGCGAGACCGGCACTCGCGCCTTCGACGGCTTTGAGCTCGCCGCGCAGGTTACCGGCGACGCCCTTGAGGACGGCGCTGGCCTGGTCGCGGGCCTGGACTAGGATTTCGAGCTTCTCTGTCTGTGGCATCGCTCTCTAAGTCCCTGAGCAGGTCGAGAAGATCGCCTACCCGCTCCCGACGGGTGACGGAAGGGGGCCACCCCCAGAGTCGGGCGCAGGCGAGGCAGAGGTGTCGGGCGAGGCCGAGGTCTTCTCCTTCTTCTTCTCGTCCTCGCCGCTGGCGGGGCCCCACAGCGGAATTGCCTGCTGGATCGTGGCCCAGATGGCGTTCCAGGCATCCGCTGGCCACTCGCCGATCTGCTTCAAGGTTAGGTCCGGCTGGCTCTCTCTGAGGCAGGCCCAGCAGAGCCAAATGCGGCCCTTGACGCTGTTTATGGCAGCGGAGTCGGAGATTGGCCCGATGGTAGCCTCGAACCGCTCCAAGTCCCCAAGCGTGGGCGAGAGCCAGGTATAGGTGTGGCCATCGACTTCGATGGTGCCGGTTGAAGGCATGACTTGTGATCCTTTCTCAGCAGAGACCGTCGATCGCACGATTCATCGGGCTGGCCCCTCGATGTCCAGGAGACGCTCGACTCCGGAGGACCGGTTCGTTGCGAGACCTTTCTGGCGGTTGGTCGTCTGTCTGCCATACATGTGTCGGGGGTCCGCCTTGACCTCCTCGATCCCGAGCTGCGGGCACGCTTTGTTGAGGAGGCGAGAGATGTTCGGGGAGGCGATGACGTTCGGGCCCCAGGCCAGAACCCGATCGAGGGTGAGATCAGGTTGATCCCGCCGGAAAAGCAGCCACAGCAAATAGCCCCTCCCGTGAACCGAACGCAGGGCGGTCTGGTCGGTCAGCGGCCGCTGACCGATCTCACGCTCCCACTCAGCCAGATCCGCTGCTGTCGGCGGGCTCCAGAGGTAGTCTGTTCCCATGACGGTGAAGTCGTCCTTAAGCATGGATCCCCTCCTTCTGGTCTGTACCCTCGGCCCAAAGATGAGGAAGAGCTCGCTTAAACATATCGGTGAGCGGCCCCCAGGCATTGGCGGCAAAGCCGCCGACAATTTCGGCGGTCACCTCAGGATGCTTTGCGCGAAGGAACAGAACAGCGAGGCGGATACACGCCTTTGCCGAGCTCCGCACGCGGCCATCATGAAGGCTGCCGACAGAGTTCTCGCAACCTTCAAGTTCGCCCAGGGAAGGGGTTTGCCAGTGAAAAGTTTCCAGGCCGATGACGATCGTACCGGCTGAGGGCGCCAGCGGGGGCCAGACGTTTGGACGGTCGAGATCCTCTTCCTCTGGCGGGGGAGCGGGAACCAGGTCAGGCACGGCCGAATGAAGGAAGCGAGAGGTAGTGCAGGAGGAGAGCAAATCGGCCGGCCACCGCAGAATAGGGAGTAATTGTAGGCCCGGCGCCCTGCGCCGCAGGCAGAGGTAAACTAGCACGGCCCTACCGAAGGGAGAGTCAACAAGTTCCGGATTGTCCAGGCGACCAACGATGAGCTCGAAGAGCGCAGCCTCCTCTGGGCTGAGAGAGTCGGGCCGGCTCGATCCGCCGCCGGGGAGGGCGGATCCCGGGCTGGATTCGCCGGCGGATTTCTCGGGCCCGCCGGGCGCTGGGCTGGCCACGGCTGTCTCCCGGGAGGCGATCATTCGGCGTTCCCCCGACTTTGGACGGTTATCGCCAACAAGTGTCGCAGCTCGGCATGCGCATTTCGGGAGGCGACGGCCGCCAGCGTGAGCGCTCCACGGTGGTCACTGCCGCCGGGCCCTCCGCTGGTAAGGGCTCCCCACAACACGTCGTCGAGATCCGGCACGTCAACGAGGCCCCCTCCTGGCGTCGCGTGGCGAAGCTCTCGCGCGTGGGTGAGTAGAGATCCATAGGCAACCACCAGCAATTGCCCTGTACTGGCCGACTCGGCCTCGAGCGCGACGAGTTTCTTCACCAGGCTCCGAAGCTCCGTCACATCCCGCTCCAGGAGGTGGAGTCCCTTCTCCCTCCGCGCCGCGGCGAGGCGGGCCTCCGCTTCGCTCAATGAGCTCAACAACCACTGCCGCCCAGCGCGCAGATCCGCGCGCTGCTCGTCGATCTGCCGGAGCCGCCGCCGGGTCTTTCCAATCTCAGTGGGCGACCTGGCCTGGCCGATCAATGCGCCGAGCGCACCTGATAGCCGTTGCTCCTCGGCCGCGGCCGCGGACTCCTTCTCACCCACTTCTTCGACGCGGGCGCTGAGGCGGGCGATCTCGGTCTGAAGCTGGTCGATCTCGCTGCCGTGCGTGCCTTGCTTCTTGGTAGCTTTGCTCATCGGATGATCTCCTGTAAACGCAAAAGCTGCCATAACCCCAATGGGGTCATGGCAGCTTTCATCCTTTGACCGCGGGTCTGAGGCCTTAGTCCTTTGTGGTACGGAGGCCAGTGCCCAAGGCGCTGCGCATCTATTCGGTTTTGGACCGGCGGATTGCACTGCGCCCCTCCACAAGGGAGACGTTCCCAGTGCTTCCCGCCCGGCCCTACTGGAGCCGATCACCCGGATGAGTCGACACGGAGCTGTCATATGCCCCGCTACACGGCACCCGGGCCGCCAGGTTGTCTATCTGCGCCGATCAGCCTATGCCGCCGGAATCAAGCGCAAGGGAGTATACCACATGAATCCCGCGCTGTCCAACGACTTGCCGCGGCCCTTTGCCCCGTCACGTGTCAAGAGCCAAAATGAGGCGTAGCTTGCTCCAGGTTAGGCCCCGCTGAGATTGTCTCCCCGTGGCAAGAATCTCCTCCAGGGAGAAAGCCTGATGGAATTGGACGCAGCGAAAGAGAGTGGAGCGGTCAATGACGAGATCCTTCTGCAGGGCGATCACCAGGCGCGCGCCGCAGCGTTCGGCCTGGTCCGATGGAAGGGCGCTCGCCGAGGGTCCCTGTTTGCAGATCCCAATGTCACACCTCGCTCTCAGGAGCGCGGCCGCATTCTTTTTCCGGCTTAGCACTCCCAAACCGGCGAACAGGCATTCGTCAGACGCCCGCAATTCCAGGTTATCCCCTCCGAGATGTGGTTTTCGGCGCGCGTGGTTCCAGAATAAACCCTATCGAAACACCAGCCCTTTCTCCCCACAAAAGCGTGATGACCCCCGCTTTCCGCGGAGGTCATCACCCATTCGCCAGCTATCCAGACTGCTACTACTGGGGCGCCTTCTCGACCGGCTTCGCGGCCTCGGCCTTGCCCTTGGCCTTCTTCGCCTTCACTGCGACCTTCTTGGTCGCTTTCTTGGCGACAGCCTTGCCCTTGGCCTTCTTCGCCTTCACTGCGACCTTCTTGGTCGCTTTCTTGGCGACAGCCTTGCCCTTGGCCTTCTTCATCGCCGGCTTGGCCTTCTCCGCGGGAGCGGCCTTGGCGGCCGCAGGCTCAGCCGTCGCCGCCTTGGTCGCAGCCGCGGCCGGCTTTGCTGCCGCCTTGCCCTTGGCTCTCTTCTGGACAGCGAAGACACCGCTTGCCATGCCCAAGAGGAGACCCAGAACAGTGCACCCTACCAGGAACCTCTTCATCTCCTACCTCCAATGGTAGTCTTCGGGCGATGCCCGAGTGCTGGAGATGGTAGCAGAGGTACTTCTCAGGAACTTCAACTGTGTCTCATATTTGCGGCAACTAACCGCGCGTCTGTACTAATGATGTTCGCACAACGAAGTAATGTGCGAACATCGCCCTATGCCTGTGTGGGCCGCCTCTTGAGCTTCGCCGCGTTACTTCATTCGGCGACGCTCCTTAGAGCGCATTTCATAACCTACCTGCCGGCTGGCCGCACCACGCCCTCGCATGAAATGCGCCTGCCACTGCCTGACGTTGTGCAGTGCTGTCTCATAACCTCCCCTGGGAAGGTTATGAAACAGCTTCTACGAACATGCTGTCGGCCGCCACGGGGCAGGTCGAAGCTGGCCCAGCGCGTGGGCCTGCATCGCCGTCATCACGGTGGTAGGAGGACCTCCCTACCCGGTCGCCTGGTCTAGCAGCATCCACACCGTGGTCCCGGAGCCCAAGGTGCTGTCCAGGCCAACCTCGCCCCCCATCGCCTCCACCAGCGCCTTCACAATCGCCAGCCCCAGGCCGCTGCCCGCCTTGCCCTCGCCCCGCGCCTGGGGCGCACGAGCGAACCGATCCCAGATGCGGGGGAGGTATTCAGGTGCGATCCCGCAGCCGGTGTCGGTCACGCCGAGACAGAGCCGGCCCTCTCTCACCTCGCCCCAGATGCGGATCGAGCCCGTCGCCGAGGTGAACCGGCGGGCATTCTCCACCATGTTCTGGAGCACGCGCCGCACCGCCTCGCGATCGGCCTGGGCGCGCGGGAGGTCGGCCGCGAACGCCAGCACGATGGCCGCCCCAGGCAGATCCCTGAAGGTGGCCACCACCTCTTCCACTACCGCCGGCACCTCCACCGCGGTGAGCGTCACCGCCTCGCGCCCGGACTCGATGCGAGAAAGATCGAGCAACTTGGAGATCAGACCCGAGAGGTGCTCGCATTCGTGCAGCAGTTGGGCTAGCGCCGCCGGCTGCTCCTCCGGATGCAGCACTCCGTCCTGCCAGGCCTCCAGGGTCACCCGCATGGAGGTGAGAGGAGCGCGCAGCTCGTGGGAGGCGTCGGCCACGAACTGCCGCTGCAGCTGCTCCAGCCGAACCAGTCGCTCGTGTTCGGCCTGCAGGTCGGCGGCCGTGGTGGTCAAGTCCTGGGCCAGCCGGTTGATGGCATCGGAAACGCGGTCCAGCTCCGCCACCGGCTGGGCCGGGAGATGAACTCGGTAATCGCCCGCGGCCATGCGGGTGCTGGAGTCGGCGATGCTGTCCAGCAGGCGGGTGATGCGCCGGCTGGAGCGCAGCGACAGCCCTACCCCCACCGCGGCCATCAGCACCGTGCCCAGGATGACAAAGCCATAGCTGGTTCTGGTGGCGCTGGCACGAATGGCGCTGACGGGATGCCACACCACCAAGATCACCCTTTGGCCGTCGGGGTCATACATCATCCGGGCCGCCCACACCACGGGCTCGGACAGCCACGGGAGCTGGCCGCGCCCCTGCAGTTCGCCTTTGGTCAACACCGTGGCTGCCTCTGGCCAGCGAGCGCCGGCCCGCCCTCGTGGCTTCTCACCTCTCTCGCCCTCGCCCGCGGTCCAGTGCCCGGAATCATCAACCAGGATGAAGCCCACCTGCTGCCGGCCGGCGCGGGAGCGGGTCTCGATCTCCGCGTCGCTGCTGATGTCCACGGACTCGATGGAGCGGAGCTGCCGCACCAGCGCCAGACCCCGCACCTGCAGGTTCATGACATCGGCGATGATCAGCAACACCAGCATGATCGCCCCCAAGGTGAGGGCGGTGGCCCACACCTGCTGGCGCACGATGCTGCGAACCAACGTCGGCTTACCTAGCACGTTCCATCACCTCGAACTTGAAACCCACGCCCTTCACCGTGGTGAGGTAGCTGATCCCGTCCGGCCCCGCCAGCTTTCGGCGCAGCCGGCTGATGTGCACATCCAGGGTGTGATCATCTCCCTGTCCCTCCTCGCCCCACACCGCGTCGTAGAGGTCACCCCGCAGCAGCACCCGGTTCTCGTGCTGGGCCAGCCGGGCGAGCAGGTCGAACTCCTTGGAGGTGAGAGGGACAACGGCCTCGCCTCGCCAGACGGTGTGACCAGCCAGGTCCAGTCGCAGCCCGGGGAAAGACAGCTCCTCCGGGGCCTCGGGTGCTCGCTTGGTCCGTCGCAGCACTGCCTTCACCCGGGCCGCCACCTCCCTCGGGCTGAAGGGCTTGACGATGTAATCATCTGCCCCCAGATCGAGGCCGAGCAGGCGGTCCGGCTCATCGCTGCGCGCGGTCAGCATGATCACCGCCGGAGCATCGCCCCACTCATCTCGAATCCGGCGCAGGATTGACCAGCCGTCAAGATCCGGCAGGTTCACATCCAGGATCACCAGGTCGGGCTGGCGGGAGGCCATCGCCTCCAGCCCGGCGCCGCCGGTGGGGACGGCCACCGTCGTCAGCCCCTCTCGCTGCAGATATCGCGCCACCAACTCCCGGACCTGAGCGTCGTCTTCGACCAGCAGCACTGTCACCATGCCTCACCTCGCTCCCCACACGCCGGCGATGCATCGCGGTTTCGGGACTGGAAGTCCCGGAACACCCAAAGCTCCGGAACACCCATAGAGCCTCTTGGCCGTCCGGCTGTCCGCACCTGCTCTTGAGAAGAACCAGCCAGGAGGTATCGCCCTGCGATCAGCGAAGGCCTGCGCATTCGTTAGGAGAGCTGTCTCCATGACCTCGCGAGAGCGTGTGCTGGCCGCCATGCGCCGGGAGCAGCCCGACCGGATGCCGATCAACATCCGCGGGGCGCGCGTCTGGGAGCCCGATTGGGTGGCCACCCGTGACCGCTCCTACCGGCCACTGATAGATGCGGTGCTGGAACACTGCGATGTCATCCCCCATCCGCCCGTCGGCGGTCTGGGCCTGCCGCTGTTCACCCGGGCCGAGGAGGAGATCACCGAGACCCTGACGGTAGACGCCGGCGACTGGACCATCCATCGCGCCATCCTCCACACTCCGAAAGGCGACCTCTCCCAAGACTACTGGGAGTCGAAGCTCGACTACCTCCCTCTCACCAAGAGCTACTTCCTGAAGCGGCCTGAGGATGTGGACCGCGCGCTGTCCGTGCCGTATGTCGCCCCGCCGATAGCCCTCTCCGAGTACTTCCAGACTTGCGAGCGCTGGCCGGCCAACCTGACCATGTGCAATTGTCCGCAGGCCTCCGAGTGCGTGCACGATCTGCTCGGCTCAGAGACCTTTGCCTACTGGTGGGTAGAGCATCGCAGCCTGCTCTTCCGGCTGTTGGAGGCCTTCGAGGAGAGAGTCCTTGCTGCGGTCGAGTTCATGCTCCAGGCCGGCGCGGGCCCGGTATTCGCCACTAATGGCTCCGAGCAGATCGCGCCTCCCCTGCATGCGCCCCAGACCTACCGTGAGTTCGTGCTGCCTCATTTCCGGAAACTGACCAGGCGCATCCACGAGCGTGGCGGCATGCTGCACGTGCACTGCCACAACAGGGTGAGCGCACTGCTGGAGGATTTCGTGGAGGCGGGTTGGGATATCACCCATCCGCTCGAGCCGCCGCCCATGGGGGATGTTGATCTGGCCGATGCCAAGCGCCGGGTGGGGAAGCAGCTCTGCCTGGAGGGGAACATCCAGATCGGCGAGCTCTACGCCGCTCCCACCGAGAGGGTGACTGCCCTGGTCGAGGAGGCGATCATGACCGGCCGGCCTGGCGGAGGCTTCATCCTCTGCCCCTCCGCCTCGCCCCACACCCCTGCCCTATCCCACCTCGCGGTGAGCAACTACCTGGCGATGATCGAGACCGGAGTGAAGCTCCGCGACTACTGAGGAGGGCAGGAGACTCGCGTCTGGCCTGCGAATCGTGCCACCATGCACATCATCTCCCTCAGCTTCGACGATGGTTTTCGCAGATCGTGCCTGCGCACGGCCGAGATCTACGAGCAGTTCGGGCTGCGCGCTTGCTGCAACGTGCTGGCCGCGCCACAGGAATTGGCCGTCGAGCAGCGCCAGTACGGAACGGACCGAGGCGACTTCAAGCTCTGGAATGAACTCGCGGCGCGCGGCCATGAGATCATGCCTCACGGCTGGAAGCACGCCAATAAGAGCTTGCTCCCATTCGCCGAGGCCAGGGACCTGATCCTGCGCTGCCTGGATCAGTTCGAGCAGAAGCTGGAGGGCTTCCAGCGCCACCAGGCCGTCTTCAACTTCCCCTACAATGCTTCCACGCCGGAGCTGGAGGCCTGGTTGCCGTCGGTGGTGCGCGCCTTCCGGACCTCTGGCGGCGGCCTCAACCCCCTTCCCCATCCCGGCGCGGCGAAGCTGACCACAAGCGGCTACGGCCCCGAGAACTGCGAGCACCATTTGGACACAGAGATCGAAGCTCTGCTGGCGCAGCCGAGCGGGTGGCTGATCTACAACACTCACGGGCTGGACGACGAGGGCTGGGGGCCCATCCGCAGCAGCTACCTGGAGCAACTGCTCGAACGCCTGCGCGGCCTGGAGGAGGTGAGAGTGCTGCCCACCGGCGCGGCAGTCTCGGAAGCGCGGCCGGACCAGGCCTGAGGACCGCGCGGTGGCCGCAGGAGGGCATCTTCCGATGGCGCGGCGGCGGGCATAGGCCTGCCCTGAGCAAAGTCGAAGGGTATGCCCGCCCTACAGCCAACCGGTCAACTCAGCTAGTAACCGCGCGTACGCGACGAAGTTCGGCCAGGAGATGTCCGGCGGCACGCCGTGGTCGCAGCCGGGGATGAAGCCTCCGTCCTTTAGCAGCGGGGCCACTCGCATCACCTCGGCCCGCATCACCTCCCCGCCTTTGGCGATGGCGCGCTTGTCCACGCCACCATGGTAGGCCATGTCCCTGCCGAAGCGCTGGCGAAATCCCACGATGTCATTGCCCGCGGCCACCTCCACGGGCCAGCAGCAGTTGATGCCGGCCTCGATCCAGATCGGAATCAGGTCGGCGATGTACCCATCCGAATCCATGTCAATGAGGGGGCAGCCGCTGGCTTTGATCTCCCCCACCCAGCGCTGGTAAGCCGGCAGCAGGAAGCGCCGCGTCATCTCCGGTGAGATCATGCTGTGTTCCTTATAGGCCATGTCCTCGGAGATGCCGACGGAATCGAGCTGCACCCGCGCCAGGATCGGGGCCATGGTCTGAGAGACGAACTCGATCCAGAACTCGCACATCTCCTGCACGAACTCGGGATCGTCGGCCATCAGCAGGCACAGCCCCTCGAATCCACACCACTCCCGCAATTGCCAGAAGGGCCCGTTGAAGCTGATGCCGGCCACGTAATCCCGCCCGCGCAGAGCGCGGCATCTATCCTCGAAATCCTGCGGGAACCGCCCCGGTGTCTGCGCCTGATAGCGCTGCTTCATCCGCTCCCAGTCGGCGCGAGTCTGCACCGGAAACCGGTGCCACTTGCGGGTGACGAAGTCTTTGGCGTGCCGCAGGTAGGTGTAGTCATAGCGGTCGGAGATCTCGACGATCGCGCCCATCCAGTCTTGCACCAGGTAGTGGCCGTGCTCGTGCGCCAGCACCTTCTCCTCGAACTCAGGGATCATACGGAACGAGACCTCCACTGCGGTCTGCGGCTGGGTGACATCGGGCTCGATGCCCACGGTTTCCAGCAGGGCCCGGTGGAAGCCCTTGCGTTCCGGCAGCCCCTGCTGATGCCAGGCCGCGAGCGTGGACTCCCGCGGCCAGCCGGGTTCCAGCGGAATCCGATCCGGCTTCCCGAAGGTGAGAGTCTCGACGTAACGCTGGCGCGGGGTCACGGCTGCTGACTTGTGAACGCGAACTTCCCGATCTTGAGCGCCGGCACATAGGCGTAATCGCCGAGCTGGCACTCGCGGCCGATCATCTCCACGTGATTGAGCGCTTCCACGATGCTCTGGGTGAAGCGCAGGTTTTTCACCGGCCTGGTGATCCTGCCATGCTCGACCAGGAACGTGCCATCCCGCGTCATGCCCGTGATGATGGTCTGCTTCTCATGCACCACGTTGACGTAATGGAACCGGGTGACCAGCAGGCCGCGGTCGGTGGAGGCGATCATCTCGTCCAGGGACGCCTCCCCAGGGGCCAGGAAGAGACTGAGGGGAAGAGGGCCGGCGGTGTTGGGGGCCGGCAAGGCGTGGCCCGTGGTCTTCTTCCCCTCCCGGCTCGCGGTGTAGGAGTCATACACCACCTGGCGGGCCACGCCATGCTCTATCAGCACGACCTTGCGCTTCGGCTGGCCCTCCCAGTCGAAGGCAATGGCCAGGCCGCGCGGATCAGTGGCGTCGTCCCAGATGGTGATGTTCTCGCCCATCACCTTCTCGCCCAGGCGGTCCGTGAGGAAGCTGCGGCCCTCCTGAAGCGAGAGCGCGCCCAGCCCCAGGTAGCCCAGGAACATGATGAGATCGCCCACGGCTGCCGGCTCCAGAATCACCGGGTACTCGCCCGGTGGTATGCTCTCGGCGCCCCGACCCGCCAGGCACTTCTCGGCGGCCTTTTCGGCCGCCGCGCCCGGCTCGACCCGCGAGATGTCCATCCCCCGCCAGTCCGCATAGCCGCTCGACTCCTCGTCATTGACCACCAGCACGAGTGAGGCCTGAGTAGCTGGGGCATAGGCACGCACGCCCAGTGAGTTCGCCACTGCCAGCTCGGAGGCCTCAGCCGAGAGCGACCCGGAAGCCTGGCAGCCGTCGCGCTCCGCGATCCCCACGATGGTGCGGGCAGCCTTCGCTCGCCGCTCGGGGGAAGAGGAGGCGGTGGCTTCCGCATAGCTGGCGACAGATGGCAATGACTCGGGCCCCGGCAGTGAGACGAAGGCCCCATCCTCGGCCGCCACCCGCGCCAGGTCCAGAGCGCGGCGCGCCACCGACTGCACTTCCGCGACCGCGAGCTGGTTTCCGCGCGCGCACCCGATGCGCTTCCCGAGAATGGCCCGCACCGAGATGAGCGTGCTCAGCTCGGCGACATTCTGGTGAATGCGCGACTCGGCGAACCGGGTGAGAGCGGAGTTGGTGCGGTAGAGCATCGCCTCCGCCTGGTCGCCCTCGCAGGCGGCCAGAGCAGCGCTCAGCAAGTCGAGGCACTGGGCTTCACCGAGCATGGGGCGCCTCCTTGTGGGCAGGATAGGAGCGGCAGGGGCAGTCGCGCGAGTGGCGAAATGAGCAGCCGGTAAGTGAGGGTAGGCCGTGTCCCCCTAGGCCGCTTGCAGCGGCCGGGGTGGCGGCCCTGGCAGCGGGCCTAACCACGCGACCTGCCCGGCTGAGCCAAACAGCAGGGAGGGCGAGCAAGCCATGGAGACGCGAGAGATCGTCTACTTCAAGGACACCGGGAAGGCCGAGGCTAACACCCGCGCGGTCGTGAAGCTGGTCGGCGCCTACCTGAACTCCCATCGCACGCGCCACGTGGTGCTGGCAACCAACACCGGCTACGTGGGCGCGCAGTTCGCCCTTCTCGCCCGGGCCCACCCGAAAGTCAACTTCGTGGGAGTGAAGATGGCCCCGGCCGTGGACGCCATCTACGAGGTGAAGTTCAGTCCCCGCTACCGCAAGCTGATGGACGAGGCCGGCGTCAAGCTGGTGTGCGGAACGCACGCTCTCACCGGGGGAGTGGACCGCGCGCTGCGGGCCAAGTTCGAGGGCTTCCCGCCCAGCGCCATCATAGCGGAGACGCTCTACCTCTTCTCCCAGGGGATGAAGGTCTGCGTCGAGATCATCGCCATGGCGGCGGACGCGGGAGTGCTGCCGGAGGGCGTGCAGGTCATCTCCTGCGCCGGCACCGGTCATGGCGCTGACACTGCCATCGTCGCCACCTCGGCGGCCAGCGCCAACTTGTTCGATCTGGACATCCATCGCATCCTCGCCATGCCGCTGTAGGGGCGTGATTCATCACGCCCAGCCCTCCCAGGGCGCAGTGAACTGCGCCCCTACCCCCCTCCGATGCCCACCCGCACCTTGCGGAAACGGGCGGGAGCCACGCCGTGGCCCACCCACATGATCTGCACCGGCTCCCCTTTGCCGCAGGAGAGCAACCCCCAGGGCCGCCACTCATCGGGGCCGGCAATGGCGTCACAGCTCCCCCAGAATTCGGGGGTGACGCCCTGGTAAGTGGTGTTGCGCAGCACGCGGCCAAGCTGGCCTTTCTTCACCTCCCAGGCAATCTCACAAGCGAACTGGAAGTTGAGGCGAACGTCGTCAATGCTCCAGCTCTTGGTGGTGGCGGCGTAGATGCCGTCATCGGTTTCCTCAATCATCCGCGCCAGGCTGGAATCGCCGGGCGCCAGGTTGATGTTGGTCATGCGAATGATGGGCACCCGGTTCCAGCCGCTGGCCCGCATCGCCCCTCCGCCTCCCCTCCCGAGCCGGGCCGCGGTCTCGCGAGACGAAAGATACCCGGTGAACAGCCCGCCGCGCACCAGCTCAACCCGCTGGGCGGGCACCCCCTCGTCGTCATAGCCGAAGCTGCCCAGCGCGCCCGGCAGCGTGGCGTCCGCGTAGAGGTTCACCAGGGGTGACCCATACTGGAAATGGTCCAGCTTGTCCGGCGTGAGAAAGGAGGCGCCGGCATAGCTGCGCTCGCTCCCGAACACCCGATCCAGCTCGGTGGGATGGCCGCAGGATTCGTGCACCTGGAGCGCGAGCTGGCTCCCCTCGATGATCAGCGTCGTGACCTTGGCCGGGCACGGGTCGGCCGCCAGCAGGGCGACTGCTTCCTCTCCTATCCGGCGGGCGTGGGCAAGGAAGTTCAGGCCTTCGACGAACTCCCAGCCCCGGTTGGCATTATCGCCGTCCAAAGAGCTGGGGTAGGAGCGGCGCTGCACCTCGCCATTGCCCTCGGCAACAGCCTGTATCATGCCGCCGGACTGAACTCTCGTCTGGAGGGTCTGCGCCCCTTCACTGCTGGCGAACCATTTCTCCTCCCGCATGAAGTTCATCTGGCCAATGGCGAGGCGCACCCCCGACACCTCCCGCATCACCCTGTCGGCCTCCAGCAGGAGGGCGAGCCTCCTTTCCAGCGGCACGGAGAAAGGATCCACTTCGAACTCCGAAGCCCATTCCTCTCGGCTCGGCGAGAGCGGCGCCAGCGCCACCGGCTGCGCCCGAAGCGCGGCGCTGGCGCGAGCGATGCGAACCGCCAGCTCGGCCGTGACGCCGATATCAGAGGGGGTGAGTGACGACGTGCTGGCAAACCCCCACGCGCCTTCCGCGATCACCCGCACCCCCAGGCCGACTTCACTGGCATCGGTGAGCGCGTCTGGGGTCCCGTTCTTGGTATGGATGGCCTGGTGGCGGCTTGCGATGGCGCGAGCATCGGCATAGCTCGCCCCCGCTGCCTGGGCCCGAGCTACCGCCTGCTCTACGATCTCTCTCATCACCCCGCCTCCCTTGCTGTGGGGCGGGCGTTCCTATTGCGGTGTTTCGGAACTCCAGTCCCGGAACCGCCTGCCCGCCGCTGCTGTAGGTCTCTCTACCCGGGGACGAAATTGGCGTCTGGTTTGAGCCCCTCCGCGAAGGTCGCCAGGAGACGGGCCGCGCTCTCCACGTCGCGCAGGTTGAGCACCTCAATCGGCGTGTGCATGTAGCGGAGAGGAACACTGACCAGGCCGGTGGCCACCCCGCCTCGGGCGAGCTGAATCGCCCAGGCGTCGGTGCCGCTACCCCCTGGCACCCCTTCGATCTGGTGAGCGATGCGGGCCTTCTTGGCCGCAGCCATCAGCCGGCTCACCACCTCCGGGTTCATGTTGGCCCCGCGGTGGAGCACTGGCCCGCTGCCGAGCTTGATCTCCCCGTAGCGCTTCTTGTCCGCGTCGGGGTAATCCGTGCCGTGCGTGACATCCACCGCCACCGCACAGTCAGGGGCGACCGAGAAGGCGCTGGTGGTGGCCCCGCGCAAGCCGACCTCCTCCTGCACCGTAGACACGGCGAAGAGCGCGGCCTTCAGCTTGACCTGAGAGGCCAGCCGCAGCGCCTCGGCCACGACGAAGCTTCCCATCTTGTCATCGAAGCCGCGGGCGACCGCCATGTCGCCCTTCAGCCGGTCGAAAGTGGTGGCGAAGGTGGCGCAGTCCCCGATGGCGACTCGCTTCTCCGCCTCCTTGCGGTTGGGGGCGCCGATGTCTATCCACTGCTGGTGGAACTGGAGCACCTTCTTGCGCTCCTCCGCCTCCATCAGGTGAATCGCCTTCTTCCCCACCACTCCCAGCACCGGGCCCTTGGCCCCGTGGATGTGGACCTTCTGGCCGGGCACCAGGTGCGCGTCCACACCGCCGATGGGCGAGAAGTGCAGGAAGCCCTCCGGGGTGATATAGGTGACCATGAACCCGATCTCATCACAGTGGCCGGCCAGCATCACCCGAGGGTGCCCATCGGGATTGAGCGAGGCGATGACATTGCCCATGACATCGGTGCGCACCTCGTGCGCGTACTGCGAGAGATAACCGCGGACCACGGCCTGGGCGGGCTGCTCAAAGCCCGAGGGGCTGGAGGCATTCACCAGGTCCTGGAGGAAGACGAACGATTCTTTGCGCATAGCCATCCTTTCTGGACTAGGAGGGACGATGTGCCAGGTAGACGCGATAGCCGCCGCCCTTGGCCACCTCTTGCACCTGGCCGAACACCTGAGCCGTCTTCGCCGCCAGCCGGACCACTCCTTGTTGGGTCCGGCCCACCAGGTAGAAGCGGCCTGCCGGCGCGAGGTGATCCTTGGCCTGCTCAATCAGTTGATGGATCACCGCGTTCCCGGCCCGGATGGGTGGGTTGAACGCAATGACATCGAAGATCCGGCTGGCAATCGGCGCGAACCCGTCGCCGGCGAAGGCCTCCGCGTTCTCGATCCCGTTGGCGCGCAGATTCTCCCGTGCCAGCGCCGCCGCCCGCTCGTTGATGTCCACCAGCGTCACTCGCCCTTCGCTTGCCAGGCCCGCCGCCACCAGCCCGACCACGCCGTAGCCACAGCCCAGGTCGAGCACGCGGTCAGCCGTTCCGATCTCCATGTGCTCGATCAGCAACCGCGTGCCCCAATCCACGCGGGAGCGGGAGAACACCCCGGCCTCAGTGGCCAACCGCAGCTCTCGCCCGCGAAGGCTGACAGTGAGGATCCGGCGCTCCCCGCGGGCGGCGGGGCGGCGACTGAAGTAGTGCTCACCAGGCACGGGAGAGCTCCCCGCCCCGGCGATGGTAGCATGGAGCCTGGTTGTGGTATGGCCTGTCAGTCACACTCCTGGGTACCGCCATGCGCTACGTGCTCTTCCTATCCGGCTTCGCGCTCATCACACTCTCGTCGCCGCTGGCTGGCTCTGATCTCACGCCCACGGTCGCCGTGGGTCTCTTCTCCGGCCAGCGAGTCATCGCCTGTACCATCACCAGCCAGGGGCCGCTGACCCTCCACGACGAGCGGGGCGATCGCCTGGCCAGCTTCCCGGCCGCCGCCAAGCTCGAGGCAGAGACTGAAGCTGGCGTGGTGGTGATCTCCTGCGCGCAGCCGCGCGGGGGCGGCCGCTCAGCCGCTTATGTGATCTCCGCGCCGGCACCGATCCAGGTCGCCCTGGACGGGCGCAACGCACGCGCCTACCGGGGCAGCATCGCCATCTCGGCGCGATCAGACCGGCTGATGCTGATCAACCGGGTGGGGTTGGAGGATTACCTGAGGGGGGTACTGGCCTCAGAGATTCCGGCGAGCTTCGCCCCGGAGGCCCTGAGGGCGCAGGCGATGGCGGCAAGAACCTATGCTCTATCCGCTGTCGGCCGGCACCGCGCCGAAGGGTACGACCTCTGTGACGCGCCTCACTGCCAGGTCTACACCGGTGTGTCACGAGAAGACGCGCGAACCGATGCCGCGGTGCGAGACACCGCCGGCCTCATCATCACCTACCAGGGCAAGCCCATCCATGCCGTCTATCACGACTGCTGCGGCGGCCGCACTGCCGGGAACGAGACGGCCTGGTCGGGAAGCCAGCCACTGCCCTACCTCCGACCGGTCCCGGATGTGGAGGGCGGCGCCGCGCTGTGCGCTCACTCACCACGGGCGGTCTGGACGCGCCAGATCCCACAGCTCTCACTCGCCTCGGCCCTGGCGCAGTTCGGGGTGCGCGCTCCCATCTCGGCCATTGAGGCCGGGCCGCGCGATGAGAACGGGCGGCCCAAGGAGTTCCGCATCTCGGGCCCACAGGGGGAAGTCACCCTCCTCGCGGGCGCGCTGCGAGCCGCCGCCAACTCAGCTCTCGGCTGGAACACCCTGCCCAGCGCCGACTTCACCGCCGCGCCCAACGGCGATTCCATTGTCTTCGCCGGGCGGGGGAGCGGGCACGGCGTCGGCCTCTGCCAGTGGGGAGCGAACGCCATGGCGAAGGCGGGCCGCACCGCGGCCGAGATCCTCGCGCACTACTATGCCGGCACCAGAGTGGAGCCGATGTCAGACGAAGTCGCTCACCGCCTGGGCCGTCCGACGACCGGCTAGTCCTCCTGCACCCAGACTGCCCGCACCACTTCTTCCAGCGCGGTAATGCCTTCTCGCGCCTTCTGGATGGCATCGTCGCGCAGGCTCGCCACGCCCAGGCTGCGGGCGAGGCGGCGGATCTCACCGGCTGATTCGCGCCGGGTGATGGCGGAGGCAATCACCTCGTTCACCATCATGATCTCAAACACGCTGGTGCGGCCGTAGTAGCCGGTCCCCCGGCAGTGGTCGCAGCCCCGCCCCCGGTGGAAGGTGCCTCGCTCGATCTGGAGCAGATCGAGCATCTCCTGGGGCGGCTCATAGTCGTGCACGCGACACTCCTCGCAGATCTTGCGCACCAGGCGCTGGGAGAGAAAGGCGGTGGCCGAGGAGGCGACCAGGAAAGGCTCGGCCCCCATGTCAATCAAGCGGGCGGCGCCGCTGGCGGCGTCGTTGCAGTGGACAGTGGTCAGCACCAGATGACCGGTGAGGGCGGACTGAATCGCCATCCGCAGAGTCTCCGGGTCGCGAATCTCGCCCACCATGATCACATCCGGGTCCTGGCGCAGCAGAGATCGCAGCCCGGCGGCGAAGTCGAGGCCGATCTTGGGATGAACCTGAATCTGGGTGGCGCGGGTTAGCTGATACTCCACCGGGTCCTCGACCGTGACCACATTGCGGCCCACGCGGTCCAGCCGGCTGAGGATGGCGTAAAGGGTGGTGGTCTTCCCGGAGCCGGTGGGGCCAGTAGCGAAGATCATGCCGTGAGGGCGGTGGACGATCTCCTCCATCACCGCCAGATGACCGGGAGAGAAGCCCAGCTCGATCAGCTTGAGGCCAGTCGCCGTCTTCGGGAGCAAGCGCAAGACTGCAGCTTCGCCAAAAATGGAAGGGACCACAGAGGCGCGGACATCGAAGACCTTGCCCCGCAAGCGGGCATCGAAGCGCCCGTCCTGCGGAAGGCGGTGGTCGCCGATGTCCATGCCGGCCATGATCTTGACGCGAGAGAGCACGGGCGCGTGCAGGTCCATGGGGTAACTCTGGTGATCGAACAGCACCCCATCCACGCGCAGCCTGACCTGGAGCTTGGTGGCACCGGCCTCGATGTGCACGTCACTGGCGCGAGAGAGAATCGCGGTCTCCAGCAACTCGTTCACCAGCGCCACCGCGGGAGCATCCTCGCCCGCCCGGAAGGCCACGCCGCTGCGGGCATCGGCCTGCACCACCAGCCCCGGCTCCATCAGCCCGCTGCCTGTCTCCAGGTCGTCCCGCTCCCCGTAGAAGCGCTGAACACCCCGGTCTATCACCTGCAGGTCGGCGCGGGCGGGCCTGATCTCCCTGCCAGTAAGGCGGCGCAGCTCGTCGAGCTTGAGCAGATCGCCAGGGTTGACCATCGCTACCGTCAGCACATTCCCGGTGACGTGCAGGGGCAGCACCTGCAGGCGCGCGGCGTCCCGCCGGGACAGTAACTCCAGCGCCCCGTCATCAACGTAGAGATTCAGCTCCGTGATCGTAGGTACGATGTCCTTCGACATAACCTCATCCCCCCACGTGACGTTTCCCATAGATGATACTACGGCGGCGCCCGCGTGTCATCAGGAGTCCAGGAGAGATGGGAATAGCTATAGGGTCTCTTGCATTATGGTGACGCCAACCATAATGCAAGAAACGCTTCAGCGGAGAGTCTGACGCCTGCACAGGCGATTCTCTTGCGTTACGGCTGTAACCGTAACGCAAGAGAATCTGTAGGTCGCCCAAGGCCGACCGTGGCCACGCCTGGTTCGCAGGCCGCCATCCCGGCTCTGGGCCTAGGGACCACGGCGGCCCGCCGCAGGCGGGCCTGGCCATCGAAGGGGCAGGGTCTCTCTCCCTTGGAATGCACCGAACCCGCCGCCCTCCGGATATGTGGTATATTCCCCTAGGCTGCGCCGAGGCGGTGGGGGGCGTCCAGGCCTGGTTCGCCTGCCTCAGGCGGACGGGCGAGGCTGGACAGGGAGGGACGCACAGTGACTCGTAGATCACTCATCTGGTGGGCAGTGGTGGCCGTGCTGCTGGCCGCGGGGGTTGCGCAGGCGGCCAACGTCGGTGAAATGCTGGTGAAGACGGTAGCCGTGGGGGCGGTGGTCAACGCGGTGGCGAAGCCGGCCAACGACGGGATCAACCGCCTGGTCGGTTCAGCCAACGCGCCGGGAGTCAGCACCAGAGTCGTGCCGGTGCTGAGCCTGGGAGAGAAGGGCTATGTCGGCGCGGCTCAGGTCGCCGGATCGCAGAAGCTGGTCAGCCAGACCAAGGCCGTGCTCCAATTCGAGAAGGATTTCGACAATCGGCAATATCGCATCAAGCTCCTGATGCCGATCAACTCCAGCAATCCGCTCAAGGCCAAGCGGGTGCGGGGGGTCGGCATCACCGGCCTGCTCGATATCGCCCTCAGCCGTAACTCTTATCTGCTATCCCCGTCGGTCGGTTGTAACGCCGGGGATGTGCTGAAGGCCGGGGCGATCGCAGTGGCGACGACCCAGTTCGGCGGCCAGATCAACGGCTTCATCAACACCGTGTTCCGCAATCAGGGCAGCCTGCCGGACGGCGCCACCAAGGTGGTGCCCTATCTGGATGTGGGCAGCAAAGCCTATATCGGGATGATGCAGGTGGCCGGCCCTCAGGCCAGCGTGGCCAAGGTCAAGGCGGTCTGGCAGTACGATCAGCTCTTCGACAGCGGCCGGGTCCGCCTGCGGGCCCTGGTGCCGAGCGACTCTATCAACCCGCTCGCCATCCACCGGGTGAAGGGCGTGGGGTGCACCGCGCTCGTTGACGCCATGGTTCTGCGTGCCAAGGAAGCCGAACGGTACCCTGACCACTATGGTTACTTCCAGCGCGCCCCGCTCTTCGTAGGCCTGGGCGAGGACCCGCATTATCGTCCACCTGGATGGGACCGGGGCCGGAAGGAAGGCTGGATCAAGCACGGCAATCCGCTTTTGCCCCCGGGGTTGGCCAAGAAGCAGGCTCCGCCTGTGGTCATCGTCCCGGCCAAGCCCAAGCCTTTCCCACCCGGGCAGGCGAAGAAGCACGACAAAGATCTGCTGAGGATCCTGGGCGCGCCGGACGAGAAGGGGCCCCCCGGCAAGGTCAAGGGCCGCGACAAGCAGCAGGGCCCGCCTCCCGGCCGAGGCCGAGGCAAGGGGCATGGGAAGAAAGGCGAGAACGACTAGCCCGGCCTGATCTTACTGATATCGCGAGCAGGGACGCCCAAGCAGGGCGTCCCTTGTCGCTATCCGTTGGGCAGGAGCTCGCCTCCTGCCCGCCCCCATCGCCCGCGGCTCTCGTTTCGGTGGACACGCGCTTCCCTGCCGTTCCTGTAGGGCGGCCATGCGCCCTACAGCGTGAGCGCTTGTCCGCCCCGGGCGGGGAAGGGCGCATAGCCGCCGAATAGCTTCCGGGACGCCAATGCTGGGCGTCCACCCCGACCACATGGCGGCGATGCCTTCTGCTTCTGCGAAGCGGTCGGCATGGCCGCCCTACAAACTGAGTGCGGAACACCACGGTATCACAGAGCTTCAGCGCTCGTGAAGGAATCCCCTGGAGCGAGCGCTCGCCCGTCCCCCGGTCTGTGCCTCGCGCCTACCCCGGGAACCCGCTCCTCTCCCGCAGCCGCGGGTAGGCGTACCGCATCAGCACCTCCATATTCACCACGTCCTCTTTGTTGTAGGCCTTCAGCAGGTCCAGCGCTTCCTGGCTGCCGCGCTCCCATTCTCGCCACAGGCGGACTGCGTCCCACCCATCCAAACCTTCAGTCTCCGGGCTGCGCGCGATGCCCAGGGCCTGCTCGATGCGCTTCAGGCCTCCGGTCAAGCCCAGTCGGCGAAACACGTGGCAGAGGTCAATATGGAGCTGATCGAAGGCGATCTCTGGGAAACGACGACGCAGGTAGGGCAGGTCGAAGCAGGTGCCGAAGAAGGTGACGATCAGGCCGAAGCGGCCGATGTCCTCCGGGAACTGCTCCAGGTCCTCCCCCTGCTGGTAGACGCGCACATCCCGGCCGTCATAGAGCCCGACGAGAGTGACGTTATCCCCGTAGAGATCAGTGGTCTCGATATCGAGATAGGCGACGCGATGTGAGAATTCCGGGTAGGCGCGCCAGTGCTCGCGCCGCGCCAGCCTGGCCGCGAAGAAGCGATGGTCTTCCTGCCGGAGGCAATCCAGCGAGAGCGTCACCGCTTCCGCGATGCGCTGGGTCGCTCGCGCTGACAGCCCGGCCTGAGGTGGATTCGTAAGGAAGGCCTGCCAGGTAGTGAGGCCGCGAGCCCAGATGCGCTGCTCGGTCTTGGTCCCCACCCCCGGGATGTGCAGGAAGCTATTGCTGAGCACGCTGCCCCTAGGCCCGCGGCTGCGGGCCGGGGCGGCGGTCCGAAGGACCTGGCCGCAAGAAACGACGCCGGTAGGCGTTGACAAGGGCGATCACAGCGATGGCAATCAGGGCCACTCGCGCCAGGGAGCGGATGGCGCGGCCGCTGGCCGCGGGGCCTCCCTGCTTCTGGCTGCGAGACACTTCCGTCACCTCGATGGTGTTGAGCTGGCCCGCCGACTCATCGCCGTGCTGTGTGACCCTGGCGCCGGACGGGCGAGCCCGAAGATGTTGCCGCTTGGCGCGCTGAAGATTGGGCATGACGATGGAAAGCAAGATGCCAATGATGGCGAGCACGATAAGCCTCTCGACCGCCGTCATCCTCTGCTTAGGCCGTGGCATCTCGTTCTCCCTGTCCGCTGTAGGGCGGGCATGTGGCTAGGTCGCCAGTGGGCGACCGCCATCCCGGCCTTCAGACCTAGGGACCCATGCCCGCCGCTAGACGGGACCCAACTGCTCGTGCACGGCGCGGATGAGCGCCTCCACCAGCTTGCCCTCTGGCACGGTCGCGACCGGCTTTCCCTGCACGAATACCACACCTCTGGCGCTTCCTCCAGCGATCCCCACGTCAGCCTCCCGCGCCTCTCCGGGTCCGTTCACCACACAGCCCATCACCGCCACCCGCAGGGAGCGCCCGGCCTGGCGCAGCCCCCGGTCAATCGGGCGCAGCCGCTCCTCGGCCGCCCGCGCCAGTCCCGCCAGGTCGAGCTCGCAGCGGCCGCAAGTGGGGCAGGTGATGAGAGTGATGCCAACGGTGTTCAGCTCCAGGGAAGCCAGGATCTCGCGCCCCACCCGCACCTGCAGCACGGGATCGCCGGTGAGTGAGACGCGGATGGTCTCGCCGATGCCTTCCTTCAGCAGCACTCCGATCCCGATGGCGGAGCGAGCGATCCCCGAGGGCGGCAAGCCGGCCTCGGTCACTCCGAGGTGAAGCGGATAGTCGCGCTGCTGGCGGAAACGCCGGTTGGCCAGCCAGGTAGTGCGCAAGTCGAAGGCCTTGAGGGACACCACAATATCGCGGTAGTCGAGGTGCTCCAGCAGTTCGACGTGGTCGAGGGCGGCCTCGACCATGGCCGCCGCGAGCTGCTCCTGCACATCCCCCTCACCCTCGTGACGGGCGCGGATCGCCTCGGGGACGGATCCAGCATTCACGCCGACGCGAATCGGGATCCCCTTTTCCGCAGCCGCGGAGACCACTGCCTCCACCTGCTCGCGCCGGCGCAGGTTGCCCGGGTTGATGCGCACCTTGTCCACCCCCTGAGCGATCGCCTCCAGGGCGAGCCGGTGGTCGAAGTGGATATCAGCGATCAGGGGGAGATTGGTCTGTGACTTGATGCGCCCCAGCGCCTGCGCCGCCTCCATATCCGGCACCGCCACACGCACCAGGTCGCATCCGGCCTCCTCCAGCGCGCGGATCTGGGCCACGGTGGCGGCGACATCCCGGGTATCGGTGTCGGTCATCGCCTGTACCGTGATGGGCGCGCCGCCGCCGATGCGGACACGACCGACGTCAACTGACCTGACAGGATCGCTCATGGCCCAGGCGCGGCGGGGGCCTCCGCGGGGGCGCTGACAGCACCGAAATCATCGCCGCTGAGCACGAAGCTGTCCCACACCTCGCCGTTCATGGAGACGGTCTCCGCGGTGACGCGATCGCCGTTGACGTGCACGAAGACGGCAAAAAGGCACTGGTCGCCGGACTCGTAGTACCCTTGGTACGGCACTGACTTGTCAACCCGGCCCGGCACATGCCGCATGATCTGATCCTCGGCCGCAGAGACCCCCATATAGGCGTCCCCGGGCGCCTGCTCGGCCAGCCTCTGAAGGTCATAGACACCCGCCCCCGACACCCCCGCGATCACGTGGGTCACACCCTGTCGCCGAGTGCGGTAGTAGTAGTGGTCGTGCCCGCTGAAGGTAGCGGTGACCCGGCTCTGCTCCAGCACCTTGACCAAGTCCGTCTCGGTGTTGGGCACCTCGTCTTTCTCCTTCATGCCGATGGTGTAGAAGGGCACGTGTCGGAGCACGAAGACGTGCTTGTACTTGCCGCGATCGGCGAGCTCGCGTTGGAGAAACGCCAACTGGTCGGGCGCCACCAGCCGCCCTTCCGGGTCAATGCCCAGCACGATGAACTTGGCGTTGCCAAAGGTGAAGCTGTAGTTCTGATCCTTCATGCCGAAGAAGCGAAGGAAGCTGCTCAGCCCCTGCTGGAAATCCGTGTCCACCTCGTGATTGCCGACCACGGGCCAGGTGGGCCGGGACCGGAGGAACCAGCCGACCCGCTCGCTCAGCATCTCCCAGTTCTTCGGGCCTTCCTTGCCAGCCCCGTCCTCCACCATGTCGCCCAGCAGCACCACAAAGTCCGGAGAGCAGGAGTCCACCAGCTCCAGCAAGGTCCGAAGCGGAGGCCGAGCATACGAGTCCCCGAAAACTGCGAAGGTGTAGCGGTCGCCGGTCAGCCGCTTCGCTGCCGCGTCCATCAGCGGCCTGGGGTCAAAGGGCCCTGGCAGCGCAGCCGCCCGCGCCTGGGGCGCCCACTGCACGAAGGCCATCACCGCCGCGACAACCAATGCCATCTGTGCCACCCTGCGTGCTCTCAACTCTCCCTCCCGTCCGACTGATGTCACTTCACAGTAAACCGATCCGACATTACCCTCGAAGCAGAGACTGTCTCTCCCGTCACCTCGCGTCCATTGACATGGAGGAAGGCCGCGAATAGATCGCGGTCAACCAAATCTGGCAGGCAGAGCAGCGCCAGGCCCGCTAGCGGAATCGGATGCTCAAGACCCGGCGGGAACGACCACGCACGCCGGACTCAGGTATCGGCCGCCATCCGCTCCAGACGGGCGATGCGATCTTCTATGGGCGGGTGAGTGCTGAACAGGCGCACCAATCCCCCGCCGCCGAAGGGGTTCACGATGAACATGTGAGAAGTGGCGGGATTGGCCTCCATGGGTACGCGCTGAGTGGCCCGCTCCAGGGCCGATGGCGCCCGCGCCAGCCCGTGCGGATCGCCGGAAAGCCTGGCCCCCGAGGCGTCGGCCTGGTATTCCCGCGACCCGCGAGATGGCGAGCTGGATCAGGGCGGCCGCGATGGCGCCGAAGATGGCGACGAAGATCAGGCCGAGTCCGCCGCCGCGCTCCTCGTCCCGGTCCCGGCCTCCGCCCCCGAAGATGGCGGCGAACTGGGCCATCCGGGCCAGGATCATCACCGCCCCGGCGAGGGTGGCGGCGATGGTGCCGATGAGGATATCCCGGTTCCTGACGTGCGAAAGCTCGTGGGCGATCACGCCCTCCAACTCCTGTTCATCCATCAACTGCAGTAACCCCTGAGTGGCCGCCACCGCCGCGTGCTTGGGGTCGCGCCCGGTAGCGAACGCATTGGGCTGGGCCTGCGGGATGATGTAGACCCGCGGCATGGGCATCCCGGCCTTCTCGGCCAATCCACGCACTACGCGGAAAAGCGTCGGCGCGGTGGCCTCATCTACCTCCTGCGCGCGGTACATGGCGAGCACGATCTTATCTGAGAACCAGTAGCTGAACAGGTTCATGATGGTGGCGAAGGCGAGGGCCACGATCATCCCGTGGCGCCCGCCCAGATAGCCGCCGATCAGCACCAGCAATGCCGTCAGCCCGATCATCAGGCCGATAGTCTTGACAGAGTTCATCTGGACGCTCCTGACAACAGAGAGAACCGCTCCCTATTATACACCAATCGCAGCAGGCGAAGAGGAGGGGTGAGATTCGAGAGGGGGAGGGTCCTCCCTCCCCCTCCGACATGCACCAGGCCTATCGCATTCGCACTCTGTGGTACCCCTGGCAGGATTCGAACCTGCGGTTCAGGCTCCGGAGGCCTGCGCCTTATCCACTTGGCCACAGGGGCGCCGCCCCTAATTGTAGCTTTGCAAGGAGGGCCGGTCAACCGCGGCTCAGACATAGAATGGGTCTACTCGCCCCCGACCAGCTGCTTCTTCTCCTTGCCTCCAGCGGGGCTGCACTTGAGCTGCCACTCCCGCCGCCGCGCCTCACCTAGGCTCGGGAACTGCTCCACGTGCACCAGCTCGAAGGGCCGGTGGGGGCGGGTAGACTTGCTTCGGCCCGCATTGTGATCGCGAAGGCGCTTGTCCACATCCTGCGTTGTGCCTACGTACAGTGTTCCTCGCGGCACACTCCGCAGAATGTAGACGTAGTACACGCTTCCCCCCACGTGGCTGGCCCCCTGGCGGGATGCGAATGGCTAGGTCCCCGCTCGCGGGGACCGCCATGGCGGCCCTTCGGGCCTAGCCACCTGCGGTTCAGGCTCCGGAGGCCTGCGCCTTATCCACTTGGCCACAGGGGCGCCGCCCCTAATTGTAGCTTTGCAGGGAGGGCCGGTCAACCGCTCGGCCGGCCTACCGGGATGAGGTAGAGCGGCTTCTGGTCGTCTGGCAAGTGCAGGACCCGGGCCGCCGCGGCATCGTCAAACGCCCCCACCGCACAGGACCCCAGGCCCAGGGCCTCGGCCTGCAAATGCACGTTCTCCGCGGCATGCCCCACGTCAATATGCACGTAGCGAATGCCTCGGTCGCGATAACGGCTGGTAGTGCGCTCGTAGATGGCCACGAACACCAGCGCGATCGGGGCCTCCGCCACGAAGCTCTGGCCCAGTGCGGCCTCCGCAAGCTGACCGCGCAGATCGGCCCCCCGCACCTTCAACAGAGAGTGATCGCGACCCTGATAGCGAAACAGCCCGGCCGCGCACGCCAGATACACCTCCAGCGGATAGCGTGCGCCGGCCGAGGGCGCAGCCCTCAGCCCCTCGGGCGAGGTGAGACCCTGGGCTGACCACAGGAGCTGAGAGATAGCAGCCAGGTCGAGCGGATCGGAGGTGAAGCCGCGCGTGCTGCGTCGGCGCTGGATCGCTTCCTCCACTGACATCGTCCCTCTCACGCGCGGCTCCGGCAGAATGACTGCTTTGCCCAGAGGCACTTCCCGCAGCTCATCCATCGCCTCGCTCATCTCTCCCACCTCACACCAGGCCGGTCTCATCCGAGGTCAGAGTCTTGCTGGCGCGCCAGGCCGCGTCGCCAATCCCGTAGAGCCAGAGCACCACCAGCAGAACGCTGACCAGCGTGGTGCCTCCGGACGAGAGACCCGAGAAGATGGCGCCCACGTTTATCTCCTGTCCGAACAGGCCGCCCCCGGCCGCCGAGGGGCTGGTGGCGATCCCGCGCAGCACGGCCAGCAGGGCGAGGGCGAGCAGGAATACGTAGGCCGTGAGCATGACCAGCCCTTTCACCACCTCACCATTGTAGAACTGGCCCAGGCCGGGCAACATGAGTGACAGCACCGCCGCGTAGCCCGGGCTGCGTTTTGACGCGGGCTTGACCCGTCCTTCCAGGATGGCCTGAGAGAGCTCGATGCGCTGCTGCCGGGCCGCCTGCTGCAGCGCGGCGCGGGCGATCTTTTCCTCCAGCAGGGCGCGGCTGGGCCGCAGCTCCCGGGCGCGGCGGAAGCTCCCCATGGCTTCCGCGCCTCGCTTCAGCTCCAGCAGCAGATCGCCCTGCAGCTCATGCGCCTCGGCGCTGCTCTCATCGAGCGCGATCGCCTCCTGCACCAGCTTGAGCGCTTGCTCCCATTGCCGCCGCGTGCGGGCCAGGGTAGCGCGCCCCAACAGCTCGCGCAGCTTGCTCTGGATCTCCATATGCGATGGCTGCTCGGGTGTGGTCATTGCTGCTCCGGCGCGGCAATGGCGACCTGAGGAGCATCACTCCAGAGCCGCTCCAGGTCGTAGAAGCTGCGCTCCTCCTCCGCAAAGATGTGGATCACCACATCGCCGTAGTCGAGCAGAATCCACCGCGCCTCCCGATGTCCCTCCACCCCGCTGGCACGCAGGCCCAACTGCTCCAGGGCCTCCACCACCGCGTCGGCTAACCCCCGGATATGCACGCTCGAGGTGCCGTGGCAGATCACGAAGTAATCGGTGATCAAGGTCACCGCTCTCATGTCGAGCCGCACCGGGTCCACCGCGCGATGGTCCACCAGCGCGCTCTCGGCCACGGCCAGCTTCTCCTCAGTCGCCAGCGGCTTGGCCTCGGGAACCACTCGGCGCGCGCGCGACCTCATCGCTCTCGGCCCACCAGGTCGCGCCCGACGATCACGGTGACATCCGCCGGATTCTGCCCATCCGGCTGCACCGAGATCACCCCTTTACCCAGCCAATCCGCCACCCGCTCCGCCCGGCGAGCCCGCCCCCGATGATCTACGATCACCGTGGTCTCGCTCTGCTCGGCCGCATTCCCCACCTCCGTGATCTCACACCCGGCCTCCTCCAGCACGGACGCCACCTTCGCCCCAAGGCCGCTGACACTGGTGCCATTCAGCACCTGCACCGCCAACCCCTGACCTCGCAGCACCCGGTCCACGGCCTGCTTCACCTGCACCGGGTCGAGCTCGATCATGCTCTGCCCGTGGATCATCTTGGGCTCGCCCGGCAGGGCTTCAGCGCGGATCGCCTCCGGCCCGTTCTGCTCTACCAGCTTCTTGAAGGACAGCAGATCGCGCACGCTCAGATCCGTGTTGACCATCTCGACGAAAGCCTGCGCCAGCTTGGGCAGGCGCGCCACGTTGCTGGGAGCCATCAGCTGGCGGATCACGGCCCGCAGGAAATGCTGCTGGCGCTCCATCCGGCCAATATCTCCGGTGGCGTCGTGGCGGAAGCGGACATAGCCCATGGCCTGCATACCAGTCAGGTGCTGCAGGCCGGGCTGAAGGTCAATGAGCAGATCCTGCGAGCGGTCGCGGTAGTACATCCGTTTCTCCACGTCTATGTCCACGCCGCCAATGGCGTCCACCAGGTGCACGATGCCTGGTACGTTCACCTCGATGTAATGGTCAATGGGAAGGCCCAGCAGCAGCTCCACCGTCTGGATGGTGAGTGGCATGCCGCCCAGCGAGTGGGAGGCGTTCACCCGGCGCACCCCCACCCCCGGCACCTCGACCCGGCAGTCTCGGGGAATGGAGAGCGCAGAGATCTCACCCGTACGCGGGCTGACCACGACCACGATGATGGTGTCGGCAAGCCCCAGCCCGGTAGAGCTGTCTGCGCCCACCATGAGGATGGTGACTCGGTCGCGGCCCCCAAAGGGTGGACTCAAGAGCTGGCTGAACCACCCACCCCCGCCCCCGGCCCCCCCGGACGAGACAACGCCCAGGGCGGCCCCGCAGAGGAAGGTGCAGGCCCCGGCAGCCGCCCAGATCAGCCACCACCACTTGAAGACGATGGCATGGCCGCTCCCCGCGCTTCTTCTTCGGGCGATAACGGACACGGTCTCTCCCTCGGCTCACCCGCCGCACGCGGCTCGCTCGGCTGCGCCCTGCCGCTGATAGAGCTGATGAGCCGCGATGTAGCGCACCACCGGCAGCGGAGTCAGATAGCGCAGCGATTCCCCCGCCCCGGCCCGCTGACGCAGCTCCGTGGAGGAGATGGCCAGGCCCGGGATGTGGAGCAGGTGAGTGCGGGCCAGGAACTGCCTGCTCAACACCGCCTCCAGGCGCTGGGGTTGATACCCCGGGCGGGTGACCGCGATGAACTCGCAGAGCTGTGCCAGTTGCTCGGGCTGGTGCCAGTTCAATATCTCCAGAATCGCGTCCACCCCGGTGATGAAATAGAGCTTGGTCTGGCTGCCCAGTTGCTCCCGGAAAGAGCGCATGGTGTCAGCGCTGTAGGAGGGGCCGGAGCGATCGAGCTCGATGCGAGAGGCCTCGAAGTGGCAGTTGGAGGCGGTGGCGAGCACCACCATCTCGTGTCTGCGCTCGGCCGGGGTCACCGGGTACGCCTTCTTGTGCGGCGGGTCGGCATTGGGCACGAAGACGATCCGGCCCAGAGAGAATCGCACCCGCGCCTCCTCCGCGGCCACCAGGTGGCCGAAGTGGACGGGGTCGAAGGTTCCTCCCATGATCCCGACAGCTTCTGTCATCGCCTCATCCGGGCTCGACGAGCTGCTGCTATGCCCTCACCTGCCCCTCGCCATAGACCACGTACTTGTAGCTGGTGAGCTCCGCCAGCCCCATGGGGCCGCGGGCGTGCAGCTTCTGGTTGCTGATCCCGATCTCGGCGCCAAAGCCGAACTCGCCGCCATCCGTGAACCGGGTGGAGGCGTTCACATAGACTACGGCCGAGTCCACCTCCTGGCCGAAGCGGCGCGCGCTCTCCAGATCGCGGGTGACGATGGCGTCGGAATGATGGGTGCCATAGTAGTTGATGTGTGCGATCGCCTCCTGCAGGCTGTCCACAACTTTGACCGCCAGGATCAGGGCCAGGTACTCGGTTGACCAGTCCTCCTCCTCCGCCGCCTTCGCGCCCTCCAGATAGGGAAGAGAGCGCTCGCAGGCTCGCAGCTCAACCCCCAGCTCGGTGAGCCGGTGGCCGATCCTGGGCAGCAGATCGGCGGCCACCCGCTGGTGTACCAGCAGCGTCTCCGCCGCGTTGCAGACCCCGGGGCGCTGGCACTTGGCATTGACCACGATGGCCTCGGCCTGGGCCACGTCGGCCGAGGCGTCGAGGTAGACGTGACAGACCCCCTCCCCGGTCTCGATCACGGGGATGGTGGACTCCTGCTTCACCCGGCGGATCAGGTCGCCTCCGCCCCGCGGGATCAGCACATCCAGATACCGGTCCAGCCGCATGAGCTGTCCCACCGCCTCCCGGTCGGTGCTCTCGATGATCGAGAGCGCACCCTCCGGCAGCCCTGCAGGGAGGCCCGCTTCGTTCAGCAAGTTGGCCAGGGCGACATTGGAGTGAATGGCATCCGAGCCCCCGCGGAGCACCACCGCATTGCCCGACTTCAGGCAGAGTCCGGCCGCATCCACGGTGACATTGGGGCGCGATTCGTAGATAATCCCGACCACGCCCAGAGGCACGCGCACCTTCGTGATCTCCAGCCCGTTGGCCAGGCGCCAGCCGCCGATAATCTCCCCGACCGGGTCAGTGAGGCGGGCCGCCGTGCGCAGCCCCTCGGCCATTTCCCCGATCCGCTTCTCATTCAGAATCAGCCGGTCAATCGGGGCCGCCGACATCCCCCGCTCCTGAGCCTGCGTCACATCCCGTGCGTTCGCCTCCAGGATAGCAGCCGCGTTGCGCTCGAGCACATCGGCCATGGCCAGCAGCACCGCATCCTTCTGGGCGCGAGAGAACGCGGCCAGCCGCGCCGCCGCCTGGCGGGCCCGCTTTGCCTTCTCCACCACCTCGGCAATGACTCCGGTGGCCATCCTGCCTCCTCACTCCTCGAAGTTCAGCTCCACCGTTCCGATCCGCACCCGGTCGCCCTGTTTCGCCCCCAGCTCCCGCAGGCGGCGGATCACTCCCATGGCGGAAAGGCGCCGGTGCAGGTGGCGCACCGCCTCCTGATTGTCGAGGTCGGTCATAATGACGGCGCGCTCGACCGCCTCGCCCAGCACCTCGAAGCGCCCCGGACTCACCTGGTTCACTCTTGGCCGCTCGGGCCTGGTCGGCGCAGCCCGGGCCGCGACCGCGGGCTCGGCCGGGGCCGGTGCCGACATCTCGGGCAGCAGCCGGGAGGCGGCCCCCATCAGTGGTCTCAACCCCTCCCCGGTGAGGGCGGAGATGCGGAACACGAAGTAGCCCTCCGCCTGCAGCGAAGACTCCAGCTCCGCCAGCTTCTCCGGGTCCGGCCGCAAGTCCATCTTGTTGAGCGCGACCAGCTGCGGCCGCCCTGCCAGCTCCGTATCGTACAGCGCCAGCTCGGTGTTGACCACCTCGAAATCGTGGCGCGGATCGCGGTCCGGCGCAGTCACGTCGAGCATGTGGATCAGCACTCTGGTGCGCTCCACATGGCGCAGGAAATCGTGCCCTCTCCCGGCCCCCGAGTGCGCCCCCTCCACCAGGCCGGGCAAGTCTGCGATCACGAAACTCGACCCCTCCTCCAGCTTGACCACCCCCAGGTTCGGCACCAGGGTGGTGAAGGGATAGTCCGCGATCTTGGGCCGGGCCGCCGAGACCCGCGCGATCAGGCTGGACTTGCCGACATTCGGCAGCCCGATGACGCCCACATCAGCCAGCAGCTTCAGCTCGAGAAAGAGCCGCAGTTCCTGGCCGGGCTCGGCCTTCTCCGCGAACCGCGGAGTGGGCCGGATGGCGCTGGCGAAGTGCGCGTTGCCCCGCCCGCCGCGCCCGCCGCGAGCTAATACCACGTGCTCGCCTGGCCGGACAAGATCGGCGACGGCCACGCCGTCCGATACCCGGCGGATGACCGTGCCAACAGGCAGGTGGATCTCGAGGTTGGCGCCGTTCTTGCCGCGACGGCGGTTGGGCCCCCCCGGCCGCCATCCTCCGCGCGGTAGTGGCGCCGATGGGCAAGATCGACGAGAGTGCGCAGGTGCGGGTCAGCGGCCGCCACCACATCTCCACCCCGGCCGCCATCGCCGCCATCCGGCCCACCCTTGGGAACGTGCTTCTCGTGCCGAAGGCTGACGATGCCGTCACCGCCGCCGCCAGCCTTCACCTCAATCTCGGCTTCGTCAACAAAGACCGCGCGGCCCGCAGAGGCCGTCACGCCGGGGCTCCTAGGGCGCGACCGGGATCACGTGAACTTGGCGTCGGCCGGCGCTGCCGCCGAACTCCACCACCCCCTCCACCTTGGCGAACAAGGTGTCGTCGCGGCCCAGGCCCACATTCCGGCCGGGCCGAATGGGCGTCCCCCGCTGGCGCACGATGATGCTGCCCGCCGGCACCAGGCTGCCTGCGAAAACCTTCACGCCCAATCGCTTAGGCTGGCTGTCCCGACCGTTGCGTGAGCTGCCAACTCCCTTCTTATGTGCCATCTCAAGCCTCCTTCTCCACCGCGCCTACCGAGATCTTCTCTACCATGAGCTGGGTGTAGGGCTGGCGATGGCCCAGCTTCCGCTTGTAGTTCTTCTTCGCCTTGTAGGTGAACACGTCCACCTTGCGGCCCCGGCCGTGAGAGACCACGCGGCAGGTCACCTTCGCTCCCTCCACCCACGGCGTTCCCACCTGCACTCGCCCGTCCACCTCCAGCAGGGCCACCCGGTCGAGCTCGATCACCTCCCCGGCCTCCGCAGGGAGCTTCTCCACCGCCACCAACTCATCCGGCGCCACCCGATACTGCTTCCCGCCAGTCTCCACGACAGCATACATGGCAATGATTCTCCGGGGTCTCTATGTTAGCAAAATGGCCTGTCGGTGTCAAACCACCCACCATGTGTCCTGGCCTGCCCGACACATTGCAGGGGGGTCAGGTGAGACATCGAAGGGGAAGGATTGCCTTCCCCTTCGAATGCACCAAGCCTACCGCCGCGCACTCTGTGGTGCCCAGGACTGGATTTGAACCAGCATGGCCTTGCGGCCACTGGCCCCTCAAGCCAGCGCGTCTACCAATTCCGCCACCTGGGCACACGACCTTAGCGGTCAACCCGGAGCGAAGCTAGGACCGCATCGCCACCATCCCCACCAGCGTAGAGACGATGAGAAAGGCGATGGCCACATACATGGTCAGACGGCCTAGCTGATCCTCCAGGCCCGCGATGGTGGACGAGCTCTTGCCCCCGATGGTGCCCCAGCCGCCCAGCCCGGAGCCCCCCTGCTCGCTCTTGGTAGTAGTCACGGCGGTGAGCGCGATCAGCCCGACGGCACAGATCACCTGCAGCACTACCAGCACTATTAGCATTCGCCGGTCTCCAACCGCGGCCATTCTAGCATAAGCCCTCCCTCCGCGACAAGAGCCAACAGGGCCCTCGCGTCTGAGCTCCCATCCGTCTACTGAGCTTCGCCCAAAGAAACAAGGGGGCGAAGCTCAGGCAACTGCTCAGACGGGCCCAGAGCGATGTTCGCACATTACTTCGTTGTGCGAACATCATTAGAGGGGTGGGGGAAGATTCGAGGGGGGAGGGTCCTCTTTCCCCCCTCGAATGCGCCAGGCATCCCACCTTCATCCCACTCCCCTTGCTCCCTCCCCCAAGGGGGTATATATTGGAGTGGCGATGATCATGGCCGACTGGACCGATCCGGGACCACGGGCGCACCCCGGCGAGGGCACGAACCCTTGCGATGGCTGCCACGAGTGCGGGCTGCGGTGCACCGCAGGGGTTCAAATGTGCCAGCGCGAGTTCGAGAGCATCGTCGCCTACCTGGGGAAGGCCAATCGAGACCAGGTGGTTCGGATACTGGAGCAGGAGAAGACTATCTTCTGGTTCGAGGAGATCCAGGCCGAGGCCTGTCTCTTCCATGATGTTTCCCGCCGCGGATGCCTCATCTACCCGGTGCGGCCCCTCATCTGCCGGCTCTTCGGCCGGGTGGAATGGCTGCCTTGCCCTATTGGTCGTTCCTTGGAGCAGCTCCGGGGTGGACTGGAGCTGATCCAGGCCTATGCCAGGGAGAAGCGCGCTACCTTTCCAGAGTGGTGCACCGCCACCGGGATCTTCGACTGGCGACAGCTCATCGCAAGCCGGCGGTAGGGTGGGTCTGGGCCGCCTCCGCGCCTTTGAGCTCCCGGCCGCAGACCGGGCACCGGCCATGGGGCACGGTCAGCCACCCGTTAGTCCAGACCCCGCAGTCGAACTCGACCCCCTGCTCGGCCAGCTCCACCGGGCACTTGCCGTAGATGGCGTGGAACCCCTCAAAGGTCTGGCAGCCATCACTCGTGCGGCCGCACTTGGGACAGCGGAACTTGGGAGACATCAGCGTGCCGCGGGAGAAGCGATAGCCCTCGAAAACCACCGGCGTACGGCAGTGGATGCAGGTGGCGCCGTCCAGACGCGTGAAGTTGATCCGCATGAACTGGAGGCCCTGACGCATCCCCTGCACCTCTTCCCGGTAGTCGGTAGGCAACTGAACCAGCTTGGGAAGAGGCAGGCCGATGGATTCCATCCCCTCGTGCAGCCGCGGCACCACTTGCACCAGGCTGCGACCCAGCGCCGATCGCTCCACCGGCGCCGCGAGGCTTGGGACCATGCCGGAGGCCATCACCAGCACCCCGGCCAGGACCATTCCCAGCACGGCCCCGAAGGCCGCCCCGCCGGCACGGCTCACGCGCCGGGGCGGCTCGAAGCGCGCGGCCAGCGCCGAACACCCCCAGCTCGTCGCCAGCGCGACCGCCACCGCCACCGCCAGATACCCCAGGGGCCCTGAGACATTCGCGGGCAGACCGAAGAGCCGGCCCAGGGCTGTCGCCGCCGGCGGATAGGCGACCGATCCCACGGCCAGCGCCAGCCCGATGGCGATGATGTCACCGGCCGAGGAGATCAGCCCACGACGGTATCCGGAGAGGGAGAACGCAGCCACCACCGCGAACACGAACAGATCAACCTGGTTCATTGGCGGCAGCCGCCCCCCGGCACCCTCATCGCCCGCCCTGGCACAGCATGGGGCTCACCCGAAGCCTCATCACGGTCCCGGAGGCGTGCAGCTTCCCGCCGCTCTTGCGCAGACAGCTCAGCGTCTGCTCCGGCCCGTGACCGATCGGGATCACCAGGCGGCCTCCCTCCCGGAGCTGCGCGATCAACGCTTCAGGCACCTCTTGCGCGGCGCAGGTGACCACGATGCCATCGAAGGGCCCGTTTTCCGCCCAGCCCTGGCATCCCTTGCCGATCCGGGTGCGAACAGAGGAGTAATGCAGGGCGCGCAGCCGCGCCTCCGCCGCCTTGGCCAGCTCCGGCCTCAGGTCAATGCTGTAGACCTGGGGGGTGATGCTCGCCAGCACCGCGGTCAAGTACCCCGGCCCTGTCCCCACCTCGAGCAGCCTCGCCCCTGGGTGTGGGTCGAGCATCTGCGCCATCAGCGCCACCGCATAGGGGCTGCACATCACCTGGCCCGAGCCCACCGGGATGTCCTCATCGTTATACGCGCGCCCCGCAGCTCTGGCTCCACGAACAGGTGCCGGGGCACCCTGCTGATCGCGCTCAGCACGCGCTGATTGGTGATCCGCGGATTGCCGGCGTGTGGCCTCTGCAGCCGGCGCACCAGAGCCGCCCGTTCCCGCCCGAAATCCGGCGCGCCGGCGTAGGCCGACGTAAATAGCCCGCTGAGCGCGACCATCAGGGCCGCGCGCGAGAAGTGTCTGGCAGACGATGGACTCATTGAGTGCTACCCTCCCGCTACCCTCTGAGCCTATCGCCCTAAACCTTCTCACTACCGGTCCCGTCTCCTGCCCACCGGCAGTGCCAGCGGTGGCACATACGGGGCCGGCCTAGGAATGGCGGCCCAGAAGAGTGCCCCTGGACGTCATTTCTGCCTGCCATGGGACGCTCATCGCACCACGCGTGCGGCTGTCGCACCATCGCCAACGCGCGCCCAGCAGGAGGGGCTGGGCAGGGCCCGAATCAGGCGACCTGATGCCCATCAGGCCCAGGGGGCCAAGGGAGGGAACTCGATGCAGCGCTACCTGATAGTCGGGGGCGGCATTGCCGCCATGCAGGCCGCCGAAACCATTCGCGGCCTCCGCCGCGACGACCCCATCACTCTCATCGCCGAGGAAGATCGGCCTTTCTACCTGCGGCCCTTGCTTGCCGATCTCGTGGCCGGCCGCATCCAGGATCAGGACATATGGCTGGAGTTCGAAGCCACGGCCGCCGCCAAGAACATCAGCCTCATGCTCGGCCGCCAGGCCGTGGGGCTGAACTACCGTCGAGAACGAACTGTCTCGCTGAGCAGCAGAGAAGAGGTGCCCTATGATCTGCTGCTCATCGCCACCGGGGCCAGGCCGGTGCTGCCGGAGATCCCGGGCGCCGACTTGGAGGGGGTGACAACCTTCAGCGCCTATGCCGACGCGGTGAAGGTCAAGGCCTGGGCTGAGCAGGCAAAGCGGGCCGTGGTCGTCGGCCAGGGCCTGCAAGCGCTCGAGCTGGTCCGAGCATTGCGCCTGCGCGGGCTGGAAGTAACGCTCGTGGTGCCCGATGACACCCCTTGGTTCCTCCCCCTCTTCCAGACCGACGAGCAGACCATGGAGCGGATCCTGGCCGAGCACGGTGTGAAAGTGCTAGTGCTGGACAGGGCCGTCGAGCTGGTGGGGCGAGCCGGGCGGGTGCGGGCCGTCAAGACGCGGGAGGGCCATGAGCTGCCGGCCGAGATCGTCGGCTTCGCGGGTGGCCAGCGCGGAGAGACGAACCTGCTGAGTGGATCGGGAATCGCCGTGGAAGCCGGCGTCGTCACCGATGAGCACCTGCGCACCACCGATGAGATGATCTGGGCGGCGGGCGACGTGGCCGAGATTCAGGCCAGCGGCACCGAACAGCGAGCGCACGGCTATGGCTGGATCCGGGCCAGCGCGCACGGCCAGGCGGCCGGGCACAACATGTGTGGCGAACACGTTGCCGTGGAGATCGGTGAGAACCTGGTGGCCCAGTCTCTCTACGGCCTGAGCCTGGCCGCGCGCTGGCGCTAGCTGCGCACTACTGAGCTTCGCTCAAGGAAGTAACGGGGCGAAGCTCGGGCAACTGCTCAGACGGGCCGAGAGCGGCGTTCGCACATTACTTCCTCGTGCGAACGCCATCGGGAGTGGAAGAAGGAGACTCGCCTTTCTGCTGCGAATTCACTGGCCTTGCGTTCCGCCGGGGAGCCCCGATGGGGCTCCCGAGTGGGTTCGCGCACCGGCCGGGACTGGGTATCATAAACCAGAGGGTCGCAGCAGCCCATGGCTTTCGAGATCGTATCCAAGCGCGCATTGGCGCCCACGGTGACGCTGTTGGAGATGCGAGCGCCGCGCGTGGCCCGCAAGGTCAGAGCCGGCCAGTTCATCATCCTCCGCATCGGGGAAGAAGACGAGCGGATGCCGCTCACGGTCGCTGACCATGACCCCGAGCGGGGCACGATCACCACCGTCATTCAGGCCGCCGGCTACTCCACGCGTCGCCTGGCTGAGATGGAGGTCGGTCAGACCGTCACCGACATCCTTGGGCCTTTGGGCCAGGCGACGGAGGTGAGGCGATACGGCCGCGTCGCCTGCGTCGCCGGCGGGGTGGGGATCGCGCTCATCTACCCCGAGGTCAAGGCCTTCAGGGAGGCCGGGAACGAGATCATCTCCATCCTCGGCGCGCGCAGCCGGGATCTGCTCTTCTTCGTGGAGGAGATCCGCGCGCTGAGCAGCCAGCTACACATCGCCACCGACGACGGCTCTCTCGGGCATCACGGCCTGGTGACCGATGTGCTGCGGGGCCTGCTCGAACGGGGAGAGCATCTCGACTACTGCATCGCCATCGGCCCTCTCCCCATGATGCGAGCCACCAGCGCCCTCACCAAGGAGTACAGGCTGCCCACCCTGGTGAGTCTGGATCCCATCATGGTGGACGGCACGGGGATGTGCGGAGGCTGCCGCGTCACCGTCGGGGGGGAGGTCAAGTTCGCCTGTGTGGATGGCCCGGAGTTCGATGGCCACCTGGTTGACTTCGACGAACTCGCCAAGCGCAAGCGCGCCTTCTTCGACGAGGAGCAGTGCCTGCTGGACCCGCAGCTCGCGGCCCTCAAGCAGGAGGCGAGTGGAGGGAAGCCCGAGAAGCCATGACCGCGAGCCGCGAAACCCCCACTCGCAAGAAGCCGACGAAGGCACCGCGCCAGCCCTTGCCTCGCCGCGACCCGGGCACGCGCGCCCGGGACTTCGAGGAAGTCGCGCTGGGGTTCGCGCTGGACGCGGCGCTGTCGGAGGCCAGGCGCTGCCTCCAGTGCAAGCGGCCCAGCTGTGTGCCCGGCTGCCCGGTGGAGATTGACATCCCTGGTTTCATCAACGCCCTGGCCGAGGAGCGGTTCGAGGAGGCGGTGCGGGTGCTGAAGGAGAAGAACGCGCTTCCCGCCATCTGCGGCCGGGTGTGCCCCCAGGAGACCCAGTGCGAGGCCGCCTGCGTCCTGGGGCGAAAGGGCGAGCCGGTCGCCATCGGCGCCCTGGAGCGATTCGTCGCCGATTGGGAGATAGGCCATCTCCCCCTTCCGCCGCCTCACGTGCCGGAGCCCCGCGCACCCAAAGTAGCGGTCATCGGGTCCGGCCCCGGTGGGCTCACTGCCGCCGCCGACCTCGCCCGCTTCGGCTACCGGGTCACGCTGTTCGAGTCACTGCACGCTCCCGGAGGCGTGCTGCGCTACGGGATTCCCGAGTTCCGTCTGCCCCGCGCCATCCTCGACCGCGAGGTGGAGTACGTGAGACGGCTCGGGGTGGAGATCGAGACCAACGTGCTGGTGGGCAATACCATCACCCTCGACGAGCTGTTCCACGAAGAGGGGTTCGAGGCCGTGTTCGTGGCGGCCGGCGCCGGCCTCCCCTACTTCCTTCACATCCCCGGCGAGAACCTGGGCGGCGTCTATTCCGCCAATGAGTTCCTGACCCGCATCAACCTGATGAAGGCCTACAAGTTCCCGGAGTACCGCACGCCCATCAAGGTCGGCAGGAAAGCCATCGTCATCGGCGGCGGGAATGTCGCCATGGACTCGGCCCGCAGCGCGCTCCGCCTGGGGGCGCAGTCCACGCTGGTCTATCGGCGCACCCGCGCCGAGATGCCGGCCCGCAAAGAGGAGGTGGAGAACGCGCTCGACGAAGGGGTGGCCCTGATGGAGCTGACCATCCCCCTGCGCATGCTCGGGGACGAGAAGGGCCACGTGACCGGGCTGGAATGCCAGCGCTCCGAGCTGGGTGAGCCGGACGAGAGCGGGCGCCGCCGGCCCGTGCCGGTGCCCCACAGCGAGTTCGTGATCCCAGCCGACACCGTGGTGGTGGCGGTCAGCCAGGCCCCCAACCCGCTGCTGGCGCGGCGCGAGCCGCGGCTGAAGACGAACCAGTGGGGGAAGTTCATCGTGGACCCGGAGACCGGCGCGACCAGCCTGCCGGGCGTCTTCGCCGGCGGCGACATCGCCAATGACGCCGGCACCGTGATCGCCGCCATGGGCGACGCCAAGCGCGCGGCACGGGCGATACACGCGTATCTGCAGCAGAAGAGTCCGTAGTGCAGGAGCGAAGTCTCCTCCCCCATAGTCCCGCCGCGCTCTGGGCACGCGTGGGAGCCCCGTCCTCGGGACGATCCCCAAGAGGGACTTCGGGCCGGCCAGTGGAACTGTCACGGCTGGGCCTGGCCTTGCAGGCTTGGGTAGATCGTTGGGGTTGCGTGTGCCCCCGCGGGCGGGGTCCCTATCCCCGCCTGTGGGCGCGTGTAGGGGAGGGACATCGCTAGGCACACTATCCGCGGATGAACGCAGATGAACACCGATTACCCGCCGGAGGCGGGCTAGGAAACTATCTGCGTTTATCGGCGTTCATCGGCGGCTAGTTGGTCAGGGCGAGATCAGGAGAACTACATGATCGAGATTAGACTGCACGGACGAGGAGGGCAAGGGACGGTGACAGCGGCCGAGCTGCTCGCGGTTGCCGCCTTCGACGACGGCCGGGAGGCCCAGGCCTTCCCCGCCTTCGGGGTCGAGCGCCGCGGGGCCCCGGTGGTGGCATTCTGCCGTATCAGCGACCAGCCCGTCCGCATCCGCAGCCAGATCTACCAGCCCGATTACGTGGTGGTGCAAGACCCGACCTTGCTTGAAGCTGTAGATGTGCTCTCCGGGCTGAAGCCCGATGGGACCGTGCTCATCAACTCCGAGCATCCCGCTGCCGACCTCAACCTCGACACCTCCGCCCGTGTCATCACCTTCCCGGCCACCAAGATCGCCATGGAGGAGCTGGGCCGGCCCATCATGAACACCGCCATCCTGGGCGCCTTCTCCGGGCTCTCGGGCATGATCAGCTTCGAGGCCATCGAGCGCAGCATTCGCCATCGCTTCCCCGGTGAGCTGGGGGACAGGAATATCAAGGCCGCCCGGCGTGCCTATGAGGCCATCAAGGAGCAGACTAAATGAGCGCACCGAGCAAGCCACGGAGGAAGCCGCCCCTGGGCATCGTCACTCGCCCCGGCTCCTCTCTCCGCAACAAGACCGGTTCCTGGGGCATTCTCACCCCGGTCTTCGACTGCGCCAAATGCACCGGCTGCAACACCTGCGAAACCATCTGCCCCGAGGGCTGCATCCGTCACCTCGAGAAGAAGCAGTACGAGGCCGACATGGAGTTCTGCAAGGGCTGTGGCCTCTGCGCCGCGGTCTGTCCGGCCCATGCCATCACCATGGTCGAGGAGCACCGATAGTGCGGCGGAACCACTGGACCGCCGCAAGCACGAGTTACAGCGAGGACCATCACCAATGCGCAAGATGATCGAAGGCTCCCGCGCCGTCGCCGAAGCCGTCGGCCTGTGCCGGCCGGACGTGATCTCCGCCTATCCCATCACCCCTCAGACCCATATCGTCGAGGAGCTCTCCCAGATGGTGGCGGACGGGGACATTGACGCCGAGTACGTGCGAGTGGAGAGCGAGCACTCCGCCGCCTCCGTCTGCCTGGGCGCGGTGGCCGCGGGCAGCCGCGCTTATTCCGCCACCACCTCCCAGGGCATGCTGCTGATGGTGGAGGTGCTCTACAACATCGCCGGCATGCGCCTGCCCATGGTGATCACCGGTGTCAACCGCGCTGTCTCCGCCCCCCTCAGCATCTGGAACGATCAACAGGACACGCTGGCCCTGCGCGACACCGGCTGGATTCAGCTCTATGCCGAGAGCAGCCAGGAGTGCCTGGATATGCACATCCAGGCCTACAAGATCGCCGAGGACGACCGGGTGTTGCTGCCGGTGATGGTGTGCATGGATGGGTTCATCTTGACCCACACCTATGAGACTGTGGACGTTCCCACCCAGGAGCAGGTGGATGCTTTCCTGCCCCGCTATAACCCGCTCTACCAGCTCGACCCGGCCGACCCTATCACCCTGGGCGCCTATGCCGGGCCCGAGCTCTATCACGAGATCCGCTATACCATGCAGCGGGACTGCCTGGCCGCCAAGGAAGTGGTGAAAGAGGTGGCGCGCGGCTTCCAGCAGGCCTTCGGCCGCTGGTCGGGAGACGTCCTCGAGGCCTATCGCTGCGAGGACGCCGAGACCATCTTCATCGGCCTGGGCTCAGTCGTCGGCACGCTGAAGGACTGGGCCGATGTCGCCCGCGACCGGGGCGAAAAGGTGGGCGTGCTGAAGCTGCGCTGCTACCGGCCCTTCCCGCAGGACGAGCTGCGAGAGGCGCTGGCCAAAGCCAGACATGTGATCGTGCTGGAGAAAGCGGTGAGCATGGGCGGCTACGGCATTGTCCCGGCCGAGGTGCGGGCCGCGCTCTACGGGCAGGCGATTACCCCGGCGGTGGTCTGCGCAGTGACAGGGCTGGGGGGCCGTGACATTACCATGGGTACCATTGACGAAATGCTGCGGCGCGCCAGGGACGGCGAGACTGACTTCTTCGCCGGCCTGCGCGCCGAGATGCTGGAGGAGAGCTGACATGGCCGAGACCACGGCTCAGGCTGCTGAGTTCGATTACGACATTGCGAGAGGATTCTTACCGGGCCATCGCGCCTGCGCCGGTTGCGGCCAGGCCTCCGCTGTCCGCCTGGTGATGGAGACCGTCGGGCCCCAGTGCATCGTGGCCAATGCCACCGGCTGCCTCGAGGTCTTCAGCACCCCCTACCCGGAGTCGGCCTGGGGAGTGCCGTGGATTCACTCTTTGTTCGAGAACCACCCCGCGGTGGCCTCGGGCATCGAGGCCGCCCTGCGCAAGCAGGGCAAGTTGGACCAGATCCGTGTGCTCGCCTTCGGCGGCGATGGCGCCACCCTGGACATCGGTTTCGGCGCGCTTTCTGGCATGTTCGAGCGGGGCCATGATGTGCTCTATGTCTGCATGGACAATGAGGCCTATATGAACACCGGAGTGCAGCGCTCCGGCTCCACCCCGTTCGCCGCCTCCACCACTACCAGCCCGGCCGGCAAGCGGTCCTTTGGCGAGGATCGCCCGAAGAAGGATCTGCCCGCCATCGCCGCCGCCCACGGTATCCCTTATGTCGCCACCACCTCTATGTCCTACTTCGCCGATATCAGGCGCAAGGTGAAGCGGGCGCTCGACACCCGGGGGCCCAAGTACATCCAGATTCACGTCCCCTGCCCTCCCGGCTGGGGCTATGACGAGAATGCCAGCATCGAGGTGGGCCGGTTGGCCGTGGAGACCGGGATCTACCCGCTAGTGGAGTGGGAGCTGGGTAAAGTGGTGCGGGTGCGCAAGATCAAGCAGGTTCCGGTGGAGGACTACCTGAAGGTGCAGCGCCGCTTCCGCCACCTCTTCCGGGGGGAAGCCGGTAAGGCCCAGATCGCGCGCATCCAGGAACTCGCCGACGAGAACATCGAGAAGTACGGCCTGCTGGCGTAGCTTGTAGGGCGGGCACGTCTCTGCATGCCCGCCGGGCAGGTCGCGGACCTGCCCTACTCCCTTCAGGAGGACGCCCCCCATGCCCCGACCCTTCGACCTCATCACCCTCGGCGAAGCCATGATCCGGCTCTCGCCGCCCAGCTTCCAGCGCCTTGAGCAGACCACCACCCTGGACCTGCGGATTGGCGGCGCGGAGCTGAACGTCGCGGTGGCTGCGGCGCGTCTGGGCTTGAAGACGGCCTGGCTCTCCAAGCTCCCGGACAACCCGCTCGGTCGCATGACCGCGAACAAGGCCCGCGAGCAGGGGGTGGACGTGTCGCGCGTGATCTGGACGAAGGGCGAGAGGATGGGCCTCTATTTCGTGGAGTTCGGCGCCCAGCCCCGCGCTTCATCCGTGCTCTACGACCGCGCCGGTGCGGCCATCGCTTCCCTGCGGCCAGGCGACTTCGACTGGCTCGCCATCTTCTCGCAGACGCGCCTGTTCCACGTCTCCGGCATCACGCCCGCCCTCAGCTCCTCGTGTGCGGAGGCCACCCTGGCGGCGGCGAAGGCTGCGAAGGAGGCCGGCTGCGTTGTGAGCGTAGACGTCAACTACCGCGCCAAGCTGTGGTCGGAGGCGGAGGCGAACCGGGTCATGACCGCGCTCATGGCCCACGCCGATATTCTCATCACAACCGAGGAAGATACCAAGAAGGTCTACCAGATCGAGGCCGCGGACTACCGCGAGGTCGCCCGCGAGCTGCAGCGCCGGTTCTCTCTCAAGGCCGTCGCCATCACCTTGCGGGAAACCCCCAGCGTGCTCCGCAACACCTGGTCCGCCTTCGCCCTGGCCGGAGACCGGATCTACGAGGCCCCGAGCTACGAGGTCGAGATTGTGGACCGCCTGGGCGCGGGCGACTCCTTCACCGCCGGCTTCCTGTGGGGCTACCTGCAGGACGATATGGCCAAAGGGGTAGCCTACGGCACCGCCTTCTCCGCGCTCAAGCACTCCATCCCCGGCGACTTCCACTGGGGCACCCTGGACGAAGTCGAGGCCCTGATCAAGGGCGCGGGCCTGCGCATCCAAAGGTAGGGCAGGTCCCCCTAGGCCGCCTGCGGCGGCCGGGGTGGCGGCCTGCAAAGCAGGCCTAGCCACGCGACCTGCCTCGGCGCGCACAGGCGTGCCCGCCCTACAGAACAGCGACCTACTCTTCCGCCGGGGAAGAGTTCCAGTGGCCTCGGGCTCGGGCCCGTTCGGTCATCCCTGCGGCAGGACTGCCGCTGAACTGGGCTAAACCATAGCTCGGGGTGACCTACCGTGATCGCCTTCGGGCCCGAGATCTGCAGGGACTTCGGCGCCGGCATAACCAAGGAGTGGCTCGAGACCAATGGCCTTGGTGGTTACGCCTCCTCCACCATCGTCGGAGCCAACGCTCGCCGCTACCATGCCTTGCTGGTCACCGCCCTCCAGCCTCCGACTCAGCGCACCGTTCTGCTCTCGAAGCTGGAGGAAACCCTTGCCGTGCGCGAGGTCGAGTACGATCTCTCCTGCAACCAATACCCGGGCGTGATCCATCCCCAGGGCCACCGCCATCTGCTCGAGTTCCGCCTCGATCCCTTCCCCACATTCGTCTACGAAGTCGGCGACGGAATCCCCACCCGGATCGAGAAGACCGTGGCCATGTGCCAGGGGCGGCCCGAGGTGATCGTGCGCTATCGCCTACTCTCGGCGCCCGGCACGGTGAGCCTGATCGTTCGGCCTCTGGTCAACTGCCGCGATCACCACGACCTGATGCAGGAGAACCCCCAGTTCGACACCAATGCGAAGATCTCGGGCGCCCGAGACGTGGTGACGGTGCATCCCTACCCCGCGGGGCCTGAACTCCACCTCCACTTCCCGCACGCCTACTTCGAGCCCTGGGGCGACTGGTACCGCAACTTCGAGTACGCTCAGGAGGCCGCGCGCGGGCTCGACTTCCGCGAGGACCTCTACAGCCCGGGCTTCTTCACCTGCAACTTCGACCAGGGCGAGACTCACTATCTGGTCGCCTCCACACGACCCCCAGAGGATCTCGACCCGGGCGAGCTGATGGAAGCAGAGCGGGCGCGCCGCGCTTCCCTGCTCGCCACCTGGCAGGACGAGCCTGCGCCGATGCAGTCACTGGTCAGCGCGGCCGACACCTTCATCGTCGGCCGCGCCGGCCCTGAAACCTCCCCCGCCTCCCGCGGCATCATCGCCGGCTACCACTGGTTCGAGGAGTGGGGCCGCGATGCCATGATCAGTCTGCCTGGGCTGACCCTCGTCACCGGACGCTACGACATCGCCAGGGCGGTGCTTCGCACCTTCGCCAGCCACTGCTCGCAGGGCATGATCCCCAACCGCATCCCGGATCTCTCTCACCCGCCTGACTACAACAGCGTGGACGCCACCCTCTGGATGTTCTGGGCCGCCCACAAGTACCTCGACTACAGCGGCGACCGCGCCTTCATCACCGACGAGCTGCTCCCGGTGCTGTTGGATGCTGTCGCCTGGCATGTGCGCGGAACCCGCTACGGCATCGGGATGGATTCCGACGGCTTGCTGCGGGCCGGTGAGCGCGGTACGCAGCTCACGTGGATGGATGCCAAGGTGGATGACTGGGTGGTGACCCCCCGCCACGGCAAGGCGGTGGAAGTGAATGCCCTCTGGTACCACGCCCTTCGCTTCCTCGACGACCTGGGCGCCCAGCGCGCGGGGCCGCCTGCCGCTCGAGTCGCCGCCAGCTTCCAAGCGCGCTTCTGGAACCAGCGGGCGGGCTACCTCAACGATGTGGTGGACGGAGATGCGGCCGAGGACAGCTCCCTTCGGCCCAATCAGATCCTCGCGGTCAGCCTCCCCTACCCCATCCTGCCGCGTGAGCGCGGCCGACAGGTCGTGGCCGCGGTGCGCCGAGACCTGCTCACTCCCTACGGATTGCGGACCCTTTCCCCTCACGACCCACGCTATCGGGGGCAGTGCTCTGGCGACCAGCGCTCCCGGGACGGCGCTTACCACCAGGGTACCGTGTGGCCCTGGCTGCTGGGCCCGTTCATCACCGCCTACGTCAGCGTGAGCGACGACAGGAGCAAGGCGCAAGCCAAAGCCCGTGACTGGCTGCAGTCACTCTGGACTCACCTGCGGGATGCCGGGCTGGGGCAGGTTTCGGAGATCTTCGACGGTGACCCGCCTCACCGCCCGCGTGGCTGCATCGCCCAGGCCTGGAGCGTAGCTGAACTCCTACGCGCTGGCGTCGAGGACCTATCTTGAGAGGATTCTGGTGCAGATAATAGATATTGGGACCAAGGCTAGGTGTGAATATGTTGATATTACCGCACAGGTCCAGTCCGCTGTAGCAAAAACAAACGTTGACCGGGGCGTTGCTGTCGTGTGCAGCACGCATACTACCGGTGGCATCACGGTCAATGAGAATGCAGACCCGGATGTGATGGCCGATGTCTTGGCCACGCTCTCCCGACTGGTGCCTCGGCACGGTCCGTATGACCATGGAGAGGGCAACTCCGATGCCCACGTCAAGGCCAGCCTGGTGGGGCTGTCCGCGACCCTCCCGGTAGAGAAGGGGCGCCTTGTACTCGGCACCTGGCAGGGGATCTACTTCTGCGAGTTCGACGGCCCCAGAAGCCGGCGGGTCCTGGTGCAGGTTATCGCCAGCGGGTGAGGTTCGAGAGACCGAGGCCGTGGAATACTGCTAACGGCAGGCATACCAGATGCTCCGCGGGCGATGGCAGGTAGCGAGAAGTGGGACTCCGGCGCCGCCGGATAGGGCGGAGCGCATTCGCACTCTGGTCTTCCTCGGCATGTGCTTGACCATAGGCCTGGCTGCATCCCCGTTGCGCCCAGGAGTTGTCCTGGGCGAGTCCATGGCCCCGACTTTCCGAAGTGGACAGGTCTTTCTGCTCTCCCTACTGAGCCGTGACGCGACTGTCGGACGGGGCGACGTGGTCCTGTTCGGCTTCAATGGACAGACCTACCTCAAGCGCGTCTACGCGGTAGCAGGAGATGAGGTGTGGGGGGTAGCGGCCCCGGCTGAGGAGGGGCAGCTCTCCTGGGTGCTGTCGCCCGATCGCGCCCCCCAGGCGCGCGATCTGCTCCGCCGCTATCCCAGCCTGGGCCACCTGGTTCGCCTCCGCGTGCCGCCAGGCTGCGTCTTCGTGCTCGGCGATGCGGGGGCGAACTCCTACGACAGCCGTCGCTTCGGCATGCTCTCGGTCGCCGCCATTCGAGGGCGTGTCATCGTGCCCCACCTGTTCAGCCTCTGGCCGCCCGCCCCGGCCGGCCCCGCGGTGGCGATGGCCGGCGAGAGCGGTCCTGAGCAGTCCCACTAACGGGTTTCACCAAACGAAGTGATGGCGAGACCCCTCAGGGCGCTTCCCAGGGCGCTGAGAAGCCCGGCGTTCATTACTTCTGTGTGCGAACACGACTGGTGAGCTTCGCCTGATCGAGTCCCGAGGCGAAGCTCAGAGACCGCGCCAGAAACGCTTGCGATGGTGTTCGCACACTGCTTCTCTGTGCGAACACCACTGGAGACGCGAAACAGGGCGACTCGGAGGCAAGAGTCGCCCTGTTCGCAGCGCCGAGTGGCATCGCTGTGGTCCGTCTGGCTCTACTGAAGGCAGCTCGTGCTGGGCTGCCCATCACGCCGGCCCTCTGCTGCCCCTGGTCCGCGGGCTCATGCGGGACCGGCCCCGACGACCGACCGGGTTCTGGGATGCCCTCGGCGTCACCCCCCCCAGCCCCAACCCTGGGATCTCGCGTGCTATCTTCGCTCTAAGCGGACGGAGGGGCCGAACTCGGCGGGGTTAGCTCGGCCTCTGGCCCGCCCGCATCTTGCCGTCGGGACCCTCGCGGCGGTTCCCCGCCGCGAGGGCCTCACGATCACTGCCCCTTCCTTGCGACTTCGGCTCTGTCTGTTGCGGCGACACAGGCTAGCGCTCGTGGCTGTTATCTGGCACAAAGGAGGTGAAGCCGGCAGGATCGTGCCGATACCTGTACCGGGGCGATGCCCCGGCCGCGCACTCGTGGCGCTTCTCCCAAAGAAAAAGCCGCCTCGACGCTTTCGTCGAGGTGGCTTTCAGGGCCCGACTGCTATCCTCAAATCCATCACGAGGATGCGACCACAGCATACTGTCTGGCTACCGGCTGGTCAAGCCCTCCCGGGTCCGCCTTGTTCAGGTCTCGGGACAAGCTTGGGCTAGGCGCAGCGAGAGTATCCGCAGGCCCGGCACACCACGCATCCCTCCAGCAGCTCCAGCATCGTCCCGCATTCCGGGCACTCCGGGTTGTAGCCCGCGCTCGCTACATTGCTCTGCGGGAGGGGCTTCGGGTTTGCTCCCACTGGGTTGCCCTGGTCTCCTCCTCCGCCGTTGCTGGATAGGTAGCGCTCGATCGCCTTCCCGATCGCGTCCGCGCAGGACAGAGTCACTGCGCCCTGGTCCCAGGAGGGCATGGGACAACGAATCCCCTTTAGCTGCTCCACCACCGAGTTCGGATCCACGCCGGAGCGCAGCGCCAGCGAGATCATCCTGCTGGTGGCCTCGGACTGGGAAGCGGTGCACCCGCCGGACTTGCCGATGGTGGTGAAAACCTCGCACAGGCCTTCCTCGTCCTGGTTGATGGTGATATAGAGGTTCCCGCAGCCCGTCCTCAGCTTTTCGGTGGTGCCCTTGGTGAGAACCGGCCGCGGACGGGGCACGATGGAGGCGGCCTTCATCACCACTGCCGCGCCTTCCACCTTCACCGGGGCCCGCTGCCCGGTGGTCAGCACCTGCGCCTCCCGCGAGCCGTCCCGGTATACGGTCACCCCCTTGCACCCCAGCTCATGGGCCAGCAGATAGACGCGGCGGATGTCCTCCTGCGTGGCCTCATTGCGGAAGTTGACGGTCTTGGAAACCGCGTTGTCCGTGTGCTTCTGGACCTGGGCCTGCATCCGGATGTGCCACTCGGGCGGGATGTCATAGGCGTTCACGAACAGACGCCGCACCTCCACCGGCACCTCCTCCACGTCCACCAGCGACTTGTGCTGACTGATCTCGTGCATCAGCTCCTGCGAGTAGAACCCCCGCTCCCGCGCCACCTGCTCGAACAGCGGATGCACCTCGACCAGCTCCTGCCCGTCCAGGATGCGGCGGGTGAAGACGATTGCGAACAGGGGCTCGATCCCGGACGAGCACCCGGCGATGATGGAGAGGGTACCGGTGGGTGCAATGGTAGTCACCGTGGCATTGCGCAAGCGGGGCCCGCTCTCGGCGAATCGGCTGCGGTCGAAATTCGGAAACACGCCCCGCTCCCGCGCCATCTCCGCCGAGGCCTCCCAGCCGCGCTCCCGGATGAACCCCGTCACCCGCTCCGCGGTCTCGAGTCCGGCCTCTGAGTTGTACGGGATGCCCAGCCGGATCAGCATATCCGCAAACCCCATCACCCCCAGGCCGATCTTCCGGTTGCCCCGCGCCAGCTCATCAATCGCAGGCAGCGGGTACTTGTTGACATCAATCACATTGTCCAGGAACCGCACCCCCAGCCGCACCATCCGCCCCAGGCGCTCCCAGTCTATCTCCGGCCTGGGTCCGGGGGTCAGGAAACGGGCGAGGTCGATCGAGCCCAGGTTGCAGGCCTCATAGGGCAGCAGAGGCTGCTCGCCGCAGGGGTTGGTGGATTCGATCGCCCCCAGCTCGGGGGTGGGGTTGGACTGGTTGATGCGATCCAGGAAGATGATGCCCGGCTCCCCCGTCGCCCACGCGCTCTCAACAATCAGATCGAACACTTCCCGCGCCGACAGCCGGCGCACCACCTTCTTGGTCCGAGGGTTGATCAGGTCGTAGTCCGCCCCGGCCTGAACCGCCCTCATGAACTCTTCGGTGAGCCCCACCGAGATGTTGAAGTTCGTCAGCACCGAGGTATCGCGCTTCGCGGTGATGAACTCGATGATGTCCGGGTGATCGGCCCGCAGGATGGCCATGTTCGCGCCCCGCCGGGTCCCGCCCTGCTTCACCGCCTCCGTCGCGGCGTTGAACACCTTCATGAACGACACCGGCCCCGAGGCGATGCCGCCCGTCTTCTGCACGATATCGCCCTTCGGGCGCAGGCGGGAGAAAGAGAAACCGGTGCCGCCGCCGGACTGGTGGATGAGGGCGGTGCTCTTGATGGCGTCGAAGATGGACTCCATGGAGTCTTCCACCGGGAGCACGAAGCAGGCCGACAACTGCTGCAGCTCCCGCCCCGCGTTCATCAGGGTGGGCGAGTTGGGCAGGAACTCCAGCCTCGCCATCGCCTCGTAGAACTCCCGCGCCTCGGCCTCCACGTCCGCCGCCGGGTCATAGCGCCGGCTGGCCATGGCCACATCGTGGGCCACGCGCCAGAACATCTCCCAGGGCTCCTCCATCGGTATTCCGTCTTCGTTCTTGCGGAGGTAACGCTTCTGCAATACCGTGAGGGCGTTCTCCGAGAATCGCGGCAGGGGTAGATCTGAGGGTAAGCTAGCCATAGTCTAGTTGCTCTCCATGAATGCAGCGATTAGTGCTGACCAGCATCATCATCCGACTTCGATACGGTGGCCGTCGGGGCCGGGGTCCGCGACTTCCGTACCAGGCCCTCCACCTCCTTCAGGAACGAGTCGGCGTCGCGGAACTCCTTGTACACCGAGGCGAACCTCACATAGGCCACCTCGTCTATCGCGCGCAGCTTCTCCATCACCAGCGCGCCGATCTCGCTGCTGGACACCTCCTCCGCCAGCTCGTCCCTGATGCGCCGCTCCACCTCGTCCGCCGCCTGCTCGATCACATCCCGGCCGATGGGCCGCTTCTCGCAGGCCTTGGTCATCCCCAGGATCACCTTCGCCCGGTCGAAGGGCTCCCGCCGGCCGTCCTTCTTGATCACGAACACGCGCACCTCGCCCGGCCGCTCGTACGTGGTGAACCGCCGGTGGCACTCCGGGCACTCCCGCCTCCGCCGCACCACGCTGCCGTCATCACCCGTCCGGGAATCCACCACCCGGCTGTCTTCGTACTGGCAAAAGGGGCACTTCATGGCCGCGCTCTCACTAGATACCGTACCTCCACTTATGCATACCACACTATATATAGTATGTCAATACTCCTGAAGGCGCGAAAGGCGGCCCGGCTATAATAGCAAACAGAAGTGTGATAGTCAACTGGCAAAAGCAAAGGTGCGACCGCCCCTCGGTGTCATCCTGAGCGGAGCGAAGGACCCCGTTGTTCACACCTCGTGACCGCAACGGCGTGATCCCTTCGGCTTCGCTCAGGGCAGGCTCTTCGGCTTCGCCTGAGGATGACAACTTGGGGCGGTGCGTGGGCAGGAGCTTGCCTACTCTCACTGAGCGCAGGATCGCGGCTGGCGATTCGGATAGGGTTAGAGCGCCGCGGGGCGTCCCGATTAACGGGCAGAAGGCAAGGCTCGGTTCCCCACGAACAGGGGGAATGTCGCGATAGGCATGCGAAAGGGGAAGGGGGGACAGATGAAGGCGAACCAGCAGGAGTCGAAGGGAGGTCGGCGAAGCGCGGCGGCTCGTCAGGGGTCGATGAAGGAGCGGATCAAGGACGACGAGGCCTACAAGAAGGCGAAGAAATTCGCGGACTCATATGAAGGCAAGGCCGGTGTGGACTACAACTGGGTCTACGAGTACGCGAGGAGCGAGTATGAAACAGTAGCAGAAGCAGTCAGAATTCTGGAGTCAAAGGCCGACAGCGTAGCTCAGTACATCGGTGGCATGTCTGGAGTCCTAGCTATTGCCGGCGGTTTCGCGGCGGGCAAGAGCTGGTGGCTTGCCCTGCTGAGCATTCCAAGCTTCCTTCTGGCGGTGTTCGCCTTCAAGGCATCACTGAGTGCCCGGGGACCCGAGGATACGCCTTCCCCTCCCGCAGGCAGGCACACGTTGAAATTTGCAGACCACGAGAAGACCCCCGAAGAAGCGAAGGCGAAGGCCGCGGCCTGGTTGTCCGAGGCGGCGGCCGCCATGCGGGTCGTCACGCGCGTTCGCGGTGAACGACTTAAGGCCGCTGGTAGGCGAATCGTGTGGGCGCTGGTCCTACTTCTTCTTCCCCTCGTCGGCCTCGCGTTGCTGCCCCTGTTCGGTCGGTAGCGCAGTGTTGGCCTGAGGCCCGTCATCGGCTGCCGTGTGGTATTCGAGGGGCACTGTAGCGGGCTCGCTGTCACTCGCCGGGGCCGGAGGAGGCTCGGCTGGAGCGGCTGGTTCCTGTGAAGGTTCTGCAGGCTTGTCGTCATTATGGTCTTGGCTGGTCATCGCGGTACCTCCCTGATTGGCAGGATAGGGCTGCAGCGGAGCATTGTCAAGCCGCAGATCGCGTGTCGCGTGCTCCGCTTGGGAATGGCCCCTGATTCTGGACGGAACTGGTCGCTCCATAGCAGGAGCACTAGTCCTGCCCAACGAACGTCCTCCGGCCTCACGCGCTCGCGGCCCACGAACTCACATGGGATTGGCATCAGCAGTGCGAAGTGTCCGCCAGGGCACGCTGTGCTCATACTCGCCCTCATAGATGAGCCGCGCTCTTACGGCACTCCTGCTCCGTCGGACGCGCAACTGAGGGCTGTACAGCTCGGCGTAGAATACAAACGCTTCAAGGTCGTACGTGCGGTCTTTATCGAGCTGATGCGGCCATTCACCGTCTATCAACGTAGTAGTACGCCGGGTGCCTTGCTGCACAATGTGGCACGTGACAATCTCCCCGTCGGCCAGTTCAACCTGCAGTTTCGCGCGTCGTCTGTTCCTTCTCATGTGATTGCTCCTGGGCCAGCCGGCAGGGGAGAAGCACGCTTTTGCCTTACGTTCCCCCACTCCCCCAAGATTGCCCTACACTTCCAGCCTCCCCTGCTCCTTCCTCTTCGCCCGAGGCGCTCTCTTGAACGTCACGTCCAGGCGGGCCTCCGGCGCGTCGAGCTTCTTGCCCTCCAGCAGTTCCTTCACGGTGAGAATCTGCATGCGCGGGTACATCTTGTTCCCGAGAGGTGACTGATAGAACCCCGCGCTGGCCGCTTCCGCCCGCATCGCGTGCGTCGGCTCTTCCAGGCAGATCAAGCATCCGATCTGCGCCCCCTCCCGGTCCAGCACGCCTCGCAGGTCGCGCACCTGAGACACGTTCACATGTCCCGCCTTCACCGAGAAGACAACCTGCTTCGTGTCGCCGCTCTCGTCGTCGTGGAAGATCAGCCGCCCATCTATCCCCTTGTCCGCACCCTTCTTCTGGGCCTCCGGGGCAGGCCGCGCACCGACCAGGTCCAGCGCCCACCACTGGAATTGGTAGGGGTTCTCCTCTGCCAATTGCTCGGCCTCAGAGTAGGCTGTCGGCTCGCCAATGACCTCGAAGTCTGCCTTCCCCTGGAAAGCGCTCTCCAGTCGTCGCCGCATCAGGTTGATCGCGAGGCAGGTAACGTCAATTCCGATCCAGCGCCGGTTCAACCGCTGCGCCACCGCGATGGTGGTCCCGCACCCGCAGAATGGATCCAGCACCAGATCGCCTTCCTTGCTGCTTGCGAGGATGATGCGCTCAAGCAGGGCCTCGGGTTTCTGGGTCTGGTAGCCCAGGCGCTCGGCCGAAAGGTTGTGCATGGGCCGGATGTCTGTGAAGATGTCTTGGAGAGGGACTCCAGAGAGGTCCTCTGGATACTGCTTAAGTCTCGGCATTCCGCCTTGCTTGCGCGGCCAATGGATACGGCCCTCGGCATCGAATTCGTCTAGGACGCGGGGCGGGTACGCCCAATGCCGGCCCTTGGCCGTGACATCTATGCCGCGCCAGGTCTGACCGGTCTCGCCGTGCCTCGTCCCGGCTCCTGTAAGGTCCATGCGCTTCCACCTGCGGCCATCATGATCTTCTTGATCGAAGAATGTGTCGACGTAATCCGGGTCGTAGGCGCTGTAAAGCGCGTTCCAGCGATAGCTGTTGGACTTTGTGTAGAACAAGAGGATGTCATGGACGGGTCCATAGCGGTTAGCGCTGCTATGAGCGCTTGTCCGCTTCCATACCACCTCATTCCTAAAGTTCACCGGCCCGAACACCCCGTCCATGAGCATCTTGAGGTAATGGCTGGCGGTCGGGTCGCAGTGCAGGTAGATGCTGCCGGTCTCCTTGAGCACGCGGCGCAGCTCGACCAGGCGAGGGGCCATCATGGAGAGGTAGGCGAGCATGTCATTGGTTCCCAGGAAGGTGCGAAAAGCCCGCAGCGCCTTCGAGACCTCCTCCGGCCCGTGCTCTACCGTCTCGGTATAGGCCCGTGACGCCTCTGTATCCCACGCCCAAGTGTCCTTGAACGTCTTGACCTGCGCCGCCGACCGCGTCCCGTCCCGCTCCCTGAAGAGCACGTTGTAGTCCTGGTTGCTCTTGAACGGTGGGTCGAGGTAGATCAGGTCAACGGATTTGTCCTGAACATACCGGCGCAGGATCTCCAGGTTATCGCCGTAGTAGAGCTTGTTATCCGCCATCCCCTCTGCTCCAAAGCGATCTGCGCAGGAGTCTAGCATTCCGCGGGTTGTCTGTCGAGCACACGAAGGCCCGTGCTATCGGGCCGCCACGTTCCCCCGAAACCCCCACAGGTTCGCTTCGCTCAGCCGCACGCTGACCAGTGAGCCGGTCAGCTTCTCATCCCCCGCGAAGACCACCTGCTTGTTGGTGCGGGTCTTGCCGGCCAGCAGGCCCTCACCCTTCGCCGCCGGCCCCTCCACCAGCACCTCGACCACGCGGCCCAACTCGGCCGTGTTTCTCTGCACCGTGATCGCAGTCTGCCGCGCGATCAGCTTCTGCAGGCGCGCCCGCGCAAGCTTGCGCGGGACTTGGTCGCCCATCGCGGCCGCGGCCGTGCCCGGCCGCGGGGAGTACGCGACCATGAAGGCCGCGTCGAAGCCAATCGCTTGGTAGACGGACAGGCTTTCCTCGAACTCGTCCTCGGTCTCGCCCGGATAACCGACTATCATGTCGGTCGTGATCGCGAGCCCGGGAATCGCAGTCCTCAGCCGGGCGACCACATCCAGGTACTGCTCCACCGTGTACCCGCGGTTCATCTCTGTCAGCAAGCGATCGGTGCCGGCCTGAATGGGCAGGTGAATGTGCTCGCACACCTTCGCCGAGTCCGCCATGGCCGCGATCAGGTCGTCTGTGACATCCCTGGGATGGCAGGTCAGGAATCGCACCCGCCACAGCCCCTCGACGTCGTTCAGCTCCCGGAGCAGGTCGGGCAACCCGTCGTCCTGTAGGGCGGGCATGTCTCGGCATGCCCGCCGCTCGCCCAGGTCGCTGCCCCACGCCAACACGTTCTGCCCCAGCAACGTCACCTCTCGCGTCCCGCGTGACACCAGGCTGCGCACTTCGCTCACGATCTCGCTCTGCGGCCGGCTGCTCTCGGGGCCGCGCACGAAAGGCACAATGCAGTAGCTGCAGAAGTTGCTGCACCCGCGGATGATGGGCACGAAAGCGCGCAGCGGGGCCGCACGTTCCTCCGCCGCCGGCCGGCAGCGAAGAGAAGAGGGATCCCCCTCCATCTCCACAGCGATGAGCGGCCGCTCCCCCGCCAGCGCGGGCCAGCAACTCTGGAATCCGGTGGAACGACCGCGTTCCCACCACCAGATCCACATAGCCGGCACGCGCCAGCAGCCGCTTGCCCTCCCCCTGGGCCATACAGCCAGTGACCGCGATCACCATCCCCGGCCTCTCCTGCTTCTGCTCCCGCAGCTCACCCAGCAGGCTGTAGACTTTGTGCTCCGGCTTCTCGCGCACCGAGCAGGTGTTGAGAATGATCAGGTCGGCCCCCTCGCGAGAGGCGGCTCGCTTCCAACCCGCCTCCTCCAGCAGCGCGCCCATCAGGTCGGAGTCGGCCTCGTTCATCTGGCAGCCGAAGGTGGTGATGTGGTAGGTCATCGTGGACGCCGTCGCGGCACCGTGCACGGGCAGCCGCCCCTCCGCCTGGCAGGTCAACTCGCGGCCGCCTTGGCCATGCGAAAGAGCCGCTCGCCGTGCCCCATGATCCTGCCGTCCGCGTTCACGGCATTGATCCGGATCTCGTGCTCGGCCTTCGGGTCCAGGCTGGCGAGATCGAGCGCCACTTCGGTTGGCAGCGCATTCGCAGTGGCCGCCCTCTTCTGGTCAACCTGCACCCGCAGCGCCCAACCCTCGGGCAGGGGCCGGCTCGCCTTCAGGTAGATGCTGGTCTGCTGTTCCCAGGTGCGGGGCAACCGCACCGAGATGCGCAGCTCTCGCGCTGAGAACCTGAGCACCGGTCGCGCCGGGTGTCCACTGCGCCAGTCCAGCCCTCGGGGAGGCCGGAGCGGGCCCCGCTTGGGCGCCTCCGGCTTCACGTACACCGCCAGCACATTGGTCAGCGCCCGCTTCGCTCCCTGGACCATGCGGCCCTGGTAGTACATACCGGTGGAGGACCCGCCGTCCAGGTTGATGGCATACCTTGCCCCCAGACTGCGGAGCGCCCGGGCCAGCGCCCCCAGCGAGCTTCCTCGCACCGTGGTCACCAGCAGCAGGTGGTTGTCATTGGTGATGCCCATCGCCGTCCGCGGGGCCGACCGCGCGAACACGTGGGGGTCGCCGAATCCCTCCCCTCCCGGCATCGGCTTGGCGAAGCCGTCCCACACCAGCAGAGGCCCCCCGGCCAGCGCCGCCCGGTGTTCCGACCAATCCACGCGCCGGCTCTTGGGCAGCCGCACCACGTCCACCCCCTCCTTGGCGAACGCGAATGCAGTCCCCATCCCGCCGAAGTGGGCTACTTTGCCGCCCACCACAATGTCACCCACCGGGCGGAGGCTGCGCTTGCTGAAGAAGGTCCCGTTCACCGCGGCCGCGGGCCGCAGCCGGGCGATGAAGCGGCCGAACGTCTCACAGTGGCCGATGCCTCTGGCGGCCACGGCCGGCGACACCACCACACGAGGGTCCTGGAGGTCTACATCAACGACGTGAAGGGCGACCCCCGCCGCCACCCGCTGGGCATAGCACAGCGGGCCGGCCGGCGCCGGGTGACAAGTCGCAGCTATGACGAAGACCGCAGCCGCCAGCAGCCCAAGGCGGCGAACTAATCCAGAATCTCCGCGCGATGCCAGCCGAATGCCTGGGAAAAGCAATCGTCAGCGACCTTGGCGGAAGGGACCGCCTCTTCCTTCTTCGTGCACCATACCTGGTCCGGTGTGATCCGCCGGCCCGGCGGCGGGTAGATGGCGGCGCCGGCGCATTCCGCGCAGGTGGCGACGGAATCCCGGCTTTGTTTCTTCGCCTCCCCGCGCAGCGCCCCCTCACACTGGAAGCAGTACTCGCGCCGCGTGGAGTTCTGAGCCCCGCAATGAGGGCACTTCATCATCTCCATGCCGACCACGCCTCCCCGCCAAAGCACCCTCGCCGCCAGACCCAGCGGCCGACCGCCGCTCCCTCCGAACTCTCTGCTGCGGTCAGGTTAGCGCGATGCCCTCCAGCACCCTCTGCACCAGAGTCACCAGCTGGTCAATCGAGAACGGCTTCGTGAGATAGGAGGTGACGCCCGACCGCCACCCGTAAGCGACATCCCGGTCGGAGGATCGCGCGGTGAGCATGATCACCGGCACATCCTCGGTCTCCTTGCTCTGCTGCAGCACCTGGAGGGTCTGGAAACCGTCCATCACCGGCATCATCACATCCAGAATGATGAGGTCGGGCCGCTCGTCGTTGACTGCGATCAAGCTCTCCGCGCCGTTGCTGGCGGCCCTCACCTCCATCCCCAGGCCCTCCAGCGCGGTCCTGATCAACTGCACTGTCGGCGGATGATCGTCAACTACCAGCACTTTGTGCGCCATGCGTCCCTCCCCTTCCCCACCGCATCTCCCACGCTTGCCGCGCGGGCCCCGTCTGGTTGCACTCGCCGCATTATATCACAGGAGCAGGGACTCCGCCACGGGCAGCTTTGGCTTACGCTTGGCCTTCTGTACTGACCGCCCGACGCGGCCCACCTTTTGTCATCTCTCACGGCACAGGAATGGCCGCAGGCCAATGTGGTATAGTCCCAGCAAAACCCAGCCCATTCAGGAGAACTGTCACCATGCGTGGCCTTGCCGCGATCTATGCCATTGCAGCTTGCGTCTTTCTGGGATTCGGCACCACGAGCTTCGCCCAGCAGGCCGTTCCGCTTACATTCAAGTTCGCCCCCGGCGATGTGCTGCAGTACGACATTACCATTTCCGGCTCCGGGGGCCTGACGGCCGCTGATGCCAAAGCCACCCCTGTGGACATCCAGGGAACCTGCTCTCTGGTGCAGACTGTCACCAAGATCCTCCCCGACGGCAGCGGCCGGATAGAGTCCCGCATCCCCAGTGGAGAGGTGAGCATCCGGTTTGGCCAGGATCAGGTCCGCTTCTCCTATGCCAATGGCACCTTTCGCTGGTTTGCCAACGGCAAGGAGTTCTCTCCCCCGCAGGCCGATCTGGCGAAGCTGCCCCTGTTCGGGACGCCGCTGGCTTACACCATGTTCCCTGACGGCCGAGTCAGCGATATCGCCTTTGCCGACCCGCGGGTGATGGCCGAGGTGGCCAAGTCGCTGCCCGGCTTCGACCTCAGCCGCATATCCGCCACGGGAGAGCCCACCTTCCCCGGCCGGCCCGTGAGCGTGGGAGAGACGTGGCGCAGCAGTGTGCAGCTCTCCCCCATGGGCCCGGCGCTTCCCCTCAGTCTCAGCATGTCTCGCACCCTGGAATCGTACGAGGACAAGGGCGGCTTCGGCCTGGCCAAGATCGTCGGATTCGCTGAAGCTCGCTATCAGGGCTCCGGCGCGCCGATCATACCCGCCCAGGATGTCAGCATCGGCATATCCGAGCTCCGCCAGACCATCACCTCCACCGAGTACTTCAACACCACCAGCGGCCGCCTGCTGCGCGGCGACTACGATCTCGCCTTCTCCACCCAGATCTCCGCGAAAGCGGGAGACCAGGAGAAGAGCGGCGGGATCGCAGCCCGCATCCGCGTCAACGTTCAGGGGCGGTGAAACTGACGCCAGCAGGCCTCTGCTCTCTGCACGCGGTTGCCACTGGGGCTTCTTACAGAAGGAATCTGACCCGGCATCTCGGAACAGTGGAAGCCGATCTGCCCCGGTAGCGCGGGGCCACCCAGGAACTGAAGGAGAGCAGAGAATGGAGATCGGTCAGGTTGCCGCACAGATCTACACGGTCCGCGAGCATCTGAAGACGCCGTCTGACATCGCGGCCTCGCTGAAGAAGATCGCAAAGATCGGCTATCGCGTGGTGCAGCTCGTCGGGCTGCCCGTCGCCGACGACGAGCTGAAGAAGATGCTGGATGACGCAGGCCTCACTCCCTGCGGCGCCCATGAAGGTGGGGCGAGGCTCTTCTCCGACCCAGCGGCCGTGGCCGCCCGCCTCCACAAGCTGGGCTGTCCCACTGTCTCCTATCCCTACCCGGGTGGGGTGAAGCTGGACAGCATCGCCGACGTTCGGTCCCTTGCCGCCAGCCTGAACACCGCGGGGAAAGCCCTCCACGAGGCCGGCATCGTCTTCGCCTATCATAACCACAGCATCGAGTTCCGCCGCTTTGACGGCCATCTCATGCTCGAGGTCATCTACGGCGAGACGGATCCTCGCTACCTCCAGGGCGAGGTCGACACCTACTGGGTACAGCACGGCGGCGGCGACCCGGAGGATTGGTGCCGACGCCTCAAGGGCCGGCTGCCCCTGCTCCATCTCAAGGATTACATGATGACCACGGAGAGCAGGCCTACCTTCGCTGAGATCGGCCGGGGCAACCTGAACTGGAAGCCGATCGTGGCCGGAGCCCAGGCCTCTGGCTGCAAGTGGTATGTCGTGGAGCAAGACACCTGCCCGGGAGATCCCTTCGACTCCCTGCGCATCAGCTTCGACTACATCAAGGCCAACCTCTGCTCCTGAGCCTGTAGGGCGGGCCCCCCTCTCCTACAGGTCCTCCGGCGCGATGCGGCCCAGCTCGGCGTACACCAGGTCCCGGTAGGCCACCGGACCCGGCGGGTCCTGCGCCGCCGCCCGCTCCGCCGCCTTGCGGTAGCACGTGAGCGCCGCCCGCGTGGCCTCGTAGGGCCGCTCAGGGCTGGCACCCACGAAGCAGCCGATCACGGAGGCGGCCACGCACCCGCTGCCGACGAATGTCTTCATGCGGGGCGAGCCGCCCTCCACCCACGCCATGCGCTGGCCCTGCACCACCAGGTCGCGCTCGCCGGTCACCGCCACCACTGCCCCGGTCGCCTCCGAGAGCGCTCGCGCGGGCCGGGCGATCTCCTCCACCTGGCCGCTCTCCACCCCGCGCACCTCCGCTTGCTCCCCCGCCAGGGTGGCGATCTCCCCGGCGTTGCCCTTCACCACCGCGATCCTCAGCTCCTCGACCAGGCGCAGCGCGGTCTGCGTACGATAGCTGGTGGCCCCGGCCCCCACCGCGTCCAGCACGATCGGGATGCCCCGCTGGTTCGCCCGCTTTCCCGCCAGCACCATCGCCTCCACCTGCTCCGTATGGAGAGTCCCGATGTTGAGCACCAGGGCCTGCGCCAGACTCACCATCTCCTCCGCCTCCAGCGGGCTGTTCGCCATCACCGGCAGCCCGCCCAGGTAGAGAGTAGCATTGGCGCAGTCGCTCACCGTCACCACATTCGTGATATGGTGAACCAGCGGCTTCGTGGAGCGCACCCGTCGCAGATAATCCCCCGCTTCACTCATCGTCTTCTCCCGCATCTAGTGGTGTTCGGACAAACAAGTAATGTGCGAACGCCGCTCTGGGCCCGTCTGAGCAGTTGCCTGAGCTTTGCCCCGTTACTTCTTTGGGCGAAGCTCAGTAGCTACGGATTGGCCGCGCGGATGGTGCGCTCCATCACCTCGGAGGCGCTGCACCACACCACGCGGTCTCGCAGCCGCTGCTCCACCCGCCTCCCCACCTCGTCCAGCGCGGCCAGCCCTGTCTCGAGCCCGTTCGAGAATACCGACTGCCAATGGGTCACCAGGATAGGCCATCCTCCGGCCGCCAGCACCCCGGCGATGTCCCCCTTCGTGCCGTCCTCGCTGAGAAACCGATCCGCCACCGCGGAGATGTAGGCGCGGTCCCTCTGGGGCGAGTGGATGGTCTGCCAGCACCAGTCGTCGGTGGTGGAGGGAATGCTGACGAGCTTCGTCGGCGGCTCATCCACCGCTAACCAGGGCCGGGACTCCGGCTGCTCGTGCCGCATGTGCAGGAAGTACCAGCTCACCTCCCGGCCGTAGACCGCGCGCTGCGCAGCTACGAGGGCTCTCTGGTAAGCGGGCTCGACCTTGATCCCGAAATCCCACGGAGAAGTGACCCCGGTGGCGTCAATGCCGGCCCCTCGCAGCATCTCCAGGGCCCGCGTGACATAGGGGGTCAGCGTCTCCTCCGTCTGCGTCTCCGACCAGGTGGCCTCATTCATTGGTAGAAACTGCCCGGTCGCCAGGTCCACGGCCAGGTGGTGCGTGATCATCTCCGGGCACAGATCCATGTGCGGCGCCAGGCGTGCCCGCACCAGGTCCAGCCATTCCCGGATTTCCTCCCGCCGGCCCCCGTCAATGCCGTTCGCCAGGTTGCCGCGCCCTCCCATCCCGGGCACGATGGAGAACTTCCCCCGCATCCCCCAGCGCTCCACCACGGCGGCGAAGCGCGCCGCGAACTCCGCCGGGATCTCCTTCAGCAGAGGCCGCCCATCGTCTGTCACATAGGGAGGATGGTGACAACGATAGACATGCACGATCGGCGCCGGATCGTCCACGATCAGCATGATCGGAGTCCGGCGATCGTTGATCCTCTCCTCCTCGCGGGGGATGGTATGCATGACTCGTCTCCTCGTGACCTCTTCTCTCTCAGGTCTTCTCCCGGGCGCGCACCACCTTCAGCACCCGCTCCACCACCTGCTCGATGGTCAGGCCTCCGGTGTCCACATACACTGCGTCGGCGGCCGCCCGCAGCGGCGAGTGCGCTCGGCTGGTGTCCCTTTCGTCCCGCGCTTCGATCTCGGCCAGCACGCTCGCGAAATCCGCAGCATCGCCTCGCTCCCGCAGCTCCAACATCCGCCGCTGGGCCCGCTCCTCGGCGGGCGCGGTGAGGAAGATCTTGACTTCCGCCTCCGGCAGCACCACGGTCTGGATGTCGCGGCCCTCCATCACCACCCCCCCCTCCCGCGCCATCTCCTGCTGGAGCGCGACCATCTGCCGCCGCACCTCCGGGATCTCCGACAACCGGGAAGCCAGCTCTCCTACCTGCTGCGTGCGGATCTCTTCAGTGATCTCCCGGTCATCCACGAACACCCGGTCCCTGCCTTCGGCCTGTGGCGCGAGGCGCAGGTGGAGGTGATGCAGCAGGGCCAGCACCCGCGGCGTGTCGCCGGCGGCGATGCCCTGCTGCTGCGCCGCCCAGGCCAGCGCCCGATACATCGCCCCGGAGTCAACATACCGGTAGCCGAGAGCGCCGGCCACCAGCCGGGCGATGGTGCTCTTGCCTGCGCCCACCGGGCCATCAATGGCGATGCAGGGCCGCCGCCTCACTGCCCATAGACCTCCTTCGGGTCGAACACGCGCTCGCCGACCGTGACCAGCTCCCCGCCCTCCAGGTTTCGGTAGAAGCACGACCGATGGCCGGTGTGGCAGGCCGCGCCTCCCATCTGCTCGATCTTCATCACCAGGGCGTCGGCGTCGCAGTCCACCCAGACTTGTTTCACGAGCTGGTAGTTGCCTGACCTCTCACCCTTCTCCATCACCCGGCCGTGCGAGCGCCGGTAGACGTGCACCCGTTTCGTCTCCAGGGTGCGCGCGAGCGCCTCCCGGTTCATGTACCCCAGCGTCAGCACCTCGCCCGTCTGGTGGTCCTGGAACACCACCGAGACCAGCCCTTTCTCATCCCATTTCAGCGTCTCGAGATCCATAGATTCCTCTCCGCGCTCTCCGCGTCTCTGCGGTGAACTGGTCAGTTCACCGTCACCATGATCCCCACCCCGGTGAAGAAACCCACGATGATCCAGAGCACCGCGCCCAGCACATCTCCCATGATGATGCCCAGGAACAAGGGCCGAAACTGCACGTAGCCCCGCAGCCCAGTATAGCGGATGGTGAGCAGCTTGAAAAACCATCCCAGGAAGAGCGAGAACCAGAGGTTCAGGCTCGCCCACGAGGTTGCCATCACGAACCCCAGAGGGTGGATCGGCCACCACACGAAGTTCAGCCGCAGCCAGGCCAGCGCCGCCACCATCGCCCCGCCGACCGCCAGGGACAGGTAGGCCACGCCTGTCGGGTGTTCGGCCGGGTTCTGCAGCCGGCTGGCAAGCATATCGAAGAAGTACCGGGGGTGGTACATGATCTGATCCACATTCGCCACCTGGATTGCCCCCGGCCGGTAGAACGTGATGAGGAATGCCGGCAGACTCACCAGCAGCACGAACACGAGGGCCACCGCCAGCAGCCGGCTGAGCTTGCGAGTGCTCACCCCGGACTGCTCCGACATGCGAAAGCCATTCAGCAAAGAGGGCATCAGGAACTCGCGCAGGTCGAAAGTGAGGGCGCAGTCCACGAATGTGAGCGCCGTGAGATTGCCCGGCCCCAACGCATTGGTCCCGCCGAACATCAGCAGGTAATCCACGGGCCAGTAGCTGAGGTGGATCATCAGCATCCCGGCCTCCGCGATGATCCGGGTCAACACCAGGCAGATGGAGACGAAGGCCACCAGGAAGAGAACCGCGAACGGCGGAGTCATGCCCGCGGCCACCAGCCAGCAATAGCCCAGGCCCAGGCTCCCCAGCAGGCCGAACACTGCGAACCGGTAGCTCAGTGGCTCGCCGGCGTCATCTACCTGGGGCGAGCGGGTGAAGGCCCTCTTGAACGCGTCGGCCAGCGTCCCGCGGAGAAACCACAGCAGCATCGCGGCGAGCACCAGCAGCCCGCCCATCTGCTCCCGCTGCCCGATCTCGGAGATCACCCCACCCCACGCGCTCGACCCTTCATAGCCCAGTAGGCTCAGGAGAACGCCCTGGATCTTGATGAAGATGACGGAGAACCAGAACCCGGCCGCCACCTCCAGTGAGAGCAGATACCCGAACCCGACCGCGGAGAAGAAGAGCCCGATGTAGACGGGCACCGCGGCATCCCACGGCCGGTCCGGCAGATACTGGTCCAGGGTCCAGAACGTGGGAATCTCCGGAATCGCGGGGAAGTGCCGGTGCAGCCCGTTGATGATGTGGATCAGGAACACCGTGCCCGCCCCGATCCACACCAGCCGGTTGCTGAAAAACGCTGCCGAGGGCCCTCGCTCATCGCCCCGCAGCACCTCCAGCGGGAACTGGACCAGGGGGAAGGTCAACCGCTCTCTATCCGCCCACTGCTTGCGGACCAGCGCGGCCAGCGCGAACATCATCAGCCACACCGCGCCCACGAACACGAACCAGCGGGAGAGCGTGAACCACCACTCGCCCCAGGGGATGGACGAGCCGGCCGGCAGCCCCTCCCAGAACCAGTTCGCCGCCTCTCTATTGCTGACACCCAGCCAGGGCGGGATGTAATCCCAGAACAGCTTGGCCCACTGGTTGCCGGGGGTGGCGAAGTAGAAGGGCGCGGTCACCACCGGCACCAGGTAGCGCAGCAGGCCGGAGGAGGGGATACCAGAGGTGACCATGATGATGATGTAGATCACCGCCAGCTCGCGGGTGGAAAACAGCGTCTTTCGCCGAACCCGGTGAGCCAGCAGATTGAGCAGGGACAGCAGCAGCAGCACCGCCACCGCGCCCACCGGGAAATGGTTGCCGGCGATGTAGGTGTTGCCGACTACGTAGTCGTTATAGGGAGTAAGAGCAGCGAGGCCGGCTGCGAGGACGAAGCCGAGGAGCACACTGCGCGCGCTGATGCCCCGGTCAGACTTCATGCCCTGTTGCCATGCCGAAGGCCCCTCGCAAGACGCGGTTCTCTCGTAGGGGCGGGATTCATCCCGCCCACGTCCTGCGGGGCGCAGAGCTTGCCCGCCGGCCGCGTGGCGGGAATCGCGCCCCTACATCTGCGATCACGCGGCCTGCGCGATCGGCCTCACCGGCACCCCCCGCTCCGCCAGGTAGTGCTTGATCTCGGCGATGGGGTGGGTGGAATAGTGAGCGATGCTGGCGATCAGGGCCGCTTCGCATCTCCCTTCGGTGAGCGCCTGATAGATGTGCTCCGGGGTGCCGGCGCCACCGGAGGCGATCACGGGGATGCGCACCGCATCCGCGATAGTGCGGCACAGCTCGATATCGTAGCCCTGCATGGTGCCGTCGGCGTCAATGCTGTTCAGCAGAATCTCGCCCGCGCCCAGTTCCTCAACTCTGATCGCCCACTCCAGTGCGTCCACTCCCGTCGGCGTGCGGCCTCCGTTCACGTAGCACTCCCACCGCGGGCTTCTGGCCGGCGCGTCGCTCCGCCTCTTGGCATCAATGGAGACCACCACGCACTGCGCGCCGAAGCGCTCGGCGGCCTCCGTGATCAGCTCGGGCCGCTTGATCGCGGCTGTGTTCACCCCGACCTTGTCCGCGCCCGTCCTGAGCACGGCACGGAAATCATCTACCGTCCGAATGCCCCCGCCCACGGTGAAGGGGATGAAGACCTGTTCGGCGGTGCGGGAGGCGACCTCGATCATGGTCTGCCGGCCCTCGTGAGAAGCGGAGATGTCCAGGAAGGTCACCTCATCCGCGCCCTCGTCATTGTACCGGGTCGCCATCTCCACCGGGTCGCCCGCGTCCCGCGGGTCGAGGAACTTGATGCACTTCACCACTCGTCCTCGGTCCACGTCCAGGCAGCAGATGATCCGCTTGGCTAGCATCTCCCTAGGTCCCACCGGCGGCGGGCCGGGATGGCGGCCTGAAGGGCCTAGCCACCGCCTCCATCGCCTCTTTCAGGCGCAAGCGGCCGGTGTAGAGCGCGGTGCCGATGATGGCCCCGGCCGCGCCCGCGTCTCGCACCGCTCTCACATCCTCCACGCTGCTGATGCCGCCAGAGGCGATCACGCGGGCAGTCACGCTCTCCACCATCTCCCGCAAGGCCGACACGTTCGGCCCCTCCAGCACCCCGTCCCGGCCGATGTCGGTGAACACGATCCAGCGCACTCCCAGGGCCGTCAGCTCGCGCGCCAGCGCGACCGCCGTGACCTCGCTTGTCTCCAACCATCCTCGCACTGCCACTCGGCCCTCCCGCGCATCTATCCCGGCCACCACGGCGTCGCCCAGCACCTCGATCATCCGCCGCGCCGCGGTGCGGTCGAGGGCCGCGGTGCCGATGATCACGCGCTCCACGCCCAGCGCCAACGCCCGGCGCGCGGTCGCCTCATCTCGCATCCCGCCGCCAAGCTGCACCGGGATGCTCACCGCCCGCGCGATCTGCTCCACCGCCTCCAGGTTCCGCGGCTCACCCTGCCGCGCGCCATCCAGATCCACGATGTGGAGCCGGCGCGCGCCTTGCTCCTCCCAATGCCTGGCCATCGCCGCAGGGTCATCACTGAATACGGTCTCGCGATTATAGTCCCCCTGCACCAGCCGCACGCATCTCCCGCCCCGCAGGTCAATGGCAGGGATGACCTCCATCATCCCGCCCTCTCGACCAGCCCCACGAAGTTGGTCAGCATCCGCAGGCCGACATCGCCGCTCTTCTCGGGGTGGAACTGCGACGCGAACAGATTCGCCCGGGCGATGGCGCAGGTGAAATCGAGCCCGTGGTCCGTCGTGATCGCAGTCCAATCCGGGTCATCGGGCACGCAGAAGTAGGAGTGCACGAAGTAGGCCATGGCGCCGTCGGGCAGGCCCGCCACCACCGGGTGCGGCCTGACTACGCGCAGCCCGTTCCATCCTATATGCGGCACCTTCAGGCCTGGCTCTCCATCGTGCGACTCATAGGCCGGCCCCGAGAAGCGCACCACGCGCCCCGGCACGATGCCCAGGCCGGCCACCGGGCCGAACTCCTCGCTCTCCGAGAACACAAGCTGGAGCCCGAGGCAGATGCCCAGGAACGGCCGACCGGCCGCGATCCAGTCCTTCACCAGTGTGTCGAACCCATCGCGGCACAGCCGCTCCATCGCCTGCCCGAACGCGCCCACGCCCGGCAGCACCAGGCCCGCCGCACCCGCGGCCGCGGCGGGAGCGGTGATGATGTCGGCCTGCGCTCCGACGCGCTCCAGGGCCTTCTGCACGCTCCGCAGATTCCCCATACCATAGTCAATGATGGCCAGTCTCGGCTTCATCGGCTTCGCCAACGCTCGCGCCCCTCGGCGTAGGCATCTCCTCCATAGCAATCGTTGATCACCAGCGCCGGGAAATCCCGCACCTCCAGCCGGCGAATCGCCTCCGTCCCCAGGTCCTCATAAGCGATCAGCTCCACCCCGGTGATGCACTGGGCCAGCAGCGCCCCCGCCCCCCCAATGGCGCCGAAGTAGACCGCCTTGTACTCCTGAAGCGCCCGGCGCACCTCGGCCGAGCGCGGCCCCTTCCCTATCATACCCTTGAGGCCCTGCGCCAGCAGCGCCGGCGTATAGCGGTCCATGCGGCCGGCGGTGGTGGGGCCGGCGGCCCCAATGATCCGTCCCGGCGGGGCGGCCGTCGGACCTACGTAATAGATCACCTGCCCCCTGACATCGAAGGGCAGCTCCTCGCCGCGCCCCAGCCCCTCGACCATGCGCTTGTGCGCGGCATCGCGGGCGGTGTAGATCACGCCATTGATCAGCACTTGCTGGCCTGAGCGCAGATCGAGCACACCGGCCTCGGTCAGCGGCGTGGCGAGACGGATTGGCTCATGCTGTTGGCAGCAGTCACACATGGCTTACCTGCTGGCCTTGTAGGGCGGCCATGCCGAGTGCTTGTCAGAAGCACGAGGCATCGCCGCCGCCTCGCTGCCGCGCTCCCAGAGGGTTGGCTCTGAGAGGGGACTCTCGGCGGCTATGCGCCCCTCCGCCCGAGCTCCGGGGCGCATGGCCGCCCTACATGAACGGCCATCCCTCTCTGCTGTCAGGCCTAACTGCATAGTGGGCAACTCACATCAGACGGCGACGTCTGAAAGGAGCGCATGCTCACTTCCACTCGTACGACGCGTGCCGCGCGGCGTGGCACTGCAAGTTGACCGCAGCCGGCAGGCTGGCGATGTGGCAGGGGCGGGTCGCGACATTCACCGCCAGCGCCGTGATCCGCCCTCCCACTCCCATGGGCCCGATCCCGGTAGCGTTCACCAGCTCCAGCAGCTCCGCCTCCAGCGCCGCCTCCTCCGGGCTCGGGTTCGGCTCATCGAGCGGGCGGAGCAGCGCCTGCTTGGCAATGAGAGCGCACTGCTCGAAGCTGCCCCCCAACCCCACGCCGATCACCAGGGGCGGGCAAGCGCTAGCACCTGCTCCCTCCACCGTCTCCACCACCAGCCGCTTCACCTCCTCGATGCCATCGGCCGGCGCCATCATGCGCAGACGGCTCATGTTCTCCGACCCCGCGCCCTTCGCCGCCACCGTGATCTGTAGTCCATCCCCGGGCGCCAATTCGACGTGCACCACCGGGGGCGTATTGTCGCCCGTGTTGCGCCGGTCCAGCGGACTCATCACCACCGATTTCCTGAGATACCCCCTCTCGTAGCCCTCCCGCACCCCGGCCGTGATCGCGCTCGCCAGGCTGCCTCCAGCGATCCTGACCTCCTCCCCCAGCTTAACAAAGACCACGGCCAGGCCGGTGTCCTGGCACATGGGGAGATGTTGATCTGCTGCCAGGGCGGCGTTGTCCAGCAGTCGTGACAGCACGTCGCGGCCCGCCGGCGACTCCTCCTGCTCGCGCGCCATCTGCAGCGCCGCGATCACATCAGGGGGAAGCACGGTGCAGGCCTGGATGCACAGCTCGGCCACCCGAGCGCTGATCTCTGCCGCCAGGACTTGCTTCACATGGCCATTATAGCACGCCAGTCAAGCCGCAGTCAGAGGGCCCTCGAGGCCAGCGCGGGCGGCAGCGCTCACGCGCTGCCGCCCACACGATTGCTCACGGCATCGTGGCGCTCCGAGCCTTCACCCCCCAGACTGCCTCACCTCTATCGCGACTTGCGCTTCCGCGCGGTGGCCTCGGTCCGCCCCACTAGGGTCCGCTTCGAGACCTCGGTGGCAATGGTTTCGCCCGGCTTCACGTTGAGGGTCTTGCCAGAGATGAAGTAGCCGCCGACCAGCCCCACCGGCCCGAGCACCACGGCGCCACCGGCAGTGGCTGCGGCCGCTCCTGCGGTCTTCCTGCCGATGGCACCTCCCTGGGTGCGCGGTTGAATGGGGAGAGCGGTGCCGAAGACCGTGCTCACGGGGTTGAAGACCATGCGCAGCGTCGCGTTGACACCGTACCTCTTGCGCTTCTCGACCCTGCTGATGACGCCTTTTACCTCGGTCCCAGCCTTCACGACCACAGTGCGGTTCACCATCACGTCGTCCTTGACGTGAAGCTTGACCGCCTGCCCAGGCTTGGCCGTCTTCGAACTCACGGCCTGGTCAAACACCAACATCACCTCTGTTCCCTTGGGAACGACCGTTCGCGCCGCATTGGCGACAGCGGTGCAGCCGAACAGAAAAGCGATTGACAGCACTGCCCTCGACGCAACTCTCATCATGACCTCCCTTGCTCGACTAGTCGCAACCGCTTCCGTACCCGGAGCAAGCCTGGAGCTATATCCTCCCAAGCGCGGGCATTCTATGGGTCCCCCAGCGTGGGAGTCAATGCTCGGGAAGCTACGTCTGTGAGGGCCAGCGACGCGCGCTGTTGCCCGGGCGACCAACGCGCCGTCCCACTAGGCTTTCTCGCAGAGCGCCACCGCCTCCACGTGCCAGGTCTGCGGGAACATATCCACGGGCTGCACTTTACGCGCGAGGTAGCCGTGCTCGGCCAGGCACTTGAGGTCGCGGGCGAGGGTGGCGGGGTGGCAGGAGACGAGGATGATGCGGCGCGGGGTGAGCCTGGCGGCGGAGGCGCAGACGATGGGGCCGCAGCCTTTGCGCGGCGGATCCAGCACGATCACATCGCTTCTCCAGCCGCGCTGGGCCAGGCGCGGCAGCGCCCGCTCCACTCGGCCCTCGTAAAGGCTCACGTTGCTCAGCCGCCACCGCCGCAGGTTCGCCCGCGCGTCGGCCAGCGCGGCCTCCGACTCCTCCACCGCCGCCGCATGGTGCGCCCGTCTTGCCAGGGGCAGCAAAAATGTGCCGACTCCGGTGTAGAGGTCCAGAACCCCGTCACCACGCCCCACCGCCGACCATTCCTTTACCAGCTCAACCATGCGCGCCGCCTGCCGCGGGTTCACCTGGAAGAACGAGTCAGGCGAGATGCGATACCCCTCACCATCGAGGCGCTCCACCAGGTGCCCGTCGCCGGCGATGGTCTCCGCGGGCGAGCGGTGACCGGCCAGCCGGCCCCGCGCACGGGCCGCGGCCACGCCCGCCACGCCCTTTACCTTCATCAGCTCATCGGCCAGTTGCGGCACGAACGGCGGCCGCCCGTCACATACCAGAGTGACTAGCGCCTGCTCGGAGGCGAAGGATACCAGGCTCTCCGCGTCGAGCAGCCTGGCTCTTTCCTCCACTCCCTGCGCCAGCCGCGGCATCAGCTCCAGCAAGGCCAGCCGGACCTGCTCGGAGAGCGGATGCTGGAGCGCGCACTCCCGCAGCGCGAACACGTCGTGGCTGTGATGTCGGGTGAAGCCGAGGTAGAGATCGCCCGATTCATCGAGCTGCGCGTGGTACTCGACGCGATTCCGATAATGCCAGGGATCATCCATGCCCCAGGTCTCCCCGATCTTAGCCTCAGACAGACCGCCGATGCGAGCCAGCGCGTCGCGCACGATGGACGTCTTATGGCGCAACTGCGCGGCATAGGCGATGTGCTGAATCTGGCAGCCGCCGCAAGAGCCAAAATGCGGGCAGGGCGCGGTCACCCGATCGGGCGACGGGGCGATCACCTCCCGCACCACGCCCCGGGCGAACCGCTGCTGCACCTCTGTGATCTCGACCTCGGCCTCATCGCCCGGGCATCCCCACAAAGCGAACACGGCGAGGCCCTCGTGCCGCCCCACGGCCTCCCCGCCGGCCGCGAGAGAGTCGAGGTGGAGACGGATGCGATCACCTGTGTTGACTAGGGGCTCGGGCACGTCTGGTTCCTTCACCAGACGTGAGGCAAGACCTGCGCCGCCTACCCCCGGTCAACGGGTAGGGCAGGTCCGCGACCTGCCCCGGAGGGCAGGGGTTTGCCCGCCCTCCGACGGGCAGGAGGCAAGGCCCTGCCCAACGAACCCTGTGCAGCACTACGGCGAGGAGGCAAACACGTGAGAAAGGGCATCAACTACTGGTCGTTCCCGGGGGGGCTGGATGGCAAGATGGACCTGGGCAAAGCAGTGGCCGAGGCGAAGCGGCTCGGCTATGAGGGGATAGAGGTCTGTCTCTTCCCGGAGGGCCCGCTCAACATCAGGATGAGCGACGCGGAGGTGGCGAAGGTGCGCAAGACCCTGGAGGGCGCGGGCTTGCAGGCTGCGTCCGTGACCACCGGCCTGCTGTGGGCGACGCCATTGACCTCCGCCGACGCTGCCAAGCGGGAGCAGGGGAAACACGCGGTTACGCGCTGCCTGGAGGTGGCGAAAGGTCTGGGCGCCACGGGGATTCTGGTGGTGCCAGGCGCGGTGGAGATCTTCTTCGACCCGGCGGCCGAGATCGTGCCCTACGAGGTTGCCATCAAGCGGGTCGAGGAGGCGATCAAAGAGCTGGCCAAGGTAGCGGAGAAGAACAAGGTTGCCATCGGCATCGAGAACGTGTGGAACAAGCTCTTTCTCAGCCCGTTGGAGGCGCGCGATTTTGTAGATCGCATCGGCAGCGAGTATGTGGGCTGGTTCTTCGATGTCGGCAACATCCTGCTCACCGGCTTCCCCGAGCAGTGGATCCGCATCCTGGGCAAGCGCATCAAGAAGGTGCATGTCAAGGATTTTCGCAAGAGCGTGGGCACCATCAACGGCTTCGTGGATCTGTTGGAGGGCGATGTCAACTGGCCCGAGGTGATGAAGGCCCTGCGGGAAGTCGGCTACAACGACTTCCTGATCGCGGAGATGATCCCATACTACACCCACGCCCCGGAGACGCGGTTGGCGAATACCGCGCTGGCCCTGGACAAGATATTGAAGATGTAGTCCGCGGATTCCGCAGATGGAACGGGGGCCGAGTCTGTCGTTGGGCAGGGGCAAGCCCCTGCCCAACAGGTTCGAGGAACCCTAGGGCGGCCAGGTTGCCGCCAGGGGCGGCGGGGGCGGCGCTTCGCCGCTGACACGGGCCGTGTAGCCCACGGTGCTCAGTGCGGTCTCCCAGGCCTTCCGCCATTTCTCGATCGTATACCCCGACAAGACCTTTTCTCTCTGCTCCTCCCCTATCCGCGCCCGATCCGGATAGACCTGCCGCATCACCTCCGCCAGGCCCACCGGCGTGGGGCGCGAGTGCGGGCCGGGCAGATCCTTGAGGCCCGCCACCTCGGTGCAGATGGTGGCGATGCCGCAGGCCATGCTCTCCAACGCGGCGAGCGATGTGCCCTCCCCGCAGAGCGACGGGATCAGAGTCATATGGGAGCTGGAGTAGATGCCGGGAAGCTCGTCATGCGACACCGGCCCGTGAAAGAAAACGCTCTCCGTCAGGCCGCGCCGCTCGATGCGCTTGCGCATGTCGGCCACGTAGTCTGGCTGACCACCGCCACCGACGATCAGCAGCTTGGTCTCCGGGAAGTCTTTCATGAACAGCTCGAAGGCCTCGATGGCGAGATGAATGCCCCGGTTGCGGAAGAGATTGCGCGGCACCAGGATCGGGTTGAGGGCCGCGATCTCCGGGATCGGCGGAGAGGGCCGGAACTTTTCGGTATCTACGCCATTTGGGATGAACCATGCGCCCGGAGCCACCTGCGAGTGCATGCCTTGCCCGGGAGCGATCTGCAAGCCCATGGCGCGCAGAAACTCGCTGTCATTGGCGATATAGAGATGGGCCCGGCGAAAGGCCAGCCGCGTCAGCAGGACTTTCAGCAAGCTTCGGAATGAGCCCGGCGCGTCATCCCAGAACACGCCATGCGAGAGGCCCACCCGCGTCGGCCAGTCTCGCCCCCAGCTCATGAGGTAGAGCGCGAGCAGGTAGTGTGGGTAATGGCAGATCACCAGGTCATGCCCCAGCAGCTCGCGGCGCAGGGCGAGCAGCCCGAAGGCCTGCGTCCAGAACTCGAGCGCCCGGCCCCGCCAGGGGTTGGGGACAAAGCGCACATCACCCGGCGCACCTTCGGTCCGGCGCTGATAGACCAGGTGGTGGTGCCCTGCGGAGGCGATCAGCTCGGCGAGCTGCGAGACATAGACATCCGCGCCTCCAGCGATCGGCTGGTACGTATAGGTGACCTGGGCCAGTGACAGCGGCCGGTCCATCGGCAGCGCGCTGGGCCGGGGACGCCGCCGCAGCCGGCCTCGCATATAGCCTGTCAGGTTGGCCGCGTCCACCACCAGCGAGATCGCGGGCGCGAGTAAGCCCGGCCGCCAGCGCGCGCCGCGGCCCCAGGCCCGCACCGCATATCTCCCCCAGTAGAGCAAGGCCAGCGACGGGAAGAGCAGGGCCCCGCGCCAGTCCCAGATGGTGAGCGCGGCGGCGAGCGCGACCGCCGCGGCGCCGGCGCGGGCCTTGGCGTAGTGCCCGAACCAATGCCCCAGCTCGCCATCACTCTCGGCATAGCGGAAGAACTGGCGGAACACCGCCCGCGCCGAGCCCTGCATGCGCCAGCGCACAATCGCGTCCGGCGCGAACTGAAAGCGGCACCCCGCGGCTCGCAGCCGCAGATCGAACGCAGTATCCTCTGCGAAGGGAATGGTCTCGGGATAGCCGCCTAGCCTCTCCCAGGCCTCCCGGGCGAAGGCCACCGACCGGCCGGAGGGAAGGAACGTCCCCGGGTCCACTTCCGCCACCTCCGGGACCGTGGCCGCGGCCACGGCTTCTTCCGCCAGCGACGACGCGGCCGGCCGATAGTAACCGCTCACCACCTCCGGCGGCTCCTCCGACTCGAACGGAGCGACCAGCCTCGCCAGCCACTCCGCGTCGGGAATGCAGCCGCCGTCGGTGGAGGCTATCACTTCGCCGGCAGCCTGCCTGATGGCGAGATTGCGGCCTCGCGCGCGGTTGGCGCCAGGCGCAACCGCCAGCCGGACGGGGAGTCCGCGGGCGACATAGCGAGAGATGATCTCAGTGGTGCGATCGGTCGAGCCCGCGTCGCAGATCACGATCTCATCTGGCTGGCGCGTCTGAGCGAGGAGGGCGTCAAGCAGCGCGGCGATGTTGTTCTCTTCGTTGTAGACGGTGGTGATGACAGAGACGCGCTTAGTCATGAGCCGAGGCCATAGGTCCGATAGAGCGAGAGATAGAGGTCGGCCACACCTTCCCATGAATGCGCCGACGCCAGTTGCGCGCCGCGCTCCCGCCTGGCTTCGCTCCCTGCGGTATCACCCAAGTAGTCCAGGAGCTGGTGCGCCAATTCCTCCGGCTCGCCAGCCATCAGCATCACCTCTTCCGCCTCCGGGAAGCACCGCAGGTAGTCCCGCTTCAGCTCGTTCTCGTATACCGAGAACACCAGCCGCCTGGCGGCAAGCGCCTGCCAGATCGCCAGATAGCCCGACACGAAAGCCAGATCCGCGGCAGCGAAATGCTCGGCCGCATCCGCCACCTCTCCCAGGAATCTGGCCTCCAGGCCCTGCGCCTGCGCGTAGCGCTCGGCCGGGCCGCGCAACTGGCCCTCGCCAATCACGGTGATAGGAAAGCTGCGCCCGTGCTCCCTTCTCAGCAGCGAGAGCGCGTGCAGGTAGAACATGATGGAGGTGTCCTCCGCCAGCCGCCCGATGAACAGCGCCGCCGGCTTCGGCGGCAGGGCAGGCGGCTCAGGCACTGGGTCCACTCCGCCATAGGACACGCCAAAGCACGGCGTGCCGTACCAGCGACAGATGAACTCGCCCATGCACAGTGCATCCCGCACTCGCCGGCGGGCGAACCGCCGCCACCGCTGGGCCTCACCGGGTATGGGGTAGCGCTCATAGCCGTGGAAGGTGATGAAGGCCGGGCGGCGGGGCGGCAGATAGCAGGAGGGAAGATAGAAATGCAGGAAGCTGTAGGCATCGTGGCAGTGGACGATGTCGGCTCCCGCAATGTGGGGTCGAGCGCCCCGCCAGGCCGCCCACCAGTTGCTGCGCGGCAGGCGATGGATCGCCAGAGGCCCAAGCGTCTCCTCTGACGGCTGATCGGCATGGGTGAGGATGGTGAGCTGGTGGCCGCGCCCGCTCAGGCATTCGGAGACGCGGCGCACGTGGGTCTCTACCCCACCGATGGAGGGATGAAAGCTGGGGGTGATCATCAGTATCCGCATCGCGAGTTGGGGTATTGTAGCAGAGGAGGATGTGTTTGTCAGGAGCGCCCACAACTGAGCGCCGCCCGCCCCCCGATCCCTCTCGCGCGCTGATCGTGATCCCGACCTACAACGAACGGGAGATGCTGACGCGGATCGCGGCCGCGGTGCTTGCGCTGCCAGGCGGCTGGCGGCTGCTCATCGTGGACGACAATTCCCCCGATGGCACCGGCGAACTGGCCGACGACCTCGCCCGGCAGGAGAGCCGCGTGAGTGTCCTGCACCGGCCCCAGAAGCAGGGGTTAGGCCCGGCTTACCTGGCCGCGTTTGAGGAAGCGCTCAAACGGCCGGACGTGGAATTCGTGATAGAAATGGATGCTGACCTATCCCACGATCCCGCTGACCTGCCGCGCCTGCTGGAAGCGGCCCGGGAGGCCGACCTGGTGATCGGGTCACGGTGGGTGCCCGGGGGCCGGACCGAGGGCTGGGACCTGCGTCGGCGCTTGCTCAGCCGGTGGGGGAACGCCTACGTGCGACTGGCTTTGGGCATAGCGGTGCGCGATGCTACCGCCGGGTTTCGCTGCTGGCGGCGCCGTGCCCTGGAGGCGATTGACCGTGCCGCGGTCAAGACCCGCGGCTATGGTTTCCAGGTGGAGATGGCCTACCGCACCATCAAGGCCGGGTGCCGGGTGGTGGAGGTGCCTATCTGCTTCACCGAGCGGCGCGCCGGCCAGTCCAAGATGTCCGGCTCCATTGTCACGGAGGCTTTGCTGCTGCCGTGGAAGCTGCGGCGACTGCGATGAACCCGGCGACCCGTCTCAGGCGGGCCGAGTGGGCGGTGCTGGCCGCACTCTTCTTGCTCGCGTTCTGCTCGGTGCTGCTGACCAGCAACGACTACGGCGCCACCTATGATGAGCCGCACTACGCCTCCGCCGGGGCCAGATACGCGGCCTGGTGGGCCTCTGCGTGGCGCTCTCCAGGAGATGCCTTCCAGCGCGATGCGATCACCGCGGCCTGGCACCTCAACCACGAGCATCCGCCTTTGCAGAAGGTCGCCTCGGGCTTCTGCTACCGCTGGTTCGGCGCGCTGCTTCCAGGCCTGATGGCGATGCGGCTGCCCAGCGCCTTGTGGTTCGCGCTCGCGGTGTGCGCGCTCTTTCTCTTCACTCGCGGCATCTGGGGTTTTGGTGGGGCCATCTTCTCTGCGCTCGCCCTCGCCACCATGCCGCGGGTGGTCGCGCACGCTCACTTCGACGCGCTGGATATGGTTATCACGGCCTGGTTCTTCATCACCACCGCGCTCACCGCGGAGGCGATGCGCCGCGGCTCCTGGTGGTATGCCGCGCTGGCGGGGGTCGCCTTCGGCCTCGCCCTGCTGGCCAAGGTCAACGCGTTCTTCCTGCCCGTGCTCCTGGTTCCCTGGGGGCTGATCTGCCACCGCCGGCACTGGCCGAAGCTGCTCGCGGTCATGCTCACTGGCCCGGCCATCTTCTTCCTGGGCTGGCCCTGGCTCTGGATCGCACCGCTGCCTCATCTCAGGGGATATCTCGACTTCCACTTCCAGCACGCCGCCTACAACGTCTGGTACCTGGGCAAGCTCTACCAGTACGCGCCCTGGCATTACCCGTTTGTGATGACCGCGGTCACCACCCCTGCTCTGCTGCTCTTGGCAGCGCTCATCGGCATCGTCGCCTGCTGGCCCCGGCGAGGTGCTGACCCCCGGCGCGTACTCCTGCTCTGGGGCCTGATCGTAACCCTTGCGCCGAGCGCCCTCCCCAGCAGCCCCAAGTACAACGGCGTCCGCCTCTTCCTGCCGGCCTTCCCGTTCCTGGCCGCGCTGGCGGGCGGCGGCTACGCCTGGCTCCGGGCCAAGCTCCTCCGGCTGCCGGCCCTGCTGCGGCCGGAGAACGTTCGCCTTGCGGTGCTGCTGCCGACTCTGCTCGCAGTCGCGCTGCTGGCGCCGAGCCTGACCGGGGTCGTGCACACCCATCCCTACCAGCTCGCCTACTACAACGCGTTAGTCGGGGGCACGTCGGGCGCCACCCGGCGCGGGTTCGAGACCATCTACTGGGGTCAGGTGTTTGCGGAGGGAGTCGAGTTCGTTAACGCCCTGAAGCAGCCGCGCCCTCGGCTGCTCGTCATCCCCAAGGGCGTGATCTACCTCTTCACTCTTCAGCAGGTGCGGCCAGACGCGCAGTTCACTGCCGATGAGTCACAGGCCGGGTCGGTGGACTACGTCATCTTCCAGTGCATGCAGAGCGATTTCACCGATCTGTGCTGGCAGCTCTACCGTCACGCCCGGCCCGCCTACGCGGTCACGCTGGACGGGACGCCTCTGCTGGTGGCCTATGACCGGGCCGCAGGGGCCGCCGCCCTGGGCCGCTTGCGCGAACAGCGCGCCCCGAGGCCCGCGCCCAGCGAGCACAGCGCCAGCAGCGAGAGGAAGAGCCCAACCCTGAAGCTCGCAGGCTCGTAACGCAGCTCCACTGTGTGCTCGCCCGCTGGCACCGGAACCCCCCGAAACGCGTAGTTCACGCGCAGGATCGCGGCCGGCTTGCCATCCACCCGGGCGCGCCAGCCCGGATAGTAGGAGTCAGTTAGCACCAGCAGCGCCGAGCTGCTGGCCGCGGCCTTCAGGGTGATCGCGTCCGCCCCGTCCGTGAGGAAGTCAACCCGCTCCTTCCCGCCGCTGGCCGCCGGGGCGATCGCGCCCTTCATCCTGGCCGCGTCGCCGGGCTCCGCCAGCGCCCGCTCCTGCAGCCAGCGCCAGTCCACGCGGAGCGCCGCCAGCGCCTGCACGTCCTCCGCGGGAGCCACCTCGTGCACCAGATAGGCGCGCGGCATGGCTCCCCGGTTCTCGTAGATCGGGGCCTCGCCATCGTGCCCCAGCTTCCACGGCTCCGGGACCTGGCGCTTGGTCATCAGGTAGCGCACCCCGAGCGCCTCCAGCAGGGGCGAACTCGGATCCGGATAGCTTGCCTGATCCGTTCCCGGCGGGGAGACCAGATCGAAGGAGCGGCGGACCCGGAGCGAGTCCGAACCGTGGACATCTCGCAGGCCGAAGATCATCGGAGCATTGTGGGGCATCCAGTCCAGACCATGGGAGGCGAGCGAGGTGAATCGCTCGTGATCCGCGTGTTCCTGCAGCCAGCGCGTGGAATCCGTCTGCGGATAGGCCATCCTCGCATCGGTGAACGGGTTGAAGCGGATGCCGAAGAAGAAGAGGTCAACCCCCACCAGAGCGACGGAAAGCGCGGCGAAGGCCCCGCTGCCGATGCGGAGTCGGGCGCGGAGCAAGATCAATGTCACCGCCGCCGCGGTGAGACACAGCAGAGCAGCCATCTGGCGCGCCAGATAGCGAGGGAACTCCCAGGCCGGGTCGAGCGCCGCCATCACGGGCTGGAAGAGCGCAATCGCTGCTGCCGCGGCCACCAACAGTCCCGCACCGAGCAGCAACGGGCCTCGCACCCGCCGGCGTTCCGCACCGCTCAGCAGATCATCCAGGCCCACACCGGCCAGGCCGGCCAGACCGAAGCCCGCTAGCGAGAGCACTCGCCCCAGGCCCGCCAGCTCCCGGAATCCCGGCCCTAGATAGTACAGCAGCAGGTAAACCGGCGACCCGACAGCGGCGAGCACCGCGAAGCCAGTGAGTACGGCGAAGAACCAGAAGCTTCGCTCCCGCCAACGCCGCAGCGACCAGGCCGCGAGCAGCAGAGGCAGAATCCCGACATAGCATGCCGTCTCGAAGTAGTTGAACCCGGTCTGGTCGCGGTAGTTGCCCCAGTAATTGTAGTCCACCGGATTGCCGAAGAAGTTGGGGATGAGATAGAGGACGAGATGGGTGAGCGGGAAGGCCGTGCTCAGGGCAGCGCCATGTGAGACGCGGCCGGAATGGCCGGCCAGCTCCACTGTCGGCAGGATCTGCCCTGCGGCCAACGCCAGCCCCAGGACGACGGGCACTATGAAAGCGGCCACCGCGCGGCTGCGGCCGAGTTGGCCGGAGCCAGGGCTGGCAACGCGGACCAGAGCATAGATCAGGAACGCAATCATCACGTAACCGGATACCTGCAAGTGGCCCCCAAGGAACTGCAGTCCGACGGCCAGGGCCGTCAGCGCGGGCCACCGCCACCCAGGGTGCCTGAGCGACCGCTCGTAGCAGAGCAGCATCGCGGGCAGCCACATGAACACCCACAGTGAGAGGGTAGGGTACTCGAGCCAGGTGACCGTGTACCCGTTGCACATCACCACCAGCGCCCCGAAGACGGCCGCGGGCCGGCGCAGGTCGAGCGTGCGAAGAAAGCCGTAGGTGAACAGGCCTCCCAGGGTGAGGTGCAGGATAGCGGAGATGCCGAACCCGTGCCGCGCGCCAGTGAGCAAGAACAGCAGGTTGGGGGGATAGAGCAGTGTGGACTGGAGATTGGCGAGGAAGGGCGTGCCGCAGAAGGCATAGGGATTCCACAGCGGGACGAACCAGGCCCGCAGCGAGTCTACCGCGTAGATGCGCCACGGGAGGTACTGCTGGATGGGATCGAACATCGGGTTGTAGATTCGGTCCAGCGGCGGGAACTGGTCCCTCAGCGCGCTCCACGGGATCATCCACAGGCACATGTCCGCGGGCAGCATCACGCGCCCCAGGAACACCGGCCAGCAGAACGCACAGGCCGCCCCGAAGATCGTCAGCGCAGGCCACCAGGCAGCCCGAGTTGTGGGTGACGGCTGAGGCATGGCGGTCAGAAGATATCGTAGATCGTGAGATAGCCTCGCATCAAGATCGTCTGCCAGGCGGTGAGGGCCACCAGCAGTGCGATCACAGTCGCCCGGCGCGGCCTCGCCGCCAACCAGGGCCCGGCGGCGAGCGCGGTCGGCCAGAGCAGAAAGAGCCAGATGCGGCCCACTTCGCCTCGCACCGTACCGGAGACGTCCAGCAGCGCACAGGTGATCAGCCAGGAGAGCAGGAAGCCGCGCCATCGGCCCAGGCCTGCCTCTTGTCCCGTGCCTCGGCACGACCACAGGGCAGCGATCACCAGGGGCAGGCCCGCGAAGATAACCATCTCTGCCGGGTTCATCAGCAGCCATTTCCAGTAGGTGCGCGCGGCCTCGACGGTGGTAACGCCCCGGTGCGCCAGCAAGGCCTCCCGCGCCACCGCCAGCGGCCGGTAACCGAGGGTGAAGTACAGCGCCAGGTAGAAGACCGCCAACCCGGCCCCCCCGGCCAGAGCACCCAACACGGCCCGCCGCGCGGCGCCAGCGCGATCGCTCGATCGCGCCATACCGACGGCTAGCCAGATCACCAGCCAGGCGGCAGCGGTCAGCATGCCGAGGGTGCAGAACAGGCCCACCGCCAGGGTGAGGCCAGCGAGGAACGCGCGGACCGGACTGCTCTGGCGCCAGGCGGAGTAGCTGAGCCAGAGCGTGATCGCAGTGAAGGTCAGCACCATCTCATCGGCTGAGCCCCCGAACACGAGCAGCCCTGGCATTGCCGCCATCAGCGCGGCTGAGCACAGCGCCGCCTCCGCTCCCATCAGCCGCCGACCGAGGAGGTAGCATGGCCACAGGCTGAGCGCGCCGATGAGCGAGATGATGAACGCACCCGCGATCGCGGCCGCGGCATCCACCGGAGAGGGACCGATCCCGAAGGTGCGATAGGCCTCAGCCACCTCCCCGAGCCGAGCGCGATGGGTGAGGCAAGAGGCGCGCACAAGCCCCGCGCAGCAGCAGGAAGAACAGCACGAATCCGGGCGGGTGGGTGCGGACGTGATAGGGCAGCGAGCTCATCCGCTCCGGATAGGACGCGATCCAGGCCGATGGATCGCGTATATCCAGAGAGACCGAGTAGTAAGTGGTCGCCACGGGGCTGGCGATCACCGCTCCTGGGGCCGCCCAGGGCGCGCCAACCGCGTTGAGCAGGCTACACTGAAGCGCGAAGACCGCGAGGATGAGGAAGGCGAGGGCCCCGGCCCGCCCCATGGGCCGTAGATGCGCCCACCAGCCAGGGCGAGTGACCAGCCACGCAACCGCAACCAGGACGAGGCCGCTCAAAGCTGCCCACCACAGCTCCACTGGCAGTTCGTTCGGCCGCCACACCCACTCGCCGGGGATGCCAATGGGCACGCGCGCTGCCAGCGCCAGGCCAAAGGCCGCGGTCACCAGCGCGGCCGTCACCAGCAGTCGCCGCGAGGAACGCTCGTGCCATTCCGTCATGGTGGGGACTCGCCTGGCCTCAGCATCCAGTAGAGCGCGACCCGATCCTGCATGAAAAGCGGGAAGAGCCACGGCGAGGCATCCGGCTGGTATCCTCCCCCGCTCTGCCGAGACGGAGGCAGGAAGATGTCATCGTAGACACTACGGTCGCGCAGCACGTAGCTGATCCCCCGGCCGCGGCAGAAGGCTTCCCTCTCCGCATCGGGCGTGCCTGCCTGAAGGAACTCTGAGAGCTCCTTGAGCTTCCGCGGGTAATCGAGAGTTTCCGACCAGTGGCCGACGTAGACACGAACCCCGGCCAGCGAGGGCGCGTAGTTGGAGACGAAGGTGTTCGCCAGCAGGATATCGGACTCCGTTCTCTTTCCGTTCAGCCACTGCAGCGCCTGGTACTGGTCGGGCCGCAGATACAGGGGTGGCATCAGATTGCCCAGGTAAGCCTGGTTGTTGGTCACCAGGTCGCCCAGCGCCCGCCTCACATAAAGCGCGTTGGAGGGGACGGCGATCAGCACCAGCAGCACACCCACGATCACCGCGCGGCGCGGCGCGTGCCTCCAGATCGGCTCCAGCGCGGAAACCGCGAGCACGCACACGGGAATGTGGAGGCCCTCGACCAGCTTGCGCTGGAACGAAACCGGCACATAAACCAGAGCAAATCCGAGCACCAGCCACAGGGCAAGCAGTCGGCCGACGTCCGCGCGTCTACTCACCGCGCGCGCCGCGCCCACTAAGGCCAGCATCAGCGGCAGTCCAAGCCCCAAAGCAACATAGACCGGGGCGCGCGAGTATCCCCACTGTCCCACGGTCTTGGCCAGCACCCCGGCTTCCCCGGTGCGCAGCAGCCAGTACTGGTAGAGCACCGAGGGCGCGGCGATCACCCCGATCAGCAGCGTCAGCCCCACCACCCGCGCCCCGACCCGCCTTGCAGCCAGCAGGTACACCAGGTAGGCCAGCAGCACCACCGCGAGGGGGATCAGATCGTAGCTGTGGATGTTCCCGAGGACCAGCCCCGCCAACCCGGCGAGCGCGGCCCATCGCATCCGGCCGGAGGCGAAGGCCTGCGCCGCGAGGCCCAGCGCCGCCACCATCAGGAACACCGAGAAAGCGAACAGCGGATTCAGCAGGAGAGTGAGGAAAGTGATCGCCTCCGGCATCACCAGGCCGGGCCCGTAGTCTATGGGATGCGGCTGGCCCGGCCCCGGATGGAAGAGCCACCCGAAACCGGAGGCCGTAGCCGTGAGTATCAGAGCCACACGCCGGCCGGCAGGGCTAGTGATCGCCTGCGCGGCTAGCCAGTAGACCGCCATCAGCAGCAGCCAGCCCGCGACCACGCGCGCGAGATGGTAGACGATGGGCAGTGGAAGGTGGGTGACGCGGGCAAACAGGCCCAGGGCGAGCCAGAACACGTCGAGCATCAGGCCGCGCTGCGGCTCCGTGGTGAACTGGTCGGTGAAAAGCAGACGCCCGTCGTGCGCCTGCCGCATCAGCGACAGGTAGACATTGTGGTCGTCGGGGTTGGCGAGCAGACCCGAGTAGTAGTAGCCGGAGGGCCGGATGGCGAGACCGAAAAGATAGGGTAGACAGGTGAGCAGCATGAAGACCGCCGCGAGAACGGCGGCCCAGCGCATCTCGGAACGCGGCGGCCACTGTAGGGCGGATATGCCCCTTCGACTCGGCTCAGGGCAGACTCCGGCGTGCCCGCCGCCATTTCCCCCTTTGTCTGGAGAAGGCGCTCTCATCGCGGGTTATAGTACATCGTGATGATAGGGGATTGGTAGAGCCAGTCCGGCGGCGCCCAGGAGCGAGGGGGCGCCAGCCAGGAGAAGGCCTGGTCGGGCCGCCCAAAGACGATCTTGTCCTTGTAGATCCCATCCAGTGCGGAGACGAAGGCGATGGCCTCGGGCCTTCGCAGGCGCATCGGGTCTTGAGACTCCAAATCTGATAGAAAGAAGACATCAGGCTTCTGGGCCTCCAGTGCCCTGGTGTCCCAGCCCGTGGTCACCACGCGGCCGCCGTTGGCGCGATTCCAGTGCTCGAACATGGCCCGGGAGAACTGGCCTGCGTTATAGGGTGAGGCTGGAGGATCGCGATACCAGGGAGCTTCCAGCAGGCCGACCCGCGCCTGGGGACGCGCAGCCAGCACATCGGACTCTGCCTGTGACCAGGCATAGTCCCTGGGATCGAGCAGCGCGGAGGGAGCAGTTTGCTCGAAAGCATAGAGGCCGGTTAGCCCCACTATCCCCGCCATGATCGCCCCCACACCAAGGAGCGACCGCGCGCTGCGCGCCAGGCTGGCGAGCCAACCCAGCCCCGCGGCCGCGAGCACGGCCGCGAAGGGCAGGAGCAGCACCAGATAGCGGATGAACCGCTCTTTCCCGAAGCCAATGACAACCAGGTAGAGCGCACACCACAGCAGCGAAATCCGGCCCGGCAGCCAGCGCAGCCGCACCGCGCCCACAGTGCCCAGGACTAGTGCCGCCAGCATGGGATAGCCCAGGCCCGTGGGCAGCCCCCGCAGAAGATGGTAGCTCCAACCGTTCCCGGTGTTCACGAAGGCCAGCGTGCCTCCCACCTGGGCATGGCGCACCTCGAAGAGCAGGCCCCGGCGGAACTCCTCCGTCCAGAAGAAGGGACAGCCGAGGGCGAAGCCGAGGATCGCGCCACCGATGACGCCGGCGGCCCAGGACCACCGCCATGTCCGCGGCCGCACCAGCACGGGCGCGAGAATCGCCGGGATGATGAAGAGCCCTGCGTTGTACTTGGTGGCCCCGGCCAGGCCCGAGGCCAGGCCGACCAGCGCGGCTTGCCTGCCGGTGGGCTGGCCCGCGCCTCGGATTGCCAGCAGGAAGGCAAGGGTAAGCCAGAAGGCTGTGGGCACGTCCACTGTGGCATAGGCGCTGTTGACAGCATGGAGTGGGCAGACCGCCAGCAGCGCGGCCGCCAGCAGTCCCAACCTCCATTGCCTCGGCCCGCAGGCAGCGAAGAGCAGGGCGATGGTGGCAATCCCCATCCCCACGGTGATCCCTCGGCCCAGCTCATAGAGAGCCCTCAGGTTCTCGGGAAACTGAGCGGCCTCCGGCACGACATGCAACAGCAGGGCAGGGAGCCCAACTAGATAGATGTAGAGCGTGCCGTAGTTGAAGAAATGCGGGTTCCAGTCGCCCTGGGCCAAGCCGAAGGAAGGCAGCAGCAGGAAGATTTCGTCGGGATGATAGGAGAAGTAGTGCTGGGAGTTCGGCAGCCCCCATCCCAGGCCGAGCAAACGGAGAGCGCTCGCGACCATCAGGATGGCCGCGAGCGCCAGCAGGCGGCGATAGATTCTGCTCGGCTGTTCGGCCTGGGTCATGTCCGCGCCTTAGTTACCACGAAGCCGAACCCGATTGCCAGGGCCGCGGCGATCGTCAGAAGCGAGATGAAGAGCCCAACGCGGAAGCTCGCCGGCTGATATCGGAAGATGACTGACTTGGTCTCTTGCGGCGGCGCCACCGCGCGGAAAGTGACATCCGCGATGCGAATCACCAGCCCCCGGCCGTTGCTGTAGGCGTGCCAGCCGGGTGCGAAGCTGTCGGCCAGGAAGAGATAGCCTCCGCCGCCTTGCGGCAGGTCAACCACCACTTCATTGGGGGATACGTCGCGCACCTGCGCGGTCGGGTTCGTGCCCCGCACGATCTCGCCAGGAGGCTCATCCGCGCCGGTGATGACGAGGAAATCCTCATAGCCACCCAGCCGGGTCAAGGCCGCCACTGCCTCCTGGTGAGAGGGCACGGCCACTGCGGACTGGGCGATCCAGGCCCGCGGCCGCGGATAGGGATTCCCGAGGGTGTCGTAGCCCCCGGCTCGCTCCAGGCGCAGACCGGGCAGGAACAGAGGAGAGAGCACTGTCTTCACCCCGGCCAGGCTCATCATGTCCAGCCCATAGCGAGTAGGGCCGAGCCGGGCAAGCAAGAGGTTGCCATTGAGCGGCGGGCTGGGGTTGCCGCCCTGGATGAGGGAGGCGAAATCGCGGTACTGCGCCAGGTAGAGAGAGTCATAGCCGAAGGCATCCCGCAGGCGATACACCGTGGCCGCGTTCGGCGGCAGCACCGCCGCAGGGAATCGGTTGATGGGCCAATCGGCGGCGTTCCCCAGCACCCGGCCGCCCATCGGGCCGGGGTTCGCCCGCTCAGAGTAGACCCATTCCTGTGGCACGACGTGGGCGTGGTGCTGGGCCGCGAGCAGCAAGTCGGCGGCGAGGATCACCAGCAGGCCAGCCTGCCCGACCCGACGCAAGGAGGGAATCCGAAGCACGAACAGCAGGACGATGCCGGCCACTACAAACCCGACCCCGCGCTCTGCCTCAGCCGCGACCTCTTGCGCGATCTCCGGCTCGGCAACTGGAGATAGCCCGGCAAAGAACCAGCCCGCGAAAGCGGCTGCGGCCCCGATCAGCAGCAGGAGAAGGGCAGGGCCCCAGCTCCTGATCGCAGGGGCAGGAGGCAAGCTCCCTTTGGCTCTGGCGAGGGCGGGCCTGCCCAACGAGTCAAATCCCAGGCCGGCCAGGATGCTCAAGGAGAACACCGCCAGCAGCACCATCCGCGCCGGCCCACCCGCGCCGGCCATGCCCGGCAGCCAGTGGTAAAGCGGCCAGTTCAGCGGAGTTCCAGCCGCGATCAGGACCGCCGCCAAGGCAGAGAGGGCGAAGAAGCGGGCATGCCATGAGCGATGAGTGAATGCTCCCCACAGCGCCAGAGCCAGGGCCACGATGCCGACATAGCAGCAGTACTCGGCATAGTTCTCAGGGCCCGCGTAAGTACCGAGGCCCGGGTGCCCGAGCGGATGAGGCAGCGCCAGGTTGGCGAGCATGGGCACCGGGAGCGCGCGAGAAAGGAACGCAGCATAGGCCTGCGGCCCAGGGGTGAAGGCGCGGTGCGCGATGCGCATGAGATCGAGAGTAGGAAGAATCTGGCCGGCGGCAAGCCCCAGCCCTGTCACCGCCATCACCACTCCGGCGACCAGCAACCGACCCACGCCCAGTAGGGCAGGTCCGCGACCTGCCCCGCCTGCACTCAACCCCCGCGCCACGACATAGGCCACGGTCATCATTCCTACGAACAGGAAGATCTGTGGATTACCGCCGAGGTAAGACAGCGCCAGCGCCGTCCCGCCTGCGAGCGCATAGCGCGCCCGGCCAGTGGTCAGGGCGCGATCGCCCAGCAGTAGGATCAGCGGCAGCCAGGCCGCGCTGCAGATCACGGTCGGCAGGTGCAGCCAGGCGACGAAGAAGCTGTTGACCTGCCACACGATACCACCACAGACGCCGCCCGCGCGGCCCGCGCCTATCCGCCGCAGGAACAAGTAAGCGAACCACCCGGCCAGCCCCAGATGCAGCCAGGCCGAAAGCCCAAAGGCCCACGCCACCGGCAGCACCCAGAACAGCAGGTTGAGCGGGTAGAGCACCGCGGACTGGCCATTCGCCAGAAAGGGCGTGCCGCAGAACTGGTACGGGTTCCACAGCGGGAGGTGCCCAGCGCGCAGAGACTCAGAGGCGAACAGCCGCCAGGGGTAGTACTGCGCGATCCCGTCCCACACCAGGGGGTCCCAGTACGCTTCCGGCAGGACGGCGAGCTGTGAGCGCCAGGGCTCGAAGTGCACCAGCAAGTCCGCCGGCAGCAGCGCGCTTCCCGGCCGCAGCGCCGGCCCGACCAGCAGCGTCGGGGCGGCGAGCAGGGCACAGAGCAAGATCAGCCGCCGCGCTGTGGGCGAAGACGATCTCAGTGCACCGCACCTGTGGAGGCAGGCCGTTCCGCCTCCATCACAGCCCCATATTCCCCTCAGTGTAGCGCGCCCGTGGAGGCGCCGAATCTCGTCACCATCACCAGGCCGCCGCACATCATCACGATCCCAAGCCACTGCAGCGGGTTCACCGACTCTCTGAAGAACAGCCGGGAGAGCAAGACCACGGCCACGTAACCGATGGCGATCATAGGATAGGCGTAGCTCAGATTCCACCTCGAGATCACCACCAGCCAGAAGCATGAGCTGATCGCGTAGAACACGAAGCCCAGGAATACGTAAGGAGTGAAGATGGAGCGGATCACCTGGCCCACCAGCCCCAGGCTGGCGCCGCCCAGCGAGACCTTGCTCATGCCATACTTCAGCGCGATCTGCCCGAAGGCTCCCAGGCCGATGGCGATCACCAGAAATGCGGCAACAATGACCGGTCGCAAAGTCCAGCTCCTTTCATCATCCGTCGGGCGCGGCGCTCGCCCTCGCCACCTCGAGTTCCGCGGTGCGCGGGATGAAATGCATGCGGGCGATGGGCCAGAAGATGAGGACCGCCACCCCGTGAATCAGCTCCCGGTCCACCCCTCCGTAGGTGCGGCTGTCCACGCTGTCATCCCGATTGTCCCCGAGCACGAAGTACCTCCCCGGCCCGGATCCTCCTGGGCTGCACCACGGTCGGCAGGGAGGAGGTGGCATAGGGCTCCTCGTAGGGATCTCCGTCAATGTAGAGCTGGGTGCCGCCGACCACCTCTCGCCCGTTCACCGGCGTAACCCGCGGGACCATCGAGATGATATCACCGGGCAGGCCCACCACCCGCTTGATCACGGTCTCCCGCGCCTGGGGATCGGTCAGCACCACCACATCGAACCGCTTCAGCCCAAGCACCTTCACCACCAGCACGTGGTCGCCCGGCAGCAGCGTCTTGTCCATGGAGCGACCCTCCACGATGGCCGTCTCCACCACCCACAGGCGGAACGCAGCCAGCGCCAGGATCACCAGCAGCACCATCCCGGGTGTCACCCGCCGGTTGAGCAGAGACTGGCGCGGTGGGGGCTCTGCTGCTGGCTCTGGCTGGCCGATCTGCACTGTCGTCATGTCACGCCATTCCTGGGGCGAGCGCTGGCAGACGTGCGACCAGGGCCGGCCCCGGGGCCGGCCCTGCCTGCAGACAACAGCCTCGAAACAGACCATGCATGCCGATAGGCTGCACCAAGACCGGATCCCCTGGCTGCGCGGCTAGCACACCCGCTCTGACAGAGCCCGCGCGGTGCTTCTGCCTGCGGGCCTCAGGCCGAGAGGAGCGCCTTGGCCTTCTCCACCGCGCTCGCCGCGTCCGGCGCGTAGCCGTCAGCCTTGATCTCTGCGGCATAGCTCTGCGTGACCGGGGCGCCGCCGACCAGCACCCGCGTCTTCTTGCGCAGCCCGGCCTTGCTCAGCGCCTCGATGGTATCCTTCATTGATCCCATGGTCGTGGTGAGGAGCGCCGACATCGCCACCAGGTTGGCCGAGTTCTCGCCCGCCGCCTTCACGAACTGGTCCGGCGACACGTCCACCCCAAGGTCAACCACCTTGAAGCCTGCCCCTTCCAGCATCGCCGACACCAGGTTCTTGCCGATGTCGTGCAGATCCCCCTTTACGGTGCCGATCACCACCGTCCCGATGTAGTCCACCTCCGCCCCAGACATCATCTTCAGGCTTTCCTTCATCGCTCGCTGCGCAATCAGCAGCTCCGGCACGAAGAACTCGTTGCTCCGGAACTTCTCCCCCACCACCTCCATGGCGGCAGCGATCCCGTCCACCACAATCGTGCGCGCCTGCAGGCCCTCATCCAGCGCCTGTTGGGTCAGCGCCTTCGCCCGATCGCGGTTTCCCGAGATGATCGCTTCCTTGAGCTCACCAAGCACGGCCATCACCGCTCCTCCTTGATCTCAGACTCGTTCCCTGCACGCCAGCAGCGCTATCTCTCGCTCGCTCACCCGCCCGGATCACCTCGCCCGCGGCAGGGGCCGCAGCGCCATCGCCTCCGCAAAATGATCGTAGAAGCCATCCTGCTCCGACAGCTCCACGTGATGCACCCGCCGCGCGATCTCCTCCGCCCGGCGGCGCAGCGACACCGAGCACAGCGCCAACCGCGCCCCCAGCCCGGCCGCGTTGCCGATGGACACGATCCGCTCGGCAGGCAGCGCGGGCACCAGCCCTATCGCCACCGCGCTCTCTCGCTTGATGTAATTGCCGAACGCCCCCGCCAGCAGCAGCCTCTCGATCTCCTCGGGCCTTCGCCCCAGGGACTCCAGCACCAGCTCGATCCCGGCATAGATCGCACCCTTCGCCAGCTGGCCCTCACGGATGTCCCGCGCCGTAATCGTGACCGGCCGGCCGCTGCCCGACTCCTGGGCCGAGGCCACCACGAATTCCAGGCCTCCCCCATTCTCGACCAGGCGCCGCCTCACCTTCTCCGGGGCCCCGCCAACCTCCTCTCGCCTCCGCAGGCGCCCGCTCTCCTCCACCACCCCCACCCTCACCAGCTCTGCCACCGCATCCACCAACCCCGACCCACAGATCCCCACGGGAGCCACTCCGCCGATGACATGATAGCTGACATCGCCATCCAGAGAGACCTGATCGATCGCCCCGGTGGCCGCCCGCATCCCCCGGCTGATCCTGGCTCCCTCGAAAGCCGGCCCCGCCGCTGTCGAGCAGGCCCACAGCTCACCCTCCTGCGCCACCACGATCTCGCCATTGGTCCCGATATCCACCGCCACCCGCAGCCCGTCACTCTGGTCGAGCTCGCTCGCCAGGATCACTCCCACTGTGTCCGCCCCCACGTAGCCGCCGATGTTGGGCGCCACATAGACTTGCCCATCCGGGTGGATCTCGATGCCCAGATCTGCCGCCCGCACCGTCTGCGCGTTCCTGAAGATGGGCACGAAGGGCAGCCGCACCAGGCCCACCGGCTCCAGCCCCAGCAGCAGGTGGCCCATACAGGTATTGCCGACCACCACGATCTCGTAAATGCTGCCCCGCGGAATGCCGGCTTCGCCCGCGGCGCGGCCGATGAGCTCGTCAATCGCCCCGGTGACGGCGCCGTGCAGCCGCGCCAGCCCCTCCTCGCCGGACACGGCGAGTTGCAGCCGCGAGATCACGTCTTCGCCGTACTGGGTCTGCGGGTTCACTTCGGAGGCCACCGCCGCCAGCTTGCCTGTGGGTAGGTGACAGAGATAGACCACCACGGTTGTGGTGCCGATATCAACCGCCACCCCGTAGGCGCCATCCCCGGTGTCGCCGGGCTCCACCGCGGTCACCGCTCCTCCCGTCATCACCGCGGTGACGTGATAGCCTGACCCGCGGAGCAAGGCGGGCAGCTCCCTCAGGGTCCGTAGCGCCTGCGGCGGAGATGCCTTCTTGCCCAGGGCATCCAGCAGCCGGCTGAGGTCATCCCGCGCGTCGTCTGTAGAGGGCGGCGGCAGGCGGAGCGCCACCTTCTCCACATTCGGCTCCACCACCACCTCGCGCCCCACGCCCTCCACTTGAATGCGGTGCGCGACGATTACCGCCGAGGTCGGCACCTCCACCCCCAGATCGCGCGAGATCCGCGTCTGGCAGGCCAGCCGCCAGCCCTGGGCCAACTCCTCCGGGCTGAACAGCCGGGTCTCGGCTGCGGTCGGTTCGCCGGCGCCCGCGGTGACGCGAACCGCGCACTTCCCGCAGCGCCCTTGCCCTCCGCAGGGGGCATGCAAGGGCAGACCGGCCGTGGCCGCAGCTTCGAGGAGACTTGTCTGCTCCGGAGCTGCGACCGAACGGCCCGTGGGCAGGAACTTGACGGTGAATTGGGCCATCATCCGGGCGAGTATACTACATTTCCCAGCGAACGTCACTCGGCCCCAGGTGCTGTAGGGCGGGCATGCGTGCAGTCTGCATGCCCGCCGAAATGTCATTCACCGCTGAGACGCAGAGGCAATGGGCTACCCCGCCCGCTGATCCCCAGCCGCCCGTTACGCCTTGTCGAAATAGCTCAACTGCTTCTTCGCCTCGGGGTGCCCGGGATGGAGGGCGAGCACCTGGTTGAACTCGACCCGGGCCTCATCGTACATGCCCAGCATGGCGTAGGTCTTAGCCAGGTTGAGGTGGGCATCCACCCAGTTGAAGTCGCACTCCACCGCCCGCTTCAGCTCCTCCAGGGATTCGTCGAACATGCCGATGAAGCAGTACACCAGCCCCAGCCCCAGGTGAGCGCGGGCATGATCTGGTCTGGAGTTGAGCACGGCCTGGAACTCCGCCACGGCCTCCTCATACCGGCCCTGGTTCTTCAGCTCCATGGCCTGGTCGCACTGCTGCTCCAGATTGCCGGCCTCGCCTGATCCCACTCCCGGCGTCTCCTCCCTACCGCTGCTCCCAGCCCGGCTCAAGCGCCCGGAGACCTTCACACCGTGCCCAGCACCTCGCCCTGCTCCAGGCGATAGCCTTGCGCGTACTCGCCCCCAGAGAGCACCCGCCCCCCTTCTGGCTGAACCCGCAGGATCAACAGCCGCCCTTCTCCAGCCCCTACCCAGAATCCTTCGCCGGTCAATTCGGTGACGCAACCGGGCATTCCTCTCTCCTGCCCCTCTATTCCCACCTCACGCACAGCCAGCAGCTTGAGCAGCTTGCCCCCGCGGCTGGTGCGCGCGCCCGGCCTGGGAGAGAAGCCCCTAACTTGCCGGGCGATCTCATTCGCCGGTCGCCGCCAATCAACCACCAGCTCCTCTCGCCTGATCGGGGGCGCATAGCTGGCCTGCTCCGGGTCCTGCCGCTGGCGCGGCGCCTCTCCTCTCCGCAGCAGCGCGACCGCCTCCACCGCCGCGTCAGCCCCAAGCTGGGCCAGCCAATCGTGCAGCGAGCCGAAGTCCTCCTCCTCGCCGACGCTCAGCGCGCGCTGCAGCAGAATGTCCCCCGCGTCCAGCTCCTTCACCATCCACTGCACGCTGACTCCGGTCATGGTCTCGCCGGCCAGCAGCGCACGCTGGATGGGCGCGGCGCCTCGGTAGCGGGGAAGCAGGGAGGCATGCAGGTTGATCGCGCCCAGGCGAGGGACGGCCAGCACGGCCTCGCTCAGCACCTCGCCAAAGGCGACCACAAAAAGCACGCCCGGCGCCAGGCTCCGCAGCAGCTCCAGCCCCGCCGGGCTACTTACCCGCTGCGGTTGGAACACGGGGAGCCCCAGCTCCTGGGCCGCCAGCTTCATCGGTGGCACGCGCAGCCTGCGGCCTCGCCCCGCCGGCCGGTCGGGGCACGTCACCACCCCCAACACGTCGTCCGGACCTTTCGACAGAGCAGAGAGAGTGGCAGCCGAGAACTCGGCCGTCGCCAGCAGCAGAAGACGAAGCCCCGCCACCTACTGGTCCCCGCGCCTGGCCGAAGCGAAGACCTTCAGTGCCTCCTCCAGTGTCGTCGGTTGGATCACCAGTTCCCCATCTTCGCCGGTGCGGATCGACCAGTGCAGGGTGGACCGATCCACCCGGTCAATGAAGAGCTGCCCGTTGAGATGATCGAGCTCGTGCATCAGGGCCCGCGCCAGCAAACCCTCGGCCTTGATCTTGATGCGTTTCCCCGACAGATCGCGGGCCCTCACCACCACCTGAGTCGGCCTGGAGACGACGCCGTAGAGGCGGGGCAGACTCAGGCATCCCTCCTCCGAGGCCTCCTCTCCCTTCACGCTGACGATCTCGGGATCTACCAGCGGGGTCACCTTCCCGTCTATCTCCACCACCGCCACCTGCCGCGCGATCCCGAGCTGGTTCGCAGCCAGGCCCAGGCCCCTCGCCTGATGCATCACCTCCACCATCTGCTGCACCAGGGCCTTCACATCAGCCGTGATCCGGCCCACCCGGGCCACGCGTCGGCGCAGGGCGGGATGGCCGTATTGCACGATTTCAAGTTCGTTGGGCTTATCCACCATCGCGAATCTGAGGTAGTCTGTTAATATGCAGATAGGGGTTCAAGTCACGCAGGGCATCCCAGATCGGCAATCGTTTTCCCTCCGGGCATGGATGCTTACGTTCTTGGCCGTTCATCCGGTTGGGAGCTTTCCTGACGGGCAGGCCGCACAGTTCCTTGACGTGCGCGATCCAACATGTCTTCGGAACAAAACGGTATCGCGGCCGAACGTACTCCTGAATCTGCTTGTAGGTTGCCTGCTTGTTATGTATTGCCATCCTACCTCCTGACCACACCCCGCTGTGTTCGATTCTGCACTTTTCCAGCACTGGCTCAGCCCCGATTGCCTTCGTGGGAGGCGCTACATGATACCGGGAACCAGCAGACTACTCAATCGGAGTCTATCACATCAGTGATACCGGGTCCACATCCACGGTTACACCCGTCGCCGCCCGGTCGCCCAGGCCGGCCAGGGCGGCGCGCAGTCTGGGTGAAAGCTCGCCTGGCCGCGCCCTCACCAGCAGATGCCAGCGATGCTTCCCCCGCAGCCTGGCAATCGGCGCCGCCGCCGGCCCCAGCACCTCCACTCCTTCGGCCGCGCGCGCCCGAATCTCCTCGGCCAGCTTCTCCGCCCGTCTCTGCACCTCGCCCTCATCCTCCCCGCTCACCACGAGGTTGGCGAGCTGCGAGAAAGGAGGGTAGTTTAGCTCCCGCCGGGTCTCGATCTCCTGCCGGTAGAACTCCTCGTAGTCCTGCCGCGCCGCCGCCGCCACGCTGTAATGGTCCGGACGGAAGGTCTGGATCACCACCTCGCCCTCCTTCTCCCCGCGGCCGGAGCGCCCGGAGACCTGGGTGAGAAGCTGAAAGGTGCGCTCCGCCGCGCGGAAGTCAGGGAGATTCAGGGCGGTGTCCGCCGAGATCACTCCCACCAGCGTCACGCCCGGGAAGTCAAAGCCTTTCGCCACCATCTGGGTGCCGATCAGGATACTCGTCTCCGCAGCTCTGAACCGCCCGACAATGCGCACGTGCGATCCCCGCCGCGCGGTGGTGTCCCGGTCCAGCCGCCCGCTCGCCGCCTGCGGAAAGATCGCCGCCAGTTCCTTCTCCACTCGCTCCGTGCCGAACCCCGAGAACCGGATGTTGTGCCCTCCGCAGCGCGGGCACACGCTGGGCGCGCGGCGCGCCAGCCCGCAGTGGTGGCAGCGGACCTGCTGCTCCCCCCGGTGGTAGGTGAGGGAGACCCCGCAGTCCGGACAGCGCACCGCCTCGCCGCAGGCCGGGCACAGCAGGAAGGTGGCATATCCGCGCCGGTTGAGGAAGAGGATCACCTGTTCGCCCAGGCGGAGGCGGGAGGCGATCGCTTGGCGCAGAGGTGCCGATAGGATGGCCGGTCCTGGCCGCGCCTTGCGGCTATCCACCACTCGCACCGAAGGCAGAGGTCTCTCCTCCACCCGGGTGGGCAGCCGGAGCAGGTGATGGCGGCCCATCTCCGCCGCGTAGAAGGACTCGAGCGCAGGCGTGGCGCTGGCCAGCACCACCGGGCAGCCGCTCACTTCTCCCCGCTTCAGCGCCAGATCACGGGCGTGGTAGCGGGGCGCCTGCTCCTGCTTATACGAGGTCTCATGCTCCTCGTCCACCACCACCAGCCCCAGCGCCGGCGCGGGCGCGAACAGGGCCGAACGGGCCCCGATCACCACCGGCGCCTCTCCTGCGCGAATCCGCTGCCACTCGTCCCAGCGCTCGCCCAGCGACAGGCCGCTGTGCAGAAGCGCCACCCGGTCGCCGAAGCGCGCCCGGTAGATGCCGATCGCCTGCGCGGTAAGCGAGATCTCCGGCATCAGCACGATCGCCTGGCGGCCCCGGGCCAGCACTCGTTCCAGCACCTGGAGGTAGACTTCGGTCTTCCCGCTGGCGGTGACGCCATAGAGCAGGAACGACTCCCACCTCCCCGCCTCCACGGCCTCGCCGATGGCCTGCACCGCCGCGCTCTGATCCGCGGTCAACCTGTGGGAGCCCGGTCCTCCAGGCGAGGGCGCGCCGACCGCTTCCGGCCACGGCACTCGGCGCACTGCCCTCCAGCCCACCCGCAGCAACCCTTCCTTTACCAGCGCCCGCACCACCGCCACATTGACTCCCGCTCGCGCCGCCAGCTCGGCCGGCTGTAGGGCGGGCATGCCTATGCCCGCCGACTCCAGGGCCGCCTTCAAGGCCGCTGCTCGCGCTGGCGCCCGCCGCGCCCTGGCCTCACAGTATCGGGTCACCTCCTCTGGGCCCGCCGCCAGCTCCACCACGCGCACCTGGCGGGCCTTCGCCTCCGGTGGCCGCAGAGAGGCCCGCTCCGCGATCAGGTTCCGAGACTTGAGCAGTCGCAGCGCCCGTTGTAGGGCGGGCATGTCTCTGCATACCCGCCGCAGCGCGCCCAGGCTCACGTCGCCGGGCTCTGTTTCCAGGTGCCGGACGACCGCCCCGGCGTCGGCATGCTTGCGCACCGCCTCGGGGATGGTCTCGCCAGTGAGGGCGAAGTGCCGGTTGATGCGATAGGTGGTGCCTTGCGGCAGGAAAGGCCGGAGCGCCTCCCCCAGCTCACACAGATAGTGGTCCGCGATCCAGCGCGCCAGAGGCAGCGCGTCTTCGGCCAGGGCCGGCGCGTCCAGCACGGCCTCGACGCTCTTGAGGTCCCCTCGCTCGCTTTCCTCCCGCACCGCCGCCACCACGCCCACCACCTCGCGAGGGCCAAACGGGACGAGCACTTGCAGGCCGACTCGCATCCCCGGCCTCAGCGCCTCCGGCACCTGGTAAGTGAAGAGCTGGCTGAGCGCGCGCCCCGGATCGGGGAGCACGTCTACGTAGTGGCACATGGATACCCCTGAAGGGCGGGTATGCATGCAGTTCGCATGCCCGCCGGCCACATCGGCACCCTACAGGGGCTAGCAGCCGGCCGCCCGCCGCAGCTTGTCGGCCATATCCGTGACCTCCCACAGCACCGGGAGGTCAACCCGACCGAAGTGGCCGTAGGCCGCCACCTGGCGGAACTGGGGCCTGCGCAGCTCCAGCTTGTCAATGATGGCGCGGGGGCGGAAATCGAACAGCTCCAGGCAGAGCTCGGCCAGGCGCTCGTCCTCCATCTGTCCGGTGCCGAAGGTGTCCACCCAGAAGCCCATGGGATCAGCCCGCCCGATGGCATAGGCCACCTGGGTCTCCACTCGGTCCGCCAGGCCCGCGGCCACGATGTTTTTCGCCACGTAGCGCATCATGTAGCTCGCCGAGCGGTCCACTTTCGTGGCGTCCTTGCCCGAGAAGCTCCCACCTCCGTGCCGCGCCATTCCCCCATAGGTGTCAACGATGATCTTGCGACCGGTCAGGCCGGTGTCGGCCAGCGGCCCGCCCCGCTCGAAGCTGCCGGTCGGGTTCACCAGAATCTCGGTGTCCTCGTCCATCATCTCCTCCGGGCACACCGCCTGGATTACCCGCTCGATGATGTCCCCCCGGATGTGCTCGTGATCCACATCCGGCCGGTGATGCGCGGCGACCACGATCTTGCTCAGGTAGACCGGCCGGCCGCTCGCATACACCACCGTAACCTGACTCTTCCCATCCGGGCGCAGGTAGTCCACCTCGCCCAGGCGGCGCATCTCCGCCAGCCGCCGCGCCAGCCGGTGCGCCAGCATGATGGGCATCGGCATCAGCTCCGGGGTCTCATTCACCGCATATCCGAACATCATCCCCTGGTCGCCCGCGCCCCCGATATCCACGCCCATGGCGATATCGCAGGACTGCTCCTGGATCGCGGTCAGCACCCCGGACACCTCGGAGTCGAACCCGAACTTGGCCCGGGTATAGCCGATCTCCTGGATCGTCCCCCGCACCACCGATGGTATGTCCACATATCCCCGAGTGGTCACCTCCCCGGCCACGATCACCAGCCCCGTGGTGATCAGAGTCTCGCAGGCCACTCGGCTGTTCGGGTCCTGCGTCAGCAGCGCGTCGAGCACGGCATCCGAGATCTGGTCGGCCATCTTGTCGGGGTGGCCCTCGGTCACGGACTCAGACGTGAACAGGTAGCTGTCAGACGGCATTCGGTTGTCCTCACTAGAGAGTCGAGAGGGGAGAGGAGACAGTAGAGGGCACTGCCCTGGCTTTCACCTCTCTGCTCTCGGCTTTCTCCTCTCTTTCTTTTTGCGCGCCTCCACCACTGCGTCCAGCACGCGCTCGGCGAAGGCCGACTTCTCCATCTCCGGCAGCTCTATCTCTCCCCCGTCGGCGAACAGCAGGTAGCCGGCATTGCGCTCGGAACCCATGCCGACTCCAGCGCGGGAGACATCATTCGCCACCATCAGGTCCAATCGCTTCGACTTCAGCTTCGCCCTGGCGTTGGCCAGCAGCTCCTCGGTCTCGGCGGCGAACCCCACCAGCAGCTGGCGGGGCTTCCTGGCGCGGCCGCACTCCGCCAGTATATCCGGGGTCGGGCGCAGTTCGAGCTGCATCGGCATGCTCTTCTTCTTCACCTTGCCTTCCGATGCCTGGGCGGGCGCAAAATCGGCCACCGCCGCCGCCGCGATCAACACGTCACAGTCGGGGAAGCGCCGCCGCACCTCCTCTCGCATCTCGGAGGCCCTCTCCACCCGCACCACCTCGCAGCCGGTCGGCTCCAGGAGAGAGGTGGGCCCAGAGATCAGGCTGACCTGCGCCCCCCGCCGCACCGCGGCCGCCGCCAGTGCATATCCCATCTTGCCGCTGGAGCGATTCGACAGGTAGCGCACCGCGTCCACTGGCTCCCGCGTAGGCCCGGCCGTCACCAGCACCTGGACCCCGCTCAGGTCGCCGGGCGCCAGCAGCGCCGCCACCGCGGAAGCGATCATCTCTGGCGGCGCCAGCCGGCCCGGCCCCACCGCGCCGGAGGCGAGCCGCCCGCTCTCTGGCTCCACGAAATAGGCGCCCCGCGCCCGCAGCAGCCTCACATGCTCCTGGGTGGCGGGATGGGAGAGCATATTGCTCTCCATCGCCGGCGCGATCACCAGCGGCGCCCGCGCCGCCAGCGCCACCGCGTAGATAAACTCGTCCCCCATTCCCAGGGCCAGCTTTGCTATCGCGTCCGCGCTCGCCGGGGCCACTACGATGGCGGCCGCGCGCTTGGCCAGCGACACGTGCTCGACCTGCCACTCGGTCGGGTCCTCGAACATGTCCACTATCACCGGATGGCCGGTGAGGGTGCGCAGAGTGAGCGGGGTGATGAACTGCGCTCCCGCCCGCGTGAGCGTGACGTGGACCTCGGCGCCCAGGTCCATCAGGCGCCTTGCCACCTCCGCCCCTTTGTAGGCGGCGATGCTGCCGGTGATCCCCAGCACGATGATCTTCCCGTCCAAGCGTTCAGCCACCGCTCACCTCGAGCAAGGGATCAACCCCCGCTCTCCCCACCCGACATCGCTCCGTCTCCAGGATGGCCAGCAGCAGCCGCGCCGCCTCGCCCACGCGGCCATTCATGATTACGTAGTCATACCTGGGAACCCAAGCCATCTCCCGCTGCGCCACTTCCAGGCGCCGCTGCTGCAGCTCTGGGCTCTCGCTTCTGCGTCGCGCCAGCCGCCGCCGCAGCGCAGCCCGAGAGGGAGGAAGCATGTAGATCAGCACGGCCTCGGGGCGCCGCTCTCGCACCTGCATCGCGCCCGCCACCTCGATCTCGAGCACCACATCGTATCCCGCCGCCAGTTGCTGGTCCACCCACTCCCGCGGCGTGCCATAGCGATGGTCCAGGTAGGTCGCCCACTCCAGCAGTTCCCCCGCCGTGGCCAATCTCTGGAACTCCTCGGGCGAGACGAAGAAGTAGTCCTTTCCCTCCTGCTCCTCCGCCCGCTTCGCCCGCGTGGTGACCGATACCGAGCGCCGCAGCCGCGCCGCCGCCCTCCCTCTACCGGACATGGCGCGCGAGACCACCGTTCCTTTCCCCACCCCCGATGGGCCGGATAGCACCACCAGCAGCCCTCGCCCCCTCCCCTTGCCCACCCGCAGCGTCAAAGCTCGATCCACTTGATGCGGTTATCCATCCCCCGAATCCCGCTGATGCCATAGATGATGTTCTCGATGATCTCCATCTCTTTCTTCGGGTCGGGTATCCTCTGACTCCGCGTCGGCCGCAGCTCACCGGCCAGATAGGCTACGCCGTGGATCACCTTCACCTCGAGCCGCGTCGTGTCCAGCTCTCGTCTGATGATCTCACTGCGCACCCGCCGCGTGAGCTGCGCATCATCGGGTCTCATACCGCTCCCTGCCTCCCGATGCCGTGCCCGGCCGCCTGCCGCACACCAGGACGGGAAGATCGGTCATCCCGTGATAGGCGCCGGGCCCCGAGGTCAGCTGCAGCACCAGATGCTGCGCCCCGGCCTTCTTCGGCACCAACTCCAGGGTGATGGTTCGCCGCTGCCGGGGGTTCATGTCCGGGTACACCAGCACCTGCCACTTCCTGGACTGATCTACCTTCACCGGCTGTGGCCTCACCGTCCGCAGCTGAAGCTGGGCGAGAGAAGCCTTCGCGATCTCGAACCTCACATTCCGCACCACCACATCAGAGATGTTGTAGACTTCAGCCGTCACCAGGTAGGGTTGTCCCACGATGGCGTTTTCGTAGCCCGCCTCCACCGATAGCTGCAGGTTACCTGGAGGGGGACCGCTCGACGTCCCCGGCCCCAGCAGCTTGAAGGACCCATACGCCAGAGCGAAGAGCGCCGCCGTCACCCCCACCACCAGCAGCAGCGCGGGCCGCCCCTCCCGCCGCACCCGCAAGGCCACCCGAGGGGCGTGATAGCTGCAAGGAGGGGTCGCCGCCGCACTCACCTCGAACGCGTCCCCCACCGCCGAATGCATGCACACGCCCGCCTGCTCGTCGAACCAGTAGCAGTACCCGCACTTCGCCAGGTTGTCCTGGCAGCCCACGCAGAACGGGTAGTCCGGGGCGCGGGTATCGTTCAACGCGCCGCACTCTGGGCACCTGACTTGGGGCAAGACCTACTGCCTCCCTATCAGCCCGAGACAGGCTGGCATTGCGATTATAGTCACCCCTTCAAGCGGGTGTCAAGCCGTTGCCGGGCGCGCGCTCGCGGCTCTCCCTTGACACTTGTGCGCCGCCCCGACTATACTGCCCGCCAGCCGCACAGCCCTATGCTTGAGTTCGTCATCGAAAACGCCGACCCCACCGGCGCCCGCGCCGGCCGCCTCAGCATCCACGGGCATACTTTCCACACCCCAGCCTTCCTGCCAGTCGCCACCCAGGCTGCGGTGAAGGCCCTCACCCAGGCCCGAGCTGCTCGAGCTGGGCGCGCGCATCCTCCTCGGGAACGCCTACCACCTCTATCTCCGGCCTGGCATCGAGCTCATCCAGCGCTCCGGCGGCCTCGCCCGCTTCATGCGCTGGCCCGGGGCCACGCTCACCGACAGCGGGGGCTATCAGGTTTTCAGCCTTGCGCCCCTGTTGGAGGTGTCGGAGGAAGGGGTCAGCTTCCGCTCCCACATTGATGGCTCCGAGCACCTCCTCACCCCCGAGTCCGCCATCGAGATCCAGCACGCCATCGGAGCCGACATCATCATGGCCTTCGATCAGCCCGTCGGCTATCCCGCCGACCCCGGCCCCACCCGTGAGGCCACAGAACGTTCCGACCGCTGGGCGGCGCGGTGCCTCGAGGCCCACCACGAACCAAGTAGGGCAGGTCCGCGACCTGCCCCACAGGGTGCGCCGGGCTGCCAGCCTGCCCCCACCCAGGCCCTATTCGGCATCGTCCAGGGAGGGTTCGAGCCTGACCTGCGCGCCCAGAGCGCCGGTCGGCTCACCCAGCTCCCCTTCGATGGCTACGCCATCGGCGGCCTCTCCGTGGGAGAACCCAAGGACCTGACCTTCTCTCTGCTCAGCCACACTGCGCCCCTGCTCCCGCAGCATCGCCCCCGCTACTTGATGGGCGTAGGCAGCCCGGCTGATATCGTCCGCGCCGTGCTCTCCGGCATAGATATGTTCGACTGCGTGCTGCCGACTCGCCTCGGGCGGAATGGTACGGCCTACACGAAAACGGGAAAACTGAACCTGAAGAATGCCCATTACCAGGATGACCTGGGCCCGCTCGATCCGGACTGCGGATGCCAGGTCTGCACCACCTACACCCGGGCCTACCTGCGCCATGTCTACAAGTCGGGCGAGATTCTCGCCGCTCGCTGCGTGAGCTACCATAACGTGTATCTCTACTTGCGTTTGATGGAGCAGATACGAGAGGCCATTCTCGCTGGCCGCTATCGCGAGTTCGCGGAGGATTTCATCCGCAGATGGACACCCATGAACAAGCACTTGCCCGCCTCCGGCGGGCTGATCTGAGTGATCTGCGTAATCCGCGGATCCCCGGAGGGATCATGGCTAGAGACATCACACTGGACGATGTGAAGCATCGCGAGGACATCACCATCTACCTGTCCCGCGCCGATCAGAACATGGAGGCCATCGGCTATACCGAGCACGGCTTCCGCCACGCCAACCTGGTCGCCGACCGGGCGCGCGGCATCATGCAGGCCCTGGGTCGCAGCCCCCGCGAGATCGAGCTCGCCGCCATCGCCGGCTACCTGCACGATATCGGCAATGTCGCCACCCGGGAGGAGCACGAGCAGGTGGCGGTGGTGCTGGCCTACAGCGTGCTGAAGGAGATGGGCATGCCGCCGGCCGAGCTGGCCGACATCATGGCCGGGGTGGGCAATCACGAGGAGCCCCACGGCGAGCCCTTCGGCCCCGTGGCCGCGGCGGTGATCATCGCCGACAAGTCAGACGTCGCCCGCAGCCGCGTCCGCGACATTCACCCCTCCCGCTACGACGAGCACGACCGGGTGAACTACGCCACCATCTCCTCTGACCTCTCTGTCAACCGCGAGCACACCCTCATCTCCCTTCACCTGGAGACCGACACCCAGATCGCCCCCATCATGGAGTACTTCGAGCTTTTCCTCCAGCGCATGGTGATGGCCCGCCGCGCCGCCCGGGTGCTGGGGTGCGAGTTCGAGCTGGTGATCAACGGCACCAAGCTGCTGTAGGGGCGCCATTCATGGCGCCCACCAGAGCCGGGCACGCCCGTCAGGAGAGCGGGCAGCCTGGTGGCTCCTCTGCCCCATTTCGCGACACTTGCGTGCAAACTCCAAACGCCGTATAATCTCCCCCAAAGTGGGCTCCGTCCGGGTTTTGTACCACTGGAGAGACACTTGGGGCGGGAGCGCAGCTCCCGCGGCCACCCAGTAGGGATTGAGCACGCGTGGGCTTCGACCGCGCCCGGAGGAGCGAATGGACTTAGAGCTGCTATCGGTAGGCACCGAGCTGCTCTTGGGGGAAATCGTAGACACTAATGCCGCTTACCTGGCAGAGAAGCTATCTGGGCTGGGGATCAACGTCTATCACAAGACCACGGTCGGTGACAATGCTGAACGACTGGCCGTCGCGCTGCGCATTGCCCTGGAGCGAGCCGACGTGGTGCTCGCAACAGGCGGACTGGGGCCCACCGAAGATGATGTCACCGCGGCCGGCGTTGCCCAGGTGATGCGGGTCGGCCTCGTCGCGGACGAGGCCGCGGCTGAGAGAATCCAATCGTTCGCCCGCCAGCGCGGGGTGAAGCTGCTGGATAGCCTTCTCAAGCAGGCGCGGGTGCCGCGCGGCTCCCGGGTCGTGCCCAACCCCGTCGGCACCGCTCCTGGGTTCATCGTCGAGAAGGACGGCAAGACCGTCATCGTCCTCCCCGGCGTGCCGCCCGAGATGAAGGCGATGGCCGAGCAGACTGTCCTCCCCTACCTCGGCGAGCGCGCTCGCCAGGAGGGGGGAGCGGTTATCCTGTCCCGCGTGCTCCGCCTCGCCGGAATCGGCGAATCCCAGGCCGAGGCCGAGATCTCGGATCTGATCCACACCCACAACCCCACCGTCGCGCCCCTGGCGAAGACCTTCGAGGTGCATCTGCGCGTCACCGCCCGCGCCCCCGACCGGGCGGCGGCCGAGGCGATGATCGCCCCCGTGGAGGCCGAGATCAAGCGGCGGCTGGGCAAGCACATATACGGAGCTGACGGCGAGACGCTGGAGAGCGTCATCGGCGGCCTGCTGCGCACGGCCGGCAAGACCCTGGCGGCGGCCGAGTCCTGCACCGGCGGCCTCATCGGCCACCGCATCACCAATGTCGCCGGCAGCTCGGATTACCTGCTGGCCTCCCTGGTCACCTACAGCAACGAAGCCAAGATCAAGCTGCTCGGAGTGCCGCCGGCGACCATCGCCGAGCATGGCGCGGTGAGCGAGCAGACCGCGCGGGCCATGGCTGAAGGCGTGAGACAGACTTGCGGGGCCGACATCGGCCTTTCGGTGACCGGCATCGCGGGGCCCACCGGCGCTACTCCAAGCAAGCCGATCGGGCTGACCTACATCGGCCTCTCCGATTCCGCCGGGACCCAGGTCGAGGAGCACCGGCTGCGCGGCGACAGGCTGATGGTGAAGGAACGAGCGGCGCAGATGGCGCTCTATCTGCTGTACAGAAGACTGACATCCAAGGCGTAGGGGCGCCATTCATGGCGCCCCGGGCGGGCATGAATCCCGCCCCTGTGGGTGGCGCAAGATGAGCGAAGAGCGAATTCGCAGCTTCATCGCGGTGGCCGTGCCGCCGGCGTCCGCGGAGGGGATCCGCGCCGCCCAGCAGCAACTGAAGGCTGGGGACGAAAGCATCAAATGGGTCAACCCTGACGGTTTCCACATCACCCTCAAGTTCCTGGGCGGGGTGGAGCGGGAGCGCCTCACGGTGCTCTGGCGCACCGTGAGCCAAGCTTTGGTGGGCGCGCGGCCCTTCACCATGCACTTCCGCGGCGCCGGCGCCTTCCCCAGCCTGACCCGCGCCCGGGTGGTCTGGATCGCGGTCAAGGAAGGTGCGGCCGAGATCTCCGATCTGGCGGCGCGAGTGGAGGCGGCCTGCGCGCAGCATGGCTTCGAGCGCGAGAGGCGGCCTTTCCAGGCCCATCTCCACCTTGGGCCGGGCGCGGCAGCCTGAGCCCAACCCCCGCCTGGCGGCCGCCATCGAGGAGTTGGCCGAGGCGGACCTGGGTCAGGTCCCGGTAGACCAGGTACTCTTGATGCAAAGCGAGTTGACGCGGCAGGGCGCGATCTATCATGAACTCGACGAGAGCAAGCTGACGGGCGAAGGGGGAGAGTGATGGTTGAGAAGGGCGCGGAGAGGAAGACCGAAGACAAAGCAAAGGCGATAGACCTGGCGATGACCCAGATCGAGCGGCAGCACGGCAAGGGCGCGATCATGCGCCTGGGATCCTCGCAGCACCTGAAGGTCAACGTCGTTCCCACCGGCGCGCTCGGCCTCGATATTGCTCTGGGCGTGGGCGGAATCCCGCGGGGCCTCGTCACCGAGATCTACGGCAACGAGGGATCGGGCAAGACCACCCTCGCCTATCACATCATCGCCGAGGCCCAGCGTGCGGGCGGCACTGCTGCCTATATTGACGCCGAGCAGCGCATGGATCCCAGCTACGCCAAGGCGGTGGGAGTGGATCTGGACGGGCTGCTCATCTCCCAGCCTCAGACGGGAGAGCAGGCCCTGGACATAGCCGACATTCTGGTCCGCAGCGGCGGCCTCGACGTCTTCGTGGTGGACTCGGTAGCCGCCCTCGTCCCTCGCGCCGAGCTGGAGGGCGAAATGGCGGACTCCCATGTGGGCCTCCAGGCTCGCCTCATGTCCAAGGCCCTGCGCAAGGTGGCGCATTCCATTCGCCAGTCCGACACCGTGGGCATCTTCCTCAACCAGATCAGGGAGAAGATCGGGGTCATGTTCGGCAACCCCGAGGTCACCCCAGGCGGCCGCGCCCTCAAGTTCTGGGCCTCTGTGAGAATCGAGCTCCGGCGAGTGGAATCTCTCAAGAAAGGCAACGAGATCATCGGCGGGCGGTCCCGGGCCAAGGTCATCAAGAACAGCGTGGCCCCGCCCTTCCGCCAGACCGAGTTCGATATCATCTACGGGCATGGCATCTCCCGCGGGGGAGAGCTGCTCGACGTAGGTACCGAGATGGGCGTGATCACCAAGGCCGGCGCGTTCTTCACCTCCGGCGACAACCGACTGGGCCAGGGGCGGGAGAACGCCCGCGCTTTTCTGGAGGAGAACACCGACATCGCCGACGGCATCGAAGCCGAGATTCGGCGGCGGCTCGGTCTGACGCCGCTGGTGCCATCGGCGGATAGCGATGAAGAGCAAGGCTAGCTCTCCGGTGGTTGACGCACAGGAGGCGGCGCGGGAGAAGTGCCTGCGCCTCCTCGCGCGGCGTGCCCGGTCGGCGGCGGAACTGCGGCAGCGCCTGAGCGGCGCCGGGTTTGAGCGCGAGGTGATCGCGCGCGTGCTGGCCGACCTGGACGCGGCCGGGCTGGTGGACGATGCCGAGTTCGCCCGCGCCTGGGTGGCGAGCCGCCGGGCCGCGGGCGGCGCGGGCCGGGAGAAGCTCCGCTGGGAGCTGCGGCGCAAGGGCATCGCGGAGGACCTGATCGCCCCCGCCGTGGAAGAGGGCACGAGTGACGAGATGGAGATCGCGCAGGCGCTGGCACTGGCCCGGCGGCGGCTCAGAGAAGAACCGTTGGACCGAAAGAGCCTGGCCCGTCTGCGGCGGTTGCTGTTGGGGAGGGGATTCGGCTTCGACACCGTGGACACGGTGATGCGACGCATCATATCCGAGGGGAAGGACTGATAGATGCCATTCTGCTGCGCTCGCAGTTGCGCCCGGACAATCTCTGGCGGGCCCATCCCGGGGCGGCTGCCGCGCAGGTTAACTGGACGCAAACAATCTCGTGGTCCTGCCTGGTGCTGGTCCGCCTGCGGCGGACCGTTAGGCGGCGTGGCCCGGGCTGCGCGCCGGCGGGGACCCCGTCATCAGAAGGGAGTGGGCACAAGTGGCTCACGATTTGAGATTGCTGCTGGTTGGATTCACCGGAGAAGTCGTCTTATTCATCGTCGCCTTTCTCCTGGTCGTCCGCTTCCATCAGTCCCGCAAGCGCGGCCTTACTCAGGCGCAGCGAGAGCTAGAGCAGGCCCATAGCGAAATCGAGGCCAAGCGCAAGGAAGCCCTGCTGGAGGCCAGGGATGAGGGGCACCGACTGCGGAAGGAGATCGAGCGGGAGAACCGAGATCGCCGGCAGGAGCTGCAGCGCACCGAGCGCAGGGTCAGCCAGCGGGAGGAGAGCCTGGAGCGCCGCGGCGAGGCCCTGGAGAAACGCGAGCGCTCCGTCGAGGACAAGGAGCAGGAGGTGTCCCGCCTCCGCGATCTCGCCGACAAGGAGCGCCTGCGCTGGCGGGAGGAGCTGGAGCGGGCCGCCGGCCTCAGCAGTGAGGAGGCGCGGCGCATGGTGCTCGCGGAGGCCGAGCAGGAAGCCCGCCACGAGAGCGCCATGCTGCTCGAGCAGATTGAGGAGGAGACCAAGCGAGAGGCCGACCGCAGGGCGAGGGAGATCATCTCGCTCGCCATCCAGCGCTGCGCCGTGGACCAGGTGGCCGAGACCACCGTGGCCGCAGTGGCCCTACCCAACGACGAGATGAAGGGACGGATCATCGGCCGGGAGGGCCGCAACATCCGCACCTTCGAGCAGCTCACCGGGGTGGATCTGATCATAGACGACACCCCGGAGGCGGTGGTGATCTCCACCTTCGACCCGGTGCGCCGCGAGACGGCCCGTATCGCCCTCGAGACCCTGATCAGCGACGGCCGCATCCACCCTGGGCGCATCGAGGACGCGGTGGAGAAGGCCCGCTCTCTCATGGAGGAGCGCATCCAGGAGGCAGGCGATCAGGCCACCTTCCGCACCGGGGTCACCGGCCTGCACCCCGAGCTGGTGCGGCTGCTAGGGAAGATGAAGTTCCGCACCACCCTGGGCCAGAACGCCCTCGACCACTCCATCGAGGTCGCCAACATCGCCGGGATCATGGCCGCCGAGCTGCGCGTGAACGAGGCCATCGCGCGCCGCGCCGGCCTGCTCCACGACATCGGCAAGGCGGTGGACTTCGAGATGGAGGGCACACACACCGCCATCGGCCTGGACCTCGCCCGCCGCTACCGGGAGAGCGCCGAGGTGCTCCACGCCATCGCCGCCCACCACGAGGAGGAGCCCTTCCACACCGTGGAGGCGGTCCTGGTGTATGCCGCGGACAGCATCTCCGCCGCCCGCCCGGGCGCGCGCCGGGAGACCCTGGAGGGCTACATCAAGCGGCTGGACCGCCTGGAGAAGATTGCCCAGTCCTGCCAGGGCGTGGAACGTTGCTTCGCCATCCAGGCCGGTCGGGAGGTGAGGATCCTGGTCAAGCCCGACCAGGTGGACGACGTCATGGCCGTCGCCTTGGCCAAGGAGATCGCCGATAAGATTCAGGAATCTGACCTGGAATACCCCGGCCAGATCAAGGTGACCGTGATCCGCGAGACTCGGGCCGTCGAATATGCCAAGTGAGCCCGGGCCGGGCGAGGGCGGACCTTGAACCTGCTCTTCATCGGCGATGTCGTGGGGCGGCCGGGCCGAGATGCCGTCAGGGCCTGCCTTCCGGATCTGGTGCGCCGCTTCCGGATTGATCTCACCCTCGCCAACGGGGAGAATGGCGCCGGCGGTCTGGGCATCACCGCCGCCGTCGGGGAGGAACTGCTGCAAGCCGGCGTAGATATTCTCACCACCGGGAACCACGTCTGGCGGCAGCGAGACGCGGTCACCTACCTCGCGGCGGAGCGGCGTGTCCTCCGACCGGCCAATTTCCCACCGGGCGCGCCCGGCAGGGGCGCGGATGTGTTCACCACACGGAACAACGATCCTGTGGGAGTGCTGAACCTGCAGGGCCGCACCTTCATGGAGCCGATTGATTGTCCATTTCGCGCCGCAGATAAGGAGATCGAGGCCCTGCGTGAGAGAACTCGTGTCATCCTGGTGGACATCCATGCCGAGGCAACCAGCGAGAAGCTTGCCATGGGCTACTACCTCGATGGTCGGGTAAGCGCTGTCATCGGCACGCACACCCACGTGCAGACTGCGGATGAACGCGTGCTGCCCAAGGGCACCGCCTACATCACCGATGTCGGCATGACCGGACCTCGGGACTCCATTCTGGGGGTGAAGGCCGATCCGGTGATCCAGCGCTTCCTTACTGGAATACCGGCTCGCTTCGAGCTGGCCTCCGGGCCCCTGGTGCTCAGTGGGGTCGTGATAACTACCGATCCGGCAACAGGGGCTGCTAACTCAGTCCAACGTGTGGTAGAATACATCACTGGCTGAATGCACGCGCGGTGCGGTACGTGGCAAGAACGCGATACGGGCGATAGATCAGATCACAGCGCGATCATCACGTCGAGGTCCCGACGAGGGGCCTCTTAGCAGCGAAGCTGGCAGGTGGAATCGAATCAACAGCGGCGGGAGGATCCTGGCATGGAGGTCCTGCGCGTCTCAACCAAATCGAATCCGAACGCGGTGGCCGGCGCCCTGGCGGGCGTGATCAGGGAGAAGGGCGCGGCCGAGCTGCAGACCATCGGCGCTGGAGCGCTCAACCAGGCGGTAAAGGCCGTTGCCATCGCGCGGGGGTTCATGGCCCCCTCTGGGGTTGACCTCATCTGTCGTCCCGCCTTCGCCGACATCACCGTGGACGGCCAGGAGCGCACCGCCATCCGCCTGATGGTCGAGCCCCTGCAAAGGTAGCTCGCAGTCATTGGAAAGCGCGGGCCCGCTTCTCTCGCGGGCCCGCGCTTCTGCTTCCTTAGGAGAGTGCGAGGTTGCTCCGAGCCGTCCTGCGAAGAGGCGGGTGGCAGTACGCCGTGGTCAGCATTCTGCTCTCCGCGAACTCGTGGCTCTGCTTCGGCCTGTACGCCAAGCTCCATTGGTCTCCGTTCCGTCAAGAGCACCCTGGCGTGATCGATCTGCTGAAGCTCACGTCTGATCTCGCGGCGATCTCGGCACTCGTCTTGTCCCTCCTCGCCATTAGGAAAGGGCCGTGGTGGCTGGGTGTGGCAGCTCTCGCTGCCTCACTTCTGCCCTGCGCCTCAGTGGTGATCATCATGTAGAGCCCCCAGCGCTCGTACGGCAGGAGAGCGTGTCTTCTGCCGATTCGTTACAACAGCTTCTCCAACCCCACCGTCAGCCCGGTCAGTGACCGAATCTTCCGAATGGCCAGCAGCACGCCCGGCATGAAAGAGTCCCGCCCGGTCGAGTCGTGCCGGATGGTGAGGGTCTGCCCCAGGCCGCCGAAGATGACCTCCTGGTGAGCGACCAGGCCGGGCAGGCGCACGCTGTGGATCGGAATGCCCTCGACCGCGGTGCCGCGGGCGGGCCCGTGGTCGCCGGAGGGATGAGGAGCGACCTTGCTCCCGGCCTGCTCGGCCATCAGGCGGGCGGTGCGTGCAGCCGTCGCCGAAGGCGAATCCAGCTTGGTGGCGTGGTGCAGCTCGATGATCTCCACGGCATCCATATAGCGCGCCGCCTGAGCGGCGAACTGCATCATCAACACCGCACCAATGGCGAAGTTCGGGGTGTAGAAGGCCGGCGTCTTGTGCTGCTCGCACAGGGCGGCCAGCTCTACCAGGTCATCCTCGGTGAGCCCGGAAGCACCGATCACACAGGCCACCCTCGCCCCCACCACGGCACGGGCGTTGTCCATCACTGCGCCCGGGAGACTGAAATCCACAGAGACATCCGGCGACTGCTGCTGAATCGCATCTGACACGGATCCGGCGATGGTCACACCGATCGGGTCCAGGCCGGCCACCGTACCCGCGTCCTTCCCTACGCCGGATCGGTCTACCGCGGCCACCAGCGACATATCCCCCTGCGCGGAGACCGCCCGCACCACCTCCCTGCCCATCCGGCCCGCGGTCCCGATCACCAGAACGCGAATCCTCGGCATGAGAAGACCTCCTGAAGGGCTGACCGGGAAGGCTGCTCACCGCAGAGACGCTGAGGGCGCAAAGGAATCCTGCGCGTTCTCTGCGCCTTTGCGGTGGCTTCGCCTAGAAAGGCCCGATCGCCACCAGCGCCTGCCGCTCCGGTGTGAAAACCTGCGCCGCCAGCCGGTGCACGTCTTCGGCGGTGACCGCCTCCACGCCTGCGGCGATCTCGTCGAAGGACAGCACTCGGCCCCAGTACATCTCGGAGACCGCCAGGTGCTGCATGCGGAAGCTGGTGCTCTCCGCAGCCAGCGCGATCGCCACCTTCAGTTGGGTCCGGGCCCGCTCCAGCTCGGGCGGCGAGAGACCTTCCTCCCGCAGCCGCTCGATCTCCTGCCCGATCAGCTCGATCACCAGATCGAAGTCCTTGGGGCCCGTGCCCGCATCTATCGAGAACAGCCCGGCCCACCGGTAGGACTGGAGGTAGGAGCTGATGCTGTAGGCCAGTCCGCGGTTCTCCCTGATCTGCTGGAACAGCCGCGAGCTGGCCCCGCCCCCGAGAATGGCATCCAACACCGCGTAGGCATGGTGCGCTTCATCGCGCCGGCCGCAGCCAGGCGTGCCCATGGCGAAATGCACCTGGCCCGTAGCCCGGGGGATACGCAAGTGGTCAGGCTTGAAGGCGGGCGGCACTTCGGAGACTGCCGGAGGTCCCGGCGCCAGCTCCTCAACCAGGTCAGCCACCAGGTCCACCACCCGCCCATGATCCACGTCGCCCGCGGCCGTAACGATCACGCGATCCGCATACCGCAGCTCCGCCAATCGGGAGAGCAGCGGCTCGCGGTCAACCCCCAGCACGCTCTCCGGAGTCCCCATCAGTTGGCGGCCCAGGGGGTGACTGGGCCAGGCCGTCTCCAGCAGCAGATCGTGCACCCAGTCCTCCGGGGTGTCCTCCACATGACGGATCTCCTGGAGCACCACCTCCTGCTCGCGCTTCACCTCCTCCGGCGCGCAGACCGGGTGCAGCAGCAAGTCGAACAGCAGCTCCAGGCCCGCCTCCACCTGCTCGCTGATGGTCCGGGCATAGAGATACATGAACTCGCGCTCGGTGAACCCGTTCACCTGCCCGCCGATGTCGTCGCTGGCCTGGGCGATCTGGAGGGCCGAGCGCGTGTGCGTTCCTTTGAACAACATGTGTTCGAGGAAGTGGTTGATCCCCTCCTGGCCCGGGGGCTCGTCCTTCAGCCCGGCCGCCAGCCACACCCCCAGCGAGACTGAGTCCACATGGCCCAGGCGCTCCGTGAGCACCCGCAGGCCGTTGGGCAACACGCTTTTCTCGGCCCGGGGCCCGCCCCGGAGAGCCGTTACCGGCCTGATCGCGCTCTCAGCCGTGGAAATGCCGCACCGCCTACCCTGCCGGGGCGGAGGGGGAGGAGAACGGTTGGGCGCCGCAGCTCACCGCCGCGGCCGCCAGCGCGGACCTCGACTCGGCGCTTCCCTGGCTGGCGGCTCCTGGCCGCCTTCCGAGGGCGCCAGCAGGTCCTTGCGGCTCAGCCGCACCTTCCCCTGAGGGTCGATCTCGATCACTTTCACCTGCACCTCTTCTCCCATCCTGAGCACGTCCTCGACCCGCTCAATGCGTTCTCGGGCAATCTGGGAGATGTGCAGGAGCCCGTCTCGGCCCGGCAGCAGTTCGATGAAGGCCCCAAAGGGCACAATCCGAACTACCCTGCCGGTGTAGATTTCACCTACCTTGAGATCCCGGGTGATGTCCTCAATCACCTTCAAGGCGCGTTCACCGGACGCCTGATCGGGGGCCGCGATGAACACCCGGCCGTCCTGCTCGATGTCAATCTCGACTCCGAAATCCGCCTCCATCTTCTTGATGACCTTGCCGCCTGGGCCGATGATATCCCCGATCTTCTCCGGATCAATCTGCAGCGTGAACACCCGCGGCGCGTGCGGCGCCAGCTCCGGCCGAGGTTCGGCGATGCACTTGCTCATGGTATCCAGCAGGCTCAGCCCGCGCGGCGCGCCTGGTCGAAGGCCTCGGCGACGATGTCTATCGTCAGTCCCTTCAGCTTGACGTCCATCTGGATTCCGGTCACCCCTTGCCCCGTACCGGCGACCTTGAAATCCATATCGCCGCTGAAGTCCTCCACCCCCTGGATGTCGGTCAGCAGCTGATGGCGGTGCTCGTCACTCACCATGCCGATGGAGATGCCGGCCGCCGCCCCCCGGATGGGCACACCCGCGTCCATCAGCGCCAGGCTGCTGCCGCATACGCTCGCCATCGAGCTGGAGCCATTGCTCTCCAGCACCTCCGAGACCACCCGGATGGTGTAGGGGAACTTCTCCTCCTCCGGCAGCAGCGGCAGCAGTGACTTCTCGACCAGCGAGCCGTGCCCGATATCCCGCCGACTCGGCCCCCGCAGAGGCCGCACCTCACCCACACTGTAGGGTGGGAAGTTGTAGTGGTGCATGAACCGCTTGGACTCCACCACCCCGAGATCGTCAATCAACTGCTCATCCCCCACTCCGCCCAGTGTCACCACTGACATCACCTGGGTCTGGCCCCGGGTGAACAACCCCGACCCGTGCGCTCGCGGCAGCAGGCTCACCTCGCACCACACCGGGCGGATCTCGTCCGGCGCCCGGCCGTCCGGCCTCCGTCCCTCGTCCAGGATCAGCCGACGCAGCTCCTGGTAGGTCTGGTCCTCCATGGCGAGCCGGATCTCGGGCATGCGCTCCGGGAACTGCTCCGCCAGATCGGCCGCCAGCTTCTCCAGCACCTCCGCCGTGGCGTTCTCCCTCGCTTTCTTGTCGGGGTTCTGGATCGCCTCCCGGATGATCGCCGCGAACCCGGTGATGGCCGCCCGCACGTCATCTCCCACCGTCAGCGGGGTGAACTCGATCTTAGGTTTCCCCGCCTCCGCCACCAGGCCGCGCTGCATCTCCATCAGGCTTTCCGCGAAAGGCAGCGCGAAGCGAACCGCCTCCACCAGCACTTCCTCGGGCAGCTCGTCGGCCATCCCCTCCAGCATCACCACCCCGCTGGGGCTCACCGCGACTGTCAGGTCCAAGTCGCTCTGGTCCCGCTCGGCGTAGGTGGGATTGACCACCATCTTCCCCTCCAGCCTCCCCACCCGCACTGCCCCCACCGGCCCCTGGAACGGAATCGGGGAGATGGAAAGGGCGGCCGAGGGCCCCGATCATGGCGGGCATGTCCGCAGCGTTGTCCGGGTCGGCCGAGAGCACGGTGGCCACCAGTTGGATATCGTTGCGGAAGCCCTCCGGGAAAAGGGGGCGAATGGTGCGGTCAATGCGCCGCGCGGTCAGGATCGCGTTCTCGCTGGGCCGGCCCTCGCGGCGGATGTACCGCACTCCCGGGATCTTGCCGGCCGCGTACATCTTCTCCTCGTAATCCACCAGCAAGGGGAAGAAGTCCATCCCCTCGCGGGGAGCGGCCATGGTGGCCGTCACCAGGGTGATGGTGTCTCCCACCCGCACGCAGACCGACCCATCGGCCTGCTTGGCTAGGGTTCCGGTCTCGACGGAGACCGTCTTCCCGTCGAGGTCACGACTTGCGATTGCCACAGTTGCTACCTTTTCCGGGGCAAACGCACGGGAGAGCACGAGGGGGTCCGCCGACTTCCCTGCCGCTAGGAACATCACCTGCACCGATGTCTGCCGACACCCTGGCCCCTGACGCCGGGCGGTGCGTCTCGGCACACATTGGTTCAGGATCGTCCCCGCAAGAAGAGAGCCTGATAAGGCCGGACTCCGCTATTGGCTTCCGATGCGTTTCCCCTAGTCTTATTTACGGCAGCGGGCCCGAAACCCGGGCCCGCGTTCAGCCTCTTGCTCTCGTCTTATCCCGCAGCCCGAGCTTACCCACCAGGGCCCGGTAGCGGGTTATGTCCGTACGGCTCAAGTAGTTCAGCAGGCGCTGCCTGCGCCCGATCATGATCAGCATCCCCCGCCGGGAGTGATGATCTCGCTGATGCTGAGCCAGATGCTCCTGAAGCTGGTTGATGCGGGCGCTCAGCAGAGCCACCTGCACCTCCGGCGAGCCGGTATCGCTCTCGTGCACGCGGTTCTCCAGCATGATGCTCTGCTTCACGTCCTTGACCAGCGGCACCGATCTCCTCCCGAAAAGCTCAACCCACTCAGGGCTTCCTTCTCACTACCGCTCAGATGATAGCACATCAGCAGGAGCCTGTAAAGCCAGCACTCTCCCCGCCCGCGCGCAATCCCGCCCCATTTGCTTCACCAGAGCCTCAGGCGAGGCGAAGTGGACCTCGCCCCGCAGCCACTGGACGAACAGCACCCGCATCTCTCGGCCCGGCAGACTGGTGCGCCGCGCGGCTGTAGGGCGGGCATGCCCATGCCCGCCAGAGGAATCCGCCTCCAGCAGGTGCACCTCTATCCGCCGCGCGCCGCGGCGCTCGAACGTTGGCCGCACCCCGATGCTCGCCACCGCCGGCCAAACGCCTATAGGGCGGGCCTGTCTCTGCCTGCCCGCCGTCGGCCCGGCCCAGCAGGCGTAGACTCCGTCTCGCGGGATCAGCTTGGCGGCCGGAGGCTCCAGATTCGCGGTCGGATAGCCCAGCTCGCGGCCTCGGCCCTCCCCGACCACCACCCGGCCCGACACCTGGTAGTGGCGAGCTAGGCAGTCGCGGGCCGCGGCGACCTGGCCCCGCAGGATCAGGGCGCGGATCCGCGTGCTGCTCACGCGCCGCCCCCTCACCACGACTGGTTGGACCACCCGCACCTCGAAGCCCAACTGCGGCGCCATCCTTCGCAGCAGAGCAGTGGTGCCGGCCCGCCCCGCGCCGAAGCGCCAGTCCTCGCCCACCACCAGACAGCGAGCCCTGAGCTGCTGCGCCAGGGCCCGGCCCACGAACTTCTCCGCCGGAGTCTCCGCCAGCCGGCGATCGAATCTCGCCACCACGGCCAGCCGTATGCCCAGGCCCCGGATCAGGTCTAGCTTCTCCTCCGTGGTGGTAAGCAGCGGCGGCGCGCCATCTGGCAATAGCACCTCCATGGGATGCCGGTCGAAGGTCAGCACCGCCGGCAGTCCGCCGGTGCCCGCGGCGAGGCCTACCGCCTCCGAGATGATCGCCTGGTGGCCCAGGTGCACCCCATCGAACACTCCCATGGCCAGGCAAAGCGGCCGGCGGACTGACACCTGCTTCAGGTCGCGGATGACCCTCACGGCCCCCCGCCCTCCGGTGCCGCCAGCACCACCTGGGGGCGCAGTTGGCCCTTGAGCATCTCACCCAGACCCAGAAACCGGCCTCCCACTCCATAGACGCGCTGTAGGGCGGGCACGCCCGCGCCCGCCGCCTGGTCTCTCGGGACTTCAGTCCCCAGACCGCCGGCTCTGGCCGCTTCCGCCGTCGTCACTCTCGTGCCTTGCACGAAGCGCAACGCGTTCGGCCCATCCAGCTCGACCGCCGGCAGATGCGCCAGCGGCCAGTCCATGGGCAAGACCAGTTCGCCAAACTCGCCTCGCTCTGCTGCCGCCTCGCACTCCTCCAGGGTCAGCGCATCGGCGATCTCGAACCGGCCCACCCTGGTCCGCACCAGGAAACTCAGGTAGGCCCCGCAACGGGCGGCCTGGCCCAGATCCGCGGCCAGGGCCCGCACGTAAGTGCCCGGCCCACACACCACATCCACCAGCGCCCGCGCTCGGGGCCCGGGCCAGAATGCGATCAGGTCCAAGCCGACCACCCGCACCGTGCGGGGTCTCGCGGCCGGCGCTTCGCCCCGGCGCGCCAGCTCGTACAGCCTGCGGCCATTCGCCTGCACGGCCGAGTAAGCCGGCGGCGTTTGCTCGATCTCGCCCACCAGCCGCGTCAACAGGTCGGTGAGCATCACTCGCGTCAGCGCGCTGCTGTCGCCCTCCGCGGTGATCGCTCCCTCGGCGTCCATGGTGTCGGTCGCCAGCCCGAAGACGATCTCCGCGCGATAGCTCTTCTCCTGTCCGGCGGCGAACTGGAACAGCCGCGTTGCCCGTCCCACGGAGATGGGGAGCACCCCGGCCGCCGCCGGGTCCAGGGTCCCAAGGTGCCCCACCCGCCGGCTCTCCAGCCGCGCCCGCACCCAGGCCACCACATCGTGCGAGGTCATGCCAGGGGGCTTCAGCAGGTTGAGGAATCCGTCAGCCGGCATCGTCCGCGCCCGACTGCGAGAGCCACTTCTCCACTGCCGCCAGCACCCGTCCCCGCACCTCTTCCACCGTCCCCGGACAGGTGCAGCCTGCCGCCATGGCGTGCCCTCCGCCGTCGAACGCGAGCGCGATCGCGCTCACGTCCACGCTGCCATCCGAGCGCAGGCTCGCCCGCACCTCGCCGTCCTCCATCTGCACGAACAACAGGGCAACCCGAGGCCCGCCAATGGCCCGCAGGTGGTCAATGATCCCCTCGGTATCTGCTGACACCGCACCAGTGGCCGTGAAATCCGCCGGGATCAGGGTCGAGCTCACCACCTGCCCCGCGAAATGCGCCGACAGCCGCGACAGCGCGACCCCCAGCAGGTGGGTGGCGGCGATAGAGCGTTCCCCGTACACTTTGCGCGCGATCAAGGCCGGCCGCGCCCCGGCCCTCACCAGCTCGGCCGCGATCCTCAGGCTGCTAGGGGTGGTGTTGGCATAGGAGAACCGGCCGGTGTCGGTGAGAATGCCGGCATATAGGCAGGTCGCGATATCGGCGTCCACGGCGATATCGAGAGCGCGCACCAGGTCGAACACCAGCTCCGAGCAGGCCCCGGCGCTGGGATCAACCACTTGCACCTCGCCGAAGGTCTGGTTGGTGCCGTGGTGGTCAATGTCAATCAGGTGCGGCAGGGAAGCGAACACCGGCTCCAGGCCTCCCACCCGCGCCAGCCCGTCGCAGTCCACCACCACTCCCACCTGGGGCCGCCAGGGGGGCGCCTGCTGCTGGATGCGCTCGGAACCGGGGAGAAAGCGGTACACCGCCGGCGCCGGGTCCACACACAGCCGGACCACCCGCAGCCCCATCTTCTCCAGCGCCAGAGAGAGCCCGAGCAGCGACCCCAGGGCATCGCCGTCGGGCCGCAGATGGGTACCGACAAAGACTTGTTCGCTACTCCGAATCAGCGCGATGGCTTGATCCCGCGCTGCCCTCGCGGCCTTCCTGCTCATGTTCCAGCTGCTCCAGCAGGTCCAGGGTGTGGGCTCCCCGCGCCAGAGACTCGTCGGTCCGGAAATCGAGATGGGGCATCGGGCGCAGGTGCAGCACCTTCATCAGTTCCGCGCGGATGAAGCCGGCCGCGCTTCTCAAACCCTCCAAGGCGACCTCTTGCGTCTCGCGGTCACCATACACGCTCACGAAGACTCGCGCCTCGTGCAGGTCCGGGGCCGCCTCCACGTAGCTGATCGTGACCATGGTCACCCGCGGGTCCTTCAGCTTCCGCTGAAGCACCGTGCTGATCTCTGCACGCAGCAAGTTCTGAACGCGCTGCACGCGCTGCGAGGCCATGCCAGTTCACCGCGCGGGTCGGAGGGATGGGAGATGCGGCCCCGCCGGGGCCTTCACAGGTGTTCGAGATCTTGCGCCAGCACCACCACCCGCGGCTCCCCCTCGATGAAGCTGGCCACCCTCGACATCACCCGGTCCACGAACGCATGCTCGTTCGCCACCACCACCGCCGCCAGGGTGGCGTAGCGCGGCGAGTCCAGGTTGCCCACCTCGGCCGCGCTCACGTTGAACCGATCGCGGATGCGGTCCAGCAGGCTGCGGATCACCTGGCGCTTGTCCTTGAGTGTAATGCCATCGGTGATCTCCAGCTCCACGCTGAGGGCCGCAATATGCAGAGTCGGCGCCTTATTATAGGACAAGCCGCCGCACCTCCCGGCGCTCCACACACTCGATCTCGTCCCCCACCTCGAAACCGTCGAAGCCCTGGATGGCGATCCCACACTCGAAGCCCTGGGTGATCTCGGTCACATCCTCCTTCAGGTGCCGCAGGGAGTCCAGTCGGCCCTCGTAGACTACCGCCCCGCGCCGCCGTATCCGCACTAGTGCTCCCCGCATCAGGCGCCCCTCCCCCACATAGCACCCCGCGATCGTGCCCACCCGGGAGGACCGGAAGAGCGCCCGCACCTCCGCCCGGCCCACCACCGCCTCCTCCGTCACCGCCTCCAGCATTCCGATCATGGTCTGGCGCACGTCGTCGAGCAGGTCGTAGATCACCTGGTAGCGGCGGATCTCGATGTGCTCGTCCGCCGCCAGCCCCCGCGCCTGGGTATCAGCGCCCACCTGGAAGCCGATGATCACCGTGGGTTTGGAGGCCGCCGCCAGGCTGACATCGGATTCGGTCACCTCTCCCACCCCGGTGTGGAGCAGGGCGATCTTCACCTCTTCGGTCTGCATCTGGAGCAGTGCGTCGCTGATCGCTTCCACCGTGCCCTGGGCATCGGCCTTGAGGATCAGGTTCAGTACCTTGCTCTCTCCCGCCGCAAACAGCCGGGAGATCTCCATCATGGATCGAGGCCCCACCGCCACCAGCTCCGCGCTGCGTCGGACCAGGCGCTGCTCATCGGCCAGCACCCGCGCTTCCCGGTCGCTGCTCACCACCCGAAACAGCTCGCTCGCCTCCGGCACATCGGCCAGCCCCATGACCTGCACCGGCGTAGACGGCCCGGCCTCCGTCAGCCGGCGCCCAAGGTCATCCGTCATTGCCCTGGCCTTGCCGGACACCGGTCCCGCCACGATGCTGTCGCCCGCTCGCAGCGTGCCCTCCTGCACCAACAGCGTCGCCACCGAGCCCCGCCGCCGGTCCAGCTCCGCTTCCAGCACCACCCCCTCGGCAACCCCCTGCTTGCGCGCCCGCAGCTCCCGCATGTCCGCCACCAGCAGGATCATCTCCAGCAGCTCCTGCACCCCTACCTTCTGCAAGGCCGAGATCGGCACGTAGAGGGTCTCACCGCCCCATTCCTCCGGCACCAGGTTCCTCTCGGACAGCCGCTGCTTGATCTGCTCCACGCCGGCGTTGGGGCGGTCGATCTTGTTGATGGCCACGATGATGGGTACGCCCGCCGCCTGGGCATGGTCAATGGCCTCCAGCGTCTGGGGCATCACCCCGTCATCCGCTGCCACCACCAGCACCGCGATATCGGTCACCTGGGCGCCCCGCGCCCTCATCGCGGTGAAGGCCTCATGTCCGGGGGTGTCAATGAAAGTGATGCGCCGCCCGTTCACCTCCACCTGGTAGGCCCCGATATGCTGAGTGATCGCCCCGGCCTCGCTGGCCGCGACATTGGTCTCGCGGATAGCATCCAGCAGCGTGGTCTTCCCGTGATCCACGTGCCCCATCACGGTGACCACCGGCGGCCTGATGGGCGCGTCTGCCGCCGCCACTCGCCTGGGCACCACTCGCTTGGGCGGGAGCGGTGCCACCGCGGCAGGCGCAGCCGCTCTCGGCAGCACGACCTCGGCCGCCAGCGCCTCTGCCGCCGGCGCCGCCACTGGAGGCGGCGCCTCCTCCACCACGGCCGGTGCCTCGATCTTGATCGTGTAGCCCCACTGCTCACCGATCAGCACCGCCAGCTCCGCCGAGATAGCATCCTGCTCTCCCACCGACTCCCCCAGGCCGGCGGCGGCGCTGATCACGTTCTCGGCATCGGTGTCGAGCGCAGTGGCGAAGACGGCTACGCTCACCGGCGGCTTCAGAGTAAGGGTCCCGGTCTCCTCTTCCATCACCACCGCCGGTTCGGCCGGGGCTTCAACCACAGGCGGAGGAGCAGCTGGGGCCGGCGCCTCCTTCGGCTTCTCTGCCACTGCTGGGGCCGCTGGGGCGGCTGCCCTGGGCCCATGGCCCAGTCGCACCCGGATCACATCCAGATATTCCGGCGGCAGACTGGAGCTGGCCGTGCGGCCCCCCACCCCCAGCTCCTCCAGGAGCAGGAGGATGTCCCTCCCCGGCACGCCCAGTTCTCTTGCGAGCTCATATACCCTCATCTAGCGCTCGCCTCGCCTGTCCCTCGCCTGCACTCCCTGGCTCCCGCTCAACTGCTGCCTCAACTCCTCCGCCAGCCCCGCCTCCACCGCCACTCCCAGCGCCCGGTTCAGCTTCTTCTGCTTCACGGCCTGCGCCAGACAAGCCTCGTTCCGGCAGAGGTAGGCGCCGCGCCCGGCCAGCTTCCCCGTCGGGTCCACCTGCACCGCACCCAGCGGCGTGCGCACCACCCGCACCAGCTCCCACTTCCCCCGCGCGGTGCGACAGGCTACGCAACTTCGCTGGGGCACGTGCTTGGGAGGCGTCATTGCTGTGCCTCAGCAGACGACGAGGAGTCTCCCCCCGTCCCACTGTCCTTCAGAGCAGGCACTCCCACGCCCGCCACCCCTTCGCCAGCCAGCGCCGCAGCTTCCGCCTCCTCGGCCAGCCCGGGGGCCGCGGTCTCTCCTATCTCCGGTGCCTGTTCCACCGGCGCCTCCACCGCGGGCGCCTGCTCGCCCCTGGAAGCGGCCGCCGCGGCCTGCGCCGCCGCCTCCTGCTCCGCCATCTGGGCTTCGCTGCGGATGTCAATGCGCCAGCCCGTCAGCCGCGCTGCCAGGCGCACGTTTTGCCCCTCCCGCCCGATGGCCAGCGAGAGCTGGTTATCCGGCGCCACAACCGTCGCCGACCTGGTCCTCTCATCGATGATGACTCTGCTCACCTTCGCCGGGCTGAGCGCGCTGGCCACGTACTTCGCCGACTCGTCGCTCCAACGCACGATGTCCACCTTCTCACCCCGCAGCTCATCCACCACCGACTGCACCCGGCTGCCGCGGTGTCCGACGCACGCCCCCACCGGGTCCACATTCTCCTGGCGGGACCAGACCGCGACTTTGCTGCGCGCCCCCGCTTCACGCGCCTGGGCCTTCATCTCCACCACTCCATCGTGCACCTCGGGCACTTCCAGTTCGAACAACCGCCGCAGCAAACCCGGATGGCTGCGGGACACCAGCACCCGCGGCGTCTTCGTGGTGCGCTTCACCTCCAGGATGTAGACCTTCAGGCGCTCGCCAAAGCGATAGCTATCCAGCGCGCTCTGCTCGGAGACCGGCAGCACCGCTTCCACCTTCCCCAGGTCAATCAGCACGGTGCGGCCTTCCCGCCGCTGCACCACACCGGTGACCACATCCCCATCCCGGTTGCTGAACTCGGTGTAGATGATCTCCCGCTCCGCCTCCCGGACGCGCTGAGCCACCACTTGCTTCGCGGTCTGAGCCGCAATCCGCCCGAACTCCGCCGGCGACACCTCGATATCGAGACTCTCTCCCTCCTCCACTGTGGGGTCCAGCCGACGCGCCTCGGCCAGCGACATCTCGGCATGCGGGTTCTCTACGTGCTCCACCACCCGCTTCCGGGCGAACACCACCGCCGTCCCCGCATCCCAGTCAATGTCCACGTGGATCTCCGAGGCCGCCCCGAAATGCTTCTTATAGGCGGAGACCAGTGCCGCTTCGATGATCTCGCTCAGGGTTTCGAGCGGGATATCCTTCTCCCGGCCCAGATCTCGCAAGGCTTGGACGAAGTCCACTTGCATCGTTCTTCCGCTTCCTCGCAGCACCGTCCCAGGCTTCGGGCCTCCGGGCCCGAAACCACACTGTAACGCCAAAGAGTGGGACTACGCCCACTCTTCGGTCACGCACGAGTGCGACAAATCCAGCCCGCGGCATCAGTATAGCATAGCCCCCTCCTCTTGACAAGCAGCCCACCCCCTGACGAAGGGGTGGGGAGAGCATCGAGAAGACAGGGGCCTCCCTCCCCTCTCGAATACAGCAAGGGAGGAGGCACCCACTACGTCACTCCTGCCGCAGAGAGGCGAACCCCTCCATTCGCGCCAGGTCGGCGAGCACTGCGCTCAGGTCGGCATCCGGCGCCACTCGGATGCTGATCTCCATCTCCTGCAGGCCGCCAGGCCCCACCTCGGTGATCTGCAGCGAGTCCATTCGCACCCCCTTCGCCTGCAGCGCGCGATGGATCTCGCCGATCCGCGACCTGACGTCAGGCAGCTGCAGCACCAGGGTGGCGAAGTGTCCCCGGGCCAGCACCCTCCGCTCCACCTGCCGCAGCACCGTGAGCGTGATCAGCACCACCACCGTCGCGATCCCCGCCACCCAGAACAGCCGGCCCCCCAGCGCCGCGCAGATGCCCACCGCAGCTACCGCCCAGAGGCTGGCGGCCGTGGTCAGACCGCGCACGATGCTGCCATGACGGATGATGGTGCCCGCCCCCAGGAAACCCATCCCGGTGGCCACCTGGGAGGCGATCCGGCTGGGGTCGGCGTTGCCCGAGAAGCTGACCGAGGCGAGAGTGTAGACCGCCGACCCCACGCACACCAGCACGTGCGTGCGCAGCCCCGCGGGCCGGAAGCGCGCCTCCCGCTGCCACCCCACCACCCCTCCGAACACCGCCGCCAGTATGATCTTGATCAGCACATCAACGGGATAGGGCATGTCAGTTGGAGAACAGAGAGTGGAAAGTAGAGAAGCGACCGACAGGGTTGGCTGGTCTTTCCTACTCTCTTCCCTCTCCTTTCTGCTTTCTCCCCAGCAGGTCTTGCACCGCGCCGAGCGCCTGGCCGACCTCCACCGTCCTGCTCTCCCCTCCCCGCCGCCTCACCTCGACCTTACCCTCCCCGGCCAGCCGCCCCACCACCACCTGCCCCGGGATGCCAATGAGATCCGCGTCCTTGAACTTCACCCCAGGTCGCTCCGGCCGGTCCTCCAGCAGAGCATCCAGCCCGGCGCCTGCCAGCTCGCCGTAGATGCGCTCGGCCAGCTCGCGCTGGGTCGTGTCATCATGATTCACCGGAATCACGACCACGTCAAAAGGCGCCACTGAAGCCGGCCAGATCAGCCCCGAATCATCATGGAAATGCTCCGCCAGCGCCGCCATCATCCGGGTGCTGCCGAACCCATAGCACCCCATTATAATCGGCCTGCGCTGGCCCTCCTCATCCAGGTAGTAGGCCCCTAACGGCTCGCTGTAGATGCTGCCCAGCTTGAAGATGTGGGCGAGCTCGATGCCGCGGTAACCCTGGAGCGGCTGGCCGCACCCGGCGCAGAGGTTGCCCGCCTCTCCCCGGCGCAGTTGCGCCCACCGGGAGACGGCGAAATCGCGCCCCCAGTTCACATTGCGCAGGTGCAGATCGGCTGCGTTTCCGCCGGTCACGAAGTTGCGCTCCCCCCGCAGCTCCTCGTCGGCGATGATCTCGACGTCCCCCAATCCCACCGGGCCCGCGAATCCCACCGGCGCCCCGCTCACCTGCTGCACTGTGAGCGCGTCGGCCATCAGCAGCTTACTCGCCCCCGCCGCCGCCTTCAGCTTATCTTCGCTCAGCTCGCGGTCGCCCCGCACCAAGGCCGCCACCACCCGCCCGTCCGTGGCTAGGCCTGCTTTGCCGGCCGCCATGGCGGTCGAAGAGCTAGCCACCCGGTAGAGCAGGGTCTTCACCAGCCGCCGCGCTGGCACTCCCAGGAAGGCCGTCACCTGCTCGATGGTTCGCTGGTCAGGGGTGGCTACCGGCTCCACCGGGGCCGGCGACTCTGGCGATGCCGCGACCGGAGACGGGGCGAACTCCGCCACCTCCGGCGCGGCATGACGATCACAGGTGTCACACCTCAGATAATAGCTCTCTCCGCTCTCGCAGGGCAGCACGAATTCCCGCGTGTCCCAGCCCCCGATGCCGGCGGCCGAGGCGTCGGCGAGATAATGGGGAATCCCGATTCGCTCCATGATCTTGCGATAGGCGCCCAGCATGGCGTCATAGGAGTGGTCGAGGCCGGGCACATCGCGGTCGAAGCTGTAGGCATCCTTCATCGTGAACTCGCGGGCGCGGACCAGTCCACCCCGGGGCCGCACCTCGTCGCGGAACTTGACCTGGATCTGGTACAGGGTGAAAGGCAGCTCCCGGTAGGACTTCACCGCCGAGCCCACCAGGTCCGTGATCACCTCCTCGTGGGTGCCTCCCAGGCAGTAGGCCCGGCCGCTGCGATCCTCCAGGCGCATCAGCTCAGGCCCCCAGTAGGCAGTGCGGCCGCTTTTCTCCCACAGCTCCAGCGGATGCAGAGTGGGCAGGAACACCTCCTGCGCGCCCGCCGCGTCCATCTCCTCCCGCACGATGGTCTCGATCTTGCGCACCACCCGCAGCCCCAATGGCAGCAGTGAGTAGATACCCGCGGCCACCTGCCGGATGAATCCGCCGCGCAGCAGCAGGCGGTGGCTCGCCATCTCCACCTCCCCCGACACCTGCCTCAGTGTGGGCGCAAAGAAATGCTCAGTCCGCACCGCGCTCTCCCCTCTCGCTCACCTTTCACCCCTCACCTCTCCCCTCTCCAATCTCCCGGCCTCGCGCGAAGGCGGCCGCGATGTCCGCCCGGGTCAGCTCGTGATGGTACATCTCCACCGCCCGGAACAGCTTCACCGCCTCGTTGTCCTTGAGCGCCTTCAGCCGCTGCAGCAGCAGATAGCCGGGCGTCTTATCGCTGTCCCCCACCAGTGCCCGCGTCTCCGGGCTCTGCAGGTAGCGCTCGTGCGCCACGCGCTCCGCCTCCGCCAGCCGCGGCTCCAGGTCGTCCCATTCATCCTTTGTCAAGCGCACCGGCTCCATGATCCCCTCCACCTGTAGGGCGGGCCTACCCATGCCCGCCGCTTCGGCCTTGCGGTCAGCGCCCCCGCGCCGCCGCCACCACCATCACCTGCTCGTCCTGCGCCAGACTGGCGGTCTCTGCCTGAGCAAGCGCCAGCACCTGGGCCGCGCTGACCAGGCCGGACAGGTTGACCACGCGGCCCCGCACTCCCAGGAAGAGCCGCGGCAGCTCCGCTCCTGCATCGCCGTACCTGGTATGCTCCTCCAGCGCCTCGGCGATGGCCTCTCGGCCGGTGCCGGCTTCGCAAACCCGCGCCGTCGCTCCCGACAGCACCAGCCGCACCACTCCTTGCTCGTCTACCAGCGCGAGCCGTCGATCGTGCCGTTTCAGCAACCCGAGCAACCGCTTGCGCTCTCTCCGACCATGATAGGCGCGCAGCAGGCCGCTGTCCGCCACCACTTCCACTTCACCTGGCTCGAGCCGCATTGAATTCGCCGCCGCGGCCAGCCGTTCCTCGTCGCTCGCCGCGGCCTGGGCGAGGTCACGCTCTCGCAGCTCCGTCTGACCGGTGGCAACCGCACGCAGCACCGCAGTGCGAGCATCGTATTCGACCTCTACGGTCACGCTGTCCGGGTCGGCGCCGGCCCGCACCGCCCCCTCCGCGGCCTCCCGCCTGATCTGCAGCACCTCCACCTCCCCCGCCTGCGGCACGGTCCGTTCTACTACCTCCCGCACCATCGCCAGCGCCGTCCCTATCGCCGAGACCACTGCCGCGTTCGCGGCCAGGCGAACCGGCAAACCGAGCCCCTTCCCTAGCGCCGGAACCAGCGCGCTGGCCCCGCCGCCACCCGCCACCAGCCAGGTGGTGTCCCGGCTCATCCCGCGGTCGGCCAGCAGTGCCTCCACTGTGCGCGCCGCTTTCGCCGCCGCTACCTCCATCACCGATTGCGCGGCCTGCTCTCCGGTCTCGCCCACGAGTTTTCCCAGCGCGGCCAGCGCCATCTGCGCGGACTGCGCGTCGCCCCGCGCCCAATCCCCCTCCGGCACTCGCCCGGCCGCGTTCGCGGCGCAGGTCAGCGTGGCCGCCGCGCGCTCGCCGGCCCCATTCTCGAGCGCGGCGTAATCGGGTGGATCGCCCTCCACCGGAGACAGCAGCACAGCCCGCAGCTCTCCACCTCGGGCCAGCTCTTCGGGCCTGCCGAAGCAGGCATACCGCAGCCCGGCCAGATGCGCGCTGCGAGGGCCCACCTCCGCCACCGCACCCGCATGCACCCGGGGCATGGAGCCGCCCGCCACGCCGATGGTGCGCACATCCAGTGTCCGCAGGAACAGCCGGTGCCCTCCCACCTCGGCCGTGCGCAGCAGTGCTCTCCCGTGCTGAATCGCGGTGATGTCCGTGCTGGTGCCACCCACCTCCAGGAAGATACCATCGCTCACCCGCACGTACATCAGCGCCGCCGCCACCCCCGCCGCCGGTCCGGACAGCAATGTCAGCAAGGGCCGCCGCCGCATATCGCCAATCGTCATCACCCCGCCATCGCTTCTCACCACCATCAAGGGCGCGGTAATGCCGGCCTCTCGGGCGGCCATTTCCGTCAGGTCGGCCGTGGCAATGCTCTCAGGCAGCAAGCTGGCGTTGATCACCGCAGTGCGAGTGCGCACCCTTAGGCCGTACAGACCCGAGATCTCATGAGTGCCGGTGGCCGGCAGACCCGCGGCGCGCGCCGCACCCATCACCAACTGCTCCCGCGAGGGATCATCCACCGAGAACGCTTCCGCCGCCACGATTGCCGCTGCGCCTTGGCTGCTCACCTCTGAGATCGCCGCCCGGACCAAGCTCTCGTCCAGCTTATCGCGGTCGAGATAAGTGTGGGCTGTTCGCAGCCGCCGGCCCGGCGCCAGCTCCAGGTCGCCGACGCGTGTCTCCCCCGCGGCGCGTCTGCCCTCCAGCCCCGATCCCAGGGCAATAATGCCCACAGGCGCCACATCGCCCTCCAGCAGGGCGTTCGTGATCTGCGTCGTGCTGTAGGCGAGGAAGCTGATATCGGCCGGGGAGATCCTGGACTCATCCAGCAGCAAGCGCAGCGCCTGGATCACACCCTCGGCCACGCCCCGCGCCGCGCGGTGTGTGGTGGGGACCTTAACTTGGGCGGCGAGCCCGAAGCTCGCCGCCTCCAGCGCCACCGCATGAGTGAAGGTGCCGCCGACATCAATCCCGATGCGATAGCTGGCCATGGTCTCCCGCGTGCCACGCTCGCAGCCTACCCCCACACAGCAGGGGCGGGGCTGTTGCCGGACCTCAGATCGTCTTCTCTTGCACCAGCAGGCCGCTGAGGTAGACTCGCACCACCACACTGGGCCCCTCGCCCGAGACCGTCTGCGTCACCTTCTCCCCAGGCTGGCGATACTCCCGGAGCACCACGTGCTCGCCCCCCTTATCCACCACTACGATCCTCACTTCCTGAAGGCTGGCGCCCGGGGGCACAGTCAGCTCAATGTCGGTGCTTCGCACCCCTTCGTCGGCGGGCCTTTCCTCCGCCACCTCCGTCTCGGGCTGCGGGCCCTTGCTCACCACCAGATCCACCTCCGTCCCCCGCGGCACTCTCTCGCCCGGCGCGGGCTGCTGCCCCAGCACGTATCCCACCGGCACCTTGGGATGATAGCGCGCCTTCTCCCGGCGGACCACCAACTTCGCCTCTCGCAGCAGCGCCCGCGCGCGATCCACTGACATGTCGCTGACATCGGGCACCTTCGCCCAGCGCGATCCCGAACTCACGGTGAGGCGCACGATCCGCCCGGCCTTCACACTCCTGCCCGGCCCAGGCTCGGCCGACAGCACCACCCCCTCCTTCGCCTTCTCGCTCGCCTTCTCGGCGATCACCTCCCCGGTCAGCCCCGCGCCGTCGAGCAGCAACATCGCCTCCTTCTGCTGGAGGCCAACGATGCGCGGCACGTTCACCTCCCTGGGCGCTGTCCTCTCCCAGCCCCACACCGCGAGCTCGTAAGCGGCTACCAGGAACACCAGGATGGCGATGAGCTGCAGCACTTGCGGCATCAGGGCGCGGCGCGGCCGCCGGTGGGTGGGCCACATCTCCCTGCTGGGAGGAGCCGCGGGCGGTCCGGTTCTCGTGGGCCACTGGGTCACTGCCCTTGATCTCCCCTGCGCACCCGCACGATCGCGGCCTGGTGTTGCGCGAAGGTCTCGCTGAACACATGGGACCCATCATCGCGCGCCACGTAGTAGAGATAGCGCACCCTGGCGGGATCCATCGCCGCGCGGAGGCTGGCCTCTCCCGGGTTGCAGATCGGTCCGGGGGGCAGACCGGGATGCCGGTAGGTATTGTACTCGCTGTCGATCAGCAGGTCCTCGTGCGTCAGCCGGGACTTGCGGCCGTCTCCCAGCGCGAACTGCACCGTAGCATCACACTCCAGCTTCATGCCTCGCCGCAGCCGATTCATCAGCACTCCCGCGATCAGCGGCCGCTCCTTCTCTCTCTTCGCCTCCGCCTCCACCAGGGAGGCCAGGATCACGATCTCCCGCAAGCTGCGATCTCCATAGGTCGGCTTGCTATGAAACATGCCCTGCGCGACCACCTGGCCGAACCGGCGCAGCATCTGCCCCGCGATGTCGGCCGCGGTCTCCCCTACATCCACGCGGTAGGTGTCCGGGAACAGGTAGCCTTCCAGGCTCCCCGCGGGATGCGCAAACCGAGGGTCCGGATCTTGCCCCTGCTCCGCCTCGCCGATGAACTCTGCCGCCGAAACCAGCCCCTGCTTCTCTAGCTCCTGCGCGATCTGCCTGAGGGTGTATCCCTCCGGGACGGTCACCCACTGCCAGGCCTTGCGGGTGCCCCGGCAGAGCGCGTCCAGCATCTCCATCGCGCTCATGCCGGGAGTCAGGTCGTAGCGCCCGGCCTGAATGCGCCGCCATTTGCCCGTCACATAAGCGGCCGCCGCGAACACCCTGGGGCTGCGAATCAGCCCCTGCTGGCCCAGTTGAGAGGCCGTCTCCGAGACCGATTCCCCCGGCGCCACCACCACCAGTTGAGGTTGCCCCTTGCCCACCGGCGCCAGCAGCACCCAGCCCACTGCCGCCATCAGCAGCGCCGCCGCCGCGGACGCGAGCAGCCGGCTCACCAGCCGCAGCGGCTCAACTCTCCCGCGCCTCCCTCTCATCGCGCTAAGCCTGCCGGTGCGCGTCCAGGTAGCTCTGCAGCATCACCGCCGCTGCCATCTTATCCATCTCCTCGCGCCGCCGGCCCGCGCCCTTCATCCGAGATTCCGCCTCTATCGTAGTCAACCTCTCATCCCACATTTCCACCGCTATCCCCAATGCGCGCCTGAGGGCATTGGCGAAGCGCCTCGCCCTCCGCGTCATTGGCCCCCACGATCCGTCCATGCTCAACGGCAGGCCAACCACGATCATCCCTGCCTTCCTCTTCGCCGCCAGGTCTGCCACCCGGGCGATATCCCCCCGCAGCGAGCTATGCTCGATCACGATCACGGGATGGGCCATCCCCAGTGCGTCACTGACCGCGATGCCGATTCGCCGCTCTCCCAGATCAATGCCCAACGCGATCACGTTGCCACCTCTGGCCGCGCGCCGCCAGGAACACTACCGCACCCATCGCTGCCAGTACCGCCCCAAACCCGGCCCCGGGGCCCGAATCGTTCACCACCATCGCCACCACTCCGGCGATCAGCGCCGCCCAGATCCCGGCAGCGAGGGCCCGCTGCGCCCCCAGCGCTCGTCGTGCCGGCCCCCCGCGCGCAACTGCAGCCAGAACACCGCCGCCGCCAGCGGCGCGCCCGCCAGGCTCCATGGAACTGTCTTGACTACCTGCAGCGCGAGGCCGGCCTTTCGCGCCACGGTCTCGGCGAGGCTCCCGGCATGGCCTGCGAGCAGTGCACCGGCCGCGGCCCCGATGTGAGAGCGCTCCGACGGCGGTGCGATCATGTCCAAGGCGGCCGGCAGCGCCACGCTCAACAGCAACAGGGTCGCCCCGCCCAAGACCTGCCGCCACGTATTGCGAGGCGTGCTGAGCAGCCACAGCGCCACCATCCCGGTGGCCGCGGTGACCGACCCGCCCCAGTTCGCGCCCCAGAACGGGGCCCCGATCACCAGCACCACAAACGCGCCGACCAGGGCCACCAGCTTTCCGCTCCGCCGCGCCATCTGAAGCCACGCGCCCAGCCCGATGACCGTCATCCCCACCAGCGCTCCCATATACTCGTTCCCAATCCCGTAGAACCGGGATCCCATCATCAGCCCCATCTCGAGCGCGGACTTCCGCATCAACGGCGAGCCGTGGAGAACATCCGAGACGATAACCGCGGCTCCCACCAGATAGGCTACGGCCAGCCCCTCGGCCGGCGAGCGAGTCGCAGAGGCCGCGATCAGTCCCAGCCCGACTGCAATCACCGCGGACGCGAGCAGGTAGAGGGCGTCCTGGCCCGGCGGAATCGGGGCGGCGATCACCAGCCCCAGCGGCACCAGTGTCACGCCCAGTGCGACTCCACCTGCGACCCTAGAGCGCCGCGGACGTGTCGCCAGGGCCAGACCCAGCAGCGCGGCCAGCCCCCCATAGAGCCCGTACCCCGCTGCCATCGGGACCCGGAGACGATAGCGGTCAGCGATCATCCTATCCAGCCGGTCCAGCTTCTCAGGCCCGCCGGGCCTGGTCTGCAGCGGCGTGCCCGCGCCTTCGATCTGCCACCAGGCCAGCACCGTGGGAGCGAAATCGGAGGCGGTCACGATCCCCGGCCAGCGCGTGCGTACTGAATACAGCAGCCCGCCCGGCTCCTTGCGCGAGCTGTCGTAGAGGACGACTGGGCCTAGAGACCGATTCCGGAAGGGCGCCGAGTAGGCGGGCGCAGCGGGCCCAAGCACGGCCAGCAGACCGTCGTACTTGGCGATGGCGGCCGCGGCGTCGGCGATGATCCCATCGGCGGCGCGATACCACTCTCGCCTCTCGACGTAACGGTCAATGCTAGTGGGAGAACCGACCCGGCCGTGAGCCTCGCTCTTGTTGGTGCCACTCAGGTCCAGCACGACGACATCGTACTGAGTCAGGGCGGAGTCCACTGTGCGCCTGATGGCTGCGCGGTCTAGCTCCGTGGCCGCCTCATTGGGCATCACCGTTGCCACCGACCAGCCATCCACCCTCCCGGCCTCGTCCATCACCATCGCGGCCTCGGGAAGTGGCGTCTCGACTCCGTTGGGAAGCGCCTGGGCGACAACCACCGCCGTAGTCAGGCCGTGATCGTGCCATTGGCTGCCAAGCACTCCAGGCGTGGCACCGGTTCTGGCTTGCCGATTAGCGCCGGCGATCGCTGCCACGTCCACTTCGAGGGAGCCGTCGGGCAATCTCCTGGCCCGCCCGGCAGCCGCGCTCCCCGCGGCCTCGCGCCCCGCACCCAGGGCAACGTACGTGCGATACCGGTCGGGGTCTGAGAGACTGGCAACCGGCATCAGGCCAACATCGCCCCGCTGGATGACGCGGCCCAGATTGGGCATGGCCGAGCTGCGGAAATCAGACCAAGTGGCGCCGGCCAGGGTGACGATCAGCATCCGCGGCCCCGGTCTCTCCCCGTACACGCGCCGGCGAGCATAGCGAGGCACGTCCTCGGCGCGCGGGGGGGCCGCGGAGATCGGAGATACTACGGACAGCGCCAGCGCGACCGATGCCGCCAACTGGAGGCAGCCCCACCGTCTACCTGGTACGGGCCGCAACCAGCTCTCTCGCTTTGGCCAGCGCTTCATCCAGCCGCTCCGGGTTCTTACCCCCGGCCTGGGCGAAATCGGGCCTTCCTCCCCCACCGCCACCGGCCACCTTCGCCACCTCCCGGATCAGGTTCCCGGCGTGGAAGCCGGCCGGGATCAGGTCCTGTGACACCTCGCTCACGAACTGCGCCCGCCCCTCGAACTCCGACCCCAGCACCACGATCCCGGACCCCAGGCGTCTCACGAGGTCATCCGCCAGGTTGCGCAATGCCTCCGGCGCCAACTCCACCCTTGCGGTCAGCAGCTTGACTCCGTTCACCTCGACCGCGGTCTTCACCAGGTTGCCGGCCAGCGCTCCCGCGCTCCTCTGCTGCAGCCGCGCGATCTCGCGCTGCGCGCGCCGCAGCTCGGCCTGCAGCGCCTCCGCTCGCTCGATCACCTTCTCGGGCTGAGCCCCCAGGGTGTGCGCCGCCGCGAGCAGCATCTCCCTCTGCCGCACCACCAGCGCCTGCGCCTCCCTGCCGGTCACGGCCTCGATCCGGCGCAGCCCGGACCCGATGCTGCCCTCACTAGTGATGGCGAACAGGCCGATGGCCGCGGTTCTGGCAAGGTGCGTACCCCCGCATAGCTCCTTGCTGTAGTCGCCGACCTGAACCAGGCGCACCACCTCGCCGTACTTCTCGCCAAAGAGCGCCACCGCGCCTTGGGCCCGCGCCTCCTCAATGCTGGTCTGCCGCACGCCGAGCACATCGTCCTCCAGCACGAGCCGGTTCACTTCGTCCTCTATCCGCTGCTTCTCCTCCGGCGTGAGCGCGGCGAAGTGGGCGAAGTCGAACCGCAGCCGATCCGCCTCCACGAGAGAGCCGGACTGCAGCGCGTGCGGCCCCAGCACCTGTCTCAGCGCGAAGTGCAGCAGATGAGTGGCGGTGTGCGCGCGGGCAATCGCCTGGCGGCGCGGGCGGTCAACCACTGCCTCTACCTCTCGCCCAACCCGGACTTCTCCCTGCTGCACGCGCACCCGGTGCGCGTGTGCGCCCTCCACAGGATAGTAGGTGTCGAGAACGTCAGCGGCCAACTCGCCTCCGCCGGGCATGCTGAGACGTGCCCGCCCTACAAAGGTCCCGCGGTCGCCCACCTGTCCGCCGGCCTCGCCGTAGAACGGCGTGCGATCGAGGAAGACCTCGCCCTCTTCCCCGCTCTTGAGCGACTCGACGGCCTCCCCGCCGCGCAGGATGCCGACCACGACACCTGGCGCGGTCGTGGCCTCATAGCCCACGAACTCGGTCTTGCCCACGAACCCCTGATACCCGGCGCGCACCTGGGCCCCGAACTCCTGCTCGACATGGGCCCGCCCCCGCTGTCGCTGTTCCTCCATCGCCCGCGCGAAGCCGACCTCGTCCAGCTCCAGGCCATTCTCGGCCGCGATCTCCGCGGCCAGCTCCCTTGGCATCCCATAGGTGTCGTAGAGCTTGAAAACGTCCTCACCGGCCAAGACCTTGCTTCCGGCCTGCTTGGCGCGTTCGATCACCGCCATCAGCGGCGCGTAGCTCCGCTCCAGCGTCTCCTCGAACTGCTTCTCCTCCTGCTGCACCCAGCTCGTGATCCGCTCTTGGGTGGTCCGCAGCTCGGGATAGACGTCGCCCACAGTTCCGATCACGGAGGGCACGAGGCGGTACAGAAACGGCTCCTCCAGCCCTAGCGTGCGACCGAACCGGTAGGCGCGCCGCAGCACCCGCCGCACCACGTACCCTGCGCCCTCGTTCGAGGGCGTGAAGCCATCAGCCAGCAGGAAAGCGAGCGCCCGCGTGTGCTCTGCGATCACCTTCACCGCGAGGTTCTGGCGCTCATCCGATGTTGTAGGGCGGGCGTTCCCACGCCCGCCAGAGATCTCGGTCACCGCCGACACAATTGGCGCCAGCAAATCCGTCTCGTAGATTGAGGGCGCTTCCTGCAGCACCGCGGCCACGCGCTCGAACCCCATGCCGGTGTCTATGCCTGGCGTGGGGAGGGGTTCGAGCTGGCCCTGCTCGGTCCGGTTGCGGGTCTGGAATACCAGGTTCCAGAGCTCGGTGAACCGGGAGCAACTGCAAGTCGGGTCACAGTCCGGCCGGCCGCAGCCGAACTCTGCGCCTCGGTCGAAGTGGATCTCCGTATCTGGGCCGCAGGGCCCGGTTGCCGCCAGGGCCCAGAAGTTGGTCGGGTCATTGGTGATACGGTCCCGGGGAAGGCCAGACACCCGTCTCCAGATGTCCGGAGCTTCCTCGTCCTCGGGGTAGACCGTGATCCACAGGTGCGAGGCGGGGATCTGCAGCCACTTGGTGACATACTCCCAGGCGTATTCGATGGCCCCTTCCTTGAAGTAATCACCGAATGAGAAGTTGCCCAGCATCTCGAAGAAGGTGCAGTGCCAGGGGGTGAGGCCGACGTTCTCGATGTCATCGGCGCGCAAGCACTTCTGGCAGGTGACCACCCGGGGATAGGCGGCCGGCACCAGGCCGCGGAACCAGGGCACGAACTGCTGCATCCCCGCGCTGGTGAACAGTGTAGTCCGGTCTCGGGGGCCCGGGTCCAGAGACGAGCCTGGCAGCACGTGGTGATCGTGCCCCGCGAAGAAATCGAGGAAGCTCTGCCGCAGCTGGCGGCTAGTCATGCCCCAAGTCTCCTCCAACGGCCACGCCCGCCAGCTTGTCCGCCATAGCTTCAGCGGCGGCGGAAGGCGGGCGCCGTGTTGGTGATTATAGCAGACTCGCTCGCCCCTTGCATCGGGGCCGTTGCTGCAGCGCGGGCGTGCCTTGCATGCCCGCCGGCCGATCTTGCCTACGGCGACACGCGCTTGCGATCTCGCGGGAACAGTGTCGCCTCCCGCAGGTTCGACAGGTTCAGCAGCCGCGCGGTGATTCGCTCCAGGCCAGCGCCGAGCCCTCCGTGAGGCGGCATACCATACCGAAATGTCTCCAGATAGAACTCATACTGTGAGGGGTCCATGCCCCGCGCCCGCAGCGTCCGCTCGTAGTCCTCCACGCGATGGAGGCGCTGCGCGCCAGTGGTCACCTCCCACCCTCGCAGCAGCAGGTCGAAGCCTCGCGCCGTTCCGGGCTGCTCGGGATCCTCCATGGTGTAGAAAGGCCTCTTCTCTATCCCGTAGTTGGTGACGAACAGCCACTCCGAGCCGAGGCGCTCTTGCGCCCAGGCCGAGGCCAGGCGCTCGCCCTCCGGGTCCAGGTCGGGCTCCCCCTGACAACGGCGGATCGCCTCCTGCACCTCCGCCAGCCGGACCCGCGGGATGCGCTCAGGCACCTCCGGCACGCCGGCCTCGAGCAGCCGGAACTCCTTCGCGCAGCGCTCTCGCAGCGCTCCCGCCAGGTGGCGCAGCCAGGCGTTCTCCATCGCCATCACCTCCTCGTGGCTCTCGATGAAGCCCATCTCCAGGTCCAGGCTGGTGAACTCGTTCGTGTGCCGGGCGGTGTCGTGCTTCTCCGCGCGATAGGCCGGCGCCACCTCGAACACGCGCTCGTAGACCCCGACCATGATCTGTTTGTAGAGCTGTGGGCTCTGCGCCAGATACACCGTGCGGCCGAAGTAGTCCACCGCAAACAGGTCGGCTCCGCCTTCCGCGGCCGCGGAGACGATCTTCGGGGTGTGAATCCGGGTGAAGCCCTGCGCAGTCAGGAATTCGGCGAAGGAGGCGGCCACCTCGTGCTGCACCCGGAAGATGGCGCGCAGACGGGGAGCGCGCAGGCTGAGCGCGCGGTGATCGAGCTGCGCGTCCAGGCCGGCCAGCAAGCTGGCCTTGTTGATCTGGAGGGGCGGCGGTTGCCGCACCGGCGAGATCACGACCACCGACCCGATCCTGATCTCCACACCCATCGCCGCCCTTGGCTCAGGCACGACCTCGCCGGAGACCTCTACCACGGACTCCGCGCCCAGGTCGCGCAGCAGATCGGCGTCGGCCGGATTCTCCGTCACTGCCTGCACCAGGCCGGCGCGATCCCGCACCAGCGCGAAGGTCACTCCGCCCAGCGCACGCACGTTGTGGAGCCATCCCTTTACCGTCACCACTTCGCCGGCGCGACCCGCCACCTCCCTGCTGAGAGTCCGCGGCATGATGTTCCCTCCTTTCGGTTCTGTCAGCCGCCGTGAAATGACGAAAGCCCTTCGTCTCCCACTTGGGGACGAAGGGCCAAAGGCCGTTCGCGGTGCCACCCCGCTTGGAGCGCGGCTGCGCTCCCGCTCTTTCCGGCACGGGGCTCTCACCCCATGCCATCCCCCGATAACGGAGGGGTTCCGGCCAGGCCTAGTCTCCGTCTCTCCTGCTGCGGATTTCAGCCCGCGACTCCGGGGTGTCCTTCAGCGCCACTAGGCGCTGGGCTCTCACCTCCTCCCAGCTCTCTGTGCCCCAGGCAGGCGCCTACTCCTCCCCTTCCCGGTCTTTTGCCATCCCAGATTCTCTCTGGCATTACGCCATAGACGATCCTACCTGTCAAGAGCTGCCGGGCGCGCCCGCCGGCTCAGGCTCGTAGAGCTCCGGCCAGAAATGCTGAGCGACGACATTGATGGCCCCGGCCACCGGCACCGCTAGCACCACGCCGATGAACCCGAACAGCGCTCCCCCCGCGAGGAGGGCGAAGATCACCACCAGTGGATGCACCCCCACCCGTCTCCCCACTACCCGCGGATAGAGGCCATAGTCCGAGATCACGTTCCCCGCCACCAGGATCGCCAGCACGATCAAGATGAACCCCAGGTTCCTGTCCGTCACCAGCATGGTCAGGCCCACGACCACCACCGCGGTGGGATATCCCACATAGGGAATGATATAGAGCACCCCTGTCATCACACCCAGCAGCACCGAGAAGGGGACCCCGGCGATGGTCAGCACCACCACCGCGTAGATGGCCACGATCAGGGCCATCATCGCCATGCCCAGCAGATAGCCGCCAGCGACCTGGTTGATGTCTCTCAGGATCACCAGCGCGGGCTCCCGCTGTCGCTCCGGCAGCACCCGCAGCACCCGCCGGCCCAGGTCGTGGTAGTCTCGCAGCAGCCAGAACGCCACCACCGGGGAGATGATGAGCAGAGACACGATTACCAGGGAGCGGTTCACCATACCCAGGGCTTCATTGAGCAGGCTGAGCGCGTAGCTTTGGGCCCTTGCCCCCACGTTCTCGAAGGCCTCCCGTGTCTGGTTCGGGACCAGCCCCAGCACCTGGCCCCAGAGCTCGGCCTTCTCCCGCGCCCGCGCCACCAGGTCCCGCGCGTCCTTGGCGTAAGCGCTGTAGCCGCTGCTCAAGTCCTGCGCCTGCGAGGCCACCGCCGGCACCACCAGCAGGATGGCGATGACGAAGATCAGCAGGAAGACCCCGAACACCAGCCCGATGGCGTGGGTGCGAGGCCAGCGCCTACGCTCCAGCCGGTCAATGGCAGGATTGAGCAGGTAGGCGACAATCGCTCCCACCACGAACGGCAGCAGGATGGCGCGCACGCGGTAGAGCAGCCACACCACCAGCAGACCCGCCACCAGCCCGGTCAGCCACCTGGGCCACACCAGCAGGCCCTCCTCGGGCCTGCCGCCCTCGCCCCGCCTGGCCAGCGCCCGCGTGGTAGCCGCGTGGATGATGGTGACCACGTAGGAAACCACCGCCACCACGATCAGCGCCGCCAGCGCGGCTGGCAGATCCAAGCCTTCCCTCCGCGAACCTGGATAACAGACAGGTAAGGCAGGAGCATCTCTCCTGCCCTGTTTCCCCCAATATGCCACGTCCGGCGGAGCCAGTCCCCTGGCCCGGCGAACCTGCCGTTCATCTCGAATCCAGGATCTCAGATCCGAGATTCCGGCCTACACGTTCTCCTGTTCCTTCACCAGCTCCCGGAGCCGCTCGATCGCGCGGTGCTGCAGCCGCGATACGTGCATCTGCGAGATCTTCATGCGCCGCGCCACTTCCGTCTGCGAGAGATTGCGGAAGAACCGCAGCTCGATGATCGTCCTCTCTCGCGGCGGCAGGGAGTTCACCGCCTGAGCAAGCCGGCTTCGCCGCTCGAACCGCTCCATCTCTACGTCCAGCTCGCCCACGTAATCTGCCAACACCGCGTGCGACTCCTCGTCATCCTCCGTCAGCGCGGTGTCCAGGGACGGAAGCTGGTAGAGGTCGCCCAGTTCCACCGCCTCCAGTGCTTCCTCCTCGCTCACCTGCAGCTTGGCTGCGATCTCGCTGACGGTCGGAGCGCGGTTCAGCTCCTGGGTCAGCTCGTCTGCCGCCTTGGTAGTTGCCAGGCTCAGCTCCTGCAGCCGCCGCGGCACCTTCATCGCCCAGCCCCGGTCGCGGAAGTAACGCCTGATCTCGCCCACGACGGTGGGGGTGGCATAGGTGGCGAAACGAATCCCTCGCTCGGGTTCGAAGCGATCAATGGCGTTGATCAGCCCGATCATCCCCACCTGGATCAGGTCCTCCAGCGGCTCCCCCCGGTTGGCGAACTTGCGCGCCAGGTAGCGCACCAGGTTCATGTGTGCCAGAATCAGCTTCTCCCGCACCTTGGGATCGCGGGTCTGCTGAAACTCGGCGAACAGCTCCGGCGTAGCGGCATCCGCTCTCCCGCTCCGCGGCAGCGCCACCTTCGGCTCAGTCCCCTCACCCTCCGCGGGCCGCTCTGTTCTTGCCTCCCGCGCCTCCACTTACCGCCTCCTGCGAGAGCCAAACTCCCGCTTGCAGCCCACTGCAGGCTCAGTCGCCGCGGGCTCCGCCCGCGTCCCGTCGGTACTTCGCCATCCGCACACAGGTGCCGGTCTCCGCATCGCACTTGACGTCGAGCTTATCCATCAGCGCGCGGATCACCAGCAGGCCCAGGCCCCCATACCCCTCCCCATCCTCCTCCGCGGCCGCCGGCTGGGCGGGGTCGAACCCCGGCCCCTGGTCAACCACCTCCACCACCAGTTCCTCCAGGGTCACCGAGAACCGGACCAGGATCTCCCTGCACTCCTCCGACGCCACGTGCTCCACCGCGTTGGTGCAGGCCTCGCTCACCGCCAGCTCGATATCGGCCACGTCGTGGATGGTGAAATCGAGCTGGTGTGCTAACGCGGCCGCGGTCTTGCGCGCCACCCGGACAAACTCGCAGCTCCGCGGGATGCGAAGCTCCACCTGGGACGGCACCACCGCTTTCATCCGCCCACCTCCTTCAGCGCTGCCGCCACCTCGCCGTACAGCGCGAAGATTTGGTTGAGGCCGGTGATGGCAAACAATCTCTCCACACGAGGCCCCGCTCCCGCGATTGCCATCCGCCCGCCTGACTCCTTCATCCGCTTCTGCAGCCCGACCAGCATACCCAGCCCCGCGCTGTCCATGTACTCAGTCGCGGTCAGGTCAATCACCAGCTTCGTCACGCCATCAGAGAGCAGCTTCAAAGCGGCTTCTCTCACCTGCGCGGTGTTGGACACATCCACTTCGCCGATCAGCGCCAGCACCACCGCGCCCTCTCCCGCCGGGCGGGACTCGATCTTGAGTGGGGTTGCCATGTCAGTCACCTGGCTCTCCTTCCTCCTCCGCAGGATGTCCACCCCGCCCGCGGCCGGATCCCTTGTGCTGGTGCACCTGCAGTCCCCTCCGCACCCCCGCCAGCCAGGAGCTCACCCGGGTCAACACCGGCGCCAGCAGCACTCCCGAGTCCAGCTTCTCGCTCACCCGGTCGGCCCGCTCGATCACCCTGGTGAGCACGGAGAGCCCGTTGGCGAGCTTCCCGGCCGCCTGCTGAACACCTCGTCCGGCGTCCCCCCAGGCCCGGATACCCGGCGTCAACTCGGACTCGATGGTCCGATCCAGCCGTTCCCACACCTTCTGCACCCGCCTTGCGAGCAGGAAGACCCGGATCACTAACGCCAGCACGGCCAGCGCCGCAATGGTAACCGCTATGGCTGCGATCTCTGACATGACCTCACTCTCTCACCTGGCGGACTCGATCAGTCCGCCGAAGGCGACGGCATCTCTATCATAGCACACCGCGGCCTGTCCTGGCGCTACCGCCCGCTGCCGCCGCCAGAACCGCAGCGCCACACCCCCGTCCTCCGCCCAGGCCCGGCAGGCCACCGGCGGCGCGCCGTAGCGGATCTTGACCTGTAGCTTCGCGCCCTCCTGGGGGAGCTCAGGCAGCGCCACGTAGTTCACCGGCCGCATCCACAACCCCCGCGCCCGCAGCTCCTCTTCCCCGCCCACGATCACCCGGTTCGCCTCAGCATCAATCCCGGTCACGTACCACGGAGTTCCCCCCGCCACCCGAAGCCCGTGTCGCTGCCCCACAGTATAGAAGATCACCCCCTGGTGTCTTCCTATCTGCCGCCCCTCCCGGTCCACGATCGGCCCCGGCCTGGCGGCCCCTGGGCGCTGCTGCTTCAGGTACTCCGCATAGCTGCGGCCGGATACAAAGCAGATCTGCTGGCTTTCGGGTTTGTGCGACACTGACAGGCCGAGCCGCGCCGCCTCGGCGCGCGTCTCCGATTTGGTCATGTCCCCGACCGGGAAAAGCGCCCTCGCGAGCTGCTCCTGCCGCAGGTCGAAGAGAGTATAGGATTGGTCTTTGGCCCTGTCAACGGCGCGCCGGATCACCCACCGCTGCCTGCTCTCATCCCAGCCCACGCGCGCATAGTGGCCGGTGGCCAGCCGTTCGGCGCCGATCTCGCGGGCGCGCCGCAGCAGATCACCAAACTTGACATAGGTGTTGCAGAGAATGCAGGGGTTAGGCGTCCGGCCCCGCAGGTACTCGTCGCAGAAGACATCAATCACCTGCCGCTGAAAGGCCTCCCGCAAGTTGAGCACATAGTGCCGGATGCCCAGCGCCCGGGCCACCCGGCGCGCGTCCTGCACCGCGTCCAACCCGCAGCAGGCCTGGCCTGAGCCCAGCCGAGGAGACCGTATGCCGGGGCAAACCTCGGCCCGCTCCTCCCGCGGCCAGATCTGCATGGTAAGGCCCACCACTTCGCAGCCCTGCGCCACCAGCAGCGCCGCCGCCACCGAGCTGTCCACCCCGCCGCTCATGGCGACGGCGATGCGCTCAGGCTTCATCTCTAGGGCGGGCCTGCCCATGCCCGCCGTCCTCCGCGGACTCGCGCCCCTCCTCTGGGCTCACCGCTTCTCTGCGCCGCCGCTCCCACTCCCGCATCCGCTCCCCGATTCGCTTCTCATAGCCCAGCTCACCCGGCTCGTAATAGGCCCGCGACCTGGTGCCCTCGGGCAGATATTCCTGCGGCACGAAGTGTCCCGGGAAGTCGTGCGGATACTGATAGCCCTCGCCATGGCCGAACCTGGCCGCCCCAGGGTAGTTGGAGTCTCGCAGGTGCTTTGGCACCAGCGGAACCACGCGGTTGCGCACATCCTCCATGGCGCGCGCGATGCCCAGATAGGAGGCATTGCTCTTGGGCGCGGTGGCGACGTAGATGGTGGCCTGGGCCAGCGGGATCTGCGCCTCCGGCAGGCCCACGTACTCCACCGCGTGCGCCGCCGCCGTCGCCACCACCAGGGCCATCGGGTCCGCGTTGCCCACATCCTCCGCGGCCTGCACGATCAGCCGGCGGGCGATGAACCGCGGGTCCTCTCCCGCCGAGATCATGCGCGCCAGCCAGTAGAGCGCAGCATCGGGGTCTCCACCGCGCAAGCTCTTGATGTAGGCCGAGATCACGTCATAGTGCGTGTCGCCCTCTTTGTCGTACTTCAGGGCTCGCCGCTGCGCCGCGTCCTCCACCATCTCCAGCGTGATCACCCGGTCGCCACCCTGCTGCTCCTCTGCCTGGAGCGCGGCCGCCTCCAGGGCATTGAGTGCCGCCCGCGCATCGCCATTGGCCAGGTTGATGACGTGCGCTCGCCCCTCCGGCGCCAGCCGTAGGGCGGGTCCGCGACCTGCCCCCAGTCCCCGCTCGGGGTCGGCCAGCGCGCGATCCACAATCAGCCCTATCTGCTCCTCGGTCAAGGGCTCGAACACGAAGATGCGCGAGCGGCTGACCAGTGGCGCGTTGATCTCGAAGTATGGGTTCTCGGTGGTGGACCCGATCAGGATGATGGTCCCGTCCTCGACGAAAGGCAGAAACGCGTCCTGCTGGGCCTTGTTGAAGCGATGGATCTCGTCCACGAACAGGATGGTCTTCTGGCCCCGCAGCTTCATCCGCTCTGCGGCCTGCGCGGTGACCCGGCGGATATCGGCCACCCCGGAGGTGACCGCGCTGTAGCCTTCGAAGTGGGCTCTGGTGTAGCGGGCGATGATGCGGGCGAGGGTGCTCTTGCCAGTGCCGGCCGGCCCGTAGAGAATCACGGAGGACAGTTCATCGTGCTCGATGGCGTGCCGGAGATAGGTGCCAGGCGCGACTATCTGCTCCTGCCCCACGAACTCTTCGAGGGAGCGCGGCCGCATCCGGGCGGCCAGCGGCACGTGCCGTCCCTCGGCCTCGTGCGCCGCCTTGCGCTCCCTTCGGCTGCGCTCAGGGCAGGCCTCGGGGAATAGACTTTCCTCCGCACTGTCATCACGCCTGGTCATTGTGCTGCGGATACCCCAAGTAGTGACTCACCACCTCCAGGAATTCCTCTGCCCGCGCAATCTGCTGCGCCGCCTCCTCCGCGGCGACCGGGGTCGTCGAGTAATCGGCCAGGTGGCGTGTCTCCATTCCCTCTATCAAGTAACGGTGCAGTCCAGTGGGCACACGCCCCGTCTTGGCATAGCGCTCTCCGAACGCCGCGTGCACCGCGCTGTGTTTCGAGAAGGCCAGCCCGTCGCCCAACAGCATGGCCTCGGCCAAGTAGAACATCGTGTAGTAGGCGCGAGAGGCCGCGAAACTGTACTGCTCATGCTCGTGCAGCAAGCGGGCTGCCTGCAAGCTCTCCTTTGCTTTCTCGACCAAAGCGCTCTGCTGCTCGGTCATGCCGGGAACGCCCTCCCGGCACGCGTTAATCAGGAGTGGGCTCTGCTCCGATTCGAATTGCTCCCCAGACACGAACATGCACGCGATCACGACGTTGTGGGCGAGCGACACTCCGGCTACGTCAGGTCCTGTACGGGCAATCTCCTGGCCTGGGCGTACCGGACCCTCGAGCACCACCAGCACGTCAATGTCGGAGCCCTCCTCGGCGTCGCCGCGCGCCTGTGAGCCATAGAGCACCAGCTTGAGCAGCCGGGGACCGTAGACATGCTCCAGCCGCGCTCGCAGCTCCGATAGGACTGTCCTTAGGTTCGCGGTCATAGCTGTTTGCCGCACTCCCGTCGCGCCTCCGCGTTCCAGCGCGATTCTAACACCTGGCAGGAGGGGGGTCAAACGAACCGCGGGAATGCTCAGTGTGTTGGGCAGGAGCCCCTAGCTCGCCTCCGGCGCCCGGGGTGGCGGCCCGCCCCGGGCGAGCTTAGCCACCTGCCACCTGCCTCCTGCCCCCTATCCCCGTTCATCGGCGTGCATCGGCGGCTTGCCCGCCTCCGGCGGGTCCCTCCTTACCCAAACTGCGGCAAGTGCTCGGCGTGCGCCTTCAGCATCTCCTCCAGCAACCTCTCCGCTTCGCCCGGCGTCAGCTTCGCCGCCACCTGTGGGTCTGTCAGGAATGCCTGCAGGGCTACCTTGCGATCTCCCGTCAGCGCCGCCTCCACCGTCAGCTCCTGCACCGCGATGTGCTGCCTCAAGTCCGCGGCCAGCGGCTCCGGCAGCGGGCCCACCCGCACCGGCCGGATGCCGTAGCCGTCCACCACCGCCGACACCTCCACCACCGCCTCCGCTGGCAGATTCGGGATTGCTCCTTGGTTCGGCACATTCACCACATAGATCCCATTGCGATTCTCGACCAGGGCCTCGATGATCTCCACGACTTCCAGCTCTTCCGATTCGGGAACGAGTTCACGCGGGATCTCCCTTTCCTCGCCGCGGGCCCACTGGTCTGCCAATTGCTCCCACTGCCTGACCCGGTCGCTGTCGTGGCGCATGTCATGCACCCGCAGCCCATAGGCCATCTTCAGCCCCTGCAGTCGCCCCCGATACGGCTCCTCCAGCCGGCAGAGTGAGGGAAAGAACTCGGCCCAATGACTCGCGGGATAGGGAAGCACGCCATAGGTGTCCAGCACCCACTGGGCGATGGGCGAATCTATCCGTTCCCGCACCGCGGGCAATGCGTTGCGCCCATCCTCGAACCTGAGTTCGAGCACTGCCGCGCAGTGGTTGAGCCCTCCCGCCGGCGCCGGCAGCATCACCTCCTCCGGCCCCAGGCCGCCCATCCCCCAGCCGCCCTTCCGGGGCAGCACGGTGCCGCTGCACAGGCTCACCACTCGAGGGGGGCGGCGGTTGCCCGCTGCCTTTTTGAGCCGGCTCGACCTCCTCATCGCCATCGCGTTCGCGGTCGCGGGATTGGTGTAGTTGAAGACCCAGGCCGCCGGCGAGACTTCCTCCAGCTCCCGGCACATCTCGACCAGAGGCGGGATATGCCGGAGCGCGCGCATCATCCCACCAGGCCCGATAGAGTCAGCGGTGGTCATGTAGATCCCGTACTTGCCCGGGATCTCGATGTCGTGTTCCCAGGCCTCGAAGCCCCCCACCGCAATCGAGGTGATGACGAAATCCGCCCCGGTCAGGGACTGCCGCCGATCCGTCGTGCTCCTGATGTCCAGCTCCACCCCGGCCATCTTCACGACCTGCCGACACAGCTTGTCCATCACCTCCAGCCGGTGTGGGTCAATGTCCATCAAGGTGACAGTGCTGCCCCGCAGCACTCGCGATCCGGCCAGCAGCCGCATCAGTCCGGGAGTGAAGAAGCTGCTGCCCGCGCCAAGCAGGGTGATGTTATATGCCATTCGCCGCGGCCTCCTCCGTTGGACAGGGGCAAGCCTCTGCCAGTGGATAATCGGCGTCAATCTGCGTTCATCTGCGGTTCCGTAAGGCAGTTCGCCGTTCGGAGGGCAGGAGCTTGCCCGTCTCCGGCGAGCGTGTCCGCTGCCCCATCGCGTGTCGCTCTCTTCACTGTCCCTCCACCGGCCGGCCGCGAAAGCGATTAGTGATCGGCAGCCGGCGGTCCCGCCCCAGCGCGCGGGGAGTGATCCTCACCCCGGGCGGGGCCTGCCGCCGCTTGTACTCGCTGTGATCCACCAGCCAGGTCGCTTTCGCCACCGCGCTGATCTCATTGCCCATCGCCACAATCTCGGCCACCGGCCGGTCCTCCTCCACATAGGCCTGGAGTATCGGATCCAGCACTTCGTATGTCGGCAGGCTATCGGTATCTTTCTGATCCGGCTTCAGCTCGGCCGAGGGCGGCTTCTCCATCACGCTTCGCGGGATCAGCTCTCGCTTCGCCGCCTGACTCCGGTAGGCCGCCAACCGGTAGACCAGGGTCTTGGGCACATCCCGGATCACCGCGAACCCGCCGGCCATGTCGCCGTAGAGTGTGCAATAGCCGGTGGACATCTCGCTCTTATTCCCCGTGGTCAGCACCAGCCAGCCGTGCGCGTTCGACATCGCCATCAGGATGTTGCCTCTGATGCGCGCTTGCAGATTCTCCTCCACGATCCCGGCGCCGCCCTGGGTCTCGCCGGCCAACAGCTTCTGATAGGAAGCGAAGACCGGCTCGATCGGGACGATGCGCAGGTCTATCCCCAGGTTCTTGGCCACCGCGGCGGCATCAGTCTGGCTGCCCGGTGAGGAGTAGCGTGACGGCATAGCCACCCCCACCACATTCGCAGCCCCCAGCGCGTCCACCGCGATGGCGGCCACCAGTGATGAGTCTATCCCGCCGCTCAAGCCGATCACCACCTTCTCGAACCCGTTCTTTCGCACATAGTCGCGGGTTCCGAGCACAAGCGCGCGGTAGACCTCCTCCTCCGGCGACAGCGGCGCCGCCATCACCGGCGGGCCCTGCCCCGGCTTGTCCCCGCGAGGTGCGCCGGAGACCTGGATGCGAGGCACATCGCGCCGGCGTGCATACTTCCGGCGCCGCGGGTCATGCAAGCGCTGGCGGAAGGCCGCCTCCAGGTCAATATCGGCCACCACCAGCGCCTCCTCGAAAGCCGGTCCTCGCGCTATCACCTCTCCATCCGGCGCCAGCACCAGGCTCTGCCCGTCGAACACTAACTCATCCTGTCCTCCTACCAGGTTGACGTAGGCCACGAACGCGCAGGTGTCGGCCGCCCGCGTGGCCAGCATGCGGCGCCGCGATTCGAATCGCCCCACGCAGTAGGGAGAGGAGGAGATGTTCACCAGCAACTCGGCCCCGCCATCCAGCGCCTGGGTGATGGGCGGGCCGTCGGCATACCAGATATCCTCACAGATGCTGATGCCCACCACCCCTCCCGCGATCTCGAACACGGGCCGCCCCTGGCCCGCGCGGAAATACCGGTCTTCATCGAACACACTGTAGCTGGGCAGGAAGTTCTTGTGGTAGATTGCCGCGATCCGCCCCCCGTGCAGCAGCGCGGCCGCGTTGAAAAGGTCGTCCTCCCGGTGGGCGAAGCCGCAGATCGCTACCGCCGACTGCGCCTTGGCCGCGATCGCCTCCAGCGCCCGCCAGTTGGCTGCGATGAACTCCGGCTTGAGCAGCAGGTCCTCGGGCGGATAGCCCGTGACCGCCAGCTCGGGCAGGGCCACAATGTCGGCACCCAGCGCCTCCGCCTCTGTGGTGGCGGCCACGATCCGCCCGACGTTTCCCTCTACATCGCCTACGGTGACGTTGATCTGGGCCAGCGCAATCCGAAGCGGCCTCATCGCCTGCCTCCTTGCATCTCAGTCCGGGGCTAGTTTCGCCGCCTCCGCCGGCCTATGCCTGCCGCCAACTGCGGCCATCGGCAGTTGAGGCACGCTCCTCCCGCTGCCAGGAGGCCGGCCCGAAGGCGCAGAATCCTGCCGGCGACGCCAGTGAAAGGCCAACTGTGCCCGCGGAGCAGTATGATCTGACCTTTGTGGACGAGCGGCAAATGACGCCCGCGCTCGATGCTGCCATTCGCGCCCTCCTCTGCGAATGCCACCCCGACCTGGTCGAACCCCTGTCGCGCAGCCGGTACTGGCACGGTTCGGTGCCGGCCTACAGCTTCTGCTACCAGGAGGGGGATCGGGTCCTGGGACATGTCGGCGTGGTGCTGCGCGAGATCCGATGTGACGGCCGGCCCGTGATGATCGCGGGGGTGCAGAATCTGGCCGTGACGCCGCGGCTGCGGGGAAAGGGCCTCTCTCGCCAGCTCATGCGGGAAGCGGCCGCGGAAGCGGCGAGGAGGAAGATACGGTTCGGGATGCTCTTCTGCGTGCCCGGGCTGGAGCGCTTCTATCACTCCCTCGACTGGTTCAGGATCGAAGCCCGTGTCACCATGCGCGACGAGACAGGCCAGCCGGCCCCCATCATAGATGAGAACATCACCATGGTGACTGAGCTTGCCCGCCGGCCGTGTGGCGGGCTGTCCGGCGAGCGCTTCGTGGCACAAGAGGTGGACCTGCAAGGCCCCGACTGGTGATTGTTCCCATTCAATGTGCGCTCACCCACACCGGGCTCGACCAGCTCATCCGTCCCCCGGCCTGTGTGACCCGGACGAAGCAGTAATGCCGCCCCGCGGTCAGGCTCACCGGCACTGCCCAGGCGTACTTCCGCAGCTTCGGGCGGACCGTTTCGACCAATCGGCCATCCAGGAAGAGATCAATGCTGTCAATGGCATCGCCGGCATCCGGGTCCTCCGCAATCACGACGCAGTCCACCCTCCCCGCCCGCCGCGCCACCTGCGCGCCCATGTCCTCGCCGTCCAGCGTGAAGGTGAGCCGGAGATTGCGGTCGGCAGCGCTGTAGGCCCGCCGCGACCAGAGCGCGTCGAGGATGGCCTCTCGCGTCAGCTCTCGCGCCAGGACCACGGTCCAGGTGGGGCCGCTTCCCCACTTCGCCTCGTGGTGATCCTCGCATCCAGCCGCGCCCACGTGCCAGCCCGCGTTCAGCATCGCGATATAGGCCGCCTCCTCGGCCAGGTTCCGCACCTCCACCAGGGCCATGGACTGGTCGGCCGTGGGGGCGTAGTGGAACCCCTCGAAGTCATCCTTCCAGTCTTGCTTCGGGTTGGCGGTCATGCTGGGATGGTTGAAGTGCCCCAACAGGTGCATCCTCCCCAGCACCTGGTAGATCTCATCCCGCCCGGAGGGCAAGCGCGGTGTGGGGGAGAGATAGAAGCAGAGATGGCCTGTCTCTTCTGTGGACTCGACGCCGTAGAGGGCCACAAATCGCCCCGGTTGATCGAAGCGATCGGCCTGTGCGATCACGTCCGCGTACTCGTCGAAGGTGAGTTGCTGGCTGTGGTCAGTGACCGCGAAGAAGTCAATCCTGGCTCTGTCCCGCGCGTACTCGTAGGCATCGGCGGGGAGCAAGCTGCCATCGGAGTAGCTGGTGTGGGCGTGGAGGTCGCCCCAGAAGAAACCATAGGGATTGCGCACCACGACCGTTACTTCGGCCATGAAAGTGCGCTTCTGGCTCTCCCAGGCATTCTCCGCAGGCCTGGCGCTGGAGACGTCGGCCCCTTTCACGGAGGCGATCACCAGCAGCGGCTGCCTTCCGTTCGGCAGCTTGCTGGTGTCGAGCGTCGCCGAATAGGTATCAGGCCGCGTGGGTGCGAGCCTAACCTGCTCCCCGGTCTGCCCCTGCACCACAACTCGCTCCAGCCGCTCCCCCTTCGGCGCCACCACCCGGGCCGTCACCTCCACCTGCCCGCTCAGCTCCGCCCCCTCCCGGGGTGATACCATTTCCACCCCTGCCACCGCCGGCCCGGCGGCAGCAACCATCACCAGCGCCAGCCAGACCTTCGCCTTCAGCCATTTCATCTCTTCCCCTCCGCCCCCGCTACAGCTCACTGGGCAGGAGCCCAGCTCCTGCCCAACCCGCGACCTACCAGTTCTCTTGCGAGAAGACGAGCCTCCCGAACCGCGCCGGGACGTGGAAGTTCGCGGGCCTGGCCAGAGTGGGAGACCAGCAGCTGAACTCGCCCCCGCCCGCGCGGTCAATCCGGAAGAAGTTCGCCCGCCACACCTCTCCCTCCGCCGGCGGTCTTCCGCCGCGCCCGATCTGCGAAAACGGCAGCGCCGCTTCCACCGTCCACTGCTGATCCAGATCGTCTCGCCGGTCGAGGGTTCCCACCACCCGCACCGCCGACTGGCACCCCTCGCAATCCCACGACGTGTCCGCGATCATCTGGCTGCGGTCGCCGGACTCCGGGCACTCGATCCTGGCATCGAAGATCACGTTGTGGGGGCTCCATTCGAACTCATAGTACTGGCTGAGGATGCCCCCGGTGGAGAGGAACGCCTCCACCACCTCCTCCTCGTAGAGGGGATCGTCTCGCTTCCTCATCGTGCCCCAGATGTCGGTGTCAATGGCGACGAAGGCGAGATACAGGTTCGCATCATCCCAGCACAGCTTCAGCTCGGTGGGGAGGCTGGGCTCGCCCTGCCCGTTGGCCAGTCTGAAGTCCCCCACCGAGGCCGCCCGCGACCAGACCGACTCGTCCAACACGCCGTCAATCTTGATCGGGTCCGGCGTCCGGCGACAGACGTAGGTTGGCAACTCGGGCATGCTCGCCCCCTTTCCCACGGCGGCCTCACCCGGTGTCGGGGGAGTTAGCTGCCTTTCGCCTTCGGCCCGGCCGCGTCCTTGTGCGCCGGGTTCTGGCTCGTGCTCGGCAGTGACTCTGCGCCGATATCGTCGAGGTAGACCGTTCCCACCGGCCTGCGGTCCGCGTGGTACTCAGTGAGGTAGATCGTCTCCAGGGTCAACGGGGCCTCCGACTCCTCGGGCAGCCAGCCGGTGAGCCGGCGCCACTGCCCCGACCAGTCCACCCTCGGCGCCAGGTCAACGATGAACCGGCGCTCGGCCGCATCCCGCACCCGCGCCCGCAGCCATCCTCCCTGGCCATCCCCCACGGCGCGCACCGAGATGGTCCTGGTCTCGCCCAGCCCCAAGTTGAGCACCGCCTCCGCAATGCGCGTATCCGGCCCCTGGGAGAAATCGTACTTGAGCTGCAGGCACTTGTTGCCCTTCTTCAGCGGATCCTCTGTCACGGCCACGCCGCCGGGCAGTCCCGCGGGCGTGCTGGCGTACGACCAGCTCCCGGGCTGCTCGAAATCCGCCAGCACCGTCGTCACCACCCCGACCAGAACCTCCGCTTCCCCTCTCACCTCCCCCACCTGCGCCACCACCCGGAGCGCGGCCTCCCGCGCCGGCGCCACCAGCAGGCCCCTGCTGTCAATCTTCGCGTCAGCGGCCGCCGGCTCGCAGCTCCACATCACTTGACCGGGCACCAGGCGAATGGGGCGGCTGTCCTGGTCGAAGGCTCGCGCCACGAACTGCTGCCTGCCCTTGGCCGCCACCGTCACGCGATTCGGGGTGATGGTCAGCCGGGTCGGGGCCGGGACCACGCACACCACGCTCGAGGCCACCATGCCCTGGTAGCGGGCCGTGATCAAGCCTGCGGTCGGCGCCGACACCGGGGCCGGGATGAAGTTCCCCTGCTCGTCCATGCGACCCATCCCACCGGTCTCCCATCGCACCGCGCTGGCCTCCACCGGAACCGGGTTGTAGTACTCGTCCAGGCCCCGCGCCACCAGTGGCAGCTTCTCCTGGCACAGCACGCTCGCCTCCGCGGGCTCGATCGCCAGCCGCACCGGCTTGCCAGTGGGCGGGACAGTGAGGAAGAGGGCGAGCGCGTTGGCTACTCTGCGCTCGGCCCCATCGGAGGGGGAGTTGACCACCTGGCTGCGCACCACCATGGTGGACGAGCCACCGCCGTCGAGGTTCATCGCCTCCTTGCACCCCAGGTCCACGAAGAGCTGCGCGAACTCCCGCAGCGTCATCCCGTCGCTGTAGCCAGGCTGGCGCCCATCCACCGTCACCATCATCATGACACCCTCGCGCACCCCCACCCCGGTGCGCGGGTGGCGCCGGGTGGCGAAGCTGTCGTGGAACCTCTCGGCCCGATGCTCCACCGCGATCTGACCGTCTCGCACCAGGCGCGGTCCTCCCCCCACGGCCATCCGGATCTCTCCCACATCGGGGGTCATCTCCACCGAGATCCGCACTTGATCCCGCGCCTGCAGGCGGCGCAGCGCATAGGCGGCAACGCCGTTGGCCGCTAGCACCAGGCCGTCCGACGGGATGGGCTGGGTCGCGCCCACGGCGGCGTTGGCGATGGTGCCCGAGACCTCGCCCTTGGGCTTGACCGGCCCTGAAAGCCCGGTGAGCGTGAGCTGCGCCACCGAGTCGTAGGCGCGCGTCTCCTTCCCGAACCGGGGCGTGAACAGCACTAGCTCCCCGTGCTCGGGGGGCCTGTTGACCCCGGCAACCGGGTACAGCAGGCCTCCCGGCCCCCGCAGCCAGACGCTCGCCCTCACCCGGCCGATATGAGCGCTGCCGTCGGCCAGCAGGTAGAAAACCGAGCGGTCGGGGTTCGGCAGCGTCACCAGCTCGCCGTTCTCCACCTGCAAGCCAAGCGGGATAGTGGTATACGCGCCCCCCGCCATGGCGAAGAAGTCTCCGTTCACCGCCGCCACCTGCTGGAGAGCAGGCCCGCCCGTGCCCGCGGCCGACGCCTGCCCGTTCACCATGCGCGACACCGGCTGGCGCCCCACGGTTGTCCCACCCCCCAACACACTGTGCAGCTCAAGGTATTGCTGGGAGAGCTCGGCCTCCACCACATTGATCGCCCAGGGCCCCTCCGGCCGGTAAAGTCGCCGGTAGCTGGTCCCGGGTGCAATCGGGATGGGTAGGTCCGGGCCAGCGAACGCGGGAAGGGATAACAGAAGCCCGAAAGCGAGAGCTAGCGCAACGCGGCCGAAACCGATTCCTGCTGACTGCGGTTGACTTCTAACCAACGCGAACCACCGGCGCGACGGCTTTGACATGGTCTGCAACCTGGACTGCTCGCCCGCCGGCCGTGTGGCGGGCCCCTGGCGCTGAAGCTAGTTTACCCTGATTCCGAAGCGGCCGTCCAATGCGCGCGAGAGCGCGGCGGCGTAGGCCTCAACCGGATCTGCCTGCGCTCACCCTATGTTCGACACTCCAGAGATCTTCTGGTTTGATCCCCAGGTCGCGGATCTCCGCTTCGCTGGCGTACCTGGGCCCCCGGCAGCCGATGTGCGTCGGGTGGTGAGCGTCGCTGGAGAGCGCCAGCTTGCAGCCAGCCTCCCGCACCCGGCGAAACAGCCACCGGGTCGCCTCCGGCGACTGCCTCAGGTAGCGGGGGTTGAACTCCAACGCCACGCCAGCCCGGGCCGCGGCCTGGGCCGTGCGGGAGAGCGCGGTCTGATCCACCGCGGCGATCAGCTCCTCCCAGGCGAACGGGCACTCCGGCACCCCAAAGGGATGGGCGATAACATCCGCCAGGCCGCTGGCAATGGCGCCGTCCATCAGCTCCAGGATGAAGCTCACCATTCCCTTGGCATCCAGGTCCGCTCGCTGTTCCATCCCCACATCGAAGAGATGGCTGGCCGACATGATCACGTAGTCCAGACCGGCGGCGAACTCTGCATCAATGGAGGCCCGGGTGGCGGACTGCATGTCCGCCTCGCATCCCACCCAGATGCGCAGTCCACCCACCTGGGCCGGAAGCTGTCGGCGGATCAGGCCGGCCCGGAGGCGGTCCTTGGCGAAGATCACATGATCCGTGATCCCGATCGCCTCCAATGCCGCCTCCTGGGCCGCCCGCACGATCGCCTCCGGCGTCGCCTCGGGGTGACCGCAATCTGAGAGGCTGCTGTGGATGTGCCAATCGGCCCGGATCAAACGAGGCAATATTCTCTCCTGACAGCAAGCACACGGGGGCCCGCACCGGGCCCCCTTCGCCTGTGGTTTTCGCCGGGCGACGGATCGCTACCTCCCGCGCCAACAGGAACTACCACCAGGCCGCCGAAGCACACATCACATGGGGCCCGCGGAGCTGCCCTCTTTCGACGCCGACACGGTGGCGCGCTTTCTGCGCCGGTCCTACCACGCGGTTGACGGCCTCTGGTTCATGCTGGAGGAGGAGAGCCGCGGGTTCGATCACGCCCTGGAGCTAGATGCTCGGGTGTGGGCCGTGGTCGCCAAGATCCAGGCCCGCGAAGCCCGCGAGCTGACCGGCTGCGCCGGTCATGCCCCCGAGGAGCTAGCGCGCTGCTTCTCTCTCAAGCTCACGGCCGACGGCCACCGCTTTGCGGTCGCACTCGGGCCCAGCGGAGTGCGCTTCCGGATTGACCAGTGTCCCTGGCTGGAGCTGCTGCGCAAGAGCAACCGCGAGCATCTCGCCGCCAGGGTCTCGCAGACCATCTGCCCCACCGAAGGGCAGGCCTGGTGTGCGGAGTTCGGCAACCGCTATCAGTTCGAGATGGCGGCCATGGCCTGCGCGGGCGCGCCGGGCTGCGAGATCGCGTTCGTACGCCGTCGGTAGCTTCTGTAGGGCGGGCATACCCATGCCCGCCGGGGCAGCTCACGCCGCCGGCGCCTGCGCCTCCCTGAGGTACCGCGCGGCGTCCTCCGGGGCCACCACGTTGATGTAGATTTCGCTCCCCAACTCGAAGCCACCCAGAGTAGTGACGCGCGGGAAGATCTCCATGTGCCAATGGTAGGCGCGCACGTTGTGCTCGGCCGCGGGCGCGCTGTGAATGGCGTAATTGTAGGAGGGGCGGTTCAGGCACCGCGCGATCCGGCCCAGCGTCTCCTTCAGCACCCGCGCGAAATCGCTGGCCTCGGCCTCGCTCATGTCAGCGAACCGAATGGCGTGTCGCTTGGGCAGGATCCAGGTCTCGAACGGGTAGCGTCCCGCGAAGGCGGTGGCCACCATGAAGTGGTCGGTCTGCAGCACCGTCCGCTCGTCGCCCCGGCTCTCCGCATGCACCAGCGCGCAGAACGCGCACTGCCCGAGGTACTCGAAGTAGTCGGCCGAGCCTCGCAGCTCCATCTGCACCTGCCGCGGCATCACCGGGGCCGCGATCAACTGGGAGTGCGGATGCGCCAGCGATGTCCCCGCCCTCAGCCCGTGGTTCCGGAAGATCAGCACATACCGCAGGGCGTCGCCGGCCTCGAAGGCGAGGAAGCGCTGCCGGTAGGCCTCCACCACCGCCTCCACCTGGTCGGTGTCCATCTCCCACAGGTCCTGGTTGTGCCGGGGCGATTCCACGATCACCTCGTGCGCCCCGAACCCGTCCCGGGCCGAGAAGATCCCGACCTCCTTCACCCGGTCCGAGGCGTCAATGCGCAGCGCCGCAAAACGATTGGGCACCACCCGCACCTTCCACGGCGAGGCATTCCTGGGTTCTCCATCTCGCACCGCAAACACCTCGGGTGGAGTCATCGCCTCGTTGCCCGGGCAGAAGGGGCAGTGCTCGTCCCGCTCCGGCACAGGCGCCGCCGCCCCCTCCTCGGGCGCGAAATCGGAGGGCCGCTTGCCCCGGCCCTTGGCGATGATCACCCACTCCCTGGTCACCAGGTTCTTGCGCAGCTCCGGCTGGTAGTCTGGATCCCGCCTCGGTTGATCGACCATCGCACACTCCCTAATGATGTTCGCACAACGAAGTAATGTGCGAACATCGCCCTGTGCCTGTCTGGGCCGCTTCTTGAGCTTCGCCGTGTTACTTCATTCGGCGAAGCTCCCTAGAAGCTGTTTCATAACCCTCCCAGGGAGGGGAGGCTATGAAACAGCACCGCACAACGTCAGGCGGTGGCAGGCGCATTTCATGCGAGGGCGTGGCGCGGCCACCCAGCAGGTAGGTTATGAAATGCGCTCTAGGCCCGCGGGGCCCGGATGTGGCTGGGTCGGCAGAGCCGACCGCCATGGCGGCCCGAAGGGCCCGGCCACTCCGCGAACGACGCCCGCACGCGGGCGGGCTTGTCCGCCTCCGCCGGGCGTGTCCCTAGGGCACGATGCTGACTCACAGTGTGGTCGCCTGTCAAGCGGCGTCCCGCCCAAGACGCGCGCAAATCGCGACGTTGCTCAGTCCGCCCTGAGTACGTGCGCCGCCCCCGGCTCGAAGTGCGCGCTCACCACCTCCCCCACCCGGAACCCTTCGGCCTGCCAGGTCCGCCTCGTCACCAGCGCCGTCATGCTCACTCCGCCGTTGATATCCACCCGCACCAGCGGCCCCCGATCCACGATGCTCACGATGGGGCCGGTGACCGTGTTGGGGCGATCAGGCATCGGCGTTGTCACCTCCACATCCTCCGGCCTCACGGTGAGGAAGACATCGCCCTCCGGTCCGTCCGCGGCCTTCAGATTCACCAGGCCTACGCTCACCAGCACGCCATCGGCCCCTCGCTGGGCCCGGCCCCGCAGGATGTTCTCGGATCGCACGAAGCGGGCCACGAACTCGGAGGCCGGCCGATGGAACACCTCCTCCGGAGTGCCCACCTGCTGAATCCGCCCCTGGTGGATGACCCCGATGCGGTCGGCCACCGCCAGAGTTTCCTCGAAGTTGTGCGAGACGTGCACGGTGGTAGTGCGAAGCTGCGCGTGCACGCGGCGCAGCTCCACGCACAGCGCCTCCCGCGTCTGCTCGTCGAGCGCGCTCAGGGGTTCGTCGAGCAGCAGCACCTGGGGCTCGATGGCCAGCGCCCGGGCCAGCGCCGCCCGCTGCTTCTCGCCTCCGCTGAGATGCACCGGTGAGCGGGCGAGCAGATGCGTGATGCCCAGCAGCTCGGCCAGCTCCTGCACCCGCCGGCTGATCTCTGCTCGCGTCTTCCGGCGCAGGCGCATGCCGAAGCCGATGTTCTGGGCCACGTCGAGGTGCGGGAAGAGGGCGTAGTCCTGCGGCAGATAGCCCAGCCCCCGCTGCTCTGGCGGCACCTCGTTCACCCGCCGTCCCGCCACCAGGATCTCGCCCTGATGGGGCCGGTGCAGCCCCGCGATGCACTCCAGCAGCACGGTCTTCCCCGCCCCGGTGGGCCCCAGCAGCACGAAATACTCCCCGGCCTCCACCGCCAGGCATGCGTCGCGGACGGCGAACTCGCCCAGCGTGATCGAGACCCCGCGCACCTGAATGAGCGCCTCAGCCGCCAAGGCCGTCGCCCCCGTTCTGCCGCGTCCAGGTTGGGCCGGACCTTCCGCCCGACTCTGGGGTTCTGTCCCTTGCTCCCCTATCTGCGTTCATCTGCCTCCATCTGCAGTTGTGTCCTCTCCCTACCCCCCGGCCGTGGGCAGCAGCACCGAGACCACGTCCCCCGACCTGACCTGGGTCTCCTGGCCGCCTTCGGCCGCCTCACCGTTCACCAGCAGCAGCACGCTGGGGAAGAGCTGTCCCTGCTTATCAAAGAGGCACTCTTTCGCTCGCTCTCCGAAGCGCTCCGCGAACCGCTCGAGCGCCTGCCTGACCGAGAGCCGGTCGGCCTCGATTTCCACCTCCTTCGACCCTGCAATCTCACGCAGACTGGAAAACAACCTCAACTTAACCATCCGGACCAACCTCCTGTGTAGAGCGGGCGTGCCTACGCCCGCCTGGCGGGCATGGGAATGCCCGCCGTACAGTTGCTGTGTCTATCGGCGTCTTATCAGCGCGGCTCACCACAGATAACCCTTGCCCCCGAGTCTCTTGAACGTCAGCAGCGTCAAGGTGGAGATGATGAGCATGATCAGCAGCAGCACCACCGCCTGCTCTAGCTTGCCGGCCGAGTAGAGCAGGAACATTCCGATCGGCAGCACCTCGGTCTTCAGCCGCGTGGCTCCGCAGAAGAACAGCACCGGCCCGAACTCCGCCACCGCCCGCGCCCAGGTCATCACCGCGCCGGCGACGATCCCGGTGCGGGCCATCGGCAGCACCACGCGGAAGAAGGCCTGGCGCCGGGTGCAGCCCAGAGTGCGCGCCACCTCCTCGTGCCTGGTGCCGATGGTGTCGAACGCGGCCTTCACCGCCCGCACGCCAAAAGAGCAGGCGACGAAGAACTGTGCCAGCACGATGCCGCGGGTGGAGTACACCCAGTTCTGATCATCCCGGATGGGCTGCCCCAGAATGTGAGAAAGCACCAGGTTGATGGAGCCGACAAACCATTGGGGTGTGAGATCGTTCACCGCTCTGCCCGCCGCGGTCTGGAAGAACATCAGCAGGCTGAGCCCGAGCACCGGGGGCGGGACCACGATGGGCAGGTCCAGGAGAGTGTCAATAATGGAAGAGCCCACTACCCGGAAGCGGGAGAGCGAGTAGGCGGCGGGGATTGCTACCAGCATGGAGATGAGGGCGGTGATCGCCGACATGAGCACGCTGAGCTTGATCGCGAACAGGTTCTCCGGGTCCTGCAGTCCGGCCAGGAACAGCTGCCAGCCGCTCTTGCCTACCGCGGGGTGAGGCCCGGCCAGGTACCAGACGTTGCTCAGCAGCACCAGGGCAACAGCGGCCAGGAAAACGATCAGCACGCTCACGAGCAGGGCCGCGAACAGCGAGTTATTGAGATTCCCTCGCGGTCGCGCCGCCTCCACCGCGCTCAAAGCTTCCCGCCCGCGACCTTCTTCGCGGCGCCCTCGGGGACCGCGTAGCCGTGCCTGCGGAAGATCGGCGCCGCTTCCTTGCTGGCCAGGAAGTCCATGAACTGCGCCGCCTCCCTGGGGTGCTTGGAGACTCTCAGCACTCCCACGGGGATAGTGCTGGTCTCCCGGTAGGCCGCGGGGATGGGGATGGTGGTGATGGCCTCTCCGTAGAGCGCGGCGGTGCCGTCCCACACGATCGCGGCATCCAGGTGGCCCAGCTTCACGGCATTGCCCAGCTCCACCACGTTCATGCAGCACATGCACACGTTCTTTTCCACCCGATCCCGCAGCTTGGCCCTCTTCGAGCACCATCCTGGCGGCGCGCCCGATGGCGATGGCTTTGGCATCCCCCAGCCCAACCCGCAGCCCCGGCCGCGCCAGGTCCTTGAGGCCGGCGATCTTCTTCGGGTTCCCGTGCTGCGCGATCACAACCGTGCTCATCTGGGCCACGGGACGGTACTTGCTGATGAGGCCGCGATCCACCGCCTGCTGCATGTAGAACAGCTCGCCCGGGATGTAGATATCGCCCTTCTGCGAGATCACGATGTCGGGCAGCAAGCACCCCGACCCTTTGTAGCTGTAGTCCACGCCGATGCCCGTCCTCTTGGCGAACATCGCCCCCAGCTCGTCCAGCGGAGGCTGGATTCCAGCGCCGGCGTGGGCCAGCAGCCTGATCTCGTCCCTGGCGTTACCCGACCAGGCGAAGAGCAAGACGCCTGCTACCACGGCGATGCAGATCAGAGTGATGACGATGATCCTGCGCGTTCCCATCACACCACGACTCCGTGCTCAGCGATAGGTCTTGATCGCCGTCGCCTTCAGCGAGGCGTAGACTGCGTCGCCTTCCCTCAGCCCCATCCGGTCCAGCGACCCGGCGGTGATCTCGGCGCACATGGGCAAGGCCCCGTTCAACGACAGCCGCACCTTGTCCCCGAGGTGGACGATCTCTCTGATTTCGGTCTGGAAGACATTCCGCGCGGAGGAGTCCGGGGCCTCGCGGCTGATCGCGACATCGCTCGGGAAGAACGCCACCAGCGTGTGGCCGGTCTCCTGCTGACCGGAGACCGCGTAGAGCTGGGCCCCGTTCACCGTGATCTCGGCCGCCCCCTCGGGCGGCAGGGCGGTGATCTCGCCCTCGAAGAAGTTGACCCCGGTCAGCTCCGCGACAAATCGCGACTTCGGGTGGCGCAGCAGTTGGCTCCGGTTGCCGATCTGGAGGATCCGCCCCCGGTCCAGCACGCAAATCTGATCGCCGAAGGTGAGAGCATCAATGTAATCATGGGTCACCATGATCACGATCCGGCGCACCAGGCGCAGCATCCGCTGCAGCTCCCCCCGCACCTGATTGCGGGTCTGGGCGTCGAGTGATCCCAGGGGCTCGTCCAGCAGCAAGATCCCGGCCTGGCAGGCGATGGCGCGCGCCAGCGCCACTCGCTGCCGCTCGCCCCCGGAAAGGGCCCCCGGCCGCCGCTCCCGCAGGTGCTCTATGCCCAGCAAAGCCAGGGCCTCGCTCACCCGCGCCTTGATACTGTCCCTGGGGGCCTTGCGAGCACGCAGCCCGTAGGCCACATTCTCGCTCACCGACATATGGGGGAAGAGCGCGAAATCCTGGAACACATACCCGACATTGCGGCCCTCGGTCGGCACGTCAACCCCGGCCTCTCGATCCCAGAGCACGCGATCTGACAGGGCGATGCGGCCCTCATCCGGCTCCACCAGGCCGGCGATGACATTGAGTGTGGTGGTCTTGCCGCAGCCGCTGGGCCCGATCACGACCAGGGTCTCGGCGGGCCGCACCTCGAACCCGATCTCGAGCTCGAACTCCCGAAGCTGCTTGCCGAACTGCACTGATAGCACTTGCCCGCCTCCGGCGGGTCACACCCGCCGCTATCCGCCCTCGCGCGCCGCCCGTCCGGTGTGGGAGATGCGATTCTCCATAGGACATTATGTGGCCCTGCTGTGAAATAAGTATGAAGAGCCGGAGAAGATTTGGGCAGGCCTGGCCAAGCAGCCGCCCCTCTGCGCTCTCTGCGCCTCTGCGGTGATCATCGCCCCTACGCCACCGCGCCCGCGATCATGTCCCCGATCTCGCTCGTCGGCGGGCATTTTCCGGCCGACAGGTCCGGGATCTTGCCCGCGGCCAGGGTATCGGAGATCGCCTTCTCGATGCGCGCCGCGGCCTGCTCGTGGCCGGTGTGCTCCAGCAGCATGCCGATGGCGCAGATCGCGGCCAGCGGATTCGCCTTATTGGTGCCGGCGTACTTAGGCGCGGACCCGTGGATGGGCTCGAACATCGAGACCCCCTCCGGATTGATGTTGCCGGAGGCGGCCACCCCCATCCCGCCCTGGATCATCGCCCCCAGGTCGGTGATGATGTCCCCGAACATGTTGGTGGTGACGATCACATCGAACCACTCCGGGTTCTTCACCATCCACATGCAGGTGGCGTCAACATAGGCGTGGTCCTTGGTCACATCGGGATAGTCCTCGCCCACTTCTCTGAACACCCGCTGCCAGAGATCGTGCCCAAAGGTGAGCACATTCGACTTGTCGCACAGAGTCAGCTTGCCCGCCGGCCGTGTGGTGGGCTTCTTCGCCCTATTGCGCGCCCGGGTCAGCTCGAAGGCATAGCGGATGATGCGCTCCGTGCCCTTATAGCTATAGGAGGCCACCTGGATCGCCACCTCGTCCTTGGTGCCGTAGTGCATGAAGCCGCCAGTGCCGATGTACATATCCTCGGTGTTCTCGCGCACCACCACGAAGTCAATCTCGGCCGGGCCTTTGTCCTTGATCGGCGTCCAGACACCGGGATAGAGCTTGATCGGGCGGAGGTTGACGTACTGGTCGAGGCCGAAGCGGATCGCCAGCAGCAGCCCCTTCTCGAGGATGCCGGCCTTCACCTCGGGGTGCCCCACCGCGCCCAGGTAGATGGCGTCGAACTGGCGCAGCTCCTCCAGCGCGCCCGCGGGCAGCACCTCGCCGGTGCGCAGGTAGCGGTCGCCGCCGTAATCGTATTCGGTGAGCGTCGTACTTCAGCCCGGTGGGCCCCGCCACCGCCTCCAGCACCTTCAACCCCTCCCGCGCCACCTCCGGCCCAATGCCATCACCGGGAATCACCGCGATCTTCAGCACCGTCGCATACCTCCGGAACTTGGTGGGGCGTATTCTAACATAGGAGAGAGGCCGAGCGCAAAGACACCGCAATCCAACCGCAGATGAACACAGATGAGCGCGGATGGCAACTGTAGGGCGGGCGTACGCGCTGCATCAGGGCAGGAGACTTGCTGCTGCCTTACGAATCGCAGCCCCTACCCAAGTCGGCGGACGAGCTCTTCCATGGACACGCCGGTACGGAGGCTGACCTGCGACAGGATATCATGCAGAGTGCCTTTGGCTACGTTGCGGTGCATCGGCACAGTGATCCGGTGGTCCCCGACAGGCGTGGCCCTCGTGAGGTGTACGTGGCTGCCGCGCTGTCGAAGGACCTGGTATCCGAGCGACCTGAGCAGGCGTACCAGTGCCTGCCCGCTAGCCTGCGGCAGCCTTGGCATGCGGCACCTTGACCTCTGACAGCACAAGCACGTCTGGCACTTCCGCCTGGTCTTCGAAGTGCAGGGCCACTGCCTCCTTGATGTTGGCTATCAGCTCATCGAGGGTGTCGCCTTGGGTGAAGATATCCGCGCCGATGCCGCGAGCGCACCATTTCTCACCATCGTGGTAGGCCTCGATCTTGAGCACTCTGTCCTCCTCTCAGCCCATCGCCATCATACCACGTTGCCACGTCCACCTAGTAGCCCCCCCGCCCTACAGCACCCCCACTCGCACTCTCCGCGTCCTTTGCGCCTCCGCGGTGAATCTCGCCGTGGCCAGACCGGCACGCGAGAGAGGAGGCAACGAGCGGCACGAGAACAGTGATAATGATACCAGAGTCCCGCCTTTCTACCACCCGTGCGAAAAGGAGACGATGGCCGGGGATAGCAGGTAGATGAGCGGCGCTGGCCGCGCCTGTGCTCGTCAACTTATCATCGCCCTTTGCTACTCTGCGAAGTGGCGAGACTTCGCTGCGTAGCACCAGACTCCGGGGCGCCTGAACAGGTAGGGAGTGAGAGGGCACGCTAGCCGGTCGTGAGCGGCGTGCCCATTTCTGTTCCCGCCCCACACGAGCTCTATCAGAGCCCTGCAAGCCTTTGCCGGCGCAGCCGCGTTGGCTCTGATGCAGCCCGGTGGCAGGCTCTCTAAGGAGGCATGTGATGTTGGGTCGTCCCCGGAGTATCGCTGTCGTTGCTGCATCCACGCTTGCGCTGCTCGCCATGTGGGCCGCCCTGGCCCGAGCCGACGCCCCGCTCCCCCCGAACGTGCTCACCAGCGATCGCCCCCTCAATGCGCGCGTCTGGGGCATGGGAGGCGCCTGCGCGGCTCTATCCGGAGCCAGAGATCAGACGCTCTGCAACCCGGCAGGAGCGATGTGGGCGGAGAAGCAGGAGGTCATCATCGGCTACCTCGACGCCGACATGGTGGCCGCGCTGGAGATGTACGACGCGCCCGAGGCCGATGGGAGCCCCACCAAGTGGCCCATCGCGCCGGCCAGCCCCGAGCCCGAAGATGCCCAGGCGAACGCGCCGTATCCCGCTCCCCTGCCCAGCCCGGAGCGAGTGCCCGACACCGAGAGCCTTCGCTGCGGCTTTGCCCGACGGTGCGCGCCGGGCAGCAGGTGGACGTGGGGCGCGGCGGCGGAATCCACCCGCGCCATGGATGCGAGCCTGCTCGGATTGGGCTTGCTCTACCATCGCCAGCAGAACCTCGCCCTCGGCCTCAAGTGGGACAATCTGCTCGTGACCGGGGGGCATACCGTCGCCACGGGCACAGTGGGCGCGGCGTACGAGGCGGGCCGTTGCACTGTCGCGCTGGACCTGTTCGGGATCGCCGGGGATGGGCGGCGACAGCAGCAGACCATGGCGGGGGCCGAGTATCGCTTCGACAACGGCTTCGCCCTGCGCCTTGGCTCCGCCGCGGGAAATCTCAGCTATGGCATCGGCTACCGGATGGGAGATTGGTCGGTGGATCTGGCGCAGCTCAGCGTCGGCCACGGAGAGGTGCTCATCCCCGGCACTACCGTGAGGTCGGCGAACGACCTGACCTTCCTGTCTGTGAGCTGCAGGTACTGAACGGAGGCCCTGCCGCCAGGCCTCACCAGAGGGCGAGTTTGCGCTCCTTCGCCAGCGCGTCGGCCGCGCTGACGAAGCAGGCCGCGGTTCCCCGCGGGCAGCGGGCGAGGGCCTCGGCCAGAAAGCGCGGGCCGGCAGTCTCCTCCATCCGCAGGGCGAGGCCCAGAAAGTAGTCGCGCGCGTTCAGGTCAGCACCCTTCAGGCGCGCCCAGTCGGGTTTGCCTCGCGCTGCTGCGATCAGAAGCTGGCGCCGCGGGCGCGCGATCTTCTCGGCCTCCTCGGCCGACCAGGGCAGCGCCGCCGACGAGCCTGCCCCGTTCGCCGCCAGCCACTTGATGAACAGCAGCTCGCCGAGTTCGCCATCTGCCCAGGGGTCATCAGTGCCGGTGAACCCGCCGATCCCGGCGAGGGACGTGTGCCCGTATTCGTGCGCGATCTCCCGCAGCCATTCCGCGGGGCGCGTTCCACTTCCACCGCGTAGAGGTAGAGATCCCTGCCGACGGCCCGCGCGCCGGGCTGTCCATCTGCAGCTAACCACAGGTTGATGGGCTGCCCCTGGGGCGCGGTGGGATCGCGCTGGAGGTACTCCCGCGCCACGCAGTAGAAGCACATCAGGGCGACCAGCGCGCCGTCGGCCAGAGACGGGTTGACCTGAGGACCGCGATAGGCGTGCGCCTTGAGCACCCAGCGGGAAGTCTTCGGGTTCCAGAGGTAGGCGTGGTCGCTGGAGGGGAATGGCCACTTATGCAGCGGATCGCGCCGCTCCCGGTCGCCCGCCGAGATGAAGCCCTGAACGGTCCGGAGCACGCGGTAGCCGGTCGTTCCGCCGGTCCCGGCCGGGTCGGCCAGCTTCAGCTCGAAAAGGGCATGAGGGAAGGGGGCCAGCTCACTGGCCTGAGCCGGCAGCCATTCCGGCACGCGCTCCGCCACCAGCTCCCGCACCCGGTCCCGAGCTTGCGCGTCCTCGCGGTCTTGCGCCAGCAAGGCCAGGTATGCCGCGACCGCCTCCTCCACGAAGCCCCGCTCGGCGTAGGCCTCGGCCAGCTCTCTGCGAGCATCGGCGTCGAGGGGCTGCTCACGGATGCGCTGCTCCAGGTCGGCGAATTCGCCGCCGACTCCGGCCGCCGCGGGGCCGGCAAATCGCGGCGACGCCGTCAGCAGCGCCGCCGCGAGCAGCATGAGAGGCGCGAATCTCATTCCGTTCAGGTCATGACCGGCAGCGGAAAGCGCTCTCCCGCCAGCACCAGCAGCGCTTGCTTGGCTCCGCTGTCCGGGACCAGAGCAAGCTGCTCTCGCGCCTTCCGCAGCCAGTCTTCCACCCGATGCCAGGCGTAGTCAATGGCCCCGGCGGCGCGGGCCATCTCCCTCACCAGCTCCACCTCCCGGGCCGAAACCTGGTCGGCCCCCAGCAGCTCCCCCAGCCGGGCGCGCTCTTCCTCCGTGCCGCGCTCGTAGGCGCGGATCAGGGGCAGGGTCCACTTCCGCTCCGCCAGGTCTCGCCCCTCGGGCTTTCCGGAGCGCCCGTTGCTGCCCACCAGGTCGAGGATGTCGTCGGCCACCTGGAACGCCACCCCGAAGCTCTCACCGAACAGACCCAGGGCCCGAGCCAGCGCCGGCGGCCCCTGCGCGGTCTGCACCCCGGCCTGCCCGCAGAAGCCGAAGAGGCTGGCGGTCTTGTCTCGTACAATCTCCAGGTACTGGGGCTCGGTCGCGCGCCGGCCCGCGGCCCGGAGCTCGCCCACCTGTCCGCCGCACATGCGGGCGGCGACATCGCAGAGAGGCCCGATCAGGCAGTGGCTGTCCTCGCGCTCGAGCAAGCTGAAGGCGCGGGCGATCAGGTAATCGCCCAGCAGCACCGAGACCTTGTTCCCCCAGACCACCTTCGCCGAGCGGCGCCCGCGGCGGGAGGGGGCGTCATCTATCACATCGTCGTGGACCAGCGAAGCGGCGTGCACCACCTCGATCATGCTGGCTATAGCAATGCTGCTGTCGGTGGCGCCGCCGGCGCATTCCGCGGCGAGCAGCAACAGGGTGGGCCGCAGGCGCTTGCCTCTCCCTGAGAGCAGATCGCGAGCAGCGTCGGCGAGGAAGCCCGGCTCCTGCGCCCAGACGCGCTCAGTCTTCACCTCCACCCGGGCCAGGAGGTCACCAAGTCGTGGGTACAGGTCGGTCAGATCCACGGGCGATAGTTGAAAGCCCCGTGTGGTCCCGTCAGCCATGCCTCCCTCGCTTGCTCTGCGAGTCAGCCGCGATTATAGGCCCCTGAGGTGCGAGTGTCAAACACGATGGGCGCGCCATTGTCCTGCTGCCTCAACGCGAGATCCCGCGCCCGGCAGCATGGGCCCCACCGCGAACGAGGGACGGCTTTCCCCGTCCCTCGTCATCGGCATCACCGACCTGGTCATCCTGACACAAGCGGTCTTCTAATGATGTTCGCACAACGAAGCAATGTGCGAACATCCCCCTGTGTCTGTCTGGGCCGCTTCTTGAGCTTCGCTGTGTTACTCCATTCGGCGAAGCTCTTTAGTACAGGGCGGCGATGGGGATGGAGTAGCCCACCCGGATGAACGGCTTGCGGTCGTCCAGGCCGGTACCCGTGGGCCCGGCGTTGCTGGTGCCGATCTCGATGGTGGACTCAGAGCTGAACCGATAGCGCAGGAAGGCAGAGGTCACGGCCTTGCTATCAACATGGTCATCTCTCCAGCGATACTCGAGACCAAGCTCGGCTCCGTCCTCGCCCTTGATTTCCAGGCCGAAGAAGGGCCGGATCACGGTATCGCTGTCACCGATACCTGGCGCCACCCGCATGTAGAGCAGACCCGCGCTTCCAAGCAGGTGAGTGCCGGGCCGCGGACCCGACCGCGGGGTTTCGCCCTTGGGCTGGCTCAGGTCCCTGGTAGCGACCAGATAGGCCTTCGTTACTTTCTGGTCGGCCACCAGGAGAGCCGGGCCGCCCCCGGTGACCCCCACCTCCGCGACCGCGCCCACCCAGTCTTGGTAGCTGGCGCCGACGGCCAGCGAGGTCCCCGGCAGCCTGATGAGCCGGGGTAGGAGCATCTTGCCGCCGATGCCCCAGACGTGCGAGTCCGTAGCATCCCTGACCGTGGAGTAGGCTGCCCAGAGTTCCGCCTCATCCGTGACCCCGGTCAGGGCCTGCAAGGACCACACTCTGAGATCCTCGCTCTTTCGCACCAGCGTGGTGGGGCCGCCGTACATGCTCGAGCTGGCCACCAGGTTGCTCACTCTGGCCTTCTGATAGGTGAGGGCGGTGTCCACCACCTTCATGGGCGCGATGGCCGCGTTGGGCAGGGTGGCGATTCCCGTCGGCCCGCCCAGGGACGGGATGGCGAATCCAGCTTCACTGCAAAGCGCGATCAAACATACGGCAAGCACGGCAAGCAACCAGCTTCTGTTGGTCATCTTGCTTTTGTCCTTTCCCTGTGGGCGACTCTGACCCATCCACCGCAGCGGTGGCGAGAGCACAACCGGAGCCGGAGCCCCTGTCAGCAGGCAACTGCCTCTGCGTCCCGTTCACTCGCTGTCGGGCCTGCGACTCACCTCCTTTTCCTGCCGCGACCTGGCCGAGGCCGCCTGTTCGCCGTGCCCTTATACCTCACCTGCAGTCTTCACCGCAAGTCCGGGGTGGAGAGAGCGGCGCGGCTCCCGCCAGCTCGCGGCACCCCCCACCAAGGCGGCTGCCCCTCAGTCCGCTGAGCGCCCACCGGAGAGGCCCCGGCCCGATGCATCAGGAGGGAAATGCGGACAGGGGACGGCTGGAGCCGTCCCCTGTCAATCTCAGCAGCGGCCGCGAGGACCGCGAGAGCAGGCGTGAGGCCTAGTAGACGCCCTTCATCTTGAAGCTGTAGCCCACGCGCGCGAAGAAGTCCTGATCGCCCGTACCGATGCCGAGCGAGTCCGCATTGGTGGTGCCGATCTCGACACTGACTTGGTCTGAGAACCTGTGCTGCACCGCGGCAGAGAAGACGGCCTTCTCGTCCAGATTGTCATCCTGCCAGCGATACTCGAGCCCAATGCTGGTGCCGCCCGCGCCCAGGAACTCGAAGCCAATGAAGGGACGGGTCAGGGTTTCCGCCTCGCCAACACCTGGGTCCGCCCGCAGGTACAGCAGGCCCACGGTGCCCAGCATGCGGGTGCCTGCACCTGGACCCCATTCCCACTTCTCGCTCTTCATCGGGGTGAAGTCCTTGGTGGCGACCAGGTAGGCCTTGAGCACCTTGGCGTCAGTAGTGATGGTCTCCGGGACACCGCCATACATGCTGGTGGTGGCGATCTCCAGACCGTCCACCCATTCTCTGATAGCTCGCCCCAATGGCGAGCGCGGCGGTGTCCTCAGGCTCTTTGGTGAAGGCGAACTTGCCGCCGATGCCCCAGACGTGGGAGTCGTTCTCATTCCTGACGGCCGTATAGGCTGCCCAGAGTTCCGCCATATCGGTGATGCCCGCCAGGCCTTGCAGCGACCACGCCGTGAAGTCCTCGTTGCGGGTGGTGGCAGGCGCGTACATGCCGGCCGCCTCTATCTCCTTCACCTTGAAGGCCTGATAGCTCAGCGCAGTCTGCAGCGTGTTGGGCGGGGCGATCTCCGCCGTCGGCACGCTGACGATTCCCGTTGGCCCGCCCAGCGATGGCATGGCGAACCCGACGCCACCCCCCGCAGCCAGCAACAGGGCCGCCAGCACGGGAAGTGCCCACAGTCTCTTGTTCATCATCCTCTCTTCCTTTCAGTCCTCCTCGCTAGTGTGCCGCCACACAGATGCCCTTCCGGTCCGGCCTCGCCCCCGCCTGAGGCGGCGCAAGCGCGAGGCGCGGCTGCCTCTCGTGTTGCCAGATGGCAGCCCCGGCGCCCTATACCAAGCTATCCCGAGACACAGCACTGCAGCCGGCTGCGAGGTGAAACTGCCCAAGAATACCGCCTTGGGACCCCACCTCCCTTCCTCGCTTGGCGAGCGCCGTGAGCGGTCCCCGGCACCTCCCACGTCGTGTCAGGCTCTGCGGCGCAATCCGGCGCTGGGGCAGGGCCGATGGGTTTCTGGCACAGCCTTGTATACCTCACTCGGCGGCATGCTCATCACAGGCTCCTGAGCAGTCACCCTCTGGCACACCCGGTAGGCCTGCCTGGCGCCGCCACCACACGTCACGCCGCCCGCGAGCCTGCTCACGCGGACAAGGAACGCCAGAAGCGTTCCTTGTCGCAATTCTCCGTGCTCAGCAGGCTGCGGAAGCGCTACCCGCTAATACCCCTTAAGTGGGAAGCTATACCCTACGCGCACGAAGATGTTCTGATCGTCGAGCCCAAGGCCGAGGGGGTCGGCGTTGGTGGTCCCGATCTCGGCTGTCACCTCCGGCGAGAGCTTCTGCCGGAGCACGGCCGAGAACACGGCCTTAGCGTCCAGGTTGTCGTCACTCCAGCGATACTCGAGGCCCAGACTGGTCGCAGGAGGCTGCACAAACTCGAACCCGATGAAGGGCCGAGTCAGGCTCTCGTCCTCACTTACACTTACCCCGTAGGCGCTGGCCGAGGCGTTGACCTTGAGGTAGAGCAAGCCGAGGCTGCCCAGCATGCGAGGTCGAGCCCCTTCCGACATCTCGCCCTTCATCTGTGCGAAGTCCTTGGTGGCGACCAGGTAGGCCTTCCACACATCCACGTCCACATCAATGCTGACCTCCTGGCTCTCACCATACATCCCGATGGACTCCAACACAGTCTCGGTGGCGCTCTGGAAGCTGGCCCCGATGGCGACGTCAGCGCCCTGCTCGGACTCCTTCGTCAACTGCACCTTGCCCCCGATTCCCCACACGCTGGTATCATCCGAGTTCTTGACGGACGAGTAGGCTGCCCAAAGTTCCGCCTCCTTCGTCACTGCTGCCAAGGCCTGGAGGGACCAGGATGTGAAGTCGTCGGAGCTTTCTGCTGGCGCTGGCTGCCCGTACATCCCAGTGCTCTCGACTACGCTCGTCACCGTGAACTTCTGGTAGCTGAGCGCGGTCTGCAGTTGGTTCTGAGGCGCGATCTCTGCCGTCGGCAGGCTGACGATTCCCGTTGGTCCACCCAGCGACGGGATGGCGAACCCAACGCCGGTCCCTACCGCCAGCAACAGGGCAACCAGGACGGGAAGTGCCCACACTCTCTTGTTCATCTTCCTTTCTTCCTTTCACCTCTCGTTGCCACAGCACCATCTGCGGCCCATCTGGTAGCTGAAATCAGATCTGCCCCTCACCTCCTTTTCCCGGACGGCCCCGGCCAGGCGGCCGTGTCACAGATGTGTGCAGGTTGTGTTACCACATCTAGGGCGCAGCCTCCCTCAGATCACCCGCCGGCTGAGTGCCGGTTGGCGTGGAAGGGAGCGAAGGCCCTCGCCTCGCCGCCGCTCGCATACCGCGGGACGGCGCGAGAGTATACCACAGCTCTGCCGAAAGGTACAGGTCTTCCCGCGCTTAAGCGCGACAGGCCCCCATCGCCCGCAGGCCGGCCCCAGGTCCGCCCCTGCGGTTGGCCTGCCGGCCACCAGACAGGTCAGGACCTCGCCCAGACAACCAGGCAGACACGATGCATCAGCCGCTGTGTCAGGCGCCCCCGGAGACGGGGAGAGCGAAAGTGAAGGTGCTGCCCTGACCTTCCTCGCTCTCCAGCCAGATGGTGCCGCCATGGGCTTCCACGATCATCTTGCAGAAGGCCAGGCCCAGCCCGGTGGAGCCCCGGCCGGCGGAGAGGCGGGTCCCGATCACGACGAACTTGTCGAAGATCCGCTGCTGGAACTGCCTCGGGATGCCGATCCCGTTGTCGGAAACGCTGACCAGGACCTGGGCGCTGCCGGGATCGAGGCGAGCGCGCACCTGGACCCGCCCTTTCTCCGGGGTGTACTGGACGGCATTGCTCAACAGGTTCATCACCACGCGCCCCAGCCTCTGCCGATCACCCGCAATCCGCGGCAGGTTCTGGGCGAGGTCCAGCCTCAGGTCTATCTCCTTCTGCCGCGCCAGCTGCTCCGCATCTCTCACTGCGACCTCGATGAACTCGGCCGGGAAGACGGCCGCCTTCTCGATCAGGGGCTGGCCTGCCTCCAGCCGGGTGATATCCAGCAGGTCGTCCACCATTCCCAGCAGCTCGGCGCCACCCTGTTCGGCGATCTGGATCGAGGCCTTGGCCTGCGGCGGCAACCGCGCGGCGCGAGCGACGGAGAGCCCGGCGAGCAGGGCGGTGATCGGCTGCCGCAGGTCGTGCACCAGAAAATCGGTCAGGGTGTCCTTCTGGCGGCTGAGCTCGGCCAACTCCCGGTTACGGCCGGCGAGTGCTCTGATCACGAAGGCGATCACCACGCTGGCGCAAGCGGTCTCCACCAGGTCGTCAACCGAGTACTCGGCGAGGAGAGGCAGCCTGAAGCGCTCGGCCAGCAGCCAGTGATCCACGAACTGCCAGAGCGAGAACACCACGAAGGCCAGCAGCACCCCGGTCACCACCGGACCCAGACGGAATCGTGCCAGGCGACGGCCCATTAGGGTCCTCCCGCGGCCGCCCTCCGGGCTGACCCCGCGAAGAGGGGGAGTGAGAAGCTGAATGTGCTGCCGTGGCCCTCTTCCCCTTCGAGCTGGATGGTCCCGCCGTGAGCCTCGACCACCATCTTGCAGAAGGCCAGGCCCAGGCCCGTGGAGCCGCGGCCAGAGGAACGGGACTCGTATACCGCGAACTTGTCGAAGATGCGGCGCCGGAGGTGGGCAGGAACTCCGATCCCGGTATCGGCCACACTGACCAGCAGCCTCTGGCGGGAGGGATCGCTGCGCGCGCTCGACCTCCACCCGGCCGCCGGCGGGGGTGAACTTGACCGCGTTGCCCACCAAGTTCGCCACCACCCGGCGAAGCCGGCCCGCGTCGCCCACGATCTGCGGCAGGTCCTCGGGCAGAGCCAGAGAGAGCTCGACCCGGCCCAACCGGGCCGCCTGCTCCAGGTCGCGTACGCCCTGGCGGATGAACTCATCGGGGGCCACCGCGCGCTTCTCGGTCAGCGGCTGGCCGGCCTCCAGCCGACTGATGTCGAGCAGGTCGTTCACCATCTGGATCAGCTCTCCGCCGCTCTCGCGGGCGAGGGCCAGCATCTCCCGGGTCTGGGTCGGAAGGGAAGGGTCGGCGGCGGCCCCGGCCAGGCCTCCGATCAGCCCGGTCAGAGGCTGGCGGAGGTCGTGCACGATGATGCTGGTGAGCATGTCCTTCTCGCGATGCAGCTCCGTGAGCTCCCTATTGGCCTGCAGCACCGCTCTCACCACGATCACGGTCAGGGTAGCTGCCCCCGCAGTCTCCACCGTGAGAGAGATGAAGATGCTGGGCCAGCATGCTGTGGACCCGCAGCACCACCATGAAGATCACGTGGAAGAGCAGTTGCCAGATGGCGAAGCCGACAAAAGCGATCACTACGATGTAGGCGACCGATCTCAGGCGCAGCAGCTTGTCAAGCCACACCATGGTCTACACCTCGGGCTGGATTCCTCACTTGGAGGTGGAGCGGATTGCCCTGCCACACCACCTCCGGGTGGCGTCCAGCCAGCACCAACCGCGACCCCGAACCGCCGGTGACCCGGGTTCAACGGCTCGCAGTATTTTACCCTCCTCGCTTCCGGCATGAAGCCACCCCTGTCGGTCCAGACGCACTTGTGAGCCCCGCGAGGGTAACCCGAACAGTCCCGCCCAGGACGGAGGGCGGGACGCGAGCCAAGGATGCGAGCGGAAGCCTGCTGCTGCCGGCTCAGGCTTGACCAGCAGACGCCCCACAGGTATAATCCTCCTGTCGGCAGTAACTTGCCGACTGCCGGCCGGGACCTTCGTGATGCTGGCTTCGGCGGCAGTGTGGAGGCTGTGGTGGCATCCTACGCATACTTCTGGGGCTGCTACATTCCCGGGCGATTGCCCTTCATGGAGAAGTCAACCCGGGCGGTGCTGGGACGCCTGGGGGTGGACGTGGTGGATCTGCCGGATCTGACCTGCTGCCCCGAGAAGACCGCGGTCCGGAACTTGAGCCACCGCCTGTGGCTGCTGACGGCCGCCCGCAATCTCAGCGTAGCCGAGCAAGCCGGCCGGGACTTCGTCACTCCCTGCACGGGCTGCTTCTCCACCCTGAAGGGTGCCAATGTGGAGCTCCGATCCGACCCCGCGCTGGCGGAGGAAGTGAACCACGCGCTGGGCCGGGTCGGCCGCCGCTATCACGGCACCGTGGAGGTGCTTCATCTTCTGGACGTGATTGACCAGGAGGCCGCTGCTGGCGCCTTGCGGGATCGGATCCTCTATCCGCTGACCGGGATGAAGATCGCGGTGCACTATGGCTGTCACCTGCTGCGGCCCAGCCAAGAGCTGATGTTCGATGACCCGTTCTGGCCCACCAAGTTCGATCAACTGGTCGCGACCCTGGGGGCGGAGAGCATACCCTACCCCTCGAAGATGGACTGCTGCGGCAACCTGCTGCTGCGGGCCGGGCAAGAGGAGACAGCCCAGGCGATGTGCCGGAGCAAGCTGCGGGAGATAGCAGCACGGGAAGCGGACGCCCTCACCCTGGTCTGCCCCTCCTGCATGCTGCAGTACGACAATGTGCAGCATGTGCTGCAGCGGGCCGGGGAGGAGCTGAACCTGCCGGTGCTCTACTATCCGGAGCTGCTCGGGCTGGCACTGGGCCTGGGACCCGAAGAGTTGGCCCTGGACCGGCACCGGGTGTCGGTGGCTCCCTTCCTGGCGAACTGGGAGGAACGGCGGCAGCGCATTGACTCAGTGCGAGAGCACTGGGATTATCCCCTGCTGCGCGCCTGCGCCGAGTGCGGCGCCTGTGTGGACGACTGCCCGGTGGCGCGGGCCGACCCGGACTTCGACCCCAATGCCGTGGTGCGCGCCCTGGCGAGCGGCGAGCTGGAGACGGTGCTGCATTCCCCGCAGCTCTGGAAGTGCGTGGAGTGCTACACCTGCGCCGAGCTGTGCCCCAACAAGTATGACCAGATGACCATCCTGCGGGTGGCCAAGAGCCTGGCGATGGCGCGAGGGCTGGCGCCGGAGGCAGTGCGGGAGGGCCTGCGCGCCTTCAGGGAGACAGGCCGGATGGCCGAGGGCTCGGTGGCGCAGCGGCGCCGGCTGGGTCTGCCGCCAGTGCCGCCGGCGCCGGCAGAGGAGCTGCGAGAGCTGCTGGGGGAGGGAGAATCAACCGCAGATGAACGCCGATGAGGTCGGCGGGCATGGGTCCCTAGGCCTGAAGGCCGGGATGTCCCTAGGCCCGATAGGGCCGGGATGGCGGCCGGCTTTGCCGGCCTAGCCAGCGGTTGCCCACCGGCGACCTAGCCACATGCCCGCGCTACAGGGTTAGGCGGTGATGAAGCGATCCGAGTTTGACCGCGGCAACCGCATGATCTCGGGCTGCGGCCTGAGCGGGCTGATGAGCCTGACCGGCGATCGGGTTGACGGGAGGGCGATCCGCGCCTCCATCGCACTGCTGCACGACCGCAGCAACGGGCTGGGCGGCGGATTCGCCGGCTACGGCATCTACCCCCAGCGGGCCGACCAGTTCGCGCTTCACCTCATGTTCTACTCCCCCGAGGCCCAGGGCCGGACAGAGGCGGCGCTGGAGCGCGATTTCGAGGTCCGCCACGACGAGCGCATCCCTACCCGCCCTCACCCCAACATCCTTGATCCGCCCATCCTGATGCGCTACTTCGTCCTGCCGCGACCGGCGGAATTGAGCCACTCCGGCCTCTCCGTCGAGGAGTTCGTGATGCGGCGAGTGATGCACATCAACAGCGAGATCGCCGACGCCTACGTCTTCTCCAGCGGAAAGAACATGGGTGCGTTCAAGGCCGTGGGCTATGCGGAAGAGATCGCGGACTTCTTCCGCCTGGAGGAGTACCAGGCCTATATCTGGATCGGGCACGGCCGTTTCCCCACCAACACGCCGGGCTGGTGGGCAGGCGCGCATCCTTTCACTCTGCTGGATTGGGCGGTGGTGCACAACGGGGAGATCTCCTCCTACGGCATCAACAAGCGCTACCTGGAGATGTTCGGCTACCAGTGCACCATGCGTACCGACACGGAGGTGATCGCCTACCTGCTCGATCTGCTGATCCGGCGGCACGAGCTCTCGGTGGAGCTGGCCTGTGATGTGCTGGCGGCCCCCTTCTGGCAGCAGATCGAGCGCATGCCGGAGTCGCGGCAGGGGCTCTACCGGACGCTGCGTCAGGTGTACGCCAGCGCGCTGGTGAACGGGCCATTCGCCATCATCTTCGCCCGGCAGGGAGAGATGGTGGGCTTGAACGACCGCGTCAAGCTGCGGCCCCTGGTGGCGGCGCGCAGGGATAGCTGGCTCTACCTCTCCAGCGAGGAGGCAGGGATCCGCGCCATGTGCCCTGACCCCGATCGTATCTGGGCGCCGCGGGCGGGCCGGCCAGTGATCGGCCGCCTGGGGAGTGAGCGGGTGGTGGGAGATCCAGGCGCTGAGCCAACGGCGATGACGAAGGGAGGCTTGAGGTGAGCAGTTCATCTGGCAGCCGACAGGGCACGGCGGCGATGGTGGCAACGCGGCGGGCGCGCAGCGCGCGGGTGCCCATCTACCAGCCTCACGATTTCCGGTGGGAGAACGATGCGGAGCGGTGCGCCCGCTGCAAGCGGTGCGTGCAGCAGTGCGGATTCCTGGCGATCTCGTGGGAGGACGGGCCCGTAGTCGATCCCGCCAAGTGCGTCGGCTGCCATCGCTGCGAGGCCTTTTGCCCGCAGCAGGCGATCACCATTCGGCCCAACCCGCAGTACTTCCGCCCCCATCCGCTGTGGACGGAGGCGCACCGGCGCAACATCTGGCTGCAGGCCGAGACCGGTGGGGTGCTGCTGGCGGCGATGGGCAATGACCTCCCCTACCCCGTGCTCTGGGACAACCTGGTGCTGGACGCCTGCCAGGTGACCAATCCCCCCATTGACCCGCTGCGGGAGCCGATGGAGCTGCGGACCTTTCTGGGGAGCAAGCCCGATCGCGCCCCCTCACCTGGCGAGATGGAGAGCCGCAGTTGTCCGGAGAGCTGGCCCCATCCCTCCAGCTCGAGACTCCCTTGCTCTTCGCCGCCATGTCCTATGGTTCCATCAGCCTGCCCGCGCAGAAGGCGCTCGCGATGGCGGCGCGGGAGTGCGGCATCCTGTGGAACACCGGCGAGGGCGGGCTGCACCCGGAGCTGAGCCCCTATGCTCACCGCGCCTTCGTGCAGTGCGCCTCCGGGCGCTTCGGGGTGCACGCCGATTACCTGAACGCGGGCGCGGCGGTGGAGATCAAGATCGGACAGGGGGCCAAGCCGGGCATCGGCGGCCATCTCCCCGGTGAAAAAGTGTCGCAGGCGATCTCCGAGACCCGGATGATACCGGCGGGCAGCGACGCCCTCTCCCCGGCGCCGCAGCACGACATCTACTCCATCGAGGACCTGCGCCAGCTGATCTATGCGCTGAAGGAGGCGACCGATTACCAGAAGCCGATCTCGGTGAAGATCGCGGCGGTGCACAATGTGGCCGCCATCGCCAGCGGCATCGTCCGCGCCGGGGCCGACATCATCTACCTGGACGGCTTCCGCGGCGGCACCGGCGCCGCCCCCACCACCATTCGCGATCACCTGGGCATCCCCATCGAGATCGCGGTGGCGGTGGTGGATCAACAGCTGCGGGAAGAGGGCATCCGCAATCAGGCCTCCCTGATCGCGGCCGGCGGGATCCGCTCCAGCGCCGATGCCGCCAAGGCCATCGCCCTGGGCGCGGACGCGGTGGCGGTCGGCACCGCGGCCCTGCTGGCGCTGGGCTGCACCCTCTGCCAGAGGTGCTACACCGGCCGCTGCTCCTGGGGGATCACCACCCAGGACCCGGCGCTGACCCGCCGCCTCGATCCCTACCTGGGATCCCAGCGGCTGATGAACCTGGTGCGGGCGTGGAGCGCCGAGCTGGAGGAGATCCTGGGAGCGATGGGAGTCAACGCCATCGAGAGTCTGCGGGGCAGCCGGGAGCGGCTGCGCGCGGTGGGCCTGGATGAACGGACCTGCCAGATATTGGGCGTGAAGCCGGCGGGCGTAGGCGCCTGACCAGCCGGGTGGCACAGGCTCCCAGCCTGTGTCCCATCGCTTGCGGAAGGGACGGGAGAGCATGGCAGTGCGGATAGACGCAGCGAACATGCACTACCGGGAACTCAACGCGCGCATCCGCGAGGCGGTGGCCGCGGGAGAGAAGAAGCTGGAGCTGGTGCATGTGAATGGCCAGCGTTACCTGGCCGATGGGATCAGCGGCGAGATCACCCTCGATATCCACGGCGTCCCGGGCAATGACCTGGGGGCATTCATGGACGGCCCCACCATCCGGGTGCATGGTAACGCCCAGGACGGGGTGGGCAACACCATGAACGCGGGCCGCATCATCGTCCACGGTCACGCCGGCGATGTGCTGGGATATGGAATGCGAGGGGGCGAGGTGTTCGTGCGCGGCCCTGTGGGCTACCGGGTGGGCATTCACATGAAGGCCTTCCGCGACCGCCGGCCGGTGGTGATCGCCGGTGGCGTGGCCGGGGATTTCCTGGGGGAGTACATGGCCGGGGGCCTGCTGGTCGTGCTCGGGCTGGGTCGCAGGAAGGGCGAGCCCCTGGTCGGGGATTGGTGCGCCACCGGCATGCACGGGGGGGAGATCTACCTGCGGGGGGAGGTGGACCCAAACCAGATCGCCACCGAGTTCGCGGCGCTGGCGCCGGCGCAGGAGAGCGAGCGGGCCCGCCTCCGGCCCCACCTGGCGGCCTTCGCTGAGGCCTTCGACTTCGATCTGGAGAACCTGCTAGGGGACGGATTCGTGCGGGTGGCGCCGGTCTCGCACCGGCCCTTCGGGGCGAAGTACGCCGCCTAGCGCGGAAGCCGGATGGCGCCAGGAGGCGCTCTGCCGGTGCAAGCAATGCCGCGGCCGCGTTGACTTCGGCGGCGGGCTTTGGTAGTATCGCGCGAGGACGGCGTGCTGAGGGGAACGGAGGCTAGGAGTGCGCTGGTCGCGCGGCGGGAGGTTGGGCGGCCGGTGGCAGGCAGGGCGGTGGCTGTCGCGTTGTTCCGCGCTGGCCCTGGGTCTGGCCGCGCTGCTGAGCCCCGGCTGCAGCAGTCAGGACGCACTCAACCCGGCGCTCCGCCTGGAGCAGGAGGACTACCAGCGGGCGGTGGAGCGAGGGCGGAGCCTGGTCGGAGGCGATCCCTACAAGGCCTTCAGGTTCAGCTTGCAGCAGCCGCTGCGGGTGACACCCCAGGTCACCATCCGGGAAGCGGCCTGCTGCTGGCCTCAGGATGAGATCGCCTTCGCCATCGCCAAGCAGAATGATCGCAGCGACGACGCGGTGAATCGGGCGGCGCGCAACGCGCGCAGACAGGCGGAGCGGGAGGTGGGGTTCTCGCTCGTGCTGCAGATCCAGAGGGGGTATGATCCCAGCTCCGTCCGCTTCCTGATGCGGACCAGCAGCGGTCAGTCCTATCCTCCCCTCTCGGTAGACGCGCCAGTCTACCTGCGAGATGTGGCGACGGCCCTGGATGCCCCCGATACTCTGCCCTCGGCCCTCTACGGCTATGATATGCACTTCCCGATTCAGGGGAGCCCGGGATTCCCGCCGATTGGCCCGGAAGTCAGCAGCCTCAGCCTCGTGGTGCAGGACGAGCAGTTGGAGGCCTCCGTCGCTTTCCCCATGCCCGCCAAGGCGCCGCGCTACTGAGCGCACCCGCCGCCCCCGGTTCTGGACAGGACCCGCTGGTTTCAGGTAAGCTTTCTGTCGCGGCCTGGTTGCCGCGCGAGGAGCGGATTCCATGATCTCGTTCAACAAACGGCGCAACACCCTGGAGCAGGAGACCTACCACTATGAGCTGCAGGAGACCGCGCAGCCCAACCTGTTCCGCGAGACCTTCCCCTACATTCAGCCGCCGAAGATCCCGTTCAACCACCGGCATGTGCCCATGGAGCCGCCGGACGAGATCTGGATCACGGACACCACCTTCCGGGATGGACAGCAGTCGCGTCCGCCCTTCACGGTGCAGCAGATCGTGGACCTGTACACCATGCTCCATCGGCTGGGCGGCCCCAACGGGGTGATCCGCTCCTGCGAGTTCTTCCTCTACTCCAACAACCACAAGAAGGCGGTGGCGGCCTGTCTGGAGCAGGGGTTCCGCTATCCCGAGATCACCGGCTGGATTCGCGCCCACAAAGAGGACTTCAAGCTGGTGCGGCAGATGGGGCTGCAGGAGACGGGGATCCTGACCTCGGTGTCGGACTACCACATCTACCTGAAGCTGCGCAAGACCCGGCGCCAGGCGATGGATGACTATCTTGGCATCGTGCGGGCGGCGCTGGAGGCGGGCGTGACCCCGCGCTGCCACCTGGAGGACATCACCCGGGCGGATTTCTACGGGTTCGTGGTGCCCTTCGTGCAGGAGCTGATGCGGCTGGCCGAGCAGGCGAAGTTGCCAGTGAAGGTGCGGGCCTGCGACACTCTGGGCTATGGGGTGACCTACCCCGGAGCCTCCATGCCACGGAGCGTGCAGGGCATCGTCTACGGGCTGGTGCACCACGCGGGGGTGCCCAGCGAGTGGCTGGAGTGGCATGGGCACAATGATTTCTACAAGGTGCTGGTGAACGCGGCCAGCGCCTGGCTGTATGGCTGCGCGGCCGCGAACGGCACGGTGCTGGGCATCGGGGAGCGCACCGGCAATGCCCCCATCGAGGGCCTGGTGTTCGAGTACATGGGCCTGCGCGGGACGGATAGCGGAATGCGGCCCCAGGTGCTGACCGAGATCGCCGAGTACATGCAGCGGGAGTGCGGGCACCCCATCCCAGCCAACCAGCCCTTCGTGGGCAAGGACTTCAACGTCACCCGCGCCGGCATCCACGCCGACGGTCTGCTCAAGGACGAGGAGATCTACAACATCTTCGACACCGACGCGCTCCTCAACCGCCCGGTGGCGGTGGCCATCACCGATACCTCCGGGACGGCCGGGATCGCGCACTGGATCAACTCCTATTTCGAGTTGGGGCCGGAGCAGGGGATCGAGAAATCCCATCCCGGGATTGCCCGGATCGCCGAATGCATCGCCAAGGAATACGACGCCGGCCGCACCACGCCCATGTCGAATCCCGAGATGGAAGCGCTGGCCCGCCAGTTTGTCCCCGAGCTTGCCTCCTGCGATCCGAAAGGGAGCTAGCAGCAGAAGGCCGGGGCGCAGCCGGCTACCTACTGCTAGCTCAGCGTGATCGTGACCTCCGGGGGCTGGCGCAGCGAGTTGTGCACCAGGCACTGCTCGGCCGCTCTCTGGAGCGCCACCCGGTATTGCTCGCTCACCGGCTGGGGCATTTTCACGCGAATCTGTACTGAGGCGATGCGGCGGGGCTTCTCGCCGTAAGTGTAGTCAACCTCGATCTTCATCCCCTCGACCGGGATGTGGTGCCGCTTGGCGAAGTTCAGGACGTAGACCCCGACGCAGGTCCCGAGCGCGGCCACAAAAGCCTCGGTCGGGGTCAGGGCGCTGTTTTCTCCGCCTTGCTCCTTGACCTGGTCGGTGATCATCTCCAGGCCGCGGTGGCGGGCGATCAGCTTCATGCCGCCCGCGTACTCGATGAGCATCGCAGTTCTCCTTGGAAGCTGTTTCATAACCTTCCCAGGGGAGGCTATGAAACAGCACTGCACCACCTCAGGCAGTGGCAGGCGCATTTCATGCGAGCGCGTGGTGCGGCCAGCCAGCAGTTAGGCTATGAAATGCGCTCTAGCCGCGTGTCGCCGGAACCGGCCCGAGGACGGGGCTCCCACGCGCGCCCTCCAGCTCTACACTCGCGCGACGCTCGCGATCAAGGCCAGGCCGCCGAGGGCCGTGAACGCCCACCCGGCCCACAGGGCCAGCCTGGCTCGCCGCGCGGTGAGGGCCACGTAGTCCGCGGGCTCCCGCCAGGTGGCGACGACCGGGAGATCTTCGCCGAGGGCATCCGCCCTGGGATGGTCGCTCTCGCCGGCCACCTGCCCACAGACGCTGACTGGCAGCCCCACCGGCAGCGCCCAGACCTTGACCCGAAGGTTATCCGCGAGCATGCTCTCGGCGTACAAGGCAGCGTCGAAGAGCACCCCGCCGGACGGGACGTAGATGGATCTGCCGCCCTCCTCCACGTTGAAGTCCACGGAGTTGCTATCCCGCTCCTTGGTCTGCCAGGTGGCGCGATCCTCTGGCCGCTCCTGGAGGATGGACCGGTAGTAAGCACACTCCTGGGCAGTGTACGGGGCCACCAGCGGAGAGTCGCAGGTCAGGTTCCCCCGCACCCACACACTATCCCCGGTGTGGACCTGGGCCAGAGGCAACCGCGGGGCGCGCTTCAAGCCCCACCATCTCCGATCAATGCGGCGCGCTTCCGCGAAGCCCACTTGCCCGGCCACCAGCAAAGCGGCCCCGGCGGCCGGGAAGTACCACGAGGGCATCGCCCCGCGCAGCCGGTAACCGGCGAGCCAGCCCGCGATGTGCCAGCCCACGAAGCCGATCACCACCAGGCCCAGCAGCAGGCCCACCCAGAGCAACCACGGCACCGGCGCGAGCGCAGGCCGCAAGTGCTTGGGGAGCGCGCGGAGGGAGGCGCCGCAGGCAAAGCAGATCACCTCCGCCTTCAGATTGGGCGCGTGACAGCGCGGGCATTCGACGTGTTCGAGCATGACCCCCAGGACCGGGAGCGTTTTCTCTGCTCTCACTCTCCTCCCCTGCCGTCCGGGGCAGGAGGCCTGGCGGCTACCGGCGAATCTGCCTCCCGAAGCCGAAGCACGAATCCCGACTGATGCCGAGCGCCGATACGGCTATAGCTGAGAGGAGCAGGGGCATGACTAAGCGGGTCCATCCGATCATCGCGGTGTTGGCGTTGATCATAGCCCTGATATTGGTGGCCATGGTGTTCAGCCGCCGCATGCAGGAGCCGCCGCGCCAGACGGCGCCCATGATGGCCCGCAGGGGAGCGGGCAGAGGGGGCGGCATGGCAATGAGGCGAGGAGGGGGCGGCGGGGGAACGTCGCAGAGCAGCGCGCTCGGTATCCGATTCAGCCGGAGCTCATCGCCGCGCGGGTTCAAGGTGGATGGCTTCGAGGGATCTGCTGGTTCCTCTCCTCTGGAGGTGATCGGAGTCAAGCCGGGCGATGTGATCATGGAGTGCAATGGCGCCAAGCAGGGGATTCGAGATGCTATCATCACCGCGATTGACGAGCTGCAGACCGGGGGCAAGCCGATCACCGTGGTGGTAAGCCGGGGCGGCAAAGAGCTGAGCCTGAAGAGAACCGAGAAGCTGCCCGCGGCCGCGGTGGCGAAGACGAAGGCGCCCGCCTCCTCTCAGGGGAAGGCGAAGCCTGCCGCCTCCCCTGGCAAGGGAGAAGGCAAACCCCCGGAGTGACGGCAGAAGATCGCGGCCCGGGGGCGCGGTCGCCCAGGAGGGAACGGGCGTGCGGTGTGGCAAGCGGCCGCGGCGTGTTCGGCCAACCCCCCTGCATTTGACACAGAAGTTTCACACTTGTCCCCTATGATATCTGAGGCTCGCTCGCGGGAGCGGGCGAGGGGGTTGAGGTTGATGGCCGTGAGCCGCGCCGGGACAGCGATGGTGCGAGTTGGGAAGTGGGCGGTGATAACCGCCCTGTCGGCTCTGGCCTTCGGCTGCACCCGCCCCTCCGCAACTACTGTCCAGCCGGGCGGGACTGCCGCAGGCTCGCCACACATCGCGTGGCTGAGCGATTACCAGCAAGCCATGGGCCGGGCGCGCGCGGAGAACAAGCCCTTGATGGTCGAGGTATCAACCGTTGGCTGTTCTGCCTGCAAGCGCCTGGAGGAGGAGGTGCTCTCCCGCCCTGACGTGGTCGCGGCCAGCAGCGCCTTCGTGCCGGTGCGAGTGGACGGGGACAGGCAGCCGGAGCTGAAGCGGCAGCTCGAGGTCAGCGGCTACCCGACGGTGGTCTTCCTGGAGAGCGGCGGCAAGGAGATTGGCCGGGTGCGAGGGGCGGTGCCCCATCAGGTGATGCTGAAGGAGCTGGGGAAGGCGGCCGCGCGGGGCGGCGCGGCCGGACCTGGATGAAGCTGGGGTAAGGACTCGGAGGTCAGAACATGAGAGCTGTGATCATCATCGTGCTGGTGGTCCTGGTGGCGGCGGGGGCGATCTTCGCCTGGCGCGCTCAGAGCGGGGTGACCGCCGCGGGCGGGGCCGAGGGCAAGGCGGCCTCCCAGAAGCAGACCCTCTACCTGGCGGTGCCGCAGGGCCTGTTTCTGCCGATTTCGAAGGCGATCGAGAAGTTCCAGGTCAGCCACCCCAATGTCGAGTTCCCGATGCTGGTGGACACCCCGGAGGCGATGGTGCAAGCGGTGCAAGAGAACGCGGACAAGCCAGACATCTTCATGTCTCCGGGTGGACACGAAATCGAGGTGCTCCGGCAGAAGGGCTTCATAGACGGGACGACGCAGGTGGCCTTTGGCAGCTACGATCTGGCGATACTGGTGCCCAAGGCCAACCCGGGCCGGGATCAAGAAGCTTGCGGACTTGCTCAACCCGGAGGTGAAAGCAATCTCGATCTCCGACCCGGACTTGAACGCGGCCTGCTACGCCGCGCGACAGTCATTGGAGAACCTGGGGCTGTGGGAGAAGCTGAAGCCCAAGATGAAGGTGACCGGCTGCTGCATGTCCTCCTTCAAGTGGATCCTGGACGGCCGGGCCCAGGCGAACGTACAGTTCCTGGGCTGCCCGCTGGACCCCAAGACGGCGGAGACTGCGGAGAAGCAGAAGGTGCTATTCGCCTGCAACTTCCCCAGCGACACCTTCTACGTGCCACGCAATGTCGTCGGCATCTTGAAGACGACGAAGAAGCGGGCGCTCGCGGAGGAGTTCCTCACCTTCCTCACCTCCCCGGAGACCATCAAGTTCATGGCTGAGAACCGCATGCGCAATGACCGCAATCTCCCGCTCACCCCTGGGCCCTGGGGGCCCCAGCAAGAGGTGAGCCCGATGGGTGCGAAGCGGGCCGGGATATGAGCCGTTCGCAGTTCAGCATCATCCTGCTGCTGGCGGCGGTGGTGGCAGTGGGCGGACTGGTGATTGGCCGCGCCCGGCAGCGGCAGGCGGCGGCGCCGAACGCGGTGCTGGTGTTCGCGCCCTGCGGGATGACCGGGCCCCTGAACGTGGGCACCGCCATCTTCCGCAAGGCCCACCCGGAGATTCGCTTGGAGGTGGTATTCGATAACGCCAATGTGCTGGTGCGGAGGGTGCGCAAGGGAGAGCGGCCCGATGTCTTCATCTCGCCCGGCGAGCTGGAGATGCGCCAGCTCGGGGAGGAGGGGTACATCGACACCGGCACGGTGCGGGATTTCGGCTCTCTCGATATCGTGGTGTTCGCCCCCAGCAAGACCAAGGGTCTGGAGACTCTGGCCGATCTCGCCAAGCCCGGCATCAAGTACATCAGCATGGGGGACCCCAGGTTCAACTCCATTGGCTTCTATGGCGAGCAGGCGCTGCGGTCGCTGAAACTTTGGGATCCACTCCAGAGCAAGCTTCGCCTGCGGGAGTATCCGCTGGAGGCGGTGAAGCTGGTGAGCCAAGGCCAGGTGGACGCGGGCATCACCTATCTCACCTGTCCCCTGGAGACGGCGCCGGATAAGGCCTCCAAGTCGGATCTGCGCGTGGTGGCCAAGTTCCCGCGAGAGTCTTACCCGCCGGTGCGGCTCCAGGTTGGGATACTAAAGGGCACTAGCCAGCGACAGCCGTCCCAGAAGTTCGTTGATTTTCTGGCCTCCGAGCAAGCGCGCCAGGCACTGGCTGGCACCGGCTTGCTCCCGGCCCCGGAGAGGAAACCATGACCAAGGCTGGCCCGGCGCGGCGGCGGTCCGGCGCGCTGTTCATCGTGGTGGTGGTCGTGCTGCTGGCGGCGTTGGCCGCGGAGGGGTTCATCCTCCTGCGGCCCAAGCCAAGACGACCTGCGGAGGCTCAGCGCGCGATTGCCGAGGGCTCCAACCGGATCGTCACCTTCGGGCAGGAGTCAGCGCCGATCAAGGTTGAGCTCTATGCGCCGCTCACGCTGGAGTGGCACCAGAGGACCATCGGCCTGCTGCGCCAATACGACAAGGCTCACCCCGATCGCATCCATGTCACCCTCATGCCCATGGGGCGATCGGATTGCGACACCGAGATGCAGCGGCGGGGCTACACCTGCGCCGTGATCTTCATCAATGGCAAGACCGAGTTCACCCTCCCCAGTGGTAAGAAGGTGACGCTCGAGAAGAAGCCCAACGCCGCCGATTCGTTCTATGACAGCGAGGATGTCATCACTATCCTGGACCAGTTGTCGGGGAAGAGCGGAAAGTGACGACCGGCAGGGCCCGCGAGGCCTGACTCGAGAGCGGGCAGGGCGCCAGGAGATATGACATGAGAAGCAAGGCCGGGCTGGTCGCGCAGGTGCGAGCGATCGTGGAGCGGCTGGCAGAAGGGCGGGACCAGAGAGGCATCCTCGAGGAGGCGCTGAACCTGATCAGCGAGCAATCGGGATGTGAGTCCGTTGGCATCCGATGGAAGGCCGAGGAGGACTACCCCTATTACCTGACGCGAGGTTTCGGGCGAGACTTCGTGGTGATGGAGGGCCCGCTCTGCGAGCGGGACATCGCGGGGCGAGTGCTGCGAGGCGCAGATGGGAGGCCTCAGCTCGCCTGCCTCTGCGGAGCAGTGATCCAGGGACGGACCGACCCGTCAGTGCCTTGCTTCACCAAAGCTGGCAGCTTCTGGACGAACGGGACCACGGCCATGCTGCGAGACGACCCCCCCGGGGCGCGAGGGATCGTCATCCGGGGTTGCTGCAACGCCGTGGGCTATGAGTCCGTAACGCTGATCCCGCTACGGACAGGAGAGCACACGCTGGGCCTGCTGCAGTTGAACAGCCGCACACCGGGGCGGTTCACCGAGAAGCTGATCACACAGTACGAGAAGGTAGCCGCGGAGATCGCGTCCTCGCTGGCACGCTCCGTTCACAATCGCTGACCTCCCCCGCGTGCTATAATCTCCGCCGGTCTGAGGGTGGCCGGCTGTGTTCGACCTCCGTCTGCTGAAACGAGTTGACTGGTCTCTCTTCGCGGCGGTGATCGCGCTCTGCCTCTACGGCCTGGTGATGATCTACTCGGCGACGCGGGCACCGGAGATGCCGGGGCTGGGGCCGCCGAGCCAGTTCGTGCAGAGACAGATCATCTGGATGCTGGTGGGGGTGGGCGCGTTCGCGATCACGCTGCTCTGGGAATACGAAGCGCTGGCGCGCTGGCATCTGCCTTTCTACGGCGCCGTGATGGCGCTGCTGGCGGGGGTGCTAGCGATGGGCCACGCTCCCACTGGGGCGGCGCGGTGGCTCGCCCTGGGCAGCTTCCACCTGCAGCCCTCGGAGCTGGCCAAAGTGGCGCTGATCCTCTCCCTCGCCGGCGTGCTGGGCCGGCGCATCCACGCCGTGCGCGAGCTCCCCCTGGTGCTATACTCTCTGGTGCTGGCGGGCGGGCCGGTGCTGCTGGTGCTGCTGCAGCCGGACCTCGGCACCGCGCTGGCGCTGATCACCATCTGGTTCAGCGTGCTCTACCTGGCGGGGGCGAAGGGGCGGCATCTGGGCGCGGTGTTTGCGTGCGGGCTGGCGCTGTTCGGCCTGATGTGGAATCTGGACCGCCTTCCCCTGGATCGGGTGCGCCCGGCTCCGGTGGCAAAGGCTCTTGCCCACGTGGGGCTGAGAGACTATCAGAAGCGACGCCTCACCATCTTCCTGTCGCCTCAGTCGGACCCACTTGGGGCCGGCTACCACGTCATCCAGTCTCGTCTGGCCATCGGCTCCGGCGAGCTCCTGGGCCGGGGTCTGTTCCGCGGCACTCAGAGCCGGCTCCGCTTCGTCCCGGAGCGGCACACCGATTTCATCTTCTCGGTCGTGGGCGAGGAGCTGGGGCTGGTGGGAGCCTTGGCCATGCTCCTGCTGTACCTTCTCCTGTTCTGGCGCGGGCTGAGGATTGCGCTGCGGGCACGAGATTCCGTGGGCTCGCTGCTGGCAGGGGGCGCGGTCTCGCTGCTGATCTTCCACACCATCGTGAACATCGGGATGAGCATCAACATCGTGCCGATCACCGGCATCCCGCTGCCCTTTGTCAGCTACGGAGGGAGTAACCTGCTGGTCAGCTTCCTCGCCTTCGGGCTGCTCCAGAACGTGCACATGCGAAGAGACAAGATCATCTTCTGACAGCTATGGGAGGTGAAGGCGATGTCATCATCTGAAGAGGCGAAGAGCGAGGGCGAGCAGCCTACCGCGGGCCCGCAGCAGCCGCAGCAGGCCCCGCCCCCCGGAGAGCAGGCCGAAGAAGCGCTGCGCCCCCTGGACATCTACATGGTGTTGCGGGCGGCCATCGCTCAGCTCTCCAGCGCGGCCTGGCAGATGCTGGGCCTGCAGGCCGATCCCTTCACCGGCGCGGTGCGCAAGGACATCGAGCAGGCGCGGCTGGCGATCGACAGCACCGCCTATCTGGTCGAGAAGCTGCTCCCCCAGCTCGCGGGCCAGGAAGCGCGCGACTACCAGAACTTGCTCACCGACCTGCGGCTGAACTTCGTCAAGCAGGCCGGGGAATCCGAGGCCGGGTAGCCCGGCGCGGCGCCCGCGAAGCCGGTCAGGGGCGAGAGGTTAGGTCAGACAACTCGTCGGGGTGAAAGCAGAGGTCGAGCAGCTGCTGGGCGAAGCCCTGGGCGGCGGCCTCCACCTCCTCCCGACGCAGCGGGCCGAACCGCTGGCCGCACTCCAGATGGTGGAACAACTCGTGCGCGATGTGCACCTCGTCGAGATTGCAGGCCAGCATGTCGAAGCGCTGGTTGGCGTGGATGGCCCCGGCCAGCACATCAATGGGATCCCGGTATAAGATGATGCAGGGGGGACTGGGCTGGTACTCGCTGCGCAGCTCTGGCTGGGCCGGCGGTGGGGCCGGGCGCTCCTGGATGTGGACCCCCATCTGAGCAGCCACCTCTCGCACCGAAGGCCGCACTCCCCTTGCGGCGAAACGACGGGCGACCCGCCGCCCGAGCTCGGTAGGGTCTCCGATCATCTCAGCATCCTGTCCTGGAGGCTGATGCGTCTCTGCCTCAGCTCCGACGCGAATTGTACCGCACGGCAGGCGAGCAGCGCAACCGCCAGCAGCACGGCCAGGTCGGCCAGATTATACACAAATTGGCTCGCCCGGCCGAACTCGAGGAAATCCACGACGAAGCCCAGGCGGATGCGATCCAGCAGGATGCCGAGATAACCTCCGATCATGAGCGCACACCCCAGTTCGGCCAGGGCCGACATCCGGTATCCGGTCCTGGAGAGGCGTCCGTAGAGGAGGCTCAGAGCGAGCACGCAGACCGCGGTGACCAGCAGGAGATAGGAGAAACTGCCACCAAAGCCCTGGTCCCGGTTCTCCAGGTAGGAGAGCCGGAGGTAGCCGCCAAGCAGGGCGAACCGGCCATAGCGCAGAGTTACCGGAAGCAAGGCCTTGGCGGCCTGATCCAACACGCAGACCCCCAGCGCCACCGCCACCCACCGCCGCGAGCGCGCAAACCGGCGGAGATAGAGCATCAGCACGGCCACCAGCAGCATGGCAGATAGGGTGGCCTGAGCAAGGCCCGAGGAGGTGGCCTCGCTCATCGCGCCCAGCCCCGGCGCGGAAACTCAGGTGTGGTCATTCTCCTCTACTCCCGCCATGGTGCGACAGATTGCCTGAGGGACTGCAGCCAGCACATCCCCGGCCACCAGACTGGCCTCTCCCAGCTTCCGGGCCGCCAGGTCTCCGGCCAGCCCATGCAGGTAGGCGGCAGCGGCGCCGGCCTCGAAGGGCAGCAGCCCCTGGGCGATCAACCCGGCCACCATCCCGGTGAGCACATCGCCGGTGCCGCCACTCGCCAGGCCGGGGTTGCCGGTGGGGTTCACGGTCAGAGGACGCCCGGCTTCCGCCACGAGGCTGCAAGCTCCCTTTAGTATTATCACAGAATGGAAACGATTTGCTGCCGCCTCGGCAAAATGTGCGCGGCGGGCCTGGACTCTCTCCGTGGAGACGCCCATCAGCCGGCCCATTTCGCCGGGATGCGGGGTGAGCACGGCAGGAGCATGCTCGCCCTCCAGCAGCACCGCCGCGTCGGCCAGGGCGTTCAGGCCATCGGCATCAACCACCATAGGCTTGTCCACCCGCGCCACCAGGCGGCGCACCAGCACCGACGTCTCGGGCTGGCGGGAGAGCCCGGGACCGATGGCGAGCACGCTCGCCGCTTCGGCGTGCTCCAGGATGGGGGCCAGGGCGCGGGTGTCCAGGCTGCGCTGATAGGTCTCGGGGAGCGGGAGAGTCAAGGCCTCGGTGAGCTTGACCTCGAGGATGTCGTTCAGGCTGGCCGGACACCCCACGGTGACCAGACCCGCGCCCACGCGCAGGGCGGCCTCGGCGCACAGGGAGGCCGCTCCTGTCATGCCCACTGAACCCGCGATGACCAGCACTCGGCCGAACTCACCCTTGTGGGCGCTGCGCGGGCGCTGGGGCAGCAGCATCCGCACCCATTCCGGCGCGGTCAGATCGGCCACCGCCTGGGAGTCGGCGATCAGGTCAGCAGGAAAGCCGATGTCGGCCGCCGTCACCCGACCGGCGTAGTCCACACCGGGGTGCAGGAAGAGCCCGAGCTTGGGCAAGCCCATGGTGACCGTCTCCTGGGCACGCACGGCCACCCCAAGTGGCTCGCCAGTGTCCGCGTCCAGGCCCGAGGGAATGTCCACGGCCAGCACGGGTTGCCCGGACTCGTTGAGGCCCTCGATCAGCTTGCCAGCCAGCCCGCGCACCTTCCCCGAGAGCCCGGTGCCTAGCAGCGCGTCCACGACCAGCCCGCAGCGAGGCAGCGCGGCCAGGGCCGGCTCGGCCTCTGTCAGGTAGAGGCAGGAGAGACCCAGGACTTCCAGCCGCTGGAGATTGGCTTCGGCGTCGCCGGTGATCTCACCCCGAGGCGCGGCCACAAACACCTGCACGGTGCGCCCCAGCGCGATGAGATGGCGCGCGGCGACGAAGCCGTCTCCGCCATTGTTGCCCCGCCCGCAGAGAACCAGGATAGGTCGGTCGGGACAGCCCTCGGTGAGGCGATAGGCGGACTCGGCCACGGCGCGGCCGGCACCTTCCATCAGGACGAGGCTGGCGATGCCCCGCTCCTCGATGGCCCTGCGGTCTATCTCCCGCATCTGCCCAGCGGTGACGATCTTCACGCCCACACTCCCGGCAGAAGGGGTTTCTGCACCAAGCCCTCGCTCTCCTGGGGGGAAAATGGCCGGAAGCTGCTTCATAACCCTCCCAGGGGAGGCTGCGGAATGCGCTCTAGTGAGCTTCGCTCAAAGAAGTAAGCGGGCGAAGCTCAGGCAACTGCTCACACGGGCCCAGGGCGGCGTTCGCACATTACTTCTTTGTGCGAACGCCATTAGGGCTCTGCCCGCCATGGCGGCCCCATGGGCCCAGCCACCAGGCCCACCCAGGCCACGGCGTAATCCCGGCTGTGGGAGAGAGAGACCAACAGGCGAGCCCCCTCGGCGACCTGGGCGAGCGCGGCCGCCTCCCCAGTGAGCTTCAGCAGAGGCCGGCCCTCGGCGCCGTGGGTCACCTCCACCTCCTGCCAGCGGAGCCACCGGCCCAGTGCCTTGGCGGTGGCTTCTTTGGCGGCGAAGCGGGCGGCATAGTGAGGCGCGGGGTCGGCTCGCCGGTCGCAGTAAGCGCGTTCGCGGTCCGTGAACAGCCGCGCCGCCAGCCAGGGCCGGCGCCGCAGGGCCTGGCGCATGCGGTCAACTTCGATGATATCTAGGCCGATGGAGGTGAGCATGGCAGTTCTAGAGGGACACGGCAGTCAAGGCCAGCACCGAGTCACGGAAGGGCGTGTCGCGCACCTGTGCAATCAACCCTTGGTCTGCGCTAACCAGGGAGCAGCCGGCGCGCTGCGCGGTGGCGAGATAGGCGGCGTCGTAGAAGCTGATCCCAGCGATCTCCGCCACGGCCAGCGTGACCTCTGCGATATCGGAGGCCGGCGTTAGGGCCAACGGGCTTCGCGGGAAGCGCGCCAGAAGAAGATCGGCGTCCTGCCTCGTGACAAGGCCAGCCCGCAGCTTCTTCAACACTACACTGCCGAGTTCGTAGATCACCAGATCGGGGGCGCTGAGTAGGACGCGCTTCTGCTTCGCTTCGAGCAACAGCGCGAGAGCAAGGCTGCTAGATTCCTCCGGGAAGTACCACTTGGCCGCCACGCTGGCGTCCACCACATAGCGCGTCACCGCCCCCGATCCTCACGGATCAAGAGCGTTGAGTCACTCTGCTGGGGCGCGTAACTCTCGATCCGCTCGCGAAGCATCCTCACGTGCTCGACGTAGTCGAAGTCTGGCTCTTCCCCCAGGCGCACGAGCGTCACCTTCAGCTCCTGCTGAAGCGAGCGGCCGTGTCGGGCGGCTCTCTGTTTCAGCGCTTCCAGGGTCTTCTTGGGCAGATCGCGGATCAGCACGTCCGGCATCGCGTTCCTCCTGCTGTGCTATCAGTATGATAGCACTCGGCGCACCAGACGTCAATGCTTCCGCCCCGGCTTCACCGCCACGCAGGCGGACCAGCCCTCTTCGCTGGGGGTGTCCAGCATGGACAGCCCGGCTCGCACCAGTGCGTCCTCCACCATCGGCACCATGGTGATGAAGAACCCGGAACCGATGAAGCGCCCACCCGGCGCCAGCAGTCGGCGCAGGTTCTCGGCCAGCCGCGTCACCTCGCTGGCGATGATGTTGCAGACAATGAGGTCGAACGGCCCCAGGGAGGCCGCTACCAGATCGCTCTCGATCAGCCGCACCAGGTCGGCGACCCCGTTCTTCCGCGCGTTCTGCCGGGCGACGAGCAGGGCCGAGGAATCGCTGTCGGTGGCCACCACTTCCTCGGCGCCCAGCAGCGCGGCGGTGATCGCCAGAATCCCGCTGCCGCAGCCCACATCGGCCACCCGATCGCCCGGGCGAATCTGCTCCACCAGGGCGCGGAGGCAGAGCCGGGTAGTGGCATGGCCGCCAGTGCCAAAAGCGGCGCCCGGGTCGAGCACCACCACCGTCTCCCCCGGCTGGGCCTGGTATTCCTCCCAGCTCGGGGCCAGCACCAATGAGGGCGTGATCCGCTGCACCTGGAAGAGGTCCTGCCAGGCCTCGCTCCAGGCCTCCACCCCCACGGTGCGCACCCCGATGGTGCCCGGCCCCACCCGGAGTCCGGCCGCCTCCAGGGCGTGGAGCCGGCTCCTGATCGCTCTCACACGCTCCTCGTTCTTGTCGTCCGCGGGGACATAGGCGGTGACGTGAAAGGCGAGCAGCCGGCGCTCCTCCACTACCCCCTTGGCGCCCAGGGACAGCAGCACGTCAACCAGGCCCTCGACCACGTCGGGGTGGACGAGGACAGTAATCTCGGTGTACTGCGGCTCTTGCTCGCTCACGGCGGCACTGTTTGGCGCCCGGGCGCGTTTCTCCTGCCGCCCGTGCGGCCGCCGCGTCCCGGGATCGCTCCTTCGTTGACCCCCGCGAAGAGCGCGTGCTATCATGCCGCCGCTATGGCTGAGGCCGCACGCATTGTCGCCACCGACTGCGGTTCCACCACCACGAAGGCGATCCTGATCGAGCGCGGAGAAACGGGGTATCGCCTGCTGGGGCGGGGTGAGGCCCCCACGACCGTGGAGGCGCCCTTCGACGACGTCACCGTGGGGGTGCGCAACGCGGTCGGCGAGCTGGAGGAGCTGACCGGGCGCCGCTTCCTGGGGGAGGATCGCGTCTCCACCCCCTCCCGGAACGGGCTGGGGGCTGACCTCTACCTCTCCACCTCCAGCGCCGGCGGCGGCCTGCAGATGCTGGTCACTGGCGTGGTCAAGACCATGACCGCGGAGTCGGCACAACGCGCGGCGCTGGGGGCGGGTGCGATCGTGATAGACGTGATCGCGGTGGACGACGGCCGCGCCGACCACGAGCGCATCGCCCGCATCCGCGCCATCCGGCCGGACATGATCCTGATGTCCGGAGGCACCGAGGGCGGGACGGTGCAGCACCTGCTGGACACCGCGGAGCTGCTGGTGGCGGCCGATCCCCGGCCCCGGTTGGGCCGGGGGTTCAAGCTCCCGGTGATCTACGCCGGCAACAGCGCCGCGCGGGAGGGCGTGCGGCAGGTGCTCGGAGACGGGCTGGAGCTGCTGGTGGTGGACAACCTTCGGCCCCAGCTCGAGCGGGAGAACCTGGCGCCCTCTCGGGAGGCGATCCACCGCCTGTTCCTGGAGCATGTGATGGCCCAGGCGCCCGGATATGACAAGCTGCTGACCTGGACCAGCGCCCCGGTGATGTCCACGCCCCGCGCGGTGGGCGAGATGGTCCAGCTCGCGGCCCAGCAGGAGGGCGCGGATGTGCTGGCCGTGGATATCGGCGGGGCCACCACCGATGTCTTCTCGGTCTTCGGGGATCAGTTCAACCGCACCGTGTCCGCGAACCTCGGCCTCAGCTACAGTGTATGCAACGTATTGGCGGAGGCGGGCGCGGCTGGCATCCGGCGCTGGCTTCCGCTCCCCATGGCCGAGGCCGATCTGCGCAACCGGCTGCGCAACAAGATGATCCGTCCCACCACCATCCCGCAAGCTATGGGCGACCTGCTCCTGGAGCAAGCGGTGGCCAGGGAGGCACTGCGCTTGGCGCTGGCCCACCATGGGGCGCTGGCCTCGGGCCTCAAAGGCGTGCAGCAAGCGCGGACCATCGCCGACATCTTCTCCCAGACCGCGGGCGGCGCCAGTCTGGTGGACATGATGTCGCTCCGGCTGATCATCGGCAGCGGCGGCATTCTCTCCCACGCCCCGCGCCGGGAGCAGGCCGCGCTGATGATGGTGGATGCCTTCGAGCCCCAGGGCGTCACCAAGCTGGCGGTTGATTCTATCTTCATGATGCCTCAGCTCGGGGTGCTGGCCTCGGTGCTGCCGGAGGCGGCGATGGAGGTATTCCGGCGGGATTGCTTGATCCCACTGGGGACCGTGATCGCGCCGGCGGGCCGGGGCCGCGAGGGCGAGGTGGTGCTGGCATGGGAGATCGGAGATGATCGGGGCGAGCTGCGCGGTGGGGAGCTGCGGCGGCTCGCTCTCCCGCTCGGCGAGAAGCGCGAGGCGACCCTGCATCCCAGACGGGGGCTGGATGTGGGCGCGGGGCGGGGCCACCGGTGGACCGGTGTGGTGGACGGGGGCGTGGTCGGGATCATCCTCGATGGGCGGGGCCGGCCGCTGGAGCTGCCGGCCGACGATCAGCAGCGCCTGGCCAAGCTGGAGCAGTGGCTGCGCGCGGCGGGCGCGATGCCAGGAGTAAGCTAGCGATGCCGGTGGCCTATACCCCAGGGCTGCGGGTGGCCGCGGACACCATAGTGCGCCAGACCCGGCGGCTGCCGATGCGGGGCCAGGTGTTGGCGGGCATGGGCGATTTGGTGTCCGCGGAGGCGGCGGTGGCGCGGGCCCAGCGGCCGGGCAACGTGCAGGTGATGCGGGCGGCGCAGATGCTGCACGTCGAGCCCTATGAGCTGGAGTCCTATCTGCTGAAGCACCCCGGCGACGCAGTGCAGCCAGGTGAGGTGATCGCTCGCACCCAGGGGCTGTGGGGGCTGTTCAAGAACGAGGTGCGCTCACCGGTCGCCGGGACGGTGGAGGAGGTGAGCACGGCCTCCGGCTTCGTTCGCCTGCGAGAGCCACCCAGGAGCATCGAGGTGCTGGCCCACATCGCCGGCCGGGTGGTCGAGGTGATCGCCGAAGAGGGGGCGGTGATCGAAGCCCGGGGGGCACTGGTGCAGGGCATCTTCGGGGTCGGGGGCGAGCGCAGGGGCCGGCTGCGGGTGGCCACCCAGGGCCCGGACCAGCCGCTGCGCGCGGAGTCAATCGCGGACTGCGAGGGCTGCGTGTTGATCGCGGGGGCGAGCGCGGAGGCAGCGGCCATCACCGCTGCCGCTGGGGCGGGCGCGGTCGGACTGGTGGTCGGGGCGGTGAGCGATGAGGTGCTGCGCCAATACGTTGGGTACGATATTGGCGTGGCGATCACAGGCCAGGAAGCCGTGCCCATGACCCTGATCATCACCGAGGGGTTCGGCGAGCTGCCCATGGCCAGGCACACCTGGGAGCTGCTGTCCTCGTTGGAGGGTCAGCTCGCCTCCATTGACGGCGCCACCCAGATCCGGGCCGGGGTGATCCGCCCCGAGATCATCGTCACCCGGGAGGTGGTGGGCGCCGGCGCACCGGAGGCGCCGCCCGCGCAGATGCTGGTCATCGGCGCCCGCGTGCGGGTGATCCGGGAGCCGCATTTCGGGGCTCTGGGCCGAGTCACCGCGCTTCCCTCCGAGCTCACCGAAATTGACACCGAGTCGCGCGTCCGCATCGCGTTGATCGAGCTGGACGGCGGCGAGGAAGTGCGGGCGCCGCGCGCCAACCTGGAGCTAATCCAGGAATGAACGCTACCTTGCCAAGAAGCATTGCGCTTCCCGCCATCTTCGCAGTCGCGCTGGCGACTGGCTTCTCCGGGGCCGTGGTGCCCGGCTCGCTGCTGGCGGTGGTGGTGACCGAGTCGGTGCGGGTCGGCTGGCTGGCGGGGCCGTTGATGATGATCGGGCACGGGGCGCTGGAGTTGATCGCGGTGATCCTGTTGATCACCGGTCTGATCAAGTTCGCGCGCTCGCCGCGGGTGCGCGGGACGATCGGCGTGGTTGGAGGGCTGGTGCTCCTCTACCTCGGGTATCTGACGGTTCAGATTCCGGGAGAGAGTGCGGCCGCGGCGCTGCAAGCAGGGGGCGCAGCCGCTGCTTCCGGCACCGGTCTGCCCATGCCTGGGCTCGTGCTCCAACTCGCCTTCCTCGGCGGGCTGATGAGCATGGCGAATCCCTATTGGTGGCTGTGGTGGGCGACCATCGGGGTGGCCCACGTGGGCTGGGCGAGCCAGCGGGGCCCGGTGGGGGGTGGAACCTACTTCGTCGGCCACATTCTCTCTGATGTGGTCTGGTACTGCGCGGTGTCGGTGGCGCTGGCCTTCGGCCGCACCCTCTTTTCCGCGGGTGTGCTGCGGGGTATCTATGTGGTGTGCGGGGCCTTCCTGCTGGGGCTGGGAGTGATCTTTGTGGTTGCGGGAGCGCGCTCGCTGCGCCAGCGCCCCGCGGCCGTGGTGCAGGGCGGGCGTGCCCACGCCCGCCGTCGCAAGGAGCAGCTAAGGCAGAACCGCGAAAAGGGAGCTGACTCAAGGTGAACCTGCGTAAGGAACTGCTGATAGTATTGGGCGTGGTGCTGGTCGGCTGGATCGTGCTGATGGCCGGGCTGGCCAGATGGCAGCGCGGCCGGGCGGCGCAGCGTGTGACGACCGAGCCGGAGCTGATCCACTATCCGGGCACGGAGGGCGCGGAGGAGCAGACCTCGCCGAACATGAGCTTACGCAAGTACTGGTTCAAGCTGAATGAGGATTACCCGTCGCTGTCGGTGTTCTACTTCTACCAGAAGCAGCTCGAACCCAAAGGGTGGAAGCTGATGACCAAGGGCGCGCCGGCCTGGGTCCAGCAGCAGGAGAAAGACAAGCTCGTGGATGTCTTTCGCGCGGTCTGGATGGACCCGAAGGGGCTGTTCCAACTTGACCTCGAAATGGCGTCAACAGTCAGGCTGGCGAAACACGACCTGGGGATAGAGACCCAGGACCGGGAGCCGGGGATCAAAGTCTATGTGACACTGCGGCGATCTTTGCTTCCGGGAATGCTGATGCCGCCGGAGGAAGCTGCTCCCTCGCGAGACGAGATCCAGGTGAAGTAGAGTGGCGCCCACGCGACCCGATGGGGAGCTTACTGATTGCCTGCGCTGCTGCGCCCTCGCCGCCGGGGCGTCGCTCGTCGGCTTCGCCGATCTCGCCGGGCTGGCGGAGCTGCCGCGGGCGGTGGTGATCGTAATCGCTCATTCAGCCGCGGCCTTGGCGGACCTGGAGGCGATGCCCAGCCCAGCTTACTACCAGGAGTACCTCGACTTCAACCGCAGGCTGGACGAGATCGCGGGCCAGCTCGCAGGCGTGATCGCGGAGGCCGGGTACCGAGGGAGAGCCAATCCGGCGACTCTGGGCGAGATAGATCCGGCGACCCTGGCGGCGCCCTTCTCGCACAAGATGGCGGCCACTCGGGCCGGCCTGGGCTGGATCGGCAAGTCGGCCTTGCTGGTGACCCCGGAGCTGGGGCCGGCGCTGCGGCTCACCAGCCTGCTGACCGACGCGCCCCTGGCAGTGGGGACACCCGTAGTTGAGAGTGAGTGTGGGGATTGCACGGCCTGCACGGATATCTGCCCCGGAGGCGCGGTCAGCGGCGAGCTGTGGTGGGCGGGGCGCCCGCGGGAGGAGTTCTACGATGCCCATGCTTGCCGGCGCGCGGCCCTGGCACGAGCGGCGGATCGGGGCATCGAGTCCACCATCTGCGGGCTGTGCATGGCGGTCTGCCCCAGGCGTCCGAGGTGAGGAGCTAGGCGCCGCGGGGTGGGCGGCGCCGTCGCGAAAGGATGCGCTCCTGAAGCTCCCGCGCGCGCCGCAGCAGGCGCCGATCCTTGTCGGAGCGCGGGTCTAGCGCCAGCGCCTGCTCCAAGGCGGACACCGCCTCGTCAATGCTTCCCAGCGCGAGGTGCGTGTGGCCCAGGAAAGAGTAGGCGGCGGCGTTCAGGGGATCGCGGGCGATGGCTTCCTGATATCTCTCGATCTGATCCCGCCAGTGCTCCCGCTCGCGGCGGCGCCAGTAGACATACTCCCACACCACCAGCGCCAGCAGCAGCACATAGATCAGCGCGAGAATGCCGAGGAAACCCCAGCCTCCAGAGACGATCGAGATCACCCCGAGCAAGAAGGCGCCCGCCAGCAGCACGATACCGGCCGCGGCCTCGCCCAGGGTCAGGGTGTGGTCGAGCCAGGCGCTGAACAGCCACCAGGCGATCAAGGCCATGCAAGGCACGAAGATGAAGGCCTTGAACAGCCGCTCGAGCATGGCGATGAATTCTTGGGAACCCATTCCGCTTCCCGGGCGCCGGCCCACGGCACGGCGCGCGAAGACCAAGGCGTTATTCTGCTCGGGGGGCGGCGATCACTCCTGGGTGCGCTGGGGCAGGATGACGATCTTGCTGGCCTGCCGCGCCTCCAGTAGCTCGAAGGCGCGAGGCAGCTCGTCCAGACCCAGGCGGTGGCTGATGATCTCCGCCACCTTGATCCGCCCGGCGGCCAGCAGCGACAGCGCAGCTCCGTGAGTGAACGGATTGATGAAGCTGCCCGTGATGGTGATCTCGTGGGCGTAGATATGGTAGGGCTTGACGGTTATCTCTGCCTTCTGCGGGGCCACCCCGAACAGCAGCGCCCGCCCGCCTTCTCCCACCAGCGCCACGGCCTGCTGTGAGGTTTCCACTCCGCCCACGCAGTCAATCGCCACATCGGCGCCCGACTCCTCCGTCGCCTTCATCACCACCTCGGCGAGATCCTCAGTCTTGGGATTCACGGTCCGGGTTGCCCCGAACTGCATCGCCAGCTCCCGCTTCTCGGCCGCGTGGTCGGAGACGATCACGGCCGCGGCCCCGCGCATCAGGGCTAACTGGAGCATCACCAGCCCGATCATGCCCGCCCCAATCACGACCACCGCCTCGCCGGGCCGAATCTGCGCCCGCTCGACCCCATGGACACAGCAGGCGACGGGCTCGGTCATGGCGGCCACCTCGAAGGGCATCTCGGCCGGCAGCTTGTAGCACTGGCGGGCCGGAACCGAGCAGTGGGTGGCGAAGCCGCCGTCGGCCGTCACACCGAAGGCGACCAGGTTGCGGCAGAGGTGGGTGAGTCCGCGCTGGCAGGGCCGGCAGGAGCCGCAGTTGATATTGGGGTCAATGACGACACGGTGACCGGGGCGCAGGCTGGCCACTCCCTGCCCCACATCCTCCACCACGCCGGCGAACTCGTGCCCGGGGATGAGGGGGAAGCGAGCCGGGAACTCACCGCGGTAGATGTGCACATCGGTGCCGCAAACCCCGCAGGCCTCCACTCGCACCACCACGTACCACTCGGGCGGCGTCGGGGTTTGCCGCTCCACGATCTCGCACACTTCCGGGGTCGGAAAGATGGCGGCTCTCATCATCCACCTCCCTGGGGATGCAGGGGCTTTGCTGCTCTGCCAGATTGCGAAGCCTGCGCTCCGCACTGGCTAGAGCGCATTTCATAACCTACCGGCTGGCTGGCCGCACCACGCCCTCGCATGAAATGCGCCTGCCACGGCCTGACGTTGTGCAGTGCTGTTTCATAACCTCCCCTGGGAAGGTTATGAAACAGCTTCTACAGATTCTCTTGCGTTACGATTACAGCCGTAACGCAAGAGAATCGCCTTTGCAGGCGTCAGGCTCTCCGCTGAAGCGTTTCCTGCATTATGGTTGGCGTCACCATAATGCAAGAAACCCTATAGCTTCAGCAGAGCAGTGTCCTTTGCTACGAAGCACGAGCTTCCCCGCCTGCCGCTGTCCACCTCCCCCACCGTCGCCCTTCTTGTCGCCACCGGGCGCGGGAAGAGGCGCGATTGGCCGCGATCTGCCCCATGTGGTAAATCCCCCGAGAGGATAGGTCCGCGACCTGTCCCAAGCACCGACCACTGGGCAAGCGATGCCACCAAAGCGAGAGCTGCCAAGACGCACCAAGATCGTATGTACGATCGGGCCGGCGACCAGCTCCGGCGCGGCGATCCGGCGGCTGGCGCGGGCGGGGATGGATGTAGCGCGGCTGAACTTCTCCTATGGCACGCACGAGACCCATGCTCGAACCATCGCTCTGCTGCGCTCGGTGGCCGAGGAAGTGGGCCGTCCCATCGGCATCTTGCAGGACCTCTCGGGGCCGAAGCTGCGCGTAGGCGAGCTGCCCGGTGGTATGGTGGAACTGCGGGCCGGCGCCCCACTGGTGCTGAGCGTCACCGAGAGCGCCTCTTCCTCTCCCTCCCGGCTGCCGCTGCCAGTGCCCGAGCTGGCGAAGGCAGTGGCGCCGGGCCAGCGCTTGCTGTTGGCCGACGGGAGCATCGAGCTGCGCGTGCTGTCGGCGAGCAGGTCGGAGATCCGGTGCCGGGTGCAGACGGGAGGTGTGCTCAAGTCCCACCAGGGACTCAACGCACCCGACGCCGCGCTGCCCATCAGGACAGTGACCGCCAAGGATCTCGCCGACCTGAAGTTCGGCCTCGCGCGCGGCGTGGATTGGGTGGCGATGTCCTTCGTACGCAGGGCTAGCGACCTCTCTCCGCTGCGCCGCGCGCTGAAGGGGGCGAGCCCGGCGCCAAGGCTGATGGCGAAGATAGAGAAACACGAGGCGGTGGATCGCCTCGACGAAATCGTGGAGGCGGCGGATGGGATCATGGTGGCGCGGGGAGACCTGGGGATCGAGCTGCCGCTGGCCCAGGTGCCAGTGCTGCAGAAGGCGATCATCGCCCGCTGCCGGCGAGTGGGCAGACCCGTGGTCACCGCCACCCAGATGCTCGAGTCCATGGTCAGCAGCCCGCGACCGACGCGGGCGGAGGTGAGCGATGTCGCTAACGCGGTGTTCGATGGCAGCGACGGGGTGATGCTGTCGGGTGAGACGGCTGCCGGCCAGTACCCAACGGAAGCAGTGCGGGTGATGTCCGATGTCATCGCTCGCGCCGAGGCCGCCTCCGACTTCCAGGAGCGGCTGACCGAGTCGCGCGCCTGGCCGTGCGAGAGCATCGCGAGCGGCATCAGCGAGGCGGCCTGCAGCCTGGCGGGCGATGTGAACGCGCGCGCCATCATCACCGCAACCAGCTCGGGCTACACTGCGCTCATGGTCTCGCGGCACCGGCCCGAGACGCCGATAATAGCCGTGACCGCGGATGTGGCAACACTCAGGCGGCTGACCCTGGTCTGGGGCGTGCACCCCCTGCTGGCGCCGCGGGGCCGCAACAGCGACGAGCTGATAGTGAACGCGGTGGCGCGGGCGCGCCAGGCCGGCCTGGTGCGGGCCGGCGAGCGGGTGGTAGTGACGGCCGGCGTGCCGCCCGGGCCGGGCAACACCAACCTGCTGAAGGTAGAGGTGGTGGGCCGACACGCGAAGCTGTGACATGGGCTGCGGTGGCGGCGGAGCTGAGGGTGGCAGGAGCCTCCAGGCCCGTTTCGGGCCGGGGTGGCGGCCCATGGGACCTAGCCGCTTCCGCCCCTGCCCGGCGTGCACGGCGGGGCCAGGATCCCTCGCTGCGCTCGGAATGACATCGGAGGAGAGGCGATGGGCTTGGGTGGTCGGCGGTCTAGCTTCACCCAGCGCAAATCGCGGCGAGGGCCGCGAGTAGGTCGGCGGCTGCTTGTGGCCCTGGTCGGGCTGGTGCTGCTGGTGGGGCTGGTGAAGCTCTATGGCCCGCTGGCCGCGGCCCGGCGGAAGCAGGAAGAGCTCACTCGATTGGGGCTGGAGAAGGCCACTCTGGCGGCAGAGCAGGAGCGCCTGCAGAGCTACAAGCGGCACCTCGCCTCGGAGGCCGGCCTGGAGGGAGCAGCTCGGCGAGAGGGCTATGTGCGAGACGGTGAGCGCCGGCTGGTGTTCATCCCACGCGCCAACCGGGAACCGGCCTCGCCAACCAGGGCGGCGGGCATGCGCACGCGCGCCGTGCAGGGCTCCCCGAAGTCGAAGCGGCCTGCGACGGCTCGCTAGCGCGGCGCGCCTCAGATGCGATGGGTGCGCCCTCTGTCGGTGGCCTCTTGCCGCCGGTATCGCTCCCGGAGCTGACTGCCGTAGTCTCGCCCTTCCTGCAGTAGCCGGGTCAGAGCGGAGAGGTCGAAGGCGGGTCGGGGCCGCCCCTGCGCGGCCACGTAGATCTCCTGGGAAAGGCCGGACAGCGGCGCCACTTTCAGCACCACTCCTGCGGCCAGAAGTTCGGCCAAGGCCCGGTCCAGCGGCTTGCCCGCGTCCGCATGGTAGCGGGAATGGAGGGCCTCTTCCATCATCCCCCGGTTGATGCCGACGGAGGCGATGAGCTGTCGCTTGTCGGGGTTCTGGAGCGCCTTCTGCAACTGCTCCATGGTGGTCAGGCGGAACGGGGCCAGCACCCGCTGGGCCCGGAACAGGTAGTCCACTACCGCGTTCTTCGCTTCCAGCACGGCCTGCCGCTCGCGCAGCAAGGCCCGCGCCCGCTGATCTCGGCCGAAGGGCCAGAGCAGCCCCAGCAAACTGCCCACTCCGAGGCCGCTGGCCTGCAGCGCCTGGCGGGCCTCTTTCCAGCGCAACGCCTTTACTGCCATCTCCCGGCCTCCGAGAGACGACCTGCTACATGACCCAACAAGAGCGTTCGCCGCGATTCCTGCGTCTCTCGGTGGTAACGCCTCGTTTTCATGATACCCCGCCGCACGCGGGTCAAACGGGGGCCGGAGATGGGTATCAGGTGGCTGGCGCCGATGGCAGATACTCGCGGCAGTAGGTGCTGGCCGAGGAGTAGGTAGGGTAGTGGGATTCGCCGGAGGTGACCGGCTTGTTGAGGGCTTTGCAGAAGGACAGGCGCACGTCGTACTTGCTGCAGTCCAGGCACCGCCGAAGCACGGTGCGGCAGTTGGGACAGGTGGCGGTTCGGCTGTCGGCCTCCTGCACTTGCTTGCACTTCGGGCAGGTGATCTGCACCTTGCACACCCCCCTTCCCGAGTTAGATTGGACGGATCACCGCGATCACTCAACGGGACGCGACTTCGCCGCGATCCCGCGCCCCCCTCTCGGCCAGGAGCTGGTTTTCGCGGTGCGGCCCCGGCGGGTCCGGGAGCAATGCGGCAGGGCTGGGAGCGCTAGAAGCTGTTTCATAACCTCCCCAGGGGAGGTTATGAAACAGCACTGCACAACGTCAGGCAGTGGCAGGCGCATTTCATGCGAGGGCATGGTGCGGCCAGCCAGCAAGTAGGTTATGAAATGCGCTCTAGCCTCCGGGGTACACGCCACGGATGAAATCGTAGGTCGCGTCATAGAGATGGCGGGCGGCCGGGTCCTGGGAGCGGGCGCATTCCAGCAGGGCGCTGTCGTCGTACCAGGCGAGGGTGCCGGCCTCCTGGTATCCCTGGTCCACGCCAGCCCGGAGATAGCTGAGGTAGCGGCTGCGCCGCTCCTCCGATTCCATCACCCTGCGGTCCAGCTCCATCTCCACCCCCATGCGGTGGTCCCAGGCGAAGTGGGCTGCCTCCTTCAGGCGCTCGGGAGGCACCTGGTAGAAGAAGTAGTTAGGCTGCTGGATGGCGACGTCGAAGCCCAGCTCCCGCCATTGGTCCCAACCGCTGCCGCCATAGTACGGGATCCAGTAGAAAGGCACGAGCTGGCCGGCCACCAGCCGGGACACCTGCTTGAGCAAGGCGCGGTCGCTGTCGGGCACTTCCTCCCGCAGCCAGTAGAACCCGCCCAAGCGCAGATGCTCGAAGTGGCCTGCGGTCCAGCGTCGGGCCACCCCTCGCAGATACCATCTCACTGCGGCTGCCCGATCCTCGGTGCGGCTGAAATCGAGGGGCACGTCGTCGAGGGCGCCGAAATCGGTGGCCCTGGGATCGGGATAGGGCACCGCAATCACCACCCGCACCACATGGCGCGGATCGCCGAGCTCCTTGCCGGCGACTGCCACCGCCCGCTCCAACTCGGCCAGCTCTGAGCTGCCGCCGAAGAGGCGCTGGTCGAGATACCAGCGCCAGTCCTCGCCCCGGGAAGGTCCATTGCCGTAGCCTGGCTCGAAGCCGCGCTGGGAGTCCGCGGCCAGCGCCAGCATCAGGACCGTGTCGAAGAGCCAGCCGTCGGGAGCGCCATTGGGGGCGACATGAGTAACGTAATAGCGGAACCGATCGGCTGTCCACAGCGGCATGCCGCCACTGTTGTAGGCCAGGATCATACGGCAGGACCTGAAGGGACCGCGCACGTCGGTGTCCCACCAGCCCACAGACCCCGTCACCGCGGCCCAACCCCGGGTGCTGGCGCCGGAGACCCCGGCTGGCAGTGAGAGCATCGCCATCAGTAGGCCGGCCAGGAGCAGCCAGACGCCCCGCCTGGCCCCCCTCGCCCGGCTGCCGTACGGGCCGCGGCCCTGGTACATGCTCCCCAACCTGCACCTACCCGAGTAACACTTCACTCTCGGCGAGAGTGAACTCGTACTCACCTGAGGTTGTAGAAGACCTCGGGCCCGCCAAAGCGGGCGAGATCTCGCAGTTCCTCTTGGATCCGCAGCAACTGGTTGTACTTGGACACCCGGTCGGTTCGCGCCGGCGCCCCACTCTTGATCTGGCCGGCATTGGTGGCCACGGCGATATCGGCGATGGTGGCATCCTCCGTCTCCCCGGAGCGATGAGAGACCACGGCGGTGTAGCCCGCGCGCTTCGCCATCTCGATCGCCTCCAGGGTCTCGGTGAGAGTGCCGATCTGGTTCACCTTGATCAGGATGGAGTTGGCCACCCCGATCTCGATGCCCTTGCGCAGGTACTCGGTGTTGGTCACGAACAGGTCATCCCCCACCAACTGCACCCGCTGGCCCAGCTTCCTGGTGAGGATCCCCCAGCCCTCCCAGTCATCCTCGGCCAGACCGTCCTCGATGGAAACGATGGGGTACTTGTCTACCAGCGCCGCGTAGTAGTCCACCATCTCTTCCGAGCTGTACACCTTGCCCTCACCCGCGAGGTGATACTTGCCCTCCCGGAAGAACTCGCTGGCGGCAGGGTCCAGGGCGATGGCGGCATCCGAGCCGGGCTCGTAGCCAGCGGCCTCGACGGCCTGCATGATGGTCTGGATGGCAGCCTCGTTGTGGGGCAGGCTGGGTGCGAAGCCGCCCTCATCACCAATCGCCGTGCCCAGGCCCTGGCCGTGCAGCACCTTCTTCAGCGCCTGGTAGACCTCGGCGCCGCAGCGGAGGGCCTCCGAGAACGAGGCCGCGCCGGTCGGCATCACCATGAACTCCTGGAGATCTACATTGTTGTCAGCATGCTTGCCGCCATTCAGAATGTTCATCATGGGGACGGGCAGCCGCCGCGCATTGGCCCCGCCCAGGTAGCGATAGAGAGGAAGCCCGACCCAGGCCGCCGCGGCCTTGGCGGTGGCGAGAGAGACCCCCAGAATGGCGTTGGCACCCAACTTGCTCTTGTTCGGGGTGCCGTCGAGGTCCACCATCAGCTGATCAACCGTCGCCTGGTCGGTGACCTCCATGCCGGACACCTCGTTGGCGATGACATCGTTGACGTTCTCGACTGCGCGCATCACGCCCTTGCCGCCATAGCGGGAGGAGTCGCCATCCCGCAGCTCCACCGCCTCCCGGGTGCCGGTGGAGGCTCCCGAGGGGACGGCCGCCCGGCCCATGGTCCCATCCTCCAGGTAGACATCCACCTCGATGGTGGGGTTGCCGCGGGAATCAAGGATCTCTCTGGCTACTACCTCTTCGATATACATCGCCGCTCCTCGCTCGCGTGTCGTGCTCACCAAGACCAGGTGTCTCGCCGGCTAGCTATCATCTTCACCGCAGGCCGACCCATCCCTGCCAAAGTCGGGGCCTGGCCGTCCCCGCAAGACTACGGCGGCCTGCCGCGATGCAGCCGCCGGCCGCCCTCAGCGGTCACACCGGGGATGGCTGGGTGTGGCTGAGTTTGCCTGGTCGTTCTGATCGCCTCGAGGACGAGGCTCCCACCAAGAGGGTGCGCATGCCGGTGGGAGCCCGTTCCTCCCGGCGACGTGCACCGCGATTACCACTGACCAGAAATCTGGGGTCACACCCGCATGGCGGGTCGCGTTGACACAGCCGGTGCCTGGCACTATAATGACCTCAACCGAAGCGGCTCGGTGCCACTGGGTGTGGTCGGAGGTCCCTGCGCCCGGAGGGCGGCTAGGTCGCCGGCAGGCGACCGCCATGGCGACCCTGCGGGCCTAGCCAGCGGGATGGCGGCCAGCCACAGGCGGGCCCGGCCACTTCGGGAACTTTTTCGCGCGCCTGAGGGTGGCGGGCCCACCCGGGCCTACGGCGGCGCGCACTGCGAAAGGCACAGTGAATGCAGGCTCGCACGCGCTGGTGGCTCATCGGGGTCACGGTGCTAGTGATAGCCGCCTTGCTGGGCGTGTTGGAACCGATCAAGCTGCGAGATCGCCGTAACCCGGACACTGGCAGGCCGGTGGCGCCCCTGAAGCAGGTGGGGCCCTTCCGCTTCTATCGGCCTCACATCGGCCTCACCCTGGGGTTGGACCTGAGGGGGGGCATCCACCTGGTGCTGCAGGCCCAGCGGGAGGGGATCTACGAGTTCTCCGCGCCCGAGCTGAACGACCCCCGCACCGAGGAGAAGCAGGGGGAGGTGTGGGAGCTGATCGTCAGCCTCCTGCCCATGGACAAGATCGGCACCGATAAGCGGGAGGTGGACCTGGAGCGCACCAGCTCCCGCATCACCGTGCGCACCCGGGTCAGGGACAGCGCGGACATGCGGCGGCAGGCCCAGATCATCTTCGACCTGCTGAAGGCCCACTTCCCCAAGATCGAGGAGAAGGCGGTGGGGATGCAGGCGATCAGCGGCAACGATCTGGCCAGCATCGAGCGCATCCTGGACAACCGCATCAACGCCTTCGGGGTGGCGGAACCGCTGATCCAGCGCGAGCCTCCCGACCGGATCATCGTGGAGTTGCCCGGCATCAGAGATCCGGAGAAGGCGAAAAAGATGATCAGGAAGACCGCCATCCTCCAGTTCCGGGGCATCCCGCGCAGGTACGCCTATGGAGAGAAAGCGCCCGTGGAGAGCAAGGTGGAGGGGCGGCCGGTGTACACCTTCACCGATCCTACCAGCAAGGAGGTGCCGACCCCACAGGTGATTGACCAATCTCCGGTGATCGCCTCCGGGCGTGATCTCAAGCCCAGCGCCTCCCGGGTGGTGTCAGTACCCGGGCGCCCGACTGCAGTCACCTTCGCGCTCAAGGGCCAGGCGGCCAAGGATTTCGAGAACTTCACCCGGGCCAATGTCCGCGCCTACCTGGCGGTGGTGCTGGACGGGCAGATGATCTCTTGCCCGATCATCAAGTCCACGATCCCTGGCGAAGGTGTGATCGAGGGCGGGTTCGACCGGCCCGGGGGCCTGGAGGAGGCACGGGATCTGAGCATCCTGCTGAACGCGGGCGCGCTGCCTTTCGACCTGGAGTATGTGGAAAACCGCACCATCAGCCCGGAGCTGGGAGAGGATGCTCTCCACAAGAGCCTGATGGCGGGGCTGGTGGGGATGGCGCTGGTGCTGATCTTCATGGTGGCCTACTATCGGCTGCCCGGCCTGCTGGCCGACATGGCACTGATCATGTACTGCATCCTGCTGATGGGGGCGATCAAGCTGGTGAACCAGGTGCTGACGCTGCCGGGGATTCTGGCGGTGATCATCTCCATCGGTATGGCGGTGGACGCCAATGTCATCATCTTCGAGCGGCTGAAGGAGGAGATCCGCACCGGCAAGACGCTGCGGTCCGCGGTGGAGGCGGCATTCAAGCGGGCCTGGACCGCGATTCTGGACTCGAACGTGTGCAGCATCGGCACCGGCATCGTGCTCTTCTACTTCGGCACTGGGCCCATCAAAGGGTTCGCGGTGGCGCTGGTGATCGGCGTGGGGGTGAGCCTGTTCACGGCGGTGACGGTGACTCGCCTGTTCATGAACATGACGGTGGAGTCGCGGAGGGCCGGCAATCTCTCGCTGTTTGGGGTGGCAGCGAAAGAGGTACAGGGGGCATGAGCGCAGCGCAGACCGCACTGCTGGGAGAGGAAAGTTGGTAGACCTATTTCGAGAACGCAAGTGGGACCTGGTGCACCTGCGCAATCTCTGGTTCGCCATCTCCCTGCTAATCATCCTGCCAGGGGTCGCCTTCTGGTCCACGCGGGGCCTCAACTACGGGATCGACTTCAAGGGTGGGGGCCTGATCACCTATAAGCTGGTTCAGCCCCTCGCCGCCGACGGCGAGACCGAGGCCTTGGCGAAGGCGGGAACGGCGATTGAGAAGACCGGCATCGAAGCCAGGGTGCAGGTGGCCGGCACCGCCATGGGCAAAGACCAGCTCCTGGTCCGCACCCGGATCGTGCGGGAGGCCACCAAGAGCGAAGAGCAGGTGCGCACCGAACAGCAGGCCAAGATCCAGGCCGCGCTCGACCAGGCCTTCCCCGGCATTCGCACCGTGGCCGCCGAAATGGTGACCCCGGTGGTGAGCAAGGAGCTGCTCTGGAACGCGGTCTGGTCTGTGGTGGCCGGGATGGTGTTCATCCTGCTCTGGGTCTGGATCCGCTATCATGGCTGGCAGTGGGGCAGCTGCGCGCTGGTGGCGCTGGTGCACGATGTGCTGGTGTTGATCGGTGTTTTCGCCATGACTTACCGGGAGATCAACAGCCCCTTCGTCGCGGCCGCGCTCACCGTGGTGGGGTTCTCGGTGCACGACACCATTGTCATCTTCGACCGCATCCGGGAGAATCTGCGCCTGCGCAAGGGGGCCACCTTCGCCCAGACCGCGAACATCTCCCTGCTCGAGACCATGGCGCGATCAGTGAACACGGTGCTGACGGTGGAGCTGGTGCTGGTCGCGGTCTACCTGCTGGGCGGGGTGTCACTGCGGGACTTCACCTTCGCCCTGATCGTAGGCGTGACGGTGGGAGCCTATTCCTCCATCTTCAACGCCAGCCAACTGATGGTGGTGCTGAAGAACCGGGAGGAGCGGGCCCTGGCGCGACGGCGGGCGCTGGGGGGCCGGCCGGCAGCGACGGCCCCCGCGAGAAGCACGCGCCCGGTGTCGGCGAGGCCAACCCGGGCGGCCTCGCCAGCAGCAACGACGCGGCCGGAGGCGCCGCGGCCCCAGGCCGAGCCGATGGCCGGCCGGGCGGAGCTGGTGGAGACGCCAGCTCCGGTAGGCCAGGGCGCCTCCACTACCCGGCCGGCGGGCAAGCCCGCCACCCGGCCGGCCGGCAAGAAGCTGAAGGCCGGCCGCAAGCGCAAGAAGCGTTTCTGAGGCTTGTCCGCCCTGGGCGGGCACGGGGAACGCCAGATGACTTCCCACTCGAGAGGGAGCGCCACAACAGTGTCAGAACCGCCCCCGACCGCGAGCGAGGCCAAGCCGCGGGCGGCGCGCGTCTCAGTGCTCTCCAATGCCTGCCTGACCGGGTTCAAGCTGGCGGCCGGCATTGTCACCGGCTCGGTCAGCGTGCTCTCCGAAGCCCTCCACTCCGGGCTGGACCTGGTGGCTGCCATCATGGCCCTGCTCGCGGTGCGCACCTCGCGGACGCCGGCCGACGCCGACCACCAGTTCGGCCATGGCAAGTTCGAGAGCCTCTCCGGCCTGGCCGAGGGCGCGCTGATCCTGGTCGCAGTGGTGATGATCGCGTGGAGCGCGCTGCACCGCCTCATATTCCACCACGCTGAGATCGAGCATGTCGGCTGGGGCGTGGTGGTGATGGGCGTTTCGGCCCTGGTGAATGTGTTCGTGTCTCGGATGCTCTTTCGCGTCGCCAGAGAGACCGACTCGGTGGCCCTGGAGGCCGACGCCTGGCACCTGCGCACCGATGTCTGGACCTCGGTGGGCGTGCTGGTGGGGCTGGCGATCATCACCGGCGCCGAACAACTGGGCTGGAGGAGGGCGAGCGTCCTGGACCCGATCATCGCGCTGGGGGTAGCGGCAGTGATCACGCGGGCGGCCTGGGACATCACGCGCCGATCCTGGGGCCACTTGGTTGACCGGTCCCTGCCCGAGGAAGAGATCGCCCTGATCGAGAGTCTGCTGAGAGAGCACTACCCCGAGTTCAGCAGCTACCATCGCCTGCGCACTCGCAAGGCCGGCTCCCAGCGCTACATTGACCTGCATCTGGAGGTGGCAGGCGAGGAATCGGTGGCCAAGGCCCATGCCCTGTGCGATCACCTGGAACGCGACCTCAGGTCTCGGCTCCCGGAGGCGGAGGTGATGATTCACGTGGAGCCCGGGGGAAGTGATGACTGACCTGTCCGGCGGCCCGGCGAAGCGCAGCCTGACCGGGTGCCGCTGGACCCTGAAGCCGGCCGATGAGGCGGCGGTCAACCGGCTCACGCTGGCGGGCACGGGGAGGCCCGCCCTACAGAGGCTCACCGCTCGCGCGCTGGTGTGCCGGGGAGTGACCAGCCCGGAGCAGGCGCGGCTGTTCCTCACCCACGACCTGCAAGGCCTCTGCGATCCCGGCCAGATGAAAGACATGGACCGGGCGGTGGCCCTGGTGGAGGGGGCGCTGGCGCGGGGAGGCCTCATCCGTATCTACGGCGACTATGACGTAGACGGGGTCTGCGCCACTGCCTTGCTGGTGCGCGCGCTGCGCGGCCTGGGCGGGAAGGTGGACTGGTACATCCCGCATCGCCTGGATGAAGGCTATGGGGTGAACGAAGAGGCGGTGCGGGAAGCCAAGGGCAGCGGCGTCGAGCTGCTGATCACGGTGGACTGCGGGAGCACCGCGGTGGCGGAAGTGGCGCTGGCGCGCGAGCTGGGCCTGGAGGTGGTGGTGACCGACCATCACCGGCCCGCAGCGGATCCTGCGACAGGCTCGGGGCAGCGGCTGCCGCCGGCGGCGGTGTTGAACCCCTGGCGGGAGGATTGTCCCTACCCCTTCAAGGATCTCGCCGGCGTAGGTGTGGCCTTCAAGCTGGTGAGCGCGCTGGCGTGGCGCGGGGCCTGCCTGCCAGGGCGGAGCTGCGCTTCCTCGATCTGGTTTGCCTGGGCACGGTGGGTGATGTGGTGCCCCTGCTGGGGGAAAATCGGCTGTTCGTCCAGCACGGCCTGCTCCGCCTTCCCAAGTCCAAGAAGCTCGGCCTCACCGCGCTGCTCCAGGCCGCCGGATGCGGCGGGGAGATCAGCGCGCGGGAAGTGGCGTTCGGCCTGGCGCCCCGCATCAACGCGGCCGGTCGCATGGAGCACGCCCAGGCCGCGGTGCGCTTGCTGCTGACGCGCGATCCGGAGGAGGCGAGGCAGCTCGCACTCCACCTCTGCGAGCAGAACGACCGGCGGCGGGAGCAGGAGCTGCAAACCCTGACGGAGGCGGAGGAGCTGCTGGCGCGGGAAGTGGACCTGGACCGGGAGAAGGTGATCGTACTCGCCCGCGAGGGCTGGCATCCGGGGGTGATCGGGATCGTCGCCTCCCGGCTGGTGGAGCGCCATCATCGCCCGGTGCTGCTGATCGCCCTCAGCGATGGCATGGGCAAAGGCTCGGGCCGCAGCATCGCGGCGCTCAACCTCTGGGAGGCGCTGCGCGAGTGCGCGCCTCTGCTCACCCGCTTCGGCGGGCACCGGTATGCAGCCGGGTTCGGCCTCGCCGCCGAGCGAGTGCCGGAGCTGCGGGGACGGATCAACGAGGTCGCGGACCGCTGCCTCACCGGGGAGGACCTGGTGCGCGAGATCGCGGTGGACAGCGAGGCCGGCCTGGACGAACTCTCGCCCGAGACCGTGGCCGAGCTCAACCGGCTGGCACCCTTCGGCATGGGCAACCCGGCTCCGGTGCTGGTCACCCGGTCTCTGCGGGTGATGGAGGCGAGGCCGGTGGGGAACGGCCTGCATCTCTCCTCCGGCTGCGGGAAGAATCGGGTCGGGTGGTGGAAGGAATCTGGTTCGGCCAGGGCGCGCGGAGCGAGCAACTCGCCGCGGGGGCAGCGGTGGAGGTGTGCCATCGGCCGCGGTTGGACGAATGGAGCGGCGAGGTGCGGGTGCGTCTGCACGTTGAGGACATGCGGTTGAGCGCGGCGGGCTAGCCATGGCAGGGGCAATCGGAGAAACGGCGGCGACGACGATCCAGGGGCTGCTCGACCAGGTGGCCTCGTACAACCCCGAGGTGGACCGGGAGCTGCTCACCCGCGCCTACGAGTTCTCGGCCGCCGCCCATGCCGGGCAGAAGCGGCTCACCGGCGACGATTACGTGAGCCATCCCCTGGAGGTGGCCTCGGTGCTGGCCGAACTGGAGCTGGACCAGGCCACCCTGGCGGCAGCGCTGCTGCACGACGTGGTGGAGGACACCGGCCATGGCCTGGAGGAGGTGCAGGCGCGGTTCGGTCCGGAGATCGCGGGTCTGGTGGACGGGGTGACCAAGCTGCGGCGCATCCAGTTCGACACGGGCAGGGAGCGGCAGGCGCAGAATCTGCGGCGCATGCTGCTGGCCATGGCGAAGGATCTGCGGGTGATCCTGATCAAGCTCGCGGACCGGCTGCACAACATGCGCACCCTGGCGCCGCTTCCCGAGGAGCGGCGGCAGGAGGTGGCCCAGGAGACACTGCAGATCTTCGCCCCTATCGCCCACCGCCTGGGGATCTGGCGCTACAAGTGGGAGCTGGAGGATCTGGCCCTGCGCCACCTGGAGGCGGAACCCTACCAGGAGATCGTGCGGGCGGTGGCGCGCAGCCGGGCCGAGCGCGTGGCCACCATCCAGGACGCGATCGCTCAACTCCGGGCGCGGCTGGAGGCGATGGGCGTGAAGGCCGAGATCGAGGGGCGGCCCAAGCACTTCTACAGCATCTACCAGAAGATGCAGAAGCAGTCGGTGGACTTCGATCAGATTCTCGACCTGGAAGCGATCCGGGTGGTGGTGAACACGGAGCCGGAGTGCTACACCGCGCTGGGGGTGGTGCATTCCCTCTGGCTGCCGCTGCCCAACATGTTCACCGACTATATCGCCAAGCCGAAATCCAATATGTACCAGTCGCTGCACACCAAGGTGGTGGGCCCGCACGGGCAGCCGCTGGAGGTGCAGATTCGCACCTGGGCGATGCACCGCAGAGCGGAGTACGGGGTGGCCGCTCACTGGCGCTACAAGGAGGGGGCGAGCGGCGATCTGGAGACCGAATCCAAGCTCTCCTGGCTGCGCCAGCTTCTGGACCTGCACAGCGACCTGCGCGATCCGCAGGAGTGGCTGGAATCGCTCAAGCTCGATCTGTTCAAGGACCAGGTGTTCGTGTTCACCCCCAAGGGAGATGTGATTGATCTTCCCGCGGGCTCGACCTCGGTGGACTTCGCCTACCGGATTCACAGCGAGGTGGGCAACACCTGTGTGGGGGCGAAGGTCAACGGCAGGATGGTGCCCCTGAGCTACGTGTTCGAGAACGGGGATGTGGCCGAGATCATCACCTCCTCCCGGGCCGGGGCGCGGCCCAGCCTGGACTGGCTCTCCTTCGTCGCCACCTCTCAGGCGAAGAGCCGCATCAAGACCTGGTATCGCCGGCAGCAGCGAGAGGAGAGCATCGCCCGGGGGCGGGAGCGGCTGGAGGAGGAGTGCCAGCGGCTGGGGCTGCAGCCCCCGCAGGTGCTGCAGGAGGAGGCCCTGGAGAAACTGGCGCTGAGCCTGAACTACAGCTCGGCGGAGGACCTGTACGCCGCCGTGGGCTATGGCGACCTGGGCCCGGAAGCAGTGGTGCGGCGGCTGCGGGGCGAGCCCCCCGCGGCCAAGGCGAAGAAGCGGCCGGCGCGAAAGGAGCAGGGCAGCCTACGGCTGGCGATCAGCGTGGGGGGAGTGACGGATGTGCTCTTCCGGCTCTCCCGCTGCTGCGCGCCAGTGCCGGGTGACCCGATCGTGGGGTTCATCACCCGCGGCCGCGGAGTGACCGTCCACCGGGCGAACTGCCCCAATGTCAGCTACTACTCGCGAAAAGAGCCCGGCCGCATGGCCACGCTGGAGTGGACGCTGAGCCCGGAGGCCTATTTCCAGGTGGTGATCCAGGTGGAGGCGCTGGACCGGGTGGGGCTGCTGAGTGATATCACGAGCATCATCAGCGGCACCAGCACCAACATCGTGGAGGCCAGAGTGAGAACCGGAGGCAAGCCCAAGACCGCGCGCTTCGATCTCACCCTGGAGGTGAAGGATCGCAAGCACCTGGGGAGGATCATGGACCGGATCGGCGCCCTCAGCGATGTGCTGCGCGTCGATCGCACCCGGCGCGGCTGACCCCGCCCGAGGCGGGCCAGCGCGGCGGGCGAAGGCTGAAGTCGGCTTGATCGCCAGCTCCGGCTAAGTGGCTCCGGCGGCGTAGCGGTAGCTGAGGCAGTTGGTGCTGGTGGATAGCAGCGTGGGGTGTCCGGCTTCGTAGGCGTCAACTTCGTCCTGGGTGGTGCGGCAGAGCTGCTTCCGGCTGTCGTAGTTGCTGCAGTCCTTACAGCGCCGGAGAATGGCGCTGCACTGGTGACACCGGCTCTGGTTCTCGAGCCAGTTCGTCGCCCCGCAGCTTGGGCATGGTACGTCCACCTCTGGCTCCCCCTTTCTGCCCAAGAGGCAGAATCCGGCGGCCAATCTCAGGTGGAACACTGCGGAATCCCAGCGCGGAAAGCTAGCCAGTTCCGGGTTCGCTGGCAGGACGGATTTCCCTACTTGCCCTGCGCGGATCCTTGTTTCTTCGGTGACACATCGCCGGCGGCCCCCGTGGCCGGCCCGCCCGTCTGCCAGCGCTTGGCTTCGGCCCAGTGGCCGGCTCGCAGGTGCAGGGTCCACACCATCTCGGAGAGAGCGGGGTCGTCGGGATCCAGGGCCTGCGCCATCTCGCACTCCTGAATCGCCAGATCCCAGAGCTCGGCCCGGTTCTCCAGCTGGGCCAGGCGGGCGCGGGCGACCGCGAGTGTGCGATGCGCGGCCGGGCTCTTGGGCAGCCAGCCTGCCACCGCGGCCGCCAGGCTGGCCGCTTTCTGCAGCGCGGGGCCGGGCGCGGCGGCTGGCCGCAGTGTCCTCCAGCAGCAGGCAGTCGTCGAGGGTGAGGTAGAGATGGGCGAGGGCGACGCGCACCACCGGGTCGGCGCGGCTCGCGCTGGCATCCGCTTGCTCGGCCCGGGAGATGAGTTCCTCCACCTCTGCCCGCAGGCGCGGGGCCTGCACCGAGATGGCGCCATTGAGGCAGGTGTCGGCGAGAGATCTCGCGGCGTCGCCGGCGGCGATCACCGCGGCCGCCGGCGCCCCGCCTTCCGCTGCCGCCCGGTCTCGCTCCCGCCGATCGCGAAGCAGACTCGCACCTGACTGCGCGTAGCGGCGGGGCGCCAGCCAGGCCAGCCAGGCCGCCTGATAGTAGCCGGCGGCGTGGCCGCCCGCCTCCTGGTAGGCCTGCACCAGTTGCTGTCGAGCCCGGTAGTCGTAGGGATCCTCCTCCAGCCGCGCCTGGAGGACATCGGGGCTGGAGGAGTAGGGCGCCGCCGACTGGGCAGGGCCCGACCGGGAGGGCTCGGCCGCCCACCCATCTGGGATCGCCGCGGCCAGCACCAGTAGAGCGAGGAGCGCCACGCGTTTCATCGCGGCGCCTCGGTGAAAGGAACAGCGTGGCTCTTAAGAAAGCGCTTGATCACATCGGAGGCGATCGCCAGGTTCAGGTCGCGCTCCGGGACCACGCGATCGGGGCTGCGCGCCACCAGTGTGGCGTAGGCCAGCCCGATGACCCGGTTTTTGGCGTCGAGCAGCGGGCTGCCACTGCTGCCGTGGCCGGTGGGGGCGTTGTGCTGGAGGCGGACGACGGGGCCCGGCGTGCTGCCGCTCACCGTCACCGGAGGCTGGCCTGGCTCGCCGGAACCGCGCCGGACCAGGGTCATCTCCTCGTGCACGTGGGAGCCATAGATGAGCGAGAGGATCTCGCCCGCGCTGGCCTGGAACTCGTTCTCCGGGAACCCGAGCACGGTGACCGCCTGTCCCGCCCGCAGCGCGTCGGAGGAGCCGATCGTGAGGTAGCTGAACTTGGTCTCATCGCCCGGCGGGAGCGCCACTCGCAGCACCGCCAGGTCCAGGTCCTCTGCGATCGCCACCGGCGCCGCGACATAGCAGCGGGCCTGCTCTCCCTCCCCTACTGTGACCCAGACGTCGCGGATGGCAGTGAGCAGGCTGGTCAGCGAATCCCATTCGCTCTGCGGGAACGGCAGCGTGCGGTATCGCACCCCGCTCAGCACCACGTGTGCGTTGGTGACCAGATCGCCGCGCACGTTCACGAAGAACCCGGTGCCAGTGCTGCCCAGGCGCAGGCGACGGGCCAGCTCGGCCTCATAGGCGGTCCAGGGCTGGCGCGCGGCCAGCTCGGCGTTCAGGCCCGGCCCGAGGGAGAAGGCGTCTATGTCGGTCTCGACCTGCACCACGGCCGGCCGCAGGGCTTGCCCGCCGGCCGCGTGGCGGGCTTGCCCGCCGGCCGCAGGGCCAGCCGGCCCCGCAGCAAGGAGGGCCAGAAGCATCAGGGGCGAGCAGCCCCAGACTGCTCTCGCGCTCATAGCAGAGCCAATTCGACAAGCTGATGCCTGCGTCCTGGGAGGGGTGTTCAGGCGGGCAGGAGCTCCTTGCCTATCAGCGAAGCTGAGGGCGCAGCGCTGTCGGGACCGAAGTCCCGGAACACCGGGCGAAGTGAGCACGAGCGTGAGTTTGTAGGGCGGCCATGCTGACTGCTTCGCGGAAGCAGGAGGCATCGCCGCCGCCTGGTGGGAATGGGGCAGGGTATCGGCCTCGCGGCGGCTATGCGCCCCTGCGCCTTTCCTCCGGGGCGCATGGCCGCCCTACAACAACGGCAGAGGCTGACCGCTGCAACGAAAGAGCACGCGGTCGACGACTCACGCCGAGCGTTGCAGTCCCGGAACACCGGGGCCGGCCACGACGTCAAAGAGAGAGTGAGGGCATGACCATGAGACAGGCTCTGCTGGTGCTGATTCTGATGTCGCTGTTGGCCGGCTGCTCCCGGGGGCCGTCACCCACCTCGGGCTCGGCCCAGGCCGCCTACTCCGGCGAGGCCGGGGCCATCGAGAAGGTCGAATCGAGCCAGCCGCGCGAGGCCTCGCCCCATGTTGGGAAGGCGGACCAAGCGGCGCTGGTGGCAGGCAACACCGACTTCGCCTTCTCCCTCTACCAGGTCTTGCGGCCGCAAGATGGCAACCTGTTCTTCTCTCCCTACAGCCTCTCCATGGCGCTGGCCATGACCTATGCCGGCGCCCGTGGCGAGACCGAGCGGCAGATGGCGAAGGCGCTGCACTTCAAGCTGCCCCAGGCGAAGCTGCATCCCGCCTTCGACGCGCTCGACCTGACGCTGGCCCAGCGCGGCCGGCGGGCGGCCGGCACGCGGGGCGAGCCCTTCCGGCTGACCGTGGCCAACGCGCTCTGGGGCCAGCAAGGCTACCACTTCCTGCCCACTTACCTCGACCTCCTGGCGCGCGACTACGGCGCGGGGATGAGGCTAGTGAACTTCGGGGATCCCGAGCCGGCCCGGGCGGCGATCAACGACTGGGTCGCCAACCAGACTAATCTCAAGATCCAGGACCTCATCCCGCCGGGCCTGATTATCCCGGGCCAGACTATGCTCATCCTCACCAATGCCATCTACTTCGACGCCGCCTGGCTGCACCGGTTCAACCCCCGCATGAACTGCCCCGGGGAGTTCACTCTGCTCGACGGGAAGAAGGTCGGCGTCGAGATGATGCGCCAGACCGAGGAGTTCGGCTACACCGAGGGCGACGGCTACCAGGCGGTTGAGCTTCCCTATAGCGACCAGGAGCTTTCCATGGTCGTCCTCCTGCCCCGACCCGGCCGCTTCGAGAGCTTCGACGCCACCCTGAGCGCCGACCGGGTGAAGAAGATCCTCAAGGGCCTGCCGCCGTTCGCCACCACCCGGGTCGCGCTCACCATGCCCAAGTTCGAGTACGAGTCGCCGTTCTGGCTGAACAAGACCCTGGCGGCCCTGGGCATGTACGACGCCTTTACTGGCGCCGCGGATTTCTCGGGCATGGACGGCAAGCTACGGATCACCAATGTGCTGCACAAGGCCCTGGTGCGAGTCAACGAGGAGGGCACGCAGGCGGCCGCCGCTACTGCCATCGCCATGGCGGGAGGAGCAGCCGCCCCGAGCCGGATTGTCGAGTTCACCGTGGACCGCCCCTTCATCTTCCTGATCCGAGACCGCGGGACAGGCACAGTGCTGTTCGTGGGGCGGGTGCTGAACCCGAAGACGTAGGGGCGCAGTTCATTGCGCCCGCGAGACGGCCGGCGGGCACGGGAGTGCCCGCCCTACACTTGGCGGAGCGCTGGGCCGGTTGTCCTCGTCCTCATCCTCCTGTAACATTGGTCCCATGGCGGCCGACGACCTCAAGGAGATCGTGCGCGCCCTGGCCGGCCCATTGCAGGCCGAGGCGCGGAAGGGCTACCGCGACACCGCGGTGATCGGGGTAAGCATCGCGGAGTACGCGCGCCGCTGGGCCGAGCGCGCGCTGGCCCTGGTGGAGACGGAGGTGGCGCGGAAGTGCTGCCGCGGGATCTGCGAGACGCTGGCGGACTATGCCCGCAGTGACGCCGAGCAGAGGAAGGCGCGGGTCGAGGGCGCGCTGGGATTGCTGGCGCAGCTAGATGGTTCCAGGGCACGACGAACTGCCGGCGGGCCCTTCGCCTTCGCTCAGGGCAGACTCCGGAATGGCCGCCCTACAGAACCGGCGGGCATGGGAATGCCCGCCCTACAGGAGCCGTTGGCCGCCGGGCGGAAATCGCCGCCACAATGGGTGAAGCGGCTGGCCAAGCTGGGAATCGAGACCAATCGCGATCTGCTGTACCACTTCCCGCGGGACTACCTGCCACTGCGGTGCATCGCCGACCTGGTTGACGGGGAGCGCGCCGCGGTAGTGGCCGAGGCGGTGGCGCGAGAGGAGGCGGTGGCGCGAGAGGGGCGCGGGTTTCGGCTGATGCGCTACGCCTTGGAGGTGGCAGACAGCAGCGGGCGCGCCTGGGTGACCTCATTCGCGCGGGTTCCCCGCAGGGGGCCCCGCGCCATGGCGATCGCGGGCTCTCCTCTCTCCCTGAACTTCGCGCCGGGCACGCGGCTGCTGATCGAGGGGCTGGTGCGGCGGGCGGGCCGGCTGATCGAGATTCAGTACAGTGGATCGGAGCGAGTGGAGGCAGACCTGAGCATGCCCGCCCTGGAACCGGGGAGGCTGGTGCCGCTCTACCCGCTCACCGATGGCGTCTACCAAGGGCAAGTGCGGCCGGTTGTGCGGCGGCTGCTGGCCGAACTACCGGACGACTTGCCGGACCCGCTGCCGGCCGGGCTGCGACAGCGGCACGACCTGCTGCCGCTCACCCACGCGCTGCGCGAGATCCACCTGCCTTCGTCCGCGCGGAGCAAGGAAGCGGCGACGCGCCGGCTCGCCTTCGAGGAGCTGCTGACCCTGCAGGTGGCCCTGGCGCAGCGCAAGCGAGAGCGGCAGCAGCCCGGCAGCGGCCTCTCCATGCCGCCCCGAGGTGATGTGGTGGCGGCGATGGAGGAGGTGCTCCCCTTCTCTCTTACCCGCGCCCAGCAGCGCGTGATCTCCGAGGTGGCGGCCGACATGGCCTGCGATCTGCCGATGTGCCGCCTGCTGCAGGGGGACGTGGGTTCGGGGAAGACAGTGGTGGCCGCGGCCGCCCTCATGATCGCGCTCCAGAACGGCTATCAGGGGGCGATCATGGCCCCCACCGAGCTGCTGGCCGAGCAGCACTACCTGGTGCTGTCCCGGCTGCTGGAGCCGGTCGGGGTGAGGGTCGAGCTGCTCACCGGCTCCCTCCGGGGCCAGGATCGGGAGCAATCCAAGCGCCGGATCGCCGACGGCCGGGCGCAGGTCGTAGTGGGGACCCAGGCCCTGATCCAGGAGGGGGTGGAGTTCCATCAGCTCGGGCTGGTGATCATAGATGAGCAGCACCGCTTCGGGGTGAGGCAGCGGGCGGAACTGCGCACGAAAGGAGGCCGGGCTGACACCCTGGTGATGACCGCGACTCCCATCCCCCGCACTCTGGCGCTGACTCTCTACGGCGACCTCGAGCTGTCGGTGCTGGATGAGATGCCCCCCGGGAGACAGACGATCAAGACCGCGTGGTTCCCGTCGGCCCGGCAGAAAGAGGCCTACGAGTTCGTGCGCCGCGAGGTCAGCGAGGGGCGACAGGCCTATGTGGTCTGCCCCCTGATCGAGGAGTCGGAGAAGCTCCAGGCGGAGGCGGCGACGAAGCTGTCGGAGGAGCTGGCGCGGGAGGTATTCCCTGAGCTGCGCGTGGGCTTGCTGCATGGGGCGATGAAGGTGGCGGAGAAGGACGCGGCGATGGAGGCCTTCCGGGCCGGTGAGGTTGACGTGCTGACCACGACCACGGTGATCGAGGTGGGGGTGGATGTGCCCAATGCCACGGTGATGCTGGTGCTGAATGCGGAGCGCTTCGGGCTGGCACAGCTCCACCAACTGCGGGGCCGGGTGGGGCGAGGGGCGCACGAGTCGCATTGCCTGCTGCTGTCCGACCGGAGACACGATCCCGGAGGGCGGATCACGCCTCAGGGAGACGAATCCCTGCAAGCCGCGCGCCGGCGCCTGCAAGTGATGCTCGCAGAGTCGGATGGTTTCAAGATCGCGGAGGAGGATCTGCTGCTGCGGGGGCCGGGCGAGTTCTATGGGACCAGACAGCACGGGCTGCCCGACCTGCGGCTGGCGCGAATGGCGCGGGAGATGGGGGTGCTGGAGGAGGCGCGGGAGGCGGCCTGCTGGCTGGTGGACCAAGACCCGGAGCTGGCCGCCAGCGAGCACGCCACATTGCGAGAGCAGGTGTCTGCGCTGCGGGCGCGTATGGACAGGGCCGCGGGCTAGCCATGCGCATCATCGCCGGCGCGGCGAAGGGACGGCAGTTGCGCTCGCTCCGGGGCCGGGCCCTGCGGCCCACGGCCGACCGGGTGCGGGAGGCCTTGTTCGACATACTGGGGGCGCGAGTGGAGGGGGCGCGGTTTCTGGACCTCTACGCGGGCGCGGGAGCGGTAGGCCTGGAGGCGCTGAGCCGGGGCGCGGCCCGGACCGTGTTCGTGGAGCACCACCGGCCAGCGGCACGAGTGATCGAGGGAAACGCGGTGCTCTGCGGCCTGGCGGCGCGGGCACGAGTGCTGTCGGCGCCGGTGGCGCGAGCGCTGGCGCGGTTGGAGCGAGAGGGCGCGGGCTTCGACCTGGTGTTCCTGGACCCGCCCTACGGCGTTGGCGAGGCGCCGGCGGCGATGCAGGCGCTGGCCGACCGCGCTGGGCTGGTGGCGCCCGACGGGTTGGTCATCTGCCAGCATTCCCGCCGGGAGGAGCTGGGGGAGCAGATTGGCCCCTTTTCGAGAATGAGACAGGCGCGATTTGGAGAAACTATACTTGACCTCTATCAACGCCCTCCCGAGGCGGGATAGGGACGGAGGGAAGCGGTTGGTCACGGCCCTGTATGCAGGCACATTCGACCCGGTGACGTATGGTCACCTGGATGTGGTGCGGCGCGCGGCGGCGCTGTTCGACAAGGTGATCGTGGGTGTGTCGGTGAACCCCAGAAAGGCAGCCTTGTTCACCACCGAGGAGCGGGTGGACATGCTCCGGCAGGCCTGTGTCGGCATGTCGAATGTGGAAGTGGCGGTGGTGCCGGGCCTGGTGGTGGAGTTCGCCGCGCAAGGCCGGCGCGGGGGTGATCGTGCGGGGCCTGCGGGCGGTGTCCGACTTCGAGTTCGAGCTGCAGATGGCCTCCACCAACCGGACGCTGGCGCCGGAGGTGGAGACGGTGTTTTTCACGCCCGCGCCGGAGTGGCATTACCTGAGCTCGAGCATCGTCTGCGATCTGGCGTTCTTCGGAGGAACAGTGTCGCAGTTCGTGCCCCCTCACGTGGAGCGTTTGCTGAAGCAGCGGCTGGCAGGCAAGTCCGCCACACGGCCGGCGGACAAGCCTCGGATGGTGGGAAAGGAGGGATCCCCATAGAGATCCTGAAGCGGCTGGAAGAACTGGAGCGGATGGGCGAGGAGCATCGGCCGCAGGTCTTGCACCGAGCTTGGGGGTTCGATCTGGACCGCTTCTTCACCCAGGTCAACCGGATCCGCTCGGCCCTGCCGGAGGAGATCAAGACCGCTGCCCGCGTGGTGCAGGAGAGGCAGCGCATCCTGGAGAGCGCGGAGGCGGAGCGCGACCGGCTGCTGGAGGAGGCGCGCGAACAGGCCGCGCTGCTGGTGTCCAATGACGAAGTAGTGAGGCGCGGCACGGAGCGAGCGGAGGAGATCATCGAGCGCGCTACCAGCGAAGCGACCGAGATCCGGCGGGGCGCGGAGGACTACGCCACCCGGGCGCTGGCCAATCTCGAGGAGTACGTGACCAGGGTGCTGGCGGCGGTGCGCGCGGCGCGGGAGCGCATGAGCGCGGCGCCGGAGGCGGCGGCGAAGGAGTGACGGACGGCGATTCCCCCACCAGGCCCGCGGGCGGATCCGCCGCGGGCGGTCCTTTGGTCGCGGGCGGGGTGGGATGCGCGGCCGCGCGCGGCGCTGGCCCCGCGGTGAGCAATACCAGGAAGGAAAGGTAGTTCCGGCATGTCCATTCAGGGGATGAGGCGACGCTTCGCCGTGCACCTCCGATACGTGCTGTACGTCATCATCGGCGTCTTCATCATCGGCCTGCCCTTTGTCTTCACCCCCGGGCTGAGGCCTCATGGCCCGGAGCAAGAGGCGGAGGTGGGCGCGCAGGACATCGTGGCGGTGGTGAACGGCCGGCCTCTGCCGCGGGCCCGGGTGGATCGGCGCTTCGATCAGATGATGGGCCAGATCGTGCCCATCTACGCCTCCATCGGGCAGACGGTGGGCCTGGATCAGATCGGGCGCTTCTGGCTCCAGGCCTTCGACCAGGCGGTGCTGGACCAAGTGCTGCTGGCACAGGCGGTGGCCGACAAGATCGCGGTGTCGGGCCGGGAGGTGGCGCAGCAGGCCGAGAAGATCGCTGACCAGCAGCTGGAGCAGCTCCGGGCGCGGTACAAGGGGGACCAGCTGGGGGAGGCGCTAGGCCGGATCGTGGCCCAGACCGAGGGCAAGCAGGCCGCCCGGAGCATGAGCGAGGGCGCGTTCCGCAAGTGGATGGTGAACCGCCTCCTGAAGCAGGACAGCGGCGAGCTGAAGGAGGAGCTGACGGTAGGAAAGCTGCAGCGAAAGCTAGCGGGAGCGGCGACACCGAGCGAGCAGGATCTGCTCACCTCCTATGACCGGGTGCGCTACACTCAGCTCGTGGTCCTGCTCCATCCCAAGGGAGGGACCACTCGCACCGACGAGCAGGCGCGCAAGCGCATCGAGGACCTGCTGGCCAAACTCGAGCAAGGGACCAGCTTCGACAGCCTGGTACAGACCGAATCGGATGGCCCGCGAAAGCAGCCGGCGGGTGGCCAACCGTGGACCGCGATGACCGCCTTTCCGCCCGAGCTGCAGAAGGTGATAGCCGCGCTCAAGCCAGACGAGATCAGCAAACCGTTCAAGGCGGCGGCCGGTTACTACGTGTATCGGCTCGACGACCGGAAGCGCGAGCTGCCGAAGGACTTCGAGAAGAACAAGCAGCAACTGCTGGCGAGCCTGGCACAGAGGCAGCAGCAACAGGTCTGGCAGGGGTACACTGCCAGACTGGGCGCGCAGGCAAAGGTGGAGATCAAGGCGCCCGAGGTGCTGGCCTATCGGGACATGCAGCAGGGCAAGGAGAAGGAGGCGGCAGCGGAGCTGGGCAAGGCGGCCGCGGAAGCAGGTCGCCCGAGGGGGGTGCTGGGGGCGGCTATCTACTACGACCTGGCCAAGCTGCAAGCGGCGGGCAACCAATGGAAGGAAGCGGCTGATAACTATAGCGCGGCCGTGGACGCGGTCTCCCAAGACCAGAAGCTGGCACTGCCCGATGCCCGGGCCGAGGCCCTGCTGGGCCTGGGCCAGGCCACGGAACATGTGGGCAAACCAGAGGAGGCATTATCCTGGTACCAGGAGGCGAGCAACTGGAGTGACACGCCAACCGTCCACCGGGAGCTGGCCTCCATTTACCAGCGGCTGGGCAAGACGGACCTGGTGCAGAAAGAGCAGGAGTGGCTGACGGACTATCAGAAGGCGCAGGCGGAGAAGCAGAAAGCGATGGCCGAGCAGCGGGCGGCGGAGGCGGCGAAGCAGCAGCCCGCCACCCAACCGGCAGGCAAGCCCACCGCACCACCGGCGGGCAAGCCGGCTGCACCCCAGGCCCCGCCAAGAGGGCCCTCGCGGGCCGCCCCGCAGGCTCCGCCACAGGGACCGGCGTCCGCGCCTCCGCAGGCTCCGCCCAAGTCGCGTTGACCGGCGGGCGGTAGGGCAGGAGCGCGCTCCTGCCCTGCGGCCGGGTGGCCCTGCACGGGTTTCTGAATCCCCTTGAGGAAGGCACTATGGGTTGTGATAGGATAACACGGCGAGAGTTCTTCAGGCGCGCGGTGGCGGCGGGAGCGGCCGCCTATGGTCTCGGCCGGGTGGCCGGCGTGGAGGGTCTGTCTGAGGCTGAGGCCGAAGCCGCGGCCGCCCCTACCATTGTGGTGGCCTCCAAGCGGGACCCGGCGGGCCTGGTCCGGGCAGCGGTGGAAAGCCTGGGCGGCATGAAGAAGTTTATCAAGCCCGGCGGCACGGTGGTGGTGAAACCGAACATGACCTGGGCGCGCAAGCCCGAGCAGGCCGCCAACACCAACCCCGAGGTGGTGGCCGAGATCGTGCGCCTCTGCCGGGCGGCCGGGGCGCGCGAGGTAAAGGTGGTTGATCACACGCTGGATAGCCCGGACACAATGGTGATGAAGATGAGCGGGATCGCCGCGGCGGCGGAGGCGGCGGGGGCGCGGGTGATCTCCGGGCGCTCCCTGGGAATGTACCAGCCGGTGCAGTTGCCGCGGGGCAGAGCGCTGAAGCAGGCCAGCGTGCTGCGCGACCTGCTGCGGGCCGACGCCTGGATCAATGTGCCCATCGCCAAGGTGCACAACTCCACCACCGTGACCCTGGGCTGCAAGAACCTGATGGGACTGGTGTGGGACCGGAACGCCTGGCATGAGAGCGCGAGCCTGGATCAGTGCATCGCGGATTTCGCAGCTCATTACAAGCCGCGCCTGGTCATCCTGGACGCGGTGCGGACCCTGCTCACCAATGGCCCCAAAGGCCCCGGCCAGACGGAGAATCGCGGCCTGGTGGTGGCCGGGACCGATCCGCTGGCGGTGGATGCGTATGGGACCACCCTGCTGGGCGGGCTCAGGCCGAACCAGGTCGGACACTTGAAGCTGGCCTACGCCGCGGGGGTGGGAGAGCTGCGCCTAGATCGGATCAAGGTCAAGCATGTCTGAATCCGCCGGAGGCGGGCGAGCCCGCGGAGGCGGACTGCGAGGCCTGCGGCGGGCCTCGCAGCTCGTGTTCTTCGCTGGTTTCGTGGTGCTGTTCGCCTGTGCCGCGCGCTTCGCCTCCACGCGCATACCGCCGGACTTGTTTCTGCGCGCCGATCCCCTGCTCGCCCTCTCGGCGATGGCCTCCCTGAGGAAGCTCATCTTCCCGCTGCTCTGGTTCGCCCTCCCGGTGATTTTGCTCAGCCTGCTGCTGGGGCGAGTGTTCTGCGGCTGGGTCTGCCCCCTGGGCACCACCCTCGATCTCTGCCAGCGCCTGTTCCGCATCCGTGGGAGGCCGAGGGCATCGTCCGGCAGTGGACGCCCTCCCTACCGGCGGGTCAAGTTCTACCTGCTGGTGGCGCTGCTGCTCACCATCATCCTGCCCGCGGCCCATCGCTCGGCCGGGGAGCTGTCGGTTTCCCAGAGCGTCGGTCTGTCCGCAGTCTACCTCTTGGACCCGATCGCACTCCTCACCCGGGCCTCCACTCTGGTGGCGCTGCCCGCGGTGCAATGGGTCGCCGGCCTCACCAGCGACAGCGTGACCGCGACCACCTATTCCGATTTTGCGGACCGCCATCAGTGGGTGCTGCGGGTGGCGAGCCCGTTTCAGTTCGTCTTCAACCACACCATCAGGCCGGTGCATTTCCGGCTGGGTCTGGTTACCCTGGGGCTGTTCGTGGGACTAGTGGCCCTGAGCGGCCTGGCGCGGCGTTTCTGGTGCCGGAACCTGTGTCCTCTGGGCGCGCTGCTCGGCTTTCTGGGAAAGGCGTCCCCGGTGAGGCTGGCGGTGTCAGAGCAGTGCACTCAGTGTATGCGCTGTGTAGACGAGTGCAAGATGGGCGCGATCGGCGATGACCCGCGCAGCTACTGCGGGGTGGAGTGCATTGGATGCTATAGCTGCATCGCGGTGTGCCCGGTGCAAGCGATCTCTCTCACCACGCGTCGGGCTCAGACCAACCGGATGGATGGGCTCCAGCTCGATCGTCGGCGGCTGCTGCAGGCGGCAGGGCTGGGCCTGGCCGCGGTGGCGCTGCCGAAGATGGACTGGGTGGCGAGCAAGTCGGAGCTAGGGGTGACGAAGTTTGCCAGCGACAGGCTGATCCGGCCGCCGGGGGCGCTGCCGGAGGAGCAGTTCGTGACTGCTTGCGTGCGCTGTGGGGAGTGCATGAAGGTGTGCCCCACCAATACCCTGCAACCGGCCTTGGGAGAGGGAGGGCTGGAAGCGCTGGAGACCCCCATCCTGGTGCCGCGAATCGGGGCCTGCGCGCAGGCCTGCGTGCTGTGCGGGCAGGTCTGCCCGGTGCACGCGATCGAGCCTTTCACCACAGACGAGAAGACTTATCTCTACCTCGGGACCGCGGTGGTTGATCGCAGCATGTGCATCGCCTGGGCCGCAGACAAACAGTGCCTGATCTGCGATGAGGCCTGCTCCTATAATGCGATCACACAGAAGCGAGTTGACGGCCTGGGACGGCCGGTAGTGGATGAGCGCATCTGCGTGGGGTGCGGACTGTGCGAACGGGCCTGCCCGGTGCAGCCGCAGAGCGCGATTCACGTATACGCTTCGGGGGACAGGCGACATCTCCGCGAGCGGAACAGGCGGCCCTCCGACGACAGGCAGATCCGCCTACCGGGCCGGCGCGTGCGCCCTCCAGGACGGCGGCGGGCAACGGTCCCTAGGCCTGAAGGCCGGGATGTCCCTAGGCCCGATAGGGCCGGGATGGCGGCCGGCTTTGCCGGCCTAGCCAGCGGTCGCCGTAGCGGCAACCTAGCCTTGTGCCCGCCCTACAGAACAGCGGCGAGCAGGAGGCAAGGGACGGACTGCCGTATCCGGGCCAGTGACACCGGCCGGGAGGTGCATGAGGTGAGGTGGCTGTACTACGGCATGGCGGGGGCGGTGCTGATCTGGGTGCTGGGTACCGCCTATATCCAGGCGCGACGGCGCGGCCGCAACATCGGGCTGGCGCTGCTGTTTCTGGCCGCCGCGGCGCTGCTATTCACGACGGCCGTGGTCCCGCAGTCCACAGTGGTCTCCCAGGTGATGGTGATCAGCTCCATCGTGCTGCTGGCGCTGGCGATGGGGGTGGTGCTGTATCACGGGTTCCGACGGTAAGGTGAGATCACAGCTACCATGATCGGCCAGGTGCTGAACCACCGCTACGAGATCCTGGACAAGATCGGCGAGGGTGGGATGGCCGTCACCTATCGGGGCCGCGACGGCGTGTTGGGGCGGGCGGTGGCGATCAAGGTGATGCGGCCGGAGCTGGCGGCCGATGCCGAGTTCCTGGCGCGGTTTCGCCGGGAGGCGCGGGCCGCGGCCGGCATCACCCACGAGCACATCGCAGGAGTCTACGACAGCGGGAACGACGGGCCCTACCATTACATAGTGATGGAGTACGTGGCCGGCGAGAGCCTGAAGGCGCGGTTGACCCGACAAGGCCCGCTAGCCCTGGAGGAGGCCCTGCGCATCGCCGGCGAGACCGCAGAGGCGTTGGAGGCGGCCCACTCCGCCGGCGTGGTGCACCGGGACATCAAGCCACACAACATCCTGGTGGGGCCCGAGGGGCAAGTCAAAGTGACGGATTTCGGCATCGCCCGGGCGATGTCGTCCTCCAGCAACACCGAGACTGGCACCATCGTGGGGTCGGTCAACTACGTTTCGCCGGAGCAGGCGCGGGGAGATGTGGTGGGGCCGCAGAGCGATGTCTACTCCCTGGGGGTCACTCTGTTCGAGATGCTGATTGGGCGGCCGCCCTTCGACGGAGGCGAGCGGCTGGCGGTGCTGCACAAGCACATCTACGACCAGCCGCCGCGGCTGCGGGAGTTGAGGCCGGGGCTGCCGGCAGAGGTGGACTCGATGGTCGCCACCTGCCTGGAGAAAGAGCTCTCGCGGCGGTTCGCCTCGGCGCGGGAGCTGCTGGGCTACCTGGCGGCCTGTCCGCGGACAGAGCAGGGGGTGTGGCGACCGGGCCGGGGACGATGGTGGCGGAGGGCGGCCTCGGCGGGAGGGGAAGCGGCGCGGCGCGGCAGGCGGAGGGCGCTCGCCTTTGGCGCGTCGGCGGTGGTGCTAGCCGCGGTGGTGGCGGCGCTGACACTCTGGGCCTCGACGCGAGTGCGGGGGAACCTAGTGAGAGTGCCGGACCTGGTGGGGATGAGCAGCGCTGGCGCCCACGAATACCTGAAGCGGGTGCGGCTGGAGTACCGCGTGGTGGGCCGGCGGGAGAGCCAGGAGGTGGAGGAGGGAGCAGTGCTCAGCCAGGATCCCCCGGCGAACGCGGAAGTGCCGCCGGCCGTGGTGGTGAAGGTGGTGCTGAGCGAGGGGTTCAGGAACGTGGTCGTCCCGAACGCCACGCAGATGTCCGTGGTCCAGGCGAAGCGGAACCTGGAGGCGGCCGGGTTGGCGCTGGGCGCGGTGCAAGAGGCCTACGACGATCACGTGCCGGCCACCTATGTGGCCAGCACGCTGCCCAACCCCGGGGCGCGTGTGGTCAGGGGCACGGAGGTGGACATCGTGGTGAGCTTGGGCCCGCGACCATCGCTTCCGCCCGGGCCGCCGCTGCCCAGCGCACCGAGACCAGCAGGGGAAGAGAAGCTCGAGTTCACGGTGCCCAACGATGTGGGGCCGGGCAAGGTTGACGTCACGGTCGAGGTGACCGACGACAAGGGCCGCCACACGATCTATGAAGGGCATCACGCGGCCGGCGAAGACATCCCCACGCAGACCCTTCCCGTGAACGGTCCCACCACCGTCCGCGTGCTAGTGAACGGCCAGGTGCGAGCCGAGCGCCAGTACCAACCCTGAGCCGCGGGCGGCAGGCGCGCACAGGCTGCCCGCCCCGCGCGGTGATGTAAGGATATCCTCACATCAGCCGCGAGCCCATCCAGCATTGTCACCATCGCGCAATTCCTCCATCATCATGGAACAAGAATCGAAGGCCCTTGTCTGATGCGGTTACAGGGCCATAGCAGAGGCTGTTCTCGGGGTTTTTCGAACCTCGTGGTGAGGGGATTTCGGGTGCTTCTGGGCGCCTCCTGGCCGATGGTATCTTCCCAGACAAATGTGGAATAAGTCTCTAGTTTTCGCGGCAGCGCGGGCTGCGGCGGCCGGCGCGCGAGTGCCTCTGTTTCATGGGGACAGAGCTCGTCCGGGAGAGGGGTATCGGCAGTCAGGTCCGCGCCGAGTTGGGAGGCCATGCGCAGGGAATTCACTGCAATCAGCGCGTTGTCGATGGCCATCTCCTTCGTGGCCGCGGTAGTGCTTTGCCTGCAAGTGGCCCAGATCAAGTCCGCGCCGGAATGGCAGATCTCCGGGCCCACGGCCTGGGCGGTGGAGATCGCGATCTTCGGCACCGCGGTCTACGCCTGGCGATCGGGGATCTCGCTCAGCGGATGGATGCTGGGCATCCTGGTGCTGGTGTTCCTGCGGTTGGCGCTGGCCACTGCGGCCGCCCTCGCGCTGAACCTGTTTCAAGGAGTCACCGACCTTACCCTCGCCCTGGACCGCACCGCCACCCTGGGGCCACGGGTCTGCACCGCTCTCTTCGCGCTCATGATTTTCTACCCTCTGCGCGTGCTGCTTCCCGTGAGGAGTGTTGGCAAGCGGTCCACTAAGCGGTTCGCGGAGAGCGCGGCGGCGGTCTCCGCCGCAGGCCCGAGGCGAGATGGCGATCCCGCTCTGGTGCTGGTGGGTGGGGACCAAGCGATCCCGGTATGGGATACGCGGGCCAAGGGCTCGCTCGGGAATCAGCCGCAGGATCTGGCACGACCGCTGATGGAGCTGGAGGGCACGGTGGAGGTGCCGCTGCGGCCGCTGCTGGCGCAGGTACCGGAAGACCTATGGGGCGAGAATGTGCACGACTACGACGAATCGCACCCAGTGCCAATACCTTTGGAGGTGATCATCCCACAGCTAAGAGAGGCGCGCATCGTGGCCCGGCTGATAGACCTGCACGAATGGCTACCGCCGGGGACGATGCGGGCGCCTCTGGAGTTCGACCTGGAGCGCGAGGCCGCGCTGGTGATTCTGCCCCTGGAGTGGATCGTGCCCCAGCTTCCGCCCGAGGCGCTTGAGCTTCCTCCTCCCTCCCCACCTGCGTGGGCCAAAGTAAGCGAGACCGAGTCGGTGCTGTTCGCCACCGTCTGAGCAAGGGACCACGGGAGAAAGGACGGCTCGAGCGATGGCCTCCGTCAACTACGCCCTGAAAGAGATCAGCTGCAAGATCGTGTACTACGGGCCGGGCATGTGCGGCAAGACCACGAACTTGCAGTATATCCATCAGCACACGGAGCCGGACAAGCGGGGGAACATGGTGTCGCTCGCCACCCCGGGCGAACGCACCCTCTTCTTCGACTTCCTCCCCCTGGAGGCGGCCCAGATCCACGGGTTCCGGACCAAGTTCCAGCTCTACACGGTGCCGGGCCAGGTGATGTACAACTCCACCCGAAAGCTGGTGCTGCGAGGAGTGGATGGGGTCATCTTCGTGTGCGACTCGCAGTGGGAGAAGATGCGGGAGAACCTGGAGAGCTTCCGCAACCTGACAGACAACCTGGCGGCCTACGGGTACAGCCTGGAGACCACGCCGTACGTGGTGCAGTACAACAAGCGGGATCTGGCCAACATCGCACCCGTGGAATATCTGCAGTATGTGATCAACCCGCGGCAGGTGCCCAGCCTGGAGGGGGTTGCGATTCAGGGGGAGGGCGTATTCCAGTGTCTGAACGCGATCTGCGTACGGGTGTTGAGCAACCTCGCGCATAAGCAACGGGCCGGCGTGGCCTAAGGCGCTAGGGACGGCAGGATGGCACTTACCGGCAGCTTCGAAGATATCAGCTTCGCGGAGCTGGTGCAGCTACTAAACGTGAGCCACAAGAGCGGCCGGCTGCAGGTGTGGCGGGGCACGGAGCGAGTGGACTTGTTCGTCGTGAACGGGGAAGTGGTGCGCGCCATCTCCCGGCGGGAGCGAGGGCCGGAGGTGGTCTACCGCGTGCTGGGATGGCGCAACGGGGACTTCACCTTCGAGCGCAGCGAGGAGCCGGTGGCGAGGGAGATCACGCAGAGCACGGAGGCGCTGATCCTGGAGGGGATGAAGCGCTTCGACGAGTGGCAGCGGGTCGAGGAGGAGATGCCCAACATGCACGTGGTGCTGCGGCAGCGGGCGTTTGCGGTGAACGAGCGCTATGAGTCGCTCTCGCCGCAGGCCCAGTCGGTGCTGCGGCTGGTGGATGCCCGGCGCAATGTCGCCACCATCATCCGGGAGTCGGGGATAGAGCCAGTGGAGGCGCTGCACGGGGTGACCGAGTTGCTGGCGGAGGGGATCGTGGAGGAGTGGGACCCGACCGGGCAGACGGGGGACGTCATCATCAGCGGAGGAAAGCTGCCGGCGGCGCGAGGCGAGATCGACTTCGGGCGCAGCTCCTATCTCACCCCGGCGCGGCCGGGAGCGGACGAACGCTCTCCGGAAAGGGAGGGCGGGGTGAAGGTGAGCTGAAGCTCGCAAGCGGACCTGGAGCAGACCAACTATGAGGCTATTCTCGAAGTTCGGATCAGGGAACACAGCCATCGGGCTTGATGTAGGGAGCAATGCCATCAAGCTGGTGCAATTGCAGGAGGGCCGAGACGGGCTCGCCCTGCACAAGGCCGGCAGCGCTCCTACGCCCGCCAATGCCATCAAGGGCGGGGTGGTGGTGGACCCGCTGGCGGTGGCCCAGTCCATTCGTGCGCTGCTGGAGGCGCTGCAGATTGATGCCGCCACCGCGGTGGCCGGCATTGCCGGGCCCACCGTGGTAGTGCGAGAGGTGCCCCTGCCCGCCATGTCCGACCGGCAGCTCCGGCGCTCGATCCAGTGGGAGGCGAGGAACTACATCTCGTTTCCGGTGGAGGACAGCGTGGTGGAGTTCCAGGTGGTGGATCGGCCCGCGGCGCCGGGGACCAATGCCCAGATGAAGGTGCTGCTGGTGGCCGCCCCCCGGGACATGGTGGACAGCCAAGTGGAGACACTGGAGCTGGCGGGGCTGGAGCCACTGGCCGTGGAGATCCAACCCTTCGCGGCGCTGCGGGGCCTGGTGGCCGGCAATGGCCAGACCCAGAGCAACGGCGAGACCATCGCGCTGGTGGGCATCGGCGCGGCCTACACCGAGATCACCTTGGTGAAGGATGCTGAGTTCGTGCTCAGCCGCATGATCCCCATCGCGGGCAATGCCTTCACCGATGCCATCAAGAATGCTCTGGACGTGGACCTGGAGGAGGCGAACCGGCTGAAGGAGAGTGCCACTCAGGTGGTGCTGAGCGAGGAAGAGCGGGCCACCCTGGACCCGGCGGCACAGCAGGCGAGCCGAGCGATCGAGCCGCTGCTGGACGAGTTGATCCGCGAGGTGCGCCGCTCGCTGGCCTTCCACGACTACCAGCAGCAGTCACCGGACGCGGGCAGCGGGGAGCTGGGGGTCAACCAGATCCTGCTGAGCGGCGGGAGCGCCAAGCTCCCCCGCATCGAGGAGTACTTCCAGGCCCAGCTCGGGGTGCCGGTGGGAGTGCTGAACGTGTTCGGGCCTGAACGGCTTCAGGCGCGGGGCGTCAACCAGGAATACCTGCAGTCGCACGCGCCCACCCTGCTGGTGGCCGCCGGGCTGGCGTTGCGAGAGCTCTTGCTCTCTCGCCAGAAGCGCACCCATCCCGGGGAGAAAAGCCCATGACCACCGTGCTCGACATCAATCTCATAGCCGGCCGCAGGCGGCAGAAGCAGCGCGCCATCACCATCCTGCGCTGCGCGGTGTACTCCCTGATCGTGCTGTTCCTGGCGGTGGCGTTGCTCTACGCGCGGCTGACCGCGGCCACCAAGCTGACCCAGGGTCGCATCGCGGAGGTGGAGGCGAAGCTGAGCGATCCCACGCTGGCGGAAGCGGTGAGCCGCATCCAGTTCCTGGACGGCAATATCGGGAAGCTGGAGCCGCGGGTGGATCTGCTGGAGAAGGTGCACGACAGCGAGCAGGCGTGGATCCAGATCCTGCGGGACGTCGGGGCCTGCGTGCCGACGGCAGGGAATGTCTGGCTCTCCCAGTTGGGCTCGCATCGCGCGGAGAAGGAGCAGGTGCTCTCGCTCCGGGGCTCGGCCTTCAACCAGAGCGACATCGGGGAGTTCATGCTGAACCTGGATAAGCCGGCCTGGAGCAAGGCCCCGGCCCTCGGCTTCACCCAGATGAACGTGACCCAGCAAGGACGCAGTGTCATCCAATTCGAGATCACAGTGCCCTTGAGCCAGATCATCGGGAGCGGGTTGAAATGAGCGTAGGCGCCGATCGCAAAGTGATTTACGCGCTGCTGGGCATCGCCGCGGTCTGCCTGACCGGCCTGGGAGTGAGTCTCTACCGGGCCAAGGGCAGCGAGCTGACGCGGTTGGCGAAGGAGCTGAGCGGCAAGGACCAGCAGTTGACGCAGGTGCGAGAGAAGCTCACCAAGCAGCCGGAGCTGGAGGCCAAGTACGCCAAGCTGCAGGCGCGGCTCTCGGTGCTGGAGCCGGCCTTGCCGGACAGCTCCTACATGCCCACTTTCCTGCGCCAGATCGAGCGGCTGGCCACGCAGACCAGTAACCGGATTGTGATGATCCGACCCAAGGCGAAGGCGCCCAGCGGCAAGACCGCAGCGGTGACGGTGAACAACGAGACCGGGGAGGTGGTGAAGGAGCAACCGAACGCGCCCTCCGGGCCCAATGCCAAGGACGCGAAGCAGGTGGACAAGAGCAAGCTCCCCTATGATTACTCGACCATCGAGTTGAGGATCGAGGGCACCTACACCACGATCCTGGATTTCCTGAAGGAGCTGCAGCAGTTCCCCAAGATGATCGCGGTCAATGATATCGCCTTCTCGCCCAAGCAGACGGGCTCACTGATGCAGTCGCCGGAGCTGATGGCGACCATGGAGCTGACCGCGGTGATCGGGAAAGGGGGGAAAGATGGGACGTCGTAGCAAGGATGTTCTCCTGCTGGTGCTGGCGGCGATGGCGCTGGCGGTAGCCGTCTACACCTTCCGCCACAGGCCGCCGCCCGTGCCCCCGGCAAAGCCCGCGGCCGCCTCTCCGGCCAAGCCGCAGGCGGGGAAAGCGGGCGCGGGGGAGGCGGCCAAGCCAGGCCTGCCGCTGGCAGCCGCGCCCGGGACCAGCGGCACCCCCCGCAACCCGTTCGCCGGGCCCAGCGTCGCCGCTTCTCAGGCCGCCGGGGAGCCCGCAAAGCGGCCTCCGGCCGCGGCCGGAGAGAGCGCGCCCGCGGCATCCCCAGCCCCGGCGGCGATGCCACCCAGGGTGAGCAGCACCGCGGCGGCCAAAGGCGGCGAGGCCCCCGCGACCGGGCTGATCCTGGCCGGGATCGTGGCCGGGCGACAGGCGATGGCGGTGATTCGAGAGGGGGACCAGCGTTACTACGTGAAGGCCGGCGACCGCATTGGGGATCGCTACCGGGTGCAGTCGGTCGGCTCGAAAGAAGTAGTGCTAACAGGCAAAGAAGGGAAGGTCATCCTACGGATGGGAGGGAGGCAGTAGCGCCATGACTCGCAGAAAGCATGCGGTATGGAGCAGCCTGGCCATTGCATTGGTCTGGCTGCTGGCGGCAAGTGTCGCCTGGGCCAACGGACATGCCAAGCCGGGGGCCCAAGCGGCGCGCGCGACGGGCCTGGCCTACACCGGCGGCCGGGGAACCCCAGTGGGAGCCCCATCGTGGGCCAGATTCACGCTCGAGTTTGTGGATGCCGACATCGTAGACGTGTTCCAGGCCCTCTCCACGCAGAGTGGAGTCAACATCGCGGTGAGCGGCAGCGTGAAGGGGAAGGCCACGCTACGCCTGCGCAATGTCACCATTGAACAGGCCATGAACATCGTCACCAGACTCAACGGACTGGACTACGCCTGGGTGGAGGCGGCCTATGTGGTGGGCACGCCCGAAGAGGTGCGCGCCATGCGCGTCTCCGAGCTGCGGTCGGCGGTGGTGGTGCTGCAGCACATCTCGCCAGAATACGCCCAACAGGCGCTCTCCAAGCTGACCCCCGATGTCACCGTGTCTACGCAGAAGGGGGTGCGCTCGATCCTGCTGCTGGGGACTGAGTCCTCCCTGGCGAAGGCAGAGCGGGCGCTGGCGGAGATGGACGTGCCGGCCCCGCCCTCACCGCCCACCACGGAAGTGGTGCCGGTGCGGTATCTGAAGGCGGACCAGATGGCCGAGCTGATCTCGGCTGCGGTGCCGGAGGTGAAAGTGCAGCTCGGGCCGCAGGAGAACAGCCTGCTGATCACGGCCACCGACCAGCAGTGGCAGTCCGTGCGCTCGCTGGTCTCGGCCTCGGATGCAGCGCCAGCGCCGGCGCAGGCGACGCAGGCCATTTACTACGTGAAGTACACCAGCCCCACGGAGCTGCAGCAGACCGTGATGGCGCTGGTGCCTGACCTCACCGTGACCCTGGCGCCGCGCTCGTTCACGCCTGTGGTGCAGAGAGCCACCGGCGGAGCCGGCGGCACCGCCGCGATGCTGGCCGCTCCGCAGTACGCGGGCGGTGGCGGCGGGGGCGGGGGCGGGGCTGGCGGCGCCGGAGGCACTGCCGGCGTGCAGGTAGAGGCGGCGCCGATCACGGCCCTGATCCTGTCCGGCGCGCCCTACACCGTCGAGCGCGGGCTGAAGCTGATCGAGCAGCTCGACAAGGCCCCCAGGCAGGTGCACATCACCGCCATGGTGACCGAGATCAACCGGGATGACGTCTCCCGCATCGGCATTGACTGGGGCCAGTCCACGGGACGGGGCCTGGGCGAGACCGGCGTGCCCTTCATCATCGGCGAGCCGCTGGAGATCGACCCCGACACGGGCAAGCCCGACGCCACCGTGATGAGACCGCTGAATGTCGGCCGGATCCTGCGAACCGATTTCCAGCTGGACGCGGCGCTTCGCGCGTTGGAGCAGAAGGGCCGCGCCCGCATCCTGTCCAACCCGAGTGTCACCACGCTGGACGGCCGACAGACATCGCTGCACACCGGCCAGACCATCTACTACACGGTGGCGATTGCGGCCGCTACCACCGGTGGGATCATCACCGACACCAGAACGATTGATGTCGGCGTGCTGCTGTCGGTCAACCCGAGGGTGAATGAGAACAACGAGATCACAATGACCATCTCGCCGACGGTTTCCTCGCTGGTGGGCACGACCGCGGCGCAACTGCCCGTGGTCGCCACGCGCACGGTGATCACCACAGTGCGGATCAAGAGCGGCGAGACCGCGGTGCTGGCGGGACTGGTGACCGACCAGGAGCAGGTGACGATCAAGAAGGTGCCGTTCCTGGGGAACCTGCCGATTGCTGGGGAGCTGTTCAAGCACGTGGAGAAGCGCCCACAGCACACTGAGATCATGGTCTTCGTGACCCCGACGATAGTCGAGTCCTAGCCCGGGGCCGGGCCTGACGGGCCTGGCGCCTCTATTCCGAAAAGGGACGATGTCGACAACTAACGGGGGCTCGGCTGAGAGACGCCGAGCCTACTAGGACGACATAGCGGATCATGGCGCCGGCTTGGGGGCCTGCCCCACCGGGCAGGCCCCCTTCTTGTCTGTGAGGCGCCTTCCCCCAGAAGCGCGCAAATATGGAAAGAGCCTAAACCGGGACATGGAAACGCGGACAGTCGCAGACATCGTAAAGGAAGTGACGAAGGTCTCCTCCGAGCAGCTCAGGCAAGCGCTGGAGGTGCAGAAGGAGACCCGCGAGCCCCTCGCCCAAGTGCTGGTGAACATGGGCGTGATCACGGAGAAGGATAAGGCCAAGATCCTGGGGCGGCAGTGGGGCATTCCCTTCGTGGACCTGGGCGAGCGCCAGTTCGACCGCGACCTGCTGAAGCTGATCCCTCACCACCTGCTGCAACGCTGGAAGGCGGTGCCCATAGACCGGAACGGACCCCGCCTGGTGGTGGCCATGGTCAACCCCCTGGACGTCTACGCCCTGGACCAGATGCGCCTGGTCGCCGGCACCGACATCGAGTCCGTGATCGCCACCGCGGATGACATCAACGCGGTGCTGGGACAATCGCTGTCGGCCCGGGAAGAGATCGGCGCCGCGCTGCAGGAGATGAACGAGGAGATAGGCCAGGACGGGGGCGAGATCCAGTACGAGACGGCGAAGCGAGAGGAAGAGGTAAGCGCCGATCAACTGCGGGAGATGCTGGACGACGCGCCGGTGGTGCGGCTCACCAACCTCATCATCCGCCAGGCGATCCGGGACAAGACCAGCGACATCCACATCCAGCCGGAGGTAAATCGGGTCCGCATCCGCCTTCGCATTGACGGCATTCTCCATGATGTGATGACCGTGCCCAAGAAGGTGCAGGCTCCGCTGGTCTCCCGCATTAAGGTGATGGCCGACCTGGACATCGCGGAGAAACGCGCGCCCCAGGATGGCCGCATCTCACTGCGGGTAGCGGGCCGGGAGTTTGATTTCCGAGTCTCCACCAATCCCGGGGTGAATGGGGAGAAGGTGGTGATGCGCATCCTGGACAAGCGCGGGATCCAGGTCGGGCTCAACCAGCTCGGCATCCCCACCTCCATGATGGAGGATTTCGAGAACCTGGTCAACCGCAGCTATGGCATTGTCGCCGTCACCGGGCCCACCGGGTCCGGCAAGTCCACCACGCTCTATTCCGTCCTGAACTCCATCAACAGCCCCGAGAAGAACATCCTCACCATCGAGGATCCGGTGGAATACCAGCTGGCCGGCCTCACCCAGACCGCGGTGAATGAGCGCGCCGGGGTGACCTTTGCCACCGCCCTGCGCACCTTCCTCCGGCAGGACCCGGATATCATCCTGGTGGGAGAGATGCGGGACTCGGAGACGGCGATGATCGCCACCGAGGCCGCGCTGACGGGGCACCTGGTGTTCAGCACTCTTCATACCAATGACGCTCCCACCGCGGTGGCCCGCATGATCGAGATGGGGGTCGAGCCCTTCCTGATCGCGTCCTCGCTGATCGGGGTGCTCGCCCAGCGGTTGGTGCGGGTGATCTGCGCCGAGTGTAAGGAATCCTATGCTCCCCCGGTGGAGGCCTTTCGGCGGCTCAACCTGGCGGTGGACACCGACTCCGTCACCTTCTACCGGGGACGGGGGTGCGAGCGCTGCCGCCACACTGGCTACCGGGGGCGAATCGGCATCTTCGAGCTGATGCCGATCACTGACACCATCCGCGAGTTCATCCTCCGCAAGGCGCCCACCCACGAGATCCGCCAACATGCCCTGGAGAGCGGCATGATCACCCTTCAGCAGGATGCGATGCAGAAGACCCTGGAGGGGATAACGACGATGGAGGAGGCACTGCGCGTTGTCTACATTGGCTAAGATGCCCCGGACCCTCAAGGTCGAGGAGTATGGCCTCGACGAGCTGCTCACGATGGCAGTGGAGCGGCGCGCCTCGGACTTGCACATCACCGCCGGCCTGCCTCCTCTGCTCCGGGTTGACGGCCGCCTCAGCCCCATGAACTTCAACCAGCTCACGCCCGTGGAGTGCCAACGGCTGATCTACAGCATCCTCAACGACCATCAGATCCAGGCCTTCGAGAGCAAGCACGAGCTGGACTTCTCCCACGGCATCAGCAAGGTGGGGCGCTTCCGCGTGAATGTCTACATGCAGCGGGGGTCAGTGGGGGCGGCCTTCCGCCTGATTCCCCGCCGCATCCCCACTTTCGAGGAGCTGTGCCTGCCGGGCGCGGTGCGGACGCTGACCAGCCGCACCAGCGGCCTGATCCTGGTGACCGGGCCCGCGGGAAGCGGCAAATCCACCACCCTGGCCGCCATCATTGACTACATCAACCAGTTCCGCAGCTGCCACATCATGACGATTGAGGACCCGATCGAGTACCTGCACCAGCACCGCAAGGCCATGGTCAACCAGCGGGAACTGGGCAGCGACACTTACGACATAGCGATGGCGCTGAGGGCAGTAGTGCGGGAGGACCCGAACGTGGTGCTGATCGGGGAGATGCGCGATCTGGAGACCATAGATGCCGCGCTCAAGATCGCCGAAACCGGGCACCTGGTGCTGGGGACGCTGCACACTCGCAACGCGCCCCAGAGCGTGCACCGGATCGTGGATGTGTTCCCGCCCCACCACCAGGAGCAGGTCAGGGTGCTCCTGTCCAGCACGCTGGAGGCGGTGGTCGCGCAGCAACTGCTGCCACGGGCGGGACAGACTGGTCGCATCCCGGCGGTGGAAGTGATGATCGTGACCGCGGGCATCCGGAATCTGATCCGGGAGGGAAAGACGCATCAGATCTACGCCCTGATAGAGACTGGCGGCGATCTGGGAATGCAGACCATGGACCGCGCGCTAGCGGTGCTGGTGCGGCAGGGCCAGGTGACGCCGGAGGAGGCCGCCTCCCGGGCGATAGACGCCGATAACTACGGGCGATGGCTGTCCACCCTGTGAAGTGAGGTGGAAAACACGGAATAGATAAGCGCGGCGCAGCGCCCCGGGGCCGGTGACGGAAAGCGGCACCTGAGGCCGCGCCAGGCGAACGGCGGCGGCCCGCCTCGCGCCAGAGGCGGGGAGAGAGGACCTGCCCCCAGGCAAGCGCACCGCCACGAACGCGGTGAGGCGTGCCATCGTACCAGAGGGGGCGACGGGCGCAAGTCCGGAGCTGGGAGCAAGGAGAGAGCTAATGCCAACTTACCGCTACAGCGCCATGGACCAGAGCGGGCGCACGGTGGCCGGCACCCTGGAGGCGGAGAGCCTGGAGCTGGTGCGGGCCAAGCTGTCGGACCTCCGCTATCATGTGCTCAGCATTCGTCAGACACGAGGCGGGGCCGGCCTTCAGGGCATGCTCTCCGCGATGCAGCGGGTGAAGCTGCGGGACCTGGTGGTGTTCAGCCGCCAGTTCGCCACCATGATAGACGCCGGGCTGAGCGTGGTAAAATGTCTGGACATTTTGGAGAAGCAGAGCCGCAACCCCCGGCTGAAAGAAGTGATCAGCACAGTGAAGCGCGATGTGGCGGGCGGGACCAGCCTCACCGAAGCTCTGCAGAAGCACCCTCGCATCTTCACCTCGCTCTACGTGAACATGATCCGATCGGCAGAGGCGGGAGGTATCCTGGACACGGTGCTGGATCGGCTCGCCACCTTCCTGGAGAAGGAGCAGGAGACGCGCAACAAGATCAAGTCGGCGATGACCTATCCGGCGGTGGTGTTCGTGTTCGCGATGCTGATGCTGATCGGCCTGCTCTTCTTCGTGCTGCCCAAGTTCAAGGGTATCTTCGAGACCATGGGCCTGCAACTGCCGCTCACCACCAGGCTGATGCTGAACTGCTCCACCTATGTGCGCCAGTACTGGTATATCGCCATCGTGGTGGTGGTGGGCAGCTTCATCTTCGTCCGGATGGCGGCGCGCACGGAGAAGGGCCGCTTCGCCATTGACGCTGCGAAGCTGCGTGTGCCAGTCTTCGGGGAGCTAGTGCTGAAGACGGCGGTGTCGCGCTTCGCCCGCACCTTCGGCACCCTGATCAGCAGCGGCGTGCCAGTGCTGCGGGCGCTGGAGATTGTCGCCGACACCGCGGGGAACCGTGTGGTCTCTGAAACCGTCGCCCGCGCCCGCACCAGCATCAAAGAGGGCGACAAGATCAGCACCCCCCTGTTCGGCAGCAAGGTATTCCCGGTGATGGTGACGCAGATGATCGCGGTGGGAGAAGAGACGGGCCGGCTGGACCAGATGCTGGTGAAGGTGGCGAACTTCTACGACGAAGAGGTGGACGCCACGCTCAAGGCCCTCACTTCCCTGATCGAGCCCCTGATGATCGTGGGCCTGGGCTTGATCGTGGGCTTCATCGCGGTCTCCGTGATCTCTCCCATCTACTCCCTGGTCGGATCCCTGGGCAAGTAGCGCCCAAACCGGGGGAGCCAGCCCCGGGTCTGGCCGGCGGGGACACGGAAAGGAGACGAGAGCCCAGGCGGGGCACCCATAGCCTGGGCCCGGTGGCGACATGACAAAGCAACAGCGGCTGAAGTCGAGCGGCTCGGCCGCAGGCGCGAGCCGCAAGAAGAACGCCGGGACCCCAGCCAGGCGCAAGGCGCCGGATCGGGAGGAGGTGGACACCCTCGTCCGCGCCTACCGGGGCAGGGGCGATCGAGTGCTGAGGGATAAGCTGATCTCGCAGCACCTCTACCTGGTGCAGACGGTGGCCCGCAAGTTTGCCGGCCTGGGCGAGTCCCACGAGGATTTGCTCCAGGAAGGTGCCATGGGCCTGATCAACGCGGTTGACCTCTATGACCCAGACCGGGGGGTGCAGTTCTCGACCTATGCCACTCACCTGGTGGAAGGCCAGATCAGGCATTACCTGAGAGACAAGGGAAAGCTGATCAAGCAGCCGGCCTGGGTGCAGGAGCTGACCACCAAGATCGTGAAGGCCACGGACGCGCTCACCCAGGAGCTGGATCGGTCCCCCACGCTGGCCGAGATTGCGGAGCGGGTGGGCACCACCCAGGAGAGCACCCGGCGGATGCTAGACGCACGGGAGCGCAGCAAGGTGGCTTCGCTGGACGCGGCGAGCAGCGATGATGACAGCCAGGCCCCCGCCGTGGATCCGGAGAAGCTGAGCGCCGAGCGCAGCGACGAAGTGCACCTGCCCATCGAGGACCGGATCTTCCTGCGAGACGCCATGTCCAGGCTGAAGACCCTGGAGCGGAAGGTGGTCCACCATTTCTACTACCTGGACCTGAACCAGACGGAGATCGCGCGCCGCCTGGGCATCTCGGTCAACTACGCTTCCTACCTGCTGCGGGGGGCGGTGGCGAAGCTGAAGAAGGCCGTGGAGGCGCAGGCCCAGGACGACGGGAGGGCTCACTCGCAGCCGGTCTCCGAGCACACCCGGGCCGCCTCTGGGGCTTACTCTCTGTCCTTGCGCCCGGCGCCGGCCGACCCCACCACGAAGTTGCCCACCGAGCAGTACTTCCTGGAGCGGCTGAACCAAGAGGTGGAGCGCGCGCGTCGCTATCCTCAGCAGTTCTCGATCCTGCTGCTGGCGGCCGACCAGGGCGATCTGGCAGGAGCAGAGCTGGGGGCCCTGGCACGGCTGCTGCGGGCCAACGTGCGCAGCATTGACCTGGTGGCGCGGCTGCGGGGGACGCGCTTCGGCCTGCTCCTCCCCCACACCGGCCGGGAGGCGGCAGTGCTGGCCGAGCGCATCCTGAAGACCATCTCCGCACGGCTCGCCGCCGCAGATCAGCCGGTCACCGTGAGTATCGGGATCGGGGCCTTTCCGGCCAATGGCCGATCTCCGGAGGAACTGCTGTCGGCCGCGGAAGAAGCGCTCCAGGAGGCCTACCGGGAGGGTGGAAACCGCTATCTCAGGTCCCAGCCGGCGGCGAGAGGCAATGGCCCGGCGCCGGCCCCGGCCCGCCAGGCCTAGCCCAGGCCGCAGCCTGAGCCGATCAGCCGAAAGCACCCCGTTCCCTGGAGGGCGGGGTGTTTCTCATCTCAAATCCCGCCCCCGGCTGTGGAATAAGCTCTCAGAAGCCAGGACCCCCACGAGGGCCGGTCCGCGTCCCGGCGGGGGATCACTCCTGAGGAATGAAAGCAACTCGGCACATGTGCCAAGGAGGTGAAGAAAGACGATGATGAGTCGAATGGTGAATCGGAAGCACAAGGGCTTCACCCTGATCGAGATGTTGATCGTGATCGTGGTGATCGCCATCTTGGCCCTGATCGTCATTCCGCGGTTGCTCGGCGCAGGCCGCAAGGCGAAGGAAGCGACCCTGCGGGGTGACCTGCATCAGATCCGGAATGCGATCCAGCAGTTCGAGGCTGACTGCGGCGACTACCCGGCCGCGATCGTCGACCTGCAGACCAGACCGGCGGATGGCAGCAACGGTGGCAACAGCATCCAGTTGGACGTCAACGGCTGGCAGGGACCGTATCTCCGCACCCCGGATGGCAACCTGCCCGCGGATCCTTTCACTACTAGCTCAACCACGTGGAGCTACACTGCTACCAGCGGCGACGTGAGCAGCGGTTCCACGCTGACCGCGATCAACGGTGACGCTTACAGCACCTGGTAATGTGGGCTGACGGCGGCTCCGGGCGGCTCCCGGAGCCTTGCCGTCTCCCAGCATACGTCCCAGCAGATGACTTGTCGGGGATAGCAGAAGGAACCTCCTCACCAACAGGCGACTTCTGCTATCCCCGCGTAACCTGGACTGCCAGTGGCTAGCTCGGCCCTGCCAACCGCCACGGCGGCGCGAAGCGCCTAGCCCCGGGAGTGAGCTGGCAGAGCCTGGAGAGTGAGACGAGCGTGGGAGCACACGCGCGGGGCGGTCTGGAAAGACCAACCTTTTCCAACAGCAGGCGACTCAGACGGCGCTCGCCGAGCTTCAGCCTGATTGAGCTGATGGCGGTGATCTTCAACTATACCAACACCAATGTGTTGATCGTGGCCACTGGCAATACCAAGATCACCGGGAATGTGACCGCCGGCAATCCCAGCACTGACTCACTCGCTCTGATCGCCGCCAAGTCGGTCAAGATCAGCGGTAACGCCGAGATCTACGGCGCCATCTGCGCCGACGTGGTGACCACCAATGGTGGCATCACGGTCAGATACCGGGATGTGTGGGGCGGGTTGCCCATCCCCGGGAAGGGCAAGACGCAGTGGGCGCAGATCTCGTGGGAGGAGCACTACCTGTAGCCCGCCCCGTGGGCGAGGAGGGAATGGCTTGCATCGGCTCTTTCGCGACTGCTCGGACCCGGATGAGAAGAGGAAGGAGATCCTCTGGACGGCGATCAGCTTCATCGTGATCTTCGCCAGTTGGTTGGCGGTGGTGCTGGCGTTCGGCTACCAGCCGCTGACCCTGGGCATGACCTACGATGAAGTCGTGCTGGTCACCGGGCTCGGGCTGCTGGTGCTGTGCGCCATTCTCTATCTGGTGGGCCGGGAGCGGGAGCAGCGGTACACCAACCGGCGCCTGGTGAGCAAGCTGCGGGCGACGGTGGACAACCTGGACGAGCGGCTGCGTCAGCTCGACGGCCTGTGCACCGTTAGCGCTCAGCTGGCCGGTTCGCTGGATGTTGACAATATCTCGCGGCGCGCGGTAGACGCGCTGGCGGACAGCGTGCAGGCGGCCCGTTCCTACCTGGTGCTGGTTGACGCCAGGAGCGGTCACCCGGTGTATGCCCGCCAGTCGCACAGCTACTGCGAGCCTCACGAAGCGACCGCGCCCAACCCCCAGGAGGTCTGGCCCGGGCCCCTGATCACGGGCGGCGATTCCGTGACCGATGTGGAGGCCCAGGTGCAGGCCTGGAACGAGCGCGCCGATCTGATCTCGGCTCCGTTTCGGCTCAAGAACGGACTGGCGGGGGTGCTGGCGGCGCACCGCGAAGACGGGAGGTCACAGTTCACGCCGGGGGATCTCAACCTCCTGACCACTCTTGCCAACATGACAGCCAAGGCGCTGGAGAGCGCTCAGCTTCACGCCGAGCTGAGGGAAAGCTACCTGGCGACAGTGCGCTCGCTGGTCCGGTCGCTGGACGCGAGAGATAACTACGCTGCCACCCACAGCCAGCGGGTCGCCACCCTGGCGGTAAGGGTCGCCGAACAGATGGGGCTGCCGGAGACGGCGATCCGGGATATTGAGGTGTTCGCTCCCCTGCACGACGTGGGGAAAATCGGCGTCCGGGATGAGATCCTGCTGAAGCGAGGGGTGCTCACAGAGGAGGAGAGAGCGATCTGCCGCCAGCACTGCGTGATCGGGGACCGCATCATCCGGCCCCTCAAGCCGAGCCGAGAGGCGCTGGCCCTGGTGCGCAACCACCACGAGAGCTGGGACGGCCGAGGCTATCCGGACGGCCTGACCGGGGAGCAGACTCCACTGCTGGCGCGGATCGTCAAGGTCGCCGACTGCTTCGATGCCATGATCTCAGAGCGGCCTTACGGATCGGTGTTGAACGAACAGGAGGCGCTGGCGCACTTCCGCATTCATGCCGGCAGCTATTACGACCCGGCCGTGGTGGAGGCGCTGGAGGCGGTGCTGCGGGAGGAGCCGGCGGAGGCGCTGCCACTGCGCAGCCCGGAGCGACGCGCGATGGGTGAACCAGCAAAGACCGCCGCCAGCGACCGTGGCTAGCTGCAAGCACTACGAGGGAAGGCAATGACACCAATTCGAATGGACCACAGCCCGGGCGCGGGCAAAGTGCAGGCCAGGTCGGACAGCGAACAGCTGGCCGAGATCCTGCAGGCCGAGGGGATAGTTGACGTGCACATGCTGGAGCGGGCACAGGCAATCCATCAGGCCCAAGGCCGCTGGCTGGGGAGCGTACTGGTAGAGCTGGGGGCGATCTCGCCGGAGGATATGGCCCAGGCGATCAGCAAGAGCCTGGGGCTGAGATTGCTGGACCTGGCCAAGGCCGCGGCCAGCCTGGATGCCATCCGGGCGCTGCCGGAGTCCATGGCGCGGCGCTTCGCCGTGGTGCCCGTGTCTCAGGTGGACACCACGCTGCACCTCGCCATGGTCAACCCCCTGGACGGCCTGGCCTGCGATCTCATCCAGGCTCGCACCGGCATGCATCTGGAGCGAATGGTAGCCACTGAGCGCGATGTCCGCACCGCCATTGATCGCTTCTACGGCCAGCTCTCCCGAGAGCTGAGGGGGCCCGCGGCAGGGGCCGGCGAGGATCGCCGTACCAGCCCCGGGACCGCGACCTCGGGCGCGGAGGCGGAGGAGGTGATGCATGTGGACGACCTCCTCCGGCAGGTGATGAAACGGCGCGCCTCCGATCTTCACCTGGGCGCGGGCACTGCTCCCACGCTCCGCATTGACGGCGAGCTGGTGCCCATCAACGCCCAGAAGTTGAGCCCGCGCAAGGTGCACGAGCTGATCTACGCCATCCTGATTGACGAACAGATCACCGAGTTCGAGGAGAACTGGGAGCTGGACTTCGCCTACAGCGTTCCGGGGCATTCCCGTTTCCGGGTCAACATCCACAGACAGCGAGGCACGCTGGGGGCGGTGTTCCGGGCGGTGCCAGTTGACCCTCCTTCCCTGGACGGGCTGGGCATGCCCGATGTGCTGAAGACCTTCTGCTCCCGGCCCCGGGGCCTGGTCCTGGTGACCGGCCCTACTGGCTCCGGCAAGTCCACCACCCTGGCGGCGATGATCCGAGAGATAAACGTCACCCGCCGCTGCCATGTGGTCACGGTCGAGGACCCCATCGAGTTCCTTCACCGCAATGAGAAGTGCATCATCATCCAGCGGGAAGTGGGAAGCGACACCAAGACCTTCGCGAGCGCGCTGAGGCATGTGCTGCGCCAGGATCCCGACGTGATCCTGATCGGGGAGATGCGCGACCTGGAGACTATCAGCGCGGCGATCACCGCGGCCGAGACCGGCCACCTGGTGCTCGCCACTCTCCACACCACGAGCGCGGCGCAGACGGTGGACCGGATCGTGGATGTGTTCCCACCCCACCAGCAGGAGCAGATCCGGGTGCAGCTCTCGACCGTGTTGGAGGGCATTATCTGCCAGACCCTGCTGCCGCTGGCCGATGGGAAGGGCCGGGTGTGCGCGCAGGAGGTCCTGGTGGCGACCTCGGCCATTCGCAACCTGATCCGGGAGGGGAAGACCCACCAGATGCCTTCAGTGCTGCAATCCAGCGCAGGGGACGGCATGCAGACCCTCGACCAGGCACTCAAAGCCCTGGTGCTCCAGGCCAAGGTCACTCCTCAGGCGGCCATGGCTATGGCAAGCAATCCTCAGGATTTCCAGATGTTCCTGCGCATGCGCTAAAGAGCAGGGCGAGACGCTGGGTAACCTTCGAAGGGGGAGGGGGGACTCTCCGCTCCCTCAATCTCTGCCAGGCCGGGTGCAGCAAGCGCGATAGGCGCAGCCGCGCCGGCCTAGTCGGCCAGGCTCAGCTTCAGGGCCATCGCCATCTTCGTGGTCATGGGCACGCCTGGCGATCCCGACCCGCTGGCGGTCATACTCAGGCCGACCGTACCCTCTGCACGCGCGTACAGGCCATTCTCGTAATCGTAGTACCAGATGCCGTCACCGTGCAGCAGGGCCTTCATCGAGCCCGAATCCCTCCCATCCTCCGCCGCCCCAAAGGTCAGAGGGCCATCGAATGTGACACGAATCTTGGCGCACTTGCGGCCCTGGAAGGTGGCCAGCTCCAGCAGCTTTGAGGTGAGCCGGAGCGTCACTGCCGGGCTTCCCTCCGCTCCGGCGATCTCGAGCCGGTCCGACCAGGTGTCGCCCACCTTCACCTCGCTCTCGGGGAAGGCCCCGATGTTGACCAGATCGGTCCATCTCACTCCCAGGATGTCATCCAGAGCCGGCCTGCCGCCGCCATCCTGCTCGACGATCTTGAGCAAGCGCCCGCGCCGGTCCATGTCGGCGACCATCCTGGAGCCCGGCACTTGCCGGGTTTCTGCATCCTCCCCCATCCTCAGGGTGACTTTGCCCCCGGTGGTCCGCCTCTCCACCCGCACCCGGTCGGGGCTCTCGGAGAGCGCAGTCTCGCAGTACTGCACCGCCCCGGTTATCCCCAAGGACATCGCCTGATCCAGGCCTTGCAGGCTAGTGTCTACCTGGCCCGTCATGGTAAGCTGGTACTTGCTGGTCACCCCCACCTTCGGGGCATAACGCAGCACCACTGCGTGGGCCGGCAGCGCAGCCGCTGCCGAGAGCAGCAGCAGAAGCGCGGTGGGCGCGCTTTTCTTCATTCGCTCCTCCTGTCGGTCTCCGAACCGCGGGCATAGGAAGGCCCGCCCTACAGAACGGCCGGCGGGCATGCCCTTCGACTCCGCTCAGGGTGAACTCCGACATGCCCGCCCTACAGGATGGGCAGGTGCGCCGACATCGGCGATCCGGTCAGCGTCTCGGCTCCCTCGACGGTGACTAGCACCATGTCCTCCAGCCTCACCCCCCCGAACCCCTCGAGGTAGATGCCGGGCTCGACTGTGACCACATTGCCGGCGGCCAGCTTGGCCTCCTGGCCCTTCGCCAGGCGAGGGGCTTCGTGCACCTCGATGCCGACCCCATGACCCAGGCCATGTCCGAAGGCATGGCCAAAGCCGGCGGCCTCGATCACCGAGCGGGCGGCCGCGTCCACCTCCCCGCAGACGGCACCGGCCTTCACCGCGGCGGCGCCGGCGCGCTGGGCGCGGTAGACCAAGGCGTACATCTCCCGCGCCTGAGCCGAGGCTGATGCCACGGCGAAGGTGCGGGTCATGTCGGAGCAATAGCCGTCAACGCGGGCTCCGATATCCACCACCACCAGGTCGCCTGGCTGCAGCTCCCGTTCTGTGGTGTCGGCATGGGGCAGCGCGCTCCGCGGGCCGGAGGCGACGATGAAGTCGAACGACACCGCTTCTGCTCCCCCCCGGCGCATGAGAAACTCCCCCTCGAGGGCGACCTCCCGCTCCTTTGCCCCCGGCCGGAGCAGCCCGATGATGCGAGCAAGCGCCTGATCGGCGAGCACGGCCGCCCGCCGGATGCGATCCACCTCCTCGGGCGATTTCACCGCCCGCAACTCCTCCAGCGGGGACCAGGAGATGAGCGCTACCTCGGAGGCCCCTCCGCTCAGCTCCTCCCGCTGCTGGCAGGTGAGATGCCCGGCCTCGTAGCCCAGGCGCGCCACCGCCCAGCTCTTCGCCAACTCACCCAATCGGTCGAACAGGCGCCGCTCCACCTCGATGAACTCATAGTCCGAGGCCTGCTCGCGAGCCTGAAGACGATAGCGGGAATCGCTGAGCAGCACCGCCCGCTCCGCTGTGATCAGCAGCGCACCCGAGGATCCGCGGAACCCGCTGAGGTAGAAGATGTTGCTGAGAGCGGAAACCGCCAGGCCTTGGACTCCGGCCTGGGCCATGCCCGCGCGCACTCGGCCGAGCCGCGCCTGGTGGGCCTCGCTCATCCCTGGGCTGCGGCGAAGCGCGCCGCCAACGCCCGCAAGGCCAGCAGATAGCTCACCCCGCCGAAACCGGAGATCTGGCCGATAGCGGCGGCCGCGATCAGCGAGTGGCGGCGGAACTCCTCGCGGGCGTGGATGTTGGAGAGATGGACCTCGACCGCAGGCAGGCCCACCCCTTTCAGGGCGTCATGGATCCCGACACTGGTGGTGGTGAAACCGGCGGGGTTGATGATGATCCCCTGGGCCCATCCGGCGGCCTCGTGGATGGCATCAATGATCTCGCCCTCGTGGTTGGATTGGATGATGCGGACCTCCAGGCCCAGCTCGCGGGCCAGAGCCTCGACCTGGCGGTTAATCTCGGCCAGGGTTGCCCGCCCGTAGATCTCCGGCTCGCGCGTACCCAGAAGGTCGAGGTTGCAGCCGTGGATCACCATCACGTGTTTGGCCACGCTCTCCCCCTTGTCTTGCTGTAGGGCGGGTATGCGGCTAGGTTGCCAGCCCGCTAGGCGGGGATAGGAATCCCCGCCCTACAGATCGAGAATCATCCCCACTTCCCCGCAATCCGGGAACTTGGGGCAGCGGATGCACTCGCTCCACACCTTCTGCGGCAGCTCCGCCTTCTCCACCTGGCGGAAGCCGAACCGGGCGAAGTACCGGGGGATGTAGGTGAGCACGAACACCCGCGGGACCCCAAGCGCTTTCCCCTCCTCCAGGCAGGCGTTCACCAGCTTGGCGCCGAGCCCCAGGCCACGACGGTCTTCTCGCACCGCCAGGCTCTTAATCTCGGCGAGATCGCTCCAGGTGACGTGAAGAGCGCAGCAGCCGGCCGGGGTCTCGTCCGCCTCGGCGACGACGTAGTCGCGCAGGTTCTCGTAGATCTCGCTGAGGGAGCGAGGAAGCATCTCGTTGCGCTCAGCGAAGTAGTTGATCAAGCGCTGCATCGCGGGCACGTCCTGCATCCGCGCGCGGCGCAGTCTGGTCTCCATGTGCTCGATTTTAGCACAGGGCATGAGTGAAGACAAGCAGACCCATTGGCAGGAGAGCCACAGGGGAGCAGGAAGAATAACCTGGCCCTCTATGAACGACAGCAACCCAGACGTAACTGCAGACCTCCTCGTCATCGGCTCCGGCGCGGCCGGGCTCTCCTGCGCGCTGCAGGCGGCCCGGGCCGGGCTGTCGGTGATCGTGGTCAGCAACGCCGACGACCTGGCTGAGTCCAGCAGCGATCGCGCGCAGGGCGGGATTGTGGCCCGCCCGCCGGGCGACAGCGCGGAGCAGCTCATCTCCGATGTCACCGCGGCCGGGGACGGGCTCTGTAACCCGGAGGCGGTGCAGCTGCTGGCCGAAAGCGCGCCGGATATCGTTGACGGGTTTCTGATCGGCGAGCTGGGTGTGCACTTCGACCGCGATGGCGAGGGCAACCTGGATTACACCCAGGAGGCGGCCCACTCCTGCCGGCGCATAGTGCACTCCGATGATGCCACCGGTCACGCCATCGCCAAGCGCTTGCTGGAGGCGGCGCAGGCGGAAGGCCGGATCCGGCTTCTCCCGCGGCACAGCGCAGTTGACCTGATCACCACCCCCCACCATTCGCTCAACCCGCTCACCGTGTACGGGGATATCGAGTGCCTGGGGGCTTATCTCCTGGACCGGACCGCGGGGAAGGTGAGGCGCTTCTTCGCGCCCACGGTGGTGCTCGCCACCGGCGGCGTGGGCCAGCTCTACCTGCATACCACTAACCCCCGGACCGCCCGCGGCGACGGCCTGGCAATGGCCTATCGCGCGGGGGCAACGATCATCAACGCCGAGTACATTCAGTTCCACCCCACCGCGTTCTACCACCGCGATGCCGACCGATTCCTGATCTCAGAATCGGTGCGGGGAGAGGGGGCGATCCTGCGCACCCGGGAGGGCCGGGATTTCATGCCCGACTACCACCCGGACGGGTCGCTGGCCCCGCGGGATGTGGTGGCTCGCGCCATCCACGAGGAGATGCTGAAGCACGGCGACGAGTACGCGCTGCTGGACCTGAGTCCGCTGAAAGTGGATCCCCGCGCTCGCTTCCCGATGATCTACCAGACCTGTCTCAAGTACGGCCTGGATATCACCAAGCAGCCCATCCCAGTGGTCCCGGCGGCGCATTATTTCTGCGGCGGGGTCAAGGTTGACACCTGGGGCCGCAGCAGCATCCGCCGGCTCTACGCGGTCGGGGAGGTGAGCTGCACCGGGGTGCACGGCGCCAACCGGCTGGCCTCGACTTCGCTGCTGGAGGCGATGCTGTGGGGCCGGCGGGCGGCGGAGGATGCGGCCCGCAAGCATGGAGATTGGGACCGGGGGCAGCTCCGGCAGATCGCCTCTTGGCACGATGAGGGCCTGACGGAGGCGATTGACCCCTTGCTCATCATCCAGGACTGGATGATGATCAAGAGTACGATGTGGAACTACGCCGGGATCGTGCGCACCAGCAAGCGGCTGGACCGGGCCGAGGCCGACCTGGGCTACCTCGCCCACCGCATCGAGCAGTTCTACCGGGAGACGCGGCTGGCCGATTCTCTGATCGGGCTGCGCAACGGCATCGCGGCCGCCCTGATCGTCGCCCAGGCGGCGCGGCGAAACCCGGTCAGCCGGGGGTGCCACTACCGGCGGGACTAGAGCGCATTTCATAACCTACCTGCTGGCTGGCCACACCACGCCCTCGCATGAAATGCACCTGCCACGGCCTGACGTTGTGCAGTGCTGTTTCATAACCTCCCCTGGGAAAGTTATGAAACAGCTTATAGCGGCACCGACGGGCAGAAGGCAAGTTCACCCGCCTCGGGCGGGCCCCTGCACAACAGACAACGGCCGGCGGGCATGCCCTTCGACTCCGCTCAGGGTGAACTCCGACATGCCCGCCCTGGAGGCTAGCGGCCAGGACTTACCTCCTGCGGCACGGCGCCCAGGGTGACCTGCAGCTTCACCTCTCTCCCCTTGCGCCAGACCTCAACCTCGAGCTTGTCTCCCGCGTTGTGGGCGCGGATGATCTCGCCCAGAGATCGCTCGCTGCTGATGGCGCGGCCGCCGGCGCGGAGGATGACATCGCCGGCCTGCATCCCAGCCTGCGCGGCCGGGCCGCCGGGCACCACCCGCACCACGAGCGTGCCCTGCCCGCCCGGCACCTTCAGCTTCTTGGCCTCATCTGGCAGCAGGTAGTGGTGCATCACCCCCAGCCAGGGCATCTTCCCGGTCTTGATCAGCTTCTGGGCCACGTCTTTGGCGGTGTCAATGGAGACCGCGAAGCCCATGCCCTGGGCCTGGGGGATCATGGCGGTGGGGATGCCGATCACCTCGCCGCTCAGGTCCACCAGCGCGCCCCCGCTGTTGCCGGGGTTGATGGAAGCATCGGTCTGGAGCAGATCCTGAAGCTCCACCCCACTGGGGTCCGCGATCTGCCGGGCCTTGGCGCTGAGCACCCCGACCGTGACGCTGTTCTGGAAGCCAAAGGGATTGCCAATGGCGATGACCCAGGAGCCGATGGGCACCTTCGCCGCGCTCCCCAGGACGGCGGCCGGCAGGCTGCCGCCCTTGATCTGCACCACCGCCACCTCCGAGAGCGGGTCCGACCCGACGACGTGGGCGTCGAAGGTGCGCTTGTCCTGAAGCATCACCCTTACCCGGGCCGCCCCCTTCACCACGTGCGCATTGGTCAGGACATATCCGTTCCCGCCGTCAATGATGATGCCACTGCCCTCGCCGGCGCGAGGAAAGGGCTGACTGGGAATGCCCATGAACTGCCGCAGGAACCGTTCGGTCTGGCTCTCCCTGGGCGGCGCGTAGAGGGTGCTGATGTTCACCACCGCGGGGCCCACCCGCTGCACCGCGGACACGATGGCGTTCTCCGAGGTAGCGCTGACAGGGCGCAGCCCTCCGCCGGCCGCGATCGGCACCGTCTCACTCCGGGGACCCGCCTTACCCGCGACCAACTCCCACACCAGCCCGGCCCCGATCAGCACCCCAACCAGGCCGGCCAGGAGTACGGCTGCAGCGCGACCAGTCTGTCTCATATGGCACCTCCGGCCATGCGCTCTGCGAGCGCGATCAGTGTGCGCGTCCCGGCGCCAGTGGCGCCTTCGACCTGATGCGGCTCATCCTGCTCGCTCCAGGAAGAGCCGGCGATGTCAATGTGCACCCAGGCGGTATCGCCGACGAACTCGCGGATGAACCAGCCGCCAGTGATGGCCCCCGTGGGCCGGCCGCCCACGTTCTTGAGGTCCGCCACCTTGCTGTCGAGCTGGCGCCGGTACTCGGGGAAGAGGGGAAGGCGCCACATCCGCTCTCCCGCCCGCTCTCCCGCGGCCAACACCGCCTCCGCCAGGCGGTTGTCATTCCCCATCACCCCGGAGGCGACGTGACCCAGGGCGACGATGCAGGCCCCGGTGAGGGTGGCGACATCAATGAGATGGGTTGCCCCCAGGTGCCGGGCGTATCCCAGTGCGTCGGCCAACAGCAGCCGCCCCTCGGCATCGGTGCTGATCACCTCGATGGTCTTGCCGCCGAAGGCCTTGAGCACATCGCCCGGCTTGTAGGCGCGGCCGCTGGGCAGATTCTCTGCCGCCGGGATCACCCCCAGCAGGTCCACCTCCAGCTTGAGCCTGGCAGCGGCACCCATGGCGGCGAGCACCGCGGCGGCCCCGGCCATATCGCTTTTCATGAGGTGCATATTCTCAGAAGGCTTGATGGAGATGCCGCCGCTGTCAAAAGTCAGACCCTTGCCCACGAAGGCCACGCGAGGGCCGCTCTCGCTTCCCCGGTGGCGGAGCACGATCAGACGGCCGGGCTGGTCGCTGCCCTCGGCCACCGCGAGGAGAGCTCCCATCCCCAGCTCCCTGAGCTCGTTCGGTTCCAGCACCGCTACCCGCAGCCCGGTCTCCTTTCCGAGATTGGCAGCTTCCTCCGCCAGCGCCGAGGGGGTGACTTGGTTGGCTGGCAGGTTCACCAGGCGACGGGCGTAGTTGGTGGCCTCGCCGGCCGTGGAGGCAGCCTGCGCCGTGCGCGCGGCGGCCTCCCGGTGCTGGTCGGCGATGCCAAGCAGACACAGCTCATCCAGTTCATTGGGAAGCTCCGGCTGGGTCTTGCATTCCTCTCCCCGATAGAGCCCGACGTAGGCGCCTTCGACGGCGGCGCGGGCGGCATGCTCCGGCCGCGCTGTCGCCAGCGGGGTCTGGTGCAAAGTGATCCCCACGCGCCGGCAGCCGCGATCCCGCAGCACCCGCGCCGCGGCCCCCGCCGCGCGGCGGAGGGCGAACAGGTCCGCCTCCTCCGGCCGACCCAGGCCCACTACTGCCACGCGCGGGCTGGGCAGCCGGCCGTAGGTGTGGAGCACGGTCACCTCGGAGGCCTTGCCTCTGATCTCCTTCGCCTCCCGCAGGCGCTGGATCAACCCCTCCAGCCGCTGGTTGGCCTCGGCGGCAGGCCCTGCCAGGGGCGCCTCCTCCATCACCGCCACCACCACTGCGTCGCCCTGATATTCCCCGACAGATTCGGCCGAGATTCTGATCTCCACGCCTCGCTCTCCTCTCAGTAGGGCCTCGCCAGTTCCTAGCCAGGCGCGATGGTTTCGGGTATAATGAGCGCGTACGGTCGGGCCTGGCACGAATCGGGGAACTCGCCGCCCGGCCCGGTGTCTAAATACGGTGACAAAGAGCTAACCCCTCCAGCCTTGACCTGTCAAGGAGCGCCAAGTTTATGATCTCGCCGCAAGACCCGCTGGCCGAAGTCCTGGTGGACGCTGGGGTGATCACCCGGGAGCAGCTGGAAGCCGCCACCGCGGCTCGGGCCAACAGCTTGGAGCGGCTGGACGAGACCATCACCCGCCTGGGCCTGGCACGGGAGACGGACATCTACCGCGCGGTGGCCATGCGACTGGGGCTGCAGTACGTCGCGGAGCTGGACCGGGAGATTGACCCAGCGCTGCTCGCCCAGGTGCCGAGCGAGTTCGCCATGCGGCACCAGGTGCTTCCTCTGCGGGCGGAGGATCACACCCTGGTGGTGGCGATGGCCAACCCCTTTGCCGTCACGGTGCTGGACGACCTGCGCTTACTCACCAGCCGGGACGTACGGGCAGTGGTGGCCAACCCGCGCCAGATCTCGGAGGCGATCGAGCAGTGCTACATGGAGAAGATGTTCCGCGACATTGATGACATGCAGACCGAGGCGGTAGCGGAGGAAGACCTCGAGATCGCCGATCTGCAGAAGATGGCCCGAGAGGCGCTGGTCATCAAGCTGGTGAACCTGATCATCCACCAGGCGATCCAAGAGCGGGCCTCCGACATTCATGTGGAACCGCACGAGAGGGAACTGCGGGTTCGCTATCGAGTGGACGGCGTGCTGCACGATGCCTCCTCCCCTCCTCGCCACCTCCACCCGGCGATCATCTCCCGCATCAAGATCCTGGCAGAGATGGATATCGCGGAGCGGCGCCTCCCCCAGGATGGCCGGGTTCGCATCAAGATCGGTGGGCGCAACATAGACTTGCGAGTGTCCACCATCCCCACCCTGCATGGGGAGAGTGTGGTGATCCGGCTGCTGGACCAGTCGGCCGGGGCCTTTGCGCTCACCGACCTGGGTATGAGAGAGGACACCTTCGCCGAATTCCGCCACCTGATCGTCCGGCCCCACGGCATCATCCTGGCGACCGGGCCCACGGGGTCGGGCAAGAGCACCACCCTGCACGCCGCGCTACATGTGGTCTATTCCCCGGAGAAGAAGGTGATCACCATCGAGGACCCGGTAGAGTACCAGCTGGCGGGGGCGAATCAGATCAATGTGCGGCCCGAGATCGGGCTCACCTTCGCCACCGGGCTGCGGCACATCGTGCGCCAGGACCCGGACATCATCATGGTGGGCGAGATCAGAGATCGGGAGACCGCAGACATCGCCATTCACGCCGCCCTCACCGGGCACCTGGTGTTCAGCACGGTGCACACCAACGACTCCGCCGGCGCGGTGACCCGACTGCTGGACATGGGCATCGAGCCCTACCTGGTGGCCTCTTCCCTGATCGGGGTGCTGGCGCAGCGGCTGGTGCGAACGCTCTGCCCCCACTGCAAGATACCGTTCACTCCCACAGGGGAGGATCTGCGGGAGATGCAGCTAGCGCTGGCGCAGCCGGGCTCGGTCGCGCTCTACCAGAGTGGGGAATGCGACCTCTGCCGGGGTGGGTATCTGGGACGGACCGGGGTGTTCGAGCTGCTGCCGGTGGATGAGGAAGTGCGCCGTCAGGTGGTGGACAAGGCCTCCTCCGGCGTGATCAAGCAGGGGGCGGTGGACAAGGGCATGCGGACTCTGCTCGCGGATGGCCGGCAGAAAGTGATAGAAGGGCGCACCACTATCGAGGAGTTGGTCCGGGTCTGCCAGCGGGATGAGGTGTGATGCCGGGCAGTGCCGGTGAGGCAGGCCGGCGGTCCAGTCTGGTGCGAAGGAGCCGGAGCTAGATGGCGCGCTTTCGCTACGTGGCGCTGGATCGCGCGGGGAAGACCGTGAGTGGGGAGATCGCGGCCGAAGACCCGGATGAAGTGACCCGCCGCCTGCGGGACATGGGCTATTTCCCCACCGATATCGGCGAAGCGGCTCAGCTCTCCCTCGGCCGCCCGGGCCGGCTGCGCCAGTCCCGCGGCCTGAGCTCCAGCGATATCGTGATCTTGACGCGGCAGCTGGCGGACATGACGGCGGCGCGGCTGCCCATGTTCCGCAGCCTGTCCGTGCTGGTGGAGCAGGCGGACAAGTCGGCGCTGCGAGAGCTGGTGGAGAGCATCCGCGCCGACGTGCAGCAGGGACGGCCTCTCTCCGAAGCGCTGAGGCGCCACCCCCGCTACTTCCACGACCTCTACGTGAACATGGTGCATGCGGGTGAGACCAGCGGTCACCTCGACGCCATCCTGATGCGACTGGCGGAGTTCCTGGAGAAGTCCCAGCAGAGGCGGTCTCAGGTGGTCTCGGCCCTGATGTACCCAGCGGTGCTGATCACCGTTGCCATCAGCGCGGTGTCCTTCATCATCGGCTATCTCATCCCCAAGCTGTCGGCGCTGTTCGCCGAACTGCAACAGACGCTGCCCCTGATCACCCAGGTGCTGCTGGCGGTGGCCGGGGTGCTGAGCAAGACCTGGTGGCTGATCGCAATCTTCATCGTGGTGCTGGTGCTGGGGCTGCGGTGGTACGGGCGCACCGCCGCAGGCCGGGAGGCGATTGACCTGCTGATTCTGCGCGCTCCTCTGCTGGGGCCCATCTGGCACAAGATGGCGGTCTCCCGGCTGGCCCGCACCCTGGGCACGATGCTGGGCGGCGGGGTGCCCATTCTCACCAGCCTGGAGATCAGCGGCAACGCCATCGCCAACCGGCCGCTGATGCGAGCGGCGGAAGCAGTGCGGGAGGAGGTGCGCCAGGGAACCCGGCTCACCACGGCGCTGGAGCACTCGGGCGTGTTCCCACCCCTGCTCATCCACATGTCCGCGGTGGGCGAGGAGACAGGGCAACTGCCCGAGATGATGAGCAGGGTGGCCAACAGCCTGGACTTCGAGGTGGACAGCACGATGGGGAGGCTGACCACGCTGCTGGAACCGTTCGTGATTATCATCATGGGCATCATCGTCGGCTTCATCGTGCTGGCGGTGCTGCTGCCCATATTCCAGATCAATGCGACCATTGGTCGCTGACGGAGGGAGCGGAGACTGCCATGAGACTGTACTGGGGTGGCATCCGCCGAAGCGCTGGCTTCACCTTGGTGGAGCTGGTGCTGGTGGTGACCATCATCGCCATCCTGGCGGGGGCGGTGATGGTGCAAGCTACCAACCGGACGAAGATGGCCCGCCGGGCGCGGGCGTTGGAGGACATCCGCGTGTTCGAGCTGGCCCTGGATATGTACACCGCGGATAGCGGGGCTCCGCCGACCACTCAGCAGGGGCTGGTCGCCCTGCGTAAGAAACCCACCTCGGCCCCGGTGCCGCGCAACTGGAATGGCCCCTATATCAAGAAGGCGGTCCCCAAGGATCCGTGGGGCAATGAGTTCGTCTACCGATCCCCGGGCCAGCAGAATCCCGACGGATACGATGTCATATGCTATGGTGCCGATGGCCAGCCCGGGGGCGAGGACGATGACGCGGACATCACTAACTTCGAAGAGGAGTGAGATGGCGCTGGCTTGTCAGGCAGGACGGCGGAAGCTGGCGGGCGTCACTCTGGTCGAGCTGGCGGTGGTGATGGCGATCATCGCCATCGTCTTCTTCGCCGCGCAGCCGGCCTTCATGGGCGTGCTGCGGAGCTCGGAGAAGAAGGCAGCGCTGCGCGAGCTGGCAGGACTGCTGACCTGCGCCCGGACGGAGGCGGTGGCAACCGGGAGGCTGGTGCGAGTGAACTGCGACCTGAACGAGGGTGTGTTCTGGGCGGAGGCGCAGGTTGACCCCCAGAGAGCGCGATCCCAGTTCGCCCTGCTGCCGACGCTGGGCCGCAGCGCGGTGCGTGTGCCCGAGTCGCTGGCCGTGAGCGAGCTCACTGTGGTGGGCCAGCTCACCGGAGATCAGGGCGGAGCCGAGATCTACTTCTACCCTGACGGGCGTACCGATGGCGTCAGCCTCACGCTGGCAGATGAGGCCGGCAGGGAGACGGTGATCAGGCTGTCACCGGCCACAGGGAGGGTAACGGTTGGTGCGTAGGCGGCCCACCCAATCCGGTTTCACGCTGGTAGAGGTGGTGGTGGCCACGGTGGTGCTGGCGATTGGGCTGCTGGCCGCGCTCACCGCGTTCTCCATGGCCGCGCGCGTGGTCGGGGTGTCTACCACCGAGACCACGGCCTCCTTCCTGGCGCAGCAGAAGCTGGCCCAAGTGCAGGCCTCCGACGCGGCCCATCTGCAGGCCCGCACCACCACCGGGGACTTCGGCTCAGCCTACCCCGACTACTTCTGGGAGCTGACCGTCCACCGGGCCGACCCACTTCACGTGGTCAGGGTTGACCTGACCATCTACGCGCCGGAGGCAGGCAAGACCCGTGCCTTCCGCTTCTCCACCGCGGTATTCTGAGATGCGCCTGGGTTCGCGACACGCTGGTGCCCGCAGCAGCGCGCGGCGCGGCTTCACGCTGCTAGAGGTGACCATCGCGATGACCTTCGTGGCCCTGCTGGCAGGGGGCATCGTGCTGAGCATCTCCACCTGCCTGAACGTGTGGAAGCGCTGCGTGGCCGCGGCCGACCTCAACCAGGAAGCGCGGGCCATCTTCGAGATTATCACCCGGGATCTGCGCGGGGCGCACCTGGGGCTTTACCGGAATGCCGGGCTTTTCGTCGCCCACCCCGCCCCCCAGGGGGCGGCGCCTTTCGATGGTGTCCAGCTCTGCACCGAGAGCAGCAGCGTGGCGCGGGCCGCTTTGCTGCCGGACAGGATGCGATCCGTGCCCCAGCGGCTGCGCCCACCGATCACCGACTACGTCGGTGTCCGCTATGAGTACCGGGCACCCCCGAGAGGAGGGCCCGGGGGGCTTTACCGCACCAGCTGGGTGGTTCCGGGAGGCTGGATCGGACTGCCACAAGGCGCGGGTCCCGGGCCTCAGAGGTCGGAGCTGATTTCGAGAAACATGAGCAAGCTGGTGCTTCGCTACTACGATGGCCGGAAGTGGACGGCCGACTATGACGCGCAGCGGAGAGACTACCAGGTACCGGCTGCGGTCTCGATCAGGGTGAGCTTGCGGGATGAGCAGCAAAAGGAACACGAGTTTCAGACCGCGGTGGCTATCGCTTCGCGCTAGCGGGCCCCGGGGCGAGCGAGGAGTAGTGCTGATCCTCGCGGTGTTCGCGGTGGTGCTGCTGGCGGTGCTGGCGGTGGGCATCGTGGCCGCGGTGAGAGTGGAGCTGCGCGCCTCCCACGCCAATCTGGAGCGGGAGCAGGCGCTGTTGCTCGCGCAGGCCGGCCTGCAGCAGGCGCGCGCCATCCTGGTCTATGATGACGAGACCCTCGATACCCTGCAAGAGGCGTGGGGCCCGCAGGCGCGGTTGCCGCTGGATCTGCCCCACCAGCTCGGCGACGGGTTCTACCAGGTCCGGGTGGAGGACGCATGCGGCCGCATTGACGTCAACACCGCCGACCTGGACACGCTGTTCCGGCTCACGGGGAATGCCCAGGTGGCCGCGGATATCATCGCCTGGCGGGAAGGGGTAGGTGGCGATCAGGGCTATTACCAAGCGCTGGCCTATCCCTACTCGGCGCGAGGCGCGCCATTCCAGACCCTGGGCGAACTGCTGCTGGTGAGGGGCGTCACCCCGGAGATGTTCTTCGGGACCAAGGACAAGCCCGGTCTGGCGGATGTGCTGACCGTGGAGTCGCTGTCGGCGAACACCAGCAGCACCGGGGGCATGAGGATAGGGCTGAACGAGTTCAGGAACTGTGAGGAGCTGTCCTTGTCTGAGGCCTTCCAGACGTATGTGATGGCGAGATTGGGGGCGGCCTTCACCACCTATGACATTGACTCCGTCTGCAGCGGGCTGTCCCGGCTGAACAGCATAGGCCAGCAGTATACCTCTCTGGCTCAACTCGTCACCGTCGCCGGTCTGGGGTATGATCGGGTGATCAGCATCATAGACTACTTCACGGTGAACCCGGGGCTGCAGACGCGGGGACTGGTCAACGTCAACACGGCTGCACCCGCAGTGATCGCGGCTCTGCCGGGAGGCTCGATCGGGCTGGGGATGGCGATCGAGGGCCGGCGGCGCAAGGCGCCTTTCACCTCCCTGGGGGACTTCACCGAGTTCCTGTTGAACCAGCCTGACGGGCCCGACATCTTCACCCTGATCATAGACCACGTCAATGTCAAGTCCTCGAGCTTCATCATCGAGTCCATGGGATACCCGGCCACCGAGCGGACCTTCCGCACCCTGCGCGCGCTCGTCCGGCGCGACGGAGGGCAGGTGATAGTGGTGCAACAGTCGGAGGAGGACTCCCCGTTGCCGCCGCGGGAAGAGTGGATGCAGGCCTCCGCCGCCGGGGGAGAAAGGTTTGCGCTTGCGCAGCCAGCCAGTTAGCGTAGATATCGGGTCTTACTCGGTGAAGGTGGCCCAGGTGCGCGAGGGCCGGGGCGGGGTCCGCGCCATCCGCTGCGCCGAGCAGCCGCTGCCGCCGGGGTTCCGCTGGGAGGCGGGGGCCGATCGCAGGCCCCTGGTGGAGGCCATCCGCCAAGCCCTGGCGAAGGCCGGCATTCGCTCCCGGTCGGTCATCCTGGCGCTTCCGCGGCGTCAGGTGACGGCCCGCGTCAGCGCCTACCCGCCGGCAGATCGAGCCGCCTTGCGCCGCGTGATCGAGTATGACCTGGCCGATCAGATCCCATTCCCGGTGGAGCAGGTGGTGCTGGATTTCCAGCCGCTGGGACCCTCCCGGGAGCAGCCGGGCCTTACCGATGTGCTGGTGGTGGCGGCGCAGCGAGACCTGGTGCGCGAGTACCTGGCGCTGGCGAAAGAGCTGGGAATGCGGGTGACGACTCTCACCCTGGACGTGCTCGCTCTGCACGACCTGATCCGGATGGCGCCGGAGGGCCCGCCCGGGATCACGCTCACCATCGAGACCGGAGCCCGCGCCACCACCATCAACCTGTCGGAGGGGGGCCGCCTGCGGCTGACCCGATCCGTGGGCCTGGGGGGCCAGCAGCTCACGCTCGCCATCAGAGATGACCTCGAGGTGAGCCTGGAGGAGGCGCAGGAGCTGAAGCGCACCCAGGGATTGGCGCTGCTCACCGCGGCCCAGGCCGGAAGCGCGGGCTACGATAGGCGGCTCACGCGCACGGCGGCCTGGCTGGAAAACTTCCACGGGGAGCTGCGCCGGTCCGCCCTTTCCTTCGGACCGGCCGCGCTCGCGCGCATCTTCCTGGTGGGCGCGGGATCGTCCGTGCCCGGCCTGGCGGAGGCGGTGCAGGCCCAGTTCGGCGTGGCCCCGACCCGGCTCTCGGCGGCGCGCCTCTTCCCGCAGGCCCACCTGCGAGTTCCCGATGGCGAGGCCGCGGGACACTGCCTGCTGGCGATGGGGCAGGCGCTGCGGGGCACCAGCCAGACCGCCTGGACGATTTCCCTGGTCCCCCGGGAGGTGGCCCAGGTCCGGCGGGCCCAGCAGGTCCGCCGGGTGGGCAGCGCAGTCGGGGCGCTGGTGCTGGTGGCGCTGGTTGCAGGCTACGTGATCGAGGCGAGGGCCATTGGCCGGCAGAGGGCGCACGTGAAGACCCTGCAGCAGGAAGAGAAGGTGGCGGGGAAGCAGGAGGAACAGGCCCAGCTCGTGCTGGATCAGCGGGACGGGCTGAGCCAGGAACTGGACGAGCTGCAGCCGGCCCAGGCGCGCCGCTATGCTGCCCTGGAACTGCTGCGCACGATCAGCGAGAACGCGCCCACGGGCCTGATTCTCACCCATTTCACCTGGCGGCCAGGTCAACCCCTGGTGATCCAGGGCAGCGCGCCCAGCTCCGATGCCGTGGCCGACCTGCAGGTCGCCCTGGGCCGCTCTCGACTGGTCACCGCCGTTAGCCTCGACCGCCTGGACCAAACCGTGGTGCAGACTGAGTCCACGCCGGCACCCGCGGGGGTAGCGCGTGTCGCAGGCGCTCGCCGGACGGGTGGGGTGCGGGGGCGCGCGCCGCCGGGCCCACTGTCACCCAGGTGCTGGGGGTGAGCTTCTCGCTCACCGTCCACCTGTGGACGGAACGGGAAAGCACGGCCACGCCGGTCACCAGCGCCTCTCTGGGAGGGGAGTGATGAGGAGGGCATCCCGGCGGGAGCGACTCCTGCTCATCGGGGGCTTCGGCGCCCTGGCCTTGTTCCTGCTGATCTTCTTCCTGCTGCTGCCGATGCGAGACACGGCGCGGGCGCTGGCGCGCCAGGAGAAGAGCCTGACCGCCACCGTCGAGCGGGCGCAGCGCATGTACCGCGAATGCCAGCAGCGCAGCAGGAGACCAAGCAGCTCCGGTCGGAGGTGCAGGAGCTGTTCAGGCCGGAGCAAGGGGACGTGCAGGCCGACCTGCTGCGCGAGATCGCGCAGCTCACCAGCGATCTGGGGGTGCGCTTGACCAGTATTCGGCCCGGTGAGCCAGAGCCGCTGGCGAAGTGCGTGAGGTACCCGGTGGGCTTCCGGGTGGAGACCGATTTCCCCCATCTTGCGCGTCTGCTCTATGAGCTGGAGCAGCGGCCTCACCGGCTGTGGGTGGAGGGAGTGGAGATCGGGCCGGGAGCGGCTGGAGGGAGCGGCCTGCTCATCTTCCTGCACGCCGCCACCTACCAACTGAAGTCGGCGAAGAAGGCAAGCGATGAAAAGAGCTAGGAGCAGCTCAGTGGTGCTCGCGATCGTGCTCTGCGCGGCGGCCGCCTTTCTGGTCTACACGCTGAACAGCGCCCGGCCCCCGAAGGCGAAGGGGCGCCGCACGGCGCGGCGGGCGATCACAACTGCGGCGCCGATCACGATGGCGCAGGCGCTGCCACCGGCGGCCCCGGCCGATGTCGAGTACAGTCGCTATGAGGTGATCGTGCAGCGCAATGTCTTCGCCCCGCCCGCGCCTCCTCCCCCGCCGGTGAGGAAGCAGCCCCTGCCGCCGCTCAGGACCACGCCCCCCAAACCCAGCAACCCGACGCCCCCGGGCCCGCCGCCCCCTCCGCCGCCTCCCAGCTTCCCTGGGTGGTCCTACCTGGGGTATGTCGAGATCAATGGCAAGATGCTTGGCATACTGGAGAATGCAGGCGACCGGTCGGTCGAATACGTGGCGGTGGGAGATACCTTCAGGGGTGCGAAGGTGGAACAGGTGACTCCGAAGCAGGTTCAGTTGAGCGCGGGGGGAGCTCCGGCGACGCTGGCGCGGACTGAGACGTTCAACCTGGTGCCGCTGACCAAGGCCGCGGCCGCGGGAAAGCCGACGGCTCGGCCGGCAGCACCGCGGCCAGCGCAACCAGCGCCCTCGGCAGGGCCGGCTCAGCCAGCGCCAGGCCCGCCGGCCAACGCGGGCCCCAACCCACCGCTCGGTCAGCCCCCCAGCTCACCACCTGCTGAGGGATGAGGGGCCACGGGGCCTTTTGCCGGGATAGGTGTCACATAGGCTGAAGCGACTCGCGGGGCGAGGAAGCCTCTCAGGTGCCTCAAGGGCTTCGATCCTGCAACGAGTCATTGGGCGAGGGAGCAGCAGATCCGGGTCCACGCGGGGCGGGCCAAGAGGGAAGACCATGATGAGCGTGTGGCATCGCAGGGCGATCTGGGGAATAGCGGTCATGCTGTCGCTGGCCTGCGTCTCCGAATTGATCACGGTGGCCGATTCGGCACAGCAGCGAGGACGGCCTTCGATGCGCATGCCCGGCCGGCGCCAGCGCCCCAGCCGCCCGGCTCAAGCCAGGCCTGGCCCCAGTGCTGCGCCTGCCGCGCCTGCCGCGCCCCGCGGGGGAGCGCCGACCTCGCCGCTTTCGCAGCCATTGGAGGTGGTGCAGAGCGCGGGCGGCACCAAGATGATCCGGATGGAGTTCTACGGGCTGGATATCGATCATCTGCTGCGCCTGCTGAGCCGGGAGGCCGGGGTCACTATCATCAAATCAGAACAGGTGACCGGACCCATCACGGTGATCGCGCCGGAGCCGGTTCCCCTGGATGTCGCTTTCCAGATCTTGAATTCGGTGCTGGAGGTGCGGGGCTTCACCATGGTCCGCGCGCCCACGGGGATCTACAAGGTGCTGTCGATCGCGGACGCAGTGCAGTCGGGGCCGCCGATGCAGTTCGGGGCCCGGCCCGAGGACGTACCGACCAGCGACACTTTCATCACCCAGGTTATCCCCCTGACCAGCCTGTCGGCGGGAGACGTGGCGTCTCAGCTTCAGGGGCTGCTCTCCCAGAACGCGAGCCTCATCCCCACTTCCACCAACTCCCTGATCATCACCGATACCGCGGCCAGCATCCAGCGCGCGCTCACCCTGATCGCGGAGACGGAGTCGCAGCTCTCCGGAGGGCTACAGGTGTACCCGCTGCGCTACTACGACGCCCAGGACATGACGGACCTGGTCAACTCACTGGTGCTGGGCCGAGGGGGAGGGGCGGGGGGCGGGGCGGCGGCGGCGGCTCGCACCGGCCTGCCCTACGAGCGCCGGCTGATCCAGCGCGCCCCCGTCGCGCCTCGGGCGGCGGGCGGCGCGGCTGGCGGTGCAGGCCCGGAGTTCTGCTACCCGGATCTGCGCACCAACTCGCTGATCGTGCTGGCCATCCCCATCCACCTCCAGCAGATCGAGGTGCTGGTAGATCAACTGGATCGGCCCATCAACTTGCGGGACACCTTCTTTGTCTATCCGGTACAGAACCTGGTGGCGAGCGACCTGGCGCAGAAAGTGGGCCCGCTGCTCGGGGCCCAGGTGGCGGCGGCGGGCGCGGTGCCGGGTGCGGCGCCAGCCGCGGCGGCCGCGGCGACCGCCAGGACCAGGCCCGGCATCTCGGGGTACGGGACGCCTGGGACCGGGGTGATTCGAGGGACGCGGGCCACGGGCGCCGCGCCCACCGGTGGTGGGCGCCCGGTGCAGATGGCTGCGCTACCGGCGGCCCCAGGCCGCGGCCCGGAGGGCGCGTCAAGGGTGGAGGTGGAGCCGCTTGCGGGCACCGCCCCCGGCCATGCCGCGGCCAACCCGGTGACGGTGGCTCAGGTTCCCGAAGGGGTGCTGCCGCTGCCGCCACAGCCGCTGGGACCGCTGGTCGAGGTGGCCCCGGCACCAGGGGCGGAAGAGGGGGCGGCAGTGCCGATGGGAGGGGACGAGGGAGACCATGATCACGGCGGACGATAATACCAACACGCTGTTGATCGCGGCCTCCCCCGAGCAACTCGAGCTGATCAAGCAGCTCCTCGAGAAGCTGGACGTCGCTCCCGCGCAGGTCAGCATCCAGGCGATTATCGCCGAGGTCACGCTCACCCGCGACACCAGCCTCGGTTTCCAGTGGCAGGACCTGGGCCGCACCTTCGGCACCTTCCAGGGCAACACGTACACCGGAGACCTGTCCTCGAACTTCGGCGTGGGCACCCTGGCCAAAGATTCCGCCGGTAATGTCACCGGGCCCACCGGCTTCTTCGGGCAGATCAGCGGCGGGGAGTTCCACGCGATGCTCAAGGCCCTTACCACCGACAGCCATGCCCGCATCCTCTCCACGCCCAGCATTTTCACCTCCAACAACCAGCCGGCGCAGATAGACGTCTCCAGCAGCCGTCCCTTCCCCAGAGGCAGCCTGACCACTACCGTGGGCACCGGGGCCGCCATCAGCACCAGCATTGACTATCAGTCCGTTGGTATCGTGCTCAGCGTGACGCCGCGGGTGACGCAAGGGAACGTGGTGCAGATGACCGTGTCGGTGTCAGCAGACGAGCCGGGGGCCTCGGTGAATATCGCGGGCCAGGAGTACCCCAGCGTGGCGCGCCGGCAGACCAATGCCACCCTGAGCGTCAAGGACGGCTACACCATCGTGCTCGGTGGGCTGATGCGGGACACCATCACGCGCAGCGCGAGCAAGGTGCCGCTGCTGGGGGACATACCGCTGATCGGGTCGCTGTTCAGGTCCACCACGTCGCATCGAGAGAAGTCAGAGCTGCTCGTGTTCCTGACCCCGCGGGTGGTGCGGAGCCCGGCAGAGGCGGCCGTGCTGGCCGAGTCGGAGAAGCAGAAGTTGGGCGATGTGCCCCGCACTCTGCGAACGCCGTCGGCGCCGGTGGAGCAGGAGAAGAAGTAGGCTGGAGGCAGGCTCAGGTCGGCCTCTGGTCGAAGAACCGGGCCAGCTCATCGCGCGCGAACGCGGGCAGCGGGCCGGCGCGGCCGCGGGCGACCAGGGTGAGGCCTCTTTCCTTTGGCAATGCGCGACCGATGATGGCCGCCGCCACTCCGGCTGCCCCAAGGGCGCGAAGTACCCGGTCGGCAGCATCTGGCCGGGCCCCGATCAGGAGGGAGCCGGAGGCGATGAGCCCGAGCGGGTCCAACCCCGAGCGCGGCGCACACCTGACCGGTCAAGGGGAGCAGGGGGATGGCCTCCCCTACGATCTCGAGGCCGACCCCGGAGGCGAGGGCCAGCTCCCGCAGGCCGGTGGCGAGGCCGCCCTCGGTGGGATCGTGCAAGGCGGTGATTCCGCCAACTTGCAGGGCTACGCGGGCCGGCGCCACCACGCTGATCCCGGGATCGAACAGCAAGTCTCTCGCCCGCGCCACCGTCGCCTCATCCAGTCCTCTGCCCAGCAGCTCCTCCCCTACCTCCCGCGCTAGCAGAGCGGTCCCCTCGATGGCGATGGACCCAGCGAGAATCACGGCGTCGCCGGCTTGCGCCCCCGCGCTGGTTACGAGCCGATCGCGCCCTACTTCGCCCAACATACACCCGATCATGATGGGCCGAGGCAGGCCGATGGTGATCTCGGTATGGCCTCCCACCGGGGTGACGCCGAGGCGCCGGCAGGCCTGGGAGAGCTGGTCGAAGAGGGCCTCGATCTCCCGCTCGCGGACGCTCTCCGGAAGCAGGAGGGTGGCCATGAACCACCGCGGTTCGGCCCCCATGGTGGCGATGTCGTTGGCGTTGACATTGACCGTGTACCAGGCGATGAGATCGGTGGCGAAGGTCACCGGGTCGGTCTTGGCGACGAGCAGCCGATCCCCCAGGTCAATCACCGCCGCGTCCTCCCCTACCCTGGGCCCCACCAGCACGCGAGGATCGCCACCCGGCAGCCGCGCCAGCAGGTCGGCGAGCAGATCGAGCGGTAGCTTCCCGGGCTTCACCGCCTCTCCTCCTTCGGTGCAGGCTGAGCGATTCTCCCTCTGCCCTTCTCCTCCGCCCAGACCGTCCGATACACCACCATGATGGAGCGGCCGGAGGTGATGTTGTCCTCCAACCGCACCCCGAACACCGGGGTGAACAGGTTGCCGCGCTGGGCTAGCTCGGGGTACCATTCAGGGAAGATGATCAGGTAGTCGGGGCGGTGATCGAAGAGATACTGGGAGAGGAGCTCGGGAGCCCGCCCGGCGATCTGCTGCTTCATGCTCCGCAGCGCCAATACCTGGGGCGTCACCAGCCCCTGCAGGTCCAGCACCGGGTCATCGGTGATAACCCCGATGGCGCCGACATCGTTCACCGCCAGCAGCGATCCGTGGGGCACGTGATCCCGCACCCAGCGCCCGATCCGAACCTGCATCTCGGTGATGTTCTTCACGTTCAGGGCATAGGTGGCCGCGCTCGCCGGCTGTCGGGCCAAGGAAGCGGCCAGCACGGCCGCGGCCAGCCCCAGGCGCGCCCAGCCAGGCCGCAGCGAGGCCGCTCGCCCCACGATCCAGGCGCCGCCCACCACGCCTACCAGCAGATAGAGAGGATTGAGGGCAGCGAGATAACGTTGGCTCTGGAAATCCGCGGGCCGGTAGCCGGCGACCAGCGCCCAGACCACGGGCTGCACCAGCAGGGCCAGCGGGATCAGGAGCGACTGACCGCGGGACCGGCCCTTCACCGTCTCCCAGGTCAACCAGATCAGGCCGGCGAGGAAAGGCAGGATCAGCACCAAGTTGTCGGCGCCCCATGTCACCACTAGTGATCCCAGCTCCCGCCAGGGAGCTGCGAACAGGACGTAGAGCAGGTTCTTCGTCTGGCCGGTTGCGAGCGCGCCCGAGATGCTCATCCACTGCTGCTTCGAGTAGAAGGAGCTGGGCAGAAGGTAGCCGGTGACGCGGTGGTCGTAGACGAAGGGCGGGGCCACCAGCACCGCGAACAGGGGCGCCTGCCAGGCCAACTGCTGCAGCCAGCGCCGGAGGCCGCCGTCTTCTCTCCTCACCCACCGCGCCATCACCAGGCGATCCAGCATCGCCAGTGGGAACAGGAGCAGGCATTCCGGCCGCGCCAGCCCGGCGAGCGCGAAGGCCACCGTCGCCAGCAGGTCGGTGGTGGCTGTGGGCCGGGCGTGCCCATTCCCGCCGACTCGCCCTCGCACATGCAGCAGCACCCCCAGCAAGGCCAGTGTCCCGTAGAGAGGTGGCTCCATACTAGAAAGGACCCACCAGGGCAGAGGTGGAGTGACGGCCACCGCGAGGCCGGCGAGCAAGGCCACCCACCGCGAGGGGTGGAGCGTGAGGCCGAGCTGGTAGACGAGGAGGCACAGCAGAACCGAGAGCAGGCCATTCACTACCATGGAGGTGAAGAAGAACTCGTGCGTGAGGCGATAGGCCAGGGCCAGCAGCAGCGTCCAGAGCGCCCCCGTGGTGGTGCTGGTGGGCTGGCCCGGGTTGAAGGAGAATCCCTGCCCCCGGGCCAGGTGCTGGGCAAATCGGACGTGAATCCAGCTATCGTCGAGGGGATACCCAAGCTCCCCGGCCGCGCTCTTGGAGGCCAGCAGGTAATAGACGACCAGGGCCGCGATGATAACCGGCGCCAGCGCGCAGAGGGCCAGCAGCGTGCCGCGACCCGCCCTCACGTCCGCTTCTGTCTTCCTGCTTCTCTGTCTCTGCCGCTTGGCTGCCATCCTTCTCTGCTACCTCACGGCCACGGGAAGTAGGGGGCCGGCACGCGCCACATCATGGCGATGAGTGTCCACATCACTGCGGAAGTGAACTCCCCGAAGATCATCCCCAGGAATATAGGCCGCAACCGGTTGTAGAGGCGCATGCCGCCGTAGTGCACGATCAGCGTCTTCACCACCCAGGCCACGAACATGGGAAACCAGAAGACGGTGGCGGTCCAGGAGGTGGACAGGGCATAGCCCAATGGGTGGAAGGGCCACCCCACATAGCGCACCCGCATCATCGCCAGCCAGGCGGCGAAGGCGCCGCCCGCGAGGAACGAGATCAAGCCTCCGGTCAGGTGCTGGGCCTCGCCCTGGAGGAAGGCGCCGTTCTCCTCGAAGTAGAGGACATTGCTCCGGCGGTAGATCCAGGAGTACATGGTGTCGGCGCCGCGGTGGTAAGGCAGCCAGAGCTGCATCGCTGCGGCCACTGGTATCGCCACCAGAATCGAGATCACGAACACGTAGAGCAGGGTGCGCCGCCGCACGCCCAGCTCATCCCCCAGCTTCTGGCCGTCGAGGAAGCCGGTGAGCACCAGGCCGCGCAGGTCGCGGGCGAACAGGGTATCGAAGAAGGCCACGCTGGTCAGGTTCCTGGCCCCCAGAGACATGGGCGAGATCACCAGGGAGCTGATGTCCAGGGGGGTGAAGGTGCCTTCGCTCATGGGCATTCCGCCCTCGGTGCATCCCCGCGCCATGATGATCGCTTCCACGAACACGTAGACCAGCAGCGCGTAGATGGCGAAGCCGATGCTCATGCCGGACTGGTGCAGCCACACCGCGGCCGCGGTCAAGGCCAGCAGCAGAATCCATACCGCCGCCCGGTAGGGGATCATCTCATCCCGGCCGGTGGGGCCGGCCGCGCTCACCGCCCGCCTCAGCACGCTCTTCAGGTGGGGCAGGGCCACCGCCCCCAGGAAGGCCACCAGCACGAAGTAGGCCCCCGAGGTCTGATAGGCGGAGTAGCCGTTGGCATCCACGTGCGGGAACGCAATCCTGGGGAAGGCCAGCAGCGAGAACAGCAGGTCCTGCACTTTCACCAGCAGGTGGAAGAACCAGAAGCTGAGCAGCAGCTCGGTGGGCAGCAGGTAGAAAAACCCGACCGAGCCCGGAGAGATGTAGGCGACGAAGAAGGTGATGTCCGACCAGGGGCGCTCGCTGAAGTAGTTGTTGATCACGATCTCGACGTTGACCGATGGCAGCGACGGGTTCCAGTTGTGCAGCCCGTTGAGCCCGAACAGCAGGGTCGGGATGGCGAAGCCGATCCAGGTCAGCGGGTTGCTGTAGAAGGAGCGGCCGGGCTGCTCCCGGATCATCTCCACCGGGAGGCGCACCAGGGGATAGGCCAGCCGCTCATTCTCACTCCACTGCTTGCGCAGCACCACGGAGAGGCAGAGAAAGGCCGCAAACACCGCGACCACCAGGATCAACCAGAGGGCGAGGGGCTTGAGCCAGAGCAGCCAGGGGATATGCTGCCCTTCCCTCAATCCCTCGTAGAAGGCAGTGGCCGGGAACTGGTGGGCGCCCGCGCCCACGTCCCAGGGCACCGACCAGGCGGGGAGGTAGGGGAAAAACAGGTCCTCCCACTTGTTGCCAGGGTTGGCGTAGTAGTTGATCCCCACCAGCATGGGGATCAGGTCCTCCATCAGGCCGCGGGAGGAGATCATGGCAGTGAGCAGCAGCATGCAGTAGACCACCACGATCTCGCCCGGCTGGAGGGCGAGGCGGGGAGCGAACCTCCGCACTCCTCTGGTCAGCAGCACGAGCACGAACAGGGCCGCCACCACCACCGGGGGGAGCTGGAGGAAGCCGATCATGATCTGTCCTGTGACCAGCTCCGCCCACGAGACGATGAAGGCCACGATCACGATCCCGACCAGGCCCACAGCCAATGCTCGTAGCGACAGCCTCATCCCATGAGCCCCGTTCACATCGTAGCAGGCACATTCTTGCGCCGAGGGCGACCAGGGCCGATCGCGACAAGAACGTTGCTCCCACTGACGGCCCAGGGATTAGGCGCCGTGTGCTTGCTGACCTGCCCCGACAGGGTGGGTGGGAACGGCTGTGCCCTACCGCGGCTCACGGCCACGGAAACATGGGTGCCGGGACCTGCCAGATCATGGCAATCAAGGTCCACATCACGGCCGAGGTGAACTCGCCGAAGATGAGGCCCAGGAAGAATGGCCGCAGCCGCGTGTAGAGGCGCATCCCGCCGTAATGCACGATCACGGTTTTCACCACCCAGGCCACCAGCATGGGGAACCAGAACACCATCGTGGTCCAGGAGGTGGAAAGAGCGTAGCCCAGAGGGTGGAGAGGCCAGCCCACGTAGCGGACTCTCAGTGTGGCCAGCAGGGCGGTGACCATGCCTCCCGCGATGAAGGCGACGAGGGCGCCGGAGAGATGCTGGGTCTCACCCTCCAGGAAGGCGCCGTTCTCGCGGAAGAACTGGATGTTGTTGCCATAGTAGGTGAAGGAGTACATACCGGCGGCGCCCCGGTGGTAGGGCAGCCAGAGCTGGATGGCGCCGGCCACCGGGATGGTGACCAGGATGGCGATGGCGAACACGTAGAGGAGGCTGCGGCGCCTGACGCCGATCTCGTCGCCCAGCTTCTGTCCGTCCAGGAACCCGGTCAGCACCAGCCCCCTCAGGTCCCGGGTGAACATGGCATCGAAGAAGGCGGAGCCGATGAGGTTCTTGGGACCCAGGGCCATGGAGGGGATCACCAGGGCGCTGATGTCCATAGGGGTGAAGCAGCCCTCCGACATGGGGAGACCGCCCTCGGTGCAGCCGCGGGCCATCACGATCGCCTCCACGAAGACGTAGACCAGGAGCACGAAGCAGGCATAGCCGACGTTCATGCCCAGTTGGTGAAGCCACACCACCGCCCCGGCCAAACCCAGCCCCAGGCCCCAGACGGCTCCGCGATAGGGGATCATCTCCTCCCGGCCGGACGGTCCCCCGCGACCTATCGCCCGACGCAGGGCTCCCTTCAGATGCGGCAGGGCCACCGCTCCCAGGTAGATGACGAGGACGAAGTAAGCTCCCGCGGTCTGGTAGTCCATGTAGCCATCACCGCTGCCGTGGGGAGTGGAGATGGGAGGAAATGCCAGGGCCGAGAACAGCAGATCCTGCACCTTGGCCACCACGTGGAAGAGCCAGAAGCTCAGCAGCAGCTCCACCGGCAGCAAGTAGAAGAAGCCCACGGCGCCGGGCGAGAGATAAGCGACGAAGAAGGTGATATCGGACCAGGGCCGCGCGGTGAAGTAGTTGTTGAGAGAGATCTCGACATTGATGGAAGGCAGAGATGGGTCCCAGTTGTGCAGGCCGTTGAGGCCAAAGAGCAGGGTAGGAATGGCGAAGCCGGCCCAGGTGAGGCGATTGCTGAGGAAGGAGCGCCCGGCTGGCTCCCGGATCATCTCGACCGGGAGCTGGACCAGGGGATAGGAGAGGCGCTCGTAGTCGCTCCACTGCCGGCGCAGGATGGCGGCCAGGCAGAGGAAGGCGATGAAGATGGCGGCTACCAGCAGCAGCCAGCGGGCCAGAGGCCCCAGCCAGAGCCCCCAGGGGAGGCGCTCTCCCTCTCGCAACTCCTGATAGAAGGCCGTGGCGGGGAACTGGTGCACGCCCCCGCCCGGGTCCCAGGGAACCGCCCAGGCTGGAATATACCGGAAGAACAGCTCCTCCCAGCGATTGCCAGGGTCGGCGTAGTAGTTCACGCCGACCAGGGTGGGCAGCAGGTCCTCCATCAGGCCCCGGGAGGAGAGCATGGCGGCCATCAGCAGCATGCAGTAGACCACGGCGATCTCGCCGGGGCGGAGGGAGAGGCGAGGGGCTATTCGCCGCATGGCCTTGGTCAGCAGCACCAGCAGGAAAAGCGCGGCCACCACCACGGGCGGGAGTTGCAGAAAGCCAATCATGATCTGCCCGGTGACCAGCTCGGCCCAGGAGACGATGAAAGAGACGACGACGATGCCGACCAGGCCTACGAGCAGGGACCGGGGGGAAAGGCTCACCTATTCAGCTTCGCATATCGGGGTGATGTCGGCATGAACGCGAGCCGCTGGCGTCGCCGTGCCCACCCCACAGTGGCAGGAGGCGAGCTCCTGCCGGACAGAGAGGCGGTGGGCATGGGCATGCCTACCCTACAGGCGGGTCGGCCCCATGGCGAACGGTATGGCGCGGCGGCGAAAGGCCAGGTTGAGCGCCAGCATCAGTGGCAGCCGGGTTGACAGCCCGAACAGCCGTCGGAGAATCCCGAGCCGAGAGTAGCTGTGTCTCAACGCCGCCTTCAGCCCCTGTTCCAGCTTCTCCGGCGTGGTCCCCCGCGGCGCGAATACGACGTGCCCTCCGTCGTAATGCGACCAGTCCCGGTCGAAGATCCTGTGCTCCGCCTCCATCCGGTCGTAGAGGGGGGTGCCAGGCAAAGGTGTGAGGATGGAGTATTGAGGGACGTCAATGTGCGCGCGGTCGGCGAACTCAGCAGTGCGCGCGAAGACGGAGTCGTCTTCCCCGTCGAAGCCGAACATGAAGGCCCCGATGACACCAATGCCCAGGTCGTGCATGCGGGCGATGGTGTCCTCGAACTTGCTCACCAGGTTGAAGCTCTTGTTGACCCGTCCCAGGGCCGCGCTGGACAGGCTCTCCAGCCCCATGAACAGCGCCCGGCAGCCGCTGCGCGCCGCCAGCCGCAGCAGCTCGGCATTCTGCACCACCGCGGTGGAGGCCTGCCCCAGCCACTTCTTGCCGGTTCCGGAGAGGGCCTCGAACAAGCGGCCGGCCTGGCGGGGGAGAGCCATGATGTTGTCGTCCACGAACACTACTACCCGCCCGGGGAGAGCTGCTACTTCGGCCGCCACCTCGTCCACCGGCCGGCTTCGCACCCGCTGGCCGAAGAACGTGCTCACGGAGCAGAAGGAGCAGTTGTGGGCGCAGCCGCGGGTGGCCTGCACCGTGTCCGGCACCAGGTAGTCTTCCCGGCGCAGCAGGTCCCGCCGCGGCGCAGGAATGGCGCTCCCATCGGGGTAGTCGGCGCTGCGGTAGATGGGCGCCAGCCGGTGCTGGCGCCAGTCCGACAGCAGCCGCGGCCAGGCCCCCTCGGCCTCGCCCACCACCACCGCGTCGCAGTGCTGAAGGGCCTCCTCCGGGCAGGCGGAGGCGTGCATTCCACCGATCACCACGGGAATCCCTCGGGCGCGAAACGCATCGCCCAGGTCGTAGCCGCGAGGAGCGGAGGAGGTGAAGGCGGTGATCCCGACCAGGTCGCAGTCGGCCCGGAGGTCAATCTCCTGCACCGCCTCATCCTGCATCCTCAGGTCATACTCGGGGGGTGTGAGCGCGGCCACCTGGAGGAGCGAAAGCGGCGGGAAAGTGCCTCTCAGCCGCCGCTCCGGCCCCGCTCCAGGATCGCGCTTGCGGTTGGGTGACAGCAATAGGATTCGCAACCGGCCTCCTCTGGCGCTGGCGCTAGCTGGCCCGCTCAGACAGCTCGTGATCGGAGGTCCAGAGCGGGTCCCCCGGCCGCTGGGCCCAGGCGTACTCACCGCTCTGATACCAAGCATGATCGGCCAGCTTTCCGTATTCGGCCGCCCAGGCCCGCACCTGCGGGGCCAGGCGGGTGACGATGTCCTCGGCACCGGGGTGAGTGGGCCGAGCCCGAGTGCCGGCGAGGGCCTCTGCCAGCCATTCGTTATGGTCTATGATGGGGCAGGGCCGCAGGGGGTTCGGATCGCGCCGGTTCACCCCCCGAATCCGGGTGAACAAGGGGCTCTTCAGCACCTCCCATAGATGCTGGCCGCGGGCGTGCATCTCCAGGATGTTGTCCTCGGCGAAGTGCATGAACACACAGGGCTCCAGGTCGCCCCGGTAGTTGACGTGAAGATAGAGAGTCCCCCCGGACATGCAGCCGCCCGTGAGGCAGCCGTCATTCCAGAAGTCCGCCACGAAGATGGGCTTGGTGGCGCGCATGCGAGACACCGCCCGGCGGAGCCTGTCCCGCTGCTGTGGGGTCACCATCAGGTCCACCGAGCTGTCCTGCCCCACCGGCACGAAGATGAAGAACCAGCCGAAAAGGCAGCCCTTCTCGGCCATGAAGTCGTAGAACCCCTCGTCGTAGTAGACTTCGGCGTTGAGCCGAGTGGCGGTGGCCGAGAAGCCGAAGAAGATCCCCGCCTCCCGCAGCGCGTCCATGGTGGCCATCACCCTGCGGTAGACGCCCTTGCCCCTCCGGAAATCCGTCTGTGCCTCCCATCCCTCCACGCTGATGCCCGGCGCGGCATTGCCGCAGGCCTGCAGGCGCGCGACCGTCTTGTCGTCTATGCAGATGCCGTTGGTGTAGATCAAGAACACGCAGTCGCGGTGCTTGTCGTAGAGGTCGAGCAGATCCGGCCTCATGAAGGGCTCGCCTCCGGAGATGGTGTACATGTAGACGCCCATCTCCTTGCCCTCCGACACGATCCGATCCAGGTCGTCGAAGGAGAGCGGGTCCTGCCCATCTCGGGGGTAGTTGCCGGCGTAGCAGCCCAGGCAGCGCAGGTTGCAGCGCATGGTCGGGCTGATCACGATCAGATAGGGCGGCCGTACCCCGTGCTCGGCCGCGAAAGCGGTACGCTCCGCCTCGCCCAACCAGGTGGCGTTGATGCCCAGGGAGTTGATGATGCCGCGCCTGGCATTGGGGTGTAGCTCCAGCACGCGGCGCATCAGCACCACAGAGGGGTGCTGCTCCACGACGAGCTGACGCAGGTATCTGACCTGGGCCTTGTGGTGCTCAGTGCGCGCCACGCGCTCCAGCACCCGCGTTAAGGTGATCAGGCGGCTGTCACTGGCGTGACTCAGCAGAAACGGCGCGGTTTGGCTCGCCAGATACCTGATCGCAGTGAGTCTAGCACTGGAAAGAGACATGTCACAGCCTCCTTGTGCAAGGTCCAATCCCAGGCGCCCACTGCCGCGCCTTCTCCGACCGGCCTCTCTTCCCGCAAGCGGCCCTCGTCGCGCCATTCCATCCGCTTGCTTACCCAGCAGGAAAACCGCTCTTTGCGACAGAGTATAGTCTGCGCGAGGGGCCTGTCAAGACCACGTGGGGGCTCATTGGCACACGGCCTGACCGCACCCAGCGGTCCTCCCAGCCCCTCCCACCAGCCGTCATTGACCCCTTGCCCGAGGCCTGCTACCATCCCGGCCGCAGTCTAACTTCGGCTCAGGAAAGGAGCATAACCGTGCGTACCCGAAGCCTGTTCTGGCTGGCGCCGGTACTCCTGCTGTCCGGATGCGTGCCTTCGATCCACCCCTTCTACACCGAGAAGGACCTGGTCTTCGAGCCGGCCCTGGTCGGCACCTGGGTGCCCTCCGACAGCAAGGACACGTGGACCTTCGAGAAGGAGGGAGACAAGGCCTATCAGGTGACCGTCTTGGAGGAGGGCAAGCCCGGCAAGTTCCAGGGACACCTGCTGAAGCTGGGAGACCACCTCTTCCTGGACCTCTTCCCCAAACCCATTGAGGAAAAGCAGTGCGAGAACATCAGCGCCTTCTGGGCCTTTCACTTCGTGCCCGCGCACACTTGCTCCCGTCTCCAGATCAAAGGTGACAGCCTGGAGATCGCATCCATGGACCCCGACGCTCTGGATCAGAAGATCAAGCAGGGAGAGACCCAGATTGGCCATGAGCGGATCGAAGACACCACCGTGCTCACCGCGCCCACGCAAGACCTCCAGGCCCTGGTCCTGAAACACGCGGAGGGGACCCAGCTCTTCGGAGAGCCGGGCCGCTTCCAGCGTCAGAAGTAGGCGATGGGACTCCTCAACTCAAGTGACATCGCGCGCATCCACGAGGCCAGCCTCGGCCTGCTGGAGACAGTGGGCGTCAAGGTGGATCACCCGGAGCTTGTCCGCCGCCTCTGCGCCGCCGGCGCTGAGGGCGGGGCCGATCAGCACACGGTCTGCCTGCCCCGGGCACTGGTGGGGCAGTGTGTGAAAAGCGCCCCGAGGAACCTGCGGCTTGCTGACCGCCGCGGTGGTCTGGCGGAGGTGGGCGCGGATGGGGGTACGGTTTTTTGGGGCGGGAATGCCATGTACCTCGCGCGCGGGCGCGAGCGCACGGAGATCACCTCGGCCGACCTGGCCCAGATCACCCGCGTCAATGACGCCCTTCCCCATGTCCACGGCGTGGTCGGCGCCAACCTGGCCGACTATCCCCCTATCGTGCGCGACTTCGTCGGCTTCCGTCTACTGGCCGAGAACTCCACCAAGCACCTGCGGCCGGTCATCTTCTCGCCTGACGGACCCATCGCCATCATGGAGATGGCCGAGGCGCTTTCGGAGGGCGCCTCCCTTGCCGAAAGACCGATCGTCAGCCTCGGCTACTCCATCGTGAGCCCGTTCCACTGGAGCCGCACCGCGCTCGACCTCTTTCTGCGCACCTCCGGCTTCGGCATTCCCATGATGGTCAACTCCGAACCCCTGGCTGGCGGCACCGCGCCGGTGACCCTTGCCGGGCTGCTCGTCCAGGCCAATGCGGAGGCGCTCTCCGGCATCGCCATCTTGCAGGTGCTGGAGCCGGGCCGGCCCTGCGTGTTCAACCTCGGGTTCGCCCACATGCTGGATATGCGCGCCGCCCTCGCCACCAGCGGCGCAGTGCAGGACGGCTTGATCGCCGCCGCGGGAGCAGAGATCGCCCGCTATCACGGCTTGCCCTCGGCCTCCTGGATCAGCAGCGACAATCCCATTTGCGACGCGCAGTCCGCGCTGGAGAAGGCGCTCACCGCCATGCTCCACGCCCGCGCTGGGGTGAACATCATCTGGGGTATCGGCCAGCTCGAGACCGAGCTTACGCTGTCTCTAGAGCAGGCGGTGATAGATGACGAAATGGCCGCTCAACTCCTGCGAGCGCAGCGGGGGATCGAGGTAACTGATGACACGCTCGCGTTAGACGTGATTCGCGAGTGCGTCGCCGGCGGCGACTTCCTCGGACACGATCACACTCTGGTGCACTTCCGTGAGGAGCTGGTTGCCGGCGATCTCACCGCTCCGCAGCGGCGCGGTGAGTGGCTGGCCGCGGGCGGGCTCGACCTGGTGGAACGCGCCGCCAGGAAGGTCGAGGAGATCCTGCGTCAGCCGCATGAGCCATGTGTAGACCCCGACCAGGCGGCGCGGCTGCGGGAGATCGAAAGGAAGTGGCTGGCCCGGCTGTCTTGACGCGCCGCCGGCACGGCACAGCGTTGCAGGGCAGCCGCGGCCTGTGGTAAGATACCAACGCCGGGTGCTCCGCGGTAGCTCAATCGGCAGAGCGGGTGGCTGTTAACCACTAGGTTCCAGGTTCGAGTCCTGGCCGCGGAGCCAGCCGTACTCTAGGTCTCTCTATCCCTCAGCCTTCTCGCCGGGTTGCCCGCCATCACACTTTTGGGCGGGACGTCCTTGGTCACCACCGCGCCCATCCCAATCAGGCTGCCCCGGCCGATACGCAGGTTCTCCCGGATGGCGCAGCCCTGCCCCAGATAGCACCCAACCTCGACATGGACGCCTCCGGCCAGGCTCACATTGCTCGCCAGCACCACGCCATCCTCCAGCACATCATCGTGGTTGATCACACACCCACTGAGGCAGAACACGAAATCTCCGAGCCTGGCATGGAGGCCGATGAAGCAGTGCGGGTAGATGACACAGCCCACTCCCATGCTTGCAGTGCGGGAGACGAAGGCGCTGGGGTCAACCAGAGAGACCAGCCGATCACGGGGGATCTCCAACGGGTGCGGCCACTCATTGTCCGGGACCAGGCAAGCAGTCGGATGGCGAGCGACTTGCTCCAGCGAACCCAGCACAGTATAGCCGTTCCGCACCTCCCCTACCCCGGCTCCGCTGGCCGAGACGGACCCGAGCAGGTTCCAGGTCGGTTGAGTGCGGTTGACGCGCGCGACGATCTCCGCCATTTCGGCGCTATGTGGTCCGGTGCCGAGGATCAGTAGATCGCGCACCATGCTTGCATAGTTCGCAGGGCAGGAAAGAGCATCCTCCTGGGAAGTTCCGGGGCGGCCGGAGGCCAGCGCCAGGCCTCCTTGACGCCGCGATTCGTTCGCAGTACAAATGGAGCCGCCAGGAGAGGAAGAGATGAGGGTGGGCCCTGTTTGTCTGCTCCGTCTGGCAGGGGCGCTGGCACTGCTATTGCCCGCGCTCGCTCCGGCTATGTGCCAGGAGGCGTCGCCGCCGACCCCCCAAGCATGGGAGCAATGGCAGCCGGAGACAGACCGCTCGGACCCGCGACTCGAGGCCCCCGTCTCGGTATGGGAGCGGGACATCGAACTCAAGCAACTCCTCGCCCGGTTCTCTGAGACCTGCTCGGTGCAACTCGCCGCCAAAGAAGGGCTGCTCCCGCTTCACCTCACCGTCTTCGCCGAGCACGGCACCCTGGACGGGATCATGGTAGCGCTGGCGCGGCTCTTCGATGGTTACTGGGAGTTCAGGCGGGACCAGGCGCCGGCCGATCGCACCTACCTGCTGGTGACGTTCCGCTCCCTGCTGCCCCTGTTCGATGAGGGGATGAGTCGGTTCTTCCAGAGCGCCACAGGTAAGACAGTGGGGCAGCGAGGAGAAGACCTGAGAGCACGGCTGGCCCTTTACCAGAGAGCGCGCGCCCTCGCGCCGCAGGAGGTCCTGCAGCGCTACGAGGAGACCGATCCAATGCTGTGCGCGGAGGTGCTCGACCCCGCCACGGCGCCGATGCTGGCCTGGCTGTCTGACCTGCGTGAGGCAGAAATGCAGCAGTTGCTCCAGAGCGGCCTGGTGGAGAGGCCGATGCGCGATCTCGACCCGAGTCTCCGAAGTCATCTGGCAGCGTGGTCCAAGGAGGTTCAGTCGGGCCCCAACACGGACGTGTCCTATGCCCGGCAGTCCGGCGAAAGGCCCGCCTTCGCGAGTGAGGAAGAGCGCTGGCAGCACGCGGTGGCGAAGTTGAGATGGAATGGATGGGACGTTCAGCTTCATCTAGAGATACCAGAGGATTGGACTTGCGAGGCCACCATCCTCACGGTGAGCGACACCCCTCCGGGCGACGCGCGTCGCCGCTTGATCGCCCTCGGCTATTCCGAGGAAACGCCTGAGCGCCTCGCGGCGATCACGCGAGAGGAGGAAGCGTGGCGCGAAGCGCACCCCGAGCGAGACCCTTTCGCGGCCGCGGAAGCCGCCGTCGCGGACTCGGGTATTGACCCCGAAACCTATCCCTTCCCCCCGAATCGCGCGGATCCCCGACTCGCGGCGAAGCTCGACCTCGTCAGCCTTCAGAGCGAGCAGCTCGCGGTGCCCGACCTGCTGGAGCAGGCCGCCCGCCAGTGCCTGCTCGCGGTGGTCGCCAGTTATCTTCCTCCCAGCTGTGCGGTGCCCAGGTCCAACGTCGAGGGGCACGAGCTCACCCTGGGGGACGTGCTCTTGGACATCCGCGGCATGAATTCGGACTGGTCCTGGAACTTTTATGGGCAGTACCTGGTGGCAACAGACCCGGCGTCAAGGCTCAGTGAAGAGGGTGTACCGATGGGGCTAGAGGCCACTCTCCTATGGTTCGAGAAGCGGTACCCGGTGGCCGGCTATCTGATCAGCGATATGGTGGGCGCGGCGGCGGCGGCCGCGATCGCGGCCGGCCACTGACGCCCCCGCTTCCGCGGACAGAGCAGGTGGCGGCGGGCCCTCCTCTCACCGCGCGGCCTGCGGGCACGCAAACGGCTTTGACCTTCCCTCGCCTGTCCGCTATATTGGGCGCGGGCGAAGTCCGCACTTCCCGCCTGTGGCATGTCCTGAAGCGGGATCTGCGATCCCGCCCATTCTCGCAGACCAACCTGCAAGGAGCCGTCCATGTCTCCATTCAACGGACTCGGACTACACCTCGGGAACTTGTCTCGCCTATCATCGGCCAAGACGCGTTCCATCAGCCCGGAGAACCCCGGCGGCGAGAAGGGCAAGGGGGGGATGGCCGCCGAGGGCAGCGCCTCCGGCAGCGCCCGCGACCTGGGCCAGGGCTGGAAGGTCAACCCGTTCATCCGCATCGAGCCGGGGGAGTGCCGCGCCATCGCCGATATCCAGGGCTCGGGAGCGATCCAGCAGATCTGGATGACCCCCACCGGCCACTGGCGGTTCAGCATTCTGCGCATCTACTGGGATGGGGCGGAGACGCCGGCGGTGGAGTGCCCGGTGGGCGATTTCTTCGCCTGCGGCTGGGGCAAGTACGCGCAGGTCTCGTCGCTCGCGGTGTGCGTGAACCCGGGCAGCGGCCTGAACTGCTACTGGGAGATGCCCTTCCGCAAAGCCTGCAAGATCACCGTGACCAACATCGCCGAGGAGGCGATGACGCTCTACTACCAGATCAACTACACCCTGACCGAGGTACCCGCTGATGCCGCTTACTTCCACGCCCAGTTCCGCCGCGTGAATCCGCTGCCCTATAAGAGTGTCCACACCATCCTCGATGGGGTGAAAGGGCAGGGCCAGTACGTCGGCGCCTATATGGCCTGGGGGGTGAATAACTGCGGCTGGTGGGGGGAGGGGGAGATCAAGTTCTACCTGGACGGCGATGGCGACTTCCCCACCATCTGCGGCACCGGCACCGAGGACTACTTCTGCGGCGCCTACAACTTCGATGTCGGCAAGGAGCAGGGCGGGTACCGCGAGTTCACCACCCCCTACTCCGGCCTGCCCCAGGTAATCCGGCCCGATGGGCTGTACTCCTCCCAGACCCGCTTCGGGCTCTACCGCTGGCACATCATGGACCCCGTTCGCTTTCAGCAGGACCTGCGCGTCACCATCCAGGCCCTCGGCTGGCGGAGCGGCGGTCGCTACCTGCCATTGCAGGATGACATCGCGTCAGTCGCCTACTGGTACCAGACCCTGCCGACCAACCCGTTTCCAGCGCTGCCGGAGAAGGATTACCTGGAGGTCATCTAGAGCGCATTTCATAACCTACCTGCTGGCTGGCCGCACCACGCCCTCGCATGAAATGCGCCTGCCACGGCCTGACGTTGTGCAGTGCTGTTTCATAACCTCCCCTGGGAGGGTTATGAAACAGCTTCTAGGAAGCACCTGAGTGGGCGCACAGCGCGAAGGGGAAGGGGCTCCGCCCCTTAGCGGGTTGCGCCTGGCTGCGCTTGTCCGCCTCCGGCGGGCTCGTGACAAACCCACGCCACTGCCAGGCGGCCACTGGTGGCAGTGAGGGGACGAGAGGTGATTCCCGTGAAAGCTCACCCTATGCTCCAGGTCTTGCTCGCACTCACGTGGTATCTGCTACTGCCGGTCGCGGCGCAGGCCGCCGCGGGCAACCCAAAGATGGCGGAGATGAGCATGCGAGAGATGATATTGGAACGAGATCGCGCTCTGCAGGGCTTTGCGGGGCAGGCGATTCCGGAGGTAAGCGGAGACCTGGGGAGGACCGAGGAGATCGCGAGCGGCACTGTTTTCTTCTACGGCGAGGTGCCGGTGAAGGTGGGCCTGCGCGACATAGACTGGAGCGGCGGACATCTCAAGCACCAGGAATGGCCGGCTCAACTCAACCGCTTCGGCTACCTGCGCCAACTGGCGAGCGCCTACCGGGCGACTCATGACGAGCGCTTCGCCACGGCCGCGCGCGCCTACATCGAGGATTGGATTCGCAGCAACCCGGGATATGATCGGTTCCGGCCCAGCGACAGCAGCCTCAACATGAGTATCCGCCTGGGCACGAGCGTGGCCTCGGGATGGGCCGGAGTGCTGCCGGTTTTCCTCGACAGCCCGGCCTTCGATGACGAGTTCCTGAAGACGATGATGGTATCCATCTCCAGCCAGGCCCGGTTTCTCTCTCGCCACCTCACGCCGAGGGCGAACTGGCGGATTTCCGAGCTGGACGCGCTGGTCTTCACGGCCTTGCGTCTCCCCTTCCTCGAGAACGCGCAGGAGCTGCTCGACATCGGCGTCGAGGGCCTGCGCAATGCCTTCGCCACCCAGTTTCTGCCCGACGGCGTGCACGTCGAGCGAACGCCGAGCTACCACGACTGGATGGCGAACGTGGCCGCCAACTACTACGACCTGGCGAAGCGCTTCCCGGAGGCCGATGCTCACGTTGACCCCGCGCTGCTGGTGGGGGCGTTCGATTACAGCGCGCAGAGCGACCTCTTTGGGGTCAACGATTCCGGCTCGCGCCACCGAGACCCGGAAATCCTGCGCGGGGCCGAGCACAGAAGAGAGGTGCTGCGGCGCCTGCTTTCCGATCAAGTAATCGGTGACTATCCGCCGCTCGAGCAGGTATTCCCTGACGCCGGCCAGGTGTTCGCGCGTTCGGCCTGGCAGCCAGGCGCCGACTACCTGGCCTTCGACGCCGGCACCTGGGGAGGCGGGCACTGCCATCTCAACCGCCTCTCTTTCGTGTTCCGGTCCAAAGGCCGGGAGCTGATTGCCGACCCGGGGATCCTGAACTACGAGATGAGCGATCCCCTGGGGCCGTATGGCAAGTCCACTCCTGCCCACAGCACGCTCAACCTGAATGGCTGGAACCAGTCAGAGGCCGACGCCCAACTGCTGCGAACCGAGTTCACCGCGGAGACCGCGCTCATCCACGCCAGCTACCAGGGCGGGTACTGGCCCGGGAGCTATGGTTGGAGCTTCGAGCGCGGACACGGGAAGGGCGTCTTCGGCAGCCACGAGCGAGTGCTGTTCTGGGTCAAGGGAGAGTACTTGCTCGCGCTCGACACCATGGAAGCCGATGGTGAAGCGACGGTGCACAACTGCTGGCAGATGGGGCCCATGGAGGGCTGGTCCAAGGAGGAGGAAACGCTGAGCTGGTGGTCGCGAAACGAGGGCGTGAACCTGTTTCTCCAGCTCATCCCGTTCGAGGGCAAGGCCGAGATGGAATGCTTCGAGGGCAGTCGAGAGCCGCTGCGGGGATGGGTGGGTTCACATGGGCACGATGCCATACCGGCCCCATTAGTGGAGTTCCGCTATCCCAGCGGGGGAGGCGGCGGCAGCACTTCGGCGGTGCTGCTGGCGCCATTCCAGGGGACCGAGAAGCCCAGCTTCGCCATCAAGCGCGCCTCCAGCACCGGCTGGGGTCAGGTCCATCATCTCGAACTGCGGCTGCCGGACGGCTCGACCGATTCCATAAGCTGGACCAACGGCCTGAGCCTGCCGGTGGACGACGGGGACCCGGTCGTGACCGATGCGCCCTTTGCCTGGCTGCACCTGAACGCGGCCGGAGAGCCGGTCAAGTGCTTCTTGCTGGACGGAAGCTACCTCGAGTATAATGGCCGCAGCCTGCTTCGCGGGAGCAAGCGAGAAGCGAAGCTGTTTGTCCTGACCAGGTAGGGGCGGTGTCTGAAGACCGTGACAGAAGCAGGCATAAGGCAGGCGCTGCCGGAGAAAGATAGCAGTACCGGTTACTTGTCAGGGCTCATGGGCATGCCCTGGCAGGCCTGAGGGAGGCCGGAACAATCCGAAATGGACGAGCCGGGCTGGCCCCTCCAGGTCAATAGCGAAGCGGATTGAGGCGGCCAGCCCGGCCCCTCTACACCAATAGCGATTACCACGCGCGCCAGCCGCCTTCCCATCGCCAGGGCCAGTCAGGGCCGGCCCTTCGGCTCCGCCTAGGGCACCCCCGGCAGCTTCCCCTCCTTCCCCGGGCGGTAGTCCTCCCACTTGAGGGCCTCGATTGCGGTGATCCCCAGCAGCATGGGCCGCGCCCCGGAGAAGTGCCCCTCCCCACGCTCAGGCATGGTCCTGGCGCCGTGCAGGGTTACTGACTCGATCTCGACCTCCGGCCGCGGGTTCGTCCACTCCAGGCCCCAGATCACCAGCGGCTTGCCCTCGGGCAGGCGGCCGGACTCCACTTCCCTGGCGTAGTACAGCAACACGTGGCCCTCATCCCAGGCGCCCACGTTCTCGTGATAGCGGACCTCGGCCTGCCGGGTCAGGCCATCGGCGAATCTGATCTCATACCAGCCCAGCAGCTCGGCTGCCTCGCGAGGGTGATTGGTGCCATCTCCAGCGTGGGCGGGTCTCCCGCCGGCAGCGGTTGCCACCTGCCAGAAGATCAGGCTCGCGTACTTGCCGCCAATGCGAATCGCCTTTGAGGCCTGCGGATACTGAGTCTCGGGCTTCTGCAGCCGCTCCACCACTACGCCCACGCACCCCTGATTCGCGGCCGGATCGAGCAGCTCATAGGCGAGGCCGTCCGACTCCTGGGGGCCGAAGCGAAGGCCGCTCAGGTCCCAGTCTTCCGTTCTCGACAGAGCGTTGCAGGCCTGGCGAATGGAGATGATCTGCTTGCGCTTTCGCGGGGTGGCCTCTGACAGCAGTCGCGGCTTCTCCCAGCCGCGCCGCATCCGGTCCCGCAGCTTGGGCAGTTGCTGGGCCACGATCCTCTCCACTTCGCCGGCCGCGGGCCAATGCTGAGACCACATGGCGTTGGCAGAGTGAACGGCGTCCGGGTAGTGGATCATGCCCAGCTCGAAATCGTCCCAGGCACACCAGGAGGAGACTTCCGCCCCGAGCACGCTGGGATGCGCGCTGCGGCCGGGCCAGTCGGGGAAACCGCGGGCATGGAAATTCCCGTAGATCTGCTTGAACCCCAGGTCGGCGAGCACGCGGTCGCCGTCCTCTGCGCCCAGGTACCAGGACCAGTTCAGCATGGTGATCTGCGGGGCCCCGCGGCGCACGATCTCGGCCGCAGCCTGGGTGTCGGGATGGTCGTACCACACCTTGGCACTGCGATGGCTGCGCGCGCGGGCATTGTGCTTGGGCACCAAGTGGTCGCCCCACATCCAGACGCCGATCTCTCGCTCAGCCAGCCAGGAGGCGATCTTGACCACGTCCTCGCCGAACAGCACGCCGGTGTCCTTCTGACGGCATTCCGGGCAGAGGCCGGCGGCGCGCCACTCATCGTGCCCGATGTGCAGGCTGCGGCACTGCGTCAGCTCGATGTAGGCGGCCATGACATCGAACAGGATCTCATACGATTTCGGGTTGCAGGGGCAGTAGGTATCTGGGAAATCGGCCTCTTTCAGTTCCGCGATCTCGGGATAGGTGCAAGCCAGGTAGTAGGCGTGGGCAAGGGACTGGATCTCCGGGACCAGGTCGAGGTCGTATGCTCGCGCCCAGTCGCTGATCAGGCGCAGGTCGCCGGGCTCCAGGTAGCGCCCGTCCGCGAGATGGGTGTGCACGGAGGCGGCAAATCGCCCACCAGGCCCCAGCGGGCAGTGCTCGCCATAGATGGGCCCGGTGTCGCCGATAGCGCGCAGCTCCTCGACGAAGCGCCGCCATCCCTGGGCGATCTCGGGCCGGTTGCGCAGCCTCACCCCCCCGCCCAGCTCCAGGAAGAGACCGTTATACTTGTAGCGCAGGAGGAAGTCGCGCAGATAGCGCCGGGCGTAACCCAGATGCTCGGTGCCGGGCAGATAGAGGTGCACCATGCGCACCGGCTTGTAGGGCCAATCCCGAATCTCGGCCCCGCGCAGCACCGCTTCCCCACCCTGCCGCTGGGCGAGCTGGAGCATGGTGGCCGCTGCGTACTGCGCGCCGCGCCGGTCCCGGCCTACGGCCTCCGCGCCATCCGCGGTGATGCGCAGCAGATAACCCTCGGCGCCGGGGAGATGCCGCGGCGTCCGCCCTCCGCCGCGCTGGCCGGCGACGCGAATGCGAATGGGCAGCTTGCCGGCCGGCGCCTCGCCGCGCACCACTGGCACCACCAGGCCGAAGTCATCGGCCACCATATCGGCGAAGAGATGCGTCGGCCCCAGGTCAGCCTCCCTGGCCTGCGGAGGAACGACGAGCACGGCGCGGCTGAGCGCGAGCGCGTCCTCGCGCAGCTTCATCTCTTGGGGGATGGGCCAGACTGAGGGCGAAGTATCGGCCATTGGAGTCTCCTTGCGATGTAGTGGACTACGGCCAACTGTGTTCGCTGTCGTCGCTCGCCCACCTCCCCGGCGAGGCGGAGGAGAGAGAGGCCGGCGGGCATGCACAGACATGCCCGCCCTACAAGACCCGCTTGAAGAAGCCCCCGCTCAGATTGCGAGTCCACCAGGAGCGTCCTGCGGCTCTGTGAGAAGCGGTGCGACCTTGTGGGCCTGAGGGCGGTCGGGCGCTGGGCGGCGTGAGCGGCTGACAACCTGATCGGGCGGACCGGACCTCGCGCCCTCGGGTGCGGGGTCCTTCTCTTTGGCCCGGGCGGGGGCGCGAAAAAAACCTGGCCGGAGGGGCAAAATCGCTATAGACAGGCCAGCCCCGATGTGGTATACTGAGCCGTGTTATGGGGCATACAGTCGGCTGTGATGAAACGGAGAGAAACATGGGAACACCTGAAACCCCTTCCCGGGGTAAGCGGCTGGGCCAGCTCATAGAACGGGCCGGATTCAGCTTGAACGAGGCAGCGCGGCGGGCGAGGGTTCACCCTGCCATACTGTCGGACCTTGTTCGCGACACCGGGACCCGCCGCCTCATGACGTACGCGCGCACCCTGCGCCTCGTCCTGGGCGAGGAAGTCACCGCACTCGTGGCCGAGGAGGAGCGCGACCGCGCCGAGGCCGAGGCCATGAAGCTCATGGCGGCACAGATGACGGCGCGGCTGGATCGGGCCGCGGCAGAGTTCCTCGCGGAGGGTTACCCCGGCGTAACGTGGGCCTGGCAGGAAGATGCCGACGAAGTCGCCGCCGAGCTTGCCGGCAGGGCTGAGCGTCATCGTCTGCTGCTTGAACATCAGGCGCGAGTGGCGGCGGCGTTGACGCCCGAGTTCCTGGCCGAGCGCGCGGGCGTGAGACTCGGCGAGGGCGATCAGAAAATCGCGGAGACCGTGTGCGCGCGATGGCGCTGGTTGCTAGCTGAAGGGTGACACCCCCTGCCGCGCGGTGCGCGGCTTGACGTGCGCCCACAGGGCGCGGCGAGTTCGCAGTTGGAACGAGTGCAGTCTCATGGGCAGGTCGGCTGTCCTAGCGGCTGGCCTGCCCAGCGAAGACCGGGCGCAAGCCCGTTGACATAACCCAGACCGCCTCGCGGTGGCCGACGCGAGCCCACAGCTCGGAGAACCGAGCGGGCTCGCGTTCTGTTTGGGGAGACACGTGCGGATGATCGGCGCGAAAACCGAAGACCAACGAAAGCAGAAGGCCGAGCGCAAGGGCCCGACCTTCACGTTCCGCCAGCGCTTGCCCGTGGGGATGACGCCGGAAGAAGCGGTGCGGCGCTGTGAGCAGGCGATCGCCGCGCTGGCGGAGGGGCGGGCGCGATGAGCGCGCCCAAGCCCGAAGTGCGGCCCGGTAGGTTCGCCGATTTGTTTCTACCCTTGGCCACCGACCGGCGCGCCGCGCTCAAGGCTTCCATCGCCTGGGAGGGCGTGCTTGTCCCGATAGAACTCGACGAGAAAGGGCAGGTACTCGACGGCCACACCCGGCTTGCCATCTGCGCCGAACTCGGCATCACGGACTACCCCACGATCGTTCGCCCTGGCCTGACCGAAGGCCAGAAGCTTGAGCACGTGCTGACGCTGAACCTCGCTCGCCGCCAGTTGAGCAAGGAGCAGAGGGGCGCACTCTGCGGCGAACTGCGCGGCCGCGGCCTGAGCCTTCGCCGCATCGCCGAGCTGGTGGGCATGAGCCTGGGCACCGTGGCCGCCGACCTTTCAGGTGTTCAGAATCATACACCTGGGGAGGTGCTTGGCCGGGACGGTAAGCTGTACCGTCCGTCGCGGCCAGCAGTGATCGCCAAGAACCGCCTGGAGCGCGACCGCGCGCTGAAGGCCCTGGCCAGCTTCGGTGGGGATCTGCCCCATCGGGTCCTCGACGCCCGCGGCCTGGAGAAACTGGCCCGCAGAGACGGCTACTCTGCGAACGGCGCGGCCGAGGCCGACGCCACCATCGGCACGGCGACGCTACTGCTGGGCGATATGCGCGAGCGAGGCGCGGAGATCGCCGACGCCTCGGTTGACTTGCTCTTTACCGATCCGCCCTATCTCAAGCAGGCCGAACACCTCTGGCCGGCACTGAGCGAGTTCGCGGCGCGCGTCCTCAAGTCCGACGGTATGCTGATCGCATACTCGGGGAACATCTGCCTGCCAGCGGCGTTCGACGGCCTACGGCAGCAGCTCCGTTTCTGGTGCTCGGGCAGCATCTTCCTGCCGGGCGCCGAGGGCCGCCTCTTCACCATGTGTATCTGGACGAGAAGCAAGCCGCTTCTCTTCTTCGTGCGGCACGACTTCACCGGGCCACGGGCGTGGTTCGAGAACGTCTATGTGAGCGAGCACGTCCAGAAGGACGCGCACCCCTGGCAGCAGAGCATCGGCTGTGCCCGGTACTACATCGGCCGGCTGACTTCGCCTGGGGACCTGGTGTGCGATCCCTTCCTCGGCGGCGGCACAACCGGCGTGGCCGCGGTCGAGCTGGGCCGGGACTTCGTGGGGATAGAGATCGACCCGGTGGCGATGGCGACGGCCGAGGCGCGCATCCGCGAGGCGGAGCAGGCCAGGCAGGTGGCGGTGCAGGAGGGGGCGCCATGACCGGCCGCTACCATACACACGCCGGCTGCGTCTTGCCCCACTCGCCCCGGATGCGCCACGTAGATCCGTTTGCCCACGGGAAGCATCTCAGCGAGGTGCGCGCGTGGCGTCTCCGCCGAGCCCGAGGCCCGGGCGGCGCGCTGCGATGGCCAGAAGAAAACCGGCCCTGCCAGGCCGGTTCATGCCGCACCCAGGAGCTGGAGAGTGCGGCGACCAGATGATACCCCACGAGCGAGGTTTGCGCAAGTGCCCGAGCGCGTGATCTCCGACCTGCTACTGACGGCCTGGGATCTCCGGGTGTTCTGCGTGCTGGCCCGACACAGCCGGAAGGACAAGGCGAGTGGCGCCCTCATCCCCGCCAAGATTCGAACCCGGACGATCGCCCAGAAACTCGGCCTGGAGGTGCAGGTCGGCAAGCGGATCGTGTCCCGGGCCATCCGCCACCTCGAGCAGCGGGGACACCTCAAAATCATGCGCCGGCGAGGCGCTACTTCGAGCCACGATCTGAACCCGGCATGGCGGCCAACTGACAACGTGGGTGTTGTCACTTCGGACCAGCCAACTGACAACACTGGTGTTGTCACTAGTGACAACGTGGGTGTTGTCACTCACGGGCAAAGTGACAACAAAAACGACACCCCCCCCTCTTCAGAGAAAGACATTTCAGAGGGGGGAGCAGCAGAGCGCGCTGCTGCTGTTTCCCGGTTGGTAAGTCAAGGCGTGGGGAAAAGCCAGGCCGCAAAGCTGGTGCAGGACTTCGGCATCGAGGTCATCGAGGCGCAGATCGAACTGCTCCCACAGCGGACGGCCGATGACCCGATCCGAGTGCTGGTGGCATCCATCAAGGGCAACTGGCCGCCACCGCGCAGGGACTTCCGCGACGCACGGATGAGCGATGACGATAAGAAGCAACCATACTGGCCACCTCGTGGAGCGCCAGCCGCGGCCGAAGAGTTCGGGGACAAGGGCGGCAGGGTGAAGTGGTGAGGCAGAGTGAGATTCAGTGAACCGTGTACTTGCTTGCTTTGGGTGGCGCCAGGCCGCGGCCTGGCTGGGCGGCGGCCCATGTAGGGGGCGGCTGTTCAAGCACGCTTTACATGGGTGTCAGGTGAAAACACGCAGGACGCACCAGGAGGGCCACAGTGGCCTCTGAGACTCACAGGGACAATGAGCGCGGCGTGATCGGGTCAGAGACGGCTGGGCAGTTCTGCTCAGCCACTACACGGGCAGGGAAGCGGTGTCGGGGCATACCCCTGGCAGATGGCAGCGGCATGTGCTTCGCGCACTCAGAGCGGCTGGCGGACAAGCGCCGGCAGGCTCAGGCCCAGGGGGGCCGCGTGGTGGCGGAACGGCGGAAGCTGCTGGTGGGGCAGATAGACTTCTCTTCGGGTGAGGCCGTGCGCGGGTTCTTTGAGTCGCTGGCCCGGGCCGTCCTTCGGGGCGAGCTGGCATCCGGCAGGGCGCGGGATTGCGCCAGCATCGCGCAGATGGCCTTGGCCGTGAGGCGGGGTGTTGAGGTCGAGGAGCGGCTGGTCGAACTGGAAAGGCTGGTGGCGGCGCTGGAGGCGGCGCATGAGTAAGGCTATGCTGAGCCTACTGGAAAGGGCGGGGCGGCTGGTGCGGCGGTGGGCGCTGCCGTCACTCTTAGACGGAGCGGACCTGGTGTTCGACTTTCTCGGCTACGAAAGAGCCAAGTCGGCACTGGCGGACACCACTACAGAGAACTGGCCGGAGCCGTTACTGGCGGCGGTCGCGGCCTTGCCGGCAGAAGGTGCGCTGGAGCCTCTGCGTGACGACGTGGTGAGGACCTTGAGGGCCATCCTCTGCCAGGACGCCTCTGGCTGGAAAGTCGCCGTGCAGGGGCTTCTGCGGCACTTTCCGCGGAGCGATGCTTGGTCGGCGCTGGCGTCGGCGGCCAAGCAGTTGCGTCCGAAACCGGCACCGCCCATCGTGGTGGCCCGGGCCGAGCCCGATGAGGGGGAAGCCGAGGCCATCGCCAGGGCGCGGGCACCGGGGCGGGGTGCGCAGCCTGCGGGCATGACGGCGGCGGTTGACGCGGTGGTGGCGGTCTCTGAGGAGGCGCCGGCGGCGGAAGAGGTTGAGGTGATCGTGCTGCGGCGGCCCGGGGATCCTCCCGTCATGCCGCCGGGCTCGAAGACCTATGGCAGCGTCGAAGAGTGGGACCCCTATGAACGGTATCAGCGATGAGGGGCGTTGGTGCATACGCCACCCGGGGACGGAGGCCGGGACTGTCGCGGCCGCGGCAGGACACCACCTCCCAACCGGGCCGGCAGAGCCACCCGGGGGCAGGCGACGGATTCGCCGTTCGCGACGGCGGCCACCACGCTTGTTTCCGGGCCGGCAGTCGAGCGCAGGGAGGCCGGCATAGCCACCTCTCGGCGGATGCACACTAAGCGTGAGACCTGACCCGGCCGCGGTGGCCGGGCAGGTCGGAAAGTGAGCAGACCATGCAGGTCTGTCCGAAGTGCGGCAAGCAGTATGACGGTACGCGACTCTTTTGCGATTGCGGGGCGCGACTGGCACTGCCCGGCGGCGACGAGGATGTGGTGCGGCAGTTCCGGGACGAGATCGCCCGGATTCGCACCTCCGTGGTGGATCGCATCACGGCGCTCGAAGGGCAGCGCGACCAGGCTTCCCTGTCGGCGCAGCGGGCCGCGATCAACCTCGGCGGCGTCGCCGAGCGGCGGCCGGACTCCGAGCTGCGGGCGCTGGACTCGGCGGCCGGTGGCTTCGACAGCTTCGGCGATTTCATCCGGACGCTGAACGCGAACCCCGGTGACTCCCGACTTCAGGCGCTGAACACCCGCGCGCTGGAAGTGCAAACAGGCGCGAGCGGCGGCTTCTTGGTTCCGACTCAGTGGAGCGACGCGCTGGTGGAGGCGATCACCTACCAGTCACTTGTCCGGCCCTATGCGCGGTATGCGCCCCGGTCGGACCAGCAGCCGGACGCGGCAATCGAAATGCCGCTGCTCGACTACACGGCCGGGCGGTTCGGCGGCGTGACCGTTTCGTGGATCGGGGAGGGCGCGGCGAAGCCCGAGTCTCAGCCCACCTTCGGCGAGCTGACCCTGAAGCCCAACGAACTGGCCGGGTACACCGAACTGACGGACAAGCTGATCCGGAACGTGCCCGGCGTGTCCGCGCTCCTGGGCGGGTTGTTCGCGCAGGCCATCGCGGCGACGATGGATGACGCCTACTTGGCCGGCGATGGCGTGGCGAAACCGCTGGGCGTGATCGGCCATCCGGCGACGATCAACGTCACGCGGGCCGGCCCGGGCGCGGTGGCCTACGCCGACTTCGTGAACATGGTCGCTGCTTCGCGCGGTAGGCAGAAGCGGTGGATCATCAGTCAGACCGTGATCGCGCAGATCGCGATGGCGACTCTGCCGGGCGGGCTGACTCCTCTATGGCAGCCCTCGGCCAACGCCTGGGGCTCGGTGCTCGGTTTTCCCGTGGACATATGGGACGCCGCGCCGGTGCTCGGGACCGCGGGCGACGTGCTGCTGGTGGACTGGTCGTACTACATCTGCAAAGACGGCACGAACCTGACCGTGGACATGACCAACGCGCACGGCACGAACTTCATTCAGAACCGCAGCGTGTTGAAGGCGTTCGCCTGCACCGATGGGCAGCCGTGGCTTCGCGCGCCTATCACGCTTGCCGACGGTCTGACCCAGGTTTCGCCGTTCGTGTGTCTGGTGTAGGCCTCGGCCGCGCCTGCGAGCCAGAGGCCGGGGGCCGGTCGCGCCGGTGGCAGGCCGGCCCCACCTGACTTGACTTTGGCAGCCGCGGTCTGATCCGCCGAGGCGGCATCAGTGGCGCCGCCCTTCTCCCGTGGGATCGCGGGAGCGGGCTCGACTTTTCCCCGACGTCGGGGGCGGCGCCGCCGGGTTGAGGGCCGCCGTCTGTCTGGAGGCGGCGGCCCTCCCTGCTTGGAGGCGCGAGGCCGCCACAAGGCCTGCCCTGGCTGCACTGGTGGCGGCAGGGCAGGCGATTAGCGCCTGGCATGGGTGGTGGGTGCGGCCCCGGCAAAGCCGATTCCTGGGCGATTCTGGACGTTCGGCCGGAAATGGCCTCGCAGGTGGCGATGTGCGGGGCGGTTCGTGCTGGGCATGGGGTGGAGGTGCAGGTGGATTGGGCGGTTTTCGTGCTTGACAGATCGGGCCTGGTGGCTTAGAATCGGGGCGGTAAGGTCAGACGGTGCAGACACCATACTCTGGTAGAGAACCTATTCGCCCCGTCCGTGTTGCACTACGTCTGGCCTTACCACCTGACGCGGTGTCTGCCGGGCGGGGCTTGCGCTTTCCGAGGGGCCCTTTGACCCTCACTCTCGGGAGGCCGCCCTGCCCGGTGAACCGCGATCACATCGGGCCGCGCGGCTGGCCGGCACACCCCCTCACCGGCTGGCCGCCGGCCCAGACAGGAGGGGCATAGATGACGAAGGCAGCGATTTACACCAGAGTAAGCTCACAAGGCCAGGCGACGCTCGACGCGGTGAGCTTGCCGGAGCAAGACCGGCAGGGGCGCGAGGTCTGCAAGCGGGCAGGCTGGCCGCTAAGTGAGGTCTACGAGGACGCCGGTAAGTCCGCGCGCAAGGATGACCTCAGCAACAGGCCGGCGCTGCGCCGACTGCTGGACGACGCGGAGGCCGGACGGTTCAAGCACCTCGTCGTCTATGACCAGGACCGGCTCGCCAGGAATCAGCTTGTATGGCCGATGATCGCGGCGCGGCTGAAGGCGGCCGGGGTTCGGGTGCATACCCCGCGGGGCGACGTGGACTTCGGCGACGACATTGACGTGCTGGTGTCCATGATCGGCTCATGGAAGGCGCAGCGGGAGGCCGACGACATCTACCGGCGCACCAAGACCGGCAAGCAGGGCAGGGCGGCACGGGGCGAGTTCTCGGTGTGGCAGGAACCGTTCGGGTATCGCTGGCAGCGGGGCGAGCGGCGGGGGGTGTGCGGCCGCCCGGCGGCCTGCGAAGAGGAGCTGGCGACGGTGCGGCTGATCTTCGACCTGTCCTGCCGGGGCAAGGGTACGCGCGAGATCAGTGACGAGCTGAACGGGCGCCGGCTGTTCGCCAGGACGCATCGGCCGTGGAGGCCCTCAGTGGTGCGAGAACTGCTGAGGGATCCGCGGTACAAGGGCGAGTGGCGCATATCGGCGCCGGAGGTTGAGGAGGCCTGCTTCGCCCGGGCCGACCTGACACCAGGGGCGGCGGTGAGCGAGGCCACCTGGGCGAAAGCGCAGAAGGCTCTCCGCTATCACAAGCACAGATCGCGGCGCAAGCTCCTGCACAACTTCCTGCTGGGCGGCGTGATTCACTGCGCGGAGTGCGGGTCGAAGATGTTCGGCCGCATGGTGCAGGAGGCGCCCCTGTTGGGCTACTACTCCTGCTGTCAGAGGAAGGCGAACGTGGGCAGGCCCTGTCGTGAGCGCTACGTGCCGGCGGCGCCCATCGACGCGAAGGTGTGGGGCCTGATCGAGGAGCTGGTGGCGGACCCGAGGATGGCCGCGGTCTACATGGCGCGGACGCAGGACCGGAAGGTGCCGGAGTACCGCGAGGAGCGCGAGCGGCTGAGGCGGAGGCTCAAGGAACTGGACGCGAAGCTTGACCGCTACATTCGGATGCGTGCTGGCGAGGAGATCACGGCTGCGGAGCTGGCTGCGCACCGCAAGGACATCGAGGAGGACAAGGAGGAGTGGGCGGCACGCCTGGCAGAGATCGAGCCCTTGATCGAGGACGCGGAGCTGCGGGAGCGGGTCGCCGCCGCCGTCGCCGAGAGAGTCACTGGCCTGGCCGGGCGACTCGACACGATGACACTACCAGAGAAGAGGTGGCTTCTCCAAGAGCTTGATTTCAAGGTGACGGTGGCCTGCGACAACTGGCGCGCCCCGTCGAAGGACCGGAAGTATGAGATCGAGATAGCATGGGCTGGAAAGGACCTGAGGGGCAAAAACGCCCTGCCAATCAGAGCAGGCGTTTCAACAGCTTGAGCACGCCCTGCTTCCAGGCCACCCGGTGGGTGATGCCGACGGCCTGCTCCACCTCGGTGTAGTGGTCTAGGTACCACTGATAGGACCGGATCAGGGCTTCTGCATTGCTGTAACGCGGCGACCAGCCCAGCGCCCGCTCGATGCGCTCGCTGGAGACAAACGAGTCCTTGTCGGCGGTGCCATAGACCCACTTGTAGAGCGGCGACAGCTTGACCAACTCGAAGAACCGCAGCAGCGCTTTCACCAGCCAGGCCGGGGTCGCCATCACCCGCGCGCCGCTGCCCGCGTACTGGCAGAGCGCGCCCACGTCCTCCTGGACGGTGCCGAACCGCTTCGCCCCGACGTTGAAGGCGACGTTCGCTTTCTCCGCGGGCGCGGCGCAGGCGAGCCAGATCGCCTCTACCAGGTCCTCCACCTCCAGCAGTTGATAACGGTTCTTCCCCGAACCAATGACCGGGATGCGGACGCCGCTCTTCACCCAGTCGTAGAGGATGGCGAACACCCCCAGCCGCCCGGTGCCGATGAAGGTCTTTGGGCGGATGATCGGCACGCACAAGCCCTTGATGCGATACTCCTCGCAAAGCCGCTCCGCCTGGATCTTGCTCTCCCCATAGGGCCCGACGCCGATCAGGGGATCGTCCTCCTCAATCGGGTGCTTCTTGGGGACACCGTAGACCGCAGTAGAGGAGATGAAAACCACGCGCTTCACCCCATAGGCGAGGGCCGCCGCGAGCACATTCCGCGTGCCCTCCACATTCACCCCGAAGATGTCCTCGCGCGTCCACAGAGGCAGCGCGGCGGCGGCGTGTATGACGACATCGCAGGGATGTGCGGCCACGACCTGGCCCAGGGCGGCCGCGTCGCGCACGTCGGCCTGCACCAGCTCGGCCCCGGGCGGGTATTCGTCGGCGACAAAGGGGGCCACGTCTATCAGGGTCAGCCTCCCGGCGCGCCCGGCCAGACCGGCGGCAAGATGGCAGCCCAGGAAGCCCGCGCCCCCGGTGATGATGATGCTTGGTGCTGGTGATCGTCCCATGTGCGGAGTTTTAGCCCTTGCTGGCTGCCGGTCCTCTCGCCGGCCGAGGAATCCTAGCGGAAGGAGCGAACCTCGCGATAGGCCCAGGTTGGCGCCGGCAGGAGGGGACACAACCGGGGCCTGTTGCGTTCTGGCGCGGCCTGCAGCAAGAGCAGACGAACCGCCGGGCCCGCCGGAGGCGGGCAAGAAAGGGTAAGCGAGATGCGCAAGGTGTGGATTGACACTGACATCGGCTCAGACATAGATGACGCGGTGGCGCTGCTGTGCGCGGCCCGGCACCCCGAGATCGAGGTGGTAGGAGTCTCCACGGTCTATGGCCGGGTAGAGGCGCGGCAGTGGCTGGCGCAGGAGCTGCTGAGCCGAGCGGGGCTGGATCTGCCGGTGCTCGCGGGGGCGATCACCCCCCTGGGCGGCCAGGCTCCTCCCGAGGAGCTGCCCTCCTATGAGACGCTGGCGCCGGTCCATCTGGCTCGCCTCTCAGCAGAGCACGATGAGCTTCGCGCCAGCTCGATCGCCGCCGCGATGAGGGTGGCGGAGGAGTTCGATCTGATCACCATCGGGCCCCTGACCAACATCGGCCGCATGCTTGCCAGCGATCCGGGGATCGCGAGCTGCTGGCGATCGGTGACGTGCATGGCCGGCCGCCTGGAAGGGGATCCGGAGCGCAATGCGCCGGAGTACAATATCTGGTGCGACCCGGTAGGGGCGAAGCTGGTTTTCCAGAGGACTAACCCGAAGCTGGTGGGGCTGGAGGCGTGCAGCGACATCCTGACCAGGCCGGAGGTGGAAGCATTGCTGAACCCGGCGGACCCAGCCTCGGCCTTTTTGCTCGACTGCTACCGGGAATACCGCAACCGGGGAGGGACGGTGCGGGAGGAGGCTCCGCTCACGCTGTTCGATGCCATCACGCTGCTGTCGCTGGTGGCGCCGGAGGCGTTCCTCTTCGATGAGCTGCGGGTGGCCATGGATGCGTCCGGTCGGCTGCGGCTAACGGATGACGGAGTGCCGGTCAGCTATGCGCGGTCCAGCGAGTGGGGGAAGATCAAGCCGGTGCTGGAGAGTCTGCTGCGCAGACGCAGCTACTGAGCTTCGCTCAAAGAAGCAAGCGGGCGAAGCTCAGGCAACTGCTCAGACGGGCCCAGAGCGGCGTTCGCACATTACTTCTTTGTGCGAACGCCATTAGAGGTAGAGCTCGGCCCAGCGGCGGCTGCGCAGATCGAGCTTACCCAGCTCCTCGATCAGATAGCGGTTGCCGTCCACGTCCCGGATCAGCACCCGGTCGCGGCCCACAAACCAGGTGGACTCGCCCCGGGGCACCGTCTCGAACCGGCTCCAGCCGCGGTCGGTCTCCACTTCCCAGGTCGCCACGCCTGCCTGCTCGTCCACCCGGATGATGCGGGTGATGCGGGGCATGAAGTAGGCCTGGTCCGCTTGCGCCAGAATCAGATCCCGCGACTCCCGGTCCAGGCGGCGCGGCTCCACCAGCAGGCCCAGCTCCTTGCCGGATTCGTCCTGGAAGTAGATGAAATGATCGGGCCGGGTGATGGGGAAGGCCGGCACCACGCGCACGTTGACATGCTCTTCGGCCTCCCGCAAGGTCAGCCGCACCCGGCCCTGCTGGTCCAGCCGCGCTTTCACGCTGCCGGGGTCCAGCACTGGCACCTCACGCACCGTACGGCCGAACTCGAATTCAGTGTCCGGTGCCATCACACACCGTACTCGCCGTTGTCCGTCTCGGCCTCGTGATCCTCGTTCTCCACCGGCACGCCGTGGGCGGCCATCCGGCTCTGGGCCTCCACCAGCCGGGCATAGGTCCCCGACTGCGCCATCAGCTGATCGTGCGTGCCCACCTCGGCCACCCGGCCTTCCTCCAACACCACAATGCGGTGGGCATGCCGCAGCGTGGACAGCCGATGGGCGATGGCGAAGGTGGTCCGGTCTGCCACCAGGCGCTGGATCGCGGTCTGGATCAGCATCTCGGTCTCGGTGTCAACCGAGGAGGTGGCCTCGTCGAAGATCAAGAGCCGCGGGTTGTGCAGGATGGCGCGGGCAATGGAAATCCGCTGGCGCTCTCCCCCGGAGAGGCGCACTCCCCGCTCCCCGACCTGGGTGTCATAGGCGTCGGCCAGCCCCATGATGAACTCGTGTGCGTTCGCCGCCCTGGCGGCAGCGATGATCTCCCGCTCGCTGGCATCCGACCGCCCATAGGCGATGTTGTCGGCGATGCTGCCGTGGAAGAGGAAGGGCTCTTGCAGCACCATCCCGATCTGGCTGCGCCAGGAGCGGAGGTCGTAATCGCGCAGATCCTGGCCGTCCACATAGATCACGCCCCGGTCGGGATCATAGAACCGGCAGAGCAGGTTGATGATGGTGGTCTTGCCCACGCCGGTCCGGCCCACCAGCCCGATCATCTCTCCCGGCGCCACGTCCAGGCAGATGTCGGACAATACCGGGGCGCCGTCCTCATAGCTAAAGGAAACGCGGTCGAACCGGATCGCTCCTTCCAGCCCGGAGGCGGAGCGGCGCTGGCCGGTCTGCTCTAGCTCGGACTGGGTGTCGAGCACCTCGAACACGCGCTCGGCCGCGGTGGCGGCGAACTGGAAGCGCTCGTACATGTTGCTGATCTGCCCGATGGGCCCGTAGAGCTGCCAGATATAGCTGGTGAAGAGCACGATGGTGCCGACCGTGAGCGTCCCCTGAAGGCTCATCGTCCCGCCGAAGTACCACACCAGGAGAGAGCCCAGGGAGGTGATCAGGGCCACGATCGCCATGAACCCGCTGCGCAGCCGGGCGGCGCTGATGCTGGTCTGGGTGTAGCCCTCGTTGCGGACGTCGAACCGCTCGCTCTCCCGATCTTCCTGGGCGAAGGCCTTCACCACCCGCACCCCCGGGATGGCGTCGGCGAGCACGGCCTGCATTCCGCCCATGCGCCGGCGCACGCTCCGGTAGTAGCGGCGGACGCGCTGCCGGATCATGGTGGTGGTGAGCACGATCAGAGGCACCGGGAGGAGCGCGAACAGGGTGAGCATGGGCGACTGCCACAGCAGGATGGCCATGATGATGATGACGGTGAATGACTGCACCACGATCTCTTGCATGTAGTCGGCCACGAAATCCTGGATGTGGCCGGTGTCGTGGGTCAAGCGAGACATCAGCTGACCGGTCTGGCGGCGCTCGTAGAAGCCAACCGAGAGCTGCTGCAGGTGGCGGTAAGTGCGGGACCGCACATCGGCCACCACTCGCTGGCCCAGCCAGGCCAGCAGATAGGAGCGGGCATAGCTCAGCGCCGAGCGGAAGATATAAATGACCGCCAGCCAGGCCGTGATGGGGCCCAGCAGTTGGCCCTGGCCCTTGATCAGGACATCATCTATCAGGGTCTTCGTGAACCAGGGAGGCAGCAAGGAGACGAAGGTGGCGGCCCCGGCCAGCACCAGGCCCATGATCGCCTGAAAGCTGTAGGGCCGGATGAAGTTCAGCATGCGCCAGGCCAGCTGCTGCCGGTCCAAGCACTGGGAACAGACCCCCTCCTGGCTGAGCACGCGCCCGCAGATGGCACACCGCGCCGCGGTCCGCTCGCCCACATCACCGGTCAGCGCCACCGCCGGCTTGCCCACGGTGGCCCGGCGCTCAGTGGCGAGCCGCGCGAACTCGCGGCTGACCTGCTCCATGGGCCGCGCCAGGGAGCGGGTGAACCGCACCATGGCGACCTTGCCCTCGGCGGTCACCGCCTCCAGCCGGCCGTTGCCCACAAACTCCCGCAGCTCCAGGGCTTCGATCTGCTCCAGGGGCACCCGCGCCTGCAGCTTCAGGCCATCCGCATCCTCCCGCATTCCCACCAGGGAGCTGTCAGTGGCCGCCACCCAGGCGACGCCAAAGTGGCCGGGCCCGTGCAGGTCCGCGTACTGGCTCAAGCGCACCTGCTCGTCTGGCAGTTGCTCTTTCAGCCAAGCCGCGACATCCGCTGGCAGCGCCTGGGCCTGAACCCGCTGCTCTTCAGTTGTCGGCACCGTGGCCTGCATCCCGTTACCCGCCTAGTACCATCCTACCATGTAACTGCCACATGCAGCTAGCATATCCTTCGTCAAAGTTGCTGCCACGCGACCCTCAGGTGGACCGGCAGCAGGAGCGCCGGCCCCCGGCTCTGAATATCCCGCCAGGAGGCAGCGAGATGGTCACCTGGGAGAATACGTTTCACGAGATCGAGCAGGCGAAGCCGCAGATCGCCATCCTTCCCATCGGCTCCATCGAGCAGCACAGCTACCAGCTGCCGCTGGCCACGGACTACCTGGTGGCCCAGGCCCTGGGCGAGCGGGTGGCAAGGGAGCTGGAGAATTGCTACCTGCTGCCGGCCCTGCCGTTCAGCTGCGCCCGCGAACACATGGATTTCTTCGGCACGGTGTGGCTTCGGCCTGCCACTCTGGCGGCAGTGATCGAGGACCTGGTGGGCGCTTTGCACTACCATGGCATCAACAAGGTGGTGCTGCTGGTGGCGCACGGTGGGAACTGGATCATCAAGCCCACACTAAGGGAGATCAACCTGGACCGCAGGGGTGTGCAGGTGATCTGGAGCGGACCCGACGCGTTCACCGTAGAGCAGGGCGAATTCGCCGAACTGCACGCAGGCCAGAGCGAGACCTCCCTCATCATGCACCTACGTCCGGAGCTGGTGAAGATGGACCGGGCGAGGCCGGACTTCGCCCCCTCGCAGGGACGCGAGTTCTTCGACTACGTCGGGACTCGGGGTGTGAGCCCGACCGGCCTGTGGGGCGCGCCCAGCAGGGCCTCGGCCGAGCAGGGAGAGCAGAGCCTCCGGGAGGCGACCCGGAGGACGGTCGAGTACATCAGGAAGACCTTCGCCGAGCTGGATCGGATTGAGGGCGAGCGGAAGCGAGGGGAGAGCGGCCGGCGGTAGCTCCTGGTCGGGGCGATCGCGGCAGTCGCCGTGGGTCTGCTCCTGATGGCCTTCAAAGATATAATGGGCCCCTGCGGGCACCACGGGCGCCACGGGGGGTGTTGCTGCTAGCGTACCCAGAGTGGCAAAGTCCAGCAGGAGGAAGCCACTGCCCTGGCGAATCCAGGCGCAAAGCACCTTACTAAGGAGAGAGCAGAATGGGATGCGAAGAGAAGGAAAAGAAGCAGACTTGCGAGACGGAGAAGAAAGAGACCTGCGAGACCGAGAAGAAGGAAACCAAGCAGTCTTGCGAGACGGAGAAGAAAGAAACCTGCGAGACCGAGAAGAAGGAGACCAAGGAGTCCTGCTGCAAGTAGCAGCCCTTCTTCCGTGAGAGGCCTCGTAAGCGGCGGTCTCTCGCACCGAATCCAGCTCGGCCCGGGGAGGTCAATGCCCCCGGGCCGCAGCCGTTTCTGGTGGCGTCCGCGCCCGGCCACACACTGGGCACCCGCCGCGGGGACGCGCCCATTGCCCCAGCCAGTAGCCGCATCGGCTGCTCGCTTCGTCCGCCAGGGGACAACCACCGTAGAGCAGGTGATGTCCCTCAAAGGTCTGGCAGCCATCAGAGCGTCGCCCGCAGCGCGTGCACTCGAACAGAGGCACCCGCGGCTGCGGCTCGTGCCCGAACCCCATGAACACCACGGCGCCCCCACACACCGCGCAGGTCCAGCCCCCGCTCTCCCGGAACGCGCGGGCGAGCTCGGCGTAAGGCACGTAGGCGATGTGCTCTCTCCTGGCCATGGGAATCCGACTCTGCTGAGATTGCACTCTAATGCCATATCCGGATGAGCGGTGTCCACATCCAGCCCTGAAATGTGGGAAAGAACGCGCAAGAAGTGGCATCAAGTCAAGTGAATAGCTGAACAAGCCGGCGGGGAACCAGGAGTCGAAGCCATGAGCCAAGCACCAACCGCACTACCCGTCGAAGTCAGGCTGCTGCAGGAAGTGCGAGACCCGCGCACGGGGGAGCTGTTCGGCTGGGTGAATGGGGATAGGGAGCTGAGGCAGGCACTTCGCAGGCACGGTTTCCACCTGGTGATGCCTCACCAGGGGAGACAAGCCGGGCCGAAGCTCGTCATCGTGGACTGAGCTTGCGCGCCTCCGGCAGCCGGGGTTCTGCCAGATCCGAGGTGTGATTCCCCTGAGACGTCTTCGCGCAGCTTGCTGGCAGCGCCGGGCAGATCAGTCTCCGGACAAGCTAACGGAGTCCGCCGACGGCGGACTCCGTTAGCTTGTCACTCGCGTGACGGACGGGGATTGTCCGCTGTTAGAGACGAGCCGGGGCCCCGCTGCATTCCGCGCTTGCGCCGCCTTCCCCCAGAGGAACCCTCCCTGCCATCGGGGAACCTAGCATGTAGGAATGTAGGTCTGGAACGAAACCTTGGCCTGGATCGAGTACCTCCTGCTGCTGGTGGCATTCCTGTCAGGCGCCATTCTCATGGCGCTGGAGATCGTCGGCAGCCGGGTGCTGGCACCCAACTTCGGGGGATCCATCTTCGTCTGGGGCAGTCTGATCGGCGTGTTTCTGGCCGCCCTGAGCATCGGGTACTACCTGGGAGGCGGCCTGGCGGATCGCGCCCCGCGGCCCTGGCTGTTGGGCTTGCTGCTGCTCGCCGCCGGGGGCTGCGTGTTGCTGCTGCCTCACTGGGGAGTCGCCATCTCCGACCGCATCGCCCTCCGCGATCTCGGGCCCCGGGCTAATCCGTTGCTGGCCTCCCTCGTCCTCTTCTTTCTGCCAGGTCTGCTCATGGGCACGACCTCGCCCTTCGTTATCCGCCTCACCGCCCGCACCGTGACGCAAGTGGGGCGGACCGCGGGGATGGTCTATGCCATCTCCACTCTGGGCAGCATCGTCGGCACCCTGGGCTCCGCGTTCTACCTGATCCCGGCCTATGGCACCAGGAAGATACTGTCTTGCCTGGGTCTCGGCCTGATCTGCACCGGGACGCTGGCGATCGTGGCTGGGGCCTGGCGCCGGCCGGGGCGAGCGGCGGCCGCCGTGCTGGCCCTGGCGGCCCTGGGCCTGGCGCAGCCGGGATACGCGGCCGAGCGCATCCTGCTGGAGCGGGACAGCCCCTACCACCGGCTGTTCGTGACTGATGAGGGACCCTATCGCTACCTGCGAGCGGACAACATCTGGCACACCCGGATGGACCGGAAGGACCCCCACGGACGGGGCCTGCCCTACACCGATTACGTGGACATCGCTTTCCTGCTCAACCCCGGCATCCACGACGTGCTGGTCATTGGCCTGGGCGGCGGCTCGGTGCCGAAGCGGCTGGTGCGCGACTACCCGCAGGTGAAGGTGGACGCGGTGGAGATTGACCCGGATGTGATCAAGATCGCGGCTCGCTACTTCGACGTCCACCCGGGGCCCAGGCTAGCTGTCCACCAGGCGGACGGCCGCATCTTTCTGAGGCGCACGAAGAACCAGTACGATCTGATCTTGCTCGACGCTTACTATGCGGACACCGTCCCTTTCTTCCTCGCCACCCGGGAGTTCTTCCAGATCGCGCGCTCCCACCTGCGGCCTGGCGGGGTGTTCGCCAACAACCTCATCGGCCAGATGGCCGGTCCGAAGAGCAAGTTCTTCCGCTCTGTCTATCGCACCATGGCCGAAGTGTTCCCGCAGCTCTATGGGTTCAAGGTAGTGGACAGCGATACCTCGGCCTTCAACTTCGAGGTGTTCGCGGTCAACTCGGACCAGCGTATCGGGATCGAGAAGATCCGGAGCCGCACCGCCCAGATGCAGGGCAAACTGATCAAGGACAGCCTGCTTGCTTCCCGGGTGGCGAACTACATCGGTCCTTCGGTGCAGACCAAGGATGTGCCGACCTTGACCGACGACTACGCGCCTGTGGATGCCTTGATCCACCTCTGGTAGCGGAGCTCGCGGTTCACCGCAGACACGCGGAGACCGCAGAGACAGCATGGTCTGGCGGCTTCGGGAGAAATCCCGAAGCCGCCGTGTCTGTGTGATCTGCGGAATCTGCAGATGGCTTCCTCAGTCGCGCCGGGGGTGCGGGCGAGCGCCGATCTCCGACAGCAGAATCGCCGCCACGATCAGCGCGCCGCCGATGAGCCCGTGAGCGCCCAGTCTCTCCTGCTGGATCAGCCGGGCGAAGATGGCAGCGAAGACCGGCTCTGCGGTGAAGATCAGGGCGACGTGGGTGCCGCTGGTCTCTCGCTGGCCCCACATCTGCACTGCGAAGGCGAGCGCGGTGGCAAACAGGCCGGTGACCACCAGGGCGGTAATGGTCCACGGGGTGAGGGCGAAATGGGGAGTCTCCGCGCCCAGCATCAGCCCTGCGCTGAGCACCGCGGTGGTGAGCACCTGCCCGAAGGTCAGCGCGACCGGATCGTGCTTGGGGGCGGCGATCTCGGCGATCACGATGTGCGCGGCAAACGCCACCGCGCAGCCCACGGTGAGCAGATCCCCCAGGTTGAACCCAGTGACACGCGCGGAGGTGATCTCGTACAGCCCGGCAGTGGCCACCGGCACTGCGAGCAGGGAGCTGGCTCGAGGCCGCACCCGGATGGCGGCCACTGCCATCAGCGGCACCAGCACCACGTAGAGGGCGGTGATGAAGGCCGACTTGGAGGCGGTGGTGTAGAGCAGCCCGAAGGTCTGCAGCACCGTGCCGGAGGCGAGGCACAGGCCCAGCGCGAGCGAGAAGCCCAGGCCGGAGCGAGTGAAGCGAAAGGCGCGCCCGCGGAAGATCGCGGCCAGGACTGCCGCGGCAAGGCCGAAACGCAGGGAGATGAAGGTGAGCGGGCCGGCGTCGCGAAGCGCCAACTGGATGGCGGGAAAGGTGAACCCCCAGATGGCGGCGATGCCGACCAGGGCGAGGTCAGCGCGGAGCGAGGCGGGGCGTTCCAGTTTCATCGGTCCGCATGATCCGGCGCGCCGGCATTGGCGGCGGGCATAGGCATGCCCGCCCTACAAAAGGCCTAGACATTGAGGCGGTAGAGCTGCTTGGGGTTATCCCACAGCCACTTGCGGGCGAGTGCCAAGGCCTGATCCTCACTCATCTGGCCCCGCTCGATCCGCCGGGCTAGCACCCGCGCCATGTCCTCCCGGGCCATCACGAGATGGCCGTAGGCCTTCTCAACGGGGACACCGTAGTCCCCGCCAAAGCCGACGACCTTGTTCATGGGTACGACGTCAATCACCTCGTCGAGGGCATCCATGGCAAAACGCTGGGAGATGATGTGAGTCCAGCAGAAGTTGAGCCAGACATTGGGGAAGCCCTTGCCCAACATGATGGACTCGCGCAACCAGGGATAGCCGAGATGGTAGAGATCGAAGCGCACCCGCGGATGCCGCTGCAGGATGGGAATCATGTGCAGGGGGTCGAGGGTGCGGAAATCGCCCCAGTAGCCGGTGTGGACGGCCACCGCCAGGTCCTGCTCGCCGGCGAAGCGGACTGCCTCGTCCACCAGGTAGTCGCGCAGCGGGTTGACATAGGGGAGAGATGAGACCGCGCCGGTGCGGAGCTGCTCGAAGGCCTGATAGGCGCCGCCGCGGTTGGGCTCACCGTAGGGATTGGACACCATCTTCAGGCCGGCCGCCCCCTCCGATTTCACGCGGTTGATGTAAGCGCGGGTCACGGCGAGCAGATCGTCGAGGGTGCGAATGGCGGCGCCGGGGGCGAGGTCGGGCTGGCTGATGCGGCGCCACGACTCCACCTCCCACAGATCGTGAAGCAGCAGCGGCATCACCGGCGTGAGCAGGGGCGTGCCCAGGTCGGTGCGCCCGCATTGCGTCAGGGAGGTGCGGATGTGGCAGGCCTCGCGCAGCACCCGCTGGTAGATGCCGGGCGTGTTCGCCTTTGCCATCCTCTCGGAAATGGAGACATAGGTCTTCTCGTTGATGTCATCGGCGCCGTAGAACTTGGCGGCCGCAAGCAAGGCGGCGCGGGCGTAGCTGCCCCAGCGAATCTGCTCCCAGTAGGGGGCGAACAAGCGCCAGCGATAGTCCAGAGGGAGATCGGCATTCTGAGTCGCCCGATAGTCCGACTCGGACATGCCGGCCGCCATCAGGTCACCGTAAGTGTAGTGAGAGAACAGCGTGAAGACGTCCACCCTGGCCTTGACGCGATCGGCCTCGGGCGACAGATGCTCATGGGCGTCGATGACTTCGATACTCTCCAGGGCAGTTAGCAGGCTCTGCTCAAGTGGCGAAAGGGCCATGGCCGTCTCCTCTCAGCGTGTCATGCTAGCCACCGACACGAAGCACCAGGGTTCGCCGGTGGTGCCGGGCGGACCTCTCGGCTAACGCCCGGCAGGAAGGCCTCACCACCTCTGGAACTCATCCAGTTGGGCCCGCGGGCGCTGCCCTGTGTTGACTTGCAGCCGAAGGTGAGCAAGATGAGATGGCCTCGCCTAATGTCTGAACTGCCCCTCCTCCTCGTCGCCGTGGCCTGCCCTGCCAGCGCCGCTCAGTTCGCCACCGAGGCCTGGCGCAGCCCCTTTGGCTCCGCTCGCGCGGTGGCGGTTGATCCGAGCGATGGGTCCTGCTGGGCGGCGGTGGGCTCGAGTGTCATGCACGTGGCTGACGGCGGGACGCTGCTCAGCCAGACCAACGGCTTCTGGGCGCCGGAGTCGCTATCGGTCGACCCCAGCGATGGCTCCTGCTGGGTGGCTGACACCTGGAACGATGCGGTGGTGCATCTGGACAAGCACGGCGCGGAGCAGTTGCGAACCTGGGGTTTCGACTTCCCCGTGTCAGTCTCGGCCAATCCGACGGACTGGTCTTGCTGGGTGGCAAGCCGGGGCAGTGGGCAGATCGAGCATCTCTCTGAGTTTGGGGCCACGCTGTGGGAGGGGGGCGGCTTCCCCGGCGCGTCTGCGATCTCAGTGAATCCGGCGGACGGCTCGTGCTGGGTGGCCTGGGCGGTGGACCCACACGCCTCCGGAGTCGCGCACCTGGATCGGGATGGGACAGAGCTGTGGCGGGGCCAGCAGTTTGGCGGGCCCGCCTCTCTTTCCGTCAACCCGGAGGACGGCTCCTGTTGGGTGGCAGACTGGGCGGGGAACCAGGTGGTCCACCTCGCCGAGGACGGGACCGAGCTGTGGCGGGGCGGGGGATTCGAAAACCCCGTCTCGGTCTCCGCCAACCCGCAGGATGACTCCTGTTGGGTGGCCGACTATGGCCGCGACGAAGTGGTGCACCTGGCGGAGAGCGGCGCGGAGCTATGGAGAGGCGGGAGCTTCCAGTGGCCCAGGTCGGCAGCGGTCAACCCCATAGATGGCTCTTGCTGGGTGGCCGATCTGGCCAGCAACCAGCTCGTGCACCTGGCCGAAGACGGCGAGGAGTTGTGGCGCGGGGGCGGGCGCTACCAGACGGAGTCGGTCTCAGTGAACTTGTACGACAGCTCCTGCTGGGCTACCGACAGCCTCGACGCACAGGTGGTGCACGTGGCCGAGGACGGGGCCGAGCTGTGGCGTGGGGGCAGCTTCTCCGGCCAGCCCAACCTAGTGGCCGTCAACCCGACCAATGACTCCTGCTGGGTGGCGGATGATGCACAGGTGATCCGCCTGAGAGGCGATGGCAGTGAGGCCTGGCGTGGTGGGAGCTTGCTGGGCCAACCCAGAGCGCTGGCGGCCAATGCCACCGACGGCTCCTGCTGGGTAGCCGACTTCAGCCAGAGCACCGGCGCAGGCGAAGTGGTCCACCTCTCGCGGCGGGGGATCGAGCTCTGGCGCGGCAGCTTCGGCCAGCCCATATCGCTCTCGGTTGATCAGGAAGACGGGTCGTGTTGGGTGGCGGATGCGGGGGCTGAGCAGGTGGTTCATCTGGCCGCAGACGGCAGTGAGCTGGTGCGGATCGGGGGTCTGCGCGGCTCGCCCGCATTCGTCTCTGCGAACTCGCAGGATGGGTCGTGCTGGGTTCTGCTCGACGAGGGAGAGGGGAGCGGCCGCGTGCTGCACTTGGACCAGACCGGCGCAGAGGTGGGCCAGTCCCCTGGGTTCAGCGCCGGCGGCTCGCTATCCGTCAACCCGGTTGACGACTCGTGTTGGGTGGTTGATAGCTATCGCTACCAGGTGGCGCACCTGGCCCAGGATGGCACCAGGCTCTGGTGGGGAGGTGGCTTCTACCTGCCCAGCTCCATCTCGGTGGATGAGAGCAATGGCTCCTGCTGGGTGGCCGACACGGGCAACGGGCAGGTAGTGCACCTGGCCATCACCGGATCGCCGACGGCAGATTTCAGCGCCTTTCCCACGGCCGGGATCGCGCCCCTGATGGTGAGGTTCGCTGACCGCTCGAGCGGCTCCCCCCTCAGCCGGTTGTGGCAGTTCGGGGATGGCGCCACCAGCAGGCAGCTCAACCCCGTTCACACCTACGAAGCGCCAGGCTCGAAGACGGTGAAGCTGATGGTGACCAACGGCTGGGGCTATGACACCGCGATCGGGCGCCGCGGCATCCGTGTCGCTTTCCCTGATGCCCCTCCCGGGTTCTGGGCCTGGCTGGAGATCATCGCCTGCGTGGATGCGAGGATTGTCCTCGGCTACCCGGACGTGACCTATCGGCCCAGCCTGCCAGTCACTCGCGACCAGATGGCCGTCTACATCTCCCGGGCGGTGGCCGGGGGCGAGGCGGGCGTGCCCCCGGGGCCTGGCCACGCCTACTTCTCCGATGTCCCCACCTCTCACTGGGCCTACAAGTACATCGAATACGCCCGCGCCAACCAGATCGTGGAGGGCTACGAGGACGGCAGCTACCGGCCGCTGGCCACGCTCGACCGGGGGCAGATGGCCGCCTTCATCGCCCGCGCCATCGCCTATCCTATGGGAGACGAAGGCCTGGCCGGATATGTCCCTCCCACCCACCCGAGTTTCGCGGATGTTCCGGCCGCATTCTGGGCGTTCAAGTACATCGAGTACCTGGCGCAGGGCAGCGTCGCTGTCGTACGCGGCTACCTCGATGGCCTCTACCATCCCGAGTACGTATGCAGCCGGGACCAGATGGCCGTATATGTGCAGCGAGCCCTGGAGCTGCCGATGTGACCTGCGGGCCAGGCCTGCTCGTCGTGCTCTGCTGCGCCGGCGCACATTGGTCGCCGCTTGCGACATTACATACCTACCTGGGCAAGGCCGCTCACCGCGGGTGGAGAACACAAGCGGCAGCACGATGGGAAGGAGATCACCATGCCGCCACTTGCCGTGGGCGTCAAGGCGCCCGATTTCGAGCTCGACGGATCAGCGGGAAAAGTGCGTCTGTCGAAGCTGCTGAAGGAAGGGCACCATGTGGTGTTGGCGTTCTTCCCCCTGGCCTTCAGCCCGGTGTGCACCAACGAGATGAACCTGCTCGAGGAGGTAAAGGACGAGCTCGCGCGACTGGGGGCCCGCGTGGTGGGGGTCTCTGTGGACAGCAAGTATGTGCAGCACGCCTTTGCCCAGAGCAATGGGCTGACCTTTCCGGTGCTGGCCGACTTCCATCCAAAAGGGGCAGTGGCGTCACAGTACGGAGTGATGCGTGAGGACGGAATGGCAGAGCGCGCGCTCTTCATCGTTGACCACACGGGAGTAGTGCGCTATAGCTACGTCTCGGAGATCGGTAAGAATCCGGGCGCAGATCGCTTGCTCAACGTGCTGGAGAAGATGCAGGCAGAGGGAGCATGACCTCGGAACAGCCTCCCCGGCTGAAGCGGCCGGTCTCGGACGAGGATTGGGCGCGAGGCCCCCTGGGCGCGGTGACGCTGGTCGAGTACATGGACTACCAGTGCCCCTTCTGCCAGGCCGCCCACCCGGTGATCGAGCGGGTGCTGAAGGCGCTGGAGCCCCGGGTGCGCTTCGTGGTCCGCCCATTCCCGGTATTCAGCCTCCATCCCCGGGCGGAGAAGGCGGCGCTGGCGGCGGAGGCGGCGGGACGGCAGGGGAAGTTCTGGGAGATGCACCAGCGGCTGTTCGAGGCCAGAGGAGCGCTCGGCGATGATGAGCTCTCCCGCTATGCTCGGGAGCTGGGCCTGGAGGAAGACCGCTTTCAGCGGGATATGAAGGACCCGGCCCTGCTGGAGAAGATAAAGAGGGAGAAGATGCTGGGGGTTCGCAGCGGGGTAAATGGCACGCCGACGTTGTATATCAATGAGGTGCGCTATGAGGGGGAGGTGGGGCCGGATCATGAGGCCGAGTTGAGGGCTGCCATTCTGGCGGAACTGAACAAGGGCGAGCGCTAGATGGGGTGCTCGACCGCGGAGACGGCGGTGCGCGGCCGGCCGACAAGCGCGCCGGGCCGGGACTGAGATCCCACTGTGCCCCCGCGAGAGAAACTCACGGCCAGCTCGGAGGAAACGGCTCTGCCAGGTTCGATCGGCCTTCTCCTGCTCTATCTGGGCTTGGGCGCGGCCAGCGCGCTGATCTGGGCCCGCATCGCGAATCTGCAGGAGCTCCCCTCCTGGCATCTCCAGATGATCTCCGGCTCCGCACCGGCCCCCAATCAGTACCGGCCGCTGACCCCTTGGCTGGCCGAGATGGTGCGCTACCTGATGCCGGGCGAGAGCATCTACGCCGCCTACTTCGCAGTGCGGGCGGCGGCCACCGGCCTGGGCCTGTTCTGCTTCGACCGCTATCTGAGGATATGGTTCTCGCCGGCCGCGGCCGCGGCCGGCGCCCTCTTTCTGGCGGCGATCATCCCCTTCACCTACTGGCGCGTAGTGCAGGAGAGCGACCCCATCAATCTGCTGGTCTTCGTGCTCGCCTTCTGGGCGCTGGCGCGGCGGAGGGACCTGCTGCTGCTCCCGCTGGTATTGGTGGGAACGCTGAACCGAGAGACGGTGGCGATGATCCCGGCCCTCTATCTCATCATCGGCTGGGGAAAAGAGCGGCCGCTGCGATTGGCCTGGACCACGGTTGCGTTGGGGGCGGCCTGGGTGCTGGTGTATGGCGGAATGCTGATGATCTACGGCCCGCGCGGCTACTACTGCGATGTAGTGATGCTGTGGCGGAACCTGAGCACAGTGCTGCCAACGGTCTACGTCTTCCTGCTTTTCGGTGCGCTGTGGGTGCTGGCTTTCATGGGCCAGCGCCGAGGGCCGGGAGATGCTGCGGCGCTCGCTCTGGCTGGTGCCGCCCTATGTGGCCCTGCACTACGCGGTGGCGATCGCGCAAGAGGTGCGGGTCTACCTGCCTTTAGCCCCGATCGTGATTCCCCTGTCCTGGTGCGTGCTGTTCCCGGAGGCAAGGCTGGCCGAAGCCGCAAGGCCTTCCTCCACCCGCGCCACTGCCGGCAGAGGGTGAGCCATGGCCCACACCTTGATCGTGGTGGGACTGGTGCTGATCGTGGTGGGAGCGCTGCTGCAACTGGTAGCGTTCCTGGTGCATGTCGCGGTCCCGCTCGGGGTGCTGCTGCTCGTGGTCGGCGTGATCTGGCACCTGGTGGTGCGGCACCAGCGCAACTGACCCCGGGGAGCTGCCGGAGAAGTGGCGGCGGGTGTGCCTGCGTCCCCATTGCCCCTCTGCTGCTGTCTGCGCCGCTACAGTCGGCCGGTCCACTTGCCGATACCTTCCTATGAGGGCCTTCGCTTGCGCCGGGCTTTCCCGCCCGCCGTGTGGCGGCCGGGGCGGCCGCGCCAGGGATGGATCAGCGGGAGAGGAGGTGGACCATGGATCGGTCTGTGCCGACACTGCTGGGGATCACCATCATCCTGATGGTGGCCGTGCTGGTAGTGCTTATCTATGATTTCAGGGTGACCTACTACCTGGCGACTGGCCACGCCATGGTGGGGACGGTCGGAGGCCGCATGCTCTCGCCGGGCGAAACGCCGAGTGACCAGGCCGGTGGGAGGGAGCAGCGCGCTGCGCCAGCGCGCGTCTCGCCGACCGACAGGCAAAGAGCCCACGGCCGGCTGCACCAGGTGCAGCAAACGCGACGGCGCGGCCAGCAGCGCCGCCTGGAACAGAGACCACACAAGCCTGGAGGAGAGGCGCGGGAGAGCGCGAGAAACCCGGGCAGCTAGCCTGGGGCCTGCTCGCGACCTCCGCGGCTGACCTGGCACAAACAGAACAGCTCTGCATGGGTGACCCCTAGCAGAGCTGTTCGGGCGGTTGATACGTCTGATCGAGCTGTTGGTGGTGACCGCCGACTCTATATACCACAGGTCCACAGGTTTGCGTACTACCATTTGTGTCACGGATGTCGGCCATGTGACCGAAATCCTACATGGTACTTAGCCCTCAATGGCACAAAAACTCACAGAAGGTTGGTCTTGCCTTCACAGTACGGACATGGCTGTGGCCTATGATAATGGCACCAGCAACAGCTGGATCAGGGTGAAGTGCGGTGGCCGCCCGGCACACGCCGGGCGGCTGCGCGTTTGGGACGCCCTCAGCCTGGCATGGGGCAGTGCTTTCGGCGACCACCGGCGGGGCCGAACCCCCATGCTGCCTGGAAAACTCACAGAAGTTTGCGGTTGGGTTAATGATCCCGACACACAATCGGGCTATCCTACTCTCACCACCAACAGCTGGATCAAGGTGAATCCAGGCTTGCCGCCCGGCAGAGATGCCGGGCGGTCTCGCGTCTGGAGCGTCAGATGCCAGCAGGACTAGCAGAGAGTCCCAGGAAAGGAGACTTGCCCGGCGGCCGTGTGGCGGGGCGCAAGCTGCGTGGTGTTGCCAAGGGGAGCTGGCGCGATGAGTGAGAAGTCAGCGACGGGGGAACTGCGGGAAGAGCACGAGGCCGGGCTGGCCTGCATGCGCGAGCTGGCGGCGGCGGTGGCCGCAGGCGCGACCGCGGCCAAGCAGGCCCGGCCGCAAGCAGAGAAAGAGATACGGGCCCGACTGGAGGCCATGCGACAGCGCCTGCTGCTGCATTTCCGCAAGGAGGAGGAGGGGCTGTACCCGGAGGTGCGAAGGATAGTGGCGGAGGGCGCGCCCGCGGTTGACATCCTGTCTCAGTTCTTTGGGGAGGCGGCGGATGATGACCTGAGCGCCCACCATCTGCTCCGCAGTCGCATGCGCGAGATGATGAGCTTGCTCGGGGCCATGGGGCGGGCTGGAAGCTCCAACGGTTACTCCACGGAAGGGCTGCAGGCGGTGGTGAGCGCCAGCCTCGACCTCCTGACGCGACATATCGAGAAGGAGAACAGGCTGGTCTTCCCTATGATCGAGCGGTTGCTGGATGCCGCGCAGATGGCGGCGGCGGCAGAGCGGATGCGAGGGATCGCCAAGGGGTTTGCTCCGTCGGTGTCGGAATAAGGGCGAAGGCAACTACTGGAAGGAGAATGCAGATGCGGCGAGGGTTGGCGATAGTGCTGATGTGGGTGCTGCTCGCAGCCGTGGTGGCGGCGGGATGGGCGGCGCCGGAATCGGTGAGACTGGAGCTGAAGGGTACGCCGGGGACCGCCTCCCGCTATGAGTCCAAGTTCAACATGACGATGGATATCGCCGTGCCGCTGGCTCAGGAGTCGAACCTCGTCGTGAGCCCACGGCTCGAGGGAAGGGCGATGACCCTGGAGCGGGTGACAAGTGTGGCCGAGAACGGGGACCTGACGATGGGGACTCAGATCGAGTCCTTCGATGTCAAGCTCGACGTGGCCGATTTGCACGTGCAGGTGGCCATTCAGGGCCCCGGCGGGGGCCCGCCGCAACTGATCAAGCTCCCCGCGCTTCCCATCGAGATGGTGATAAGCAAGCGGGGCAAGCCGGTGGCGATCACGGGGCTGGACAAGCTGCTGCCACCCATACCCGGCCCCGGCGGGCAGAAGATCAACCTGGGGGAGCTGCTGGACAAGGCGGTCAAGGCCTTTGGCCAGCCGCTGTACCCGGACAAGTCAGTGTCGGTGGGCGAATCCTGGGAGTGGAAGATGATGGTAGATCCGGCGGCGATCGCGGAGATGCTGGGCGCGCCCATGCCGGCGGAGGCGAAGGAGCAGCTGGCCCACCTGAAGTTCCCGGTGCAGACCACCTCCACGCTGGTCGGCTTTGAGACCATCAACGGAGTCGAGTGCGCGAAGATCGAGGCCGTGGCGCCCTGGAAGTTGAGCATGCCGATGGGGCCGGAGCAGGCGGAATCCCCCGCCTTGCGAGAGTCGGGCCGCACCCAGGTGACGACGTGGTTCGACTATCAGGCCGGGCGTAGGGTGAAGGAGCTGGTCGCGGTCTCGATGGAGATGGTAGCCCCCACCCCCGCCGGCGCTCAGGCGAAGGTGAATCTCGAGATGGGCGCAGACACTGAGCTGAGGTAGCTGAGGTAGCTGAGGCGCCTGCCTGGCCTGTGACAAGGCCCCTGGGACTCCGGGGCGAGGGGGCGAGCAGCGGGGGTCAGCGTCCTCTGGCCAGCAGGTCGCGAAAGCTGGTGAGCGTCACTCCGCTGGCGGCCACCGCGGTGGCTACCTCCAGGCTGGTAAGAGCGGCCAGCTCCTGCTCCCAGCGGTAGCCCCAGGGGAAGCGATGGGCGATGCGGTCATCGGCGCCCGGGTGGCAGCAGATCTCGGTGAGACCCGCGTCGAGGCTGGCGACGGCGCGCGAGAGGCTCTCCCGGTCCCAGGCCCCAGCCTCGCCGAAGCCCCGGAAATCGTCGGTGAGTAGCAGACCGTTCGATCTCAGGCGAGTCGCCCCCAGGCGGCAGACCGCGGCCAACGCTCTCCCTTCCACTTGCCGGCGAAGGCGGCCCGGCCCGCCGATGGCCGCCCATCTCCGCCTCTGGCAGGGATAGCGCAGGGCGCCGATGCCGTACTCGGCCGCCAGCTTGGTCACCAACGGCAGGATGCCAGGGAGCACGTGCAGGTGCTGATGGCTATCCAGGTGGGAGACACTCAGCCCGGCCTGATAGCTGCGCTCGATCTGCGCGCGCGCAGCTCGGCCTCGATCTCGTCCCTGCGGACTCCTCCCCTTAGGTAGCGAGCGACAAAAGCAGGCCAGCTCGGCGCGAACTCACCCCGGCTGTTGACCAGAGAAGGCACGGCCTCCGGCGGGGAGAGGGGCCTGGTCTGGGTGAGGGCGAGGTGCACCCCCAGGTCGAGGCTTGGCCGAGAGCGCGCCAGTTCGGCGGCCTGCGCGAAGGCCTCGCCTGTAGGCAGGATGCTGACGCTGGTCACTACCCCATGGTCGAAGGCCTGCACCACACCCTGGTTGACGGCGGCGCAGAGGCCGAAGTCGTCGGCGTTGATGATCACGCCAGCAGGACCCAGGGCCCCGGCCCGCTGGCGGCCCCAGTAGCGCAACGCCTCGCCCAGAATGCGCACCACCACGCGGCTGCTGGCCGCGGTGGAAACGCCCGCCACCCGGGGGTGATAGCGAAGCCCAACTTCCTGGATGCGGCCCCCCAGGCGACTGGCCTCCAGCAGCAACTCGGCGTCAATGAACGAACCCTCGGAGCGCAGCCGCATCTGCTGGAGCAGGGAGCGGCGGATGAGCTTGAAGGCGAAGTTGACATCGCGCACCCGCAGGCCGAAGGTCCAGCGGATGAGGCGATTGTAGGTCCAGGACATCAGCTCCCGGCGGGGGCCTTCAGCCCGCCCCACCCGGTAGCCGATGAGGAGATCGCAGTCCGGGGTGAACCGGCGAATGGCCTCCCGCGCCTCCTCGGCGCTGACAGGGAAATCGGAGTCCATGTAGAGAACTAGCTCTTTGCTGCTCTGGCAGAGGCCGGTGACGACGGCCGCTCCCAGGCCGCGATTGCGAGTGTGGTGGCAGGCGCGCACGTGGGGGAACTCGGCGGCCAGCCGGTCTATGAGAGCGCCACTGCCGTCCGTGCTGCCGTCATTGACCAGCACCACCTCATAGTCTGACACCAGGCCGGCGGCGATGCGGCCGGTCTCGGGCAGAAGGCGAGGCAGGTTCCCTATCTCATTGTAGATGGGATATACGAATGATAGGGTCATGACATGGTCGGGCGGGGCCGGTTTCCTATCTCATTGTAGATGGGATATACGAATGATAGGGTCATGGCATGGTCGGGCGGGGCCGGTTTCCTATCTCATAGCAGCACGGATATACGAACGATAAGGCCATGGCATCGGCGAGCGGAGACTGCCTTACCAAGCTATCTCTCGGCAGGAAGCGCGATTGGCGCCGCATGCTATGCCCTCTGATCCTCCTGGTGGCGTGCGGCGCTCTCTACTCTTGGCGCCTGGGGCTCACACCGCTGAAGGACTTCGACGAAGCCTACTACGCCGCGGGGGCCCGCGAGATGCTGGCCAGAGGCGACCTCGGCACTCCCTATTTCAATGGGCAGCCCTTCCTGCTGAAACCGATTCTCATCTACTGGCTGATGGCGGCCGCTCTCCGCCTGTTCGGCCCTACTGAGTTCGCCGCGCGGTTGGGATCAGCCTTCTGGGGCGTGGTGGTTGTGGTGCTCACCTACTGGTTCGGCGCGCGCACCTTGACCCGGCGGGCGGGCTTCCTGGCGGGGCTGGCGCTGGGGCTGTGCTATATGTGGATGGACATCTCCCGGGAGGCCTCGATTGACATTCCCCTCACCGCGGCGCTCACGGCCGCGCTTCTTCCTGTTCTATCTTGCCACGCAGGCGCCGCCGCATCGAAACCGGTGGCGCTATCTCGCGGGCTACGCGCTGCTGGGCCTGGCGCTGTTGGCGAAAGGGCCGGTGCCGGTGGCGGTCGTGATGTGTGGCGCCCTGGCCTACCTGGCGGCGGCAGGACGGCTGAGAACGGTGCTCGCGCAGGCGCGCCTCCTGTCCGGGACGGCGCTGATGCTGGCGGTGGCGGGGCCCTGGTATGGATACGAGCTGGTCCACCAGCCCCGGTTCTTCGCCACCTTCTTCCTGGGAGAGCACTTCGGCCACCTCCAGGGGGAGCTGGCCCGCACTCAGCCCGCATGGGGCAACCTGATGTATCTGGCGATCTACTTCTACCCCTGGGTGGCGTTCCTGCCGGCGGCTCTGGTGCACGCGTTCCGCCAGCCCGATCGCGGCCACGTGCTGCGGCTGGCGGCCTGGTGGAGCCTGGCGGTGCTGGTCATCTTCTCCCTGCCACAGTCCAAGCTGGCCCACTACCTGGCGCCGGCCTTCCCCGCCCTGGCCCTCCTGGTGGGCGCCTGGTTGGACGAGTGGCTGGCGGGACACACTCTGAGTCGAGGTTGGGCGGCGGCCGGCTTCGCCACCCTCGGCATAGTGGGCACGCTCTGCGGCGCGGGCGCCGTGATTGCGGCCCTCATGCCACCCTGGCTGCACCAGGCGCTAGCCAGGTACGGGGACTGGACGCCAGGCTGGTCGCCAGTGGTGATGCTGGCGGCGATCGGCGCGGGTTCACTGGTGGCTGCGGTGGCGGCGCCACTCCGCCGGGTAGTAGTGGCGCCCGCGCTGGCGGGCGCCATGCTCCTAGCGGGGATGGTGAACGTCGGCTGGTTCGTGCCGCGGCGGGCGATGATCCAGGCGCAGCCCCGGAAAGAGCTGGCGCTGCTGCTGGCGAGCGCGCTGCCGTCATCGGAGCCAGTCGGGATCTACTACGCGAAGCGGAATGCCACAGTTTTCTACCTGGGGCGACCGATCGTGGACCTGGGAGAGACGGAAGGCGAGTTCGCGGGGCTAGTGCGGTTTCTCTCCTCCCCCACCCCGGCCTGCGCCCTCACCCACCGGAGATTCGTGCCGGCGCTCAAGCAGTCCTTGCCCGGCCTGTCGGTGCTGGCAGAGCGCGGCGATTACGTGGCGGTGGCGAACCACCCTCCACCCGCGCTGGAGACAGGACTTCGGCCGCGGCTCGCTCCCTGAGACGGTTCCCGGTGCGGAGACGGAAACCGGCGGAGTCCGCCGAGGCGGACTCCGCCCATTCGTTAAGTTACGTACTCTGCAGCTCGTCTACTGGTTCGGGCCCAGCTGTCCGGGCGGCGGAGGAAGACAGGCGCACCCGATGCCGCGAATCTTGCCAGCGCTGGAGTCGTTCGAGCTGGGCGCGTTGGCAATGATCGCGTCAGACGCCATCCAACTGGCGTGGCCGTCGGCGAAGCCGGCGTTGACGCCGCCCAGGTGGCGAGCGAACGGCTTGCGGAGATTGGGATCGGTCCAGAACTTGAGCTTCAGGTTGTAGTCCAGGCAGGATTGCTCCGGAGAGAGGGGGCAGTTGGCCCAGTCTCCCGCGCAGCAGCCGATCTCGGCCGGCTGGCTGTAGCAGCAAGTGCCGCAGCCATTCAGCGCGCAGACATCCGGGAAGGCGAGCATGGTGGGGCTGGAGATCTCCACCTGGCCGCCGGCATCACCACAGATCACGGTCCAGGAGGGATCGTCTATCTGAGAGGTCTTCATGTCCGCCAGACCGGTAGCGGTCCCGATGCTCTGCTCGAAAGTACCGGTATCGGCGGTGGCGCATCTTCCCTGCACGATAGAGTCGGTGATGCTCCCGCCCCAGCCGGTGGGCCAGGCTACCCCGCAAGGGCCGCCGCCATTGCAGTCAGAGCTGCGGCCCCATAGGCCCTCGTGGTTCTGCCAGTACTGGAGCCAGCCCGGCTGGGCGGTGATGACAACCGTAACGCCCTTCACCAGCTTGGCGCTGGGACAGCGCCAGACATCCCGGTTCTTCACGTACTCGTCGAAAACCACCGGCCACCGCAGGTAGGGGTTGGCATGAGTCTTGTGGTTGCAGTCCTCCCTGGGGGCGTCCTGCCCGCCGCCAGGGGCATTCACGAAGTAGGCTTCGGCGTCTGCGGCGTGCTCACCGCCAGGGAACTTGTCATAGTCGGTGAGGTACATCTGCACCGCGATGGCGATGTTCTTGACATTGGACATGCACTGGATCTTGCGGGCCGATTCCCGCGCCCGCGCGAACACGGGGAACAGCATTGCCGCCAGGATCGCAATGATCGCGATCACCACCAACAACTCGATCAGGGTGAAGCCCTTCCGTCGCTTGCTCACGGCACTACCTCCTCGCAGACATCGCCCGTCTGCTTGAGACTGCACTGCAAGGCAGCGCTGCTCCCATCACCTCCTTTCGGTCAGGCACGCTCCATCTCGATGCCGCTCGCCCATGTTACCACCCCGGACCTCATTTCAGGCTGTACAAACATACGGATTTCCTGTACTATCCTACTGCTCTGGTGGAGCCTGGTGAAGCTCTCAGTCGGGCTGCATCAACGTTGCCGGGCGACGAGACACCGCACTCGGCTGGGTTCTGGTACAGCCTGGTAGTGCCGTCGGAGAGGTGAAGTGCCTGAATACTCGTTCGCTTCGCCCAGGCAGGGGCAACCTTTGGTCGGCGCGCGCGGGCTGTACGCCGAGGCGATCTTCACCGAGCATCCGCTTCCCCTAGACATTCACCTCCACTCTGAGGTCGAAGTGGGCCTGCTGCTGGCTGGAGAGGAGCGGATCGAGTTCAGCGACCACCAGCTCACCTGCAGGCCGGGCGACGTGTGGCTCTGCGGCACCAGGGAGCCCCACGGGTTCGCGAAATCGGCGGGTACTCGCAACCTGGTCCTGCTCTTCGCCCCCGAGTTCATCGGAGAGGAGCTGGTGGGGGAGGTGCCGTGGCTGACCCTGTTCTCGGTGCCTCCAGCCCAGCGGCCGCGGGTGACTTCCCCCGAAATGCGCAGGCGGGTGCTGGCGATTGGGCAGGTGCTGCGCGGGGAGATCGAGGAGGCGCGGCCGCACTGGCAAAGCGCGGTGCGGCTGGAGTTGCTGCGCCTGCTGATCGAGCTGCACCGCGGTTGGGACCTGAGCAGGCTGCCCAGGACGCCCGGACCGGTTCGCCTCAGCAGTCTGGCACGCCTGATGCCGGCCCTCAATCTGGTTCATTCCCTGCCTTGGCGCAGGGTGGAAGTGACGGAGGCGGCAGCGGCCTGTAGGCTCAGTGGATCGCGTTTCCAGGACTTGTTCCGCCACACCATGGGGGTCAGCTTCGGGGCCTTCGGCCTGCGGGCGCGCCTATCCTATGCCACTCACCGCCTGCTCAACACCGACCGCTCCGTGGCCGCGATCGCGGCCGAGGCCGGCTTCGTGGACGACAGCCACCTGCACCGAGTTTTCGTCAAGCAGTACGCCTGCACCCCAGCCCAGTATCGGGAACGCAGGAAGGCCGCGGTAGAGGCCTGAAGGACAGAGCGGGGCCCGCCGCAGCGGACCCCGCTCGCTTGCCTGCGTCACTGTTCGCACAGAGCGCCTACTGGCACTGCGGCGGCAACGGATACCAGCAGCACCCGGTTGCCAGGCCCTCGAAGACTGTGCAGTCGTATGGCCCATTCTGGAAGATGATCGTCTCCGCGGGATACCACCTCGCGTGCCCATCCAGGAAGCCAACGTTGGATCCGCCCAGATGCCGGGTGTACTGTTTGCGAAAGTTCGCGTCGCTATAGAACATCCACTTATGCTCAGTGTCCAGCCCGCAGGCCTGGGTCCACGCGCAGTTGACCCAATCTGCGGTGCAGGCCTCAGGACAGTCCGGCAGGCCGCAGGGAGACGATCCATAACACAGATCCGGGTAGGCCAGGAAGTGCGATCCCCACAGACCGCCCGAGCCACACTCGCCGCACGTGATATAGTGGGCGGCATCGCTCACAGTAGCGGGCTTCGACCAGTGCATGTTGTCGTTGATCCCGATGGATTCGGCGAACATACTCTCCTTCGCGGTGGCGGTTAACCCGCCCGCCTCGGCGTCTTGACACATTCCTTGCACGAAGGAGTCGGTGACGCTGCCGCCCCAACCTGTGGGGTAGGCGATCGTGCAGGGCGGAGCCATCCAGTCATCATAGAAGTTCGGGTGGTCAATGTAATTGTTGACCCACCAGCCCCCACGGCCCATAGGGCAGATGTAACCTGGGCCGTACTCCAGCTTCGCACTCGGGCACTGCCACACCTGACGGTTCCTGGTGTACTCATCCAGGACGACCGGCTCCCGCAGGTAGGGATTCGCCTGGCGAGCATGGTTGCACACGCTCGGCCAGGCCTCGTCGTAGCGACCCTGGCTGGCGCCAAAGGCGTTGAAGAAGTCCGCAGCGGCCCTGTCGTGCTCGAGCGGGAAGAACTGGTCGAAGTCCGCCAGGTACATCTGGATGGCCATGGCGATGTTCTTCACATTGGACAGGCACTGAATCTTGCGCGCCGACTCGCGCGCGTGCGAACACGGGGAACAGCATCGCCGCCAAGATCGCGATGATCGCGATCACTACCAACAACTCGATCAGGGTGAAGCCCTTCCTCTGTTTGATCATACCTCCCCTTCCCTCCTCACGCCTGGAACAGCGATCCGCCCACGGCAGGAGGCAAGTGGCTAAGCCTGTTTCGCCGGCCGCCACCCCGGCCGCCTCAGGCAGCCTAGGGGCTCCTGCCCAACAGACAACGCCTGGCCTGATACTGCGCGCCAATCCCCTTCTCTCACCTCCTCTCCCGGCCCGACCGCAGACAAGCGGCCAAAGCAGACGAGGCGCGCTAGCTAGCGCGCCTCGTCTAAGGCCTGAGCCACCAGACATCAAGCGAACCGAACCACCACGCGCGGTCCACGTTCATGCTCTGCCCGGACCAGTCTTTGTCAGGCTGGTACAACATAGCACGGAGGGAGCCGCTCGTCAAGAACCTGGGCTGGGCCTGCCATGAGCGGAGCGGCGCTGCGGCTGTGGAGGGCACGGCCTGGGCTGAGGAGGCGGGGACCGGCGGTATCAGCGCGGGTGCTGCTGCTCCAGGGCGACGATGCGGCGAGCGATATCGGCGAGCTTCTGGTTGTGATGGCTGCTGGTGCGCTTGAGCCAGCGATAGGCTTCCTGCTCGCCCACCCGCAGGTCCCGCATCAAGATGCCTTTCGCTCGCTCCACCAGTTTGCGCGCCTCGAGCGCGCCCTTCAGGTCGCCTACCTCAGACCGCAGGAGCTGGAGATCGGCGAAGCGGGCGCGGGCGGTGGAGATGGCGGCGGCCAGCCGCTGCTGCGTGATGGGCTTGAGCAGGTAGCTGAACACACCGGCCTCGGCCGCCTCCTCTATCAAGTCCTGGTCGGCATGGGCGGTGACGATGATGATGGGAACGGGTCGCTCTTCGCTGATGGCGTGGGCCGCTTGCAGGCCATCGAGGTGAGGCATGCGGATGTCCAACAGGATGAGGTCCGGGGAGGTGGTCCGGGCCAGGGCTACCGCCTCCTGGCCATCTCTTGCCTCCCCTACCACCTGGTGGTTGAGGGCACTGGCCAGCTCTACCAGGGTAGCGCGAACCGCCTCCTCGTCGTCCGCCACGACAATGCGGAGCGTCTCCACACTCTCCCTCCCCGGGTCAAGGACGGTGGCCCATCCCTCGGCCTTATTCCACAAACCAGAGCAGCGGAGAATGGCTATCTGGGCGGCCAAACGCGGCCAGGGAGCGTCTCAGAACCTGCTGGGAAGTGTGGAATGAAGCCCGTAGCAGAAGCACACCAGGGTCGTGGCGAACGCGGCCCTGCAAACCGGCGACGGCTTCCTGAGCACCATCCCCGAGACAGCCGGCGGATGGCGCGCCGTTTCCTGACAGCAGGAGGGGGATAGTTGATGAGGCAAGCGAGGGCAGGGGCAAGCATGGAAGGCGAGGGGGTCGGCAGTCTGGAGAGGCTGAAGCGGATCGAGCGGGCAGAGCAGCGGCTCTGGTTCCTGGCGCTGAGCCTTTTCCTGCTGCTGGCCGTGGGCCTGTTCCTGCTGGACGCCACCGCGATCATCGAGGAACGAATCCCGCTGGCATGGACGGGGCGCCTGCTGGGGGCCCTCCAAGGCCTACGCGCTGCCGGCTGCCCTGCTGGTGGTGGCCTGGCTGATCTGCGCCTACCTCTACGAGAAGCTGACGGCGGTGCGGAACCAGAACCGGGACCTGGTGCAGACCCTGGATACGACCGCGCAGACGCTGGCAGATCGCAACCAGCAACTGGACACCTGGTCTCAGCTCAGCCACACCCTGATCACGAACTTCAACTTGCCCCGCCTGCTGGAGCTGATCGCGCGCACCGCCGCCGATGTCACGGAGTCCGACTGCGCGGCGCTGATCCGGGCGGAAGGAGGGGTACGCCATCTGCGCCTGGCCGCGATCTATCAGCGGGGCCTCCAGGTCGAGTTGGCGGAACGGGTGGCGGCGATAGTCATCCGCAGCGGGCGGGCGATGTGCCTGTCTCCGCAGGCGCCGCCGGAGGAGTTCAGCCGGCCCGATCTTCCCTGGGACGAGCTGAGCGCGCTCGCGGCAGAGCCGCTGTTGGCCGGAGAGAGAGTGGTAGGGGCCCTGTTGGTGGGCCGGCTGAAGCCGCACGAGCCCTTCTCGAGCCATGTCCTCAGCACTCTTCAGTCGTTTGCTAATCAGGCCTCCATCGCGCTCGAGAAAGCGCATCTCTACGGCGAGAACCAGAAGCAACTGGATCGTCTCGGCAAGCTGCTGGATGATCTGCACGCCACCCAGGCCCAGCTGACGGAGGCCGAGAGGGTACCCGGCCTGGGGGTGATTGCCGGAGGGGTCGCCTATGTGGTGAATAACCCGGCGGCCGCAATCATGGCCAAGGCCGACCAACTGCTGGAGCGCCAGGAGTGGGACCCGGACCTGGTCCGGCGCGAAGTGGGCGCCGTCCGCAGCCTGGCAGCTCGGGTCGCCGAGACCTTGACGGGATTGCTGGCACTGGCGCGGCGCTCCGGATCCGAATCCCGCGACAGCGCCGACCTCAACCAGGTCATCCAGAGCACGCTCGATGTGATGCGGCCGGAGTACTGCGCATCGAAGATCGAGGTGCAGGAATGCTACACCGTTCTGCCCTGCGTCCAGGCTAGTCCCGCGCAGGTGCAGCAGGCGTTCCTGAATCTGTTCGTGAACGCGCTGAACAATATGCCGGAGGGAGGTCGGCTGTCAGTTCAGACCACCGCCTCCGAGGCCGATTGGGTGCAGGCCGAGATCGCAGATGCCCGCGCTGGCGAGGCCTCTGATTCCTGTGACAAGAGCTGCGAGGCCTTCGGTGTGCCCCACAGAGGTACCATTGAGACCGGGCTGGCCCTGGCGGCCGCAGAGCGGATCATCCGCGCGCAGGGCGGAACCATGTTGATGCAGGGCGACTCGAGCCTCGGCACGCGGGTGTGCGTGCGTCTGCCCATTGCCGTCAGCAAACAGGGCGACGCGGAGCCGATGCCCGAGGCCATGCACTCCCGGCTTGATGGTGAGCTTGCGGCGGTGGGGAGGAGAAACTCCGAATAGTCAGCCCTCGGCTGCACTCTGGCCAGGAGCGGGCACTCCTGCCACTGGTAGGCTGAGGCTGCTTTGAGATAGGGGCGCCTGTAGACAGGCGACCCACGGGCACAGAGGTCAAGGAGGGCCTCCTGCGGGGGGCCCTTCTTGGCGGCCCGGTTGGGGGATGCTCGCGCCCTCACGAGTGTCTTCCGCCGGGCCGGCAGTCATGCAGTGACGCGCCAACCCGGGGACGGCGCCGCATAGGTGCCGTCCCCTTCTCACTTCCGCGCTACCACCTCCACCGCTCCCCGCTCGGCCAGGGGGAAGAGAATGCGCACCCGCTTCACCGGGCTGAGCGCATCCCCGGCCCATCCGGGGAGAGGCGCGCCGGGGTCTGGGGAAAGGCGAATGGCCGGAAACGGCTGCCAGCCCCGGCCGGTGTCCACCTCGGCGAGAAACCGGGAGAGCAAGCGCACTCGCCAGTCCTGACCATAGAGGTCGTCGGACAGGTAGTCGGGCCTGATATGCTGACAGAAGAGCGGGGTGATCCCGTCCCAGAGGGAGGACCTATCGCGGAGAGGACCGACTATCATCCACTGGGTCAGCCCCCAGGCATTGCCCATCTCGGGGCTGAGGGCGTGACCGAAAGGGATGATCTGGAACGCCCCCAGCTCCCCTACGGGCGAGGTGGAGATGTCTATCACCCCGGTGTGGTTGGCGCGGATGCGACCGGTGCCGGTGTAGACGGCGCCCAGGAAGCGCCCTACGCCCAGGACCGGCTTGACGACCCAACCTAACAGCTCGCGGGAGCCGTCTGAGTAGGACAGGGTGACTGCCCCTCCCGCCTGGTTTTCGAACTCAGCGGCAATGGGATAGCGCGCCGGGCGATCCACGATCACCACCAGCACCTCCCCGCGCGGGAACGTATCCCGCCGAGAGGGGCACCAACCCGCCGCCCGTCTCCTGGTAGATGCAGTTTCCGACCAGGGGCGCGCCTCCGCCGCCGAAGATGCCCTGGCCGGCCGGGATGTCGGTGTAGATGGAGGAGTCCGGGCTGAGGAAGGAACTGTAGGAGGCAGTGGCCGCGAGCATCTCCCGCGGCAGCAGAGAGAAAACCACGCCGCGGTCCTCCTCCTGGTTATAGCCAACGTTGATATGGATGGCGTTGACCGCGGTGGCCGCCACGTGTCCTGGCAGAACCCATTTGCTCGCTGTGTATCCGCGGCGGTTGACCTGGGTGGTATAGCGGATCACCCGGCCGGCGGTCTGCCAGGTCTGTCCGCCATCGAAGCTGGCGGCGATCTCTCCGCCGGCATCATTGACGATGCGAAAGCGGAGGATCTCGTGAGTCGTGGGCACATCCACCTCCCCGCTGGGCACCGCGGGCAGCACCGCAAAGAGAAGAACAGCAGCCAACCAGGCCGGCAGCAGATGCCTCTGGCTCATGGCGCGACCTCTGGCAAGAGCGATAGTGCCAACTCAATGCTGCGCCGGGCGGCGGCGCGCAGCCGCGCCACGGGCTCGGCGAGCGAGGTGGCGATCTCCGTTCTCTGCTCCCAGGCCCGGGCGAGAGCATCGCCGAGCGCCTGGGCGTCGAAGGCTGCGACCGAGGTGGCGGCCTTCAGGCCCAGCTCCTCCATCTGCCCGTCCACCTTGGGATCATAGGAGATGGCCACCATCGGGCGTCCGCACACCGCGGCGAAGATCAGGGCATGAAGGCGGAGCGCCACCACCAGGTCGCACCCCGCGACCAGGGCCAGCATCTCCCGCGCCGTCAGGCGCGGCCGTGCGATCTGGGCCGGCAGCGGCATGTGCTGCGCCACCACTTCGGCCACGGCGAGATCACGCGGGTGCTGCATCGGCAACAGCAGGGGGCGAAGTCCGAGCTGCTGGCAGGCGGCGCCGATGGCAGCAGCGAGGGAGGGCGAGAGGTCGGGAGAGGAATCGCCTGAAGGTTGGCGGAGCGCGATGCCCAGGGCCGGGCGGGAGTCCTGGGGCAGTTCAGCCTTGGCCCAGGCGGCGGCCGTTTCGTCTTCGCCAGGCGGAGGCAACAGGAAGGCGAGATCGGCAGCGACATGGATCTCCCGCCCGACGGCGAGCCCCTGGAGGATAGTCAGCGAGAGCTTGTCCCGCACCACCAGCAGGTTCACCCGAGACAGCTCGCGCCGCGTGAGCCGGCGCACCCAGCTCCGGCGCAGCGGCCCGATGCCGTGGCCGATGCAGGCCATGGGCACATGGGAGGCGCGAGCCAGCCAAAGCAGGGCCAGGTAATAGAGGGGAGAGCGCCAACTAGTCGCGTCCTGGAGCAGCCCTCCGCCCCCGCTAACTAACAGATCGCTATCTTGGATTGCCGAGAAGGCACTGGTAAGCCCACGGGGAACCGCCGCTACGCCGTGCTCGGCCGCGGTGGCCAGGGGATCTTCAGAGAGAACGGTGAGCTGCGCCTCAGGGGCCAGCTCTCGGAACCCCTGCACCAGCCCGGCGAGGATGGCCTCATCGCCGGCGTTGGCGAAGCCGTAGTAGCCGGAGATCAGCAGGCGCGAGGGCCGGGTCATGAGCGCGTCGGGCGAGGCCGGTGATCGCATAGCCTCCGCCACACCAGGACCACCACCACTCCCACCACGGCACCCAGCCAGATGCCGTTGGCCGTCCTGATCAGGCTGACGTAGAGCGGGGTGTGGAAGTGGCAGAAGGTGTTGAGCAGCGAGACCTGACCCACGCCGGCCAGAACGGCGATCAGTGGGAGCCAAGTGCGGCGCCCGCGGAGAGAGAGCGCGACCGCGAGCATCAGCGCGGGGTGGCCCAGCAGGAACTCTTTGGTGCGAGGCCGCACCACCAGCAGAGACTCCAGGAGGCCGCGCAGCTTGAGTTCACCGCCGGTGGGCGCCACCGCGGGCTGGTTGCCGCTGCGACTGATCGCGAAGGCGAGCGCGGCGAGCGCGATCAGGATCACGGCGGCTGCGATCATGCTCACCGGCTGGCGGAAGAACTGGCCGGCGCGCAGCCTCACCCGAATCCACCATTGGCGGCCAGGCTCCACTCGTCCGGGCAGGTCGAAGACCACCACCGCCAGGATAACCAGCACGGGCGCCAAGTAGGCCAGCTTCACCCCCAGGAAGCGCCCCACGCCCTCCAGGTAGCCCACCCGCGAGAAGAGGCCGACGATCACCATGCTTCCCGCCAATGTCGCCAGACAACTGAGCAGCAGGCCCAGCAGCGCGCGGCCGATCAGCCGTCCGGTGGTCACATGCACCTGGAGACCGCGGGCCCACTGCATCACCCAGGCCAGCGCCAGCGCCGGGAAGATGCACGCTGCCGCCAGGCCGGAGACGGGAACCGCCAGCGCCGGCCGGCCCAGGTGCAGCAGCAGCCCTGCCGCCATCACCAGGACGAAGATCAGCCAGGCCCAAACTTGCGATAGTGGCAGCAACCGGCGCAGCAGCAGCACGAGCGCGGCGGGCAGCGCCAGCAGCGCCAGCTCCCGAGCCCACTTGGGCGGCCATCCCTCTGGCGCGAAGAACGGGGCAGGTGGACCTATGCGAAACCCCCGGCCCCGCAGGGCCGTGGCGATGGCCTCCAGGTAGCGGGAGTTCTTCCCCATGGGATCGGGCTGAGGCCGCAGGATCAGGCGCACGTAGCAGGCGCGTACGTTCCGCTCCTCCACTGCCCGGGCATAGCGTGGAATCGCCACCGCGGGCGAGATGGTCTGCATGTCCGCCTCCGTGATGCTATGCACCCGCACCAGCCGGGGGATCAGCCGTGCGGCCAGCGCATCCCCTCCCTTCTGACTGACCATCTCGATATAGCCATAGAGGAGGCGGCTGCGGTCGAAAGCTTCGGCGGTGTCGGTCAGCAAATCCTGGAAGCCGAGCACCTGGTCCTCGCGGAAGATCACCAGCGTGGCTCCCGCTGCCTTCGCCTCCGCGGCCGCGGCGGAGATCGCCTCCGGGGAGGCGGCGGCGAAGTTCATGAGGCGCGCCACCAGCCGCAGCCCGGCGCCCCGGGCGGCGCGCACGTCCTCGGTCCGCAGCAGCACCGGGACCTTCATGAGCTGGTCCATGTCCAGGCCCCGGAGCACGATGGCGACCCCGCCGCGCGACTCCAGGAGGCCGACCTCGGCCCGCGGCAGCTTGGCGTGAATGGCCCCGGCGAGCACACTCAGCAGTTCGGGATCAGGCGAGACCAGGGTGGTCCCGCCCGGCAGAGCCATGGGCATCACGCTTCCCAGGTCAACCAGCTCGCCGATGGTCAGCTCCCGCACTGCCAGCGCAGTCGCCCCGGCGCGGCGGAGCTGCTCGAGCACGGCGCTGGTGGGCAGCCCCGCGGCCATCGCCAACTGCCGCACATCGTCTGCGTCCACCACCATCTCGACGATCCGGTTGCTGCGCTCTACCCGCGCGCGACCGACCGCGAGGAAGAGCGCCGCGGCCAAACCGATCAGCAGGAGAAGCAGGAAGAGCCTGTCAGAGCGATCCACACTGACCCCCGCCCGAGACCAGGATGGGGCGTATTGTAGCATGGTGCGCGGGCGGCGACAATGCGGGCCGGGCGAGGACACCTCTCGGACGGCGGCGAAAGAGGCGGCGGAGGCAGGTATGGGCGGCTTCGTCCTGGGTATGGATGGTGGCCAGACCGCGACCACGGCCGCCATCTGTGATCTCGCCGGGAACCTGCTGGGCCTGGGCCGCGCCGGTCCGGCGGATCATGTCTGGGAACCCGGAGGGGTAGCGCGGGCGCAGCGCGCCGTGACCAGCAGTATCGCCCGGGCCTGGCGGAGCGCGCGGCTGAAGCCGACGGCGTTCGCGAGCGCATTTCTCGGGATGACCGGAGGCGACCACCGAACCAGACGCGCGGTGAGAGGGTCTGTGGCGGCCAGGCGCTTCCAACTCGAGAACGATGCGGTGACCGCGCTGGCCTGCGTCACCGGCGGCAAGCCAGGAGTGGTGGTGATCGCGGGCACGGGCACCATCGCCTACGGCCGCAACGCCCGCGGCCGGGAGGCAGTCGCCAGCGGTTGGGGGTACCTGCTGGGCGACGAAGGCGGGGGCTTCTGGATCGCACGCCAGGCGATAGCGGCGGCCTGCCGGGCTCATGATGGCCGGGCGGAGGCGACGGCGCTAACCCCGCTGCTGCTCGCCGAGGCCGGCGCAAGCGGGCTATGGGAGCTGCATGCGCTCGTCTACTCCGGGAAGCTCTCGCGGGCCGGGATGGCGGCGCTGGCCGCGGTGGTGCCGAAGGCGGCCGCGGCCGGCGACCGGGCGGCGCGGCAAGTCCTGGCGCGGGCGGGCCGCGAGCTGGGCCTGTCAGCCGGCGTGGTGGCGGAGCGACTCGCCATGGCCCGAGGTCGCGTCACCGTGAGCATGGTGGGCGGCGTGCTGCGCGGCTCGGAGCAGGTTAGGCGCAGCTTCCGCCGAGAAGTCAGGCGCCACGTCCCGGGAGCAGTGTTCGCAGAGCCGCGCTTCCCGCCGGTGATGGCCGCGGTGCTGCTGGCGCTCAAGCTGGCGGAAGTCCGGATCACGCCCCAGGTGCTGGCCAACCTGGAGGCGGGGTCGGCAGTAGTCGGTGCGAAGTAGCACGCGCGAATCCGACGAACCTTGACGAGGAGATGAGTGGACATGGCCTATGACATCAGATGGCTGAGAGAAGACGAGTGGGACCAGTGCCTGGATCTGTTGGCCGAGGTGATGGATGCCAACCGGGGCTATTTCTCCGACGGCTTCAAGCGAATGGGCGCGAGCGCGTCCTCGCTGGTGCTGGTCGCGGACGGCGAGATCGCCAGCCATATCCGCATCTTCGATCGGGGCCGGCGGGTGGGCGATTGCCTGATCCGCTCGGCCGAGATCGGCGATGTCTGCACTCATCCGCGCCACCGCGGCCGGGGGTACATGACCGCCCTCCTCAATGTCGCGGCCCAGTTCCTCTATCTGCGAGGCTTCGATATCAGCTCGGTCTACTCGGGCGTGCCCATTTACCAGAAGGCGGGCTGGGTGGCCTTCCCGGAGCCGGAGCAGTATCTGCTGTGGCGCCTGATCAACATCAAGTCGCTGTTCTCCCGGACCGTGCCGGTGTTCCAGGCCCGCGCGAAGAGGCTGAGCGAATCCTTCCTCGGGACCATTGCGATCTCGTGCTCCGGGCAGCAGGCTTTCCTCGAATTCACCAAGGACTGGCTGCGGCCGCTGGACCACTCGCCCTCGCCCGATCTGCGGCTCGATCTCGATCCGCTCACTTTCTTCCGGATGCTGATGGGCCGCGACACGCCGGAGGAGCTGGGCCTGCCCGGTCGCCTGAAGCTGTCCGCGCGGGAGGCGGAAGTGGTGGCCGCGCTGTTTCCGAAGGCGCGGCCGAATTTCTGATAGCAGGATTCACCGCAGGGGCACGAAGGGCGCAGAGAATGACGGCATTGCTCGCGCCCTGCTGCGCTGAAGCTTCGCAGGGCAAGTCGCTCGGAATGACAGGAAGGATGTGGACCGATGGGCGTGATTGAGCAGATCAAAGGCGGACTGATTGTCTCCTGCCAGGCGGAGGAGGGAAGCCCGTTCTACGAGCCCGGGCTGATGGCGCGCTTCGCCCGGGCCGCGGAGTTGGGCGGCGCGGTGGGGATTCGCGCGAAGTGGCCGGACATGTCAGCCATTCGCGCGATGTGCGGCCTTCCCATTCTCGGGATAGATAAGGTCTACCTGGAGGGCTTCGAGGTCTACATCACGCCGCGTTTCGAGGACGCCCAGCGCATCGCGGAAGCTGGCGCCGCGATCATCGCGCTCGACTGCACCCCGCGGCCCCGCCCGGGGGGCGTGAGCATGGAGCAGCTGGTCCACCGCATCAGGACCGAGCTCAAGCTGCCGGTGATGGCCGATATTTCCACAGTCGCGGAAGCGATCGCGGCCGAGCAGGCCGGCGCCGACCTCGTCGCCACCACCCTGAGCGGCTACACCGCCTACAGCAAGCGGGGCGAGGGGCCGGACTGGGGCTTGCTGGACGCCGTCGTCCGCGCGGTGAGAGTGCCGGTGATCGCGGAAGGCGGGATTGCGACGCCGGCGGAGGCGCGGTGCGCGCTGGACCTGGGGGCGTGGGCAGTGGTGGTAGGGAGCGCGATCACCCGGCCCACAGACCTGACGAAGCGGTTCGTGAAGGCCTTGGCGCGATGATCGCGTGCCCGCCGAGGCACGCGCATGGAGGAGGATAGGCGAGCGCCATGTTCACTGGCACCGAGTTCCGATCACTTCGCAAAGCTCTCGACGAGATCCCCATCATTGACACGCACGAGCACTACGGGGAGAAGTGGGACTCGCCGGAGACAACGCTCTACGACATCTTCCGCGAGTCTTATGTGGGCTGGACCGCGCACGACAGCGAGCTCGAGCCAGGAGCGCCTTCGCTGGCGAGGTGGTTGGAGCCGGGTCGCTACAACGCGTACACGGTCTCACTGCTGCGGGGGCTGAGCGAGCTGTATGGGACTGATGTCAGGCAGAGAGATGAGGGCGCATTGGCTGGGCTGGCCGAAAAGGTGGCGGGCGCCTACCAGGAGCCAGGCTGGGCGCTGAGTGTGCTGCGAAAGGCGGGAATCCAGCACACCATCGTTGATCCTCTGCCGGAGCCGGGCTATGTGCACGCGGAGCCGAGCTTTCACCTGGCCTTGCGGTCGCACATGCTGGTGCATGGCTATGATCGGTCGGCAGTGGATCACGGCGGCAATAACCCGTTCGCCTTCGCCGCCAAGTTCGGCCGCGGCATTTCCAGCTTCGACGACTACCTGGGGTGGGTGGACTTCTGGGTGGCCGAACACAAACGGAGAGGCGCGGTGGCGATCAAGTCGGCGCTGGCCTACGAGCGGGACATTGATGTGGGGCCGGTGAGCCGACGCGAGGCGGAGCGGATCTTCGACACCGGCACGCGGGATCCGCGGGAGCAGAAGGAGTTCGGCGACTTCATCCTCAACCTGCTGGCGCAGAAGACCGCGGAATATGGGCTGGTCTTCCAGGTCCACGCCGGCCTGGCGCGGCAAGCGACCTCGCACCCCCAGCGGCTGATGTGGCTGCTGGACAGCAACCCCAACACCACCTTCGACCTCTTCCACGTGGGCTATCCCTGGATGGATGATGTGCTGGCGATGGCCTCGGAGCGGCCCAATCTGATCGTGGACACCTGCTGGCTGCCAATCATCTCCCCCTCGGCCGCGGTGCGCGTGTACCAGGAGTACGCGGAGGTGGCCTACCGCGCCGACACCCTGCTCTGGGGTGGGGACAACTGGCACGCCGAGGAAAGCTATGCCGCCGCGCTCACCTTCAAGGACTGCCTGGCGAAGGCGGTGGCAGACAAGGTGGAGGGCGGGTACTGGACGCGAAGGGAAGGGCTGCGCTACGCGGAGGGAGTGATGTGGCGGGCGGCGGAGAGGTGGTTTGGGATCCGGATGTAGGGGGGCTCAGAAGCCCGACGGGTCCACCGGCCGGCCGTTGCGGCGGGTCTCGAAGTGCAGATGGGGGCCGGTGGCGAGGCCCGTGCTGCCCACATAGGCGATGGTCTGTCCCTGCTTGACCGAGTTGCCCTCTCCCACAGCCAGGCTCGAGCAGTGCCCATAGAGAGTGGCCAGGCCGCCGCCGTGATCTATGATTACGCAGTTGCCGTAGCCGCCCCACCGCCCTGCGAACACCACCGTGCCGCCGGCCGCGGCGTGAATGGGCGTGCCGGAGGCAGCGGCGATGTCAACCCCGGTGTGCATCCTCCGCACCCGGAAGATGGGATGGGTGCGATATCCGAAACCGGAGGTGATCCGGCCCTGAACCGGTCGGATCAAGGCGCCTTTCCAGGGCTGAGCAAAACGGGCCCGGCCCGCCCTGGTCTGCTCCAGCCGCTCCAACATGGCGGTGACTTCGCGGGAATTCTCCTCCAACTCGGCGAGCTGGCGCTCGTACTCGGCCCGCGCGGCCTGGAGGCTGGCCTGCTTGTCGGCCGTGGCATCGCGCCAGTCGGACACGCGATGCTTCTTGGCTTCCACCTGCCCCTGCAGCTCGTTGAGCCTTCGCTCCTCGGTCGCCACATTGGCGCGATGCTGGTCGGCGGTCGTCTGCGCCTGCTCGAAGGCATCGAGCAGCTCGGCGTCGCGCTCCACCAGCAGGTTCAGCAGATAGAGCCGGTTGGCGAAATCGGTGAAGCTGGTGGCCTGAAGCAGCACCTCGAGGGGGCGCACCTCACCCAGCTCGTAGATGGCAACCAAGCGGTCGGAAACGTCCTCCCGGTGGCCGTCCAGCCGGGCCTCGGCGGCGCGGTATTCGCGCTGCGCCTGGGCCAGGTTGCGGCGGGCAACGTGGACATCCTGGCGCACCTCGCCCAGACGGCTATCAGTCTCGTCCAGGGCGGCCTCGGCCTGGCGCAGCTCGCGCTTCACCCGCTGCTGGCGCGCCTTCACGGTGCGCAGGTTCTTGAGGGTGCGCTCCTGCTTCCGGTAGATGGAGTTGAGCTGCTTGCGGAGCGCCGCCGGGTCAGTGGAGCTGGCACGGCGAGCCGCGACGGAGACGCCTGTGACGACAAGGCCGAAGAGCAGAAAGCCAAGGGCCGTGAGACGAATGCGACGAGCGTGGCGACCTGGCATGCTTTGAGCTTCCCCTTTGTGCTATGGAGCCGGGGCGTTCGGTGCTGGAGATTAGACGCGCAGCCTCGCCTCTTCCGCGCGCCTCACCTAACTTTTACCATAGCTTGGGGCAAATCTCCTATGCCTCCGGCCCGCGTTACCCGCCTTGCGAACTGGCCCTTTGTGGGCTGAGCAGGATTCGGCAGCGGGCTGCCGAAGTGCCGAGGGCATCCAGGGATAGTCTATGGCCAGACCCGGCGTTCCGCGACCCGAGGAGATCGAACATCGGCGCCGCGACACGGAGATCGTGATCGCGGTATTTCGCACCATCTTCCTGCTGGTCGTGCTGTTCTCACCCCAGTTCATGGAAGCCCGCGGTACCAGCGGCCTGCTGCTGCACGCGGCGATCATCGCGGCCACAGTCTACAATCTTGCTCTCTTCGTGGTGCACACGCGGCAGCTGCCGTTCCCCCGCTCCGTCATCGTGGCGGTGGACGTGATCCTGATCTCGCTGTGGATCTACTTCTCGGGGCCCGGGGCGGTCGGCTTCTTCCCGCTCTACTTCGCGGTGGTCATCATCTCGGCCTTCTGGTTTGGGGTGAGCGGCGCGTTCCTCACCGCGCTGTTCGCGTCGGCGCTCTATGTGTGGGCGGTGGCGACGGCGCGATTTCCCGGGGGAGGTGGGCTGGGGACCACGGTGATGCTCCAGATCGTCTTCCTGATCGTCACCGCAGGGGTAGTGAGCATCGCCGCGGAGGCCCACGGACGGGAGCGCCAGGCGCTGGCCAGCAGCAGGGCCGTGCTGCACCAGTTCCGGGAGCGCATCCGGGTGGCGCAGTATGTGGACGAGCTGGTCAGGCCCAAGCGCTTGCCCGCGGCCCCTGGCCTGGAAATCGGGTTTCAGTACCGCCCCGCGGCGTTCGCGTTCTCCGGTGACTACTACGATCTCATCCCGCTGGGCGGACGACGCTGGGGGCTGTGCATCGCCGACCTCTCGGGGCAGTTCAGCCAACAGATCGGCTATCTCTCCACCTTCAAGACTACGCTCCGGCTGACCGCGCGCCGGGAGCAGTCGCCGGCCCGCGTGCTCACCGAGATCAACCGCGAGGTGGCGGCGGCGGCGGCGGACAACGTGGAGCTGGAGATCTTCATCAGCATGTCCTATCTGGTAGTTGATCTAGATACCGGCACGCTCACCTATGCCAACGCGGGCCACGAGCCCCCGGTGCTGATCCCAGCCGGGGCTGAGGCCCCGGTGGCGCTGGCGCGAGCAGGCCTGGTGCTGGGCGTGCTGCCGGAGGTGGTCTACCAGGAGGAGAGCATCCCTCTGCATCCCGGCGACACGCTGGTAATGTTCACTGACGGTATGACCGAGGTGATGGATCGGCGAGGCCGGCTGCTGGGACGAGAGGCGTTTGTGACCCAGGTGCTGAGCCATCGGGCCGCCGCCTCCGCCCAGGAGATGACAGTCCGGATCTTCGAGGCGGTGAACGACTACGGCAGGGGCGGCCGGCACCGCGATGATATGACCCTGCTGATCGCGCGGGTGGTGGCTGCCGACCTGGGCCAGCCAACGCAATAGACCCGGCAGGGCGACCCCGGCACGCAGTCGAACTACCTGGCGTGATGGCGGTGCACGGGGAAGCGACTGCCGGACCTGCCATGGGCGCGGGGGCGGCGAGCTCCGAGCCGGATCGCCCCCGCGGGGTGACCCTCCGGGCCTTCCTGCTGGGGCTGAGCCTGATCGCCGGGCTCGCCTTTCTGCTGCCCTATCTCAGCGATGTGAAAGACGGCCCTGACCTGGGCCTGGGGCCGATCACCGCGGCCTCCCTGCTGGCGCTTTTCCTCTTGCTGGGCCCGGTCAACGGACTCCTGCTCTGGCGGCGCCGCGGTCGCGGCCTGAGCAGGTCTGAGATCCTGACTGTCTATGCCATGGTGGCTGCGACCGCGGCCATGTCCACCGTCGGCTATGCCACCTTCGTCACCGTCATGGTGACCGCGAGTCAGTACTTCGCCAGCCCGGAGAACCGCTGGACGACACTGATTCAGCCGCATGTCCCAGTCTGGCTTCAGGTAGGCAATCCCGAGGCGATCCGTTGGCTCTGGGAGGGCATCCCCGAGGGCCAGGCCATTCCCTGGGCGGCCTGGCGCCAGCCCCTGCTGGCCTGGGGCGCGATCAGCCTGTGTGTGTACAGCGGTTCCTTCTCCCTGATGTCTTTGGTGCGCAGGGACTGGATCGAAGGCCAGCGGCTGGCCTTCCCTCTGGCGCAGATCCCCCTGGAGACGGTCGGTTATCACGGCACTCCGGGCACCCCGCTGCTGCGCCAGTCCATGTTCCTGATCGGGTTTGGCCTGGCCTTCCTCTATGGGATGACCGGGCTGCTGAACCGCTATCTGCCGGCGATTCCCCATTTCCCGATGGAGTGGGCGATCGGACGGGTGTTCAACGAGAACGTGGTGCCCTGGGGCGTGCTCAACCGGATCGAGTTCAACCTGAGCTGGGGCAGCATCGGGATCATGTGCCTGCTGCCGGTGGAGGTGTCACTGAGTCTCTGGTTCTTCCATGCCTTCTACTACGCACAGTTGGTGACGCTCGCCGCTCTCGGCTTCCTGGGCGGGGCGGTCGGCTGGAGCTCGGGTTTCTATGGGTTCCAGACTGGCGGTGCGCTGGTCGGGTTTGGGGTCTTCGTGCTCTACCAATCCCGCCGCGCCCTGCTGGCGGCGGTGCGATCCTGGTGGGACCCCAGGTGGCGGGATCCTGACCCGCTGGACCTGCTCAGACCGCGCTATGCGCTGATCGGGCTGGCGGTCAGCACCCTTGGCCTGTGCTGGGTCGCGCACGCCGCCGGGGCGCAGGTCTCTCGTCTGCTGGTCCTGATGTTCATGTTCTACATGACCGCGCTCTCGCTCACCCGGGTGATCGCCGCCGCAGGCACCAATCACGTGGAGTGCGGACCTCAGGTTCGCTACCTCTTGGACGGCGGGTTCGGGACACTGGGCGCGCGCCCTGGGACCTTCGCCCTGCTGAACCCGATGGACGCCGTATTCATGACCGAGTTCAAGGTCTCGTTCATGCACTACGCGGCCAACGACATGAGGATCTTCCACGCCAGCCGGCTGCGGGGGACCACCGTGGTGCTCTCCCTGGCCGCGGCAGTGGTGTTGATGGTAGCGCTGGGGCCGGTGGGGAGAATCTGGGCGGGCTATCACCGCGGCATCGGTGGGCTGGACTCGTGGACCTATGATGGCGTGCCGCGGTGGGAGTTCGGGGACATGGCGAGCATGCTCCAGAATCCTCAGCGGCCGGATGGGGTGGGCATCCTCGCCATGCTGTCAGGCGTCGGCATCGCCTGCGGCCTGGCGCTACTGCAGATGCACGTCTCCTGGTGGCGGCTGAGCCCGGTGGGCTTCCTGCTGCAGGGGGGCTGGGGGATAAATGCCTTGATCTGGGCCAATGCCCTGGTGGGCTGGGTGCTGGTGAACGTGATCTACCGCTTCGGAGGCCTGCGCTTGTACCAGCAGCTCCGCCCCTCCTTCTTCGGCCTGTTTCTGGGGCAGGCCGCGGCTACTTTGCTCTCTTCTATGGTGCTGTTGATGTCGGGAGGGCGCGGGGCGGCGTAGGGGGGTGGTTGATCACGCCCGACAGCCTTTGTGAGCGCGATGAATTGCGCCCCTACGGGGCCGGTTTGACACACTCCACAGGGCGAGAGTAGAATCGGCTATCATGCCCTGCCGCGATCGGAGACCAGTCTGCCAGGCGCGGGAACACGAGGAGAAGAGCGGTGAGCGACCTTCTGCTATATGACACCACACTTCGCGACGGTGCGCAGGCAGAGGGCATCTCCTTCTCGGTGGACGACAAGGTCAAGATCGCGCGCAAGCTGGACGACCTGGGCGTGCACTACCTGGAGGGCGGTTTCTCGGCGCCGGGCAACCGCACCGATGTGGAGTTCTTCGAGCGGCTGCGAGAGCAGCCGCTGCAGCAGGCCCGGCTGGCGGCCTTTGGCATGACCCGGCGGGCGGGGGTGAGAGCCGAAGATGATCCGGGACTGCGGAACCTGGTCGGCCTGGGCGCGCCTGTGGCCACCCTGGTGGCCAAGACCTGGGATCTGCATGTGACCGATGCCCTCCGCGTGACCCTGGAGGAAAACTTCAAGATCATCCAGGAGTCGGTCGGCTACGTGAAGGGACACGGCCTCGAGGTCGGGTTTGACGCCGAGCATTTCTTCGACGGATTCAAGCACAATCCGGAGTACGCGCTGGCCTGCCTGCGCGCGGCGCAGCAGGCCGGTGCGGACTGGATCTGTCTCTGCGATACCAATGGGGGCATGCTGCCACACGAGGTCAGGCGCGCGGTGAAAGCGGTTCGCGAGTCCGTGCGCCTTCCGTTGGGGATACACGCTCACGACGACTGCGGGCTGGCGGTGGCAAACACCCTGGTCGCGGTCGAGGCCGGATGCGCGCAGGTGCAGGGGACGATCAACGGCTACGCCGAGCGCTGCGGCATGACCAACCTATGCGCGGTGATCCCCAATCTGCAGTTGAAGATGAACCGGCACTGCCTGTCGGAGGAGCAGCTCGCGCAGCTCTATGAGGTGGCGCACTATGTCGCTTCGGTGGCCAACATGCCGCCGCCGGAGCGCGATGCATACGTAGGCCGGAGCGCGTTCGCCCACAAGAGCGGCATGCACGTGGATGCCATGCTGAAACACTCGCGCACCTACGAGCACGTCAGGCCCGAGCTGGTGGGCAACGAGAGGCGCCACCTGATCTCGGACCAGGCCGGCAGGAGCGCCATCATCTTCAAGGCGCAAGCGCTGGCGCTGGGGCTGGAGAAGGATTCGCCGCAGGCGCAGGCGATCATGGCGCGACTGAAGGAGATGGAGCACGCGGGCTACCAGTTCGAGGGCGCGGAAGCCTCTTTCGAGCTGATGATGCGCAAGAGCGTGGGCCTCTACAAGCCGCGGTTCGACCTGGAGGGCTTCCGGGTGATCGTGGAAAAGGACCGCGCCGGGGAGCTTCGCACCGAGGCCACTATCAAGGTGCATGTGGATGGCGAGTGGGAGCACACCGCGGCAGAGGGAGACGGCCCGGTGCACGCCCTGGACAATGCCCTGCGGAAGGCCCTGGAGCGGTTCTACCCGGAGCTGAAGGGCATCCGGCTCACCGACTTCAAGGTGCGAGTGGTGGATGCGCCCGAGCAGGCCACCGCGGCCGCGGTGCGGGTGATGGTGGAGTCCCGCGCCGGGGCCCGCACCTGGACCACAGTGGGGGTCCACACCAACATCATCGAGGCGAGCTGGCAAGCGCTCGTTGATGGAGTAGAGTACGGCTTGCTGCAGGTGATGGAGAACGGCGGAGCCGGCGCCGACCCGGGCCCGGACCCGGCGCAGAGCTGAAGGAGTCCCTGGGGAGGAGCCCGCGCGACGCGGGCGAGCTTTGGCCGCCTCCGGCGACTCGCTTCCCGGCCTCGTGGCCTCAGCCGTTGTCCTTCGGGGCCGGGATTTCCCGGTTCTCGCCTTTCTTCTCGTAGTAATCCTGGATCGCGAGCTTGAGCGCCTGCTCGGCCAGGACCGAGCAGTGCATCTTGATGCTGGGCAGGCCGCCCAGCGCTTCAGCCACCGTGGCATTGCTCACCTTCAGCGCTTCCTCGATGGTCTTGCCCTTCACGATCTCGGTGACCATGCTGCTGGTGGCGATGGCGGCGCCGCAGCCGAAGGTGCGAAACTTGGCGTCAGTGATGATACCGCCGTCCACCTTGATGGTGAGCTCCATGATATCACCGCACACCGGATTGCCGACTTTGCCCACGCCATCCGCGTTCTCGACCACGCCCACATTGCGCGGATTGCGGAAGTGCTCCATCACCTTGGTGCTGTAAGCCGTCATGGGATTCCTTTCAACCTTACGCGGCAGAACGCAGTCCGCTGCCCTTCGCGCTATCGCTGACCGCATTGCCCGGCTAGCGCAGCCAGCCTGCCACGATCTCGCGCTTGACCTCCTCAGGCGGCCTCATATATCACCCTTCCGTACTTGTTCGCCGGGTAAGCGATGCCGCCGATGACATGCTTGCTCTCTTCGAACCATTCGGTGGAGATCAGGATTACGTCGAAGGGATAGCCTATGCCGCTGAGCGCCCGCCGGATGCGGACGTATTCCTCGCGCCGATCTCCTGCGTCCGGCTCCACCACGAGAAGATCAATGTCGCTGTCCCGGGTCGTCCTGCCCGCGGCGGCCGAACCGAAGAGGATGATCTTGTCTGGTCTGGCGACCGTGAGAATGCGCCGGGTTATCTCCTGGACCAGGGACTCGTCAACTCCCATACGCTCCTCTTCGCTGCCAGGGAAGGGCGAGAGCGCCTCAACCACTCAGGCGCTCAACCGGCAGGCGCTGCGCTCGGCTCGGCCATCTTACCACAGCAGAGGAGCGCCTGCAACAACGCCGCGGTTTGCGATTGGCAGGAGCAAGCTCCTGCCCAACGGACATCGCCCCAAACTGAGGGCTCCCACGGACGCGGGGATGCTCGCCCTAACCACACTTCGTGTCCAGAATCACCGTCACCGGCCCATCATTGACCAGATGCACCGCCATGTGGGCCTGGAAGACGCCGGTCTCAGCGGCAAGGCCGGCCAATCTGAGTCTGGCGACGAACACCTGGTAGAGGCGGTCGGCCTCGGCCGGTGGGGCGGCTGCGGTGAAGCTGGGCCGGCGGCCCTTGCGGCAGTCGGCGAGGAGGGTGAACTGGCTCACCACGAGGAGCGCGCCGCCAACCTCCTGCACGGACAGGTTCATCTTTCCCGCCTGGTCCTCGAAGATGCGCAGGCTGGCGATCTTGTCGGCGAGCCATTCCGCCTCCCGCTCGCCGTCGCCGGCGGCCACACCCAACAGCACGAGCAGCCCTTTGCCGATAGCGGCAACGGGCTGCTCGTCCACTGCCACTCGCGCCGAGCTGACCCGCTGGACGACCGCTCGCACCTACCGCGCCTTGCCTCGCGCCGATCCCTTGGCTGGCAGAGATCGCATCAGATTGGCCATCTCGATGGCGGAACGAGCCGCATCCGCACCCCGGTTTCCGGCCTTCGTGCCCGCCCTTTCCACCGCTTGCTCGATGCTGTCGGCAGTGACGATCCCGTAGATGGTCGGGACGCCAGTGTCCAGCCCCACCTTGGCGACGCCCTTGGCGGCCTCGGCGGCCACGTACTCGAAGTGAGGAGTGGCGCCGCGGATGATGGCGGCGAGGCAGATCACGGCATCATAGCTCTCCGACTGGGCCAGCCGCTGGGCTACCAGGGGCAGTTCGAACGCGCCTGGCACCCAGGCCACATCAATCTGCTGCTCATCGGCGCCATGGCGAGAGAGCGCATCCAGCGCGCCGGAGAGCAGGCGGCGGGTGATCAGGTCGTTGAAGCGGCTGGCGACGATGGCGAAGCGCAGCCCTTTGGCGAGCAGATTGCCCTCGTAAGTGTTGGTCATGGCCCTTCGTCCTTTCCCTGGTTGGGCTCCTCGTCCGGCGCCCCGGAGAGAAGATGTCCCAGCTTGTCGCGCTTGGTCCTCAGGTAGCCGCGGTTCACATCGGTCGGGGGCACCTCCAGCGGCACCCGCTCCACCACCCTCATGCCCATCCCCTCCAGGCCCACCACCTTGCCCGGGTTGTTGGTCATGAGGCGAATCTCACGCAGACCCAGGTCGTGCAGAATCTGCGCGCCGATGCCGTAGTCGCGAATATCCGGGGCGAATCCGAGCAAGCGATTGGCCTCTACGGTATCGTGCCCATGCTCCTGCAGCTCGTAAGCCCTTATCTTGTTTATCAGGCCGATGCCGCGTCCCTCTTGCTGGATGTACAGCAGCACCCCCGAGCCCTCCTCCACGATCATCTGGAGCGCGCGCTCGAGCTGATCGCCGCAGTCGCAGCGATGGGAGTGAAAGACGTCGCCGGTCAGGCAGCTCGAATGTACCCGCACCAGGGTGGGGCCGGGCCCGAGGTCGCCATAGACCAGCGCGAGATAGGGCTTGTTATCAACCAAGCTCTCGTAGGCGTGCACCGTGAAGGTGCCGTAGCGGGTAGGAACAGTCGAGGTGGCCGCTCTCCGCACCAGCCGCTCCCGCTGCCTACGGTAGTTCATGATGGATTCGACCGTGACGATGTGAACCTGGTGGGCGCGGGCGAACTCCATCAGCCTGGGCAGCCGCGCCATGGTGCCGTCCTCGGCCATCACCTCGCAGATCACCGCCGCCGGATAGAGGCCGGCCAGGCGAGCCAGATCCACGGAGGCCTCGGTTTGGCCAGCGCGCGCCAGCACGCCACCTTCCTTGGCCTGCAATGGGAACAAGTGCCCCGGGCGGGCCAGGTCCTCCGGCCGGGTCTCGGGTGCGATCAGCGCCCGCACCGTTCGTGCCCGGTCATAGGCCGAGATCCCGGTGGTGGTGCCGTGCTTGGCGTCAACCGACACCATGAACGCGGTGCCATGCAGCGCGTTTTCCTCGGCCACCATGGGATAGAGGGCCAGCTCGTGCAGGCGCTCCCGCGTCATGGCGACGCAGATCAACCCCCGGCCCTCGCGGGCCATGAAGTTGATCATCTCGGGCGAGGCGAACTGCGCGGCTACGGTCAGGTCGCCCTCGTTCTCCCGGTCCTCGTCATCCACCAGGATCAGGCAGCGACCGGCCTTGAACTCCTCGATCGCCTGCTCCACAGAGATGATGACATGCGCTTGCTCTTCGCTCACTGCTACTCCGCCTCCGTCAGCCAGGCCGCCAGCTTCTCGTCGGCCTCCTCCCCTGCCCGCACCAACCGCGCCACATGCTTGGCCAGTAAGTCCGCCTCCATGTTCACGCGCTCCCCGGCCCGCAGCCCACCCAGGGTGGTGGCGGCCAGCGTGGCCCCGACCAGGGCCACCGAGAAGCGCCGCCCCGCGGGCGCGCGCACGGTCAGGCTCACTCCATCCAGGGCCACCGAGCCCCGGTCCACCAGATACTGCTCCAGCCCGGCCGGGCAGAGCAGCTCGACCAGTCGCGTCTCCCCGCGATCCTGCGCCGACGTGACCTCGGCGACGCCGTCCACATGCCCAGTGACCAGATGGCCGCCCAGGCGGTCGCCGAGCCGCAGCGGCCGCTCCAGGTTAACGCGCCGGCCGATCTGGGCCGCGCTGAGCGTGGTGGCCTCGGCCGTCTCCGGCAGCAGGGAAGCATGGAAGCGGTCACCGGCGATGCGCTCCACCGTGAGGCAGGGCCCGCTGACCGCGATGCTGTCACCCACCTTGAGATCCTCCAGCACCTGCCGCGCCCGCACCGCCAGTCGCAGTGCTGGGCCGCGAGAGACCTCCGCGATGACGCCGATCTCCTCAATCAGGCCGGTGAACATTGCCCGCGCTGCCGGTCACTTCCCCGGTGATCAGCAGATCCTCCCCTACCCGCCGGGTGCGCATCCCCCGAATCCGCCAGGCCTGGCCCAGCCGCCGCGCGCCCTCCCCCTCCACCGGCGTCAGCGCCTTGGCTCCGCCGACGATCAGGGGCGCCAGGAAGAAGTATACACGATCCACCAGGCCCGCGGCTAGGGCGCTGGCGGCTAGCGTGCCACCCCCTTCGATCAAGAGGCTGTTCACGCCCCCCTGTGCCAGGCGCTTCGCCAGCCATGCCAGGTCCACTCTCCGGTCCCGCGCGGGCGCCACCCACACCTCGGCGCCGACTGCTTCCAGGGCCCGGCGGCGGGCCAAGGCCGCTCGCCTGGTGACGGCGATCACCGGCGGCCGATCACCGCTCCTGAGCAGCCGAGCCGCGGCCGGGGTACGGCCCCGGCTGTCAACCACCACGCGGAGCGGGCTGCGCCCCCGCGAGGCGGACCGTAAGCTCCGGGTCATTGGCCAGCACGGTGTGCACACCCACCATCACTGCGTCGTGCTGGGCGCGCAGGCGATGGCCGAAGGCGCGCGCTTTCTCCCCGGTGATCCACTTCGACTCGCCCGCGGCGGTGGCGATCTTGCCATCGAGACTCATGGCGGCCTTCAAAGCTACAACCGGCAGTCCGGTGGCGAGGCGCTTGAAGTAGCCCTCGTTGAGCCGGCGCGCCTCGCGCTCCAGCACGCCGACGCTGACTGCGACGCCGGCCCGTCTGAGCTCCCTCAGTCCTCGGCCGTTCACCCGCGGATCGGGATCCAAGACGGCCGCCACCACCTGCGCCACCCCGGCCCGGATCAAGGTCTCGGTGCACGGGGGGGTGCGGCCGTGATGACAGCAGGGTTCGAGGTTGACGTAGACAGTGGCCCCCCTGGCGTTCTTCCCGGCCTGCTCCAGCGCCCACACCTCGGCATGGGGGCCGCCCACTTCGTGATGATAGCCCTCGCCCAGCAGGCGGCCGCGCTTCACCACCACCGCGCCGACCATGGGGTTGGGGCCGGTCCAGCCCCGGCCCCGCGCCGCCAGCCGGAGCGCGCGCCGCATCCAGGTTCCGGCCCGGGACCCGACCGCGGCCGGCCCGGCGGCCTGATCGGCCTCGCTCATTCTTTGCGTTCGTCCTTGCCGGCCGCGTCCTGCGGGAGCCTGAGCTGAGGCACGGACTTGGCGAGGTGGCCGGCGAGGTCGCGCCAGATCTCGTGCTGGCGCTGGGTGTAGCGCTCTCCCACCTCTCTCATGTCGGCCAGCATGACCAGGATCAGCGCCACTGCTATGAGTAGACAAGCTGACCAGAACACGACGAAGAGCTCGGGTCGCGCCCCGACCTCACGCAGCCGCAGCACGAAGAGGCCCACGAACACCCCCGCCAGCAACATCAGCAAGAGCAGGCCCGCCACCAGGCGAAGCGCGAGGCGGCGGGGAGAGATCAAGTGCCGGCCCGACTTGAAGCGGCTGATCTCTCCCGCCAGGACCAAGACGAGAACGAAGGCTAGTATGGGCAAGACGATGCCGATGATGACCACGGAAGCACGCCAGCCTGGGACTGGATTGAGCCAGTGAGATGATAGCAGAGTGATGGCGGCCAAGCAAGAAAGTGTAGGGCGGGCGTGCCCACGCCCGCCACCGGCGGGCATCCGCCTTCGCCAAGGGCTACTGTGGATGCCCGCCCTACAGAGGCGCCGGCGAATCCGCTTCCGGCCCGGGCCAGGAGCCTGCGGGCGGAGCATTCACCTCCTCCGGCCTTCGCGGCACCCGCGGCATGGGCTGGCCGAACTGGAGCGCCCCGCAGTCGGGAGCGGGGCCTGTGAAGTAACCCGGCTCGCAACCCGGCAGAGGTTTGCCGAAAAGCTTCGAGAGGTCCGCGCCTCGGGCCCGGGCGGGGCTGTCGGGAGTCAAGCTGACATCTTGCTTGGTGAAGTCCGCGAACCCAGGGCCGCCGGTCTCGACCCAGAGGCTGTGCGCATCCTGCTTCATGCTCTCCACCTGCTGCTTTCGCTCCTGCCAGCGGTCGTCGTCCTCCCTGCGGACGTAGACGTTGTAGTCGGCGGTCCAGTTGGGCGGCGTAGACCGGCGCGACACCATGAGCGGATACTCGCACCAGAACAGGTTGTTGTAGAAATGGTAGTTGGGGGTGCCGATGCCGGTGATCTCCGAGTGACTGATTGCTGGCTTCGCGGTGGAGGTGTTCTGGTAGACATAGACGGTCGCGGGCAGCATGGGGTTGCCGCCGCCGAAATTCCGGTAGTCCTCGCCGTTGTCGAGGAAGATATTGCGGTAAGCGTAGAGCGGACCGACCCGCGGGGCCTTGATGCGGAAGCCGCAGATGCAGCCCTCGACGATGTTGTCATGCCACTCGCAGTTGACCTCTTCGCCGTTGGGCTCCAGACCATCATCGGAGATGTTGAAGATGCGATTGTGGTGGATGTTGAGATCGTGGTCGCGGCCCTTCTCCTCGTGGTAGAACAGGTCCTCGATTCCGTCCCAGTGATCGTGGATGTAGTTGTCGTGGATCTGGTGGCCGCCCGCAGAGGCGAGCACGGAGATGCCGGTGCGATCGTAGAAGCCGCCCTCCTTATGGGCCAGCCAGTTATCCCAGGATCCCTCGAGTTTCGGGCTGGCGCCCGCATATGGGTTCATGAAGATCTCATTGAACCGGATCGTGCACCGGTCAGCGCCGTCCCCCATCATCACGCCAAAGTCGGTGGGGCCGATGACGCAGTTCTCAACAACCGACCCCACTGAATTCTCGATGCGGACGCCGTAGGTCGCGTTGCGGAGCGCCAGCCCGCGGACGACGCAGCGATTCGTGCCGGAGATGCGGACGACCGGCTCCTGCGGCGCAACCGTGATGGCCATCGTGCGCGGGTCAAGGTTCTGCTTGAACCGGATCAGCAGTTCGTGCTGCTCGTGCCGGTACATCACCAGCGCCTTCACGCCCTCCCATTTTGAGGGGCCGACGCCGTTCTTGAAGATGTTGGGCCATTGCCACTCCGTCTTCTCGGTCTGCTTCGGATCCACGCGCTCTTCGTCCAGAGCCGTAACGAGCTTGCCATCGGCCGTGACCGTGAAGGGGAAGAATGACACGCTGGCGCGCCAGACGCCGGGCGCGATATCCTCGGCACGCGTCCAGTGCAGCGCCACCGGCTCGCTGCCATCGAGCACGGCGCCGGGATCTCCCTCCAGGGTGACGGGCTTCCCGTACACGCCGCCATGCTTGAACGCGACCCGCTCCCTATACACGCCGGCAGCGAGGTGCACGCTGTCCGCAGCGCGGGCGAGCTCCAGGGCCGCTTGCACCCGTCCAAGGGGCGCCTCCCGCGTACCGGCCGCGCCAGCCTTGCCGCCGAGCGCGACGTAGATGACCCTCCCGCCTGAGTCCGGCTCCACCTTGCCTCCGGCGCCACACATCTGCGAGAACGCGAGTGCGACAGCCACGAATGTGAAAGCGGCAGACGCTTCGAATTGGACCACTGCGTTACTCCCTTCGGGGCTGCCGCGAGGATTCAGTGGCAGGGGCTCTCATTCCTCCTCGGCCCTACTGTGGGGCGGGCATGTCGGACACCCGCCGGCCGCGGGTGGACGCATGCCCGCCGCAAGCGGGAGACGGCGGGCATGCTCCGGGCATCAGAGCTGCCCTCCGACATGCCCGCCCTACAGAGGCCATTTCGTTGACTGCCCGTAGACCTCAGTGCTATACTCGAACTGAGATGAGCTGGTTGTTGTCCGCCCTCGACGACTGGGCGGATCTGGGCAAGATCGAGGAGGGGCTCGCGTCGCCGGGCGTCTCCCGAGTGCGCGTGGATGGGGTGATCGAGCCGGTCAAGGCTTTGGTCATCGCCAGGCTCGCACGCGCCTCCCGGGGCCCGTTACTGGTGATCTCGGCCACCAGCGAATCAGCAGAGCGGTTGTACGAGGACATTCTCGCGGTGGCCCCCGAGGCGGGCGTGGGAACGCCCGTCCTGCAGCTCCCCTCCCTGGAGGCGCTGCTCTTTGAGGACATCGCGCCCGATCCCCGTCTGGTGGGAGACCGCCAGCTCGCGCTGAGGAAGCTCCTCGACGGGGAGCCGGTGGTGGTCGTGGCGAGCGCGCCGGCCGCGTTCCAGCGCTGCCTGCCGCCGGAGGCGATGCGGTCCGCCTTCCTCTCGTTCACGGTCGGAGACTCGGTGGACCGCGAGGCCCTGGTACGTCGCCTGCTCGAGCTGGGCTATCAGCGGGAGGAGATGGTGGAGGCCCCCGGGGAGATCGGGGTCCGCGGCGGGGTGGTAGATATCTATCCGACGGGCGCTCCCTGGCCGGTGCGAGTGGAGCTGTTTGGGGAGGAGATCGAGTCCATTCGCACCTTCGATCCGGGGACTCAGCGCTCGATCGCTCCGGTGGAGAGGGTGTCAGTGCTGCCGGCGCGGGAGGTGCTGCTTACCGAGGAGGCAGTGGCCCGCGCGGTGCCGCGGATCGAGCAGGCCTTGGCCCAACAGGCGGAGGTCCTCCGCGCCGATGGCAAGGACCTGGAGGCGGAGCGGCTGGAGGAGCGCATTCGCGACCTGCTGGAGGCGCTCCGGCAACAAGCCTATGCGCGAGGCTTGGAGTACTTCCTTCCGTTCCTCTACCCGGAGCCGGCCACCGCCCTCGACTATCTCCCGCCTCAGGCCACCATCGTGGTGGACGAGCCGGGCCGGCTGGTGGACCACTACAATGAGTTCCAGCAAGACCTGGTGGAGGTCGGGGTCTCCCGCCTCGATCAGGGCCTGCTGCTCCCTCTGCCGGATGCCCTGCATCTCCCGCTGGAGGGGGCGCAGCGGAGACTCGATAAGTCGCGGGTGATCGAGCTCTGCCTGGTAGGTGGGACTCCGGAGAAGCGCGGCACGCGGCGGGTAGGCATCTCCTCCCAGCGGATGGACGAGTTCGCGGGCGACTTCGAGCGGCTGACCCGCGACTTGCGGCGATGGCAGCAGCTCTCCGCGCGAGTGCTGATCGCCACCCGCCAGGCGGATCGGCTGATCGAGGTGCTGGACGAGTTCGGGATGGGCGGGATGGTGCGGGAGGAGCCGGGGGTGGAGCCTCGGCCCGGGCAGATCGTGATCTCCGAGCGGCCTCTGAACGAGGGCTTTCATCTGCCGAGCGTGGGCCTGGCCGCCCTCACCGATCGTGAGATCTTCGGGTGGCGCAGGCTGCGGCGGCCCCTCCGCCGCCGGGCGGCGGAGGGCGTGCCCATCGGGTCGCTCACCGACCTCAACCCCGGTGACTACGTAGTCCACATCAACCACGGGATCGGGATCTACCGGGGGCTGGTGCGGCGCACGGCCGAGGACGCAGAGCGGGAGTTCCTGCTGGTGGAGTACGCGGAGAATGACCGCCTCTACGTGCCCACCGATCAGTTCGACCGGGTGCAGAAGTACCTGGGTGGGGAGGAGGAGCGCCCCCAGGTCCACCGCCTCGGGGGCAGCGAATGGGAGCGCACCAAGCGCCGCGCCAAGAAGTCGGCCCAGGAGCTGGCCGAGGAGTTGGTTCGCATCTACGCCGCGCGGCAGCGCCAACCCGGCCATGCCTTCGCGCCTGACACGCCCTGGCAGCGCGAGATGGAGGATGGCTTCGAATACGAAGAGACGCCTGACCAGCTAACCGCGATTGAGGCGGTGAAGCAGGACATGGAGACCCCTCGCCCCATGGATCGGCTGATCTGCGGCGATGTCGGATACGGCAAGACGGAGGTGGCGATTCGCGCCGCCTTCAAAGCGGTGATGGACGGCAAGCAGGTGGCGGTGCTGGTGCCCACCACGGTCCTGGCGCAGCAGCACTATACCACCTTCAGAGAGCGCCTGGTGCCCTATCCGGTGCGGGTAGAGCTACTCAGCCGGTTCCGCAGCCGCAAGCAGCAGACTCGGACCGTGGCCGACTTGGCGGCCGGCGCAGTGGACATCATCATCGGCACCCATCGCCTGCTCTCCCGGGACATCAAGTTCAAGGACCTGGGGCTGGTGGTGGTGGACGAGGAGCAGCGCTTCGGGGTGAGGCATAAGGAGAAGCTCAAGCAGCTCCGGGCCACCGTGGACGTGCTCACCATGACCGCGACGCCGATCCCGCGCACCCTGCACATGGCGCTCAGCGGGATTCGCGACATGAGCCTGATCAACGATCCGCCGGAGGGACGCACCGCCATCATCACCCGCGCCCTGGAGCGAGACGACGGCATTGTGCGGGAAGCGATCTTGCGGGAGCTGGACCGGGGCGGGCAGGTCTACTACGTGCACAACCGGGTCGAGTCCATCAACCACGTGGCCCAGCATGTGCGCCAGCTCATCCCACACGCCCGGTTCGTGGTGGCTCACGGCCAAATGGAGGAGCGCCAGCTCGAGAGCGCGATGCTCGATTTCTACACTGGGGACGCGCAGGTGCTGGTGTGCACGACCATCGTGGAGAATGGTTTGGATATCCCGAACGCGAACACCCTGGTGGTGAGCGATTCCGACCGCCTGGGGCTGGCTCAGCTCTATCAGCTTCGGGGGCGGGTGGGGCGCTCGAACCGGCAGGCCTACGCCTATCTGATGTGGACGCCCTTCAAGCGGCTCACCGAGCAGGCGGAGAAGCGGATCGCCGCCATCCGCGAGTTCTCCGAGCTGGGCTCCGGGTTCAAGATCGCGATGCGGGATCTCGAGATCCGGGGGGCGGGCAATCTGCTGGGGCCCGAGCAGCACGGGTTCGTCAGCGCGGTGGGGTTGGAGCTCTACCTGCAGATGCTGCAGGACGCGGTGCAGGAGGCGAAGGGAGAGGCCCCGGTGGAGCGGCCGCAGGTGAGCGTGGACCTTCCGGTGGAGGCCTATCTGCCGGCCGACTACGCGCCCGACCTCAACCAGCGGATAGACCTCTACCGAAGGCTGGCCAGCGCGCCCGATCAGCAGCGGCTGGAAGCATTGGAGGCTGAGATCGCCGACCGCTTCGGCCGGCCTCCGCCCGAGCCAGTGCAGAACCTGGTGCGGCTGGCGCGGCTCAAGGTGCGGTGTGCGGCCGCGGGGGTCCAAAGCATCACCACCGAGCTCAACCTGATGTCTCTGCGCCTCACCGATGACCGGCGGCTGACCGCGCTGCTGGTGCAGAAGCTGCAGCGCGCCCTGCCGGCCGAGATGAGGATCTGGCTGGCCCTCACCCAGCACGACCGGGTGGTGGTCTCGCGGCGAAAGGCAGACACCAACGGGCTCTTCACCCGACTGGAGCAGGTGTTGGATCAGCTCGCGCTGCTGCCGCTGACCGAGGAGGCGCGGCGCCATGACCGGCGCGAGCAAGCGATCGCCAGACTGTAGCAGGAATATTCGCCCGCCGGCCATTGTAGGGCGGCCATGCGAAGTCCGCCGGGGGCGGGCGAGCATCGCCGCCGGCCGTAGCTGGGCAGGGGCTGGCCCCTGCCATATGGAGTTGAGGAGAAAGGACAATGCCGCGAGTTGCTGACATATGCTTCCGCCCAGGCGGCCGGCTCTACCGATTCGAAGTGGGCAACTTGGAGCTGGTCCCGGGCGACCAGGTGGTCGCCCGCACCACACGGGGATTGGAGCTGGGCGCGGTGCGCAGCGCCCCCAGAGAGCTGTCGGAGCGGGAGGCCAACAGCGACCTCAAGCCCATCGAGCGCAAGGCCACAGAGGATGATATAGGCCGCTCCCAGGATAACCTGGTGCGGGAGCAGGAGGCGATGGAGGTGGCGGCCTGCAAGGTCGCCGAGCACGAGCTGCCGATGAAGCTGATCGCGGCCGAGAGCACGCTGGACGGAGGCCGCATCGTGTTTCATTTCAGCGCCGAGCGCCGGGTGGACTTCAGGGCCCTGGTGCGAGACCTGGCTCAGGCGCTGCGGACGCGCATCGAGCTGCACCAGGTGGGGGTGCGAGATGAGGCCAAGCTGCGGGGCGGACTGGGGCCCTGCGGCCGGCCGCTGTGCTGCGCCACCTTCCTCACCGAGTTCGACCCGGTGGGCATCAAGATGGCGAAGGAGCAAGACCTCTCGCTCAACCCGCAGAAGATCTCCGGCGCCTGCGGCCGGCTGATGTGCTGCCTCAACTTCGAGTACGCCCACTACCGGGAGGCGAAGCAGTGCCTGCCCAAGGTGGGCAGCCGGATCGAGACCACCAAGGGCCCGGGCAAGATCACCGAGATCAACGTGCTGCGCAACCGCGTGGTGGTCACGTTGGATGAGGGCGGACAGATTGATCTGCCCACGGCCGCCGTCGCCCAACACAAGCCCGGCTGCCCGCACCTGCGCGCGGCAGAGGAGGGCAGACCTGAGGAAGCGGAGGGGGAAGGGCAGGGCGGGTCAGGCACGCCTCCAGCGTGCCTGCGCGGGTAGTCACTTGCCTTGCCGCTCGTGACATACCCACGCCACTGGAGGAGAGTGCATCTTGCGGGTGGCGCTAGGTTTGTGGTCAGCGCCGCCAGGTGTGACCACAACCTGCGTTCGCCCCCAAGGGGCGACAGACTGCCACGCAAGGGGAGGGTCATGCCACCCCCTGGTCGTCCTGTTACATCGGCAGATCGAAGAAGCATGGCAGTGCGGGTCGGCGTCAAGCCGCTGGTGGCGTTCTCGATCTCCGTCCGTGAAGAGCAGCTCACGGCAGCGCGTGCCGGGCTGGGCCAGTGAGACCACCGTGCACGTGGCCCCGGACGCCAAATCGTTCGCCCCAGCCTACGGCGCCCTCCAGATCACCTCACCCCTCTCGTCGCTGAGTACCAGGCTCGGGGTGCCGCCGGGAAGGAGCAACAGCATGGCGTGCACCTCGCCCTTCTTGTCGAGTAGCTCTAGGCTCGGGCTACCGTCGGGAAGCACTGCCAGCATGGCGCACCCCTTGCCCTTCGCGTCGAAGAGCCCCAGGCTCGGGTTGCCGCCGGCCAGCAGCATCAGTCCGGCGCGGTCCTCGCCCTTCTCATCGAATAGCCGCAGGTTCGGGCTACCGTCGGGAAGCATCGTCAGCCCGGCGCGCGCCTTGCCCTTCTCGTCGCGGAGGTGCAGTCCAGGGGTGCCGTCGGTAAAGATTCCCAGGTCGGCGCGCGCCTTGCCCTTCTCGTCGCGGAGCTGCAGTCCAGGGGTGCCGTCGGTGTGTAGTCCCAGCCCGGCGCGCGGCTTGCCCTGCTCGTCGACGAACACAAGGTGCGGCTGGCGGTTCACCAATGCCAGCATTGCGCGCGTCCTCCCCTCCGCGTCCACCAGCTCGAACGCCTGTGCCCTCACCACCTCCCGCGCCGTCGCCTTCCCCGCGGCATAGGCCGCCGCCACAGCCAGCGCCACGATAACCGCCAGCACAATCGCCCACTTGGCCTTGCTCATCTTCCTCGCCTCCTCTGGCGCTGCCCTTTCTGCGCTGCTTGCCGGAAAAAGGTCTGGCTCCTAGTGGGGGATTATCATCTCGGCGTCCCCAGTGAATCGGTTTATCCGGAAGGGAATGCTTTGTGAACCCCGGGTCATATCATACCTCCACGGCGTCGGCCAGACGTAGTAGGCGAACGCGAGAATCAACAGTCCGAGTAGCACCTTCGAGTACCACCGCCAAGTACGCATCTTCCTCGTCTCCTCGCTCCTTATTCCCCCGCCGCTATCTTGGCAATATCCTCTTCGAGGGTGAACTTACCGTAACTGGCGAAGCTCTTGTCGCTGTTGACGAAACCCTCAACCCTGTAGATGTTGCCATCCGGGCTCTGAAACCACAAGGCATTCGAGTTCATCGCCCTGCCGTTGCTGACGCCGACAAATCGCCAACTCTTTGGGATGGTTGGGAGGGGTCTGCTCCCTAGGCTCTCGTCGAATCGAGCTACACTGATCTTGAAGCCCCCCAGCGCACCCGGCAGCAACTTCGCTTTACCCGCCGCGTACGCCCCCGCGACCACCGCTAGCACCACGACAACTATCAGAACTAGCACCCACTTGCCTCTGCTCATTCCTCTCGCTCCTCTGGTGCCGCCCCTTCGCCTCTCACCTTTGTCCGCAGTGTACGCCGGGAGCCCATGGCGGTCAACGGCTCGTCGGACCTCGTGGCTGTCCTCTTACGCCTGCCGGCGCGGAAGGAAGAAACAGCACTACCAGAGAACAACGCCCGGCGCGCCAGCCGGGGAGCTTGTACGGCCGGCCGAATACTTCGGAGGAAACACAGAACATGCCTAAAGTCAGAGTCGGGCTGATTGGATGCGGCGGGATCATGAGCATGCACGTGGAGCAACTGGAGCCAGTCAAGTCGGCCACCATCGCCGCCTTGATGGATCCGAGCAGGACCATGATGGCGGGCTTCAAGAAGCGCCACCCCAAGCTGGCCAACCTGCCCACATTCGCGGATTACCGCAAGATGCTCGGCGCGGTGGACCTGGATGGCGTGATCATCGCCTCCCCGCACACCATCCACTACGAGCAGATCATGACCTGCCTCGGGGCGGGGCTGCACGTGCTGACCGAGAAGCCGATGGTGTGCACGGTTGCCCACGCCAAGGCGGTGATCAGGAAGTCGGAGCAGAAGAAGCGCATCTTGATGATCTCCTACCAGCGTCACTTCTCGCCGGCCTTCCGGGCGGCGCGAGAGATCGTGCAATCGGGGAAGATCGGCAAGGTCAAGTTCATCTCCGCCCTGCAGGGGCAGGAATGGCTGCGGGGGACGAAGGGAACGTGGCGTCAGCAGCCGGACCTGAGCGGAGGCGGCCAGCTCAATGACTCCGCCAGCCATCTGCTGGACATCATCCTGTGGGTGAGCGATCTGCCCCGGCCACCGTTTACGCCAAGATTGATAACCGCGGGAGCAAGGTGGACATCAACTCGGGGCTGACCATCGAGTTCAAGGGCGGGGTGATCGGCAATATCTCCATCGTCGGCGACGCGCCGGGGTGGTGGGAGGAAGTGGCCTACTACGGCGAGAAGGGCGCGGTCTACATCCGCCACGACCGGATCCTGCACCAGGTGCCGGACCCCAGGGGCTGGGGTGCCGAGACCAAGGATGTGACGGACACGGTCAAGTACAAGGGCAGCGCGGACAAGAACTTCGTGGACTCCATCCTGGGCAAGGACAAGCCGCAGACTCCGCCGATCTGGGGGCTGCGGGTGATCCAGTTGACGGAAGCGGCCTGGGAATCGGGTGAGTCAGGGGAGCCGGAGAAGGTAAAGCTGTAAGACAGGAATACCCACCGCAGTGGCGCGAAGGGCGCAAAGGACAACGCAAGAGAGGCCGTGGGAGCTCCGGAACGGGGCTCCCACAGGTCTGGCCATGCCGGGAGCGCCACCGCGGTGATGCCTGGCCTATTCGCCTTCCTCTCCCCGCAGGGCGTCGCGCAGCCGGGCAAACCATCCCCTGGGGACATCCACCTGGTCGCCCCCCTCCACGGCGAACTCGGACAGCAGCTCTTGCTGGCGGGGGGTGAGATGGGCGGGGGTGACCACGCGCACGGTCACGTGGAGGGAGCCGCGCACCCCGGTGTGGGCATCGGGCAGGCCCAGCCCAAGCAATGTGAATGTCTCTCCAGTCTGGGTGCCCGGCGGGATGGTCAGCTCCTCAGTCCCGCCCGCCAGGGTGGGCACGCTCACGACGCCTCCGAGAGCGGCGGTGGTGAAGGCGATGGGCACCACGCACTGCAGATCGCGGCCCTGGCGCTCGAAGATCTCGTGCGGTTTGACGTGCACCACCACGTAGAGGTCGCCCACGCGGGCCCCTCGCTCGCCGGACTCGCCTTCGCCGTGGAGGCGGAGGGTGGCTCCGTGCTCGACGCCCGCCGGTATCTTCACAGGCACCACGCCGGTGACGGCGCGGCGGCCCGACCCACGGCAGTCCGGGCACGGGTCCGGCATCACGGTTCCGGCCCCCCCGCACTGGGCACAGGTGCTTACCGTGGAGAGATGGCCGAATGGGGTAGCGGCAGTGTGTCGCGTCTGGCCAGAGCCGCGACAGGTGGGACAAGGCTGGGGGCCCGACTTCGATCGGCTGCCGGTTCCCTGGCAGGTGTCGCAGGCCCGCAGCCGCTCCACGACGATGCGCTTCTCCACTCCGGTGGCGACCTCGGCCAGCTCAACCTCCAAGTCGTAGCGCAGGTCCGCGCCCGGTCGAAGTCGCGGGTGGGCTGGAGCGCGCGGGCCGAAGAAAGCTTCGAACAGGCCGCCCAGGCCGCTCAGCTCTTCCCAGATGTCGCCGGCCAACGGGCCCGCAGGGCCCGTCCGCCCGTAGAGGTCATACTGGGCGCGCCGCTCCGGATCGCTGAGCGCCTGGTAGGCTTCAGCGATCTCCCGGAAGCGGGCCTCGGCCTCGGGATCCTCAGGGCTGACGTCGGGATGATGACGCCGGGCGAGACGCCGGAAGGCCCGCTTGATCTGATCCTGAGTGGCGTTGCGGTCAACGCCCAGGATCTCGTAATAGTCCTGTCCCTCGGCCATGGCTGAGGCGGCGGGTCAGTCAGATTCCTCTTCGGGCTCCCCCCCGCGAATCCGCACCTCGCCCCGCGCGATCTCGGTGAGCGCCCGGTTGATCAGCCCACCCCCGCTGGGTTCCAGCGTGGCATCAATGCGCTCCTTGAGATCGTGCGCGCGCCGCGCCACTCCCACCACCAAGGCATACTTCCCGTACCTCTTCGCCAGTCGGTCAATCACCTCGGTCTGCTTACCACTACCATAGTGACTCCGTGCTCTCATAGATGTGCAACCCCCCGGAGACATCCGCATTGGCTGCCTATTGATGCTCGCGCCTGGAGGCGGTTCCGGATTTCGCCGCAGTGCCTTTCGGCCCCGCCTCCGAGCTTGGCCGGATCACGTGGTTCGGCGAAGCTCAATATATGGAGCCACGCGGCGCCTTGTCAAGCCGCGGCCTTCGCTCGCCGGAAACCTGTCCCGTCGGAAACCCGACACCCCTGGGCGGCAAGAGCACGCGTGACCCCTGCTGCCTCAACTCGCGTCGCGCAGAGGCAGCCGCCCCTGCAGCAAATCGCGCACTGGTGCGAAGCTCACGCGATGCTCGGGACACGCGCCCAGTTCCAACAGCTTGGCGTGATGCAGTCTGGTGGCATAGCCTTTGTGCTGAGCGAAGCCATACTGCGGGTAGAGGCCATCCAACTCGTCCATCATGCGGTCGCGCAGCACCTTGGCCACGATGGAGGCGGCGGCGATGGAGGCGCAGAGGCGATCGCCCCGCACAATCGCGCGCTGCGCGCCGGGATGGAAAGGTAGCTCCCGGCCGTCCACCAGCAGCAGGTCCGGCTCCAGATCCAGTTGCTCCACCGCCTCTGTCATCGCCCAGCGCGTGGCCTCCAGAATGTTCAGCCGGTCAACCATCTTGGCGTCCGCTATTCCTACCCCGACCGCGATGGCCCGCTTCCGGATCAGGGCGTACAGCCGCTCCCGGTCTCCCCTGGTCAGCAACTTGGAGTCGTGCAGACCGGGCAGGCGGCAGCGCCGGGGAAGGATGGCGGCCGCCGCCACCACCGGTCCCGCCAGAGGGCCGCGTCCGGCCTCGTCCACTCCCGCGATGCGGCGGAAGCCCTGGCCCTGCAGCTCCTCCTCTATCCGCCAGCGGCCCCACATACCCTCACCTCAGCGCGAGGCCGCCGCTGCCGCCCCCGGTCGCGCGGCCCTGCGAGAGGGAGTCGGAAGGCTGACCTGCTGATGATCGCTGACCAACCCGATCCGGGAGAGGGGCCAGAAGGCGGCCATCGCCTTGCCCACCAATTGCGTTGCCTCCAGCTCCGGCCGAGGCACGCGGCGATTGCCCGCTATCTCGGTCCACTTGTGGCTGTCATTGCTGTCATTGCGGTTGTCGCCCAGCACGAAGTAGCAGCCCTGGGGCACAACGTACGGGCGGCCGGTGGGAAGGTCGTACTCATCCACCGGCCAATCGTACTCGGGCAGTGGCACCCCCGGGGCATCCCTGAGCAGCGTGCCATTGATGAACACGCCCAGGCCGCGCTTGATCTCGATGGCGTCCCCCGGCAATCCGATCAGGCGTTTGACGTAGTCCTTCCTGCTGTCCCCCTGAAGCGCCTGCGGCGGGGCGTTGAAGACGATGATGTCGCCCCGCTCGGGCGGGTTCAGCCGGTAGAGGAACCGGTTCACCAGGATGCGATCGCCGTCGAGCAGGGCCGGCACCATGGAGCGGGACGGGATGTAGAAGGCCTGCACCACGAAGGGCCGGATGAGCAGGAACACCAGCACGAAGGCGATCAGGCCGGAGTCCAGCAGCTCCACCATGAACGGCCGCGCCGGCGCCCGGCGCCACAGGGCCCAGATGATGCGGAGGAAGGCCACCAGGCCGATGACCGCGCCAATCTTCCAGGGCTGGTCCAGGTTCATATGCTCTTCATCTGCTGCGCGATGCGCACGCTTGGCAGGTAGACCTGCGCGCTATCCCCCAGCAGCCGGGCCCTGCCCGGGGGCCAGAAGATGGCCATGGCCTTGCCGAGCACCAGGCCCTGTGCCAGCTCCGGCTGGGGCGAGCCGTCAGGTAGCTGCCAGGCGTGGCTGTCGTAGCTGTGGTTGCGGTTGTCGCCGAGCACGAAGTAGCAGTCTGGCGGGACCTGGTAGGGCCTGCCGCTGGGCAGGCCCACCCGATCCACGGGCCAGTCGTAGTCGGGCAGGGGGATAGCGGCCGGTTCGCGCAGCCGCGCGCCGTTCACGAAGACGCCCAGCCCTCGCCTGATCTCGATCAGGTCTCCCGGGAGCCCGACCAGGCGCTTGATGAAATCGCTCGGGGGGCCGCCGTGAAGTGCCTGGGGCGGGGCCCGGAACACGATGATGTCGCCCCGCCGAGGAGGGGTGAGGCGGTAGATGAACTTGTTGACCAGGATGTGATCTCCCCTCATGGACCGCAGGCTGATGCGGGGCCCGACTGCGAAGGGCGCGCTCCAGGCCTGCCGGCCCAGGGCGGATCCATCTCCCTCCACCTCAGGCCCCATCAGGGTGGGCTCCATAGAGGCTGAAGGGATGTAGAAGGACTGCACCACGAAGGGCCGGATGAGCAGGAAGACCAGGGCGAATGCGATCAGCCCGGAGTCGAACAGCTCCAGCAGGAAGCCTCGCGCCGGGGATCGCCGCCAGCGACCCCACAGCAGTCGGCACAGTGTCAGCAGCCCGATCAGGGCGGCGATCTGCCAGGGCTGGTCCGGGTTCATGCTAGGAGCGACGATCCTCTTTGATGCGGGCGGCCCGGCCCACCCGGCCCCGCAGGTAGTAGAGCTTGGCCCGCCGCACCTTGCCGTGCCGCGTGACCTTGATGCTCTCCAGCCGCGGCGAATGCAAGAGGAAGGTGCGCTCCACGCCCACGCCATGAGTGACCCGGCGGACGGTGAAGGTCTCCTTCAGGCCCTGATTGCGCCGGGCGATGACCACACCCTCATAGGGCTGCACGCGCTCTTTGCCCCCCTCGGTGACGCGGATTCTGACGGTGACATTATCGCCGGGCCCGAACTCCGGCAGATCGCCGCGCAGTTGCCCCTTCTCCAGCTCGGTCAGCATCGTCATCGCAGCTCACCTCCCAGCGCGCAGGCAGTGATGTCCAGTTCGGATGCAGCCCTCTAAGAAAAGCCTGGCGAGGGAATCGCCAGGGGGACGGGTCTGCCAGACCATCGGAGCAAGTATAGCATACAGCCATGAGGCAGGGCAAGCCCGTGCTGGCGCTGGTCGGACTGGCGGGCGGCGGAACTCTAGCCGCCCGCAGGAGTCGGAGAAACGCACCGACCCGGCCTTCCGGGCCGGGTCGGTGTAGGATAGCTGATTCGCGCTGCGATCAGTGGATGAGCCTGGGCCCGTGAGGCTCGTTCAGGTCGGTGACGCCGGGGCCCATGTGTGGGATCCGGACCAGCAGGTGCTGGTCGCTGAGATTGGCTACGAAGAAGAGGACACCCCTGGCGGCCCCGAGCAGGGGCTCGGCCAGCGGGCTGTCCACCTTGAGCTTGAAGAACAAGGGAAGCACCTCCGGCCGGTAGACGCCCACCATCACCGGCCCCTCCTCCTCACCGCCGTCGCGGGCCCAGTGGTAGACGAACATATCCTCCCGCCGGAACAGTCCGTCCCACCCGTACACCACCATCAAGCTGATCTCGAGCGTGTCCGCGGTCTCGGGGGCGGCCATCAGGGCCTGGATGGCGCTCAACAGCTCCCGGCTCTTCTGGGTGCCGATGAACTCATAGCGGAACCCCGAGCCCACCGCGCCGGAGAACTCCTCCGGCATGTCCCGGAACTCGTAGTAGCATCCCCGATCCGATAGCACCACCCGGACCAGGTCGTTCAGGTATTCCCGACCTTCCCCGATCTGGTCTTTGATGTAGTCAATCATCACCTGGTAATCCTGCCGGGTCTCGGTACGCACCCCGCCGAAGGCCGACTCCCGTTGTCTCGAGCTCATAGTGCCTGTCCTCTCCCGGCCCCTTGACCCTGGGAAGTGCGCGTCATCGCCTGGATATATGCTACCCCGGCATCGGGGCGGCTACCCCTGCCACCGTGCCGTCGGTGGCTATATACCACGATTCGTGTGCATGTCGGGGACACGATGCGGCTGTGCTTGTGCCGGCCCAGCGCGGTGGAAATGGGGCCGCGCTTAGGAGGCCCCTGGCATGGTATACTGGTCATGTCTGCATACACGAGTGCTAGCCGGGCCCTGTCGCGAGCCGCTCCGGCCCGGTCTGCGCACTTGGGCTTATTGCCTGATGCGGCGGAGCGCAGGGGCGCTGCGGAGCGAAGACGTGCGGGAAGTCGGCAAGCTGAGTCTGATCCTGGCGCTGCTGGCGCTGGGCCTGGCTGGCCCGGGGGCAGGGCCTGGGTCGGCGGCCGAGCAGGCCGCGGGGACGCCTGCGGCCTCCGGGTCCGTGGAGATGACCCCCGAGGAGAAGGCCGACGCCGACATTGGCAAATCGGCGGACGAGGCGGTGGCGAAGCAGTTCAAGATGATCAAGGACTCGCCGGCCCTGCCGCGCATCACCGCCATCGTGGACCGGCTCCGCCCTGTCACCCAGAAGCCGCATCTCAGCTATCAGGTGAAGGTGGTAGACAGCAAGGCGATCAACGCCTTCTCCCTGCCTGGCGGCTATCTCTACTTCACTCAGGGGCTGCTGGATGCGGTGGAGTCGGATGACGAGCTGGCCGCGGTGGCGGGGCACGAGATGGCTCACGTCTGCCTGGGCCACTCCCGCAAGATGATGAGCAAGAACGACCGCTATAATAGGATTCTGGGGCCGATCGTGCTGGGCTCGATCCTGAGCAGATCCAGCAGCGTGGACCCCGGCGCGATTGCGATGGTGGGCAGCCTGGTGGTAGAGGACGCGCTGAACCATTACGGGAGAGGGGCGGAGCTGGAGGCGGATCACAACGCGGTGCTCTACCTGAATGCCAGCAAGGTCTACAACCCGGTGGCGATGCTCACTGTCGCCGAGGGCCTGGCCCGCCTGGAGGGGGGCGAGGCCCCAGTGCAGCAGGGCGTCTTCCAGACTCACCCCTACCCGGAAGAGCGGATCGCCGCCATCACCAGCGAACTCAACGACCTCAAGATCCCGATCGAGCGCCGGCGGGTGACGAAGTCGCTGACGGCGGTGGCAGTGGCGGTGACCGTGGAAGGCCGGGAGATCGGGGAACTGCGGCTCACTACCTCGGGTGGCGTAGAGCCCTGGTCAGCGTCGGTCTTCCAGCCGGCAGTGGAGGTGGCAGGGAACTCTCCACTGACCCGAGCCCAGCGCGCGTCCGATGCTTTCAACCGGCTGCTGCTCTCCGATCTTCGGCCTCTGGAAGTCACACTGACCCAGGCGGGGGAGCAGACCCTGGTGCAGGCACGGGGACAGACGCTCTTCGCCATCACCCCCGAGGATGCCGACTTCCACAAGAGCACGGTGGAGAAGCTGGCGCAGCAGGCGATGCAGGTGATCCAGGCCGGGTTCCAGCAGGAGAAGGTGGGCCGCGCCTACTGACCTGGCCACCAGGCCGCACCGGAAGTCAGCAGGCAGTCCGCGGTGCTCAGAGAGCGCACGCGCGTCAGGAGGGCGGCTTGGATCTCGCCTGGTCGGCGAAGTACCCGAGCAAGGAACGTATCCGGCGGGAAGTGGATGGCCTGATTGACGCCTTTGTCGAGACGCTCCTCGCCTTCGTGCCCGCCGGCGAAATCACGGGAATCTACGTCAAAGGATCGGCGATCAAGGCCTGGGATTCGCCGCTCGACTATGTTCCCGAGCTGAGTGACGTTGATATCCATTTGCTGTTCAGGGATACGGACGCTGCCGCCGGCCGGTTCAGCCTGCAGAGCACGCTCGGCATCAGGTCACAGGTCATCGGCGCCTACCGGGCTCGCGTGAGCGATCCGATCCACTTCCCCGAGCCGCAGCTCGTGTTGCTCAATCGCCTGCTGGCCGACCCTGACTACTGCCCGGCGCCCGAAGGCACACTCAAGACAGTGTTCGGTGAGCCACTACATGAGGACTGCCCACAAGCCGACCGCATCCGGGAACTCGACCGCAAGAGCGTGCTCGCGCTCGCTCCCCGCGTGGAGGCACTTCCGCTGCGGATGATCGACAAGGCCGATGCCCACCTGCCCGCGGTGCTCCGGGATCTGAACTGGCAGCTCTCGCCCACCGGCCCGCGGGTGCTCACGACGCTCGGCGTGCCACCCCAGGAGGCGTGGTCGGCCAATCGCACGCGCGTGGTCTCATTGCTCGCGCACCTGGGCGAAGTGGCGCTGGCGGAGAGCTACGCCAGCTACTACCTCTCGGGCTGGGACTACTTCCTCTCCGGCTATACGAAGGTGCAGGCGGCAGAGAAGGCAGTCATCGCATTCGCCAGCGCCATGCGCCGCAGCATCGAGATCGCTGTGGGCGCAGTGCGCGACGCCTAACAGGCCGCCCCGCCGTCCGCCTCTCTGATGATGAGGAACCTGGGCTGGCCCAAGAGCCTCTAACCGAGATTATGCGTAGGAAAAAGCAAATGAGCAAGAAGACAAGGCAAATTCATGCTTCTCTTGAGGGCGACCTTTCAACTTGTAGGTGAATCGGCTGAGACAAGAAAGTCTAGAAGCTGTTTCATAACCTTCCCAGGGGAGGTTATGAAACAGCACTGCACAACGTCAGGCAGTGGCAGGCGCATTTCATGCGAGGGCGTAGTGCGGCCAGCCAGCAGGTAGGTTATGAAATGCTCTCTACGCATAGTGGGCACTTCTCAGCTTTCAGCCCTCGCCTACGCATGATCTGGGTCTAATTCACACCAAGCGTTTGGCTGGGGAGGGACGCTCGATGAGAACAGCCTTCGCATTCGTGCTCGCGGCGCTAGCAGCCGTGGCGCTCGCGGCGGGCCGTTCACCGGCCGCCGAGGACCCGCCGAAGCTGAAGCTGACCGTGACTGAGACCACCCTCGCCAAGATCCACGAGGGGGACCTGCTGGCGACCCTGTCCGGCGAAACCCGGTCCTTCACCTGGGTTGTGGCCAGCCCGGACAACCGCCACGAGGCCCATCCCGTCGCCCGCTTCTTCGCCAAGAAGCGGATGGTGATGGCGGTGGACGGGCAGGCCTACGGGCCGGGGCTGGCGGGCATCGATGATGATTACCCGGCCACATGGAGCCCTGACGGCAAGCGGCTGGCCTTCGTCGCCCGCGCAAGCAGGCGGTCGCGCTGCTCCGTCGTCCTGGACGGGGTGGAGCAGAAGCAATACGATGAAGTCCAGATGCCGCTTGTCTTCAGCCCTGACAGCAGGCGCTTCGCTTACCTTGCGAAGAAAGGAGAGAGGTGGCTGGCGGTGGTGGACGGGGTGGAGGGGAAGGAGTACGACGAGGTCGGCGGGCCAATCGCCTTCGACGCCGAGGGGAAGCACGTGGCTTACTTGGCCAAGGCCGGCGGGCAGTGGTTCGTCGTGGCCGACTGCCAGGAGGGCGAGCGGTACGATCTAGTCCTGCGTCCTGTCCTGAGCCCGGACGGAACGCGGCTGGCCTTCGCCGCGAAAAGCGGGGATGCGTTCTTCGTGGTGGTGGATGGAGAGCGCCGGAAAGAGTATGACGAGGTTTCCCCCGAGTCCCTGACCTTCAGCCCCGACGGGAAGCACTTCTGCTATCGGGCGAGGCGGGGGACGTCATGGTTCGTCGTCGCCGGTGGAGTCGAGGGAAAAGCATACGACGCCATCCGTTACCGCTCTAACCCGGTCTACAGCCCTGACAGCGCCCATCTCGCCTACTGCGCCGCCCGTGATGGCAAAGGCATGGTGGTGCTGGATGGAGTCGAGGGGGAAGCCTATGACGGCTGCTCGGCGCCAACCTTCAGCCCTGACAGCCGCCGACTGGCCTATGCTGCCGCCCTCGGGACAAAGTGGCTTGTGGTTGCCGACGGCGCTGAGGGCCCTCAGTACAATGGAGTCTGGGCCCTCGCTTTCAGCCCGGACAGCAAGCACCTCGCCTACATCGCTGCCGTTCCCCATACCTTCCCCGCAGACGGGGGTGCGATAGTCGTGGACGGGGTCGAGACCACGCGCTTCGATGCGAGCGTCTTCTGGGGTACCCGCCCGATCTGGGACGGCCCCGACCACCTCCACACACTCATGTGCCGCAGCTGGAGCCTCGACGCCCGTATCATGGAGGTGCAGATCGTGGAGGAGTAGGAGCCCTTTGCGCTCTCGCGAGCCCCAGACAAGGAGGGAATGGTGAGGAAACCGGCGTTGGTATTCGCGATGTGCCTCTGCGTTTCGGCCTGTCTTGGCGGAGCCACCTCAGGTCGGCTGACCTTCAACGCTTGGTGTGAATTGGAGAGAAGGAAGGTGACGCGGTAAGACAGTGAGACAACCTGCCCATGTTGAATAGCGATGGGATACCCCTGCGCGGCTCCTGAGCGTGTGCATATTCCGGGTCTGACACAACCATCTGCGGGGCTGTATCAAAGCCACTGGGGCATTATGACAGTCCACTCGACCGGGGTTTGGTACAGCCTCTAAGGCCGATCGGCGACGGTCTGCGAGGGCTGCTCGATGAGGCTGATCTCCGCCCCCAGGGCGCGCAGCTTGCTGTCCAGATCCTGATAGCCGCGGGCGACGAAGCGCCGGCCCAGCACGTGGCTCTCCCCTTCCGCTCCCAGCGCGGCCACCACCAGGGCCGCGCCGTCGCGGATGTTGAATGCCTCCACGGCGGCCCCGTGCAGGCGCGGCACCCCGGCGATCTCCACGGTGCGGGCGTCGAGCTGGCGGATACTCGCGCCCATCGCGAGCAAGGGCTCGACATACTGCAAGCGCATGTCGAAGATGCTATCCCGGACGCTGCTCGTGCCCTCGGCGGTGGCGAGCACGGCCGCCAGGGGCGGCTGCAGATCGGTCGGAAAGTGAGGGAACGGCTGCGTTACTACGGAGATGCCACGTGGGCGCTCCGTGCCGACCGCGGTCAGGCCGCCATCGCGCTCCTGCAGAAGCACGCCCGCCTCCTCGAGCTTGTCTGGGATCGCCCCCAGCTCGCCCCGGCCGATGCCCTCGACGGTGATTGCGCCCCGCGACGCGGAAGCGGCGCAGAAGAACGTGCCCGCCTCCAGCCGGTCGCAGTTCACGGTGTGCTCGACGCTGTGCAGCGCCTTCCTACCTCGCACCGTGATGCTGGTAGTGCCCGCGCCCTCGATTTGTGCGCCGGCCGCGGTCAGGTACTGGCAGAAGGCGATCACGTCCGGCTCGAAGGAAGCGTTCTCAATCACCGTACTGCCCCTGGCGAGCGAGGCCGCCATGAGCAGGTTGAAGGTGGCGCCGGGGCTGCGGAACACCGGGTCGAGGGAGAAGCGCGCGCCGACCAGCCGCATGGCGCGCACCCTGATCCCAGCCTCGTCCACCCGGCTCTCGCCACCCAGCGCCTCCAGGCCGGCAAGGATGTAATCCACGGGCCGCTCCCCGATGGCGCATCCGCCGGGATAGGGAATCTCGGCCCTCCCCAGCCTGGCCAGCAAGGGGCCCAGCAGGTAGTGCGAGGCACGCATGCGGCCCGCCAGCTCCAGCGGCGCGCGGTGGGTCTCGATGCCGCGGTTCACTACCCGCAGGCTGCCGTCGGCCGCCCATTCCACCGCCAGGCCGAAGCTGCGCAGCAGCCCGAGCATGGTCTCGACATCAGCGATGCGAGGCACGTTGTGCAGCAGGGCCTCGCCCTCGAGCAGCAGCGTCGCCGCCAGGGTAGGAAGCGCGCCGTTCTTGCTGCCAGAGGGTCTGACCCTTCCCTGCAGGGGGCGTCCGCCGATGATGCGCCAGCCGTCTTCGATCATAGCCGCTCCTCGGAATGGAACTCGGGCTAGGACTCTGCTTCGACTATTCCCGCCTCGCCTCCGCCACCCGCAGCCGATTCAGCGCGCGTTCCAGCGCCGCCTGCGCCCGCACCACGTCAACCTCCTCTCGCCCCAGGCTGAGGCGTTCTTCCGCACGCTGCGCGGCGGCCTGGGCGCGGGCCACGTCCACCTCCTCCGCCGCTTCCATGGCATCGGCCAGCATCGTCACCTGGTGTCCGCCCACTGCCAGGAAACCGCCCGAGAGGGCGAACCAGCGCACCCGGCCGGCCTCCTCTACCACTTGCGCCCGGCCAACCCCCAGCTCGGCCACCATGTCCGCGTGATGCGCGAGCACGCCGAAGTACCCCTCCCGGCCGGGCGCCACTACGCTGCTCACCCGGCCCGAGTAGACGGTGCGCTCCCGCGCCATCGCCCTGAGATCGAACAGCGGGGGCATGGCCGCTACCTCCCCTTCGCCAGCTCTTCCGCCCGCGCCATCGCCTCGTCCACACCGCCGACCATGTAGAAGGCTTGCTCCGGGAGATCGTCATGCTGTCCCTGCACGATCTCCTTGAAGCTCCGCACGGTTTCGCGCAGCGGCACATAGCGGCCGGGCCGGTTGGTGAAGACCTCGGCCACGAAGAACGGCTGAGAGAGGAACCGCTCGATGCGCCGGGCGCGCTCGACGATGGTGCGGTCCTCCTCGGAGAGTTCCTCGACCCCGAGGATGGCGATGATGTCCTGGAGGTCGCGGTAGCGCTGCAGTATCTCCTGCACTCGCCGCGCCACCTGATAGTGCTCCTCGCCCAGCACCGCCGGGTCGAGGATGCGAGAAGTCGAGCGCAGCGGATCCACCGCCGGGTAGATGCCCTTCTCGAAGATGCGCCGGTCGAGCACGGTAGTGGCGTCGAGGTGCGCCATGGTCGCCGCCGGCGCCGGGTCGGTGATGTCGTCGGCCGGGACGTAGATGGCCTGGAGGGAGGTGATAGAGCCGCGCTTGGTAGAGGTGATTCGCTCCTGGAGCTGGGCCATCTCGCTCGCCAGGGTAGGCTGATAGCCCACCGCGGACGGCATCCGCCCCAGCAGGGTGGAGACTTCGGAGCCGGCCTGCACGAAGCGGAAGATGTTGTCAATGAAGAGCAGCACATCTTGCCCCTGCACGTCGCGGAAGTACTCGGCCACGGTGAGCCCGGTCAGGCCCACCCGCAGCCGCACGCCCGGCGGCTCGTTCATCTGGCCGAATACCAGAGCGGCGCGCTCGATCACCCCGGACTGCTTCATGGTGAGCCAGAGATCGTTGCCCTCCCGGGTGCGCTCGCCGATGCCCGCGAAGACGGAGGTGCCGCCGTGCTGAGTCGCCATGTTGTGGATGAGCTCGGTGAGCAGGACCGTTTTCCCCACCCCCGCCCCACCGAACATGCCGACCTTGCCCCCTCTGGGGTAGGGGGCGAGCAGATCCACCACCTTGAAGCCGGTCTCGAAGACCTCCGTCTTGACGTCTTGCTCCTCGAAGCTGGGGGCCGGGCGGTGGATGGGAAGATAGTCCTCCGCCTCCACCGGCCCCAGCCCATCAATGGGCTCGCCCAGGACATTGAGGAGCCGGCCCAACACCTTGGGCCCGACGGGCACCCGGATGGGCGCGTGGGTGTCAATCGCCGGGGTCCCCCGCGCCAGGCCATCAGTGCTGGCCATGGCCACGCAGCGAACCGTGTCGTTGCCCAGATCCTGGGCCACCTCCAGCACCAGCTTGCGGCTCTGCTCTCCCTGCTGAAGCGTGATCTCGATGGCGTCCCGCATCTCCGGCAGGGCCTCTGCCGGGAACCGGACGTCCACCACCGGGCCAATCACCTGGATTACCTTACCTTCAGCCATCTCGTCTCTGGTCCGTCGTTATCCAAGGGGCAGGAGGCAAGTGGCTAGGCCCGCTTCCAGCGGGCCGCCACCCCGGTCGCTCCGCGGCCCAGGGGCTCCTGCCCGACAGTGGGCGCGCCCTGCAGCTTACGCGGTGGCCTCCGCGGTGCCGACAATCTCAGACAACTCCTTAGTGATACCCGCCTGCCGCGCCTTGTTGTAGTCCATGGTTAGGTCCCGGACCATCTCCTCCGCGTTGTCGGTGGCCGCGGCCATCGCCGCCACCCGGGCCGCGTGCTCGCTGGCCGAGCTTTCCAGCACCGCCCCCAGCAGGACCGCGCGCAGGTAGCGATCCATCAGCCCGGCGAGCAGCTCTGGCGGCTCCGGCTCGAAGATCATCTCGCCGGCCTCCTCCGCCTGACCCACCAGTGGCACCACGGTGTCCGCCTGCACACGATAGCTGGCCCCACCCAGGAAGCGCGAGTAGACCACCACCACCCGGTCCACCTCGCCGGCCAGGTAGCGCGCGCCAATCCTCCCCCCAGCTCCCAGATGGCGCGGGCGTCGGGCTCACCTCCCAAGGGTACCACTTCATCCACAATCACATATCCTCGGCGGGCCATCTGCGCCCGCCCCTTGCGCCCCACCGCCGCCACCCCCACCGCCTCAGGCGCTCCCAGGGCCACTGCCTGGCGCACTGCGCCGAGGTTGTACCCTCCGCACAGGCCCCGGTCGCTGGTGACCACAACCGCAAGCGTGGACCCCACCGGGCGCGGCTGCAAGAACGGGTGCTCCTGCGTGACCGCGGCCACCTGCGAGGCCAGCCTCACCAGCTCAGTGCGGTAGGGCCGGGCCCGAGCCAGCCGCTGCTCTGCTCGGCGCAGCCGGATGGAAGCCACGGTCTTCATCGCCCGGGTGATCTGCTCGACGCTCCGGACGGCACGAATCTTGCGCAAGATGTCCTTGGTAGTTTGCAGAGCTCTTCCTCTCGGCTCAGGCCGCGGCTTCTTTCGGTTCGCCCCGGAACCGCGCGACGCAGTCCTGGATGGCCTGCTGCAGCTCCTTCTCCAGCTCCTCGCTCAGCTCGCCGCTCTCCCGAATCTGCCGCAACACCCGGGGATGCCGCTCCCGCACGAAGGTGACGAGCTGCCCGGCGAAGGGCCCCGCCTGGTGCGCCTCGAGCCCGTCCAGGTAGCCGTGAGTGCCGGTGTAGATCACCACCACCTGCTCGGCCATAGCCATGGGAGTGTACTGGGGCTGCTTGAGCAGCTCCATCATCCGCTCCCCGCGGTTGAGCTGTGCCCGGGTGGCCGCGTCCAGCTCCGTGCTGAACTGAGCGAAGGATTGCAGCTCCTGGTAGTAAGCGATATCCAGCCGGAGCATGCCGGCAACCTGTTTCATGGCCGGGGTCTGGGCCGCGCCCCCCACCCGCGAGACGGAGATGCCCACGTTCATCGCCGGCCGGAACCCGGCGAAGAAGAGGTCTCGCTCCAGGTAGATCTGGCCATCGGTGATGGAGATCACATTGGTGGGGATGTAGGCGGCGTAGTCGCCCTCCTGGGTTTCCACGATGGGGAGAGCAGTGAGCGAACCCCCGCCGCGCTCGTCGCTCAGCTTCGCCGCCCGCTCCAGCAGATGCGCGTGCAGGTAGAAAATGTCGCCAGGGAAGGCCTCCCGCCCGGGAGGCCGGCGCAGCAGCAACGAGATCTGACGGTAGGCCTGGGCGTGCTTGGTGAGATCATCGTAGACCACCAGCGCGTGCTTGCCCTGGTCGCGGTAGTGCTCGCCCATGGAGCAGCCGGCGTAAGGAGCAATGTACTGCTGGGGCGCCGGGTCGTCCGCGGTCGCCGCCACGATAGTGGTGTAGGCCATGGCGTCGTGCCTGGCCAGCACGTCTGCCACCCGCGCCACGGTGGAGAGCTTCTGGCCGACCGCGACGTAGATGCAGATGACGTTCTGCCCCTTCTGGTTGATGATGGTATCCACCACCAACGCGGTCTTGCCGGTCTGGCGGTCGCCGATGATCAGCTCTCTCTGCCCCCGCCCGATGGGGGTGATGGCATCAACCACCTTGATGCCGGTCTGGAGCGGCTCCTTCACGGGCTGCCGCTCCACCACGCTGGGGGCCTGAGATTCGATGGGCCGAGATTCCCGAGCGGCAATGGGCCCCTTCCCATCCAGCGGCTCGCCCAGGGCATTGACCACCCGCCCCAGCAGGGCATCCCCCGCCGGCACCTGGATGATGCGCCCGGTGGTCTTGACGGTGTCGCCCTCTTTGATCTCAGTATCCCGGCCCAGCAGGACGCAGCCGACGTTGTCCTCCTCCAAGTTGTGGGCCAGGCCGTAGACTCCGCCGGGGAACTCCACCATTTCCCCCATCATCACCTCGCGGAGCCCGTACACCCGCGCCACTCCATCTCCTACCTGGAGCACGCGGCCCACGCCGGTCATCTCCGCCCCGGCGCCGAACTGCTCCATCTGCTGGCGGATGACCGCGCTGACCTCGTCCGGGCTGATCCTCACCGCCTCGCTCCCTCCACGGCCACTAGCTGCTCCCGCATTCTCTCCAGGCGACCGGCCGCGCTGCCGTCAATCAAGCGATCTCCCACCTGCACCCTCACCCCGGCCAGCACCTCGGGCTCGACCCGCTCGGCCAGCACCACGCGCCGGCCGGTGATGCGGCTCAGCGCCCCCGTGAGCCGGCTGCGCTGCACCGGCGTCAGCGGCACCACGGTGGTCGCTTCCGCCTTCACCACCCCGGCAGCGTCATCGGCCATTTCGGCGAAGGCCTCCGCCACCGCCCCCACTTGGTCGCCGCGCCGATGCCGCAGCAGGACGGCGAGCAGGGAGGTCACGATCGCGCTGAACTGGCCCTCCAGCGCGGCCGTCGCGGCCGCCAGCTTCCGCTCCGCCTCCAGGTCCGGCCGTTCGAGCAGGCTGGCCAGGGCCGGGGTCTGTGCGATCAGCCCCACCAGGGCCTGCAGCTCGGCTCGCACTGTTTCCACCGAGGCGCGGGCCTGGGCCAGCCCGAACAGCGCTTCGGCATATCTTGCGGCCACCCGGCGACTGGTCACTGCTCTTGCTCCAGGCTGGCGATGAAATCATCTACCACCCGCCGGTGAGTCTCTTCATCCAGGCGGCGAAGCACCGCCTTATCGGCGGCCAGCAGCGCCAGCTCCACCACCTGCCGGCGCAGGGCGAGAGCGGCCTCCTCGCGCTCCAGCTCCAGGGCGCGGCGGGCCCGCTCCCGCATCTCCTGAGACTCGACGCGCGCCTCCGCCAGGATCTGCTCCCGCGCCTGCTCCCCCTCCCGCACCGCCTGCCGCACTTGCTCCCGTCCCTGCTCCCGCGCCTCTGCCAGCAGACGTGCTCTTTCCTGGTCAATGCGCGCCAGCTCGGTCTTGGCCTGCTCACCGGCCGCCAGCCCTTCCTTGATCGCGGCCTGGCGCTGGGCCATCACCGCGAACAGGGGCCGAAAGAGGTATCGCCGCAGCAGCAGGTAGAGGATGACAAAAGCAACGACCTGCAGCAGCAGAACCGAGGGATCAAGGCCCAAGGCTTTCAGTGCTTCCCCCATCTCGCTTCCCCGCGCCCCCCTTCCTCTAGCCCCCGCGCAAGCCCTGCCGCAGCACTTCCAACACCTGCTCGGTGGCGGGCAGCCGGGAGAGCAGCAAGAGCCCGACCACGAAGGCGTAGATAGTCAGGGACTCGATGAAGGCCAGGCCCAGGATGAGCACCGTCATCAGCCTGCCCCCGGCCTCTGGCTGCCGCGCCGTGCCCTCCAGAGCGGCGGCGATGGCGCGCCCCTGACCCAGGCCTCCGGCGAAGGCGGCAATCGCTACTCCCAATCCTCCTGCTAGCGCCAGCCCGAAAAGATAGAGCATTCTCCTCTCCTTTGCCTCTGTTAGGACGAGCATGTCGCTTGTCCTGCCGACTCTTGGCGTACCAGGACCGCATGGTTGCCGGGGCAGGTACCCGACCCCTCGGCTGCGCCCGGGGCAGGCCTGCCCTACCTTGCTTCCTCGTGCCCCTCCCGCAGTACCCCTGTCAGATAGACAGCCGCCAGCATGGCGAAGATCAGAGCTTGCACCAAGGCAGTCACCAATCCTAGCAGCATGTTCGGGAGCTGGACTGGGATCAGGATGAGCCTTTTCGCCAATGGCACCACCAGGGCAATCAGGCTGAGGACCACGGTCTCCTCGCCCATGATGTTGCCGAACAGACGAAGGGCCAGGGTGACGGGCCGCATCACCTCGCCCACCACATGGATGAAGAACACCAGCGGCGCCATCAGGAGGAAGGGAAGCTGAAGCGGCACTCCAGCCACGAAGTGCTTGACATAGCCAACCCCTTGCTCCCGCAGGCCCTGGTACTGGACGGCCACGAAAACTACCAGCGCCAGGCCCGCGGTGGTGTTGAGGTTGGCGGTGGGCGAGATGAAACCAGGGACCATACCCAGCAAGTTCATCACGGCGATGTAGATGAAGAGAGTGCCGGTGAAAGGCGCGAACTCGACGGCCCGCGGGCCCATCACGCCTTCGACCATCGCTCGCAGTCCCCCCACCGTCATCTCGAGCAGCATCTGGAAGCGGCCGGGCTGGAGGGAGAGGCGGCGGGTGCCGAGCACCGCGAGCAGAGCGAGGATGAGGATCGCCACCAGGGACCAGGCGAAGGCGAGCGCAGCATCGCTGGAGATCACGGGATGCCCGGCGATGCGCAGTGCGAAGAGCCAGTTCAGCCAGCTGCCCGGGTGAGGGCCGGCCGCCTCCTCGGCGAACGCGGCAGGGCCGGCCGAGAGCAAGAGCAAGCACCCGGCTGCTGCTGCCCATCGCTTGCTCCCCGCGGTCACGGCTTGACTCCTATCGGCTGCTGGCCCCGCCATAGATCGAGCAGCACTGCCCTCAAGGCCAGGCCGGTGGCCACCGCTGGCACCAGGCCCGCCCCCGCGCACAGCCATCCGGCGGCCACCCAGCCCCGGCTGAGCGCGAGATAGAGAAGCAGGCACAGGCAGGGCCACTTCAGCAGCCACAGGGCCCAGAAGGCGACTCGCCGGGCCCTTCCGCGCCCAGACAGGAGCCACCTGCTGGCGAGTGCGCGGTGGAACGCGAGCAGACCCAGGCTCAGCCCTCCCCCGGTAGCCACTCCCGCCGCCGCCTTGGGACTGAACACCAGGAGACCGCCGCCAGCGCTCACCAGCACCACCAGCGCCCAGCGGCTGACTCGCTCGATCAGGCTGATGTGGAGTTGGTCCACTTCCCGCATCAGGTTCTGCCCTACTGCTCCCCGCCGAAAACGGGAACGCGGTGAAGCTCAGAGAACGGGCTATGGCCGGCCCAGATGAGCTCAGTCATACCTTCATTGTGCCGCCAGTAACCACCGCCGGGCCCGCCAGGCGTCCGGCCGAGCAGGTCCGTCACTTCGGCCCCGCTACCCGCCTCAGCATGGTCCACATCTCAAGGAAGCCAGCCCCCAGCCCGGTCAGCGTCCCCACCAGAGTCAGCCACGGCCCGGTGCCCCATCGGCCGTCCAGGTATTGCCCTAAGAGCGCGCCGAGGGCCGTAGTCAGACCCAGGCTCAGCGCGAGACCGGCAACCAGCCAGGCCGCGCGTATGGGTTCCTGCATCCGCGCCTCACGCGCACAGAAAAAAAGCCAACGAGGCTCTCGCCTCGCCTGGAGAACTCCTCCCACCGTTCGTGTCGCGGGAATGATACCGACGCTCCGGCCCTATGTCAAGACAGAGCACGCGCAGGCAAGCGGCCGACCACTATCCCGCTCTGCCAAGGCTTCCGCCTTCGCCGAGGCTGCGCCGCACGAGTCGCAGCCTACCCGCCCTCCACACGGCTACGTCGCTCACCCATCCGGCTCGGCTTGCTCGCGCTCTATCTCCGCCAACAGAATGCGATCTTCTTCGGTCAAGCGAGCCGCGGCCAGCAGGTCGGGCCGGAGCTCCCGGGTGCGACGTAGCGACTGCTTCCGCCGCCAGCGACGCACCTGCTCATGGTGGCCCGAGAGCAGCACCTCCGGCACCCGCCAGCCCCTGAACTCGGCCGGCCGCGTATACTGAGGATACTCCAGCAGCCCGTCCTCGAAGGAATCCGACTCCGCGCCCTGCTCCGCGCCTAACACCCCCGGGAGCAGTCGGGCCACTGCATCCATCACCACCATGGCGGGTAGCTCCCCGCCAGTCAGCACATAGTCGCCGATGGAGATAACACGGGTCGCCAGGTGCTGCCGCACCCGCTCATCCACTCCCTCATAGTGCCCGCACAGCAAGATCAGATGGCGGCGACCGGCCAGCTCTCGCGCCAGCGGCTGCCGGAGGCGCTCGCCCTGAGGAGAGAGCAACACCACCTCCTCCGAGCAGGCCGCGGCTGGGGGACGGCGCAGGGTTTCGACCGCGGCGAAGAAGGGCTCGGGTTTCATCACCATCCCCACCCCACCACCGTAGGGGTAATCGTCGGTGGTGCGGTGTCGGTCCGTGGTGAACCGGCGCAGATCGTGCACTCGGATGTCTACCAGCCCCGCCGCCTGCGCGCGCCCGAGGATGCTCTCGGCGAGCACGGGAGCGAACATGCCCGGGAAGATGGTGACCACGTCGAATCTCACATCGCTCCTCGTGCGCGATCAGCGTTGCGTGGGCGGACGGCGCGAATCGCCGGCGGCGATACCTTCGGCATGGCCGCCCTACAGCTCCTCGTCGGGGAGAGAAACGATCATGCGCTTCTTCTCCAGATCCACCTCCCGCACCACCTGGCGCAGGGCCGGGATCATAGCATGGGCCGTGACATAGACGTCGTTGGCCGACGTCCTGATCACCTCCGTGATCTCGCCCAGGTCGCGGCCCTCCACGGTGAAGGCACGGAGCCCGATGACCTGGTGGAGGTAGAAAGAGCCCTCTGGCAGGGCCACGGCCATGCTCGGTTTGATCTTCACCCAGGCGGCCCGCAGCGCGGCCGCCCCATCTCGGTTACGGTATCCCTCGAAGCGGAGCAGGATCCCTCTGGCAGAGACTCGCGCCTGCACCACCCTGACCAGGCGCTCCTCCCCGTTCGGCAACTCGAGGCAGACCCGCGTCAGGCGCCGGAAGCGGCCGGGGAAATCCGTCTCCGCCCGCACCCGCACTTCGCCCTCGGTGCCAAAGGGAGCCACCACCCGGCCCACGACCAGGTTCCATGGCTCCTCTGCTGCCCCCATCGCCTGCTGCCCTATCGAGCTCCGCCTGTCGCAGCCCTGCACCCGGCCGCCCGCTCTCACGCCTCAGCCAGGAGAGGACTGGGCACGATAGTCCGGCGCACTCGCCCCGCTCCCCTGGTGAGCTTCGCTGAAAGAAGCAAGGGGGCGAAGCTCAGGCAACTGCTCGGACGGGCCCAGAGCGGCGTTCGCACATTACTTCTTTGTGCGAACGCCATTGGAAGCTGATTCATAACCTTCCCAGGGGAGGTTATGAAATGCGCTTTGGCCCAAGATCGCTCACACTTCGCGCAGCTCGATGATCTTCCCGTCCTTGATCACGATCTGAGAGCCGCTCAGCTTCTGAAAGAGGTCGTCGCCCTCTTTCAGCTCCACCGTCCCCTCCAGGTTACCGCGCGGGAATTCGCTCCCCAGCTCCAGCTTCTCCGCTTCCTCTGCCTGGCGCCGCAGATCCTCGACCAGGGCCTCCTGGCGCCGTCTCTCGGCCTCGATCTGGCGCCGCGCGCTCATCGCCTGCGAGAGGTCGGTGCGTTGCAGGTCGGCGAGAAACCGGCGGCTCTGGAATTCCATCTGATCAATCCGTCGCTGCGTCGCCTCGATCGCCTCTTGCAGCTCGGCTTTCAGCTCCTCCTTCAACTGCTCGGTTACGATAGCTTGTACGGCGACCGATCGCTTAACAGTCAAGCCCATCCTGTCCTTCCCTCTGAGCCCGGGGCTGCTAATCGCCCAGCGTGCTAGCTGTCGCTGTCCAGCTTGTTGATGTCCACCCAGATGCTCTTATGCTCTTTGGTTCCCGCCGCCCTCACCAGAGTGCGCAAGGCATTGGCGATCCTTCCCCCTTTGCCGATCACTTTGCCCAGATCGTCGGGCGCCACGCGCACCTCGAAGATGATGCTGCGCTCACCCTCAATCTTATTCACGACAACGCGCTCCGGCTCATCCACTAGGGCCTTTACGATCATGGTCACCAGTTCCTGCACTTGACACCTCCGAGCAAGTTCGCTAAGGCCAAGGCTTCAATGGTGGCCCTGGAGCGGCCGCGCGCCCCGCTCGGGCACGCATCGCAACGCTCACCCGAGACGGCCACTGCCCTCGCCCCTTTCACAGCATCACTGAACTCCGACTGCTGGGCCCCGCCTCCGAGCCGCGGCCCCGGCGGAGAGCCCCCCTCTACTAGCTCTCCCCCCCTTCTTCCGCTGGCAGCGCCCCCGGCTCCTGCGGAACCTCCATTATCCCCCTCTCCGCGGCCGGTCCTTGCTCGGCCTGCGCGAACTCGTCCCAAACCCCAGTCTTGATCAGCAGAGACCGCGCGGTATCCGAGGGCTGGGCGCCTTGCCGGAGCCACCAGAGGGCCCGCTCCTCGTTGACCCTTACCGCGCTGGGGTCCACCCGCGGGTTGTAGTGCCCGATCACCTCGATGAAGCGTCCATCCCGCGGCCCGGCGCTCTCGGCCGCCACCAGGCGGTACTGCGGCTGCTTCTTCTTGCCGATACGACGCAATCGAATGCGAACTGCCACCCTCTCCTCCTAGGCCGGAAGGCCCGGCACACTAACTGTCTCTAATCGAACCCGCCATCGGGCTGCATCAAGCCCAGTGCCGCTATCTTGACCCACGGCTGGGCCGGCTTGGCGATACCTTTTCAGGGCCGAAAGCCCGGCAGACCCAAGCCCTTCGGCAGACGCCCTCTCTTCTCCGCCTCGGCGAACTGGGCCAGCATGGCCCGCATCTGGCGAAACTGCTTCAGCAGCAGGTTCACCTCCTGGCGGGAGGTGCCGCTGCCCTGGGCGATGCGCCGGCGCCGGCTGCCGTCAATGATATCCGGCTCCTCCCGCTCCCGCGCGGTCATAGACTGCACGATGGCCGTCATCTGATGCAGCCGTTTCGGGTCCACCTCCAGCGGCCCCTGCTGGCGCAGCCCCTGCAGGCCCGGGATCATCCCCAGCAGGTGCTCCAGAGAGCCCATCTTACCCAGCCGCTGCAACTCCCGCAAAAAGTCGTTCAGGTCGAACCGGTTCTCCCTCAGGCGGCGCTCCAGCTCCTGCGCCTCTCGCTCCTCCAGCGCCGCCTCCGCCTGCTCCACCAGAGTGAGCACGTCGCCCATGCCCAGGATGCGGGAGGCCATCCGATCCGGATGGAACACCTCCAGCGCCTCCAGCTTCTCGCCCACCCCGGCGAGCTTGATGGGCCGACCGGTCACCGCGCGCACCGACAGCGCAGCTCCACCCCGCGCGTCCCCATCCAGCTTCGTCAGCACCACCCCGGTGACTCCCACCGCCTGGTCGAACTGCCCCGCCACGTTCACCGCGTCCTGCCCGGTCATGGCGTCCAGCACCAGCAGCACCTCACCCGGGGCGAGCGCCTGCTTCATGGCGGTCAGCTCCCCCATCAGCTGCTGGTCCACGTGCGTGCGGCCGGCGGTGTCTATGATCACCGGCGCCATTTGCTCCGCACGGGCCTTCTCCACCGCAGCCCGCGCGATCTGCACGGCATCGCCCGCCTGGCCCACGAACACCGGCACCCCAGCCTGCTGGCCCACGATCTGGAGCTGCTCCACCGCCGCCGCGCGCCGCAGATCGGTGGCCACCAGCAGAGGCCGTTTGCCCGCTCGCTTCAGTCGCAATGCCAGCTTGCCGGCAGTGGTGGTCTTGCCGCCGCCCTGCAGGCCCACCATCATGACCACCGGCGTCTCGCCACCCAGGTCCAGCTCGCTGGCAGCGGCCCCCAGCAGCTCAGTCAGCTCGTCATAGACGATCTTGACCACTTGCTGGCCCGGGGCCAGGCTTTCCATCACCTCCCGGCCGACAGCCTTCTGGCTGATATGGTTGACAAAATCGCGCACGACGCGGAAGTTGACATCGGCCTCGAGCAGGGCGAGCCGGATCTCCCGGCAGGCGGCGGCGACGTCCTGTTCGGACAGCCGCCCGCGGCCCCGCAGACCGCGCAGGATACTCTGAAGTTTCGCGGTTAAGCCATCGAACATATTGCCGCGCGCCGGCCCAGAGGCAGACTCAGGGACCGCCGGTCGCCTTCTGGGCCTGTCGCCATGGGCGCGCCCGCGCTGAAGAGAGAGTGGATCCGCCCCCCCCTCCCCGGCGCCAGTCTGCCGGGCGGCACAAGGGTTTGCAGTATAGCAGGCGGCCGTCGGCTTTGTCAAACGGGGGTGCGAGCAGGGGCTGGGCCGGCAGGGCGGCGAACCCTGCGAGACTGGCGGCCTCCGTGGGCCCGGCGAGTGGGAGGCAACTGATGCAAGTGGGAGAGTTTCAGCGGCTGATCGAGCGCGTCTACCTGGAGAAGGACAGAGCGCGGGGCCTGGAGGGGACCTTTCGGTGGTTCGTGGAGGAAGTGGGCGAACTGGCGCGGGCGATGCGGATCGGAGAACAGGCGCGGCTGGCGGAGGAGTTCGCAGATGTCCTCGCCTGGCTCAGCACGCTGGCCAGCATCTGCGGAGTGGAGCTAGAGGAAGCGGTGCACAAGTATGCAGCGGGTTGCCCCAAGTGCCAGCAGGTCCCGTGCCGCTGCCTGTGATGTGACCGGCCTCTCAGTGCACGGTGGTCTCGCCGGTGTCAACGATCGTGGGCTCGGTAAGGTCGGCCTCGCCCTCCTCCCGGCGTGACTCCTCCAGCCGATCGAGCAGATCGTCGTCAATGTAGATAGGGGCGCTGGCGCGCAGCGCCACCGCGATGGCATCGCTGGGACGACAGTCAATGCTCACCGGGCGATCATTGATGTTCAGCTTCAGGTCCGCGTAGTAGGTCCTGCGCCGCATGTCCGTGATCACCACCTGGTCAACCTTGGCCCCGAGCTCGCGCAGCAGGACCATGATCAGGTCATGGGTCATGGGGCGGGGGGAGCGTTGGTCCTCCAGATGGGCGCTGATCGCGGTGGCTTCTGCCGGCCCCACCCAGATGAAGACCGCGCGCTGTCCGGGCTGCTCGCGCAGCACCACCACAGGGTGGCCCTTCCAGTCGAGGGCCACGGCCTCGACCTTGAGTTGTACCATGCTCAAGCCAGTCCTCCCTGGCGCGCGCTAGGCCTCGAGGCCACCTGCCAAGCCACCCCCGAGGGGCAGCAGTAGAGGCCGTACAGGTAGAGTACCCGCGGCCGCGGGAAAAGTCAAACTCGGAGCGGCAGGGGCAGGGGAAGCAGTCACACGCGATCAGGGCAGCAGCCAGTTGGCGAAAGCCTGCGCATCGAAATCCTGCAGATCCTCGGCCTTCTCCCCTACCCCGATCAGCTTGACGGGAAGCTGCATCTCCTCGGCGATGGTGATGATCATGCCGCCCTTGGCAGTGCCGTCGAGCTTGGCCATCACCACCCCGGTGATACCGATCGCTTGCTTGAACTCCTGGGCCTGCACCAGGGCGTTCTGCCCGGTGGTCGCGTCCAGCACCAGCAGGGTCTCATCCGGGGGCCGGCCCAGCTCCTTGCGCACCACCCGATCCACCTTCTTCAGCTCCTCCATCAGGTTGCGCTTGGTGTGCAGCCGGCCCGCAGTGTCGGCAATAACCACCTCGAGGTCGCGGGCGCGGGCGGCGCGGATGCTGTCGAAGAGCACGGCTGCGGGATCGCCGCCAGGCTGATGGCGCACCATCTCCGCCTCCAGCCGCTCCGCCCACACCGCAAGCTGCTCTATGGCGGCCGCGCGGAAGGTGTCAGCGGCGGCCAGCAGCACCGACCGGCCCTGCTTCTGGAAGCGCGCGGCGAGCTTGGCAATGGTGGTGGTCTTGCCGGTGCCGTTCACCCCCACCATGAGATAGAGCAGAGGCGGGTCCGAGGTCTCGGTGACGAGAGGCGCGGCATGTTGGGCGAGCATGGCGGCGAGCTGGGTGCGCAGCTCGGTGCGCACTCCCTCGGCGCTGCGAATGCGCTGCTCCCTCACCCCTTCGCGCAGGCGCTCTACCACCAGGCCAGCGACGCGCGCGCTGAGATCGGAGGCGATCAGCACCTCCTCCAGCTCATCGAAGAGCTCCTCTGTGGCCTCACCTGCGCCAGCGAACAGATCGCTGACGCGGCGGAAGAGATTGCGCAGCAACGAGGTCGGGCTCCCTTTCTGATGTACACTTGATCCTGGGCAATCGCGCGCTCGCCGGCCGACAACGCTGCCCCGGCCTACAGGACGCCAATCTCGCCCTGCTAGGGCCATTCGTCCGGATCACCGACCAGCCCGGCTCGCACCGGATTGTGGCGCACGTAATCCCACTTCTCCGCGTGTGACTCATCGCTTCTCAGGAGGTGATCGAAGAACTCTTTCTGCCAAGCGAACGGTCGTTCTGTAGGGCGGGGCATTCTCTGATGCCCCGCCGGCTGCAGTTTCCGAATCCTGATCGTGGTGGTGCGCTTCCAGCAACCCATGAACACCGACAGGTCCTTCGCTGAGTCATCTCGTGGCGAAGCGAAGAAGTGGACGTGATCCGGCATCACGACATAGCGCCCAATCATCCATCCGTGCGCCTCGTAGCAGTGGCGCCAGGCTTCCCCGAGTACCCCCACGACAGCACGATCGGCCAGCACGCGTGCTCGATTCCCCACGCAGACGCTGATGAAGTGAACGGGAGCGCCAGGGACGACGATGCGGTCGAGACGGGGCAGGTGCTTGCGTCTGGGAAGCCCGACGTGATCCCGACTTTCGTGCCCTTGCATGTGAGTGTTACCTCGGGTTCCGGCGGGGCATCGGAGAATGCCCCGCCCTACAGGAACAGCGGTCCCCTATCACCTGGCCTCCTCGTCGAGTAAGCCGACGGCTTTGAGTTCTGCCTCAATCTCCAGTGTCTTGTCTTCGACTGAGTCGGCGAACTCAATCCTGGAGATCCCCTCCAGGTCCGAGTGAACGCGAGTCCCTGTCCTATGGAGGATATGAACCCGCCTCCGCCCGACGCGGGCGTAGAACCAACCAAGCTCGAATGGGACATTGGGCCGCGCCTGCGTGTAGTCGCCGCCCCTAGTCTTAACCGTGTCATCCGGGGTCAGAATCACGAGCGCATAGCCGGCCCGTCCCGCCTCCTCCTCAAACTCCTCTCGGCGGGCGTTGGCACGCCCGCCCTACAGCCCGCTCACAGGCCGCCTTCCTTGATGTAGTTCAGCAGGCCCCCCGCCAACAGGATCCGGCGCTGGCGCGCTGTCAGCTCGTACTTCGCATCAGAGGTCTCGCCGCGAGTCAGGTTAGTGACCACCAGCGCTCTTCCCTTTTCGATGCCGGCTCGCACCCCCTGGATCTCAAGCTCATCGCCCTGCGCCAGAACGATGTGCTCCGGGAGCTGAAGCGGCAGGATGCCGAAGTTCACCAGGTTGGTGTGGTGGATGCGGGCGAACGAGCGCGCGAACACCGCCCGCACGCCCAGCGCCATGGGCGCCAGGGCGGCATGCTCACGGCTCGACCCCTGGCCATAATTGGCGCCTCCCACTACAAAGCCGCCGCCAGCCTTCTCGGCGCGAGCGACGAATTGCGGGTCGAGGCGAGAGAAGACGTACCGGGAGATGGCCGGGATATTGGACCGCAGCGGCAGAATCTGGGCGCCCGCGGGCATGATGTCATCCGTGGTGATGTCGTCACCGGCTACCAGCAGCACCGGTCCCCGGATGCTGTCGGCGAGAGGGCCACGGACTGGCACCGGAGCGATGTTGGGGCCGCGCACGATCCCCACCTCCCCCGGGCGCGCCGCCGGGGAGATGATCATGCTGTCATCAACCAGGAACCTCTCGGGCATCTCGACCTTCACCGGGGCCCCCAGCTCGCGGGGATCGGCGATCTCTCCCGCGACCACCGAGGCCGCGCAGACCTCGGCGCTGGCGAGGTAGGCTTGCGCGTCGCGGGTCCCGGTGCGGCCCTCGAAGTTTCGGTTGAAGCTGCGCAGAGTGACGCCTCCTGAAGGCGGGGCCTGGCCCATGCCGATGCACGGCCCACAGGAGGCCTCCAGGATGCGGGCGCCGGACGCGATCAGCTTGGCCAAGGCGCCGTTTGCGGCCAGCATCTCCAGCACCTGCCGCGAGCCGGGGGAGATCACCAGGCTAACGCGAGGGTGCACGCGCTTGCCATCGAGCATGGCGGCGACGGTCATCAGGTCCTGATAGGAGGAGTTAGTACAGCTCCCGATGGCGACCTGGTCCAGGAGTGTCCCGCGCAGATCGCCCACCGGGACCACGCGATCCGGGCTGTGCGGCTTCGCCACCAGTGGTTCGAGGCGAGCGAGGTTGATCCCGAATTCCTCATCATAGGCCGCGCCCGGATCGGCCGCCAGCGCGGTCCACGCTTGCCCGCGCTCTGGGCGCGGAGGAAGGCGCGGGTCTGCTGGTCACTCGGGAACACTGAGCTGGTCGCTCCTAGCTCCGCGCCCATGTTGGTGACTGTGGCCCGCTCGGGCACCGATAGCCCGCCAATCCCTTCCCCCGCGTACTCCATCACCTGGCCCACTCCGCCCTTCACTGTCAGACGCCGAAGCAGCTCCAGGATGATGTCCTTGGCGCTGACCCAGTCTGGCAGCGAGCCGGTCAGTCGCACCAGGGCTATCTTCGGCATCGCCAGGTAGAAGGGCAGGCCGGCCATCGCCGCGGCCACGTCGAGGCCGCCGGCGCCGATGGCGAGCATTCCCAGGCCGCCGCAGGTGGGAGTATGGCTGTCGGAGCCGAGCAGAGTCTGGCCCGGCACGCCGAACCGCTCCAGGTGGACCTGGTGGCAGATGCCATTGCCGGGGCGGGAGAAGTAGACGCCGTACCTGGCGGCGGCGCTCTGAAGATAGCGGTGGTCATCCGCGCTCTCGAAGCCGGTCTGGAGCAGATTGTGATCCACGTAGCTGACCGAGAGCTGAGTGCGCACCCGAGGCACACCCAAGGCCTCGAACTGCAGGAAGGCCATGGTCCCAGTCACATCCTGGGTAAGCGTCTGATCCATGCGGATCGCGATCTCGCCCCCCGGGGTCATCTCGCCCGAGACCAGGTGAGAGGCGATGAGCTTCTGGGTGACATTCTGTGGCATTGAGACTCCCGGCATGAGCTTGGCAGGAGGCAAGCTCCTGCCCCATGGGAAGAGTTTAGAGGAAAACACGGGTGGCGTCAAAAGCGGCGGCGGGCATGCAGGGACATGCCCGCCCTACAGCAACAGGTTCCGCCGACGGATCGGACTCCGACCTCCAGCTCACACCACCCCTCCATACCGCTGCCCATCGGCGCTCAGCTTGGCGACGTCCTGCAAGGCCGCGCCGAGGCCCAGGGCGACGGAGTGGGCGGGCTCGCGGGCGCGCACCACGGGCACCCCCAGCCGCTCTCGCATCACGTGCGGAATCCCCTGCAACAGCGCGGTGCCGCCGAGCAAGAGCACGCCATTGGCCCTGATCTCCGCGCGCTGCTCGGTGGGGGCCTCGGCGATGCACCAGTGGATCTCGTTGATCACGGGAGCGAGGGCGCGGGCCAGCAGGTCGGGCAGCCCATCGAGGGTGATCTCAAGGTTGCGGAAAAGCTCGCCGTAGACCTCGCCTCCTCCGATGGTGGCGCGACTGCGCGCCATCTGCGGAAGCACCGCTCCCACTCGCAGCTTCATCTGCTCGGCGGTGGCCTGCGCCAGGCTGAGGCCATAGCGGTTGCGCATCATCTTGCGAATCGCCTCATCCAGGTCCCGGCCCCCAAAGCGGACGCTCCGGCCCCACACCAGGCGGCCCTGGGCCACGACACCAAACGTGGTCACGCCGCCGCCCATGTTCACCACCAGCCGACAGGAGCGATCAGTAGGCACCAGGCCGGCGCCGATAGCTCCGGCCAGAGTGCTGTCCACCAGCCGCACCCGCCTCGCCCCCGCGCTCTGCACCGCCTGGAGCAGGGCGGCCCGCTCCACAGGCGTGGCGCTGGTGGCGACCGCGGCCAGCACCCGGGGCATGAAGAGATAGCGCCGGCCCAGCCCCCGCCGTATCAGCGCCCTGAGCATGAGGGCTGCGGCGTGATGATCGGCCACCGCCCCGCCGGCAATGGGGAAGGTCACCCGAACCTCGGCCGACCCCTGGTCGGCGATCAGCTTGGCTTCCCCGCCCGCCGCGATCACCTCGCCCGAGGTCAGCGCGAGGGCGACCGCAGAGGGCTCGGCGAGCACGATCCCGACCCCCCGCTGGTAGATGCGGGTGGTGGAGGTGCCGAGATCAACGCCGAGGTCAATATTCCAGCCGAGCATGGGAGATCAGGCTCGCACGCAATCTTGCCTCCGCTCTGACGGCGCCGCACCTCACAGGCCGGGCACGGTCGGCGGGGAGACAGCCGGCGGGGAGGGCGGCCGCAGCCTAGTGAGGGAGGTGAGATATGGCATCAAGCTCCGCACGGAGCGGGGAGCACGCAGGCTCCGGCCGCGATAGGCCTCCAGGAGCAGGTTCCTGCGCCTCTCGCAGTCGTTGTCGAGGGCCTTCAGGTCCACCTCCTTACCGGCCGCTTGCTCGTCGAGCAGCTCCTTTCTGCGCGTCTGCGCCTCGCTCTCCAGCTTCTGATAGGCAGTGAGGAAGCCCAGCTCGTAGACGATGCTCGCCTCGGCCCGGGAGAGCGCGGCGCGGTCCTCCCGCGGGTCAGGGTTGACCTGCCGCGCCCCGGCCAACTGCAGCTCGATGATCCACTGAGAGGTGACGGCTGCCGCCTCGCCCGCGGTGAGGCCGACGTGGGAATCAGTGGTGTAGTGGCGGGTGCGAAGGTATTCATAGCGGTCGTGAAAGAGCCGGGTCAAGTCAGGCGCCGCGCCGGCCGGGAGCAGGCCGCGCTTGACCAACGCGGCCGCCTGCGTCTCCACCGCGTCCATGTCCTTCGCCAACTCCTGGAAACGCTCCGGGCTGTAGATCACGTTTGAGGAGTGGTCCAGCATGGCCTGCCAGAGCGCGGCCAGCTGCTGCCACTCCGGGGCCTTCTCCAGGGCGCCCAGTCTGTCGGCGGCGAAGCCCATCGCGCCCGTGAGGAACAGGCCGCCGCACGCCACCAGCAGAAGCGATGGCGCCCTCAAGCCTCTTCGGCCGCGCCGCGCCGCGGCATGCCATCCGATCTCGGCGCACATGTCAGGAGGATTAGCCACGGGGGCCAAGCCGCCCTGCTTCAAAGGAGGAACACGGAAGGCCTGATGCAGTCGAAGCGGGAAGCACATCCTCCCCCTTCGATTCCTCCCCCTCCTGGTGCGAGGAGGGTGACTGTCAGCGGCGCGGGGTGAGGAGGTAGACGGCGTGGTCCTGGCGCTGCACCTGAAGCCCGGCGCCCGCGGCCAGCTCCCGCAGGGCCGACTCGGGCGTGCCGGCAGCAAGATCGCCCACCACCTTTCGGTCGAGCGGACCCTCGGCCAACACCACCAGGCCGGTGAGTGAGCTGAGATCGGACAGCGCCTTCCGGAGCAGCTGCCCGTCATAGTGCACGCGCGGCGATCTGGGCGCCACTTCCCCCAGGCGCGCGGTGGTGGGTGCGAACAGCACGTATTCCTGGGCCCCGGCTGGGGACTCTATCGTGATCGGGATATTGGCTGGACCTGGACCCAGATCGGAGGGGACGAGCAGGAAGGGCGCGGCCTTGCCGGCCGGCCCGCGCCACAGGGTTCGCCGGTCGGGGCCGGAGCCGATGCTGACCCTGATCTCACCGGCTACCTCTGGCGCGCCGAGCTGAAGCGAGATGGCGGGACGGCCATCCACCTGGGTCAGACTGGCGCGGGCAAAGGTGGGCGCCAACCTCGCCAGGGCCCGGTCGGCCGCCAGGCCGGCACCACCACCCATGCCGCCGCCTGCCATACCCCCAGCATGCCCTTTCGCCTTGAACGCGGGACCAGGGGGCCGCGACTCTGCCCGGTTGCCGTACCATCTCTGTCTGCCGCGGGCCGGCGCCTGGCGGGGCATCGGAGTGCCCGCGGGGTGCCCCTGCGAGTGCTTCAGCTCTTTGGGCGGGATGCGGGCCCCGGCAGCCCCGGCCCTGCCCTCGCCCACCTCCTGCGAAACTCGCGCGCCCAGCGACCTCTCCTCTGCCGGTTTCGCTGTGCTCTCTATCTCTGCGGGCGGCCCGGCCTCAACCTTCGCGGTAGCGCCCGGCCGTTCCTCCTGCGTGAGCGCACGCGGGGCCAGTGCCAGTGGTCTCGGCTGTGCCACCGTCTGCCTGGGCAAAGCGACCGGAGGCGGAACCGGAGCTGGCGGCCCCGCCGGGGCAGAGAGGCGGGGAGCCGCGGCTACGGGGGCGGAAACTGGGGCTGGAGCTGTCGGCGCGCTGGGGGCGGCCTTCTCTGCCAGCCGCGGCGGCCCCGCGGTGCGGAGAGCGAAAGCGAGGGCCACCAGGCCTGTGGCCAGGGCCACGGGCACAGTGATGCGAGCCCAGAACTGAACAGCACTGGAGGGCGTAGCCCGACTCGTGCTTCGTAGCGAAGGAGCTTCGCCACTTCGCAGAGTAGCATAGGCGGCGCGGCGTACCCGGGGCACCAGATGCTCGGGCACCGCGTCAGGCGCGACCGAGTGCAATGCCGCCATCACCGTGCGCAGGTCATCGAGCTCGGAGGCGCAGCGCGAGCAGACCGCGAATGGCGTGCCAGCGCGCTGCGAGCCGGGCCCGCGAGGCCCCCTTCCACGTACTCGGGAAGTCGCTCTCGCAGTTTCCTACATGCTCTGGACAGATCACCCATGATTCAGCCTGCGGGTTAGACAGGATCACTCTCGAAGAAGTTCCAGATGTGGCGCCAGCAGGTCTTTCAACGCCAGGCGGCCCCGGTTCAGGCGGGACTTCACAGTGCCGATGCGGGCGCGCATGATGCGGGCCGCCTCCTGGTAGGAGAGCCCCTGGAGGTCGCACAGGATCAAGGCCGTCCGCTGGTGCTCAGGGAGACGGGCGATGGCGGCGAGGATGAGCTGCCGGCGCTGATTGGCGATGACCAGGGCATCGGGTGTGCTCTGATCCGCGAGCTGCCGCCGGGCGAGGCGGTCGAGATCCGGCGGGGGGTCGTCCGAGCCATCGGCGGCCAGGTCGCTGGCCGGAAGCGGGCCGCGGGAACGCTTCCTGGCGGCGTCTGAGGCCACGTTCAGCGCCACACGGTAGAGCCAGGTGGAGAAGGCGGACTCGCCGCGAAACCCGCGCAGCGCGCAGTAGGCGCGAACGAAAGCGTCCTGAACACAGTCTTCCGCCTCCTCGCGCGAGCCGGTGATGCGCAGGGCGAGACTGTAGACCTGAGGCGTGTAAATCTCGACCAGGCCGTCGAAGGCCTCCCGGTCGCCCTGCCGGGCGCGTGCCACCAGCTGGCCGACATGGGCAAGGTCGGCCTGCACCATCGGCAGCGGCCGCTCTTTGGCTGGCCCGGTCACAGTTCCATTATAGTGCGCCGGAGGGGGGTGTCAATTCGGGGCCACCGCGGCGAGGCCGGCCAGGGCGCGGCGCAGCAACCGCCGCTGGTTGGCATGAGTCAGCAGGGCCAGCGCTTGCCCGGGTGCAAACCACCCGCATTCCAGCACCTCTTCGGCCGGGTTCAACCGCATCACCGCGCGGGGCCCGGCCTGGTAGAGGAACCAATAGACGCGGTTGCGGAAGCGCTTCCCGTTTCGCCCAAACCGATGCTCCGTCCACCCCAACCCCGCGCGCAGCGCCAGCCTGCTCAGCCCGACCTCCTCCTGCACCTCTCGCCGCGCCGCTGCCTCCGGCTCCTCGCCGGCTTCGATCAGCCCCTTGGGGAAGACCCACTCGCCGAGGAGCGAGCGGATCAACGCCACCCGCAGTTCCTCGCCTTCGCCGCGCAGCACCACACCGCCGGCCGACCGCAGCCGCACCACCTCGGGCCCGCGGTCGCCCCGGTCCGCGTCTGACCTCATGCGGGCGGCCCCCAGTCAGCAGGCCGGCGCTCCTCCCAAGGTTGGGGCTCGGGGATGCCGAAAGTGTCTCGCTTCAGCTTCAGGTAGTACAGGTAGTTCTCGAAGGTGACGTCCGGAGGCACCCGGTGATCTACGTGAGGGATCCAGCCGCCCTCTCTCACCACCGGCGCGATCCTGGCCAGCTCCTTGCGGATCCCCTCTTTGCCCTGAGCCAGGGCGCGTTTGTTCACTCCTCCGAAAAGCAGCACCTGCCGGCCGTATTTTTCTCGCAGCACCAGGGGGTCGCTGCCCGCGGCGACCTCCACGGGGAACATGCCGTTGATCCCGCCCTTCAGCCAGAGCGACACCAACTGGTTGATGTTGCCATCGCAGTCAATGTAGGCGATGTCGCAGCCATGAGGCCTGAGGGCCTCGGTGATGCGGTGGTAGCGCGGCACCATTAGCCGATCGAAGTCCGCGGGCGAGATCATGGAACCCTTGTTGAAGCACATATCCTCCCAGCCGGAGGCGAAGTCCACCTCCACCCCGGGCGGGATGGAGGCGATGTTGTGGAGAACGATCTGGGTGAGGCGCTCCATGATCTCTTCCACCAGCCCCGGATCGTCGTGCAGCATCATCGCCGCGCGCTCGAAGCCCATCCAGTTCCGCATCGTCCCATAGAGGCCCCCGATGTACATGCCCAGCGGGTAGTCCCGCCCCGCGTATCGCGCCTCCAGCTCCTTCCACTCCTCCGCGTCCGGCCGGCGCCGCGGGTCGTCGGAGTCGAGGCGGGGCCCGAACTCGAGCTCCCATTCCTCGCGGCCTTTCAGCGCGAAGTCCAGGAAGTGCGGGATGGAGGAGCGGCCGGAGGCATGTCTGAGCGAGGTGGTGCCGTTCTCGTCCTGAATCAGCAGCTGCTCCCCCCGCTGCTCGATCACCTTGTACTCGAACTCCGGCAGCAGTCCGGTGGCCGTCGGGATGTCTCCCGTGGGATCGAAGCCGAAGTAGACGTCGGCCTTCCTGAGCGTGTCGATCTCCCTGGGCAGGCCCTGCTCGTGCCAGTCCACCAGGGTATCGTCCCAGTACCCGAACTCCCAGTCCGGCACGCGGTCCACAGATTGGAAGTGCATGGTGCGCAGAAAACGCTGGCGATGGGTCATGCTCAGGCCTCCGAGCCAAGGGTGAGGTTGCTCTCCAGGGTTGGCGGCGCGGCGAGGATGATGTCCGGCAATGCTCGCAGATCGCCGATCCGCGGACAGTCGGCCTCCCGGTATTGCTGCCGGCGGTCAACCAGAATGGGACGAAGGCCCGCGGCCCGCGCCCCGCAGACGTCGTCATGATAGCTATCGCCAACATGCCAGGCGGCCCGTCCCTCTCTCGCCGCCGCCTCGGCGGCAAGCAGGAACATGCGGCCTTCGCTCTTGCTGCTGGCGGCGGCGAGAGCGTCAATGACCGGCTCGAAGTAGTGCCGAACTCCCAGCCGCTCCAGATCGGGTGAAGCGACAGGCCGGCCGGTGACGATGCCCAGCCGCACGCCGGCCGCCTTGAGCTGCGCGAGGACTTCGGGCACCTCGGGATAGAGCCTGATGGCGCCGGGCCGCTGGAAAAGGGCGAGCAGGCGCTCGGTGTGCCGGTCCAGGTCGTGCTTCACGCCGAGGGAGGCGAGGATCTGGCGGTCGTAGTCCAGCCAGAACTGGCGGGCATCACCTCGTGCCGAATGCCGCCGCAGGCAGTCCTGGTAGAGCCCATCGAGGCCCCCGGTCAAGGCCTGCTCCACCGCTTCGGCTCTCACCTCCACCCCCGCTTCGCCCGCCACCTGGGCAAAGACGTCAGCCCAACTGGTGGTCCACTGGATCAGAGTGTCGTCCACATCGAAGAAGACGAAAGGTGGAGCCGGCAGAGCTGCGCTTGCCATACGCCATGACTTCGTAGGGCAGGAGCACGTCTCCTGCCCTGGCCATCGCTACCACCCTCAGGCCTTGCCCCAGGCCGCCTATGCTCTCAGCCCGTGCAATGGGAAGAGGCGGCCTTTGATCTCGGCTACCGACTCCTCGGCGAACTCCCGAGCGGCGCGGGCCCAGTCCTCGTCTATAGTGGGGACGGAGGTGTCGTGGAGAGGAGGAGCTTGTTCCTCTTCCGTCTGCGCCTCCTTCTCGCGCGAGGACGCGGCCTTCCTGGCCTTGGCGGCGGCGCGAGCTGGCGCGGGCGCGAGGCGGTAGCGCCCGGCCTGGGAGGCGGGTATGCGAGACGGGGGATCGGCCCCGGTCATGCAGGCGAAAGCCAGCGTCCAGGCGCGAGGGACCACCGCGAGGTGATAGCCGCCTCCACCCACCGCGATCCAGCGGGGGAAACGGGCCGCGATCTCGTCAATCACCGCCAGGTAGCCGTGGGTGGTGAGGCACATGTGGGTGAGGGGGTCCTGGTAGTGGGTGTCGGCCCCGAGCTGGGTGCAGATGTAGTCCGGGGCAAAGGCCTCGAGAATGGGGATGATGGCTTCCCGGAACGCCCACAGGTAGGTTTCGTCATTGGTATAGGGCGAGAACGGAAGGTTGACCGAGAATCCCTCTCCCTCTCCCTCGCCCGTCTCGCTCACCTCCCCGGTGAATGGGAAAAGAAAGCGCCCGCTCTCGTGGAGAGAGATGGTGAGCACGTCCCGGCGCTGGTAGAAGGCCTCCTGCACCCCGTCGCCGTGGTGGGCGTCTATGTCCAGATAGGCCACCTTCACCCCTTCACCGCAACGCTGCAACAGGTGAGCGATGGCGACGGCAGGGTCGTTGAAGACACAGAAGCCAGCAGCGCGGGAGCGATGGGCGTGATGGAGCCCGCCTGCGGGGTTGAAGGCGACCGCCGCCTCCCCGTCTGCCACCAGGTCGGCGGCGAGCACGGAGGCGCCGACGACGAGTGCAGTGGCTTCATAGATGCCCTCGGTGATGGGGTTGTCGGAGGTGCCGAGCCCAAATTGGTAGGGCCTGCGCACGGGCCGGCCTTCGCTGGGGGCGCGCACGGCATCCAGGTACTCCTGACTGTGGATGAGAGCGAGGGTGCTGTCGTCGGCGGGCGACGGCTTCACTACTGATACTCCGTCCGACTCCAGCAGGCCACAGGCACGGATCAGCTCGTAAGTGCGCTCCACCCGCACCGGCTTCATGGGATGGGAGGGCCCAAGGTCGTACTCCTTGAAACGGGGGCTGTAGACCAGAGCCGCCTTGCGCATGGCTGGGGAGAGCGGCCGATCAGCGCCCGGCCGCGCGCCCGCGCCCGCTGGCGCCGGCCCGCTGCCCTCGGCCTATGATGATGCTGTGGTAGTCGCCGTTGGTGTCAACCATCACCGACACCGGATAGCCACTGGAGAGCACCTTGGCGATCGCATCCACCAGACCGGGGGGATGCCAGATCGAGCGGTCGCCCACCGCCACGATCCGATCCCCGGCGCGGAAACCGAGGCGCGCGCCCGGGCTGTCGGGCCGAACCGCGGTCACTTTCACCCCGCCGCCCCCTGTGGGCGGGCTCACCTCCAGGCCCAACTTGTCCGACAGGTCCTGCATCGCCGCCGCCACCGGGTCGTCCGGCCGCTGGGGATGGGCCCGAGTCCAGATCATAAGTGTCACGAAGATGATGGCCGCCACCAGCAGCAGCATCCGCCCGGACAGCAAAGGCTTCATACTACCTCTTCCCTTCTCCACTGTGGCGACGAGCCACAGATGCTCTCTTCCCACAACCTGCCACCGGCGCCGCCCGCAGCGTCACCGAGCGGGAGGTTCGTCCGCCCAGCCTGCGGGCTGCGAGGCAGGGGCGGCCTCCAGCTGCTGTAGCTGGGCCGCCACTTCCGTCCTGCGCGCGTAGAAGCTGGTGAGGCCGCAATCCACGCACACGTCCGAGTAAAGCCCGATCATACCGCTGCGACGCTCCCCGTCTCGGGTCACCACCTGGAGCTGGACCCCTGGCACGCGGCAGCCTCGGATCATGCTGCTCCCACCACAGCTCGGGCACCGCCGGTGCCGCCGGCGCTCCCGCATCGCCGCCTTCGCACCCTCCGCCGCGGCCGGGGCGCAGCCATCGTCCTGCCCGTTTCCGTTCACTTGTCCGCTCATTCCCCTCGCCCTTTCTCCCCCGCGCAAGGCCGGACCGAGCGCACCCCCCCCAGCCTCTCAATGCACCTCCGGTCCTGCATGCACCACCGGCCCCGCCCCCGAGGACGGCGCCGGAATCTCGCCGAACTGCTGCTCATAGCGCCGCACGTTCTCCGACAGCGCATCGCGCAAGGCCTTGGCAATCACTGGATGCATTACAATCCGCACCTGGGTAGGCGCGGACTCGACCTCCCGGTTCTCTGGCCCCAGCCGCTTGAAGTCTACCAGGAACTCCAGCGCCACATGGGTGATGCGCACCAGGTTAGTGTATATGACGTCGAACTCCCGCTCGTCTGCCATCGCTTCTCCCCGCTCACCGGGATGAGCTGCGAGTCACCGTTCCCTCTTCCAGGCTGGGCGCAGGCAGCTTCAGCGTCACCTGCTCCGTCCCTTTGGCGAGGACAGCCCGGCTTTCCCCGATCTCGGTGAGCAGATACCCGCTGACCTGATCTCCCCGCTTGACGTAATAGCGCCGATTGCCCCGCCGGATCACGGCCAGGGGCTCCCGGCCTCGCACGATCCCCACCAGCTTCAACTCCAACTCCGGCGACGGTTTGGCCGCCGCTCCGGGAGTGACGGCAGCAGGCTTGCCTTTGAACGGATCGTGGCTGCGTGATCCAGGCGGCTGCGCCGGGGGCGGCGCCGGCTTCGCCACCGGCGGGGGCGGCGGCGCCGGTGCCCGGCGCGCCCTCAACCCCGGCAGCGCGCGCACCCCCACGAAGAGCGCCACCGCGATCGCCAGCACAGCCACCGCCAGAGCCAGGAAAGCAACGTCCTGTCGCTGACCTTTCGGTTTCATGGCACTTCCTCTCCGCTATCGGGTGGGGTCTCCTGATGGCTGGGTCCGGTACGGCACCCTCCCGGCCTCTGAGGTCAGGGACCCCGCCGCGCGCCCACCCCGCTAGTAGTGCGGCCTCTCCTCCGGCGGCAGGGCATGAATCCCCGTAACCTTCAAGGTAAGGTTCTTGCCGGCCCGCAGCACCACCATTTCACTGACCTGATCGGGCTTCACCTGGGTGATTGCCCGCGCCAGCGCCATGGGGTGGGCCACCCGATGCTGGTCGAAGCTATCAATCCGGTCTCCCGCCTTGATCCCGGCCCGATCCGCCGGGCTCCCGGGCAGCACGCCGGCCACCCGCACCCCCTGCCTGCGGTCCTCCATTAAGGGCGGCAGCACCGCCACCAGCCCCAGGGGCTTGAGGCCCTGCCGCGCCGTGACCACCTCTCGGTCGTTCACTGGGGGCTCTGGGGGCATCGCGATCGGAGCTTGCTCCGGCGGCGCCAGCCGCGCATTGTGAAAAACCGCGGCGAAAGCCACCGCCGCCAGAAAGATCACCAGCACCGCCACGGGCGCGCTCACCGTCTGCTTCACGTAACTCCCTCCACTATCCGACCCCGCCGCCCCGTACTGCTACCAGAAACGAGTTTACCACGTAACAGAGGCTTTGTTAACACTGCGTGCGCCTTCCGGCCCGAGGGCGCGAGACACCCGGTTCACGCCAGGTTGCGCCAGGCCGAGGCCGGCGGGGCCCTGATGCCACCCCCTAGCCTTGGCTGCGAGGGGCGAGCCGCCCCAGCAGGCCGCGCAGCCTGGCGGTGAGGACGGCCGCCACGCTGTCGAAGACGGTGTACAGCACCGGGATCACCAGCAGCGTCAGCATGGTGGACAGGAGGAGGCCCCCGATCACCGCGATCGCCATGGGGGCCCGCCACTCCCCACCCCGGGCCACCGCGAGGGCGATGGGGGCCATGCCGAAGATCATCGCCAGGGTAGTCATGAGGATGGGGCGGAGCCGGGTGGGGCCGGCCTCGAGCAGGGCGGCGCGGCGGTCCAGGCCGCGGGCGCGCAAGGTGTTGGTGTAGTCCACCAGCAGGATGGCGTTCTTGGTCACCAGGCCCATGAGCATGATGATGCCGATCATCGTCACCAGGCTCAGCGTCTTGCCCGTAACGATGATCGCCAGCAGCGCCCCCACCAGCGCCATGGGCAGCGCGAACATGATGATGAACGGGCTCAGGTACCCCTCGAAGAGCGCCGCCATCAGGATGTAGATCAGCACCACCGACAGGAGAAGCGCCCCCTGGACGTTGCCGAACGACTCCTCGCGCTCCGCGCTCTCGCCGCCGAACTGCAGCGAGACGTTGCCCAGGGGCACGTTAGCAATCGCCTTCTTGATCGCGCCTTCGGCATTTGCGGAAGCGAATCCCCGCTCCAGGTCCGACTGCACCGCCACCATCCGCTGGCGGTTCTTGCGGTCAATCTTCGTGGGCCCGGTGGCGAGGGAAACGTCGGCCACATCTCCCAGGTAGATCGCGCCGCTGTTATAGCCCACGATCAGGTTCGCCACTTCGCCCAAGCTCTGGCGGTCCAACTCGCGCAGGCGCACCCGCACATCGTACTGATAGGAACCATCGCGGAACTTGGTGCTGGTGTCTCCCTCCAGGCTGGTGCGCAAGGCGCTGGCGACCTGGTAGGTGCTTACCCCCCGGTCGGCCGCGCGGTCCCGGTCCACCGCCGCCCGGACCTCGGGCTTGCCGACCCGCCAGGTGGTGTCCACGTTGAGTGTCCCGGGCACCTCCGCCACCTTCTTCTCGATCGACGCGGCCAGCTTGACCAGTTCGTTGGTGTCGCTGCCGGTCAGCTCGATGGAGACGGGCGCCTGGCCCGGCCCTCCCATGCTCTCATAGGCCGTCGTCTTCACCTTGGCCCCCGGGATATCGCGGGCGAACTGCTGCGCCGCCTCCACGATCTCCAGGTCTGATCGCTTCCGCTTCGTCTTGTCCACCAGCACCACGCGGACGGTGGCGTTGGCGACATTCGAGCCGCCCACATCGGCGAAAACAGTGTCCACTTCGGGGAAGCGCTTCTCATCGCGCAGGTGTGACTCAATCTCCTGCACCACCCGGTCAGTCGCCAGCAGGGAGGAGCCGGCTGGCAGCTCCACCGTGGCGCTGATGCGGCCCTGGTCCACCCGGGGGAAGAACTCCACGCCGAGCGGCTTGACCGCGAATAGCGCCACCACCACGGCCGCCGCGCCCACCGCCATCATCGGGACCCGGCCCCCTCTGCCCCCGAACGCGGCGCCGACCGCGCTGAGGGCGAGCACCAGCACCCCGGCCGCGGCTTTCGGCGCCCCGCCACCGGCCAGCCCGCCGCACACTCCAAGCAAGGCAATGACTGCGATGACGACCGCGAGCACCCGCACCACCCTCGCGGCGATGCCGACGCCCCGCCCGCGAAGCCGTGACAGCAGCTTCGCCAGGCCCAGGAGCAGCACCCCGAGCCCTGCCATCGGAGCTGCCGCCCGCCCTGCCTTCATCAGCCCCTGAACCAGCATCGCCGCGGTCGGTTTGGGAATCGCAATCGCGACGCACGCCAGCAGTGAGACCACACCGATCAGCACCGTCACCAGCCGGTGATCGAGGGCCCATCCCAGGAGGCGGCGGTACCATTCCCGGAAGGCGACGTAGGTCCGGTCAAACCCGTGGAACAGGTGCCCGAAGAGGCCCGGCGCGGGTCCGGATTCGGCCTCCTCGTCGCCCGGCACCACCTCCGCTTTGCGGAACCAGCGGGAGCTGAGCATGGGGGTCAGGGTGAAGGACACGAACAGCGAGAACAGGGTGGCGAACGCCACCGTCAGACCAAACTGGCGAAAGAACTGCCCCACGATCCCGCCCATGAAGGCGATGGGCACGAATACCACCACGTCCACCAGGGTGATGGTGATGGCGGCCAGGCCGATCTCCGTCCGGCCGCTGAGCGCGGCCTGGCGCGGTTCCTCCCCCAGGCGCAGGTGCCGGTAGATGTTCTCGATCACCACGATCGAGTCGTCCACCAGAATCCCGACGCACAACGAGAGCGCCAACATCGTCATCATGTTCACGGAGAATCCCGCGATCAGCAGGAGAGTGAAGGCGGCGATGATGGAGGTGGGGATGGCCAGCGCCACGATGATGGTGCCGCGGAAGTTGTGGAGGAAGATGAAGACGATGAGCACCGCGAACAGCGACCCCAGGATGAGGTGGTGCTGGACATCCGACAGGCTCTGGCGGATGAAGGTGGACTGATCTTCCGTGATCCGAGCCGCGATGTCCCGGGGCAACACCCCCGCGGCTCTGACCACCGGCCTGGGCGGGCGAATCCGGAACCAGATCGCCTGGAGGGAGCCCTCCGGCTCGGGCACTCCCTTGACCTCGGCGCCCTCGATGTTGAAGGTCTGGCCGGTCATCTTCATCAGTTCATTCCGGGTGGCGTCGCACACCTGTACCGTGTTCGCGTCCGACTGCTTCAGCACCGTCACCGCCACGCTGTCCACGCCGTCCACCCGGGCAAAGCCCCGGCGCTCCGCCACGGTATCACTGACCGCGGCGATGTCCGCCAGGTAGATCGTCTTTCCGCTGCGCGTGCTGAGCCGCACGCTCCGGATCTCGTCCGGAGACTGGAACTCCCCGACCGCCCGCACCGCGTACTCCCGCCGGTCCTCCTTCACGCTCCCGCTCGGGAGGTTGAGGTTGGTGGCCTGGAGGGCGGCGACGATATCGTTGATGGTGAGCTGGTACCCGGCCAGGCTGGCCTTGTTCACCGCCACCAGGATCTCCCGCACATCCCCGCCCGCGATCCTCACCGCCCCCACTCCCCGAAGCTTGCCGAGCCGGTCCTTGATCACGTCATTGGCGATGCGGCGGAGCTCTTGAGGGGGGCGGGGGCTGGAGAGGGAGAAGGCCACCACCGGGATCGCGGTGAGGGAGAACTTCTCGATCACCGGCGGATCCATGTCCCGAGGCAGCTCCATCCGCGCCCCGTCCACCTTCTCTCGCACGTCATTGGTCGCGGTGTTCAGGTCGGTCCCCAGGTAGAACTCGACGGAGACCCAAGACACCCCCTCCTCGGAGGTGGAAGTCACGTTCTTGACCCCGCTGATAGTGCTGACCGCGTCCTCGATGGGCTTGGTGATCAGGGTCTCGGCTTCCTGGGGGCCGGTGCCGGGATAGCTCGCGACCACGGTGACATAGGGGATGTCAATCTTGGGATAGAGGTCAACCGGCAGCTTGTCACGCGAGACCAGCCCCAGCACGACGATGGCCAGCACCACCATGGTAATGGTGACCGGCCGCAGGATGGATACCCGGGTCAACCACATGGGCTATTGACCTCCGGGGCTCCCACGTCCCACGCGCACCAGGTCGCCGTTCTTCAGGGCCTGGGCGCCGACCACCACCACCGAGTCGCCCGGCTTGACCCCAGAGAGGATCTCCGCCTGCGTCCGGTCAGTCACCCCGACCTCGACCGGGCGCTCCACGGCCTTGCCCTGCTGCACCAGAAACACCTCCAGCCGCCCGCCCCGGCTGACCAGGGCCTCCTTGGGCACTACTACCACTCCCCTGCGCTCCCGCACCAGAATCCGGGCCTGGGCGAACACGCCTGGGCGCAGCGCCACCTGGGGATCGGCAATGGTCACCCGCACCAGGAAATCCCGGCTGGTGGGGTCGGCCACCGGCACCAGGCGCTGCACCCGGCCCTCCAAGCTGCGGCCTCCCAGGGATTGCAGGGAGACCTTCACCCGCTGGTCGGCATGCACCTGGTGCGCCAGTCGTTCCGGAACCGTGGCCTCCAGGTAGAGAGAACTGAGATCGGCCACCCGCAGCAGCGGTTTGCCGCCGCCACCACTGGAGGCGATCTCTCCGGGTTCCACATTCCGCTCGTAGACCACGCCGGTGACCGGGGAACGGATGGTGGTGTAGCCCAACAGCTCCTGCACCTGGGCGAGGGCGCTCTGCGCCTGGTCCAGCCCGGCCTGAGCCGCCTGCACGTCCTGACGAGCGGCTTCGATCTCCTCCGGGCGGGGCCCGATCTCGGTCAGCTTGAGGGAATCCCGCGCGCTATCCCGATTCGTCCGCGCGGTGTCATAGGCAGTGTCTGCGGCCTCGACTTGCTGCTTCGATACCGCGCCCTGCTGAAACAGCTTGCGCATGCGATCTTGATCTGCCGCGGCCTGGCGGAGCGCGGCCTCCGCCTGCTCCAGGCGGCTCGCAGCCATGGCGCGCTCCTCGGACCTGGCCCCGAGCCGCACCACCTCGTAGCGCTTGCGCGCAGCCTCCAGCCTGGCCTGCGCGGCCACCACTCCGGCTCTGGCCTGGTTCACCTGGCTGGCCAGCTCCGCCTTATCCAGACTGACCACCACGTCGCCGGCCCGCACCGAGTCTCCGTCTCGCACCTTCACCTCCAGCACGCGGCCGGAGATCTGGGCCGTGATATCGGCCTTGCGCAGCGCGCTGATGGTGCCGGTGACGGGCACCTCCTCCACCATCGTGCCCAGCTGGGTCGAGACCGTCTGCACCGGCACCCCCGTTGGCTCCTGCTGCTTGCTGGTGCTGTCGTTCCTGGGTGCTCGCGCACAGCCCAAGATGATGACCGCAGCTATCAGCAAGGCTGGTACGAGTGCAAGGCGTCTCAGAGCGATCCGTACTCTCACTTGCTCCTCCGGGTCTTCGCCGCTGCGCGCTCAGCGGCCCTTGTCATGGTCTTCGGTGATGTGCGAGAGGGTGTCGGCCATCTGCTGTAGTTGCGCCAGCAGGGCCTGCACGTCATCCACCCGGGCCAGCACCAGCCCGGGGGCGTGCGGGTGGCGGAACACCAGCAGCTTATCTCCCGGTTCCACGCCGAAGCGCTTCCTGGCGTCGGATGGGATCACCACCTGGCCCCGCTCCCCGACTGTCACAGCTCCGTAGAAAAACTCACCTAGTGATGCATGGTCGTGGGTTTGGTTCATAGGTCCTCCCTCACAGCCCGTCATTAGTGGATGCATACCCAACGTGTCTAGCGTGTATGCAGGAAAAAGCATACCAATAATGCCAGCTCTGGGGGCTCGCGTCAATGAGCAGCACTGGGGAGGAGTCCGGACACGGCCGCGGTGCCCTTGCACTCCAGCGCCGGCTGGGGCGCCTGTGGCTAGAAGCTGTTTCGGGACCTCCCTTGGGGAGGTCCCGAAACAGCACTGCACAACGTCAGGCAGTGGCAGGCGCATTTCATGCGAGGGCGTAGTGCGGCCAGCCAGCAGGTAGGTTATGAAATGCGCTCTAGCCTCCCAGCCAGGGCGGTCGGCCGGAGCGCTCGGCCTCATCCCGCTTGCGCCTGGCCTCGGCCGCGGCCGCTCGGATTCTGGAGATGCGCCGGGAGGTGACCCAGACCATGGCGGCCAGCACCACCGCCAGCAGGCCGAGCTTGTACCAGGCCGCCTGTGCCCACTGGTAGCCAAGGATGATGGGCCAGAGGCTGCACAGGGCGACAATGATCACCACCGTCTCGAGAGCTCGCGTCAACCCGGCCTCCACTGCTGCGCTGGCTGCTGTTTCGCCGCGCCCTCAGGTGCAACCTACCCGATAGCTCAAGACCGGCCCGATATGGCAACATTCCGCGGAGATCACGAGCCGGCATGGACCCCGAGATAGACGCCTTCCTTACCGAACTGCGCGAGGCGCGAGGGGCGGCCCCCGCCACGCTGCGAGGTTACGCCGACGACCTCCAGCAATGCGCTCGCTTCCTGCGCGAACAGGGCCTTGCGCAGGGATGGTCAGAGGTGCGGCCGCCTGACCTCCGCCGCTTTCTGGCAGATTTGTACGGGCGCGGCTATGCTCGCACCTCCGTCGCCCGCAAGCTCTCGGCGCTGCGCGCTCTCTACCGCTACCTGCGGGTGCGAGAGCTAGTCGCTTCCGATCCCACCGTCGGCCTCACCACTCCCCGCCAGCGCCGGAGGCTGCCGAAATTCCTCTACCCCGGCGACCTGGAGAAGCTGCTTGCCGCCCCCGATGCCAGCAAGCCCCTGGGGCTGAGGGACCGCGCCCTGCTCGAGACCCTCTATGCTACCGGCTTGCGAGTTTCGGAGCTGGTGAGCCTTACCGCCTCGCAGACTGAGGGCGCCTCCGAGCTGCGCATCATGGGCAAGGGTGGCAGGGAGCGGGTCGTGCTGCTGGGCCGGGCCGCCCAGGCCGCCCTGGCGCGCTGATCTGGAGCAGGCGCGTCCTCACCTGGTGGCACGCCGACCGGGCCGGCAGCGCGAGGGTCATCTGTTCGTCAACGCTCGCGGCGGACCACTCACCGACCGCGGCGCGCGCCGGATCGTGCACCGGCATGTGCTGCGGGCCTGCGCCCAGCACGACATCGGCCCCCATGCCCTGCGCCACACCTTCGCCACCCATCTGCTGGAGGCCGGGGCCGATCTGCGGGCGGTGCAGGAGCTGCTGGGGCATGCCAGCCTCTCCACCACCCAGATCTACACTCACGTCACGCGCCGCCGGCTGCGAGAGGTCTACGACCAGGCCCATCCCCGGGCGAAGTGAGCTGCGATTCGCCCGCGTGAGGCGGCACCCGACCCTCGCCGGCGCTTGACCGCCCAAACCGGGGTGTGCTATATTGCTGCACGGCGTGGGCGCGGCGGCGCCCATGCGACGGGGAGCGGCGGGTGCTAGGCAACGCCGCTCGCCTACGTTTCTTACGTTTCTCGCGCGAGGTCAGGGCGTGGCCACCACCGGGACCAAGAAGACCAAGAAGGCAGAAAAGGTCCGAAAATCCTTCGCGGTCCAGTACCTCGAAGACCTGATCTTCGACTTGATGCTGAACACGGGGCAGGCAGCCAAGTCGCGCGAGATCGCGAACGCCCTGGAAGACATCGTCAACCTCCATCCCAAGTTCATCCGCAAGACCCTCTACTACAGCGACCGTTTTGACACGGAGGACCGCCGCTGGAATCTGGCCTTGCGGCTCGCCACCCAGCTCTCCTTCGAGGGCTCCATCGAGTACACGCTGCGCTCCTACGGCAAGCCCATGTCACTGGCGGCCCTGCAGAACGAAATGGCGGTGATCCACCGGCGGAGTGTGGACTTCTTCGATGCTCTGCTGCTGGAGACGCTGCGCAGCCGGCCCAAGTACTGGCAGACACCCGATGGTCTGTGGGCGCTCAGCGAATGGCTGCTGGATGCCTCTGAGCGGGACCCGGAGCGCTGCTTCCTGCGCAACTTCTTCCTGGAAACGGCGGCGGTACGGCCCCTGGTGGACAGCCTGCTCGAGACTCGCATGAGCCCGGACCAGCCGGCGGTGGACATGGTGGTGAAGCTGATCCGCCGCGGCGAGGAGCCGATTCCCAACAGAATCCTGGCCTATGTCATCTGGCGGCTGCGGGAGGGTGACCTGGACCCGGTTCAGCTCTTCCAAGAGTGTCGGCAGGAGGCGCGCTTGCTCATGCTCTCCGGCGCCATGTGGGCTCTCCAGGAATCGGTCGAAGGCTATCAGCAGGAGCTGAAGCGGCTCTCCCGCCGCGCTGAGAAAGAAGAAAGCGCGGAGTGGGCCGAAGAAGAGGAGCCGGAGGGCCCGGTCATCATCACCCCGGCCGATCTGGAGGAGGTGTTCAAGTACCTGCGCCGCCGGAAGAACCCGCAGCCCGCCACCGCACTTGCCGAGGCGGTATTCGAGCACAGCCCAGGGTCTCGGCGCTTCCAGGAATCCGTGGACGCGCTGGTGGCCGGTCTCGGGCTCGACTCCCGCTTCGTGCGAGTGGGCCGGCAGACCTGGGCGCTGCCCGATATGATGCCCAAACACACCGACAAAGTGCCCGCCGCTCTGCTCCCGGTGCCGGTGGTAACCGGGGAGGATGAGACCGATGCCGAGCTAGACGATGAAGGGCTGGAGCCGGTGCTGAGCTCCTGGGTCCACGATCCCCGCTACGAGGACTTCGGGGAGGAGCAGGAGATCGAGATCGGCCCCGAGCAGCAGCCCACCGATCAGCTTCGCTACATCCTGCTCTACGATCACTGGAAGGCGGGCACCCTCAAGGTGCGGGTCTGCGACCGCCGCTTCTACCCTTCCGAGTCCGACCTGGTGTGCGCCACCTTCGTGGACCAAGAGACCAAGAAATCCTACCCGGTGTGGCTGAGCTACACCACCTCCCTGCTCTACGAGCTGGGGGACTGGTACGCCGCACGCGAGCTGAGGCCGGGTGCAGTCTTCGTGGTCACGCCGGGGTCGGTGCCAGACGAGTTTAACGTTTCCTACTCCGGCGACACCGACCCGCTAGTCGCGCTCAGCGAAGAGCGCGTTAAGGAGCTGCTGAAGGTCAGACGGGAGGCGCTGAAAGAGGAGTGGTCGGTGCTCCAGATCATGGAGCGCGCGGGCGCGGGCCACAAGAAGGGCATGTCCTTCATGACCCTGTGGGCCGAGGTGAACGTGGTGCGCCGCACCGTCCGGCGCATCGTCGCCTCCGACCTGGCCTCCTATCACTGCTTCTACCAGCGTCCCCCCGGATCAGACGTCTGGATCTTCGACGAGCGCAAGCTGACCCAAGGCCGCAAGAAGACGAAGCGCAAGTACCTGCGGCGGTAGCGACCTCCACCACAGGCATGGCCGCCGGCCGTCCTGCCAGCGTTCCAATCGTCGGGCAGCCGCGTGTCCCCTGCCCGAATCTCCCTCGGCCGGCCTAGGCTTGTCCGCCCCCGGCGGGCATGGGCTCGTGCTACGTAGCGAAGCTACTTCGCAAAGTAGCATATGGCCGCCCTACAGAACGGCTCCCCGCGATCGCCGTGTGCCGCGACCATGACAGCCATGCTCTTGACAGGCCGGCATATTCTGGTATAGTGACTCCTAAATACCACTTAGGCGGGAGCAGGCAATGCCGAAAATGCTCAATATCTCGGAGGCGGCCTCACTGGCGCTTCACGCCACGGTCTTGCTGGCCGCCCATCCTGACCAGCGGCTCGCAGCCGGAGAGATCGCCTCAGAGCTGCAGGCCTCGGAGGCGCACCTCTCCAAGGTGCTGCAGCGACTGGCCAGAGCCGGCCTGGTCAGCTCGGTGCGCGGGCCCAAGGGAGGCTTCGTGCTGCGCGGGAAGCGAGAGCAGATCACTCTGCTCGAGGTGTTCGAGGCCGTTGACGGACCCTTCCCGGCCGGCAAGTGCCTGCTCGGTCTGACCGCCTGCCCAGCCACTCGGTGCATCCTGGGCGGTGTGGTGGAGGCGGTCAACGAGCGCGTGCGCTCCTACCTGGCGCGCACCAGGCTGAGCAAGCTGAGCGACGTTTTCGCCTGAGGAGTAAACGGAATGCCGACACGCAGAAACATCGTCAGGATTGATGAGGAGAAGTGCAACGGCTGCGGGCAATGCGCCACCGCCTGCGCCGAGGGCGCTATCGCGATCGTGGACGGCAAGGCGCGGCTGGTGAGCGAGACCTACTGCGATGGGCTGGGGGCCTGCCTCGGCGAATGCCCACAGGGCGCCATCACCATCGAAGAGCGGGAGGCCGCCGAGTTCGATGCGGCCGCGGTCGAGAAGCACCTGGGCGATACGCGCGCACAGGCGGAGCCAGCGACGCTGCCGTGCGGGTGCCCTGGCACCGCGGCGCGCACGTTGGAAACCCGCGCCACTGACATTGATCAGCCCGCGCAGGCGGTCCCTTCGCAGTTGAGCAACTGGCCCGTGCAGCTTCACCTGGTGCCGGTGAAGGCGCCGTACTTGCAGGGCGCGCGGCTGCTCATCGCGGCCGACTGCGTGCCCTTCGCCTTTGCCGATTTCCATCGCCATTTCCTCGCCGGCCGCATCCTGCTGGTGGGCTGCCCCAAGCTCGACGACGCGGCCTTCTACCGTGACAAGCTGGCCGAGATCCTACGGGAGAACGATATCGGGTCGGTCGAGGTCGCGTTCATGGAGGTGCCCTGCTGCTTCGGGCTGGTGCAGGCGGTGCGCTCTGCGGTGCAGGAGTCAGGGAAGCCGATCCCGGTGAGCCTGACGAAGGTCAGCATTCGCGGCGCGGTGCTGGCGCCGGTGTAGCGCAGCAGCGAGTCCTCCGCCCTCGGGCCGCGCTCATTCCCTCGCCGCCCGAAGCTGCTCCGCCTCGTGCTCGATCTCCACCAGATCCCGCCGCATCTCCGCCCACCCGTACCAGTGCATGTAGCCAGGGTTCATGTCGAATGCGCCCTGGAAAGTGCGCATCCGGTGCTCCAGGAACATCACATAGAGCTGCGGAGCAGGGCCTCTGTACGCAGGCTAGAGCAGCGGCTTCTGCTCTTTCCGCGCGGCCTTTCTCTCTACCCGCTCCACCCCCAGGTGCTGGTAGGCCTTCTCCGTCGCCACGCGGCCCTTGGGGGTGCGCGCCAGCAGTCCGACGTGCAGCAGGAAGGGCTCGACCATGTCCTCCAGGGTCTGCGTCTCTTCCTGGAGGGTGGCGGCCAGGGCCTCGATCCCGACCGGGCCGCCGAGGTGGTGGCGGACGATCACCTCCAGCAGGCGGCGATCGAGCGGAGTCAGTCCCAGCTCGTCTATCCCCTCCAGGCGGAGCGCGGCATCGGCAACCTCGGGGGTGATGCGCCCATCCGCGCGCACCTGGGCGTAGTCGCGGATACGCCGCAGCAGACGGTTAGCGATGCGGATGGTGCCCCTGCTGCGCTGGGCCAGGACCGCGGCGCTGGCCTCGTCAATCGCGATCTCGAGCAGCTTGGCCGAGCGATGCACGGCCTGTACCAGGTCGGCCTCGGAGTAGAAATGCAGCTCGCGGATGATGCCGAAGCGCTGCCGCAGCGGAGGCGAGATCAACCCGGCGCGAGTGGTGGCACCGGCGAGAGTGAAGCGCGGCAGGCGAGAGCGATAGATGCGGGCGTGCGCGCCCTTGTCGAAGATGATGTCTACGGTGAAGTCCTCCATCGCCGAATAGAGCAGCTCCTCCACCATCTTCGGCAGGCGATGGATCTCATCTATGAACAGCACATCTTTCTCTTCCAGATTGGTGAGGATGCTCACCAGGTCGCCGCCGCGCTCCAGGGCCGGGCCGGAGGTGCCCTTGAACTGCACGCCCAGCTCGTTGGCGACGATGCGGGCGAAGGTGGTCTTTCCTAGACCGGGCGGACCATAGAAGAGCACATGATCCAGCGGGTCGCCGCGCTCCTTCGCCGCCTGGATGCCGATGCGCAGCGCCTCCACTACCTCGCCCTGGCCGATGCAGTCGGCGAAGACGCGGGGTCGGAGGTTCCATTTGTCCTCGCGCTCCTCGGGAGTGGGAGGGGCGAGGACTTCGGCGTCGGGCTCCTGCCCTGGTCTGCGCTTACCTGCTCTCGCGACTTGGCTTCTCTGTTTTCTCAAGCCACAAACCCCCGAGGGAACCCGGCGGCGATGCTCGTCCGCCCGAGGCGGACTTCGCATGGCCGCCCTACAAACTAGAGCGCATCTCATAACCTACCTGCTAGCTGGCCGCACCACGCCCTCGCATGAAATGCGCCTGCCACTGCCTGGCGTTGTGCAGTGCTGTTTCGTCACCTCCCCTGGGGAGGTGATGAAACAGCTTCTACGCTTTCTCACCGCGGTAGACTTCCTCGAACAGCTCCTCGGCCGTTGCCAGCTCCGGCCGGCGCGCCAGGGCCGACTGCACCATCCGCTGCGCCTCGGTGCGGGTGTGGCCGAGCTGCTCCACCAGTGCGGCCATGACTTCAGCACGAAAATCCCCCTCGGGCGCGGCGGCGGGCGGGACCTCGGCCTCCGGCATGAGCGCAAACTTGCCGACCCGTCCATTCAGGGTGGCGATGATCTTCTCCGCCTTGCGGGGCCCGATGCCGTCGAGAGTGCACAGCAGCTTGGCATCCTTGGCCTCGATGGCGCGGGCAAAGCGTGCGACATCCACGGAGAGCGCGCGGCAGGCCGCGATGGGCCCGATGTCCTCCACTGTGATCAGCAGCTCGAAGAACTCCTTCTCCAACAACGACTCGAAGCCAATCAGCAGTGGCTTGGGGTTGCGCTCCGTCTGGTGATAGGAGACATGGAACCTGACCGTATCGCCGTCCGGGCCGGCGCGCCGAGGCCGCAGCGCGGGGCGCGCGGCCGCGGGCAGCATCACTTCGTAGCCGATGCCGCCAGCCAGGACAACGACCCGGTCATCCCGTTTCTGGAGCAGGCGGCCTTCAAGATACGAGATCAAGAGAAAGCCCTCCCGGCGCGCATCCTGCTTCGCCGAGACCTCGCAGGATACCCGCCCTACAATGACACACCTGCTCGCGCCGCTCCCACCAAGGCCAGGCCCAGCGCGTCACATACGTGCTCCGACTCGGGCGGGCTGGGCAGAGAGAGCATCCGCGTCACGGCCCGCCGGATCTGCTCCTTGCTGGCCCGACCGGAGCCGGTGAGGGCCTGCTTCACCTCGGCCGGCGACACCTCCACCACCCTCGCCCCGGACTGCTCGGCGGCGAGGCAGATCACCCCTCGCACGTGGCCCATGAGAATGGCGGTGCGGGGAAATCCGTACTCCGAGTAGAGCCCCTCCAGCACCGCGATCGCCGGCCGCCACTGGGCCAGCACCTGCGAGATGCCATCATAGATGGCGCGCACCCGGGCCTCGATGGGCTGGCGGCTGGCGCTGCGGGCGCAGCCTGAATCCCGCAAGCGCAACCGCCCATTCTCCGCGTCGAGCACCGCGTAGCCGGTGGCCGCCAGTCCGGGATCTATGCCGAGCACGATCATCTGCCAAATGCCCGCTCGATATTACCACATATGGGCAGGAGAGAGGAGGGATGAGAGTGAGCACGGAGGTCTGGCAGTGACACGAGCGCGGCGGCTCGACGACCGATCATCGCAGCAGATCGAAGAACTCCTGCGGGCTCATTCCAACAGATCGGATGAGGCCGCGGAGAGTGCCACGCCTCACGGGGTCGTGATTCGGCACCGACACTGTTTGGCGGCGCGAGGCGCTGCGAAGGACGAGATGGCTGCCTGTCTGCCGCTTGAGTTCGAACCCGGCACGACTCAGGGCCTTGACCACATCCCTGGCTGGGAGGGACGGCAGCCGAGGCATCACCTGCCGATTTCCACCGTTGCTAGCAGCGGGTCCGCGGGCTCTGGAATCGGGTCGCCATGCTCCCGCATCACCGCGAGACAGCTCTCGATCGCATCCTTGATGTTGGCAAGGGCTTCCTCCACGGTGCCTCCATCGCTGATACACCCGGGTAGGGCCGGACACTCAACGATGAACCCGCCGTCCTCCAAGTCAGGGGTCAGAATCACCGGGTAACGCATGCGTTCGACCTCCGCACCGATTATAGCACTGTCACCCGTCAGCGCAAGGCGCTGGCAGGCCGATCACGGCCTCGCCTTCTTCGTCATCTCCTCCAGCGTCTTCTGCAGCTTCTTCAGCGACTCGCCGTAGCCGGCCCAGTCGCCCTTGCGCTGACGATCCAGGGCCTCCTTCAGCTCTCGGTCAGCCTGGTCGGCGAGAGCTTGGGAACCAGGGGCTGCAGGCGCAGGCCCAGGGGCCGCTTCCGGCTTGGCGGCGGCTGGCTTGGGCGCGGGTGCAACCTCGGCCCAGGTGGGCTGCTCCGCCACCAGGCCGGGCGGGGTGCCTCCCAGCAGATCACCCAGGGCCTGGGAGAGAGTGGGCCTCATCACCACCCGGCCGTCCCCGCGGCCCACGATCACTCGCTTCAGCTCCGGGATGGCATTCTGGGCCGCGCGCAGATAGATGGGCTCCACGTAGAGGATGCTGTCGTCCAGAGGCAGCACCAGCAGGTTGCCCCGGATCACCGCCGATCCCTGCTGGTTCCAGAGGGTGAAGTCGCTGCTGATCTCGGTGTCCTGGCTGATGGAGGCCTCGATCTGAATCGGACCCCACACTTGCTGGGTCTTCGGGAAATAGTAAGTGAGCAATCGGCCATAGGCATCGCCATCGCACAGGCCGGCCAGCCAGGCCACCATGTTCGGCTTGCCCTGCGGGGTGAAGGGCAGCATCAGCAGGAACTCCGGCTGGGGCTTCTTGGGGAGATGAATGATGGCGTAGTAGGCCTGCATCACCTCTTGCCCCTCGGAAGGTCCGACCGACTTCGGATTTTCCTGCGCGATCTCCCATTTCTCCACCCGGTTATAGAAGGCGCGGGGGTCGGTCATGTGATAGACGGTGAGCCGCGCGCTCTGGGTGTTGAAGAAGGCCTCCGGGTAGCGGATGTGGGTGAGCAGGCCCACGGGCATCTCGGCCATGGGGCGGAAGAGCGCGGGGAAGATCCCCTCGTAGGTGCGCACGATGGGGTCTGTGGGATCGGCCACGTAGTAGACCACGCTCCCGTCGTAGGCGCTGGTCACCACTTTCACCGAGTTGCGCACATAGCTGAAGCGGCCCGTGTCGGTCTCGTATGGTTCGGAGTACGGGTACATGTCAGAGAGCGTGTAGGCGTCCTGGATCCAATAGAGGGCGCCATCGGTGCCCACCACCATGTAGGGGTCATGGTCGTAGGACAGGAAGGGTGCGATGTGCGCGCAGCGCCAGGCGATGTTGCGACCCCACAGGATGCGGCTCTGCGGGGTGATGACATTGGAGATCAAGATGTTGATGTCGCTAAACCGGAGGGTGGCGGCGAGTCGAGACAGCCCGCCGCCAATGGGCACCCCGCCCTTGCCGGAGTAACGCGTTTCCGCGGTCTTGTTGGTGGCCGGCAGCGGGTAATCGTTCTCCTTCAGGGTGGTGCCTACGATCACGAAGTCGTCGGTAAGCTGCCCGTAGTAGATACCAGGCCTGGTGACCTGGACCTCAGGTGCGGAGGACACGGGCGGGATGTCCTTGATCACCAGGTTCGGCAGCCCCGATTGGATGACATCGCTGACTGGTGACATCACCACGCCATAGCCGTGGGTGTAGAACACATGCAGGTTCTGCCAGCTCTTGTCCGGCAGGCCGTCCGCGTTCAGCTCTCTCGCCGCCAGCATCACCTGGCGGTAGAGCCCATTGATGGTGTAGCGATCTATGCCCACCTGGTTGAAGGTATAGTAGGGCTGAAGCTCCTGCTGCTTGCGATAGGTCTCGAGCAAGGGCCGGTAATCCCAGAGGCGCACGTTCTCGATGGTCGCGATATTGTGCCTGATCGCATCCATACTCAGCAGCTCGACCCGCAGCATCTCGCGGTTTTCCATCTTCTCGAGGTCGAAGCCGCGGCGGGTGAACTCGATAGTGCGCCGGATATAGGGCTCCTCCCGGCCGAACTCGCTGGGCTGCACCTGGAAGCGCTGTACCAGGCTCGGGTAGATGACGTTCAGCAGCAGAGAGGCGACGGCGAGAAAGCCAATGCCGGCCAGCGGCAGCCACAGCCCTCGGAAGTAGATGTTGATCAGGGCCAGCGCGGCGCAGGCCAGGGCGATCACGAAAAGCACGTTGTAGGCCAGCAGTTGCGCGTTGACATCGGTATAGCTGGCGCCAAACGCCGCCCCCCGGGCCGAGTAGAGCAGGTAGTAGGCCTCGATGCGGTAGCCGATCGCCTTCACTACCAGGATCAGGCCCAGCAGGATCGACAGGTGAACCTTGACGTGAGAGGCGAAGGCGGGTACGCCGCGCAGCACCCGGATCGCCTTGTCGAAGTAGTGGGTGGCAGCGGACAGCGCCAGCACGCCGATCAGCACCAGGTAGAGCGACTGCCAGAGGAACTGCCAGAACGGAAGCCGGAAGATGTAGAAGCCCAGGTCCCGCTTGAACACTGGGTCCGAGAGGCCGAAGGGCAGGCCGTGGCGGAATAGCAGATAGCTGTTCCACTTCTCGGCTCCGGCCTTCCCCACAGAGTAGGCGATCAGGATGGCGAGGATGACCAGGCCCAGATAGAGGTAGCGCCCCACGACGTACTCCATCACTTCCGCCATGCGCTGGCGCAGGGCTCGCTCCTCCTCGTACCAGAGCGTGCGCCTGGCTAGCCGCCGGGCGAGCTCTACATTGCCCAGAAGCAGGATCAGAAAGGCCACCCCGAACACCAGGCCCAACCCGATGCGAGTGAGAAGGATGGTGGAGAACACCCCAGGAAAACGCACGTCATGCTTGAACCAGAGCCACTCCGTGTACAGGTTCAGCAGGCCGGGCGCCATCCAGAAAACCACCAGCACGGCGACGACCAGCAGCACCCAACGCAGCACCCGCCGGCGCAGGCGTCGGCCCCCAAAATCAGCGCTCACGATCCCCATGCCTTGCTTCCTCCTCTCGCCGCACAGAACCCATGCAGGGGCTGCTTCGCCGGGCTTGTGGGGCTTACCTGCCCGGCCCCGCCGCGCCGGGAGCAGCACTGGCGCGAACCCTTGACAGTGGAGGTTGGCGGCGGGTATACTTCAGCTAGCGGGGGCGAAGGCTGCGTTTTCGCCCCGCTTCGTTGTGATCGGTGCGAGTGTCCGGAGCGAGTCAGACTCGCCGCCCAGGAGGGATGGGAGTGGAGCACGCGGAGACGGTACTCCAGATCGAGGGATTGACCAAGATCTATCGGTCCCTCTTCACCCCGGCCGGCGTCAAGGCGGTGGACAACCTCAGCCTGGCGATCCGTCAGGGAGAGACTTACTCGATGGTAGGCCCGAACGGGTCGGGCAAGACCACCACGCTGAAGATTCTGCTCGGACTCATCTTCCCTACTAGTGGCACCACCAGCATCTTCGGCAAGAGTGTGGCCGACCTCTCGGTGCGGGAGCGGATCGGCTTCCTGCCCGAGGACGCCTACCTCTACGACTGCTTCGACGGCGAGGAGTTGCTGGACTTCTATGCGGGCCTTTTCGGCTATCCCCAGAGAAGGCGGAAGGAGCTGGTGGACGAGCTGCTCGCCCTGGTGGGCATGCAGGCCAACCGCAAGGTTCCTTTCCGGGAATGTTCCAAGGGCATGCGACAGCGGCTGGCCCTGGCCCAGGCCCTGGTCAACGACCCGGCGCTGCTTATCCTGGATGAGCCCACCTCCGGCCTGGACCCGGCCGGGCGGCACCAGATGACCCGGTTGATCCAGGAGCTGAAGCGGCGGGGCAAGACCATCCTGCTCTGCTCTCACTTCCTGGCCGAGGTGGAGGAGGTGTGCGACCGCGTGGGCATCCTCTATGCCGGGCGGCTGGTGGCCGAGGGCACGCTCTCGGAGCTGGCCGGAGAGCCCAGCGAGGTGGTCATCACCACCACCGTGCTGGATGACCGAATGGCGGAGCAAGTGGCGAAGAAGTCGGCGGTGCTGAACGTGGAGAACGACACGGTCCGCATGGGCAAGGCCGACGAGGACCAAGTCTGGGCGGTGCTGCAGGCCATCCACGACGCCGGCGGGAGAGTGCTGGAGCTGAGGCGGCCTAGGCCCACCCTGCAGGAGGTGTTCGTGCGGGCCATCGGGCAGATCGGGGAGAGAGAGCCGTGAGCGCGATCCTGGGAAGACTTATCCCTCTCGTCGGGCTGATCCTGGTGGCGGCGGTGCTGACGGTGACCCGCCGCGCCTGGGCGCCCGCCATCGCCCATGCCGTGCCCTCCATCTGGCGAGTGGCCAAGATCACGGTGGCGGAGGCGCGGCGACGACGGGTGGTGCAGGCGGTGATCATCCTGGTGGTGGTGATCCTGCTCTCCATGACTTTCTTCTCCTATCTCAGCCCGGAAGAGCAATCCCGGATGATCATCTCCGGCGGGCTCGCCGCCATCACCGTGTTCGGTATTCTGCTGTCGATCTTCATCGCCGCCTTCCTCATCCCGCAAGAGATCGAGAGCCGCACCGTCTACGCCATCCTGTCCAAGCCCGTGCGGCGCTTCGAGTTCGTGCTGGGCAAGTACCTGGGGGCGCTGATCGTGCTGGGTGTGATCACCGCGGTCATGACCGCGGTGCTGGTGGCGGTGCTGCTGATCCAGCAGCGCTTGGTGCCCTCTAGCCCCGAATCCGCCTTCAACCCCAACCTGGGGCCGGTGCTGTTCGCGGCCTTCATGCAGTATTGCGCGCTGGCGGTGCTCACCGCGCTGATCATCCTCATCTCGACCATCTCTTCCACCACCATGGCCGTGGTCAGCGCCTTCATCATCTGGGGGGTGGGAAGCCTTCAGTCCACCCTGAACGACTTGGCTGAGCATGCCACCGGCGCGGCGCGGGTGCTGCTGCTGGTGATCTACTACATCGTGCCCAAGCTGGAGAACTTCGACTTTCGGCACGAGGTTTCCAACTTCATGCCCATCAGCGTGGTCAGCGGCTGGCAGGCCGTGCTCCACGGCATCGCGTATACCGCGGTGGTGTTGCTGCTGGCCGCGGTCTTCTTCAACGATCGGCAGGTGTGAAATGCAGCCCTCTGGCGCCACGCGAGGCGCGGTCGTCCGCCGCTGGCAGCTCTGGCTGCTGGCGCTGGGCGTACTGCTGCTGCTGGTGCCGCTGCAGCAGAGCTTGCAGCGGTCCCGCCCGGATATCTTCGACCCCAATCGCAAGGTGCGATCCGCCAGTGTGATGGAGCTGGGGCCCACCCCTGCCGTGATCGCCTCCCTGGGGGGCTTCCGCACCGTGGCCGCCGACCTGCTCTGGCTCAACATGGAGCGGGTGTGGGACAGCGGCAACTGGTTCGCGCTGCTCCCTCTACTCGACGCCGTGACCCAGCTCGACCCCCACTTCGTGCTCGCCTGGAAGGTCTACGGCTGGCACTGCGCCTACAACCTGAACGCGGAGTCCGAGACCCTGGTTGACCGGAGGTACTGGCTGGATCAAGGCCTCGAGATCCTGCAGCGCGCGGTGGAGGTGAACCCGAAGTCCTGGGAGATGCTGTTCGAGCTGGGCTGGACCTACTACGACCGCGCACATGAGCCCTATCGGGCGGCGGAGTACATCAAGCAGGCCGACAAGGTGCCCGGCTCCCCGGCCTACGTCAGCCGCATGACTTACCGGGTGTACGAGCACATCATGGATTTCAAGAAGCTGTTCCCGGCGATGCGGGAGGCGCTGAAGGAGCACAAGGACGATCACGTCCAGCAGAAGATGGTGAAGCGCGACATAGACTGGTGGACCGCGCACTGGAACGACCCCCAGGAGCACCGCCGCCAGATCGTGCTGGAGAACACCGCCCGCCAGCAGCGAGCCCTGGCCTTCTTCCTCTTCCCCAATGACCCGTTCTGGGTGGTCTGCCCGGTGGACGGGCTGCCCAGCCCCAAGGGCAGCAAGGCCTGCCAGGCCTGCGGCCGGCCGTTCGAGCAGCCCAAGCCGAGCGGCGCGGGTTCGCCGCTGCCCAAGGGCTAGAAGCTGTTCCATAACCTTCCCAGGGGAGGTTATGAAACAGCACGGCACAACGTCAGGCAGTGGCAGGCGCATTTCATGCGAGGGCGTGGTGCGGCCAGCCAGCAGGTAGGTTATGAAATGCGCTCTAGCCTATTCCCATAGAGACCCACATCAGAACGGACCGCTGCGAAGCGGTCCGTTCCTGGTGTACACGGATAGCGGGAGGGCAAGATGGCGAGGGGGAGAGCGAGCTGGACCAGCGTACTGAAGGCCAATCCCACCGACTGGTTGCTCGAACCCGACAACCCAGTGGTGCGGTTCTGGGCGCTGCGCGACCTGGTGGACGCGCCGAAGCGCCGGGTGGAGGCGGCCCGGCGGCAGGCCCTCGAGGGCGAGCTGGCAGCGGAGGTGTTCCGCCAGCAGAAGCCCGAGGGACACTGGGAGAGCCCAGGCAATATGCACGCGCCTCACTACACTGCAACCATCTACCAGCTTACTCTCCTGGGCAACCTGGGCGCTACCGCGGAGGATGACCGCGTCCTGAAGGCCGTCCGGGCCGTGCTCCAGACCCAGCGCGAGGACGGCGGCTTCCCCGGGCATGATCCTGCGAGATGCCCGTTCGGTCCCTATGACATCGGCCTGATCATCCGGTTCATGCACCAGTTCGGGCTGGGCGCTGACCGCCGGGTGAAGCGCATGTTCCGCTGGGTCAAGCAGGATCAGACTCGGGAAGGCGGCTGGACCGGGACCCGAGGTCACTGCGAGCCGGCCGCCGCGGGTTGTCTCAACGCCTCGGCGAATGTGCTCTGGGGTTTGGCAACCGCCGGCACCTTCGCCGGTACACCCGTCGCAAGGAAAGGCATCGGGTTCCTGGCGAAGGTGACGGCCTCATCCGCAGGTCGCGGTCGCGAATTCAGCTATCCTCAGTGCTGGAACTTCTGGGTGGACGATGTGAAGCTGGCCGAGATCTACCTGGGACTGGGCGTGAGCGCAGACGAGGAGCCGCTGAAGACGTGCTGGAAGAGCATCCTGACTCGGCAGGGCAAGGACGGGCGGTGGCTGGAGCGCATGGGACCGTACCCGGAAGCTCGCGCCAACTGCAAGCGGATGCGCGCGTTCTTCCCGCAGAAGGGGCAGCCCTCCAAGTGGGTGAGCGCCAAGGCCATGATCGTGCTGAAGCAGGCGCTGGCGGGGTGATGCCTCCTGACGCCACCAACCGGAGGCCGGCATGAGCGCGGAGGGGGTTCGCGGCCCACACATCGGCAGCGATGAGGCCGGCAAAGGCGACTACTTCGGCGCGCTGGTGGTGGCCGCAGTCTACGCCGACGAAGTCGCGCTGGAGCGCTTGCCCCAGGCCGGGGTGCGAGACGCGAAGAAGGTCGCCAACTCGACGCTGTGGCGGCTGGAGAAGGCGGTGAAGCAGATCTGCCCCGCCTTCGAAGTCGTCCGCATCATGCCCGAGCGCTACAACACTCTCCACGCCGAGATGAAGAACCTCAATCGTCTGCTCGCCTGGGCGCACGCGCGGGCGATCGAGAATGTGCTGGAGAAGGTGGAGTGCGGTCTGGCGGTGACCGACCAGTTCGGTGATGAGCACTACCTGGAAGAACGGCTGATTACCCGCGGTCGCCGGATCAGGCTGATCCAGCAGGTGCGTGCTGAGTCCGATCCCGCGGTGGCCGCGGCCTCGGTGCTGGCCCGCGCCGACTTCCTTCGCTCCATCGAGCGCGTCTCGGCCACGGCCGGCCTCGACCTCCCCGCGGCGCCACCCATGTGCTGCCGGCGGCTCGCCAGGTCGTGCAGAAAGGCGGCGAAGCGCTGCTGCGGCAAGTGGCGAAGGTGCACTTCAAGACCACCAAGCAAGTGCTGGGATGACGAGGTATTCGCCGCAGAGACGGAGAGAACGCAGAGGCCTGACACGGGTAGCCTACCCCTGCGCAGCAGGGGTGCGGCCATTCGTAGGGTGGGCTACCGATCAACCCACGCGATCCGCGTCGCTGGCGGGTCGCCACACGCAGCTGATCCGACCACCACGAACCCGCACTCGCTCAGCGCCGCGCTCACGTCCCGCGCCGGCGACTGCCGCGTGCCATAGGCCCCGATGATCAGCCGGCCGCCCTTGGCAACATAGCGCTCCAGCAGTCGGTGTCCATACTCACCCAGCAGGCTCTCCGGCACGCAATCGTGCAGCGTGTAGACGTAACGGAACTCCCTCGGTGGTCGCCACGTCCACGAGTTCCCAACCCAGAAGTGATCGGCGTATTGGAGGAGTCGCGTGCGCGCCAGCTCGATCAGCCGAGGCCCGATGTCGAGCCCATACGGCGTGAGCGCGATGCCCCTCTCACCCGCCCACTCGACCAGGCACGCGAGCAGGTAGCCGTTCGCGCAGGCCGCATCCATGAAATCCCCGTCCCCCTCCACCGCCTCCAGGACGACGATCCGTTCCCTCGTCCACCTCTCAGCCCCACCGTAGAACCCGGATTGCTCGATCGGATCCGTGTTCTCCAGGTAATACCGCTCCAGGCCGCGGATATGCTCCAGGAAGTCATCCGGCAGATCATCTGGACTATCGGTCATGAGCGAGTGACTTCGGGAGGGAGCGCGAGCGAACCTGCCACCGCGCTCTAGCCGCGGATCAACGCAGATGGACGACGACCTCGCCCCGCGCCCGCCCGGCCCTCGCAGGGCTCAGTGAACACCAGCAGCCGATCGTCGCGCGTGACGTAGGCCAGCACCTTGTCTATGATGGGCAGCATCGCGCCTGTGCATCTGGGCTCATGGACCTTCATCTGCGGTTCAATCTCCGCCACCACTCGGGCGCTCTCCCCAGCACCTCCTCCCTCACCCACTCCGGCACGGTGACGCTGCCGAGGGCCAGCGGGCGGTCGGAGTGGGGGCCGTGGGAATCGGTGCCCCCGGTCACCAGCAGCGACTTCTCTCTCGCCAGCGCCAGCAGCATGTCAACGTCCTTCGCCGTGTGGTCGGTGTGATAGACCTCAATGCCATCAAGGCCGGCGGCCAGCACTTCCTCAATCGCCGCGCGGGAGCCGATCTTGGCGGCATGCCCGAGCACGGCGATGCCGCCGGCGCGCTCGATGAGGGCGCAAGCCTCGGCCGGGGTGAACCGCGCCCGCGTCACGAAGGCCGGCTTGCCGCGCGCCAGGTAGCGAGAGAAAGCTTCATTGCGGGAGGTGACGTGCCCGGCCTCCACCAAGGCCTCCGCAATATGGGGCCGACCGACAGAGCCGGACCCCGCGATCTCGGCCACCCGCTCTGCGCACACTGGCGCGCCCAAGGATCGCAGCCTTTCCAGGATGCGCTCATTGCGCGCATTCCGCGTCTCTCGCAGCGCGGTCAGCAGTGATTGCAGGTCGGGGTCATCGGGGTTGATGAAGTAGGCCAGCAGGTGGATGTCCTGGGCCTCCGAGTCCGCGCTCAGCTCCACGCCGGGCACCAACGTGATGCCCATCTCACGGGCGGCGGCCTGGGCGGCTGCGATCCCCTCGGTGGTGTCGTGATCGGTGATCCCAAGCAGTGAGATGCCCCGCTCGGCCGCCTCCCGCACCATCTCGGCTGGCGAGAGGCTGCCGTCGGAGGCGGTGGTGTGCACATGCAGGTCAATGCGGCCGGGTTTCATGGCATCTCTTCCGTGGACCGGGGATGGGACCGGCGCGAACAGGCAGGCGGGACGGATCCCGCCCCTACGGCATCACCTCGCACTCGATGGGCGTCTTGGTGGGCACCGAGACATTGCTCGCGGTGATATGCGCGGCCAGGTCCAGCTTCCCGATGGTGTTGGAGGTGAAGCGAAACGACGCCGCCCCGATCTCGCCTGGTTCCACGTCGCCCAACCAAGCGGAGACGTACTGCGGAGTGGCTTCCTCGAAGGCCTCGGCCGGATCCACGGCCTGACACACCAGATAGCGCATGCTGCGGCCGGACAGGATGACCCGGATGTCGTGAGCGGGCTGGTCGGCCTCGTTGCGCACCAGGACCTTGATCTCCAAGCCCTCCTCCTGGAAGGCGGTGGCCGGGGCGCTGACGCTGGTTCGCAGAGAGGCCGGCGGCGGAGCCCGGCGCGGGCTGACCAGCCGAAGCAGGCCCAGCATCAGGCCCAGGCCCAGAACGACGGAGATGGACATGGCGCGTAGCAGGGGGAGGGCCCTGGACAGCGGTCGGTCGGTCAAGACGGTCTGGAAGTAGGCGCAGTTCAGCACCTCGTCGGCATCGAGTATCCGCTCGTCGCTGCGGCGCGCCAAGTGCACGCAGTCCAGCAGACGAGCATCGAAGTAGCGACAGTAGCGGCATTTCCCCAGGGCTTCCCGGCACGAGCGACAGCGGGCCAGGCGTCGGCCGCCGCCGGGGTTGATGGTCCCGCACTTCGGACACCGCACCGTGGCCACAGGCGGCACCCCCGGACCCCAGAACTCTGGCGTCCCTGCCGATGCGGGCCCCGTCTGGTCCTATCGGCGTGGCGCGGCGCTCAGAACCTGACCGTCAGGCAGGGCCCGCACCCGACGACGCGAGTACTGGGCCTGCTCATCGCCAGTGTCAAGCTTGTTGGTGGATGACCATTACCTGCGCGCACTTCGAAGGGGGAGGGAGGACCCTCCCCCTCAGTTCTCCCCCCGCGTCCCCAAAGGCGCGGTAAGGGCCGGGAGACGGCGCCCTACAGTGCGTCGAAGGAATCGGCGACCCGACGCGCCAGGTAGAGGTCCTGCAGCTTGTCCACGTCGAAGCCCAGCTCCGGGTAGGTGCTGATGACGGCCACCACCCGGCCCCTGACGATGTGGCTGGCCCTGGCCTCGAGCTGGGGCAGTGTCAGCCGGTGGGTGAGCAGCCCGATGAGGAACTGAATCCCGAGCAGCGCGGCCAGCTGGAGCGGGTTCTTGCGCGCGGCATAGAGCCGGGCGATCAGCTCCTGGCGCAGGCGCACGAATTCCCTGGTGAGCACCACCGCGTTGCCGCCCGTGAACGTGCCTTCGCGCAAGCGGGCATAGGTGCGCCTCCCCTCCGGGAAGCGGCGCTCGCACGATTCCCTGGGGATGATGGAATAGGTGACATCGGCCCGCGAGGCGACGGACTGACGCACGAAGTCGTTGATCGCGGCCGGGGTGATCAGGGGCAGGTCGCCAGTGAGCACCAGCACCTGGTCGCTGCCAGGCGCGGTCGCCTCTACGCCCCGGGCCACGTTCTCTGCGAAGCTATCGGCCGCCTCCACTCGCAGGTCAACCGCGTCATCCGAGACCGCGGCCTGCACCGGGGAGGGGGCCACCAGGGCCACCTTGCCGATCTCGGAGGCGCCGCGCAGAGCGGCGGCGATGCGGCGCACGATAGGCCGGCCGCCAACCTCCAGCAGGGCCCGGTGCACCTCCCCGGTCTGGGCGGCGATGTCGCCCTTGTCCTCGCCCCCGGCCAGCACCACCGCATCAATCATGTTGGCATGAGGTCCGGGGCCTCCGAGATCAACATGCTCTCGCCCGGCGGCAGCGTGGGCGCGACCTGGACCCAGTGCCAAGAGGCTCGCAGCCGCGGCGCGGCGCGTTCGGCCGACTCTCGATCCGCGGCGATGCCGAAGGCCCCTGAGCCGCTGCCGGCGAGGCCGGCGCCCAGGCATCCGGCCTCCAGCAGCGCGGCCTTTGCCTGATGGGCCTCCTCTATCCCAGTCATGGGCAGGTCCTCGAAATCGTTGTGCAGCGCGCTGGCCAGCGCCTCCGGCGTGCCCACCTCGATCGCGGCCAGGGTGCGCTGAACCGCGCGCGTCACCCCGCGGCGCCGCCCCCGAGTGGCGCCGCGCCTGAGCGCGGCATAGGCCTGCGCCGTCACCACTCGCCGCTCGGGGACGACGATCACCAGCCAAAGGGCAACATGAGAAAGGGCCTCCAGCTTCTCACCCCGGCCACGGGCGAGGCAGCAGCCGTCGCGCAGGAAGAACGGCACATCGGCGCCCACCTGAGCCCCTATCTCCTCGAGTTCCTCCTGGGAGAGCCCCAGGCCCCACAGCCGGGCCAGGCCCGTGAGGGTGGCGGCAGCATCGCTGCTGCCGCCGCCCAGCCCCGCGCCCACGGGAATCCCCTTCTCCAAAGCGATGACCGCGCCATCGGAAACCCGGGCTCGCTCCGCCAGGAGGCTAGCCGCGCGCCAGCAGGTGTTGGTCTCATCGGCCGGGACCTCGGGCGGGGCGGCCTGAAGCCTGATCTGCCGATCCCCGGGCAGAACCGCGAGCCGCACCTGATCCCAGAGGCCGATGGTCTGCAAGACTGTCTCCACATTGTGGTAGCCGTCTGCCCTCCGGCCCAGCACCCGGAGGCAGAAGTTGACCTTGGCGCAGGTGCGCACCGTGAGACCTGTCACCGCGGGGCCTCTCCTCCACGGGCGGCCAGCGCCTCCGCCAGCGTGAGGAATTCCAACTCACTCAGGGTCTCGGCGCGGCGGCTCTCGTCAATCCCGCAGAAGTCAAGCAAGCGCCGTGCATCCTGTTTGGTGAGCCCGAGCTGGGATGAGTGAGCGAGGGCGTTGAGAAGCGTCTTGCGCCTGACCGCGAATCCTGCCCGCACCACTTCCATGAAAGCTGGCTGCAGCTCGTCTGGGACGAGGGGCGGACGCCGCACCGAAAGGCCGAGGATAGCTGAATCCACGGCCGGCTGAGGCCAGAAACAGGTGCGCGCCACGCGCCATACCAACTTCACCTGGCAGGCCGCCTGCACCACCACCGAGAGCAGCCCGCGCTCCCTCCCGCCCGGGGGAGCCATCAGCCTCTCCGCTACCTCTGCTTGCACCATGATCACCAAGCGCTCAACCCAGTCCCGGGCCGCGAGCAGGTGCAGAATCGCCGGGCCGGTGATGGCATAGGGCAGATTCGCCACCACGCGCCAGCGCCCCTGGCGCCCCTGCCCCAGCAGTTGGGGCCAGTCCACCGCGAGCACGTCGGCCTCGATCACCTGGGCCGCGTCGCCTACAGTCTCGCGGAGGATGGCGACCAGCGTGGGGTCTATCTCGATCGCCATCACGCGAGCCGCAGCCGCGGCCAGCGCCCGGGTCACAGCCCCGGCGCCGGGTCCGATTTCCAGCACGGATTCGGCCCCGGCCAGCTCGGTGGCGGCCACGATCTTGGCGACGATGTTGGCATCGGTGAGGAAGGTCTGGCCCAGGGAGCGGCGGGGGCGGAAGCCGTACTGGCGGAAGAGGCCGCGCAGCGCGATCGCGGAGGTGGGGTCCGGACCAGGAGGCAGGCGGCCGGTCACCGGGTCTGCCTCAGCTAGCGCGCTGGCGCTGGGGTCAGGTGCTGGGCCAACCAGGCCAGCTTGAACGCCCAGAGATCCTGCCCGCCGCCCTCGTGTCCGGCCTCGGGCAGAGGCCTGATCTCCTTCGGACCCCCCAACAGATTGAACATGCCGTAGACTGCGGCGGGGAGAGAGACCGGGTCGAGGAATCCGGTGCTGACCAGGACCGGGCACTTGATGTCGGGAGCAAAGTTCACCACATCGAAATAGGCCAGGGTCTCCTGTACCTGGGCGGCCTGCTCGGAGTGGCGCTGGGTGTAGCGCACGATCTCAGTGTAGGGCCAGGCCGCGGCACGCAAGGAGAGCGGGAAATCGCAGAGCATGGGAGCGTCAGCTACCACCGCCTTGACCTGAGGCAGCAACGCCCCCAGGATCAGGCCGACGCCGCCGCCCTCGCTCACCCCCACTACGGCGATACGACTCGGGTCCACCTCTGGGCGGGAGGCGAGGAAGCTGACGGCGCGCAGCGCGTGGCCCACGATCTCGCCATAGACATAGGCACCAGGGGAGGTGATCCCCTCAGTGCAGTAATCCTCAAACGGGTGGGGACGGTGCTTGTCCACTGGGTTGCCCCGCACATCTATGGCGAGCACCACATAGCCTTGTTTGGCAAGGGCGAGAGGTGGCGCCACCGGACGCGCGCCGTAACCAGACAGATAGAGGACGGCGGGATGGCAACCGGGTGCATTGGGGCAGAGATACCAGCCGTAGACGGTCTTGTGGGCCATGCTGGCGTAGCGCGCCACCCAGACCGCGATTTCGTCCCGCGATCGGCCCTCCGCCAGGTCGAGCCGAAACTCCGGAGCCTGGTCCCCGGTCTCGGCCACCAGATGCTGCCAGAATTCGCCAAAGCCAGATGGGCGGCTCACGCGAGGCAGGATCTCGGCCACCCGATAGCCGGCGGCGCCGCGGACTGTGGTCAGGTCGCGCCCCTGAGCCGAAACCGTGACGAGAACGTGGTAGAAGTCGGGGGCCTCCACGGCGGCCTTGAAGGTGGCGACGACGGCCTGTTTGGCCGGCAGTTGAAGCGGGGTGGCGGCATAGATCACCTGGTCGCTGCGGGAGGCGGAAAGCTCCATCGCGATCTGGCTGTCCAGGGTAGTGTCGGAGCGGTTCTCGACCGACACTTGCAGGGTGATAGGGTTGTCCACGCGCACCAGTCCATCCGAGGAGCCGACTCTGACCCGGGCGCCGACAAGCTGCTCGAGCGTCGGCTTCGGCGGCTCGCCAACCCCGGCCTCGAGGCGAATCTCCCGACGCTGATCCGGGGCCAGACGGCTTACCTCCCAGACCTGCCGGCCCAGCCACGGACCCCAGACGCGAGAGCCGCCGCGGAGCTCGAGATAGGCGCCTTTCTCGGTGCTGCAGCGGACCTCTCCCCAGCTCTGGGTGACGGCGGCGGCCGCCGCCTCGCCCGTGTGAGAGTTAGAGACGACGGTGATCTGTGGGGAGAGCACCACGAAGTAGGGGACGGGAGCACGGCCCCGGTTGGTGAGAGTGACCTGGACCTCTTTCCGGGAGAAGCGGTATTGCGCGCGGTAGGTCCCGTCGGTCGCCTCCACCGTGGTGGGGTTGAGCAGGGTGATGGTGCTCAGCTTGCGGGGACCGTCGGCGTAGAAGAAAGCGCCCAGAGAGATGGCGACGCTGTCATCGAGCATCTCGGCCTCGCCCACCCGGAGCGAATGGAGGTTTCCGTCTGCTCCGATCACCGCCTGGTAGGTGCGGCCCTGCACGACGAAGCTTCCATCTGGCTGCTGATGGGCAACTTGCTCGCCTTGCCGCTGGCCGGTAGTGGCCCGGGCCAGCACAGGCCCCGCCACCAGGCACAGCAGCAAGTAGGCAAGAAATGGCCGCAGTCTGCTCCCTGCGCCACTCCCCGGCGATCCGGGGCGGGACAGTTCGCGCTCGGTCAAAGCACCAGGACCTTCCCGGCTCACAACCAAAGAGCCCCCGACAAGAGCCTCCGCGCGGGCACACCCTCCCTATTATCACCGACACTCGGGGCCAGCGAAAGTCGCGGCCCCTCAGGCTCCCCGCCACCAGCGACGCGGCAGGAAGAACTGGAGGAACTGCTGGGCGGCGAAGCGGTCAGTCATGCCCGCCAGGTAATCACAGACAACGCGCGCCAGCCGGCGCTGGTCGCCGGCCGCTTCCCGGCCGCCCGGCACCTGCTCCGGGCGCTCCATGTAGAACCGGAACAGGTGCTCGATCACACGCTCTACCTGGGCCGCCTCTTCCGTCCCGCCGGAGGTGTAAACCCGGTCGAACAGGAAGTCCTTCAGGCAGTTGGTGGCATGCTGGACTCCCGCTCCCATGGCGAGGGCGGGCTGGCCCTGGCTGTGCTGGACGATGTCGCTGACCATGGTGGTGATGCGGCGGGCATGGGTGTCTCCCAGCACGGAGATGCACTCCGGGGGAAGAGACGCGGCAGTGATCAGCCCGGCCCGGATGGCATCGTCTATGTCGTGGTTGATGTAGCCCACCCGATCCGCATACATCACCACCTCCCCCTCCAGCGTGGCGGGGCCGGAGCCGGCCTCTCTCGGCAGATCCTCCATTCCCTTGCTGTGGTTGGCGATGCCATCCCTCACCTCCCAGGTGAGGTTCAGGCCCTCCCCGTCTTTCTCCAGCACCTGCACTACGCGCAGGCTCTGCTCGGCATGGCGGAAGCGGGCCCTCGGGGTCGAACTCGCGGTAGGCCGCTTCCAGCGCCCACTCTCCGGCGTGCCCGAAGGGAGTGTGCCCGAGGTCGTGGCCCAGCGCGATGGCCTCGGTCAGGTCTTCGTTCAGGCGCAGGGCGCGGGCGATGGTGCGGGCGATCTGCGCCACCTCCAGGCTATGGGTGAGGCGAGTGCGGAAGTGATCCGCCTCCGGGGCTATGAACACCTGGGTTTTGTAGGTGAGGCGGCGGAAGGCCTTGGAGTGGATGATGCGGTCGCGGTCTCGCTGGAAGGCGGTGCGGATGGGGCAGGGGTCCTCGGGGCGTTCCCGGCCGCGGCTGTGAGCGCTCCGCGCGGAGAGCGGGGAGAGGATCTGGTCTTCAAGTTGCTCGCGTTCTTCGCGTGGCGTCATCATCTCGGTGATGCCGGTGCCCGGCGGCGATGCTTGGTCGCGAGAGGCGACCTGCGCATGGCCGCCCTACAACACACCTTTCCGGCCCAACGGGTAGGGCAGGTCCGCGACCTGCCCGGCGGGCATGGGCATGCCCGCCCTACACCTGCACGATCAGCGTGAAATCGGCGAGGCGGCGGAAGAGCTGGTTGATCTGCCAGCACATCGCCAGCCGGTTGCGCCTGATCTTCTCATCCTCGTGCATCACCAGCACTTCGTCGAAGTAGCGGTTGATGGGCTCTCGGAGGCGGCCGAAGAGGCCGAACAACTCCATGAGATTGGCCGTCTCGGCCTCCCGCAGCGCTTGCTGGTAGGCCTGCCAGAGTCCCGTCTCGGCCTCCTCCCGGAACAGAGCGGGGTCGGGCTCGCCGCCCTCGAAGCCCTTCACGATGTTGCTGACACGGGTGGTGGCGATGACGGTGGGCAAGAAATCCTCGTGCGCGCTCAGCAGATCCAGCGCGTGGGCGCGAGCGGAGGCGAGGCGGATATCATCCGCTCCCACCGCCAGCGCGGCTTGCACCAGGTCGTAGCGGATGCCCGCCTCCTGCCGCAGATGGGTCTCGAGCCGCTGCCGCAGGAAGTCCATCACCTGGTCAACTGCCGTCGGGGCCTGCTGTGCGAGTCGCCCCAACGCTCGTTCTACCAGCCGCCGGACGGATCCTGGGCGGCCAATCTCGACAGCAATGCGGACTACGCCCGAAGCCTCTCTGCGAAGCCCATAGGGATCAGTGGAGCCTGACGAGACTCCGGCAACGGCGACGAGCACGGCGAGGGTGCTAAACTTATCGGAGAGCGCTAGAGCACGACCCACTGGCGAAACGGGCAGGTCGTCGCCTGCGAAGCGCGGATGGTAGTGCTCTACGATGGCGTTGGCCACCTCGTCCGACTCGCCGGAACACCTCGCGTAGATACCACCCATCACGCCCTGCAGGTTTGGCAGTTCGCGGACGAGCTCAGTGGTGAGGTCGGCCTTGCAGAGATAGGCGGCGCGATCGAGAGTCTTCGCCTCGTCCTCGAGCCCGAGCTGGCTGGCGGCCTCCTGGGCAGTGCGGCGGACAGCCTCCATCTTGTCGTACATGGTGCCGGCGAGTTCATGGAAGACGACGCCGCTGAGGTCCTCGACCCGGTCTGCGAGGGGTCTCTTCAGGTCCTGCTCGTAGAAGTACTTGGCGTCTATGAGCTTGGCGCGGAGCACGTTCTGCCAGCCCTCCACCACAGTCTCGAGGTAATCTCTGCCCCCGTCGCGGACCGCGATGAAGGTGGGCAGAAGCCTTCCTTGCGCGTCTGCAAGAGGGAAGTAGCTTTGCACATCTATCATCTCGGCTTCGAGCACCGGCGGGGGGAGGGTGAGAAACGCTGCATCGAAGCTGCCCTTCGCCGCGGTTGGCTGCTCAACCAGAAAGGCTGTCTGGGTGAGCAAGCTCTCGCTCATTTCTTGTTCGAACCTATCGCGGTCATGAACAATCACATCCAGCGCCAACTCGGAACGGCGGTGCCAGTACTCGGGCTCAACACCAACCGCTTCACCACCTTCCGCAGTCGCTATCGTCTGGAGCTGGCTGAAGATGTTTCCCTCGCGCTCGGCCGCAGATATGACCACCTTGCGCTCCTTCAGCACCCCCTCATACTCTCCCGCGCTCCTCACCTCAAACATCCCATCGGCCAGCGCCGGGTGGCCCCGCGTCAGCCGGCCGCTCTTGATTCCATCCAGCTCGAACTCCACCACCTGGTCATCCACCAGGGCCAGCAGCCAGCGGATGGGGCGGCCGAAGCGGAGGGCGCCGCGTCCCCAGCGCATGGCCTTCGGGAAGGGAATGCCGGTAATGAGCGCAGGTAGGAGTGGGGCCAGGGCATCCTTTGCCGGGGCCTCGGGCTCCTGGATCACGGCGAAGACGTATTCGCCCTGGTCGGTCTGCTTGGTCACCAAGTCCTGCGGCGCGAGCCCATGGCGCCGGGCGAAGCCGATGGCGGCCTTGGTGGGCTTGCCTTCGGCGTCGAACGCGACCCGGGCGGCGGGGCCGCGCTCCTCTCTCACCGCCGGAGCCTGAACGGCGGCCATCTCCTCCGCGATCAGCGCGAGCCGCCGAGGAGTGCCGTAGACTCTCACCTCCCGAAAGCTGAGCCGGGCGCGCGCCAGCATCGCCTCGCCGTCGGCCTTGAGTTGCGGCAGGGCCACCGGGAAGTAGCGCGGCGGGATCTCCTCTGTTCCGATCTCGAGCACAAAGCGCGGCATGGTCGGCGCGAACCTCGAACGAGAGGGGCAGGTCGCCTCCGGCGCCCTGCCCAGCGGAGAGAGGATACCACAATGGCCGGGCGCGGGCAATCAAGGCGCGGCTTACGATCCGCAGGTTTCACAGCTTGAGCAGAGAAGCCGGTGGCAGCGGGGCTTGACAGCTACCGGCCAAGACCTATACTCAACGGACTTTCTCCGGCAATGGCAGGAGAGGAACCGCAGTAGGTTGGACTTGTCCGAGGAATGAGCGCTCAGAGAGGACCGCTGCCCGCTGGGGGTGGCACTGACGAGGGGCTCCGACGCGATGTCACCGTCTGGGGCTCCTATATGTGGGGGTTTGCGGACGTGGGGGCCGACAGCTACGTCGCCCTGGGGCTGGTGATGGCCTACGCTCAGGGCGCTACCAGCCTGGCCTTCGCCCTGGCCGGCCTGGTCTACATCATGATCGGCCTGGCCTACACCGAGCTGGCGGCCACCTATCCCGTGGCCGGAGGCGGCCAATACTTCGCCCTGCGCGGTCTGGGCGATTTCTGGGGGTTCGTGGCCGGCTCGGCGCTGCTACTGGATTACACCATAGACATTGCGCTGTTCACGGTGGCCTGCGCGGGGTATGTGAACTTCTTCCTCCCGTACCTATTCGGGGTCAAGATCAGCGATCTCGTGGTCAGCTTCGGCCCCTTCCACAACATCCCGTATGTCTGGATGAGCGAGTCTCTGGTGCTGATCGTATTCCTGGTGTGGCTGAACATCCGCGGGATTCGGGAGTCGTCGCTGCTGAACGAGGTGATCGGAGTGCTGGTGATCGCGAGCGAGGCCGGCATTGTGCTGTTCGGCTTCGTGGCGGCGTGGCGGCCCGAGATCTTCACCTTCCAGTGGCTGCACCAATTCCCCAGCACCTCGAATTTCATGTACGGCACCTCGCTGGCCATCATCTCTTTCGTAGGACTGGAGTCCATCTCCCAGGCGGCGCAGGAGACCCGGCGGCCGGCCACCATCGTGCCCCGCACCTCCATCGCCCTGATCTTCAGCGTCTTCTTGTTCGCCACCGCCTTCGCCACTCTCGGCCTGGGAATGCAGATCCCGGCCGAGGGCAACCTGGTGCATCCGTGGCAACTGCTGGGCAAACACCAGGACAACCCCGTGGCCGTGCTGGCCCATGCCATGCCGTACATCGGGTACATCGCCGGCCCGCTCACCGCGGTGCTGGGCGCGCTGATCCTGCTGATCTCGGCCAACTCCGGGGTGATGTCAGCCTCCCGGCTGACCTACTCCATGAGCCGCTTCCACTTCATTGACCAGTGGTTCAACGCGGTACACGCCAAGTATCGAACTCCGGCCCGCACCATCTTCATCTTCTCCGGCATTGCCGCCTTGCAGGTGATCCTCGCCTCCCTCACCGGCCCCAGGGCGATGGATACGCTGGGGAATATGTATGCCTTCGGCGCCAGCACGGGCTACCTGCTGGTGTTCATCGCGTTGATCCGCTTGCGCTTCATTGACCCTTTTTCCCCTCGGCCCTACAAGGTGCCGCTCAACCTTCGCCTCCGGCTGCGCGGGCAGAGCTACGAGTTCCCGATCATGGCGGTGATCGGCGCCGCAGGGATCGGGGCCATTCTGTTCATGGTCATATTGACCCACGCCATCGGCCGCATCGCCGGGCCGGCCTGGATTGTCGCTTGCTTCGCTTACTATGCCTGGTACCGGAGCCGACACCAGTTGCCCGTCTTCCGCAGCGTGCCTCACGATTGGGAGGCGCAACAGCAGGAAGTGCTCCGGGATGCAGAGGAGTTCGATCTACTGGAACGCTACCGGGCGGCGCTGGCGGCCCGGGACCGGGCGCGAGAAGGAGAGCCAGGGTAAGGTCGCTGCGGCCGCTGGAGCGCGCTCCGCCAGCAGCGACCACCTGCTGGACCTGCCCATGATCCCTCACATTCAAACCTCGCTGGCTGGGATCCTGATCGCCCTCGGGTTCGGGGTGGCACTGGGAGCCTTGATGCTGTGGATGTTCAGGGTGCCCCGGCCGGTCGCCCCGGTAGTGGCGAAGGCCCGCCGCTCGCTGGACCTGGCCCGGGTGATCCTGGTCCCCACCACCGGCTCGCCGTACTCCCAGCGCGGGGTGGAGCTGGCGTGCCGCCTGGCCCAGGAGCACCGCGCGGCCATCCTCCTGGTCTATGTCATCGAGGTGCCGCGCACCCTGCCCCTGGGCGCCCCCCTGGAGAAGGCCGAGCAAGAGGCGCGGGAGGCGCTGGAGATCGGGCACCAGGTGGTCACCCTCCACGAGCTGCCCGCCCGCACCATCGTGCAGCGCGCCCGCACCGCCGGGGATGGCATTGTCGCCGCTGCCAAGGACCATCGAGTTGACCTGATAGTCACCGGCCTGGGCGCAGGCCGGGATCACGGCCACCTAGGTTGGGGCCACACGGCAGACGCCCTGCTCCACCGTGCGCCCTGTGAGGTGATATTCGACCGGGTGCTGGAGTAACCGGGGCGGCAGCGCACCCTGGCCCGACCGATGCTTCCCCTTGCGGACCCGCTGTTGGGCACTGGCATTGCCGGCCCAGACTGAGTTGAGTGATGTCTGATTCCGTACCGAGAGCGCAAGCAGAAGCCGATGGGGGACCCGGGCTGACCGCCGGCAGGCCTTCTCTGGACCTGCGGCGCGAGGTCACCATCTGGGGCTCCTATATGTGGGGATACGCCGATGTCGGCGCCGACATCTACGCCGCGCTGGGATTGGTGATCGCCGCCGCGCAAGGCGGTGCGGTGGCGGCGTTCGCGCTGGCCGGCCTGATCTACATCATGATCGGGTTGGCCTACACCGAGCTGGCGGCAACCTACCCGGTGGCGGGCGGGGGTCAGTATTTCGCCTTGCGCGGTCTGGGTGATTTCTGGGGCTTCATGGCTGGCTCGGCGCTGCTGCTGGACTACACCATAGATATCGCTCTGTTCGCGGTGGCCTCCTCCGGGTATATCAACTTCCTCTTCCCCGCGCTGGGCAAGATCAGCGTCAGCATCGGGCCCTTCCACGATGTGGCCATCATCTGGTGTGCGGAGGCGGTGGTGCTGGTGATCCTGTTGATCCTGCTGAATATCAAGGGCATGCGCGAGTCCTCGCTCTTGAACGAGGTGCTGGGAGCAGTGGACATCGTCTCTGAGTCCAGCATCATCATCTTTGGTTTTCTCTTCGCCTGGCGGCCGGAGCTTCTCGCCCACCAGTGGCACGTCGAGATCGCGCACTGGAACTGGCACCGGTTCGCCTACGGCGCCAGCCTGGCGATCATCTCCTTCGTGGGGCTGGAATCCATCTCTCAGGCGGCGCAGGAGACGCGCCGGCCGGCCAGCATCGTGCCGCGGACCTCCATCTCCCTCATCCTGACGGTGTTCTTCTTCGCCACCGCCTTCTCCAGCTTGAGCCTGGGCGTGCTGCCCTGGCAAGCATTCCAGGGCCGGGAGGGAGACCCGGTGGCGATGCTGGCGCGCCACATTCCCTACATCGGGATCGTCGCCGGGCCGTTTGCTGCTATGCTCGGGGCCACCATCTTGCTGATCAGCGCTAACTCGGGGGTGATGAGCGCCTCCCGGCTCACTTTCTCCATGAGCCGGTTCCAGTTCATCAGCCAGTGGTTTGACGTGGTGCATCCTCGCTATCGCACTCCGGCCCGGACCATCCTCATCTTCTCCAGCATCGGCATCCTGGAGATCGTGCTGGCATTTCTGGCGGGAAGGAATCGGGCGCTGGAGATACTGGGTAACATGTACGCGTTCGGGGCCAGCACGGGCTATCTGTTGGTGTTCATCTCGCTGATCCGGTTGCGTTTCACCGACCCCTTCTCTCCCCGCCCTTACAAGGTCCCGCTGAACCTCAAGCTGCGGCGGGGTGGACAGACGGTCGAGTTCCCGGTACTGGCGATCTTCGGGACGCTCGGGGTCAGCCTCATCCTGTTCATGGTGGTGGCGACTCACGAGATCGGCCGGATCGCCGGGCCCTCGTGGCTGCTGGCCTGCTTCCTCTACTACACTATCTATCGCTACCGGAGCAAGCTTCCCGTGTGGCGTTCGCTTCCCCATGATTGGGAGGGACAGCAGCAGGAAGTGCTCGAGAGCGCAGAGGAGTACGATCTGCTGGAGCGCTATCGCGGGGCGCTGGCGGCACGGGATCGAGCGAGGATGGACACCGCGCCATGAAGCTCAGCTGGCGTGACAAGTACCAGATCGCGACCACCGTGCTCTTCATCTTGATCGGGGTGGTGATGCTGGCGCGGTGCGCGCTGCTGAGCGCGCCGATTGAGAGCTATGTGCTCGCGTTTGCCTTCGTGGGATACGGGCTCTACCGGGCGCGGTACATCCTGCGCGCCCTGCGAGCGAATCGAGCCTCTTGATGGAAGTCCCGGTACACACCTCCTCCCTGGGCGTCCTGGTAGCCATCGCCTTCGCGGTGGCTATGGGTGGGGTGATGTTGTGGATGTTCCGGGTGCCCAGGCCGGTCGCCCCACTGGTGGCCAAGGCCCGCCGCTCCCTGGACATGGCACGACTCATCCTGGTCCCCACCACCGGCGCCCCCCACTCGCAACGCGGAGTGGAGCTGGCCTGCCGCCTGGCGCAAGAGCAGCAGGCCGCCATCCTCTTGGTGTATGTGATCGAAGTGCCGCGCACACTGCCCCTGGGGGCGCCGCTGGAGCAGACCGAAAGAGAAGCCCGGGAAGCCCTGGAGATCGGCCGCCAGGTGGTCACCCTGCACAACCTGCCCGCGCGCACCATCGTCCAGCGCGCCCGCACCGCCGGGGATGGCATCATCGCGGCGGTCAAAGACCACCGGGCCGACGTGATCGTCACCGGCCTGGGGCCAAGCCGGGACCACAGCCACGCAGGCTGGGGAAGGACCGCGGATGCGCTGCTCCATCGGGCGCCATGCGAGGTGATCTTCGACAAGGTGCCGGCCTGAAGCCGGCAGGCGGACATAAGGATGAAACCCGCGGGCCCGAATTCCCGTATCTAGCTGTGATCCCATAACCCTCCTGGCAGGGAGGAAAGGCGAGGTGCGAGCATGCGCAACGTGAGGATGCTGGCAGTAGTGTTGGCGCTGGCGGTCGCGACGGCGAGCGCGGCCGCGGCGGCTGGGGCGGAGATCGCCAGCGATCAACTGGTTTACCAAGGCGTCGAGGTCAAGACCCAGGTGGATGTGAACGGGGAAGCGGCGATGCAGTTGATCGGCGGCATACTGGACGCGGCGGCGGCACAGGCGCAGGAACAGGCGAAAGCAATGAAGGAGTCGGGCAAGCCAGCCGAGGGGCCGCTGGCGATGCTGCCTGCGGTGGCGCCGATGGTTGACCCGGCAAAAGAGGCGATCAAGAGCCTGAGCCGGGTTACTATCCTGGTGATGAGGGCTAAGGGCCCGGTTGAGGGAGCTGATTTCCTCGCGTACTACAGCGGTCTGCTGAGCCCGTTTGGCTGGTCTCCCTTACTGACGGTGCGAGATCAAGGGAACACGACAGTCTCGATCATGCTGGCGCGGGAAGCCAAAGGTCTCTTCTTCGCAGTGAACGGCAAGAATGAGATGGTGGTGGGCCTGGTGACCACGACCAAGCCACTCGGGGAACTGCTGGGGCAGATCGCCAGCGCGGGTGGGGGTTCGTTGCCGGCCATTCTCAGCCTCCGCTCGATGGGCCAGAAGAAGGCCGAAGCACCCGCGCCACCTGCGCCCCCCGCGCCGGAGAAGCCGAAGGCGTCCCCAAAGAAAGCAAAGTGAGACTGGGATAGGCAGAACGGGAAACGGGCAACCCCATAGCTGAGCCCGAGTGCGAGGCCGGCCCGAAAGGGCCGGCCTCGCCGCGCCAGCGAGGTCAACCGTCGGGGATAGGCGGTTCGCGCCGGCCCGGTGTGAGGGCGAAGGCCAGCAGGCCGAAGGCGATGAGGGCGCAACCGGTGATCACCCGGGGCGAGGGGAGTTCACCCACCAGCAGGTAGACCCAGATGGGATTGAGGATGGGCTCCAGCAGGACGATGAGGGAGGCCTCCACTGCCGTGGCCCCGCCGATCCCGGCCATGAAGAAGTAGTAACCAATGCCCAACTGGCCCATGCCCATGGCGGCGAGCAGGGCCAGATCGCGGGGCGCGGTGGGGAAAGGGACGCGGAAAGCGAAAGCGAGCGGGAGCAAGAGCAGGGCCGCGCCCAGATTGACCCAGAGATGGACGGAGGCCGCCGGCACCGGGCCAAAGCTCTTGAGCAGGAGCAGGAAAGCAGCGAAAGCAAAGCCGCTGATGAGGCCGAGCAAGAGCGAGGCGCGCTGAGCCGGACCTCCGCCTGCCCCGGCGATCAGCACTACGGCCAGTAGGGTCAGGAGCGCGGCCAGCATCTCGGTGGGGCGCAGCCGCTGCCGCTGGACCAGCCAGACCCAGAGCGCGACCAGGGCCGGCGCGGTGAAGTGAAGCCAGATCCCCTGGGCCGCAGTGCCAAGCTGCATCGCTCCCATCAAGGCGGCCACGATGATGGCGAAGAAGAGGATGGCGGCGAGCAGTTTCGCCAGCGGCAGGCGGGGCTGCCGCAGGCCGGGCAGGAAGACGATGGCTGCGAAGAGGGACCGCATGCCTGCGATCACCAGCCAGTGAACATCGGGGAGATTCTTGAGGATGACGCCGCTGATGCTCCAGAAGATAGCCGCGGTGACGAGAAAGAGGCGGGAGCTGGTGTGGGAGGGCATGAGCTGACGATATGTCCTTGGGATGGCAGTAGATTCGGAGGGGGAGCACGGAACGCCTGCTGGGGAAAGGGTGGGATCACCGCAGAGGCGCGGAGAGCGCGGAGCAAGCAGGGGCAGGAGGCAAGCTCCTGCCCTACGGGCCGAGCGGAAAGGCGCGGTCGCGCAGAGAACGCACTGCCGGATCTGGGGTCTGAAAGACCTCCCTTGCTTCTCCGTTGATGGGAGCGTTCTCGTTCAGGCTGAACGCCATCCATTGCCCGCGGAGCCAGAGGTAGTGATCCAGTTCCGAGTAGTTGCACAACAGGCCGGCTCCGGCTCGAAGGCTGTCCACCGCGTTAAGGTAGTCCTCGTATCTGTGAACTCTTAGCCTCTTCTTGCCAATGTGGAACGACAGGGCGCTGAACGCATAGGTATCGAGGATCGCGAAGCGGCCCCGGTTAACGAAGAAGTGGCAGTACTTGCTGGCGAAGCTGACAAAGCGCTTGGTTTTCTTGGCCGGTCCGAGATCCGACAGCGCGGCTAGCTTCTCGACAAGATCGGGGCTCGACTCATCGCAACCGCCCTGGAAGGTGGACACGACGTGGTGTGCCATCTGCTGGATGGCCATGATCCTTGTGGCATATAGGCTGTTGAGCGTTATAGCTTTGGGAAGAACTTGCGCCAGGTCGCAGTTGCTGGGGAAGTGTTCGGCTAAACTGGAGAGGACGCCGTCGAATAGCCTCCAACCAGCCATGCGTTCGTGAAGGTGGTTGGCAGCTTGGACTTGAGCCTGAGTGAGCGGGACTTCGAGTGCGCCCGAACCAGGAAGACCGTTCGCCGCCACGTTTGCCCTCCCCCTTGACAGTGAGGTTGTGTTCTCTGGGCAGGAGGCAAGCTCCTGCCCAACCAGGCGTGCTGTCCACGTCGTTTCCACAGCCTCTTGACACAAACGTATGTTTGCGTTATGTTCAGGCAGGAGGGAGCCCGCTGAGGGGCTCCCCTACAAACGACGGCGGGCTCAGATGACAGCTAGAGATTTCGTTCATCTCCATCTCCACAGCGTCTTCTCCTTCCTCGACAGCACCTGCCGACTGGACCGGTTGGTGGCGCGGGTGGCCGAGCTGGGGATGCCGGCGCTGGCAGTGACGGATCACGATGGGCTGTATGGAGCGGTGCGGTTTTACCAGGCGGCGAAGGCGGCGGGGATCAAGCCGATTCTGGGGGTGGAGCTGACCACGGAGGGCGGGCACCATCTCACCGTGGTTGCGGCCTCGAAGAGGGGGTACGGGAATTTGTCGCGGATGGTGACCGCGGGACAGTTTCGGGTGTTGAGAGAGGCGAGGGGCGGAACGGCGAGATCCTTCGCTAGCGCTCAGGATGACAACAAAGGGGTGACCGCAGGACAGTTTCGGGTGCTGAGAGAGGCGAGGGGCGGAACGGCGAGATCCTTCGCTGGCGCTCAGGATGACAACAAAGGGGTGGCCGCGGGACAGTCTCGGGTGCTGCGGGAAGCGGAGGCGGCGGGGTCAGGAGACCCCGCCCTACAGAACGGCAACGGCCGGGCAGGAGACAAGCTCCTGCCCAACATGATCAGCACAATCGGCGCGCAGTGGAGGAAAGCGCCTTGCTGCAGCTTCTCCACTCTGGCGAAATGCGCGGCCGATGTGATCGCGCTCTCGGGATGCCGGATTGGGGAGGTGTCGGCGGCGGTGCGGCGGGAGGATATGGAAGGGGCGCGGCGGGCGGTGCGGCGCTACCAGGAGATCTTCGGGAAGGATAACTTCTTCATTGAGCTTATGCTGGAGGAGGGCGAGCGGGACCGGATGCAGGTGGCCAAGCTGGCGGCCTTGGCGCAGGAGATGGAGGCGCCGACGGTCGCCACTGCGAATGTGCATTACCTCACCCCGCAGGAAGCGACGATCCAAGATGTGCTGGCCTGCATCCAGACCTTGACCAGGCGGAGCGAGTGGCATCCCATCCGGCGGCTGGGGGCGGAGCGCTATCTGAAGTCGGCGGAGGAGATGGCGCGGGCCTTCGCCCATCACCCGGAGGCGCTGTGCAACACGATTCGCATCGCCGAGAGGTGCGAGGTAGACCTGGGGTTGGGGGAGCTGCATTTCCCGCATTTTCGGATGCGCGATGGGGGTGGTTTCGGGACTGAAGTCCCGAAACACCGGACGGATCGTAGGGCAGGTCCGCCTTGGCCGCCGGCCGTGTGGCGGCAACCTGCCCTCCCTGACTGGTCCCCCAAACCTGATGAGGAGGTGGAGGGGGAAAGCGCCGAGAGGTTGTTGGAGTGGTTGTGTTGGCAGGGTGCGAGGAGGAGATACGGAGTCGCCCCGAGGACGGGGCTCCCACGGGGGAAGCGGCGGGCATGCGGAGACATGCCCGCCCTACAGAACGACAATGACGGGCAGGAGGCCCCTAAGCCCGCCTTCGGCGGGCCGGGGTGGCGGTCTGCCATGGCAGACCTAGCCACAAGCTCCTGCCCAACGCAGGTGGCATCTCGCTTACGGCACGAGCTGAGGATCATCCGCGAGCTGGGGCTGTGCGAGTACTTTCTGGTGGTGTGGGACATCGTAGAGGAAGCGCGGGCGCGGGGGATCCGCTGCTCGGGCCGGGGATCGGCGGCGGATTCGCTGGTGAGCTATGTGCTGGGGATCACCGAGGTAGATCCGATCGCGGCGCGGCTGCTGTTCGAGCGGTTCCTCAACCCGGAGCGGCGGGGTATGCCGGATATTGACATTGACTTCGACTCCCGCCGCCGGGATGAGATGCTGGAGTATGTGGCCCGGCGCTATGGGGTGGATCACACCGGGATGGTGGCCACCATCAACACCTATAATGCCGCGCTCGGCGATCCGAGAGGTGGGGAAGGCGATCGAGCTGCCGGAGGAGCTGACTGATCGCATCAGCAAAGCCCTGCCTTACATCCCGGCGAGCCACATTCGCCAGGCCATCGCCACGGTGCCGGAGCTGCGGGGGTCAGGCTTCGACGCGGAGGCGCTGAAGGAGCTGCTGGATATCTGCGAGGCGATTGACGGTTTCCCGCGCCACCTCAGCGTGCACCTGGGCGGGGTGGTGATATCCCGCCATCCCATCACCGATGCCACCCCCCTGGAGGTGTCGAGCAAAGGAGTGGTTGTTTGCCAGTTCGATAAAGATGATATCGAGGCCCTGGGCCTGGTGAAGATGGACCTGCTGGGGCTGCGCAACCTCGCCGCGATCGAGGAAGCGATCCACACGATCCGGGAGACGCGGGGCATCGAGCTGGACCTGGAGCACCTTCCCCTGGAGGATGAGAAGACGTTTCAACTGATTCGCTCCGCGCGCACGGTGGGCGTTTTCCAATTGGAGAGCCCGGGCATGAGGGGGTTGCTCTCCAAGCTTCAGCCCACCCGCTTCGATGACATCATCGCTCAGGTGTCGCTGTTCCGCCCCGGGCCCATGCAGGCCGATATGATCAGACCCTTCCTGGCGCGGCGGCATGGGGAGGAACCGGTCAGCTACATTCACCCCGCGGTGAAGCCGGCGCTGGAAGACACTTATGGAGTGATTCTCTATCAGGAGCAGGTGCTGGAGGTGGCGAGCGCGCTGGCCGGGTTCACATTGGGGCAGTCGGATTCGCTGCGGCGGGCGATGACGCACGATCGCGCGGCGGAGGAGATGGAGAGCATCCGCGGGACTTTCCTGGAGGGATGCCGGCGGCGCGGGGTCGAGGACTCGGTGGCGCAGGAGGCCTTTCGCCAGCTCTCCGCATTCGCGGCCTATGGCTTCTGTAAGGCGCACGCCGCCTCGTTCGCCATCCTCGCCTATCAAACCGCGTATCTGAAGGCGCATTATCCCGCCGAGTTCCTGGCGGCGATTCTCTCGAATCAGCCGATGGGCTTCTATCCCCCGGAGGTGATCCTACAGGAAGCGAAGCACTGCGGGATCGAGGTGCGGCCGGTGGACGTGAATAAGAGCCGGGATCGCTATTGGGTGGAGCAGGGGGCGATCCGGGTGGGGCTGGCCCAGGTGATGGGGCTGAGTGGGGCCGGGTTGAAAGCGATGCTGGCGGCACGGGAGGCGGATGGGCCTTTTCTTTCATTGCGAGGATTTTGCGCGCGCACCGGGCTGCCGCGCCCGATGGTAGAGAACCTGATTCGCGCCGGAGCGTTCGATGCCATGGGCGGATCGCGGCGCAGGCTGCTGTGGGAGCTGAACGAGATCTGCAACACCGGCGCTCGCCGCCGCGACCGCGCTCAGCAGGTGAACGGGCAGCTGGCGCTGGTGATGGGGCAGGTCGCGGACCTGCCCTACCATGAGGGCCAGCGCGGAGATGAGTCTGTTGGGCAGGAGCCTGTGGCTAGGTCTGCCATGGCAGACCGCCACCCCGGCCCGCCGAAGGCGGGCTTAGGGGCCCCCTGCCCCAGAGAGAACGGCGAGATTCTTCGCTCCCTGCTTCGCCAAGGCTACGCAGGGCAAGCCGCTCAGAATGACAACCACAGCACGATGCCCGATCTCGCTCCTCTGACCGAGCGGGAGGAGGTGGCCTCCGAGCTGGCGATGATGGGCGTGAGCGTGAGGAGGCATCCACTCTATTTCGCACGGGAGAAGCTGCGCGCGCTGGGGGTAGTGTCCCGGAATCAACTCGACGCGCTGCCGGATGGGAAGCGGGTGCGAGTGGCGGGGATCGTGATCGCCCGGCAGCGGCCGCCGATCAAGAGCGGGCACACCGTGGTCTTCATCACCATGGAGGACGAGGCCGGGCTGCTGGAGGTGACGGTGTTCGAGCGCGTCTACCAGCAATGGGGAAAGGTGATCTTCTCCCATTCCGCCCTGATCGTGGATGGGGTGCTGCAGAAGAAGGGCCGATATGGAACAGTGATTCTGGGGGAACGGTTTCAGGGGTTCAGGCCGTGAGGGGCAGCCTCAAGCTACCCGGGCACTGACGTGGGGTTTGCGCGGCGCCCGGCGCGGGTAGATTGGACACATCCACTACCCAGTCCCATCAGTGACTGGCCCTGCCGAGAGGGGCGGGAACGTGATGCGAGCCGGTCGTCTCAGGGTGCTGGCGCTGGCGTTCCTGAGCACGCTGGCCTGCGCGGCGGCGTGGGGCGAAGACATCCCCGCGTTCGACTACGCCTATGGGCAGCCGCCGATCCAGGCGCTCAGAGTCAGCAGTGCTGGGTGTTTCGTGCCCCCGGTAAGAGCGGACGCCTCCCGTATCTATGTTGGCGGCCTGCAGGTCAACGTCTTCTCGCGGGAGGGTGATTGGCAGGGGTTCTGGCCTTTCTCGTCTCCGGCGAGAGGTCTGGGCGGCCCGCTCCCGGACGCACCGGAACCGGTCTCGCAGGTATGGGACATGGCGCTGGCACCGGCAGGCTTGCTGTACCTGCTGGATCGTGACTACGCGACGGTGCAGCGGTACACTTCGGTGGGGGAGTTCGTCAGCGGGTTAGATCTCAGGCCGGCACTGGGCCCGACCAGCACGCCGGTGGCGCTGGCCGTTTCGCCGGATTCGTCCTTGTATGTGCTCGACGGCGTCTACCCTCAGCGACTGGTCCACCTCTCGGCCGATGGCGCGCTGCTGCAGCAGTGGCCGCTCCCGGAGGAGGTCACATGCAGCCATATCGCGCCGGGGGTACCGTCAGGGGTGTGGGCGCTGCTCCAGACCTGGGAGCCATCGCAGGTATCCCAGGTAGTCTACTACAACCCGGATGGCTCGAAAGCCGGCGGCTGGGAGGAACCCAGCGCGTACGCGCTGGAGACGGACAGCGCGGGGAACGTGTACCTCTTGCGTCCGCTCGGTGACTTCGCACCTAGCTTTGGCGTCGTGTGCTACAACGCGCTGGGCCAGGTTCTGAAGCCGGCTGCGCCGGTGCACAGCTACGCCTTGGATTTCTCACTGACGCCCGAGGGTACGGTGCTCACTCCCAGCTACGATGGATACACGCACTCCTGCAGACAAGTGCTCGGGATCGAGGAGCACGATTGGGATGGCAACCCGCTGCTCGCGCTCGGGGACGCAGAGGACATGGAGCGCCGGGCCGCGCTGATGTCGCCGCGCTCGGCGGCGTTCACGCCGGACGGACAGACCTACGTTCGGGCGCAGTTCAACCTGGAGCCTCCGGGACCGAGTTATGTCGCCCACTTCGACACCACAGGCGAGCTGGTAGACGTCACCGAGACCGCGAGCTATCCGTTCTACAATGGCGTGACCGGCACGGTCGAGCTGCTGCCAGAGCAGCAGAACGCGGTGGCCGCGGACGGAACCACCTACTCCTGGGTGTGCATGCGATCTGAAGACAGTCTCTGGGCAAAGATGCCAGGGACAGACTCTGTGCAGTGGCAGGGGCCGATTCAGATATGTGGTCCTGAGCAGGCAACCTCGGTCACCATTCCCGGGCCCGTGGTGGCCGGGGAGGCGCCCTGCTGCACCAGCGCGGCCGTCACCCAGGAGCCAGGCGGGACGTTCCTGGTAGGCCTCTACGGCTTTTCGCTGCCCGACGTCGGCGTCGCATGGGCGGGCGTGTTCGATGCCGACTGGAAGCTGCTGGATTCATGGCAGACGCCGCAACATTCGTATAGGTACGTCGGCTTGGTAGCGCGGGATCTTGGTGGGAGCTTCTACCTGGCAGGTGAGGAGCGCATCGCCAAGTTCTCGGCCTCTGGCGAGTATCTCGGCGAGATCGGCCTATGGCCAGGCGCCGGGAGCGAGACGGAATCGCTGATCTTGCAGGCATCGTCAGTTCATATAGATGAGAATGGGCACGTGCGGGTGTTGGATGCGCAGGCGGGCCGGATACTGGTTTTCACGTACCGCCCGGGGCCGTTCCCGGATGTCCCGTGGTACTTCTGGGCCAAGGATGAGGTGCAGGCTGCGGTAGACGCGAAGATCGTGGCCGGCTACCAGGATGGGACGTACCGCCCCGAGGTGGTGGTGACTCGCGATCAGATGGCGACTTACATCGCCCGCGCGCTGGCAGGTGGAGAGGAGGGCGTGCCGGAAGGGCCGCAGCAGCCCACCTTCTACGATGTGCCGAAGGGCGCGTGGGCCTATAGGTACGTGGAGTACTGCACGAGCGAGAGCATCGTGCGGGGATACGACGATCGCCACTATCGGCCCGAGCTCCCCGTGGACCGAGGTCAGATGGCCGCGTTTGTCGCCAGGTCGGTGGTGGACCCAACGGGCGATGACGGACTGCAGAGCTATGTGCCGCCGAGCACGCCGAGCTTCCCCGATGTGGGCAGAGGTTTCTGGGCCTATAGGTACATCGAGTACAGCAAGGCAGCGGGCATTGTCGCGGGCTATCCCGATGGCCTCTACCACCCCGAGATTGCGGTAACCCGGGACCAGATGGCGGTCTACGTCGCGCGGGCGTTCAAGCTGCCCTTGTGAGCGAGGAGGCGAAGAACTCACCTCCGGGCGTTGCGCCTGGTACGGCTGCAAACGCCTTCAGCATGAGTCGGAGCGTCTCGGGGTCCCTGCTACGCAGTCCACGCCGGTTGGGACCTTTGCAGCAGCATAGTGTGTGAGAGCCCAGCCGACAGGCGGGGCTGACGAACCTGAATGTCCAAGAGAGGCACAAGAAACCCTTGACATTCGTCCGCGGTGAGCCATGATTCAGGCATCTTAAGCCTTCTAACGTGCGACCTCGCTGAGTCACAGTCCGTGCAGGAATCTGCTTAAGCGGAGGTGACGCCGATGAGGTACGCGCCGCTGTTGTTCTGCCTCGCACTCGCTGCGCTGATGCCTGTCCTGCGTGTGTCCACAGCAGCCGCCGCGACCGGAGACATGGGCACCATGGCACTGGATGCCTACGAGGGCAGCGGCTGCACTCTGTGGAATCTGCACTGGAGCAACTTCCGCAACGCCTTTCGCACGCGCCTCGCGGCTCACGGATGGCAAGAGATCCCGCCATTCCCGATTGACAACGCGGCCGCAACTTCGTACGACTTGGACAAGTACGGGTGCAATTGGGGTGACACGGTAGATCTTTTCGTGTGGACAGGCCACGCGTGGGTCTGCGAGTACCCTGGCGCGGGCGGCCCAGGAGAGTACCCTGAGGGTGACCGTGACGGTGGTGCCTGCCTGCATATGATCTCGCAGCACGACAGAGACGCGACTTGCATATGCAATGACCCATACTGGGCCGGTTGTCATCACTATAACCGGGATTGCGGCAACATAAACCACAATGAAATCCGGTGGGGGCTGAACCGCAACAAGGTTGCGGTAGTGGTCACCTGTGAGTGGCATAGGAACGCAACCGATCCGGACATCCTCAACAAGATCAAGCACATGCACAACGGCAACCATCTCATGCTGAGCTTTGCAAGCCACGCTTGGGACGGCGACCCATATGACACTCTGGCCGGCCAATGGTTCGAGTATTACCTCATGGGCGATTATAGCGCCAAGTTGCGTCCGCTTCCTATCTACTACGCGTGGGGCGCGACCATCGAGAAATGGCAGCCGAGCGGGGTTGGGGTTATCGGCAGGGTTCACCTCTGGCAGGGATGCTTCACGGATTATCTCCCAGGGAACTGGAAGCATTATGGTTTCGGGGTGAAGCCGCCGTGTTGTCACGCATGCGATGACAACCTAAACGCTTTCACTTGGTGGGACTACCCTAAGTGACCGCCGCTGATGCCGGATGCCCAGGAGGCGCGCCATGAAGAACGGACTGTTCTCAAAGTATGGGCTCATCGTTCTTGTGCTGTGTGCTGCGGCGCTGGCCGCGGCATTTGGGTTGTCCCCTAAGGCAGTCCATCCCTCTGCGACGGAAAAGCGCTCGCTGCCGCGTCTCGAGAGGATCCGTCTCCCGCAGCACGGCGGACAGGGCTCCAGTATGGGGCTGGCCTGGGGGGCCGGAGTAGTCGAAGCGGCGAGGATGTACCTGCCGGATAGGGCGGCGGCCTACGGAGTCGTGCGTGAACCGGCGACGAAGACTGCGGCCTGCGCCCTGGCTGCGCGGCTTGGAGTGTCCCTGAATCCGAAAGACTACCCTGAGGCCCCTGAGACGATGCAGGACCCGAATGAGTACAATATCGGCGGCCCTGAGGGGTTCAATCTCTCTTACCAATCGGATGGCAACTTCTACGCCTTCTGGTTGGATAGATCGCCGCAGCCGGAGGCTTCCGTGGAATCGGTGGTAGGCGCCGTCCCCGAGGAGGAGACCACCGCGGCCGCCGAGAGTTTCCTCGCCAAGACCGCTTTACTGCCAGATGGGTGCCGGCTGGTCGAGGTGCGCGCAGGAGAATCCAGAGGCTATACCTTTCCCGGAGAGAGTACCCAGCGACCAGTATTGCTCAGCCGAAAGGTTGTCTACAGTCGCTTCCTGGACGGGATCTCCGACGGCGAATTCACTGTTATGGTCAATGGCCGCGGGGAGATCTATTCAGTGAACCGATGCATGCGCGAACTTGCTCTTGTCGGCCGGTATCCGCTGCTGTCGCCGGAAGAGGCCTTGGCCGTGGCCCAGTCGGACGAGGGCAGGATCGCCGGCCCGCACAGCGCTAATCACCAGTATCGTGGGGAGGTGGAGAGTGTCGAGCTGCGCTACTTCGAGGGCGGGACGGGGTGGCGTCTAGACACAGTACAGCCGATCTACTGGTTCCAAGGCACGGCCTATGACGAGAACGGCCGCGGGGAGCCTTTCCTTGCTATGGCCCCGGCCGTTAGACCCGAGTACCTGGCCCCGGTCACCCTCCCCGTGCCGGGTGGTAGTGGACGCCCAGCTGCAGGGGGTCCTTCCGGACCGCAGGGCGCCGCTAGGTGAGCCGGTGCTGAGCAATGAGCGCGTCGTCCAATACCCGTGCCGTCCGCTGGGCTGATGACCCACGGGCGGCACGTGGTCTTGCTGCCCCGCTCGATCGAACCATGTGACGGCTGTGTGGTAGGCGTCTTCCCAGACGCGTATCCTTCTCTCCCTAGGAAGCGCCACCTCGCATCATCCTTTCCCCTCGTCGCAAACGGGTATTTGCGATTGTTCGTTCGCCATGCAAGCGCAAAAAAGTTGGGGCTCCTGGGCGTGGGCACTTGACTTCGTGGAAGATTGTGGTAAGATCACGCAGCATCTTCCCTAGCCCGGGGGAGAGCGGGGGAGAAATCCCGGTCTTGGGCGAGGCCGGGAGCAGTGTTCCCCCCGTGAGGCGAGACAGGGCAACGAGGGACACCGGACACCGGCGATGCTAACGGGCGAGGTCGAGCATCAACTGGATGACCGAGGGCGAGTAGCAGTTCCCCGAGCGTTTCGAGACAGCCTCGAGCACGGCGGCTTCGTCACCCGCGGCTGGTATGGCTGTCTCTTTCTCTTCCCCTGGGAGCAGTGGCTGAAGCTCGAGGAGAAGCTGAGCCAGGTGCGCCTGACCGACCTGAAAGGTGACCGGGTGAGGCAGTTCTTCAGCGGCGGCAGCAAGGTGTGGCTGGACCGGCAAGGCAGGTTGATGCTGCCCGCGGCGCTGCGAGAGCAGGCCGGCATTCACCGGGATGTGACGGTGCGAGGGGCGATCAACCGGATCGAGATCTGGGCTAAAGACCGCTGGCTCGCCTACCAGGCGGAGCATTTCCAGCCCGAGCGCATCATGGCCGAGGCCGCGGAACTCAATCTTGACATCTGACAACCTGGCTGGCCGGGCGGGGCGGTCCTTCGACAGGCTCAGGATCGCCCCGAGGAAGGGAATCAGGGCCACCCCGAGCGCAGTCGAGGGGCGGAGCAGGGATGCAGGAGCAGGCGCCGGGCGAACACCGGCCGGTGATGGTGAAGGAGGTGTTGGCATACCTGGCCTGTACGCCAGGGCAGACGGTGGTGGATGCAACGCTAGGGTCGGGCGGACATGCAGGAGCGATTCTGGATTGCATCTCCCCCGGGGGCTTGCCCGCCGAGGCCTCAGCTAAGGCGGGATGGCTGATCGGGATTGACCGGGATCCCGAGGCGATCGAGAGAGCGAAAGCCAGACTAGCCGGCCGGGGCCGGGTGACGTTAGTAGATGATAACTATGCGCGATTGGAGGTGATCTTAGACAAGCTCGGCGTGGATGCGGTGGATGGAGTGCTGATTGACTGCGGCGCCTCCATGGAGCAACTGACAACCGCGAGACGAGGCTTCAGCTTCCGGTTGGAGGGGCCGCTGGACATGAGAATGGATCCGAGGGAGCACACCACCGCAGCCGACCTGGTGAACCGACTGCCAGAGGAAGAGCTAGCACGCATTCTCTGGGAGTACGGAGGGGAACGGCGGGCACGAAAAATCGCACAAGCAATCGCCACCGCACGACAGCAGCAACGGATCACGACGACAGCACAACTTGCAGCCATCGTCACAGCAGCTATCCCAGCACGGGCGCGACCGAAACGCCTTCACGCAGCCACGAAGTCGTTTATGGCCTTGAGAATCGCCGTGAACGATGAACTCGGAGCGCTTCACGCAGCCCTGAACGCAGCCATCCATCGCACCAGGCGTCACGGCAGAATCGTGGTCTTGACCTACCAGAGTCTTGAAGGCGGGGAAACCAAGGGGGCGTTCCGCCGATCCAGTGGTCACAGCTTGTGCCCGCCGTTCCCGTCCGAGGGTGTTTCACCGGAGCCGCAGGTGCGGATCTTGACCAAGCGAGCGGTGAAGCCCTCCGCGGAGGAGGCAAGCGAGAACCCGAGGGCCAGGTCCGCGGTGCTGCGGGCCGCGGAACGGCTGTAGTAAAGGCAGGGAGGCAGGCCCGCCACAGGCAGGCAAGCTCCTGTCCAATAATCGAAAACTGAAACAGGGCGGTGAGCAGGATGCAATCGCAGCAAATGTCTTGGCAAGGCCGAACCAGGGATCTGCCCATTTCCTCCAAACAACAGCCCGGCAGAGTGCCTTGGAGAAGGCCGGTGGGGATGCAAGCAGGCTTAGCCGCAACCGTGCTCGCCGCCCTGGTGCTATCCTTCATGCTATTCTACGCCATGGGGTGTGCTCTCGCCACGCGCAACGCCTATGCGGCCATGGGGCTGCGGCGAGAGATCGAGAATCTGCGGGCACAGAATGCGCTGCTGCGCTATCAGATCAACCTGACGGAGTCCAACCAGCGCCTGCAGCAGGCCGCAACCAGTCTGGGGCTGCGCCCGGCCGACCCGGTGCAGGAGGTTGACTACGTGGTCCTCCCCTACTCCGAACAGGAGGCAGGGGTGCAACTGGCGACCCGGGGCCCAGCGCAAGCGTCCGGGGGCTTGGCCACAGTGCTGGCGGAACTGGCGACAGAGGTGGCCGACAGCGCCAGGGGCCGGGCCGAGGCGAGCACGGTGAAGGGCCACCGCCCGTAGGCGGTGGCCTTTCTTTTTCCCAGGAGAGGGATGGGCATGGAAGACGACGGCCGCAGGCAGATCGCCCGCCGGGGCGCCCGCTGGGCGGCGGTGGCAATGCTGCTGCTGGCTGCGCTGGCGCTCAAGCTGTTTTTCGTACAGCTGGTGTTCCACTCCGCGTACCGGGAGAAAGCAAAGCAGACGGGCGGCCGAGCCTGGCCCATCCGCTCCCCCCGAGGCCTGATCTACGATCGCAACGGCAACCCGCTGGCTCTGAACCTGAAGCTGTTCTCGGTGGCGGCCGACCCAAAGCTGATCGGCGATCCGACGGCGACGGCAAAGCAGTTGGCGCCGCTGCTGCGCATGCCAGTGGCACAGCTGGAGAGCAAGCTGAGCTTCGGGGAGGACTCCGGGCCGGGGAAGAAGGTGCGATACGTGCCGCTGCGCGCGACTGTGGATGAGCCGGTGGCGGAGGCGATTCGCCAGCTCGACTGCCCGGGCTTGATCGTAACCACGGAGTGGAGGAGAGCCTATCCCCACGAGCAGACGGCGGCGGCACTGCTCGGGTTCGTGGGCAAGGACCACAAGGGCCTGGGCGGGACCGAGGCCGCCCTGGACCGGCGCCTTGCGGGGGTGGACGGGGAGACGCTGGTGATGCTGGATGGCCGGCAGGCGCGATCACGAGACCAGATCCCCGGGCGCAGTGTGGTGGTGAAGGACATGGTCCCTGGGAGCAGTGTCGTGCTCACCATTGACCTCGACATCCAGGCGATCGCCGAGGAGGCACTGGCGAAGGCGGTGGAGGCGGCGAACGCCAGCGGTGGCGCGGCCATCGTGATGGATCCCGAGAGCGGTGAGATTCTGGCGCTGGCCACGCAGCCCGGCTTCGACCCCAACGAGTTCAAGCGCTACGGACCCAAGAGCTGGGTGAGCCACGCGGTGGTGAGTCCGTATGAGCCCGGGTCCACCTTCAAGCTGATCACCGCCTGCGCCGCGATCGAAGAAGGGGTGATGAGCCACGGGGAGACCTATACCTGCACCGGGAGCCGGGCCGTGGGGAACCGGACCATCAGCTGCGCCCTGCACTCGGGCAGCCGAGCGCACGGCACGCTGGACCTGGACCACATGATCATCGAGTCGTGCAATGTGGGGATGGGGACGGTGGCGCTGGCGCTGGGGGCGAAGCGGCTGTACCGGTGGGCCGACCGGCTTGGCTTTGGGCACCAAACCGGTGTGGAGCTAGCGGGAGAGTCGGCGGGGCTGCTGATGCCGCCGGAGACCTGGTCGCAGGTGCAGGTGGCGAATGTGGGCTTCGGGCAGGGGGTGAGCGTCACCGCGCTGCAGTTGTTGAGAGCTTACTGCGCGGTAGCGAACGGCGGGAAACTGGTGTCGCCCCGACTGGTGAAGATGGTGATTGACCCAGGGGGCAGAGTGGAGCGGCCCACGCCGCCGCAGCCAAAGCCGGTGCTCTCTACGGCGACCTGCGAGCGGCTGCGGGCGGCGCTGGAGAAAGCAGTGGAAGAGGGGACCGGCAAGAGGGCGGCCATCCCCGCCCGGCGGGTGGCGGGCAAGACCGGGACGGCCCAGAAGCCCACGCCCGAGGCGGGATACCATTCCGGCAAGTACATCGGCTCGTTCGTGGGGTTCGCGCCGGTGGACAAGCCCCGGCTGGGAATGCTGGTGGTGATTGATGAGCCCAAGGGCGGACACTACGGGGGCGTGGTGGCCGCGCCCGCCTTCCGAGAGATCTGCGAACGCAGCCTGGCCTACCTGCGGGTGCCGCCAGATGAGATCGCGCCCGACCGCCGGATGGCCTCGGCCCGCGGCCTTCAGGTCAACCAGCGTGCGCTGGGAGCCGACTGAGGGTATAGGAGCGGCGATGCTGGGGTGAGGCAGGCGAGTCGAGGCATCTGCTGCTGTAGTATAATGATAGCTGGAAAGGGATCTGTGTCGCAGTGGGAGGCAGGGCGGCGGATTCGAGGCGGGTGAAGTCGCTCGCGGCTCTGGTGGAGTCGTCAGCAGGGGCCCGCATCATCGGCAACGGTCAGGTGGAGGTGACCGGGCTGGCCTACGATTCGCGGCGGGTGGGTCCAGGGTTTGCGTTCTTCTGCGTGCGAGGCGAGCGGACCGACGGACATCGCTTCATCCCCGAGGCGCTGGCGAGAAGGGCGGGAGCACTGGTGGTGGAGGCAGGCCGCGAGCTGGGAATGGCAGCGCCACCGGGGGGCGCCATCGCAGTAGTGGCGGATACCCGGGCGGCAATGGCGGCGGTGGCGCGTGCTTTCTACGACGAGCCTTCGTCCCACCTCACCCTGGCTGGCATCACCGGCACCAATGGCAAGACCACCACCGCGCTGATGATGGACGCCATCTTCCGCGCGGCAGGCCACGAGAGCGGAGTGATCGGGACCCTGGAGTACCGGATCGGCGCCGCCCGACGCAAGGCAGTGCACACCACCCCGGAAGCGATAGACCTGCAGGCCCTGCTGGCCGAGCTGGTGGCGGAGGGCGCCACCCATGCCGCGATGGAGGTATCATCCCATGCGCTCTCTCTGCACCGGGCAGACGGCTGCCAATTCAGGGCGGCGGTGTTCACCAACCTGACCCCGGAGCATCTCGATTTCCACAGCGATATGAAGGCCTACCTGGAGGCGAAGCGTCGGCTGTTCGAGGATCGGCAATACCTGCCAGCCCATGGGCAGCGCGTGAACGCGGTGAACGTGGATGACGAGGCCGGGAGAGAGCTCTGCGCGAAGGCTCTGGGGCAGACCCTGACCTACGCGCTGGAGAGCAAGGCGGACTGCCGGGCAGAGAAGGTGGAACTGGGAGCGGATGGCACGACCTTCGTGGCCGTGATCCCTTCCGGCCAGGAACGGATCAGGATGCGCTTGCTGGGCCGGTTCAATGTCTCCAACGCTCTGGGCGCGATAGCGGCCTGCTTTGGACTGGGGATCCCGGCGGAGGCCGCGCGCGCCGGCCTGGAGAGCATGGAGCCGGTGCGGGGGAGATTGGAGCGAGTGCCGTCACGAACGCATACCGTGCTCGTGGACTATGCGCACACCCCGGACGGCCTGACCCGGTCACTGGAGGCGGCGCGGCAGCTCGCCCGCGGCCGGGTGATTGTCGTGTTCGGCTGCGGCGGAGACCGAGATCGCAGCAAGCGGCCGGTGATGGGGGAGATCGCGAGCCGGCTGGCAGATCGCTGCCTGGTGACTTCGGACAACCCCCGCAGCGAGCGGCCGGAGGTGATCATCGAGGAGATCCTGGCCGGGATTCCCGAAGAGGCGCGGAGGCGCTGCCTGGTGGAGGGGGATTGGGAAGCGGCAATCCGGCGGGCGATCGAGGAGGCGAGGCCGGAGGATGTGGTGCTGATCGCCGGCAAGGGGCACGAGGACTATCAGATCTTCGCCGACCGCACCATTCACTTCGATGACCGGGAAGTGGCGGAGGCGGTGATCCAGGAGATGGAGGGGGAACCCGGTGGCTGAGATCACCCTGGACACGGTGCTGAGAGCAACGGGTGGGAGAGTGCTGCGAGGAGCAGCGCCGACGGCTTTCTATGGGGTCTCAACCGATACTCGGAGGTTATCTGTGGGCGCGCTGTTCGTTGCGCTCAAGGGAGAGCGGTTCGATGGACACGCGTTCGTGGAGGAGGCGTTCAGCCGCGGAGCCGGTGCGGCGGTGGTGGCCCTGGGGATAGCCGCCACGGGTCCATTGATCCTGGTGGAGGATACGCTCGAGGCCCTGGGCGGGATCGCGGCCGCGCATCGGGCGGCAGTGCCGGTGCAGGTGATCGCAGTCACGGGCAGCACTGGTAAGACCACGACCAAGGAGATGGTGGCGGCGATTCTCTCGCAGGGGGGGCCCACCGCGCGGACGCCGGGGAACTACAACAACGAGATTGGCGTGCCGCTGGCGCTGTTGGAGCTGGACGAGCAGCAGCAAGCGGCGGTAGTGGAGCTGGCCATGCGGGGGCGGGGGCAGATCGCTTATCTGGCAGCGATGGCACGACCCCAGGTGGGTGTGATCACGAATGTGGGGGTGTCCCATTTGGAGCTGCTGGGCAGCCGGCAGGCGATCGCGGAAGCCAAGGCGGAGTTGCTGACGGCGCTGCCGGCGGACGGGACTGCGGTGCTGAACGCGGACGATGATTTCTTCGATTTCCTGCGGCAGCGGAGCCCGGCGCGAACGGTCTCCTTCGGGCAGGGACCGGCGGCCCAGGTTAGGGCCGCTGATGTGAGCCTGAGCGCGGACGGGAGCGTGCGGTTCGTGCTGCGCGGCTGGGGGGGAGAGCAGGAGATCCACCTGAAGGCTGCGGGGCGACACCAGGCGCTGAACGCGGCGGCCGCGGCGGCCGCGGCGATGGCGGCAGGGGGGAAACCGGAATGGGTGGCTGCCGGCCTGTCCGCGTTCGAGGCGGCGGATATGAGGGGCCAGATCGTACCGGCTCCCGGTGGCTTCACGGTGATCAACGACAGCTACAACGCGGCCCCGGACTCGATGCGGGTGGCGCTGGAGTTGCTCGCCGACCTGCCGGGGAAGCGCAAGTGGGCGGTGCTGGGGGATATGAAAGAGCTGGGGCCCATGACCGCGGAGTGGCATCGCGAGGTGGGCGAGCTGGCGGCGGCGTTGAGGGTGGCGGGGCTGGTGACGGTGGGAGAGCTGGGCCATTACATCGCGGAGGGGGCGAGGTCAGGCTTGAGCGATGTAACCGAGGCGGCGGACAACGCGGCCGCGGCGCGGGAGGTGGATCAGAGGATCCAGGCCGGAGATGTGGTGCTGGTGAAGGGCTCGCGGGCAATGCGGATGGAGGAGATCGTGAGGGTGCTGCTCGGAGAGGCGACGGGTGCTTAGCTTTCTCGTGCCACAGACCAGAGTCGCCGTAGCCCTGGGGCTAGCACCAGTCGCTTCCCTACTGCTAGTGCTGGCATTTGGTCGCCCCATGATTGGCTGGCTGAAACGAGCTGGGGCGGGCCAGCGAGTGAGAGATGACGGGCCGCAGAGGCACCTGAAGAAGGAGGGCACACCCACCATGGGAGGCATACTCATAGTCAGTGCCTCCCTCGTCGCCGCGGTCCTCGCGTATTCCCTTCTACCGCCTGATCTCCAGGCTTCGCCAGTCCGGTTCGCGGCGATGGTCGGGGCAACGGCACTATTCGCTGGGATCGGCTTCGCCGACGACCGGCTGAAGATCAAGAGGGGGCGGTCACTGGGGCTGAAGGCGCGCCAGAAGATGGCGCTGGAGTTCATCGTTGCCGCGGCGCTCGTGCTTGCTCTGGCGTTTGGCCGCCCAAGTGCCCTGCCCGCGACGTTAGAATGGCACGCTTGGCGAATAGCGTTCTGGGCGCTTGCGGTCGTTGCCACGTCGAACGCGATGAACCTTGCCGACGGGCTGGATGGACTCGCCTCGGGCTTGTCGGTCATCGGCGCGCTTGGGTTCGCTGCGCTTGGCGGAGCTCTGCCGAACATGGTGACGGGGCCGGCTCCAGATGTGACCCTTCTAGCGTTCGGTATAGCTGGGGGTTGCCTTGGGTTCCTGTGGTTCAACCGGTACCCGGCGCGGGTGTTCATGGGTGATGTTGGCTCGCTCGCGTTGGGCGGCGCGATGGCAGCGATGGCCGCGTCTCTCGACAGCCCAGTTGCTCTCATTGGGCTGTGCCTAGTGCCGTTTCTCGAGGAAGCTTCAGTTATCGTGCAAGTCGTGTCTTTCAAGGCGACGGGTAGGCGGGTCTTCAGGATGAGCCCGCTGCACCATCACTTCGAGCTTTCCGGATGGTCAGAGCGGCGCGTGGTCTGGACATTCTGGACGGTTGCCCTGGTAGCGGCATGGGTCACGACGGGAGTCTTCGCCTCTCCCCTGTGACTCGCCGGCATTGAGAACGAACAGGTGGCAGGGGCAAGCCCCTGCCCAACAGGGATGAACGATAGGTTCGCGGGTAAGCGGGTACATGTGATTGGCCTGGGCAGTCTAGGCACGGGCCGGGCGGTGGCGCGGGTGCTGGCAGCGCGGGGGGCGGCAGTGGCGGTGTCCGATGTCAAGCCGGCAGAAGAGCTGGCTGGCGAGATCGCCGCGCTGGAAGGCACGGGCGTGACCATCCACACCGGAGACCGGGCCTACCAGGGCATCGAGCAGGCGGAGCTGGTGGTGCCCAGCCCGGGGGTGCCGCTGGATATTCCTCCCCTACTCCGCGCCCGCGAGCGCGGGGCGACGGTGGTGAGCGAGATCGAGGTGGCCTACTGGATTGCGCCCTGCCCCATGGTTGCAGTCACCGGGAGCAAGGGGAAGACTACCACCACCGCGCTGATTGGTGAGCTGCTCGAAGCTGAGGACAAACGGGCCCTGGTCGGAGGCAACATCGGGCGGCCGCTAATCGAGCTGGCCGACAGGGCCGAGCCAGACGATCTCCTGGTGGCCGAGGTGAGCAGCTTCCAACTGGAGGCGACGCAGGGATTCCGTCCCCGGGTGGCGGTGGTACTGAACCTGTTCCCCGACCATCTCGACCGGCACGGGAGCGTGGCGGCCTACCGAGAGGCGAAGGCGCGGATACTCGCGAATCAGGGACCGGAAGACACGGCCGTGATCAACCACGATGACGCGGAGGCCTGGTCCCTCCGGGACTGGACGCGGGCGCGGCTGATGGCTTACAGCATCAAGCAAGCGGAGCCCGGCGGCGCGGATACGGCCGCGGGCTGGCTGCGGGTGGCCGGGGAAAGGATCTGCCGGCGAACGGCAGTGCGGCTTCGCGGAGAGCACAACCTCGGGAATGTGCTGGCGGCGTTGGCAGCGGCGCGGGCGGCCGGCGCATCGCTGGAGAAGGCGTCCGAGACACTGGCGCGGTTCACTGGTCTGGAGCACAGGCTGGAGGTAGTTGGGATGGTCGGAGGTGTGGTATTCGTGAATGATTCGCAGGCGACCACACCGGAGGCGGCGGTGGCGGGCCTGGAGGCCTTCGCGGAGAGGGTGATCCTGATCGCGGGAGGACGGCCGAAGGTGCACGACTTCCGATCGCTGGGGGAGGCGATGGCGCGGCGGAAGGCATCTTTGGTGGTGATCGGCGAGGCGGCAGAGGAGATCGCAGAGGCAGCAGGGGCGGCAGGTGTGAGGGAGATCGCGCGAGCGCAGGACCTGGCGGAGGCAGTAGAGCTGGCCCGCAGTTGGGCGCGGCCCGGGGAGGTGGTGCTCATGTCCCCGGCCTGCGCCAGCTTCGATATGTTCGCGAACATGGCGGAGCGGGGCCGGAGGTTCAAGGGACTGGTGCAAGCGCTGACGGCGAAGGAGGGGATCAGCTAGTGGCGCAGGCCAGCCGCGCGCTGCAGGTGCCACAGGCCTCCCTCGCACCGGCGGAAGCCGGCGGCGTTGATCTGTGGCTGCTCATCCCCACCCTGGCACTGGTGAGCCTGGGGGTGGCGATGGTGTACAGCGCCAGCATACCAGTGGCGGCCTCGCAGGGCGGAAGCGTGCTCTCCTACCTGCTGCGCGAGGTGGCCTTTGTGGGAGTGGGCGTGCTGGGGATGATGGGGGCGATGCGGATCGGGCTGGAGCGGCTGGCGAAGAGCGCCTGGGCGCTCCTGCTGCTCACGGTGGCGCTGCTGGCGGGACTCTTCTTTGTGCCCGGAAGAAATGGAGCGCATTCCTGGTATAGTCTGGGTCCGCTCAGCTTCCAGCCCAGCGAGATGGCGAAGCTGGTGCTGGTGATCGTGACCGCCCGCTACTTCGCGCACTTCCCGCGGGGGCTGTCGGCTCGGGCAGAAGCCTATCCGCCCTTCCTGGTGATGTTCGTGGTGGTGGGTCTGATCGCGATCGAGCCGGATGCCGGGACGGCGGCGGTCACCTTCGGGGCCATGCTGGTATACTTCCATGTCGCTGGGGCGAGGATGCGCCACCTGCTGGCGGCGGGAGCGCTGGCCGCGATCCCGGCCGGGGTGCTGCTGTGGCACCATCCCTACCAGGTGCGCCGCATCGTTGATTTCGGGCTCCAGGTCCTGGGCAAGGGCCGCGACCTGGAGCTGTTCGGAGGCTACCAGAAGGCGAGGTCATTGATCGCCCTGGGGTCGGGTGGTCTCACCGGGAGTGGCTACTGTGGGAGCGTGGAGAAGTACTTCTACCTGCCGGCGGCCACCACGGATTCGATCCTGGCGGTGGTGGGGGAAGAGCTGGGGATGATCGCGACCTGGGGGGTGCTGGCCCTGTTCGGCCTTCTGGTGTGGCGAGGGATGCAGGTGGCCAGGCGCGCGCCGGATCGGTTCTCGGGGCTGATGGCAGCCGGGGTGACCGCGGTGATTGCGGTGCAAGCGCTGCTGAACATCGCAGTGGTGACCGGCTCCATTCCGGCCACCGGGGTGACGCTCCCCTTCGTCAGCTATGGAGGTTCATCTCTGCTGTTCTCGATGATCGGCATGGGACTGCTGCTCAACATCTCCCGCCAATGCCGTGAGCCCGAGAGCGTCGGGAAGGCGCCGTGAGCGCGCGGGTGCACCTGGTAGGCATCGGCGGGATCGGCATGAGCGCGCTGGCGAAGCTGCTGCTGGCGCGAGGAGTGCAGGTGTCGGGATCGGACCTGCAGGCTTCCGCGATGACCCGGGAGCTGGCCGCGCGGGGAGCAGCCGTGACCATCGGACACCGGGCCGAGCTGGTGCAGGGGGCGGAGCGGGTGGTGATCTCGGACGCCATTCACGAGGATAACCCGGAGCTCAGGCGCGCGCGGGAACTCGGGCTGCAGGTGCAGCGTCGCTCGGAGCTGCTGGCAAAGCTGATGGCCGGCTCCCGGGGGATAGCGGTAGCAGGAACGCACGGCAAGACCACGGTGACGGCGATGGTGGGCCTGATCCTGCTGGAGGCCGGGATGAACCCGACGGTGGTGCTGGGAGGGGAGCACGCGGCACTGGACGGCAACGCGCGAGTGGGCCAGGGTGAGTGGATGGTGGTGGAGGCGTGCGAGGCCTATGAGTCTTACCTGGATCTGCGGCCCGAGATCGCGGTGGTGACCAACATCGAGGCCGATCACCTGGACCACCATAAGACCGAGGCCCACCTGCGGGCGAGCTTTGCCGAGTTCCTGGGCCGGATCGTGCCCGGGGGATGCGCGGTGCTGTGCGCGGATCGGGAGGAGCTGCGCCCCCTGGCGGCGGGAGTGGGGCGCGAGGTGGTGAGCTACGGGTTCACCGAAGGCGCGCAGGTGCGGGGAGCCGAGCCGACTACGGACGGGCTGGGGGGACGGTGCCGGCTGCTGGTGGAGAACCGGGACCAGGGCGAGCTGCGGTTGGGGACACCGGGGCTGCACAATGTGCTGAACGCGCTAGGGGCAACCGCCACCGCGCTGCGGGCCGGCGCTTCCCTGGCCTCGTGCTTTCGCGCGCTGGCCGGCTTCACGGGTGTGGAGCGCCGGTTCGAGGTGTTGGGGGAGAGCGGCGGAGTGACGGTGGTGGACGACTACGCACACCATCCGAGCGAGCTGACCGCGACCATTGCGGCGGCGCGAGCGGCCTTCCCAGGGCGACGTCTGGTGGCGGTCTTTCAGCCCCACCTGTACTCGCGGACGCGCGATTTCGCGGGCGGCTTCGCCCGCGCCCTAGAGGCGGCCGATGTGGTGGCGCTGGCCGAGATCTACCCGGCGCGCGAAGCTCCTCTCCCTGGGGTGAGTTCGCGTCTGATCGCGGACCCACTGAGGACGCGCCGAGGAGAGGACGGCGTGTTTGAGATGGCGAAGCAGACACTGGTGGCCGGGTTGGCAAGGTTGGCGCGACCAGGTGATGTGATCCTGGTGATGGGAGCGGGGGACATCGGGGAGACGGCGCGGGAGCTGGCGCTCCGCCTGGGAGTGAAGCCCGCGAGACTGCCGCAGAGCGCCGGGAAGAGATGAGCACGGGACAGCAGACCTTGATTGCAGCACCAGTGATGGCCCCAGAGCGCCGCGAGCTGGAGCACGCCGCGTTCACGCTCAGCCAGCGCATACCCGGCAGCGTGGTCAAGCTCTGCGAGCCGATGGCGCGGCACACCACCTTTCACATCGGGGGACCCGCTGATATCTTCGTGCTGCCAGCTGATATCGCGGACCTGGCCGAGGCGGTTCGCTTCGCCCGAGAGGCGGGGCTGCCGGCCAAGGTGATCGGCAATGGCAGCAACCTGCTGGTGGGCGACCGCGGGATCAGGGGGATCGTGATCCGGCTGGCGCCGAACTTCAGCGAGGTGCAATGGCTGGAGCAGGGAGTGGTGGCGGGAGGTGGAGTGAAGCTGGGAAGGCTGGTGAAGGAGGCGGCGGAGGTAGGCCTGAGCGGGCTGGAGTCCACGGTGGGGATCCCGGGGACCCTGGGGGGCGCGCTGGCCACGAACGCGGGCACCGATACGGGATGCATCGGCGACCTGGTGACCGGAGCGCTGGTGCTGGAGGAGCAGGGGGAACTGCGGGAATGGAGCGCGGCGCAGCTCGCCTACCGGTACCGCCACAGCAGCATCTGCGCGGCCAAGGCAGTGGTGATCTCGGCGCGCCTGAAACTGCAGCCCGCGCCCAAGGAAGAGATCAGGGCGAAGATGGAGCGGCTGCGTCAGAAGCGGGCCGGCCGGCAGCCGCTGCGGGCCTGGTCCGCGGGGAGCGTGTTCAAGAATCCGCGGGGGGTGGCAGCGGGGAAAGTGCTGGACCGGGCGGGGGCCAAGGGGACGCGGCTGGGCGACGCGGCAGATCTCAGCCAAACACGCCAACTTCCTGATCAACCGGGGGGACGCCACCGCTGCGGAGATGACAGAGCTGATCGCGCGAGCGCACGCCCTGGCCCTCCGGCGATATGGGATTGACCTGGAGCTAGAGATCGAGGTCGTCGGAGAATAGTGAGGGTATGGCGCGGTTGAAGGTGGTGGTGCTCACCGGGGGGACATCGGCCGAGCGGGAGATCTGCCTGAAGAGCGGGACGAAGGTGATGGCCGCCCTGGATCCGGCGCGCTATGACGCGGCGGCCGTGGACTTGGCCGAAATCACAGGGCAGAGGGCGGCAGACCTCGCCGGGGCGCTGATGTCGCCCCAGGGTTATGATCCCAAAGCGCTGGCCGCGGTCACTTCCGGAGGAAGAGAGGCAACAGGTCGGGACCCAGGACCGTCGCGCGCGCTGGCGCGGGAGACAGGGCGCGACGCCTGTCTGGCGGAGCAGCCTGCGGGCGGACCCGATGTCGTGTTCATCGCCTTGCACGGAGGGGCGGGCGAGAACGGAACCGTGCAGGGGATGCTCGACCTGTTCGGGATTCCCTACGTCGGCTCCGGGGTGCTGGCAAGCGCGATGGCGCTGAACAAGATCATCGCCAAGAAGCTGTTCGAGCGGGAGGGTATACCCACGCCGGAGTGGGTGCCGCTGCGGGCCTCGGAGCGCGGAAGCGCGGGAGCGCAAGTGCTATCTCAGGTGGGCCTGCCCTGCGTGGTGAAGCCGGCTTCCGAAGGCTCCTCCATCGGCGTGACCATCGTGAGGGAGCAAGAGCAACTGGAGCCGGCGTTGGACCTGGCCTTCCAGTATGGGCGGGAAGCGCTGGCCGAGAGATTCATCTCGGGGATTGAGATCACCGGGCCGGTGTTGGGCAATGATGATCCCCAGATGCTGCCACTGATCGAGATCGTGCCGTCGCGGGAGTTCTACGACTATGAGGCCAAGTACACCCCGGGCGCGACGGAGGAGATCGTCCCGGCCCGCATCCCCGAGGCCCAGGCGGTGCGAGCGCGGGAGCTGACGCTGGCCGCGCACCGGGCGCTGGGATGTCGGGGCATGTCCCGCGTGGACATGATCGTGGCATCCGATGAGGTGTACGTGCTCGAGCTGCAGACGATCCCGGGCCTAACCGACACCAGCCTGCTGCCGCGAGCGGCGGAGGCGGCCGGGATCAGCTTCCCGCGATTGGTGGACAGACTGATCGAGCTGGCACTGGAGGAGCGGGGGAGCGATGGCACAAGGCGCGCCCTATAGGCCCAGGCTGAGCGCGACGGTTTCTCGCGAGCGGCCGGCGGCCCGCGGGCTGAGGCGGCTGCGGCTGCTGACCGCGGGGGCGGCGGCCGCGCTGGCCGTCGAGCTGCTGTGCATTCCCTTCACCTCGCCCCGTTTCGCGGTGAGGGAGGTAGTGCTGCGGGGAGATCCCAAGGTGGCCGAGCAGGTAGCGGCTCGCGTCAAGCTGCCGGCAGACACGAACTTCTTCCGCGCGCCCGTGCGACTGCTGGAGGAACGGGCGGAGAGGGTGCCAGTGGTGGCACGGGCGGAGGTGGTGCGAAGCTTCCCCGGCCGCCTGATGGTGACGGTGGAGCGGCGAGAAGCAGTGGCGGTGGTGCGGCGGGCGGACCAAGCGATGCTGGTAAACCCTGACGGGGTGGTGTTCGGCATCCGCGATGAGTGGGGATGGGGGCTGCCCGAGCTGGTGGCTCCTCATCTCACCAAGGCCGAGGTGGGCACTGCGGCTGGCAGAGCGGAGCTGGCGGAACTGCTGGCGGTGCTGCGGGCGCTGGGGCCAGACCCGCGGCTGCAGGTGGCGCGCCTCGAGCGAGTGGGCGAGAACGAGGTGGAGGCGGTGCTGGACTCGGGCGCGACAGTGCGGCTGGGCGGAGCGGAGCAGATGGAGGCGAAGATCAAGCTGCTGGCTGCGGCGCTCGATCGCCTGGGGCCGGATCAGATAGCATACATGGATCTGAGTGATCCCCGGGCTCCCTACTGGCGCCCTCGATTGGCCAGAAATGTTGCAGCGGCGGTGGGACGGCGATGAGCAGGCTGCGAGTGCGGGGGGAGTGAGGTCGGAATGCGCGAATTCTGGGAGGCGGGAAAGACCTGGACGCTACCAGTGTCCGGGATTTGCCTGGTGCTGGGTGGGCTGTTGGGAGTGCAGGTGCACACGCAGAAGCTGCGAGGAGCGGCGGAGGCGGGACGGCGCAGCAGTGCCCTGATCAGCATGCTGAGCAACAGCCAGACGCAGCTAGAGCTGCAGTCGAAGGAGATCGCACATCTGCGCGCCCAGGTGGGGAAGTTCGAGAAGGAGGCGATGAGCGATAAGGGGGTGACGCAGCGGGTCTACCAGGAACTGCAGGCCAGCCGCGTGGCGCTCGGCCTGCTGCCGGTGAAGGGGCCGGGCGTGGAAGTGGAGCTGGGCGACAGCACCATGCGCACGCAGGACAATGAGATCGGGAGTCAGGACATCTTCTTGATCCACGATTTCGACCTGGTCCAGTTCGCCAATGAGCTGTGGGCGGCCGGGGCGGAGGCGCTCTCGCTGAACGGTCAGCGCCTGGTGTCGGGGACGGCGATCAGATGCTCCGGCCCTCTCATCCAGGTGAACAACACCACCATCTCCGGCCCGTTCACGTTCCGGGCGATCGGCAACAAGGATAACCTGACCTCTGCCTTGAGCATTCGTGACGGTCTCCTGGATCGGCTGCGGTCAGCGAAGTTCCGAGTGAAGCTGACGGCGAAGGACGACCTGGTGGTCCCGCCGATTGCGATTGCCCCGAAGTACAAGTACGCCAAGCCGGTCACGGAGGAGACGCCGTGATCCTGCTTCCGGTGGTCGCGCTGGTGCTGGGCTTCCTGCTGGTCTACCGATTCGCCATCCCCTCCTCCTGGGCCGACTATGCGGCCATCGCCATCCTGGCCGGGCTGGATGCCCTCATCGGAGCGGTGCGGGCGCGGCTGGAAGGCCAGTTCGACGAGGCCGTGTTCGTGAGCGGCTTCTTCGTGAACATGGGAGTGGCGATCCTGTTGGCCTACCTTGGCGATAAGCTCGGGGTGGATCTCTATCTGGCGGTGGTGGTGGCGCTGGGGATACGGATCTTCACCAACCTGGGCCGGATCCGGGGGTTGTTTGTGAGGGCGCGGCTGGAGGCGCACCGAGCGCGGCATGCCACGCCCTCGCACTAGACCGCCCGGGGCGGCGGAGCGGCAGGACCGAGCGGTGCTGGCGCCGCAGACTCGCCTAGTCACTCTGAGTTCGTGATTCCCTGTGATGGAGGCGGCGATTGGCCGGGCCGGAGACCCTCCTGGGTCTGGATATCGGCACCACGAAGGTGGCCGCGGTGGTGGGGCAGCGCGGGGCCGAGGTGACGCTGCTGGGGGCGGCCTCGGTGCCCTGCGCGGGGCTGAAGCGGGGAACTGTCGTGGACGTGGCCGAGACCACGCGGGGGGTGCGGGAGGCGGTGGCGAGGGCGCAGCGCATGGCCGGGGTGGAGCTGGGGGCGGCCTGGGTGGGGGTGACGGGGCAGCACATCTCCTGCCTGAACTCCCGGGGTGAGATCCAGATTGCGCGCGCCCATCACGAGGTGACATGGGATGATGTGGAGCGGGTGATGAGCGCGGCGGTGAATGCAGTGTCGCTGTCCTCTGACCGCCGGATGATTCACGCCATCTCCCGGGGGTTCTGGGCGGACGCCGAGCCGAGGGTGCGCAATCCTGTCGGGCTCGCAGCCAACCGCCTGGCGGTCGAGACCCACATCATCACCGCTTCCCGAAACCTGGTCGCGAATGTGGTGAAGGCGGTGGAGCAGGCCGGCCTGGAGGTGGCCGAACTGGTGGCCGAGCCCCTGGCGGGAGCCGACGCGGTGCTCACCCCGGAGGAGGAGGAACTCGGGGTGCTGCTGGTTGACGTGGGCGGCGGCACCACCGATCTCGGCCTCTTCCTCGAGGGGAGTATCGCGTTCACCGGCGCGGTTCCGGTGGGCGGGAGCAACGTGACCCACGACCTGGCGGTGGCCCTGGGCATCACCCACTCCCAGGCGGAGCAGGTGAAGCTGACCCACGGCTGCTGCCAGGCGGCACTGGTCCCGGAGGAAGAGATGATCGTGCTGCCGGGCGAGGAAGAGCGGAGCCTGAGCCGGCGGCTGGCAGCGGAGGTGATCGAGGCCAGAGTGGAAGAGACCTTCAACCTGGTGGCGCACGAGGTGGCCAGGCTGGAGGGCACCCGCCACACGGCCGGTGGACAGGGATGGCGGCCTCCAGGGGGAGCGGTGCTCACGGGGGGAGGCAGCCTGCTGCCAGGCCTAACCTCGGTGGCAGAGAAGGCACTCGGCTGCCGGGCGAGACTGGGGAGACCGCGGGTGGCATCGGGGCCGGTGGAGATGCTGGAGACGCCAGCGCTGGCCACCGGCGTGGGACTGGTCTACTATGCCCATCGGGAGGCCGAGTCGCGCCGCGCCCGGCCCAGGAGGCGGGTGCGGGCGCTGCCCGTCCTGGGTCGGGTGGTGGCCTGGGTGAGGGAGCTGTTCAGCTCGTGAAGGCCCCGCGCACGCGCGAAGGCGCAGCAGGAGCGACCGCGCGCTCCGTGGTGCTGGCCGCCGGCGGCACGGGCGGTCACGTCTACCCGGCGCTGGCGGTGGCGGCGGAACTGCGGCGGCTGAGGCCGGAGGTCCGGCTGCTGTTCATCGGGGGCGATCGGATGGAGGCCCAGGTGGTGCCGGCGGCCGGCTACGAGTTCCGCGCCATCTCGGCGCACGGCCTGGCGGGCCGCGGGCTCGGGGGTCTGGGCCGGCGGGCGCGGGCAGCGGCGGAACTGGCGCTGGGGATTCCGCTGTTCCAGAGCCTAGGCGCGCTCCGCGGCTGCTGGCCTCAGGTGGTGATCGGCGCGGGCGGCTATGTCTCGGGTCCGGTGCTGCTGGCGGCGCGCCTGCTGGGCATCCCCTCGCTGGCCCTGGAGGGAAACCGAACGCCGGGGTGGACCAGCCGCGCGGCGGCCAAGTTGGTCGAGGTGATGGCAGTGGCCTGGCCGGAGCAAGAGGCCTTCTTCGCGGCACGAGTGCGCCCATCGGCGCGAGTAGTGGTAACCGGGCTGCCGGTGCGGCGGGAAGTGGTGGAGGCCATGCGGCAGGAGGGGGCGGGGGCGCTGGGGCTCGACCCGGGGTGGACCACACTGCTGGCGCTCGGCGGCAGCCTGGGATCGCGGCCCATCAACGAGGCGCTGGTGGGGGCGCTCCGGATGATGGCCGAGGGCGGCCGGCTGCATGGACTCCAGGTGCTGCACGTCACGGGCCGACAGCATCCGGTCTCACTGGCGCCGGAGGAAGCGCGCGCGGTGGCGCCGAGTTACCGCGCCCTCCCCTATCTGGGAGCAGAGCTACCGGCGGCCCTGGCGGCCGCCGATCTGGTAGTGTCGCGAGCGGGCGCGAGCACAGTGGCCGAGCTGACCGCGCGGGGCCTGCCCAGTGTGCTCATCCCGTGGTCTGGTGCGAGCACGGGAGAGCAGCAGCAGAACGCCGAGCCGCTGGCAAAGGCCGGGGCCGCGGTCATCATCTCTGATGCGCAGCTGACGGCGGAACGGCTGGCGCAGGTGCTGGAGGAGCTGCTGTGGGATGACGCCAGGCGCAATCGGATGGCCCAGGCCAGCAGATCGCTGGGGCGGCCGCGAGCGGCGGAAGAGGTGGCGAGGCTGGCGCTGGAATTGGCGATGAGGCCGTAGACGAGCGGCGGGGATGCCTTCGGCATGCCCGCCCTACAGGGAGAGCGACGGGAGGTCGGCGTAGGGCGCGAGGTAGGGCCGCCAGGTGGGATTGGCAGCGGCGGCGAGGAACTTGGTGTAGCTGATATAGGGGATGAACTTGGGGCGGAAGGGCCGGCGACGCAGGCGCATGCCGACTTCCTCCGGGGTGCGGTTGCCCTTCTTGTTGTTGCACGCGGTGCAGCAGCACACCAGGTTGTCCCAGTCGGTGCCGCCTCCCCTCTCCTTCGGCATGACATGATCTATGGTGAGGGAGACGTTGTGGGCGCCGCAGTACTGGCAGGTGTGGTGGTCGCGCGCGAACACGCTCTTCCGCGAAATGTGCAGCACCGGCGTGGGCCGGCGCACATAGTGGTTCAGACGCACTACGGTGGGCATCTCTATCTCGAGGCGCTCGGCGCGGAAGACCTTGGAGTCCCTCTCCACCGTATGCGCTTTGCCCAGCCAGAGCATGCCCAGGGCGCGGCGCACGTTGGTGACGTTCAGGGGCTGGTAGTTGTGGTTGAGTACTAGAACTCCGTCCATCAGCTAGGCCTCACGTCTGGCGGGGGCGGCGGCCCGGGATAGGTGTGCCGAAATGGCAGAACCCGCCAGCGATGGGCGCGCCGACGGGCCTGAGGGCTCCACAGCTCCTCTGGCCCGGTCTGAGAAGTAAGCGGTCAGCACCAGCACCGGCTCTAGCTGGTCCCGACCGGTCCGTATCTCGATAGGTGGGTACTGGTTCATCCCAGATCCATCTCGCCTGCCGCCAACGGCAGTTCACTAGCTGCGATGATACTGGAGGCGGTTTGGCTTTGTCAAGCCTGTCATGGGCGCAGTCGGCGGAAGCGTGCGACTAGCAACCGGTTGAAGCCAGTTTGGGTTTGGACTATAATGACGGCCGGCCCTGGCGGCGCAGTGGCTCTGCCGCCTGGGTGGGGCGAGACTAGGTGGCGCTGGGCCGGCGAGGGCTGGAGAGGAACTCCGGGAGATTCGGGGGAGTCTAATCCGGTGAGGGCGGATGTGGAGGAGCGGGTAATGGCGAGACGAGATGGGAGCAGGCGGCTGGCAGGGGTGATTGCACTGGCGGCGCTGGTGGCGAGCGCCAGCGTGGGATTGCTCTGGGGGGCGCAGCGAGGAGGCCGCGTTAGCCCGGTCCCCGGCAAGGGGCAGAAGCAGCCGGCCAAGAGTGGCGCGACCAAACCAGCGGGCCCAGCCGCGGCTCCGAAGCAACCGGCGCCGCTGCCAGGGTTCGAGATCGTATCCCCCCAATCCGAGGCTAAGCTGCGGGGGGTGGCAGTGGTGAAAGGGGACTGGCCGGGCGGTTCCGGATATGTAGTCTTCCGAGTGGACGGGGAGTTCGTGTATGCCAGCACCTCCCCCTATGAGGTGCGGTGGGATACGAGCACTGTAGCAGACGGCTCACACATCATCCGGGCCGACGCCTATGACAACTCCGGGAACTATGCCGGGAGCAGCTCGATCAAGGTGCTAGTGGAGAACACCATCCCGACGCCGGAGGGCGGGGTGCTGCTAACGGTGAAGTTCGGCGAGCACGATATCTTCAACCGGATCGTGACCGGGCGGGGCGAGATGTCTGCGCTGAGAGCGGACCAGGTGCTGCCGCAGGGGTTCGACGTGCTCGCAGGCGAGCTGCGTGGGGAGCTGAACCAGACGGTGCTGGATGCCTATTACGAGGGAGTCACGGCCCTGGTGCGGAACCGGCTGCGGACGGCCAGCCTGACGGCGGAGGCGCTGAGACAGTCGGTGCCAGAGGTGGGGCAGTACACCATGGTGCAGGTCTCGCGCAACGGGCTGACCATCCCGGCCTCCTCCGCCACCAATCGGCCGCGGCTGGGGCTGGGCGAGGTTTCGCTGGCCTTCGCCGACTATCCAGTCCTCCCTGGGGACACCTGGGAGTCGCCGCTGGGCGCGGTCTACGACCTCTACACACGACGCGCGATCTTCGTGCAAGCGCGGCATACCTTCGAGGGATTGCGCTGGTTCCGGGGACGGGAGTGCGCGGTGGTGAGCTCCAGCTATACTTTGCCGGAACTGCCGCTGTTAGAGAAGGCGCCTGCAGCTCAACCGCAGACGACCGCCGCAGCCGCGATCGGCGACGGGTTCCAGGTGGCGCTGACCGGAGGCCGGCGGGGAGGTGGAGGCATGCGCGGCGGCGGGGGGCGCGTGGTGGGGGCATGAGAGCCGGTGGGGGCATGCGCGGCGGCGCCGGGGGCAGGGGCGGGACGCGCGGCGGGGCGGCGCGAGCTGGCGCTACTGCACGTGGAGGCGGGGCGCGGCGGGGCGCGGCGCGGGGCCGAACTGGACAGGCGGCGCCTGGAGGCGCGGGGCGCATCACGCCGCAGGCCTTGGAGAGCGCGCGCTTGGTCACCCTGGAGGGTGAGCGCATCACCTATGTCACCCGCGAGAGCGGGCGCATAGTGCACACCGAGGATACCATTCGAGGCAAAGTCGAATTCCGGGCCGGGGCAAGCCAGCGGGCCAGCCTCGGGCCGGATGGGGGCTATGCGCTGGCGCTGACCGGCGGCAGGCGCGGCGGCGGAGGAATGCGAGGCGGTGGTGGCGGCGGACGAGGAGGCGGTGGCCGAGGCGGCATGCGTGGCGGCGCGCGCGGAGGTGCTGCGCGCGGCGGCGCCGGCACGCGCGGTGGTGCCGCGAGGGGCGGTGCCCGCGCGGCAGAACCGCACAGCGAGGGGGCGCGGCGAGAGGAGCTGGCCGGGCGCCGGGAGAGCAAGGGCCGCGGCAGATTCCCCCCAGCCTGGACTATGGGTTCAGGTTGACTACGGAGCTGGCCCTTCGTTAGCTCGTAGTGGTCGCGGCCGGCATGGTCCGCGAAATGTAGGTGTCGTGACTGACTGGCAACTGCGTCGCGTCTGCTGCCTGCAAGGCAGACGCGACGTGTGTTAATATGACTGACAGACCGGGCACCCATGGTAGTGGTGAGCATCCGGGTCCGCATTACCCGGAGTGAAGGGAGAGCAATGATGATCCGCCGATGGATCGCCCTCTGGGCCACACTGGTGGCGCTCGCGACGGGGCCGGTCTGGGCTCTGCAGAAAGGGGAGCCGGCGCCCGGCTTCTCGTTGACCTCTACCGAAGGAGAGGTGATCTCGCTGTCGGGTCTGTCGGGTAGCGTGGTGGTGATCTCTTTCTGGGCGACCTGGGGAAAGCACTGCCCGGAGGAGCTGAAGCAGCTCCAAGAGCTATCGCGGGAATTCGGCGAGAGGGGCCTGGTGGCACTGGGGATCAACGAGCGCGAGGACCAGGACACGGTGGCGGAGTTCGCCAAGCAGAACGAGCTGACCTACCGTATGCTGCTGGATGAAGGGGGCGTCGCGCGCGCCTTCGGCGTGAATGGAGTGCCCGACCTGTGGGTGATTGATCGGAAGGGCGTCGCCCGGGCTCGCTTCATCGGCTACGGGCCGACAGTGCCAACGACGATTCGCGAGACCGTCGCGGCGGCGGTGGCAGGAACGCTGCCGGTAGAACCGGCCACCCCGCCGGCCCCTGAGGTCGGGCCCGCGATCCCGCTTGCCCTGCGTGCCTATGCTCACCTCCAACTTGGCGCGGCCCACGTGAATATCGGGGACGCGTTCGTCAAGGCGGGTTACCGCGATGGCGGGCACTTCACCGAGGCGGTGCGGGAGCTGAGGTCCGGGGTGGCGCTGGATGCCAAGAGCGTGGAGCTCCACATCTGGCTGGGCCTGGCGCTGGAACGCAAGCAGGAGCGAGCCGCGGCCACCCGGGAGTATCAGACTGCGCTCCTGCTCGATCCGGTGAACGTCTACGCCCAAGATGGGTTGAGGCGGCTGGGGGTGCCGCCCAGCCCGCCGCCCGAGGAATAGCACGTCACCAGTAGCTGGACCTGACGAAACGGCGGCGACGAGGCTCGAAGCGGCGGATGAGAAGCCAGCCGGCAACAAAGCCACCGATGTGAGCGAAGACGGCCACCCCGCCGGGCGCACCACTTCGCCCCAAGGTCCCGAGGCTGTCGAGGACCTGCAGCAAGAACCAGAGCAATAGCACCAGGCCGGCCGGGAGCCGAGATGACAGTGATGAAGAGGAAAAGGAACACCAGGCACTGGACGCGCGCCTGGGGGAACTTGATGTAATAGGCGCCGAGCACGCCCGCGATGGCGCCGCTGGCGCCGATCATGGGAACCGGAGAGTGCAGGCTGAACGCGATCTGAAGTGCAGCCGCCACCGTGCCGCAGATGAAGTAGAAGACGACGAAGCGCACGGATCCCAGCAGGTCCTCGACGTTGTTGCCGAAGATCCAGAGATAGAGCATATTGCCGGCGATGTGCATGAACCCGCCGTGGATGAACATGGCGGTGAAGATGGTGAGCCAGGCGGGCTGAACCGGGAGGATGGGTATGTGGTAGTGATGGGCGGCGGCCAGAAGCTGGTGAGGCAGGACTTGCTCCAGCCCCACCTGGCCCAGCAACACCGCCGGTATGGCGGCGTGCGTGTAGATGAAAAGCTCCTGCCTCAGGCCGGGTAGGACCACCTGGTAGAGGTAGACCGCGACATTGACGGCGATGAGGCCGATGGTGACGATGGGGACAGAGCGGGTCGGGTTGTCGTCGCGGAAAGGGATCACGCAGGCCTCGGCCAGACGGCTTTCACGGGATTCTAGCATGCCCGAGCGGCGGAGGTCAAACCGGATTGCAGAACAGGCGGCGGGCATGGGAATGCCCGCCCTACAAGACGAGGCCTCTGATTGACACCGCGGGAGGTTGTTGGTAGATTCTGGGTGTGGGCCGTTAGCTCAGTCGGTAGAGCACCGGACTTTTAATCCGGGTGTCCTGGGTTCGAATCCCAGACGGCCTACTCTCCGCTGTGCCTCCTCCCCTACTCGCTGGCGCCGAGCAGGAGGCAGCGGGGGAAACGCGGATGAGAGTCGGGGTGCGAGCATGAAGCTGGTGTGCCGCCAGTCGCGGCTGCGGGGCGAGGTGCGTATTCCCGGGTCGAAATCGCACACCATCCGGGCGGTGGCGATCGCCAGCCTGGCGCAAGGCGAGAGCGCGATCCGGGAGCCACTGGTTTCCAATGACACCCTGGCGGCGGTGGAGGCCTATCAGGCGCTGGGCGCGGAGATAGAGACGGGAGCGGCGGGGAACGGCCAGCGGGCATGCCCTTCGGCTTCGCTCAGGGTAAACTCCGACATGCCCGCCCCACAGGTGTGGAGCGTGCGCGGGACGCGGGGCGAGATCCGCGTCCCGGAGAACGTGATTGATGTGCGCAATTCCGGGGTGACGCTGCGGACGGCGCTGGGCACCTGCGCGCTGCTGCGAGAAGGGATAGCGGTGCTGACCGGGGACGAGCAGATCCGGCGGCGGCCGGCGGGGCCGCTGGCGGAATCTCTCAACGACCTGGGGGCGAAAGTGCGGTCCACGCGGGGCACAGGCAGCGCGCCCTTTGTGGTGGAGGGGCGGCTGCGGGGCGGGGAGACCTCCATCGAGGGCAGCACCAGCCAGTACGTGACCGGGCTACTGATCAACGCGCCGCTGGCGGATGGAGACTGCGCGATCCACGTCACTAAGCTGAACGAAGCGCCCTATGTGGAGATGACTTTGGACTGGCTGCGGCGCCAGGGGATCGTGTTCCAGCAAGACGGGCTGCGGGAGTTCCGCGTGCCCGGGGGGCAGCAGTACCGGCCGGTGGACCGGGCGATCCCGGCGGACTGGTCGTCGGCGACGTTTTTCCTGGGGGCAGGCGCGCTGAATGACAATGAGATCGTGCTGCGGGGGCTGGATCTGACGGATACGCAGGGCGATAAGGCGGTGGCCGATTACATCAGCCAGATGGGGGCCCACGTGCGCGCGCGGGGCGACTGGATCGGGGTGGAGGCGCACCAGTTGGCGGGGTGCGAACTGGACCTGAACGCGACACCGGACGCGCTGCCCACCCTGGCCGTGCTGGGGTGTTTCGCCAGGGGCGCGACGCGGCTGGTGAATGTGCCGCAGGCAAGGATCAAGGAGTCTGACCGGATCGCGGTGATGGCATGTGAGCTGAGGAAGTTGGGGGCGGAGGTAGAGGAACTCGAAGATGGGCTGGTCGTACACGAGAGCGAGCTGGGCGGCGCGGAAGTGGAGGGACACGGGGACCACCGGATAGTAATGGCGCTGGCGGTGGCGGGATGCGCCATCTCTGGAACCACTGTCGTGCACGGTGCGGAGGCGGCAGCGGTGACCTTCCCGGAGTTCGCGGACTGCATGAAGGCACTGGGAGCCGACATCAGCATCGAGGAATAGGCGGGCGAGAGGCGGCGGCAATGCTGGGCTGCGATATGGGGACGCTGTTCAAGGTGGCGGTGGCGGGGGGCTCCTATCAAGAGGGCCTCACGGTCCACCTGCAAGGGGTGCCTCCTGGGCTGCTGATCACAGAGGAGGAGATCTACCGCGAGCTGCTGGTGCGGAAGCCAGGGCAGGGAGAGCTGACCTCGCCCCGCCGAGAGCCGGACATCCCGATCATCTACAGCGGGGTGAACGCGGCGGACACCATGCCAGGGTTCGAGAACGCAGGGTGCACCAACGGCACTCCTCTGGTGATCCTGATCCCGAACCTGGACCGGCATTTCGAGCATATCGAGCAGTACCAGGTGACCAACCGCACGCCGAGGCCGGGGCACGCCTCGTATGCCTCCTATCAGAAGTACGGGATGTGGGATGACGCGATCGGGGCCGGGTTCTTCAGCGGGCGGTACACCGCGACTATCGTGGCGGCAGGGGCAGTGGCGAAGCGCGTGCTGCGCGACCACGGCATCGAAGTGGTCGGCTATGTGAAGGAGGCGGCCGGGGTGCGGGCGCCAGAGCTGCCGGTGGAGAGTATCAAGCAGAAGGTCGCGGCGTACAAGGAAGTGCGGCGGCAGCACGATCCGGTCTATGAGGCGATGTTCGTCTCCGGCCGGCTGAAGCCGGGGATGCGATTTCTGGAGAAGATGGCGGTGCTGGCGGAGTTCGAGCGGGAGATCCCCGGGCTGAAGTGGCGAGAAATGGCCGAGGAGGGCATCCGCGCCGAGCACGGCATCCACCCGAAGCTGAACTGCCCCGACCTAGCGGCGGCGGATGAGATGTACCGGAGGATCATGGAGATAGCGGAGGCGGGGGATTCCAGCGGCGGTGTGGTGGAGGTGATCGCCACCGGAGTTCCGCCCGGGGTGGGCGAGCCCGTCTTTCGCAAGCTGGATGGGGAGCTAGGGCGGATGCTGAGCATCGGCACGGTGAAGGCAGTGGAGATCGGTGATGGCGTGGCGGCGAAAGACAGCCGCGGGTCGCAGTTCAATGATGAGATGTATGTCGAGGGGGGACAGGTCAAGTTTCGATCGAACCACGCGGGAGGGATCACCGGGGGACTGACCACCGGGCAGCCCATCGTGGCGCGGATCACGGTGAAGCCGACGCCCACCATCGCCAAGGAACAACACACCATAGACAAGGTATCACTGGAGAACCGCGTGCTGGCCGCGGTCACCCGCCGCGACCCGACGATCGTGCCCCGGGTGTGGCCGGTGGCAGAGGCGTTCGTGGCGCTGGTGCTGCTGGATCAGTATATGATGCACCTGGCCTATCGGGGCCTGATCAAGCAGCACTAGCTGGCCTACCCTGGTTCCACCTGCGGGAGGAAGCGCTTTTCGCCCTTGCGGCGGGCGTCGGCCACCACGCGATTGGCCTCGAACAGGCCCTCGAAGGACCCGCAGTCGAGCCAGAGGCCATCCAGCTCGCTCCAGGTCATAAGGCCATCCCGAATGTAGAAGTTATTGACGGTGGTGATCTCAAGCTCGCCGCGGGCGGAGGGCTCGGACTGGCGGATGTAGTCGAAGGCGCGGCGGTCGTAGATGTAGAAGCCGGTCACGGCGTAGTTGCTCTTGGGCTGCTTCGGCTTTTCCTCGATGCGGACGATGCGCGAGGGGTCGTTCTCGTCGAACACCGCCACTCCGTAGTCCCTGGGGTCAGGGACCTGCTTCAAGAAGAGGTGCGCGCCGGACTTGAACCCGCGCACGGCGGGGCCGAGGTCGGCGTCGGTGAAGTTGTCGCCCAACACCACCATCACTGGGCCGCCTTCGGCGAAATCCTCGGTCACGCCCAGGGCCTCGGCGATCCCGCCCTCCCCCTCCTGATAGCCGTATTCCAGGTGCTCGACACCGAGACCCTTGCCATTCCCCAGGACACGGACGAAATCGCCGGCATGGGGGCCACCAGTTACCACAATGACGTGGGTAATCCCGGCCCGAACAAGATTGCCAATGGCATAGTGCACCATGCACCGGTCGTAGACCGGGAGCAGGTGCTTGTTGGTTGCCTTGGTCAGCGGGTAGAGCCGGGTGCCCAGTCCACCCGCGAGCACAACGCCTTTCATGTGTTTCCTCCGGGGCCGCGATCGGGCGCGAGGTTCGGCGCGGCTCGGAGCAGTCCTGCTTGAGGCGTTCTCGCGGCGCTGGCCCCGGGCCGAATCAGCTCCAGGCTGCTCGAGGCTGCAGGCAACTGCGCCCTGGAGAGATGGGCCGTCGCGACACTGCGCGGCGGACTGATGGTGACGCTATGATCCTACTGCCCGGATGTCTTGGTCTGTGGAGTAGCCGCGATCTCCCACATGCTAACCTGCTGGACGATGGCGCCGATGGGCTGCTCGGTGGGAGGCTGGCCCCCGAAGCCCATCTCCATGACGCAGGGCAAGGAGCCCCACAGCTCCATGGAGACGAGGCGGCCGTCGAGAAGAGAGGCGGCAAGCTCGCCGCGGAAGTACTCGGTACTCTGCATGTTCATGGAGAACTGCGGAGTGGCGATATTCTGGCTCACCTTGTTGCCCTCCATCGAGAGCCAGATGAGCACGCAGGGCTCGCCGCCGAAACGGGTCAGGCCGACGACGCCAACTTGCATCTCACCCGCGTGGTACCGGCCTATCGAGGCCCTCACTGCCGACCCGCGTGATATCCCAGGGCTCGAACTCGGTGTGGCGCCAGGTGTCGCCGATGCGGACTCCGCCCCTGAACTCATCGCCAAGCGCGCGGAGGATCGCGTCCCAGCCCATGGCGTCCATAGTGAGAACCTTGAGCAGGTAGCCGCCGACCTCGTCGCCGACGCGCGCGAAGTCGGCGGGCGGGTTGACGTAGTCGAAGGTGCGAGGTGAGAACTCGTAGGAGATGCCCCGGCCGCCTGGCAGCTCCTGAGGCTTCGGGTAGTCGTCCGGGCCCATGCCCTGGGCTACGGCGAAACGCTCCCACTCACAGCGCTCCAGCCAGACGCCGGGCTCGGCTTCGCGGAGAAGCGTGCGGGCAAGCTGGGCCTCGGCGGTCATGCGGCCGACGACCTTCCCTTGGCGGTCCACCGTGAGGTTGGTGCGCTTGATCTGATAACGGTGCTGCTCGCCAGCCTTCCCTTTGCGCGTGAGGTCGAAGGCCTGGTTGAGGACATCAGCCCAGGCCGACGCTCCGACTGGGCGGCCGTCCCAGGGCACCAGGGTCCACCAGCCCCAGATCTTCGACTCGCCCGGGGATGGCTGCGGCGCAGCCACTTGGCCTTCACCCCCGGCCGCGACGGCGATGCCGGAGAACAGCACCAACACGAGACAAATGCTCAGCATGCTTCGCGACAGTCCCTGCAGCATCATCGCCTCCTGTGCGTTCCGGTCTTGGGCGCGACTCCCGCCGCTGCGAGGAGCTGCGGCGTGCGCGTTTGATCTGTAAGATGGCCGACTCGACCCAGTCTAGCTCGCCCTGGTAGCCACGCATCCCGTGTTCGAGGGCGAGGCGCGGGTGAAGCCCTGCATCGGCGTGCATTCTCCGACTGTACTCGTGGAGCTCTTCGAGGTAGGACTCAAGCGCGCGCCGATAGCTGCCGAGGTATGCGAGGACCTCCCGTTTGGCGACCCGTCCCTCGGCCAGAGCGAAACGAAGGATGGGAGCCCCAGCACCGCGGATCAGCTCCTCCCGGGTGACAGCCTGCCGAAGCCAGGAGACGAGATGCTCCCTGCCGGCCTTGGTGAGAGCGTACACGCGGCGGGGCCGCGCCTCTATCGTCCTGTCCAACTGAGCTGCCAGCAAGCCGCGCTGGCCGAGGCGGCGCAGTGCGGGGTAGATCGCCCCGGGACTGGAGCTGAAGTGCGCCAGAGGCGTCGTGGCGAAGACCTTATGGATGTCGTAGCCGGTCGCCGGGGAGATCCCGATCAGGCCCAGGATAGCGTACTCGAGAGTTGTTGGATGTTCCTGTCGCATCCGCTCTATAACGACGCGTAATATATCGTCTCGTATCACATGATACCACAGGTAGCCGGCATGTCAAGAGGGCGCAGTGGGATTTCCGCGCCGTTTCCGGTGCCGTGACGGGCGGGGGGCTTGGGCCGACCTGCGAGGGGCGAGGCGCTCGCTAACAGCGAACTGGGGCAGCCTGGCGGGAGGCAGTTCAGCGACCTGCTGACCAGCATGGGCAAGTGTACGGAGGCGGCATGGTGGGACATGCTCGCCATGGCGAATCATGCTGCCCAGCGACACAACTGCCGTGCCGACTTGCACTTGACTTGGGGATGGCAAGCCGTGTAGACTTACCGGGCCGAGGTGCAACCCAATCCCGCTGACGCATTCCGATCGCTCTCGTGAGCACCTCGCGGGGGGGCGTGATGCGTCTTCAGCTCGTGCCGAGGCGAGCGGGCCTGCGGGGACCGGATTCGCGCGCGGCTTCCTCGCTGGATGGTGTTCCCCCGACGGCTCGCCCCGAGGGCGCGGATGCAAGTCCGGTCAGGTCTCATCCCGTGCTGCCGTCACTGGTGCCATGGGACCTCCTCGATGCTCCCGTTTCCGACCCACCGCCTCGGGTGTGCACCCATAATGCAATTCGGAGGCGAAAGAGGCGCAGATGCCAGCGGACATGAGGCAGGTGAAGTGCGCGATGGCGCGTGGCCTAGTTGACGTGCTCAGGCGCGCGAAGGTGGACGTGCTGTACGTCGGAGACGTAGCGCTTGACTCCTGGCAACCATGGGGGATGACGCTCTCGGATGACCTGCAGTTGCTGATCCGCCATGAGCAGCTCGATCCTTTCATGCAGGCGATGGATCAAGGAGGCTATGTGCCGGCCATGTACGACCCCCCCCAGGCCGGGCGCTGTCGCCCTCTGGATCCGCAGCAGGCGAAAAGGGCCCTCCTGAAGATACCGGTGACCCCCGAGCCATTCTACGTGGAGCGGTGCTGGGCAAGCGAGAGCGGGGAGCCCGACCTCTTGATCAGATTCCACACCACCAGGCTCCATGGTCGTCTCTTGCTGGCCGATCTCACGCAATGGTTCGATGATAGCCAGCAGTGTCAGGTGATGGGAGGAACTCAGGAGGCGACCGAGGTGCGTCGGCCGCCCCTCTGGGCGATGATGCTCTGGCAGGCAGGTGAACTCATGAACCACGCCTCCGACTGCGCTATCACCAAGGACGAGGTGGACAAGCTTCACCTGATCGCACAGCAGCCAGACCTTAACTGGTACCAAGTGCGGAGCAAGGCTGAGCAGTACACCACTGAGTACGACAACCACATGAACAGCGCTGCCGCCAGGGAGCTGCTGGAGGACTACCGGGAGAGCCTGGGCATCGGCCCGGACGACCTGGAGAAGCTGGACAAGGCCGAGCGCCAATACGGAGCGCTGTACGAGTTGGGCCATAGCCTCAGAGCCCTGAGGGACTACGGTGGAGAGTATGCGGCGAGCGTGAATCAGCAGGTGTGGTTGGCTGTGGAACCCGTCATAGCGCAGCGCCCGCGCAAGCTATGGGGATACCCGGGGGGGCAGGAGGACGTTCCCGGGCCTTGCGCGCTCGGCAGGCTGGGCCTTGCGGAGGCCGCGTTCGGGATTCACCAGCAGATAGAGGAACACGCCGGCGCCGATTTCGATTACCTGGTCTACCACGGGCTGGCGACGGTGCTTCTCCAGGGCTGTCCGCCTCACGGGCCCTGGGCTCATTGTACAGCGCGGCGGTTGAGGGAGATCCTCGCCTAATGATGGGGTAGCGCGCCTTTTGCCGGGGCCAACTGGCGGCATAGGCCGCCGAACCCCTGAACGCGACCTACCTTGCCGTTTGCGGCGAGCCTCACGGTGGGCCCCCGCGAGGAGGGGGACCAGTCTCGATCGAGTCAACCTGCCCGGTGACGACGTTGGCCTTGGTATCGCGTGAGGTAGTGATGTCCTCCCACTTCCCGCTTCCCTCAGAGTAGCGGAGGATGGCGAGGGCACGCTCATCGCCACCTGGTACGTCCTTGTCCGCATATGCCATAGCTATCTTGACCGGTCCGCGGTATCGCGCGGTGGTCTTCATGTGGTAGTAGTCGCCGCAGAAGCGGTACCCGCCGGGCTCTGCCGGCGGATGGCCATCCTGGGTCACAGTCGTCAGGCCCGCCTTCGTGACTTCGGCGAAGGCCACAGTGGTATTGCCAACGGTCACTCGCGGGCGGTCAGGATGGGTGTTGGGACCACGCCAGCTGAGGCTGTTCTCTGCGTCCGTGTTGTCTGTGAGCCTGACGAGGATGCCGGTCGCGAGATCGTAGATCCAGGCTTCGACCTGGAAGTAGTAGGTATTGCCGGCTGGCTCGAAGGGCAGCGCCGCCAGGAAGGCCACGCGTTTGCCATCGGGCGACCACTTGACCCGTTTCGGGCCGACCCACTCCCGGACGTCATTGGCCCACCGTGGGTTCTGCAGGTCAACGTTGGCCACGTGCAGGTTCTTCGCCACATCGGAGTCGCTCACGAAGTGCTGAAGTAGAACCCGCGGGTGGGCACCATCGGCATCGGTGAGGGAGAGCTGGCGCCATACTCCCGGCTCTCCATTCACGACGTCTGGCTTGGTTCGTTCGTCCACGATCCTCGATCCATCCGGCGAGAAGTTGCCGGAGAAGATCGGCAGCATCTGTCGGCCCGTCCCGTCCAGGTCAACGCTCACGACCTGACCCTGGTGGCCGTACCGGTAGATGACACGGTCCCCGTTGACCGACCACCAGCGTTCCGGGAATGACTGCGACCCCAACCCTGCTGTGGCATCAGGCCGGGCCACTCGCCGTGGTGCCGTGCCATCAGCGTTCATCACCCATATTTCCAGGCCTGTCTCACAAGGCTTGACACCCTCGACCGGATCACAGTGAAGGAAGGAGATCTTGTACCCGTCCGGTGACCACAGCGGACAGCAGTTGATCGCCCGCACGCCTATGGACTCAGTCAGATTGGCCTTCTTGTGGCCGCCGAGATCGGTCCTCAGGATGTGGCAGCGCTTTCGCCAGGGCTTGTCACCGGGGTAGTCGTTCTCGGACTCATAGACCACCTCGGCGCCTAGAGGTGACAGATCGCCTCCCGGCCGAACAGGGACCACGACCTTCTTGTCCGACCGCCCCTCCAGCACGTAACAGAACTCCTCGCTCCCCGGCTCCTCTCTCTTGGGGGTGGTCTGAGACCAGCCGGCCACGAGCAGTTTGCCTTCAACCGGATAGGGCCCGATCTTCGCCACGACACGGGCATTTGCATCGCTGGCAAGAAGAGCAGAGCCATCGGGGCTGAACTCGAGAGCTGTGATCTCCAGGCCCCCGACGGCGTACTTTTCAGGCGTCCCGCGGTCAGCCGCGAGGCGGTAGATGGTCGAGTGGTAGGCAAAGAACACCTGACCCGTCACCGGCTGTACGGCGATGGGTCCGGTGTGCGGGAAGGGGGTGAAGTCCTGCCACAGGTTGCCAACGATCCGGGTGCAGCGGCCCTCGGGAGATATGGTCACGATGGTGTAGCCGTCCTGGCTGCTGTCGTCTTCGACGGCGTAGAGGGTGCCGTCAGGCCCGAACGCCGCGTAAAGCAGCCCGTCCTGGAGTTCGGGAGGCCCGGCGAGAGGGTGAACGCCCGAGGTCTTCCGGTCCACGACGTACAGCCCGAACCGCTCTGGCTGGGCAGAACGGCTGGCGCAGACCAGCAGGTCTCCCGGGTCCACGTTGGGACCGTGGAAACCAGGAGGCGCAATCAACACATCACAAGGGCTGGGGATGCTCTGAGTCAGCACCTGTGCACGAGCGCCGGGCGCGGCGATCATCCACACGGTCGAGGCCCCCCTGTCGGCCACCAGGACCCGGCCATCCGGACCAACCGCAATACCCATCGGCTCGACAAAGGGCTTCCCCGGCTCTGTGTAGGCGTCGCCTGGGTCGCAGCCATCGCCCTCCCGAGCCACGTATACTCCAGGGGGAACTGAGTCGCCGGATCCAACCGTCACGAGGACAGTGCCATCTGCTCGCACCGCAATGCCCCCTACGCGGCCCGCGCCACCGTATAGATAGGTGGCGACCAGCCCTCGCCGGAGCGGCCTCAGGCTGGGAGGGAATCTGGCAACCACTCCGGGCTCTGTAGCTGAGACCGCGGCAGTCATTGGCCGACCGCGGGATCTGGTCTCAGCTCTAAACAGCGCTATGGCGCCAACGGCCAGCACGGCTGCGGCCGCCGCTACGGCACGCCACCCTCTCAGTGCCCGGAGCAGTTGCAGCGGACCTCGCCAGCGGCGGCCCGCCGCCTTCGACTCTACCTTGGGCAACACCGCCGTGGCGACGAGGGCGGCGTCTCCCTCCAACACGCGCAAGGACTCGACCATCTCCCGTGCACTCTGGAATCGCTCCCGCGGATCCTTCCGGAGACACTTCTCGAGGATACGGCAAGCACTCTCGGGCAGCTCCTTCGCCGGCGGCGGATCCCTGGTCAGGATCTGGTGCATCACCGCGGCGGGGCTCCCGGCCTGGAAGGGAGGGGCGCCGGTCGCCATCTCGTAGAAGGTGGCACCCAGTGAGAATATGTCCGAGCGCGCATCAACTCTGTCTCCCCGCACTTGCTCAGGAGGCAGGTAGAACAGCGTGCCCATGGTTTCGCCCGTTCCGGTGACGCGCGTCTCGTGGACGACGAAGGCCAGGCCGAAGTCGGTCAGCTTCACCTGGCCGTTGCGCAGGACGATGATGTTCCCTGGCTTGATATCCCGGTGGATGATCCCCTTGCCGTGCGCATGCGCAAGTGCCTCGCCTACGGCGTGCATGATCTGAACCGCGCGCCCCAGCTCGATCTTCCCCGCCAAGTCAATCAGCTGGCGGACAGTGTCCCCATCCAGGAACTCCATCACGAGGAAAAGGCTGTTCTCGTCCGCGCCGAAGTCGAGCACCTGGCAGATGTTGGGATGGCTGAGCGAGCGGGCCGCACGCGCCTCGCGCTGAAAGCGTTCTATCGCATTCCATCGGGCTCGCGGGTCTACGGTGTCGGGCCAGACCACCGTCTTGACGGCCACCGTTGCGCCCTCTGCTGAGAGCGCTTGGTAGACCGTCCCCATGCCCCCGCGTCCCAGCTCTCGGGTGATCGTGTAGTCGCCGATCCTGCGCAGGCTCACCGGAGGCCCTCCCAGCCGGAGACCCGCAACCGCACGAAACCCAGCTTCATTGCGCTGCCGCGCAGATTCGCTGCCGTCGGCCAAGTGCCTGCCCCCACTGTCACACAGGAGCACATTCCGGGTGTCAGACGGCGCCGAGCCCGGCAGTGGAGAACCTCCCAGTCTCCCCAGATGCACTTGAGTTCCATAATCGCCGGTAGGTGCTTCGGCACCGCCTGGAGTGCGACGGGCCCATTGGCAGCGGGTTAGCGGAGGACCGCGCGCTCGGAATGTGCTGCAATCCCAATGGAGTGGGCCAAGCGTCCGCAGTCGCCGCTTGTGGCAGCCGAGGAGAGTCCGAGCTCCACAGGGCAGGGCGCTCGCGACGAAACTCGGCCTACCGATTCAGCGACTAAGCGACGAGAGACCGGCTGTCTACGTTGGCGTTCACTTCCACCCGCGGCAGTGCGCTCACGACGATTCGGGCAGTACCTCAAATCCCTCGCGCGTGGCTGCCTCGCGAAGCCTGCGGTCCAGGCACACGAAGCCTAATCCTGTGGGATGGTGCTCTGCCCAAACGAGGGCTGCTGCTAACTGCAGCGCGTCCGCGGCGCGCAGTTCATGGACGCGAAGCGCTCGGCAGGCCGTGGCGCGGACCTCTTCCAGCGGCTGCACTTCGTAGGCCGCTGACAGCAGGCCATCTAGGTGCTTGAACAGGCGAGCGCTGACGCGGGACTCAGTATAGCCATCGCGCTGCAGCCGGGACACGGCAGAGACTGCCTCCACCTTTGTGCCCCACCACACTACGAGAGTGTCGTCTGACGCGAGCAGCGCCTTGAGCTCGTCAGTCGTCTCCTGTTGCAGCAACAGAGACAACAGGGCTGAGGTATCCCACCACCTCATGCTCGGTCCTGCCTTTCGTCGTCCAGAGCGCGCAGCACTGCTCCTTTCGGCACCCTGCAGACGGGCAAATCCGAGAGCGCCTTGCGGAGCTGCTTCTTCCCCAATCGCACGATGCCTCGAGCGATCAGCCCCGGCATTCGGTCGTCACCCGCTGTCCCCGGGGCCACCGGCACGATGCGCGCGACCGGCTTCCCGCGTTCGGTCACCAGGACCTCCTCCCCGCGCTTGACCCACGCGATGTGCTCGCTAAGCTTGGCCTTCAGACGGGAGATGGCTGCGGTTCTCATGGCGCTCCTTGCCTTTCCCCTACGAGACCATGATAGTCATATCGACATGACCTGTCAAGGTACGTTGTGTACCCGTATCCTGCTCCAGGGCGGGGGAGACTCATGTTAACAAGGGTCGTGCGGCTGGTCAGCGCGACCATGCCGAGCATCATGGTGGTATGCAGATGGAGTGGGCCAGGCGTCCGCGGTCGCCGAGAGGCGGCTGAGGAAAGTCCGAGGTCCACAGGGCAGGACGTTCGCGCCAGAACTCAGCCTACCGATTGACTGTCATGTTTGCCGACGAAAACAGCTTGCTGCCGGGTGAGGGGCACACCCGGACTTGTTCAGCGGCTTTCAGCAGATCGTGGAATCAACCAGTTTCGATGGGTGAAGAAGTCTAGCCGCCTTCGCATCCCGGTCGACCGAAATGTGCAGGCCGGAACTCGCGGTCAATGCCACCGGCATGATTCGCCCGTGGTGACGGCGGGATCAGTCCGCGCGGGGTGTACGCGGGCCAGCATTCATGTCGCGCGCGGATGACAACGGCCTTACATCTCCACCTGCATCGGTTCCGTGGCCGCTGTGAGAATCACGCCCCGCATACCCTGCATCAACTGTGCTAGGCCGCCTGGGCAGCCATAGACGGTCACATCCGAGGCGCGTGGCACCTGCTCCGGGAAGTGAGACATGCTCTGGCGAGGACAGTGCGGCCGGTTGGCGCGGAGACGCCGAGCATGTGGTAGAATGGAGATGGAGTGGGCCAAGCGTCCGCGGTTCGCCGATGGCGGAACGAGGAAAGTCCGAGCTCCACAGGGCAGGGCGCTGGGTAACGCCCAGGCGGGGCGACCCGACGGAAAGTGGCACAGAAACATACCGCCCGGCGCGAGCTGGGCAAGGGTGAAATGGTGCGGTAAGAGCGCACCAGCGGCGTGGAGACACACCGGCTGGCCAAACCCCGCCCGGAGCAAGGCCAAATAGGGGGCGAGTCCCCGGTTGGGGACCAGCGTTGGCCCGACGCCGCATCAGCCCCGGGTTGGCCGCTTGAGGCTGCGAGCGATCGCAGCCCTAGATAGATGGACGCTCGCGACATAACCTGACGTATCGGGCGAATGTCGCGCCAAAACTCGGCTTATCGGCCCACTCCACTCTTCTCGTGGCTCCTAGAGCCATCCTGGCCCGAAATCGAGGGGATACGAAATACCCGCACTAGGGCCCACCCCACAGAATACTTGCACAAAGGCCTGGACTTGTTCGCCGCTTGAAGTGATTCATGTCATGCCGCAACCATCCACCAGAGGAGGCGTGCATGACCACTCTCGCCCAGGCCGAAGCGGCCCGTGCCGCACCGCCCTCCACCGGGGACGAGCTCCCCTTGGAGCAGGCGGTGCCGATGTTCCTGGAGTACCTGCGGAGCTACCGCAGCTGCGCTCCTGCCTCTGTCCGAGCCTACGCCACGACCCTGCGCAACTTCCAGCAGTTCCTCTCCTCGCAACCCGGGCCGCTGCCAGCTCCGGCTGCGATCACCCGCCAGCTGGTGATTCAGTACGCGGTCTCCTTGTCGCACTGGTCCCCGATCACGGTGCGCAGCAAGCTGGCCTGTCTCTCCTCCTTCTTCGGCTTCCTTCAGGATATGGGCTATGTCCAGGGCAATCCCGCCAAGAGACTACCCCTCCCGAAGCTGGAGCAGCACATCCCGGTGACGCTCTCAGAGGAGCAGGCGCAGCAACTGCTGGCGGCGGCCGAACTGCCCTGGCATCGGTGCCTCATCATGCTGCTGCTGGCGACGGGCCTGCGCAGAAGCGAGGCGGTGCTGATCAGCCTGGAGGAGGTGGACCTGACCAACCGGCAACTGCTGGTGCACGGGAAGGGAGCCAAGCAGCGGATCGTCCCCCTCACCCGTCAGGCCGTGGCGGCCATCCAGCAGTACCTGCCCCACCGGCCCCGCACCCAGAGCCGGCGGCTCTTTGTGAACTCCCGTGGACAGCCCATCCGAGGCCACGTGGTCAACGCCATGCTGGACCAGGTGCTGGAGAAGGCGGGGCTGGCGGGCCAGGGGATTACCCCTCACAAGCTGCGCCACACCTTCGCTACCCAGCTCATCCACAAGGGCGTGGATGTGCGCACCGTGCAGGAGCTCCTGGGCCATGCCGATCTGGGGACGACGGCGCGGTACCTGCACTCGGATGTGCGCACGAAGCTGGCGGCAGTAGGAAGGCTGACGGGTCTGCTCGGGGAGAGTGTTCCGCAGAGAGAGGAGGGAGCACAGCCGTGACCGCTACCCACGACGCCGAGGCCGGCACGCTCTCCTTCGAGGAGGCGGTGGCGATGTTCCTGGAGTACCTGAGGGGCTATCGCAGCTGCGCTCCCATCTCCGTCAAGGCGTACCGCCGCGACCTGCGGGCCTTCTCGGAGTTCCTCTCCCAGCGCCTGGGTCAGCCGCCCCCTCCCGATCAGATCACGCGCCAGCAGGTGATGCAGTTCGCGGTGAGCCTGGCAGATCGAGCACCCCTGACGGTGAGACGGAAGCTCTGGGTGTTGTCCTCCTTCTTTGGCTTCCTCCAGGACATGGGCCATGTCTCGGGCAATCCCGCCCGCAGGCTGCCTCTGCCCAGACTGGAACAGCAGGTGCCCGTGACGCTCACGGAAGCAGATGCCCAGCGACTCCTGCAGGCAGCCCAGCGGCCCTGGCACAAGTGCTTGGTGGTGCTGCTGCTCTCCACGGGCATGCGGCGCAGCGAGATCGCCCAGATCAGCCTGGAGGATCTGGACCTGGAGAACCGGCAACTGCTGGTACACGGCAAAGGGGCGAAGGAGAGAGTGGTGCCTCTGGCAGAGCAGGCCGTTGCGGCCATCGAGCAGTACCTGCGCCAGCGCAAGAGGACGGACAGCCACCGGCTCTTTGTGAGCCAGTTCGGCCAGCCCATCTCCGGCAGAGCCATCAGCCGGATGCTGGCGCGCACGCTCGGCAAAGCCGGGCTCGCGGGCAAAGGCATTACCCCCCACAAACTCCGCCATACCTTTGCCACCCACCTCATCCGCTCGGGCGCCGACATCCGCACGGTGCAGGAGCTGCTGGGGCACGCGGACATCGGGACGACGGCGAGATACCTGCACTCGGATGTGCGCACCAAGCTGGCCGCCGTCGAGAAGCTGGAGGGGATGCTCGGGCCGGCAGGCGATCAGCCAGGCTAGCCTCGGGACCACTCGCAGCCGACAAACCCTTTCTCATTCCAATATACGAGGTTTGTGGCGCGAGAACGGCACCTCTGTCCCCACTCGAAGAGGTCTCACAGACGGCTGACGGCCTCTGGCACAAGCGGCTGCGCATCCTGTGCGGGCGTAGGGCTGGGCAGCTTCTTCCCCGACCTGACTCGGCTTGTCCTACACCTGGCGCCGCGCTATACTGTCGCCACGGGCCGCTTCGAGGGGGTCCGGTATTGCTGCATCAGGGGGGTGTGCGATGGCCCGAAGAACGGCTGTCCCTGCTATCGTGCTGGCGTTTCTCATTTCTCTCTTCGCAGTGGCCTGCCAGGCCGACGGTGCCGCGCTGAAGCTGGCCCTGGCGGTAACCCCCACTGGCGCCATCGCAGGGGTGGTGTCGGATTCGGCTACCCGACTGCCCATCGGCGGGGCAGCTATGTCCTGTGGCAGCCTCACCGCAACCACGGATGCCAGGGGCCGGTACGGGTTCTCAGACCTGGGCATCGGGAGCTACACGGTTGCCGCCAGCGCTCCGGATCACACCCCGTCTTCGGCCAGCACCGTCGCGGTGGTCGAGGGCGAGATCAGCACGGTGGACTTCTCGCTGTCGCCGACCGCCTTTGGCTCTATCGTGGGCCGGGTCACGGACGGGGCCAGCGGCTTGCCCATCCAGTGGGCGCATGTCACCTGCGGCGCGCTGAGCGCGACCACTAGTGTCGATGGCAGCTATACCCTCGCCAACGTCCCTGTGGGCACGGGCTATCGCGTCGGCGCGGCCGCCGGAGGCCACAAGTGGGGGAGCGCGACGGGTGTGGCGGTGGTGTCGGGGCAGACCGCGACGCAAGACTTCTCGCTGGCGCAACTGCCAGTCAAGGCAGGGCCGCAGTTCGAGCAAGTCACCGGGCTTAACCTCCCAAACTCGGTTGGTGTTGGCTGGGGTGACTATGACAGCGGCGGGTACCCGGACTTGTTCTTTGGGGGCTACGATCAGGGGACTTCCCATCCCCAACACGGACCAATGCTCTTTCGCAATGGCCATGATCTCACATTCGCTGACGTGAGCCAAACGCTGAAACTCCCCACTGCACCCGCGCCAGACTCTGGGGTTGCGTGGGGCGACTACAACAACGACGGCCTCCTTGATGTCCTGGTTGGTGGCGATGCCTACCCGTGGCTATTCCGTCGCGATCCGTCTCAGTTCGTGGAGCTCGGCGCCGATGCCGGCCTGCATGTGGCGTTCAATGCCGGCAGCAGCGTGTCGTGGTGCGACTTCAACGGCGACGGCCTGCTGGATGCTTTTGTGTGCAACATTTTCGGGAACGCCTATCTGCTGCGGAACAATGGTGATGGCACCTTCACCGATATTGCTGCAGCTGCCGGTCTGGGGGGAGCTGATGCCGTCCAATCGGCCGCCTGGGGCGACTACGACAACGATGGCCACCCCGATCTGCTTCTCGCTCGCATGTACAAACCAGCCATGCTTTTTCATAACAACGGTGACGGAACCTACACCGATGTGAGTGCTCAGGCCGGAGTAACCATTCCGGTGAACACACTAAGCGCGATCTGGGGAGACTACGATAACGACGGCTGGCTTGACTGCTATTTCACGAGCGGCGAATCAGCGCCCGACTGGCTCTTCCACAACGACCACAATGGCACGTTCACTGACGTCGCCAACGTTGCCGGCATGGCAGGCGACGCCTACAACGCGCAGGGCGCGGCCTGGGCTGATTACGATAACGACGGTTACCTTGACCTGTTCGTTGGCAACTTTGGTCAGCAGCCGTTTCTCTACCACAACAACGGTAATGGCACATTCACGAACATGGTGGCCGGGTCGGGCCTCGACGTTGATCACCAGGGCGCCAGCGGCGGGGTTGCGTGGGCCGACGTTAATCTTGACGGTCGCGTGGATGTGGTACAAGCGCTCTACGATACGCCATCTTGGCTCTTCCACAACATCGGCACTAGCGACAACTGGCTGCGGCTGCGCGCTATCACCAGTGCCGCCGGTGATACCACTGACACCAGCAAACCCACGCGTGACGCCATCGGCGCACGGGTCGAGTTGAACGTGGACAACGACGCCAGTTTCCCGCCTGGCCACACCCTGACTCGGCTCATCGACGGCGGGTCCGGCTTCTGCGCTGAGAGCGAGCAGGTGGCGCAGTTCGGCATCCCTACTGATGGGCCAGTGGCGGTGCGGGTGCGCTTCCCGGACGGCACGGTGGTCATTCACTACGACATCGCCGTGAACCAGACAATCGTAGTGAAGGATGTGGCGGCGGCGCTTGCGGAGGACAAGTTCACGGACGCGGGGTATCAGTTCTGGGCCTTCGGCGCCATCGAGGCCGTGTCTAACGCCAGCATCGCGCTAGGCTATCCCGATGGCACCTACCATCCTGAAGTGGCGGTCACCCGCGACCAGATGGCGGTCTACATCTCCCGCGCTCTGGCCGGGGGTGATGCCAACGTGCCCACAGGGCCGGCCACCGCCAGCTTCCCCGATGATGTCCCTACTGATTTCTGGGCCTACAAGTATGTCGAGTACGCGGTGGCCCAGGGCGTGGTACAGGGGTATGACGCCACTCACTACGAGCCCACGCTGGTGGTGGATCGCGGTCAGATGGCGGTGTTCATCGCCCGGGCGAAGGGATGGGTCAAGCTCAGCGACGCCCTCAACACCGCCCCGCAGCTCTTCCCAGATGTGCCGGCCGGCTACTGGTCGGGCGTGGCGATCAAGGCCTGCGTGGATCACGACGTGGTCAAGGGATATGACAACGGCACCTACCAGCCTACCAATCCCGTGACTCGCGACCAGATGGCGGTGTATATCGCGAGAGCGTTCGAGTTGCCGGTGTGAGCGGTTGCGGGTAGATGGCGAGTAGTGTAGCCTTCAGCCTGTCTCAGCGAGGCGCAAGGGCGGGCTGGGCGGTTGCATTGAGCCCGGGGCCGAGGTACAATCGGACCACGGGCCGCTAGTTCTGGCCATCGTCACTTTCGAGGGGGCCCGGTACTGCTGTACTAGGGGGAATGTGCGATGGCATCTCGGACTCTGGGGCTCTCCGTTGTGCTGCTGTTGGGCGGTCTTCTCCTTTCGGGTCGCGCGTCCGCCGGTCGTTTTGCCGACCTAGGTACCACTCTGAACATTCCGGCGGCCATGGGCGCGGCCTGGGGCGACTATGACAACGACGGCTACCCTGACCTCTATATCGGCGGGACCGGCCCATGTGTGCTGCTGCACAATAACGGCAATGGGACCTTCACGGACGTCACCGCTGCCAAGGGACTTGACACGGTCTCATATGACGAATGGGGATGCGCCTGGGGTGACTACAACAACGATGGCAGGCTGGATCTCATCATCATCGGCGGCTCCCACACTCCGCACCTGTACCGGAATGACGGCGACCATTTCACGGATGTGGGAGCAACCGCTGGTTTCGCACCGATGACCGGCGCCTTCTTCGGTCGAGGGGCGAGCTGGGGCGACTTCGACGGGGACAACTGGCTCGACCTCTTCGTTTCCTACAACGACTACGGCCCCTCTGTCCTGTATCACAACAACCGCGATGGCACATTCTCGAACGTCACGGCTGCGGCGGGGATGGGCAGTCCCATGGACGGCATGGGGTGCGCTTGGGCCGACTACAACAATGACGGCTTCTTGGATGTGGCGATGACGCGGCAGAGAAGCATCTTCGATCCAGCCAAGCAGACGAACGCCTATCTCTTCACGAACAAGGGAGACGGTACGTTCTCCTCGGGCAGCTTCCCCGGACACGACAGCACCGGCGTCGCCTGGGGAGACTACAACAATGACGGCTGGCTGGACGTTTTCATCGGCAATGGACGGACGGAGGAATCGGTCTTCTGCATGAACACCGGCGGCCACTTCGATTCTGTGCTGGACCTCGTAGGGATGTCAGCAGTCAGCATGCCCACGCGCGGCACCGCCTGGGCCGACTACGACAACGACGGATTTCTGGATCTCATCGTCGGTCCCGCCAGCGGCAGCATCGCGCCCTTCCTCTTTCACAACAATGGAGACGGCACGTTCACGGACCTGAGCCTCGCAGAGGGAGTGAGCGCGGGTCGGAACTACACGGCTATCTGCTGGGCCGACTTCGACCGGGACGGCAGCATGGATCTCCTCGGCGCCTCCGACAGCGACACATCCCTGCTCTACCACAACCTCGGTTCGCCTGGCGATGGGCACTGGCTGCGGGTGCGCGCCCTCACCAGCGCCACCGGCGACGCCACCGACGGCAGTCCGGTGCGGGACGCGCTGGGTGCCCGCATCCTGGTGAATCTGGACAACGACCTCTCCTTCCCCCCGGGTCGTACCCTCACGCGCATGGTTGACGGGGGGTCGGGGTTCATGGGCCAGAATGAGCCCATAGGCCAGTTCGGCCTCGGCACCGCCACTACGGTGGCGGTGCAAGTGGTCTTCCCCAACCATCACATCGTCACCGAGAACGGGGTGGCCGCCAACCAGCAGATTGAGGTGCGCGATGTCGCGCAGGGCATCGGCTTGATCCAAGGGACAGTCACTGACGCCGGCAGCGGCAACCCCGTCATTGGCGGGTCAGTCACCTATAGCTACCTGAGGGCGATCACAGATGGCAGCGGAGGCTATCTGCTGCCGGTCGTGCCGGAAGGCACCTACTCCGTGACTGCCAGCGGCGCCGGTTTCGGATCATTGACGATGGACAGCGTCGTGGTGGTGTCGGGCGCAGCCACGACAGTGGATTTCGCACTCCAGATCGCCAGGGGCACGGTCACGGGAACCGTCCGAGATGCCGTCACCCTTCAGCCGCTCGGGGGCGTTACCGTCTATGGCGGCCAGGGTGAGACCATAAGTGCCGCTGACGGCACGTATGCCCTTGCCGCCTGGCCGGGGACCTGGACCATCACCGCCGTGATGCGAGGCTATGACGCTGGTGAAGTCTCGAACGTCGAGGTCGTGGATCAGCAGACGACCTCAGGGATTGACTTCCCGCTGCAGCCCTGGACTATATCGGATTGGGCCGTGCACCCGGAGATCATCGTGCACTCCATGAGCGGGAATACTTTCCCGAACGGGAACTCCTACAGCCCCGTGATCACCCCGGACGGGCGCTATGTTGTCTTCGCCTCCAGCGCCACAGACTTGGTCCCGCTGCCACCGGGGCAGACGGGAAACGTCTTCCTCCTGGACCGATCGACTGGGCAGATCGAACTGATCAGCAAGACGGAGGACGGTTCTCAGGCCATCGGCGGCTCCGCCGCCTCAGTCAGCGCTAACGGGCGGTATGTGGCGTACTCACCGGTGGTCCTGCCTCCTGACGTGCCGCCCGGAGTCTGGCAGACCTACGTGTACGACCGCGAGACGTCCAGCCTAACCTTGGCCAGCGCTGCCAGTGACGGCACGCCGGCGGATAGCATTGCCCACGGCACGATCAGCGCCAACGGCCGCTATGTCTGCTTCAGTTCTGATGCCACGAACCTGGTCCCGGACGACACCAACGGGCAGACGGATGTGTTCGTGCACAATCTCCTGACCAAACGCACAGTGCGCGTCAGCGTGGCCAGCAACGGGGCCCAGGCCGACGGCCCATCAACGGATCCCTGCATCAGTGCCGACGGCCGCTATGTAGCCTTCTCATCGGCCGCGACGAACCTGGTAGCAGGGGACACCAACGGGATCATCGACACCTTCCTCCACGACCTGACCACAGCGACAACTGAACGCGTAAGCCTCGCCGAGGACGGTTCGCAGCAAATCGTCGCGCCTGACAACTGGTCCGGCGTGGCGATGATGAGCCATGATGGTCGTTTCGTGGCCTTTTGCTCTGACGCCAATGATCTGGTCCCCATCTACAATACGTACTTCAGCCCCATCGGTCATGGTAATGTCTACCTGCGTGACCGGGTGGCCGGGACCACGGAGTTCGCCAGCCTGATGCCCGGCGACGCGCCGGCAACCCCATACAGCCTGTACCATCCGTCCTACCCGGTCGCGGTGAGCGCGGATGGCCAGATGGTCGCGTTTTACTACGTAGTGCCAGGGACGTATGGAGGCGGGACCGGGTACATCGTGGTCCGAGACCGTACGGGCATCGGGAGCGTCGTGCTCTATAACGCCTTCGTCGAAGGGGGAATAGGTGGGGATCCTCCTGACATGAGCGCCAACGGGCGTTTCGTAGTCACTGCCAGTCAGGCGGGAAGCGATTCCGTGGGGGCTATCCGCATGTGGGAGCCTCACATACGCAGCTTCGGCACCGTCAGTGGTGCTGTGACCGATGCTACCACCGGCGGTCCCATTCCTTACGCCGATATCTGGATCGGCGGGAATCTATACACCGCGGCCGATGCCAATGGGACCTTCACCATTGACGTCGCCGAGACCACGGGGACGACCGTCAAGGCGACTGCGCATGGGCACGGCGCTGCCACTCAGACCGGTGTGGTGATTACCGCGGGGCAGACCACCACAGTTGACCTTGTGCTCCCACCCCAGTTCACTGACGTCCCAGCCGGTTTCTGGGCCGAATCGGCTATTGCTTCGCTGGTTGACGCCGGCATCGTGCAGGGCTACTCCGATGGCACTTACAAGCCCACCGAGCCGGTCAGTCGCGACCAGATGGCGGTTTACGTAAGCCGCGCTCTAGCCGGGGGCGATGCCAACGTGCCCACAGGTCCGGCCACCGCCAGCTTCCCCGATGACGTCCCCACTGATCAGTGGGCCTACAAGTACGTCGAGTATGCGGTGGCCCAGGGTGTGGTGCAGGGCTATGACGCCACTCACTACCAGCCCACGCTGGTGGTGGACCGGGGCCAGATGGCGGTGTTCATCGCCCGCGCCAAGGGATGGGTCACGCTCAGCGACGCCCTCAACACCGCCCCGCAGCTCTTCCCGGATGTGCCGGCCGGCTACTGGTCAGGTGTAGCGATCAAGGCCTGCGTGGACCACAACGTGGTGAAGGGGTATGAGGATGGCACCTACAAACCGGCCGACCCCGTCACCCGCGACCAGATGGCGGTGTACATCGCGAGGGCGTTTCAGTTGCCGATGTAGCTGATACGACTACCGGCAACCTGAGCGCAAGACCGACAGCGCTAGGCCCATAGCGGCACTCCTGAGCCGCCCGAAGCCGATTGTACCGCCGGTCACCACCCACAAAGCGGCCCACCCAAGGCCGAGATGGCGAGCGGCGTCACTGAAGATGGCCGAGCATCAACCGTCGCGTCTTCCCAGATACTCAAATCGTCGGGTAGCAGATAGCGCCGGGGGAGGTTCGGATGACTCTTGCAGGGAACTTCGAGAGGGTCTTCACCACCGGCGTGTGAGTGGGATGCCCGGAGGCCAGATCGCGACTTCTCGCCCTGGGGTCTCAGGCTCAGGGGCGTCGGGCATGCGAAGGAACCGCACATGAGGGGGGACCTCCGGGTGGCCCCGCTGCTTCACGGCCAATAGGAGTGGTAATGCAGTTCTCCATGTTCACGCTGTACCCGCCGCGGGTGTATGTCTCGGACGGCACCAGCCCCGTGACCCAGTCGGCGCAGTACACACAGGAATACGAGTCGGTGTGCAGAGCGTGCGTGAAGGTCCTCAGCAAGATGCCAAGGGATGAGGCGCATAAGCTGATCGACACCTGCCTCGTATCATGGGTCTCCTGCCCCGGCCGGAGTTGCACGAAGGTACTGGAACGTCCGGCCGCGCTGAGCCGCGCGATCTGGCTTGACCCGCGCCTCCCCTGCTATTCGGAGGAGATGAGAGTGGGGATCGTGGCCCACGAGTTCGCCCACGTCGTGTGCAACCACAGGATCGACGATGAGTCGTGCGAGCAGGAGGCGGATCGTATGGCGGCAGAATGGGGCTTCAGCGCGGAGATAGAGGCAATGCGCACCTACATCCGCACGGGCGGCGGGGAACCGGCATCCTAAGTGGCAGCCGGTAGCGAGAACTGGCCCGGCGTCGATACACGAACGTACTGCGGCAGCGCTTGGGACAGAACGGCGCTTATGTGCCGCCTGGGCCCGCGACGCTCCACGCAATGCCGGGCGGGTATTGCACCTCGCCGTGCAGGGATGAGCAGATGTCCTCCCGGACCTCTGGTCAACAAGGCCAGGAGTGAAGGAAGGACCGGTGCTGCCGTCGAATAGCGTATTAAGGTAGATGGCCCTATTCAGGCACCGCACGGTATAGCGCGGTTCCGTCCAGCGCGATGCCGAAGCTGTCACTGCACAACAGACTCAGCCCGGGAAGAGGGATCCTGGATGACAGCCTTAGGCGGACCTGCTCGCTATGAAGCTATTCGCAGGCTTCTCCACATCGGGGCGTTCGAGCCCGGAACACCACTTGCTGACCAGATCACAATGGGGTTCGTGGAGAGGGCTCTCTGGAGCCTCCCTAGCGATGAGTCCTACAGCCCAAGCGAGATCTCTTCGGCGATCGAGGCGGACTTCGGACTGCGATTTGAGCCTGCAGAGATCCGCCACGTTCTGAGGTCAGTCAGCAAGCGGCGAGGACGGCGCATTAGCCACTCAGGGCGCCGAGATCCGAAGTACAACCTGACCCCCGAGCACCGACGTGCTCTCGAGCAGGCAATCGAAGAAGCGGACCGACTCGAGGGACGTGTCATGGATGCCTGGCACATCCACCTGCAGGAGCAGTACCCGTCGCTCACTGACCAGGAACTGTCTCGACTCCTCACTGACCAGCAGGCGTTCAACCGGCAAGTGCTACTCCGCTACGGTGCCCAGACCCAGGCGCTGCTAGGCGCGGGGCCGCCGCCGAGCGAAGGGAAGCTGGCACCAACGATCGAAGGCATCTTCTCTTCCCTGCCGCCGGTGGATCAGCACCTGATGGGCATGCGGCGCGAGACACTCACGGCATTCTGGCTGGACGCCGAAGGTGACCGTGCCCTTTACTTGACCCGCTTACTCGACAACGCCTGCATCGTACATACTGCTCACATTGATCCGAAGTGCTCATCTCTCGTCAGGGGCGTTTTCCAGGGCACCCTCTTCTACCTTGACACGAACGTCCTGTACCGTCTGCTCAACCTGCAGGGCCCCCAGCACTTCTTCCAGATCCGGACGCTCGCAGATGTTATCAGACAGATTGGGGGCAAGCTCCTTGTCTCGCAGAGAACGCTCAAGGAGTTGCGGACATCGCTGCGGGCGAACATTGAGCGGATCAGGGCGCATCCTATTGCGTCACGCACACTCGCCGCTCTTGCCGCCAGGGCCTCATCGGAGCAAGACTTCGTCAGCCTCTACTATGACGAGTACGCGCGTACGGGGGTCAGCGTCGATGAGTTTGCAGCCAGAGCTCGGAACGTCGACGCGCTGCTTCCTCAACTCGGCGTAATGGTCGACGATAACCCGCACGATGACGCGATGGCCACACCTTCGCTTCCCCAGGAGGAAGGCGCTGTGCTCCTGGCGGCACGCGACCCGGGCGTGCACGGCGAGATCATCACCCACGATGCATTCCACCGACTGCTCATCCTCAGACTCCGCGGGGACACCACATCCTTTGCGCGAGCTCGCGCATGGTTCGTAACATGTGACGGGAAACTCAGACGGTATGATTGGATTCGACGGCGAGAAGACGGCAACGAGATCCCATTCTGTATCCATCCGGACCACTGCATGCAGATGACGCGATGGGCGCTCCCCAGGACCGCCGACTACGATAGGGCTTTCGCCCAGTTGGTTGCTTGCCCCTTCATCGGGACGATCGCTCGCCTTCCGTCGGAGGCTGCGCAACGCGTCTGTGCTCGCATCGACCGCTATGCGATCGAAGCAGGAATAGATGAGGCGGTCGCCGCACAGGCCGCCGTTCTCACGATGGTTGATGAGCGCCTCGCAGCTAGCCTTCGGGCGCCTGCGTCTGAAGATGCGCGTGATCACCAGGTAGACGCAGCAATTGCGCGCTCTCTGAGTCTACTGCAGCAGCAGACATGGGCCGCGAAACGGGCCCAGGAACTGGCGGAGCAGGAGTACCTCCGGCTCAAGGGGCAGACGAGAGTCAGAGATCTGCACTTACAGGAACTCGAAGGCGAGTTGGCCCATGAGCGCCAGCGAAGGCAGGCAGCGGAGGCAATGCAGGAAGATCTGGCAACGGAGAAGGTGAGTCTAGAGACGATGCTCACCGAAGCGCAGAGTGGCGAAACGAAAGAGGCGGACCGCGCCAGGAGTGCGGAGCTTAGGCTGGCCAGGACACTCGGCGTTGCCAAATGGGCAGGATGGTTAGCCATATCGTGTGGTATTCTCATTGGCTACCTGCTGCTTCCGTGGGTTCACTGGCCACGATGGGCGAAGAGCCTCTATGAGGTGGGCGGAGCCCTTGCATGCGGGCTAGCGCTCGCCCTCCCGTTGGGATTCGTCCGAATCTGGTTCTGGATCATGGGCATCGCCACAGTAGCCGCCGGCATCATCTCGTACCTCCAGTGGCGCTCTTGACGCGTACCCGGAGGCCTAGCCCTCACGAACAGCCCCGCCATCAGACTGGAATGCCCCGCGCCATGCCCTAGTCAGCAGCGCTCGAATGCCCAGAGCGGTCGGCGGAGTGATGTGGTATGCCTTCGCCCGGCCCGCGACTTTGTTGGCCCAGAAGGAGTGATCGCGACCCACAGTGCCACTCTGGCGCCCAAGGAACCCGGGCAGCCAGCATCAGGGGCAAGAGCCTTCCCTCCCCCAGTCTCATGCCCACCTCGCCACCTAACCCAAGCCCAATGAAGATCCGGCGGCGACTGATGGGCAGACACGCCTCACCCGATGGCTGCCGCCCATAGTCGCCCATTTGCTGAGCGCTGCGGCCGCGGCATCGGACGAACCTGATCTCCAACAGCTGGTGGCCCATGCCGATAGCGATCTCGATAAGTAGCTCGTCAGTGGGGAAGTGGATGCTTCTGTAAGAACCGCAACCCGCGTAAGGGGCGAGACCCGTTCCCAGGCGCACGGAGCGCGTTACTGGGCCCGACCGTACCCCGGGCCTACCATCCTCCCTACGCCCGCCAGGGGTGGGGCCACTAATGCGCCTCACTCCGCAAACGAACCACGGATTGGGCCGGGCACAGGGGGCGATTCCCTGGACGGGCGGCAGGCGAAACCGCCTTCCATGGTGAATACCGCAACGTATCCTCCGCATACGAGGGGAGCGCAGTGGCGAGACGCGACCGCTTCTTTGAGGAACTGGGGAAGTACGTCCGAGTCGCCGAAAGAGCGCGGAAGGATAGACAGGCTCACGACTACCGTCGGCATCTGTTCCTTGGGTTCATCGAACGTGCCTTTGGTATAGAGCCAGAAGAAATCAGCATCGAGAGGGGCGTCGAGGCCCTTAAGCTGCGTGGCAGGATCGACGCGCTCTATCGCGATCTTGTCTTCGAGTTCAAGCGTGATCTCGAGGCCGAGAGGGATACAGGCAAGCGTGAACTCAGCAAGTACCTGAGATCACCTCAGGTGCCGAAACACGGCTTCGGCATCATCACCGATGGAATCACGTTCGAGGTATACGCGCTGCACGAAGACACCCTGCGGCCGGTCGGGCAGCCTGTTGATCTGCAGCGCCTCGAAGCTGACGCTCCGGACGCAGCTCTCCTCTGGTTTGACAGTTTCCTATTCTCGCAAAAGAACCTCGCGCCCACCTCCGCCGATGTTCTAAGGAGGTTCGGCGCGGACAGCGCCGTCTTCTCAGCCGCCTCCGCCAGCCTGCTTGGCATGTTGGAGCACCTCAAGGAGGATGGGACTACCCAGGTAAAGTTCGCCGAATGGAACAGCCTCTTGGCTAAGGTCTACGGCAGCCGTGAGGTTGGGACTCAGGACTTGTTCATCCGGCACACCTACCTCTCCCTCCTCGCCAAGGTGCTGGCCTACCTGGCCCTGTTCAAACGCCATCCGCGAGGCGCTCGGTCCCTCACGGAGATCGTTGACGGCGAGGTGTTCCGGCGCAACGGGTTGCTCAACCTTGCCGAAGAAGACTTCTTCGCGTGGGTGCTGAGCGATGCCGTGAGAAACGACGCCGTCCAGTTGCTCAACGGCATGCTCCAACACCTGTACATCTACAGCCCGGCCAAGATCAACGAGGACCTCCTCAAGGAGCTATACCAGGGTCTAGTGGACCCCGAGACTCGACACGACCTTGGCGAGTTCTACACCCCTGACTGGCTGGCCGAACTGACCTTAACCGAGGCGGGCTACAAAGGCAAGGGCAGTGTCTTGGACCCCGCCTGTGGATCGGGCACTTTCCTCTTCGTGGCTATTCGACAAGCGCGGCGGGCTCGCAGGCGCGGCACGCTTCTTGCGACCTACGCCCAGAGGAACATCATGGGGGTGGACGTCCATCCCCTCGCTGTCACGATTTCCCGGGTCAACTACGCCCTCGCGCTTGCTCCCGACCTGAAGCAGCACAAGGGGAACATCACCATCCCCGTCTACATGGCGGACGCTTTGTTGCAGGAGGAGAGCCGCCAAGGTAGCGCGCCCATCAGGATCCTTGTCGGTACCGAGGAGCGCTTCACTGGGCGCCGCAGAGAAGAAGTCGAGCAGTACTTTCATATACCAGCCAGCATGGCCAAGTCGCCCATCCTTCTTGACGACGTCATTGACACGATGTGCGATTACGCACGCAGGCCCGAGGGCGAACGAGTCTTGACACCCGGATTCCGCGAGTACGTGGCGAGGAAGTGGCGCCATGGCGATTCCATGGGGCTTGCCCTCTGGCAGGATAACCTCAAGCTGATGATCCGGCTTGTTCGGCAGAACCGGGACACTGTCTGGGGTTTCATCCTCCGCAACGCCTACCGCCCCATCTACCTCTCCAACAGGCGGTTCAACTTCGTCGTCGGAAACCCACCATGGCTGGCCTACCGTTACATCCAGGACGCCCGGTACCAGGCGCAGGTCAAGAAGCTTGTCTTCCGGCATGGCTTGCTCGATAAGTCAGATGTGAAGCTGTTCACGGTGATGGACACCTCTACGCTTTTCTACGAGTTCTCCTTCGGAAGATACGTGGGCCCGAAAGGTACCCTCGCGTTCGTCATGCCCAAGAGCACGCTGACCGGCGCCAAACAACACCTCACCTTCCAGCGCCTCGGCTTCACACGCGGGGTGGACCTCGAGGGCATCGCCCCTCTGTTCAACGTCCCCGCGTGCCTGCTTGTGCGGACGAAAGGCAAGACGCTTGCCGCCAACATCCCGATGCTCAGGGCCACCGGCAGCCTGCCAGCAAGGAACCTGGTATGGGATCTCGCTAGACCGATCCTTCGAATGGATCAGGAGAGCTACTCGCCCCTCCCACAGACGGCAGCAAGCCATTACTGGAGTTCGCTCAGGGCAGGCGCCTCGATATTCCCGCGTTGCTTCTGGTTTGTTCGGCCGGCCGCTAGAGACGAGTGGGGAACAGTTAGCCCGGAACGACCATACGTGGAGACCACCCCAGACATTCAGAAGGACGCCAAGACGCCCTGGAGGGACATGCGCTTCGAGGGCCCGGTGGAGGCGGATTTCCTCTACGCGACTCTCCTCGGGAAGCATCTGCTGCCGTTCGGTCACCTCACCTTGGACCTGGTCGTCCTCCCGCTGCAGCCCATAAGGAGAGGCACGAACATGGGCCTCCTTACTCGAGAGGCCGCCCTTTCCGCGGGGTACCCGGCCCTGGCCGAGTGGCTAGCGAAGACAGAAGCCGCTTGGGCTGACAACAAGAAAACGACTACGGAGAGGACGATCTACAATCGCCTCGACTACCAGCATACCCTCACCTGCCAGGTTCTCAAGGGGCGCTATAAGCTTCTGTACAACAAGTCCGGCACCCACCTCACGGCATGCGTCGTGAACGCCAACAGGGCGCTGGATGCTGGCGGACTGCGCGTGAACGGATTTGCGGCGGACATGGTCACCTACTACTACGAGACGAAGGACGAAGATGAGGCGCACTACCTCTGCTCACTGCTAAACTCCAGTGCTGTGAACCAGGCGATAAAGCCGTACCAAACAAGTGGACAATGGGGCGAACGTGACATAACACGGCTCCCGTTCGAGGTGCTCCCTATTCCCCGCTACGATGCGGCCAACGCGACCCACGAAAGGCTCGCGACGCTGAGCAAGGAATGCCACCGAGCAGTCGCCGCGCTGGCCCCGCAGATCACGCAAGGCGACATAGGACGTCAGCGTTCGGAGGTCAGACGCATCCTCACCTCCGAGCGTGTCGGGATCGACGAGCTTGTATGGGACCTCCTGGGTCATGCTGCTAAGCAACCGGTCAGGCGGCGAAGGGGTCGGCGGGGCGACCAGGAACTGCCGATCGGCTAGGGTAGACGCGCTCGGCGCTCCCCCCCGCCCTGGGCTGGCGCCATACCCAATGTTATGACGCGACAAACAGCCGTTTCCCCAGAAACTGTGTGTCGGCCACCAGGTTCGTCATCTCGTGAGCGCAGTCCGTTCACGCTCGACGTGTACAGACAGGTCTCCTGCTCTCTCGCGCCGGCCCTACAGGGCCTTGACAGGCAAACTCGTCGCCTGATCAGCCAGAGGAGGCAGCCCAGGGAGTCACAGATCTAACGCTAGCGGTCCTGCAAGCGCCCGACACCTACACTGAGCAGCACCGCCTTCATTACCAAGCAGATCGAGGTCCCAGCGCCTTCCACGTGGGTTCATCCCCCAGCAAGATGGCGTTGCCCACGATAGACCGGGAAAGCTGGTCAAGGCAAGGCTATGGCGGTTCCACGGGGGACTAACCGCTACAGCAGGCACGAAACGCAGCTATGGCTTCTTTCCGCGGGTCATGTCCGGATGCGCCGCCGCCGCCACGTCTCGAACATGCCGAAACCCGGTATCGTGAAGCCGATAGTAATCGGGGGGACCATGTTCGCGGTATGCGGTGCAGAAACACCGGGGAAAACGGGACTACATTCCTGACGGGCTACCGATGCTCCTGTCCTTTTCGATCCCAGTGCCGAAGGAGGAGCTAACAGGGGCGTACGCCTGCGTTGGTGGCTAGGCCCGAGCGATGCAAGAGACAGCGGCGGCGGCCATTGGCCGTCGCCGCTGTAGCCTCTCTGAGCCGCGTTCCCCGCGAGAAAGCACGGGTATAGGTTTCTCTACCGTGCTATGGCCGAGGCCCCCTGCGCACATGTGTTCTCTCCCAGCCATCCGTGCGCGAGCCGCACAAGGGCGTAGCCGCAGGTAACATTTCACGATGAGCCGAATGAGAGAACAATGCCGCGTAATGGAGGGGTGACATGTACCTATCGGACGTAGACATAAAGGCGGCCATCACGTCCGGCGATGTGAAGATCATCTCCACGGACCCGCAGCATCACCCATTCGAGCCGGACAAGCAGATTCGTTTCGCGTCTGTCGATATCCGCGTCGGAAACCGGTTCACCAGGTACAAGAAGGACGTCAGGAAGGCTGATGCGGCGGCACCAGAGGCACAGACACAAGCGCTCTTCGAAGCCCTGCCGCCAGCAAGTTCCGGGGAAGAGGTCACCCTTGAGCCAGGTGAGGTGCTGTTCGCGCCGACCCTCGAGCGTATCGTACTGTCCAAGACAGTGGCAGGCCGGATCGTAGCTCGTAGCAGCTTCGCCCGGCTCGGCCTGTCGGTGCATTTCGCTAACGACTTCATAAACCCCGGACAGGACGGTAACCTGGTGCTGCAGCTAGCGAACCATAACAGCTTCCCGGTGTCGATCCGGCCGTACATGAGCATCTGCCAGCTCATTATAGTCGCGCTGTCGAGACCGGCCTCCGTCGGCTACCCGGACCGAGATGACTCTCGGTATCTGTTCGAGTCACAGATGACGCCGTCACGGATCGCTCTCGACTCAGAGGTGCAGCGGATACTGCGTCAGAGCGGCCTGAAGGCCGAAGACCCGTCTGTGCGACAGGCAGTGGCTGAGAAGGTGCAGAGTCAACGCGATCGGCAGGCAGAGGACATGATGAGTTTTCTGCGCGCAAACGCGCGCACACCGGCGGACGCAGCCGAGATTAAGCGGGTCCTGGAAAGGTACGAGGAGAGCCGCGGCTCTTCGCGCAGGCGTTTGCTCCAGATATCGTGGCTTGGGTCAGGGCTTTTCATTGGCATGGCCGTGTGGCTCCTCTCCAACGTCACTCCTGTGTTCTCAGGCAAGAGCGGCGTTGAGACGCTGTACATCCCCGGTGCGATATTCGCGGCGGCGCTTGTGTTCACGATAATGGCGAGGACCTGGAAGGCATGAATGTGCTGTTGGTCCAGCCGAAGGGCGTGCAGGCCGGCTTCACCAGGTGTGAGACCCGGCTGCCTCCTTTGGGTCTGCTCTACATTGCCGCCTGCATCAGAGATATCGCTGACATGCGACTTGTTGATGCGGATGCGCGCGGAGTTGACGACAACGGAGTTCTGGCCGGTCTCGACGGCTGGATGCCGGACCTGGTGGGAATGACCCTGTCAACATTGACCGTCGCACCGGTCCGGCGCTTTGCCGCGGCTGCGAAGGCTGCACACAGCGTGGCGGTGATCGTGGGAGGGCCGCTCCCAACAGCGGCGCCGGATGTCGCCCTCGAGAGTGCAGAGTTCGATATGGCGGCAGTAGGTGACGGCGAGCCGATCATGCGAGACCTGTGTAAGAGGCTGTCATCGGGCGGCAGCCTGTCGGGTATCCCGGGCGTCTTCTGCAGGGGGGATCAGGTGCACCCGAGGAGACAGGCGGCCGAACTCTCGCGCGTGCCGATGCCAGCATGGGACTTGGTTCCGGACTTCTCACACTACTGGAGTCCAGACTGCGTCCAGACGCCCGTCACTATCATCGAGGCCCAGCGGGGATGTCCGTACCGCTGCGCCTTCTGCAGCGTACCGGCGATCAGCGGTAGCCGCCGACGCGTGCGGTCTGCCGAGAGTGTTCTGATTGAGGTAGAGTACTTGACGGGCGACCGAGGAATCCGCGAACTATCGTTCGTTGATCCCGACTTCATGGCTGACCGGGAATATGCTGCTCGGCTTTGTGAAGGCATCCGCGGGCTGCAGCGGAGTGTGACGTGGTTCTGCAACGCACGAGTTGACGCAGTCAACGCCGACCTTGCTCGCGAGATGGCGCGGGCAGGCTGCCACCGAGTCTATGTAGGGCTGGAGTCGGGCGATCCCGAAATTCTCCAGCGCATACATAAGCGCGTTGACTTGGGCCAGGCGGAGGACGCCCTCGCGGTGCTTCGGGATGCGGGTATCAGCGTCTCCGCCGGGTTCATAGTCGGCTTCCCGTTTGACACTGACGGTAGCGTGACGCGGACCATCGCATTCGCCAGGAGGTTAAAGGACAGAGTGCTCGCCGATTCCTTTCAGTTCAGCATCTTCAACTGGTTTCCTGGTGTGGAGATCGAGATGCCGGACCAATCGCGCCCTGGCGGGTTCCATCCGGTGGCACCGACGCGGTGGGTCGAGTGGCAGCACCGCGCATACATTGAGGTCGGCCAAGCAATGCCCCCCTCACCATCCGGCGAGGCAGAAGCACCCCATGGCTGAAGAGCAGCACCCACTCGATTCGGTGCAGGCCATCGAGAACAGGCTGCGGGCAATGGGCCTGGCTCCGGTGCTGGATCGCGGGTACCTGCAGCGCCTCAAAGATATCCGGCTCCTCGGCACGATGGAGTACGTCGTCAAGTTGCAGCGCTCATACTCGCGATACGAGCACTCGCTCGCGGTGGCCGAACTGAGCCGGACCATAGCGGAGGCCCTCGCCCTAAGCGATCGATCTATTACCCTGATAGTCCTGGCTTCACTACTACATGACATAGGCCATACGGCGCTATCGCATGGTGCCGAAGTCTTCCTCCGGAAGCGCCTAGGCAGGTTCCACCAAGGCGATGCCCGGAGGTTGGCCTCCGAGTTCTCCAGGGACATGCGCTCGGAAGGACAGCCGGAGCTGGCGTCGCAGATCGCGATGGCGAGGGACCTTCTGGCGGGGGCGCTAGCGCCATCGCGGGCGGGTAGAGCGGACTCCGCCTTGATGCCACCCGGCGACGAGGTGGCAGTGCTCAACCTGCTCGTGAACGGGACTCTGTCAGTCGACGCGCTCGAGGGAGTCACCCGCACTGCAAGGTCGGTTGGCCTGCCCTACCCCGAGCCGGTGGCCCTCGCCCAAGCGTTCCGCAAGGTCGGCCCGAACCTTCTGCTGGATGCCGGGTCGGATACGGAAGCGCTAGTCCGTGACTTCTTTGAGCTTGAGCGCAGGATATACGAGGGCTTTATCTACTCACCTCGCGGAATGGCGGCGGAGGCAATGCTAACCCGCGCGTTGGAGCTAGCCTTCCCAGGGCCCGGGGACGTATCGAGTCCCAGTGAGTCTGATCCGACCTTGCGGCTGGGATCGACCAAGGTGTTCCTGCGCATGACCGACACACAGGTCTACCGGCGCATCGCAGGACATGAGACGGCCCGCCACATCCTGAATCAACTCGAGACAGGCACTCTGTTCGTGTCCGCCAGTGAATCAGCGCCGCTAGTTCACCTGTCGCTGACGGCCCGGCTGTCCGGCGGTCGCCCCCGACGCGAGTCCTCTCAGCATGGTGAGGGGAACTCGGTTGCCAACGGCGACGCGTCCTCCGGGAGAGTTGCTCGGCACCAGTCCGCTCAACTGCAGAGCCGGTATCTGGAAGAGATTCTCGCGCGCGACCTGGGAGTCCCTCCTGCGCTTGTGATCATCCACTCCGCCATTCGCAAGTCATTCCGGTTCGCCCAGCCGCCCACCCGCGATCTCTTTGGCTCCATCTCCCTGGACGACATTGCGAGGAGCTACAAGGCGAGTCGCCGCTACGAGCCGTTCGCCGACGTGTTTGTGCCGCCATCGGTGGCACCGCGGCTTCGCACCGTCTCCATACCTGCCCTGCCTAGCACGTCGCCCGCCGACAGCATGGCGTCAGACGGAGAGAGTCTGTTCGCAAGCGCAGCGGCGAAGATCCGCGGCGCGGTCGCCACGCCTACCGGCATAGTTAGGTTCCTGGTCTCCTGGGCGGTGAGGAACCGGTCAGATGCCGTTCTGGACCCGGCATCTGGTGACGGAGAGTTCCTGCGTGAGGCTTGTGACAGGCTGTCGTCGTTGGGTGCTGGCCGCGACGCCATCGGGCAGCACGTCTACGGCGTTGAGATGGACGCACTGGCTTGGCGCCAGTTCGCGGAGCTGTGGAGAGGACGGCAGCGCCTGCCGGCCAACCACATGGTCCGCGACGATTTCTTCTCAGTATCCCCTGGCGACGTCGGGCCTTCGCACGGTATTGATGCAGTTGTGGGTAACCCACCGTATGTCCGTGCCCACCGGTTCAAAGGAGCGGATCGCGCCCGTGCGCTTGAAGCGGCGAACAAGGTCCTTAATGCCACTCTTGGGCCGGATGCACGACTCTCGCCGAGTGCCAGTTCATGGGCGCCATACCTGCTGCACGCCACGGCTTTCCTCCGCCCCCAGGGCCGCCTCGCCATGGTACTGCCGACAGAGCTGCTAACCGCAGACTATGCTGAACCTGTGCGCAGATTCCTGCGGAAACGCTTTCGAAGCCTGTCGTTCGTGCTCTTCGAGGGCCGAGTATTCGAGAAACAGCAGGATGTGCTGCTGCTACTGGCCAGCGCGTCCGATGCGGCTGGGATGAGACGCACAGAGGTGCGCGGGGCAGATGACCTTGCAGGATCACTGGAGCGCGCGTCGGCCGCACCTGAGGCGCGCCAGGGATGGCAAGCGACGAAATGGACGGCGCTGCTCACCAGCCAGGATGTGCTTGATCTCCTTGAGTCGCTGATCGAACGCGGGCTTGCTCTGCCCTTTGCGAGTGTGGCGAATGTGGGCATCGGGCTCGTCACGGGCGATGTTAAGTTCTACACGCTAGCGCCCAGCGCCGCGCGGGCCAGAGGCATCAGGAGAGGGTGGCTGAAGCCCGTCCTCACCAGCGCCAGCCACGTGGCAGGAGCGGTCTTCTCGCGCGAGGACCTGGCGAGACTGCGGAAAGCGGATGCACAGCACCTGCTGCTGCGAGTTCCGCCTGACGCAGACATTGCTGCTGACGAGGAACTCGCTAGGTACCTGGACGAGGGACACCGAATGGGGGTCCACCTTAGGTACAAGTGCCGTACGCGATGGCCTTGGTACTCCGTGCCGTACCCGCCGTCCCCTGATGCTTTTCTGACCTACATGTCGGGCAGGCGGTGCCGCATGACCATGAACGAAGCCAAGGTCAACAGTACCAACACACTGCATCACGTGTCCTTCACGACGCACCGCGACCTCGTCAAGCCCTACCTGGCGTCGTTCTACTCCTCGCTCACTGGGCTTAGCCTGGAGCTTGTTGGGCGCGGCTATGGCGGCGGGCTACTCAAGCTGGAGCCACGTGACGCGCGAGCTGCGATCCTTCCAAACCTGGAGAAGTTCCCGCAGAGAGTAGTAGACCGGATCAGTGCAAAGCTGGCGCGGCTTGACAAAGCCCTGAGGAAACCGGGCGCTCATCCCAACGTGTGGAGCGAGCTGGATGGGCTGGTCCTCCGGGAGGGCCTTGGCCTATCGCGCTCAGAAGTCGCGCTCATCCAAGAGGAGTGCGCAAGGCTTCAGCAGCGTCGTATGAGCCGATCCTCCGCGAACGGTAGCAAGTAGCGCCGCTCCACTGAGCACCCTCACATGACGCGCCACGATGCACGTCGTGCTGGTGATGTGGCACTAGCCTCGGCACCCGTAATGTACCGAAACTGATCTGAGGGTTTCTTCGGCAGGTGCAGAGCGGGACCTGCCCTATCGCGTGGTTGGTTGGTCAGGTTTCGGATGGCTCGCGCGTCGGCCAGGGCTGCCATGATGCGCGTCAGAAGGCCACGCCGGGCGCGCAGCAGCAGCCCCCGATGGTGGAGTGGACTGCGGACTCCGTCAGGCGGCGAGGCGGCAGTAGTCGTTAATGAGGCCGCCGAGCACCGGGCGGGCAACGATCTTGCCCTCACGCGGATAGGCGTCCGGGGCCTCCGGCGGCAGATGCTGCAGCGATTGATGGGGCCGGTGCTGGTTGTAGTAGCGGACGTATTCAGCCAGCACCCAGCGTAGATGGGCTTCGTTGAGGATAATGATCCGGTCCAAGCACTCTTGCCGTAGGCTGCGAATCCAGCGTTCCGCATAGCCGTTAGATTGGGAGACCTTGCTGGCAACCGGATCACTTTGGTGCCCGTGTCCTCTAGCAAGGAGTCCGCATGTCGGGTGTACTTGCTGTCCCGGTCGTGGATGAGATACCTGGGCAGGCCGTCGTTCACCACGGACAGGTTCCGGAACTGTTGGTGCACCCAGGCCTCGTCCGGGGAGGTAGAGGCGTTCCAGTGGATGATCCGACGGGTGCCGATCTCCAGGAAGAAGACGAGGTACACTCACGTTACGCGGCGACCTCCGCCGACGGTAACGACGCACGTCGCAGTACCTTGTAGAGCCGCCGGGCACGATGCCGCGCGAGCGCGATGAGGGCGAGCGTCTTGGTGCGCGGATCGGCCGGCCAGCTTCTTCTGGTAGTAGAGTCGGGACTCTGCGTGGTGGGTCGCAGCTGTCAGCGCCGCCTGCGTGACCGCTCGCAGCAGCCGCTTGTTAGTGAAGCGCGAGAGGCGTGCAGCGCCGCGGGAGACCCCAGACCTGCGTTTGAGCGGAGTCACCCCACAGTAGGTAGCGAAGGCTGCTTCTCTGGGGAAGTCGGCCATGTCACCTACCTCGGAAACGATGACGGCGGCTGTTCCCGGGCCGTAGCCGAATTCGGACTGGAGCACCGCCACCGCGGGCAGGGATTCGCTCTCCGCCGCGACGAGCGCGCGCAGTTGCCCTTTCCCCGCGATCAGACCGCGAATCTGGGAGACGAGAGACCAGATCACCTGAGAGTAGGCTTCTTCCAACTGCGCAGGGAGAGAGACTTCCGCGAAGGCTGCGATGAGCGCGCGAGCCTGTGCTTCGCCGTAGCGTCCTTGCGTCCACTGGGAGAGGGCCTTGGCAAGTGAGCTCACGCGGGCTCGACGCAGCTTTGAGATACGCCCGTAACGCTCCGGCGTCCCCAAGGCCGCCCCACTGGACCAGTCCCTGAACACCTTACAGGCAAGCCACTCGGGTGCGTACTCAGCAACCACCGCTGCCCGCAACGAGTCAGGCGTCTTCCCTGTCTCCGGTGGATCCATCTGGCGCCACGTCCGGGCTACTTGACTGCTTGCAGCTCACTCGCCAGGTGAGAACCTTCGACTTCGTTGCGCAAGACCCGAAATCGCGCTCTTATCCCATACTGCGGCACGATGAAATCCGAGAAGTAGGACATGGTCTTCATGGTCCAGACGCTGACATGCGTGGGATCCTGGTAGCATTCCCGTGCCGGGTAACAGGGCGTGAGAGATTCAAAAATCCCGTCCGGCTTAAGAATGCGCCAGACCTCATTGAACAGATCTATTACCGGCGTTCGGCGCTTCCCGTTCTCCCAGACGCAGAATGGCATGTGCTCCAGGAAGTCATAGGCGAGGACCCTGTCGGCCACGCTGTCCGGCAGCGGGATCGGCTCAAATCCCAGGTTGCAGATGATGTCGGCCTTGGTGCCAACGGCCGTGAGATCGATCCCGACATTCCCGCGCTTGGCGGAGCCGCATCCCAGATCCACGATCATCGGGCTTGGCGATTTCCGATCATCCATTTCCCACCTCTTGGCGCGCCGACGATCAACTGGCCGGTCACACTCGCCCTATAGTGATCGGGAGCAGGCGGCGTGACAGCAACGCTGAGCAAGGTGGCTTGCCAGCTCTCAGTCGGCGCACCCGCATCCTTATTGTACGTCTTCAGCGTTTCTGGGACAAGGGCCAAGCTACGGTCTGGCAGGGTCACTGCGTTATCTCCTGCGGGGCGGTGACGAGGGCGATGGCGCGTTGGGCGTGCCAGGCCTAGGTGCGCAGCGCCGCGGCGATGTTGCGCACGCCGCTGAGACGGAACAGTCCAATCACGAGGTTGCGCAAAGCGGCCATTGTAGAGCGTCAGCGAAAGTGGGACAGAAGGGGGGCTGGGATTAGTCACGCCTCCGGCGTTCCTGTCTCTGTATCTTTGCACTGCCCCCTCGGCCTCTCGTGCTACGTAGCGGGCTACAGGCCCTCGACACCTACCCCCTGACTCAGCCGCCGTGACGCCTCTTCCAGCATGTGTTGCGACCTGGTGTTGCCAGGCCGCAGCTCGATGGCTTTTCGGAGTTCAGATGCGGCCTCCGCTAGGCGGCGCTGTTCCATCAGCAGGCTGCCCAGATTGTGGTGGGCTTCCCCGTCATCAGGGGCGAGCTCTATCAGGCGGCGGAGAACACCTTCCACCTCTGCCCTCTCCCCCTGCTGCAGCAGCGCGTGGCTGAGGAAACGGAATCCGAAATCCACGTCTGGAGAGCTTTCGACCGCCCGACGGAAACACTGCTCAGCCAGCGACAGGTCTCGGCAACGCAGTGCGTGCAGGCCAGTGACCAAGTCCGCGGCTAGCGTACGTCCGCTGCTGCGGGCTCGCCTCGCGAGAGGGGTAAGATCGTCTTCCCTACTGGCACCGGCTAGGTGCTCTGCCAGCGCCAGCCAAGCTGGCAGGAATTCGGGCCGCTCATCGATCACCTGTTGCCAGCAGGCTTCGGCCTCCTGCAGCCGGCCTAGCTTGTCGTATACCACGGCCAGGTTATGGCGGGCCTTATACGAGCCAACGCCCGCGTCGATGCTGGCCAGGTAGTCCGAGCGGCCGCTCTGCTCCAGGATGGAGAGGAACGCGGCCGCGGCCTGCTGCAGGTTTCCGGCCATCTGGTGACAGATGCCTTCGTTGAACACCAGTTCAGGATCGTCGGGGTAGATGCGCCTGCCCTCTTGGCAGGCCCGCAGGGCGGCTTCCACATCAGCCTTGCTCCGGTAGGCGGTGGCGAGCAGCGCGAAGGCCTTCCGAACATGCGATTCCCGCGGCCCCGAAAGGTCTATGCTGCGCCGCAGATGAGCAATGGCGCGATCGAAGTCACGCCCGTGGAGCGCGGTCATGCCCACATTGAAATGCACGAACGGATGGGCGGGGTTCTCCTGCAGGTCGAGTTCGAGCAGCCGGCGGTCCCGTTGGGTCTTCTTCGCCTGCCCTTCCGGGCTGTGATCGTAGTGAGCATGCACCACCTGCAGGGAGGCGCGGGCCAGTTCCCCGCCGGCGCGGCGGATCGCGGGCAGTATCTGCTCATGGATACGAAGCTCAAATCTGAGATCCGGCCGGTTCCGGAACAGCTTCACGTGGTCGACGACAGTCTCGCCATACTCGTTGCGCCCGGCTGGGCAGCGGACCCGTGCGATAAACCCGAACACGTGCTCGGGCGCCTCGGCCGCGCATCTGTGCAATTGCTCCCCGCTCTCCGGTGGCAACACATCGTCCGCGTCCATCCAGAAGATCCACTCTCCGGTGGCTTGCGCGAGTGAGCGGTTCCGGGCGGCGGAGAAACTGTCCTCCCAGGGGGCGTCGAAGACTTTCGCCCCCAGCGAGCGCGCGATCTCCCGGGTCCGGTCCCTGGACCCAGTATCCACCACAACCATCTCGTCGACATAGGGCTTTGCGCTCCTCAGGCAGTCGGCGATGTGCGCCTCCTCGTCCCGCACGATCATGCACAACGAGATGGTGGGCGAGGCCGGAGCCGGCAGTGGCCGCTTCGCTTTGCGCCGGCGCTTACCGTGCCCGCGACCCACCACTTCGGTGGCAGGTGGTGCGGGGCCCGCCGACGGCTGCGGCGGCGCCGCCGCAACGTCTGGCTTGGGAGCACTCAGCGCCCACTTCCGCTCGAATCGCAGGCGGTTCTCCTCCAGCAGCTGCTCCCCGGGGACCTGATTCCCGATCATGGTCCGGCTGCCGAAGTGATGCACGAACGCATCTTGGCATATCAGCAGACGGTAGCCAGCTGCGGTCGCCCGGTAGCACAGGTCCGTGTCCTCGAACGTGCCCATCCCAAACTGCTCGTCCAGCAGGCCGATGCGCCCGATCACCTCGCGCTTGGTGAGCAGACAGAAGCCAACGATCATGCCGGTGGCGGTCGTCATGCCTCGCCTGCGTCTCCCCAGATCCCAGGCGAACCCGTCCAGCTCAAGTAGGCTCTTGTAGCCGACCTCGATCTGCTGATCGCCAACAGCGTAGTTCGTGAGTGGGCCTACGATCCCCACCTCGGGCGCGCCGTGCAGATGGGTCAGCATGCGCCGCAGCCATCCCGGCGTCACCACGGTGTCGTTGTTGAGAAGCAGAAGGTTCGCCCCCATCGCGGCCTGCAATCCTTGGTTGCAGGCCTTCGGGAACCCGAGATTGGTCGCATTCGCGATCACACGCACGTCCGAGAGCGACTCGAGCCAAGCCGGCGTGCCGTCGCTCGATCCGTTATCCACCACAATGATCTCGTGAGGGAGGCGCGTGTGCTTGCGGATGCTCTCGATGCACAGCCGCGTGTAGTCCAGCTGATTCCAAGTAGGGATGATGATGGACGTCAGGCCCCAGTCAACGCGCTCGGACGGGCGCGCCGTGATCAGCCATTGGCCGACGAAGAACTCCTCGGACTCCTCAGGCCCGAACCCAGACAGCACCAAACGGCCGGCCCTTATCTGGTTCGGGCGGCCCGCTCCCTCCCAGCCGGCATGGCCATGCGAAGGTGTTCCCTGGACATCCACCACCTCGTAGCCGGCCTCCTCAAACATCTGCTCCGCGCTGCGTCGCGTGAAAAAACGCAGGTGATCTCTGTCCAGCAGCCCGGTCGGCTCGTAAGTCCAGTTGCCCTCGGCGAGTTGCTGCAGAACCTCCATGTGACGAGTGTTCGGAATGCTCGCAACCAGCACCCCGCCTTTGGTCATCACCTGGCGGATCCGCCGCAGCATCTCCTCCGGCTGCCGTAGATGCTCCAGAACGTCCCCGCACACGACGGCATCGAAGGAACCTAGGGAAGCGATATCGAGCGTCTCCGCGTCCCCCTCCATCACGAGGTCGAGCCTTGTCCGCGCCTCCTCCGCCGCCCAGCGGTTAAGCTCGATCCCCACCACCTCGCACCCCTGCCGGCGCTTCAGCGACTCGCCGAATACGCCTGCCCTACAGCCCACGTCCAGCACTCGCTGGGCACTCCTGGGCACCAGTTCCCCAAGGTGGACGCCCGTCCCGCGGAAGTACCTCACATCCCGTCCTGCCCCAAGCTCCTTCGGCGCCTCGCCCTCCCGCTTCGCCCCGCCCGACAGCTGCTCCGGAGCCCAAGCCGACATCCTCGCCAACACCCGCTCCATGCGGTGCCGATAGGTATGCTTCGCCACCGCCTCTCGGTGGCCCATCTCCGCGATCTGCTCCGCTTCTTCCGGGTGCCTCAAGTAGTAGTCGATCAGCGAGAGCGCCTCGTCGATGGTATCGTACTGGACCAAGTGTACCCGATCGCTGAACAGCTCTTCCTGCCCATTGCCCTCCAATCGATTCGTGATCAGCAGCGCCCCGCACGACAGCGCCTCGAACACCCGCATGTTCAGGTCATTGTTGAGACAGCAGTTTATGACGATTCTTGCCCGGCTGTACACTTGGCACATCTCGGTATGCCGGACCTGGCCGACAAAGGACTTCGGACAGCACCGCTGCACCGCGGACAGCAGCTCCTGGCGCGGCCCCGGGTGCATGCCACCGACAAATGCGACGTCGAGTTCCTTCTCGACATCCAGGCGGCGGTGAACCTCCGGATCGCATGCCAGAGGCAGCCACTCGCAGTTCTCGATGCCCTCTCGGCGAAGCCGTTCCGCTCCCTCCTTCTGGGCCGCAAAGACTAGGTCGAAACTCCGCGCCTGCTGTAGCCGACGGTCGAAGTTGGTGTGGGTGTCGATCACCCAGAAGGCCGATGGGGGCGCACCGGGAGGCAGTCCGAAATCGAAATCGTCGTCCACCCGCAAGAGGTAGTCAAAGGTCAGCCCGGAAATCAAGGCCTCTTGCCGCCCCAGATGGGTCGCCGCGGCGATGCGCTGCATGGCGCGGAAGCAGTAGCCACCGGTCGTGTCCGGGCGGACAATGTCATCGTACACGACCGCGACCCGCGGGGCCGAGTCGGGGAACGCGTTGGTCGGTGGCCGGTCATCCACTGACGGCCAGGTGCCGCTTTATTGCTCTTCTCACCACGTTCTTCGCAGCCAGGACTGGCCACGCTCGTCTGAGGTGCGTGGACCCGGCTGCCCGGCGGGTAGAGGGGTTCCCCATGGATATACGATCCATGCCTGAACGTTATCCGGACATAGCCGTGGTTGCGCATCCAAGAGTCGACCCGTTTCTCAAAGAGCTCGCCGCCGTACCCGGGATAGCGCGCGGAGGCGGGATGGTGCTCGTTGTATATCCGGCCCCGGAAGTCGGAGACGCGGACAAGATAACACTGGTCGGAGAACCCGTAACCAAAGTACCAGTCCGGGGTCTCCTCGAAAGCCTCCTGTCTGGCCTCCCAATAGCGTTCGGTCCAAGTCGGGTTGGCCACCCGCACACGCCCATCGGCCTCGAACATCGCCAACGCGCGAGCGACCCAATCGCACTTGATCGGAAGGAACGAGTCGCCGGCAAAATGCAGCAAGTAGTCGGACTCGCACAGGTAGATGGCCACCAGTTCAGCAATGGAGTATACGTAGCCCCTGCCCAATCCCTCCCTCGTCAGCCCAAAGAAGCCCAGGGCCTCATCGGCCTGCTCCTCCGCCACCGCGAATCCCGTGAGCCGCCCATCCTCCACCGCGCGCTGTGCCCATCGGCAGACCTCGCCGCGGTCCGTAACGTTGTTGATCATGAGCATTCGGGAGGAGAAAGGGTAGCAGTTCCGCTCGCACAGGACCTGGAGATGGTCTGTCTTCAGGATCCGCTCCCAGTCTCCCTCCCAGCACTTGGTCTCGAGCGTCACCGTGGGAGCGGCTGCGGCCCTTGTCCGGTTGGCGAGCACGGTCCCCCCCCTAGTCCCCCTGCACTGATATAACACCCCTTCTCTACAGCGCCCACAACACCTCCTGCCGTCTGCTCTCAAAGCTCACTGGAAGGAGCTCGGCCAATCTGGCTCACACTTTGCGTGCTCCGAGATGCTTCGGTGCGCGAGCGCGAAGGAAACCTCACCCGCAGGCGGAATCTCTGGTGTAAGAGGGGACTGAGGGCTTGTCGGGGCTGCCGCGCTGATGGGCAGCAGCGATCACGGCCGGCCAGGGAGGGTGGCGTGCCTCCCCTGGGGAGGCGAGTCCGAGGACATCGGTTGTCCTGCATCTTGGCGGATCCGGCTCTCCCGTGACCCACATCACCCGCTTGGGGTTCACCGGCCAGTCCTCTCGACGGAGTTGAGCGGGCCATCCGCCCGCGGCTACAGTGGGGGAGCCGCAGGGCCACCTCTGGGCCATCGGCCGGTTCCGGCCGAGGCCATGATCCCGTTGCTGCCGGCCTACGAAGCGCAGGCCGCGCGTACGGGACTAGCATTGTGACTGGTGTTCTTCTGTAGGCGTGGCTCAGCCTCAACTGGGCCCTGCTGGAAGGGATGGATGACGCGGAGCCAGGGAAGGCCGTGTGCACCAGCTCCCTGAAGCCAGGCGGTTAGCACCTGAGCTGCTTCAGGAAGCTGATGCGCTCCATGGATGCCTGGGCACTCGGTGATGCCTGAGCCGGCCGCGCACCGTCTGAGAATACCAGGCACATGCCTCTGCGGAGAGGAGCTTTGCAGGGCGTGGACGAATGCACATTACCGCCAGGCAGGGCCTCCGATGCCAAGCCGGTGCCCCGCCGTGGTGAGGTTGGACACCCGGTGTCGGTACGGATAGCCTGACCGAGGAGGGGACAGTGCTAACTGATCGCGCCGAACGTCGCGGCAACACGTCCACGCCGCGCGTCCTGTGGGTAAGCGAAAGTCCGCGTTCGCACACCGGACAGGGACGTGTCGCCGACGAGATCACGAAGCGCCTCGCCGCCAGCGGCCAATACGAGGTTGGCGTGCTCGGGTGGACTGTACAGCCCCCCCTAGACGGTTCGGGCGATCGCACCATGTTCGCCCCGGGGTCCCAACCGTGGTCGAGCGTCCGCACAAACGAAGTCATTCAGGAATTCGGTCCCGATGTGGTCGTGACCTCCGGGCCGCTTTCCGCCCTTGAGACCATGAGCGAGGTGCCCTTGCGCGAGGTTGTCTCGCGGGTCGCATATGCCTTCTTCGAGGCGTCACCGGTGTCCGCCAAGATGCAGGAGGTGGTGTCCAGGACGGACCGAGTCGTGGTCGCATCGGCGTGGTGCCAGTCCGCTTTGGCCGAAGGCAGCTCTGACGAGGCCCAGTCAGGCGCGACGGTGCGGCTCATCCCTCTTGGGGTAGATACGGAGACCTTCTACCCGCGACCTGATCGGGACGCCCTGCGCGCGGCGCTCGGACTTGAGGGCAAGTTCGTCATCGGGTGCGTAGCTCTCAACACCTTTCGCAAACAGATCCCCATCCTGATCAAGGCCTTCGCCGTCTTCGCCGAGCGTCATTCCGACTCCGTGCTCTATCTGCACATGGACCCGGATGGCCCTGCCTGGCGGCTGTTGGACTTGGTGAAGCTGCATAAGGTAGAGAAGCAGGTAGCGTTCACGCGGCGGCTGGCAGGGCCGCTTGGGGTCTCTTCTCGTGCGCTGAACATCTTCTACAATCTCTTCGACGTGATGGCGCTGCCCACCATGGGGGAGGCGTTCGGCCTGCCCATCCTGGAGGCAATGGCCGCCGGTGTTCCCGTGATTGCCACAGCATGCTCGGCAGTCACCGAGCTTGTGGAAGGGAGAGGCGAACTCATCGCCGTGCGCAACTGGCTGACCATGAACTGGGACAACGCGGAGTACGCGCTGGCCGATGTTGGCGATCTGAACGGGAAACTCGAGCGGCTCTACGCCGATCGCGACCTGTGCCAGGAGTACTCACGCAAAGGCAGAGCATTCGCCGAGACGATGACGTGGGACCGCACCGCGCGTGCGTGGATGCACCTGCTAGACGGGGTGCTTCCGCGCACCGCGCCAGGGCATCGAGAGGTGCTGAGCCCCTGGCTCCGCTCAGTGCGTCGGGGCACTGCACTGGCCATGTCGTCGCTTGGCAGCGTTGCCAGGTCGAGTCCGGAGGGCCCACGTGACCTATGACGGGTCCATCTTCTGGAAGGGGCTCCGCGTTCCTGAACTGTGGCTGGAGGGGCTCTCCGCCGTCGTAGATCGATGTGTGCCTGTCGAATCGCCTGTGACAGCCACGCGCATACCCAAGCCCCTCTACCGCGCCGAGGGCGAGAACCGATTCTGGGCCCATCGACAGGATCATCCACGTCGCCAGCGACTTGCCTCGGAACCCGGTGTGGAATGCCCGTGCTAAGAAGGCACGTCCCGTACCTGAAAGGAGCATCCCATCAGCGGAGACCACAGAGTCAAGATCATCCATCCCTGGAATGGTGACATTCTGAACCGCCACGATGGCAACGAGACCGCTGACTCACTGCTGGTCGAGGTCGAGGGAACTGCCCCAAAGGGCGCGCTCGTCACGGTCAACGCTGTGCCGGCCTGTGCCCAGGGGGGGTCGTTCAAATGCGCCGTCCCTCTGCGCCAGCGCAAGAACCAGATCGCCGCGGTTGCCCGGCATAGCGGAGCAGAGTCGGAGGATACGGTTACCGTGCTGTGGGACAAGGGCTCGCGGCCTAGGTACCGGCTCTCGGTGGACGACAACATCCTCTTCCTGATGGACCTGGGCAGACGACCAGAGGATTACCGCTCGCTGTTCGACCACTGGTATCTCGAGTTCTGGCGGCAGATGCACGAACAGTATGGCGCGAAGATCCATATGAACATCTACTACCAGACCATGTTCGGGCACTTCACCCTCCGGCAGATGCCTGACAAATGGCGGGATGAATGGGAGGCGAACTCGGACTGGCTGCGCCTATCCTTCCACGCGCTGCAGTGTGAGCCGAGTCGCCCCTATAGGAACGCGTCCTATGAGCGGATGGCGCATGACTATGATCTCGTGGTAGCTGAGATCAAGCGCTTTGCAGGGGCGTCGGCACTGGGCCCGGTCACTACGGTTCACTTCGCCGAGGCGCCGGCCGACGCGTGCCGCGCTCTCCACGATCGCGGGATCCGTGTCCTCGTCGCGATCTTCCACTCTGGACCCGCCGAGTGCACTACCGGATACTATCTGGCCGAATCCGTCAAGCACCACGCCAGTACTCGCGACCACTATTACGACGCCGAGGCCGACCTCATATTCATCACTGTCGACGCGATAGTGAACGAGTTTCGACCCCAGGAGATAGACCCCTGGCTCGACCGGCAGGCCGCGAGTCTGCACACCGGCGAACTCATCGAACTCCTCATCCACGAGCACTTCTTCCGCAGAGAGCTCCCCTGTTACAGACCACACATGCAGGACAGTGTGATCCGCTCGCTGCGCTGGGTGACAGATCGCGGATACCAGCCCGTGTTCTGGGGGGATGGTTTCCTCGGCAACCCCATTACCGTGTGAGCGCTGCGGGACGGGTCATGACTCGACAGGCGGTCGGTCTGAACCGGAACGTTTCAAACTCTGGGCAGACTCTGAGGAGACTACGCTATGAACATCTGCATCGTCTGCCTGGACGCCCTCCGCGTCGATCATGTGACGCCGGCGCGGATGCCGCACCTCTCGGCTCTGCTGGTGACCGGACATCGGCAGGAGCGAGTTGACACTATCATCGCGGCGACGCTCCCGAGCGTTGGGGCGATGATGTTCGGAAACGACCTCGCCTTCATGTACGGCCCCGAAGACACGGTGCGCATGCAGACGCTGGCGAGCCGCCTCGGACAGACGCACTCCACCGCCGCCTTCCTCGGTCAGTCCACGCTCGCGGTCCACGAGGCGATGTGGCTGTTCCGGGACTTCGGGCACGTTTGGTCCTGTTCGGACGGCTCCTGGTGGGGACCCTATTCGATGGAGGGTGTCTGGGAGCAGTTCTTCGCCTGGCATTCTCAACAGAGCCGTCCCTGGTTCGCATACATCCACCTCTTCGAGGTGCACGAGCCATATCTCCCGGGGCGGGTCATTCCGAGCGGCGTCGTGGGAGTGGAGGCTTCTGCCCTGGCTGACATAGAGGAAGGGCGATTCTGCCCTGTGATCGATAGCGAACTCGGGTGGCTCCCGATCCCCGACAAGGCGAAGCAGTACCTGCGAAGCCGCTACGAGCAGTACTGCCTCGAGACGGATCGCAAGCTCGCCGCGATCTGGCCGCAGCTTCTCGCGGATGGCGAGACGCTCCTGATCGTCTGCTCCGACCACGGCGACAGTCACGGCGAAGACGACGTCTGGGGCCACGGCGTGTCGGCTCCCTACCAGACCGGGGTCGCGCGCGAGGTGCTCGTTGCGGTGATCCCGCCTACCCCGGGGCCGGCTCCGCCTCGCATCCGGAGCAACGCACAACTCCACAAGATCATCGCCGCTTACGTTCCGCTCGGGGAGGGGAACAACATCACCGAGGTCGAGAGGCGACTTCGAGGGCTTGGGTACCTTGGAGGCTAGCACCGAAGCGGAAGGGAGGGTCGGGACACTGCGCGGTCGGGCACGGACGGAGAGAACAATGGAGCGAGAGCGCTGGGACGCCAGCTGGCTCCGCATGAAGCAGGAGGGCTTTGCGGTCGATTGGTCCCTGATCGCCGGCAAGGCCGATGCCCTGATCTCAAGGCTACAGCTCAGGAGCGGCGAGCGCATCCTCGACATCGCATGCGGCCGCGGCCTGGAGGCCATAGAGCTGGCGAGTCGAGGGTTCCGCGTAACGGGTGTTGACTTCTCTTCGAGAGCACTTGAGATCGCACAGGAGCTCGCGCAGGAGCGTCAGGTTGTCGTCGACTGGGTCTGCGCGGACATGCGCGATCTGCCCGCGGGTCCGTTTGATGCGGTGATGCTCCGAGACAGGATCTTCGGCTGCTTCGAATCCCATGAGGACAACCGCCGCGTCCTCGATTCGGTCGCCTCTGCCCTGCGCAAGGATGGACGCTTCCTGTTCCAGACCTACACGAAGCAGTTCGCTATACTGCACAGGCTCGAAGGAAGGTACGTCTACTCGCCCGATACCGATACGTTCGTGTGCTCTGACTGCCCACACGGTGTTGAGCCCGCACGTCTGTACTCGCGCGAGGAGCTACTGGAGATGCTCGCGCGCTGCGGTTTTCGAGCGGAGAGCGAGGTGACGTGGAGCTGGCCTGGTGATCCGCCCGGCCCGCCCTTCCGGGGGTGGAGGGCGATCTGCCGCCTTGAGCGTCGCCAAAACGTGTGAGTGTCCCGCTGGCTTGGCTCTTCGACGCTCGGCTGATGTACCACATCGCGGCCACGGGACCAAATGTTGCATCTGATGCCTATGCCAGCATCTCCCCTGCCACGGAACCGACAGGCTCCGATCATCTGCTGGTGCACCTCAGCCAGCGCGAGAACTGCGGGTGGAGGGATGGAGTGTCCAAGATGCTGGGCATCGCGGCGCATTGCTATCTCTGGTCCTGCGCTCTACTTGTTGCTCCCGAAGCCGTAAAGCAGGTGGGCCCAGGGCCTGGGGTTGTCCCTCAGCACCCGTGGGTAATGCTCATCCAGGCGGGTCTGGTAGTGGACCACCGCGCCATCGATGAAGGTCAGCCCGGCCTTGATCGCCCAGGCCATATGCTCCGGGTCGTTGTAGGGGAACTTGTCGAAGAGGTCTCTGTGCGAGTAGTTATGCAGTTTCTCTATCGCCCGCTCAGGGCCGCCGGTGAAGGAGAAGTGCACGCCCGAATCCCTGGTGATCGTCGGCATGCCTGGGAGCGTCTCAGCGCACCGAACGACGGAGGGCAGGTACTGCTCAAGGACTCGCCGACGAAACATCCTTGGTCCGACCCCGCGGCCTCCGACATGGCCGTTCAGGTAGTACATATGCCAGCAGCAGCGGAAGCGCACAAAGCCGGGGAAATCGAGGTAGTGCATGACCTCCTCGAGTGGGGCGAACTCGTCGAGGTCAGAGAGGATCACCACGTCCTTCGGGTGAGCCCCTTCCAGACCTACGAGGATGCCATCCTGCATGCTGCGTTCCCGGTCGGGGGGAGTGGACGCCCGGTCCAGCTCCAGCGGCACGTACACAATCTGGCTCGCAAAGTCGACGAACCGATGCATGTTCTCCCGCAGATAGGCAGGGCTTGGGCTCCCGGCGTGGGTGGTCTCTGACTCAACGAGGACGAAGCGGTCCACCACCCCCGCGTACTCCCTCAAGCGCAACTCCAGCATATCCAGGTCCCGCCAGAAGGGAATGCAGTCGTAGATCATCTCGCCATCTCTCGGTTCCTTGTCCCGTCGCCGTCGGACATAGAGACACACCTGCAGGGGTAGCTAACGTACCTCCAGCCCTAGCCTGAGGATGAGGCAGTGACGGCAGCGGCCGGGGAGCTCTCGCCCACGCATCTGGGAGCGCAGTTCCTCGAAACCCTTCTCCCAGATCTCCTGCGCTGAGGAGCGCCAGAGCGAGCCGACCGGGACAATCGTCGAACAGCAGGGATGGACATCGCCCATGATGGTAATGAAAACCTCAGCGAATGGCTTCGAACACAGGGGACTCGTCATGGTTCGCTATTGTCCTGTACGTTGGCCTGACCGTGCTATCTGGTCACTGCGGCCCGCGTGCCCGGAGCAGGCTCGCATCGTAACGCCGCTCGACGGTGACTCCCAGGGATTCGGCCAGCACTTGCGCCTGCGGCAGGTAGTGACGCACCGCTTCGCCGTGGTGCCGGAGCTGCTGGCCGGCAAGGGGATGACCGTCGGAGACGTACATCTGCTCGATCACAACGTATCGGCCTCCGGAGTCGTGCACTCTCTGGATAAACGCTCCAAGCTCCTCGAGATTGCAGCCCATGAGTACATAGAGCGCCCAGGTCTCGATCCCGCTCCGCGCACAGGCGGCGAAGTTGCCCCATACCTGCTCCGAGGCAACACCTGGCTGCAGGTACTCGTGCAGCTCCTCTGTGACGCCGCAGATAGAGAAGATGGTCCGCCGAAGTCCGGCTGCCTCCAGGAGCCGGATCATTCTCGGAAGACATGAGCATCCCGTTTGTCGAGGTGCGAGGTAGCCCTCCCCTTCTGTCCACGGCCTTGGTCATCTCGACGAACAGTGGATGAAGCAGTGGCTCTCCGTTGCCGTAGAGCTCGACCCAACATCCCCTCGAGACGAAGTCCAGGCAGCGCTCGAAGAGGGCCCACTCCATCAGCCCTGGGGTAGCATGGGGGATGGAACCACAGAAGCGACAGCGGATGTTGCAGCGCGTGGAGACCTCGATCTGGACTATCCGCGGCGGTTGCATCAGGCGAGTGCCCACAGGTAGATGGGGATAGTACGCCGGGCTACCTCCTGCCAGGAGAGCGGACGCGGCTTGGGCGCCCGCGGCGCCTCGAGTTCATCGGCGAGGCTGGTGGCTATTGAATCAACCGAGAAGGGATCGCAGAAGCTCGCCCACCCGAACTGGTCCATCGCGAGGGTTCGATTGGTCATTACTAGGTTCGCTCCCGCGGCGGCCGCTTCGATCCCGGTCAGACCAAAGCTCTCATATTCCGAGGCGTGACAGACGACATGGGCGCCATAGAAGAGACGCTGAAGCTCCCCGAGCGGCGCCTCCTTCAGGAATGTCGCCTTCTCATACCCCTGGGAGACGAGGTCCTCATAGTAGTCCCAGGAGCCGGCGGTGTCAGGGCCCCCGACAAAGACCACCCTGGCGTTGATCTGCCTACAGGCCTCCAGCACTGCCTGCTGGCGCTTCTGAGGCTCATAGCGCCCCGCGCAGAGCACGTAGCGCCCCCCCAGATCAAGTGGCTCAGCCGGGGCGGCGAACCAGCTGGGATGCAGGCCCAGGGGGATCACCACGATCCTACCTTCGAATCCCGGCCAGTACGAGACTAGCGCTTGCTTTTCGCCCTCGGAGGCGGCAATGATCGCGGAGGCATGGGCGCCGACCCTATGAAGGTCCGCCTGGGAGTCTACCCTTTGCAGAATCGTCGAGACCACGTAGGGATGCTCCAGCTCGATGCAGCGTTGCGAGATCTCAGCGGACCAGGGAAAGGCGATGTGCATGAGATGCACGAGATCCCAGTCCTGGATCGCCCGGAAGCCCGGGGAGCGGAAGTCGGCGGTGAACCCTTCCTCGCGCAGCGCCTCCTGGAGCCCCTCCATGTGGATCATATCACCTCCGCTCCAGGTGCGAGGGCGGTTCTGGAAGAGCACCGAGAGGGGGCGCCCCTGCCTGCGCTGGTACTCGGCGACGTACCGGGCCGGCTTGGCGCGAGGCGCGATCGACTCCCCGTCCTGTCGGAGGCAAACCTCCAGAACCTGCTCGCAACGCCAGCCGTTCCTCAGCAACTCGCCGGTGAGCACCTCGACCTCGGAGCACAGGAGCTGTTCCCAGTTGGGAATCTCCTCAAGGGCGCTGCGCCGGAACACCGAGCAGGCCGGACCTCGCCACGGGTAGGTGCCGTCTCGCACGCTCACGGGCCGCTCTCCCTGCAGCACGATCCCAAAGGCGTGGGAGAGGTTATCGTCCGCTTCCAGAGCTTCGACCGCCCCAGCTAGGTAGTCTTCCCCAGGGTGGCTGTGCTCGTCGACCAGGAACAGGTACTTGCCCTCGCCCGGCTCCTCGCCTACCCGGAAGTTCGGGTACTCCTGGTGGATCGCGGAGGCCGAGAGGGAGGATCCCGCTCGCCGGAGCCCATCCACCTGCGGTACCGGCATGGGCACCCGCCGCGGCTGGCCCTCCTGGTCCGCCTGGATGTGCTCGCACGTGAGGTGCCACACACCCAGGAGCCGGTACCCGTCTTGGCGCAGCTCCCAGCCGTACACCTGATCATGGTTGATCCCGCAGCGGTTGGCGAGCAGGCTGGCTCCGTCGAAGAGATGGCGGCGGGTGAGCATGCACCCGAATCCGCACCCATCGATCTCGGAGGTGCCGAAGCAATGGTAGGGGGCCTGCCATACCTGGATCTGTAAGGGGCCGTCAGGGGCAGGCAGTGGCGCGGGTTCCAGGCTCTGGTAGCGCCACAACAGCACCTCGACGCTCTCAGGAGGTCCGGGTCGGTAGTAGGGAACCGCTCCGGAAACCGCCCCGATATCCTCTTCCCCCTGCAGCTCTGCCTGCAAGACTCGCAGAGCCCGGGAGGGAATGAGAACGTCGTCCTCCCAGCAGAAGACGTAGGGCACGCCCTCGGGGATGAGGCGGCGCAGCTTCCGGTAGAGAAAGCCGACCTGCGCGTGCTTGGGTCCGACCACCCGATGCTCTTGGAGCAGACACGCGGAGGCGAAACGCTGCCTCCGCTCCTCGAGCGCCGCCTCCAGCTGCGCTCCGAAGGCGGGGTCGCGGGAGTTATCCAGCCAGACCAGGTGCAGCTTCCTCGGTTCCCAGTCTAGGGAGTCGAGACACCCGAGGTAGCCCTCGAGGGCTTCGACCTTTCCGGAAAACGGAGTGAGGATCGCAATGTGCCGCTCGAAGCGAGGGCTCGTTTCCGGAGCGGGCATGCGCTGGCGTGCGGCGCGTCGCTGCGGAAAGGAGGAGATGAGCTGCCCATCGGCTAGCTCATGATGCCAGCAGCGGATATTCCCCAGGTAGAACACGCGCCCGCCAAGCTGCCGGACCTCCCATCCCAGCAGTTGCTCGAAGCTCAGTCCCATCGCGGAGGGATAGAGGGAGGTGCGAAGGAAGGCCGGATCCCGCAACAAGGTGAAGCCCAGCCCAACAGCATCGACCTCCTCCGTCCCTTGGTAAGCCTCGGGAATCTGGTAGAGGACCGGGGCAAGCGACCCCTCGTTCGAGTCTTGGGCAAATCGCCAGGCGAGGGGAAAAGCCTGCTTGGTTCGTGTATCGTGGTAGAAGACGGCTCCGGCGACCATGGAGGCCGTGGGATTCCTGGCAGAGAAGGAGTGGAGCAGACGCAGGCCGTCCGGCGGCGGGACAACGTCATCTTCGTAGGCTAGCACAGACAGGAAAGACTCACCGCTCTCGAGCACCCCGTTGCGCAGTTCGCTGTAGCTGGCCGCCAATCGTTCGTTTCCGGTCCTCCCGCTACGCGGCCCGGGACGTAACTCGAAGCGGCGGTAGTCCTGGCGGTGCTCAGCTACGTAAGAGCTGAGCACTTGCCCGAACTCCAGATCTCCTGAGTCATTGAGCCAGAACACGCAGAGCTGACTGCGGTCGAACTCGAGCGCCTCGAATCCCTGGATCCACCACTCCCACCACATGTGTCTCCCGGAGAACGGAGTGATGACGGCTATCATGGCCCAGGCCTTATGGCAAGCGCGCTGGCCGCCATGGCGAGAGAGCCTCCGGAGGCACGTCCAGCCAGGTAGATTCGACTCCTACGACGTCGGAACAAGGTGCGTCTCATACCAGTCCGGCTCGTTGATCGGCAGGCGGATGGTCTCTGCATAGGGCCTCCAGATTCCGGCGGCCAGGCGTCTCTCTATGCCAGTCTCGTCGTACTGCTCGAACAGCAATCGCTCGATGTCCGGTATCTCCGCCCATTCGCAATAGGTAGCCCATCCCGGAGCGGGGCCGTGGTCTTCTCCGACAAGGGCCAGAGCCAGGGGAGGCTCCGTGGGTCCGAGTTCTTCCCAGAATGCGTCCGGCACGAACGAATAGACCCGATCAGCCAGCCTCAGCAGCCAGGGGACTTGCCGCGATACACAGGTCCGCCGGACCACTTCGGGCTGCTCCTCCGGCGGTAACGCGAGCCCTGAGTCGCGCCCCAACTGTATCCGCCGCTCGCTTAGTTCGGCGAAGTGTCTGATCACTGACGCGACCGCGGCCCAGTCGAAGCTCGCAGCAGAAGAGGCGATGTTGCAGAGACGGGCAAACAACCCCAGCGGAACAGGGGCCCCAGGCCATTGCAGCCCGCTGTACTGACAGGCCGCGTGCATGACCAACCACGCCTCGGCATGGGGTACGGGCATACTAATGCCGCTCGTCACGACGTGCTGGATACGCGCGTACATCAGGCCATCCCCGTAGAATGCGTCGGACGTGACCAGATCGTGCGAACGGGGATAGGTGAGCACTTGCACGAAATAGGGAAATGGATGATCGGTCGCGGGCCCAGTGCTCAGGTAGGGAGCGCGCGGCGAGAAGGGAGAGAGCCCGAGGCCCAGCACCCTCTCCGTGTCTTCATAGCGAGAGGACGGAACTGCGATGTCCAGGTCATCGGACCACTTCGGCCACCCTTCCATTTCCTGATAAAGCCCGAACGTGGGCAGAGTACCCGGAAAGACGTAGGGCACGCCCGCCTCCTCCAGAGCCTGGAGGATCGGAGTTACGGCCTCTTTCCAGATCCTCCCGTTCTCCTCAAGCCACTCCCTAACATCGGCAGAGGGCGTGTACCATTCTGGCATCGTCGCTAGCCGGTGCTGAAACACTCCCGGCAGCTGGTGCTTGCCAGCCGTTTGCTCTACGTACGTCCAGTCCTCCACTCGCTCTGCTGCTTGCAGCAGTGACGAGAAGGAGGCGCCAGTCAGGGCCATCACGCGCAGGAACTCATGCTCGCTGCGTTGGAACACGTTGGCAGTCATCTCGTACCTCCTGGTAGATTGTGAGCAGTCCGAAAGACGCTTCATCCCAGGTCTGGGGGCGGCAGCGGTGCCATCCCCTGGGCCTGTTCAACTCCGTCTCCAGTGCGCCGATGATGGAATCCAGGTCGTGAGGAGAGCACAGGCTCCCGTGGCTCCGGAACTGCTCGACTCCCCAGCCACTGCTCGTGTGCACGATGTTGCATCCCGAGGCGAGTGCCTCCAGCGAGTTCAGACCGAAAGGCTCGAAACCAGAGGCATTCGCGTGCACCCAGGCCCGCCGGTACTCACGCCAGAGATCCGCCCCCCGCAGCATCGGCAGGAAGGTGGCACCCTTCCAGTCACCCGCGATCTCATGCAGGCGGGCCAGGATCTGGGCCGAGTCGGCCGCGTTGTCCGGTCCGGCGAATGTGACTGGAACATCGAGGTGCATGCAGGCCCGGAGTATAGCTGCCTGGTTCTTCGTCATTGTGTAGCGAGCCGCCACGAAGATGCGCCGTTCTGGATCCACGGTTTCGGCGAAGTCATAGAGTGAAACCGGCACTCCCTGGGGCGAGATTCCGAACCGCGCGTCGCCCAGTTCAGGGAAACGCTCCCGGTAGAAGTCAATTTCCGTCTGTGAATAGCAGAGGACCTTCTCGGCCCGCGGAATCACAGGCGCCAGCTCTTCCACCTCCGGGTACCCGTGGGTAATCGGGGTCACCACCAGCGGCGTCCACGCCGGGAGAGCAGCAACCATCTCGTGAATCCAAGAGAACTGAGCGTGGAAAATGTGGACCAGATCCCAACCATCCACCTGATGGATCCAGCTCGGCTGGAAGTGGGCGATCAACCCCGCCTTGCGCAGCCCATCCCGGTAGCCGTAGACGTTCGTCATGTCTCCCCCGTCCCAGGCGGTGGGGGGACGGGCAGGGTCTCGGTTGACGAGCAAGACTCTGGGGGGGCGACGGGTTGGGACAGATGCTGGATCCGGACGATACCCGAGATACTCCGCCTGAGAGGCCAGGAAATCGTCAGCGTTACACTTGGGGACCCACTCGCTATCGAAGCCATCGCCGCTGTGGCCTAGCCAGGTGGGCTCGTCCGAGAGGAAGAGCACCCGCCAGATGGGATGCTCGATTTCCCTCGCCGCATCATAGCCCATCCAGCGGATCTTACCGGTGAAGTCCAGAGTCAGCCCTGGATCGAAGCCGGCCGGAACTTGATGCGGGTGGAGGTGGAGGGACTGGTCCCAGGCTCGCACCACACTCCGATCGGCGTTGACTAACGCGACGTCTTCCGAAAAGAGAGAGCCCCTCTCGGTCTCCAGCAGATGCAGCACGACCGTAGTCTTCCCAGAACCGCTGCCCCCGCAGATGAGCAGGGCCCCCTGCTCCGTTCCAATCACAGATGCATGGATGGCTTGCCAGCCCTCTGGAGCGCAGCAGATCGGAAGCGCATACCAGAGCCACTCCAGAAGCACGCCCCCGACGTGGGTGGTCTCCGGAATGAACCCGACGATGCTGTTCCGAGAGACAACGAAGGCTGCATCCTGTACCTGGACAGTCCGCGGATAGGCAGACCTCTCCCGGTATCCCTGAGCCAGGACCGCCTCCACCTGCCGTAAGGGGACGCGCCTAACGTCGACAAGGATCGGATAATCGTGGGCCACCTTGCCTCGCACCGCACGCTGCTCGAAGAACCAGCGCACCGTGTCCCAGTTCGTCTCCAGAAGCACCTCCCCGATTGCCGTCTCGTAGCTCTCTGGCATCCTAGTCCCGACGGCCCGCAGCACCTCCGGAACAATGGCTCGCGGGTCTACCGGACACCTCCGGATCGCAGGTCTAGACCCGGTCAATAACGTCGTCGCCATCGGTCTGCTCGCCTCGTCGAGGCCCCCTCAAGCATGAACAGACGATGTTCTCCCCCTCCCACAGGAAGATGCGGGCCTGAACGCTGTCGTGATAGCGCCGCCGCTTCCCATCCCCGTAGTAGCTCATGGTGTTGATCCCACCCCCGGAAAGCTACGCCTGGGTCATCCGGTTCTCGACATCCCAGGAGTAGGTGGTCAAGCCACCCGCGACGTTGATGATCTGCGTGTTGCCATTCCCGCGGCAAGCGTGGGCCATAGGATCCCTGGCTGTCCGCTCCGCGCCGAGCCCGTCTTGCCTGACCGTTGCGTCGGCGAACTTCAGGCCCATCCTCTTTCTGCGCTCTCACCCCGCGGGGAACTCACACAGAAAGCCCGGGAACAACCAAGAGCAAGGCTGGCCTGAGTGCAGTATCATGGCCCCGCGGCAGCGCCAGCACGGCACGGTACAGGTCCCACCGACTGGGGTTTATCTTGCGGACGAACAAGAGCCGAGCGTCATCCTCCCAGCGCACGACATTGTGCACATAGGAACTGGCACCTGCCTCGGAGGTCAGCCGCACCCGCTTGCCTGCTGCGAGATCCAGCAGATAAATGCCCATCTGGGCGGGTCCTCTAGGTGTGAGATCCAGTACGCTGAAAGCGAGGTAGCGGCCATCAGGTGATAGCTTCACATCCTGAATCGCACTGAGCCGGGGAAGGTGTCTATCTTCGGCATACAGCCGTTGCATGTGTCCGGTGGCCGGGTCGACCCGCAGGACCAGATTCTGATTGTCGATGCTACACGACACGAGAATCGTGTTGCCCGCCCAAACCATCTGGGGCCAGGTAGCCCGATCTAGGATAAGGATCTGCGTGAACGCCAGGCGTGGCAGCTCGACGAGACCCAACACCGTCGCGGACATGCTCGGCACCCTCACGGAAGGGACCCACAGCAGGACACCAAGTCGGCGCCCAGCCCGATCCCATGCTAACAAGACACTGCCGTTGCGCTCGCCAAGCGGCAATCCCTTGACCTGCCCGATGCGTCGCCATGTGGGATCAAAGAGCCAGACCCCCACTGCCGGCCGTTGTCCGTTGCGCCGCTCCGCGACAACAGCGCCGTACTCGCGCCCCCGAACCGCCTGTAAGATCTCGTACTCAGCGGATAGGATCCCCTTGGGGACGGAGGCCTTCGCGTTGAGACCCGACAGGCTGTCAAGATCAACGTTCTCCCGCACCAGCTCTATCCCGATGACGAGGCCAGCATGGGTTAAGCGCGCGCGCTCCTTCTTCTCGGTGCTCTGGCACGACGCCAGCACGACGAGGAGCGCAACACACACGGCGCACACCGGGAGCACGGGCGCGCGCCTCACCGATCTCCAGGTCTTCCTACCCACCTGTCTGCCTCCTCTCACTCAGACCATCGGGCCGTACACGGCTGAAGGCAGCGCATGGCAGAGCCGTGGTCAGATGAACTCCCGCACAAACTGCTCAACCCCCTCCTCGTACGCGTAGCAGCTCCCGTTTGGGGAAACCCCCGGCGGCGTGATCCAGAAGTCACAAAGGTGGATCTTCTGGACCGGCTCACCTATACGGGTTGCATACCACTCGCGGATGGCTGGGACATCTGCCAGGTCTCGCGCTCCCAGACAGTGGTAGGCGTACAGGGCCTTGAAGACAGGTTTGGCGCTCGGGTGAACCGGCATCCAGTCGTTCTTGTAGGGACCGCCTCTGGGTCCAGTAACGAAGTACGCCAGAGAGCCCACGGGCGAAGGCTCAAGATAGCACTCGTCCCCCCTTGCCTCCGACAGGCAGCCCCCGTGGGAGCCAGCCCACAGACCCGCGAGCCTGGGGTGGGTATTCGCAGCTCGCAGCTGCTCCCGGCTGTGGCCAATATACTGAGCGTTGTAACCGGCTGCGCGCAGCCGCTGGATGGCATTGTTTATCTTCGGGAGGAGACTAGGCATTGCCACATGATATCCCCACCAGAACAGTATATAACCCTTGTCCTTTCCCTCTCCGCCCTGACCCCCACCCCCTCCTGCGCCTCCGCCTCCCCCGCCACCAGCACCCCCGGCCTTCCGGCACTCGCCCCCGACCTCCCACTGGCCGTCTGCCAGCAACTGGCTGTCCTGCCAGGCGCGCCGGTGCATCTGGCAGGTGCAGGGGTCGCCAGGCTTCTCGCAGTCGCAGCTCTTCGGGTCGGCCCAGACCTCAATCCGCCGGCCCGCCGGAGCCCCCGGCCCGGCGCTTGGCCTGGGTCCCAGACATACGCAGGTCCACCCGCCCCCGCAGTCCGCCACGTACCGCCAGCGACCTCCGCCTCCCCCCATGCCGCCCTGGCCGCCTCCCGTGGCTCCACCGCCCGTCCCACCTCCACCTCTCATGCCTCCGCCAGTGCCACCGCCGCCTCCACCAGTGGCCGCCACCAGCAGGCCTTCTCCCCCTCGCCGCTGCTGGCCGCAGCCCTGCCCTCCCTGGCCCGAGCAGCCCTGCATCCCAGACGGGTCCACGATCATGATCGGGTTATTGCCCGGCCACCGGAAGCGGTTGATTTCCGCCATTGCGGGATCCCGGCTCAGGAAGCGGCCGGTGAGAGGGTCATATTCCCGCGCCCGCAGCCAGAAGTTGCCCAGGTCCGGCTGGTGATAGTAGCCCAGCTTGCCTCCCCACAGAAAGCGGTTCGGGGTGGGAATCTCGGTGTCGTAGAAGATGGTCGGCTCCCCAAACGCGCGGTAGCGATAGTGCACCTGCTGCACCTGGCTGGCATTCGTGATGCGATCGGTCGAGCCCAGCCCATCATAATGGTGGAAGCTGTCATCCTGCGAGATCAGCTCCCCAAACCCTACAGGCTTGAAGGTGTAGTGGCGGTCGGTATTGCCACCGGCATCGGTCTGACGCACGATGTTCTCCCCATCCCACAGGAAGATGCGCACCATGGTCGCATCGCCGTAGCTGCGCCGCTTCCCATCCCCGTAGTAGCTCATGGTGTTGACCCCACCCCCGGACAACTGCGCCTCGGTCATCCGGTTCTCCAGGTCCCAGGAGTAAGTGGTCAACTCGCCTCCCTCGTTCACGATCTCCAGGTTGCCATTCTGGTCATAGCTGTAGGTGGTGAAACCCGACAGGTCCTCCTCCAGGGTGAGCTCATCTCCCTCATCGTAAGTATAGCTGACCGTCACCGCCCCGTTGAACTCGGTCAGCCGGTTGCCCACCTCGTCGTAGCTGTACTGCAGAATGTACGGGCTCTGTCCTGCACGCGCCTCCTCTTTGAGCTGGTAAGCGTCGTCATAGACCCAGGTGACAATGCTCCCGTCGGCTTCCTCCACCTGGGTGCGGTTGCCGGCCTTGTCGTAGGTGTAGGTGAAGATCGAGAGCACCGTGCCATCCGACTTGCGGTTGCGCACCGCGGTGAGCCGCCCCGAGTCATCATAGTCGGTCTCGGCGTAGGCGCCGTTGCCGTAGATCATGGTCGTCGGCCGGCCCACCGCATCATAGAGCCAGCTGCTCACCTCATTCGCCTGGTTCTTCAGCCACTCCATCCGGTTCGCCGGGTCATAGGAGTAGGTGGTCACATCGCCATCGTTGTCGGTCATGGTCTTGCGATTGCCCAGCTCGTCGTAATCGTAAGCGATGGTCTTGTTCCCGGAGTAGATCACCGACACCGGCCGGTTGAGCAGGTCATAGCTGTAGGCCGTGGCCCCGGTCGCATCCTCCATCTGGGTCCGGTTCCCCAGCTCATCATAGGTATAGGTTACCCGACTGCTGTCCGAATACCGCACCTGCGTCTGCCGGCCCGCTTCGTCGTAGACATACGTGGTCCGCTGGCCCTTGGCATCCAGCCGGCTGCGCAGCCAGCCATTCTCATAGTAGTCGTAGCTCACCGTCTGGTGGAGCGCATTGCCCTGGGCGGTCAGCTGCCCGGCGTCGTCGTAGCCAAAGCTGGTGCGATGGCCCTTGGCGTCCACCACCGCGGTGCGCCGCCCCGCCTCATCGTACTCGTAGCTCGTGGTCTGATGCAGCGCGTTGCCCTGCGCCGTCAGCCGCCCCAGCGCATCGTAGGCGAAGGTGGTCCGGTTTGTGTTGGGGTCCTGCACCCCGGTGCGATTGCCCGCCTCGTCGTAGTCGTAGCTGGTGGTCTGCAAGAGCGGATTCACCGTCGCCGTCATCCGCCCCCCGGCGTCGTAGACAAACGTGGTCCGCTTACCCAGAGCGTCCGCCACCGCGGTGCGCCGCCCTGCCTCGTCGTACTCATAGCTGGTGGTCTGGTGCAGGGGATTGCCTTGAGCCGTGAGCTGGCCCGCGGCGTCATACACGAAGGTAGTGCGCTGCATCTTGGGATCAATGATGGCGATGCGCCGCCCCACTCGGTCGTAGTCGTAGCTGGTGGTCTGCAGCAGCGCGTTCGTAACGGCCGTCATCCTTCCCGCGTCATCGTAGCTGTAAGTGGTGCGCCCGTCGTGCGCGTCCCGCACTACCCACAGGTGGCCGGCAGGGTCATACCCGTAGCTGGTGCGAACACCCAGCGGATCCACCTGCACCGACACCCAGCCGTTGAGGTAGTAGACGGTGGTCGCGATGTTACCGAGAGGGTCGGCCACCTGGATCTGCCGGTTCTCCGCATCGTAATCATAGCTGGTGGTCTGCAACACGGGGCTGATCTCGGCGGTCATCCGCCCCGCCTCATCGTAGACATAGGTGGTGCGCTTGCTCCGCGGATCAATCAGGCCGGTGCGGTTGTCCGCCCTATCGTACTCGTAGCTGCTGGTCTGCAGCAGCGCATTCACTTCCGCCGTCACCCGGTTGAGGCTGTCGTACACATAGGTGCTGCGGTTGCCCCGGGGGTCGGTCACCCCGGTGCGGTTGCCCACCGGATCGTAGTCATAGGTCGTGGTGTACCCCAGCGGGTCCCGGACCGTCCTCACCAGCCCCTGGTTGGTGTATTCGAAGTAGGTGAAGTGGTGCTGGGGATCCTCCACCGCGGTCTGCTGGTTAGCGGCGTCGTAATAGAAGTAGGTCAGATACTGGCGCGGATCGCTTACCGCGGTGCGCTGGCCTGCCTCGTCGTAGTAGTAAGAGGTGATCCCCCCTTCCGCGTCCACCATCCCGTCCTGCCGGCCCAGCAGATCGTAGTGATAGGTGGTCACCGCCTGCAAGGGATCCGTCACCTTGGTCAGCCGGCCCTCCGGGTCGTAGTCGAAGGAGGTCGTCTTCCCTCGCGGGTCCACCTGCGCGGTGAGGTTGCCATTGGCGTCGTAGTAGTAGTAGGTGGTGTTCCCCAGCGCATCCGTCTCCGCCGTCACCTCGCCCAGGGGGTCGTACTGGTAATCAGAGGCACCATCAATCTCCTCGAAGTCGAAGCACAGGTCGAGATAGGGCACCATGAAGAAGCGCGCGTCTTTCGCCGGCGAGTCGACGACCCACTGAGAGCTTCCCGCATCGTAGTGGGAGAAAACCCCGTCGGCATAACCCCCGCCAGCGTCCACTTGCCACTGGATGGTGCCAGCATCCGGATAGATCACAATGCAGTAGGAATTGCCACCGGTGAGCGTGAATGCGTTCGGCGCGAAAGTGAAGTCGGTATCGGTGTAGCTGGCGCCCGTGAGGGGAGCCGTGGCGCTTGCCCTGAGCGTGCCGGTGGGCTTGCCATTCGCGTCCGCATCGTACATCTCAACCGTTACGGTTCGGTTGGGATCGCCGCCCGCGTTCTTCTTCAGCAGCAGCCTGATCAGGGAGATGGGACGGGACTCCGGCGCCTTGAAGCTCTGACTCTTGCGATTGGCACTAGTGACATCCTCATTGTCGGCACCAACTCCGTACGCCACGGTCATCCCACCCAGCCACAGCCAGTCCAGGTTGTCCCCGTTGTGCCAATGCCCTGCCCACCGCACCGTCGGCCGGCGCCCCTGCCCCTCCACCGTCTCCCCCACCGGCACGATCCACTCCCCCTGGTCATATTCGCTGTGGTAGACCTTGGAGTCTCCGCCCATCCCCCCGTTGAACAGCACGTGCAGCCTGCCCTGGCCGTCAATCCCAATGCTGGGGAACAGCCCCACCATACCCGGCCAGCACGGAATACGGAGCGGCTTAGCAGCCTGCCAGCTAGTGGTACGCTTACGATACCAGATCTGCTCTTGGCCGTCTGCGCTATACTCCTCGGCCAGCCCGTGCCATACCAGGTGCGCATTCCTGTCCTCGTCCACCACCAGGCTGGGGCAGCGCTTCTTCCAGTAGCCGCTCTCGTAGACCGCGGTGAAACCATCAGTGGCAGGAGTAGTATCCAGGGACCAGACGGTGGTGTATTTGCTGTACCAGATGCGGTCGACCGTACTATAGTTGTCGGCCTTCCCCAGCCACACCACGTGCAAGTAGTCGCTGGAATCAATGGCAAGGGCCGCAAAGGCCTGATCGTAGTTATTCATCCCAGCTCTGGTTGAAAGCCGCTCCGGCGTCTGCCAATAATCGCTGACCAGCTTGCTGTACCAGATCTGAGCCTTGGTGGGGAAGTCGCTACTAGGCCCATGCCAGACCACGTGTAGGCCGTCACTCCCGTCCACCGCGACCGCCGGCCGCGCCTGGGCATAGGTGGGCCAGTTTGCGATTTTCTGTGGGCTCGACCAGTTGGCGCCGCCATCCGAGGAGGCGGTGTAGTAGATCTGAGCGACTGACCCATCCCATCCCTGGTACACTACATGCAGGTTGTCGTCGCCGTCGCAGGCAATGGCGCCATCCGTGGGCCCCAGGTCACCGCCTGACACCACATGCTCGCCCTCCCAGTTCTGGCCCCCATCGCTGGACTTGGCCACGTAGACCTTAGTCCCGTATCCCGAATCTTGCGTCACCGTCTTCGTGTAGACCACATAGAGCGTCCCGTCTGAGGTGCGCGCCAGGTGCCGGCCGTTCGCCGGCACACCCTCCAGCGAATACGGAAAGAGCTGGATCGCCTGCTCCACCAGCGTCGGGTCTAGCTCTATCTGTTCGCCCGCCTCCAGGGCGAATGGGCCGAACACTACCTCCACCCCTCCGCCGGAAGGCCGCTCCACCACGGCCACCTCGCCCAGCTTCCGCACCACGTCCGACCAGTCCACCTCGAACGCCTGCCCCCCATCCACATACCGCAGCCCACTGCTCAGCGCCCCCGCCGTCTCCTCACCACGCATCCCCTGTAAGCTCCAGCGCAGCCGGTAGCTCCCCTTCTGCTTCGCGGTGATGCGAAACCGCACTTTCAGCGGCGCCTCCGGCCGGCTCTCGTACCAGCTCTCAGCGTCAGCAGCACCGTCCCCCATCTCCCGTACCGACCGGCCCCCTTCCGCCCGCGCCCCCCGGTGCCCGCCCACCGCCTGCCACTTGCGATTCCGCCCACTCCCGGTCTGCCGCTCCAGCTGGACTGTCTCCCGCTCCACCCAGGCCAATCCGTCCCGCCGGGACACCAAAACCCCCTCCCCATCCCCCTTGCGCAGCAGGTGGCGCAGCCCGCCCCCGGCGATCTTCACCAGATCCCCAGCCTCCACCGCTTTCTCCGCTACTCCACTGATCAGCCCGGCAATCTGATGTCTTCCCATGAATCGCCCCCTAACCGCGGCTCGCCACCCGCCGCCGCAGGTTACCCGTCTTGCTGTAGGAACGCCGCACCCGTCGATCCGCTTCGTCCCTCATGCCCGTCTGCCGGCCCACAGCGTCGTAGTCGAAGAAGGTGGCATTGTTCTCAGCATCCACTATCCTGATCTGCCGGCCCTCTTGGTCGTAATCATAGGTGGTGGTCTGGCCCAAGGCGTCGATCATCTGCACCAGCCGCGAGTTGCCATCGTACTGGTAGGTGGTCCGATTACCCTTGGCATCCACCTCCAGAGTGCGATTGCCCCGCCCGTCGTAGGCGTACTGGGTGATGTTGTTGTCCGGATCGGTAATCTTGGTCAGTCGGGCCATGTTATCGTATTCGTAGTAGGTAGTCTTACCGAGGGCATTGGTCCGAAGCTTCACGTTCCCTGCCGGATCGTAGTCGAAGGTGGTGGTATGCCGCAGGGGATCGCCCACCGCAATCAAGTTGCCGTTCGAGTCGTAATCATAGGTGGTAGTGCGGCCGAAGGGATCAATCATGGAGGTCCGATTGCCGTAGCCGTCGTAGGTATATGTGGTCATGCTGCCGGTGCGGTCGATAACGTAATCCAGATTGCCTCTGGCATCGTAGTGGTAGGTCGTCACCCGGTGCAAAGGGTCCGTCCACTTGGTCATGCGGTTTTGGCTGTTGTAATCGTAGTAGGTGATGCCTCCCCTGGGATCGAAAACCGCAGTCACTAGACCGCGGCCCACGCCAATGTCAACGGTGTAGGTGGTGACCCGGCCCTCTGCGTCCTTGACCTTCTGCAGTTCCCGCCAGGTGCCGTAGGTGTAAGTGGTAGTGTTCCCCGAGGCGTCTGTGAGCGAGGTGATATCGCGGTTGGCATCATAGTGGTAATAGGTGACCTGCCCAAGGGCGTCGATCTTGGCGGTCAGCCCCGTCGACGGATAGGTGAAGACGGAGCGCTCCCCTCCCGGGCGAACGTACCCCGTCACCCGGCCGGAGCTGCTATCATACTCGTAGGTGAACACGTATCCATCCGGGTCGATGATGGTGGTCAGCCGGTGGCTCCCGTCATAGCCGTAGGAGGTGACGCACAGGGTGGGGCCTATCACCTTGGTGAGGTTGCCAGCGCCATCGTAGCTGAAGTACTGGTAGCGGCCAGCCCAGTCCAGCACCTTGTTCAGCCGGTTGCCATCGTAGGTGAAAGTGACCAGCCTTCCCGCGCCGTCCATCAGGCTGCTGATGCGGTTGCTGCCATCACGGGCGATGGTGTGGGTGTTCCCATTGAGATCCTTGATGTACGAGAGCCGTCCCGCGGCATCGTAGGCGAAGTACACCTGGTCTCGGGCGCGCCGCAGTCCCCACGTGCTATCCGTCTTCGTGAGCGTGTCATACGCTCCGGGCGCAGGCTTGTAGATCCCGCTGGTCAACGAGTAGACATCCCGGCGACCTGTCCCCAGGTGCACAGTCACCTTGTTAGCTGAAGGGGTGTCGATCTCCAGAAACCGATTCAGAGACATGGTGCGAGCGTAGCCGAAGTTGACGTTGTAGGGGTCGTCGCTGTTGTAGTAGAAGCGCAGCTCCACATCCATGCCCCGGCTGGGCAGGTACATATCCGGGTCCAGGGAGAGGCCGCCGGTAGCGAGGTCCAAGAACACGCCGGCGCCCAGAGGCAGCGCCGCCCGGGACAGTGCCCCTGCGCGATTCACCTCCGGCGGACGTGGGCCCTCCTCCGTGGTGGGCATAGGGGATGCGCCCTCCGCCTGCACCGGCCCCTTCCCTTCGGGCTCCTCAGCCTTCAACTCGCGCCTTCCATGCTCGTCTGCCATCTTTTCATGCTCCCGTGTGCAGTGCGCCGCTCGCTGGTGACACCCCCTTGGGATAGGCCTCCGGTGGACCGCTGATGTCTCGCTCGGATCTGGTCCAGTCTTCATCCTGACCCTGCGCCAGGATCATGCCAGCCAGCTCCAAACGTGCCCGCTTCTGCTTGCGCCGCTGCTGCATCCCCTCCAGGCTAGCATCGAGTTCGGAAGCCAGGTACCACAGGCGCTCCGGCCGCGACTCGTCCCCAAGATGCTGCCACTCAGCCCTCTCGGCCATCGTCATCGCTCCAATTCATCAACACTCGCGATCCGTCATCTCCCGCCAACTGCGTCGCGGGCATAGCGAGGACATTCAGCCCAACACGCGGCGCCTGCTGAGCCTCGACAGGGAATCGATGGACGGATGCATGCAGGCTGGCCCGCGGCACGACTGTGAGAGGCAGTAGAGTAAGGAGCGCGCAGGGGTGAACGACGCCAGTCGCGGGCCCGCGGTTCGGTTTCAGCCGACCAGCCCATATTCCCCCCCAAGGCCGCGGTGACAGCAGGCTAAACGCTTGCCTCTATCACGCTGGCACCGCGCCCACAGAGTATATACTACAAACCACTTGCCTCGTCAAGGCTCTGGGGCAAATCTCTGGGGCAAGCAGCGTGCGGCCTACCCAGGTCCGCGGCCTATCCCCACGCTCTCAAGGGCTCGGCGCAGCGCGCCCACCGCCAAGGCGGCGCAGTGTTCCTTTCCCAGAGGCAGACCCCCCAGCTGCTTGTCCAGCTCCCCGGGCGTAATGGCAGCGGCCTCTTCTGCCCTCAGCCCGGTGATCCACTCGGTGAGATAGCTGCCGGCCGCGATGGCGCCGGCACAGCCATAGGTCTGGAACCTTGCGGCCTCGATCAGGCCGGCTCGCACCCGCACCGCAACTACCATGAAGTTGCCAGAGCCCGGGCTGCCTTCCGTACCTACGCCGTCAGCGTTCTCCAGCTCGCCGGCATTGCGGGGATTGAAGAAGTGATCCTGTATCACGTCACTGTACACTGCCTGGCTCCGTCAGGGCAGATCCGACCGCGCTTTTCGGGCAATGGCATAGGCCTGCAAGGTGGCGTCCACCGCCCTCTGCCACAAGTGGCCGGCCATGACGCGTCGCCGGCCGTTCGCTGACAGCCTCCCGCGCAGATCACCATCGTAGAGCATCCTCACCACCCCGGCAGCCAGGGCTTTGGGGTTGTCTGGAGGAACCAGCAGCCCATCTTCCTCGTTAGCGATCAGCTCCCGCAGGCCGCCCCCGGCGGATGCCACCACTGCCGTGCCACAGTTCATGGCCTCGGCCGCAGCCTGGCCTGAGGCCTCCACGAGGCTTGGGGCAACGAAAACATCGCTTGACCGCAGCAGCGTCGCCAACACCTTGCCCCGCAGATAGCCGGTGAACGTAACCTCCGCCTCCACACCCAACTCCTGGGCTCGCCGGAGAAGCCATGCACCCAAAGGCCCTTCGCCAGAGATCGCCATTCTCACATCAGGCACGACCGCCTGTATGTACGGGAATGCCTCCAAGAGGACCTGAGGGCCCTTAGCGCGGGTGAGCCGACCGGCGAAAGTGATCAGCCTCCCCTGCCCGGCCCCGAACAACTCCCGGAAGGCGGCAATATCGGCACCAGTCTGCAAATCCTCTGCATCCACCGCTACTGGGCACAGGTGTGCTTTGTCGGACGGCAGCCCGTATGCCTGCGCAGCCTCCCCGATGACGAAGCGAGACAGGCAGATCACCCGCTCCGCCTCCTGGCAGATCCAGGCGTAGACCTCCCGGATGTAGGCGAGTTCCTCCGGCTGCTGGCTGTCCGGTTCCAGATGCTCCAGCCGATGGAGGGTGAAAACTAGCGGCGATCCTGACACGCGCTTGAGGGCATGGGCGGCAGCGGCGCCGGCCCAGCCGTGGGCATGCAGCACATCGAAAGCACCGACATCCGCGTCTGCCTGAAACACAGCTGCCACCAGGCCGGCCTGCTCCTGCAGCGCGTCCGAGATGGGGCCGGGAGCGCGAAATGGTGGGCGCCGCTGCCCGGAGTAGAGGCGAACCCTCCCTTGCGCGAGACGCTTGCCAGTATGTGGGCCGCCGCCGGCCAGATGCACCTCGCAACCACGCGCTGAAAGCGCCCGTGCCAGACCAGGGACATGCCAGTCAAGGGCGAACGCGCTCTCGCTGCCAGGCTTGGGCGCCAGCATGAGCACGCGAAGGGGGCGATCCCCTGATCCGGCTACCGTCGTCTGGGAATTGAGTCGCTCGTCACCGCCGCGGCTCCGCATCATGATCCCCCTGCCGCTGCCCGCTCTAGACAGGCCACCATCTGCTCTGCAGCCCTCTGCCAGGAGAAGCAGCGGGCCCTTGCTATCCCGGCCTCTCGCAGCTGGTTCCGAAGCGACTGGTCAGACAGCACGGAAGTGAGGGCGCAGCTCATCGCATCCGCATCGGCCGGGTCAACGAGCAGCGCGGCGTCGCCCAGGACCTCCGGCATTGCTGTACGGTTGGAGGAAACCACGGGGGTGCCGCAGGCCATCGCTTCCAGCGGTGCCAGCCCGAACCCTTCGTAAAGGGACCCCCAGAGGAAGCAGCTGGCACCACTGTAGAGCATGGGGAGGTGATCCCTCGGTACGTACCCCAGGAACCGAACTGCCTCCTCCAGGCCCAGCTGGCGGACGGCCCTTTGCACGGCTGACGCCGCGCCTCCTGCACCTCCCACTAGTGCCAGCCGGTGGCCGGTCCTTGCCGTGCCACCGGCCGAGCAGAACGCCTCCAGCACCGCGGTGAGATTCTTGTTCGGCTGCGCTGCGGCGACTGTGATAACGTAGGGCCCGTCCAGGCCGTAATGGAGCAACACTAGTCTCCGCTCCTGTCCATCTGGTACCGGCTGGAACCGATGCTCTGCTGCGGGAGCGACCACGTCGATTCGTTCGGCGTCGACGTCATATGCCCGCTCAATGCCAACCTTCGCGAACTGCGAGACCGTGACCACCCGGTCGGCCTGAGCGGCGGCCGCGCGCAGCCATTTCCTGAGGTACTCCCAAAGAGGAGTGGGGTAGAAGCCAGGTTCGTCCTCTACGCCGACATCGTGGATCAGCGTCACCTGGGGGCACGTCTGCACGGCCGGCAGCAGCCCGGTGAGGGAAAGGTAGACTTCCGCTCTGGCCTCGGCTGCCAGGGCGGGCAGGTCTAGTTGTTCCCACCGCTCGTTCATGAGCGTGGCCTCTGGAGTCTCCAGCCAGGCGAACCGGCGACCTGGGTGCCAAGCACCCTGGATGCCAGCGCTGCAGATGAGCGCGAAGTCGTGCGAGACCGGCAGTTCAGCCAGCGCCTGCAGCAGGGCGCGCGTGTACACTGCGCTCCCCGTATCTCGAGTCCCCAATAGTCTGGCGTCAATGGCTATCCGCACGCTATCACCTTCTCGTCCCGTGTCATGCTCTCCTGGCGCGCTGGCTGGACCGCCGCCGCTATGCGGAACTCGCGCTCCGTGAGTAGCACTGGCTGGTCTGCTGGGCCACATGCTGCCACGAGTACTCCCGCAACGCGCGCTCTCGACCAGCAGCGCCCAATGCTGCGGACAGCCCAGGCTCCCGCAGTACTCGGTCCATCCCTGCCGCCAGCGCCCGTTCGTCTCCGGCTGCCACCAGTAGCCCCGTTCGCTCCAGAACCACGATCTCGGACAGCCCTCCGATCTCCGTCGCTACCACCGGACGGCCCGCCGCCATCGCCTCCAGCGCTACCATGCCAAAGGGTTCATAAAGGCTGGGCACCACGACCAGTTCCGCAGCCCGGTAGACTGCTGCCAGTGCCGTATGGCTGACGTATCCCAGGAATGTCACCTTCTCTTCCAGTCCCACCTCTTCGGCCAGCTGCTGCAACTCCTGGAGCCTTTGCCCTTCTCCCGCGATCACCAGTCGGAGATCACCGGCCTCGGCGCCCAGGAGAGCGAAGGCGCGCACGAGCACGTCCACTCCCTTCTCCGGGTCCAGACGACCTACATAGAGGATGATCCGCTCCTCGGGGCCGGCAAGCACAGTGCGGAACGCCGACAGGTTCACCGTGACCTCAAACGGGTCCGGGTCCACCCCGCAGGGGATGACATCGATCTGGGAGGCCCGGGTACCGCAGTGCTGGATGAGCTCATCTCTGACGTGGCTGCTGCAGGCGATCACTCGGCTAGATGCGCCGGCCAGCCAGCGCTCCGAGAACGAGATGTACTGCTGCTCCCGGTTCAGGTTGCCGAAGTACTTCCCCATGGCGGTATCGTGGAAGGTAGTTACCAGCTGCACCTGGAGCTGATCGCTCAGGTACACCCCGGCGAGAGCGACGAGCCAGTCGTGAGCATGGATCAGGTCCAGATCCCCCAGCGAAGGCAGCAACGCCTGAGCGCGCTCCAGCAGGCTGATGTTGAATTGGATGACGCAGGAGGTGGCATCCGGCGGGCGAGGTGGGTTCGGGAAGTTGACGCGATGGACGCGGACTCCGTCCACAACCACGTCCTGGTCGCGTCCCCCCAGGCTGTTGGTGAGGACGTGCACATCGTCTCCACGCGCAGCAAGGGCACGGGACAGATCGTGCACTGCCCGTCCCAGGCCAAAGACCTTGGCCGGCGGGTACTCTGAGCATAGCATCAGCACGCGCATCAGGCCGCTGCCTTCGTGCCGCCGGCCGCGCGCTGATAGACCTGCAGAGTCGACCGGGCAGTTTCCTCCCAGCTGAACTGAGCGGCCCGCGCCCGTCCTCGCGCCGATAGCGCCGACGCAAACGCCGGGTCTAGCAGTACCTTCTCCATGGCTCCTGCGATTTCGGACGGATGCTCGGGATCGGCCAGCAGCGCTCCGTCACCGACCACTTCTGGAAGGGAGGTGGCATTGGAGACCACAGTCGGAGTGCCGCAGGCCATCGCCTCCAGGGGAGGCAGCCCGAATCCCTCGTAGAACGAGGGATAGACGAACACGCCGGCCGCGCGGTAGAGGAAAGGCAGCTCCTCATCTGCCACGTAACCTAGTGCTCTCACGGATTCTCCGAGGCTGCGCAAGCGCACCGCCTGATCCACATCATAAGGCATGCCCCCTTCACCCCCCACCAGGGCCAGTGTCATCCCCGGCGGGACTCGCCCGTTCCGCAGCAACTGGGCGAAAGCGTCCAGGAGGCCGTCGATGTTCTTCTTCGGTTCCAGCGCCCCGACATAAAGGACATAGCCCGCATCCAGCCCGAGCCTGTCATGCACTCGGGATGCGGCGTGCGACCGGTCTGCCGGGCGGAACTGGGGGCCGGGCGCTTCATTGATCACCGTGATGCGCTGTGGCGATATCCCATAGACCCGGCTGATCTCCCGGCAGGAGTGATGCGAGCAGGTGATCACCTGGTCGGCCGTGTGCGCTGCAAAGCCCGCCCAGCGGTCGAGGTAATCGGCGAGGGCTGGGCGGACCAAGTCCGGTCGCACCCGGAAGACTACGTCGTGGATGGTAGCCACCACCGGGCAGGTCTTGGCGATGGGGGTGGTGAAGCAAGTCATGTGCAGCACATCTAACGCGAGGGCCTCTGCCAGGCTGGGCAGTTCGAACTGCTCCCAGCGCCGGTCTAGCATCGCGGCCGGACACAGCGTCTCAGTGAGGTTAGGCGCAAGGGCGATCGGGGTAGGCCCCTTCCGCTCGGTGGAGAAGAGGACATATTCGTTGCCAGAGTCCACGCGCACCAGGGCGCGCACCAACTCGCAGACGTAAGTGCCGATGCCGCCGTGGCCCGGGTAGACCGAGCGGGCATCAATGCCGATGCGCATCGCCAGTGGCCATCCTTACCCGCCCTGCCGGCGGCATTCTGCGATGCTCCCTGCTCCCTTCACTCGTAGAGGAACGCGGGATGTCGCGCACCTACAGTCCCCGGGGCCAGCCCACCACGGAGCAGAACTGCCCCGCTCTCCGGAGGCGCGGATAGGTGGTGCTTGAGCGCCTCTTCGTCGTCTTCTGCCAGAAGAGGGAGGTCGCTCGACACGCGAGTGTGCCTCCCACGCGGCCTCTCTACCGGACCGAGGGGTTCTACAAGCTACCCGCCGACACTCCAGCCCACCGCTAGCGAGTACGCCGAGAGTGTTTCCCTCCCCATGCGCTCCACCCCAAACAGCTTCGCCCTGGCCTTCGCTTTCCCCCCTAGCTCGGCGCGGAGTTCAGGACTGTTCCACAGTCGGGCGAGTGCAGATGCCAGTTGTCCGGGGTCGTACGGGTCGACCAGGAGGCCGGCGTCGCCCACGAGCTCTGGGAGGGAAGACACATAGGAGCAGGCCACAGGCACACCATGTGACATCCCCTCAAGCACGGGCAACCCAAACCCCTCATATAAGGACGGGAACGCCAGCGCCGTCGCCTGACTGTAAACAGCGCACAGATCGTCTGGAGTCAGGTACTCCAGCCACACCAGAGCCTTCTGCTCGGCGAGGGAACGTAACCTGCGTGCGACCTGGTCTGACTGGTCCCGCGCCGCACCGACGAGGACTAACTGTGGCACGGTGGGGTCTTCCTGGTGGAGCTGACCGTATGCGTCGAGCAGCAGCGAGATGTTCTTGCGTGGTTCAATCGCGCCCACAAAGAGGAAGTAAGGGGGATTCACTCCCAGGCGGGTCAGCGTTAGCGCCGCCTGCTCGGAAAGAACTAGCTGCACGTGCTCGGGCGGGGCTGCCTCCGCGGCAACGCTGATGCGGTCGGAGCGGACGCCGTAGAGATGCGTCAGATCCTGCGCGGTGTGCTGTGACACCGCGATCAGTCGCTGGCAGCGCCGGAACCCCGGCACCAGGCGCTCGTGGAAGTACCTGCGGAAAGCCCCGTCCACCAAGTCCGGCAGCAGACGCGGGATGACATCGTGGACTGTCATGATCGCTGGACAGGGGCGAACCGTTGGGACCGGCGCGAACGGTGAGTGGAAGAGATCAGCCTGCCACTCCCCCAGCACCTCGTCCACATGCAATTCCATCCACATGTCCGCCGGCGATGGTAGCTTCGCAGCCTCAAATCGCGGGTCTTGCGTCAACGGCGGACTGTCGGATGCCCCATGACGAAGGAGGAGATAGCGGTTCTCGTCTGGGGATGCAGCCAGGGCATGGACCAATGTGCGAAGGTACCACCGGATGCCGGTGGGCGGTCCGTCGGCCGCTCGCGCGTCAATCGCGACTCTCATCCCGTCAGCCTGCCGACTGCACAAGTGTCACGTCTACGGGCGCTCCTGCAATACCCAGGCCGGGCAACTGCCAACGATCCGGAGTTTCTGAAGGAGGGCCTGTCAATCAATAGACAGATGCTTACTCATCCCGTCCCAGGTGACGCGCCTGCCCAGAGCCTGCGCCACCGCCCCGACCGGCCCCACGACATGGCCGCCCTCCAGCCGCCCCGTCGCCACTTGGGCGCCGGCGACTAGGATCGCCACCTGATCCGAGGTGACAGGCACCGCATTGAGGAAGCGAATGGCCTCGAAATGCATCGGGTCTTTCCGGTGCTCCCACACCTGGCCACACTCGAAACCATGGTCGGCCATGATCGCCACCAACTGCGGGTCCTGTCGCCTGCTGCTGCCCAAGGGGAACTTACTCGCATTCAGATCCAGTGCGTGGCCCCAGCAGTCGAGCGACTGTGTGCTTCCTCCCGTTACCAAACGCGCCGTCCAGACGCCGTCGGAGGTCTCGATCAACCCGACGAGGGCACGAGCCTGCAGTTCCTGCAGCGCCAGCAGGAGCTGGCCCGTGGCCCGCTTGTGGCAGCGGCTACGCGAGGCATATCCTCCCCAGCCCGGAGGGAGGTCCCAGGGAGCGTCGATGCAGACGAGGTGGGCGTCTATCCACCCCTGGTCGAGCTTCAGCTTGCCGCCCGGAAGCTGCTGGTACTCGAGGTGGCCCAGTTCACGGTCCAGCTCCTCTCTGCTGAAGGGCATGGCGGCTCACCTCCCAGACCCCGGTTGCGCGGGCTCGCCGACGATCGGCTCCAGTCGCACCTGCACCTCGGCCGCCTCCCCCGCAGACTTCAGCTCCGCCATCACCGGGGCAGGCTGCCGCCAGCCCGGTTTGCTCGCCACCACCTGGTAGGCACCGAGCGGCAGCAGACTGAATGCGAAAGCCGAGCCCTCGTCCGGCGGCGGCCCTTTCACCTGAACGGGCTCGTCACCGCGGAGAAGAGTTGCAGATACATCCTCCATGTCGCCTGGGTCAGGGCCCATCACCCGGACTCGTATCGTACCGGTTGCCGACGGCCCTGCCAGAGACACTGCTGCCGGCGGCGGAGCCGGGGTTCCAGATGGACCGCCAGCAATCGTGGCCCCCAAGACACTCTGGCCCCCGTCCCCCGGGCCGAAGAATGCTGCCGCCACCCGATCGATCAGCCGCAACGAGAACCGCTCCCCAAAGCCGAGGACGAACGCCCCCAGGTAAAGCAACTCGGGCCGTTCGATGACCGTGCCCTGGGACTGGATCGCCATCAGACCCGCCCGGGCAAAGAGGTAGACCAGAGGGCCCAGCACTAGCCCCATGATGGGTTTGAGGAAGTAATAGGCGACGTACCCCCGATCGAAGTCACGCCGTGCCGCGTGCAGGTAGAAGCCGAAGAGCGCGGCCACCACCCCGCCCAGCGCGCCCCACAGGGAGTAGGGTGCGATCGGCATCCAGGTGGTGGGATGATCCCCAAACAGCCACCCCAGCCAGCGGTCGCCGTTCAGGGCGAGCAGAAGCAGGCCGAACAACAGTGCCACCTCATAGATGCCGATGGTGGGGCCCCACTTGCGCAGCGTCTGGGCGCTCTTGTCGGCCTGGGACAGCAGGCACTCGGCCCGCAACACCAATGTCCGGGCTTCTGGAAGGTGCTCTGCGGCGATCTCGACACGGGCCCGGGTAAGAAGATTCAGGCAGTCGTCCGTGAGGCTCCACGCGTCGCTGAACTCCTTCACACGCGCTTCCACCTGCGCCATTCGGGACTGCAGCTCCTCCGCCAACTGCTGAGCCTGGTCGGCCATTGCCCCCTCCCTCGCCGCGGGCCGCATGTTCCTTCACGTCACTGTCGATGCGCGGACCGCAGCAAGGCGGAGGCTATCACACCGGCCCGGCAGTGTCAACTGTGATCGCGCGGTGCTGCCACGTCGTGTGTTGCCGGCCCGCCTGTTGACAGCAGCGGCAACTCTCGCTAGCATTCAGCGGGGGGAATCTTGCTCTCATCCTGTGCTGCCTCGCTGAATCGTGCCACCCACCCACCTGAGAGTTCGTGTCCTGCGGACGCGGCCTCGCGGCCCCTATCCGCCGCGGGATGCAGCCCGGCGGCGTGCCTGTGTCAACGCAGAAGGGAGATCGCTGATGGGGACCGTGCTGAAGCAGGGGGACCAGGGCCCGGAAGTTGCGGATGTGCAGAGAGCGCTGGTCGTTCGTGGTTACCCGGTTGAGGTGGACGGCGTCTTCGGCCCCCAGACCGTGCGCGCTGTCAAGGCCTTCCAGTCGCAACACCTCGATCTTCGGGGCCAGCCGCTGGTGGTGGATGGACAGGTGGGCCCCCTCACACTGTGGAGTCTCCAGCATCCGGATGCCGATCATCCCCAGGCAGTGGACTTCACCAAGTTGCCGCCGGCGGACGCAGGCGGCAGCGTACTGGGTCGTGCTGCCCTCGGCGCAGCCATCGCTGAGCTCAAGGCGGGAGCGCGCGAAGTGGGCGGGAACAACCGCGGGCCGTGGGTCAGGAAGTACCTGGCTCCTGCCGGCCTGGAAGAGGGCAACTCCTGGTGCGCATCGTTCGTGAGTTGGTGCTACCTGCAGGCCTGTGGCGGCGACAAAGAGAACATGCCGTTCCCCTTCTGCCCAGGTGCCAGGGCGCTGCTCAGAGAGTTCAAGGACAAGGGCTGGGGGCATGCTCCCGGGAGTGGCTATGAGCCGGAGCCTGGAGACCTGGTCGTGTGGTGGCGGGTGCAGCTTGCGGGATGGGAGGGCCACGTGGGGCTGGTCTATCAGCTGACGAACGGCATGCTCTACACCATCGAGGGCAACAAGAGCTCGCGGGTGCAGGGGTTCAGCTACGTCTTCAGCCGAATGGACAAGCTGCTCGGCTTCGGGCACGTGCCGGATGCATAGACTCATGCGGTCGCGAGCCCAGCTCGGGATGCCGGCACCCACCTGCAGGAACACATGGGGGGCAGCAGGCCGAGGGAGGAGAAGCGTCCGGCTCTCGGGAGATGGACTGGTGAGGAACTCTGGTGCTGGTGCGGTGACGCGATCTGGGTTGTCGGACCAACCTGGCTGACTCGAGGAGCGCACGCCATGGCAGGATTGACCAAACAGCAGCGACGAATCAACCGGAAGCACGTGCTTGATGCCCTCAAGGCGGAAACCGGCTCATCAGGCGGCGATGCTGCTGCCGCCCGGGTGCAGGCCTATGTCAGAGAACCCGTGGGCGCAAGCACAGTCGAGTTCGCCTACGTGGGTGGGCTGATTCTCCGGCGCTTCTACATCGACCCGGAGAAGCCAAACAGCAGCGAACGGCGATCTCTTTGGCAAAGCATCGTCACCAGACTGGGCAAGCCTGAGGCCGTTGACCCAGGGGGGTGGGACGGCACCAGCACTGTGGGAACGCTGCAGGCGATCGCCGAGGAGGCGTGATGTCATACCGAACAGGAACGCAACGCACCGGTCACGCCGGCCTGACGCTCTGCGTCTCGCTGGTCGCGGTATTACTCTCTGCCTGGCCGTGCAGTGCCGCTACGGCCGCCGACCTCGCTGTAGAGGCGCAGAACCCCGCCCCCATCAGTGCTGTCGAGATCGACGCCGGCTATCGCTTCGACTTCACATCCGGGCAAGCGGATGAATCCTTCTCGCGGGTCAGCTACCATGGCCAGTTAGTGCATAGCACGGGGACGCCGTTCAAGTACGCACACGGGATCGATCTGCTGGCCCCAGCAGTGCCCAACGGCACCGGGGACCGAAACCGGCTCAGCCTGCGGTTTGAGAAGGGCACCACCACCATTGGCGGGTCGCTGCTGGAGGCTGAGGGCGTGCAGCCGTTGACTCTCAGGGGTCTGGAGAGGCTCCAGTTGCGGGGAACCGCCCTGATCGCGGGTGATCCCGAGAAGGGGATTCTGCAATACGCCATCGGCCTGGAATCGCCCCCGATGCGGATTCCGGGGGCGGCTCGCTGTCAAGCCTCGAACTGGATTGTGTTTGGCGTGAACGCGCAGCGGCAGGAGTCGGACACTGGCACGACCACGATCTCCGGAAGTGAGCTGCTCACCTATCGTTCCTTCCTCGGCAAGGCGTTCGGGTGGCGGAAGAACGCGGACGTTGGGAAGACTGCCGCGGAGATCGCCGGGGTGTTCCTGAGCCAGGCGCCCACCTACACCCAGGCGCAAGACCTGGCCGGGAAGATCGGGCAGATCCCGGCGAACCGCCGTACCCAGTTGCAGCAGGTCTTCCTGGACACGGTAACGGAGGCGGAGGGTGGAGCGGACTGGGTGGCCACCGTGCGCGATATGGCCTGGGGCCACGCCGACGCCATTACCGATCAGCCGACCGTTTCCCTGTACGCCGAGTCATCGGGATGGTACACGTTCTCTGGGGACCCGCAGGGGAGGAAGCTCAAGAACCTGCTCACGGCCACGGTGGATTACTGGTTCCTGCCGTCGCGGGATGACGTCTTCCTCAGGATCCGGTACGAGAACGGGTATGATCGTGCCCTCCCAGCCGACAGGAGGAATCAGCTGCTAATCTCACTGGCACTTCGCTACTGAGACGATCCGGCGCGTCAACCGGATGGCCTTGCCCCCAAGAACGAGTCCAGGTGTAATGTCATAGATGGAGTCCTGGGGCCTGATCCCCGTTTTCTGATCCACCCAGAATGAGAGGAAGCAAGCGGAAGGAAACTCATTCCGGGAGGGTATTGAGATGCAGCGGAAGCGGTACACAGAACCCCAGATCGCGTTCGCATTGCAGCAGGCGGAGGCGGGCACCGCGGTGGCGGAGATCTGCCGGAAGATGGGGGTGGCGGAGCAGACGTTCTACCGCTGGAAGCGGCGGTACGCGGGGCTCGGAGTGTCCGAGATCAGGCGGCTGCGGCAGGTGGAAGATGAGAACCGCCGGCTGCGGCAGCTGGTGGCTGACCTGACGCTGGATAAGGCGATGCTGCAGGAGGTGCTGCGAAAAAAAGCCTGACGCCTGTTCGCCGGCGGGAGCTGGTGCAATCGCTGGTGGCGAGCTACGGGGTAAGCGAGCGTCGGGCCTGTGCGGTGTTGCACGTCCCTCGCGCGAGCCACCGCTACCGGAGCCTGGCGAACAGGCGGGATGACTTGAGGGGAAGGTTGCGGGACCTGGCTGGAGCTCGGCCGAGCTACGGATATAGGCGGCTCGGACTGCTGTTGCGGAGAGAGGGCTGGGAGGCCAACCACAAGCTGGTGTTCCGGCTCTACCGGGAGGAAGGGCTGGGATTGCGCCGCAGACGCCCCAGGAGACGGGTGAGCGCGGCGCGGAGGGTGAGGATCGCGGCCGCTCAACAGACCAACGAAACCTGGAGCATGGACTTCATGTCGGACCAGTTGTATTCGGGACGATGGATTCGGATTCTGACGCTGGTGGACAACTACAGCCGTGAGTGTCTCGCACTGAAGGTGGGAGTCAGCCTGAAGGGCGACGACGTGGTGGAGGTGCTCAACGAGGTGATCCGGCAGCGGGGTGCGCCCCGCAGCATCCGCGTGGACAACGGCACTGAGTTCACGTCGGTAGCGATGGACCAATGGGCGTACTGGAACGGAGTGACGCTGGACTTCAGCCGCCCCGGAAAGCCCCAGGACAATGCGCTCATTGAGGCGTTCAACAGCCGCTTCCGACAGGAATGCCTGAACGAGCATTGGTTCCTATCGGTGGCGGATGCGCAGGAGAGGATCGAAGCCTGGCGGAAGCACTACAATGCGGGGCGGCCGCACAGCGCGCTCGGAGAGCTGTCGCCGGAGGACTTCGCGCGGGCCTCGGCCGCGGCGCTGACCCCTGCGGTCAGCAAACATGCGCTTACTGTTTTGAACTGAAGAAGTCTCATTCCAGGTGGTACAGAAACGGGGAGCACCCCCCTCCGCTATGAGACTCACTTAGCGGGTGGTATCACTTACGGGGGCAGGTCACGGTCTCAGATGAGACACATCCCTATTGGCGCTGACTACGCACAGTCGCGTGGAGGCGCTGAATGGCCTTGCTGGGGAGAGCTATGCCGACGTCAGGGCCTACGTACGCGAGCAGGCATGGAAGGCCGGCCTGCTGCCCGTGGAGCCGCCGAAGGGCATGCGCGATGACTACCCGGCCGACCACGACAGGACGCGGAGGGGGGAACCAGCATGATGCGCGGTGAGGATCTGCCGCCGGAGATGCGCGGGGTGGTGGACGCTACGCCGGAGCAGGCGGCTGACGCGGTGGTGTCTCTCGCTATTGCCGCCTACGTTGGAATGGAGGAACAGACCGATCCCCTCACCCCTGGCAGTCTAACGCGGATAGCGCGGGCGGCGGGTGCCGCCGAGGATGCAGGCATGGTCGCGGCGCGACTGCAGCACTTGCGCCGCCAGAGGGACGAGTTACGCGTGGACCTCCGCAGGAACGCGGCCTGGATGGAGGGGCCGGGGCGAATCGTGAACCGCGCACCAGCCCGGGACTTCGGCCCTCTCGCTTGGGTGCGGTGGGTATGGGAGCTCGCGGCGCGGGTGTGGCCTGAGGAGTTCCCGCCGAGGCTTCTGGGGCTTGCCCACGAGCTCACCGGCGACCCCTTCACTCCCTTCATCATGCCAGTGGATGAGAGCCTTGCCACTCCAGACGATCCGCGGCCACGGCTCCTCTGCCGGTGGGGCGAGTGGTGCGGCGACGAGGCCTTCCTCTCCGGGGAGCCATCTCATCGCTGCAGCACGCAGGAGCGGCTGGCCGATGGCCTGTGGGTGCTGTGCTCGCCGGGGGTGTGGACGTGGGAGGGGCTCGGGGTGCCGGGACGGCCCGAGCAGGTCGTGCTGCCGTCGCACGGAGGGGGCGCCGTGGGACCGGGCTTCTCGCCTGGACCGCGGCCGTCGCGGCTGCCGCGGAAGGCGGACTCTTACCCGATTACCCGCGAGGAGATCACGGCGTTGTACCGGGAGTGCATGGCGGAGGTGGCGCGGTACACGCCAAGTGAGCAGTACGATGCCTACTCCCTGGGGTGGAAGGTGGCCTGCGCGGAGAAGATCGTGCCCCTGCCAGCTGGACGGGCGTTGGTGGCCGGGGCCAAGTTCGGGACGGAGGCCGTTTTCCTCTCGCGCCTGGGATGGGAAGTCGTGGCGCTCGACATTGACGACCGTACGCCGCGCGAGGTGCAACTGGAGTGGCGTTTCCCTCTCCTGCGGGCCGATCTGGACGACCCGCGACTTTTCGAGATAGATGTCGGCCCCTGCGATCTTGTCCTATTCTCTGAGACGCTGGAGCACCTCGCCTTCGCGCCTGCCGGGCCTCTCCGGTGGTTGCGGAGGCATCTGGTCGAAGGTGGCACCCTCGTTCTCGTCACCCCCGACGCGGCGGAGTATGCTCCGCCCCCGGCTGACCTGCCGACGCGACGAGAGTGTCACTGGCGGGAGATACCAGAGTTTGCCCCTGGTGTGGCGCGTGACATCAGTGAACATTCGAAGCAGTACACGGAGGAGGAGTTGCGGGACCTGCTGGCTGCAACCGGCTTCTGTGTTGTCTCCGTGGAGCACTTTGTGGCGCAGGCGGCGCGCCTCCTGGTGGTGGCACAGTGAAGCCTGACTTCTCAGCCTGGGGCCGAGTGTGCATGTCACCCGCCGGTGGAACCGGCCCCGGGGCCTCAGGGCTCGGCCGATACTCCGACTCGCGCCACAAACGTCTGTTTCAGCAAGGCGAAAAAGGGATCGGTCGTTGCCAGTCCTTACCGCGGTTGACGCATAGCGATGCGACCGTAGATTGGGGACTGAATTCGGCTCTAGTGCCCGCATGCGGACCGCCCCGCGCAAGCAGCGGGCCGATGCGCGATCCTCGGTGCGTCATGCCCTCGCGATCCGAAACACCGGCCTGGGTCGCTTGCGCACCTGCCACGCGATGGCGGCCGCTATAACCCGGTCATCGTGCCTGCCGGGCTGTGCCTCGGTGGCGCCGGTGTCCGTGGTGACGAAGCTGCGGCATTCGTCCAACAACTCCGCGGAATGAATCAGCAACTGCCCTCCCGCGATCGCCTCCGCGAGATCGTCGATCATGATGGGCTTGGTCTTCTGATTGGTGGGCCAGCCCGGCCGGCGCTCTTGCCGCCCTGACTGATCGTAGTCACTATGGTGGTAGAGGGCCGGATACTGCGTGGTGTGCAGCAGCGTGCTCAGAGTCGAGTGGCCGTGACCGTTCCTCTCCACCGCCAGGTGGGCGTCATGGTAGTAGCGGCCCAGCGCATCCAGCAAGCGGGCGAAGCGCTCGGGAGAGACCCGCCCCTGCAACTCCGCCACCTGCTCACCACTCTTCTCATCGAGCACGCAGGCGGCCGAGGGGTCACTGTGGTCCAGCCCTTCCCCGATGTCGGCCCCCATCACGTAGCTGCGCCCGGCTTCGGGGCGGCGCCAGATGAAGAGGCGAGCGGGTGGGATTGCCAATGACTGCCCGGAGCGATCAGGCAGAGTGGGAATCTGCTCGGGCTGCGGCTCACCCGCGATCCGCAGGCCGGCCCCGGCCAGCGCGTGGGGATCGAAGCAGCCGCGGTTGCTGGCCAGAAAGCAGGTAAGATCGCTTTCCGGATACTCCTGCGCGAACCGATCTCTCAGCTCTCGCATCTTGGCGCGGCGCCACCGCAGCTGATCCTCATCCAGGTTATGGGCGCGCATAAGCTGGGCTTCCTCGTCTGTGATGTCCTCCGGCGGCGGCCCCGCCAGCCGGTATCCCAGATCCCACCACCAGGCATAAAAGTGCGGCCGGTATCCGTTCTCCCCGGCTTTGGCCCGGATCCACAGCTCGTGAAAGGGATTCCCCATGCCCTCTGGGGTCGACTCGACGATGATGCGGCCGGTCGCGGGCACCGCCTCGGTGAGCGAGATGAGCGCCGCCTCCGGTTCCGGCCAGCGGGCAAATTCGGAACACAGCACGCTGTCGAAGGTTTGGCTGCGGCCGAAGCTGCGGGAGCCGGCTGTCCCCACGAAAAGGCGGCTGCCAAGGGAAGGCCAGTAGAGCTCCTCCTGGCTGTAGATGCGGGGCTTGCCGATCTCAGCCCGCTCCTGCTCGGGCAGCAGCTCCCAGAACCGGTGGATGATCTGAAAGAGCCGCTTACTGGAGGCGAAGTCGTGGGCGACGATCGCCGAGTGGACGTTGGGCTGCAGCACCGTGTCCGCGAACAGCAACGCGCAGCACATGGTGCTGCAACCGATCTGCCTCCCTTTGAGCACGACGTCGCGGGTGGTGCGCCTGCGGTAGTAGTCCCGCTGGGCGGGGTTCAGGAGAAAAGGTGATACTGTCCTTTGCTTGGTGCGCAGCCACAGGTTGCTCTCAATCCAGCCGATCGGATCAGCGCGTCGGTCCAGCACCCGATCGATCTCCTCGAGCGCGTGCTGGTACGGGCTGCGACTGTCCTTCGTTCGTCCCATCACCTTCACCTCGGGTGCGTCGGAAACCCAATGACCGCTCACCCGCGCTGGGCGCAAGCTCCCGTCAGTGCCTCCCATCGGGCAACCACGATGTCGCAGTACCTGGGTTCTAACTCCGCGGCCGAGCAGGTCCGTCCCGTCCGCTCCGCCGCGATCAAGGTGGCGCCCGAACCGGCGAACGGATCGAGGATCACCCCGCGGCCGGGTGCGGCCGCCTTGATGATCTCTTCGAGGAGCGCGACGGGCTTGGGGGTGGGATGGTCGTCGGCCCGGGGGATTGCCTTGGCAAAGCGCAGCACATTGCGCATCTCAGTACCGCCATTCCAGACGCGCGGCTTTCCCACGCTCGCCTCGATGACGGCCTCCCAGCTCCGGCGCCAACGCCATCCCAAGCCCGGATCGACCTTGTCCCAGGCGATGGTGTTGAGCAGGGTGAAGTGCTGCGCGATCGCGAGCAGCGCCTTCGCCAGCACGGGCTCTCCTCCCCCACCTCCCGCAAACCAGTACATCACCCCGCCGCGCTTCATCACCGACTGGATAGTCGGCAGTGCTCTTTCGAGGAATGCGTCGAAGTCGCCCACCGCGTCATTGGCGATCCCCTGCTTCCTGCGTCCGCGCTTGGCCAGAGTTGATCGGTACCCGACGCCGTACGGCGGGTCGGTCAGCACCACGTCGGCCCTGCTTCCGTCCAGTAATCGCTCGAGCGCGCCGGGCGCGAGGCTGTCACCGCAATAGAGCTGGTGCCGGCCGAGCTGCCAGATATCGCCCAGCTTCACTCGCGTCGGCGCCGCGTGCCGCTGTGCCTGCAGCATCTCCGCGGCCACATCGAAGCTCTCCTCCCATGGCGCCGGGAGTTGCTGGCGCTCCAGTTCTGCCAGGACAGTCTCGATCTCCCGGTCATCGAAGCCCGACAGCGTCTCATCCAGATCGGGGAGATCGCGCAGTTCCTCGAGCAGCTCCCCGAGCTTGGGCAGGTCCCATTCGCCCTGGATCTTGTTCAGCGCCAAGTTCAGGGCCTTGGCCTGGGCCTCCGAAACATCCACGTAGACCACAGGCACGCGCGCCATGCCCCGCGCTTTCACCGCTGCCAGTCGCTGATGGCCGCCGATGACGGTGTCATCCTGTCTCCTCACCACCAGCGGCTCGACCAGGCCGAACTGCTCAATGGACCGGATAAGCTTCGCCATCTCCGGCTCCGACATGACGCGCGGGTTGCCCGGCCAGGGACGCAGCCGGTCGATCGGGACGTGCTCGATCTGCAGCTCCCGCGTGTCGCGAACCTCAGGAGCGCGTCTGCGCGCTCTCGCTGCGCTTGCGCCTCGACTTCGGCTTGCCATCGCCTCCTGCCTCCTCGTGGTCGGTGTCTTGCTCCAGTGCCAGTTGTTTCAGCTTCTCCAGCTCCACGCTCGCCATCCGGCGAAGCTCGGGGCCCGCCTCCGGTGGCCCGTCGGGGCCGGCAGGGGCCTCCGCCAGCCAGCGCTGGAACTTCATGATGAACTCCCCGATGCCCAGCCCGAGTTCGAGCTTGACTCTCCCATCCAGCGCCGCCTTGCCTGTCTCGGGATCGGTGGTGATGAGGCCCAGCAGTCTGCTCAGCAGGGCCTGCAGGACGTGATCTCCGGCCTGGCTCCAGCGGCGCCGGCGCCTCTCCCATTCCCGCTGCGCCGTCTCCTCCGCTGCCTTCCCCTGCGCCGCGTCCCAGGCCAGCAGGCGGTAGCCCCACCCGTGCCGATCCTTCCAGCGATAGAGCTGGCCTTCGTGCTTGCCCAGCGCTCGCGCGGTAGCGGCGAGGTTCCGGGGAATCCCGGAATCCCGGTATGCCAGGAAGGCCTGGTGGGCCAGCTCGCTCTCACCAAGCTGGCGATCCCATGATCTGAGGCCCTGCTCCGTGCTTTGATCGCCGCTCATGTGCTGCCTCGCTCCCGCCATGACCGACGGCTGATATGAGCTAGAGATCCGGCGGCCTGGTCGTGCGCCGGTGGGCGCGGGTGGCCGCCCTACGTTGCTGCTCCGTCAACTGCCACCCCCGGGTGATGTCCGTGCACCAGATGGCGTCCGAGAGGTGGAGCTGGTCCATCAACGACAGCGGTTCCTTCCTGCCGAGCCGCTCCGCCACCTCCTCCAGAGTGGGGAAGTCAGGAAGCATCCATCTCTCTGCCCGTGCCCGGGCCCGCACGCGCAGAGTCTTCTCTCGCAAGAGGTCGGTGAGCGCTTTGGCGATGGGGCCGACCCACTCCCAGTCGTCTCGGCGATGGATGGTGTCGGCTGCTTGGTACACCAGCCGCCAGACATCGGGGCCCAGCAGCACCATGAGCTCGGGCGCGTGGCGGATAAAGCGCCGCAGGCCCTCCCCGTTCTCCCAGCGTGACACCACCACCGCGTCGATGCCCTCAATCGCGAGCGCTAGATCCTGCTGGCGCAGACGCCGCTTCTTGCGCAGTTTGCGAAGCCTCTTGCCGATCTGTTTCTCGGTCATTGCCGAACCCCTGAGTATGGGTCTTATGCACTATAGCCTATATCACAAGCCGATGTCAAGAGCCTCCTAGTGCGACCTCCGCATCCTGGTCGCCCATGCGAGGGAGAAGGGTTGGGTCGGATCGTCCGCCTGTCGCTCAGGCCACCGCGCGAGCACAGCGACCGCGTCGAGTTGGGAGGCGATGGCAGAAGCCGACCGGCGATGCGAGCGGCCCGATCGCGGCTGCGGCCCGTCGGCGTCAGGTGCCGGCATCATCATGCCAGCGCGGGATCTGTACGCTGCTCCGCTTGTGACGATGCCTTGGGTGAGGCCTTGGTGGCGGAGACCTGGCCGATCCTCTACTCCGCGAGGCCCAGATCCCCTACTCAACCTCTACCGATCCTCTACTGATCCTCTACTTCGCGCGGAGTCGCCCGGACATGAAAGCGGCGCTGCGGAATCCTCTCACGCGGCGTCCTGCAGCCGTTCAGTCCCGTTCGCCGCAACTTGATGTCGTGCCCGGAAAGCCGGCAAACCGCCCACAGCGCCCGAAATCCTCCACCTAACCTCTACTCATCCTCTACCATTCAATCGCGACCTCGGCTTATCGGCCCACTCCACCCTTTTCATGGCTCCTAGAGCCATCCTGGCCCGAAATCGAGGGGGTACAAAATACCCGCACTAGGGCCCACCCCACAGAATACTTGCACAAAGGCCTGGACTTGTTCGCCGCTTGAAGTGATTCATGTCATGCCGCAACCATCCACCAGAGGAGGCGTGCATGACCACTCTCGCCCAGGCCCAAGCGGCCCGTGCCGCGCCGCCCTCCACAGGGAACGAGCTCCCCTTGGAGCAGGCGGTGCCGATGTTCCTGGAGTACCTGCGGAGCTACCGCAGTTGCGCTCCTGCCTCTGTCCAAGCCTATGCCACGACCCTGCGCAACTTCCAGCAGTTCCTCGCCTCCCAGCCCGGGCCGCTGCCAGCTCCAGCTGCGATCACGCGCCAGCTGGTGATCCAGTACGCGGTCTCCCTGTCGCACTGGTCCCCGATCACGGTGCGCAGCAAGTTGGCCTGTCTCTCCTCCTTCTTCGGCTTCCTCCAGGATATGGGCTATCTCCAGGGCAATCCCGCCAAGAGGCTGCCGCTCCCGAAGCTGGAGCAGCACATACCGGTGACGCTCTCAGAGGAGCAGGCGCAGCAACTGCTGGCGGCGGCCGAACTGCCCTGGCATCGGTGCCTCATCATGCTGCTGCTGGCGACGGGCATCCGCAGAGGCGAAGCGGTGCTGATCAGCCTGGAGGACGTGGACCTGACCAACCGGCAGCTGCTGGTGCACGGAAAGGGAGCCAAGCAGCGCATCGTCCCCCTCACCCGTCAGGCCGTGGCGGCCATCCAGCAGTACCTGCCCCACCGGCCCCACACCCCGAGCCGCCGGCTCTTTGTGAACTCCCGTGGGCAACCCCTCCGAGGCCACGTGATCAACGCGGCGCTCGATGAGATCCTGGAGAAGGCGGGGCTGGCGGGCCAGGGGATTACCCCTCACAAGCTGCGCCACACCTTCGCCACCCAGCTCATCCACAAGGGCGTGGACGTGCGCACCGTGCAGGAGTTGCTGGGCCATGCCGACCTGGGGACGACGGCCCGCTACCTGCACTCGGATGTGCGGACCAAGCTGGCGGCCGTCGGGAGGCTGACGGGGCTGCTCGGAGAGAGCGTTCCGCAGCCAGAGGAGGGAGCACAGCCATGACCGCTGCCCACGACGCCGAGGCCCACACGCTCTCCTTTGAGGAGGCGGTGGCGATGTTCCTGGAGTATCTGAAGGGCTATCGCAGTTGCGCTCCTATCTCCGTCAAGGCTTACCGCCGCGACTTGCGCGCCTTCTCGGAGTTCCTCTCCCAGCGCCTGAGCCAGCTGCCCCCTCCCGGTCAGATCACGCGCCAGCAAGTGATGCAGTTCGCGGTGAGCCTGTCACAGCGAGCACCCCTGACGGTGAGACGGAAGCTCTGGGTGTTGTCCTCCTTGTTTGGCTTCCTCCAGGACATGGGCCATGTCTCGGGCAATCCCGCCCGCAGGCTGCCTCTGCCCAGACTCGAACAGCAGGTCCCGGTGACGCTCACGGAAGCAGATGCCCAGCGGTTGCTGGAGGCCGCCCAGCGCCCCTGGCATAAGTGCTTGGTGGTGCTGCTGCTCTCCACCGGCCTGCGGCGCAGCGAGATCGCCCAGATCAGCCTGGAGGATCTGGACCTGGAGAACCGGCAGCTCCTGGTGCACGGGAAGGGGGCGAAGGAGAGAGTAGTGCCTCTGGCCGATCAGGCCGTGGCTGCCATCGAGCAGTACCTCCCCCACCGAGTCCAGACTCAGAGCCACCGGTTGTTCGTGAGTCAGTTCGGAGAGCCCATCTGCGGCAGAGCCATCAGCCGGATGCTCCAGCGCACGCTCGGGAAAGCCGGGCTCGCGGGCAAAGGCATCACCCCCCACAGACTACGCCATACCTTCGCCACCCACCTCATTCGCTCCGGTGCCGACATCCGCACGGTGCAGGAGCTGCTGGGGCACGCAGACATCGGGACGACGGCGAGATACCTGCATTCCGATGTACGCACCAAGCTGGCCGCGGTGGAGAAGCTGGAGGGGATGCTCGGGCCAGCCGGCGATGAGGAAGGCTAGCCTCGGGACCACTCGCCGCTGTATGACCGCCGCACCCCGTCTGACCTCCGCGCCCATCCTCTGTGTCTCCCAGACTAGGGGTCTCAGCGAGTGCACGGAACAGCATCAGATGGGCTGTGACAGGGTCTGGATGGCAGATGAGTCTCTGGACAGCATAGGGGGCTCATTGCCTGTTGACAAGCGCAGGCCGTCCCATCGGATCTTGAGAGATGGAGCAGCCTTCGTCCCTGCCGGCAGAGCACGCTGGGCCGTGAAGTCCAGGCTACTCGAATGGGCTGATCACCTGCGGCTCCAGGTCCGTCACCTTCACCCACCACAGCACCGGCGCCTGGTCTGCGGCGATCTTCACGCTCTGCATCCCAGGGGCGCCAACGGCCAGGAACCGTAGCGTCCAGCGCTGGCCCGCCTCCGTGGCGCCGATCCACTGCCACCCCCCGGGAGGCCCATTCTGGATGCCATCGTAGTCCGCCAGCGCCACCCCGTTCACCGCCACTTTCGTGTTGTCATCGTCCCCGTCGCCATTCTGGGTGCCGGTCCAGTTCTGCGCACATACCTGCACCCACAGCACCCCACTGGCCGCGAACTTGTACTCCTGCCACCAGTAGACTGCGACGAGCTTGCCTATGGGATCCACCCAGTAGGGTCCGCCCAGAGAGGCGCCGCCCGCTCCCGCCGCGCGCCCCGGTGCCCGCTCGTTCGGGTGGACTTCGAGGAGAACCTGGGGCACCACGGCCGGCTGAGCAGTCGGCTGAGACATGATCATCTCGCTGATGCGCTGCCGATAGCTATCTAGCGCCTGCTCGACCATGGTGAGACAGCCCGGACCCTCCGGGATGCCAGCGAAGTGCTGAGTCTGACCAGTGTACCAGTCCCCGCCGCTGATCGGGTACTCGGGCACGTCATCTCTGAGCGACTGCAGCAGCGCGTCTGCGCCATCGGCCCAGGCGATGAAAGCAGGCAGGCCGGTCGCCCGCGCCTCGCGGGAAAGGCGATCGAGGGTGGCGGCGTAGCGGTAGTCGGTGATCCCCTGGCTCGCCCACTCGTACTTGAGCGTGGCCACCGGGCCAGCCGACGAGGGATAGGTGTAGCGCCAGTGATTGTTGAACGGGCTGTAGGGGAAAGGATCGAAGACGTCGCTGTCGAGCCAGTCGTAGTGCCATTCCCAGGCGCCGTCACTGGGCCACTTGAGCTGGTAGAAACCGTATACGAGGCGCAGGTTGCCGCCGGTGTTGTAGAACCAGATCGGCTTGCCCTGAGAGAGGGAACCGCTGATCAACCCGGCTGAGTTCGACCAGGGGTGGGTCTGCATGATGTCCAGGGCATCCGCCAGCGGGGTGTAGTCCACCCCCTCTTGGTCGTCCCGCATCACGGTCACGGTAGTGGTGGCCCCGGCGACCTGATGGGCGAGGTCGCAGTACTGCATGGTGTCCGCGAAGTTACGGTTCCACGGTTGGATCCCGCTCTCCCGGGGCTCGTCCAAGAGGCACATCACCAGCGGAGTGCCCACTGTATTTCCCCAGGCCAAGATCCTGCTCGATGACATCCTTGTACGCGTTGTTGAAGTTGGTGTCGAACTCGCTCACGGAGCTGTACTCACGGATACGGTTGGCGAGGTCGATCGTCACCACCTGGCCCTTCCAGGCCCCGCCGAAGCCGGCATCACCCATGGCCGCCAGGTAGCGATTGGGCTCGGTGAAGTCCAGCGTGCCCACGTGGCCGCTAGTGGGGTTGATATCCAGGCAGCACGGGCATGGGAACTGAAGGGAGTTGAAGCCGTGCTTCCTCATATCCGCGAAGTCGAGACGGAGCATGTCGTCCCCCGCGCTCGCCATATCCGGAAAGAACTCGTAGCAGTAGCGTTGGTCTGGCGACATGTAGTACCAGCCATAGGCCATGTCGTTCGCCGCGTCCAACTGAAAGGGCCAGACTACCACCGTCAGCGGCAGCACCAGCGCCTGAGCCGAGGTGTTCAGCGTGACCGTGCCGGCGTAGGTCCCGGCAGGAGTGCCCACCGGTACGTGTACGGTGAGCCAAAACTGCTTGGTCACCTGGCTGGCAACCGCGATGGGGAAGTTGCTCTGCAGCAGCCGCGGCTTCCAGGTCAGCACTCCGGAACCGAAAACCTCGCTATCGGCAGTCGCCATGTAGCGCACATGCCGCCGCTCGATCTCCGCGCTGGGGATAGTATGCCCATGCCCGTCGCTCAGGTCGCTCACCTGGAGGGAGACATCGGTGAGCTCGTTGAGGGGCCGAATGGCGAAGCTGAGCGACCGGTACTCGCCCTGAGAGGCCGCAGCGCTGAGCGCCAACGCGGGCCGCGGGGAGGGCGGCAGGGTGTCCGGGTAGCAGGCATCCATGGTCGCCACCGGCCAGGCGGCGTAGCCGCGCAGGGCCTCCTCGCCGGTAGGTGTGAAAGTGAGGTCCTGCGGCGCGTTGATGTAATAGGCGGTCTCGAACTGCACCTGCCGTTGGGCCTCCCAGTCCGCGATCCGGGTGCTCATCTCACCCGCGAGGTCGGTGGGGTAGACTATCAGGGCATAGAGCCAGCACTGGACGAAATGCAGGTCGAGGCTGCCGTCGGTGACGCCAGTGGTGAAGCTATAGGCGGGGAAGTTGGCGTTTTCAAACTGCTCCCAGGCGGATCGGCTCAGCGGGTAGTCCTCGTCCATGCCCCGGTAGTAGTAGCTAGTGCTGTAGAAGGTGCCCGAATCCATCGGCACATCCACCTGGAGCGCCCCTTCCGCCCAGACTTGCCAGTTCCTCACCGGCATGGCGCTGGGATTGCCCGACCGGGTAATCACATAGACCGTGTAGCTGTCATTGGGCACGTCCACCCGGAAGTCGAGATCGGAGTCACCAGGGTAACAGACGTTGCTGCAGGGGATCCCCCGCACGAAATCGCGGGTCATGTCATCCGGACCGCCGTAGTCGCCGCTGACACGAATCTGATCCGCCTGGCTATAGACCCATCCGGAAGGCATGGTGGTCGGATCCACTGGGTAGTTGTCGCTGTCCGACTCGGTTACCCGGAAGAAGTCTCTCCACCGGGGTGAGGTGGCGGTGCCGAAGTCGAACTTCCAGATGTTCCGGGCGGCGTCGGCTCCAGGGTCATCGTGAACCGTCTCCAGGCGGACGTAGTCCATGTAGACGAAGATGGTCGAACTGTAACCTGCGAACCAGAAGCTGAAGTGCTGGATGTCCGCCGGCTCCACGTTCCCACTGCCATCATTGCGGGCCAAAGTGTGGAGATCAACCTCCAGGTGATTGAGCCCTGGGATGATCGCTCGCCCCGAGTCGTAGCGCTTCTGCCAGCCGGTCTGCGAGTCACCCATCTCCAGATTGATGGTCACCGCGAACGAGTTGGGGTTGTAGACATCCAGCCGGACCACATCGTAGGCCGACCAGTCGTTCATGGGAAAGGTGCTCAGGTACAGGCCAGGATAGTCCGCTGCCGGCAGCTCCAGGCGGCAGCTGTAGCTGCCATCAGTGGCGTATCCTGCATACAGGGAGGGGATCGCCGGCATGGGCGCCCCCGGATCCGGGCAAGGGTCTACGCAGCCCCAGGCCCCCCAATTCGCCAGGTCGGCCTCGCCCTCGAAGTCGGAGATGACGTAGAGGTCCGCAAGAGCCAGAGCAGGGGAAAGAACCAGCAGGAAGAGGACAACGGCTCCTAGCCAAACACCGCGCATCTTCGCCTCCCTGAGGATATCCCCGGGGGGGATCCACGGCTCCAGCATATGGGCGGGAAGACCTATGGTGCCGCGCGCTCCATCCCCCCGGGATATCCTGACTCTGCCCGCGCATAGCGCTTGATTGGCCCTATGTTAGCCTCGGGGTGGCGAACACGCAAGGGCCTTGAGGCCGGCAACTGCTGACGTCTGTTATTGTCAAGGGTTCTCAGGCGTGGCGGGGCCTGGTGATACCGTAGCAGGAGGCGCCCCGCGCAGCTGGCGGCGCATGCCAGGCGCATTTTGCTGTCATCTGTGGTAAACTTCGCACTGATTGGGCGCGTCACCTGACTCATTCGGAGGCCGATGATGCGACTCGCACCCTTGCTGGCGGCGCTCGTGGTCGTGAGCGTGCTACCCGGTGTCTGCTCTGCCCAGTCCGGGAACCTGGCCGTCAACCCCGGTTTCGAGGAGCCGCTGTCAGTGGGTTGGCCCTCGATGTGGGAGCGAGAGCCGGGCACGACCACCGCCTCGCAGGTGGGGGGAGCGCACTCCGGCAGCTTCTGCCTTCAAGTCGCCCACACTGGGGACCAAGACTGGTGTGTCACGCAGGACACATTGCTGAGCGTGACCGGCGGCGACATCTTCGAGCTCTCGGGCTGGATCAAGTGCGACAACCTCAATGGCGAGGTGGACTACAGCGTCGTTGCCCGTGACACTGACGGGGCTGTGATTGACTGGCTCCTGGGCCCGGCCAATAGCTCGGGCACACACGACTGGAGGCAAGTGCTGACCCACTTCGTCGCGCCCGACAACTGCGCGACGATCCAGCTTCGTGTCGTGGGCTGGGGGCCGGGCACAGCCTGGTTCGACGACGTCTCTCTGGTGAAGGAAGGCAACATCATAGACATCAGAGGGCCGGCCGAGGACATCGCGATCGGGAACAGCCTGCTGACTGTCGTCTTCCACACTGGGTCGGCCACGTTCACGTGCACGGACCTCCGGAACGGCCGCGTCTACAGCCAGCTCGCCATCTCCGGCTTGCCCGTGGTCCTGCACGCACAGCGGGACGCTGAAGCCGACGGCATGACAGTGACCCTGTGGGAACCGGCATCCGACCTCCAGGTGCAAATGCAGGTTGATATCATCCCCTCGGCGGTCGAGTTCAGGTGTGAGCTGAGCGGCTCTGGCGCCATGGTCCATAATCTGCCCTACCCCGCGCCCTTCTTGGCGCCTGACGGCTCGTTGCTGGTTGTACCGATGAATGAGGGCATCATCTACCCGGCCGATGACGAGACGGTCGAGCCGCTTTGGCTGGTTGGCTATTCGGGCCACGGCATCTCGATGCCATGGTTCGGGCAGTGCGACGGCGAGCAAGACCCCGGCGTCATGGCTATCATCGAGGACCCGGATGATATGCATATCCGCATGGACCGCCCAAACGCGGGCGGGAACGCCAACCTGTGCATCTGGCCGGAGTGGGAGCCCTCGCGCGGCGATTTTGCCTACAGCCGAGCACTGACCTATGTCTTCCTTGCTGCGGGCGGCTACGTCTCGCAGGCCAAGCGCTACCGGCAGTGGGCGCAGGACACAGGGCGCTACCGGTCGCTGCTCGAGAAGAGGGAGGTCAACCCGAACGTAGACCTCCTTATCGGCGCGGTCAACGTGTGGGCTCCGTACTGGTACGGCAACACCGATCCGATCGGTCTTGCGACGGAGATGCGATCCCTGGGCATTGCGCGGATGCTCTGGAGCGAAGGCACCTCTCCTGAGAACGTCGCCGCGATGAACGCGATGCCCGGCGTTCTGACGAGCCGTTACGACATCTACCAGGATGTCTGGCCCCCCGACTCGCCGGCCTGGGCGAATCACGAGGGCTGGCCAGAGGACCTGATCTGGCTGCCCGATGGGAGCATCATGCCGGGCTGGGTAATCCGCGATGGCGAGGCCCTCTATCCGGGAGGCGTCATCTGCTCGCCGAGGGGCCTCGAGCACTCCCAGATCCACATCCCGGAGGACCTGGCGACAACCCCATATCGCTGTCGCTTCATTGACACCACCACCGCCGCGGACTGGAAGGAGTGCTACAACCCCGACCACCCGACTTCTCGCACCCAGGACCGAAACTACAAGATGGAACTGCTGCGGTTCTGCTCCCAAGACATGAGCCAGGTCACGGGCAGCGAGACTGGCATAGACCCTTCGGTTCCCTACGTGCACTACTACGAAGGCATGATGTCGCTCGGGCCATACCGGCTGCCCGACTCCGGCTACACGCTCATAGACTACAAGCCGCCCACGCCCGAGTTCCTGAAGTACCAGGTGGGGCCTTACTACCGGGTTCCGCTGTGGGAGCTGGTCTACCACGACTGCACGGTTGCGTACTGGTACTGGGGAGACTCCTCCAACAAAGCTCCGGAAGTGTGGGATCAGCGAGATCTATTCAACCTGCTCTACGGCACACCGCCTCTCTTCATGCTCAGCCCCGGGGTCTGGGAGCAGTACAAGTCTCGCTTCGTCCAGTCCTACCGCAGCGTTTGCCCAACCGTGCGCCAGATCGGCTACGACGAGTTGCTCTCCCACGAGTTCCTGACCAGTGATCATACCCTTCAGCGCACTATCTGGTCCTCGGGCACCACCATCGCCGTCAACTTCGCCGACCACGCCCAGACACTGCCGGAGGGGGGCACGGTTCCGCCCATGGGGTACGTCATCCAGGCGGGGCCGACGCCAGCAGTGGTGCTGGAGGTGCACCCGAACGAGCGGGCACAGGGGCGCGCAGCGGGAGCGGGCGGCCCTTCTCTGGGCGGACCCTACTGGGTGGATCCCATAAACAAGCTCGTCGCAGTCTACTGGTGGCAGGAGTACAAGTTCGCGGCCAGTGGGGTGCTGTGGGTGCAGGTGTGTGCGCAGAACTGGGCCGGCGCCCAGAACGGCGACGGGGACGATGACAACACGAAAGTAGCGGTCAACGGGGTGGCGCTGGCGGACTACGATGGCATCCAGAACGGGGCTCCCGGGGGGTGGCAGTGGATCGGAAGCACGGAGCAAGGCCAGCGCTGGACGCTGCGGTTCCTGGCAATCGGGGCCCCTGGCATGCAGAGCGTGAAGATCGCGGCGGACCAGGCGCCGGTGCTGTGGTGGGTGAAGGTGACGGACCTGGAGCCGCAGGTGATCTCTCCCTAGGAGGCGCGGCGCGCCTGGGCTGCCGGGGGCGGCCAGGCCAACTCAAGAGAAGCGGGAAAACGCCTTTGCCGAGAGAGAGGAATCGCAAGGGGGGAGGCGAAGGCGGCCGGCAACGGCACTAGACCGCCAATCCGGTTGAGTCTCCTGCTGAGGGGGTTAAGGCGAGGGCCCCGGGCGGGGGGCGACCTGCGCAGTTCCGCGGTAACGGGAGGTGTAGGGCGATGCGAGGGTCAGCGCGGTCACGTCTGTTTGTTCCCCTTCTGGCGACGGTATTGCTCTGGGCCTGTCCGGCCATGTTTGGCCTCAACACGATGGCCCAGGCAGCGGAGGTGGTCTCGGAGTTGTGGCGCAGCCCCGGGTGGCCGACCCCGTGGTTCCCTTATCCCGTGTCCGTCTCCGTCAACCCGTCAGATGGCTCCTGCTGGGTAGCGGACTATGGCTACGAGACGTTTCCCTGGCAGGTGGGCCACGTGGATGCAGACGGCAACTCCCTGTCCTGGAAGGCCGTCATAGAGCCGCGGTCCGTCTCGTCCAACCCCACTGACGGCTCCTGCTGGGTGGGGAGCGCAGGCAGTGGGGTGGTCCACCTGGCCTCCGATGGCACCACCGTGTCGTCGCAGGTGGGGTACCCGACGTTCAATGACCCCCGATCCGTCTCGGTGAGCCCGAACGATAGCTCCTGCTGGGTCGCGGACACCAACAACAACCAGGTCGTCCACCTGGCCCCGGACGGCACCACGGAGTGGTCGCGAACCGCCGGGTTTCCGACGTTCTACAATCCCTACTCCGTCTCCGTCAACCCGGCGGACGGCTCCTGCTGGGTGGCGGACACAGACAACGGCCAGGTCGTCCACCTGGCCCCGGACGGCACCACCGAACTGTCGCGCGCAAGCGGGTTCTACCACCCCTACTCTGTCTCTGTGAACCCCACAGACAGCTCCTGCTGGGTGGTGGACTACGGGACGCAGGTCGTCCACCTGGCCCCGGACGGCACCACCGAACTGTCGCGGGCAGGCGGGTTCTCCATGGCCAATTGCGTCTCGGTCAACGCCACGGATGGCTCCTGCTGGGTAGCGGCCACGGGCAACAACCAGGTCGTGCACCTGGCCGCAGGCGGCAGCGAGGTGTCGCGAACCGGGGGGTTCCGGAACCCCTGGTCCGTCTCCGTCAACCCGACTGACGGCTCCTGCTGGGTGGCGGATACAGAGAACGGCCAGGTCGTCCACGTGGGCATTCTGATGGTGCCGAAGGCGGTGCTGGAGGTGCACCCGAACGAGCGTGCACCAGGGCGCACAATAGGAGCGGGCGGCGCCTCCCTGGGCGGACCGTACTGGGTGGATCCGATAAACAAGCTCGTGGCAGGCTACTGGTGGCAGGAGTATCGCTTCGCCGCCAGCGGGGTGCTGTCGGTACAGGTGTGTGCGCAGAACTGGGCCGCCACCCAGAACGGCGACGGGGACGACGACAACACGAAAGTGGCGATCAACGGGGTGGCGCTGGCGGACTACGACGGCATCCAGAACGGGCCTCCCGGGGGGTGGCAGTGGATCGGCGCCACGGAGCAGGGCCAGCGCTGGACGCTGCGGTTCCTGGCTCTCGGGGCCCCTGGGATGCAGAGCGTGAAGATCGCCGCGGACCAGGCGCCGGTGCTGTGGTGGGTGAAGGTGACGGACCTGGAGGCGGGGGTCGTCGCGCCTCCGCCCTAGGCCAGGTCGCGGCTCACACCCGTCAAACGCTTGCCGATTCGCGAGGCGCGTGGTAGAGTACGCCGGCCTTCTTGCTGCATCACTGCATACGGGCCGGGCGAGGGCCCTTCTCCCTAATCAGGTTGAGGACAATGGCCATCGCCTTCAGCCACAGCCGGAGGGACGACGGATGATCGCGCGCCATGCTGTCACTTGCTTGCTGGTTCCTCTCCTTCTCGTCTGCGTGGTATCAAGCTCTCTGGCACAGGGGCGCGGCCTCGGCCATCGCCCCCCGACTCCGGAAGAGCAAGCCTACATTGATGCCGTCTATACCAGGGTCACCCACATTGCGCCCAACGACCTCGCCAGAGCGCGCGCCCAGGCCGAAGCCAAGGCCGCCCGCCTGCACCGCGGAACACCGCCTGCCTCGGCCTCGCTGCCCGCGGCCGTGGACAACAGCACCCTCCAGTACTTCCCTCCCATCGGAAACCAGGGCGGACAGGGCTCCTGCACCTGCTGGGCCGGCTGCTACTACTACAACACCTTCACGCAAGCCGCCGACGAGAACCGCGACGTCTCCACCTGGGATCCTGACCATACCTGTAGTCCAGCCTTCATGTATCCCCTGGTCAACGGCGGGGGGGACAATGGCGCGAACACACAGTACGTCGTCGCCCGGCTCAGCGATATCGGCTGCTCGAACTGGACCCTGAAACCCTACAGTCAAAGCGACTGGACCACATGGCCCTCCGAGGCGGCCTGGGTGCAGGCCCTCGAGAACCGCACCCAGACCCCCCATGTGATTGACGGTTCCACTCCCTCAGGCCTCGACACCATCAAGCAGCACCTCGCCAATGGCAACCTGGCCGCCACCGACTCCGCGGTGTTCCGGACCTGGTACTGGTACTACCCCGCTGATGGCACCGGCGTCAACAATGGCGTCTACTACTACCCCGACGGCCCTCCCGAGGGGGGACATGCAGTCACCATCGTGGGCTACAGCGACAGCAAGAGCTATGTTGACCACCGGGATGGGCAGACACACTACGGCGCCTTTCTCATGGCCAACTCCTGGGGCAACATTTGGGGCGTGCGCAACTCCACCGGCCTCGGGAGCAAAGGCTTCTTCTGGGTTGCCTACAGCATGTTCCTGGAGAGCACTTTCGGGCCCTACGCTTACTACAACGACGACCGCGACAACTACCGTCCCAGGCTCTACGCGGTGGCCGGTATCAACCACTCCCAGCGCGGCTACGTCTATCTCGGTTCTTCCACAGCTGTCCCCACGTGCTGGGACTCCTACGCTCCCATCTATTTCGACGGCGGCACCGCGCTGCCAGTCACCGATACCAACCGCATCGCCGTGGATATGACTGACGGGATTCCTCTGGGCCCGGTGCAGATTCTGGGGCGAGTCCTGGTCATCGTAGACCCCGCCGCTAGTACCGATGCCACGATCACCAGCGCCGACTTCTACCAAGACTTCGACGGCGACGGCAGCTATGACGTCGTCTCCTCCACCGACCCCCCTGTCACCATTGCGCCGGGCGTCTGTTACTATGCGGAAGCCATGCTCAATGTCCTGGAGCCAGCGCTCCAACCAGACGTTCTCCTCGAAGTCCACCCGGATGAGCGGGCACAGGGGCGCGCAGCGGGACCGGGCGGTGCCTCCCTGGGAGGACCGTACTGGGTGGATCCCATCAACACGGCTCGCGGCAGCTACTGGTGGAAGGAATACCGCTTCGCGGCCAGCGGGGTGCTGTGGGTGCAGGTGTGTGCGCAGAACTGGACCGGCACCCAGAATGGCGACGGGGACGATGACAACACGAAAGTGGCGGTGAACGGGGTGGCGCTGGCGGACTACGATGGCATCCAGAGTGGGGCTCCCGGGGGGTGGCAGTGGATCGGCGCCACCGAGGCGGGCCAGCGCTGGACACTGCGGTTCCTGTACCTCGGTCAGGGTGGGCTGCAGAGAGTCGAGATCGCCGCCGACCAGGCGCCGGTGCTGTGGTGGGTGAAGGTGACGGACCTGGAGCCGCAGGTGATCGAGCCGTGACGGGGCACGCGGCGCGCGCTGGTGGTGGAGATGAAGCGTGTCCGCGGCCTCTTGACTAATCGCTGGCAATGTGCTACGCGAAGCGTGGGAGTTGATCTGTGTGGAGAAACGTTTGCGCGGAGGTGAGGACGATGGCGGACAGAGGAGCTAGAGGGAGAGCTGTTGTGATCGCGCTGTTGTTGTGTGGGGCCGTGCTCTGGACAGGGGGGGTTGGGCTGGCCCAGGTACCGGAGCCGGCAGTGCTGCTGGAGGTGCACCCCAACGAGCGGGCGCCAGGGAGCGCCACCGGACCGGGCGGCGCCTATCTGGGGGGACCGTTCTGGGTGGACCCCATCAGCACGAACCGCGCAAGTTACTGGTGGCAGAAGTACCGCTTCTTCTCCAGCAGCGGCCTGCTCTGGGTGCAGGTGTGTGCGCAGAACTGGTCCACCGCCCAGACCGGCGATGGGGATGACGATATGATGAAGGTGGCGATCAACGGGGTAGCGCTGGGTGACTACGACGGGATCCAGAATGGAGCTGCCGGCTCGTACCAGTGGATCGGCGACGCGGAGCTGGGCCAGCGCTGGACGCTGCGGTTCCTGGCCCTCGGTCAGGGTGGGCTGCAGAGGCTCGAGATCGCGGCGGACCAGGCGCCGGTCGTCTGGTGGATCAAGGTCACAGACCTCGAGCCATATGTGATAGGACCGCAATAGCACGCGCGGCGCGTCTGGCTGACAGCCTGGCCGAGAGGGCAAACGACAGGCCCAATGGAGGGGGCCGCCTGCACGGTGTGTCGCGTGGCGGCCCCCTCGTCGTCTGAGGTGGAGGGCGGTGCACCATGCTAGGAAGCAACGCAGGAAGAAGGCGGTCTGCTCTGCTCGCGGCCTGGCCGGCAGCGCTCTGCGTGCTCATGTTGGCGTGCGACGTGGCGGCAGCAGGACGGATGGGACACTGGCAGTTGAGGGCGGAGGGCAGCGCCTCCGCTCAGACCCAGCCTGAGTTCGCGCCCGTTGCCGGCGATCTGCTCCATCTCCGCAGCGAGGCGCGGTCAACTGCGAGTGCCAGCGCTCCGCTGGGGGAACCTACCATACCCTACCGGGTTAGCTGGTGGCTCTACGTGATAGGAGACATGTATGACGACTTCGTCGTCTACCAGGCAAAGGACAGCGCTGGCGAGCCCACCGACATCACCCTGATGCTCCGGGAGACCTGGGAGAAGCTGCCGCAGTCGCCAGACGACTGGCACGGGATGGTATGGGTCCGTGATGCCAAGGGCGATCACAGCGTCGCCCATCTCCGGCGCCCTGGCTGGCATCGGCTGGAGATTGCCCGCAAGAGCGAGCAGGAAGTCGAGCTGAGGATCAACGGGGATGTCATCGGGACTTACCAGGCCCGCGGTCTCAAGCCCGCGCGCGAGGTCGAGGTGGGCGACTCCAGCACCTCGGAGGGGGCAGGGGAAGCCTACTGGGGAGCAACGGTGATCACCTGCGGCCAAGGCCCGGCGGCCGTGCAGAGCGCGGTTCGGGCGTGGCGCGTGCAGGCAACAGAGGGGGGGAGGGCCGAGCAGGGCAGCGAATTCCAGGAGGTGCGGCGCGCCCAGCTCTACCTCCGGGATGTTGCAGGCAAGGAGGCCGCGCGCTGTCAGGCCGAGTGGGGCCAGGTGCAGGTGGCGGTCCCGTACCAGTTCTGGTGCCAGGTGTATGTGTCGGAGCAGCCCTATCAAGCATTCAGCGTGGTCTGCCCGCTCACCCGGGAGGGTAAGCCAACCGACATTGAGGTGCAGTTCGAGGATGAGCCGGGCGCCGCCGGGGAGAAGGGGCCGCAGCAGGGGTTCGTCTGGGTGGTTGATCGGGAGGGCCGGCACGGTGTGGGGTCCGTCACGCGAGGAGTGTGGCATGAGCTGATCCTGCGCCGCCGGACCGCGCAGGAGGTGGACCTGCTGATTGATGGGCGGCCGGTGCACACCTTCGCCTCGCGGAGCACCGATCCAGTCGCCTCCTACCGTTTCGGGGACTTCGCCGCGGAGAACCAGGCGGGAGAGGCCTACTGGTATCGGATCGGGCTGGTGCAGGTGCCGAAGGATTGACGATTCTCACGCAACACGCGGCGTGGGCTCGAAGTGGCAGTCAGGCCCCTGCAGTATCCCAAAACCCGTGCGGGCGGCCCAGAGCGGGGAGGTCTATCTCCAGTCGCAGGCTGGTGGCGAGCCCCGGCCTCGTCTCAGGGTGGAGCACGGGGTAGCGACAAGGCGAGGCTTTCGCCCCGGCGGACGCTCACCACGCAGCATGGATTCTCCGCCCGCCTCCGGCGGGCGGAGAATGACAACCTGCGCCGCCAACTGCAGGAAGTCACGCCCTTCTTTGGCCTGGCGTGAACGGTCGGCCGTTTCGTAGTATAATGAGCTTAGCGTCGGCCGCTGGACAACAAGGGCCGCCGAGATGGTCAGTGAGAGTTCTGCTCGACCTCCAGCATCCTGCTCACGTGCACTTCTTCCGCAATCTCATTGCGAGACTGAAGGCGGAGGGTCATCAGGTCCGCGTCACCGGGCGGGACAAAGACATCCTGGTGGAGCTGGCGCGCGACTACGGCCTCGAGGTCGAGGTGTTTGGGGTTGCGCGGAAGGGCGTGCTCAACCTGGCGGCCGAGATGATCGGGCGTCAGCGGCGGCTGCGCCACATCATCAAGGAGTTCAGGCCGGATGTGATGATGGCGATTGCGGGCACTTACATCAGCTCTCTGGGGAAGCTGATGGGCGTTCCCACCTACGTGTTCTACGACACCGAGCACGCTACCATATCCAACCTGCTCTCCTTTCCCTTCGCCACCTGCGTCTACGTGCCGAGCTGCTACCGGAAGCAGATTCGCTGGAGGCACGTGAGGTACGAGGGCTACCACGAGCTGGCCTACCTGCACCCGAAGTACTTCCAGGCCGACCCATCGGTGCTCGATGAGGCCGGGGTGAAGCCTGGTGAGCTGTTCTCGATCGTCAGGTTTGTGGGGTGGGCCGCGGGGCACGACGTGGGGCTGAAGGGACTCACCACGGCGGACAAGGTGGAGGCGGTCAAAGCCCTTGCCCGCCACGGCAAGGTTTTCGTCTCATCAGAGGGGGCGCTGCCCGCCGAGCTGGAGCAGTATCGCCTGAAGCTTCCGGTCTCGCGTATCCACCACTTCATGGCTCACGCGGCGCTGATCTTCGGGGAGAGCCCCACCATGGCCGCGGAGGGAGCGGTCCTGGGGGTGCCGAGTATCTGCATCCACCCCATAGTCGCGGGGACCACTGCCGAGCAGGAGCAGAGATATGCCATCGTCTTCAGCTTCCCGCCCGAGAGAATGAAGGATGCGGTAGCGAAGGCCGAGTCCATCCTCACCGGCCACCACCGTGAAGAATGGCAGGCGAAGGCGAAGCGGATAGTTGACGAGAAAGTGGACGTGACGGAGATGATGTACCAGATCCTCAGTAGGCGGGCGGCTCAGGCAGCATGACCGGCCGCAGCAGCCAGGAAGAGCCTGTGATCCTGCCGGCCTCCGCGAATCCGCAGGGCCTGACCGGAGCGCATGATTCCAGGCTTCGGGTCCTTTGCATCTGGCGGCCCGGCCCGTCAGGATTCCGGGAGAACGACTTCGAGATCCTCGGGCGGGCTTTCAGGGCCACGCTCCTTCATTTCCGTTACACACCCCTGGCGCCACTCCAGATGCTGGTCAAGATGCGAAAGCACGACGTTGGGTTCGCGTGGTTCGCCGGGCTGCACGCCTTCCTGATGGTGCTCTTTGGCAAGGTGCTGAGAAAGAAGACGGTGATTGTGTGCGGGGGCTACGATGTAGCCAGAGTGCCGGAGATAGGTTACGGCCTCCCTCTGCATCCGGTGCTGAAGCATGCTGCCCGTTACGCCCTGAGCAACGCCGATCTCGTCCTCAGCATCTCCAGGTCCAGCCAGAGGGAGCTCTATGACTTCGCCAATCCCAAGAGGCACGAGATGGTCTACTGCTGCACCAAGGGAGTGGAAGCGAGAAGAGCGACTGAACGCAAGAACCAGGTCATCACGGTAGGCCTTATATCGCGAGAGAGTTCGGCGCGCAAGGGGCATCTCGAGTTTGTGCGAGTGGCGAGAATGTTCCCGGACGTTCCGTTCCTGCACGTGGGCAAGGCCAAGGACCGAACTATCGAGAAGTTGAGGGCGATCGCGCCAGCGAACGTGCGCTATCTGGGCTACCTTCCGGGTGAGCAATACTCGCGGACCCTGAGCGAGTCGAAAGTCTACTTGCAGCTCTCGAAACATGAAGGCTTTGGAGTCTCGGTGATGGAGAGCATGCTCCACGGATGCACGCCCATTGTGAGCAATGCTGGGAGCCTGCCTGAGATAGTGGGCGACGCGGGGATTGTGATGGACACCAGTGACCCGCAAGAGGTCGCGGACAAGATCAGGTGGGTTTTCGAGAACATCGAATACAACGAGAAGGCGGTGGCGCGAGCCCTGGAGTTCTCTTCCGAGCGCCGAGCTGCCAAGCTGATACGCCTGATCCAGGAGCTTGCCAACGGGCGCTCAGGGAATCCGTCAGCAGGCACATAGTGCACGTGAGCTAGCTGTCAGCATGGCAACGGAGAAAGAAATCCGGGAATGGTATGACCGAAGGGTTGCGGCCGAAGGCGCAGAGGCCTGGCGCCCCCGGCTCAGGCGAGAAGCAGAACCACTCGGTTCATGAGGAGTGGAGGTCTTGGCAAAGCAACTTCGCAAGACGGGAGAGCGAGTAGTACCGGCGCAATGGACATCACAGCAAGAGTATATCACCTACCTCCGGCACTTGTTTGCATATGCATTCGCGATGCAGACTCTCCTTACTCATGATTCCACCGTATTAGATGTGGGATGTGGAGAAGGGTATGGTACGAGCCTCCTATCAGAGCATGTGAAGCGCGTCACCGGGCTAGACGTAGACGAGGATACCGTCGCGCATGCCGCAGCGAGATACGGAACGCATAACTGTAGCTTCCGAGTATATGATGGAACGACTATTCCATATGAATCCGGCGCTTTCGACGCTGTTGTCTCATTTCAGGTCATCGAGCACGTTCACGATGACTTGAGCTTCGTCTGTGAGGTCCGTCGAGTACTCAAACAGAATGGGCTCTTCGTGCTGACTACGCCTAACAGGACTCACCGAGTGAAACCCGGACATAGGCCCTGGAACAGATTCCATGTAAGGGAATACTACCCGGATGACCTGGAGAGACTGCTCGCAACGCGGTTCTCTCACGTGCGCATCTGGGGGATTCGGGCAGTTGATGAGATTCAGGAAGCCGAGATGGAAAGAGTGAGACGGAATCAGTTGGTTGAGTCCCTTGACCCGTTCAACCTGCGGAAGCTCATACCAGAGCCACTCAGGCTGATTGTGAGCGCAATCCTGAAAAGACTCCTGAGTCCAGCCAACAAGAGAAAGCAACGACTGGAATGTTTCCCCAGGTACAGTGTCGATGATTTCTGCGTCACACAAGATGACGTCCAGGAGAGCCTCGATTTGCTTGCCATTTGCGAAAAGCGGCATGCAAATATGCTGCTCCCCTGTGCGAGTGGGCAGTAGTTTCAGGAGAATCGCGGACGTCGAAAGGGGAGCAGGAGGCATGGCAAGAAGATGCTGGACCGGCGAGCACAAGGCGGAGATCGTTGGGAGAGCCTAGCGCTCGGGGTTAAGCGCGCGGAGCGGTGGAGGACAGGGCATGAAGCGGGGCTTCAAGAGAGCCCTTCAGTGGTTTGTTGCACTTGGGTGTGTCGGGTACATCGTCCGCTTCTTGCTTCAGAACAGAAGTGACCTGAGGCTGGTGGTGGCGTTCAGCCCGCCCACGATCGGCTTGCTGCTTGGCCTTAGCGCAACCTACCTGGCGCTTCACAGCTACCGGTACCAGATCGTGCTCGAGAAGTGCAGCGGCTCAAGGATCCCGGTGTTTCCATGGTTCAAGCTGTTCGCACTGAGCACGTTCCTGAACCAGTTCATCCCGCAGACGGGGACGGTTTACCGGGGTATTCGGCTCAAGCAGGACTACCATGTGGCGTACACGAGATATGTGAGCAGCTACGCGTCCTTCGCCTGGATTGACACTTTCCTGAACTTGATCTTCGCGTTCGTCGTGTTATCGGTGGCGGCCCCCGGCCTTCGCCTGTGGGGCCTCGGGGCTTCGAAGCTGCTGCTGACCGCGACGGGTCTGGTGATCGCGGGGCCGATACTGTTCGAGGCGGTGTTCAGCCGTATCAGGATCCCTGACGGGCATATTGCCTGGGTGCATTCAAAGCTCGCGGAAGCGCTGACCGTGTCAGTCAGGAGCCTGCGCGACTGGCGCTATATGCTTAAGCTGGTTCTGCTCAACCTCGTCGTCTTCGCGGTAGTGGTGACACTGCTGTATGCGTGCTTCCAGGTCCTGAACGTGCGCGCCAGCCTGCCGGCCCTGGCGCTATTCTACGTGCTGCACAAGATGAGCGGCTATGTGATCGTGACGCCGGGGAATCTCGGGGTGCTGGAGCTTGCCTACGGACTGATCGGAAAGCAGATGCAGGTCGGGATGGCGCAGGCGGTGATCGTGGTGGCGATGCTGCGGGTACTGAGCTTCGTGGTGCTAGTGCCCTTCGGGCTCGCTTGCGGGGGGGTGGATTTGCTGCGAAACCGCAGTCAGTATCAGGGGCCCGATGCCTAGTCAGCGGCCGGCCTACTTCTCCGCGGAGACGGGGATCCACGGTTTCCGTATCTGGTGCCACGGCTGACTTCTGGCGCGTCGGGGATGGGCGCGGGCGCTGGCTGCGACCTACCGGGGCGTGTCTTGGTCGCGCTCGGCCTCCTGTCGCCGCACTCGATAGAGGACATCCTCGAGCAGCTTGCGGTTGGAGGCGATCAGGTCCGCGATGATGCCGCCGAGCATGCAGAAAAAGCCCATCACTAGCAGCACCCCGCCGATGATGACGGATTGGATGTGCCCCCCGCCGCGGCCGGCCAGGAAGTAGTAGAGGAACCGGGCCTCGAACGCGAATCCGACGAGCGCGAATAGGCTGCCAAGCCAGAGGAAAAGCCGGAGGGGCTGATACATGGCGTAGACCCGGACAAGGGTCTCGACCTGACGGCGAACGTAGACGAGGATCCCGCGGAAGAGCCGGGACCTGCGCAGCACAGGGTTGGTGCGCACCGGCACAGAGACAACCTTCAGGCCCTCGTTCGCGGCTTGGAGGATCGTCTCCAGGGTGTAGGAGAAATCGGAGACAACGTTGAGGCGTAGCGCGGCCTCCCGGGAGTAGGCCCGGAACCCGCTCGCGGCGTCGGCGACCTCGAGCCCGGACAGCCTTCTGACCACCCAACTGCCCACCTTCTGGAGGCGCTTCTTAGTCCAGGAGAAGTGCGGGATAGTGTGGGTTTGGCGGTCGCCGATGACGATGTCGGCCTCACCGCGGAGGATGGGGGTGACGAGGGCAGTGACGTCGGCCCCGTGATACTGGTTGTCGGCATCAGTGTTGACGATGATGTCGGCGCCGGCGGTGAGCGCAGCATTGAGCCCTGCGGCAAAGGCGGTGGCAAGACCACGGTTTCTGGCGAAACGCACGATGTGATGCACACCCAGTCGGCGAGCCACATCTGCGGTGGCATCAGTGCTCCCGTCGTCAATCACCAGCACCTCGACGGACTCTATGCCCAGGATCTCGCGAGGCAGGTCGGCGAGAGTCGCCGGGAGCGTTTCCTCTTCGTTGTAGCACGGGATCTGGATGATGAGCTTCATCGCCGTCCTCGCCCCATGCGCGCTCAGGCCTACTGCGTGCTCTTGCCAACTGCTTCCGGCGCCTGATGGGTGCTGCCATGGTCTACCATATAGATGGTGTCCACGAAGGGGGGCACCGATTCCAGGGTCGGCGTGATCAGCCGCTCCTCGTTGCGAGCCGGGATCACCAGAGCCACAGAGCGATCACGATAGGCCACTAGCCGGTTCCTCGTCTCAGCTCTTGCTGGAGCACGCGCGCCACGGTCTCGACCATCTCCGCCGTCATCTCAGGGTACAGGGGCAGAGAGAGCACGGAATCGGCGGCCGCCTCGGAGGCCGGAAAGTCACCCCGGCGGTGCCCCAGGCGTGAGTAGGCCGGCTGCAGGTGCAGCGGGATGGGATAGTGCACGCCCGCGCCGATCCCTGCGGCTTGCAGCCGCTCGAGCACCCCATCGCGGTCTGGGACCCTCACCACGTAGAGGTGGTAGACGTGCCTCGCCCAAGGCGCTTCCACGGGCAGGGGCAGGCCGGTCAGCTGAAGGAGTTCGTGATAGCGAGCCGCGTGGCTGCGGCGCCGTTCAGTCCAGGCCTCCAGATGAGCCAACTTGGCCTCCAGCACCGCGGCCTGCAGGGCATCCAGCCGATAGTTGAACCCCTCCACCAGGTGCTCGTACTTGGACTCCCGGCCGTGGTTGGCCAGGAGGCGGGCGCGGCCGGCCAGCGCGTCGTCATTGGTCACCAGCGCGCCCGCGTCCCCATAGGCTCCCAGGTTCTTCCCCGGGAAGAAGCTGAACGCGGCTATGTCGCCCAGCAGGCCCACTCGCTTGCCCTTGTACTCGGCCCCATGGGCCTGAGCGGCATCCTCGATCACCCTCAGCCCGTGCCGATGCGCCACCTCCAGAATCGGGTCCATGTCGGCGGGATGCCCGTACAGGTGGACCGGCAGCACGGCCCTGGTGCGAGGCGTGATCGCTCTTTCCAGCGCCTTCGGGCCCATGGTGTAAGTCGCCGGGTCCACATCCACGAACACCGGACGCGCCCCTGTCTGGCTGATGGTCTCGGTAGTGGCGATGAAAGTGTGGGGCACTGTGATGACTTCGTCGCCCGGCTTGATGTCGCATACCAGCAGCGCCAGATGGAGGGCCGTGGTGCCGGAGCTGGTGCCAATGCAGTGTCGGGCCCCGCAGTACTTGGCAAAGGCTGCTTCGAACCGCTTGACCGGCTCCCCCATGATGAAAGTGGTGCTCTCCACCACTTGCCGGATGGCAGCATCTATCTCGGGTTTGATCGCCGCGTACTGGGCTTTCAAGTCCACCAGCGGTATGCGCATGTCAGGGCTCCGCGGGATAAGGCTTCTCCACCAGCCCAAACGGGCAGCGGAGGTCGGCGACCTGCTTGATCACCCTCGCCGGGTTGCCCACCACCACTGACCCAGCTGGCACGTCGTCTGCCACCACCGACCCCGCGCCCACCACCGCGCCAGCCCCGATCTCCACTCCAGGCAGCAAGGTGACGTTAGCCCCTACCTTGGCCCCCCGGCGCACCGTCGGCCCCCGCAGACACTGCTTGGCGCTGGGGCAGAGCGGGTGCAGGGCATTAGTGGCCACCACCGCGGGCCCGATCCAGCACCCCTCCTCCAGCACTGTGTACTCGGGGATGAACACCCCGCTGTGGATCCGCACACCTCGCCCGACGGTGATGTGATGCTCGATGATGGACCCGGTGCCGATGCTGACATCATCGCCGATCTGATTGTGCTCGCGGATCGTGACATGGTGGCCTGTCTGAAGCCGGTGGCCGATGGTGTTACCCGCGTAAATGACAGTGTGAGAGCGAATCACGCACCCGGACCCCAGCACGGTCGGGAACTCACCCTCCCGGGCGCCCCGCGGCGGCTTGCCCAGGATAGTGTAGGGCTCGAACTGGCAGCCCTCACCGATCTGGACTTGGGCCAGGATGATCGGCTCGGCCGGAGCTGACACTTCGCTCATGCCGCCGGCACCTGCACTAGCTCTCCCGAGTTCCTCATGGAGCGAGAGACCGCCTCCATGACCCGCACCACTTCCACCCCGTGCCAAGCGCCGGTGAGGGGCTGCTGGCGGGTGCGGACGCACTCGATGAAGTGCTCGCACTCCACTCGCAGCGGCTCTTGCCGGGAGATGCTCGGGATCAGCACATCGCCCGAATGCAGACGCAGACGATAGCCCCCGTGGATGTCCTCGGTCGGCTCTCGCACCGCCTTCTTGTCGAAGAGCATGAGCGGCCCGTCGCTCTGCATATCGTTGAACAGCGCCATTTTCTTCGCGCCCACGACGGTGACCTTTCGCACCTTCCCCGGATCGAGCCAAGACACATGGATGTGCGCCACTTTCCCCGCGGGGTAGTGAAGCACGACGAAGGCGATATCCTCTACCCCCTCTTGCAGGTAGGCCGCTCCATACCCCTGCGCGGCCACCGGACAAGAGGCAAAGAGATAGTTGAAGATGGAAACATCGTGGGGACCGAGGTTCCACCACACGTTTTCGACTCTCCGCACCTGCCCCAAGTTGAGGCGATGGGAGTACCCGTAGTAGATCTCCCCCAGCTCGCCCGCGTCCAGGTACTCCTTCAGACGCCGCACCGCGGGATTGTAGAGAAACGTGTGGCCGACCATGAGGATGCGCCCCCGCTCATGGGCCAGTCGGGCCAGATCCTCGGCCTGGGAGGTCGAGAGAGTTAGAGGCTTCTCGACCAGCACATCCTTCCCGGCCTCCAAAGTCTCCCGCGCCATCTCGTAGTGGGTATCGGCCGGGGTGGCGATGGCGACGGCAGCGACGTCCTCGGAGAGAGCCTGGCGGAGGGAGGTGACTAGCTGAGCGGAAGGGACGAGAGAGGCCACACGCGCCAGGTTGGGCTGCTGGAGATCGCAGCAAACTGCTACCTCCACCCCCTCCAACGCGGCGAGATTGCGCACCAGGTTGGGCCCCCAGTAGCCACATCCCACTACTGCCACACGGAGGCCTGCGCTTGTCCTCATGTCACTGATTCACCCTGCCGCTCGTCCGCCCGAGCCGACTCTCGCACCGCACCCCTCGCGGGCCGGACTGCGGGGCCGCCATCACACCAGGATACTCTGCTCTGGCCTCACTTCCATGATTCTGCCTTGAAGGTTCGCTCACCTGCCAGTGCCGGCCGCGGGTATGAGGGACCCGGCCGGACGCTTCCGGCAGGAGCACAGACTGCTCTGCATGCCTAACCGCTCGCTGCTCCTAGTCGCCACAGCCCTCCTAGGCCCCAGACGGTGACGACCACATAGGCGCAGGCTTGGGCGACGAGGATGTAGGCGAGGGCGGAGTCGCGGCTGTAGCCGAAGGGCATGAGAATGGTCACGGCCACCAGTTGGTAGATGCCCACCGCGCCCGGGGTGGAGGGAAGGGCGCTGGCCAGGCCCAGGGCGGCGAGCAGGATCAGGGCCTGGGGCAGGGTCAGGACCAGGGACAGGGCTTTCGCTCCGAGCATTGAGGAGAAGGCGTCCATCAGCCAGATCGCCGCGGCCAGGCCGGCGAAGCCAAGTCCCCGAGAGGGATGGTGGATCGCCCGGGTGCCGGCCAGAAACTGCTCTGTGATGCTGGCGACGCGCGAGCGCATGCCCACAGGCGAGGGAAGGTGCGCTAGCAGCCCAGCAAGGAACGCGTGAGAGCGAGCGGCCAGGTAAAGGATGAGCAAGCAGGCCAGCCCCAGCGCGCCCATGACCTTGGCGGCCGAGACCAACCACCCCGGCAGGTTGCCCAGGGTCACCGCTGCTACTGCGCTGATGATGACCAGGACCACCACATCCATGATTCTCTCGGTGATGGCGGTGGCGAGCACGAAGCTCTTGCTGATACCTGCGCGCTGGCCCAGCATCACCGACCGGATCAGCTCGCCGGCGCGGGCGGGAAGGAAGTTGTTGCCCAGATAGCCCACCATATTCGCCCAGAATACCGTGCTGGCCGGGATCAGCTTCTCTGCGCTGAGCAGCACCCGCCAGCGCAGACCCCGGAGGCCGTATGACAGGCTCAGCACCAGGCAGGCAAGGGCGAGGTAGGTGAGGCGGGCACGCCGCATGATGCCGAGCATCTCGTGCCAGTCCACGCCGCGGAAGGCGAAGAACAGGCCGGCGGCAGCCAGGAGAACAACGAACGTCCGCAGCAGCAGCGCCTTGTGGCGGGGCCCTGGCGCCATGCGGCCGCTACGACTTGTCCTGCGCGGTGTCGTCGGCCGGGCCGGAAGAGAAGTTGATCGTCTCCTTTACGACCACCAGGGGCCGGCCGAGCACCTGGGTGTGCACAGCCCCGATGTACTCGCCGATAATCCCGAGGAAGAAAAGCTGCACCGAGGCGAAGAAGAACAGACCTATCACCAGCGGTGCGACGCCCACCGAGAAGCTCCGCCAGAAGATCAGCTTGTAGACGAAGTACACTAGCGCCACCAGCAGGCTGAGCGCGGAGCACCCGAACCCGAAGATCGTGGCCAGACGAAGCGGCACCTTCGTGTAGCTCGTCAGGCCGAGCATGGCCATGTCGAAGAGAGTGTAGAGGTTATTCTTGGTGAGGCCGCGCTTCCTGACCGGCTGGAGGTACTTCACCTTCGCGCTCTCGAAGCCGATGTCGGCGATGATGCCGCGGAAGTAGGGGTAAGCATCCTTCAGGCCGCGCAGGATTTCCACCACCTGCCTGTCGTAGAGCCCAAAGCCGGTGAAGTGCTCGATCAGCTCGACATCCGAGAGGCGGCGCAAGAGCTTGTAGTAGATGCTTCTCAGGAGGAAGAAGAGACGTGATTCCTCGCTCTTCTCCTTGATGCCGAGGACGACCTTGTACCCTTCCTCCCACTGGCGGATGAATTCGGGGATCAGCGCCGGCGGGTCTTGCAGGTCGGCTACGATACCTATAACTGCATCGCCTCTGGCTTGCATCATCGCGTAGTAGGGGGAGCGAATGTGGCCGAAGTTGCGAGCGTTCACGATGACCTTGACTCGCCTGTCAGCGGCCGCGATCTCCCTGAGTATCGGCACCGTGTTGTCTCTGGAGGCGTTGTCTATGAAGATGTGCTCATAGCAGTAGCCGTGCAGGCCGGCAAAGACCTGTTTGACCTGCCGGTACAGCTCAGCGACGTTCTCCTCCTCGTTGTAGCAGGGCGTAACGACACTGATGAGACGCATGACCTATCCCTCATATCCCCAGCAGCACAGAACGGTTCTGCGCGCACAGGGATTCGATGCTACAATCAGGTGCCGTCCATCGGCAATGGCTTCGCAAGTGGCTCCATCTCGGCGATGGGCCGTCCAAATGCGATCTTTGGATAGACGTTTGCGAAGGGATCGACCATGACCTGGAGCAAGGCCGGCCGATCGGGTTGTCGCCAGAGCCAGGCTAGGGCGTCGTCAAGCTCGCTCTCTACGGTGATAGTGCGACCAGGCACGCCATAGGCGCTGCAAACGCGGGCGAAGTCAGGGGCGCTGTAGCCCCACATGGTGGACTGATAGCGGCACTCGAAGTAAGACTCCTGGAACTGGCGCACCATGCCAAGACAGCCGTTGTTCAGGACGACGATCTTCGTGGGAAGCTCATTGTGCACGACGGTTTGCAGCTCCTGGATGTTGCACTGGAAGCCGCCGTCGCCAGAGATCACCACTACCGGCTGCGGCTTGGTAATGCAGGACATGCCGATAGCGGCGGGCAAGGCATAGCCCATGGATCCCATGCCACCTGTTGTCAGAAAACGCTGGTCAGGAGTAAGGTCGAGAGACTGCGCAGCCCACATCTGATGCTGGCCTACGTCTACCACGTAGCCAGCAGCGCGGGTGGACGCGCCCGAGAGCCGGTGCATGAAGGTATTGGGGTTGATGCCAGGGACGCCCGCAAGCTCGCGAGTGTCGGGCCAAGCGCGCCTTAGGGCACCAATCTCCTCCAGCCAGGCAGCGCGATCCGGGAAGCGCCGCCCGGCCATGTGTCGCTTGGCAGCGGCGAAGAACGTTCGCAGGTCAGCGACGACCGGGTAGCATCCCGTGACCCGGTTGTTGATCTCGCCGGCATCACAGTCAACGTGGAAAACGCGACGGCCCTCGACGATTGCTTGCACCTGCGACCCAGTTTGCCGGATGTCAAGGCGGCTGCCAAGCACAAGCAGAAGATCGGATCTCGCTAGCGTGAGGTTGGCCCATCGGTTGCCGTAGCTACCGATCATCCCCACCCGTAGCGGATCGCCTGAGGGCAGCACATCAACAGCATGCAGCGAGTACGCGACCGGCACAGAAAGCTCAAGGGCAAAGGCGCGCAGCTCGGAAATGGCCTGAGCGCACCGCACGCCTCCACCAGCGAGAATCAGTGGTCTCTGAGCCGCCATGAGCGCAGCGCACAACTCACTCAGAGCGGCGCAATCAATGGTCTGCGCAGGCGCTGGCGGCGGGAGCGGTCCCTGCGATTCTCCGGCCGCGATAGGCGCACGCTGCACGTCCATTGGGATGTCGAGAAGGACCGGCCCGGGCCGCCCGGCCACGGCCAGTGCGAAGGCCTGATACAGCAGGCCTGGCAGCTCTTCGGGAACCCGAACCTGCCAGGCAGCTTTCGTGACAGGACGAGCGATGGCGACGATGTCGGTTTCCTGAAACCCCAACTGCCGGATGGGGCGGTTGCCTTTCTGCTCGTCGCGGTTCACCTGTCCCGTGACGAAGACACCGGGCGAGGAATCAAAGAAACAGGTGGCGATACCGGTAAGAAGGTTAGTGGCTCCTGGTCCGCTAGTGGCCATCGCAACAGCTGGCTTCCCGGTGAGTTTTCCGACCGCGTCCACCGCGAATGCTGCTGCCTGCTCGTGGTGCATGCTAACCAGCGGAATCCGCCCACGGCGACAGAAGGCATCGAGGAGATGAGTTATCATGCCTCCCGACAACTCGAAAACGCAGGGCACCCCCTGGGCTTCGAGGAACGATACGAGATAGTCCGCCGACTTAACCTGGGACGAGGCCATTATCTACTACTTCCGGGCCGTTCCCCAGAACGCTTCCCCTGCCATCTGTCACTCGAGCGATCAGCCCATCGAAATGCGACATCGGTGCCAGTCCAGGGTTCTCTGTATAGATTGCTGCAACGAGACCGTCTGCCGAAGGCTGAGCTCTCGTTGCGCCCGAGCGGTGGAGGGAACATAGCGCTCGGAAGGCGCCTCGGGGACGGGCTTCCGGGCAACGATGACGTGCTGTGGCGGCTCGAAGGCATCCGCAACTGCATGTGCCAGGTCAGCGATGGTAACGGCTACCTCTGATCCGACATTATACGCACGGCAAGACTTCCCGCGCAAGAGGATAGTCCAGAGCCAGATCGCCAGGTCGGCGGCGTAGAGGTAAGAGCGATACGGGGTCCCGTCGCCGGTCACCACGATAGGGCCGCCTCGCAGGCCGTCTCTGATGAAATTCCCCACCGCAAAGTGCCGGTCGAGGGGCAGGTAGGGGCCGACGAAGACGAACCCGCGCGCGATGGCGACTTCGATCCCGTGTCCGGCCGCGTAGAGGGCGCACAACTGCTCAGCCGCCCGTTTGCCCTCCCCATAGGCCGACCCCGGGTCGAGCGAGTCGGGCGCGCCTGGGTAGTCCTCCGGTGTGTGACTCAGCTCGGGCGGTTGCTTCCCATAGACCGCGCCCGAGCTGGTGAGCAGGTAACGCGCTGCCCCGCAATGCACTGCGAACTCCAGTGTGCGCTGCGTGCCTTCCGCTATGGTGCGCCACATCAGCAGCGGGTTGTCTCGGATGAGCTGAGCGCTGGCCTCGGTGGCGGCGTGGATGAGATGAGAGTACCCCCCACCCGGAAAGCGGAAATCCGTGACATCGCCCGCCTGGAGATCAATGGACGGATGGCCGGCAAGGTGGGGCACCTTGGCGCGAGAAGCATCGGGGTCTCTGGTCAACACGGTGGCCGAGGCCTGCAGATCGAGCTTGTCATTCGCCCATAGGAAGCTCTCGAGCAACCAGCAGCCGAAGAAGCCAGTGCCCCCGGTGATGAAGACGCGTCTGCCGCGCAGGTCTTCCCACAGGTCCCGGGTGTGGGCGAGGATGTGATCCAGGTCTGCCGCTAGCGGGTTACTGATGACCGGCCTCCGCGCAGCAAGTGTGCAGCACCTCGGCTACATAGTGCAGCATCTCTTCGCGCAGGCCAGGATAGACGCCGATCCAGAACAGATGCCTCATCACGAAATCGGAGTTCGGCAGCTCACCGATGCTGCGGTGGGACACACCCTGGTAGGCTGGTTGGCGCACCAGATTGCCCCCAAACAGCAGCCGCGTGCCGACCCTGGCGGCATCCAGGCGCCGCACAACTTGGTCGCGGGTGAGTGCACCGGTGGGGCGCACACAGATGGGATAGCCGAACCAACTTGGCTCGGAATCAGGGGTCGCCTCTGGCAAGATGAAGAAGTCCTGGAGATCATGCAAGTGCTCGGTCAGCAACCGGAAGTTGCGCCTCCGCGCGGCGATGAACTGCGGCAGCTTGCTCAACTGTGACACGCCGACCGCGGCCTGCATGTCGGTGGCCTTGAGGTTGTAACCGATCTCCGAGTACGTATACTTGTGATCATAGCCATATGGCAGCTCGCCGAGCTGCCAATCGAAGCGCCGACCGCAGGTGTTGTCTTTGCCCGGCGCACACCAGCAGTCCCGGCCCCAGTCCCGGAAGGACTCGACCAGCTTCTTGAGCCGGGGTGAGTCTGTGACCACCGCACCCCCTTCGCCCATGGTGATATGGTGTGCCGGGTAGAAGCTGAAGGTGGCCAGGTCCCCGAAAGTCCCCACCTGCCGGCCCTGGTAGCTGGCCCCCAGCGCGTCACAGCAGTCCTCGACGAACCACAGCCCGTGAGCCTGCGCGAAGGCCTTGACGGTACCGGCCTCGAAGGGGTTCCCAAGCATGTGGGCGAGAACAATCGCCCGCGTGCGGTCGCTAAGCGCGGCTTCCAGTTGGGAAATGTCTACGTTATAAGTCGGCACTGTGATGTCCACGAACACCGGCACCAGCCCATTCTGGACGATGGGGTTCACCGTCGTCGGGAAACCGGCCGCTACTGTGATCACCTCGTCGCCCGAGCTCAGCCTACGCTCGCCCAGCGCCGAAGAGGTCAGGCAGGAGAGAGCCAGCAGGTTGGCGCTGGAGCCGGAGTTCGTCAGAACGGCGAAGCGCGTGCCAACCACCTGCGCGAACGTGGCCTCGAAGTCAGCCGCGTAGCGCCCCGTGGTCAGCCAGAAATCGAGGGAGGCGTCAACCAAGGTGGCGACATCCTCCTGGTCGAACACGCGGCCGCTCACAGGCACTGGCGTCTCGCCCGGCCGGAACGGCCGCTCCGGCCATTGAGCCTGATAGTACTCGCGGGTCAACTCAAGAATCAGGTTGCGCAGCTCTTCAGCGGTTCTCATGCCCGTCCTGGTGGGGCAGCAGTCTGACGGAAGAAGTCAGTGTACCACTCGACGGTCTCAGCAAGGCCCTGCTCGAAGCTGTAGGCGGCGGTCCAGTCCAGCAGCCGCTTTGCCTTCTCCGAGGACAGATACTGGTCGCGAATCTCGGCCTTGACCTGGTTGAGGATCACTGGTGGCAGGTCCTCTCGACCCATCAGCCGGCAGAGTGTTTCCACCACCTCCAGCACGGCGCGGGGCTGGTCGGGGGCGAAGTTGAAAGCCTCACCCGGCATTGCCGGTCTCTCGAGCGCTTCGGCGGTGCACAGATAGGCCTGCACGGCGTCCTGCACATAGAGGTAATCGCGCACGAACTTGCCATCGCTGCGGATGATGGGGCGCTCTCCCTGGTAGAGGCTGCGAATGGTGCCAGGAACAATCCGGCTCCAGTTGAGGTCGCCGCCGCCGTAGATATTGCCGCACCGGGTGATCGCAACCGGCAGGCGGTAGGTCTGGTGATAGGCCCGGGCGAGCAGGTCGGCGCAGGATTTGGACACATCGTAGGGGTGGCGACCGAGGGGAGGCATTTCCTCCGTGTAGGGCAGGATCTCAGTGTCCCCGTAGGCCTTATCGCTCGAAGCAACCACGATGCGCTTCACCAGATCTTGGTGAACGCGGCAGGCCTCCAGCAGGTTGTACGTGCCCCGGATATTGGCCTCGAAGGTGGGGAACGGGCTGCGCAGGGCGGTACCCACAATCGTCTGCGCCCCCAGGTGAAACGCAATCTCGATCTCGTGCTCGTTGATCGCCCGCTCCAGAGCAGCGTAGTCCTCCAACACGCCGTTGACCACGGTCACCCGATGGATGATGCCGCTTCGGACGAGCTCGCTCTGCGGGTCCCAGTCCCGCACCAGGGCCACCACATAGGCCCGCCGCTCCACCAGGGCCCTCACCAGCCAGGAGCCGACCAGGCCGGTGGCCCCGGTGACAAAGGTGCGCCTGTCAGTCCAGAACTGGCTCATCCTTCCACACCTTCCAGGGCGCTCTCCCGGAGGCCCAGAGGGACTCCAACATGTGCTTCTCGCGCAGGGTATCCATGGGCTGCCAGAACCCCTCGTGCCGGTAGGACATGAGCTCTCCTTCGGCCGCCAGCCGCTCCATGGGTTCCGCCTCCCACGGCATGGCGTCTCCGCTGATGTAGCTGAACACGCCCGGCTCCAGCACGAAGAACCCGCCGTTGATCCAGCCTTCGCCGGTCTGCGGCTTCTCCGCAAAGTACACCACCTGGTCGCCATCAAAAGCAAGTCCGCCGAAACGGGAGGGAGGTCGCACCGCGGTGACGGTGGCCAGGCGGCCATGTGAGCGGTGGAAGGCCACCAACTGGTTGATGTCTATGTCCGCCACGCCGTCACCGTAAGTCACCATGAAAGTCTCGCCGCCGACCCACGGTTCCAGGCGCTTGATCCGGCCTCCCGTCTGAGTGTTGATGCCAGTGTCCACGAGATGCACCGTCCAGTCCGGATGCTTGCTGTGGTGGACTGCGGTCTCACCGGTGCGGAGGTTGACGGTGAGATCACCGTTGAGCGAATAGAAGTCGAGGAAGTAGCCCTTGATCACGTCCCCTCTGTACCCCACAGCCACCACAAACTCGGTGTAGCCGTAGGAGGCGTAGATATTCATGATGTGCCACAGCATGGGCTTGCCGCCGATCTCGACCATGGGCTTGGGCTTCACCACAGTTTCCTCCGCCAGTCTTGTGCCCATGCCTCCGGCCAGGATACAGGCCTTCATCGCTGACCTCCTTGCCGCGCAGCGCGGTACCTGCATACCATCGGCGAGCCATCGGCTCCTGGGGGATGGCCGCAGTCCGTCAAGCCCCGCCGCCCACGGCCGCCAGCTTCCGCTTATATGCCACCATGGAGTAGAACGCCATCTGCCTGTTGTCGCTGACCAAGGGAGCAACGGCCAGCGTCCTGCTGATCTCACGCTCGATCTGAGTACTGCCATGCCGATAGGCGGCACGGTTGATGTAGACCCCATCGAAGCCGGAGAGAGCCAGGTATCTGAGCATCTCCGCGGGAGGCAAGGCGACCACAGTCCGCTGCCACAGGTCCCCGGGCCGCCCCTTCATGGCGCCATAGCTCCACCGCAAGCGGTGGGAGTTGAGATAGGCGCGGAAGTGGTCGTAGTCGATCATCTTGTGGAGACGCCTATACTCGGGAAAGGCAATGTAGGGCAACTGGAAGACGGCGGCGCGGTCAGGCAAAGATGATTCGATCCGCTGGAAGAAGGCACGGTCATGCGCGACCGCGGACTTGAGAGCTGAATAGGGCGGAACAAATGCCGGGGAAGTTTGATCAAGCAGCCCCAGGATCAGGGCCGCGCCCCCTCCCACCGTGAGCAGGGCGCCGGCTAGCTTCCTGCCACTCCCGCGCTTTCGCAGTTCATCGAACCACAGGCCCACAGCGACCAGACAGAAGAAGGCGATGAAGACGCTGATGCGATTGTAGCACCGCACCGGCCGCACGAAGGCGGCGGTCAGGAGCGGCCCAATCCCGCCGATACCCGCAAAGAGAACTGCGGAGAGGTTGAGAACGGCGAGGTGGTCAACCATGGATTCAGTCCGGCGGATGAAGAGAATGCGCCCAATGAGTAACACGAAGCCGATGCTGCCAACGAGGCCCAGGGTCGCGGTGCGGTTTTCATTGACCAGTGGCATCACGCGGTTGTAGGCCGCTTTCTTGGCCGCGACCCAGCCGATGCGGTGGCCGTCCACCGGGATCAGCAACTGAGCTACCTTCAGCGCGTACGCTTCACCGGCGGCCGGATTGCGGACCACCGCCGCGGGATTCCTGCCGTGCTTGAACTGGAACCATAGGGTGGGCGTCATAGTCAGGATGACCGTAGCGAATATGACCAGGACAAGGGAGAGCGAGTCCACAAGGTTGCGCGCCTTCCGAGCCCGCAACGCGGCAGCTATGCCCGCGACGCCCAGGAAGAAGCAAGCGAAGACCGCGTAGTAGATGCCAGAGGCCGCCGCCAGAGCACAGATCGCGGCTGCTGCCAGACCTCTCTTCCGGAGGCAAAACCGTCCCTGGGCCCCCAGCAGGAGAGGTTCGCCCCGGGCCACCCACAACACAATCAGGACGCTCCATGGGATCATGTAGTAGCCTGAGAGGAAAAGGTGGGGCTCGCCGCGCAAGAAGTGATAGGGGAGAAACGTGAAGAGCAGCCCCACAGAGAATGCAGCGAGAGGCGAGAGGCCGAGCTGGCGCGTCACGAAGAGCGCCGACAGCGTGGTCAGCGGGAAGGTCAGCAGGAAGAACAGGTTGAGGGTGACGGCGTAATGCCGTGCGAAGACCGAGACGGCCTTGATGATGCTCCAATGCAGAAGGTCGGAGCCAGGATAGTCGTAGAGGGTGCTGCCGTCGGGAAGGCCTATGTTCGGGTTGGACAGATACCAGCCGTTCTCGACCATGCCTTTGATGGAAGAGCTGGTGAAGAGAGCATCGCCGCTATAAGCAAACGGGACGTGAAGGTCCGCCTCCCAGAGCCGCAGCACCCATGCCAGCAGCAGCAGGGAGGCCGCCAAGCTCAAGGCATAGAGCAACACCGCCCCCCGAGTGTTTTCGCAACTCCATAGCTTCATTGAGGCATCTCTGACAATGGGGCTTGCCCCCAACACTCCGGAGATACCTGAAGATGCCGAGTGGCTATCGCGTCCACACTTCGGCACGGTCGGCCCGGACCTGGGCCGCGGGGTCTGTCACTCGCACCCGGAACTCCACCCCGGCGCCCACAAGGTCTCTGGGAAGCTCGAAGTCCACGGGAAAGGCGCGGTAGTTCGCGCCCGTGTTCTCGCCGATGCTGCGCTTGGCCAGCGTGCGCGCCACGGTCTTCCCCACGATGTCCTTGTCAACATAGACATCCAACAGCGCTGCCGGCATGGCTTCTGCCTGCTCGATTCTGAGGTGGAAGTCTACCCGGTACTTGCCCGCGGGGAGGCGCCTGTAGTAGGGTCCGAAGACGAACGTACCAACTCTGGCGTGTGGACCAGTGGGCGTACCCCAGGCCGCGGCTCCGCTGGCCCCGGGATCCAGGACGCGCTCCCCCCACCCGTGGCCCATCTCGCCGCCCTCGGACTCGAAGACCCAGTGACCCTGGCCGCGGGTGTAAGGATCCACAGGCGATATCGGCCGGCCGCCCGTGCCCGACCTCTCTGCGATAGGCGGCTCGCGGCCGCAGCCGACCGCGGTAGATAGCGCGATCGCCGCTGCCAGACCGCCCGCCAACAGCCACACACGCTTCCCGTTCATGTCGCGCAACGCCACCGTTTGTCACGATCCTGGCCGGGCTAGTCCGAACCCCGGCCGTGTTATTATGTGTTTCGCCCAAACCGCTCGATACCCTGCCGAGCCCGGCTGGTTCCAGATGCCGGCAGCGGGACAGCAGGGATGCGATCCCCTGGCGTTGAAGTGGCGGAGCAAGGAGCCCGACCTCTGGCGGACGGTGAAGGGTGAGTCCAGCCAAGTCCGCCGCACGGCGCTGTGGGTGCATCCCAGGGCGTCGGGCGAGGGAGTTGGAAGTGACGAAGCTCACCGTTGTCATGCCGGTCTACAACGAAGAGAAGCCAATCCGCGAGATCCTGAGGCGGGTGCAGCGGCAGGAGGTCAGGCGGAGGGTGATGAAACCACATGACCGGCCGTCAGGGCAGCAGAGCACGACCCAGCTGTGCGCGGTCGGTGCGAGGGGACGAGATGGGTGGCTCTGCCCGGGGTGACTAGGTGCAGACCGTCGAGGAGGTAGGCAAGGAGACCCTGCGGCGCATTGCGGCGATGCGCCGCTTCAACTGCTGGCTGGCTGATCTGGTGCGGCCGTTCCTGGGCCCGCTCACAGTGGAGGTGGGGTGCGGGTCCGGGACCCTGACTCGCTTGCTGCTCCCCGAGCGCGTGGCCATGCTCTGCCTCGATTGCGATCGGGGCCACATAGCCGCCATGCGGGAGTACAGGGACGCTCGCATCCGCGCTGTGGAGGGCGATGCCGCGGACGTCTCCTGGACCGTCGGGGAGGAGGGCAAGTGGGACAGCGCGGTGTGCGTGAACGTCCTGGAACATGTGGCCGATGATGCAGCGGCCCTGCGCAATATCCACAGCGTGCTTAGCCCCGGAGGCCGGCTTGTTCTCTATGTTCCGGCCCTGCCGTCCTTATACGGGTCCTTGGATGAGCACCTCGGCCATTGGCGGCGCTACAGCCGTGCCGCGCTGGTCACAGCAACGTCGCAACTGGGCTTCACGGCCGTGGTGGCTCGCTACGTGAACCTGTTCGGCATCCTGGGGTGGTTCCTGAATGGGCGGGTGCTGGGGCGCAGCATACTCCCCACCGGGCAACTACGCCTGTATGACCGTCTCGCCGATGTCTTCCGGCTGATCGAGGACATCACCGGCCCTCCGGTCGGCCTTTCTCTGCTGCTTGTGCTAGCCAAACGGGAAGGAACCCGGCCTTGAGGCTCTCGATCGTCATCCCCGTCTACAATGAGCGCGCTACCGTCGAGGAGCTCGTTGAACGGGTGTGTGAGGCCGACGCCGCCGGCTTGGACAAGGAGATCATCCTGGTTGACGACTGCTCGACAGATGGTACGCGCGACGTCTATGACAACCTCCGCGGCCGGATAGCAAAGATCATCCTCCATGACCGGAACAAGGGCAAGGGGGCAGCCATTCGCACGGGCTTGGGGCATGCCTCCGGGGACTTGGTCATCGTCCAGGACGCTGACCTGGAGTACGACCCGGCCCAGTACCCGGTGCTGTTGCAGCCTATCCTCGATGATGTTGCCGACGTGGTCTATGGCTCTCGCTTCCTGGGGGGGCCGCATCGGGTGCTCTACTACTGGCACTTCGTCGGCAACCGCTTCCTGACCACTCTGTCGAACATGCTGACCAATCTTAACCTGACGGACATGGAGACTTGCTACAAGGTCTTCCGCCGGGAGATCCTGTCCCAGATAGAGATCAAGCAGAACCGTTTCGGGTTCGAGCCCGAGATCACGGCCAAGGTGGCTAGGCTCAAGGCCAGGATCTACGAGGTGCCGATCAGCTACTACGGTCGGACCTACGCCGAGGGGAAGAAGATCGGTTGGCGTGACGGCGTGAACGCGCTCTGGTGCATACTGAGGTACAATCTCTTCCGCTGACCCGACGGGACATGCGGCAATGCTGCAGCCTGCTAGCTGAGGCGGTGGATCCCTATCTTGTCCAACCGAATCTCCACCCCAGGCGCATTGGACGTGACGCGCGTGCCCACGAAGTGGCCGGCCAAGCTTCTGGGCACAGAAAACTGCAGCGCCAGATTCTCATACCCGAAGGTGGGACGGTCCACAGTCATGCTTGCCAGAGATCCTGGTAATGGGCTGTTCCATTGATCGCCGCTGCAGAACACGTCAAACGTTACTGGCGTCTCCGCTCCCTTCGGTGACAGCTTCACACGGAAAGTGGCCTCGTATGCTCCCGACGGGGCGCTCAGGTATGGCCCGAAGACCAAGACTCCTCGCTGTGTTGCCTCTGCTGGCCCTACCCAGGCCTCGCCATGGGAGGCATCGGCGTCAGGTTCCGACAGCCCCCACTCACGTCCGAAGCGAGGCGTGATGACTGGCTCTTCCCAGCCTCCGCCAACACGCCGCAGCGCGGGGTCACCAGGGCTTGGGAGAATGCCGCGCAGGAACGGAGCATCCCGCCAGTCCCATAGCCGTTCGGTCCCACTCACGGTACATGGATCCGACCACCACTGGTAGACTTTCCAGCTTGTCGCCCCCCGGTAGTGCATGGACCCGCTGATCAGCAGAGCCGCGCTCCCCGTGGAGACGAGGAGCACGCGCTTCCCGCCCCTCGCCTTCGCCACCGCAGATAAGGCAGGCAGCAGCAGATAGATCAGGAACGGGATCATGTCTGAAAGCAGCCGCGGACCGTAGACCGTGCCACCCCACCAGTCACTCCAGAACGAGTGAACCAACACGGTAAGAGACGTGATGCAGATCAAGAAGTAGTCAAGCGCTTCCATCTGGTTGTCCTTGATCTTCCAGACGACGCCAGCAGTACTGAACACCAACACTGGGGAGTAGATGAAAAGCCCGCGGGCTGGACTGATGAACTGGCCCGCCAATGCCACCCAGAATTGAGCAGTAGAGAAGCCACCTCGTTGCGTGTAATACGGTGGGAGGAGCTGGTGGTAGACCCCCCAGTTGTAGACGAGAAAGGGCACAGCGATCGGCAGGCTCCAGAGCAGATAGGCGGGAAACTGCTTTCGGTGCGCCAGGAAAACGTAGACTGTCAGCAACGCGACGGAGATGCTATTGGTCGGGCGGATGACGTAGGAGAAAGCCAACGGCAAGCTGGCATACCGGGCCAGCGATTCCTTCCTCTTGGAGAGCACAAGCAGATAGAGCGTGGTTGTGAGCATAAGCATCGAGGGGCCATGCTGCCAGAGGGCGCGGCTGGCCGACGACCAGGCGGCAGTGCCAAAGGCGAAGATGCCGGTGGCCAGCAGCGACAGGGGCACGCTCAAAGACTGACGAGCCACCAGGAAGATGAGAACCGCGGTGAGGGCGATCACGAAAGAGGCAATGACCTTTTCGAAGTAGGCGTGGTGGCGGAAGACTACGTCATCAACCGTGACACTCGTATAGGGCAGAGGAGTCGTGATCTCGAGGCGGTGCCTGAGGCTGGCTGAAGCCGCCATGAGGTATGGCAGAGTCAGGTCGAGCGTATAGACGAACGGCAAAGCCACCAGCGCAGGTCCGAGGGGGTACGCGTTGTAGATGTGCCCGCGCACTCTCGCCACAGCGTAGTCGCCTGCTGTTTCCTTCGCATACTCGTCCAGCCTCGTGTTGTGCTCCCGTATGATGCTCTGCGCGGTTGGGATCGACCACTTGGAGTCCCAGGAGGTCTTGATAGGACTCAGCGCGTGGACGACGAAGACGACCAAGAGCACCGCCGCCGGAATGGCAACACGCTGCCAAAGGGGAACGCGCGTTGCTGAGCCTGGAATGCTCACCGGCCCTTTCTCTGCGCCAGGTCGGGCTCGGCGCGGAACAGGCTGAGCCGATCCGCCCATCCGCCGAGCCTGGGGTAGGTGTAGGCTGGTGAGTTCGGGTCGTGTTCAACGATCCTTCGCTGGAACACTCGTCGCCATTGGACACCGGGACCGCCCACGCCCTCTGGCGGAGCCGCCTTGGCGAGCAGGTAGACGCGCTTGCCCGCCCGCAGCTCATGCGCGATGATGGTGGCCAGATCGGCGGGGCGCGCTCGATCGCCGTTGACTATCGGGACTCCTTCTATGTAGCGCAGGCCAGAGCCGAGCGCTCCGGCATACGCTGAGAGGACGACCAGAGAATCGCTCAGAGGCCCCTCTGCCTGCACCGCGCGGCGGATTTCGACCGCGACCTGCCGTGTGCTGTTGCCCTTTCGAATGCGGTAGAAGGCGGCGTGGGTGCTGAACTGCGCGCCCGCCAGGGCGATCACGAACCCCCAGGCGATTGCCCGCCCGCACCAGCGGCCACTGGTAAGGGGACTCGAAAGGGCTACCCCGGCCAGCAGAGCTGCCACGGGCAGCACCGACGGGAGGAAACGGCGGGCAGTGTAGAGCACATGAGGATTGCCCACATCCCTTGCCGCATGGACGAACAGAGAGCCCCCAGCACAGACCAGGAGGCCGAGCCATAGCGGGCGCCATCTTGGATTACGCAAGGCTAGAGGCAATCCCAAGCAGGCGAGCAGAGTGAACGGCATCGGCACCAGGAGATTCCAGGTGGTTGCCCAAGGCAGCAACTTCGCATTGAGCAAGGCAAAGTAAGGCGTCCCAAGGGCGTCTGGGACGTGATGCTGGCGGAGAAATGGCTTCGCTTCCCACCTGAAGAAGTCAACTGAGGAGTGTTCGGCGATCTCAGCGGGCTTTGCGCCCCGAGCGGTCCCCTTCACCATATAGGAGCCTGGGTCGAGCAAGCGGTAGGAACCCGTAAGGAAGAGGGGAAGTAGGAGAACAGTCACAAGCACAGCTCCTCTGGCCAAACGAGGCCGGCGCGGCGCCTCCGAACCGACTGGGGCCGAAGCAGGCGCAAGGATTACCCAGAGGGCAAAGGCCGGCAGCAGAACCAGATTGGCCGCATGCACCCACGTGGCGTAGCCGACGACAAGCCCGCTGATCCAGAGCCGCCAGTAACCACCCGCCACCCGGTGGCGGGCAATCAGCAAGGCAGCGAGCATGAAGAGCAGGGCGCTGGTCATCTCCGACATCGGATAGCGCGCGTGCCAGAGGAAGATCCACGAGGTGCCTAGCAGCAGAGCAGCAGCAACACCGGCGGCCGGTGTACTCATCGTGACCAGCAGCAGGAAGGTCAGAACAAGCAGCAGCCCAGCTGCGAGCGGGTTCCAAAGCTTGTGGCCAGGGTAGCCGAACACGCGCCAGAGCGGCGCGGTGAGCAGGGGATATCCCTTCACCCACTGAGCCATAATGCGGCCGCTCTTGTCAACGTGCGCGCGATACGGGTGCGGCAAGAACCAGTTCCGATTGGCCCACCCACCAGCAGCTACTACCACGGGGTCCACAGGCATGAACCCGTTGCCGCGGGATAGCAGGTAGCCCATAGTGGTATAGCAGCCTTCGTCCGCGCCTCCGTAGTATTCGTTGTAAGTGAGGTAGCTGAGGGAAGCGACGACGGCCGCGAACAGCACGACCACGAGCAGGTACCTGGCCTGAGCGCGGCCGCCCGCGGAGACCGGCTCAGCGCCTTGTTCCGGGAGAAGCGGCCTCATGGCTCAGCTCGCGCGAACTTGAGTTCCACCAGGTCTAGTCCCAGCCTGCGGGAATCTGTGCTGTCTGGCCACAGCTCAGCGGGGCACCAGGTGTCGGAGATCAGCTCGACTGTGAGCGGCGACCGGTTCAGCGAGGACGGCACCCGAATAGGCCCGATCTCTGCCTGGTCGTGCAGTGATGTGCCCGAGACCACGCGGTCGAAGACAGTGGCCCCGTTGACGACGACCTGGACGCGGGGGCTGACCTCCACCGGGAAAAGATGATTGAGAATGACCCTCAAGGTAAGGGGAGTGGCCGCCGGGGTGCGAATGCCTGCGATGCTGGCATGGCCCCTGGTCCAGCCGAAACCTTCGGCCGTGTCGAGGTTAGAGACGGAGACAAGTCTGCTGTCATAGCGGACCGCCCAAGGTTCGCCCGCGCTCCGTACGCGGAGCTCGTACAGTTTCCACGGTACCGCACAGGAGACCGTCTTCTCCGGCACCGCGAGTTCATGCTCGGAGATGACTAGCCTGCCCTTGCCAGCGGCGATCCAGGTGCTCGCGACTTCCAGAGAGCGATCCTCGATCTGCCTGTCGGCTGAGGCCTGGAGCAAGTAGACTGCTTTCCCCAGCGACCTGATAAGGGGAACGGCCGCGAATACGCGGGCCGGATCGCTAGCCGGAAGTGTATAGCGATCCATGACGTGCATCAGCCCGGTGGCCAGGGCACCGGTGTCGGTGAGTGGCACGCTGCCATCAACGGCTACAAACGTCACGCTGTTCCCAGGCAGGTAGTGGGCGATGCTGCGCATGGTATCGTATTGGCCGTCTAGCTCCCGGACTCGAAAGGCCGGGTTGTACGTGTACGGAACCAGGTAGGCAGAAAGCAGCCCCATCACGCTCACTGCACCCACGGACCGCGCCCACACCCGTCTGCTCTGAACTAGCCGCACCACTAAGAATCCCAGCGCGATGGCGCAGAATGGCAGCGCCTCTGAGACGTAGTACCTGGCGTAGTAGAACTGGTAACCATTAGTGCGCTGGATCACGAACTGGAATAGTACCACTGCCACCATCAAGCCCGCCGGGAGCATCCGGTCGCGAGCAGCCACCCAGTGGCGGATGATGAGGTAGGAGCCAATCAGAGCGGCGGCCAGGCCTGGGGCGGTGATGTACCAACTGAACTGCACCAGCCGCATGGAGGCGGGAGCCCGGGTGAGCACCAAGTGTCTCACCAACAGCGCGGCCGCCACGATAGCGACAGCCAGCACCAGCAGCGCCCGGTAGCGCAGGATCGCTTCGCCCAACCTATCCCATAGGACCCTCTGAAACGACCATTTGGCCAGGTTCAGCAGGGCTATCGCTGCCAGTCCCATGATCACCACCTGCCATGGCTCCACCGCGTACCAAAGGCCGTGCTGGTAGAAGAGGTCCCGCAGATACGGGAACGAGAAGGCGGTTGCGTGCGCGAAGGCCCAGACATGGAAAGCGAAGAGCAGATTGTAGAACAGGTAATCCCTTCGCCTTTCCTCGCCTAACCAGAACGCAAGGATGTAAACCGGCAGCATGAGCAGAGCAGCGAAGCGAGTGAAGGCGTACAGGCCCAGGCAGGCAGCAGAGAGCCACATTTCGCCCGCGCTGTCGGTTCGCCGCCATTCCACATAGAGAAACAGCCCGGCGAACAGCCAGAACTGAGCAACCGTCTCCGACACCGGGTAGCGGTTCACCCACACCTGAAGGACGTTGACGGCCAGGAGAGCGACAGCCAGCACTCCCACCCAGCGGGTCCGGAAGAGCTCCTGACACAGGAAGTAGATCGCCATCAACGCCACCAGCGCGAACAGGGCGACCGCGTAGACCGAGCCCGCAGGCCCAAACATGAGCCAGAACAGCGACATCCACATGGGATGCAGATGGTAGAACTGAGGCACCACGGTGCCGCTTGCTGAATCCCCAATGTAGAGTCCCGGGTATCTCCAGCTTTCCACGCGGCCTGGAACCGGATGTGAGGCGAGGGGTAACAGAGGCTGTAGCGCCGCGCGCTCTGCCTTGCTGCCCGAGTAGGCGCGCTCCAGCAGATCATCGTGGATGAAGAGGGTATGGTGCTTGGCATAGTGCGCGGCCATGTTGACGTACACGCCCTGATCTTGGCCGCCATCAACATAGAAAGAGGGCGGAATCCGCAGCACTGCAGCCGTGACCAGCAGCCCCAGGAGCAGGAGCCCGGTGGCCAGACCCTTCAACCCTTGGCGCGCGCGGTGCAGGCGAATCGGTTGCCGGCCGGCCCTCAGCACAGCGAAGAGCAGGGCCAGGCTTACCAGCCCATGTAGAGTCAGCAACCAGCGCACCCGGAACTGCCCCGCCGACAGCAGGCAGATGCCGATGATGGAGGTGATCGCAAGGCTGGTGACGAGCGCGATGAAGGCAGTGGCAGGCCCAAGCAAGTAAGCCGCTCGCCGCCGGCAACTCGCCAGGTACCAGGCGAGCGGGCCTGGCAGCAGCAAGAGGAGGACTAGCAAGGCTGATATCGCGATTCGCTGCTCCATGCGCCAATCACACCCCACCCACAGTCTCCGGCAGCGCCCTGGCCACAATCTCCCGGTATCTCTGCTCGATGCTGTCCCAGGAGTAGTTCGCCTCCACGTAGCGGCGCCCGTCGGCGGCAAGGCGCTGGCGCAGAGCCGGGTCAGCGAGCAGCAGTGAGAGCGCCTCCTCAAACTCGTATCGGCTCTCGTACCAGAGGCCGCCTTGGGAGCGACGGCACTGCCCCTTCAACACCGCGCAGCGACCATTCACCAGCACCGGGGTCCCGGCCAGCCAAGCCTCCAGGATCACAATGGAGAGACTCTCGTAGGGAGAGGGCTGGATCAGCACCTCGGCCCCGGCCAGCGCGTCTTGCTTGGTCTGCTCATCCACCGGGCCAAGGTGGACGATGTCCGGCCGGTCTGGGATCGGCATGATGGATGGCCCCATCAGCACCAGCGTCACCTCCTCCTGCCTGCGCTCACGGTACGAGAGGAAGAAGTCCAGCATCTCAAGACAGCCCTTCCCCTCCTCCACGCGACCCAGATACGCGACAAAAGGGCCCGAGATGCCGTAGCGATGGCGGAAGCGGCCTGGGTCTGAGTCGCGCGGTGCGCCCATTCCGATCCCAGTGATGGTGTGGGGAATCCCACGATTGCCAAAGCGGCGGTGGACTAACTGCTGCTCCTCCGGAGTCAGGAAGATGATTGCGCGGGGCAGATGGAACAACTCATCGAAGATGGAGAGGCGGAGCATGGGCTCGTCGTGAGTGGCCGGGACCAGCAGAGCTTTGCCCGCCACCAAGGGGAGGCCGAAGTAGCTGGTGCAGTAGAGATAGGTGTAGAAGAGGAAAGCATCGTAGCTAGCCTTATGCTTGCTCAGGTACTGGAGAAGCGGCGTGGAGTATGGGCCCTGGGCCTGCATCCATTCCACTTCCTCTTCGAGCCTGTGGGGCAGGCCGAGCAGGACCCGCTGTGACAGCCGGGAAAAGGTTGCTTGGTCACGCTCGCGATCTGCCAGGAACCGACGCACCACGACGCCGTTTGCTGTCCGCTCGCCGGGAGGGTACTCATTGCGCCAGGTGGTGTGAAGCCGAGCACAGGTGGTGATCACCTCTACTTCCCAGTGCTTGGCCATGTGTTCCGCGACCTGCCGGCAGAGGTACTCAGCGCCGCCAATAACCTCGCTGCCGTAGCGCTGCACCACGAAGCCGACTTTCATAGAGCGGCGAACTCCTTCACCGCGGCCCTGAGCTGAGGCAAGACGCGGTCGGGCAGAAAGTCTCGCAGGCGCCGCTGCTGACCGGCGATGATCCGCTCCCGCAGCCCTTGGTCCTCGATCAACAGGTCCATCATTTCCGCCATCTCAAGGTAGCGCTTCTCGGTGACCAGTATACCCGATTCACCCATGGTCTCAGGAACCGCGCCCGCCTTGTAGGCCAGCACAGGTATGCCGAAATGCATCGCCTCCACCAGCGGGATGCCAAAGCCCTCGTGCTCGCTCATGGAGACGAACAGGTCAGTGGATTGGTAGTACGCATTGAGCTGCGCCTGGCTGACCTTCCCGGTGAGCACGACTCCGGTGGCATTGGTATCCCGAATGAGCTGGACTACGGCGCGGTAGTAGCGCTCTGTGGGCAGGAAATCGCCTACCAGAAACAGCCGGGAACGAGGGTTGATCCGCTGATAGTAGGCGAACGCCGTCACCAGGTCGTCCTGCTTCTTGTTGGGCGAGATGCGCCCCACGAAGGTGATCTTGCGCTCCGGGCCCGACAGCGCGGCCAACACCTGGGGGTCTGTTGGCTCCGCCAGATCGTCGAAGCGGATCCGAATTGGCACCACTTCCACCCTTTCGTAGCCCAGCTCTGCCAGCTCGGCCGCGTTGTACGCGGAATCTGCCATCACCAGGTCGAAGCGACCTCGCAGGTGGCGCAGCTCTTCGCGTCCCTGCCTCAGGAGAGCGGCCCTGTGAGGATCGAAGGCTTCGAAGAACTCGGCTGGCGTGATGTTGTGGTAGATGAGCATGCGTTTTGCGCGGGCCTGTAGCGCAGCGCGGGTGGCCGCTGAGCCGATCGAGTGGTGGAGGATCACACCGCTGCTGCCGTGGAGGCAGTTGGCCAGCTCTTGGTAGGGCCGAGCCTCCGGTGCGAGATGCTCATTGATGTGCACCGCGAAGATCCGTGACGAGTATCCCCATGCTTCCAGGGCAGAGCGTATCGTGCGGGCATCATTGCTGATCGCGTCGCCGGAGGTGAACCCGGTGACCAGTTGGTGGATGGCGTTCATGCGCCGCCGGCCGCGGAGACCCCTCATCCCTCATGCTCATCGGGTGGCGATGACAGCATAGTCTCTTGGGCCAAACAGGAGATCGTTGAGCCGTCTCCAGTTCTCATTCTCTGTCGCCAGGTCACCGGTGCTGCCTGAGGTGAGGCGCAGCAGCAGCTCGGGCTCGGCCGGCTGGAGATTGCGCAGCTCCACGTCCACAAAGCCTAGGCTCTCGACGAGATGGGAGAGCGCCAGCGGATGGATGGGGCGCCGGTGCGTCAGGTCGAGGTAGAACTCGGCCGCTCCCACCACCAGATTGGTGGGGTTGGGTGTCTCCAGCACCAGCGCGCCGCCCCGCCGGATCTTCTGGTGGCAGAGCTTGATGAACTCCAGTAGGTCCGGCAGCGCCAGATGCTCGACCACATGCAATGCCGTCACGCCCAGTAGGGACTCGTCGGGAAGGGAGGCAAGCTCGGCGAGGCCATCTCGTTGGGCTACCGTCAGTCCCTTGTCGCGGCAGACCTGGGCCGCTTCCTCGTTCTGCTCGACTCCGCGGGCAGGGATGCCGGCCTCCCGGAGCAGCTCGAGCAGGGCACCGCGGCCGCAGCCGATGTCCAGGACATACGCGTCCTCGCCCACCTGCGCCCGCCGCTCTGCCAACACCGGCATGTAGATCGCCATTCGCTGGCGGATCTCCTCATCTGTTCCACGGAAGGTCTGATCGTGCAGCACGAACAGATGGTCTGACAGCCGCTCCTCCTGCTCGCGGAACCGGGATGCGGTCTCGCGATCGAGCCCCATCTTCCGCCTCACCTCGCGCAGAATCAGCTCCAGCCGTCTCTTCTGCAGCAGCACTTCCTGGCGCAGCAACTCGTGACGCTGGCCGAGCGCGCGCTCATGATCCTCCAACTCGTGGAGTTCGGCCGCGGCCGCCTTCAGGCAAGCTACCCGGCCATCCGGGCCCACTTCCCTTCCGGCTAGGCCAGCACAGAGCCCATCCAGCGCCTTCTCAAGATCCGTGACGCGGTTGTCCATCACGCCTCTTAGCTCATCGAGGCCGCCGACTCTCTCCTCCAGCGCGGACAGACATTGGACCACGGCGCTGATCTGGTCCACCTGTTTGGACAGAAGCGCCGTCGCCGCCGCGTTGAAGGAGGCCTGAGCGCGCGCGAAGGCCCTGACCGCCCAGAAGACCAAGCGCTTGAGGCCACGCAAGCGCGTGCGCTCCGGGAGCGTGCTCTCGGGGTCGAAGTTCGCGTTCAGGATTTCCAGGTTCCGGACCTCATCGCCCGAGGGATAAGCGGCGGCGGGCAGGAGTGATGCTGTCCGAGGGGCCGTGGCCCCGCTCGGGATCGGCCCCTGCAGGGTGCGCTGCCGGGCTCGCTCCTGGATCCGGCTCATGATCTCGTCCACGTTGATCTGGTCATCGTGAATCTCGAAAAGTTGGTCAGGCATGTGATCTCCCCCGCTCCTATTCCGTCCATGCTCTCGCCACGAAGATCCCCAGCTCCCGCCGGTCCCCCTTGAAGCCGTGCTCTTCTGGCACCCAGGTGCCATCCAGCCGAACCTCGACCTTCACCGGCGCGTCGGTCTCCAGGTCAACCGGGATCCTCACGGTCCTGAGCTGATTCGAGTCCAGTTGGAACTCTCCCACCTCTGCCCCGTTGACCCACACCCGCCCCCGCACCGGCCGCTCGCGAATATCGCCCCGCTGGCAGGAAGCCGCCAGGCCGACCGCCTTCGCCGGCCCCCGCAGCACGAAAGCGAACTCCCCCTTGGTCCAGCGCATGGGCCGGCCGCCTGCGTCCTCTACGTGATACCATCCTTGCAGCAGATGCTTCTCATCCCGCATATCCAGCGACCGCGGTGCCTCGGGATAGAGGGCCGCGATCACGGAGGCGAGATCAGAGACTCCCTCTGCCGCGCCGAAAAGAAACCTGGGGGCGCAAGTGGGCGGCCCCGATGAAGTGGTAGTCGGTCCGCGGCAGCACCTGGAAGGAAAGCATCGCGTCTGCCCAGTCAAAACAGCGGTACAGGTGCACGTCCTCGGTGTGCACCGCCGCCGTCACAGTGTACTGCCCGGGGCCGATGTCCATGTCCAAGGCCCACCTCACCTCCAGCCGGTCACCCGCGCCAAAGGCTCCGGTCCCCCGGCCCAGGCCATAGGTGTTGGTGCCCCATATGTCATTGCCCAGCCGGTCCCGTATCAGGATGCCAACGGTTGGGTTCTCGCCCGTGACGCCGGGAGCAGCGCTGCTACGCTGAAAACGCGTCGTGGGCATGGCATCAGTTCTTAGCCATTATAGCATAGAGCCCGGTTCGTTGGGTACGGCTGCCGCAGTCCTGCCGAGCGAGGCCGACGCTTTGGGCGCGCACAGTCCGACTGGAGGGTCACATGCGTACACCTCTGCAGGGCGTCTTCCTCGCGGTGCATGCGACCAACCTCGTCCATCAGCCGGCATCCGCAGCTGGCCCGTAGTCGGCGGCCACCTCTGAGCCACCCTGGACGAGCGAAGTCGGGTCGCCTCGCCCCTCAGATCCCTCTTCTCGGTTCCTGGCAATCATCTGTCGCGGGGCAACTCTCGACGCCGACCCGGTTGCCAGGTGGGTCATGCCAACACGCCGGCCAATACCTGCCCGTGCTTCGCTCCGTCTCGGGGGGTCACCATGAGCTTCATCGCCGCCTGGTAGGTACAACAGACGTCCGCTCGGTGTGCCGAGGGCTGCCGCTTCAGGTCATGGAGCCGAAGAGTGGACCCAGGCCACCAAGATCTCAGCTTTGGCGGCGGGGGCCTTGACTGGTCCGCTCACCAGATGGTCATTGCGTATCATGTGATAGGCTCGCCTCTAGCGCGCGTAGCTGCACTGGCGACATAACTGGACTTTCGTTGCCACAAATGCCCGTTTGCCCTGGAACGGTTGGCGGTCTTGTGGCTCTCCAGCCTCTTGGGAGTGCTCCGCGGATGACTGGCTGCAGTAGATCGCCTAACCGGTGGGTTGCCAACAGCGGCTGTTAGCTCGAGCGAAAAGGTAACGTCTAGGCCGACCCCGCTGCGGATCAACCGCGCCGGCCCTTGGGCATAGCAGACAGGGTCAGCCCAGCGAGCTAGCTATTTCACGGGAAGGCACCAGTAGCCGATGACGATTGGTCAAGGACGGAGCAGGGGCAATCGGCCTCCCCGTTGAGCCCTCGGTTCCGTGCGCGACGCTTCGCGGAGGGTCGACCATTGTGAACTTGGCGTGTCCACGCAGGCGACGACATGGAAGCTGACTGGCATGCTGGGGAGCAACTGGCAATCCAGATCGAACTGACTGCAACACCGGCAGGACCTGACATGCCAGGCAGAACCGGTGCCCCTGACGCATCGCGACTGTGTCCAGTTGGGCGCGCTCGGCCTGGCCGCTTCTGCGACCGGCGTTGGGGCGGATAGCACGCTCCCGGCGCGCCAATGCACTTACCCTTCCAGGCTTGCTGACTCCGCTATCTGCCGGAGGCCCTCCAGCAGATCCGGGTATTGGTCTGAGAGGAATTGCATCACCCGGGCGTTGCCCAGCAGCCTGGACACGTACCCGCGAGCGACCACCAGGTTCAGGAAGTCCTGCCCGTAGGTCTCCTCGCGGGCCTGCCAACCGCTCTGCAGGGCATCTTCCTCGCGCTGCATGCGAGCGACCTCGTCTGCGCTGAGTGCCATCTTCGCACTTCTCTTCCGAGCGCGAACACGCTGCTCCTGAGGCGTTGCCGCAACCAGAGCTCGGCAGTATGTGCTGCTGTAGTTCCCAACCAAGTTCATCATCTCGGCGATCGCCACCTGGCGCGTCGGCTTGACCGCCCGCAGGAGCTGGAGTGCACTGGCCGCGATGGGTGCCTCTTTGAGGAGGACGACGACCTCGGTGCAGATGCCTCGGAGCAGGTCCCTCTTTTCCCGAATATGCGCAACATCGACCTTCAGCGCCCGGGCGATGCGCTCCTCACCGATGCCTCGCTCCAGGGCCCTCAGGATCATGAAGTGCTCCTGTATCGGGACGAGTCGGTTGACCTTGTGATTATAGGTGTAAGACTCGTCATCAGTGGCAATGAGGCAGAGCGTTTCCTCACGGCCCAGTTCCCTGAGCGCCTCAATGCGCAGATGGCCGTCTAGCAGAAGGTACTGGCCCGGTGGATCTGTTCCGCCCATCCTCATCGGGTACACCACCAGGGGTTCGATTATCCCGATCTCCTGGATAGAGGAAACCACCGCCGCATACTTATGCGACCTCTTGGCCTGCTCACCCAGGGGCTTGGAGGGGAGGATTTGCGAGAGCGGGATGGAGACGACACCAAGCTCGAACCCGAGCTTGACTCGTTCACCTTGGCTGTTGGCTGGACTGTCACCCAGTCCACCGGCCAGAGCAGCAGCAGGCAGGTCGTCGCGATTCACCCCGGTCTCACGGCCAGCACCCGCACCCTCGGTGGCCTCCTGGGCCATATCCTCTTGGGCCGGCATGCAGGCCGCGTTGCCTCCAGAGTCAGCTGCCGGTCCGCTCAGCGAGTTCGCCGCCTTCTCATCAGCCATTGGCGCCTCCATCCTTGATCCGCTCGGCCAGGTACTCCGGGACGGTCTCCAGGGCCTCCGCACGGAGTAGATTCACGAAGCCATGGTCTTTGAAGAGCCTACGCAACGCGTTGACAATAAAGACTAGGCGCTTCTCGCACAGCTCTGCTTTCTTGAGAGCCTGGCGGTGCTTCGCCTGTTCACGGCGCAACGCTTTCACTATGCTGTCACCCGTAACTGGCTGTGAGGTGCGATCGCCTGTGGCCTGGCGCTTCCTGCCGGAAGCCCCGTGCGCATCCGCCAGTGTACGTGCGCGCTGCAGTTCGCCAACCGTCAGCTCCTTCCGCTCAGCGGCTTGGAGCAACGCCGCCTGGACCTCGCTGTGATCGCTGCGCGCGATGATGACGGCTGTCGAGACTGGGACTTTTCCGGCCTCAACTGCCGTCATGAGCTGCTTTTCGCCATGGTCGTATAGGTAGAGCAACCCGTTGACCTGGCTGAGAGCCATCCCGATCTTCTGTCCGATCTCCGTTTGGCTGTAGCCTCGCTCGCGCAGCGCCGCGATGTCACGGACGGTCTCCATGCTAGTCGGATTCCTCCGAGCGATGTTCTCGACCAGGCTCATGAGCAGCATCTCCTCCTGCGACACGTCACGGACGATGGCCGGAACCATGGTCTGTCCCAGCTGTCTGAAGGCATCGAGCCTGCCCTGGCCGCATACTAGCTCGTACCCGCCGTCCTGGCACGGCCGCACCGTTATCGGTTTCTTCAGCCCTACGTCCCTGATGTTCGCAACGATCTGCCGGAACTTCCTCCTCTCCCGCCCCCGAGGGTTCAGGACCCGAATGCTACCCAGTGGCAGCAACTGCACCTCCAGGCTCTGCAGCGTGGACCCGCACCCGGTCCCACTCTCTGCGGGATCAGTGCCCCCGGTCTCGGCATGCGTCTCTCCCGAAACCGCTTGATCCTGCTCCATCTCGTATCCGTCGTCGTGGTCTTCCCTCACCTAGATCACCTCCTGGATATGAGCTCGACGTGCCATCCGCGCCAAGTAGTCGAGATCCTGGAACTTGTACCGGTCGACCAGCAGCCCGTTGGTCTCGCCTAGCCGGAGCTCTTCACCCGGCATGTCCGTGGTGGGGAGCAGGTAGTAGTCCATGGGGCCGATATTGTCGTGATCCATGCGAACAGCGACCGTGATGTCAGACTTCAGCCTTGTGTCCAGACGGACCACCCACCGGCACGCGCCACAACGTGTCTGGAGGCACCTGGCGATCACTGCTGACACCGTGAACTCGCTGTTAACCGTTAGCAGGTCAGCTTCCTCATCATACGTGACCACCGCGCCTTGGGCCACCATGCCGGTTCTGATCTGCAGCACTACCTGGGGATGCAGCTTCCTGAGTTGCCTGTTGATCTCCAGGTACGCGAAGTCGCGCCTCGGCACATAGCCGGCCATCCGGTAGGCTGGCAGCAAATTGCCAAACCGCCTGGTGTAGGTTGAGGCCGATGGGCCTTTGTCATACGCGTTGATGATCCGGACCGAGAGATGACGGTGCCGCTGCAAGAGCTGCTTCAGCCCCTTCACCAACTCCGCATCGGGCCGCTTCCGCCATCGCTCCGCCATGATCTCCTGCGCTCGGGCGAACAAGTCCAGATCAACGATTCGCTCGAACACCCCATTGGCGCGAACGTACATATCCGGGGTGTTGTGCACGCGTTTCTTCCTCAGCTTGCAGCTCGTCCGATTGTAGACGTTGTTGCCTATGTAATTCTCGTTCGTCAAAACGTAGTGGACCATCGCCCGTGTCCAAGGGCCCCCGGAGTGGGCAACGATCTCCTCCGCATTGAGGGTCTCAGCAATCTGCGGTTCGGTTCTCCTCTCAACGGCGAATTGCAGGAACATCCATCGGATGATCGCCAGCTCCTCCGGGGGCCCTGGCTGCAATACCACTCTGTCGGTCGCGATGCTCTTGTGCTCGCCCTCGGAGAGCAAGCCCTTAACGTTGCCCTCCTGGTCAACGAGTACCCTGCGGAGGCCATAGCCGACACGGCCCCCTTGCCTGAACCCAAGCTGAACCAGTCGGGACTGGCCCCTGAAGACCTTGGCAGACAGCTCTCGGCTGTACTCTGCGGCCATCGCCCGCTTTATGCCCTTCACGATGGTAGAGACCGGACTGCCGTCGTTGGCAAACTGCTCTGCGCAGTAGTGCACATCGACGCCTGCACGTCGGCACGCGTACTCGTAGTACGCGCTCTCGTCGACGTCCTGGAACCGGCCCCACCGGCTGACATCGTAGACGAGGATGGCGCTGAAGTCCCTAGTCGGGCTGCTCACATCAGCAATGAGTCGCTTCAGCGAGTCCCTGCCGCTGAGCCGCAGCCCGCTCTTTCCCTCGTCGGCGTACACACGCACTATCTCCATGGCGTGCCGGGAGGCGTACTCCCGCATCACGTCGCATTGGTTGTCGACCGAGTACTGCTGATGCTCGGTAGACATCCTGGCGTATGCTACAGCCCGAGCACGCGTGGTCGCTCGTTCGGACTGCTCGCCGTCCTCAGAAGGTCCGGTCACGCTTACCTTCCGTCGCGCCCCAAAGGATCATCCTGCCGACGGGGCTTGGCGGCTGTTGACATTAGGTCACATTCCATCTAATGTCAAGTCCGGCAGAATCCCGACTGGAGCCCACCTGGCGCCACCAGCCCCCGGCTTGCGCACCACGTCTTCCTGTGACCGATAGTCCGTAGACCCATTGTCCCAGCGGCCCTAGCATACCGGCGATGCGCAAGTCCAGTGACATCCTGATCAGGTTCGGCCGTCGAGTCCGGGAGTTGAGGAAGGCGAAGGGCCTCTCGCAAGAGGACTTTGCCGCGGAATGCGGACTTGACCGGACGTATATCAGCGGCATTGAGCGGGGCCGCCGGAATGTGTCGCTGATCAACGTCCGAGCCATCGCGAGGGGATTGGGTACCTCGATCTCCGACCTCTTCAGAGGGCTGTGAGGGCGGCTCGACCCGGGACGTAGACACGACACCGCGGTTCGGCCCAGGCCGAATCGGAGTGTTGACCTGCTGGGTCGCCAGGCAGTCTGCACGCGCCAACACAGGAGGAGACAGAGCCGGCAGCCCACAGGGCTCGCCTGTGACCCCAGAGCGTTCTATCCTATGAGAGCGGTCTGCGGGGCCTCCGGCCCGGATTCCTTCCGAGGAATCGGCCAAACTGCATGTCCTGCGAGTTACCGTGTCTCTGATCCAGCACTCCATGGTGCCAGGCGTGCAGTCGGCCACTCGGGAGGGGCTGATCTGCTTAGGACAGGGCGCTGCCGTGGGTGGGGATACGGGAGAGTTGGTCTGGGTGGGAGGTCAGGAAGAGGCGGCCGAGGCTCGAGAACCACTTGCTCATCTTGCGCCTGGACGAGGCATCATCCCAGCAGCGCTGCCCCCGCGATGCAACCGTTTCAGATCACGGCCCCTGCCACATCAAAGACGCCGGCCCCTGCTGTTCTAGACCTGCTGCAGGGGCCGGCGTGACCTGCTCACCTAAGGGGTTATTCCATGAGCCGGCGCGCGCCATCCAGTGTCAGTTCTTGCCGGCCCAACTTCCAGCCTCAGCCCCACTCCATGGGCCGTTGACGGTCGCGCCCGAACGGCCGGCCAGTTGCTGCCGTGCTGCGATCAGCAACGGATCCCCGACACCCTCTCACCAGCACTCATTCCCCAGGTTAGAAACACGTTCGGAAACGGGGAGCTGAGGCAAGAGGCAAGTCTCTCGAACTGCCAAAGCGGGACTCGGGTGGCGGAGATGATGGAGACTTCGGGCTCGCTGCAAAGGCTCCGCAGTGCGCCGAAGAAAGCCGGACTCAGGCGCGTGTTGCAGGCCGCGTACTCAAAGTGGTCCAACGCGTAACAGACGCGCACACCGCGCAGGGTGAACTTCCCGAGCACGGCCAGCAAGTGTGAAGAGACGAGGTTGCAGATGCGAAGTCCCGCCCGTCTGGAGTCCTCAGCCGAGCCAGCGCGGCGAAGCGCGCGGATAAGCGCCTCAGCCAGGCACGCGAAGCATTCCTCCTGAGTCGCATCCGCGAGGGGTCTCAGGTCGAGGTAGACCAGCAGCGGCGCATCGGGGATATGGAGTGACCCTTTGCGAGCGACGGTTCTTAGCAGATGGGTCTTTCCGCAACCAGCAGGGCCGACGAGGCTGACATTCTGGCCTTGCTGCAGCACCCGCAGCAGAGCGTGCTCGGTTTGCCTAAACTGGTCCTGTGGAGAGGTCGGCGAGATGCCCTCGGATCTCGTCGGGGTCGCGGGCGGCATCGCCTTTACCTCGTTGGGGTATCTGCTGTGACCAAGCCTCGCCGGGTGTTCCCCTCGGACGACGCTATTCCGTTGGTTTTCCTCGTTCAGTCATCACTGTAGGCAGACTGTTGCCGCCTGGTAGTGGGCGCCGGCACAATTCGCTGGCGCCCACTACGCACTATCCCCCTCTCCCCCTCTGCCGGCGGGCCTTGACTACTCGTGCTCTTTCGGCGCCTCAGGGCCGTTGCTCACCGTAAAAGAAATGGTGGGCGACATCCCGTCGGGGCGGTCGAGGGCACGCACCTTGGCGTAGACTTTGTGGTCTCCGTCTTTGAACTTGGTGGTATCCACGTCTTGTCGGTAAGGAGCCTGGTTCATGCTCTCTACCAAGTTCCCGTCAGCGTACAGATCAACCCCCCTGATCGTAGTCTCAACCCTCTTGACTTCGACCTCAACCGTGATCTTGCCGGAGACCGCGGCGTTCTGGGGGATCCCGTGGATGCCGCCGATCGGCGGATCACACGCATGAGCAATCGCGAATACTAGTCCGAGCGCAACCGCTGCGGCCAGGACCACGATGCACACGAACCGCTTCATCCTCAGCCTCCTTTCCCGCCTTTACCCTCATTAGGTTTATTGCAGGAAAGGAGTGGGTGGTTCAGCCAGGCACCGCAGGGGATTCCCTGTGGTCACGCCCCTGGGCCGCACCGCTGCCGAAGTCAAGGGAGGCCCTGGCAACCAACGCGGCATCAGCTACAGGCCGTAGCGCTTGGCAGAAGCGAGCACGTTTCGTGCGAGCTCCACCTCGCCGAGCTGACGATGCAAAGCAGCAAGCCTCTGATAGGCCTCGCTGTAGGTGGGGTCTATCGCCAGAGCAGTCTGATACTCCCGCTTGGCCGCAGCAAACTCCCCGTTCCGCTCGAGCGCCATGGCGAGGCCCAGGTGGGCATATACACTATCGGGATCCGCGGCTATGCTCTTGCCATAGGCGGCCGTGGCGGCGGCGACATTGCCCTGCTTCAGATAGACCGCGGCCAGGTTGCTGTAGACGACCGCATAGCCGGGGTGCTCGGACTCCGCTCGCATAAAGGCCTGCTCGGCCTCTCCCAGGCGTCCCTGGCGGTAGCGGATCAACCCCAGGCGGTTGAGGGCGCGAACCGAGTTCGGATCCAGGACTAGCGCCCGCTTAGTCCACTTCTCCGCCTCGTCCAGATTGCCCAGGCCAAAGTAGGCCCCTCCCAGGTAGGTAGGAGGATTGTCGTAGAACGGACCGGCCGCAGCCGCCTTGAGGTACCAGGACACTGCCCCCCTCAGATCGTCCTGCAGCCACGCGATCTCGCCCGCGAGGCAGAGCCCTTGAGCCTTGGTATCGGGGGTCGCGAGCAACCGCTGAACCTCTCCCTCGACACCCTTGAGGTTTCCCAGGAACGCGTACGTCTTGCCAAGCATGAAGGCAGCGTCAGGGAACTGCGGGTCCAGCCTGAGGGTCGCCTCAAGCTCGCGAGCGGCGCTGGGCAGGTTCCCGATACGGCACAGCGCCACCGCCCAGTTGGAGTGGTACTGCGGCTGATCGGGTGCTGCATCCGCGGCTCTTCTATACAGCTCCTCGGAACGTTCGATCCGACCCTCGAGTTCAGCCACCACCCCAAGGTTATTGTACACGGCTCCGTCCGCAGCCGACCCAATGGCGAGATAGCGTTCCTTCGCTTGCGCAACCCGACCGGCTACTAGGCTGGAGTTGCCGGCCGCCAGAGCCGCTGTGTATCTGGATGTGACTCGTTCCCGGCGACGGGCGAGAGCTACCTGATAGCGGTACTGCCTACCAGCGCGATCGGAGACCACCTCTACCGACTGGCCGGGCGAGAAAAGCAGTTCTGTGCGCCAGAGATCGGAGGCGCCGGAGATCGCGACCCCGCCCACCGCCAGCAGGACATCGGCGGTGTTCATACCGACAGCTTGGGCCGGCAACCTGGGCACGACGCGCACCACCGCCGCGCCCGGTCCCGTGAGAGCCCTCCCGTCTAGCGTCATCGGCGCAGGCGTCACCTCCAGCCCGAGCCAACTCCGGACACCGACCAGTCTCTTTGCTACCTCGCCGAGGCCCAGCGGAGGCAGTACCCACACCTCATAGTTAGTCTGCCCCCAAGGAGCCTGACTCCGAATCGTCTCCAAGCGCGTGACTGGCCGCGGTGCCTGCGGGGCGCGTGCCTCAGTCGCATCTGCGGTCATGCCGGCATCTGCGACCACTGTACCGTGCCGGTTGCCGAATCTGACTTTGCCCCGGAACACCGTAACCGTCGTCCGGGCGGTGGGCTCGGGCTGTGGCACGCCGGCTCTTGGCTTTCCAGGCGGGCCGCCGCTGGCGTTAACCTCGAACAAGGTTCCCACCGCCTCGGCCGTTCCTGCCGGAGTGTGCACGGTGAGGCCGATCTGTCCCGACGTCACCAGCACCCAGAGACGTCCGCGCTGGAGGTTCAGATCGGCCCGGCCTGCGGTGACACCTCTGTGCCGGGCATTGCTCACCGTCGCCGAGGTGTTGAAGTCGAGGCGGACCCGCGAGCCATCCTGCAACTGCAGCTCCAGCCTGTCTGTCTCCCCTGTGCTGAGTCGAGCACCCGATCCTATGAGTTCGCCAACACGTGTCCCCCTCGGCTCACCATGCGGCTGTATGCTCACCTGGGGATGGCCCAACACGCGGATGACCTCCCCAACTACGCGCTGATGCTGCGGCAGGAAGCCACGAGTCCACCAGGCCATCCCCGCCAGGACTACTGCAGCGGAGGCCGCGAGCGCCCAGGCTACGAGCCGCCTGCTTCTGACGGGCGCCACCAACGCTCGTATCCTGTGCACATCAACCGGTGGGAAGACGGCCTCATGGGTCCCCGCCTTCGCCACGACTGTGGAAGCACTCCGCTCCTGTTCCGCCAGTTGTTCCAGCACGCCGACCGCCTGGCGTAGCCCGTCAAGTGCCTGGAGACACTCTGGGCAGGCGCCCAGATGGGAGGCCACTCTCTGAGTACCCCTTTGCGAGAGTTCCCCCAGAAGGAATGCCGTCAGCCGTGGTCTCACCCACTTACATCTCGACATGAAGCTCCCCCTCCGATTCGAGAACCGCCTCTGCCTCGAAACGATCTCTGAGCGCCTTTGTGCCGTAGAAAAGGCGGGTCTTCACGGTGTTGCGAGGAATCTTGAGCGCTTGCGCGATCTCGGCACAGGATCGCTGCTCGAAGTAGAACATCCTGATCGCTTCCTGTTGGGCTGGGGGCAGTTCCTCAATGGCTCGCACGATGCGGCACGCCAAGTCTCTGGTGATGACTGTCTCGGCCGCATCGGTGGGTGCGGGCAGGTCATCCTCCAGTGCCACTTCCTCCACTTGTCGTTTGCGTCGAGCATGGCGGAGATGCTCTAAGCACACATTGACCGTGATCCGGTGCAGCCAGGTAGAGAACCTCGCCTGGGGCCGGAAGCGAGGCAAGCCGCGATAGGCTTCGCAGAAGGCCTCGACAGTGATATCCTCTGCCGCCTCTCTGTCCCGTGTCATCCGATAGGCTACGCCATACACGTGTCCTCGGTGCCTCGCCACTAACGCGTCGAAAGCGCTTAGGTCCCCTTGCAGGAAGCTACCGACCAGCGCCGCGTCCCTGTCGTAGCGTGGCAAGCTTACCTACCGGCCGTGGGCGCGTGGAAATGTGCCGGTACAATCGGGATGGCCAGCAGCAAGTGGCGTGATGGCGCCCCAGGCAAAGAGCATATTCCCCTCGGGCGCTCTACCGCCTCTCATAGCCGACACAAGATTGCTCCCGATAGGCAGGAAACAGACCCCAGTCCTCCGGAAGAGCATTGCCCCGGCGCTCTGAGGAGCGCTGGCGCAGCCGAGCGCCAGCGCAACGTCCGCCCTGTGGCGCACGTGAGCACGTGGCTACCCAATCTTACGAAGCCACTGCCCGACAAGGTGGGCATTCCTCGTGAGACAAGGCTGCTGAGTACACCCGATCCGCTCCAGGTGTGGCTTTTGCGGTGGACAGGGGCCTTCTGCACGTTGACGGCTGAGGTGCGGCTTGGTACGCTCGCGTCACGCCTCGGAGCAAAGGGGAATAGAGATGGCCGAGCCTGGGAAAGGCACTGGGTTCACGTTTATTGAACTGCTGGTCACGCTCGCGATCATTGGGGTGCCGGCGAGCGTGCTGCTGCCCGTGTTCGGTCGCGCCAGGCAGACGGCGGGGGACGAGCAATGCCTGTCCAACGTGCGGACTATCGCCCTGGCCATCACGATGTACCAGCACGACTGGGGGGCGCTCTTTCCGGACGAGCATAGCCCGGGAGCCGTCGACTATTTCAGCCGCGCCCCGGGGGGCGGCCAGACGCGTGCCGATGTTAGTGAGTGCCCCCACCTCCTCGCTGCCAACCCATATCTGCGTCCGGCTGTGCTGCTCGACAAGTACACGGAGGATCGCAGGGTCTGGGACTGTCCCAACGCGAAGATGCGCAACCCCGCCTCTTTCATCCTGCCGCTGGGCCCGGACCGCGACTGGGTGCGCGCCTACCAAGATCACCAGGGCAGGTGGGGGCGTGTGAATGCGAACTGCCAGCAGACGGGCGGTGCAGGGCCGTGCTGTACAGCCTGGCCGTCAGGGTGGGGCGGCGATTTAACGGATTCGTTCGCACAAGGCCGCGCCGCGGTAGCGCCGGGGATGGGCCCTCCCAGCCCGCATCAGCAGCATCGGGCCGGCTTCCAGCAGGCCCTGGCGGTCAACAGCCATCTGCGCGGACTGAAGCTGGCCTCGGTACCCGAGCCTGCACGGTACGTCACCTGCGGAGACGACAGCAGACAGACAGAGATCGATCGTATGGAGTCCGTGGCCTTCCCCGACACCTGCAAGCTCAACGGGATAGGCGCGGAGCCGGGGAGCAGGGACAGCGCAAGCACGTGCGCGCTCGCGGACTGGGTGAATTGCCCCTTCACGCGGGAGTGCGGCCTGAGCGCGGACGCGCTGCCGCGCGTGATGAAAGATGAGGCCTACCGGAAGACGTTCACACGGCACGACGGCGGCAGCAACATCGGTTTCCTCGACGGACATGCGAAGTGGTGCCCATCCGACTGGCTGGTGACGAGCGTCGAGCCCTTCGCCGATCCGAAGCTCGAGGGCCTCTGTTCGTGCTGGCCGGGCAGTCACAGGGGCAGCGCACGCCGCGGACCCGTGGCGGCACAGCCCGCGCCGCGCAACAACGCGAAGTGAGGCGCCTCCTATCCATGCTAAGCGCCTGCAAGGCCGCCAGTACTCGTCAACCACCAATGAGACCGCTGTCAAGGCGCCCAGCAAGGGAATGGGGGGTTACCCAGAACTTCCGTTTCGTCGCCACAAACGGGCGTTGGTATCTGCCAGGCTCTTGAACAGCGCTATTGCTGGCAGGCATGTCCGGCGCGACGAGCGAAACCAGTGTCGGTTTGGCTGGCGGCCGCTCAAAGCATCATCGGTTTGCTAGAGTCCCCGTGAGGTCTCAGGAGTGGAGGAGATGACGAAATCCGTGGTGATTGCCGCCGGAGCGTTGTTGCTGGCCGCGACTCTGGCTCAGGCGGCACTCAGTGCGCCCAAGCAGTTCCCCTTCGTCATGCCCTGGAACGATGCTTCGAAGACCGTTGTCGACGTCTCTGCGCTGAACCCCGCCCCCATCGATGAGAGCCGTCGCGTCGTCATCAAGGACGGCCACTTCTTCGATGGAACGGGACGCCGCGTGCGCTTCGTCGGCACGAACCTGGCCGCCGGGGCGTGCTTCCCCGCGAAAGAGGACGCGCCGCAGATCGCCGCCAGGATGCATAAGCTCGGCTTCAACTGCGTTCGCCTGCACCACATGGATGCCACCTGGGCCGAGCCCAACATGTTCTTCATCTCCGGCGGCTCATATGGCAAGAAGACCGACCGGCTCGACCCGCAAAGCCTCGACCGCCTCGACTACCTCATCTATCAGTTCAAGCTCCACGGGATCTACGTGGACATGAACCTGCACGTCTCTCGCGGCTTCAACCAGGCTGACGGGTTCCGTGACACCGATAAGATCGATGAGATGGGCAAGGTCGTCGGCTACTTCGTGCCTGGTATGATCGAGCGCCAGAAGCTCTACGCCCAGCAGCTCCTCACCCACCTCAATCCCTACACGAAGTCGACGTATGCCGATGAGCCGACCGTCGCCCTGATCGAGATCACCAACGAAGACTCCCTCCTCGCCTCGGCCGACGTGGTGCCCGGCCTGCCCGATTACTATCGCAACATCCTCGCCGCCGGCTGGAATCAGTTCCTCTCCCGCAAGTACGGCACGACCGAGAAGATGCTCGCGGCCTGGAACGCGCGTGCCAAGCCCCTCGGCGCGAACCTGCTGCGCAATCCGAGATTCGTCGGCGGCACGGAAGGTTGGACGCTCGAGCAGCACGAGGGAACAAGCGCTGAGACAACCTTGGAGCCAATCCCGCAGGACGCCGGCGCGCCGGCCGGCCGCGCTCTGCGACTGGCGAAGCTGCGGCTGGACGGCACCGATTGGCACCTCCAGTTCCATCAGCTCGGTCTGAACCTAGAGGACGGCGAAACCTACACTGTCTCCTTCGCAGGCCGCTCCGTTGTCCCGCGCTCCATCAGCGTCGGCGTGCTGCTGGACGAGGATCCGTGGCGCAATGTCGGCCTCGACGCACGCGTTGCCCTCAAGCCCCAGTGGCAGCGCTGCAGCTTCAGCTTCATCGCCCGAACCACTGTCTCCAACCACACGCGCCTCTCTTTCGTCTTCGGCGGCGAGGCCGGCGACGTCTTCCTCGCCGACGTCGCCGTGCGTCCGGGCGGCGGAGCGGTCGAGTTGGCTCCCGGCGAGTCCCTCAAGGGTGCCAGCATCTCCCTCCCGGTGGTCGCCGAGAGCCCGGAGGGCCGGGACTACGTCACCTACCTCATCCAGGTCGAGCGCGATTTCACCCGGGGCATGCGCGACTACATCCAGCGCACCCTCGGCGCGAAGGCGCCCGTCACCTGCACTCAGGCCAGCTACGGCGGACTCGGCGGCGTCTGGCGCGAGTCACACATGGACTGGATCGACATGCACGCCTACTGGCAGCACCCCAGCTTCCCGCACCAGGACTGGGACTCCGAGGACTACCTCATCGAGAACACGCCGATGGTTCGCGATCAGGGCGGCGGCACGCTCGCAGGTCTGGCGATGCATCGCGTCGCGGGCATGCCGTTCACCGTGAGCGAATACGACGAGCCCGCGCCCAATGAGTATGCCTCTGAGGCTGTGCCCATGCTCTTCGCCTACGCCGCCTGGCAGGACTGGGACGGAGTATTCCTCTTCGCGTACCATGGCGAGGCGAAGGGATGGGACCGCGACCATATCGACGGCTTCTTCGATCAGTCCGCGCACCCGGGCAAGCTCGCCTTCCTGCCTGCGGCCGCTGAGATCTTCCTCCGCGGCTGCGTTGCTCCAGCCCCTGCTGAGCAAATCCTCGTCGTTCCCGCAGACAGGATCGCCGAGGTCGTCACCCAGCGCACGGACTACGGCTTCTGGCAGGCCGCGCAGGGCACGCCTGTTTCCGCCCGTGACATGATCGCCCGCCGCACCGCCGTCCGCTTCGCGAGCGGGGCCGGACCGATCCAGATCGAGCGGCGAGGCGGCACCGGCGCGCCCTCACTCCAGTGGTCAAGTGAGAAGCCGGCCGAAGCCCTGTTCACCGTAGACTCCCAATGCGCGAAAACCGTCGTGGGCTTCCTCGGCGGCAAGTCGGTGGACCTGGACGGCGTGACTGTGGCGATGGAGCTGACCCAGCGCAACTTCGTCTCCCTCGTGCTCGCCAGCATGGACGCGAAGGCGATGACCAAGTCACGGTCACTGCTGCTGACCGTCGTGGATGAGGTCGAGAACCAGGGCCTGGAGTGGAACGCTGACCGCACCTTCGCAAAGAACTCATGGGCCAGCGGGCCGACTATGGCTGAGACTGTCACCGCCACCATCACCGTGCCAACTGAAGCGCGCACCGCATCGGTCTACGCACTCGACGCCACTGGCAGGCGCATCATGCCGGTCGCGTCCTCGCTGGCGAACGGCCGCCTGACATTCACCATCTCGCCCGGCTACCACAGTCTCTGGTACGAGATCGCCACGGACTGATCCCCATCCCACGTCGGCAAGTGGCGACGCTTTCCCAATTGAGTCGGCTCGCAAGCGCTAGGGTCCAGTGCTCGTGGTGTTTGCCATTCTTCCGGACACGGCCGAGAGAATGCAGCCAGAACCAATGTTCTGGGTTCCACTTCGCTGGTCTAGGCGGTTCTTGACCGCGGCACGTGGGCTCACCCTCCTGCGGCATCGAAGCCGACCGTACACCAGGGAATGCCGCTTGTGCCACGGCCTATTTCTGGTACACTAAGGGCGCTTGCACGTCGTTCTATCGAACCTCTGAGTCACCTCGCTGAGCAGGCCAGCCTATCCTTGGAGACGTGGCATGAGACCTGCACGGCAGCCGGGTCAGGGACGCGTCGCCCTTCTGCACTCCCGTCGGCCCCCAAGGCTCGTCAGCAACCGAGTTGCCCCTGGGCGGCTTGATACCGAGGTACTGGCACACTCGTCGCTCGGCTGCGGGAACCCGCCTTCCTGGACTGCGGGCGTGGCATGGTAAGGACCGAGTCTCTGCTTAAGGCCTGGGAGAATGACAGTGCCGATTCGATGTAACCAGCCCATGCGATGAGAGAGAGGTGAGAGCAGATGAGGATCACCTGCCCGAAGTGCAAAGAGGTGCAGAGCGCGGACGAGAAGACTGCCACCTGCCCCAGCTATCGGACGGTGCTGCGGCGCTGCGCGGACTGCGCCCACTACGACGTTAGGGTCTCGCTCTGCAAAGCCGTCAACCGGCCAATCGCGCCGGGCGAATCTCACTACCCGACCTACGCATCCGCAAGCACCTATTGCCGCAGCTACGCGCCCGCCAACCCCCCGCCCGCTTAGGCCGGCGGGGGCCGAAGGGCGCGTCGCTCTTCATGCTGTGAACCGGAGTCGAAAGCGGCCGCGTTCCTGCCGCAGAATCGCCGAGACGAGTGCTGCGGGCCCAGAAGCATGGCCTCAGCGCCTCTTGGACACTTCAGACGGTACGGTCGCTGAGCGTCACATTGCTTGGCGGCTCGCGCTTCAGTCTGGGAAAGAGCGGCTGGCCGGCAGCGCCGACGCCAGGGAGGCGAGAGAAGATGCCAGAGGATAGAGACAGGGAGTTCCTGATCATCATCTGCGAGAGCGGAACGTGCAATGAAGTGCTCCGACGCATCCAGGCCGCGGGCGTGGACCGCTATACGATCCATCGGGGGGTCACCGGATGCGGAGAGACCGGACGGCACGAAGGGACACCGGTCTGGCCAGGGGACTGCACCATGATCTACTCGTGCGTTCACCAAGTGCAGGTCGGGCCCGTACTGGAGACGCTGACGGCGCTGCATAGCAGCCGGCAGCAACACACTCTGGGCCTGAAGGTGTTCAGCCTCCCGGCGCGGGAGTTGCTCTGAGGGGGTCAGAGCGCAAGGATGTGCAGGCAGTCTTCCGAAACTGATCTGCACCGTCAGAACGGGCCAGAAGCCCTGGGGCGACAGCATCCGGCTTAGCGGCCCAGCGCAGCCGGCCCGGGGCTCGCTGACCGTGGCAGGCGGCCGCGACCTGCTGGGAACTTCTGCCTTTGCGCCGCAGCGCCCCTACGGCGCCGACCAGAGCACCTGCCCGTGCGGGTCACTGAGCACAAGCCCTACCCTCCAGTCAGTACCGAATCCCAAAGCAGCCCGGACCTCCCCCGTCTTCCCCAGCAGGTTCAAACGCGGTATCCCGTCTCTGCTCAGTACTAAGGTAGCGCGCACATTCCCATTGTCATCCCACAGGTCCAGTCCAGGGGTCCCGTCTTCGTGAAGCACCAAGGCGGCCCGCACTCTTCCTTCGCCGTCTACCAGCTCAAACCGCTTCCCCCTGACCACCTCTGCCACTGGCTCCGTCACCGCTCTCTCCTCTCCGCCCAGGCCCGATCTTCCCGGACCCGAGCTACTTCCTGAGGCAGCACGCGACATAGACCACGGCCCCTCCCACCAGCAGCGCACAGAGGACCGCAAGCACTAACACCCAGATGTTGAGGTGCATTGCCCTTCCCCCTCCGCCCTTCTCCTGGCGCGACCGGGGTACAGTCCGGAGCTTGAACACTAGAGCGTACCGCGCTGCTCAGTCGGATCCTCTCCGCCCGCCTCACGCTGCCGGCAACTGCCCGATCCGTTCCGCCGCCCCGGCCGCCACCTCTTCCGCCAGCGCCTCGTAGAAAGCCATCTGGCCTGCCGTGAACCGCCCCGGGGTTCGGCTGTTCAACTGCAGCAGTCCGTAGCTCTGCCCCTGGGCCCGCAGGGGCACCAGCCCCACCGACTCATAGCCTTCCCGGTGACAGTGGCTGCGCATGCTGATCCCGGCGGCGCGGGGAGGCGTGCTGCGCAACAGCTCTGTCATGTCATTCGTCCAGAAGCTGCCGCCCTCCGTGAAGCAGGGCTGCACCCGATCCGTCTTCCCCTCCACCACCGCCCCGCACAGGCAAGCGAGGCAGGGCCGGCCGTCTGGGTGCCGCAGGATCTGCCCACCCGCATCCCGGTCGCACAGCCACCCCTCCTGCCGCACGAAGTCAGGGCTGAAGCCCCGGGTGACATAGTAGGGGCAGCCCTCCCCCGCCTGCCAGCGGATGCCCACTGACTCACACTGAGAATGTCTCACTCAGCACTACTAGCAGCCAGTAGAGCACGCCCTTGGGTTCCTCCCCCTGCTCCAGCCACGCCAGCACCTTGGGGATCAGGCCCACCAGCCCTGCTTCTCGACCTCGCGCAAGATCGCGGGCCGATGAGATCCCGATACCTCCGGGCGAGGGCTTGGGCTTGTCCAGGTACCGGGCCTGCTCTTGCAGCGCCTCCACCAGCTGGAAGCGGGTGATCGCCCCCATCTCCACCAGGATCTGCCCCAGCCGCTGCTTGGTGTGATGCTGCCGGGCCAGCGCCTCCCCCAGCTGTCCCTCGCTGGTCCACCCCTTCTCCAGCAGCAGTTCGCCCAGACGCTTGGAGGGGCGAGCAGGAACGTAGATACCAGCGCGAATCAGCAGCAGGCCGGACACCAGCGCGATGGTGGCCACCCACCACCAGCCGACATGTTCCACTGTCCAGGCATACCACAGCAGCTCCGCCCCACCCGCGGCCAGCGCCAACCCGGGACCCAGCCGACTCCACCGCAGCTTCCGCATCTCCCACCTCCCCGGGATCGCAGTGCTCCGATCAAGCGCCCTCTGCCCCTGCGACGCCAGGGTCTGGCACTTCTCACCTACGTCTGAGACGTGTTGAGGCCGCCCCTCCGGTCTAACTGTCGCTCTCTGGGTCTTTGGTCGGCCTCGTGGCCGTGACACACAGCCGTTCCTGCCGGCCGGGCTCATGCCGCCACTTTCTGGCGGCTTCTCTCCAGCGGCCCTCCGGCTGCCTCGGCCACCACTGTCCCTTCTCGCTCCTCCCCCGCTGTCTCCAAGGCCGCAACCCAGAGCCAAGCCTCCAGCTCGCCAACACGCTCGAGGCAATGAGCGAAAGGAGAGGCGACATAGGGCCTGGGCGGGGTCAGGTTCTTGCCCGCGAAGAAGCACTGCCAGCACTGGAACTGGCCGCGCTCTTTAACGGCCCCGCCAGGATAGCAGGGGACTTTGGGAAGGGCCTTGCCGCAGCGGCTGCAGATAACCATCCTTGTCACCGCTCTCTTTGTGCCGCCACAGGAAGGGAGGGCGGGGACCGAACCACAGCTGGAACCCCTGTCCTGCTCGAGAAGCTGTGGCCCAACTCTTCTTGCCTCTGCCAGTCCCCGCCCCCGCCAGGCCCTGCGGCTCGACTGCTATGGGCTGCAGGGTCCTGGGCCGGGCAGGCCTAGGGGGACGTCACCTGCCCGCAATCGCTCTCACCACCTCCGCCCGGGAGACAACCCCACCAGCTTCCCTTCCCGGAGCACAGGCACCCCCTTGGTCATGATGTCTCTCGCCCGTGGCGCCATCCCCCGTCTCCTATCCCACATCTCCCCGCCCACCATGCTCCCCCCACTTCACCATCGCCAGCGCTCTCACCACATCCGCCCGGGAGACAATCCCCACCAGCTTGCCCTCCCTCACCACCGGCACCCGCTTGATCTTCTTCTCCCTGAGCAGGGCCGCGATCTCCTCCAGCGGCATATCCTCGCATACCGCGCAGACCGGCGCCGACATAATATCTTGGACTAGCTCCTGCCCGCTCTTCAGGTCCAGAATATCGGCCTCCGTCACCATCCCGATCACGTGCTTCTCCTCGTCCAGTACCGGCAGGCCGCTTATCCCGTGGTGGTAGAGAACCCGGATCACCTCCGCCACCCTGCAGTGGGGCCGAGTGCTCATCACCTCCTTGGTCATGATCTCCCGGGCTGTGACCACGAGCTATCCCCTACTTCAGGAACTCCTCCGGAGACTGGGCCACCATGGTCTCCGTGGTGACCAGCCCTTTCTCCACCAAGGCCCGCATCACGCGATTGGCGCTGGCCAGGTCCGGAGCCTCCCAGATGCACACCGCATCATAGCGCCCGAAGGTCACATAGCAGCTGACCACCTTGGCCCCTCCCGGCAGCGAGGACAGCCCCTTGAGGCCCTCCGTCGCCTCCTTCGCCCTTCCCGGCACTGCTTTCGCCAAAGTCACAAAGGTCATCTGTTCACCCTCCTTTCTCGCTCTCCCGCCAGGCCCAAAAAGACAAAGGCGCCCCTCCGTCTGATCGGACGAAGCAGGCGCCACCTCCAGGTCGCTGCCAGCCTTATTCTTGCCCGCCCCTCGGCTACCCATCCTCCCCCCTACCGAGGGCCTTCGCTCTGCTCCAAGCAGGGCTGCCACCAGGCCGCGGGCCTTGCTGCGATGGCCCGATTGTGTCACGTCACGGGGTCTCGTCAAGACTCTCCCAGAGTTTCTTGTCGCGCCCGGAGGACAGCGGACACCTCCGACCAAGCGCTCAACTCCGTGTCACTACGTAGAGTCTGTGAGATCGTGAGGCACTGTCTTCAGAGGCCGGGCCATTCCGGATGGTTGGGCTGTGCTGTCCGTGTGGCCACAGCATCCGACCTATGGGCCCAGGGCAGCGGTCTCACAGACGGCCGAAACCGAGACTCGGTCTCTGGAGCCTACGGATGAGTTCTGGCATACTACGGGACCGTGAGACGCTGCCGATCGCCGGCGCCAGGGGGGAAAGCGCCTCCAGGGCGGGTACGGCGGGATTCGCCCGAAAATGGCTCCACACGTGGGGCTGAGAGGGACGGTTCGAGGCCGTACTGGGGTGGAGGGGTGGGGCGATCGCGCCCGAGTCTAGGAGACGGCCGCTTTCCAGGTATAACCCATTGTGGGACTCGGCGAGGGGGGCCGAGGGCAGGGTGGGCAAGTGGGTGCAGGATGAACGGATAGTGCCCACCGCTGGCGAGCGGTGGGCATGGGCCTTGCTCCTGCGACTCTGCCGCGGTGAATGGCGATTCTGAGGCGCCCCTCCCAATCCCATCTGCCCCGCCCGGGCGCTACCCTCAGTAGCAGGCGCCATGCCTGCCCTCGTCGAACGTACGCACAGGCGAGTCGCGGCCACGGCGAGGCCCAGACGGTGCCTCCGCCCGTGCCGCTCTCCCAGGGGTTGACGCCTTCGCGCCCAAGAGCTAGAACCAGTCGCGATGAGGGGTGTGCGACGTGGATGATGCCGCCAGCACACTGATCGGCCGACAGGTCACGTTGACCGGCCACTTCGACGGCCCGGTGAAGGTAGAGGCTGCCCGTCAGCCGGCCGCCGGCTACGAGCTACGTGTTCATCTCGGCACTGGGCAGCTCAAGGAAGTGGTCGTTCCCGCTCAGGAGCCTCAGAAGCTCCCGAGTGCGCTTGGCGAAGCCACTGCGGCTGCCAGGCCAGCGGATCCGGAACTCACGCGCCTGTTGGTGGAGTCCGCCCGGAATCGTCTGGTCGACCTCGCTGGCAGGGAAGTCCATAGCACGCAGCTTGACCTGAGCGGTACACCGCATTGCATTGTACTTGGCAGCGGGGAATCGCCAGACCAAGTCAGAGCAGTGCTGAGGGAATGGCTGTAGCGGCGTGGCCGACCAACCGTTCCTTTGATGGCGCGGACGAACCCGTGAACAAGGAAATCGCATGCTCAAGCATTCCCTGAAGCTTGTCCTGCTGTGTCTGGTGCTCTCCATCCACGTGTGTGGACCGGCCACGGCACAGACAGTGGCGCCGGGACTGGTTATCCACCGGACCACGAATGACGGCAAGTCTTCCACTGAGCGTGGCGCTGGCTTCGCCCCGGTCGGGGACCAGATCGTCTTCTACAAGGCCGTCAGCAAGACCGACCGCCAGCTTTGGCTCATGCGCGGAGACGGAAGTGAGGGCCAGGCCATCAGCCCAGTGGGCTGGCCGATGCTGTGCGCTTGGGCGCCCGATGGCAAGAGGATCGGCTACGTCTTCGCCAGCAAGAACGAGGATGCCAGCGGGGCGACGGTGTGCGTCTACACCCTGGCTGGCGGAGAGACAAAGAGAACCAGCGGCGGCTATCGTCGGGGCGACTTCGGCGCGGCCGACAGCGCGCCGCCGATCTGGGCTCCTGACTCTCAGCACTTGGCTTATCAGGTCTATGACCGGCAGCGCGACGGCACCTTCGTCACGGTCTTCCCGATAGACGGATCGGCCCCGGTGCGACTGGGAGCGAACCTGGCCACCACGAAGCCGTTCGAGACGTTGGGATCATGGTCGCCGGACAGCACGCGGATCGTGTTCAACGCACTTCCCTCAAAGGACGCGCAGCCCGAGCTCTGGGTGGCCAGCAGCGATGGCATGACGCTCAAGCAGATCACAAACGACCGGCGCGACTGCGGCGAGCCGAAGTGGTCGCCGGATGGGCAGTGGATCGTGTTCTTCTCGGCCAAGGATCGGTACCCCGATGAAGCGCGCAACGGCTGGAACTGGGACATTCTGGTGATTCGGCCGGATGGCAGCGATGAGCAGACACTCATCTCGGGCCGAAGCCAGTCGAGCGATGGACGGGGCACTTTCGTCCATCCCTCCTGGTCGCCGGACGGCAGCTTCATCATCTGCCACGGCGTACAGGCAGATGCCTCCGGCCGCGGGTATCAGGGCACGTTCCTCATCCACTGGAAGTCGCGCCAGTGGCGGCGCATCATGGGCACCCAGATGGGGTCGCGAGAGCACAGCGACCAGCACGACTGGACGATTTCGCCGGACTCCAAGAAGGTCTTCCGTCACGGAATCACCTACGTGGTGCGGGGCGCGGGCAATGAGCAGGAGACCGACCCCGGCGACGACTTCGCGATCTACGACGTGCCGACGGGGACGGCCACGGAGCTGCTCTACTACCGCCGACAGAAGGATCCTGTCTACTTGCATAATGATGCCGCGTCTTGGGCGCCGGATGGTAGGCGTATTCTCCTGTGCCAGTCGAAGGTCATCAGTTGGGAGAAGCAGGAGTACGAGCCCGACCTCTACGTGCTCGAGGTGCCGGGGGAAAGCAGGTCGTCGGCGCCCGCGTCATCGGCTTCAGCTGAGGCTGCGGCTCCCGCCCCGACACCTCCGGCCTCTGCCGCCGCTCTGAATGCCGGGCCGGCGGCTCCTGCTGCGACGGCGGCTGCGCTGGGCTACGCACTGATCCAGCCGGTGAACATGACCGCACAGCAGGCGCTGGATTCGCTGCCCGCCGGAGACAAGGCGTATGTGGTCATCAACCCCGAGCGGAACCTCCTCATTGTGAACGGCCCACCCGATGCCGCACAGCGGATCCGAGACTACCTCAAGCCGATCGACACGCCGGCCCCGCAGGTGGTGATGGATGTGCTAGTGACCGAGATGTCCAAGACGGCGAGCCGCGACCTGGGCCTGGATTGGGCCTATGCCAAGGGGCACCTGGGCGGTCGGTTACCTATCGGTGACTTCGGGCCGGGCCAGGTCTTCTACCAGGGCGTGCAGCGGCTAGATGACAAGTTCTTCGTCTCGCTCAACGCGCTGGAGGAGAAAGGCGAGGTGACCATTCGCGCCAACCCGCGGCTGACCGCGGTGAGCGGCAAGACCGCCACCATGAACATCCGGCGGACGAAGTACTACTTCTATACGCAGGGCTACGACCAGTTCGGCCGCCCCATCATTCAGCAGAGCGACATCTCCGCGGACATCGGAGGCAAGATCACGCCGCGGGTGCTGGGCGCGGGCAATGTGCAAGTGGATGTGGAGGTGATGGTCGGCAACTTCACGTTCACGGCTACGAGCAGCCTGCCGGATGTCACGGCACGACAGGCGACGACGAGCGTCGTGCTCAAGGACGGCGAGACCATCGTCATTGGCGGGCTGGTGCTCAGGCAGGAGACGCAGGCGACGAGCAAGACGCCATTGCTCGGCGACCTTCCGCTACTTGGTCAGCTCTTCCGCTCCAACCACCGCCGGGTGGACGAAAATGTCCTGACGATTCTGATTACGCCGCATCTGGGCGTAGATGAGAGGGTTGCGCCGAAGTGACTCCACAGCGCCAACAGGTTCATCCTGCAGGCATGAGCCACTAGAGTGGCTTCGCGGGGGAACGCGCAGGGCCAGCCGTTTGGCTCCGCAGGTCCGTTGCCGCGGTCATGTTCAGCAGCCTGCATGTGGGTGCCTGGTGTATGTCCGAGCGGATTACATATCGCTGAGTGGCGCCAGTGTAGCTTCGAGCTGGTTGATGTAGTCTGGCAGGATCTGGAAGAGGCCGTCATCGCCGCGAGGAAGCCGCTCTGAAGGCCGCCACCCGCGGCGGGCTCACTAATCCTGGCACGTAACGGCACGTCTGGGCCCAGTATGAGACGGTTCCAGCGGCCCTTGACTATCATAAGACGGTCTCCCCCTGTAAGTGTTGAAAGGTGCTCGAAGCACAAACACTCTCATCAGGAGGAGACCGACGATGATCTGGATTGGACTGGACGTACACCAGCGCTTTTCTCGGATGGGGTGCTTCGATCCTGCGACCGGAGAGGTACACGATCTGGGGTCGGTGAGCAACGAGGCATCAGCCCTGGAGGAGACGCTGGAGGGGCTGCCCTGTCCGAAGACGGTGGTGCTGGAAGCCGGACGGAGCAGCTACCACATGGCGGGCCTGCTGGAGTCGATGGCGGAGGAGGTGTGGATCGTAGACCTAGGAGAGGTCCGAAGGTTGCAGCACACGATTTCGAAGACCGATCGGCGGGATGCGGCCGCCTTGGCGTGGTGGGCTGCAAAGGGCGTACTGAAGCCACAGTGGCGACCGGATGGGCAGACGATGGATCTGAGAGAGCTGACCCGAGGCAAGACCGCGCTGACTCGTATGTCGACCCAGGTGCGGACGATGATCCGAATGCTGTTGGCGCGTCACGGTCATGAGTGTCCGCATCGAGACCTGATGAGCGAACGCGGACAGCTGTGGCTGGAGGAGGTGGAGCTGGAAGGCCACGCGGGGCAGATGCTGGCCGGCTTACGAGAGATTCTGGTTGTTGTGCAAGCCAAAGTGGATGACTTCGAGCGCATGGTTGAGCACACCTCAGCGAAGCATCCGATGGCGCGGCGCCTGCGAACGATCCCTGGGATCGGTCCCTTCCTTAGTCTTGCTTTGGCGGTGGAGATCGGCGACATCAACCGCTTCCCGGGACGGGCGCAGCTGCGGGGCTACTCCGGGCTGGTACCGGCGGTCTACCAGACCGGAGACAAGGACGCTCGGGGCCCGCTCACCAAGGCCGGCAACAAGTGGCTGCGGTATGCCGCGGTGCTAGCGGCGCAGCGGATCGGGCAGATGAAGGAGCCCGATCCGCGCCTGAAGCGCCTCTTCCTCTCGGTCGCCTTCCGCCACGGACGCAACCCAGCAAAGATCGCAGTGGCGCGACGCCTGCTGGATCTGGTCTACTACATGCTCAAGAAAGAGGAGGATTACAGGGCACCCCGAGCCCGCAAAGCTGTTGCCCAATATGGGGGCACTCTCCCGTAGGCTGTTTGGCCGAAGTTAGCGCCCTCGCTTGACCTGAGAGGCCCCCGAAACCGACGATAGCGTGCGCGCTGTTAACGCCGATAGGGACATGTCTCATTAGAGACCACAAGATGGTCGTCGGGAAACTGCACGGGGGGAGTCTTGACGTGCCGTCTTATAGGAACAGCCACAGCCGGCTTCACGAGGCCTTGACAAGGACAGATGGGCACAGGCGTGACACACCTTGGGTGCTTCTGTTGCCTCGTGCACATACCCGCAGTTGGGGCAGGGCTATGTCACCGGCCGGTCATGCGTGAAGACCCGACGCGCTTCCACGTTGGCGGCCAGGTCGGAATAGCACTTGCCGTGCTGCTTCTCGGCATGGGCATCTGGGACACCCGTTGGGCGACGCAGGCAACGCGCTTCAGTCTGAGGCATGGTGGCACGATACCGGGGACGGCTGCGAATGTAGGCAATGGCCGAAGACAGGGCAGCTACTGCGCCTCACGTCGGTAATCGGTCGGAGTGCGTCTGTAGAGCTTGGAGAAGGCACGGTGCAAATGGCTGGCATCCGCGAACCCAAACCTCTCTGCCACTGCTGCTACCGACAGCTCGCTAGTCAGGAGAAGCTCGGCGGCGCTGCCCACACGAGATCGCAATGCGAGTCTCCCGAAGCTGCCGCCCATGGCCCGGCGAAAGATCAGCGAGAATCGTGAAGGGCTGAGCGAGCATGCTGCCGACGCCTCGGCCAAGCCTACCCGGCGCTCGGGGTCGGACTGCATCAGCCTAATCGCGGGCATGACTCGAAGCAGATCGCTGGAGTGCGCGCCACGCTGGCGCTCTCCCTGGCTCGCGGGCTGCCAGCCACGACTGATGGTGAACAGCAGCTTCACTATGCCCAGCCGCACTGCCGTCCGCCATCCTGGCCGCTGGTGCCGGCTCTCCTCCTCCAGCTCATGCGCGATCTCGAGGACCTTTTCCCTCATTTCGGGGTTGGTGACACGCGGGCGCTCGCTCGGAGGTCTGGCAAACAGGTTGATCCACAGTATCCCCTCGAAGGTCTCCTCTCCGAGGAACTGTGGTAGGAAGTAGATTACCAGCAGCACGCTGCCGGGAGCAACGGTGCTCCACCCGTGGGACTCACATGTCGGACTCAAGTAGAGATCGCCAGTCCTCAGCCGGACCAGCAAGTCCTCGAGGTACCTGTCTGTCTGCCCGGTCAGGAGAACGCCAATCTCGAAAGTCGAGTGTATGTGGCGGGCAGGCGGATCTGGGTACGGCTGAGCCAAGGCGAGAACGCGGACCGGGTTGCTGGGCGTCAGCCCTTTGTCAACTGATGTGAGAGACTTGGAGGCGCCACTCGCTATGGGTTCGGACCTCGCGCGAGTAAGAATGTACAAGAACGCAGGAAGTTTGTCCAGTGACGAACCCTGGGCTGTGACGCTACAATATGACGTAGCGGCCTAGTGGCTCCGATCCCCATAGGCAGGACGCTTATACAGGCGGAACAACGGGGGCGGCGTCGGCGATCAGAAGGGAGGTGTTGCCTTCGGCGCACTGTGCGGTTCCAGCGGTTGGCTTTGTGATTCGGCCCGAGCATTTGTGAGCAGTATGCGGTTACCCAGCCTGAGGAGGTGCAAAGTTCCATGCTGCGTCGGAGATGCAGAGGGTTCACCCTGATTGAGCTGTTGGTGGTGATCGCGATTATCGCGATCCTGGCGGCCATGCTGTTCCCGGTCTTCGCCCGGGCCAGGGAGTCAGCGCGCAAGATCCAGTGCCTGTCGAATGTGAAGAACATCGCCCTGGCGGTCCAGATGTACCTCACTGACTATGACCGGTTTCCGCCCGGATTTCACGATCCGGCGGCCCAGGCCTACTTCGACACCGGGCCAGGCGGAGGCGGCCCAAGGGATAACTGCGGCCGCGCCCTGAATGCGAACCCGTTCTTGCGTTGGGCTGTGGTCCTGGACGAGTACGTGAGGAACCGCGATGTCTGGCGCTGCCCTAGCGCCCGGTTCGAGGTGGGAGCATTCTTCATCGTACCCGACTACGGCTACGGCTGGTGGCAGTATCTCCAGGCTCGTGAGGGCCAATGGGGAACTGGCCTGGTGGTCAGCCCCTGCGCCTATGCCTACCCACCGGGATGGGGAGGCACGGTCACAGATTCCGTGGCCCAGCAGCAACTGGCAACGCCCGGGGCCTTCCCCTGGGTCACCGGTCCAACCACGGCTACCGCAGGTGCCTTTGACCCCGGCATCGGCTTCGCCGAGCGAGAGAACGCTGATCTGAAGACCTCGGCGATACCCGATCCCGCACTGTACATGGTCTGTGCCGACCTGGGCGTCCTGTCGGTGATAGAGAACGTCGAGACTGTGGCCTACCAGATCTGCGGCTTCCGAGGGGGCTGCGCGAACTGGGAGGACTGCCCGTGGACCCAGACGTGCGCGCTGCCCCCGGACTTGTACCCCAAATTCGCGACCGACCCCACCTTCCGCGCCAAGTACACCCGGCACCTGGGCGGCAGCAACCTGGGCTTCGCGGACGGGCATGCCAGCTGGATGAACGCCGAAGCGTTGATGGCGAACACGCCTCACTGCGAGTGCTGCGCTGACGAGACCGGCTACAGCGACATGGTCTACCACTACGAGGGCAACATCAGGGGCTTCTGCGGCCAGCCGGCGGCGTAGCAGTCGGCGCACAACAGACGGAGTTCCGCGCGACCACTGGAAGACGCAATGGGCGGAGCCACCGCAGCGCCTCCGCCCATTGCCTTCCCACGCCAGTGTGACACGCCGCGAGTCTCGCGTGCCCTGCCCAACAGCGCTGCCGCACCCGCGGACGGACTGGCACCATGGCGAGGGATCGCGATTCTTCGGCGGGGAGCCGGCCCATCGCCATCGAATCTCTTGCCAGCGACCGACCCGGTGCTATGATGTCCGACCTCCCTGCTGATGAGCAACGCCGGCTGCGCCTGCCCCGCGGCTGGGCCCTGTCCGTGGGCGCCGGCCTCGTCATCGCCCTGGCTTTCCTGATCCCCTACTTCAACCTGTCGCTCAACAAGTTTGACTGGGCCTTCCGTCCCCTCGGGGTGGGCCCGGTCTTCCTCCTCTTTCTGCTGGTCTGGCCGGTGAACGCCCTGCTGCGCCGTCTCCGCCCCGACCTGGCCTTCACCCGGCCGGAACTCCTCCTCATGTACGCGATGATGGCGATCTGCGCGGCCTTCGCCGGTGAGGGGCTCTACGTCTACGTCATGGTCAATTCCGTCCAACCGCAGTACTACGCCAGCCCCGAGAATCGCTGGACCCAGATCTTGCTCCCGAACGTCCCCCCCTGGCTCCAGGTCACCAGCCCCGAGGCCGTGCGCTGGTTCTTCGAAGGCGCGCCGGCCGGCGCTCACCTCCCCTGGGTGGAATGGCTGGCCCCCATCTGGAACTGGTCCCTGATCGCGTTCGCACTCTACCTGGGCCTGTTCTCGCTGGCCTGCCTGATACGGCGAGACTGGATCGAATCCCAGCGCCTCTCTTTCCCTCTCGCGGTTCTGCCCATCGAGATGACCGGAAACGGTTCCACGGCCCCGACTGCCTTCTTTCGCAACCCCTATCTCTGGGCCGGCTTCGCTCTCCCGGTCGGCCAGTCCCTGTTCCAGATGGCGCATTCCTTCGCACCCTCCGTGCCCTACTCATCCATGTACTGGCAGGTGGGGCGATGGTTCGGTCAATCCGGGCCCATGAGTTCGCTGCTCTACACCTATGTCTACATCGGCTTCGAGACCATCGGTATCTTGGCGCTCTTGCCGGCCGAGGTCTCCTTGAGCCTATGGTTGTTCTTCCTCGCCAATCGCACCCAAGTGCTGACCTTCGCTGCTCTGGGCTATGGGCAGGAAGCCGTGGGCGCCAGTCTCTTCAGCCCCTCGGCCTTCATCGCCTATCAGGAGACTGGCGGCTGCTTCATGCTGGCTCTGCTGGTCCTCTGGCAGTCCCGCCGCTCTCTCGCGGCAGCGCTCCGGAGTCTCTATGGCCGTCCCGGCTTGCCTCCCGATCCGCTTGCCCCCCTTTCCCCTCGGGGCGCCGCGATCGGCCTGGCAATCAGCGCTATCTTAGTCGGTATCTGGTCCTTTCGTGCTGGCATGGAACTCTGGGTGGTGGTGGCTCTAATGGCTATCTTCTACACCTTCTCTCTTGCTACGGCTCGCCTGGTGGCCGCGGGCGGAATTTACACACCCGCCATCAGCATGGCTCCTCGCGACGTGCTGGTGGGCCTCACGGGCGCCAGCGCCTTCTCCCCGGCTTCTCTCACCATGGTCACCCTGCTTCAGCACACCTTCATGCTGCAATGGAAAGTAAACTTCCTCAGCTACACCGTCAACGACTTCAAGCTCCTTCATGTTGGGCGGGTGTCCGGCCGCACCAGCCTGCTGATGCTGTTGCTGGCGGTAGTCTTGATGATGGCCATCGTGCCCTGGGTGAACATCAATGCGGCCTACCGTCACGCAGCTCTCAACTTCGACACCTGGCAGTTCCGGGACAGCGGGAACTGGCAGTTCGGCGAACTCGCCGCTAGCCTGCAGAGCCCCGAAGGCCGCACCCCTTATCTCACTCTGGCGCTGGTGTGTGGTGCGGCGGCGATGTACGGCCTCGACTGGCTTCACTCCCGCTTCGTCTGGTGGGGCCTCAGCCCGATTGGGTTCATCATGGGGGGAACGGGCGCCATGAACAGCCGCATCTGGAGCAACGCCTTCATCGCCTGGCTGCTGGTCTCGCTGCTGCGCCGCTTCGGCGGGCTTCGCCTCTACACCACCATGCGTCCGGCCTTCGTGGGCATGGCCCTGGGCCACTTCGTGATCATCGGGCTGCGCAGCGCCATAGACCCACTGCTGGGCCTGCACATGCAGCTTTCCCCCTGGGCCTAGCAGGAGACAAAGCGGTCACCGCTCCTCAGTTAGCTCGCGATAGAGAGAAGGGCGCCGCTCCTTGGGCCACAGGTGCCGGAACTCGGCCTCGCCCTCGACCGACAGTTCGAACTCATAGTGAGGTGCGTCGAGATCCACATCCGCGAAGACCACCTCCGGGTTGCCCGTGGCCTCTGCCAGGACACGGCCAGATGGGTCCACTATCAGGCTGCTGGGGTCACCGCGGGTGGAGGTGACGTAGAACACACTGTTGTCAACGGCCCGCGCCACGGCCACCTCTCTGTAGGCCGCACGCTCATCCGCGGCGATGGGAGTGAAGATGATCTCCGCGCCCTTCAGCGCCAGCACGCGAGCGACCTCGGGGAAGAAGTGGTCGTAGCAGATCTGGAGGCCGATGCGGCCGATGTCGGTGTCGAAAACCGGGAGTTCCGAGCCGGGCGTGCTGCCTCGCTCCACCTCTACTTCGGGGAGATGGCTCTTGCGATATGTTCCCAGGACGTCGCCGTCACGGCCTATGATCACGGCCGTGTTGTAGAACACGTCTCCCTTCCATTCGGGAAGACTGACAATAATCAGCATGTGGTACTTCCGGGCGAGTTCGGCCAGGACTGCAGTGGCCGCCCCCGGGATAGTCGGACGAGTCCCCGGGTCAGGAACAACGATCGGGGGGAGTTCGCCCAAGCAGACCACATCAGCCTTTCCGTCCCCGGCCCGCTCGATCGCCTTCCGCCATCCCGCGGGATTGTGCTCCGCTCGCGGCACAAGTGTGGTGGCCAGCCGGATACGACGGGGCGGGCCGGCCGGCACCTCCCGGAGCGAAACGTCGTCCCACCACAGCCGCCCGTCAGGAGCCTGGCGAAGGCCGAGGGAGATGTCGGCGATGGTGGCGCTCTCCGGGGCCCGGAGTCGGCCTGATACCTGCCACCAGTCCCCTTCCCGCGTTACCGCAGAGAGGTAGGCTACCCGCGGCCTGGGGTCGGAGGCGTCGCGCCGCCAGGTCAGGTTCACCCACACCGACTCCTGGGAGCTGGGAATCCCTTCCGCCCGGAAGTGCGCGACCAGCTCGTACGTGCTTCCCGCCCGGATGCCTGAGCAGCTGCCCGTGACCCACCCTACCACCCCCATCTTCCCATCTCCCGAAAGGCGGAGAGAACGCCGGCCAGACCGCGCGACTTCGCTGTCCGAGGCGAAAGCAGGGGCGATCTCAGGGCGAGGCGCATGTGTCGTCCAGCCCACAGGCAGGCCGTCCGCGATCTCCTCGAATCCGGGGGTGGGGACGAGGTTACCCGAACTCGCGGAGACGGTGTCAGTCGGGACTGGGGCGGGCTGGGAGACAGCAGCAGCGGCGGATCCCCAGGAAGGCAGGGCCCCGATCAGCAGACAGACGAAGATACGCATCTCGCTCCTCCGTTGCGAAGCCACACCTGGGCTCACCGCATGGTTGGCCGCAGATGGCGCACTAGCTGAAGATAGCACTAAGGGCTGGCATGGTACAAGACGCGCGGCAGGCCGTGTAGCCCAGTCACGGAATGGCATGAACCGGGGCGCACGCCAGAGCCGTCGGCCCCTCGCTTGTCCCCCCGGGAGGCAAGTAGCAGGCTCCTGCGGCCGTCCGATGCTCAGCTCACGAATCCTGACCTCTCCGGGCTTGTCTGGAGCGCCGGTCCCGACGTTGATGCGCAGCGTCTGGGGCTCGGGCCGCCACTCGAGCGGTCCAAGTGAGTCCTGGCCCTCATCGACCGCGGCGAGAAGGCATGCGGCACGCGCGCTAGGCTGGGGGGCGCGGTCCCCACAGTGAGGTATCGGGGTGAGCGGTGGGATAAGCCGGGGAAGTCAGCCAAGACACTGCCGACCAACCTGGAGCGCCGCGTCTTCCCCGACACCCGGATCACCGCCTACCGACTCGCCGCCTGACTCCTCTGCCCACCGCGGTCGGTGTAACCTCCCGCTCCGGCGCGTCTCACCGCGGGTTCGCGACCCTCTTCCACCCCACCCGATGCCTGTCACGACTCATCCATGTCCCATCGTCGTCGTCACGCGCGCTGTCGCACCGCCACCCCTGGAGGCCGGAGCCGGTCTGAGTCCCTCAGTTGCTGTCCCAGGCCCACTTGTGAACCGCATCGAGTCCGGGGCGACGACTCAGAGACCAGCCCTGAACTCGACCGCTGCCTTCAGCAGAGGCGTGCTCCTCAGTCGGAAGCTCCGGTCCAGGAGTCGGTTCGATTCTCTCTCGACTTCTATCAGACTGAGGAAGCCGGCAAACCGTTCCAGGCAGCGCCAGGAGTAGCAGCGGCGCACAGTTTGCTCCGGCGAGCTGTAGGGCAGGGGCTCCACCTCCTGCAGGAGCTTGGGGAAGGCCTTCAGGAAGGCGTCCTCATAGAAGGTGCTGGGGCGCCACTGGTCGCCGTAGCAGCGGAGAAGGTAGAGCGTGAAGAGGAAGGACTGCTGGATGAAGGGAAGCTCCGGATACCGATCCCAATAGCTCCAGTTGAAGTCCCGCACATAGGTCAGAGAGAGTCTGGGGTAGAGGCCGGCCAAGCCCTCGTCCGTGAGCACCGTGCGGCCGGCGGGGCTCAGCAAGAACCGCCCCTTGGTCTTGTGGACCAGCCCGCTCAGCCCGGCGACCAGCCGGGTAACGTGCAGTTCGTAGAAGTCCTCCTCCGTACGAATGGCGACGGGAGCGTATCTCTCATGACGTCCTTGCCTTTCGAACGCCAGGGCCGCCTCCTGGACGAACTTCCGCGGGAGGTTTCCTTTGGCCGTCGCCTTCAGCCCTTGCTCACCGAGAGCTTCCGCAAGCAGCCGAAACAGGGTGAGCAGCGGTGCCCGCGGGGTGACTGCGAGGCAAGGGGGGAAGGTCACCAGCTGCGGAGAGTCAAAGGGGAAGTGAAGAAACCGGTGCATCTGATGGGCCGACAGGCCGCAGAAGTCATTGAGCGGTCTCTGATTGCGCTGGTCACTGAGGCTACGCACGTAGGCTTGGAGATCCTGCTCCGAGGAGAACTCCCTGCCCGCGAGCGCCTGGCGCAGCCCCGCGATGGCATCCGCAATAACGGGAGAGGTAGTCGGGGCTTCCTGCCGTCCGAGGCAACACTCCCCATAGGTCCGGCCACTGCCGCAAGGACAGGCATCATTCTTTCCAGTGTCGGCGTGAGTCACTCAGCTATCCTCTTCCGGCCTGCCGGGCGGCGCCGCACCGTGGGCAGTGCTCCTGTTCTTCGTGGCGCCACGGATACCTCTGGACGGCTTCGTCGCGAAGCGGTCCTCCTGCTGGCACACGCTGTCCGTAATGCGCCCGCGGAGCCGGCCCGGAAGCCCTTGGGAATCGGACGATATTCCGACTCGTATCATGGATAGTGGTGGTGGCCTCATGCAGGATTGAGGAGTGGCCGGCAGGCAAGTGAGAGGAGGCGGTGAGCCGGGAGACGACAGGAATCCGACTCGGGCCTTGACCCAACTGATAAGAACGTCGCTCCCGGCCCAGCCCCTGCTCTTCGCACTACGCCTGGAAGCCCCCTACCTCCGGCTCTCGTCTCTTCCGGATTTGCCAAGCGATGCCGCCGGCGATGACCCGGTCGTCGTGATGGCCGGGCCCCGCCTCCTGGGAGCCCGTGTCGGTGGTGACGAAGGAGAGGCACTCCTCCACCAACCCCGACGAATGCATCCGCAGGTGACCCTCGGCGATCGCGGCCGCGAAGTCATCCACGAGGATCGGCTTGGTGGAGACATCGGTGGGCCAGCCCAGGGTCGTCGTCTCGGCATCGTGCTGGTCGTAGCGGGAGTGCTGGTAGAGGCGGGGATAGTGGAGCGTGTTGTAGAGCGTGTTGAGCGTGGAATGACCGTGCTGATTCCTTTCAACCCCCAGCCTGGCGGTGCCGTAGTATCTGCTCAGCGCATCCAGCAACCTGGCGAAGCGCTCCGGCGAGACGCGCCCATGTAGCTCAGCCACCTGCTCGCCCGACTCGTATTCCAGCACGCAGGCCGCGGAGGCATCCCCGTGGGCCAGCCCCTCTCCGATGTCGGCCCCGACGACGTACTCCTTGCCCTGCTCCGGCGCGCGGTAGATGGCGAGCGTCGCTGGCGCGATTGCCAGGGCCCCTCCTTCCGCATCGGGCAGCGAGGCCAGTAGCACCGGCTCGGGCTCCGCCGCGATGCGCTGTTGGGCCGCGAGCAGCGCGCGGGTGTCGAAGCAGCAGCGCCCGGTCGCCAGGAAACAGGTGACATCATCCTCCGGGTACTCCTGGAGGAAGCGCATCCGCAACTCCTGCTGCTTCGCCCGCCGCCACCGTAGCTGCTCATCGCTCAGGCGATAGGCACTCTGGAGATGGACCTCCTCCTCGCTCAGCCCTTGGAGTGGCTCCCCCGGAAGCTGGTAGGTCGGATCCTGCCACCAGCGGTAGAAATGTGGAGTGTAGCCGGTGGCGCCCTCTTTGGTCTGGGACCAGAGTTCACAGAGGAAGTTGGCCATCCCGTTCGCGCTGGACTCGATCACGATCCGACCCCCGGACGGCACCGCCTGTGAGATCGCAATGAGTGCCTCCTCCGGCTTGGGCCAGAAGGCGAACTCCGAGCAATGAAGGTTACTGATGGTTTGCCCCCGGCCGAAGGTGAATGCGCCAGCAGTGCCCACGTAGAAGCGAGAGTTGAGCTTGGGCCAATACATCTCCTGGCGGTTCAGGATCTGGGGCTTCCCCATCCGCCGCTTCTCGGTTTCGGGCAGCCGTTCCCAGAACAGCCGGACGATGGCGAAGATCCGCCGGGCCGAGTCCGCGTCGTGGGCGACGATCACCGATGCGGTATTGGGATGCAGCCCCGTGTCGGCGAAGAAGAGCGCGCAGATCAGCGTCGTGAACCCCAATTGCCGCGGCTTCAGGATCAGATCCCGAAGCCCTCGCCGAGTGTAGTAGTCGGCCTGCACGGCGTTCAGCGCCAGCGGTATCAGCCGCTGGTCCTTGGTCCGGATGAACAGGTTGTCCTCGATCCAGCGCCGGGGATCGGCGCGCAGTGCGAGGATCGCCTGCGCCCTTCGTGCATACTCGCGCAGCTTCCGGAGCTTCGCCTCCTCGGCTGGTCGTGTCGCTTGTGCCATCGGTCTGCTCCATTCATGGTCTGTACTGCTGCGTCTGCGTTTCCCCTGAGGCAGCACATCACCCGGCTCGCGCTGCCTTAGCCTGAGTCAGCGCCTCCCAGCGGGCCAGCACGATGTCGCAGTAGCGGGGTTCGAGCTCGACCGCCAGGCAGGTCCGGCCGGTCCGCTCCGCCGCGATGAGAGTCGAGCCCGAGCCGGCGAAGGGATCGAGCACCCGGCCCTGCGCCGGGGCGGCCGCACGGATGATCTCCTCCAGCAACGGCACCGGCTTCGGAGTGGGATGGTCATCGGCCTGCGGGATGGCCTTGGGGAAGCGGAGAACGTTCCGTCTGTCGGTGCCTCCGTGCCAGACCTTGGGCTGGCCGTAAGAGGCCTCCACAATCGCCTCCCACGATCGCCGCCAGCGCCAGCCCAGGCCTGGGTCAATCTTATCCCAGACCAGGACGTTCTGGAGATCGAGATGCTCGCTGATCGCCAGCAGCGCTTTCGCGAGCACCGGCTCGCTGCCACCGCCTCCCGCGAACCAGTACAGCGCCGACCCGCGCTTCATCACTGACTTGATGGCCGGCAGTGCTCTCGCCAGAAACGTCTCGAAGTCGTTCGCGCCGTCGTTGGCGATCCTGCGCTTGCGCCGACCGGGGCCGGGCTGGGATGACTGATAGCCGATGCCGTATGGCGGATCCGTCAGTACCAAGTCAACTCGGTTGGTCTCACACAGCCGGTCGAGCATGCCGTTGGCCAAGCTGTCACCGCAGAGCAGCCGGTGACGACCCAGGATCCACAGCTCTCCTTTGCTTACTCGGGTGGGAGCCTGCTCCATCCACTGCTGCAGCGCCTCGGCCGCAAGCGGGAAGCTCTCTTCCCGCGGGTCCGGCGCCTTCTGCCGTTCAAGCTCGGCCAGGATGTCATTGATCTCATCGGTAGAGAAGCCGGTGAGCGTTTCGTCGATGCCGGGTAGGCGCTGCAGTTCCTCCAGCAGCTCGCCGAGTTTCGCCACATCCCACTCACCGGAGATGCGGTTGAGGGCCAGGTTCAGCGCCGTCGCCTCCTCCGCCGAGATGTCGACAAACACGACCGGCACGGTCTTGAGCCCCAGCGCCATGGCCGCCTCCAGTCGCTGGTGCCCGGCGATGATGGTGTTGTCGGCGCGGCGCACCAGCAAGGGCTGCACCAATCCCCACTGAGCGACCGATCGCTGGAGGCTCTCCATCTCCCCCGGTGGCATGTGGCGGGGATTGGCCTCCCATGGATGGATGCTGTCGACGGGAACGTGTTCGACCCGCACCCGGGCGGTGTTGGACTGCCCGGGCCGGGCGGCGTGGAGCGGGCGATTCGGCTGTTTGCCTGAGGCGCGCGTGCTGCTACTGTTGGTGAGTGTCTTCATCTGTTGGCTCCTTTCCCTGCGTCAACTCTCTCGCCAGGCCGACGAGTTCTTTGAGCTCCGAGTTGGTGAGCTGGAAGGGGTCGGCCGGCTGGTCCGACTCGGCCGGATCGCGGCGTTCCGCCAGGCCCGTCTGCACCCTGAGTGCGAGTTCGCAGAATCTCAACGCCACCACGGGCGTGAACTTGGGACCGAATACTGGCTTGCCGGTTTCCGGATCGCGGTCGATGAGGGACCAGAAATACGCCATCGCCGCCCGCCATAGGCGCGACGCGTCGTCCATCAGCTGCCGTACTGTGTCATCCCGCTCCCGACGCGCCACCGCCTCGTCCTGTTGTGACTGGGCGACATCCCAGGCCCAGGCGCGCGCCTTCCAGCGATGCCGCAGTGCCCAGCGCCGAATCAAGGAGTCGCTCTTGCCCACCGCCCGGCCGGCACCCACGAAGCTGCGCCCCTGGCCCAGGTCGCGATACGCCAAGAAAGCGGCGTGGGCCACCGGTGATTCGTCGGGCCCTCTCGCCCAGGGCGGCGGGTCCGTCCTGTTGTCGGTCATCGACGTCTCCCTTCTCAAGTGGGGGCGGAGGCGCCGAGTCACCCGGAGAACAACAGGGCCCACCTCGGCGGCGGGCCCTGTCACACGCTCCGCCCCGATACACTCTCTATAAGGAGAGCCGGGGACGGAATCGGCAAGTTATCTTTCGCGCCTATTCCACCAGGTGCTCGCTGATGAACTCCCTCAGCAACCTCCGGCGATGCCGCAGCGTCCGTTCGGCCACGCCCAGCTCCCGGGCAAGAGAGGCCATGCTGCGCGTGGAGTCATCGCAGAGGGCGGCGACGAGCTGGGCGTCGATTGGCTTGGCACCACCCCGATGGGCGAATCGCGAGATGAGCTTCTTCACCTGCAGGGCGTCTATTGACAACGCTTCCACGCGCACCGCGATTTCCGCCGGCTCCGCGAGATGCTCCCGGCTGGCACGCTGCTGCTCCTTCACCAGATAGCGCACCAACTCCCGGCGGATGGCGGTGACGAGGTAGGCGTCCTTGGTGACATCTCGGAGGAGTGGGCCCAAGCGGGCCCTGGCCTCGGAGAGCCGGATCTCCTTCAGGCGCCGCTCGAAGTCGGGCAGGATCTCCTCGCCCAGCGCCACGACGGCCTCTCCGTCGAGGTCATCCCGTCGGTCAGCATCGGCCACCTGCACGCTGCGAATGGCCGTCTGCCCCAGCCCCCGCTGGAGCATCAGCGCCAGCGCGATATCCGATCGGTTCCCCGCCAGAGCGACCTGCACGAGGGGTACGCGTCGCCCGGTCCCGAGCTCGTCCTCTCGGCCGATGAGCGCGGCCATCACCGCGAAGTCCCGCTCCTCATCCTTGCTCAGCGGCGTCAGACCCAGCTCGGCGATCTGCTGGTTGTAGGGGGCGCAGTAAGCGGGAGCAGCCTCTATCACTTCGGCCAATGCGACAAGGCCCTGGAGAAGCTTGCGAGCTTGCGGGCTGTCGAGCGCCCGCTGCCACGCTTCGACCGCGGCCTGCATTCGCGCCGCAAGCGGCCGAAGCGATTCCAGCAGTGGGGTGAGCCATGCCAAGGCGGGGGGCAACATGCTCCCCAATTGGCTGGCGTACTGGGTGAGGTCACGCAGCCAGTCGGGCAACGGGGCGGGCGAGCGCGCGTCTCGCCTCGTCGCCTCCTCGCCAGGAACCGGCGGCGGTTGGCCCGCCTCTCCGTCTGTGGTGGTCATGGCTCCCTCTTATCTCCGACATCGGCTTCAGCAAAACGCCTGTTCGCCATAGCCATGCCCTTACCTCTCCGCTCTCTACGCGTCTCAGCGCGGAGAGCCGTGGAGACGCGCTGGCAGCGCTCGCGGAGGCCGCGACCGCCACCGATCCGCTACCAAGTGTACACTCTTGGGGGTGCGCGACCGCCACCAAAACGCTACCGATCCGCCACCAAACCGCCACCGCGTGCGACGTCGCCCCGACGCGACCTCGCGAGCCACGGAGGTGCTTTAGAGAGCGTCCTGGTGCCGTCAGCGCCTATTCGCCAGTACGCGCTTCGGGCCCTCAAGAAACCCGAAAACAGCGCGCAGCCCGCAAAAGCGCCACCGAACCGCTACCGTTCCGCTACTCCAGTCAATCGCGACCTCGGCTTATCGGCCCACTCCACCTCTTTTCCTCTCTCCTCCCCTATCCCTGAGAAAGCTCGATGATTGCTAGCTTTTCTGGCGCTCATCGAGGTGTCCGGTGAACCCGGCCGGTGCCTCGCGTTACCCCTGTTGGCGCTTGCTCGCCGTGCCTCTTCCGAGAGCCAGAAAAGCCAGCGATTTGCGAGCTCTTTCGCCCCTTCGGCCTCGTCTGCAAAGTGTCACATAAGCAGGGAAAAAGAGCCCACTCAAGGCCTGGACTTGTTGGCGGCCTCCAAGTGATGAATCACCCAGCACACGCGCCATGGGAGGCGTCAGTATGACCAGCTCACCAACAGCAGAGCCTGAAGAAGTTGCGGCCGCCATCAGCTACGATCAGGCGGTCAAGGAGTTCCTGGACTACCTCACTCACTACCGCAGCTACTCCCCCTTGACCGTACGCGGCTACGCCGCGGATCTGCGCATGTTCCGGGAGTTCCTGGAGAGCCGACTGGGCCGGGTCCCCCCTCCGGCAGAGATCAGGCGGGAGCAGATCATCCAGTTTGGGGTCAGCCGGAAGGGCTCAGCCCCGCTCACCCTGCGGCGCAAGTACGCCTGCCTCTCCTCCCTCTACGGGTTCCTGCAGGACATGGGATACCTCCAGGGCAACCCCGCCCGGCGACTCCCCCTGCCCCGGGTCTCTGAGTACGTGCCGGTGTTCCTGAGCGAGGAGATGGCCCAGCAACTGATCGCGGCCGCCGACTCGCCCTGGACCAAGTGCGCGGTGGTGCTGTTGCTGTCTACCGGCATCCGCAGATCGGAGGCGGTGGGCATCACCTTGGACGACATCGACCTGGAGAACCGCCAGCTCCTCATCCGGGGCAAGGGGGACAAGGAGCGGGTGGTCCCGCTCACCGACCAGGCCGTGGAAGCCATCCAGGCCTACCTGCCCAACCGCACCAAGACCCAGAGCCGACACCTGTTCGTGAGCGCCTGGCAAGGCCGTCCCATTCACGGCCGCTGCATCAACCGCATGCTGAAGATCGTGATCCAGAAGGCCGGCCTAGCCGGCCAAGGAATCACGCCTCACAAGCTGCGGCACACCTTCGCCACCCACCTCATCCGCAACGGCGTGGACATCCGCACCGTGCAGGAGCTACTGGGGCATTCCGAGCTGGAAACCACCGCAAAGTACCTGCACTCGGACACGCGGACGAAGCAGGCGGCAGTGGGGAAGCTGAACGGGCTCCTGGGAACAGAGCCGAGCCGACCAGAGCCACTGCCTCAGCCGGATACCGCCACGGAAGTTTCCCATGCCCTCCATCGTCCGGACACACCCGCGGGTATAGCCTGACCACCAGCTCAATCAGGGTGAACCCTTCGCCTCCTCCACGACCGCCTGGAACGACCCGGGCGGTCGGGCCTTCCTCAGCGCCTGCCCTGTCCGCACAACGTGGGTCCCGAACCGCAGTCTTGACCGGCCTCCCCGGGGTGCCCACCTTCGCCGTTAGGCCGGACCACCGGCCCTTGCCGCGCAGGGGCGCAGGGGCCGCTCTTCTCTCACTGGTAGCCCCTGTCCCAGCGTGCTCAGCCGCCTTTGCCTCTGCGCGGTCGTCTCTTGCTGGGTAGGGCCGCGGCCTTCTGTGCCAGCATCCGCCTGACATCGCGCCGGCCCAGCTTGCGCAGTGCCACCAGCGTCGCCCGGTTCTGACCCCGCGGCGAGATCTCTCCCTGTTCCCACCGCGTCACCCCGCGCGTGCTCACCCCCACAAGCACAGCCAGCTGACCTTGAGTGATCCCCAACCGGGTGCGAAGTGCCCGGATCAGACGCCCCGACAGCCGAGCCCTTCTTGCTTCCTCCTCAGAGAGCTCCAGACGATCCTTCCTGGCCTCGGCCTCTCGTACTTGCGCCGCCACCACTCGCTCCAACCTGGCAACGCCCTTGGTGAGCCGCCCCAGGCCCCGCTTCAGCTGGCGTACCTCCTTGCCAAGAGGGAGCACCACGCCTCGCAGCTCCCTCCTCACCAAGCGCAGGATCTCAGAACGAACCGCCTCTTCCAGCCTTCCCATGCCGGCCTCCTTGAACCGCCCACTGGGCAGAACCACTCCCGCCCCCCAGGCCAGGCCCTGCTAAGCCAATGGAGTGATTCCCCGGATCTATGGCTGTGTTCTTCTGCGCACACGCCGAACGATCCTCGGGCCGTATTGCCCCCACGAGGCACCCAAGGACTAGGCATCCCCGTTTGACCATCACAGCTGGCTCCACTCGGGCAAGCTCCAGACGACGGGGAGTGAGGCCTGGATGGCACATCTCTGCCAGCGCTGACAGCGCGCGTTCGCGGACAGTGACATTGCCTGCCCTCCCTGGCTTCTGGTATGATCGCCCCGCCCGCGGGATTCCCCGTAAGGCACGCAGGAACTAGGGGCAATGGGGACTGCAGATACACAGGTGAACTGGCTCGAGTGGTTCGAGCGCTGGCAGAGCATGCAAGACTGTGTGGGTGTTAGGTGGGCGTGGGACACCACTTGGATAGCCCAGGCCGGCTCCGGCCCCCAGGGGTGGCGGGGCGGCGGAGCGCGTGACCACGACGATGGGACATGGCTGGGCCATCGCGGCATCCGGTGGGACGGCAAGTGACCGCGAAGGCGCGCACGTCCGACGGCGAAGCGACACCGGCCGCGGTCGGCAGAGAGCTCAGGCCGCGAGTCGGTAGGCGGTGATCTGAGTATCGGGGAAGAGGCGGCGCTCCAGGTTGGTCGGCAGTCTCTTGGCTGACTTCTCCGGCTTATCCCAGCGCTCACCCCGATACCTCACTGTGGGGACCGCGCCCCCCAGCGTGGTATGCCCGCGGCAGTCGTTGTAGTAGAGAGCGAAGTCGCGCAATAATCGGTCCAGGTGATCGAGTCCGCGGATGACGGGAACGCGCTTGAGCCATTCGTACTTCAGGGTCAGGATGACGCGCTCGGTGACCGCGATAGAACCGCGTTTGCCCACCGCACCGAGGCGGTGCTTGACATTCCACTGATAGAGGAGGTCAGCGAGCACCTCGGAGATGAAGACTTTCTCCTGGTCGCTGACGAGGTGCCGAGGAGCTCCGTGCTGGACGAAGGCCTCCTCCATCGCCTCCACTACCCAGCCTGCGTTAGGTCCTTCCAGAGGCACCACGACCATCACCGCGCGGGAGAAGTGATCAATGGCGACCAGCACCCAAGTGGGCCAGAGTCCCCAGCGGAGCACCCGCGTGCGGTCCACGCTCCACACGTGGTTCGGGTAGCGGGCAACAATCTGGCGGGGCACGGCGGGCGCCTCCTGGGCCTTTGCCGCGGCCGGCGCGGTCTTGGGCTTGGGTTGCAGCAGCACATTCCTGACCGTCGAGGCCGCCACGAACACACCCAGCAACCAGAGGGTGTTGGCAATACGCTTGCGGCCAAAGTGCGGATCCGCTTCGAAAACGTCCCAGATCATCCGGGCGAGCTCGGCGGGCGTCTTCCTGGGGCTCTCTAGCTTGCTCTTGCGCTCACCCAGATCGCCCTCCTGGGCCGCATGCAGCCAGCGATACAGAGTCGAGTTGGCAATCAGGAAGTGCTCCTTCACCCGGCTCCTGGGAATGCGGTAGTAGGCCATGTGCCATAGGATGTGGAGCCGCTGCAGGGGAGAGTAGCGCTTCCGGCAGGGAACGTCAGCGTGGCGTGCCTTGAGGAGGCGGTTCTCCCACTGCAGCTGGCGATTCTCATCCCGCAGCCGGGCCACCTCACCCACGTCTCCGCCCACGGCGGCGCTCTGCTGGAGCCAGAGCAGCCGCTGGTGGCCTGCAGACTGGGCACTCAACACCAGGGATCGAACCATCAGGGCAGCGGCTGTTCGCAAGACCTCCACAGCATCACGCTCCAAAAAGGGGAACGGCGCCCGAAGGCGCCGCCCCAAAGGTCCTATATGATAGAATGTCTCAGGCTCGCAGACAAGCCTACGGGGCTGTCAGCGGTGTCCCACCGCCATTTAACATGGGCACGGATGATTCTACCAGCTGCTGTACGTCTTCGGCGACTGTGAGACAGACTGCACCTGCGAAACAGCGGTGGCACCGCCTTTGGGGCGCCTGAGCTCAAGTCCGGAGTCCACCGCGAACCAATGTTACGAGCACAAGCGGCTGTGTGAAGGCCTCTGCAGAGAGGCCGGCACCCCTACCACGAAGCGCTCCACAGGGTCACCCCGGACGCTGTCTGGTTTGGGAGAAGGGAGGAGATTCTAGCCCGGCGAAAGGATTGTAGATCCGCAGCCTGGTCGCGCGCCGGGAGTGCTACCGAAGGCGGAGGGGGAGATGCGAGAGCATCAGCGCTGGAACGCCGGAGGTGTAGCTAACCCAGCACCCCCTTTTGTCCCACCTTCGCTGACGCTCTACAACACTCTATATCGTCCGGTCAGCAGGGCTTCGGCAGCGCAGTTCCGGAGCGACGGGAGGGAAACAGGCCTGGAAGGGAGGGCTGCACCATGACGGTCTGGCGGTTCCTGCGGCGTACCATGCTCGCTGTCGCTTTGTTGCCTGTGCTGTTCTCGGGTCTGCCAGCGGGAGGCAGCAGCCGCGTCGATGTGAAGGAGTCTTTTCTCGGCCGAGTCGAGACCGGGATGATCACGGCCATCGCGAGCACCAGAGACGAGCTGGTCCCAGTGGACAAGACTGCCAATCCCACGCTCGCCCTGTCAGGTACTCACAGGTTGACCATTGGCGCTCCGCCAGAGCAGGCAAGCCTTGGGCCCGTACTCTCGCAGACTCTCTCACGGACCATTGACGAATCACGCTTCGATGTCGAGTATTACTACGCTTGCAGCCCGGATAACCGCCATCTCGCGTTTTCCGTTGAGAGAGGTGGGAAGATGCTAGTGGTGAGCGATGGGCGGGACGGCAGCACCTATGATGTGGTGGGGCCAGCCCCTGTGTTTAGCCCCGACAGCAAGCACTTGGGCTACGGAGCGACCAGAGGCGGCAAGATGCTGGTGGTCAGCGACGGCCAGGAGCAGACACCGTATGACGCCGTCGGCTCTCTCGCGTTCAGCCAGAATGGCCTCTGTCTTGCCTACCGAGCAAAGGCTGGTGACAAGTGTTTCATCGTCATGAACGGGCAAGAAGGCAAGGGGTACGACGGGGTGGGCGCTCCCGTGTTGTCTCCGGACGGACGTCGCTTGGCGTATCCCGTCGTCGAAGGCGGCCAGTGGTTCGTGGCAACTGGGACTGGCGTCGAGGGCAAGCACTATGCCGGTCTGAGGGCGCCGGTCATCAGCCCTGACGGCGCACGCGTCGGCTACGCGGCCGTACAGGGGGGACAGCGGTTCATGGTGGTAAATGGACAGGAGGGCGACCGCCACGAGGGTGTCAGTGATCCCGTCTTCAGCCCGGACTCCAGGCACGTTGCCTATGCGGCATACCGACGAGGCAGGTGGTTTCCAATCTTGGATGGGGTGAGTGGAAGCAGGGGCTACGAAGGCTATACTGATCCGGTTTTCAGCCCCGACGGCTCGCGTGTGGCTTGGGCAGTGCAAGACGGAGGGAAGATGCTGTTGGTCGCAGACGGAAAAGAGGGGACCCGATACGAGGCCATCGGGAAACCAGTGTTCAGTCCGGACAGCAAGCACTTGGCATATGGAGCCAAGAGCTCCGGGAGGTGGCAGATCGTTCTGGACGGCGCGGCAGGACAGCCATACGACGGCATCTACGAGGTGGCGTTCAGCCCCGATAGCCAGCACCTTGGGTACGGAACACGGGCCGGCGGGAAGTCGTTCTTAGTTGTCGATGGCAAGGAGGGACAACGGCACGACGGCCTCAGATCGCCTGTCTTCAGCCCGGACAGCCGTCACGTCGCGTATGTTGTAATGCAGGGCAGCGGCGAGTCCCTGGTTGTGGATTCGCAAAGCACACTGCCATACGACGGCTTCCTGGGCACGTGCCGACTGCGCTTCGCGGAAGATGATCCGCAGGCGGTCCGGGCAATAGGCTTCCGCGGCAGGCAGTTCCTGGCGGTGGAAGCGCGGTTGCAGTAGCGAGCCAGGGCGGCCAGGGCTTGGGGCACAGTCCGCGTCTAGGCGGGGCCCCTTCCGGCGAGACAATCCACACTAATGAGGAGGAAGAGAAATGCGGGTGGGTTCTTCCACAGTGCCAAGCTGGTTGAGCGGGCCCGTTGTCTTGGGATTGGCTCTGTTCCTAACCCCGAGTCTGGGCGCTAGTGCCACACCGCCACCGGTAAGAGCCATCACGCTCCACGGAAGCACGCTTGTACCCTTACGATACATCGCGGAATGGCTGGGAGCGCAAGTGGACTTCAACGCGAGGGAGAATTCCATGACTCTTGCTCTGAGGGGGAAATCGATACGCCTACACTTAGGGGCAAAACAAGCATTCATAAACGATGCACCGACTATGCTGTCCAGCCCGGCTATCGAGCGCAGTGGAGTGACCTATGTACCCCTGCGATTTGTCGGTGAGGCCCTCGGCGCACAAGTGCAGTGGGACGCTGCGAATCAAAGGGCAATAATCGCCCATCCTGGTTCAGGTGAAAGGCTTGCGCTCCCTGCTCGATCAGAGACCGGGCCAACAAAGCGCGACTCTTGGAGAACAAGAGCGATGGCCCCCGAAGCACCTGTGAGTGGAGGCTGGGTCGGAAGCGGAAGTCTACTCTACTCTGGCGTGACAATCCATTTTGTAGTGGTCAAAGGCGGCAAAGCCGTGAGAAGTATCGCCGGGATCTCTGAGTGGATCACCCCAAGAGGGGTGGATATGGTGAAAGAGTCAGCCGTATTCTCAGTTCCTGATGAACTGGCCATCAACAGGGGGAAATTCGGAAGCGCACAGGCACCCGTAGAAGGGACCTTTGACAGCCCGAGAACCGCGTCTGGCAAAGTGCATGTGACAGTCCGCGACAGCTCTGGACTCGGCCACTTCGTGATCTGCGGATGGAGCGCCAGACCCGAATGACGTTCCGCGGCAGAAAGGGATGTTCCTGGTGCGTATGTCAAGGGCCCGTAGGACCGCGCTGGGCGGGTCCCAGCTGACTGCCTTTCGTATGATCCGGGACCGGTTGTAGTGGTCACGTTGCTGTAGTACCGCTCCGGGCTTCTGCGGCGGTGGCCTCGCGTCCTGCGTCTGTCCCATGGTCCGCCAGGTGAGACCGTTGTTCAGCTTGGGTTGGGGGACGGAGCCGTGCGCAATAGCGGCCCTGCTCCTGGGCTGCGGAGACAAAGGCGAGCGCGGTGCCACGGCAGGGGTTATGGAGTCAGCTAGGCCGCGAGGCGGAATGCGGTGACGCGGGTCTCGGGGGAGAAGTGCCGCTCGGTGTGAGCGGGGACGGCCTTCGCCGTCCGCGCCGGCTTCTGCCAGTGCTCTCCGGCGTGGATACGCTCTGGCACCGCGCCCTCCAAGGTCGTGTGCGGCCGCCAGGAGTTGTAGTAGCAGGCGAACTCGGCCAGCAGGATCTCCAGGTGAGCCAGCCCCTTGATCACCGGTACGCGACGCAACCACTCGTACTCCAATGTCCGAATGACCCGTTCGGTCACCGCGATGGAGCCATGCCTGCCCACTGCGCCGAATCGCTGCTTCACCTCCCATCGCCAGAGCAAGTCACGGAACACCTCGGAGGTGAGCACGCCTTCCTGATCGGTGATGATGTGCTTGGGCGCTCCATGACGCAGAAACGCCTCCTCCAGCGCCTCCACCACCCAGTCGGCATTCGGGCCCTCCAGGTGACAACTGGCGACGACCTTTCGGGAGAAGTGATCGATCGCCACCAACGCCCAGGTGGGCCAGATGCGCCAGCACCACACCCGAGTGCGATCCACGCTCCACACGTGGTTCGGATAGCGGGCGATGATCTGGCGCGGCTGCTTCTCTTCAGGCGTTCCGGCCGCCGCGGGTGTGCCTTCGGGTCGCGGTCGAGGACGGAGCAAGATGTTGCGCACCGTGGACGCCGCCAGGAAGATGCCCAGTGTCCCCAGCACCAAGGAGATACGGCGCCGCCCCCAGCCAGGATTCGCCGATGCCAGCTCCCATACCAGCCCCTCCAGTGCCTCAGACGTCCGGCGCACCGAAGCCTGAGACTTCCGCCCGCACAAGCCGATCCCATCCTGCAGCCGTCGCAGCCAGCGCCAGACCGTGGAACGCGCCACGCCGAAGCACTTGGGAATCTGCCGCCGGGAGATGCCGAAGTACTCGATACACCACAGGATATGGAGCCGCTCTGCCAGGGAGTAGGGCTTCCGGATGTGGGCGGCCTTCAGGCGCCGCTCCGCACGGGCAAGCCGCTCAACCAGAAATTCGATGGTGTCCCGGAGTATGGCGTTCTCGGCCTACACCTCCGCCCCATCGCCCGAAGCCTTCGCCGCTTGCTCCAGGCCCAGCTGCCTGCTCCGGCCCGCCCACCGACCACTCAACAACACCGCCTTCATCACCGGGCAGACCGCAGTTTCAGCTGCTTCCACGTGGGTTCACCCTCCAGGGAAATGGAGTGCCCACGATACACCATGGGATGCCGTCAGAGCAAGGCTGGGGCGGTTCTACGGCGAAGTAACCACTGCAGGCGGTCTCAGAGTCGGCTGACCGCCACAGCAGGTCCGAGGGGTCACGCAGATACCCGCAGGCCCCGGCGATCTGGTGTATCAGCGCTTAGCGCCAGAACTGGTACCAACGGCGCGGACCACCGCGCCGTGCTGCGGCCTCCTCTAGCTTGTTCACCGCATCTGAGGGGGCTAATGCCAACACATCCTCGGGCGGGACTCCAACACTCAGAGCATAATCCACGATCGCTCGGCGCAAGCCCGGCATGTCCTCCGGCCCAGTAGCCGTCAGTTCCAGCCAGTGGTCGCCAGCACGCCTCACCGCAGCGCGTACTCTTACGCCGGTCGCGTCCCAAAACACGAAGTTCTCATGTTCAACATCGAGCTGCTCGATCTCTCCGCGTTCTGCAGCATCGAGCGACTGGACTACATAGAGTGATGTGGGATCGCCCGGCTCGTATACGAATAGAGGGAACTGGACCGCCATCCGTCTCTCCACTATTGCCATGGCCAGTGTCTGCCGATGCCCCGACCAAACGCTCTCAAATGCGCATGGAGCAGGCTTCTACCCCGCGCCCAAGCTACCCGCCAGCTTCCTTTGGTGGGCAAACGGTGCCATCCGATCCGCAGGTTTCTACCAAGGTTCAATTCAAAGCCGCCAACGTGTTCTGGAAATCTGAGAACGCCCGCAGCCTCTGCCCCCGCAATCGCAGCCGCCGAACCTGCCGCTGCGATAGCAATGCCCGTCATGATTCGCGTGCCGGGCACCCATTGCTCACACGGATTGTAGACCCCTCTGGCAGCGAAGGGATCGCCGAAGGGATATGCGAAGTCGGCAGCCGCCGCTGCGCCCTTCGGGAATTCGGACCAAGCCCCCTCGTCGTTACTGAAGACGTGGTACCAAGTGGACTCGGGATTCCAGGGCGCGTATATTTGCTGGCCCTCCGGGTCAATCCCGGTCAGGGGGTTGTTGTCGGCGTAGGCGTACCAGTTGACCCCATCCCCGTCCGGGTCCTGCTCCAGGAACCGGCCGATCTCCGGCCAGTACCACCTCGCGCCCAGCTGCACCAATCCGTTCCCCGGGCGCTCCTCCATGTACCCCCAGGCCCCGCCCCAGGAGTAAAGCTGCGGCGAAGGGTCGGAAGTCAGTACCCCAAAGGCGTCGAAGGCATGCCGGTCGCAGGCATTCCCGTTCGGGTCCACCAGCTCTACAAAGTTCCCCCCCGCATCGTACGCCGGGTACCTCACCAGCGGCGAGTTCGGACACCAACTCCCCTCCGTCGCGCTCCGCAGCGAGGGCGCATAGTAGCTCCCGTTCACGGTGGCCCGGTACACCAGGGGTACATTGGCATCATTGGTCTCCCCCACGGTCCGCTCCCCGTTGTACTGGAAGCGCCAGGTGAGCCCGTTGCCCCGCGCCATGCGCATCCGCTGCCCCAGAGCGTTGTACAGATAGCTGTCCGTGCCCCCGGCCGAGGTCACCGACACCAGCCGATTCTCGTCGTTGTGGGTGAAGCTCCAATTCCCGAACATGCTCCCGGAAACGCTGCTCACGTTGCCGTTGCTGTCATAGCCGAAACTCGCGCTCAGGCCATCCCCTGAGGCCGAGACCAGCTTGTTGTTGTTATCATAGGTGTAGGTGACACTGGTCCCGCCCCACATGGGCCGGGTGAGGCGATTGCCCACCCCGTCATAGGTGAAGTTCTCCGAGTACTGGGTGGCCCCGCAGCACAGCCCCTTGGTGTCCCGGGTCAGTCGCCCCAGGGCGTCGTGCTCGTAGATGGTGTTGTAGCCGTGCAGCACCCCGGGCATGTACTCCAGCTTCAGCCCCGGATTGCCGGTGTGGCCCGGGTTGCTGCCCCAGGTGTACAGATACCGCACATCGTGAATCTGCACCCCGCCGGTGGTGTGGTTGTTCACCCGCGTCACCCAATCCCGGGCATTGTACTCGTAGGCGACATAGCTCCCCGGCCGGGTGATCCGCGTCAAACGCCCGCCATTGTCGTAGAGGAAGCTACTTACCAGCGCCCCGGTCCAGTCGGTCACGGTCTCGGTCTGGTTGCGGCTGGTGTAGGTATAAGCGTACGACCGCTCCGGGCTGAGCTGGCTCCAGACCTTGGCGGCATCGCCTACATCATTGTAGTCATAGGTCACTGTCCGCCCGTACCCATTCGTCACCTGCTTCACCCAGCCGCTGGGGTAGTAGCTGATCGCAGTCGTCCCGCTGGCATCGCTGAAGCTGGTCACCAGCCCGTCGGCATCCCGGCTGATGCTGACATCGGTGTCATTGGGGTAGTTGATCGCCACATACCCCGATCCGGCCGGCCCCCAGAGCCGGTCGTCGGCGTCGTAGCGGTAGACGGTCTGCCGGCCCCGGGCATCGGTGTGGCTGTAAACCCGGCCGTCGTCCCGGTAAGTCCAGCTCTCATGGGTGGAGTCGGGGTAATCCGCGTGATACCTGCGGTCCGCGCCATCGTAGAAGTAAGTGGTAGTCTTGGAACGAGCATCCTTCACCGTCTTCAGATTGCCCACCTCGTCGTAGCCGTATTCAGTAACGTAGTTGAGGGCGGTGTAGTCCTCGTGGACCTTCCACAGGCGCTTGGTGTACTGGTCGTACTCGTACTTGGTCTGCACCCCGTTCTCATCTGTCACCAGGTCTAGCCCGCAGCAGTTCCAGGTGAACGTCTTCGTCTTCTGCCCGCTGCCGACGTCGGGATAGGTGATCTGGAGCAGCCGGTGGAGGCCATCGTACTGGTAGCTGGTGGTATTTCCATTGCCATCGGTGACCGCGGTGATGTTGCCCGCCGCGTCGGCCGTGAAATCCCGGTCCTTGGCCGGCGGGACATTCCCGCCCGGCAGGTCCACGTAATCCAGGTACCCATTGCTGTCGTAGTAGATCCTGGTCTCATTGCCGAGCGCGTCACAGATGTAGCTGAGTTGGTAGTCCGGCCCCCAGTTGAACCAAGTGGTATGCTCATAGGGAAGGCCGTTCCGGTCCAGGTCGTTCACCGTGACCGAGTACAGCCGACTGGTGCTGGAGAAGTAGGAGAACGTCGTGTACCGAGCTGCTGGGTACTCCGGGTGGGTGATCTTGGTGAGACGGCCGAGGTGGGCGCCGTCCCCGTTATTGTCGTACTCGAACTTCCACCCCGGGCAGGTAGGAGATGGCGTGCCGGTGTCACTGGGGCTAGCATCAGAGTTCTGTGGGTCAATGTACTTGGTAACCAGGCTCGGATTGTCGAGATCATCGTAGTAGAAGAAATGGCGATGCGACTTACCGCCGGTCTCGGGCTGATAGCTGTCTCGGTACCTGACCAGGCGCAGCTCGGAATCGTAGGCGTAGGCCTGAGTGGCCGCCACCCCGCCCACGTCCTTGATCACGGAGAGCAGCGTCCCGAAGTAGCGCCCATTGCCCGGGTCGTCGGTGTTCTCGTAGATGTGTCGGGTGATCCGGTCGGCGCCATCCTTAGTCTCGGTGATATCCACATACAGCTGCCCGCTGCCGGCCGGGTTGGGCCCGATGCCAGGCAGGTAGAAGTCATAGTGAACGGCCAACCCGGATGGACTGACGATCTCGGTGTAGTACACCTGCCCCCCGTTGTAGTAGTAGCGCACCAGGCGGTCCGACGGGTCTCTCAAGCTGGCGACCTTGGTGTCCGTGCCGCTATAGTAGAAGGTGTAAGTATGCCCTGCGGCGTCCTTGGCGGTCGAGAGCCGCTTGCTGGAGTCGTAGGTGAAATCGGCATGTATGCCCCCCGGCATCATCACCTGAGTTAGCCGGGCGCGCGTGTAGGCAAAAGTGGTCTGACCGTTCTTCGGGTCAGTGACTGTGCTGAGCACGCTGCCGCTGTACGCCAGGGTCCAGGTGAGGCCGTCTGCATCCTGAATGCTTGTCAACTTCCCGGTCGAGTCGAAGTGAAGCTTGTGCTGATCGGGCCGGGTCAGCTTCCAGCCTGACCCCTCGGCCTCCAGCTTGTCGAATACGTTCTGTTGCGAGTCATAGAAGCCAGTGTCGGGGTTCAGCCAGAAGTAGTTCTCCCACCCGTTCCCCTCCATCACCCAGGCCCCGTTCGGGGATTCGTCCACGATCCGGACATCGTAACTGTGGGTCCATTTGGCCCCCAGCGGTCCTCCCGTTCGCCCGCTTTTCGAGTTGAAGCTGATCACAAACGGTATGGCATCCCCCACGCTGTAATACCAAACCGGCATATCACTGATGGTCAGGTTCCCAGTATAGGTATTGATGCTGTCTACCGGCTTGCCTCCACACTCGTCTCCGCCCGCGAGTCCGGGATTGCTGGCCCCACAACTTCGGGCAGGACCTGGCCCCCCGGTGGGGTTCGTAGGCCGGCCGCTCGGCCAGGCGAACAGGGGCATCGCCCCGCCCACCAGCAGCGCGGCCATCACCCAGGGGACAGCCCTCCGCCACACATGACCGCTGAGCATCTCAGTTCCTCCCTCTGCTCCTGCTCGTGCCATCGCGCGCCTCAGATTTCCGGAGGTGGCAGCACTTGGTGCCCCACCAGGCGTGTGGTGAGGTGGCTTCCCGGCACCTCGGCCACCATCCGCCCGATGAGCGCGTCGGCAGTTGCCTGGTCGCCCATCCGCCTGGCGCAGGATACTGCCAGATAGAGCAGCAGCGCCTTATCGCCCGAGTTAGCCGCGGTGTCGGCCCCTGCCAGCAAGGCCTCGAGCGCGCCCTTCAGGTCGCTCTTACCCCTCAGGCACTGGGCCAGCCCGCGGTAAGAGAGGGTCCTGGCTGCTGCTTCGGCCTTGCGGTTCGCCAGCACGGCGCGGAACTCGGTTTCAGCAGTCTCGAAGTCCTGGCGCCGGACGCAGAGCGATCCCCGAAGATAGTGCGCCCAGCCCAGGTAGAACGGCTCATCGTGGTCCCGGGACAGGTAGTCGGTGACCTCCACGAAAGCGACCTCGGGCTGCTGCAACCGCTCGTGGCAGAAAGCGCTCTCGAGTTCGGAGTAGTCCCAGAAACAGGTCCCCGGATAGTGCTGCATGATCTGGGCGAACACCGCCAGCGCGGTGGGCAGTTCCCCCGTCACGAACAGGGTATGGCCCACCTCGAACACCGCCCGCAACTGGAAGCGATACTCGACCCCGTTCTCCGCCACTTCTGTGAACATCCGAAGCGCTTCTCCCTGGTCGGCCAGGGGACCCCACGATATGCACTCGGCAATGCCCAGCTCCGCCTCTCGCATGAATGCTGTCCCCGGATAGGCGTCGCGCACAGCCTCGTAGATCCCTCTCCCGGTCTCACAGTCGTCGATCTCGTACTTGTAGAGGTCGGCCAGCCGCAAGGCGGCGAAGGCCCCGTTCACTTCGCCCGCTGAGCTCGCCATCACGTCCGTGAGGGTAGCCCGTCATGTCCAATAACTCATCGGCGCTGCCCGGGAGGCATGCGGACCGATTCGATGACAGGGTGATGGCCAATGGAGTGGCAGCATCCGGCTTCGGAGGCAGGGGCTGGGGTGGCTTTCAGAGGCCCTGGCCGCGCGACCGAGAGCGCCGGTGGCGATGCGTGCCCGGCGTTCACGTCGGCCAAACGCCTCCCGTGCTGACTACGCGGCCTTGCGGTAGTACGAGTTAAGCAGTCCGCCCAGGAACTGCTGGCACTCCACCGTAAGATCCCCATCCGTCATCGCGCCAGCGCAATCCCGCGACATCTCCTCTGACGCACGGCGCCCCGGTATCCGATTGCCGATCCCCTGATGGGGACGATGGCCGTTGAAGAAGTCCCGGTAGATCCGCAGCGCCCGCTGAAGACTGCCCAGGCCAAAGAGAACGAGGTGGTTCAGGCACTCCTCCGTCACGCTGCGCACCCAGCGTTCCGCATGGGCATTCGCGTCGGGTGCGCGGAAGGGCGTCTTCACCACCTTCGCCTCGGCCCCGGTGAGGACCGCATCGAAGTCCCAGATCAGGAGCTTGTCCCGATCATGCAGGACGAAGCGAGGCGGGACCCCAGCGTCCTCGCACGCCATCAGCAGGTTGCGCGCCATCTGGCCCATCCACTGTCCGTGAGGAAAGAAGGTGGCCTCGGCGAGTAAGATGCGGCGGGTACCCAGGTGCAGCACGAACAGCACATAGGCCGTCTTCAGGCCAGACAGCGTCCACACCTCCTTGGTGAACAGGTCGGCACAGACCAGCACCTCCGCATGGCGGGAGAGGAACTGCTGCCAGGTGAGCCCGGCGCGCTGCGGGGCGGGAGGCAGTCCGTTCCGGCGCAGGATATCCGCGATGCAGCCCTTGGAGAGAATGACGCGGAGCTTGAGCAGCTCCCCGCGGAGGCGCTGATACCCCCAAAGGTTCTCCCGTGCCAGCCGACAGACCAGGGCCGCAATGGCATCCGCTGTCCGGGGCCGGCCCGGTCCGCGAGTTCGCCGCGCGCTGTAGTCCCATTTCTTCCGCTCCAGGCGGCGCTGCCAAGCCAGGATCGTCTCCGGCTTGACGATGCTGACCACTTCCTTCATCAGCGACCGGCCCATCGCCAGCGCGGCTTCGGTGAGAGAGCGACGTTCCTCATCGGTGAAGCGCAGCCGGCCCGGGACCTTGGACTTGAGCGTCCGGTTCTCCAACAGCAGGTACTCGTTCTGCAGTGTCAGTTCCCGGCACAGCAGCCGGGCCACGGTGGCGATCACGGGGAGGTGGACCCAGTCCACTCCTCGCTCAGCATCCCTCTCCATCCTCGGTAGCCTCCCGCAACGGGGGTATCAGCGAGTGCCGAGGATATCACGAGAGAGGCTCCAGGAGCATCCTGTGGGGCAGATGAGTTTCTGGACACGACGGGTCGCGCCTTGCTGGGCGGCTTGAGGAGCTGCGCGCGACATCGGCCGACGACGCGATGCAGGATGAGAAGACCCGAGAACTGATGGCGTCCCTGTACGCCACCGTTGGTGATAGGCACCAAGAGTTTGGTCGGATCTATGACAGCTTCCTGCAAGTCCAAGGGCAGTGGGAAAGCGCGCCCTATCCATATTGGCGGATCAGCTCTCCGTCACACGTCATCCGCCTGGAAGAGTGGCTGGACGTATACGCGCTGGGTCCGACTAGTCACGTCGCGGATCAGCACGAGGCGACCGTGTGGGACGCGTTCATAGACTCTCTCCTTGAGGGAGAAGCACCGGAGCCAATCAGTCCAAACGCCATCTCCTGTGTCGTCTGGTTACTCGTTGGGCCAGTGTCTATCCTGTTGCTCGGAGACAGCACAACGACGGCTCTTGAGGAGGCGCTGGCCGCGTATGAGGTGTTCGCGGCCAGTATAGTCGGTCGACCGATCGCGTCGCACCTTGTCAAAGTGAGCCACCATGGCTCCGCGACCGGGTCGTCAGCGGCGCTGTGGGCGAAGATACTGCGCGACGAAGGGAGTATCATCGTGATATCGGCAGGTGGCGGCCCAGGGGCCTATGCGTTGCCCAGTCCCCAGGTCATTGAGCACATCGCCGCATCTGGGAAGCCCGTCGAGGTGTATTGCACCAACATGTGCCCGATGGTCAAAGCATCATCCTTGGTGGGACGTTGGGAACCCCGGAACTCCTCGAAGCCATCGGCAATGACATGATCGCTACGGCGGGTCTCTATGCGGCAGTCCCTTGCCATGGGCACTGCAGATTCGATATCTACAGCGATGGCACAGTGGTTGCTCTTCCGGCGTTCGCCGTCGGAAGATGCTGGGTGCTCGATAGTGAAGGCCCGGGGCTCTGCAGGGAGCACCTGCCCCTGCCGTAGGGCATTGAGTGCGTGCAGAGCAAGCTGGGGACGCCGGTTAGGCTGACCTGTCAATCGGCATCCAAAACTGACCCACCATCGGCGGCCAATACTGACCCGCCCTGGATTAGCGAGATCAGTTCAGTCTGGTCCGTGAATTCCTCCTCTTGATTCTCCGGCTCTCATGTCCAGTGGGTCAAGTCTCGACGCCGATTTCGCCTCTGGCTGGGTCATGCCGGCACGCCGACTAACACTCGGTGGTGATCCATACGCGCTGCCGGTAGCCAAGGGGTTCCGCGGCCGGTGTCGGCCGCCGGGCTAGACTGTACCACGCGTAGTCGCCCCATCTGTACCACCCGATGTTCGGGGGTATGTACCACCCCATAGTCGGGGGTGGGTACCACCCCTGAGGCGGTGCTGGGTCGTTGCCACAAGGCATTCCCTCCTGACCTGAGAGACCGGTCAGGAGGAGACATGGAGCGACTCAGCGTGGATCTCATCGTGGACATCGTGTATCGGTTACGACGCGGCCAGTCCGTACGGGCGATCTGTCGGGATCTGGGACATTCCCGCGGGACGGTGCGCCGCTATCGGGATCTGGCGAAGATGAGAGGCTATCTGGACTCCGCTGGGCCCTTCCCCGAGCCAGCGGAGGTGCTGGCCCAGTTGGGGCCGGCTGAAGTGGTCACTTCGCCGTAGAACCGCCTGAGCCGCTCTCTCGGGAGCTGTCAGCGCTGGGGATGACACTGGATATTGCCGACTGAGACCGCGACGGCGGCAAGATGATGGCGACATGGCCTGCGGTGGTGTGCGCGTACAGTGCGCGGCTGAGCGCGAGGGAGGAACAGAGGGCAACCAGTCGAGGCAGCTAGGCCGCGAGACGGAAGCCTGTGACGCGAGTCTCGGGGAAGAAACGGTGCTCGATGTGAGCAGGAATGGTCTTCGCCGTCTTCGGCGGGACCGCCCATTGCTGCCCAGCGTGAATGAGCTCCGGGACCGCGCCGTTAAGGGTGGTGTGGGGCCGCCAGCAGTTGTAGTAGCAGGCGAAGTCGGCCAGCAGCATCTCCAGGTGATCCAGCCCCCGGATCACCGGTACGCGCCGCAGCCACTCGTACTTCAGCGTCCGGATGACGCGTTCGGTCACGGCAATCGATCCGTGCTTTCCCACCGCACCGAATCGCTGCTTCACGTGCCATCGCCAGAGCAGGTCACGGAACACATCAGAGGTGAACACGCCCTCTTGATCGGTGATGATGTGTTTCGGCGGTCCGTAGCGCAGGAACGCCTCCTCCAGAGCTTCCACCACCCAGCCGGCATTGGGGCCCTCCAGGTGACAGCAGGCGACCACCTTGCGGGAGAAGTGATCGATGGCAACCAGCGCCCAGGTGGGCCAGATGCGCCATCTCCAGACCCGAGTGCGATCCGCGCTCCACACATGGTTGGGATAACGGGCGACGATCTGGCGCGGCTTCTTCTCTTCCGGCTTCCCGGCCGCAGTAGCGGGCGTACCTGCTGGCCGGGGTTTCGGCCTGAGCAAGATGTTGCGGACCGTAGAGGCCGCCAGGAAGATGCCCAAGGTTCCCAGCACCAGGGCAATGTGGCGTCGACCCCAGTCAGCATTGGCCGATGCCATCTCCCACACCAGCCCCTCCAGTGCCTCCGAGGTCCGGCGCACCGAGGCCTGGCACTTCCTGCCGCAGAGCCCAATGCCATCCTGCAGTCGGCGGAGCCATCGCCAGACGGTGGAGCGCGCCACACCGAAGTGCTTCGGGATCTGCCGCCGGGGGATGCGGAAGTAGTGGATGCACCACAGGATATGGAGCCGTTCTGCCGGGGAGTAGGGCATTCGGATGTTGGCTGCCTTCAGGCGGCGCTGCGCGCAGGCGAGCTGCTCAACCAGCAGCTCGATGGTGTCCCGAAGCATGACGTTTTCGGGTTGCGCCTGCGCTCCATCACCGGCAGCCTTCGCTGCCTGCTCCAGCGCCAGCCGCCGTGTCCGTCCCGCCCAGCGGGCACTCAGCAGCACTGCTTTCATCACCAGACAAACAGAGGTCCCAGCTGCTTCCACGTGGGTGCATCCTCCGCCGAAATGGAGCGCCCACGATACAGCAGAAAGCCTCCTCAGAGCAAGGCTGGCGCGGTTCTACGGCGAAGTGACCACCACAGCTGGCCGCAGCTACCGGCTCAAAGACACACCCCAAGAAGCGGCGACAAGACCTTCAAGCAAGCAGGAACACAGCAAGGCTAAGAAGGATAACTAACTGGCTGGTTTTGAACCGACCGGTGACAGGGCGAATGGCTATCTGGACCCTTCTCAGCCTCTGCCCAAGCCCGCAGAGATGCCCGGCCCCGGCACGTGGCGCAGGCCCCCTCTTCAGCGCCCCAGCTTGCGCACTGTCCGGGGCCGGGTCGTACACTCTGTCTGCGAGAGCAGTCCGCTCGACCGATAGCACCCACTTGGCAATCCGCCTCACAGTCGCCCCATGCGCGAGGCCCTGCCCGCGACTCCCGTGTTGGGAGCAGTACGAGGCTACCTCTCCAGCCGAAGCATTCCGAACGGCTGGCCGGGCAGCCACACCATCGCGCCCTCTTCGCTGTGCCCACCAAACGGATAGATGAATGCATTGACAGCCAGATACTCGTCACGGCGGACGTCCAACAGGGGAAGCGCCGACCACGGGATGATCATGCGCACGCGCATCGCCTCGCCCTGGTGCTCTACACGGGTCGCGACCCTTACACCAACCTGGTCCCGCGCAACAGCACCTCCGCCAGTGCGAACTGCTGCGGCCGGCTCGGCCGGGGTATACGCCAAGAGGTGGTAGTTAGCGAACAGCTTCCACCACTCTGGGATCAACCCATCGCTGAGGTCCCTGAGTGAAACCAGGTAGATCTCCAGGAGGCGTCCTGCCAGGTGCCGTGCGACCAGGCAACCTGCGAGTTCGGCCATCACGTACAACTGTCGGGAATCCCAACGCATGTGAATCTCACCTGAGATCTCGGAGGGTCCTCCCCAGATCATCCATTTCAACTGCTCAGCTCGGTTGAACCGCAGCGGCGCGCGGGAGCGCCACTCCGCCGCGGGTCCGTCGAGTGAGAGTGGACCTTTAGTGGCGATGCAGAGCAGCTGGCTGGAAGGATGCACCCTTCCCCCAAGGGGATGGCGGATAGCGGCGAACACAGCTGGCCGTTCCTCCCTCAGGCGCGCTACCATGCCCGCGGCGAGCTCGACCAGGTGGCGCGTGAGCTCACAGTCGCAGGGATCCGGCGTGTCAACCCGGCCGTTTGCCAGGAAGGCCGCGTGGTAGCACCCGCCACCACAGAGGTGGCGGATCGCGCAGTCTTTGCAGACCGACTTGCTGGTCACCAGCAGGTCCTCGTAGTACAATCTGTAGGCGCCCTCGTCGATTCCACGGTAGATCGAACCCATACGAAGCTCAGGCACACCGACCATGCCAGGGCAGGGATATACCCCCCCATCGGTGTCGACGCAAACGCCGTCTTTGCCGGCCGGGCAGCGGTAGTTGACCTGGTGACCCGATGCCACGCGCACCAGGAAGCGTCCCAGGCAGTCCTCGATGTGCCATATCTTTGCGAGGTAGGCGAGCAGGAGGCGATCCTCCTGAGAGAATAGGAAGTCAGCGAACTCGCTGAACCCCTGCTTCACCGCGTCGACAGTCCGCGGGCTGATCGCAAACGGCTGATCGTGTGGCGCGCGGACCGGCCGCAGTTCGATCGCCCGGAATCCCAGCTCGCACAGGTGGAGGAAGACCTCCGTGACGTTCGGGTACTGGCCGGTGATGACGGCCTGTGCGGATAGCTGCGCGCCCCTCGCAACGAGTCCAGCAATGGAAGGCGCGATCGTGTCATAGGTACCGCGGCCGTCGGGGAAAACGCGCATGGCGTCATGGATGTGGCGAGGGCCGTCAATGCTGATGCTGGATACGTGGGAGGCCGGGCTAGTCAGCAGCGCCCAGCGTCCCTGGTAGGCAGCCAGGGTCAGGTTGGTGTTCCCTATGGCGCAGGTGATATGCTTTCCGGTCTCTGCCTGGAGTTCCTCAGCGCGGCGGCGAATGCGCTCGTAGGCGTCGATGCGGTGCAGACCCTCGCCGGTGATACCAGTGGTGACATGGAGGCGAGGGCAATCCCGTGCGAAGTCATTCACAGCCCAGTCCAGGGCAGCCTCGATGACCTCGTCCGCCATGTCCAGCGGCCCACCTCGCGAAGCCTTATCGTGGCCCGAGTAGCAGTAGCGACAGCGCATGGTACAGCGATGAGTAACGCTCAACTCGACAGAAGGCAGCAACTTCTGTCGATGCACAGTGGGCGACATCCCCGTGGATGGAACCACTCCGCGGGCGAGTACAGCTTGCGACTCATCACCGGCCCCCTGAAGCGTTCCCGTGAGCGAGTGCCGGGCGCTCTTGTGATCAGCATCCACGGCCATGAACTCTCGCCGGCAGTTGGCAGGTCGTCGTAGCGCAGCCACGAACAAGTGCTTCAGGCCGCCAGTCCAGATCCTCGGAAGGTGTAGGACAGGCCGCAGAACTTGTGCTGGCAGCATCTGCCATCATTCGCTTGTCCTTCCTGGCACCCCGAACTCCTAGGCCAAACCGGCCTTGAGCAGGTCCCGCTGAGAAGCAAGGCAGAAACTGAGCTCCATCAACTAAGGAGGCTAAGCGGTAGCCGCTTTCGGCAAGCCTGATCGGCTCATCCGTTCTCCCAACAACCCTATGTAAGCCCTCGTCACCTCCGGTGCTCCCTCACACATACCATGCCCCGGGCTGCCGAACCGCCGCAGCGCGGCATAGGCGCATCCGCCGCCACAGAAGGTAGCCAGGGTGCAGTCCTGGCACTCGGGCAGATCCAGCACGCTTCTTGCCTCCCACTGACGCAGCCGTCGAGACCACAGGCGGTAGCGCGGGGAGTAGGTGCCGATTGCCCAGCGCGCCGTCCCCATTGACTCCGGGCAAACGTAGACCAGTCCGTCGGGGCCGAAGGCAAGCATCTCACCGCGAGCGGCCTCGCAGTAATGGAACCGGGGGAACGTTCTCGCCCTCTGCCCGGGCTCCATCACCGCGATCAGATGGTGAAGCACGCGGAACAGCTGGAAATCAAGCGCGTCCCTGAGTTCAGGCCGGCGACGCCACAGCCCCAGCACCGGCTCCACTAGTTCGTCTTCCCTCATCAGGAAAGGGTAGGTGCTCGTACCCAAGTGGTCGGTTACAGGCGCGAGTTGGCACCGGAACCGTTCGCGGCCGATCCAGCCCTGCTCCTGCAGCAACTGAACCAGCTCTTCCAGCGAACCGAGATTCTGGGCATCCAAGTTGACTCTCAGGTTGACGCCCAGGCCCAGGTCTAGGCAGATCCCGACCGCTCGCACCACTCTCTCGAACGAGCCCTGCCCGTTGGTACGCTTGCGGCGCGTGTCATGGACAGCTGCTGGCCCATCCAGAGTGATCTGCACGCCTTGGAGAATCGCTCGGTGCCGCTTCAGCAGGGCGGCGAATCGCTCCAAGTGGAAGCCATTCGTGACGATCTGGACCTTACTGCCACTGGCCTCTGCCCTTGCCAAGATTGCGGCCACCGCCAGCTCCGTAGCGGGCAGCAGAGGCTCTCCCCCAAAGAGCACGATCTGGGAGGACTTGCTCGGCCTGGACGCGAGAAGGTGTGGCAAGGCGACGAATAGGTCCTGCACCTGACGTTCTGTCATCACCTCAGGTCTGGCCCGCATGTCGGCGGCCTGAAAGCAGTAGCTACAGGCCAGGTTGCAGCCATAGGTGGGACACACAACCAACTGCAAGGGTCGAGAGGCCGTCGCCTGCTGATAGGCGCGGTACATTTCCTGCAAGGTCGATCGCTCCGCCTCCTCGCTCTCAAACAGGTAACCACGCTCCGTTAGGGCCTGGCGGTCATGTTCGGGAAGAGCCGGTTGCTGACCAAGGCTGATCTGCAGTAGCTTGGTCCTGATGGCGTTGTTGACCAAGTCTACCGCGCCCGACAGGGCGTTGACCAGTAGGCTCGCGTCTGAACTCAACCGATGAAGACTGGCGAGCCGCGTAAGGTGCATCCGATTCCCGGGTTCCGGAACCTCCGAGTCAGCAGACAACCCAACAGCAGATGTGACAGAGCAGGTAGCAGCAGGCGGGCCCGGGCTGGTCGGAGCCTGCCTCACCTGCGCCCGGCAGCGTCCCTGCCGCAGCAAGGTGCAGGAGCTGACTGGTCCATAGCTCAGCCGTCTGGTTCAATGCTGTCATGGTCTTCCGCCTCTTATGGATACTGAGATATATACGCCAGCTGATATATCATAGCGGGGCCGGCACATCCTGTCAAGGGGTCGAGGCACCTCTCTCGTAGAGGCTTAGCGTGAGGCCTGGAGCCGTCTCAGTGGGCGACCATCAACAGCAGGAGCAGATTCGGGAGCGACAGACCCACGTAGGGCTGAGCCACAAGGAAAACCGCGACAACGGAGTACAGCAGGCACGATGGCCACCGGGGGAGGCAGAGCCCCAGCACTCTCTGCTCGAGACGATCCAGTCGCTCCTTGAGTCTCCGCACATCCTTCCCCATTCGCCAGACCGCCAATGGGCCCATCGAGATCGCAGGGCGGTGCCGTCCGTATGCACCGACCTCCACCAGGGCGCTTGCCACCGCAACTGGATCATCGAGCAGCTCGGCCGCGTGGTCGTCACTGGCCTCTTCCTGCCGCTGCAGCAATTGCTCGTACCAGGCCACTACGAAGGGGTTCCAGATCATGATGTCCCGCAGCACTGTAGCGAACCATCTTCCGAGATAGTCAAGCCGACGGGCGTGCGCGATCTCATGGGCGAGGACCCCCGCGAGTTCGCGCGGCCCGAGGCGTTGAGCCAGTGCGGCCGACAGCACGATGATGGGAGGGCGGACGCCCATGGTGAAGGCAGGACAGGGCGCCTCCTCAACCAGCATCAGCCTGGGGCGTGGAAGCCAATGGCATCTCTGGTACGCCCTTGCCACCAGATCTTCGAAAAGGCGGACCAGCTCTCGAAATGCTGCCGGGTCCGCCATCCGGGTTGTGTAGACACCACGGTAGACCGGAGCCAAGCGCAGCCAGCGGTAACACAGCAACCCCCCTGCCAGCATCAGCACTACTACTAGCACAGGCACCGCGAGGGTCGAATCGGTCAATGCCGCTGCCAGCTTCCGGGATTCCAGTGGCAGACTATCCGGTAAGGGGCTAGGCAGGCGAACGGCGAAGTAGCCGAACAGTGGGGCACCTTTAGCCAAACAGGAGACGCTGGCTCCTGCCCAGAGAGCCAGCAGCGCCTTCAGCATGCAGGCCTGGAGGAAGACCACCTGGTCGCGAGGCCTCCGGAGTCGCCCGACAGCAAACAGCAGGCGTAGCGCCAGGTAGATAGCAGCCGAGGCAAGAAGCGCGGGGATGAGATGCTGTCCCACCAGGTCTGTCACCAACTGCCAGACCGACACGTGGTCATCTCTTCTTTCGGTGAGACATGGCCTGCACTCTGCGCCTCAACTCGGCAAGTTGCTCGGCCCCGACATCTGGATCCAGATCGAGCACCCGGCAGATCACCCGGTCGAGCTCTCCGCCCATGTGATCTAGCACGTTGGTGACCACTTGGGCGGACAATTCCTCGGCACTCACCAGGGGGCGGTACTGGAATAGGTTGCCATGCTTGGTGCGCTCCAGGATGCCCTTACGCACCAGGCGGTTCATGCAGTTCAGCACGCCTTGGTAAGCGAAGTACCCGTCCTTGGCCAGGGCGTCGCAAACGTCGCGAACCGAAACAGGCAGAGGGAGTGTGGAGATCGCCCGCATCACCTGCGCCTCCAGCGGGCCGACTCCTTTATCAATGCCCACTATATTGGGCCGACCTCGAGTTTTCTTGAGCCGGTTCATGGATTGCCTTTCCTACTGGAATGCTTCCGTAACCCTTACACTATGTATATACCACACGTGATGCAGCAACTCGACAGGCTATTGGCCATGTGCCGCACACCCTGGTGTCGACCGGCGGGAGCTAGTCCAGCCCCTGCGGCCTGACAGCGCGCCACACTTCTGGCTGCGCAGCAGGACTCCTGAACCTGCCTCCACCTGTCCTCCTCCATGCGGCATACGGCGGCCAGTCTGCGGCCGCTGTGCAGAGTCTCTACGCGACCAGTCTGCACTCCTCGCCCAGGATGACAACTGCCGTCATCGCCGCCGCACTCCAGTCGAGACCTGTAGAAGGGGCGCCTGTCTCCGCTGAACGAGGGGCATAGCGCTCGGCGAGATCTGGATACTTCTGGATATTCCGGGGGAAACTGAACACTGATTCCGATCCAAACCGCGCGCGGATTCCGAAGCAAACCAAGTGTACTAGTCATCTCGCCCTGGAGCCGGCTATGCCTGTTGGCTACCGATGAGGCCGTCGTGAGGGTAGCAGCGCCAGCCGGGAGCAATGTCGCAACGCCCCTGGCGTCTCGGCTTAGCGCCGCGTCCACGCAGTGATCTATGCGACGGGGCTAGTCAGACCCCCTGCCTTGCCAGGAGATCCTGGCCACCTCTTGACCGCCACGAGGGGTCTCGGCGGCGCCCGACAGCTGCGTGCGGTCTGACGTTGACGCGGTACTCCCAGGGGGCCCCGAAGTAGTGCGCCAGTCACGAGATGACTCCGCAATATACGGCCGTTTATACATTAGGTGTGAGCTATGGAATAAGATATGTGTCGGTAAGACTGCTTGCTCTCGCGCGAAGATTGGACGCCCAGTCTCGCTGGGCGTCCAATCTCATTCCGGACTGCCGCGCGAAGGCCACACTGACGGAAGCGACTCTCTCGCGGAGTGCGGGTACGCCACAAGGGCATAGAACCGCCTGTCCGGGACCAGCTCTGGCGAGATCGTCGGTCGCCTGCTCCTTGGAGCGGCCAGGTGGGCGCTCCCGCGGCCACCGGTGAAAGGGGGGCAGAGTTGGGCGCTGCACAAGACAGCCTGGCAGGCCTGATGTCGCTGGCCCGGCAGGGGGATTACACCCCGGACCGGCGCAGGCAGCAGCTCCTATGGGTGGCCCTCTGCTTGGTGGGGGTGCTGGGCCTGGCTTTCGTGCTCCTGGTCGCCTATGGGCAGGAGATCACGACGGCCGACTACTCCGAGCCGCTGCTGCTCATCGGCCTGCTGGCATTTCTCGCTTGCACCGTTGCCTATTTCGCCGATAAGGAACGCGAGCAGCGCGCCCAGAACCGCAGCCTGATCGACCAACTCCACGACACTGCCCGGGCCCTCGATGCCCGGATCAGCCGCCTCAACAAGCTCTGCGAAACCAGCGTTCATCTGGCCGGGACACTAGATATCGAGCGCATCTCGGAGCTGGTAGTGGAGGCCCTGGTAGCCCAGGTGCAGGCCGATGCCGCCTCGCTCGTGCTGCTGGACAACTCGAAAGGCGAGTGCATTCACACGCGCAGCGCGGGCCTGCTCGGCCCAAGCGACGGAGGTCCCGACGACCCGGTTGCGGCCGCCAAGGCTGCGGCCAAGACAGGCCCGTCGCCCCGCTGTCTGCATGACGCACCCGAGATCGGGCACCGACTGCGAACCTGGGATCAGATCCGCGCCACTATCTCCGCCCCGATGAAGGTCTCCGATGTCGTGAGCGGCTCCCTGGCAGCGACCCGACAGGCGACCTTCGATACCGAGGACCTGAACCTGCTCACCACCCTGGCCAACATGGCCAGCAAAGCCATCGAGAGCGCGGAGCTTCACCAGCAGTTGAGGCAATCCTATTTCAGAACCCTACACGCGCTGGTGCGTTCGCTCGCCGCCCGCGATTTCTACAGCGCCGCCCACGGGGAGGCCGTCACCTGGCTGGCGCTCCGCTTGGCCGAGAGGCTCGGTCTGGGAGAGCGTGCCGCCGAGGCCCTGGAGGCCTACTGCCCTCTGCACGATCTGGGCAAGATCGGGATCGCTGATGCCGTGCTCCTGAAGCGGGGGCCTCTGACGGAGGAAGAGCTTGATACCTGCCACCAGCACACGCTGATCGGCCAGGACATTGTCCAGCCCCTGAATCCTGGTCCCTCGGCCCTCGCCATGATCCGCAGCCACCACGAGTGGTGGGATGGCAGCGGCTATCCGGACGGGCTGAAAGGTGAGGAGATACCCCTCCTGGCGCGCGTGGTTACCGTGGCAGATGCTTTCCACGCCATCGTCTCCAACCGGCCTTACCGGCGCGGGGCAATCCCTCTGGCAGCAGTTCTGCAGATCCAGGCTCTGGCTGGCACCCAGTTCGATCCCACTGTCGTGGAAGCGCTGACCGACCTCTGGGAACATGGCGAACTGGCAGACTTCGACGCGCGGTCGGGCCAGTCCACAGAATCGCCTCATATTCTGAACCCGGTGTCGTCGCGGGCGGCACCCGGTTTCTCTCTTCACTAGCCGCAGCGATCGACAGCGGCCCACCGCAGCAGCAGACGGACCTCGGTCGAGAGCCTTCTCCGCGACCGTCCATCCCGGTGGCAAAGCAACCTATGCCTGTCAGCCCACGGTAAGATCACCCCGAGAGTATCACTTCGGCATCGCCGGCCGCGCGAATCCGACTCGTATCATGGATGGTGGTGGCTTCATGCAGGATTGGGGAGTGGCCGTTAGGCAAGTTGGGGGAGGCGGTGAGCCGGGAGACGACACTATTCCGACTCGGGCCTTGACCCAACCGAGAAGAACGTCGCTCCCGGCCCAGCCTCAAGCCCAGATCAAGCATCTTGTGGCAGACGACCACACATTGAGCCGAGTGAGGGTTAGGACTGAGCAGCCAGGAGGCCCCGGCCACCGCACGTCCATGATAGTGGAGGCAAGGAGAATGCGCCAGTACTTCGTGGGGATCGACGTGAGCAAGGGCCGCCATATGGCGGCGGTGGTGGACGGAGACGGCGAGCTGCGGACGAAGGATTTCGAATTCACCGATGATGCGGCTGGCTATGAGAGCCTGCTGACCACACTGGCGAAGCTGCCCGACGGCCGCGAGCTGCATGTCTGCCTGGAAGCCACCGGCAACTACGGTCACCGGCTGGCAGCGTTCCTGCGCTCCCGGCCCGGCTTTACGGTGAGCGTGGTCAATGCTCGCTCCAGCCATCACTTCGCCAAGGTGTTGATGGCGCGCACGAAGACCGATCGGGTGGATGCCGTCGTCTTGGCTCGCTACTGCCGAGCCCTCCGACCTCGCGCAACGGTGGCTGCAGAGCAAGCAGCTCTGGCCCGGCTCACTCGCAGCCGCCACACGTTGCTGACGAGTCTGGTGGCTCAGGTGAACCTGCTCCACAGCTTGCTGGAGCGCGTCAACCCCAGTGTGGAGCGCGGGTTCTACCGCCTTGACTGCTACGGCGCGTTGGCGGTGCTCGATCGATACCCCACCGGAGGCATGCTGGCACGGGCGCGGCCAGACAGAGCGGCACAGCTGAAAGCGAACACCCGCCGGGTGGGAAAGCTGCGGGCCGACCGTCTGGTGGCGTCAGCCAGATCGATCCCAGGAGAGCAAGGTACCACAACCGACGCCGTGGTGGTGCGGCAGCTGGTGGCGGCGATCCGCCAGCTGCAGCGCAGTCTCGCGGCGCTGGAGAACACCATCGCGGAGCAAGTGCAGGGGAATCTGCTCTTCACCATCGAGGGCCTGGGCGCCGCCACCGTCCCAGTGATCCTGGCTGAGCTCCCCGTCGAGCAGCTGGATACGGACACCCGAGCAATCGCTTTCGCTGGCCTCAATCCCCGGTTCCGGCAGTCAGGGCGCTTCGCGGGGAAGGTCAAGCTATCCAAGTGTGGGCCTGCTGCCCTGCGTCATGCCCTCTGCCTGGCCGCCCTCTCGGTACGCAATCGCAACCCCGTCCTGCGACAGTACTACCTTCGGAAACTGGCCGAGGGCAAGCGTCCCAAGGCAGCAATCATCGCCTGCATGAGCAAGCTGCTCCGGATCATCTTCGCCCTCCTCAAGACGGGCCGGCCCTTTGATCCGGACTACGAAGCCAACCATCTCATGACACGCAGTTCGGTGCCTCAGGCCGCTTGACAAATGCCATAGCATCTTCTCGCGCCACAAACGCCGGTTCGGGCCCAGGCCGCTTGGCAGAGGGTATAGCATCTTCTGACGCCACAAGCGCGCGTGCCCATTGCCGGGCACGCGCGGGGTCGGCACTTCCCGCCGCTGGCGGCTACACCTGAAAGCCCCACACCTGAGGCCACGGTCGCTTTCTCACCTGCCAGGCGATGGCTGCTGCCATCACCCGGTCATCGTGTTTGCCGGGCTGGGCTTCCCGCGATCCGCTGTCGGTGGTGATGAAGGTGAGACATTCATCCACCAGCCCCTCTGAATGGATCAGCAGGTGCCCCTCCGCAATTGCCTCCGCCAGCTCGTCGATCATCAGCGGCTTGGTGCGGGCGTTGGTGGGCCAGCCCAGCGCCTCCCCGGCCAGCCCCGATTGGTCATAGCGCCGGTAGCGGTGCAGGGGCGAGTAGTTGAGGGTGTTGTGGAGCGCGTCCAGGGTGGCATGGCCGTGGTTGTTGGACTCCACCGCCAGCTCCGCCCCAAGGTAGAGCATCCCGAGCGCCGCCAGCAACCGGGCGAACCTCCCCGGGGCAATGCGCCCGTGCAGCTCCGCCACCTGCTCCCCTGTCTCCCTGTCCAGCACACAGGCGGCGGAGGGATCGCCATGGGCCAGGCCCTCCCCCACATCGGCACCGATCACATACTCCTTCCCCTGCTCCGGCTGGCGCCACACCAGCAGCCGCGCCGGTGACAGGCTGATGGGATTCCCCTCCTCATCCGAGAGATGGGAAAGGGCCTGCGGCTCCGGCTCGGCCGCGATGCGCGCCCGCGCCCCCAGCAGTGGCGCCATCTCGAAGCAACAGCGGCCACTTGCCAGGAAGCAGTGACCATCGTTCTCGGGGTACTCCTGGGCGAATCGATCGCGCAGGTGTTTCCTCTTCTCCCGCCGCCACCGCAGCTGGTCGTCATCCAGATTGCAGGTATCTCTGAGGTGCTGCTCCTCTTCAATCAGCTCCCCCAACGGTGGGCCCGCCATCCGATAGCCCTGATCCCACCACCAAGGGTAGAAGTGAGGCCGGTAGGGGTTCTCTCCCTGCTTTGCCTGTATCCAGAGATCGTGGAATGGGTTGCCCATTCCGTTGCCGGTGGACTCGATCACGATCCGGCCGCTCAAGGGCACCGCTTCCGTCAGTCCCGCCAACGCCCGCTCCGGGTCGGGCCAGTAAGCGAACTCCGAGCAGTGCAGGTTGTTGATGGTGTGGCCCCGGCCGGAAGCAACCGATCCGGCCGTCCCCACCCAGAAGCGGCTGTTGAGGGAGGGCCAGTAGAGCTCCCTGCGGGTCAGATAGCGAGGCTCACCGATGCGTTTCCGCTCGTCTTCCGGCAGCCGCTCCCAGAATCCCCGGACCGTGGCGAAGATCTTCTCGCTGGAGTCCAGGTCATGGGCAACGATGACCGAGGTGGTGTTAGGCCGCAGCACCGTGTCGGCGAAGAAGCAGCCGTCGATGATACTGGTGAAGCCCAGTTGGCGGGCCTTCAAGATGACGTCCCAGTGGGAGCGACGCTCATACCAGTGGGCCTGCGCCGGCCAGAGACGAAAGGGCACCATCCGCTGGTCCTTGCTGCGCAGCCACAGGTTCGCCTCGATCCAGCGCCGGGGATCGGACCGCAGGGACAGCACCTCTTGCGCGCGATCCAGCAGCCGCAGGTAGCCATCGCCATCATTGGGCAGGGCATTAGCGGTGGTCATCGCGCACCGCCTTCCAGCCGCTGGGCGCGGCCTCCGCTGACTGCCTCCCACCTGGCGAGCGCGATATCGCAATAGCGCGGCTCTAACTCCGCCGCCAGACAGCTGCGGCCAGTGCGCTCCGCCGCGATCAAGGTGGAGCCGGAGCCGGCGAATGGGTCAAGGACGGTGCCCCGGGCGGGAGCGGCCGCCAGGATGAGCTCGGCGAGCAACGGGATCGGTTTCGGGGTGGGATGATCCTCGCTCTGGGGAATGGCACGGGGGAACCGCAGCACATTGCGCCTAGCAGTGCCTCCATGCCAGATCCGGGGCCGGCCTACGGAGGCCTCGATGACGGCCTCCCAGCTTCGGCGCCATCGCCAGCCCAACCCGGGATCTACCTTATCCCACACAATGGTATTGAGGAGGGTGAAGTGCTGGCTGATCGCGAGCAGGGCCTTCGCCAGCACCGGCTCTCCTCCACCACCCCCGGCAAACCAGTAGAGGGCCGCGCCTCGCTTCATCGCCGATCTGATGGCAGGAAGCGCGCGATTCAGAAACCCCTCGAACTCCTCCTGACCATCGTTGGCGATCGCCTTCTTACGCCGGCCTCGTCTTGCCAGCGTCGACTGATACGAAATCCCATAGGGCGGATCGGTCAGCACCAGGTCGACCTTCTCGCGATTGCAGAGACGCTCGAGCCCTCCCGGTGCCAGGCTATCCCCGCAGTAGACCCGGTGCCGCCCCAGCTGCCATAGCTCTCCCTTGCTGACTCTCGTCGGGGCTTGCTCCCGCCATGCTTGCAGCGCCTCCGCCGCCTCCGGGAAGCTCTCCTCCCGGGGATCGGGGGCCCGATCGCGTTCGAGTTCGGCCAACAGCGCGTCGATTTCATCGCCGCTGAAGCCGGTGAGGCTCTCGTCGATCTCGGGCAGGCGCTGGAGATCCTCCAGCAGCTCCCCCAGCTTCGGCAGATCCCACTCTCCCCGGATCCGGTTGAGGGCAAGATTGAGCGCCTTCGCCTCGGCATCTGACAGCTCGACATACACCACTGGCACCGCTGCCATTCCCAACGCCTTCGCTGTTTCCAATCGTTGATTCCCGCCGATCACCAGCTGATCGGAGCGACGCACCACCAACGGCTCCACCATCCCCCAGTGAGACACCGACCGGCGCAAGCTCTCCATCTCGGAGGCCGGCATCGCCCGTGGATTGCCCGGCCAGGGCCGGAGCCGCTCAATCGCCACCTGGGTGATGTCGAGCTGGAGGCGATCAGTCGCGCTCGGCCCGGTCTTCCTCGCGGTCTTCCTCCTCGTGCTGTTCCTGCTGCGTGCTGCCCTGGTCTGACTCATTGCTCTCGTCCTTTCTCTGGTCTTGTTGGTCGGCCCGCTCTCGGGCGAGATCGATCAGTTCCATCAGCTCTGCATCGGCCAGCCCAAACAGGTCGGCCGACGGCCGCTCATCGGACTTGTCCTCAGCGGCCGGCCGCTCGAAGGCCCCCTGCGCTCTCAGTGCGAGCTCGAGAAACCGCAGCGCGACCTGGGGAGTGAAGCGGGCGTCGAAGCTGACCTCGCCGGTCTCCGGGTCCCGGCGCACCATGGTGCGAAAGAAGGCCAGGCAGGCCCGCCCCATGCGATCGAGATCCTCCAGCCGCTCTTGTAGCACCCCCTCGCGATGCTGGCGCACGGCCGCCTCGTCTTCCCCTGCTTGGCGCACCTCCCACAGCCATGCCCGGTGCCGCCAGTCGTGACGGCTGACCCAGCGCCAGATCAGGCTCTCTTTCTTGCCCAAGCGGCGCACCACCTCCGCGACCTTGCGCCTGGATCCCAGCTCCAGGAAGGTGCGAAAGGCCTCATAGGCGGGTCCGCTCTCGCCCGGCAGTTGCGCCCATGGCTGTGGTTGCTGCTGTGTTGTGGACATGACTGTGATCTCCCTGGCCGGTCCCTCTCCCTTGACTCCGGCCGCTGACTGTGGTATAAACTGCTGTATGGTACGACTCCAATGATGTGTTGTCAATAGCTTCCTAGCGACTGACGACGTGTGTTATCAATAATTCTCTAGCGAGAGACAGATGGCAGATAAGCGGAAGACACCGCGGGAACTGACGAGAGGGGGCCAGTACGGGGTTCAGGCCCGGTTACGGCGGCTGCGGGAGGGCGAGGCACCTGCCACCGGGGTTGTCGACGACCACCGCATGGTCGAGTACTTCAAGGGTGCGGGAGACACTGCGCTCATAGACCTGATCGACTCCTCTCTCTACCAGCCTCTGCAGGAGCGGGATCTTCTCACCACTGTCATGCATCTGTTCGGCCGCGAGCAGTCTCCCTCGGACGATGAGGTGGTCGCGTTCTACCGTCGCTATGGGCCGCTGGCAGGGGTTGCCGACACCGATGAGGGGCCCCTCCCTAGCTGGGCGGCGCGCCTGCGGCCGACCGACCGGCGGCTGCTGCCCAAGGAGGTGTTCCGATTCGCCTGCGAGCCGCTGTGGTGGGTCCGCGAGCAGGCGCGGGAGCTCCGGCTCACCTACGATCTCTACCTCGGCCTGAGGCAGAACGACCTGCCTTCTCTGCGGCGCCTCCTGGGCGGGGTGCCGGTGGGGAAGCAAATAGCCGACATCTACATCGTTGAGGGGAGGCTGTTCCGCGATGTCGCCGACCCCCAGCTCCCGGTCCCGGTGACTGCGGAAGGCGACTCCGGGCCTGGCCGGGAGCCAGCCGGACTCGAGCCGATGAGTGGAAAGGACTGCTGCCTGTGGGCTGCGGCTCTGGTTGCCCGCCAGCTCACCGAAGCGGAGGCCCGCGTCGCTAGGTCATGGCGGATCTACTGGCCCATTGACACTCCGCCAAGATCGCCGGAGGCCGACTCCGGTGGAGAGGATCTGGACGTCGTCCGGGTCGTGCACTTCCACGACCTGATGGCTCCGATCTATCTTCAGCTGGGGGAACTCGTGCAGCGACGTGAGCTGCTGCGCCAGTGCCCGGGCTGCAGCCGGTTGTTCTACCCCGGACGCGCCAACAAGCAGTACTGCAGCACCGCCTGTGGCGATGCTACCCGGCAGCGCACCTACTACCGGCGGCCCGGCCGAACCCGCAAGCCGCCGGCGGGCTGAGCCGCGACCCGTTCCACTCACTGCCGCGAGCCGGCCGCCACCGTTCCACGCGCGGCAGCTACCAGACACACGCCGATATCCCCGGACACCTTGGCAACACGCAGGGAGGGTGATCCGCCGGTCCCTTCCCCCCCACCATCCACCGCCCGCTCTGCCCCCTCCACCGCACCCTCCACCGTTCCTCCACCGCGATCGGCACCTACCCTCCACCGTTCCTCCACCGATCCTCCACCGCAGCTGGGTCGGGGCGAGCACGCGTTCGCGCAGCCGCGGGAGCCTTTTTTGTCAGCAATCGCCTAGCGAAACGGCACCATCGTCTGCCCTGGAAACCAGCGCGTAATCGCGCCAAAACCGCAAGACACGCCCGAAATCCTCCACCAAACCTCCACCGTTCCTCCACCGGTGAATCGCGACCTCGGCTTATCGGCCCACTCCACCCTTCTCGTGGCTCCTAGAGCCATCCTGGCCCGAAATCGAGGGGATACGAAATACCTGCACTAGGGCCCACCCCACAGAATACTTGCACAAAGGCCTGGACTTGTTCGGGTCTTCAAGTGATGTATTGGACGCCGCAGACGACCTACTAAAGGAGGCGTCCATGACCACTCGTGCCCAGGCCGAAGCGGCCCGTGCCGCGCCGCCCTCCACCGGGAACGAGCTCCCCCTGGAGCAGGCGGTGCCGATGTTCCTGGAGTACCTGCGGAGCTACCGCAGCTGCGCTCCTGCCTCTGTCCAAGCCTACGCAGGGAACCTGCGTCACTTCCAGCAGTTCCTCTGCTCGCAGCCCGGGCCGCTGCCAGCTCCGGCTGCGATCACCCGCCAGCTGGTGATCCAGTACGCGATCTCCCTGTCGCACTGGTCCCCGATCACGGTGCGCAGCAAGCTGGCCTGTCTCTCCTCCTTCTTCGGCTTCCTCCAGGATATGGGCTATCTCCAGGGCAATCCCGCCAAGAGACTGCCCCTGCCGAAGCTGGAGCAGCACATCCCGGTGACGCTCTCAGAGGAGCAGGCGCAGCAGCTCCTGGCGGCGGCCCAACTCCCCTGGCATCGGTGCCTCATCATGCTGCTGCTGGCGACGGGCATCCGCAGAAGCGAAGCGGTGCTGATCAGCCTGGAGGAGGTGGACCTGACCAACCGGCAGCTGCTGGTGCACGGCAAGGGAGCCAAGCAGCGCATCGTCCCCCTCACCCGTCAGGCCGTGGCGGCCATCCAGCACTACCTGCCCCACCGGCCCAGCACCCAGAGCCGGCGGCTCTTTGTGAACTCCCGTGGGCAACCCATCCGGGGCCACGTGATCAACACCATGCTGGACCAGGTGCTGGTGAAGGCGGGGCTGGCGGGCCAGGGGATTACCCCTCACAAGCTGCGCCACACCTTCGCTACCCAGCTCATCCACAAGGGCGTGGACGTGCGCACCGTGCAGGAGCTGCTGGGCCATGCCGACCTGGGGACGACGGCCCGCTACCTGCACTCAGATGTGCGGACGAAGCTGGCGGCCGTCGGGAGGCTGACGGGTCTGCTCGGGGAGAGCATACCGCAGACGGAGGAGGGAGCACAGCCATGACCGCTCCCCACGACGCCATCCGGGCCGGTACGCTCTCCTTTGAGGAGGCGGTGGCGATGTTCCTGGAGTATCTCAAGGGCTATCGCAGCTGCGCTCCTATCTCCGTCAAGGCTTACCGCCGCGACTTGCGCGCCTTCTCGGAGTGCCTCTCCCAGCGCCTGGGTCAGCCGCCCCCTCCCGATCAGATCACGCGCCAGCAGGTGATGCAGTTCGCGGTGAGCCTGTCACACCGAGCACCCCTGACGGTGAGAAGGAAGCTCTGGGTGTTGTCCTCCTTCTTCGGCTTCCTCCAGGACATGGGCCATGTCTCGGGCAATCCCGCCCGCAGGCTGCCGCTGCCCAGACTCGAACAGCAGGTGCCCGTGACGCTCACGGAAGCAGATGCCCAGCGGTTGCTGGAGGCCGCCGGGCGCCCCTGGCACAAGTGCCTGGTGGTGCTGCTGCTCTCCACCGGCATGCGGCGCAGCGAGATCGCCCAGATCAGCCTGGAGGATCTGGACCTGGAGAACCGCCAGTTGCTGGTGCACGGGAAAGGGGCGAAGGAGAGAGTGGTGCCCTTGGCCGATCAGGCCGTGGCAGCCATTGAGCACTACTTGCCCCACCGGGTCAAGACCCAGAGCCACCGGCTCTTCGTGAGCCAGTTCGGGGAGCCCATCTGCGGCCGGGCCATCAGCCGGATGCTGGCGCGCACCCTGGGGAAAGCAGGCCTCTCAGGCAGAGGCATCACCCCTCACAAACTCCGCCACACCTTTGCCACCCACCTCATCCGCTCCGGGGCCGACATCCGCACCGTGCAGGAACTGCTGGGGCACGCAGACATCGGGACCACCGCGCGCTACCTGCATTCGGATGTGCGCACCAAGCTGGCCGCCGTTGAGAAGCTGGAGGGGATGCTCCAGCCGGCCGGCGATCAGGCAGGTTAGCCTCGGGACCGCCCACAGCCAATATACGAGGTTTGTGGCGCGAGAACGGCACATCTGATGTCAGAGGGAAGGGGGCGACCTCAAGCGCTGTCCACTGGCTCTCTGCTCCCTGCGATCCGCTCCAACGTATGGGCCTTGCTCCCGAAGTCGGTCATCGCGATCTGGTAGACGGACCCGCAGAGGACCCGCTCGAGGGTACCGTCGACGAGTAGTGCACAGGACTTCTCATCAAGGCCAAGGGCCCGCGAGGTGCGCGTCGATGCCATTGTCTCGAGAACGTGAGGCAGGGCATGGCGTTCGGTGAAATGGACCCCGATGATTAGGCCGCTGAGCAAGCCGAGTCCAGGGAGGATTCTGGCTGGGGAATCGCCGGAATCACGTGGAGGGATCGCGCAGATCTCCGGCAGAAGCATAGCTCCAGCAGAGAGGCCAGCGATCGGCACGCCTCGTTGATAGGACTCACGGACGATGCTCCGGATTGGCTCGGTGGCATACAGACTGTGGTAAACAGCCGTGTCGCCGCCCCCGATGAAGACCCCAGTAGCGTCCCGCAGCTTCGTACATGCCTCCTCCTGATCTAGAGCGTCATCATCGGCCGGCACGATCACGTGGTGGCGAGTCACGCCCAGTCGCGTCCAGGGCTGGGCGTACTGGCTCACGTACTCCTGCCACCCCGGTCCGGCCCTAAGCAGCAGCGCAATGGTCGCGTCGGCCCCACCCGCCGCAGGCACGAAGTGTTCGGCGACGGCATCGAAGATCTCGCTGCTCCCGCCAAGCAGGAACAGGAGCTTACGCGCCTTCGCTGATGCCTCTGGACGGCTGTGTCGCATGGGAACGATCCCTCTCTGTCACGGCCAGCCTGGACGACACAGGGCGACGGAAGTGAGCCTACGTTAGATTCCCCGCAGAAGTGACTTCGTCCTGTCGACCGGGCACCGGCAGCAAACGTTGGGGTAAGCGCTATGAGGCCACAGGCTCCTTTTGAGTGGCGCCATACCGGCACCTACAGTGCCATTCTGGCCGCTCTCGCGGGTCTCTAGCAGGAGCAACGGGCGGCAGCTTCCTCTTGACACACCTCGGGCTGCGGCGTAGCCTGGCAGTAGAGACTCCTGCCCACCGCCCATCGTGAGTGCGGCGCATCACCCCAGCCGGGCAGAGCGCCGCGTGCGCCAGATTCAGATCAGGAGGGAGAGCGTGAACCCTCGGCCTTGGGTGCAAGCACTCCTTATCTTCCTCTGCCTCGCCCCGCCTTTCCCCGCCCTCGCCGGCCACATCGAGCGCGTCAGCCTCACCAGCACCGGCGCCGAGGCCAACGGCGAATCCCTCTTCCCCGACGTCAGCGCGGAGGGCCGCTACATCGTCTTCGCCTCCGCCGCCACCGACCTCGTCCCCAATGACACCAACGGCTCCTGGGACGTCTTTCTCCGCGATCGCGTCGCTGGCACCACCATCGGTGTCGACGTCGGCCTCGACGGCGAGCTGGGCAACGCCGGCGCCTGGGCCGCCTCCATCACCCCCGACGCCCGCTTCATCGTCTTCGACTCCGACTCCACCAACCTCATCGCCAATGACGTCAACGACATCGGGGACGTCTTTCTCCTCGACCGCGAGGCCGGCACCCTCGAACTCATCAGCGTCACCTCGGGCGGCCAGCAGGCCGATGGCGCTTCCCATTCTGCCGCTATCAGCGCCGACGGCCGCTACGTCGCCTTCATCTCCGGTGCCAACAACTTCGTCGCCGGAGACACCAACAACGTCACCGACGTCTTCCTTCGCGACCGCGTCGGTGGGGCCACCGAGCGCGTCAGCGTCTCCACCTCCGGTGATCAGGCCGACGACGCTTGCGATGCTTGGGACTTCCCCGCCGTCAGCGCGGAAGGCCGCTTCGTCGTCTTCGGCTCCTGGGCACAGAACCTAGTCCCCGGGGTCGCCGTCCCCGACCGCCAGATCTACGTCCGCGACCTAGTCCTCGGCATCACCGAGTGCATCACCCTCGACCCGCAAGGCGCTCCCGCCAACAACGTGTGCTATCAGGGCGCCATCAGCGCCGACGGCCGCTACGTCGCCTTCATCTCCAGGGCTGACAACCTCGTCCCGGGGGATACTAACAACGTGGACGACGTGTTCCTCCGCGACCGCGTTGCCGGAACCACCGAGCGCGTCAGCCTCACCGACTCCGGCCAACAGCTCGCCGAGGGGGCCGACCCCGATTATCCCAGCATCAGTGCCGACGGTCGTTTCGTCACCTTCTCCTCCCATTCCCCGGACCTCTACACCGGCGAGAGCACCTACTATAGCAACTGCTTCCTTCGCGATCGCGTCGCCGCCCGCACCCAGACCGTCACCCGCACCTTCGACTGCTACCTCCCCGATATGGACTCCAACTATGCTCGCCTCTCCTCCGACGGCCGCTACGTCGTCTTCACTTCCTTCGGCGATGATCTCATCGCCGGCGACACCAACAACTTCGGCGACATCTTCCTCCGCGACCGCCTCTCTTTCCCCGATGTTCCCCTCACCCACTGGGCCTACTACGACGTTGACGCCTGCCTCAACGGCGGCGTGGTCTTCGGCGATCCCGACGGCAACTACCGTCCCGCTGAAACCGTCACCCGTGACCAGATGGCCGTGTATATCTCTCGCGCCCTCGCCGGCGATGATGCCAACGTCCCCTCCGGCCCCGCCCAGCCCTCCTTCGCGGATGTGCCAATCGATCACTGGGCCTACAAATACATCGAGTATGCGAAGGCCAACAACATCGTCGAGGGCTACTGGGACGGCTACCGCCCCTCCGCCCCCGTTGACCGCGCCCAGATGTCCGTGTTCGTGGCCCGCGCCTCCGTTGACCCCACCGGCGACGCCGGCCTCGCCAACTACTTCCCTCCCGAGACCCCCAGCTTCCCGGATGTCCCCATCGGCTTCTGGGCCTACAAGTACATCGAGTACCTCAAAGGCGAGAACATCGTCCAGGGCTACTGGGACGGCTACCGCCCCTCCGCCCTCGTCACCCGCGACCAGACGGCCGTCTACGCCAGCCGTGCCTTCCAACTCCCCAATTGATGAGGCTCCCATGATGAAGCTGCATGCGAGCCCCAGAGAGCGGCCTAGTGCGGATGTCAACCGTGGATGAGACCACAGCCAGTGGACCCAGATTGGCACTTCTGTGCGGAGTCGACTCCCGAATCACCACCCCCATCCGCTCCAGTTGCCTCATTGTCTCTGGCGTCACCGGCACTGGGTTCAGGACGATCCGGGTACTCAAGTGAGACCCCTTCTCTCGGCATTGCACGGGGAGACTGTCTGTGCCGTCGAATCCCGGCGACAGCAGATCAGCTTCACACCGCAGCTACTGCCCCGACTGCGCGACCTATTATAGCCCTCAGGTCCTGTTCGCACTCCGGCGTCATGCGCGGGTCCTCGAACGGAGCAGACAGCAGAGCGCGAATGCGTTCCTTGACTCGTTCTCGCTCGGGGTACGCCCCCGATGCTCTCCAGTCCTGGAGCGATTGCCGGTCCCAGACCTGCGGTTCCCAGAGTTCCTGGCGGAAGCGCTCTGCGGTCAAGTCGGATCCGAGGAAGTTCCCTCCCGGGCCGACCTCCTTGATGTCCTGGACGGCACATGTCTCCGGACTGATCTCGACCGGCCGTACAATGCGGCGAATCGCGCTTGCCAGCTCGACGTCGTAGATCATCTGTTCAGGAGAGCATACTTCGTCGAGCGAGAGCAGACCCACGTCCAGGACTGCGCTTCCGGAGGACAGAAGAGCTGCCACCGAGATCATGGCCTTCTGCATCCCTGCCTGCGCCGAGGGTTCCTTCGCGTCAGTGAGGCCTCCGCCTGCGCCGGATGGCACTCCGTAGAAGCGCGCCACCTGCGCGAGTATCGCCTTGACGACGGCGCGTTCAGGTCGCCCGCCCATGCTGTGGGCGCTCCGCATATCCATCACTACACCGAACCCTCCGACGTGGAAGGACCGGCCGCCCCACAGCGCCCTGTGGAGAATGCCCAGGAACAGGGACTCCGCGAGCTTCAGAACCGCAGCGCCCGCGGTGGTGACTGGCGCCGACGCTCCCATAGACAGCATATGACCGATGTGCATCCGTAGGCCGCGGGACCTGAAGTACAGCAGTTGCTCGCATTCCGACCGCGCCAGCCGTAGCGGACTGACCAGATAACCCACCGCGCCGAAGCAGTCCTTCAGGCTTTGCCCGATCTCCTGTGCCCGACGTGCGTACATCTCCTCGAGATACGGGCAGAGCCCGGTGAACTGAACCGTTCCCGAGGGCCCGGCGCCGTACTTCCAGGCGTAGAGCTTCTCCGCGAGCGGAGCGTAGGCGGCAGGAATGCCAACCGGCGTGAACGGCAGGCCCAGCAGGCTGACCCCGCTGATCTCGGGCAGCGCGTTCGCCAGCCGGATGTAGTCACGCAGAGCGTCTTCTGTGAAGGGCTCGAGTTGATCTGTCCAGGGGTTCAGGTAGAGGCAGGCGTAGATCCCAGCGTAACAGCCGAAGCTGGGCTGGTGACCATCCCAGTCATACTTCTCCGAGTCAGAAACGAACTGTTGCACGCGTGCCGGTGCGAAGCGCGCCCGCTGCTCTGCCATGTCCACGTCCGCCCCATGGTCGGCCAACAGCGACAGCAGGTCGCGGGATTCAACCTGCACCCCGACCTCGTGCAGCACTCGCAACGCGGAATGGTGGATCTCCTTCACGCCGGGGGGATCCAGCGGGCTGTAGAAAATTGGTGCCACAATCGGCCTCCTCTCTCTTTGGTCCGCCGACGCCTCACCTGGAGAAGCGTGGAAGGTGCTGCGCGTGGGCGGCGAGCAGCTCGTCCGTCAGCGCCTCGGCGCCCTCATAGGAGTCAACTGCACCGTCGAGGATCAGAGCCTGGACGACCTTGTCGCGATTGCCCTCAACGGCCGCTTCCACCGTTGCCTCCGCCCACTGAAAGCGCGTCGCCAATGTGCCGAGCACGCCTGGGGAGAGCGGAGGCTGGGCAAGGGGGCGTAGCCCATCCGCGGTCGCCGCCGCCAGCGCTTCGAGGATACAGGCATCGGGTAGCTCAGGGATGCGACCCCTGTTCGGCAGATTCACCGCGTAAGTCGCGCCGTCATCATTCCTGATGCTGTACATGACGTCGATGACATCCTCGCGATGGCCTCCCGCAGTTTGTTCGCAGTAGTCCTGCGGCAGCGGATCGTTGGAAAAGGCAGCCTCCTGCATGTGAGCATAGGTCTGGTCCTCCGAGGCCCGATGCTCCTCAAAGCCGAGTCCGAGCGTCATTCCGTAGTAGCTTCTCTTGCCTCTGAATAGGTGGGGGAAGAACTCAACGACGTGGCCATCCAGCACCGCCGGGAATGCATCCATCAGCAGAAACATCCCCCACGAGAAGGGGTGAAGTCCCCAGATCTGCCCCCGGATCTCGGCCTTGTCCGGGGTGTCGTCAACCGACTTGGCGAGCTTCCGGGCGCGAGCGACGCGGTCGACGGCGATCTGGCGCAACTGGGGCTTCGCATCCTCGCCATCCACGCGTATCTCGGTGAACCAGGTGAGGTGGTTGATGCCGACCGCGTTGTAACGCATGCGCGACCTGTGCACCTCGAGGATGCCAGCGAGCCACTCGGCAACGTCCCTGACGCCAGTGCAGAGCCCAATCACATCGGCCTCGGTATGCTTGCGGATCGCCCTGCAGACGACAGCCATCGGGTTGGTATAGTTGAAGTAGAGCGCTTGTGGTGCCAGATCCAGGACATCCTTCGCGATATCTATCGCCGGAGGGATAACGCGCAGCGCCCGCACAGTGCCGGCCGGCATACACGTATCCCCGCCCGGGTGGTAGATGCCGTACTTGCGGGGGATCTGCACATCGGTCTCCCAGGCTCTACGGCCGCCGACAGCTATCGTACTGATCACGGCGGTGGCTCCAGGAAGCAGATCGCGCCGATCTGTGGATGACTGCACCTCGATGGGCGCGCCCTTGAGGGCGATCATCTTGCGGGACAGCCTGTCGGCCATCTCCACCGCGGTTGCGTCCACGTCAACAAGCCCCAGGGTCAGCGCCTCGTTCCGTTGGATGAGGTCCACGAGCAGCTTCCGAGTGAAATATGCGCTGCCAGCTCCGATGATGAGGACCTTCTGCCTCATATCACATTCCCTTTCTCTGATATCCCGCATGGTGCAGGTCCGCTTACCGAGTCAAGTTGTCGGCCACGTGGTCCGACGTGGACCCGCTACATCCAGACACTGAAGGTAGGGATATGGAAGGCGAGATTCGCCAGGGCCCATATGCTTCCTATCACGCAGTCGCCGAGTACGAGGCCCAGGAAGAAAGGCAAGGCCGCGACGTACCTGCGCATGCCGCCGTACCTGAGCAGCAGCAGCTTGGTCAGCCAAGCAATGAACACGGACAGCCACAGGTGATGAGTAAACCACATCGGTGCCAGGACGTATCCGACCGGGTGGAACGGCCACCACAGGAACCGGCTGCGCATCGCGTAGAGGAAGAAGGTGAAAAGCAGGCCCCACCCCATCGCGAGGCTGCGATAACCGGGCGCCCGCGCGACGCCGGTCAGCCAGGTCTGGAGTTCCGCGAAGGCGTAGACTCCGCTGTTGTTGAACTGCAGCTTGCTGCTGTCTGCGCCCAGATGGTAGAGGGGGACGAGGAGAGCGGTGTAACCAAACACCAGGCCCGCCACGACCGCGACGAAGGTAGCGCCCACGAGGCCTCGAGTACGAAGACCTGTCCGCTCGGCCATCTTGAACCCCTCCATCTGGAAGGGCGTCGGGTCTATGCCGTAGCTTCGTGACGTCCACCCCAGCAACGTGAGAACGGTGAGCGCCGGGATGGGGAAGGACGCTGGGGTCACGATTTGGGTCAGCACCTGGTGCGGCCCGGCGTCGTGGATCTCGTTGGCCGGCGCTCCCAGTTCCGCCCGGATCCGGGATAGCGCGAGGCTGGCACTGAGGTAGAGACCCAAGTATGCTGGCACGAGCCATGCCGGGGCCCCGGCCCGGGATACGAAGACGCTCAGAAAACCCACCGAGACTACCAGGAGGCCGAGTGCCCACCGGTATTGCAGCGGTTCACCGGAGTCACCCATCTCCGCACCAGGCCGCACAGCTCGGCTAACAACCTGCAGCAGGTGCCGGCGCGCTGACCATAGGGCGTAGATGCCGATCGCGACCAGAGCGCTGGCAGCCTGCTGGTAGACGAAGGGCGCATCGGGGGCCACGTCCCATCCCCATACCAGGGTCAGCAACTGCTCCACTTTGACGAGCCAGAAGAAGAACCAGTAGGAGAAGGAGACGTCGAGGGGCATCAAGATGGACACCCCGATGGCCCACAGATAGGGAGGCCAGAACGTACCCCCGTGCTGCTGGAAGCAGCTCCAGCGTCGGCCCAGGACTTCGTTGGCGGCGCTCAGATCGGGTTGGAAGCCCGGCATGTTCGGTAAGAGGGTATGGAGTCCGTTGAGGAAACCCAGAGACACCGCCAGTCCGAAGCCAAGCCACATCAGCCGACTGCGGAACAGCCTCCCAGCGGGCTCAGTGATAGCCAATGGGACCTGGACCAAAGGAAAGGCGAGGCGCTCTTCCTCGATCCACCGTCGGCGCAGCAGCACGTTGAGAGACATGATGACCGTGAAGAAGGCGACGAAGAAGGCACTCCATGACAGCGCAACCGGAGCCCACTCCCGCAGATGATCGGCAGTCAGAAAGGAGCTCCCGCCGTCGAAGAGCGATGTGAGTTCTTCTTTGTCCTTGAGCACCAGCCAGTCGGGCAGGTAGCTCCAGAAAAGCTTGTCCCACTGGTTCTCCGGCCTGGCGCGGCCGACCGGAGCGATGACCCACGAGATGATTTGCTGGAGGAGCCCGAAGCCAACGATCACCCCGCTGATGGCCAGCATCAGGTAGATTGTCAGGAGCTCCCCCTGGGATAGGACCCATGCGGGCCTCCGGCGCCTCAAGAGGGCGTTCGCAGCTACGAGCAGGAGCACGATGAAAAGCGTCTCGAGTGGCAGGGAGAGCATTGAGGGCCAGGTGTTGCTGCGGATCACCTCCATCTGGACGATCCACCAGGCCTGCGCCGGCATGATCACGAGGGCAAGGAGAACGGACCGCCAGGTGACTACTTGTCCCTGTCTCGGTAGCCGCGCCTCCGCGCTGCGTCGGCCTTCCGAATTGCTACTGACCGTCGCCAGGGAACGGGTGGGCTCTGCCGAGCCATTCCTGCCCCTCTCGATCGGGACCATAGGCAAGCTCCTCTGGCTAGAGCGCGGACGCTACGCTATCTGCCTGCAGAGGAAGCGCTCGCGAAGCTCAGGCGGAGCGCCGAGCAGGCCGCTCCGCCCGTTCACATCCGTCCATTCGCCGCAAGCGAACTCAAGCCAGCCTAGAACAGCGTCGGCACATTCGGGTAGCACTGATGGAAGCCGGTAGCCCAGATTGCGCCATACCCCTGGGTATTCGGGCCCCAAGGATAGATGCCTTGGATCTTCCGGTTCGCCACCATTGAGACGATCTGTCCGGCGGCGGCCCACTGTGCGTGCCCATCGAGGAAGCCGAGGTTACTGCCACCCATATGCCGGGTGTACTTCCTCATCAAGTCAGGCTTGGACAGGAAGTCTTTGGGGGCCACCAGCCCGCAACTCGCCGCGTCGGAGCAGTTCGCCCAGTCCGCCGAGGCGCAGATCTCGTTCCCACACTCAGCGGCGCAGATGTCTGGATAGGCCGCGGGACCGAGGCCGTCATAGTAGTCGGTCCACGGTCCGGCATCTCCGCATACGACGAATGAGGCGGCATCCCCAACCTGAGACATGCTGCGCAGGCCGCTGAACCCAGCACCCGTGTCCTTCCACGGGAGCGTGCCGATGCTTTGCACGAAGGCATTCTGTTCGGAGTTGTTCTGAGTCCACGCGTCGATCGCTCCCGCCAGACGCTGCTGCGCGATGGAGTCCGTGACCGCGCCGCCCCATCCCTGCGGCCATGACTGATCACATGGCCCAAAGCCCTGCGACTCACCCCACTGCCCCTCGGTCGCCTTCAGGTACCCAAACCAGTCTGCGTAGGGTACGATAAAGGTGGCCCCTGCACGCATACGGGAACTGGGGCAGTTCCAGACATCGCGGTTCTTTATGTACTCGTCAAGGAGTACAGGGGTCCTTAGGTATGGGTTGGCCCAGTAGGCGCGCTGCCCGTCAGAGGCCGGGCACCAGATCTGGCTCGGGTCGCCGCCACCAGGACCTTCGGCGAAGTACTGAAGAACCTCCTGGCGCGTCTCTCCCGGCCACAGCCTATCATCGTAGTCGTTCAGGTACATCTGGATCGCCATCGCGATGTTCTTCACGTTGGAGAGGCACTGGATCTTGCGGGCCGATTCACGCGCCCGTGCGAAGACCGGGAATAGCATTGCAGCGAGGATCGCGATAATCGCGATGACGACCAGCAGCTCAATCAGAGTGAACCCACGTCGTCTGTGTGCCAACATGGAACTCCTCACCTCCTTGGGATAGCTCACGAAACGATGCACCGCAAGCATCCGAAGTATGAGCCGATCACAGTCGACGACAGAATCAGCTGTCTTTCCTTCACCTCCCTTCACCTGGGGTCTGCCGGGCCCCACACTCCGTTATCCGCTTGCCTGTCTCTCCTGGCAAGCCCACGCCGTTCGCGCTTAGCCACCTCGGCCCTTTGCAGGTCCGACGGTCTGGAACGCCTAATTCACCTGGCGCGTTCGCCCCGGGTCATCTCTGCACCTGCTGCTTGCTTCGGTGGCGGGAGTGCGGCATGGCGCAGAGCCAGCTCGCCGGTCCCTGGTGACCCCATACTGGCGTTTCTCGGGCGACAAACGTGAGGCAGGAGCCAAGCGATGAGAGAGAAGGTTGTTCTGGTCGGCGCGGGCAGCGCGATGTTCACGGGCGCTCTGGTGACGGACGTGGTGAAGCGAGGCTGGGAGTGCGAGCTGGGACTCGTGGACATAGACCCAGACGCCCTGGCCATAGCCGAGGGGCTTTCCAAGAAGGTGATCGAGGCCAAGAGAGCTCCCATCAGGCTCTCGGCGGCGACAGATCGACGGGACATCTTGCCAGGCGCGACCGTGGTGGTCACCACGATTGCGGTGGGCGGCCGACGGGCGTGGGAGCAGGATGTGTTCATCCCCCGCAAGTATGGGATCTACCAGCCAGTGGGCGACTCAGTTATGCCAGGCGGCACCTCGCGCTGTCTCCGGATGATCCCACCCATGGTGGCGATTGCCGAGGATGTCCTCGACCTGGCGCCCCGGGCATTGTTCTTCAACTACGCCAACCCGATGACCGCGGTTTGTCGTGCTGTTCGGAAAGCAACCGGGGCGCAGATGATCGGGCTGTGCAGCGGCGTATGGTCGGTCGGGGAAGACCTATGCAGGCAGGTCGGGGCTGATTGGGGTGACTTCCAGTACACGGCCGTTGGGCTCAACCATCTGACCTGGTTCCTCGAGGCGCGGGTGCGCGGCCAAGACGCGATGCCGCGGCTGCGCGAGATCGCTGACAAGGCGCTAGCGAAGGGCTACCAGCCTGGGACACTGTGCTGGCAGTTGCTCAGAGTCTTCGGCGCGTTTCCCGCGGTGGGCGACGGACACGTGATGGAATTCTTCCCGAGTCTGTTCCCCGACGGGACAGTGGGCGGGAAGAAGGTCGGCGTGGAGTGGCATCCCTTTGAGGACATCATTGCATCCGGAGACAGGATCTACGCCCAGATGCGGGAGCGGGCCTTCTCCAAGGAACCGCTGGAGGAAGATTACTTCGAGCACGCCGGCGGCGAGGGAGAGCTACAGCAAGTGACCGATATCGTGGAGAGCGTTCGCACCGATGGCGGGAAGATCTTCTCCACCAACATGCCCAATGGCGGTCAGGCCCCGAACCTCCCACCCGAGGCCGTCATAGAGGCGCCTGCAATGGCCACGGGCAGCGGCCTGAAGCCGATCGCACAGCGGCCTCTCCCCTCGGGTGTGATGGGCACTCTCGCCACCCGGCTGGCCTGGGTTGAGACGGTCATCGAGGCCGCGTTAGAGTGCAGCCGCCAGAAGTTCATCCAGGCGCTTATCCTTGACGGCTGGGTCAAGAGCGTCGAGATGGCGACGCAGCTGGCGGGCGAGTTACTCGCGGCGCAGGCGCAGCATCTGCCGCGATTCGAGCGGGCCTGATCGGAAGGCTTGGGAGTCAGCGCTGTGGGCCCAGAACGGCGCTTATGTAGCCACCGCGCGCGATGAGAGACATGTGTGCTAAGGCACAGGAGGTATCTCGGCATCACAAGTAACACTAGCGCGTACTCAGGATTCGCGAACGCGGAGAATGCGTATGGCCGGCCCAGCACCGAAAGACCAGTTTCCTATGAGTAGATGCATCTGACTGACGTTTGCGATGTTCAGCCTGAGCCTCGTCGAATCTTCCGCGCTGAGTCGGAATGCCTAGCGGAAGACGCGGAACCTGCGGTCTGGGCTTGCGGCTTCCTCAGCAAGCATTCGAGCATGCCAAAACCCCGCCGCTCCATCACTCTGATTCCTTCAGCACCTTGCCGCCAGACCCGCACCGGGTTACAATGGGCCAGTCTGGGCAATAGTGAGCCGATGACATGATCGGGCAACCGACATTCTGCCTAGGCAGGACAGGTGGGGGAGACAGCAGCGTGGATGATGGGGGACCGGGAGGCAGCGGCAGCAATCTGTCGCTGCAATGGCCAAGAGGGAGCTGGCCATGATCGATTGGTCGCGCTTACCCGCCCTCACACAGGTCGTGCAGAGCACGTGGCTTGAGCTGGGTTTCTACCCTCGGACCCTTGCTCATGTCGTGTTCATGCCGCGAGTATTCGCGGCCAAACTCCCAAGGCAGTTGAAGGGGGAGACCGGGCACACATACACCGGGCCCGTGTTCTTCTTCGCCATGAATGCGGTGCTCGCTGTGTGTGTCGCACGTCTGACGGGCGGGAATGGTCACGCTCTCTTGTCGACGGAACTGCCGACTAGTCTTCTAGGTGCGCTGCTCGGGAATGCTGTGCTGCTTGGCTTTGCCGGGATGGTCTTTGGCCTCGCTCGGCGGCGGCAATATGAGCTAATGCTGATCGCGCTTCTATATGGGAGCGCTTACTACGTACCGATCAGTGCGGTCCTTTCGCCCATAGTCAGCCCAACTTCCATCTGGCCGCACGCTCACCCTACTGGAGCCCTCGTATCGCGACCATCGTGGTCAGTACTCCTATGGTATTGGGCATCTGAGAGACCGCTCAGACTGGGGCTCGTGGCGATACTATCGCTCGCGTGGCTGCTGTTCCTGGCGCGCGTGACGTCCGCAATGCGATCTCGCGCCATCCGGCTGGTTCCAGCGTTCCAGCGCTTCGTGGCCGCTCTAGTCCTGCTAGCGATTGCGGAAGCGATCGTGCAATATGCCGCGTTCTCTGGACCATACGGAGACATAGGACGGTTCACCTCAGCAATGCGCGGACTCGCCAACAGCGGCCCCAACGTTGATGACGTTGATTCCTATGAGGCCGGCGAAACCCTCATGCGCAACATCGCGCGGTGTTCCGACTTCCCGCCCGGTGAGCGGTATATGGCGCGCGCATTTGCATCAGCGCTTGCTGTTACGCGGTGTGAGGCGGCTCAGCAGCTAGCCTCTCGCTTGGGCGAAGTGCAGGCACCTCGTATGGAGGGAAGTGCGCGGGAGCTCTGGGTCCACGGCCGTGAGCCCGCTCGCTTTGAGACACTCCTGGCGAAGGTTGCCGATGAGTGCCGGGCACCGGGGAGCTTGGTCACGGACTCTTACAGCGTTGGGATGGAGCTCGAAGATGATGTTCGGCAACTCCGACGGCTCAGGTCTGCTCCAGGCTTTCCGACTGCTGACAGCCAGTTCTGGCGGGGATCCCCCACTTATGGCATGTTCATCGCACCCGCCGGCCTTTATCTGTGCCCATTCCCACAGGGCACGCGGTGGCCACCCGCGTGCAGGTACGCAGTACATATCGGTCACGACCTGCCTGGCGGGCAGCAAGCTGTCGCCAGCTACGTCGTAGTCGAGGACAATCCCATGAAGCGCATCCTATCCTCAAACGACAAACCCAAGCCCTAGCCGTCCCGTCCAGTGGCACCCTTTTGATCCTGCGGTATCTCGGGAATCCCGAGGCAGCGTTCTCAGGGACCTGGATTGCAGTGGCGAAGGGGTCTGGCGGCGCTTCCGAACTCAAGAAGATGAGCCTGGAGCCTGCCGGCCTCGGGGTCTGATGTGCGGCACACTCGCACAGCGCGAACGCTGTGCCTACTTTCCCGCTGCAAACTCCGACTTAGGCGACATTAGGTGGTAAGCGTGGCCATCTGCCTGTGGGCGACCCGCGCCGATTGGAGGATCCGCATAGGGCGTCTGGCTTAGGGAGTAGGCCGGGAAGGAGCGATAGCACCCCACTGATGCCGGCTTCGCGGGCGGTTGACACGGACAGGCTGCGGCCCCTACGGTCCCGCTCCCATCATCCCCAGACCACCGGCAAAACTGGGCGGGTGCAGCGCACCATGAAGGACGACGTAGAGCTGGTGGTCCGGATGAGCCCGGGAGAACGGTGGGCGGCGATTGCCCAGTCTGTGGCCCACTACAACTCGGCGCGCTACCACGAGGTGCTGCACAACGTCACCCCGGACGGTGTGTGGTTTGCGAGGAGGGAGGAGATCCTGGCTCGGCGAAAGGCGTTGCAGATCCGCACCGTGATCGCGCGCCGGGAACGTTACCGAAGGCTGAGGGGAGGATGCACAGATACAAGAGCGGGAATGCCGGAGGTGTAGCTAACCCAAGACCCCCTTCTGTCCCACTTTCGCTGACACTCTACACTGAAGTGCCGAAACAGCAAGCGGGATGACGGCGCACCAAGTTCCCCGCTCTGTGTGGCGCACGCGACTTGACGTGGTCGAGGCAGCGCTGCTCTCGGCCATCTTCGCCTGTTTCCCCGAGTTAGTGCTCGCGGCCTTCCTGATCATCAGTATCCACGAGGCTATCATCGGACCATGGCCTTGGCACCTGCGACTGCTGCTGTTGGTGCCTGCTTGTCTCACGCCTCTAGTAGCGGCAGTGGCAGGAGGCATCCTCGCGCGTCAGGCGCGCCCGCCTAGGCCCGTGTGCTCCTGGTTGCTTATCGGTTTGGGTGCCAGGGCGGCAGCCCTTTTCTGCGGCGCGCTCGTATTCCTCGTATGCTTCGTTCGAGCTCGTCCAGACTCGTCGATCCTCTTGTGGTCGGTCGCGCTGCCGCTGACTGTGGCAGCCGCGGCTTTCCCCGTGCCGATGATGTGGGCCGTCATTGTTCACGCTATCGTCTCCCACCGCCGGACGAGGATAGTCATGCGCGTCACTCTGGCAACGCTCGTGACGGCTGGAATCGCGTTCATGGGGAGATACGCGGTGACTGACTTCGCCGAACGAGCGCAGAGCATCGAACAACTGAGCGTCTCGCCGTCGGGGCGGGTCTACGTGGCGACGCGAGCCGGGCTCTTCGCCGCTGGCCCGGGAACCACGATCCTCCGCTATCTGCGCTGTGGGTCGCTGGGAAGGCCCGCCACCATGGTGGTCGCAGACGTGCGCAATGCCATGCTGGTGTGGGCGGGCCTTCAAATGCCGAATGCCCTGACCACGAACCTCCTGGAATCCCGCGACGCCGGTAGGACCTGGCATCCGGTGGCTGGCCTGCCCCCTCCAGACTACGTTCTCTCAACCAGGAGCGCCATTTACGCGAAGCACGACCACGCCTTTGAGACGCTGTGGGTCGACCGCAGCGGTGAAGTGGGAGACTGGGAGAAGCGGCCCTTGAAGCTTCCGAGGACTGAGGCCAGAGGGCGGGTGCGCGCCTTCCCCTACCTGCTGGCTGCCAGCTCGAAACAGCCCGGGGTTGTCATGCTCGCCGTTGAGTATGGTATCAGCGGGACAGAGGCCGGCGAGGAAACGTGGCGCGGGGCGCTATGCCGCACGCGCGATTTTGGAGAGACCTGGGAGAAAGTCACTATCCCCCTACTTGTGGATGTGGAGTACGACTCGGGTGAGCAGATAGATGACATCGCGATCATCCCCGGAAGCCCCGAGATCGTAGCGGTCGCCACCTGGTGGGGTCTGCTGGTCTCCTCCGACGAAGGCCGCCACTGGCGCCGCCTCAAGCGTCCAGAGGGAGGGGATCCAAGGGTCGCCGGCGCGCCCACCGTTCCGCCCACGATCTACCTTCTCGTCGAGAATCAGCTCTACGCGTCGGAGGACCTCGGGGTGACCTGGAGGGCCTTGCGCAGCGCGGTATCATGCATCGCCGTTGACCCCACTGACCCGCGCAGGATCTACGCCGGCTCACGGCGAGGGGTATACCGGTCCCAGGACGGTGGAAGGACCTGGCACCGGTTTAGCTACTCCTTTCTCCCATTCGGCCACCGCGGGGGTTGAACCTGCGTATAGCTGTGTTCCCGCTTGCGGGTGTTGGGCGTCCGTAGGACCGTTCTGAGCGGGCTGTGGACCTGTCTTTGCTGACTCCCTTCCGGTATGATCTGGGACCGGTGAGCGGCGCCTTCGGTTGCCGTTCCCTCTTCTCTTGGGGAGTCGGCAAGATGGATATCTACGAAGCATCGGTGTCTTTGATGGTGCGGGCGCTGGTGGTGAGCGCCCGGTGGGCGGCCCGCAGTAGAGCTCTCAGCCTGGAACGGGCCTGCGCCCGCGGGGAGGCGGGACGGGTGGCGCAGCTGGAGGCACGCGTCATGAGGCTGGAGGACGCGGTGGCGTTCCGGGATGCGCGCCTGGAGGTGCTGGAGAGACGGCTCGGGAAGGAGCGGCCGCGACGGCCCTATCCGCTGCTGGATCGCCTGCGCCTTCTCTGGCTCATCGGGTATTACCAGATCCCGAAAAGGAGGGTCGAGGATACCTTCGGTGTGGCTCGCTCAAGTGTTCACCGCTGGCTCAGAGCCTTCCAAGAGGGCAAGGTCGGAGGTCGCCGGAGGGCTGCCGAGCCCGTCAACAAGACGCCCAGGGAGATCGCGGAGCTGATCTGGGATATCTTCGCTCGGAACCCGATGTGGGGCCGGCATCGGATGGCGATGACGCTGTGGGCGCTGGGCGTGTTCATCTCCGCCACCACCGTCCGGGACATTCTCCTGCGCCCGAAACCGCAGGCATCAACTCCCGCGCCCGCCCAGGCAAAGGAGGCGGGGAAGCCGCGGCAGATCATCGCCCGCTATCCCAACCATGTGTGGTCGGTTGACCGCACCCGGGTGTGGCGCTGGGGAGTCTGGCCCACGTGGGTGTTGGTAGCCATCGATCACTTCTCCCGGGCGGTGACGGCCATCGCCCCGCTGGAAGGCCCCAATGCCGGCTGGGTGGTGGAGCTGCTGGAAGAGGCCTTCCTGCGCCATGGACCCCCGAAGCACCTAATCAGCGACCAGGAGGGTATCTTCATGGGCGAGGTGTTCGCCAAGCTGCTCACGGATTGGGACATCAAGCATCGCCTCGGTGCAGTGGGCAAGCATGGTTCTATCGCGGTGACAGAAAGGCTGATCTGGACGCTTAAGCGGGAGTGGCTGGCGCGGGTGCCGCTCATCCGGGGACTGGATCACTTGAGCAAACTGCTGGTGGACTTCGAAGTGTACTACGACCAGCACCGGTGCCATCGGCGGCTGGGCGGCGCGACTCCTTCGATGATCTACGCGGGAGGCAGCTGGCAGAAGCCCGATCGCTCGGCGAAGACGCTCCAGCGCCCGATCCGGCTGCGGCACTTCCCTGAGCAGCGAATCACTGTCTACGAGCTGGCTGCCTGAGCGGCGTCGATGGCCAGTATCCTGCCCAGATTGCGGTCTCACGAGGCCTCAACACCCGCAGCCGGCGCGAGTTCGTTGCCCGAAGCATCCTGCTCACTGGTGTGGGGCCGCAGCTCACCCAGCTAAGGGGTACAACGTGAAGAAGCCCTTCGCACCATTCCCGGCCGCTATCGTCTTAGTACTTTTGGCCTTTCCTGCAGCAAACGCCCAACTGGTCAGTCAGAGTGCGTCTTCGGTCGGCCGCTTTCAGAAGATCGAGTTGACCGTCTCATCCCCCGGCCTCTATGGGAACCCCTACGATCCGGCTGAGGTTGACATTGTCGGCGTCTTCACCGCTCCCTCCGGCCAAACCGTTCGTGTGCCCGGGTTCTTCTACCAGCCGTTTGTGCGCTCGCGGGACGCAGACGGGCGCGAGATCCTCACCGCCTCCGGCATGCCTGCGTTCAAGATCCGCTTCGCCTGGGGGGAGGTGGGGCGCTATCGTTATGAAGTCACCGTCCGGGATGCATCGGGCCTGCGGCGTCTGGGCGCGGGTGCCTTCTCCGTGGGCGCCTCGGAAAGCGGCGGCTACGTCCGCCGCAGCGCCTCACCGTCCTACTTTCAGCTCGACTCCGGCGCGCCGTACTTCCCCATCGGAGAGAATGTCTGCTGGCCCGGAGAAGGTGGAACCTATGACTACGACACCTGGATGGGCGGTCTTGGCAGCCACGGCGCCAGCTATCTCCGGCTCTGGCTGATCAACGACTGGAACAAGCTTGGCCTGGAACATCTCGGGGAAGGCAACGGCCTGGGCCGCTACGATCAGCAGGCCTCGTGGCGCATAGACTATATCCTGAACCTGGGCGAGCGCCTGGGCATTCGCGCCCTGATGTGCATAGAGTCCTTCAACTCCCTGGCCGCCGGGGGCGAGGACGGCAACTGGAGCCGGTATCCCTCCAACCAGGCCAACGGCGGCCCCTGCGCCGCGCCAGCCGACTTCTTCACCGACGCCGAGGCCAGGCGTTTCTTCCAGCAGCGCCTCCGGTATCTGGTCGCTAGGTGGGGATATAGCACCTCCGTCTTCGCCTGGGAGTTCTGGAACGAGGTGGACGGTGTCACTGGGTACAACTCCGCCAACATCGCCGCCTGGCACCGGGAGATGGGCCGGTATCTTCGCTCCATTGATCCCTGGGCGCACCTCATGACCACCAGCTATGGCGACACCTCAGGTGATCCGGCGGTGGACGGCCTGCCCGAGATGGATTTCGTGCAGTCCCACAGCTATGGCTCCAAGGACCTCGCCGGCACGGTGAGCTCCGTTGATCTCGATAAGGCCGCGAGATATCACAAGCCCCACTACTTCGGCGAGTTCGGGGCCGATGTGACCGGAAGAGGCGACACCACCGACACCGAGGGTATTCACCTGCACAACGGCCTGTGGGCGGCCGTGCACTCCTTCTCCGCGGGCACCGCCATGCTCTGGTGGTGGGACAACTACGTGGAGCCCAGACAGCTCTATCGCGAGTTCAGCCCAATCGCCGCCTACGTGGCCGGCATTGACTGGCCCAAGGAGGACTACTCTCCCGCACCCGCCACCGTGCAGTATGACCCAGGCCAGAATCCGAAGACGTATGCCAGCACCACTATCGAGCCACCTGGGGAGAGCTGGGGCGACGGCTCTGTCTACAATCGGCCGCAGACGTGTACGGTCCGCAATGACGGCAGCGTCGCCAACTTCGAGTCTCTCAGCCGCGTCCTGCACGGAGTGATGAACCATCCCAGCTGGCACAACCCCACCACCTTCCAGGTGAACTACCCCGCGGCCGGCACCTTCGAGGTGCTGGTCTCCGGCGTCTCTGGCTACGGGGGCGCCGCGCTCACCATCTCCCGCGACGGCGCGAAGCTTCTCACCGCCGACTTCCCAGACACGTCGCCCGACGATCACCGAACCATGCGCCAGTATGACCGGGCGTACACCATAGAGGTTCCGGCCGGCCCTCACACTATCACCGTGGAAGACACCGGGGCGGACTGGTTCTACGTTTCCTATCGCCTCACGAACTACTTGAACGGGCCGGACCTCCGCGTCCTGGCACTCGCGAACGCCGCCTCGGCTCTGGTGTGGGTGCAGAATAAGGAGCACACTTGGTGGAACCATCGCAGCGGCATCGCGCCCAAGGCCGTCAACCCCAGCGAGATCGTCCTGGCTGGTTTCGCTCCGGGCGCCTACCGCATCGAACAGTGGGACACGGCCACCGGCGCCGTCGTCGGCAGGTCAGATGTGACGTCAACCGACGGCCGTATCACCATCACCACGCCGCCGGGACTCACCACCGACGTGGCCTACAAAGTACACAGACGATAGCGGGTGCCGTCATCGCCGCCTCTGTCCCACCATGTCAAACCGCGGCTTCCCATGCCACCGGATCAGCCGAGTTTCCAGTGCCAACCGGCTGGTGGGCTGCGCGGGAGAGGAGGATATCCCCTTGCCTGGCGAAGTCAGCAGTATCTGAGCCGTCTCCAGGGGAGCGCTGTGTCAGAGAAGGGCTTCTTCGCTGTCGCTGTCATGATCGGGTTGAGCGCACTCGCGGCATTGCCGGCCGGCGCGGCCTCATCGTCCTGGAGCGATCCCGTTTCGCTGCTCTGGCCGCAGCCGCGGGAGGTCAGACCGGCCACGGAGCTGCAGGTGCGACTGCCGATCCGGGTGGAGGCCTCGGCCGAGTTGGCGGGCCCGGCCGCGCTGATGCGGCGGGAGGTGGACACGCTGTTCGGCCCCCAGGCCGCAACGGGCAAGCGCGGAACAGTGATCCGGCTGGCGCTGGCGCCGGGGGATCTCACTCGGCCTGAGGAGTACACGGTCGCGGCGTGGCGTGGTGAGGTGTCATTGGAGGCGCATGACGCGCAGGGCGCGTTTTGGGCGGTGCATACACTGGCGGTGCTTCTGGGACAGGCGCGCCGGACGCCAGAGGGCTACCTGGTGACCATCCCCGGGATACGTGACTGGCCGGACACCACCTTCCGGGCCTTCATGATCGAGGGCGCGTGGGTCCACAGTCTCGAGGACTACCGGCAGACGCTGAAGCTGCTGGCGCGGCAACACATCACCTATGTGGCGATGGAGTTCGGGCCCCAGGTGGTGCTCAACTTCGATCCAACCATGGCACAGGGGCAGCGGTTCACCAAGGCCCAGGCGCGCGAGGTGGTGGAGTACGCGGTGGAGCCTGGGGATCAGACCGATGGGCTACCTGAACTTGCTGGGGCACGTTGACCGGGGCTATCAGAAGGTGCCGTATACGCAACACGGCGGCCTCGATATCCGCAATGACGAGACCTACGACAAGTTCATCTATCCGGTTCTCTTCGAGATGCTCGACGTGTACGGCCCGGTAGAGTACTTCCACTGCGGCATGGACGAGGCGTGGGAGTTGTTCACCTGGCTTTCGGCCGAGAGCTATGACGTGACCACGCTCCTGGCGCGGCACATCGAGCGAGTGGACTCGTTCCTGAAGGCACGTGGGGTGAAGATGGTGATCTGGCATGACATGCTGATCTCGCCGGATCTGGAGAAGGAACTGGGCGCGCCGGCCGGCCCCGCGAACGGCGGTCCGCCACAGAACACAGCCGCGGCCCTCGCCAAGATCCCAAAGGACGTGATCCTGGACTACTGGTTCTACGACCCGCTGCCGGCCTATCCCGGGCTGGACTACCTCCGCTCCCAGGGCTTCACGGTGTGGGCCAGCCCATGGCAGACGCCCTTCTCGTTCGTGCGCTTCGCCTCGGCGCGGCAGGCGCCTACCCTGGGGACGATCTGGGCCGACCCGCCGGGCTGCTTCGCCACGCCGACCTTCAGCCCGGTGTCCGCGCTCTACGCGCAGGCCACGTGGAACGCATCGGTTGCATCGTCGGCGGTGCGCCCGGAACCGGAACTCACTGGGGCCGCCCAGCACGCGGTCAACGGCGTGCTCTGGCGCCGTAACAGCTTAGCGTTCCCCAGTGACACCGCGCTGTTGCTCTCTCCTACTGGCCCCACGCGCCAGTGGGTAAGTGCCGCGCGCCAGCAGTCCTTCGGCGTGCCTCTGGACACGGCGCACCCAGTGGTTCTCCCGCCTCTGCCGGAAAATAGCAAGCCGCTGACGTCCGCCGCGGGGGCCGCTCGGGTGCGACTTCCCGGCGGGCCTACCCTCGCGCTCGACGGGGTGAACACCGAGAGAGGGGAAGGGCAACTCATCCTCTACGCCGCGCCGCAGGAGCGGACCGGCACGAACAGCTATGGCTGCGAGGTGATGGTGGCGGCGAACGGTGTCGTGCTGGAGGTGAGCAACGAAGGCGCCGGCGATCATGCGATTCCGCCGGGTGGCTTCGTGCTCTCGGCCCACCCGGGGGGCGATGGCTACAAGGCCGAACGGCTGCTCTCCCTTCACCCCGGCGACCGGGTGACGGTGCTCGACGCGCAGGGGCAGTGGCTTGGGGGGAGTGAACCGATGCTGCTGCTAGTCGAGCTGCCCGATGGTCGCGCCTTCCGCATCGAGGGCGAGGACACCGACCGAGGGGCCGACCAGCTAGTGCTCTATCATCCCGGCTACGGCGATGGCCACACCCAGACCAACCAGTACGGCGTGGAGGTGACCGTCCGCGGGGGCAAGGTGGCAGAGGTGCAGACCGGCGTTGGGAACGCCGCCATCCCTCCTGATGGCTACGTGCTCTCCGTCCACCAGGGTGCGCAGGAAGCGGCGGCCGCGCTGCAGGCGCTACATCCGGGCGACACTATCCACTTCCTGCTCGAACGCGGTGGGAAGCGGCAGGATCTCGACCGAGCGCTGGCCCAGCGCGCCACGCGTCTCCCAGTAGGTGCGCAGATCGTGGCACTCTATCTAGCTATGACCAGTGATCACATGAGTTCGGCCGGGACTCCCTTGGGTGAGTGGCAGGTGCGATATGAGGACGGCACAATGGAACCCATCCCGGTCCGTTATGGGAGAGAGGTGCTGTCTGCCGATGTCGCCTCCCTGCCCGTTCGTCTCGATGACCCATGCTGGCTAGTCGAATCCCACGGCGGCCGCTACCTAGTGCGGGAATGGGGCAACCCCTACCCGGAGCGGAAGGTTCGTGAGCTGCTCTTCGTGCCCGCGCCCGCCCTGCTGGAGAGCGGCGCCCGCATCGTGGCGGTGACGGCCGCCGCCGCGGAGAAGCGCAAACCGATTCTCAGGCGCGAGCGTGGGTCCGGGTCGCCAGAGGCCCTACCACCAGGAGCCTAACTGTGAGACTATGCCTGCTGCTGCTCATCCTACTCTCAAGCACCAATGTGTTCGCCCATGGCACCGTGATGAAGAAGGCTCTCTCATTTTCGATGGCTGCGGGCGCAGATCGCCTGCAGAATGGTAACCTAGCAAGCGTCTCGGGTGGCGACTTTGCCCATTGGAGCAAGTGGGAGTCGGGGTATGAGGTGGACGCAGAGGCCCCGCATTCCGGCCGCTACTGCGCCCGCTGCGCCAATGCCTCCCCCGAGGACCAGCGCGGCCTCGTGTATCGCCTTCAGCTCGACCAGAAGGCCGCGCTCCCCATCACGGTCGAGTGCTGGAGCAGAGCCAGCAAGATCTCCGGCGGACCGGACAACGACTACTCCCTCTACCTGGACCTGGAGTACGTCGACGGCACTCCTCTCTGGGGTCAGACGGCGCCGTTCGATACGGGAACGCACGGTTGGCAGAAGCCCACGGTCACGGTCATCCCCTCCAAGCCGGTGTGCGCGATCAACGTCTGCGGGATCTTCCGCAACCATTCTGGTACGGCCTGGTTCGACGATTTCCGCCTGTGGAGCGCAGACGCCGCCGACGGCATTGATCAGTTCGACGCCATCCCGGTGCAGACCGTCCGCCAGTCGGCCAAGCTGCCGGCGGTGACGCTCCAGGTGGGAAAGGCGCCGGGCTTCGTGCTGCGCCTCGCCCAGGACGGTGGCGTCGTCACGGACGCGGTGGGGGGCTTCCTGCTCCGCGACGCAGCCGCTAACTCGAGCTTTTACCGGCCCCAGGGCAACGGGCACAGGACTGCCGGCGGCGCTGTCTATGAGGCGCGGGAGGCCCGCCTGGAACTGGGGCTCACCGTGAGCTATCGGGCCGGAGATGTCGGCAGCATTCGTATCGATGGCACGGTGCAGGCCCTCACCGGCCGGGACCGGGCGGTGACAGTCTACTTCACCTATCCGGTGGACGCCATCGGGTGGAACTGGTACGACGATCAGAGGAGGGCACGGCGAATCGAGGCGGGGCAGAAGTACCAGAACGTCGGGAACATTGGGGCCGGCGCAAATGGCTCGGCCTCGCGCTATCCCCTGGCGTGCATCGCCGGCCCGCGGGACGCGGTGGCGATGGCGGTGCCGCTGGACGTGCCCCGACTGGTGCGGTTCGGATACGACGCCAGCTCGAAGGAGCTGTACGCGGCCTTCGATCTCGGGCTCTCAAAGGAGACCGCGAAGTTCCCCTCTTCCGCAACTTTCAGCTTGGTGCTCTACCGGCCGGATCCCAGCTGGGGCTTTCGCTCCGCGCTGGCCACCTACTACCAGCTCTTCCCGCAGTGCTTCACCAAGCGCAACACGCGGGAAGGTATCTGGATGCCTTTCTCCGACATCGCCACGGTGAAAGGCTGGGAGGACTTCGGCTTTCAGTTCAAGGAGGGCGACGATAATGTCCCCTTCGACAGCGCGCACGGCATCAACACCTTCGTCTACATCGAGCCGATGAGCTGGTGGCTGGCGCTGCCCAAGGAAGTGGAACGCACGCCGGAGAGCGCCTTCGCCTACGCGCAGCAACAGGCAGCGGCGGGCCAGCAGGAGGCAAAGGCCGCGATGGTCTCCGCTGAGAAGGATTCCCAGGGCAACTGGGTCGGCGACATCCGAAACACGCCCTGGTGCGATGGCGTCGTCTACTACCTGAACCCGAGCCCGGCGCTGGGCCGAACGGGGCAGGATGCCAAGTACAGCCTGAACTGGGAGGCCGTGAACCGATCGCTCCGGGATAACCCCAAGCTCAGTGGGGTCTACGTGGACAGCTTCGAGATGGCTGCGAGCCAACGAAACTACCGGCGCGAGCACTTCCGTAGCGCCGAGACGCCGCTCGTCTTTGACCGGCAGGGGCGCGTCTGCCAGTTGGGGATCTTCAACACGACGGAATTCGCAAAGGACCTGGCGCGACGCATGTGGGGGCGACAACTCATGACCTTCGCGAACTCGCTTCCCATTGAGTTCCCCTGGGGCTGTGCCTGGTTCGACGTGATGGGAATCGAGATGAGCTGGGCTGCTGGGGGGAAGTACTCACCGCCATCGGACGAGACCCTCAGCTACTTCCGGGCGCTCTCTTACCAGCGGCCCTACCTGCTCCTGCAGAACACGCGCTTCGAGCAATTCCCCAAGGAGTGGGTGGAGCGATACATGAAGCGGTCGGCCGCCTACGGCATCTTCCCAAGCTTCTTCAGTCACAATGCCTCGGATGACCCGTACTGGCGGCGGCCCGAGCTGTACGACCGTGACCGCCCTCTGTTCAAGACCTACATCCCCGTGATCAAGACGCTGAGCGCGGCCGGTTGGGAACCGGTGACGCTAGCGCGATCAGACAACCCGAAGGTGTACGTGGAACGCTTTGGCAAGTCCGGCGGGCAGATGTACTTCACCCTCTTCAATGATAGCGACACGGTGCAGCGGACGACGGTCAGCTTCGACTCGGCGCCGGCGGCGCTGACGGAGGTGCTCTCCGGCGAAAAGCTCGACGCGCCGGGAGGGCGGCTGAGCCTTAAGATCGGGGCCGAGGATGTCAAGGTGGTGCGAGCGGGATGACGTCATACACGGCGTAGCCCACGAGGGCGTTCGGATCGAAGCATCCTGCGTGTGCTGGGTGCCAGTAGGGCCGCCTTGAGCGGGTTGTGGGCTTGCCTGGGTCGGCTATCTCCCGCACTCCGCCATACCCAGATGAGAGCGCGGTTCGGCACCCCGGTCACCCCCCGACTCCGGCTACTCCCTCGGCGCGGAATCACTGCACGGGGTTCCGTCGCGAATGCACAGCGGGTCGCACGCGTCGGCCCGGCGCAGCAGCCAGGCCAAGGTGGCGATCACGGGCAGGCCCGCTCAGTCCAGGTGTGGGTGTCAGGCGGCGATGGAACCACCTAGCAGGGTCTGCGCTCACTCTCACAGGCGCAACTGCAGACAGCCGGGCCGGGGGAATGCTGACGCGGTAATCCCACATATGCCTAGCTAGGCTGCGTCCGCGGTGGAGGCCGACTCGCTGTCCCCTGTCGGCGGCTCTGTCTCCTTGCTGTCGGTGTCCCAGACCGGTTCCATCGCCGTCTGACACCCACACACTGGGGCCCCACGACCTCCTGGCCGCTCAGGGCGTGACTGCGATTGGCGCAATGGGATGCGTTCCCATCCGTCACACCATGTTCATCCCAGGTGTGGGGAACGGCACCGGGAATACCTGCGCCAACACCTCTCCCAGTTGCCGTCCTACCACCGGTGCCCGGGGACTGCCCAGTACCAGTTCCACCGAGGCCCCTAGCTCCAGGTCGGCCCGCTCCTCTCCCAGGCAGAAGCAGCATCGATCGCGGTCCTGGCCGAAGGACAGACCGCACTGGATGCTTTTCGGGAGCCGCTCCGCGAGATATGGTGTCAGGTCCCGCATGAGTCCGGGCAGATCGAGCAGGCGGTGCGTGCCGGGCAGCGTGGCGGCCTCAGTGCGAACTCCGCGCTCGGCCAGTAGTGACGACAGCTCTTCCTCCAGGGCGGAGAAGGCGAGCGACAGCTCACGAAGGTTCATCACTGCCATCAGCCGTGGCAGCGCCTCCACGAGGGCGAGGCGAGACCCCGCGTACTCGTAGACCTCACGCACGCCCTGGCGAGGCGGGCTCCACAGGGGCCCAAGCCACAGATAGGCAAGGGCAACGCCGCGCCGTTCGACGATCCAGGTCTCGGGCCACCCTCGTTGCCACTCCGCCTCCAACTCCGCCCAGCCATCCGCGCACCGGCAGAAGCGCAGCGGCTCCCGGTCGTAGAGCGCGCGCACCATGGGCCGGTCCCCGAGCCCGGCCTTCCTTACAGAGACCCTATCCGCGGCCGGCCATGTCTGCGCTGCCCGGAGCGTCATGCTCCGCATTGCACCTACCGCGCGGCACCCAACGCGCTGGTAGAGACCGCGATCGCCGGAAACAATGAACACGCGCGCTCGGCGAGCAACGGCGTCCGAGAGACAGCGCTCGAGGATGCGACTGGCATAGCCGCGCCCCCGGCACTCGGGATGGGTGCACACCCCACTGATACTGGCCGTCCTCACCCGGCAACCGAACATGGAGGCGGTATCGTAGTACACCGCGGCGCGGCTCACGGGTCGGCCCTCCTCGGCCACGATCAGCACCCGCTTCCCCCGTACCGCGCGGAGGCGGGCCGGCGGAGGGGATTGTTCTGGTTCCGGCCGCCGGATCACGCCGAATACTGCCTGGTGCAGTTGCGCCACCTGGGCTAGCTCACCTCGCCGGGGCGCCCGCGGTCCCTCCATCGCACTCACCTCCTCGGTCGCCGCCCTCCGGTCGCGAGACCGCGGGCGACCTCGGTGGAAGAGGTCACCTCACGGAGAGACGGCCCCGGAAACATCTCCGGGGCCGTCCGGTGTCTCAATCCGGCCTCATGCGGTGGCGGCTGGCTAGCCGCAGCCCTGTGGTACAAGCCCGAAGGCGCCCCACATCCCGCAGATGCCGCCTTGGAAGCCGCCCCAGGTGTCCCGCTTTGCCCGCGCCGCGCCGGCCCCCGGGACGCCGTAGCACTGGTAACGGAAGGCTCCGCCGTCGACGACGCCTTGGTCCGGCGCGTAGTTGGCGAGGATGTCTTCAGAGTTGTACCAGGAGGCGTGGCCGTCGGCAAAGCCCACATTGCTGCCGCCCATGTGCCGCGGCCTCCCGTACTCCTTCCGGATCTCGGTGTCGGCGTAATTGAGGTCGTGTGCGGCGCCGCAGTCCACGCTCCAGGAGCAGTTTGCCCAGTCCACCCAGTTGCCGCCGCAGCAAGCAAGCGAGCCCGGGTTGGCCCCGCACATGGCAGAGGCATCCGGGTAGGCCACGTCCAGGGGGCCCCAGACGGGCTGGCCGATCTGGCACTCGCCCGCGATCACGTACTTCGCCGGATCGCCTATCTCGGCGGTCTTGACCTCGCGCAGGGCGATCACGTTGAGCGAGTTGTGGAAGGCACCCGGACTATCCCCGCTGCTCCTTCCCTGAGCAATGGTGTCGGTCACGTCGCCGCCCCAACCCGGAGGGAAGTTGCCGCCACCGCACTGCCCCACACCCACCTCGCCCCAGCTGAGTGGGTCCACCGTGTTGACCCGTACCCACCAGTCCATCCCCAGCGGATTCAGGATGGACCAGGAGGCGCTGGCGCGAGCGGACGGACAACTCCACACGTCCCGGTTCTTGATGTACTCATCCAGGATCACCGGCGGCTGCAGGTACGGGTTCATCCTGGTGCCGGCCGACATCGCGCAACCGTTGGTCGAATCGGGGTTATCCGGATGCGACCCGGCGATCACCTCCGGACGGTGCTCCTTTGGCCACAGCCGGTCGTAGTCCGTCAGGTACATCTGCACGGCCATGGCGAGGTTCTTGATGTTCGACAGGCATTGAATCTTGCGCGCCGATTCACGCGCTCGCGCAAACACGGGGAACAGCATCGCTGCCAGAATCGCAATAATCGCGATCACCACCAACAACTCGATCAGCGTGAATCCTCTCCCTCTTCCTGTCATCACACTCCTCCCTGCAAAGGGTCTCGTACCTTCCCGGCCAGGTCAGACGATTAAGGCCAATCCTCTCCTCTCCCTGCTACACCTCCTCCCGGCTCATCGCTATGTCTCTTGAGCAGATGCGGTTTCGTCCGGCCATGCAAAAAGGCGCGCTCACGCGCGCCTTCTTCTGCCAAAGAGGCCCTGGCAAACACAACCAGCGAGGCCACCGACTCACCCATGGGCCGCCAACCTGCCTGCATCAGGCCAGACTCACGCTACTATCTGCACCCGCGCCTGTCAAGACCAATCCGCTTGCCCAAGCCCCTACCGCCTGGCGCGAGGACCCTGGGGCCAGTTGCGGGTGTTGGCGGCCCTTAGGACCGCCCTGAGAGCGTCTCGGGCTTGTCTCGGTTGACTTCCTTCCAGTATGATCTGGGACCGGTGGGCGGCGCCTTCGGGCGCCGTTCTCTCTTTCTGTGGGAGTCAGCTCGGCGGAGATCTATGAGGCGTCGGTGTCGTTGATCGTGCGTGCTCTGGTGGTAAGCGCCCGGTGGGCGGCCCGCAGTAGAGGTCTCAGCCTGGAACGGGCCTGCGCCCGCGGGGAGGCGGGACGAGTGGCACAGCTGGAGGCACGCGTGATGGTGCTGGAGGATGCGGTGGCGTTTCGGGATGCACGTCTGGAGGCAATGGCGAAGCGGCTGGGGGAAGAAAGGCCCCGACGGCCCTATCCTCTTGTGGACCGGCTGCGCCTGCTCTGGCTGATCGAGTATTACCAGATCCCGAAGCGGAGGGTGAAGGAGACCTTCGGGGTAGCGCCCTCAAGCGTTCAGCGCTGGCTCAAGGCATTCCAAGAAGGCAAGGTTGGAGGTCGCATTAGGGCTGCCGAACCCGTCACCAAGACGCCCAGGGAGATCGCAGAGCTCATCTGGGACATCTTCACGCGCAACCCCATGTGGGGCCGGCATCGGACGGCGATGACGCTGTGGGCGCTGGGAGTGTTCATCTCGGCGACCACTGTTCGGGACATCCTCCTCCGTCCCAGGCCCGAGGCCTCGACTCCAACGCCGGCCCAGGCGAAGGAACCTGGAGAGCCCAGGCAGACCATCGCCCGCTATCCCAACCACGTATGGTCGGTGGACCGCACCCGGGTGTGGCTCTGGGGGGTCTGGCCCACCTGGGTATTGGTAGCCATTGATCACTTCTCCCGGGCGGTGATGGCCGTCGTCCCGCTTGAAGGTTCCAATGCCAGCTGGGTGGTTGAGGTGCTGGAAGAGGCCTTCCTGCACCACGGGCCCCCTAAGCATCTGGTCAGCGACCAGGAGGGCATCTTCACAGCCGAGGGATTCGCCAAGCTGCTCCGGGACTGGGACATCAAGCACCGCCTCGGCGCAGTGGGCAAGCATGGTTCTATCGCGGTGACGGAACGTCTCATCTGGACCCTCAAGCGGGAGTGGCTGGCGCGGGTGCCCCTCATCCGGGGATTGGATCACCTGGGCGAACTGCTGATGGACTTCGAGGTGTACTACAACCAACACCGATGCCATCGGCGGTTGGGCGGTGCGACTCCTTCGATGATCTACGAAGCAGGCAACTGGCAGAAGCCCGACCGCTCGGCGAAAACGCTACGGCACCCGATCCGGCTGCGGCACTTCCCTGAGCAGCGGATCACCGTCTATGAGCTAGCTGCCTGAGGAAAGGCTACGGCATGGGCACTTGAGGAAACCCCTGTCGTGGCGGTATTATAGGGCCCCGACACAGGCACCATGACCCAGCTGCGCGCGGCGCGATTCGCTTCGGCGAGATCCCCGGGCTGCTCCGTGGCGAGCAGATTCCGCTGCACGTAATGCACGCCATTCTCCGCGATCCCCTTGTGCTGGGGCGAGCGCGGGCGGCAGGGGTGCACCAGGAGGCCGTAGTGCTGAGCCAGCTTCCGGTAGGGCTCGGCCAGCTTCTGGTCCTCCAGCGCCGCCCGCAGCACCGCGGCCTTGAGACTTGTGCGCCTCCGGCGCATTGTCGATGACCAGCTCCCTGGGCACGCCTCCGAAACTCTCGAAGGCGCGCTGATGGCAGCCGATCCAGGTCTCCATCCTCTGATCGAAGACGAACTCCACGTACTGGTGCCGGGAGTAGCACAGCGTCATCACGAAGCAGTAGGCTTGCCGCAGCCGCCCCGTGGCGGGGTCTCGCAGCTTGCCCGCGCCCCCGAAGTCCACCTGGGCGCACTGGCCTGGGGGCATCTCCAGGCGCACCACCGCCTCCTTGCCGCGGGGCCGGAGGTGATGCACGAAGCCGCGCACCGAGCTGTACGAGCCGCAGTAGCCGTGGTGGCGCACTAACCGCTGGTGGATCGCCACCATCTCGATCCCCTGATCCAGCAGGCTCTGCACCACCTCTCGATAGGGCTCCACACTCGAGACATTACTGCTCGGCGGCGAGCAGACCGGCCCCAGGCCAGCGAGCACCTCCGCGGCCTCCGGCAAGGGCCGGGAAGGGTCCAGATAGCCTTTCGCCGCCGCCAGCTTCCGGTAGCGGCGGACCGTACGACGCGAATGTCTCAGGTCCCGACAGATGGCGCGCACCGACTGGCCGGCGCGCAACCGATACATACCGGCTCCGGCCGTTCCTTCGGAGCCGGCCGTGGGATGTCCACGATGAGATGCACGCTGAGTCGCTCCATATCTCCTCCCGACCGAGGAATCGGTCAGGAGGGAATGCCTTGTGGCAACGACCCAGCTGGCGCCGGCGGGGTGGTACCCACCCCCCGACTGTGAGGTGGTACCCACCCCCGGCGATCAGGTGGTACACATGGGGCGACTACGCGTGGTACAGTCTAGCCCGGCGGCCGACACTGACAGCCGTGATCCCAGTGATGAGGGAAGGAGGCGACCGTGACCTAACGAACTGACATCACCAGAACAGAAGCCTAGCTTAGGGCGATATGAATCCGGCGAGCCTTTCCTGTGCAGTTGAGTTCAGATACCTGACGGCAGACGGCCGCGAGTACTCCGTTCGAGGCCAGGTCGATCAGCCGCGACATCTACGGAAACTTCTCTGGCTCAGCTTCGTCCTGGAAGTAAGTTCACCGGCAGCTTCCCAGGGGTTGGCCACGAAGTGGTTCCTGACTAGTTGGGAACTGGGTGAGAGCCTGAAGGCTGGGTCACAGCCTGAGGATGAGACACTTAGTGTGAAGTGGTCCCGCGCGCTTCGACAATACGCTGTGAAGCAGACAATACTCGAACTCGACTCCGGCTCCGTCTCAGACAGCGATTGCATGATCACCTCCGATAAGGGAGAGCTGCTCGTCGGGTGCCTACCGCGAACATGTGATTTCCGCAAGCAGTCCAATGGCGATCTCATCTGCCCGTTGGACTCGAAGGGGACGCCCGAGACGACCCTGGCTGTCTGCGGCACATGCGCTGTACCTGACCCTTGGGAGAGGTGCGCTCACGTTCGTCACCTCAAGACCCACCCTATCGCGACGGACCAGGCAGGCCTTCACCGGCGTGAGTGTAGCGGCCTCTGTGAACTGGGAAAGGATCCGGGTGCACTCATTCCCTACCGATGCCGCGCGGGACCAGGTGCTCCGATATGCTTTGAGCCCCAGCTGATCGAGAGCCCGACGTCGAGACAGGCGACGGGAGACATCGATGTGGAGGATCTGCTGTCGGCGCTGAACGTCGAGTGGGAGAGGGTGCACCGGTTCAGGCTGTTCGACTTGGTCTCATTTGGGCCTCTAAAACGCCTGCGCGGGGACTGCACCGACGGCGCTGACTACCGATTATGTCCCGCCCGTAGTGTAAGGTTGGGCGGTCCCTCTCGCGTATCTTAGGCCGCGACACGGCCCTCGTCAACTGAGATCTGCGACCGGTCGCTAAGCGACTGGCCTTCGTCCAGCACGGCCTTCAGCATCCAGAGGCCCTTGTGCCCCATGATCTTGCGGAAGCTGCGCTCGGTCTCCAGCGCGGCCGCCCCGGCCCAGCGCAAGGCCATCTCTCCCGAGCGCCAGCGGGTGACGCGGCCGGTGCGACCCTCCACCCCCGAGAGCGAGCTCTCGATGATGTTGGTGGTGGTCAGGCAGGTGCGCAGCATCGGCGACAGCCCCAGTCGGGCGATGGTGAAGGTCTCCTCCAAGCCCTCCCGCAGGCTGGCCGCGGCCTTGGGATGAGTTCGCTCCAGCCACTCGATCTGGGTGTGCAGCCGCGCCATCCCTTCCTTGGGCTCCAGCTTCCACGCCGCCCGCAGCGCCGCCGCCACCTGCCCCTGCATCTCTTTGGGCAGGTAGCCCAGCACGTTCCGGCGCTTGTGCGCCTGGCAGCGCTGCACCGGATGCTGCTTGCCGAAGACATCATCAATCGCCTTGCGCAACGCCTTCGAGCCATCAATCACCAACAGCCGTCTGCGCTCCGGGCGCACCCCTCGCTCCACCAGCTCCTCCAGCAGTCCCTTCACTACCACCGCGTTCTCCGTGGCCCCCTCGGTGAGGCCCAGGACGTGTTTGCAGCCCGCTGCGTCCACTCCGATGGCACTCACCACCTGGTGGCCCCCGAAGTGCTTGCCGTCCAGGTAGATCACCAACAGGTCAAGGTCATCGAAGCGCCGCTCGCACAGCTCCCGCAGCGCCTCCGCACTCGCCTCTTGCAGCTGCCGGCTCACCGCCGAGCGCGATACCCCGCAGCGCTCCGCCAGCTCCGGCACCACCTCCTGGTAATGGCGCGTGCTCACCCCTCGCATCACAATCGACAGCATCCGCTCCCGCAGCCTCTCATCGGACTGCATCGCGGCATAAGCCGGCACCGCCACCTCAGCCCCCTCCCCGCCGCCCTTCCGGCGCAACCGCGGCTTGCTCACCCGCACCTTCTGGCCCCCCAGCGCGACTATCCCGCCTTGCTCGCCATGGCGCCGGATCACCCCGCCCGGCCGGCCCGGATGCGCCGGCCCCGCCACCTCTTCGGCTGAGATCAGCAGCACCGCCTCCAGCGCCGCCTTTCCCATCTCCCCCACTAGCTCTTCCACGGCGAGTTGCCCCGCCTCCAGCAGTTCCATCATCGGCACCAGCGCCGCCCCCTCCCTCGCCAGAAACTGGCGCAGCGCGGCACTACCCTTGCGACCCACAACCTGATACTCTCTTCTCACGGCGGTTCTCTCCTTTTCAAGCTTTGGGTTACCCGATTCTATCAGAACCGGGCTGGAGAGAGCCGCCTCAACCTTCAACTATGAACGGGACACCATCCTGACTACCACAGCCGAGTGATGGGAATCGCGGAGTTGATGGCGAAGCTCAACGAGCGAGCGATGCGGGCGGAGCTGCCGAGCGACGTGGCTGATGTCATCAAGGCCGGACACACCCTCAGTATTCTGGAGGCCTATGTCCAGCACCTGGGGTACTCGCACGGCACTGAGGCGGTGGCCGCAATGCGGAGAGTGCAGCATCTGCGCAATCTGCCACCTACGCACCCACCAGATGAGGGCGGCTCGCGTGCAATCGCAGAGCTTAAGCGTCTGGGCTTCCCATATCCAGTCGGACCTGGGGAGTGGCCCAGGGTCTGGCACATCACCCGTAGCGTCTTCTCACGCGCGCTTCAGCTGCTGCGGGACGATCTGCAGAACCAGTGACCGAGAACGTCCTAGGCTGTTTCGGACGGCCGACCTGGCTTAGGACATTGGTTCACAGGAGTGGCGGTCATACTGCCGCCATCGACGCTGGGCCGTCGTGTACCCGGAAGGAGCGATCGCGGCCCACCGTGTCGGTGTCAAGTAGCGATGGGACACCCCTGAGGGGCTCCTGAGCTTGTGCGCGGGCGAGGATCATTCTACCATATGAGACCTTTGGGCGGCGCCTTCGGGCGCCTGTCTACGGTGGAGAGTGTGTCTGCTTGGCAATCCTGTGAGCCGGGGCCGTTCCCGTCCCGGCCATCCCCGGTGTTGTGCCACCGTCGATCAGATGGAGAGCGTTGGCTTGGTCCCCCCGCCTGTGTCCCAAGCGCACTTGATAGCCGCATCCTGCTCCGCGGTGAGGACGGCAGGGAACCGAAAGCGGCTGCGGTGATTGTGACTGCCCCGGGGGGAGGCGCAGAGAGCGAAGGTCAAGACAGGTGAATCGCGCCGCCTGGCTCTGGCGCTGGAGATCTCGGAAGGCCAGCAGGGCGCAGGGATGCGCGCTGGCAGGGGCAGGCTCTTGCTCCACGGAATGCAGGTACTCACCTGGGCACTCGCATGTCGCAGAATGCTCCTGACGAAGCAAGAGACTCGGCGGAGATCGACAGCGCGCTCGCGGTCGCGACTGAATCCCGCGCCGTGCTGCGCTTTGCCATCGATGCCATGCCGCAGCAGTTCCCGCCCGGAAGCATGGATGCAATCCTCGGTGTGATTCTGCAGAACTTGACTTCAGTGATCCATGGCTCCTTCGAGGGGGCGGTTGTTCTTTGCCGCGAGGGATGGGGTTTGGAGGCGGATGTCCTATTGCGTCAAATGATGGAGGCGGTTGTGAACGCGCGTGCAGTCAGGAACAACCGCACGGCGTTATACCTTTACATCGAAGAGATCGAGCGGCAGATAGACATGCCCGAAGAGAAGAAACAGGGTCGTGGGGAACTGCCACTACGGCCGACCGACATTGTGGGCGTGCCCACTCCGGATGACCCCCTCGCATGGCAGCAGCGTGGCAAGCATAGGGGCAAGCGTAGGTACTGGAGAGATATCAAGATGGAGGAGCGTGTGAAACTGTCCGAGCTTGAGGCGGACATCTGGTACGGTGTCTATCGGAAGCTCTGCCCAGGCGTTCATGCAGCTCCCATAGCACTAGCGCGTTACCTGGTCAAGGCGTCGCCGACTGACACCGCGCCGGTTGCCGTGTGGTTTGGACCGAGTTGGCAAGCTGCATTCCGCGCCGTGGGAACCGCGTGTGCCCTCCTGCTCGTGCATCTTGGGACGATTGGCAGTGCCTTCGATATCCAGCTCGACCAAGAGATACGTGAGCTTGGCGAACGCCTACAGATATTTCGGGCATTCGACTCCGAGTGCTGAAGACCGTAGGGCAGCCCATCCGCAGTACACGCCTTCTGGTAGTCGGCCCAAAGAACGCTTTCGCCGTATGGGAGGATGAGCTGGCTGCGTGCCTGTCCGACACTGAGACTCGCCGCGCGCGAACCAATGTTATGACGCGAGAAACGGCTGTCCTATCGCGACAAGCGGGAAGTAGCAGCCCGACGCGTAGCGGCACAGCGCCGTCCGTTCCGCCCGAAGAGGTGCTGAAAGGTCCCACACCATAGACCGACCCCGCCTACCACGCAAGCCCAGAAGCCGCTCAGGGATGTCCCATCGCCATTTGACACCCGCAGCTTTGCTCATGTCCATCCCCGGCCGACAAGCTTACCCGCCTTGGCAAAGGCGGGCACGGCGCACTGATGGGTAGTGCGTCTCCACGGCAGGGTCCTTCATCACGTCGGAGCGCCCGGGGGCGCTCCGACCGCGAATGTTATCTGGGCTGGTCGGTCGGGAAGAAGCAGCACTCCAAACCCTCGAACACCAACGGCACCGTGGCATAGCCCGAGTTGTTCCAGCCGCCGAAGAGGATCTTCTCAGCGGGGAACCACCCGGCGTGGCCATCGGCGAAGCCGAGGTTGGAGCCGCCCATGTGGCGGGCAAAGGTCTGTCTGTAGTTTGCATCCCATCCGAATTTTCCATCGCCGTCAAAACACAGGCTCAGGGGGCTACAGGTCGCGGCCACCGCGGCGTTGCCACAGGACGGGTCAGTCGAGCAGTTGCCGCTGCTGCCGCAGGCGGGGAGGAGCTGATCAAATCGAGAGTAATCGGGATAGGCGAACCCGGAGGTGCGCCAGGGTTCGAGGTCCACGCCTCCGTCCCCGACGACCACCCGCTTCGTCACGTCATCGATCTGATTCATCTTCAGGTCGCGGTCGTAGTACGGAGTGGCGAGGCTCTGGTCAAAGGCCCCGCTGCCGAGTCCACAGCCGTTGTCCCAGCCCTGCGCGAGGGTGTCGGTGGCGAGACCACCCCATCCAGGGGGGAACACATTCGTGCACGGCCTGGGCCTGGGGCACATGTCGTCGGCCATGCCCCTGGCGAAGTACGCCATCCAAGTAGGCATGCCGGTATTGATAGCGATTGTGCTGTTCACAAACTTCGCGCTCGAGCACCGCCATACGTCGCGGTTCTTGACGTACTCGTCCAGGATCACCGGCATCCGCAGATAAGGGTTTGCCGCGGTCATGCGGCACAGCAAAGCCTGGTCACAGTCTGGGCTGCAATAGTCGTCGACCCACGCTCTAGCCTCGGCACTGTGCTCACTGGGCGGCAGCCGCTCGAAGTCGGTGAGGTACATCTGGAACGCCATGGCGATGTTCTTCACGTTCGATAAGCACTGGATCTTGCGAGCCGACTCGCGCGCTCGCGCAAACACTGGGAACAGCATGGCTGCGAGGATCGCAATGATCGCGATCACGACCAGCAACTCGATCAGCGTGAATCCTCTCCCTCTTCCTGTCATCACACTCCTCCCTGCAAAAGGTCTCGTACCTTCCCAGCCAGGTCAGACGATCAAGGCCAATCCTCTCCTCTCCCTGCTACACCTCCTCCCCGCTCATCGCTATGTCTCTTGAGCAGATCCGATTTCGTCCGGCCATGCAAAAAGGCGCGCTCACGCGCGCCTTCTTCTGCCAAAGAGGCCCTCGCAAACACAACCAGCAAGGCCGCCGACTCACCCATGGGCCGCCAACCTGCCTGCATCAGGCCAGACTCACGCTACTACCTGCACCCGCGCCTGTCAAGCCCGATTCGCTTGCCCAGGCCCCTACCGCCTGGCGCGAGGCCCCTGGGGCCAGTTCAGGAATCAGGCCGCGGGCGCAGTTGCCAGCCCATGCTCAGCACTCACCCCAGGGACAGGCTCCTCCAGCCGAGGAGTCGCCGATCTGCCAGCGCCAGCCTATGCTGGCCCGCCTGACACGGACCGAGCGCCACAGGACTGTTCCGCCCCTGTTCTGATGGGCCCGGAACGGCATCTATGAAAACGCGTGGTGTCCAGAAACTCATCCGTGCCCCAGAGTGCCCTCAAAGCGGTCTCACGCGCGCTCGACACCCGCACGCGGGCTCACCCTAGTGCGGAACCGAAGCCGACGCTACACCAGGGAATGCCGCTTGTGCCACGGCCTATTTCTGGTACACTAAGGGCGGATGCACGTCGTTCTGTGGTACCTCTGAGTCACCCCGCTGAGCAGGCCAGCCGATCCTTGGAGACGTGGCATGAGACCTGCACGGCAGCCGGGTCAGAGACGCGTCGACCTTCTTCAGTCCCGTCGGCCCCATGATCTCTTGCGTTGGTTTCGTCTTCTCATCCGGCTCGTGGCCCATGTGGCCTTTCCTGCCGCCACGGTGGCCGCCGTCCCCCAAGGCTCGTCAGCAACGGAGTCGCCTCTGGGCGGCTCAATAGCGAGGTACTGGCACACTCGTCGCTCGGCTGCGGGAACCCGCCTTCCTGGACTGCTGGCATGGCATGGTAAGGACCGAGTCTCTGCTTAAGGCCTGGGAGAATGACAGTGCCGATTCGATGTAACCAGCCCATGCGATGAGAGAGAGGTGAGAGCAGATGAGGATCACCTGCCCGAAGTGCAAAGAGGTGCAGAGCGCGGACGAGAAGACTGCCACCTGCTCCAGCTGTCGGACGGTGCTGCGGCGTTGCACGGACTGCGCCCATTACGACGTTAGGGTCTCGCTCTGCAAAGCCGTCAACCGGCCCATCGCGCCGGGCGAATCTCACTACCCGACCTACGCATCCGCAAGCACCTATTGCCGCAGCTACGCGCCCGCCAATCCCCCGCCCGCTTAGGCCGGCGGGGGCCGAAGGGCACGTCGCTCTTCATGCTGTGATCCGGAGTCGAAAGCGGCCGCGTTCCTGCCGCAGAATCGCCGAGACGAATGCTGGGGGCCCAGAAGCACGGTCTCAGCGGCTCTTGGGCACTTCAGACGGTACGGCCACTGAGCGTCGCATTGCTTGGCGGCTCGCGCTTCAGTCTGGGAAAGAGCGGCTGGCCGGCAGCGCCGACGCCAGGGAGGCGAGAGAAGATGCCAGAGGATAGAGACAGGGAGTTCCTGATCATCATCTGCGAGAGCGGAACGTGCAATGAAGTGCTCCGACGCATCCAGGCTGCGGGCGTGGACCGCTATACGATCCACCGGGGGGTCACCGGGTGCGGCGAGACCGGACGGCACGAAGGGACACCGGTCTGGCCAGGGGACTGCACCATGATCTACGCGTGCGTTCACCAAGTGCAGGTCGGGCCCGTACTGGAGACGCTGACGGCGCTGCATAGCAGCCGGCAGCAACACACTCTGGGCCTGAAGGTGTTCAGCCTTCCGGCGCGGGAGTTGCTCTGAGGGGGTCAGAGCGCAAGGATGTGCAGGCAGTGTTCCGAAACTGATCTGCACCGTCAGAACGGGCCAGAAGCCCTGGGGCGACAGCATCTTGCCGCTCCACTGTGAACAGCCCCGTCGCAGTCTGGCCACCACACGTGGGTTCATCCTCCGGCGCAATGGAGTGCCCACACTACACCAGGAGATATGTTCAGAGCAAGGGTGCAACGGTCTCAGGGCAAGATGACCACCACAACCGGATGCATCGTATTCTCATTCCTCTTCGTCCCCATCACGCAGCATCACTACTGCTCCCTTCCCGCCTGGTCAGCCCGGGCTATCTCGCCGAGTTGCTCTTCCACTCCGGCCAACCGCTGCCGGGTCCTCTCCAGGGTGTGGTGTTTCCGGTCATGGCAGGTCAGCACCCTTCCCAGGGGCGAGGGCAGTTCTTCACCCAGCACTCGCAGCCGGCGGATGCTGGCGTCCGGCTCCTGCAATCGGCGGCGCCGCTGATCTAGGTCAGCCTTGGCGGCCGCCTCGGCCTCGGCCAGGTCCGCCGCCAGATCCTGCAATTCCAGCTCGAGCGCGCCAACCTTGCCGGTCAGCCTTAGCCTCTCCGCCTCCGCCTTGCGCCGCCGCCGGTATTGCTCATCCCTCGCCATGCTCATTCCTCTGTCCTTTCGGTTGTGACCTGCAACCGGCAACTGCGATTGCCGGTTCTGCGAGCCCCTCAGGGCATGCAGGGCGACGATCTCAGGCGGGGCGCGCCCCCCGTGCTGATTTGTAGATACGTATTCTGCACAGAACCCCGCTGCTAAGATCCCGAATCCGGGCGACCGCCGGGCGCCGCCTGCTTCGTCACGCCCCAGTCGATCCCTAGGTACGCCTACTCCTCGCCCCGAGCCATCGCCTCGATTTGGAACTCGAAGCTCACATGCAAGAAGTACTCGCCATCCCGCCGGCACAGCTGCGCGCAGCGGGGCGTCCCTCTGCTGAGGTACTGTTGCTTATGCCATTCACCAAAGGCGAGCGTAGCGCGCGAGTGTTGGGGTCCGGCTACGCCAAATCCTCTTCTTCCCCAGGCTTCCCGCCCCTGATGCGAACGTCGCCGCGGGCGATCTCGGTGATTGCCCGATCGATCAGCCGGCCCCCGCTTGGCCCCCCCGAAGCGCCGGTCCGTTCCAGCAGATCCTCGGCCCGCCTGCCCACGGCCACCACCAGCGCATACTTCCCGAATCTCTTCGCCAGTCTGTCTATCACATCCGTCTGTCTGCCACTCCTGTCCCGAGACCCTGATCTTATACTGCCCATCTGCTCCTACTCATTCCCCTCGCTCCTTTGGCGCCGCCCCTGCTGCGCCGATTGTTACGAGTAGCCTACTGCCTTCACCAATAGCTAGCGCGACGCCGCCTACGAGAGAAACGCCGCCGCCACCCCCAGCAGGAAGCCCGGGGTTGCGATCCACAACGCTCATGTTCACCACCACAGCCGGTCACGGAGGGACGCTCGAGCGGGGGTGAGCCGGGGGCCGAGGTCGGATGCAACCGCCGATTGGCCCGCCCCACCACCCCATTCACTGCGCTGGCTCCAGGGGTAAGACATGGACCAGGGCCGCCCGCACTGACCTATCGTGCAGGCCGGCCCGGGCCGCTGGCAGCCATGCTTCGATATCCGCTGCGGCGATCCGCCAACCCGGGGGCGGCAGCTGAGAGATCACATCGTGCTTGAACATCTGGTACCAGCGATCGGCCACTTCCCTGCCGGCCACCTCGGTCAGCAGGGAGAGCGCCAGATCGGCTGGCCCCGAGCCGCCATAAGACCATTCGAAGCCCCTTGGCGAATGCCGCACGATGTGAGGAAGGGGCCGGGGTTCCTGTCCCTCTTCCTGGATGGTGACCACGCAGTGCAATGATTCCTGCCGGCATCCGACGAAGTGCTTCATCTCTTTCTCGCTCCTTGCGCATCACATTCGGCACCGATCCCTCGCCCCTAACCGCTGCCGGATGCTCCGCGCCGACTTTGCGATCTGCTTCCGGCGCTGTCTCCGCATCCGCTTCCGTTTCCGATCCCCTGCTCGCATCAGTCTCTCTCCCTGCAGATGAATACTTATGCCGCCGAAATCACGTCAGTCTTCGAGCTTCCGCCGCCCGCGCCAGCGCCTCCATTCGCGCCAGGAGCTGCCTCACCTCGAGCGCGCAAACCATCGTAGGAAACCTCGGCCAGCACCGCCTCCCGATCTGCCGCCCTCACACCCAACAGCGCGGCCCCCAGCTCCTCGGGGTCCTGCGACTGCCACCACACCCGCAGCGCCTCCCACCAGGTTGTCAGCTCGCCCTGCGTCATCATGGCACCCGCGGTCTACAAGCCAGTCGTTGACGCGCACTCCTAACCAGGGCCAAGCGATCACCAAGACTACCGTGCCCGCTACAATCCAAAGTGACATTTGCTTGCCGAGTACACCTATCAAGCTCACCACGACGGCAAGCCACAGAAAGCTTGTCACTATCAGCGCCGCGCTGATTAGCCACAGCATCATCGCATCCCCAGAATGAGCGCCTGATGAACCCCCTTCGCGCTCTCGCCATAGCGCACTCGCCCTTGCACCTGCGCTGATCGCAGCAGCCGGCGCACCGTGTTCGCCTGCAACTTGCCGCCGCGCTTTGTGGGGTATCCCTCGGCCTCCAAGGTCGCAGCGATCGTGCGATACCCGAATCCCTCACGCCGCAGAGCCTGGAGCTAATGCCTCTGTACGCCTCAGGACTGACATAGCGCGTGATAACGCTGGGGAGGCAGGTCATCCAGCCAAACCGGCCCGCGCTCTGTGACGAGCCGACAGTGCGCAGCACTCAGATCGGGGACTTCTGCAATGCACTAGGCAAGAGCTGCGGCTAGTAGCAGCCCGCTATTGCCCCAGTTCTTCACCTCTCGCCAGTTCCTTCTCGCCGCCCAAGAGACTTGGTCACCACCTCACCACAAGTGCCGGAGCGCCCCCTACGGCGCCGACCAGAGCACCTGCCCGTGCGGGTCACTGAGCACAAGCCCTACCCTCCAGTCAGTACCGAATCCCAAAGCAGCCCGGACCTCCCCCGTCTTCCCCAGCAGGTTCAAACGCGGTATCCCGTCTCTGCTCAGTACTAAGGTAGCGCGCACATTCCCATTGTCATCCCACAGGTCCAGTCCAGGGGTCCCGTCTTCGTGAAGCACCAAGGCGGCCCGCACTCTTCCTTCGCCGTCTACCAGCTCAAACCGCTTCCCCCTGACCACCTCTGCCACTGGCTCCGTCACCGCTCTCTCCTCTCCGCCCAGGCCCGATCTTCCCGGACCCGAGCTACTTCCTGAGGCAGCACGCGACATAGACCACGGCCCCTCCCACCAGCAGCGCACAGAGGACCGCAAGCACTAACACCCAGATGTTGAGGTGCATTGCCCTTCCCCCTCCGCCCTTCTCCTGGCGCGACCGGGGTACAGTCCGGAGCTTGAACACTAGAGCGTACCGCGCTGCTCAGTCGGATCCTCTCCGCCCGCCTCACGCTGCCGGCAACTGCCCGATCCGCGCCGCCGCGGCAGCCGCCACTTGTCCCGCCAGCCCCTCATAGGAGGCGATCTGCGCTGCCGTGAACCGCCCTGGGGTCCGGCTGTTCAACTGCAGCAGTCCGTAGCTCTGCCCCTGGGCCCGCAAGGGCACCAACCCCAGCGACTCATAACCTTCCCGGTGACAGTGGCTGCGCATCGTCATCCCGGCGGCGCGGGGAGGCGTGCTGCGCAGCAGTTCTGTCATGTCATTGGTCCAGAAGCTGCCACCCTCCGTGAAGCAGGGCTGCGTCCAATCTGGCTTCCCCTCGACCACCGCCCCGCACAGGCACGCGAGGCGGGGCCGGCCGTCTGGGTGCCGCAGGATCTGCCCACCCGCATCCCGGTCGCACAGCCACCCCTCCTGCCGCACGAAGTCAGGGCCGAAGCCGCGGGTAACATAGTAGGGGTAGTCCTCCCCCACCTACCAGCGGATGGGCGGACCTAAGACAAGAGGGCGGGGACCGAACCACAGCTCGGGGCGCTGTCCTGCTCGAGAAGCTGTGGCCACAACTCTTCTTGCCTCTGCCGGTCCCCGCCCCGTGCCCGGCCCCGGGACTCAACTGCTGTCGGGTGCCGAGCCCTGGGCCAGACAGACCAGGCCTGGGGTTCAGCCGCCCGCGATCACCCTCACCACATCCGCCCGGGAGACGATGCCCACCAGCTTGCCCTCCCGGAGCACAGGCACCCCCTTGGCCATGATGTCTCTCGCCCTTGGCGCCATCCCCCGTCTCCTATCTCACATCTCCCCGCCCACCATGCTCTCCCCACTTCACCATCGCCAGCGCTCTCACCACATCCGCCCGGGAGACGATGCCCACCAGCTTGCCCTCCCTCACCACCGGGACCCGCTTGATCTTCTTCTCCCTGAGCAGGGCCGCGATCTCCTCCAGCGGCGTCTCCTCGCATACCGCGCAGACCGGCGCCGACATGATATCTCGGACTAGCTCCTGCCCGCTCTTCAGGCCCAGAATATCCGCTTCCGTCACCATCCCGATCACTTGCTTCTCCTCGTCCAGCACCGGCAGGCCGCTGATCCCCTGGTGGTAGAGGACCCGGATCACCTCCGCCACCCTGCAGTGGGGCCGAGTGCTTATCACCTCCTTGGTCATGATCTCCCGGGCTGTGACCATGAGCTATCCCCTACTTCAGGAACTCCTCCGGAGACTGGGCTACCATGGTCTCCGTGGTGATCGGTCCTCTCTCCACGAGGGCCCGCATAGCCCGGCTGGCGCTGGCCAGATCCGGAGCCTCCCGGATGCAGACCGCATCATAGCGCCCGAAGGTCACATAGCAGCTCAGGACCTTTGCCCCTCCTGGAAGCGATGAGAACCCCCTCAGGCTGTCCATCGCCTCCTTCGTTCTTCCCGGCACCACTTTCGCCAAAGTGACGAACGTCATCTGTTCACCCCCTTTCTCGCTCTCCCGCCAGGCCCAAAAAGACAAAGGCGCCCCTTCGTCTGATAGGACGAAGCAGGCGCCACCTCCAGGTCGCTGCCAGCTTTATTCTTGCCCGCCCCTCAGCTCCCCATCGTCCCCCCTACCGAGGGCCTTCGCTCTGCTACAAGCAGGGGAGCCACCAGGCCGCGGGCCTTGCTGCGATGGCCCGACTGTATCACCCCGCAGGGCCTTGTCAAGACCCTCTCAGAGCTTCTTGTCGTGCCCGGAGGACAGCAGACACCTCCGACCAAGCGCTCAACTCTGTGCCGCTATGTAGAGTCTGCGAGATCGTGAGGCACTGCCTTCAGAGGCCGGGCCATTCCGGATGGTCGGGGTGTGCTGTCCGTGTGGCCACAGCATCCGACTTCGCGACCCAGTCTGGATGGCCTCAGCGATCCTCAACAAGGACCTCTGTCGCCACCGGAAGACCAGGCCACTCCGAGGCCGGCCGACTGACCTCACAGGCGCTCGACATCCACAGACGGTTTCTGGACACCTTGGGGCTGCGGATGAATTCTGGTACACTACGGGCACGACGGTATGCCAAGACCAGCATGGGAATGGCGAATCCGAGTCGGTACGGCAGGTGATCCAGGTCAATACTGCCAGAGTGGCTGTATCGCCGTCAGCTGGACACGGCGGCACAGATTCGCTCATGAGGCCTAGCATCATCTCGCACCGCTATGGCCCGGGGCCTCAGGTCGGCCGGTAAGCGGACGTCGCGATTGGCTCGGTAGCGCAAGCGTATACCGAAAGTGTACTGAATCGGGGTGTTTCTGGAGAGATCGCCCCGCCTTGGGCCGTCCTGTCCGCGATTGGACTGGCGAAAAGGCTAGGTAATCGCTGGAAAAAGCGCGTCTCCGCCGCTCGTAAGGCCTGCCCCAGGGGGGTGTACTTCCGGTATACCAACGGGAGCCCCAGAGTGCATGAAAGGTGTACCAGGCGTATACCGCGAGGTGTACCGAGGGTATACCGCGTGCCCTTTCTGGCCCGGTCCGAGTGTACCGCTGCCAGCCAGCGGGGCGCTCGTTCGCGAATTCGGGGTGGCGGGTGATCGGTAGCGATGGCACTCCCGCGCCTTCTGGGGTGGCGCGTGTGTTGGTGACGCTTGGATACGGCCTCAATGTCCAGCAATGTCCGGTTTCACAGAATTGAGATAACGAGCAGGTGCCTACGGGGGAACAAGGCAGCACAACATCTGTTATCTGGCCGGAACCCCGGAACGCGATCACCCACTAGGAGGCGGCGAACGCAGCGGCCCGCAAGCCGAGGCCGCGATTGACTGGGGTAGCGGAATGGTAGCGGTTTGGTAGCGGAATCCCGGGGGTTCCCAGGGTTTTCGCGCATTTCCCCGCCCCATTGGCAGGTGTGGGTGATCGGCGATTTGTCCGCATGCTTATTGGCGAAACTGTTCCGGCCGAGCCTGCGATGCATGCTCCTGGCGACGCTGCACGGGGTGTCGGATCGGGCGCGGTTCGCGCAGCCCAAGCGTGCCGGTCCAGTAGCGGATCAGTAGCGCCCGCGCTCTGATTGGTTGGCGGCCGCGCCCCATCTTCCGCCTGATCGTCCCCGTCAGTTCCCGCCAGACGCGTGTCGGCTTTGGACGGATGTCAAGGCCGGAGCAGATATCCCCATGTCGCCAGTTGCTGGGGTCCCGCAAGGTTGCCGTGCCTGGTTCACGAGCGATCGACAGAGGCCGATGTCCGGTTTCGGGAAAACGAGGGGCCGGTCAAACGGTAGTGCTCTGGAATATTTTCCTGCGCTTTGTTAGATGTGGTATAATATGGCAATACCCATGGGCCGGAGGAGGCGGACTGATGAGTGAGCAAGCGCCGCGGGGACTGCCGGAACTGCTTGATGTGAAGCAGGTTGCGTCGTACCTGAAACTGCACGAAGTCACAGTGCTCAGCTTCGCCCGAGAGGGGAAGCTGCCTGGGTTCAAGGTGGGCCGGGAGTGGCGCTTCCGGGCGGATGACATCAGAGGCTGGCTGGAGCAGCGGCGGCAGGGAGATGATGCCTTCGCCAAACGCTTCGACCAGCTGTGGGAGCGGCTGCGCCAGCGAGCGGAGCGGTACGGCTACGGGGCGGAGGATATCCCGCGGCTGGTGCGGGAGGTGCGTGAGGCGAGACGGACAAGGCGGGCCGCCTCGCGTGCCTAGGATCGTCGTCGACACGAACGTGCTGGCGTCCAGCTTCTTCGGCGGCAAACCACGCGAGGTGATGGAGCTGTGGCGAGACGGGCAGTTCGTGCTCTGTCTCTCCGACGAAATCGTGGCCGAGTACCTGGAGGTGTTGGCCCGGTTCGGTCACGCGAAGCAGGAGGCACAGGAGTTCCTGGCGATGGTGAGCGAGGGTGAGAGGGTAGCCTTCGTGACCCCCCGGGAGCGCATCGGGGAGGTCGAGGCTGACCCGGAGGATAACAGGTTCCTGGAATGCGCGGTGACGGCAGAGGCGGAGATGATCGTCTCCGGGGACCGGCACCTGCTGGGCCTGGGGGAGTTCCGGGGGATTGCGATCGTAGATCCCGCTGCTCTCCTGGCCTGGTTCGCGGCTCGGTGAGCGAGGCCTAGTGGCTGCGTGCTAGCAGGTGGCGGCGTCGAGGGCCTCTGGTGGAACAGTGGGCGGCGCCTTCGGGCTCCGCATCCCCTTTCTGGTGTAGTGCGAGGAGCAGGTGCTCAGTATGCGTGCCTTGGAGCGGACTCGCCCAGCGGTAAGAGAAGGCGATCCATCGGTCACAGATCGTCTGCTCCAACGGTGCTATGAGCGCCGGACACCTTCAGCCGCGGTGATCCCGGTCTAGGGCGGGGGCCGCCGGGTCGCGCGGCGCGCCATCTTGCGGGGCCCTGATCGGCGCCGACTTGGTGGGGGCTGTAGCGCGCATGGCCGCCCTGCATGGCTGCGACCTCGGCCGGCAGAGTCGTGGCCGCCGGGAGTGGCGCGGTATAGGAACCACCTGGCTTCCCACAGAAAGGGCCATCAGCAGGTGCTCTTGGAGGCCGCTGTGCCGAACGTTTGGCAGATCGCCGCAGGTGAGCCACGGCGCAACTACGCGCAGCTCTTCCTCAACCACGACCTCATGTTCATGGGGCCCGGAAGGTACGGACCCTATGAAAAGGCCGTCTACTACGCGCGCGTCCTCAGTGGTGAGGAAACGGCCAACAAGGTCGGCCAGGTCCGGCGCTTCGCAGAGGATGTGAAGGCCGGTGACATCATCCTGCTGCGTTCGGGCTATCGGGTCGTGGCGATCGGGCTGGCGGTCGAGGACGGCTACGCCTGGAGCGAGACCTTCGACGACGTCTATGGGTGGGACTTGCAGCACACGCGCCGTGTGATCTGGCAGGGGCACCTGGAGGGGGAGCTGCAGCGACTGCAGCCGACTCCATCCCAGGAGTTGTTTGCCCAAAGGAAGCAGATCCCCACCTTCACCGCCCTCAATGACCGCGCCGTGCTCGACAGAGTGGAAGCGCTCTTTGCTCAGCTGCGCTCGCGTCCCCTGCGGCCTCTGCCGCCGCCGCCCCCGCCGCCGCTCAGCATGGACGCCCTCGGCCACGAGCTCTTCTCCCGGGGCGTCCCCAACGAATCCGTAGACACAGTCCTCGTCGCGATCCAGCGCCAGCGGCGTCTCTCCCAGTGGTACCTCGCCCACGGCGAGCGCAGCGGCCGGCCCACGGAACATGAGGTGGTCGCCCACATGATTCTGCCTCTGCTCCTCTCGTTGGGCTGGTCAGAGCAGCTGCTCGCAGTGGAGTGGCACAAGATCGATCTGGCTGCCTTCTGGGGTGCGCCCACGGTCAAGGAGCGCTGTGTCCTCGTGTGCGAGGCCAAGGGCATCGGGCATGGCCTGCAGGATGTGTTCTCGCAGGCCAGCGACTATGTGGCGAGACTCGGACTCACCGAGTGCCAGAAGATCCTGCTCACGGATGGCGCTAGGCTGTACCTTTACGAGAGGCAGGACGAGATCTGGGGCGAGGTGCCAGCGGGCTACCTGAACGTGAACCTGATTCGCGCTGACCACCTGGCCCCGGCTGACACCAACGCAGTGGACACCATCGTCGCGCTGACTCCCGCCGGCGTGATGCGGCGGCTCACAGAGAGCCCGATGAGGCGCGATCGGCCGAGTCCGGCGTGATCGGGGCCGCGCCGGCCAAGCAGAGCTCGCGAAGGGGAGTGCCGGGGCCGTGCTGTCTCCAGAAACTCATCTGCCCCCCAGGGCGCTCCTGCAGCCCCCATCGTGGTACTCTCGGCGATCGCTGACACCCCTGTGCTGGGAGGCGCCGAGGATGGGCGAGGATACCGAGTTGAGACTGGACTGGGTAGGGCTGCCGGTCATTGCCACCGTGGCGCGGCTGCTGTGCCATGCCGGACCCATCCGCGACGAGACCCCGGCCAGTGACTCCAGACGAGGGGTAGCCGGAGTCGAGGGTGTCCGGGGCCGTCGTTCCAGGATGGTCCGGCGGATTAGGCATCAACCCTACTCAACGCCCGCATCCCGCGCTGTCATGGACCCGCGCCGCCGATCGCGGCGCCAGGATACAGTCTCTGATAGAGAGGACTCCCCTCGGGATAGAGTTTCGAGGGTGCACAACCATGCCGACCCTGTGCGCCTGCGCCGTGCGGTATCCTCTCCGCCCCTCGAAGGACTCACTCGACCGTAACGGTGCCAGTCGCCGCCCACTCGCAGCCTCGAATCAGCGTCCGCTGGAAGAACGGGTTCTCCAGTGAGATCATGCTCAGCGCGACGTCGTCCGGCTTCTCCGGGTCCCGCTCCCAGACGTGACCGAGCATCTGCTGAAATACCCGCCCTTTGCCGAACTCCGACACGATGATCATCGGCTCGTCCCGGCCGGTGCCCTTCTCCGCCAGCGAGGCGAATGCGGTTGCCAGCACCCGGTAAGGATTGTCGTACAGGTGCGCCATCCGATGGTACAGCTCATCGGTCGTGCGCGCATCGCTCAGACCCCTCGTGATCGGATGATCCCTGTCGGTGATCGTGACCAGGAACTCGTGAAACGTGCCGTGTCCCCCCTCCTCGCGCCACAGAAACGGTACCATCGTCTCGAACGCCTTCCACCCCTTGAAAGGAATACAGGCTGCGTGAAACAGCGCCAGTCCTCCCCCGCCGGCAACGAACGCCTCCATGTTCTCCTTCGCCGCCGGACTCCAATCCGGGCCTGCGTAATCGGAGAACAGCAGCGAGAACTCCTTGATCTTTCCGGCGTCTTCCAGCGTCTCCGACGGGTTCGTCGTCAGCGTCACATCGAACCGGCCGGTGTTCTGAAGAAGAAGCCAGCAGAACGGAGCCGACCGCTTCCATTCGTGCATGTTCTGTCCGGTCAGAATGAGCGTCCGGATCTTATCCATGGCTTCCCTCCCGGGGATGATGTCTTCACCGGTGTGCACCCCCGGAACTCTATCCGGGCATTCTGCCTGTATCAAGCGGCGATGCCCCCCTCCTGTCCAAATACTCATCCGCCCGCCAGAGCCTCACTGGGGCGCAGAACCTGGCATTCTCGGCGATCGCTGATGCTCCTGTTTCGGGAGGCGGCGAAGTTGGGCGGCGATGCTGAACTGAGATTGGACTGGGTGGGGCTGCCGGTGATCGCCACCGTGGCCCGGCTGCTGCCCCCACACGCGACGAAACCCCGAACAGCGACCCCAAGCCGAGGGGGTAGCGGAGTCGGGGGGCCCGGGGCCGGCTCCACGGGCGGCTGACATGGACAGCCGGCACAAACAGCTGCAGGATGTCGTCTTCGCTGAGGCGACTAGTCTGCCCGCGGAGGGAAGGCCCGGCTGCGATCTGACACCAGCCTGCTGGTACGTGCGACGGGAGTGAGCGCTCCGTGTGAGGGTCGCCCCTTCGCCTGTCGGGGGGCCCTCGAACCAGCCGCCCACTGTGGAATAACCGCGGTAGAAGCAGGGCTCACATACAGCGCCGGCGCTTCCGCCAGTGGTGACGGAGGGTCGGCGTATCCTTTTGAGGAGGCGAGCGGAGCGGCTTTCGACTGCGATGGTAGGAGATGGCAGTGACCCCCAGTTCGAGGGACCACACTGGTGGTCTCACCGGACGCGAGCGGTGCTGGTCTGGCGGTGAGGCTATGGAGGAAGCAGTCGGCTCCGCGCCTCGCTCCGGAGCGGGACAATGAAACACGTTGGGTCTGGCATAGGGATAGCCCTGTGCCTGTTCTCCGCTGTGTTGTTCGGCGATGCCTGGAGGGGTGGCGGCCGGGCACTGTGGTCAGCGGGAGCCCTTGCTGTTCTGGCAGGGGCGTTAATGGTGATCGCGGATATGTGCTGTTGGCAGCGTCCGATCACGGCGACAGGGCGCCTGGAGACGACGTCGTGCGACGTGGAGGCCGAGTCGCCGGCGCCATTGCTGGGGGACCTGCTGGTTCGCCATGGCCTGGTCTCTCCTGTAGGCCTTGGCGAGGCCCTCGCCTTGCAGCGAGGGACGACGAAACGACTCGGCGACGTGCTCATAGGCATACGCCTTATCACTGCAGACCAGCTGGCCCAGGTCATACAGGAGCAGCGTGGCCAGACGAGACGGGAGCCCGCGGCGCGTGGCTGATGAGAGCAGCGTCGGCACGCGCGGCGGCGGTGCCGGTAAGTCGCGCACTGGCACAGCGAACAGCGCAGAAGGGGAAGAGAGTACTGCAATGAGTCCTGCTCGCCATGGAGGCGGCAGATGAAGCGGCACCAACTGGGCCTGGCCTGCGCACTCGGACTCATGGGCGGCATCGTCCTCGGCGAAACGTGGGAGGACGGGGACGCCCTCCTCCTGCTTGTCGGCGCTCTGGTGCTCATCCTGGGAGTTCTGACTGTGCTCCACGCGGCCCGCCGGTGGCACCGCATCCACATCCGGCCCGGCACGGTGGCGGACTCGGACTTGGAGGCCGCGCCGCTGCTGGGGCAGATGCTGATCAACTATCGCCTCATCTCGGAGGCGGACCTGGCCGCCGCCCTCGAGCATCAGGAGAAAAGCGGGGAACGCCTGGGCCGCGTGCTGGTGAGAATGGGGCTGGTTACAAGCGCACAGCTGGCCGACGTACTTGAGGAACAGCTCTCCCGGCGACACTGCCAGGCTCGCGCGCCGCGCAGGGCCGGCACGAGTACCGATTCCGAGCACAGCGCCAGCGCGCCGCGGGTCGAGTGGGTCGTATAGCCCGATGGCGAATTCCCGCGAGGCGGGTGCTGGGTGTCGGCGACCAGCGGGATCGTTGAGTACCGCTGGTGCGAGCGCGTCGGAAATGCGGAGGAAGCCCGGACGCCCACTTCACACGACTGAATGGGAACGAACGTACGGCTTGGCTCGCTCCCGCGGCTGGGACCGTGTCGTGTCAGTGCCTAGGGGCGTCCGCCTTCGCCGCGCCTCCAGATGGTCGGTTTGGCGAGCCCGGCTCCCGGTCGGGCGCGCTTTAGGCGGCGGAAGGGCGCGATGTAACGCGTCGTCACACTTCGCATCTCCGCCACCCCCCTTGGTGGGCGGCGTGTTGCTGGCCGCGGCTCATGAGGTTCCAAGTGAGGCCCGCGAACGGACAGCTGCAGCCAGCGCCGGTACTAGACTTGCCTCGACTCGCCCCACGCGACGGAACCCCGGCCACTGACTCCTCGCCGAGGGGGTAGCGGGAGTCGGGGGTGCCCGGGGCCGTCGGCGGTGAGACTTCGCCAGCGCGCATGCTCGGAACCCGGGTTCTAGCTCTCCTGCCCTGGGGCCCTTTCGTCCAGGACCAAACGCTGTTGCGCCAACGCTTCCTCCAGCTGCGGCTCAGTGATTGCTCCCATCTCCAGGAGTATCTCACCCAGCCGCCGCCTGTTTTTCTGCTCCTTGCGCTGCTGCGCCAGGGCTTCGTTGAGCTGCTTGTGGGTGATCCGCTGGTACTTGTAGACCAGCAACGCTCCCAACAGCGGAACCAGCGGCTCTTGCGGCGGCGGAGCTTCCCCTGGCATCGCAGCCTGCGGGGTGATGTCAGCGGGCCGGCTGCGTGCACAGAGTCCAGAAACGACCAGCAGAATCCCGACCAGGAGTGTGATCGCTCCCACCCACCACAGGGACACGTACTCCCGCGTCCAGGCGTGCCCGAACGCGACTCCGCCAGTGGCAACCAATACCAGGCCCACTGCTACTCGACCCCAGACCAACACCACCCAGACAGCGTCGCGTGCTGACCGCTCCGACGTGCCCTTCCCCATTCCCTGCCCTCCTCGCATCCGGCATCGCTGGCGCCAGACCCGCCGGCTCTGCCCATCTCCTCGCGCTCGGTCCCTGCTGCCCTCGCCGGGAGGGCCATACCACAAAGCGGGCCCCTGCTACCAGAGCTAGCTGCAGGTCAGAGCGAACACCATGCGGTTGTCACATGAGCTTGGGACACCTGGTGGGCCAGGAAGAGGGCAGATTCCTGATGGCTTGATGGCGCTCCCTTCGACGCAGTCCGAACGGCGCTCGCGGCGCGACGGGCAGGGCTACTCGAGTTGTGGCACAGAGACGCCCTCCCGCGTCGAGGCGTGCGACGGCCGGCCCCAGCCGGAAAGGGGCCAAGCTCTCAGGTGACCAAGCGGTACGCGGTGATGCGGACGTCCGGGAAGACGTGGCGCTCAACCCGCGCTGTCCAGAAATCCATCTGGCTTCCAGGATGCTCGTGAGCCGCAGTCGCGGTATTCTCTGCACTCGCTGACACCCCTAAGGCGGGAGGCCACCGAGGACGGAAGGCGATGCTGAGCGGGGAGTAGACTGGGTCCACCTGCCGCTGTCAGGGGCTCGTGGAACCGGCCGGAATCGCTCCAGACGTGCCGATATCGGATTACGACGGCGATCGCACCGTCGCCCGATGCAGATAGCTTGTTACACGGAGATGACGCGTGGCAACTCCGAGCGGGGAGGTGATTGCCCCCCAGCCGCGGTAGTGGGAAGCAGATCGCGGCCGGGGTTGTGCCTGCGCTTCGGGCGACTTACGGCTGGGCAACGGGAGTGCCCAGGAGCACGCGGCGGGTGAGGAGATGCAATAACTGATGTCAAGGGGTAATCGTGCCTCTGGCATAGCGAGTAAGTTGGAGATGTGGCGGCTTGTTTTTCCCAGCGCTGATGGTAGAATTACGCTGGGGAGCGCGAGACCTCGACGCCGCCTTGAGTGGTCGTCCCGATTGCATCGGGGCTTGACCCGCGGCATCTCCAGTGAGGCGTCGCTCCCCCTTCGGTGTCTGGGCCATCTCTTCTCCCCGAGCGATTCCGCGCAGGGCGATCTCTTCCGACCAAGGTTGATTGAAGGTGAGCACGGCCCAGACGATCTCAGCCATCTTTCGGGCGATGGCACCTCCGGCTGCTTTCTTGGATTTGCCTCGGGCTCGCAGGCGGGCGTAGAAGTGGCGGATCGCCGGGTTGTATTGGCGGGCGGCGGCCGAGGCCACCAGCAGAGTCATCTTCAGCATGCGGTTGCCCTTGCGGGTCATGCGGAAGCGCAGCTTGGTGTCTCCGCTCTCCCAGGCAATGGGATAGAGCCCACAGTAGCCCACGAAAGTCTCTTTGTGCGGGAAGCGACGGATGTCGGCTGTCTCGGCCAGGATGGAAGCCACCGAGACCGGGCCCAGGCCCGGCACCGAAGCCAGAACCGTATCTGGGAAGAGCCGCTCCAGCTCCTGGGCGACGGCTGCGTCCATGCCGTGAAGGAAACGATTCAGTTGCAGGATGCGGACGGCCGCGTCCTGGATGGAGAGACGCGCCATCATCGGCAGTTGGCGCGCGGGGGCAGCTTTCGCCAGGGCGATCAGTTTCCGGGCGAAGGCGGCTCCGACACGCTTGCCGTCGGAGTTGCGCAACTCACTCAGGCGAGCCTCACCCCGCCGGAGCAGCTCCTGGGGCGAGGGGCAGGCGGCCAGCGCCACCAGGGTGCGGACGCTGAACTTGGCACCCAGCGTTTCCCGATAGCCGGGGAAGTGAGTGCGCAGCAGCCGGTGGAGCCGATTCTTGAGCGAGGTGCGATCCTCCACGCAGCGGCGCCGGGTGCGAGTGGCATCCTGGAGCGCTTCGAATCCCTCGGGCATGGGGGCGCGGGGCTGGGGGCGGATCTTCGCCAGGAATCGGGCGATCAGCTCGGCATCCACCCGGTCGGTCTTGGTGTCCTTGAGCTCCAGCTTGCGGAACCACTTGACCTCGCGGGGATTGAGCACGTGCACCTGGATCGTCCGACGCGTCTCTGCCCGCAGCGCCTTCGCCGCCACCCGATGATATTCGCCGGTGGACTCCACCGCCGCCATCACCTGGGTGCCGCGACCGCACGCGCGTGCGATCACCATCACGGCCTCGCCGAGCGCGGCCGCGCCGGTTGCGTCGTTGGGGAAGGACTGCACGCCGCCGATGGGCGCTCCGCTGCCATCGCAGAAGCCGACCTCCAGGGAGCGCGACGAGACATCGATGCCCACGCACAACAACCTCGCTTCCGCCATACACCACCTCCTCGGCAATGGATCTGCCGCCAGCGCGGGAGCTCCTCGTCGCCTCCGGTCCCGCTTCGACTCCTGAATTGCGCGGTCGTGCCGCAGGTTGCAATCCAAGCTCCGGACCGGTTGCCGAGGGGTCATTCTCCTCTTCTCGGTCGCGCCGTAACTGAAATGAAGACCTCGCGCCCGACGCCCCGGCCCGGAGACTATAACCCACTCCATACTGGTGAAACCAGTACGGATATCCAAGTTGCAGCATTATAGGAGGCTGAGATGGTAGGGAAAATAGCGAGGACGACGGCGGCGTTGGTGCTGGGCCTGGCGACGCTGGCGGCGGTGATGGGCGGCGTGGCGGCGGGGGCTGCGAAGAAGAAGCCGCCCGCGCCGCAGAAGCGGGTCGTGCAGGGGACGAGTCAACTCAAGGGCGACCAGGGGGAGTTGGGTCTGACCTACACGCTGGGCAAAGAGAGCCCGATCAACTTCACTCTCAAGAGCTGCGAGTACCTAGCGGAGCGCAAGCGGATTGGGGCCGACTACTACGTGCCGACGGCGGAGGAGAAGCTGCTGGTAGTGCACTTCACCTTACAGAACCCGCAGCCGAGTGAGCGCGGGGTCGGATGGAGTGTATGCTCCTTCACCGCTGTGGACGCAACTGACACAAACCGCGAGTACCCGCAGAACATCGGGGTGGAGTCGACCCAGGAAGCGCTCAGCCTCGACCTGAAGCCAGCGCAGAAGCTCGACGCCTACACGATCATCACCGTTCCAGCGCGGGGCGAAGTGCCCAAGCTGATCGTGAAGGCACAGGACCAGCTGGTGATCCGCTATGATCTGCGCAAGAAGGTGAAGGGGCTCGCGGCGCCATTCGGCGACCCGGCGGACAAGAGTGGAGCGACCGCGCTGGCGGATGTGCCCGCGGTGGTAGGCACGTATTGCCCGGTCGGGATGTGGGACGCGCGACTCGACTCTACGAGCTATACCACCGGGGCCATCAAGGAAGAAGCCCCGGAGGGGGCGCGCGCTACCTGGTCCTCAACATGACTCTTCGGAACCCGACAAAGGACACGCAGTCGCTGGGGTGGAGTGCCCTTGCACCGAAAGTGCGGACCACGGAGGGCGAGAACCTGGACTGGAACCAGGAGTTGCTGTACGCGAGCCGGGATGAGACAGTGAGCATGGACGTGGAACCGGGGCAGGAAGCGAAGGCGCGGTACTACTTCCTGATCCCGTCCGGCAGCACCGTCAAGCAGTTCTCGGTTCAGCAGAGCGACGAGGGCCGTCGCTTCACCTGGGACCTGAGCGGGGCGAGATGAGCCGCCGAGCCAACGTGCTCACCACAGCAATGGAGTACACTTCGGCAGCCCGACCAGGCTGCTGAAGTCGCGTGCGTGTGCTGAGCGCCCACGGGACTACCCAGAGGTCACATGGAGCTGGCCCGGGATGACGCCTTTGTCCCTGTTACCTGCTGGCTTTGTCGCCGGGCAGTGAGACCGCTAGGACTGACTCCGTAGGTGCCGTTCTCGGCCCACTGGGTCGTGGCTCACATGCAGGACGGGGCCTGATGATCGGCATGCTGGCGAGGGCCGGTCGCTGGCGGCCTCCCGGGTCACCGCAGGAAGGCCACCTGATGCTGCGCGATCTGCGATGCCGCAAGGAGAGCTCCGCCCGACGGCCAAGGCCCTACTCTACCAGTGCTGTGTCGTGGGATCTCGACACACACAGGACGCCTCACCAGAGAAAACTGGTCACATCCTTGCACCTCACTGGCCCACCAGCCGTCGGTAGTCCAAGATCACGTTGAGGATGCCGGTGGCGGTGCTCGTGAGGAGGTCGCCGAGCACCAACCCCAGGAACGCCGGCCGGAGGGTGCGGTACAGGCGCAGTCCGCCATACCGCTTGATCAGAGTTGTCAGCAGCCAGCCGATCAGGGCGCACGCCCACAGCTCATTCTCGGTCGCCCAGCCGCTGGCGATCACGAAGCCGAGCGGGCTCACGGCCCACCAGGAGACGTGCAGCTGGAGCCAGGCGAGGGCCACCATGAGACCGGCGCCGATGGAGAGCGCCAGCCACTTCCAGGTCACTACTGGGCTAGGGTTGCGAAGCGCAGCATCGATGTCCCCGAATGCTCCGTCCCCCACGATGGTGAATGGCCATGGCTCCAGTGCACTGGCGCCGTAGCGGTAGACCATGCTCAGCATTGCGGGCAGTCCGACGGCGACCACCAGGATATGCCCAGGCGGAGCCCGCACCACAGCATGAAGGTGTTCGCCGCGAGGAACCCTAGGACGGCCGCCCGCCCGGACATCGGGGTCGTGGGGTCAGTGTCATCGCCCGGCCGGTGCCACAATCCGCGCCAGGCCGCCGCGAACGAATGCCGGGACTCGTACAGCACAATCCCGGCCAGGGCGATGAGACCGCCGGCCTGCTCGAACGCGGTGAACATTCCCGGGTCGATGGACGAGGTGGCCGGTCCTCGGCTCAGCCCGGCCGCGGCCCATCCCAGCAACTGCAACTTGTTTAGCACATAGAAGAGCCCCAGGCTCAATGCCACCTCGCTGGGGATCAGGCACATGATGCCCAGCACCGACCAGGAGATGGTAAGGGTTACATCGGAGAGCGCACTCCACGGGAGCCCGAGGCCTGAGAAGGCCCGCCCCACCGGCATCATGTACATATCCAACGCGGGCGTAGCCGGGAAGAACCGGTGCAGCCACTGGCAGAGACCGAGCACGGTCGGAACGGCGAAGCCGAGAAGGAACACACGGCGGCGCGTCAGGCTCGTGGCGAGCGTGGGCGCCTCCCGCTCTCCGGCGATGGCTAGCGCGATATCCGCCAGGGGGAAGGTCAGCCGCTGGCGCTCGATCCAGTCCCGGCGCAGCAGCGAGGCCGCGCAGAGCATCGCCACCATCAAAGCGCAGGTGAAGGCCGACCAGACCAGTGCCGGTTGCCGCCAGGCCGACCACGGCACAGCCGCGTGCTCGGGACGGCCTTCCCAGAACCAGACGACCGCCTCAGGACTGCTGACCCGGAGCCAGGACGGGATGTAGGGCCAGATCAGGTTCTGCCAGTCATTGGCCGGGGTCGCCCGGTAGAACGGGTAGGTGACCAGCGATACCAGGAAGGGAAGGCCACCCCTCGTGAGCCACCCCAGCGAGACAATCAGCATCGCATAGATCACCAGCAGTTCGGTGCGGGAGAACGCGCGCGAAGGCCAGCGCCGCACCAACGGGCCGTTGATGAGGACCAGCGCGAGGAGCACGAGCAGCGGGCCTGCCATCAGAGAGTCGCTGCCGGGGAGCCACACGCCCATCCGAAACGACAGGTATGGGGCGGTGGTAGCGAAGCCGGCCGCGGCCAGTGCACCCAGCAGGACGGCCCTGGCCGTCACCGCCTGGGCGGCGAGTGGCCGGGGCGCGGCCGTGGGTGCCTCGGCCCTTCGAGCTCTCGGCAAAGCCACCTCCGTCGGCTACCACAGAGGAACGCGGCCACAGGGTGAAGACGGGCCGCCCAGGAAGCGGCCCGTCTTCACTTACCCCACCGAGCTCACGAGCAGACGAAGCGCGCCGATGTCACCAGTCAGGGCAATCTACGATGTTGGTGCAGGTGCCCTCCAGCGTCGCTCCTGGCTGGATGACCTCGCAGTTGGGGCAGATCCTGTGGGGCACAGCGGCGATGTAGGCTTCGGCGTTCCACCAGGCGGCGTGACCATCCGCAAACCCGATGTTGCTGCCGCCGAGGTGACGGGTGAATTTCGTGCGGTACGACGGGTCGTGCCAGAACTGCTTGACGTGCGCCTGGTCGATGCCGCACTGCTGCGTCCACGAGCAGTTCACCCAGTCGGCGCAGCCCGACTGCACCGCGCACACCTGCCAGACATCCAGACGTGCCGTCCACATCTGCATGCTGGCGCTGTCACCGCAGACCACGAAGTTGGCCGCATTGTTGATCTGGGCAGTCTTGACGCCCACGTCGTTGCCTTCCTCCACGCCGATGCTGCCGCCGAACTGACCCTCCGCCTGGGTGTACCCGACCCCCAGGTAGGGGGCCTGCACCCCATTTCCTGATCCACCCAGAATGAGAGGAAGCAAGCGTAAGGAAACTCATTCCGGGAGGATGTTGAGATGAAGCGGAAACGGTACACGGAGCCCCAGATCGTGTTCGCCTTGCAGCAGGCGGAGGCGGGCACGGGGGTGGGGGAGATCTGCCGGAAGATGGGGGTGGCGGAGCAGACGTTCTACCGATGGAAGCGGCGGTATGCGGGACTGGGGGTATCGGAGATCCGGCGGCTGCGGCAGGTGGAAGACGAGAACCGCAGGCTGCGACAGCTGGTGGCTGACCTGACGCTGGACAAGGCGATGCTGCAGGAGGTGCTGCGAAAAAAAGCCTGACGCCTGTTGTAGGTGTCGAGGGCCGATGAGACCGCTGTGAGAGCGTTCTGGCCTTGCCTCGATTGACCCCTTCCCGTATGATCTGAGACTGCCGTGCGGCGCCGTTGGGCGCCGCATTCTCTTTGGGAGTCAGCACTGTGGAGATCTACGAGGCGTCGGTGTCGCTGATCGTAAGGGCGCTGGTGGTCAGTGCCCGCTGGGCTAGCCGCAAGCGTCGGCTTTGCTTGGAGCAGGCGTGCACGAATGCGGAGGCTGGACGGGTCGCTGAGCTGGAGGCGCGCGTCGTGATGCTGGAGGACGCCGTGGCGTTCCGGGATGCGCGCCTGGAGTTGTTGGAGAGACGCCTCGGGGAGGAACGACCGAGACGGCCCTATCCCCTGGTGGAGCGGCTGCGCCTGCTCTGGCTGATCGCGTACTACCAGATCCCGAAGCGGCGGGTGAAGGACACCTTCGGGGTGGCGCGATCGAGCGTTCACCGCTGGCTCAAGGCCTTCCAGGCAGGCAAGCTCGGGGGTCGCCGAGAGCACATTGGGCCCGTCAACAAGACGCCTCGGAAGATCGCTCAGCTGATCTGGGACATCTTCCGCCAGAACCCAATGTGGGGCCGCCATCGCATCGCCATGGCCCTTTGGGCGCTGAGCGTCTTCGTCTCAGCGACTACGGTGCGGGACATCCTGCTCCGGCCCCGGCCGAAGACGTCTGCCCAGGCAGCAGCGGACCGGGTAGAGCCTCGGGTCCAGTGCCATCGCGGCCGCCAGCGCCGCCGCGAGCACCGCCAACACCACCGCCCACTTGCCTCTGCTCATTCCCCTCGCTCCCATCTGCGCGCAACCGTCTATCTCCGGCCCCGGTCCACCCTCACGAGGGCAAGCCCGACGTTAGGGACAACGCCGAATTGTGCGACGCGGCCTCCCCGCACCGTGATGCAGTCATAGTGGGCGGCGTCTCCTGCCAGCACCGCTGGGTAGTTGCCAGCCTCACGGTCTTCGCCATCTTGCACTCCTCTCGGTCGGATCTGGTCACGGAGGGCGCGTGGTCAGCTCGCCACGCGCCCTGCTCTCCTGGCCGGCTACCTGGGCGCCATGGTGCTGGTGTCCATGGTGCGCGGCACCCGGTCGCGGAGATCCTCGAAAGCATAGTTCAGGCCGCGGCGGAAGGCGATCGGCTGATCGCTGCTCTTGCGGGCGCGAGCCAGACAGCGATCGGGCAGGTGCGCCCTCACCTCCACCTGCGAGAGCCCCACGAACTCGCACATATCCTTGATGCAGAGGGTGGAGGGCTGCCACCACATGCCCTGGGCAAAACGACCGAAGTTGGCGTAGGAGTGCTCATCATCGTTGACCGCAGAGCTCTCCATCAGCAACAGCCCTCCCACCTTGAGCAGCTCCCGCATGATCAGCAGGCCCACCAGCATATCGCTCAGGTGATAGAGCACACCGCTCAACACCACCAGGTCGAAGGTCCCTGGCTCGACCAGCTGCGGCAGGCGGTAGAGGGAGGCCGTGAGGGGCCGCACATTCCTGACCCCGAACAGCTCGCAGAGATAGGCGCACTGGGCGATGTGCTCGGGGATCTCGTCCACCGCCAACACCTCGCCGGCGCCGCGGTGCGCCATCAGCAAGGAGATGCCGCCCGTGAGGCAGCCGATGTCCGCCACCCGCAGACCCCGCAGGCTATCCGGCCACCACTGCCACTCGTCCCAGTAGCCGACCAGGTGAAGGAAGTTGTCCTTCAACACTCCCTCTTTGACAAAGGGACCGAAGCTGATGGTGTGTCCCCACCCGTATTGGGCCTGACCCCCGAGCTCGTCCACGCGGCGGCGCACCTGCTCTACCTGCTCCGCGGCCCAAGACTGGGGAAGGGAGAACGGCCACGCCGCCGGCCTGGCGGGCTTACTCGGTTTCCATGGCATCACTGGTCTCCTGGAGCCAGCTCCCGACCGGAACCACCTGGGCCTGGGGGGTCTCCACGGCCTCCGCGCTCCTCACGCCTTTCTGTGCAATCGCCGCCAGCACCAGCAGACTGACACCCATGAGCACAAACGGAACCCGCAGCCCCAGGGCGGAGGCCGCCCATCCTCCGATGATAGGCCCGACCGACCAGCCCAGAGAAGAGGCGGTGGTGGTGATGCCGTAGGCCTGGCCGAGCCTGGTTCTCGGGACCAGGGTCGTCACCATGGCGTTCATCGCCGGCACCATGCCACCTGCGCCAAGCCCGAAAATCGCCCTCATCACCAGGAGCTGACCCACACTCTGGGCGGCAGCCTGCGGCAGGCACATCAGGCCCGTGAAGGCGGTGCACAGCACCAGCACCGGCTTGTGCCCCAGGCGATCGCTCATCCTCCCCACCACCAGCGCGGCGAGCGCAGAGGTGACCCCGGTGACGGCCAGGATGAGGCCGGTGGCCGAGGCCGCACGGCCCGGCTGGCCCACAACCTTCTCCACGAACAGAGGGAAGATGGGACCGACGAAGGAGCCGCTCAGGTTCATCAACGTGAAAACCGAGAGCAGCATCGCCACTCCGGGAGCCCGGAGCACCTCCCGGATGGAGCCGGCTTTCGCTTGCTCGTCCCTACTGGGCCGGGTGAAGCGCTCCTTCGCCCCAAACAAGACCAGCAGACCCCCGATGAACAGCATGCCTCCCGTGATCACGAATGGCAGGCGATAGCCCAGCTTCTCCGCAGCCGCGCCGCCTAGAAGGGGGCCCAAGGAGCCGCCCACGAACACCGACATCTGTATCAAGCCCAGACTGAACCCCATGTAGGCGCGCGGGACGACGGTGGAGATCAGCGCCACAGTGGCGGCCACGGTGCCAGTGACCGCGCCCTGCAGGGTACGGAGCACCAGCAGTTGCCGGACGTTGTGCACCCCGGCCATCAGCGACAGGATCAGCGCGCCTCCGAACATCGCCCGCTGCACCATCAGCTTGCGGCCGTGGCGGTCAGCCACCCAACCCCACACGGGCGCCGCCAGGCTCATCATCACCCCGCTGCCGGTCACCAGCAGCCCGGCCCAGATCGGAACAAGGCGCGGGTCAGTCACCCCCAGCTCGCGGATGTAGAACGGCATGAAGGGCATGACAAAGGCGAAACCGATCATGGCGAACAACTGCGCCACCCACATGGTGTAGAGGGTGACGCGCCAGCGGGGATCGCCGTCGTGGCGCTGTGGGGCGGGCATGCCCATGCCCGCCGCCCGCTCTTCCTGGTCCATGGTTATGATGATTTCTCCGCTGCCGCTATCATCTCTTTCCACGCTCCAGCGGTAGTTCATCCTGGCCTGCGAGGCCGGTGGCAGGTCCTGCCCCGGAGCAGGTGTAACTTCCCAACCAGTTGGGAGGGAGGGGCAGATGTTCCTGGAGACCTTAGCGCGTCGCAATCCCGGCCTCATCCGAAGCGCGGTCGCACTGCACCAGGCCGGGGAGATACCGCCGAATAGCTATGTGCTGGATCTCGACGCCATCCGGCGTAACGCCCGCCTGATCAAAGCGGCCGCGGAGGCGGCTGGCCTACGAGTGTATCCGATGGCCAAGCAGGTGGGCCGGAATCCGCACTTCCTGCGCGCGGTGACGCGCGCAGGGATGCCGAAGTTCGTGTGCGTGGACTGGATGGGCGCGTATCTGCTGGCCCGCCACAAAGCGCAGATCGGCCACGTGGGCCATCTGGTGCAGATACCGCGCGGCGAGGCCAGCCGCATCTGCGCCCTGGGGCCAGAGGTGTGGACCGTGTTCAACCTGGAGAAAGCGCGCGAGGTATCGGAGGCGGCCCAGAGCCTGGGCAGAACACAGGAGCTGCTGCTGCGGGTGGTGGCGCCCGGAGACACCTTCTACCCCACTCACGATGGCGGTTTCGATCTCGAGCAGGCGGTCTCGGCCGGGCGTGAGATCGCGAGGCTGCCCGGGGTGCGGGTGGCGGGCGTCACGAGCTTCCCCACGCTGCTCTTCTACCCGGAGAAGGGGACGGTGGCGCTCACCCCCAACATGCAGACCATCCTGCGGGCGGCAGAACGCCTCCGCCATCAGGCGGGCCTGGAGATCACCCAGGTCAATGCCCCTGGCACCACCTCGGCCGCCACCATGAACCTGCTGGGCGAGGCCGGGGCGACACATGTCGAGCCAGGACACGGCTTCACCGGCACCACCCCGTGGCACGCCTACGTGGACCTGCCGGAGGCGCCAGCGATCTGCTACCTGACAGAGGTATCCGACCTGCACGGCAACCAGGCCTACGTGCTGGGCGGAGGCCTCTATGTGGACCCCGTCATCCCGCCCTACCAACTGCGCGCCTTGGTGGGCAGCGACGGGGAGAAAGCCCTCGCTGCCCGCGCGGATGCTGAGCTGATGCCATTGGGTGGGATTGACTACTACGCGCTCCTCGACCGTCGCTCGGCCGAGGTGGAGATCGGCGATTCCGTGGTGTTTGGCTTCCGCGCGCAGGCCTTCGTGACGCGCGCCCATGTGGCGGTGATCCGAGGTGTAGCTCGCGGCAGGCCAAGGGTGGCGGGGATATATGACGCCACAGGCAGAAAGGTGAGTGAGGTCACTCGGCAGCGGGCAGGAGACATGCCCGCGCCTTGAGAACTATCGGAGGCGGCGGTCGCCAACCCGAGCAAGAGGCCGGAGGGAGATGGAGGCTGGGAGGCTGGTCGTTGGGGTTGATGGCGGAAACACCAAGACCGTAGCGCTGGCCTGCGACTTGACGGGCCGGGCGGTTGGGATCGGCCGCGGCGGCAGCAGCAACTGGGAGATGCTGGGGGCGCCGAGAGCCGCGGCCGTGATCACCGACATTGTCGAGCAAGCGCTCGCCATGGCTGGAAGGCAGCGCAAGGACGTGCTCTGCCTACACATGACGTTGGCCGGGGTGGACTGGCCAGATGACGTGCCCCGCATGGAGACCGCGCTCAGGGAGTCGGGCTGGGAATGCCCGCTCGGGCTGGAGAACGACTCCTTTGCCGCGATCAGGGCCTCTGCGCCGGAGGGTCACGGCATCGGCGTTACCGCGGGGACGGGCGTGGCCTCGGCCATCATCCGGCCGGATGGCGAGAAGTACTTCTACGGCGCGTTCACCGACCTGGGCGGTGGCATTGACGCCGCGGCCCAGGGCCTCCGGGCGGTGATCCGCACCGAGGACGGGCGAGGTCGTCCCACCGCCCTTGCTCCGGCTCTGCTGGAGGCAACCGGCTATCCCACTGTCACCGCCCTGGTGAGAGATCTGCACCGGGAGGGGAGGCACATCCCCAGAACGATCCTGGATCCAGTGCTTTTCGCCACCGCGGCGAAGGGCGACCCGGTGGCAGTGGAGATCGTTACCCGCTTCGGGGGCGAGCTGGCCTTGTGCGCCACCAATCTCATCCTGCGCTACGGTCTAGCGAGACAGGATCCCGCGGTGATAGCGTCCGGTTCCCTGTTCATGAAGACCGGCCCCCTGCTATTCGATATCTTCTGCCGGGAGGTGCTGGCTGCGGCGCCGAGGGCCCGCATGGTCCTATCTGACCAGCCGCCCGTGATGGGCGCGGTGCGGGGTGCGCTCGCAGCCGCCAGCCGGGATGCGCCGGAGGTGTGGGAGGAACTGAGACGGAGAGTTTCGCAGCAGGGCTGGCTGCGCGCGGATGTGGCTGGGTCGGCTCAGCCGGCCGCTGGCTAGGCCCGCCTTCGGCGGGCCGCCATCCCGGCCTTCAGGCCTAGGGACAGGGTGGTCGAAGGCCCAGCCGCTGGAACCGCACTGAGAGGAGAAGGCAGTGACTGAAGAGCAAGTCATCAAAGTCGTGGTGATTGGCGGAGGCAGCAGCTACACCCCTGAGATCATGGAGGGGCTGATCTCCCACCGCGCGGACCTGTCGCTGCGCGAGGTGTGGCTGGTGGACATCCCGGCGGGCAGGGAGAAGCTGGAGATAGTGGGCGGGCTGGCCAGGCGCATGGTGGAGCGGGCGGGCAATCCCTTCCAGGTGAACCTGACCCTGGACCGGCGAGAGGCGCTGCCCGGCGCGAGTTTCGTGGTGACACAGATACGCGTCGGCGGGATTCCCGCGCGGATCAAGGACGAGCGCATCCCGCTGCGCCATGGGGTGATCGGCCAGGAGACCACGGGGCCGGGCGGGTTCGCCAAGGCGCTTCGCACCATCCCCGCGATGCTGGCGATCTGCCGGGACATCGAGGAGCTGGCGCCCGGAGCCTGGCTGGTCAACTTCACCAACCCCAGCGGGGTCGTGACGGAAGCGGTGAGCCGCCACACCAAGACCAGCATTGTGGGCCTCTGCAATCTGCCGATTGGCACCGAGCGCTGGCTGCAGCGGGACTTCCAGGCCAAGCCGGACGAGATCTTCATCGAGTTCGCAGGCTGCAACCACCTGGTGTGGGTGACCCGCGTGCTGGTGCGCGGCGCGGATGTCACGGATGATCTGATCGCCAGGCTGGGGAAGAACGGCGACTGGTCGGCCGAGCTGCTGGAATCGCTGCACGCCATCCCGTGCGGCTACCACCATTACTACTACCACAAGGATGAGGCGCTGGCGCGGCTGCAGAAGGCCGACGCCGAGGGCAAGCCGACCCGGGGAGAGGCGGTACTTGGCATCGAGAAGGAGCTGTTCGACCAGTATCGCGATCCCGAGCTCAAGCAGAAGCCAGCCGCGCTCTCCAAGCGCGGGGGTGGCGGGTACTCCGATGCGGCCCTCCGCCTGATCTCCTCCATCCACAATGATCGCCGGGATATCCAGTGCGTGGACACCACGAACCGGGGGGCGCTCGCCGACCTGGCCCCCGAGTCGGTGGTGGAGGTGAACTGCGTCATTGGCGCCCAAGGGCCGGTTCCGCTGACGGTGGGGCGGCTGCGCCCCCAGCTGCGGGGGCTGCTGCAGCAGGTGAAAGCCTACGAGGAACTCACGGTCGAGGCGGCAGTAACCGGGGATCGAGGCGCGGCCTTGCAGGCGCTGGTGGCGAACCCTCTGGTGCCCTCCGTGCGGGTGGCGAAGGCGCTGCTGGGCGACTTGCTGGAGGCGCACGCCGAGTACCTGCCGCAGTTCGCGCGGTAACCTGTAGGGCGGGCTCCCAGCCTGTCACACCGTTTCCAAGGAGGTAAGCTCATGCTCAAGGCAGGAGTGGCGAAGCTCGATATCACGCCGCCCGTGGGAGTGCGGATGGCCGGTTTCGCCGGCCGTGTTTTCCCTTCCCTCGCAGTCCATGACCCGCTCCGGGCGCGCGCGCTGGTGCTGAATGACGGCGGCCGGAGAGCGGCGCTGGTGGGGTTGGACCTGATCGGCATCTCGGACCAGACTGTGGCCGAGGTGCGGAAGGCGGCCGGGTCTTCAGCCGGCATCGCGCCGGAGGCGCTGCTGATCGCCGGAACCCATACCCACTCCGGCCCGACGTGGCGGGAGATGATGCCACAGACCAAGAGAAGACATACTGGGAAGCGCTGCCAGCGAAACTGATCGAGGTGCTCAACCAGGCGGTCGGTAACCTCACGGCGGCACGCCTGGGCGCGTCCAGCGGCTGGTCTGCCATCGGGATCAACCGGCGCGAGTTCGTCCCCGGGGGGCGGGTGGTGCTGGGCCGCAACCATTTCGGCAAGTTCGACACGGAGCTGGGTCTGATCCGCGTTGACCACGCCGATGGCAAGGCGATGGCTGCGTTGATGAACTACGCCTGCCACGCGGTCTGCCTGATGGCGGACAACTACCTGACCAGCGCAGACTATCCGGGCTACGCGGCGCACTACCTGGAGCAGAGGGTCCCAGGCGCGATGGGGATGTTTCTCCAGGGTGCATGCGGCAACGTGAATCCGCGGGAGGCCGCGGTTGATCACGGGTATGCCAGCGGCGGGAGCTTCAACATCGCCGCGCGGGCCGGGGAAGACCTGGCGCGAGAGGCGGCGCGGGTGTGGGCCAAGGTCGAGACGACAGACCAGGTCCGCCTCCGATACGCGAATCGCAAGATCGCGCTTCCAACCAACCGGCCACGGGCGATCAAGGCGGCCGAGGAGGCGCTCAGGGCGGCCGAGCGCGGGGCCGCTCGCCCTCGCGAGGAGCGCAATCCCTACATGACGTGGTACGCGCCGCCGAATCCCGAGCGAGCGCGGAAGCGTCTAGCAGACCTGAAGCAGCAGGGCGACGCACCGGTGGAGTGCGAGATTCAGGCGATCTCGCTGGGCGCGGTGACTTTCCTGGCCTGGCCGGGCGAGATCTTCTGCGACTTCGGCATGGAGATCAAGCACAACTCGCCTTTCCACCCCACCTATGTGATCGGCTACGCCAACGGCTCCATTGGCTACGTGCCAACCCCGGAGGCCTTCGAGGAGGGCGGCTACGAGGCGGAAACGGCCGCCCACCTCGCCGACAACGCCGGGCTGGTGCTGGTGGAGGAGTCGTTCAAGCTGCTCGATGGCCTCAAGGGCTAGACGGGAAGACCCTGTCCTTCGCGAAGTAGGATTTGAAGACACCCAGGAGCGGCGTGTCCGCGTGTCGCTGCTTATCATTGGGGTCGGCCGTCATCTCGATGTCCATCACCTCCCAGCCCCGCAGATCCCAGTAGGCCGAGGACCAGCCCCACTGGTCGTAGAGATCCATCTGGTCGCGGAACCATTGCAGCGCGCCGGGCGCATAGCGGGCGCAGCCGTACTCGCCGGAGAAGATGGGCACATGGTGCTGCTGTTGGTAGCGCCGCACCGGGCTCAGCTTCTCCTCCACCACGCGCTTATCCCAGGGCGGCCCCGGCTCGGCCGGGTCCACGAACCCGGGGTAAGCGCGGTTATCTCCCGGCTTCTGATGCGTGTAGTAGTGCGGCGCATAGAAATGCACGCTGTAGACCGTCCGCGAGTCTGCGACCAGGTCGAGGTAATCGAAGGTATGGGGATAGGCCCAGCCCGTGGAGTTGACGATGATGGGGGTATCCGCATCCTCCTCCCGGATCGCCTCGACGGTGCGGCGCACTAGCAGGTTCCAATCGGCGGGGGTGCCCTTCGCTTTCTTCGGGAAGACGGCCGGCAAACGATCCTCCCCCTCAAACACATCCTCCGGATGCGGCTCGCACATCAGATCGTATCCGGCGATCTGGCGATCCCGCAGGTGGCGCGCAGTCTCCCCCCAAAGGCGCACGAAAGCGTCGTGGTACTTGAAGTCGCGGAAGTGGTCGAGATCGTGGTCGAACTCCTTCCGCCCCGGGATGGAGCGGAAGTTGATCACCGCGAACAGGCCGGCCTGCCGGGCGCGGTCGAGGGCAGAGTCAATGTCGGCGAAGGCGTCGGCGGCCAGCGGGAACGGCTCCCCGAGTTCGAGCACGCTCTTGACACCGAAGGTGACCAGGTTCGCGCCCCAACTGCGCAGCGCCGACAGATCCTCAACCGTGTGCCGGGGAAACGCGTTCGCACCCCTCAGGGCGCCCGATTTCCAGAGCTCGAAGCGGTCCATGTCGGTTACCTCGCCTCTCTAGGATGGTGTAAAGGCGAGTTCGACAGAGGCCGAGAGCGCGCCTGCTGCCCTCAGCCCATGAAAGCGGTTACCAGTAAGAACAGGTCTAGCGCGATCAGCAGGAACGCCAGCACCCAGCAGAAACCAGCGTAGCCGTGGGAGAGCGCCAGCTTTCCCATCAAGCGCCGGCGAGTAGCCAGCAGCAGCATCAGGACCAAGATAACCGGCAGCAGCACTCCGTTCATCACCTGGGAGATCAGCATGATCCGAAGCAGCGGGGCGCCGGGCAGGAGCACGATGCCTCCGCCGACCACGATGAGGCCGGTGTAAAGGAGGTAGAACTGAGGGGCGCTGCGGAAGGGCCGGTTCACCCCCCGCTCCCAGCCAATGCCCTCGCACACGCTGTAGGCCGTGCTCAGCGGCAGGATGGAGGCGGCGAACAGCGCGGCGTTGAGCAGCCCGACGGCGAAGAGGGCGGAGGCATAGCGCCCGGCCAGGGGCCGGAGGGCGGCGGCGGCCTGGGCGGCATCAGTGATGTGGATGCCCCTGGGGTGAATGGTGGCGGCGCAGGCGACGGTGATGAAGAAGACGACGATGATGGCAAAGATGCCGCCGATGATCACGTCCCACTTGGCGAGCTGGTAGCGGCCGGCGGGAGTTCCCTTCTCGACCACGGCAGCCTGTAGGTAGAACTGCATCCAGGGCGCGATGGTGGTGCCCACGATCCCCATCGCCATGGTCACTGTGGGCAGATCGGGCGTCAGCCGCGGCACCAGGGATTGCTTGAGCACGTACTCCCAGTCCGGATGAGCCAGAATCCCGGAGATGGGATAGGCCATGTAGACCAGGCAGGCGGCGAGGAAGATGCGCTCGACGCTGCTGTAGCTGCCGCGCACCACTAGCAGCCAGATGAGAAAGGCCCCAACGGGCACAGAGAGGTAGGGGGGGAGCCCGAAGATGCGAGCGCCCGCAGCCAAACCGGCGAATTCCCCCGCGGTGTTGGCCAGGTTGGTGACCAGCAGCGCCGCCATCAGCACCAGCGTGACTTTGACGCCGAACTCCTCCCGGATCAGGTCGGCGAGGCCCTTGGTGGTGGCCACTCCCATGCGGGCGCAGATCTCCTGGACCACGATAAGCATAACCAGGGTGGGCCAGAGCAGCCAGAGCAGGGTGTAGCCGAAGTGGGCACCGGCCACCGAGTAGGTGGCGATGCCGGGCGCGTCATTGTCCACATTGGCCGTGATGAAGGCCGGGCCCACCACGGAGAAGAAGGCGAAGATGGGGAGCAGTAGGCGCCTGCGGAGAAGCTGGAACACGGGGCTTCGCTCTTGGCATCAGCTGGAGAACACTTTGGGCAGCCGCTTCTTCCACCGCGTGGGCAGCACCGCGTCGATGGCGTCATCCACGGTGACAATGCCCAGCAACTGCTGATCGTCATCCACGACCGGGATGGCCAGCAGATTGTACCGGGAGATGAAGCGGGCGGTCTCCTCCTGGGGGGTGAGGGGCTGCACCGAGATCACGTCCCTCGCCATGATATCGTCAATCCGCTGGTCGGGCGGGGCCACGATAAGGTCGCGCAAGGAGAGCACGCCCACCAGGCGATTGCCATCCTTCACGACATAGCAGTAGTAGATGGTCTCGGCCTCTTCCCCCACCCTCCGCAGATGCTCGATTGCCTCCTGGGCGGTGATCCCGGCTGGGACGGTCACGTAGTCCATGGTCATGAGCCCGCCGGCCGATTCCTCCGGGTATTTGAGCAGCTCCTTGACGTCCGAGGCCTCCTCCGGCTCCATCAGGCTGAGCAGCTCGTCGGCCCGTTCCCTGGGCAGATCGCCCATCAGGTCGGCCGCGGCGTCCGGGGCGATCTCCTCCAGGATGTCGGCCGCCCTTTCGTCCTCTACCGAGTCGAGCACTGACTTCTGGAGATCGAAGTCCATCTCTTCCATCGCCGCCGCGGCGGTCTCCTCATCTAGCGAGGACACCACCGCCGCGCGATCGCTGGTGCTGAGTTCGCCCAGGATGTCGGCCAAGTCGGCGGGATTCAGGCGCTGGAGCTTCTCCTGCTCCAGTCCGAGCTGCAGCTGTTGGGAGGCGGGCTCCACCGCGTGCACGTGCTCCCAACTGATGAGATGCTCGTGTAGGCGCCGGCCAAACCAGCTCCACACCCGCAGCGCCAGGCCCTCCAGATTGAGGCGGCGCAGCAGGCTGCGCGTCCCTACCCCGGCCGCCACCAGCCGCACCTGCCCTTGCACAGACCCCAGCTTCAGGTCGTTCACCCGGACCACGCGCCGGCCCTGCACGTCCACAATCTGGCGATCCAGCAGGGACGCCCCGAGCAGCGTGTCTTCGGGTTCCAGTTGCACGGAGCGAAGCTCGCTGCTACGGTGGAGCAGAGTGATGGACTCAGCGGAGACACTGCGCACTGCGTCCCAAGGGATGACCAAGGGCTGGCGCTGGCCGCGGCGGCGGAGGACGAGCTTGGTCACCGGAGGGAAGGCTTCACCCAGCCGCACCGCCACATCCCGCAGCCGGCCGACCACAGCGCCGTCGCGGTCCAGCACATTCATGCGCATCAGATCACTCAGATAGGCCTCCGCGAAAAAGATCATCCCCTATCTCCTCGGCTTCGCCCCGGTCAATGCGCCACGCCGCCCGGCGGCTAGGTCGGCAGAGCCGACCGTGGCTAGGCCTGCTTCGCAGGCCGCCATCCCGGCTTCAGGCCTAGGGACCACGGCGGCCGCAGGCCTAACCACCAACAAAAAAGCCTTCCCGGACAGGGAAGGCTTTGACAGGGCTCGCCGCGGGCCTATGCCGGCCCCGCGCGCCCTAAAGCCGCTCCGCGCACACGCGGCTGGCCGAACCGGCTGAGTCTACGTTGCGCCGGATTGGCCTTGGTCCCTGCCTGGTTACGTGACGACGTGTCCATCGCCCTTAGTATTCCACACCCAGCATAACCGCTGGCATGGGACGTGTCAAGAATGTAAAGGCGAAGGTGGCTGCCGGCCTACCGCCGTGTAGGAGTCCAGTCGCCGAGGCGACTCGCCGCCAACAGGTAGTGGCGCGCCCGAGGTTGAAGTGGCAACCTTGCCTGTCTCAGGCGGGCAGGCGAGAAAGCGGAAACATGAAGCGGCGGATCGGCCTGGTGGCGGGGCTGCTTGCATTGGTGGCGATCGCCGGCTACCTGGTCGCCCATCGGCCCCCGAGGCCCACAGGTTGGATCGAGGCCAGCGGGGTGATGGAGGCGACCGAGGTGGATGTGAGCTCCCTCAGCGGCGGCAAGCTGGCGCGGCTGCTGGTGGACGAAGGCGATTGGGTGAAGCGAGGGGAGCTGGTGGCGGAGATAGACCGCAGGGACGTGGAACCCCAGGTGACGCAGGCGCGGGGCGCGCTGGCGGCGGCGAAGGGGCAACTGGCGCAGGCAGAGGCCGTGCTGGCCGGGGCCCGGCTGGCCGCGGCCAACGCGGGGGAAGCCTATACCAAGAGCACAGAGCTGAAGGGCGGGTTCGAGACCGCCCGGGCGCGCCATCAGGCGGCGATAGCCGCGCGCGATCAGGCGAAGGCGGCCCTCGACCTGGTGCGGGCAGGGGTGCGATCGGAGGAGATAGAGCAGGCGCGGGCGGCAGTGGCGAGCGCGCAGGCGAACTCCGAGAACGCGCAGCGGGAGCTGGAGCGATTGGAGAAGCTGCTGGCCCAGGGCGCGGTGTCGCAACAGCAGGCGGATCTGCAAAGGACTGCGCGGGACGCCGCGAAGGCCGCTCTGGAGGCGGCCCGGGCGCGGTTGGCCGAGGCGGAGGCGGGCGCGAGGAGCCAGGAGAGAAGGCAGGCCGAGGCCGGGTTCGCCCAGGCGCAGGCAAATGCCGAGGCGGCCGCGCGCTCACTCGCCACCGCCCAGGAGCTGTATGCCGATAAGCTGGCCCTGAAGCAGCAGCTCGATGCCGCGGGGGCGCAGCAGCGCGCCGCCCAGCAGGCGCAAGTTGCGGCCGCGGGGCAGGTCGAGAACGCGAGGGGGGGGCTGGCTGCGGCCGAGAAACGACTGCGCGATGCGAAGGTGACCTCTCCCCTCGATGGCGCTGTGACCATCAAGGTCCGGGAGGCAGGCGAAACCGTGGCGCCTAACCAGGCGATAGTCCGGCTCGCCGATCTCGACCACATGTGGCTGCGAGTCTACGTCCCAGTGACCCAGTTGGACCGGGTGAAGCTGGGGCAGAAGGCTGAGGTGAGAGCCGACGCCAACCCGGGCAAGGCCTACCGGGGCCGGGTGACGGAGATCGCGCAGCAGGCGGAGTTCACGCCCAAGAACGTGCAGACGCGGGAGCAGCGGGAGAAGCTGGTGTTCGGCGTCAAGGTAGAGGTAGAAAACCCGAACCACGAGCTGAAGCCAGGCATGCCCGCGGACGCCCGCATCAGCGTGCGGCCGGAGCCCGCCCGAGGCGGGTAAACTTGGCTCCTGCCATCCCAGGCGAAGATGCCCCCACTAGCGCCACAAGCTCCAAGCCCTTCACTGCCCGCCCCAGCGATTGAAGCGCGGGGCCTGCGCAAGCACTTCGGCCCGGTGACAGCCGTGGACGGCCTCGATCTCACTGTCGCGCCCGGCGAGATCTTCGGCCTGGTGGGGCCGGACGGCGCGGGCAAGACCACCACCATCCGCCTCCTCTGCGGTGCCATGCCGCCGGACAGCGGAGCCGCGCGGGTGGCCGGCTTCGATGTGGTGACGCAGGGAGAGGAAGCGAAGCGCCGCCTCGGCTACGTGCCTCAGCGATCCAGCCTCTACGGCGAGTTGACCGTCGAGGAGAACCTCCTGTTTCAGGCCCGTGTGCACGGCGTCAAGGGCGAGACCTTTGCAGCGCGGCGAGAGCGGCTGCTCATCTTCAGTCGCCTGGGGAGGTTCAAGGGCCGGCTCACCCGCGATCTCTCTGGCGGCATGAGGCAGAAGCTGGCGCTAGCTTGTACCTTGATTCACGAGCCGGAGGTGCTGCTGCTGGATGAGCCCACTACCGGAGTTGACCCAGTGTCCCGGGCTGAGTTCTGGGAGCTGCTGCTAGGCCTGGCAAACCAGGGCATCGCCATTCTCACCAGCACCCCATACATGGACGAGGCGGAGCGGTGCGCGCAGGTGGGGCTGATCTACGAAGGACGGCTGTTGGCCGGAGGGACGCCCGAGCAGGTGCGCCAGCGGGCCGGCCTGGAGTTGCTCGAGGTCCGCGTTGGGCAGCAGCGGCAGCTCCTGCCAGCCCAGGCGGCGGCGCGGGGAGCGGCCGGTGTCACATGGGCGGAGATATTCGGCGACCGGGTCCATGTTGCGGCTCCTTCTGCCGCCCACATTGAGGAGCCGCTGCGGGAGACGCTGCGACAGGCTGGCGTCCAGGTCACGGCCGTCAGCCGGATGGCGCCCGGCCTGGAGGACGCGTTCTTCGAGCTGGTGCAGCGAGCTCGTGCCAGGCCGCGGAGTCCGACTGCTTCGCAGAGTGGCAAGCGCGAGGAGCCGGCATGAGCGCGGCCTATAGGGTGGGCATATGGCTAGGCCGCCATTCGGCGACCGCCATCCCGGCCCGCCGAAGGGGGGCCTAGGGACCCATGCCCGCCACCCCACCCGCCCTGGCGATTGAGGTCACCGGCCTGACCAAGCGCTTCGGCGACTTCACCGCAGTTGACCGGGTTTCGTTCGCGGTCGAGAAGGGCGAGGTCTTCGGCCTGCTGGGGCCTAACGGCGCGGGCAAGTCCACCACCATTCGCATGCTCTGCGGCATCCTCGGGCCGACCGCGGGCCAGGGGATGGTGGCGGGCCACGACATCACCCGGGAGCCGGAGGCCGTGCGCGCCCGCATCGGGTACATGTCCCAGCGCTTCTCGCTCTACCTGGACTTGACCGTGGCCGAGAACCTCCAGTTCTTTGGCGGCATCTACGGCGTCCCGCCGGCGCGTTTGCCAGAGCGGCAGGCCTGGGCGATCGAGATGGCCGGCCTGGAGCGGCAGCAGCATCGCCTCACCGGTGAGCTTTCCGCCGGCTGGCGGCAGCGGTTGGCCCTGGGCTGCGCGCTGCTGCATCAGCCGGAAGTGGTCTTCCTCGATGAGCCCACCGTGGGAGTGGACCCGATCTCGCGGCGGCAGTTCTGGGCCGTGATCTATGGCCTGGCGGCGGCCGGGGTCACTTGCCTGGTCACCACCCACTACCTGGATGAAGCCGAGCGCTGCGATCGCGTGGGGCTGGTTTTCGGGGGCAAGATGATCGCGCTGGACAGCCCGGACGGACTGAAGAGCGCGCAAGCCGGCACACTGATCGAGGTCGAGTTCCCCGTTGGGCAGGAGCTTGCCTCCTGCCACAGGCTGGGAGCCTGTGCTACTGCCCCTGCCACTGCCCTCCAGGCCCTGCAGGAGATGGAGGGCGTGCGGTTCGCGCGGTTGCACGGGGCACGCCTCCGGGTCTCGTTCGATCCATGTAGGGCGGACATGCCCATGCCCGCCGACCGAGTGGCGGCCGCGCTGGAGGCGCGCGGCCTGCGCATGGCGAGGGCCCAGGTGGTAAGGCCCTCGCTGGAGGATGTGTTCATCGCGCTCATCCGCCAGGTGGAGAACGCTGAATCCGGAGGAGTCAAGTGAGCCGGGGCCGCACCTGGGCGGTGGCGGCAAAGGAGGTGCGCTTCATCCTGCGCGATCCGCGCAGCCTCGGGGTGGCCCTGCTCCTGCCCCTGGTCTTGCTCGTCCTCTACGGCTACGCCATCAACTTCGACGTTAAGGGAATCGGGCTCGCCCTCTACGATCCCGATCCCACCGAGGCCAGCCGCGACCTGGTGGCAGCCCTGACCCGCACCGGGTACTTCCGGTTGGTGAAGGTGCTGCCGCGATCGGATGGGGCCGAGCGCTCACTGCAGACTAGAGCCGCGCGCGTGGTGTTGATCCTGCCCGTCAGGTTTGGGGCCGACCTGGCGGCGGGACGGCCCACCTCGGTGCAGACCCTGATAGATGGCTCGGACTCCCTCACCGCCAGCATCTCGCTCTCCTACCTGGAGGCGATGATCCAGGACTGGTGGCTGCGGCGGGCGGCGGGCCTAGCCACGCAATCGCGGCGCGGCTCCTCCCCCGTCTTGATCGAGCCGCAGGTGCGGATCTGGTACAACGAAGACCTGTCGAGCACGAACTTCATCATCCCTGGACTGCTGGTGGTGATCCTGATGATGCTAGCCGCCTTGCTCACCTCGCAGACCATCGTGCGGGAGCGCGAGCAGGGCACGATCGAGGGTTTGGTGGTATCGCCGGTGACCGCGGGCGAGCTGATCGCAGGCAAGCTGCTCCCCTATGTGGGGATCGCCTGGGCCGATGTGGCGCTGATCGCCGGCGCCGGAAGCCTGCTCTTCCATGTCCCCATGCGGGGCCAGCCCGCGCTGTTCCTGACGCTCACCTTCGTCTACCTGCTCGCCGCCCTCGGCGCGGGGCTGCTGATCTCGGTGAGCACACGGAGCCAGCAGCTGGCCTACATGGTGGCACTGATCGCGACTCTGCTCCCCACCATGTTGCTCACGGGATTCGTGTTTCCTCTGAGCAGTATGCCGCGGGTCTTGCAGATGATCGTGCAGCTCCACCCGGCCACTCATTTCATGGTGATCGCGCGCGCCATGATGCTGAAGGGCGCGGGATGGCACGCCCTCTGGCCCCGGGCGCTGGCGCTGACCGCGATCGCGGCGACGCTGGTGCTCGGGAGCATCAAGAAGTTCAGGAAAACGCTCTAGCGGGAGAGACGGTGCGCAGACGGCTGGCGGTGCTGATGCGAAAGGAGCTGCTGCAACTGCGGCGCGACCGGCGCATGCTGTTCGTGCTGGTTTTCGCACCGCTGTTCCAGCTCTTTCTCTTCGGCTACGCCGTGACTCTGGACATCAAGCACATCCGCGTGGTGGTCTGCGACCGCGACCGCCAGGCCGACAGCCGGGAGCTGGTGAACAGCTTCGCGCGCTCGGGGTACTTCGAGCTGCAAGGCTGGGTGGATTCCCCGGACGATATGGACGCGCCCATCATCGCCGGGCAGGCGCTGATGGGGCTGTACCTACCCAAGGGCTTTTCCAAGCGATTGGCGCGAGGCGAGACCGCCCAGCTCCAGGTGATCCTCGACGGCACTGACATGAACTCCGCCGGCGTCGCCGGAGGGTACACCGGCGCCCTGATCGCCCAGTTCGCCCGCAATCGTATGCCCGCGATGCTGGCGCGCCCACCCGTGGAGAACCAGCCGCGCGTATTCTACAATCCCGACCTGCGGAGTGTGAACTACATGGTGCCCGGCGTGATCTGCATGATCCTGGGCACGGTGATGACGGCCATGACGGCGATGGCGATCGTGCGGGAGCGGGAGACCGGCACCCTGGAGCAGTTGATCGTGACCCCGCTGAGACCGATGGAGCTGATGCTGGGAAAAACCCTGCCCTTCGCCGCCATCGGTCTGCTGGACGTAGTCCTCATCATCTTCTTCGCTCGCTTCTGGTTCGGGGTGCGGATCGCGGGCAGCGGCCCTCTGCTCTTGCTCCTGAGCGTCGCCTTCCTGCTCACCACGCTAGGCCTGGGGCTGTTCATCTCCACGGTCTCGCGCACCCAGCAGCAGGCCATGCTGACCGCGTTCTTCGTACTCATGCCATCGGTGATTCTCTCCGGGTTCATGTTCCCCATCGAGAACATGCCGCGGCTGGTGCAGTGGATCACCTATGCCATCCCGCTGCGGTACTTCGTGGAAATCGTGCGCGGGATTTTCCTGCGCGGAGCTGGAATCTCAGTGCTGTGGCCGCAGGTGCTGGCCCTGATCGTGCTCGGCGGCACCATCTTCGCGCTCAGCGCCTTGCGATTTCAGAAACGGTTGGGATAGCTCGTGCTGCGTACCGAAGGTACTTCGCAGAGTCAGGAGAGGAGCAAGTGGCTGGATTCACGACGCGACCGGTAATTCTGGGGACTCATGGCGTGGTGGCGGCGGGGCATTATCTTGCGGCCCAGGCGGGGCTGGAGATGCTGCAGGCGGGCGGCAACGCGGTGGATGCGGGCGTGGCCACGGGGTTCGCGCTGGCCGTTCTGCTCCCGCACCAGAACGGCATCGCGGGTGAGGCGCCCACCCTGATCTACTCTGCCGACCGGGGCCGCGCCTATGCCGTGAACGGCCATGGCGTGGCGCCCCGCGAGGCCACCATCGAGCGCTTCCGACAGATGGGCATCGAGCTGATCCCGGGTGATGGCTTTCTGCCCGCGGGGGTGCCGGCGGCGGTGGATGCCTATATCACCGCGCTCGCGGTCTTCGGGACCATGCCGCTGCAAGAGGTGATCGCACCCGCGCTGGAGCTGGCCGGGGAGGGATTCCCCATGTTTCCTGAGCTGCACGGCGCGATCGCGGGCAACCTCCCGCGCTGGCAGAAGCACTACCCCAGCAGCGTGGAGGTCTTCGCGCCCGGGGGCAAGGCGCCGGAGATCGGCCAGGTGTTCGCGCAGCCCGACTGGGCAGATGCGCTGAGCCTGCTGGTGGAGGCCGAGCGGAAGGCGGCGCGCAAGGGCCGCGTCGCCGGTCTGCGAGCGGCGCGCGACGTCTTCTACAAAGGCGAGATCGCGCGCGCGATTGTCAAGTTCGCCCGCGCGACCGAGGTGATGGACGCCAGCGGCAAGCCCCACGCGGGCCTGTTCACAGAGCAGGATTTCTCCGACTACAGCGCGCGTGTGGAAGACCCGGTGGCGGTGGACTACCGCGGCCTGACCGTACACAAATGCAGCACCTGGTGCCAGGGGCCGGTGTTCCTGCAGCAGCTCACCCTGTTGGAGGGATTCGAGCTGGCGGCAATGGGCCACAACAACCCGGACTACATCCACACCGTGATCGAGGCCGCGAAGCTGGCCTTCGCCGACCGGGAGGCTTACTACGGCGACCCGGAGTTCGTCAAGGTGCCACTGGAGCGCCTGCTCTCAAAGGAGTATGCGGCCGAGCGCAGGCGGCTGATCGGCGAGCGGGCATCAATGGAGGACAGGCCGGGCCTGGGGATGACCAGCCCCCGGCGAGAACCTCCCAGGCCTTCCGCAGACTGGCCGGTCACGCATGTCGGCGACACCACTCAACTGGATGCCATTGACCGCTTCGGCAATATGATCTCCATCACACCCAGCGGCGGCTGGTTCTCCTCCTCTCCGGTGGTGCGGGGACTCGGGTTCCCCCTCGGGACGCGAGGGCAGATGTTCTGGCTCGACCCGGAGCATCCCAACTGCCTGGCGCCGGGCAAGCGGCCTCGCTCCACGCTCACCCCTTCCCTCGTGACCAAGGAGGGCCGGCCCTGGATGGTCTTTGGAACTCCCGGCGGAGACATGCAGGACCAGTGGACACTGCAGGTCTTCCTCAACCACGTGGAGTTCGGGATGAACTTGCAGGAGGCGGTGGATGCGCCCAGCTTCCACAGCGCGCACTTCCGCAGCTCCTTCTACCCCCGAGAGGGGGAGCCAGGTGCGGTGGCGGTGGAAGGGCGCATTCCCCAGGAAGTCCGGAAGGCCCTGGAGGCGCGCGGCCACATCGTGCACGTGTCGGGCGACTGGCAGCACGGCCAGGCCCTTGCCATCAGGTTCGACGCCGACAGCGGCGTGATCTCAGGCGCGGCCTCGCCGCGAGGCGCGAGCTACGCTCTGGGCTGGTAACCGCGATCTGGCAGGAGGCAAGCGGCTAGGTCCTGCGGACCGCCGCCCCGGCCCGCGCAGCGTGCCTAGGGGCTCCTGCCCAACATGCAGCGCCTTCGCAGAACAGCCCCGAACCCGGCTCTTGACAGCCAGGTTCGGGGCTGCTATATTCTCCTAAACCTAGGTAGAGATTTGGCACAATGCCCGTTTCCGCAAAAGGTGAGTACGCCGCACGCGCCCTGCTGCATCTGGCCACGGCCTTCGAGGAAGGCACGCCGGTGAGGACGGCCGACATCGCCAGAGAGCAGAGCATCCCCAAGAAGTACCTGGAGCAGATCCTGTTGGTGTTCAAGCGGAGAGGCATCGTCGGGAGCAAGCCGGGGCCGAACGGCGGCTACTTTCTGGGGAAGCATCCGGGCGAGATCACGATGGCGGAAGTGGTGCGAGCGATGGACGGCCCCCTCGCTCCTGTCCGGTGTGTCAGCCAGACCGCGTACGCACCCTGCACTTGCGCCGTTGAGGCAACCTGTGCCCTCCGCACCGTCTGGCAGGAAGCCAGAGACGCGATGGTCGGGGTGCTGGAGAAACTCACGCTGGAAGAGGTGGTGGCCAGAGCGCGCGTGCTCAGAGAGGCATCCGCGGTCAGCTACGAGATCTGAAGCAGGCAGCACCTCCGAACCATCCCAGCGCAGCACCGGCGGGCATCCGCCTTCGCCGGGGCTGCGGCGGATACCCGCCCTACAAGGCCGGCAGGAAAGGAGAGATCGAGAGATGGCAGCACCGCTCCGCACAAGGATGGTGAGCTGGGCCGCGGTGCTCGCGGCGGCGGTCCTGGGCCTGGGATCGCCGGCCTCGGCGCGGGAGGCAAGTGCGCGAAAGCAGCAGCTCAGCGGCACCGTCCGGGTCTCCGGCGCCTGGGCTCTCTATCCGATGATGGTGAGGTGGGCGGAGGAATTCCAGAAAGCCAATCCCAAGGTGCGCCTTGATGTCTCGGCCGGCGGGGCCGGGAAGGGCGCGGCCGACGCGCTGGGCGGCCTGGTGGACATCGGCATGGTCTCGCGCGACATCCATCCGGACGAGGTGAAAAAGGGCGGTTTCTGGCTTGCGGTGGTGAAGGACGCGGTCCTTCCGACGGCCAATGCCGCCAACCCAGTGGCGAAGGAGCTCTCGCGCCGCGGAGTCAGGCGCGACCGTTTCGTGTCTCTCTGGATCGCGGGCAAGCCCCTCACCTGGGGAGAGCTCGTGGGCAGCCCCCAGGTGAAGGACAAAGTGCATGTCTACACCCGGTCGGACGCCTGCGGCGCGGGCGAGACCTGGGCCATCTACCTGGGCAAGCGGCAGGAGGACCTCCAGGGGGTGGCCGTCTACGGCGACCCTGGTGTAGCGGAGGCGGTGAGAAAAGACCGCCTGGGCCTCGGCTACAACAACCTCAACTACGCCTACGACACCAAGACAGGCAGGCCGGTGGCCGGCGTCATGGTGGTGCCCATTGACATCAATGGCGATGGCAGACTCGACGCCTCCGAGAGCTTCTACCGCACCAAGGCCGAGGTGAAACGGGCGATCGCCGCCGGCCGCTATCCCTCGCCCCCGGCCCGGGACCTCAACCTGCTGACCCGGGGCAAGCCGACCGGCCTCACCCGAGAGTTTCTGCTCTGGATCTTGCGGGAGGGGCAGAGATACGTGGACGAAGCCGGCTACATCGAACTCCCCAAGCAGAAGCTGGCGGAGGGCCTGAGGAAGCTGCAGTAACGGGGTCCGTATTACCCCTGGCGACGGAGACAGCGGCGCATGCCGAGGAAGTGGAAGGACTGGGTGGCGGCGACGGTGATGAGCGCAGCAGCGGCCATCTGCCTGGTGCTCGTGTTCGCTGTGGCGCTGGGCCTGCTGCAGAAATCGCGGCCCATTCTGGCCACCAAGCCGCTCTCTCATCTTCTGTTCTCCTCCTCCTGGCACCCGCTGAGAGGCGAGTTCGGCCTCTACCCGTTCCTGCTCGGCACACTGTGGGTGAGCGGCCTGGCGATGGCGCTCAGCGTTCCGGTCTGCCTGCTCACGGCCATCTATCTGGCGGAATACGCCGGCCGGCGGGTGCGGGCGCTGGCGCAGCCGCTCATGGATCTGCTGGCCGGCATCCCTCCGGTAGTCTTCGGCCTGTGGGGGATGCTGGCGGTCGTCCCTTTCGTGGGCAAGGTCGGCACCCAGTTCGGCTCCAGCAGCATGGGCTACAGTGTCTTGGCCGGGGGCATCGTGTTGGCGATCATGGTCTCTCCCATCATGATCGCGGTGGCTCAGGAGGTGCTGAGGTCAGTTCCGCTGGCCACCAGAGAGGCTTCTCTGGCCCTCGGCGCCAGCAAGTGGCAAACCGTCAAGCACGTCACGCTCCGGAGCGTGGTCCCGGGGCTGGCGGCGGCGGTGGTGCTGGGTTTCTCCCGCGCCCTCGGGGAGACGATGGCGGTGTTGATGGTGGTGGGGAACGTGCCGAAGCCGCCCCACTCGGTGTTCGATCCGGCTTACCCGTTGCCGGCCTTGATCGCGAACAACTACGGGGAGATGATGAGCATTCCGCTCTATGACTCCGCGCTCTTGCTGGCCGCCCTGGTGCTGCTGACCCTGGTGCTCACCTTCAACCTGGCCACCGCCGTGATGCTGCGGGGGGTAACGAGGGCAGCAGTGAGATGAAGGCGAGGCGGCTGGAGGAGGCCCTGTTCCGGGTGCTGATGGTGGCCTCGGCCCTGCTGGTGGCAGGTGGCCTGGGTGCGGTGCTGGCGGTGGTGCTGGTGCGCGGACTGCCGGCACTGAACCTGGCCATGATCACCCAGGTGCCACGGGGCGGCTACTACCTGGGCAAGGAGGGCGGGGTGCTGAACGCGATCGTGGGGTCGCTCTGCCTGGCCTTCGGGGCCACCACTGCCGCGTTCGCCCTCAGCCTCCCGGTAACGGGCTACCTGCAGCGAGACTTCGGCGGCCGGAGCTGGCTGGCGAGAGCCACCCGGCTGGCCCTGGATGTGCTGTGGGGGATTCCCTCCATCGTCTACGGCGCCTTCGGCTTCATCCTCATGCTTTACCTGGGCCTGCGGGCCTGCCTCCTGGGCGGCATCATTGCGCTCACCTTAGTGGAGTTGCCCATCATGGCGCGAGCGATGGATGAGGTGGTGAGGCTGGTGCCCGCAGACCTGAAGGAGGCCTCCTACACCCTGGGCGCCACCCGGCTCGAGACCACGCTCAAGGTGGTTTGGCGCCAGGCGCTGCCTGGGGTGCTGACCGCGGTTCTGCTCGCCTTCGGCCGGGGGATTGGGGATGCGGCTTCGGTGCTCTTCACCGCCGGCTATACGGATCGGCTGCCCTCCTCGCTGGCCGAGCCCGTGGCCTCTCTCCCCCTGGCGGTGTTCTTCCAGACGCAGGCCCCCTTCGAGGAGGTGAAGCAGCGGGGGTATGCTTCCGGGGCGATTCTGCTAGCCCTGGTGTTGGCCGTCAGCGTGGTCTCCCGCCTGCTGGCGAAGAGATACGAGCAGCACGTGGTCCGGTGATCGGAGGTAGCATATGCCGCACATCAGCATCCGCAACCTGAACGTCTTCTACGATGGGCATCAGGCCCTGCGGGATGTCACCGTGGATATCCCAGACGGCCAGATCACAGCCATCATCGGGCCCTCCGGCTGCGGCAAGACCACGCTGCTCAAGACCTGCAACCGGCTGATTGACGAGACCGATGGGGTACGGGTGCAGGGGGAGGTGCTGATTGATGGAGTCAACATCCTGGACCCGGGCGTGGATGTGATCCCGCTGCGCAAGAAGATGGGGCTGCTGGCTCAGAAGCCCTGCCCGCTGCCCATGTCCATCTACGACAACGTGGCCTACGGGCCCAGGATCCATGGGATGAGGGATCGGCGCCATCTCGACCAGATAGTGGAGCAGTGCCTGCGGACCGCCAGCCTCTGGGGGGAGGTGAAGGACCGGTTGCGGGCCCCGGCCTCCAAGCTGTCGGTGGGGCAGCAGCAGCGGCTATGCCTGGCGCGGGCCCTGGCGGTGGAGCCCGAGGTGCTGCTGGGAGATGAGCCCACCTCCGCGCTGGACCCCCAGTCGGCCCAGCAGGTGGAGAGACGGTTGATCGAGCTCAAGGGCAGCTACACCATCGCCGTGGTCACCCATATCCTGAGACAGGCGAAACGCCTTGCCGACTACGTGGTCTTCCTCTATCTGGGAGAACTGGTGGAGCACGGTCCCGCGGCTGAGTTTTTCGCCCGGCCCCGCGACCGCAGGACGCAGGCCTATCTGGCGGGAGAGGTGAGCTAGCCGAGAGTGCGAGGGGCCGGTCTCAGCCCCGTCACCTGGATCGCTCCCGCGGGAAGAACTCCAACCGCGCGGTGGCGCAGACCCTCGGTGAGACGACCGGGCCGGCCGTTGACGGTGATCCGCCCGACCTCCTCCTCCAGGATATTCAGGGTCTCGAGCAAATCCCGGATGTGCAGGCTGCCGGTATCAGGGATGGTGACGGTCATCTCGTCCTTCCCCAGGGCCGAGGTGTTCCGGAAGTGGCCGCGGACGGCAATGGTGATGCGCATCGGGCCTACTCCTCCGGCTCGACCACGGTGATGCCGGCCTGCTTCAGCTTCTGCGTGAGGCTCGCGCGAGCCGCCTCCATCACCTGCTGGTATTCGCTGCGGTAGGCCTGGAGCTGGCGCATCAGCGCCGACTGCGAGCGTTGGAGATCGGTTGCCCGTCTCCGGCTGACCGGCAGCTCCGAGGCTTTGGTCTCTGCGGCATAGGGCCTCACGGTCTCCGCGTACTGCATCTCGTCGCCCCCGCCCAGATCAGCGGACAGAACGAGGCGACCGCGGAACAGGATCTGCCTGCCCCCGGGAGGAGTCGTAGTGGCCACTTTGCCCGTTAGCCTCACTTCCCGGATCTGCCGCGCCCGCAGCTTGGCGATCAGCTCCTCCATGTTGCGCAATCGGGTCACCAGTGCCACCTCCTGAAAGGGCTCCGGCCGTTCAGCCGCCGACGAGACTGGCCAACAGGAACTGGCGCGACTTCGTGATCGCTTCCGCCTGCCAGGTGAGACCGGAGAACACGTGGTCGGCGCCCTTCACCAGGTGCAGTTCGCTGGGGCCGCCGAGCGCTTGCTGGAAGTCAGATGCGTCCGAGGGCGGCACCACCTCGTCTTGCTCGCCGTGGACGATCAGGCTCGGCCCCAGGTAGCGCCGCGCCTCCGCCAGGGGATGAATGCGGGGAAGATCCTCCAGGAACCCACGCCCCAGGCCCCATCCGTTGAAGTCCAGCACTTCACTCTCCCCCCACTGCGACTGGAGATGCTCGCGGATGCGCTCCGGGTGAGCTGCTGCCGACCACAGCACCAGGGCCCGCACCCTCGGCTCGCGGCCCGCCAGGCAGGCAGCGACACACCCGCCCAAGCTGAGCCCGAGCACCCCGACGCGGTCGGGGTTCACCTCGGGCCGGGAGGCGAGATCACGCGAGGGCGGCAGCGGCATCAGTGGTCTCCCGCGAGACGGTCATCTCACGGAACTCGCCGGCGCTGTCGCCAGAGCCGCGGAAATCGAACCTCAGAACCGCCAGACCGTGCTGGCAGAAGTCCCGGGCCGCCACCACGAACAGGCGATGGGACTCGGCGCGGTGGCCGGTGAAGCCGTGGCACATTATGAGGCCTGGCGCCGCGGCGGTCGCGGGCAGGTGAAGGACACCGAAGATCGCTTCGCCCTCCGACGGGAATGAGACCTGTATCTCCACGGCAGCTCCTTGGGCGGTGTACCAAGATCCCGCGGGCCTTGTCGCAGGCTCCCAGGGCGCACCTGGGCTTCTGCGCCTGCGGCTGGCTATCCTGCGCCTGGAAGGGCTGGCGCCCCGGCGGAGGCGGACGCCGGGGCGCCTATGGGTGGTGGGGGGTTGCGGTCCCCAAAGGCTCGGGCTGTTTGCCGAGCCAGCTACTCCGGGCGCCCCGGTACACGGAGACACCCAGGCAGATATACCCCATCCTGAAAGGGCATTCTCAAGCCAGCCGATGGGGCCGCTCCCGCGCCCCTGGGGGGGCCCCAAGCGGCGCAAAACGCCCCTGCGACCAGCAAGAGGCCCTCCAAGGGGCTCAGGGAGGCAAGGCGGGAAGGAGTCGGGAGCCGCTTCCGCAAACTCTCAAGTCGAGCACAGTCCGAGGGCAAGCCTGGGCTCACTTCGACATGCCAACATCAGTAGGAGGCTGAGATGACCGTGCGAGCGCAACGAACGCGTCACCTGCCAGTGCAGTGGGAGGAGTTGACCGCCGCCGATTTCCCGAAGGCGGTGAAGCAGGCGCAGGGCGTGTGCCTGCTCCCAATCGGCGTGATCGAGAAGCATGGGCCCCATCTGCCCCTGGGGACCGATGTGATCGCTGCCCGGGCGCAGGCCATCGGCGCCGCGCAGCGCGAGTACGCGGTGGTCTTCCCTTATTACTACTTCGGGCAGATCTATGAGGCCAGACATCAGCCCGGATGCGTCACCATCTCGCCCGAGCTCCTGACCGCGCTGCTGCAGGACGTGTGCGACGCCATCGGGCGCAATGGCTTCGGCAAAGTCCTCATCGTCAATGGCCATGGAGGGAACAACGATTGGCTCAACTACTTCTGCCAGACCCAGCTCGCCCGGCCTCGCGAGTACGTGGTGTATGTGGCGGGCCGTCCCAGGGATCTCGAGATGGAGAAACGGATTAAGGCCATGCGCAAGACAGACTGGGGCGGCCATGCTGATGAGGGGGAGACCAGCCGGATGATGGCGATCCGCCCGGAGCTGGTGCAGCTGGAGGAAGCGGGAGACGAGAGCGGCCTGCCGCAGAAGCGGTTGCGCGGCCTGGAGGCCTATAGCGGTATGTGGTGGTATGCCGACTACCCCAATCACTTCGCGGGCGAGCCCTCCGCGTCGAACGCAGACTTGGGCGCGCTGATACTGGAGGCGGGGATCCGCGGCCTGGTGGAGGTGGTGCGGGCGGTGAAGCAGGACCGCGTCACCAGGAAGCTGCAAGATGAGTTCTTCTCTCGGTCGGCGGAGCCACTCAGGAGCAGCAGGCCAAGACCGCGGCAGAGATGAGTCCGACCCGCAGGAGCGGTCAAGTGGCTGCGGCGCCCGCGCAGACCAAGTCGAACATGCTCCAACGCGCAACCCCTTGGCTGATGCTCCTGCTGGGCCTGGCGGCGGGTGCGGCCCTCGGGTCTGCCGGCCCCGAGCTGAGCGCGCCGGGTGGGGCGGCGCGCTTCGTGCGGGGGTACTCGGTGGCCTGGTTCTGCTACCTGGCGGCGGCCTTGCTGGCGATGCGGGCCGGCCGACTGCCCCGGTGGGTGCTGCTATGGCTGGTTTTGGCCGCCCTTGGGATGCGGATCGTCGCCCTCGAGCGCACTCCTCCCCTATCCACCGACTACTGGCGCTATGTCTGGGACGGGCGCTGCATCAACGCCGGTGTGAATCCCTATCTTCACCGGCCCGACGCGCCGGAGGTCAGATACCTCCGCGACCCCAACTGGCGGAAGATGAACTTCCGCAACATCCCCACCGTCTATCCGCCGGCCGCGGAGCTATTCTTCGCCGCGGTGACGCGGGTGAGGGCCCGGGACGCAGAGCTGTTCAGGTGGCTGTTCGTCGTCTTCGACATGGCAAGCGTACTGGCGCTGATCGCGCTGCTCAGGCGCACGGGGCGGCCGGCGGAGCGGGTGATCTGGTATGCCTGGTGTCCGCTGGCCGTGACCGAGGTGACCGGCGGGGTGCATGTGGATGCGCTGGGGCTCTTCCTGTTGCTGACTGCCTTGGTCCTGGCGGCGCGGAGGCAGGGCCGGCCAGGCCCCGGCGCCGCGGTGGCGCTGGCTGCCGCGGTGCTGGCCAAGGGATTCGCGGTTCTCGCTCTGCCTTTCTTCGTCCGCCGCGGCGGATGGAAGACCGCGGCCGTCTTCTCTGCTGCCTGTGCGATCATGCTCGCCCCCTTTGCCGGGGCAGGCCGGCACCTGTTCAGCGGTCTGAGCGAGTACTTCGGACACTGGGAGGTCAACTCAGGCCTTTTCTTCCTGTCTAACTGGACACTGAACGCGCTGGACGTGGAGTGGCACTATGGGATCACTCGCGCGGCCAGCACGCTGGCAACACTCGCGCTCACCGCGTGGCTGACCTGGCGACTGCGGGCAGGCCTGGAAGGGCTGATCGCCGCCACCTTCGCTGTGCTTGCCGCCAGTCTGGTGCTGGGGGCGCCGACCCTGCCCTGGTACGTGATCTGGTCCCTGCCCTTGCTCTGCTGGTGGGCGATCCCGGGCTGGGTCCTGTTCACCCTCACCGTCTCAGCCCAGTATTACCTGCGCTGGATCTACCCCGAGGCCTACCGCACACTGCTGTGGGCCGGCTACACGCCGGTCTTCGCCCTGCTCATCGGACAGGCGGTCTGGTGGCGGGTGACGCGGTCTCGGGTAGACTCTTCTGCGGCTTGATGCTGCGGGGCCTTAGCTAAAGCTCTCGCTGCGCCGGGTGCCGCAGGTGTGCTGTTCCGGCATTGACGATGCTATCATATGTGGTATCATATGAGCAGGAGGGTGGCGCTGAGTACTCGGCAGAAGAGGCGGCAGAAGGTCGAGCAGAGCCCAAGGCAGGTGCGCTTCGAGGACCTGGACGCGCTGCTGCGGGCCTATGGTTTTCAGGTGCGGAAGCCCAAGCGAGGCGGCAGCCACTACTTCTACTATCGTGGCCCCCACCTGCTCAGTGTGCCCAGAAGGCGCCCGCATCTGAAGGAGTACGTGGTGCGGCGGGCGCTTGCTATGCTCCAGGAGACTGATACAGAGGAGGCCAGCGCTGATGAAGACCGTGGCTAAGACAGTTGAGGAGTACCTGCGCCTGCCTTACACGATACAGCTCCGCCAGTATGAGGACGGGACGTTCTTCGCTGAGGTAGCCGAGCTGCCGGGGTGCATGACGGAGGCGGACACCGCGGAAGAGGCCGTGGAGATGATCAGGGATGCGATGGCCGGCTGGATTGAGGTGGCTCTGTCCGAGGGTCTCCCAATTCCGGCGCCAGCAGCCGAGCCGGAGTACAGTGGTCGCTTCCTGGTGCGGACCCCCAGGAGTCTGCACCGCGATCTTGTTCGGCGGGCGCGAGCCGAACGGGCCAGCCTGAACCAGTTCGTCGTGACCACGCTCAGTCGCGCGCTCGGCGGGCAAGGGGAGACGAAGAAACACCGACTGGCTGGTGGCCGGCGGAAGAGGCCTTGAACTGAGCACAGATGGCAGAGGTGCCTATCGGCCTGAGGCGGAGGGCGGCCACCACCACAGTAGCCGCACCGCCGTGCCGATGATGATCGCCGCGGCCTGGAGCGAGGGCCAGAGGGAGCCGCTGATCTTGGAGCGGCCCACTCGCCTCCGATAGGGAACCGGGACCTCCAGGGTGCGGAGGCGCAACCGCGCGGCCTTCGCCTGCATCTCCATGGTCCAACCGTAGCCGCGGTCTCTCATGCAGAGGCGCTGCAAGGCGGAATAGCGGATGGCGCGGAAGGGGCCCAGGTCAGTGGTGGGCTGGCAGTAGAGGTGGGTGAGGATGAGGCCGGCCAGCCGGTTGCCGAAGCGGGCATGAGGCGGCATCGCGCCCGGCTCGCGCGCGCCCAGCATCCGAGACCCGATCACGAGGTCGGCGCGGCCCCCCAGGATCGGCTCCACCAGTTGGGTGAGCAGAGCCGGGTCATCGCTGAAGTCGGCGTCGAGAAAGGCGACCACCTCCGCCTGCGAGACGGCGGCGATCCCGGCCAGGCAGGCGGCGCCATAGCCGCGCTGGGGCTCACCGATCACGCGGGCCCCGTGCTGGGAGGCGATTTCCGCGGTACGGTCGGTGGAGCCATTGTCCACCACGATAATCTCGCAGGCCAGCTCGCGAGGGATGGCCGCGATTACCTGCCCGACGGACTGCTCCTCATTCAGGGCCGGGATGATGACCGCAAGCCGGGCCGGGTCCCGCGGCATGGGTCACTGCTCCGCCAGTTGCTCCTGGAGGTAGTGCCAGGTCGCAGGGCAAGGGATCGTCTCCCCGGCGAGGAACAGGGCCGTGAGGTGGGACCGGAGCAGCTCCAGGTCTTCGGGGGTGTCAACATCGTACCAGGGCTCGAGCAGGGAGACCGAGGCCTTGAGCGATTGTGCCCGCCGCAGCGTGTCAACCAGCACGCTGCGCGTGCCCCAGACCATGTGCTGGAAGAGCTGAGGCATGGGCGCGCGCAGGCCGATCAGGTAGTATCCGCCGTCCAGGCAGGGGCCCAGCACCGCCTCGTACTGACGGCCCCGCTGCAGGTTGCCGTGCCGCAGCAGAGAGAGGGCGCGATCCACACGATCGAACGGCAGGCTCGGGGCGTCAGTTCCGATCAACACCGCGCCGGGGTACCCCCGGCCAAGGGCCTCCTGGAACGCGCCGCTCATCCGTTCGCCCAGATCGGAGCCGGTCTGGACGATGATCTCCGCGCGTGGGCAGGCCTCTTGGGCCAACGAGCGTAGGGCCTCAACCTGATCGGCCTCGGCCGCGGCCAGCATCACGTCCACCGAGAGTTCGGAGCTGCGGGCGAGAGTATCGAGCACGAAGCACCGGTAGAGCTCGGACGCGCCCCACGCTCCCAGCGCCGGAATCAGGCGAGTCTTGGCCTCCCCAGGGACCGGAGCGCGGGCGAAGACGATGACTACCGATCCTGGTCTCATGGTCGGCTATATTCGCTAATGGCGGCCTACCAGTCCTGCCCCGGGGCGCGGAGGAATGGCCAAAACACCACCCCGGGCCCCCCTCGGCCCGGGGTGGAATGGGTGGGGATGATGCGCCGTCGGCCTACTGCTTCCAGAAACGGAGAAAGCCCAGCGGCTTGCGCGCCCGGGGAGCTGCGGCCTTGAGATCTTCGAGTTCCTTCCGCGCCCCTTCGTGGCCCAGCTCTCTGGCGCGCCCAAACGCTTCTATTGCCTCAGGCTGCTGTCCGAGCGCCAGCAGCGTCTTGCCCAACAGGAAGCGGAAATCAGGGTTGCCGGGGTCCATATCCACCAGCTCCTGGTAGCAGATCAGAGCCTTGGCATGATCGCCGCTGCGCCGGTAGCTGTTGCCCCGCAGCAGGATATCGGTGATCCGGGCGGGATCGGCCAGCACCACGGTCCTCCGCCCGTGCTCCTCGCGGATGCCAAGCCCGAGATTGCCCACGAACAGCCCACTGAAATCCAGATTCTGAACCTCCGGGAGAAACTGAGCGCGGAGCCAGTCGCCCTTGCGGATGTACTCCTTGCGAGCCTGAGACTCCGGGGGCCGCTTCTCCCTGGGCACCGGCTTTGCCACGATCGCGATGATGCCCCCTTCGGTGACGGGCTCAGATGCCTCCGGCCCGCTCCCCTCGGCCTCCGCGGCTGGCACCGGTTCCTCCGGCGCGAACAAATCTGCCTCCACCACAAGAGGCAGATCGGCGTCATACTCCTCGGACTCGACGGATGCCTCCACTAGCTCGGGGAGCTGCACCTGGCGGCGCTCTTCTCCCCCGGGGACCGATGGCAATTCCGCGGCCGGCCGTCTCTCGACTTCCACTACTTCCGGCGTCGCTATCTGCCGCCGATCCTGAGGCGTAGCAGCCAAGCGCTCTGCAGGCGCGCGAACCTCCAAGCTGATATTGAGGAAAGAACTGCCCTGCGCACCCACCTGGGCCTGGGTGATCTCGGCCGCCCGCTCATCCAGAGAGACCGGCTTCTTCCCTCCGGCCGCGCCGTCCAACAGCACCACTTCGCAGCAATCCGTGGACAGCAGCTCGCTCACGGCGAGTGCGGTGGGGGCCTCCGCCTCCAGTTGAGTCATCGGCACCCGCACCGAGAGCAGGGAGCTGGGGCTCACCACTCGCTCGATCAACTGCCGCACCGTGAGATCGCCGAGGATCTCCCGCGCGCCGCCCAGCCGACAGATGGGCGAAGCACAGTCCGGGACGCTGATGGTCACCAGAGCCGAGCAATCGCTATCCGATGATTGCGGAGTGAGGGTCATCCCTGCATCGCTTGTCACGGTCATGATTCCACCTCCCTTGAGGCGCCTAGTGCACCCGGGCCATCGCCGGCCCAGCGGACGGGATCACCAGCCCGGGAACATCGAACCGCAGTCGGTCGAGAACCTCCTCGGCCAGCGTATGATAGGCCGAGGCCGCGCGGGACTCGGGCTCTCGCATCAACACGGGCAGGCCCCCGGCCTCGGCCTCGCTCACCACCACGCTCTTGGAGATGATGGTCGTGAAGAGGTAATTGCCGAACTCACTCTCCACTTTCTCCTTGAGCAGCCGGTAGATGGTGATATCCAGCGCGGTCTTCTTGTCGAACATGGTGACCAGGATGCCGAGCAGCTTCACGGTGGCGCCGATCTGCTCGTGCAACGTCGCCACTAGATCGCCCAGCAGCGCCATCCCCTTCAAGGCATAGAACTTCGTGTTCACCGGCACGATCATATGGGTGGCGGCAGTGAGGGCGTTGATGGTCAGTAAGTCCAGGGACGGCGGGCAGTCCACTAGAATAAAGTCGTACTTGTCGGTGAGCACGCTGCGGAAGAAATCCCGGAGCTTGGCGCGCAGGCGCCCCTCCCGACCCACCTCCATCACCAGGGTCTTGTCGCAATCGGCCAGCCGGCCGCTGGAGGGAACCAGATCAAGCCCGTTGATCTGGGTGGAGACGATCGCCCGCTCCAGGGGGAACCGGGGCATGGTGAGCAGGCAGTGGGCCTCCCGCGATATCGCCTGTTCCGCGCTCACCCCAAAGGCCGTGGTGGCATTGGCCTGGGGATCGAGGTCAACGCACAACACCCGCTGGCCGCGCACGGCCAGGGCGGCCCCGAGGTTGACACAGGAGGTGGTTTTCGCGACCCCGCCCTTCTCATTGACGAATGCGATCACCGATGCGTTGCCGTAAGGCGCCAGACCCGCGGCACCACTGGAGACGCCGGTTGCCATAGCCATAGAGAGTCTCCCGCATTAGAGTAGCCCGGCGGGTGACCGCAGCAGCCTTCACAAGCCACCTCGGTCGGAGCTTCCCGCAATCCGGCTATCGCCGCAATGCAGGAGTCTCCCTAATGCCTCCGTCAGGCTTGCCCGCCTCTGGCGGGCTTTGGCCGGCCTGCCCGCTTCCGGCGGGCTTCGTGAAGACGCGCGAAAGCATCCTCCGCGAACTGCTCTATTCGCTCGTCCTTCCCGCAATAGGCTCAGCCGCTCGCCATATTCCACAAAACTCCGGGTTTTGGGAGACCAGGCTGCCGGTTAGGCAGGAGCACCAGCTTCTGCCATCCCCCGTCCCGTCTCCGGAATGGCGGCCCCGGCCCGCGGCCAGACGCCTCCTGGGTGCTATGAGGCTGTACCAGGACCCCATGCGCCCTGGCGCAGCGCAGCCGCGTCGGCCTGGATAGAGCCCGAGTTAAGGCAGAGGATGGCCACGTCCACGGGGTGTCGGCGCGCGGTGGCCGTGAACAGCGGAGCCAGCGCGCTGTCGTGCTTGAGATCCTGAAGACAGGAGCAGGCGCAGCCCGTCGTCAGTGCGCTGCGCGAGGCCCTAAGGGCGACAGGGCCGCGAGCGCGATCGCGGCTTCTTGGGTCAGCCGGGCCGTCGGCTCTCAGCCCAATGCGAAGACGGCAATGCCCCCCTCATCAAAGCCCAATGTGACTCCGGGATGATCTCGCAAGTACTCGTATAGCCCCCCGTTGCGCTGCCGGATCAGCACCAGGTAGGAGGCCCTGAAGTCGTGGCGGAGGGCGGTGTAGGTATCCTCCTCGCGGCCCGCCTGATAGGTCATGGTTCCCCAGGTGTGGTCCACGCCCTCCCCGGTCTGGAGATGATGCGCTTTCCAGTACAGCGCCTGGTTGTAGGCGAACAGGAACATGGGGTCCAGGCCGCTCACATACCGGTCCTCCCAATTCCAGAAGAACAGCTCGGGGAAGTCATCCCAGTTCACGTTGAACACGATGGCATCGGCCGGAGCATGCTGCTTCAGCCAGTCGGCGGCGGCCTGGAGCCGGTAGGGGTCAGTGCTGGGCCATTTGCCCCGCATCATGGGTTCCTTCACGCCGTCCCACACCATCGCCAGGGAGATGGCAGCCGCGCACAAGGCCAGCACCAGGCGCGTCTCCTCCTTGACGAACGGGCGCGAGCTCTTCGCGCGGGTCGAGGAAGCAGGTGAAGGCCTGGGCCACGAACATCACCGCGAAGGTCGCCCACAGGGGTACAGCGCGCTTGGTGATGGCGACAGCTCCGATGAAGAAGATGAGCGACAGCAAGAAGCTGCTCCAGAGGAAGGTGCGATCTCTGGGAGTCAGGTCGTGGCGACGCATGGCCAGTGCCATCAGGAAGAGGGCGGCGATCGCGCCCCACAGGAAGAGGAAGTAGGAGAAAGAGGCGAGGGCGGAGCCCGAGACCGGTTCCCACTCCCGCCCGAACAGCAGCGGGATCTTGTTCCGCCGTACCAGCTCGTGCGCGATCACCTGCACGTACTCCAGCCGCGCCGCCCCCAGCGGATTGGGCCGCAGCAGCCACCCGGCGCCGATGCCGGCCACGGTCAGCACCCACTTCCGCCACTCCCAGCGCCGCTCGCTCAGGCCCTGCGCAAGAGCCGCGACTACCACCAGGATGGGCACGATCAGCACGATGTTCAGATGGACGAAGCTGATCAAGAAGCTGCCAAGGAATACGCCCCAGCCGCTCCCCACCAGCAGGAAGGACAGGAGCAAGGCCGAGAAGCCCATGGTCAAGGTCTGGGGTCTTGTCTGCAGCACGGTGTAGACGATGGGGGGCGCGAGAAAAACCAGCACCAAGGGCCAGGCGAAGGCAAACGCTATCCGGTGCCGCCGCATGACCGCGTAGAAGATGATCATCACCGCGGCGGTCTCGAACACCGCCCCCAGCTTCACGCCCAGGATGGGATCACGCAAGAACGTGAACGGCACCAGCAGCAGATGGAAGCCGTACCCGATATCGGACGAGAACTGGCTGATGATGGAGTAGACCAGCCAGGGGAAGGCCGACATGGTCAGACCCCTTTGCGCATACAGCGCGGCGTGGCGGAAGTGGTAGAAGCTGTCGGGGTCGGGGATGCCGGGGTAACTGAGCCGGAGCACCGTGACTACCAGCAGCGCGACCAGGGAGAACCCGACCGCCCGGAGCGCCCCGCGCTTCTCTAGGGCGAGCAGTAGCGCCGGAACGCGAGCGGGCCCTCCTTCTCCTGATGCCTGTTCCATGGGTGCGCGGCAGGAGCCCCTAGGCCCCGTTCGGGCCGGGGTGTCCCTAGGCCTGAAGGCCGGGATGGCGGCCGGCTCTGCCGGCCTAGCCAGCGGCCCATGGGGCCTAGCCACTACGGCTCCTGTCTAACAGGGTACCGGTTCGCCCGCGGCCAGAGGCGCTCCTGCAGGCTGTCATTCCGAGCGGAGCGAGGAATCCATATCAGAGTGGCGCCCGCCGCGGCGGCCCCGGACCTCTTGAACAGATTCTTCGCTCGCGAAGCTGCCGCGAGCTCAGAATGACCGCGAAGGCGCCCCGCCTCAACTCGTGAGTCGGTACTCCTGACGCGTCCTCGCCACACCTTTACAGGCTGCCCCCGGCACGGTAGACTGGTCACAGGAGTGTTGGGCCTGCCGATGAAGAGACTCCTTCGCTGGGCGCTCGCGCTGGTGATCCTTGCCGGTGTGCTCGGGCTGGGCGCGCACGTTCTGGTTCGCCGGCGCCAACCTCAGCCCATCCCCTTCCGAGGCAGCGCAGCCTCCGCCACCGGCCAGCCGGTGAAGCCTCCCTCCTTTGGCATCTCGCTGACCCGGCGCGCTGACCTGGATGGCCTTCGCCGCCTGGTCAAGGACGCCAACATCGTCATCTGCGTCATGGACGCGGCGCGGGCCGATCACTTCAGCGCCTACGGATATCCCCGGGAGACCACCCCCAACTTCGACCGCCTCGCCAGCCAAGCGGTGGTGTTCGACCAACATTTCTGCCAGTATCCTCAAACCTCGCCCTCCACCGCCAACCTTTTCACAGGCCAATACCCGGACACCGATGGGGTGGCGGTGCCTCGAACCAGGGATAAGCACGAGCGCCTGCATCCCGTTGACCCCGAGGCCTTTACCATAGACTGGGCGCTGGGAACCTCCGGGTTCCGCACCCTTCTGTTCACCTCGAACCCAGCGACAGCGCCGGTGCTGCGGCTAGGCGCGCGATTCGATGTGCTGTTCAGCCCTCTGGGAGAGGTGCACTCGAAGCAGGAGGAGATGCAGTGGCGATCCCCAGAGCATCTGCTGGAGCTGATACGCGCGAACCTGCACCGGGAGCCGCGGTTCTTCTCCTATGTGCACTTCCTGCCGCCGCACAACCCATACGAAGCTCCCGAGAAGCTGAAGGACATGTTCAAGGGAAAGCCGGCCCCCGACTACTGGCAGACAGAGCCGGCTTTCACCCGCGTCTATGACCGGTTCCACGATGAGGACCCGCCGGCCTACGGCTCGGACTGGGTGAACCTCTATGACGCCGAACTCCGCTGGTCGGACTGGGCCGTGGGCGAGTTGATCAGCTACTTGAAGGGGCTCGGCGTCTACGACAACACCCTCCTGATCGTCACCGCCGACCACGGGGACGCGCTGGGAGAGCACCGCTATCAGTGGCATGCCACCTGCCCCTATGACGAGGCCATCCACATCCCGCTCCTGATCAAGTTCCCGGGGTCCGGCGGGCCCGTGGGGCGAGTGGGCGCGCTCACCCAGACCATAGACGTCCTGCCCACTATCCTGGATCTGCTCGCGATCCCGGCCCCGGCGGGCACCGTGCAGGGCAGATCCCTGACGGCACTGATGACCGGGGAGGCCAGCAAGATCAATGACTATGTGTTCTGCCGGACCAGCGGCAACTGGCCCTGCTACGTGGTGCGGGATCATCGCTGGGCGCTCTTGCTCTACCAGGGGGGCACCATGCGAGCGCTCTACGACCTCGCCGCCGACCCTCGGCAGACCCGCAATGTCATCGCCGAGCAGCCCCAGCAGGCGGCCAAGCTCGCCCAGGTCTTCGTCCAGTTCGCGAAGACACAGAAGTACCTGCCGTTGGACTTCGTGGACCCCGGCTTCAAGACCGTGACCTCCCCGGGCGCGCCCGGAGCGGAGCTTTCAGAGGAGACTCGCCGCAAGCTTCGTTCGCTCGGCTACCTGTAGTAGGGGAATCGCCGTAGGCCTCCGATCAGGGCCCGGCCCCGGCCGGAGCGACCGATTGCCCAGCGAGGAGGGACGTGCCACACAAGACCATAACCATCAACAGAGCGCCTGTGCTGACGCTGTGGGCCGCAGTGGTGGCGGCGCGCATGGGGTTCGACTGGGAGGCCGCCCTCACCCTGGGCCGAGCGCTGGCGGGGCTCAATGCGCAGACCAAGGGCCGGAGCCTCGGGATCTTCCCGCCGGCCAAGGCGCTAGAAGGCAAGCGGCCGAAGAAAGCGGGGCTGGGCGAGGAGTTCTGGGTCGAGGTGTGCGGCCGACCGGTGCCGGCAAAGCAGACGGAGGCCGGAGTCAGGGCGGTGGTGGGCGCGGAGGCGATTGACCCCGGCAAGGTGGAGGCCTACCTCAGAAGCAAGTTCGGCGAGAACCTGGAGGCGGTGCGCCAGGTGATGGACGAGCTGGCCGCCTCCCTCCAACGCAAGGAGCTGGCCGAGCAGGCCTTCGGCCTGTACGAGAGATTCCGGCCGGCGGTCTTGGCGGGAACCCGAGGCTGGGGCCAGAAGGGCGTGCTGGACCTGGACCTGATCCGGTCTCTGGTCACGACCAAGCGCGGGTAACCACTCCCGAATCGAGACCATCCACACTTACTTCAGTAGGAGGATCTCACGACCATGATCGACCCCAAGCAGCGCAAAGAAGCGCTCAAGCGAGGAAGGCCTTCTAAGCCCTGGCAGACGGAGTGTCTGCTGGGAGGCTACTACGGCGAAGAGGAAGTGGAGGCCGCGGTCCGCGCCATTCGCGGTTCCATGGACCCCACCATAGGCTTCGGCTTCGAGTGCGAAGAACTGGACCAGCTCGAGCAGGCGTTCGCCGCATACGTTGGCACGAGCCACTGCCTGGCGGTAAATGGCGCGGGCACCGGCCTAGACATGGCCATGATGCTGCTGGACCTGGAGCCGGGAGATGAAGTGATCGTGCCCGCGGTCAACTTCCGCGCCGCGCCCAATGCCGTCTATGGCGCAGGCGGCAAGGTGGTGTGGTGCGAGGTTGACCCCAAGACCCTCAATGCCGACCCGAATGACGTGGAGAAGCAGATCACGCCTCGCACTCGCGCCATCTTCCCCGTCCACAACTTCGGCCTCTCCGCCCCCATGGACGAGCTGCTGGAGCTGGCCCGGCGCTACCCCCATCAGAAGCATGGCCCCCTGAAGGTGATCGGGGATGCCGCCCGCGCCTGCGGGGGAGGCGACCGGGATACGAAGATCGGGAAGAAGGGCTGGATGACCGTCTTCAGCTTCCACACCCAGAAGAACATGACCACTCTGGGCGAAGGCGGCGCCATCACCACTGACGATGGCGAGATCGTGCCTCGCCTTGGGGGGATACGGCAGTTCGGATGGAACACCATCCCGGGCGATGTCCACCTCAAGGGGATCGGCTGGGGCTCCAACTACAAGATGACCAAGGTGCAGGCCGCCGTCGGCCTGGTGCAGTTGGGCCGGCTCGATGACTTCATCGCCCGCCGGCGGAAGGTCGCCCAGGCCCGCGAGCAGATGCTGGCGGGGTGCGAGGACCTCACCCCGCCCTACGAGCCGCCGGGCTACTTCCACACCTACTACCTCTACCCCATCCAGGCCGCGCGCGGCTGGGCGGGCGAAAGAATGGCCCGCCTCAGGTCCTTGCTCAGAGAGGAGTACAAGGTGGAATGCTCGGGTGGTGGGCAGCCCCTGCACAAATCCCGCTTCTACGATACGCTCAACCCCGGGCAAGAGCTTCCAGTTTCCGAGGAGGTCATGTCCCGCACCTTCTGCGTGCCCATACACCCCTACATGCCCGAGGGAGACAACGAGTACATTGCCGCCTCAGTCCTGGAGGCGGTGGAGCGGGTGAAGAAGGCGCAGTAGAGCAGGCCTGCGACCTGCCCCGGCGGGCGTAGGCATGCCCGCCCTACAGCACCGCCGCACCGAGGAGAGCCCGCGGAGTTGGTGGAAGCATTCCGCCTGCGCACTGCGAGATAGCGAACGGAGGATGGCGATGAAGGTCTTGGTCACCGGGGCGAGTGGCCTTCTGGGAGGGTTCGTGGTGGCGGAGCTTGAGTCCGCCGGCCACGATCTGGTGCTGACGTCTCGGTCTCGGCCCTCCGGCGCCGATCACTGGCCCTGGGTGAAGGGGGACATCACCAGCTTCGACGACTGCCTGCGGGCGACGGCAGGCGGCATCGAGGCCATTCAGCATCTGGCCGCCACCCCCTATCCGACAGACCATCCCGGGATCCGCGAGCGGGCCTCGCAGAGGGGCCCCGCGTTCGATGAGACCATGCGGACCAACGTCATGGGCACCTACTACCTGCTCCAAGCTGCCCTCGCCAGAGAGATCGGCCTGTTTGTGATGACTGGTAGCAATTGCGCCTTGGGCCACGGCTTTCGCCTGCGCGGTTCCGCCTTCCCGTTTCAGTATCTCCCGGTGGATGAAGCTCACCGCTCCGATGTCCACGACTCCTACTCCTACAGCAAGCTGGTCGGCGAGGAGCTGCTGGCAAGCTACACCCGGGCCTATGGCATGAGAACCTATGCCCTGCGGTCCGCCGGAATCTGTGATCCAGCGCATCGCACCGAGATGGCGCGCAGCGCCAAGCCGACCGATGCGTGGAGCGATTGGCTGTGGGCCTGGGTTGGCGCTGAGGACCTGGCCTCCGCCCACAGGTTGCTGATGGAGAAGGCAACCGAGATCGAGCCCCACGGGGTTTACTTCTGCAATGGTGATGACACCAGCGCGTTGGAGCCAACCCGCGAGCTGATCGCGAGGTTCAAGCCCGAGCTGCTGCCGTTGTGCGCAGAGATGCCAGGCCATGCCAGCCTGTTCTCCAACCGCAGGCTCCGCGAGACTGTGGGCTGGCGACATCACACCTCCTGGAGGGAGGGAACGGGAGTGAGATCATGACCAAGCCAGTTGGGATCGGGATCGTAGGAACCGGCGCCATCGGCATGCGGGGAGCGCTCAGCCACCTCACGCAGCCCGACGTGCAGGATAGGGTGAGAGTGGCGGCAGTCTGCGACGCATTCCCCGGCCGGGCCGAGGCGGCCGCGCGCAAGTTCGGCGTAGCGCGATGGCACCAGGACTTCGAGGCCTTGCTGGCCGACCCGGAGGTGGATGCAGTAACCATCGGCTCTCCCATCGGGCTGCACTACGAGCAGGGCCTGGCCGCGATCGAGGCCGGCAAGCACGTGCATTTCAACAAGACCATGGCGACCACGGTGGCGGAGTGCGACCACCTCATCGCGGGGCGGCAGAGAAAAGGGTGCGACTGGTGGCCTCTCCCGGCATGATGCTCCACCCCTACAACCAGCGCATCCGAGAGCGGATCCGCGAGGGGGCCCTGGGCCGGCTGGTGTGGGCGATGGCGGGCACCGCCGTGGGAGACTACCACCTAGAGGAGGAGTTCCGGACCGGGGACGATGTCCTCACCAACATTGACCCCACCTGGTACTTCAGGAGGCCCGGCGGCGGGCCGCTCTACGATGTCACGGTGTACAGCCTCCATAACCTGACCGGCCTGCTGGGCCCGGCGAAGCGGGTGCACGCGGCCTCGGGATTGGTGCTGCCCCAGCGACCTTTCCGGGGAGGCACAATCGAGTGCGATATGGACGACAGCACGTTCATCTCGGCTGAGTTCGGGGAGTCACTGTTCGCGGTGATCTATGGCACCGTATCGGGCTCCGTCACGCGGGGCTTTCATCCCAGCATCTTCGGGACCGAGGGCGCGGTCATCGGCGCGGAGGTGAACGGCGAGGACATGCGGCAGGAGGGAGATCACCAGCCGCATGTGGTGGGAGTGCACACGGAAATCCAGGAATCGCACGTGTTCGAGGACATGATGCAGCTCGTTGACTGGGTCCGCGAGGGCGTGCCTTCGATTGCGACCGCCCAGCACGCCCGCCACGTGGTAGACATCATCGAATCCGGTTATCGCGCCGCCCAGACTGGGCGCGCGCAGGAGTTGAGGACCAGCATGGAGGGGTTCTCCTAGCCTGCTCTCCGTGGGCAGGACAACCAGAACCGGAAACGAATATGAAACCAGTGGGCCGGCCGAGGAGCCCTCGACTGGGCTCGATGCGGGCCTGCCCTATCACTCGAGAACCTCGCCGGAGGCGGACAGTGATGCTACCCACAATCCAGATCGGAGACAAGCAGGTCACGCGCCTGATCTGCGGCGGCAATCCGCTGAGCGGCATCTCGCACGTGAGCGGAGAGATGGACTGGGACATGACCACCTACTACACCATGCCCCGCCTACAGCAACTGCTGGACAGTTGCTGGGAACATGGGATCAACACGGTTCAGTCGCGAGGGGATCGCCACCAGATGCGGATGTATCTGGAGCACCGCGAGAACGGCGGAAAGATGCAGTGGATCGCGCAGACCGCCTCGGAGTTCCGGGACATCTACCACAATATTGACCAGATCGCCTCCTTTGGGGCCGTCGCCATCTACCACCACGGTACGCACGTGGACAATTCCTGGCACGAGGGGAAGATTGACCAGGTGAGAGACTTCCTGAAGGCGATCCAGGACCACGGCCTCCCGGCCGGCATCGGCACTCACATCCCGCAAGTGGTGGAGTACGCGGAAGAGAAGGGCTGGGAGACAGATTTCTACATGACCTGCTTCTACAACCTCGCCCGCGGGTACAAGTCCGCGCCCGCGGCGGAGCAAGATGCCTACGCCCGGGACCGCTATCATGCGGGCGACCCGGACGCCATGACCGCGGTGATCCGGCAGACCAAGAAGCCGTGCCTCGGGTTCAAGATTCTGGCCGCCACCCGCAACGCCACCTCCCCCGAGGCGACCAGGGAGGCCTTTGCCTACGCCTTCAGAAGCATTAAGCCCAGCGACGGGGTGGTGGTGGGGATGTTCCCGAAGTATCGCGATCAGGTGGCGGAGAACGCGCAGTACGTGCGGGAGCTGGCGGCCAGCTAGCACAGGCCGGGAGCCTGTGGCGCCGACGATGAGGGATCCCCGGAAGCGGAAGCACCGCTTGCCCGCCGGCAACTGGCCGCCCTATGTGCAAGCCTGCCTGCGCAGAGGCCTGCGTTTCCGCGCCATCGCCCTGGCTATCTCGCTGCTGGCAACGACGTTCTTCTGCGCGGCGTTGTGGCTGGCTCTGCGCGGAGAGGATCTGCTTGGCATCGGACCGGCTCAGGCCGGAATCGCCTGCGCCGGCCAGCTCGGCGCCTCCCTCTTCCTCGCGCTGGATCTGCTCGCGGCCACCCGCGAGAGCCGGGCAGGACCCGCCTAGGCCCCGTTCGCGCGGCCCAGCAGCATCTCTCCGATCTGCGCCACCAACCTATCACGATTCTCGCGCGTCACGGTGATCAGCCTGGTGTCAGGTCTCTGCTTCAGCATCTCGGCGAACGGGTGCGGCCTGGCCATAGTGGTTGCCAGCACACGCGCTGGGCCGTCGAAGGCGGAAACCACGGTCTGCTGAAAGGAGGCGGAGAACAGCTCCATCTTTCCGATCTCATCCATCACCAGGACCACTCCTGACTGCGACCGGGCTGCGGCCAGCCCCCGCTCGATCTCAGGCACCACCAGGTGATCCATCACTTCCAGGTTCACCCCATAGCGGCCCACCCGCGGGGGGCCCGGGCGTCGCATCGAGGCCAGCACCTCCCGCCCTCCGCTCACCAGCTCCAGCGCGAAGCCTTGCCGCGCCCCGGCCTGCCGGATCTCCTCTGTCCAGAATCCAAAGACTGGCCGGCCGGACTCGCGCAGCAGCCGGAGCGCTGCCATCACCAGCGTGGTCTTGCCGCACCCGGGCGCGCCGGTGAGGAGCACATGCCTTGGCGCTCGCTGAGTCATCTCAGGGCGACACTCGCGAAGCTCACGCAAGACTGCGTCTGCGGCTCGACCGATTGCCGGTAGTTCAGGACCAGGCCTGCTGCTATCGGCAGTAAACGCAGCAGCGCGTAGATCGCCGGAAAGCCACAGACATTGTAGCGATCCTGCTCCTGCGCCAGCACTCGGTAGAGGCCATCCGCGTCTCCGGCTTGTGCCCGTTCCAGCAGCGCGGTATCGTGCCGGCGAGCGAGCTCGAGATGGGTTTGGGTGATGGGAGGCGGCTGTCCGAAGCGCGCGCCGATGTGGCTGAGGTCGGCGGAGGCGATCACGGCGATGCGCCGTGAGTCGGCGGCGATCAGCTCCCGCAGCAGGTCGAGGAACCGCGCCGCCGGCGCCACCTCTGCCGGATTGGCGAGCTCGTGATCTCGCCGATGATAGCCTCCGCAGAGTAGTGGAACGATCCTGGGCGGCTCGACCTCGCGGTACAGGAAGTGAAGCAGCACCGCCTGGAACTCGATCGAGTGCTCGTCCCGGTGGAGGAACTCGTCCGACAGGAGATCGAAGGGGGCGCCTTCGATCAGGGGCGCGATGAGCTGGCCATCGGCCTCCAATGCGCCGAAGGGCGTCTCGAAGGGCTTGCGGGTGAGGGTGAAGGGCGAAGCGCCGCCGCTGTGGGCAATACCGAGGATGACGATGGCCTCGGGAGGCTCAGTCGCAGCTAGCAATCGGTAGGCAGAGGCATAGCACTCGGCCGCGCCGTTCATGTCGTAGTGCGGCGCGATCAGCGCGGGCCGGCGCCGGTCGAGAGCGAAGTCGCCAGGCAGAACCGCGGCCTCCAGCCGGGGCTGCCAGTCGAGGATGAAGGCTGCCGCCCCTTCCGGATAGCAGTGGCCGGCGTGCGCCATCTGGCGCGTGGGGCGAGCGCGGAACTCGGCCTCCAACTCGGTCCGAAACTCCCGGAACCGTTCGCTCTCCAGGAAGAGCACCTCATCGAGCTGGCGCAGCAATCCTTCGATCCTGTCGCTGGTGAGCAGAGTGCCAAACCGGCGGACGTAGCTTACCTGGGCCTCGCGGACGGTGCGGGTGCCGTCGAACTGGCTCAGTAGGAAGACCACGTCTGCGGGAACCACGATCTCCCGCGGGCTCAGACGCTGGGGGTCGCGCAGCAGGAACGCCTGCTGCCCCCGCGCCTGCACCGGGATGATGTCGAGAGGTCTGACCTTGGGCCGATCGTCTGGCATGGAGCAACCGGCCTCCCGTATACGCCGCCGAGGCTGGGATTCCCTCGGCCCTCCACAGCACGCGCGGCTGTTGGCTGCACCTCAGGCCATTCACTATCTCACGCAAATCGTCTACTATCTCATGCACGGGATGGTAAGGAGCGCAGATGTCCGTCGAACTGGGCGCTTTCGCGCCCTGGGTGCAGGCCTGGTTCAGTCAGCGCTTCGGCCGGCCCACACCGGTCCAGGCCCTGGGCTGGCCACCCATCATCGCGGGTGAGCACGCGCTCCTGCACGCCCCCACCGGCTCGGGCAAGACCCTGGCCGCTTTCCTCTGGGGCATTGACTCGCTCTACCGGGAACTGCTCGTGCTTCGTAGCGAAGGAGGTTCGCTACTTCGCAGAGTAGCAAGGGAGAGCAGCGGCGCCGGCGGTGTGCGGCTGCTCTACGTGTCTCCCCTGAAGGCCCTCAACAACGACATCGAGCGCAACCTGCGAGAGCCGCTGGCCGGGGTGAGGTCGGCGGCGGCCCAACTGGGAGAAGAGCTGCCCGCTCTCCGCACCGCGGTGCGCACCGGCGATACCCCCAACTCGGCCCGCGCGGCCATGGCGCGCAAGCCACCGCACCTGCTCATCACCACGCCCGAGTCGCTGTACCTGATGCTCACCAGCTCGCACGCGCCGCGACTCTTCGCCGATGTGCGAACGCTGATTGTGGACGAGATTCACAGCCTGGCCGGCAATAAGCGCGGCGTCCATCTCGCGCTCAGCCTGGAGCGGCTAGACCACGTCGCCGGGGGCCCGGTGCAGCGCATCGGTCTCTCCGCCACCCAGCGGCCCCTGGAGGAGATCGCTCGCTTCCTGGGCGGCCAGGCCTGGGTGGGAGAGGGGGAGGCGCGGCGGCTCCAGCCCCGGCCGGTCACGATCGTAGACGCAGGCCGCCATAAGCCGCTGGACCTGCAAGTCATCACCGCCGTCCCTGACTTCGCCCCCTTGCCGGACGATTCCATCTGGCCCGCGGTGGTGGATCGGGTGGTGGATTTGATCCGCGCCCACCGCACCACTCTCATCTTCGCCAACAGCCGCCGCCTGGCGGAGCGTTTCGCCGAGCGGCTGAACGAGCGCTTCGGCCCCGGCGTCATCCGCGCCTACCACGGCAGCATGTCCCGTGAGGTGCGCCGCGACCTCGAGCAGGCCCTGAAGGAGGGCCGGCTGCCAGCCCTGGTGGCCACCAGCTCCCTGGAGCTGGGCATAGACATTGGCTCCGTGGACCTAGTGGTGCAACTGCAATCACCCAAGGGCGTCACCCAGGGCCTTCAGCGCGTGGGGCGCTCCGGCCATCTCGTCGGCGAGACCAGCGTGGGCCGCATTTTCGCCACCTTCCAGGAGGACCTGATGGAGGCGGCCGTGATCGCCCGTGGCATGCGGCACGGGGAAGTCGAGCCCATCCGCACGCCCCGCCTCTGCCTGGACGTGCTCGCGCAGCAGATCGTAGCGGCAGTGGCCGGGGAGAGCTGGCAGGCCCCCGCGCTGTGGGACCTGTTCCGTCAGGCCTATCCTTACCAGGAGCTGTCCTGGCGGCTATTCGCATCGGCGCTGGAGATGCTGGCCGGGCGCTATCCGGCTGAGCTGTTCCGCCAGCTCCGGGCCCGTATCGGGTGGGACCGGGTGAATGACCGGCTGGTCGCACTTCCGGGAAGCCGCCGCCTTGCGGTCACCAGCGGCGGCACTATCCCGGACCGGGGCGCCTTCGGCGTGTACCTGGCCGACGGCAGCACCAAGATCGGGGAGTTGGACGAAGAGTTCGTGTTCGAGGCCCGGGAGGGCGATGTCTTCACCCTCGGCACGCACACCTGGCGGGCGCAGAGGATCACAGAAGATCGGGTGATCGTGAGCGATGCCGCCTCCGCTCTGCCGCGGCTTCCCTTCTGGCGGGGTGAGTACCCCTGGCGCAGCTTCGAGGTGGGACAAGCCCTGGGGCGCTTCCGTCGCCAGGTGGCAGCGCGTCTCGGCGATCGGGAAGCGCTCGCCTGGCTGCAGCGAGAGCACGCGCTGGACGGGGATTCGGCCCGCACCCTCCTTAGCTATGTGCGCAGCCAGGTGGAGGCCCTGGGCGCGATCTCCTCCGACCAGACCGTGATCCTGGAGCTGTTCCACGACGCCATCGGGGATCCGCGGCTGGCGGTTCATTCCCCCTTCGGGGGGCGGGTGAATGGCGCCTGGGGACTGGCGCTGGCGAGCGCGCTGCGTGCCGAGCGGGGCCTGGAGGTGGAGTGCAAGGCCGATGATGATGGCATCCTGCTCCGCTTCCCGGAGGCGGAGGCCGATCCCCCGCTGGATCTGCTGGAGCGCATGTCGTCAGCGGAGGCGCGGCAGCGCATTCTAGAGGAGCTGCCCAACTCCGCCGCCTTCGGCGCCCAGTTCCGCCAGAACGCCGCCCGCGCCCTGCTGCTGCCCGGGCTGGCCGGGAGGCGACGCACGCCCTTCTGGCTGCAGCGGCTCCGCGCGCGCGACTTGCTGGCCATCGCCCGCGGGCTGGAGGACTTCCCCATCGTGGCCGAGACCATCCGCGATTGCCTGCGCGACGTCTTCGACCTGGAGCACCTGGAGCAAGTACTCGAACAGATCCAGCAGGGACGGATCCGGGTGGTGCGGGCTGAGACCATGGTGCCATCTCCGCTGGCGCGGGGGCTGCTGGCCGATTTCGTCAGCACCTACATGTACTCCTGGGACGCGCCGAAAGCAGAGAGACAACTGCAGGCCCTGGCCCTCAGCCAGGAAATGCTGGAGGAGGTGCTGGAGCAGCCAGCCGGCCTGTCCGAGCTGCTGCGGCCGGAGGCGCAGGATGAGCTGGAGGCCAGACTGCAGCACACCGCGCCCGGCCTTCGCGCTCGATCCGCGGAGGAGCTGGCCCAGTTGCTCGCGGCCCTGGGCGACCTGTCCGCTCACGAGATCCGGGAGCGGGCGGGAGATAAGGCGGAAGAGTGGATGGCAGAGCTGGCGCGGCAGCGGCGGGTCATCGAAGTCGAGCTGCCCGCCATAGTCGCCTCGGGGACGAGGCTCCCACAGGCGGTGCGCCGTTGGATCGCAGCAGAGCTCGTTCCCGCCTATCGCGCCGCATTCGCGCCGGCGGAAGGTGCGCCATCGGCCTCCAGTGAGTCTGCTCGCACCCAGATCCTGCGGCGGTTCCTGCGCAACCACGGCCCGGTGACCATGTCGGAGATTCGGGCGCGGTACGCCCTCGATGAAAGCTGGCTGTCGCGAGAGCTGGAGCGCCTGGTGCGCGCACGGGAGGTGGCCGCGGGACGGTTCACCAAGGGTGTCACTGAGACCCAGTGGTGCGACCGGCAGAACCTGGGCGAGCTGCATCGCCGCAGCCTGGCCGTGCTGCGCCGCCAGGTCGAGCCCGTCTCCCTGTTCTCGTATGCCGATTTTCTGCTGCGCTGGCAACACCGGCACCCCCGCCACCGCCGCGGGGCGAATCCGGCCTGAGGCAGGTGCTGGAGCAACTGCGGGCCTTGTGGCTGCCCGCCGACCTGTGGGAGCGCGAAGTGCTGCCCACGCGCGTGGAGGACTATGGCCCTGAGCTGCTGGATGCGTTGTGCGAGACTGGAGAGGTGATGTGGGTCGGCCGAGCTCCCTCGGATCAGCCTGCGCGGACCCGCGCCGCCTTTCTCTGGCGCGGGGAAGGCGGCAGACTGTGGGGCCCTAGCGAGGCGGCGGGCATGGGCATGTCCGCCCTCCAACTGTCTCCTATCGGCCAGCAGATCGCGGCCTTGCTAGAGGAAGAGGGCGCCTGCTTCCGGCCGGATATGGAGCGCGCCCTGGGCCAGACTCCGGCCCAACTGCACCAAGGGCTGGAGGAGCTGGCCGGCGCGGGCCTGGTCACCAATGACAGCTTCGAGGCGTTGCGCAACCTGCTGAAGCATCGGCTCCCTTCGCATTCGCTCAGGGCAGGCCCCGAGGCCCCCGCCGAACTCGTCTCGGGGGCGAACATCCCACCGTCGATCGGGCGCCGGCCCACCGCGGCTCAGATGCGGGAGGCGAAGCGACAGGTGAAGGCGCGGCTGCGCGCCACCAGATCATTGGAGGGACGCTGGAGCCTGGTGCGTGGGCTGGGGGCCTGGGGCCGGCCGGCGGAGCGCGAGGAGCAGATCCAGGCCTGGGCGCGCCTCTTGCTGCTGCGCTATGGGGTTCTCACTCGCATCTGCCTGGCACGAGAGGACTGCCCCTGGGCCTGGACTGATCTCCACCAATGGCTGCAGCGCATGGAGCTGCGGGGAGAGGTGCGGAGAGGATACTTCGTGGACGCCCTGCCGGGGGCGCAGTTCGCCCTGCCCGAGGCGGTGGAGGCGCTGCGGGAATGGAAGGAGGCGCGCGACGAGGGTGCCCTGGTCGTGCTCAGCGCCTATGACCCCGCGAACACCTTCGGGCCCGAGTTGAAGGCCAGGCTGGGGGCCTGGGCTACCACCGGCCGCCAGCCATCCTCCTACTATGTGCTGGAGCGGGGACGGCCGTGCCTGGTGGCGGAGGGCAGCCGCATCACCACCGCGCAGGGCGCCGAGGAGGGACTCCTTGCGCGCGCCCTCGGGGCACTGGTGGCGGAGGTGACTGCCAGGCGCGCGCCGGGCCTGCCGAGGCGCTTCCGCGTCACCCATTGGAACGGCGCGCCCGTGTTCGAGAGTGCAGCAGGACCGCTGTTGGCGTCGGTGGGATTCCATCAGCGGCCAAGGGATATGGTATGGTGGCCCGAATAGCTCTGAGGGGACCACGGTGAAAGATCTGATCACGGTCTGGCGCTCCACTCGCATGGTGGCTCTGGTGGCGCTCTGCGCCGGGCTGTACGCGGCCGTGCTCATCCCCTTCAAGGTCGGCATTCCGCTCATCCCCGGGCTCACCGAAGTGCGGCCCGCCAACGCCATCCCGATCGTGTGCTCTCTGCTGTTCGGGCCCGCCGCGGCCTGGGGAGCGGCCTTCGGCAACCTTATCGGCGATCTCTTCGGCACCCTGGGGCCGGGCAGCCTGTTCGGGTTCGTGGCCAACTTCATCTACGGCTATGTCCCCTACCGCGCCTGGCAATCCCTCTCTCGCTTGAGGCGGGCCGCAGAACCCGATCTGTCGTCTCGCATCTGGCCGCTGGGGGTGCTGCTGGTCAGCCTCCTCTCCAGCCTGTGCTGCGCGCTCATCGTAGCCTACGGAGTGAGCGTGCTGCGGCTGTTCCCGTTCGGCCCTATGGCCATTGTCGTCACTCTCAACAACTTCCTGGTCTCCGCCGTGCTCGCCCCTCCCCTGCTCGCTGCTCTCTACCCCCGGGTCCGGCGCTGGGGGCTGCTCTACCACCAGGTGATGGGGGCCGAGGATCTCTCTCCAGGCCGGTTCGGCCTGGGCGCGCAGGCCGTGCTGTGGATCGCTGCGGCCGGGGGAGTGACCGCGGGGTGCGTCATCTCCTTCGGCCTGCATCACGTGCCTATCATCGGCCAGGTCGCGCAGATCGCTCCCATGGCCGGCGAGAGCGGCATCGCCCTGGGCGTCCTGCCCGCGGTGGTCCTCGTGCTGCTGGCCTGCGCGCTGCTGTGAGCGTCCCCCCAAACGCTTCCGTCCCTGCCATTCGACTCTCAGAGGTCGGGTTCACTTACCAGGACCGGACGAGCCCGGCGCTGCTATCGCTGGACCTCCAGGTCGCGGCGGGCGCGACCGTGGCGGCATTGGGGCCTTCAGGGGCCGGGAAGTCCACCCTCTGCCGCACCCTCAACGGCCTCATCCCTCACTTCCAGAGAGGAGAGCTCTCCGGTTCGGTCGCCATCTTCGGAGAGGACACCGCCCAGGCTCGTGTACCCGAGCTGGCGCGCCGGGTGGGGCTGGTCTTCCAGGACTTCGAGTCCCAGCTCTTCGCCACCAGTGTGGAGATGGAGGTGGCGTTCGCGCCGGAGAACTTCGGGGTGCCAGCGGACGAGATCCGCGCTCGCATCAGCGCAGCCCTGCGCGCGGTCGGGCTCAGTGGATACGAGCGCAGGCATCCCGCCGCTCTCTCTGGAGGTGAGAAACAGCGCCTGGCTATCGCCGCCGTGCTGGCAGGCGCACCCGATATCCTGGTGCTCGACGAGGCCACCACCGACCTCGATCCCGTGGGGAAGGCCGACGTGCTCGCGGTGTTGCGCGGCCTGGGCGCGGAGGCGCGGGCAAAGCCGTCCACTATCCTGTTCACCACCTGCGACGCCCAGGAGGCGGGACTGGCCCAGCGCGCCCTGGCGCTCCACGCCGGCCGGCTGGAGGCCAACCGGCCAGCCCAGGAGATGCTCTCCGATCCGGCCTGGCTGGATGCCCATGGTGTGCGCCCTCCTGACCTTGCTGCGCTGTTCGCTCAACTCGGTCTGCCCGACCGGCCGCGCGAGCCGGAGGAGGCGGCGCGCCTCCTGCAGCAGCACGGATTGCGCGTTGACCAGGCTGTTCGGCGGGCATGCGGCGACATGCCCGCCCTACAGGGCACAGGCTTTCCGGTGATCGAGATCGAGGGCCTGGGCTACCGGTACCCCGACGGCACGCGCGCGCTCTCCGGGGTTGATCTTTCCATCCACCAGGGGGAATTCGTCGCGCTCGTGGGCCCCAACGGATCCGGTAAGACCACACTGGCGAAGCATTTGAACCGCCTGCTGGAGCCCACCGAAGGCGAAGTTCGCGTCGCCGGCAAGCCCACCCGGGCGCAGAGCCGGGTGGAGCTGGCGCGGCGGGTCGGTTACGTCTTTCAGAACCCCGATCATCAGATCTTCGCCGATACCGTGCTCGATGAGGTGGCCTTTGGTCCACGCAACTTCGGTCTGCCCCCAAGTGAAGTGGCCGCGCGGGCGAGTGAGGCGCTGGCCGCGGTCCACCTCGGCGGCCGCGAGCAAGAGGACCCGTTCTCGTTGACCAAGGGCGAGCGCCAGCGCGTGGCCGTCGCCTCCATGCTGGCGGCGCGGCCCGAGATCATGGTCTTCGACGAGCCCACCACCGGCCTGGACTACCGGGAGAGCCGAGACATGATGGGCCTCATCGCCCGGCTCCATCTCGCAGGGCACACCATCATCATCATTACCCACACCATGTGGGTCGTCGCCGAGTATGCGGCCCGCGCAGTGCTGATGCACCAGGGGCGCATGCTGGCCGATGAGCCCGTGCGCGCGGTCCTCGGCGAATCGGCGCTCCTCGCTCAGGCCTCACTGGTGGCGCCCCCCATCGCCCGGCTGGGCGCCGTGCTGGGAAGGCCCCTGCGATCAGTCGCGGAGGCTATCCAGGTGATGAGGCGAGCCTGAGATGTCTGCCGGCGATCTCTACCTTGACCGAGCAAGTCCCCTCCACCGGCTCGACCCGCGGGTGAAGCTCGCCGGCGTGGCCGCCCTCTTCGCCGCCTGCCTTGCCTTCACCCATCCCGCCTATGTGGCCGCGCTCGCCGCTTGCATCCTGCTGCTGGCGGCTGCGGCGCGGGCCTTCGCCAACTTGTGGCGGATGCGGCTGGTGCTGGCTCTGCTTCTCTTCTTCGCGGGCCTGCTCTGGTCGCTCTTCGCCCGGGGCAAGACGCCTCTCGCCCCGGGATGGCCGCTGCTGGTGACCCGCGAGTCCGCCCTCTACGGGCTGGGCACCGGCCTTCGCCTGGCCACCATGGTGGCGGCCGGCCTGGTGTTTCTCTCAGTCACCAGAGTGGAGGAGTTCTCGCTCGCGCTGCACCGGCTGGGCGTGCCCTTCGTCATCACCTTCGCCTTCTCGACCGCCTTCCGCCTGGTGCCCACTCTGCTGGTGAGCGCCGCCACGGTAGTGGAGGCGCAGCGCTCTCGCGGCCTGGATCTGGAGTCCGGGTCCGTTCTCTCTCGCCTCGTTCGCCACTTCCCCCTGCTGGTGCCAGTGATGGTCTCGTCCATCAGAAACATTGATCTGATGGCGATGGGCCTGGAGTCCCGCGGATTCCGCGCCAGCCCCCGGCGCTCCAGTCTGCTTCAGCTCCGGATGCGCGCCCGGGATTGGCTCGCGCTTACGCTATGCGTGGCTTTGGCCGCAGGCTGCATCTGGCTGCGGATGGCCGGAGTGGGTGTCATCGCCGGCCTGCGGTGATACTCACATCTCGCCTCACCGCGGATAGCCCACAGGTATGATATAGAGGGGTTCCTGGTCGCCGGGCAGGCCCAGCGCGCTTGCCACCTCCTTGTCATCGAAGGCGCCGACCGATACCGACCCCAGCCCCAGCGCCACGGCCTGCAGGTGGATATTCTGTCCCACGTGGCCGGCCTCGATGGGCACGTACCGGTCCGCCCTGGCTCCATACTTGACCCTGGTGCGCTCATACACGGCCGCGATCACGAAGTCCAGCGGCGCCTCCCGGACAGATGGCTGCCCATGCGCGGCCTGCGAAAGCCGGGACCGCAAGTCGTCGGCCGAGAGCCCGAGCAGCCGGTGGCTCTGGGGAAGGTAGCGGAACATACCATCCGGCTTCACCAGGTACACCTCCAGCGGGTAGAGCGCGCCGGCCGACGGCGCAGTTCGCAATCCTCGCCTCTGATCGGTGATGCCCTGCGCCGCCCAGGCGAGCTGGCTGACTTGCTCCAGGGTCAGGTCTTTGGCCGCGAATTGCCGCACCGAGCGCCGGCGGGCCAGCGCTTCCTCGACGGACACTTGTCCTTTGAAGTTAGGTGCCGGCAGAGACACTTCGCCGCCCGGTGATGCCTTCGGCAACCGCGCGTTCTGCCCGCAGCCCAAGCCCGCCGGTATGGCCAGACAGGCGGCGGTGAGAAGAACGAGGAGCATGGGTTTTCTCGTCATCGAGCACCTCCGTGAGTTCAAGATGATTGTTGGCCAGGAGCGGAAGCTCCTGCCAGCGCGAGGCCAGATACCTGGCATTGCTCCCCAGCGGCCTCCCGTCCTTGACAAAACAGGGCAGTTCTGGGACTCTACGGGCGAAGCCCCTGGCCACACCGGGCGGCTACTCGAAGGACTTGCCCGCCTCTGGCGGGGAGGAGGAGCTTATGAGCGGTCCAGGGCCTGACGAGCAGAAGCCTGAGGAGGCAGCAAGCTCCAGCGTCGTGGTAGAGGCGGCCGGGCCCGCCCAGCGAGTTCGCTATGCTGACGGGCGGCGGCTCAGTCGCTTCGCCATTGCTTCCATCATCCTGCCCTGCCTGGCGACGGGCGCAGGCATCTTAAGGGACCAGGCCGGCGGCCCCATCGGGCTCAGGGATCCGTCACTGAACTACATCCTGCTGATGTTCCTTGAGTTCTGCGCCACTGGCCTCCGGTTCATCGGAGGCATCATGGGCGGCCTGGCGGTCTTCCAGATCATCTATCGGTTTCGCGAACTGCGGGGGATCGCTCTCGGGCTGGCCGGCGTAGGAGCGGCCATCGGCGCCACCAATCCCATATTCCCGATCGTGCTGGTGCCCGCAGGCATAGTCATCGAAGCCGTGCTCGGGCTGGTGGGCAGACCCCAGGCTGCGCAAGCGCAGTAACCACCCTCGCTCCCGCGGCGGCCAGTTCTCGCTTGAGCCCCGGCTCCCGGCGGGCTTGCCCGCCTCTGGCGGGATTCTGACGGCGCCTTGCGGAGCCGGGTGCCGCGCTGGCCGCGGCCACCGCCCACCCAGTTGAGCGAAGAAAGGAAAGCAGCATGACCCCTCTTCGCGTGGGGCTGATCGGCGCCGGCGTCATGGGCAGGCAGCACGCCCTAGCCCTCTCCGCGCTGCCGGAGGCGAAGCTGACCGCGGTCGCCGACGCGCGAGAGGATCGGGCGGGCTCACTGGCCGCCCAGGGCGGAGCTGCTGCCTACGCCGACTACCACGAGATGTTGGCGCGAGAGCACCTCGCGGCCGTGATAGTGGCCACCAGCGACCACGCCCACCGCGATCCCTGCCTGGCCGCAGCCAGAGCAGGCGCACACGTACTGATCGAGAAGCCGCTCGCCACCACGCTCGCCGACTGCGACGCCATCGCCGCGGCTGCCCAGGAGCACGGCATCCGGGTGCTGGTCGGCCACACTCTCCGCTGGGAGCCCCGCTATGCCCTGGCACAGGAGGCCATTGCCAGAGGCGAGATGGGACAGATCAGCTACATCTACGCGCGGCGCAATAACAGCATCAGCGTAGCGCGGCGAGTTGCCCCGGACACCAACGTGGCTCGCTTCCTGGCCGTGCACGACATTGACTGGGTCCAGTGGGCATTAGGCGAGAGGGCCACCTCGGTGATCGCCCGCACCGCCGGCCGGGTGCTGTCCGACCTGCGCACCCCTGATGCCTACGTCCTGCTGCTGCGCTTCCCCAGCGGCGCGCTGGCCTGCATCGAAGCGGCCTGGATCTTGCCGGCGGGAGGCTCGGGCCCTCTCGACTTCCAGCTAGAGGCGGTAGGCAGCAAAGCCGCGCTCTATATCTCCGTCCAGGATCAGGGATTGAGGATTGATGGCTCCGCCGGCCTCCGGTTCCCCGACATCCTCTACTTGCCGGTCGTCCGCGGCGCGGCGCAAGGGGTGTACGTGGAAGAGCTGCGCCACTTCCTGGCCGTAGCGCGCGGAGACGCTAGCCCGGCCTGCTCGCTGGCAGAGGGAAGGGCGGCGGTGGCGGTGGTGCTGGCCGCGGAGGAGAGCGCCGCCTCGGGGCGAGAAGTGAAGCTGGTCTGAGCGTCCCCGAGAGCGCGTCTCGATACCACTCTGCCCAGCAGCGACGAAGCTTCGCGGCTTGACTGCGAAGCACGAGAGTTCGTAGTCCATGGAGGCTTCTCCCATGCCTTTCGTCACCTGCGATGGCCACTACCTCGTCCGCGGCGGCCGGCGGTTCTTCCCGATTGGCATCAACTACCTGCCCAGCTATCTCTGCGGCAACTACTTCGCCGACTACCGAGTGGAGCATATCCGCGCGGACCTCGACCACATGAGGGAGTTGGGGCTCAACAGCATCCGCGTCCCTGTTTTCTGGGCCGGCTTCGAGCCGGAAGCAGGGAAGTACAGCGAGGATTACCTGCGCGTCTTCCGCTCCTTTGTCGAGGAATGCCGGGCGCGAGAGCTGTTGGTGATGCCGGTGTTTCTGATCGGAACCTGGACCGGCATGTACGATGCTCCCTACTGGAAAGCGCCGGGGATGTACCAGGGAGAGATGCTGGAGATGGAGGCGCGGCACGTCGCCGCCTTCGCCCGCAGCTTCGCGGATGACGACGCCATCCTGTGTTGGGATCTGAGCGATGAGCCCTACTACCTGGAGGAGATACCGCCGTCTCCGCCGCGCACCGCGGCCGGCAGGCCCCCTGCTCGCCGTGACATCGCCACCCAATGGGTGGCCCGGCTCGCGGCCGCCATCAGGGAGGTGGACCCCAACCACCTGATCACACTCGGATTCGACCCGCACCCGGTGCGATCCGACAGCGGGTTCGCCCTGGAGGAGGTGGCGGAGCATCTGGATATGATGTCCTACTGCATCTACCCCTGGCCGCTGACGCGGGGCGAGGTCGAGCTAGTCGCCTATGGTGCTTTCCAGACTCGGTTCTTTGCCGCGGGCAGACCGGCGTTCCTTCACGAGGGGCCCGGCATCTCCTCCTCCGTCGCCTCCGAGCGGGTGCTCGCGGACCGCTTTCGCGCCTGGCTCTACACCAGCCTGGCCAACGGCAACCTGGGCGTGCTGCCCTGGAACTACACCGATTACGAAGAAGAACAGCACTATCGCTGGCCGCTGGACGCCTCCCCGCTGGAGCCCAACTTCGGCATCTGCAACGTGGATCGTTCTCTCAAGCCGCGCGGGCGCGAGTTCGTGCGCTTCGCCGCCGATGTCCGCCGTCTGCCTCTGGACGAACTCGCGCTGGAACCTCCCCGCGCCGCCCTGATCTACCCCCATGGCTACTACGAGAGAGCCGGCCGCCTTCACGACAAGCTCTGGCGCCACTTCACCCTGGCCAAAGGCGCCAACCTGAACCTCGACCTGGTGCGAGAGGACCGCCTAACCGGCGTGATCGGCCGCGGGCATGGGCATGCCCGCCCTACAGCTGCGTGCCTACGGCTGCTCATCGTGCCGGGAGTCTCGCTGCGCCTGTCCACCTGGGCCAAGCTGCGCGATTTCGTCTCCGCGGGCGGCTACCTGCTGGCTGTGATGGACGATCTGACCATCCTCAGCCCGATGTTCGCCAGTCTCTTCGGCGTCACCGTCGAGGGCTACCGCCCTGGCGTAGCCGCAGCCGCTCTGGACCGCCCCTGGGGCGGAAGCCCCGAAGGTGAGGTGCTCTCCTTCGGCCGCAGCGCGGATCGCCTCTGGGCGAGCCCGGGGAAGGCCGAGGCGATCGCCTCCTTCGATGACGGCTATCCCTTCTTCACGGCGAATGCCTTCGGCCAGGGCAAGGCCTTCCTCGCCACCATTCCTTTCCCTCGGCTGCTGGACCTCAGCGACCCGCGGGAGGCCACCTGTCGCGCCGCGCTTTCCCTGTTCCGCGGGCTCCGCGACATGTCGGGCTGCGCACCGCCAGTAGACGCGGACCTTCCCTGGGTCGAGACCGCCCTGTTTCGCGCCGCCGCGGGCCGAATTGACTGGGCCCTACTGATCAACTACGACAATGTCTCCGCAGACGGGACTGCCACCATCCGCGGGGACTACGCCGGGGTGCTCGACGACGAAGGCAGGGCCCTTCCAGTCGAGCGGGCCTCAGGCGACCTGCGGGTGCCGATCCACCTGGGCCCCAATGGGGCCTTGCTGTGGCGCCTCACCGGAGACAGCCTGGCACCACGGCGATAGGCGCAGGGCCGGGATCTTTGGCCTCCGCGCCGTCTGACCGGTCCTGGACATGGTCGGCAAGCCCAGCGTCTTGACACGTGCTATCGCTGCTGCTATATTCTGGCATCAGAAACGAGGCGGCTGCTTGCCGGTCTCAGGCGCCGGCGGTGATGCTTGCGCGGATCGGTGCGCGGGACGTGACAGGCCGAGAGCATGGGCCCAAGTCTCCCGAATCCCGCGCCGGCTCACGAGAGCCGGAGGCGGGCCTAGTGAGAGGAGAGAGGGGAAGATGACCGGCACCTGGCTGCTTGCCGGTTTCCTGGTGTGGATCGTCCTCGCGATAGCGTACCTGGACGGGCTGCGCCGAGTGCTGAAGGCCAGGGAGCATGCGGTGGCGTGGGATCTCAGCTTGCTGGAGGACCGCGCCGAGGCCTGGCGGCAGAGCCTGGAGGGCCTGGGCCGGCGGGAGTGGCGAGAGGCGGCGACCAGTGTGGGGCGAGCGCTGGAGGTGCTTGCCGGCGATGAGAGCCTGAAGGAAAAGGTCCAGATCTCAACGGAGATCGGCCTGCTGCTGCGGGAGGATGAAGCTGAATCCCGCGGTGCGGAGGTGGGTCTGGCCCTGGTGAGAGAGCGGGCATCGGAGCTGGACCGTGTGCTGGAGCAGCTCGAGGGCGATGTCGCCGACTACAACCTGTCGGCGGCGGACGCGACGTTCGCTTGCGGTCGCTTCCCGCTGTCGCTGCTCTCACTGGCGGTTGGACTGAGGGCGCAGCCGGTATTCGACTGAGGTTCCACCGCGACAGAGAAGGGGCGAAGGCAAGATAGAGTCCGCTGCCACAACCTGAGAGCCACACGGAAAGCCAGACGTGACCGGGCGTCGCGCATCTGGCGAGGGTCTCCCGGAGAACCGGGAGGGGGGAGGCGGGCGCAGCGCGCGCCCGCGGAGCGAAGGCCGGTATGTCGCAGGCTGCTGGAGCAGACTGGTGGTGGGTTCTCAGCCTGGCCGTGGTGGCCGCAGGGGCCATGGTGTTGCTCTGCCGTCTCTGGCTGGGGTATGAGCTGGAGCGCATGCGCGGTCTCTGGGACGACATCTACTTCCAGCTGCGTGAGCGATGCCACCTAGTGGGCGAGCTCAACAACCACCTGCGCAAGCTCCTGCGCACCAACCCCAAGCTAGCTGATGACATCCAGTACCTGCTGCGGCGGATGGAGGAGACCAACGACCCGCATACCCATGCCGCAGTCCAGAACGGGCTGGTGCTGACAGTGCAGACTGCGGTAGAGCAGTTCCACCGGGGCCCGGCCTTCCAGGCCGACCGGGACATCTCCCGACTCATGGAAGCGGTCGAGGCGGTAGACAGCCGGCTGGCGCCCCTGCGAGATCGCTTCAACCGCTCCGTGCGCGCGTACAATCAGCGGCTGAGCACGCCGCCCTTCTCGCTTGCGGCTCGCTTCGCCCAGGCCAACGAACGGCCCCTGTTCCCCATGCTCATCCCCTGGTGGAGCATACACTCGGAGGCCTACGGCAAGATCACGGGCGATGAGATCCGCCAGCAGCTCCAGAGCTCGAAGGCGCCTCTCATCCTCGCTCCCTCCCAGCGCGTGCAGTGGCCCGTGGGCGCGCCCATGGTGCAGGTCTCCCGCAGAGCGCAGGCCCCCGAGCCGGGTGCGGTGGAGCGCAATGGGGCCGGCCCCACGGATGGTAGGCGGCCGCGATGACCAATCTGGATTCCCTTCTGCAGGAGCTAGTGGAGAGGGAGGGATCCGATCTTCATCTGCGGGCCGCCGAGCCCCCCATCTACCGCATCCATGGCGACCTCGTGCGCACCGATCTCCCCCCCTTGAGCCAGCAGGATCTGGCCGAGCTCATCTACGGGATGCTGAACCCGGCTCAGCAGGAACGGGTGCAGCGGGGCGAGGAAGTGGACCTGGCTCACGAAGTGGCCGGCATGGCGCGCTTCCGCGTCAACGTCTACTGGGAGCGGGGGTGGATCTCGGCCGCGCTGCGCTTGATACCGCTGCGGATTCAGACCATTGAAGAGCTAGGTCTGCCGCCGATCCTGAAGGACCTGGCCATGCTTCCCCGGGGCCTGGTCCTGGTGACCGGACCCACGGGCAGCGGCAAGTCCACCACCCTGGCGGCAATGGTGGACCGGCTCAACGATCACCGCATGGTGCACGTGCTCACCATCGAGGATCCCATCGAGTTCTCTCACAGCGACAAGCTGGCCTCCATCAGTCAGCGGGAGGTCGGGTTCGACAGCCGCAGCTTCGCGGAAGCGCTCCGGCACGCCATGCGCCAGAACCCGGATGTGATCCTGGTGGGAGAGATGCGGGACCTGGAGACCATTCAGCTCACGATCACCGCGGCCGAGCTGGGCCACCTGGTCATGTCCACCGTGCACACCACGGACGCCGCTCAGACCGTGGACCGGATCGTTGATGTGTTCGAGCCGCAGCGGCAGCAGCAGATTCGCACCCAGCTTGCACTCACTCTCCAGGCCGTGGTCTCCCAGACCCTGGTGCCCCGCGCCGACCGGCCCGGCCGAGTGGCGGCCTTCGAGATCATGATCGCCACTCCCGCCGTCCGCAACATCATCCGGGAGCGGCGCACCCATCAGCTTTACGGCGTGATCGAGTCCGGCCGCGAGTCCGGCATGCAGCTGATGGACATGCACCTGGTGGACCTCTGTCGGCAAGGGGTGATCACCTACGAGCAAGCCCTCTCCAAGAGCATGAACCCCAAGGACTTCCGGGCGCGGGCTTCGGGCGTCATCGGCCCCATGCCGCGGGAGCCCGACGAGCCCACCGCGAAGCGGATCGAGCGCTAGCAGGCGGAGCAGTTCGATGCCAGTGCTGGATGAGTACCTCAGAATCGCCTCGGAAATGGAGGCCTCCGATATCCACCTGAAGGCGGGCCGCCCCGCTCTGCTGCGGATTCACGGCGACCTGCTGACCACTGACCTGCCGGCGCTCTCCGCCTTCGAACTGGACGAGATGCTCGCCGAGGCGGTGGGGACGCGCGCCTGGGAACGCTTCTGCGAGGCCTGGGAGCTGGACTTCGGCTACACCATCGGTGACGGGGAGCGGTTCCGGTTAAACCTGTTCAAGCAGCGGGGAACCACGGAAGCAGTGCTCAGGGTAATCCCCAAGCGCACCATGACCATGGAGGACATAGGGCTTCCCGAGCTTGCCCGCAGCTTCCCCGCTCGTGTCCGGGGGCTGGTGCTGGTGACCGGGCCCGTGGGGTCGGGCAAGTCAACCACGCAGGCGGCGATGATTGACTCCATCAACGAGCATTACCCCTGCCACATCATCACCATCGAGGACCCCATCGAGTTCACCCATCGCAACAAGAAAGCGATGGTGAGCCAGCGGGAGCTGGGGGGCGACACCGACTCCTTCACGCAGGCGTTGCGGAACGCGCTGCGCGAGGATCCGGATGTGATTCTCGTGGGCGAGATGCGAGACCTGGAGACGGTGCGGCTGGCGATGACCGCCGCCGAGACCGGCCACCTGGTGATCAGCACCCTCCACACCATGGACGCGGCGGAGACCATCAACCGGATCATAGACATCTTCCCCACCTATCAGCAGGATCAGGTGCGAATGCAAATTGCGGTCAACCTGGTGGGGGTGATCGGGCAAACCCTGGTGCGAAGGGCGGATGGCAGGGGGCGGGTGGCGGCCTTCGAGGTGATGGCGAACGTCCCCGCCGTGGCGAGCGCAATCCGGGATAACAAGATCTACCAGATTCCCTCCGCCATCCAGACCGGGACCCGCGCGGGCATGGTGTCATTGGACCAGTCCCTGGCGCGGCTGGTGCGAACCGGGCAGGTGAAGTACGAGGAGGCGCTGTACCGGGCGAAGCATGCCGAGGAGTTCTCCCAGCTCGCGCTGGCGGGTCCGCCGGCGCCTCGCAGGCCGGCCGAAGAGACGACGCCTAACCCGCACACACCTCGGCTCAGCGCGGCCGCCCTGGCTACGGACGGTGTGGCCAGAGCCGCGGATGGTGGTGGTGTAGGGAGTAGGAAATGTGGAGGCGATCGAGCCGAGGTGCCGCTTCGGGCCATCTCGATCTCGCGAGTGTGGCGCTGTTAGCGTTTGCCTCTCTTGCTCTGCCCGCGGTCATGGGGGGGGAACTGGCGGGTCGCGGGGCTGTCTTCCTGGTGGCTGGGACGCAGGCGGCGGTGCTCGTGGGCTTGCTGGGCGCGGCGGTGTGGTGGCGCAGGGAGCAGGAGGACGAAGCTGCGGTAGGGCGTCGCGGGGCCACGTGCGGGGTCCTGTTCGCGGTGGCGAATGCCGCCGCGGTGTGGTTGGCGGCGGCGGGCGCCGGGAGCCTGGCGGCAGGAGTGGTCGCTCCTGCCCTCGTGGCTGGCTCGGGGCTGCTGGCCGGTGTGGCGCTGGCCGCCCTGCTCTACAGCAACCAGGCGCATTGCGGGCACTACACGTCAGCGTATCTGGCGGGCGGGGTGGGAGCGCTGCTGCTAGGCGCGAGGGCGGCAGGAGCTAGCGTTGCTGCCCCCTCGGCTCCGCTCGACGCAGGCCTGCCCGGGGCGGTGACGGTGCTGCTGGTGGGTGGCGCCGGAGCGGTGGGAGCGCTGCTGCTGTTGCGCGGCCGGGTGGCAGGGGCCGCCGCTGCTGCCCTAGGGGGCGTGGCGGGGGTGGTGCTGGCGGCGTCAGCGGCGCCGCTGGTCTGGCACAACCTGGCGCCGGCTGGTGCACTCCCTCTGATACTGCGCATCACTCCCTGGCTGCCGTCGGACGCGGCCCTGGGGATTCTTCACTCCCCGCTGATCTGGTTGTGCGCGACACTGGCGGTGCTGGCGCCGGTCGCTTTCCTCGGGGGCATGCACCGAGACCAGAGCCTGGGCCTTGCCCGCCTCCACATCATGGCCCTGCTCTGGGCGGCAGCGACGGCGCTGCTGGTGTGGCCCCTGCTGGCGCGGGCGGCGGGGTGGGCAGGTCGCGGATCGGCCCTGTCGGCTGGGCTCGGGGCGCTGGCGGGCGGCGGGCATGCGGGTGGCGACATGCCCGCCCTCCAGGCCCTGATCTGGATCGCGCTGGGGGCAGTGATCGGTGGGATGGCGGCAGATGCCTGGCCGCTGGGCCGCGTGGGCCTCAACCGGGTCTGCGTTGCCGGGGTGGCGGGGGCGGCCATCGCCTTGGTCCTGACCTGGGCTCCGATAGGGACCGCCCACCCGGGGAGCACCTCGGCTGCCCTCGGGGCAGGCCTGCGCTACCCTGAGCCAGCTCTGGTCGTTCTGCTGGTGGCGGCGGGAGCGCTGCTCAGCCTGGCTCTGCCCATGGTGGCGGGGATCGGCGCGCTGGTCGGGCCTGTGCATCCCGTCTGGCTCTGGGCAAGCTGGGGGATGGCCTCGTTCTCCATTCTGGGCTACCTGTCCAGGCTAGGAGCCAGCCATCACGCCGGCTGGCAGGCCTGGACCAGCGTGGGGCGGCTGCTGTTCTCCGTGGCTGGTCTGGGCGCTGTCGTGCTGTTCATTCTGGTCACCTCGGAAATCAGCCTGGCGCCATCCCGACCGGCCGAGATCTGGCGCTGGGTGAAGCGCGAGTGGGGACTAAGCGAGACCTCCGCAGTGTCAGGGCGCGGCGGCCGGGTACCCCAGGGCAGCTATCCGTTGTGGCTTCTGGTGCTGCGGATCCTGACCTATCTTGGCTACCTGCCCTGGTGGATGGCCTCCGGCCTGCTGCGAGCGATCTGGTCGGCAGTCTATGCCCTGGCGGCGATGGTGGTAGGCGTGATCAGCGGGCTGGTCGGCAGCCTGCTGGCGCTGATCTTGGGCAAGCCGCTGCCGACGACGGCGCAGAGAGTGGTGCTGGCCCAGGAGCCAGCACCTCTGGTCTCCCTGGCCAGGGCTGAGGAGAGGAAGCCGGGGGAAGCCGAGGAGGAGAAGGCAGAGCAAGGGGTACTGAGCTATTACCTCAGCCTGCCCATGCTGGCTTTGGTGGCGGGGGTGGCCTGGCTGGCGCACGTGCGGGCCCGGCGGGCGGAGCCGCTGGTCGAGGAGGAACAGGCAGCAGGCCCCGAGACCCAGGTCGAGACCGAGACCCTGGGCATTGGGCCCCCGCCGGATGTCGTGCCTGGCGCGGCCGCCACGCCGGAGGCGGCGCGCGAGCAGGCCTTGCGAAAGCGCCTGGTGGACCCGCCCTGGCGGCGCTGGCTGCGGGGGGTGGGGGCAAGCCTGGGGACCTGGGCTACGGAATGGCTGGCGCCTGACGCGCCCGAGCCCTGGGATGAGCGGTTCTTCCGGGCCGAGACGATCGGCCCGCGGGGACGGCGGTTCGAGTTGGTCGGTCACCTCTGGAAGAGCCGGAGGCGGTGCGGCTGCATCGTGACGGTTCCGATCCTGTCCGGGAGAGTGGAGAAAGCAGTGGAGGTGCGGTCGCATCACCGGGCGCTGCGCGAGCTGTTTGAGACAGACCCAGAGCAGGTCAAGAAGATCCTGCTGCGGGCCGCTTTTCGCATGGCGGTAAGGGACCTGAACGTGGGCCTGGTGGCCAGCCGCACGGTGGAGTGCGAGTCGCCTCGTGAGGACCTGCTCGAGCCGCACCAGGACCGGTATTGTGAGCTGCGGGAGGAGCTGCCGGGCATCGGTTACCGCTGCCGCCAGCCGCTACCGCAAGACACCACGCGAGGAGGTACGACCCTGTCCGCCTGCGCTAGCTGCAATCTGCCCGAAGTCTGGGAGCGGTGCAGCAACCTGAAGCTGGAGGGCACCACTGGCTTCCAGGACGATGAGGAGCGGCTTCACCGTCGCGCTCACCTGATGTGTCGCTTGACCGAGAAGATAGTGCCGGCAGAGGAGTGCCTGAGCAAGGACTGCTTCTCACCCTCCGTTATCACCCGCGTCATTGCACTGGATCACATCCACACGCGCTGACGGCGGGGCCGCCCCGACTTCGACGGAGCGCTGGCGTTCCCGGGAAGGATTCCGCTCAGGTTTCTCAGAACTCCCTTGTCCAGCGCCGGCCAGAACGGGATGACACGGCCGAGGGAGTGGTGCAGATGTCAGGCGAGAAGTCCGGGCCACAAGCTGGTCAGCTGCGACTGGATGTGCGGGTAGGCACGTCTCGGCGCGAGATGCGCTTCTCCACCCCTGTCGTGACCATTGGTCGCGCCGATCCCGCGCAGCCCCAGCCCCCGGACGTTGACCTGAGCCCAGACGACTCTGTCTCTCGCCAGCACGCGGAAATCCGCTGGACCGGCGGCACGGCATCGCTTGTGGACAAGGGCAGCACCAATGGCACCTGGCTGAACGGGGAACGGCTATCGGTGGGCCAACCCCGCTCGCTGAAGGAAGGCGACCGCGTGGCCGTAGGGCGGCTCTCCGTGCTCACTGTCCACCTGGCAGGGGCCCAGGATGCAGACTCGCCGCCGTAAGTATGACCGCACTGTTCTGCTGGCGGGTCAGACCCTGAGAGGACAGGACAGCTACCGCGTTGGCGAGGTCATCGGCGAAGGCGGGTACGCGGTGGTCTACGCCGCCACGTCCAGCAAGCAGGTGGCCCTGGCGCTGAAGGAGTTCGTCCCCGGCAGCACGGTCAGCGAGCGGGAGTACGTCCGCGACCTCTATCTGCACGAACGGGATGTGCTCTGGGGCCTTCGCCTGCATCCCCACCTGCCGGACCTGATCGAGGCCTTCTCCCAGGACGGCATGCACTACCTGGTGCTGGAGTTCATCCAGGGGGAGTCGCTGAGGGATCGCCTCGCCCAGGAGGGACCGATGCCGCCCTCCGAGGTGGGCCCGCTCGCCCTCCAGCTCGCGCGCGCCCTGGCCTCACTCCATGGTCACGGTGTAGTCCATCACGATGTGAAGCCAGCGAACGTGAAGGTAGGGGCCACTGGCCTGGCGATGCTGCTCGATCTGGGCTCGGCGCGCTTTGCCGGCGCGCCTGCCGGCCAGAAGCTGCGCCCGGTCACCCAGGGCGGGCCGGCGCAGGCCTTCATAGACGGAACCGCCTCCCAGATCGCAGGCACGCCCGGCTACATGGCGCCGGAACTGCGCGAGATGGTGGAGTCCGATGTCGTCACCTCCGACTACCGGCTCGACGTGTTCGCCCTCGGCTGCACCATCCATGAGCTCATCACCAATCGCCAGCTCAAGCAAGATGATATTGACGCCCGGAACCCGCTGCTGATCGAGGAGGCGGTGCGGGAGATCGCCCAACGGGCAGTGGAGCTAGCGGGTCCGGCGGGGAAGGCCTTGAGCCTGGATCCCGAGGGCCGATATCCCTCAGCCCAGGAATTGCTGCTCGACCTGCAGCAGATGATCCCGCCGAGGCCGGCGCTCCGGGAGCAAGAGGTTGACCTCGACCTCTCGGCCGGCCGGGGAGAGGTGGAGCATACCCTGGTGATCACCAACGCCGGGGGCGGGTCCCTGTCCGGCACGGTGCGCGCGCTCCAGCCCAGTCTGGCCTTTCGGCGCCCCGATGGCAGCCGAGTGTCGGAGCTCGCCTTTGACGGTAACGTCCAGGCCGTGCGGGTAGTGGCCGACGCCCGCCCCTCCTCGGGGCAGGCCGAGCAGGGCGAGATCCTGGTGAGCACGCCCCAGGGCGACCTTCTGGTCACCTGCCGGTTCCGCCGCCGGCCCCGCACCCCGATCGCCCTGGTTGCCAGCCCCACCGAGGCCAGCCTGACGGTAACCCGCGAGACGGTGCAGCGAATGACGGTGAAGGTTCGCAACCAAGGTGGAACCGGGGAGCGCGTGTGGGTGCAGGTCTCCCGCCCCGGACTGGTCCAGGTGGCGCCGACCGAATGCCTTCTCGAGCCAGATAGTGAGGTGGAGTTCTCTATCCGGCCTCTGGCGCGGGAGCTGCGCAGCGGCATTCACAGTCTGCTAGTGTCATTCCGGGCTGAGTCCGGCATCTCTCAGACGGGGGTCCGGCTGACCCTGCGAGTCCGCACCGGATTCTGGCACGAGATCGGCCGCCGCCTGTTCAGGGGCTGACCGGCGCGGCAGGGCAGGGCCTGTAGCTACTCCCGTTCCTCTTCCTTGCGCTGCGCCAGGCGGCGCACCCAGTCCTTGAGAGTCTTCGTGCGGTCCGAGTCCGGATGCTCGGCCTCGATGTCCGCGGCCTGCTGCTCGAACCGCTCGGCCAGCTCGGGCTCGCCCAGATGCCGCAGGATAGTGCTCGCCTCCCGCAGGCGCACGGTGGCCGCGCCCGGGCGCCCGCTCTCCTGGGCCCACTGGGCATGGCGCTCTGCGCGGTAGACCTGAAGCCGGAAGAACATCCCCTCCACCTCGGGATCAACGGCAGGACCGGGGGAGTTGGGGGCCAGGCAGTCCACGTGGACCAGATGCCCGCCCTTGGTAGTGGCACGGGTCTCGGGGTCCCGCCACTCCAGCTGGATTTCGCCCACCGTGTGCTTGCCTGTCGAGAGCCAGGGCAGCGAGAACTCGCTCATCAGGCCCAGGCCCGTACCCCCGTAGACATCTCCCACCTCCACCTGGTACCAATCATCCCTCAGTCGCACTTCCTCGAACATCCGGGTCTGCGGGGTGAGCTGCGTCACGGCTGTTACCACCGCGCCCTCCAGCCCCCGGGCCGAGACCGTCAGGTCGGTCCCGGCGATGGACTGGAAGACGCCGAAATCCTCTGCCAGCCGCTTCTCGATCTCCTCCGCGGTCCGGGCGTAGTGGTAGGTGCCTCCGGTCCAATCCGCGACCCGGGTCAGAAACTCCTCGTTGAACTCCTGCCCAACACCGATGGTGGTAACCCCGATCTTCTCATTGCGGATCTCCTCCAGTTCCCGGAGGGTATCCACGTCATCCTGGATGATGCCATCGGTGATCACGATCAGGCGGCGGACCCGCCGGGCGCTGGGGTCGCCCTTCAACATGGTCGCGGCAATCCGGGTGGCCTCTTGCATGCGGGTATCGTCGCCCAGGCCGGGGGAAGCCGGGTCCTCCTGAATCCGGTGCAGTACGTCCTGGAGTGACTGGCGGCGCAGCCTGCGCCTTCCGTCGTGCAAGATGCCAGCCCTGGTGGCGAACCCGACCAGACAGCAGACATCGCTGTCGTGCAGTTCGGCCGCCATCTTCTCCAGCGCCGAGGCTGCCACCGCGAGGGAGCAGCGGGCCGAGGTGCGAACATCCTGCAGGGTTTGCCCGGTTAGCTGATGCACGGTTCGCCGGTCGGACTCGACTAGCCGCAGCTCGGAGCGCTCGCGCGCGGTCTGGATCCAGCGCCTGGCCTCCTCCTCGTTCATGCGGAAGCTGCGCATGGTGCCGCTGCAGTCCAGCAGCACGGTAACGGTGGCTGGCTGGCGGCCAACCGACTGGGACGCGGTGGGCCGAAGCGAGAACCAGACCCGCACCGTCGGGTTCTCGGTGCCCTGGACGATAGCAACGCGGTCAGCCCGGAACTCCAGTTCCACGTCCCCGAGCTTCATCAACCATGCCCCTGCTAGGCAGAACGTCTGAGGCGCCCTGCCGCCCAGCCTAACGCGCCCCCCCCTGCGGCTGCGCTCAGGCCTGCTCCGAGCGCAGCCGAGGGAGCAGGCCTCCAGTTCGCCACCCCCCTATCTGCTCCTCCTCGCTCTGACGTCAGAGCGGTCCCGAGACCCGAGGCGCCAAGGCCCCGATTGGTCCCTTCTGAGCAGGGGGGAATGTGCTTCGCCGTACTGCGGCAATCGTGCTCCGCATGGTACCACGCAGTCGAGATAAGGGCAAGCCCGGCAAGATGGGGCAACTGTTCAGCTCATGGCCGGGAGGCCAAGCATGTCACTCCCTGGGCCGCTCCTGAGAGAGTTCTGCGGACGCTCCGCTTGCTTTCCCGACTGGCAACTGAACAGCTAGCAGATGGGCCGATCAGGCTCCTCGCAGCCCGGCGCGAACCAACCCCCGGCGGAGCGCGAAGCAGACCGCTGCGCACCGGTTGCTCACGCCCAGCTTGCGGAACAGCCCGGTGAGGTGGGCCTTCACGGTCTTCTCGGAGATGGCCAGTTGACGGGCGATGTCGCGGGTGCGCAGCCCCTGGGCCAGCAGATCGAGCACTTGGCGCTGGCGGCGGCTGAGGGCAACCCCGGGAGTGTGCACTGCCGGCGAGCTAGCAATCGCATAGTCGCGTAAGAGCCTGTCGGTCAGCTCCCGCTGGAGCCAGGTGCGACCGACCGCCACTGCCCGCAGCGCCTTGGCGAGCAGGGCAAGATCCGCGTTTCTGAGCACGAACCCAGTGGCGCCGGAGGCGGCCGCCTGTCCCAGGTAATGATCCGGCGGCTCGGCTCCCAGCAAGACCAACACCCGCAGGCCGGCATGCTCTGACAGCACCTGCCTGAGCAGCTCAAGATCGGCCACGCCGGGTAGTTCCGAGTCCAGCAGCAGCACGTCCGGCTGGGACCGGGCCAGCAGGGCCAGCACCTCTTCTCCGCTCCGCGCCTCCCCCACCAGCGCCAGCGCTGGGTCCACGCGCGGCAGCTGCCGCAGCCCCTGTCGCAGCAAGGGCGAAGGGGAGGCCGCCACTACCAGGCAGCGCAGACGGACTCTCGGCTGCTCTAGTCGCACGGTCATCGCAAGCTCCTCGGGGATAGGCCGCGTCACAGGAGACGAGACCTTTGTCCTAGGCCCCTATGCCACAGTTCCGTTGAAATCGGCAGCCCGCGGGCCCAATGGCGTTCACTGACTCGGCCGGGGGCCTGATAATGGCAGACGGGGCGTATTCACACCCAGGCTGGCTGCTGCTCAACTGCTACCTTAGTTGTCGCCTGTCAGCTATCCAGCTGATCGCTGTCCAGCTGCCCCGCTAAGACCATAGTCTGTAGTCGCGCTGGGGAGCGTCAAGCCCAAGGACCTGGGCCCGGTGCTGGCCGAAGCCCTGGGGGTGGCCTTTGTCAATTCGCGGGATTGCGAGATCGAGCATGAGATCGTGGACCTGGTCCCGGAGAGCTTCATCCGGGAGCGCCGGGCGATGCCTCTGCGGAGCCGGCCGCTTCCCCTGCTAGCAACCAAGCTGCAGACGGGCTGACAGGCTCACCACGTGGTACACGTCAACCAGCGCCATCAAGATGAGGACCGACCAGCAGATGAGCTGCACTCGACTCCGAGAGTAGAGGATGACGATCAGACCCGCAGCGAGCAAGGTGAAGATCAGTTTGGCAGGGACGAAGAGACCGTGGACAACCATGAACGCAAGCACCGGGTTCCCTTCGACAACCCCCAGCCGGAAGGCGGCCAGAGACATGATCAGATCCCCCAGGCCCAGCACCAGATATACCACCGCCACAAAGTGGCCGCTCACCTTGCCGAGGGCTGAGAGCAGCACGGCATGCTTCATAGAACCAGCTCCCATGCGATGCCCTTTATGCACGCAATATACCCCAATCGAGGCCCAAACCGACTGGCAGTGGTCGGGGCCTTGATCTGGCACCCGACCCAAGCGGCGCACCGCCGCGCCTCAGGAGAGGATGATGCCGACCTACTGCCGAGGTGATATTGGGAAGATCGCGGCCCTTATCCTGCTGATCATGGCGACATTCTGGCTGTCATTTCGGACCATTGGCGGCGAGCTTCTCGCACCCCGCCAGCGCGCCACTATACAGCCGCTGGTGCGAGCCCACACCGCGCCGGACCCATTCCGCTCATACCTCAGCCCCTCGGCTACGTTCTGGGCAGGCCCGTTGCCGAGCTTGATCTTTGTTCGGCCTGTCGGCTATAATCCTGAGCGGGAGGCCTCTGCGGCACGAGCGGCGACACCCAGGAGCGGGCGCGGGCGACGGCTGTCCTCCCGAGGCGAGAATGGAGGCGAGGAAGATGACGGCAAGATGGCTCAATCTCACCGCAGCGGCGATACTGGTGGCGCTGGCCCTGCTGGTCGCGGGCGTCACAGGTGCTCAGGCGCGAGAGGATCTGTCGGCCAGCCAGATGATCCCCTATGAGCAGGCGCAAGCGGTCGCCGGGGAGATCATCGTCAAGTTCAAGCCTGGGGCGCCGCCGGCCGCGGTTGATGCGATTAACCGCGGCCACGGAGCCGCGATGATCTACCGCAGCCCCTTCGCGGGGTTCCTGCGCTTGCGCCTGCGGCCAGGCCGGAGCGTGGCCCAGGCGGTGGCCGCCTACCGGCGGCACGGAGAAGTGGAGTACGCCGAACCAAACTTCGTCCGCTCCGCGCTGGGCTTTCCCAACGATCCCTACTACCCCTATCAGTGGCATCTCGACGACAGCACAACCCCGAACCCGTATGGGGGCGCCAACGGAGGCGGCATCAACCTAGGGCCAGCCTGGGCGATCTCGACTGGGGCGGGCGCCGTGGTGGCGGTGATTGACACGGGCATCGCCTACGAGGATTACTCGGAGCGGATCGGGAACCGCCGCAAGACCTACTACCGGGCCCCCGACCTGGACCCGATGACCTTCGTCCAGGGCTACGATTACGTCAACAACGACTCGCATCCCAATGATGACAACAGCCACGGCACCCATGTCGCCGGCACTATTGCCCAGAGCACCAATAACGGGCTGGGGACCGCCGGGGTGGCCTTCGATGCCAAGCTCATGCCGGTCAAGGTGTTGGATGGCAACGGCTTCGGCACCGACGCCGACATCGCCGATGGCATCTACTATGCCGCTGATCATGGCGCGAAGGTGCTGAACCTCAGCCTGGGCGGGCCCGGCACCTCGAGCACCCTGGAGAACGCGGTCGCCTATGCCTACGGGGCCGGGGCCACCGTGGTCTGCGCCGCCGGCAACGGCGGCGACAAGTCGAACCTGCCTTCTTATCCTGCAGCTTACGATGATTACTGCATCGCGGTGGCGGCGACGCGCTACGACGAGACCCGCGCCTATTACTCGAACTACGGCTCCTACGTTGATCTGGCCGCCCCTGGGGGCGACCTCAACGTGGACCAGAACGGCGACGGCTACGGTGACGGGGTGCTCCAGAACACCTTCAACCCGAACACCAAGAACACCGGGAGCTTCGGCTACTGGTTCTTCTCCGGCACCTCCATGGCCACGCCCCATGTCTCCGGGGTGGCGGCACTGCTCATCGCCAACGGTGTGACCGACCCAGACGGAGTGCGGGAGGCCCTGGAGATGACCGCGGAGGACAAGGGGCCGGCGGGCTGGGACCAGCAGTATGGGTGGGGGATCGTGGACGCCTATGCCGCGCTCAGCTATGAGTTCGCCCCCGTGCACGATGTGGCCGTCACCGACCTGAACGCTCCTGGCTCGGCCGTGCAGGGCGATGTTGCCGTGCAGGTGTCAGTGACCGACCGCGGCGACGATAGCGAGAGCTTCGGCGTCACCTTGACCGACACCACAGACAACGTTGTGATCGGCAGCCAGAATGTGGCGGGCCTGCCACCGGGGCAGAGCCAGGCCCTCTCCTTCACCTGGCACGCCGAGTCGGCGTCGCCGGGTGACCACTTGCTGAAGGCGGAGGCAGGCCCGGTCGCAGGGGAGACCAAGGTGGCCGACAACGTCAGGACCGCCCCTGTGACCATTCTGCCGGCGGGTCGGTCACTGCATGTGGCTGACATTGGCATGGCTCTGAAGAGAGGGGGGGTGAACACCTCGGCTCTGGCCACAGTCACGATCCGTGATGGCAACGGGTATCCGGTGGCCGGAGCCAGCGTTTCCGGGCACTGGAGCGAAGCGACCGGGGATCGCGACGTGGGCCTCACCAATGCCAGCGGCCGGGTCACGCTTCAGTCAAACTCTGTGAAGAGGGCGGCCCGGGGAATCACTTTCACCTTCACAGTGGACAATGCGAGCCTGGCCGGCTGGAGCTATGACCCAGCGGCGAACCTGGAGACCAGCGACTCCATCTCCGTGCCGTGACGGCCACAGCCAATAGGTAGGGCAAGTCCGCGACCTGCCCGCCAGAGACGGTCGGGCCCACCGGCCCTGCTTGCTGGTGGCGGAGGCGGGTTGCTAGCAACGCGGCATCGTGAGGCTGGCCGGTGTTGGCGATGGCGCGGTGAGGCTCCAGAGCGATCGCCTTGCTGATAGGGAAGGATTCCGCTCCCGGGAGCGGAATCTGAGCCGGCGAGGGGCGGTCCGCTCGGCTTGCTGCTTGGCTGAAGCTTCGCAGGACAGGTCACTCCGGGCAGGCCCCGCCCCTCGCAATTGCGTCCGGCTGGTCTACAAGGAAGGCCTCTATGTCTCCCGTGCCTGCATCGGCGAATTCCAGAATGACGCGGGTGGCCCTCGCTCTCTCTGCCCTGATGCTGGCGCTGGTGCACCCCGGGCCAAGTTTCTGTCAGGAGATGGAGATGAGCAGTAACCCAAAGCCGAGTTCCGACCGCCTATCTGCACACATCTGCCGCTGGTACGGCGGGAAGCGTGCCGCCCTCAGCTTGCGCTTCGATGACTCCAATCGCACCCACATCGAGCGCGCGGTCCCGTGGCTGAACGAATATGGTCTGATCGGGACCTTTCTGGTCAATCCCGGCAAGTCGAGCTATCAGCAGTACAAGAGCACCTGGGAGGGAGCCGTCATCGAGCAGGGGCACGAGTTGGGCGACCACACTCTGACTCACAACGGCGCCAGGACAGACCGGGAGGCGGAGAGAGAGATCGGGGAGCCAGCGAAGCTCCTGCACCGCCTTCAGCCAGACGTCAAGCTGCTCACCTTCCTGAGCGGCGGCGCCACGCTGTGGATGCAGCGCAAGTCGTTCGACTTCTTCACCGCCAAGTACGACCTCTCCCGCGGCAGCTACCGATCCATGTCGTGCAGCGAGGATTACCCCTCCTTCAACTTCGAGGCCTTCAAGCAGCGGATGGACGAGGGCGTGGCCGAGGGGGACTCGCTCCAGTTTCACTTCCATCCCATCGGCGAAGGCCACCTCCACATCACCCCGCCGCTCTTCCGCCGTCTGCTCGAGTATGTGCAGTCCCAGAAGGAGAATCTCTGGCAGGCCGGCATGAGCGCCATCAACCAGTACTGGCAGGAGCGCGATAACGCCGCCCTCTGGGCCCACCCCACTGGGGACGACACACTCGCGCTTCAGCTTGCCTGCGCCACTGACCCGGACTTCTACAAGGAGCCGCTCACGCTGGAGGTGGACCTGCCCCCTGCCGCCGATGCACTGGAGGTGTGTGACGCGGCCGGGAAAGCTCTGCCCTCCAGGATCGAGCGGGCGGAGGGCCGGCGCATTGTCCGCTTCGACGTGGCTCCGGTGGATGCGGCCTATACCGTGCGCGCCAAAGGGCTGGGAGCGGCCTACCTGAAGGCCCACGGGCCAGGCCTGGCCGCGCCCGGGCCGCATCCCTACCTGTTCTTCAGCCGCGACGAACTAGCGGCGCTGCTCGAGAAGACCAAGCAGGCGCCTGCGGCGGGGATGTGGCAGCACATCAAGGCCGAGGCCGACGAGCTAGCGGGCGGCGATCCCTCCGAGTGGACGGCCGAGGGCTCCCACTGGGAGAACTCGCGGCGGCTGCGGACCCTCGCCTTCGTCTACGCCCTCACCGGCCAGGAGGTCTATGCTCGGCGCGCGGTGACCGCGCTGGAGGCGCTGCTAGCCGACACGGGCTGGCTCATGCCCCAGGCGGAAGCTCTGGTCACCGCCGAGGCCACCTGCAGCCTGGCCCTGGCCTACGACTGGATGTACGATGCCCTCACTGAGGCGCAACGGGAACAGATCCGAGAGGCCGTGATCAACCATGGCATCAAGCCCATGCTCGCCGCCATTGACCAGGGAGAGTGGTGGACCCACTGGTATCGCTGCAACTGGGGCGGGGTGATCCTCGGGCAGGTCGGTGTCGCCGCCCTCAGCCTGCTCGGGGAGGAGCCGCAGGCGGCAGACTGGGCCCGCCTCTTCCAGCTCAAGACCTGGCACTACCCGCAGGCGCTGGACCGGGAAGGCGGATGGGGGGAGAGCGGCAGCTACGGCACCTATATCTGGTTCCGCGCCGTCCTCTATGCCGATGCCCTCCAGCGCGTCACCAAGGGGCAGGTCAATCTGTTCCAGAATGCCAAGCTACCGCGCTTGGCGCAGTGGTTCATCAACATCATGGAGCCGGACGAGCGGAGCTTCATCCCCTTCTCCAACTGCGGCCAGGGCACCGACGGAACCGCGCCCATTCTCTACCGGCTGGCCCGCGAGTACCGAGACGGCTACGCTCAGTGGTTCGCCCAGACGATCACTGAACGGAGCGGCTCCGGCGATATCTTCAGCTTCCTGTGGTGCGATCCGGCGCTGGAGGCGAGAGATCCCAGCGGGCTTCCGCTGGATAAACTGTTCCCGGACATCAGCTGGGCCGTGGTGCGAAGCCGGTGGCACGACCCGCAGGCCACCCTCTTCGCGCTCAAGGGAGGCCAGAAGGACTGGGACCACCACCATCATGACACCAACAGCTTCGTGCTCTACGCCTATGGCCGGCCCTTGCTCGTTGATCTCCTCTACCCGCATCAGGTCTGGGGCTGCCAGACCGAGGCGCACAACACCATCATGGTGAACGGGAAGGAACAGCTCGGCGACGTGCACGTGGCAGGGTCGCGGGGCGACCCCCGGCACCGCGGCATCGTCTCCGACCTGATGGAAGCGCCCTGGTACGCGCGGGCTGGTGGGCGATGCCTCGCTCGCCTATGACCCCAAGGATGTGAACAGCTTCGTGCGCGAGGTGATGTACCTGAGGCACGCGGACCCGGCGCAGCCGCCGGATTACTTCGTCCTGTTCGATGACGTGGACGCCGTCGCGCCTTCCCGCGTGGATTGGCTGCTGCACACCTATGGCGACATGAAGGTTGATGGGAGCCGCATCACCGTGACGCAGGATCAGGCGGCGGTGGACGTGACCATGGTCGTGCCGCAGGCTTTCGCATCCGAGATCCGGGAGAGGACCTTCGAGGAGGCCGGCTCGGATCGGCCCTTCGAGACCGCCCGGGCCTTCACCCAACTCACGCTGCGGCCCGCCGAGCAGACGCCGCGAACCTACTTCCTGTCAGTGCTCGCGCCGCGCCCCGCCACGCGGCCGGCGGGCAAGCCCGCCTCGGCCTCGCCCGATACTACTCTGCGAAGTAGCGATGCTACTTCGCTACGAAGCACGAGCGACGTGCAAGTCGCTCCCATCCGCGAGCCCAACGTGCTCGGGGCAAGCATCGTGACCCCCGCCGCCAGGGATGTGGCGCTCTTCGCGCTGGATCAGCCGGAGATAAAAGCGGCCGGCGTGGAGGCGGTGGGGCGATCGTGCTTCGTGCGCCGCGCTGGCGAACAGGTGACCCGGGCGGCGCTGCACCGAGGCCAGCGCCTCTCGGCCGACGGGGTCTTGCTGTTCGAGACCAGCAGCTCTGGCGACGCCGTGCTGACCTTCGACGCCGACGCCACGGAGGCGAAGCTGAACCTCTACGACAGCATGATGGTCCGGATTCACTGCCATCGGCCGCCGGCCAAAGTGCTGGTGGACGGCAAGGAGGCGGCCTTTGAGTACGAGCCGGATCGCCAGTGCGTCCGCCTGGAGCGCGCGCGGATGCAGCATATCCGGATCCTGCTTCAGCAGTAGTCCAGCCAGTTATCTCCCGGGAGGCTAACGTGGTGAAGATCTACTACGATGGCGATGCCGACCTGGCGCGGCTCGAAGGCAGAGCGGTAGCCATCATCGGCTATGGCAACCAGGGCCGGGCGCAAGCGCTGAACCTACGCGACAGCGGGGTGAAGGTGGTCGTCGGCGGGATACGCGATGCTACCCTGGAGCAGGCCGCGGCTGACGGCTTCCCGGTGATGACGATGTCGGAGGCAGCCGCGGCCGGGGACATCATCTGCCTGCTGATCCCGGATGAGGTGCAGCAGCGCGCCTACCGGGAGCACATCCTGCCCCACCTCAGGCCAGGCAAGGCGCTCGATTTCGCCCACGGGTACAACGTGCACTACGGTCTCATCACACCCCCCGCGGAGGTTGATGTGATCATGGTGGCGCCGCGCATGATCGGGGTGAGCGTGCGCTCCATGTACCTGGCCGGAAAAGGCGTGCCTGCCTTCGTCGCCGTCCAGCAAGACGGATCGGGAGAGGCCTGGCCCAAGACGCTGGCCCTCGCCCGCGCCATCGGCTCCACTCGCGCCGGCGCCATCGAGAGCAGCTTCGCCGAAGAGACGGAGCTGGATCACTTCAACGAGCATTTCGTGTGGCCCGCGATCTTCCGCATCCTGGTTGGCTCCTTCGAGTTTCTAGTCTCCCGCGGCTACCAGCCGGAGGCTCTGGTGATGGAGCTGTGGGCCTCCAGGGAGGCGTCGGAGGTGTTACAACAGATGGCGGAGGTGGGCGTTTTCCAGCAGCTCTCGTTCCATTCCCAGACCAGCCAGTACGGCACCTTGACCCACATGGAAAGCGCGCTTCCACCCGGCCTCCGGGCCTGCATGGAGGAGGCGCTGGCGGAGATCAAGGACGGGCAGTTCGCGCGGGAATGGGAGCTGGAGCAAGCTGCCGGGTATCCGGTGTTCTCGCGACTCAAGCAGACCGCTCTGCAGCATCCTCTGAACGAGGTTGAGAGGGCGGTGCGGGACCTTCTGGCCCGCATGCGATGAGTTTTGCAGGGCGGCCCTGCGCCCACCCTACAGCAGCATGATGCTGAACGATGTCCCCCACGGCTGGCCGCGGCGCAGGTTCAGGCGCCAGTGAGCGGCCACGCAACTGCCCTGGTAGGACCGCCGGGGACCCTCCAGGCCCTGGGACACGGTCTCGACCGGGAATACCCAGACCTCCGTCGGCTGCGCGAAGTGCAGCCTCACCCCGCCGCCCAGCCACTCATCCATGAAGGCGATCTCGCGCACGCCACTGTGGCTGCCCCGGGAGGAGAGCGGGAGCCTACTGCTGGACCCATTGACCTGATAGTAGCGCTCTTGTGGGTCACTGGAGGAGAGCACGAAGGTGCTCTCGCAGGCGAACCAGAGCGGAAGGGACTCGCTGGCGGACTGACCCTGCGCACCCTGGGCCGGGCTGGCGGCTCCGCCTAGCCACTCGATCTGGTACTCCAGGCCGACGGTTGGCGAGTCGGGGCCGAAGGCCAGGCGCTTGGTGATCGTGACCGGAAGAAACTCCTGCCCCACCCACACTCCGCCCTGCCGCCGGAGCGTGATGACCGCCTCGCGTTCGCGGTCCGATGGCCGGGGCAGGTCGCGGACCTGCCCTACGAATTCGTAGGGTTGGTTGACGAAGTCTCCCTGCTCCCCGTATCGGCAGCGGGCGAAGTCCTCCGCATTGGTTCCATCGCGGAGGAAGTGATCTATCAGCGCTCGGCGGAGATACCAATCATAGTCGCCGTCCCCGCTCTGCTCGTGATAGCGCTCTCGCTGGCGAGCCAGCGTGGCCAGCAGGTTCCAGGCCAGGGCGCGGTGATCCAGCTCGAATATCTGGCCGCCGGTGCGGTGCAGGTAGCAGTTGAGGCGCGGCGAGCTGACCAGTGTTTCCTCTTGGCCGTCACCGTCGAAGTCCACTTGCTCGACCTGCAGCCCCTGGCCCGGGTTGGCGAGCTTCTCGGCGGTGAGCAGGCTGCGATAGTTGTCCGTCCGCAGGTGCAGCAAGTAGAGGCCGCCAAACACGCCGTGCCAGTAGGGGCAGTTGGACTGGCCCCGGTAGAGATAGTCCCGCGCCCGGGCGACCTGATCCGGGGGGTCTGTCATCTTCGCCACCGCGTCGCTGACCTGGAGCATCTTGCGGTACATCAGATTGCTCTCGGGGTAGCGCGCGAGGAAATTGCGCCAAGACCCGCCCGACCATTCCATCATCTCCGGATAGGATCCGGCCGGCAGCGCCACCCGGCCCAAAGCAGGAACCTGCTCCAGGTGCTGGGCCAAAGTGGTCATGTGTATCCAGTCCCGGTTGTCTGCCAGCAGCCGGAAGAAGCGCTCCAGCCAACCCTCGGAGTATACCAGTTGGTGAGTCCCGGGCCATTCACCTAGCTTCTCCCCATCGTCGGCGAACAGCGCCAAGCGATTCCCATTCCCGGCCTGCCAGCCGGCCGGCAGCCTGCCCAGGTGCGCGAGCAGCTCTATCACCGCCTCCGGGGGTTGAAACGGGATGGCGCGGCGGAGCGAGCCGTTGATGGGGAAGACCTGAAGGCCCTCACCCTCTGATCCATTCACGCTGAAGTGACCGAGGCCGTGCTGCTCGGAGATCCCGGCGAGCTGGAAGTTGTTGTCATCCGCGATGGTGTAGCAGACGCCAGCGCGGACCAGGGGCGATACCAGATCCGGCTCCCACACGCGCTCGGTCAGCCACAGGCCTTTGGGGTGAGTCCCGAACCGCGGCTCGAGATAGCTAGTGAGCGCGCCGATCTGGCCCAGCTTGTCCCGGTCGGGGATGATGGGCAGGATAGGCTCGTAGAAGCCGCCCGTCATGAGTTCGGCGTGGCCCTCGGACACCAGCCCGCGGATGATCTCCAGCGCCTCCGGGCGATGAGACTCAAACCAGGTGAGCAGCGCGCCGGAGTAGTGAAGCACGACTCTCACCTCGGGATGGCGCCGAACCACCTCCAGGAAGGGGCGGTAGGCCTTCTCGTAGGCGTTCTCCACCACGAACTCGAGGTTGCCCGCGGGCTGATGGCTATGCAGGCAAAAGGCGAAGTCAATCCGCGGCACAGGTCTGCCTCCGCAGGAGATGGACTGGGCCGGCCTAGCGCAACGCGAACGAGGCCTGGGCGGCCGCTGCCCGGAATAGCTCGGGGGCCGCCTCCTCGGCGGTGAGTCGGCTCTCCGCGGGCCGCTTCGCCAGCCGCGCCGAGACCGCGAGGATGAAGTTCTCGTAGACCTGGCGCAGCTCGCGCGGCAGCCGCTCGTGGCCGAGCCGCCACCACTCGTCAGCCGTGAAGTAGGCGGCCACCTCCGCCTCCGAGCTGAACTCCTCGTACCACTCCAACACGTGCAGGTTGTCCGACTGACAGAGCCAGAGCGCGATGTCCAGCAGCTCCGGGTCGCCGCTCAGCACGGCCAGTTGGTAGGCGTGGCGCATGAGGTGAAACAGCTCCTGCTGCACCGGGTTGCCCAGGAAGAACGACATGTCGCCCTTGCCCGCCCAGGTGGTGGCGGGGACCGGCAGCTCCAGCTCGTGCGCCCGATCGCCGAACCGCGCCAGGGCTTCGCTGGCGCCCAGGGTGGTCACGCCGTGGTATCTCAGCTCGCCCGGCAGCCAGCGGAGGAACTCGAAGATGCCGCTGTCCACGTTGTGGTGCTCGCCGAAGGTCTCGAAGTCCCAGCCCAGCAGCGCGAAGTCTCCCCCGGTGTCCCGCACCCAACGCGCGTAAGTGCTGGCACGGAGCGGATAGCCGTCCCACTGCTTGTTGGAAAAGCGATACCCGACGTCATCGCTCAGGGCGTTGTGGCGAGGCAGCAGCCAGAGCGTGTGCCCTGGCGGCCGATAGAGATAGGCCGGTGAGCGCCACTCCAGCAGCTGGCGACGACCCTCCGCCAGCACGCCGTGGAAACCCAGCGACTCCAGCGCGACGTAGATCTCGTTGGCGACGATCATCTCCGTGGTGTCGGTGATCAGCGGCCGCTTGCCGAAGAAGTCCCCCAGCGCCTCCCTCATCCAGGCCATGCGCTGGCGGAAGTGCTCCAGGTCGAGCCAGAACAGAAACGAGTGGTAGGGCTCGACGCCGATCAGCTCGACATTGGGATGGGAGACCAGGCGGCGGAGCTTGTCCACCAGGCCCGGGTCCCAAGCCTGGGCCTGGCGCAGGAAAGAGAAGGAGAAGCCCAGGTTGAGCTTCAGCCCGGCTTCCAGGTGCGACTGGAACTCCTCTACCGCGGGGTGGTAGCAGTAGCGAGCCACCTTGCGGAAATAGCGGCGGTTCAGCGGCTCGTCGAAGATGGCATCGGCCAGCTCGGCCGGGGAGAGGTCGGGGGACAGGGGCGCGGCCGGCAGCCGCGGTCGCCGCGGCTGGTGGACAACAGCATAGATGACGGCGGCCTCTGGCATGCGGCCTACCCCTGTTGCCTCTCCGGGATGTGATGCTTCCACTCGAGGCGGCAGTCCTGGCACTTGAGTGCGCCGTAGACGTTGTAGTAGCTGGTGTAGCCGGTGCTGGTATCGCTCTTGGCGATGGTGAATTCGTCGTGAATGTGAGCGTGCTGATGGCACAGGCCCCGCCCACAGGCGGCGCAGGTTCCCCGCGCTTCACTCTCGCAGAACCAGCATTTCATGCTCGTCCTCCCGTGGGCAGGTCCAGGGCCGTGCTCAGCCTCCCCTCCGCCGCCGCCCGCCGGTAGCAATCCAGCAGATGAGCCGCGATGGCCGGCCAGCCGAAGGCGTCCTCCACCGCCCGCCGGCCGTTCTCCCCCATCCAGCGGCAGCGATCGAAATCGGAGAACATCCACAGCAGGGCGGCCGCCAATCCCTCGCCCGACTCGTCGGCCAGATAGCCGGTGATCTCGGGCCAGACGAAAGCGGCCGCGGAGTGAGATCGTGTGATCACCACGGGTTTGCTCGCCGACCAGGCCTGGAGCACGGGCGAGTGCAGGGCCTGCGAGCGCTGGGGCAGACATACCACATCGCAGGAGCGACAGAGCTTCGCCAGCTCCGAGGCCGGCAGCTCCCCGGGCAGGCGCACCGCGGACTCGATCCCCAGCACCCGCGCGCGGTCGGCCAGGAACCCGGCCAGCTCGCCCTCCCCCGCGAACACCACTCTCGCCTTCGGGTGCTGATCGAGCACGAGCGGCATCGCCTCCAGCAGCAAGCCTGGGCGGGCTTTCGGGGTGAGCGCGCCGATGAAGAGCAGCACTGGGTCGAGGACGTCGAAGCCGTAGCCTGCTTTCACCCGGGCCGGGTCCACCGGGTTGCCAGGCCAGCCCGGGTTGACGCCGGGATGAACCACCTCGACGCGTTCCGCAGGCATGCTCCAGCGGTCCAGAAACTCGGCCCTCGCCGGCGAGGAGGGCGCGATCACCCGGTCCGCGAAATCATCCGGGCTGTAGCTCCAGCGGGACTCGGAATCCGGCTGAGCGAGCAGCCAGAGTGGGGGCCGCCAGTCCTGGTGGGGGTGAAGGAACGACCATGCCGTCACCCGGCCGCCCTCCCGGCGCAACTCCCCGAGCACGCCGGCGGCGGGCCACTCGAACCCGTGCACCACCCCGAAGCGGCCGCTTGGCTCCACCTTGCCGATCCGGTGAAGCACCGCCCGCCCGAAGTTGACCGTCTCTTCGTAGGGGTCGGCATCGGGGTCGTGCGCGCAGCGGTGGTAGCGCACCCCGTCGAGCTCGGCGTCCGCCGACTGCCCGGGGCCCCGGCCGGTGAAGACATGGACCTCGGGGCCACGGGCGGAGAGGGCGAGCGCGGTCTCGCTCACCAGCTGCGCCACCTCCGTCCAGGCCGGGCCCCCCAGACTCTCCCAGGATATGAGTGCGATTCTCACCGCAGACTCCTCATGCGCTCACCAGTTCCCGCGCCCTTTGCAGCGCCTGCTCGGCGCGCCTCACATGCTCCCGCGCCTTCGGTGTCCAGCTATCGCCCCAGAAGAAGTAGCAGGAGGTCTCGGCCTGCAGCAGCGACTCCCGCGCCGACCGAAGCAGAACCCCGGCTTCCTCCGAGGCTTTGCCCTGCTGGCGCAGAGATTCCAGCTTCCGCGCCAGGTGATGGTAGTGCAGGCTGGTCTGCCACACCTCTTCTAGGGCGGCCTTCTGTGTCGGGCTGCCCGCCCACTGCGAGAAATCGAATCCGCCTGTGGTGCCGACATTCCAGGCTCCTGTCCTCACCTCCGCCACCCGCTGGGCAGGATGCTGGGCCAGGTATTCGCTGATCAAGGTGGGCCGGAGGGAAAGCTTCCGGCCTCCACCTGCTCCATGTAGGGAGCGTAGAAATGACCCCAGAACCCGGCCTCCTCCGCCATCTGGCGGAACCAACCTCCGTTCTCACCGTCAGACCAGGTGGTGAACAGGGCCGGGCTCTGCACGCGGCCGGCGCGCTGCGCGATCTGGTCGGCTAGCCAGGAGGGAGACAGCCCGCTTTCCTGGGCGTTCGATAGGTCGCGGTGGCGCGGGATCACCACTATCTCCTCCCCCAGATGGCTGGCGCGATAGGGCTGGGTGGCCGCGTCCTCCTGGTCGGCGTCCTCCTCCGGCATCACATGCACATTGTCCACCACCACGTACTCGAACCCAGCCTTCGCCAAGGCCGGGATCAACTCCATGGAGAAGGCCATCTCCGGGGGCCAGAAGCCTCGCGGGCGGCGGCCGAAGACCCGCACCATCTGGTCAATGGAGCGCTGGAGCTGGTCCGGCCAATCGTGCTCGGGGATGAGTGGGAAGATCGGGTGGTAGTATCCGGTGGAGAGCAGCTCGATGTTCTCCGTCTCGCGATAGCCAGCGAGCATAGCTTCGAAGTCCACCACTTCCCGATAGAGGTTCTGGATCACCGGGTCGAGGAATTGCTCGAGCAAGATGCCAGAGAAATCCACATGGAAGCGTCCCGACCCGGCGAAACGCTGGGCGTACTTGAGAGGCCGTTGATAGCAGAGCGCGATCTGCCGCGCCTCCCACTCGTGGTGGCGCCAGAGCAGCTCCAGGTTTCCCGGCGGCTGGTGCATGTGGAAGCCAAGAGCGTGGTAGAGTCTGGGCATGGCTAGTTCCAGTAGGCCCCCAGAGTCTGGTCTGCGATCCGGTCCCAGTGAAAAGCGGTCTCGACCGAGATGCGGCCGTTGTGCCCCATCCAGCGGGCGTGATCCCAGTCCCTCATCATCGTCCCCAATCCCCAGGCGATGGATTGGGGGTTCTGGTAGACCAAGTAGCCGTTGACGTCGTGCCAGACGAACTCATCGGGGCCGCCGCTGTGGGTCACCACCACCGGCTTGCCGGCCGACCAGGCCTCCAGCACCACGATGCCGAAGGGCTCGTTCCGGGAGGGCACGCACACCACGTCGCAGGCGTTGTAGAGGTTGATCAGCTCGTCCTCGGAGATGTAGCCGAGAAAGCGCGAGGCGCCCCCGCCGCCGTTGTGGCGGGCCCGCCCCTCCACGTGCCCGCGCATATCGCCATCCCCCACGAAGATGAACTTGGCGTTGCGGTAGCTGTCGAGCACCATCGGCACCGCCTCCGCCAGCAGATCCGGTCCTTTCTGGTAGGCCATGCGCCCGGTGTAGAGCACGGTCGGCTCCAGGGGCCCGATGCCATAGCGCCGCTTCACCGCGCCGGGGTCGAGCCAGCGGCCCCACTTGTGGGGGCTGACGCCATTGTAGACCACCCGGATCTTGTCATCCGGGAACTCGTACATCCACATCACCTCGCCCCGGATGGCGTTGGACACCGCCAGCACCCGGTCCGCCACCCACCCGGTCTCCCGCTCGATGCCGCGGATGCGCTCGGAGTTGCCCCCGAAGAAACGATTGCCGCAGCGGCCGTACTCGGTAGCGTGCACGGTCCAGGCGGTGCGCCGTCCCCGGCCCCGCTTGATCCAGGTCAGCGCGGGGCCGGTGAGCCAATCGTGCCCGTGAACCAGATCGAAGGGCCCGATGTAATCCTCGGTGGCGAGGACGTGGTGGGTGAGGGAACGGCAGAAGTTGAGTGTCTCCTCCACGAAATCCCGGTTTGGATCGACCGGGCAGCGGTGGTAGTGCACCCCGTCAACGCGGTCGTAGTGCGGCTGGTTGTTGCCCATGCGCGTGAACACGTGCACTTCGTGCCCCTTGCGCTCGAGGGAGGCCGCCAGCTCCGTGACATGGGCTGCCATTCCTCCTACCGGGATCGAGTGCAGCGATTCCCAGCTCAGCATAGCGACTTTCACGCGAATACCTCCCCCCGTGCGTGCCGGTGGCTAGGTCGCCAGCAGCAACCGCCATGGCGGCCCGCCGCAGGCGGGCCTAGCCACTCGCGGCGCGGATGAAGTTATCGTAAACCGCCAGCGTCTGCTCGGCGGTGTCGTCGTAACTGGGATTGGTCTGCCACCAGCGCGTGCGCCAGTAGCTGGGGGGGCGGCCCTCTCCATCCACCGCCAGGCGGGGCAGCGAGAGGTTGGTCCTCTGCAGCAGCCACTCCCCGACGCGGCGCACACCACGGCCCTCGACCAGCCGGCTGATCTGGTAGGCCTGCTGCATCCGCCCGAAAAGCAGCCTTTCAACCCAGCCGTCCCGCCCCAGGTCTTCGATGGACAACCCAGAGACAACGGTGGTGACCGGCGGGGCGTGCTCCACCGCGCGGGAGGCAAATCGCAGCGCCGCCTCGCTCAGGTTGAGGGGCTCGCACTCGCGCTCGATGCAGGCCTCGGCCAGAGCGCCCAGCAGGCCCGCAGCGCGCGCCGCGCCACCCGTGCCGAAGGCGAGAGAGTCGAAGTCAAAGGACACCAGCGCCACCTCGCCGGGCAAGCTGGCAATGGTGTGGGCGAGCTTGCCCGGGTCATGCCCTCCACTCCGCAGCTGGTAGCGCAGCTCATCCGAGAGCCACTGCAGCCGGTAAGCAATGAGAGGGCCCTCTCCCCAGCGCGCGGAATGGCAGGGATGGCGCCCCTGGGTAGCGCGGTCCTCCCCTTCCGCGGCCGCGGCGGCGAAGCCAAGCTGGCGAAAGGCGTGATAGATCTCGTGGTTGAGGCAGAAGCCGCTCACCTCGGCTGCAGTCACCGGCCGTCTCGCCAACCTCCCCAATGCCTCCCGCGCTCTCGCCAGGTTGCGCATGAAGCGCTCGATGTCGAAGGCGAAGAGCAGGCCGCCCTGCGGATCAGACGCCACCGGCTCGACGCAAGCGGCGCGCAGCAGGCGGCGGGTGGGCCTCACCAGCTCCGGGCTCCAGCGCCGGCTCATCTCCATGAAAGCAGCAGAGACCGATACCGAGAGCGACACTCCCCGCTCAGCCAGGGCGCAGGTCTCCCGCAAGGCAGGGCCGTAGGCCGGCGCGATCACCTCGCGGAAGGCCAGCTCGGCCGCGCGCAGGTCGAAGATGCACCGCTCCAGGTCCTCCGGCCTTGCTGCCGCAGGCGGCGGCACCGAAGGTAGGCGAAGCGGCACAGGCTCGTGTATCGCGGTGTAGAGGACGAACGCTTGAGCCACTAGGGTGCCGCCTCAGAAGATGGGAAGCGATCGGACAAGCCGCACTCCAGCGCGGCCATCAACTGTGTGATGACCTTGGGCCAGGTGTGCCGTTCAGCGGTCCGCCGCCCCTCCGCTCTCAGCGCGGCGCTCACCTCCGGCTTAGCGCGCAGCCATTCCAGGTAGTAGACAATCTCGCGGGGGTCGCTGGTCTGGAGCACAACTGCGTTCTCGAGATGCCGGGCGTACTCTTCCCCGGTAGCCCCAGTGAAGGCAATGCCCCCGGCCGCCATCGCCTCCAGGCCCACCAGGCCGAAGGGCTCGTGCCCGCTGTTCGCCAGCACCGCGTCTGCAGCGCGGTATCCCAGCCGCACCAGGTTGTCGGGCAGGAAGAAACGCAGGTCAATCACATCCGCGCCATCCGCCTGCGCAATCGCCGCCAGATATGCCTCCGTGCTCTCGCCGTCCGCGCCGTTCCGCCATACCGGTGACACCCGCAGGCCCTGCTGGGCCGCCCGCGCCAGCACCTCGGCGCCGTGGGGCTCGGCTCCTCCCCTCATCAACAGGGTGGGCCGGCGGCCCCGCCGGCGCATCTCGGCCACCGCCCCCAGGGCCATGTCCCAGCGCTTGTCCGGGTCGAAGCGCGCCACCTTGAACAGCAAGGTGTCACCATGGAGGGCCCGGCGCAGGGCCTCGGCCGCCTCGGGCGCAGGCGCCTCCAGCATGGACTCCGCGATGCCGTTACCGATCACCACGGGGTCCACGCCTTCCTGCCACATGCGATGCTTCATGTAGCGGCTGACGGTGGTGAGCAGCGCCACATAGGAGAGCCTCCCCCAGTTAACGCGCTCGAACCCGTTATCGTTGTTGGCGTTCCAGGCGAAGAAGGCACGATCCCGCAGGCCCCGCCAGTGCAGCAGGTCCGAGGCGGCGCAGAGGGCCTCGGCCGTCTGCCACTCCTCTCCCTGGATCACCACCTGCTTGCCCGCTGAGAGGAGATGTGGCATCAGGGTGTCGGCGATGTAGTGAGGGATCATGTCCGTGAAGTCGTAGCGCTTCCCCTCCTCACCCTGATAGACCCCAAGCGGGTAGTACCTGCTGATCCATTGGCACCAGCGATGCAGCACCAGCCGCCCGTCTTCGCAGTGTTCCTCGCCCGGCGCCTCGGGGTCTCCCACGAAGCAGAGGTGGGTCTCATAGCCGGCATGGGCGAGCGCTTGGGTAAGGTGGGTGATCCGGGTGCCCAGTCCCCCAGCCATCGAATAACGGTCTGGACCTTCGAAGGAGAGGAAGACGAATGCCGTGGTTTCCGGTGCGATAGGCGCCAAACGTCCCATAGCTCCCTGTCACTGCATCGAGTGATCGCCGCTCTCGTGTCGGACCCGCCGGGCCCACTCGCCCTGGGTTCCGAAGGCCCTGCTCCGGACAGAGAGAGTGGGAACATTATTGCACCGATTCCGTACCGGAGATGCACACTCATGGTGGTTTCACACGACAAAGCGGCCGTCGTGTCGTCAGATTGGGCCAGGCAGGGCGATCTGCCCGGAGGCAGGAGCCTGTTCTCCGTCCTACCCGTGACGGCCACTGAACCCAGGGGCCCACAGGCCCATGGGCCTCCGAGTCGAGTCAGAGGGTCTTGCTGAGGAAACTCCGGAAGTTGCCGCCGAAGAGCTTCTCGACATCCCGCTGGATCTCGGCCGGCTCGATTCGCCAGCCGGTGGCCAGCAGGTCTTGGTACTTGTCGTAGAGCACGTCGGCGATGATCCTGCGGGAGTGCTCCCATTTGTAGATCAGTTGATCGAGCACCCGGGCATCGGAGTGCTGCGGGACCACGCTGGGGCCGAGCAGCTCGAAGCGCATGCGCGTGATCTCTGCCACCAGGCTGGGGTTGTTCAGAAACCACCAGCACCCGAAGACCAGCAGATTGCGGAACTTGCGCGCGGCCACGCACAGCTCGTGCTGGTTCTCCCGGGACAGCATGGTGACCATAAACTTGTTCCTCGGGTGTGCGACGCACAAGCGTTCCACGGCTTCGATGCGCGCCTTTCCCACCCCGTCCCCGGCCAGACGCAACTCCGGGTTGAGCAGCTTCTTCACCCCGATCATCATGGCGAGGGGGACGTTGAGCTCCTGGCAGACGGGGAGAACACATTCCCTGATCAGCAAGCCGCGGGTCGAGTCCTCCGGGTAGTCGAAGGTCGGCGGCAGTGACACCGCGAGGTAAACTGCCTCAATTCGGCGCGCCCACTCCGTGAGGAACCTGCGGACCTCCTGCTGAGCCGCCGCGTTCAACTCCTCCCCTACCCCATATCCCCAGCCCTTCAGCTTCGTCCAGCTCTGATCCCAGGCATTGAGCAAGGGGTCGAGGCGCAGCGCCGACTTGAAGCGAGAGTCGCTGGGGGGGGCTTGCAGCCAGACCTGGCGCTCCGCGTCGTCGAAGGGGTCGTTAGTCATGACCACCTCTTTCACCCCGGCGACTGCGAACACTTGGTCCACATACTGCTCTCGGGTCAGGCCCGCGAAATAGCGCCGGTAGGCAGCGAGATCGCGGGTGCCGGTATCCAGCCCGAGCCTGTTTAGCGCGGTGAGCACGCCGCGGCAGGATTCGGCGTAGGGCGAGTTCTCCAGGAAGAGCGTGCGCCAGATGAGTTCCGCCTGCTCCTGCTTGCTGAGGCCCCAGAAATCCGCGTACGGCATGTCTATCCACCGAGACGTCTCCGCGATCAGGTAGTGGTAAGTCAGCAGATCGTCTATCCCCCAGAGCAGCAGCTCGCCGAAGCTGGCCGGGTAGAGGTGGGTGTGGACATCAGTCACCTTGGCTGCGTTCACCGCACTCTCGACTTCCACTCGCAGCGCTCGTCCGTCAGCAATAGGCATGGTCTTCATCCTCGTGGCTGCGCCGATTCGTGCACTACTCGCGCGTCGTGCTTCGACTTCTGCCCTGTTGCCACCCATCCTGCAACACCCAGCCCCGCCCTCGCGGGGATGGCAACTCACCGGTCGCGGCCACTCTGCTTGCCGCAGGGAGGAAACTGCGCGGAACGCGGGGTAGAATACAGTGTGCGGTCGCGCGCGGCCTGGCGGGGCAGAACCGAGCCGACCTGCGAGGAGTGTTCGGGTGTCAATCCGGCGCATTCTCTTCATCGCTGGCGGGATGATCCTGTTGGCTCTGGGCATCGGCGCCACGGCACTTGGTCTGCGGAGGGCGCGCCAGCCGCGAACCCGAGAGGAGAGCTGCGAGAGGGGCCAGTTCACAGTGCTGCACCGAGCGGCAGAGAAGGGATTGCTCAGATCCCTCGAGACCTCCCTCTCAAGAGGCGAGAACATCAACGCCAGGGATGAGTTCGGCATGACACCGCTCCACTACGCCGCGGTCGAGGGGCAGGTTAAAGCCGCCGCGCTGCTGCTCTCCAAAGGAGCCGATGCCAATGCGCGGGAGGAGCGCGGCTGGACACCGCTGCACATGGCCGTGGGAATGGGACGCACGGAATCGGTGGAGCTGCTGCTCACGCGGGGCGCGAACGCCAATGCCAGGGACGACGCCGGGCTGGCTCCTCTACATCATGCGGCCGATGAAGACCGGAAACGGGTGGCGGAGATCCTGCTCTCCAGAGGAGCAGATCCCAATGCCCAGGACAACCAGGGCTGGACTCCTCTTCATCATGCCGCCTATGAAGGCCACACCGACGTGCTGGCCGTCCTGCTGGCCAAGGGCGGGAACCCGAACGCGAGGAACAAGCTGGGCCTGACCCCGTTGTACGAGGCCCGATCGAAGGGCCGTGCGGCGGCGGTGGCGTTGCTCCGTCGGCACGGGGCTGGGAGCTAGCGGACCGCCCCGCTTCTTGCGCTGGCGCGCCGAGACAGGAATCGTCATGAGTGAGTGCATCCGGAAGACCGGTCGGCGGGCTCGGCTGATCCCGACCGCGCTGGTGGCGGTGCTCTTGCTGCTCGCCCCTGGGTGTGGGCGCAGGGAGGCCGCACCCGAGAACCGGGGGCCCAACATCGTGCTCATCGTGGTGGATGCCATGCGCGCCGACCGCCTGAGCTGCTATGGTTACGACCGGCCGACTTCGCCCAACCTCGACGCCCTCGCGGCAGAAGGGGTGCTGTTCACCGACGCCATGGCCCAGGGGGCAGAGACCGTCACCTCGATTCCATCCCTGCTCACAGGCCGGCTGCCGCGGGAGCATGGTGTGCTGTGGGTCCAGCTGGACGGCAAGGTGTACTCGGGCCCGGGCCTGCGCCTTCCCACACTTGCCGAGATGCTCAAAAAACACGGGTATGTCACCGCGGCGATCTCCGCCAGTCCGCTGGTGGGGCCCGGCATCGGGGTAGACCGGGGCTTCGACTACTTCGACCAGGAGTGCGGGCGGGTCTCGGTATGGCAGCTCAAATCAGCGGACAAGCTCAACCAGCGCGCACAGCTGTGGCTGGATCGCTACCGGCCTGGCCAGGGGCCGTTCTTCCTCTATCTCCACTACCTGGATACTCACAACCAGTACCGGCCGCCTTCGGCCTTCGCCGCCTTCGGCCGGCCTGGCTATACCTCCAGGGACAACCAAGTCAACGCCGACTACAACGCCGTCTTCGACCCTCAGCAGTGGACCCCGGTGACCGACCGGGCTCTCGCCGAGCATGGCCTGTCGCGGCGAGACGTGGAGCGCCTCAGCGATCTCTATGATGGCGAGGTGGCCTGCGCCGACCACTACATCGAGGAGCTGCTGCTGCGCCTCAAGCACCTCGGGCTGTACGACGACACTATCATCGTCGTCACCGCCGATCATGGGGAGGCCTTCCTCGAGCACCAGGAGATCAAGCACGGCGGATCGCTTTACCAGGAGCTGCTCCGGGTGCCTCTGATCCTGCGCCTACCAGGCCTGCGGGGCGGGCAGGAGGTGCAGGAGCTGGTCGAGGGCATCGATCTCGTCCCCACCCTGCTCGACGCCGCCGGCATCAAGACCAGCGCGAAGATGTCTGGCCACAGCTTCTACCAGGCGCTGCTGCAGGGGGAGAAGATTCCGCCCCGCATCGGTCTGGCCGAGCTTCCGTCCCGGAAGATGGAGGCGGTTCGGGACGGCAGTCTCAAGCTGATTGCATCGCCCGGGGGAGTGGAGCTGTACGATCTCTCGCAAGACCCCGGCGAGAAAACGAACCTGGCGGCCGCCAGGCCCGACGCAGTAGCGCGCCTGGAGGGAGACCTACGCGAGGTGCTGGCACAGCACCCGCCCGCACCCCAAGGCACTCAGCCCGCCAGCGAGCGCGAGCTGGAGGCGCTGAGGGCCCTGGGGTACCTCAAGTAGCGCAGACTCACCTGCCCTCCGCTAGCGCAGGTAGCCCAATCCGCGCAGCCGCTTCTTCTCCTCCTCCGTCAAGGTTGCCCTGGGCACCTCCGGCAGTGGGGCCGGCTCGGCATCCGGGCTCAGGAAATCCACGGGCGGCCTGCGCTGACTGCGAGCAAAGGTCTCGAAGGCCGCGAGCAGGCGTTCCGCTTCTCCTCGCTGTTCCGCGATGATGTCGTGGCGCTCTCCTGGGTCGGCCCCTAAGTCGTAGAGCGCCCGCCACTTGCCGTTGCCGTACAGGATCAGCGTGTAACGAAGGCTCCGCACCAGATAGCTCGGGGGTTTGCCATCGGACCGACAGAAGACGTAGTCGTGGACCCTGTCAGCGATGCCGGCGATCAGGGGCAGCAGCGAGCGACCCTGAACCCCCTCCCGGGGATAGCGAATCCTGAAGAGATCGAACACCGTGGGCAGCAGGTCCACGCTCTCAGTCAGCGCCGGCACCGATCGCGCCGGGCCGCTCTCGCCGGGCCACTTCACGATCAGCGGGATGTGAGTCAGCTCATCGTACACTCCGCGCTCGTGCCAGATATAGCCGTGTTCGCCGAAGGCCTCGCCGTGATCCGCGGTGACGATGAACAGAGTATGCTCGAAGACGCCGGCCTCCTTCAGCAGCCGCTCCAACTCTCCCACCGCCCAGTCGGCGTAGCGCAGATTTGCATCGTAGAGGTTGATCCACTCCGGCAGCGGCGGGTGGGCGGCGGTGGCCAGTGTCTTCTTGTCACCGACCGGGAATGGATAGTCGCCAGGCTGGAAGTTCGGCGGCTGCCGGCCCGCGAAGAGAGCCGTCATCTCCGCGGGCTGAAGGTAGGGCTGGTGCGGCGGATCGAAGTGGATGTAGGCGAAGAAGCGCGAGCGCCCGTGCTGCTTCAGCCAGGAGCCAATGAGGGTGAGGAGCGGGTCCGGGCGAGTCAGCTCCTCCCATCGCCGCACCAGTGGCTTGATATCTGTCTGATCGTAGATCTCCTGGAAGTCGCGGCCGATCCCCATGCCGGGCGACGCGTTGGGGTTCGAGCTGAACAGGACGGTGCGAAAGCCGGCGGCGCGCAGGCCGCGTACCAGAGTGAAAGTTCCCTCCAGCATAGTGCGATCTTCGGTGGCGAGGTGGGTGTCGCTGTATTGAGACGTCAGCAAAGACGCGACAGAGGGCTTGGTCGAGACGTATTGCGTGAAGTGCTCCCGGAACACGAGGGACTGGCGCGCCAGCCGATCGAGATTGGGCGTGGTGTCTCGCGGATACCCGTAGCAGCCCAGGTGGTCGGCGCGGGCCGCGTCAAGCGAACACACCACAAGGTTGGCATCCTGTGCCGCTCCGCGCAGGCGGGACACCTCAGGTCCATCCGGCGTGAACGGCGCCGCCTCGAAGGCTGAGGCCTGCCAGCGCGAATACGCGTGGTAGACGGCGAAAGCGAACAGCGGCAGGAACAGCAGCCAGAGAACCCAGAGATAGCGACGTCGTTGACCGGACATGGAGCGCTCTGGCCTAAGCTTACCCCAGCAGGCATGGGCTGTAAAGCAGCATGACAACAGGGGCCTGCGGGTGTCCCGGCGAATACCATAAGTGAAGTGTCTCAGGGATTCGGTTTCTGGGGAGGTCTTACAACGCCATCCTCGCGCGGACATTCCGCGGCCGCACCGCGCCTGTGGCCGCGCGCGCTCATCCTCGCAACTGGCATCCTCGCTGCTCTCTGCTCGTCCTCGCCTGCCTACGCCTACATCGGTCCCGGCGCCGGGTTCGCGGTGCTTGGCTCCTTCCTCGTGATGGTGGCGGCCATCGTGCTCGGCGGCCTGGTGCTGCTGACGTGGCCGCTCCGATTCCTGATCCGCGGCGCCGGCGGCGGAGAGCCTATGCCAGCAGCCAAGTGGATTGGGTCGTGATCCTGGGCCTGGATGGCATGGATCCCAAGATCGCGGAGCCCATGATGGCGGCCGGGCGCTTGCCGCATCTAACCCAACTGCGCGACACGGGGGCCTATAGCAGGCTCAAGACGACCTGTCCCGCCATGTCACCGGTTGCCTGGTCCTCCTTCATGACCGGGACCGGGCCGGGCCGGCATGGCATCTACGACTTCCTGCACCGCGATCCCCGCACCTATCTGCCCGACCTCTCATCCGCGCAGATCCGGCCGCCGCGGCGCGTGCTGCGCCTGGGCGGTCTGCGGATTCCGTTGGCGAAGCCGACCTTGCGCTTGCTGCGGAGAAGCAAACCTTTCTGGTCAGTGCTGGGGGAGCACGGCGTCTTCTCCACCGTGCTGCGGGTGCCGATCACCTTTCCGCCCGAGCCCTTCTATGGTCTGCTGCTCTCTGGCATGTGCGTGCCTGACCTGCGGGGAACCCAGGGGTCTTTCACTTTCCTCACTACCGAGAGCGCGGCGTCAGCCGATCACATCGGCGGCCAGCGCCTGCCGCTGGCCCGGGACAACGGCGTGCTTCGCGGCACCCTTCCCGGTCCTCCCCTCCCAGGAAGCGACAAGCCGGCACAGGCGCGCTTCGCGCTTCGACCTGACGGCCACGGTGCCGCCCGCCTGGAGATCGCGGGGCAGCGCGTTTCCCTGCGCCCGGGCGAGTACTCCGATTGGGTCCCGGTGAGCTTCCGGTTGGGGCCTGGCCGCAGCGCCAGCGGCATTGTCCGCTGCTACCTCAAGCAGCTCGCACCCGAGGTGCAGCTATACATCTCGCCCATCAACATTGACCCCGAGCGGCCTGCCCTGCCGGTGTCCCACCCGGTCGCCTACTCCATCTACCTGTCCAAGCGGCTGGGGCGCTATGCTACCCTGGGGCTGGCCGAAGACACCTGGGCACTGAACGAGGGAGTCCTGGATGAGGCCTCCTTCCTGCGCCAATGCCAGCTCCTGTTTGCCGAGCGAGTAAGGATGCTGGAAGATGCCCTGCGCAACGGCGGGAAGGGATGCGTGGTCTGCGTTTTCGATACCACCGATCGCGTGCAGCACATGTTCTGGCGGCAGCGGGAAGAGCGCCTGGCGGCCAACCCGGGGAAGGAAACGACCGCCTTCGGAGAAGTGGTCGAGGAGGCCTATGAGCAGGCCGATGCGCTGGTGGGCCAAGTCCGGTCGCAACTCGGACCCAGAGATGTGCTCATTATCCTCTCCGATCATGGGTTCGGCTCCTTCCGGCGAGGGGTAAACTTGAATGTGTGGTTGCTTCGCGAGGGCTATCTTGCCCTGAGGCCGGGCGCGGCGGGAGAGGCCGAGTGGTTGCGCGAGGTTGATTGGGATCGCACGCGCGCTTACGGGCTCGGGTTGAGTGGGATCTACCTCAACCTGGCCGGCCGCGAGGCGAAGGGAATAGTGAGCAGCGGCGAGGCGGCCGCGCTCAAGCAAGAGCTGATAGCGCGACTGACCGGCCTGCGGGATGACGAGACAGGGCAGGTTTCCATCGAGCGGGTATTCGACACCGCGGCCGTGAGCCCAGGCCCTTACCTGGACGCGGGGCCAGACCTGACGGTAGGCTATGCCCCCGGCTATCGCGCCTCCTGGGCGGCAGCTCAAGGGCAGGTGGCCGGCCCGGTGATCGAGGACAACAGGCGGCGCTGGAGCGGAGATCATTGCGTGGACCCGGAGCGCGTGCCCGGCGTGCTCTTCTGCAGTCGGCCGCTGCAGGCCACCGGAGCGGCGATCACTGACCTCGCACCCACCGTGCTCGCCCTCTTCGGGGTGAAAGCCCCGGCTTACATGGAGGGGCACTCGCTGCTGCCGGCGAGCGGGAAGGACGAACTCGCACGTGAGTAGAGACGAAGCACGGCAACGGCTGCCGCGCACCGACCCGGGAGGCCCCAGGGACCCGGCGAAACGGGCCACCCTGAAGAAGCTGGCCGCCCTGGGCGCGCTGGCGGCCTTTGACCTGACCGCGCTGTCCTCGTGCGGCAGAAAGGCTCTCTCGCCCCGGGCGAGAGAGCGCAAGGTGATCCTGGTGGGGCTGGATGGCCTCGACGCCAGGCTGGTCGCGCGCTGGATGGCCGAGGGTAAGCTGCCGCATTTCGCGCGGCTGCGGGAGCTGGGCGGCTTCCGCGCGCTCACCAGCAGCATCCCGCCGCAGAGCCCGGTGGCCTGGGCCACCTTGATCGCGGGCCGCGACCCGGGAGGGCACGGGATCTACGATTTTATCGAGCGCGATCCCGCGACCTATCTGCCATACCTCTCGATCGCGCAGACAGAAGCGCCCAAGCGAACTCTGCCTGTTGGCCGATGGAAGCTACCGCTGTCGCACGGAAGAGTGGAGAGCCTCCGCCGCGGCCCGGCTTTCTGGGATCTGCTGACCGAGAGAGGCCTGCCCTGCGCAGTCTACCGCGTGCCCTCCAACTTCCCGCCCCAGGACACCGGCGCCGAGCAGCTCGCCGGGCTGGGAGCGCCCGACCTGCGAGGCACCTATGGCGAGTTCTCTTACTACACCGACGCGCCGCCGCCGGGTGCGAGAGGCATCTCGGGGGGCGCGGTCTACCGCGTGACCATGTCAAATGGCCGCACGCGGGCTCGCCTCATCGGACCAGAGAACACGCTGCGAGAGGGGAACCCACAGGCCTCTGCGGATTTCGAGGTCTGGCTGGACCGCGAGCACAGGCTGGCCAGGATCATGCTGCAGGGCCAGCAGGTGATGCTGCGCCAAGGGGAGTGGAGCGACTGGTTGCCGGTGCAGTTTGAGCTGATGCCGCATCTCAGCAGCGTGACCGGCATCTGTCGCTTCTACCTCAAGGAAGCCGCTCCCCACTTCAAGCTCTACGTCACGCCCATCAATCTGGATCCGATGGATCCGGCCCTTCCCATCGCCGCGCCCCGCGACTTCGCGCGGGAGCTGGCCGAGCGGTTCGGGCGGTTCTACACCATGGGGTTTCCCGAGGACGTCAAGGCCCTCAGGCACGGCATCCTGGATGATGCTGAGTACCTTCACCAGTCCGACATCGTGCTGGGAGAAGGGCGGCGGATGTATGAGTCCCTGCTGAAAGAGTTCCGGCGCGGCCTTCTCTTCTACTACTTCTCCACCACCGATCGCACCCAGCACATGTTCTGGCGGGCGATAGACCCGAAGCACCCCGCCTACGATCCGCGCCTGGCCCGCGACTATGGCTCCGTGATCGAGGACTGCTATCGCACCGCCGACCAGCTGGTAGGTCAGGCCTTGGAGGCAATGGACGGAGACACCACCCTGATCGTCATGTCCGACCACGGGTTCGCGCCGTTCCGTCGCGCCTTCAACCTCAATGGCTGGCTGGCGCAGCATGGATATCTGGCGGGCAAGGCCGAGTGGGAGGCCGGCGCCGACCTCTTCTCCAACGCGGACTGGGGGCAGACCGCGGCCTACGGGCTGGGGTTCAACAGCCTCTACCTCAATCTGCGAGGAAGGGAGGTTGACGGCTCGGTGGATCCCGCGGAAAGGCCCGCGCTGGCGCGTCGGCTCCGGGATGAGCTGCGCCAGGCGCGTGACCCGGACACCGGTGAGCCCGTGATCGCGCAGGTCTACCTGTCGGATGAGGCCTATTCAGGCAGCGTGCCGGATCGGGCGCCAGACCTGGTGATCGGCTACGCTGATGCCTACCGCTGTTCGGACGCGTCGGTGCTGGGCGAGGTGACGGCCCGCCTGGTGGAGGACAACACAGATAGATGGAGTGGCGACCACTGCGTCGACCGCGCCCTGGTGCCGGGTATCCTCTTCGCCAGCAAGCCGATCCGCGCGCTCAGCCCGGGTCTGCCGGATGTGACCGCCAGCCTGCTGGCGGAATTCGGCCTCCCGGTCGCGGAGGGCATGTCCGGGAAACCTATCTGGTGAGGATGAGATCATGTTCGGCCCCAAGATCAAGCTCGACCGGGACCTCTACCAGCGGCTGGCGCGCTGCGCCGAGGCCGCCGGGTATTCCTCCACCGAGGAGTTCATCCGCCACGCTCTGGAGAAGGCGGCGGCCGTGCTGGAGCAGGCCGAGACGGAGGAGGAGATCAGGAAGCGCCTGCAGGGTCTGGGCTATCTGGACTGAACTTCGACGGAGGAGGCAGGAGCCCCTAGGCTGCCTGAGGCAGCCGGGGCGGCGGCCTGCGAAGCAGGCCTAGCCGCTTCCGCTCCTGCCCTACATCATATGGCGATGATCAACGCCGCGATCACACGCGGGTTCGACCTGTTCTTCGCGCCTTTCGCCCGAGCCAACCCCTGGCTCGGGATCGTGGCGATCTCGCTGCTTTCCGGCCTGGTCCTGCTGCTGATCTTTCGCTACACCTCCAACCAGCGCGGCATCCGTGCCGCGAAGGACCGGATCATCGCCCATCTGCTGGCAGTCTGGCTCTACCGCGATGAGCTGTCCGTGGTGCTGCGCTCCCAGGCCGGCGTATTCGTGGATGATCTGCGCTATCTCGGCTATGCCCTGGTGCCGCTGGCCTGCATGATCCTTCCGGTCGGGATCTTCCTTCTCCAGGCCGATCTGCGCTATGGGCATCGGCCCCTGCGCGTGGGCGAGCAAGCGATAGTGGCGGCGGAGATCCGTCCGGAGGCGGGGCCGGTGGACGACGTGACCATCTCCGCACCACCGGGTATCAGGGTAGAGACGCCGGCGCTGCGCATGCCGGCCTTGGGCGAGGTGGACTGGCGGGTGCGAGCGGTTGCTCCCGGCAGACACGAGCTGCGCTTCGCCGTGCAGGGAGTGGAGTTCACCAAAGAGATCGTGGTGGGCGACCACATGACCCGGGTGGCACCGCGGCGCGTGGACGATGGGGTCTGGCCGCAGCTTCTCAACCCGGGGGAGCCTCCCCTGGCCGCGGCTGGGCCCGCAGCCTGGGTTGAAGTCTCATACCCGGACGCCTGGCTGCGCTTGCGCGGCTGGCGGATGCACTGGATCTGGCCCTGGCTGGTGTTGTCGCTAATCTTCGGCTATGCCCTCAAAGGCCCACTGCGGGTGCAGGTGTAGGGGCCGGCAGGACGTTGCCCCGCCGTGGGCTAAACTATGACTCTCAGTTAGAAGCTGTTTCATAACCTTCCCAGGGGAGGTTATGAAGCAGCACTGCACAACGTCAGGCAGTGGCAGGCGCATTTCGTGCGAGGGCGTGGTGCGGCCAGCCAGCAGGTAGGCTATGAAATGCGCTCTAGTCAACCCTATGGTTGCCGGAATGGACTCGCGATAGCATGATCAGCCCACATGGTGGCAAGCTGGTTGACCGCACCGCCTCGGGCGGAGAGCGGGAGCGGCTGGCGCAGGCGGCCGAGCATCTGCCGAAGATCGCTCTGAACGAGCGGGAGCTGGCGGATGTTGAGATGATCGCCTATGGGGCCATGAGCCCGCTCGAAGGATTCATGACCAGCGCCGACTACCACAGTGTGGTGGAGTCCATGCGCCTCGCCGGCGGCCTGGTGTGGAGCATCCCGGTGGTGCTTTCGGCGAAGCAGGCCGAGCACGAGGAGCTGAAGCCCGGGAGCCAGGCCGCGCTGGTGGATGAGGGAGGCCGCGCCCTGGCGGTGATGGAGGTGGCGGACCGCTACCGGGTGGACCACGACCATGAGGCCCAGCTGGTGTTGCGCACCACCGATGGGGCGCACCCCGGGGTGCAGTACCTGAACTCCATATCGCCCGTCTACCTGGGTGGCCGCATTCACCTGATTCGCGCGCCGGAACACCGGGATTTCCTTCGCTACCGCCTGCAGCCCAAGGAGACGCGCGTGCTCTTCGTCGCCAAGGGATGGCAGCGGATTGCCGCCTTTCAGACCCGGAACCCGATCCATCGCGCCCACGAATATCTCCAGAAGTGTGCGCTGGAGCTGGCCGACGGCCTGCTGATTCACCCCCTGGTGGGAGAGACCAAGGCCGATGACACTCCGGCCGAGGTGCGGATGCGCTGCTATGAAGCCCTCATCGAGCACTACTATCCGCGCGACCGCGTGGTGCTCTCCGTGTTCCCCGCGGCGATGCGCTACGCGGGGCCCCGGGAGGCCATCTTCCACGCTCTCATCCGCAAGAACTATGGCTGCACCCACTTCATCGTGGGTCGCGATCACGCCGGCGTGGGGAACTACTACGGGCCCTTCGACGCTCACGCCATCTTCGGCGAGTTCGAGCCCGACGAGATCGCGATCACGCCGCTATTCTTCGATCACGCCTTCTATTGCCGGCGGTGCGAGAATATGGCGACCACCAAGACCTGCCCGCACGGCCCCGATGACCATGTCACGCTCAGCGGCACCAGGGTGCGCCAGATGCTGGCCGCGGGAGAGCTGCCCCCGGCCCAGTTCACCCGGGCCGAGGTGGCTCAGATCCTGACCGAGAGCATGCGCCGGAGAGAAGAGGCATGAAGCGCCTGGTGGTGATCGGACTGGACTGCTTGACTCCCCAGTGGGCGCTCGAGGCCTGGTTGGGCGAGATGCCCAATCTCAAGGCGCTGGCGAGCCGGGGAACATCCGGACGTCTGCACTCCACCATCCCCCCCATCACGGTCCCGGCCTGGACGGCCATGATGACCTCCAAGGACCCCGGCATGCTGGGGGTGTATGGGTTCCGCAATCGCGCCAGCTACGAGTACGACGCTCTGCGCGTGACCAACGCCACCGCCATCAAAGCCCGCACGGTATGGAACTACCTCTCCCGCGGCCGCCTGAAGTCGCTGGTGATGGGCGTGCCCCAGACCTACCCGCCTCAGCCCCTGCATGGAATCATGGTGTCCGATTTCACCACGCCGAGCAAAGAGGTGTCCTTCACCTATCCGGCCGCGATTCAAGAGGTGTTGGATCAGGCCGCCGGCGGCGAGTACGTGATAGATGTCAAGGACTTCCGCACCGAGGACAAAGCAGCCCTGCTGGCGTCTGTGAAGAAGATGACCGCGGCGCGCTTCCGCGCCTTTCGGGCGCTGCTGAAGAGCGACGATTTCGACTTCGCCATGATGGTGGAAATGGGGCCGGACCGGCTCCAGCACGGCTTCTGGCGGTTCTGCGACCCGGAGCATCGGCTCTACCAGCCGGGCAATCCCTATCAGCACGTGCTGCACGATTACTATCTCAGCCTGGATGAGGAGATCGGCAGAACCATGGAGGCGGCCGGGGACGGCGCCTCTTTCCTGGTGGTTTCCGACCATGGCGCGAAGGCGATGCAGGGGGCGATCTGCGTCAACGAGTGGCTCCAGCAGCAGGGCTACCTGAAGCTGAAAGAGCAGCCCGCGCGGCGAGTGCCCTTAGCTCCCCAGATGGTTGACTGGCCCCATACCAGGGCCTGGGGAGAGGGAGGCTATTACGGGCGGATCTTCCTCAATGTGGCCGGCCGGGAGCCGCAGGGATGCATTCCTCCAGGCGCGTACGAGCGAGTCCGGGAGGAGGTGAAGGCCGGCCTGGAGGCGCTGGGGGACGAGCGCCAGGCTCCCATCGGCACCCGGGTGTTCCGCCCGGAAGAGGTCTACCGGGAAGTGAACAACATCGCGCCCGACCTGATCGTCTACTTCGGCGATCTCGACTGGCGCTCCGCGGGATCGGTGGGGATGGGAGCCGTCCACCAGCGGGAGAACGATACCGGGCCGGACGATGCCAACCACCTCCCGGACGGAGTGCTGGCCTGGGATCCTGGGCCCGGCTGGTCGCCGCGGCGGGCCGAGCGGTATCGCATCTACGATGTGGCGCCCTCCATTCTCAAGTGGTTTGGGGTGGCAGTGCCAGCGGACATGATCGGCGAGTCCATCATCTGAAAGGCGGGACATGGCGAAGGGATTCACTCTCTGGTTCACAGGTCTTCCGGGCTCGGGCAAGAGCACCCTGGCCGAGCAGGTGCGCGACATCCTGCTGGAGCGGGGGATGAAGGTGGAGGTGCTGGACGGGGATGTGGTGCGCCTGAACCTGAGCAAGGGGCTGGGGTTCTCGAAGGAGGATCGCGACACCCATATCCGCCGCATCGGGTTCATCTGTCACCTGCTTACTCGCAACGATGTGGTGGCGATAGCAGCCGCCATCTCCCCCTACCGGGAGATCCGGGAGGAGAACCGAAGGCTGGTGGGCCGGTTCGTGGAGGTCTACTGCAAGTGCGACCTGGAGATCCTGACCGCGCGCGATCCCAAGGGCCTCTACGAGAAAGCGCTGCGAGGAGAGATCGCCCACTTCACTGGCGTCAGCGATCCCTACGAGCCACCGGAGCATCCCGAGGTGGTCTGCGACACCGGGCGGGAAGACGTTGACACCTCGGTGGGCAAAATCATCGGCACGCTGGAGACGATGGGGTATATCCCGGCCGGTGACACCCGTGGCTACAGCGAAGAGGAAGAGGAGAGCATCAAGCAGCGGCTGCGCGACCTGGGCTATATCTGAGGTCGCCAGAGGCGACCAAGCCGGGGTGAGTCATGCCTTTCTCTCGCCGCAGCAAGAGGCGGGTCTGCGTGGTGGGGCTGGACGGGGTGCCGATCGGGCTGCTGCAACGGCTCGCGCACCAGTCCGTGATGCCGCGCACCGCCGACATCATCCGGGCCGGAGGCCTCAGGCAGATGCGGGCCTCCCTTCCCCCGGTTTCCTCCGTCAGTTGGTCCTCCTTCATGACCGGCTCCAACCCGGGGGAGCATGGCATCTTCGGCTTCACCGACGTCTCCGCGGACAGCTACCGCTTGCGCTTCCCGGGGTTCGGCGATCTGGCAGTGCCCACACTCTGGGATCGGCTGGGCGAGGCCGGGCGGCGCTGCTGCATCATCAACCAGCCCGCCACCTACCCCGCGCGCCCGGTGCCCGGCGCGCTCGTCTCCGGCTTCGTCGCCCCCGATCTGGCGAAGAGCGTGTGGCCCAAGGAGCACCTCCCGGCCCTCCAGCGGATGGGGTACCGCGTCGATGTCAGCACCGAGCGCGCCCGCGAGGACCCCGATGCCTTGCTCGCCGAGCTCGATGCCACTCTGGCCGCGCGGGCACGCGCGGCGCGGTACTTCTGGGAGCGAGAGGCCTGGGACTACTTCCAGGTGGTGCTCACAGGCACCGATCGCCTGCACCACTTCCTCTGGAGCGCGGTCGAGCAGGACGACCACCCCCGGCACCAGCAGGCGATGCGCTATTACCGGGCCGTGGACGCGCTGATCGGCGACATCTGGGACTGGTTCCACGAGGGCCGCTCGGGGGACCGCGAGGGCGAGGGAGTCCTGCTGCTGTCGGACCACGGGTTCACCGCGGTCGAGCACGAGGTGAGGGTGAATGCCTGGCTGAGGGACCACGGCTATCTCAGTTACGAGCAGCAGGAGCCGGCCTCCGTGGCTGAGCTCGCGGCCGCCTCCCGCGCCTTTGCCCTCGACCCGGGACGCATCTACCTCCATCTGCGCGGCCGCTTCGCCAGGGGATGCGTAGGCCCCGAGGAGGCGCCTCCGCTGCGCGAGGAGCTGGCCCACGGCCTGCGCCATCTGACCTGGGAGGGAGAGCCCGTGATCGAGCGCGTCTTCTCCCGGGATGAGATCTACCGGGGAGCAAGGTCGCAGCATGGCCCCGACCTGGTGGCCATCGGCCGTAACGGCTTCGATCTCAAGGGCAGCACGAAGGGAAAAGAGGTCTTCGCCAGGACCCACTTTCAGGGAATGCATACCTGGGATGACGCCTTCGTCTGGACGCTCCTGCCAGTCTCCGACCACGCGGAGATCTCGCACCTGGCCGCAGCCATGCTCGGCTGGCTGCTGGGGTGAGCGGCAGTTGCAGCCTACTCTGTCGCCTCGCCTGCCAGCACTGAAGAGGCGACACCGACGGCGTTCCCGCCCTGGCGTTTTGCCTGGTAAAGCGCCTCGTCTGCTCGCAGCAAGACGGTCTTGCTATCGCCGGCCTCATCCACCTCGGCCGCGCCGAAGCCTGCGGTGACTTGCACAGAGAGGTCCGGCTCCATCGGAAAGGGCCGCCCGGCCAGGGCTGCTCGCATCCGCTCGGCCATCCCTGAGGCCTCGGTCTCGCTGGAGCCTGGGAGCAGGAGCAGCAGCTCATCTCCGCCCAGTCGGCCCAGGCTGTCGTAGCGGCGAAGCAGGGCCGTCAGCCGATGGGAGGCTTCCTTCAGGACAGCATCTCCCACGGCATGTCCGTACCTGTCGTTGATCTGCTTCAAGCCGTCCAGGTCCACCAGGACTACACTCAGGCGGCGGCGCTCCAGCAGGCTGCGGCCGATCTCCTCCTGTAGTCGTCGGAGAATGGCGCGGCGGCTCATCAGCCCGGTGAGTTCGTCCGTGGAAGCAAGGGCGGCGAGCTGCGCATTGGCCTGGGACAGCCTCCGCTCCAGTTCCACAATCCGCCCGCCAGCGCGGACGCGAGCGCGAAGCTCCTCGGGGTTGAATGGCTTGACCAGGTACTCGTCGGCCCCTGCATCCAGTCCCTTCACCATATCAGCAAGCCCGTCCTTGGCGGTGAGGATGACGATGTAGAGGTAGCGCGTCCCCACTCTCTGCCGCAGTCGCCGGCAGAGGGTGACGCCGTCCATCCCCGGCATCAGCCAGTCCAGCACGGCCAGATCGTATTCCTCCTGCTCCAGCGTCTCCCAGGCCTGCTCGCCGTCGGCCACCACCGTCAACCCATGGCCCGCTTTCCGCAGCGCGGCCTCGATCAGGCGCCGATACACGGGTTGGTCGTCCACCACCAGGATTTTCACCTGACCTCACCTGTTGCCAACGCGGCGAGCGCCGGCTGCAGGCGTTCGATTTCCTCTTGCAGCTCGGCACTGGCCTCACCCGCCCGCGAGAGATCGCCGCGGCGTCCCATCATCTCCAGCCTGAGCGCGGCATCGAAGGCGCGCTTGGCCCCGAGCGCGCCCAGCGCGCCCTTGAGAGTGTGGGCGGTGTGCTCCAACGCCTCCGCATCTCCGTAGGAGATCGCACTCCGTATCTCTGATAGCAGCTTCGAGCGGTCCTCCCCAAACTGGTCGAGGATCTCCTTCAGCAGGTCCATGTCGCCCTCCACACTGCCCAGCAGCGCATCCCTGTCCAGCACTTCCTCGGCCTCTCCGGTTCCGGTCGACGCCAGCTCCGGCCCACGCGCTGCCGGAGCCACACTCTCGATCGCCTCGAAGAGCCCTCTCGCGGTCACCGGCTTCGCCACGTATCCGTCCATGCCGGCGGCGAGACAACGCTCTCGGTCCCCTTCCATAGCATGAGCGGTCATGGCGATGATCGGCAGATGCTTTCCAGTCGCCTTCTCTTGGTCCCGGATGGCGGCAGTGGCCTCGAATCCGTCCAGCTCCGGCATCTGCACATCCATCAGCACCAGATCGAGCGGCTGCTCCCTGGCGATAGCAACCGCCTCCTTGCCGCTCCTGGCGACGACCACCAGGTGCCCTCGCTTCTCGAGCATCCGGACCGCGACCCTCTGGTTGACCGGATGGTCCTCGGCGAGCAGGATGCGGAGTCGGCGGCGGCTCTCCCGCAGCGAGTGCCGAGTGATGAGAGGTGCCGGCTCGGTAGCCGAGGCGGGCAGGCCGAGTGTCGTCATGATGGCCTCCCACAGCTCGGATTGCTTGACCGGCTTGGTGAGGTAACCCGAAACCCCCAGCTTCCGGCAGCGCGCCGCATCGCCTCGCCGCCCGGAAGAGGTGAGCATGATGATCCTGGTCCCGGCCAGCTCAGGATCATCCTTGATCTGCTGGGCCACCGCGAAACCATCCATCCCCGGCATCTGGACATCCAGCAGCACCAAGGCGAAGGGCTGCCCGGTCTGCGTCGCCTCTCGCATCGCGGCCAGCGCCTCCTGCGCCTCCCCGGTCGTCCTTGGCTTCAGGCCCCAGTTCGTGAGCATGTGTGCCAGAATGCCGCGGTTTGTGGTGTTATCGTCCACCACCAGCACGGGCAGATTCTTCATGTCCGAGGGCTGTGCAGGCAGGGCCGGCACCGGCTTTCCCCGGCCCAGGGGGACGGCGAAGTGGAACGTGCTGCCCTCCCCCACCTTGCTTTCCACCCATATCCGGCCGCCCATCTCCGCTATGAGCTGGCCGGAGATGGTCAGGCCCAGGCCCGTGCCGCCATAGCGCCGTGTGGCGGAGCTGTCCACCTGGGCGAAGGCCTCGAAGATGATCCGCTGCTTGTCCTCGGGAATGCCAATCCCCGTGTCAGCGACCGAGAAGTGCAGGCCGACCTCCTCCTCCGTCTCCGACTCCGCTTCCACGCGAACCACCACCTGGCCCTGCTCGGTGAACTTGATGGCATTGCCCACCAGATTGGTGACGATCTGGCGGAGGCGTCTGGGATCGCCCCGGAGCACATCTGGCACCTCGGGGCAGACTTCGTAGGCTAGCTCGAGCCCCTTCTCATGCGCCCTGAGGGCGAGCACCTTCAGCGCGTCACCCAGGCTGTCCCGCAGGTGGAAGTCTATGAATTCCAGGTCGAGCTTGCCGGCCTCCACCCTGGCCAGATCGAGGATGTCATTGATCAGATCCAGGAGAGAGTTGGCCGACTCGCGCACCGCAATCAGGTACTCGCGCTGCTCGGAGGTGAGCTTGGTGTCGAGCGCCAGCTCCGCCATGCCCATGATGGCATTCATGGGGGTGCGGATCTCATGGCTCATGTTGGCCAGGAACTGGCTCTTGGCGATGCTCGCCTTCTCGGCTTGGATCGCCAAGTCGTTCGTCTGGGCGATGGCGCGTCTCAGCTCGTTGTTGGTCTCCTCCAACTGACGGTAGGCGGTCGCCAGCTTCTCCTCGGCCTGCTTGCGCGCGGTGATATCCCAGAATATCCCCAGGATGCCGGTGACGTTTCCGTCTTCGTCTTTGACCGGGGTCTTGACCGTATGTACGAATCTCTTTTCGCCATCTTCGAGATAGGCCTCGTCAAACTCCGCCGTCTTCCCCGATGCCATCATTGCCGTGTCGTCCGCCCTGTACTTATCGGCCAATTCCCTGGGGAAGAAATCGTAGTCCGTCTTTCCCGCAACCTCGGCAGGGGTAATCCCCAAGTCCCTCGCGTAGTTCTCGTTGCAGGCCACGTAGACGCTGTTCTGGTCCTTCTGGAATATCTTCTGCGGGAGGGCCTCTATCAGCGTGCGGTACCTGCTGTTGCTGATTCGCTCCACCTCCTCTGCTTGCTTGCGCTTGGTGATGTCACGGGCGATGCCCAGCACGGAGGTGATCTTGCCCTGGGCATCTCTAAGGGGGGCGATCCTGGGCGAGTACCATCGATCACCCTCCGGACCGGGGATCAGCACGGTATCCGGTACCAGCGGCATGCCGGTCTTGAACACTTCCCGAATGGCGCTCATCTGCTGGTCGGCCACCGCCGGAGGAAACAGCTCAGGCACGCTGAACCCGACCACCTGCTCGGCGGTTCTGCCGATCACGCGCCCGGCCTCCTGGTTTGCGGCCAGGAACTCACCACTTTCACTGAGCACGAAAATGGGATCGGGCGCGGAGTCCACCAGCGTACGGTATCTCTGCTCCGATTCCCGCACCTCCTGCTCCGCGCGCTCGCGCTCCGCGATCTCGCATTCCAGGCCTCGCTTGGCCCTGAGTACCTCAGCGGCACACCGACGGCGGGCCTCGGCTCGCTCCAGAAGCAGGATGATGCAGACTGCCACCAAGCCAGCCAGTAGCAGCCCACTCGCCAGAACAGCCTGATGCGATATATGGTGCATTGCCCTGTGGTGCTGGCCAGAACCGAAGCCCAGCAAGACGCTCTCAGCGCTCGCTGACTGGGCCGTGATACAGCCCGTAGGCACCCTTAGCTATTGTCGGTCAGCCCGGGCCGCGCCTTGAGCCTGCCGGCCCCTGGCCTGTCTCGCCAGGCCTATGTGACCAGTGGCTGTCTTTGTAAGGGGAGAAGAGCGTCGAGACGCAGAATCCAGCCACAGTATGATAGCCGTGGACAGGAGGCTGGAAATGGTACAGGTTCCCCCTTTCCTCAAACCGCTGGATCAGAAGGATCCGGAATTCGCAGCGAAATTGGTGGATTTGATGGGAGTGGCCGACGCCGATGGGGCGCTCGATGCTAAGACCAAGACCCTGATGTCAATGCTGGGCGACGCCATCCTGGGCCACCGCGACGGGGTGGCGGCGATTGCGGAGCGAGCGCGGCAGCAGGGGGCGAGCGAGCAGGAGATTGCCGAGACCGTGCGCGCGGCTTTCATGGCGGGCGGCCTGCCCGCATTGGTCACGGGGCTGAGCGCTTTCAAACGATGACGCTTTCGGCGCGGCGGCCTCGGTGACGATCGCTGCTCACATGACACGGCGCGAGATCATCTGCAAGTCTGTGCTCACCGCGACCGGCTTGCCCGCCGACTACGCCATCAACTGCTATGTCGGATGCGAGCACGGCTGCCAGTACTGCTATGCTCGGTATATGAAGCGGTTCACCGGGCACCGCGAGCCCTGGGGCACGTTCGTGGACGCGAGGACAAACGCGCCCGAGGTGCTGGCACGCGAGGTGCGCCGCAAGCCGCCGGGCCCGGTCATCCTCAGCTCGGTGTGCGATGGCTGGCAGCCGCTCGAAGCCAGGTATGGGTTGAGTGGAGAATGCGTCCGCATCCTGGCCGACAATGGCTGGCCGGTTTCCATCCTCACCAAGAGTGCACTGGTGCGGCAGGTATTGCCCTTGCTCGAGGGGAAGCCGGCGGACATAGGCGTCAGCATCACTACGCTGGATGAGGGTCTGTGCCGGGCGATCGAGCCCCAGGCCTCGCCCGGCCGCGAGCGGCTGGCGGTGCTGAGGGAAGCGGCAGAGCGGGGTCTCAAGGTGTGGGCCTTCCTGGGTCCGTTCTTGCCGCTGCTGACCGATCAGAAGGAGAACCTGAGCGCCCTGCTCTCCGCGGTGGCCCAGCTGCCGGTAACCCACATCTACGTTGACCGGGTCAACTTCCGCTCCGGGGTAGCGGCCTCGCTGAGGGAGATGGCCGGGAAGCACTTCCCCGAATTGGTGGAGGACTACCGCTGGTTGGGCTCAGATCGAGATGCCGATCGCGCCTATGCCGACCAGCTCCGCAGCACCATATCCCGCCTGGCGCACCGGCACGGTATCTCCCACAGGCTGCGCATGGGCTTCTGACCGAATCCCCTCACCCTGTCACGTAGCGGCACCTGCCGTTTTCCCTCAGCCGGCCACACCCACCCCCCAGCCTGGCCCCAGGGACGTAATGCCGACACCCTGCTCTCTCCTTCGCGCCCCCCGCCACACACCGGCCTTCCTTGTTCACGTAGAACGGCTTGTAGAAGCGGCCGCCAAAGTACACTAGAGCAGCGAAGCCAGGTACGATCAGAACCAGCGTCAGAGTCGTGCCGGGCAGGTTGAAAACGCTGCTCAGCAGCCACCACAGCAGCACCAGGACCGCCAGGGGCGCCAGCCTCGCCGCCGCCTTCGCCACCCACGGCGGAAGAAGCGGCTCTTCAACTCTGCTCTGCTTCATCGCGGTTCTCCCCTGTCCTGCCGTCCTGACGCCTTCTGCCACCAACGCCTCGCTGCGGTCACGGAGGACGCCTCTACTCCTGTGAGTTCGGCAGGCCGGCCCAGAATCCTGTAAGCGGTTGTGGGGCGGGCATGTGGCTAGGCCTCCGGCCGCCATGTCCCTAGGCCTGAAGGCCGGGATGGCGGCCCGCCGAGGGCGGGCTTAGCCAGCGGTTGCCCTTGGCGACCTAGCCATCTCTGCATGCCCGCCGCTGTTGCCGGGTCCATCGGCGGTTCCGTAAGCTCCCCTCTTGACAGCGCTGCTATAATCATGTTGCGGATCGCTGCCTGCTCTAGTGCCAACTGGGGGGTGGCCCCACCCGGGCCGCCTGAAAGGTTGGCGGCTCTGCTGCGAGCCGGCAAACCAGACCGCGAGAGGGATCCCATGCTCCATCACCGCCGATCTTTGTTCCGTTTGCTCCCAGCCGCATTGGCCCTCGCCCTAGCGCTGGGCGCGCTTGGTGCTGTGTCGGGGCGGCAGGCCACGGCGGCCCAGACCTTCCCCATGCCCAAGGCGGCTGGGTGGACGATCTGGCCGGCGGAACAGGCCGATCGTGAGGGCGCCTGGGAGGTGGGTGGTCCCAATGGGGCCGGTGAGCGCTACCTGCAGCCCGCCGCATCCACGGCGGGCAACCCCGCGGCGGCGGGCGCGGCGCTCATCTTCCCATTCGAGACTGATCGGCCCGCCACGCTGCGAGTGCGGCCCGTCTGGTGGCCAACCGGCGAGCAGAAGCTGGCGAAGCGATTCCCTTACCCATTGGTGCGCCAGCCCGGGCCGGACGCGCTCGACTGCGTGGGCACAACCGTGTTCGCCAGCGCTCCGGCAGCGGGCCGGGTGATCGCGATAGACGCGGCGACGGAGAAGCCCATCGCTGCGATCGAGGTGGGGGGCTATGTCGCCGACATCGTCGCCGACCGGGAGAAGGGGCGAGTGTATATCGCCGATGCGCTCGGCGACCGAGTGGTTGCAATCGACGCGAACACGCGTACCGCCCTCGGAGCAATGAGCGTGCCAGGTACGCCCTGGTCGCTGGCGCTGCATGGCGGCGTGCTCTACGTGGCTTGCCGCGACGGCAGGCGGCTGGTGGGGTTCGACACGGCGACCGGGAAGATGATTCGCGAGGTTGACCTCCCGGCCCAGCCCATCAACGTCGAGCTGGTGGGCAATCCGCCCGCACGGCTGATCGTGCGCTTCCAGCAGCAGCCCTTCGACGTGTTCACCCTGGAGCCGGCGCCAGCTGGCGAGCAGCAGTTCGTCAGCACTGAATCCAATGGCAAGCCGCCGCCCGGGTGCGGCGGCCCTGACTGCGACTGCTCATGGGTCGAGCCCGCGGGACGACACCAGTTTGCCGAGGTGGGCTTCAATAAGGCGCGCCGGGTCTTCGACGTGAGTGAGGTCACCCGCGGGATCGCGCTGCTGGGCATCGTCAGCCGCTTCGGCGACAATCCTGGGCCGGCAGCGCTCGTCCAATACGGCACTGGCGATCCCAAGGTGTACTCCACGTGGTTCCTGGCGCCGAGCCTGGGCAGGCTGGGCGTCTATGACCACAAGTCTGGCGCGCTCGCCTCCTTCAGGATCGGGGGCTACCTCTCGGCGATGACGCTCGCGAATGAGAAGCTATATATAACGGATGCCGCGGGTGGCCGCGCGATCGTGTTCAACCCGAAGACGCGCAAGGTCGAGTCCCAGATCAGCGTGCCGGGCCAGCCGTGGAGTCTCGCCGTTGTCGGTGATGTCAACCCGCAGCGAAGCGACCCCTGGCCCCCGAAGCTGGTCAATCGGCTCTACATCATCTGCCGGCAGAGCAACGATCTCGCGGCGGTCGATCTGGCCACCAAGCAGATCGTCAAGCGCGTGCCGCTCGGCGCGGAGGCGCGCGCGGTGAAGTTCGTGGCCATGCCGAACACCGGTTGGTGGCCGGTGATGGCGGATGAGCGGATTCCGCTGGCGCTTCAGCCGCGCGTGGCCGTGGAGTACCGTCCCGTGGCGCTCGATCTGGCCACACTTCAGCCGAAGCCCGCGCCGGTGGAGACCGCGGAGGCGGCACGGACGCGGAGTGCCGTCAGTGTGGCAGCCGCCGGCGCGAGCAAGAGCTTCTCGGCGACCAACGAGCTAGTCGTGGGCGTGGACGGGAAGCGCTGGGTTGATCTCAGCGCGCTCGCCGACCCACAGCTGCTGCCGGACCGCCCACTGACCGGGAGAGATGAAGCGGGGACCATCACCGTATCGGTTGACGGCGGCCCGGAGATGAACTGGGCCTCGGCGACCTGGATGGCGCCGGACAGTGAGATGTTCCTGGTGAACGACAGCGAGGAGTTCTGGCGCTATAACGCTCCCGCCCTGCGCGTGGAGCCCGGCCAGCACTTGCTGCGTGTGAGGGCGAACAGCCCCTTCGCCCGGCTCCAGGCAGTGGCGGTGCGCCGGTCGCCGGAGCCGCAGCTCGATGTGACGCTTCTGCCCAAGCCGCAGCAGGTGCACGGAAACGTACCACTGGCCTCGTACCAGGGCGTGTTTTACGACCGAGAACCGGCCCTGTTCACGCTCCACGTGACGAACCGCGGCCCGGTCCCACTGTCTGCGCGGCTGTCGTGGGCCCTGCGCGACTACATGGGCGAGACTGCCTACACCGGCAGCACCGATCTGGAGCCGCTCTCGGGAGAGACGCTGAGCCTGGCGATTGCGCCGGCCACGAAAGGCACCGGGCGCTTCACACTGACAGTGGCCATTGACACGCCGGATGGACAGGTGACCAGGCAGGTGCGCTTCCTGAAGCTGCCCAAGCTGGAGCACCCGCGGATGTTCTGGCGGAAGGAGGAGGCGGCAGCAATCCAGGCGCGCATCGCGCAGCACCCGAACCTGTTCCGGCGCTACGCCGACTGGCTGGAGCGCATGAGCCAGAAGGAAGGCCGACTTCCGGAGCGATTCCTGCCTGCGGGTATGACGGCAAAGGAGCTGGAGGCGGTCGCGCCCGAGGGGATGCCAGATTGGGATAAGCACGAGGCCTGTGCCTGGCGCATGTACGAGCTGGGCTGGCGGATGCTGGCGGCTGAGTTCGCGACGATCTTCCTGAAGCCGGACAGCGAGAAGCTGCGGACGAAGGTGGAGGCGCTGCGGAACGCGGAGAAGACCGACGGCTACGTTCAATACCATCACCACGGGCCGTTCTTCCCAGGCGCGGAGGCGTCGCTGGTTGACCTGGCGCCGGATGAGCAGCGGGCGAGCCTGAAGCTGTACCAGCAGATGGCCGCGGCGGCGGGGGATGTCAACACGCTGCCGTGGACACTGGTCACGCTCGAGGACCCGCTCACGCCCGAGAAGAGGGCGCTGATCTACAAGATCATGACCCTGGAGAGCAACGCGGAGCAGTACTTCGAGGCGCACCGCGGCACGCGCGGCGGCGTGTGGTGGTCCAATCCGTACACCGGCTGCTACTGCCCGATCGCGGGGTACATGCTGACGTTCATGTACCTGCACAACATCTTCGGCGAGCCGCGGATGTTCGAGAAGCCGTTGTTCAGCGGCTATCTCACCTTCCAGCGGTATGCCGATCCCTACCGGGATATCCAGGAACTGCAGCCGGGCCGGCGCGGCCCCAGCGGTGAGCCCTGGCGCTGGATTCTCTCGACGCTCTCCCGCCATCCGCTGGAGAAGTCAAACTATCAGTGGGAGGAGTGGATCGCAAAGCTGGACGGCCCCATGACGGGCGACGAGCAGGCCCAGGTGGATAGGCTGATGGCGCTGGACAAGATGGCGCTCACCGGCCCGCTGAGGGGCGGCGTCAACTACTTCACTTCCGGCGTGGCGGTGCCGGTCGCGCTGGCTCTGGGCTGGTACGAGCCAGAGGCGCCGCAGGTGACGTGGCAGGAAATCCCGACCACCGCGGTCTTCGATATGGAAGGCTGGGCGATGATGCGCTCCGGCTGGGAGGCAAAGGCGACGGAGGTGACCTTCGCCTCGGGAGTGAGGGACCACACCACGCGCCACAAGCCCAACCACTTCACCGTCGTCAAGGCCGGCAGCTATCTGATCGGCACGCCCGCGCTGCTGTGGGACGATGGCAACATGGTGGCTGCCTGGGCCAACTCGGTGGTGGTCAACGATGCCTGGCAGGAACAGTGGGCGCTGAACCTGACCCAACCTCGGGATGGCGAGCACCTGGTGATCAACCGCTTCTCGCCGGCCGCCTTCACTTATCTTGGCCGTAACCAGAAGATGTTCGGCTACAAGCCTGCGGAGCAGGGCTGGGGAGGCGGACTCGATCTGCACGGCCACACCGAGACCCTGTTCATGCGGGAGGGACGACTGCTCGCCTATCAGACCTGGCCGCAGCTTGACTACGTGGCAGGTGACGCCTCGAATGCGTGGCCGGCGGACCAGGTCTCGCAGATTGACCGGCAGTTGGTCTTCCTGAAGCCGGATTTCATCGTGATCTACGATCGGGTGAAGCTCGGACCGGCCGGACGCAAGACGGCCTGGGTGGCCACGACCGCGCCGACTCTGACCGCAAGCGGCGATACCTTCGCGGTGAAAGGCGGCTCGGAGTACCTGACGGGTCGGGTGCTGCTGCCCGCGCGCGGTGATCGCGACACCTCCACCGATGGACCTGGGATGGGTGTGGAAGGACCAGAAGCTGCTCCAGATCGCGCCCGCGGAGCAGAGCGACCAGGTAGAGTACCTGGTGGTAATGCGGGCCGGGGGCGGAGACGCGCCGCTGCCCGCGATGCAGCTCATCCAAGAGGACCGCGCGGCAGGGGTCAGGCTCAGCCTGGGAGGTCGCGCGATCGAGGTTCGCTTCGACCGCACCGGCCCGGTAGGCGGGGAGGCCGCGGTGTCAGAGAACGGAAAGACCGACCGCTATCAGCTCCGCGAGGCGATCGTTGACAGCTACGCGAACTGGGCGTCCGACCCGCGTTTTCGCAAGTGGACTACAGAGTCCCGGTTCGGCTTTGTGATCCCCCAGGGCGATCGGCGGTAGCGCGAGCGCGGAGCGAGCGAGGAGGTGTGATGACCAAGACTGTGCTGTCGTTCTATGTTGACGATACCAGCCCCTACGGCCGGCCCGCCGACGCCTTCGCGCGCTTTCTCGATTTCGTCTCCGCGAACGGAATCAAGGGCGAGTCCACGGTCTTGCTGGGCGCCGACTTCGAGAGCAACGGCCTGCTGAGCCGGCCCACCTCCGACCTGCAGCAGGCCTACATCAAGCAGCTCCACCGCGCCTTCGAGTGCGGCATCGATACGCATATGGAGCTGATGACGCACGGCGGGCTCTTCGACTTCGAGCATCAGCGCCTCCCGGAGGGCGCCATCCACGAGGGGCTGTGGCTCTACGAGCCGGGCATTTCGGCCGAGACCTATGAATCCTACTTCGAGCACATCATCGCCGAGGGCGAGAAGATCGGGGTGCGATTCACTGGTGTGACCTGGCCCGGCTGCTCCTGCGAGGCCTGCACCCGGCGCTATGCGGAGCTCAGGCAGGGTCCCGCCTTCGACATCAACCCCAAGGTCTGGCAGGCGCTGCTGAAGCTGGCGAAACACGGCAGATTTCGCGGGTGCACCGTGCCCTGTTTCACCGAAGAGCAGCAGACGCGGCTGACTGCCAGCGATGGCGAATTCGGGGTGTACGATCTGGTCCCCAATGCCAGAGACCGCTTCGGCATCTGGGAGAACGACCCCAGTCACGTGGACCCCGACTACTACATCAGCGCGGACGGCGAATCCGGCCGGATCGTGGAGCTGGTCCGCGGCCAGGCTCCCTACTGCATTTTCTACGCCCACTGGCAGGGGCTCAATCCCGCCACCGGCGTCGGGTGGGAGGCCTTCACCCAGGTGATCGGTCGGGTTCGGAGGTTCCTGGGTGACCAGGTGGTGTGGATGCGGCCCAGCGAGTACACCGACCAGCTCCACTCCGCCACACGGCCGGCGGACAAGCGGGGCTCGTCGAAGCTTCCGTAGCGCCTGGCGACCACTACCGCTTCTGGGTCACCAATGCTCGCCCCGCGGCTGCTATACCCGCGGCGGTGAGTCCGTGCTTGGCCAGCAGCTCGTCCGCCGATCCTGATTCCCCGAAGGTGTCGGCCACCCCCAGCCTGCGCAGCGGAATGCGCCGGGTAGCCCGCTCGGCCAGCATCTCCGCCACCGCGCTTCCCAGCCCCCCGATGATGCTGTGCTCCTCGACTGTCATCACGGCCCCGGTCCGCTCGCAAGATGAGAGCAGGCTATCCGCGTCCAATGGCTTCACGGTATGGGCGTTGATCACCTCCGCGGCTATGCCCTCGTGCGCTAGCGCCTCTGCCGCCTCCAGCACCCGCCCGAGGATGACCCCGCAGGCGATCAGGGTGACATCCTTGCCGGAGCGGCGCACCTCCGCCTGGCCGATCGCGAAGGGCGCGCCCGCCTCTCGCCACACCGGCGTTTCGTACCGGCTGAGGCGCAGGTAGGCCGGCCCGGACCGCTGGGCCGCGGCGCGGGTGGCCAGCCGCGCCTCCTGCACGTCCGAGGGCACCACCACGCACATATTGGGGAGACTGCGCATGAGGGCCACATCCAGCACCGACTGGTGGGTGGCCCCATCCGGCCCCTGGGTGATGCCTGCGCTGGACCCGGCGAGCTTGACACTCGCCGCGGGAAGCGCGACCTGCTGTCGGATCTGGTCGAAGGCGCGGCCGGTGAGGAAGACGGCGAAGGAGTTGGCGAAGGGGATCATTCCGGCCAGCGCCAGCCCCACCGCGGTGCTCACCATGTCCTGCTCGGCAATGCCGACTTCGAAGAAGCGGTCGGGAAAGGCCTCGGCAAACCGATCGGTGCGGGTGGAGTGGAAGAGATCGGCATCCACCACCGCTACCCGCGGCTCCTCCTTCCCCAATTGCAGCAAGGCCTCACCGTAGCCGTCCCGGGTCGCCTTCAGCTCCTGCACCTACCGCCCTCCCAGGGATGACAGTCGGGATTGCAGCTCCGCCTCGGCCGCGCGGAACTGCTCCTCGCTGATGATGACATTATGGAATCCGGGGCGGCCCTCCATGAAGGAGACCCCCTTGCCCTTGATGGTGTGGGAGATGATGGCGGCCGGCCTACCCTTTACCGCGGTCGCCTGGTCCAGGGCCCGGCAGATCTCACCCATATTGTGCCCATCAATCTCGAAGGTCTGCCAGCCGAAGGCCTGCCACTTCGCCACCAGCGGCTCGACTCTCATCCTCTCCTCGGTGGCGCCCATGGCCTGGAGCTGGTTCCGATCCACGATCACGGTGAGCGCGTCGAGCCGGTAGTGGGCCGCGGTCATCGCCGCCTCCCACACCTGGCCCTCCTGGCATTCCCCGTCTCCCAGCATGGCATAGACCCGAAAGCTGCGGCCTGCCGCCCGCCCGGCCAGCGCCATCCCATTAGCCACCGACAGGCCCATGCCCAGTGATCCGGTGTTGGCCTCCAGGCCGCAGGTCCTGCGCATATCCGGATGGCCCTGCAGCGTGCTGCCGAACTGCTTCAGCGTGGTCAGCTCCGACATGGGGAAGAAGCCGCGCAGCGCCAGGCAGACGTAGAGCGCGGGCACGGCATGGCCCTTGCTCAGCACGAAGCGGTCGCGATCCGGCCAGTCGGGTTGGTCTGCGCGGTAGCGCAGCTTGTAGTAGTAGAGCGCGACCAGCACGTCCGCGGCGGAGAGGGATCCCCCGAAGTGATGGGACTGCCCCGGGCCCATCGCCCGCACCAACTGCAGGCGCACCTCCGCCGCGCGCCGTTCCAGTGCCTGCAGATCGGGAGATGTCGCAGCCAACCCGGCTCCTCCCCGCCCGCTGCTTCGCTAGACTACGTAGAGCCCGGACACCTGGGCCGAGGGGTAGATGACCAGCTCGGTCACGGTCACCCGGGGTGGCCGGGTGACCACGTAGTAGACCGCGTCCGCCACGTCCTCCGGCCGCAGCATGGCCGCCCGGCGCTCTGCGCTGACCGGCTGCGGCCTGCGGTCTATCAGTGGCGTGTCCACCTCCCCGGGGCTGATGGCGCAGGCGCGAATCCCATGCCGGCCCTGCTCCAGGTTGATGGATTCAGTGAGTGAAAGCACAGCTCGTTTCGATGCGCAGTAGTGGGTCCCGCCCCCAGGCGAAGCGACCCGCCCAGCGGTGGAAGCGATGTTGACGACGGTCCCGCCGGTCGTTCGCATCAACCGCAGAAGCGCCTGGGTGCAATGAAAGACACCGCTCAGGTTCACCGCGATCACTCGGTCCCACTGCTCCGGCGAGAGGTCGTCGAGGGTGCGCTGCTGAGTATTGATCCCGGCACCGTTGATCAGAATCCGGATCCCGCCCAGCCGCCGTTCCACCTCCGCCGCCATCCGCTCCACCTGCACCCGATCGCGGATGTCGGTCGGCAGGGCAATGGCTGACTCCCCGAGGCCCAGATCGCCCAGCAAGCGGTCCAGCGCCGCCTGATCCAGGTCAACCAAGGCCAGACGGCATCCCCCTCCCGCCAGGCGAGCGGCCACCGCCCGCCCGATGCCGCCCGCCGCGCCCACCACTACTGCGACCTGCCCCGCGAGGCCGTCACGAGCCTCATTGTCTTTGCCCGGACTCATCCTCGTACCCTGCCTGTTGCGCCAGGAGCTCGACGCCCGGTGTGATATGTCACCATGCGGTCACATCTCCTACCAGTGCGTGGTTGCCGCTCTTGCAGGGCGGCCATGCGCCCCGGAGCGGGACCGCCTGCCCGCGTTCGGACCTCCGGCGGCGATGCCTCCTGCTTCTGCGAAGCAGTCGGCATGGCCGCCCTACAAGTGTGGCAGGAGCTTGCGCTCCTGCCCAACGAGTAGTTACCCGGTGGGCCTAGGCGGGCCGGCCCTCGACATCCGGTCCAGCACCGCCTGCGCCTGCTGCCCCTCGGACGTACCCGGTGCCCGGCTGGCCACGTACTGCAGTTCCTCCCGCGCGCCCGCGTACTCTCTCAGCCGGCCCAAGGTAAAGGCGAGGTTCAGACGGGCGCGGGCGTAGCTGGGGTCGAGCGCCACCGCGCGCTGGAACTCGGCCTTCGCCTCCGCATACTGCTTGTGGTTGAAGTAGTAGGTGCCAAGCACATTGTGGGGGGTGGGTGCCTTGGGGTCCAGCTGCATCCACTCCCTGCAGACGGCGGCCGCCCGATCGTAATCTTTGACTCGGAACAGGACCTGCACTAGCTGCTGCTTCAAGCCGGCATCATTTGGCGACAGTTGGACGGCGCGGTCGAGCTCCGGCACCATCTCCTTCACCTTGCCCTGCTTGCTCAGGATGTCCGCCAGCAGAAGGTGACACCTGGGGTCGTCAGGCGCAAGCCTCGCGGTCTCCCGCGCGTAGGGCTCGGCCTCCTTCACCTTGCCTTGCTGCACCAGTGTCTCCGCTACCGCGGCCTGGTTGTTGTAGCTGGTGGGCATGAGCTTGACCGCCTGCTGGAAGTTCCGCAGCGCCTCTTCCAGTTGCCCCTTCTGCTTGTAGCTCACACCCAGGTTATAGTAGACGCTGGCATTTCCTGGCAGCAGCGCAAGGGCCTTCTTATTGGCCGCGACAGCCTTGTCCAGATCCCCAACCTGCCCCCAGGCGTAGGCGGAGACGTAGTAGCCAATAGAAGAATAGGGGCACAGGCTGATGGCGCGGTCGGCCAGCTCCGCCCCCTCCCGGTAGTGACCGGCAGCAGACATCCCCTGGGCCCGCCGCAGCACCATGGAGGCGATCACGGGACGGATCACGGCCCAGCCAAGGAGGGCCAGCATGATGGCCAGACCAAAGCCCACGGACAGCAAGCCCGAGATAGGGACCGGCGAGAAGCGGAACTCACGCAGGCGCGGCCCAGCCGCCTCCTGGCCAGGTCGCGGCAGCGACGCGGCCGCAATGACGACCAGCGCCAGCCAGAGCCAGAAGAACGTCACCACGCCGGTCTGGCGGAAGGTCACACCGAAGAAGTTCTGAAACAGGAACGCCACCATGCTGGCGATCAGGCCCATACCCAGCACGGCCCAGCCGCGGCTGGGGTGCTTGACCGCGACCCGCAGCGCCAGCCAGCCGCCGGCCACCAGGAGCGTGAGGAACAACAGCCCCCCGATGATGCCCACGTCGGCCAGCACCTGCAGGTACTCGTTGTGCGCGTAGCCGGGCACCAGCATCTGCCCGGAACGGGCCGGGAGCTGAGCGTACCACTCCGGCGCCATCTTCTCTAGGGAGTAGACGCGGAAGGCGCCGTATCCCTCGCCCAGCACCGGCTTCTCCTTGAAGATGTCAAGGGCGACTTGCCAGTGCAGCCGCCGCTCGTCGGCGAAAGGATCTTGGAAGTGCAGCACTTGCTGGACCCTGGCCTGCTGCACCGGGTCCAAGTGCCGGTAAGCGCCGTACCCTACCGATGCAAGCACCACCAGTACTAGCAGCATCGCCCGGAGCGTGACCCGGAGGGCTCGCCGCTCGACTCGCAGCAGAATCAGCAGCGCAACCAGCAGCCCGCCGAAAGGCAGGCCGATGGCCGCCGCCAGCGTGACGGAGTAGTAGAGACAGGCGGCCATGGCTAGGGCCGACAGGCCGAACAGCCCGGCGATGAGCCAACTCATCCAGGGCCGCCGCCGACCGACCCGCTGTTGGTCGGCCTCCGACAGGGGCACCGCCGCGGCCACCACCACGGGGATGATCAGCACCAGGAAGCCGCCCAGGTAAGTGGGATTTCCCAGGAAGGAGAAGACGCGGACGGTGGGCACCGTCCAGGACACGAAGTCAACGCCGGCGGCCTGGTAGAAGCCGTAGATGCAGACCGGAATGGCTACCAGGGCCGCGGACCCAATCACCCGGCGCACCTGGCGAAGGCTGTGCAGAGAGCCGATAGCCAGCCAGAACAGGCCCGCGTTCGCGGCCAGCCGGCCGAACTCAGAGGCCGTGACATAGCGATAGCGCGAGTACAGGATGCTGGCCCCACACCAGAGCACGAAGGCGAACAGGATCAGGTTCAGCCGGGAGGCACTCCAGGCTATCCGCCCGCGGGCCAGACTGGCGATAAGCCAGACGGCAATACCGAAGGCCACCCCCAGCCCGAGCACCACGTCCTTGACATCGCAGATGTTCCGGGATCTAACGTTGATCACGATGGGAACCGCGAGGATCATCGCGATCACCACGATTTCGCCCAGGGCGCTGGGCCAGGCGATCTGACGCCGGGCCTTCCCGCCGGCAGCGGGGCGGGCTGGCCCGCCCTGGCGGAGTGGGGCCTGCTTCGTGCCGGCCTCACGCTTGCGCTTCTTGGGCACTGCTAACCTCCACTCGCTTCCCCGCCGACCGAGTCCCGCGGTTCCCTAACAGAGGCCGCAACCGGGCTGCATCGAGGCCAACGCGCCTGCGGCGAGCGAGGGCTCGCCGAGTCTTGATGCAGCCTTCATAGCTGTGATACGGCGCTCCGGCTGGCACTTCCTGCCCAGGCGACCGGGCCGGGCTCAGCGACGGCTCGGGCCGATACCGCGATCGCCCTGGCCTGATCTCCGCTGAAGGCAGGACCGCCAGCGACATCAGCCGAACTGATGTTAGATGGGGCCGTTCCAGGTCCGGCTGGCTGCAGTTCAGCCAACCCCTAGGTCGCCCATAGCGGCCGCCCCGGCGGCGCGAGGGGCCTAGCCAAGACCATGGCGAAGCTGAACGACGCACTGAAGAGAGCCCTCGATATGCTGGTCGCAGGCTTCGCGCTGGCCGCCTCCATCCCCTGCTGGCTGGCGGTCGGCGCGGCCATCCTGCTGGAGGATGGGCGGCCTATTCTCTATCGCCAGACGCGGGTGGGCCGGGGCGGGCGGATCTTCGGCGCCTACAAGTTCCGCTCCATGATCCGAGAGGCCGAGAAGGGATCTGGGCCGCGGCTGGCGGCGGTGGATGACCCCAGGATCACGCGGGTGGGCCGCCTCCTGCGCAGGACAGCCCTGGACGAGGTACCACAGCTCCTCAGCATCTTCAAGGGAGACATGAGCTGGGTGGGTCCTCGCCCGGAAAGGCCGGAGTTCGTGCAGCGCTTCCTGAGGGAAATCCCGGGGTACCACTTGCGCCATCAGGTGCGTCCTGGTCTCACCGGAGTGGCCCAGGTCTACGGGCGCTATCACACGGAGGCCGCCGAGAAGCTGAAGTATGACTTCTACTACCTCCGCCATCGCAGTCTCTGGCTGGATTTCCGGCTCTTCGTGATGTCCTGGCTGATAACATCGCGCGCCCGCTGGGATAGCACGGCGGCGAAGAGGTAGCGGCGAGGGCCCAGCGCTCTTCACGGCGCCGGTGTCGAAGGATGGAGATCAGGTCTCGCGGGCCCGCTCGGCTTTTCCGGCGCGGACCACGGGTGCGGCCACCTCGGCGCGCACCTTCCCCTCCACCGTGGGCAGGAAAAAGGAGAAGCTGCTGCCCCGGCCCAGCTCGCTCTCGAAACCCATCTTCCCGCCGTGGGACTCAACGATCGCCTTGCTGATGTAGAGGCCGAGCCCGGCGCCCGGGGCGTCCGGGTTGTGGGCGTTGGCGGCGCGATGGAACCGGGAGAAGAGCTTGCTCTGCTCCTCCCGCGGGATGCCGACCCCGCGGTCCGAGACGTAGAACTCCACCGAGTCGTGGTTCCGGCGAGACCCGACCGTGATCTCGCTCCCCTCCGGGGAGAACTTGGTGGCATTGCTGACCAGGTTGGCCAGCACCTGGCGGATGCGCCCAGGGTCGGCCAGCACGTCGGGCAGACCGGGTTCGACTTCGGTGCGGAAGACATGCCTGAGATCGGGGTGGCTGGCGCTGCGCACGGCCTCTGCGCAGAGCTGCTGAGGGGTGACCGCGCGGCGCTCGATGCGCAGCTTCCCCTCCTCGATCTGGCTCATGTCCAGCAGGTCGGAGACCAGGTGGCTGAGCCGCTCCGACTCGGAGGCGATGCCCTCCAGGAACTCCCGCTGGGTCTCCTCTCCCAGGCGGCCGAACTCCCTCACCAGAGTATGGGCATAGCCCCGGATGGAGGTGAGGGGCGCGCGCAGCTCGTGGGAGGCGAGCGAGATCAGCTCTGACCGAAACTGCTCTGCCGCCCGTCGCTGGTGGTCCTCCCGCTCCAGGCTGAAGAACCAGCGGCGCACAATCACCAGGATGATCACCAGAGCCGCGACCAGGTTGATCGCCTTGGGAATGGCCACGTAGTAGGGGTGGCTGAGTAGGGTGTAGAGGCTGGACCGCAGCATGCCCACCTGGGCGCTGTAGCGGACACCGAAGTATACGCTTTCGATCAGGGTGCGGCTGCCATCAATGAAGAGGACGATCAGCAAGGTGGTGAGCATGGGATGGACGCGCTTCAAACGCAGGTACTGGCGCCCGTAGAAGACCACGATGAACAGCCAGCATGCCACCAGCGTCCAGTATATGGCGGCGGTGACGGAAGTCATGTAGCTGTCGAAGGTCGAATAATCCACCGGTTCAAACGCCCCTCGTCGGCCACTCGTCCGCTGTATTGATTCCCATTTACCGAGCTGGCCCAAACTCTCTGCCTGATTCCGATGCCGGAAATCAGGCCAAAGCCTCCCGGATCCCTGCTAGCTGCGCCTCGGCCGTCTTGCGGCGCGCTTGCACCTCGGAGTACTGACCACGGGCGCGCTCAATCACAGGCTGGGGGGCACGGGCGAGGAACTCAGCGCTCTGGAGCTTCTGAGCCAGGCGTGCCTCCTCCTGCTGCAGGCGGGCCAGATCGCGCTCCAGTCGGACACGCTGGGCGGACAGCTCCTCCGCGGACGCCTCCACGGCGACGGAGACCACGACTCTCTCCCCGAGGCAGTAGACCACCTCGGCCAGGGTGGGCTGGGCGCCGCCATCCGGCGGCAGGCTCAGCTCCCGCCCCCCGGTCAGCAGCAGCACCGCCGCCTGGTTGGCTTTCAGCACCTGGCCCACTGGCTCTGATCCGGTGGCGATAGTGAGGCTGACCTTCCGCGCGGCCGGTATGTTCTGGCTGGCGCGCAGCTTCCGCGCCGCCACTACCACTTGCATCAGCGCCTCCATCTCGCGCTCTGCCTGCTCGTCCAGCCAGGAGAGATCGCCCTGCGGCCAGGAGGCGACCATGACGGAGTCACCTGTCGCCGGAAGCTGCTGCCAGATCTCCTCCGTGATGAAGGGCATGAAGGGATGCAGCGCGCGCAGCGTGCCCTCCAGCACGAAGCAGAGCGCCTGGCGGGCGCGCTCCGCCTCTGCCCCTCCTGCCCTTAGGGCCGGTTTGCTCATCTCCACAAACCAGTCGCAGAACTCAGACCAGAAGAAGGTGTAGATGGCGCGGGCGGCATCGGCCATCTCGTACTGGGCGAGGGCCGCCTGCACCGCCGCGAGCATGGCGCGGTAGCGGCTGAGAACCCAGCGCTCGACCAGCGACCCCTCGGCTCTGATGTGGTCTGGAGCATCGCGGTCAGGGCTGAAATCCTCCCCCAGGTTCATGAGCACGAACCGGCTGGCATTCCAGATCTTGTTGCAGAAGTTGCGCGCCATCTCGGTGCGCTCTTCGCTGAACCGCAGGTCCTGGTCGGAGGCGCACTGGTAGAGCAGGCTGAAGCGGGTGGCGTCGGAGCCGTACTGGCCAATCAGCTCCAGCGGGTCCACGCCCGTGCCCAGGGACTTGCTCATCCGCCGGCCCTCCAAGTTGAGCACAGTGGGATGGACCAGCACCTGGTGGAAGGGAATCTCGCCCGTGAACTCCAGACTGGTCATGACCATGCGCACGATCCAGAGGTAGAGGATGTCGCGGGCGGTGATCATCAGGGACGTGGGGTAGATGCCCTCCTGCTTGGCCGCGCTGAGCTGATCCTGATCCGGCCAGCCGAGCACGGCAAAGGGCCACAGTGCCGAGGAAAACCAGGTATCCAGGGTGTCGGGGTCCTGCTCCACCTCGCCCTGGCACTGGTCGCACCGGCTGGGCGGCTCCACCTGCACCAGGGTGCGCTGGCAGCGGCGGCAGTAGTAGACCGGGATGCGGTGCCCCCACCAGATCTGGCGCGAGATGTTCCAGTCTCGCAGGTTCTCCAGCCAGTCCAGGGTGTACCGGCGGAAGCGGTCGGGCCGGTACTCGATCTGTAGCCCCTCATCCCGCAGCACCCCCAGGGCAAGACGGGCCAGCTCCTCCATGCGCAGGAACCACTGCTCCGAGAGCAGCGGCTCCAGCACCGTGCGGCAGGTGTTGTGACGGCCCACGGGATAGGTGTAGTCCTCGGTCTTCTCCAGCAACCCCTGAGCTTCGAGGTCGGCGAGGACTCGCTCCCGCGCCTGGTAGCGGTCGAGGCCGGCGTAAGGCCCGGCCTCAGCCGTCATCCTGGCATCGGTGCCGATTACGACGACTGAGGCGAGCTGGTTGCGCTGACCGGCCTCGAAGTCGTTGAGGTCGTGGGCCGGCGTCACCTTCACCGCGCCCGTGCCGAACTTGGGGTCCACGAGCACGTCGTCGCAGATGATGGGCAGGGGGCGGTTCATCAGGGGCAGCATCACCTGCTTGCCGTGGAGGTGGCGATAGCGCGCGTCCTGGGGGTGCACCGCCACCGCGGTATCGCCGAGCATGGTCTCTGGTCGCGTGGTGGCAACCACCACCGCGCCCTCCTCGCCAATGAGCGGATAGCGGACGTACCAGAGATGGCCGGACTGGTCCCTGTGCTCCACCTCCAGGTCGGACACCGTGGAAAGGCAGGCCGGGCACCAATTCACCACGCGGTGTCCCCGGTAGATCCAGCCGCGCTGGTAGAAGTGCACGAAAGCCAGGAGCACGGCCCGGTAGTAGCCGTCATCCAGGGTGAAACGCTCCCGATCCCAGTCGTAAGAGCAGCCCAAGGCCTTGAGCTGGGTGATGATCTCGCCTCCATAGCGGCGCGTCCAATCCCAGCAGCGCTCCAGGAAGGCCTCCCGACCGATCTCGCGGCGGGAGACCCCCTCCTCGGCCAGCGCCTGCTCGACCTTCATGTTGGTAGAGATGGCGGCGTGGTCGGTGCCTGGGACCACCAGCACCCGATCTCCGCACAGCCGGCGCCAGCGGGCGATAGCATCGTGGATGCTGTGCTGGAGGGCGTGCCCCATATGCAGCGACCCGGTGACATTGGGGGGAGGGATGGTGATGCAGAAGGCGGGCGCGCCCGGGCGCGCGGCCGCCGGGGTCAGGCGGAAATAGCCGCGCGACTGCCAGTGTTCATACCACCGCCGCTCCACCTCGTGCGGCTCATAGGCTTTGGCTAGCTCCGCTCTCCCCATCTGCTCCTCCCTCCCGGCCTCCGCGTAGGGCAGGTCCGCGACCTGCCCCGCCCCCACATAAACGAATACCCTCCCGTCCAAGGACGAGAGGGATCTCGTGGTACCACCTTGATTCCCCTGCGAAGCTCCGTTGTCCGGAGCGGAGCAGGGCTCATGCGCGCTAACGGGCGTACCCGGAACTGCTTCGTCCGCCTGGGCGGGACTTCGCAGTTCAGCTCCGAGGCGACCTTCCCTGCTCCTGCCTGAACGGGCCTTTCAGCCTAAGAGCCCGCCTCTCTGACAGGTGGTGGGCAGGTACTCCTCCCCGTCTCAGCCGTTGCCGATGCTGGTGCAAGCGTCAAGCGGATTCTAGCATATCCAGCGGGAGGGTACAAGCGTCAAGCCCGCTGCTGGCTCTCCAGTCGCAGCCACGCCAGAGGGATCACGGCCAGCATCATCCCCACTCCGCTGACGAAGTAGGGCGCGCTGATGCTGACCTGCTGTGTGAGATAACCTGCCAGGAACGGGCCCAGGATGGTGCCGGTGCCGCTGAAGGCGAGAATCTTGCCCACCTCCAGGGCGCGGTTCTCCGGCCGAGTGTGCTCCTGGATGATCAGGTTCTGCACCGGGATCCAGACCCCAGCCCCCAGCAGATCGTGCAGCAGCCACACCCAGGCCGCCCCATAGAAGTTCGGGATCAGTGCCGAGGCCGCCTGGATCGCGCCCTCCAGGCTGAGCGCGAAGATGTATACACCCTTGAGGTTGCGCATCGCCATGGTGCCGGCGAGCAGCAGGGGCAGCGCGATGGTGAGCCGGTGTCCCACCATCACCCAGGCCACCGTCTCCGGTCTCACGCCGAACTTCACAGAGAAGAAAAGGGGCATGATGAAGCAGTGGCTGGTAGTCATGCCGATGTTGAAGATGAAGATCGAGAGGGTGATGATCTTGAGGTTGCGGTGCATGTGGAAGGAAAGCAGCTCTCTCAGCCCGCCCGGACCGAGGCGCTGATGGGGGATCCATCGTTCCCGGAAGATGATCCAGAACACGAAGAAGGCGCAGGCCGTCAGGCCTGCGGCCAGAAGCAGGTTTCCCCCGGTCCCCAGCGTGGTGAAAGTCACCCCGGAGATCACGGTGCCCGCGGCCTGGAAGAGGAACTCGAAGCCCCGGGTCTTGCCGATGAAGTTCATGAACTGGCCGCGGCTTTCCTCATAGAGGATCACCGGGTGAAGCACGTCGCGGGTGAGAGCCATCGCCTCCCGCAGCGTCTTCAGCACCGACAGCCCCCAGACCGACGCGCTGAGCGGGGTGAGGCCCATGGCCACCGCGCTTCCACCCAGGGAGAGACTGTAGAACAGCTTCCGGCCCCAGCGATTGGCCAGCCGGCCCATCGCGATTCGCACCACCAGCATACCGGCGGCGGCGGTGGCGAAGATGACGCCCATGCTCTCGAATGAGATGCCCCGCTGCCTCAGGTAGTAGGGCAGGACGAACTCGTAGATGCCGGTGGTAGTGCCGAAGAGCACCGAGACGGCGAGCACGACCTTCACATTGCGATTCACGCGGTTCCCTCCGCCACAGCGACCGCCTCCGCCCAAGGCCGCTCGCGGCCGGCCCATGGCGGAGGCGCTCCGATATGTTCGCTCCGCGGCCGGCGGTCCCTCCCGGTCAGACGCAGGCTGTCGGCCGTTCTCCTCGTCTGGACTACCCGACGATGCTGAGCAGGTGCAGACCAGAAACGAGGTCCAGTGTCCGCTGCGCGTTGATGCCCAGCAACTCGATGATGATGACCTCGAGCACGAGATAGACAGACATCTCCACCCGCGGGCATCCGACCAGGGCGGAATCGCCGCGGCCGATGGCGGCGTGGAAGTGCAGCGAGGGGGCGCCTTCCTGGGGGAAGAGCGTGCCAACCCCCGCCAGCTCGCGGGCGTCATCGAAGGCCTCTATGTGGGGCACCACTTTCCCGGTCGGGCGCTCCGGGCCCGTGACCACCTTCCCGCTGCGCATGCCTCCCAGCGCTAACACCAGGGCCGACGAAACTGCCTCCCGGCGTGCGATCTCGTGCACGGCGGCGTAGACCGATTCGCCATCTTGCAGGCGGGCCACGAATACCCGCCCGAGGCTGCCGGCTGTGTAGTCCATGTGACCTCCTATCGAGCACGTGACATCAGCCCCCTCTTGTGCTCCCACGGCCCGCGAACCCTGCAGGGAATCATGAGGCAGCCGACACGGCACGCCAGGAGAGCCCGGTGGGTACGTCGAAATCGTGAGGAGCTGAGCGATTTCACTGAGTGGGAAAAGAGGTGTGTGATGAAGTACCGTCCTCTCGGCAAGACCGGGCTGCAGGTATCCGCGCTGGCGATGGGATGCATGCGGCTACCGGAGCACGATCCGGAGCTGTCAGCCCAGGTCGTGGACGCCGCCATCGCCGCGGGCGTCAACTACTTCGAAACCACGCGCGGCTACATCAACGGCCGCTGCCAGCATCTGGTGGCCGGTGGGTTGAAGGGCCGCAGCCGGGGGCTGATCGTCTCGGGCAAGGCCGCAGTCAGAGCTGACACCACCGCGGACAGCTACCGCAAAGAGATGGAGCTGCAGATGCAGATCCTGGGGGTGGACTACCTGGAGTTCTTCCAGGTGGGATGGTTCAGCCTGGACAAGCTGGAGCTGCTCACCAAGAAGGGCGGCGCGCTCGAGGCCCTGCACAAGGCCCGGGGTGAAGGTCTGATCGGCCACATCGGGTTCACCGGGCACGATGCGCCGGAGAACTTCACCAAGCTGATCGAGACCGGCCTCTTCGGCAGCCTTACCATCCCGTACAACATGCTCGAGCGCGAGCATGCGCCAACCATCAAGCGCGCCGGCGAGCTGGGGGTGGGCGTGGTGGTGATGTGCCCGGTGGGCGGAGGGATGCTGGCCAGCCCCGCCCCGCAGCTGCAGCACTTGATCCCAGGGGGCGCGGCCACCACCGCGGCGGCCGCTCTCCGCTTCGTGCTGGCCAACCCGGACGTGAGCTGCGCCTGCTCCGGGATGAATACGCTGGAGATGCTGGAGGAGAACGTCTCTACGGTGGAAGCCTTCGAGGGCGCCAGCGCCGAGGACCACGCCCGCATGAACCGGATCCTGGATGAGTTCTCGGCCATCGGGAATCGCTTCTGCACGGCCTGCGGCTACTGCATGGACTGCCCGAATGGGGTGGACATCCCGGCGAACTTCCGCCTCTACAACATGGCCCGCGTCTACGGGCTGACGGACTGGGCGCGCAAGGAGTACGCCGATATGGAAGAGCAGAAGCGCGCCGAGGCCTGCACCCGATGCGAGACCTGCGAGCCCAAGTGCCCGAACAAGCTGCCCATCATGGAGCAGCTCGCGGAGGTGGCGAAGGAGCTGGGTCCTCAGCGCTGACCAGGGGCCTTCTTTGGGGAAGTGACGCGGATGGCGAAGAGCTTTTCATCCCACGCCACTTCGCATCTCAGCAGCTCGGCGGCCTTACGCAGGGGCAGCATGATGCGACCGTTGATGATTCTCGCGCCGGTCTGCGGGTCGTCCAGGCGAACGGGGCGGCAGCGACCACCGATGCAAAGAGCCACGGTGCGGCTCTCCGGGATCCATTCCACCGTCAACCCCAAGGCCTCGGCTGTGACCCGCAGAGGCAGATAGACGGTGCCGCCGGCAATCTGCGGGGGAACGTCAGCCGCGACCGGCTGCCCGTTAGCCACCAGGCCCACCGCTACGGAATAGGCCATCCCGGAGGCTACCAAGACCAGCAGGAAGCCTAGCGCTAGGGCTGCTCGGCTCATGCCGGATGGGGCTGTTCGCCGGGGCGCGGCGCGCCGCCGGCGGGAGGGCTGACCGGCGCGGGCGCAGCAGGCTGCGGCGCCGGGCCCTCGGTGCGCGCGGTGGGGAGTTCCTCGCCGCGCATGAGGGCGCGAATCTCCTCCCCGCCGAGGGTCTCCTTCTCGAGCAGCACGGCCACCACCGACCGCACCTGGTCGGCGTGCTCGGCCAAGAGCTGCTTCGCCCGCTGGTAGCAGTCCTCGATGATGGTGGAGACTTCCTTATCAATGGCCGAGGCCACTTGCTCGGAGTAGTTGCGGTCCTCCATGATGTCCCGGCCCAAGAAGGGCTGCTCGTAGCGGCGGCCCAGCGCTATCGGCCCCAGGTTCTCGCTCATGCCGAAGTCGGTCACCATGCGCCTGGCCAGCTCGGTCGCCTTCTTCAGATCGTCGGCGGCGCCGGTGGTCATCTCCTGGAAGGCAAGCTGCTCGGAGACGCGCCCGCCCAGGAAGACGGTGATCCGGTCCTTCAGCTCGGTGCGGCTCATGATATAGCGGTCCTCGGACGGCAACTGGAGGGTGTAGCCGAGGGCGAGGCCCCGCTGGAGGATGGAGACCTTGTGCACCGGATCGGCGTGCGGCAGCAGCTCGGCCAGCACCGCGTGCCCCACCTCGTGGTTGGCGAGCACTTTCTTCTCGTGCTCGGACATGATCCGGCTCTTGCGCTCCGGTCCGGCCACCACGCGCTCGATAGAGTCCTCGAAATCAATCATCGCAATCTTGGTGCGATTGCGCCGCGCCGCGAGCAGCGCGGCCTCGTTCACCATGTTGGCGATGTCGGCCCCGGAAAAGCCCGGGGTGCGCCGCGCCAGCACCTCCAGATTCACGTCATCTTCCAGCGGCTTCCCTCTCACGTGGACACCCAGAATCGCCGCCCGCCCCCGCAGGTCGGGGTTGTCCATCTGGATATGGCGGTCGAAGCGGCCCGGCCGCAGCAGCGCAGGATCCAGCACATCGGGCCGGTTGGTGGCCGAGATCAAGATCACGCCGGAGTTGGGATCGAAGCCGTCCATCTCCACCAGCAGTTGGTTGAGGGTCTGCTCTCGCTCGTCGTGCCCTCCACCCAGGCCGGCGAACCGCTGCCGGCCGACCGCGTCGATCTCATCAATGAAGACGATGCAGGGGCGATTGGCCTTGGCTTGCTCGAACAGATCGCGCACCCGGGACGCCCCCACACCCACGAACATCTCCACGAACTCCGAGCCGCTCATGTGGAAGAACGGAACTCCCGCTTCACCCGCGATCGCCCGGGCGATCAGCGTCTTGCCGGATCCGGGAGGCCCCACCAGCAGCACACCCTTGGGAATCCGCGCCCCGAGGGCCTGGAACTTGCGCGGGTTCTTCAGGAATTCCACCACCTCCATCAGCTCGGCCTTCGCCTCATCCACGCCCGCGACATCGTCGAAGGTGACCTTGGGGCCGGTCTCGGGGTTGCGGCGCGCCCGGCTGCGGCCGAAGGATAGGGCCTGGCTGCCCGTGCTCTGGGTCTGGCGGACCACGAAGATCCAGAACCCCAGGATCAAGAGACCGGTGATCAGCAGATAGAAGATGCTGCTCACCCAGAAATCGGAAATGGAGGGTTGCTCCTTGGTGATGGCGACGCCGTGATCGAGGGCCGTGGGGATGTACAGCCTCTCATCGTCCGGAAGGGTGACCACGTACTTCGCCAGCCTGTTGCCGGCGGCGAGGTACTCACCCTCCGCCCGGTTCTTGGGATATATCACCAGCTTGGTGACCTTGTTCTGCTCGACATCACGCATGAAGGTGGTGAAATCGAGAGTGGACTTGGCCTCCCGCTTCTGAACGGATTGCTGGAGAAAGATGACCGCCACGGCCACCAGGGCAATCCAGCTCATGATTCTGAAAAACCGCGCCAATGCAGATTCTCCTCGACGCCTGCCTCACATGCGAACGGTGGCAGGCGCGCTCCCGCCCCCATGCTTCCCTGACGAGGGAGCGCTGGAAACCGCCTTGTTCATTGTAACACACCAAGGAGCTTCCTGCATCACAACAATGCCATGGGGGTGAAATTGGTGCAGAAAGCTCACTGATGTGTGTTCCGAGCCCCACACCTCACACCAATCGGCTTGCGCTGAGAGGCAGCACCCTGGCGTGGATTACGGCAAACCGGCCGGGCGTGCACGCTGCCGCATTTGCCTTGTCTGTTCCACGAACACTGCTGCCATGGCTGCGCGAAACGTGAAGCGGCCTCACCAGGGCGCATACGCGGACCCGCGGAGAGTTCAGGACAGCACTCCCTCCGGGCCCGGGTTTGGGTCTGAAGCAGAGGCGGGAGAGGGCTCGGATTGGGCGCGCGCCAGCTCTCGCGCTGCCAGCACGGCGGCGCCGATGATGCCGGCATCATCGGCGAGCTGGGAGGGAACGATGCGGCAGGTGGAGGCCGGGACCATGTGCGCGCGGGCGCGGACCGTGCGGAGAATGGGCTCGAACAGCACGCGCCCGGCCTGGGCGATGCCGCCGCCGACCACCAGCACCTCGGGGTTGTAGAGCTGGATCAGATTGGCGATGCCGATGCCGAGGTAATGGCCGGTCTCTCCCAGCACCTCGAGCGCGGCGGCGTCGCCCTGCTCGGCGCAGCGGGCGATGAGCGCCGGGGTGATCGAGCCCAGGCGGTAATCCACCAGCTCGGCGACGCTGCTCTGCCGCCCCTGCTGGATCTTGGCGATGGCGCGCCGCACGATGGCATCTCGCCCGGCCAGGGCCTCCCAGCAGCCCCGGTTGCCGCAGCCGCAGAAAGGCCCCTCGGGCTCGATAGTCATATGGCCCACTTCCGCGAAGCCCTCGGTGGGGCCGATGCGCAGGGCCCCGTCAATGATGGCGCCGCCTCCGATGCCGGTCCCCAGCGCCACCATCACCATATGATCACAGCCCCGCCCGGCGCCAAAGACGTGCTCGCCCAGAGTCTGCACCGCCACATCGTTCAACATGAAGACCGGCAGCCCCAGGGCAGCGCGGATGGGAGGCAAGATCGGGACCCCCCGGGAGTCGGCGAAGTTCGGGGAGTAGACGCAGATACCCTCCTGCGAACGAAGCGCGCCGGCCACCCCCAGCCCGATGCTCCGCACTTCCTTGGCGGTGAAGCCGGCGTTCTCGAGGGCTTCCTCGATGGCTGCAATCGCGCGCTCCACCGCCGCGCGCAGGCCATTTTCGGCGAGCGCGGGCCGACGGGCCTCGCCCAGGATGTGCCCGGCCTCATCCACTATCCCGGCGCGGATGTTGGTGCCGCCGATATCAACGCCAACATAGCGCTGGGTGCCCTCGCCGCCGGCCTCCGCCAAACTTGCCTCCAGTGGGGCGCTTATCCCGGCGGCTCACCGCGAGGGGCGAGCAGCTCCGAGATCTGCGCAGCCAGAGTCACGGCATTGAACGGCTTGACCACGTATCCGTCCCCACCCAGGGCCAAGCCCTGCTCCACATCCTTCTCTTCGCCCAGGGCGGTGAGGAACACGATGGGGATGTTCTTTGTGGCCGGGGAGGCCCTGAGCTGCCGGCACACCTCGAACCCGTTCATCACCGGCATCAGGATATCCAGCAGCACCAGGTCCGGGTGATCCCGCTCCACCGCCTCCAGTGCCTTCTTCCCGTTGCGGGCGTAAGAGACCTGGTAATCCTCGCCAAGGGCGTGGCGGATACAGGCACCGGCCAGGCTGCACACCGCGGCGTCATCATCCACTACCAGGATCTTGCGACCGGCCCCGCCAGGCTCTTGCCTCCGCATCGCCCCTCTCCCTGCTCTGGTGGCTGAGCATTCGCCGCTCCTGCTCCCGGCGCCTGCTGGCCGGGTATTGGACGCGGCCGCCGCCCCAGATGCCCCCTATTCTAGGAAGTGACACAGCCATGTCAAGCCATCCCGGCAGGCCCTTCCAGGCACGCCCTGGGGCGAACCACGCCTTGCCTTTTGCCCTGGGCTGTGCTAGCATAGGCCCAGTGCGCCCGTAGCTCAGTTGGATAGAGCGTGGGGTTGCGGACCCCAAGGCCGGAGGTTCAAGTCCTCTCGGGCGTACCAGTCCAGTATCAGCTCAGACTGTGGGGGAGGGCGTGTCACAACAAGCCCAGAAGTTCATCGAGGCGCAAGGGATCGTTCGCGAGGTGCTGCCGAATACCATGTTCCGGGTTGAGCTGGACAATGGCACCGTGGTGTTGGCGCAGGCCTCAGGGAAGATGCGGAAATTCCGGATTCGCATCCTGCCCGGAGACAACGTGAAGCTCGAGTTGAGCCCGTACGATCCCACCAGAGGCCGCATCACCTACCGGTTCAGATAGCCAGAAGCCATTTCAGAACCCGCGACGGACAGCGTGCTCCCCGGCCGAGTTCGCGAGCGCTGAGACTGCCTCCAGTCGCTTCCTTCCCCGCGCCGTCTTCTCCCCCACCTCTCTCCTGGCTCCTCCCCCGTCTGCCGCCTGCGGGCAGAGGACATTCCTGGCCCGCTGCCGAATCCCCGACCCCAGCCGCATGGCGACGGGGTGAGACCATGAAGCTTTCCATGCACTCGATCTGCATCGAGAGGAAGTACCCACTGCTGGAGGCGATCGCGCGAGCCGCCGAGTTCGGCTACCAGGGCTACGAGGTGGATGTTGGTGACTTCGGCAACACCGGGCTGGGCCTGCACTGGCCGGAGGAGTTCACGGCCCCGCGCGTGAAGGCCGCGGGCGAGGCCGCCCGGCGCGCCGGCATCGAGATCAGCTCGCTCTGCCTGGGTGTGCTCTGGCGCTTCTATCCCTCCAGCCCCGATCCCGCGGTGCGAGCGCAGGCGGCCGAGATCATCCGCCAAGCTGCACCTTTCGCCGCCGAGGTGGGAGCCAAAGTGATCCTGCTGCCGGTGGGGCAGCCGGATTCGCTTTCCCCAGAGGAAGCGCGAGCTAACCTGGTGGCGGTGCTGCAGGCTTGCGTGCCGGAGGCCGAGAAAGCGGGCGTCGTCTACGGGGTCGAGAATGTGGGGCAGGCGCTCGCCCGCACCGCCCAGGACCTGATTGGGATCGCCTCCCGCGTCGGTTCCCCGGCCTGCCAGGTCTATTACGATGTGGGGAACGCGACCGGGCAAGGCGCGGACCCGGCAGCGGAGATGCGCCTGCTCGGCCAGCGTGTGGCGATGATCCACGTCAAGGACCTGCGGCGCCGCGAGGGCCGGAGGGAGCTGGCGATCATCGGCCAGGGGATGGTGGACTTCCCCGCGGTGGCGGCTGCCGCGCGGGACATCGGCTATGACGGTTACCTGACGTTGGAGGTGCCTGGCACGCGGGAGACGGCCGACGAAGTGGCCATCCGAAGCCGGGAGGCATTGCAGAAGTTCGGGCTCTAGCCAAGACGTAGGAAGGAGAGGACGATGGCGAAGGACAAGCTGCGAGTCGCGATGGTCAGTGGCGCCGGCATCGGCGCCAACCACATTTCGTGTTGGATGAGCCTGGAGAAGCAGGCCAAGATCACGGCTGTCTTCGATGTGGATGCGGAGCTAGCGAAGAACTCGGCCCATATGGCCGGCGATGTGCCGTGGACGACGAACTACGATGAGCTGCTGGCGCGAGACGATGTGGACGCAGTGGACATCTGCTCCCCGCCCTTCGTCCACGCGGAACACGTGATCAAGGCCGCCAAGGCCGGCAAGCACGTGCTCTGCGAGAAGCCGTTCACGGTCAACCTCGACGACGCCGACCGCACCATCGCCGCCTGCAAGGCCGCTGGGGTCAAGCTCATGATCGCGTTTCCCAGACCCCACGCTGCCAGCTCCAGGCGGCTGAAGGAGATGATCCAGACCGGGGAGCTGGGCAAGCCGATCCGCATCTACACCTCTCACCACATGCGGGCGGAATGGATTCGCAAGCGCACCGGCTGGTTCTGGGACCCCAAGAAGAGCGGCGGCACCGCCATCGAGGGCGTGATCCACGACTTCCACTTCCTGCCCTGGCTCTTCGGCCCCGCCGAGCGCATCTACTGCGAGGCCGGCAGCTTCATCTACACCGACCGGCAGCCGACCTTGCCGGATGACCAGTTGGTGGTGCTCTGGCGCTTCAAGAATGGGGCCATCGGCATCATTGACGGCGGCGCCAACATGCCCAGCAACTACGGCGGCCACACCAGCATCTTCTTCACCGAGGGCGGGGTGCGCATGGAGCGCGGCGGCGGCTTCCGCATCTACCGCGGCGTGAAGGATTACAATGGAACAGTGGAAGAGGTGCACCACTTCGGCGGCCACGTCGGGGACGACACCGACCTCATCACCTCGGCCTACAGCCCATCCGGCCACGCCGGCGAGATCGCGCACTTCATAGACTGCGTGCTCAATGACAAGGAGCCTGAGACCCCGGGAGAGGCTGGACGCTACTCGCTGGAGTGCGCCTGGGCCGCGATCCAGTCCTTCCGCACCAATCTGCCGGTGACCCTGCCGCTGAAGAAGCCCTATCCGACGTATTGAGAGATTGGCGCACCGACTCCGTGGACGGCCGCACTATTCCAGTGGCGCGGGTTTGTCGCGAGTGCACGCGAGCGACAACCTGCGGCCGGACACGCGGGTTGTGGTCTGCGCCTGGCGGCGCTGACCACAAACCCACGCCACTGAGGTACCCGCGGGCCTGCTTTGTACGGTGCGCATCCGCGCCGGCCGTTGTTGTTTGTAGGGCGGGGTCACCGATGCTACTCTGCGAAGTAGCGAAGCTCGTTCGCTACGAAGCACGAGACCCCGCCGGCCATTGCTGTCTGTAGGGCGCGCATCCGCCCCGGGCGGATCCGCGCCGGCCATTGTTCTTTGTGGGGCGGGTATGTCGCCGCCGCAGGCGGCGCATGCCCGCCGGCCCTTGCCGTTTTTGCGTTGGGCAGGAGCCCCTAGGTCGCAAGGCGACCGGGGTCTGGCGACTTGCTCCTGCCACGGCCGTTGCTGTAGGGCGGGGTCACCGATGCTACTCTGCGAAGTAGCGAAAGTCCTTCGCTCCGAAGCACGAGACCCCGCCGGCCGTTGTTGTCTGTAGGGTGCGCATCCGCCCCGGGCGGATGCGCACCGGCCGTTGTTGTTTGTAGGGCGGGGGCTTCGTCTCGTGCCCAGAGCCAGGGGTAGCGCGGCGATGATCCGGGCAGAAGAGGTGCTCCTGCCCTACGAATGCGGGCCGGCCTCGGTCGGGGGATAGCGCTCCAGATTCGCATCAGCACTCGCAGGGCGGAGGCGTGCAGGCCGCGGTCGAGGACGAGATTCGACAGTACGCTACCGGAGAAGCCATTGCTGGGCACTTAAGCATGGCTTCGGACTCAGCGCTGAGGGCTTTCTCCCGGGGTCCATCCGTGCTAGTATATATCGAAGGGTGTGGGGTGGTCAGGAAGCGAGGGGTTCCATGGAACACCGGATCAAGGCTGCCGTTCGCGCTGCTGTCGAGGCGGTCAAAGATGTACCCGAGGAGCTGCGCGCGGCCTGTTGTGGCGCCGTACTACAGTATCTGCTGACTCAGCCCAGGGAAGGCAAAGGCGACGGCCAAGATGCTGAGGCTGAGCGTAAGCGCGGCCCCAAGCAGCATCCCAGTGCAGACCTAGACGCGTTTATGGGCGAGAGGAAACCAGCCAACGATTGGGAAACCGCGCTGGTGATCGCGTATCATCGCGAGGAGCACGCGGGATTGGCAGCCACCACGAAGGATGACCTGGACTCGGCCTTCTCTGAGGTGGCCCGCGGAAAGATGAAACGGATCAACGAGCCGGCTCAGGTCTTGAGGGACGCGAAGCGAGATGGCTACATGCGATCGGTCGCTAGGGGTAAGTTCGCCCTGTCGAACAAAGGCAAGAAATACGTCGAGGAGCAGTTGCCAAAGGCTGAGTGAGCCTCGGCTCCTTGGCTCTGAGCCATGAGAGGTGTAAGCTGGCAGATTGCCAATCCGTAAGGGGGGGAGCAGGTATGGAGATCGATGAGAACGCAGTTGAGCTGATGAAAGCACTCGGGGAAGCCGTCAAGGAACTCCCGGAGGCGGTTCAGGCCCGAGCGTTCGAGTATCTGCTTCAGTCGCGAGTGGACCACAGCAAACGCGTGGGCGGGGGCGCGGAGGGTAAGGAGGGAGCGGGTGTACCCGCTGGCGAGTGGGCCAAGCGTCTGGCTGAGGCCGCCGGGGTCAGTAAGGAACACGTAATGCAGCTGTTCGCGTCTGATGAGAGCGGCGTGCACCTCATCAGCGGCGCACTAGGCCACACCGAGGCCGAACGTACCAGGAACGCCGCAGTGTTGCTCGTCTGGTCCGCACGCGTACTCGAACAGATCATCAACTACCCGCTCCCGGGCGTCCGCAAGGCGCTCACGCAGCTGGGTGTCACGGGCAACGTCGACCGCGAGGTTAGCCAAGAGTCGTTGCTGAGGGTGACCACGGTGAAGGGGAAGAAATGCCTGCAGTTGAGCGGAGACTGGAAGAAGCGAGCCAAGGAGCTCATCGAACACCACGCTTGAAAGGACGACAGCGCTGCCTTACTGCGAACAATGGGGTGACCCATGCAGCCAGATGAGCTGATCGCCGCACTGGAACCTTGCATCGGTCGCGACCTGGCCACCGATGTCGTGTCGGAGTTCCTTCAGATTCGACAGGATGTCATCACGGCGACACTGGGCCGATCTTCGCCCGGCAAGTTCGTTGAGAGTTTCGTTCAGGCGTTGCAGCATCTCCGCGACGTACCCCCGATGCAGCCGGCCACATCAAGGTCGAGGGTTTCCTGAACGAGTGTGAGAGGGGCACCGGGGGGACCCAGGCGCTCGCTGACGACCTGAGGGTCACGGGTGCCCGCGTCGCCCGTGGTATGTATGCTCTCCGGAGCAGGCGCAACATACTTCACAAGGGCGCTGTCGACCCCAACATCTATGACTTGAGGCTCCTGTACCACGGAGCACAGTGGATCTTGGCGGAGATTATCCGGCATTGTATGCAGTCGGATGTGACGACGGCCGGCAAGATGGCCGAGTTCGTACAGGTGCCGATCAGCCAGGTGGTCGAAGACTTCGGCAGCGACCGGCTTGTCTTGGCCGAGGTCACGCCGATGGACGAACTCCTGCTTCTTCTCAGACACTACTACCCGGAACGGGCGTCACGGAACCAGTTGGGCAAGGACATGCGGAGAAGTGCGTCGACGGTTACGGGTACCCTGAAGAAGGCTGTCGCGTGGAAGCTCGTGCACGGCGATCAAGCAGCGGGCTACAAACTGACGGCGAAAGGCTTCTCCTGCTCCGAGGAGATAGCCAAGGGGCTCCGTCGGGGGCGCTGAAGGGAGCCCGGCAGGGCAGGAGCGAAGCTCCTGCCCCACCACATCGCGGCTTGCTCCGGCTGCCTTCACCAGGTATCATCTCCCCAATGAGAACCGGCACCGCCAACCTCCCGCTCCACGGCGGCCGCGCGCCGCGCTGGCTGTTCTCCCGCATGGTGCTGCTGTCGCGGGAGATTCTGCGGGTGCTAGTGGAGGAGTTCGGGCCCGGGGAGGTGCTGGTGCGCGTCGCCGATCCCCACTGGTTCCAGGCCCTGGGCTGTGTGCTGGGTTTCGATTGGCACAGCTCCGGCCTCACCACCACGACCACGGGCGCGCTCAAGGAGGCGGTGAGAGGGAGAGAGCCGGACTTCGGCCTTTTCGTCGCCGGAGGCAAGGGCGCGGCCTCCCGGAAGACGCCGGCCGAGATCGTGGCCCACGCCGAGCAGCATGCGGTTGCTCGGCCTGCCGACGAGCTGGTCTATGCCAGCAAGATCTCGGCCAAAGTGGACAACACCGCGGTGCAGGATGGATACCAGCTCTATCACCACTGCTTTCTGTTCACCCCGGCCGGAGAATGGGCGGTGGTGCAGCAGGGGATGAACGACACCACTGGCTGGGCGCGGCGCTACCACTGGCTCTCCACCGGGGTGAAGGACTTCGTGGATGAACCCCACGCCGCCATCGTGGCGGAGCGCAAGGCGCAACTGGTGCTGAACCTGGTGGCCCACGAGAGCGAAGAGGCGCGCAAGGCGAGCGCGCTGGTCGCGGCCGAGCCCCCCGACAGGCTGGCGCGAGAGCTGCGCCGGGCGCAAGAGCTGTCGCTTCCCGGGCGGCACGACATCATCGCCGCGGACATCCGGCCGGAGTCCTTCGAACGCATCCTGGCGAAAAGCTACGAGCACCCTCCCGCGGACTTCGAGGCCCTGCTGGCGCGGCCCGGAGTGGGGCCGAAGACGATTCGCGCGCTGGCGCTCATCGCCGACCTGGTCTATGGCGCGAAGGCCAGCGTGCGCGACCCGGCCACCTTCAGCTTCGCCCACGGGGGCAAGGATGGCGTCCCGTACCCGGTGGATCGCCAGACCTACGACCACTCCATCGAGCTGCTGCGGGAGGCGGTGGATCGAGCGAAGCTGGCCGACCGGGAGAAGCTGCAGGCGCTGCGGCGCCTGGCGCGCTATCAGGTTCAAGAGGTACATCACAAAGGAGGATCTCATGCCTGAGCAACCCTGCCCCAACCTCAAGATGAATCTGGAAGGTTGCCCTTGCACCAGCGAGGACTGCCCGCGGCGCGGCACCTGCTGTGAGTGCATCCGCGCTCACGTCTCAGGGGGCAGCCTGCCGGCCTGCTGCCGCGAGGTTGCCAAAGCGCTGAGCGAGTAGGGCGGGCCTGTGACCTGCCCCGAAAGGGTGAGGCCACTTCCCGTCGAAGATGCTGGCGGGAAGAGAGGAGACCTGATGAGAGCCAAAGACACTCCAGTGCGCATGGCCGTGGTGGGACTGGGAAGGGCGGGATGGGACATCCACATCCGCGCCATTCGGGGCCGCAAGGATTTCGTGCTGACGGACGTCGTTGACCTCGACAAGGGGCGGTTGGAAGAGGCCCGCGCCGAGTTCGGCTGTCGCACCTACCGCGATTTCCGGGAGTTCCTGGGGGACTCGGACGCGGAGCTGGCGGTGATCGCCAGTCAGTCCAAGGATCACGCCTGGATGTCCTGGGAGGCGCTGAAAGCTGGGAAGCATGTGCTCTCCGAGAAGCCGGTGGTCACGCGCTTCCGAGATATGGACCGCCTGCTGGCGGCGGCCAAGGCGGCGAAGGCGAGAGGGCTCATCTTCACCATCCACCAGAACGCGAGGCTTGCGCCCGACCTCCTGCACGTGAAGGAGATCATGCGCAGTGGGGTGCTGGGGAACATCTTCAACATCAGGCGCGGCTCCTATGGTTACGGGAGGCGCAACGACTGGCAGACCCTGCGCAAGTATGGTGGCGGCAACCTCAACAACAACGGCGTGCACATGATAGACCAGGTGGTGCAGCTCCTGGATTCGCCGGTGAAGGATGTCTTCGGGGACCTGCAGCAGATCTTGATCCCGGGCGACACCGAAGATCACCTGAAGGTGGTGATGCGCGCGGAGAGCGGGATGGTGGCGGAAGTGGAGGTGAGCACGGCCTGCGCGCTGCCTCTGCCCACCTGGGTGCTGATGGGCTCTCGCGGCACCCTGGTCTCGGATGGCAAGACCTCGCGGCTGCGCTATCACGAGCCGAAGAGGCTGCCCAGGCTCAAGGCCGTTGACAGCCGGGCGGTGGCGGGCCGCAGATACGGGGTGCTCCCGGCCGGGGAGAAGCTCACCTTCAAGGAAGAGACCATGCCGTCGGCGCTTCCCAGCAAGCGCGAATTCTACGATTACCTCTACGACTCCATCCGCAAAGGCAAGCCGCTTTTCGTCCAGCCGGAGAAAGTGCGCGAGGTGATGTGGATTATCCGCCAGGCGCGGAAGGGAACGGCCTTCCCGGAAACTGCGTAACCGCATTCCACCGCAAAGGCGCGGAGAACGCGGAGCACAAGACAGCTCTCTGCGCCTCTGCATTCTTTATCTCGCGGGGGGCAGGTCGCGCCACACGGACTGGTGCCGCGCGAACTGCTCCCGCACCTGCGCTTGCGTCGCGGTCCCCGTCGTCCCGATCTGCTGGACGGTGATCGAGGCGACGATGTTGCCCATGAGGCCAGCCTCTTCCCGCGTTGCCCCCGCGCACAGCGCGGAGACGATGCCGGCAGTCGCGCTGTTGCCCGCGCCCACGATGTCGAGTTCGCCCTCCAGGCGCGCGGTAGGGAGCAGTTGCGCCTTCTCGGGTGTGACCAGCGCCATCCCCTCGGCTCCTAGAGTCAGGTACACCGGGCGCCCCACGCGGGCGCTGAGCGCCGCCGCGCACTTCATTGCTCCTTCGATGTCATGGGCCGGCGTGCCGGGGTGCACTGCGCCGCACGCCTCCTCCCGGTTCGGCTTCACCGAGAGATTGCGGTATTGCCCGATGCGCGCCCGCGAGTCGCCGAACCAGACCACGCTTGGGTAGGCCTCCCCCAGTTCGGCCAGCGCCCCTCTCATGCGCGCGGTAATCACCCCGCAATCCGGCTCCTGGACCTGGTCCTGCGCGATCACCGCGTTGACCTCCGGCGCCACCCCGCGCAGTGCAGTGATCAGGGCCTCCTCCAGGTCTTTGGGCAGCGGCTCCCGGTTCTTGGTGTCGAGGCGTTCCAGTTCCCGGAGGCGCCCATCAGCCTGGCGCACCATTGGCTTGCAGTAGGTGGGCGTGAACCGGTCGCCTCGGATCAGGAGGTGGTCCGTCTCCGCTCCCATCCGCCGCAGGCCCCTGGTCAGCTCGAACCCCTCGCCATCGTCCCCGACGAAGCCGATGCAGATCACCCGGCCCGCCCCCAGCGTGTACAGATTCGAGACCACGGTGCCGGCCGCTCCCGGCTGACAGCGTACCTCCACCACCTGCCGCGCCTCCAGGCCGGTTTCGAGGGAGGTCTCGCTGAGGGCAGGGTCGGTCTCCAGGTACTTGTCGAGGAAGAAGTCGCCGACCACGGCGATGGCGGCGCGGGAGAAGCCGGAGACGATGGCCTCCAGGCGCTGCCTAGTCACGCCGATTGCCCGATGCGAGCGATCACTGCGCGATGCAGGGCCGGCAGCGTCGCCTGCATGTCTCCCCTGATGTAGAAGCTCTCCCCGCCATCGGCCACGGTGCGGATCAGCACTGTCTTCAGAGGACGGAAGTAGTAGCGGGCGTCGGTCTTGCGGGGTTCCTGGTGGATGTCATCGCCCAGGTCGGCAAGATCGAAGACCGCGGTGGTGATGCGGCGGATCTCGCGGCCCTCCTGGCGCTCGACATTGCGCGCCATGGCCAGGGCCTTCAGATAGACCTCGGGCCCCATCACCGCGCTGCCCAGACAGACGAAAACGCCGCCCTCCAGGCGGCGGATGTGCTCCGCGAAGGTGAGGAAGTCGTGGTAGGAGGCCGCGCCGGTCTTGGCGCCATCGAAGTTTGGGTGCTCGTGGATGATATCGTAGCCGATGCCCACGTGGACGGTGGCGGGAAGGCCCAGGCGATGGGCTGCAGCGAGGAGGCTGACGTCGGCATGAGGGAAGGGCACGCAGTCAGAGAGGCGGGCCCCTTCGCTGCGCTCGCGATGACAACCGGTGAAGGCCGGCAACGCCTGCCGTGCGATGGCCTCCCCTATCGCAGCGCCGAAACCTTTCTCTGGTCCGGCCGCGTTGACGATGTCGTTGATCTCCCCGGTCTCCTGCCACAGGCCGAACTCGCCAGTGCGGATATAGCGGGCGACGCTCTCCGTGGTGCCCCCGACCCGCGCCAGCTCGTAATCGTGGATCACGCAGGCGCCGTTCATGCCCAGGCAAGTGATAACCCCTCGCTGCATCAGGTCAATCACAAAGCGAGAGAGGCCCTGCTTGATCACATGCGCGCCCATGAGCACGATCACCTCGCGCTCGGCCCGCCGCGCCTGCACCATCCGGTCTGCCAGCTTCGGCAGGTCTGGATGCTCGAACCGCGGCAGCGGGGCGTCGAGCGGGAGCACATCGCTCACAGTCATATCGTGCGTCCGCTCGGACAGCGGCCGCAGCCTCAGGCTGCTGCGATCGAATCGCTCCTGCTTCATGGCGCCTCCAGTAGATGGGGTTCTGCTACCTGGAACGCTACTTCTGCCGGCCGCGGCCGCGTCCTGCCGCCGACTGGGCTACCTGGCGATGCCCAAAGCCCGGAACAGGAGCAGTTGGAGAAAGGAGATGGTGCCGCTGCCGACGATGAGACCCAGGAAGAAGGGGAAGGCCCGGCGGTGGGCGCGCAGCCCGCCATAGCGGAGCAGCAGGGCTTTGGCCAGCCAGGTGACGAACACCGCCGGCAGGAGCGAGTCTATGGTCCAACTGAAGGCGAGCGGGAAGGCCAGGGGGTGAAGAGGCCACAGGGGAAACCTGAGCTTGATCACCATCAGCAGCACGGTGATGGCAAACCCGAGCCCGATCGCCCGCACTCCACTCCAGTTGGCGCCGCCGGGGTCGTGCAACCAGAAGTCGAGCTTGTCCGAGCCCTGGCGGCAGACGAAGGTCATGTCCTGGTAACCTTTGGCCCCGAGGCCCAGATGGTAGCCGATCTGGAGGCTGGCCCAGAAGTAGGAGAGGATGGTGAGGGGAATGGCGGCGATCATGATCCAGGCGAGAGGAGTGGGGTTCGTGGCGGTGCGCTCGGCCATGCGCAGCGCCTCGAGCTGGATGGGTGCCGCCTCGGTATCCTGCTCGTACATGAAAGGCCGCATCAGGGCGATCATGCCCAGCGCGCGCGGCCCCAGGGCGCGAGTCCCCGGAAACTGGGTGAGCACGAACTCCGGCATGGTGCCGTACATCCAGTGGCTGGGCGGCCCGATGTGGGCTCGCATCCGGATCATGGCCATCACCATGATGAAGAACAGCGCGATGAAGGAAACTGCGATGACCGGGCTCATGCCGCTCCGGACGTAGAACCAGCAGAGATAGCCCAGCCCCGCCATGCCTCCGAAGACGGCGGTGCGATAGCTGAAGGCCTCCCCGCTCTCCCTGGCATGAGAGTACAGCCCGAAGGCGCGGCGCAGCACCTGAACCAGGTAGCGGCGGTCAAGCCAGAGCACGGAGACCATCAGTGATAGATAAGCGCCGATCACCTGCTGGTCGCCATAGGGGAATCCGCCCCAGGCATCGGTCAGCCACCCGCCCATCCGGGACGACACGTACTCGGCGCGCCAGAACAGGTTGAACACGATGAGGGAGAAAGCGAGGTCGGCGGGCATGAGATAGGTGAGGCCCAGCTGCCACGGTCCCCAGCTCAGGGAGGTGGTGCGGATGGCGTCCCAGGGTTTGTTGTTGGTGAGGAAGGTGCTGATGTCCAGGTAGGTGGGAACGGTGGGGATGGTGGGGACGAAGGAACTCACCAGGTCGAGGACACCAAGCGCGGCCGAGCCGCCCAGCCCGATCCACCACAGGGGGCTGCGGAAGAGCCCCTGCTGCGGGTCGGTCAGGTGAATGGGCAGCAGGGTCATGGGGAAGGGGAGCTTTTCCTCCTCAGACCAGCGGCGGCGGATGATGACGCTGAAACAGAGGGTCACCCAGAGGGTGGCGGTGACCCAGCCGGTCCACCATAGGGCGGGTACGGCCCAGGTCAGCAGGATGTCGCGCTGATAAGGGCTGGTGCTCCCCAGAAAGAACCCCTGGAGTGCGTCCCGGTCCACCGGCGTCAGCCCAACAGGGAGGTTCGGCCACATGATCTCGGCCCAGCGGTTGGCCGGGCCGGCTTGCCAGATGGGATAGGCGAGGTTGGGGGCGAGGTTGCCGCCCCAACTCCAGACGTTTCCGGTTATGCCGGCGGCTGCGGCGACCACCACGTAGACGACGATCAGCTCCCCGGCGGAGAAGGCCCAGGCCGGCTTGCGGCGTTTCAGAATGAGATTCAGCGCCGTCAGGAGGAAGAGCAAGGCCACCGCAGGGCCGTTGAGGGAATCCATGGGCCCGTTGCCGCCCACCAGCCAGTTCCCCCAGACCATCAGGAGGATCAGGCTCGGCACCAACAGCAGTATCGCCACCAAGGCGCGGGCTCTGATGGGCGTGCGGCGCTGGTCACTGCCGGCAGCAACTGCGGGATCGGCCATCGTCTCATATTCACATCGCGCGATCATGGGTGCAAGCTGCAGGCCAGAGTGTAACACAAGGGACGCCAAGTCGGTCAAGCGGCGCCAGGAGGCTGGGAGAGTGCGCCGAAGACGACCAGCAGCTTGCTCGCCTCTCGGAGGGACAGGTGAACTCATTACACGAGGCCCGAGGGCCGTCAGCCGCGTGGAGAACACGCGCCTGGGTCGGTGGTGCGCTGGCAATGGGGCTGCTGCTCAGCCTCGCCTATTCCCGCGCTGCTGCGCCCACCACTCCGGACAGCTTCGATTACATGCGAGGCGGGCAGACCCTGTGGCGCGGACAGGGCTTCAAGAGTCTCGCGGGTGATGACCAGCTTGTCTTCCCTCCCCTCTACCCCCTGCTCATCGGAGGCCTCGACCGGGTAGTGCGGGACCCGGTTACGGCCGGGAGGACGATCTCCCTCGCGGCCTCCCTGCTCGCCATCCTGCTCGTCTACTTGCTGGCCACTGTCTTCTCCCCCGGCAGACCGGCGATCATCGCCGCATGGCTGTTCGCGCTGCTGCCGGTACGGGTGATGACCTCGGCCATGGTGTGGAGCGAGAGCGTCTATGTTGCCCTGGTGCTGGCCGGCCTGCTGGTGTGGGTGGCCTCCAGTCGGCGGCCGCGGCTGGGGCTGGTCTGCGGAGCGTTGCTGGGGGCCGGCTATCTGACGCGCACCGAGGGCCTGGCGATATTCGGGGTGGCGGCGCTGGGTGCGCTGCTCGCCGGCCTCAAGCAAGCGCCATCCTGGAGGCGATTCGCCCTGATCATGGCCGGCTTCGTGGCAGTCTCGTTTCCGTACCTGAACTACCTGCACGTCCACACCGGCCGCTGGCAGTTGAGCGGCAAAGTAGACGTCAACCTGGCGGTGGCCGAGGGGCGGACCGCCGACACGCCGTGGGAGCGCCTGAGCACCCTGTCTGCCGACGACACCACCATCTCGCTGCCAGCGCCCACCACCAGCCTGAGGGCCGCCGCCAATCGCGTGGCCCGGAACGCCCAGCACGAGCTGGAGCTGCTGACCAATATGGTGAGCCCGTTTCTGGTGGCGTGCGTAGGCCTGGGCCTGAGTTCGGGGGCATGGAGGCGGCGCAGTGCTCTCGCCTGGCCGGTGACGCTGGCGCTGGCGGCCCCGCTCCTGCTGCTGCCGCTGTTCTTCGTCGAGAAACGGATGCTGCTGCTGTCCTCGGTGCTGCCCATCCTGCTGGCCGCGCCCGCGGGCAGCGAGAAACTACCGGAGGATGCGCCTTCGCTGGGATGGTCACGCCTCGCCATCACCTACGCAGCGTTGGCTGGCACCTTCCTCTGGATGCTGGGGGCGAATGGCTCTCTTATGGCCAGCGGCCAAAGTGTCAGCATCAACGCCCTCACCGCGGCGGTGCAGCAGACACCGGACGCGCCCGGGCCGATCTTGGGGGATCACGCGCTCGCTTTCCGCGCGGAGAGAGACTATCTTGCAGTCCCCTGGGCGCCGCTGGAGCGCGTGCTGCGGTATGCTCACTATCACCAGGCGGCGTTCATGGTGGTGAATACGCGCGACCACCCGGAGTTGGCCGCGCTGGCGCGCCGGCCCCGGGAAACCGCTGACCTGATGCCATCGGCTCGGGTGGAGTACCGCCTCGGGGAGGAGCAGGTCATCGAGCAGCTCTACCGCCTGCGCCGACCTTCTCCCTAGCCCAGGCCTCCGTGCCCCGGGGGGCGGGTGGCGGGCGGAGGCACGCCCGCCCTACACGGGGCGGGCCGGCGGGCACTGGCGCCAGCATCTTCTGCACCTCGGCCAGGAAGCGCGCGGCGATCACGCGCCAGTCGTAGTGGGCACGGGCGCGAGTCAGGCCTCGCTGGCCCAGCTGTTCCCGCAACGACAGATCGGAACACAGCTCATCCAGGACCCGGGTCAGCGCGGCTACGTCTCCTTCCGGGAACACTCTCCCGGCGTTGCCGATGACATGGGGGATCTCACCGCAGGAGGATCCCACCACGGGTTTGCCGCAGGCCATCGCCTCCACCAGGACGCGGCCGAACTGCTCGGCGTTGGCGATGTGGAAGAGGCCGAAGCAGCGGTTGCGCACCGGCTTGCTCGGAAGCACGAAAATGTCCATAGCATTGAGGTAGGCTGGCACCTGAGCGTGAGGCACGCGCCCCACGAACTTCGCCTTGCCATCCAGCCCTCTCCGGCTCGCCAGGCTCTCCAACCGAGGCCTGCTGGCACCGTCACCGACCAGGAGGAGGCCCGCCGGGCTGCGGCGCTGGCTCACCGCCTCGATCAGCAATGGCAGATTGCGCGCGGGCAGGAAATCCCCCACGTATCCCACGACCGGCCGCTGCAGATGCAGCCTTCCCGGAAGCAGGCGGGGCCCATCGGGCGCAAAGGTCTGGGTGTCTACCCCGAGTGGCAGAGGAGTGGCTGGGCCGCGATAGCCCTTGCGCCGGAGCACCTGCTCATGATCGCGCCCCAGGACGAAGGCGTGGTCAAGGTGCGCCAGCACATGGCGCTCCATCAACGGGAATGGCGGAGGGAAGCGTTGATACACATTCTGAGCGGCGAGCAGGCAGAGCTTGGTCTGGGGGAGCCAGTGCCACGCGGATCTCATCACCTGAAAGGTACTCAGATACCCCGGCTCCCCCAGAACATCAGATGACGTGAGGTTGGCTAGCGGCGAGCAGCCGACGGTACCCCGGCGCCAGCACTTGGGCGCAGGCATGGCGCCGCTGATAGCAGTAGGTCGGCAACCTGAATAGGCGATAGCGACCGCAGGGAACCGGCCCTGCCGCCACGCGACTGCACTCGCGGGCCGGCGTCTGCTCCAACACCACCAGCTCGACGCCGGGCTCCTCCGCCACCGCTTCGAAGAACGGGGCCAGCACGGAAGCGGTGCCTGGTGCGCCGCTGTTCACGATGGTGAGTCTCATCGCTCAGCTTCCCGTAGGGCTGGTATGCCTGCAGTCGGCATGCCCACCGGACGCCTCCGGCTAACCCAATCCACCAGCCCCGCCACCCCGCCCTGCCGCAGGGTGTAGCAGTTTGCCAGCAGCCAGAAGGCCGGATAGAGACGGGGATGATAGCGGCGATGGTAGCGCAGGCGGCTCTTGCGGTAGCGGAGCGCGCTCTGCAGGTTGCCGCCGGAGGACCGGGCTACGTAGTGGATGGCCTCGGCCTGTGGCAGATAGAGCACCTCGTATCCGGCCTGGCGGAAACGCCGGCACCAATCCTCGTCCTCCATGTACATGAAGAAGCCCTCATCCAGCAGGCCCACCCGCTCCACCGCCGATCTTCTCACCAGCATGCAGGCCCCAGAGACCCAGTCCACGTTCACTGGACAGGTCGCCTGGTAGTTGAGCAAGTGCTGCCCCCCGGCTCGCCCCAGCAGGGGGGCGGCGGCGTCCAGCAGGCGCTCCGGGAGTAGCCGCGAGACGTGGAGGGCGGAGCCGGCGAGTCGGGGCAAGCTCTCGAAGGCGTGCGCGGAGGCGAGCACCCTTCCCTGCCCATCGCACATGCGCGGGCCCGCGGCGGCGGCATGCGGGTTCGCCTCCAAGCCGACGCGCAGCCTCTCCGCGGCATCGCCCACCAGGAAGGCGTCGCTATTCAGCAGCAAGAGATAGCGCGAATCCGTGGCTGCAATCGCCTGATTGTTCGCCTTGGCGAAGCCCACGTTCCCGGGGTTGGCAATCAGCGTGACCTCGGGGAACTCAGCCGACACCATGGCCGCGCTGCCATCGCCGGAAGCGTTGTCCACCACCACCACCTGGGCGGCCAGCCGCAGCCAGTGAGGCCGCAGCGCCGACAGACAGCGCTGGAGCAGGCCGCGCGTGTTGTAGCTGACGGTGATGATGACGAGATCAGGCATGATGGCTCTCCCCGTCCACAGGGCGGGGCACGATGCCGCGCCGGCCCAGCTCGACACGCAGAATCTGGACGATCTGCTCCACGCGTTGGTCCCAGGTATTCTCCTGCGCCAGCTCGCGGCGCCTGGCCCGCGACTGTGCGGCAGACGCGGGGTCAGCTTCCTCCATCAGCGCCGCCTGCACCTGGCGCGCGAACTCCTGGCGGGTGTGCCCGACGCGGACCAGGCCTTGCAGCGGAAGCGCCTCGGGAATGGCGGTGGAGACCACCGGCTTGCCGGCCGCCAGATACTCCCAGAGCTTCTTGGGAAAACAGTAGCTAAGCTCGGTGTCCACGCGGTTGGGGAGCAGGCAGACATCGAAGTGGGCGAGATAAGCCGGCATCTCGGGGTGAGGCTGCCGGCCCAGGAGATGCACGTTCTCCAGGCCGGCGAGTGCGGCCCGCACCGCCTGGTCGGCCTCTCCCACCAATGGGAAGTGCCACTCCGGGTGGTGGCGAGCGAGGTTGGCGATCAGGTCGCAATCGAAGCGCCTGGCGAGCATCGCTCCTACGAATCCAAGCCGGGGCCATGGGAGTGGGCGCAGGGGCGCCGGGCATGCCAGGTCGGCGGCGAAGTGAGATTGGCTGCAAGCATTGGGCACGAAGTGGCAGCCACCTCGCCGGGCCTGCTGTTCCTGGCAGAGGGCGCCCATGGAGAAGAACACCAGATCGGCCCGTGCCAGCAGCAGCTCATGCCAGGCGCGCAGCGCGGCGCGGCGCGGGGCGAAGTGAGAATAGGCCCAGTCCAGATCAACGCAGTCGTAGACGAGCAGGTCGTGGGGCACGGCCGTGATGGCCGGGGCGCTACTGCCCCCATCCACCCACAGCAGCCGCGGCCGACCGGGAGTCTGCGCCAGGTCTCTCGCCACAGCTTGCCAGGCGAGGCGGAATCGCAGCCTGTCCGCGGCGGCGGAGAGATACCAGAGCCGCTTGGGCACAGGCGTTGCAGTGCGCGCCACCCGCGGCCGCGCGGCGGGTCCCTCCCCGCCGAACTCCGGGCCCTCGCCCAGTTGGGCAGGCCTGCCCTGAGCGAAGCCGAAGGGAGCTTGCCTCCTGCCACTTGCTCCCGGGCTTTCTGTCACCATCCCACGCGCGCGCCAACTCGGCCCCCGCGGTGGCTCCAGATAGATGCAATCGAGGCGCCTAGCCAGGCCGGCCGCCAGCTCGTGCTGGCGATGAGGCACCCCGGCCCAGGGGAGGGCGGAGACCATCACCACCTGCGCCGGCAGCTCTCCGGCTGGGCAGGCCTGCCCTGAGCGCAGTCGAAGGGAGCTTGCCTCCTGCCGTTGCGTGCCATGCTCCACACCCGTCGGCGCGGTCATCTGCATGCCTCCGCGCGCAGCCCGGAAAGCAGCCGCGAGCACTTGCGCAGCGGCCCATAGGGAGCCGGCAGCGCGCACAGCCCGAGGCCCAGGCCGGCCTGCCATTGGCCGGGGTCGAGTCGCAACGCCTCCCAGTTCAGCCGCGCCGCCAGCACCCGGTTGCGGGTGAGCAGTAGACGAGCGACGCGGACCCGCTCCTGCGCCCTGCGCCTGGGTGCGAGGCGCCGGAACCCGGGATGGCGCTGACAGAAGGAGGTGATCACGCGGTCGGTGCAGGCGATGGTCTGCTCGAAGCTGCGCAGCGAGAGGCTGCCCTCGTGCAGCCGATAGGTGGAGAGCGGCGCGGGCACGGTGGCGATCGGGTAACGCGCAGCAATGCGAAGCAAGAGGTCGTAGTCATCGCTCATGGGCAGCGATTCATCCAGCAACCCCACCTCGTCTAGCACCTCTCGCCGCATGAGCAAGGTGCTGGTGTGGAGACAACATCCCCAGAACAGCGCACGCAGGTGATCAGAGCGAGGACAGCGGACGAGGGTCCGCTCTCCGCGCGACCCCGCAGTTCGCACCCAGAAATCCGTCGCCACCAGGCCCACCTCGGGCCGGGATCGCATCACCTCCAATTGGCGCGCCAGCTTCTCCGGCTCCCAGTAATCGTCGGAGTCAAGAAAGGCGACGAACTCGGAGTCGGCCTGGCGAATCCCAGCGTTGCGGGCGCAGGGCGCGCCCCGCCGCGTTTCGTGGATCACACGAACCCGGCCTCCATAGCTTTCGAGGATCGCCAGGGTGCTGTCGGAGGAGCCGTTGTCAACGCACAGGATCTCACAGTCCTGCTGCTCCTGAGCCAGGGCGCTCTCGACCGCCGGGCGCAGGTAGCGCTCGGAGTTATAGCAGGGGACGATCACCGCCGTTCTGGCCATGTCAGGCACTCCGCCCCGGCATGGCCATGGAGGCGCGGCCGCGCCGCGCGACCCGTTTCGCAGCCGCGGCCGCCCGTTGATAGTCCCTCTCCAGGCGATACTGGTAGGGCCACAGTCTGGCGGCCAGCTTGGTCGGCAAGGCGCAGCTCGCTAGCCGCAAGCTGGCCTTCAGGCTCAGTCGCGGGCAAGCCAGGGCACGCAGTAGGGGTGCCAGCGCCTGCCAGCGGTATCCGCGCTTGATCAACTCGCAGCCAAGAGCATAGCGCTCGCGCGCCAACGCCCATCGGAAGAGCTTGCGCTCCCGATCGGGCCACGCTCGCGAGCCGAGGCAGGTGGCGAGGGACTGCGCGCGGAGCTGATGACCCCGGACCATGTCGTACTCGAGGTGGCCGCGGTGATAGAGGTTGGACACCAGCACCTCCGGCACGGCCACTCCAGCATGTGCGCAAGAGAGGCGGAGCGAGAACTCGAAGTCCTCGCACGGGCGCGGATAGGTGAACCACTGAGGCGCTGCGAGCGCGTCCCAACGCACCAACAGGCTGGATATGTTGAAGAACCCGGTGGTGAGCAGATGTCTTAGCGCGCCGCTATCATCGTCCTCGATCACGGGCAATCCGCGGCTCACCACATGGGGCTCGCCTCCTACTATCGGGAGGAAGTACTGGTAGCCGGCAAGGCAGAAGGCGGCACTCGTTGCGCGCTGCAGGACTGCGAGCTGGCGCTCCGTCTTGTTGGGGTGCCAGAGATCATCGGCATCCAGGAACGCGATCCAGCGGCCCTGAGTAGCCGCGACACCAGCGTTGCGAGCAGCGGCCACCCCGGCGTGCCCTCGTCTCAGCGCGCGCACCGGAGCGCCGTACTGCCTGACGACTTCCCAGGTCCCATCCGTCGAGCCATCGTCAACCACAATCACCTCCAGAGGAGGGTGAGTTTGCTCCAGCGCGCTCCGGATCGCGCCGCCGACGAGATCGGCGCAGTTGTAGGCAGGGATAACCACCGAGACGGTGTCCTGGACCAGACCTGTCCTCATGGCGTGGCCGCCTTTGCGCCTGGCGGACGCCAGGAGAACAGAGGGAGCCTGTGCACCAGAGGGACGAGCTTGCTCAGCATCGCCCTCGCGCCGGGGAGGAATAGGCCAAACTCTCGGGCCATGGCGTTTGCCTGGCGAGCGGCGGCGTGCGCCTCCCCCTCCCGGCCCAGCTTCGACAGCAGCCCCGCGCGCTGGTGATGGAGGCCCCAGATGCGCCGCGCCAGCCGCGTCTTCTGCCGGCCGGAAAGGTCATCCCAGGTCCTGAGAAACCCCTCCTCTCCCCGCGCCCACTCTGCCAGCAGCTCGGTGTGACGCTCCCGCCCCTGGCGGAAGTCAGAGCGGCTGCCCCGCGTCTCCCGCCCCACCACCAACACCTGCGGCAGCGCGATGATCTGGCAGACGCGGGCAAGGCGCCAGAAGAAGCGAGTGTCTTCGCCGCTGAAGCACTCCTCACCGAAGCAGCCCGAGCGAGCCATCGCTTCCCGCCTGACGGTCACGGTGTTGCAGGTGAGAAGCTGCCGGCGCAGGAGGGCATCGAAGATCCAGCCGGAAGGGGCGCTGCCGCATCGCTCCAGGTGACTGCGCACCCACAGCCGGCCAGAGGCATCCAGGATGCGAGCATCTACGTAATTGGCCCCGAAGCTCGGGTGGGCGTCCAGCACGGCCACCGCTACCTCCAGACGCTGCGGCAGATAGAGATCATCGGAATCCAGGAACGCGATCAGCTCCCCGCCGCTCGCCGCGATGCCCGCGTTCCTCGCCGCGCCCGCACCCCGGTTGTGCTGCCAGAGGTAGCGGATGCGATCGCCGTACCGCGCCAGCGCGCGCCCGGTCTCATCGGTGGACCCGTCGTCCACCACGACGATCTCGAAGTCGCGATAGGTCTGTGCCAACACGCTGTCAACGGCCTCCTGGACCCGGTCCGCTCGGTCGTAGGTGGGGATGACCACAGATACGCGAGGCATGCTACTTCCCCCTGATTGGTGCGGGTTCGGCCTGGGAGGTGGGCGCCCGACGACGGGCCTGTAGGCGAAGGCGCAGCCGCCTGGCTGCCATCAGGTCGGAGAAGGGGAATCTGATAAGGTCAACCACTCTCCGCTTGGAGAGCCGGACGAACACAGCGGTGAGAGCAATCCCATAGGCGGCATAGGCGAGGGTGGAGGCGGCCGCTGAGCCCGAGATGCCCCATCTGGGAATGAGCAGAAGGTTGAAACTGAGGGTGAGGACCAGCGATCCCAGGGGAACATAGGTGACCATCAGCGGCCGGCCGCGATTCTGGATATAGGGCACCATGACTTTGCCCGCGCTGAGGAACAGCACCCCCGGCAGGAGGATCAGCAGGGGTCTGGCGGCGCCGGAGAAATCGGGGCCGAAGAGAGCGCTGATGAGCCAGGGTCCCGCGGCTGCGACGGCGAGACAAGCGCCGGCCATCAGCCAGAGGGCCTTGCGGCAGGCAGCCGCCGTGAGCTCGCCGTCATCTCGGGCCTCGCCCCCGGTGCGGGGATAGAGCGCCGTCTGCACCGCTCCCGGCAGCACCCATAAGCGCTCGGCCAGCAGGCCGGCGATGCTGTAGATGCCGACCGCGGTCGGCCCCAGATAGAGGTTGATCAGGAAGCGGTCGAGGGAGTAGTTCGCCAATTGCGCCACTGCGCCGCCGTGGGTCTTGAGGCCAAAGCAGACCACCGAGGACCAGTGCCCGGCCCTCATCAGGCGGCGCCAGCGCAAGTGCGGCCAGAGCCAGGCGATGGCAATCGCCGCGCCCAGCACGGAGGTGATGGCGGAGGCAATGACGGCGCCCAGCAGGCCCAGGCGCAGCGCGAACAGGAACAGGCAGAGCAGCCCCAACCCCAACCCCGAGTTGACCGCGGTGAGGGTCGAGACCTGCTTCACGCGCCCGGCGCCGATCAACGCCAACCCCGATACTCCCACGAAGATGGCAGCCGGCAGGGCGAGGGAGACCAGGAGTAGATAGCTGAAGGGCACGCCTCGCAGCAGGCTGTGGCGGAGCAGATGCCCGCCCAGCAGCGACACGCCGACCGCCATCGCCCCGAACCCAAGGGAGAGCCCGAGCGCGGTGGAGAGGGCTTGCGGGAAGTCAGTGCTGGAGTTCCGCAGGTGATAGATGAGCCCGTAGCCACAGCTCAAGGGGGCCGCGATGGCGAGCAGCAGCACCCACAAGGTCACCAGCGAGAGCACTCCTCTCCCCGAAGGCCCCAGCACGCGGGCGGTGATGATCGAGCCGGCTAGGCCGGCAACCATCACCACCGCCTGAGAGGCGACCACACTCGCCGTGTCTCCAGCCAGGCTGTCTGCTGCGGCGTCTCTGCCCATAGCCTTCACACCGCCCTGCGGTAGGGCGGGCGTGCCCACTCCCGCCGGGTGCCGCCACCAGCCGGCCGCGAGGCAATCCAGGTGGCGGGCAGGAGAGAGGCGGCGCCGAACATCCCCCAGGTCCAATGCCCATCCGGGGGGCCGGACAGAAAGGCTCCCAGGATCGCCCCGAAGAACGCAGCCTGCAGCCCGAGGGCGACTGCCGCCCACGGTTCCACAGCCGCCAGTCTTCGCAACTGCCTCGCGGGGCGGGAGAAGAGCACGGCGCCGAAGTACCACAGGACAAGCGCCAGCCCCACCAGGCCTTCGTTGGAGAGGTAGCTCACGTAGTAGATATGATGGATGGGGCCGACCGCCATATTGCCCATGGTCTGCACCCAGCGAAGCTGCGTCTGGTAGCCCATGCCCTGGCCAAGAAGCGGGTGCTCGAGAGCAGACTCGATCCCGATCACCGCCTCCGGCACCCGGTAGCCGCCGAGCAGCATTCCGCCTTGATAGCGGTCCAGGGTCACCGCGGAGGGAACGCCGGCCAGGAGGCCGGGGTGACCCAGGGCGAGGAAGACGCCGCCCACCCCTGCCACCAGGACGAAGACCGCGACTGCGGCCAGCCTGTGCAGCCGCAGCCAGATCCCAGCCAGGGCCAGCCAGGCCAGCTGCCCACCAACGGTGACCCACAGGGTGCGGAACCCGCAGGTCACAGTGTCGAGCATAGCCAGGGGCAACGCGACCCAGGCGAGAACCCCCCAGTTGGTCCTCTGCAGCAAGGCGTAGCAGAGCAGCACGATCAGCCAGGTGGTGCCCGTGCCACCATGCCGGCCCCCGCCGAGAATGCTCGGCACCACCATGAGCAAGGCGCGGCCGGCCACGATCAGCCCGGCCCGCCGGAACGCCTGCTCCCGCCCCAGGGTGGTGGTCACGAGGAAGTGGTAAAGCGCCAACTGGGAGAGATGGTAGCCGGCAACGGCCACCAGATCCAGGTCCCGGCCCACCACCAGGTAGGCGTAGGCAGCGGAAAGCGCAGTGTACCCGGCCAGCAGCACCGCGGGGAAGTCAGCTGGAGTCTTGACGCGCGGCATCCTTCCCCCTTGCCCCCAGGTCTTGAGCAGCACTCCCACCGCCGCGAAGATGAGCAGGGCCAGCTTCATGAAAACCAGATGTCGCACTCGGCCCCCACCGAACTCACGGTCGAGTAGCTCGGCGCCGATGATGATCACTGGCAGCGCCAGCTCGGGCCAGATCAGGCAGATGAGCGGGGCGGAAAGAGAGATGGCAAGCGTCGGCCCGCTGAGGTGCTGGAGGCCGAAGGGAAGGGGGTCGGCGGTCTCGGCGAGCAGCCCCGCCCCGGCTGCGAGCGCCAGCACCCCGCAGGCAGCGAACAGGCTGGCACTCGGATAGGGGCGCGCCTCCCGGCTGGGCATGGCCGTGGCCGCGGCGTGGCCTCGGCCCGCCTTCAGGGCTTCAGCCATCGGACCTGCCTCCCGAACCAAGGCCGACTGAGGCCGGGAGCGGGGAAGCGCCCGACCGTGGCAGGAGCGCCCGCTCCTGCCCAACCGTGGCGGTAGGGGCTGGCTTGGCATGCGCCAGCAGCATCTGGAATGTGCGCAGCAGGATCACGATGTCGAACCAGAGCGAGAAGTTGCGGGCGTAGTAGAGATCGAGCCGGACCTTGTCCACCACATCCTCCAGGCTGCTGTCTCCCCCCCGATGAACCTGCGCCCACCCCGTGATCCCGGCCGGCACCACGTGGCGCTGAAGGTAGGGGGCCACCTCTTGCACTATGCCGCGCACCACCTCCGGTCGCTCCGGGCGGGGGCCCACCAGGCTGATCTCACCTCGCAGCACATTCCAAAGCTGAGCCAGCTCATCAATGCCGGTGGCGCGCAGCACCCGGCCCACCGGGGTGATGCGGCTATCCTCCTCCCCCGCCCACACCGGCCCGGTGTTCCTCTCCGCGTCCACGGACATGGAGCGCAGCTTGACCAGGGAGAACTCACGCCCTCGGCTCCCGATCCGGCGCTGTCGGTAGAACACAGGTCCTGGAGATGTGAGCTTGATTGCCAGCGCGGCCAGCGCCAGCACCGGGACCGCGACTGGCAGCAAGAGCAGAGTCACGGTCACGTCGAAGAGCCGCTTGCTGTAGTAGGCCAGGGTGTCCGGCGCATGGTGCTGAGCGCGGAAGAGCCAGCCGCCGGCGGTGCGGAAGATGGGCGCGCGGCCGGTGTAGATCTCATAGAAGGTGGAAATGTCTGCCACGGTGCTGCCGGAGAGGCTGGCTCGGTTGAGGATGGAGGCGGCCTGCGAGGAGGGGATGGTGCCATCGCTGAGCACGACCATCCCGCCGCGGTGCGCCGCGAGCGCGGCGAGGGCGGCCTCTTCGGAACAGAGGGAGACACCTGGATGCGTGCGGGCCGGGCCTGCCCCGAGCGCAGCCGAGGGGCTGTGGCCGTTTGGCGAGACCACTGGAAGCTGCCCCTGAACCGCGGTGACACGCGTTAGCTCGAGCCAGATATCCCCCAGCACCTCCGGGTCGCCCACCCCGAGAAAGGCGGGGAGGGGAATGCGCCGCTGGTGAACGAGCCAGATAGCGCGGATGGCAACCAGACCCGACACCGCTCCCATCCCCAGCAGGAGAAAAGCGAACCGGCTCATGTGCCACTGAGGGAGCAGATACAGGCTGCCCGCGGTGGCGGCGGTCCCCACCGCGCTGCCGCATAGGGTGAGGCTCAGGTTTCGGCCCTTCAGCGTCAGGTACTTGCGCTCATAGGCGCCGCAGATGTAGAGCGCAAGCAGCCAGATCGCCACCGCCCCGGTCAGGTGAGTGAGATGAGCCGGGTTCATCTGCCACATGGGTAGCGAGCGGCGCCAGCCGTCCAGCGCCCAGGCCGCGAGCAGCGTGGACCCTATCCAGCAGGCGTCAGCCATCACCAGCAGCAGCACAGACCGCCGTCCGACCATCCCTCACCCCAAACTATCCCCGCCTGTAAGTCGGGCATGCGCCTGCCTGCCGATCAGTCTGCCGGCAGCACAGGCTCCCAGCCTGCTAACCCGCCCCCTGATGCCTAGAGCGCATTTCATAACCTACCTGCTGGCTGGCCGCACCACGCCCTCGCATGAAATGCGCCGGCCACGGCCTGACGTTGTGCAGTGCTGTTTCATAACCTCCTCTGGGAAGGTTATGAAACAGCTTCTATTCTTTATGGCGGGCGTGCCTGCGCCCGCCACTCGCCGCGGCCTCGGGCTCGGGCTCGCGGTCGTCGTAGTAGTGGTAGTAGGAGTAGTAGCCGCCGTAGTAGTCGCCATAGCCGGGCTTGGACTCTACCTTGTTGAGCACCACCCCGGAGATGGACCGCCCGGTCTGCGCCAGCAGCAGCCGCGCCCGACGCAGAGCGCGGCGATGGGAGGACCCAGGCACACATACCATGAGTACCGCGTCGGTGAAGCCGGCCAGCACCAGGCTGTCGGCCACAGACAGCAGCGGCGGGCTGTCCAGGACGATCAGATCTGCTTGCTGGCGCAGCTGCTGCATGGTGCGCTGCATTGCCGCCGAATCCAGCAGCTCCGTCGGGTTGGGAGCGCGAGTCCCCGCGGTGATCACCTGGAGATCGGCGTTGGGAAGCCTCTGGATGCTGTCCTCCAGCTTGGCCTCTCCCGCCAGCACATCAGTCAGACCCCTCAGACCCTCCAGCCGGAGCGTGCGCTGGAGAGAGGGGCGGCGCAAGTCCCCGTCAACCAGGACCACGCGCCGCCCGCTGAGGGAGGCGGCGATGGCCAGGTTGATGGAGGTGGTGCTCTTCCCCTCCAGCGGGCCGGCGCTGGTCACCAACACCACCCGCGACCCAGTGCCTGGCACCACGAAGCCCAGGCTGTAGCGCAGCGCGCGGTAGGCCTCGAGCGCACGGCCCGGGGAGCCGGTCACCCGCAGGGTGGGCGCGCCGTCTCTCCTCTCGAACACTGGCACCATGCCCAGCACCGGAGCCTCGACCAGCCGAGCCACCTCGTCCAGATCCCGCACCGTGTCGTCGAGCTGCTCTCGCAACAGGGCCAGCCCGACCCCGGCGGCGAGGCCCAGCAAGAGCCCGAAGGCGAGATCCAGAGGAGCATTGGGCTTGACCGGCGCGTGGGGCTCGGTGGCGGCCTCGGCGATATCGGTGTTGCCCAGAGCCATCACCCGCCCCACCTCGATCTCCTGGCTTCGCTTGAGCAGGTCGGAGTAGATACTCTGGGCAACCTCCACCTGTCGCTGCAGCCCGGCCAGGGTAATCTGCCGGGCTGGGACCTGCTGCAGCTGCCGCTGCGCCTGGCTCATCTCGGCGGTGAGCTGCTGATACCGGGCGGAGAGGGCGGCCACCTCCGATTCGCCCTGGATGAGCTGGCCCGCCAGCATCTGCTGCACCCCAAGGTCACCACCGGCCTGGCCCACAATGCTGCGGATCTGTGACGCGAGCTGGTTCTCGGTGATGCGGATCTGCTGGTCAATCTGATTCACGGGCCCGGGGAATGCGGAGGTGTAGCGCGCCTGGACCGCCAGCCGCTCGCCCTGCAGCGCTACCAGCTTGGCGCTGAGCTGCTGCACCACCCCGTTGTCCCTGATGCGGCCCACCGCGATGCTGCGGTTCTGCAGAGCGAGCTGGGACTGCACCTTCTTCCCCCTCTGCCGGGTCTGGGCGAGGTCGGCCTTGGTCTTGTCAGCGTCCCCGCGGAGCAGGGCCACCCGGGCCAGCAAGTCCGAGGCGGCCCCATCCGGGGCGACGCTGCCCGTCTTCTCCTTGAAGGCCCGCAGGGCGCGCTCGGCCTCGGTCAGGTTGGTCCTCGCCACCACCAGCTGCTCGGCCAGGTACTGGCTGGCGCTCTCGGATGAGCTCTGGGCGCGGCGGCGATTCATGCTGACATAGGCCTGAGCGGCGGCGTTGGCGATCTGCTGCGCCTCTCGCGGCGAACGAGCGCGCCCGCTCACTCGCACTAACTGAGTCAGAGGCACAGCTTTGGCGCGCACCGCCGCCTTCACCATTCTCTGGGCTGAAGGCCGGACCGCCATGCTCCTTCAGCCACTGCGCAGTCTCGCGGGCGGTCTGATCGCCCTGCAAGAGGGAGACGTGAGTCTCGATGTTCGGGGCGGCGATAGCGGCCATCATGGGTGGCATCTCGCCTGCCGACACCGCTTTGCTATCGGTTGATTGGCTGACCAGGAGGGAGGCGGTGGCCTCGTAGATGCGAGGGCTGGTGGCGGTGATCAGGCACGTGAGCCCGAACACGGCGGCCAGGCAGGAGAGCACGATCCACTTGCGGCGGAGGAACACGTAGGCGTACTCGCGCATGGGCGAGGGCGCGGGCTCGAAGGTGGCGAGGGCGTGGCCGCCCGGCCCCACCAACGCCGACTCGGATGAGTCCAGCCGCGCCGGCAACCGACTGCCATCGTTCATCTCGGACATGCTGGCTAACCCCCATGTTGGGCAGGATCAGGAGGTCCTGCCACCCCCGGCGACCCTGACCTACCCCGACTGGCTGGCGGTGAACTGGACCTGGAATTCGTGCGTGCCCTGACCAGTGCTCAGGTCCAGGGTCATGTCGCCGTCCGACAGGGTCAACACCCCCGTCCAGGAGGTTCCCCCCACCGTGCCCGAGAAGGTGCCGGTAGCGTAGCCGCCGACTCTGGTCACGGTCTGGCCGCTCTGCTGCCGCAGCCCCGGCCGGGAGATCTGCGCCGAGGCCGAGGTGATATTGACAGCCTGGGGCTCGCCCGCGGCCGGGATCAACTGCCCGCTGGCAGTGGCGGAGGCAGTGACATCGGAGGCGCTGGCCCCCTGCGCGTCGTAGCTGTACTCCAACACCAGACGGCCGCTGGGCCCGGTGACATCTATGGTGCCGGACCCGTGCTCGACCCACTGGCCGTTCACCCGCTGCGACTCATGCTGGCCGCTCATCGTGCCCGACCCGCTCGGGGCCGGAGTGCTGGGCGTCTCGTGGCCGGTTGCCGCCAGGCGGGAGAGGCCCACGCCGGCTACTGCCGCCGCGGCCACCGCGCCCGCGCCGCTGAGCAGAGCACCAGCCTTGGCGGTGATGGCGGCGGCGCCGAGCACTGCGCCGGAGTCGGACTCCACCAGCTCCGCTCGGAAGCGGAAGGCCCGGCCCTTCTGGAGCAGCTCATAGGGGAACAGGCCGGTGACCGCCTGGGAAGCGCCGGGCGCCAGCGGGCCACCCTCGACCGTCACTGTCTTCAAAGTAGACCAGATCGCATCCTTGGCAGCCTCTGCCGCCGCCTTCGACGGCTCCCGGACCTCCATGAAGAACCGGACCTGGTAGCGGAGGGGCGCCTTGGTCTGATTGGTGACCAGGACGCGCACCTCGATCTGCTTCTTGCCCTGCTGCTGGATTACCCGCCATCCCTGGTCCGCCAGGGTCATCCCTTGGGGGGCGGACCCCGCGCTCGCCGTCAGCGGGAGGGCCCCCAGGAGCAGGCTGAGCGCGCACAACACTGCCATCAGACGGGAAGACCTGACCATCTCACTCACCTCGTTGCTGCGGGGAGGCCCGCCCGCCGCGGACGGGCCCGCGCAGTAGTCTCTGCTCGCCGACGCGAGCAGGCCCAAACCCCACATGCGGGCACGGGCGCGCCCGCCCTACGGCCATCGCACCAGATAGGGCAGCAGAGGCAGGAAGCTCCACACCGTCTGGCCTCTTTCCCCTCTGGCGGGAACGAAGAGCACATCGCCCTCCTGCAAGGGCACATTCTGCTTGGGATTGGCCTGGCGCAACAGCCGGCCCAGGTCAAGGGCGATGGGAGTAGGTTTTCCCGAGTCCTGGCGCAGGAGGGTGGCGCCGCCGAGGTTGGCGGCCGCGGTCACCCCGCCGACCGCGTTCAGGAGATCAAGCGCGGTAGCGTCAGGCGGCAGTTGCTGCCTGCCGGGGGCCCGCACTTCGCCGAGCGCAAAGACCGAGATCAGCGGCCGGCGCGGTACGGTGAGGACGTCGCCGGCTTGCAGCAGGAGGTTCTGCGAGGTATCGCCCTGGAGCAGCGCGGTGAGGCTAACCGGCACCGTCACCTGGCCCCGGGTCAGGAGCGCGTGCTCCAGGTCCGCGCCCCGGGCTTCCTCCTTGAGCGCGCGTCCGCCGGGGTTGCCGCCGCTGCCGGTGTCCAGCAAGCCGGCCTTCTCCATGGCGTCCAGCACCCTGGCTTCGCCCTCGGCCGGCATCTCGTACATGCCCGGCCTGGGCACTTCGCCCAGCACCGCGTAGCGGCGGCTCTCAGCCGGGGCCGGGCGCCGGTTGACCACGATCACATCGCCAGGATCCAGTCTCGCCGGGGCCGCCTCCGGCCCTCCCGCCATCGCCTGTTCCAGGCCCGCGGTGTGGACCTCCCCGGAATGCGCCTTGATGATGGTGACCTCTCCACTGGCGACGCTGGCCGGGCCTCCGGCGGCGGCCACCGCTTGCATCAGCCCCGAGGTGGCGGCGAGCGGATAGACCCCCGGGGTCTTCACCTCTCCCAGGACGAAGACACTCATCCCCAACGCCCCGTACTGCTTCACGCTCACCACGAGCTGCGGGTTCTTGAGATAGACCTTGAGAGCTGCACGCAGGCGAGTCTCGAGTTCGGCGCAGGTGAGCCCCGCGGCCTTGACATCCCCTAGAAGGGAATAGGAGATAGTGCCCGCTCCATTGACTTGACACTCCTGGCTGAAGCGCTCCTCCCCGAACACGGCAATAGCCAGGCTGTCGCCAATGGCAATGCGGTAGCTATCCCCCGCGGCCAGTGGGGCCTCTCGCACCACAGGTGATGACTGCAAGGCCGTCGCCGCTCCCGCCCGGGTGAGGCCGGCGCAAGTCGGGATGAGGAGGAGTGAGAGACGCATCGCCGTCCGCCATTTCCGACCTCTCGCTGCACCCACTGCCACCACCCCCTGTCCCCATCCGGTCCCTGCGCTGGCGGCTCGGGCAGTCGTACCTCCGCCTGCAGCGCGCAGCGTCAGGGCTTACAAAAGCGTGCGACCCGGTCATAGGCCGGGTCGCCTCAGCAGTCAGTCGAGGACCGCTACTTCATCTAAGCAACAGGCGTCGCTTGCCCGCCGCCCTTTGTGAGCGCCTGCTATCCGCGGCGCTCGTCTCGGGCAGAGCAGCAACTCGTTGCGGTCCGATTCTCCTCACCGCGCGAGAACCGCTGCTGCTCTGCCGCGCCAGCAATTGTAGCGAATGGCGGGCCGCTGGCAAGAGCGTCGGTACCCGGGTTTGTGACAGAAGGGCGACATTGCGAGTTGCAGGGGCGGCACCTATCCGCACCCCGCTCGCTACCAGGGGAAGGGTTGTTGGCGGTAGACCTGGGCTCCCCAGTCGAGGTCCTGAGCGAAGAGGAAGCAGCCTCCGCCAAAGGGTCGGAGCTGCTTGCCAGCCTGCATGTGATCTAGCAGCGCGCGCTGCAGGCTGGTCTGCCGGGGTGCCCGCGTCAGGTCCTCCGGGACTTCACCGAAAACGCGATAGAGCAGGTACTTCGGACTGAGCCGGACAGGAACGAGATAAACCTCGCGCTGGAAGCGCACGATATTGGAGGTGGGCGGAAGAAAGCCTTGCAGCTGGCCATCGAGCAGCCAAGAGCCACAGCAGAAGGCCGCGAAGGAACGCTCCGGGAAGTGGCGCGGGAAGAACTCGGCGGCCTGGCGAAACGATTCGCCGCAGCGCTGGTGGCTCATGGGGCTGCCCGCGGGGATATGAACGTGCAGCACCGGCTGACCGGGGGCCAGCACCTGCTGCCATTCCGCCGTCCGCAGCGCCACCTGCCGCGGGAGAGCGCGCCCGGTGGGCAGGATCGGATAGCCCATCACCTCGCCATCGCCCACCCGCAGACTGGCCTGCCACGAGTCCGCCTGCTCGCTCCCATCAGAACGTGCTCTGCTCCCATCGCCGCGGTAGCACACCCCGTCCTCAGACAGCGCCGCCACGGTGCCCGATACTCGCCGGCGGAACACCCGGACCTGGAGCTGGGAACAGCCGAACTGGAACTGCAGCCGGCCCAAGCCATAAAGCTCGCCCCTCAGGTGGTTGACAAGCCAGCTCAATGCGCGCGGCGCTAGACCCCAGGGAGGAAGCGCCGGCCCATCCTCTTCCCCTCCGCCGATCCAGCGCTTGATGTCGCTGAGCGTGTCGCGAACAACCTCGCTAGGCACCCCGTGCCCTTCGTTGACGGCTTGCAGTCCGGGCATCCCGGAGAGCAGCACCAGCAGGTAGAAGAGTCCGCCATCCTCCTGCAAGGCCGCCTCCAGGGTAGGCCACTCGCTGATGCTATCGCGTGGGTAATCGGCCGCCTGGAAGAGGCAGTGATGGAAATGCCAGGCCAGCGCGCACAGGGGGGCACTGCCGGCGACGCGGCGGCTGGCGGCGATGGCGGCCTGGGCCACCTGCTGCGGGAGAGCCGCCTCCTCACAGGCCTGGGCCACGAAGCCCGGCCTGAGGAAGAACACGGTGCCCTCGGGCATGGACTGCTGCGATGAGTCCCACCCGACCTGCAGCAGATGAGAGGAGTGGCTGAGTTCGAGCTCCGCAACTGCTGATTCGAGGTGCATCCAGGAAGCACTCCTCACCCGGCGGCTAGAGGGTAGGCCGGCGACGGCGCACGTGGTCAATGACGGGCTGGCGGTAACGCTGGCAGAAGTCACAGTTGGCCCGCTCGCACAGCAGCAGATCCGGCTCTTCGTGGATCCCGTTCACCACCTCCGCCACCATCTCCTGGGAAGGGAGCCACAGGGTCCGGGCCGCGCCGACCCTGCCATGGTGGATCAAGCCGGCCCGGCGCAGCCGCCGCTCCACCCTGGAGCCATCGCGATAGAAATCCCGGTGGCCGCTCGGCGACTTGGTCACCTCGATCACGCGCGGCTGCCCGTCTGGCCCCTTCACCAGGGCTCGTTCCACCTGCAGGTAGGGCAGGTCGAGCCAATCTTCAATGGCATGCAGGGTGGTGTTGCAGTGCAGGCCCACACCCAGGAACAGCAGCTTGGCGCCCCAGTCCACATAGCGCCGATGCGGACCCTCCCGGCCGAAGGTGGAGGTCCGGTCGTGGCCGGCCACCAACTCCCGGGCGCGCTGGCCGATAGCGGCCACCGAATGAGTGGGGTGCGCGCTGCGGAAGGCATCAGGCCGCCGCCAGAGGGTATCGGGGAGCTTGCCGGTACGGGAAGGCGTCTCTCTCGGATCAAAGGGAGCGGTGGTGGTATGGTAATGGAGGTAGCTATAGGAGTGGGTGGGCACGGCCACCAGCCCCTCCGGTCCTACCACGTCGAGGAACGCATCTATCACCGCGTCGGGGCCGCCTTCCACCCAACCCAGGCTGCTCAGGGAGCTATGGAAGAAGACCACGTCACCAGGGCGCAGGCCTAGCGCGGCGAGGTCGCGTGCGATCCGATCTCGGGTGACAGTCTGGCCTGCTTCTCTGGTCTGGTGCTGCTTCGACACAGAGTTCTTGATTCCGAGTCTCGGGGCTGCATCCCTGCCTGGCCCCGGGGGCCTCCGCACCCGTGGCTCACCAGGCGGGATCGCTTAGTTCCCTATCAGCGGCCGCAGATAGGAGATACAAGCGCGTAGATCGGGAAGCGGATCATCCGCTGGAAGCATGTGCTCCACCGAGAGATAGCCCTGGTAGCCTCCGGCTTCGAGCAAGCGATATATCTCCGCCAGTGGCACTCGCCCTCGACCGAGCGGGACATCTTTGCGTTGGCCCTGCGCGGTCAGCATGTGATCCTTGGCGTGAACATGCCGGACCAAGGGCAAGAGCGCGGGCAGCGTCTCAAGAGGCCCCTCCTGGGTGCGCATCGCGTTGCCGGTGTCGAAGCAGAGCGCGAACTGGGGCGAGTTGACCGCCTGCGCTAGCTTCCGCAGCTGCTGCGCGTTGGAGCAGAGCGCGGTCGAGCCCATCTGCTCCGCGGTCACGGTCACCCCGAGCTGGGCGGCCAGCGGCAGCACTTCCCGGATCCCCTCGACGGCGTGAGCGAATGCCTGGCCCCAATCTTGCTCTGGCTCCAAGAAGCCCGGCACCAACATCACGATGGGAGCGCCCATGTGGCCGGCGCGCCGCAGTTCCCGCGCCAGGTCATCTGATGGCGCGCCGCCGCCCCGCGGCATCTTCCCGGACCAGCTCGACACTCACGTCGTGCGCGGCCGCCAGGAGTCCGTACTTGGTGAGCAGGCCCTTCAGCTCTTCATCGCTCACCTCTGCGACCATGCTGTCCATGGTCTCGATCCCGACGGCCCCGGCCTCGGCGCAGCAGGCGAAGGCATCGGCCAAGGAGTAGCGGCCTGTCTCCAGGGCCTGCGCAAAGCATAACAGCATGACACTGATCTTCACCGGGATCGCCTCCTATCGGCGGCAGCAATCGGGCAGCGCCGGGACGGGGAACAGGAGGGGGAGCGCCCGTGGGCGCTCCCCGTTCTTCAGCTTGCCCTGTCGGCGCACGGCCCAGGCGCAATTCTGGCAGAAGCACAGCAGGCCGCGCAGACGCCCTGGTCTGCCTCTCGCTCTCTAATGATGTTCGCACAACGAAGTAATGTGCGAGCATCGCCCCGTGCCCGTCTGGGCCGCCTCTTGAGCTTCGCCGTGTTACTTCATTCGGCGAAGCTCTCTAGAACATGCCGTCGCAATACTGGCAGAAGCAGTCACGCAGGCCGCGCAGAAAGCCCTTGTTCGCGTCGCCTACTCCGTTCACGCCACCCGGCGAGCTAGCAATGATAGCGTCCGCGGCCATCCACGAGGCGTGGCCATCCGCGAAGCCCATGTTGCTGCCACCCAGGTGACGGGTGTACTGCTTCCTCAGATCGGGGTCGGTCCAGAAAGACTTCAGAAGACTGGTGTCCAGTCCGCAGGACTGCGTGAATGAGCAGTTGTTCCAGTCCGCGCCGCAGCAGCCCCCGATGTGGCAGGTCTCGGGGAACGCCAGCGTGCCCCAGGAGTCCATCTCGCCGGGGTTGGGGCCGGCGCCTGCGTCTCCGCAGATCACGAACGCGGCCGGGTCCTCAATCGCCGACACCTTGTAGTCCATCCGGTCGAGCTCGTTGGTGCCGATCGTCTGCTCGAAGGCGCCGAGGGCGCTGGTCTGCTCACTTCCGCTTCTGGCCTTTCCCTGGGTGAAGGAGTCGGTGACCGTGCCCCCCCAACCTGGAGGCCAGCCCAGGTCGCAGGGCCCGCCGACGTCAGTGCTGCCCCATTCGCCCTGGTGAACCTGCAGCGTCTTGACCCAGTCGGTTCCGGGGATAATCCAGGCAGCGCCACTCACGAACTTGGCGCTGGGGCAGCGCCACACGTCGCGGTTCTTCACGTACTCGTCCAATATGACCGGCCAGCGCAGATAGGGATTGGACCGGTCCGCCCCCCAGTGCGCGGCGTGCTCGTCCACGGGAGCGCAGTCCCCGACGGGGTCGGTGTAGAACCAGTCAACCACCTCCTGCCGGTGCTCCGAGGGTGGGAACCTGTCGTAGTCCGAGAGGTACATCTGGAAGGCGAGGGAGATGTTCTTGACATTGGAAAGGCACTGAATCTTGCGGGCTGACTCCCTCGCCCGGGCAAATACCGGGAACAGCATCGCGGCCAGGATCGCGATGATCGCGATCACCACCAGCAGCTCGATCAGCGTGAAACCATCCTTTCGGCGAGACCGCATCTTGTCACACCTCCTGTATAGGGTCTGGTCTAGGCCACTCCCCGCTAACGTCGCGCTTGGACCTGTCCCACCTCCTCTCGCGTTGGCCGCTGGCGCCTGCAAGTGGGCCATCACGACGGGGAACGACTTCCCACCTAGTCTAGACTAGCACTCAGGCCTCTTCACGTCATTGTACGGTTGGCGAGCATTCCTGTAGGATTTCACGATTCTGCTGGGCGGGAACACGCGGCCGCAAGCTCCGATCCGGGACTTGGAAAGCTAATGCTCTCCTGCTGTGACGGGCCAGGATGCATTCCTGCAGCCCATTGGCGCACACTTCGCCTGGTCGGCGCAGCACCTGCTCACACCCTCGACAGGAGGCGCCGAGTCCAGTATGATTGCCCTAATGAGTGAAGTGCCTCGCATATCGGCCGGGCCCGGGCCCGCCCTCTATGACCATCAACTCACCGAGGCCAGTCCGTTCTGGGTGAGCGCGATGGCGCATCCTGTGCCCACGGGCCGGGACTTACACGTGCACGCAGGGCTAGAGATCGGCGTCATCCTGGCCGGGGGTCAGGAGATTAGCTTCGACGAGATGGTGCTGTCCACGAGGCCGGGCGACGTCTGGCTGTGCGCCATGTGGGAGCCCCACGGCTGGCGGATCACCGAGCCGAGGACAGAGAACGCGGTGCTGGTATTCCTCCCGGACTTCCTTGGGGAGGAGATGCTGGACGGAGTCCCCTGGTTGAGCCTATTCGCCGTTCCTCCGGCCCAGCGGCCCCGAGCCAGCACCCCCCAGATGCGGCAGGAGGCGTTGGCGATTGGCCGGCATCTCTGGCGGGAAGTGCACGAGAGAGGACCGGCCTGGGAGACCGCGCTGCGGCTTTACACGCTGCTCTTGCTCGTAATGCTGCGGCGGGGATGGGAGCAGCCCGCGGCCTCCGGCCGACAGGCCCGACTGCGTGTCAGCAATGTCGCCCGGATCATGCCCGCGCTCACCCTCGTCCACTCTGACCCCGCGCACCGGTTAGGCGTTTCTGATGCTGCGGCAGCTTGCGCCCTCAGCCGCTCGCACTTCGACGCCATCTTCAGGCATACCATGGGGATCAGCTTCGGGAGGTTCCGCGAGCGCGCTCGCCTCACCTTTGCCGCCCACCTCCTGCTCACTACCGAGAGATCAGTGGAGAGCATAGCCGCAGAGGCCCACTTTGTGGATGGGAGCCACCTCCATCGTCGTTTCCGGAAGCGGTACGGCTGGACGCCGACGGAGTACCGTAAGCGGGTGCAACTGGGGCGGTCCCGACCCTAGTCAGCAGCCCAGGCCCGCCGGCCCTATGGCGGGCCTCCGGCCTGGCCGCGGTCTCTCCCCAGCTCTTGCCGCCGGCCCGTCTCCGAGGCGCGGATAGCGCCGAAGCACATCTCCAGGCTGTTCAGGTTATTGCGCCCGGAGATGCCTGGCTCTTCACCCCCGTTGGCGTAGGCAATGAACTGCTGGAGCACCACCTGTTGCAGCTCGGGGAGCCGCCGGTTGTTGAAGGTCTCGCCGTCCTCCCAGGCCGAGAGGATCTCCTCGCCATCGAGGTAGACGCGGTCCTGCTTGGCTTCGGCCAGCCCTTTCGTGCCCTCTATGCGCCACCCGCAGAGCCAGCTGTTGTGGTCGCTGCGACTGGGCACAGACCGGTAGCAGGCGCGCACCCCGTTGGCCATCTCGAATGCGACATAGGCGCTGCGAACGTCCGGCCCTGCGATCCAAGGGGGGTTGAAGTTCTCCGCCCACACCCGCTTGGCATCCGCGCCCAGGATCCAGCGCAAGAAATCGAAGTGGTGGATGGCGCCCTGCACCAGCAGCGGATAGGGCTGGAGATAGCTGCCAGCGTAGCCCTCGAACCCGTAGAAGAAGTCCACGTGCACGTAGCCGATCTCGCCCAGGGCCCCGCCCTGCACCAGCTCGCGCAGCTTCAGGATCAGCGGGTGCCAACGCATCTGCTGGGCGATCACCAGCTTGCGGCCGCGGCGAGCTGCCTCCTCCGCCATCGCCACTCCCGTCTCCCACTGGTCGCTCATCGGTTTGACTGCAAGCACGTGCTTGCCCGCGCGCAGCGCGCGCAGGGCGTGGGCGGCGCGGAAGTTCTGAGGCGTGCTGTGCACTATGCCATCGGCCTCCACCTGCTCCCAGGGCAGCTCGTCGCTGGGGAAACACCGGTCCGGGGGAACGCCAAAGAAAGACGCGGCTTCCTCCAGACGGTCGCGCCTGATGTCCACCAGCGCCAACACCTCGACCCCAGGCGTGGTCGTGAGGCCCTGCCGCCAGGAAGTGCCGAAGCCGCCCACGCCAACCAGGATGAACCGCATGCCCTCCCTCCCTTCGGTAGCCCAGGCCCGCCCGCCGGCCTTGTGGCGGGCTCCCAGCCTGGCCCATGCCCTCTACATCCGCACGATCTTGCGCATCGCCTCCGCGGTCGCCCTCATGCCGGCCTCGTCCCCGGCCACCTCCTGGATGACATCGGAGTCATACCCGATGCTCCGCAGTGCCTTCATCACCGCCGGCCAGTCCACATCGCCCTCCAGGAGTGGGACGAACTGGTGACCCTTGCGACGGAAGTCCTTGAAGTGCACCTTCTTGACCCGGCGGCCCAGGATTTCGATCCACTGCTCGGGGTAGGCCCAGGGCACGAAGTTGCCGATATCGAAGTAGATCCCAACATACTCGGACGCGATCTCATCCACAAACTGCTTCGCCTCCAGCGGCGACAGCAGGAACTTGTTCCAGACGTTCTCGACACCGATGAACACGCGTGCTCGCTCCGCCTCCGGCGCCACTTTGCGCATGGCCTCCTGCACGTTCTGGTACATGATGTCATAGCGCACCTGAGGTGTGAGCTGGCCGGGATGCACCAGGATCGTGTCCGCCCCCAACATGGTGGCAATGTGGATGCACTTGCGCAGGCCATCCAGGGCGCCGGCGCGCACCGCCGGGTCGGGCGAGGCGAACCCCGAACACATCCCCGCGGCCAGCGAGCAGATGGCGATCCCCACCCGCTCGGCCTCGCCCGCTATCCCGCGCAAGGAGGCGTCGTCGGTTCCAGGGTCGAGTTCGCCTTTCGCGTGGACGGTCAGCTCCAGGCTCTCGTATCCGGTGGCCTTGGCGTAGGCGAGGCTGTCGCTGACAGACTTATCGGAGAAGCAGATCTGGGTGGCGCCGATGCGCATCGAGACCTCCTCTGTGGGACGGGTTGCCCGCGAAGCTTCGGCAGAGATCAAAGTGATACCTCTCCCGTAAGGCCTGCCCCGAGCGGAGCCGAAGGACCAGAGAAGGAATCGCGGGCAAAGTGAACCAAGACTCATGTTGGGCAGGAGCTTGGCTCCTGCCACTTCCTCGCAGGAGCACTGGAGGAACGCCGGATGAGCCTTCTGTTCTCTCCCATGCAGGTCAAAGGCCTCACTTTCCGCAACCGCGTGGTGATGCCACCCATGGTGACAGGGCGGGCCGACACCAGCGGCTGCGCTACCGACGAGATCATCGCGCACTACGAGCGCCGGGCACGCGGGGGCACTGGCATGGTCATCGTCGAGGCCACCTATGTGCATGAGGGAGGCAGATGCTGGGAGCGAGGCCTGGGGGCCGCAAGCCCGCGACACGAGGCCGGCCTATCGGCCCTCGCCGGGTGCCTCCACCAGGCCGGAGCAGTGGCCGCTATCCAACTGGTACACGGCGGCCCGCAAGCCTCTCCCGAGGCGTCTGGCTCTCCGACCGTGGGCCCATCAGCGGTGCGGCCCTCTGACGATGCGCCGGAGCCGCGGCCGCTCTCGGTCGCGGAGATGCAGGCCATCCAGGGGCACTTCGGGGAGGCGGCCGCCCGCGCGGTGGCCGCGGGATTCGACGCGGTGGAGGTTCACGGGGCGCATGGCTTCCTGCTCGACTCCTTCCTGTCATTGCAGCGCAACCTCCGGGACGACGCTTACGGCGGACCGATCGAAGGCCGGATGCGCATGCTGGTGGAAACCTGCCAGCGGGTCAAGTCGCGGCTGGGAGAGGGCGCGGTGCTGATCTGCCGCATCAGCATCTTCAACAAGATCCGCGAGGGGTTCGCGCGGCCCGACTTCGAGCAGCTTGTCAAAGGCTTGGAGGGCGCGGGGGTTGACGTGCTCCACCTCTCGACCGATGGCGACGGCGCTTTCCGGGGCTATTTCGGGGATGACAGGTCGCTGGGGCAGCGCGCGAAGGCCCTCACATACCTGCCGATCATCGTCGCCGGGCGTCTCGGTGATCCGGCCGATGCCGAGCGGGCGATCGCGGAGGGTCACTGCGATTTCGCCGCCGTCGGGAGCGCCATGCTCGAGGATCCCGATTGGGCAGAGCACGCGCGCCGCGCCCTAGTGGAATGAGGCCAGGACATGGCAGAGGGAAAGCCCAATTTCCTGTTCATCACCTCTGACCAGCAGCACTGGAGCACCCTCGGTTGCCTGAACCCGGAGATCGCCACTCCGCACCTCGACCGGCTGGCGGAAGAAGGCACTCTTTTCACGCGCGCCTACTGCCCCAATCCGACCTGCACGCCCACGCGGGCCTCGATCATCACCGGCCGGTATCCCAGCCAGCACGGGGCCTGGTCGCTGGGCACCAAGCTTCCCGAGGGCGCGCACACCGTGGGCGAAGACCTGCAGCAAGCAGGTTACCGCACCGCGTTGGTGGGCAAGGCGCACTTCCAGCCCCTGCGATCCACGGAGGAGTTCGCCTCCCTGGAGGCTGTTCCCGTGATGCAGAACCTGGCCTTCTGGCGGAGGTTCCACGGGCCTTTCTATGGCTTCGAGCACGTCGAACTGGCGCGGAATCACACCGATGAGCACCTGGTGGGCCAGCATTACGCGCTGTGGATGGAAGAGAGAGGATGTGCCAACTGGCGCGACTACTTCCAGCCTCCGACGGGGAATAACGCTTCCCAGCGCTGGAAGTGGCTGATCCCGGAGCAGTATCACTACGATACCTGGATCGCGGAGCGCACCGCCGCCCTGCTCCGCGAGTATCAGGAGCGGCGGGAGCGGTTCTTCTTGTGGGTGAGCTTCCTCGACCCGCACCCACCGTACCTGGCGCCGGAGCCCTGGGACACGATGTACGACCCGAGCCGGCTGACCATTCCCGCCCTCACCCCGGGCGAGCACGATCACAACCCTCTGCATCACCAGCTCACCCAGCAGGCCGACCCGGATTTCTCTGCCTGGGAGGAGAGCCACCAGTGGATGCACGGCCTGCACTCGCACCGGCAAGACCGGGCCGAGCTGGCGAAGGACGTCGGGGTCTACTACGGGATGATCAGCTTGATGGACAAGTACATCGGCGCCATCCTGGATCAGCTCGACGCGCTCAAGCTGGCAGAGAGCACCGTGGTGGTTTTTGCCAGTGACCACGGGCACCTCTTCGGGCAGCATGGCCTGATCGCCAAAGGGCCCTTCCACTACGAAGACTTGCTCAGGGTGCCGCTCATAGTGCGCCATCCGGGGCGCGTGCCCCCGGGAGTCAGACGCGATGCGCTCCAGTCACTGGTGGATCTGGCGCCTACCTTTCTCCGCCTCGCCGGGCTCCCTATCCCCCGCGCCATGAGCGGCGTGGATCAGAGCGCGGTCTGGCGCGGCGAAAGCGAGTCGGCGCGGGACCACGTGGTGGTGGAGAACCGCCATGAGCCGACCACCATCCACCTGAAGACCTATGTGGATGAGCGGTACAAGCTCACCATCTACTACCGGCGGCCCTATGGCGAGCTCTTCGACCTGCAGGAGGACCCGGGGGAGATCCGCAACCTCTGGGACAGCCCGGCCCACCAGGCACTGAAGGCCGATCTGGTGATGAAGCTGCTGTTCGCTGAAATGGGCAAGGAACCGCTGTGGATGCCCCGCGTGTGGGGTGCTTGAGACCTGCCATGCGATGTGAGGCCAGCCATGCGTATCCTCTTCCTTGATCTCGATACCCTTCGTCCCGACCATCTCGGGTGCTACGGCTACCACCGGGACACCTCCCCCAACATTGACCGCATCGCGGCCCAGGGGGTGCGCTTCGACAACTACTACTGCTCGGATGCCCCCTGCCTGCCCTCCCGCGCGGCCTTGATCACCGGGCGTTTCGGGATTCACACCGGGGTGGTGGGGCACGGCGGCACGGCCGCGGACATGCGACTGGAGGGCGAGAGCCGCGGCTTCTCCGACCGGCTGCGCCGAGAGAGTCTCCCGGCCTTCCTGCGCTCGGCAGGCCTCGAGACCGTCACCATCAGCCCTTTTGCCGAGCGCCATGGCGCCTGGTGGTTCTACGCCGGCTTCAAGGAGATGCACAACACTGGCCGCGGGGGGATGGAATCAGCGGAGGAGATCACGCCCACGGTGTTGAGCTGGATCGAGCGGAACGCGAAGCGCGACAACTGGTTTCTCCATGTGAACTACTGGGATCCCCATACCCCCTACCGGGCGCCGGAGGAGTTCGGCAACCCGTTCGAGCAGACGCCCCTGCCAGCCTGGCTCACGCAGGAAGTGCTGGAGAAGCACCGGCGGATGGTGGGGCCGATGAAGGCGCGCGAGCTGAACATGTTCGACAACAAACGGGACCCGCGGTACTCGCGCCAGCCGAGGGAACTGGGAGACATGCGAGATCTGCGCCGGGTGATTGACGGCTACGACTGTGGGGTCCGCTACATGGACGAGCACATCGGCCGCCTCTTCTCGGCCCTGGAGGCGCAGGGGGTATGGGACGAACTGGCGATCATCATCAGCTCGGACCACGGCGAGAACCTGGGCGAGCTGGGAATCTACGGCGAGCACGCCACCGCCGATGGCATCACACCGCGCATCCCGATGATCATACGCTGGCCCCAGAGCGCGGCCGGGTACGTGGACCGCGGCCTCCACTACCAGCTCGACCTGGGACCGACTCTAGCCGATCTCTTCGGCAAGAAACCGGCCCCGAGCTGGGATGGCAGAAGCTATGCTCCCACCATCACCCGCGCGGAGACCTGCGGTCGCGACTACCTGGTGCTGAGCCAGTGTGCGCATGTCTGCCAGCGGAGCGTGCGCTTCGGCCCCTGGATCTACTTGCGGACCTACCACGACGGCTACCACCTCTTCCCCGAGGAGATGCTGTTCGATCTCGCGCAAGACCCCCATGAGCAGAACGACATCGCGGCCAGCTGTCCTGAGGTCTGCCGCGAGGCGGTGCACTACTTGAACGACTGGCATGCGGCCATGATGCAGTCCATGCCCGAGGCCGTGGACCCGCTCTGGACGGTGATGAAGGAGGGTGGGCCCTACCACGCCCGGGGGTATCTGCGGGATTACTGCGACTACCTGGAGCAGACCGGCCGGGGATGGGCGATCCCGGAACTGAAGCGGAGGCATCCGCGCGAGTTCGCCGGACGCTAGGCGAGGCCCCTCTCGTGACCGCTTCCCTCGCCTCCAAGCCTTTCCACCTCATGATCAAACCAGTGGGCGCGGCCTGCAACCTTGCCTGCGAGTACTGCTATTACCGGGAGAAGGCGGCCTATTATCCGGGGAGCAGCTTCCGCATGGATGGAGAAACGCTGGAGCGTGTCACCGCCGCCTATCTCCGGGCCAACCCCGCTCCCGAGGTGGTGTTCGGCTGGCAGGGCGGTGAGCCCCTGCTGATCGGGCTGGACTTCTTTGCGCGCGCGCTCGACTTGCAGAGGAGATACGCGCGGCCGGGTCAGCGAGTGGTGAACGCGGTCCAGACCAATGGCACGCTGATAGATGAGGAGTGGGCAGCCTTCTTCGCCGAGCACCAGTTCCTGGTCGGGATCAGCATAGATGGTCCTCCTGAGCTGCATGACCGTTACCGGCGCGACCAGGGGGGCAATCCCACCCATCGTCGGGTGCGGGCCGGGCTGGAAATCCTGCAAGGGCGCCAGGTGAAGTGCAACGCCCTGGTGGCGGTCAACCGCGCGAATGCTGAGCACCCGCTGACAGTCTACCGCCACCTGACCGGGCTGGGGCTGGCGCATCTGCAGTTCGTCCCGGTCGTGGAGCGGCAGTCGCAGCGCAGCCGGAAAGTGACCCCTTGGTCGGTGCGCCCGGAGGCCTTCGGCCGCTTCCTGTGCGAGGTCTTCGACTACTGGGCGAGTCGCGATGTGGGGCAGGTGTTCGTGCAGGCTCTCGAGTCAGCGCTGGCGGTGTGGCTGGGCGAGCCGCCGTCGCAGTGCGTCTTCGCCCCGACCTGCGGGTACGCCCTGGCGGTCGAACACACCGGCGATCTCTATGCCTGCGACCACTTCGTCTACCCGGCGCACCTTCGCGGGCGAGTGACAGTGGATAGCCTCGCCTCCCTGGTAGAGGGTCCCGCGCAGCGCGAGTTCGGCCTGGCCAAGGCCGACCTCTCAGAACGGTGCCGGCGGTGCGCGGTACTCCCCTGGTGCGGCGGCGACTGCCCCAAGCACCGTCTCCATCTGGGGGAAGACGGCAAGCCTGTCTCCTATCTCTGCGCGGCCTATCGCCAGTTCTTCTCCCACAGCGCCCAGGTGCTGAAGGCGATGAGTCACGAGATCCGCGCGGGCCGGCCCGCCGCCGATCTCATGGAAGCGCTGCGGACAGCCGAGACCTGAGGCCGCGGCCGGCCACGATTCTGGTCCCCTTACAGGGATTCGGGCGGGCGAGGTCCAAGTGTGGATGGTCCATGGGAGGTGGGCCAGTGCTTGACGACAAGCCCGACATCGCCCGGTTCCTGACGGCACTGCGGCGGCAAGAGCCGGATCGCGTGCCGCTTTCCGAGTTCCTGGTGGACCCGCCGGTGAAGCAGGCCTTCCTGGGCCGGCCGGTGGGGAACTCGCTGCTGGGGACCGACGACTACGACGTCGCTGCCGACGTCGAGTTCTGGGCCGCGGCCGGCTATGACTACATCCACCTCGCGCCCTGGTACCTACACCTGTTTCCGGAGGGCTGGCACGTGGCGCGTGACACCTACAGCGCCTACTCGCCGGGCCCGGTAGAGAAGGCATGGATGGAGGAGCATCGGGGAGTGATTGCCAGCCGCCAAGACCTGGAGCGATATCCGTGGCCAGATCTCGGGCGGGTGCAGTACGATCACATAGCCCGCGCTCGCGAGCTGCTACCGGAAGGGATGGGGCTGACTACCGGGACCTGGGGTATCCTCGAGACCAGCCGCCAATTGACGGGCTTCGAGGGCATGTGCCTTGCGCTCTACGATGATCCCGGCCTGGTGGAGGGGGTGATCGAGCGGGTGGGCAGCTTCCTGTTCCAGGTGTTCCAGCGGGCGGCCGCGCTGCCAGGAGTGGCCGCGCTGTGGCTGGCGGACGATCTGGCGCACGCCCAAGGCTTCTTCATGTCGCCCGAGTTCTACCGACGTGTGCTGTTTCCATGGTTCAAGCGCTACGGTGAGGTGGCAGCGAGTCGAGGCCTGCCTCTGATCTACCACTGCGATGGGCTGATCTGGGAGGTGATCCCCGACCTGGTAGAGTGCGGCATCTCGGCCCTGCAGCCCATCGAACCCAAGGCCATGGACATCGTGGAAGTGAAGCGGCGCTGGGGGCAGCACCTCGCCCTCATCGGCAATATTGACCTGGGCTACACCCTGACCCTGGGCACGCCGCAGCAAGTCGAGGCCGAGGTGAAGCAGCGCATTCGGGAGGTCGGGCCCGGGGGCGGCTACTGCGTGGGCAGCAGCAACTCCGTCGCCAGCTATGTCCCACTCGCCAATTACCGCGCCATGATCGAAGCCACCCTGAGGTGGGGCGCATATCCCATCCAGGTGTGAACGGCGAAACCGGAGCGATGGTGCCAGGTCCCCTCGCCTCTGACGATGCCATCACCCGCGTCCTCACCGGGAAGCCTGCGCCTTACCTCCCGGTGGCCCCAGTCTACGAGATGCTGGGGCCGCTTCAGTTCCACCGCATGGAATCCCGCTGGCGCAAGTGGCGGGCGCGATTGGCGCAGGCGAACACCGACCTGCTCCCCGTTGACTATCAGACGCACTTCCAGATCGAGAGGGAGCTGTACACCGAGATGCTGGACGGCCCCTATCCACCGCCGGCCTGGCTCTCCCTGCCTTACCTATCTAGTCGGGCGAGCGTTGCTGGCTCTGCCGTGGTGCGCCGGGGCGATGAGCTGTTCTGGCTGTCGGCGGATGGGTACGAGTCCTGGATTCCCCCGAACCGGGAGGCGGAGCAGAGCGTGGCGGCGGCAGAGAAGTCCACGCCCTGGTCCGACCTGTGGGATCGGAGCGAGAGCGCCTCGCAGGTGCGTGACGCCGCCGCCCGGCCCATGCATCGCCTGACGCCTGTGCCTGAGCCGGCCCCGGAGCAGGCCCGCGAGCTCGCGGCGTCAGAAGGATATGAGCTCGCCATCTGCTTGGCCCGCCACTATCCGAACGGCCTTGCCCTTTACACCAACGGCACCTCGCCCTACAACGGCCTGCCCGACCTGTTCGGATTCCAGGGTCTGATGTACGCGCTGAGCGACTCGCCCGACCTGGTGCACCGCATCCTCGAGAACCGTCTTCCCCGTCCCTCTGCTCGCCTGGCGGCCGAGCGGCAGCTAGGTATCACCATCATGTTCGTGGAGGAATGCCTGGCCTCCGCAGACATCCTCTCCCCGAGGATGTACCAGGAGTTCGTTTTCCCGTATACCAGGCAAGCGCTTCAGTGCTACGAGGAGCTGGGCTTCCGCACCGTGCTCTACTTCTCGGGCAATCTCATGCCGTTTCTCCCCTGCCTCAAGGAGCTGCCCTTCACCGCTCTCTGCTTCGAGGAGAACCGGAAGAACTACGGCATTGACCTGGCCGAGGTGCGGCGAGCGCTGGGGCCCGATCGGGTGCTCTTCGGCAACATGGACGCGATGCTCGTGGAGCAGGCCTCCGATGAGGAGGTGCTGGCCGAGGTGCGGCGTCAGATCGCAGTCGCCGGGCGGGACAACTTCGTCGTGTCCTTAGGCAGTCCGCTCACCCCTGGCACGTCGCTGGACCGGGTGCGGCTGGTCTGCGAGTCCACGCGCCTACTCTGAGTAGGGCAGGTCGCGGCCCCATTCGCTTCGCTCAGGGCGGGCCTGCGCTGCGATGCAAGCTGGGCTATAGCAGTTCCCGGCGCGCCCGCCTCACCACCTCCTTGACCTTGGCCAACTTGTGCTGGTCAACCTCCGGCGGCTGGTAGCGGGCCATCGTCTCCTGGAACTGGGCCTGGGCGCGCTGGAGCAGCTTCTCGTCCGGATGCTCCTCCTGCCGTTCGCTGGTCCAGACACTGCGGTCAACCAGCCGCGGGAACCAAAGGTTCTGCCGGTAGTTGCGGAGGGTGTGCTCGGACTCCAGGTAGGAGCCCACGATGCCTGACCCGACGGAAGTGATCACCTCCAGCGCAATCTGCTCCGCGTCCACCCGGGCCCCGGCGGCGAAACGCCCCAGGAAGCTCTCGAACTCGCGGTCTATCAAGAGCTGCAGGGGGGAGAACATCTTGCCCAGGTCCAGCAGGCCCGCACCCAGGTGAGGCGGCTCCCCCATGTAGGCGGAGATGGCCATGGCCTCGAACGCTTTCTCGAAGCCGGCCTGGTACCCAGGGAACTTGGCGCTGGTGTAGTCGGCCCCGCCCGCGGCGCCCACGTGACCGCCGAAGCGCCGGCGAAACAGCTCGACGCAACCGATGTCCTGGACCATGGACTCCGGTGAACAGAAAGTGACATTGCCGGTGGGCATGTCCACCGAACCAGAGCAGATGCTCCCCGAGAGCTCGACCTCCGGGTTGAGCGCCCTGGCGGCCGCCCAACCGCCCAGGATCTCGGCCGCCCCCACCACGACAGTGCCGGCGCGGGTGACGGGGGCCGAGATGCCGCTCACCGGTTGGGTGCTTGTCCCGCAGGACAGGCCGCGGCGCACCCTTTCCATCAGGTAATCGCAGGAGCGCTGATCCATGCGCAGGGGAGAGACCAGGAAAATGCCGCCGATCAGGAAGTGCTTGGCGTCTCCATACCAGATCTCGCCGATCTCCTCCAGATAGGGGAACTGGGCCGCGAAATGCGGGTAGGTGTGACCTGGTCGGGAGGTGTTTTCGAGCAGCAGCAAAAGCGCCTCCAGCGGCTCCACCAGGGGCGGCTCTTCGTGCATCAACAGCACCTGATCCACCGAGTTGCGCGAGTCCAGGGCCTCGCCGAACTGGATCATGCGGACCAGATCCTGCCGGTTGCCGCGCCGGCGCTCGCCCCGCTCGTGATCGTAGTAGAAATGGGCGATCTGGAGCGTGATCCCGGGAAGGGCAGGATTGGCGGGGCCCGGTTCCCGGTAGGTGGAGGTATGCTGCCGGCCCTGGGCTTCTCGCAGCCGCCGCACCATGGCCTCGATCATGTTCCGGGGCAGGCGGGCACGGTGCGTGGCCGGGTCCACGTGGGCGCCGGTCTTCGCCAGTGCGGCGAGCAGGGCCTCGGACTGGTACATGACCCCTACCCGCTCCAGCACGCTGAGTGTGGCCTCGGCCAACTGGTCCAGCTCGGCATCGGTGAAGATGTCAAGGCGCCCGTCGCTCATCGCATTCAGGCCTCCATTCCGGATTTTCGGTCGGCCTTGGTCTATTGCTGCCTAACTGCAAGAAAACCTCCCGGCATTGGCAGAGCTGTGATCGGCGGACGAAAGCCGGCTGGAGCGCGACGACAACCGCGCCCGCCCACCGGAGAACCCTGCTCGCCCGACCGGAGAGCGACAGGGGAATTGTGGGATGGAGCAGAATCACACATGCGCGTGGTCCGCCGTGCGGTTCGTCCGGGCATCATCAACAGGAGGGAGCTGGTGGCAACAAGCGGATTCCTGGCGCCGCAGGAGGTCTCCAGGGCCTGTATCCAGGTTGGCGAGGGCAAGGCGACGCTGCCCCTGGGCAAGATGTTCCTGCTGGGCATACTGGCCGGCGTCTACATTGGATTTGGGGCCCATCTTGCGACCACCGTAGGCAGTGGAGACTGGGACAACATCGGCGTGCGGCAGCTTCTGATGGGAGCGGCCTTCACAGTTGGCCTGATGCTGGTGGTGATCCCCGGAGCGGAGCTGTTCACCGGCAACAATCTCATGACCGTGGCGCTCTGCTCTGGCCGGATCGGCCTCGGAGGTCTGTTGCGCAACTGGGTGGTGGTGTACCTGGGCAACCTGGTGGGCTCGCTAGTGTTGGCCTTGATCATCGCCAGCGGCTCCGGGCTGCTGGCGGGCCCGGTCGGAGGGGCCGCGATCAAGATCGCGGCGGCCAAGACAGGTCTGGTTATCCCAGGCCTCAGTCACAACTGGGCCTTCTTCTTCCGAGCCATCGGCTGCAACTGGCTGGTCTGCCTGGCCATCATGATGGCGATGGCAGCGCGGGACATCGGGGGCAAGGTGCTGGGCATCTTCTTCCCCATCATGGCTTTCGTCGCCTCCGGGTTCGAGCACTGCGTGGCGAACATGTACTTCATCCCCGCGGGCATACTGGCGAAAGGGTTCGAGGCGGCGCGGGCCGCCTCGGGACTAGCCCCCGGACAGCTTGCTGCGTTGAACTGGGGGACAATGTGGACGGGCAACCTGATTGCCGCTACTCTGGGGAACATCGTCGGCGGCGCCATCTTCGTCGGGATGGCGTACTTCTACGCGCACGTGAAGGGCACGGAAGCCTACGCGCAGTGAGGCCTTGCCCGGCCCTGGCTCATCGCCTGGAGCGGGGGTTCGGAGCCAGTGTCGGGCCAACGGATCACGCGAGCCCACGCTTGGCCGGGGGCGGAGACCGGAAGAGACAGCGATGAGCGCCTTAGCCGATCGCTCCGGCAGGTCACACAGCTACCTGCGAGTTTCGGTCACAGATAGGTGCAATCTCCGCTGCCGCTACTGTGCACCGCAGGACTTCGTCTGGAAAGAGCGCGACGAGATACTTTCCTACGAGGAGATCTGCCGCGTGGCGCGGCTCCTGGTCGCGATGGGCATCCGCAAGATCCGTCTCACCGGGGGCGAGCCGACGGTTCGCAAAGGCATCGAAGGACTGGTGGCGCGCCTCGCTGCCCTCCCTGGCCTGGAAACGCTCGGCATGACCACGAATGGGACTTTGCTGAAGGGGAAGGCGCGCGCGCTCAAGGCGGCCGGCCTCACCGCCCTCAATGTGAGCCTGGACACGCTGAAGAAGGAACGATTCCGCGATATCGCGGGCGAGGATCGCTTCGACCAGGTGATGGCCGGGATCGAGGCCGCGCTGGCGGCGGGCTTCGCGCCCCTGAAGCTCAACGTGGTGGTGATGGGAGGTGTGAACGACGACGAGCTGTGCGACTTCGTCGAGTTCGCAAGGGCGAACCTCCTTCACCTCCGCTTCATCGAGTACATGCCCTTCCGCGGCAATGGCTGGGATCGCGCCGGGTTCGTCCCGCACTCCGCGATGGTGAAGAAGCTGGCAGAGCGCTACTCGCTCACTCCCTGCCCGAGCCGCTCCAGCAGCTCGGCGAAGGAATTCCGGGTTGACGGCAGGCCAGAGACGATTGGCTTCATCACTCCCCTTTCCGCTCATTTCTGCCAGACCTGCAACCGGCTTCGGCTAACCGCCGATGGGGCGATCAGGTCCTGCCTCTTCGGCCCGGACGAGGCGAGCCTGCGCGGCCCCCTGCGGGAGGGAGCCTCCGATGCCGCGCTGGCGGATATTATCCGGGCGGCGGTGGCGGAGAAGCCCGCGCGGCATCCGCCGGTGCGAGAGCTGGCCGGGCTCAAGAGCCGCAGCATGATCGAGATCGGGGGCTAAAGCAGTGCTCGATGTATCGAGGAAGGCCAATACGCTGCGGACGTCCGTGGCCCAGGCGGAGCTGCGGCTCAGTCCCAAGACGCTTGACCTGATTCGGAGCAGCGCCGTTCCCAAGGGCGATCCCCTGGCGGTGGCAAGGGTGGCGGCCATCCAGGCGGCCAAGCGCACCAGCGAGATCGTCCCCTACTGCCATCCTGTGCCGCTGGACTTCGTGGGCGTTGACTTCGAGCTGAGAGACGAGGGCATCGTCATCACCTGCACTGCCAAGGCGATCTACAGGACCGGGGTTGAGATGGAAGCGCTCACCGCCGCCTCGGTGGCGGCTCTGACCATCTACGACATGGTGAAGATGCTCGACGACAGCATGGAGATCGTGGGCGTGAGGCTGGTGAGCAAGACCGGTGGGAAGTCCGATTTCGCAGACCGCCGCGAGACTCCGCTGCGCGCAGCCGTGCTCGTGATGTCCGATTCCATTGCCGAGGGGAAGAAGGAAGACCACTCGGGCCGACTGATCGCGGCGCGGCTGAAGGAAGAGGGTCTCGAGGTCGTGGACTACAGGATCATCCCGGATGAAGTGGACGTGATCCGAGAGGCGCTGCTGCGATATGCGGACGAGTCACGCGTCGACCTGGTGATCACCACCGGGGGGACGGGCCTGGGACCGCGCGATCGCACGCCCGAGGCCATGGCCGAGCTGATCGAGAGAGAAGTGCCGGGCATCCCGGAAGCGACGCGCGCCTTCGGCCAGGCGCGCACCCCCTATGCCATGCTCTCCCGGGGCAAGGCCGGCCTCCGGGGGAGCACACTGATCATCAACCTGCCCGGCTCGCGGAAGGGGGCGGCCGAATCACTGGACGCGCTCTTCCCCGGCCTGCTTCACGCCTTCCATATGCTGCGAGGTGAAGGCCATGGATGAGATGAACAGGTCACGCGGTCGCGTGCTCGCGCTCTCCGTCAGCGAGCGCACGGGAACTCCAAAGGCCAATGTGCCCAAGGTGCGATTGGTGGAGGATTGGGGGATCGACGGGGATGCTCACGCCGGCAAGTGGCACCGCCAGGTGAGCCTGCTGGCGATGGAGAGCATCGCGCGGATGCGGGCGCTGGGCGTAGACGTAAGCCCGGGCGCGTTCGCTGAGAATATCACCACCGAGTCCCTGGAGGTGCCGAATCTGCGGATAGGAGACCGCATCATCATCGGCGAGGCCGAGCTGGAGGTGACGCAGGTCGGCAAGGAATGCCACGCCGGATGCGCCATCTTCGAGCAGGTCGGCGAATGCGTCATGCCCAAGGAAGGCGTCTTCGCTCGCGTCCTGAGGGGCGGGGCGATCGCGGTGGGTGACGCAATAGAGGTCCTGCCAGCCGCGTCCGCCGTCAGCCTGTAGGGCGGCCTATCGCACCCCGCGCACATTCCTCAGCAGCACCGCGCCCAGCGCCAGGAAGAAGGCGGCAAGAGAAGATGACGCTGTAGCCGGCCAGCGAGTAGGCGGCCTGGCCAGCCAGCGCGGTGTGCCCGGTCAGCGCGAATCTCTGGAGCACCCCACCCGCGATGAAGGGCGCCACAGATTGGGGCAGCACCATGGCGATGTGCCAGACCCCTAGGTCTTTCGCGGCATCCGCCTTCGCGGGCAGCACATCGCAGCCCAGCGCCCAGTCCACACTGTAGTATGCGCCAAAGCCCAGACCATAGATCACCCCTACCGCGAAGGTGAAGCTGAGCGAGTGGCTCAGCAGGAAGACCAGGGAGGCCGCTGCAATCACTCCGTTGGCAACGTACACCACCCGCTTACGTCCGATGCGGTCGGAGAGCCGGCCGCCCACCAGTCCTGCCGCGGTCGCCCCGATCAGGATAGTGCCGAGCAGAACGCCGCTCTGTTGCACATAGTCCTTCACATGCACCACGTCTCGCAGGTAGGGCTGGATGAAGGGCTGCACTGTCCACATCCCCATCGTCACCAGCGCTCGCGTCACCCACACCCAGGCGAAATCCGGATGCCTGCGCGGGTCAATCCAGAGGCTCTTCAGCACCCCGATCCAGGTTATCGCCGCGGGTGCCTGGGCCAGCGGCCGTTCTCGCACTCCCACCAGCGTGACTCCGAGGGCCAAGAGCAAGGTCACCCCGATGATGAGGTAGCTGGCGGAAACATAGCCGTGGCCCATCAGGTAGCCACTGGAGAATCCCCCCAAGACGGTCCCGAGCTGGGTCATCGCCGCCATGTATCCGCTGGCGTCTCCCACTTGCCCTTCCGGCACCAGGTCGGGGATCACCCCGGTGTACGATCCCGTGGAGACATTGTTGCCGAGCTGCACCACCAGGTAGGCGAGCAGGAAGAGCCAGAAGCTCAGCCGGTCTCCGGCGGCCCACATCATCAGCAGGCCCAGGAGGTTGATGGCCACCCCAGCCGTCATGTAGGGCCGACGCCGGCCCCAAGGAGAAAGAGAGCGATCGCTGTAGGCGCCCACGATCGGCGGTGTCACCAGCGCCACCAGCGCTCCCACCCCGAAGATTACGCCCAGCAGCTGCGCCTGTCGCGCCGGCCATATCAACTCCACCTGCCTGGGCATGATCACCACCAGCAGCGCTCCCCAATGCAGGTTGACCGCGAGCCAGTAGGCGCTGATGGCCAGCAGCTGGCGAGGGCGCATGCGCCCCTCCGCTCCCGCTGATCTGCCGGCGTCAACTCTCATTGCGGCTGCACCTCGGCCCGCCGGCGCCAGATCCTCTCCAGCCCGACCACGCCCAGCCCCGCGGCGATTCCGAGCGCCGCGCCCACCATCACGTCCAGTGGATAGTGCATGCCAAGATAGGGGCGCGAGTAACAGGTGAGAAGAGCGAAGGCGGTCAGCGGCAGCGTGAGCCTGCGCCAGCGATGGCTGAGGATGATGGTGGCCAGCCAGACGCTGTGCGCGTGACCCGACGGGAAGGAACCCCCGCCCCAACGGATGCCCACCTGCCTGATGCCGCTGAGCGCCAGGTAGGGCCGCTCGCGGTGGAAGACCTGCCCCAGAGGACCGGCGACGAGCCTGTCCAGGAGCACCATCGCCAGCAACAGCGTGAGGCCGGTCAGCTTCTGCTCCCGCCTGCCGAACACCAGCAGCGCGAGGCAGACGGCGAACCAGATAGCGCCGGCCTCTCCCAGATAGGAGACCGGGATCAGCACCGCGTCGAGCAGCGGGTAGTGGTGCGCGTTGATCCAGCGCAAGGCGGTTTCGTCCCAGTCAAGCACTATCGTGCATCACGCGCTGCCTCCCTGCCTGCCGGGCACGGTCAGGTCAGGCGGCGCAGCTTCACCAGACACTCGATGCTGTTGAGCACAATGGCCAGCGCCAAGACTACGAAGAAGGCGATGCCGGCTGCGGTCAGCACCGGGCGTCCTGGCAGCACCTCCATCGCCACCAGGAACAGCAGGTACCCATACTCGAGCGCGCCCGTCAGCTTCCCGAGAGCGGTGCGGCCGAGAGCCGCTCCCCGGCCGGTACCGGCCACCACCAACTGGAGCAGCAAGATGGTCAGCATCGCCAGATAGAGAATGGCGAACTGGAACGTTGCCAGTCGCCCCGCGGCATAGAAGGCGATGAACAGCGAGTAGATCAGGACGAAGTCAATCGTGCTGTCCAGGGTCTTCCCGAACTCACTGGCCTGCCCCAGCCGCCGCGCGATGCGACCATCCAGCAGATCAGTGACCACGATCGCCGCCATCGCCACCACGGCAAGATGACCGCGATGGGTGGCGATGCCGACGATCACCAGCGGCAGCAGAATGAGCCGCGCGCCGGTGAGAGCATTGCCTATGGTGAGCAAGCTGCCCGCGGGCGATTCGTTCCCCTCGGACATAGCAGCGCTCTCACGCGATCATGGTCTGGAACAGGGCCGTGTAAAGCCGCAGCACCTTCTCCGGATCGGGCCCCTTGTAAGCGGCCTCGTTCGCCACATAGCCGGCGTAGCCGTCCTGCTTCGCCAGGCGGAAGAACTCCTGCCAATAGCACAGCTCGGTGGGCCGCTCCATGGAGTGATGGTGAATGGAAGTGAGGTGGGGCCGGATCATGTCGTAAAACGGCTTGATGGAGGTCGCGCCCTCCGGCAGCAGGTACTTCCAGGGTCTGCCTATCGGGAACTGCCCGTTGAAGACCAGGCCCACATTCGGCAGGTTCACCTGCTTGACGACCTCCATGGAGTAATGGGGATCGGTGAAGCTGCCGTGCATCTCCATCGAGACCGCAATGCCCTTGCCCGCGTACTCGCCGAGCTGGCGAATGCAGTCGGCCACCTGCTTGACCACGGCCGGCCGCTCCTTCTCCTCTTTCGGGAGCTGGTCGCCGAGGACGCGCACATGGTCGCACCCGAATTCGCGAGCCATGTCTATCACGCGCTTCACCCGCTTCACTGACTCCGTCCGCTCCTTGGCGTCGGCCGCGTGGAAGGTCTGACAGCTAGTGAGCGACCCGAACTTGAGCCCGGCCGCGTCCAGCTTGCCCTTCACCTCGGCGAAGCGCTCCCGCGGCGTATCCCACTCCAGGCCGTGCGGCTGCTGGAAGTCCATCAGGAACTCGATGTAGGGATATCCCGTCTTCTGGCACATCTCGATCAGGTGTTCGAGACTCCACTCCTGGCCAACCTCGTAGGTGTTAAGGGTCCACTTCATGGCTTCCCTCCTGTGGGTTTGAGCGAAGGGTTCCCCGCGCCCGGCCTGGCCACCTCTCGGCACCGCGCGGCCTCTCACCAGGAGCAGGGCTCAGCCAGATAGAAGATGGCAGCAGGCACTTGCCAGGGGACACTATGCACGAATCACTCTCCCCCCGCGAACGAGTCCGATTGGCGCTGGACCACCAGGAGACCGATCGCGTGCCCATCAGCCTGATCTGCTCTGGCTTCGAGGGCACGACGCCGGCCGCTCTGGCGCGCCATCTGGGCGTGGACGAGGAGAAGGGGATAGCGCGGTACCTCGAACGGTTCCTGGACGCGATCGCGGTGAACGGCAGCTACCGGGGGGCGGGGCGCGAGTACCGCGGGCCGCGGCTGGGCCGAACGGCCGGCGGTGAACACGAAGATATCTGGGGCGTGTGGCGCAAGCCCTGCTGGTATGGAGCAGCCGCCTATGATGAGATCTGCCGCTACCCGCTAGCTGAGGCCACCGACATCGCGGACCTCCGGCGCCATCGTTTCCCTGACCCGGACTGGTGGGACTACTCCGCGCTTCCCAACCTCATCGCCGAGGCCACGGCGCGCCGAGACTACGCGCTCATGGTGGACAGCGGAAACCCGTTCGAGCGCACCTGGTGGATGCGGGGATACGAGCAGACTCTGATAGACATGATCGAGCGGCCCGAGCTTTTCCACGAGATCATGGCCCGGGTGACCGACTTCTACATCGAGTTCACACGCCGCACCCTGGCGGCCGCCGGGCGCAGCATCGAACTCGCGTTCACCGCCAATGACATCGTGGGCCAGCGCGGGCTGCTGATGTCGCGGCAAATGTGGGAGCAGCATATCAAGCCTCATCACGTCCGCCTGAACCGGGCCATTCACGAGTTCGACACGGGAGTCATCTACCACTCCGACGGCGGCGTGATGGACGCCGTCGCGGGGCTGATTGATATGGGAGTGGATGTGCTGCAAGCGCTCCAGTTCAGCGCGGACGGAATGGATCCAGTGGCGATGAAGGCGAAGTACGGCGACCGCCTTTGCTTCGAGGGAGGGATCAGCGTCCAGACCACACTTCCCTTCGGCAGCGTCGCCGATGTTCGGGAAGAGGTCCGGGACTACATCCGCATCCTGGGCCGAGGCGCGGGGTACATCCTCGGCCCCTCTCACGCCATTCAGAGCGGAACTCCGCCCGAGAACATCGTGGCCATGTTCGAGGCCGCGGTCACCTGTCCCATGGGGCAGGAGGGATAGCCGCTATCCCTGATCGCAGAGCGCGAAGGTCTGCCGCAAGGCCTGGATGGGGTCCCCCTTGGGCCGGAACTCGTGCCCGACATAGAGATCGTAGCCCGTGGCCGCGATCGCGCTGCAGATGCCGGCGTAGTTGAGCTCCTGAGTGTCGTCCAGGTCCTGGCGGCCGGGGTTGCCAGCGGTGTGGAAGTGGCCGATCCACTGGATGTTCTGCTGGATGGTGCGGATCACATCCCCTTCCATGATCTGCATGTGATAGATGTCGTAGAGCATCTTGACGCGGGGGCTGCGCACCCGCTCCAGCACCGCCACCGCCCAACTCGTGTGGTCGCACTGATATCCGGGGTGATCCACCTTCGAGTTCAGCACCTCCAGGTTGACGTTCACGCCCATCTTCTCTGCAAAAGGTGACACTCGCCGCAAACCTTCGGCCACCGCCTCCATGGCATCGTCCTCGCTCTGTCCTGGCTGCCGATTCCCGCTGAGGGCGATGACTCCGGGGATGCCATGCTTGGCTGCGACCTCAATGGAGGCCCTCAGCTCGCTCTCGATCTGATCGTGGTTCGAGCGCTTGTTCAGGGCATCGGTGAGGGAGGCGTGGCCGGTCATGCTCGCCACCGCGAGGCGGTAGCGCTTGGCCAGGGCCATCACCTCCTCGAAGTCCTGGCCGCGGCCCCACAGCTCGATAGCGGCGTAGCCGATCTCGGCCGCGGTACGGCAGAGTGTCTCCAGGCTCATCTCCGACGGCTTGAACAACGGATAGCAGATGGATTGCTTGATTCGCACCGGCGGCTCTCCTTTCGATCTGCTCCGTCTCGGAACCGGCTACGGCTCGGCCAGCAGGCTCTTCTTGCTCCGCGTCACCTGGAGCTCCACCTCAGCCTTCCGCTTCTCCAGGCAGGCCAGGCTGTGCTCAATCACCTCCTCGGCCTCGTAGCTGCTCATGGTCCCGATGGTGACCATGTCGCAGTCCCGGATGGTGTTCCAGACGAAGGCCAGGCCGGTGGGAGGCAGCAAGCGGCCTGCCGCCAGGGGCTTGATGGTCATCACTGGCTTGTGGGCATTGGCGATGATCTGCTGCAGCCAGTCCGTCTCCACCTCGCAGAGAAACCCAGCCGCGTTGTAGGGCTGGATGTAGCTCTCGATATCGGCGCCCGAGGCGTCCGAGCAGACGATCGCGTCGGGAGTATGGCTGCTGAGCCCGGGGATCATGCCCATCTCGCGGACATACCGCAGGTGCTCCACCAACTGAGGCGAGAGACAGCGGTTCACGCGGTCAATGCGGGGATCCGTCACGTTCTGATGGGGAAAGCAGAAGGTGGCGCCGAAGGCCTTGGCGTCATCCACCGCCTTCTTCCAGGTATCCGGATTGCCGGGCTCCATATAGCCAGGGGTAGAGATCAGGATCATGGGAACGCCCGTCCTCTGCTCCACCTCCTTCAGAGCGTCGGCCACGAAGCGGTCGCCCATACACATGAAGGCATTGCAGCCGGCGCGCGCGAACACCTCCACCACGTCGGCCACCTTGGTCGGGGTGTCGAACATCTCCTTGATCAGGCGATTCTTGGCCTGGCTGGTGTGCGAGTAGCCCAGCATCCAGTTGCTGCCGCATATGAGCCGCGGCATGGAGACTCCGCCCACCATCGTCCTCGGGAACTCGGGCACGGCCATTACCTCCTCGGCAACCCAGTTGACGCCATGGTTCGACGGGGCAGAGGGAGGTCCCTGCGGCTCCCCGTTCACGGTAAGATGGAATAGGCCTTCACGAAGCCGCGCGAGAGCATGGGCCGAAAGCCTTCGGCATGCTCGACGCCGACCTGGGAGCCGCGATAGCGCGAAGTACCCAGGATCCAATCGTCAATCCCTTCGCCCAGGGCCGCGCGGAGGGCTTCCTCCTGGCTCCGGTGGCAGCGGGCCAGCTCCGTCTTCCGCTCCACCACATCAGTGATGTCCACGTAGTGGGTGGGGTCGAACTCGAATCCTCCGCTGGGCTCCACCAGGAAGACCGCGGGAGCTGCAGCCAAAGGGGCGGCCGGGGTGGGGATCATGGGAAAGGGCGCCTGCATCGCGCACTGGCGCACCAGCGAGCTCACAGTCATGTGATCCAGGTTGTAGTCAGGGCTGAAATGGGTGAAGATGACGTCGGCGCGGCAGGCGCGGATGGCATTGATCAGGAGATCGCGAAGCTCAGGCGTGTCGTAGAGATACTCATCCCGCTCGCCCAGGCAGGTGTAGCTGGCGCCGAGCTGGCGGGCCAGGTCCCGCATCTCGCGGTCGCGGATGGCGGCCGCCTCCTGGCGCGACATCTCTGGCGCCTGCGCCATGCCACCGCTGCCATCGGTGGCGCAGATGAAGTGAAGCTGGTCGCCTCGCTGCTGCATCCTCAGCATGGCGCCGAGGCAGACCAGCTCATCATCCTGGTGGGCCATCACGGACACAACGTTCACGCGATCGCTCCCTGTGGGCTTCACAACACCCCGTACTTGTCATACACCTCCCGCAGCCTTCTGCCCTCAAGCAGCTCCGCCCGCGAGGCGCTCTCTTTGCTCGCCTTCTCGGCCGCCCTCCCCAGGGCCTCCTCTTCGACTTCCCGCGGGATGACGACGATGCCGTCGAAGTCCGCGAAGATCAGTTCGCCCGCGCGGACCAGCACTTCCCCGCAGCGCACCGGGACATCATAGGCCATCAGACGGCCCCGGCCCATGCTGTCCAGGGGCCTGATGCCCTGGTGGAACACCGGGAAGCCGAGCGCGATAATCTTGCGGCAGTCGCGAATCTGGCTGTCGCAGATGCATCCCACCGCCCCCCGCATCTTCGCCACCGCGGTCATCAGCTCTCCCCAGGGCGCGTTGCTGCCGGCGTAGTCGGTGGAGTGCACCACCACGTCACCCGGCCGCAGCGAGTCCATGGCCTCGATCTCGAGGCCATAAGGATCCTGCTCCACGACATAGTCCGTCTCCATCCAGCGGAAGGTGCGAGCCCTGCCGATGACAACGCAGTTCTCGGGGTCGAGGGGCCGCAGTCGCTGGTGCATGGCCTGAGAGCGAAAGCCCAGGCTATCCAAGGCATCGCACACCGCCGGGACGTAGAGGTGCTGGCGCATCCAGGAGAAGCGATCGGCATCAGTCTCGAACATACCGACTCCTTTGAACGCCTGGGAGGTTGTATCCGAGTCTCGCGCCGCGCGCTAGAGGATCCGGAAGCTCGCCACCGCGTTCTCATCAACTTCAACCCCGAGCCCCGGCCCTTGCGGCACCGGGATCATACCGTCCCCTTCCATCCGAACCGGGCTCTGGATGATCTCTCTCAGCATCGGGCTGGTGGAGACGTTGTACTCCAGAAACAAGCTGCGCGGCAGACAAGCGTTCACGTGCAGGCTCGCGGCCGAGAGCAGGTCGGTCAGCCAGGCGTGCGGGCAAACGTCAACCCCGGCCCGCTCCGCCTCCCAGATGATCTTGCGCATCTGGGAGAAGCCACCACACCGGCTGAGATCGGGCTGCACCACGTCCACCCGGCCCCGGCAGATGAGATCGTGGAACCCCCAGGCGGTTGCTTCTTGCTCTCCCGCCGCAAGGCGAGTTCTGGCGCCGGCCGCCTTCACCGCGGCGTAGCCCTCGTAGCACTCGGGGTGCAAGAAATCCTCCAGCCAGAAGATGTCGAACGCCTCCAATGCGCGAAGCAGCTCGATGGCGTCATAGGCGCTGCGGTTCACTCTCCAGCCGGCATCCACCAGCAGAGCAACCTCGGGCCCGGCGGCCTCGCGGGCGGCCTCGACCAGCGCGATGTCTCGTTTCCGATCCTGTCCGAATACCCCCCATCCGAACTTGATGGCGGTGAAGCCAAGAGAGAGATAGCGCTCGCACGCCCTCTTCATGTCGTCCGGGTTGGGGCGAAACAGCGTGGAGGCATAGGCCCGCACGCGATCACGATAGGCCCCGCCCAGGATCTTATGAACCGGCCGGCCGATGGCCTTGCCGATGATGTCATGGCAAGCGATGTCGAATCCGGAGAGCACCTGGAGGGCGACGCCGCGGCGGCCGTAGTAGATGCTGCCCCGGTATACCTTGTCCCAGAGGCGCTCGATGTCGAAAGGATCCTCCCCCACCACCAGCGCCTTCAGCCCGTCGAAGGCCTCCACTCCGCTGGCCGGTGCGTTCACCGCCGCGGCGCCGACGTGGGGCGCGGTCTCCACGTCGGCCCAGCCCACTATGCCCTCATCAGTGGTGACCTTGAGCAGGAGCAGGTGCTTCACACCCGCCGCCTCTTCATCTCCCTCCGGCGGCCTGTTCTCGTAGGGTGATTCCAGCACCATGGCTTCGACATCAGCAATCCTCATGGCGCGCTCTCTCCCCAAAGGTGATCGCGACCTTCAGCGCCTCGTCCTTTCCCTCCGAAGCCAGCGCGATGGCGCGCCTCCACTCAGCGAAGGGCAGGCGATGGGTGATGATCGAGCCCAGCTTCAGGTCCGGGTCAGAGAGACAGGCGAGGGCCTCGTCGAGATAGTCTTCATCATTGCACGAGCCCAGGATCTCGAGCTCCTTCACATGCACGCGGAAGAGATCAACCGGGGGCGGCTCGAGCACCCCGGAGAAGAGCGCCAACCGCCCTCTTGCTCTCAGGCTCTGCAGGCAGAGATCCACCCCCTCCGCAGACGGAGCGGCCAGGATGGCCGCATCCACACCTCTGCCGCCGCTCGCCTGTCTCACCGCCGCGGCCGCGTCCCGGGTCCGCCTCTGGTTGATCCCGGCCGCCTCGGGGACCTGGCTCAGGCGGAAGTCATGATGCCCGACCAGGATCAGCTTCGCTGGCCGGTAGCGAAGAGCCAGCCGCGCGATCATGATCCCAAAAGGCCCATCCCCCAGCACCAACACCACATCACCCTCCGACACGCGGGCGCGCCGGACCGCCTGCAGACAGACCGCGACGGGCTCCATCAAGGCCGCCACCGCCACCTCGACCCCATCGGGAATGTGGCGAGCACGGTTGGCGGGAATGCAGAAGTGCTCGGCGAAGGTGCCGTCCCGGTCTCCCCCGAGATGCCCCATCTGGTCACACAGGTGACCCAGCCCCCGGAGACAGGAATCGCACTGGCCGCACGGTATCACCGGGTGCGCGGTCACTCGCTCGCCTATCTCGAAATCGTCCACCTCCTCGCCCACTCCCGCCACCACCCCGGCCCCCTCGTGGCCGAGCACCTTCGGCAGCCTGGTGCCGAACGGGTTGTGGCTGATATCGGTGAGATCAGAGGTGCAGATGGTGGTCGCCAGCGTTCTGATCAGGATCTCGTCTGGCTTCGGGGCCGGGACCGGCAGCTCGACCTCTTCGAGGCGCCCGATTTCCTTTAGCTGCAGGGCTCGCATGGTGCGCAGCAGCATCATCCCTCCACCTTCTCGCCCCCGGGCAGCCGCAAGCCCAGCAGGCTCAGCGTGTCGCGGTGAACGATGCGCTCAATCACTTCGTCAGGGATGCGAGGCAGCCCGCTCTCGCCGAGGATGGCATTCACATTGCGCACGCCCGCGATGGAGCCGGCGGTCGTGGTTGCCGGGAAGTCGGACCCGAACAGCAAGTTGTCTTCCGCATGGTACTCCACGACCAATCGCATCGCCTGGTAGAACTGCCAGGGCCGGTAGTAGAGCGCGGAGATATCCGCGTAGAGGTTGGGCTGCTTGCGAATGGCGGCGATGGCCTCGGCCTCCCAGGGGTGGCCCAGGTGGGCCAGCACGATTCTCAGGTCAGGGAACTCACAGGCCACCTGATCCATGTGGGCGGGGCGGGCATAGTCCAGCGGCACGCCGCTGCTGAAAGTGGTGGCCATATGCGCGATGACGGGCAGGCGATGGCGCTGGCAGTAGCCGTAGATCTCGCGGCAGCGCCTGTCAAGAGGATGGACTCCCTGGTAGATGGGCGCAAGCTTGACTCCCTGGCAGCCGAGCTGCTGATGGCAGCGCTCCAGCTCGGCCAGGAAGCCCTCCTGTCCCGGATCAATGGAGGCGAAAAAGATCAGGCGGTGGGGAGTCCGGCCCACATGCGCGGCCACCCGGTCGTTCGGGACCTGCCAACCCGTCTTCGCCGCCTGGAGCCCGAAGACGACGGCGGCGTCGGCCGCGGCGGTGGCCCGCAGGTGATCCTCCGCAGCGAACCTCCATTGCGCCGGGTCAATGCCGCAGCGGCGCATGTCGTCCAGCACCTGGGGGCGACAGTCAGTCTCCAGATCCACGAGATGAGTGTGGACGTCCACGATCATAGGATCTCGCCTCCTGCCGCGCGGCGTCTGTCTTCTCCTGGAGCAATGGGCGGACCTTCCCCCGGAGGAGAGACTGCCATCGGTCTGCAGGCTGCGGGTCGCCAGAGGCGACCAGACGAGAGGCCCTCCGGTCCGGAGGAAGCAGGCGGTACCCGGCGAAGCAGTAGGCCGTGAACGGGTCCGCAGGTGTGACATAGGGAGGTCCTAGTATGCTCAGACTGGCAGGGATGGCGTCGGTTTGCCTGACACTGGTGCTCGCGGTGAGCGGCACGGCACGCGCTCAGGATCTCTCAGCCTGGTTGGGAGATGGGGGCAAGATGGTACTGATGCTGGCTGACCGAGGGAGCTTAGGCCAGGTTGATCCTGGGCTCTACGGGCCGAACTGGAGCGGCTTCGAGGAGCAGACTCAGGAGGGATTCCCGAAGCAGGTCTCCGCCGATGTCTGGCAGTACGCCGGCAGCCTACGCCCGGAGGAGCAGCCCGGAAGCCTGGACTACACCCTGGTGGCCAGGGCCCTGCAGAATGGGGTGGAGTTGAGCTACGAGTTCCGGGCGGAGCGGGAGCTGAGGCTGAACGCGGTCTTCGTCCGCTTCCAGATGCCGGCTCGGCGCTTCGCCGGGCGCGAGGTGGTGTTCCAGGACAAGACGCTGTCGCTCCCGGGCCGAACCTACGCCGGCAATCCGAACCCATACTACGGCCGCGGGAAGCGGGTCGTAGTATCCTTACGGGCGGGCGAGCTCACCTTCTCCCTCGCCCAGGAAGCGGAGATCGAGCTGCAGGACAACCGGGAGTGGGGAGACCCGTCGTTTGCGTTAAGCTTTCACTTGTTCCACAGCGACCAAGCCAGAGCCTTACCGGCTGGCACCGTGTTGAGACAATCTCTCAGAGTGGAGTCAGAGGAGATGAAGAAGGTGATCTTTCAGCCCACGATCCGATCCCAGACGGACAGCAGCGGGTGGTTCCCCTTCGATCTGCCCCCGGATGTGCCTGAAGCTGGCGAGGGCGGGTTCCAGGGAGCAGTGGATTTCTCGGCCTCGCTGGACAAGCCGGCCGGGAAGCATGGGTTCCTGCAGGCGGACGGTGAGCATTTCGTCTTCGCGGATGGTACGCCAGTGAAGTTCTGGGGCGTGAATCTGGACGGCGCAACCAGTCTCCCGGAGAAGGATCACGCCCCGTTGATTGCGCGGCGGATGGCCCAGTTGGGAGTGAACATGGTCCGCTTCACACTGGACTCAGTCGCCCCCGAGGGCCTCATCGCCGAAGGCAACGACACGCGGCAGTTCGACCCGGCCATGGTGGACCGGATGGACTACTTCATCTCCTGCCTGGAAAAGCATGGCATCTACATCCGGCTGGACCTGATGCACTACCGGAGATTCAAGCCTGGGGATGGGGTGGATGTGCCTCTGATGGAGGGGGAGGAACAGCCGTACTGCGGCGGCCCTGCCATGTACTTCCAGCCGCGGATCGAGGAGCTGCACAGGGAGTTCGCCGACAAGCTGCTGCTGCACCAGAACCCGTACACCAAGCTCCGCTACGTGGATGATCCGGCGCTCGCGTTCATCGGGATCGTGAACGAGAACACCATCTTCTTTGCACCTCGCCGGATGACGGAGACCAGCCGCCAGGCGCTGGAGGCGCGATATCAGGAGTGGCGGGCAGGGCACCCGGGCGGAGCCTGGCTACGCTTCCTCGCTGAGACCGAGGCCAGCTATCTGGAGCGCATGAAGACTTACCTGCGCAGCATCGGTGTCAAGACGCCCATCGCCGGCACCAACATGATCGCTAGTACGGCGCACGGGCGGTTGCAGGCCCTGGTGGGAGATCATGTGGAGTTCAACATCTACTGGGATCATCCTCACAGGGACTGGCGCTGGATCCGGAACCGGCCCATGCTCAAGGAGCGGGGGGGCATTATCCTGCCCATGGCGGCCGCGGCGGAATCGGGCAAGCCCTTCGCCATCACCGAGGTCAACTACTGTGACACCAGCTACAGAGGAGAAGGACTGCTGCTGACCGCGGCCTATGCTTCCCTCCAAGACTGGGATGCCGTCCTCTGGTGGGATTACGCCGACAGCGGGGACCAGCCCGGCGGCTACAGGGAATTCCTCGGGACCACACCCATGTTCTCGATGCGGGACAACCCTGTGTTGCTGGCCCAGTTCGGCGCCGCCTCCCTGGCCTTCCGCAACAGCTACATCTCCCCTGGCAAGACCAGGGTTGATGTGCGGCTGTCAGATGCGGAGGTGCTAGCTGAACCCAACTGGATCTGGCAGTTGAGCTGGAATGAGCTTCGGGGGAACTCGCCCTTTGCGGTTCTGCCATTGTTGTGTCAGGTGCGCAGCCGGTACCAGGAGGCAGGTGCGCATGAGGCCGACCTAGTGCTTCAGACCGCCGCGGCGAAGAGCCCCGGCGATCAGGACAACCCCGATGTGATCACCGTCGAGGACCCGATAGCAGGGGCCAAAGCCGATGCCGATCTGATCTGGCGGCTGGTGCGAGAGAGAATGCGCGAGCTGAAGCTAGCCGACCTACCGGAACCGGGAGCAACCACGCTGCTAAGCGACACCGGGCAACTGTCGTGGGACACCGAGAACGGCACCCTCACCGTCAACACGCCGCAGCTCCAGGGGGCGATCGGCTTTCTGGCCGGCAGGACGTTTCAGCTCGCCGACTTCACTATCGAACTCGATGCTGCTGAGGGAAAACCGCAGGCACCCTTCGCCGCGGTCAGCCTTTGCTCGCTGGATGGCCGGCCCCTGAAGGAATCATCTCGCATCTTGCTCACCGCCGTAGGCCGGGCGGAGGACACTGGGCAGAGCTGGGAGGCGAGCCCGGCAGACGACTTTGCCGCCACCGCCGGCAAGAGACCTGTGCTGGCCGAGCCGGTGCGGGGGAGGGTAATCTGGCACGGCCGCAAGCTCAAGGCCTTCCCGCTTGCGCCCTCGGGCCAGCGTCTCCAGGAGATGAGCCCGACGGCACACGAGGGCGGGGAGGCGCTGGCGATCGGAGACAGCAATACGGTCTGGTATGAGCTGACGCCGGCGATGTGACGGCCGGCGGGCATGCGAGACATGCCCGCCCTACAGGCGCAGCAGCTTGGTCAGCCGCTCCAGCCGTTCCGCGATCAGCCAGCGGTGGACGTCCATTTCCTCGGGCGACCAGAACCCGCGGTACTGGTATTGAGGGCGCACGGGAATGGCGTTCCAGATCGAATCCAGGGCCTTCTCGGCCTGGGCCGCCTCCTGCCGCACCTCTGCTGACGGCGACACCTTGGCCCGCGCGATGGCCTGCTGCAGGCTGTAGATGTAGCGCAGGTCGTCGTAGCCCTCCCGGTAGGCCTCCCAGAGTGCGACCGGGATCGGGGTCCCGTCGGGTTCGCTGCGGACCATGAAGTCCTGCATCCGCCCATCGAGGTAGTTGAACGGGTCGCCGGTGATGTCCTGGTACATCCACGGGATCAGCCGCCTGAAGCCCGAGCGCCAGAAGCCAAAGCCATAGGTCATGCGAGCGCCGGCGACAGGGGTGTGGTCATTCTCCCCGGAGATATCGTTGGGATAGCACCAGTACTCCACACCGCGGGCCTTCATATCGGCCACCACCGCGTCGTGTTCTGGCAGGAAGGTCTGGGTGCACCAGACATCAACGAATGGCTTGAACGGCTGGTAGCCCGGCTTCTCCGGGGAGGCGGTGGTATAGGTGCGAACCCCCGCGGCCTTGACGGCCTGGAAGAGTCGGACCATGAACTGCACCACCTCCGGGTCCGAATTGGGCTCGTCGTAAGGCTGATAGACGAACTCGGGCCATCCCCGGCGTTTCCGCTCTTCCTCGATCGCCCGCACCATGGCGGTGATCTCGGCGAAGCAGGCATCGGGGGGCATCTGCACTCCCTGCAAGTGCTCCTTCAGCGGCTGCTTCATGTGCTTCTCATAGACCGACTCAGAGTTGATGCTGCAGACGTAAGGCGGCTGGAACCCGAAACGCTGCGCCATCTCCAGCTCGGCCTCGAGCAGCCCAAACGCCTCGGCCACGTTGAACTTCCCCTGCGCGTCGGCCGGCCCGGACCAGCAGTCCAGGGTCACGTTCCGCGTGCCATGCGCCGCCATATCTGCGTGCTCCAGCTCCGACTTCCGCTGCCAGTGCTGGCGAGAGCATTCGTCCGGCGCGCCCTCCACCCGGGAGAGGGGATTGTTGTAGTAGATGCCGTAGGTATGCGCCGGGTCCTCCTCCAGCCGCACGTCGAGAATGCGGAGCAGCAGAGGCAGCTCGACTGCGTGGCCGTCGGCGACGAACTCGAGGTGGCCGCGATAGAGTCCCGGCGGCGCCTCATCCGGCACGTGCAGGGTCAGCCAGAAGGTAGCGTTCTCGCCGGCCGCCAGCGGCCCGCCCTGCCAGCGGTCCAGGACATCGGGGACGATGCGATAGAGACCACGCCGATCGTAATTGGGCCGGGCCCTGAGGTAGCGCACCTTGCGCGTCTCGATCTCGCGCGCGGGCACCGGGCCCAGGTCGGCCACCTTCACTTCGGCGCGGCGGATATCGCTAAGCGGCCGCACGGTGAAGGTGATGGGCTCGTATTCGCCCGGGGCCGCAAAGACACGGAGCGTGGGGTCCAGCTCACCAGGCGTCGGGTTGGTCCAGGGGTAGATGGGAGTTGCCCAGTGGCGATGCCACACCAGAAAACCGCGCTCCCGGTCAGCCGCGCTGATCGCAGGCTCGGGTCCGGCCGGCGGTCGCACATCCTCTTTCCATTTGGCGATCTCTTCCTCCGGGGCCCAGCGCTCGACCTGCTCGACGAGCCGCTGGGCAGCACTTTCGTCCCCGGGCTGCCAGGCGATCAGGCCGCACACGGTCCACTTGCTTCGCGGGCTCAGCTTCACGTCAATCCGGCCATCGGAGGCGGCCGAGAAGACATGATGCTCAAATCGGAACGGGCCGCTCCATTGCGGGGCCTCGATCTGGCAGCGCCGGGTCTCCTGCCCCACCGTGATGTCGAAATCCCAGTATTGGGAATTGTCCCCATCCCAGCGGCCGCCAATCCCGGACAGGACATAGACCTTCCACTGGCCCGCGGCCGCGGGGAAGCCGAAGCTATTCGGCTGCGCGTCCATGATGCAGTCTTGGTCGAGGGCATTGGTCCAGATGGGATCACCAGTGCCGGGCGCGTCGTATTCCTCCAGGCCTTTGGGCGAGCGCCAGCCTGGGTGGGCGGCCGCCACCCTCTCTGCTCCTGGCCACAGGGCCGACTTGTCGCTGCCGAAATCGAAGATCAGGACCTGGGCTGCGGCCGGGCCTGTCATCAGGGGGCTGAGGGCGAGCGCAAAGAGAGCCAGCAGCAGGGCCTTCATCGTCTACCTTCCTTCCAGGGCGAGGCCGCCAGCTTGATCGCCTCGGAAAACTCCCGGCCTCCGCCGCTGACCACGAGCGAGTAGCCACCCGGCGCCAGGCCGGCGGGCAGGGACAGCGAAAGCTGTGTGCTGCCCTCCTGCGCCTGGAGCCGGTCTTCGGTAACAACCCTTTGGCCCTGGCGCAGCATGATCTGCACTGGGGCTGTCGCACCCGCCGACAGGCCGTACATCTTCACCGCCAGGGGCAGCGCCTTGGCATCGGCGAAAGCCACCCTCGCCAGCGGCTCCAGGCCCACGAGCGTAGGGCGCCGATACCGCACCAGTTCGAGATCCGCGATGCCGAACTGGAGCTCGGCGCCGTCGGGATAGTCCGCTTCCGAGATGAAGAGCCCGACGTGATCCACGCGCTCTCGCTGCGGAACGTCGCTGAGGTCGAACGTGAACTCCATCCACTGATCCTTGCGCAAACCTTCGGCCTCTCTTTCCCAGTTCGCGTTGCCGCCACCGGTGCTGAGCGAGACGCCGAGTGGCTGGTAGGGCAGAGCATCAACGCTTGCTTCCGCGCGGACCCTCAGCCGCATCTGCTCCCATGCTGACCAATCCCCCTGGCCCTCCGGCACGCTCTTCCCGATCCTGGGCCAGCCGATGGGATAGCGAGCCTCCCCCTCGTGCCAGTTGACAACCACGCGGAAAGCAAGGGCGGGCGTCCCCTCCACGACCATCGGAGTGAGCGTTGCCTCCTCGGCTTCCCAGCCGTCCAGTGACCGGCCGTCAATGAGCACCAGACGCTCGACATCGTCGGCCGGCCGAGCAAAGGCCAAGGTGAGCAGCGGCGCGCTGATAAGCAATCCGCACGACAGCACGAGAACGCGAAGCACGAGCATGGCGACTCCTCTGAGCTTGGTGCGACGGCGGGCATGCGAAGACGCGCCCGCCCTACAGACCGATACCTGCCGTCCAACGACAGGCAGGAGGCCGGCTCCTGCCCAACAGATGGCGGGCGCAATCAGGAGGCGCCGCCGGAGGCGGGCTCGGCCGCAGGCTCCGGCACGGCGGGAACCTCCTTGCCGACGAGGATCTTCACCCAGACCCGGACCGAATCCAGCGTGATCAGCACCGCCATCACCATCATCGCCAGGGTGAGTCCCGCGTTGAGGTAGGATCGCTGCGGCAGGTAGTTCTGCGTGACGTTCAGCTCCCCTGCGTACAGGGTTGTGACCAGCACGAAAGCCAGCGGCAAGGCGGTGGTGAGAGCGTACTTGTGAGCGGTGGTCCGCAGGATCACGGTGGTGCCGATGGCGAGCGCGATCGCGGCCAGCAACTGGTTGGCGATGCCAAACATGGGCCAGATGCTCATGATGTCGTTGCCGTAGAGCAGATAGCCCCAGAAGAAGCAGGCCACCCCACTGGTGAGGATGATGACGCCGTAGCCAGCAGGGCCGGCGGTGGAGGCGGCGGCCCGGCGCAGGCGGAGGAACTCGTGCACGATGAAGCGGGCCACCCGGGTGCCAGTGTCCACCGCAGTGAGGATGAACAGGGCCTCGAACATGATGGCGAAGTGATACCAGTAGGCCATCAGGCCGCGCATGCCGGGGATGCCAGAGAAGATCTGGGCCATGCCGACAGCCAGCGAGACCGCGCCCCCGGTGCGGCCCACCAGCCGCTGCTCCCCCACCATGCCGGTCAGCGCTTGCAGATTGCCTCCGGTTCCGGCCCAGCCGGGGATGAGGGCCGTGGACCTGGCATTGATCGCGAAGTAGTCGTAAGGGAGCAGCGAGGAGGCCGCGATCAGGGCGGTGATGGCGACGAAGCCCTCCATCAGCATGGCGCCATACCCGATGAACCGGAGATCCCCCTCGGAGCTGATCATCTTGGGGGTGGTGCCCGAGGCGATCAGGGCATGGAATCCAGAGATCGCACCGCACATGATGGTGATGCAGACGAAGGGCCACACCGTCCCGGGGACCACCACTCCACCTCCGCGCAGGAAGTCAGTGGTCAGCGGCATGCGCAACTGCGGGTGCACCAGCGCGATCCCCACTGCCAGCAGCGCGATGGTGCCTATCTTCATGTAAGAACTCAGGTAGTCGCGCGGGCAAAGCAGCATCCACACCGGCAGCACCGAGGCGATGAAGCCGTACGTCGGGAGCAGCAGCTTGAGCTGCGTCTCGGTCAGGAGGAAGTGCTGTCCCCAGGAAGTGTGAGGCACCTGGGCCCCGAACACCACCGCGGCCACCATCAGGCTTACCCCGATGACGCTCGCTTCGGCCACTTTGCCCGGCCGCAGCACGTGCAGGTACAGCCCCACCAGCAGGGCGATGGGGATAGTGCAGGCGATGGAGAAGGTGCCCCACGCGCTGTCGGCAAGAGCTTTCACCACCGAGATCGCCAGGCCCGCCAGCGCGGTGGTGATGATGAAGAGGATGGCGACGCTGGTGATGATCCGCGCCGTGGGGCCGATATGCGCGCCGGCGATCTCAGAGAGAGACATGCCCCGGCAGCGCACGGAGGCCACCAGGATGATGAAGTCGTGCACGGCCCCCGCCAGCACCGCTCCCACCACGATCCAGATGGCGCCGGGCAACACCCCCCACTGCGCAGCCAGCACCGGCCCGATGAGAGGACCGGCCCCGGAGATGGCGGCGAAGTGATGCCCGAACAAGACGTAGCGGTTCGTGGGCACGTAGTCCTTGCCATCTTCCAACTGGTGCGCGGGCGTTGGCCTGTCTGGGTCCACCATCGCCACCCGGGCGGCCAGAAAAGCCGAGTAGTAGCGATAGCCCAGCACGAAGCAGCAGGCGGCAGCGATCAGCAGAGTGAGGGAGTTCACGCCAATCTCTTCTCCTCTCGTGAACCTTACGGCCGGGCGAAGCAGCCAGAACAGCACACAGCCATTGGGCGATCCGCTCGTGCGTCTTCCAGTTTACAGCAGATCGAGTGGCCAGGCAACGTGCTCGCGAGCGGCCGCCGAGGCCTGCCCTCCGCGAAGCCGAAGAGCGCGCCGCGAGTGAAAGCGAAGGGTTCCCGCCGGCGTTTGCGGAAAACATGGGACCTGTAGGGCGGGCATCGCCGCCAGAGGCGGACAAGCCCAGGCCCGCCGCCAAGCAGGAGCGAGCATGGAATGGTTTGACTGCAACATCGGCTTCGGGGTGGCGCGAGTGCCGCCGGGGCCCTTCGCGGCCACCGCCCAGGAACTGCTGAAGGAGATGGATTCCTGCGGCGTGGCGGCGGCCCTGGTCTGGCATGCCGCCATGCGGGACGAGTCGGCGCAAGCCGGGAATCGCCTGGTGGTGGGGGAGACGCGTGGCCTGCCGCGCCTGCATCCGGCCTGGGCCATCCTGCCGCCGCAGACGGGGGAGATGGGGACTGTGGCGGAATGGTTGGAGGGAATGCGGAAGCAGGGCGTGAAAGCGCTCATCGCCTATCCCGAGCAGCACCGTTATCTGCTGAACGGTCTCACTTTCGGGCCGCTGCTGGAGGAGATGATCACGCGCCGCATCCCGCTGATCCTGGGGCCGGACTGGAGGAACGTCACCGCTCTGCTGGCGGAATTCCCGCGGCTTGTCGTCATCGTGACCGGGCATGGGAGCTGGGGAGAGGACCGCTATTACCGGCCCCTGCTGGAGCACTACCCCGGCTTCCACGTGGACACATCGAACTACGCGCTCGATGGAGGCATAGCCGACGCGGTCAGGAAGTACGGCCCCGATCGGCTGGTCTATGGCAGCGGATTCCCGGAACTGCAAATGGGCGGGTCGCTGATGATGGTGGCCACGGCCGATATCAGTGACGAGGCCAGAGTGGCGATCGCGGGAGGCAACCTGCGCCGCCTGCTGGCGGAGGTGAAGCTATGAACAACAGCTCGGCGCTGGCGAAGGAGTTTCTGAGCAGGGGCCGGTCGGAGAGCTGCCCGGTGATTGACATGCACGGCCACTACGGGCCCTTCTGGGGCATCTATCTGCCGAAGCCCTATGCCCAGGGAATGCTGGACAGCATGGACCGCTGTGGGGTCTCCGCCACTGCCTGCAGCTCGCATTCAGCGCTGGTTGACCAGGAGCGGGGCAACCAGGAGATGGCGGAGGTGGTGAGAGATCACCCCGGCCGGTTCTACGGCTATCGGGTGGTGAACCCGAACTATCCCCAGCCTGCGCGCAGAGAGGTGGATCGCTTCCCGCAGGACCCGGGCTTCGTGGGATTCAAGTTCCACCCGGATCAGCATTCCTACCGGCTGACCGGAGAGGGCTACTCCCCGGCGCTGGAATACGCTGAGGAGCACAGGCTGATCGTGCTGACCCATACCTGGGGCCACAGCGAGTATGATGGCCCACGTATGATCCCGCCCCTGGCCGAGAAGTACCCACACGTCACCTTCATCATGGGCCACTCTGGATACGGGGAATGGGAGCCAGCCTTTGCTGCCGCCAAAGAGCACGACAATGTGCACCTGGATCTTTGCGCTGCCTACCGGGTGAACGGTATCATCGAGCGCATGGTCAAGGAAGTGGGAGCGCAGAAGATCCTGTTCGGGACAGACCTCCCCTGGTTCGATCCCCACTGGGCGATCGGCTCGGTCTGCTTCTCGCGCATTACCGACCAGGACCGGCACGCGATCTTGCACGGCAACGCCGAGCGCATCCTCGCCGCCCGGCCCGGCACGCTGCTGTGAGGCGGGCGTGGGCACGCCCGCCCTACAAGACGACTCAGCCCAACACCACCCGCGCCCGGCCCCCGACGAGGATCTGTAGGGCGGGCATGTCTCGCCTGCCCGCCGACCCACCCTCCAGGGCGAAATCGGTCAGCACCAACTGGCCGTCTCCGGTCTTCACCAGTGGGCCCTTGCCTATGGCCGCCAGCACTTCGCCGGGCACCGCTTCCTCGTGCGCCGCAACGCGCTCTTCGGCCGCCGCCACCTCGGCATCATTGATGGTAAGCTTGGCGCCGCTGACGAAGGTGTAGGCCGGGCTTCCGCTGTTGGTGAAGCATCGGATCTGGCCCCGGATGCCCTGCGCCTCCCGCGACCATCGGATCAGGTTCCAGTCGAAACCAGAACGGAGGTAGCTGCCCTGCGAGAGATCCTGCTTCTGGCGGGGCGCCTTCCCTGACACAATGGCCGGGAGATGCTCGCGAAACAGCATCCAGGCGGCCTCGGAGAGCTTCCGCGAGACGGTGGCGCCGGTATCGTCATGGGTGATGGGGACAGAGGCAAGGGCGATCACGTCCCCTGAATCCACACCCGGGTCCAGGTAGTGCAGCGCGGTCCAGGCGGTATCTCTGCCCAGATAGAGATACCAGAAGGAGGGAGTCATGCCCCGTCCTTCCGGCACCTTCGACGGGTGGATGTTGACGCAGCCCAGGGGTGGGATCTCCAAGAGGACCGGCTTGAAGATAGCTGGATAGTGCATGGAGACGATCAGATCGGGCCGCGCGGCACGCACCAGGTCCACGAATTCCCTCGCTGGCTCCTTGACCAGATCAACCGAAGGCATATACACCGGCAACAGATGCCGCGCGGCGACACCGATCACAGTCTCCTCGGGGTCCCCGGGCCGGTGCGCTGCTGCGGTAACCACTCCCACCACCTCGTGTCCCTGCTCGATCAGCTCTCGCAGACAGAGCGCACCGGTGTAGCCATTGATGACAGCGAATACGCGCATGGCATCCCCCTTCGGGCCGCCTCCGGCGGCCGGTGGTCAGGCCTCGAACTGCCCGGTCTCTTCCCAGGTCCAGGAGGCGCTGGAGAAGCCGGACTCCTGGAAGTGCCTCAGCCGTTCCCGATCCAGGTTCACGCCCAGGCCAGGGCCGGTCGGAACCGCTAAGCAGCCGTTCTCGTCCAAGCGGAGGGGAGGATCAACGATCTCCTCCACCATCGGATTGCCCACGTTGAACTCGACGAACGACCTGGTGTAGAGCGAGGAGACCAGGTGGATGTCAGCGGCCACCCCGAGCGCGGTGTTCCAACCATGGGGCACCAGCTCGATGCCGTGCTCCTCGGCCATCCAGCCGATGCGGCGCACCTCCGACAGCCCACCGACCTTCGTGGCATCCGGCTGGACGATGTCCATGGCTCGCTGCCGGAAGTAGGGGACGAACGACTGGCGGCGGGTCAGCACCTCGCCATGGGCGATCTTGATGGGCGAGAGTTCCGTCAGCCGCACATATCCGTCGAGGTCATCCGGCGGCAGCGGCTCCTCGTACCAGTAGGCCCGGTAGTCGGCCAACATCTTCGCCCGTTCCAGCGCGTCCTTGAGCCGGTTCGTCCAGTATGGGTTGCTGCCCCCCGCGTCCACCAGCAGCGTGGTCTCGTCGCCCGCGGCCTGGCGCGCGGTCTCGATCAGCTTCTCATCCTCGCCCAGGCTCTGCTGCCCAAACGGGTCCCATCCCAGTTTCATCGCGCGAAAGCCCCGCTCCCTCATGGCCGCGATCCGCTGAGGAAGAGTGTCCACAGGATGGAAGAGCACCGAACCATAAGCCGGGACCGCGTGATGGTACCGACCCCCGAGCAGCACGCTCACCGGCTGCCCCAGCGCCTTTCCGGTCAGGTCCCAGAGCGCGATGTTGATGGCGCTGATGGCATGGGTCATGGCGCCCCCGCGTCCGTGCCAGAAGGTAAGCTGGTGGAGCTTCTCGGTCACTCGCTCGATCTCAAGCGGATTCTCGCCCACGACGAATCGCTTCAGCCACCCCAGCGCGCCCACCAGCTGCGGGGTCTGAGAGAAGGCCGAGCCCCACCCGGTGACCCCGGCATCCGTGTGCAGCTCGACAAACACGTGATAGTTGCGGTCCGGCGTGTGCACCGTCCAGTCGGTGATCCTCATATCCCTCACTCCCCCATAGCACATGGGCAGGGCGCCTCGGGCGCCCTGCCCAACAGCCCGCGCACAGCGGCCGGCCGCGGGCCGGGTCTCGCCACCTTACAGTTTCATCCCGGCGGCGGCCTGCCCGATCGCCTTGATCCGCCGCTTCAACTGCGCGGCCGTCCAGTTGTGCCTGATGCCAGTGAACACCGACCTGCTGAGGAGGTCCGTGGTCCGCGGGCACATCGTCTTCGTGTACCTGACCTTGGAGCCCCGGTTCTGCGGCCGCAGGTAGGGGTTCATGGCCTTGTGATGGGCCCCGCGCCGCTGCAGGATAGGATCCCAGTTCGAGTAGACGTGGCGCCCGCTGTCTATCGGGGTGCTGGCGCCTACCCGCTGCTTCTCCAGCAAGCTGATGAAGGTGCGCGCCTGTTTCGGGGTCTTGAAGGTGAAGGCAAGCGTGGTGGCGCAGTCCCCCTCCACGTCGTTGTTCTTGGTCAGGGTCAGCCCGGTGTCGGCGATCCCGGCCACGATCTTCCTCTTGTTAGCCCGCAGCTTCGCCAGCAGGCCGTCTATTCGCTTGAGCTGAACCCGCAGCACCGCGGCCTGGATCTCGTTCATGCGGAATGCCATCCCGATGAAGGGCTCAATGCTCAAGTCTGCGCGGTGGGCGCGGAAGGCCGTCCCCGGGTCGTGCATGATGATGGCGCGCTCGTAGGCTGCGTCGTCATTGGTGACGACCGCGCCGCCCTCGCCGGAGGTGATGTTCTTGTAGTAGTTGAAGCTGAAGGCCCCCACATGTCCGATCGAACCCAGCCGCTTGCCCCGATAGGAACCGCCATCGGCCTGGCATCCGTCCTCCAGCACTTTGACCCCGTGCCGGCGCGCCACTCGCATGATGCCATTCATATCCGCCGTCAGCCCCACCATGTGCACCGGGATGATGGCCTTGGTGCGCCGTGTGATCTTGGCCTCTGTATCCGCGGCGTCCAGCATCAGCGACTCGTCAACTTCGGCTATCACCGGGATCGCCCCCACCGCCACCACCGCCGCCGGGGTGGCCATGAAGGTGTAGGCCGGCACTATCACCTCATCTCCCGGTCCCACCCCGAGCCCGGCCAACCCACAGATCAGCGCACCCGTTCCGCTGGTCACCAGGAGCGCATGCTTCGTCCCGGTCTTCTTCGCCAGCTCGCGCTCGAACTTGGCGCACTCGCTGCCCGTGCCAAACCGGAACAACCGCCCACTCATGATCACCCGCGCTGCGGCATCTGCTTCCGCTCGGCCAATTGTCAGCATGCTCTTCTACCTCCCAATAGTGATGGCGCTCGCCCCGCTCGGCCGACGCCAGAGCGGCCTGCTCTGACCGGAGCCGAAGAGAATCGGCTCAACCCGGCCTTTTACTTCTTCGCGCCCGCGGCTTTGCCTTCAGGCCGGGCGTGCGCCCATCGCACTAGAGCGCATTTCGTAACCTACCGGCTGGCTGGCCGCACCACGCCCTCGCATGAAATGCGCCTGCCACGGCCTGACGTTGTGCAGTGCTGTTTCATAGCCTCCTCAGGGGAGGTTATGAAACAGCTTCTAGCGATTCTCTTGCCTCGGTAACAACCATGAGGCAAGAGAACTGGCCTCACGAGCCCTACTCCTGCTTCTGAGGAGTTTCTGGGATCATGTGCTATTCCCATGATTCCAGGGACTCCATAGATAGTGAGGCTGTTCCAGAGAGCGGCATCGGCGCACGCTTGCTCCGAGCTACCGCATCTTGGGCTGCGGCTCCGCCGCACCCCCGGAGGCGCGCAGCGCTTGCGCCACCCGCTCCCTGACCAGGTAAAGGGAGGCGTGCATGATGGTGTCCCCGGTGGCCGGATCGAGGCCCATGCTGGCGAGGCAGGGATAGGCATGATGGAGCTGGCCCGCTTTCTCCGGCAAGGACTCATCCGCGGGCAGCCCCACCAGACTCTTGGCCACGAAATCGGTGAGGCCGCAAGGCGACCCCCGCAGCACCTCGACTGCCACCACCTTGCCCTCGGCCTGGCTGATCCTGAGCAGCGGCGCGCCGACCCGGTAGAGCCGGGAGAACTCCGCGATCACCGGCGAGCTGCCCTCCAGCGCGCAGAAGGGCTTGGGGAAGGCCGACTCGATGCCACTCCGGACGCAGGCCTGCGTGACCTGACGCTCGAGGCCCGGCTTGATCCAGTTCGGGTCCTCGATGGGCGCGATCAACCCGCGGGCGTTGCGCCCTTTGACCAGATCGGGAATGCCCAGCAGCAGCTCGGGGTGGATGTTGATGGCGATGATCACCTCGGCAGCGCCCAGCTCGGCAGGCAGATATTCGGCGCCGTCATCCAGGATCGGAGGCAGTCCCCGCGGCACCTGGTAGGCGGTGACATCGCCGGGCGAGGCGGCCGACAGGTAGGCCAGCACGCGCTCCACGTACCGGCCCCCGGTATGCACGATCTCCACACGCACTTCAGCCTCCAGTATCAGATGCGGGTTCAAGGGCCCGCCGCCCAGGATTCGCCCCTTCGGCCTCACTGCGATGAGCGATAGGCTCGCAGGAAATCATCGCAGTACACGGCGTGGTTCATCAGCAGCTCGGCCGTGATCATGGCGTCCATCATGGCGGTGTCGAGAACATCGAGGATGGCGGCGTCCAGCCCCGCGGCCAGGGCCATCACCAGGTAGGTGCGGTTGATCAGCGCCCGCTGCGTGGTCCCCTGCGAGACATTGCTCAAGCCCAGCACGGTCTTGGGCGGCGGCTCGGCAATCAGCTTCACGTTGCGGATAGTTTCCAGCACGTGGCCCGCGGTGGGCTGGGCGACGTTCGCGGGGAGGATCACGGCATCAATCATCAAACGGTCCAGGTCCAGGCCGTGCTCCATGGCCGCCGCCACCGCCCGCAGCGCGATCTCGCTGCGGCCGCTGGCGTCGCGTGGGATGCCGTTCTCGTCAATGGTGAGCACGATGACGGAGGCCTTGGTGCTCCCTGGCCATGGGCAGGAAGATGTCGAGCTGCTCCTGCTGGCCCTTGGTGGAGTTGATGATGGAGCCCGGGCCGGCCAGCTCCAGGCCGCGCTGCATCACCTCCGGCTTGGTGGTATCTATGGCGAGGGGCGCGTCGGTGACCTCGCGGATGCTCTTCACCAGCCATGCCATGGCGGCCAGAGGATCGGCTGCGGCCGGGCCCACATTGACATCCAGGGCGGTGGCCCCGGCCGCCAGTTGGGCCCGCGCCAGCTGCTGGATGGGCTCAGGGTTCTTCTCCCCGATGGCCGCGCCCACGGAGCGGAACATCCCGTTGATGCGTTCACCGATGGCGTACATGCTCAAGCCTCCTTGTGGCTGGGCCTGCTCCGCAGGCCGCGATCCCGGCCCTCGGGCCTAGGGACTCATGAGGGAATCTATCATCTCGCGCAGCAGCGCGGCCGCCCTGGGATGCCACATCACGAAGATGTGAGTGCCGCCGTGCAGGAAGCTGGTGGCGGTGGTTGCTTCCCAGATCACGCCTCGGTCGGCCGCCGCGCCCCACCCCGGGGCCGTCTCCTCCGGGGTGCGAGCCTCCTTGGCCCGCCAACACTCGGACCCCACCAGGGCCAGCATCGGCATGGCGAGCATGCGGTCACCGGAAAGGGCCGCCAGCCGGGTGCGCTCCATGATGGAGTAGGCGTACTCCAGGCCATAGCCCAACCCGCCGGTGGCCTGGTACATGATGATGCGAGACAGGTCAATCCCCGCCTCGGAGACCAGGATGTTCACCTGCTTCTGGATGTTGATGTCGAGCGGGGCCTCCGTGATCAGCTTGTGCCCATCGGCCAGGCAGGCGGCGGTGATGGTCTTGTAGCTGTCCTGACTGGCCGTGCCCAGCAGGCAGTTTTCGCTGGCCGCTACCTCGCTGCAGCGGGGCATCACCTCATTGTCCTTGTCCGCCTGGCCACATCCCCAGATGATGAGAGGAACCCCCACCGCCTGCAGCACCGACTTCACCGCCTGGCCGCAGGCCTCCGGCGAGCGGTCGCCTCGCTCGGGGTGGGCCCCCAGCAAGCGGAGACAGATGAGATCGGCCCCGAATTGCTCCACGCACTTGTGCGCCCAGGCCGCGGGATCGCTGCACACGTCGCCCAGCGCCTCGGCCAGGGGAGCGGGGAGATCCTGCGGTGGGATATCCTGCACCTCCATGGCGATGGCCGGCCGGTGCGGCGTCTTGCCCTCGAAATGGAGGAAGGGCAGACTGGTATCCCCGCCCACGGTGACCAGGGAGGTGCGAGTGCCGCCCTCCGCCGCGGTGGCCCCGATGGTCACGCTGTTCACCGCGCTCGCCCACTTCTCGACCGGCATCTCGAACGGCATGGTCAGTTTCCCTTTCCGGCGGTTGGTTGGCTGGCACCGGGCGCGCCGGCCAGTCCGGCCACCGTGCGCAGCCGGCCCAGATCAACGTGTCTCTGAAAGAGCGCTTGCGCCCGCACCACTTTCGCGCGCTCCCGCATGCGCAGGCGGCCGGTGATGTGCTCGATTCGCGCCACCGTCGTGAGGGTATCGTGCGGCGCCAGCAGCAGCGGCACCCCGAGCTGCTGGGCGCGCTTCACGATCACCGCGCTGGGGTAGATGTTGCCGGTCAGCACGACCGCCTTGGTCGCGGTCTGGAGGGCCGCGAGCTGAATGTCGGCCCGGTCGCCGCCGGTGATCACGGCCTTGTCGGCGCGCTCGGCGGAAGTACTTCGACGCGCTCGCCACACCCATGGCCCCGATCACGAAGTGCACGATCAGCTCGTCCAGCGCCTTCTCACAGCAGAGCAGCTTCGCGGGAAGGAGTTCGCCCAGCTCCCGCACCGTGATCGCGCCCAGCACCTCGTCCGGCGGCAGCACGCCCAACACTGGGATGCCGCGGCGCTCCAAGTGTTGCCCCAGGGGCCCGCGCAGCGCCTCTTGGTCGTCAGGCCCGGCGAAGTTGAAGATCACGCCCGCGAGCCGTTCTCCCAGCAGCCGGCCCGCCAGCAGCACCTCTTCCACGGTGGCATCGGAGGCGGACTTCGCCAGCGCCACCACCTTTGCCCCCAGCAGTTCCACCACGGCGGGCGCCGACAACCCCACCAGCGAACCCCGCGCCAGATCGCCCACTCCGCCCACGATCACTACGTCCCGCCCCGCCGCCACCCGGGCGTACGCCTCCTGGATCCGGGTCGCCAGTCCGGTGGCCTCCCCCGTGAGCACCTGCTGCGTCAGCTCCGAGGTGAGCAGCACCGGGCAGATCGCCTCCAGGGGGCCGTCAGGGTTCAACTGCTGGGTGATGAAGTAGGCATCCTCATCGGTGATGACACCGCCCACCGCATGGGGCAGCGTGCCCAGAGGCTTCATGTAGCCCACCCGAAAGCCAGCCTGCTTCAGCTCCAGGCCCAAAGCCAGCGCGACCAGCGACTTCCCCGCGTACGAGTTCACGGAGGCGATGTAGAGTGGCGGGCTCATGCCGCGCAGCTCCAGCTTGCCGGCCACCGAAGGGAAGAGCCGGAGATCGGTGTGCGGCAGGAAAAGACCAGCGACGTACCGTTCCATGTATCCCGGCACCAGGCTGAGTTCAAAGTTGGTCATCCGCCCGGCCAGCTCCTCCAGCCGCCTGCGCGCGGCTCGCCCGAGCAGAGCTGACCGCGCTCCCGCCACCGCGGTGTTACCGACGAAGCGGATCCGCTCCAGCGGCACATCGGGCAGCAGCCCGATCATCACCGCGCTTTCGCCATCGAGGTAATTCCCGAAGGCGCCGGCCACCAGGATCTGCTCCAGGCTGGCCGCCTTCAACCCCAGGCTCTCCAGCACCGTCGCCGCCCCGGCGTAGACCGCGGCTTTGGCGCGAATCAGATTCTGGATGCCGTCCTCCCCCAGCGAGATATCATCGGCCCGGCCCACCTCCTCCCCCCAGACCAGCACAAACTCGGGCCGCTCTTGGCGCACGCGCACCCGCCTGCTGGGAAAGCCCAGGTTAATGCGGCCCGCCCGGTCTATCACCCCAGCCCGCATCAGGGTGGCCAGCGCGTCCACCAGGCCGGACCCGCAGATGCCGCGCGGCTTCGCCTCCCCGATGGTCATGTACTCCACGCGGTCGGTCTGTGCGTGGTAGGAGAGCCGCTCGATCGCTCCCACCGTGGCGTACATCCCATACTCCACCCCCGAGCCCTCGAAGGCCGGCCCCGCCGAGCACGAGCAGCACACCAGCCAGTCTCGATTGCCGATCACGATCTCCCCGTTCGTGCCCAGGTCAATGAACAGGGTCAACCGGGGTGAGTCGCCCATCGCGGTCGCCAGCACCCCCGCGGTGACATCTCCGCCCACATAGCTGCTCACACAGGGCGCCAGGTAGACCGGCGCCCCGGCTCTCATCTCCAGTCCCACCTCCTCCGCCCGCAGCGTGGGCACGGACCTCACCGCCGGGACATACGGCTCCCGCCGGATGGAGGCGGGATCAATCCCCAGCAGAAGATGGGTCATAACGGTGTTGCCCACGCAGGCGGCGGCCAGGATGCTGTCCGCGCTGATTTCCTGCCTCTGCACCAGCTCGCGCACACACCGGTTGATGGTGGCGAGGGCGTCCTGCCGCAGTTCCGCCAGCCCTCCCGCGCGCTCCTGCGTGTAGATGATGCGCGAGATCACATCCTCCCCGTGCACCACCTGGTCGTTGAGCGAAGCGCACGCGTCCAGAAAGCCTGCGGTGGCCAGGTCAACCAGGTGCACCACGACGGTGGTGGTGCCCACATCCACCGCCAGCCCATAGCTTCCCGCGGTGCCCGTCGCCTCCAGGCCGAAAACCCGGCCCGCACCATCGAAGTCGCCGACGAGGGCATCCAGCTCGCCCTGTTCTAGTCGCGCCACCCGGGACAAGGCCCGCAGGGCACTCAGATCAACCGAGCAGTCGGAGAAGCGGTCGCCCCGGCTGGCCCGCAGTGCCCCCAGCAGGCGCTCGTCATCGCCATAGCTCCGGCTCAGGTCCGGCGGGTCCAGCGCCAGGGGAACTCGTTCCGCCAGCGGGATATCAGCCTCCACCAGCGCGGACTCCGGCTCGGGGTGGCCGATGAGGATCTGCAGCTCGCCTCGCTGCGATTCCAGGGGCACCTCCACCACCAGGTCATCCTCCACGGTGGCCTGGCAGGCGAGGACCACCCCTCGCTCTCGCTCCTCAGGGGAAAGCTGGTCACCTGGACTGCCACCAGGCCGGCCCAGGGGCACGATCACCTTGCACTTGCCGCAGGTCCCCTGGCCCCCGCAGGCCGAGTCAATCGCCACCCCGGCCGCGCTGGCCACCTCAAGGATGGTCTGGCCCGGTTCCGCCTCCACGCACGCGCCGTCGGGTAGGAACACTACGATGTAGCTGCTCATCACACCGCACCGTCGTCGGCCTCCTGGGTTTGTGCGGCCGCTCACCCCTGGGCCGACCAGGAGGTCCGCAGGAAGCTCGGGATGCCGGAAGACTCCCGCGGGCCCACGATCACCTTCCATTCCTGCCCCAGCTCATCTTCCAGCTTGCCGCTCAGCACCGCCACATGACCGGGTATGATCAGCTTGCGATGCTTGACCTTGCTGCCCACATCGCAGGCCTTCACCTTCTGCGCGATCACCGCGGCGGTGAACTTCTCGGCCGCCCACGCGGTCAGCACCGAGGTGCCCTCGGTGTCAACCACCACCACCCAGGCCGGCACCCGGCTCGCCTCCACATCCCCCTCCACCGTGAAGTAGGTGAGGGAGAAGTTGGTGGTGACCAACACCGGCGAGTTCTCATCCGGGGTGCCGATCTGGTAGAGCCCCTCCTCGATCTGGATGGGCTTCTGAGGGTCGGTGAAGATGTTCTGGCGCAGGGTGATCAGGGTCAGCAGCTCCCAGGCCTCCATCCGGCCCAGCACCACCAGGCCAGCGTACTTCATGATGTAGGTGGAGGCCTGAAGCGCCTCCTGCGCGGCGTCGGCGGCCTCCGTGAAGGTGATGGTAGGGAAGCCCAGGGGCCGGAACCGCTTCCGGATCGCCGCCCGCCGGATGGCGGTCTCGTTGGCCAGCACCTCGGCGGTGGTGCGGGCGCCCGAATCGAGCACCAGGTCGGTGGCGCCGGCGGCCTGGGCCTTCTCGGAGAGCTCGGCAAGTGAGGCCAGGTCCCGGCCTCGCACCGCCAGCGGGCAGGAGTGCTGTTTCGCGAGAGCTGCCATGGCCTCGACATTGTCCGCGGTCGCGGCGTAGATAAGCGGGCGCTTTCCGGCATAGGTGGAGAGCGCCTGCCCCATCACCGCCGGGTCCTCGTTCATCAGGATAACCGGCACCGCGGACTTCTCCGCGGCCACACCGGCGGCTTTCACGAAGGCCTCCCCATCGCCCTTCACCGCCACCGCGTCCAACCGCAGCTTCTGGCCCACGCGCTCGAACTCCACCTCCCCTACCCCGGTGATGCGGGCCGCCAGCTCCGCCTCTGGCAGGGCGGCGTCCACCAGCACCGCCAGCCCGGTGGGATGGTAGAAAGTCTCGTCGTGGCGGAAGAGCACGGTCTCGTTGCCGACCTCCAGCTTGCGCTCCCCGGCGCCGATGGTGACCAGCTTGATGGGCGGGGCCGAGGCCCCGGCCAGCGCCGCCTTCGCCTCCTCTGAGACGTAGGGGCACTGATCCAGGCTCGCCTGCTTCTGCGCCAGCTTCATGGCGAAGGCGAGGCAGGTCGGCTGCCCGCACTCGCGGCAGTTCGTTTTCGGGAGCTGCTTGAAGATGTCTATACCTGTTAGGCCCAAGGTTCTACCTCCGGTGAGTCGGCGGGCATGCCCGCCCTACAGCAAAGGTTCCATCTTGAACGCCGGATGGTCCCGCTCCTGGAGCCAGGGAGTGAGCTGCTCGATATCCGTGGCCACGGACTCGTCCGCGATCTTATCGTAGAGATCCGGTATCCCCAACTGCTCCGCCCGCGCCTTGATTCCGTCGGCGAGCGCCTCCTTCAGCTCCTTGGGCATCCACAGGATGCGAGGCAGCCCGCCCTCGGCCGAGATGAACTTGCGGCTGACGATGTAGAGCCGACCGATGCCCAGGAAGCCCGGGGTCTGGAGGCCGCCGCCGACGCTTCCCGCCAGGGTGGTGAAGGCCATGCCGCAAGGAGTCATGCCAGGGTACTCCCGGTTCACGATCATCACCCCGTGCGCCTGGCCGGGAGGTCGGGCAGGATGGCCATGATGCACTCGAAGCAGCCGCAGGAGGTCATGGGGTCCTCCATCAGCGAGTAGGCGTTGAACCGCTCCACGCTCTTGTTGGAGGTCTGGTAGACGAACTCGTTCACTCCCTCCCACTGCCCCTTCACCGGGTCTATCACCCGGCCCTTGACCACCGGCTGGTTGGCGCCGGCCGGGTTGATCTCGTAGGCGGCGCGCCCGTCCAGCCAGTTGTAGGCGCCGCAGAGCCCCAGCCGCTCCGGGCTGATGACGCAGACGTGGTTGGGGGCATAGGACTGGCAGAGAGTGCAGGAGTAGAAGGTGTCCACGCTCTCGTCGGTCATCCCGGCCACGCGCGCGTCGCGCGCCTGCGCAGACCTGGCGGGCCTCAGCCAGCACTGGCGGCATCTGCCCCTTCGTCGGTGAAGATGGTCACCTGCACCTTGTCCACCAGGGCCGGGAACTTCTGCAGGTATTCGGCCCGCAACAGCTCGCCGAAGTGCCGCAGGCGGAAGCCGGCCTTGAAGGCGTCCTTGCTGATCCGGACCCAGGTCAGGTTGCGCTGGCCCATGTGGAACACGCCCATGGCGTGGTTGACGATGGTGTGCACCTGCCGCTCCAGAATGGGCTCGAAGTCCTTCTGCATCTTGCGACCGGCCACCTCGATCAGGAAGCCCAGGGGCATGGCCCCGCCCACCTCGACGTTGTCGCAGTCCGCCCCGATCAGTTCGATCTTGCCGTCCTCGACCTCGTCCATCTCGCCGCATGCGCAGGTACTCGAAGGCGGCGCTGTACTTGCCGCCGAACTGGACCTGCATCTCCTCGCGGCGCACGGTCTCTCCCTCGAAGGCGGCGGCCACCGGCACCGGAATGTCGATCTTGGAGACCGTGACCTTGACCCCGCGCACCTCGACACTGGTCTCTACGATGCGCCGGTGGTCGAGCTCCCGCACCAGCTCCTCGTAGGTGCAGACGCCGGTGGGCCGGATCTCCGGGATCTCCGTGTCCGCGATCACCGGGAAGCCCATGTTGATCGCCCCGGCGCCGCTGGCGTACTTCAGGTCGTCCAGGTCGCCCAGGCCCAGGCCGAAGGCGAAGATGCGGGCCCGGGTGTAGTTCAGGCACTCTCTCCACTGGCCCTTCTTGTGACCGCCGAAGGTGAGCGCGCCGCGGATCGCCCAGTTCAGGGCATAGATGATGGACTCCGTGTCCGGGCCCAGGGGGACGATGTAGCGGCCCCACCAGGCCTTCTTCAGATCGCCGTCCTCGGTCTCGGTGGCGTCCTTGGGAAGCACCTTGGCCTCGATCAGCTGGTCGCGCATGGTGCGGCCCTCGGTGATTGCCGATCAGGAAGGTGAGGATGTTGCGCTTCTGCAGCTCCCGGATCGACGTTCACCGCGGTCTCGGTGTCCGGGCGCCGCGCCCACGATGGCGGCGAAGCCGGGCAGCCGGCCGTCCACCAGCTGGATGCCCAGCGTGCGCAGGATGGTGTCGGAGATGAAGCCGTGCCAGCCCTCCTTCGGCTCCTCTCCCTCCAGGTAGCGAGCGCCTTGATCAGCTCCTCGCCCAGCAGGGTGGCGATGCCCGCGTCCAGGGCGCCGGAGAGGTAGGGCAGCCAGACCTGCTCTGAGGGCTCGTCGGTGAGCAGACTCTGGGCCGTCTCCAGCACCTGCCGCGCCTCCCCCAGGGTGCTCACATCCAGGCCCAGCAGTGCGTTTGCCATGGGCAGGAAGAACGCCGTCTCGGGAAACTCGAGACGCTGCTTCTCCCCGTGCTTTGCGATGGCGGCCTCCAGCTTCTCCTCGGCCTCGGCCACGACCACATGTGACCCGCGTATAGCGGCAGCAGCGACTATCCTTGACATTGATCCTCAACCTTCCCAGCGATTCTCTCAGACACAGCCTGTTATGCCCGCAGATCCGCCGCCTTGAGCACAGCCGGCACTTGGTGCCCCCAGCCCAGGGGCATGAGATGGACGCCCCGGCACAGCGGCTTCAGGCCCCGGATCAGCCGGGCGGCGATCTCGATGCTGGCTTTCACCTGATGGCCGCCCTTCTTCCCCTCCGCCTTCGCCGCCTTGTCCGCCTCCCCGGCCTGGGCCATCTCCTTGATCAGATCGTCCGGCACGGTGACGCCAGCCACATTCTTGTTCATGTAACGGGCCATGCCGGCCGACTTCAGCAGCACGATGCCGGCCAGCACCGGCACCTTGATCTGACTCGCCTGCTCCATGAACTCGGCGAAGGCAGCCACATCATAGACCGCCTGGCTCTGGACGAACTCCGCCCCCGCCTCCACTTTCTTCTCCAGCTTCATGATCTGCATCTCCACCGGGTTGCCGCCCGGGGTCACCACTGCCCCAAGGCAGAAGTCCGGCTTGCCATCCAGCTCATTGCCCATCATATCGTGGCCTTCGTTCAGGCCCTTGGCCACCTTCAGAAGCTGCACCGAATCCAGATCATAGACCGCCTTCGCACCCTTGTGGTCCCCCAGGGTGGGGTGATCCCCGGTGAGGCAGAGCACGTTCTCGATCCCCAGCACCCAGGCCGACAGCAGGTCGCTCTGCAGGGCCAGCCGGTTGCGATCCCGACAGACCATCTGCAGCACCGGCTCTCCGCCCAGGTCCTTGATCAGGTGGCAGGTGGCCATGGAGCCGATGCGCATCGCCGCGGCCTGGATGTCGGTCACGTTGATCCCGTCCACCAGCGGGACCAGCAGCTTGGCCTCCTCCAACACGTGCCCCATGTTGGTGCCCTTGGGAGGGCCCACCTCCGAGGTAACGATGAACTTATCGGATTGCAGGACGGAGCGCAGGCTCATTCCTCTTTCCCCTCCCGCGAGAGCGTTCGCTGCCCCGGGTGCGGCAGCGCTTCCTTCGGGGGCTGGTAGGTCTTGAGGGAGTCCAGCCCGCCCTGCTCCTTGAGCTTGTTGTAGATCAGCAGCCAGCCGCAGTCTGTCTCGGGATTGACCTCGCACTTTCCCTCCGCCGTCGTGCCCCCGCAGGGCCCGTTCTGCAGGCCCTTGGAGCAGCGGGTGACCGAGCAGATGTAGCCGGTCTGCTCCAGGCTGCAGTCCCCGCACGCCGAGCAGTACTCGCGGAACTGGCCGAAGCGCTCCACGCACCCCAGGAAGAGGGTGTTGGTGCCGACGTGCACGGGCTTGGCGGTGGCCTGGGCCGCGGTCTGCGCTCCGGTCCCACACGACAGGACTAGCATGGCGTCCGAGCCCTCGATCTCCTGCCGGCGCTCCCGGAACTCTCGCCTGAGGTTGAGCAGATGGCAGCCGGGGTCGGCGACCAGCGTGCCGGTGACGGTCTTGCCATGCTGGGTGAGTTCCTCGGCCATCGCCTTGAGCTGGTCTTCGCCTCCGACCTGCACCACCGTGGCACACTCGCTGCAGCCGACCAGGAACACTTTGCCTTGCCCTTCCAGGCTGCGGAGGATCTCCTCCAGGGACTTGGCTTCGCTAATGGTCATTCGACTTCGCTCCTCGCGATTACCTTCCGTGGGGGCGCAATCCATTGCGTCCCCCGATGAGGGCGTGATGAATCACGCCCCTACAGGCCATGCTGCCAGCGCACGGCCTCCACCGTGTTGCGCAGCAGGATGGCGGTGGTTACGACCCCCACTCCACCAGGCACCGGCGTGATCGCCGCCACCTTCTCTTTGGCGGCCGCGAAATCCACGTCGCCGTAGGTGTTAGTTTTCCCGGTCTCCGCGTCTTTCACCCGGATGGTGGCCACGTCTATCACGATCGCGCCCGGCTTGATCATATCGCCTGAGATCAGGCCGGGCTTCACCCCCACCGCGGTGACCAGGATATCGGCCTGGCGGGTGTGAGCACCCAGGTCTCCCCGCTCACTGGTGCCGATGTGACATACGGTGACGGTGGCACCGGCGAGCCTGTCGGTCTTCCCGCCGGCATCGGTGGTGATGTACTTGTCCATCAGCAGCAGCGCCACCGGCTTGCCCACGATCTCGCTGCTGCCCACGACCACCGCCTCCTTGCCATAGGCGTCCACACCGCTGGAGCGGAGCAGTTCGATCACGCTCATGGCCGTGCAAGGCGCCAGGCGGGGCTGCCCCAGCACCACCCGGCCCAGGTTCGCAGGGCTCACCCCGTCCACGTCCTTGCGGTGATCAATCAGGGCCTGGGCGGCTGGGCCGTTCAGCCCCTTGGGCACCGGCATGAGCAGCAGAATCCCGTGCACCGAGGCCTCCCCGTTCAGCCGTGCAATGACCGCCTCCAGCTCGGCCTGGGTGATCTCGCTGGGGTGCTGCTCCAGCTCGTAGGCGATCCCGACTTCCTGGCAGGCTTTCTCCTGGGCGCCCGCGTAGAACTTGGCGCCGGGGTTGTCGCCGGCCAGCACTGCCACCAGCTTGGGCGTGACCCCCTTTGCCTTCAAGGCCTCCACATCCGCTTTCACCTTCCCGCGGATGGCCTCGGCAATGGGCCTGCCCTCCAATAGTCGCGCGCTCATTTCTTCACCCCCTGCCTCATGCGATGGATCACTTCGTGCCACACCTGCTGCGCCAACCTCTCTCCCTCCTCGATCAGCGGCTTCATGGAGCTGAAGGCGGCCTCCACGTAGGCGCTATCCTTGATGTGGATCAAGTTGATCTCGGCATTCAGAGTGGCGCACTCCATGCCGGCCAGCGCGAACTTCGCAGCCACACCCACATCGGTGATCAGGTTCGGGTTGCCCTTCTCCAGGAGCTGGGCCGCGATCTTCAGCACGGCGCGGCAGGCGCCGACCGCCTGTCGGGGCACTTCGGCCGCCGCCTTCAGCGCCTCCTGGATCGCCGCCTCTCGCGCCGCCTTCTCCTCCTCCGTCTCCCGAGGCATCCGGTAGGCGCGGGAGACCATGCCGTAGGCCTCGGTGTCGGCCTGAGTCAGCCGCTCCAGGTCGGCCCGCAGGCGCTCGCTCTCCGCCAGCAACTCCCGCACCTCTGCCTCCACCGCGGCGAACTTCTCCCGGCCCACGGTGAAGTTGGCGACCATGCTGTTGAGGGCCGCCCCCAACGCGCCTACCAGGGCGGCCGCGCTCCCTCCGCCAGGTGTAGGCCTGCCGCTGGCCAGCGCGTCGGAGTAGTGTTTGAGCGGTTCTTCCAAGTAGGCCATTGCTAGAACAGCCCCACGATCTTCCCATCTTTGTCTACGTCAACAACCACTGCCGCGGGCCGGCTGGGCAGCCCGGGCATGGTAGTGAAGGCGCCGCAGAGCGGGTAGAGGAACCCCGCGCCCGCGCTGGGTCGAATGTCTCGCACCGGCACCCGGAAGCCCCGCGGCCGGCCTTTCAGGTTGGAGTCATGGGAGAGTGAGAGGTGGGTCTTGGCCATGCAGATGGGGAGCTTGTCCAGCCCCCACTTGGTGAAGGCCTCGATCTTCCGCTCGGCCACCGCGTCGTAGTCCACGCCATCCGCCCCGTAGACCTTGGTGGCGATGGTCTCGATCTTCTGCTTGATGGGCAGGTCGTCCGGGTAGAGGAGCCTGAAGTCGGTCGGCTTCTCGCAAGCCGCGATCACGGCCTGAGCCAGCTCGGTGCCGCCTTTGCCTCCATGCGCCCAGACCTCTGATACATAGGCGCCTTCTGCTCCCGCCCCCACCGCCATCTTCTGGATCAGCTCGATCTCAGGCTCGGTATCCTGGGTGAAGCGGTTGACCGCCACCACCACCGGCACCCCGAACAGGCGGGCGTTCTCGATGTGCTTGACCAGGTTCTCGCCGCCCTTCTCCAGGGCCGGCAGGTTCTCCTCGATCAACTCCTTGGGCAGAGGCCGGCCGGGCCTCACGGTGCCAATGCCGCCGTGCATCTTGAGGGCCCGCACGGTGGCCACGATCACCACGCAGTTGGGGGCCAGGCCACTGACGCGGCACTTGATATTGAAGAACTTCTCCATCCCGCAGTCCGCCCCAAAGCCGGACTCGGTAACCACGTAATCGGCGAGCTTGAGAGCGATCTGGTCGGCGACGATGGAGGAGTTGCCATGGGCGATATTGGCAAAGGGCCCGGCGTGCACGAACAGCGGCGTGTTCTCCAGAGTCTGCATCAGGTTAGGCATCAGCGCGTCCCGCAGCAGCACGCACATGGCGCCGGCCGCCTGGAGTTGCTCGGCCGTCACCGGCTCGCCGGCGTAGGTGGAGCCGATGACGATGCGGCCCAGCCGCTGGCGCAGGTCCTGCAGACTGGTGGCCAGCGCCAGGATCGCCATCACCTCGCTCGCCACTGTAATGTCGAACCCCGTCTCCCGGGGCACGCGGTTCTCGCCGCCCAGGCCGGCGACGATGTTGTAAACGCCCCACTTGTCGTTGAGGTCTATCACTCGCCGCCAGGAGATGGTGCGCGGGTCAATGTTGAGCTGATTGCCGTGCTTGAGATGAGCGTCTATCATCGCCGCCAGCAGGTTGTTGGCAATGCCCACGGCGTGAACATCGCCGGTGAGGTGAAGGTTGAAATCCTCCATCGGCACTACCTGGGCGTAGCCCCCGCCGGCCGCGCCCCCCTTGATCCCGAACACCGGGCCCAGGCTGGGCTGGCGAATGCAGGTGATCACCCTCTTGCCCAGATAGCCCAGCGCCTGCGATACCCCGATGGTGGTCACCGTCTTGCCCTCGCCCAGGGGGGTGGGAGTGATGGCGGTGACGTCTACGTACTTGCCATTGGGGCGGCCCTTCAGCCGCTCCAGGATGTTGAGATGAACTTTGGCTTTGTAGCGCCCATACAGGTCGAGCTCATCTTCGGCAATGCCGAGATGGTCAGCGATCTCCAAGATGGGCCGCATGCTGGCGGCTTGTGCAATCTCCAGGTCGCTCTTCACGTTCCTTTCCTCGCCCCTTTGAGTATATGATGGTACCGGCAGGCTGCCAGCAGGCAACCGGGTGCTCCGCGCTCCGGCGCGGCTCCACGCTAGGCAGGCACTAGCTCTCGCGCTTCATACAGCATGGGTCGCAGCTTCAGGGCCGCGCGCTTCTCGTCTATGCGCGCGATCATCAACCGGGCGGCCGCCACCGGGTCCCTCTCGAAGGCCCAGGCCGCCCCCACTTCCTGCTCCATCTCCTTGGTCAGATAATCGTAGAGCGCCTGCGACCCCCGCACCGGCAGCGGAGTCCCGAAAACGGTGAAGATGCCCGAGGCCACCACGTACATCCCGATCGACACCGCCTTCTCCGACATCCACTCGGGCGCCGCCCCCGCCACCGGCAGGTCGCTGATATCCTCGCCCAGCCCGCCCTCTCTCAGCATCTCGCAGCAGGCGATCAGGATGCGGCTGTTATCAACGCAGGAGCCAACGTGCAGCACGGGCGGGATGCCCACGGCCTCGCAGATCTCCTGGAGGCCGCGCCCCGCGTACTGGGCGGCCGCCTCCGGCACCAGCAGTCCCTCCTTGGCGCAGGCGATGGCCGAGCAGCCCGTCTGCACCACCAGCACGTCGTTGCGGATCAGCTCCTTCACCATCTCGATGTGCCCGGAGTCGACCGGCTGGAAGTTCGGGTTGCAGCATCCCACTACCCCGGCCACGCCGCGCAGACGGCCCTCCATGATCCCATTGTTGAGAGGCCGGTAGGAGGGCCGGAAGCGCCCCCCCAGCAACCGGAAGACATATTCGGTGGTGAAACCGGCGACCAGGTCCATGGACTGCTTGGGGATGTGAACGGTCTCCCGGTTGCGGTTCGGGAAGTTCTCGATGGCGATCCGGACGATCTCCCGCGCCACCTCCAGCGCGCGCTTCTCCTCGAACTCGATGTGGCGCACCCCCGGCATGCGGCCTTTGGGCGAGGTCGTGATGAGCTCGGTGTGCGAGCAGGCTGCCACTTGCGGCAAGGAGGGCATCAGGCACTGCACGTCCACCACCATCGCCTCCACCGCGCCGGTGGCCAGGGCCAGCTCCTGCTGCAGGAACGTCCCCGCTACCGGAATCCCCTGCCTCATCAATACCTCGTTGGCGGAGCAGCAGATGCCACTGAGCTGAATACCCTTGGCCCCCTTCTCCTCCGCCAGCTTCAGCAGCTCCGGATCTCGGGAGGCCTCCACCACCATCTCCGAGAGAATAGGCTCGTGCCCGTGCACCAGGATGTTGACCTTGTCCTCGCTCAACACCCCGAGGTTGACCTTGGCCCGCACCGGCACGGGCGAGCCGAGCATCACGTCCTGCAAGTCGGTGGCGATCATGGAGCCGCCCCAGCCATCGCCCAGCGCGGTGCGGATGCCGTGGTGCATCAGGTCTCTGTAATCTGCGTCCACCCCCATGGTGGAACGGTGCATGCTCTCTACGATCTCTCGATCAATGCCCCGGGTGGCCACTCCCAGCTCCCGCCACAGCCGCTGGCGGCGCTGCGGGGCCCGCGCCAGCGTCCTCAGCTCCCCCTCCTGCTGACCGAACTCGGCCAGCATGCGCTCGCCCAGGCCCTGCGCGATCTGGAGCGGAGACTTGCCATCCATGGCCACCCCGTACTCCTGGGCCAGCCGGCGCAGCTTGATCTCATCCTTGATGCGGTAATCCTTCGCCTCCCCTTTGGCCATCAGGATGAAGGTGTTGACCACATCTCGACCATGGTCGGAATGCGCCGCGGCTCCGCCCGCGATCATGCGCAGCAGGTTGCGGGCGGCAATGGTGTCGGCGCTGGCGCCACACACTCCCAACCTTCCCTCCGTAGCCGTGCTGATCACTCGACACGGCCCCATGTTGCAGATGCGGCAGCAGATGCCCTCCTGCCCGAACTTGCAGCTGGGCTGCTGCAGCTCGTAGCGATCCAGGGCGGTCAGAATGCCGCGCTCGCAGGCCTCCTCCAAGGCTTCCTGGCTCGCCGCATCTCTCATCCGATTCTTGCTATCACTCATCGTCTCACTCTTCCTCCGTAGGGCGGGCATGTCTCTGTATGCGCGCCCGGCTGGCATAGGCATGCCAGCCCCACCACTTCAGGTTCAGCTTGCCACTGCTGCCTTCTTCGCGGCCAGCGCGGCGGCACTGCGCTTGCACGCCGTGCACAAGGTGACGGCCGAGGCCAGCTTATCTCCCAGGCGCCCTTCAACTTGCTGGCTGAAGGGCGCGCCGGTGATGGGCCGCCCGCAGTTCCGGCAGCGCATCAGCGGCACCCGGTTCTTGAAGGGCGCGACCTCGACCTCTGCTTCCGTCCAGCGAAGCTCAACCGTTCCCATCGGGCACACCGCGGCGCAGGCGCCGCACCCCATGCAGGCCTCCGATGACTCCAGGAAAGGGGCCACCACCGTGCGATCAACCCCTCGGTTGGCGAACGATATTGCCGCCGCGCCCATCACCTCTCGGCAGACATTGACGCACAACCCGCAGAGAATGCAGTCCCGTTCGCCCCGGGTGAGGGTCGGGAAGCGCGGCTCCGTCACGCCCAGGGAAGCAGCCAGCGCGCGCAGCGAAGCTGACCCCGGCGCCCGCGCCAGCAGCAGCTCCATCACCCCGCGTCTGGTTCTCTGCACCTTCTCCGTGTCCGTCAACACCTCAATCCCGCCTCGCGCGGGATAGCAGCACGAGGTTACCATGCGGGTGCGGTTACCCGCCTTCACCTCCACCAGACACAGCCGGCAGGAGCCATAGGGCGAGACCGCGGGGTGATAGCACAAGGCCGGGATGTAGATCCCCGCGGCCCGCGCCACCTCCAGCACGCTCTGGTCTTCCTTCGCCTCGACCTCACGTCCGTTTATGGTCAGCTTAGCCATCGGCAGATGTCACCCGTATCAGCGCCCGTCCCTGTTCACACCTTGGCGATACTGTCGAAGCGGCAGGCCGCGAAGCACAGGCCGCAGCTGATGCACTTGCTCTGGTCAATGGTGTGCGGCTTCCTGGCCTCGCCCGAGATTGCCTCCTGCGGGCATTCCTTGAGGCAGATCCCGCAGCCCCTGCAGCTCTCGGCGACGATCTCGTAGCGGAACAGCCCGCGGCACTGCCGGGCCGGGCAGCGGCGCTCCCGGATGTGGGCGTCGTACTCGTCGCGAAAGTACCGGATCGTGCTCCGCACCGGGTTGCAGGCGGTGTTGCCCAGCCCGCAGAGCGCGGCATCCTCCAGGATGTCGCAGAGCTCGAGCAGCAGCTCGACATCGCCTTCCCGGCCCTTGCCCGCGCAGATGCCGTTGAGCAGATGCAGCATCTGCGCCACCCCCTCCCGGCAGGCGGTGCACTTGCCGCAGGATTCCTTCTGGAGGAAGTCCAGGAAATAGCGGGCCACATTCACCATGCAGGTGTCTTCATCCATCACGATCAGCCCGCCGGAGCCCATCATCGAGCCCAGCTTCCAGAGCTCGTCGAAGTCAACCGGGGTGTCGAGGAACTGGGCCGGGATGCAGCCCCCGGAGGGGCCGCCAGTCTGCACCGCCTTGAAGGCCTTGTCATCGGGGATCCCGCCGCCGATGTCAAACACGATTTCACGCAGGGTCATGCCCATGGGCACCTCGACCAGCCCGGTGTTGCGCACCTTCCCTACCAGAGAGAACACCTTCGTGCCCTTGCTTCGCTCCGTGCCGATGGAAGCAAACCATCTCCCGCCCCGCTCGATGATCAGGGGCACGTTTGCCCAGGTCTCTACATTGTTCAGATTCGTAGGCTTATTGTTGAGCCCCGCCTCTACGGTATGGACGTACTTCGCCCGGGGCTCGCCCGGCCTGCCCTCGAGCGAGGCCATCAGCGCGGTGGACTCGCCGCACACGAACGCTCCACCCCCGCGGTTGATGCGGATGTCGAATGAGAAGCCACTGCCCAGGATGTCCTCGCCGAGGAGGCCGTGGTCACCCGCGTCGTCTAAGGCCTTCCTCAAGCGGCGGACCGCAAGCGGGTACTCGTTTCGCACGTAGAGGTAGCCCTGGTGGGCCCCGATCGCATACGCTCCGATGATCATCCCCTCGATCACGGCATGGGGATTGGCCTCCATGATGGAGCGATCCATGAAGGCCCCGGGGTCTCCTTCGTCGCCGTTGCAGATGACGTACTTGGGCTCGCCCTCCGCCTCCCGGCAGGTGCGCCACTTGCGGCCCGTAGGGAAGCCGCCCCCACCTCGGCCCCGCAGCCCGGCGAGGTCCACCTCCGCGATGACCTCCTCCGGCGTCATCTTGGTCAGCACCTTGGCCAGGCTGGTGTACCCGCCCACGGCGATGTACTCTTCGATCCGGCTCGGGTCGGTGATGCCGTTGTGCCGAAGCACCAGCCGCATCTGCTTGCTGTAGAACGGTATGCCCCGGCTGGTGGTGATCTTCTCGCCGGTCACCGGATCCTGATAGAGCAGGCGTTCCACCACCCGGCCCCCCAGGATGGTCTCCTGGACGAGCTCCGCGACATCCTCCTCCCGCACATTCTGGTAGAAGATGTCACCGGGCGAGACCACTACGATGGGCCCCCGTTCGCAGAAGCCGTGGCACCCGGTGGGCTTGACCTTGACCTGCGCGTCGCCGTTCAGCTCCCTGACCTTTGCCTCCAAGGCCTCAATCACCCGCGCCGCACCCTTGGCCCCGCAGCCGGTGCCGAGGCACACCGTTACCGTGACCTTCGCTTCTCCCGCTCGCCCACTGATCTCATCTTGCCAACGCGCGAGATCAGCTGCGCTTGTGAGCTGTCTAGTCACCATCGCGAAGGGGATTCTCCTGCTTGGCATACTTGGCCAGGATATCCGGCACCTGGCGCACCTTGACCTTGTCGAAATACTCCTCGTCTATCACCATCACCGGCGCCAGGGCGCAGGCCCCCAGGCAGTTCACCGGCTGATAGGTGAAGAGGCGATCTGCGGTGGTGCCGCCGACCTGGACAACGAGGCGCCGCTGAATGGTCTCCGCAATCTCGTTGGCCCCTTTCAGATAGCACACCGTTCCCAGGCAGAGGGTGATCAGGTGCCGCCCCCGCGGGACCAGGCTGAGTGAGGTGTAGAACGTCGCGACGGAGTAGCACTGACTCACGGGAATCCCGAGCAGCTCGGCTATCGTCCTCATGGCTTCGGCCGGCAAGTATCCGAACTCGCGCTGCACATCCTGCAGCATCGGGATCAGGAAGCCCGGGTCGCGGCCGTACACTGCGATCACGGCCTCGACGGCACCACGGTAATCAGGGGCGGTCTCTATCGTCATGGGACTACTCGCCGATCGAACCAGTGAGCCGCGCAGGTCACCCCTTCCCGCTGCGCGCCAGCAAGGCCGCGGCGCGCTTTCTCGCCTCGGCGATCACGTCGTCTATCTCTCTCAGCTCCAGGGCGCCGGTGATGCAGGCGGCGACGCAGGCCGGCGGCAAGCCCTTGGCGGTACGATCTGCGCACAGGTCGCACTTGATCGCGGTGACGCCGTCCGGGCGCATCTGGATCATGCCGAAGGGGCAGGCCATGGCACAGGCCCGGCAGCCAATGCAGCGCTCCGCCTCCAGCAGCACAGGCCCGCCCTCGGCCGCCCGCTTGATAGCGTTGGTGGGACAGACCCGCATGCAGGGGGCGTCCTCGCAGTGATTGCACACCAGCGGCACCGGCTCTCTGTCCACTGCCACCACATCGCAGCCAGCGAAGGACAGCACCCCCGAGCTGAGGGATACGTCTTGACCGGCCCGGGCCTGGTGGTAGGCGCATTCCACCACGCAGCCAAGGCAGGCATAGCACTTATTGACATCAACCACAATGGCCTTGGCCAAGGTCAGACTCCTTCACTCCGCCTTATCGGGGAAAGGGCAGTCGCCATCTCGGTTCCATCCCAGCGAGACGACACCACCCAAGCCTACGAGGTCGGAGGCGCATCAGGGCATCGCCTCCAGCACGACCCGGTGCTGCAGCAAGTCTATCTCCTTGATCCGGCCCCGGACGTGCGCCTGCTCACCGAACAGCGTCACCAGCCGGTAGCCGTCCCCTCCGGCCTGATCGCGGCCACCTCCTCCAGTACCAGCTTCTCGCCCTCCGGTGTTGCCAGAAAGACTTTGGACTCGCACATGTTTCTCTCCCCACACGCGCGCTGATAATCCCCAACACCGCGCTCGGGGTGGCCGCGATGAGGACGGTGACCAAGCGGGCCACCAAGCGCCAGGCCCCGTTGGTCATGCGAACCCGCCTGCCCCAGGGCCAGGCGGGCTTCATCGCAACCCTAATAAGCATACCCAACTAAGCCTGTTTTCCTCTTGGAAGGCCGACTTCCTGCCCGCCCGCGAAAAGTTTCACAAACCTATCCGAGCCGCACCGCGCGGCTCGCCGCGCGCGCCATCGTGGGCTCCGAGCAAGGCGGCCGCAATGGCCGGCGGGATCGGGTCAGGCCGGCAGCAACCCAGTGGCCTGCATGATCGTCCGCACCGCCTCCAGACACGGGCTCTGGGCCTTCACTCCGACCAAGGGCAGGCCGCGCAAGTCTAGCTCCCTTACTTCGGCGTCCTCTGGGACGATGAAGGGATCCGGCAGCCCCCTCGCCCGCGCCGCCTGGGCCAGCTCCGGAGGCAGGCCGTCGGTGACGCGGCTGAAGGCGAAGGCCTTCTTCGCGACTCCGGTGTGCAGTTCCTCGATCAGCTCCAGCACCCGCACCGCGGTGTCCAGGGAACGTAGGCTGGGGTCGGAGAGCAGCAGCAGGAGGTCCACATCGCCTGCGGTGCGCCGGCTCAGATGCTCCAGCCCGGCCTCGCAGTCAATGATCAGATAGGCGTACTGCTTGCCGATGCGATCCACGCACGCGCGCAGAATGGAGTTGGCGAAGCAGTAGCAGCCCGGCCCCTCCGGTCGCCCCATCGCCAGCAGATCGAAGCCGGCGGACTCGACCAGGGCCTGCTGAATGCGCATCTGCAGAAACTCGCTCTTCGCCATGCCCCCTGGGAGAGAAGAGGCGCGAACCAAGCCCTCCTCGCGAAGATCGCCCACCGTCTCCGCCACCTCCACGCCCAGGGCCGCGTTCAGGTTGAGGTTGGGATCGGCATCCACGGCAAGCACCGCACCCCGTTTCGCCTCCACGAGCAGCCGCACCATGAGTGCCGCGACCGTGGTCTTGCCGACCCCTCCCTTCCCAGTCACCGCAATCACTTGTCCCATGTCAGTTCAGCCGCGCGGCCAGGCGCTGTCTGAGCTCATCCACCGCCTGCACCAGGGGCCCGGACGAGGGCACCGATTCGGAGGCCGCAACCGAGACATCGAGCGGCAGCGTGGCCATGATCTCCAGCCCCTCCAGATAGGGACGAACCTTCTGGGTGTCTCCTGGTGACGTCGCCTTGTTCACCACCACTCCCGGCAGGCGCAGCCCGAGCCCGCGGGCCAGCACTGCGATGCGGGCCGCGGTGCGCGCGCTGGCGGCGGTGGGTTCGGCCACGATCAGCAGCGCCCCCACGTGCTGGGCGGTGCCTCGCCCCAGGTGCTCGAGCCCGGCCTCCATGTCCAACACCAGGGAGGTCGCCTCCAGCCCAACCAGATGCCGCAACAGCGCCTTCAGCACCGCGGATTCCGGGCACACACACCCGGCGCCCGGCTCGTCCACCGTCCCCATGACCAGAAGCGAAATGCCATCCTTTTCCAGTTGATAGGCGGCAAGCAGGTCCTCCACCGGCGGGTTGAGCGCGAAGAAGCCACCTCCCGACGCGGTGCCGGCCCGCTCGGCCAACAGCTCCTTCATCTCCGAGAGCGGGGTCGCCCCGCTTAGCCGTTCCTCCGCAAAGCCCAGCGCTCGCCCCAAGCAGTTGTTGGGATCCGCATCCACGGCCAGCACCCGCTCGCCAGCGCGCCGCAGCGACTGAGCGAGAGCCGCGCTCACCGTCGTCTTCCCCACCCCACCTTTGCCGGCAACTGCTATCTTCAGGGCCACCGCAGCCTCATGCTTTCACGATTTGAGCTTACCCGCCGCCCGCTCCCATCACGCTCATCTTAATGATGTTCGCACAACGAAGTAATGTGCGAACATCGCCCTGTGCCTGTCTGGGCCGCTTCTTGAGCTTCGCCGTGTTACTTCATTCGGCGAAGCTCCTCAGGTGAGACCGAGCGCGCGGTCGAGCTTCGCCAGGTCCAGCAGCGCCTCGAACTGCTGCAGGGCGTGATCTATCTTCTTGGCCTCGCGCACCCGCTGCTTGCCCAGAAGCTGCTCGATCGCGGTGACGGTGCTGAGCGTGTCCCCGCTCACCAGCATCACCGGCACCTTGAGCTCCTCCGCTCGCGCGATCACTTGGTGGCTGGGGCGCATGCTGCCGGTCAGCACCAGGCAGCGAGTGGAAGTCTCCAAGGCCGCGAACTGAATGTCGGTGCGGTCGCCGCCGGTGATCACACACTTGCGGGGGCTCTGCCGGAAATACCGCAGCGCGGCGTGCACACCCATGGCGCCCAGGACGAAGTTCTCCACCAGCTCATCGGCCGCTTCAGGCGCCGAGAGCAGCTCGCCCGCGGTGGCCTCGGCCAGCTCCCGGATGCTCACCGAACTCAGCAGAGGATCCTCGGGGATCAGCCCGAGCACAAAGATGCCGCGCCGGGCCAGGCAGCCCGCAACCTCCCCCTCGATCGCCTCCCGGTGGCGGACCGACACCCGGTTGAGGATCACCCCCACCAGGCGATCCCCCAGAGCGCGGTGGGCGGCGATGATGCTGTCCAGAGCGAGGAATGATTCAGCCCGCGCCACCAGCAGCACCTTCGCGTCGAGCATCTCTGCCACCGATAGCCCGTCGAGGCCGAAGGTGCTGCCCCGGGTCAGGACCGATCCCAGCCCGCCCACCAGCATGATCTCTTGCCCGGCCGCGTTCGCCGCAAAAGCCTCCTGCACGCGGCGGCGAAGCTGCTCGGGGTCCGCGCGGCACAGCTCCACCCCCGTCATCACTGGGCAAAGGCGAGCAGGTGGGGCCTCGAACTCAAGCTGCCGCGCCACGAACAGCGCGTCCTCGTCGCTGACCTCATTTCCCACCGTCACCGGCAGCATGCCAAGCGGCTTCATGAACCCGACCCGGCGGCCCTGGTTCCGCCAGCGAGTACCCAGCACGAGACAAGTCAGAGTCTTGCCCGAGTACTGGTCACTGGAGGCAACGTACAGCGTCACCATCTCCATCTCCCGAGCAGCCTACGGTAGCCCAGGCCTGCCCGCCGGCTTCTTGGCGGGCTCCCAGCCGGGCCCGACCACGCGATATGGTTCTGCTACTCCGCGAGGCAGCAAAGCTCCTCTGCTACTGTGCTGAGCAGCGCGGCCCCCACAGCACCCACGCCGCCTGGTCACGGCGAGGCATCGCCCGACAGCGCCCGGTGCAGCGCGACCGCGGCGAGGATGAACCAGGAGCAGTTGGGCACCCAGGTCTCATTCGTCCACCAATCAGCATCCACCCCCATCCATCCGGCCTCCTCGGCCGGGCTCCGGATATCAAGATAGGGGAAGTCCCAGGGATAGCTGGGACCGGAGTAAGTGAAGCGGGGAGCGCCCAGGGAGACAAACCCGTTCACCACCCCGCCCGGCTGGGCCCCGGTCCGGTGCTCCGGGTAGTGGCAGAGCCCGGTGTGGTAGATGCCGAGCTGCTTGTGGCCCACCCCGCAGACGAGGCTGGCGGCCCTGGGATTGCGTCCCAGCACCCACTGCATCTGACGCTCCGCTAACTCCAGCAACTCCGGCCGGTTCAGCGCAGTCGCTGCCCGGCAAGCAACCACGGCCAACGACAGCAGCGCGCAATTGTAGCCATGGAACATGTGCACGAAGTTGACCGCGTCCGGCGCGAAGGTCCACTCCGTCAGCTGGCCGAACGGCGTCTTCTCCGTGAGCGAGAGCGCCAGATCCATGGCCAGGCCTAGCGCCCGACGCGCCGGCTTCGCCTGTGCTCCCTCCGGGAAGAGCTCCAGGTAATCCAGCAGGGCATGAAGGTAGGTGAAGGGAGCGGGGATGTAATCAACGCCGCAGGCTTCGTGCGAGATGGTGTAGCGGCTCTTCTGGGGTGACAGATCCGGGAGCTTGGCGCGCTCCTCCGGCGGCACGCCCAGGACCTGGTCACGATAGTCGGCGCAGTCCTTGGGAAAGGGGAAGACCCCCTCCGGTTTCTGCTGTGAGATGATGCGCGTGAGCCGCGCCTCGAAGTCGTCGGCCAGCTCCGGCCTGGGGGCATGACGATAGAGCGAGGCATCGAGCAGAGCGAAGGCCGCGTGCCAGCGAAGGTACTCGGCATCGGGCGGCTCGGCCTCATGATGGCGGTCCCAGGTGAGCCGCGCGGTCGAAACCAGGGCCTGGGCAAGCTCGTCGTCGTAACCCCGAAGCGCGGACGCCAGGTCCGCGAGGGAGCTAGACACCAGGGCCGAGGTCAGCTCCGGCCCGTAAGTGGGAATGTCGCAGATGCGTTCGCGAGGGTCGGGCAGCGCGCGCTCGTCGCCGCTGCCGCGGATATTGTCGGTCTCCTGGTGGATGGGAGTGTTGACCCACCCAAAGCGCGAGATCACCCCGAGTGGGAACAGGCCATCCTCGCTCGCCGTCTTCAGCAGGAATCGCGCCTCCCAGCAGGCCTCCGCCAGCGGGTCGGGCAAGGCCTCGCCCAAGCGGCGCAGCTCAGTGCTCTGAATACCCTGGAGTCGGGCCAGGCCCCAGAGCGCGAGATAGGACCAGCAGATGTACTTGTGGTTGTCTCCCGCATCATGCCAGCCCCCGGTTAGGTCGGCCTCGCCGGTGATGGTCCACTCGCCGCCCGGCCCCAAGGGCCGGTTGCGGCTGCGGCCCAGCAGCGCGTCGTCGAGGTGGCAGGGCGGATGCCAGCCCGGCACTTCCATCCCGCACCGCTGCGTGTAGTACCAGGTGAGAGTGAGGTTGGCCAGGTCCAGGTAGAGCTCCGGGTTGATCTCGAATTCGGACGAGGTGGCCTGGCGCCCGTCCTCGAACTCGACCCGCAGCCGGTAGCGTCCCAGCTTCCTGACACCGGTGAAGTCCGCCTTCCAGTATTGCCGCCCCCAGAGATACCAACCCCAGGAGATCAAGGGAGCGGAGAGCACCACCTGCTCCCCAGAGAGCAGCGCGAACCGGCCCCGGGAAGCCCTTTCCCGAGACGCAATCATGGCCACCTTGCTGCCGTTGGCATGGTATCCAGAGGGCACGACGATCTCGACCGGGACGGCGCCCAAGCCATCCAGGTAAGGGTGATCGAAAGCGGTCTGCTCCTCGCCCGAGGCCTCCAACACCACCTGCACCCGATTAGCGGTGCGGGGGCTGACTCCCTCCACTGTCACCGACTGCCAATCGCCGGCCTCCACCTCTGGCGACCAGACGGCAGCGATCTCGGCCAACTGCCCGAACCGAGGCGTGCCATCGGGAGAGGTCCAGATCTCCGCCTGTTGGGCAGGAGCGGAAGCTCCTGCCGCCCCTCCAGCCTCAGCCACGGGTCTGCCCTCCCGCACCCAGACCAGGCCGATCCGGCCTTTCCCCTTGACATCGCACTCCAGGAGGTAAGGCTGGTCGGGCTCCACATGCCGGGGCGCGGTCTTCCAGCGGCCAGGGCCCGGGAGCGTAAGCGTGCACGGAGACCCGTCGCGAAGGCCCGGGGTGTGAAGGCCTGACCGCGCCCCCTGTAGCGGGCCCACGGCCGCGCCGCCGGTAGGCTCCACCTGCCAGAGGGAGGGATCACCCGCGCAGAGGTTGACTACCGGGCTGCGCTGTCCCGACACTATCGCTCTCCAAGTCGCGAATGCAAGGGCCGTTCTCCACAGGCCCGACAGGTCCTCTGCCACTCTGGGAAGTGGCGAAGCCTTCCCTTTGGGCGGCCCAGCTTCAGCGGAGCAGTGTCATTCGCTACCAAGCACGAGTCCGGTGAGCGATGTAACGCGAGACCGACAGTAGCCACTGCGGCCGCCGCCGCAGCCTTCTTCCGCTGAGGCGGAGGCTAGCCGCGACGGCGCTGGCCGTCTTCTCGATAGCGGGCCGGGGTCAGGCCGTAGTGTCTGGTGAAGGCATGATGGAAGTGGCTGACATCCACGAAGCCAAAGCGCTGGGTGATGGCCTCCATGGATGAGTCCGTGCTCAGCAGCAGGTGGGCTGCGTAGGCCAGGCGGGCGCGCAGGGCGAGCTTCCCAAAGCTCAACCCCATGGTCTGCTGGAAGACAAAGCAGAAGTGGGAGACGCTCAGAGAGCAGGCGGCCGCCCCCTCGGCCAAGGTCAGGCGGCGCTCCGGGTGCAGGTGCACCAGTTCCACCGCGGGGGCGATGCGAGCGAGGTTGCTGGTGCGCACATGACGCCGCCGATCGGCCAACCCCGGGGGCTCCCAGTTGCGGCTGATCAGGAACAGCAACCGCAGTATGGAGAACCGGACTGCGGTGGCCCAGCCGCGTCGTTCCTGGGCTATCTCCTGGCTCAACTCATGAGCGAGGGACAGCACCTGCTCCCGCATTCGCGTGCCGCCGACGCGCGGGCGATGGTGGGGGGAAGTTGAGAACAGGCTGAGCCACGACATGCCCTCGAACGTCTCCTCCCCCAGGAACTCAGGCAGGAACTGGAGCAGCAGCTCGCGTGTGTCGGGAGCAGTGGCGCGCCAGCCGTGAGGCTCCCACGCCGGGCTCAGCCAGACATCCCCTGGGTCTAGCGTCAGCACCAGGCCTTGGCAGTGCCTATCTTCCTGGCCGCTCAGCACTACCGCCACCTCAAACGCCTGGTGCATGTCCGTCGCCAGCGGGTATGGGTAGGGCTGTGGGAATATGCCCCCGTTGAAGGGATCATCTGGCGTAAGGCCGCTGTCCACCGGCGTCGGCAGCACAGAGTTGAGGCCCCTTATCACTCTTATGGCTCTTCTCCGTAGGAATCTACAAGAATTTCGCAAGTTTGTCCAATGACGCCACCTCTTGCCGGGGGTATACTGATGCTGACTATGATCGGGCCCCGGGCCGTGCCCGTGAGGGAATGCCGGGTGGAGACTCGCGGCCGGGGGAGTAGGTGTGCAGCGCTGTGGCATTCGAGTTCGCCCACAGGGGCGGTGTGGTTGCGGCCAGGCCGCGCCCGGAGCGTCCCCGCAGGCCTTGTGTTCGGTTGCGCCCTCCTCCGCCGTTCGCCCAGTCGCAGCCGGTCAAGTGATGATCGCCGGGCCTGTCTTGGCCGCCGGGATCAGACAGGTCGTGGTGGAGACCGCGCTGGGCGTTCGCTTCGTAGCGACGGCCGCGAGGGGAGAGGAAAGGAGGTGACGCAGGGGTAGTTGCCTCAGGTCAGCGTTGGTGTGCGAGGTTCGCCAGCCAGTAGTATGCACTAAGGAGAGAGCAGATGATGTTGCGAAGGCGGAAGGGATTCACGCTGATCGAGCTGTTGGTAGTGATCGCGATTATCGCGATTTTGGCTGCCATGCTGTTCCCGGTGTTTGCGCGAGCGTGGGAATCGGCCCGCAAGATCCAGTGCCTGTCGAACGTGAAGAACATCGCCCTGGCGGTGCAGATGTATCTCACGGACTACGACCGATTCCCCCCGAACGAGCACCGGTCGGAGGTAAGGACGCTCTGGGTTGACGCATGCGGTTGCGATGAGGGGGCCGACTGCCGGGCCACCGAGGCCAACCCCTATCTGCGGTGGCCGGTGATCTACGACGAGTACGTGAAGAACCGCGATGTCTGGCGCTGCCCGAGCGCGAAGTTCATCAAGACCTTCGGCGTCTACGGGGACCCGGACTGGTTCAGGGAGTGGCAGAACAACTCCGACTACCAGTTCTGCAGCCCCACTAACTGCAGCACCCCCTTCCCCGCGGGATGGGGAGGCAGCGTCACCGACTCTATTGTCCAAGGCGGAGTGTGCGCGGGCCCGAACACGGGTGGTTTCGATCAGTCCATCGGCGTCACCAAGAACGCCAAGGACCTGAAGACCAGCCAGATCGAGGACGCGGCGAAGTACATAGTCTGCGGGGATGCTGGGACCGAAGTGAACTCCCTGGACAGAATGTCCTGGTATGCTTACCCGGACTACTGCCGCATCGAGTGCGCATCGTGTTACCCGGGCGGGCGAGCGGACTGGGTGAACTGCTCTGACACGCAGCAATGCGGCGCAGGCGTGGCGGATTTCCAGCTCGATCCCACCTATCGCCAGAAGCATGCCAATCCCCGCCATCTCGGTGGGAGCAACCTCGGCTTTGCCGATGGGCACGCCTCCTGGTTCAACGCGGAGACCATTCTCTTCGGCGGTCCGCCGTCGCAGTGGCTGCCCCAGACCGACACTCCTCTCTTTGAGGGGCCTGCCTCCTGTGGCTGGGGGCCACCGAATTCGAGGGAGTAGATCCGCTTTACCTCAGCGCTTGGCGGCAGCACCGCCGCTGGCGGGCTGCCGAGGCTGACGGATGTTAGGGCGGAGTCCGCGTCACGCGGACTCCGCCCGCTTATGTGCCACAGGTAAGTGCGGCGAGACGAAGCGGCGGCGGCCAACTGGGCCAAGACGGCTCCCTCGCGGCGGCAGCAGCCCAGAATCGAGGCGCCGCACCACTGCTACGGCGCCTCTCCGTAAGAATCTACAAGAATTCCACAAGTTTGTCCAATGACGCGGCCTCTTCTCCGGGCTATACTGGCCATGGTCGAGACTGGGCCGCAGGGCTGTGCCCCCGAGGGAGGCGCGCGTGGGGAGTCACGGCCGGGTAAGTAGGCGTGCAGCACTGTGGGATGCCAGCGGGCCCACAGGGGCGGCGTGGCCGTGGTCCGCCGCGCGGCCGCCAGGCCGCGCCCGGAGCTCTTCCGCTGGCCTTGCGGCAGGTAGTGCCGTCCCCTGCCCTTCTCTCAGCTTCAGCCAGTCAACCGGCTATCCGCGCAGTTGCCTCGGCCGGCTGAGGCGAGGCCGGCTGCGGCGGAGACAGGGTTGGGCATCCACTGCCTGGGGACGGCCCGGGAGGGAACTGGAAAGGAGGTGATGGAACAGCACTTACCTAGTAGTCATCTCAGGTCAACGTTGGTGTGCAAGCTGTGTCAAGGCAGTGATATGCGGTGACGTGAGGAGAGACCAGATGCTGGTGCGAAGGCAGAAGGGATTCACTCTCATCGAGCTGTTGGTCGTGATCGCGATTATCGCGATCCTGGCTGCCATGCTGTTCCCGGTATTTGCGCGCGCGCGGGAATCGGCGCGCAAGATTCAGTGCCTGTCGAACGTGAAGAACATCGCCATGGCGGCGCAGATGTACCTGACGGACTACGACCGGTTCCCGCCCATGCTCCATGACGCAGAGCCGCGGCAGTACTTCGTTGACGCCTGCGGCTGCGATTCCGGCGCCGACTGCTGGGGGACCCAGCTCAACCCGTATCTGCGATGGCCTGTGATTCTGGATGAGTACATCAAGAACCGCGATGTCTGGCGCTGCCCGAGCGCGAGATACGCGAACGTCTTCGGGGTCAACTGGGGGTATGGGACAGGCAAGTGGTGGCAGTATGCCCAGGACACCTGGCTTGCAGGTGTCGATGGCGGCTCCAACATAGAGCCCTGCGCTGGTTCGTTCCCTCCGGGCTGGGGAGGCACGATCACTGACTCCGTAAAGCAGCTCCAGATGGCCGGGCCGGACACGGGTGGCTTCGACTGGTCCATCTCGTATCCCTGGACGCTGACTGACATGAAGACTAGCCAGATGTCAGATCCCGTGAAATACGTGGTCGCCGCGGATGCGGGAGTGGAAGTCAAACAGCTTGACCGCACCTCCTGGGTGGCCTATCCGGACACCTGTCGGATGGACAGCGTGGCCTGCGACGAGACATGCGGCGCGGACTGGGCGAACTGCTCCGCGACCGTGGACTGCGGGGCCGGCAGAGGCGTCTACCAGTTCGCCACTGACCCCCAGTACCGTAAAGATCACGCGCGGTCGCGTCACCTCGGCGGCTCGAACCTCGGCTTCGCTGATGGGCATGCCGCCTGGATGTCCTCTGAGACCATTCTGTTCGGAGGTGAGAACTGGTCGGGCTATGCGTCCAACCCGGACAATCCTCTCATCATGGGGCTGGGTGTTTGCATCAACCCGACCAGGGCGTACTGACGTCCTGCCTCAGCGTATTCGTGACCTGATGCAAAGGACGGAGTCCGCGGCAGGCGGACTCCGTCCTCTTTCCAGCCCAGCCGTAGGCAGGGATAGGGGGGGAGGTCGGACAAGAACAGCGGCAACCACTGCGAGCGGAAGGAGAAGAGCATGGAGCGGCGAGGGATTCACGTGATGGCCTCGGGCGGGTCGGCGGTGCCGGCGCTGGAGCGGCTGGTGGGAGAGGTGGCGCCTGCGCTGGGGCTGAACTGGGTGATCGTGGAGGTCAACGGTCACTTCCGGTACACCAGCCACCCGGAAGCGGCGGAGTCGGATGCTATCAGCAAAGCCGAGGCCCAGAGGCTGGCCGCGCTGGCGCGGAAGAACGGCATCCGCCTGGTCCCCATGTACAACTGCCTGGGCCACCAATCGTGGAAGGAGCGGGCCGCGGCGCTGCTGCGCTCGCATCCCGAGTTCAATGAAGCGCCCGACGCGGATGCGACGGCGAAGGATTTCTACTGCATGAGCTGGTGCCCGAACCACCCGGGCGTGAACGGCATCGTCTTCGATCTCTTCGATGAGCTGCTCGATGCCTTCGGCGCCGATGCCTTCCACGTGGGAATGGATGAGGTCTTCATCATCGGCCATTGCCCCCGCTGCAAGGGCACGGCCAATGCCCAGCTCTTCGCCAAGTCAGTCAATGACCTCCACTCTCACCTGGTCGGCCGCCGCAAGGTGGAGATGCAGATGTGGGGCGACCGCTTGCTCGACGCCAAGACCATGGGCTATGGCCTGTGGGAGAGCAGTGAGAACGATACCTGGCAGGCCATTGACATGGTCGCCAAGGATATCGTGATGTGTGATTGGCATTACGAGACAGTGAACATGGAGTTCCCCTCTATCCGGTTCTTCCAGGACAAGGGCTTCCGGGTGTGGCCGGGGGGCTGGAACCAGGAGAAGAGCATCCGGCGCTTCATCGAGGTGGCGAGGAAGGAATCGGGCCCGCTCATGCTCGGCTACCTGTGCACCACCTGGGGCAGTGTCACGGACATCGTCAACGGCCTGGCGGGTGAGCCGCTTGACCCCAAGAAGGAGCGGCTGCCCCGCGTCATCGCCGGGGTGAAGCTGGGGGCGGAGCTGGCGAAGGATTAGGTCGGCGATCTGGGAGGGGCAGGAGGGAGGATCCTGCCCAACGAGAGCGGCGGGCATGCCCCTTCACTGCGGCTTCGGGGCATACCCGCCCTACAAGCGACTCACCAGTTCACCGGATACACGTTCATCTGCACCACCGCGCCCATCAGGGTGTAGAGGGCGCCATTCACGAAGTCCCCCAGGATCAGCCCCAGGAAGAGAGGCAGGGAGCGCCGGTAGAGCCGCATCCCTCCGTAGCGCAGGACCAGAGTCTTGGTCAGCCAGGCCAGGAAGAAGGGCATGGGGAGCTGGCCCCAGGCATAGGTGTTGGCCATGGCATAGCCCACGGGATGGAAGGGGAACCAGAGGAACCGCATGCGCAGGAAGGCCAACAGGCAGGTGACCAGGAAGCCCACGCCGTCGAAACTGGCGGCCAGATAGTCGGGCCGGCTGGGCGAGATGAGCTGGGCCTGCAGCTCCAGGAAGGGGACCATCCCCATTTCTGTGCGCCACCAGTCGGTCTTGGCGCTCGCCCCCAGGTGGTACCATATCGCCAGCCCGCTCCAGAAGCCGACGGTGATCACGACTGCCACCGCGGCCAGCATGGCCCATACCAACTGGCGCAGCGAGACTCCCGCCGCCATCGCCATGCGAAAGCCATCGAGCTGATGGGGCATGGAGGCGCAGCGCATGTCGAAGGTCGTCACCGAACGCAGATAGGCCATCACCGTCAGATCTACGGGCCTGAGGTGGCCCGCGCCCAGGGTCTCTGTGATCAGGGTGTTGGGGTCGATCTCCGGCCCGAACAGCCAGGCGTTGCCAGCCTCGGCCCGGATGCGGGTGGCTGCAATCAGATAGAGGAACACCAGCCCGAAGGCGAGCAGCGCCAGCCGCGGGCTCATGCCCGCCGCGCCAGCAGAAGTAGATCAGGGCCCCCAGCGCAGCCGCGAACCCGAGGACCGCCCACCGGTAGGGCAGCGGCTCCCGTTCCTCTCCGCTCGCCCCTCCCCTGACCCCGGCCGCTCGCCTCAGCACCTGACCCAGGTAGCTGCGGCTCATCCACAGCGAGACCATGGCCAGCGCCAGGAAGGCGCCGGCCCCCTGGTTCTGGAGATAGGGCGGGTCCGTCGCCATCGGCGCCCAGGCCTGCCGCCAGCCGCCCGCGGCGCAGGCCACCAGCTCCGCCCTGCTCAGCAGAAAGAAGAACCAGTAGCTGAACGTGACCTCCAGGGAGAGCAGATAAGCGATGCCCAACACGAAGGGGTAGAAGGAGACAGGCAGGTAGCCCACCGCGCTCCAGGGCGGGTCGGGGAACCAGGACGAGACGTCAATAGAGCGCACCTCGATGCCCGGGATGGCGGGGAAATTCAAGTGGAGGTTGTTGATGGTGCCGATGCCGAAGGCCACACCGAACCCGATCCACATCAGCTTGTCCCGGAGCAGCGACCCGGCCGGGTCAGTCAACTCCAGAGGCAAGACCACGGTGGGAAAGGTCAGCCGCTCGTGGTCAACCCAGGGCCGCCGCAGGATCGCCGATAGGAAGAGGCTGGCGGAGACGAAGGCGAGCAGGAACCCTCCCCACACCAGAAACGGGGTCAACCAGACGCCGACCGGGACCGGCGAGCCACCGACATAGAAGGCATCGAGGGCATCTCTGTCCCGCGGGGCAAACCAGGTGGGGATCCACTGATGGAAGTAGGCCCACTGGTTGGCCGGGGTGGCGAAATGGAAGGCGGCGGCCAGCGTGGGCACCAGGAAGTGGATCCCGCCGCTGGAGGCGAGCACGGTCGAGACCGTCATCATCGCGTAGGCGGCGATCAGCTCACCCTGGGTGAGCGCCAGCCTGGGCAACACCACCCGTGCCGCCACCAAGGCCACCAGCACTGCGAAGGCCCCGACGGGGATGGAGGTATTGGCCAGCGCGGTGTGGCCGCGGTCCCCTCCCAGCACCAGCTCAGCGTGGTGGATCCAGACCGTCACCACCGCGCTGCCCACCAGGCCGATGGCCACGGAGCGCGGTGTCAGGGGCCGACCAGCGCCTCTCACGGCCATCTCGTTGCCGCTAGCACTCCTGCAGAAGGGCGAGCAGCTTCCGGTCTAGCTGATGGCCGTGGAAGTCTTCGTAGCTGACATCGCCGCGCTCGGAGTCGAGGATGCCGAAGGAGCCGCGGAAGTTCCAGAGGGCGTAGCCGATGTTGTGCCCCTTCAGGATCTCCATCACATCCCGCAGCCAGGCCAGCACCACCGGATGCGGAGTCTTGTTGTAGGCGCCTCCCTCCCCGCAGTGCACACCGATGCCCTGCCGCGCCAGATCCGCCCAGGGCCGGTAGTGCTCCTCCAGCGCCTTGCGGTCCCAGATCCTATCCTCCTCCGGCTGGCCAGGCCATTTCGGAAGAGGCCAGCCCTGAGAGTCCACCCATTCCGCTCGATAGTGGCTCAGCGTGTGAGGCGTGTAGGCGCGGCAGCTCTGCGCCACCTTCACGTCGGCCAGCTCCGGGCACGGCACACTCGCCCACTCCACCCCATCCGCGATCACCAGCCGATCGGGATCCACCCTGCGAATGGTCTCGGTGGCGGTCTTGACCACGCGCTTGTGGTCCTCCCGCGTCATCTCGGCCACTGGCGCCGCGGGCTCGTTGATCAGGTTGAAGGTGACCTGGGAGGAGGGAATGCCCTTGTAGCGCTGGGCGAAAGCTTGCCAGTGGAAGCAGAAAGCATCGAGCGCCTCCTGATCCTTCCACAGGTTGAAGGGCTCCTTCCGCTCCTCGTTGACGCTATAGCCCGGGCCCCGATGGAAGGCGATGTTCACATGAACGCCGTGCTTGCGGCCCAGCTCTACCGCCCGGTCCACCTTCGCCAGACCCGGTTCGTGGAGCTGGTAGACATCGTCACCCTCTATCCACAGCGTGTAGCAGAGCGGCAGGCGCACGAAGTCGAAACCCCAGTCCCGCATCCAGCGGAAGTCATCCTCCTGCCAGTTGCCGTCACTCTGCGTGGTGAACATCTCCAGCAGGTTGAACCCGCGCCACCGCGGCAGCGAACTCTGAGCGGCCACTCTCTTCTCCTTCTGCGCTGCGCCAGTCCCACAGGCCGGGGCGAAGGCCACCGCCAACGCGGCGGCCGCGGCGGCCTTCAGGAAATCCCGGCGTGCGAACCCTTGATCCCTGCGAGGTTTCATCGAGCTTGAGCTTCTGGGTGCTGAGGCGCTTTCCTCCAGCGCGGCCGCGAAGCCCTGTAGGGCGGGCATGCGGCTAGAGCGCATTTCATAACCTACCTGCTGGCTGGCCGCACCACGCCCTCGCATGAAATGCGCCTGCCACGGCGGGCGCTAGCTCCACTTCGAGATCAGCTTGACCCCGAACCAGGCCCCGAGCAGCATGGAGGGAAGATAGAGCCAGGCGCTGAGGGAGAGCGAAGGGAGGGCGCTGAGGATGCCACCCACATTGCAGCCGTGCGCGAGCTTGATGCCGAAGCCCATCAGCACCCCGCCGGCCAGCGCCCGGAAGGCTTCGCCGAATCGCCGAGGCCAGCGCAGGCGCAGCCCGCCCTGGGCGGCGGCCGCGACCAGGGCCCCAGCCACCATGCAGGTGTCCAGCACCAGAAGCGGCAAAGCGCCGCGGACATCGGTCCCTGATGCGTGCCGCGACCACAGGGAGGGAACCAGGGCGAGGGGATAGCCGACCGTCCACGGCGACGCCAGGGCAAGCTGAGCAGTGTTCAGCAGGCCCAGCAGCGCGCCCCCAATGACAGGCGCAGCGAGAGATTCCGCCCTGCGGGAGCTTCTGCGGCGCGTGAGCGCCACCCAGATCAGGGCCAGCGCCGAGAGAGTCAGCAGGAACCCGGCGGCTGGACTGGTCCACTGGCCCAGCGAGAGCGCGTAGCCTGGATGGCTGAGCCAGGCCGTGGCCCCACCGCGGCCTGGATCCAGGGCGGCGCCAGCGATGATCCCGGCCAATGACAGCCAGGCGATGGCATAGCCCTCCCCCATCCGCTGGAGCGTGCCAGAGGCGCACATGCCGACGAGAGCCATGCCCAGACCGAAGGCGAACGCGCCGAGAGCAATTCCGGGGCCAACCGGGAGTATCAGGAGGTGGCTTTCGGCCCGGAGGCCACGATGGAGAAGGCCCAGGGTGACGGCGCCGAACCCAAGGGTGGTGATGAGGAGCGCGGCCATCACGCCGTCGAGCGCATCGCGGCTGCGCAGCAGGAATAGCTCGTACGCGGCGCGGGCGAAGCAGAAGCGGCTGCGCTGGAGCACGAGGCCGTAGGCGAGGCCGAAGGCTGCAAAGACCACCAGTAAGACGGGGTATGACAAGGATCGGCCCTAGCTCAGCATCTGGGGCGGGAGTGCCCCTAGCCTCTGGCGGCGGCCAGGCGTCCAGGCTGGCCGCCGCCCCCGAGTCCGTTCGCCTGGATGCGCCGACTGTAGCAGTCTCTCAGCTCTCGGGTAAGGACAGTCATCGCCGTCAACCAAAGCCGCGCCTCCCCTCCAGGGTCATTGCCGTTGGATCAAGATGCGGACTCGCCCAGCGCCGTTGGTCATGGCCAACACCCGATGCCCCTCGGCCTCGACACTGCGCGGGACGTTTCGGGCAGGGGCGCCATCGTCCACGACCACCTCCAGCACCTGACCCGGCTGCATCCGCTCCAACCTCAGCTTCGTCTTCACCCAGTTCAGGGGACAGGGGGTGCCTCGCAGGTCAATGGTCGCGTCGGGCTCAGGGGCCGTCATGCTATCTTCACCGGGAAACGGCCGGAGCAATCGGGGACATGCCGCGCAATCGCGCCACGACCCGAGGGAGGACTTCGAGGAATCGCTGCACCTGTTCCACGGTGCTGTCGCGGCCCACGCTGACGCGCACAGAACCGCGAGCAATCTCATGCGGGATTCCCATTGCCAGCAGCACGTGGAATGGTTCAAGCGCGCCGGAGGTGCAGGCCGAACCGGAGGAGACCGCGAACCCCTCAAGATCGAGGTTGAGGAGGATAGACTCGCCTTCCACACCAGCGAAGCAGAAACTGGCGTTGTTCGGCAGCCGGCAGTCCGGATGACCGGTCACGACGACATCCGTCACTTGCTCGCACACACCATGGATCAGCAGGGAACGAAGCTCAGTGTTGTGGCCAATCTCCCACGTCATATCCTCGCGCGCCAGCCGCGCAGCTTCGCCCAGGCCGATGATGCCCGGCACGTTCTCGGTGCTGGCCCGCCGGCCTCGCTCCTGACCTCCTCCGTGCAGGTAGGAGCGTAACCGCGTGCCCTGCCGCACGTACAGCGCGCCCACGCCCTTGGGCCCATAGAGCTTGTGGGCAGACAAGGAGAGCAGATCCACGTGGGTTTCTCTCACCCCCAATGGGAGATGGCCGACGGTCTGGACGGCATCGCTGTGAAAGAGCACATCTCGCTCCCGGCAGATGGCGCCGATCTCAGCGATAGGCTGAACCGTGCCCACTTCGTTATTGGCATGCATGATGGAGACAAGAATGGTGCGATCCGTGATCGCCGCCGCCACATCCCCGGGGTCAACCATGCCCGACCCGTCTACTGGCAGGAGGGTGACCTGTACGCCGCACTCCTGGAGGAAAACGGCGGTGTGAAGAACGGCATGGTGCTCGACGGCAGAAGTGATGATGTGGTCGCCTCTATCCCGCAGGGCGCGGCTGACGCCGATCAGGGCGTGGTTATCGGCCTCGGTGCCGCTGCCGGTGAACACGATCTCGTCAGGCTGGGCGCCCAACAGCGCTGAAACGTGTTCGCGCGCTCGCTCCATGCCTTCGAGCGCGCGAACGCCCGTCACGTGCAGGCTGGAGGGGTTACCCCACTTGTCGGCAAGGTAAGGCAGCATAGCCTGGATGACTTCAGGTCGAGGCGGGGTGGTAGCGGCATGGTCGAAGTAGACTTGCTCCACGCGAACCTCCTGGTGTGTCGCTCTCTCCCAGGGTCAGATCTGGTAGGAGAAGGCGTCGGCCTGGCTCGCCGCGCGCTGGCTTTCGCTGAGGTCGGCCAACGTCTCCCGTGCCAGCGCTCTGCTCATGGCCTCGCCCACTCGCACCCAGAGCTGGCGCGCGGCACAGGTGGCGGTGCGATCGCACGCGGTCGCGTTGCCAACACAGCTCAGCAAGTCCAAGGGCCCTTCGACGGCAGCCACGATGTCCAGGGCAGTGATCTCCGGGGCCGGCTTGGCAAGTTCGTAGCCGCCGCTCGGCCCTCTCTCACCCCGCAGCAACCCAGCCCTGCGGAGGGGGATAGTGAGCTGCTCCAGGTACTTTGGGGAGATCCGCTGCGCCTCTGCCACCCGGCGCAGCAGCACCGGGCCGCGGCCCTCGTGGCGGGCGAGTTCAATCATCGCGCGCAAGGCGTAGCGGGATCGAGTGGAAAGCTTTAGCATTTTCCTATCTTTCGAATCGGAATACTCGGAAATACTATCTCATCCCCGCTGCCCGGTGTCAAGCGCGGCCGGAGCGGGCCCGCCGAAAGTTCGGGGAAAAAAGCAAGAAGAAAGAGTGACGGGGCCGCGCGAGGTCACCAGGGGTTGTCTGCGGGGCCAGGCTCGCACCTGGGCGGGCATGGGTCCCTAGGCCTGAAGGCCGGGATGGCGGTCGCCCACTGGCGACCTAGCCACATGCCCGCCCTACAGCAACGGGCCGGAGGTAAGCAGCTCGGAGTAGCGAGGGGCGGCCTTCTTGAACTCCCTGGTGGAGAAGAGCGGGACGGGATCGCCCGCTCCGCACTTGCGGGAAAGCTCCCGGATCAAGTCGAGACACCTGGCCCGGGATTGAGCGTGCACCATCGCATAGAGGTTGTGAGGGAAATCCGGGAAGGCCGGACGCTGGTAGCAGTGGGAGACGGAGGGCGAGGTCGCGAGACACCGCCCGACCGTCTCCAGACGGTCATCTGGCACCGACCAGACGGTCATCGCATTGGCGACGAACCCGAGGCGCCGGTGGTTCACCAATGCGCCATAGCGCCGGATGCGACCATCGGCCACCCACTGGCGCAAGTTCCCCAGGAGGTCCTCGGGCGCCATGGCGAGAGAGGAGGCGAGCGCAGCAAAGGGCTCGGGGCATAGAGGCAGATCGGCCTCCACCGCTCGCAGCAGCGAGAGATCGGAGCCAGACCACCGGGGCGGAGGCGGTGCGGGCGTCTCGGACGGTGAAGGGCAAGTCCGACCCGCGGGGGGATCGGGACCGGCCATCAGGTCGAAGTGGACCGCGATCTTGAAGCGCCGCACCGCCGGGAGCCGCCATACGCCGCACACCCCGGGAAGGGCGGCGGCACGAGCCGCGGCGCACGCAAACCAGGCCTCCCCGGATGCGGCGCCAGTGAACCAGAGGTTGACGCGGTGCTCGCGGGCGTAGCAATGCGTCACCGGAGGCCAGGCCGCCACCGCGGCCCCGGCCGTCTCCAGGTCTGGCGGCGCCACTTCCACCGCCACCAGCTCAGTCGTGAGGCCGAGCCGCGCGGGCTCGAACACGGGGCCGATCTTGCGAATCAGGCCCGATGCCTTCAGCGCGGTCATCCGGGCGATCACGGCTTCCTCGCTCAGACCCACCTTGCCGGCAAGCGCGGCGAAGGGCCTCTGCACCAAGGGAAAGGAGGCCTGGGCAAGCGTGAGGAGGGCCTTGTCTTCCGGGGCCAGGTCCGGCGCTCCCTCCATCTACGACACCGCCTCGGCGGCTATCTCTTCATCGCTCAGATAGCAGGCCGGGTCGGGGCCCCAGAGGTCGCCGCTGACGGCCTGGGCGCGGATGCGACAGCCTCCGCAGTAATGCCGGTAGGCGCATTCCCGACAGCGGCCTCGCAGCTGCTGCTGCAGCTCTCGCAGTCCGCAGAGCACAGGTTGATCGGGGTCTCGCCAGATGCGAGAGAAAGGGCGCTCGCGCACATTGCCGACGGCTTCGTGCCCCCAGAACTGGCAGGGGTGCACATTGCCCTGAGCATCAATGTTGGCGAACTTCGTGCCGGCCGAGCACCCGCCGTGCATGCCCAGCAGCTCTAGCACCTCGGCCGCCCGGTTGGGATCGCGCTGCGCGATCAGGCGATAGAGGAAGACGCCGTCCGCATGCTGGTCGGTGGTCAGGATCTCGATCTCGCGGCCCTGATGGTGAAGCTCCTCGGTTCTGCGCACCAGCCACTGGATCATTTCGCGGCGGCGCGCCGGGGAGAGATCGCGGTCGGCGAGCGCGGCGCCGCGCCCGCAGTAGACCAGGTGGTAGAGGCAGAAGCGGTTTACCCCTTCCGAGACGGCCTGGTCAAGAACGCCGGGCAGCTCATCCACGTTCTCGCGCGTGACGGTGAAGCGGACGCCAGTCCGCAGGCCCGCGTCGCGGGCGCTGCGAACCCCCTGCCAAGCCGCGGCGCAGGCCCCTTCCTGGCAGCGGAAGCGATCGTGGGTGTCCGGCAGGCCGTCAATCGAAACCCCGATGTACTGGAGGCGGGCCCGGGCGAGCGCCTGCGCCACCTCGGCGTCAATCAGCGTCCCGTTGGTGGAAAGCACAGGGCGCAGTCCGCGATCAAAGGCGTAGGCGGCGAGATGCAAGATGTCATCCCTGAGCACGGGCTCGCCGCCGGAGAACAGAAGCACCGGGACTTCCATCTGCGCCAGATCATCAATCAGGCCCTCGGCCTCCGCGGTGCTGAGTTCGCCGCTGGCCTGAGGCCCGGCATCGTTGTAGCAGTGAGCGCACCGGAGATTGCAGCGGGCGGTCGTGTTCCAGACCACGAGGGGACGGTGAGCAGTAGTGAACTGCAGTAAGGCCGGGTCTCGTTGTAGCCCACCCGCGGCCTGGCGCAGGGCGCGGGACACCGTGGCCTTCCCGCAGAGCAGTTTCGTGAAACCGATCATGCGTTGTCCTTCCCGGTCAATCAGGCGGGCAGAAGCATGCCCGCCCTCTGTTCACCCACCGGCGCCCGGCTCAGGCGGCCATTCTCCGTGGCACTTGGCGCAGTCCTGCTTGTACTGGTGACAGCGATAGCAGACTGAGCCGGGGGCAAAGCTCGCCTGTACCCTGTGCGCGATCACCCAGTTAGCCGGATGGGGCATGGTCACACCTCCATGGCAGCTGCTGCAGAAGCTGGCCGCGTGGCAGGTGCGGCATCCCGCTGGCTGCGCTTTGGCGGCCGCGCCATGGCGAGAAAGCCAGCTGGCATCGTGCGACCTGGGCCTGGCTCCCTCATGGCAGGTGATACAGAAGCTCTCGCGATGGCAGGTCCGGCATTCCGCCGCCTTTGCCCCTTGGTGAGAGTGTACCCAGTCTTTGCGGGCGTGGCTGACCGGCGTCGCGCCCCGGTGGCAGGAGGTACATTCGCCTTCCTGATGGCACTGCAGGCACATTCGTACTGTGTCCTTCCGGCCTCGTCATGCCGGTGCAGCCAGTCGGAGGTGTGCATCAGCTTGCTGTGGCAGGCGTTGCAGAAGCTCTTCTCGTGACAGACCTGGCAGTACTCGGGCTGCTCGCGCGCGGTCCCAGCATGGAACTCGAGCCAGCGATGCAGGTGCGAATCGGGTCTGCGATTGCGATGGCAGCTCTGACAGAAGCTGGGCTGATGGCACTGGGCGCAGACGGTGGGATCCTTGCGCACCTCGTACTTGTGGTTGGCGAACCAGTTCTCCTCATAGTGAGAGAGGGGCTTGGTGGGCCCAACCGGGGCCACCGTCGGCATCTGGAAGCGAGTGTCAATGGCCGAGGCGAAGGCCACCAAGGCATCGAAGCCGGCCGGGCTGAGGCTGCTGGGCACCGGGGGCATGACCGAACGGGGGTTGGACCTGGTGGGGAAGCGCAGCTTCTCGGCCACCTTCCGGGGGTCCCGGGGCCCGCCCTGGGCAAGATCCACTCCCTCCATGCCGCCGCCGCCGTTGATGCCATGGCATGACTGACAGCGCAGGTCCAGGAACACCTTCTCGCCCCGCGCCTGCGTCGCGGTGAGAGTCACCGGTCTGGGCCCACTCTTCGCGCCTTCGACGCCCAGATAGCTGAGGCCGAAGAGGCTGGCCAGCGCGGCAGCGGTGACGAAAGGACGACGGCGGGGCCGCCGATTGGGATTGTAGTCCAGGTACGGCAACAAGATGAGCAGCAGCACTACCAGGGCCGGGATGAGGATGGCGCCGGAGAACTCACCCCACTCGCCCCAGGCCGCGGGGAAGTACTTGAGAAGCTGGAAGTTGGGCAGGAAGTACCACTCGGGGCGAGGCACATAGCCGGTGCTGGTGGGGTTGGCGATGGCTTCCAGCGGCGCCGGATAGCGGACGGCAATGGCGAAAAGCAGGGCCAAGAGCAGCAGGGCCGCCACTACATCCTTGAACACCTGGTCGGGGTAGAAGAGCCCGGGGTGGGGCACGGCGTCTTCGTCACCCACTCGGCGCCAGGGCGCGGTGATGCCCTTCATGCGCACCTGTGAGATGTGGAACGCGATCAGTGCGATGAGCAGCGCGGGGAAGATCAAGACGTGCAGGCCGAAGAACCGGGTGATAGTGAGCGCCCCCACACTGGGGCCGCCCCGGATGAGGGTGGTGATGTAGGTTCCCACCACCGGCAGGCTGCCGGCGATGCGGGTGCCCACGACGGTGGCCCAGTAGGCCTTCTGATCCCAGGGAAGGAGATATCCGGTGAAGCTGAGCCCCAGGGTGGCCAGGAGCAGGAACACACCGATCACCCAGACGATCTGGCGAGGCCGCTTGTAAGCGCCCCAGAAGAAGGCTTGCAGCATGTGCACGAACACCACCACCAGCATGGCGCTTGCCCCCCAGTGGTGGAGGCTGCGCACCACGCTGCCCAGGGGAACGGACATGCTGAGGTAGGAGGTGGACTGGTAGGCGGCCACGGGCGAAGGCACATAGTAGACCGCCAGCAGCACGCCGGTGCAGGCCTGCACGATGAAGAGGAAGAGAGCGGCGCCGCCGAAAACGTGGGGCCAACCCACGCCCCGCGCGAGCGGTTCCTCCATGAACTGGCGGAGTAGGCTGACCAGTTCGGTCTGCTCGTCAACCCACCGGAGCAGCCTGCGAAACACGGTCAGCCTCCCCCGACCCGGACATAGAGAACGCCGCCCTCGAACTTGTGCGGCAAGCGGAGAAGAGGCCTCGGGGGTGGCCCCTTCAGCACCCGGCCATCCGCGGCGAACATACCGCCGTGGCACGGGCAGAGGTAAGCTCGAACTCTGTCATCCCACCGCACCGGGCAGCCCAGATGGGTGCAGATGTTCGAGAGCACCAGGTAGTTCCGCCCATCCTGGGTAACCGCGTAGACCTCTTCCCGCCGGGTAGTGTCCCGCCACCCCTCCTGCTCCACATAGCTGAGACGGAACAGCGTGGGGCGGCCTATTGGCACCTCCGCCCTCGGCCCCAGCTTGAGCCACCGCGCCGCTCTCTGCTGGAACGCGTTGCCCACGTAGAAGCGGACCAGGGGCAGGCCCAAGGCCACCGCGATCAACCCAGTGAGCAAGCCGCTGAGATAGCTGAGAAACCGCCGGCGGCTGACCGAGGCCATGCTCGCGTCCGATCCCTGGCCTGGCGCCTCCTCTGGCTCCCCCTCCCCCCTGGAGCTTCCGATCAGCATCTGGACGAAGGTCCCTTCGTTCCCCGCGGTTGTCCGCCTGGCGGCGCGTTCCCTGCTCTGGGCGTCGCGGTCTTGGGCGATTCGGCCCTCACCCGCGGCGCGGGAGCTAACTGCCCTTTGCGGCGCCCCTCCCGGCCTGCCGCGCGTGGCAATCAGCGCAAGCATTCTTCCCGTGGCAGAGCGAGCAGAGCGCGGTGGAGGCCGCTCCTGCTTGGCCGTGCTGCTGCCGCCAGTTCTCCTGCTGGTGGCTGGATGGGGCCAGGGCAGTGTGGCAGGTGGCGCAGTCATGACGACCGGGCCCATGGCAAGTGCCACATAGGGCAGGGGAAGCTGTCGCCTTCTTCCCATGCTCGGTCATCCAATTGCTCGGATGCGGCATGGCCAGGCCGTGGCACTTGGCGCACTGGCTCTCCTGATGGCAGCGCAGGCAGACCGTCTGCTCCTTCTGCGCGGCGGCGCCGTGGGGCGGACCTCTCCATCCGGAGGGATGCGGCATGGCTACGCCGTGACAGGAGGAGCAGAACTCCCGGCGGTGACAGAGGCTGCACTGCGCGGCGGGCTTCTTCGTCTCCGCGCCGTGGCGGCTCATCCAGTCCGAGGGCTGATGGGAGGCCGGGAAGGCGCCCCGGTGACAGCTGTCGCAGGCCTGCTTCTGATGGCAGCGCTCGCACAGGGCCTCGTTCTGCGCGGCGGCCTTGTGATGGGAGGCCAGCCACAGCTTCGGATGGGGCATAGTCAGGCCATGACACTGGTTGCAGTGCTGTTCTTTGTGGCAGAGCAGGCAGGAGGCAGGCTGGGCTCTGCTCGCCGGGCCATGCTGGCTCAGCCATTGGGGGCCGTGACTGGTGGGTGCCTGCTTGGCGTGACAGCTCTGGCAGAAGCCAGTCTTATGACAGACGGCGCAGGTCTCCTGGCCCTGGCGGGCGGCGTCCTTGTGGCGGGTGAGCCAGTCCTGCTGATGGGAGGCGGGAATGCCCTGCTTGCCGTGATGGCAAGCGTCGCAGAACTGCTGAGTGTGGCAGACGCGGCAGCTCTCCGGGTTGCGGTTGGCCTCCGCGGGGTGCCGCGCCAGCCACTCCTGCGGGTGCGGGCGGCTGATGGCATGGCAGTCTGAGCACCAGCTCTGGGTGTGGCAGCGCTGGCAAGAGGCCGGGTTGGCGAGCGACTCCCGGCCGTGGATCACCTGCCAGTCGGCCTGGCGATGCTCCTGCCGCAGCCCATGGCAAGCCCGGCAGAAGGCCATATCCCTCACCTGCTTGGGGCGCTGCTCCCCTGGGGCGAGATGGCAGGAGGAGCAGCCGGCGGTATCCCTGCGCGCCTCCTGGGGGTGGCGGGCGATCCAGTCACCGGGATGGGGATTGGCCGCGCGGTGGCAGGCGTCGCAAAAGGAGGGCAGATGACAGCGCTCGCAGTCCTGTTTCCCGGTGCGGCGCACTTCATCCCGATGGGCCTCCACCCAGGCCGGGTCGAAGGCGGTGGGCTTACGCTCACCCAGGGTGACGTGGCAGGTGGAGCACTTGTTGGAGGCGCGCTTACCGTCGTGACACTTGTAGCAGGTCTCCATCTGCGGGGTGAACTTGTAGGGAGTGGAGACCACCTTGATCTTCTCGGAGGAGGTGACCCCGGTATAGAGCCACTTGGGTCCATGCACCACCCGGTCGTGACAGAAGGTGCACTTGACCCCCATGTTCCAATGGTCCCGGTGCGTGATCTTCAGGCCGTGATAGGTCACGAGCTCAGGCGTCTGGGGGTGACACCGCTTGCAGTTGGCATCCGGGACATGCCCCTGGATGGCGGTGGCCTTGACATCGCCCGCGGCATGCGCCTTCACCAACCGGAGAGCCCTGATCTTGCTCTTGAACATGTTGGCGGTGCCGGGCATGACGTGGCATTCCTCGCAGCTCACGTCCCGGTGCGCCGACTGGCTCCAGGTGGCGTAGTGCAAACTCATCTCGTGGCAGGACTTGCAGAAGATGGGCTGGCTGGTGGCGACCATGGCTCCGCCGGTGACTGGCACCAGCACCACAATGGCGATCACGACCAGCGCCCACACTGGCACTCGCCTTCGGACGAAGGGCAGCCGGACCCGTCTCAGGAGGGGCGCGAAGGGCAGGCAGAGCTTGAGGCGGTTCATGGCTGCTCCCCCTCGGCCTGCGGCCGCTGGCGGAGATAGGCTTCGTACTCCAGAGGATGGTTCTCCCGGAACTCACGCAGGCCCACCTTCCCCGTGAGCCAGACCTTGCTCATGGGGAAGACCGATGGGTTGAAGTGCACATTGTACATATGCCAGATGATGATCGCCAGAAAGGCCAGGATCGCCTCCCAGCCATGCACGATCAGCGCGATGTCCATCACCCACTTGGGAAAGAAGATCAGGCTGACCTGTGGCGACCAGAGCAGGGCCCCGCTGGCGATCATGACTACCGAACCCCAGCCCACGGCCAGGTACTCGAACTTCTCGATGTAGTTGTAGCGGCCAAACCGGGGGCGGACGGGGGTGAGGCCGAAGTAGAAGCCCAGCATCTGGGCCAGATCGAGGCCATCGTGGGCGCCCGGCAGAAGTTGACGGAACTCCCAGTAGCCCTTGCGGGAGAAGAGCACGTAGACGGCGTGATAGCCGACGATGGCGATCAGCAAGATAGCAGCCGCGCGGTGCAGCGCCGACCGGACGCCCATACCCCCCAGGAAAGTGATCAACCCCTGGGCCACCGCCGACTTGGGCGAGGCCAGCGGGAGCCCGGTGAGCAGGAGCGTGATGAAGCTGAGAATGAGCGCCCAGTGCTGGAGGCGCTGGTTGAAGGTCAGCCGCTGGAACTGGGGCTCGTCCCGGCTATGCCGGTGGGCTTCCCCGCGGCCGAGCTTGCCCTGGAAGCGGGCCGCCAGGTCGAGGCCGATATAGCCCAGGAAGGCCGTCATCAAGCCCACGATGAACAACTGGTAGGCCACCTTCACGTAGAACACGGGCCGGTCTTGCCTGGGTGAAGGCTGAAGGTGGATTTTGCCCTCAGCGAAATGAGCGGTGGCGCCCGGGTGGCAGCGGCCGCAGGTCTTGGGCAGGTTGGCCGGGTTGACCGAGGAGCGGGGGTCGCTGGAGGGGAGTATGTGGTGGGCGGTGTGGCAGCTGGCGCAGTTCGCGGTCCTGCTATCGCCGAGCTGAGTGGCGGCTCCGTGATAGCTTCCCAGGTAGCTAGCCAATCGGTTGCCGGGGATGGCGTAGCGCTGCTGGAGCCCCGGGTCCTCGTGACAGGAGACGCAGGTGGCAACTACCCCCCTCTGGGAGATGCCGAGCCGCTGCGCCGCTGGGTGCTCGGGGTGGCAGTTGTCGCAGGCCGGCACATCGGGATTGCCGGCGAGCAGCGCCTGCCCGTGCACGCTCTCCCGATACTCGGCGGCGATCCGGGGATGACAAGCGCCGCAGGTGCTGACGACGTGTTCGCGCCCGAGCCGGGAACTGGGATCGGAAGGGGCGCGCAGGTCGTGATCGCCGTGGCAGTCGCGGCAGGCCGGCTTGCCCGCCGGCCGTGTGGCGGGCTTGCCGATAGCTCCGCTTGCTACTCTGCGAAGTGGCGGAGCTCCTTCGCTACGAAGCACGAGCTGCTTGGCGGCGGCATGGGTGCTGAGCGCGGGCGCGATCCTGACCTTTGCCGGCAGCAGCTCCTCCTGGGCGGCCTCGCTGTGGCAGCGGCCGCAGTCCACCTTCACCGGAGCGGGCTGATGGGGCACGCTGCGCACCTCCTGGTGGCAGTCCACGCAGGTCAGAGTCTGGTGGACCTGGCCGCCGAGCTCAACTCTGGGGGCGCCCTTGGCGTGCGAGCCCGGCCCATGGCACCCCAGGCAGAAGCTGTTGTCCCGCAGCACAGCAGGCGAGATGACGGCGGCGCCGCCGGGACGGGCGAGGGCGAGGAGCGCCAGCCACCAGGCCGCTGCCACTGCTGCTCTGCGTAGTAGCGAAGCTCGCTCGCTGCGAAGTGCGAGCAGAAGCGTAGCGGATTGGCGCCTATGCCCACCCCGGTTGCGAGAGTGCTGAGATCCCCTCCCGGTGCTAACCGCCAGGGGCATAGGAGTGCAGGCTGTCCGAGAAGGCCGCAAGCTGGTTAACTCCGAGGAAGGTGAACAGGATGGCGCCGATGCCTACCACCACGACGGCATTGGTTTGCGGGGCCCGCCAGCCCGCGCGCAGGCGGGCGTGAAGATAGAAGACATAGATCAGCCAGGTGATCAGTGACCAGGTCTCCTTGGGGTCCCAACCCCAGTAACGCCCCCAGGCATTGTTGGCCCAGATGGCGCCGGTCACATTCACCAGGGTGAGGAAGGGGAAAGCGAAGCGCACCACCCGGTAGACGTATTCGTCCAGCAGGGGTGCGGCAGGCAACCGATCTCTTATCCAGCGGGAGCTCCTGGAGTTCGTAGGGGAACCTCTCTGCGGGCCCGCCCGCAGCCCGTAGTAGCTGACGAAGTAGAGGCACGCCAAAGCGCTGGCGAGCGCGGCGGCGGCGTAGCCGATCACCGCCACGGAGACGTGGAAGATCAGCCAATCGCTCCTGAGCACCGGCATCAGACTCTCGGCCTGCTTGAGGTGGGAGGGAAGGGAGGAGGCGTAGGCGAGCAGCCCCACCGCCAGCGCCAGCGCCGGCACCGCGGCCGCGGCCAGGCCTCCGGCCGCCGTGGCGGCCGCCTCAGGCGACGTGGCCACCTGCACCCCCCTGTCGGCCGGTAGGGCAGGTCCGCGCCCCGCCCACACCTGAAACACCAGGTAGGCGAGCACCACCATCCAGGAGAAAGCGGTGAGGTATTCGTACATGCTCACCAGAGGCACGTGCCGGGCGCTCAGGCCGCGCATCACGAGCATGACAGACTGGGCGACCAGACCCAGCCAGGCGAGAGCCGTGGCGGCCTTGCCCGCTTTCCTCCAGCCAATCGCAAGCCCTAGCACGTAGCCGAGGAAGGCGGCCAGGTAGAGGCCGAGCGCGGCTTGCACGAGCAGCTCTTCAGCTCGCAGCATGAGATGAATCTCCTAGGCAGGTCGCGGACCTGTTCTTGGGCAGGTCGCGGACCCGCCCTACTGCATGGGGGGATGAATCCCGCCCTACGATCCCTTCGGCTTCGCTCAGGGCAGGCCTTTCGGCGGCACGAAGGTGTGCTTGCCACCGGGCATGTGGCACACGGCACACGTCACCACGGCAAGCGCCTCCTTGCTATGCTGGGACCCCGTGAGCTTGGTGTGGCATTTCTGACAGAGCTGGTTCACGGGCGCACGGAGCTCATTGGGCACGCCCGAGCCGTGGGGGTCGTGGCAGGTGGTGCAGACCGTGCCTGAGGCCAGGTGCTTGCCCCCGCCGAAGCGAAGCTCGTTGTACTGCGAGTTCATGGCGCCCCTGGGGATTTCCTCAGTGTAGGTGAAGAACTGGTCGAGGTCATCCCCGGGGCGGAAGCCGACCGGGAAGGGATACTTGCTGTCCTTGCTCCGGCCCTGGGAGTGGCATTGCCCGCAGACCATGGCCTGGTGCGCCGGGTCGAGGCTCTGCACCATGACGATGGTCTCCTTCTTGTCGGCGGAGCCGGCGTGCACTGAACCGGGACCGTGGCACATCTCGCAGGCTACGTCCAGCTCCACCCAGTGGGCGGCGGCCGGGTCATAGCCGGTGGTGTGGCAGCCCAGGCAGTCCTGCCTGGCGTCCATCGCCTCGCGGGGCCGCCAGCTCTTGCTCTTGGCCGCCCACTCGCCTGGGAGCACTTTGAGATCCTTGTCCAGGAAGGCCTGATAGCGGTTGCCCGCGCCCACCACGTAGGCGGCCTGCTCCTTGGGAAACGCGCTCTTGGCGAAGTCGGCCACCACCTTCTGGCTCTCGTCAGACTCCTCAATCGGCCAGAGGGTGTGAGCGTGAGCCGAGGTCGCCCACCCGGCCACCGCTTGCGGATGGGTGGCCTGGTGGCAGGCGACGCACAGCTTCGAGCCCAGATAGCTGGCCCCCGCGGGAACACCCCCACGGGCCGGCGGACCGGCCAGGAGGGCGAGTGCCACCCCCGCCACCAGGATCAGCCCGGCCACGCTCTTGCGGCGCAGGCCGACCCGCCGTTCGCTTGCTTGGCGTCTCACTTGGTCTCCTCACCTTCCCGGGGCGGCCCCGCCTCCGAGGCGGCCCCAAGTTCGGACTGCAGCTGCTCCAGCAACCTCTCACCATCCCCGCCCCGACGGGAGCGGGACAGACCCACCAGCACCTGGGAGCCCCGACCACGCGGGGCGACGAGAGCCACCAGGCTCCGGCGCGGGCCTCCGAGGATCAAGAGCGAGCCCAGCGCGGTCACCACCAAGCCGAGGTAGACGATGGGCACACCAACATCCCGGTCCAGGGAGAGCTGGACGCCGCTGCCAGCGCGCACCAGACGGAAGTGAGCCCCGGCATAGTCCAGGCCGGGCTCTCCCACCCAGCCCACGAGCTGCCAGTTGTGGCTCAGCTCGCCGGACTGGTCAATGAAGACCTTCGCCTCAGGCCCTTCCGGGCTCTGCTCATACGCCTCCTGGAAATCGTGGATGAACACGATCCAGGGGGGGTCGTCGAGGCGGCGGATAGTGCTCATCATGTCCACCACCCCCTCCTCGGACAAGACCACGGGCACCAGGCCCCGGGACTGCCCCCGCGCCACCTCCACGCTATATCCCGCGGGCATGATGCTCTGCAGCACCATGCTCACGGAGTGGTAGCGGAGGGGATGGTTGGGCCGGACGGTCTCGGCGCGAACCGCCCTGCCCTCCTCCATCAGCTCCACGCGCGCCCAGAAGTCGCTGGGCTGCCCCCTGGCGTCGCGCTTGGCGCCGGCGTCCACCAGCCGCAGCCCGAAGGCGTCCTCGCCGATGGTGACCGGGAAGGTCTCGCCTGGCTGCAGGGCGGCGGCCGTCCGGTAGGTGTGACTCGGCAGCCGCCCCCAGGCGGCCCCCAGCAGGACGATCACCATCCCGACATGCACGATCACCGGCGCCCAAGGCGCCAGCCGGCCGCGCCTCGCGGCCAGCCCGCGGTGACCGTTCTCGCCCGGCAGAGCCGCAACCTGGTAGCCGCGCCGATGGAGGGAGGCGGCCAGGATGCTCGCCACCTCTTCTCCATCCCGCGGGACGCGCCAGCGCGCCTGATGCCCGCGGGCGAGCACTTGCGCCCGGGTGATAGGTCCCTCCGGCAACTGGCCTTGGCGCAGCAACTGTCCGGTGCGCTGGATGCTGCACGCCAACAGGTTGACTGCGAGCAGACCAAAGGCACCGATGAACCACCAGGACCCATAGATGTTGCGCAAGGTGGTCTTCGCCACCAGCGGCTCCAGCCACGCGAAGCGGTGCACGCCCCAGGGGATGAGAGTCGCCAGGGCCATGCCGATAGTGAGCACGGCCAGCAGCCACAGGGTCAGCCTCACCGAGGCCATGCGGGCCAGCCCGCCGGAGGCGGGCGACCCGCGTTCGACCGAGGGGGCGCTGCTCTGGGCGGCAGCGCCCCCCTCTCTCAGGCTCTCCGTCACTCTCGGCAAAGGGGAAGCAGACTCCTCGGTCAGCTACCGACGTTCGCGCAATGAAGTAACACTGCGCGAACGTCTTTCTTCAGGCATTCCCTGGCTTTCTGATGAATGTCGCCCGTTACTTCTTTGGGCGACATTCATTAGAACTGCTTGCGCAGACCAAGTCGCCACAGGGTGTAAGCGCCATCATGGGAGGGATTGGCGGCGTCATCCCAGGAGCGACGCTGCTGACTGAGCACTACTTCGGTGTCCCTGTCTACGGCGTAGCCTACCCCACACCAGCGATCCAGGATCTCGATATCGAAGGGGTTCAGGATGACGGCCACGCCGTTCAGATCAGGGTTCTGATCGAGATAATCTCCCAGGTCGTTTAGCCTTTCCCGGCCGTCGGTCTGGGTGCGAGCATAGCGCCCAAAGAGCCGCACCCGCGAAGTCAGCCAGGTCGAGCCGTCCAGAGTCTCGATGGTAGCTCGGTAGTCGTAGGCGACGTGCGAGTCAATCGGCGGGAAGTCCACCGAGGACTCGACCAGCGGAGGCGCGAGCGTGAAGGTATCCTTGCCGTAGATGGCGTTGGTGAGGTTGCTGCCGTCCTGGCGGTAGTAGCCGGCGCTGAGCTGGCTGCGCCCGCGGTTGTGCACTAGCTGGCTGCCCCAGCTCCTGGTCTCCTGCTCAACCTGGTTGAAGATCCCCAACTCCGGCGCGGTTTCCTCGAAGATGTCGCGTTGCCGGTTGTACATCCCGCTCAGCATGGTATTGCTGCGCAGGCTATAGCTGAGCACGGCGGAGAGCAGAGTGCCATCGGTGGGCAGGCCAAGCAGCCGCGCGCCGAATTGGGCGGGCGGGGCCGTGGGATCGAAGAAGTCCCTCTGATCGGTCTTGGTATTCCTGTAGCGAACTTGCAGTGAGAGTCGAGAGAGCGGCCGGAAGAGGAGCGAGCTGCTCCAGATGCTGGAATCGCTCCTGTCCGGCACCAGCGCCCGCTCGTCGGCCCGACGCACCGCCTCTACCTCATAGCCTACGTTGACAATGGTGTGGGGCAGGCCGGTGAACCGCAGGTCGGCCCGGGTGGTATCCCGGTCCCGGGCGATGCCCTCCTCGAGCAGCGGCGACGTGTTCAGGCGACGCCGGAAGGCGCTAGTCTGCAGCCGCAGATGGGGTGACAGGGCGTAAGTGGCGCCGCCGCCGGCGCTGCTGATGTTGATCGTCCCATTGCCCAGCAGGTCCCTCCGGTCTCGGGTCCGCCATAGCGCGGCCACGCTGACGCGGTCGCCAATGGCGGCCGAGCCGCGAAGGTCGTTGGTGTCGGCGCGGGTGCTGGCCACCCCGAAGAGGGGGGCAGTGCCGGCGAAGACCGGTCCTGCACCGGCGAAAGTGAAGTAGCTCTCGGGAGCGCGGTTGCTGAACTCCTCGTGGCCTCGCAGATAGCGCAAAGAGGCCTTGGGGAAATCGAGTTGGGCGCCTCCTTCGGTGATGGTGGTGATGCGGTCAATGGGCTCCGCGGTCTGGATCTTGTGGCAAGCGGTGCAATGACTTACGAACAGAAACTGCCTGGTCCCCGTTTCCGCCGCCTGCCAGTAGTTCAGGAGGAGCTTGGCGTAGGGCAGCCTGGGGCAGCGCGCGGCGAGGCGCGCGTCTACCAAGGTCCGGTTTATTCTGAAGTCATTCTCGCCGTCTGTCAGGTCAGTGGTGTTGACCTGATAGGTGCTGCTCCCGTGCGACGGGAAGGCCGGGACCATGACGTCCACATTCTCATCGAAACGTCCCAGGCGGTGGGTAAGGCCGGACTGCCTGATCTGCACGTCGTAGCGCGGGCTGCCGAAACGCAGCCTGATCTCCTGGTCGCCCCGGGGCAGGTCAGTGGCCTCGAAACGCAAGTCGTCCTGCTGGCCGTACTTGACGATGCTGAGGCGGGAGGTGGGCACGTTGTAGTCCTTGCCATCCCACTCCCGGACGAACTGGGGGTTGTTGTCTTGATCGAACCGCCCCACGTCCACATAGCTGAAGCCCCACAGGCTCTGGTCAAGGGCGGCGGCCTTCATCGCGGTCCCGATTTCCTCCGATCCCAGCGGCGCGAGCGGAGTGCCTGGCATGAAGACCGGTTCCCCCCTCTGTGAGAGCAGATCGGTGCCGTGGATGCGGCTGTGGCAACTGGTGCACCTGGTGTAGAAGGCGCCGATGGCCTGCAGGCCGTTGGCCACGCCGGCGGGATCGGTGGTCACTGGAACCAGGGCATCACGGTGGTTGCTGCCGTGGCCGCTATGGCACTGGAGGCAGAGCATGGGCATGTCTTCCACCAGTAAGTTGTCCACGGGCGAGCCGTGCGGCCGGTGGCAGATGGTGCAATCCTCGGTCACCGGCGGATGCTCGGCAATGAAAGGGCCCTGCTTGTCGGCATGGCAGCGGTAGCACATCTCGCCATTGGTGGCCTCTGGCAGAGTCCCGCGCTCTTCTCCATGCACGTTATGGCAGTCGGAGCAGGTCATCTTCCCTTCTTGGATGGGATGATGGGAGGGCAGATTTCCCTCCGCCACCTGGGTCGGGTGGCACTGCCGGCAGAGCTCGACCTCGGGAGCCTTGAGCATGTGATCCGGGTTGACACCGTGAGGATCGTGACAGGTGAGGCAGGCCTCCTTGGTGCGAGAGTGCGGCGAGAGCATCCACAGCGCCTGCTTGCCGCCGCGGTGGCAGGTCTGACAGAGGTCGGTGATCTGGTCCGGGGTCAGGTTCGCCAGGGTGGGCCGCTTGCTCACATCAGTGACATCGGCGAGGTGCTCGCTGGCGCCGCGATGGCAGGCAGCGCAGCCCTGCCACTCACTCTTGAGCTGGGGCGCGCCAACGGTGCGGCGATGCAGGCTGTTCGCCCAGCTCTGTGCCGCCTCGGGGTGGCAGCCCGCGCACACCGCGGCCGTCCCCGATATGGGGGCCTTTGCTTGCTCCTCGGCCCGCACCACCAGGCCGCCGGGAAAGAACAGCACCACTGCGCAAACCCCGGCCGCCAGACTCACTCCCACGATCTTGCCGACTGCCCTTCTTCGGAACCACACCCAAGCGTCAGCCACTTCGCCCTCTCTCCGTACAATCAGATCAGGATCGGCCACCCGCCCCCCGAAGCTTGCCCGCCGGCCGTCTGGAGGTCTCGCCCGCCGTCGGTGTAGCGGGATCGTCCGCCGTCGGTGTGGCGCGCTCGTCAGCAGGCTGCTCCAAGACCTCAGGCTGGCTGGATTCGGCCAGGTCAAACAGCCTGGCAACCGCGCTGGTCAGGTCGAGGTCAGCCTCGCCAGGCTCTTCGCCAACCGCTTCCCGCAGCGCGACCAGGGGGCGGTGAAGCAGCTTCCTCACCAGCAAGTCGGTGAGATAGTCGAGGGTGGACGCATCACCCTCCCCAAGCGGCTTGCCCGCCACCTTTCTCAGGCACTCCTGGCGCACCTCCTCTGCCTTTGCCTGAAGCCGAGCGACGATCGCGGCGGCCCGGGCGCGGGCGTGCCAGCGCTCGAACTCGGCCGTCTCCTCCGCGACGATGGCGCGGACCCGCTCGATCTCGGCCTCCCGCGCCTCTGCGTTCTCGGCCACCACTGCCTCCAAGTCGTCCAGGTCGAAGAGATTCACCCCAGCGAGGGGTCTGACCGCGGGATCCACGTTTCTGGGCACCCCCAGGTCAATCACCACCAGGGGCCGGTGCTGGCGGCCCTCAAGCGCCTGCTCGACCTGGGGCCGACCGATGATATGGTGAGGGGCGGCCGCGCATCCGATCAGGATGTCAGCAGTCTGCAGAGCTCCGATGAGTTCAGTGCCGCCGATGGCCTGGCCGCCCAGCGCCGCGGCCAGATCCCTGGCCCTCTCGGGAGTGCGGCTGAAAACAGCGATGGGCCGGGCGCCGAAGGCCGCGAGGTGTTTGCCAGTCATCTTGGCCATCCGGCCGGCTCCCAGCATCAGCACCCGCTTGCCCTCCAGGTCGCCCAACACTCCCTCCGCCACCCGAGCGGCGCACTGGCCCAGAGAGAAGATGCCGCGGGAGATGGCCGTTTCCCGCCGCGCCCGTTTGCCGGTCCTCACCGCGTGCTGGAAGAGACGGGTGAGGGTGGGGCCGGCTTGCTTCCGCTCCAGCGCTCCCGCCAGGGCAGATTTGACCTGGCCAAGGATCTCATGCTCACCCAGCACCATAGAGTCCAGGCCGGAAGCCACGGTGAGCAAGTGGGCGACGGCCTCGCGCCCGCTATGGTAGTAGATGCTGTCGGCGGCCAACACTTCGCCGCCGGCAACCCCGGCCCCGAACAGGCTCCTCGCTGCCGTAGGGTCAAAGAGATGGGGGGAGGCCAGGAAGTAGGCCTCAAATCGGTTGCAGGTGGCCAACAGCACGCACTCGCGGGCACCCAGGTCAGCCCGCGCGCTAGCTACCAACTCTGCGGCCGGGCCCTGGCCCGAGGCCAACCGCTCCCGGCCATCCACTGAGGTCCGTTTGTGGTTGGTACCGACTAGATGAATCACGACGTCCGCTCCGCCAAGTCCGGGGCTTTGCGCGAAAGCAGTCGCTCACCTGCAAGGACTGGAGAGGCAATGTGCGACAACTGATTCAGGCATGGGCAGGCAACAGACATGCGCCCCCAGCCCTTGGTGCAGGCACTTAGTACCATTTCTCACGAATTCTGTCAAGTGCAGCAGCGGATGCACCGGACGGGGCGAGTAGCAGTGCGGTGCCCGCGGGGATGGAGGTATCCTATCCCGCTGCTCGTGAACGACTCAGGCCGCGTCCACTACCAGCAAGTGGTAGCGCCCCAGACCCCTGCTGAACGGTGCCCGGTACGTGACCGTGTCCTCGCGGACTCTGTGGTGATACTCGTCCCACTCAACCACGTGAATCCTGGCGCCGTCCTCCAGGCGCGGGAGAGTGATCTCGAGCGTCGTGTCCTCGATCGCCAGCAGGGCCGTTACCTTCTCCCCCGCGATCCCCCAGACGTTGGAGGTGGGCTTCGCCCCGCAGCCGGAAAGGAGCTGACCAATGGGATAGCTCGCCTGCCAGCTCAGGCAGGTGGCCGGGATCAGGTACTTGCGGTTGCGGCCGATGATCAGGGGCGTGGCAGCCGAGGCAGCATGCACGGTCCCAGTCACCGCGGTCTTTGGGATCAAGGTGCCGCGGCGGCGCTCCGTACCTTGCTCGCCCTTTGCCCGATAGCCGGTGTACTTGAAGGTCAGGCCCTGATAGGCGCTGGTCGCGGGCAGGTCCCCGTAATCGAAGCCGGCCTCCGGGTTCACGCCGCACTCGGTCAGCACCTTACTCCAGCTCTCGGTCAGAGACTCTCCGCTGGGGATGCGGGCGCCGCATTGCAGGAAGACCGGGTTGGCGCCATCCCACAAGCGGGCGATCTCGGGGGTCAGGTCCAGAGTCCCCTCCTGGTCGCTTCCTCGCGTGTAGACCCAATAGGCGTCGGCATCCGCCAGGGGGCTGGTGCTGCAGGCCACATCATAGCCGGCGTGGAACGCGCCCGAGGTGATAGCATCGCCTGACACCGCAAAGTCATCCCAGTGTGCATTCGTCCCTATGGAGAGGTGGGCGATGATGTTGAGCAAGGGACGCCGCTCCTGCGCCTGCTTCTCCACGTATCCCGCGACCCAGGCCTTGGTGGCCGGCACGTCGAGCCGGGCGCCGCGCTCGGAGTTCACGCCGATCACCATGATGTCGTCAACCCGAAACTGCAGCGCCCGGATCAGACAGCACGCTCGCAGCACGCCCGGCCAATGCTCTGGACTGATCCCCCAGTCATGCGCGATGGAGTAGACCAGGGCCATGGGGTGGCCCCAGGCCTTCGCGAAGCCGTAGCCCAGAGTCCCCTCCTGAGCCAGGGTGGCAGTGTTGAAGCCGACATCGCGCCGCAGGTAATAATGGTAGATGCCGAGGGGGTGGCAGTGCTCGAAAAGCCCGGGGAAGTTGCTGCGAGTCTGGAACTGGGCCTCGCTGTAGAGCGACTGCGGATCAGTCCCCTCCTGATACTCCATTCCGATGTGCTTGGCGGTATTCGCGAGCGCAAAGAAGAAGTCCGAATAGCAGCTGAAGCACTCGTCGAACCAGCGGTCCGTGCCGCAGTGGTGCAGATCGGTGATCACGCCGGCCAGGATTTTCGGGCTCCAGTTGGTGCGCCCAGGCGGCCAGTGCCAGGGGTTCACGCCCTCCATGTTGACGAACACTTTCAGCCCCAGGGCATGGGCGCGGGCGGCGAAGGGGGTGAGGCGGTCTCCCTCGAAACGCGCCCAGGGCTGGGCCGCCAGGGTGGGCGAGGTGAAGTAGTACTTCAGGTTATCGCCATCGCGATCCGCGCCCCAGAAACCCACTCCGCCAAAGCCCTGCGCCTTCGCCCAGTCCAGGTCCTCCGGGTTGCGCAGGGCGAAGATCCAATAGCAGGGGTCGTAGCTGCCAGTGGTCCCCATCACTATCTCTCTCCTGCATCTACGTCTATCCGCTTCGAGCCTGGAAGCACAGTGGACGCGCGCGCCGGCATTGCGGCTAGCCAGCCGCCGCCTCCAGCTTCAATACCAGCTCGGCCAGGGCCGCAGCCCGCTCCTCCGCCATCGCCCGGCCCAGCTCCGGGCTGGCCCCCTGGTAGTGACCCATGACCCCGACCTCGATCTCGGGATGCTGGGTCAGTTTGGGCACCACCTGGTCGTCCTCAACTCTTCGGGTTCTCTGCAGGTAGCCGTCCTGGTCGGCCAGCATCATCGCCAGGATCTGGGGCCGGTCCTGTTGGGCCTGCTGCATCCGCACCAGGTCGGGCCTGAAGTACAGCACCAGGGAAGTCTCCGCCAGGCCCGCGTGGAAATCCGGGCCGGTGTTGCCGAGCTGGCGGCGCGCGGCTTCCAACGCACGCGACTGCTCGCGGCGAAACACCGCGATGACGACTCCCTCCAGTTCGGGGCTGAGGCGCTGGAAGTTCTCGGCTGCATCCTGGATGGCCCGCACCGCCTCGGTGCCGCCATGCCCCGGAACCACGATGACGCTGCGGAACCCCTGAACGACCAGGCTGCGAAAGATATCCATCAGCACCAAAGAGAAGACCTGGGGGCTGATGTTGATGGTGCCCGGGAGCATTCCGCCCGAGAAGCTGTAGTGCACCGCCGGGGCCACGAAGCAACCTGTCTTCTCGGCCGCCAGGCGCGCAGTCTCCTGCGCCACCAGGATGTCGGTGCTGAGAGGCAGATGGTAACCGTGCTGCTCCACCACCCCGACCGGCAGCAGCACGGTCTTCATCTCCCGCAGGCCCTCCCGGACCTGCCTCACCGTCATCTCGTACATGATCCTAGCTTTGTTGGCCAAGGTTCACCCGCCTAGGCGCAGAGAGTCGGAGCCGCGCCAGCTATTCCTTTCGAATCCGTTCCACCGCCTCCCAGATGGCGGCGGAGATGAACTCGTTGTCCGCGTCCGACATCATGGGGTGCATGGGCGGGCAGAAGAGCCGCGCGCCCACCTCGTCGGAGATGGGCAGCTGCTGGCCTTGCGTGTGATGCTTGATGAAGGTGACGGTCTGGTGGCAAGGCGGGTTGGCCACCACGGTGTCAACCCCGTAGTCGTCCTTCAGCATCTGCATCAGCTTATCGCGCTTGTCGCCGGCCCACTCCTTCGGGACCAGGATCGAGTAGAGATAGTAGCTGTGCTCGTAGCCCTCCGGCTCATAGGGCAATTGCAGGCCCGGGCAGCCCTCCAGCAGCTTGCTGCGGGCCTGCGCCAGCCGGCGCCGGTTCTGAATGAGGCCATCGAGCCGGCGCAACTGCACCAGCCCGACCGCGGCCTGCACCTTGGTCATCTTGTAATTGGACCCCCACCCCGCTCCCCGCAGATTGGGATCGGCGTAATGGATGGGGTTGCCGAACTGGCGCACGCCCTGAAGCCGGGTGCGCAGGTCCGGATCGTCGGTGGTGAGGGCGCCTCCTTCCCCCAGAGTGGTCATGTTCTTCTGGGTGTGGAAGCTGAACACGTTCATCCAGCCCCGCTTCCCGATCTTGGTGCCCTTGTAGCCACCCCCGCAGGCGCGGGCCCCGTCGCCGATCACCTTGAGCGGGCCGTGCTTGGGGTTGGGGTAGCGGCTGGCCAGCTCCAGCAGGCCGTCCATGTCGGCCGAGAGCCCGTTCATATGGGTGGGGAGAATGGCCCGCGTCCGCGGCGTGATCTTCTTCTCGACGTCGTTCAAGTCGGGGTTCAGAGTCCTGGGGTCAATCTCGCACAGCACCAGCTTGCCGCCCTGGCCGATGATGGACATGAGGGCGGCGCGGAAGTTGATGGAGGGAGCGATCACCTCGTCGCCCGGCTGCAGATCCAGCGCCATCACCGCCATGTCGAGGCCGCCGCCGGCCCCGTTGATGGAGACGGAATAGTCGGTGCCGACGTACTTGGCGAACGCCTTCTCGAACTCCTCGATCTCCTCGCAGATGAAGCCGAACCCGACGGTAGGATCGAGGGAGGCGCGAATGGTCTTGACAACAGTCTCGATCTCCTCCTCCCCGTAGTAGCTTCCCAGCAGTGGCTCGCCGGGCCAGGCGATGGAGGGTCGGCCGCGCTGGAGGGCCGCTTTGCGCTGTTTCTCAGTCATGGGCTAGTTCCTTTCCACCCAGGGGCAGTGTCATCCGGCCTAACTTGGCGCCCCGGAGAGAGCGACTCTCTTTTCGTTGGCGGCCCTGCTTTTCCTGGTAGCAGCAGGTAGGCCTGGGCAAGAGCCGCCAAGTCGCAAAGCGACCGGGGTGGCGGCCGGCACAACCGACCTAGCCACACGCTGCTGCCCTGCTCTCCGCCTGATGCCGGCGAGGGGATGCGGCCCAGGGGCATCTTGAAGCCGCTGGCGCGGCCTGGCTCGATGTCTGATAAACCGCCCCAAGACCTGAGAGTGGAATCTCAAAACCGCGTGATGACTGTGGAAGAAACCTAGTGAACCTGGACCGGGTGTCGGCGAAGCCGCCAGCGCCTGGTCCTTGCTCTTTGAGAAGCGAACTGTCTTCCGATAAAGGCAAACCCGCCGAAAGGCGGGGACGCAAAGCCGTGGATCTAAGGTCCGCTAGCGCGGACGATGACAGCCAGGCTGCCGAAGGAGACCGTACCAGCGATTCACCAGCTGAGTCTGGGGAGCGCTGGGAGGGCTGAGTCGGCTGGCCTAGCGGAGACCACGAGCACCACACTGACCCGTTTCCAAGGCCACCAGCGCCCTCGGGAAACGGGTTTTTGCATTCTGGGAGGCAGGTCGCATGTTGGAGCCGGACGGGTTCTATGGAACAAGGGACGCGCGAGAGCGAGCAGGTGGCGGCGAAAGCACGACAGCTTCGGAGTTGGTGTGCGGGGAGAGGCTGCGCCCGGACGGCGCGGCTGGCACCCGCGATCGCGGTCGTCCTGGCGCTGGCGTCGGGCGTGGCTCACGCCAGCCAGGCCGAGCTTTCCTTCGATGTCACCACCGTCTCGTTTCCCTCCGCCGATCCGGACCTGGCTCCGACGATTGGCGCCGCCGAGAACCCGGTCCAAGTGAGGGTAGTGGTCAAAGGCCAGCAGCCATCAAGCCCGTCTCAGTTGACGGTACAGGCAGTGGGAGACCTGCTGTCAGGGTCAGATTCGATCCCGGTCGGCCAGGTTACCTGGACGGCCCAAGGGCAGGGCTTCGTCTCGGGAACATTGAGCAAGACTCAGCCCGAGCTGGTGGGGCAGTGGCTCTGGAAGGTGGATGCTACAGGGCAGCTACGGTTCTGGCTGCAGAACTCCTGGTCCTATGCGGTCGGGGCCTACAGTCAGAACCTGGTGTATACACTGATCGCCTATTGAGTGTGGGGCGCCTCACTAGGAAAGGCGATCAGAAACCAAGAGCGGAGGCTCAACGATGAGAAAGTATGCTGTTGCGGGAACGATGGTAGTCACTTGCCTGGCCGTGCTGTTGAGCATGAGCGCGGTGGGCTGGGCCGTGACTGATCAGCAGACGTTGACGATCAACGCCGCGGTCGCGGCGAAGGCGAAGCTCACACTGGGCGTGGCTGCGATCAACTTCGCGGACTCGGACCCGGATAGTGTGCCCTCGATTGGGGCGAGCGAAAACCCAGTCTCGGTGACGGTGAAGGCCCACAGCGGGAGCAGCCAGACTGTCACTCTCACCGTGCAGGCGAGCGGTGATCTCGAGTCCGGCGTTGACAGCATCCCGATCGCGAAGGTGACGTGGACGGCATCCGGCTCCGGATTCGTGGCCGGCACCATGAACACCTTGGCCCAGCCCGCGGGCTCATGGACCGGGTCCGGCCAGCGGAGCGGAACCTTCTCCTACTTCCTGGCCAATGACTGGAACTACCAGACCGGCAGCTACACCCAGAGCGTGGTGTACACGCTGTCGGCTCCGTAGGGTTGGCGCGTCGGTGATTATTCCCTCGGCGGGGGTGGGCCCGGTCGGGCCCACCCCCGGAGGTTACCGACTGCTGCGGACATGCTCTACCCAGGAGCGGAGGAGGCACAAGATGTACAAGGTGATCACGGCCTGTGCTTTGGGGATCCTGCTCTTCGCCGGCGCCGCCAGCGCGGCCAGCGTCTGCTCCATTGAGGTCTCCCCGCTCACCCTGGAGCTCCAGGTTGACCCGGGTCGTGCCCACACTGACGCCATCCAGATAACGAACACGGGGGCCAATCGCCAGCACATCAAGGCCTACTGCCAGGACTGGACGCTGCGGCCGGATGGGGTGGTGATCTTCGTGAGCGCGGGGAGGTTGCCGCAGTCGGCTAGCGGCTGGGTAGCGCTCACCCCCTCTGAGTTCGATCTGGCGCCCGGGGATTCCCAGCAGGTGCGCTATACCGTCCGCGTCCCCTCCGACGCGGTGGGTGAGACCCGGACCGTGGTGATCTTCGAGGCGGAAGCACAAGCGCTGTCGCTGCGAGGCGCGCCCTCCCGGGTGATCCCCCGGATCGGCACCATTATCTACGTTCAGTCCGGAGCAGCCGCCCCGGCGCAAGCGCGGGTGGCGGAGTTCAACGTGGGACCGGAGATGGGGCTGCTGGTGATCGAGAATGCCGGGCCGGGACACCTCCGGTTCACCGGAAGGTTGGAGATCCGACGCTCCGGGGAGCTGGTGCGAGCCAGCGATCTCAACGCTTTCGTGGTCCTGCCCGCTCCCTTCAACCGGCATCAGGTGAAGCTGAGCAAGGAGGCGTTCGCGGGACTGGCCGATGGTGAATATGAAGTCACCGCCGTCCTCGACTGCGGCGGGCCCTCGCTGCTGGGCGCGCGCACGAAGCTGGCGATGGGGCCCACAGGTGGAAAATGAGGTCTCGGCTCGCGAGCGTGGTCGGCTCGATCGCCACCTTGCTGCTCGCCATGGGAGCGGCGCGGGCCAGCGAGATCGCCTCCGGGTCTGCCGTTAGCACCGGTAGGGCCGTGGCGGCGCTGCCGCCAGAAGCTCTGGCCGATGCGCAGCGCCTGCCCCTATCCACTACCGCCGCGCAGCTGGGCGTGATCGTAGTAATCAACGGCACTGATATCCACATCATCCGCCCTGATGGCAGCCAGTCCAGAGTTGTCGGCGTATCCTCCGACGCACAGAAGGCAGGCGGCAGACGACGCTCGGGGCAGAGGGATGGGGCCCCAGTGATCCGCGATGGTGAGGCCTGGGCGACGCCAAGAGAGATTGCCCTGCTCCTGGGTTCTGAGGCCGGGTCGGCTGCCAACGGCGGCGCAGGGCCAAAGAACAAGGGCGAAGCCGAAGGGCCGTCATTCGAGACCTTCGAGGTGAAGAAGCCGACCGTATCCAGCCCGGCTCCTCTGCCTACACAGATCACGCGGCCGCTGTCGCTGGCGCAACTGGTGGTGGAAACGACGCGCGATCGCACCTGGGCTGACATCTCACCGATAGCTATGAACCTGGGGCTGTCGCGCACCTCCGGGCTAAGCGGGCCTGCGAGCCGGGGCATCTACCAGGAGAGCATCGGGCCACCGCTGTACACGCTCGAGAGCCGGCAGCGCGGACTCGACCCGAGCTCACCCTTCAGCCCAGTGCTGTCCTATTTCAACATGGATATCAGCGAAGCAGGGCGCCGCTATCAGCTAGGTGATGTGTTCGATCCTCTATTCGGCACGGCCACCGGTATCATGTTCTCCACGGCGCTCTCGGACAGCACCAGGGCTGGGGCCTCAGTCATGCTACCCACGGCTAGGCCTGGCGAACGGGCCAAGGGTCAGCTCTCCCTGCGAGCCGAGACGCGGGCGGGGCGAGAGTTGACGACGGAAGCGGGCATCGCCGCCGACGGGTCTTACTACACTTCAGCGCGTTGGGAAAGACCACGCTTCTCCCTCTATTCGTCAGCGCTGGAGGGCAGCGAGAACCGGCGCCGGGCCTTGTGGGGGCAGGTGAAAGCAACGCCGGCGCTCGCGATCCTGGGCCGCGCCTCAGCGGTGGAGGGATGGTATCAGGACGAGGCCAGCGCGCTGGGCCTGCGGTGGAGCCTGGGCCGCGCCCAGGCTGCTGTGGAGCGAGCGCGGGGCACGTCGTCGGGAGAGGGCTGGCTGTCCGACGCCTTCTCCATCTCCTTCTTCCGCCGGCCTGTGGCGGGCATCGTGCGGTATGTCGCCATGCGAGAGGGTACGGGCCAATCGGGTCTGGAATGGAGCCTGTCGCGGGCCGCAGCCTCCGGCCGGCAGATGTTCCTGAGCTCAAGCGCACCACCGACCGGGGACGGCGGGGGCGGCCGCAGCTATCGCCTCGGAACCTACTCTCCCGTCAGCAGGCGGGTGCGTGTGCAAACCGCGCTGGCCTGGGAGAGTTCTGCTGTCCATCCCGAATGCAGAATCGAATGGCGGCCGGCGCGAGACCAGGTGGTTTCAGTGCGCTACGGCAGCTTCGACTCCGGACTGCCAAGCTCAGGTCCGGAGATGGCCTTCGCAGTGCAAGCCGCGCTGGCCTTCGGAGGGCCGGGCCGAGCGGGAGCAGGAACAGCCCACATCGGGGGCCAGGTGAGAGATGATGCGGGTCGGGGCGTTCCGGACGTGGCTGTCTTGCTAGATGACGGAGAGGTGGCGGTGACCCGGTCCGACGGGAGCTATCAGTTCCTCGCGGTGAGCGAAGGCCGCCACACGCTGAGGCTGGACCCAGAGCGGATTCCCGCCGACCTGGAGGGCGACCTGCGAGCACGCACTGTGTTCGCAACACCGCAGGAGAGAGGCCGGGCTGACTTCACGGTCACCCGCCTCTGCCTGATCAGCGGCCGGGTGTATGTCGAGACCGGCTCCGGGCAGCAAGCGCCTCTGGCGGGAGTGGCAGTGGAGCTGAACACCGGGGCGCGCACCACAAGCGATGACCAAGGGCGCTATCAGTTCAGCGGCTTGAGGCCGGGCCGGTACACGGTTGCGCTCCCGGACCAGCCGCGTGACCCTCTACTCAGCCCCGTTCCTCCCAGCTCCTGGTCGTTTCGCCTCGAGCCAGGGCAGCGGGCGAGCGGAGCCGATTTCGGGTTCCGCCAGCAGGAGCGGCCGGTGGTCTTTGGCCGCCTGTGAGGTCGGGCTCGCGCGTCCCTCACAGGCCAGCCACTTCGTCACTTGACGGACACCTCCAGCCCTTCGGGGTCCAGGATGACGTTGACGCTCGCCCGAAAGCGGCCAGGATCACGGACGTAGTCCAGATAGTGTCTCAGCAGGCCGGCGAGGTTGACGCTGTTGTGGGCCAACACGAGGCTGCCTGAGGGCATGCGCTCGTAGCCGGCCTCCAGGATGTCGAGGTAGATCCCTTTGCCCCTGCCTCCGTCGCCGTCGGCGTCCAGGTAGAGAAGGTGGATGGGCTCGGGGAAGCTGGCCACCACCTCGACGGCGTCCGCCGCGAGCACGCGGGCCACGCCGGTGGGGTCAATGCGCCTGACGTTGCGCTCCGCCCGCTGCGCCTCTTTCGGCTTGATCTCGACCCCGATCAGGTTGCGGGCGGTGTAGCATGCGCCCGGGCCCACGGCGGCTCCGGCGTTGGAGATGAAGGTGAACCCGCAGAAGACGCCGGCGGCGATCATGTTCTCCGGCCCGACGATGGCATTGACGGCATAAAGGAGACGCTGCATGCGCGGCGTGATCGCAGTCCAGGGGATGTCGAAGCCCTCGGCCACCGCCCGGCGATGGGCCAACATCCTGGCCTGGTCGTAGCTGGCGTGCGGCAGGATACCTGCTCGCTGAAGCGCACTGAGCGCGCCCGCCACCGCCGAGATCTCCTCCTCCAGCGGCTCAAGCACGCGGTGAGGATGGTAGTAATCCATGTGGTAGCGGTCCCAGTCTTCGGTCTGGTAGCTGAGGGCCACTGACATCTCCATGTTGGGCAGGAGCGGAAGCTCCCGCCAGCAGGGTGCGGTAGTGCTGCACCAGGCTAGGATACTGCGCCAGCTCGGCCTGCCCCTGCGGCCGGAGGGCATACTGGCCTCTCCCGATCCGGTCGAACCAGCCATAGAAGTCGTGGTAAAGGATGGACTGCGCCTTGGGCCCGGCGCCCAGGGTCCGGAGCTGTCGCGGCGAAAGCGGCCCCAGCTCGGCGAGACAGCAGGCGATGTGGACTGCGTGCTCGCGGTAGGCGGTGACGATCTTGCGGCGATGGCTGCCGGCCGCGTTGAGATCGGCGGAACGGCGCGCGATCTCGGTGAGCACGGCGCGTCTGGCTTGAGTGCGCTGCTTGCGGTCGAAGGGAAGCGGATGGAAGACCACCTCCAGCCGCGGTGTCTTCCCGCGGAAGGAGACCAAGATCAGGCCCAGCTCCAGCCGCCGCAGGAGATGACGGATACCGTTCCATCTCCGGCTGGGGCGGGGCCGGGGAAGGGCCACATAGACGGAGTCGGTGATCCGCTGGCGCCGCGTGGCCTGGATGAGCAGCTCAATGCTGAAGCTTCGCTTGAGCTCGATCACGATCAGATCATCGCCCCTGGCGGCGGTGATGTCGCAGTAGTTCACTTCACTTCTGACAGTGTATCCCTGGGCCACCAGATAGTGATAGAGAGGAGGGTAGAGGTCGGTTTCGGCGAGGCACCTGGCAGATATGCTTGGCATGGCAGCAGGGCTCCATTGATGTCGTTGGGCAGGCACTTGCCCCCTGTCCCGGACTGATGTTAGCCATATTCCGGCTCAACTCTCCTGTCCTCCACACGACCGGCGGGCAAGCCCTCCACGCGGCCGGCGGGCAAGCCGCTGCAGGACCGGGCCTGGGCAGGGGGTAAGCCTGCCCCGAGCGAAGCGAGGGGTCTGGCCATCTTCTGGACAGAGGAGGAGTTCGATGCTGGTCGTAGACGCGCACTGCCACCTGCCGCAAGGCTTCACCGCGCGGGAGCTCGAGACTGCCTTCTCTCTCGGCTTCGTGGATGAGGTCTGGGCGCTTTCGGCTCCGCTCACCCACTGGACGGGGGTCCGGGACAACGATGAGGTGGTGCTGGAGCTGGCGCGCGATCTCAAAGGCAAGATCATCCCGTTTGGCTATCTCCAGCTGGCGGAGGGGCCCGACTGGGTGGACCGCCAGAAGGGGCGCGGATTCGTGGGACTGAAGGCCCACACTCCTCCGAGGCCCTGGGATGACGACTCGTTCTTCCCCATCTACCAGCGCGCGGAGGCGCTGGGGATGCCGATCCTGTTCCATACCGGGCAGGCCTGGGCGGATACGCTGGATCACTACCCCCACGCGGCAGGGCATCGCTCCCGGTCCACCGATTGGATGCACGTGGAGCGGCTCGATGTCGTGATCAAACAGTTCCCGTCTCTCACCGTGATCGCCGCCCATTTCGGCTGGCCGCACTGCGAGGCCGCCATGGGGATGGCGCTCACTCATCCCAACTTCTTCCTCGATACCAGTGGCTACATCGGCGTGTTCCTGGATGCGGTGGCGCGGGCGATGACGGTCCATGGCATCGCCAGCAAGATGCTGATGGGCACGGACATCAACTTGCTCACTCCCGAGGGCCAGGACCACCGCGGCAGGATTCGCACCTGGCAGGAACGGGTGCTGTTCTGGAGGCACTACTTCACCCAGGTCTTCCCTCAGCCCGGCGCGGCCGAGCTGGTGCTAGGTGGGAACGCGCGGGGCATAGTGGCGGGCTTGCCCGCCGGCCGTGCCCCGGGCCGAGAGGCCTAAAGGGGGGCCGCCCGTGGGCCAGGGAGGGAACAGAGCGGCTGCAGGGAGGGCAGGAACCCCACCAAGGCGGCAGAATAGGGGCAGGCGCTGCGCGCACGTCCTCTGTCGCGCCACTGAGGCGCCTGCCTGGCGGGTGGAGCAAGGGGCGAGGATTGCGGCGGCGACGGGCCATGCGGTGAGAGATCCCAGAGGCCGAGCCAGGCTACGGTGGGAAAGAGAGGAGTCGCAATGCCGACCAAGAGTTTGTATGTGGGGAACCTGCCCCACGGCACAACGGAGGACGAGCTGCGGGAGCTATTCGCCCAGTTCGGGCCTCTGGAGGCAGTCCGGGTGATCGAGGGCAAGGGGTTCGCGTTCGTGGATCTCCCCGATGACAAGGCCGCGGAGGCGATTGCGGCGATGAACGGACGCGATCTCAAGGGCCGCGCGCTGCGAGTGGACGAGGCCCGGCCCAAGCGCGAGCGGGACGACCGGGGCGCGGCCCCGGTGGTGGCGGAGGGGGCGGCGGCTTCCGGCGGGGCGGTCGAAGCGGTGGCGGCGCCCCGCGAGGCCGGGGACCCCGCTGGTAGCGCCGGAGGCAGCACCCATACCACGCGGAACAAACGCACCCCGGGCAGCCTGCCCGGGGTGCGTGACGTAGTGAGGCGGTGAAGGGAGGAAACGCGGAAGAGAAGAAGGCCGTGAGCTGAATGTGCGCCAGCATTGCTCACAGTCGTGGGGGCGGGCAGGTGACCGCGGTTGATCTGGGCGGCACCTGGATGAGAGCTGCGGTTGTCTCCGCGCTCGGCGCAACCGGGCCGGTCGCGCGCCGGCCGACCGAGGCCGGCAGACCGCAGGCGGAGATCATCGCGGATCTGCTGAGGGTGATCGGGGAGGCCCAGCAGGCCGGGGAGGCAGAAGGCGCGATCGCTGGCGCCGCGGTTGGGATCGCCACCGTCTTGGACAGTGAGGGGCAGGTGATCCCGTGCCCAAACCTGCCCACACTCGGCGGGCTCTACCTGGGCCGCCATCTCGAGGCCCGGCTAGGGCTACCGGTGACGGTGGCCAACGATGCTTGCTGCTTTGCCGTGGGCGAATGGTGGATGGGGGCTGGGAAGGGCGCATCGAACCTGTGCGGAGTAACGCTGGGCACGGGGATCGGGGTCGGCATCGTCATCGGGGGGCAGGCCTACCGGGGCAGCCACGGCTTCGCCGGCGAGATCTGGAACACTCCTATGGGGGACAGCTTTCTGGAGGCCCAGGTCTGCGCCAGCGCGATCGAGCGCAGTTACCAACGCGCGTTGGCGCAGTCCCGCCACACGGCCGGCGGGCAAGCCCCGAGCGGCGCGGAGATTGCAGCCCTCGCCGAGCGAGGCGATGAGCGCGCCCTGAAGGCCTTCGCCTCCTTCGGCCGCACGCTGGGGGCTGTGATCTCGTTTCTGGTGAACCTGCTGGACCCGGAGGTCGTGGTCTTCGGAGGATCCATTTCCCGGTCCTTCGATCACTTCCGCGGGCCCTTGGCGGAGGTGGTGGGCGCCACGACCACCCAGGGAGGGAAGGTGCGGCTGGAGCGTTCAGCCCTGGGCGATTCAGCCGCGCTGCTGGGGGCCGCGAAGCTGTTCTGGGATAGCTGACAGCGCCGGCGCCCCCTCTGGTCGTCCACTCCGGGAGACTAGCCGGGCGCACCCCGCGGCGCTCACCCCGCCGCGCTCATCGCCCTCCAGGTGTCAATGAAGATGCTGACGTTACGCCAGGTCTGGTCATCGCTGGCCCGGATGTTGTCCACCGGAGAGAGGATGAAGCGACCGCTGGGAGCGAAGGCGTCCATCGCCTCCCGCACTGCTTGCCGGACCTGGCCCTCGCTTGCCTGCTCTACCGCAAGCGGCCCGCTCACCCCGCCCCAGAGGCCGATGCGGCCCCCGAAGGAAGCGCGCACCTCCTCCAGGGTGGTGCCCTTCCCCTCACCAGGATCGATACCGATGATGACATCCGCGCCGGAGGCGAGCAGATCCTCAGCCAGGGGAACCATGCCGCTGGTCATGATGTAGCCATAGCGAGCGCCTGCCTGATGGGCGAGCTGCACCTCCGTTCGCAGGCCGGGGAGTATGAACTGGCGGTAGAAGCGAGGGGACCAGAACTCGGTGCCCTCGTACCAGGCGCGGCGCACCACCAGGTCAACGCCGGCCTCCAGGTGCATCTCCAATCGCTGGCGGTTCCAGCCCTCGATAAGAGAGAGGAGCTGGGAAAGGAAGCTGGATTGGTCGTAGGCCCACAGCAGCGGCTCGGTGGCGCCGCACAGCCACATCAGCGTGTCAACAACGGTTCCCGTGCCTCCGTTTTCGCCAGTCAGGCCTTTGTCCTCCGGGAGCCGCGAGCGATCTGACCTCCAGCCGCCGGCGAAGAGCAGACCGCGCTCGTGGGCGAAGCGCTTCTGCTCGGCCGCGGCGCGAAAGAAGGCGTCCCGATCTTGGGCGGTGGGCGCGGGGAAGAGATAGCGCAGAGCATCCACGTCCTCGGGTCCGGTGACCAGGTACTTGATGGCGCGAGGAGTGATGTAGTCGCCGAAAAGAGGAAGCCTGGCGCCGTAGGGCCAGTCCTCGGTCAGCTTCACGCTTGCCGTGAGCGCCCCGGCGGGGGTTTCATAGGTCCGGTGCAGACAAGGCGGCCGGCCTCCGGAGGCGGGCTCCGTCCAGTCGCGAACCTTGACCTCCGGCGCAAGCCGCAGCGGCAAGTCGTCGAGCTGGAGGCGAGTGTCCAGCCCCATCTCGGCCTGACGGGCGGCAAACTCGAGTTCATCGCGGCACCGCTCCCTGAGGGCGCGGAAGATCATGAAGCAACAGGGGACTGGCGCCCCCTCTGCGCCCTCAATGGCGGCCAGCAGCCGTTCCCGACTGGAACCGTTCTGGTTCCCCATCTAGGCCCGCTTCCGCTTGAGCCAGGGCTCGATCGGGCTCTTGGCGCTGGTGGAGAAGGGCAGGTCCACCCGCCGGCCGGTGGCCGCGGATTCGTAGGTGGCCATGATGATCTCCAGCACCGCGCGACCATCTTCGCCGGTCTCCAGGGGCTGAGTGCCATCCTTCACGCAGCCGACGAAATGCGCCAACTCCTGCGGGAACCCGTAGTTCCAGGCCTCCTCGTACATGGTGAAGGTCCAGCCCTTGGTCTGAGGGGCCTTTTCCACGGCGTAGCCATAGCCGATTTCGCTGTAGGTTTCCAGGGAATTGCCGTGCAGCAGGTCGGCATAGGTCACGCCATCTGAGCCGTAGATCTCGGCGCGGTCGTCCATCCCGCCCCGTCTCGCCCAGCTCTCCTCGGCCATCCCCACCGCGCCTCCCTCGAACTCGACAATGGCGATGGAGTTGTCGTCCCCCTTGGTCTTATCGCTGTGGACGTAGGTGCCCATATGGGCGTAGACCGAGGTGGCCCTGGGCTTGCCCAGCACCCAGCGGAAGAACTCCAAGGCATGACATCCCATGTCCAGCATCACCCCGCCGCCGGAGCGCTCCACGTCCCAGAACCAGTCGGCGTGAGGGCCGAAGTGCTTCTCGCTCTGCTTCACCAGGTAGACCTTACCAAGCGCTCCCTCATCCACCAGCAGCTTGGCGCGGACGTACTTGGGGGTGAAGCAGAGCTCCTCCGCATACATGAGATGGACCTTAGCCTGGCGGCAGGCCGCGATCATCTGATCGGCCTCCTGCAGGTTCATGCAGAGGGGCTTCTCGCAGATCACGTGCTTGCCGGCCTGGGCGGAGGCCACGGTGGCCTCGGCGTGCAGGTAAGTGGGAATGCACAGATCCGCAAGCTGCACCTGGTCGAGCGCAAGCGCCTTGCGGTAGTCCGTGAACCAGCGCGGAATGCCGAAGCGCTCGGCGAAGGCCTTCACCTTAGCCTCATTGCGCCCGACCACGGCCTCGATCCGCGCGTCAGGGACGAACCGGTGGTAGCAGTCCGCGTGGATCCCGGCCACGAACCCACAGCCCAGCAGCGCGACGCCGACCTTGTCCATCTCAGCACCTCCGTCGCCAGGATAGTCATAGAGCTAACCCACGAGCAAGCTACAACCCGGTTCGTCGTGTGCTTCCCTTTGCCGTGGAGCGCGCGGATTCCTTCGGCGGCCCTTGTCCGCCTCGAGCGGTAGGGGCGCAAGGGCCCCTGGTCGAAGTGCTCCCCCAGCCTGGGAGAGTGAGCTTCGTGGCAAAGGCGGCCCGTCCGGCGAGGAAGCGCCTGGAGGAAGTATTGGTGGATCGCGGGCTCTCCGCGGACCTGGAAGCGGCGCGGCGCGCCATCTGGTCGGGCGAAGTCATCGTTGACGGAGAGCTGGTGGATCAGGCGGCCAGGCCGGTGCCGGTGACTGCGGAGGTGCGATTCCGCAGACGTCGCCGCTACGCCACCCGCGGCGGCGAGAAGTTAGCAGAGGCGCTGGCCGCTTTCGGGATCGCGGTGGCCGGACGGTGCGCCCTGGACATCGGCGCCGCGGGGGGCGGTTTCACCGACTGTCTGCTGGCCTGTGGCGCGAGCCGCGTCTATGCGGTGGATGTCGCACGCGGGCAGCTCGCCCAGCGCCTCCGCGCGGACCCGCGTGTGATGGACCTCGGGGGGCGGGACGTGATGGCGCTGCAGCCCGATGAACTCGTTCCTGCGCCCAGCTTGGCGACCGTGGATGTGACCTTCCGTTCTCTCTCGACAGTGTTGCCAAAGGCATGGAGCCTCCTGGCGCAGGAACGGGAAGCATGTGCGCTGGTGAAGCCGCTGCACGAAGCGAAGCTGGCCGGCCTGGCAGGAGCGGAGCTGTTACAGGAGTCGGTATTCGCCTGGCTCCTGCCGCGGCTGCGGGAATCCGGCATCCCGGTTCGGGATGTGATCCCCTGCCGCGCCTCGGGGCGGGGCGGAGCGCGGGAGTTCTTCCTGCACGCCCGGCCGCCGGCACGCGAGGAGACGGACCTGCGGCCCGTTGTTGAGGCCGCGGTGGCGAGGGGAATAGCGATGGAGATCACCGGTTCGCGGCCGAAACGCTCCGGCCGGAAGCGAAGAGCAACCTGGCGGCAGATCGGGTGACCACCCCGCCCGCGGGGCCCTCCGCCCCGGCGCGGGCCTTAGACCCACTCCCACAGAATGATCTCCACCGTCTCACCGGCGGCGACATCGCCGCGGCCCTCGGGGATGACCAGGTAGCAGTTCGCGTTCAGCATTGAACTCAGGCGTCCCGACCCCTGCGGCCCCGTGGGCGTCGCCAGGTACCGGCCATCGCTCCAGGCGGCCTGAGCTCGCACGAACTCGCGCCGGCCGGGCCTGTGCGATACCGCCTCCGAACAGACACCGGTGACCACCGAAGGTCTAACGTCTTTGACCCCCGCCATGCGCAACAGCGCGGGCCGCACGAAGAGATCGAAGGTGACCATAGAGGACACAGGATTGCCTGGCAGCCCGAAGAGTGGTTTGCCAGCGATGAACCCGAAGGCCAGCGGCTTGCCCGGCTTCATCGCGATCCTCCAGAATCGCACCTCCCCCAGCCGGCCCAGGGTCTCCTTCACGAAATCGAAGGCGCCGACGGATACGCCGCCCGAGGTGACAATAGCGTCACCGCTTTCCGCGGCGGCGAGCAGCACAGCCGCCAGTTCCTCGCGCTCATCCGCCACCCGCCGCACCATGGCAGGATCTGCTCCCACGGCCATCACCGCGCCCACTAGCGAGTACTGATTGGCGTCGCGTATCTGCCCCGGCGCGAGAGGCCGTGAGACATCCACAATCTCGTCGCCAGTGGTGATGATCGCCACCCGGGGCTTGCGGAAGACATCAACCTCCTCCCTGCCCAGCGCGGCCAGCATCCCCATCTCCGCGGGCCCGATTCGCGTGCCCGCCTTCAGGACCAGTTGGCCCTGGATCACATCCTCGCCCGCGGGCCGCACGTTCGCGCCGGGGGCGGCTTCGTCATAGATGAGAACGAGGTCATCCTTCGCTTCGGTGCTCTCCACTATCACCACCGCGTCGGCGCCGGGGGGCAGCGCTGCGCCGGTCATGATGCGCACCGCGCTTCCCGGGATCACCGCGGCAGTCACTATCTTGCCGGCCGGCTGCTCCGCAAGCACTCGCAGTCGGCAGGGTGACTGCCGGCTGGCTCCCCGCGTGTCAGAGGCAACGACGGCATAGCCGTCCATGGCGGAGTTGGCAAACGGAGGCAGGTCCTGCTGCGCGCGAATGTCCTCCGCCAGCGTCCGCCCCAGGGCCTGGCGCAGATTCGCGCGCCCGACGCCCACCTGGTTCACGGATTCCAGGATGATGGCGAGCGCCGCGTCCGGGTTCAGCAGATCCTCGTTGCTCACAGGTTTGCCTCCGGTCTTGAAGCCTGGCTCAGTATAGCAGAGATGCACGGGCAGGACGCGCAGCCTGGGGCCAGAAGAGTGAGCAGAGTCACATCTCAGCATCTACTGAGCTTCGCCCAAAGAAGCAACGAGGCGAAGCTCAGGCAACTGTTCAGATGGGCCCAGAGCGGCGTTCGCACATTACTTCTTTGTGCGAACGCCATTAGGGAGCGCAAGCTGATGCCTCGCAAGAAGATCGTGTGCTTGGGCGCGGGTAGCTTCTACTTTCCCAGGGCACTGGGTGACCTGGCGATCACACCCGGCCTGGCCGAGAGCGAGATCACGCTCTATGACATCGACGCGGACAAGGCCAGGCTGATGGCGCGGCTGGGCAAGCGCCTGGCCCAGATGAGCGGCACGGGGCTGCGGGTGCGCGCCTGCGCTGGCCTGGCGGAGGCGGTGGACGGGGCCGATTTTGCCATCTCCTCGATCGGTGGTTCCGGGCCCTCCATGGGCGGGGTCTATGGCACGGCCGCGCACAGCGCTGACATCCTGATCCCAGCTCGCTACGGGATCTACCAGATGGTGGGCGACACCGGCGGCCCGGCCGGGATGATGATGGGGCTGCGCAGCATTCCCGCCTACCTGGCGATCTGCAAGGAGATGCACAAGCGCTGTCCTGAGGTGGTGCTGCTGAATCACTCCAACCCGATGGCCGTGCTCTGCCGGGCCATGATCAAGTACGGTGGACTGGAGAGGGTGATCGGAATCTGCCACGGGGTGCAGCACGGCGTGATGCAAGTGGCGGAGCTGCTGGGGGTGGAGCCGGAGGAACTGGAGACAGTCTGGATCGGCACCAATCACTACTACTGGTTCACCCGCATTCGCCTGCACGGCAAGGACGTCTATCCTGAGGTGATGCGGAGGGCGGCGAAGCGTAAGCCGCCGCACGCAGAGGAGTTGTCAGCCGCGCTCTCTGAGATCTACGGCTTTCGCCTGGTCTACCAGGAGGACGGCCACGAGCTGGAGTTCTATCCCTTCCTCGCCCAGGTGAGGGACCCCATGGAAATCCCGTATGGCTACGGTGAGCGAATCGGGCCGCACTTCGCCGAGCTGAAGCGGAGGCGGCCCGCGAAGCTCTCGGCCGCCAAGCGCGCGGCGCTGCGGAAGCAGCAGTTGCAGGAGTTCCAGCAGCGGCTCGACCAGCGGGGGCTGCCGGAGCCCGAGCCCAGCGCGATCCGCGGCGAGGGCATCGCCAGCCTGATCGAGGCGATAGCAACCGGGCGCCGGGAAGTGCGGATCGTCAACATCCCCAATCGAGGTGTTGTTCCCAACCTTCCCGACTACTCCATCCTCGAGGTGGAAGGGGTGACTGATAGCTGTGGAGTGCGCGGAGTCTACGCCGGCGAGGCCCCGCTCTCTCTCATGGGTCTGCTCCAGAAGCGGATCGCCTGGCAGGAGCTGGTAGTGGAGGCCGGGGTGAAGGGCGACCGGAAGCTGGCGCTGCAAGCCCTGCTGCTGGATGAGATGGCGGTCCTGCCGGAGAAGGCGACGGCCATGCTGGACGAACTGCTGGCCGCGTCACGGGAGCTGCTGCCGCAGTTCGCCTGACCCGGTGCGGCCGCGATAGCCCGAGGCCAGAAGGCTCATCTCCACTGCGCCATTCTCCTGAGGATGGCCTCGGCCTGCTCGCGATCCTGAACTCCACTGATGCCAAGCCAGAGCCCCTCCGGGCCTGAGGCTGGCCATGAACAGGTCAAGCTCATCCAAGTCCAGGTGGATCTGCAGCCCCTTCCCGGCGGCCTGGCACTTCCGGTAGACCGGCAGCCAATCCGAGGCGCGGCCGTTTCCGGCGCCGTATACCCACTGGATCGCGCTGAGCTCCTCGATCGCCAGCAGGCTGTCCAGGTGTTTGAGCGCGCTGGGCCCGTCCAGATGATAGATGCAAGCATCGTAATGCTGGCACTCAGCTACGATGCTGGGAAGAAAGACTTCCTGGAACATCTTGGGCGAGACCATGCACGAGAAGTCGTTTGACGGGACCAGCCATTTCTTGGTGGAGACGATTCCGATCCAGGTGCAGATCGCCTGGCCGGCCGACGTCAACTTCCGGTGGAAGAAATCGTAGACCTGAAGATAGGTCTCGGTTATATAGGAGAGCAGGGCCTTGACCTGTTCCACTCTCTCCATCATATCAAGGTTCAGCTGCGCCGGGTCGCGGAAGGCGGCGATGGCATCGCCGCCCGGGTGGAAGTCAGTCAGGCCGGTGTAGAACCGGCCCTTGCCGGCCTCCAACATGGCATCGGTGATCTCGATGATCTTCTTCCAGTAGATACTCTCCGGGTTGAACCTGATCTTGCCCACATCAGCCCAGTCGCTCAGGATGGGAACGGACCAGGAGGTGTCCTCTCCGAACTCCAGCTCACACCCGAAGAAGGCGCTGAACACCTCCGGCCCCAGGTTGGGGTGGGCATGTGGGAGCGCATCACCCAGGTAGTCTGTGTCCAGCGCGGTGGCCAGGGCGATCTCCGCGGCATATTGCGCGTCCATCCAGCGGTCGCGCAAGGTGGTGTGGTGGGATTGCGGCCACGGCTGCCGCGGCCCTGTCTTCGGGATGGTGATGCAGACCACCGGCCGATCAATGATGGCGCGGCTCCAAAAGGCATCCTGCCGCGCCAGGCGCTGCTCCCAGTCGGGGATAGATTCGATGGGCATCATGATGTGGTCCTATCCCGATCTGCTCCATACCGCCTGGCAGGGAGCCGCCGGCTCCCTGCCCGCCACCGTTATTTCGGGCCATCACCCCGCCGACCTGCCGCCCCAGATCATGCCGCCCAGGGCCGATCGGCCTCCACCTGGAGCGGAAGGTTGCCCATGGCTACACTCGAACTATGTGGTGGTTTCGACCCAGAGATTCCGCGGCAACGGAGGCACGCCGTCAGCACGGAGTCGCAGCACACGGGGAGAGAGATGCGCTCTGCTGCCGAGTTTTCCGCCGATGTGGCAGCTCTGGAAAACAAGCTGAACCACTTCGATCCCTTCCATCGGAAGGAAGCGCTCGCCGGTCTAATGGCAATGGTGGAGCGCGATCACATCCATCTGCCCGCGGCCGGCAATGACGTGAACCTGCACTGCCATACCTTCTTCTCCTACAATTCCTATGGCTATTCACCCACCGCGTTCGCGTGGCTGGCACGCAGGCTGGGGCTGTCGGTTGCGGGGATAGTTGATTTCGACGTGCTCGATGGCCTGGAGGAGTTCCAAGAGGCGGGACGGAGGCTGAGGCTCAAGACCTGTGTGGGCCTGGAGACCAGGGTGTACATCCCGGAGTTCGCCGATAAAGTGATCAACTCGCCGGGAGAGCCGGGGATCTCCTATCACATGGGAGTGGGGTTCCCCACTTCGCGGGTGCCGGATTCGCAGCAGGCATTCCTATCGCGACTCCGGCGCACCTCCGAGCAGAGAAACCGGGACCTGATGCGGCGGGTAAACGAGTACCTCAGACCGGTGACTCTCGACTACGACCGGGAGGTGCTGCCGCTGACACCCTCGGGCAATGCCACCGAACGGCACATCTGCCACGCCTATGCTCTCAAGGCACGCGTGGTCTTCCCGGATGGCACCGAGTTGGGGCGATTCTGGAGTGAGAAGCTGGGAGTTGATGCCAGCGAACTCGACTTGCCTACCAGCGCTGCACTCGAGCTGCAGATCAGAGCGAAGACCATGAAGCGGGGCGGCGTGGGCTATGTGCAACCAGGGGAGGGGGCTTTTCCGGAGCTGGCTGAGACCAACCGGTTCATCCTCGCGGCCGGCGGCATTCCCACCCATACCTGGCTGGATGGCACGTCCGAAGGCGAGGCCAGGCTCGAGCAGCTGCTAAGGGTGGCCATGGGCACCGGGGTGGCGGCGATCAACGTCATCCCGGACCGCAACTACACTCCGGGAAGTGCGGATGTGAAGCTGGCGAACCTGTACCAGGCGGTGCAGCTGGCAGAGACGCTGGGCCTGCTGGTGGTGGCGGGGACGGAGATGAACAGCCCCGGGCAGAAGCTGGTTGACGATTTTCAGTCGAGCGAGCTTGCGCCTCTGCTGCCCGTTTTTCTGAGAAGCGCCTATGCCGTCTACGCGCATTCCGTGCTCCAGCGGGAGAGCGGACTGGGCTATACTAGCCCTTGGGCCGAGGGGAACTTCCCCGACCTGGCCTCCCGCGGCGAGTTCTTCCAGGAGGTCGGGCGGCGGCTGGAAGCTGGCGAAGAGGGCCTGCTGTCAGGACTGCCCGAGGATGCGCGGCCGGAAGCGGTACTGGAGAGGCTGACTTGAGATTCGAGATCCCCGACACCCAGCGGGCGATCCAGCTTGTCGGCCAGCATGCTCTGCGGCTGAATGACAAGAAGCCCGTAGTGCCGCCCGGCCCCTATCAGGTTCTGTGTCGGGTGGAAGCAGTAGGGCTCTGCTTCTCCGACCTGAAGCTGCTGCAACAGTTCTCCCGCCACGCCCGCAAAGGTGAGATCGTCTCGGGGATTGAGCCGGCGGTGCTGAAGGAACTCCCGAGCTACGTACCTGGAGAGGCGCCCACGGTTCCCGGGCATGAGACTGTGGTGCGGGTGTGGGCAGTGGGAGACGCAGTCACCAGATTCAGACCGGGCGAGCGCTATCTGGTCCAGACCGATTACCGCTGGCTGCGCACGGCCGACGGCAATGCCGCCTTTGGTTACAACTTCGAGGGGGCGCTTCAGGAATTCGTGTTGATGGATGAGCGGGTGATCACCTCGCCTGAGGGTGAGCCCATGCTGATCCCCGCCTCGGAGCAGTTCGCGGCCTCGGCGATCGCGCTGGTCGAACCCTGGGCCTGTGTGGAGGACGCCTATGCCACCCAGGAACGCCGGACTCTCAAGGCCGGGGGCCGGATGCTGGTGGTGGCCGAAGCGGCGATGCGCGAGCAGACCCTCACGGGATTCCTGAGACGCTATGGCAACCCCGCCGAGGTCACCTGGTGCTCTCGCACCTCTGCGCCTCCGCGACTGGAGGCGCGGGTGTTCAGCGTCTCTGACCCAGATCACGCAGCCGATGGCGGCTACGATGATGCGATCTACTTCGGCGCGCGCCCGGAGGCGGTGGAAGGACTGTTCTCCAAGCTAGCGCCTCACGGCCTCCTCAATGTCGTGCTCTGCGGCGGGCAGCTGGGCCGGCCCGTGGCGGTGGCTGTGGGCCGCGTGCACTATGGCGGCATCAGAGTCATCGGCACCAGCGGACACGACCCCGCCCTGTCCATGGGCACGATTCCGACCTCGGGAGAGATCCGGCGCGACGACAGACTCCACGTGATCGGGGCCGGGGGGCCGATGGGCGTGATGCACGTCATCCGCGATATCTGCCTGGGACTGGACGATGTGGCGATAGTTGCCAGCGACATAGATGCCGAGCGGCTGGCGGCGCTGAGCCGGATTGCCGGTCCGCTCGCCAGCGAGCACGGGGTCTCGTTCCGGGCACAGGACAGCAGCGAGCCCGGCCCCAGCGAAAGCTTCACCTACACCATCCTGATGGTGCCGGCGCCGGCCTTGGTGAGCGAAGCCGTCGCGCGCTCTGACCGCCATGCCATCGTCAACGTCTTCGCCGGCATCCCGGCCGAGGTGACGGCGCAGATTGACCTGGACCGGTACATCGAGAAGCAGATCTACCTCACCGGGACCAGCGGCTCGGTGCTCGCGGACATGAGGACGGTGCTGGCGAAGGTGGAGGCCGGTACCCTCGACACCAACCTCTCGGTGGCCGCCATCTGCGGACTGGAAGGAGCGCCGGAGGGCATGACGGCGGTGGAGAAGCGAGGAATTCCGGGCAAGATCATCGTCTATCCCGCGTGCCAGGGGTTGGGGCTGATCAAGCTGGAGCAGATGGCAGAAAGAATGCCGAGCGTCGCGCCTATGCTCAGCAGTGGCTTGTGGAACCTCCGCGCTGAGAACGCGTTGCTCGGCTCGTGCGGGGACGGGCGATCACGGACCTGACAGGTGACAGAATGCCCACCAAGTCCTTCCTAGCATTCGATCTGGGCGCCTCCGGCGGCCGCAGCATTCTCGGCACGCTCGATCAGGGCCGGCTCAGCATCAGGGAGGTGAACCGCTTCCCCAATGAGATGGTCGAGCTGGCGGGACATCTCCACTGGAACATCGCGCAGCTCTACCAGGAGATGAAGCAGGGCATGGAGGCGTGCGCCGGCGACCTCCAGGTACGCCCCGAGAGCCTGGCGGTGGACACCTGGGGTGTTGACTTCGGGCTGGTGGCTGCGGACGGCAGCCTGCTCGGCCTGCCTTACTCCTACCGCGATCCGCGGACGCAAGGCGCACCCGAGGAGCTCTTCCAGCGAGTGCCGCGCCGGAGGCTCTACGAGCTGACGGGCATTCAGATGATGCCGATCAACTCCCTGTTCCAGCTCTATGTGATGGCGCGCGACCGCTCGCCCCTGCTGGCGGCGGCCGATGCGCTGTTGCTGATCCCCGACCTGCTGAGCTACCTGCTCACCGGCAAGAGGGTGACTGAGTTCACGATCGCGACCACCTCCCAGCTCTACAACCCAGTCAAGGGAGGGTGGGAGGCGGAGCTGTTCACGGCCCTCGGAGTGCCGCAGGCGCTGATGCAGGAGGTCGTCCCGCCGGGGACGGTGATCGGGGAGCTTCGCCCCACGATCTGCCAGGAAACAGGACTGCCGCCGGTGCCCGTGATCGCGACTGCCAGCCACGACACCGGGGCCGCAGTGGCGGCGGCGCCGGGGGAGGGGACCGACTGGGCCTATATCAGCTCCGGAACTTGGTCGCTGGTCGGGTTCGAGAGCGACCGGCCGGTGATCACCCAGCAAGCGCTCGACTTCAACCTCACTAACGAGGGCGGAGTGGGCAACACGTTCCGGGTGCTGAAGAACGTCACCGGCTTGTGGCTGGTGCAGGAATGCAGAAGGGCCTGGACGCGCGAGCGCGTCTACAGCTATGAAGAACTCGCCGGAATGGCGGCCTCCGGGCGGCCCTTCCGGGCCTTGATTGACCCCGACCACGCCGGGTTCTTGAACCCGGGGGATATGCCGGAGGCGATCTGCCACTACTGCGAGGCGACGGGGCAGAGCAGACCAGAGACGCCGGCCGAGTTCGTGCGCTGCATCCTGGAGGGCCTCGCCCTGAAGTACCGGATGGTGCTGGACGAGCTGCGCCAGATCCACCCCTCCCCTATCAACCGGGTCCATGTCATTGGCGGCGGATCGAGCAATGGCACGTTGTGCCAGTTCACCGCCAACGCCAGCGGGCTGCCCGTCCTTGCCGGGCCGTCGGAGGCCACCGCGATCGGCAATCTGCTGGTGCAGGCGATGGGGTTGGGGCACATCAGCTCGCTCGTCGAGCTGCGGGAGATCGTGAGGACTTCTTTCCCACTCAAGCGCTACGAGCCGAAGGAGGTCGGGGCCTGGGACCGCGCCTACCAGCGGTTCGTGGAGGTGAGCCGAGCTCTGCGGCAATGGCAGGCGTAGATCCCTGGCCCCACGGCGGAGTCGCCGGAGGCGACTGAAGAGGAGGGATGATGGCGGAGTACCACTACGACAAGCTGACCTGGCCCGAGATCCGGGAGGCGGCGGCCCAGGAGCGGGTGATCGTGCTGCCCGTCGGCTCCACCGAGCAGCACGGTACTCATCTGCCGCTGGACGTGGACAACTTCCTCTGCCAGCAGGTCTGCGAGGGAGCGGGGAAGCTCGTGCCCGATGATGTGCTGCTCATGCCCCAACTCAGCTATGGCTTCAACTGGCACCACATTGATTTCCCTGGAACCATCGGCATTGCCTGGGACAACTTCGTCCGGTTCCTGCTCGACATCATCAGGAGCGTAGCGCACCACGGGTTCAGGAAGGTGCTGATAGTAAACGGACACGGGTCCAATCGCATCCTGGTGGAGGTGGCGGCGCGGCAGGCGACCATGGACAACCCGGTGATCTGCGCGGGCCTGGATTACTTCGAGGTCGCGCGAGATGCCGTTCATGCTGTGCGTGAATCCCCGAGGGGATGGGTGGCCCATGCAGATGAGATCGAGACCTCGCTCTACCTCTATCTGCGGCCGGAGGGCGTGCGGCGAGAGCTGGCGCAGGCCGAGAACAACATGCTGCCCTCCGAGTTCTGGTGGCAAGACCTGGAGGGCGGCGCCAGAGTCGGCATGATGGAATGGTGGAGCACCTTCTCGCACACCGGGGTGCTGGGCGATCCCACGAAGGCGACGGCGGAGAAGGGGGAAACGCTCTATCGGGCTATGACCGAGCAGCTAGCGGCCCTGATCCGGGAGTTCAAGGCAAGGCCGATGAGGGCGCGGGAAGACCATCACTGAGCCAGAAGGGCAGATCGCCGCCACACGGCCGGCGGGCAGGCTTGACGGTCCACGGTAGGCGTTCTAAGCTGACACGGTGCCGAGCAGGGGCCGAGCACTGAAGGATGACCGAGGAGACCGCAGGCAGGCAGAAGGCCAGGGCCACCGGGTGGCGCGCAGTCACGGTGCTGCGATGGTGCGTCGTGGCCACAGCTCCTCTGTTGGCGTGCTTCGGCGCCGTCGCTCTCCCACTGATGCCCGGACCTGACTGGCTTACCCCGGTCGGCCGCGACCTTCCACCGCTCCTGTCCTTTGTGTGGCCCCTCCTGCTCACCCTGTACCTCGCGTTCGGGGTGGCCCTTGGTGTGCGTGTACTGGTCCTGCGCAGGCCGTGCCGCTCCACACAGGGCCGACTCGCGCTTGTCCTGCTCTGCGGCGCCGCGGCCTCAGTTCTCTTGGCCAGACCAACGGTCCAGGCGCGCATGTGGTTTGCGCGGCAGATTCCTCTCCGAGCACGGCCTCTGGTCACCGCGCTCGAGAAGTTCAGAAGCGACCACGGTCACTATCCGGGCGCCCTGACCAGGCTGGTCCCACGCTACCTCCCACGCGTGCCCGACGCTGGCGTGCTGGGCCATCGCGAGTTCGAGTACACGCGAGCCGATCCCCAAGACCAGATGGGGAGAGGCGCATGGTTGGCCGACTGGCACGCCGGCTACGACCTGCGGCTCCCGTGCCCGTGGGGTTTCCTGAACTTCGATTCCATGCACTACTGGCCCTCCGGCCAATACCCTAAGCAGGCCTGGGGAGGGGTCATCGAGGAGATCGGTGGCTGGGCATATGTCCACGAGTGAGCTGCCGACCGGCCACGAGCCGGAAGACAAATGCGCCGTGCGCAGGTTGGGAACCTGCGCTACCGGCGGGCGTGCAGCAGCTTGGCGTTGGTCTCGCCGCCATTCAGCAAGTAGAGCAGGGGCAGGGGCCGGTCGCTGCCCTCGACATAGGCGGGCCGGGCCTGCCAGGGGGTCACTGAGAGCACGTTGGCCAGATCCATCCAGTACTGAAGCCGCGCCGGTCTCAGCCCCCAGGTCATATGGAAGTGGTTGGCGGGCGCGTACTGCTTGTACTCACCCATGGTGGCGTGCTTGGGCACCACAAACGTGTGGGGCCAGGTCGGGGTGGAGGTGCGGCAGACGGCCTGCGCCAGCTTCTCCGGCAACTCGACGGTAGTGGCCTCATCCCACACCAGGGAGAACAGGTTGGCGCTCGCGCTGTAAGCCAGGCGACCGGCGATGCCCTCGATGCCTCCGGGGGAGATGAAGGTGACGGAGTTGCCCAGGCCGGGGAAATAGCCGGGGTCGGCCAGCGGCAGGGATACCCGGGGCATGATCTCCTCCGGCGAGGCGCCGGGCGCGGCCGCCCAATCGAAGGAGGCGCTGCCGGAGTTGTCGCCATCCACCAGGCCCTTCTTGCGCCAGATGGCATTGGGCTCCCAGGTCTTCCCGATGCCCACTTCCTCCGCCAGGCGGTTGATCTCCCAGGGCTCCCAGACCTTGCGGAAGTCCATGAAGAGCGGAGGATTGCCGCCGCTGAGCCAGGTGAAGAAGAGCATGGTGAGCAGCCCCTGCACATCGGCCTCAGTGGCATAGGGCAGGGGCGCCTTTTTCCCGTTGTGGTCGAAGGTCGAGTTGAACAGGGATTCCATGATGTCGGCCACGGGGAGGGGAAGGCCGCGGGGATCGGAGCCCCATTCGAGCTGGCTCATGAACCCGCCGCCCACCGCGTTGAGGTCGCGCATCAGATCGCGGGTGATGAGATACATGGCCAGGCTCTGATCGAGGCGGGCCCGGTCGGCCTGATCTCGCAGCTCCAGCCGATCGCCGACGTGCCTCTCAATCCAGCCGCGCAGAGCGGCCAGCTCTTGCTGGGGATAGGCCTTCTTCTGCAGCATATCGGCGAGCAGCTTCATATCCAGGCGGGTGATCTCCAGCCCGAAGGTGCGGCGGGTGGGGATGATGTGGGCGAGGGCGGTCTCCATGCCCATGGAGTCATGGCCGAAGATCACCACCCGGCGACCCTTCAGGGCGCGATAGGCGACGGCGGCGAAGGTCCAGTCAATGAGCGCGGTGGCGGTGGACTCGGTCATCTCGGGCCGCTCGCCCGTGTCGGGCCAAGTGCCGACATTGATATGGATCAGCCGGCCGTACTGGGAGATAGCGCCGCTGGCGGCGTGAGTGAATACCACCCCGGGCTTCGGGCCGCTGTTGCCGCAGGTGAGGTTGATGGGAGTGTCGTCCGGGAACTGGGAGAGCAATGAGATCAGGCCGAGCTGGGGGAAGGCCCAGGTATCAGGGGCGCAGACCAGGATGCCGACGCCTTCGGCCTGGAACTGCCGCGCCACCATGTCGGCCTGGCGCTCGCCGTCAACGAGCACTGGGGTGTAGACGACCCGCGCGGGCTGGCCATCGGGAAGAGTTACCGTCTGGGCGATAGTGCTGGCGACCATCTCCACGATGTTAGCGGCCCGCTGGCGGGAGGCGCGATCCAGGCGAGGGTCGCAGATAGCGAAAACGCCCACCGTAGGGACGTCGGGTGCTGCGGGCGGGTTGTCGGCCAGTCGCTCTGCCTTGCTCATAGCGCACCTCACTCTGATTGGCTTGCCGGGATGATCGCTGAGGGTCGCCCCGGAGGACAGCCTTGGCGGGATTCTCTTTGCGGAGCCTTGATCCCTCCTCTCCGGCCGCATCCCGACGGAGGGGAAGCGCGGGGCGCGAAGTCGCGGCGTTTCGCGGTAGTAGCGCCGGGGGATGCTCGGAGTAGTGCAGCCTTGCGCGGTTGGCTGCGCCGTCTCTGCGGCAGTACAAATCGGCCCAGGCCGCCCCAGGCAAGCGGGCATCGCTGACAGAACAGAGAGTTGGAGAGGCAGTAGGACTTGGACAGCGGGACCCAGAGAGAAAACAGCCTGCGGCCTTCACTGGTGTCGTGGAACATCACCCGGCAGTGCAATCTCACCTGCTCGCACTGCTACCGGGACGCGCGGGAGCGCCCCGATCCGGGAGAGCTGACCACGGAAGAGGGTCTGGGGCTGATCGAGGAGATCGCCGGCATCGGCTTCCGCGTGCTGATCCTGTCAGGGGGAGAGCCGCTGCTTCGCCGGGACCTCTACCATCTGATCCGCGCGGCCAGGGACCTGGGCCTGAGGCCAGGGCTGGGGACCAACGGCACCCTGATCACCGATGAGGTTGCAGCCAACCTGAAGAGCGGGGCCTGGCGCGAGCCGGCGTCTCGCTGGACAGCACCGACCCCGCATACCACAACGCGCTCCGGGGTTCTCCGACGGCCTGGGAGGAAGCGGTGGCCGGGATGCGGGCTTGCCGGGAGGTCGGGCTCCCCTTCCAGGTCAACACCACTGTCACCCGCCAGAACCAGGAGCAAGTGCTGCGGATCACCGATCTCGCCCTGGAACTCGGGGCCGCGGGCCACCACGTGTTCTTCCTGGTGCCAACCGGCCGGGGCAAGGAGATCGCCCAGGACATGGTGGAGGCCGAGCGCTGCGAGAAGCTGCTGGAGGCGCTGCTCAAGAGGCAGGCGCAGGGCGAACTGGAGATCAAGCCTACGTGCGCCCCCCAGTTCGTGCGCATCGCCGACCGCCTGGGCCTGGACAGTGGCTATCAGGCTGGCTGCCTGGCGGGCCGCAGCTACTGCGTGATCACACCCACAGGTGAGGTGCAGCCCTGCCCTTATCTGCCCGTGCGCGCGGGCAATGTGCACGAGCAGACCCTGTCGGAAATCTGGGCGAAAGCAGAGGCCTTCCAGCGGCTGCGCGAGGGACATCTGAAGGGCGCGTGCGGGCGCTGTCGCTGGGGAAGGACCTGCTTCGGCTGCCGCGCTCGCGCCTACTATGCCTCGGATGGGGATTACCTGGCCGAAGACCCCTGGTGCGTGCTGCGAACCGGAGGCGGCGGAGCTTGGGGGACGTGAGCGCATGAGCCAACAGGAGCAGCCGCGGCGTGTGGGGATTCTGGGGGGAGGGCCGGCCGGGGCCTTCTGCGCCATCTGGCTCTGTCGGCTGGCACGCGTGGCCGGCCGGGAGCTGGAAGTGCTTGTCTTCGACCACAAGAGCTTCGAGCAGCCCGGCCCGGCAGGCTGCAACATGTGCGCGGGCATTATCCCCGACTCGCTGATCAGGAATATGCGGGCGCTGGGCATGGACGTGCCCGAGCACGTGATCCAGCGGCGGATCGAGGGCTATCTGCTGCAGACACGTGCCGGCGCGCTCGATATCCCGACGCCGCCGGGCACTTCCATGTACGCCACCTTCCGGGGACCCGGCCCCCTGGGCATGTATCCCGCGGCCCGGGAAGGTTTCGACTGGTTCCTGATGGGCGAAGCCGAGCGGCAGGGAGCACAGCATATCGGTAAGCTGGTCACAGATGTGCGGCTGCCGGGAGGGGAGGGAGAGCCTTTCGGCATTCTCTGCCGTGATGGCTCGTCCTATGAAGCCGACCTGGTGGTCGGTGCCTTTGGCGTCAACAGCAATCTGGTCAACGTCTTCGAACGCCTGGCGGTGGGCTACCGCGCGCCGCACACCACGCGAGCTCGGCAGGCGGAGATCCCCCTGGAACGGGCCTTCATCCAGGAACGGATGCGCAACCGTGTGCTGATCTTCGCTATGGGGTGGCCCAGGATCCGATTCGCGGCAGTGACGCCGAAGCGGCAGCACGTCACGGTAACCCTGATCGGCGACAACCCGGGCCGGGAGCAGATGGAGCAGGTGCTGGCCGCGCCCGAGGTCAGAGCCCACTTCCCGCCCGACTGGAGGCCACCGGACGAGTACTGCTCGTGCGCCCCGCGGCTGCCGGTATCGCCGGCCCGAGGTCCGGCCTATGATTGGTTGGTGGTGATCGGAGACGCGAAGGTCTCTCGCTACCTCAAGAACGGGATCGAGTCCAGCTTCTACACCGCGATGTGGGCGGCCGAAGCTCTGCTCGCGGAGGAGCCGACACGGGCGCACCTCAGCCGGACCTATCTGCGGGTCTGCCGCCGGACCTACCCGCGGGACAACACTTACGGCCGCTTCCTGCTAGGGCTGCAGGACCTGGGATCACGTTCTCCCACCATGTCGCGGGCGCTGCTCGAAGCGGCGCGGGCGGAGCAGCAGTGGCGGGGGCGCAGCAAGCCGCTGACGGCCGCGCTGTGGGGTATGTTCACGGGCAGCATCCCCTACCGCCGGATCCTGGGGAGGGGACTGCAGGCGCGGGCGCAGCTCCGGCTGGCGAAGGCGCTGGCCTCGGTGGCGGCCAGACACATGCTGGGGGTCGGGGCAACGGGGCCGCGGGGCCAGGCTGACCTTGCCCGCACCCGAACACAGGCGGCGAGCATGACGGCCACGTCGGGGCTGGGGCCCCTGCGCACGGGGCAGACCGTGATCATCATCGGCGGAGGCCCGGCTGGGAGCGCCTGCGCGATCGCGCTGGCGCGCGAGGGCGAGCGCTCAGGGCAGAGGCCGGGGATAGTGGTAATTGAGGGGAAACGCTTCGGGGAGCACCAGAACCAGTGCGCGGGGGTGCTCTCTCCCCCCGGGACGGAGCTGATCTCCCAGGGCCTGGGCATTGCTCTCCCCCCGACACTGCTGCAGCGCCAGATAGCAGGTTATGTGCTGTATGGCCGGAAACATAGCACCTATCTGAGCGGTGAGGAGCTGGGCGAGCAACCGTTCGCTCTCCGACGGGTAGAGCTGGACCTCTTGCTGCTGGAGCAGGCGGAGGCCAGGGGAGCGCAGGTGGTGCACGCTCGGGCCACGAATGTGGAGATACAGCCAGGGGGTGTAGTGGTCTATACCGAGGGCGGCAGCTTCGATGGAGACGCGGTGGTCGGGGCTTTCGCCCTGGACGAAGGCATGGGCCGAGCCTTTGCCCGATCCAGCCGTTACCGGCCGCCCCGGTCACTGGAGACGCTGGCCTGCAAGATCCATCCGGCCGGGCTGGAGTTCATCCCGCACCTGCTGGACGACTGCATTCACGTGTTCCTGCCTGAGCAGCGGGAGGTGGACTTCGGAGCCTTGATCCCGAAGGGGAATCACATCGTGGTGGTGATTGCTGGCGCCCGCCTGAGGTCGGCGCACATGGAGGAGTTCCTGCGGCAGCCCCAGGTGGCCAGGCTGCTGCCGGCGGCGCCTGATGTGCGCGGCAGCTTCAAGGGTGCTTTCCCACTGGGGCCGGCGCGGGGCTGGTATGGAGACCGCTATGTGCTGATTGGCGACGCCGCGGGGCTAGTGCGGCCCTTCAAAGGGAAGGGCATCAACAGCGCCTTGGAGGGCGGACAACAGTGCGCGGCAACCATGCTGGGCGAGGGGATATCGCGAGAGGCATTCGCCCGACTGGCGCAGCAACAGCAGCATCTGGCGCGCGACGTGTGGTTCGGCCGGCTGGTTCGCTGGCTTGTGATCGTGACCTCGAAGCACGACCTGCTGGACCCGTTCGTCGAGGAGGCGGCGCGCCGGCCTGCGCTGCGCCAAGCTCTGTTCGACTGCATATCGGGGCGCACCACCTATCGGGAGGTGGTGCTGCGCTGGGAGAATCTGGGCTGGATGCCGACAATGGTGTGGCGCTGCTTGGCCCATGCAGCTCGCAACTGAGGCCGATCTTGGTGGAGCCTGTGTCGGGAGTGCTGTGATAGCTGCTAAGAGGCTGGATCAAAACCCGGCTAGCGTGCGCTGAGCGCAGTTCCGGTGGCTTCGATATAGCCTGATACCGGGTTCTGTTAGAGACTCTAAGGAGGAAGGCGATGGGAGATGCTGCTGGCAAGAGGATTCTGATCGTGGAGGACGACCCGGATGCGGCCGATGCGCTCAAGATCCTGCTCGACGACGAGGGCTACGCCACGCGGGTGGCCGCTGACGCCCAGGCCGCCCTGGAGGCCGTGCACGCCGAGAAGCCCGACCTGGTGATTCTGGATGTCATGATGCCAACCGGCACGGAGGGATTCCACTTCGTGTGGGATCTGCGCAAGGACCCCGATCCGGCCTGTCGAGAGCTGCCCATCATCGTGCTGACCGCGATTCAGAAGAAGACCGGGCTCAAGTTCCGCCCGGAGGAAGGCGATACCGCCTATGGGCCCTACGAGTATCTCCCGGTGCAGGCTTTCCTGGACAAGACAGCCTCCTCTGCAGACCTGCTGGCGAATATCAAGCGCCTGCTGGAAGAAGGGGATACCCCGTAGCTGGCTGGGCCTTCGGCCGCCACGGAGGTCCCGGCGACCTAGCCGCCGCGGCGAGACCGGGACGGCGGCGGTGGGCGCGTGAGCTGGGGGGCCCGGACCGTTATGCGGGCGCAGCTCGGAGTGCAAGGCGATTCCCAGACGGAGGAGTTGAGGGAGCGGATCTGGTGGCTGGTCCGCCTGCGGTGGGCCGCGGCCGCGGGCGTGACGGTGGTGGTCTGGTCGGTGCCCAGGCTGGTGGGAGTGCCCTTGGCCGAGCGGCCGCTCTACCTGATCACCGTGGGTCTGGCCGGCTACAACCTCGTGCTCTGGGTGGCCAGCTACCGGCTGCCCTTCGCGGCCAGGCCCTTTCTGCTGAAGGCCTTCGCCAACCTCCAGATCGGGGTGGACCTGCTATTCTTGACCGCGCTGCTGCACTTCGCAGGTGGCATCGAGAATCCACTGGTCTGCTACTACGTCTTTCACATTGTGATCGCCAGCATTCTGCTCTCCCGCCGCGCTACCTATGCGCACACCGTGCTGGCGCTGGGCCTGGTCTCTCTGATGGCCGGGCTGGAGGCCACGGGCCGGATCGCCCACTATCACCTGGTAGGATTCACGGGGAGTGAGCATTACCGCAGCCCCACCTATGTTTTCGCCATTCTCCTCGTGGTGGGCAGCATGCTCACGTTCACCGCCTTCATGGCGACCTCGATCACGGCGCAACTGCGACGGCGGGAGGGTGAAGTGGTGCGTCTCTCCCAGTCGCTGCAGGAGCACACCGCTGACCTGGAGCGTGCCTACGAGGAGCTCTCCCGCCTGGAGCGGGGGAAATCTGAGTACCTGCACCGAGTGGCCCACCATCTCCGTTCCCCGCTGGCGGCGCTGGAGAGGATGCTCGCCGTGGTGTCGGAGGGGCGCACGGGGCCGCTCAACGAGAAGTCGCACGAGATGATAGTGCGCGCGGGAGAGCGGGTGCGCAATATGCTGGACCTGGCCCGAGACCTGCTGGCGCTGTCGCGGGCCCAGGAGACATCGCCCCTGGCCCATCGCCAGCCGATGGACCTGGCCGAGATCCTGGCCAATGTCGAGAACGACTTCCGGCCCCAGGCCGCATCCAATTCGGTCTCGTTGGAGTCCAAGGTGGGGGCCCAGGTTTCGCCCATCGTGGGCGACCCGGAGTCAATCAGCGATCTGTTGGAGAACTTGATCTCGAACGCCGTCAAGTACACCCCGGCGGGAGGCAAGGTCAGGGTGGTGATAGACCGGAAGGGCGACCGGGTCGAGATCTCCGTCTCCGATACCGGGATCGGGATCCCTGCGGCCGAGAAGGAACGGATTTTCGAGGAGTTCTACCGGGCCAGCAATGCCCGAGAAAGCGGCAAGGAGGGGACCGGGCTGGGGCTGTCCATCGTCCAAGCCATCGTAAGCGCGCAGGGGGGAGAGGTGGCGATGGAGAGTGAAGTGGGCGCGGGCACTACCTTTCGCGTGCTGCTGCCCGCGGCCCCCCCGGATATCGCGGCCGATCTGGAAGCGGCGCGCCGAGGCGCGCAGAAGTGAGGCCGCGGAAGAATCATCCATGAGAGATAGCGAGCACCGGGACGTGGGCGCGCCCGGCGGCGAGAGCAGAGCCGAAGAGGCACAGGAGCGCTACTCGCTGTTCCCCATCTTCCTCAGTCTGGCCGACGAGCTGTGCACCGTGGTGGGTGGTGGCGAGGTGGCGGCGCGCAAGGTCGCCTCTCTGCTGGCCGCGGGGGCGACGGTGCGCATGATCGCACCCCAGCTCAGCGAGGCCGCCAGAAGCCTGCTCGGCCAGGCCAAACTGACGCACCTTGCGCGCGAGTACCAGCTCGGCGACCTGCGCGGGAGCACCCTGGCCTTCGCCGCCACCGACGCTCCCAGGGTGAACGCGGCCGTCTACCACGAGGCGAGCCAATCAGGCATCCCGGTGAATGTCGCGGACAATCCTGCTCAGTGCACGTTCTTCTTGCCAGCCAAACTGGAGCGCGGTTCCATCGCCATTGCCATCTCCACTCAGGGGGCCAGTCCGGCCCTGGCTCGCCACCTCCGGGAAAGGATCGAGGCCGCGGTGCCGGCCGCCTATGGGCGGTTGGCCCAACTGCTGGGCCGCCTGCGCCCCGAGCTGGCCGCGCGGGTGACGTCATTCGAGGAGCGGGCGCGCCGTTGGCGCCAAGTGTTGGATGGCAAAGTGCTGGCGCTGCTCGAAGCGGGCAGAGAGCACGAGGCCGAAGCTCTGGCACGCCGGGTGCTGGGCCTATGGGCCAACGTGACCGAACCCGCTGGCGGCGGGCAGGTCGTGATAGGCACCCGGGGGAGCAAGCTGGCTCTGGCCCAGACGCAGTTGGCAGTGGCGATGCTGGAACGGCTGGGCGTGAGCGCGGAGGTGAAGGTCATCCGCACCACGGGCGACGCGAGCCGCGCGCCCCGCCTGGAATCAGGGACGGGGATGTTCGTGAAGGAGATCGAGCACGCGCTGCTGGCTGGCGACGTGAACCTCGCGGTGCACAGCCTGAAGGATCTCCCCACCGGCGATTGGCCCGGCCTGGCGCTGGCGGCGGTACCGGAGCGGGCCGACCCCCATGATGCGCTGGTGACCGGCACCGGAGTGGGACTCGCCCGGCTCGCCCCAGGCTGCCGGGTGGCGACCTCCAGCCCGCGGCGGGAGGCGCAGCTACGGGCCTTCCGCCCGGACCTGGTCTTTGTGCCCGTGCGAGGGAACGTGGATACCAGGCTGCGAAAGCTGGCAGCAGGGCAGTTCGACGCGCTGGTGGTGGCCTACGCGGGACTGGTGCGGCTGGGGCGGGCGGACCGCGCCACAGAGCTGATTCCCTTCGAGATCTGCCTGCCGGCCCCGGGACAGGGAGCCTTGGCGGTGCAGGCACGTGCGGATGACCTCCAGATGAGACAACTGGCGGGCAGGCTCGACCACCGGCCGACGCGACTGGCGGCGACTGCGGAGCGCTCTTTCCTGGCGCGGCTGGCCGCGGGCTGCACGGTCCCAGCGGGAGCGCTGGGGACAGTTGATGACGACCGCCTGCTACTGCAGGGCGTGGTGGCAGAGGTCACGGGGAAGCAGGTGATCCGGCGGCAAGTAGAGGGCCGGGCGGAGGAGGCGGAGGCGCTGGGGGTGAAGCTGGCGGAGGAGATGCTGGCCGCCGGCGCCGGTGAGATTCTGGCGGCCGCGAGATGCTGAGGGCTGGCACGGTATACCTGGTGGGAGCGGGCCCGGGAGACCCGGGGTTGATTACGCGGCGAGGGCTGGAGGTGCTGCGTGACGCGGACGTCGTCGTCTACGATCGCCTGGCCAGTCCGGAACTGCTGCTGGAAGCGCGCACCGACGCGCGAGTGCACTACGTCGGGAAGTCCAGCTCGCACCATGCCCTCAGCCAGACCGAGATCAACCGGCTGCTAGTCGAGGAGGCCAAGGCCGGGCGGTCGGTCTGCCGGCTCAAGGGCGGCGACCCGTTTCTCTTCGGCCGCGGCGGCGAAGAGGCGGATCACTTGGTCGAGCAGGGCGTGAGCTTCGAGGTCGTGCCGGGCGTCACGTCAGCGGTAGCGGTTCCGGCCTACGCGGGCATCCCGGTGACCGATCGGCGCGCGGCGTCCAGCTTGGCCATCGTCACCGGACACGAAGAGGGCGAAGGGGAAGGCACCCGCGTGAACTGGCAGCGCCTGGCCCGCGCGGCGGATACCCTGGTGGTGCTGATGGGGGTGAAGAACCTGAAAGAGATCACGCGGGAGCTGCTGAGTGGCGGACGCGAGGCTATCACGCCCTCGGCCTTGATCCGCTGGGGGACTACGGGCCGGCAGCAGACCATCGTTTCCACGCTCGCACAGATCGCCGCGGAGGCGGAGCGGCGTGCCTTTGCCGCGCCGGCAATTCTGGTGGTGGGCGAAGTGGTGACGATGGCGCGGCGGCTGAACTGGTTCGAGCCACGGCCGCTGCGGGGCCTGCGCGTGTTGGTGACCCGGCCCCGACAGCAAGCAAGCGCGCTCTCCGACCGGCTACGGGCGGCCGGGGCCGAGCCGGTGGTCTGCTCCTTGATTCGCACCGAGCCGGTCGCGGTTGATGCGGCGCGACTGCAGGCCCTGTGTGAGCAGACTTGGAGCTGGGTGCTGTTCACCTCGGCGAACGGGGTCAGCCATTTCGGCAAGCTGATCCAGCAGGCCGGCCTGGACTGGCGGTGCCTGGCGGGCGCGCGCATAGGGGCCATGGGTCCTGGGACCGCGGCTGAGTTGAAGCAGCGCGAGCTGGTGGTGGACTTCGTCCCCTCCCGGTCGGTGGCCGAGTCTCTCGCCGCTGAGCTTCCGGAGGTCTCGGCGGGCACTCGCATCCTGCTGGCGCGGGCAGAGGAGGCGAGGGAAGTCCTCCCCAGGCTGCTGCGGGAAAGAGGAGCGGCCGTCGAAGTCCTGAGTATCTATCGCACGCTGCCAGACGAAGAGGGCTCGCGCTGGCTGGCTACGGCCCTGGAAGCGGGCGAGGTGGATGTGATCACATTGACGAGCGCCTCGACCGTGCGGCAGCTAACCCGTCTCGCGAGCACAGGGACTCTTGCCCGCTATACTATCGCCTCCATCGGACCGATCACCTCTCAGGCCGCGTGCGAGGCCGGGCTGCAGGTGGATATCGAGGCCCAGGAGCATACCATCCCGGGACTGGTGGCGGCCTTGGCTGCCTACAGCGCAGAGAGAAAGAAGCAGGCCTAGACCAAGCGGCGGCATCCTGCTATCGTTGACCGGGGGAGAGCCATGTCCAAGCTACTGGGTCGGACGGAAGAGACGGACATCGGCGGCGTGACTTGGCTGCGGGAGCGGCCGCGCCGCTTGCGCCGCACCGCCGCCCTGCGCGAGCTGGTGACGGAGACGCGCCTCGACCCGCGCCAGTTCATCTATCCCATGTTCGTGGTTCCCGGCGCCGGGCAGTGCCAGGAGATTGAGGCCCTTCCCGGCCAGTCCCGCTGGTCTCCCGATCTGCTGGTGCAGGAAGCGGAGCGAGCATGGCACGATGGCGTGCGCGCGGTGCTGCTGTTCGGCATCCCCGAGCACAAGGACCCGGAAGGCCGGGAGGCGGCCAACCCCGAGGGGCCGGCTCAGCAGGGCGTGAGGGCGCTCAAGCAGGCCCTGCCGGAGCTGGTGGTGATCACGGATGTGTGTCTCTGCGGCTACACCACCCATGGCCACTGCGGGGTGATCGGGGAGGGCGGCGAGATCCTGAACGATCCCACGCTGGAGCTGCTGGCGAAGGCCGCGCTCTCCCATGCCGAGGCCGGTGCCGATCTGGTGGCGCCCTCGGATATGATGGATGGCCGGGTGGCCGCCATCCGCCAAACCCTCGACCGGGCCGGCTTCTCGAACACCGGGATCATGGGCTATACCGCCAAGTACGCCTCCGCTTTCTACGGGCCATTCCGGGAGGCGGCGGAGTCCGCGCCCCAGTTTGGCGATCGCCGCTCCTACCAGATGGCCCCTCCCAATCGCCGGGAGGCGCTGCGCGAGGCGCGCCTGGATGCAGAGGAGGGGGCCGACATCATCATGGTCAAGCCGGCGCTGCCCTATCTGGACGTGATCTCCGATGTGCGGGCCGCGCTCGACCGGCCGGTAGCGGCCTACAATGTCAGCGGCGAGTACGCCATGGTGAAGGCGGCCGCGGCACGCGGCTGGCTGGAAGAGCGAGCGGTGGTGCTGGAAGTGCTCACCAGCATCGCCCGCGCCGGCGCCGACCTCATCCTCACCTACCACGCGCGGGAAGCCGCGAGGTGGCTGCGCGGAGGATAGCCCGGGCGGGCTAAGCAGCCGTTAGCCATCGGCTTGCAACGCGGTCGCTGCCCCCAGGCAATGCAGATCGCTGATGGGCATAGCCAGGCGCGGGCCTTACCGCGCCGCGGCCTCCTTCAGCTCGAAGGCGATGGAGGTGGGCTCTGATACGTGCTCGGAGGCGTCAAGCACCTCGACTGAGACGATGTGCCCGTGGCGGTCATAGTCAATGACCAGCCCCTCGCGCAGCTCATCGCTCTCGGCCACCGGCCCGTCTGCTAGCACAAGGCTGAGAGTGTCGGTTTCACGGTCATAGATGACTTTCATGGCTCGCTCTCCGACTGCCAGTACTTCCCGATCTTCGACGTTTTGTAGGCAGTCACAACAAACAACGCGTCCTGTCGCTCCTCGACGACGATTCGCAGCAGCATCTTCTTGCCGGAAGCGCGATCGGCGATCTGAGACTGGTAGATCACCCGCCCTTTCCCAAAGGATACCACCTGCTCCGGCGCGAGAGCAACCTGGCGGAGCATTTCCTCCGCGATCTGCCGGCGCTCCATCTCGAACCGCGCGTGCTCGCTAATCACCAGGTCTCTCATGCGTCTTGCCCTCACCCGGCCCTCCTGCGGGCCCCGGCCCTTACATCTCCGCTTCTCGCACCCGCGCCCGCTCTCGTTCCGCCCACTTACCTTTGAGCAGCCCGCAGCGCTGGCGCAGAGTGATCATCCGGTCCATGGCTTCGGCGGCGATGTCTATGATCTCACTGCGGGACATGGTCTCGGTCTCGAAGTTCAGCACCTGCCGCAGGTCCGGGTTGCGCATCAGCGCCCGGTGCTCGGCGAGAGTCCGGGCGAAGAGTCGGTAGCCCATAGGCTCGGGATGCTCGAAGGCCAGGCTGCCCGGGTCAATGAAGGGCAGCGGCGGGGAGATATTGGCATCGAGCTTCCCTGGATACCGCTGGTGGAAGCGCTCCATCAGCCGCTCGGCATAGGCGACGCTGTCCAGCACCGACTGCCGAGTCTGGCCGGGAATGCCGATGAGAAAGAAGAGGAAGGCTTTGCCTCCCAGCTCCAAGGTCGTCGCCACATCCTCTTCCAGCCGCGCGTTGGGATAGCAGCGGCCCGCCCGCGCGCGCAGCTCCTCATCGTGGCTCTGGGGCGAGAGATGGAGGTCCAGAGGTGGGCCGATGCTCGCCAGCTCTCGCAAGAACTCCGCGCCTGCAGGCCCGAAGAGCTCGAAGCTGAGGGGCCGGGTGGGCTTCCTTCGTCGCAAAGCCTCGATCAGTTGTTGGGGTTGATGCTGGCGGATGTCTCCCGGTATCCCAATGGAGAAGGGAGTGAGCGTCTGGGTGGAGACGATCTCCTGGGCCAGCACCTCCGGGTCCCTCACCCCCAGCCGCGCCCGCCCCAGGGCCCAGTTGGAGCCGCCGCAGATGGGGCAGTTGAAGAGACAGCCGCGGCAGAAGAGGGTCATGTTGAAGGCATAGGCGGGCCATTGGTACCCGGTGAGCAGCCCACCGCGCAGGTCACGGTAGCGGAGCATGTGCTTGATCAGCCGGCGGTAGTCAACCCGGATATCTAGCAACTCGGGCTGATAGGTCAGCGGGTTGATGACCGGTTCGCCCTCTCGCTTCCAGGTCAGATTCGGCACTCCAGACGGCTCTCGCCTGGCCTCGAGACAGCGAAGCAGATCCACCAGGGGCTGCTCGGTGGAATCGCCGCGGAGCACGTAGTCCACATGAGCAGAGGCGATCAGCTCGCGGTGGTAGTAGGAGGCGGTCAGGCCTCCCAGGATCACCGGGGTCCGAGGGTGATCTTCTTTGCAGATGCGGGCCACCTCCAGCGCGCCATCGGCGTGGACCAGCCAGTGGAGGTCAATGCCGAAAGCAAGAGGAGCCAGGCCCCGGAGTAGCCGCCGGACATCGAAGCGCGGGCTCTTGCTCGCCCTGGCCGCGAGGTTGATGATGCGCACCTCGAACTGATGCCGCTCCAGGTACTCCATCAGCGTCAGGAATCCGAGCGGGTAGTACTCGAAGAGCGGCGAGGTGGCCACGGTGGCGGTGGCGAGGCTGTGGCGAATCGCCTGTGCCCTCGCATCCAGCAGGCTGGGGGGATGGAGCAGTATCAGGTGTGGAGGCATACCACCAGCGCCTCCCGCGCCAACCGTGGGTTCGGCGCGGAGCGCGGGAAAGCCTCTCTTTCAACACGGTGGTGACCCCCGCGACAGGTTGCCGCCATGCAGGCGGCCGCCAGGCCCACCCCCCTGTTCACCAGAAGCCCGATCCGCGCGGTGCCAGCTTGAGGCTAGCTCACCCCTGTCTCCAGTATGCTGTCGTCAACGATGAGCTCGCTCAGCGTGCCTCCCCGGTGAGGGCGAAGGGTCAGCGATCCCTTGAGCTGGCCGACGGCTACCCCCTGCGCCAAGCGGAGACCCATCCCGGATCCAGCCGCCAGGTCAAAATCGGGCGGGACCGGGCGGCCGGAGTTCCAGACAGAAAGGTGCAGCTTCCCCTCCACTCGGGACAGGTCCACCTCGACGCGCAGCGGCTGGCCCGGCCCGGCAGCGCCGTGCTTGACGGCATTCGTGATGAGTTCGTTGGCCACCACCGCGATGGCGCTGCCCACTCCTGGGGAAGCGTAAGCGGGGCTGCCTGTCACCGAGAGGTCGGCGCCGCCACTGGCCAGGGCAGCGGTGGCGATCTCGCCGATACGGCGCACGGCGCCCATCAGCTCCAGCCGCTCCGAACGGGCCTCCAGCAATTGCTCGTGGACGACAGAGAGCGCGGAGAGCCGAGCGACGGCCTGCCGCAAGGCGTCCGCTGCGGGAGATCCGGCCGGCTGAGCCCCAGCCTGCATCTGCAGCATGCCCGAGACCAGAGCGAGATTGTTCTTCATCCGGTGGTTGATCTCGGCGGCCACGGTCTCGGCGATCTGCACGCAAGCGCGCTCGGCGGCAAGCATCTGCTCCCGAGTGCGCACTTTCTCGGTGACATCGGCGAGGGAGAAGATGAGGCCCTCTGCCACTCCCTGATCATCCTTGACCGGAGTGAGGGTCCAGTCCCAGTAAGTTATCCCTCGGTCTGGTTGATCGGGGAACTCGAAGGGCTTTTCCCGGAACTCGGCGGGCTGGCCGGTGTCTCGCACCCGCCGGAAGATAGCCTCATTCTCCGCATGCGGGTAGAACTCGAAGTGATTGTGCCCAATAAACTCCTCGCGGGAGCGCCGGCAGGCCCTGGCGTAGGCGGAGTTGACCCAGATGAAGTTGAAGTCGCGGTCCAGATAGACGAGATGGGCCTGGGTGTTCTCCACGATGGTGTCCAGCAGCCGCGCCTCCCGGGCGCGCTCTCGCTCCAGCTCCAGCAGTCGCTCGTGCTCGTGCTCGCGGAGTTGCAGCTGGCGGGCCATCTGGTTGAAGGCCTCCGCTAGATCCGCCAGTTCCGCGGGCCCAGAGGCCTCGAGGCGGCGGGCGAAGTCGCCCTCCCCAATGGCAACCGCGTGCCGGCGCAGCCGCCGCAAGGGCCCGCTGATGACAGTCGCGGCCGCCATCACTACCACCAAAGCAAAGAGGGTGATGATGAGCAGAACCGCGGTGTCCCAGAGGACGGGCGAGATCACCTCCTCCTCGGGCCGGCTGGCGCTGGCCACCCAGCCAGTGGAGAGGATAGGAACGCCGGCGAAGTCGCGCTGGCGGCGCTCATGGAGAGCAAGCACGGGAGCCGAGGTCTCCCTGCCCTGCAGTGCCCCCCTGACCGGAGGGTACAGCTTCCCCCAGTCGTGTTGCTCCCAGGGGATGCTGCCTGAGGGACGGCGGTAGACCAGCCATCCGCTGCTGTCTATCAGGGAGAAGGCCGCCCCGCCCGACCGCTTGATGTCAAGGCTCGACCGGAGGCCCTCTGGGTCAATCACAGCCACCACCATCCCGCGCAAGGTCCCTCCGGCGTCGCGGATGGCCTGAGCGACCGAGAACGTCATCTGGCGAGGATCCCGGCTGCGTACGGCACTGGTCACCTTCCATTCCCGGCCAGCCGCAAGCTCCCGAAACCACGAGGTCGGGCTCCAGTCCTGCCCGACCAGGCCGGGCACACTGGAAGCGACCACCCGCCCGCGCGGGTCCACCCAGCTCAGGGATCGGATGCCAGGGTGCCGCCGGGCGGCTTCCGCCAGCAGAGTATTGCCTTGCTGCCTCGCGGATGGCATTGACCGGGCGAGCGCGTGACCGATACTCCACTGTTCGTCGCGCACCTCCTGAAGGTAGAAGCCGAAGGCAGCCGCCACCGCCCTTGCCATCTCCAGGTTCGCCTGAAGCTCGTCCCGCCGCTCCACGTTGACCCGCCGGTAGTAGATGCCTGCTTGCACCAGCAAGAGCGGCACCACCGCGAATAGCAGCCAGAGGCCAATCAGCCTCCTGATGCTACGAGGTCGAACACGGTGTTGGATTTGCCCGGCCATCTGGCTGCTTTGCCTCGGCTTCATACCACCGCTGCAGCCCCCACGCGAGCCAGGGACCCGCCACCTGGCTGCTGCGGCCGCCAGTCGGTCCCCCTCTGTCCCACTGCGGCAGGGGCGTATGCCCGCGGAACCGAAATCAGCTTACACCGCGGATGGCGCAACCACAACCCCGAACTATCGCCGGACGAGCAGGCAAACCCCCGGCCCCCAGAGCAGAGCTGAGGGTCTGGCGCGGATTCCTGGTGGGCCTCATCCTGCTGCCATTCAACCTGGCCTGGCAGTTCTGCATGGAGCCGAAGAGCGGAAGCGGCCCCTATATCTCCACCATCTCCCTGTTCTTCAACGTCATCTTCATCATCGCCTTCGTAGCCCTCGGCAACGCGGCGCTGCGAAGAATGCGCCCTGGCCTGGGGCTCAACCGCAGTGAGCTGATCATCGTCTACATCATGCTCACGGTGGGCACCTCGATCATGGGGCACGACATGCTCCAGGTGCTGATCCCGATGATGACTGTCGGCTACTGGTTCGCCAACCCTCAGAACCACTGGGAGACGATACTCGACAACAGCACGCCCAGTTGGCTGACGATCTGGGACAAGCAGACGCTGTATGGCTACTACAATGGCGGCACCACCCTGTACCAGCGGCCGGTGCTGCTGGCCTGGCTCACCCCGTTCCTGTGGTGGACCGGGTTCCTGGTGGTGCTGGTCTTCGTGATGATCTGCATTTCCGTGCTGGTGCGGCCGCTCTGGGCGGAGCGGGAACGCCTGACCTTCCCGATCATCCAGCTTCCACTCGAGCTTACCGACCCCGGCACCGCGCTGCTGAGAAGCCGGCTGATGTGGATCGGGTTCCTGATGGCAGGATCGGTTGACCTGGTGAACGGCCTCAGCTACATCTACCCCGCCATTCCTGCCATCCCGATCACGATTGATCTGATGCGGTATATCCCGGACATGCCGTGGGCAGGCATGGGATGGCTGCCCGTGACCTTCACGCCAGCGGTGATCGGGCTCTCCTTCCTCATGCCGCTTGACCTGCTGTTCTCATGCTGTGTTTTCTTCTTCTGGTGGAAGCTGCTTTTCGTGATCGCCGCCGCGACCGGGGTGAGCCGAGGGTACGGGGGCGGCATCTCGGAGTCGATCTTCCCCTATGCCAATGAGCAGATGTTCGGTGGGTTCATCGCCATCGCGCTGGGGTCGCTGCTGATAGGAAGGCGCTACTTCCGGCACGTATGGCGGCGGGTGCTGGGTCGGGCCTCGGAGGCGGATGACTCGCAGGAAGGTCTGCCCTTCAGAGTGGCATCGGCAGGCGTGCTGGTGGGCGTAGGCGCGCTGGTGGCGTTCAGCTTGCACGCAGGCATGTCACTGCCCATCGCCGTGCTGGCCTTCGTGATCTACTACCTGCTGGCGGTGGCCGTGGCGCGGGTGAGGGCCGAGTTCGGCTCGCCGGTGCACGACTTCCACTTCACCGGGCCCGATTACACCATCGCCTACGTCGCGGGCACCCTGAACCTGCGGCAGCAAGACCTGGGGATGCTCACCCAATACTTCTGGTTCAACCGCGCCTACCGCGGGCATCCGATTGCAGACTCGATCGAAGGGCTGCAGATGGACGCGCGGGCGCGCACCTCTCCCCGCCCGATGGTGTGGGCCATCCTGCTGGCCACGCTGGCCGCGGCCATCGGCGGCTTCTGGATCTGGCTCTACTATGCCTACCGGTTCGGCGCCAGCTCTCACATCTCGGGGGCGGAGTGGTTCGGGCGGGAGGCCTACGAGCGGCTGGCATCGTGGACGCAGAACCCGAAACCGGCGAACCTGATCGCGCCCGCCGCGATGGCGGTGGGGTTCGGCATCACCTTACTGCTGGCCTCGGCGCGCACTGCGTTTGTGGGCTGGCCCCTGCATCCGGTAGCCTACGCGCTAGCGGCCAGCTGGTCCATCCATCTAGTATGGATGCCGATGCTGATCGCCTGGGCAGTGAAGCTGGCCGTGCTTCGCTACGGGGGCCTGCGGCTTTACCGACAGGTGCTGCCGCTGTTCTACGGGCTGATCCTGGGAGAGTCCATAGTAGGCTGTGCCTGGCCGTTGATCGGGCTCATCTTCAAGGTGCCAAGCTATAACTTCTTCGGCGGCTAGGGTGGACTGCTGGGCGACTGGTCTAGCGCATTCGCTGCGAAGGCAAAGAGAGGTGAGCGAGCCGTGTGACCGGCGCGCCTGTGGGCGTCCGCCCGGCGAAGCCAAAACGCAGGCTACGCTCGTAGTGGTCTGAAGGGACTGTCCATCGGACGTGGGTTCAATTCCCACCGCCTCGACCATGTTTCTTCATCGAAACATTCTCTGTCGCTGAGAACCCGCCTCACCGAGAGGCGGGTTCTGGCGTGTAATAGGCTCATTCTCGCCGCTTCCTGCATGGCAGGCCTTCGGACGGCTCACCCCTTTTCCACCCCGTCTGGCCGCCGAAAACGGCCCTTCCGGCCTCTCTTTCTCTGAATCCTTCGGACTTCTGCCAATCCGTCCGTTGGTAGAGAATCCAGTACTTATGCGGGTTCTTCGAGCCTCGATTTTCTCAGGGTTCGATTCGGACACGCTGACCACTCGGCGTTTCGAACTCCCGTCCGATGGGTGTCTGCGTCCAGGCCCGCCGTTGACAGGCCGCTGTGGCGAACGGGCGCCTGCTAACACTGATGTGGGTTCCTTGGGGTCGGCCTCCCTGGGTCTCGATGCCGTGCCGGAGTAGAACCCGACGCTTTCGCGGTGCTCCCGCTATGTCATCGAGTATCCTCCGGCTCACTTCGCGTTGAGCTGTCTTACTGGTCTTCCCCCATCTATCCCCGGTACGCCGCCAGCGCCGGAAGCGGTCCACCCCTGACACCAGGGCTGGCTACGGGAACACCTTCAGACCACGGCCGCGCAGGGCTCTGGACCCTGTTCCCGCTCAGGAGTGTCGTTGGGGTCAGCGAAGCGCGGTGACTTGTCAGCGCATGCCAGGTGCGCTATCGTATGGCGCGCGGAAGATCCGCGTGGTTGCCACATCCACCTTAGAATGGAGGAGGGTACCCGAGTGCGCTATGTGCCAGGAAAGGGAGTCGTTCAGAGGACCGAGGTCAACAAGCAGAACGCCAGGAAGCACATCGAACAGGCCATCGGGCTCATCAAGAATCACATGCCGGACTCACCGCAACGCAGCGACATACTGAAGAGCCTAGACGATGCCCTCCGGCAGCTGGCCAAGGTGAAGACGGAGTAGACATTAGGGCAATACCGCCACACCGCAGCCGCATCACGTGGGCCTACTTGCAGCTCCACAGGGTCCAGCTGTCTGCAGCTGGTGCCTGAGCCGTGGAGACCCTCCGTAGAATAAGGCGCGTCGGACAGCACCGGGAAGTCAAAACCCGTTGTCAAAGGCGCTGCCCGGGCACGCGAGTCGGCCTCCCATCGGTCGCTCTCCGACGGCAATGCTACCGGCGGAAGGACGACCTCAGGTGACCCAAGCGAACACTGCCGGTCCTCTGGCACTATCCTGCTCCCGTCTCGCCGTCAGCCTTCCTGATGATGAAGAACTCCCGCGTTTCCTCGCTCTCTGCTCGATGCGCGATAGACTTACAGACGTACTCTTCGATCTCGGATAGCAGGCGGCTTGAGCCCAGAACCTGCTTGGCGGCCTTCTCATGGCAGTCGAAGCTCTGAAGGTGAGGCCTTCTGCCTCCAGGATCGCGGGGGTCTCTTGGCATCAGTATTCTCATCCTCCGCACCTCGCGAGCAGCACCAGCGCGTACAGTCTGCTCGTCAGGCACCTGGCCGGGCGGGTAGTACATCGTGGCATTCGTATGGAAGAGGTCGAGAGCCACCATTGGCATTCCGTGTTTGAATCGAAGGTACGACTCGTACCATTTCCTGCCCGACTCCGACCTCAAGTACTTCAGCACTTCACGTGTCACCCGTCGCTGATTCTCGGCAGTCTGTACGATGAGGACGTAGTCATTGTCCGGCGCGCCGGGGAACATCTCTCGCCACTCTTTCTTCGCCGGCAGCCAAAGCGCTCGGCGGGCATCGGTGAGACTGCTTTTCACTTTCTCGAGCACCGACTGCGGACTTGCTCCCGACCCCGCCGCGGGATCACTGAAGGACAGATAGCGCTCATAGATGAGATCGCTGCAACAGGCCTTCCCTGCCATGTCCCACTGCTTCCCGAACTCACCGGTGGCGTGAAGCAAAGCCGCCACGTCCTCTAGGTGCATGAACGTGTGAGACCACGCGGCCCATAGGAGAATCTGAGCGTTCAGGGTGGCACTCTGACTGCTCGGATGCTTCAGGCACTCGGCAAACTCACGAACGAAAACCTCAACCAGATAAGTCCTCAGGCCAGCATAGCGATAGGCCCTGCTAGCCAGGAGCCAATAGGATGTCTGTCCCAGGACAGTTTCCGCTCGCGTTTGTCGGTCTCGGTCTATCGTGCCGGGTACGTAGACTTCTCGTTCCTCCTGCCGCTCGTCTGGATTGTCCGAGGTCATATCCTGCCCTCCTCAGCCACTAGCTTCGTTTGCTTACAGTGGAAGCCCTGTTGCCAAGGCGCGGCTCGCGCGGGTAACTCCGACACTTCGAACCTCCGTCCGGTAAGTATCTATGGCTAGGCCCCGAAGAGTCGGGGCCGCCATGGCGGCCGAAGGCTTAGCCACTGGGCGAAGGCGGCCTGCCCGCCTCTGGCGCGGTCAGCAGACCCCCTCGCACACCAAGTCTGGGTCGTGATGACTGGCGAGGCTTGCCCGCCTCAGGCGAGGAGCGAGAAGATGTCGAACCCACCACACGGCCGGCGGGCAAGCCTACCGGAGCCTACCTCGCCTGCCTTCGGCGGGCTACGAAGCCCAAGCCCCGAGGTGATGTCACGCGAGGAGCTGGCCAGGGCTAGAAACGGTTCATCAGCTCGCGGTAGGCCGAGGCCAGCTCGGCCAGGAAGAGGTCGTAAGGGAAGGCGGGGTCAGCCGGAGGGTCCATGCCAATCACCCCCAGCAAAGGGACCGCGATCTCCTTGGCCAGCTTCATACGCACTGGCTCGGATAACTCGTTGCGGCGAGCGAGGAAGCGCTCCACCACTGCGAACTGCTCTCGGCTGAGCGCACGCAGGTTCAGCAGCGACGGGTCACCCAGCAGGCGGTAGCTCTCTGGCTCCGTCGCGGCCTGAGAGAGCGGCGGGGGCGGCCGCCCGGCGTCCACCACCACCACGGTGCCGGCCGCGTAATCCCCCAGCCGTTTGGAGTCCCGGCTGAGGAACATGGTCACCGCTCCCACCCCATAGGCGAAAGGCAGGAAGTCCACGTAGCGGGAGATATTGCGCACAAAGGCGGCGCGGAAGTCTAAGGGGTAGCCGCCATCTCCGCAGCACCCGGATGCCGGTAAGCCGCTTGCCAGGGGTGCGGCCGCTCCAGACCGTCTCCCAGAAGATGAAGTAGCCCCAGATGAGACCGAAGAAGCCGATCACGAGCACCGCGAGCAGCCAGGCCGGGGCATTGGCGCCCGCGACGTCCAGGCGTGTGATCAGATCGAAGCGCGCGAGCTGAGCCAGGAGGTAGAAGAGCAGGCCCAGCAGCGCCAGTTGCACGAAGGTATCCAGGCAGATCGCGCCGAAGCGCGTCCCAAGACCGGCCAGGGTGTAGGTGATAGCCACCTGCTCGGGTGTGATCACGGTCTTGGTCTCGTCGAGGCTCATGGCATCACCAGTTGCATCACCCCTCGGCCGGGTGCAGGGCCGCGCAAGATGCAATCCTCTCCTAACCAGCAAGGCTTGTCAAGGTAGAGCGGTGGCGCAGCCTTCCGCGGCCGCGGGACACCCGTCGAGAGCGCGTCTGCAGGAGCTGGTGGCGCGGGCGTCTCGGGTGCACGGCCTGCGGACTCTGACCGAGGAGGAACTGCTGGAGTTCGGTCGGCTCTACCGGAGGATGGCCTCAGAGCTCTCGCACGCTCGCACCTCGGGCCTGAACGCGGCGGAGTTGGAGCAGCTCAACTGGTTGGTGGGGAGGGCCTACGGGCTGCTCTACGTGTCGGAGTCAGCGGGGTGGGCGGGCGTGGTCAGGTTCTTCCGCAGGGAGCTGCCGCAGGGTCTGCGTCGACAGGGCCGGTTGATCGCGCTGGCCGCCGCCATCTTCCTGAGCGCGGCGCTGATCGGCGCGCTGGTAACGCTGCTGCGGCCGGACTTCCTGGAGCTGCTCGATCCCGGGATCGCCTCTGCCATTGACTCTCTGGCGGCGCGCCACCGCGGCGGGAGGAACTGGCTGCCGGCCGATTTCCGTCCGGTCGCCTCCTCCCTGATCATAACCAACAATGTGCAGATCTCGTTCCTCGCCTTCTCCACCGGTATCCTGCTTTGCCTGGGGACGGTCGTGGTGCTGGCCTACAACGGCCTGATGTTAGGAGCGCTGGCCGCCGGCATCAGTCGGACCGACGCGGCGATCTACTTCTGGTCCTTCGTCGCGCCCCATGGCGTGATCGAACTCCCTTCCATCATCATCTCCGCGGCTGCCGGGCTGCTGCTGGGGCTGGCGGTGATCGCGCCGGGCGATCACACCAGGGTCGACGCGCTCCGCCTGGCAGGCCGGCAGGCGGCGGTGATGATGCTGGGGGTAGTGGTGTTCCTGGCCGTGGCCGGTATGGTGGAGGGATTGTTCTCGCCCGCGCCAGTACTGCCCTCGATGAAGCTCGCGGCGGCACTGGCGCTGGCACTCGGGTTCTGGTGGTACGTGTTGCTCGCGGGCCGCGCAGTATCATAGTGACGCGGGTTTGTGGTCCGCGCCGTCAGGCGTTGCGCCGCAACCCGCGTCCCCGGCCCGCGCCTTCGCAGGTTGTCGCTCGCTGCCCTCGCGACAAACCCGCGCCACTGGTTGGAGGGGTCCTGTTCTTCTGGAGGGAGAGCAAGGGTTCACCATGGAAGCAGATCCTTTCCCAGAACCCAGCAGGCCGACAGTGAGAACAGCGATGCCCGATTCCGACGAGCGAGGCGACGAGTCAGGAGTCACAGATGAACTCACCATCTACCGGCGCCATCTCCCCCACTGGGAGGTCGGCGGCTCCACGTACTTCATCACCTGCCGGCTGCACGGCACTTATCCCGCCTCCAGTGGCGTGGGTTTGCGGCGACCGCCGTCAGGCGTTGCGCCGCAACCCGCTTGCCCGCCGGCCGTGTGGCGGGCGTTCGCTCCGCAGGAGCGACATATTATCATGCGGACCATCCTGTTCTGGCACGACAAGAGATGGTTCGTCTATGCGCTCACCGTGATGCCGGACCATGTCCACATACTGGCTCGGCCATTGGAGAAGTCCTCGGGAGTCTGGTACCCGCTGCGCGGGTTGCTGCATAGTGTGAAGCGGACAACGGCCTGGGAGATCAACCGGCTCCGGGGGCGGCGAGGCCGATTGTGGCAGTCGGAGAGAATGGATCGCATGGTGCGCAGTCAGGCCGAGTTCGATGAGAAGGCCGGCTATATCCTTGACAATGCGCAGCGGAAGGGACTGGTTGAGGACGGGTGGGGGTATGAGTGGTTCTGGTGCCCGGGGAAGGAGGAGTTGAGGAGATTGAAAGGGGGATAGAGCCCGCCTCAGGCGGGCTGCGCAGGTTGTCGCTCGCTGCCCTCGCGGCAAACCCGCGCCACTGGGAAGGGGCCGGCCAGGCCAGTGGTGTGGGTTTGTGGTCGGCGCCGCGAGGCGCGGATCACGACCCGCGTGCCCGCGCTACAGGCGCGCTCGCTCCTTGATCGCGAGGTAGCGATTGAGCACGGCCACGGAGAGATCCGCGGGGGTTGCATCCAGCGCGATGGCGCCCCGCTGGCGCAGGGCGGAAAGGGCGCGCTGCCGGTCGGCCAGCAGCGAAGTGGCCACGGTGCGCTGGTAGAGATCGCGGGGTTGCGCCGGTGACTGCTCCACCAGGCGGTAGAGCTCGTAGTCGCTCAGGGCCGCGCACAACACCAGGTGACGTCTGGTCAGCAGGCTGACATAGGTCAGCAGGCGGGCCGAGGAATCGGGGTCCAGAAGGTCGGTGAAGAGCACGATCAGGGCCCGCTTCCGCATGCGCTGCGCGGCGTAGAGGAAGCCGCGGTAGTAATCGCTCTCCGCCGACCGAGGCTGAAGGCCATAGAGAGAGTCCAGCACCAGTGAGAACTGGTGCTTGCGCGGGGGGACGAAGATCATCGGTTCCTGGGAGAAGGCGTAGAGCCCCACCCAGTCTCCCACCCGGGCCGCGACGTGGGCGAGCAAGGCCGCGGCGTTGACGGCGTGATCGGCTTTGGTGAGCGCCCCCAGTTGGCTGGCCATGGTGCGGCCCAGGTCCAGACACAAGATGATGTGCTGGCTGCGCTCGATGTCATACTCGCGGGTGATCGGCTCGTCGTGGCGGGCGGTGGCCTTCCAGTCTATGCGCCGCAGCTCATCCCCTGGCACGTAGGCGCGCAGGGATTCGAATTCCAGCCCCGTGCCCCTGAGGCGTGAGGGGTGCACTCCGATGTCAACCAGCCGGTGCTTCCTGGCGGCCATCTCGTGGGACCGGATGCCGGCCAGGTTGGGATAGACCCGGACGGAAGTGGCCAAGTCGAATCGGACCTGGCGCACGATCAGCCCGAGCCCGCTGGTGAGACGCAGGTTGAGGCCGCCGAAGTCGAAGTCGCCGCGGCGCGGCGGGGTGACGCCATAGCTCACACTCACCTCTCCGGCCGCGGGCAGCAGACAGCGCAGACGGCGAGAGCTGACGGCGAAACCGAGGGGCGGCTCGTCGCGCAGCAAGCACTGATAGGAATACCGCGCCCGGTTCCTCAGCACGGTCGGGACCGGGTTCGCCGCTCCCACCGATAGCACCGGCTCCAGCGGCCGCTGCGCGCTCACGTGCCCCGCCTGGCGCAAGGCGCGCACCTCGGCCAGCGCCACACCCACCAATGCCGCCCACCACGGCGCGCCCAGCCACATCAGCGGCGCCCAGGCCGCGCCCAGCGCAAGCCAGAGCGCCCCCAAGGCCACTGCCGCGCCCAGCCGCGCGCTGGGCAGCCAGGACCCAGAGACGCGCTCGCGCGCCGCGCGTTCGCTAGCGAGGGACGGGGACTGCTGAGATGACACTTTCCACCAGCCGCTCCACGCTGAGTCCTTCGACCTCGGCCTCCGGCTTCAGGATGATGCGATGGCGCAGCACCGGCGGGGCCATGTCCTGGACGTCATCGGGCTCCACGAAATCTCGCCCCTGGGCCGCGGCCCGGATCTGGGCGCAGCGCAGCAGGGCCACCGCGGCCCGCGGGCTGGCGCCCAGCAAGGTGTGAGGCGATTCCCGGGTGCGCCCTGCCAGCTCGGCGATGTAGGCCACCATCTCATCTCGCACGATCTGGCGCGACAGCTCTTGCTCGGCGACCTGGAGTTCCGAGAGCCCGATCACCGGGCGCACGCCGGCCGCCTCCAGGTCCTGGGGGTCCTTCCCCTGCAGGTGCAGCCGCAGGATGTTCTCCTCGGCTGCTCGCTCCGGGTAGCGGACGTCTACCTTCATCAGGAAGCGATCGAGCTGGGCCTCCGGCAGCGGATATGTTCCCTCGTACTCGATGGGATTCTGGGTGGCCATCACGAAGAAGATGCCCTCCAACGGATGGTCAACGCCATCTATGGTGACGCATCGCTCCTGCATCGCCTGCAGCAGCGCAGACTGGGTCTTGGGCGGGGTGCGGTTGATCTCATCCACGAGCAGCACATTGGTGAACACGGGGCCCTTCATCAGCCGGAAGGTGCGCGCCTGGCTGTCGAAGACATTGGTGCCGGTGATGTCGGCCGGCATGAGATCCGGGGTGCACTGGACCCGCTTGAACTGGGCGCTGATGCACCGCGCCAGGGCCCTCCCCAAGAGCGTCTTGGCCACGCCCGGGACGCCTTCCACCAGCACGTGGCCGCGCGCCAGCAGCGCGGTCGCCAGTTGCGTCACCACCCCCTCCTGGCCGAGCACTACCTTGCCCACCTCGGCCCTCACTGCTGCCATCAAGTCCTGTATGGTCATGGTCGCTTCCCTCATTTCAGGCAACATTCCGAGGGGCAGGCCACGGGCCTGCCCCGCTTCTACCAGCAACTGCCAGCGCCCGGCGGGCGCGGGAAGGCCCGCCCCACAGGGGTTAGAGCTGGCGCACTGATTGCACGGCCTCATCGAGCTGCCGGACTAGGGACATTGCTCGCGCTTCGCCCACGCGGGCAAGCTCCAGCGCGCGGTGGGACTGCTCCAGTGCCGCCGCGAGCTTCTCGCCTGCGGCTGCATCCACACGGCCGGCCGCCCGCGCCACCTCGGCGGGCGCAGCGTCGTGCGGCAGGCCCAGCTCGAAGCGCAGACGCGCCATCGCCGCGTCATAGGCGGTCTGCAATGCGAGATGAGCGGCGCGGCCCTTCTGAAGCAGGCCGGTCATGGTGCCGAGGTACTCGCTGCGTTCCCTCCTTCCCTCGTCCAGCGGAATGATCGGCCCAAAGCGGCGGCTTCGCGCGTACATCACCACCAGCAGCCCCAACAGCGCCTGCGCGGCAGCCAGCTTCAGCGGAAGCGGCAGCAGGCGCCAAAGCAGATTCTCACCGTAGCCGTGGTGGTACTCGTCGAAGTAGACCGGCCCGTGCTCCAGCGCGTTCAACACGAACGTGAAGTTGCCCTCCTTCTCGATGCCCTGATTCGACAGGCTCCAGGGGCTGGTCAGCAGGATCACGCTTCCCTTTCCAATCTCCGCGTAGGCAACCACCGTGCCTTTCTCATCGCGAAACAGCGGGGCGGCAGAGCCCAGGTCGCCCGCCATGCCGCGGGCCGGCTTGGGCACGGCAAGGGTGGGCAGGTCGCGGACCCGGCCTACTACTGCTGGGGGAGTGATCCGCGTTCTCGAGCGGACCGCAAGCCGCGCCAGTCCGAGCGCGAGATAGGTCGGCTGATCCGGTCTCGCGTAGGTGAGGGCCACCTCCGGGAAGAGAGTCTCGAAATCGGGCTGCGGGATCGGGAATACGGTCTCGCTGTTGGGGAGGGAATCTTCGCCCGCCACGAGCAGGGCATGGCCCTCGGCCACCCAGTTGCGGAGCGCACGCCACTCGGAGTTTGCCAGCGTCATGGGCTCGACCACGAGCAGTGTTCCCCGCTCGGGCAGAGCGCCCGGCAGGAACGGCGTGCCCAGCCGGCGGGCATCGTAGCCGAGCCAATCGAGCGCGAGATAGAGGGCGCGCAGCCCGCCCGGCTCGGAGCTGTAGCTGGTGCGGACAGGCGGCCCGGCCGGCCTGCCGCGCTCCGCTTCTCCCCCGGTCAGCAGGAGAAGCAGCAGGAAGGTGAGCACCATCAGGCCGGCCACCCACCAGGCTTCGCGGGGCAGCTTCATGGCGCGCTGAGTGCCTCCAGTCGGCTCCAATGCTCGCGCGCAAGGCGGTACTCGTCCGGGCCGGCCGGCGCGAAGCCATACCAGACAACGGCGAAGAGCCGGTTGAGCGCGGCCAAGGAGTCTGAGAGATCATCGAGCTGGTGTTCCTTCAATGCACGCACGAACCGCCGGTCGGTTTGGGAGCTGACATAGCTGATCCGGCCCGCCTCGTCCAGCCTCATGAGGGCGGCCATGTGCAGGGCCCGCACCGCTGCCCGGTAGTCCTGCGAGCGAGTCGCTGCCTCGGCCTGGGATAGCCAGTGCTGGTGAGGCGGCAGGTCGCGGCCCTGCCCTGCGGCAGTAGCAGGTCGCGGCCCTGTCCTACTGGAGGCGATCCGCAGCGCCAACCGCGCGATCAGCACGAGCGTTGCCCCCGCGGAGAGCACGAGCAGGGCGACCAGGATCGCGCGCTGGGCGCGGCGAGGCAGCCGCGGACCCAGCCCGGTCAGGCGGTCGAGAACACTGGCGATGGTGTCGAGGACCCACTGAACGGCGCGGCCGATCCATCGCAAGAAGCGGACCTGCAGGCCGGCCAGTGGGCTGGGATGGAACTCCGGACGGGAAAGGACCTCGGCGAGAACGCGGTGGGCGTGAGTGGGCGGGGCAGGTCGCGGACCTGCCCTACAGCTTACCGCGAGGTTCTGCACCACTTGGGCCGCGAATCTGACGCCGTCGGGTCCCTGGGCCACTTGGCGGCGCAGCCTCCGCAGCACCTCGCGGTTGTCCACGGCCAGGGGAGGTGCGTTCGGCGCGGCCTGCACTTGGCAGCGGTCGGGCAGTCCGTCCAGGGCCGCCCGGGCCAGGCTCGCCCCGTCACGCGCGGCACCGGCCTGCGCCAGACGAGTTGCTACCTGGGTGAGAACGCGACTGTACTCGGAGTCAGTGAGGGGCCGGGCTGCGGCGAGCCCGCAAGCGAGGAAGACGGCGGCGGCCAGCGCGGCAACGCGGGTCACACGCGCTCCTCGTCCGGGGGCTGGGTCGGTGCCGGCGGCGCGGCGGCCGAGGGGGCAGGGGCGGAAAAGGCAGTGACGGGTGCGGCCTTGCCCAGCTCTCGCGCCAGAGTCTCCAGATCGAAGCCTTCCTTGCGAATGCGCGAGTCGTAGTAGAGGAGAATCATGGCCACGACTGTGATGGGGAGGACCAGGGCCAGGCCAAGTGCGCTGGCAAAGGCGTTCGCGACCGAGACTAGCCCGACGTGACTCGTGCTCGCGCCCAGCAGAGCAACCGGCAGCAGAATGGCCGCTCGGATCGGTAGACTGAGGAGGCCCGTGATCACCGCCAGCACCACCAACTCCGCCCATACCCCATGTCCCACCAGGAAGCGGCTGCGCCAGATGGCCCGAAAGTAGCGCTTGCCCTCGATGATGAAGACCTCGACCACGAAACCGGCCCAGAAGAAGAAGACAATGGACCCCACCCAGAGCAGGATGACGCCGCTCACGATGAAAAGGCCAGTGAGCAGCAGAGTCAGGAAGAAGGGGCCGAGTCGCTTCCCCACGTGACCATAGGCGCCGGCAATGGTCGTTTCATATCCGAGGTAGCGATCCGAGACGGCCTTGGCAAGTGCCCCTGACATGAGCAACCACAGTGCCACGACCGCGAGTAGCAACGGGAGAAGTAGGATGATGGCAGTTCCCGCCAGCGCGCTGCTCGGCGCGGCGTCAACGATCACCAATAGCGCCAGGAGGGCAACGAAGGGAAGGTAGGCGATGGCGGCGATGCCAAAGAACAGCCAGAAGTTGCTGCGATAGAGGCGAAAGGTCTGGTCCACGATCTCCAGCAGACCCATGGGCCGCAAGGCCTTTGCCTGTGCCATAGTGTCCCCTCGTCAGCCATTCCGCTGGATGCCCGCGCTACACCAGCTCGCGATGTCCGGTGGCCACTTTCTCGAAGGCGCGCGCGATGTCATCCACATCCGCATCCGAGCCCAGCAGCAGGTTATGAAAGAGCCAGATGACCTCCTGGCAGAGCGCCTCCGTCGCCGGGCAGGAGGCCGAGCGGTAGTCCACCGCGCCGGCATAGTGGTGGCAGCTGGTAGGGCAGCCGCGCCCTCTGAAGCTCTGCTCCAGGAAAAGCGGGTTCTGGTAGAGCGGGTGGCCGTAACCAGCCGAACAGGGAATGCCCTCGGCCTGGAGCGCCTCCATGAACCGCTCTCTGCTGATGCCACCAAGCTTCCCGGAATGCAGCCGCACCGGATAGAGGTGGTAGGCGCGCCGGTCGCCTGGGCCGGGTGCCGGATCCAGCGGCTCGATTCCGGGCAGGGCGGCCAGCTTCCCAGTGAGGCGCCGGCCGTTGCGCCACCGCAGATCGGTCTCCACTTCAAGGTGGCGCAGCCGGGAGCGGAGCAGCGCGGTCTGCATTTCCGTGATCCGGAAATTGTAGCCGAGCAGGTGATGCTCGTAGAAGGGCCTGCCCTCGACGCGGCCGCAGTCTCGCAGGCTGGCGGCGCGAGCCGCGATCTCTTCATCGTCGGTCAGGATGATGCCGCCCTCTCCTGCCGGGAGGTTCTTGCTGGCCTGGAAGCTGAAGGCCCCGGCGTGGCCGATGGCGCCGACCTTCCTGCCCTGCCAGACGGCACCATGAGCCTGGGCGGCATCCTCCAGGACGAGCAAACCGCGGTCCCGGGCCAGCTCCTGCAGCCGCGCCATATCGGCCGGCAGGCCGGCGATGTGCACGGGTATGATCGCCCGCGTGCGAGGCGTGATCGCCGATGCGACTGACACCGGGTCCAGGTTCATGGTCCCGGGCTCAACATCGGCGAAGATCGGGACCGCGTTGGCGAGGAACACGCTGGTGGCCGTGGCCTGAAAGGTATAGGCCGGGACGATGACCTCATCTCCCGGCCCTACCTCCAGTGCCTCCAGGGCGACGGCAAGAGCAGTGGTGCCACTGTTGACCGTGATGCCGTATCGAGCCTGGTGATAGCTGGCGAACTCCTCCTCGAAGCGCCTGGTGTGGTCGCCCGCATAGGACCACCAGTTACCGGAGCGCACCACCTCTGCGACCGCCGCCACGTCCTCGTCGCGGCCGTCGGGCCACGATGGCCAGGGCCTGGTCCGAACCGGGGCGCCACCCAGGGCGGCCAGCGCGCTCATACCTCTAACTCCTCCCCCGGGCTGCGATATGGCCTCTTACCGCCGGAACTTGACTGCGCTGGACTTGGAGGCCTTGAGCACTTCCTCGGCGCTGACCTCACGCCCCAGCCGATCGGACAGGTAGATGCCCTCGCTCACCAGCATGGTCTTCAGCCCGATCTCACCGGTGGGCAGCAGCTTCACCCGCTTCTGCAAGGCCGCGATCCAGTGGTGCTGCGACGAGCGGAAGGCGTCATGCTGATCGGGGCGCAACTGGCCCTCCCGCCAATCCCAGGAATCGAGATCGAAGGTGGAATCCATCTCGATGTCGCTCTGGGTGGTGTAGAAGCCGAACGGGCGCAGCCTGATCCCACCCTTGCTGCCGACCACGCTGCTGCTCTCGAACTCGTTGAGGTGGATGGCCCAGGACTCAATCATGTCCATGGTGATGCCACCAGCAAGCCTCACGAAGCCCAGGCCCAGCTCCTCTACATTGTAGCCGCTGCTCTCCCTGCGCCCGGGGTCCATCCCGGTCTCCTGATAGACCTTGCCGCTGATTCGCAGCACCTCCGGCAGTCCCAGCAGATAGAGCATCTGGCCGATGTGGTAGACGCCCATGTCATAGAGGGCGCCGCCGGCCGCCACTTCCTTCTTCACAAAGGAGGCGGTCCCATAGCCATCCACAAAAGGCCGACCCCGCCGGCGGAAGCCGGTGGCGCGGCCGTGATAGAGCTTCCCCAGGAGGCCATCCTCGATGAGACGCCTGGCGGCCTTGGTCTCCTTGGAGTAGAGGGTTCCGAGCTGCATGTGCAGGTTCCGCTTGTACTCCTTCGCCGCGTCCACCATGGCCTTCGCGTCCACATAGGAGCCAGCCAGAGGCTTCTCGCAGTAGACGTGCTTGCCGGCGCGCATCGCGGCGACGCTGACCGGGGAATGAAAGTTGTTGTGCAGGCAGACATCCACCGCCTCGATGTCGTCCCGCTTCAGCAACTGCCGGAAATCCTTGTAGGTGTGGGGGATGCCAAACTGCTCGGCCACCCGCTTGAGCTCAGGTCCATCTATGTCGGCGGCCGCGACCATCTTGGCTCCGGGGACCTCCGAGTAATTCCGCAGGTGCGACTTCCCGATCTGCCCTACGCCGATGATGCCAAGTCGAACCTCTTTCATCCTCTCTCCTCGCCTGCTGGTGTCGAGCGCCCATCCTGCCAGGCGCTCGCCGAGTTGGCCGACAGGGCCGGCTGTCATGGTTCGGGGCCAGGGCGCGGGTTCCTCTTTGAGCCGAGGCTGCGCCCCGAAAACGGCACGCGAGCACCTGCGGACTGCCCCCTCCCGCCAGGGCTACAGCTCGCGGAGCGCCTCTCCCGCGGCCCGGCAGATGCGCGCGACATCGTCATCGGTGTGGGCGGCGGAGAGGAAGACGGCCTCGAACTGCGAAGGGGGCAGATAGACGCCCCGCGCCAGCATGGCCTGGAAGAAGGCGGCATAGCGCTTGGTATCACTGGCCAGGGCGCTGCGATAGTCGGTCACCGGCCCCGCGCAGAAGAAGAGCGTCAGCATGGACCCGACGCGGTTGATAGTGACCGCTACCCCCGCGTCTGCGGCGGCCTCGCGCAGCCCTTCGGCGAGAGCCACGCCGCGGCGATCCAGCTCGGAATATGGCTGCTCGTCCGCGAGCAGTCTGAGGGTGGCGAGGCCAGCGGCGCAGGCCACCGGGTTCCCAGAAAGGGTGCCGGCCTGATAGACCGGGCCCGTGGGCGCGAGCAGCTCCATGATGGCGCGGGAGCCACCGAAAGCGCCGATGGGGAATCCGCCCCCGATGATCTTCCCCAGCACGGTGAGGTCGGGTTGCACCCCATACAGAGTCTGAGCCCCGCGGTAGTGCACCCGAAACCCGGTGATCACCTCGTCGAAGATCAGCAGCGCACCTGCCTCCCTGGTGGCGCGGCGGAGGGCTTCCAGGAAACCGGGGGCCGGTGGGACCACGCCCATGTTGCCGGCCACCGGCTCGACCAACAGACACGCGATCTCGTGCCCGCGGGCCTGCATCGCCTGCTCCACCGCGAGCGCGTCGTTGTAGGGCAGCACCAGGGTCTCGGCCGCCCAGGCCGCGGGGACGCCGGGGGAGCCGGGAAGGCTCAGCGTGGCGAGGCCCGAGCCAGCCTGGGCGAGCAGGCCGTCGCTGTGTCCGTGGTAGCCGCCCTCGAACTTCACCACCTTGGTGCGCCCAGTGTGAGCGCGGGCGAGGCGCACCGCGCTCATCACGGCCTCGGTGCCGGAATTCACCAGGCGCACCAGCTCCACTGACGGTAGGGCCTCGGCGATAGCGCGCGCCAGGCGGACCTCCTGCTCGGTCGGCGCGCCAAACGTGGTGCCCAGCCGGGCCGTCTCGCAGGCGGCCTCGATCACTTCCCGGCGAGCGTGCCCGAGGATGAGCGGACCCCAGGACCCGACGCAGTCAAGGTACTCGTTCCCGTCCACATCCCACACCCGGGCGCCTGACCCGCGCTGCATGAACCGGGGTATGCCTCCCACGGCCCTGAAGGCGCGAACAGGGCTGTTGACACCCCCGGGGATAAACTGCTGCGCCTCCCGGAATAGGCGCTGCGATCGCTCGTGAGTCTGGCTCATATCTGCTCCTTCGGGCAGGCCTACCCCGAGCGCAGCCGAGGGCTCAGCGGACCTGCCCCACTCTGCGGCTAGTCGGGGCCCGTCACGTCCGCCGCGGGCAGAGGTTCGACGGTCGGCCGAGGCGGCACTCGCACGAAGCTGGCCACGATCAGGTTGCAGAAAGCAATGCCCGCCGCGGCGAGGAAGACGTAGGGGAAACCATAGCGTATCCACAGCAGGCCGCCGAGGGTGGGGATGGACATGGAGACGGCGTGGTCAATGGAGACACCGACGGACAGCGAAGCGTGGATGTCCGACTCGCTCTCCGCGATCTTATCCACGTAAGTCGTGCGGGCCATGCCGGCCGCGAACATGACATTGTCCAGCACGTAGCATGCATAGACGAGGTGCACCGGGCTGGCGAGGGGCAATTGGCGGGCGAAACCGTAGCCCAGACAGACGCCGATGAGTACCAGCGCGTCGGCCATCAAGATCACCCGCTCGCCCAGGCGGTCAATCAGCTTGCCAAGCCGAGGCTGGAAGAAGATGCCGATGATCGAGGCCACGATCCAGAGCTTGGCGATCGTGGGCGCCGGCTCGCCGAAGACCTTGATCAACACCCAGGGACCGAAGGTGACGAACACCTGCTTGCGCGCGCCGGAGAAGATGTTGAGCAGGTAGTAGAGGGAGTAGCGGCGCTTCAGCACCAGCTTGGGCCTTCGCCCGTGCCGCTGCGGCAGGGGCCGAAGCCGGGAGACCAGGATAGCAGCGGCGAGAGCCCCACCGGCGGAAATGGCGAAAATGCCCCGGTAGCTGAGCCCGAAGTACTGGAGACCCAGCCAGACCAGCCCAGCTCCGAGAATGGTGGCACATAGCCCCACGGCCCCGATCTGCCCCATCCTGGCCGCGCGGCGATGCGGAGGCGCCAGGCTGAGGGCCACGGTGTTGTTCACCGGCATCATCATATGCGTGCCCGTGCTATACATGACCATGAAGGCCAGCACGGGGGCGAAATTCGTGCTGAACAGAGCGAGGCCCGCGACGCCCAGGGCAGCGGTCAGGCAGGCGAAGCCGCCCAGCCTGATCTCGGAGAGGAAGAAGAGCAGACCGCCCATCAGGGCGACGAGGAAACCAGGCAGCTCGCGCGGGAACTCCAGTTGGCCTCTGGCCTCGGCCGACATGCGGAAGTTGTCGCTCAGGAAATTGTTGAAGGTGGTCTCGAAGAGACCGGACATCAGCCCCATCGCCGCGACGACGAGGAAGAAGAGGGTGAGCTCCCGGCTCAGGTTGCGGGACGGAACTGCCTCAGTCCTGGACATGGGTGTTGGCGCGAACCTTACGGGGCCTGGTAGGCCCGCCGATAGCTAGCGACTTACGGATTCTCTCGCATCATGGTTGTCACCATGATGCGAGAGAATCAGCCTCACAAGCCATACGCCTGCTTCTGAGGAGTTTCCTGAATCATGTGCCATTCCCATGATTCAGGAAACTCCTTAAGTATTGGGCGCTAAGGGGCCCAAGTCCTTGAGCGCGCCCAGCAATGCGGGATGCCTCACTCAGGCTTCCTCCAGCGAGAGGGTCCTTCCCACTAACACGCAGTGCGGGAGGAAGCCGAGCTTGGCGTAGCTGGCGTGCGCGGGCGCGTTCCAGAGCTGGGTGCCCACGGAGGCGGAACGCGCTCCCAGGCGATGGCCGCGCGCCATGGCATGTGCGATCAGCGCGGTGGCGACGCCCCTGCGACGGTGTTGCTCCGCCACTCCCAGGCGCCAGATGTTCACCGCCGGGGCCCCCAGGCGCTCGGCCACCTGCGGCAGCATGACCCAACCGATGCTCCCCACCTGCTCGCCACCGCTGAGGGCGGTCGTGATCATGGGCTCGAATCCCACCCACGACTCTCGCATCGGCTGGTGCGTCATTTCCACCGGCGAGTCAGTCAACTCGATGGCGGGCATGCCGAGAGGTCCCCTTCCTACAGAATCGTCCGGCGGAGACGGCATTGACGCCACCATGAACACGGACTCCTGCGTGTTGCGGTATCCGGCGACCTCGAGGGCGAGTTGCAGGTGCGGCAGGGAGGCGGGGCACATGGGCTCCGAGCCCAGCCAGAGGCCCCGGTAGAAGGGGTAGCCCTGCTGGGCGTGCAGGGCGAGCAGGCTGGGAGCCTGGGCTACCAAGCTGGTCGCCGTCTTCCTCAGCCAGGAAGTGGCTTCTGCCACCAGGGCCGCGCCCACCTTGAGCCGGTTCGCCGGGTAGATCAGCATGCGAATCTGGGGTACCGGCTGATGTGGCTCGTGATGCGGCTCGGACCCAGCCGCCAGGCAAGCGTGAACCCAGCCCACGACCTCTTCGCTCTCGATCGCGACCAGCAGGCCGCTCGGGTCGAAGTAGGACTTGTCCTCGACCAGGTTGACGAACCGCTGCGGGTCGAGTGGCGCGATGTGGCCCTCGCACGCGGTCTCCGCGTTGTAGAGTGCCGTCATGCCGTGCAGAAGCTCGCGGCGATAGGTCTCGATCGAGAACCCCATCGCTAACCCTCCAGCGTCATCGGGATGCCCAGGTGCGAGTACATGCCCCGGGTGCAGCGCAGACCACGAGTGAAGGTGCGGCCGAAGACTTGGGCACAGAAGGGACGGTCACCATCTGCCCGCACCGCAAAGGGCCGACCGAGCGGCAGCCCGGCGATGTCGGCGGAGGCGACGTGGACCACCGCGCCGGGCGCGAGCTTCACTGAATGCTGGGCAGGAGCTTGCCTCCTGCCACTCGTGCTGCGGTTTCCCAGCCCCAGAAAGGAAAGCGTGACCTGTAACGGCTTCTGCCCTGGATTGAACAGGTGATAGCTCTGAGCCCATTCGACGTTGATCTGATCCGAGCCGCCGGCCTGGCCGATACCGAGCCACCAGGTGCGTTCCTGCCGCAGCGGTCCCGGGTAGAAGTTGACCGCAGTCATGGCGCCGGGGCAGACCTGACTCCACATCTCGTACTCAGCACAGCACACCTCCGGGACGACCGGCCCGTCGGCGGTGAGAGTGATGGCGAAGGGCTGGTTGACCTGGATCTGCTCGCCCAGCCAGGGCTTGCCGTGCAAGCAGTGTAGCACTGACTTGAGTGGTGGTATGGGCAGCGGCCCCGAGTCCGCGGCCGCGCCGTCGGGCTTGTGGAATCTGACTTGGGCCCGCACCCGGCGCCGCGGGTCCAGGTTGTTGATGAACAGGAGGTTCCACGTGTTGTCGCATTGGCTCAGCGGGTGGTCTGTCTCCTTCGCCCGCGGCAGCACCCCGCGGTCCCAGACGGCGCCGCCGGGGTAATACCAGAGGTCGCAGCGGCCGGCGCGAACGGGAAAGCCCATGGTGCTCCGCGACCCGATGATCGAGGGGTGCCCGTGCCAGCGCGCGCGGCGGGTGGTCTGGGCGATGACCGGACCAGTGGCATCAACTCTGACCGCGTAATCGCCGAGGACGCGCACCGGCGGACCGTTCCCGGTACCCAGGAGCCGAGGGCTGCGCTCCCACACTTCCAGGGCGGCCGCCCGCTCGCCAGCAATCTCGATCTCCTCCTCGCCGCCACCCTCCCGGTTGCGGAACAGATATCGCACCCGCGCTGATACCGGCCTCTTCCTGGGGTTGAGGATGGTGAGGGTCTCTCTCTCGTACCAGCTCCTGGATCCTCCTTGAAAGCAATCGGGGAAGGCCCAACTGGTCTCATCAGACAGGGGTCCCGGATAAGGGGCGACGGCCACCATGGCATCGGGCACCGGGTCCCAGAACGTGTAATCCTCGTGGCGCGCCTGCGGAAGCACGGGCCAATCTGACTCGATCGCGATCCAAAAAGACTGCCGGTGAGGCACCTCGGGAAGCGCGGCCAGCTCAACCTGCCCAATGCTGCGCGGGCGCACTTTCAGCTCGACGCTGGTCGGGGGCCGGTCCACGTGGAATAGCTTGAGGCGGACGCGGGCCATCTTCCCCTGCGGGTTGAAGACGAAAAGCCGGGACGAGCACTCCAGCGGTCTGCCGCCTTCCCTCCGGTAGCTGGCCGGCAGGTCATCCCAGATGTAGCCATCGCTCACGAACCAGGTGGTCCCTGGTCGCCGGTATTGAGGTTGGGTCATCCGCGCTCCTCTCCAGAGCGGCGGGCCTGGGTATGCCCGCCCTACAGAGGCAGACCAGCGATCTCGCCCAGGGTGCCATCAATGCAGGAGATGGTCTTCTGCTTGGCCTCCCGATTCGGGATCGCCATTCGCTCCAGCTCGGTCCGCAGCCTCTCCAAATCGCGCGCGTAGTCCGCCTGCGCCGGCGCGGTCATGCGGTTAGTCAGATAGACAGGCGGGCCGGGAGCGGCCGGGTCCTGCTCCCAGATCAGGGGCTCTAGCGAAAGTGAACCCTGGCCGACTGCAAAGTCGGCGCGGGAGAAGTAGGCCTCCTCGCCGCGGGCAAACCAATCTGCCAGCGCCTCACCGGCGGCGCCGCTCGTGCGATACACCGACTCGACTGCCTGACGCAGCGCGGCCTCAGGCGGGGTCAGAGGTGACGACAGCAGGCGCGCGCCCACGCGCCAGGAGACCTCCTCCACCGGGCTGGCGAAGGGCCGGTAGAAGTACTCGCAGGCCCGCCCGCCATCCGCCCAGAGCCGCGCCAGAGCGCGGGCCGAACCCAGGCCGCAAGGCAGGAACCACCGCAGGCGATGCCAGTGCTGGGGCGGCTCCACGAACACGCCTCCCACTGAGCCGAAGGCGCAAGCCAGGCCCTTCACGATCTCCGCGCGCCGGCCGCAGTCGGCCGAGCGCTCTCTCACTTCGACCATATAGTCAACCACCTGCGAGACGCGCCTCAGATGCTCGAAGTCGGTTGGCGAATCCAGTCGCAAGCCCCAGGAAGCCTGGCCGATCACCCAGTCCGGCCGGCCCCCGCGGACATGCTCGGCGCAGCGCACCAGCAGCTCGGCATGATGCTCTGCGGGCGAAAACTGGCTGCACCTCGGGCAGTCGCACCGGCCCTGGTCGGCGGACTGCATGCTGATTCCGTCCAGGCCCCAGCGCGGGTCCATCAGGAAGTCCAGGACCCGCCGCTGCCAGTCCCAGGCCTCCGGGCTGAACCGGCACATGGCCTGCGCGTGTCCGGCCGAGACACCGGGGACCTTGGCGATGACCTCATCGAAGCCCCAGGAGTACACTCCGGTCCCGGAGAGCACCTTGAGGTCGCGGGCGTGGGCCCCGTCTACAAACGTGCGGAGCCGTCTCTCACGCTCAGCATCAATGGAGTTCTCGAAGGGCACCGGCCAGGAGCGAGCTACGAACAGGCCCCAGGCCAGATTGTACTCCACGCCCAGCTCGGCCTGCACATCGAGGAAGCGGAGCTGATCGGCCAGCAGTCGGTCGTCCCAGCGAATGCAGGGCCAGGCGTCCCGGGGCGTAGGCTCGGAGGCGAGATCGCGCAGCCAGCCATCGGTGACGCGGAAAGTGAAAGGCACAACCGCCATGAACTAGCCAATCCCCAGCTTGGCCTTGATCCCTTCCAGCAGCTTCTTGGCGGCGAAGAAGTCCTGCATCTGCTGCTCGCCGGGGATCTCCCGCTCTATGGTAAGCGGGCCGGAATAGCCGATCTGCTTGAGCTTGGCGACGAAGCGCTGGATGCCGACCTGGCCCTGACCCAGCGGTTGCTCGGTGCCGAGCTGGCCCCCGGCGGTGGGCGGAGCGCCGTCCTTGCAGTGGACGCCTCTTACCCACTTGCCGACCACATCCAGGGCCGCGATCGGGTCGCCCATCCCGTAGAGGATGATATTGGCAGGGTCGAAGTTGATCCCCAGGTTGTCCCGCCCCACCTCCCGGATGAACTCGGCCAGGAAGGCGGCCGGCTCCTGGCCGGTCTCCAGGTTGAACCCAACCTGCTGAGACTGAAAGTAGTCGCAGATCTCTCGGGTTACATCCACCAGGCCCTGGTAGTCGGGGTCACCCCGGTCCTCGGGGACATAGCCGATGTGGGCGAAGACGAACTTGCAGCCGATCTCGCGGGCATAATCGGCGGCGCGCTTGGTGGCCTCCACGCGGGCGGCGCGAGTCTCGCGCGGCAGCAGGCCCACGGTCCGCCGAACGGCCGCGACATCAGCATAGCTCTCACCGGAATGATGGGAGACGACCGAGGTGACCGTGAACCCGGAATCCGCGATCAGGCGCTTAAGCTCGCTCCGCCCGGGCTCCGCCAGGTACTCCCGGGGGGGATAGTAAAGCTGCATGGTGGCGAACCCAGCCTGCTGGAGGCGATGGAGGCGATCGGCGAAATCTCCGCCCACGGCCAGAACTACACCCAATGGCATCTGAGACACTGTTGACCTCCTGGATCACATGATGGTTGGCGGCGGCCAGCTAATGTTTCGTATGGGAGCGAACTCTCCTTCAGGGCAGGAGCCCCAGCGCGGAAGTGTGCTGGGCGACAGCGATGAGGGGGGTGGGATAGATCCCGAACAAAATGGTTAGCAGCGCGAGCACGGCCAGCCCAATGGCGCTGCCCACCACACGGCCGGCGGGCAAACCCACCTGCACCGACGGCCAGCTTACGCTGAGCGTGGCCGCGCGTCCACCTTCGCCCGCAGCGGCAGGGGGTAGCAGATAGAGCGCGGCCAGCACGCGCAGGTAGTAGTAAGCGGCGAGGCCGCTGTTGAGCAGGCCGATGACCAACAGGAACCACAGGCCGGCGCGGGCGGCGGCCGCGAAGATATAGAGCTTGGCGATGAAGCCAACGGTGAGAGGGATACCGGCCAGCGAGAGCATCGTCAGGCCCAACACCGCGGCCAGGCCGGGCCGGCGCGAGCCCAGCCCTCGGTAGTCCTCCAGGTTCTCCAACTCCTTGCCCTGTGCGGAGAGCACTGAGATCACCCCGAAGGCACCGATAGTGGCGATGAAGTAGGAGGCGAAGTAGAAGCCGATGGAAGAGACAGCCTGGGCCCCGCCGGCGAGGAGAGGGATCAGCAGGTAACCCATGTGAGCGATGGAGGAATAAGCTAGCAACCGCTTGATGTTCCCCTGGACCAGGGCCAAGAGGTTGCCGCCGAACATGGTGAGGATGGCGAGAACCTCCAGGAGCAGGAGGCTCGACGCGCGTTCCCGCAGGGCGGCCACGGAGGCGAAGCGGATCAGCAGCGCGAACATGGCGGCCTTGGACCCGGTGGCCACCAGCGCGCTCACGGGGGCAGGCGCGCCCTGGTAGACGTCAGGGGCCCAGGTGTGGAAGGGAACTGCGGCCAGCTTGAAACCAAAGCCCACCAGGATCAGACCCAGCCCCAGGGGCAGCAGAGCGGCAAGACCAGAGGACCCCAAGGGGGCAGGAGGCAAGCTGCGGCCCAACCGTTCGAAATCCATGGTCCCGGACTGCGAGTAGATGAGCGCCATGCCAAAGAGGAGAAAGGCCAGCGCCACCCCTGCCAGCACGAGGTACTTCAGGCTGGCTTCCAGGGAGGTGGGCCGCCGGAGCGTGTATCCGATCAGCGCGTAGAGAGAGACACTCAGGGTTTCGAGGGCGAGGAAGAAGGAGACGAAGTGACTGCTGGCGGCCAGCACCAGCATGCCGAGCGTGGCCAGCAGCAGCAGGCCGTAGTACTTCTCGCTGCCAGCACGAGCCCAACGCAGGTAGTCGTGCGAAAAGATGGCGATGCCGAAGGCTCCCAGCAGGAACAGTCCCATGTAGCAGAGAGCGAAGACGTCAACGTGCAGGAGTGGAGTCACCTGCCGCGGAGCGAGAGGCAGGGCCGCGAAGATGGAAAGAAAGGCCCCGGCCAGGACGGCGAGTGAGAGCAGGGCCACCCCGGAATGGTTCCGCCAGTAGGCGCCGGCGAGCAGCACCACCACCGCGCCGTAGCCGGTGATGATAGCCGGTAGCAAGACCAGCAGGTCGGGGGCGGTCATGCTACCGCTCCTCTCCCGGCCCAGCGGCCCCGGTAGCCATCACCACCGAGCCGGAGACCGCGCGTGCCGCCTGCGCCAACGAGGGATGGGCGATCCGGAACACCGGGCGGGGCCAGAAGCCGAGCCACAGGATGATGAGTGCGAGCACTCCCAGCGTTGTCAGCTCTCGTGCTGACAGATCGGGCAGGTGCCAGAGTCCTCGGTTCGGCCCGTGCACTGACTCCTGCACCAGGCGGAGTGCGTAGACCGTGGACAGGATGAAGCCGCCCGCGCCCACCATCGCCAGCACCGGGAAGAGCTGAAAGGCGCCGAGCAGCACCAGGAACTCGGCCACGAAGTTGCCCATCCCAGGCAGACCGAGAGCGGCGAGAGCGAAGAACATGGTGAAACCACCCAGGCGGGGCGAAGTCTGCCAGAGGCCGCCCAGCCGCGCCAGGTCGCGGGTGTGGCAGCGCTCCTGGATGAGGCCGGCCAGCACGAAGAGCGCGCCCGTGCTCACGCCGTGGCAGATGATCTGCATCACCGCGCCCTGCAGCGCCAGCTCGGTCCCCGCATAGGCCCCCAGCAGCACGAATCCCATGTGGCTGATGCTGCTGTAAGCGACCATGCGCTTGAGGTCGGTCTGGGCAAAGGCCAGCACTGCGCCGTAGAGGATGCCGATCACGCCCAGAAGACAGGCGATGGGCGCGAAGGCGAGCGAGGCCTGGGGGAAGAGAGGGATGCCGAAGCGCAGCATGCCGTAGGCGCCGGTCTTCAGCAGGAGCCCGGCGAGCAAGACGCTGCCCCCGGTGGGGGCCTCGGTGTGAGCATCGGCCAGCCAGGGATGCAGCGGAACCGCGGGCAGCTTCACCGCAAAAGCCAGGAAGAAGCCCAGCATCAGCCAGGCCGCGGCGGAGGGCGAGAGCCGGGTCCCGAGTAGGGCGGGGAGATCGAAGGTGAGCACCGAAGTGGCGCGCGCGTGCAGGAAGACCAGGCCCAGGATGGCGGCCAGCATGAGCAAGCTGCCCACGAAAGTGAAGATGAAGAACTTCACGGAGGCATACATCCGCCGTTCGTGTCCCCAGAGGCCGATGAGGAAGTACATCGGGACCAGCATCAGCTCCCAGAAGAAGTAAAAGAGCAGCAGATCCCGGGCGAGGAAAACGCCGGTGACCCCAGTGACTACGGCGAGCAGAGAGAAATGGAATGCGCCCACGCGGGAGGAGACCTCCCGCCAGGAGCTGGCCACTGCAACCATGCCGAGCAGTCCTGTCAGCAGCACCAGGAGGAAGCTGAGCCCATCCATCGCCAAGTGATAGCTGACGCCAAAGGCCGGGATCCAGGCCGCGCGCTGCTCCAGGAAGGCCGGGCCGGAGTGCGAGGAGGAGGCGGCCTCCACCCAACACGTGACGGCGCACAGAAGCTGAAGCGCACAGGCCGCCAGAGCTACCCACCGCGCCAGGCCAGGGCGCCGAGCGCTGGCCCAGGCAATGAGCCCACCCAGGAACGGGATCGCAATCAGCCAGGTTAGCACCATACGAATCCCTATCTCTACCGCAAGAGCAGGATGAAGGTGACCAGCACTGCTCCCAACAGCAGGCCGGTGGCGTAGTTGCGGACCCGGCCCGACTCGGTGGCCGAGAGCAGGCGATTCGCGCCCCAGGCCAGGAAGGCCACACCGGTGTAGAACAGGTCCACCATGTCGCCGCGATTCAGCCGCGACAGGAGGAGGTACGGCCGCCCGATGAGCCGGTCGTAGCACCAGTCGAACCCCCACCCGGCGAGCAGGAATCGCCGCGCGGCGTCGTAACTCGGGGTGCGGACAAAGGCCGGCAGCCAGGCCCGGAGTCTTAGGAAGAAGAGGTAGCCCAGCCCAATCCCGACCAGGGTCTCCACCGCGGAGATGGCGAGGAACGCCCCTTCCCGGGAGGGTTGCAGCAAGGCCACAGAGCCCAGAGCGGGAGCGAGCAGGCGACTGAGCGGCTGATAGCCTCCAAGGACAGGTGGCATTCCGAGAAACCCGGCGGTCAGCGAGAAGAAGGCGAGCGCCGCCACCGCCAGCTTCATGAGAGGCCCCGGCGCCCTCTCCACCTCCTTCTGCTGCGCCCCAAAGAAGACCAGGAAGAAGACCCGGAAGATGTAGACCCCGGTGAGCAGACTGGCGAACAGGGCCACCGCCCAGAGCAGAGGCGAACCCCGCGGCGAGGCCCAGCTCGCCCAGATAATAGCATCTTTGCTGTAGAAGCCAGCAGTCACCAGCGGCAGCGCGGAAAGGGAGGCGGCGCCGATGAGGAAGGTCCAGGCCGCCCAGGGCAGCCTGCGGAAGAGGCCGCCCATGCGATAGATATCGTGCTCCTCCCCCATCGCCTGGATGACGATACCCGCGGAGAGAAAGAGCAAGGCCTTGAAGAAGGCATGAGTCATGAAGTGGAAGATGGCGGCAGACCAGGCCCCCACGCCGAGGGCGAGAAACATATAGCCGATCTGGCTGATAGTCGAATAAGCTAGCACCCGCTTGATATCGCGCTGAGCCAAGGCACTGCAGGCGGCATAGAGCAAGGTAGCGGCGCCGACAATCGCGACCACTGGCATCGCCAGCGGAGCGGCGCGGAAGAGCAGGTGGGTGCGGGCCACCAGGTAGACGCCCGCGGTCACCATGGTAGCCGCATGGATCAGAGCGCTGACCGGGGTGGGGCCGGCCATGGCGTCAGGCAGCCAGGTGTGGAGGGGGATCTGCGCCGACTTGCCCACCGCACCCCCGAGCAGGAGCAGGGCGGCGGCCGTGGCCAACGCGCCGGCCGGAACCGAAGTCATCGCCTGCTGGATGTCGAGGGTGTGGAGCTGCCAGAACAGCAGGAAGAGGCCGATCGCAAGCGAGGTGTCCCCGATGCGGGTGACGATGAAGGCCTTCTGGGCAGCGAGGCCATTCTTCCGGTCCCGATGCCAGAATCCGATCAGCAGGTAAGAGCAGAGGCCCACGCCCTCCCAGCCGAGATAGAGCGAGAGCAGGCTGTCGCCCAGGACCAGAATGAGCATGGAGCCCACGAACAGGTTCAGGTAGCAGAAGAAGAGGCTGTAGTCGGCATCCCGGCTCATGAACTCGAAGGAATAGAGGTGGATGAGAAAGCTGACGAAGGTGATCGTCACCAGCATCACCAGGGAAAGCTGATCCAGGTACAGGCCCAGAGGAACACGGAGAGAACTCACCTCGATCCATGAGAAGAGCAGCTGTCGGAAGGCCCCGCCGGCCGGTGGCTGGGTGAGGTAAGCGGCTGCCACCCACAGGCTCGCAAGCCAGGAAAGGCCGACGGAGGCGCACCCGATGGCCCCGGCCAGCCGCCGGGGCATGAGGCCACCGATGATCGCCAGCAAGAGCGCCCCCGCCAGGGGCAGAGCCGGCACCAACCAGAGCCAGTGCATCGCCGTCTAACCTCGCATCAGGCTGATGGCGTCACCATCCACGGTGGTGAACCGATGGTAAAGACGTAGCACCAGGGAGAGCCCAACCCCGACCTCGGCGGCAGCCGCCACCAGGATGAACACTACCATCACCTGCCCATCGGGCTGCCGCCACCTGGCGGCAGCCGCGACGAAGGCCAGGGCAGAGGCATTGAGCATGATCTCCAGGGACATCAGCACGAACAGCAGGTCGCGCCGGATCATCACGCCCAGCAGACCCAGGAGAAAGAGCAGCAGGGCGACACCCAGGAGCCCGGCGGTGGGAATGGTGGCTACTTCAGTCATGGGCGGTCGTCTCCGAATCGGAAGATGGGCCTGTCTGCGGCCGGATGGGCGGTGCCAGATGAAATGCGCCCACCAGGCCGGCCACCAGCAGCAGAGAGGCCAGCTCCACCGCCAGCACGTACTCGCGGTACAGCGATAGCCCCACCTGCTTGGGGCTGACCACGCCGGCCGGAGCACTGACGCCGCCAGCACTGACCAGGGCGTAGACGGACAGCGCCAACAGCATCGCGGTGAGGACGATGGGAACGCCCCAGACGCCGGCCCCTAGCCAGCGCCGCTCCTGGCGTTCACCGGGCGGGCCCAGGTTCAGCATCATAACTACGAAGACAAACAGCACCATGATGGCGCCGGCGTAGATCACCACCTGGAGCACGGCGATGAAGGGCGCGCCCAGGGTGAAGAACACCAGCCCCAACGCGAGCAGCATCAGGATCAGGTTGAGCAGCGCGTGCATGGCGTTCCGCTCCGTGATGACCATAACCGCGGAGAGCACGGCCGCGCCGCAGCCAGCATAGCAGACCAGGTTCACGGCAGCAGCTCCTTGAGGTCCACGGGTGGGTACTCGTCCACGGCCTCCCCCTTATCCTTGCCCTCGATGGCGACGCCGGCCTGGCGGTAGAAGTTGTACCCGGGGTACTTCCCCATCCCGCTGATCAGCAGGTGCTCCTTCTCATAGACCAGCTTGCTGCGATCATACTCGCCCATCTCGAAGTCGGAGGTTAGCTGGATGGCATAAGTGGGGCAAGCCTCCTCGCAAAAGCCACAGAAGATGCAGCGCGAGAAATTGATGCGGAACCACTCGGGATAGCGGCGGCCGGACTCATCCTCTGTGGCCTGGAGCGCGATGCAGTCCACCGGACAGACCGCCGAGCAGAGATAGCAGGCCACGCAGCGCTCCTGCCCATCCGGGTCGCGCGACAGGATGATCCGGCCCCGCCAGCGGGGCGGGATCGCCGGCCTCTCCTCCGGATACTGCACGGTGACGCGCCTCCGGAAGAGATGCAAGAACACCAGCCACAGTGTTCGCAGTGTTGACCACACCGCTCCGTTCTCCTTGCGGCGGGCATAGGCACGCCCGCCCTACAGCCCGCTCTACGGCAGGGCGAGACAGCCGGTTACCAGGATGTTCAGGAGGGAGACTGGCAGGAGCACCTTCCAGCCGAAGTCCATGAGCTGATCGAAGCGGAAGCGCGGAAGCACGCTGCGCACCCAGATGAAGAGGATGATCACCGCTCCCACCTTGAGCGCGAACCAGATCAGCCCGGGCAGCCAAGGTCCATGCCATCCACCCAGGAACAGCACGGTGGTCATGCAGCCCACCAAAGTAATGTCGAGGTACTCGCCGAGGTAGAAAAGGGCGAACTTCATGCTGGAGTACTCGGTGTGGTACCCGCTGACCAGCTCGCTGTCCGCCTCGGGCAGGTCGAAGGGGATGCGACGGGCCTCGGCGAGGGTGGCGATGAGGAAGATGACCAACCCCACGGGCTGGGTGATGCAGAACCAGAGGGGACGCTGCGCTTCCACAATGTCGCCCAGGCGGAACGACCCTGCCAGCATGGCCACGCCAACCACGGACAGCCCCATGGGCAGCTCGTAGCTGATCATCTGCGCGGCCGCGCGCAGGCCCCCGACCAGCGAGTACTTGCTGTTAGATGACCAGCCGGCGAGCACGATGCTGTAGACGCCCAGCGAGGCCATGGCCAGGAAGAAGAGCAAGCCGATGCTGAGGTCGCTGACGCGGATACGCGCGCTGAACGGGATGGTGCCGAACACCAGCAGCACCGTGACCACCACGATCGCCGGGGCCACGATGAACACGAAGCGGTCGGCGAACGATGGCACCCAGTCCTCTTTCATCATCAGCTTGAGCGCGTCCGCCAGCGGCTGGAGCAGGCCCTGCGGCCCGACCCGGTTGGGGCCATAGCGATCCTGGAAGCCGCCCAGCAGCCGCCGCTCGGCCCAGATGAGGCCGAACGGGAGGTTCAGTAGAACCAGCAGGATCACCACCACCTCGATGACGGTCCCGATCCAGCTCATGGGGTCTTCCCAACCCTGGCGCGAGCGATGCCAACGAGGCCTTGCGTTTCCGGGTAGCCAGCGGGCACGACCGCCACACCGCGGGCCAGCCCAGCATCGAGACGAGCCGGCAGCGAGTACTCATCATTGCCGACCCTGAGACAGACCTGGTCGCCGTCGGCGAGCGACAACCTGGCTGCGTCTTCCGGATGGAGGCGCACTGCGGCCGGCGCTATCAGGGAGGCGATCCCCGGGGCCCACCGAGAAAGCTCCTCCGAACCGAAGATGGCGGCCTGCGGCACCAGCCAGACCTCACCGGGCGCAAGTGGCTGCTCTAGCGTTGGACCTGGAAATCGCGCCGTTGTCCCTGCCGCCGTTCCCAGCAATCGCTTGCCTGGGTTGGCATCGCGCGGGAGCCGCCCGGACTCGAACTGAGAACGGTACAAGGCCTGAATCGAATTCCACCCGGGATACCAGTAGCGAGGGATGAGCGCGGGCGGCGGCTCGGCCTGGGCCCCCTCCATGGTGAAGGCGAATGGAGACTGGGCGTCCGCGGCAGGCTGTGGCTCGAAGATGGTGCGATCCGCGTCCTTCGCGGCGCGGCCGCTGTTCCGGTGGTGTTCCCTCGCCACCTTCGACCCAACGCGATCGCGCCAGGAGGCTGGAGGCGCTGCGTCCAGGATCCCGGCGAGATGGGGATGGTCCCGCGCCAGCGCGTGCAGGACATCCTCCACCGTGCGCCAGGGCGCGGCTCCCGGCCGTCGGTCCTCGAGCAGGTCCCGCAGGATTCGCCAGGAGGGGCGCGGCTCGGGTGGGGGCACGAACACCTGGTAGCAGCGCTGAGCCCGGCCCTCGTTGTTCACCAGGGTCCCGGTCGCTTCCGCGAAGGCGGCCGCGGGCAAGACCAGGTCGGCGGCCGCGGTGGTATTGTTCGGGAGATGATCAATAACCAGTAAGTAGCTCACAGCGCGGAGGGCGCGCTCCACCCGTGAGGAGGAGGCGCGGCGGAAAAGATCATTCTCCAGCACCACGAGCCCATCCGCGCGGCCGGATTCGATCTCGTCGAGAACATCGTCCACGCTCCGCCCGCCCAACAGGGCGGCGCCCATCGAGTTGCACTCCGGCACCAGGATGGTGAGCAGGCAGGGGTTCTCCCGGGAGAGGGAGAGCGCATGGGCGACGCCGGCTGCCGCTTGCAGCAAGTCTGGGCCGCCAGCAGCGCTCGCCACCACGAGCGGCTGCCTCGCCGCGCTCAGCGCCCGCGCAATGCGGCCGGCCAGAAGCTGCTCATTCGGGGCGTCCCCTCCACCGCTTTCGCCACCGCATAGCCGAGGGCGGCCAACTCCGGCGGGGCCGCGCGCCAGCTCTCAGTGGCGATGGCCTCCAGCTTCATGGGCGCGGCCGCCGCCAGGTAGAGCTGCCCCCGCTCCTGCTGCAGGGCGTTGCGCACCGCGTAGTCGTTCCAGTCCGGGATGCCCTGCCGGCGGGACAGGTCCAGTCGCGCCTGATGCACGGCCTGGCGAATCGCCAGATCGAGCATCGGGGCCTCGTTGGTGGGGTCGGCGCCGAGCACGAAGATGACGTCAGCGGATTCCGCTTCGGCCAGCGGGGCCGAGCGCGCTGGCCCCTCTCGCAAGATGCGCAAGGCCAGCCCCACGCCAGCGTGATCCCAGGCTGACACTCCGGGAGAGAAGGCGTCTTCTCCCACCAGGGCCTGGAGCGCGTAGTTGGCCTCCAGGGCGGCGCGGGCCGAACCAATGCCCAGCACGCGGCGGCACCGGCGCAAGGCCTCCGACGCGGTGCGCATCGCCTCCGGCCAGGAGACTGGCTGCTGCCGCCCTCGGCCGGCCAGGGGCTGGCGCAGGCGTGCGGGGTCGTTGACGAACTCATAGCCGAAGCGGCCCCGGTCGCAGATGAAGTAGCGGTTGATCTCGGGGTGGTAACGGGGCTGGATGCGCCGCAGCATGTCGTACCGGGCACCGGGGATGATGTTGCAGCCCAGGCCGCAGTGGACGCAGACAGACGAAGCGGTCTCCAGATCCCACTTGCGGATGTAGTGGCGCTTCAGGGTCTTGTCAGTGAACACGCCTGTGGGGCAGATCTCGATCAGGTTGCCGGAAAACTCCGATTCCAGCACTCCCTCCTGGTGGCGGCCGAAGTAGACGTGGTTCTTCAGGGCGAAGACATCGAAGTCCCGGCCGCCGGCGTAGTCGCGATAGAACCGCAGGCAGCGATAGCACTGGATGCAGCGGTTCATCTCGTGGTTGAGGAACGGGCCCAGGTCCTGATTGTGATAGGTGCGCTTGCGCCCGCGATAGCGGCGGTAGACGTGGCCGGTCATCACGGTCATGTCCTGGAGGTGGCATTCTCCCCCCTCGTCGCAGACCGGGCAGTCGTGGGGATGGTTGACCATCAGCCACTCGATCACCCGCTGTCGGAAGGCCGTGACCTCGGGATCGTTGATCGAGAGGCGCAGCCCATCGCTGACCGGTGTCATGCAGGCCATCACGATCCGGCCGCGCTGGTCCGATTCGTCGTGGTACACCTTCACCGCGCACTGGCGACACGCGCCCACCGACCCGATCGCCGGGTGCCAGCAGAAGTAGGGCAAGTCAAGCCCGGCCTCTATCAGCACGGAGAGCAGATCCCTGTCCGCTGGCACCTGGTAGGCCTTGCCATCAACGTGAATGGTGGGCATGGTCAGTGACGGTCCTTCCAGGGACAGCAGCCCTGGCGCAGGTGCTCCTCATAATCGCCCCGGAACTTCCTGAGGCCGCTCTCAACGGAAACCACGGCCCCCAATGCCAGCGCGCAGAAGGTGTTGCCCTGGATACTGCGGCTCAGCTCCATGAGCAGCTCCAAGTCGCCGTTGCGGCCTCGGCCCTCCTCGATCTCGGCCAGCAACTGCAGCAGCCAAGGCAGACCGTCGCGGCAGGGGGTGCACCAGCCACAGGACTCCCGGGCGTAGAACTGCTGCAGGTTGTGCTCCAACCCGACGATGCAGGTGCTGTCATCAACGATGATGGCGGTGCCGGTCCCAAAGTAGCAGCCAATCTCCTTGAGGGACTCGAAGTCCAAGGGCACATCCATCTCCGAAACGTTCAGAAACATGGTAGAGGCGCCTCCGGGCAGCGCGGCCTTGAACTGGTAGCCGTCGAGCATGCCTCCAGCGTGCTCTTCCAGGAGCTCCCGCAGAGTGGTGCCCATGGGCAGCTCGTAAGACCCCGGCCGCTTCACGCGTCCGCTCACCCCATAGATCTTCGGGCCCGAGTCCTTGGCTTTCCCCAGCCCGCGGAACCACTCCGGCCCGCGGGCGACGATGTGGGGGACGCAGCAGAGCGTCTCCACGTTGTTGACCACGGTGGGTCTCCCCCAGGCCCCGGAGGTGACTTCGTAGGGGGGCTTGGTGCGAGGGATGGCGCGCTTGCCCTCCATGGCGTTGAGAATGCCCATGGCCTCGCCGCACATGTAGCGGCCAGCGCTGATGTGGAGGTGAAGCTCGAAGTTGAGCCCCGAACCGAGGAAGTTGCGGCCCACATAGCCGGCCTGCCGCGCCTCCGCCAGCGCGCGCTCCAGGGTGTGGGCGACTGGGTCCAGGTACTCAGCGCGCACGAAGATGTAGCCCAGCTCGGCCTGGCAGGCGTAGGAGGCGATCACCATTCCCTCGATCAAATGATGGGGATCGCCCCCCACCAGGAACCGGTCCTTAAAGGTACCCGGCTCCATCTCGTCCAGGTTGGCGATGAGGATGCGCGGCTTCTCCGAGGTCTCGAGCGGAGGGAGATTCTTCCACTTCTGACCGGTAGGAAACCCGGCTCCTCCCCGGCCCCTGAGCCCGGAGTCGAAGACGAGCTGGACCACTTCGGCCGGCGTGTGCCGGCGGAGCGCCTGGCGCAGGGCCTGGTATCCACCCCCGGCTTCATACTCCCGCAGACTGGTGGGCGGGCCGCCGGGTCTGATGTGTTTGGAGAGGACCGGCTCCATGGTCTACCCCACCTGCGCCCGGTAGCGCGCCAGCACTTCGTCCACCACTTGCGGGGTCAGGTTGCGTATCATGGTGCTGTCCACCATCATCACCGGGGCGTGGTCGCAATCGCCCACGCAGCAGATCGGCAGCAAGGTGAAGACGCCGTCGTCGCTGGTGCCGCCCGCTCTCACGCCCAGCTTCTGCTCCAGATACTCCATCAGCGTCTGCCCGCCCAGCATCCAGCACACCGCGCCGTCGCAGACCTTGAGAACGTGCTTGCCGAGGGGATGGCGGAAGACCAGGTTGTAGAACGTGGCCACCCCCTCCAACTCGCTCGCGCTCATGCCGAGCAGGGCTGCGACGTCGTCCAGGGACTCATCGGAGACCCAGCCGCGGTGGGCCTGCACGATGCGGAGCGCTCCAATGCAGGCCGCCCGGGGGTCATGGCTGCGGCCCACCTCCTGTGCGATCTCACGTTTCTCGTCTTCGGTCAGCACGGCATTGTCTCCACTTGCTGTCCCGTCCGCGCTCTGCCGGCGGGTGTGAGCACGCCCACCCTGCGACCACATCATCTGTCAACATCGCCCAAGACGAAATCTATGCTGCCCAGGATGGCCAGCAGATCGGAGATCATGAACCCCCGGCACAGCAGCGGCAAGGTCTGCAGGTGCGGGAAAGACGGGGTGCGAATGCGCAGGCGATAGGGATGATTGCCGCCATCGCTGATGACGTAGTAGCCGTTGTTGCCCTTGGGTGCCTCCGTGCCAGCGTGGGCCTCGCCCACGGGCATGGGAAAGCCCCAGGTCACCGCCAGGAAATGGCGGATCAGGGTCTCGATGGCCACCATCGTGCCCTCTTTTCGGGGCGGCATGGAGAGCGGATGGTCGCTCTTGTACTTGCCCTCGGGCATGTTGTCGGCGGCCTGCGCGACGATGCGGAGGCTCTGGCGCATCTCCTCCATCCGCACCAGGGAGCGGCCGAAGCAATCCCCGGAGTCGGCGGTGGGGATCTCGAAGTCGAACTGCTCGTAGCCGGAGTAGGGTCGCTTCTTCCGGAAGTCCCATGCGATTCCGGTGGCGCGTAGATTGGGGCCGGTGACCCCCCACTCCACCGCCTCCTCCTGACTGTAGGGACCCACCCCGACGGTGCGGCCCTTGAAGATGGCGTTGTGCACCAGCATTTTCTCGTACTCGTCTATGCGGGGGCGGAAACGGCGCACAAACTCGTCCACCAGGGGCTTCCAGCCCTTGGGCAGGTCCTCGGCCACGCCGCCAATGCGGAACCACTGCGGGTGCATGCGCCCCCCGCAGATGGCCTCGATCAGGTAGAGGGCCTCTTCCCGGTCTGGAGAAGGTGAAGAACACCGGCGACATGGAACCGACATCCGCGCCGAAGGTCCCCAGCCATACCAGGTGGCTGATGATGCGGAACAGCTCGCAGGTCATCACCCGGATCACCTGCGCCCGCAGAGGCACCTCGATGCCAGCGAGCTTCTCCACGGCCAGCAGGTAGGGAAGGTTGTTCTGCACGCCGGCGAGATAATCCACGCGATCGGTATAGGGGATGAAGGTGTGGTAGGTCTGGCGCTCCGCCATCTTCTCCACACCCCGGTGGTGATAGCCGATGTCGGGCAGAGCATCGAGGATCTCCTCCCCTTCGAGGCGGAGCACGATGCGGAGCAGGCCATGAGTCCCGGGATGGTGCGGCCCCAGGTTGAGGAACATGTAATCCGAGTGCTCGCCGGCGGCCGGCAGGCCGTAGCGCTCGGGGTGGAACTGCAGCTCGGCCTCTTCCTCTTCCACTCGCCACTGCGGCAGCTGGTAGGGTTCCATCTCGGTGGCGCGGGCGGGATGCTCCTTGCGCAGCGGATGCCCCTGCCACCAGCGGGGCATGAGGATGCGCTCCAGGAAGGGGTGGTCCTCGAAGCGCAGCCCGAACATATCCCACACCTCCCGCTCGTACCAGTTCGCGGCGGGCCAGAGGTCGGTAATGGTGGGCAGATTGGCTCCGTCGCCAGAGAGCGGCACTTTCACGCGCACGTCCTCATTCCGGTCATAGGAGAGCAAGTGGTAGACCACGCTGAAGTCGCAGGCCGGCTGCTCTGGCGGCGTCTCCAGACGCGCCCGCTCATCTACGGCAGTCAGATCGTAGAGCGTGCGATAGGGATTCGAGACCTCGCGCTTGAGATAGGTGAGCACATCACGCAGCCGCGCGGGCAAGACCCAGGCAGTGGGGATTCCATCCTGCGTGGGCTGAGGAGTGATCTCGGCCTCGCCGAACTTGCCCTGCAGTTCCCCGATGATGCCGCCCACCTGTGATCTCTCCGCCACCTGCGCCACGGCCTAGACCTCGTCCATGGGTCTGAGCTCGGTCATGCGCTCGCGGTGTTCTCGCTTGCGGTCACGCGGAGAGGCCAGCTGCGGGCGCACCACGCGCTGATCGCCCACCACCCAGCTCAGCGGCCTGCGCTCCCGCCCCACCGCCTCCCGCAGCAGCAGCAGCCCCTCCAGGAAGGCCTCCGGTCGCGGGGGACACCCGGGGACATAGACATCCACCGGCAGGAAGCGATCCACCCCCTGCACCACGCTGTAGATGTCGTACATCCCACCGGAGTTGGCGCACGACCCCATGGAGATCACCCATCTCGGCTCCATCATCTGCTCGTACAGGCGCTGGATCACGGGGGCGATCTTGACGAACACCGTGCCGGCGATGACCATGACATCGGCCTCGCGCGGGGTCTGCCGGATCACCTCCGCGCCGAAGCGAGCGATGTCGTGCTTGCTGGTGATGCTGGTCATCATCTCCACAAAGCAGCAAGAGGTGCCGAAGCCGAAGGGCCACATCGAGTTCTTGCGGCTCCAGGCCAGCAGAGCGTCCAAACGAGAGAGGAGAAAGGGGAAAGGTGAGAGGTGAAAAGCAGAGCCTAATGGTCCCGCCTCTTGTCTGCTGGTCTTCCTCACCTCTCACCCCTCTCCTCTCGACTCCCTCCGCCGGAGGAGGTGCGCCGGCGACTCGGACTCCAGTCCAGCCCCCCCAGGCGCCAGATGTAGACCAGCCCCAGGAAGAGCACCAGGATGAACAGCGCGGCCTCGATGTAGCCGGCCCAGCCCAGTTCGCGGAAGGCCACCGCCCAGGCATAGAGGAAGATCGCCTCCACATCGAACAGGATGAAGAAGATGCCAACGGTGTAGAAGTGCAGGCCGTAACGCAGGCGCGCGCTGCCAGTGGGAGTGATGCCGGATTCATAAGGGATCTCCCGCCCGGGCGCGCGGTGGCGCTCCCCCAGCAGATAGGAAAGCAGCAGGATGACTGCGGCGACCGCCAGCACCAGCCCGCCGTAGAGGAGAAAGGGCCAAAGCATCTCTGTCCCTGGAGGCGGGCCGTGTCCGCCCTGGCCGAACCCCTCCGACATCCCATGGTCCTCCTGCGGTATCTTCAGAGCGAGCGCAGTCGTGCCCGCCCAACATTAGGCAGATGCCGCTTGCCTATCCTGGCAAGAGCCAAGACTTACAAGCCTGGGGTGTTTCTCCTCTGATACGAGTCGGCCAGTAACGCGGGCCTGGCCGATTTGCGGGACAAAGCCGCAGCACCGCTGTAGGGCAGGCACGCCCAAGCCCGCCAGCGCGCTCGCGGCCTCCCGGCGCAGCCGCTCACAACACAGGTGCGCTGGGGATGGCCTGCTTGCGCGAGCCGAGCAGGAACGTCAGCGGCAAAGTGATGACAAAGAGGGCCCCGATCACGAAGAAGGCGTATTCGAAGGACATCACTGCCGCCTGTTTCTGGACCAGGCCGCTGAACAGCGCCAGCGCTTTCGCACCGGCCTCGCTCGGGATCACGCCCCGGGCGGAGAGGGCGGCGACCGCGGCCTGATAGCGGGAGACGAAGTCTGGGTTGTAGGGGTTAATGTGGCCGATCAGCGTGCTGGCGACCACAGTCTGCCGGCTCTCCAGCATGGTGGCGAAGATGGCGATGCCGAAGCTGCCGCCCACCTGCCGCACCAGATTGTAGAGCGCCGCCGCGTTGGTGAGGCGGGGGCGCGCCACCCGGGCCAGGGCGGCGGTGGAGAGAGAGACGAAGATCAGCGAGAAGGCCAGCCCCTGCCAGATCTGGGGGATCACCAGGCCCATGTAGCTGGTCTGATCCGTGTACCGGGCCATCAGGAAGGAGGACATGGCGGAAAGCGCGAGCCCGCACCCGATCATCGGCCTGGGGCCCAGGTGGTTGTAGAGGCGCCCAGCGATGGGCATGCCCACCATCATCACCAGAGAACGAGGCAGCATGGCGATGCCGGACTGGAGCGCGTCGTAGCCCAACAGCTCTTGCATGAACAGGGGCAGCAGGAAGATGGTGCCAAAAAGCGAGAGCCCGAGCAGCCCGCCCAGCAGCGTGCCCGAGGTGTACGAGCTATTGGCCAGAATCGTCAGGTCCACCGCCGGCCGCTTGCTGCGCAGCTCCCAGAAGGTGAAGACGATGAGCGCCAGCCCTGCCAGCACGGTCAGGCCCAGGATCCAAGGGGATCCGAACCAGTCCTCGCTCTGGCCCTCCGACAGCACGGTCTGCATGGAGGCGAGGCCCACGGTCAAGAGGACAATCCCGACGTAATCCATGTCGCTGATCTTCTGCCGCTGCAGATAGGCCGGATCGTAGACGAACTGGGAGGCCATGAAGACGGTGAGGGCGCCGATGGGCAGGTTGATGTAGAAGATCCAGGGCCAGCCGTAGTTGTCAGTCAGCCAGCCCCCCAGGGTGGGGCCAATGGCCGGGCCCAGCAGGATGGCGATGCCGAAGATACCCATGGCCATGGCCTGCTCCCGGGGAGGGAAGATCTCGCGCAGAATGGCCATGGCGATGGGCTGCATCAGGCCCGCGCCGAGGCCCTGGATGATCCGGAAGAAGACCAGCACGTGAAGCGAGCGAGAGAGCGCGCAGAACAGCGAAGACACCGTGAACAGGACCACCGCAAGCAAGTAGAGCCGTTTCCGGCCGATCACGGAGGACAACCAGGCGGTCAGCGGCAGGATCACCACCACTGCCACCAGGTAGCCGGTGGCAATCCAACTGATTTCAGTGAGCGTGGCCCCCAGGCCGGCCCGGATCTCAGGGAGAGCGACATTGACAATGCTCATGTCAATGGCGCCCATCAGTGTGCCCAACACGATGGAGCTGGTCACCAGCCAGCGGTTGACACTATCTGGGAGGGCGGCCTCTTCGCTAGGTTGTGCGGATGCGGTCATAGAGTCGCACTCGGGCAGGAAGGTAGCCCAGGCTCCCAGCCTGGCCCTTGGGGACCTGCCCTACCCACGGCAGGTCGCGGACCTGCCCTACCCACGGCAGGTCCCGGACCTGCCCTACTTGGTCTCAACGGCGGCGATCACGCTCATGCCGGCGCGCAGCACCGGCGCCGGTGATCGGGCCGAGTCGGCTGCTTGGTCAATGCGAATGCGCACCGGGACCCGCTGCACCACCTTGGTGAAATTGCCCGAGGCATTCTCGGGAGGCAGCAGGCTGAAGACAGCGCCGGTACCGGGGCTCAGTGACTCGACCCGGCCCGAGAACGAGATCCCCGGATAGCTGTCAACAGTGAAGGTCGCCCGCTGCCCCACCCTGACACAGGCGAGCTGGGTTTCCTTGAAGTTGGCCGCCACGTAGGCGCCGGCCTGAGGGACGACAGCGAAGAGCGGCTGTCCGGGCTGAACGAACTGGCCCGGCTCCACATTCTTCTGGGCCACCGTCCCGTCCACAGGGGACACGATGCGGGTATAGGACAGGTTCAACTGGGCCTGCTCGAGGCGAGCCCGCGCGCCCGCCACCTGGGCCTGGGCGCTCTGCGCCTCCGAGCGGCGTACCCTGACCTGGACCGGGCTGGACAAGGAGGAGCGCACGCCGGCCTCGGCCTGGCGTACTGCGGCCTGGGCTTGAGCCACCCCGGCCTGCGCGGCCTGCGCCCTCTGAAGCGCCTGAGTCACCGCCACTGCGGCCTGGCGCAGGCGCTCGCCGGCCTGCGTCACTCCGGCCTCGGAGGCCCTCAACTGCGCCTGCGCGGCCTCCACGTTGGCTTGTGCGGTGATGCGAGCCGCCTCCGCGGCGTCTCTCTGCTGGGTGCTGATGGCGCCCTCCGCCAGCAGCTTCTCCATGCGCGCCGCGTCCTTCTCTGCCTCATCCGCCCTGGCGCGAGCGCTGGTGACCGCGGCCTGGCTGGAGACGACCTCCCGACCCGCCACCTCCACCGCGGCCCCGGCCACTTTCTCATCCGCCCGCGCGGCCTCCACCGCGCCGGCCGCGGACTCGCTCTGGCGCTCGTTGATCGCCCGCTGGGCCTGTGCGGCCGCCAGCGCCGCTTTCGCCTGCGAGATCCCGGCGCTGCCCGTCCGTTCTGTCACCCCGACCGTTCCCCCGGCCGCCTGGGCCGTGCTCGCAGCTTGGGCCAGCGCGGCCTCCCCCTGCTGGACCGCCACCTGATAGTCCCTGGGGTCTATCTCCAGCAGCACTTGCCCGGCCCGAACCTGCTGGTTCGTGTCCACGTAGACGGCCCGTACGTGCCCAGCCACACGCGCGCTGACCGGGTAGATATCCGACTCGATCTGGGCGTCATCCGTGCTGACATGAGTGCGGCTATAGACAATCCAACGCCCGCCGAGGATCACGCCTGCCAGGACCACCACCAGCATGACGGGAAGCACAACGCGGCGTCTGGTCAAAGACGTTCGGGCCCGTGTCGGCCAGCCCCCGACAGTGGTCTCCGCGGTAGCATCACTCTCATTAACCGTCGTTCGATCATCCAACGATCTGATTCCTCACTAGCATCCGGTCCAGAGACCGCGCACCGCCGGGGGGTTCTTCCCTGCGCCCTGCGGTCTTCCCTGCGCCGGCGCCGGCTGGCAGGAGAATCGCGTCCGCGGATGGTAGCACGCGGGCGAAATCGGGCGGCCTGGAGCGGATCACATGGCCATCGCAAGACTGTCAGCTTCGCGCAAAGAACTGCGGAAGACCGGCCCGCCGCGCACCTTCCGGGGCCCACAGCTGGCGCAGATCGCGTTCCCGCTCGGCGGGATCGGCACCGGGTGCGTGTCCCTGGCGGGGAACGGGTCCCTGCGCGATTGGGAGATCTTCAACAGGCCGGCCAAGGGTCAGCAGCTTCCGGGGTCTTTCTTCGCGCTCTGGGTCAGGCCGAGCGGTGAGCCTGGTTCACGTCTCCGCCCCGAATGCCGGGTGCTCAAGGGGCCCGGGCTCAGCTCTCTCATCGGCTCTGGCCATGGAGGCGATCGCGCGGCCGGTGGGGGCCTGGCTCATTTCCGCCACTGCAGTTTCACGGGGCGCATGCCCTTCGCTACGGTCCAGCTGGACGAACCCGGGTTCCCGGTCAAGGTCACGCTCGAGGCGTTCAACCCATTGATCCCAGGGAATGACTTGGACTCAAGTATTCCCGCCGCCATCTTCCTCTACACCTTGCGCAACGTGGCCGGGCGGCCGCTCCGGATCGCCCTGAACGCGAACCTGCGGAACGCGGTCGGCACGCCGGAGGTGGGTGAGAACGTGACTGCCTTTGCAGCAGAGCCCGGGCTCCGGGGGCTGAGGATGACCTCGCAGCAGCATCCGGCCGATTCCCCGCGCTTCGGGAGCATGGCGCTGGCCACGCCGTGGCGGAACGTGACCTATCTCACCACCTGGCCGGAGGGCTTCGGCCTGGATGGCCTGAACCAGTTCTGGGAGGCCTTCAAAGCCGCGGGCCGCCTCGCCGACGTGAACGACCTCTCCCCCAGTGCGCCCGGCGAGACCGGGATCGGCGCGCTGGCCCTTCACGCCAACCTGAAGCCAGGTCAACTGGTCACCCTCCCCGTGGTCATCGCCTGGCACTTCCCCAACTATCAGCAGCCGGGCGGGGACGGCGGGCAGGCCACGTGGCGGAACTACTATGCGACCGTCTGGGAGGATGCATGGGAGGTGGCTCGTTACGCCAGCAAGCACCTGAGACGGCTGGAGAAGGAGAGCCGCGCCTTCCAAGATGCCCTGTTCGGTTCCTCGCTGCCCGCGGCCGCGCTTGACGCCATCGCCTCGCAGATCAGCATCCTGAAGACTACCACCTGCCTGCGCCTGACTGACGGCACCTTCTGGGGCTTCGAGGGGTGCCATGATAGCGCGGGTTGCTGCCCGGGGACCTGCACTCATGTCTGGAACTACGCGCAGGCCCTTGCGTATCTGTTCCCGGCCCTGGAGCGCGGAGCGCGCGAGGCCCATTACCGGTACGACCCGGCCGACGATGGCCATATGACTTTCCGCACGCCGCTGCCTTTGGGCACCAGGGCCGACCGCAGCTACCACGCCGCGGCAGACGGCCAGCACGGGACGATCATGCGGGCCTACCGGGATTGGCTGATCAGCGGTGACGAGGATTGCCTTAAGCGGATCTGGCCTGCGATGAAGCGGGCGATGGCCTACACCTGGCGGCACTGGGATGCTGACCAGGATGGGGTGATGGACGGGGTGCAGCACAATACCTATGACATCGAGTTCTGGGGCCCGAACTCCATGCTCGGCAGCTATTACCTGGGCGCGCTCCGGGCCATGGAGGAGATCGCGGTGCGGTTCGGCGAGCGCGATCAGGCCGCAGACTATCGCCGCCTATTCGAGTCCGGCCGCGCCTGGGTTGACCGGCACCTGTTCAACGGCGAGTACTACGAGCAGCAGGTCAACCGCGATGCGCCCAGGGATCCGGCGAGCCCGGCCTCGCCGGTCGCGGCGGATGGCGAGCCCAAGTACCAGTACGGGCGCGGCTGTCTCTCCGATCAGGTCATCGGCCAGTGGTATGCGACCATGCTGGGGCTGGGCCACCTGCTCGATCCCACGCATGTCAAGCGAGCACTGGCGGCCATCTTCAGTCACAACTGGCGGGAGGAGTTCATCAGTCACGACAATCCCCAACGCATCTATGCCGCGGATGATGAGAGAGGCCTCATCCTCTGCTCCTGGCCTCTCGGCGGCAGGCCGGCCGATCCCTTCTTCTACAGTGACGAGGTGTGGACCGGGGTCGAGTATCAAGTCGCCAGTCACCTGATCTATGAGGGGCTGGTGGACGAAGGGCTGGCCATGGTCAAGGGCGCGCGAGACCGCCACGACGGCGGCCGTCGCAACCCCTGGGACGAGATCGAGTGCGGGCACCACTACGCCAGAGCGATGGCCAGCTACGCCCTGCTGCTGGCCCTGAGCGGGTTCCATTACTCCGCCCCCGATCAGCGCATCCGGTTCCAGCCGCGGCTGCACGGGGAGGACTTCACTTGCTTCTGGTGCGTCGGGTCCGGCTGGGGGACCTACCGGCAGCGCCTCGGGACACGAAGAGCCGCCGCTGCGATCACCACGACCCGGGGATCGCTGCGGCTGCGGCGAGTGGAGCTGCCCGGGGTGCTGCGCCGCGCCCGCAGGGTAACCGCGGCGCTTGGCCGGCGGGCCGCGCCGGTGAAAGCATGGGACCAGGAAGCTGTGGAGTTCGCAAGGCCGGTCACGATCAGGTCGGGCGCGACACTGACCATCACGGCGTTGTAGGGCCTCATCTCCCGACTGCGCCTGGCAGCGTCGGGAGAGGCTGCCCCACAGAGTGCATCGCAAAACCCGTTCGGCAGGAGCTTGCTCCTGCCCCGCTACCTCGCAGCGCGCAAGCCTGCACTCGCCCACGCGCGGCGGGCACATCCGCGATACACTCTACAGAGCGCGAACGCTGCCGACGTTGTCTTTGACCACCACCCCCTCCTTGTGGCCGCCCAGATCCACCATGAGCTGCTCCAGGGCCGCGTGATGCATCACGTTGTCTTTGATCACCGAGTTCTCGAGGCGGCCGTAGACGATGGCGTAGCGAGGAGACCACTTGCCCCGGCCGCGGTCATCCTGGCCCACGCTCATGGCGTTGCCGCTGAAGACCAGACCGTGGCACCCCTCGAACCGGACGTGGGAGCTGTCGTGGGGGTCCAGCTCTCGCCAGGGCGCGCCACTGCGGTGGATCAGATTGCCCACAATGGAGATCGTGGAGGAGGGACCGTCGGAGTCCAGCAAGGCGATGCCGGGGCCGCCCGAACGATCAATGAAGTTGCTGGTGATGTGATAGTGGTTGCCGCTGTGGACGATCACGCCGCCACTGCGGTTCCACTCAATGCGATTGGCGACCAGGGTGATGGAAGCATTCTCTTCATAGGCGCCGAAGCCGGCCTGGCCGTTTCCAGAGAACCAGTTGTCGAGCAGGAAGCCGTCCCAGCCCCTGATGCGCAGGCCGTTCTCCTTGTTGTAGCAGATCATGTTGTGTCTCATGCTGAAGCACCAGATGCGGTCGAGCCGCACGCCATCCCCGGTGAAGCGGCCGATCTGGCAACGCTCGATGCGGAACGAGTCCTCCACCTTGTACTCAGGCTTGTCCACCAGAATGCCGTGAATGCCCTCTCCCAGGCCCTGGCCGTCAAGCGAGAGGCCGCTCACGGTGGCGCCGATGGCACCGGTCATGTCCAGCAGGCAGCGCGCCTTGTCGTCATTGAGACGAATCACGGCTCCACCGGGCTTCTGGTAGCTCCAGGTGGGAGCGCCCACCAGTCCCACCTGGGGATGCAACTTCAAGGCGGAGCAAAGGAAGACTCCCTCGGGCACCACGACGGTGGCCTGTGTCTTGGTCGCGGCATCGAGAGCGCACTGGATGGCGGTAGTGTCGTCGGTCTTGCCATCACCTTTTGCGCCGAAATCGCGTACGTTCCAGGACTGGTTCTCAGCAGCCATTGCTCTGTTCTCCTTCTCCCGGGATGAAGCATCCCAGGCCGTTGGGACGGTTGCCATCAGCAGCCCGGCGGCGATGCCCTGGAGGAACCCGCGACGTGTAACCGGCCCGCTGTCCGCTGCTTGCGGCATGAGACAGTACGCTCACCGCTGGCCGTGTATGGTTTCGAGCATGGCCATCACGTTCTCGATAGGCGTGCCAGGCACCAGGTAGTTGGACACCCCGACGATGGTCTTGCTGAAGCGCTTGCTCTCACCGATCGCCTCCTCCGTCTCGCGCACCACCTCCTCCCTGGCGCCAAGATGGAGGGTGTGAGACGAGATATTGCCAATGGTGGTGAGCCCCGGGAATCGGTCGTGCAGCTTCCGGAGATCCATGCCCGCGCGCCGATCAACCTCGTAGAAGCCGTCCACCCCGGCCTCGCCGAAGAGATCGCCGGCCACGGGCCAGAGGTCGCCATCGCTGGCGAACAGGTGGCAGCCGCCATGCTGGTGGCAGATTTCCGAGACCTGGCGCAGCCGCGGCACGACCAGCTCGCGGAAATGGCGAGGTGAGTACATCGGTCCATGATTGGAAGCGAAATCCCCGCCGCCGAAGAAGTACTGAAAGCCCAGGGAGGCGAGGAAGGCCACCGTTCGCCTGGCCTGCTCGACTTGCAGGTCGAGGTGCCGGGCCACCAGGTCAGGGCGCAGGATCAGGGCCTCGAACCAGACAGTGTGGTCATCCAGGGGAAGGCCGATGCTCGCGGCGCCCACACGCACGGCATACTGATCGCCCAGCAGCTTCTGCGCGCGAATCTCGAACTCATAGGACCTCGCGTGCGGACGGTAATCGGCGATCGCCTTCTCCTGTGCCTCCAGGTCCGCTGCTATGTCCTCGAAGGTGAGCGGCTTCCCCGGCAGATGAGAGAACAAGGCACACTGCTCGCTGGGTGGATCGTAGCGCAGCACGCGCCAGTGGGCTTCCTCGCCGTACTCGTAGAGGAAGGTGTTCTCATCCAGCAGCTTGGTGGGCTTGACGTTGTAGCGCCAATAGCTGGGGCGCACGATGTCGTTCTCGCACACGCGGGCAAAGGCCATGGCGTCCTGGAACGAGCGCTCGACGAACTCGGCGTGAGCGTCCTCCCCTTGCCACCAGGCCACCGCCTCCCGCCACTGCTGAATGCCGCCGCCGACGTAGGCCTCGCGGCCAAGCAGCGCCGAGGCCACCTGGGAGCAGGTCCCGATGTGGTGCACCGGCACTTTGTCGGCGGGCCGGCCCTCGAATGCGGCCGTCACGCGTTCCTTGGGGGTCATATCAGTACCAGGGGCAGGTCGCGGACCTCCCCTACTCCTCCAGGTTCAGCCAGCTTATCTCCTCCGACGTCAGCTCCACCTCCAGACCGCGGAACGCGATGTCGGTCTCCTCCAGGGTCTGGGGCCCGATCAGCGCGAAAGTCGGGAAGGGCTGGCAGAGCACGTAGGCAAGAGCGATGTTGATGGGTTGGACAGCTTTCTTCCTGGCCAGCTCCTTCGCCCGCTCCAGCCGCTGGAAGTTATCCTCGCGGTACCAGCAGCGGACGAGCTCTGGGTCCGAGAGATGCTCGCGATCGCCCACGACGAAGAACCCGCGCGCCTGGCTGGACCAGGCCATCAGCGGCATTTGACTCCTGGTGAACCAGGCCCGCGATTCGGCATCCGATGAGGCGAGGCACCCCTCCCAGACGGGCTCGACCATGCGCGCCAGGCTGAAGTTGTTGCTCACCGCCGAGAAGCCGACCAGCCCCTTGGCCCCGGCGTACGCGTTACCCGCCTCGACCCGCGCCAGAGACCAGTTCGATCCGCCGAAGGCGCGAACGTAACCGGCCCGCTTCAGCTCATTGAAGGCCTCCACGAACTCGCCCACCGGGATCTCCGGGTTGTCGCGGTGAGCCATCAGGATGTCCACGTAGTCCACCTGCAGCCGGTCCAGGCTCTCCATGAGCTGGCTTCTCAGATACTCGGGGGTGCAATGGGGTGTGTGGGCCCCTTTGTCGAAGATCACCACCTGCTGGCGCAGCCCCCGATTCCTGATCCACTGCCCGAGCAAGCGTTCGCAGAGCCCCCCGCCATAGATGTGGGCGGTATCGAAGCAGTTGCCGCCGCGCTCGAAGTAGTCGTCGAGCATCACCGCGGTGTGCGGCATTCCCCTCTGTGTGAACACCCCCATCACCAACCGGGAGACCGGTTGCTCCACCCCCTCGATGCGGCCGTACTGCATCTTGCTATCCCTTGCTGCCGCAAGCGGCCGGTTGGCCACCGGCCCCACCGCCTCCGGCTTCTCGGCATCGTAGACCAGGCCGATGGACTCTCGCCAGCGGTCGAGCGTCGCCATGTTCCCCAGAGTGTCATCCCAGGTCATCGCCGGCGGCCGCGCCTGCCTCCGCTCGATGTTGGCCGCCACCGTGTCCGCCTCGAGCGCATAAGGGCTGCGGCTGGAGCGCACGATCATCGTCTTTGACTCGCCGCCTCGATGCAGCATGATCTTGGCCCGGCTGCCCCCAAACCAGGGAGAGGGAAGCAGAAGCCAGCCCTCGGAGCCGAAGATGCGGACCACGTTCTCCTGGCTCAGCCCCACGCCGGTGGAGAGCTGGGCCAGGATGTCGCCCGGGAAAGTGAGAGTGGCGAGAGCGTACTCATCCACTCGGCTCTCCCCGATGCGCGCGGTCCCCTTCACCGCGATAGGCTCGGCGAAGTCCTGGCCCAGAGCGGCCCCGGCGATCAGCCGCGCCATAGAGGTGCAATAGCAGCCGACATCGAGAATGCCTCCGCCTCCCAGGGCGTGATTGAAGAGCCGACTCTCCGGATCGAAGCCCGCGTGGAAGCTGAAGGTGGCCTGGATCACGCGCACTTCGCCTATCGCCTTCTGCCGGATCAGTTGGGCCAGCCTGGCGATCTGGGGATGGCAGCGGTACATGAATGCTTCCATCAGGAAAGCGTCGTGCCGGCGGGCGGCCTGAACAATGGCCATCGCCTCCGCGTGGTTGAGGCCAATCGGCTTCTCGCAGAGGATGTGCTTGCCGGCCTCGGCCGCCTTGATCGCCCATTCCGCGTGCATAGGATGGGGTGTCGAGATGTAGACGGCCTCCACTTCCTGATCGGCGAGCAGGGCCTGGTAGCTGCCGTAGCGGCTCGGCACCCCGACATGGTCTCCGAAACTGTCGGCCCCAGCCTGGGTGCGACTGCCCACCGCGACCAGCCGGCCGGTCTTAGAGGCCGCCAATCCCTGGGCGAAGGTATGGGCGATATGGCCGGTGCCGATGATCCCCCAGGCCAGTTTCTTCATTGTGACTGCTCGCTTTTTCCGCACGCACTAAAAGGGCGTGATGCCTAGTGCATCTCGGCCTCGCAAGTCCCGATGCCGGGCGCGTAGAAGCTGAACCGTACATTGGGGTGGAGCGCCAGCAGCGACATCGGAACCGACGAGTCGGGGATCTTCTTGGCGATCATGAGCGTGGTAAGCCGCATCCCGAACGGATTGTCGTGGTTCCCCGCCTGCCAGATGGAGACGCGCTCCGCCTTCCAGGTCTCGACCGGCCCCACGCTCAGGGCCTGGGTGGGCACGTCGGCGACTTTCCCGCCGCCGGAGGTGCGGGCATTCTGGATGATAGTCATGGGGTGCAAGTCAACCACCCGCGCCTTGAGCTTCAGGTATTCCTCCGGCGGGGGCGGCGTTTCCGTGTAGGCCCCCTCCCTGCGCGGCGGATCATTGAAGGCCCAATGCTTCACCTCCCCCTGGCCCCCTTGCATCACCACGCACCGCACCCGGTCGAAGCTGGCGCTGTAAGCTGCCAGAGTGCTCGCCTTCGGGAAATGCAGGTTGGCATCCGGCATCACCAACTCTGGATCAATGCGGTTGAAGCACAGCTCTCGGTCGGCCCGCTCGAAACTGAGGGGATGGTCGGCGCTGACCTCTCGGCCGTGCAGATACCACTCGTCCATCCCCCAGAAGTGGGCGTGGCCCAGGTGGAGCTTCCAGGCATTCACGAGCTGCGCGACGAGCGGCAACTGCTCGGTGGGGCCAATGGGCCCACAGATTCCCGCGGGGTTCTCTTCCGTAGCCTGCGACCAGGCCTCGATGTACTCCAGCGCCTCGGCCAGGTAGAAGCTCTCCAGAGTATCGTAGAATGCCACCTCGAAGCCGGGGCGGGAAAGGCCGAGCATGTCTTCCGGCGTCAGCTTCGCGGCGTCGTCCAGAATCTCCCGATCCAGGGTGGTGTAGTCCCACCACCCATTCGCTACCACACTCAACGGTCTGCTCATGACTGCCTCCCGTGAATCTTGCGTACAGGGTAACGAAGTTTACGGAGAGAGGGCGGAAGAATCCTGCTCGCCCTTGCGCGGGTTGTCCCTCGCTACGCTCGTGACAAACCCACGCCACTATTGAGCAGCCGTCGACCGCCGATCAACCAGATAAGTACGAACAAGGACCGCGGAGTCCGCCTGAGGCGGACTCCGCACGATCTGCCCCAATCTGCGTTCATCTGTGGACGGACGCGCCGTTCTTTCAGCTCAGGTGCTTGAACTGCGGCATCAGCGGCGTCTGCACCTGGAACAGCTCATCCACCATCTGCTTGATCTCCTCCAGTGAGCACTTGGCGGCGGCCACGGGATCGAGGTAGCAAGCGTGGTAGACGGGCTCGGGATTGCCGGTGAGCGCGGCCTCCACGGTCAGCTCCACGATGTTGGTGTGAAGTTGGTTGAGGGCCGCGAGCTGATGAGGGAGCGCACCCACGTTGATTGCCTGGAGACCCGACTTGTCCGCGATCACCGGCACTTCGACAGCGGCATCGCAGGGCAGGTTGCTGATCGCGCCGTGATTGGGGACGGTGCCGTTGAACTTGCACAGCTCGCCGAACAGCAGGCCCCGGGTGATGAGGGAGGCGTACTCGTGGGAGCGGCCCAACCTGATCTCCACCCGGCCCTCGGAGTAGTCCTCCAACTCCTTCTGCCAGGTCTCGGCGCTCTCCTGATACTCGTCCAGAATGTAGGCGTGCACCCCGGGGTTCCAGTCCTCGCCGTGGGTGCAGAACCTCTCGATCAGGTCCGGGCGCTTGCGGAACCACCAGACATACTCGGAGTTGTGGCCGCTGGACTCGGTGACGTAATAGCCGAGGGCCTTGAAGATCTCGTTGCGCACGATGTCCTTGCGCCAGATCTCGGGTTTCTCCACCGCCTTGCGCAAGAGCGGATAGGCGTTCTTGCCGTTCCACTCGAAGCGCAGCGCCCAGGCCTGGTGGTTGATGCCGGCGCACTCGCACACGATCTCCTCTGGCGGAGCGCCGATCCACCTTCCCAGCATGGCGCCCAACCCCTGCACGCTGTGGCAGAGCCCCACGAGCTTCACTGCGCTAGCGCGCTGCATCGCCCGGCAGAGCATGGTCATGGGGTTGGTGTAGTTGAGCATGTAGGCCTGGGGCGCGTACTTCTCCATGTCGCGACAGATATCCACCATCATGGGAATGGTGCGCAGGGAGCGGAACACGGCCGCGGTGCCGTAGCTGTCGCCCACGTTGAAGTCCACGCCGTACTTCATCGGGATTTCGATCTCGGGCCGGAACCCATCCACCCCATGGGCGAGGATGGTGACGACGACGATATCCGCGCCCTCCAGCCCTTTCGCCCGGTCCGTGGTGGCGGTCACTTTCGCGGGATACTTGCCCACCTCCATGATCCGCTCCACCGCCCGCTTGGCAGAGCTGAGCCGCGGCTCGTGGACATCAGTGAGGGAGATGGTCGAGCCCGCCAGGTCCTGATATGACATCATGTCAGTCACCAGGGTTCGGGTGAAGCCCAGGCTGCCAGCACCAACAAAAGCGATCTTCAGCATCGGTTCTCCTCGTTGGGCAGGAACTTTAGTCGCCTCAGGCGACTTGCCTCCTGCCAGGCATCAGGCGCCGCTATTCCACCACTCCCGGCGCCACACCTTCACCGCTGACCCAGTCGCGGCGCGGGAGCGCGGCCCCGCGATACCACTGGGCCCTGGCCGTGCTGCTGCTGATAGGCGGCTGCAATCTCAGCGCAGAAAAACAGGATCATGGCCGAGTAGTAGACCCAGAGCAGGAAGATCACCACGCCGGCCAGGGGACCGTAGACATGCCCGTAGCGACTACTGCTGGTGACCAGCAGGCCGAACAGAGCGCGCGAGAAGTGCCAGAGCACAGCCGCGGGGAGGGCGCCCACCAGGGCGGCGCGGGCTGACACCTCGGCCGCGGGCAGAAAGCGATAGAGCAGGAAGAACATGGCGACATTGATCAGGCCGTAGACTACCCAGTTCAGCGGCACGTTGAGATCCAGCACGAGGCGAGAGAGGGCGCCCAGTCTCTCGGGGTGGTCTCTGAAAGATGAGACGACGCTGGTGAAGACCACCGTGAGGAAGAAGACGATGCCCGCGGCGGCGAGAGCGGCGAGCGCGATCAGCCTTCGTCCCACGAAGGTGCGACCTCCAGGTTGGCCCGTCCAGGCGCGGGTGAGGAAGAGGGAGAGATTGCTCAGCAAGCTCAGACCGGACCAGAGCAGCCCGAACAGAGCGACCAGGTTGACGAACCAACGGCTCCCTTTGCTGGCGATGATCCGGATCGCGCCCACCAGCGGCTGGCTAGACCCCGGCACGGCCGCCTGCACCAGGCTGACCACCTTGCGGTGCGCTTCCTCTGCCCCCAGGAAATGCCCGAAGATGGAGATCGCCAGCAGCGCCAGGGGCACCAGGGAAAGCAGGGAGTAGAAGGCGGTAGCAGCGGCCATGATGGAGCATCCGTGCGAGCCATAGGCGCGATAGGCCGCGACCACCACCGCCCAGGTCTGTGACATCAGCCGTCTCATCGCCCTGGCCTTCTCTGCCCTTCGCCGCCCGACCTGCCTGGCGGCATCGCTCTCACAGCAAGGGAGACCCCACGGCGCGACGAATGCTACTCTGCGAAGCGCGCGATAGGCGGATCGAGCATGAGTTCCCAGCATCGAGAGAGTGGCCCATGAGCGTGGAGGGCGTGGGGACGGGGGCCGAGCGGCCGGCACAGAGATTGGTGAGCGCGGCCGCGCAGGCCCTGCTGCGGGAGATCGCAGACGCCGGATCCTACCGCTCGCTGGCGGCGCGAGCGAAGTACCCGGTGGGAGCCATGCTGATCTCGCAGACTGTGCTGGGCTTCGGAGCTACGGCGGTGCTGGCCCGCGCGCTGGGCCCTCGCGCCTTCGGTGAGTATGCGCTGGTCCTGACCATCGCCGGGATCTTCCAGCTGGTGGCAGCGTTTCCGGTGGAGTCCGGCATCCCCAAGTTCCTGGCGGAGGTGAGAGGGCAGGACGCCGGCCCTGGCCCGCTGCGCGGCCTGGTGCGCGCGCACTACGCGGCCGGGCTGTGGTGCCGACTGGGCGCGGGCCTGCTGGGCTTGGCCTGGTGCGCGCTGGGCGCGGGATGGTTGAGCCGACTCTACCGCGCCCAGGCCCTGCAGGGTCCGGTGGTGGTGGCCGCCCTCTCGTTGTGTCTGCTCACCCCTCTCACCCTCTATTTCATGTCCTGCATTCAGGGCATGGAGCGACCGCGGCGCTGGGCCACCGGCAACCTGCTGGCCGCGGTGATCGTGTTTCCACCCCTGCTGCTGGGAGCGCTCAACTTCGCCAAGTGGGGGCAGTTTGGTCTGATGGCCTGGATTGCGGCCGGCTGGTTTGGCGCGGCCCTGGCCTGCGGCTGGCTGGCGCGAGGCGCGCTTGGTTTCCTCTGGCCGGGCAGGGCGGGAGGCCAGCAGTTGCGCCAGCTGCTGCCCTTCCTGCTGCCCATCTGGATCGTCCCGCTCGCCGGATTCGGGTCGAAGACCTTGATGAAAGCAGCCCTCGCCTGGCACTGGGGGCCGGTGCCCCTGGGCCACTTCGAGATCGCGCTGACGCTGCTGGGCCATCTGGCCGTGATCTACCAGGCCTGCATGATCGTGCTCCTGCCCGAGTGGGCCCGGCTCTACGCGAGCAAGCAAGCGACTGACCTGCTGCACTCCCTTGGCCAGGCCCGGGGCGTGCTCATCGGGGCGGCCACCGCCTATGGGGCGGTGCTGGTCTTGGCCGGGCAATGGGTGGTGCCAGCTATCTTCGGTCCGGACCAGGCCGGCGCGGTGCCAGCCGTACGCGTGATCGGGCTGGTGATGCCGGTGATGATCGGCGGCTGGGTGGCCTCGGCGACCAACGTGATCTCCAACCGCACCGGCAACATCGGGAAAGCGAACCTGATCTGGTTCGCGATAGGTGTGCCCCTGGGCCTGGCTCTGATCCCTCGGTTGAGCGCGCTGGGCGCGGGCCTGGCCTGGCTTGGCGCCTACCTGGTGTTCACGTGGTACTACGTGACACGCGCGCGGCCCTTCTTCCGTGAGGTAGAGGGCTGGAAGCCTCTCCAGCAGCCCTGACCTCGCCCTCTTTGGCATGATCGCCGCCCAAGATCATCTGCTGTCCCGCGACTGTCTGCTCCTTCGAACACCAGGAACCACTGCCTATGCTACCATGTGAACAAACCAATCGTGGCTACGAGTGTGAGCAAGCGCAAAGGAGTTGCTGATGCCTCTCTCCGCCAAGGTCACGACAGACCACGAGGTCATTGAGCGGTGGGTTCGGGATAGAGGAGGACACCCGGCCTCAGTGAAGCCCGCCCAGGAGAACGGCGGACACGGTCTTCTGTACATTGACTTCCCGAACCACCCGGCCAGGGAACTCCTTACCAGAACCTCCTGGGAGGAGTTCTTCGAGCGGTTCGAGCAAGACAGGCTGGCGTTCCTCTACCAGGAGCGCACTAGCACCGGCCTCACCAGCCGCCTCTTCAGGATTGTGAGCCGGGAGAGGAGCTATAGCTAGAGCGCATTTCATAACCTACCGGCTGGCTGGCCGCACCACGCCCTCGCATGAAATGCGCCTGCCACGGCCTGACGTTGTACAGTGCTGTTTCTAGTCAAAGACAGAGAGCGGCAGGATGTCAAGGGCAAGGCGGGTCCGCGGCGTCGTGTGAAGGCGCGAGCGGCGGTTTCCGCTAGCGGCCGTAGGCCTCGTCGGGGGCCAGCAGATCCGGGTAATGCGGCCGGAGGAACTCCCGGGCGCGGTAGCAGAGATGGCAGGCGTCCACATAGCCAGGCGCCATCTCGAATCCATGTTCGGCGGCAAACCGGCCGAGCGCGTAGGGCCCGCCGTTCAGCAGCAAGCAGACGATAGGGTGAGCTTCGGGGTCATAGTCGGCGACGGCCCCGGCCGGAGCATCACCGCCAAGTGTGAGCCCCTGACAGAGATGCAGCCACCCGTAGCAGTCGAGGTGCAGGCGGGAGGGCGCGCCGAGCTGCTCGTGCGGGCAAGTGGTGAGCTGATCGGCTGACTTGGTGGGTCTTCCCGGCGCCAGCCGCTCGGCCGCGCGACCCCGAAACATCACCCCTTCCGGTGAGGTCTCCATGCGGGAGGCGGACAGCCCGGCCGCGGCACAGACCTCGAGCAACAAGTCCACCCGCGACACTGGAATGTGCTTCTGATGCCACTCGTCGGTGCTGATCCCCAGGTTGGTGAGGCCGACGGCCATCAGCTCGGCGATGCGCTCCTCCGCCTGCGCCCGGGACTCGACCCAGAAAGCGTTGGTGAGGGCAGAGGCATCCAGGCCCAGAGAAGTGGCGCGCCGCACCAGATGAAGTAAGACCGGGTATCGGCTGAAGGACTCCCCACCCTCCCCGCAGACCGAAGTCACGCTCCCCATAGCCAGGACCTGTTCCAGGAGATCATCCACTTGCTCACAGGTCATGCCGCGGTCGCGCCGCGGTGAACCCCAGATGAAGCAGTGATCGCACTCGGCCGGGCAGCCGTAGCTAATGAGGAAGTGAATGGCGCGGAGCGACGGAATCATATTCCCCCGGCGGCCCGGCCCGAAGGCATGAGCCGTATATGGTACTTGTATTCGTCACGAGGTCGCCCCTGTCCTGCGCGAAAGCTCCCGGACGGGCGGCGGCCGGAAGAAGGCGGTCCCCTCGCGAAGAGGAGGCCGGAGAAGGGCGCTCCGGCCACTGGGGAGAAGTCAAGGGCGGCCGGCAGCCTGGCTCGCGGGCGATGGGCTGACTCAGCTCGGCCTCAGGACAGGGTCGGGAGATTGTGGGAGCCTGCAATGCAGGATGAGAGACGCGGGGCGCGGACAGCCCCGGGCGCCATCAGCAGCAATAATCCCTATCATCGCGGGGCCGGCTTCTATGACCTCAACCTGTCTCTGCCGGTGATCTCTCTCATCCGGCGTCAGGAGGCGCGGGCCGTCTCTGACTTGATCGCCCGCTATGCCGACGGCGGCGGGCGAGCGCTGGAGGTGGGACCGGGCACGGGGTTCTACACGCTGGAGCTGGCCCGGAGATTCCGCGAGGTGGTGGCAGTGGAGGAATCAGCGGGCATGGCGGAGATTCTGCGGGAGAGGCTGGAGCTGGCCCAGACCTCCAACGTCACCGTGGTCAACCGCGATTTCCTGGCTCTGCCCGCCGACGGGTCCTTCGAGGTGGCGGTGGCGGTGGGGGTGCTCGACTACATCTCCGATCCGGCGGCCTTCGTCAGCAGAATGTGCGCCAGCGCCCGGCAGGCGGTGATCCTCACCGTGCCACAGCGAGGGCTCTGGGGGAAGTGCTTCGTGGTGGCGAACCGGCTCCGCAAGACAGCTGTCTACTGCCATGACCTGAAGGCACCGGGCCGCTGGTCTCCGGACTGGCGCTGCATGGTCAAGGAGGTGGGGTTGAAGACGCCGCTCACCAAGGGCCTTACCCTGGTGGCCGCGCTTGAGCGGCGGTAGGAGGCCGCGGGTGTTCTCCCGCCTGCTGGATCGGACCTATCTCTCACTCCTCCGCGAGTACCCGCCCCTGGTGCGCCTGGCTGCGGTGACAGGGGCGGGCCAGATGGCATTCGCGCTGATGAACATCTACGCGCTGCCCGTCTACCTGATCCGGGACTTGCAGGTTTCGGGGTTGGCGGTGGGTGGGATCAGCGCCACTTTCCTGCTGTGCGAGATGGCGCTGAAGTTCCCGCTGGGGAGGCTGTCGGACCGGCTGGGGCGAAAGCCGTTCATCGTGCTGGGCCCGCTGCTGATCTGTCTGAACCCCGCGATCATCGTGAGGCTGCCGGTACGCTGGTGGGCGTTGGTATTCCCGTTGCGGGCAGCGGACGGTGCCGGCGCGGCCGCGCTGTGGCCTCCACTGTTCGCGATGGTGGGAGACCTGGTGAAGGATCGCTCTCGCGCGGCGGCGATGAGTGTGATGAACACGGTCTATGTGGGGGCGATTGGGGCGGCGGCCGCGGTGGGCTCTTTCGCCGCCTATTTCTCCGGCACCAATCGCTCTCCATTCTACCTGGCAAGCGCTCTGCTCTTCATAAGCGCGGCCACCGGCTACGTGGGTCTGCCCAAGACGAGAAGCGAAGCCGACGACCCAGTGGAGTCAGGCCCGACCCCGGCCACCCTGCCCACAAGGCCGACCCCCTACCCCCTGCTCCTGGTGCTGCTTATCAGTGTGCTGATGACTTTGGGCGTGCTGATGCTGGCCAACTTCCTGATTGTCTACGTGCAGCTCGATCTGCACCTCTCCTCGCTCGCCACGGGTGTGCTGCTGGCGGCCATGGCCGTCCCAGTGCTGGTGATGGGCCTGCCACTGGGTCATGCGGCTGACAGGTGGGGCAGATCGCGTGCGGTGCGGGTGTCACTGGCGGTGTCGGCAGCGGCGATGTGGATGATCCCGTCCTGCCGCACGGTGGTCACCTTCGCGCTGGTCGGGCTGATCCTGATCCTGGGACACATTCTCGGCACTCCGGCCTGGCTGGCGCTGGTCTCCGAGCTGGCCCCCAAGAGCCGGCGCGGTGGGGTGATGGGCATCGTGGCCACGGCCGAAGGCGCCGGGGCCGGGCTGGCGCCCCTCCTGGGCGGGTGGCTCTGGGACATCCATCATTCCTATATCTTCTATGGAAGCGCTGCGCTGCTCACGCTGGGGGCGCTGGTGGCGGCCTATACCCTGCGGGGAGAGCCGGCCGGGCGCCACTCTCGAGCCGGCGCTTGACTTCCGGGTAGTGGGTCAGTTTGAGGAGGGGTGCGGTGGCAGGGTTCTACCACTCAGCAGGCATTGATATACTGCCGCCGTCTGCCAACTGTAGTGGGTCTGAGAACTGGTGTCTAAGGTAGCTATCGCGGCCAATGTTGAATGACCCTGGTGCTAACACCTTGAGTTCGGCATTATGCCTCTTGTACGGGAAGGCGAAGCAGATGAACACCTCGGGGAAGAGCCGCTGGCATGTTCGGACGGCGGGGGCCAGGTCTGTGTCGCCAGTGACCATCACAACAGAATCCGCCTCCCCAGAGTGGCAAACCTCAAGGAGCAGCGCGGCCATTGCTACATCAGTTTCCTTCTCTTCGTGCCTGACGTCATCCCGATGACACAGATGGCACTCGACTGTTTTCTTCTTGAAGCGCCCGAGGTGGACGTGTATGCCCGCGGACTCCAGGCACTTCATGTATATGGCATGCCTCTTCTGAGTACCGGAAGGGCGATGCGTTGGAGGCGCCGAGAAGTAGTGGATGGTTTCCAGTTCGACATGGGCATTGACTTGTCGCCGAACCATGTGGAGATAGCTCAAGCAGAGACGACGAAGATCGAGCCACTTGACGCAGTGGCCGCCGTTGTCGCACTCGGCTTGGACCACTGAGTGGTACAAGTTGAACCCGTCAACGAGGAAGGTGACTCGGTTCATATCGCCATGAAAAAACCCTCGGATCGCAATCCGAGGGGGACTGCTGCGTTAGGCACAGCAGTGGTGAATACGTGTATCTTATACCACACTTTGACGACTGTCAATACCGATAGGGGTCAATCTGAAGTGAGCGGCGAAGGGCGGCACGCAACGGTTGTCCAGATACGAGGACAGGCATTTCGCGTAGAAACGGCCGGATTTCGCTTCGGCCGATGATCATCGGCCGAAGGCATTTTAGCAGGAATTGTCAAGCAGAACAACCTTTTTGCGTCTCCTTCTGGACATACCGTGCCGTGCATGCTATCCTGAGCTATGCCTAAACGCTCAAGCAGGGGAAAGCAAGGACCCGAGGACGTGAACGAGGCCGCGTTCCGAGTGGCGCAGGAGGCGACGGGGGAAGCCCTGTCAGAGAAGCCAAGCGGGAAGAACCCGGCCGCAGTCGCGCTCGGCAAGCTTGGCGGGGCCAAGGGGGGCAAGGCGAGGGCGGCCAAACTCACGCCAAAGCGGCGTTCCGAGATCGCGAGGAAGGCGGCCGCGGCGCGATGGAAGGCAGGATAGGGGCTACGCCGCTTGGTCCAACTCGCCCTCTTCTACATCCCGCTCGAAATTGAAACTCATCTGGATAGGACGTCCGGGGTTGCGGTTTTCGTTATAGCTATCTAAGTCAGATTTCATCTTCCTGCAATCCGAGACGACGCTTTGACGGCGCTGCGCGAAATGCGTCACCATGAACGGGCGACTCGCTGTGCGCACATCATCCCACAACGTGACTCGTGCGCCGTTTCGGTCCATAGTAGCTGGATACTTCGCGCGTACAGTCCTGCCCTGAGCATCCGTAAGATTCTCCTGACGCATGGCCTCGGCAAAGTCTCGCGCACACTGTTTGATGAGGGCCGCGGTCGGGGGCGACCACTTCCTCTCTCGCACGGCCCACGAGGCCATCTGCTCAGTGGACGCTGGCCACGGCCCCCCTGCCGCCCTGTATGCGGCCACGAGACCCTGCATCCTCTTGGCATAGGTAGGCATTCTGCATCTCCTTAGCTGAGCGGGGGAGGAACGTTCCCCCACCCGTCTGTTAGCGCTGATTGGGTTACAATCCCTCTGACATCTACAAGCGCATCTCTGAACTTGTCCCAACCAACTCCCGCCTGGGATTCCCCCCGAAATTGAAGTTGCCCCACAACAATCCCAGGGTGTACCTTGATTCTTGCTGCAAAGTTGGCGATCTTTTTCTTGCTATACAGGGGACTTGTGCGCAATATGAAATCATCAAGCTCGGACTGTTGAACTAGAAAGGCTGCGGCTTGGGCGTCCACTTCCTTCTCAGATTCCAACTCTGGTTCCGCCGTCTCAGCATCTCTCACAAGTTCCGTGTCAAGGACAATCGCCTGTCCTCGCCTCAATCCATCCCGTCGCCACACATGGCACAATTCGTGTGCCAGTGTGTACCAAAAGGCATCAATCCGGCCATATCGCAGAGAGAGTGCGATGACCGGAGACTTCTCATCAAGCCAGAAGGTAACGCCATCAATTCCCGTGCGGGGAAGGTGTTCCAATATGAGAAATCGAACGCCCGCATTAGCCAGAACCCTGGGGACGAGCCTTACGTCGGATGCGTCCGAGAGCAACTGCCTTAGTTCAACCATCTCCCGCTTGAACGACTGCAGAGAGAACGGCTCAGCATGTACAGCATGGGCAAGTTGTGCGGCACGAAACATCCATGCCTTCTGTGAAGGTGAGAGTTCTCCCACCCTCCTTTTCCGCGCTGCGTGTGGGAACGCGATGGGTGTGTCTATGCTCGGTATTCTGAAGAAGGATGTCACTCTTTGCTCAAGGACATCCAGGTTCTGCGACAGTTCGAGCCAGTGGCGCTTGGCCATCTCCCTGATAGGGGCCATTTGGTATAGCCTAGCGCGTCGCGAGACCGCGCTATCAGTATCTCTGTGAAACCACAGGCGGTAGCTAGTATCCAGGTTCATCCAATACTGCGCGCTAGTGCCGAACGCATCACCGAGCAGTTTGGCTAGTTCAGGTGTGATGGCCCTCTTGCCAGTAACCAATTCAGTGATGGTCTGGGGGTGTCGGCCGATGATCTCGGCCAACTCAACTTGGCTCCAGTCGCGCGCCTCAAGTTCCTCCTTTATGAAATCGCCCGGCGGGAAGGCCTCGGCTATCTGTCTTGTGGTCATATACTACATCTCCCTCAGTGGTAATCCTCGATGGCAACGATCACCACGACCTTACTCGGCCCGTCTCCTCTGAATTCCAGAATGAGTCGCCATTGGTCATTGAGGCGCATTGAATGCTGGTGCGCTCGACGTCCTTTGAGTTTCTCAAACCGCAGAGACCTTTGTTGATAGAAATCCCTCTCGTCCGCGGCGGCCCTGATCTGTTGCATACGCATCCGGAACACCCTGACGATTCCGGGCTGATAGGCACCATCCGCGCCCTCGCCACTCTCTAGTCGGTCCAATGCGGAATCTTGGAAGACTACCTCCATGCCGTCAGTATATACCGTGTACCCGGATTTGTCAATCATGGAATCATAGAATTTTATGATTCGATACTTGACAAATGGGCTTCGCTCATGTATACTGGTCAGTATGAACAAGCTATCGTCTGAGCGCAGAGCCGCTGTTATCCGCTGTCTGGTAGAAGGGAACTCGATCCGCTCTACGGTTCGCATAACCGGGGCAGCGAAGAACACCGTGACCAAGCTTCTCGTGGAGCTTGGTCACGCCTGTTGGGAGTACCAGAACCAGGCCCTGCGCGGCCTCGCCACCAAGCGCGTCCAGTGCGACGAGATTTGGTCCTTCGTCGGGGCCAAGGAGAAGAACGTCCCGGAGCACAGGCGCGGGCAGTTCGGCGTTGGCGACGTGTGGACGTGGACGGCAATGGACGCCGACAGCAAGTTGATGATCTGCTGGCAGGTCGGCGAGAGGGACGCTACAGCCGCCTATGACCTTATCACCGACCTGGAATCCCGCCTGGCCAATCGTGTCCAGCTAACCACAGACGGCCTGAAGGTCTATCTGAGTGCCGTGGAAGAGGTCTTCGGGGCCAATACTGACTATGCCATGCTAGTCAAGCTGTACGGCCAGGACGCCGAAGGCGAGAAGCGATACAGCCCGCCCGTGTGCATAGCTGCCGAAAGAACGCCGATCATGGGCAGGCCCGACCCCAAGCACATCTCTACCAGCTACGTAGAGCGCCAGAATCTGACCGTTCGGATGGGCCTGGGCCGGTTCACCCGGCTAACCAACGCCTTCTCAAAGAAGCTGGAGAACCACTTCTGCGCCGTCTCGCTGCATTTCATGTACTACAACTTCGCCAGGGTCCACCAGACGCTCAAGACAAGCCCGGCGGTCGCGGCGGGTGTGGCCGATCATGTCTGGTCAGTCGAAGAAATTGTGAGACTCCTCCCCTGAGACTGACCCACTACCGACTTCCGAATGCGCTTGACAGACTATGGTTTTGAGGGTAGCATCAGGCTGGTGCGTTTGGCGCGCGCCGCGAACTCGGAAAGCCTCAGGACTGTGGGGTGAGGAAAGCGTTCAGTACCGGCCGACCTCCTGCCTAACGTTCGAGCTTTCGGAAAGGAGATCGGCTAATGATCAGTGGCAAAGTGAAGTGGTTCAGCGATGCCAAGGGCTTCGGCTTCATCGAGACCGCCCAGGGTGATATCTTCGTTCACCACTCGGCGATCGAGGGCCAGGGGTTCCGCTCCCTGCGTGAAGGCCAGGAAGTCGAGCTTCAGGTCGAGCAGGGTCCCAAGGGTCCCAGGGCCGCCAAGGTTCGGCCTCTCTGAGCCAGTTAGACCTGTGAGAGCAACGAGAGCCCCGGCACAGCCGGGGCTCTCGTCATTCCCGGACCCTGGATTCGCCCTGGCTCAGGGGCGAATGGCAGCAGCGCGAGAGACCAGCGGCACCCATTTGCCGAACTGCTGCATGTGGAACCAGTACTCGGGGTACACAACGACAGCCCAGACCAGGGCGGTGACGAAGAGGACGATGGCAGCCAGGGTGCGGAAAGGCCGGTGATTCCTCAGGAAGCTCAGGGTCGGCGCGGCAAACACGCCGGCCAGGCCGGAGAGGATGAACCCCACGCCTGCCAAGCCCGGGACGAGGGTCAGCTTGAGCTGGATGATGCGGATGCCCATCACCACGGCCGCCCATCCGGCGAAGAAGCCGTAGACGGCGACGAGCAGCATGCTCCAGCCTCTGACCATGGCCAGGCCTGCCCCCAGGAAGATGATCCCCAGCAGCACAGACATCTCGCCATAGGCCGTGTCATAGGGGCCAGGCAGCGGCCAAGTGGCGGCCACGAGGCCCCCGAACACGACTGCGATCAGCCCTGACATGAGGAACCCCACTGCCCACTTGCCCTGGTCCCGGTCATCGAGACCGGAGTAGACGTATCCCGCCAGCAGGAAATAGCCAATCATGGTGTTGATCAGCAGCAGCGAGACATAGTCAATGAACATAGCTCGGCCTCCTGGGCCCGCTTGCCCCGCGTCCAGTTTGCCAAGGAAGGACCCGCTCCTTGGCCAGTCATCGCACACCGGGGAGTGCGGACTGCTCCCCCAGGCCAGGGTAGGTGATGCGCGTGCGCTCGACCTTGGCCCACGAGGTGAGCGAGTGAGGATCGGACCGGGTCAAGCTCATGATGTGCTCTACCCGGACTCCCCGCACGCTCAGGGCATCCGCAAGCAGCCACCGGTGACAGCGCCAGGGCACTGCCTCCGCGCACATGATGGCGATTCGCTCCCGCCGGGCCAGCTCAATCAGCGCGCTCACGCTCTGCTCGAACTCCGGCGTGAGCATGTAGTCGGCATACCCGCGGAAGCTGGCATTGCGCCAGCCCGTGTTCACCGAGTCCTTGTGGGAATGGCGCAGACCTCCCAACCCAGGCAGGTGCAGATAGCCGATGCCAGCCGCCTGCAGAACCTGAGGTAGGGTCTCGCGGTTGAACTGCGGCGTGTGGCGAGAGCGGGGCACGGTGCGCACGTCCACCACCTTGGTCACGCCGCGGGCGCGCAGCAGCTCAATCAGCTGAGCCGCGGTGCGCGTCGAGTGACCGATAGTGAAGACGATGGGAGCATTGTCGGCGGCGGGCGTGGTCATCTCAGATCCGCTCGCTCTGCCAGGCCGTCCAGCACCAGGAGATCTCGGACATCCGAACGCGGTTTCGTCGGCGCGTGGGTGAGTCCTCGCGTGCTCACCAGCAAGTGCGCCTGCTTGGGTGACGTGCGGCGGGAAGGTTGCGAGGAGCCGCTGACGGAAGACATCGGGTCAGAGCTGCATGGGTGGAACTCGGCATGACCTCGCGAGAGATTGCTGACGGTGATGAGAGGGGAGATTCCGGACTGCGTTCCGTGCTGCCCGGACATCTCGAACATGGTGCCGTGCCGGCTCACAGGAAAGCCCTTCTGGGACATCTACGTCTACGAGGATCCTCCCCTATGGAAGGCCTATATCGAGGCCGTCAAGCACTTCGACATTGACGGAGGCTTCGAGCTCTACGACTTCGGGCCAGTGGATGTGCTGGATGGCACGGATAGCGGCTGGCAGACGAGGATCGTGATGCGGCGGAAGGATGGCAGCTTCGTCACTCAGGACTACCACGCGGAAAGTGACGCCTGGAGTCGCCATGTGGTGGTGCACACTGCCGACAACCCACCAGCCACCAACGTTCTGCCGGAGAAGCTGGGCCTGCCACCGGTGCCAAGCGAGTGGGAGGAGATCGAGGGGGTGAAACCGTGGCCGGTCGGGCTGGAGCGCTGGAAGCTGATGCGGAAGGAGATGGGAGACCAGGGGGTGCTGGGCCTGAACAGCGGGGCGAGCACGATCGTCCTGAACAATCCGGATCAGATCTACTCCTATTACGATGACCCCAGGCCGTGGCGGGAGCTGACGCAGCAGACCATCCGGCGAGTGGAAGAGAGGATGGAGAAGATCGCGAAGATGGACCCGCGGCCGGACGTGCTGCTGTGCGGCGGGTCCGGCAGTCTGGTGTGGCAGACGCCTGCAATTTTCCGCGAGCTGGCCCTCCCTGTGCTCCAGCGCGCCACGGAGATGGCCTACGATCTGGGCCTCCCGACACATGTGCATTCCTGCGGCCCCGAGCGCGCCCTGGTGGGAATGGCAGCCGAGGAGACCAAGCTCACGGTGATAGATCCTCTGGAGGCGCCACCGATGGGAGACTGCGACCTGGCGGAGCTGAAGGCGAGGTACGGCCGCAAGATCGTGCTGAAGGGAAACCTGCACACCACCGATATCATGCTCCGGGGAACGGCGGAGGAGGTGATGGCGGCCAGCAAGAGAGCGATTGACGCGGCCGCGGCCGGGGGCCGGTTCATCCTGTCCACAGGCGACCAGTGCGGCCGGGATACCCCGGATGCCAATATCCGGGCCATGGTGGAGACGGCCAGAAGCTACGGCCGTTACTGAGCGCAGCCGGGTTCAGCCGGATGGCGAAGCTCAATGGGCGCTTACCACAGGCTGCGCTCTCAGCACGACCCAGGGCGTGCTGTCGAGCCCGGAGGAACCGCGCCAGCTGTCGGCTGACAGCATGATGGCATCAGATGGACTCTGGTGGGGCCAGGGCAGGGACAGCTCGAGCCGACTCCCCTGTACGTGGAACTCAACGCCAGGACACTGCCGCCCGGGATGCAGGACATAGGTCGTGGGCGGCCCCGCCTGGCCCCGGGAGAGAAGGCGAAGGTGGACCTGATAGGAAAGGTCTGCCGACGCTGAACCGCCCAGATCCAGGAGCACGAAGAGCTTGCGCGGGTCCCGCGCCACCTGGACCTGAGTGATATGAGCGGCCGCGGGCACTCGCTTGCCTGGCTGCGAACCTCGGCCCGGGAGGGCGAGCGGGAGCTGCGCCCAGTCGTCCCCCTTTCCATCCACGCGGATGGCACCAGGCGCCACGTCGGCGAGGCGGCCAAAGGGGATCTGACCGAAACGCTCCCGGTTCCTGGCGAAGTTGAGCAGGAAGTCCCTCATCACCAACAGCTGCGTGTGGTGCTGCATGATGGCCTCCCGCTTTCGCCGTGCCGTTTCGGGACTGAGAGGGAGCAGCGACCAGCGGGTGCCTAGCTCATCGCTCTGCTGGGGAGGGGCAGTCGGGTCGAGAAATCCACCCTTGGGGGACAGCCACTTATCGGCCCGGTGCACCAGATAGAGACGCAGCTCGACGCGGTCTAGCAGCCCCAGCTCGTAGAGGCCAGCCACGGTATAGCAGTAGAGCGCCCAGTGGTCTCCGTGAGCGTCCCCGGGGTGAGGAGCGACGACGACCGTGGGCCGGAAGCGCCGCATCACAGCCTCCAGATCATCGAGCAAGGCCCGGCCGCAATAGGGCCCTCCCGGACGCAGCGAGTCGCGGTAGCTATTGTGGTCTTCTTTGGTGTAACGGCTGGTGTAGGCGCGCTCGCTTCCCCAATAGTGCAGCCACATCTGGTCAAGGCCCTTGTCGGGATAGCCGAGGAAGGTCACATCCTTCTTGCTCAGCCCCAGGCGGGCGAGAGCGCCGAGCGATTCGCGCTGGCGCATGGCGCCGAGCTTCAGATAATCGCTGGGAGAGAGGCGGGTCTTCTCGAAGACCCGCTCTGCCGCCACCCGGAAGCCATCGCCATTGGTCACGTAGACCACGTGCACCGCTGCGCCTGCCTGCAGAGCCTGGACTGTGAGGCCGCCGCAGGCGGCAGACTCGTCATCGGGGTGGGGCGCCAGCACCAGGAGCCGGTCGTGCCGGGTGGGCGTCCACGCTAGCGGTGGGCGCGGCTCGACCTGCGGGGGAGTGGTGCGCCGCCCATGGGAGGAGGCCAGGCCGAGCCCTGGCGCAAGCCAGGTCCCTAGGCCGGAGACAAGTGCCAGCGCCAGGACGGCTCTGATGATGCGCCAGCATAGGCCACTACTGGGCTTGCTTGGGCTGTTCACTCACCTCGACCCTGAAGTTGCAGAGCAGATAGAGAAACGCCGCCGCGCATCCAATCGGGAAGCTGATAATCGCCAGCACTACCAGCCAGGCCGGCGAGCCGGTGAACCAGAGACGGTAGCTTCGCACAAGACATCTCCTCGCCTGTATTCCCCGAACACCAATCTACACCGGGGGCAGCGACCGATCAAGGGTGGCGAGCGTGCCATCTGGTGGAGGCCGCGGCCTGGCCTCAGGAGTCTTGCTGAAGATACCAGGCGACGGTGCGCTCGGGCCCCTCGCGAGGGGACAGCCTCACCTGGTAGCCAAGCAGCTCTCTCGCCGTGGTGATTCCGGCCAGGGAGTGGCGGATGTCGCCTGGCCGGGGTCAGTCATCCCGCCCTGCGCGAGCGCCGCAGGAGGGCTCGCGCCCATCTGCGCAGGGCAGGCCCGTGCTCCGGATCGCTCAGGCTGAGCGCCAGAAAGGCCTGGAAGTAGCTGAGGAAGTTGCCGATATCCAGGCGCCGCTCGCTGCTGCGCAGCTTGACGCAGAGCACCTCGTTCCCGTCTCGCAATAGCACCCGGAGGGCGTCGGTCAGCCAGAGCTCGCCCCCCACTCCCGGCTTGGTGCGCCGGATGGCATCGAAGATCGCTGGCTCTAATACGTAGCGGCCCGCGGCCGACAGGTTGCTGGGCGCGCGCTCAGGCGCCGGCTTCTCTACGATGTCTTTGATGGCGAAGACGCTGTCCACGGCACCTTTCGGCGCGACGATCCCGTAGCGGTTCACGGAAGCCCGCGGCACCATCTCCACCGCGATGGTGGCCGCCGGCCGGTGGCGCTCGTGCACCGCGATCATGCGCTTGAGCAGCGGCTGGCGGGCGCGGGAGACGATGATCGAGTCGCCCAGCGCCACCACGAAAGGCTGGTCTGCGGCGAACGGCTCGGCGATGCTGATCGCGTCGGCGAGGCCGCGAGGTACACTCTGCCGCGCATGGAAGAGGCGCAGGCGCGTCCAGGGCTCGTCGCTCAGCTCGTTCTCCCCCACGTCGCGGTCCAGATGATCCTCGATAGCGCGCTTGCCCTGGCCCGAGATCAGCAGCACCTCACGCAGGTCGGCCGCGGCAAGCTCCTCCACCACGTGTTGAATGGTGGGCTTGCGGCCCACAGGCAGCATCTCCTTCGGCTGCGAGCGGGTAGCCGGCAGCAAGCGGGTGCCCCGCCCGGCCGCTGGCACCACTGCCTTCACTATGCGCGGGCTCCGCCCGCGCTCGCTCCGCCACCCGCCCGGCAAACGGGAGGTTGGCTCCCGCCCTATCGGGGGCATCTGCCCCGACGCCTCCTGATCGTCTTTTCTCATCAGCTACAGACCTCGCACCGCAGTGAACCGGTATCCCCTGGCCGCGTAGGCCGAAGCCAGCGCCCGCTCTGCCTCCTTGCTGTCCAGCAAGACCAGCGCGGCTCCACTGGACCCAGGAAGCTTGGCTGGGAAACCGGCCGCACGCGCGATCTCCACCAGGGCGATGGTGTGCTGGCCCAGCGCGGTATCGCCGAACAGGCCGCGGCGAATATCGAAGTTTCGATTCATCAGGCGCCCCAACTCTGCCAGATCGCGGCGGCGCAGGGCCTCTCGCCCCAGCTCGGCACACCGCGCCAGCTGCCGCATCACCCGCCGCACCTCCGGGTCGCCCTGCTCCCAGCGGTAGCGCACCTGGGCATGCACCTGCCCCGACTCGCGCTGCCCGATCTGCTCGTCTGTCAAGTAGGCGATCCCGAACCTGGGGAGCAGGCCGGAATCGAGGCGCTGGCAGCGCGCGGGCCGGCCGGAGAAGTCCATATAGGTGAGGCCCCCGAAGCTCTGCACCACCCGGTCCTGGAGGCCGGCCGTGATGCCCAGTTCGCGCGTCTCTACACTCAGCGCCAGCTCGGCCAGCGCGCGCGGCGGGATAGCTCTCGCCGGAATGCGGTAAAAGCGCAGCAGCGCCCGCAGCGCGGCCACGATCATGGCGCTGGAGCCACCCAGCCCGGACTGCCGCGGGATATCGGTCTCGTATTCCAGCGTGAAGTTGGCCTTCCGCAAAGGCAGCCCTCGCTCTCGGCAGTAGGAGGCGAAACGGGTACAGGTCGCGAAGAGCAGCCGCTGCATCCCGTAATAGCCGTGCCGACGAACCGAGGCCACCAGATCCGCCAGGTCCGCGAACTCGGCGCGATCGTGGTCGGGATGAAGGCGAAAGGTGAGGTGAGGGCTCTCCCAGAGCTGAACGCGGGCAGCGAAATCCCGGATCAAGAAGGAGATGACCTTGCCCCCGTACATGTCGGAGGGATTGCCGAGCAGGCCGGCCCGGGCGTAGACCTGGCGCCGAACGATCACCGCCCGCAGCCCCCGCGCTTGGCTCCAGTGCGTGCCCGAACGGGGCCATTAGCCACAGAGGTCGTCATGTGAGCTGTCTCCGACGAAGCCGCCTAAGCGCTAGAGGCCTCGGCTTCGGCGGTGATGCCGCCTGCTCCTGCTTGCCCGCCGGCCCGGTGACGGGCGGGCCGGCCGCCTGGGGCGCCCCAATGGTCCAGTCACAGGGCAGGAAGGACCCAGTGCTAAGTGGTAACGAGGGCGCGCGAGAGTGGCTGCGCGGATAGTCAGGTGCTGACGACGAGAGCGAGACTGCTGTTGCCGGTATGGGTCATCGCCCTGACGGGATGCGCCAGCCTTCCGCTGGCCATGGCGCCTCTCGCCCTCGACCCACCTGGCCGGGTGCAGCGGGGCGCGGGAGAAATCGTGTGGCGCGTGAGCACTGACAAGAAGCTGGTGGCCCTAACCTTCGACGATGGCCCTGACCCGAAATACACACCGACCGTGCTGCGGCTGGCAAGAGAGCACGGGGTCAAAGTGACCTTCTTTGTGATAGGGCGGGAGGTCGAGCACCACCCGGAGCTGGCGCGGCAGGAGGTGGCGGAAGGACATGCCATCGGGAACCACACCTGGGGCCACAAGCCCATGACCGGCGCGAGCGAGAAGCAGAACCTGGCCGAGATCGAGGGCTGCGAGCGGGCGATCGAGAGAGTCTGTGGGGTCCATACGCACCTGTTCCGGCCGCCCAGAGGTCAGTGGGACGGAGACAGCTTCCTTTCGGCTCAGGCTCTCGGCTACCGCATGATCCTGTGGACCGTGACGCTCGAGCACCGGTCGTCGAAGACACCAGAGGAGATGGCCGACCGTGTGATCAGCAGAATCAGCCCGGGTATGATCATCCTGGCGCATGATGGCGAGCCGAGTCATGCCCTCGATCGCAGGAGGACAATGGCGGCCCTGCCGCTGGTGATTGAGGGCCTCAAGAAGCGCGGCTATCGGTTCGTCACCGTGCCAGAGCTGCTGGTGGAGGCAAAGGAGGGCAAAGGTGAGAAGGCGGTGGCCGATTGGGTTGGCCTGCCTGGTGGTGTTGGGGCTGGGTGGAGTCGAGTCGAGCGCGGCGGAGCCCAAAGCTGAGATAACGAAGCCGGCCGCGGGCAGTGGCCAGAGTGATGGGACACAGCTCGACAAGTTCTGGGCGCGTGCGCTGACGGAGACCTACAAGTCCCCGGAGGAGCTGGCCGCGCAGGACGCCCACGAGCGGGGCAAGGGAGTGCGCTACCTGAAGCTGATCCGCGGCGACCCCAGAGTGCCGGCGGTTGCGATGACCTTCGACGATGGGCCCCACCCCGATTTTACGCTCAAGATCCTGGACATTCTCAGGCGGTATCGTGTGAAGGCCACCTTCTTCGTAGTGGGCGAGATGGCGGAGAAGTACCCCGACCTGGTGCGGGCGGAGTGGGACGCGGGGAGTGTCATCGCCAACCATAGCTACCACCACGCCAATCTGACCAAGGTCCCAGTTGACGAGATCGGGCCGGAGTGGCAGGCGGCCCAGGAGGTGGTCAGATCCATCACCGGCGAGACCATGCGGTTCGCGCGGCCGCCCGGCGGCGACTACGACAAGGAGGTGATGCTGGCAGCCGGCGCGCTGGGCCTGACCACCGTGCTGTGGACCGACGACCCTGGAGACTACGCCAGCCCGGGGGACAAGACCATCGAGAAGCGGGTGCTGAAGCGCATCGGCAACGGCGGCATCATCCTGCTGCATGACGGTGTGCAGCAGACCTTGGATGTGCTGCCCCAGATCATCGAGACTTTGCAGAGGCGAGGTTTCCGCTTCGAGACTGTCGCTGAGATGGCGAAGCGCTGAGCGCCCGGCAGGCTCAGCTCGCGCTTGCCGCGGCTGTTGTCTGCTGTCCTCTGTTGCGCTCCTCAACACGTGTCCCAAGTTGTTGACAGGAACAATGGCCTGCTCGCCTAAGTTGCAGGCGCGAGGCTGGGCTGGCGGAGGTCAGGGCCAGCGACAGCGTACGGAGGTGAGAGATGCCGGAGTTCGTGAATCCGTTTCCCGGGCTGGTGCCGCGCAAGATGACGAAGTCGGAGCTGATCCGGGCGCTGCGACTGAATCTGGCCGCCGAGCTGGAGGCGGTGCACCTCTACACTGCACATGCGGAGGCCACCGACGACGAGCTGGCGAGGAAGGTGCTGCTCGACATCGCGGATGAAGAGCGCACCCATGCTGGCGAGTTTCTGGAGATGATCAGGCGTCTGGCCCCGGAGGAGCAGGGATTCCTGGATGGCGGCCGCCAGGAGGTGGCGGATATGGCCGCGGGCGTTTCCACTCCCGAACCCGTGGCCTCCGAGAGTGGATCCGAGCCGGAGCGTACCACCACGATCGGCAGTCTGCGGCCGGCGAGAGAGGAGGCGTGAGATGCGGTATCTGCCACGGGAGGCGGCCCCTATCAGCGACAGAGTGTGGGAGATGATTGACCAGGCCGTGATCGGCCCGGCGAAGATGGAGCTCGCCGGCCGGCGGCTGCTGGACATCTATGGGCCCTTCGGCTTCGGCACCCGCTCGCTGGATCATGAAGAACGACCGGTGGCGGCAGAGGCGAGCTTCGGTGATGCTCGCGCCAGCATGAGCGCGCCCCAGACCAGCCCCATTCCGCTCATCTACTCCGAGTTCACGCTGGCGGTGCGCGAGGTCGCCGCGGCAGAGGAGCGGGGCAGCTTGCTCGACCTCGACACTCCCGCCAGGGCGGCCATCGCCTGCGCGCGGCTGGAGGACACGCTCATCTTCCAGGGCAACCGAGACCTGGGCATTGCAGGTCTTCTCACCGCCCCCGGGGTCTCCAAGGTGGGGCTGGGAGATTGGGCACAACTGGGGCAGCCCGTAGACGACCTGATCAAGGCGGTGAATGCGCTCGACGCGGCCGGGTTCCCAGGACCATACACCGCGGCCCTGGCCCCTGCCCTCTACAACAGCCTCTTCCGCCTCTACGAGCGGGGCTTTCGCACCCAGCTCGAACACGCTCGCCAGGTGATCAGCGCCGGGCTGGTGAAGGCGCCGACGCTCGCCTCCGGGGGCGTGGTGCTCGCCTCCGAGCGCCACTTCGCCTCTTTGGTGCTGGCCCAGGACATGACCCCGGCCTTCGTCGGCCCTACCGCTGCCAGCTACCAGTTCGTGATTCTGGAGAGCCTCTCTCCCAGGATCACCGTGCCGCAGGCGATCTGCGTGCTGGAGACGGGCCGAAGCAAGTAGCGCGGAGAAATCGCCTCGAGAACAGCAGGTGGCAAGGCCGAGAGCAAGCCGGCTCTCGGCCTTGTCCGTTTTTCTCCGCACTCGTGCTGGTGATGTCAATATAACCGACCGGCGCTACTCCGGCCGCGGAGAAGAGGAGACAGGCGGAATGGGACCCACAGTGGTTGCGGGGTGGCACACCAGTCTGCCAGAGAGGAGGAACAGACATGGCTACAACCATCACGCGGGAGGCCCTCAAGGAGAAGATGGAGGCGAAGGAAGACTTCCTGCTGCTTGACGTGCTCTCGGCCGAGTCCTATCAGCGCGAGCACCTTCCGGGGGCGATCAACCTCCCCCTTTTCCGGATAGATGCCACCTCAACCGCGGCGTTCCCGAAGGACAAGGAGATCGTGGTCTACTGCGCCAGTCTCGAGTGCCAGGCCAGCCCGGCCGCGGCGCGCAGGCTGGAGGAGCTGGGCTTCACCCGGGTGGTTGACTTCGAAGGGGGATTGGCGGATTGGAAGGCAGCGGGCTATCCCTTGCAGTCGAGCCGAGTGCGACCTGAGGTGATGGAAAAGGAGAGGTAGATGCCGCCGATCATGGAGATTGATGTGCTGCCCACCGGGAAAGCCGGCAGCAGCCTCGGGGACACGGTGGTGGAGATGCTGAAGATCGCGGAGAAGCACGGGGTCAACTACGAGCTGAACTCCATGGGCACTACCATCGAAGGCGACCTGGACACGCTCTTCCGCGTGGCGTGGGAGATGCATGAGGTGTGCTTCGACCTCGGTTATCCCCGCGTCCTGACCATCATCAAGCTGGACGACCGACGCGACAAAGAGCTCACCATGAAATACAAGGTGGAATCGGTCAAGACGAAGCTGGCGCAGCAGGCGCTCCATATCCGAGAGAGCTGAGCGGGATCGCGTTCGCTTGGGCCGGCGAGCCACGTCCGTTGGGCAGGACCCCCTGGGCCCGCTTACGGCGGGCCGGGGTGTCCCTAGGCCCGATAGGGCCGGGATGGCGGCCGGCTCTGCCGGCTTAGCCAGCGGCCCAGACGGCCTAGGCACTTGCCTCCTGCGACAGGTTGCCATGCAAACCATCTTCAGGGACCGGCGAGAGGCCGGCAGGCTGCTGGCCCAGCGGTTAGCGGCCTACGAGGGGCGGGACTGCATCGTGCTCGGCATCCCCCGCGGCGGGGTGCCCGTCGGCTACGAGATCAGCCAGGCACTGGCCTGCCCACTCGACGTGATCGTGCCGCGCAAGCTGCCCATCCCGTGGAGCCCGGAGGCCGGCTTTGGGGCGATCATGCCGGACGGCACGCGGGTGCTGAATGAGGAGATGGTGCAAGCGCTCCAGCTCTCGCCGTCGGAGATCGAGGCGATCGCGCGCCGGGTGCTGCGAGAGGTGCAGCGCCGCCAGGCCGCCTACCGGGGTCAGCGCCCGGAGCCGGCGCTGACCGACCGGGTCGTGATCTTGGTGGATGATGGACTCGCGACTGGCTATACCATGATCGCGGCCGCGCTAGCCGTCCGGAAGCAGCGACCCAAGGAGGTGGTGATAGCAGTCCCCGTTTCTCCCCGCAGCTCCCTGGCAGAGGTTGAGCACGTGTCGGATTGGGTCGTCGTGCTCCACGTCTCGGACTGGCATCCCTTCGCGGTGGCCTCCTTCTACGAGGATTTCTCCGAGATGTCAGACGCGGAGGTGAGCCATTACCTCGAGAAAGCCGCCGAAGATCGCACTACCTGAGGAGGGGCGCGGCGGGGAGACCGCTCCCCGCAACCCAGGGCTACAGGAGTTCCGAACCTGAGAGGGAACCCTGCCAGCGTGAGATCCACATGGGTAATCTCGCTGCTTCTGCTGCTGGTGCGGGCCGGGTGGGCGGAGCCAGGGCGGTACCTCTGTGAGCTAACGCCCGGGCCTCCGGTGCGGGCGAGGGTCTACCGGCTGACTGCGGGCACGCGTCAAGCCGTGGGCCCGGAATTCCTGTACCGACACCGGGGCAAGATGGCCTCGGCGGCCGACGTGGACGGCGATGGCTGCCTCGATCTGCTGGTGCTGGTCTACAAGTCCACGCGCTACGACCCGAAGCCAGGCTGGCGTCCCTTCCTTTTCACTCTCAAGGAAAGCCGCTGGGTTCCGAAATGGCTCGGCTCGCGGGTGGGCCGGCGCCTGCTGGAGGCGGCGCTGGTGCAGACTCCGACAGGCGTTCGACTGCTCACCCTCGAAGACTTCGGGGCGCACCGCACCGGCCTCACACTCTATCACTGGGCCGGCTTCGGCTTCTGGGGGGAATGGACGGGCAAGCCGGGGCCACCAGCCTCCGGGCTGAAGGTGGAGGACGGCAACAGCGGCAGCGATGAGATCTCGGTCTCTGTCGGCGGACGGAGACTGACCTATGTCTTTCGCGACGGCGGCTATGTCCCCGTCGCCAGCCTTTTCCGGGAGGGGAAGAGATGAAGCGCCTTCTGCTTGTGTCTGTGGTCCTGCTGGCGCTGCCGCACCGGGCATCGGGCGCCTTCCAGGTACCGCCCTATCAGCCACTCAAGATCGAGGCCAGAGTGCCGCCCTATCAGGTGAAGGCGGACCTGAGCAACGTGACCAATCTCAACCAGTATGGCAAGTTCACCAAGCTCCAGGAATCCCTGTTGGCCAGACAGAGTTTCTTCGTGGCGCCGGGCGACGACGGGCAACTGTTCTTCGTGTATGAGCAGAACGACTACAAAGTCATCCCCAACTTCGTGGCTTCGGACTCGGTGCTCCAGCTCTACCACATCTTCTATGACTACAGCTTGCGCCACGTGGAGGCAGAGAAACTCAATCCGCTGCTGCGCAGGCTGACCAAGCACATGCTGCGGGAATCGCGCTCGACCTACAATCACCTCGCTCCCGGAAACACCAGAGACGCGGCGCTGAGGAACGTCGCCTACTTCGCGGTGGCAGCCAAGGTGCTGGGCCTGATCCCCGGCCGCCTGCCGGCCGCCGCGGAACGGATGGTGGCCGAGGAATGGAAGGAGATCTCCGCTCACGCAGGGCGCAGACCGTCGCACATTTTCCCCTACCAGGTTGACTTCTCCCAGTTCGTGCCCAGGGGCCACTACGCGGGGGGTGCGGATCTGAAGCACTACTTCATGGCAATGACGTGGTACGGCCTGCTGCCTTTCGCGCTGGAGTGGCCGGAGAGAGCGACGCCCCCCAGAGTGGCCTACGAGCAGATCCGGCAGTCTCTGCTCATCGCCCGCGTTCTCTACGAGACCAAGCTGGACGGCAGGCCTGCAATCCGCGTCTGGGACCGCATCTACGAGCCAACTGTTTTCTACGTGGAAACCACGGATGACCTCACCCCGGCGGACTGGCTGTCGGCCGCGGAGAAGGTGTGGGGCCATCTCCCGCATCCGGCCGAGCTAGCGGGAAAGCCAAAGCTGGACTCCTTCCATCAGGTCGCGATGGCGATGCGCACCCCACGGATCGCGACCTTCGCTCCTCAAGCTCCCCAGCCGATTCTGGACATCCCCACCGGGCCCCAGTTCCGCTTCATGGGCCAGCGGGCGGTTCCGGACGCCTACTGGCTGCAGCAATTGGTGTGGAGCAATGTCGGCACTGAACAGCACCAGCGCAGGATGCCCATGGGCCTGGATGTCTTCGCCGCCCTCGGGTCCCAGCGCGCCGGCAAGATACTGGATCAGCTGGGCGAGACGAAGCACGCGAACTATACCCAGCAGATGGGAAAGCTGAAGGCCGAGCTCTCCGCGAAGCGCGAGCAGGACTGGCGGAGCAACCTCTACTGGGGATGGCTGTGGACACTGAAAGGCTTGGTCGAGCCGGTGGGCGACGGCTACCCCTCTTTCATGCGCACCCAGGCCTGGCTGGACAAGCAGTTGAACTCAGGGCTGGCGAACTGGTCCGAGCTGCGCCACGACACCATCCTCTATGCCAAGCAGAGCGTGGCGGCGGAGTGCGGTGACGGACACGAGGTCGGCCCCCAGCCCCCGGTGCCCAAAGGATACGTGGAACCCGCGGTCGAGGTTTATCACCGTTTGCTGTGGCTCACCAAGGCCACCCGCGCGGGTCTGCGCCATCGCGCTCTCATGACCCGGGAACTCGACGACTCCTTTGGGCGCATGGAGGATCTGCTCACCTTCCTTGAGCGGGTCTCGCTCAAGGAGCTGGCCAACCGCCGCTTGAAGGCCGCCGAGTACGATCAGATTCGCCTGCTGGGGGCGGAGCTTCACAATCTCTTCAACCAGGTCACATCGGCGATTGGGGGCAAGTCGGGCGCACTCATCAGCCAATCCGACTCGGATATGGCGGTGATCGCAGATGTGCACAGCGACCTGCGCACCGAGCAGTGCCTGGAGGAGGCGGTGGGCCCCGCGAACGAGATATTCGTAGTGGTCCCGATCGGTGGGAAGCTCTATCTCACCCATGGCACGGTATTCTCCTACTACGAGTTTCCCCAGCCGATCGGCGACCGGCTGACGGACGATAGCTGGCAGGATATGCTGTCGAATGAGAAAGCGCCCAAACCGCCCTCCTGGACCTCCAGCTTCATGGCTGACCCGAAACCGGAGATCCCGGTGCCGAAATGGCCCCGGACCGATGAGAGCGGCAGCGGTTCGTGCTGATTCGCCGGCTGGCTATCGCGCTCGCCCTGGCGTCACTTGCGCCCGGCCAGCCGACTGAGTGCGAGGCTGCCAAGCGACAGGCGGCGAGGCCGTCGGTCACTATCGTCGCGGTAGGTGATGTACAGCTCGGCCGGGGTGTGGGCCAAGCGATCGCAAGACACGGGATTGACTATCCGTTCGCCCGCGTCCGCCGCCTCATCTGCTCGGCCGACCTGGCCCTCGCCAACCTGGAATGCGCTCTCTCCAGAGACGGCGTGCCCATCAGCAAGCGCTTCTCCTTCAAGGCCGATCCCGCGGCCGCCGATGGGCTGAGGCACGCTGGCTTCGGCGTCGCCATCCTGGCTAACAACCACAGCCTCGACTGCGGCCGCGAGGCCCTGCCCGAAAGCCTGAACGCGCTGAGAACTTGCGGCCTGCTGTCAGTAGGCGCAGGGAGGGACGCGCCGGAGGCCGCGGCTCCGCTGTTGATCGAGCGCAACGGCCTGCGGATAGCCATCCTCGCCCGCACCTTCATCCTCCCTGAAGGCATCATCTATCGCGAGGACGCGCCCACCGTCGCGGTCTATGATCCCAACCGGATCAACGGGGAGGTCCACGCCGCGCGGCAGCAATCCGACATCGTCATCGTCAGCCTACATTGGGGCATCGAGTACGCCCGCCAGCCCCAGGAGGAGCAGCGGCGCATCGCCCACCGGCTGATTGACGCCGGCGCCAGCCTGGTGCTGGGCCACCACCCTCATACCCCCCAGCCAGTGGAGCGGTACCATCACGGGCTGATCGCCTACAGCCTGGGGAACTTCGTCTTCGACCCGGCCGGCGATGGCGGCCGGCACGGCCTGCTGCTGCGGTGCATCCTGACGCGCAAAGGCGTGGCCAGCTACTCGGGCACGCCCGTGCTCATTCGGGACGCACAACCCGGACCGGCCTCACATTCCGGTGAGGGCTAGCTCACCCCAGCCCGAACAGCTTGATGGCGTTGCCGTGGTTGACTAGCTCCCGCATCTCCGGGGTGGCGCTGACCGCATCGAAGAGCCAATCGTAGAACTCGAAGTAGGGCTCGAAGCCCTCGTCCTCCACGAATACGCTCATGTCGCTGCCGAACAGGAGCTTGCTGAAGCTCTCCTCATCCAGCACGCCATTGGGGGCGAAGATCTCCCGCCACATCGAGGGGGAGCGCCTGTAGGCGGTGCCGCCGCTGAGCTCGGCATAGCAGTTGGGCACCGACCAGGTGATCTTCCAGGCTTCCTCCCACCAGGGGTTGCCATAGTGGGCCATCAGAATCCTCAGGTCGGGGTGACGGCGGCTCATGCAGTCCACGGCCGGGGGGGCCATGAAGGTGATGTCGGTGGGCCGGGACCGAGCGCCGAACTCCCGACCCAGATACCCGGTGTGGAACATTGCCACCTTGCCCTTGGCGGAAATGGCGGCATAGAGCGGGTCATACCGGGTATCGCCGTAAGAGAACTGAGGGTCAATGAACTTGATGCCGAGGGCGCCGCGGTCGAGGATGCCGTTGATCTCGTTCACGGTCACCTTATCTATGTCCACCCAGGGCACCGGGATGATGAAATCCGGCATTGCCCGGTAGGCGGTCAGCGTTGACTCCGGGTCTGCGATCAGCAGCACCCGCTCTACCCCCTGCTGGCGGCACTTCTCTGAATAGGCCGCAGGAGTGCCCTTCAGCTTCGAGAAGTCTCCGTGCACGTGCGCGTCGATTCGCATCACCATCGGTCTTCCTCCGTGCGATGCTGCTTCATTGCAGCGCGAAGAGCTTGAGCGCGTTGCCGCGGTTGACCCGCGCCCGCATTTCCGGCGGGGCCTTGACCGCGTCGAAGAGCTTGTCATAGAACTCGAAGTAGGGCTCGAAACCCTCCTTCTCGCGGAACAGACTCATATCCGTGGCGAAGAGCAACTTGCCGAAGCTCTCCCCATCCAGCACACCGTTGGGAGCGAAGATCTCGGCCCACATGGAGATGGAGCGCTTGTAGGCCGTGCCTCCGCTCAGCTCGGCATAGCAGGTGGGCACCGACCACAGGATCTTCCAGGCCTCTTCCCACCACGGGTTGCCGAAATGGGCCATCAGAATCTTCAGATCCGGGTGGCGTCTGCTCATGCAGTCCACCGCGGCGGGACGCATCAGGGTGATGTCAGTGGGCCGTCGCGGCTCGTTCGTTCGGGCCAGGTAGCCAGTATGGAACATCACCACTTTGCCCTTGTCGGAGATGGCCTGATACAGGGGATCGTAGCGGGTGTCCCCGTAGGAGAACTGAGGATCAATGAACTTGATCCCGAGTGCTCCGGCGTCCAGCACCTCGCCGATCTCCTTGGGCGTGGTCTTATCTATGTCGAGCCTGGGCACCGGGATGATGAAATCCGGCATCGCCCGGTAGGCTTCCAGGGTCATCTTCGGCTCCCCAATCAGCAGGCCTCGCTCAATGCCCTGGCGCCGGCATTTCTCGACATAGCCGGCCGGCGAGCCCTTGAGCTTGGAGAAGTCGCCATGCAGGTGTGCATCTATCCGCATGTGCACGTCAGTTCCTCCTTCAGGCAGGGTGGACGATCGCTCCTGCGCGGCCCACACGGCGACCGGCGGCAGTGCCGCCGCGAGCCCGACGGAAGCAGCCCCAGTCAGGAACTCCCGCCGAGTGATCTCGCAGTCACCCTTAGCCCTGGCTTGGTCTGACGTGGGTCGCAGCATGGAGACCGATCACTTCGCCGCGTGGAGTTCTCGCCTGCCAATGACGTTTCCTCTAGAGCGCATTCCATAACCTACCGGCTGGCTGGCCGCACCACGCTCTCGCACGAAATGCGCCTGCCACGGCCTGACGTTGTGCAGGGCTGTTTCATAACCTCCCTTGGCAAGGCTATGAAACAGCTTCTAGGGATGGCTGCGGCCGGAGCGATTGCTATTCAGCGGTTCGCAGGGCGGGCGCGCGCCACCAGGCCACGGCCGCCGCGACCAGACAGACCAGCCCGTCAATGGCCACCGCCCACCTCGGACCCAGCCACTGGGCCATGACCCCGATCTGAAGGTTGCCCGCCGGCGCCATGCCCGCGAAGACGAACGCGCGCAAGCCCATCACCCGGCCCCTCAGCTCGTCAGGTGGTGATTTCTGAAGGATGGTGTTCGAGGTAGTGTTGAACGACATCATCCCCAGCCCGATGAGGACTAGGAATGCCAGCGCCACGGAGTAGCTCGGCGCACGCGAGAACAGGACCAGCGCCACCGGGAACACGAAGGACCCGAGCACGGTGATGGCGCCGATGCGGAAGCGATGCCCGATCACGGTCATGGTCCCGGCCGCGAGCAGGGAGCCTACCGCCGGCGCCGACATCAGCAGCCCGTACCCGCGCGGGCCGGTGTGGAAGACCCCCTGCGCGAACAGCGGCATCAAAGTGGCGTATGGCATGGCGAAGAGGCTGGAGAGCCCCGTCAGCGCCAGCAGCGCCATGGCCACCGGCTCGCTTCGCACCCACTGCACCCCGCCCCCGATGTGGTCCAGCATAGAACCTTCCATCCGAGGGCGCGGCGGGCGCGGGGTAATGGTGGCCAGGATCACGATGAGAGGAAGAAACGAGAGCGCGTTGATGAAGAAGCAGCCGGCCATCCCGGCCGCTGCCAGCAACACCCCTGCCACCGAGGGCCCGATCACGCGGCCGGAGTTGAACGCCGACGAGTTCAGCGCGACGGCGTTGAAGATGTCCTTGCGCTCGACCAGGTCCATCACCATGGATTGCCGCGCCGGCATGTCAAACGCGTTGACCACCCCGAGCAGCCCGGCCATCACCATCACGTGCCAGACCTGGACGACATTGGTGTATACCAGCAGCGCCAGCACCCCGGCCTGAAGCGCGGCCAGCGATTGGGTGATGAAGACGATCCGATGCTTGCTGAAGCGGTCGGCGATAACCCCGGCAGGCAGCGACAGGAGTAGAATCGGCACAGAGCCGCAGGCCCCGACGAACCCGAGGTAGAGCGCGGACTTGGTGAGCTGGTAGACCAACCAGCCCTGGGCTGCGTTCTGCATCCAGGTGCCGATGACGGACATGATGAGCCCGATCCAGAACCGGCGAAAATCCCGATGGCGGAGAGAACGCAACGCCACCGGCCACCGCGTGGGCGCCTCCGTCATGTAGGGGAAGCCAGAATCACCGTCCGGCACTCTCTGCTCCCGGGCCTGCCCCAGGGCGGGCAGGTTCTCTCGCGGCCGCCGCGGGCCTGGGGTTCGCCCTGCCCCTCGGCCCGCGGCCGCAGGCCGGGGCGGTAGTCCAAGGGACCTAGCCGCTAGGGCCCGGCGGCCGGCTCCAGTCCCGCCTTCCGCAGAGCTTGCCGGCCCTCCTCTCCGGTCAGGTAATCAACGAATGCTTGCGCTACCTCCGGCCTGGGCCCAGCCTTGATCGCACCCACCTGGTACGGGATGGGTGAGAACAGGTCCAGGGGCAGCTCACCAATCATGCGAATGGTCTTTGGCGGTTTCGCGCCTTCTCCGGCTTCGGCGAATAGGCAATCTCGGAACACCACTGCCGCGTCGGCTTTCCCGGCCAGCAACTCGGCCAGCACCATAGCCCCTGCTCTCGGCTGCACTACCTTGGGCGCCACCTTCTCCCAGAGCCCCAGCTTCTCAAAGGCCTGCTCGGCGGCGCGCCCCAGGCTGCTCCCGGCAGGACTCTCCAGGAAGATGCGCTTCACCGCGGGCCTGGCGAGATCAGGAATCTGCTTGAGGGCGGGCGCGCCCCGCGCCGCCGCCACCACGGCCAGCGGGTAGGTATTGACGGCGAACCTGTGCACGTCGCGCGGCACCACCATCCCGGCGCGGACCAGGGCCTCCATCTCGGAGTCGCCGACAGTGATCACCACCGCGGGCCCAGCACTCTTTGCCGGCCTCTCCAGCGGCTTGTAGGTCTGGGGGGCGATCTCGACCCCCGCATGCGTGGCCTCGTAGGCTGCGACCACCTTGTGCATGGGGCCGCCAATCACGCAGGGCAGGTACAGCCCCAAGGTGACCGGCTGCCGCGGCGCCGGCTTCCTCGCGCCGCCGCAGCCCATGACCGACAGGGCTGCGGCGCACAGACCCCAGACCGACCAGACCCCTCGCGGCTTGGGCCGGTTCATCTCTGCTTGGTCTTCTTGGCCTGCTCCAGGAGCTGATTCACCACGGTCTCGAGGTCCTTGCGGTCCCAGTACGTATCCATCCGCTTCAGGAAGCTGACGCTCTCGGTCTTCTTGCCCTTCTTCACATCCCACTTGGTCTTGCCGTTGACGAATACCCCCGCGCAGCCCAGATCCGTCTTGGACCAGGCCTTGCGGCCCTCGGGAGTCTGCATGTCCACGATCTTCACACTCACCTGGCCCGGGTGGGCCTTGGCCAGCTTCTGCAGGTAATCGGCGATATACTTGTGCTCCTTGTTCAGCGGGTAGTAGGCCTCGATCTGCACCGGCGGCTTCTTGGCCTCCGGCTTGGCGGGAGCTGCTTTCGCTGCTGGCTTCGACTTCCCGGCTGCAGAGACGGCCCGCTGGCAGCTCACCCCAGCCATGGCCGCGACCAGAATCACCAGCAAACCGACTGCCCGTCCTGTCTTCCGAGTCAAAGTCATCCTCCTTGGATATATGATCAGCACCTGGGACGCGAGGCAACAGCATCCCCGCCCAGCTTCGGCCTCACCCACTCGAGCCGCAGACCGGACAGGTAGGGTTCCTGGAGATCGTGTATACATCGAAATCCATGTCAGCGCCATTCCACACTAACAGCCTGCCCTTGAGCGTTTCGCCGATGCCGGTGAGGTACTTCAAGGTCTCGATGGCCTGGAGGCAGCCGATCACGCCAGGGACCGCCCCCAGCACTGGGAACACCTCGGGCGGGGGCGCGCTGGGGTAGATGCAGCGCAGGCAGGGAGTCTGGGGAGAGTGGATGAAGGTCAGCCGCCCCTCCAGCCCCCACACGCTGGCGTGCACGAAGGGAATGCCCTTGCGGAGGGCACACTCGTTGAGCAAGTAGCGCGTGGGGTAGTTGTCCATGCAGTCCAGGATGATGTCTGCGTCCCCGACGAGCTCATCTACGGTAGTGGCCTCAATCCGTGTGCTGACCGCGGTCACGTTGATGCTGGGGTTCAGCTCTCTGAGCGTGAGCTGGCCGGAGACTGCCTTGTTCATGCCGATGCGGCAGTCACTGTGGAGAATCTGGCGGTTGAGGTTGGAGAGCTCAGGGCGGTCGTAGTCGCAGAGCGTGATCTGCCCCACCCCCGCCACCGCCAGGTAGATGGAGGTGGGGGACCCCAGGCCTCCTGCCCCGGCGATGAACACGCGGCCTGCCTTGACCTTCTCCTGGCCCGCCTCTCCCCAGCCGGACATGATGATCTGCCGGTGATAGCGTTTCAGATCCTCTGCAGTGAGCTTGATCTCGTTGGTGGCCTCTGTCATAGCTCCTTACTTCTCTTACCCTTCCTCCCTCGCCGGCTAGTACTTCACCTGCAACTGCAGATAGGCTGCGTTCGCGTCCCACCTGGTCAGCTCTGAGAACTCCGGCTGCACATGCCGAAGCTCCCAGGCCAGCGTCAGGCGCGTGGCCTTATCCACATCGTACCAGTACCCCAGGGTCCAGCGCGCGAAGAGATCGCTGGGGCGATCTCGGTTCTCATCATAGCTGTCGTACTTGGCGAAGAGCAAGTTCGGCTTCGCCCGGGTGATGGGGCGGCCGAGCTGCCCGTACCAGCCCCGCACATCATGGCCCCGATCTCTGCCGGCCACGAATTCGCCCATGAACTGCGTCTCACCCCACTGATAGCGGGCGCTGACCCCGCTGCGGTCCTGCCGGGTGGCGGTGAGCCCTGTCCTGCTCTCGCCGGCGTACCCCGAGAGCGCGGCCGAGCCGTTCTTGAGCGGGAAGTCCACGCGAGCCATCAGGTTCTGGTGGTCGTTGTTGTCGGTAAAATCTATGCCCGTGCCGTTGAACGCGCCGACATCGAACTTGGGCGCGCCCGGTGCCCGGCGATAGTCGAGCGCCAGGCCGAGATCCCGCTGATCGGGGAACAGCCGATCCATGAAGAAAGCCCGCTCGCCTGACCACAGGTCCGGCGTCGGCTCCTCCAGCTCATATCCCCAGGGCAGGGTCTGCTGGCCCATGCGCAGGCGGGAGGCAGCGCTCGTCTGGTAGTCAATATAGGCGCTGCGCAACTGCGCCTTGCTCCCCGGGCCCTTCCCCGTTTCTTTGGAGTCGAACTGCATCTCGATCCGGTAGGAGGTGCGATCGCTGACCGGCCCGGCGACGTTCACGCGTGCCGTCCGGACCAGGAACTCCTTCCGCCCATCGGTCGCCTTGTCGTCCCGGAATCGCAGCTGCATATACCCACTGATCTGATGCTGCTTGCGCTCGGCCTCGACCCTGGCGAGCCGCGTCTGCACATCCTTGAGCGCGGTCGCCAGATCATCCACCCGCGCTCCCATGGCCACCAGCTCGGCCCGGAACTCCTCGATCAGCTTCTCCACCCGCGCTACGTCTTCGATGGTGGCGCCGGCCGGTACGGGAGCCGCGCCCTCGGCCCCCGCCGGCAGCGGGCCGGACTGCGCCATCTGCTGTAATGCCTGGCCCTGCTCCTGATAGGCTCTTCCCAGGCCCTCCACCGCCCGCAGCGCCAGCGCGGCCGCCTCATACCGGGTGAGCTGGTCGGTCCAGTTGCTGAGCGGCCCCCTGGGGTGTCCGCTCAGCAGCCCCGCCTGCGAGAGCGCATCCAGCTCCCGGTACTGCCAGTCGCCGGGGCCAAGAGCTGCCGCGTTCGCCCAGAGGACGCCGGCGCAGAACAGCGTCAGCCAGGCCGTCGCCAGGATACAGGTTCGCTCTCGCCACTCCCGCATCGCTCGGCCCGCCTCCTCAGGCTACGCGCCGTTGCATCTCCCCATTCTGATAGCTTAGGGTGAGAAAGTGAATCCGGCATGAAGCATGCCTGAACGTTCTGTGACGCGCTTCGACCGCGAGGCCCGCGGCGAGGCGACTCAGCACCGCCCAAGGCCGAGCGCGGCCAGCGCCTCCCGCCCTGCAGGCCCCCGGCTACACCCAATGCACCCGCGGCCGCGGCTCTACAATGGTGACCTCTTTCATGAAGGCCACCGCGCGGCGGAAGCCCTCCTCCATGCTCATCAAGCTGTCCTCGTGCTCGATGCTCAGCACATAGTCATAGCCCACCAGGCGCAGGGCGCTGACCATCTCCTTCCAGACCACGGCGTCATGCCCCCAGCCCACGGTGCGGAAGATCCAGGAGCGCTGGCTCTCATCGGTGTAGGGCTTGGTATCGAGCACGCCGTTGAACTCCTTATTGATAGGGTCAACTTTCACGTCCTTGGCATGCACGTGGTAGATCGCCGAGCCCAGGCGCCGGATGGCAGCCACCGGGTTGACCCCCTGCCAGATGAGATGGCTGGGATCGAAGTTGGCGCCGATCGCCTCTCCGCAGGCGTCCCGCAGCTTCAGCAGGGTCTCGGGGTTGTAGACACAGAAGCCCGGATGCATCTCAAGGCAGATCATCTTGACCCCGTGTTTGGCCGCGAATGCCACTTCCTTCGTCCAGTACGGGATCAGCTTCTCCTCCCATTGCCACTTGAGCAGGTCGCTGTAGTCGGGCGGCCAGGGACAAGTCACCCAGTTGGGGGCGGTGGCCTGGTCGCTGTCCCCCGGGCATCCGGAGAAGGTGATGATGCGCTCCACCCCCAACGCCTCCGCCAGGGCCACCGTGTTTCGCCAGGCCTGATGGAACCTGCGGGCCTGCCCACGCTGGGGATGGATCGGGTTCCCGTGGCAGCTCAGGGCGGAGAGCAGCAGGCCCCGCTTCTCGATCGCCCGCAGGAACCTGCGCTGGGCCGCCTGGTCCGGCAGCAGCTTCGCCGGGTCGCAATGGGCGGTGCCAGGGTAGCCCCCGGTCCCGATCTCGACCGCTTCACAACCGGCCTCGGCCACATGGTCGAGCATCTTCTCGAACGACATATCACCAAACAAGACTGTGAGGACCCCGATCTTCATGACAATCTCCTTGCCTCAGGTTGCAGGCCTGATCAGGCCACCTTCGTCCACTGCCGGGCGCGGCTGCTGGCGAGGATGGCGTCTACGATCGCCACCGCGCGGTGACCATCGGCGAAGGTCGGGAAGGGCAGCGCGCCCGGGTCTCCCATGATCTTCAGGTAGGCGTTGCGGAAGAGGTTCTTGGGGCCATCGGGATAGCCCTCCGGGTGGCCGCCGGGATAGTGGGCGTAAGCGCGCACCGCCTCCTTCAGCAGCGAAGGATCCTTGATCAGCACCTCGTTGGGCTTGTCGCGATAGCCCAGCCACAGCTCGTTGGGCCGTTCCAAGTCACCGGAGAGCGCGCACTTGGAGCCATCAATCTCGTAATGGAGGCGGTTCTTGCGGCCGGCTGCCAGCTGGGAGACGTTGAACATGCCGCGGGCGCCATTGTCCAGGCGCAGCAGCACGTCGGCGTAGTCATCGGTGGTGATCTTCACCTCCTCGAAGTCCTCCGGTTTCAGCAGCTTGCCCGCGAACGCCTCCAGGGTGGCCTTGGGCCGCTTGCGCACCTGGCGCGTGGTCTGCAGATCGGCCATCACCTCGGTGATGGTGCGGCCGGTGATGAACTGCATCAGGTCGCACCAGTGGGACCCGATGTCGGCCACCGCGCAGCTCTCGCCCGAGATCTTGGGATCGAGGCGCCAGCTGTAGTCGGTATCCCAGTAGAGCCAGTCCTGGAGGTAGCCGCCATGCACGGCGTAAATGTCACCCACCTCGCCGGCCTCGCACATGGCTCTGGCCTGTTGGGACAGGGGGTAGAAGCGGTAGTTGAAGTTGATGGCATTGACCAGGCCGGCCTTCTCCGCCAGCGCCACCAGCCCCCGCGACTCCTTGCTGTTGATCGCCAGTGGCTTCTCGGAGACGCAGTGCTTCCCCGCCTGCAGGATGGCGGTGTTGATCTCGAAGTGCAGGTTATTGGGGGAGCAGTTGTGGACCACCTCGATCGCTTTGTCGTCGAGCACCCTCCGGTAGTCATCATAGGCCCGGGGGATGGAGAGCGCGGCCGCTTTCTGCTCCAACCTGGCCTTGTCGCTGTCCACCAGGGCCGCCACTTCCACAAATCCCAGCCTTCGCAAGGCCTCTACATGGGCTGGTCCGATAAAGCCGGCCCCGATTACCGCCGCCTTGATGGTGCGCATTCCTCGCCTCCTCCTTGCAGTTTCCGACCCCGACCCCGGACTGCTCGGCCCCCGCTACTGCGCTTTCAGGGTCTCGATCTCCGCGCCGCCAAGCCGGGCCTGAATCCATTTCGGCCACACGGCTTGCTCCAGCTTCTGCTTGCGCAGCTGGGTCCGGATGGTGTCTCTCACTTCGGCCAGGGAGAACTGGTAGGCATCGCTCTTCTTCTCCACCCGGAGCAGGTGATAGGAGTTAGCGGCCTTGATCGGCCCCACCACCTGGTCCAGGGGAGCGGTGAAGAGCACGGCCTCGATCTCGGGCGGCAGGGACATCCGCTGGCCCCGCTCAAAGCTGTGCAGCTCGCCCGCCCCCGCCTTCTCGTCCACGCTCGCCAGCTCCTTGGCCACCTCCCTGAAGTTCCGCCCCTTCCGCAGCTGGTCCAAGGCCGCCTGGGCCTCCTTCTCGCCGGCCAGGCTGATCACCCGGAAGTCCACCGACTCCGGCCGTCGGTACTGGTCCCGGTACTGATCGTAGAAGCGCTCCACCTCTTTGTCGCTGACGTAGATCTGGTCGCCCAGCACCTTCTCCATCAGCACGTAATCCCGCGCCTTCTCTCGCAGCCAGCCAGGCGTGACGCGGGAGGTGCGCAGATAGTAGTCCAAGGCCACGTCAGAGGTGAGGCCCCATTCCAGGCGCAGATTCTTGATCTGCTCGTCTACCTCGGCCTCGCTCACCGTGATGCCGCGCGCCTTCGCCTCTTGCTGGAGCAGCAGCTCGGCCACCATGTCCTGCAGCACGTAGGGCCCGTGGTAGAGCAGCGCCCGGTTCCGCACGTCCTCCAGCTTGATCTCCTGGCCATTCACCAGCCAGCCGCGGACGCCCTGGAATACCTGCAGCTCGGGACGCATGGGCACTTCGCCCGCTACTTTCACCGGCGCGTTCCCGGCTGTGCCCTGCGCCGGCGCTTCCTCGCCTGCCCACAGCGACGACAGGGCCAGCGCTATCAGCCCCATCCCGGCTGCCACAACCCTCAGGCTTCTCATCCCTTACTCCTCCCTGCGCTCGCCCCAGACCTCGCCAGGCCCTTCGCTTATTCAATGGCGCCGCTGGCCTCTCCTCCCCACCTTGCGGCGGCCAGCAGACCACAAACGGCGGCCGCGTTCTGCACTTCGCCCCGCGCGACCATGGCCACCGCTTCGGCCAGAGGCAAGATCGCCAGTTCCACCGGCTCGTCCTCGGTTGGGGCCGTTCCCTGTGCACGCAAACCAGTGGCCAGGAAGAAATGGGCGAGCTCGCTGCTGTAGCCCGGGCTCAGATAGGCCGAGAATAGATGGCGCAGCTTTCCGGCCGCATACCCCGTCTCCTCGATCAGCTCCCGGTGCGCGCACTCCCCCGGCGACTCGCCGGGGTTCAGAATCCCTGCAGGCAACTCGAGGAGCACCTTGCCGGCCGCATGCCGGTAGTGGCGGAGCATGACCACCTTCCCCTCCGGCAGCAGGGGCACTATCACCGCCGCCCCCGGATGGCGCGCCACGATCTCCCGCTGGGCGTGCGTCCCCCCGGGCAACTCCACCTCGTCCACCTGCACCGCGAGCAGCCTTCCCTCGAAGACGCGGCGGGAGGAGATCAGTCGCTCTCTGAACCCTGCGTCCATGTCAGCCTCTCGGCGGCGATGGCCCCGGCCGCGCCTGCGGCGAGAAAAAACTCGGGGTCTTGCTCCAGACCTCGCCCCATCGTCTTGACCTGCAGGCCGCGCTGGGTCAGCGCCTCTACCCCAATCTCCCCACGCGCCACTAGCACCTCGTGCTTCTCGGTGATCCCTTCCTCCTCCAACTGGCGCCGCACCAATTCCAGCTTCTCAGCCGCCATCCCGGGCACTGCTACCACGGCCGGGATGAGGGCCACCCGGCCCAGCGCCACCAGTGACTGCCGGCTGACCCCGTGATGGCGGGGGCGCGGGTCAGCGAAGCTGATGCGCGGCACGGCGATGGGGAGGCCACCCAGGGCGCCCACGGCATTCACCTGGTCCCCCTGGCTGATAGATCCGAACCCCCACTCGGTCTCAGTGCCCACGTTGCCCGGCCCCTGAGCCACGATCACCACCTCCGCGCCGACCACCGCCCGCGCCGCCAGCAGGCCGGTGAAGATGTTCACCGCTTCATAGTCGCCCCCGAAGGCCTGGCCGACTGTGATCGTTGCCTCCAGCAGCCCCGCCTCCTTCAGCTCAGGAACCAGTTGGCTGAAGCCCAGCGGGAGGGCGGCCGTATCGGTCATGATATAGGCGACCCGGCTTGCCGGGCACAGCGCCTTCACCGCGGCGGCGGCGGGCGCGATCTGGCTGTGCAGCGCGGCCACGATCACTGGCATCTGCTCCAGATCGCGGCAGGCCTCGATCGCCTCCCGGTAGGGGCTTTCCTGCTCCTCCACCGACAGGCAGCGGAACTGCAGTGGGGTGTAGCGCAGCTTGACAATGTGCCCCACCCCCTCCGGGGGCGACCCTTCCTGCGCCCGTTTCATCACGATGTGAAAGCCCCCGGTGCCCAGCCCAGCGCGCACGGCAGTAGTGTTGAGCAGCACCACCTCATCGGGACCCACTTCGCCCACTAGCTGCGGGTAGCTGACCGCCCGCTCTTCCTTCCCGCCGACGATCACGGTCAGCTCCTGGGCGCCCGAGCGGACCCGGTCCACCCGCGCCACCTGGCCGATCTCGGTCTGCAACAGACTGTGGGGGCCCGGGCTAATCACTGGAGTCGGCCGCCTCAACCTGGGGTCGGCCCAACGCCTGCTGCGCCCAGCGCACACTGCGCAGCACCAGGTCGTCTTCCTCCGCCAGGATCTCCTGCTCGGAGGCCGCTCGCTCGACCGGGAGCTGCGGCATTCGCCCCAGGCCCCGGTCGCGGGCCACACGCAGCGCTCGGCCCAGGTCGCGGGCGCTGGCTCCAGGCATGTGCTGCAGATAGTCGTCATCCAGGGCCGGCACCAGCTTCCTGCTCGCCGCGGTCTCGATGTTGACATGGGCATCGGGCAATCGCGATGACACCAGTCCGAGGATGGCCGCCAGGTCGACCACACCCTCACCCAGAGCGCATCCCACGAGCGCGAACCCCTCCGAGGTAGCGGCCACCTGGTAGTCCTTGAGGTGAACGCTCTTGATCGCCTGGCCCAGCGTCTCCGCCGCCTCCTGCGGGTCCTCCAGCAGGGCCAGCGGGTCGGCGGTGTCGAAGCAGACCCCCACCCAGGGAGTGCCGACCATCTCCAGCAACTGGACGAGATCGCGTGCGGTCAACTCCCGGTGGTTCTCGATCAGCAGGTGAATGCCATAGCGCTCGCAGACGGGGAGGACCTGAGCGATATCCGCGGCCGTGGCTGCCAGCAGCTCCCTCATGGCCTGCGTGCCCCGGGGCCGAGGCTTCCCCAGGGAGGTGCGCACCAGCGGCGATCCCAACACGTGGGCCGCCCGCACCAGATTCTGGAGGTGATCCGGGTTGGTGCTGTCGGTGCCCAGTTCGAGGTAGAGCCCCAGCGCCTCGGCCTGCTCGCGCAGCCCGGTGATATAGCCATATTCGAGGCTCTCCAGGTGGCGGGGGTCGCACAGGTGTACCCCCTCCAGGCCCAGCTCCGCGGCCTTGCGGAGGAAGTGCAGGGCGCTCATGGGGGCATTCTCGCGGGGCAGATACTCCCACAGGCCAGCAGCGTAATGGTAGCTGTAGCTGTCTAGGCCCAGCTTCACGGCCCGGGCTCCTGGGTATGCTGCGTGCAGTATAGCCGCGCCTCTGACCGAGGTCAACGCCGTTGCGGGCCCGGGAGGGATTGGCGCCGGCCTTGCTTCAGCCCACCGGACGCGCCAGGACACACCGCGCGCGGGTAGAACGTGGTGGTATGGGGAGAGATTGCCAGGTGCGCATCAGGGTGATTGCCTGCGAGGTGCTGTTTCGTGAGGTCTGCCTCTGCGCCGCTCGCGCTCGCAGCATCCTGGACCTGACCTTCCTCCGGCGGGGGCTCCACTCCAACCCCGACACGCTGCGCGAGCAGGTGCAGACCGCGATTGACCAAGGCGATGAGCAGCAGTGCCAGGCGGTGGCGCTCGCCTACGGCCTCTGCAGCAACGGGGTGGCGGGCCTGCGCGCCCGCGGGGTGCCCCTGGTCATACCCCGCGCTCATGACTGCATCACTTTCCTACTGGGGTCGAAGGAAGAGTACGCCAGGCGCTTCTCCCAACGTCCGGGCACCTACTACTACAGCGGAGGATGGATCGAGCGCAGAGCAGACCACGTGCCACGCAGCCCGGAGGACGGCGCGGGCCTGGATCTCCCGTTCGAGGAGCTGGTGGCAAAGTATGGCCAGGACAACGCCGAGTATCTATGGGAGGTGCAGTCAAGCTGGGTGAAGCACTACAGCCACGCCGCCCATATCCTGATGCAGCTGGGCGATGAAGAGACCTTCCGGGCTTACACCCAGCAGGAGGCGCAGGAGCACGGGTGGCAATACGACGAGATCACCGGCGACCTGTCACTGCTCCAGGCCCTGCTGGACGGGGAGTGGGATCAAGATCGGTTCCTCACCGTCCCGCCCGGCCACCAGGTCGTCGTCAGCGTCGGCCCCGAGATCATCGCCTCCACTCCCTAGCTGCCTCCGCAACTGTGGATAGCCGCGGAGCGTTGCTCTGTGCAATCTGCGTAATCTGCGGATAGTCTCTGGCCTTCAGTACCTGTCTACCTCCCAGAAGTGAGAGAAGAGCCAGGGGAAGAGTTGGTCCGCCACTTCCAAGGCCTGGGCATCGCCCTCGATTTCCCCTGCTTGCTGGAGGTCCCCGGCCGACTGAAACCCGAGCAGCAGTGAGCTGAGCCCGCGGGGGGTCAGCCGAAGCATGGGTGCCCCGGGGGCAGCGTCCACCCTCACCTCTCCGCGATCCACCGTCAGGGTGGCCGCACCCAGCGGTGACTCCAGCCGCAGACAACCAGGCTGAGCCGCGTGCCAGCGCTGCGCCAGCTCCGGGCCCAGCTCCCTGAGCAGCCCCGGCAAGTCCAACACCAGGATCATGCCGCAGACCTCGGCTTCCTTTTTCCCGTGCACCGCCAGACGCGCCGCCAGCGGATGGTCCAGAGGAAGGTCGAGTTGCAGTTGCCGCTCGCGCCTGGTCCGGCGCATCCGCTCCGCCAAGCTGTCGAAGACGTCGAACAGCGCCTCTTCCTCACCTGGCAGTGAGCAGATCTCGGCGATGCTGGAATGCGCAGCGACACCATAGGCCGCGAGCTGGTCTCCGCGCCACGCCACCACCCACTCATCCGACAGGGTGAACGCCCCGTTGCCGATCATCCAGGAGGGCCAGTTCCTCCAGTAGGCCGGCGTTCGCGCCAGCGAGATGGGGTGCGACCCGCAGCTCAACTCGTAGATTCGTCCCAGCTCGGCGGGCAGTTCGGTGAAGTGAACCTTGCCGATCCGGTAGCGGCCGCTCCCCAGCCGCGGCAGAGCGCGCATCGGCAGCGAAAGCCTGGCCTCCTTCACCTCACCCCAACCCAGGCCGGAGTAGACATACGGGACGCCGGTGAAGAGCAGGGCACAGGTCATCCCCGATGATCGCATCCAGTCCACGCCGGCCGAGAGCACCCGCTTCGCCAGCCCCTGGCGGCGGAACTCGGGGACCGTGACCACATCCGCCACACCGGCCATGCGCAGGAGCGCGCTCCCGACCCGCACCGGGCGGTAATGGAAACGCGCGTAAGACACCAGCCGACTCCCGGCGAAGGCGCCGAAACCGGCCTGCTGGTCGCGCCAGGGATCGCGCCGGATCATCGCTTCCGTGCAGGACTTGGCGACCTCGGGCCAGGCCAGGTAGACGATATCGGCCGCGGCCGCGATGTCCTCCTCGCTCCCCGTCATGGCGCGGACGATGATCTCGTTCCCTGACACTAGCCTGCCCCGGGCCGCGGTCGGCCTGTTGCCTCAGGCAAGAGACGGCACCTCCATCCACACCCCGCCTTTCGTCGCCGACTCGTGGGCGATCAGGCCCGGCACGCACAGATCCATGGCGCGCACCTCGTCCAGCGCGGGCTTCTCGCTTGTCTCCAGGGCCCGCAGGAAGGCCTGAAGCACACCGTACTCGGCGGTGCCGTGACCCCCGGCGTGGGCTTTGGCCGGCAGCGACTCATCCACATAGGAGACCTTGATCCTCTGCGCCCGCTCCATCTCCCCCTGGACGTAGAGCAGCCCCTCGGTCGGGCCCAGCCGGTCGGTCTCCACGAACCCCTTGGTTCCCTGCAAGGTGTAGTAGTGAATGGCGGGATGGCGGGCGAGGACGGAGCTGCGCGCCAGCTTGATGATCGCCTGCTTCTCGGTCTCGAACAGGGCCACCTGGATGTCAATGGCGCCCAGCACCGGGTGAGCTGGCATCATCCGGTGGCCCTGCCCCAGCCCCATGGCGCGGGTGATGCGGTCCTGGGTGATCTCCAGGATGGGCCCGAGAGAGTGAGAGCAGTAGTGCAGCGGCGGGCGCTCGGCGCGCCACTTGTGCTCTCCAGTCTGCGGGTCAACGATCAGCTCCGGGATGGGATGCAGGTACTCGCATTCGGAGTAGTAGATCTCGCCCAGGCGGCCGGCCCGCACCATCTTCTGCCACTCCAGGATGAAAGGCCAGAAGCAGCAGTTCTCGGCCAGCATGTAGATGCGGCCGGTGCGCCGCACCGCCTCCACGATGCGGCGGCATTCCTCCAGGGTGGCGGCGGCGGTGACTTCGCTCAGCACGTTGATGCCGGCCTCCACCGCGGTCACGGTCTGCTCCGCGTGAAAGGGGATGGGCGTCCCTACAAAGACCGCGTCCATCGCCACGGAGGAGACGAAATCGTCGTAATCGGTGAAGCAGCGGCCGTCCGGCAGACTCAGCTCCTCCTGGAACCGCGCCAGGGCTTCCTGCGACCGATCGCAGCAGCCCACGATCTCGCACTGCGGGTCGCTTGCCACCAGGCGCCCATAGCCCGAGCCCCTTCCCACCCCAACCAGACCGAATTTCCAGCGCCGCGCCATGAGCTTGCCTCCGTCTATCGCTCCCGACCCTACGGCTCCCTGAGTCTTCTGCTCCTCGTAGAGGAGCCCCTCTGCGGGCCGCCGCCCGCAATCGGGTCTGCGCCTGTTCGTGGGGCTGCTGCGGATGGCCCGACAGGGCCGTCTTGCTGTCATGCTGAGCCCTTCGACTGCGCTCAGGGTGAACTCCGCGAAGCATCTGTCCACGAGGAAGGCGTCCGCTGCTGCGGACGCTCACCACACAGAACGGATTCCTCGCCCGCCTGCGCCGGGTTCATCCGCCTCTGGCGGGCTCGGAATGACAAGCGGGGGCAAGCCATGAATCCCTTGCGCGCCTGTTCTGGCCGGTGTACAATTCGGTTGGGCGAGCCGAGCGAAGCGAATGGAGGGGGACCTGGTGTTGCAGGACGACGCATTCCACCACGGAGTTCACCCCGAGCGCAGCCGAGGGGGAGCGGAAGTCAACCGCTATCGCTTCCCCGGCAACAACCCCATCGGGCTGGTTGATCCGTCTGGATTGCAGGGGCAGTGCGGACAGGGAGGGCAGGCCTGCGGGCGAGGTCAGCGGAGGGGCGGAGAGGCGGTGGTGCTGTCCCGGCTCGGACCGGCGGGATGAGCGCTTTGGCTGCATCATCCTGCCCCCGCCCATCGAGTCCCACGGAGCTCAGAAGAGGATAGTGGAATCGTACGATGTGTCGTGTGGGGCTGGCGGAGCCGGAGCACAGTGTGATGCCAGCTTCCGGATCTGGCTACGTCGGCCCACGGGTTGGTACGTAGCCAACGACAACTGGCAGCGGACGGGCACGGTGCGGGAGTACGCCCCGGGGCGAGTCTGTCAGGCGGGGGCAGGCGTCGGAGGCGGCGTCGGCCTGACGGCCGGCGAGAAGAAGGTGTGCGGGCCGGATATTACACGGCCCCTACGGTGGACGGCATCAAAGATCCGCGGCATGTTCAAGGGGGCGTGGCAAGACCCCCAGCGGAGAAGCGCATGTGAATCTCTGTCTAGCTTCAGCATGCCTCAGGGATATTCTGGAGGATACGAGTTCGAATGGGCTTTCGACATAGAGGAGCTTTTCCACGCCGCAGAGCGCTGGCACGAGCAGTACTATCCTCCATGCTCCACGCCGAATGGCTGCGAAGATACTCTGGAGGTGGACGGGCAATGCTTCAGCATTCGCTCGATTAACTATGTCTCCCTTGGCATCATGTGGCGTCTCTGTGCCGATGAATTCGGGGCTGACCAGTATAGATTCGGCGCTATGGTTAACCGTGTGGAGAGGTGGCTGCTCTTGGCCGGCGCACTCTCTCATCTGGGGGCGGCCAAGGCGTGGGCAGTCGCTGGGTATGTGGGATGGCCTGATGTCACCGGCGGGCTGGCCAATACGCCGACCGGCAATCGCAGGCGCTGTCAAACCACCTGCCCAACGCGTTACGGCGCAAAGCCCACTGAGAGGCCGACATTCACTGTACACTGGGGGGACAATACCTTCTGAGCGTGGACGTGCTACCGACCCATCCGATGACGCGCCCGCGAACCGCGAACGCGGAACTCAAGCGAGATCAAATCGATGCTCCAAGCACCGCGTCGAACGCGTACCGCCAGTGATGTGATCGCCGGATTCTGTTTGGCGTTGTCCGGTGCTGCACTGGTTGCCCTTGCCCTGGTGCTTCAACGATGGGCAGCAGGGCGAGTGACCAACCTTCTGCTTTGGCCCGCCGTCGCACTGGCGGCGGTGGGGACCGCCTGCGGGATACTTGTCTTCCTCCTGGCGGGCCGAGATCGCCCAAGAAAGGGCAGGGCCTTGGCGGAGAGCGGAATCTCCATCGCGCTATTGGTTTGCTTGGCAGCCTATCTGCTGCCGCCGCTCTACGCGAAGGACCATTTGAAAGCGCAGCAGGTAATATGTCTGGCAAGGTTGCACGATCTCGCTCGTGCGTTGCGCATCTATCTATCGGACTACGAAGGAGCGTACCCGCCAGCCAGTTCCTGGTGCAATGCCGCCAAACCATACCTCGGGAGCGCAACTACCTTTGCCTGCCCCTCTGTCCCGGAATTGGCTTGTGGGTTTGCAGCCAATTCGAGGCTAGCAGTGCTGGGCCGGCCCGACCTGTCTGCGGGACCCACCGTGGTAACCATATTCGAGAGCGATCGTGGCTGGGATGCATACGGCTGGCAGGAAACACTCCCGATCAGACCGCGGCACCTGGGCGGTGACAACTACGCTTTTGCGGATGGCCATGTCGAGTGGCTCCCTCGCAAGAAGCTTGGCAAGGACAAACAGGGACGCACTATCTGGGCCAAACAGGCAGATGCTGATTGGGTGAGGTGGAAGCCGTGAAGGCTCAGACAGCGGGATCCAGAGCAACCCCGACGGGCGTGTACGTCGAGATCTGGGCTGACCCGAAGAGCTGCGACTGCGAGAAGCCTGGCGACCCCTGCACCTGTGAGATGCACCGGCGGGCCTGGCAGGACAGCCAGCTGCTGGCAGACGGCCAGTGGGAGGCACAGGGCACGTGCCAGAAGGCCGCGGCCGGCCCCGGAGGACGGACTGGCGGGGGCGCGCGGCGGTGCCGGTTGCTATGGAGTGTCCCGTGGGCTGGTGCTTCGAGCGAAGGGACGCTTCTTTGCAGAGTAGCAACGGAGAGAGGATCGCCTGTTCATGCTTGAGCGAGCCGGGCCGAAGCGAGCAGACCGATGTCGACGACGTCATTGACCGGGACTACACCTACGACCCGCACCGGCTTGCTCTCACCGCAGCGTCAGCAGCACCACCGACCGGCCTGGCAAGCGGCCGCTGATCTCGCTGCCGGAGGCGCGGAGGGTGGCGGCGGGGACGTCGCCGTCCTCGGAGAAGGTGCGGCCGATGAGCTGAATGGGGAGCTTGAACCCCAGCCGGCTGGAGCGAAGGCGAGTGGCGAAGTCAACCGGCTGATCGTGAACGTTGATCAGCACCAGCGCCAGCCCGGTGGCAGCTGCTACGCCTATGCCGAGAGCATTGACGCGTTCGTAAGAGAGCTAAAGTGACAAGGCATAAGCGGTTCGCAGGATGGCGCAGTCGCGGTGTCGTTGTCTGGCTCGCCGCGCTGCTCACAGCGGCGTGCGGTGGTTGCGGCTCGGGGCGCCTTGCCAGTCAAGGCCACTCGTCTCAACCGCAGTTGAGGCATGCGCCGCCGGTACTGAAGGTTGAGTTCCTGAAGGGCGATATAGATCTCCCCAAACTCTTCATGCATCCCGATCAGGGAGTCGTGCCCTCTGGCGCGATCCCACGCGGCTACTATGTCCACGAGGTGCAGAAGGGCGCTGGGCACTGGACTGTCACGGCACTAGGTGACCCGAAGCACTCGTCGGACGGGGGAGTGTGGCTGTTCGACGCCAATTGGGAATCCAGGGGGCGAGGGGAAGTGACGGTGCCCGGCATGCAACTCCAATCGATTTCGGCGGAGTGGGATAAGAGTCGCCAGCAGCTGGCGGTGGTGGTATGGGCCAGCACTCGGGAGCGATCGGTGGTGAGGGTCGGATTGCTCAGGGCACCGCACCTGAAGTTCTCGCAGTTACTGTCGATTCCGGACGGGACGTGGCCCAAGCTTGCCTGGTCCGACGACAATGTCGTCGTGGGGGTGAGGAGAATCGACACGGTGACAGGAAGCGCCACCAACTCGGTCGTTCTGGTGAATACGACGACTGCGCGGTCCGACCTGATCTGCTCTATGCCCAAGCAACCCCTCCGCCGCATCACGGCGATGGGCGTTTACCCATCGCCGGACGGTAGACGTGTCGCTCTCGATCTTGAAGATCTCCCACCGGCGGAGACGCACTACGGGCTCTTTCTGGCCGACCTGGCTGCAGGAGGATATGCGCAGATCACCTATGAGGATGCCCCGGCCACGTATCAGGATATCGTCGTAGGTTGGGAGAGCAGCGACCGCCTGCTGTTCGCGAGAGTAGGGGGAGGGCGTTGCGACCTGTATCGAGCCACTATGCGTCCCGCAGAGAGATGACTTGTCGCCTGGGTAACCTGGGGAAGCCGACGGAGGAGGAGGTGGTCAGTGGCACGGTAATCTTAACGTTCCTCCCTGGGCGGAAGGGTGCGGCTGGCCGAATCGACTGGTGGTGTGCCGGTGTCTGGACAGCGACGATTGGCTGTGCGTGGCCTCGAGGAAGGTGGGGCAGCCCAGGGTGGGGCCGCCGGGAGTCGCCCTGGGGATTCAGAAACAGAACTGGGTGGACAACCTGTTCTGCTCCTGCCGGGGCGAGGGGGACCTGTGCTGGGGGACCGAGCACCAGCGGGTGATCCAGGGGGACAAGATCCTGAAGAACCGGAGCGAGCCGTTCGTGGGGCGGTGTGTGCGGCGCAGCACCTGGAGGCAAGGCGGCTGGGGCGGGGGCGCGGGCGGAGGGGGGTGTTGCCGCAGCGGGAGGGGATGGCCTGGGTGGCGCGGAAGAGGGTGCAACTGGAGCGGCAGAGCGGATGGTACACGTTGCGTCAGCGTAACAGCCGCGTTCTGACTCGGCTCAGGCGGCAGCGGAATCAGACGTGAACCCGGAGATGCCCGAGCGCGCTGGAAGAAAGGATGCGGGCGATCGCCTCGGAGAACGCCAAGCGACTGCTGAAGCTGGACTCGGCCGCCCAGTGAGTGAGGAGGGCATAGTGGAAGGACAGAACCCGAAACACCCGCCGCCAAGCCGCAGCCCGATCATAGACTTCCACGTCCATCCGGGTTTCTCGCGATCGCGCGAGGCCCAGCGCGCGGAGATGGAGCGGATTCTGCGAGAGGCCCGATTCCATCATGTGGACCGCATCTGCCTCAGTGCGCTGGGTGACCTGAGCGAGTCCCCGACCCCGGAGCAGGTGCGAGAGGCCAACGACGCCGCGCTCGCACTCATGTCCGATTATCCTGAGCAGGTTATCGGCTTCTGCTATGTGAACCCTCGCTATCCGGAAGAGGCGCTCCAGGAGATAGACCGCTGTGTCGAGGCCGGCATGGCCGGGATCAAGCTGCTGATCTCATGCCACGCCAGCGACCAGCTCGTGGACCCCATCGCCTCCCGCGCGGCGCGGCTGCGGCTGCCAATCCTTCAACATGCTTGGTATAAGCGCCAGGACCAGGGGCCTAACGAATCAACGCCAGCGGATGTCGCCGCTCTCGCCGCGCGGCACCCGGAAACCATGATCGTGATGGCCCACCTCACGGGAGGTGGTGAACGGGGAATCGCCGAGATCGCGCCCTATCACAACCTGTTAGTGGATACTTCGGGCAGCGAGCCCGAGGCCGGCGTCACCGAGCTGGCGGTGCGCAAGCTGGGAGCGCGCCGCGTGGTCTTCGGAACCGATGCCTCCGGCCGGGGCTACGGCGCGGCCCTCGGCAAGGTGTATGGCGCGAAGCTGTCGCCCAGACAGAAGGCGCTCATCCTGGGAGGCAACGCGGCCCGCCTGCTGGCGGGGAGGCTCCAACTATGAGGGTTGATGCCGCGGCATACCTTGGACCATGGCCGTTCCGGAACATTGAGGGAACCGTGCGCGGCCTTGCTGCCACGATGAAGGAACTGGCTCTCGACCAGGCGCTGGTCTCACCGATGCCCGCTCTCTTCTACACGGACACAGAACCGGCCAACGACGAGCTGCTGCGCCGCCTCAAGGGCCGACCGAATCTCTGGGCTGCGCCAGTCGTGAACCTGCGCATGGCCGATGCCAAGCGGCACATCGAGCAACTGGCGCGCCACCCCCAGGTCCGAGCGGTGCGATTCGCCCCGGGGTTCCACGGCTACCCGGTCTCGCAGATCAACACTGTGTTCGACAGCTTGGCTGGCCACAACCTGGCGGCGGTGATCCAGCTCAGGATGCAGGACGAGCGCAGCCACCCGCCGACCACATTCGTCCCACCGGCGCCGATCGAGGAGGTCATCTCGCTGGCAGAGAGCGCGCCGGCGGCGCGCATCGCCGCCGCGGCCGCTCGCCAGGGGGAGGTAGAAAACAGCTCACACGCGGAGCGCATCCGGGCACTGCCCAACCTTTGGCTCGACACCACCCATCTCGACGGGGTGGGATGTATCAGGCGGGCCTGTGAAGCGGTCGGCGCCGAGAAGTTGCTGTTCGGCACTTTGTGGCCTTTCTTCTACGCCCGGTCGGCGCTGCTGAAGGCTGAGGAGGCCCAACTGCCGCCGGCCGAGATGAACCTGCTGATGGGTGGGAACGCGGCGAAGGTGTTCGGACTGGAGGGCATGCGATGAAGCATAGGAAAGGCCGCTTGTAGCCGCGCTCTTCCTGCTCACATGCAGTTCCTGCCTGGCCGCTCAAGCACCCTGTATCTTCGCGATCAACGTGCTGAAGGGGTTACGCTGGCGCCGGACAATCTACACTCGGACACTGGCACAAGACAGGCGGCGGAGGGCAGACTGGCCGGCGTGTTCAGCCATCCGGCCAGAGCGGTTTGTCGCAGAACCAGTGATCTCCGGGCCTCGGGCACAGGAGCAGGTCCTTGATCCGCAGGCCGGCGAGGAAGCGGGGTGTGGTCTGTGGATGGAGCACTAGCGCGGCATCGGGTGCATGGGACGCCGGTCGGGGTCGGGCGATAGCTATGCAATCCTCGTCGAGGGGTAGCTCGCCTGAGTCTGCTGCCATCAGCGTCACCTCCAGGCACACCGCAGGCCCGTCGCCAAGCAGAGAACCGACGGTCTGCGACATAAGCCAGAGAGGGTTGATCTCGCCGCGCAGGCCCTTGGTGATGACCTCACTGAGCCGACCGATGAAGCCCCAGTCCCTGATGGATTTGTGCGCACCGCGCCAGATCTCCGACGGCACCTCTCCGCCCACGTCATAGGGCTGCCCGCCAATGCTGATCGCCTGGAAAGGCCCCTGGTCCATCAGGATGACGGTAGTGCCTTCCTCCTCCAGGCCCCGCCGCGCCTCCTCGCTGATGCCATCGTGGTAGACCAGCCCCCGCGCATGAGCCGCAGTGGGATTGCCCACCGCGAAGAGCCTGTAGCCAGGGCCGAAGACCTCCCGGACCAGCCGGGCCGTCTCGCCCGTGAGCGTTGCGACCACCACGTTCCGCACGCCGAAGCGCTCGGCCCGCTGCTTCGCTTGCTCGATGAAAGAGGTTGTAGCGCTCATTGCTTCCGATCCTCCCTTAGCACTGTAACCGCTATCTCTCGGCTCCTCTCTACACCAGGCGGGCGCTCGTCCCTTCAGCATGAGAGAGGCCGAGCGGCCTCACGCCGACGCCGAACAGCCCGCCCGAACGCGCGGACTCTGGCGCGCGACGAGGAATTAGCCTGCATTTGTCCAAGAGCACTCAATACACTGGAGGTGATGGGCAATCGTGAAGACACTGAGCGTGCGAGAGCGTCTGCTGCGTGCGATGCGCGGAGAGGAACTGGACCGCATCCCGAACGCGCCGCGCATCTGGTCATGGCTGATCGAGTACCTGGGAGGGCAGGGCGTGGCCGAGCACGTGCGGCTGGCCCAGGAGATGCCCTACGAGCCGATGCTGGCGGTGGGTGGTGAGTTGCCCAATCTGATCTACGCTGATGGCGGCTATGGCCGCCTCAAGGACGTGTCGGTCTCAGTGACCCGCGAGCGGGGGCCAGACTTCGAGATCGTCGCCCGTCGCATCAGCACCCCGGCCGGCGAGCTGAGCGACCGGTACAAGCTGGGAGATCCGCAGTCCGTGTACGGCACCGGCTCCAACCCTCATCGCATCGAGCATCTGGTAGAGCAGCGGAGTGATCTGGAGAGGCTGCGCTACCTCATGCCGGAGCCGGAGGCTGCCGACTTCGCGCACGTCGCTCGGGAAGAGGAGAGCGTGCGCGATTCGGCGCTTGTGCAGGTGCGGCCCAGCTGGGGTGTAGACCATGACTTCGTGGACGCGATCGGGATCAACAACTGCATGATCCTCTACTATGAGGACCGGGAGTTCTTCGATCAGGCCTTGCGCTTCTTCCACGAGTACCATCTGAAAGCGCTCCACCACGCCTGTCACAGTGGCGCCGCGGTGATCTTCGGCAGTTGGTACAACTTCTCCCTGGGCGCAGGCTGGTTGCCGGCCATCTACCGGGCAGCCTTCTTGCCCTTGATCAAGGAATGCGTCAACCTGGCGCACGAGCATGGGCTGATCTACCATCTCTACGATGACGGCAAGTGCACCCCGCTGCTCGCCGACTGGGCCGATGCCGGGGTTGACTGCGTCTCGACCTTGCCCCCGCCCCCCATGGGCGACGTGGGTCTCGCCGAGGCCAAGCAGGAGGTGGGAAGCCGCATCTGTTTGATCGGCAATGTTGATCTCTACAACGTGATCATGCTGATGCGGCCGGAGGACATCCGCGAGGTGGTGCGACGGACTCTGCAGGCAGCGGCGCCGGGCGGCCGCTTCATCCTGTCCACCTCGGACTCCATCCGCAACGGCACTCCGATCGAGAATGTGCGCGCCTATATGGAGGCAGCCCGCGAGTTCGCCGCCACCTACCTGTGAATCGTGCTGCGGATAGAGAGCCATCGCTGCCTGTGCATGCGGGCATCATCGGGGCCGGTACCGCACCAGAGCGAAGCCCCTCATTCCTTGCCGATCACCTGCTCGCACCGGCATGGCATCTGCTGCTCCCCCCGCCGGGATCGCGAGAACTGCTCCCGAGAGTCCTCTGCCGTCGAATGTTGTGCCAGAGGGACAATAGGACAGCCCGGTGCTGCGCTATCATCCGTGCACAGAGTCTAGAGGCGAAAGGTTGACTGACATGACAGAGATGATCCCGTTCTGGGCCGTTCTTGCCGCGCTGCTGTGTTCATCTGCATCCTACGCCGCACTGCGCACCGCGGCCATCGAGTACCGAGACAGAGATACTGTGCTGGAGGGGTATCTGGCCTATGATGATGAGGTGAAGGGTAGACGCCCGGCCGTGTTGGTCGTCCATGAATGGAATGGGATTGGTCCCTATGTGAAGAAGCGGGCCGAGCAGCTCGTAGGGCTTGGCTATGTCGCCATGGCGGCCGACATCTACGGCAAGGGCGTGAGGCCGCAGACGCCCGAAGAGTCAGCGAAAGTGGCCGCCCTCTACCGGAATGACCGCCCGCTGATGCGAGAGCGCGCGAGGGCAGCGCTCGAGGCGCTCCGCCGCGACGAGCGGGTTGATCCCAGCAAGATCGCCGCCATCGGGTACTGCTTTGGGGGCACCACCGTGCTGGAGCTGGCGCGGAGTGGGGCCGAGATCGCGGGCGTGGTCAGCTTCCACGGAGGCCTGGACACCCCCAACCCCGGCGATGCCAGGAACATCAAGTGCAAGGTGTTGGCCCTGCACGGCGGGGACGATCCGTTCGTCCCTCCTGCACAGGTCTCCGCCTTCGAGCAGGAGATGCGCGCGGCCGGTGTGGACTGGCAGCTCAACATCTACGGCGGAGCAGTGCACAGCTTCACCAATCCCGCATCGGGAAACGACCCCTCCAGAGGCGCCGCCTACAACGAGAAGGCCGATAGACGTTCCTGGCAGGCGATGCGGCTGTTCTTTGAGGAGATCTTCGGGGCCGCCCGATAGCGCCGGAGGAGGGACTACTGAGCTTCGCCCAAAGAAGTAACGGGCGAAGCTCGGGCAACTGCTCAGACGGGCCCGGAGCGGCGTTCGCTCGCAGCCCCATCACATCTGAGCTGACGCGGCAGAGACGGAGCGGGCAGGGCCGACGGGCTGTGTCGGCCCTGTCCGCGACAGCACTAGCGGCGACTGACTCATCGCTATCCAGCAGCGGTGGTCTTGAAGAAGTCAAGGAGCGGGCCCAACAGCCAGCGACCCATCGGTCCCATCGGGCCGCCAGGGCCACGCCCGCCCCGCGGACCGCGTCCCATGCGGGGGCCTGCCAGGTCCGCCCCAGCTTCACCCGGCCCTGCGCCGGGGCCGGCCGGGCCGCGCATGTGCCCCCGTCCACCGGGACCCGGGCCCCAACCGGCCGGTCCACGAGGTACAGAGGGGGCGAGCAGGCGGACGGTGCCAACTGCTGCCAACAGCTTCGGAGAGAGTGCAGTGCGCAGTTGCGCGTCCAGGTCAGCGGCAGTGTCGTCTGTGCCGTCTCCGTCTGGCTCCTGCTCCTCGAGGTCCGCCTGGATCTCCTCCAGTACCGGGAGCACAGCCTGCGCGTCGGCCCGGGTGATGGGCGTCTGATTGGCCATCACGACCACGCCGAGCTTCGCCAGGTCCCCGTCGAGCAGCACTCTGCCTGGCACAGTGCCCTGGTCAGTCTGTGCGCGTGCGACCGCACCCAGCCCGGCTGCTGCGGCGAGGACGAGTGCGCCAGCCGCGGCGCCCCAATAGCGGTGGGTTAGGCTACGCAGAGATCGCATCATCTTTCACCACCTTTCCGCTAGATTCCCGTGCCGCACGTCGGCTCACCGCAGAGCCTCCAGGTGCGCACGGCACTCGCACTCTACCCCGGCCATGTGGAGCACGGGTGGAGCGGGCGTGGTGTGATAGTGCATTCTTCGTGAATGCCACAGGGGAGCGGGAGGGCCGGGTCCTCCGCGGCCGTTGCCGTTCTCCGAGCTTGGTGCGGAGGCGCGCCTCCTGCCGCTGACCTCTGTGCGCGCCAAACGCGACCATTCCACCAAGAATCCACGGACCTTCCATTGGCCTTCCACAGGCCCGCGATGTTGGGCGGGTACGGTATCGGTTGGCTGCTTCAGGCAGCACGACAGGCGCACCAGCAGGAAGGCCCCACCATGGGAAACCGATGCAGAGCGATGCTTGCGGCGCTGGCGGCGTGGATGCTGGTCAGCAGCGGCGTGGCGGCCTGGGCTCACGGCCTCGGGGCCCGACCCGGCACTCCCGAGGAGCGCGCCTACGTAGCTCGCGTCTACTTCCAGGTGCAGGACGTGAGCCCCGATGCCGTCGCGCGCGCCAGAGTCGAGAGCGAAGGCCGGTTCACCTCACGCGCGGGGGCAGCACTCCCAGCCGATTGGCCCACTGCGGTTGACAACAGCACTCTCCCTTGGTTCCCCCCGATTGGCGACCAGGGGGATCAGAACTCCTGCGTTGGCTGGGCCATTGGTTACTACTACGACACTTACACGCAGGCGATGGATGAGGGCACCGATGTCTCGCAGGGTGATCTCGGGAATACGTGCAGTCCAGCCTTCCTGTATCCTCTCCTGAACGATGGCGTGGACGGGGGAGCGTACCTGGACTACGCCATGGCGAGGTTGTCGGTGATCGGCTGCAGCAGCCTAGCTCTTGCCCCCTATCGCGAGACTGATTACACCACCTGGCCCTCCGAGGCGGCCTGGGTAGACGCACTCAGCCGCCGCACGAAGGGCTCCTACCGCATCTCGGGCCGCACCTCCGATGGTCTCGAGGCGGCGAAGCAGCTCCTCGCCAATGGCCGGCTCGCGCTGGTGATGGTGGATATGTACGCCAACCTCTATTTCGACTACCCCCACGCTCCTGGCGTGGATAGCGATGTCCTCTATGCGCCAGACGGCCCCTACCTCACTTCTCACGTCGTGACCTTGGTCGGCTACGATGATACCAAGACCTACCTAGACCAGCGCGACGGGCAGATTCACACCGGGGCGTTCCTCGCCGCCAATAGCTGGGGAGCCTCCTGGGGAGTCGCAAACAGCAAGGGCGCCGGCGGCTTCCTCTGGATTGCCTACGACGCGTTCACCGAGGGGCGCTTCGTCTACGATATCCTCTATACCGACGACCGACCGAGCTACCGTCCCAAGGTATACGCGCTGGTCGGGCTCGATGCTGCTCAACGCGGCTCCGTGGACTTGAGCGGAGGTGCAGGCCTCCCGTCCGATGCCGACGCGGTCACCGATCCGGTGCTGCACCACTCGGGTGGAATGGAACTCGGCATAAGCAGCTCGCAGCGGATCGCTGTTGACATGACTGACGTGGTCACCCCCCTCTCAGGCGACCGGCTCGCGGATCTCTTCATCACCCTCAGCATCTCTGCCCAGGCCTCCTCGAGCGGGAACGTCGCCACCACGGCATTCCTCGCGGACTTCGATGGCAACGGAACCTACACCGAGTTTCCCGCCCCACGGCTCCCCGTGACGGTAGCCACAGGTGCCACAGGGTATGCCTTCCTGCCGCTATTCGACGATCTCGACTGGGACCACTGGGCCTACAAGGACATCGAGACCTGCTACGACTCAGGGATTGTGAGTGGCTATGCCGACGGCACCTACCAACCCAGTCTCCCCGTCACCCGCGACCAGATGGCTGTCTACATCTCCCGCGCCATGGCCGGGGGGGATGCCGCGGTGCCCAGCGGGCCAGCCGCCGCGGCTTTCACCGACGTGCCGATCAGCTTCTGGGCCTTCAGATACGTGGAATATGCCGCAGCCCGCGGCGTGGTGCAGGGCTATCGCGATGGGAGCTACCAGCCGGCGCAGGCCGTGGACCGCGGCACCATGGCCGTCTACGTTGCCCGCGCCATGGCCGGAGGTGACAGCGCAGTGCCTGACCCCGGCTGCACCGACCCTGTCTTCCCGGACGTGCCGTGTGACTTCTGGTCCCGGAAGTACATCCAGTACATCCAGCAGGCCGGCGTGACCACCGGCTATCCGGATGGGCTGTACCACCCCGAGTGCGTGGTGACCCGCGACTTGATGGCGGCCTACATCGCGCGGGCGTTCAAGCTCGGGGCCTAGGCTCGCCCAGAACGGAAGGAGTGTGACCATGACAGGAGCATCGCAGGTGGCGGTGGCACGAGGCACCATGCGTGTCGCGGTCGCCCGGCGCCGCCGGAGATGGATTGCCAAGACATCGCTTGCTCTCGTGCCTGTGCTCGCCGTCACCGCGCTGATCGCGGCGCGGCACGCAAAGCCGCGCGCCGCGGACGGGGTGACCATGGCGCAAGCGGAGCGGGCCGATCTGGTGCAGACCGTGTCGGCCACCGGCTCGGTGACTGCCCAGACCGGCGCGGTGGTGAAGATCGGCTCTCAGATCACGGGCCGGATCGAGCATCTCTTTGCCGACGTCGGCAGCCAGGTGCGCGCGGGCCAGGTCATCGCGGAGCTGGACCTGCCCGACCTCGCAGCCCAGGTGAGCCAGGCCGAAGCCACGCTGGCGCTGAATCAGCGGCGGCTGTCCGAGCAGCTCGCTGGGGTTGATCTCCAGAGCATCCAGAGCAGAACCGAGATCGAGAGGGCCCGCGCCGGCGTGGCCACGGCCCAGACCATGCTTCGGCAAGCGCAGGACTCGGCGAACCTTCAAGTCGCCACGGCCGAGGCCGCGGTGCGTCAGGCGCAGGCGAACGCGACCAATTCCAACACTAGCCTGGCCCGCACGGAGCAGCTCTTCCAGAACGGCTATGTGGCCGCGGCAGCTGTGGATGATGCCCGCACGCAGGCCGAGGTCAATGCCGCCCAGCTTGTCACCGCGCAGCAGAACATGAGCCTGACTCGCACCAAGGTGGACAGCGACCTCGCCTGCGCGCGGGCCCAGCTCGACCAGGCCCAGGCCGCGCTCACCGCGGCCGCCGCCGGCACCGCCCAGAACGCGATCAAGCAGGAGCAGGTGGCGCAGGCGCGCGCCGCCGTGCGCCAGTCAGAGGCGACCGCCGCAATGGCGCGGTCGCAGCTCGATAAGTCGTACATCCGCTCCCCGATCTCGGGCACGGTGATCCAGCTCGCCCAACAGGAAGGCGAGACCATCGCCGCCGGTCTGTCCGCCCCCACCCTCATCATCGTGGCCGACCTCGACCGGCTCCAGGTGGATGCGTACGTGGATGAGACCGACATCGGCCAAGTGCGCGTGGGCCAGCCGGCCACCGTTACCGTAGATGCTTACCCGAACCGCCCGTTCCGGGGTCGCGTGGCCAAGATCGCCTCCGGCTCGACCATGCAGCAGAATGTGGTGACCTACGATGTCACCATCGCGCTGGAGAACCCAGGCCACCTGCTCAAACCCGACATGACCGCCACCGCCAACATCGTTATCGCGCGGCGAGAGCGCGTGCTGACGATCCCCGTAGATGCTCTGAAGAACAGCGCGCATGGCGCCACCGTCGCCGCCATGACTGGCGGGCCTGGTGGCAAGCCGGAGTTCACAACCGTCTCGGTGCGAACCGGGATCAGCGATGGTGACCGCACCGAGATCATCAGCGGACTCCAGGACGGCGATAGCGTGGTCGTCTCGGGGCAGACTTCGCAGATGGGCGACCGCCGGAGAGAGGGGCCGCCAGTGCCAGGCCCCTTCGGCCTCGGCGGCCCGCCCGGCCCACCCCCCGGGGGCGGAGCAGGGGGAGGCCGTGGCCGCGGCTAGACCCGTAATTGACGTATCGGAGCTGACCAAGGTCTACGACTTGGGCAGGGCCCGGGTCGAGGCGCTGGCGGGAGTGGATCTCGCCATCTTCGCCGGCGAGTTCGTGGCCATCACCGGCCCCTCTGGATCCGGTAAGTCCACCCTCATGCATATCCTGGGCTGTCTCGATCGGGCCACCTCGGGGACCTACCTCCTGGACGGGGTGGACGTCGGTGAACTCGATGACCTGGAGCTCGCTGCCACCCGCAACCGCAACATCGGCTTCGTCTTCCAGACCTTCAACCTCCTCCCCCGCACCAGCGCGCTGGAGAACGTCGAGCTGCCCCTGATCTATGCTCGGGCAAAGGATCGCAAGGACTTGGCCGCGGAGGCGTTGGCCCGCGTGGGGCTCGCAGACCGTCTCCACCACAAGCCCAGCGAGCTCTCCGGCGGCCAGCAGCAGCGCGTCGCCATCGCTCGCGCACTGGTCACCCAGCCCAGCCTCCTCCTCGCCGACGAGCCAACCGGCAACCTGGCCACCCGCCAGGGCGAGGAGATCATGCGTATCTTCCAGGAGCTCAACGAGTACGGCATCACCGTGATCCTGGTGACTCACGAGTCCGATATCGCACGCCATGCCAGGCGCATCATCGCCATTCGCGACGGCTTTGTGGAGCAGGACATGCCGGTCAGAGAGCGATTGTCCGCCGCGGACATGCTGGACACCATGGTTGAGAGGGAGGCGGTATGGACCTCTGGGAAAGCCTGAAGGTAGCCTTGCGCGCTCTGGGGCGGAACAAGATGCGCACTAGCCTCACCATGCTCGGCATCATCATCGGCGTGAGCGCGGTGATCGCCATGGTGGGCCTGGGCGAGGGCGCCAGCCAGAAGGTGACGGCGAGCATCAGCTCCCTGGGCACCAACCTCCTTACCGTGATGCCAGGGAACCCGAAGCTGCGCTTCGGCGGCCCCGGCAGCGCGGGATCGCAGGTGACAACCCTCACCGAGGCCGACGCGAAGACGATCGCGCGCCACTTCCCACAGACTGTCCGCGACGTCGCCCCCACCGCCCGGGGGGCGGTGACGCTGAAGTATGGGAATAAGAACTGGTCCACCACTGCCACCGGCACCACCCCCGAGTATCGCACCGTGAACAACTCCCCGGTGCAGGCCGGGCGCTTCCTCACCCAGACCGACGTGGACGGGCGCCTGAAGGTGGCCGTGTTGGGGACCACCGTCGTCCAGCAGCTCACCGGGGATGTGAATACGAACATGGTCGGGGAGACGGTGCTGGTGGACCGCTCCAGCTATAAGGTCGTCGGGATCCTGAAGACCAAGGGCGCGGGAGGCTTCGGGCCGGACCAGGATGACCAGGTGATCGTGCCCGTGAGCACTGCGTTGCGGCGCATCTTCAACCGCGCTGACCTCTCCACCATCAACATCGAGGCCGCTTCGCGCGACGCCATGGATCTGGCCACGGACCAGATCAGTCGGCTGCTGCGCGAGCGCCATCACATCCTGCCTCCCTATGAGGATAACGACGACTTCCACATCCGGAGCCAGACGGGACTGCTGGAGGCTTTCCAGACCGCGACAGGCACTATGACCAGCTTGCTCGCCGGAATCGCGGTGGTGTCCTTGATTGTCGGGGGCATCGGGATCATGAACATCATGCTGGTGTCCGTGTCAGAGCGCACCCGGGAGATCGGCCTGCGCAAGGCGGTCGGGGCGACGAGCAAGGATGTGCGCCTGCAGTTCCTCATCGAGTCCTGCGTCATCTCCGGGGCCGGAGGCCTGCTCGGCATCGGAGCGGGGGCGCTCGGGGCGAGTCTGCTCGGCTCCCTCCTCAGCACGCCCGCCGCGATCACCACCGCCTCGGTCATCCAGGCCGTGGGAGTGGCCACCGCGGTCGGCCTCTTTTTCGGCATCTGGCCGGCGCAGAAGGCCGCCCAGCTCAACCCCATCGAAGCCCTGCGGTACGAGTAACGCCAGTCGTGGGGCTTTGACGCGACGGAGGGCGACGGGTATCATGCATAGCAGCAAGTGCGGACGCAGCAGAGGCAGAGAGCGATGCCCCCCCACATCCTGATCGTGGACGATGATCCCAAGCTCACCGAGGCCGTGAGCTGGTACTTGGAGGCCGAGGGGTTTCGCGCAACCCGGGTCGCCAATGGGGCGAAGGCGCTGGAGACGTTTCGTGCAGACCGCCCCGACGCGGTGATCGTTGACATCATGATGCCGGGCATGGACGGCTTCGACTTGTGTCGGGCCATCCGGAAGGAGTCGCAGGTGCCCCTGCTGATGCTCTCCGCGCGAGATGGGGAGGCGGACAAGGTCCGTGCCCTCAACCTCGGCGCCGACGACTACGTCACCAAGCCCTTCGGCGCCATGGAGCTGGTGGCGCGGGTGAAGGCCCTGCTGCGTCGAGGGGGAGCGGGGGGCGGCAAGCCACTCCGTTTCCCGGGCATCGAGATCCTGTCCGAGCAGCGCAAGGTACTCGTAGGCGGGAAGGAGATCACTCTCTCCGCGCTAGAGTTCGATCTCCTCGCCACGCTTGCCCGGCGCCCTGAGGTCGTGCTCTCGCGGGAGCAGCTTGCAGACCTGGTCTGGGGCGACGATTTCTCCGGGGATCTCCGGCTGGTAGATTCCCACATTTACCGCCTACGCGAGAAGCTGACCGCCGCGGGCCTGGACCCGTGTCCCATCGCCACCGTCCGGGGAGTGGGATATGCCTTCCGTCCCGAGGCTTAGCGTCGGAGCGCGACTGATCCTGACGATGGTGGTGGTGGTCGCCCTCAGTTGGCTGGTGGGCGGCGCTCTGGTCTTCCAGCTGATAAGATTGGGCGTCCTGCGCCGGCCGGGACGGCCGCCCGGGCCGCCACCCCCCGGGGCAGCCGCGCCGTCTCAGAGGCCAGGTGGTGAGCGGCTCTTCGCACCGGAGGCGCGGGGAGGAGAGCGCGGCCGCCGGCCGCCGCCTCCGTACCCTGGAGAGCGCGGCCGCGAGGGTCGGCCGCCGCCTCCTGGAGGGGGCCCCGGCGAGGGCCGGCCGCCGCGCCCTCCCAGACCGTTCTGGGGAGATCCCAGGCTGCTCGCTAACCTGGGCATTGGTATCTTGCTGTCTGTGGCGGCCGGCATCTGGCTGAGCCGGCGCTTCACGCGTCCCCTCGTCATGCTGGCGGAAGGCGCCAGAGCGCTCCGCAGCGGGACCTTCGGCCACCGAATCCCGCTGACTGGCGATGACGAGTTCGGACGGGTGGCCACCAGCATGAACCAGATGGCGCAGCGCATCGGAGATCAGATTCAGGCGCTTCAGGCCGACAGCCTGCGTCGCCAGCAGTTGCTCGCGGACGTGGCGCACGAGTTGCGCAGCCCGGTGGCCACCCTCAAGACCATGGCCGAGGCCCTGCGCGACGGGGTTGCCGCCAGCCCGGAGCGGATGGAGCGCGCCACCAGCGCCATCGTCGAGAGCGCGGCGCGGATGGAACGCCTGGTGAACGACCTGATCGAGTTGGCGCGGCTCGACCTCGATGAGTTCCCGCTTCATCCCGTGCCGGTAGATCTCCGCATGGCCGCCATGGACTGCCTCCGCCGGCACAGCCACGCGGCCGAGAGCGCGGGCATCCACCTTCACCCCCTGGCCGAGGGGGCCGCAGCCGTGGTGTCAGGCGACCCTCACCGGCTGGCCCAGATCCTCGATAACCTGGTGGACAACACCCTCAGCCACGCCGGAGCGGGGGCGGAAGTGCGGGTGATGGTCGAGCCCGGAGATCCCGTCACCGTTACCGTCAGCGACACGGGTCGCGGGATCCCCGCGGAGGACCTGCCGTATGTCTTCGACGCGTTCTACCGGGGCGACGCGGCGCGCACACCGGGAGGCCGGCACAGCGGCCTGGGACTGCGGATCGCGCGCGCTCTTGCTCAGGCCCACGGCGGCGACCTGCAGATCGAGAGCAAAGAGAACCAGGGAACCCGCGCTATCCTGACGCTGCCTGCACTACGTGAATCCGCCTGAACGCCGGGACGGTCAGGCGCGGACCCCGCAGGCCTGCTTCAGGGCCAGACGCAGCCGGCTCCATTCCTCATCATCCGTGAACTACTGCCCCTGGCAGCCGCGATCTGCCCGAAGTCGGCGCGCTTCGGGAGCACGCCCATAGCCCCGCCTTCCGCGGCGACCGCCGTTATCTCTCCAGCGTGATCCTGAACGCGTAGGCATGCCCGCACGGCTTCCGGGCGGGGGCCTTGATCCTCAATGCCTCAGGTTCCTGCGACCACGGGATCTTCTCGCTCGATCCAAGCAGGCTCACGGCCGAGATCCTGCCAGCGCGTGAACCGAGACACCGGACCTCCCACTCCCGGTCCGGCCAGCCCAGGCAGATCGCGTACAGCGCATCGTCCTTGGTCGTGAAACGGATGTCCTGCGCGGTAAAGGCCTGGTCCTCCCGCTCCTTCATGTGGCCGGCAGTCACGCCGGTGGGGCCTTCTCCATAGACGCGCCAATAGCGGGTGCCGTATACCGCCTCGCCGTTGACGGCCAGCCACTCGCCGAGACCGCGCAGAATCTGGGCCGCCTCATCGGGAATGGTGCCATCGGGCCTGGGGCCGACGTTGAGCAGCAGATTGCCATTCTTGCTGATGATATCCACCAGATCATGCACCACGCTGGTAACCGTCCTGAACTCGTCCTCCTCGACGTAGCCCCACGACTTGTAGCTGACCGAAGTATCAGTCTGCCAGTAGTGCTCGCGGGTGGCATCCAGTTTGCCCCGCTCGATGTCCAGCACCGCGGTGGCGTCCGGGAACTTGTCCTTGTAGTTCAGCACCACGCCCTTGTCCCAGTCCAGGGCCCGGTTGTAGTAGTAGGCCGCAGTCTGGCGGCGGTAGGGCTCGAACTCGTCGAAGTGCCAGCAGAAGTCGAACCACAGCACATCTGGCTCAAACCTATCTATCAGCTCCTTCGTGCGCCCCCACCAATCCTCGAGGAAGTGCGCGGTGGCCGGCTGATCCTGCGGGTGCGCCAGGTTGTAAAGGCCCGCGTTGGCCGGGTTGACAGTGTCGAAATCCTCGGCGTAGGTATAGTAGCGCCAGTTGAAAGCGCGGTGGGAGGAAACGCCAAACTTCAGACCGCGCCCGCGCGCCGCCTGCTCCAGTTCCCCCACCACATCCCGACACGGACCCATCTTGCTCGCTTTCCAATCCGTGAACGAGCAGTCGTACATCGGGAACCCATCATGGTGCTCGGCCACTGGCACGATGTACCTGGCCCCGCTCTTCTCGAACAGGTCCACCCAGGCTGCCGGGTCCCAGTTCTCGGCCTTGAACATCGGGATGAAGTCCTTGTACCCGAACTGCGACTGGGGCCCCCACTTCCGTGCGTGGTGCGCGAAGGCGGGGTGGTCCCTGACGTACATGTGCCGGGGATACCATTCGTTGTCGAAAGCCGGCACGGCATAAACTCCCCAGTGGATGAAGATGCCCAGCTTCGCGTCCCGGTACCACTCTGGAACGGTGTACTCTTTGAGCGACTCCCACCTGGGTTCGTAGCGTTGCATCATTGGCCTTTCCCTGCATTTGTAGTAGAGGGATTCGGAGGCACACGGACAAGGTCCTCTGGCCCCATTCTCGGGCGGTGCTCCCCGCCACGGGGGAGGTCCCCCTCATCCTGCGGGCAAGGCCATCCGCTCGCTCGCCGGAATACAGATAGCAGCAGTCTCACCGATCACGGCGTCGGGGCTGTCGCTGCGCGGTCGCCATTGAGCCCGCGCAGGTAGATGTCGGCAAGCGAGGGATAACAGGCGAGATGAGTTACGAGATAGGGAGAGCCGCGCTGAACCTGCAGTGGACGCCGCGGGTGGCGAGAACCGAGTTCGTGAGCAACTGGGAGGTGGTGCGCTACTTCACCGGCAAAGACCCGCGGCACCATCCCGAGGCCTGGCGCGAGTTCCACGATGCCGTCGAGATAGACTTCCTCTGGACCACCGAGGACGGTCCAGTTCCGTGGGAGGAACGGGGCCGGATCACGGATATGGGCCATGCGGTTTTCCTGGAGGATGGATCGGACTTCCGGCCTAGTCGTCCGTGTCCGTTCGAAAGCGCCCGGGAGGTGCTGGCGTTCAACGCGGTGGAAGAGTATGGCCTTCCCGACTTCCGAGAGCTGGTGGACTACTACGAGCGGTTCTACCAGGAGCACCAGGCCGCCAACCCAGACCAGGTAGTCACTGGCGGCTACTACAAGACGGTGGTATCGGGCGCGATCCAGGCCTTCGGGTGGGACATGCTGCTGGAGGCGGCAGGAGAGGACCCGGAGCGCTTTGGCGCCGATGTGCTTGGGTCCTTCTTCGAGCTTTCACGGCACCACGTCAAGGCCTGGGCCCAGACCTCCATCGAGTTCTTCATGTGTCACGACGACATGGTGTGGACCCAAGGCCCCTTCATGAACCCCGCGTTCTACCGCAAGTACATCTTCCCGCGATACCAGGAGCTGTGGCGGCCGCTGCGGGAGGCGGGCAAACGGGTGCTGTTCACCTCCGATGGCACCTTCGATATGTTCATTGACGATCTGATTGAGGCAGGGGCACATGGGCTCTGCTTCGAGCCCAGCAACGACCTCCAGCTCTTCGTTCGCAAGTGCGGTCAGACCCATGTGCTCATCGGCGGCGCCGACTGCCGCACCTTGACCTTCGGCGCCAAGGAGGATGTCGAGAAGGAGGTGCGCTGGGCTCTGGCAGCGGCCAAAGACTGCCCCGGCCTGATATTCGCGGTGGGCAACCATTTCCCGTCGAACATTCCCCTTGAGAATGCCCTATTCTACTTCGATCTCGTCAAGCGGTTGGGCAAGCGTGAGGGAAGATGAGCGCGCTGTTCGACGCCGCGGAGTTGGTCGAGTTCGCCAGGGGGTGGATGGAGCGGGAGTCCCGTGCGAAGACAGATGAGAGGTGAACGGGGAGGCCTCATAGGGTCGGCTCTCTGCGGTCGCCCGCGCTCATCGAGGGAGACTGCGCGACGGCAGCTCACATGAACGCCACGGCCGCCGTGTGCGCCAGCTCGATCAGCCACCCAGGGTAGATGAGACCGACCACCACCAGCACACAAACCACCACCGCGATCATCGCCGGAACTTGCAGCCGAACCGGCTCTCGCCCGGCCACCGGCTCGATGTACATGGCGCGCGCCACCATCAGGTAGTAATAGAGCGACAGCACGCTCGCCAGCACCCCGATCAGCACCAGCCCATAGAGCCCGCTTCTCACCGCGGCCCAGAACAGGAACAGCTTCCCCCAGAACCCGGCGAGCGGGGGGATCCCACCCAGTGAGAGCAGCAGCAGGAGCAGGCAGAGCGCCAGTCCCGGGTTCCGGCGGCTCAGCCCGTGGTAGCTGGTGATCTGGTCATCGCCGGCCGAAGATCCAACGATTGTGGCCACCAGGAACGCGCCCAGGTTCGTGAAGAGATACTGGAAGAGGAAGAACACCGTCGCCAGGGTGCCCAGCGTGGAGGTGGCGGCCAGTCCCACCAGCGCGTAGCCGGCCTGCGCCACGCCGGAGTAGGCGAGCATGCGCTTGATATCGCGCTGGGCCAGGGCCAGCAGGTTCCCGACGATCATGCTCATCCCGGAGAGCGCCACCACGAACACTACCCAACCGCTCGCCGCCCCCAGCATGGGCCCCAGCAGCACCCGCATCAGCGCCGCGAAGCCCGCCGCCTTGGAGGCCGTGGAGAGGAAACCGGTCACCGGCGTTGGCGCCCCCTGGTAGACGTCCGGCGCCCACATGTGGAACGGCACGGCCGCGATCTTGAAGGCGAACGCGGCCAGCACGAACAGCCCGCCCACCGCCAGCCCGGGCCCAAATCCCTCCCAGCTCAGCCGCTGCGCCACCGCGCTGAAAAGCGTCGTGCCCGCACTTCCATAGATCAGGCTGGCCCCGTAGAGGTAGATCGCCGAGGCGGTGGCGCCCAGGATGACGTACTTGAGCCCGGCCTCGCCTGACCGGGGGCTGGCCTTGGCATAGGAGGTGAGCACGTAGAGGCTGAGGGTCGCCAGCTCCAGGCCCAGGTAGAGGGTGAGCAAATCCCCCGCCGAGGCCATCAACATCATGCCCAGGGCGGAGAAGAACAGCAGCCCGTAGTACTCGCCAACGTGACGGAAGCGATGAGAATGCGAAATCCACCGACCCCACCGCCGCCACCGCTACCCCGAGCAGGAAGATCGCCTTGAAGATCAGCCCCAGCCGGTCCAGCACCATCACCCCGCCCCAGAGCGCGACCGGCCGCTCGAGCTCACCCCACTTCGCCGCCGTCGCCGCCACGATCAGGGCGGCCGCGACCCCGCTCAGCCAGCCCAGCCACTTGCGGTTCCCGCGCGCCTGGATCAGGTCCAGCAGGATCACCAGCAGGGCGGCGCCCAGGGTGAGCAGCTCGGGCGTCAATTGTCTCATCGGCTGCGCCATCATGGCCTCAGCAGCGGCCCTAGGCTGCTGCCGATCAGGTTGGTCAGCGGGGAGGGATAGACTCCGATCACCACCAGCAGTCCGCCCAGCACCACCAGGGTCACCCACTCCGTGGTGTGGGCATCCGGCACTTCCCCGTACTTCGCCTCATCCATGGGCCCATGGAACACTCGCTGCAGCACCCGCAGCACATAGGTCGCGGTCACCACAATTGCGATCACCGCGCCCACGGCCAGGATCGGGAACAGAGGAACTCCCCAGATCAGGTAGCTATGCACGTGCGCCCGGAACGTCCCCAGGAATACCAGCAGCTCGGCCACAAATCCGCTCGTGCCCGGCAGCCCGAATGACGCCAGGCCCCCAATGGTGAAGGCGAGAGCGATGCCCGGCATGCGGCGCGCCAGCCCCCCCATGGCCTCGATGTCCCGGGTATGCGACTTCTCGTAGACCAGCCCCACCAGGGCGAAGAAGAGCCCGGTCATGATGCCATGGGAGAACATCTGGAGCACCGCGCCATTCATCGCCACCTCGTTGAAGGCGGCCAGCCCCAGCATCACCAGCCCCATGTGGCTGACGCTGGAGTAGGCAATCACGTATTTCAGATCCCGCTGACCCATCGCCACATAGGCCCCATAGCCGATGTTGATCACCGCGATCGCGCCCACCAGCCACACCCAGCTCTGCGCCCCCGCGGGCAAGCAGCCGAAGCCCACCCGCAGCACGCCGTAAGCGCCCAGCTTCATCAGCACCCCCGCGTGCAGCATCGAGACCGCGGTGGGCGCAGAAGCGTGGCCATCCGGCGACCAGGTGTGCAGGGGCCAGATGCCGGCCAGGATGCCGAAGCCAAGATAGAGCAGGAAGAAGGCGATCACCTGGAAGTTGTGAGCATAGCTCGCCTTCGTGAGCACCGTGAGGTCGAAGGTCCGGCCCTGGCCGGCCGGCAGGATGGCCGCGAAGTACATCCCCAGAATGCCCACCAGCATGAAAGCGCTGCCCACCAGCAGATAGAGGGTCAGCTTCATCGCCGAGTACTCTTTGGGTCCGGTGCCCCAGATGCCGATCAGCAGGTACATCGGCAGCACCGCCACCTCGTAGAACAGGAAGAAGAAGAACAGGTCCTGGGCGATGAAGACCCCGAACACGCCGGTCACCAGCAGCAGCAGCAGGCAGTAGAACTCCTTGGTGCGGTAAACCACGGTCCAGGAGGCGAACACCCCACAGAAGATCACCAGCGCGGTCAGCAGCACCAGTGATAGGCTCACCCCATCTGCCGCCACGAAGTAGCTGATCCCAGGCCCCACCACCCAGTCCGCACGGTCGGCGAACTGCAGCCCGCGCCGGCCCTCGCTCAGGTAGAGATAGCAGAGCCCGACGGAGAGCACGAGAGCAGCGCTGGTCGCCACCGCCGCGATCAGGCGCACCGCCAGCAGGCTGCGCCGCGGCACCAGCATGATCACCAGGGCCGCCACCAGCGGTGAGAGCAGGATCATGGTCAGCGGGTGGCTCAGCGCCATCATGGCCATCGCGCCACCAGCGCCAGCAGCGGCTCGCTACGCCCGAAGATGGCCAGCAGGCCTGCCACCAATCCCAGGATCAGTATGAGAGCGTAGAACTGCAGCTGGCCGGTCTGCACCACCCGCAGCCGCTGGCTCGTCCATCCCGAAAGCCAGGCCACCCCATCCACCATGCCATTCACCACGTGCCGGTCGAACCAGGCCGCTACCCGAGAACCCGCGATCACCACTCGGGTGGCGAACAGCTCCCAGCCCCGGTTGAAGTACCAGGCGTTCTTCAACAACTGGAAGACCGCGGGGAAGCGGGCGTTGAACGCGGCGGAGGACATGTGCTCCGCGCGGTAGGCCGCCCACGCCACGCCGATCCCGCCCATGGCGAAGAGCAAGGAGCCGGCGATCACCAGCGCGGAGGTGGTCTCCCGCTCGTGCCCGAAGCGGATGAGCTCGGTGATGCCTGCGCTCGTCCAGGGCACGTGGATCTTAAGGGCGCCGGCGATGACCGCGAGCGCAGCCAGCAGAACTAGCGGCACCGTCATCACCAGGGGCGATTCGTGCGCGTGGGCCGCGGACTCGGTCCGCGGCTCCCCCGTGAATGTGACGAACCAGAGCCGGAACATGTAGAACGCGGTCAGGCTGACGCCGACGAGGGCGAGGGCGAGCATCACCTGGTGGCCAGGCAATTGCGAAGACCAGATCGCGGCCAGCACCGCGTCCTTGCTCCAGAATCCCGCAAGCGGGAAGATGCCCGAGAGCGCCAGCGCGCCGACCAGGCAGGTGATCGCGGTGATGGGCATCCGCCTGGCGAGTCCGCCCATCTGCCACATGTCATTGCTGTGCACGGCATGGATGACGCTGCCGGCGGTGAGGAAGAGCAGGGCCTTGAAGAAGGCGTGGGTGGTGAGGTGGAAGATGGCGGGCCCGTACCCGCCCACGCCGAGGGCGAGCATCATGTAGCCCAACTGGCTGATCGTCGAGTAGGCAAGCACCCGCTTGATATCGTCCTCGGCCACACCCATGGTGGCGGCGAGAAACAGCGTGAGCACCCCGATCAGGGCCACCACGAAGAGCGCGGCCGGCGCCGCCGCGAAGAAGAAGTAGGCGCGGGCGACCAGGTAGACGCCAGCGGCGACCATGGTGGCGGCGTGGATGAGAGCGCTCACCGGGGTCGGGCCCTCCATGGCATCCGGCAGCCAGATGTGGAGCGGGAACTGCGCGCTTTTGCCCACCGCGCCGCTGAACAGCAGCAGCGACACCGCGGTCACCGTCCCGCTCGCAATCACCCCGCCTCTCACCATGTGCGCGAGCTGCTGGAAGCCGAACACCGGCGGATGCTGGAAGGACAGCACCAGCACCGCCGTCAGGAAACCCAGGTCGCCGAAACGAGTGACCACGAACGCCTTCTTGGCCGCCGCGGCCGCCGCCGGCCGGCGGTACCAGAAACCGATCAGCAGGTAGGAGCAGATCCCCACCAGCTCCCAGAAGATGTAGGTCTGGACGATGTTATCGGAGATCACCAGGCCCAGCATGGAGCCGCTGAACAGCGACATGTAGGCGAAGTAGCGGCCGTACCCGAGCTCGCCCCGCATGTAGCCGATGGAGTAGATCTGCACCAGCAGGCTGACCAGGGCCACCACCACCAGCATCACCCCGGAGAGGTGATCCACCAGCACGCCCGCATCCAGCGTGATCGCGCCCACCGATAGCCAGGGCAAGGTGAGCGAGAGTGGGTTCCCGGCCGCCGCCCGCGCCAGCGCCTGGATGGAGAGCACCAGCGAGCCACCCAGCGCGGCGATTATCACCAGCGGCGCCGCCCCCTCCCGCGGCGGCCGCAGCAGGAAGGCCGCGATCAGCAGAAATGCCAGCAGCGGCAGCCCCGGAATCAGAAATAGCGCAAAGTCGCCCAGCAAGCTAACCCTTCATCAGATTGATCTGATCCACGTTCACGGTCTTGAACCGCCGGTAGACATTGAGGGTGATCGCCAGCGCGATCGCCGCCTCCGCCGCGGCCACCGTGATAACGACCACGGTGAACACCTGGCCCTCCATCTGCGCCCCGCCGCCGTAGCGCCAGAAGGCAACGAAGTTGATGTTGGCCGCGTTCAGCATCAGCTCCACGCCCATCAAGACCGCAATGGCATTGCGCCGCGCGAACACACCCAGCAAGCCGATGGCGAACAGCAACACGCTGACGACGAGATAACCCTGTATCGGAACTGGTGGCAAGGGACTCATTCCGGCTCCGCCCGCGCGATCACGATGGCCCCCACCATCGCCACCAGCAGCACCACCGAGGCCACCTCAAAGGCCAACACGTAAGGTCTGAGCAGCGCCTCGGCCAGCCGCCCGGTGACATCTCCCAGGCCCGCCCCCGCCGCCAGCGGCCATACCTGTTGGCTCAGCAGGTGCAGCATCACGCCCGCCAGCGCGGCCGCACCGATGAAGCCCCACAGCAACTGCTGGTTGTGCACCCGCACATCGGCATGCCCCACCCCATAGGTCAGCATCACCGCGAACAGGATCAACACTACGATGCCGCCGCAGTAGACCAGGATTTGAACCGCCGCCAGCATCTCCGCGCCTAGCAGCAGGAAGAGGCCGGCCACGCTCGCCAGGCAGGGCAGCAGCCACAGCGCGCAGTGCAAGATGTTGCGGGAGAGCACCACCAGCAGGCCGGGGATCAGCACCCCCGCGGCAAAGCAGATGAACGCGAGGGGATACCAGAAGGACCCGGCCTGAAGGTGCTGTGCGATCGCCCCGGTCACTTCGCTGCTCCTGCCGGCCGCGGCCAGGGCTCCAGCAACTGCTCCAGGTCGCGGTGGGTGTCGGCCCGGGATTCCCCCAGTGTGCTGTAAGCCTTGCCGAGCACGATGGCATCGAACGGGCAGGCCTCCACGCAGAAATTGCAGAACAGACACCGCGCCCCGTCCCACACATAGGCGGCCGCCCTTTTCTCTCGCCCTTTCTTGTCATCGCCCTTGATCAGCGGAATCGCCAGTGTCGGGCACGCCTTCTGGCAGGCCAGGCAAGCGGTGCACTTCAGCCGGCCTTGCTCGTCTCGCTTGTGCACCATGCGGCCCCGGAGGCGAGGGTAGACATGGGCGGGCTGCGCCGGGTAGTTCTCGGTGATGCGGGGCCGCCGCATCCAGTTCCACAGCGTCACCGCCAGGCCCTTGATGATGCTCCAGGCCCCGATGGCAACCTCGGCCACCAGGTTGTGCCGCTTTGCCCTCACCATCTGCCCTGCATCCTCACCAGCGCGGTCAGCATCACCGCCGCCAGCCCCACCGGCACCAGCAGCTTCCAGGCAAACCCCATGAGCTGGTCAATGCGCAGCCGCGGCAGCGTCCACCGCACCCACATGATCACGATCACGAGCCCGTAGCTCTTGATCAGGAACCAGACCGCCGGAGGCAGCCACGGCCCCTCCCAGGCCCCCAGGAACAGGGTGGCGCAGAACGCGGAGACGAAGAAGAGATGGGCGAACTCGGCCAGGAAGAAGAAGGCGAACCGCATCCCCGAGTACTCGCAGTGATAGCCCGCCACCAGCTCGCTCTCCGCCTCCGGGAGATCGAAGGGTACCCGGTTCACCTCGGCCATGGCGGTGATGAAGTAGATGATGAAGGCGAGCTGCAGCGGGAACCGAAGGATGAACCAGTGCCCGCCCCGCTGCGCCGCCACGATCTCGCCCACCCGCAGCGAGCCCGCCGCCACCACCACGCACACCACCGCCAGCACCAGCGGGATCTCGTAGCTCAGGCTCTGCGCCGCCGCCCGCAGCGCCCCCAGAATGGCGTACTTGTTGTTCGAGGCCCAGCCTGCCATGATCAGCCCGATGGTGGGGAAGGCGGAGACCGCGATCACGAAGAGCACACCCAAGTTCAGGTCCTTCACCATCCAGTGGTCGCTGAACGGGATCACCATGAACACCAGCAGTGTGGGCACGAACACCACGAACGGGGCCAGCACGAACACCGCCCAGTCCGCGCCCGCGGGGATGATGTCCTCTTTCATCAACAGCTTCAGGGCGTCGGCCGCGGTCTGCAGCAGGCCAAACCGCCCTCCCACCCGGTTGGGCCCCACCCGGCTCTGGATATCACCGGAGATCTTGCGCTCCAGCCACACCAGGATCAGCACCGTGACCATGATGAACGCGGTCAGGATGGCCGCCATCAGCACCATCCAGATGAACTCCGCGATCCAGCCCGGCCAGTTGCGCCGCAGCCACCAGGTCATCAGGCTCTGATAGGCGCCCACCGCCGGGGTCATCGGTCCACCTCGCCCAACACGATATCAATGCTGCCCAGGATCGCCACCACGTCCCCGATCTTCCAGCCCTGCAGGATGCGGGGCAGGGCCTGCAAGTGGAAGAAAGACGGGGCGCGAAACCGCACCCGCACCGGCTGCAGGCCGCCATCGCTTACCACCCAGCAGCCGAAATCCCCCCGGGGCGACTCGACTCGGCCATAGGCCTCCCCGGCCGGGGGCCGCAGCGCCCGCGGCACCTTCGCCAGCACCTCGCCCTCCGGGAGCCGGTCCAGGCACTGCTCGATGATGCGCAGGCTCTGCCGCATCTCCTCCATCCGCACCAGGTAGCGGCCCATGCAATCACAGCTCTCTGCGGTCACCACCTCGAAGCTGAGCTGATCGTAGACCTCGTAGGGCTCCGCCCGCCGCACATCGTAGCTCACTCCGCTCCCCCGCAGCGTGGGCCCACTGCATCCATAATCAATCGCCTCCTCGGGAGGCAAGATGCCTACTCCCTCCGTCCGCACCCGGAAGATGCGATTGCCGGTGAGTAGCCGATCGTACTCGTCCAGCCGGCCCGGCAGCATGCGGCAGTACTCCCGCGCCTTCTGCACAAACCCGTCGGGGATATCCTGCGCCACTCCGCCCACCCGCACCCAGGTCTGCGTCAGCCGCGCCCCGGTCCACATCTCGAACAGGTCCATGATCGGCTCGCGCTCGCGCAGCGCGTAGAGGAAGACCGTCGTCGCCGCCAGGTCGTTGGCGAAGCTGGCCACGAACATCAAGTGGCTGGCGATCCGGTTCAGCTCCAGCAGGATCACCCGCAGGTGCTGGGCCCGCGCTGGGACCTCCACCCCCATCAGCTTCTCCACTGCCTGCACATAGGCCAGGTTGTTGGAGGCGCTGCTCAGATAGTCGAGCCGGTCGGTGTAAGGGATCACCTGGGGATAGGTACGCGCCTCCCCGATCTTCTCCACTCCCCGGTGCAGATAGCCGATCACCGGCCTGCAGCCCACCACCACCTCTCCCTCCAGGGTGAGCTGCAGGCGCAGCACCCCATGGGTGCTGGGGTGCTGCGGCCCCATGTTGAGGATGATCTGCTCGGTTGGGGTCAGGCTCTGGGTCATGCTAGCCGCCGCGGTGTCCCGACTCGGTTCCCAGCACGAAAGACTTGAGCAGTGGGTGCCCCTGCCAGTCATCGGTCAGCAGAATGCGGCGCAGGTCCGGGTGGCCGTCGAAGCGCACCCCGAACATGTCGTAGACCTCGCGCTCCGGCCACTCCGCCCCCCGGTACACTCCCGTCACACTCGGCAGCCGCGCCCCCGAGCGCGGCGCCCCCACACTGATCACCGCGTGCTGCCCGGTGGCGAACGAAATCAGCCGGTAGACCGCTCGCAGCTCCTCACCCGTGTCCACCGCGGTGATGTCGGCCAGGTAGGCGAAGCCCTCCTCCTTGCACGCTCGCGCCAGCGCCACCAGCGACCCCGCGGCCACCCACAGCCGCAGCTCCCGGCCCACCTCCTCCGCCGACTCGATCGCCTCACCCAATTGCGCTCGCAGCTTCTCCAGCATCACTTCGGGCACCGCAGAGATTCGCGGCTGATCTTCTCCTGCAGCTTGAAGATCCCATCAATCAGCGCCTCGGGTCGGGGGGGGCATCCCGCCACGTACACATCCACGGGCACGATCTGGTCCACTCCCTGCACCACGAAATAGGAGTCGTGGAAAGGCCCGCCCTCGCAGGCGCACCCCCCGAGGGCGAGCACATACTTCGGGTCGGCCATCTGGTCATAGAGCTGCCGCAGCACCGGGGCCATCTTCTTGGTCACGGTGCCTGACACGATCATCAGGTCCGACTGCCGCGGCGTCCCCCGGAAGATCAGGCCGAAGCGGTCGAGGTCATAGCGAGAGGCGGCCGTGCACATCATCTCGATGGCGCAGCAGGCCAGCCCATAGGTCAAGTACCAGAGGGAGGAGGCCCGGCCCCAGTTGAGCACCTTGTCCACGGTGGTGAGCAGGAGACTGCCGCCGGGGACGCGGCAGATCACCTCTGCGCTGCGGCTGAGAGGACTGGGACGCTCTGATTCCGGCCCTGTGGGGTGGGCCTGTCTCGCCTGCCCGCCGCCTGGGGGGGCTACTCCCACTTCAGGCCGCCCTCCCTCCACGCGTATCCCAGCCCGAAGGCCAGAATCAGCAGGAAGATCAGCATTTCCACCACCGCATAGGCCCCCAGCTTCCCCACCCGCACCGCCCACGGGTACAGGTACGCCACCTCCACGTCGAACAGCAAGAAGAGCAGGGCGAAGATGTAATAGCGAGGGTTGAACTGACTCCAGGCATCCCCCACCGGGATGATGCCGCACTCGTAAGGCATGGACTTCGCCTTCGAGGGCCGGCTGGGGCGGAGCACCCAGGCAATAACCAGCGCCGCGATCAGGAACACTACCCCCACGAGGGTGAACACGGCGACATACGCGTATTGGTTATTCATTCCCATCTCGCACTGTAGGGCGGGCATGCCCATGCCCGCCAACACTGCTCTGCGGCGACCCGTCTGGCGTCGCCGCATACATAGGGAGCCCTCAGCGGGCTCCCATGGCGAGACCTCGGATCAGACCTTCGTCGTCCGCGGGCGCGGCGCGCCGCACTGCGACACGTCTGTGGCTGCAGGAGCGAACTTCGGCGCCGGCCTACCCTTCACCTGCTGCCCTGCGAAGCAGCGAAACTTCGCCAGGCAGCACGAGTCTCGCCCAAGGCCGGCCCAGATCCGGTCCGGGAGGCAATTCTAGCCAGCTTCGCCCGGAGCGTCAACCTCGGCAGCTACGGCAGCTACGGCTTGACCAGCACCTTCACCGCTTCGCTCTTGCGCGTGAGCGTGGTCTCAATCGCCTCTGCGGTTCGCTCCAGCGGAAACTCGTGGGTGCGAAGCGGGGCCAGGCTGATCCGCCCAGCCGCGATCAGAGACAGCGCGGGCAGATAGCAGTTCGCGTAGCGGAATACGCTGTGCAGATCGTACTCCCGCTGCAGCAGATCCATCAGGGGGAGAGTCGCCTCCTCCTCCGGCGGCAGGCCCACCAGCACCACCACCCCGCCGGTCCTCACCGCGCCCATCGCCTGCCGGATGGTGGCTACTGTGCCCGCGGTCTCGATCACCACGTCTACCCCGCGGCCCTCCGTCAGCTCGCGAACCGCGCCCGGGACGTCCGCGCTGGCGGCGTCAACCGTCGCCGCTCCTAACCGCTGTGCCAGGCTCAGGCGGAAGGGGATCAGGTCAGTCGCGATCACCGGGTGGGCGCCATAAGCGGCCGCCGCCTGCAGCGCCAGCAGCCCTATCGGCCCTGCCCCCAGCACTGCCGCGCTCTGGCCCGGCTGGAGGCCGGCTCGCCGGCAGGCGTGGACCCCCACCGCCAGCGGCTCCACCATGGCCCCGTCTTCCAGGCTCACCCCGGCCGGCAGCTTATAGACGAAGTCCGCAGGCCAGGTGAGATAGTGGCGGAAAGCGCCGTGGTCGGCCGGCGGAGTGCCCATGAACACCACCCCGACCTCGCACAGATTGTAGCGCCCCTCCCGGCACCGCCGGCAGCGCCGACATGGCACGCCGGGCTCAATGCAGACCGCATCTCCGGGCGCCAGCCCCTTCACCTCGCTTCCCACCGCCGCTACCCGCCCCGAGCACTCGTGCCCCAGGATGATCGGCTGCTCCACCACGAACCGGCCGATGCGGCCTCGCTCATAGAAATGGCAATCCGAACCGCACACTCCCACCGCCGCCATCTCGATCAGCACCTGGTCCGGCTGCGTGAGCGCGGGGATCGGCTCCTCCTGCACCCTCAGATCGCGCGAACCGTAGAGGTAGACCGCCTTCATGCCCTTACCCATAGCCGCCGTACTCCTCAAGATAGAGGAAGATTCCCCTGTAAGCGAGCGCCCCATCTCCGACCGAGAAGGCGATCTGCCGGTAGGAGCCGGCCCGCACATCGCCCGCCGCGAAAATACCTGGCACCGAGGTCATCAACTGGGCGTCGGTGAGAATGTGGCCGGCCTCATCCCGGCGCACCTCCGGCGGCAGGAAGGCCGTCTGTGGCGCGGATCCCACCGCGATGAAGATCCCGTCCACCGGGACCTCTCGTTCCTCCCCACTCTCCACCTGCCGCAGCCGTGCCGCCCGCACCCCGTCGTCGCCCACGATCTCGGCGACCACGTGGCTCCACACGAACTCGATCTTCGGGCTCGCCATCGCCCGCTCCTGGAGAATGCGCTGGGCGCGAAGCTGATCGCGGCGGTGCACCACGGTCACCTTGCTCGCCAGGTTGGCCAGGAAGAGCGCCTCCTCCACCGCCGTGTCCCCGCCTCCCACCACCAGTAGGTGCTTGTCGGCGAACAGCGGCCCATCGCAGGTGGCGCAGTAGGAGACCCCTCGCGCCGCGAACTCCTGCTCCCCGGGCACCTCCAGGCGACGCGGTCGGCTCCCCGTAGCGACGAGCAGGCTGCGTGCCAGACGCGCCTCCCCCTCTGCCAGCAGCACGCGAAAGGGACGCGCCGAGACCTCGATGCCAATCACTTCTGCGCTCTCGAACTGAGCGCCGAACCGCTGCGCCTGGCGGGTCATGCGGTCGGCCAGCTCAAACCCACGCAAGCCTTCGGGGAAGCCCGGGTAGTTCTCGATGAGGTCGTTCAGGACCACCTGCCCCCCGGGCATCATCCGCTCCAGCACCAGGGTCCGGAAGCGACCTCGGCACGCGTAAATCGCGCAGGAGAGCCCGGCCGGCCCTCCGCCCAGGATCACCAGATCCCACACGCCGTCTCGCCCAGGCGAACGATCCATGCCCAATAGCAGGTCCCCTCTTCTGCCTCCGCGGCCGGCTCCGGTCCTTACTTTGCGGCAACCGCATTCAGCCGCCGGCGAATCTCCTGGTCAGGCTGGAAGCCCACCGCACTGTCCGCCACCTCGCCCCCCTTGAAGATGAACAGCGTGGGCACCGCCTGAACCCGGTACTTGGCGGCGGTCGCACGCTCCTGCGACGCGTTCACCTTGACGAACTTGGCCTGACTGCTCATCTCGGTGGCGACCTTCTCCAGGATCGGTGCCAGTGCCGCGCACGGCGGGCACCCCGGCGCCCAGAAATCAACCAGCACCGGCAGTTCCGACTTCAGCACTTCCTGCTCGAACGTGGCGTCGGTGGCCTCTATCACTGCACCCATCGGCGATCTCCTCCTCTACTCCCGGTTCCCTTCATCCCCCGCCAACAGGGCGAGCGCCCAAGACCACGGCCCACCGGCCCTGCCCTCGGGCGCCTCTCTTCTGTCGTTCTCTCCTACCCCTGGCCTTCCTCTTTTGGCCCTCTCCGGGTCATCCCGGCCTGTCACAGAAAACGCCATCGGGCTGCGCCCGGTGGCGTCACCTGCAGATCAGCATCCCGCACCTGCTCATGCCCTCGCCGCGACGGCCTCCCCGGTCTCCACCAGTTGGCGGTACTCGTCCCGGTTCTTCGACTTCGACTCCCCCTCCTCGAACGTGATCACCCCCGAGCGCGCCAGATAGGCGAGCGACTGATCCAGGCTCATCATACCATGCTGGGCCCCGGTCTGGATCACCGACGCGATCTGGTGAGTCTTTCGCTCCCGGACGGAGTTGCGCACCGCCGAGATCGCCACTAGCGTCTCGAAGGCCGCCACCCGGCCTCGCCCGTCCGCCCGGCGCACCAGGATCTGCGAGATCACGCCCAGCAGGTTGACCGATAGCTGCATCCGGATCTGCTGCTGCTGGTGGGTGGGGAAGATGTCAATCGCCCGGTCTACGGTCTGCACCGCGTCCGTGGTGTGCAGAGTGCCCAGCACCAGGTGCCCCGTCTCCGCCGCCCGGATGGCGAGCTGGACGGTCTCCAGGTCGCGCATCTCGCCCACCAGGATCACGTCCGGGTCCTGCCGCAAGACGTACTTCAGTGCGTTGGCGAAGCTGCGCGTGTCTCGCCCCAGCTCGCGCTGGTTGATCAGCGCCATCTTGGGCTCGTGCACGAACTCAATCGGGTCCTCTACGGTCACCACGTGCACCGGGAATTGCTTGTTCACGTGGTCAATGATCGCGGCCTGGGTGGTAGACTTGCCGCAGCCCGCGGGCCCCGTCACCAGCACCAAGCCGCGGGGGCGCTCGGCGAAATAGCGGCAGACTTCGGGCAGGCCCAGCTCGTCAATGGTCTGGATCATCAGCGGGATGATCCGGAAGACCGACCCCACCATCCCCCGCTGAACGAATACGTTGACGCGGAAGCGCGCCAGCCCCTCGATATCGTAGCCCAGGTCCAGCTCCCACTGCTGCTCGAACAGCTCCCGTTCGCTCTCCGAGAGAATGGCGAACGACAGCCGTTTCGCCTCCTCCAGAGAGAGCGGCGGCAGATCCGTGGGGATCAGCTCGCCGTAGATACGCAGCAGGGGCGGGCTCTCCGCCTTGATGTGGATGTCCGAGGCGTCCCGCTCCACCGCCGTGCGCAGCAGATCGTCGATATGAAGCTGGCTGGTGGACATCGCCGGCCTCCTCTCAGACTTCTCCTGGGGCGGCCGCCATCAAGGCCTCCGCCCTGTCCCCTACTCCGGCCCGGGCTGCGAATTCGCTCGGGTTCGATGACTTCGAGAGCGCCATCTCGTAGGTCACAATCCCATCGCGGAACAGCTGCAGCAGGTGGTTATCCAGGGTCTGCATCCCCAGCTCCGCCCCGGTCTGGATGCCACCGGGGATCTGGTGGGTCTTGCGCTCCCGGATCATGTTGCGGATGGCGGGCGTCGCGATCATGATCTCGAATGCGGCCACTCGCCCCGGCCGGTCCGACCTGGGCAGCAAGGTCATCGAGATCACCGCCTGCATCGTCACCGCCAACTGCATCCGGATCTGCTCCTGCCGCTCGGGCTCGAACACGTCCACGATCCGGTCAATGGTCTGGGCCGCGTCCGTGGTGTGCACCGTGGAGAAGACCAAGTGGCCGGTCTCCGCGGCCGTGATCGCCAACTGCATAGTCTCGTTGTCACGCATCTCACCCACGAGGATAATGTCCGGGTTCTGCCGCATCACGTGCCTCAGCCCCTCGGCGAAGCTGTGCGTGTCCATCTCCACTTCCCGCTGGTTCACCGCCGCCACCTTGTCCATGTGCATGAACTCGATGGGGTCTTCGATGGTGATGATGTGGACCGGCCTGTTCTCGTTGATGTGGTTGATCATCGCCGCCAGGGTAGTGGACTTGCCGGACCCGGTGGGCCCCGTCACCAGCACCAGACCCCGGGGGAGCATGGCCACGTCCTTCAGCACCCGGGGCAGCCCCAGCTCGTCGAGCGTCTGCACGCGGATGGGGATAAGTCGCATCACCGCCCCCACCGCGTCTTGCTGCTTGAACACATTCACCCGGAAGCGCGCCAGGTTCTTGATGGGATAGGCCAAGTCGCACTCCAGGTCCCGCTCGTAGCGCGCGATGCGCTCCGGGCCCATCACGCCGTACATCAAAGTCTTGATCTGGTCCGGCTGAAAGGGCGGAAAGTTGGTTCGCCGCAGATCGCCGTGGATGCGGAAAATGGGCGGCTCGGAGGCGCGGATGTGTAGGTCTGACCCCTCGTGTCGCACCAGCAGCCTGAGCAAATCATCCAATGGAATGGGATAGCGATCTGGCATCCGGTCTACACTCCTGTTAGCTCGATATAGCTCCCTCGCCAGCTCTGGCGAAACCCAGCACGGTGGTTCCTATCGCTCCGGCGCCGGCTTTGAACCGCCCGCCGCGGGCTCTGCTAGGGACTCTCGGGCCGCGCCAGTTCCAGCCTGCAGCACTATTGTCATTCTACCAGTCTTTGGCCGCGCCTTCCGCTAATTCCGCCCAATCCCGGCCCGCAGGCGGAACTCCTCCGGGTTGTTCGCCTTCGCGATGGCGGCCTGGGCCGTGATCTTGCCCTCCTGATAGAGGCTCACCAGGTGCTGGTCGAAGGTGTGCATCCCCAGCTCCCCGCCGGCCTGGATCAAGCTGTAGATCTGGTGTGTCTTCCGCTCCCGGATCAGGTTCCGGATTCCCGGCGTGGCCACCATGATCTCGAAGGCCGGGATCAGCCCTTTGCCATCGGCCCGGCGAAGCAGGTCCTGGCAGATCACTGCCTGCAGGGTGGTGGCCAGCTGGGCGCGCACCTGCTCTTGGCGCTCCGGCTCGAACACGTCCACCATGCGGTCAACGGTCTGCGCCGCGTCCAGTGTGTGCAGGGTGCCGAAGACCAAGTGGCCGGTCTCACCCGCGGTGATCGCGAGCTGAATCGTCTCCAGGTCCCGCAGCTCCCCCACCAGGATCACATCCGGGTTCTGGCGCATCACGTGCCGGAGCGCCTCCGCGAAGGAGTGTGTGTCCATCCCCACCTCGCGCTGGGTGATGGAGGCCAGCTTGGGCCGGTGGAGGAACTCGACCGGGTCCTCGATGGTGATGATGTGGGCCGGGCGATTCTCATTGATGTGGTCAACCGCGGCCGCCAGCGTGGTGGACTTGCCCGATCCGGTGGGTCCCGTGACCAGCACCATGCCGCGAGGCAGCATCGCGATCTGCTTCAGCACGCGTGGCAGGCCCAGCTCATCGATGGACTGGACCTGAGAGGGGATGCGATGGAAGCAGGCCGCCGGTTGGTTCATCTCGCGGTACATGTTGACCCGAAAGCGGGCCACCCCGGGCACCACGTAGGCCACATCCAGCTCGAGCTCTTCCTGGAACCGTTCCCAGCGCTCCTGCCCCGCCACTGTCAGCAGCATCTCCGCGATCTCCCGCCCGGTCAGTTCCGAAAACCGGGTGCGGCGGATGATGCGCTCCACCCGCATCGTCGGGGGGTTGCCGGCGCACAGGTGCAGGTCCGAGCCCTTCACCTGGACCAGCAGAGCCAGCAAAGTATCGAGCTCCATGGTCCCTCCCTTCGCCTCGGCGAAGGCCGCCCAGGGACCGAGTGGTGCTTTGCCCAGACCACGGGCGACTGCGATCAGGCCCTAACCCTAGGCCGCCCCCCGCCGCAGCATCTGCTTCAACTCCGTGAGGTTGCCGGCATAGACCAGGGCATCCTCCTCGGAGACTACCCCTGCCCGCCAGTACTTCAAGAGGGACTGGTTCATGGTCTGCATCCCCCAATACCCACCTTCGTTCATGGCGGCATAGATCTGTGAGGCCCGCCCCTCTTCGATCAGCTTCGCCACCGTCGGGGTGTTGATCATCAGCTCCACCGCCGGCACCCGCCCGGTGCCGTCGGCCCGCGGCACCAGCTTCTGGGATACGATCCCCAGCAGGCTGGTGGAGAGCCGCAAGCAGATCTGGTTCTTCTCGTGAGGCGGGAAGATGCTCACGATGCGTTCCACCGTGTCCGCCGCGCTGGTGGTGTGCACCGTGGAGAAGACCAGATGTCCGGTCTCTGACGCGGCTCAACGCCACCCGCATCGTCTCCGCGTCTCGCATCTCTCCGATCAGGATCACATCCGGGCTCTCTCGCACCACGTACTTCATGGCGTCGTAGAAGGATTCCGTGTCTATCCCCACCTCCCGCTGGCTGACAATCGCCAGCCGGTCCTCGTGCACGAACTCGATCGGGTCCTCGATGGTCACGATATTGCAGTGCCGAGTCCGGTTGATCAGATCCAGCATCGCCGCCAGCGTGGTGGACTTGCCGCAGCCCGTGGGCCCGGTCACCAGCACCAGGCCCTGCTTGGGCTTCGCCATATCGTCCAGCGCCTTCGGCAGCCCTAAGTCCTCGATGGACTTGATCTCCAGGGGCACAATGCGCAGCACCATGGAGTAGCTGCCCCGCTGCGTGTAGATGTTGCAGCGGAACCGAGCCACCTCCGGGATGGTGAAGGCCAGGTCCAGCTCGTGATAGCTCTTGAAGGCCTGCGCCTGCTCGTCGCTCGTGATCGAGGTGGCCAGGCGCTCCGTCTCCTCCGGCGTGAGCGCCGGCAAGTCGGTGGGCACGATGCGGCCGTGCACCCGCAGACTCGGGGGCGAATTTGCCTTGATGAACAAGTCCGATGCTTGGCTGTCAACCGCGAACCGGCAAAGCTGTTCCAGTTCCATGATCTGCCCTCGTTCGCCCTTCCTATAACGCCCCGGCCGCCCCACTTGTGCTGACATCGGGACCTCGACCAGGCCGAGCCCCCGCGCTAGCGCCTTTCCGCCCTGCGCAGCCGTCGCGCCCGCGCCGCCCGCTCGCGCCAGCCGGACAGCAGCCAGCCGACCAGCAGCCCACTCGGCATGCCGATGAGCGCGGCCGACAGCATCGCCTGGCCCCGGGCCCCTGCCGCCGAGCCAGCCCCGGACCCGCGACGCGCTGGCGCTGCCATGCCAGTGGCGCTGAGCGGCTGCTCCAGTTCAACAGGCCCCGCTGGCGCCACCTTCCCGCTGGTTCTTTCCACATCGTATTCATAGGTTGCTACTTGGTTGACCAATCGCACCGCGAATCCGTCCGCCTGCACATCCCTGGGGCCCGAGAACGGGTAGCTCGGGTCCAGCACGAAAACCAGCCGCATGTGCTCCCAGTCGGGCAAGGAGCGCATGATCGGGCCCACCGGCAACTGCCCGCTCTTGCCCACCAGGCCAGCCGCCAGGAGCCCGGCGTCGGTGCCGGTTCCCGGCGCCGGCTTCGCTAGCCGGGCATCCCGGATCTCCATCTGCGAGGGCTTGGCTTTCGCTCGTCTGCCGAGCTCGGCGATGCCGGCCCGCAGCCGGCCGTGGTCAACCGCGGCCGGGTAGCTCAGCGCCACCCTGGTCGGCCCCCCACCCCGCGCTACCACCATCACCAGCAGATCGTAAGGCCTGGCCGCCGGCCGCGCCCCGCCAGCCCAGGCCTGTCCGGCCAGGATCAACAGCGCGCCTAGCGCCGCCAGGAGGCCGCTCCGCATCCGGCCCTCTCTTCTCTCATCAGCCCCCACCGCTCTGCATGCTCCGGTTAGCTGCTTATCCTCGGCCTTGCCATCAGCCCACCTGGTTCATTATAGCACGAAGGGAACGGCAGTGCCTGCTCCGGCCGCCCCACAGGCTGTGCCTGGGAAGTCCGGGAGAGGTCACGCGCATGTCGGTTGCGGCAGCCGCAGGGCGGGCGTGCCCTGGCCCGCCAGCCGGTGTTGACGTCGGTTGAGGGCGATAGTATAATCGCAACGCGACTGCAGTGGGGCTGTGGCGCAGTGGGAGCGCGTTTCCTTGGCATGGAAGAGGTCGCGGGTTCGAATCCCGCCAGCTCCACCATAGTCCTCGGTGAGTATCGTCTCCCTCGCCTCCAGCACCGTCTTCTCCCTCTCTCTTCACTCTCGAACATGTGGACCTGGCCCACCTCGTGCCCATGTGTGTGATCCAGGCAGAGCCCCTGCTCCTGGCGATCTCGGGGCAGGCGGCTCCCGACGCACGCTGGCGTGGGGCAGTAGCCGTTAGCTGCCGCGGGCTGTCTGGGCCCAGGATGGGTCTGGTCGGCATCCACCGCTTCTCTGGCACACCAGCCTGACTCCGAAGCAGCCACCAAGGGCCGTCCCCCACGGGGCGGCTCCGCCCGTCGCCGGCGAGACCACCCCCAATTCTGTCCAGGGAGGGGTTGACAGGAGCTGCCGGAGTGCGCGATAATTCGTCAGTTGTCGAAATGTCGAGGTGACGGTATGCTGCGAGAATACCAGGCGGTGCTCAAGGCCGCCGCTGACGCCAACCGGGCCCGCATTCTGAAGATGCTCGAGGGCGGAGAGCTATGCGTCTGCCAGATCGTGGCCGTGCTCGGGCTTTCTGCCTCGACAGTCTCGAAGCACCTCTCGCTGCTGCGCGCGGCGGGGCTGGTAGAAGAACGAAAGGCCGGCAAGTGGGTGCATTTTCGGCTGTCCGAGTCCCGCGACAATGACTACGCACTGCCCCTGCTGTCGCTGATGCGAGGCTGGCTCAGACGGGACGCGACGATCCGCTCGGATACGGAGAGAGTGGCGCGCATCCGCCGGATGCCGGTGGAGGAACTGTGCGAGGTGGGGGCCGCGGTGGTGGGCAGACAGCTGGCCGCGGCGAAGGGCGGGGGACGTGGCTAGAGCGATGCCGCGGCTGTCTTTCCTGGATAGGTACCTGACGCTGTGGATCTTCCTCGGGATGGCCTTCGGCGTGCTGCTGGGTTATGCAGTGCCCGGAGTGGTGCGGTTCATCACTCACCTCCAGGTAGGGACCACCTCCATTCCCATTGCCGTCGGGCTTATCCTCATGATGTACCCGCCGCTGGCCAAGGTCCGCTATGAGGAACTGGGAAAGGTCTTCGCCAACCGCCGCCTCCTGCTGCTGGCCTTGGTGATGAACTGGATCATCGGGCCGATCGTGATGTTCGTGCTGGCCATCCTGCTGCTCCGCGACATGCCTGGCTACATGGTGGGTGTGATCCTGGTCGGTCTGGCGCGGTGCATCGCCATGGTGCTGGTCTGGAACGACCTGGCGAGAGGTGACACCGACTACGTCGCCGGCCTGGTCGCCTTCAACGCGCTCTTCCAGGTTCTCACCTACTCGGTCTATGCGTACCTCTTCATCACCGTCCTGCCGCCGTTTCTCGGCTTGAGAGGAGCGGTGGTGAAGGTTTCCATGGGAGAGATCGCGCGGAGCGTCTTCGTCTACCTGGGCATCCCATTCCTGGCCGGGCTGATCACACGCTTCAGCTTGCTCAAAGCCAGGGGCAAGGAGTGGTACGAGCAACAGTTCATCCCGCGCATCAGCCCGATCACGCTGGTGGCGCTGCTCTTCACCATCGTGGTGATGTTCTCGCTCAAGGGCGGCTATATCGTGCGGCTGCCCCTGGACGTGCTGCGGGTTGCCTTACCTCTACTGGCCTACTTCCCGCTCATGTGGCTGGCCACGTTCTTCCTGGCGAAGCGCATCGGAGCAAGCTACCCTCAGACCGCGACGCTGGCCTTCACGGGGGCCAGCAACGACTTCGAACTCGCCGATCGCGGTTGCGGTCGCTGTTTTTGGCATCCATTCGGCGCAGGCGTTTGCCACCGTCATCGGCCCGCTGGTCGAGGTGCCGGTGCTGATCAGTCTGGTGAACCTGTCACTCTACTTCCGGCGCCGGTACTTCGCGCGAGAGGAACCGGCCCTGGCAGGAGCCACGCCATGAGAGCTGTGGACGAGGTCATCGAGTGCCCCTGCTACCGCGTCTGCGCCGGCCTGGGATTGGAGATGAAGCGGTGGTGCCGGTACCGCAAGTCCGACCTGCCGCCTCCGGGCATGCGCAGCTTCGACCCCAAGGACGATTGGTGCCCTACCGGCGTGCAGGCGAACGTGCTGATGCTGGGGTACATGCTGTCGGGTGAGAGAGGTGACCCGGAGCGCCTAAAGCCCGTGCTCGAGCAGGTGCGCTTGTGGGCGCGGGAGCTGCGAAAGCAGCCCGTTGGCTATGATCCCACGAGATCGAAGGAACGCTAGAGGGAGGTAGTAGCTGGCATGTCTCAACCAAAGCAATGGGTGAAAGAGCGCTACGGAGCTATCGCCGAAGGCGCACACCAAGGCTGCTGCGGGCAGTTGAGCTGCTGTGATGCTGCATCCACCGCGGCCGAGGGTATCGGCTACACTCAAGAGGACCTGGCCGGGGCGCCGGCCGGGGCGAACCTCGGCCTGGGCTGTGGCAATCCCCTCGCGCTCGCCACCATTCAGCCGGGCGAGACCGTGCTTGACCTCGGCTCCGGGGCCGGGCTCGATGCTTTCCTCGCCGCAGCCCGCGTGGGCCCCACGGGCCGCGTGATCGGAGTGGATATCACGCCGGAGATGGTGGAGAAGGCGCGCGCCAATGCGGTCAAGGGTGGCTACGCCAACGTCGAGTTCCGCTTGGGCGATATCGAGAGTCTGCCCGTGGAGGACGCGTCGGCCGACCTGGTGATCAGCAACTGTGTCCTCAACCTAGTGCCGGACAAGCCAAGCGCGTTCCAGGAGATCGTGCGCGTGCTCAAGCCAGGGGGACGAGTGGCGCTCTCCGACATTGTCCTGGAGGGCCCCCTGCCCGAATCGCTGAAGGGCGATGAGGGCGCCTACTGCTCCTGCGTCTCTGGGGCCGTCACCCGCTCTGAGTACCTGGCTGGGCTGGCGGCTGCGGGGCTACAGGAGGTTCGTGTCGTATCCGAGGCCGATGCTGCTCCATTGCTCGCCAGCGACTGCTGCGGCCAGGGACTGGACGAGTCGGAACTGGTGGCAGCGGTGACTAGCATTCACGTGACAGCACGGAAGTCGCCCTCGGGAGGCCCAGTATGAACTGCGTTGCGCGAGTGCAGGCCGGCGTCTGCGGCTTCACCACCACGATCACGGCCCATTCCCCGGATGACCAGATGGTGACCCTTGAGATCGAAACCGACTGCCAGAAGATCGCGGGGCTGGCCGAGTCCCTCAAAGGCAGGGAGATCGACGCCTACGATGAGATCGGGGCCGGGTTTGGCGGTGTGGTGATGAACGCGGTGCGCGCCAGCCTGTCGGGGTGCTGCGCCGGGTGCGCGGTGCCGGTCGGCGTCTTCAAATCCCTTCAGGCCGCCGCGCGGGTGGCCCTGCCCAGAGATGTGACGATCACGATGGCAGCGGAGTAGGCTGCCGCTCAGGAGGCGCGTCGCATGCCGAACGTGACGGTGACACTGGATGATGCTGAGCAGATCCGGCTGGAGGAGATCCTCATTGACCATGACGAGAAGGGCGCACTCGAGTTCCTGAAGCTGGCGGTCAAGGCCAAGATCGATCTGCGCCTGAAGTCCAGTTGCAGGCCCGAATTCGAAGGGCCCTCCATGGGTATGCCGCACAGATGAACCGGAGGGCGGGGTGCTGATTGCCGCGTTTTCTGACGTCCACGCGAACCTGCATGCACTGGAGGCGGTGCTCCGCGATATCGCCGGGCACGCGGCCGGCCAGATCGTGTGCCTCGGCGATCTGGTGGGCTACGGCGCCTTCCCGAACGAGGTGATCCAGTCCGTTCGAGAGGCCGGCATCCCCACCGTCACCGGCAACTACGACGACGGCGTGGGCTTCGACCGCGAGGAATGCGGCTGCGCCTACACGGATCCGGTGGACGCGGAGAGGGGAGACCGGTCTCTGCGCTGGACCCGAGCGACCGTGAGCCCGGAGAACAAGGCCTGGCTGCGAGCCCTGCCCCGCGAGCTGCGCTTCACCTTCAAGCGATGGCGGGTACTGTGCGTGCACGGCAGCCCGCGCCGGCTGAACGAGTATCTCTATGAGGATCGGCCCGAGCGCAGCCTGAAGAGGATGCTCGCGGGGCTGGAGGCGGACGTGGTACTCGTGGGCCACACCCATCTTCCCTACCACCGACGCGTCGGGGACATGCATCTGATCAATGTGGGCAGCGCCGGCCGCCCGAGGGGTGGCAACCCACGCGTCGGCTACGCCCTGGTCGAGCTGGGGGACGACCTCCGGGCGACCTTCCCGCGTGTGCCCTATGACGTCGAGGCCGCGGCGCGGGCTATCGAGGCCACGGATCTCCCGCACGAGTTCGCGGCCCACCTGCGCCGGGGTGGCAGTCAGCTCTCAAGAACACAGGATGAGGCTTGATGGTCGAGGATATCTGGCGAACACAACTACGGTCTGAGACCAGGGCGGCCTCCTGGCGATACTACCTGCTCGCGCCTGTCCGCTGTTCATCGGTTTTGTGGAGTCCGGCATCCCCCTGCGGGTGACTTTCTCATTTCTGATCTCCTCCCCGCTGGTGAACGAGGTCGCGCTGGTGATGCTGCTGGCGATGTTCGGCCTGAAGGTCGCCGTCCTGTGATCGAGGGCGGGGCAGGGATGCGGCGAGGGGATAGGAGGTAGATGGTGAAACTGCAGATAGTCGGAACTGGCTGCGCCAGATGTAAAGAGCTGCTGGCTAATGTCCAGCAGGCCGGGTGCTGAGCTCCGACAAGATCAAGAAGCTGGTTGCGGGTCAGGCAGCCGTCCTGGGCCGCGGCGCTGGGCGATGCACACCGGGGATGCCTCGCGCTGGGCCAGCGGCCAGGTCCCTACCATCCGCGTTTGACGGTGTCCCCGGACGGATTCCATGACAGGAGCATGCTGATCCATGCGAGAGGCCTGGAAGATCCTTGTCATTGTTGCCCTGTTCGTCGCGGTAGTGGTTGTGCTCGCTGGCAAGCGGAACCGCGCCAGCACGGTCTCTGTGCCATGGTCTCCGGCCCCGCTGGGGTCGCAGGCGCACGCCGCCAGACCCAAAGCTCTGCCGCAGCTGACTGAGGGCGGCGCGATGAGCTGGTTTGCCGCTGACGCGATGCTGCGCAGGCTGGGTACGAAGCAGTGGTGGACCAGCTGCTGACAGCCCTCACGCGCGCAGTCCAGGGCACGCCCGCCCTGGGCCTGGGCGCGGCCTTCGTCTGGGGGATGCTCAGCATCTTGCTGAGCCCCTGTCACCTGTCGAGCATTCCGCTGATCGTCGGGTTCATCGGTGAACGACCGAACCTGACTGCCCGGCGCGCGCTGGCCATCTCGATTGCGTTCGCGGTGGGCATTCTCACGACCATTGCGCTCATCGGCGCGGTCACTGCTGCGCTCGGCCGGATGATGGGAGATGTGGGCAGATACGGCAACTACCTGGTTGCTCTCATCTTCTTCGCCGTAGGCCTACACCTCATCGGGGTGGTCCGCCTCCCCTGGTCGGGACCAGGGCAGTTGGGAGTGAAGCAGCGCGGGCTCCTTGCTGGCTTCATCCTGGGGCTCATCTTCGGCGTGGCCGTCGGGCCGTGCACTTTCGCCTATATGGCGCCCATGCTCGGCCTCACCCTCCGGGTGGCGGCCACGAGCTTGGTGTCCGCGGCCGCGCTGCTGCTGGCGTTCGGCCTTGGCCACTGCTCGGTCATCGTCGCCGCGGGCGCTTCGACCGAGGCGGTGCAGCAGTATCTGCGCTGGAATGAACGCTCGCGCGGGGCCGACGTCCTGGGGAAGGTGTGCGGGGTGCTGGTTCTATGTGGCGGGCTGTATCTGATCTACGTGGCGCACTGACCAGGACATGCGCAGGTCTCGCTTTGGTATCGGAGGGATGGGATGACCGAGAGTATCGAGGTACGGCCGATTGGGCAGGTGCAGGCAGCAGCCGAGGGGAAAGCAGCCGAGGTCGAGATCTATGCGCAGTTCCTCGACGGTCTGGAGGGCGTGGAGCAGCTAGAGCACCTCTGGGTCCTCTACTGGATGCACGAGCTTGCTCCCAAGGACCGGCAGATCCTCCGCGCTCACCCCATGGGCGATCGCAGCCGGCCCAAGCGAGGTGTCTTCGCGCTTCACAGCCCGATGAGGCCGAACCCGATCGGGATGACCCGGGTGCGGCTGCTGCGCCGTGAGGGCAACCGACTGGTCGTGGAGGACCTGGACGCACGCGATGGCAGCCCCGTCCTCGACCTCAAGTCCGGGTGAGAGGAGCGATTGGGGTGACGACATGAATGCCACCAGCGGTCCCACTGCAGACGCTTGGCGCCATCACCGGAAGGCAACCTTCCCGCAGCTGGGGGGCCTGATGCTGAAGGTCGGCACCACCGGGTTCGGCATGGGTATGGTCGGCGTCCTCCAACAGGAGGTCGTGACACGGCGGTCCTGGCTGAGCCAGGAGGAGTTTGCTGACGGAGTGGCCCTGGCCAACCTCCTGCCCGGGCCCATCGCCGTTGACACCGCGGTCTACGTTGGGTATCGGCTGCGCGGATGGGCAGGGGCGACGGTCTGCCTGCTCGCGCTGCTGCTCCCCGCCTTTGCCATCATGCTGGGTCTCACCATCGCCTACCTGCACTACGGCCAGGTGCCACAACTGCACGGGGTGTTCAAGGGGCTGAACGCGGCCGTGGTTGCCCTGGTGCTCTCGGTCGCCTATCGCATTGGCAGATCATCCCTCAAGAGCGGGGCGCAAGCAGTGCTGGCGCTGGCTGCCCTCGCCGCGGCCGTGCTCCACGCCAACCTGGTCATCCTGGTGCTGGGGTGCGGCGCGATGGGAGCGCTGCTCCTGATGCCCAAGCCGAAGGCGGTGGCACAGTGAACCTGCTGCGGCTGGCCCTGGTCTTCGCCAAGATCGGGGCCGTGGTATTCGGCGGCGGCTTCGTGATGATCCCGTTTGTCCAGCGGGAGGTGGTCCGCCACTACGGCTGGCTGACCCAGCAGCAGTTTGCCGACGCCATTGCCTTGGGCCAGATCACCCCCGGCCCCATCCTGATTTCGGCTACCTTCATCGGCTACAAGGTGCAGGGAGTGGCCGGAGCCGTGGTGGCGACGCTGGCGGTCTTCCTGCCGTCATTTCTCATGACGGCGTTGGCGGCAAGGCAGCTGATCCGCCTTCGCAGCAACCCCCGCGTTGCTGGCTTCCTGCGCGGGGTGCTGCCGGCGGTGGTGGCGATGCTGCTCATGGCCGCCTTCACCATCGCCCGCTCCACCGTGTGGTTCGACTGGCGCCTCCTGCTCCTGGTGTTAGCCGCTCTGGTTCTGCTCGTGAGATACAAGGTGGACGCGGTCTACGTGGTGATTGGGGCTGGCGTCGCCGGGTTCCTGATCGAGCGCTGATGCCTGCTCACACCCGACTCCTGTTGTGATGGCCACTCCCCGAGGCGATGAAAGGGGCCGGGTGCTCGGGTTCGAGTTGGGAGCGGAGGGGAGTGGCGCGGGCCGTCGCGCGAGGCCCGGTACACCGGCTGCGGGATGTGCCTCGCGCAATGCCCCTCCCAAGCGATCTGGCTGACGAAGGAAGGAGTCTCTCTGGAGCGCCAGAGACGTCGCGCCGACACACGTGAGGGCCCATCGGTCTCCATGTCGCTAGAAGGGCATTGACACCTTGCTTGCGCCCCGCAGAATAGCGCGAGCGTTGCTCTGCAAATGACGGCACTTCGCCACCTGGCTCAAGCCGAGTGGCGGCAGGTATCCTTCCCAGTTCGGGCCAAAGCGATGAGCGCAACACTCCGGAGATGGGCCGCCGCTCTCATAGCTAGCCAGGCTCCAGCGGCAGCGATTCTCATCCGATTCCTTGCCGGTGGTGTGTTCTTCACCGAAGGGGTGAAGAAGTTCCTGTTCGCCGCTCAGTGGGGCGTCGGGCGCTTTGCCAGGATTGGCATCCCCTTCCCGGAGTTCACCGGCCCGTTTGTGGGAGTGGTCGAGATTGTCTGTGGGCTGCTGCTCTTGTTCGGGCTGCTCACGCGGCTGGGGGCTGTGCTACTGCTCATTGACATCAGCGTGGCTATTGCCACGACCAAAGTGCCCATCCTCCTGAAGAGCGGCTTCTTCGCGATGGAGGATCCCGCCCGAACCGACTACTCCATGTTCATGAGCCTGCTATTCCTGCTTGCTGTCGGCGCTGGGGCCTGGTCGCTCGACTCGGCCCTTGCCCGAAGGCTGGCGCGCCGCGATGGGTGAGCTGGCGCCGGCCGACGGAACGAGGGGATCCCGTCGGCGCGCTCTCCGCGAGTTGGCGCTCCTCTTTCTCCGGCTCGGGACAACGGCCTTCGGGGGTCCGGCCGCGCACATTGCGATGATGGAGGATGAGGTCGTGCGCCGCCGGCAGTGGCTCACGGGGGAGGAGTTCCTCGACCTGCTCGGCGCCACGAATCTCATCCCAGGTCCGAACTCCACCGAGATGGCCATTCACGTCGGTCACCGCCGCGGGGGTTGGCCCGGGCTGCTGGTCGCGGGCTCGTGTTTCATCCTGCCGGCGGCGCTCATCGTGCTCGCTTTCGCCTGGAGCTACGTGCGTTTCAGATCCCTGCCGGAGACGGACGCCCTTCTCTATGGTGTGAAGCCGGTCATCATCGCGGTCGTGCTCCAGGCACTGTGGGGCCTCACGCGGAGCGCGGTGAAGACCCGGCTGCTCGCGGTGCTAGGCGTCGCCGCCGCCGTGGCGAGCTACTTCGGGGTGAATGAGATCGCGCTGCTGGCCATCGCTGGAGCGCTGGCCGCGGCACCGCAATGGGCGCGTCGAACCCGGGAGAGGCCGCCGGCGGCGTTGCTCGCGATGCCAGGGCTGGCGGCAGCCGGCGTGGCCATGGGGACGGCCGCCTCCTTCAGCCTCAGCATCCTGTTCCTGACGTTCCTCAAGATAGGCTCCGTGCTGTTCGGCAGCGGCTACGTCCTGCTCGCTTTCCTGCGGGCGGATCTCGTGCACCGACTGCACTGGATGACGGAGAGCCAACTCCTGGACGCGGTGGCCGTCGGTCAGGTAACGCCCGGGCCGGTGTTCACCACGGCCACCTTCATCGGGTACATGCTGGGCGGTCTGCCTGGCGCGGCGCTCGCCACGCTGGGCATCTTCCTACCCGCGTTCGTCTTTGTTGCCGCGAGCGGCCCGCTCGTGCCGCGGCTGCGCCGCTCGAAGACTGCCGGCGCCTTCCTCGACGGCGTCAACGTCGCCTCGCTCGCGCTGATGGCGGTGGTGACCTGGCAGCTCGGTCGAGCTGCCATCGTGAGCGTCACGACTTTGGTGCTGGCCGGGGTGAGCGCTGTGCTGCTGCTGCGATTTCGCGTGAACTCCCTGTGGCTCGTGCTCGGAGGCGGCGCTGTCGGGCTGGCGGTGAAGTGGCTGGGATGGTGAGCGCCACCTATGTTCCGTCGCCGCGCTGCCGCCCCGCACTCTGATGACGAGATCGCGATCGCGACCTGTCTGGCGAAGATGGACGAGTATGTCCGCACAGGCCAGGAGTTCTACCTCGTTGCCGAGGCCTGCCAAGATCAGTACCTGGGCTTGCTCTGCCTGCAGGCGACGGAGGAGGGGCGAGAGGTCCGTGCCGAGCTACTGGAGTGGGCAAGCTGACGCGCGGCGTCAACTGCCGCGCCACCGCAGCCGCTCCTGCCCGCGGCTCAGCCCTACTCCGATGCAGGAGACGGCGAGCGTGAGACCGCGCCGCCCATAGCGGTCAACCTGCGCGGAGACCGCTCGTCCCTGTCAAAGGCGGTCCCGAGCTTCCGCACACATGGTCCGGGCCGCTTGGATCGGTCCATGTGCCCTCATCAGACCATCACGCTGTGATCTGTGCGACGATCACTGCCTTTTTGCACGTTTGGGATGACAAAGGCAGCTATCACTGCAGGTCTCGTCGGATTTCCGACCGACGCGACGTGGGTTCTTGGTGTATCTGTAGTACGGAGCAGGTTGCAGTTCGACGGGTAGGACAGGTAGGGATAACGGAGGCAATGGTGAGGCACAGCAGGGCCGCGGCGAATGCCCGTCTTCGGGCCGTCGCTTGGGCAGAGGCAGTGATCCCTTGGCACGAGCAGGTCGAAGCCGCTTTCAGGCGTGGTCTTGAGAGGCGGCGCAGACAGAACATGCTTTCTGAGCGCCACCTGGAGCTGGCGCCGCGGCTGGTCGGCGAGCCATTGCGCCACCGGTAGCCGCCAGGCGAAGCAGTCTGAAGTCAACGTGGCCATTGCTGAGACGAGTCAGAACGTCCACTGAACTATGCCCACGCCTCAGATGGCCGTGCCTCCCTGGCTGACTTCAGCGTTACCACCTGCGACAGCAGCTCTACGGACCCGCTAACCCCGTTGCCGAGAGTGCTCTTGGCCTTGCCCTTTCCCCTGGAATCCTCCGGCGGGGTCAGTGTCTTCCTCCAACCTCGTCCCCATCTAAGGAGCTTCGCCGAATGAAGTAACGCGGCGAAGCTCAAGAAGCGGCCCAGACAGGTACAGGGCGATGTTCGCACATTACTTGTTGTGCGAACATCATTAGTGAGTGCTCGATCCTCACTCAGTTCACCCCCGCTGCAGTAGCCCTTGAGTGTTTCCCCGCGCTATCGCCTCCCTCCAGTCCTCCGACATCGGGTAGCTACGCAGCCACTCCATCTGCGCCGGCACGTCGCCGGCGTGGAAGAAGTCGGTGCCGAAGAGGAGTTTGCGCCAGTGACGGGCGAGGAAGCCCTCGGTGAAGGCCGGGTCGCGGGTGAGGGCGTTGTGGCCGGAGTCGGCGGAGATGTCGCCATAGAGGTTGGGGTAGTCGGAGAGCAGGCGGTCGGCCGCTCCAGTCGGCTTCACCGATCCGGTGGGATAGCTGCCGTCATGCGGATCGTCGGCCGAGATGGCTGACCACCAGGCCGGGCCGTGGGCGATGAAGAGGGTGTCCGGGGACTCGCGCAGCGCGCGCTCGAGGCGGGGTAGCCCGGGCTCGTCGCGGTTCAGGTCGGGGTCCATATGGAAGAGCACGGGCAGCTTGAGTTCGCCGCACAGCCGGTAGACGGCCATGGACCGCGGGTCGTCCATGGCCAGGCCGCACTTGTGCTCGCCGAAGCCTTTCGCCCCCCGCCGGTGATAGCGCCGAATCTTGGCCAACGCCTGCTGGGCTCGCGGGTCCACGCCGACGAAGGGGATGAGCCGATCCGGGTGCTGTTCGCAGCTAGCGAAGACCTCCGCGCTGATGGCGTACTCGGTGTCGCACTCCGGGCTCTCCAGAGGGAGCACCACGGCCTGTGCGATGCCCCAGGCGTCCATGGCCGCGATCAGCCCACTGGCTGTGACGCAAGGCCCATAGCCTGACACTTCGCTATTGGGGATGAGGTGGGTGTGAATGTCTATCATCCTGCCGGCGACTCCTCCGCTTTGGCGGCCCGTCGGTGGCCGCGCTCGATCAGCTTGATGATCCAGATGGTTCCGAGATAGAGCACCACCATCGGTATGGCGCACACGGTCATGGTGATCGGATCCCAGGTGGGAGTGATGATGGCCGCGATCAAGAAGATCGCGATCGTGGCCTCTCGCCAGCGCTTGCTCAGCAGGCGAGAGTTGACGAGGCCGATCTTGGCCAGGACCACCAGCACGACGGGGAGCTGGAAGGCCGCGCCAAAGGCGAGATAGAACTTCAGCACCAGGAGCAGGGTGTCGTTCAGGGTGAGCAGGGCGCGCGTGTCCGGCGGGACGTACAGCATCAGCCAGGCCACGGAAGGGCCGGTGATCAGGTAGCCGAGGGCGACGCCCATCAGGAACAGCAGAATCGAGGCCGGGATCAGCGGGGCCACCGCGCTCCGCTCGCTTCGCGTGAGCCCGGGAGACACGAAAGCCCACACCTCGTAGATGATGAAGGGGGAGGCGAGGATCACGCCGCCCACCAGCGCGATCTCACACTTGATGAGAAACCCCTCCATCAGCCCGCGCACAGTGAGCTGGCCCCCGACCGCCTTCATGCCGGCGGTGATGGGATGGGTCAGGAACGCGTACAGGGGCCGGTAGAAGATCCAGACCACCAGCATGCCGAGGGAAGCGTGGAGGATGGCTCGCACCAGGCGCGCCCGCAGCTCGGTGAGGTGGGAAACCAGATCGCCCCGCTTCTCTGCTTCCAATCGGCCTGCCTCGTCTCAGCCCTATCTTTCCCCGCGGGAGCGGCGCTCACCTGTGTTGCTGGATCGCCTGGCGAGGTCGGCCCGAGACAAGCGCGGCGGGAGGGCGCAGCTCTGCGCCCTCCCGCGCTCCAAGCTCCAGGCCAGCTCAGGCCTTCGCCTCGGCCAGCCGCTTCGCCACGTCGTCCCAGTTGACGAGGTGCTCCATGAAGGCTTTCGTCCACTCCGGCCGCCGGTTCTGGTACTTGAGGTAGTAGGCGTGCTCCCACACATCCAGCGCCAGGAGGGGGGTCACCCCCCACTGGGTGAAGTTCTCGTGCTTCTCCGCCTGCAGCACCACCAGGGCTTTGCTCGGCTTGTCATAGGCGAGAATGGCCCAGCCAGAGCCTTCGGCGGAGTCGGCGGCGGCGAGGAAGAGGCCCTTGAAGGCGTCGAAGCTGCCGTACTTGGCGTTGATCGCCTGCATCAGCTCGCCGCCCGGCACCCCCCCTCCCCCCGGCTTCATGTTGGTCCAGAACAGGCCGTGCAGGACCGCGCCGGAGGCGTTGAAGGCCAGCATCTTGCAGGCCGTCTTCGCCCCGGCGAAGTCGCCGGCGGCCGCCATCTTCGCCACCTGCTCCTCGGCCGCGTTCCAGTTCTTCACGTAGCCGGCATGGTGGATGTCATGGTGCAGGCGCACCGTCTCCGCGTCGTAGTAAGGCTCGAGCGCGTCATACGCGTACGGCAGCGGCGGAAGCTCATGTGCCATCTTCTCACTCTCTCCTTTCTCCGGCGCCGAGAGGCCCATGCGCCCCAGGGAGGCGGCAATGGCGCTGGCACCGGCCAGCTGGAGGAACCCTCGGCGATCCATTGTCATCGGCCTGGCTCCTTGCCCTCGAAGATCACGGCCATCCGTGCTACCCAATCTTGCACCAGGACGGCTTGCCTCCTCCTGCTGAAACCGACCTCCGGCCGGATCGTGTGCGCTTACTCGGACAGGCCGCCGCCGGCGACCATGTGGCGAGCGGGAGGGCTACCGGGAACAGGTGATCCGGCCGCGGGCGCCGTATCCTCCTGGCCCAGGCAGCGGCCGCGATGGGGCGCGTGCGGGGGAAAGCGAGCGGGGCCGCCTCGGAAGGAGGAGATCATGGCCGGGCGCCACGCATGGTCGGGCGCAGCGCTGCTGGCGGTGGGGCTCTCGCTGGCGTCGCTGTTGGGCCTGGGCATAGCCAGGAGCGCCAAGCTCCCGGCGCAGCAGCTCTGCTTTGGGAATCTGGCGCGGCTGGCGCAGGCGACGCTGATGTACGTGGCCGAACACGATGGCCGCTTTCCACCCCATCAGAAGGTGCAGAGCCCTTACACCTGCCAATGGGGAGCCGACAACTCCAACCCGTGGCTGCGCTGGCCGGTGCTGCTCGACCCCTATCTGCACGACCGCTCCGTCTACCTCTGTGAGGGAGTGGAGGCGCCGCCCATGGGGCACGGGGTGGCTACCAGGCCCGGGTGGATCACCACCAAGCTGGTCACCACCAAGGGATGGCCCAACGGGCCTTGTGGTTCGGTCTGGCCGCCAGGGTGGGGCGGCACCATAACCGATAGCTCCGTGCAAGGCCCCTGCTCCGATCCAGGGCGGTTTCGGGCCACGGTGGGCGCGGTTGCTGTCGCCCTCGCCGACACCAGCCTCGCGGCCATCAAGGATCCGAGGTATCACGTGCTGTGGGCCGATTCCTCCCGCATGTGCATCAACCTGGGATCGCTGCTCTGGGCCAATGCCTGCCGGGGCGACTGCGCCGACCTCAAGGACAAGGCGGACTGGCAGAATTGCTCGTGGACGCGCAAGTGCGGAGCGGCCGGCGATTTCCCGAGTAACCCGGTGCTGCGGGCGCGCTTCACCCGCCATAACGGCGGAAGCAACATCGCCTTCGCCGATGGGCACGTGGAGTGGCAGTCGGTGCCACAGATGGTCCAGTCCTATCGGCAGGGCCGCCTGGGGGGCGTCTTGCCCGCGCCCGCGACCAAGGGGAAGCCGTGGTACCTGAAAGACTAGCGCGCTCGGTGGATGAGCAGCTGGCCCTGATCCGCGCCCACACCGTGGACCTCCTCCCCGAGGAGGAGCTGCGCGCCAAGCTGGCCTCCGGCCGGCCGCTGCGGGTGAAGCTGGGGGTTGATCCGACCGGGCCGGACATCCACCTCGGCCATGCCGTGGTGCTGCGAAAGCTCCGGCTTTTCCAGGACCTGGGTCATACCGCGGTGCTGATCGTCGGCGACTTCACGGGCATGATCGGCGACCCCTCGGGCCGCACCGAAGGCCGGCCCCAGCTCACCCGGGAGCAGATTGACCGCAACATCGAGACCTACCAGGAGCAGGTGTTCAAGATCCTGATTCCTGAGCAGACCGAGTTTCGCTACAACAGCGAATGGTGCGGCAAGCTGACGCCTGAGCAGATCCTGCGGCTGGCCTCCACCCATACGGTGGCGCAGATGCTGGCGCGGGAGGATTTCGCCCAGCGGTTCAAGGCAGAGCAGCCGATCAGCATCCACGAGTTGCTGTATCCGATCTTCCAGGGATATGACTCGGTCGCGGTCCGCTCCGACACCGAACTGGGCGGCACCGAGCAGAAGTTCAACCTGCTGGTGGGGCGGGAGCTGCAGCGCGCCAATCCTATCGGGGGATCGCAGGAGCCGCAGGTCATCATCACCTTCCCCATCCTGGTGGGCACGGATGGGGAGCGGAGGATGGGCAAGTCCATCGGCAACTACATCGGCGTCTCCGAGCCCCCGGACCAGATGTTCGGCAAGATCATGTCCATCCCGGACCAGGTGATGGGCGATTACTTCGCGCTCTGCACCGATGTGCCGGAGGAGGACATCGCGCACCTGATACACGACATGCGCTCCGGCGCCGCCAACCCCAGGGATGTCAAGCGGCGCCTGGCGCGGGAGATCGTCTCGCTCTATCACAGCGTGGAGGCGGCGGACCGCGCCGACGATACTTTCATGCGGGTGTTCTCCACCGCGCGTGAGCACACCGAAGAGGATTACGCGGCGCTGGCCGACGATATCTCCATCCCGGCCAAGCTGCGGGACAAGCCGGTCTGGGTCTCCACGGCTCTCCACGCACTGGGTCTGGCGAGGACAAGGAGCGAGGGAGCGCGTCTGGTCAAAGGTGGAGGCGTCTACCTGGACCAGCGGCGCATAGAGGATCCACAGGAAGAGATCGTGCTGAAGCCGGGGATGCTGCTCCGGGTGGGGAAGCGGCGGGTGGCGCGGTTGGTGGCGCGATGAGGGTTTCATGGAAGGGGCGGCGGACCGGGTATAATAGCAGTGGAAAGATCGGGAAACGAGCAGTGGTGCCAGCCGTGCAAGGGCTGGCGGGAAGCAGCCGAAAAAGGCTGGCTGGACGCTTGACAGCGCCCCTGGATTGTGGCAGAATTAGGCACGGATTCAGGGGAACCTTCAAAGTTGGGTAAGTGTCGAGGGGCAAAGGTCGAGCCTCTCGCGCCCTTGGTGTCTCTGAAGCTCCTTCCCGCGCTCCTTGAAAACTGAACAGTGCTCGGATGGTTGTGCGCGCTACGTTGATTCTGCGACCGTAGTTGGCGCAGAGCATCTCGACTTGTCGGGAGTTGGCTCAGCGCATGCGGTCGCTGTAGAGACAGACTTTCCAACGGAGAGTTTGATCCTGGCTCAGGACGAACGCTAGCGGCGTGCCTAAGCTATGTAAGTCGAGCGGGGTTCCGGAGCCGAGTCTTCGGACAAAGCTTTGGAACCTAGCGGCGAACGGGTGAGTAACACGTGAGTAACCTGCCCCGCTGACCGGGATAACTCCTCGAAAGGGGGGCTAATACCGGATATGAAGCCTGGTCGCATGGTCAGGCTTGGAAAGGGGAAACTCGCAGCGGGAGGGGCTCGCGGCCTATCAGCTAGTTGGTGAGGTAACGGCCCACCAAGGCGACGACGGGTAGCCGGCCTGAGAGGGTGTTCGGCCACACTGGGACTGAGACACGGCCCAGACTCCTACGGGAGGCAGCAAGCGGGAATATTGCACAACGGGGGAAACCCTGGTGCAGCGACGCCGCGTGAGGGATGAAGGCCTTCGGGTTGTAAACCTCTGTTGGCGGGGACGATAATGACGGTACCCGCCGAGGAAGCCCCGGCTAACTCCGTGCCAGCAGCCGCGGTAAGACGGAGGGGGCGAGCGTTGTCCGGATTTATTGGGCGTGAAGAGCGCGTAGGCGGCCCATTAAGTCGGCTGTGAAATCGCTGGGCTCAACCCAGCAACTGCAGTTGATACTGATGGGCTCGAGTCCGGGAGAGGGAAGTGGAATTGCTGGTGTAGCGGTGGAATGCGTAGAGATCAGCAAGAACACCGGTGGCGAAGGCGGCTTCCTGGACCGGTACTGACGCTGAGGCGCGAAAGCTAGGGGAGCGAACGGGATTAGATACCCCGGTAGTCCTAGCTGTAAACGATGGTCACTAGGTGTTGGGGGTATCGACCCCCCCAGTGCCGGAGCTAACGCATTAAGTGACCCGCCTGGGGAGTACGGCCGCAAGGCTGAAACTCAAAGGAATTGACGGGGGCCCGCACAAGCGGTGGAGCATGTGGCTCAATTCGAGGCTACGCGAAAAACCTTACCAGGGCTTGACATCTGCGGAATCCCGCCGAAAGGTGGGAGTGCCCTTCGGGGAACCGCAAGACAGGTGGTGCATGGCTGTCGTCAGCTCGTGTCGTGAGATGTTGGGTTAAGTTCCGCAACGAGCGCAACCCTCGTCTTATGTTGCCACCAGTTCGGCTGGGCACTCATAAGAGACTGCCAGAGTAATCTGGAGGAAGGTGGGGATGATGTCAAGTCCGCATGCCCCTTACGCCCTGGGCTGCACACATGCTACAATGGGCGGCACAAAGGGATGCAAGACCGCGAGGTGGAGCCGATCCCAAAAAGCCGTCCTCAGTTCGGATCGGAGTCTGCAACTCGACTCCGTGAAGTCGGAATCGCTAGTAACCGCAGGTCAGCAGCACTGCGGTGAATACGTTCCCGGGCCTTGTACACACCGCCCGTCAAGCGATGAGAGTCGGCTGCACCCGAAGTCACTGGCTCAACCCGTAAGGGAGAGAGGTGCCCAAGGTGCGGTCGGCGATTGGCGCTAAGTCGTAACAAGGTAGCCGTACCGGAAGGTGCGGCTGGATCACCTCCTTTCTAAGAGTCCCCCAACGGGTCGCCAAAGGATCCAGCTGCTTGCAGATGGGCCATCCAACGACGACCCCGACTCTAGGTCGATACAACCTCCGAGCACTGTTGAGTTTCCCAAGGAGCGCTCACCAGATCGCGAGAGGGGTTCCCACAACCCCTCTCGTATCCTTTTTGGGCGAGCCGCGCGTGGGCCTCTAGCTCAGTTGGCTAGAGCGCCGCCCTGATAAGGCGGAGGCGGCTGGTTCGAGTCCAGCGAGGCCCACTGCTCAGAGAGTAGAGAGCAGAAAATGGAGGTGGCCTCTCCTTTCCCCTCTCTGGTATGGGGGCTTAGCTCACTTGGGCAGCAGCGTGTTTCCTGCCCGCGAACCGCATCGCCCGATCCGTGGTATACTAGCGGCGGAGTTGCAGTACGGGATAATCCCCATGAGTACACACCATCTCACCGCGATCATCGAGCGAGAGGGCAGCGGCCATGTCGCCCTCTGCCCGGAACTCGATATCGCCAGTCAGGGCGGAAGCATCGAAGAGGCAAAGGCAAATCTCCAGGAGGCGCTGGAGCTTTTCTTCGAGACGGCTTCTCCCGATGAGGTGCACAGGCGCCTGCCGAGCGAGATCTACATAACCAGCCTGGAGATAGCTGTTGGGTAGGCTTCGAGTCTTGTCCGGGAAGGAGGTGTGCCGAATCCTTACCGACAGCGGGTTCAGACTCGTGCGCCAGCGCGGAAGTCATGCTGTCATGCAGAAACTCATCCCTGGCTCGACGGTAACCGTTCCGGTTCCGCTGCATGATCGCTGCATGATGAACTGAAGACCGGGACACTGCTGGCCATCATCCGACAATCCGGACTTCCGCGGGCGGTCTTCGAGGAGTAGTCGGCGATTCGGAAGTCTGCTGGGCGCTCTTGGCCGGCTTCTCTTCCCGGCCGACATGATTTCGGCTAGAATATCGTCGGCACAGAGCGTCTGGCCTGGGGGCTTAGCTCAGCTGGGAGAGCGCCTGCCTTGCACGCAGGAGATCAGCGGTTCGAATCCGCTAGCCTCCACCAGCCCCCGCCTTGGAATCCCGCTGGAATCCCCTGCCCAAGGCGCGGAAACGGCCGGCGGGCATGCCCTTCGACTCCGCTCAGGGTAAACTCCGACATGCCCGCCCTACAGGACCTGCTTCGCCCATGCCACCAGCGCCACCAGCCCGTTGCGCACGTGCTCCCGGGTGTCTTCGTCGGTGAGGTTGCCGTTCTCGTCGAACTTGTCGGTGCAGTTGGTGACCAGCACTTCCGGCTGGGCCATGCAGTAGGCGTCGTTGAACACGCAAGATTGGCGCAGCGCGGCTTGCGCCCGCGCGGTCCCGGAGATGCCGATGGTGGCGCCCATCAGGCCCACCGCCTTGTGGGTGAGCGCGCTGTCGCCGTAAGGGCGAGAAGCCCAGTCAATCGCGTTCTTCAGCAGGCCGGGCACGGAGTAGTTGTACTCCGGGGTGCAGATCAACAGCGCGTCGGCGGCGCGGATGGCCGCTTTCAGGCGTGCTACCACCTCTGGCGGCTTCGCCTCCAAGTCCTGGTTGAACGGGGGGAACTCGCCGATCTCGAAGGTCTCGATCTCCACTCCCTCCGGGGCCAGCTTCACCGCCTCCCGCAGCAGGCCGCGGTTATAGGAGGCCCGCCGCACGCTGCCCGCGATGCCCAGGATCTTGAACGGAGCCTTGCTCTTGCCCATCACTTCCTCTCTTTCCGCAGCGCCTCGATGATCGCCCGGCAGAAGGCGGGCAGATCGTCTGGCTGTCGCGAGGTGATCAGATTGCCATCTACCACCACCTCCCGGTCCTCCCACTTGCCACCTGCGTTGACCATGTCGTCTTTGATCGAGGAGAAGGAGGTCACCCGCTTGCCTTTGAGGATGCCGGCCGAGATCAGCACCCAGCCCGCGTGGCAGATGGCCGCAACCGGCTTGCCCTGCTCGAACACCTCACGCACCAGCCTGAGCACCGACTGGTGACGCCTCAGGCGGTCCGGCCCGTAGCCTCCGGGCACGATCAGCGCGTCGAAATCCGCGGCCGACACCTTGTCCGCGGATGTGTCCACTGTCACCGGCAGGCCGTGCTTGCCCCGATAGGTGCTCGAGGTTCCTGTTCCGACCAGGGTCACCCTAGCGCCGGCCTCCCGCATGCGGATCACTGGATACCAGAGCTCCAGGTCCTCATACAGGTCCTCGGCCAGGACCGCGATGCGCTTGCTGTCCAGTTCCATCAACGTCACCTCCTTCTACCCCAGGCGATTCTAGCCAGCGCCTGGGCGGCGAACAAGGCACTGGGCCTTCCCTGTGTTCAGTTGCGGCGCGAAGACAGCGCACCGCGGGCCGGACGGCTGCCAGCGGTGGCCGCGATGCGGCAGGAGGAATGTCGCCGAGCGCAAACTAAGGTGAAACGAGGGTGAGAAGATGAGCGACGGGAAGAGCAGAGAGGTCGGCGAGCACAGGTTCCGCGTGGTGCGAGTGCTGACAGAGCCGGGCGGCAAGCAGACCGGAGCCGTGAACATGGCGAAGGCGACGCTCTCGGTGAGCGCCGGGGGGCCGGTGTTTGTCGGCGTGCGCTTCTTCCTGGTGGACGACGACGCGCGGGAGAGCGATCTGGTGTTCTTCGTACTGCCGCCGAGCAGCGCGGAGGCGCTGGCCGCGGCGATCTGGGTGGAGGGACAGCGAGCGAAAGTGATGAGCGGGGCTTTCGACCTGGGCGGGCTGGAGAAAGCGGCCACACCTGAGGAAGACCCAGGGGAGCAGAGAAGGCGGCCTGAGCTCACCGACCAAGGAGAGTAAGCGAGCCACCCTCCCGCGCATTGACAAGGCCGGCCGGTTCGGCTATAGTGGTGCGAGGAACACCCGGAAGGCGAGTATCTGGGCAGTACCGGCTGGCTCAAATGGACCCCCCATTTGGGCCTTCTTGTTTCCCCCGGCTAGGCGCTGGTCTGCGACTCAGGCCTGGCCATCATCGGGCGGCTGAGACGTCCAGCAGGGGGAGGAGCAGCGTGCCAGCAACTGTCGTCGTTGGCAGCCAGTGGGGAGACGAGGGCAAAGGCCGCGTGGTTGACCTGCTGGCTGCGGAAGCCGATGTGGTAGTCCGCTATCAGGGCGGGAACAACGCCGGCCACACGGTTTGGGTGGGCGATCAGCGGTTCGCTTTCCACCTCATCCCTACGGGCATCCTCCGGGGCAAGCTGTCGGTGCTGAGCGCGGGCATGGTGATTGACCTGACCGTGCTGTCGGAGGAGGAGGAGGAGCTGGCCTCGCGGGGTGTGCCGGTGCAAGGGAAGCTCCGCATCAGCGAGAACGCCCACCTGATTCTTCCCTATCACAAGCTGCTGGAGCAGGCAGAGGAGAGGCGCCGTGGGGCGCGCGCCATCGGCACCACCGGGCGGGGAATCGGGCCCGCTTATGAGGACAAGGTGGCGCGCCGCGGCCTGCGGGTGGGCGATCTCTGCGACCCCGACGGGCTGGCCGAGAAGCTCGGCGCGATCGTGGAGTACAAGAACCTGATCCTGCAGCGGGTGTATGGTTCGCCTCCGGTTGATGCGGACCGGATCTACAATGACCTGCGAGTGATGCACGACCACTATCGGGAGGCGATCTGCGACACCTCGGCCTTGGTGAACGAGGCGCTGGCCCGGGGCCAGAGCGTGCTCTTCGAGGGCGCGCATGGCACCATGCTCGATATTGACTGGGGCACCTACCCCTATGTCACTAGCTCGAATCCGCTTTCCGGCGCGGTGTGCGCGGGCGCCGGCATCGGACCCAAGTGGCTGGACCGGATCGTGGGGGTGAGCAAGGCCTACACTACTCGTGTGGGCGCCGGGCCCCTGCCGACCAAGCAGGAAGACTCGGTTGCCCAGGCGATGCGGGATCTGGGCGGCGAGTATGGCACCACTACCGGACGGAAGCGCGACATCGGTTGGCTGGACTGCGTGGTGCTGCGCAAGGCGGCTCGCCTCAACGGCCTGGACGCGCTGGCCATGACCCACCTCGACGTGCTGGGGCAGTTCAGCGAGATTCCGGTGTGCGTCAGCTACAGCTGCGACGGCCAGCCCGTGCCCGAATTCCCGAACGACACCGATCGCCTGGCGCGCTGTCAGCCCGTGTACGAGACTCTGCCTGGCTGGCAGAGGGACATCAGTGAGGCGCGGCGGTTCTCCGACCTCCCCGCCAACGCGCAGCGCTACGTGAGGCGGGTGGAGGAGCTGGTCGGCGTGCCGGTCTGCTACATCCTCGTGGGCCGCGAGCGTGACCAGGACATCATCCTCTAGCTTGTCGGCGAGACCGCCGAAGGCGCGCATTCCACTCATCCTGAAGCGGCTGGGGCGCACTAGGAAGCGGCCGACCCATGCCCGCGCGCTGGCTCCACTCGACAGCCTGATGCTGACCGTGCTATCGCAGAACACCACCGACGCCAACTCCGGCCGCGCCTTTGCGCAGTTGCAGGCGCGGTTTCCCAGTTGGGAGGAGGTGCTGGCAGCGCGGCCGCAGGAGATCGCTGCCGCCATTCGTTCCGGCGGTCTGGCCGAGATCAAGTCCCGCCGTATCAAGCAGATCCTGCGCCGCATCGAGCAGGATCGGGGCCGTCTCGATCTAGGGTTTCTGCGGCGACTTCCCACTCCCGAGGTGCACGATTATCTGCTCGGTCTGCCCGGGGTGGGCCGAAAGACGGCCGCGGTAGTGCTGTTGTTCTCTCTGCACCGACCCGTCTTCCCCGTGGACACGCACGTGCTGCGAGTGTCGAAGCGGCTCGGGCTCATCCCTGCCAACACCACCATGGATCGGGCTCACGATGTCTACGCGGAGATGCTGGAACCAGACCAGATGCTCGATCTTCACCTGGGCCTGATTCGGCACGGGCGGGAGGTGTGCATCGCCCGCTGGCCTCGTTGCACTGTGTGCCTCCTGCGGGACCTGTGCCCACAGCTTGGCGTGAAGTTCATCTCGCTGGATGGGGAGAGAAGGCCGCTATGAGGGCTGACCGCGCCGGGCAACTGCTGCGGAGCTTCACGGGCCGCCGGGTGTTGCTGGTGGGCGACTTGATGATGGATGAATGGGTGTTCGGAAGCGTCACCCGCATCTCGCCCGAGGCCCCCATTCCCGTGGTCAAGATGCCGCTCACGGGGGAAGCGCGGGCCGAGAAGCCGGGCGGGGCCGGAAACGTCGCCGCCATTCTGCTCGGTCTCGGAGCGGCGGTGCAGGTGATCGGAGTGGTGGGCGACGATGGTCTGGGGAGGCGGCTGGTGGCCGACCTGGTGGGCCGAGGCGCCGATGTCTCCTCCATTCTTACCGACTCCAGTCGCCCCACCACCCACAAGATGCGGATTATCGCTGGCCGGCAGCAGTTGCTACGCATTGACACCGAGGCGACCGATCCGGTTCCGCCCTCCGTCGCCGATCGGCTGTGCGATAGCATCCGCGCGGGGCTGGATCGGGCCGAGGTGGTGTTGGTGGCGGACTACGCCAAGGGCGTGCTCTCGCAGACGGCGCTGCCGCCGGAGTTGATCGCGCAGGCGCGAGCGGCGAAGATCCCATTCTGCGCTGACCCCAAGCCGGTCAACATTGATCTCTTCCGCGGCGCCTGTCTGGTGAGCCCGAACGAGTCGGAGGCCCTCGCTGCAGCCGGACCCAACGACGGGCCCGGGGCGGAGGCCACAGGGCCGGTGGAGGTAGGGCCGTTGCCCTCTACGGTGCTGCGCGCGGGCCGGCTGCTTCGGGAGCGTCTGGAGGCGGATATCGTGTTCATCACCCGCGGGGAGCGGGGCATCGCGGTCTTCTGCCCTGATGGGGCGGTGCACCACGTCGCCGCTACCACGGAGCCGGGCGCGGTGGGCGACAGCACGGGCTGCGGTGATGCCGCCAGCGCCGCCTCCGCGCTGGCGCTGGGCGCAGGCGCAGACTGCCTGGAGGCGGCCGCCCTGGCCAACGCGGCCGGCGGAGTCGTTTCCCGGTTCGTCGGTGTGCACAGCCCCCAGCCGCGCGAGATCATGGAGTGGGTGGAACGGGCAGGGCAGGCGCGGCGCGACGAATGACGGCGGCAAACGGTCGTTCCAGTGACCAGGATTCATCGCTTCGCCCGGGATGACAGCTTGGGGGGATGACCGGCTGGGGGGCGACACCAGTGCGTATCGGGTTCCACGTTTCTGTGGGCAAAGGCTTGGTGCAGACCGCGCGGCACGCCCATGCCATCGGCTGTGAGTGCCTCCAGATCTTCGTCCGCAATGCCCGCGGCTGGCGGGGCCGCGTCTACGCGGAGCGTGAGACCGCGCAGTTCGAGCAGCTTCTGGCCCAGTATCACATCGGGCCTCTGGTGGTGCATTCCTGCTACCTCGTGAATCTCGCCTCCCCGAATCCGGAGCTGCTGGCCCGGTCGCGCCGCGTGGTCGCGGACGACATGGAGCGGGCGGCAGCCCTGGGCAGCCGCGCGGTCAACATGCACACCGGGTACTTCGTGGGTGAGGAAGCCGAAGGGGCCATCGCCACTCTGGCCGCGAGCATACGCGGTCTCCTGGCGGAGGCGCCGCCGGGCGTTGACCTCTGGTTAGAGAATGCAGCCGGGCGGCATCGGCTGGGTACCGATTGGCGCCACTTCGCCCGGCTGCTGGAAAGGCTCGACGGCGAGCCGCGGCTGGGCATCTGCTTCGACACTTGCCACGCACACGCCGCCGGGCATCGCCTCGACAGCGCGCGCTGGGTGGGCCGGACTCTGCGGGAGTTCGACGCCATCCTGGGTCTGGATCGGCTCCGGCTGATTCACCTCAACGACTCCCGAGGCGCCGCAGGCAGCCAACTGGACCGCCACCAGCACATCGGCAGGGGCACCATCGGCGACCGGGGATTCCGCGCTTTTCTCCGCCGGCGGGCGCTTCAGGATCGCTGCGCCATCCTGGAGACGCCACTGGACAGGCCGGAGGACGACGCTCGCAACATCCGGCGCGCCCGGGAGTTGGCCGGCCGGCCGCTGTAGGGCGGGCGTGTGGCTAGGCCTGCTACGCAGGCCGCCATGGCGGTCGAAGGCCTAGCCGCCTACGCCCGCTATCATCCGCAGGTATCCGCCTGCCCTGAATGGAAGTGATCGCTGGCGGCTCCGCCCTGCGCGGGCCGCCGGGGACGAGGTGAGTGGGATGGCCGGGGGCGGCTACGACCTGGAGGAGATCCGTCGGCGGGCCGATATCGTGGAGATCATCTCTCCGCACGTCGCCCTGCGCAAGGCCGGGCGGCGCCTGGTAGGGCTGTGTCCGTTTCACCAGGAGCGCACCGGCTCCTTCACCGTGGACCCCGAGACCGGCCTTTGGCACTGCTTCGGCTGCAAGGCCGGCGGCGACCTTTTCCGCTTCGTAGAGATGATCGAGAAGGTCACCTTCGCCGAGGCGGTGGAGATGCTGGCCAGGCGCTTCGGGGTCGCGCCCAGGCGGCCGGCGCAGGCCGCGCGGCAGCGGGATCGGGAGCGCCTGCTGGCCCTCCACGCCGCAGCCTGCGAGTTCTACCGGGCCCAGCTACGAGCGCCGGCTGGCAGGCAGGCTGCGGCCTATCTCCAGCGGCGTGGTCTCTCCATGGAGTGCATTGAGAGCTTCAGCATCGGCTATGCGCCAGGCTCCTGGGATGGGCTGCTGGCGGCGATGGCCAGAGGCGGGTACTCCGGGCAAGAGCTGGCTCGGGGCGGGCTGGCGGTGCCGCGGGAGGACGGCGGCTTCTACGACCGGTTCCGGGATCGGGTGATGTTCCCGATCTGGGACAGCACTGGCCGGGTGATCGCCTTCGGGGGCCGTGCGCTGGGCGACGATCAGTCGGCCAAGTACATCAACTCCCCCGACAGTCCGCTCTTCCAGAAGGGCCACACCCTCTACGCCTTCGATCGTGCCCGGCGGGCGATGGGCGAGGCGGGCCAGGCCATCGTGGTGGAGGGGTATCTGGACGCCATTGCCTGCCACGAAGCCGGCTTCGCGGAGACGGTGGCCACCATGGGCACCGCCCTCACGCCGGATCACGTGGAGCTGCTGCGCCGGCGGGCCAGCCGCTTGGTGCTGGCGTTCGACGCCGACTCGGCGGGGCTGGCGGCGGCGCTGCGCGGCCGCGACCTGTTCCAGCAAGCGGGGCTGGCGGTGCGGGTGGTGACTCTGCCCGATGCCTTCGACCCGGACCGCGTGGTCCGGGAGCAGGGTGCGGAGGCGTTCCGGAAGCTGGTCTCCACCGCGGTGCCGATGATCGAATGGGAGCTGAGCCGCATCCTGCGACGCCTTCCAGTGTCAGGAGATAGCCCTGCCGGGGAGCCAATAGCCATAGAGGCCATGCAGGAGGCCGTAGCGGCCCTGGCGCGCTTACCGGCCGGCGTAGAACGGGAATACTACATACGGTGGTTAGCTGGTAAAGGGGGCGGCGGCTCGCCCTCCCACCTGGCGAAGATGGAAGCCGCGGTGCGGGAGGAATTGGCGGGAACGCTCGCAAGGAGGGGCGAGAGCGGGCGCCGAACGGGGTATACTCAGAGTAGTGGGGAGTCTGTCAACAAGCAGGCGCCCGGCCGGCCGAGCGGGAGCCGGATGCAGGCTGATCTGCTGGCGGCGCTGATCAGACACGGGGAGCTGGCGGTCGGCTACGGGCCCAAGCTGGAGCCCGATGATTTTGGGGGTGGGCAGCGCAGCATACTGCTGGTGATTCGCAGGCTGGTCGAGGCAGGCCAGCCAGTCACCGCGCAGGCCGTGCTGGCGCAGCTCGACCCAGAGGCAAGAGAGGAGCTGGCCGAGCTGTTGCTGCGAGAGGGGATAGAGGAACGGGTAGAGGAGTCGGTGGCGGGCGCGGTGGCTCGGGTCATCGAAGCGCGCCTATCGCGGCAGGAGTCGGCGCTGCGCCAGCGGCTGGAAGAGGTGGAATCGGAGCAGGAGCGGGAAGCCATCCTGCGGGAGCTGACGGAGTCCCGGCGGCAGCGTTCCCAGTTGGCGGGGCAGCGCCTGATTGGGGAGGAGTGAGCAAGCGGGGCTGGGGCTTGTCCGCTCGGGGTACAGGTCTGGAGGAGATGGGGAAAGAAGAAGAGGCTGCGGGCGGAGGGGCGTCGAAGCCGAAAGCGGTTAGAAGCTGTTTCATAACCTTCCCAGGGGAGGTTATGAAACAGCACTGCACAACGTCAGGCCGTGGCAGGCGCATTTCATGCGAGGGCGTGGTGCGGCCAGCCAGCAGGTAGGTTATGAAATGCGCTCTAGGTGTGCTCCTGGCGCGCCACGAGAGTGGTTGAGCGACCCAGGCGCAGGGTGGAATCATGTTGCGACGTCGTGACCTGAGAGAGTCTGAGGAAGTCCAGAAGCTGCTCGAACAGGGGCGCAAGCAGGGCGGCGTTCTGACCTACGCGGAGATCAACGATACCCTCGGGGACGAGCAGGTTGATCCCGATCAGTTGGACGACATCCTGCAGATGGTGGGAGATGAGGGCATCCGGGTGATAGAGAAAACGGAGGAGCAGGAGCGCGAGGTGGAGCGCGCGCGCCGGAGCACCGCGGGACCAGGACGGCGGTAGCTGCGCCCGAGGAAGAACTGCCCTCGGTGGAGGGGATTCCGCCCGATGACTCGGTGCGGATGTACCTGCGCGAGATCGGGCGGGTCCAGCTCCTCACCCCGGAGGAGGAAGTCGAGCTCGCCAAGCGCCTGGAGCGCGCCACCATCCTCTCCAAGTTGCAGGCGATTTGGGACTACAGCCTGAACGTGCTGGGCCGGGAACCGCGCTTGTCAGATATCTCGGAGGCCATCGAGAGCGTTTCCGACTCCGATCTGCGGGCAGAAGTAGAGGTCATTGACCACGTGTTCAAGCGCTTGCTGGCCCGGGGCACCGTGGTCGAGGCCCTGCCTGCGCCACGCATCCATGAGGGAGTGCAGACCTATCTCCAGCACCGCCTCGAGGAGCTGAAGACCAAGCGGATGCTGCTGCTGCGTGACTATGCCGCGCCGGAGGAAGAGGGGAGCCGGATCGGCAAGAGCGAGCTGCAGCGCGCGCTGGCGGAGTCGCGGCAGCGAGGCGATTTCTACCGGCGCCTGCGCCGGCGGCTGCAGCTGCGGAGGCTGCGCCACGATCTCTTCGTGCGCAATGTGTGGGAGCAGTTCCGCGCGGAGGCCCGCAGCGAAGACGAGGCGCCGCCGCCGGAGGAGGAGGACACCGTCGGGCGCTATGACGCTCCCGCCATCTTGGCGATCCCACCGGCGCAGCTTCGGCGCCATCTGCGCGTGCTGACAGTGGCCAACCGCCGAGTGGGAACCCCTCCCCGCGAGCCCACGCTGCAGGAGATCGCCAAGGCCACCGATCTGCCGGCGGCGAAGACGAAGGAGGTCCTGGACTGGGCGCGCAGGATCCTGGACGAGGGCCGCGCCGCCAAGCACCAGCTCACCGAGGCCAACCTTCGCCTGGTGGTGAGCATCGCCAAGAAGTACAGCGGCCGCGGCATGTCCTTCCTCGACCTCATCCAGGAAGGGAATATCGGACTGATCCGGGCGGTGGAGAAGTTCGACTATCGCAAGCGGTTCAAGTTCTCCACCTATGCCACCTGGTGGATCAGACAGGCCATTACCCGCGCCATTGCCGATCAGGGACGCACCATCCGCATCCCCGTGCACATGGTCGAGACCATCAACAAGCTGGTCAAGATCTCTAGGCACCTTCATCAGGAGCTGGGCCGGGAGCCGACCTGGGAGGAGATCGCGGAGGAGATGGAGGGGCCCTTCGAGACCCCCGAAGACCGGCAGAAGGCGGTGCAGCGGGTAACCGAGATCTTCCGGATCGCGCCGGAGCCGCTCTCCCTGGAGACACCCATCGGGGAGGAGGAGAACTCCCACCTCGGCGACTTTATCGAGGACCAAGACGCGGTTTCTCCGGCTGACGCCGCCTCCACCCTGGTGCTGCGGGAGCAGCTCGAGGCCGTGCTCGACACCCTCACCGAGCGCGAGCGGGATGTCCTGAAGCTCCGGTTCGGGCTGGATGACGGCTATCAGCGCACGCTCGAGGAAGTGGGGCGCATCTTCAAAGTGACCCGAGAGCGCATTCGCCAGATCGAGGCGAAAGCGCTCAAGAAGCTGAAGCATCCCAGCCGAAGCCGCAAGCTGCGCGACTACTTGGACTGACAGAGCCGACGGATGCCATCCCGCAATCCTCCTAGGCGCCGGGCGATCTTCTGGCTCGCGACCGTGGCCGCCATGGCCGGCGTTTTCTGCTGGCTGGTGGCCGCTCCCCAGCGCAAGCCGGTGCGCGAGCAGATCATGCTGGAGGGGACCCAGGTGGTGGTGGAGTACGAGCCCGCGGCCGGCGTCAAGGAGCTGATGCTTCCGTTCTATGCAGGTGCGAAGGTGGGGGATAGCTTCCTCTACCGGGTCCGCACCAAGCAGGGGAAGCGCATCACCTACTACGCCTCCGCGGTGCTGACGACGCCGGACGCGCCGGAGCAGGTGGCCCAAGATTACTCGGCCCGGCTGCCCGGCAAGCCCAAGCCGGAACTGATCTCGGACAAAGACGGCAAGCGCTACCTGCTGGCAGTGGCCTCCGCGGAGGAGGTGCGGCAGGTCACCATCAGGCTGGAGGGCGCTGGCAGCCGCATCGAGCTGGTGCGCGCCTTCGGCAAGGCGTTGCCGCAGAAGCCACTCCGGCCGCGGACCAAGCAGCAGCGAGTGACCTAGGGGTCTGCTGCCTCCCGGTCCTCCGGGCGGTGCCCGAGCGCCTGGGAAACGAGATCCTCACCTCCTGCCGCAAGCTTCCTCCTTCTCGTCGCGGCTCCGCGGTTTCTTGCACTTGCCAGCCCTGGCATGGAAGAGATTAGTGCAGGTGCAGCATTGGAGTCTGCTGACGAGCCAGGCGCGAGAGGGGTTCAGGCATGAGGCGGATCGGTACGCTTGTGCTGTTGCTGTGGGTCTTCGCGGCGGCCGCTGGGCCGTGGGCCGACGTGACTCAAGCCGCACTTCCTTCGGCTCAGACCAGAGCCGTTTCCCTGAAGGTGCTACAGTCTCGACTGAGGGGGTCTTTGCCGAAAGGCGAGGACAGAGCGGAGCTGCTGCACCTGTGCGGCATCACCAGAGTAGCGGGCTACGTGGCCGACGAGAAGGGCCGAGATTTGATCCTGCTGGGCGAAGTGGACCCGGCGGCCCCGCCTCTGCAGGTAGAAGACCTGGCGGTGGCGCTGCGCAGCGCCTGGCTGCGGTATGCCACGCGCCAGGTAGGCGCTCTCTACTACTCACAGCCCGGATGCTCCATAGATCCAGACCCACGAGTGATACAGCGGTTGAGCGAGATCGCCCAGTCCGACGAGCTGGGTGAGGAGATGGATGACTGGTGCGACACCTGCGCGGAGCCCCAGAAGGTGCGGGTGATGGGGGTGCCCTTTGACACCCACTTCGCCAAGGTCATGGTGGACGCCGACTACCTCATGAAGAGACTGACGGATGGCTCTCTGGAACTGGGGATCCCCGGCTTCACCGGCCTCGCAAGCATCAAGATGGCGTTGGCGCGGGAGGATCTGGAGCGCAATCGCCCTCCTTCGCTGCCGCGATCATCCATGAACCGCTTCTGGTTCTACCCCGGGAAGCTGAGCTTCAGGGAAGACGACGGCGTGGTCACGATCGAGGAATGCCCGGTGGTGCTGCTGACCGAGGAGCAGCACCTGACGCGGGAAGGACTCACCGGCCTGAAGAGGCCTGACCCGCTGGCGCAGCGCTTCGCCGAGGGCTTCGGCGCCCACTACCAGGAGATTGCGGCCAAGAGGCCCATCTACCTGGAGCTGGAGGGCCTCTTCCGCTTCGTGGCCCTGGCGCAGTTGATCAAGTACCAGAAGGAGCGGGCCGACCTCGACTACCTGCTGGCGCGATTCCCGGTGCCGGAGGTGAGGGTGGATCGCGCCCTGCCGGGCCTCTCCCGCGTGAAGTCCATCGAGAAGCGGCGAGACGTGCCGGGGGGCTATGAGACTACCACCCTCTGGCTGCCCACCTGCGGCGGGGTGAGTATGGACATGAAGATAGGCCCTCGCAACTTCAAGCGCGCCCCCGCGAAGAAGGCGGCGCGGGGCAGAAAGCAAGCGGTGGCCGGGAAGAAGGCTGCGATCTTGAAGGCGCGCCCCTCGGCGGATGCGCTCTCTTGGGACGTGAGCTCACTGCACGGTCACTGGCAGTAATATCGGGCGACCGCAGAGGGTCGCCCCTACGAACAACTAGCTGATCTGGCCCTCTCAGCGCGTAGAGGCCCCGGCCTGCTCGGCCGGGGCCTCCTCATCGGCGGAAGGCCCTTCGGGTCGGTCACACTCACCCGTGTCCGGGGACGAGTAGCACGGCGTCCTCGCCCTGGAACTCCTCGCCGTCATAGGTAGGCGAACGTCAGGGCGAGGAGGGCGGGAGGGTCTGGACTGGTCTCAGCACCTGGCCAGGACGCGCTCGGCCAGGGTGCGGCGGCGCTGATCGAAGCTGTCCGCCTTGGGGGCGCGCGTGAGCGCACGTTCGAGCGCGGGGGCGGCAAACCGGAGTTCCTCGAGGGCCGAGCGGAGCTTGATGTCATTGAGGGCGAAGAGAGTGTAGTAGAAGGGAAAGGTCCGCCATCGCCCGTTGTCCCCTCGGCTCGACCTCAGCACTCCCATGCCGGCGGCGAGTCGGCGCTCTCCGTGCGCCAGCCCGCCTGCTGCCAGATGACGCCAGAGGGCCACGCTGCACCTGCGGCAGCAGTACATCCCTGCTGAGTAACCACGGGATTCCAGTTCGGCCAGCCGCTGGACCATGCCGGCGCTGGCCTCCCGCAGCGCTTGCTCGACCACCGGCTGGTGCGAGTCCAGCAGAATGAGCGCACGGCACGCCTCTTGGCCAAAGACATGCGCCAGCCCGGCCCCGGAGCGGATCCATTCGCCGGTGAAGACCTGCGCGCCCGCGCGGAAGTCGTGCTCGGTGGGAGCGAACATGCCGGCATAGGCGCGCGGCCGCCCGCGCCGGCTCGCGATCCAGGCCGCGACGTCCTTCCGCTCCACCGCGGACAGCGGCCTACCATAGAAGAACGCGTCGTTCACACGGTCGAGTGTGGCAACCAGGCTGTCACGATTCACCAGGCGCATGCAAGCCTCCTCGGTTCTGCCGGCTGAGAATCAGTTCCACGGTGAGCGTCGGCGTCCTGCACAAAGGGAGGGATGAACCCCGCCCCTACAGCTTCGCGAAGGCCGCCATGGCCTGCTCGATATGCGACTGCTCCAGGGCAGCCGAGACCTGCACCCGGAGCCGCGCCTGGCCGCGCGGGACGACCGGGAAGCTGAAGCTCACCACCCAGACTCCCAGCTCCAGCAGGCGCCGGCTCTGGGCGAGGGCCTGAGCATCATCGCCGATGATAATGGGGATGATGGCGGTGGGGGAATCAGCGCAGTCGAAGCCGAGGTCGCGCAGACCGTCGCGCATCAGCTTCACATTCTGGTGCAGCCGCTCCACCAGCCGGGGCTCGCGCTCGATGATCTCGATCGCCCTGCGAGCGCTGCAGGCCACGGTGGCCGGAAGCGCGTTCGAGAACAGGCTGGGGCGGCTGCGCTGCACCATCAGATCAACCACATGCGGCGCGGCCGCCACATAGCCGCCGGCGGCTCCGCCCAGCGCCTTGCCTAAGGTGCCCGTGAGCACATCAACCTGGCCCAGCAGCCCGAAGTGTTCGGGCGTCCCTCGGCCCCCTGCCCCGAGCACGCCCACGCCGTGGGAATCGTCCACGATGAGCATGGCCTGGTAGCGGCGGCACAGGTCGCGCATGACCGGGAGATTGGCCAGGTCCCCCTCCATGCTGAAGACGCCGTCGGTGACCACCCAGCGGCAGGCCTTCTGCGCGGATTGCCTGAGCTTCTCCTCCAGGTCCTCCATATCGCCGTGCTTGAAGATGGCGCGCTCGGTCTTGCGGGTGAGCCGGCTGGCGTCAATGATGCTGGCGTGGTTCAGCTCGTCCGAGATGATCGCGTCCTCCTCGCCCGCGACGGTGGGGATGAGCGCTTCATTCGCGTTCCAGCAGCTCACATAAGTGAGGGCGGCCGGCGTGCCCACAAATCGGGCGATGGCTGCTTCGACCTCACGGTGACATACCAGGGTGCCGCAGATGAAGCGGACCGACGCGGTGCCCGCGCCATACTGGCGCAGCCCCGCGATTCCGGCGGCGATCACCTCGGGGTGCCGGGCCAGGCCCAGGTAGTTGTTGGAGCAGAGGCAAATCACCTCTCCCCGGCCCTCGATGTTGACAGTCGGGCCCATCGCGCCGGTGAGGTGCTGGAGATACTTGTGCTGGCCGGATGCCAGCAGGGAATCGAGCAGCTCCTTGGTGCGTTGGTCGAAAGCCGGGTTAGGCATGGCTAAGTCTCCTGCGGAACCCTCAGCACCACCTTGATCGCCTCGCCAGCCTCCAGCAAATGGAAGGCGCGCTCGAAGTCTCGCAGCTCCAGCTGGTGAGTGATGATGGGGTCCAGGTGAAGGCGATTAGAGAGCAGGCAGCTCTCGACCTGGTACCAGGTCTCGTAGATGCGGCGGCCGTTGATGCCCAGGATGGTGGCGCCCTTGAAGATGATGTCGGTGGAAAGGTTGATCTCGACCGGGTTGGAGGGGGTTCCGAGCAGAGCAGCGGTGCCGCCGTTGCGCAGGGCGGTGAGGCCATCCCGGATGGCGCGGGGGTTCCCGCTCATCTCCAACAGCACCTGCGGGCCCTGGTTGTGAGTGGCCTCCCTCGCCTTGGCCGTCCATTCCGGATCGTCGGCCAGGTAGGCGATATCGGCCCCGAGCTGCTTCGCCAGCTCCAGGCGCTGCGGCTTGACATCGGAGACCAGGATGGTGCCGGCGCCGGCCGCGCGGGCGATGGCGACGGCCATCAGACCGATCACGCCGACGCCGGTGATGAGCACGCTGCGCCCGCTCACCCCGGCGGCCATCACCGTGTGCATGGCATTGCCCAGCGGGTCCAGCACGGCCGCGATGCGGTCCGGGATATCGGGATGGACGGGCCACACATTCTCCTCGGGGATGGCGATGTACTGGGCGAAGCAGCCGTCCCGATCCACGCCCAGGATCCTCACCTTCTCGCAGATGTGGGCATTGCCGGTGCGGCAGGGCTCGCAGAGGCCGCAGCCAATGTGCCCCTCGCCACTGACCCGCTGGCCGACCTGGACGCGAACCGCGCCGGAGCCGACAGCCGCGACGCGGCCCACGAACTCGTGGCCGATGGTGATGCCCAGCGGGACGCGATCCGCGCTCCACTTGTCCCACTCGTAGATGTGACGGTCGGTGCCGCAGATGCCGGTATGGGTGACGGCGATCAGAACATCGCGCGGCCCAACATCCGGGCGAGGTACATCATCGCACCAAGTGAGCCCAGGTCCCGCTCTTGTCTTCTTGATGGCTAGCACGGGGGCCTCGTGAGCAACCATGATAGCCGCGCCAGGCGATTCCGTCGAGGCGGCCGCGAGCCGGCGTGTGCGGATCCGGAGGTCAAAGCCACCGCCCCGTCCGGCGCGAAGAGAGGTGCTCCCATGAGCCCGCCGAATCATCTGCCAGCCGAAATCGCATGACTTGGACGCTGCCGTGTGATGGAGAGAACGCAGATGAGACAGGTCAACTGGGGGGTGATCGGAGCCGGCGGCATCGCTTCCCGGCGCACCTTGCCCGGCGCGAAGGAGGGAGCGAAGAGCGCCAGGTTCGTGGCGCTGATAGATGTGCGGCATGAGGCGGCCGAGGCCGCGGCGAAGCAGTTCAGCGTGCCTAAGGTGCACGCAGGCGACCAGGAGCTGCTCGCGGACCGGGAGGTGGAGGCGGTCTACATCGCCACTCCGGTGGCCGCCCACTTCCCTCAGATCATGGCCGCGGCGAAGGCCGGCAAGCACGTCCTGGTGGAGAAGCCGATCACGCTAACGGTGGCGGAGGCAGAGCAAGCGATCGCAGCCTGCCGCCAGGCGGGCGTGCTGCTGGGGTGCGGCTACATGATGCGGTTCCATTCCCTGAACGCGGCCGCTCGCGATCTGGTCGCAAGGGGCGAGCTAGGGAAGGTGGTGGCCGCGCGCGCCCAACTGACCTGCTGGTATCCGCCCATTCAAGGCGCCTGGCGGCAGGACCCGAAGGCCGGGGGCGGGGGTTCGCTGATGGACATGGGCAGCCACTGCATTGACTTGCTCGAGTTCATCACCGGCAGCAAAGCGGTATCCGTGTTCGCCATGAACCAGAGTCTGGTCCAAGCCTACCCCTCAGAGGACACCTCCACCGTGGTGATGCGCATGGAGAGCGGGGCGCAGATGATCGTGGACTCGCTGTTCAACGTCCCCGATGCGGCCAGCCGCAGTCTGCTCGAGATCTATGGCACTCGGGGCGCGCTCTTCGGGCAGGGCACCGTCGGCCAGCTTCCAGGCGGCAGGATCGAGGCCGTGCTCTCGGACCAGGGCGCATACGAGGCCCAGCAGGATCGGCCGCCGAGCGAGCGCACCTTCGATCTCGAGGCCGAGCCGGTGAATATGTACGGAGCCGAGATCGAGCAGTTCTCGCGGGCCATCCTCACCGGCGGAAGGCCGGCGGTGGATGGCGACGAGGCGCTCTGGAACCTGAAGGTAGTCGAGGCCTGCTATCGCTCAGGCAGAGAGAAGCGAGAGGTGGCCATGCAGCAAACGGCCTAGAGCGCATTTCATAACCTACCTGCTGGCTGGCCGCACCACGCCCTCGCATGAAATGCGCCTGCCACTGCCTGACGTTGTGCAGTGCTGTTTCATAACCTCCCCTGGGAAGGTTATGAAACAGCTTCTAGTCTCCGGCCGGCACGAGGCGCTCGTAGTAGCCAAGAAGGCGGCCCTCCCGGCTGCGCACCGCGATCATGTAGTGGCGGCGCCCGTCTCGGTCGCTGATCAGGCGCTCGTTCTCACCTGCCTGCATCGCCGCCAGCACCTCCCGGATGATCTGCTGGGACTTGGGTGTGTGGCAATCGAGAAGCGATTGGCCGATCAGGCTTTCGCCACCGGGGTAGTGTTTGGCCGCGGCCGCGTTCATGTATCGGGTCATGTGCTCTGTGTCGGCCACCAGTATCGGGTCCGCCAGGCTATCCAGGATAGCAAGAGGCAGTGCGATATCAACCATCAGCCACCTCCATGTCCGCCGTCAGACCGCGACGGGCACACGCTGGCCCGCTCCTGAACTCTCAATGGCCGCGAACACCATGGCAAGAGACTTGATGTTGCCGTGGCATTCGGTCTGCGGCCTCTCGCCGGTGCGAAGGAAGGCAAGCATCTCCCGCAGCGCGCCGTGCCAGCCAGTGAACTTGAGCGGAGATGCCGGTATCGCTGCTTCTCCGAGCGGGCGCTGGAAGCCGGTATCGCCGGCTACCACTTGGGCGCGCGGCTCTTCGTCTCGCTCATAGAGGAGCGTACCGCGCTCGCCGATGATCCGCCAGTCACCGTTCCAACTGGTGGGGAAGCCCTCAGCGCACCAACTGCCCCGGTAGGTGAAGATGGCGCCGTTGCTCATCTCGAAGATGCAGCTCGCGGCCGCGCTGCCTCGGTACCAGGAGCCCACTGGGCTGGATTCCCTGGCATAGACCGCCACCGGGTCCAGCCCAGTCATGAACCTCGCCAGGTCGAAGTGATGAATCGCCATATCCAGGATCAATGGGCTTGGCATTTCATCCCGGAAGCCCCCGAAGTGGGCCCCGAGGTAGAAGTCGCAGTTGATGGTCGTGACCGAACCGACGGTCCCTGCGGCTAGCGCCCGCCGCGCGCGGTCATGTTTGGCGTCCCACCGCCGCGTCTGGCTCACCATGTAGAGCTTGCCCGTCTCCTCCGCGGTACGGACCATCTCCCGGGCCTCGGCCATGCTGGAGGCCATGGGCTTCTCGCCGATCACGTGGCAGCCGGCGCGCAGGGCCGTGCAGGTGACCCCGCAGTGGGCCTCGGGAACGGTTAAGTCCACCACGAAGTGCGGCCGCGTGCGCTTCAGGGGTGACCGCCAGATCGGTCGAGGCCTCAGCATCCAGCTGGTAGTGCCTGATCTTCTCTTGGGCGGCCTCGATTCTCAGGTCAACCACGGCCGCGATCCGGACTCCCTCCTCGATCAGGGGTGGGAACCAAGCGCCGGAGATGCCACCGGCACCAACCACAACGGCTCTCTCAGGCAAGGCGTCTCCTTCCCTTTGAGATAGACTGAGAGCCCTGTGCGGCAGGGACCTGGCCTGATTCGCCAGAACCAGCTTCTTGCCCTGTGTCGAGCTGTCGCTCTCCATCATGTGGGTAGAGCGCATTTCATAACCTACCTGCTGGCTGGCCGCACCACGCCCTCGCATGAAATGCGCCGGCCACTGCCTGACGTTGTGCGGTGCTGTTTCATAACCTTCCCTGGGAAGGTTATGAAACAGCTTCTAGTCAGATTCGGCGGATAGGGGGGCAGGTCCGATGAAAGCGCGCCTGTGGCTGTATCTTCCCATGCTTCTTCTCAGTTCCGCGGTCCCGGTAACTGCTGCAGAGCAAGTGCCGGAGACGTGGCGCAGCCTGTTTGCCTGCCCCAGGTTCCTCTCGGTCAACCGAGCGGACGGGACTTGCTGGGTGGCCGACAGCGGGCGCAGTTGGGGGGTATCCTGATGGCTGCTACCATCCCGAGTTCACCGTGGACCGGGGGCAGATGGCGGTCTTTTTCGCCCGCGCCATCGCCAAACAGACCACGGGGTTCGGCCAGATACCTCACAGACAGGCGAGAACCGCGCTTCTTGCCGATGTGACAGCACGGGGCCCTTGGGCCTGGTGCTATGAGTATGGGCAGTACATTGCCGACCCCGTGAGGAGAGTCACGGCAGGCTATCCGGATGGCCTCTATCATCCCGAGCTGATCTGCACCCGGAAGGGAGTGGCGAAATGGGCATCTCGCTACGCATGGCAGCGTTGGAAGATTACCCCGCAATCGCTGAGCTGGAGACCCAACTGGTCCTTGTCGAGGCCGATCGTCGAGCTTCGTTCGAAGCGGTGCTTGCCAGCTCGGACCATGACCTCGTCGTCGCTGAGGCCGGCGGCTCGGTAGTGGGCCTCGCCCATCTGCTGACCTATCACGACCTCTCGCATGGCGCGCTGGCTGGCGAACTCCTCGGCTTGGTGGTCCGCGAGGATATGCGCCGGCAAGGCATTGGCAGGCAGCTTGTTGGCGAGGCAATGCGTCGGGCGAAGCAGCGCGGGGTGGGCGAGTTTCACATCAACACCGAGCAGGACAACGACGCCGCAAAGGCGCTGTACGGGAGCATGGGCGCGGAGATGGTAGGGGTACAGCTTGAAATCGACTTGGTCGAGAAGGAACCTTGAGAACTCGACCCGCCTGGGAAAGCTATGACTGGATGGCGAGGGCCGGCAGGTACGACGCGTTGTTGAACGATGCTGGTGAGATAGCGCTTGCGCCGGACGGCCAGCGCGAGGCCACTTTCTTCACGGCCGCGCTCGCCGGGCGTAAGCTCGTCCTCGATGTCGGCTGCGGCCCCGGCTTCCCGCTTGTCTTGGTCGCTCCCAGAGTCGGTGTGGCTGTCGGGTTGGACATCTCGCCAGGTATGCTCGCCCGGGCTGCCGTGAATGCCACCATCCTCGGGCTCGGTAACGTCTTTCTGATACGTGGAGTGGGCGAAGCACTACCGTTCCCTGATCGGACGTTCGATGGGTTGGCAGCCTGCGGAAGTCTTGGTAGCATCGCCGATCCCTCATGCGTACTGTCAGAGATGGCGCGAGTGGCGGTCCCCGGAGCGGTAACCGTTTCCATCGAACAGGACTTCCGATACCGTTTGTCGGAAGGCGCGCCGCGCGTCGAGCGTTGTCTGCGACGCGACCTCCGGCCGTTGGTACTGCAGGTCGTGCACTATCTGACAGATCCCTACCGCATTCGCACTGAGCGATACGAACTCCACGCCAACACCCGGTTCGGGCAGCAACTGCTTGGAGACTCATCCCTGCGCCAGCAAGAGCGAGTGGCGACAGACCTCTTGCCTGCAGACATCCCAAGCGATGTGATTCTGGATTCCTACTATGAGGAAGAACAGCAATTCGACCCGCACACGCTGCAGACTGCATTTCGAAATGCTGGCTTTGGAGTCGTTGAGCAGCACGCTGCTGAAAGCTATCGCGTTCCGCACATCTTCTCGATCTTCAAGCGCGCGTGATCTGTGGTGATTGGGCGCTGCCCGTATATGCCGCGGCATGGCAACTGCGGAAGGGGAGGGGAAATGCGATGAGGCGGGGCTTCGAAGCTTACTTCGAGGAGAAGGTGCTCCCACTGATCGCGCGGGAGCACCCGGAGCTGGTGTCGGAGATGAGCATCCGCGTCGAGGGCTCTTTCGGATTCGGATTAGATGATGAGCTGTCCGACCTGGATACCACGCTCTTCCTGCCGGAGAAGCTGTGGAAGGAGCGGGGCGGGCAGTTGCAGTTGACGCTGCTCCACAAGCTGGAACCATTCCTCGCCCATCCCTATTCCGGGTTCTCAAGAGATCCCTACACCTGGCCAGATTTCAGACACTCGGAGATCAGTGTGCACTCGTGGGCCGAACTACTCTGTGGGCAGGCCGAGTCCGTGCTGGCGGGCGAGAAGGACGTGCCGTGGGAAGAGGTCAGCATGGAGGAGTTGCTCCAACTGCAGATTCACCCGCCTCTTTGCGATGCGCACGAGGTCCTGACTCGACTCAGAGGGCTCACCGCTCCCGATCGCTATCCGCCGCGGCTGTGGGCCAAGGGCGTGCTAGGCGAGCTTGTGGACCTTGCCGGCGAGCCAGAGGCCCTGGAGAAAGCCGTGCGCCGCAACCAGCCGCTGGAAGCGCACATGATCCTCGGAGACATCCTCCCGAAGCTCTTCCGCATCGCCTTCCTGACCAACAGGCAGTACTACTCGTGGCGGCGTTGCTTCCCCCGGATGCTCAAGGAGTTGCCGGCCGTCCCTGGGGATCTGATTGGCGAGTTTGAGACCGTGGGGTCGGATGCGGACTGGTCGGAGAAGTCTGCGGCCATCGACCGGATCGTGCAGATGCTCACCAGAGAGATTCTCGAAAGCGGGATGCTGACGGCTGATATGCTCACCTTCTCGTTCGCCGCCACGAGCGAGAAGGCCTGGGAGAATCCCAACTGGTTCGACAGAGTCGAGGCCCGCGGCAGGCTGGCGGAACGAGCCGGATACGACTGGCTGGACGGATGGATCTGGGACCGATGGGGATGGCCGCAGCAGGGTGAGGTGCCGTGACAATGGAGAGTCACGACCTGATTGCCGTAGTCGATCTCCTGGAATCGTCCGAGATCGAGGTGTGGCTGGACGGCGGCTGGGGAGTCGATGCCCTGCTCGGTGAGCAGACGCGGCCGCACAAGGACGTGGACATCATCGTCCGCGTCGACGATGTTCCAGCGATGATCAGCGTACTTGGCCACCGCGGGTTCGAGCTGGCTGATGGTTGCCCGGCCTCGAACTTCGTCCTCAAGGATTCGCAGGGGCGGGAGGTTGACGTTCATCCAGTACGGTTTGACGAAGAGGGCAACGGGGTCTACCGCATGCTGAATGGCGAGGACTGGGTGTATCCGGCTGCCGGTTTCCGGGGCACAGGCAGAGTGGCTGATCGAGAAGTGCGATGCCTGACGCCAGAAGCCCAGATGCTCTGCCACACCGGCTATGAGCCAAGCGATAAGGACTTCCGGGAGATGCGATTGCTGCGCCAGCGGTTCGGCGTGGAGCTTCCGGAGGAGTACCGGAACGACCCGCGGAGCGCTTAGCATCGTGGCGCGGAAAGCCGCGACCGGCGGCCGTCCCACCGATCAGTAGTAGGGGGCGAGGTTCACGATCAGGTAGTCAGGATACGTCCCTCGCCAGCGAGCGAGAGGACGTGCTCGATGAACTCCGCCTTGCCGTCCTGGTACGCCGCTCGATCATGCTGGTGTCGGGACGCCAGTTCGCGCTTGAGCCCCTGGTACCCGTCCCGCGCTTTGGGATGGGAACGCAGGTAGTCTCGGAACGCCACATGGGTGAACCAGCATTCGGTGCCGAGTTCGGTGATGTTGAGGTGGTGGGTTGACCTGTTATCCGCCGTGCGCTTCACGAAGTAGAGCCGCCCAGGCCGGTCGTTCTCAGCCTTGTGGACATAGCCGAGCGGCAGGAGCGACTCCTCGAATGCCGTCGCGTCTGCCATGTCTCGCACGGCAACCACGATGTCTAGGATTGGCTTTGCGTCCAGGCCCGGAATGGCGGTGCTGCCGACATGCTCAATGCGCACGGTCTGGTCGCCAATGGCGCGTCTCAGCGCCAGAGCCTCCTGTTGGAACAGCTCGGCCCAGTCGGACTGGTATGGGATCAGCCTGACGAAATGACGTTCGCATCCGAGCATCCAGAAATGCTCCCACCAGTTCCACCAGTACACTGTTGCGCCGCTTTCCCCTTCTGCTCCCTCGGCCGCACGGTACAGCGCCATCGCCGTCGAGGTCCCCCATGGACACACCCTCAGCGAAGACGCCTCGGTCGACAGCATGCTTGTTCCAGGGAGCAGCCAGATCAGCGCCGGGCTTGTAGATGAACAGGCCGGGCGAGTCACAGTAAGCGGCGTTGGCGACCAGCTCTCGGCGTCCATCGCCGTCCATGTCTGCGAACAGGATGTCATGCGCCGAGCCGTCACACTCGAGGTCTACGATGTGACGCTGCCAGGGATGGCGGAGGTCGGTCCTGGGCTGATACCAGGTGATCTGCTGGCGGCCGCCCGTCTCCTCGCCTGTGACCACCTCCAATCTGCCGCCAGCATCCAAGTCCTCGACGGCAAGGCCCACGGCGAAGCTGCCGGTGCCGATGCGGCCGCGCCCGAAGTCGGCATCCACGGACATGCCGAGCACCTCAGCACCATTCCATCGCGTCACGACTACTGAGCTTCGCCCAAAGAAGTAAGGGGGCGAAGCTCAGGCAACTGCTCAGACGGGCCCAGAGCGGCGTTGGCACATTGCTTCTTTGTGCGAACGCCATTAGGGCGAACCCGACGAGCGCGTGCCGTCGAGAGACTCATCTGGCACCCAGACCGCCCCTGCCGCCCATCTCGTGCTATTCTCTCCCCTCACGCATACCCCTGTTCTGGGAGGCATGGATGATGCAGCAGGGCACGGGTGCGGCTGAACCACTGCGCAGCCCGGCCATATCGTTGCCTCCGAGAGGAGCACGAAAGGGGATGCTAGCCTGGGATGGAACCCGACAATGGCGATAGGGAGGGCGGTGATGGCGAAGCTCGCAATCCGAGGTGGAGAGCCGGTCAGGACGGGAAGCTGGCCGGTATGGCCGATCTACGATGAGCGGGAACTCCAGGGGGTGCGGGAGGTCCTCGAGAGCAGGTGCTGGTGCGCCTTGCCCTACATCTTCGAGGGCAAGGGAAGGGACTTCAGCGAGTCCAAGGTGGCGCAGTTGGAGCAGGCGTACGCGGCCTACCACGACTGCGCGTACGGCATCGCGGTGGATAGCGGCTCGGCGGCGCTGCTGATCAGCTATGCGGCGGCGGGCGTCGGCCACGGCGATGAGGTGATCATGCCGCCTCGATCTTTCGTCACCACTGCCAGCGCGGCGCTTGCTCTGGGCGCGATCCCGGTGTTCGTGGATATCGAGGCCGAGTGGTTGAACCTGGACCCAGCTGCGATCGAGGCCGCGATCACGGAACGGACAAAGGCGATCGTGCCGGTGCACTGCGGGGGCATCCCCTGCGACATGGACGCGATCATGGCGATCGCCCAGCGCCACCACCTGATGGTGATCGGCGACGCCTGCCACGCCCATGGTAGCGAATGGCGCGGCAGGAAGGTGGCGGCCGCGGCACACCTGAGCGCGTTCAGCTTTCAGCAGGACAAGTCGCTCACCGCGGGTGAAGGCGGGATGATCGTGACGAATGACGAGGTGCTCGCCGCGAATGTCGCAAGCTCGGGCAGCGGGTCGGACAGGATGAGATAGGCAGGTTCGAGGAGATGGGCTGGAACTTCCGTATGTCCGAGTTCGCGGGAGCGATCGTGCTAGCGCAATTTGGCAGGCTTGACGACCTGATCAGCGTCAAAGAGGCGAATGCCGCCCATCTCGCCTCCGCGCTCGCCGGGGTCACCGCCGCAGTGCGCTTCCCCACTAGGGACCCGCGCATGACGCGGCTCAGCCACCTCTACCCGACGCTGCACTACGACGCGGAAGCCTTGGGAGGGCTGCCGGCGGCGCGCTTCGCCGAGGCCCTGTCCGCGGAGGGCATTCCTTGCAGCGCGGTCACGGCAGTGCGGGCGCTTCACCAGCATCCGATGTTCGTGGAGAAACGTTTCGACCCAGGCATCTTGAGGGTCTACGGGAAGGAACTCGACTACACGCGGACGCGCTGCCCGGTGGCCGAAGGCTATGCCGGCAAGTTCCTCTCCCTCCCCCAGACCGTGCTCCTCGGCAGCCAGCAGGACATGGACCTCTTCGCCGAGGCGGTTGCGAAAATCCGGGACGCGACGGGTGAGCTGGTGGAATCGGGCCAGGCCGGCGCCGGCACTTCGCGCGGGGAGAAAAGGCCGGACCGGTAGCCTCCTGATCTCCGCACTCGGCGGACGGCGCGTTGGCGGTCGCTGGTGGGCACTGCGCGGAAGCTTGCGCCCTCCTCGCACCTCGTCACGCCTTGCCGATACACCCCCTCAACGCATCCCGCAACTGCTCGATCGAGATCTCCCCGCTGAAGATGATGTAATGCGGCATCTCGTCGAGGATCACGCGCGTGTTCTTCACCTGGGCCCCCGCCAGGTCAACTACCATTGCTCCGTGGGGAGGAGCGAGCGCGAGATGCTGGTACTTCTCGTCCCAGAGCGCGACCACGGTTCGGCCCCGCGAGTGGAAGGCGAGGCTTCGCACCTGATCGGACGCCGAGCCAATGCACGCGGTGTCGGCGCCGAACAGCGACGTCATGACGGACTGCGAGATCGCCATCTTCCTCGGGGCGCCGTCCCACTCGAAGAAGATCCCACCCACGGACGGGTTGTTCAGCGACCCGCCGGTGCCGGCGTGATAGATGATCATCTTCACGTTCTGCGACATCAAGATGATGTTGAACCTCGTCTGGTACGACGCGCACTCGAGCTCGCTATCGAGCGGCCTCATCAGCGGGTCCCCGGGCGAGAACGGCTGGACCGGCAGGTCGTCCTCACCATAGTACGAGCCCTCGGTGAAGTAGATGGGCCGCGGCTTCCCGATCGTCCGCATCATCGCGTTCAGCTTCTCCAGCCCGCTCAGATAGCTCTCTGGCTGGCGGATGACCGGGTAGATGTGGATGTTGATCCCGTCCAACCAGTCCAGCCTGCCGGCCGGGATGAACTCCTGGGTGATCCCATCCGGATCGTCGGCGACACCACCGATGACGAATGCCTTCGGGTCCACTTCCTTGATCGCCTGGTAGGCGGTCTTGAGCAGCGCCACGTAGTCCTCAACCGTATGTCCTGTCGCTTGCGGGAGCGCGTAGCCGGTATAGAGCGGCTCGTTGAGTATCTCCCACACGTGCACGCGGCTCGCGTAGCGCCTGACAGTCGCGCGCACATAGTCCGCGAACTCGTCGAGGTCCCGTGGCTTGTAGGCCATCCGCGCATGCTCACCCATGTCGTAGCTTGGCTGGACGCCGGCCGGCGCGCTGCTGCTCCAGTCGCTCGATGGGAACGGAAGCAGCGCATCGACGTTGAGCCCATGTTCGACGATCCGGTCGATCTGGAAGTCCATCCGGGAGAAGTCGAACCTTCCCCTCTCCGGCTCCACTGCTTGCCACTTCAGCGACCAGTCCCTCATCCAGGTCAGACCGATCTCTTTGCTGAGTGTGAGGAGTTCGGGCGCCGCATACGCATGGTTCATCCCGAAGATGCCGTCCGCATCTGGATGCGCGTCGATCACCCCCCAGCGTTCGGCATTGATGGGAAGCACGACTCCTGGATCGGCCTCCAACTTGATCCGGTAGAAGCCCTTGTCCTCTACCCCAAGCCTCAAGACCTGTTGCACCCCTCGTCCTGCCGGTGCCTCGACCTCGAGCTGCGGCCTCGCCACCTCCCTGTCGAAGAAATCGGTGACGGTTGCTTCCACCCGAACTCGCGTCGCCGCGGTTCCGGCGTTATACACGTTAACGATCGCCCGCGCCTCCTGGGGCGAAGAAAACGAATGACCGGGGCGCTCCCATCCCAATCCGACCTCCACCGGCGACCGCGGCTGGTACCGCGTCGCCTCGGGGCCCTGCTCGAGCTGGACCGCATCTACCCAGACCGTCGCTTTCCGCAGGGGCGAATGCGTCAGATCCGGCCCCACCGCGACAAAGATCTGGTCCGCCTGTGGCTTGAATGTGAAGGTGACTCGCTGCCAGTCGCCCGTGGCCTCGACCTCACGCTCCTGGGGATCGTCGAAGGCCTGGCGAGCCACCAGCACGCAGGGTGTGCCGGCGGGATCGGCTTTGACATACGCCGAAAGCGTGTAGTCCTGCCCCCGCGTCACGCTGATCCACCCGCGGTTCGCCACCAGCGCCATATACACCGGCCGCTGCTCGACGTCGAAGTAATCGAACGCGAGCACGGGTGCTGTGGCCTTGTCAATGTCGATGCGGAAACTGCTCGCCCCATCTTCGGGTGCTTCGCTGTCGATTCTGCCGAACAATGCGATCAACCCGCTGTCACCCCAATCGACGCCTTGGGCGATGCTTCCCCAGCCGCTCGTGCCGCATTCGAAGCTGCCGTTCGGGACCAGATTCCTCGACCCGATGCTCGGCACGACTTCGGTGTATCGCCGTCTGGTCGCGGCTGATTCCGCGGGGACCTCCTCCAGCCGCACATCATCTATCCAGAGTGAACCGACCTCGGTGAACCAGATCTGGAGGCGGATGTCAGTCGAGATATCGCGGTTGGCGCGGAATATGAATTCCTGTGGCCGCCATTCTGCCCGAACCCGGAATACGTCGCTGAGCCCGCACGACTGCCACATGCTCATGTCACTGATCCCGACGTTGACCGCCTTGCTCGCAATCTCTCCCTTGGCGTTGAAGCTCAGGCGGTACCACTGCCCACTGCGCAGGGCGAAGCCATTCACCTGGGCGAGCATGGCGTGGCTGCTCGGCGACTTCACCGCGAACTGCGTGCACGTGATCTTCTGGGAATAGCCCCCGTGTGCGCCTGCATCCCGCGCCCACGTGACCTTGACGTTCGCGTCGCCGGAAAACTGCCAGTGGTCCGCCATTCCATCGCCATCAGAGTCAACTGCGAAATCCCCGTTGAGCATCATGTTCGCACTTTCTCCCTGAGCGCATCTCCCGACGGTCCAGAGCATCAACACCAACGTCAGAGCAGCCACACTTGAGCGCATTTCATAACCCTCTCGCTGCTGCTTTAGTCGCGGCCGCCCGGTTGCGGTCGCGCTCTCGCAAACCGCAGTCGCCAGGCGGCCGTCGTAGAGCGCGCGGCGCGGAGTGTCACGGTAACGGTCTGGTCCTTGCCCTTTCTCACCTGGCCGACCTCCGCGCGCGTCGCGCTCGCGGTCTCCAGACGGAAGCCAGTAGGAACACAGAACGTTAGCCGGGTCTGTTCGCCAGCCACCAGCTCCGTCTTTCCGGAAAGCGTGAGGCGGGATTCATCCCAGGTCAACGCCCGCAGCGATACCGCGCCCTGCGTCAGATGCCGGTCGGTGGAAAGGAACTGGGGTCGCCCCAGGTCTTCGTGCACCGCCAGCAGCAGATTCGACCTGGGCTGCACGTCCACCGAGAGGCAGCGCGAGAACCGGCCCAGCAGCCGGCCCCGCCAGAAGTCGTAGGCGAGGTACTGCTTCTCGCAGTCGAGGCCCAGTCGCGCCATCTCAACGATTACTCGCTTCCTCGCACCGCCGTCGAAGTTGAACACCGACACCACATCCCACTGCGCAAACCGCCGCCTCACCTTCAAGTCCCAGATGGGGACCAGTTGGTTGATGGGATAGAGATCGAGCGGCCGCACGTCGCACACCGGCAGGCAGCGCTGGAGCAGCCACATCCGCTCCGGCGGCAACTCGCCGAGCTTGTCTCCCGCGAACATCACCTGTCCGGCCAGTGCTATCGCGCTGGCGGCCACCCGCGCCTGCTCGATCGGCAGGTATGTGCCGACCAGCAAGGTGTCAGGATCGCAGTACCAGACGATGTTATTCACGAACAGACACGAGAGGATCATGCTCGCTTGCTCGACGTAGCTCCGCCACCCGGGAGGGCGGTTCGGCGCAACCACATCGCCGCCGATACGTGCCGCGTCGGATACGGCTACTTCGGGGCCGGTGTAGTGACCGGCGCACGCCAGCAGGATGCGGTCCTTTCCGATCCCGCGGCGCAGCGCCTGCGTGCATAGCTGGAACGGGTTGCGGCAGGACCGCCGAAAGGCGGCGCGCACCTCGGGGATCTCGTAGAAATGCGCGCTGTAGTGCCGGCTCCCGCCGAACATGCCGTCGATCTTGAAGAAGCCGTATCCCCACTCTGCCATCCGCCGATGGGTCTCCGCCATATGCCGGCGCACCGCGGGCTGAGACGGGTCCAGCACGTACCGGCCGCACCAGTTGCTCATGGGGCGCCCATCAGGATGGTGGAGAAACCAACGCTGGTGTCTCCGGTAGAACTCGGCGTCACCGGTGCCGAAGGGGACGGTCCAGATACCGGGCTGGAAGCCAAGCCGCCGGATCTCCCGGGCAAGCCACTTCATCCCGTGCGGGAACTGCCTGAGGTATGGGCGCAGCGTGAGGTGGTGGAACTGGCTGACCGGCTGCGAAGCGGAGTTGTCCTGCCATGACTCGATGGACCAGATCCGCAACCCGTATGGCTTGAGGAACGTCGCCCCAATGCGCGCCTCATTGAGGTTCTCCGTCTCCCCAGCCTGATCGAAGTAGGTGTTCCACGACATCCACCCGGTGGGAGCGAAAGGCAGTCTCGACTTGTCCAGCGGACGGTACCACGGAACGTAGCGGCCCCGGTAAAAATGTTGCTCGACAGTGATGGTCATCTCCGACGCTGCCGGACTCTCGATCCGACCCGCCAACACGACCTCGAAGCGCTGTTTCCTGCCGTTCGCGTTCTCCCTCGTGGTGATGGCAACGTGTTCGGCGCGGAGCCGCATGGCGATGTCTCGGGCGATGTCGAACAGTGAATCGTTCAGCGCGCTGTCTGCCGGGCCGGAGGCCATCTGGACCACGTCCAGATGCTGCGGCGCGAACGTCCGGCAGGCAAAGGTCTGACGCCCTAAGGTCGCGACGCCACGAAGGGTGAGCTGTCCGCGGGAACTCGCACGGCCGCGGGGCACGAGAGAGAGCCTGAGATCGCGGCCGGCCGAGTCGAGCCGCAGGTACATCTGGCAGTCTCCGCGAGAGTCGCGGATCGCCAGTTGCTGGGGCCCCGCGCCCGGCGCAAGTGAGATCGCCATGCGTTCCCCGCCCGGCGAGCCGAACTCCAACCGGCCACTGACGCGGGCGCCCGTAGGACGATGCCGGCAGTCGAGGGCGGTGGTGCGAACGTCGAAGGTCACCCCCCATTCACCGACCGCGGCGAAGGATCGGCTGGTGTTGGGCATCGGTGGTCTCTCCTAGTTCAGCCATCATGCCGGCCTATCGGCGACGCGCCCTCCCCGCTGGTATCGTGCGATGCCAACCGGCGCGGGATCTCGTCTCTTCACAGCGGTCAGCGCGATCTCCTGTAGCGGTTACTTCGCTCTGGAACCGCCGTAGCCTTGCTCTGACCCGGGCCAGTGCAGAATGACCCGCGGTTCTGACCACTATCCGCGACCGAACCCCAGGCCCCGACTCCACGCCCAGGGGGTAGCCGGAGTCGAGGAGGGCCGAGGGCGATCAATGAGACCGCGCGGCGGAACGTCTGGTCGAGTTGCCACTCCGCAGGCCTGCAACCTGCCCGGCGACCCGCCCCCCACATGTCCAGGAGAGAACTGGGGCCCGGCGAAGGGAAGAAGCATGCCTGAGGAAGCCGGGTCCGCGCAGTGGAGATCCGTTGATGCCGTAGTCGAGAGAGATGGTGTAGCCGCCGCCATCACCCGGAAATCGGTGGCGAGCCTGCTGCTGACCTATCGCTGCACGCTGGCCTGCCCCCACTGCCTGTTCAGCTGCACGCCGCGTCATCCTCGGCGGTTCCACGACGTTGAGCGGGGGATCCGCTATCTGCGGATGCTGCGCGCGACGGATCGCTGCGTCCACATCGCCGGCGGCGAGGCGATGCTGGAGTACGAGACAGTGCTGGCCATCTGCCGGGGAGCTTCCCGGTACGGTGCGGCGCCGCACTTCATCGAGACCAACGCCACCTGGTGCACGAATACGGCGAAGGTGCACGCGCGGCTCACGGAGCTGCGAGACGCGGGGGTGCGCGGCCTCTACATCAGCGCCGACCCCTTTCACCTGGCGTTCTATCCGGTGGACCGGTACCTGCGGTGCTATGAGGCCGCGGCTGAGCTGTTCGGGCAGCGAAATGTCGCAGCTGAGCCCTTCACCAAAGAGCAGTTGCTCGGGATGCAGCGGGTCGGCCGCGATCCGGCTCGGCTGACTGAATACGTGCGGGGATCGCCGCCTCGAATGGTGGGCAGGGCCGGGGAGGTGCTGGCCCAGTACCTGCCGGCGCGACCGATCGCCGATCTCGTGAGGGATCACATGTGGCACGACGCGCCTCCGGGCATGTCCTGTGCCTGGGAGTTCTCTCCGCAGACCATGTGGGAGATCCACCTCGACCCGTACGGCAATGTGCAAACCTGCTGCGGTGTCATCCTCGGGAACGTGGAGCACACCCCGTTTGGGGAGCTGATGGCGGCGGGGTTCGCCACGGATAACCCGATCATCACGGCGCTGCGCGAGCAGGGCCCGGTCGGCCTCTTGCATCTCGCGGAGGGCTTGGGCTATCGCCGGGAGCAGTACGTGCAGAAGTGCCACCTGTGCTGGCAAGTGCGCAAGTTCCTCCGGCCTCATTACCCCGACACCTTGGGCCCGGGAGAGATCTACCGGGCGCTGAGCGGATAGCTGAGTCCGTCACCCCTGCGGTTGTCTCGCCTGCTACGGAGCCGAGGTTGACCCGCCAGGACATGTGCCCACAGCGAAGGGCGCACCGCGGGGCCGGCGGCCGCGTCTGTCGGTCAGCTCCTGTGCCGCGCCGAACGCTCAGGACAGGCCGACTGGCCGCGCGTCTGCGATGGAGCGACGGGCAGCTTCAGCCAGTTGAACGGCCGCCCTCCCGTCCTCGCCTGTAAACACCGGCAAGTCGCCGCGCAGCAGCCATCGCAGGAAGGAATCCAACTCCCAGTCCACCCCCACCGGCCCGGTCCGCACGTCCGGGTCGAGAGGTTGCGGTTCTCGGTCGCCTTGCTCCATGGTACCAGTGCCCCAGTCAGGGCCGAACAGCAGCGCCCCGCGTGGACACAGCACCTGCCCCTCGTACCGCGACCGCCCAGTGGTGGCCCCGCCGTGAAGCTGCCCAACGGCGCCTGAGCGGAAACGCAGGTTGATGAGGTAGACGTCGCACTTGCCGCCGTCGTCACAGGCGAAGCTTCCCCCATAGGCGCTCACCTCTGCCACCTCCCCGCACAGGTGGCGCATGAAGTCCAGCTCGTGCACATGCACTTCGAAGAGCTGGCCTCCCGACAACTCGGATTGTGCGCGCCAGCCTCTGGGAAACATCCGGCTATATCGGCGGATACTCACACAGAACGGCGCGCCGAGTTCGTTCTCGCCGGCCAACTCCTTGATTCGCCACCAGGGGAACATCAGCCTCAGTACGTGTCCCACCATGAGCTTGACGCCTGCATCCTTCGCGGCCTGCAGCATGGCATCGCAGTCGGCGGTGTTGAGCGCCATCGGCTTCTCACAGAAGACATGCTTTCCGGCCTTCGCGGCCGCAACCGCGACCTCCTTGTGGAGGTAGCTCGGCGTGGCTACCACGACGGCGTCGATATCATCCCGCTGGAGGAGGTCCTCGTACCTGGTGTAACCTTGCACGCCATACTTCGCAACGGCCTGTAGGCGCGCGTCCTCATTCGGATCAGCTGCTGCCACCAAGTGGGAGTCGCGATGCTCCCTCAGCGAATCAGCGAGCGTGCGGCCCATGGACCCACATCCGATCAGGGCGAAGCTCACGACAGACATGTCGCCTCTCCATCGTCGAAGATTGCCGGCTCCGACGCCACACCCGGGCGCTGGCGACTCCACCAGGACTGGGATTGCCAGCCCGGGTCACGTGCCCCCAGCAAGATGGTCGATCGCTTCCACGTGCGCCGGCCACTTCGCCGTGGAACCGCTCCTGCCTTGCTCCGGGGACATCCTCTGTCGTAGGGTGGGCACTCCATTTCGCCCGGAGTGAATCCACGCGGAAGCGGCCGGAACCTCGATCTGCCTGATCACGCAGGTGGTCCTGCTGCAGGCAGGGCGGACACGACACATGGGCCCCAGCATACAGTCAGCGCCGCTGCCGGTCAGCTTCAGGATCTCCGGCACCCGCGACGGAACCCCGAACACTGATGCCAAGCCGAGGAGGGCAGCCGGAGTCGGAGGGTTGCTCGGGCCGTCGCGCACAGGGCCTCTTCGTTGCAGGCGTCAGTCCCGTTTCGGGCGCGCAGATGAGTTCTCGGCTAGCGCGGCATCCTCAGGTGAACAGCGATTTGGCGAAGGCGATATCGTCGGCGATCAGGCGGTTGACCGACGGCTCGTCACTGTACTCGGCGGTGAGGCAGAGGACGCCACGCCACTTCCGCCGCTTCAGCTCGGCGCCGACACGCGCCCAGGAGGCAAGCCCCTGTCTTCCGGTGGTCCAGTAGACCTGCCATTTGGCGACCTCGGCCTCGGGGCCGGTCCTCCGCTGCCAGAAGGCATTCTTCAGGTTCACCATGCAGAGGTGGGACCAGAGGATATCAACGGCCAGCTCCGGGTCCTCACCATTGAGCGCGCAGTGGGCCGGATCCCAGACCGCGCCAACGTGCTTGGGGTCGAAGCGCTCCATGAGATGAAGCAAGCCAATCGCGTTGGCGACGAACTCGTCGCAGTGATTCTGCACCCCGATCTGAACCTTGTACCTGTCGAGCAGGGGGACGAGGGCCTCGTACTCGGCCTGGGTTCTCGCGTCCGTCGCCATGTAGCCCTCTTCGCCGATGCGGACCATGACGCGGATGATCGGCACGCCGGCCTCGGCGCAGGCGGCGATGGTCTTCTCGTCGGTGGGCCCGGCGATGCTGGCGATAGCCACGCCGCAGTCAGCTAACTGCCTGGCGGCCTTAGGCAGGTCGCGCTCGACGTTCTCCGGCAGCACCTGGTAGCCAGGCCGCACGGGCAGCTCGATGGCGTCGAATCCCAGCCCTTTCACAAACGCGCCGAGCTCGCGGATCGGCGTCTTCCACGGCTTCGTGAACACCGAGAAAGTGAAGTCTCCTGTAGTCGCCACGGTCGTCTTGCCTCCTGAAGGTTGCCATCCCGCCCTATACGTGAGCGGGTGGCGATGGTCCTGCCGGCGATGGACGATTCCCGGCCTGACCTGCCCCGATTAGCCTTGCCCCCTGGCACTGCCCCATGCGCGACGGAACCCCGCATAGTGCCTGCATGCCGAAGGGGAAGCCGGAGTCGAGGGTTGCAGGGGGCCGTCGGCCCGAGGCCTTGGCTGTGGCAGGCGCTGGAACCGCAGGTGCTGGCGGACCGCCATCGAAAACACTACCGTAGTGTGCGGCCACGCAGTGTGCTGAGCTTTCAGCCGCTCGCGCCCCAGGCCTTGGTCCCGTGGCCGCCGAGCTGCGAACTGCCGGCCGCGCATACGGAACCGACACTGTGATCGCTATCTCTTGCGGAGGTGGGCAGTGGGCCTAAAGACGTCACCTGTCGTTCTTGGACTGGTGGTAGTTGCCTTTGGGTTGGTCGCCCGCTTGTGCGTCGCCTATCCGGAAGCCGCTGGGATCAGCCCGGGTAAGACAGGGCTTGCGCCAGCGCCGACGGCTGTGCGGTCAACACCAACACCTTCGCCCCCGGCAGCATGTTCGGCGATTGGTGAAGTCCCCGCTCCGATCTACGGCGTCACTGTTGACAGCACCACCGACCTGTCGGCAGTTGTCACCGCCCTCCGCAGATTCTCAAAGAAGGTGACCGTCAGGATCGTCTTCGACAGGGGCGTGCCTGCGGCCGACTACCGGCAGGCCGTCGACCAGATTCACGCTGTCGCCTATATCCTCGGCCAACCCGCTGATTCCAGCTACGTGGAGGACTACACCCTCGATCAGTACAAGGCGGTATTCACTGAGTACTTGAACGCTTTCGCTGACAGAGTTGACCTGTGGGAAGTCGGCAACGAAGTCAATGGTAACTGGCTCGGCCCAGTAGGCGATGTTTCGGCCAAGGTCTCGGCCGCCTATGATATCGTCAAAGCCGCTGGCGGAAAGACGGTGCTGACCTTGGTGTTCAATGAGGGTCAGGATTGCGCGGTTTCTCCCCCATGCGCGGCGGCTCCTCAATACGAGATGTACTCCTGGGTACGGACCTACATCCCGGAGCGGATGAAGCGTGGCGTTGACTACGTCCTGTTCAGCTACTACCCGGGGAACTCTCCGCAGTTCAAGCCCGATTGGAAGAGTGAGTTCACCAGGATCGGAAACGTCTTTCCCAACTCCAAGTTGGGCTTTGGGGAGCTGGGGATTGAAGGCACCGACGCCGAGAAGGCCGCTCTGATCGATGAGTTCTACCTCATGCAGATAGATCATCCTCGCTATATCAAGGGCTTCTTCTGGTGGTACTTTCGCCAGGATATGGTGCCGCACACCAAGCATTTGTGGGGGGTGCTTGACAGAGCAATGAGCAGATGAGGACGCGAGAGATCCCGGTGGAGCAGGCAGTGGGATGCCGCCGTCCGGGGACTGTCGCCAGCGTCGTGACAGGAACAGAAGATGGGAAAGCCAGTATTGCCCCGTGCTGTCTGGGAACTTGTGTGTGGCCCGCGGGATGGACGATGCGCTTCGGAGACTCGCTTGAGCGGCCCGCGTGTGAATGGGCACTGTGATCGAGAGCCGCGTGTCGTTGCCGACCGTCCGTGACGCCGGCATGACATCACGCTACCTACCGGAGTCCAGTGACTGGCGGGTCCCGAAGCTGGGAAACCCACAGCCTTCTTGAGGAGACTGGCGAGGAGAGCCGACATGACATGCCCGATTCTGGCAGCGCTGCTCGCGCTTGCCGCGGTGCTTCTGGCCGGAGTGTCGCCCGGCGCGGCCGCCAACGATCCCGGGTGGGTCGCCCGCGTCCGGAAGGACCACCCGCGTCTGTTCTTCAACGCGGAAACCTGGCCTGCCGTCAGGGCCCGCGCCCTCGGGCCTGAGCGCGCCTGCTACGACCGGCTGAAGCAGCGCGTCGACCGGCTCCCCCGGCAGCCGGAGGCGAAGGACTGGGGCACTGAGGCGGCGAGCGCGGCCTTCGTCTACCGGATGACCGGCGACGCTGCTTACCTGGAGCTGACGAAGGCCTTGCTGCGCAGGAGTATCGAGTCTTACCAGGCCACCCGCGCCGCGCTCGAGTCGGTGAACTGGTACTCCAGCTCGCGGATCAATGCGTGGTGCGCCTTCGACTGGGTCTTCAATGAGATGACGCCGGAGGAGCGCCGGGATATGGGCCGCTCGTTCCTACAGCACGTGGACGACGAGCAGCCGGGCCCCGGGAAGCCGCGCATCGAGCGGCTGAACGACGGCGGCCCGGAGAGCGGGTTCTACAGCACCCCAAGTATGCTCTGGTACGCCGGTCTGGCCACCTATGGCGAGGGCATCGACGACGCCCGGGCCCGTGACTTCATGATCCGCGGCCACGATCTGTACCACCAGGTGCTGGAGCACCGGCGCCGCGCGGCGGGGAACGATGGGGGATCCGCTTCGGCCACCCTCGGCTACTGCATGGGCGCCTACCCCTGGGCCGAGTTCGGCTTCTTCCACACCTGGGAGTCCGCCACGGGAGAGGACATCTCCGGCGACTGGCCTTACGTGGCCTACTTCGCGAACTACGTGATCTGGAACTGGCTGCCAGGCCAGCACGAGTTCGGCACGGGAGACTCCTACCACACCACGAATGACCTGCCCTCGGGCAGCATGTACACCCACCTGGCCGAGACGCTGCACTTCTACGGCAGGAGCCAGCCGGAGTGCGCGGCGCTGGCACGGTGGATGATGGGCGCCATCCCCGAGGGTCGGTACTCCGGCACCTGGCCCGTCGTTCCGTTCCTGCTGACCCGGATCGAGGCCGCCCCGGAGGCGAGGCCTCCCGCGGAGACGCTCCCGCCGGCCCGGAACTTCGAGGGTATGGGCCAGGTGTTCATGCGCTCCGGGTCCGGGCCGGACGACACCTACGCCCTCTTCACCTGCGGCGGCACGCTGGAGATGCACCGCCACTACGATAACAACAACTTCGTCATCTACAGGAAGGGATTTCTGGCGCTCGACACCGGCACACGTCCCGAGCCTGGCCAGCACCTAACCCACTACTACTGCCGCACCGTAGCGCACAACTGCGTGCTCATCAACATGGCGGGTGAGGATCTCCCGCGTTATTGGGGAGGCCCCGCACCCGGTGAGGAACCGCTGCCGGTCCCGAATGACGGCGGGCAGGACAAGGTATCGGGGTCGAAGCTGCTGGCGTTTGAGACGGGCCCGGAGTACACCTACGTGGCCGGTGATGCCACCCCGTGCTACAACGCGCGGAAGTGCTCCCTCGCCACGCGCCAGATCGTCTTCGTCCCCCCCGACCATTTTGTGATCCTGGACCGGGTGACGTCCACCCGGCCCGAGTACCGCAAGACATGGGTGCTCCACACCGCGCGTGAGCCCGAAGTGCAAGGGCCTCTTCTCCGTGCCGACCAGGGCGAAGGCCGCATCTTCTGCCGCACGCTGCTGCCTGAGAGGGCCGAGCTGCGTAAGGTCGGCGGCCCGGGCAAGCAGTTCTGGTCAGACGGCCGCAACTGGCCCCTGCCGGCCGACTGGCGTACCCGTGACGACGTGGAGCTGCTGGGGCAGTGGCGCGTGGAGGTTTCCCCTGCCGAGGCGCGCACCGACGACGTGTTCCTGCATCTGATCCAAGTAGGTGACCGTGCTAGGCTAGAGACGATGGGCCCCTGCGAGCTGCTTGGCGAGGATGGCCGTGTTGGCGTGCGCTTCGCGGCGGGCGACAGGAACGTCTGGGTGCTCTTCTCCACCGCGGGTGACCCTGGAGGCCGCATCCGCATTGTCGGCCCCGAAGGTGTCCTGGCCGACCGCGACCTGACGCATCGCGTGACGCCCCAGGTGGGCTTGCTGGCGCGGGAGAGGTGAGAGGGAACGTCCCGGCGGCCCAAGGCCTGATGGCTGCGCATCAGTCGCCCGACGCGTGAAAGCAGGTGCGCGGTTGAGGGCCCGTGGGACCACGGTGGGAGCGCCCTGTCGCGCTTGGCGGGGAAGATCGAAGTGCACGAGGACCCACGGCCAAAGCGCAAGCGGCCGGGCGCGAAGCTGCTGGTGCACGGAAGCCTGGAGGCGTTGCTGCAGCTGACCGGCAAAGTTGAGAGCGTATATAGCCCCGGCGGGATTTTGACACCCTTGATATTTCGTCTCCCGCCCAGGAGGATCAGGCTCCTAGACCGCCACAGCCACAGCAGCGGCGCTGAACAGCGACGACTGGCTGCTGGTGGCGGGTAGGGCGCGCCAGGCCTGGTTTAGCCCAGTCGCGAACCCTAGACAACCGTAGAGACCCAAGCATCGAGGGACCCCGGCGTGATCGCCGCGGGTCCTTCTGTTCGGCCGCCGGCAGTCCGGGAGGTAGGCGGTGACTCAGGACCGTGGGGAGATCCCCACGTGAAGCATACCACGGAGGCGAAACGATGAAGGAAGTGCAGACGGAAGGAACGGCAGACGTGAGGATCTCAGATGGCGACGTTGTCGAGATCGAGGACGGAGAACCAGTGGCCTTCCACAGGCCATCCTGGTTCAGCGAGCCGTACAAACGCGTCCGAGGTCGGATCACTGGGATGGGAGGGAAGGTAGCTAACCTTCTTGCGAAAGCTGCGCGAACTGACGCGTCCGAGGACGAGGGCGACAGTGCTTACCTATCGCTCAGGAATGGTGCCTTTCAGGTCCGAGACGATGAGCAGTCGCCCGGCAGGACCTACTACACGAACGAGGCAGTACTCGGCCTTCATTGGGGCTCGTCGAGCATAGAGTTCGCTCTGAGCCCCAGGCAGGTGCGCAAGGTGATGGAACGCCTGGAACGCATAATCCACGAGGCCGAAGACGCTGCCGCGGTCGGGAGATCAGTGATGTATGAGGAGCGACCTTCCCCCGGCCGCGGCTACGACCTCGCGGATATTCGCCGGCGGGTCGACTTCGCGGAGGTGATAGCGCCCCACGCCGAGCTGGTCAGGGTGGGGCGGCATCTAGTCGGCCTCTGCCCGTTCCACCGACATGAGGGCATACCGTCATTCCACGTGGACCCGGAGTTAGGCCTCTGGATCTGCTACAGCTGCAAGGCGCAAGGCGATGTGTTCCGATTCGTGGAGCTGATCGAGCACGTCGATTTTGGCGGAGCGGTCGAGAGGCTGGCGCGGCGGTTGGGGATAGAGCCGAGATCCTCGTGAGAGGGTGACCGGCAGGCGGGGTGGGGGCACCGCAGATCGGCGTGCGGGCTAGATCCTCGGTAGGTACCTGGCAGGGCATTCGATAGACAACTAAGCAGGTTGGCTCATGGCGGGACCCTCGGCATTGGCGCCGGGGGTCCCGCGCGTTCCTGACAAGGTGTGGACAGTGCCGGGTAGCGACGCGATAACCAGGGCGCGGATCACTGGGGCGTCACAAGATGACGCCAGCATAGGCAACGGTGAACCGTGTCCGCGGCAACCGGCAAACGCGGAAGCGCGACCAGCTACCGATGACTTCTTGCCCTATCCGCCCACGCTGGCTGAACTGCTCACCAATGCTCGCCTCTGCTGGCAAGCTGGTCTTACTGCCATTCCCGTCCGCCGCACCGCCAGCAAGAAGGGCGTTCCCCAGATCAAGTGGGTGAAGGGTGGTTGGCGCTCACGCGTCCTGGATGGCGTACGCATCCCTTGGGTGGAGGTCGAGCAGACTATCACCAGCAAGGCGCAGCGGACGAACGGGCTCGCCATCATCATCCCGCGGTGGTTGGTGATCGCCGACCCAGACTCGCCCGAGGCTGCGGAATACGCCGAGGAGCAGGGCCTACCCCAGACGGTGGGTGTCGCTGGCACTCGCGGGGTTCACCACTGGTACCGCCACGCGGTGCCCTATGTCGGCCGGCACCACGTCCCCGATCTTGACCCAGATGCGGACCCGCGCGCCGGCAAGCTTGAACTGCTCGGGCCGGGTACCCTCGCGTTCATCCCGCCTAGCTTCCAGAAGCGATGGCTCGGACACCCCTCCGACCCCATCGCCGATGCCCCCGCCTGGATGGTGGCGCTCATGCGGAGGCAGAGCGAGAGCAGAGCGCGGGAAACGCGCTCGCCCGCAGAAAGGGCCGGGCGTGCGCCCCGCGGCCAGGTACCAAGAGTGAGGGTCGGGAATGGCGACTATGACATCGCCGAATGGCAGAAGTACATCCCTTCCCTGGAACCAGCAGGAGATGAGCAGTGGCTCGGCTTCTGCCCCTGGCACGAGGATCCGCCTGCCGGGCACTCCCGCAGCTTCGGCGTGTTCCGCGGCCGGGATGGACGCCTGCGCGGTCAGTGCTTCGCCCCAGGGTGCAATGACAGTGCCATCGCCACCCCGCTCGCGGCCGGTGGGAGGCGCCTCCGACGGGTGCTGACCTTCCGCCAGTTCCTTTGGAAGATGACCAACCCGCTGGACCGCCGTGTCGCTCTCTCGCCATGGTACGGCCGGGCCTTCGAGGCACTGAATGCCCTCGACCTGCCCGACGATGAGCGGACATTCTGGGAAGGGCTTCTGCGCCACGCCACCAGGAACGGATACGACCCCCGCCACCTGATCGCATGGACCACCCGCGACATCGTGGGGGCGACCAGATGCGAGAAAGTGGTGTGGGCGAATCCGGACGGCCGACCGCGAAGCCACCTGAGCAACCACGGCCGGTCGGTGGTGCGCCTGATCGGGCGCGTGGTGGCCCGGTTCCCCGGCGACGAACAGGAAGCGCGGTGGGTGCCCGGGACGGGACGTGGCGTCGCGAGCCTGTTCCTGATTCCGCAAGCGTGGATCGCGCCGCGCGGTGTGCAGATGAGCGGCGACCTGGCGGCCGGCGTCATCGTGGAGATACGCGATGCAACGTGACCGCGCCCGGCCGCCTCCGCCATCGACCCAGCCGCGGGACGTGCGCCCGCCCCGCCGCGTGCCGTCACACCCGGCCTCCTGACTGCCGCCGGACCGGCCCGCGACACGTCTCAGGGGGGTGTCCCATAGAAGTAGTAACTACGCACTACTTCTATGGGACAGGTGCAGCCAGGGGGCGGCTCACTCGCATCCTGGTGAGGCTGGCGTCAGCGGGTATCAGCGCGAACTCGCGGTTGCAGGAGGAGCGGGATACGCAGTTGAGCCCCGCGGCTACGAGAAGCGGGGTCGTCCGCGGAGCAGCTGCCGGGACCATCTAGACCCGGCACAGGGACACAACCCGGGCAGACGTTGGTAGTGGGCGCGGCCTTTTTCGCAAAGGCGGCGCTCTTCTGTTGGCCGGGAACCGCACACGCAGCAAGGCACCGAGGAGGCGCTGGCAGATGCTGGCGGCTCCTCAATCAATGGCCGGAAGGAGACGGACATGACGACAGATGTGCAGACAGCGGTGCGTCTCGACTACGAGACGCTGAAGCTGGTGGCGAAGGAGCGCGGGTGCTCGGTCAGAGCGGTCCTAGCGCTGGCGCCTCAGAACGACCCGTTCTACGCTGGCACCCCGACCGGCCGGGCACAGGCGGAGTGGTTCGCCGAAGTGTGGCGGAGAGCGGGGTACTTGAGCGGCGTGCATCTGCGCCGGATGCACTACTGGTGTGTTTCTCAGACCGGCCTGGCTCAGAGTAATGGCAAGCCGTACGAGAACACGGAGGAGGCCTGGAAGAACCTGTGCCAGGCTAGCAAACAGGCGCGCTACCTAGGCCTGGTGAGCATCGCCGACATCGCCGACCACAAGAACCCGGCCCCGCACCTGTTCACCCACTATCAGCGGGAACCGCAGGCACGGTTCGAAGTCAACGTCCCTGAGCTTTCCGATCCGTCGGTATGGATCAACGGCCGATGGGAATCCGACCGATTCGTGAGTGGCTTCAACCGGGCGATGGTGCAGCCTTATTACCTGGAGGTGTGGGTGGAGAAGTCCACCATGGACGACGTGCTGCTTCCTGTCTGCGAGGAGTATTGTGCGAACTTCGTGACCGGCGAGGGCGAGATGAGCATCACCGCCGTCCATGAGCTCTCCCAACGACTGCGCCAGGCGAACAAGCCCGCGCGCATCTTCTACGTCTCGGACTTCGATCCCGCCGGGCAGTCGATGCCGCGGGCGGTGGCCCGGAAGATCGAGTGGATGGTCCACGGGAGCGGTCTCGAGGTGAAGCTTCGTCCCCTGGTGCTAACGGCAGCGCAGGTGTGCGAGTACGACCTTCCCCGGAGTCCGATCAAAGAGACGGAGCGACGCGGCGCGAAGTTCGAGGAGCGCCATGGCGCGGGGGCGGTGGAGCTCGACGCGCTCGAGGCACTTCACCCCGGCGAGCTTGCCAGGATCCTGTCCGACGCTCTGGGCAAGTTCTGGGACGAGGACGCGGCCGAGGAGGCCCGCGAGAAGGAGGCCGCGTTACGACTAGCCATAGAGCGACGGGTAAAGGCCATCACTGGCCGCTACAGGGAGCAGATCGCGGCGCTGGAGGGCATGCGCCAGGAGCTGAGGTCGATCAGAGTCCCTCACCTGGCGAACTATGAACCCGCACCTGGGGACGGAGACCCGGAGGCGGACGGAGGCCTGCCCTGGCTGCTCGATTCCGGACGCGACTACTTCGAGCAGATCGAAGCGTACAAGGCTGCTCAAGGGGAAACGGCGCCGAGCCGCGACGACGTCGACCACTCGGGGCCTGGGGACGGGAACTGATGATCGGCGCCAAGCGTTCGAGACTTGCCTCTGCGGGCGAACGCGCACGGTGCCTGCTGCGGTGCTCGCTCTTCGGGTCCTCGCGCTGCGCGCGCTGCGGCGTGCCCGACCATCGCGGGGCACCGGTATGTCCACGCTGCGGCAGCAGATTGTACTACTTGGGCATCGAGGGCGGCCGCGCACAATGGCTGTGCGGAGGCAAGGGCTGCGATGTCCTGATCTCATTCCCGGCCGGTAACCCCGACCAGGAGGCCGCAGCAGACGCCGAACTTGCGGAGCTGAAGCGAGAGAAGGCCCGGGTGCGCCAGCGCATCTCGCGGGCGAGGCGATTGGCGCGTCGCCGGCACCCCCAGGAAGTGGGCTGAGGTGTCACACAAAGTGCCTCTCTACGGGCAATCCCACGCGTCCTGGGACAAGATGGGGAGCGGAGGTGGGTGAAGAACCGTCTTGGCTCCCGAGGGGCAGTTCGAACCTACCCAACTGAGGACTGAGATTCGCGTGCCGGGTTAGCTCAGGTGGTAGAGCGCTGGACTGAAAATCCGGGTGTCCCCAGTTCGACTCTGGGACCCGGCACCAGGGTATGGAAGGCGGCGGCGGAGAGGCCGTCGCCGCTGCCGTCCCTGGCACATGGGCTCCGGGAGTGTCTGGACTCGGTGAGCAACCGGGGGTGACAAGAGAGGGGCGGGTGCAGGGCTGGGTGCCCCGGGTACGCGGCCTTCGTGTCACTGCCATGATGAGGCCCTCTCTTTCCCGCCTCATCAGAGGGTGCTACATCGCGCCCCATTCTGTCCAGGCCCAGGGGTGCAGTCCACTCCGCACCAGGTGCGGGCAGCACTCCTGGGCTCGAAAACGCTGCGCCCGGATCAGACTGAATAGCGGGCTGATCGCACCCACGACCGAAACGATCTCATCCCGCTCGTCCGCCACCCAACTACCACCGTCGCCCGCCCTCTTCATCCTCTCCGGGTGGCTCAGAGAGCCATGAGCGGCTGAGTATAGTTTCCTCCACCACTACCAAAAGGACCTGGGATCGAAACGGCCTGCGGCAGCGCTTCGGCAGCAAAGCTATGCGTGTTGACCGAGACGTGCCCTCTGTGGCCTCGCCCCGCTGTCCCTGTCGACGGGGGCGAGTGTGCATCCCGGCGAAGGCTCGTCACGGATTTGCTGCGCGTTCGTCAAGAGGCCACTTGTGGCCCGATGACACCAGTTCCACGCCAGTTGGCCGGCACATACGTCGGCGCTCAAGACGGAAATCGTGGCTCGCCGTGCATGGACCGCAGTAGCCACTGTTACGCGGGCGATCTGTTGGCATCTCAGGCGTACCGCTCGTGGGCGGCGAACAGGTAGCTATACGCGCCAGTCTCTGCACCTGTGCCCCCCACGCCACCAGCGAGGGCGGCCCCTGCCCCCAGAAGGGCCCCCAATGGGTCACCGCTGGCCATCTTCCACGTAGCCCCCGCGATGCTCAGCGCGAACGCCGCTGCGCGACGCCAGGCCTTCCGGGCATTGCGCGTGAGATCGCTTGCCATATCATCGAGTTCCCGCCCGCGATCCAACATCGCTAAGCGGCGACTCTCTTCCGGCATCACACTCAGCTCACGGACGAACCGGCGCACGGCGCGGATGTAAGCCCTGTGGGAATCGAGGTTTGAACTGCGGAAGCTGAGGACTTCGTCGATTGGCACAGCACTGAGGTCCACGCCAACCGTCTGGAGGTCAAGAGCTATCACCTGTCCGGCCGATGGTGGGACCGCTATCGTCAGGAACTCGGAAAGCGCCTGGATGAGTTCTGGGCGGTCGGTGACCGGGGACAAGTCTAGGCCGAGTTGGCGTCCCTTCGGTCGGAGAATCTGTGCGAGCAAGGCAAGGATCAGGTAGCGGATCGACGGATGGATCGGTATCGAGACGCCATCTTCGCTGTCGCGCGCGAGGGCACGAGCTTTCAGTTCCTCGAACATCATGTCCGCCAGGCCAGGATCGCCATGGTACCCGAAGCGAGACCTTGAGATAGTGTCAAACGCGCCGCCCTCCGCGGCCAAAGGGTCTAGGGTCCCGGCCGCGATGAGGTCCGTCATCGTGCCCACAAGGTGCTGAGTTGCCTCCTGGTCCACTAATGCCTCAGGCTCGAGAATATGAAGCAGCTGTTCATCCAGCAGGGGCTTCACAACGACTGGATCGAGTATCTCGGGCTCAAGCCTCTTGTGGGAAGGAACCAGTAGCCCGACGCCATCGAAGAACAGGAGCAGGTTCTTTATCCAGTCACCGGACCGCCAGAGGTGGCCGGGATAGTAGAACGCGATCTCGGGGGCTCCCTCGTCCCGTTCCACCGTCATGCCCTCCGATCCGAGAACTCACCCGGCTCTCGAAGCCTCTGCATAGCCGGTCTCATGGTATTCCGTGCGCTCGCCGACACCCCTTCGTCTCGGAGGCATAAAGGATGCAGCTGGACAGCAATAGAGGACTGGACTCTGAGGACTGCCGGTGATTGCCACGGTAGCCTGACTGCTGTCCCCTACGTGACGGAACCCCAGGCCGTGACTCTCAGCCGAGGGGGTAGCCGGAGTTGGGGGGGTGCCCGGGGCCGTCAGCTTAGCTTCGGGGACGCGCGAGCCATCTCAAACCCCATCAACCAACCACGCGAGAGGGCAGGTCCCGCTCTGCACCTGCCGAAGAAACCCTCAGATCAGTTCCGGTACACTACGGGACTAGAATGAGCGTCTACGACATCATTGAGCGCTACGGGCTTGCTCGACGAGGGCAGATAGACGAGTCGCAGATTAGCCGGGTGACAGACAAGGAACTGTCCCGGTTCTATGAGGAGTACGCTCGGATATGTGAACACAGGGAGGCTGTCGGAGAAGAGACCGACCGACGCGTGTTCCGGGTCTATCCCGATTCTGCTGATCCGGGGTTGCCGTTGAGCGCCGTACGGCGACTCTGCCTGTACGCCCACCGGATATTCCTTGATGATCCGCTCTACGGCCTTGCCGTGCGCTGGCTGAGGCCAGGAGCTGACCTGTTCGCCGTGACGAAAGGACAGGAGGCGAGACTAGAGCGGGAGCAACAGGCCATACGGGGTGCGCTGGGCCGACTCCTTGAGATAAGGCCTCTGGTCGAAAGTGGGATCGTGGTCCCGCTGGGACGACAACGGGCCAGGACCCTCAGCTGGTTCGTTCCGAAACCCGGGTCAGTGCCGTTGTTTGAGCAGTCACCATCTGCCCCGCCGCCATCCCTAATAGCGTACGGCGTTGAGAGTCTGCTCGTTCAACCAGTGCGCTACGTGGACAGTGACTTTGTCGTGACGGATGGACCTCTGACCCCCGGTCGCATGATCGCTTGCGGCTTTCGCGGCGATCCGACCGAGCCGCGACGGCTGTTCTTCCTTCACGAGATCTTGCCCATCCGCGACGAGGATGAAGAGCACCGGATACTCCACACTTCCCTGAATCTCCGTGATCCGCAGCCAGTGACCGAGGAAGAGTTCGAGACGTGGGTGAACCAGTCCGCCGCTGCGGTGCTCCGAGACAGATTCGAAGGGGTCGTCCAAGATGTTCGTGCGGCTTGCGCGAGCGGAGCTCGTCTCCTTACGGGCTCGCCCGTGTCGCGAGACATGTTGGAGATCGGTCTGTCAGCAGAGATGCCGATGGAACCGGTTTCCTCAGCACTGTTACGAATAGACCTCCCGGTTTTGGACAAGGTCTCAATAGCGGATCTGGCTAAGGTGCGTCGAGACGAAGATGCGTTCGAGCGGTTCCGAGAAGCTCTCGACAGGGCGTTCGCAGAGATCGCGTCAGATGGGGGAACGGCAACACTCGAGCAGCGTATCAAGACAGTGCAGCGGGACATCTTGGGAGACGCGGTTGACAGAGTCTCGCGTGCGAACAAGCAACTCAAGAGCCGTGTCTTTCTGAACGCCGGTGTGATCGCGACATCGCTTGTTGCCGCATATCCGACCGGGGGCTTGACCCTGGCGGCAGCTCTCGTCGCAGCCCTACAGGGGATCTACGACCTGCGCGACCACCAGGCCGCCATACGCGACGAGCCCGCGTTCTTCTTCTGGAAGCTCATTACGCGAGCGGAACGCTAGTCAGACAAACCGGCAGGTCGTAGTGTACCAAGACCAATCTGAGGCATCCAGGAAGCCAGGAGTCTTGGTTCCCGGGCACGACTGAGGTTGACTTCTCGCCATCACTGGGGCATCCTCCCGGCCATGTTCTGGCAGGTGATGCTGATGCTGTTCTCACCGAGCGCGTCATCCTCACGCTGAAGTACGAATGGCTGAAGCGCGTCCCCATCACCCGCGGCCTTGATCATCTGAGCCAACTGCTGCACGACTTCGCCGTCTACTACAACGAGTACCGCGGCCATGCCACGCTGGGCGGCGCGCTTCCATCGGTGGTTCATCGCGGCGAGCAGTGGACCAAGCCGGAGAAGTCAACCAAGGCTCTGCCGACCAACCTTGAGCGACGCGTCTTCGCCGACACCCGGATCACCGCCTACCGGCTCGCCGCCTGATTCCTCTGCCAGCCGCGGCCGGTGTCACTTCGCAGCCCGGCGCGTCCCGCCGCGCTTGCTGCAACCCTCCTTGGCCTCGCCGGATGCCTCGGCAACCCGTCCGTGCCCACTGTCCCGTTCGCATCTGCGGTCGCGCCCCCGCCCATAGGATCAGAGCCTGTCTGGGTGGCGCAGGTGGTGTCCCAAGCCCATTTGGCACCCGCACGCGTTCCCAAAACGTCCCGCTGCTCGGGCCGATCCCGCGCCCGCGACCGATACCACCGGTTGATCGGCTCACCTGCCGCGGGGCAATGGTCTCACCTGGAACGAGGCCGAAATCAACGCCGGGTCACGTATGCGTCGACGGGCGAATGCAGCGCGGTGACAATCCAGGGCGACCTCTACGGGCGACTTCATCGGAACCTGAAGATTGCTTTCACTTCGGCACGGACGAGCTTGCGTGTCTCGCAGATCGGACACTTCGAGTACCACTTTCGCGTTGCGGGTTTCATCCGCGAGTGAGTCGGCCGGAAACGATGCGTTGCCAGGCACTCCAATTTCGGAATCTCGCGTGCCCCTCCACTTGCATAGATGTCAACTCTGGTGACCCCAGGAAACCAGAACTTCTGAAACTGGCTTTGAGGCCGATTCTGTCCGCCTAGCGTTCGGCCGACATAACGGCATCTGCGCTTTTCCCAAAACACGTACACGCAGTTGTCATAGGGAATGTGCTTCTCAAACCACGCGACGAATGCCTTTCGCTTTCTTTCATTGCCCCAACCCGTCTTACTGGTTACATGCCACTGCTTCTTGAGGTCGTAGAGTTGCCTCAGGCCTCGGATCGCGTGATCATGTAGCTGGCACTTAGTCGCCAGTTCTTGGAGTTGCTTGATGACACGTTCCACCTTCGTCTTGTTGAAGGATGGGGCCTTGCCTCGCGTGGGCTTTCGGACCTGTGCCCTTAGCCTGTGAGTTCGATCCTTGAACAGGCGCAGGAGTCTGCGGTCGAAGTCAAGCGCCGCGTGTCTTGCCATGAGCTCGTCTCCTCCCTAAGACGCCTGATGTCCGGCCTCAGCGAAGTTGGGACAGATCGGGGGTGAGCAGAGACACACTTGAGGTGTCTCTGCCCCTGTGTTTCCATGGCCCAGTATCATCTTCTTGTGCTGCTGCCGCGTGCTGTCCAGAAAGTCATCTGCCTTCCAGGATGCTCGTGCCGCCTCTCTCGTGGTATTCTCTCCGCTTGTGCATATCCTTGCGCTGAGAGGTACCGAGGATGGAGAAGGTCGTCGAACGAGGGTTGGACTGGGCGGGCCTGCCGGTCATTGCCGCCGTGGCGCGGCTCCCGCCGCCGTACGCGACGGACCCCCAGCCAGTGACCCCGAGCCGAGGGGTAGCCGGAGTCGGGGGTGCCCGAGGCCGTCGCCCAGGAGCTTCGCCGAGGTGGCCGATGGCCCTGCTCGATAGCGGGACACCTGTGTTCCTGGGGGATGACTGCGGCCTGAGCGCGAGTGGAGCGATAGCTCAGGTGGTAGAGCGCGGGACTGAAAATCCCGGCGTCCCCAGTTCGACTCTGGGACCCGGCACCAGGATATGGAGGCGACGCCAGAGACGCCGTCGCCTCTTGCGCGCAAGTGGACGTTGCTGAGAGTGTCTCGCAGGTCAGGTCGCAGGTTCGAATCGGGGGCAGGATTGGCAGCCTTAGAGAAGATGCGCACTAGGCGATGGATCTGGGAATTGCCCTTTGAGAGGCTTGGCAGGGCTCTAGACGCCATGTGGGAGGAGGCGGGGTTGCGGCTGGCGAGGGTGGAGATCCCAGAGGAACGCCGTTAGGTCGCAGGTTCATATCGGGGTCAAGGTGAGCAAGCAATCCACTGATTGCGACCTCGATTTGAACCTGCGACCATGCGAAGACAGTTCCTGCCCTCAAGACCTATCTGCCCTCTCTTGCCCCCTTTGACGCCCCTACGTCGTTCTTCTCCGTCCGCCCCATCCGACCGAACCGGCCCGATCGCGAGGTCGCAGGTTCAAATCGGAGTACAGGGCCTCAACTGCGTGCTTCGCCCGGCGCACGCCGCTGAGCTAACCTCCCGCTCCGCTCGCCTTCGGTGCGCTCGGACTGCTCGCCACGCTCTGCTCCCCGATCAGGACGAAGTTCGCCCAGTAGAAGGGATGAACGTAGCCGGCCTCGCGGACGCGCTGGCGCGCCGCCTGCAGGGCGGCACTCTTGTCCTTCCCGGCCATCATCTCCTTGAGGAACGCCTCCGTCAGCAAGTTCGTGCTTGTATCCTCCGCCTTCCAGAGACTCGCCAGTACGCTGCGCGCTCCGGCATACTGGAAGGCCCGCCCCATCGCCATCACGCCTTCGCCCCCCACGTTCCTCCCCGCGCCGGTGTCGCAGGCCATCAGGGCCACCACCTCGGCCCGCAGCTTCAGGTCCATTACCTCCGCCATGGTGAGATAGCCGTCCTCCCCTGGCTCATTGCCCACCTGGCTCAGCACCAGGGCCGGCTGCCGCAGCCAGGGCACGTTCCCGCCCAGCAGGCCATGGGTGGCGAAGATCATCTGGCCGTAGCGCTCCAAGGGCTCCTGCTTGAGCCTCCCCTTGCGCGCATCTAGCCCCACCAGCGCGGTCAGCCTCTCGCCATACAGGCGACGCAGCCCTGCCACGAGTTGCTCGGCTCCCCCGATGCGCTGGAAGATCTCCGCTCCGTAGGCCGTCCGCAGGCTCTCCGCAATCTCCCCCCGCAGGCCCAAGTCCGCGCCGGCTGGTTCCACTTTCGCCACCTGCGTGGCCGGCATCCGCGCGTCGCTCGCCTCGAACACTGGGTCCGCCACCACCAGCGCCCGATCTCCTCCCACCTCCTTCCTCAGCCTCCGTACCGTGGTCATCGCCGTCGCCGATTGCCAGTAGCTGAAGACCCTGCTCTCTCCGACGAAGTGCACTCCCACCGGGGAGGGCCCGTGCTCCCCCTCCTGCCACTGCACCCTGTCTGCGTGCTCTATCAGCACCTCCAGCGGTAGCAGCCCAATCACCCCATCCGGCACCACCACCACCTGCTCGCCCTGCTTCACCTCCGCCAGCACGGGCGCGAGCAACAACTGGTAGAGCCGCGCACCAGCCTGCAGATCAAGGGCCCGAAGATCGGCCTGCTGCCGCACCGACGCGAAGCCTGCCCGGTAGCTCAGGATCAGGCTCTCAAGTTCTTGACGGCTCAGCTTGATCTCGAAGGCCTTCTCGACCTTGCCCTGGCGCACCAGAAAGGCGAAGCTCTCCGGCTCCGTCACCTGGTAGGCCAGCAGCACCTCCTCAGGCCCCAAGGCCAGCTCGCCCGCATGCAGCGGCTGAGGATACCGCAGGGAAGCATACTCTGGGTACTCCAGGCGGAGGCGAGCAAGCAAAGCCTCCAGCTCCGCTCGCACCGGCTTCAGTTGCTCCTCAATCGCCTGCCGCTGCCCGGGCTTCTCCTCCAGCCGCTTGCTCAACACTGCGGCCTGGTCGGTGAGCTGGTCTTCCTGTCTGCGCAGTCCCTCCGGCAAACCCAGGGGCGCGCCAAAAGGCGCCCTCGCCACCGCCTCCACCAAGGCCCTCGCCTTGGTGTGCTCGCTCCAGTAGAAGGCTTCGTCGTCTCGTCCCAGCCGATGCAGTACGCGAGCAAGACCTTCATAGGGCTCCAGGCGACGGAACCCGTAGTCCTTCCCCTCGAAGAAGCTCCCTCGCTGCCCGGCCGGAGTGTTCGCTCGCGCCTTCTCGATCAGATCCACGGCTTTGGCGTAAGCCGTCGCCGCCTTCTCCCACTCCCCCAGCGCTTCCTGGGCCAGACCAAGACCGATCTGGTAGGCGACGCGGACAGGGGGGGCCTGCTCCGCGACATCAACCCCTTGCTCGAATGCGTTGGCTGCCTTTCCCGGGTCCCCCGCGCGCAGGTAGTAGCGGCCCCAGCGCAGCGGGTCCCCTGCTTGCTCCAGGAGGCCCCGCGCCTCCCCAAGCCTGCCCTGGCTCAGGTGCACGTCGGCGATGTTGGCCTGAGCCCACCGGGTATAGCGGGGGACCCCCTGCTTGCGGTAGATCGCCAGCGCTTGCTCGTAATAGCCCAGGGCCTTATTGTACTGGGCGAGATTGGCGGCTACGAGGCCCAGGGTGCTCAGCGTGGTGGCAGCCTCCTTCTCCAGCCGCAGCTTGCGCCAGATCGCCAGCGACTGCTCGTAGTAGCCCAGGGCCTTCTCGTACTGGGCGAGGTCGGCGGCGACCAGGCCCAGCTCGTCAAATGTGTACGCCTCGTGCTTCTCCAGCCCTAGCTTGCGCCAGATCGTCAGCGCTTGGTCGCAGTAGCCCAGGGCCTTGTCATACTGGGCCAGTTCGCGCGCCTCCGCGCTCAGGCAGTGAAGTGTCTCCGCTTCCTCCTTCTCCAGCCCCAGCTTGCGGTAAGTCGTCAGCGCTTGGTCGAAGTAGCCCAGGGCCTTGTCGTATTGGGCTAGCTCGAGGGCCACTCTGCCCAGGTTGTTCAGCGTGCCGGCAGCTTCCTTCTCCAGCCCCGGCTTGCGGCAGACCGTCAGCGCTTGGTCGCAGTAGCCCAGGGCCTTGTCATACTGGGCCAGTTCGCGCGCCGCCCAGCCCAAGTTGTTCAGCGTGCCGGCAGCTTCCTTCTCCAGCCCCAGCTTGCGGTAAGTCGTCAGCGCTTGGTCGAAGTAGCCCAGAGCCTTGTCGTACTGGGCGAGATCGGCGGCCACCCAGCCCATGTTGTTCAGCGTGCCGGCAGCTTCCTTCTCCAGCCCCAGCTTGCGGTAAGTCGTCAGCGCTTGGTCGAAGTAGCCCAGAGCCTTATCGTACTGGGCGAGATCGGCGGCCACCCAGCCCAACATCTTCAGCGTGCTGGCAGCTTCCTTTTCCAGGCCCAGCTTGCGAAAAGTCGCCAGCGCCTTCTCATAGTAGCCCAGGGCCTTGTCATACTGGGCGAGGTGGCGGGCCACGTAGCCCAGGTTGAGAAGTGTGTACGCCTCCTCCTGCTCCAGCCCCAGCTTGCGGTAAGTCGTCAGCGCCTGGTCGAAGTAGCCCAGGGCCTTGTCATACTGGGCCACTGTGCGCGCCACCACGCCTAAACCGGTGAGCGCCTGGCCCTCCTCCTTCTGCAGCCCCAGCTTGCGGTAGGCCGCTAAGGCTTGCTCGAACGGACCACGGGCGCCTAGGAAGTCTTGCTGCTCGTAAAGAGCCCACCCCTTGGCCAACGCCGCGTCTGCGCTTGCCTTGTCGGTGTCAGCACAGATCGGGAGTGCGCCAAGAAACAGCAGGGAGAAACCGGCCGCGCAGCACGCCAGGGCGAAGGACCTGCGAAAAGCCTGACCCCAAGGCCTGCTCTCGCCCGCCATGTTCGTTCCCTCAGCAGCACGGCTTCGCCAAGAAGGCGCTTCGACCTCGTTGTGCGCGTGCTCACGGATGCACAGGGGCCCTTGGTCCGCTACGAGTACGCCTTTCTCTATGCTCTTCTTTCCTGTGACCTTCTCACAGCCGACGCCAGCGGCGCTTCGGGGCCCTGTGCGAGTCAGGGAGAGTCAGCGGCAATGAGAACGAGAACCGGGCGCCGTGCCCAGGTTCACTCTCCACCCAGATGCCACCTCCATGTGCCTCCACAGCCAGACGGCAGAAGGCCAGCCCGAGGCCGACGGAGATCGTCTCTGCACTCTTGGCTTTGGCCACCTGCACGAACTTGTCGAAGATCCGGTCCTGATACTCCCGCGCGATCCCTGGCCCCTGGTCCTGCACGCTTACGACGAGCGCCTCACGCTTGCGATCAAGGCTGGCCCCAAGCTGGATCGTGCTTCCCGCGGGGCCGAACTTGGCAGCATTACCCACCAGGTTCACCACGATTCGCCGGAAGAGCTCCGCGTCGGCCGGCACACAGGGGAGGTCAGCTTCGACGGTCACCTCCATCCGCAGATCCTTCTCCTGGAGCTGATAGCTCACGGCCGCCAGCGCCTGCTCCAGTTCACGCCCGATGTCGAGGAACTCGCGGTTCAGACTGATCTGCCCAGCCTCGATCTTCGCCACGTCGAGGATGCCTGCGATCAGCACAGAGAGCCACTTGCTGCTGCCCATGGCGATCTGCACGAATTCCCGCTGGCTGTCGCTGAGCTGCTCTCGTGACAGCAATTCGAGGAACCCGATGATGGCTGTCAACGGCCCTTTCAGGTCGTGTGTCACCATGGCTGAGAGGTCGCGCAGGAGGACGTTCCTATGCTCGGCGAGGCGCCTGCGCGCATCTGCTGCCGCACGCTTCTCCAGGGCCACCACCAGGTAGGCTGCGGTGACCCCCAGCGCAAATGGAGTGACCGGGACCTGGAGGCGATGGGAGGAGAACAGCGCCAGTGATGCCACCGCCACACCGACCACCATAACCCCTACAACGCCCACGCCCCACAGGGGATGCAAAGGTCGGAGCGTGGCACACGCGATCACGACCAAGGCGGCCAGAATGGAAGCTGCCGCCAGCGGCGACAGCTCTCGCACGCGCACATCAGAAAGGAGGGTCTCAACCGCGTTCGCGATCACCTCGACACCATGAGCCGGCGCCGAGCGTCCGGTTGCCAGGTCGTCCGAGAACGGCGTACGAAAGAGGTCGGTGAAGACCCCTGTGGCCGTGCCGCCCACCAGTACCACTTTGCCCGACAGTGCCTCCGGTGGCACACGGCCTTCGAGTACGTCTGCCGCAGAGAGTATGGGGATCTGACCCGGACGGCGGAAGTCGATCATGGTGACCATAGGCCACTTCCGCCACGCCGTCACTACCTGCGGAAGCCACACTGAACCGCCGCCGACGCGGACGTCGTCGGCAGGCCTGCCCGAGGCCGCTAGAGCCAGCATGACCGGCAGCGACAGCAGGGGCTTCGAGCCGTCGCCCTGCACTGCCAGCCGCCAGGAGCGAATGTACCCGTCGGTTCGGTCCTCGACCGCGTTCGAGAACCCCATCCGCTCGGTGCCGATGCGAAAGGCCGGCACCGGCCGGTCAATGTCGGCCAGCAGGCCAGACGTCCAGCGGAGATTGGCGGCAGCGACCACGTTGGTCAGCTCCAGGAGCGCCCGTCCCAGTTCCGGGTCCGTCGCATCTCGAGTCCGATCCAGCAACACGTCGAGGCCAACGGCCGCAGGCCGCGCTTGCTCCACTTTGCGCAGCACCATTGCCAGCCGACTGCTGGGCCAGGGCCAGCGGCCCAGGTCACCCAGAGATGCGTCATCAACCCCCACGATCACGACGTGCTGGGCCGGCCTGTCAGAGGTTGGTGAGAACTGGAACAAGAGATCGTAGTTGCGCTTGTCCAGCGTCAGGGTCAGCCCTGAAAGATGCAGCAGAGCGATGAGCAAGCCGGCGATCAGGCCGTGCCCGAGATTGGTCAACAGCACTCGTCGTCGGCCGGGGGACGAGTTCACGTGGTCACTGGTGGCCTTCGGATCACTCGCCCCGCGGGGGACCTGCGGACGGGAACCAACGGCAGAGCTGTGGGCCCTCTGCTGATCCAATGCGTCAGCCAGTGCCTGGTATCCCTTGCTGGTCTTCGCCGCCGTCTGATACTCGGCCCGCGCCTGCGAGTCGAGCCCATAGCTCTCGTAGATGCACCCCATGGCGGCATGCATCTGAGATGGCGGGTCTGCCTTCCGGAACAGGTCCTGGACGCAACGCAGTTCGTCCTGGAGAGAGGCCTCCCGCTGAGGCGTCAGGATCTCGAACCACCGCATGGGGGAGGCTTCCGAGCTCGCCGCCGAGGACACTACCCACCGGTACCGCTGCCCAGGCGCAAAGCCGATCGAGGTGGGCACGGCGACCGAGTGCTCCCGGACTGTCGCCTTCCAGAGCTCCCCGAAGCTCGCATCCCAGATGATTACCAGGTGCTGACCGGTGCTCCCAGATGAGTCATGCCAGCTCAGGTCAACGCTGCCCGATCGTATGTACTCATCTGCCGGGCGCATCTGCCAGGTATCGCCAGAACCGCGGACAGCCAGGGGTTCCTCCATCGTCCCGGCCCGGCCGTTCCGCCCCCGCCCCACCCGGCCGAAGCGGGTCCACACCGCGCTCCAAACGCTCCTCACCACTGACGGGGAGGACGGGCCGGAGTCCGCGGTCCGCTTCGGGCGGGGCGGGGGTGTCAGCACGACCCCCCTCTTCGGTCCCCTGAGAGCAGTCGTCACCTGACGATCCTTCCACAGCGCTGTCAGCCGCGAGGACTTCGCCAGTGTCAGACGCGTCCCCATCGAGAGCTGTTCGCCCAACACCACCTTGTGGCGGGCAGCCTTTCCGGTGGCGGCAACTACCTCGCCCGCGACATACGTGACCACCGCCCGCGCCGCGCTGCCCCCGCCTCGACTGCTCCCGGCCGCCTTCGCCGCGAGCCCGCCACGTGCCGCCAGAGCCAGCAACAGGCAGAGCGCGGCCCCAGAAAACCGCGACGCACTGCATGGCACACCCAGCACCCGCATCACTGGTCACCTCCTCTTCTCGCAGACCAAGCGACTGAGTCCTCGGCGCGGTTCCCATGCTACGTCGGCTGCCGCGCTGTCCAGAAACTCATCCGGCTCCCAGAATGCTCCTGCAGCCCCGATCGTCGTGTTCTCGGCATTCGCTGGAATCCCTGTGCTGGGAGGCGCCGAGGATGCGGAAGGGCAGCGCCAGGGAATCCGACTGGGCAGGGCTGCCCGTGATCGCCACCGTGGCGCAGCTGGCGTCTCCGGTAAGCGACGGACCCCGGACATCGACCCCCAGCCGAGGGGGTAGCCGGAGTCGAGGGTGGCCGGGGCCGTCGGCGGTCAACAGCGGTGGGCGGCAGGGCCCGAGCACTCGTGGGCCGATAACGCAAGTTCCGTGCCGGTCCTTCGCAGTGGACACGCGTGGGCAGTTCCCGCCGGCACCCGGATTGGCACCGGCTGCCTATGTGCCGCGATCAAGTCCAGTGCCGCAGGAGGCCACCATCGCGTGTACTGCGATCAGGGGGAGCTTGATCGCCGCCTGTGGCGGTTGGGGAGTTTTCAACCGGCGAAATGGGGGGGTTTGCACCGGCCTTGACACCGTGCCCTCATGCGCCATGCCGGCCCTAAGATCCCCCTCCCATTTGCGCGGCTGTATGGTTCCCCTACCCTCGTCGCTCAGAGCCACAGGGCCAATATCCGCCTGGAATCCGGTGTCCCAAGCCAGCCTAACACGCACAGGCTATCTCACCGCGACCATGCGCAGTTCGATGTCATCGTACCAGGCCTGCCCCACTGCCAATCCCCAGCCGCCCAGGATGCAGTTCACCTCTATGTCGGCCACATCACCTGTATATACCATTGCCTGCAGCTTCGTCCAGTCGCTGGTTCCCACCAGTGGTATGGTGTGGCAGTCACCCAGAGGATGCATATCAAGCCACGCGCCGAGCCCGTCGAGGGGGACCAGATTGTCCGTCTTGACCCATGCGCTCAGCAGGTAGTACGACTGCGGCCGGACGCCCTCGGCGTGCACCCAAGCAGCATTCACCCCTGGGACTGAGACGGTAGAGAGGCTGCCCAGACCGGAGTGCGCGACAGGGGAGTAACTGAACGAGGCCGATCCTCCCCACACTTCCTGGGTCCAGAACGAGCCTTCGCCCACCTCGCATGCTGAGGCGAAGCACGTCTCGGTCGGCATCGGCAGCGACCTCTGCGGCACGAGACCATGGCCCAATGGCTGGGCGCTCGGCCACGCGCGGACATCGGCGATAGTCTGCGATGCGACTGGCAACACCTGATCGAAGAAGGCTGCATCGTTGTCGAAGCCCCAGGTGCCGAAGTACCCTCTGAGGTCGGTTCCCGCCACCGCTGACAGGATGGCGAACAGGAGTGTATTCTTCCTCAGGTCGCTGTCAGCAAGATCGTAGATAGACGCGGGAAGAGCATCGGGGCGCAGGGAGCGCATAGTGTCCTCCAGCACCTCGGGGCCAAATCGGTCGGCCAGTTCGTAGGCAATGGTTGCCCAGGGGCCGTAAGTGTCACCGGTGAAGGTGTCAGCTCGGCCCCCCTGGGAGAGCCACTCCAGGTAGGCCCCTGTCCGCCGCCGAAACTCCTGCTTCTCCCGATAGGCACGGGCACGGAACATCGCGAGTGTCGCGCCGCGAAGACCGAAGGCATCCGGGAACTGCAATGCCCGCTGCTCCGCCGGCACCTGCATGAACTCAGTCAGATGATGGAAGTAGGGGTCGGCCCAATTGTCGCCGGTGATGCGTCCCACGTTGGTCTGCGCGTTGAAGTTGTGCGCCACCTCATGCGCCCAGACCCCCATGCTCCAGCCATCGATGGGATCTGTGCTCCACCAGCCCGGTCCCGCCTCGACCGGGTTGCAGGAGTGGGCTCCACCACCCGCGTCGGGATCGTACCTGACGACCTGCTTGCAGGTCGTTGGGTCCCGGCCCACGATGTCCTGCATCCACTCCCACCATGTGTCTACGTAGGCAGAAACCTCCCACCGGGACATCCAGTCAGTGTAGTCCCGGGGAGCTACGAAGTCTATGTGGCGCGTGGAGTATACGCGCGGGTCAGGGAAGTCGTTGGCTACAACCCGAAGGTGCCACGTCACCTCCGCAGATTCAGCTCCCGCAGTTGCGCGCAGCACAATGGTGTAGAGCCCTTCGGCCGGGTTCTCCCAGGCTGGCCGGCCGGTACGGGAATCCGCCGTCATTCCCGCAGGAGCTCCCACCAATGTCCACTCGACCTGGCCTCGGTTTCTCGCAGCTATCGGCACCCGCCCGTGGAAGGCAGGGCCCGCAAGCGCTGTCTGGTCCGGGTATGGCCCGAGCAAGGACACAGGCTCAAAGGGCCTGGAGAGGAGGCGAAGCGGCATCGCGAGATGGAACGACCGCGCGACATAGACGGCCATCTGATCCCGCGTGACAGTCCACTCGGGGTGATAGAGGCCATCCTCGTAGCCCTTCACAACACCGTTCTCGACGCAGTATTCGATATGGCGGTAGGACCAGAAGCTCGACGCGACGTCAGGGAAATTGCGCGGGTTAGAGGGGACGTAGTCGGTGAGCGCGGCCTCGCCAGTTGGCGCCACCATCGCCCGGGCCATGTACACGGCCATCTGATCCCGCGTTACCGCCATGCCCGGCCTGTAGTCGCCCTCCTGATAGCCCTGCACGACGCCCTGATCGACACAGTAGGCGATGTGCTTCCTCGCCCAGTGGTCGCAAGGCACATCGGTGAAGGGCGCAACCGAACAGTCGGGGTCTGGCACATTCTCCTCGCCGCTGGCTAGCGCCCGCGCGATGTACACTGCCATCTGGTCCCGCGTCACAGTGCCGTCCGGACCATAGGTGCCGTCACCATAGCCGCGTACTATGTCAGCACTGTAGCAGGCCTCGACCTCGCAGTAGGCCCAATGGTCCACTGTCACATCAGCGAACCTCTTCGCGGCGACCTGGATGCGGACCACTTGGCGGTCACCAGTGTCGGCTACCCAACAAGCGCTATCTAGCGCGCTCGCCGACACAGCCCACGGTCGGGAGAAGTACCCTCCTCGCCACTGCTCCTGCCCATCCAGGTCGACCAGCGCAACCAGGTTATCATCTGTGCTCGCGATCCAGCAGCTCCCATTAGTGGCGTTGACAGCAACTGAGTAAGGGCAACCGAAGCCTCCGCCCCGCCAGAGCTCTGCCCCCGTCGCGCTCAGGTGCGCCACCTCGTCGTGCCCGGTGTCCGCAACCCAGCAGGACCCGTCACCCGCGTTGGCAGATACCGAGCGGGGAGCGCTGAAGCCTCCATCCCGCCATAGCTCTACCCCCGTCGCGCTCAGGTGCGCCACCTCGTCGTGCCCGGTGTCTGCAACCCAGCAGGACCCGTCAACCGCGTTGGTAGATACCGAGCGGGGAGCGCTGAAGCCTCCGCCCCGCCAGAGCTCTGCCCCCGTCGCGCTCAGGTGCGCCACCTCGTCGTGTCCGGTGTCTGCAACCCAACACGACCCGTCGGTGGCATTCACGGACACACCATAGGGGTAGGAGAAGACGCCTCCTCGCCACAGCTCTGCTCCGTCCGCCGCGAGGTGTACCACCTGGTGACCCCACGTATCGGCGACCCAGCACGACGCATCGCGAGCGTCTGCGGAGACACTGTGCGGGTATTGGATCCCTCCTCCCCGCCCAAGCTCCGTTCCGTCATCAGCGAAGTGGGCAACCTGTTTGCCGGAGGCGTCGGCGACCCAGCAGGAGCCATCAACGAGGTCGGCGGACACGCAGCAAGGATATCCGATGCCGCCTCCGCGCCACTGTTCGGTCCCGTCCGCGGCTAGGTGCACCAGTTGGTCAGGAGACGAATCCGCGACCCAGCACGAGCCACCGTCCTCCGCCACGGCCACCGACTGCGGATACTCGAAGCGCCCTCCCCGGAACAGCTCCACACCAGCAGCCGACAGGTGGACCACCTGGTGATTCTGGGTATCCGCGACCCAGCAGGAGCCATCATCCGCGCGAGCAGAGACAGACTCGGGATAATCGAATCCACCAACGCGGCACGCTTCGGCCCCGGAGGCAGCAAGTCGGACGACCTGATGGTGGGCTGTGTCCGACACCCAACACGAACCGTCGTTAGCCCCCGCCGCGACACTCCTGGGTCCTCGGAAGCTCGTCCCCCGCCACACCTCTGAACCATCGGCCGCCAGGCGCACCACGGAATCGTGACCTGTGTCTGCCACCCAGCAAGAGCCATCATCCGGGCTCACGGACACTGACGCTGGATAGTAGAGGTCACCTCCCTCCCAGAGCACCCCGCCCGTCGAGGATAAGTGGACCACACGGTGAAGCGCGGTGTCGGCGATCCAGCAGGAACCGTCCGCGGCGTTCACTGAGACAGATTCCGGCCCCCCGAAGCCTCCCCCCCGCCAGAGCTCGAGTCCATCCGCTGAGAGGTGCACGACCTCGCCGGTGCCCGCATCCGCCACCCAGCACGATCCGTCGCTCGCGTTCAGCGATACAGAGGAAGGAAAGCCGAATCCCCTGCCCAGTGCGAGGATTGTCCCCTCGCGCGAGAGATGAACGACGCTCGCCCCGGCTGCCACCCACACTGAGCCATCTTCTGGATCGACGGCGACGGACCGGCACTCGCCGAAGGAACTCCGCCAGGTCTCGATGATCGGCTCCGCGAGTACGAGGGTGCTTGCCGTCACCGCCATCACTACTGTCACCGCGAAGCGCAGGAAACCCACTGCCAGACTCCTCTGCTGCACGGCACTGGAACCGCCGTGCGAAGTCACACCAAGACAGCAGTAAGGCGCAGTGTCCGCGGATTGCATCCCAACCGTAGTGCAAGGATGGGCGTATTCTCTCGCACCTCTTAGCCGTCGCTTCTTCGTTGCCCGTGCTGTTCGAAAACTCATCTGCCTCCCGGGCCGCCCCTCCTGCTCGTCTCGTGGTATTCTCTGCCTCCGTGCATACCCCTGTTCTGGGAGATCAGCGAGGATGAACGAGAACACCGAGCGGGGATTCGACTGGGTGCGCCTGCCGGTCATTGCCGCCGTGGCGCGGCTCCCGCCGCCGTACGCGACACACCCCCAGCCAGTGACTCCAAGCCGAGCGGGTAGCCGGAGTCGGGGGTGCCCGGGGCCGTCGGCCATCTATGGCATGGCGCACGACCATGGCCGTCACCACCGCGCCGAGCTTCAAGGAGTGTTCATTGGCGAGTAACAGAGCAAGCTGGCTCCTTGGCAATGAAGCCATGCTGGGCACAGCCGCGCGAAACGCAGAGTGCGGTTGCATCCTCGGCCAGGCGCTCATGCCCGCGGGCGATCCGGGATTGTGCGATTGGACGTCGGAGCTTACCGAAAGCTGCCCGGATAGGAGGTAAGCAGTGTTTCGGAACAGGTGAGTCTGGGCATACCAAAGAGTGCATGTGGTGTCTGCGGGTGCAAGGGCGGGTCCGGAACGTGAGGGCCAGAGAAGCCTTCGAAGAGGAGGACTCAAGGATGGAGAGTGCACTCACGGCAGCCACCCGAGCGGGACCGTGCAGAGCTGCCGACCCGACGGCGTTCGGGTATGGCGACTTCAACTTCTCCTGGGGCGATCACATCTGTGCCGTCTTCGACCACCCCGATCAGCAGATGGCAGTGATGCTGCCCTTTGTAACCCACGGACTGCGCGCGGAACAGCGTTGCGTCTGGATATCCGCGCCTGCCGGTGCCTCCAGGTTCCGGCAAGCCCTCGCCCATGCCGGGGGTGACCTTCCGACGCTGGAGGCCTCTGGTCAGCTGATCATTGTCTCAGACATTGAGTTCTATCTCCAGAACGGGCTCTTCGACCCCAGCCGGACTCTCCAGCTCGGGCTAGCCTTGCTCGAAGACGGCCGGCGCGCCGGCTGGACTGCCATGCGAGTTGCTGGCGAGGCTTCGTTTCTTCGCGACAGGCCCGTAGACACTGCGCTATGGGAGACCTATGAAGAGGAGGTCACCCGGCATGCCGCGGGTGCTCCTGTGGTCGCAGTCTGCCAATATGATCGCCGCCTTTTCCCATCTTCGCTTATTGCCGCTGCCCTTCGCACTCACCCCATTGTCATCCTGGGCGAGACTATCCGCCATAGCCCGTTCTTCGCGGCTGACTTGCCCGACGCCGTGGGGCGCCAGGATCTCCTGTAGCGGTTAGCAGGCTCCGGCTAGCGGCCCGGAAGACCGTCAAGAAGGGTGCGTTGGAGTCGGTTCCCTGCGTACTCCCTGGCCAATCATGCCCTGAGCGTTCGCTCGGCCAGCGCACTCTTCCACCCACCGACGGTGATAACGCGCAAGATCAGGGGGCACGCGCTCCCACAAAGGATCCGATACCGAGATGGGGCCGATGAGTCTCTTGAGCACGCGGATTGCGCAAGGCAAGCCGCTCCTGAGCAGCTGCCAGGAACTGCTGCTCCCCACCCCTGTGCCCTGATTCCTGCCACTGCCCCGCAGAATCACTCTCACCAAAAATAAACTGTTACGTGGTCAGCTCTCCGCGAGCGGTTTCCCGGTGAGCGTCGGGACATACTGGTCGAGGCGTTCGATGCGTTTGACCAGCGGAGGGTGGCTCTGGAGCAGCCAGGTGATCCGCGCCGGGTCGCCCTCCTTTTTGTAGAGGTACTCCAGCAGGCTTCGCAGGCCGCTGGCCCGGTAGCCTGCCCGGAAGGCATACCCCGTTCCGAAATGGTCGGCCTCGTACTCCTTCTCCCGGTATCCCTGCTGCATCTCCAGATTGAGAGCGATCTTGGCGGCCTGCTGGATTGAGGCGGAGCTCTTCTGGGTGACCAGCTCGACCAATAGGCCCGCCGTCATCGCCTTCTCGATAGCCGCCTTCGAATGGTGGTGGTCTGCGTGTACGACCTCGTGACCGACCACGCCCGCGAGCTCGTCGTCGCTCTTCACGTACTCCATCATGCCCCTGAAGACGTAGACGAACCCGCCAGGCAGGCAGACCGCATTAACCTCCTTCGAGTTGAGGATCCTGAAGGTCCAGGGGAACGAGGGTTCAGCCGAGACGGAAGCGAGTCGCCTCCCGATCCCATCTAGCCGCTGCTGCATGGCCGAGTTCCCGACCAGGCCGTACTGCTTCTCGAGGTCGGCCGCGCCTTGGCGACCGATGGCGATCTCGGTATCACGATCGATCTGCACCGGGTTGTCGCAGCCCGCCGCCAGGCTGGCGAGCATCACCAGCACAAACCACACCCATCGCATTGTCTTGCCTCCTGCGCCGACTGTCAGGGTCTTTCCAGGCGGCATGTTATCCCGTTTCGCCTTGCCCTAGAACGAGCCCCCACGAAGTGTCGGCGCTGACCGCCGCTCTGCCGCCCCCCGGCGCCTGCGGGTCAGACCGACGAGCCCCTGGACAGGACGGATGATGATGGGCGCGTGAAGCCACGCGCGGCGACCTCACCAGACGCGGCGCCGCGCATGCCGGCACCATTTCCACAACGGATACTTCCGGCGGCGTCTCAGATCTTGAACTCGATCACGGCCGAGATGCCCACGCCTTTCGCCCGCTCCGGGGTGCCAGCCGCTTTCTCGACATAGGTCGGGATGAAGATGCGGGGTCGGAAGCTGCCGATGCGGCCCTCTACCTGGAACACCGCCTTCACCCGGCTCACGCTCTCCGGGCTCCCCACGACTTGGGCGGCGCCGATGTAGCCGCCTCCTCCCAGGGAGAGGATAGGCACCACCTTGGTCGCGCCCTTCGCCGCGGCCTCTCGTTCGCCGAGGGCTCCATCTATGACGCTGTTGATCTTGTCCCCATACTGGGTCACCAGGAAGGCGATCCCGCCGATCTTCAGCAGGCCTCCCAGGTCGAGCTTGGCCGCCGCCACGGTAGCCATGCCCAGGACCAGACAGAGCAAGAGCGCGATAGCAATGACGCGATGTATTCCCATTTCTGTCTCCCCGTATGCCTCAGAACTTCGCCAGGGCGAGATCGCCCACCGCCCATACGCTGACGCCCTGCACTCGCGACAGCTTGCTCACGCTGATGGTGGAGACCGGGACATAAGCGTACACTCGGGCGAATCCCTCGACGTTCAGCCTGAGCTCAGCTACGCCCTTCACCTTCTCGACTTGTGACTTGGGCCCTGCCACTTGTGCGGCCCCCAGGTAGACCCCCTCGCTCTCCAAGCTGAAGATCGGCACCCACTTCTGAGCGGTCGAATTCCAGTCCGTTGCCGCGGTCTGCACGCTCACTGGAGCGGGCGGGGTAGCTGTCGGCGCCGCCTTCTCTCCCGCTTTTCCTCCCAGGGCGAGAACTAGGTTGTCACGCCAGCGCTTCGCCAGGCCGGCCGGCGTTGCGCGGTTCGCCTTCGCCTCCTGTTTGCTCACCGGGACGATGGGCATGTCGCTTACGTACACTGTGGGCGTGGAACGAACCGAGCGTACCTGCACCTGTTCCGGCTTGGCCTCGGCAGCCAATGCAGCCCGCAATCTGTTGGCCACGATCTCCGCGCGCTCCAGAGGAGAGCGGCCGGACTCGGTGGTACGGAGCACGATGACCGCGCTGTTCCCAATCACCACCTCGCCTACCCGGCGCCCATCACGCGTGGCTGAACCGAACGATACCGGGGGAGCCGCGAACACCGCAGCGACTCCGAGCAGCGCCAGTAGCAAGACGCTGCCAAGGACTACTCTCTGCACACGCCTAGACATCGGTGAACCTCCTTTCGCAGCCGTATGCCCGGACTCACAGAACCCGGCCGTCTTCACGGCGACAGAATCCTCGCCACTCGGCCGCCGGCTAACTCAGCCTGATGATCCCCGAACCAGCCCGAGCGGCGAATATCCCATTCACCTCAGTTGACAGGCGGCAGGGCCACTCCTGACTGCGGCCCTGCTCGGCCCACTGACACCTGTCCCTCTCTAGGCAGAACGCAGCTCAGAGGTGCAGTGTGGGCAGCGGGTGGCCTTGAGTGCGACTGAGGAGAAGCAGTATGGGCACTCCTTGGTAGCCGGCGCAGGCGCCGCTTCCCGCTTGAGTCTGTTCACCTGTCGTATCAGCAGAAAGACCGCAAAGGCAATGATGACGAAACTGATGATGGTGTTGATGAAGGCCCCGTAGTTCAGGGTGACCGCGCCAACTCTTTGGGCGTCAGCCAACGACAGGTAGGGTCCCGCCTCCTTGCCGGCCTTGAGGACCACGAAGAGGTTGGTGAAGTCGACCTTACCCAAGAGCAGGCCGATGGGCGGCATGATGATGTCCGAGACCAAGGACTTGATGATCACGCCGAAAGCCGCGCCAACAATGATCCCGACGGCCATGTCAACGACGCTTCCCCGTAGCGCAAACTCCTTGAAGTCCTTGAGCATTTGGAGCCCTCCTACTGAGTCTAGCCCTGCACCTAACCACGAACGGTAGGTGACCAAGCCCGGCATCGAACCTTCCAGGCAGTAGCTTCTGCATGCTGCAGCCAGATTCTGTCTTCGCGAGCGTCCGCTAGCTGTTCGCGCCCGCTGGGAACGTCAGCGCGCGGGCCGAGACAGAGGCAATCTGATGCGGAATCTCGTGCCCACGTCCGCGGTGCTATCGACGATGATCTCGCCGCCATGCGCGTCCCGCGCCGTCCAGCAACTCATCCGGCTCCCAGGACGCCACCTGCAGCCTCAGTCGTGGTATTCTCTGCATCCACTGATACCCCTGTTCCGGGAGGCACAGAGGATAGGCGAGGATGTCGATCCCGGACTGGACCGGGTAGGGCCTCGAGCGCTCCGGCCCCTATTGTGCCCCGGCTGGTCACATCCCACACGCGACTGAACCCCGAGCGTTGACTCCAAACTGAGGCGGTAGCCGGAGTCGGGGGATGGCCGGGGCCGTCGCCCAGGAGGGTTCGGCAGGCAGGCGCGCCCAGGAGAACGAAGCAGACAGCATGACCCATAGGCAGCGAATCCTCGCCGCCTGCCGCGGCCAGCCTTCTGATCGCGTTCTCTGGGTGCCGCGGCTCGATCTCTGGTACAACGCGCGGTCCCGGTCAGGCACTCTGCCGCAGGCCTATCGCGGCCTATCTCTGCGGGAGATCACGAGGTCGCTTGGCGTCGGCTATCACGCGGTGGTGCCGAACTTCCTGGGAGATTGGCCCGAGGATGTCGTTGACCGCGGCCTGGGCATCTACCGGCTCACGGAAATGCCCTTCGAGACGCGTATGTACAATGTCGAGCGCGAGGTCCACCGCGACGGCGGCGCCACCCGCGTGACCTATCACACACCCGTGGGCGACGTGACCTGCCGTTTCACCTACACCGACGAGATGAAACGGTCCGGTGTCACGATCGCCTGGGTGGATGAACACGTCCTGAAGAGGCCCGACGACTATCGAGTACTGAGGTACATCTTCGAGAACCTAGAGACGGCGCTGGCCGACGCGGGCTACCGCGCCTGGCGCGACTGGGTTGGAGAGGACGGGGTCGCGGTGGCATTCGGCAACGGCGCGGCTTCGCCAATGCACCAGATCATGCGCGATCTGATCCCCATGACGGATTTCTTCTTGGAGCTGCACGACCGGCCTGACGAGATGAGCGTGTTGGCGGAAAGCATGTCGCCCTGGTTCGACGCCACCCTGCAGGCGCTGGTGGCGAGCCCCTCGGAGATCATCTTCTGGGGCGGCAACTACGACGACACCATCACCTATCCGCCGTTTTTCGAGAGGCACATTCTGCCATGGCTCCGAAAGGCGGCGGACCTCGCCCACGCACACGGCAGGCTCTTGCTCACCCACACCGACGGGGAGAACGCGGGCCTGCTACCGCTTTACCGCCGCGCCGGCTTCGACATCGCCGATTCGCTCTGCCCGGCGCCGATGACGAAGCTCTCGCTCTCACGGTTGATCGGCGAACTCCCCGGCACCACCATCTGGGGCGGAATCCCCTCTGTTGCCATGATAGAGGGCGCGATGAGCGAGGCCGACTTCGAGCGCCTCGTCGACGAGGCCGTCTCCCTGGCGCGCGGCTGCACCCGCCTGATCCTCGGGATCGCCGACACCATGCCGGCGGAGGGGAGCTTCGATCGCGTGCTGCGGATTACGGAGCGCGTGCAGTCCTAGAACCCCGGACAGTGACTCCAGCCGAGGGGGTGGCCGGGGCCGGCTTCACGGGCAGTTGGAAAGACACGTGGATGCACCTCAGCGGGCTCGCCGGCAAGTTCTTCTCCTAGCCCGTGGCAGTCTCAGGCACGCCGTGGTATAATGCAGACTAGCCTACGCCGCAGCACTACTGCAGCCTTCTCCCACCCGTGTTGCCAGCAGCTTGAGGAAGGGCCATGAGCGCCGGAACCGAGTGCTGGGAGTGCGGTAAGCAAGTCCCCGATTACGAGCTCGCGGAGGCGAACGACGGTCGGCTTCTGTGTTGCTGCTGCCGTCTCAAGGAGCTCGAAGAAGAACCCACAGAGAAGGATCTGGGCGGGCGCTCCCCTGACCAGGATCGGAGCGTCACGGAGTTGGTTTCCCAGGTCCACGTCGCTGCCCCGCGCGATCTTCCTCCGCCCGAGCCCGACTCGAGTAGCTGGACGAGTACCTACTGATACCCCCCCGGAAGCCTGTACCGCGTTGCCCACGGGGCGCGCGCCCAGGCCCCGAGGGTGGAGAGGGCCGTTACCTCATCCCGCTCTCGCTGAGTGCGGCCCGACGAGACCAACCAACGCGGCGGTATGCCCGCGCTGTCCAGAGACTCATCTGGCTTTCAGGACGCTCGCACACCCTCTCTCGTGGTATTCTCGGCACTCACTGGCACCTCTGTTCCGCGAGGGATAGAACATACAGACGGGCAGCGACGCAGGATTCGGCTGGGGGGCTGCCGGTGATCGCCGCCGTGGCGCGGCTGCTGTGCCCAGGCGCGATGGAACCCCAGAGCGTGACCCCGCGTGGAGGGGGCAGCCGGAGTCGGGGTGCCGGGGCCGTTGGGCATAGCCCTTTTCCGGCAGGAGCAGGCACTCCTTCTGATAGCATGGCGGACACCATACGCAGACGGTCTTTTGACAGTTGGGCCTGGCCGCGCGAGAATCCAGGAAGACGCAGACTCACCACGGAGGCTTCCGGATGACCGTGCAGAGCCTGACCGACGAGGTGCGGAATGTCGCCGCCGCCGCTGGCGCTGACCTTGTTGGCTTTGCCCCCATCTCTCGCTTCGCGGGCGCGCCACCCGAGTTGCACCCACACACCATCTTCCCCCAGACGGAAACGGTGGTGGCGGTGGCCATGCGGCAGCCGCGGGGCACACTCAAGGCGGTGGAGGAGGGCACCTACTGGCAGGCGTACAATTGCGACTCGTACTGGTACCTCAATGAGGTCATCGCGCCCCGAGTGCTGCGAGAGGTAGTCCTGCTCCTGGAGGAATCTGGTTTCACCAGCGTGCCGGTCCACAATCCCTTCATGTCGCACGTCGGCAGACGGGTGCGGGCTGACCAGCCGGCAGGGCCCGATGGCATGATGTCTCTGCGGGTGGCCGGGGTTGCGGCTGGGTTGGGCGAGTTGGGCCATTCGAAGCTCTTGCTGACCCCCCAGTACGGCCCGCGGCAGCGTGTGTTTGCGGTCCTGACGGATGCCCAGCTTTGCCCGACCCCGCTTTCCAGGGAACAGATCTGCGACGGTTGCCTGGCCTGCGTCAACGAGTGCGAGGCCCACGCCATCGGCACCTGCCGGGAGGTCCGATTCGCAATTGAGGGACGTGAGTTCTCCCACGCGCCCCTGGACGCCGAGGCATGTGGACGCGTGCACGCGGGGCGCGACCCGCGCTTCTCGCCCTTCTGGGCGGGCTCGGAATCCGAGGGTGAACAGCCAAGCTACAATCAGTTCCTGCTAGACCGATTCCGGCATCTCGCCATCTGCGTCGGTCGCGGGTGCGTGCGCGCCTGCCTGGATCATCTCGAGAGAACCGGGCGCATCTCAGCTAGCTTCAAGACCCCGTTGATTGAGCGAGACAGGTGGAAGCTCTGACGGACGCATCCGCGACGAAACCCGGAGTCAACGACTCCAAGCCGAGGGGGTAACCGGAGTTGGGGGCGGCCGGGACCGGCTTCACGGGCGGCCGACAGGTGCAACCGGGCACTGGGGGCAGAACCGCTGGCGCCCGCGACCGGCTGCCACAGCTCTCCAGTCGTTCACCCCGTCGGCTCGGCAGTCGCCTTCAGGCTGGCTCTTGGAGGAGTGGGCTATGGCCGCCGTCCGCCCCCACCTTCACGCCTTCCGCCTCCACCGCCGCGCCCTCCACCACCCATGCCAAGTCCGTTGTCAAGGGCCCCGGCTGCTAGGCAGCGCGCCCGGCTCCTTACTGAGAGGCGGCCTGAGAGGGAGCGATCCTCGGTCCGCACTGTCTCCCGGTATCGCGCCAGGGCCTTGGTGTAGCTGTCGATGGCCCCACGCAGCTGCTGGTCGGTGGACTTGTCATTGCCGGCGACCTCGCGCAGCTTACCGAGTTCGTCCTCGAGTGTCTGACGAGCCTTGGACTTGGCCTCCATGCTCTTCTGCACCGCGGCCAGCTCCTGCTCGGTGAACCCAAGGCGGTCGAGCAGGGCCTTCATGCTGTCGCCCTGTCCACCACCTCCGCCCCGACGGCCGCCACCACCCCGCTGACCGGACAGGGCCGGGGCCGCCAAAGCGGCGGCCAGCCCAAGCACCAACGCGACCGAACGTAGCCCTTTCATCTGTACACCCTCCTCATTCTCCTGAGCACTGATTGCTGGGAGGAAGCCCCTCCTGATGCCGGGCTGGAATCCCGCGCCAAGGCAGACCACACGCCGCGGTCACCCGTGCCCAGACGGGGGCTTCGCTTCTGCTGAGCCCAGGGCTTCCCTGCTGCTCTTGCAAGTGTATCCGGTCCGCACCACTCCCAGCCGAGGGGGTAGCCGGAGTCGGAGGGTGGCCGGGGCATCGGCGATGCGCTTGGACGTCGTGCAACAGTGCAACTGCCAAGCCGCGTTGTACGTGCTGACGCTGGGACGAACACCTGCTCTCAACTCGGTCGGCCACCCTCCGTCTCCTTGGGCAACGCCTCACCCCAGAGGAGGCAGTGATCTGAAGCAAGAGGGTATGCCCTGCTGGAGACGTTGCGGGCAATGTCACCGCAGAGCGATCACACAGCCGATCCGGTCATCGAACGAGCGCGAGCCCCCATTGCCAGGGATGCGGCGCGACCAAGCCCGCGCGCTCGTCCTCCTGTTGGCTCAGAGCCTGATCGAGCTTCCGCTCCAGGGCCACCTTCTCCGGCTGAGCCTCCTTAGGTACGCGCAGCAACACTTCGAGCTGTTTCCAGCGTGCGCGGTAGATCCACTCCTGCCTGGCCACCGTCTCGTCCACTCGCTCCCCGAGTCTCTTCCAGGGGCCGGGCCGGGAACCTAGCTCTACGCCTTTCGCCAGATCTTCGGCCGAGAAGACGCCGACCTCGAAACCTTCCACGGTGAGCCTCCAGCTTCCAGGCTGCAGCCCGGTCACCTGGAACCAATACCGGTTCAGATCCTGCTGGATCGGCGCATACGGAAACACGGCGGCTGCCCCGGAATCGAAGTAGGCGGGAAAGGAGCGGTCAATGCGCGTGAATGTGATGGACTGGGGAGTGACCTTCAGGTCCTTCACCACCGCCCGGTCGACCGCCACCCGCTTCGCGACCGCGTCGATGCTCGCGCTGGCAGCTGGCTGATCGGCGCCGAGCGCCCTGAGCAGCCCGTAGGCCATCAGAGCCTGCCCCGGCGCGTCCGGGTGTACCGAATCGGGAATCATGGTGAACTTGGGATCGTCGCGCTTCGCCTGCGCCTGCACGTCATCCATCAGGGCGTTGATGTCGAAGACTGCCACTTGGTTCTGCCCGGCCAGCTCCATGACGCCCTGCGCGTAGCGGGCGAGCGTCGCATTGTAACCTTTGTTGTCGATGTCTTCATCCACTACACCTGGCGTGAGGAGGATCACCCGAACGCCTCTGCTCTTTAGTGTCTGTACCAGCCCGGTCATGGCCTTGAGATATCGGTCATAGCGGTCCTGCTCGAAACTGGTGTAGCCGCCGTCGTTCATGCCGAAGCAGATCGTCACGACAGTTGGCTCGAGGCTGAGCACATCGCGCTGCAGCCTCTCCAGCCCGCCAGACGCGGTATCCCCGCTCCAGCCGGCATTGCGAAACGTGATCTTCAGGTCCGGGTAGCGCAAGGCGAAGTAGTCCATGACGTAACGCGTGTAGATCAGCTGCTCGGTAATGGAGTCGCCAAGAAACACGACTCGCGCCCCGTCTGGCAACGGGGCAGCGACAACCAGCACGGTCAGAAGTAGCGTCAGAACAAGCGCGATGCAGACAACTCGGGCGCTGCGCGAACAGAGCGACGTCATGCCATTCCCTCCGAAGATGCTATAAGTGCATTTCCTGTTCGCCCCGTGAGGCCGTGCTCCTGCGTGCGGCTACGTCGACCAGGGGTCCTGTCCACGGCGCCCGTGAGCGGACTAGCGGCTGGCACATAACGCCAGTTCTCTCGCGAGGTGCGGAACTAGCATCATGGCGGCGTTCACCAGCGCTGGCTCTCGTGCCACTCAGATCCGCCTGCGCTACTCGAACGGTCGAGGGCAGAGGCGCGTGAAGTCGCAGCCCCTGCAAGCTGCCCGATCCTTGACGCGGGGGAACTGGCCCCCGCGGACGCCGTTGATCCACCCCTGCATCAGGCCTCGGAATTGCGCGGCCTGCCTCTCGTCTTCTTCGACAAGCACGCGCCGGCTTTCATCGCTGTCAAGGTCATGAATCCAGAGACGCACTGGCCGGTAACCCAGCGTCCGCATCGCAGCCGCGTAGACGCGGAGCTGGTTCTTGTGATGCTCGCTTGGGGGACGGTTGACGGCCGTCTTGAAATCGATCAGCTCCACCTCTCGACTGCCCCCGTCCGCGCTCAAGACCAGATCGATGCGACCGCGGACACGAGCGGCCTCCAATGGAACCTCGAAGCGCCGCTCCGGCTCGGCTGTGCGCACGAGTTCCTCGCCGTATCTCCGGACGTACTTCCTCAGGCGTTGCCGGGCCGACCGGTAGAGGCGCTCCCGCGAGCCGAGCCCGGCGAACGGCAGGTAGAACGACCTCTGCAGGATCTCGTCCACATCCTCAGTTGTCGGTGCGCGGCCGCGCTGCCCCAGGCGAGCAAGCTCGGCCACTGTGTGATGCAAGAGACGGCCGAAGCCCAGGGCTGGATCGATGGGCGGCTGGAACCCGCACACATAGCGAAGACGGTATCGGTAGGGACATTCGCTGAAGGTAAGGAGGGCTGCGAAGTCGGTGTCGATGACGGCCTCGCCACCCTCGGGGCCAGGACGGACAGTTGGGGTGCACATGCCAGGATGCGCCAAGTGCTGTCGCGCAGGCATGAGATCCTGCAGGAAGCGTGAGGGCGTTGCCGGCCCGCTCGCGTACTGGGTGAACCAGCTCAGCACCAGCAGCTCCTGGGCCCGAGTCATAGCCACGTAGAGGAGGCGCCGCTCGTCGTCCTCGCGGCCCTCATAGCGCGCTCTGTCGAAGAGGTCGTCGGGTATGTGCCAGCGTTGCGCCTGCCCCATCCGGGCGGATGGGAAGCGCCGCTCCACCAGGCACGGGACGAAGACAATGGGGAACTCCAGTCCCTTGGACTGGTGAACGGTCATTACGTTCACCGCGCCTTCGTCGAGCGTCGGGCGCTCGGGCGCCTCTTCCGCTGCTTGCGCCGCGAACTCCTCCAGGAAGACTCGCAGGCGCACGAGGAACACCTCGCCGCGCGTCCGCTCCATACGAATGGACGGTGCTGCCTCGGCCTCAGCCAGCAGCAGATTGTCCTCAGCAGTCTCCTCAGCCGCAGACGGCTGAGGTTGTGCGAACAGCCCCGCCGGTATGAGTCGGCGCTGCGCGTGCTCGAAGTCCGCCAGCAGCTCCGAGAGGCGTCCCAGGCCCTGCTCCTGTCGAGCGCGCTCTGGTTCATCGATCGGAAGGCCGATGAGCTGGAGCATCGTCAGGTACGTGCCGACCAGGTCGCGAACCTCGGTCGCCCGTAGCTCCTCGCCCATCCGCTCTAGCTTGCCGACGATGCGTGTGGCGTCCACATCGCTGACGCCGGTGAGGTCTGCAGTGTCCCTGGCGAGCCGCTCTGGCGTGACCACCTCCTGCGCCTCGTCGGGGTACCATGTGCCGCCGACCCAGAGCACGAAGATACGCGCGAGCAGCGCCATCTCAGGGCGATCCAGCAGCGAGAGCTTTCCGACTAACGCCACCCTCACACCCGCTCGCCTTAGCGCCGCCACGAACGGCCGCGCGGACGTGCGCACAGAGCGGAAGAGCGCAACGATGTCGGCAGGTCGATGGCCGTTCTGGATGAGTGTGCAGATGCGCCGCGTTAGGGCTTCGGCTTCCGCCTCCACGGTGCCGGCCGCCATCATCTCCACCGCAGGGCATTCCTCCGCACGCGCCGGGGACATCGCCTTGCATACTCGCTCATGAATACTCTCCGCGAAGCCGGCCGCGGTGTGCACGATGGCAGGCAAGCTGCGATGGTTTTCTGCTAGCTCATGCCGCTGGGCCGAATCGTAGCGCTCGACGAACCGGAGGAACAGCGAGACATCTCCACCGCGCCACTGGTAGATCGCCTGGTCATCATCGCCGACCACAGTCAGCCGCGCGCCCATCTCCAGGAAGCGCTGCAGCAGCTCCTCCTGCGCTCGGTTCAAGTCCTGGTACTCATCCACCAGCACCTCCCGCAGCTTCCCATCGAGCACTGCCCTGAGTCTTCCCCCGGCCTTAGCTCCTCGCAGGCCGAGTCGACCATCTCATCGAAGGAGAGAAGTCGCATCCCGGAAAGCAGCTCGCGGTAGCGACGCATCACCTCTGCGAGCCCTGGTGCGCGCTGTTCCAGGACTTCGGGTGAGATGCGTTCATTGCAGACGACGGCCATGCTCCGCCGGAACACTTCCACCGCCCGCCGCACCGAGACCGGCGCGCCCGGCCAGGCCTGCTCCATCAGATCGACCATGCCCAGCCGCCGCGCGAACCGATGCAGCAGCGCCCATTCCCGCTCTTCCGTGAGCGGCTCGTAGGCCTCGTAGTGGCCGCCATACTGCTGGAGCACTCGCAGGCAATAGCTGTGGATAGTCCCGACGAACATCCCCGAAGCCGAGGGCGGCAGCGCCGCGAAGCGGACATCGGCTTCGGCGGCGCGGCGCTCGATGCGGTCCTTGAGTTCGCCCGCCGCCTTCTCGGTGAAGGTGAAGGCGACGATGGTCTCTGGAGGCGTACCTTCAAGGAGGTACCGCACCGTTCGCCGGGCCAGCACTTCAGTTTTCCCGGAGCCGGCACAAGCGAGGATCTGCAGCGCCGGAGCTGAGATGCCGATGATCCTCTGCTGGGCCTCCGTCAGGTTCATCACGCCGCCTCACCCATCACGCCGTTCTCGCCGAAGAGCGAGAGCTGATCGACCTGGAACTGCGAGAGGAAGTCGTCGATGCCCCTGGCCCGGTCTTCCTCTGGCAGCCTGAGCACATGCCCACGCGCTTGCCACATGCCTCGCGCCGTCTCCACCCACTGTTGCGCAATGCTGGCAGGGGCACGCGGGCCCGCCAGCGCCTGCGGATCGGCGTGTGCCAGCTCCTCTAGGCCACGAATGCCGCGGTCGTCGTAGAGGAAGCGGCAGCGTGCGCGACCGAGTTGCGGGATGCGCAGCGCGGCCAGCGGGATCAGCTCTAGCGCCACGCCATACTGGAGACAGCCGCGGGTGAGCCGGCACACCTGGGCCACCTCCGGCTTACCCAGGCTCTCTGCGATCTCGCCATAGAGCGAGGCCACTTGGCCGAGCTGCTCCAGACCCCGCTCAAAGTCGCCGCGGTACTTTTCGGGGAGCTTGATGCGCCGCTCCTCCACCTCGTCGACCCAGGGCTCCACTGCTCGCTCCCAACGCTCGCGTTTGGCAGTATCGCCGAAGTAATCCTCCACGATCCAGCCTGCCACCTCCTTCGGCGTCGGCACGCGGCGGCACCCGCGGATGCGTTCATCAGCGACACGTATGAGAAGCAAGTCGAGGCTCGAGTTCGCCGCGAGCGCGCCGACCGGCGTTGCCTGGTAGGCGCCCGGCACGGGCTCAAGCAGTTTCCATGCGTCGAGCAGTCGCACTGCCTGCTGGATCTTCGTGCCCAGATTGAGCGTCCGCCGGAACCGGTGCGCGGAGGCATAGATGGCGCGGCTGCGCACTTCCGCATCGACGCCGGTGCCGAACAGCAGGTTGTGGATAGCGCAGGCGAGGTGCTTGCAGATGTTGCGCCGCTGCCACTTGGCTTTCGCCGGGCACGTGCAGTCCTCTCCGCTGAAACGGAGGCTGAAGTTGTAGAGTTTGTCGCCAGAGGCCACGGACCCCGCCACTCCGTCCGCTACGGGCCAGGCTCGTTCGACGCGCATGTCCGGCGTGACGCGAGCGTACGACTCGATGTCCTCCATGATATCGGCCTCGAAGGGCCGGTCGAAGACGATCTCGTCCGGGTCTTCCCGGAACCAGAGCGTGCCCTTCACCGCCGCCGCCAGGTCCGCCAGCGTTGCCTCGCCACGGTCGGCCGCCACGGAGAGCAGGAACCGCATCAGCGCGTCGAAGGAGTCTGGCAGACGGCTCGTCACGGGATTGCCGCGGCCTTCCCGGATCGCCACCTGAAGCTCCCGCAGTTCGTCCTTCTCCAGATCACCGTTCTTGACGAGGGCCACACCGCGTCCGCTCTCGACCTGCCCTGGGCGTCCCGCTCGGCCCAGCATGTTGAGCAGCTCCCCCGTCGACAGCATCACCGCCTGCGGGAAACCGCGGGTGAACTCTGTGCGGAACACGTCGCGCACAACCACTAGGCGCGCTGGAAGATTCACCCCTGCGGCGAGCGTGGGCGTGCACGCGATCACCTTGAGGTGTCGCTCGCGAAAGGCGCTCTCTACCGCCGCACGTGACTCGCGGGAGAGTCCGGCATGGTGGAAGGCGACGCCACCTGATAGCAATGCGTGCAGGTCTTTTGCGTCTTCATCATCCTCGGAAACCCGCGCCACCAGATCGCGCAGTTCCCCTCTGTCGTCATCTGTGAGGTATCCTGCCACGACCTGCTGCAAGTCACGCGCCAGGCGCTGCGACGAGGCCTTAGAGTGACAGAAGATGACGGCCTGATCTCCGTGCTGCAGCACAGACTGCACTTCCTGACCTAGGGCGGTATCCAGGTCATCGGTCTCCTCGCAGTGCATGTCCACCGCCACCGCGCGGTCCTCCGCGGTGCCGAGCAACACCGGCACCCCTAGCCATTGGCCCAACGCCTCCGGATTCGCTACCACCGCCGAAAGCGCGCACAACGAGCGTGGCCGCTTGTGGCTCTCCATGCGCGCCAGCAGCCCCTCCAGCACCGGCCCGCGCGTCTGATCGGCCACCAAATGGACCTCATCTACCACCACCCGCCCAAGCGCTAGCTCTGGCATGCGCATCAGCGCCGCGAATCGTTCGTAGGTGGCGATCAGGATATCGGTCTCCTGAGGCTGGATGGGGTCTGTGTAGTCTCCTGTCGCCACCCGTACGCGAGCCTCCAGCTGGTCAGCCGCTAACTCATGCTGGAAGGAGTCATACATCTCGGCCGCCAGGGCGCGATACGGGACAAGATAGGCATGGGTGCCCGGCTCGTGGTTCCCCACTGCTTGGCGAAGAATCATGCGGCCGATGTAGCTCTTGCCCGTCGCTGTTGGTGCAACGATAAGAGCGCTGCCGTCGTCCAGGACACCAGCCTGGCGGGCCCTATCGTACAGCGGAAACGAGCGTGGCTTGGCAACAGCCATTCTGTCTCCCCCTCCTGCCTCAGCTCGTGGGTACCCCCGAGCGCCGCCAGCCGGAGCTAAGGGAACCGCGGGGCCGTCGCCGAGGACGCTTCGGCGGGATGAGTGGCAGTCCTGCTAATGGAGCGCGCCAACTGTGATCACCGGGTTCTGATACGCCGAGCCCCGCGTCCGACCGCGACTCGCGTGTTCCGAGACCGGCCGGTCACGGCGGCCACCCGGCGCCTCGCTGGCAGCGTTTGACATTGCGCGTGCAACCTCACATAATGTCACCCAAGCTACGAGGGGGTGTGAGGGAGATCGTGCGCACGATCCAGGACTACCTGACGATTCATGAAGCGGCGGAGTTGCTCGGAGTTTCGACCAGCACTCTGCGTGCGTGGGATCGCGCCGGGAAACTCACCGCGATCCGCAACCCGATGAACCGCTACCGACTCTACCGGCGCGAGGACCTTGAAGCGTTCCTGGTGCAACTTGCGCAGGCGAACGTGCCCGCGCAGTCTGCACGAAGGAGGCGAGCATGAGCAAAGCCGAGAAGGTCGCAAGGACTTCGCCCGATCTGATCGCTGACCAGATCGAGCGGTTGAGTGCTATCTTCCCCGATGCCTTCTCCGAGGGACGAGTGGATTGGGACCGCCTGCGCGCCACGCTCGGCGAGATCGTGGACGAACGGCCCGAGCGTTACTCCTTCACATGGGCGGGCAAGCAGGACGCCATTCGCGCTCTCCAGACCCCCAGCCGGGCCGCTCTGAATCCGTGCCCCGAAGAGTCGGCGAACTGGGAGAACACGCAGCATGCGTTCATCGAGGGCGAGAACCTGGAGGTGCTCAAGCTCCTCTATAAGGCCTACTTCGGGCGGGTGAAGATGATCTACATTGACCCGCCGTATAACACGGGCAACGACTTCGTGTACCCCGATAACTATGCCGACCCGCTGGACAGGTACCTTCAGCTCACCGGCCAGAAGGATACCGAAGGCAATCTCCTCAACACGAATCCAGAGACGAGCGGCCGCTATCACTCGGCATGGCTGTCCATGATGTACCCACGGCTCTTCCTAGCGCGCCAGTTGCTTTGCGAGGATGGCGTGATCTTCGCCTCCGTAGACGACAACGAAGTCCACAATCTTCGCATGCTGATGAACGAGGTGTTCGGGGAGGAGAACCGCATCGAGTGTTTCGTCTGGAAGAAGAGCTACGGTGGCGGTGCCAAAGAGAAGTACGCGGTTACCCAGCACGAGTACATCCTTCTCTATGCCCGTGCAGGCGATCTCCTTGAGGATCTGTGGCTGCCCCCCGACCCTGAAACGGAGCGGCGGTACTACAAGTACCGAGATGGCAAGATCGAAACCAGAGGTCCGTACCGCTTGAAGCCGCTCGAGGCGACGAAAAGCATGGACAGGCGGGACAACCTGGTGTTCCCGATCCCGCTTCCGCAGGGCGGTGAAGTCTGGCCGAGGCGTCAGTGGTGGTGGGGCAAAGATCGCGTGATGCGCGCTGTGGCGAACGACGAGATCGTCTTCACTGGAGACGGGGACTCAGTCACTGTGTCGTACAAGCAGTACCTGAGAGACGAGAGCGGGGAGAAACGTGGCATGAAGCCGTTCTCCATAATCGACGGCATATACACACAGCACGGGACGGACGACCTGACCAGCCTATTCGATGGTCAGGTCGTGATGCAGTTCCCGAAGCCGGTCGCCCTCATGAAGCGCTTGCTTAACATTGGGATGGACGCTGAGCACGGAGATGTCGTACTCGATTTCTTTGCCGGCTCCTGCACAACGGCCCAGGCCGTCCTTGAGCAGAACCGCGAAGACGGTGGCGACAGGCGTTTCGTCATGGTGCAGTTACCCGAGCCGCTCGATGCTCCGAAACCACTGGACAACGGAGTCGAACTGCGCACCATCGCCGATATCGGCAGGGAGCGCATTCGACGCGTGATCCGGAAGTTTGAGAACGCTGACGGTGGCCAGCAAAGCCTCGACCAGCGTGAGAGTCCCGAGGATCTGGGATTCCGCGTCTACAGACTGACCGAGTCGAGCTTCCGACAATGGACGCCGCCCTCCGGCGACGCACCTGAGACTTACGCGTCGCAGATGGGCATGCTCTCCGACCCCCTGGTGGACGGCTGGATGCCTGAGCGGGTGATCTGGGAGGTCGCGGTCAAAGAGGGCTTCGGTCTGAACTGCCAGGTCGAGCGAGTCGAGGATACTTCTGGCAACACATTTTGGCGAGTGACCGACCCAGACAAGGAGCAGAGCTTCCGTATCTGCCTGGATGCTACGCTTGACCCCGAGGCGATCCGAAGCCTCAATCTTGAGAGGGATGATCTGTTCATCTGCCGGGACGTCGCGCTCGACGACAGCCTGGCAGCGAACCTGGCCCTGCAGTGCAGGCTGAAGGCGATCTGAGGGACCTGGGATGCAGTTCAAGTTCGACGCCAACCAGGAATACCAAATCCGGGCCATCGAGGCAGTGGCGGGGCTGCTCGAGGGCCAGCCTCGCAACGAGGCCGACCTGTCGTTCTCGCTCGGTGGCTTCGCCGCCGTGCCGAACCGGCTTGACCTGGACGAGGCGGCCCTACTCTCCAACCTCCAGGCCGTCCAGCGCGAGAACGGGCTGCCCACCGACGACGCGTTGCAGGTCATCGAGGAGAGCATCGAGACGGTCGAGGGCAACAAGCAGGTGCGCTTCGGGAACTTCTCCGTGGAGATGGAGACCGGAACCGGAAAGACCTACGTTTACCTGCGCACGGCGCTCGAGCTCCACCGGCGATATGGTCTGCGGAAGTTCATCGCCGTGGTGCCGTCCGTGGCCGTGAGGGAGGGCGTGCTCAAGGCGCTCAAGGTAACGGAGAAGCATCTACGCGAGCTCTACGGGAATACGCCCTACCGCTACTACGTGTACGACTCGGCCAATCTTTCCCAGGTGCGGCAGTTCGCTCTTTCCGACGGTGTCGAGATCATGGTGATGACGATTGACTCCTTCAACAAGGCGTCGAATGTCATCCGCCAGAGCACCGATCGTTTGCAGGGCGAGACGCCGATCCACTTGGTTCAGGCAGCCCGCCCCGTGTTGATATTGGACGAACCCCAGAATATGGAGAGCGAACTGCGCGTGCGCGCGCTGGCCGCGCTCGATCCGCTATTTGCCCTGCGCTACAGCGCCACCCATCGCAATCCCTACAACGTCGTCTACCGACTCACGCCGTTCGAGGCCTACCGACAGGGACTGGTCAAGCGGATAGAGGTAGGGTCGGTCGTCCAGTCAGACGATGAGAACCTTCCCTTCCTTCGCCTGGACCAGATTCGCGCCGAAAAGCGAACGCTTACCGCGCGCATCGCGCTCCACAAGCTGATGAAGAACGGTACGGTCAAGGAGCAGGTGGTCACGGCCCACCCTGGCGACCGCCTTGAGGAGAAGGCCGGGCGACCGGAGTACGCCCCGTTTGTGGTGGACGAGATCGACGCGGCCGCGGGCGTGGTGACCTTCGCGAATGACGACGAACTCCGCCTCGGCGAGACCAAAGGCGCCGACAAGGACGCTATCTTCGCGGCCCAGATCCGGTACACGGTGGAAGCGCACATGCGCAAGCAGGCGCGACTGCGCGCCGCCGGCATCAAAGTGCTCTCTCTGTTCTTCATCGACCGAGTCGACAACTATGTTCGGGAGGACGGTATCATCCGTCGGCTCTTCAACGAGGCGTTCACTGACCTGAAGGCCCAGCATTCAGGCTTCCGGGAGGTCGACGCGGCCGCTGTCCAAGCAGCCTACTTCGCTCAGCGCCGCACCCGCGCCGGTCAGGTCGTCTACGAGGACAGCAGGACCGGCGAAGCCGAACGGGACCGAGAAGCATACGAACTGATCATGCAGGAGAAAGAACGCCTGCTCTCATTTGATGAGCCGACCGCGTTCATCTTCTCGCACTCGGCGCTCCGCGAGGGGTGGGACAACCCAAACGTCTTCCAGATCTGTACGCTCAACCAGACTGTCTCAGAGATGAAGAAGCGGCAGGAGGTGGGCAGGGGCGTGCGCCTTGCCGTCAACCAGAACGGCGACAGAGTACACGATGAGCAGATCAACGTCCTGACTGTGGTCGCGAACGAGAGCTACGAGCGCTATGTCGAGCGTCTGCAATCCGAGATCGAGGCGGAGTACGGCATGGAAGGTCTGCCGCCGAAGCCGGCCAACGCGCGGAAGCGCCGAACCGCTCGACTGCGCAAGCAATACACGCTGCGGCCCGAGTTCAGAGATCTGTGGGACAAGATCAAGCAGAAGACGCGCTACGCCGTCAGGATCGACTCCGAGCGCCTGATCGCCGAGGTCGTGGCGGAGTTGGACAGGATCACCATTGCGCCACCCCGGGTCACCATCACCAAGGCGCAGCTGGAAGTCGAAGGCGCAGACGAGTTCGTGGCACGCCAGGCAACCGCGACCAGGACGGTTATCGAGCTGCGTGGGAGGTACGTCTCACCCAATCTGGTCGGGCTGATGGAGCATCTTCTGCTTCACACTACGCCGCCCGTTCGGCTGACTCGGCGGACGCTGCTGGAGATCTTCCGTCGCAGTGCGCAGAAGCAGGCCGCGCTCGACAACCCCCACGGCTTCGCCACCGAGGCGGTTCGCATCGCCAAGGAGAAGCTGGCCGACCAGCTCGTCGCCGGAATCCAGTACGAGCGGATCGACGAGTGGTATGAGATGTGCCAGTTCGATGGCGAGATCGAGAGTTGGGAGCAGTACCTGGTGCCGGCCAAACGCTCTGTGTATGACCACGTGATCTTCGAGTCCGAGACGGAGCGCGAGTTCGTGCGAGGGCTGGAGCGGCGAGACGATGTGCGCCTGTATCTCAAGCTGCCCTCGTGGTTCACGGTGCCGACGCCGGTGGGCGAGTACAACCCCGACTGGGCCATCGTCATGGAGGATCGTGATGAGCACGGCGACGCACGCGGCCGGCCTCTCCTGTACCTGGTCCGCGAAACGAAGGACACGACCGACCGCTCCAGACTCAGGCCCGACGAACGCCGGAAGATCGAATGCGGGGAGAAGCATTTTGGGGGCGCACTTGGGGTGAACTACAAGGTCGTGACTAGCGCGCAGGAACTGCCTTAGCCAAGGAGACGCCGGCATGGATCGAGCCACTCAGTGACTTGGCGACGGCGCAGGACAGCACGAGGCGCGGCCGTCAAGCTGCTGAAACAGCACGGCATCTACGAGGAACTCGCACGCGGTCAGTTCCTGGCCAAGCTGCGCGACGACCTGGACTTCTGGCTAGGCTGGAGTCTCTGGCTGCTGGCCGCGGTCTGGTTTGTGGCGGCGCGCTGGGTTGAGTTCCCGCGTCTGGCAGTCATCCCCGCGGAGTGGCGTCTGTCGGCGGTATCAGAACTCGTCCAATTCTGGACCCAGGTGACGGTGACATTCGTCGGGTTGGTGATACCGTTCACGATCTTCCTCGCAGGTTGGGTTGAGAGGCAGCCGCAACTGGGCCTTGCATTCGGCCCGCTGGCAGCGCGGCGTCCAATAGAGTTGATCGGGTATGTGATCGCGGTCGTTGCCTTCCTCGGCGCTACGAGGGCAGCCACTGGGCTGAAGCCTGATGACTCCGCGGTCCTCTGTGACGCGCTGATACTAGCACCGCTGGTGGCTCTTGCACTAGCCTTGCGTACCGTCGCGTTCACCGCGCGAGTGCTAAGGCTGCTGGACCACGATTACGCCGCGCGTGCAATCTCTGCTCGGACGGAAAGGGCGGTTCGCAACCACGTCTACCATGACATCCTCTTCAGGGCCGCACACAACATCCTTCGCGGGGAGTGTGAAAGCGTCGGCATCCGCTGGAACCTGTTCGGCTCCGAGCCAGCCACTGCGGACCAAACACGTGTCGTAGCTCGGCGCAGTGGCACCGTAGTTGATGTGGATCTCGGCGCTCTGCGTCGGTTAGCGAAGGTCGTAGGAGCGCGGCCCGACGACTCACAGACTGGACAGAAGCCGGCTCTCCTAGTGAGGCTCGGACAATCTATCAAGGCCGGGAGCGATGCTCTTGCCACGTTCCACGCACAGCCATTGGTTGCCAGGCTGGAGCGGCTCGTGGACCGGTGCGTCGTGCTAAGCAGGTCATACACCGGGCCCGACGTGCGGCCCTGCTTGGACGTACTGAAGCTTATGGCAATGAACGCGTTGCGGTCGGCGGATATACCTGCGTTCAGGACCGCGGTACGCACGATGACGAGTGCTATCGAGGACCTGGGGGCCCGGCTGGAGCGGGTCGGGCTGATGTTTGGGCCGGATCAAGTGTCGGAGCCCTTCTCCGAGTTCCACTGTGTCCGCCTTGTGGAGATTCATCTACGGGACCTTGGTCGGGCGGTCGTCAAGTCAGGCGAACCCGACTTCATCGGCCAGCTTACGTACGACCTCTACGGCATGCTTCAGGCGGCAGTTACCCGCGGCGACCTGATGACTTTCACTCGATTCTGCGGGATCTACCTGGGGATGTACTACGAGGGCCTCCAGGCCGGTAGCGTGATCACGAAGGACAGATGCCACAGGTACGTACGCGATCTGCTTGACTATCACCTACGCCCTCAGCTCTCCGAGTGGCGCAGACTGGACGAGTCCAGGCTGACGCATCTGGTCAATATCGGCGCGATGACACTTCATGCCATGGACGTCCTGGCTGACATGGCTAAGCTCGCGGTCGAGTTTCGGGACACCGATGAGTTGATGCAGCTGTGTGTTCATATCGCGGAAAGCGGTGACCGCAGTCTCAGGTCAGTACAGTCGTCACGTGACACAGGCGCGTTAGCGGACGCCGTCCGTGACTTTGGAGAGAAGATGACCGCGCTCCCGCGGCTCTACGCACTGGCTCTGGCAGGGTTCATCGTCGGTAGATTCAGTCAGAAGCAGATTGATGCGGAGCAGGCGCAGCGTCTGCTCAACGCGACGCAGCCTCTGCCCCACAGCGTGGAGGACCTTACACGTTCATTCGAGACGGTATCCGAAGTGGTGGACATGCCAGGTTCCGTGAGACGAATGCTGGAGGACTCGCCAGAGTATGATACCAGGCGAGGGCACTGGGTCGACACGACTACCGGACCTACATGGGCCCTGGCGGTCTCGGCCATGAGAGCGTTGTCTCTGCAAGACGAACAGGTAACCTCTCCCCCGGCGATCCCCGCGGAGGCCCTCGCACACTCAGCGAAGCTTCTGGGGGAGGTTGCTGACCAAATCGGGGGGGAAGCCGAGATATGGGGTCGGGTGATCGGGCCACCCGTCCCCATCCGAGTCTCGGCATTCAAGGCTTGGGTCCACGCTAGTGCTGCCGCCTATGAGCTGCACGAGGCGCAGCGCAGAGCCGCTATGCCGATCTCCGAAGCGAAGGTTCGTGGCATCGAATCTGAGATCAGGCTGCGTGCTGCTGAGGCCAGTAGCATCCGATCATGGCTGCGCAGATTCGGCTGTGTTAGAAGCAGTCCGGAACTCGACAGCTCACACCAGACCAAGGTCGGATTCGCCCTTATCATGGACAAAGACCCCTTCACGGATGACCCGAAAGCGCACTGCATCAACCTTACTGACAACTTCGGCAGGTCAGTCGCCGCACGCGAGACCGATCTCATCATCAAGGGCCTTATGAGTGCTCCTGAGCGCACTACCGCCGCGTCACTGGCTGCCGCGATCGATGCTGGGGTGACACGAGTAGGGAAGCACTTCCGCCCAGACACGATACTTGTGCCTTGGCAGTTGCACGACGAGTGCCTTGCATTGCCCGGCATCACCCCAGGCTGGCAGGTGAGACACCAAGACGTCGAGCCCGATCTGGTGGGGATTCTCGGGCAGATTCCCGTCATCGCGTCACTGGAGATCAACGGCCAGGTGATCGTGGCGCAACTCGTCGGGAACTGCACACTGCATGACATCCGACCTCTCATCCTGTCGGTCGAGCAGGTCGTTCCCGACCACGTGGATGCTGCCAAGCAGCACTACCCGGACGCGGACGAGACCCGACTGCGGACGCTTGCCCGCGTTGTGGTCGAGGAGAAGATCAGGTTCGACGCACCGCCTGCCGAAGCCGTCTGCGTAGCCGATCTACAGCCGCCTCAGCACGACCTATCGGGGGCCTCGGAGGAGAGCCCGAGGTGACCACTGCGGGTGCCAGAGCGCGGCCGGACATCCCACCCCTTCGCATAGCTTCACGCAGTCCCCCATGGGCATCGTTGACGCGCCGATACAATTGTGCTCCACCTCGTCGCACGCGTCAGGCCGCCCCGACTCGCCTTCGTTCGCCGGGAGCAGCTCAGGCGCCGGTTCCCTGATCGCCCTGCCGCGCGGTCCAGTTCGCCAGCGACGTGCCCGGCTCGTACCCGGCATCGACGTCGCGCTCGTACACCAAGATCGCGTCCCTGAGGAACTTGGACAAGCTCATCCCGTGACTCTCAGCCATATCCCGCATTCTCCTCGCCAGTGGCCCGCGGATCGCTACTGTGACCATCTCGGGGTGCGCCCGGGGCCGCGAACGGCGCGCCGTGGGCGCCTGTGTTGGGCTTTCGGCGGCCGGTTGGTGCTGCGCCTCGGCCTTCCACCATTCGCGGCGTTCTCGCCGCGTGGGGGCGGCGTGTCGTGCCGTCTGTGGGCCAGTTCCCGCATCATCGCGAGCAAGACCGCCTTGACGGGTTGGCCAACATCCGCCCCTATGTCTTATCGGAACTACGGCCTGAGTCAGAAGGAGGCGAAGGTGGCGAGAAAGCAGCGGCGTGATCGGCAGTCGGACGAGCGGGAGCTGGAGGAGTTCCTGGGGGCGCTGGCGCTGGAGGGGCGGTCGGCCCACTCGGTGCGGGCCTACCGCAGGGACCTGGAAGCAGTGCTCGCTGCCCTGCCCGGGCCGCTCGACCAAGTGCGGCCGGCGGACCTGCGCGAGTGTTTCCGCCATCAGCAGCAGGCGGGCCGATCGCCATCCAGCATCAACCGCGCCATTGCTGCGGTGCGCTCGTTCTGCCGCTTCCTATTCGAGGAAGGTCGGCTGGAGGCTAACCCCGCCCAGGCGCTGCGCTCCATCCGCCTGGGTCCGCCGCTGGCGCCCAAGCACCTCACCGTCGCCGAGGTCCAGCGCCTGCTCTCCCTGCCCTCCCCCGATATCCCCAGGGGCCGGCGGGACCGGGCGATCCTGATGCTGCTCTACAACACCGGCCTGCGAGTGGGGGAGCTGTGCGCCCTCAGCCGTGAGGACGTGAGCCTGCCCGCCCAGGGCTGGGGCGCCCTGCAGGTAGTGGGCAAGGGCCGACGGCTACACCGGCTGCCCATCAACCGCCCGGCGGCCGACGCGCTCCTGGCCTACCTCGCGGACCGCGATGATGTGGCCAGGCCCAGCGGGCCGCCATCCCGGCCGTCAGGTCTAGGGACGGAGCCGGCGCTCTTCCTGAACCGCAGCGGGGGGCGCTTCTCGGCGCGGGGCATTGCCCTCTTGGTGAACCGATACCTGCGGGCGGCCGGCATCACCGATCGCTCCGGCCCCCACCTGCTGCGCCACACCTTCGCCACCCACGCCCTGCGCGCCCGGCCCAACCTGCGGGCGGTGCAGGAATTGCTGGGACATGCCTGGGTGACGACCACTCAGCGCTACACTCATCTGGAAGTGGAGGACCTGCAGGCACAGGTGGCAGAGCTACCTGCCAACCACTGCCGGCTGTGACGAGCGAGCAACGGCAGTTCGTTTGCCACCCCCACTCCATGTCTGTCTGCTACAATGATCGGTGTCCGAGGAGTAGTTCAGTCTGATAGCGTAGGAGGCATACAAGATGCGCACACGCGACCTTGCGCGTCGGCAATGGGTTCGCAGGCACTTCCGACCCTTGATGGGCCTATGTCGCAAAAAGATCACGCCCGAGTACCGACGCTTGGGGGCCATAGCTCGCCGGAGAATCAACCCCGCACTGGTGGAGCTTGTGACTGCTCTCCCAGACGAAGATTGGCAGCGGATTCGTGTTGGCCGGCCGGCAATCTATGTTTGCATGCTGTTGCCCGATGGTCTCCGCGACCCCGGAAACGCTGAGGTGACAGGCCCCTATGGGCGAACCTATCACATTACCATAGGGTGGCTTCCTCTCGAGTTAGGTTACTTTGATGGGGACTTGACCGCGGCTGTTGGCATGCTTGCACATGAGATGGGTCATGCGATAGCCGGACATCAATGCACGATAGACGCGGACGAGTACTCAGACACCGAGCAGTTTCGGATGCAACTGGAGGCAGACGCCTATGCGGCAAAATGGGGATTTGCCAGAGGGCTAATCTCTTGGCTGGAGGATCGTCTGCTGGAAACGAGGGACAACATGCGCCTGCATCCTGAAGAAGCAGAGTGGCACCGGGAGTCCATACGCCAATGTCGCGCCAGGATAAAGGCATTCGAGGTCGCCGCGCGAGAAATGGAAGCACGCCATAGCCGTTAGAAAGCGAATGCCTGCAGGCATCGCCCGGCTGCGGGCAGTGCAGGAGCTGCTGGGCCACGCCTGGGTCACCACCACCCAGCGCTACACCCACCTGGAGGTAGAGGACCTGCAGGCTCAGGTTGCCGACCTGCCGGCGAATCGCCTCCAGGGCGTCGGCTAGGACCTGCCGCGACCGGACAGCCATCGACTGACACCATGGCTGACACTGACTGTCGGCTGCCGGGCGAGACTGTGCCACACGTGGTTGCCTCCGCGCCAAGGTGGAACAGCACCCCTGGGCCCCTGGGGCCGGTTGTCGAGCCGGTGTGGAATGCCGTGCGCGGCCACTGCTCACCAGTCGCTCCACGGCCCTCGCCAAGCATCGCGCGCTCGTGACCAACCCGTCAGCGGGCCCCGGCGAGGGCCGCGTACGCGGCCTCTGCCAGCGATCGACGAGATCCGGAAACCAGATCGTACCCGACCACAGGCGGTACCGACTCGGTAGCCTCGTTGTGCAGGATGCGAGCGAACTCGTCGCGCAGCCCAGGAGTGATCATCTCCGCGCCTCGAAGAAGGCCTATCGCTGTCACGGCCAGATCCGGTGCCTCCGATAGCCAACTGATGATCCCGCCCCTCACCACGTCGGATTCCTGGATGCCGAGCGCGACAGCATGAACGACCTCGGGATCCCTGTGGACTGCGCCCTGTGCGCACTGTGTTACGTACTCCATCGCGCCATCGACTAGGCGAGTCGGCTCTTTGAGAACGCGCGCCAGGTGCAGGTACAGCAGCCAGGGCATGCGTTGACCCTGAACTGCTTCGACGCGCCTCCTGAACGCCTCCGAGTCCGGCCAGCCCCACGACAGGGCAAGTGTGACCACCCAGTTGCGACCAGACGCGTCGATCTCCGTTAGCTCGCGCAGAACGGCATCTTGCCCACCGAAGTGACTGCCGATCAGGCGAGCAGCAACTCCCCACGACAGCCAGCCGCGGTTCTCCTCGACCGCCTTCAGCGTCGAGAGACAGGCCCTTCGGAGGACCTCGGACTGGGGCCTGACGTTGGCAATTGCTGTTAGCGTAGCAGCGGCGAGCGGCCTCTGGCACGCGTCCACGGCGTATGTCTCGAAGTCAGAGCGCAGGTCGGGGAACTCCTCGACCCATGACGACATGAACTCCCAGAACCGGTCCTCGCTGATGCCGAGAGTTGCGGAGGCACCCGTCGGCAGATCTGCCTTCATCATTGGCCATTGTGACGCCAGGAGGCGAAGAGCAGGCAGGTTGGGAGGAAGGACGTTGAAGACTGCTTCGAATGGGTTCCCGACCCGAGACTCGGTCACGTACTGCAGCAAGTCCGTGCCCTTACCTCCCTCGAGCAGTCCAGCTACACCAGCAGGTCTACGCTTGTTCATCTCGAACCCAAGGCAGGTCGCTTCCGTTTGCAGGAACTCGATCACACTGTCGGTGCTCTTGCCAGCGGCTGCCGTCTGCATGACCAGTCCCACCGCGGCCGAACTGCGAGCGAGAGCGTCATCCTCTGAACAGAGCGCGCCGAGAAGCGGCAGGGCCGACTCAGCGGACGTGGACCGCCGCGACAACTGCTCGGCCACCAGGCGCCGTATGGGGGTCGGAGCGGACATGGCCGCGCGCAGGATGACCGGCCTGAACTCGTCATCATCCTCATAGACTCTCGCGAGCGCCACGGGGAAGAGTGCCGTGGACCTCTGCAACAGCGTCCGTGCCGCCTCCCTCGCCCTTGGATGGCAGGGGAAGGTCTCAATGATGATCCCCTGTACAGCCTCGGCTGCCGGCTCCCAAACCTTGTCGAGCCCTTGCAGGGCCAGGTCGATCAGCTCGTCTGGGTCCCACTGAACGTCCTCATCGAGCAATGCCTGAAGCACCATGTGTGGCTCACGCCGATGCTCGGCCCTCAACAGCGAGAGCAGGAGTTCCCTCCTGTGCTGGGAGTCAGGGTAGATTAGCCTGAGGAACCGGGTCAGGCTTTCTGCGTGCAGAGGGTTCTGCTCCACCCACTCCTTGACGCGGTCGAGAACAGCACAGTCTTCGGGCCAGCCTGTAAGCAGGTTCGCTGCCACGATGGAGTCGGTGAGGATGCCCTGGTTAGTCGGGAAACACCCAAGCGCGAACTCTCTGGCTTCATCGGTACCGCACGCAACTACCGCTCTGCCACGGTCTGAGAAGTACCAGCTCGGGTATCTCCTGAGGTAGCCTAAGATCGCGGGAACGAGGGCCGCATGCCCTCTGAAGTTCCGCGCCAGAAGATCCCAGACACTTGTCCACCCAGGCAGATGCAGCATGCTGAATGGGTCGCGCTCGTCTGACGACAACCAGTGAGCGAAGCGCGCCGCTATCTCATCGTCGCCAGGCCATCCGGTTAGGAGCACGAAGACGGCCTGCTCCGCCAGGTCACCGTGAAGGAAGCCTGCGGCGCGTGGGAGCACGTCGAAGCACTCTCTCCGCAGATCGTCACTCGACGGCCAGCCCAGAAGCAGCGCAGGTCCCACTTCATCCCGCCGCCAGTAATCGAGGGCAGTATTCTCTTTGACAAGTGACCACAGGACCTGTCGATCCTCGTCTGTGTGAAGCGAGAGATGGATTCTGGCCTCGATGGCGGACAGGCGGACGCCCTGATCCCCATCCTGTGTGCTCTGCGCAAGCAGGTCAGGTAGTTCGGGCCTATCAGGCCACCCGAATGCCAGCGCCAGCAGTGCTCCCTCCCGCGGGCCGGGCGCCACCGAGTGGCACGCGATCTGCAGCAACTCGCCACCAAGAGATTCGTCACCGCCGTAGACGCGACTGATGGATTGCCCTGCCACAGCGCGACATCCCGAGTCCTCGTCGTACAACGCCCCGATGAGAGTCTCCCGGACATCCGGTGCCGCGTCCCACTTGCCGAGCCGCTCAACGATCGACGCCCGGCTGAGCTCGCTCCAAGCAGGGAACCACCTGTACGCGCTGCGCGCCACGACCTCTTTGACCGCTCTGCTGTTGAGACCTGAGACTGCGGCCTGGGCAAGGTCGGCTGCCTGGTCTGGGAAAGGCGACTTCTGCACTAGATCTAGCAGGCGCTGAGCCTCAGTACGGGCATACAGTGCTGGAAGCCCCAGGCCAGCGAACACAGCATCCGCCAGCAGTATGTCGAGCTGGCACCGACTGAAGGTTGATGTAGTTCGGGCCTTCAGATCGTCAAGGAGCTTGACGGCGAACTGGCGCCCGTCCTCGGTGCTGCATCGGATCTCCAGAAAGGACAATACGACCTCTCGCCATTGGGGCTCCAGGTAGTGTTGAGAGATGCATCGCGACTGCTCCTCCGCACGTCGCAGCGAAAGGCCAACCGCTGCCAGCCAGTGCTGCAGACCAAGGTGAGAGAAGGCGATTCCGTCCGGCGGCTGTTTCGTGAGGATACCAGCCTCTCGCACCGCCTCTTCGATCAACGCACGCGCCACTTGCCGCGCTCGAGCGCGGTCGTAGCCCCATACATGGTTCAGATCACTGAGCCGAGCAGCAATCAACTCCACACACTGCTGCTCCGCCATAGTGCCCGCACCACTCGGTGTCTGGAATTCGAGTGCCAGGCAGGCCAGCAGGTTCCGACGATCCGTCAGATCGAGGTCACCGTCCGAGATCTGACCAGCCGCGCGGCGGCGATGTGCGGGCTGCTCCTCGAGTAGGCAGTCAACCAGCTTGCTGTAGACCTCAAAGCGCCTCTGCGGAATCGTCACCCCGCGCCGTCGCAGCTCTATCAGCATTCCGAGCGTGAGCGGCACCTCTGCTAGGGCTGACAGCTCCGACCTAGAGGTGACCTCCGCGAGTAGGGAGTCCGCCTCTCGGTCTGCCAGAGTCTGCGCCTTCAGATCCTTGCCGGAGTCACTGAGCCAGCGAAACCAGAAGAGTGCGAAGTGACGCTGTTGCTCTTCAGATAGCGGAGCAAGGTGAGCATGAGCCCACTCTGACTCTGCCCGAGCGACCATCTCATAGCCTACCGGCCTGCTCGTCATGATGACTGGGACATCGTGGTTCGCGAGGAATGCCTCCAGCAGATCGAGTGCTATCATGCCGGCCTCGTCGCTCCTGCGCTCATCGAGGCCGTCAACCAGGAGCAGTAACCGTCCATCACCGACCAACCGGCTGACGATGTCAGCAATGTCATCGGCGCCATGCCGGTGCAACCAGGTCGTCACATAGTCAACTAGGCTGACCCCTGGCTGTGCCTCAAGGACGGCCTTAGTCCAGCCGGCGAACGGCACCCAGATCGGCACAAACTCGTCCCACGCACCGGAAAGCTCAGGAGCCTTGGCATCCGCAGACAGGATCTCCAGCGCCACGCTTCGAAGCAGCGAACTCTTCCCCGTGCCGAGGTCACCCAACACCACGGCTCTATGCTGGCGTGCCAGCCACTGCGCCACGGGAATTCGGACAGCCTGAGAACGCGACGGCCGCGCGGCGCCTTCCCTCCTCTCACGAGCGGCCAGTAGGTCGCCACCAGCATCCCGTGCCCCCGCTGTCAGAGCGCCGGTTCCATCGGCGGCAGAGGTCGCGACCTCGCGCTCGACAAGAACGTCCGGCCAGACATAGCGGGAGCGCAGCGGGAGGGCGCGCGCCGACACTGGCGCAATACCGGGATCGTGCTGACCGAAGAGGCGCTCATACAGCGCCAGTAGCCTACGGCGCAACTGAAGTGCGTCTGCGCCCGCGAGCCGGGCCGAGAGAGCGGAGGCAGCGTCACTCCCGTTGAAGGCCTCGACCCAAGCGCGACCGAAGAAGTCGTCCACCAAGTCAGAGCGCTGCTTCAGCCTTTGGTTGAGATGCTCGCCATCCCACACGTCGAACTCAACCTGGCCTTCCGCAAGCCTGCGCTCTTGGGCGGCTATCTCTCTGATTACGTCAGGCGCGGTAAGCGCCTGGCTCACGCAGACGGTGAATCTTGTCGGCAAAGAGCCCCGCCAGGATTCGAGGAACACGTTCACCCATCCAGCGAGATCGGGAGCGGTGACGTGTCCCCACCGCTTGCACTGGTAGACCCAGGTCACCTTTCCAGGGGCGTCCTTGGGGGAGGCGACGAAATCGATCCCCTCTTGGGACTGACCCGGCCCTCCATAGGGGCGAGCCGACCTGACGTCAGACTCTGCGCTAGCAAGACGAAGGCATAGACGCTCGAAGTTCTGCCAAGTCAGCTGCTGGAACGGTAGCGCCTGTAGACGTGGCTGGACAGGCGGATCAACCACGGCATCCGCTGGCTTTCTGAGTTCGGCCAGGAGATCGGTCATGTCTCACTCAGCAGATGAAGAAAGGGCGCACACGAGACATGGGCATGCGCCGCGATGAGCACTTGCCGCTCATCACGGCCTCCCCCGCGCGTACCGCCCCGGGTACAAGTGCCCCTCGGAGCGTCCGGCATTCCGCTAGCGGCAGCACCAGGATAGCGCGAACTTACACACGCTGCAAGTCCCAGCACTAGTGACGGCGCAGTGCGCGTTTGAGCAGCGCGGCAGCTGGCAGCTCCGCGTTCGGGTGGGCCTAGGGGCCCCGCGGCCCCACCTCCACCCCGCTCCCAAGCGCGGCCCTGATGCCAACCTCGTGCGCCATTCTGCCGCAGCCTCAGGGGTGCCTGCGGTGCAGCGCTGGCCGCGGCGGGACGCTGGGCTAACGGGTGTGCCGGACCGGGGGGCCCTGCCCAGATTCGCAGCTAGCCACAGCTGGTGCCGGACCCGCTACCCGTCGCCCCGCGGTCAGCAGCCCCGATCCCCGCTGGAGATTGCTCTCCGTCTTCGCACCTGTTACAATGCCGGGCGATGGTCCAGCCCAAGCACGGGCTCGCCCGGATTGAGGCGATGACGCCCACGGCGCAGAGCGGCGCGAGAGGAGGGGGTCCGAGATGCCTGCTGGAACTGCTGGTCTGCCACCCGATAGGGTGAAGAGGCCGTTGCCCGTCCGACCATTCCTGGGGTTCTCAGCGCTGCTCGTGTTGCTGCCCACCGCGGTTCTCGCGGACGACATGATCATGGGGAATCTTGGCGGTGCGCTGCTGATCCTCGGAGTAGGGGCTCTCGTCGCTGTCGCGGCAGTGGGGGGCTTCACCGCGGGGGTGTGTCTCCTGGAAGCGGCTCTGATGGACCACTTCCTCAAGCTCGGCTACCGGCGGTGTTTCTGGTACGCAGTGGTGGCGAATCTCGTCTCGATGGGCCTGGGTCTGATCTGGTATCATGCCGGCGGGCAGGTGGGGTGGAAGACGGCGCTGATACAGGGGCAGTTCCGGATGGTCGCGTGGCTCCTGCTTCGCTCCTTCACCATCACGGTGGCGGAGGAAACGGTGGTCGTTATGCTTCTGCTGCGCAAGCAGCGGGACTTCGAGACGACCATCAAGGCGGTTCTCGCCGCGAATGCTGGGTCCTATGCGGTGCTGGGAGTGATCACCGCTTTCATCGGTCTGGCGGTTCGTCCATAGGCCACCGAACGGGCGAAACTGCTATCTCCGCGTCAGGCATGATGCCGCTTCTGGCAGTACACCCTTGCGCGGTCGCTCACGTCGCCAGGCAGTGAACACGCTCGGAGGTGACACCACGCGACATCGGTTGAGCATCCAATCCCCCCTGATGCGGGCAGGGCTGATCGCATGCCTGCTGGCGCTGCCCGCGCTGCTGGTCTGCTGCGCGAAACGGTCCTCCGGGGCGAGGCAGGTTCGCGAGCGCCTGGTCGCGGCCGCGAGGGCGAACGGCGTGAGGGACGGGCGCGTGCTGGGGGCTCTGGGAAAGGTCCCGCGGGAGGAGTTCGTACCGCAGGATCAGCGGAAGCATGCCTGCGAGGACCGATCCCTGCCTATCGGCCGGGGCCAACGCATCACCCAGCCCTCGCTTGTCGCGCTGATGACCGACCTGCTCCGGATCGGCCCCGAGGACAAGGTGCTGGAGATCGGCACCGGCTCCGGCTACCAGGCGGCGATACTGGCGGAACTCACGCGGAATGTCTACAGCATCGAGATCGTGCCCGAGCTCGCCAGCGCAGCTCGGGACAGACTGAAGCGATTGGGCTACGCCGCAGTGCAGGTGAGCACCGGAGACGGCTACCAGGGCCGGCCCGAGTATGCGCCATTTGACGCGATCATCGTCACCTGCGCACCCGACCATGTGCCCGAGCCGCTTGTGGACCAGCTCAAGGATGGGGGGCGCATGGTGATCCCGGTGGGGCCAGAAGGCGGGCCTCAGACGCTCTGTCTGCTGGAGAAGCGAAGGGGCAAGCTGGTCACCACCGCCGTCACTCCGGTCAAGTTCGTGCCGCTCCTGCATCCAGCGGCTGCATCACCACCCCGCTCCCGAGCGCGGCACTGAGGCCAACCAGTCAGAGGCTGACAAGCGTGGCGCGGCATTCCTGGAGAGAGTAGGTTCCGGCACGACGCGCCGTCCATCACCCCCGAATACAGAACGCGAGGGATCAAGAGCGATTCACGCACGGACAGAGCCGGCGCGACCCCCTCAGCAGTGCTCCACCTCAGGTGCTAGTTCCCCGAGATGTCATCCACCCTCACCAGCAGCCCCCGGAGGCGCGCCGCATGTTCTGCTGGCAAAGGAGGCCGCGCGAGGGAGTCCACGTTCTCCTTCAAATGCCCCAGGTTCCCGGTTCCAGACAGGACGATGTGGATGCCTGGCTCGTATCGGCAGAACCGATAGGCGGCGTCCTGCAAACTGGTTGCTCCGCCCTCGCGGATTAGGGAGTCGAGAGTGTCCTTGACAGCTCGCCCGTCCACCAGTTCTCTCTTCCCCAGGTCGGCGAGGACGTCTTCCAGGCACGCCCAATCGCCGAGCGCCCGCCTCACCGCGAACATGTTCAGCACGCCAATCGCTTTCTCCCGACAGGCGGGCAGCACTCGCTCACGGGCGGCCTGATTCAGGATGTTGAACCCGACCATGATCACGTCCCAGCAGTCGTCCTGGACCGCCCGTCGCAGCATGTTGTGTCCAGGATCGGACGCAAACGCCTCCGTCACTCCCAGGAACCTTAGCTTGCCCTGGTCTCGCAGCTTCACCAGTTCTGGGACAAGTTCACTGACGGCTTCCTGGTAGTGCTTGGCCCTCAGGCCGTGGATGAGGTAGACATCCACATAGTCAGTGCGCAGCCGGCGCAGACTCCCTTCCAGCCCGGAACCCACCTGCTCGCGAGGCACCAGACGGTCGCCCACGGATGAGGTCATCTTGGTCGAGATAACCACGCTCTCGCGCCGCTCCCGACTCAGGCCCGTGCCGAGGATACTCTCCGTGCCGTAGGCCTCGGCGGTGTCGAAGAACGTGATCCCATGGGCGAGCGCGGCCTGCACGACCTCCGCAGACTCCTCTTCGCTCCTGCCGTAGCTCTGGCCGAGCCGACTGTGTCCTCCGCACCCGAGCCCCATGACACTGACGCGCAGGCCCGTGCGTCCAAGGGTAGTGTAGTCCACGTGGCGATCCTCCTCTGTCCGGGCTCGCTCCGCCGCGACGGCCTGGAGAGGCCGCCATGATTCCTGAAGTTCACACCCCGCGTCCTCTGGTCCTTCTGGACCATCCTGACTCGCCGGGGCATCCGCTTCGATGGCCGGCCGGCGGGTGCGGCCATCGCGGAGCACACTGTGATCTGCGCTGTGGCGGCGCCCCGGGTCTGCGTCCAGTAAGGGGCACTATCGGACGCGTATTCGCGCCAGGAGGAGAGCGGAAGATCGAGATAACCGGGCTGCCGCAGCAGCCTGTGCATGGCAAGCACCGCGAGCCCGCGGCTGTTCGCTGTCGGCCCATGGTTCCACACAGGGGGAGGAGCCGCCCCCAGGCCGCCGAAGCTATTCTGGCAGACAGCCCCTGGGCACCCCCGGGATCCGGGCCAACCCCCTCGGCTCTGGTCCCTCGCCCGGGGGTCTGTCGCGCCTGGGGGAGGTAGTCGCACCCCCATCGCCACCTCGCTGCCGAGCGCGCCCCTGAAGCCGACGTGGAGCGCCGTCTCGGGGACACTTCGGGGAAGTAGAACGAGCCACCGCGCGGACTGGAATCCACAGCTGCCGACGGTCGGGACGAGCATGCCAGCCGACGACCCTCGCTGGGAATAGACCGACGAAGGATCAATCCGCAGGTTGGCCGGGAAGTGGACGCGCAGGTTTCAGTCTGATATAGTCATGCCGCTACAGGAGTGGTGTTTCTTTTCGATGGCCGCTGGCCACGCGGGCTTGCCCGCGGTGGCCAACGCCACTCCTGTAGCAAGGCTGGCGGCCAGGCTGCCGCGGGCTCTCTTTGGCCCAGGCAGACCCGGATTGCCGCCACCAGCCGAGCAAGAGGTGGCGAATCGTGCCGACATGGGTGCAGCACCTAGCTGGCCTCTACCCCGCGACAGTGACCATTATCTCCCCCCTCACAGACGGGTGCAACGATGGCCCACCCGCGACCCAAGTGGTACCGCGCGAGGAACCCGGACGCTCCGCATCCCTGCGATTGCGCCGGGGGGGTGTCAGATGAAATACTGGCTCGTGGTCCATGATGCCAAGTCCTATCACCAGCACCCCAACTGGATCGGCAAGGCCGGCGACCGAATCCCGGTCGAGTTCGAGCGACTCAGGGCCGGCGACGGCATCGTCTACTACTGCACGGGAGATGCTGCAGTTGCTGGCACCTTCAAGGTCAAGCGACGGGCGCGCCAGATCAATGACGATGAGTACTGGAGAGGGCCCTATACCGTAGCAGAGATACAGCCTGTAGCCGTCCCGCGTGACAGGCGCCCGGTGCCGGTACGTCCGATGCTGGCGGCGCTGCCGCACGCGCTCTCCCTGTTCCCTGAGCGGCTGGTCCGGGGAGTCCGACTGAAGGGGCGGACCCTGCTTCCGCTGACCAAGCGCGATTTCGACATGGTATCCAGGTACATTCGCCAGTATCAGCCACCTGATACCGAGTACTTCAGAGGGCCGCAGAACGACGCGGGATTGGGCGAGCCAGGCGACTACGGCGTCCTGAACTACGCGCCGACCAGCGAGCAGGGCGTGGTCGCGATCTTCGTCTACTACATGAAGCAACTGGGCTTCGAGAAGCTGGAGTTCATCAGGGCAGGCTTCCCGGATGCCTGCGCCATCCAGCGAGTGGGTACGACCTTCACGCGCAAGTTCATCGAGTTCGAATACCGGGCGAGTGGATTTCGGCAGCACGTGGATAGCCCACGGCACCGTGACATTCGCTGCGACTACGTGGTGTGCTGGGAGAATGACTACTTCGGCTGCCCGGTGGAGGTGCTGGAGTTGAGATCTGCAATGCAGGCCTTGCGTGCTGATCCCGGCGGACGCTCGCATGAAGCTCGCCGATAGAGACAGCGACGCAGGCGATCCACGGACGTCGGGTATGCCCCCTCTAGCTCAGTCCACGCCCGGGGGCTGTCGCTACCGCGCGAGACGCCGTCTCTGCTTCCCAACCTCACGCCCTCGCGATCCTGAACTTCGGATACACTACTGCTGGCTCTTTCCAGAACGCCATCACCACCGCGTCGCCGTCGTCGGTGGAGCGGCCAATGCGCTTCTTGATATCGTCTTTGGCCTCGACCTGGATCTTTCCCGCGGACATGGGATGCCAATGCGGCGCCGTCAGGTCCCCGGTCAGCAGGTCGTCTGGCGGAAGGGCGATCTGCCTGTCGGAGGCCAGGTCGAGTAGTTCCCGCAGGTGCCACCAGGCCGCGCTGCGCTTGTTCACGAAGCCCAGCTCGCCCGATCGGTCCTTCGCATCGGTGTGCTCGGAGGCGTTGAATGCCCTCACCGCCTTCCTCTGCTCCTTGAGCCGGTCCACCACGCCGGCGCCGATCCCGATCACGTCCACGATAGCCTCGCCCCCGTGTGCCTGGAGGATCCCCGCCACCGCGCCCGTGGTCTCCATCGTGTCCCGCTTCGAGGACCGCCGAAGCTCCCGGATGGCGTCGCCGTACCGGAGGGCGATGACCGTCCGGTCCTCACCCCCTCTTGCCACGTCCACCCCGCAGCAGCTGAACCCTCCCCACTCCCCCGATTCCTCCAGCGCCCGCCATTTCTCGTTCGCCGCCTCGACCCACGCCAGGGGAATCACACCATCCTCCTCCAATGACGCGAACTCGCCCAGCACGCGGTTCTGGTAGACGGCCGAGCCCTCTCCCCATTGCACCTTCCTTTGCTCCGCCCATTCCGGGTCCATGCGCCCGGACTCCAGACACTCGTCCCGCGTGACGTGGCGCACCCACCAATCCTCGGTGCCCGGCTTCCGCGATTGAATCTCGTAGAATCGCCCCTGCGGCTCGCTCGGCGTAGAGATCGCCAGCGCGAGGCAGTCGCCCGACGCCAGCGCGCCTTCCGCCGCGTCCCAGGTGGCAGATGGGATGGCCTTGGCCTCATCGAAGATGTAGAGCAGCCGGTCGGCGTGGGCCCCCTCGATCAGCTCCGGCTTGTCCGAGGCGACCGCGAAGGCCTCACCCCGGGAGAGCTTCAGGTTGAGTGCCAGCAGTTCGGTGCGCTGGTCGAATGGCCGCCGGCCGACCTTCGCCCAATCCAGGCGTCCGACCCACTTGCGGATCTCGGGCATCAGGTAGTGCGATAGTTGCCGCCATGCGCTGGCGGTCAACACGGCCTTCCAATCGCCTTCCATGCGCTCCCTGGATAACGCGAACCAAAGCACGATCCATGCCGCCAGGGCCGTCTTGCCTGCTGAGTGTGGGGACCGCAGGCAGACTCGGCGCCGCCGCGGGAACTCGCGCAGCGCCTCCCGCTGGTAGGCCGTCGGCCCCTCGCCCTCTCGCCAGTCGAAGATGTCCAGTACGAACCGCGCCGGGTCATCCCGGTAGCGTGCGAAGGAGGCCTCGGATGCCTGGGCCCTGAACTCCCGGGCGAGCACGCCCAGGAGGCTACGCGGCGCTGGCTCTGTCGATCTCGTCGAGACGAGCGGCGAGCTCATCCCATCGCTCCGGCGGGACGAAGTCCCGCATCAGTTCCGCCACCTTGCGGACGGTCTCACGCAGCTCCGTCGCCTGATAGACGAACTCGGTCAGCTCATGCTTCTGCGGCGGCGGTCCCTCGTGGTAGTCGAAGATGAGCTTCACCAGGGCCGCATTGCCCTTGGCCGCGTTCACCACGATGGACTCGGTGAGCAGCTCGTAGAACTCCTTCTCACCGCCCTTGCCGTCCTTGGCCTTCTTGCGCAGCGCCTCGATCAGCAGATTCCGCAGGCTCTTGCTGCCCCGAGGCCGTCCCCCGGGGTTGCCGGAGCGGCCGGGAGTGAACCCCTTGCCGGTAATGCCGCCCACGTTGCTCTTCGGTTGTTCCTGAACCTCATCGGCCATGTCAGCACTCGATCTCCACCCCCCGCGCCGCGGCCGCCTCGGAGAAGCTCTGCCCCGTCGCCTCCAGGATGGCCTCCTTGCCAGTCAGCGCCTGCCAGCGGAGCACGGACACGTCCACGTAGGCGGCGCCGATCTCCATTGCGAAGCCGCGCCGTTCCAACTGCTCGGCGGCGATGATCGCGGTTCCGCTGCCGAGGAACAGATCCAGCACGATCTCGCCGGGTGGCAAGTGATTGCGGATCGGGATGCGCCAGAGTTCCGTCGGCTTTGAGGTCGGATGCCTATGCTCGCTCTGCCGGGCGATCGGCCACACCGTCGACTGATTGCGCTCCCCCAGGAAGACGTGACCCTCGCGCCAGCCATACAGGCAGGGTTCGTGCTGCCAGTGGTAATCGGAGCGGCTGAACTGGAAGCCCTCCTTGACCCAGACGATCTCCTGGTGCACTTCCACCCCCACAGAGGCTAGCGCCGCCAGGAAGTGGGGACGCGTGCTGGAGGCGTGCCAGACATACCAGGCGGCATCGTCGGAGAGGTGGGGCAAGGCCGCGCGGAAGGCGGCCGTCAGGAATGCCTCCAGCGCAGGTCCGTCGAGATCGTCGTTGGCGATGGGATCGTAGACTCTGCCCCCGCTGTGTTCCCGCCGGTGCGCGTTGCCGTCATAGCGCACGCCATAGGGCGGGTCGCTGGCAAGCAGCCTCGCCTGCTGGCCCGCCATCAGCGCCGCGACCGCGGCCGGATCGGTGGAGTCTCCGCACATGATGCGATGCTGTGGCATCGGGACGGCCTCGAACCGCTTGCCACAGTGGGCGCAGGTGCACGCAATGGCTGGGCCCTGCGGGCCGCCATCCCGGCCTGCCGGCTCAGGAACTGCTTCGCTCATCGTGCACCTCCTCGAAGGTCTGGCCGGTGGCCGCAAGGATCGGCTGCTTGGTGGTGAGCTTCATCCAGCGTATCAGTGCGACATCCACATAGGCCGGCGAGATGTCCAGGCCCATGCACCTCCGGCCCACCTGCTCGGCCGCTACCAAGGTCGTGCCGCTGCCCAGGAATGGCTCCAGGACGGTTCCCCCCTCAGCTGCATAGTGGGTCAGCAGATCGGCCCACATCCTCAGAGGCTTGGGGCAGGGATGCCCTCCGGTATCTTTGTGGGTGCCAGCCGGGAAGTCGAAAACGTCGTTGGGCCGTGTTCGTGGCCACTTCTCCCCGAAGAACAGGATCGGCTCCCAGCACCAGAAACGGGAGACCTTGCCGTTGGTCATGGCGTTGGTCTTCGTCCACGGCGCCACGTGGTAGGGGCCGTAGAGCCGGAGCCACATCGCCAGGTTGTTGCAGCCGGGGGTCACGATCTGCCTTTCGGTGAGGGCACGCGTCGCCTCAAACCACTGCTGTGTGAACTCCCGATAGGACTCCCCGCTCTTGTCATCGTCCGTCTCCTCGCGGTAGTCCATGCCCACGTTGTATGGCGGATCTGTCGTCAGCAACTGACAGGCTTCGCCGGAAGTCAGCGTCGCGAGATCCGCGTCACTGGTGGCATCGCCGCAGAGGACGCGATGCTTCACCTTCGGCTCCGCTTCGAATCGATGTCGGCAGTGCTGACAGACGCATTCAGACATCAGTCAGCCTCCCGCAACGAGGACACTGCACGACCCGACCCAGCAGCCAGAGATCGCCCGGCCGCGTTACCGGCTGGGCAGGCGGCTCCGGGGCCTCCACCTCCTCCAGCTCCTCCTCCGGCTGGAGCTGGCTCATCACCTCAGCCAGAGCGGCCTCCGTGAAGCCGGTCAACTCCATGTCCGCGCCCAGGACCGCCAGCATCCCGGCATCGAGTTCCCGGAGCAACTCCGTGAGGCTGGCGCCGTCCATCTCGTTGAGCTCCGAGAGTCGGTTATCGGCGATGAGATCGGCCCACTCCTCCGCTTCGGTGGCGTAGTCCTGGCGGTCCACGGGCACGAGGTCAACACCCAGCAGCTTGGCCGCTGTCAGGCGCCCGTGGCCGCGGACGATGAAGCCGGAGCGGTTCGAGACCGTGATTGGGGCCCGCCAGCCTTGGTGCTTGATGATCTTCGCCAGCAGGCGAATCTGTTCGTCCGAGTGACGGTTGGGGTTGCGCGGATTGGGGACGAGTACATCGACATCGGCGATCTGATCATGCGCGCAATGCACAGGAATGCCGGAGGCATAGACGACTTCCACTTCTCTGGCGGTCTCGGTCGTTGCGCGTCCTGGCGACTGGTCCATTTCGATATCTCCTGGCAGAAAGACGAAGCCGGCCCCTGGTGCCAGATTTGGAAGGCGTCCCTTCCTATCTCGCATCAGACGCCGGCTGATATCCGCCAGCTCTTCACCCCAAACCCACCAGGGCCAGGGGCCTTACTGTCCGCTCAGAGTATACCACGAAACGCGCGGCCGTAAAGGCCCCTCGCTGGCTGGTGGTGTCCTAAGATGAGGGGGAAGGCGCTGAGAATAGAGACACGCGCTCATTGCGGCTTGTGGCCAACGATCACTCTAACCACTCCTGCGGGTACATCAGGCTCCTCGTCCAAGTTCGTACGAAGTCCTGCGGTGGCCAACGCGTGCAGCAGACTCTGGGCGTGGGGCGGCAGAGACGCCCTGTCACGTACGGCGATGGAGAGACCTGGAGGCGGTCCGGGTATCAGCCTCGCCATAGTGACGCCAGCGGTCGGCCATCCGGATGTTAGTAGCGCCTCCTTGATCTGTGTTGCGTACTGCTCCCCGTCGGCATCATTGACGAGGCAGAAGACTTCTACCGGGCCTTTGCGGGAGGCCGTCAAGGCCTCTAGCAAGAGGCCGCGCTGCCTACTAGAGAGGAAGCGAGGCTGTAGTTTCGCCAGTTCCGCTTCTGCTCTTGCTGCGCGCTCCTGCTGTCTGGCCAGCAAGATCTCGACCCTCTGCTGGCGTGTTATTGCTTCGGCAGCAGCTTTCTGCGCATCTGCGGCGTCCCGTTGGGCGCTGGCGACTTTGGCGCTTGCCTCATTCACGTCCTTGCGCAGGATGAGGTTGCTGGCCTCTAGGGCCTTGGCCCTTTCGTTCGCTTGGGCCGCTCCAAGGGTAGCTTCTGCAATCCGGGCATCAGCCTCGCGCCTCACAAGATCCTGGTATCGGTTGGTGGACCGCCACACCAACACGGACACCACGACTGTCGCCAGGAGAAGGACAGTCTCCACGACAAACCAGACGGTCTGCGCCCTTGCCGCAGTATCAATGGGCGACAAGCTTGATGGTCGAGTCATTGACATAACGGTTGCCGCCTTCGTGGTCAGTATGTGCATCATCGCCGTAGTCGTTATCGCTTTGGCCTGGAATGACTACCTCAAGATACACAGGCGGGAGCAAGATCGCGCCAAGTGTACGGGCGAATCGCCTGGGAAGCAAGGTCAAGTACTGTCATGGCGAAAAGCTATGGAATTGCCAGCTTCTCGCGCCACCTGAATGACTTCTGCGGGAGTGAGAGAGGACCTGTGTTACAAAAGACCGGGACCGCTTACCGCTACAGATTTCGGTTCATGAACCCGCTCATGCAGCCTTACATTATCATGCAAGGAAAAGCAAACAACCTTATAGACAAGGACAAGTTGGCTGCAATCAAGCAGTCGCAGGGTTAGGCTTCACGAGACTCTCCCCAGCGAATGCGCGCGGCTCTCACTGCAATACTTCTCCTTTGATCCGCACTGAGTCTAGCGGCCCGCGCCTTGCCGCCCTTCGCGCCGCCGAGCTTGCCGAGTGCGACTGCCGCGGGGTTCTTCCCACTTGACGCTTCCTGCGGTGCTTCCCCCGCCGCCCTCTGCGTCACCCGGAAGGCGATCTCGTTCACGTCCTCAGGTCCCTGCTTGTGCTTGCTTGAGCGTTTAGGCATAACAGTACGATACCACAGACACCATCGGCCGTCCAGCATTCACTGTAGCATGCCGACCCGCAGCACCGATTCAATGGCATCGTGTACGCCCTGCGAGCTTTCCTCCGCAACAGGAATGTGTTCGCTGCCAAACCTTCCTAAGATGTCTTTAACGACATCAACTTCTGTCGTTGACACATCCGCGGTCGGATAGATACTGACAGCTCCCACGAGGCCATTTCCGTTCGCCTCAGATGAGCGCCCTAACCAGATATCCCGCCATGTACCCAGCCAGCTCGCGGCCTGCATTACCATTTGTCTGCCCTGAACGGGCTTCACGGCGCACCAACGCCCACCTCTTGCGACAGCGAACTCCACTGTATGCTCCGCCACTTCTCCACGTACCCGATAAGGAGCATGCACCGCAGTCCGAGTGGTCGGAGGATACCATTCGGACAACCTCTTCCTGACTCGACTCACCAGTGCCCGATCTTGAATCGGCTTGGGCCTGGACTGGAGCCCTAGGTCGGACACGGTCTTGATCAGGTCTGCAAGGCCCGCCGCAGACGAAGCTCGATCCTTGGTTGCTCGCACGAGGACTTGAAGCCGTCCGACTCTGTATTCGCAACCACGCTCGCGGGCCAAGGTCTCAATATGGGTTCTACGGCCGCTGGCCCGCGGATCAACACCAAGAGATTCCAGGAACACAGCAGTTCGCGCGTTATCGTGCAGGAACAGTAAGCCGTCCACGGCATCCACAAACAGCGAAGTATCGCCTCCTTCCAGCGTAGAGTGAGGGACGGTCACGACGTGCTTGCCGTCTGGCCGGACAACAACCCGCACGCGATTCTCGTACACTCTGCGTAGGTCCTCACACAGACCCTTAGCTTCCTCCATGATATCCATTTTCAGCCTTTCATAAGTGACTGGGGTATCAAGTATAACCCGCTGATCTCGAGGCCCCATTGTAGTTGTGCCCACTGCAAAACCTCACGGAAAGACCTGGGCTCCTGGAGATCGGGAACGGGATAATGATTCCGGTCGCGATTGACCGGGTCCCACCTATGCTCATGCCAGCCGGAGCAGAATACCGAGGGGTCAAGAGCACTGGGATAGCTTTCCTTCCAATTCACAGCCCGAACACGTTCTATAGTTCCCGCGAACACAATCCTGCATGAACTCTCGCAGACATCGCCGGGATCAAGAACAAGGAGTAACTCCGCGCGGTACTGAGCAACTCTCGCGCCAAGTATCGGAACGCGTGGACACCACCTGCCTCCGCGTCCCCGACGGATCGCAGAAGCGAGGTCAGCAGTCTTCTCGGCTGCGATGAACTGCCCCACATGACCGACGGTGAGCTTGTCGAGAGGCGTGGGTATCTCTGTTCACCCCTAGACACCCCACCTTAGCCATCCCCCCTCGCCAGCGGAAGATTACCACGCGGTGGCCTCCTCGTCAAACTGATCCACCGCCCGCTGGCTTGTGCAAGGTGTGGTGGCTATCGAACCGCTGATGGTACAGCAGAACGAGAGCTTGGTGCTCGCGCGGCCATTCGGGAGGAAGATGGAAGGGTGATCCACGGGGTTCGGCAAGACTTCCAGCCAGCCGGGCGGGCGCAATCGGGAGGTGGCTCGCTCGGCCAAGTAGACCCTGCGCCGTAGGGCGATCTACTCTCGAGAGATGGATCTCAGATAGGCGAGGTCTTCTTCGCACAGCTGCTTCTTCAAGCGCTTGCGGGCGGCAGCGGCTCTGGCAGTCCGAGCCTGGCGGTCTGCCTTCCTCTGCTTGGGGTCGACGGGCGGCAGGGATCTCAGGTAAACAAGGTCGGCGTCGTGCTGAGCCTTGAGTTTCGGCTCCCACGCAGTTGGCAGATGGTAGGGCTTGAGACCCTGGGCCTTGGTGAAAGCAATGGCCCGCGCGTGCTGTTTCTCGAGTAGGGTACGGGTACGCTCGCGCCGCGCAGCAGGAACTGATTTCACATGGGCCTGGTCCGCAGCAAGCCGCGCCTCAAGTCCACGCACCCACTCGGTCGGCCTCTCCTGCTCTTCAGCCAAGGCCTTGAGGTTGCGCACGCCCAGGAGTCTCAGCAACTCGGCCCTGTGCTCGGGCCATAGCAGCCAGCGTAGGTTGACAGGCACGGCGGTGTAGAGCCGCTTCTTCGCAGATTGGTGGCGACGTCTCAGCACGCCGGGGCTCTCCTCTTTACCTGTCTGTTTCCAGTGTGCCTCTGCGAAGTCCCGCCAGAGCCATCGAATCCCCAGTTGCCTGGCCATACTCCTGCACCCGTTCACGTGCAGCACCAAGTCGATGCGTTCGAGCAGCGGTCGAGCATACGGGCCTCGCTTCTTCCCTTTCACGGTTTTCCGCTTGCGACGGCCCTTCGCTTTGCGGGTCCCGAGGCTCAGGAACTTCGCGTACGAATCAGCCGTCTGGTGAAGGCGTAGCAGATAAGCGTCTGATCTGGTGGACGGGCCCGACATGGACATCGCTTCGTCGACGACTACAAGCCACTGCTCGTCGCTGAAGCGCACACCGTACCTGCGTTCATAGCTCTGCCGCACCTTACGATACGCGTCAGGCTTCCTTGCTGCGGGAAGGGGTGTCATTTTCGTGCTTATGAAATCTGGCACTGGTACGCCGCTGCCGCCGAGGTACTTGACCGATGTCTGATGCGCGCAAGCGCACACGCGCTTTGCGCCCCAATTCTATAACCAGTGCACGGTTACACGCAAGCACCGAGAAAGGGCGTAGGATGCTGCTTTCTACGAAACAGGCGGCCGAACGACTCTGTGTGCACCCGGCAACGATCAGACGGTGGTCGGCGTCGGGTCGAGTCCGATTCGTGCGGATCGGACGGCAGCGCGCGATCCCGGCAACCGAAGTGAACCGGCTACAGCGCGAGAGGTGGGCCGACGAGGGATAGGCCCGAAGGCAGAGGCGATGAGCGTAGTCTGGGCGCCGCCAATACGAAGGACCTTCGCTTCTCATAACCGGCCTTGTCGCGGAGCGGTCAATCTGCAGACGCGGCCTCCTCGTGAGGCACGACGGGAGCAATATCAGTGTACGAACCACGCGTGGTTCGCGGTAAGGCATCAGACCTCAACCTGGGTGTCTATGGTCGGTCGTGTGCCGACGATGACATCAACTATGTGGGTGAATACTTGCACACCAATGGGTATCTGCCCGGCCCTACGCTGCAGCTGGCCCTAAACCGAGCGCGGCGTCGTCGCGAATCGCCGGTGAAGGCCGAGCGAGGCGGCCTCAGCAGGCGAGAGTGGCGGAGGGAACGGTCAACGGAGAGCATACGGCGGGGCTGCCGGCCCCGACCCTACGGGAAGGAGCGATAGCATGGCGTGGTTCCAGAAGGACTATGAGCGCACGGAAGAGATCAGGATGACGGCCATACCCCTGGCCGACCCCGCCTCACCATGGCCGGGAGACACACGAGCGCCAGACCAGGCCGCCGGCGTGTATGTCGTGATGGAGATAGAAGGGGGTGGGCTCGCCACGGCCATTCTCACAGTCGAGACAGCGCAGGCCTGGGTGGAGCGCCTTATCGCGGCAGTCGGCCGGGCCGTGGGATCGCGGGAGGCAGTGCTCCACCTCTCGAGCTGCCCCTGCACCGACGCCGATTCGGATCGCAGACCCGGTTCAGCTCGAGACCTGGAGGCGATCCGTGAACGCACGGACATCGTCGACCTCATCTCGACTCACGTCCAGCTGCGCAAGACCGGGCGACGCCTGAGCGGCCTCTGCCCCTTCTGTCCGCAGGACATTCCCTCTCTGTTCCAGGTTGACCCCGAGACCGGCCTCTGGTATTGCTCCGCCTGCAAGACCGGGGGTGATGTGTTTCGATTCGTGGAGCTAATCGAGAAGGTTCCATTCGACAAAGCGGTGGCGATCCTGGCGGGGCGGATGGACCCTGAAGGAAGGTCAATCAGCAAAACCCTACTCGATGAGGTGCGGGATATCGATGTGGACGAGCTCCTCGATGATATGGTTGAGGGCGGGTTCCTGGCAGCAGAGGAACGGCACAGCAAGTGGGCCCGCAAAGGCGTTGCAAGCGCGCTGGCGGACTTGGTGAGTCAGGGAGACCGCGAACTCTGGCGCGAGGTAATGCCCGAGGACAACACCGAAATCCGTTGCATCTACACCACCACGCTCACTCGGTCTGAGTTGGCGAAGGCCGTAGGCGAGGTCTAGACCAGGCGCGCCAGATCAGATTCGGCCCCGGTCGGCAGGTCCCCGCACACCCGACCGGCCGGGGCCAGAAAGTGTGGGGAAATAAGCGACGAGAAGCAGACGCGGTGCGCGATTTGCTCGACACAAACAGACTCGCCAGGAAGGAAGGCGCCTTCTACGAGATCTACGACGCGCTCGAGGAGGGCGGGGTGCAGATGATCGTGACCCCCGAGATGGATTACCACTTCGGGAATGACGAGCACCTGCTGCTGGGGGTCAAGGGCACGATCGACGCCGCCGCCAGAAGATGGTTGGTGAAGAACATGAAGCGGGCACGAATGGCGAAAGCGGGGCGAGGCGGCCTGAGCAGGCGAGAGTGACGGAGGAAACAGTCAGTGGAACGCGCTCAGCGGGAGTGAGCCCAGAGCGCAAGCCCTGAGATGATGCGATGACGCGGGCGGCCTGCGGCCACCAATGTGTGATGGCGAAAGGCGCCGGGGAGCAGCCTCCTCGGCGTTTTCCTTTGGGAAGACCAGTGAAAGCGCGCAACATCAGCACGAATAGGCGCCCACCCGAGGAGGTTCTCGCTGGACTTCCCGCGGACGTTATGGATCAATTGGTCCAGGACATAGCGGAGGCGGTGGTGGCCATGTTGCTGAGCCAGGCGGCGGCCGAGCCAAACGAAGATGACGATGCGAGCGGCAATCTACGCAAGGTATAGCAGCGACCTCCAGCGGCCGTCCTCGATTGAGGACCAAGTGCGCCAGTGCCGCGCGGAGATCGCGCGCCGGGGCTGGCAGGAGGTGGCTGTCCACTCGGACAGCGAGATCCCGGGGATGGTCTCCCAGGGACGCCCCGGCTATCAGCGGCTGCTCAAGGCTGCGAAGACACGCGAGTTCGACGTGATCGTCGTCGATGAGCTCTCCCGATTGGCGCGGCGATCCTCGGAGTTGGTCTCTCTCACCGAGCGACTCCGATTCTGGGATATCGGCCTGGTCGCGGTGCTGGACGGAATGGACTCCGTCATGTCTCCGGAGGCTGCCAAAGCCATCATCGCGCTGAAGAGCTACACGAACGAGGCCGAAGGCCAGGCGAACGCCCACCGCAGTCGCCGGGGCCTCGCGGGGAGAGTGCTGGCGGGGCTTCACGCGGGGGGAGCGCCCTACGGCTATCGCACGAGGCCGGTGCACGCAGACAAACCTGGCGACCCACCCGGGACCGGCCTGGAGATCGGGCACGCCTATGTCATCCACGAGGGCGAGGCCGAGGTGATCCGGCGGATCTTCCGCATGTATGCTGACGGGATGAGCACGCGCCGGATTGCTGCGCTGCTGAACGCGGAGGGGGTAGTGCCGCCCGGCGCCAGATGGCGAGACCGCCAAGGGGTGCGGCGCACGTGGTCGCATGGAGCCATCTTCGGTAATCCGAAACACGGCCTGGGCATCCTCAACAACCAGAAGTACGTCGGTCGGCTGATCTGGAACCGCAGCACCTGGCCGAGAGACCCGGATCGAGATGCCACGCAAGTGCGGCGAGACCTGCCCGAGGAGAAGTGGGTAGTCCAGGAGGCGCCGGAGTTGCGCATCGTGCCCCAGGAGCTGTGGGAGGCGGCCAAGGCCCGGCAGCAAGAGCGGTCGCGAGGGGGGTCACGGTCAGCGGCACACTGGCGCAATCGGCGTCTGTTGAGTGGTCTGCTGATCTGCGGCAAGTGCGGCGGCACCTATGTGCTGCGCGGGGCGAACACCTACTCCTGCAGCACTCGGCAGAACCGGGGCGAGGTGGTCTGCGACTGCATGGTCACCGTGGATGCGGCCGCGGCAGAGCACGCGATCCTGCACGAGCTGGAGGATCTGTTCTGCACTGACGGTTTCCTTGACAGGTTAGTTCAGCAGGTGCAGCAGCGGTGGAAGCAAGCACGCGCGGCTCAGGTCCAACACGAGACATCGCTAACGGCGCTTCGAGATGAGCTTGCCCGAGTCGAGGGGGAGATCCAGCAACTCGTGAAGGCGATAGCGAAGGGCCTTCTGGTAGAGGACCTGGAAGAGGAGATGCGGGCCGCGGAGGCGAGACGCGATTATCTGCGCCAGCAGACCACTGCAGCGGAAGGCGCCGACCTGCCAGCCGCGCTGAGCGTGCTGCCAGGAACGGTGCGGCGGATGGTGTCAGACCTACCGCGGATGCTGGCGGCCGGCCAGGTCGACCAGGTGAAGGGCGCGCTGAAGCGATTGGTGGGGAAGATCGAGGTTCACGGGGAGGAGCGGCCGGGGCGGAAGCGACCTGGGGCGGTGCTGGTGCTGCGAGGGTACCTGGAGGCCGTACTGCAAATGGCCGAGCAGAAAATCAAGGGTGGCAATAGCCCCGGCGGGATTCGAACCCGCGATCTCATGGCTGAGAACCATGCATCCTAGGCCGCTAGACGACGGGGCCGTAATCCATCACCTGTCTGGCTGCGGGGCTAGGACTCGAACCTAGAACTTCCTGATCCAGAGTCAGGCGTGCTGCCAATTGCACCACCCCGCAGTCCGACTGGGGTGAGTCTACCAGAGCTCGCAATCGCCTGTCAACTCACCACGCCCTGGACCCGCTGGCATAGCCATGCTGTCCTCTCTTGGCGACAGAGGAAGTGTGTCCCCTGTGCGAGCTGCGGTCCAACTGGGCCGCAGGTCTCACACGTAGTTGAAGCCGGCCATCGGGAAGGGGATAGGGAAAAGGGCCGAGAGCGCTGCCCCCAGGTCGCCGCTGACCTGCGGGGCATCAGGCGCCCCAAGAACCAGCTTGGCCGCGCCCGACAGATCCATCTCAGTTCGCTGCTGGCCCAAGGAAAAGCGACAGGCCTCGCCATCCTGGTCGAAGCTTAGCTGCCGCAGCGTCGGCCGCGGGAGGCGCGCGGCCAGGTAGGGTCGGAGGTCGCGCATTAACCCCGGCAGGTTGAGCAGGCGATGGGTCCCGGGTAGGGTGGTGGCCTTCAGAGGCATGCCGCGACGACCCAGCAGATAGATGAACTCCTCGTCCTGGGCTGAGAAGGTGAGGTTGATCTCCTCGATGTTGGTCTTCTCGAAGATGATAGGCAGGGCGTCTACGATCGCGGCCCGGGAGCCCGCGTACTCGCCCAGCGTGCGCACCCGGCGGTGTTCCTCGCGCCAGGGAGGCAGCAGGCAGAGATAGGCCACCGGCTTGCCCTCGGAGCTCAAGCGCCAGACCTCCGGGGAGGTGCAGTCCCACCAGCAGCAGCACTGGGAGAAGAAGTCGGCGCCGCGCATGAAGCGCACCGGTTCGGCCGAGTAGAGAGGGGACAGGACAGGCCAGTCGTCGGCGGCAACGCGGCGCGCGGTGAGCTTCACGTCGGCCTGGCGAAGCGAATCTCGCCTGACCCGCGCCGCTAGCAGGTCGCCAACCCGGGCGCAGTGGTTGCGGCGATAGAGGCCGCGGTCGCCGGAGACGATGAGAACTCTCGCCCCAGCGGCCGTCGCGGCCTGCAGGCTTTCCTGGAGAATCAGGCTGGCGTAGCCGCGGTTACGGTACGCGGGGTGAGTGCCAACCGCGCCGATGCTGGCGACTTTGAGACGGCAACCGTAGAGGGAAATCTCGTCCACGGTGGTGAGAATGTGAGATACGGGCCTGCCGTCCTCGGCAATGACCCTGGCGCCGCGCCGGTGGATTGGGCGAAGGAGTGACCTGGCGGACCAAGTCATGTTGTGGTAGCTGTCGAAGCCGAAAATGCTGCAGAGCAGCGCCGAGAGCTCTGCTACCTCCTCTCGGCGCACTCGGCGGGGGCCCTCCACGGCGCTCCTCCCAATGGTGACAATGCTGGTAGGATTCCACTCCCGCAGGGGCCATCCCTGTGACCTGCGCTCTCGAGGTGGCGGTTCCGCTTGCTGGCCGCGCCGGCCTATCAGGGCTCTCCGTCGGGCTCGCCTTAACTTCCATCCTGCCGGCTCGATGGCGAAAGGACTGGGAGTCCCCAAGAGGAAAGGCCAGAAGCGGGTCAGGAAGCGACAGACCACCGGCGGCCGGGAGCAGCATGACCGAAGTACTGGCGGAGGAGAGCGCGATAGAGGCTGGGCCGCAGGCAGCCGGAGGCAGGCTGAGTGCAGGCGCGGCCCTGCTGGCGACACTGATCACAGCCTTGTGGGGGACTAACCCCACAGCCCTGAAGATCGCGCTGCGAGGACTGCCCCCGATCGGCTCTTCCGGGCTGCGCTTTGGCATTGCCGCGGCTGGAGTGTGGGCTTGGTGCTGGCTGACCGGTGTGAGAGTCTGGCCCCGGCGAAGTGAAGGGTGGTGGCTGGCGGGAACGGCACTCTTCTTCGCGGTGCAGATCGCGACTTTCACTCTGGGGGTATACTGGGGGACGGCCGGGCACTCCATCGTGCTCCTGCACACGTATCCCTTCTTCGTGGTGGCCTTGGCCCACTTCCTGATACCTGGAGAGCGCGCCACCGCGGGGAAGCTGCTGGGGCTGACGCTTGCCTTTTCGGGGATCATTGCCATCTTCGCGGGTGATTGGGGAAGGTGGCAAGGAACACAGCTGCTGGGCGATTCGGTGCAGCTCTCCAGCGCGGTGCTGCTGGCGGGCCAGGTGGTCTTTCTCAAGCATGCGCTGGCCCGCGTTGACTCGAACCGGGTGGTGTTGTGGCAAATGGTGGTGTGCGCGGCCGCGTTCCTGGCCTACAGCTTCGGCCTTGAGGGCCTCGCCAGGTCGCGCCCGGACACGGAGGTGACCGCGGCGGTGCTCTACCAGGGGCTGATCATTGGCACCTTCTGCTTCACCATCTGGACCTGGCTCATCAACCGCCATGCCGCCAGCCGGGTGGCGATCTTCGGTTTCATCGCGCCGCTTGTGGGCGTGGGCTTGAGCGCGGTCGCGCTTGGCGAGCCGCTGACGCTCAGCCTGCTGACGGGCGCCGGGCTGGTGGCACTTGGGATTGTGTTCGCGAACAGGTTCTGAGATCGGCATCATCTGCGGCATCTGCGTAATCTGCGGACCGCCTTTGTAAGGAGGAGAGCGATGGATCTCTACGAGGTGGTGCGGACGCGCCGGAGTGTGCGGGCCTATCGCCCTGATCCCATCCCCCAGGAGGTGCTGAACCGCGTACTGGAGGCAGCGCGGATCGCGCCTTCCGGCAGCAATCGTCAGCCCACGCGCCTGATCCTGGTCAGGGATGACAAGATCAAGCAAGAGCTGGTGCCCATGTGCCATGACCAGGCCTTCATCGCCACCGCGCCGGTGGTGGTCGTCGCCTGCGGGCGCGACATCAAGCACAATCGTGGGGAGTGGATGGGCCGCTATGCTGTGCTCGTGGATGCAGCGATCGCAGTGGATCACCTCACCCTGGCGGCGCGGGCGGAGGGACTAGGGACCTGCTGGATCGGGTCCTTCAAGAACGCCGCGCTGAAGCAGTACTTCAAGCTTCCTCAGGACGTGGACGTGGTGGCGCTCACCCCGCTGGGCTATCCCAAGGGCGATCCGTTCACCGGCCCCGAAGGTCGCATACCGCTGGAGCAGTTCATCTCCTGGGACCGGTGGCGGTAGAACGACGGAATCATCCGCCTCAGGCGGATCACGCAGATGAAAGGGATAAGGCAGGAAGGCCCAAGGGGATGCCAGTGTTGGGCAAGGAGCTTGCCTCCTGCCACGTCGTTGCCGCATGTAGGGCGGCCATGCGCGATGCGCCGCAGGCGCATAAGCATCGCCGCCGGCCGCTGCTCTGCATCTAGATACGGAACGTGCTAGGGGCAGGGGGCAAGCTCCTGCCCAACCAGCATCCGTGAAGCTCGTGTTGAGGACGCGATCCCTCGGGATCTAGCTTGCGAGGGTCGGGCTGGCTGCACCGGCTCTCGGCATCGATGGATACAGGAGCGAGAACGGAATGGGCGAAGCGGCATCCCATGGCGAGGATGTTACCGACGCTGTTCTAGCGTCACTGTTTGAGGCCGCTGCATTTCACGACGACCTTCATTCAGTTCATCTACACGCTCATTCGTGTCTCAGGGGAGAGCTACAACACTCCTGATACCTTCCTGGTACTCCAGTCCCGACTGGATGCACTGGACTTAGCCGCCAGCGAGGAGGCGCTTCTGTCTCAGTATCGCACGCTCGCCACGTGCGGTGCACCGCTCGAATCGGTCGCCAATCTACTCAGGTGCGCACGTGGCGAACCGTATCACATGTTCCCCTTCCTGCACCTCTGTGGGAGCGAGTTCCCGCATACGAAAGCAACGGCCGCGGAGATGGCTGAGGACTTGGCGTCAACAGCCGACCGAGACGCAAGACCGGACATCTCGGCGTTGCTGAGACGCGCTTACAATCCAGAGTTGCTGGTAGCGGCCGCTCCCGGCGGCACTGCACCTCCGAAGGCAGAGGTTGAGGCGGCCTTGCAGGCGTGCGCTTCGTTTCTATCCGTTTTGCTGAGGCTTTATTCGACCGAGCGGCTCAAGTACCGCGAATGGTCGAGGTTCCACAAGCTGCCGCGCTTCTACGTCTTGGAACTCCTCGTTGACGATGAAACTGGCCTCTATGGGGTCCGGATGCACTATCCGAACGGGGAATCCGATGGTCTCATCCGCCGCCCTGACTCGACGAGATGTGCGGTCGCAGGTACGGGGCAGCTGGTACGCTTTGGCATGACGTCGTTCACCAAGCCACCAGATGAGTGGCGTCTGGGCACGAAGCGCCTATATGAGATCGGACTACCTGGGCGCTACAATGAACTGGGCGAGTGGAAGCCGATTTCCTACCCAGGAGACTGTGAACCGATCAAAGCTAGGGCCGAGGCCGCGTCACCGGACCCAGATGTCCAGGGAGCACTCTTCTACATCATGTGTACCGGACACTGGGTCGTTGAGTTCGCTGTACTCGCGCCTCTAGAACTGCCGTCGGAACAGGTAACATTCGGGGAGAGGCTACATCTGTACAGGTGCCCGCCGCTCGAAGGCCTCGCCGAGCGCAGTCGCTACCAGCATGTCTACGATGGCTGGTGGGACCTCGACTCAATCGAGCCGGACGCGATTCGGCTCGCAATCTCTGAGATCGGCTTGCACGTGAACATGATGGCACTTGCCTTTAGGGTAAGCGCGTCCTGGCAGCTCAAATACCAGATGCGAGATCGCTCTAAGGGCTGTGCACGTCCGTCCGCGGACGGGCTCTCGGCTCTGCACTCGATGCTGGGGAACTTGAGTCGGACAGACGACGCGTTCGTCCTTCACGCCGCCATTGACTGGTACAATCGCGGCACGTCGGCGCGAAACGTCTTCACCGAATTCCTGTGCTACTACGTCGCAATGGAGAGCGTGGCAAACGCCCTGCATGAAGGCAAGGCTGACTTCGGTATGGCGTGGGCACCTCTCCGCGTTCCGAAGAAGCAGAGAGAGCAGCAACGCGATGAATGCATCGCACGCAAGTACGAAGACCTCTACGCTATCAGCCCTACGCGTTTCGTAGAGGAGGCATACTCGGAGTGCGTCGTGGGCTTAGCCCAGCGGTTCCGAGGGGTGGCCGAGAACGTCTTTGGACCTAACCACGAGTATGTGCACGCTCTCTTCGAGAAGCGCAACGGCTACTCGCTCAGCAGCATGCGGAGTGCGATCGCCCATGGTCGCCTGTCTCAGCGGCGTCGCGAACACGAGGACCTCATCTGGAGTCGCGTCCACGAGATGTCCCGGATCGCGAGAGAGTTCCTCATGCGACTCGCGCTGAAACTGGGGCCGGGGGCAGCGATACCACGGTGGCCGCAATCGTCCCTGATCGGGGTGAGTGGCTTCGACCCACGCGGGTTCCTCGTGGCGAGCCCGGAGTTGCTCCCGAACAAGGACTGGCGGATCAGGCCAGAATGGTTTCTGTAGGCGACGCGTCAGGAGTACGGCCAGGCGTGATCGCCCAGCCTTCTTCCAAAGAGCGGGAAGGTATCGAGAAGCCACTGGCACTGCCCAGACGGCCGCAAGGCGAGTTCTCACGAGGCGAAGCAGCCCACTCGGGGTGCTGTCGCCCCGGATTCGCGTCCGGGGCCGTGGCCACCATCTTACCGGCCGAGGGGCGAACGGGCCGCCGAAAGGTCGTCCTTTGGCACCAAGATGGAGAACGACAGCAGCGGTTCAGGGGCATTCCGTTTGTCGCCCCGCAAGTGCATGGTCGTTCGAAGTGCTCATGTGAGCCGGGCGGCCGGCCATACCCGCCGGACTCCGGTAGCACAGGCTCCCAGCCTGTGGGAATGGCAGGAGCAAGCTCCTGCCCAACGGGTGATGGATAGACGCGGATGAAACGGCCGGCGGGCATCCTGCTTCGCCGAGGCTCCGCAGGATATCCGCCCTACAGACCGACTCCAGTAGCACAGCCTCCCAGCCTGTCCCGGGCGGCCAAGATGGTGGCAGGACATCGGCGTCTACCGGCGGAGGGGCCCTGGGGCAGGGAGCGACCCGGGTTGTCGCTCCCGGTGCTCGCGACAAACCCACGCCACTGTGGGGCCTGGTGCGGCCGGTAGAAACCTGGGCCAGCGGGCTAGGACGCAGGCGGCAGGGGGCGGAGCGCGAGCCCGATATCGGCCCCCGCCGGCAGGGCATGACCGGCGCGTTCCAGCCCGGCGGTGAGGCGGGCCGCGAGCTTCTGCTCGACGATGAGTTGGCGGCCTGGGAGGGTGCGAATCTCCGCGCGAAGCACGCGAGCATAGGTGGGCAGATCCTCCATCGCGCCGAGCACAGGCGGCTGGGCGAAGACCTGGAACTCTCGGTCGAAATCCTCCAGCGCAACTCGCACTAGGGCCGCGGCGCCGGCCGGTTCCGGGGAGGCGAAGGGCACGCTGAGCAGATAGGCGATGTAGCGCTCTACGTAGTTGTTGGCGGTGGTGATGCCGCCATTGGGGAAGTAGCGGAGCTGGCCGCTGGGGTCGCGCAGTCTGGTGACGCGCAGCCCCACCTCCTCTACCCGGCCGAAGACCCCGTTGATCTCGACCAGATCGCCCACCGCATACTGGCCCTCCATGATGATGAAGAAGCCGGAGACCACGTCGCGCACCAGGTTCTGGGCTCCGAAGCCAACCGCGAGGCCGACCACGCCCGCACCGGCGAGCACGGGTGTGGGGTCAATGCCGAGCCGCTGCAGGATGACCACCGCGGCTACGAAGATCACCACGTACTTGGCGATGCTCCCCACGAGGAGCACCAGAGTGGTGATGCGCTGGCGATGGGCGCTATCTTCCACCCGGCCGGCGGTGGCCCGCATCGCGCCCATCAGCGCCCGGCGCAGCAGCCAATAGGCCAGCCAGGCGATGGCGATGACGAAGATGATGCCTAGTCCCCGCCTCAGCACCTCTTCGAGCGGAACCTGTCTCTGGATTGACGCCCAGATCGCCCCCAACAGTGGTCACCTCCCCGCCAGACTGGGCAGGTCGCCGCCACACGGCCGGCGGCCAGGGCGGACCTGCCCTACTACTCGGGCCGCTCGTCCTTGCGCGCCTGGATTTCCTGGATAATCTGCCGATAGTAGGGGCGAAGGAACTCCGGGTGCTCGGCGCTGGCCAGGGCGTAGCGGCCGTCGGCCGCCGCCAGGTCGAGTCGCGCAGTGATCACCATCTCGCTGTAACCATCCGCCTCCGCCAGCGAGAGGCCGGTCGGATGCTTGATGAAGGAGCCGCCGCTCGAGCTCTGCCGGCCGCGGTAGTCTTGCCCCACTGTGTTGGCGCAGCAGTGATAGATGGACGAATTCGGGCCCGCAGGCTGAGTGGCGCGGCCGGCGGCGCGCTTCCAGTAGATGGCCTCGATGGACTCCGTGGAACACGCGGGGTGGAAGAGGATGCGCGCTCCGGCCATCGCCGGCAACCGGTACAGCTCCGGATGGCGGCCGTCCCGGCAGATCACCATGGTGGCAAGAATGCCCTTCACTTCGAACAGTGACAGCTTGTTGCCCGGCCGACAATACTTTCGCTCATCTGCTCCTGCCATCTGGATCTTGGCGTATTCGTGGATGATATTCCCATCGGGGTCTATCACATGGGCGAGGTTGATCGGCCTCTCACCCCCGGGCCGCCGCTGAATCGTCCCGCAGATCACGTAGATGCGGCGGGCGCGCGCTGCTTCCTGAACTTGGGCCAGCGCCTGCTCCACCTGGACCGGGTCCAGCCCGAGCAGATAGGGGAAATCGTAACCCGTGAGGCTCGCCTCCGGGAAGAGGATGATGTCACTGCCCTCGTCGGCGGCGATGGCGAGGTGCTCGAGCGTACGGCGAAGCAGCCGCTCCAGGGGTTGGGCCCACTGGAGCTGGGAAACGGACACCTGCAGCATGTCTGGGGCGTTCACGGATAGTCTCACTGGCGGTGCGTCCTGCTACTACGGCGCGGCTGCTGGGGTTCCTGCTGAAGGGCAGGTTCCGGAAGCGAACCAACCGGCGGGCATACGAACCGGCAGCGCTGCTTCGCAGCCGCTGCCCGCATGGCCGCCCTACCGTTGGGTCTGTCGGCCCAGCTCGAAGGCGCGCAGGTTCGCCTCCACCAGCGCCGGCCGCAGGCACGCGCGCAGGGCAGTCTGCCAGGCCTCGGCCGGAAGACCCAGGTGCTGGGAGAGGGCGCCGATGAGCACAGTGTTGGCGGCGCGAACGTTGCCGGCCTGACGCGCCAGGTCGCCCGCAGGTATCAGCACCGCGCGATGGCCCGCAGCCCGCAGCCGATTGGCCACATCCTGGGGGTAGTCGGGTGCGCCCGGAGGGCGCACCGCGGGCCGGATGCGAAGCTCGTCCGCGATCACCAGGCCCTGGGGTCGCAGCCGATGCAGATGGCGCAAGCCCTCCAGCAGTTCCAGCGCGAGGAGCAGATCAACCGCACCGTCAGGGATGAGCGGCGAGTAGACGCGCCGGCCGAAGCGGACTTCGCTGACCACGGCGCCGCCGCGCTGGGCCATCCCGTGGACTTCATTCTTCTTCACGTCATGTCCCGCGCACAGGGCGGCCTGGGCGATGATGTCACTGGCCAGGATGATGCCCTGGCCTCCCACCCCGGCGATGGCGACATTGGTCACATCAGGCACGGGGCGGTTCCCCAACGATGGCGCCGGCCGAGCAGAGCTGGCCGCAGACATTGCACCCGACGCAGAGCTGAGCGATGATCTCCACCCGCTTCTTCCGGCCGCCGGCCGGGGTGCTGTCGGAGATCGCCGGACAGCCGTGGGTGAGGCACTGCCCGCAGCCCACGCAGCGCTCGACATCAATGCGCCGGGGCGGGCGTCGGCTCTCGCGGTCCAGCAGCACGCACCGCCGGCGGGCGATGACCACGGAGGGCTCGCCGCGCTGCAGCGCCGCGCTGATCACTTCCCCGGTCTGCTTCATATCGTAGGGATCAACCACCGAGACGTGTCTCACGCCGACGGCGCGCGCCAGCTCCTCCAGGCTCAGGCGGTGCGTCGGCTCACCAGTCGCGGTCTTACCGGTCCCGGGGTGATCCTGGTGGCCGGTCATGGCGACAGTCTCGTTATCGAGTATGATCACAGTAGTGGCACCGCGGTTGTAGACGATGTCTATCAGGGGCGCGATGCCGGAATGGATAAAGGTGGAGTCACCGATCACGGCGACCATGTTATCCGAGCGGCCGGTCGCCTTCTCGACCCCCAGCGCCACGCCCAGAGAAGCGCCCATGCAGACACAGGTGTCCATGGTCTGAAGCGGAGGCTGCACGCCTAGGGTGTAGCATCCGATGTCTCCGGAGACGAACACCTTGAGCCGTTTGAGCACGGTGAGCAGGGCCCGGTGCCCGCAGCCAGGGCAGAGCACAGGCGGGCGCGGAGGCAGGCCAGGCAGCGAGGCGCGCGAGGCTGCTTTGCGGGCGCCCAGGAAGCGGGCCACGGAGGAGGGCGCCAGCTCTCCTTCGCGAGGCGGGCCGGGCGGATGGGCGAGCTGGATGCCGAGGGCGCGGACCTGCTCCTCCAGATACGGGTCCAGCTCCTCCACCACATAGAGCCGATCCACGCTCTGAGCGAACTCACGGAGTAGCGCGGCCGGCAGCGGGTGGGTGAGGCCGAGCTTGAGGATCGAGGCGCGAGGTCTGACTTCTTTCACGTACTGGTACGCGACGCCGGAGCAGATCACGCCCGTCCTGCCGGTGCCCTTCTCGATCCTGTTGAGGGCGCAGGTCTCGGCCCACTTCGCAAGCCGAGCCATGCGCGCCTCCACCAGTTCGTGTCGCCGGCGCGCGTTGCCGGGAACCATCACCGTCTTCTCGGGCTCCCGGAGAAAGCCCGTGGCGGGCCGCTCCACTCGGTCGCCCAGCGCGACAAGGGAGTTCGAGTGAGCGATGCGGGTGGTGATGCGCAGCAGCACAGGGGTGTCGAAGCGCTCGCTTAGCTCGAAGGCCGCGAGCGTGAAGTCCTTTGCCTCCTGGGAGTCAGAGGGTTCCAGCATGGGGACCTTCGCCAGGCGAGCATAGTGGCGGTTGTCCTGCTCGTTCTGGGAGCTGAACATACCCGGATCGTCGGCCGAGACCACCACCAGCCCGCCGCGAACCCCGACATAGGAGGCGGTGACCAAGGGATCGGAGGCGACATTCAGTCCCACGTGCTTCATCGAGACCAGCGCCCGCGCCCCGGCGAGGGAGGCCCCCAGCGCCACCTCGAACGCCACCTTCTCGTTGGGCGACCATTCGGCTTTGATCTCGGGGCACTGGGCCAGCGCCTCGAGGATCTCGGTCGCGGGCGTTCCCGGGTAAGAGGTGGCCACCAGCACGCCCGCCTCGAAGGCTCCCCGGGCAATCGCCTCATCCCCGGAGAGGAGGGCGCGCAGGGTTGTAGGCGCGGCTTCAATCATGTGGGCTCCACAGAGAGAGGGCGCTTGCCCTCTCTTCAGGGCATCTGCCTCAGCATAGCACAGGCCCAGGCCGTCGGCAAGGCGCACGCCGGTCTCCCCCTATCGGGGCCAAGAGGTGTCGTCATCGGACCGTCGAAGCAGTAGCACTTGAACGGACGGCCTTCGGGCGAGGCCGTGGGTGCGGCCCATGGGAGGGCACCGTGCGTCAGTCTGCGCCTTGCTGGAACCGCGAAGTCGAACTCCTGGAGCCGGCTGCGCTCCGCGCGCTTCAGTCGGAGCGGCTCCGGGAGACCGTCGAGCGCGCCTACCATCGGGTGCCTCACTACCGCGCCAAGCTCGACGCGGCCGGGGTGAAGCCCGAGGACATTGCCAGCCTGGAAGACATCCGGCGGCTGCCTTTCTCCAGCAAAGACGATCTGCGAGAGACTTATCCCTTCGGCCTGTTCGCGGTGCCCATGGAGGAGGTAGTGCGCATCCACGCCTCCTCGGGGACCACGGGGAAATCCACCGTGGTGGGGTATACGCGAAAGGACGTGGGAACGTGGGCCGACGTGATGGCGCGCACGCTGGCCGCGGGCGGCACCCGTCGGAGCGATGTGGTTCAGAACAGCTATGGCTACGGACTGTTCACCGGGGGTCTGGGAATCCACTACGGAGCCGAGCTGATCGGATCGTCGGTGATCCCCACCTCCGGGGGACAGACCAAGCGCCAGGTGCAGATTATGCAGGACTTCGGCACCACCGTGCTCTGCTGCACTCCCTCCTACGCCTTGGTGATCGGAGAGACCGGCCGGGAGATGGGGGTGGACATCAAGTCTCTGCCCCTGCGGGTCGGCTTCCTGGGAGCGGAGCCGTGGTCTCAGACCATGCGGCAGGAGATCGAGGCCGACCTCAGCATTGACGCCCTCGACATCTATGGCCTGTCGGAGATCATCGGCCCGGGGGTCAGCTTTGAGTGCCTCCACAAGCAGGGGCTGCACGTCAACGAGGATCACTTCTACCCGGAGGTGATCAACCCGGAGACCGGGGAACCGGTGCGGGAGGGAGAGAGCGGCGAGCTGGTCTTCACCACCCTCACCAAAGAGGCGTTGCCTCTGCTCCGCTACCGCACTCGCGATCTCTCCCGGCTGATTGTCGAACCGTGCCCCTGCGGGCGCTCGCTGCGCCGCATGGAGCATGTCACCGGCCGCTCGGACGACATGCTGATCATCCGGGGGGTGAACGTCTTCCCGTCGCAGATCGAAGAGGTGCTGATGAGGGTCGAAGGAACGACTCCGAACTACCTGCTGGTAGTAGATCGCAAGCCCCGGCAGATGGACGAGCTCGAGGTGCAGGTGGAGATGTCGGCCGAGACCTTCTCGGACGAGATGGCCAGACTGGAGGCCTTGACCGCGGGCATCCGGCGGGAGATCGAGAGCGTGCTGGGGCTGGCGGTGTCGGTGCGGCTGGTTGAGCCCAAGGCTCTGGCGCGGAGCGAAGGCAAGGCGAAACGGGTGATGGACAGGAGGGATTTGGGGAGATGACGGCAGTACAGATCTCGGTTTTCCTGGAGAACAAATCCGGTCGGCTTGCCGAGGTGACCCTGGCTCTGGCCAATGCCGGGGTGAACATTCGCGCCCTCTCTCTGGCCGAGACCATAGACTATGGGGTGCTGCGGCTGATCGTGGACAAGCCGCACGAGGCCAGGGCCGCGCTCACCCGGGCCGGGTTCACGGTTACGGAGACCGAGGTGATCGCGGTGGCGATGCCGGATCGGCCGGGGGGGTTGGCCGAGGTGGTGGACTTGCTCACCAAGCGCGGCCTCAACATCGAGTACCTCTACGCCTTCGTGGGGCAGCGGGGAGAGAACGCGGTGGTGATATTCCGGATAGACGCGGCGGCGGCGGCGATGGCGGCCCTGCAGGCCCGGGGCGCGCACCTGCTCACGGCCGCCGAACTCAGCGAGATCTGATGCGGTTAGGCGGGAGCTGATTCCGCCGGCAGGTTAGAGATCCTAAGGAGGAAGGGACGATGAGACGAAGGACTCGCTTGTGGGCGCTGTTGGGGGTGTTGGTGTTCGGCTTGAGCTGTGGAGTCGGCTGTGCCGGGGCTGCGGCCGGAGCGCCATACACCATTGGGGCCATCTTCTCCATCACCGGGGATGCCTCGTCACTGGGGATCCCAGAGCGCAACACCGCCGAGATGCTGGAGAAGATGATCAACGCCGCCGGTGGCATCAAGGGGCATCCGCTGAAGATCGTGATCGAGGATGACCGCGGGGAGCCCGCAGAGGCCTTGAACGCGGCCAAGCGGCTGGTGGAGAAGGATAAGGTCCTGGCGATCGTGGGCCCGAGCCGCACCGGCACCACCCTGGCGCTGGTGGACTACATGGATCGAGTGCAGGTCCCCTTGATCTCCTGCGCGGCTGGGATCGAGATCGTCGAGCCAGTGAGGAAGTGGGTGTTCAAGACTCCGCAGTCGGATCGCATGGCGGTGGAGAGGATCGTGAAGTACCTGCGCGGGAAGAAGATCACCCGGGCGGCCTCGCTCTCGGACAACACCGCGTTTGGCAAAGGCGGTCTTCGTGAAATCGAGAACCTGCTCCCCGCGGCTGGCATCGCGGTGGTGGCGAAGGAGGAGTACGGGCCCAAGGACACCTCGATGGAGACCCAGCTCACCAAGATCCGAGGGACCGATGCCCAGGCCGTGGTGTGCTGGGGCACGCCGCCAGGTCCGGCGATCGTGGCCAAGAACATGAAGCAGCTGGCCATGCGCATCCCGCTGGTGTGCAGCCACGGGGTGGCCAACGCCACCTTCCTCAGCCTGGCGGGGCCTGCGGCCGACGGGGTGGTGCTGCCGGCGGGCCGGCTGCTGGTGCTGGACCAGATCCCGGCCAGCCAGCCGCAGAAGAAAGTGTTGAAGGAATATGCCACCCGCTATCAGGCCAGCTTCGGCAAAGCGGCCGATACTTTCGGCGGCCACGCCTGGGACGGAGTCCAACTGGTGGCGAAGGCGCTGCGCCAGGTGGGCCCCGACCGGGCCAAGCTTCGGGCGAACATCGAGCAGACGCGGGGCTTCGTAGGAACCGGGGGCGTGTTCAACTTCTCGCCAAAGGACCACAACGGCCTCAGCCCGGATGCATTCGTGATGGTGGAGGTCGTGGACGGCAAATGGAGGCTGTTGAAGTAAGGTCGGGGCCCGGCGTGGGCAGCTTCGCTGTGGCTTGCCCCGTGGGGCTCCCGATGAGCTCTGTCGTTGGATAGACGTGGCCGGGCCCTTGCCTTCCCAGGTCGGGAGGCAAGGGCCCGGCGCAGACGCGATCAGCTATGACCCCTTGGGCGGTTCTGCAATTCGTGATCTCCGGTCTTACCCTGGGCAGCATCTATGGCATGATCGCGCTGGGCTTCACCCTCATCTACAACGCCACCGGCATTGTCAACTTCGCGCAAGGCGAGTTCGTCGCGCTGGGGGCGCTGATCGCGATCTCCTGCTCCGGCGCCGCCCTGCCCATGCCACTGGCCGTGCTGGTCGCGGTGGCCGCGGTGACAGGGGTGGGCGCGGTTCTGGAGTGGGGGGCGATTCGCCCGGCGCGCCACGCCTCCGTGATCACCCTGATCATCATCACCATCGGCGCCTCGATTCTGCTGCGCGGGGCGGCGATGTGGCTGTGGGGGCCGGATGCGCTGCCCATGCGCGCTTTCTCGGGGGAGACGCCGCTGGTGTTCGGACGGGCGAGCATCCTTCCCCAGCACCTCTGGATCATGGGCATAGTGCTGGCCACCATGGTTGCGCTGTGGCTGCTGGGAGAGAAGACCCAGGTTGGGAAGGCGATGCGTGCCTGCGCCGTGAACCGGGAGGCGGCCCAGCTCGCGGGCATTCCGGTACAGCGCATGGTGCGCCTCTCCTTTGGCCTCAGCGGCCTGCTGGGCGGCCTGGCCGGAGCCATCGTGGCTCCGCTCTCCATGGGGCAATACGACATGGGCATCATGCTGGGCCTGAAGGGCTTCGCCGCCGCCATCCTCGGGGGCATCGGAAACCCCCTGGGCGCGGTGCTGGGTGGGCTGCTGCTGGGGACCCTGGAGTCACTGGGAGCAGGACTGAGCCCGACTGGCTGGTCGGGCTATAAGGATGCGTTCGCTTTCGCCGTCATGTTGATCGTGCTGCTGGCCAAGCCCACCGGGCTGCTGGGCAGGAGGCTGCGGTGAGCGCACGCGAGGGCAGCGTTCCGGCCCGGGAGACTGCACGCGGCAGGCTGCCGCCGAATCGGAATGTCTGGTGGTTCCTCTTGGCCGCGGCCGCGGCCCTTCTGTTGCCGCTGGTGCTGCGGGGAGAGTATGCCCTGGGCCTGGCCGTAACCATCGGCATCAACGCCATCGTGGCTCTCGGTCTGAATCTGCTGATGGGGTACGCGGGGCAGGTGTCCCTGGGCCAGGCCGCCTTCGTGGGCATCGGCGCCTATTCCTCGGCTATCCTGGGGGGGAAGCTCGGGCTATCTCCCTGGCTGGGGATGCTCGCCGGCGTTGGGTTCAGCGCCGCCATCGCCATCCTGGTGGGGGTGCCCCTGCTCAGACTGCGCGGGCACTATCTCGCCATGGGCACGCTCGGGTTCGGGATGATCGTCCATATCGTGATGGTGCAGTGGGAAGGACTGACCGCTGGCACCACTGGCATCGGCGGTATCCCCCCGCTCTCTCTGGCCGGGGTCAAGCTGGACTCGGCGGTCGGCATGTACTATCTGGTGGCGACGGTCACGCTGTTGACCTTGGCCCTGGCCTCGAATATCATAGGCTCCCGAGTTGGGCGAGCGATGCGAGCGGTCCACACCAGCGAGGCCGCAGCCGGCATCTCCGGTGTGGACACCTCCGGCTACAAGCTTCAGGTGTTTGTGCTCTCGGGGGCGCTGGCGGGCCTGGCCGGAACTCTGTTTGCGCACCATGCCACCTACGTCAACCCGGACAGCTTCGGCTTCGGCTACTCCCTGCAGTTGGTGGTGATGGTGGTGATCGGCGGGATGGCGAGCATCTGGGGCGCGATCTTCGGAGCGGGCACAGTGACTCTGGTCGGCGAGTACTTGCGGTCACGGCAGGAGCTCAGCCCGGTCTTGTTCGGGCTGGTGCTGATGATGATCATGGTGTTCATGCCAGATGGTCTCTGGCATGGAGGCGTCGCCGCCCTGCGCCGGCTGCGGGCGCGGGCCTGGCGGCGGACGGCTTGACGCGCAGCCGGCAGGCACAGCTAGTGGAGCAGTGATGAGCGAGCCGGTACTGCAGGTAGATGAGGCAAGCAAGCGCTTCGGCGGGCTGGTGGCCCTGGACCGGCTTAGCTTTCAGGTGGACCGGGGTCAGATCAAGGCCTTGATCGGCCCCAACGGGGCCGGCAAGACTACGGTCTTCAACCTCATCACCGCCATCCACGCGCTGGATGGGGGCGAGATCCGCGTGGACGGCAAGCGTGCCAGCGGCCTCCCCTCCTACCGCGTGGCGAAGCTGGGGGTGGCTCGTACCTTTCAGAACGTCGAGCTTTTTACCAACATGAGCGTGCTGGAGAACGTGATGGTGGGGGCCCACGCCCGCACCCGCGCTGGGCTGCTGAGTGCCTCCCTTCGGCTGCCCGCGATGCGGCAGGAAGAGCAGCGGATGGCCGAGCAGGCGCGGGAGTGCCTGCGTCTGGTAGGCCTGGCCGACGTCCCAGCCGACCGCGAGGCGCGGTCTCTCTCCTTCGGGCAACAGCGGCTGCTGGAGGTGGCGCGGGCGCTGGCGGCGGAACCACAGCTCGTGCTGCTGGACGAGCCCGCCGCGGGGCTTTCGACGGCCGAGACCGCTCGGCTGGGGGAGCTGGTGAAGCGCATTCGTGACCTCGGGGTGACGGTGCTGCTGGTGGACCACGACATGGATCTGGTGATGAGAATCTCGGATGAGGTGGTGGTGCTGGATCACGGCGTGAAGATCGCGGAGGGACAGCCGCGGGAGGTGCAGCGCGATCCCCGCGTCATCGCCGCCTACCTGGGGGAAGACAGCGCGGTCCCCGACCTCCCGGCCGCGCCGGGCGGACCCGCCACACGGCCGGCGGGCGAGGGCAACTGATGTGCTAGTGCTCACCAGCGTGACCACCTATTACGGCAGCGTGCAGGCGCTAAAGGGCATCTCGCTGCACGTGAACCAGGGAGAGGTGGTGGCCCTGATCGGGGCCAATGGGGCGGGCAAGACCACCACCCTGAGGACCATCTCGGGCCTGCTGGGACCCGGCCAGGGGAGCATTACCTTCGAGGGGCGGGCCATCGGCGGCCGGCCGCCGGAGGCCATCGTGCGCGCCGGCATCAGTCAGGTCCCGGAGGGGAGGCAGGTGTTCGCGCCGCTGTCGGTGCGCGATAACCTGATGCTGGGAGCATACCACTTGAGCTGGAGAGAGAAGAGGGCCCAGCTGGCGGATAGCCTCGACCAGATCTGGCAACTCTTCCCGGTGCTGCGAGAACGCGGGCAGCAGCCCGCGGGGACACTCTCCGGCGGGGAGCAGCAGATGCTCGCGATCGGGCGCGCGCTCATGAGCCGACCTCGCTTTCTCCTCCTGGATGAGCCCTCCCTGGGCCTGGCGCCGCGGGCGGCGAGGGTGATCTTCGGCGCCATCCCGGAGTTCCGCGCCCGTGGGCTGACCGTGCTGCTGGTGGAGCAGAACGCGCGGGCCGCGCTCCAGATTGCCGATCGCGCCTATGTGATGGAGACGGGGCGAGTGGTGATGGAGGGACCGGCTCAGGAATTGCTCAGCCAGCGGGAGGTGCAGCGCGCCTATCTGGGGCGCGGCTATCACCAGGCCTGGGAGGAATAGAGGGGAGTCGCGGCAGGAATGCCGCCGATACGGGCAAGAGGGGAGGTGAGGGATGCCAATCTGGAACCCGCGCATTGAGACCATGCCCCGGGTGGATCTCGAGCAGCTCCAGCTAGAGCGGCTGCAGGTAACCGCTAATCGGGCCTGGGAGGGAGTGCCGTTCTACCGCCGGCGCTTCGAGGAGCAGGGCCTGATGCCGGAGCACATTCGCTCTCTGCCCGACCTGCGGCTGCTGCCCTTCACCACCAAGGAGGACCTGCGGCAGGGGTATCCCTACGATATGTTCGCGGTGCCCCTGCGCGAGGTGGTCAGGATCCACGGCTCCCCCAATGGCGCGGGGACGCCCACGGTGGCAGGGTACACGAAGAACGATCTCCGCCATTGGCGAGAGCTGGCGGCCCGGGTGCTCTCGGCGGGCGGCATGACCAAGGACGACGTGATCCAGATCTCCTTCACCTACGGGCTGCTCACTGATGCCTTCGGGCTGCACCAGGGGGCGGAGGAGATCGGCGCCTCTGTGATCCCGGTGGCGGCCGGCGCGGTGGAGCAGCAGATCAGCATCATGCAGGATTTTCGCACCACCGCGCTGGTGGGCACACCCACCTATGCGCTCCGCATCGCAGAAGCGCTCACAGAAAGAGGGGTGGCCAGGACCAGCCTGCATCTGCGGTGGGGCATGCTGGGCGGTGAGCCCTGGAGCGAGGGCCTCCGCCAGAGGATCGAGAGCCAACTGGGCATATCGGCCACCGACAACTACCGGGTCTCGGAGGTGATGGGACCCGGGGTATCGGGCGAATGTAACGAGCACAAGGCGGGCCTGCACATCAATGAAGATCATTTTCTGTGCGAGATCGTGGACCCGGAATCGGGCGAGGCCCTGCCCCCAGGGCAGACCGGCGAGCTGGTGATCACCACTCTCACCAAGGAGGCGCTGCCGGTGATCCGCTATCGCACTCGGGACTTTACCTCGCTCAACCTGGAGCCGTGTGCCTGCGGCCGGACCTTGGCGCGCATGGCGCGGGTGTTCCGGCGCACCGACGATATCATCATCGCCGGCGGTGTGAAGCTCTCTCCGGCCCAGGTCGAGGCCGTGCTGCTAACCGCCGAAGGCGTAGGGCCGCACTACCAGGTGTTCGTGGACCGGGTGGGGGCGACCGATCGTCTTGAGGTGCAGGTGGAGGTGTCCAGCAGCCTCCTCACCGGCGATATGCGACACCTGGTGCAGACGCAGAATCAGCTTCGTCAGAAACTGGAGGAGGCGCTGGGGCTGGCGGTGGAGGTGAGGCTGGTGGAGCCGCGAACCCTGAGCGGAGCTGAGCCGCGGATGCCTCGCATCGTAGACAGACGGTAGGGAGCTACCCCGCGGGGGCTAGCTGGCGCGGGCGCCGCCCGGCCGGGCGTATCCTGGGAGCCGAGCGGCGGGCTCGCCCGCCGGCCGTGGGGCCGGAAGGAAGGCGAGGGCAGCAGCACGAACCAGGCAGGCTGGGAGAGGAAATGGTTATCCGGCCCAGGAACAAGCTCTGGGCTGGCGGAGCAGACGGCCGGGTGCGGCCGTTACAGCACTGGCGAGGAGGTGGTAGACGGAGACTATGAGGAGCAGGCCAATCTTCACCCTGGAAAGGCTCCGGCTTTGCTGCGGAGCTGTGGTACTGCTGTTATGTCTGCTGGCCGCGGCGAGCCTGGCGGCGGCAGCGGAGGCGACTGGCCCGCCGGCAGTCGAGGTGCACGGCTGGATGCTCACCCGCTACTACTCGGATGTCACCGTGAACGACACTAGGAGCAGTTCCGGTGTCATCAGCAACGAGCAGGATGAGAGCCGGCTGAAGTGGGAACGCGTCTCGCTGAGCGGGCTGGTTCGCCTCGCCAATGGCAAGACGGGCTACGCCGAGATCTACATCCATCCCTGGCTGCCCAACGACGACCCGTCTTTCCTCTACCTGGAGAGCTTCTACCTCGATGTCCCGGCTGGTCCTGGTGCCAAGTTCCGCATCGGCAAAGGCCGCAGCAACTGCTTTGGCATCGTGCCCGCTTACGGCATCCGCAAGACCTCCAACTACAGCCCGCTCTCCGAGGCCTTCACCATGGATCGCGTGCTGGGCATCCAGTACCTGCGCAAGCACGGCAAGGACGAGCTGGCGTTTGGCATCCTGAACGCCGAGCGCCCAGGACAGCGCTTCATCGGCATGACCGCCGATATGCAGCTGGATCAGGGCTCCCTGGGGCGCACCACAGTGGGCCACCTCACCGACCGCGATACCCCGGCCGACCGATCCGGCCAGCTGCAGGCAAGCGCTCGCTTAGGGAGGCAGATGGGCGATATGAACGTCGGCGTGTCGGGTCGGACCTATGGCCTGGACCGCACCGACGTCGCGTTCCTGGCGAAGAAGTTCGCCACCTACAACGGCCAGAATCGGACGGCCCGTCGCTATGGCCTGGACGCGACCTACAACCGCATGCCTTTCATCGGCAGCGCCCAGTACTACGTGGGCGACACCGGCGGGATCCGCAACAATGGTTGGGAGATCCTGCTGGGGGTGGAGCCGAGCGCGCAGTGCACCGCTCCCTGGCGCAGCTTCAGCGGCGCCTGCAAGGGGTTGTTCCTGCGCTACGGCCGGCTGGACATTGATGTGCCCAGGACCCTGGACCCCATCACCTGGGACACGGAGCAGTTGGCCGTCTCCTACGTGTACCCGCTCCGGGTGAAGCACTTCCTGGGCAACCTGCCGAAGTGGCTGCAGATCGAGTACGAGCGCAACAAGGAGAAGCCACCGGCCGGCATGAGCGAGATCCCCAACAACGTGTTCTTCGTCGAGCTGTTCAGCGCTTTCTAGCAGCCTGAGCTGCCCAAGCGTTGTGGGGGTCAGATGAACCGGGGACGAAACGGGCTGGGGCGGCAAGTTGCCGCCCCAGCTTCCTGGTGGTTGCTGTCACTACCTGCGAGCCTGGCGCGGACGCCTCCGTCAGGCGACCGGCCCCGCCGAAACCGAGTGCCGGAGGGAGCGATGCCGGAGCTGCCCGAGGCCGAGACCATTCGGCGACAATTAGAGAAGGAAGTCGTCGGCGCCAGCGTGCGGCGGATCGAGGTGCACCTTGCCCGCGCTGCGCGGGAGCAGGGCTCACCAAAGGAGCTGGCCGCCCTGGTGGAGGGGCGCAGGATCGAGCAGGTGGGCCGCCGGGGGAAGGCCGTCCTGCTGTTCCTCAATCACAAGCGGCCATCCACTCTGATCATCCGCCTCGGCATGACTGGGCTGATACGGGTGGTCTCTCCGCAGGAGCCTCTGGACAAGCATACCTCCGCCATCCTGGTGCTGGCCGGGAGGCGCCAGATTCGCTTCGTGGATCAGCGGCAGTTCGGCTCGATCACGGCCAGGCCCGGGCACGACACCGACCGGAGCCCGGAGTTCGCGGGCTATGGCCCGGAGCCGTTCTCCGACGCCTTCACCCCCGAGTATCTCAAACAGGCCTTCTCGCGCCGCAGCGCGGATCTGGAATCCGTGCTGATGAACCAGAACGTGATCGCCGGGATCGGCAAGATCTATGCCGACGAGATCTGCTTTCGCGCCGGCATCAGGCCCAACCGGGCCGCCAACAAGCTGACCGGCCCCCTGCGCCAGCGCCTCTGGGAAGCTACTCGACAGGTGCTGTCCGAGGCCATCGCGGGAGGCGGCTCCTCTGCCCGAGACGAAACCTTTGCCGACGTGTACGGCATTCCGGGTCGCTTCCAGGACCGGCTGATGGCCTACCAGCGCACCGGTGAGCCCTGTCGCGTGTGTGGCACGCCCATCCGCAGGGCCCGCATTGCTGGTGGCCGCGGCATGCACTGGTGCCCGAAATGCCAGAAGTGAGAACTCAATCTGTGTCATCTCCGTGACCTGCGGATGGACCACCATGATCTACGTTGGCACCTCAGGCTTCAAGTTCAATGACTGGAAGGGGCACTTCTACCCGGAGAGCGTGAAGGAGAAGGACTGGCTGCAATACTACGGCGAGCGGTTCAACTGCCTGGAGATCAACGCCAGCTACTACCGGCTCATGCACCCGGCCACGTTCTTTCACATGGCAAACAAGGTGCCGGATGCGTTCGAGTTCACGGTGAAGGCCTACCGCGCTCTCACCCACGAGATCGGCCCCGAGAACGAGGCCGATTTCACCACCTTCATCGCCTCCATTCAGCCCCTGATCGAGGCGAAGAAGTTCGGCTGCATCCTGGCCCAGTTCCCCACTTCTTTTCACAACACACCCGGCAACCGGGGCTACCTGACCCAGCTCTGCGGCCGCTTCTCTGAGCTTCCGCTGGTGGTGGAGTTCCGCAATCGAGAATGGGTCAAAGATGAGGTCTTCGCGTTCCTGCGCGAGCACCAGGTCGGCTGGTGCGCGGTGGACGAGCCGCAGTTCCGCAGCCTCATGCCTCCGATCGCGGTGGCCACCTCCCCGATAGGCTATGTGCGCTTCCACGGGCGCAACTACAAGCAGTGGTGGGCCAAGGACAGCAAGCTTCGCTATGACTACCTCTACCCTCGGGAAGAGCTGGAAGAGTGGGTGCCCAGGATTCGGGGATTGGCCGCCGAGACCCAGAAGGTCTACGTCTTCATGAACAACTGCTTCCAGGCCCAGGCCGCGAGGAACGCCATCGAGATGCGGGAGTTGCTTTCTCTGGAGGGCGGCCATGCGTCCCTGCCGTAGGCGTGGGCACATCGCCGCCAGCGGTTCGCTCCCGCTGAGAACGCAAGGGCAGGAGCGTGCTCCCGCCCTGTGAGCCTATTCCACCAGCCTCCTGGCCGCTTTCTCGATCAGGGTTACAAGCAGCAGCAGGGGCAGAACGGCCATACCTAGCAGGCGGGGGACGAGACCACCCGGACTGGGCGGCACGCAGGTGACTTCCCCGTCACACAGCATCAGCCGCCAGATGAAGCACCCGATAGAGGTTAAGCCAGACGAGCACACCAGCCAGTTGAGCCAGCGCGGCACGCGGCGCGCCAGGTCCCTGCCTCCGGCCATGTTCTGTTCTCCCACGATGCTGCGATGAATGCCAGGTCAGGCAAGGATGGGAGTCGCCATCCCACCAAGCACTTGTATACCTCGCGAGGGGCGGGGAGTCTCATGCTGGCGGGCGCCGGCTGCTGGGCGCGATTGGCAGGGGCAAGCCCCTGCCCAACAGGCGGCCGGCTCAGGGCTTCAGCACCCCCAGCTCCCGCTGGTAGGCTTCCCGGCGGGTCTGGCGGTACATCCGATCCGCGATCTCCTCGATCGGGGCGCGGTCATCCGTGAACGGTGGGCCCATCCCGGTGGTCGCGGTCAGGCGCGGCGGGCCACCTCTGGCGACTTCCCGGGCGATCTCTATCAGCCCGGGGTGCCCTACCGCCTCTGCATCGGGGAGCAGATGGGAGGGCGAGAGCTCGGGCCCGCCGGCGAGGAGCACCGCGCCCGCCCGCTCCGAAATCTCAGTCACCGCGTACACCTTGGGGAAGGCGGTCTTGACCGTGGCCACCAGGCGGCCCAGCAGCACCGGATCGTCCGGCCGCCACCAGGCGAGGTTGATGGCCAGCACCCCTGCCGCGCTCATGTGCTCCCGCAGCGCCTGGAAGTACTCACTGGTGATGAGATGGAACGGGATGTCTGATCCCTGGTAGGCGTCGAGGATCACCCAATCATAGGGGGCCCGCGTCCCGGCCAGAAAGGCGCGGCCGTCGGTGACGTGCACCCGCAGGTTGGGCTCGTTCATGGCGAAGTGGCGCCGGCCCAGGGCGACGATGGCCGGGTCAATCTCGACCCCGTCTATGGGCAGAGGGCCGAAGGCCGCGGTGATCTGCTTGGCGGCGGTGCCCGCGCCCAGGCCGACGATCAGGACCCGGCGCAGCCACGCGCCAGGAGGGGTGGGACGCAGCAGGGGCGCCAGCAGGAAGTAGTCGTAGTACTGACGGGTGCGGAACTCGCCAGGTGTGTAGAAGGAGAAGGCGCCCCAGTCCACTATCAGCAGCCGCGTCTGTCCGGCCTCCACCACGCGGAGGTAGTTGTACAGTGATTCCTGTTCGGCTATCGCCCCCTGGGTTGGCAGCATGGGCGGCAGCGGCAGCCCGAACAGCAGCATGGCCCCGGCCGCAGGCAGGAAACGCGCCCGCGCCAGCAGCAGCAGGGCCGCGACCACCAGCAGCGCGCCAAACACCATGATGGAATGGCGCACCCCCAGCCGGGGGATGGTGACCAGCGCAGGAAGGAAAGTGCCCACCACGCTTCCCAGGGCCGACACTGCGTAGATGTGGCCCGAGGTGCGGCCGGTGCGGCCCAGGTCCTGGATGCTCAGCTTCAGCGCGAACGGGCAGACGCAGCCCAGGAGAATGGTGGGCAGAGAGAAGAGTGCGAAAGTGCCGACGAGAGAAGCCGGCAGGAGGCCGGCCCTGGGTGTCAGCCCCCAGGCCGTGCGCAGCACCGGGGTGCTGACTACGGGCAAGGCCAGCGCCAGCACCCCTGCCACCAGGACTACGGCTCCCAGCAGGTGCCGGGAGGGATAGCGGTCGGCGAGCGTGCCCCCCAGGTAGTAGCCCACGGTCAGAAAAATCAGGACCAGGCCGATGAGGCTGGTCCACACCGAAAGCGTGCTGCCGAAATAGGGCGCAATGAGCCGGGAGGCGGACATCTCCAGGCCCATCACTGCCACCCCGCTGGAGAACACTAGCCAGAGCAGAGCGGCTCCCGCGAACTGGCCGGAACGTAACCCGCTCGCGCCCTCGACAGGCGAATCCATTGCCTTTGCGCCCCTCTGCGATCTCCGCGTCTCTGCGGTGGGCTTCGCCGACTACTCGACGGTGACGCTCTTGGCCAGATTACGGGGCTGGTCAATCTCACACCCCAGCAGATCGGCCACGTAGTAGGCGTAGAGCTGGAGCGGAATGCCGGCCAGCACCGGTGAGAAGATCTCGTTGGTCTTGGGGATGCGGATCACGTCATCCGCGTACTTGACGATCTCCTCATCGTCATCATTGGCCACCGCGATCACCTGGCCGCCGCGGGCGCGAATCTCCTGGAGATTGCCCAGGCTCTTCTCGTAATGCGGCCCCTCGACCACCGCCGAAACCACCGCGGTATCACCGGTGACCAGGGCCAGCGGCCCGTGCTTCATCTCCCCGGCGGCGTAGCCCTCGGCGTCCAGATAGGCGATCTCCTTCAGCTTGAGCGCTCCCTCCATCGCTGAGCAGTAGTTGGCGCCCCGGCCCAGGTAGAGGTAGCGCTTGACGTGGCTGTACTTCTGAGCAAGCGCTTTGATCTGGTCGGCCTCCTCCAGGGCTCCTTCCGCCTGGTCCGGCAGGCGCTTGATCTCGCGCAGCAGACCGCGCGCCCGGGTCGGTGTCAGCGTGCCACGCACCAGCCCGAGATGCACGCAGAACAGCAACACCGCGAGGATCTGGCTGGTATAGGCCTTGGTGGAGGCGACACCGATCTCCGGCCCGGCATGGATGTAAAGCAGTCCATCGGAGTCTCGTGCCACCGAGCTGCCGATCACATTGGTGACGGCCAGCACCTTCGCTCCTTGGCGCCGGGCCATCCGCATCGCCATCAGCGTGTCCGCGGTCTCTCCGGACTGGCTGATGGCGATGCCCAGGGTGTGCTTGTCGAAGACCGACTCCCGATGCTGCAGCTCGGAGGCCACGTCCACGATCACCGGGACCCGACACAGCTTCTCGATGGCGTACTGACCGGCCATGCCCGCGTAGGAGGCGGTGCCGCAGGCGATGACCACGATCTTGCGGATGCGGCGCAGCTCCGCATCCCGCAGGCCCAGCCCCTCCAGATCGAGCCGCATCTCCCTCCCCAGGATGCGATCGCCGATGGTCTGCCGCAGCGCCGCCGGCTGCTCGAAGATCTCCTTGATCATGAAGTGCTTATTGCCGCCCTTCTCCGCCATCTTCGCGTCCCACTGGACGTGGAAGACTGGCTTATCCACCCTCTTGCCGGCGAGGGTCTTGATCTCGATCCCGTCTTCGGTCACCACCACCATCTCGCCATTGTCAATGAGATAGGCCTGACGGGTGAAGGAGAGAATCGCCGGGATATCGGAAGCGAGGAAGTTCTCCCCGCCGTTCTCGCCGATTCCCGCCACCAGCGGGCTGTACTGGCGGGCGGCGATCAGTCGGCCTGGCTCCCGATCACAGATCGCCACCGCCGCGTAGGAACCCCGCACCTCCCGCAGCGTCCGGCGCATCGCTTGCTCGAGGTCGCCGTCATAGTACTTCTCGAGGAGATGGGGCAGCACTTCCGTGTCTGTCTGCGAGCGCAGGGTATGGCCCTCGGCCTCCAGTCGCTCCCGCAGGTCCAGGTAGTTCTCGATGATCCCATTGTGGACCACCGCGATGTCGCCCTGGCAATCGGTATGAGGATGGGCGTTTCTCTCAGAGGGCGGACCGTGGGTCGCCCAGCGGGTGTGCCCGATGCCCAGCCGCCCGATGGGCTTCCCTTCCGCCAGAATGCCTGACAGCACCGAGAGCTTCCCCTGGGCCTTCACCACCTCGATCTTCCCATCCACCAACACGGCCACGCCGGCGGAGTCATAGCCTCTGTACTCCAACCGCCGGAGTCCCTCCAGCAGCACCTCCACCGTGTCCCGGCCGCCAAGGTAGCCAACGATCCCACACATTGCCGCTCTGCCTCCATGGAAGCGCTGCCGAGCGCGTGCGGCCACCAGATACCAGACGCTGGCGCCGACGCGCTCTGACAGGGCCTCACAGAATAAGCGGTCCCCACGGACCGCTTGAGAGTTCGCTCAGCCGCTCATCAGCTTCGCGTAGAGCCGGGCCAGTCGCTCCGCCATCCGGCCCGCCCTGAACTCTTCGGCGCGGGCGCGAGCTTGCCCTGCCAGCCTCCGGCGCAAATCCTCCGACCCCAGCACCGCGGCCAGGGCTTCCGCCAACCCCTCCCTCGTGGGCGCCACCAGCAGCCCATCTGTCCCGTCCCTGATCACATCCTCCACCGCGCCCGAACGCACCGCCACCGCCGCGCAGCCCAGGGCCATCGCCTCCAGCACGGCCACGCCTTGGGTGTCAGTGAGCGAGGGGAAAGCGAACACCTGCGACTCGGCCAGGCAGTCAAACACCTCGGTGCGGGGAAGGTAGCCGGTGAAGCGCACGCGCTCCTCCAGCCCCAGTGAGTCCACCAGATCCCGGCACTGCCCATACCACGGGCCGCCACCGATGAGCAGCAGATAGGCCTCCGCGAACCGGTCGGCGATCAGGGCGAAGGCCTGGATCAGCAGCTCCAGGGTTTTCTCTCTGGCAATCCGGCCGGCGTAGGCAATCACGGGCACGGCCTCCGGGATGCCAAAACGGGGGCGCGCCGGCCGCCGCACGCTGCTGTCTATCAGGTCCAGATCAATGCCTGTGGGGATCACCTCGATCGGGCGCCGCACGCCATAGGAGCGCAGGATCTCCCCCACACCCCGGGTAGGGACGACCACGCAATCGGTTGAATTGGAGAACTCGCGGCTCACCCAGACCGCCGCCGCCTGCACCCACGGCCGGGGCAGGGGCACGTAATGGGCGTAGGCGCGGATGAGAGTATGGTATGTAAGTAGCAGCGGGCGCCCCAGGCGTCGGGCCAGTCGGCGCGCCTCCCGGCCGCTCACGAAGGGGTGCTGGGCATGCACGATATCCGGCGGGTAGGCCGCCATCTCGCGCCGCCGGAGTAGGCTGCCGAAAGGGATAGTCAGCGGGTAGCGGGGACGGGTGGGCAGGCTGAGCGAGGGCAGGCGGTGCACGTAGCCGTCCAGGTCCCGGTAACCGGGGTAGGCGGGGGCATAGATGTGCACCTCGTGGCCCTGTTTCCGAAGCTCTTTGGTGAAGGTGGCTACCGAGACTACAACTCCGTTGACGATTGGATGGTAGCACTCGGTGAAGAGCGCGATGCGCATAGCGGCTCGCCGCTCGCGGTTGGCGCAAGTCGGCGCAGCCACCGTAGCATGAAAGCAGACGGGAAGTCAACCGCGGCGCAACGGAGAGCTGAGGGGTAGGGAGGGAGAGCGGGATGCCTGGTGTGAGAGAGCCCGCGGTGGCGGGACGCTTCTACGACCGCGATCCCGAACGGCTGATCGCCTCGCTGCGTCAGTGCTTCCTGCATCCCCTGGGGCCTGGCTCACTACCTCGCGCCGCGGCCGACGGCCCGGGGCGCATCGCCGCGGTGGTCAGCCCTCATGCCGGGTATATGTACTCGGGCCCGGCCGCCGCCCATAGCTTCCACGCGCTGGCCGCCGATGGCGTGCCTGACACAGTCATCATCCTGGGCCCCAGCCACTATGCCACCGATCGGCGCGCGGCTCTCTCCCCCGCCTCCGCCTGGCGCACTCCACTGGGCGAGGTGCAACTTGATGAGGACCTCGGCCGGGAGCTGCTGGAGCGGTGCCGCTTGCTCGTAGCCGACGAACGCGCACATCGTCTCGAGCACTCGCTGGAGGTCCAAGTCCCGTTCCTGCAGTTCATCTATGGTGAGCGAATGCCGAGCATCTGCCCGATCTGCGTCCGGTCCCATCCCCTGTCGGCCTCGGACCAGCTTCTCGCGGACGCGGCCGAGATAGGCCAGGCGCTGGCCGAAGCCTTGGCTGCTCGCCGGGGCGTAGTGGTCGCCAGCACGGATCTCTCCCATCAGATGCCACAGGTGGAAGCCGAGCGCCTGGATCGCCTCGCCCTGGATGCCGTCCTCGCCGTCAACCCCGAGCAACTGCTACGGACGGTGGCCGAACTCAGCATCTCCATGTGCGGCCCGGTCCCGGTGGCCATTGCTCTTCTGTTCTGCCAGGCGCGGTTGCGCCAGGATGCTGGCTTGGCCGAGGGGAGAAAGCTTGAGGCCCAGCTGCTCCGCTACTACACCTCCGGTGATGTCATTGGGGATCGCAGCGCGGTGGTCGGTTACGCCTCGGTTGCGATCGCGCGTCCGGTGGGCAAGGGGTGAGCCGCCATGATCTGGTCTGATGCTGCTGCCATCGTGCTGATCGTTGGCATATCCTGGCTGGAGAGCCAGAGAGGCTTCGGCCGCGCTTTGTTCGACATGCTGGGAGCCATCATCTCGCTCAAGGTCGCTGGCTTGCTTGCCCTCCCCTTATCCGAGGCCGTCCCTGTGCTCGCCGCGCCCGGGAGCAACGAGGCCTTCTGGCTGGTGGCGGTGTTTCTGGTGCTCGCCGTTCTCACCGTGATCGCCTCGAAGCTCATCTATGAGAGCATGCTGCTCTCCCTGGACGTGCTCGATCCCCTGGTGGGAGCGATCCTGGGGCTTGCCTCCGGCCTGATGGTAGCTCACATCTTCCTGAGAATGCTGCTCCTCGGCTACGGCGAAGGCCAGGACGCCACCGCACTGCTCAACAGCTTCATGGGCCAGGAGCTGCTGAAGTTCCGCACTTACCACACGGTGGTCACCGCGCTTCAGAATCTGGGGAACTGGTAGGCCTCAAGCGCTGGGCAGTCGCTTGGTGCGGGCGATGATCTCGCTGGTCGAGGCCCCCGGGACGGGCTCGCCCAGGGCTACCCGTCCCCCATAGCTCTCGACGTAGGCCCGCTCCTCCTGGTGCACGGTGTCCAGGCGATAGTCGCCCCCCTTCACCCAGACGTCGGGCCTGAGGGCCTGGATCGTCGCCAGGGAACTCAGCTCGGGGAAGATCACCACCAGGTCCACACAGGCGAAGGCGGCCAGCACCTCGGCTCGCTGCTGCGCGGGGAGGATGGGGCGGCCCGGCCCCTTGAGCTGACGCGCGGAGTCGTCGCTGTTGAGGCCGACGATCAAGATATCGGCCAGCCGGCGGGCCGACTCCAGAGTGCGCACATGCCCCGCGTGGATGAGGTCGAAGCAGCCATTAGTGTAGGCGATGGTCTTGCCCGCCTCACGCCAGGCCGCGGCGCGCTGGACCGCCTCCTCCAAGGAGACGATCTTGGCGGTGGTGGGTGTGAATCCGTGCTCGCTCATCGCTTGCCCTCATTGCCCTCGATATGACTACCGACGGCGGCCCTCAGGTAGGCCAGTTCCTTTCGCAGCTCCGCCCTCATCGCCTGGCTGAAGGCAGAGGGGAGCAGCCGCCAGAGCACGTGCGCCAGGGCCGAGGCCTGGAGGCGAACCTGCAGCCACCGGGCGCGCCGGCGTGAGTAGTGCTTCTGGTAGAAGCGGAGGCGCGACCCGGCGGCCCACTGCGCCGCTCGCGCCGCCGGTGCCTGGGCCGAGCTGCTCCCTAGCTCGTGTCGCACCAGGGCCGCAGGGATGGTGACCACTCGCCAGCCCGCAGCGCGCGCCCGATAGCACCAGTCTACATCCTCGTAGTACATGAAGAATCCAGGATCGAGGAAGCCGATCGCCTGTGCCATCGCCCTCCTGGCCAGCAGGCAGGCGCCCGATACCCAGGCCACCTCCTGCACCTCGCCCTCGCTCTGTGATACGGCTGCTCTACGCTGGCCCGGGAACGACAACTCATAGCCGGGAACGCGCCGGCCCTGCCCATCCACGCTCGGGCAGCCGGCAATGCCAATCCGGGAGTCGCCTCGCATCACCTCGAGCATGCGCGTCAGCGCCTCCCGGCCGATCTGCACATCCGGGTTGAGCAGGAGCAGATACGCGCCCGCGGCCTGCGCCAGCGCCTGATTCGCCGCCCGCGCGAACCCCAGGTTCCCGTCGTTTCGGATCAGGCGCACCTCCGGATAGGTCTGGATGGCGCGCTCCGCCGATCCGTCCCCGGAGGCGTTGTCCACCAGCCAGATCCCTGCGCTCATGCCCTGGGCGGCGGCCAGCAGCGACTGCAGGCATCGAAGCAGCATCTCCCCGCCGTTCCAGTTGACGACGATGGCTGAGAGGTCGGGGCGGTCCTGGCTCATGGCAAGCCGTCTCTGTCTGCTTTGGCGCCGGAGGCGGCCCTGCGCGCCCTACATTGGTCTTCCCAGATGCGGCTATCCTTGGCCGCCGCGTAAACCGCGGTCAGGACCGAGACCACCAGGCCGGGAACTCCATCGAGAATGCCGCCTTGCAGCAGGTAGGACTTGAGGAAGCGCAGGGGCGGGTGAAGCATCAAGCGAGCCGGCCCAACTCGCGCTCCTCGCCGGCGCGCCTCAGCCGCGTTCCAGTCGGCATAGCGGCGAAGCTTGCGCCAGTAATCGTCGAGAGAGCGGTAGGAGTGATGGAGCAGCCGTCCCCTCAACCTCCCCACCGACCCGTCCACCACTAGCTGCTCGTGAATCCGCCGCTCCAGGTAGCGCCCACGATCTCTCCGGAAGAGCCGCAGCACCCAGTCGTTCTGCCAGCCCGAGTAGCGGATCTCGTGCCCCAGGAAGAAGTTGCGACGCTTGATCTCATACCCGTCGCGCGCCTCCGGGCTGCTGATCACGCGCTTGATCTCCGCGGCCAGCTCCGGTGTCACCAGTTCGTCCGCATCCACTATCAGCACCCAGTCGTGTCGCACCTTGGGGATCGCCCAGTTCTTCTGCGCAGCCGGTGACAGGTACTCGTGCTGGAGCACGCGGGCGCCATGCTGCGCTGCGATCACGGGCGTGCTGTCGGTGCTGAACGAGTCAACCACCAGCACTTCCTCGGCGAACGCAAGTCGCGCCAGGCATTCCCCCACGCACTCCGCCTCATTGTAGGTGGTGACAATGGCAGAGAGGCCCATCGCATCAAACTCCCGACAGCACCTCGCGATAGAGCGAGAGCATGCGATCTACTACCACGCGCCGGTCGAAATGATCCAGTGCCCGGCGCCGACCTGCCTTGCCCATGGCCTGGGCTCGGTCCGGATCCTCGAGCAGGGCCAGCAAGGCCCCGGCCAGCGCCTCGGCATTGCCAGGCGGGACCAGCAGACCGGTCTCTCCGTCGGCCACCGCTTCCGGCAGCCCGCCAGCGTTGCTGGCCACCACCGGCTTGCCCATGGCCATCGCCTCCAGCACCGCCACCCCGAGACCTTCGGAGAGCGAGGGCATGACGAGAACGTCGGCCTGGGCCAGCCGCTGGCGCACGTCCGGCACGAACCCCGCGAACTCCACCCGACTGGCGATGCCCTCGGCCTCCGCTCGATTGCTCAGCGACCTCTGCTCTGGCCCCTGGCCGCAGATCACCAGCCGCGCCTCTGGCAGGCCCTGCAGCACCCGCGGCATGGCGCTCAGCAGCACCGCGTGTCCCTTTTCGGAGGTCAGCCGGCCGACCGCCAGTATCGTCGGCCGCGGGTCATCCCTGGCGGCAGCCAGCCCGGGGTCGAAGCGCTGGCAGTCCACGAAATCCGGTACTACCGCCAGCCGCTCTGCTGCGATCCCTGCGGCCAGACATCGCTGCCGCACTGCCTGGGAGACGCAGATCACCCGGTCGCACCACAGCAGCGCCCGGTGCGGCGCGCGTGCCGTGCGCCGGGTCACGACCACCCGGGGACGGGGCTTGCTCAAACCTCTCGCGGCGAGGATTGCTGGGGCCTCGGCCGCCGCGTCATGCGCATGGAGGATGTCCGGCCGCAGTTGGCGGAGGCGGCGCCCCAACCGCAGCCAGCTTCCCGCCGTCACCGCTCGCAGGCCCCGCATGTGCAGACTCTCCCAGGGCAGATTCGTGGACTGCAGACGCGCCGAGAGAGCACTGTCTGTCTGGGTGATGAAGTAGGTGTTCTCTCCCCGCTCCGCCAGGGCCACGGCCAGCCCCAGCGACTGCGCCTGTCCCCCTCCCCAGCCACGATTGGCGTCAATGTGCACCGTGAATGGCATCGCTCAACTGCCGACCACCGGCGCCGGCCGCGCCAGCACTTGGCGGACGGCTGCCAGCACCTCATCAACCGTGATGCTGGACATGCACGGCCGGTCCACACAGGTGGGGCTCATGCAGGGCCAGCAGGGCTGGCGATGGAACACCACTTGATGACCCTCGCCGAGCGGGCCGGTCCGCCCTGGGGACGTGGGCCCGAACAGGCCCACCACCGGGCGTCCCATGGCTGCGGCCACGTGCATGGGCCCCGAGTCAATGCCGATGAGCAGATCGCATCGCGCCAGCAGTGCGGCCAACTGACTCGGGCTGGTGCGCCCGGCGAGATTGGCCGCGCTCACGCCCGCACCCGCGATGATCTCATCCCCCAGCGCGCGGTCTCTCTCTCCGCCTACCACTACCAGTCGCGCCTCATACTCTCGCGCCAGCGCCGACGCCAGACGGGTGAACCCCGGCGTGCTCCAAGACTTGTAGGCGCGATCGCTGGATTCGCCTGGTGCCAGCGCGATCAACGGGCCTCGCCCCGCCAGCTCCGATTCCGACAGCAGCCGCGCGCCATCGGCATCGTCCTCGGGCGATAGCCGAACCAGGCCCAGGTAGTCCCACTTCCCCGGCGCCAGGCCGAGACTCCGCACCAGGCGCATGACCTTCGCCGGACAGGGGATGCCTCGCACCTGCACCCGGTGATTGAGCAGGCGCGAGAGATCGGAATCCACGTAGCCCACGCGATGGGCTGCGGCCGATACCCAGGCGCACCAGGCCATGGTCGCCGATTGCGAGAAGGCGATGGCCAGGTCGGGGCGCAGGCGCCGCAGCCGCCGCGCCAGGGAGACGGTGGGCGAAGGTCCGCCCGGCGGCCTGGGGATGATGTCATCCACCAGGCCGCTGTGTGAGATCAGGCCGGCGAGGTGAGGCCTCAGCACGCTCGTGATCTGCGCCCGCGGGAAGGCCTCGCGCAGGGCCTTGAGCGCGGGCAGTGTGAACATCAGGTCGCCGATCTGGTTGAGGTGGAAAACCAGGATGCGCCCGATCTGGCTGCGCTCGCAGAGCGCCTGTCGGTAGATGCCCTCGACCTCTTCGCCGAGTCGTGACAGGCCGTACTGCGACTCCGCGGCCTGTCGCCCGAAGCTCCCCAGCCGCGCGCGTTCGCTGCTGCTGCCGAGCAGGGCCGCGAGATCGCGGGAGAGCCCCTCCGGCGTGGTCGCCTCGGCGGCGGCATGATCCCCGAAGCAGGTAGCCTCCGCCTGTGGCAGGTTCTCGGGTGTGACGGGGCCGACGTAGCCGCACTTTCCCGCTGCCACCAAGGGCTTGCCGGAGGCCATCGCCTCCAGGGCGACGCTGGCGGTGGCCACCACAACAGCCGCGAGACGGAGCACCTGCGGGATATCGGAGCGCCCGCCCAGGGCGAAGACCGCGCGACGCCCCAGGCGCTGGTTCATTGCCTCCGCCTCCCGCGCCACCGCCGCCTCCTCCGGTCCTTGTCCGACCAACACCAGTTCGAGGCCGGGGCATTGCTGGCTCAATGTCTCCATGGCCCGGATCAGAGCCAGCGCCACTGGCGCCTTGCTGTGGCTGAAACGGCTGACGTGCACCACTCGCGGCGCGCCCGGCCGCAGGCCCAACTCCGCCTCCAGCGCCGCCCCCGCAGGCCCGGGATGGAAGCGATCGCACTCCACGCCGACGATGCTGCGCAACACGCGCTCATCGGGCAGCCCGAAGCCGGATACGAGATTGCGCTTGCTGGCCTCGCTGACCACCACTACGCGCTTGCTCCAGTAGAAGACCCCGTGACGATGGACTGGCCTGCGGCTGCCGTGAACGGTCAGCACATATGGCACCCCGGCCAGACCGCAGGCGAGAGAGGCCACCATGCCCGCGCGCCAGTTGTGCGCGTTCACCAGGTCCACCTGCTCCCGCTCCAGCAGGCGGCGCAGAGCGAGCATACCGCTGAGAGTGCGCCAGCCCGTGAAATCCACTTCGCGGTGCTCGATCCCGTAGGCCTCCAGTTCGGGCACCAACTGGCCCCCACTGGAGGCGATCAGGACACGATGGCCTCGCTCCTGCAGAGCGCGGGCCAGCCGCATGCTGTACCTCTCAACACCGCCGTAGTTCAGCCACGACAGCACCTGGAGGATGGTCAGGCCGGACCTGGGCTGATCTCCGCTCACCCTCCACCTCCGACCACCGCAGGGCGCAGCACGCTTCGCGCAGCCGCTACCACTTGCTCAGCATCAATGGCTTCCATGCACTTCAGCGGCCGACAGCGCCGGCGCCGGCATGGCGTGCAAGGCACATCGGCTGTCACCCTGGCGTGGCCTTCTCCATAGGGCCCAAGCCGGCGTGGATCAGTGGGCCCAAAGATCGCAACCGTGGGGGCGCCCACCGCAGCCGAGATGTACATGGGCCCGGTCTCGTTCGAGATCACTGCCCGGCAGCGGCGGAACAGCTCGGCCAGTTGCTTCAGCGTGGTCTGCCCGGTGAAGTCCGAGACCGCGGAACGCGCCAGGGCTTTGATCTCGGCCGCCAACGGGCGGTCGCCGGCCCCTCCTATCACCACACTGGTGCACCCCAACTCGGCCCCGAGCGCATCGGCCACGGCCGCGAATCGCGCTGCCGGCCAGCGCTTCGACAGCCACCGCGCGCCCGGGATCAGCGCCACTACGTTCTCATCTTCCCTCAGCAGACCGTCCACCACCCGGCGATTGGCCTCGCTGGTGGCGATGGTGAAATCCAGGGGCTCGGCCGGCGCGCCCACCACCTCCGCGAACCCAAGGTAGGCTTGCACCGCGTGAACATCCCGCCGGTCCGGCACGATGCTCCGGTTGTTAAGGAGGAACGCGCCCTCCTGGCGATTGTGGAACCCGATACGTTCCCGTGCTCCGCTGAGATAGGCCACCAGCGCGCTCTTCAGCAGTCCCTGCATATCAAGAGCGAGGTCGAACTTGTGCTGGCGCAGGGCGCGAGCCAGCTGGATTGGCGCGGTCAGCGGGGGAAGAGAGCGCACGCCTGGCCCCTCTCTTCCCTCGCCTCCCAGGATCAAGGTCTCGCTCAGATGCGGGCTCTCTACCAGCACATCGGCCGCCGCTGGCTTGACTGCCCAGGCGAGGTAGGCCTGCGGGAACCGGCGGCGCAGCGCGGCCAGCACCGGCAGCGACTGCACCACATCGCCGATGGAGCTCAGCTTCACCACCAGCACGCTCTCCACTCGTCCCGGGGCTATCATGCCGGCTGTTCCTCGGGAGGCCTGCTCTTCCAGCGTTTGTGCAGCCAGAACCACTGCGCCGGATGCTGCCGGATGGCCTGCTCGATGAGCTTAGTATACCGAGCAGTGTTGACCAGCAGATCCTGGTCCCGGTCGCCCGTGCGGATCAGTGGGACCGCCTCACCGATGGCCGCAGTATGAGTATCATCCGGGTTTCTCCATCCCACCGTCGGCAGCACCGCGGCTCCCGTGCGCAGGGCGAAGGCAGCGGCCCCGGCAGCGGTGGACGCGAGGCGGCCGAAGAAGTCCACAAAGAGGCCCTCGTCGCCAGCATTCTGGTCCAGCAGAATGCCCACGAGCTGGTTCTGTCGCAGCGCAAGCAGCGACCGCCTCACTGCCACCTCCTGGTGCAGGACGTGCATCCCCACCACCTCGCGGGTGCGCAGGATGTACTGGGTGAGCGTGTCGTCCCGCTGCGCCCGCGCGATCACGTTCAGGGGATAGCCTGCGGCGGCGATGCGCGCCCCCACCATCTCCCAGTTGCCCAGGTGGCCGGTGAGCAGGATGACGCCCTTCCCGGCCGCCAGCGCGGCATCAAGGTGCTGTCTGCCCTGAATCCGGACCACGCGTTTGATCTCCTCACTGCTCATCGCCGGCAGCCGGATGAACTCGATCAGGCATTTGCCCAGATGGCGATAGCACTCGATCGCAAGCTGGCGCAGCTCGGCCTCGCGCTTCTCCTCGCCGAAGGCGAGCCGCAGGTTGGTGAGCACGATCCGGTAGTGGCGGGGCGAGATGCGGCGCATCAGCGTGCCAACTGCCGCTCCCAGGCGGTAGCCGGCCCGTTCCGGGATGCTGCGGTGGCGGCGCGCCATCCACAGCACCGCGGCATTGCCCAGCCGGCTCTGCAGCCTCCGGTGCCAGGCATAGAGAAGCGAGCGCCCCTCAGGACCGTAGATCGGGCTCACCTGTTCTGCTTTGCGGCCAGCAGCCAACCCAATTCCTCCGACAGGGCCGGAGCCCCCGGCCCTCCCGCCAGCTCCACCGCGAGCGCCCACACCGGCTTGTCGAAATCGCCTTCGGGCATTCTCACCGCGTCTTTCTCAGTGGTGACAATCCACTCCGCCCGGCTCGCCTGCGCGGGCAGCACCTCTCGCAGCTCATCCGCCCGGTACGGGTGATGGTCCGGAAAACGCACGCGGGCCACCACCTGCGCGCCCAGCCGCTCCAGGCTGCGCTCGAAGGCCAGGGGGTTGCCCAGGCCCGAGAGAGCGCACACCCGGCGCCCCCTCACTGCCTCCGGCGCAACGGCATCGTCGCGCGTCAGGCCCCGCAGCAGCACTGGCCGGTGGGCTGTCTCCCACAGCCGCGCCCCGGGAGCCAGACTCTGCACCCGGGCGCGGAGCGCCTCCAGGTCGCTGCGCCTCACCAGATCGGAGTGGGTCAGCCAGACCCCATCGGCCCTCGCCAGATGGGAGGGGGGCTCCCGAAGCAGCCCTCGCGGCAGCAGAAAATCATACCCGAATGGGATCAGCGCGTCCACCAGCACCAGGTCCAGGTCCCGCTCCAGCCGCTGATACTGGAACCCATCGTCCAGCACCAGCGCATCGGCCCCTTTCTCGAGGGCGAGTGCGCCGGTGCGGCGGCGGTCCTTGCCCACTAGCACGAACACCTCCGGCAGAGCGCGCGATACCAGGTAGGCCTCATCACCCGCCGCCTCCACTGGCAGCAGCGGCCCGAATCCCTCGGACACGATCAAGGCTTCCCTCTCCCCGGCTCCACGGTAGCCGCGGCTAAGGTAGGCCACCCGCCGCCCCTGCTCGCAGAGCCACCGCGCCACCGCCAGGGAGGCGGTGGTCTTCCCGGTGCCCCCGGTGGTTAGGTTGCCGATGCTGATCACGAGCGCGGGGAATCGTGTTCGCCTGGCCACCCCCAGACGATAGCCTGCGAGGTGGGCGCGCAGCGCTAGCCCATAGCCGACGGAGAGCGCCCACAGGCCGGCCGCGGCCAGCCGCTGCCCCGGCGTTCGCGCCTCTCCCCGCACTACCCGCAGCCACCAGCTGTCGGCTTGCATCAGCTCACGGCCCGCAGGCCCAGCAGACTCTGCGCTGCCTCCGCGCAGCGGCGCGCCGCCCCTCGCTGCCCCGCGATCAGCGCCTCTCCCGTCGCCGCGATGCGGGCCCGCAGGGAGGCGTCAGCGGCGAGCCGGATGAACTGCCCCGCCAGCTCGGCTCCGCTGCTCACCCGAAAGCCCACTCCGGACTCCAGCACCAGGTCCGCCATGTCGGCGCACTCCTCGGTGTGGGGGCCGAACAGCACCGGCCGCCCTGCAGCCACCGGCTCCAACAGGTTGTGGCCGCCGACAGGGGCCAGCGTGCCGCCAACGAACGCAGCGGTGGCGCAGCCATAGGCCGCCCGCAGCTCCCCCATGGTATCTAACACCACCACGGGCGCCGCAGAAGCAGCCGCCCGCTCGCTCCTGCGCACCACGGGGAATCCGCGCTGGGCCACCAGCGCCGAGATCGCCGGCACCCGCTCCAGGTGGCGCGGGGCGAGCAGCAGCCGCGCCCCGGGGAGCTGAGAGCGAATCAGGCGGAAGGCCTCGATCACAGCTTCCTCTTCTCCTGGGTGGGTGCTGCCAGCCACCAGCCACAGGTCGCCTGGGGAAACCGCCAGCTCTGCCGCGAGCTTCGCCTCGGCCTGCTGGTCCCGCTCGGCCATCCCGTCCACCTTGGTGTTCCCGGCCACCAGGATGCGCGCTGGCTCTACGCCAAGGTCCACGAGACGCCGCGCGTCCTGCTGGGATTGCACGCAGAGGCGGTCGGGCAGACGGTACAGCCATTGCACGAATCTCCCTGCCCACCGCGCCCGTTGCGCCATACGATTGGATACCCGTCCATTCACCATCAGCACCCGCGCCCCCGAGAGGCGGGCCAGGCCCAGGAAGTTGGGCCACAGCTCTTTCTCCGTGACTACCACCAGGTCGGGCCGCAGGCGGCTGAGGGCAAGCCCCATCGCCGCCGGGACATCCAGGGGCAGGTACAGGAAGACATTGGCGCTGCCGCAGCTCTTTCGCGCGATCGTCATCCCGGCCTGAGTGACGGTGGAGAGCGCGATCCGCGCCCCCGGCAGCCCTTGGCGCAGCGCCTCCAGCACCGGCTTGGCCGCGCCTACCTCGCCCGCGGAAACCGCGTGCAGCCAGATCCGCGGGCCCTCCCGCACGGGGAGCCGAGGCACCAGCCCCAGCCGATGCCGCCAGCATCCTAATGCCTTCCGTCGCAGCGCTCTCCACAGCAGCCAGCAGGCGATGGCTGGAGCCCCTGCCAGCAGCAACGTATTATAGGTGAAGAGCTCCGCCGCCAGGCGCCATTGCCTCCCGCCGTTCCGCGCGTAGGCTGGGGAGGAGCCGGCAGGGAGGTTCATGACGCGGCCGGCGCCTCCTGGCGCGGTGGCTGGAGCTGGGCCTCATACAGGCGCCGGTAGGCGCCGCCCCGCCGCAGGAGTTCCCTGTGCTTGCCATCCTCCACGATTCGCCCCTCGGAGAGCACCAGAATGCGGTCGGCGCGCTGGATGGTGGAAAGGCGGTGGGCGATCACCAGCGTGGTGCGGCCCTGCATCAGGCGCTCCAGCGCGGTCTGCACCAGGGCCTCTGATTCGGCATCGAGCGCGCTGGTGGCCTCGTCCAGGATCAGCACCCGCGGGTCTCGCAGCAGGGCTCGGGCGATGGCAATGCGCTGGCGCTGGCCACCGGAGAGACGGACCCCGCGCTCGCCGATAGGAGTATCGTAGCCCTGCGGGAAGGCCTGGATGAAATCATCCGCGTTTGCCGCGCCGGCAGCCGCTTGTATCTCCTCTATGCTAGCGCCTGGCTGGCCGTAGGCGATATTTTCGGCGACGGACCCTCCGAAGAGAATCGGCTCCTGGGGCACAATGCCGATCTGAGACCGCAGCGACCGCAGAGTGACGCCCCTGATGTCCACCCCGTCAACCTCGATGCGGCCGGAGGCGGGGTCGTAGAAGCGAGGGATGAGATTGGCCAGGCTGGTCTTTCCCGCGCCGCTCGCCCCGACCAGGGCCGCCACCTGGCCGGGCTCGATGGCCAGGTCCACGCCGCGCAGCACGGGCTCCCCCTCCCGGTAGCGAAAGGCGACGTTGTGGAAGACGATCCTTCCCCGCAGGCGTGGCATCTCTGGGGCCCCAGGCGCCTCGGGCACCTCCTCGTGCATGTCCAGGATCTCGAAGATGCGGTCGCCGGCGGCCGCGCCTTGCTGGGCGGACAGCCAGATCTTGCCGAGCAGGCCGAGCTTGCTCCCCAGGCTCTGACTGACGTAGGCGAAGGCCACCAGCGTCGGTAGGCTGAGCGGCCCCTTGATGGCCAGGTAGCCGGCCACACATACCAGGCTCACCATGCCCACGGCCCCCACGAGCTCGACCAGTGGCACCAGCAGGGAGGCGGCCCCCGCGGCCCGGATGTTCACTCGATAATTGCTGTCGTTGATCTCCCGGAACCTCTCTGCCTCCTGCGCTTCCATGCTGAAGAGCTGCACCGTCTCCACCCCTGCCAGCCGCTCCTGGAGGAACGAGTTCAGCCGCCCCAGGCGGCGCTGCGTCTCTCGGGCCAGCCGGCGCAGCCGCTCACCCGACCGCGCGATCAGGAACGAGATCACCGGCACGCAGGCCAGCGCGAACAGCATCAAGCGCCATTCCAGAGAGGCCATCAGGGCCACCGCGGTGAGCATGGTGACGGGCGCCCGCGCCGCGTCGACCAAGTCTGTGCTCAGCACGCGCTGCAGCACCATCACATCATTGCTCACCCGGGACAGCAGGTCGCCGGTCTCCCGCGCCCGGTAGAAGGCGAGCGACTGCCTCAGCAGGTGGTCGTAGAGCTGCCGCCGCAGCTCGCGGATGAACCCCTGGGCGAAATGCTGCGAGAGGTAGCTGCGGCCGAAAGTGAAGATGCTCTTGAGGAACCAGGCCGCCAACATGGCGGCGGCAAAGATGAGCAGGCTTCGCACTCGGTGCTCCGGCGTATCGGACTGCACCCAGCCCAGGCGCTGAATCCAGTCCGCCCGCCCGCCTCCGCCCAGTGCCGATCCCGCCAGCGAGGGAGCGATGGCGAGAAGCATGAAGGCCAGCAGCACCGGGAGGACGCCGTTCTCTACCACGGCCTCCCCGAACACGCAGGCCAGGGCTCCGTGGGCAGACCAGCGCTGGGGATGTGCTCGAGCCAGCAGGCGTCGCAGCACCCGCAGCGCCTGAAAGCCGCCCGCGCCACCGTCAGCAGGCTGGCGCACCAGTCCTCTCCCTCTCTCCGATCAGCTCCAGCACCATCTCAGCGGTTCGCCTGGAGGCGCCGGGCGGCCCCAGCGCAGCTATTACCTGGGTGAGATCGGCCTGGGTGCGGGCCCGCCGTCCCTGGTCTGAGAGCAGCAATCCCACCTCCCGTGCGATGGCCTCGGGCGTCGCGCCTGACCCCAGCAGCTCGCGCACCACTTCCCGTCGCGCGATGATGTTGGGCATGGCCGCGAAACGCTGGCCCCCGACCCAACCCCGGATCAACCGGTATTGCAGGGTGGTCATCCGGCTGGCGCGGTACACCACCACCATGGGGACCCCGAGGCAAGCGAACTCCAGCGTCACCGTCCCGGAGCAGACCGCGGCCGCTTGCGACAGTTGCAGCGCGTCGTAATCCATTCCCTCTATCAGCGCTGCCTGCACTCCAGCCTCTCGCAGGGCCGCGCCGATCCGGTCTGGGCGAACTGATGGCGCCACTGGCACCAGGAACTGCACTCCCGGGAACTGCCCTGACAGGCGGGCCGCGGCCTGCGCCAGCACGGGCAGAAGGTAGTGTATCTCCTGGGCGCGGCTGCCGGGCGCGAGCGCCACCACCGGCCGCAGAGGGTCGAGCTGGTAGCGCTGCCAGGCCTGTTCTCGGGAGAGCTGAGGCCGCGCGGCTTCGACCACCGGATGCCCCACCCATTCCACTCGCGCTCGGCCTCCGCTCAGCAGCTCCCGCGACCAGGGGAAAGGAGTTGCGATCATGTCAACCAGGTCCCGGACCGCGAGGCCCCGGGGCCGCTGCCGCCAGGATCCGGGCGGGAAGTAGTAGAGGGTCGGCAGGCCGAGCCGCCGCACTGCTCGCGCCAGGCGCATGTTTACGGCTCCGGAGTCAATCAGCACCAGGGCAGCGGGAGGCGCACTGGTGAGATCAGCCCGCGCCGCCCGCAGCGCGTGCCAGACTCGCGGCAGCTTGGAGACGGCCTCGAACACCCCGATCGCGGCCCAGTTGGAGCTATCAGCGATGACTTCGACGCCGGCCGCCGCCATCTGCTTCCCCCAATCCCGCGCAGCCGCAGGCCGGCGCTCGCCGCGTGCAGCGCCCGGGCAAGTCGCGCCCCCGCCCAGTCCCCAGAGGCCTCGCCGGCCACCAGGAACACGGAGGCCTGGTGGCCCTGGTGTCGCTCCCCCTGCCTCCCACAGCCCCCGGTTCTCGGCGGTTGCCGCGTCCCCATGGTTAGCCAGATTCGCGCGCGGGGCTCACCGGCCCGGGCGACGCGGCCCCGCCCTGGAACGCGGGGCACGTGAGAGCTCCCAGGCAACCGAGTGCGCGCAGTGACACTGCTCTGACCTCCGGGGGCTCTTCAGCTAGCGACTTCTTGCTGTCGTCCCACCCGGCCATTGCGCATGCGGATCAGGAAGTGCACCAGATAGCGCACCTCCGGGAGGGTCCCCAGCTCTTCGCTCACCTGCTCCAGGGCGCGCGACATCTCCAGGCCGGAGCGGTAGATCAGCCGAAATGCCCTTTGGATCGCCCGCCTGGTCTCCGGTTCCACCCCGGCCCGGCGCAGCCCTATGATGTTGGGCCCGATCACCCGCGCGGGCTTTCCATCCACCAGGCTATAGGGCGGAACATCCTGGCTCAGCTTCGAGTAACCGCTCACCATGGCCATGGTGCCCACCCGCACCAACTGGTGGGAGCCCACCATGCCCCCAATGATCACTCGATCTTCCAGGATCACGTGGCCGCTCATCCCAGAGAGCGTCGCTAACATCACCTGGTCGCCAACCTGGCAGTTGTGCCCGAGGTGAGTCATGGCCATCAGCATGCAGTCATTGCCCACGCTGGTGACGCAGCCTTCGCCGCTGGCGCGGTGGATAGTCACATGCTCGCGGATCTGGTTGCGGTCGCCAATGGTCACGCGAGTGGGCTCACCGCGATAGTGCAGGTCCTGAGGCGGCGCGCCGATGGCCGCGCTGAAGTAGAGGCGGCAGTCCTCCCCTATGGTGGTGTGCTCCAGCATGACGTGGGCGTCCACTACGGTGCCGGACCCGATGATGCAGCCGTTGCGGATGATGGCATAGGGGCCGATCTCGACGTCGTCGGCCAGCTCGCAGTCGCGATCTACGATGGCCGTGGGATGGATGCGCGCCACCTCAGGCCTCCTCCGCCGGGCCGGCCACAAGGGTGTCCGGGCCTTGATCGGGGCGCAGCGCGAACAGATACTCGCCTTCGGCCACCACCTGGCCGTCTACTTTTCCCACCACAGTCACGCGTCCGATGTCACCCTTGGTCTTAATGAGAACCACCTCGGTTACCAGTTGGTCCCCCGGCACCACCGGTCGGCGGAATCGGAGCTTGTCAATGCCGGCGAAGAAGGCGAGCTTCCCTTCGTTGGCGGTGCTGGCCAGCAGCAGGATGCCTCCCACCTGAGCCATCGCCTCCACGATCAGCACCCCGGGCATGATCGGGTTCCCCGGGAAGTGCCCCACGAAGTGGGCCTCGTTGATGGTGACGTTCTTGACCCCGACCGCGCGCTTCCCGGGCTCCAGCTCCAGCACCCGATCCACCAGTAAGAACGGGTAGCGGTGCCGGAGCACAGCTTGGATCTGGTTGATGTCCATCATCCGCGTTTCTCCTCGTCCCTGCTGCCAGCGCCTTCACTCGCGCCCCCGCGGCGCCTCTCCGCAGGCCTCTCGCTCTCGGCGGCGAGACCATGGCTCATCCTGCGCGAGTGCGGCGCGCAGCGCCCTCGCCAGCGCCACGTTGCTCTGGTGGCTGGGCCGCACCGCCACCACCTGGGCCTGCAACCTATGACCGCACAGCGCCAGGTCGCCCACCAGGTCCAGCGCTTTGTGCCGCACCACCTCGTCCGGGAACCGCAGCGGCCCGGAGTAGCCTCCAGGCCCGATGGCGAAGCCGTTCTCCTCGCTGCCGCCTCTCGCCAGGCCGGCTGCGCGCAGCCCCTCCAGTTCGTGCTCGAAGACGAAGGTGCGGGCGCGGGCCAGCTCGGCCGCGAACCTGGCCCCCGTCACCGACATGCACACCGCCTGCCGTCCCACGGCCGTGCCAGCGAAGTCAATGCCCACCGCCAGCGACAGGCCCCCGGACGCAGGCAGGGCCATCAGCCAGGACTCCCCTTCGCCGGCCCAACTCGCCGCCCGCAAGGAGCGCACCTCACGGCGCTTTCCCAGCCGCTTGCGGCCGGCCTGGCGGAGCAGATCCACCCATTCCCGGGCGCTCCCATCGCAGGCCGGCACCTCCGGGCCCTCCACGGCGACCACCGCGTTATCCACGCCCATGGCATAGAGTGTTGCCAGGAGGTGCTCTACCGTGCCGACGCGGGCTGTGCCAACCCCCAGGGTGGTGGCCCGATCGGTCCCCACTACGTACTCGGCTGTCGCCGGGACTTGGGCCCCGGAATCGGAGATGAAAACAATGCCCGCGTCGGGTTCCGCGGGCAGCAGGGTCAGAGCGCTCCTCGCGCCGGTATGCATTCCAATCCCCTGCTTGCGCACCGGTCGCGCGACTGTGGTCTGTTCCGCGCTCCTGCTCATCGGCGATCAACCAGCCGGCTAGCTTGGCGCCTCCCCCCAAGCGCCGCCTAGGGCGGCCCCATACACACATGGTCAAGCATTGGCGACTTCGCTGCCAGCCTGATCGCGGCGCATTATAGCATGGGGCCCACCCAGTGTAAAGAAACGGCCTAAGCGCGGCACTTGTCCCTGGGCCGGCCCGCTCATCGGGCAGGACTGCCAGCAGTGAAGCAGAACACCTGCGCTTGTGCCCTTGAGCCTCCTGCTCTTCCTACCGGCCCTGCTCGCCAGCGGCCCCCTCAAGCAAGCCGATGCCCCGACTCGGCCTGCCCAGTCCGCAGGCAGCGCGGGCCGGCCCGCACCTGCGGTGCAGATCATGGCCCGGGGCAAGAGCCTGCGCGCTCAGGCTCGCATTCCGGTCAGCGTCGAGATTCGCAACGGCGGCGACGCCCCGCTGCCCCCGGTTCCGGTCGCATTCACCGTGGACGGAGGCGGCTACGCGGACTGGAGACTGCCGAAGCCGCTCGCGCCAGGTGAGAGCGTGACCTGGCACCTTACCTTTACCGGCAGCCGTGGCATGCATTTGCTCGCCGCAACCGTGGATCCATTCGACGATGTGCCGGGGATGGATCGCAGCAACAGCTCCGCCTTCATCAACGTGGGTCTCGAGGAAGCCCGGCCACCTTTTCCCTGGCTGGCTTTCAGCTTTGGTCTGATCTGCTTCCTCCTGGGCGCGGCAGCCGGCGCGCTCGCTTCGCCGGCCCACTGGGCTGAGGGTGCGGCGGGCAAGTGCATTCTCGCGGAAGCCTGGGGGCGCGAGTCGCCGGCGCTCAGGGTAGCATAGGCTGGCGAGCTGCCAGGCCGGCTAGCAGGTGAGATGGAGCGCAGCCACCGCGCGGCGGCGGGGCGAGAGTTCGTTGAAAGTGCGACAGGCCGTCCGTGTCTCGAATACCAGCAGCTCGATGCCCAGCTCCCTGGTGCAGGTGACGACTTCTTGGGCTACGCGCATGCGTTCCTGGGTCCCGCTTCCTACGATCAGCACCTCGGGACGGTCCGCCAGCGCCTCCTGCAGATCCTCAAGCTGAAGCAGATGGCCTTCCTTGCGCCACCAATGGGGGGACACCCGGTCGGGGAAGACGATCACGTCCTCCGTGTACTCGTGGCCGTCAATGACGACGGCCCCGAAGCGATAGCTCTCTATCATGCATCGCCTCCTCCGTCGCTCCTCGCCTCACGCACTTCTCTGATCTGCATTGAGCGGAGTAGGCCGCCACGCGGCAACGCCACCATGATCTGCCGTTCAAGTTTGCTCACTTCGGCCCAGGAGTGTGACACCCTGTGTCGAAGCTAGTACAAGACGGCGGGCCCGCAGCATCAGCGGTGTGGGACGGTTTTGGGGCCTGGATAGGAGCTGTTTCATAACCCTCCCAGGGGAGGTTATGAAACAGCACTGCACAACGTCAGGCAGTAGCAGGCGCATTTCATGCGAGGGCGTGGTGGGGCCAGCCAGCCGGTAGGTTATGAAATGCGCTCTAGGCAAAACTGGGAGTGCGCGATGTCAACTGAACCGATCGCCGGGCCGCCCCCGGGCGCGGCCGAAGCCAGCCTTAACAGCCTGGTAAAGCGCTTTCGCGAAGCAGAGGCGAAAGACCTGACCGCCGTCTATCAGCTCCGCCTCACAGGCGACCAGGGCGGCCTCTGGCATCTGACCGTGTCCAACCGGCAGTGCCTGCTGACACCGGGCGCGGCCGAGCGCCCCGATGTCACCATTACCGTGGCCGCCCTAGACTGGGTTGACCTGCTAGCTGGTCGTCTCGATGGGTACGCGGCCTTTGTCGAGGGCCGCGTGCAAGTTGAGGGGGACCTGTCGCTAGCCCTGCGCCTGCAGGGCCTGTTCGGGTTCTGAAAGCGCGGCCGCGGTGCGAGCCCCGTCGTCGGGGGGCCCGGCCGCCAGAGACTGCCCGATCAGCGCACTACTGAGCTTCGCCCAAAGAAGTAACCGGGCGAAGCTCAGTCAACTGCTCAGACGGGCCCAGAGCGGCGTTCGCACATTACCTCTTTGTGCGAACGCCATTAGAGCGCCGCCCCAGGCGGCTGAGGGACCGGCTGGGCCGCGTCTCGTTCCACTCGCGCTTCCGCCGGCTTGGCAGGTCGCGTCTCCCGCCGGGGCTTGTCATGGAGGGCGAGGGACAGCACCTCGTCCATGTATTCGACGAAGCGGAACTTGAGGTCGCGCTGGACGTGCGACGGGATCTCCTCCAGGTCCCGCTGATTGTCTCTCGGCAGGATCACCGTCTTCAGCCCCGCCCGGTGCGCCGCCAGCACCTTCTCCTTGATCCCGCCCACCGGCAGCACCTTGCCCCGCAGGCTGATCTCCCCGGTCATCGCCACATTGCGGTGCACCGGCCGGCGGGTGAGGGCCGAGATCAAGGCCGTCGCCATGGTGATGCCGGCGGAGGGCCCGTCCTTGGGGATCTGGCCCGCGGGCACGTGGATGTGGACATCGGTGCTGCGGTAGAAGTCCTCGTTGATCCCGAGCTCGGCCGCCCGCGAGCGAGCATAGCTGAAGGCGGCCTTTCCCGACTCCTGCATCACGTCCCCTAGGTGGCCGGTCAGCAACAGGCCACCGCGGCCCTTCATCAGGCTCACCTCGATGAACAGGATATCGCCCCCGAACTCCGTCACCCCCAGCCCAGTGGCCACTCCCACCTCGTCTTCCTTCTCCGCCACCCCGAACCGGAAACGCGGCTGCCCGAGGTAGCCGCGGATTGACCTGGTGGTGACGCGAGCCGACTTGACCTTCTCCTGGGCCACCCCCTTTGCCACCTTGCGGCAGATGGAGGCGATCTCCCGCTCCAGGTTGCGCACTCCCGCCTCTCGCGTGTACTCGCGAATCGACGCTGCGCAGCCCGGCCTCGGTGAACACGAGCTGCTTGGGCTCCAGGCCGTGGTTCTTGAGCTGCTTGGGGACGAGGAAGAGCTGCGCGATCTTCAGCTTCTCCTCCTCGATGTACCCCGGGAACTCGATGATCTCCATCCGGTCTCGCAGCGCTGGCGGGATCGGGTCCATCAGGTTTCCGGTGGTGATGAACATCACCTCGGAAAGATCGAGGGGCACCTCCAGGTAGTGATCGCTGAAAGCGTTGTTCTGCTCGGGATCGAGCACTTCCAGCAGCGCCGACGCCGGGTCGCCGCGGAAGTCTATCCCGATCTTGTCCACCTCATCCATCATGAACACCGGATTCCGCGTGCCTGCTGTCTTCAGTCCCTGCACGATGCGGCCTGGCAGCGCGCCCACATAGGTGCGCCGGTGGCCCCGGATCTCGCCTTCATCCCGCACCCCGCCCAGGGAGATGCGAACGAACTTCCGCCCGGTGGCGCGGGCGATGGACCGGCCCATGGAGGTCTTGCCCACCCCCGGGGGGCCGAGGAAGCAGAGGATCGGGCCCTTCACCGCCTTGGCGAGCTTCCGCACCGCCAGGAATTCGAGCACCCTTTCCTTGATCTTCTTCAGCCCGTAGTGGTCCTCGTGCAGGATGCGCTCGGCGGCGATGATGTCCAGCTTCTCCTCGCTCCGCACGCTCCAGGGCATGGCGATCAGCCAGTCCAGGTAGGTGCGCACCACCACCACCTCGGGGGAGGCGGGAGGCATTCGCTCCAGCCGCTCCACCTCTTTGAGCGCTCGCTCCTCTACCTCGTTCGGCATCTTGGCGGCCGCGATCCGGCTCCGCAGCTCCTCGATCTCGCCGGTCCGCTCGTCGCGCTCGCCCAGCTCCTGCTGGATCGCCTTCATCTTCTCCCGCAGGTAGAACTCTTTCTGGGAGTCCTCCAGCTCCTTCTTCACCCGCGAGCTGATCTTGCGCTCGACCTCCAGGATCTCGATCTCCCGGTTGAGCACATTGGCCAGGATCTCCAGCCGCTCCCGCTGGTTGGCCGCCTCCAGGATCTGCTGCTTCACCTCCACCGGGATCTGGGTGTAGTAGGCGATCAGGTCGGCCAGCCGTCCCGGATCGCTCATGCGCCGCGCCGTTTCCAGCGCTTCCGCGGGCAAGCTCTTGCCCAGGTTGATCAGGCGTTCGAACTGCGCCACCACATTGCGCACCAGGGCTTCGGTCTCGATCCCCGGCTCCTCGATCTCCGGCGCGGTTTCGATGTGCGCCCGAAGGTAGGGATCACTATGCACAAACCCCTTGATCCGCACCCGGTCGAACCCTTGGATCATCACCCGGATGGTGCTGTCCGGAAGCCGCAGCAGGGTGACGACCTCTCCCAGGGTGCCGATGGTGTAGATATCGTCCGGGCCGGGGTCGTCCACATCCACATTGCGCTGGGCCACCAGCGCAATGCGCTGGCCCTCCCGGGTCGCAGCTTCCAGCGCCTCCACCGACCGCGGCCGCCCTACGAAGAGCGGCACCACCAGATAGGGATAGATGACCGCTCCTCGGGTGGGCAGGACCGGCACTTCGTCGGGGATCGCTCCCGCCTTCTGCCCGATCTCTTCCGGGGTGAGAACTCTGGTTTCGCTCATCTCAGCCACACAGGGCCTCCTTGCTCACCGCCACCTCAGCCCGCCCGGCGCTCCTGGGCTTCCGCGGAGGGCGCGGCCTCGGACTCCGAGCGGGGGGCCTCACTCACAATGGAGCCGGTAAGCCGCGCCGGCTGCTGGCGGCGCACGGCCTCGGCCGTCACCAGGCACTTGCCGGTCCCGCGGCGGGAAGGCACCTCGTACATGATATCCAGCATTACCTCCTCAATGATGGTGCGCAGGGCGCGGGCCCCCGTGCCCCGTGCCAGGGCCTGCTCGGCGATCTCCTCCAGCGCGTCCTGTGTAAACTCCAGCTCTACGCCGTCCCACTCCAGGTACTTGCGGTACTGCTGCACCAGCGCGTTCTTGGGCTCCACCAGGATCCGCAGCAGGGCCTGCTTGTCCAGCGCATCCAGCGTCGCCACCACCGGCAGCCGCCCCACGAACTCCGGGATGAACCCGAACCTGAGCAGGTCCTCCGGCAGCACCTCGCGCAGCACCTCCCCCAGGGGTCGCTGGTGCTGCGGCTTCACGTTCTGCCGCAGGCCGAAGGCCGGCCGTCGTCGGTGCGGCGCCGAATCGTCTCCTCCAGTCCCTCGAAGGTGCCACCGCAGAGGAACAGGATATCAGTCGAGTCCATCTGCAGATACTCCTGCTGTGGGTGCTTGCGGCCCCCCTGGGGCGGAATGTTGGCCACCGTCCCCTCCAGGATCTTGAGCAGGGCCTGCTGGACCCCCTCTCCACTGACGTCCCGGGTGATGGAGCGGTTCTCGCTCTTGCGTGCGATCTTGTCTATCTCATCAATGTAGACGATGCCCCGTTGGGCACGCTCGGTATTGCAGTCGGCCGCCTGGTAGAGCTTGAGCAGGATGTTCTCCACGTCCTCACCCACATAGCCCGCCTCGGTGAGGGTGGTGGCATCGGTGATGCAGAACGGCACATCGAGAATCTTGGCCAGGGTCTGCGCCAGCAGCGTCTTGCCGCTGCCAGTGGGGCCGATCAGCAGAATGTTGCTCTTCTGAAGCTCGACCTCCTCCTCGGCCTGCTGCATCTGGATGCGTTTGTAGTGGTTATACACCGCGACCGAGAGCACCCGGCGGGCGTACTCTTGGCCGATCACATACTCGCTCAGGGACTGATAGATCTCCTTGGGGGTCGGGATGGGCAGCTCGAAGATCTGGTCTCGCTCCGCCACCGCGGGGCGCTGCTCATCCTGGAGCAGCTCGTGGCAGAGCGCGGTGCATTCGGCACAGATGAACACGCCGTCGCCGGCGATCAGACGGCCGCCCACCTCGCTTTGTGTCTTGCCGCAGAATGAACACTGGGGCTCGGGTTGCCGTGTCCGCATCCCACTCTCCCTGCTGAGTTCCTCTCCGGGCTATCGTTGGCGCTAGTCGTGTGGCCTGGCCTTGGCGGCGCGCATCTCCAGCACCTCGTCCACGATGCCATAGGCCTTGGCCTCTTCCGCCGTCATCCAGAAGTCTCGTTCCGTATCCCGGCGAATGGTCTCCACATCCTGGCCAGTGTGATAGGCCAGGATCTGGTTGATCCGGTCGCGGGTGCGCAGCAGCTCCCGGGTGAAGATCTCGATCTCGGTCACCTGACCGTAAGCGCTGCTCAAGGGCTGGTGGATCAGCACCCGCGAGTTGGGCAGGGCGCGCCGCTTGCCGTTGGCACCGGCCGCCAGCAGCAGCGCGGCCATGCTGCACGCCTTGCCCATGCAGTAAGTGCAGATGTCCGGGATGATGATCTGCATGGTGTCGTAGATCGCCAGCCCCGCCGGCACCTCGCCACCGTTGCTGTTGATGTACATCTCGATATCTTTGCCGGTGTCCTCATTCTGCAGGTAGAAGAGCTGACCGATCACCAGGCTCGCTACCACATCATTGATGTCACTGCCGATGAAGATGATCCGGTTCTGGAGCAACCGGGAGAAGAGGTCCCACGACCTCTCCCCACGGGGAGTCTGCTCGACTACGCTAGGGATGTAAAGCATGCCGCCTCTCCTGTCCCCCGGCCCGACTGACGGGCGAACGAGCAGCTCTGCCATCTCACCGGGGGGACCTTAACGATGATACCCGAAAAGAACCCACCTCTCACAACCGGTCCCACATCCTCCGCCCGCCCGCGGTCTATCTTTACCACGTCCTGACAGCTTTCACCTGTTGCCCAATCCGGACAGCATGGCCGGGTGCGTGCCAGGGAACCTACGGGGATGATCCAGGCAGGGGCAGAGGACCAAGTCAGGGAAATTGGCGGGGGATTGCCCGGGAGGGATGCCAGCATGCGCAAGATCGCGCTGATCGGGGCCGGTTCACACTCAGAGCACGTGCACGGGCCCTCTTTGGCCCGTTACGCCAAAGAACACCCAGGCGAGATCGCGCTGGCCGCAGTCTGCGATCTGCGGCCGGAGCGGGCCCACCTGTTCAGCCGGGAGTTTGGCTTCGCCCGCGCCTATAGTGACGCGCAGGCGATGCTCGATGAAGTGCAGCCAGATGCCTGCTGGGTGGTGGTGCCCATCGAGCTTACCCGACGCCTGGCCGGACAGGTGATGGAGCGGAGCATCCCGACCTTTTTCGAGAAGCCGCCGGGCAGGAACCTGCGAGAAGCGCAGGAGCTGGCCCGGATTTCAGAGCGCACCGGGGTGCCGAACATGGTCGCTTTCAACCGGCGCTGGGCGCCCTGCACCCGGAAGGCTCTCGCCTGGGCGGAAGCACATGGCCCCTTCGAGTACCTCTATGCCCGCATGCTGCGCGCCCAGCGCCGGGACGAGCAGTTCGCCTTCGGCACCGGCATTCATCTGCTGGACTGCGTGCGAGCACTCGCCGAGGCCGCCATGGGTGGGGTTCGCGCCGCTCATACTACCCGCGTCGAGCCCAGCGGAGGGATCCTGAACTTCCACGTTGACCTCGACTTCGGCTCGGGCGCGCGCGGCCGCTGCGACATCCTCCCGACCTGTGGCTTGGTGGACGAAACCTATGCCCTCTTCGGGCGCGATTGCACCATCGCTTTCACGCTCCCCTGGGAGGTGGCTGATGGCCGCGCCGAGTTGTGGGTGAACGGGAAGCGGGTGGACTCGGAGATCTGGCCGGTCGAGCCGGGCTTCATCAACAGCGGCTTCTACGGCGAAGCAGTGCAGTTTCTCTCGGCCTTGCGGGACGGGCGGAGGCCCTCTCCCTCGCCCCAGGAGGCGGTGGACTCGGTGGCCCTCGCGGAGGCGGTGCAGGAGGGAAGGACGATCAGCCTCTGATCTGAGAGGAGGGGGAGATGCCATGGTGTCCGCAGTGCGGGGCAGAGTTCAGAGAGGGGTTCAGCACCTGTGCAAAGTGCGCGGTGGCGCTGGTGGATGAGCGGCCCATACTGCCGGAGCGCGACTGGCGAGAACACCTCCCACCGGTTGTGCGGAGGCTCACCCCGCTGGCGCGCAAGCTCGCCGCCGATGTGACTGCAGCAATTGTGCATGCACGCCGGGCGCTACAACTCCTTAGGCGCAGTCCCTCCTTGCTGTTGTTGCCACTTGCGATCGCGTGTTTCAACGTGGTTGAGCGCCTGGGTGGCGAGTATTACACCTACCACCATACCGCCTGGGGGCGTGACTTGGCTCGGCAGATCGAGCAGACGGTGCTCCCCGCCAGTGTGCCCAGGGCGCGCGTCGAGGTCGTCCGGCAGAGCATCCTGGCCGCTCCCATTGAAGCACCATCATTCGATGGGCTGATTGGTGCCGCGCTGGCATCGAAGCGCAAGGTCAACGAATCCGGCCCTGGCACTGCTGAGATGGTCATCACAGCACCGGGCGTGCTCGTCGTCATGCTGCCAGCCGCCTTTCTCCTTGCCGGCTACTATGCGGTCGTGGGGGCCGCTGTCGCTGCAGGCGGAGTCTCTTGGCAATGCTTCTTCCCCAGTGCTAAGCGCCGTTGGTGGCGATTCTGGCTGTTCTCAGTGCTTTTCCTGGTAGTGGCCTACTGGCCACTCTATGTGGTGGCGCTGCTGCCCCTCGAACTGTGGGATGTCCGTGCTCTCTGGCCACGTTGGGTCGCGCCCGTGCTCGGCGTTCTGCTCTCGCTATCGCTCTACGCCATAGTCGCCAGCGATCTCTCCGTGATCGCCGCCATCAAGCAGAGCATTCGCTTGGTCTGGCGCACCCTTGCCACGGCTCTTACGCTGTGGGCCGGTTTCCTGGCCCTGCAGGCTCTGCTCATCACGCCGCTCACCCTTCTCGCCCGGTCGCTCGCGGGTCCCAACCCGGCGCTCCGAATCGCGGATTTCTCAATCGTGCCCTGGCTGCTCGCGAAGGATGGCTGGACCTCCGTCCTCGGTGTCTGGCTCTGTCTGACCATGTTCTGCTGGTACCACCATGTCAGCGCCGCAGCGCGCGGGCAGAGCGGTGAGGCGCTCGGGGCTTCTTGCTAGGGGTATGCTTCGGGACAGCCCGCCTGCGGCGGGTGGGCAGGTCGCGGACCTGCCCTACTGGGGCAGGCAGCGCGTGGGCAGGTCGGGGACCTGCCCTACCGTTTGGCGAAGGCGGCGAGGGCTTCGCGCAGGCGGGCGGGGATATCAATGCCGGCCGGGCAGCGCTCCAGGCATTCGCCGCATTCCTCGCAGGCATCCGGCGGCACCGCCAGTTCGTCATATAGCTCCCGGCCCATGAAGCGCTGGTCCTCGGGATAGCTCTGGTGCATATAGAGCGCCCGGAAGACCCTGGGGATGTCAATGCCTTGCCGGCAGGGCGCGCAGTAGCCGCAGCCCAGGCAGAGCTGCCCGTAACGCAGCTCCTTCTTCATCGCCGCCACCGCCTCGAACAGCCGCCGCCGCGCGGTCTCGTCGAAGGCCTGGGCGGTGGTGATGGCGCGGTGGTTCTCGTCCACCTGCTGTGGGCTGATCATGCCCGGGATCACTGTGGTCACGTGCGGGTTCGCCGCGATGCCCCGCAAGGTTCCGGCCACCAGCGGGTCGAGGCCGTCCACCCGCGCCAATCCGGGAGGCGAAACCAGCAATCCTCCTGACAGCGGCTTCATGATGATGACACCCATCTGGTGCTGGGAGGCCAGCGGGATCAGCTCCGGTCCCACGCCTTCCTCATCAATCGGGTTGTAGGCGAGCATGATGGTCTCGAAGAGATCGGACTGGATGGCGCGTCGGATGGCGGAGTGGTGGCGGTGCATGGTGATCCCATAGTGGCGGATCTTTCCCTGGCTCTTCGCCTTGATGAAGGTCTCCAACGCGCCTCCCGGCGCCAGCACCGCATCCAGGGCCTCGTCATTGCAGACCCAGTGGGACTGGTAGAGGTCGAGGTAATCGGTCTGGAGATTGCGCAAGCTGGTCTCCAGCTCGCCCATCGCTTCTCTCGCGGTGCGCTTGCCGGTCTTCGTGGCGATGTAGACCTGGTCTCGCCGGCGCTTCAGCACCGGCCCGATCTTGGCTTCACTATCGCCATAGCCGCGAGCGGTGTCCAGGAAGCTGATGCCCAGATCGAGCGCGCGGTCTACAGAGGCCGCCGCCTCTGCGGCCGAGATGTGAGGAAACTTGATCGCGCCGAACCCCAGGACCGTGACCTCCAGCCCGGTCTTCCCTAATCGGCGTTTCTCTAGCTGCACAGCCATGGCAACCCTCCCTGACGGGACCAAGGGTGACAGGGGTAAGCCCCTGCTCGACAGAGGCCTGGCTAACCGCGCAGGCCCACGATACGGAACACGATAGACTCCGCCAGGTCCATGGTGGCGCCGCCCACGATCAGCCCGAGGAAGAACGGCAGCGCCCGGCGGTGGGCGCGCAGGCCCCCATAGCGCAGCAGCAGGGTCTTAGCCAGCCAGCTGATGACAATCGCGGGCAGCATGGCGTCTATGGGAAAGCAGAAGGCCAGGGGGAAGGCCACGGGATGCAGAGGCCACATCGGGAGCTGCAGCTTGAGCGCCATCAGCACCAGGGTGCCGACCAGGCCTACCCCGATCGCCTCCACTCCACCCCAGTTGGGTCCACCCGGGGTGCGCAGCCAGGCCTCGAGCTCCTGCGAGGCCTCGCGGGCCACGAAGATCAGGCTCTGGCTGACGCGGGCGCTGCCCAGGCCCAGGTGATAGCCCACGTGCAGGCTCGCCCAGAAATAGCAGATCATGGTCACCGGCACCACGGCCATCATCACCCAGGCCATGCCCGAGGGGCTGATGGGAGCGCGCTCCGCCATCCGCAGGGCTTCGAGCTGCGCCGGCGTGGGATTGGGGCGCTGCTCCCCCATGTACGGCCGCATCAGCGCGAGCGTGCTCAAGGCCCGGGGCCCCAGCCCGCGCGTCCCGGGGAATTGGGTGAGCACAAAGATTGGCATGGTCCCATACATCTCGTGATTGGGCGGCCCCAGGTGGGCGCGCATCCGGCTCATGGCCATCGCCATCACGAAGTAGAGAAACAGGAAAAGGGCGCAGATCTCGCTGTGCAGGCCCGCGCGGGCGAGGAAATACCAGAGGAAGGCCAGCCCGCCCAAGGCGCCGAAGACCGCGGTGCGGTAGCCGAAGGCCTCCTCGCGGTCATCCGCCACAGAGCGCAGCCCCACCGCCTTGCGCACCACCTGGCCCAGGTAATGGCGGTCCAGCCACACCACCGAGATCATCAGCGCCAGATAGCAGCCGATGGATTGCTGGTCGCCATAGGGGAAGCCGCCGTACGGGCTGGTGGTCCATCCCAACATGCGCGTGATCACGTACTCCGCCCGCCAGCCGATGTTGAACACGATCATGGAGAAGGCCAGGTCCACGGGCATGAGGTAGGAGAGCCCGATATTCCACGGCGACCAGCCCAGGTAGGGCGTGCGGAGCGCGTCCCAGGGCTTATTGTTCGTCATCGCATTGGTCAGGTCCACCGACAGGGGAATCCCGGGGAAGGCGGGCACGAAGCGCGCGATCAGGTTGATCAAACCGATGCCGGCGGCTCCGAACACCCCCACCCACCAGAGAGAGCTGTCGAACAGCCCACCCTTGGCGGGGCCGGTCATCTGGAGCGGGAGAATGGTCATGGGGAAAGGAAGCTGCTCTTCCTGCGACCAGCGCCGCCGCACGATCACATTTAGGCACAGAGACACCCAGACCAGGGCCGTCGCCCAGGCCGTCCACCAGAAGATCGCTGGCAGCCAGGCGCGCAGGATACCCGCCTGGTAGGGGCTGCTCTCGCCCAGGAAGAACCCCGTCAGCGCGTCCCGGTTGGGGACTGTGAGCCAACTCGGCAGGTTGGGCCAGATCAGGTCGTACCACTGGTTCTCAGGGCTAGCGTTCCAGATGGGCCAGGTGATCACGGTGGCGACCGACGTGCCCCAGTCCCAAACGCTGGCGGTGATGCCGATGCTGATCACGAGCGCCACGTAGACCACGATCAGCTCTCCGCCCGAGAGCGCCCACCGCGGCCTCCATCTCCTGAGGCCATAGTTGATCGCGACTAGCAGCGAGAGGCCGGCAACGGCACTCGAGATGAGGGAATCCACGGCCGAGCCGCCGCCCGCCACCCAGTCGCTCCACACCATCAAGAAGACGCCGGGCGGGACCAGGGCGAGGGCCAGCACCACCGCGCGGGCTCTGAGAGTCCGCCGGCGACCCCGCGGCGGCCGCTCGGTATTCCCAGCGTTTGCGTTGCCGCCAGATGTCAGCTCGCCGTCTGTCATGGCGCGATCTCGCGCGTCTTTGGCAGGCGCACCTTCCCTCCGCGCCGCCGCTTCTCGTCGTCTCGAGGCGGCCGCTCCGCCAGCTCGCGCCGATTCTTCGTGGTGGCGTCGCCCAATGCCTCTTCTCTCCGATCCTGTTGACAGTGTCGCGGCCGATAGCTAGAATCGCCGCGATGGCTCTCGATTCCAGTGGCAGCCCAGAGCGACCAACCTGGCTGACCTCGGCGGCGCTGGTGCGTGTGCAGACCTGGGCCACCCGGCTCCGCTTCGTCCTGGCCGTGCCTCCGATGGTGATCGTTGTTCTCTTCGCCGATCGCGAGCCCATGTGGCCCGGCGTGGTGCTCGCGCTTTCGGGTGAGGCCGTCCAGCTTTGGGCTTCGGCCCATCTGCGCAAGAACGTGGAGGTGGCGATGTCGGGGCCCTACGCCTGGGTCCGCAACCCCATGTATCTGGGCCGATTCCTCGTCGGGCTGGGTCTGGCCTTCTTCACCTGGCGCTGGTTCCTGATCGTGCCGTATGTGGTGGTCTTCGCGGTGTATGCTCAGGCTCGCGTGTTGGGAGAAGAAGCGCGGCTGCGCCGCCTGTTTGGGGAGGAGTACGCTGCCTATGGTGCGGCGGTGAGGCGCTGGCTGCCGCTGCCTCCCCGGCGGCGCTTCTCCCAGGCGCGGTGGTCGTGGGCCTGCGTTTTTCGGAATCATGAGCTGCGAGTGGCGGGGGCGGTGATCGCGGGGATGCTGCTGTTGAAGCTGCGCATGGCGGCGTTTGGGCCGTTGTGGCGGTAGCCGGCGGTGAGGCTAGTGCGGCGACTGAGGCGCATTCACCTTCACTTTCTGCTCGCCCTCCTGGCGCTGATCTTGGCCCGCCCAAGTCCTGCCACCAACCTGGGAGGGACGATCCTGGTCGCGGCCGGCATGGCGATGCGGATATGGGCGGCCGGCGCGCTGGAGAAGGGGGGAGGCCTCTGTACCGATGGGCCCTATCGCTGGGTGCGGCATCCTCTCTATCTGGGCAGCTTCATCGCTGCCGTCGGCTTCTCTGTCATGGTGAGCAGGGTGTGGGCCTCGCTGCTCATTCTGCTCGCGTTCATCGCGCTCTACGCGGCTCAGACCATGCGCGAGGAAAGGCGGCTGCGAGAGGAGTTCGGGGAGTCCCATGCTGAATATGCGCGCCAGGTGCCCATGCTGCTGCCGCGGCCACCCCGCGCGGCTGGGTCGGGCCGTTCCTGGCGGTTTCATCAGGTTCTGGTGAACCGTGAGCACTACCACGCGCTGGTCACTTGTGCCCTGGTCGGCCTGTTCCATGCGAAGTCTTACTGGGCGTTGCTGTAGGGCGGGCATGTCTGTGCATGCCCGCCGTCTCCTGGCTGTCGCCTGCGCAGGCCTGGTCGCGCTGCTCTTGTCCGACTGTGGCCGCCAGTCCCGCGGGATCGAGCTGGAGCTGTGGATTGCGGATTTCAACCAAGCCACGAAGGATCTGCTCGATAAGCAACTGCTGCCTAAGTTCGAGGCCTCCCACCCTGGTGTGAAGGTCAACACCCAGTACATTCTCCTGGACCCATCTCGACGAGAAGCTCACCATCAGCTTCGCCGGAGGAGTGGCGCCGGATATCTTCCAGGTGGGGGCCGAGTATGTCGGCGGCCTGGCCTACCGCGGCATGGCGCGGCCACTTGACGACTACCTGGCGTCATGGGCCGCGAAGGATGACTACTTCCCGGCCTCCTGGAGCACTTGCGTCTACCAGGGCCACGTCTACGGTCTGCCTTATCTCTCCGCTCCGCGGGCGCTGCTCTACCGCCGGGATCTGCTGAAGGCGGCCGGCGTCCAGCGCCCGCCCGATACCTGGGAGCAATTGGCCCAGGCCGCGCAGCGCATGACCGTCAGGGACGGGCCGGTCACCAGGATCGCCGGGATGAATCTCCCTGTTTCGTGGCAGATCTTCGTGGAGTTCCTGTGGGAGAACGGGGGCGAGATCTTCAGCCAGGACGGCCGGCGCTCCCGTTTGAACAGCCCGGAGGCGATCGAGGCCCTCCAGTTCTACGTTGACCTCTACCATAAGTACCGTGTCTGCCCCACCTCCGGCATGCCCCAGATTGGCGGCTCCATCCCGGTCTTCGCCTCCCAGAAGGCGGCGATGGAGATCATGAACCAGTTCGGCATCTACACCGTATCCAAGTACGCACCCGAGCTGCTGCCGCAGGTGGGCGTGGCGCCGACGCCCAAGCGAAAGCAGCGGGTGATCAGTGTCTATACCGACTGGCTGGCGATGTCCCCGCAGAGCCAGCATAAAGACCTGGCCTGGGAGCTGATGACATTCCTCATGGAGCCCGAGAATCTGGCCGCCTACAACGCCACCCTCTTCTTCATCCCGCCCCGGCGCTCCGCCGTGCAGACGGCCGAGTTCATGCGCCGGAACCCGCACCTTCGGGAGTTCGTCGCTCTCATGGATCAGTACGGGCGCTCCCTGCCCGCGATACCCGAGTGGTTCGAGATCCGCACCGGCCTCCAGTCCGCAGTCTCGGCCGCCATCTACCAGACCAAGACCCCGGCCCAGGCCCTCGCCGACTACTCCCGCGACCTGGATCAGTTGTTGGCGGAAAGGGTGGGAGAAAGTGGCCGCTAGCGCCGCGCGCCGCGAGGAGCGCACCGCCTACCTCTTCCTGGCCCCCGGGCTGGCGCTGTTCTTTCTCTTCGTGCTCGTCCCCGTTATCGCAGCCTGCTACCTCTCGTTCTGCCGTTACGACATCATCCATTCCCCGGCGTGGATCGGCGCCGCCAACTACACCCGCATCGGCAAGGATCTGGCTGATCGCGGCGTCTTCTATCTCTCCCTCCGGAACACCGCCCAGTACGCCCTTGGCACCATCCCTGTGGGGATGGGCCTCGCCCTGGCGCTGGCCCTGCTGGTCAATGCCGGTCTCAGGGGTATCAGCCTCTACCGCACTAGCTACTACCTGCCTGTGGTCACCAGCTTGGTGGCGATCTCCATGGTCTGGATGTGGCTCTACGACCCAAACTACGGCCTGCTCAACTACGGCCTGGAGCTGATCTCGCGCGCCGCCAGCGCGCTCACCGGCCGGCACCTGACGATCCTCCCGCAAACCTGGCTCGCCAACCCAGACCAGGCGATGGCGGCGATCGTGGTGATGTCCATCTGGCGGGGCCTGGGCTACAACATGGTGATCTATCTGGCAGGCCTGCAAGGCATCCCCGGCCACCTCTACGAGGCCGCCCTGATTGACGGCGCTACTCCCTGGCAGCGCTTTCGGGCCATCACCTGGCCGCTGCTCAAGCCCACCACCGCCTTCATCTTCGTGGTCTCAGTGATCGGTGCCTCGCAGGTCTTCGCCCAGGTGTACGTGATGACCAATGGCGGCCCCAACAACGCCACCACCACCATCGTCCATCAGATCTTCCAGAACGCGTTCAGCTTCATGAAGATGGGCTATGCCTCGGCCATGGCCTTCGTGCTCTTCGCCATCATCTTCGTGCTGTCGCTGATCAACCTGCGCCTGCTCCGGGGCGGCGAGGTCGAGTACGCATGACGGCAACTGCAAAGGCATCCACAGATTACGCAGATGGCAGAGATGAACGGAGAAGGCGTCACGGCCGGCGGGCAAGCTCCTGCCACCGCGATGTAGGTCGGGTATGCCTGCAGTTGGCATGCCCGCCGCTGGCGCGGAGGTTACCTTGAGACCTGGCGTCGCCAAATCCACCTTCCTCCATCTCCTCCTCGCGGCCGGCGCGGTCACCATGATCCTGCCGTTCCTGTGGATGCTCTCTACCTCGCTGAAGCCGGAGTCGGAGATCTTCCGGTTCCCGCCGGTCTGGATCCCGCACACCTGGAGATGGGCGAACTACCGCGAGGCGATGCAGGCCGCCGACTTCGGCCGTTACTCCCTCAACACTGTCATCTACGCGGTGGTTATCACCTTCTCGAACCTGCTGCTGTGCTCGATGGCGGCCTATGCCTTCGCCCGACTGCGCTTTCGCGGGCGCAACCTGCTTTTCATCCTCACCCTCGGGACCATGATGGTGCCGGGCCAGGTGACCATGGTTCCCGTCTTCATCCTGCTCAAGCGCTGGCCCCTGGTGGGCGGCAATGACTGGCTCGGGATCGGCGGGCACGGATTGCTGAACAGCTACACCGGCCTCGTCCTTCCTGGAGCCGTAGGCGCCTTCGGCATCTTCCTGCTGCGGCAGTTCTTCATGACCCTGCCCCGCGAGCTGGAGGACGCGGCCCGCATTGACGGCTGCTCTGAGGCCGGCATCTACTGGCGCATCATCCTGCCGCTCTCCGGGCCTGCGCTCGCCACCCTGGGCATCTTCACCTTCACCGCGGCCTGGAACGAGTTCCTCTGGCCCATGCTGATCATGAGCAAGGACTCCATGAAAACCCTCCAGGTCGGCCTCCAGGTCTTCCAGACCCAGTACACCACCCGCTGGGACCTGCTCATGGCCGGCACCGTGGTGGTCACCATCCCGGTGCTGATCATCTTCCTGGCCGGGCAGAGGTACTTCACGCGGGGGATCGCGTTGAGTGGGATGAAGGGGTAGGGGGGCTGGTTTCGGGATTGGAAATCCCGAAACACCAAAGTGGCGAAGTGGCCTCGCCACGCAGCACGAGTCTGCGGGCTCCTGCCGTCTGCGGGCGGGGGCAGAGCCCCGCCCCTACGAACAGCACCCTGTGGCGTTGCGCGGGAGGAAGAGATAGGCGGGAGCCACGCGGCCGCCCGGTTCTCGGTGTTTCGGGATTTCCAATCCCGAAACCCGATCTACCTCCGCGGCCTGCAGGAATCCGATGGCCTGCAGACCAATACCGAAGCATGAAATGGAAGAACATCGACATCGGGCCGGGCTACTACTACATCACGGCCACGTTCGCGGAGTGGCTGCCTCTGCTCGGGCGGCGTGATGTGCGAGCGATTGTGTGCGATGAGATCACGAGAGCTACTGCCGAGTGCGAGGCGTCCATCGCCGCCTTCGTCCTGATGCCGGAGCACCTACATCTGCTCGTTTATCTCCCCAAGGAGGGGTTGCTGCACCGCTACTACAAGCTGTGGCGCGGCCGCTCGGCGCGTAAGCTCGTGGACCTCCTACGAACGCAGGGAGATGCCGCAACCCTTGCGGCAATGGCCAGGCACGCGAACCGCGGATGTCGCTATGCCGTGTGGAAGGAGCAGGTCCGCGCCCTTGCCGTTTGGAGCGACAGGAAGCTCTCGGTAATGATGGACTACATCCACTCCAATCCCATACGAAGGGGGTTGGTTGATACTGCCAATCAGTGGGAGTATTCGAGCTTCCGGTTCTACTACTGCGGGGAACCAACCATCTTTGAGGTCGTTCCCATGGTGTCGTGAGCAACGGGTCTCGGGATTGGAAATCCCGAGACAACAAGAAGCCATGGGTTTCGGGATTAGAAATCCCGAAACACCGGGAATCCCGAAACGCCAAACCGGAAGGGAAGTGACTGTTATGGTTAGCTCCAGCATCAGACGGGTATGTGTCTCGCTCGCGCTACCGCTGACCCTCTGCTTCGTCGTCTCTGTTCGATCGGCGTTTTCGGCCGACGGCCGCTTCAACCCCAACGCCCCCGCCTTCTCCACCCTCTATGAAGCATTCAATGACAACTACAAGCAGGCGCTTTTCGCCACTTCGGAGGGCAACAAAGAGCGCGCGGCCAGAGAGTTGACCGGGACGCGCATCGCCTGGGAGATGCTGCTCGCGCGTTACTATGACGCCCCGCCAGAGCAGTTCGCCAAGGACAGCCGATGGCAGGCCGACCTGGCGACGATCACGGGATACATCGAGATCGCCGACCTGCAGCTTGGCGCCGGCAAGCTGCAGCAGGCGCACGGCGCGCTGGAGCCTGTCCGGCACATCTGGTTGGAGATCCGTCAGCGCAATGGCGTCCCCTGGTTCGGGGACGAGCTGGCCAGGTTTCACGATGCGATGGAGCCGGTGGTGCAGCTCGCCACCGCGGGTGTGACCGAGCGCGGCATCGGCGAGTTGGCGGCAGAGGTCGCCAATCTCACCCATGCCTGGCAGAAGGTGCAGGAGTTTGGTTTCGCCCCGCGCTCGACGGAGAGACGGAAGCAGTTAGGCGAGATGATGGCGAGCGAGACACAGGCGGTCGCGAATCTGGAGAAGGCAACCGGGGCCCGTGACTATGGGAACATCGGGCCTCTCGCCCTGGCGGTGAAAAGAGCGTTTGCGGCGCTCTATCTGGCGTTCGGGTAGGACCTACACCCGGGGCGACTGATCTCCCAGGAAGAACGCATACGTCCTCTTCGGCTTCACAGCCGCAGTGAATTCGCGAACCCCCTTGCCGATCAGCTTACCTCCCGCCAGCAAGTCGTAGACATTGCTGCGGCGCGGCAGACGGATGGTGCGCGTTGCTCCCGGCCGCCAGTTGGTGTGCAAGACCAGCAGCCGATCATTGGCGTAGAACGTGTCATCCGTATCGAGGTAGATGTGGGCGCCGGCGTACCGGGCCAGGCCCCGCAGGAACTCCGAGGTCATCCCGATCACTCCGGCATAGACGCTGGCCCAATCCTTCCCCTGCTTGGCCGCGAATCCGATGTAGCGGTGGTCGTCATGGCTGGGCGGCTTGGGCTTGCGGCGGCTGCTGGCAGTGGGCGCCGGCAGGTCATCGAGGGCGTAATACCCCAGCGAGATCGCCTCCGCGTCATCCACGCAGAAGATCGGCGAGACCGGGATGACCGGCGGGAAGAGTGGGTTCTCATCGGTGCCGCGCGAGGAGCGCAGATAGCGCGGGAAGTGCCCGAAGATATGCCCCACGGGCAGCGCGTTCACGAGCGGATGATTGCGGTCGGAGGTGATCACCGCGGCCGGCTGACGGACTGCGAACTCCTTGAAGTCCATCCCGATCAGATCCGCCATGTTGTCCACTGAGGCGGAGACGCGGGCGTTGTCGTTGATGAACCCGGAGGCGTGAGGGAAGAAGAGCACATGCCCATCCCGGCGCAGGCGCTTCACCGCGCGGCGCTGAGAGTCGGTGACCCGCACCGCGTTGAGGAAGATATACAGCTTGTAGCCGGGCAGGTCGGACCGGCGCACGTGGTCGAAGAGATAGATGTCGTGTGGGCAGCTGATGCGGTTGATCTCGTGGATCAACAGGCGGTGGCCGAGGCTGCCCAGGAGGGTGTTGTCTGCCCGGGTGTACGGGATCGAGCCCTCGTCCACGAACACCGCGACTTCGGCGGCGGAGCGGGGACGCGCCTGCTGCACTGCAACGCCGATCTGCTGAAGCTCCTCGAACATGTGGAAGAACCAGGGCTCGGTGAACCAGCGGTACTGGAAATCCCAGTACCAGCCGAGCACCCCTTTGGCGAAACAGTGCAGGATGGTGCGAGAGATGGTGTCTCGCGACTCCTGGCGGGTGTACGCGTGAGAGTGCGCGCCGGTGATCTTGCCCACGGTGTGAGGGCGAGTGTCCTCTTCGGTGAAGAAGAGCTTGTTCAACAGGCGCAGCGAGTCCACCAGGTGATGTACTGGTGTCGGCATCCCGGCCTTGCGCGATTCATAGCAAGTGGGGCCGGCGTAGAAGTCAATGTTGGGGTCCTCCATCACCCGCTGCCACTCGTGGTCGTGTGAACCCACCTCCATGGGGGGCTCGTGGAAGATCCCCACCAGCCGGCCCTCACCGCCCTGCTCGGCCGCCCTGCAGACAGCACGGATGCGGTCGCCGATGTTCTCCATGTAGCACTGCTGGAAGTCAATCTCTCGCCGGCCCAGGGAAGGATCGAAGAAGTCGCCGCGGGTGGGCCTGGTCTGCTCCGCCTGGGTGGGGGGAGTGGCAGTGTCGAGAGTGACGCGGTCCTGCCGCCAGGCGCCACGCAGTCGGGCGTCGGTCTGATACTTGCGGTGCAGCCACTCGCGGAAGCGCGTCGTCACCACGGGCGCATAGTCCATCTGGTCCTCGCGGCTGAACGGAATCCACTCCTGCGCCGCGCCCGCCTCGATGAAGAACCCGATGATGCGATGGCCCAGGGGATGCTGCCGCACGAACCGGGTGTGGGCTCGCACCTGGCGCACTCCCTCCTTCTCGAACTCCTTGGAGAAGAGTGAGTACGGGATGGTGACGATCCCGCCATGGTTGCGATCGCTGCTGGGCGGCAGCGGGCCGTTCCGGTCATGGGCCACATCGCCGGGGTGCGCCTGCGCCCACTCGGGCCCCACCGCGAGGTACATGCCGAGGATGAGGTAGATGTCGTCATTGAAGCCCAGGATGGTGCGCACCTTCTCGTCCACTACTCGCCAGTACTCGGACTCCGGCTGATCCCAGCGACGCAGGTGGGTCATGAAGAAGATGCGGTGGCCTGAGTCCGCGAACCGCTTCATGTAGGCGAAGTCATCGTGGATGCGGTTGCGGTAGGTGATCGCGGGCACGGCCTCGCCGTTGACGTAGAGCCGGGGGATGCCGTTGATCTTGCGAATCTCGACGCGGGGAGCGCGGGTTCTCACGTGATCTCTCCTTGTTTTGCCGACATGGGTAGGCCGCCCTTGACCTGGGTTCAGGTAGACTGCGGCGCCCCACCGCTGAGTGCCGACATCAGTGGCCGGCGGCGATGCTTGGTCGCCTGGGGCGACCTGCGCATGGCCGCCCTACAGAAGGCCGTACTCCTCTACCGCCTCGACGAAGGCCACGATATTCTCCCAGGGCACCTCCGGCTCCAGCACGTGCGTGGGCGCGAGCAGCAGGCCCTCGGGCCCCACGGTCTCGATCCTCTCTTTCACCACGCGGCGCACCTCCTCCGGCGTGCCGAACGGCATGGTGGTCTGAGTGCCGATCGTGCCCCAGAAAGCGAGCCGGTCGCCGTAGCGGCGCTTGATATCAGCGGGATCCATGCACTCGGGCTGCACCGGATTCAGGATATCAATGCCGGCCTCGATCAGGTCGGGAATGATGGGCTCCACATTGCCGTCGGTGTGGTAGTAGACCAGCAGATCGGGCTTGATCCGCTTGGCCGCGGAGATGCTGGCCGCGAGGCGTGGCCTAATCCATTCGCGCCAGGTGCCTGGGCTCATCAGCATGGCCCGCTGCGACCCGACGTCATCTCCCAGCATCAGCACGTCAATGCCGATGCTGGCCAGGCGGCGGGCGGATTCGATAATGACGTTGTTGATGGTGTCGAGAATGGCGACGGCGATGTCCGGGTCATCGAAGAAGTCAATCAGCAACTGCTCCTGCCCCCGAAGATACCAGGAGGTCTCAAAGAGCTGGCAGGGCGGCCCCGCGCACACCGCGAAGCCCCGGTACTGCCAGGAGTGCACCGCGCCAGGCACCTGCCGCCAGCGGTAGGGGGCAAGCACATCGGGCCAGGGATAGGCGGCGATGTCGCTGGGGGTGCGAGCATTCGCCAGTGGTGGGGCCATCCTCCAGAAGTGGTAGAAGCCGGCCGAGATGTAGCCGATCCCCCATTCATCTCTGCTCTCCAGGTCCGGGACATCGCGCAGGTAGGCGGAGAAGTCACGGGGATTGCGGGTCGCCGCGATGCCGACCCCTCGGGGCTCCAGACGGAAGTACTCCTCCGGGCTCTCCGCGCCGGCCCGGCGCCGAAACTCCTCCTCCAGGGCCGGGGTGAAAGAGAGAGTCTTCGGGATGCGGTCGGGCCGCCGTCGGCGCATGGCGGTGAGCACCCGCTCTCGGGGCGACATCTCGCTCGGCATCACGCTGCTCCTGGCTCCCCGGCTACCCGATGAACTGCGGCAGGTACTGCGCGTGGGCCTTCAGCAGTTCATCCAGCATCGCCTCCGCGCCCTCGGCGCTCTTCACGAGCGGGTCATTGAAGAGGACCTGCAGCGCCTTCTTCCGATCGCCTTCGACCGCAGCCTCCACGATCAGCTCCTGGTTGGAGACATGCCGCGCCAGGGCCGCGCGAATCGGCTCGGGCAGGGCGCCCGCGGTCATGAGCGTCACCCCCCGCTCGTCTGCTAACGCTCGTGTCTCCACCACCGCGTCGGCCGGCAGATTGGCGATCTGGCCGATATTGGGCCAGTTGGCGATGAAGCTCACTGGCTGGCGCGTCTCCATCGCCACGATGATGGGCACGATGGGCTCGCCGCCGCGCTCGAGATCCGGCAGCCGCTTGCCCTCCCGCATCTCCAGCCAGCGTTGGCGCCCCCGCGCCATAGAGGCGAGACGATCCTTCACTGTTACCATCTGATCCAGAAAGCCGTACTTCTCCCCGTAGCCCGACTCCGGCGTCAGGAAGTGTGGGAAGAACTCACACAGATGGCGGCCATTGATCACTGGCACATAGCCGAATATCTCAAACAGCATGGGGGCCACCTTGTCCTTCGGCGGGCTCTTCCTCCAGTGCTCCCGCAGCATCGCCAGGCCGTCTTCTCCCTTGATCCTCAGCTCCAGAATCCAGCTACAGTGGTTGATGCCGGCCGAGTTGAACGACATCTCATCCCTGTTGACCCCGAACGTCCGCTCCAACCGATCCAGCAGACCGTAAACCTCGTGGCACAGCCCGATGCAGCGAATGCTCGTCTCCTTCCACACCGCCCGGGTCAGCGTGGTCATCGGGTTGGTCACGTTCAGCAGCCAGGCCTGAGGGCACACCTCCTCCATATCGCGGGCGATGGCAAGGATCACCGGGATGTTGCGCAGGGCGCGGCTGTAGCCGCCCGGCCCCACCGTGTCGGCAATGGTCTGGCGGCATCCGTACTTGTCCGGTATCTCCATGTCGAGTCGCCAGGCCTCCAGACCCCCGGTCGAGATCGCCAGCACCACGTAGTCCGCCCCCTCCAGCGCGGCTCGCCGCTCGTCCACCACCTCGATCTTCAGGCCCGACCCCGCCTTCGCCTTGACCTGCTCGGCGATCGCCAGGTTGGTCATAGCGGCCTCATGGTTTATGTCTTGGAGCACCAGAGTGCCATCCTGCAACTCCGGGGTGACGATGAAATCACGGATGATCTCCGGACCCCAGTTGAAGCTCCCGCCTCCGATGAAGACGACCTTGCGTGGCATCCTCGACTCACCTCTGGATTGGGATGTTCGCCGCTTCGGCGCCGTGTCCGGCAAGTCCTGCCCCGGGGCACCAGAGCACTGGTGCGGTCAGTTCGGAGGAGGATGTGGACCATTCCCCCCCTGGTTCGCTCCTCCCGACGACACGGCAGGCGCCGGGGAGCGTTGCGAGCGGGAGGTGGATTTGCTAGAATCAGGGCGGCCCAGATGGAGGTGAGCGTGGAAGCTCAAAGATCGAGAGGCAACCGCGTTGCCCGCGGGTTGGGGGTGGTGATTTTCGTCATTGGCGTCGTCTTGTTGGGCGTGGTCTTCGCGCTGGCCGCGGTCACTTTCAGCCAGTTGCCGCGGCTGCTGGCCAACTCGCAGGCCGGGGTGCAAGGACTAGGCATGATGTTGCTGACCGCCGCGGTGCGGGCGATCTTCCTGCTGGTGATGGCCTACGTCAGCTCCCTGCTGGCCTCCAAGGGTTTGGAGCTGTACGCCGCAGCCAGGCCCGAGGGCGGGTCGTGACCCATCTCCTGGTGGTGGATGTCGGCAACACAACTACCAGCGTGGGCTTGTGGAACGCCGGCCGCGTCCGCGCAGTCCAGACCTGCTCCACCCGGAGAACATACGGTTCGACTGTGTCCAGGCTGGTGGGCAAGATGGTCGCGCAGGCGGGCCGCCGGCAACTCCAGATCGCGCTCTCCTCGGTCGTCCCGCAAGCTGAGGTGACCTGGTCCAAGTGGTGCCTGCAGCGCAGGGTCCCCTTGTTCGCGATCCACGGCAGTACATCTACCTCGCTCGTGAACCGCTATCGCCAGCCGAGACAGCTGGGCCCGGACAGGCTGGCGGCGGCCGTCGGCGCCGTGCGGCGGGTGGGCGCGCCGGCGATCGTGGTCAGCTTGGGCACGGCTACGGTGGTGGATGCGGTGTCGGCCGGCGGCGAGTTCCTCGGGGGCGCCATTGCGGTCGGAGTGGAGACCGGGCTGGTTGCGCTGGCAGAGAGAACTGCCGCGCTGCCCCGGGTTTCTCCCAGCCCTGGCTCGTCAGTGATTGGTCGTGACACCGAGGCTTGCCTGCGGGTCGGCGCCGTGCTGGGCGCGGCCGCGCTGGTGGAGGGGTTGGCGGCCCGCCTGCGCGCGGTCGTGGCCAGAACCGCGCCGGTGGTGCTGACCGGCGGCCAGGCCAAGCTGATCTCGCCCCACCTCCAGGTTGAGCATGAGGTAGTCCCGAGCCTGGTGCTCGAGGGTGTCGGTGCGATCTACGAGTACAACCGCGGAGAAGCCTGATGCGCGTCCGCGACCTCTGGGTGGACCCTCCGGTGGCGCTTGCCCCCATGTCGGGCGTTACCGATCTCTCCTTCCGGCGGATCTGCAGGGAGGCGGGCGTGGCCCTGGCGTCCACCGGCCTGATCAGCGCCAATGCTCTCCGCTATCAGAGTGGGAAGACGAAAGGTCTGCTCCACTTTCCGGCCGATGATCACCCCGTCTCGGCCCAGGTCTTCGGCAGTGATCCCGAGGTGGTGGCCGCGGCCGCCGCTATCGCCGTGGACCGGGGCGCAGATATGGTGGACATCAACATGGGCTGTGCGGTGCCCAAAGTGATGAAGGCGCGAGCAGGTGTGACTCTGATGGCCGAGCCAGAGCGGGCCGAGGCGATGGTACGGGCGGTGGTGGCGGTGGTCGGCGAGCTGCCTGTAGGTGTGAAGCTGCGCCGCGGCTGGCGCGATCGCGGCGAAGACGCGATCGCGTTGGCGCGGCGCTGTGAAGATGCGGGCGCGGCAGTGGTGGCCGTTCATCCCCGTTGGGCGACCCAGGGCCTTCGCGGGACGGCCGACTGGTCAGTGATCGCGCAGGTGAAGCAGGTCGTCGCGGTCCCGGTGATCGGCAATGGTGACGTCCATAGCGCGGCTGATGCGGTTCGCATGATGCGAGAGACTGGCTGTGACGCGGTGATGATCGGCCGCGCCGCGCTCGGCAATCCGCGCATCTTCACTCAAGTCGGCGCAGCCCTCCGCGGCGAGGCGCCGCCTGCGGCTCCTTCGGCCCAGGAGCGTCTGGCGACGGTGGCCCGTCATCTCGGCCTGGTGGTCGCGGATCGCGGCGAGATGATGGGGGTGCGGATGATGAGGAAACACTTCGCCTGGTATCTCAAAGGTCTGCCCAATGCCGCGGCCCTGCGCAATCGCGCCAACCAGGCCAGGAGCCAGGGCGACCTGCTCGCGGTTCTGGAAGAGGCCGGGCATGCAGTGGAGGCGGCGGGCGCGGGACAGAGGGTGTCCGGGGGAGTGAAGAAGTGAAGCACGTGGTCAGCGTGAGCCTCGGCTCCTCGCAGCGGAACAAGTGCGTCGAGATGACGCTTGCCGGGACGCCATTCCGGCTGGAGCGAGTGGGAACGGACGGGGATGTCGCACGGGCCGCGAAGCTGATCGCGCACTACGATGGCAAGGTTGACGCCATCGGCCTGGGGGGCGTGGACCGCTACTTGGTCGCGGGAGGGCGGAGGTACGAGCTGCGCGACGCTGCCAGGATGGCGCGGGGCGCCAAGACGACACCGGTGGTTGATGGGGGAGGAATCAAGCGGATTCTGGAGCCGGTGCTGCTCAGGCAACTGGTTGAACAGGGCGCGCTGGAGGTCGCGGGGAAGCGGGTGCTGCTGATGTCTGGAGTGGACCGGCCCGGCATGGCTGAGACCTTCCCCGCGCTTGGGGCGAAGGTAGTCTACGGCGACTTGCTCTATGCGGTGGGGGTGCCGGTGCCGCTGCGCACTCTGCGCCAGGTCGCGGTGCTCGCCTTCCTCTTCCTGCCTTTGCTGCGGCGGCTGCCCATGTCCATGCTGTATCCGACTGGTGGGCAGCAGGAGAGCGTGAAAACCAAGTATCCCCGTTACTTCGAAGAGGCCGACATCATCGCCGGCGACTTCGTCTTCATCCGCCGCTACATGCCTGAGAATCTACGGGGGAAAGTGGTGGTGACGAACACCACCCGTAGCCGCGATGTGGAGGAGCTGCGTAAGCGAGGCGTGGCCCGCCTCATCACGCTCACCCCCTCTATCGCCGGCGAGAGCTTCGGCGCCAATGTGATGGAGGGCGTGTTGGTCGCGCTCTCCGCGAAGCAGCCCGAGGAGCTGACCGAAGGCGACTATCTGGCGCTGGCTGAACAGATCAACTGGAAGCCGGGGGTGACGGACCTGTAGGTGCAGGGCGGGTATGTGGCTAGGTCGCCAGTGGGCGACCGCTGGCTAGGCCGGCAGAGCCGGCCGCCATCCCGGCCCTATCGGGCCTAGGGACATCCCGGCCTTCAGGCCCAGTGACCTACGCCCGCCAGATGGGATAAGGGGCGACCGCAGAGGCGCAGAGAGCGCAGAGGAGAAGAGTAGACGGGGTTCGCAGCTCCCTGCGCCCTCCGCGTCTCTGCGGTTGGCTTGTGACGCATCAAGGGAATCATGGGCGAATTTGCTTTCATCATCCATCCTGTGAGCAGCGCCAAGGACGCGGCGAGGAAGTATCCGGCCCTTGCGCTGCTCCCGGAGCCGGCCCTCGCGTGGCTGCTCAAGCGCATGTCCCCCAAGCGGGTGTCGGAGATCAACGGCGTGCGTAGCCTTACCGGCGCCGAGGCGCGCGGCTGGTTCGTGGGCTGCCCGCTGACGCCGCGGCAGTTTCTGGAGCTGCCCATAGAGTTCGTGCTGGGCAGGATCATCCGCGCCGCCCAGGTGGCGCAGGAGCTGGGCGCGAAGGTCGTCGGGCTGGGCGCCATGACCTCGGTGGTGGGAGACGCGGGAATCACCGTCGCCAAGAACGTGGACATCGCGGTGACCACCGGCAACAGCTACACGGTGTGGACCGCGGTGGAAGGAGCGCGCCGCGCCGCGGAGCTGATGGGCGCTGACCCCTCCCAGGCCCGGGTCGCGGTGATGGGGGCCACCGGCTCCATCGGCCAGGTGTGCGTGCGGATGATGGCGGAGCAGGTGCCCGCGGTCGTGCTCATCGGCCGGAACCAAGAAAGACTGGCGCAGTTGGCCGCCAGCGTTGATGGCAGGGCGACGATCAGCTACACCACGGATGCCGCCGCCGGCCTGCGCGACGCCGACATCGTCATCGCGGTCACCAGCGCAGTGGACACGGTGGTGCCCATCGAGGTGCTGAAGCCGGGCGCAGTGGTATGCGATGTGGCTCGCCCCCGCGACGTCTCACGAGAGGTGGTTCGGAAGCGGCCCGACGTGCTGGTGATCGAGGGAGGGCGCGGTGGAGGTGCCGGGCGATGTGCAATTCAACCTCAACTTCGGCTTCCCGCCCCGGACCGCCTATGCCTGCATGGCCGAGACCATGATCCTCGCGCTGGAGGAGCGATACGAGAGCTTCAGCCTCGGCCGCGACCTATCCCTGGATAAGGTGAAAGAGATCGCCGCCCTCGCCCAGAAGCACGGCTTCAAGCTCGCTGGCTTCCGCAGCTTCGAGAGGCAGGTGACGCAAGAGTATATCGAGGGGGTGAAGAGAGCGGCGAAGAGGGGATAGGAGGCAGAGCACGGAGAATGGGGGCTAGTGGAACTGGGGAGGGCCGCCGAACAGATTCTCTAGAGAGCTAATCGCCTTGCTGCTGAGCTTAAGCGATTCCTCCGCTTTGGCAGACCAGTTCTTGATTTCCGATTCGTAGTCTGCTCCCTTGCGATAGTCGCGAAGCCGGTCGAGCTTCGCCCCGACGGCTTCCCAGCCCGGTTGCTCGCTATCGGTGAAGGAGCGTATCACGGTCTCGTGAAATGTCTCTGGCGGGAGTACCTCTCCCACCTCATAGGTCAGGTAAGCGGCCGCTCTCCCGAGAGCTGCGTAGTAAGCTCTGCTCACCGCACAGCGCAGCCTTGACTCCGCCGGAGCACCTGAGGGTTCGCCGGTGTTGACCATCTCCCGCGCCAAGGCGAGGTAGTCTGCCCAGTCGAACACTCAGATGAACTCCAATGCGAAGAGCAGGTCTCTGCCCGCCCTGCCGATGCGGTCCAGCCACCACACTTCGTCGAAATGATCCATGCGCTCAATGGCCTCATCTACCGAGAACACTGTCAGCACTCGCACAGCCAGGTAGCGCCGTCCTGGGATTTCCGGGTCTACGTTGAAGTCCAGTCGGATTGTGGACGTCTCCCCAAACAGAGCGCACAGTCGGGCATACGCGTCTAGCAGAAGTTCGAGGACGTAGGGTTTCTCAAAGGTGAAGGTGCAGACCCTGGCAGGATCTGCGACGTCGTAAAGTCTCTCCACTACCGGCCATTTGATCTGCCGTTCCAGGTCTTTGCTCCAGACTCTCCACCCGGCGTCACCGGCTTCGCTTCCCGACGCTGGCTGTACACGCGTCGCCTCCGATGGGCGGTTGGCAGATATGGACCACTGAGCCTCCCGTAGGTTGTCCCACGTCTGGACTAGCACGCTTTCACCCTTCTCAGCCGAACCTGGCGCGAAGAGAGTCCTTTATGCAAGCCTCGAAGACTTCCTCAACCCGCGAATGGGCAAGCTCCAGCCACCTACTCACTTGATCCTCGGCGAGCGGCACCGAGTTCGGGACCAGCGTGAAGTAGTCCAGGTCTAGCATGAGAGCCACATGTGCCTCCTTCTCAGGTGGCACGCTCGCGAGTTGCAGTCGCAGGACATCACGGTTCTGCTCGTAGGGAAACTCCACTCCGACGATGAAGGAGGCATGATCTTCAGGCAGAGTCGGCCCCAGGAACGGGTGGAACTGCAGGTAATCCTCGAGTTTCACCTTCTCCCCGGGCAACTCCACTCTGTTGATGTACCGAAGTCCAATGCGGCGCAGTGATTTCGGCTCTGCCTTTGTAACGTACGCTCTGAAAGCCAGTGATATGAGCGGCTTGAATTCCCCCCATGATGAATATGGTGCTAGGTGACTCACGTTCATTACGGCCGGCCCGACCAGCATAGAAAGCTTTTCATCTTCCCTCAGGTACTTGGTGCCCGGCTGCTGGAAGACGCGTTGCTGAGCGCCTTGGGGCATAGGCACGACCTGGAAGTCAAACTGCTGGACGTCCTGGCGTTTAGGAAAAGGTATTCTGACCTCTTCCCAGACGAGGCCGAAGATGGTGCCATTCCACTCTCCCGGTTCGAAACGGAACTCGCAAACCGCTTCGATTATCGGCGATTTGCTGTACTTGCGTCCCATTGTCGTTTCAGATACCACTTCATGCCTCGCTATATTCATGATGACTCATACTGCGCGCTTGGCCACAGACCTTCTTGCCCGCTCATCCACCCACCACACCAGTTCGCCTCCCTCCGGCCTCACCCCCGCCGCGGGGCAACCCATAGGGCTCGCGTCTTCCGCCAGGGCGCACTTCAGCGCTTCGGCCTTCTCTGCGCCGGCCACCAGGAACCAGATGTGGGCGGCGTGGTTGATGGCGGGCAGGGTGAGGGTGAGGCGCTGCTTGGGCTCCACCGGCGCCTCGGTCGCCACCACCCAACGGGCCTGTTCCAGCAGCGCGGGCGAACGGGGAAAGAGCGAGGCCGTGTGCCCCTCCGCTCCCAGGCCCAGCAGCACCAGGTCGAAGCGCGGCCAGGGGTAGGGGAAGTGGGCGCGCAGCAGTCGCTCATAGGCCTGCGCGGCCTCCTCGGGGTCGGCAGAGTCCGTGGGCATGGGGTGAACGTTCTCGCCCGGGATCGGCACATGGGCGAGCAAAGCATCCCTGGCCATGCGGTAGTCGCTGCGGGGATCGGTGTGCGGCAGGTAGCGCTCGTCGCCCCAGAATATCTCGACCCGGGGCCAGGAGATGCGGCCCGCGTATTCGGTGGCCAGCAGTTGGTACAGCCGGCGCGGGGTGTGCCCTCCCGAGAGCGCGATGGAGAATCCTCCCCGGCCGGAGATGGTGCCCACCGCAAGCGTCGCCAGGCTCTCGGCCACGGCGCGGCTCAATCCCTCCAGGTCCGGGTGGACGCGGAGGTCAGTCTTCACAGGGGGCAACATGCCATTCCCTTCCCCTCAGCAGCGTCTCCACCTCCGGCGGCCCCCAGCTTCCGGCTGCATAGGGATGCACCGGCGGCCGGTTCTCCAGCAGCGGCGTATAGAGGGCCCAGGCCTGCTCCACCGCGTCCACGCGCACGAACAGAGTCTGGTCCCCCATCACGATGTCGAGCAGCACGGTCTCGTAGGCCTCCGGCAGCGGGCCGAAGACCTCCTCGTAACGGAACCGCAGCCGCTCGGTCTTCAGTGTGAAGGGCTCCCCTGGCGCCTTCACCTCGAAGCACAAGTCGAAGCCGGCGTCCGGCTCCAAGATCATCACCAGCCGGTTGCACTTGATGTCACAGGAAAAGGGCTGGAAGCAGGCGAGCACGGGACAGCTGAAGTCCACCACCATCTGGGTGGTGCGGAAGGGCAGCCGCTTGCCGGTACGCAGGAAGAAGGGCACGCCCTGCCACCGCCAATTGTTCACGTACAGCCGCAGGGCCGCGAAAGTCTCGGTCTCAGAGTCCGAGGCGATGCCCTCCTCTTCTCTGTACCCCGCCACTTGGTGACTGTCAATCGAGCCCGCGCGGTACTGGCCAAAGACCACGTCGTCGCGGCCGATAGGGCCCACTGATCGCAGCACCTTCACCTTCTCATCGTGGATCATGCCCGGTTCCAGCGCAGCCGGAATCTCCATCGCGGTCAGCGCGAGTAACTGCGTGAGGTGGTTCTGCACCATGTCCCGCAAGGCCCCGGCCTGGTCATAGTAGCCGGCCCGGGCCTCTACCCCGATGGACTCCGCCACTGTGATCTCTACACTGTCCACCCGGTCCCGGTTCCACAGCGACTCGAAGATGGCATTGGCGAAGCGGAACACCATCAGGTTCTGCACCGCCTCCTTGGCCAGGTAGTGGTCAATGCGGTAGACCTGGGACTCCGAGAAGTGGCGCCGGATCAACGCGTTGATCTCCTGCGCCGACTTCAGGTCATTGCCGAAGGGCTTCTCCACCACTATTCGGGTCCAGCCTGGGCCCCGGTTGAGGCCGGCCTCCCCGAGCCCGGTCACCGCGGCCGGCAGCGCTTCGGGAGGCAAGGCCAGGTAGAAGACGCGGTTCCCGGGCAGGTGGTGTTGGCGCTCGAGCTGGGCGATGGCCGCGGCGAGGCCCCGATAGTCATCCGCCGCGCCTTCGTGAATGGAATGGTAGTGGAGACAGGTGTTGCACCAGGCCGCGCTGGCCTCGTCTACCGGGAGGCCGGCCTGGGCCAGCGCCTCTCGCGCCCAGGCCTGATAGGCGATATCATCCATCTCTCTTCGGGCCACCGCCAGCAGGAACAGCTGCCCCCTCATCTTTCCGTGCACGGTGAGGCGGTAGAGGGCCGGGAAGAGCTTCCGGCGCATCAGGTCGCCTGACCCTCCGAACACCACGAAGAGATGAGGCTCAACCGGGTTCTGGGGCATCTCAGCCACCTCCGCATTCCTACCTGGTTCCTCCTGTCGCCCGTAACACCTCGGTCTGTCAAGCATCATCACCGTCGGCACAGCGCGATTGCGAGCTAAAGCCTCCATTCACCCCTCTGCTTGTCACCGGTGTGGGGCTTTGCTATAATCGGCCACCGTGAGGGAAGGGCGGGTCCGGGCACCGCAGAGACAGGTGGCGCGGCATGGCGCGAGTGTGGTTGCGCAGTCTGACCAAGAGCTTTAAGACCGTGGTCGCGGTTGATGACCTCACCCTCGAGGTGGAGGACAGGGAGTTCCTGGTCCTGGTAGGGCCCTCCGGCTGTGGCAAGACCACCGTGCTGCGCTGCCTGGCTGGGCTCGAGGAGGCCGACTCTGGCGAGATCCACATCGGCGACCGGCTGGTGAACGACGTCTCCCCCAAGGACCGCGACATCGCCATGGTGTTCCAGAATTACGCCCTCTACCCGCACATGAATGTCTACGACAACATGGCCTTCGGGCTCAAGCTGCGCCGCTATCCCAGGCCCGAGATCGAACGCCGGGTGCGTCAGGCCGCCGACATGCTGGGCCTCCTGGGCCTGCTGGACCGGAAGCCCCGCCAGCTCTCCGGCGGGCAGCGCCAGCGGGTGGCCCTGGGGCGAGCGATCGTGCGGGAGCCTAAGGTGTTCCTGATGGACGAGCCGCTCTCGAACCTGGATGCGAAGCTCCGGGTGCAGACCCGGGCCGAGCTCATCCGGCTGCACCGCCGCCTCGGGATCACCACCATCTATGTGACCCATGACCAGGTCGAGGCCATGACCATGGGGGATCGCATCGCGGTGCTCAACAACGGGGCACTTCAGCAGGTGAACACCCCCCTTGAACTCTTCAACCGTCCCGCCAATCTCTTCGTCGCCGGCTTCATCGGCAGCCCGGCGATGAATTTCGTCGCCGGCACCCTCGAAGGCCGGGATGGCGGCATCTACTTCCGGGCTGAACCCCTCCTGCTGCGGCTGCCGACTGCGCACGTGGGCAAGGTCCAGGGCCGCGTCGGCGGGAAGGTGATCTTTGGGGTGCGGCCCGAGGACATCCACGATCGCGGGCTCGACGCCGGCCTCGCAGTTGCGGGCCAGAACACGGCTACCGTTACCGTAGACGTAACTGAACCCATGGGGTCCACAGTGAACGCCTACCTGACAGCTGGGTCGCATTCGCTGATCGCCGACTTGAAGGCGGAGACTGGGGCCAAGGACGGCCACCCCCTGGAGGTGGTCTTCGACATGCCCAAGACGCATCTCTTTGACCCGGAGACTGAGCGGGCGCTTGTTTAGCCAGGGCGTGTTGTGGGCAGGGAGGCTGTGTTTACGGAGAATTGTGCGATGTCGGGCCATGAGCCGGCGAGGGACCTGCGGGTTCCTCGCCGAACTTCTGGCCCGCGGGATCATCGGTGGTAGGGGATAGGAGCATGAGACAGGCACGCTGGCTGCTGATTGGGGTCTGGCTGGTGGTCAGCGCCTCGGCCTGCGCGCAGGCCGGGGCGGCAGCCCGCAAGGAAAGCAACATCGTGAGCGTGAATGGTGCGCCCACGGTCCTGATGTGGGCGCGCGGGCTGCGAGAAGCGGCCGACCTGGATGGCTACGCCGCGGCTGGGTTCAACACCGCTTATCTGCTGATCTCCGGCGCCACCGCGGAGCAGCTCGCGGCGCTCTCGGCGCTGATGTCCGAGGCCGAGGCCCGAGGGCTTTCCGTGGTCGCGGCGGTGACGCCGGACGCTCTGCGCGACAGCGAGGGCCAGCAGATGGCGCCCGACCCCACCTCGGAGGCCTATACCGCGGCCGTCACCGACTTGGTGAGTAAGCTCGTATCAGGCCTGGGCAGTCACCCGGGCCTGGTCGGCTGGTCCATCGAGGCGGTGCCCCCGAATGGCTTCCCCTGGAATGATGATGGGTTTCGCGCCTACCTCCGTGACTGGTACGGCAGCACCCTCGCCCGCCTCAATGACTCCTGGGGGACAAGCCTCGACGACTGGAGCGACATCACCCTGAGTGGGGCGCGCGACATTGACGCCGGGAACCCGGGCGGCCTGGGCCGCGCCAGCATTGACGCTGCCTTGTATCGCGAGGACGCCTATGCTGATGCCCTCGACCTGTGGGCGAAGGCGCTTCACAGCGCCGACTCGGGCCGCTTGGTCTTCGCCTCCGCACTGCCCGACTACCGCTCCATCATCAGCGTGCGCGCCGACTTCGACGGCTTGATCCTGAACACTTATCCCACCGTGGCGGAGCAGGACTGGCTGACTCACAATGTGCAGGCGGTGGACATCGCGCGCCGGGGGAATCAGTTCGCCGCTGTCCCGACCTTCCTGGTGGACAGCAACTCCGACGCCAACCGTACGGCCAACTGGATGAACGAGGCCCTGCTCCACGGCGCGGCCGGCCTGGCCCTCTCCAGCTGGTCGGTGGTGAAGGAGTCGGAGGACCTGCGCGCCATGGTGAGGCAGATCGCTGACGCCATCCGCGCCAGCGGCGCGTTCCCTGCTAAGCCACTGGCCCGCATCGCCGTGGTCTATGAGCCGATCGCCGGCGGGGCCACCAGGAACGGCCAGGGTCTCTACGGCTACCTCGACGGCCTTGCTCCCGACGAGCCCACCACCCTTTTCGCACTGGCCCGGCTGGGCACTCGCTACGGCCAGATGGATGTGCTGGCCCTGTCCTCCATCGGTCAGGCCGATCTATCGCAGTACGGCACGATCCTCGTCCCCATGGCGCTCTATCTGCCGGAAGCCGCGCAGGTGGCATTGAACGATTTCGTGCTGCGCGGCGGGGCCTTAGTGGTGGACGCGGGAGTTGGCATGTACCAGGCAGACGGGACCGTGAACGGTGTGCCCCCGGTGATGATGGAGCTGCTCGGCATGCGCTACACGGAGATCGCGGGGGAGAACCGGCCTGGCGAGTTGGGCTCGCTGGGGGAGCCTGGCCAGGCCGCGGAGCCTGGCATCGCCATCCCGGTGGGACCGGGCGAGGCCGGGCTCTCGATTGATCCCGATGTCGCCAAGTTCGCCGACATCCTGGGTCAGTTCCTGAGCCGACCCGATGTCAGGAAATACCTGGGGGAGGAATTCGTGGGCGAGAACGGGCCTGGGTTCCGGGTGAGAGGACTGGGGCGCGGCTTCGCGGTCTATACTCCCACCTTCCTGTACGAATCCTGGAACGCGGACGACCCCTACTTCAATGACTTCCACCAGCGTCTGCTATCCTGGCGGCCGGACCTGGAGGTGATACAGCCCGAGGGTCTCTGGCCGCTGGTGGGGGCGGCCACTTACGCCAACTGGTCCTTCGGCCTGGCGTCACCCGATGGCAGCGCCGCCAGCGTTGACGTCTACGGCGCGCCGAACCAGCTCTATCAGGTGCCATTGGGCGCCGCGCGGACCGCCAATCCCGAGGAAGACGAGCGGATCGAGCTGCTCTTCCCTGGCGCTCCCCTGGCCGTCGCCCGGCCCCTGCCGATCTATGTGCGGACCCAGGATGAAGGCGGCATCGTCACCACCTCCGTGGTCCGGTACGATGCCCAGGGCATCGAGTTGCTGATCAACGGCATTGGCGCCCAGGCCAACGTCACGCCGGAGGGGGTCGGGGTCAACGGGGGAGACTTCACCAATGTGGAGATCGAGATCCGGGATGGCCCCTACCGGCTGGTCCGCGGCTCCATGCACCGGGTGGTGCTGGTGGAGGGGCCGCGCAACCAGGTGCACGAAGAGACGATGATGCCCAATGCCGATACCGGCGCGCTGGTTATCCAGGCCACCATCCGGTGGGCGCGGCTCACCATCACGCCCGCGCCCGAGCAGTAGCCTGCCTGTAGGGCGGAGCCTCCTGACCCCGCCAGCAGTTCCTGTAGGGCGAGCACGCCCGCCGTCCGACGAAGGAGCAGCTGATGCGATTGACGCCGGAGCAAGTCGAACACGTGGCCCTGCTCGCCCGGCTCGAGCTGACCGCAGAGGAGCGGGAACGCTTCACCACTCAGCTCAACTCCATCCTGGAGCACTTCGAGCAGCTTCGCCAACTGGATACCACCGGGGTTCCGGCCATGTCTCATGCCGTCGCCATGTCCAACGTCTTCCGCGAGGATGAGCCCCGGTCATCTCTGCTGCCCGAAGAAGCCCTGCAAAACGCCCCCGACCAGGCGAATGCTTGTTTCCGCGTGCCCCGGGTGATCGAATGAGCGCACCTGCCGAGCTTCACGATCTGACTGCCCACGCGCTCTCGGATCTCCTGAGGAAACGAGAGGTCTCGGCGCGTGAACTGCTGGACGCGGTCTGGAACCGTATCACCGCGGTGGACGCGCAGCTCCACGCTTACGTGCTGCTCACCCGCGAGCTGGCCCAGCAGCAGGCGGCCGCGGTGGATGAACGGCGGACGCGCGGCGAGCAGCTCCCGGTGTTGGCCGGCATCCCCATTGCGCTCAAGGATATCTACTGCACCAAGGGCATCGAGACCACATGCTGCTCTCGCATCCTCGCCGGCTTCGTTCCTCCCTATGATGCGCACGTGATCGAGCGCTGCCGAGAGCACGGCCTGGTCTTCCTGGGCAAGACGAACATGGACGAGTTCGCCATGGGTTCCTCCACGGAGAACTCGGCCCGGGGCGTCACCCGGAACCCGTGGGACTTGGACCGGGTGCCCGGAGGCTCCAGCGGCGGATCGGCCGCGGCGGTGGCGGCTTCAGAGACCATTGTCTCCATGGGCACCGACACCGGGGGCTCGATCCGGCAGCCCGCCAGCTTCTGCGGTGTGGTCGGCCTCAAGCCCACCTACGGCCGCGTCTCCCGCTATGGTGTCATTGCCTTCGCCAGCTCCTTGGACCAGGTGGGCCCTATCACCAAGGATGTGCGGGACTGCGCCCTGATGCTGAATCTGCTGGCCGGCCACGATCCGCGGGATTCGACGTCCATCAACCTTGCCACGCCCGACTACACCGCGGCCCTCGTCCCGGAGGTGAAGGGTCTGCGCATCGGCCTGGTGAGGGAGTTCATGGAATACCAGGGCGTGGGTGTGGAGCCCGAAGTCGGCGCCGCGGTCCGCGCGGCCGTGGACCGGTTGCAGGAGCTGGGGGCCGAGTGCGAGGAAGTCTCGCTCCCTCATCTGAACTACTCCATCCCCGTCTATTACATCATCGCCCCCGCCGAGGCCAGCTCGAACCTGGCCCGCTATGATGGCGTGCAATATGGTCACCGGACTCCGGGGAGAGTGGCCGACATCGTCGAGATGTACCGCAAGACCAGAGACGAGGGGTTCGGGCCCGAGGTGAAGCGGCGCATCATGCTGGGGACCTATGCTCTGAGCGCCGGGTACTATGATGCCTACTACCTGAAGGCGGGCCAGGTCAGAACCCTGATCCGCCGCGACTTCGACCGCGCCTTCGAGCGCTGCGATCTACTGGTGGGACCGGTCAGCCCCAGCGTCGCCTTTCGCTTGGGCGAGAAGACCGACGATCCGGTGGCGATGTACCTCTCCGATGTCTGCACCATCCCCGTGAACCTGGGGGGGCTGCCGGGCATGTCCATCCCCTGCGGGTTCTCCGGCGAGGGGCTGCCCATCGGCCTGCATTTGGTGGGGAAGCCGCTCGGCGAGGAGACCATGCTGCGGGCGGCCTACGCCTTCGAGCAGAGCACCGATTTCCATAGCAGGAAGGCGGTGGCGATAGAGCGCAGAGACGGCCGAGCTACCGCGGTGAGCCGTTCGTAGGGCGGGCACGCACATGCCCGCCAATGTGTCATCCTGAGCGGAGCGAAGGATCCGTTCACATTGGGCAGGAGGCCGCCCGAGGCGGGTAAGCTCGCCTCCTGCCACAGTCGGTGGGGAAGCCCTTCCGCGGGCTCCCGCCTGTTGCCGGACAGTCTGTGGAGATGGAAGAAGGTGGCATGAGAGAACGATCGCAAGCAGCGCTCCTTCAAGTCGCGCTCGATTTCCTGGAGCTCGACCGCGCCCTCAAGGTGGCGGCCGAGGCCGTCGCCGGGGGTGCGGATATCCTGGAGGCCGGCACCCCCCTGATCAAGAGCGTTGGCCTGGATGTGGTTCGGACTCTGCGCGGGCAATTCCCCAAGCTGCCGATCGCGGCGGACATGAAGGTCATGGACGCGGGCCGCATCGAGGTGGAGGCAGCGGCCAAGGCGGGAGCTCAGATCGTGCATGTCCTGGCCGCCGCCCCGGACCCAACCATTGCCGAATGCGTCGAGGCCGGCCGCGAGTATGGCGCCAAGATCGTGGCCGACCTGTTAGGTGCGGCCGATCCCATAGCAAGAGCTAGGCAGGTGGCAGAGCTAGGGGTTGATTTCATTGATGTCCATGTGGCGATAGATATGCAGATGCGCGGCGCCGACCCCTTCCGGCTGCTGCGCGCGGTGGCGGAGGCGGTGGAGGTGCCCCTCTGCGTGGCCGGCGGCATCCATTCCGAGAACGCCGTGCAAGCCGTGCAGGCAGGCGCCTCTGTGGTGATCGTGGGAGGCGCGATCTCCAAGGCTCCCGATGCCAGGCAGGCTACCGCCGACCTGAAGCGGGCGATCACGGAGGGGGTGAGCATTCCTACCACGCTCTATAAGCGCGTCTCCGAGGGCCAGCTGCGGGAGACCTTGATGGCCATCTCCGCCGCCAATCTCTCCGATGCCATGCATCGCCGGGGAGTCCTGCCTGGCCTGCGTCCCATTGCTCCTGGCATGAAGGTGGTGGGCCCCGCTCTCACCGTGAGGACCGCGACGGGCGACTACGCCAAGCCCGTGGAAGCGATAGATCAGGCCAAGCCAGGGGAGGTGATCGTGATCGAGGCCGGTGGCGTGCCGCCCGCGGTGTGGGGGAGATGGCCTCCCGCAGCGCCATGAACCGGAAAGTTGCCGGGGTGGTGATTGACGGGGCCATCCGCGACAGCGGGGACATCCGCTCCCTCAACTTCCCGGCCTTCGCCCGTCACATCTGCCCCAACGCCGGCGAGCCCAGGGGCCTGGGGGAGATCGGGGTCTCCATCACCATCGCCGGCGAGGTGGTGGAGCCGGGCGATTGGATTGTGGGCGACGATGACGGAGTGGTTCGCATCCCGCGAGACCACGCCGTGGAATGGGCGAACCGGGGGATGGAGTGGTATGAGCGGGAGAACCGCATTCGGGAAGAGATCGTCCGGGGTGGCACTTACGGCGAGCTGGCCGAGCTGGAGAAGTGGGAGAAGCCGCGATAGATCAGGCGGGAGCTGATGAGAATCGCCATAGTCGGGCCCGGTAGCATAGGTTGTCTCTTCGCAGGTCTGCTCAGCCAGGGCGGCCATGATATCTGGCTCATTGACCGGCACCCGGATCGCGCCCGGCTGCTGGATCGCCGCGGCATCTGGATCTCGGGCATCTCGGGTGAGTTCCGCTCGCCGGTGCACGCCACTACCGCGCCCCGCGACGTCGGCTCCGTTGACCTGGTGCTGATCGCGGTCAAGTCCTATGATACCTCCGCGGCGGCCGCGTCTGCCCAGCCCCTGGTCGGTGCCGGGACTACCGTGCTAACGCTGCAGAACGGCCTTGGCAATCTCGAGACCCTCCAGCAAGCACTGGGCTCCGAGCGCGTCGTCGCCGGAGTCACCTCCCAGGCCGCCACCCTGATCGCGCCGGGCCAGGTGCACCATGCCGGCAGCGGCGGCACGATCATGGGGGAGCCCTCCGGGGAGTTGAGCGAGCGCCTGGCCGCCGTCGGCGATGCCTTCTCCCAGGCCCGCCTGCAAGTCGAGTTCACCACCCAGCTCCAGGCGGTGCTCTGGGGGAAGCTCGCGGTCAATGCCGGCATCAACGCCGTGGCCACGCTCGCGCAACTGCGCAATGGTGGCATCATGGAATCGGCCAACTTGCGTGAGGTTCTGCGGCTGGTGGTGACGGAAGTGCAGGCGGTGGCGGAGGCAAAGCGCATCCGGCTGCCCTACCCGGACATGGTTGCCCATGCCGAGGAGATCTGCCAGCGGACGGCTAACAACATGAACTCCATGCTCCAGGACTTCTACCGGCAGCGGCGCACTGAAGTGGATGCGATCAACGGGGCGGTGGTGCGAGAGAGCGCGACCCTGGGTGTGGCCACCCCGGTCAACCAGGCGCTGGCGGGCCTGATCCGCGGGCTGGAGGACACTTACGCCGCGCGGGTCGCGCACTGACCTGGCCACAGCACGCCAGATTGCGGAAGAGAAGACGGCATGATCATCGTGGGCGAGCGCATCAACGGGACGGGCAAGCGTATCCGGGAAGCGGTGATGGCGCGGGACGCGCAGATCATCGCGCAGGAGGCGGCGCGGCAAGCGCGGGCCGGCGCCGACTACCTCGATGTCAACGCTGGCACCGGGCCCGAGCGTGAGCCTGCCGACCTGGTGTGGTTGGTCGAGACCGTTCAGGCCGCCACCGAGAAGCCACTCTGCATTGACTCTGCGAATCCGTCTGCGCTCCGCGCCGGCCTGGAGGCCCATCGCGGCCAGGCCCTGCTTAACTCGGCCAGCGCGGAGCAGAGCCGTCTCGAGCCCGTCTTCTCCCTGGCGCGAGAGCACGGCGCCCGGCTGGTTGCTCTCACCCTCGATGACTCCGGCCTGCCCCAGACCGCCCAGCAGCGCATCGCCATCGCTCTGCGACTGGGGGAGGCGGCCCGGGCGGCGGGCCTGCTGCTGGCCGACCTGTTCATTGACCCGCTGGCGCGGGCCGTGGGTCTGGAAGGCGAGCAGGGCGCGGCCTTTCTGGACGCGGTGGCCGGCATCCGGGAGACGCTGCCAGGCGTCCATATCATCTGCGGCCTCAGCAATGTCTCATTTCAGATGCCCGCCCGGCCCCTGCTGAATCGCGTTTTCCTTGCCATGGCCATGGCGCGGGGCCTCGACGCAGCCATTCTCGACCCCCTGGACGACGGCCTGATGGCTGTGGCTTGCGCCGGCGAGGCCCTGCTGGGCCGGGACGATATGTGTCTGGGGTACCTCCAGGCCTTTCGCGCGGGCCGGCTGGAAGGATAGGGACCTGGCGGTGGCCACCGGCAACACCGCACTGCAACGTTTCTTCGCCCCCGCTTCGGTGGCCATCATCGGCGCCTCCACCCGGCCCGGCAAGGTGGGCCACGATATCCTCCGCAATATGCTCTCCTCCGGCTACCAGGGAGCCGTCCATCCCATCAACCCTCACGCCACCGAGATTCTGGGCCGGCCCTGCTATCCCAGCGTCCTGGATATCGAGGGCCCTGTTGACCTGGCGGTGGTGGTGGTGCCCGCGCCCGCGGTGGGGGCGGTGATGGAGGAGTGCGGCCAGAAAGGCATCGCCGCCGCGGTGGTGATCTCGGCCGGCTTCAAGGAAGCGGGTCCGGAGGGCGTAGAGAGGGAGCGCAAGCTCGCGGAAGTGGCCAGGCGCCATGGCATTCGGGTGGTGGGCCCCAACTGCCTGGGGGTGATCGCCACCGCCACCGGCCTCAATGCCTCCTTCGCCCCGGTGTTCCCCAAGCGCGGCTCACTCGCGCTCATGTCTCAGTCGGGCGCGCTCGCCACCGCCATCCTGGACTGGTCCGTGCAGCAGGGCATCGGCTACAGCAAGTTCGTGAGCTTCGGCAACGGGGTGGACGTGGGGGTGGTGGACTTCCTCCGCGCCTGGGAGCATGACGCCGAGACCGAAGTGATCGTGGCCTACATCGAGGGTCTGGCGCACGGTCCGGAGTTCATGGAGGTGGCGCGGCAGGTGTCGGCGCGCAAGCCGGTGATCGTGGTCAAATCCGGCAGCACGCAGGCTGGCGCTCGCGCCGTTTCCTCTCACACCGGCAGCCTCGCCGGCCTGGAGCAAGCCTACAGCGCCGCCTTCCTGCAGTCAGGGGTGATCCGCGCCCACTCGCTGGAGGAGCTGTTTGACCTCGCCATCGCCTTTGCCTACCAGGGGCTTCCCCGCGGGCGCCAAGTGGCGATCATCACGAACGCCGGGGGCCCGGGCATCATGGCCACCGATGCCGTGGAGAAGCAGGGGCTCAAGCTGGCTTCCCTCGATCCCAAGACGGTGGAGGCGCTGCGCACCCGCCTGCCGGAGGCGGCCAACTTCTACAACCCGATCGACGCCCTTGGCGACGCCGATGCTGAGCGCTATGGCTTTGCCGCTGAGACCGTGCTCAAGGACGATGGCGTGGATGCGGCCATCGCCTTGCTCACGCCCCAGGCCGTGACTCAGCCCAGAGCCACCGCTCAGGAGCTTGCCCGGGCCATGTCTGGTTGCCGGAAACCCGTGCTCGCCTGCTTCATGGGGGGCGATGCTATGAAAGAGGCGACGGATTTCCTGGGCCGCCACCGGGTGCCCAATTACCCCTTCCCCGAGCGTGCGGTGCAGGCCCTGGCCGAGATGGCTCGCTATCAGGAGTGGCGAGAGGAGCCGCCAGATGAGGCGGTGTGCTTCCCGGGGGATCAGGAGGCGGTCAGGGCCATCTTCGATCGCATCCACCAGCAGGGGCGCGTGAACCTCGGCGAGCTGGAGGCCAGGGAGGTGCTTCAGGCCTATCGCATCCGGGTCCCCAAGAGCGCCCTCGCCCACAGCGCGGAGGAGGCGGCCGGGCACGCCGACGAGATCGGATACCCGGTGGTGATGAAGATCGTCTCGCCGGACATCCTCCACAAGTCGGATGTCGGCGGGGTGCGGCTGGGCATCGGCAGCCGGCAGGAGGCGATGGACGCATTCGAGCTGATGATGCTGCGCATCCGGCGCTTCGCGCCGAACGCCGATCTGCGCGGCGTCTCGGTCCAGGAGATGGTGCCCTCTGGCCGGGAGGTGATCCTGGGCAGCACCCGCGATCCTCAGTTTGGCCCTCTGGTGATGTTCGGGCTCGGCGGCATCTATGTCGAGGTGCTGAGAGACGTGACCTTCCGGGTGGCCCCCTTCGGGCCCCGCCACGCACGGCGCATGGTGGAGGAGATCCGCGCCGCTCCCCTGCTGCATGGCAGCGCGGGGAGCGGCCCTGCGATCTGGAGGCGATCGTCAACTGCTTGCTGATCCTTTCCCAGTTGGTCACCGACTTTCCCGAGATCGTGGAGATGGACGTCAACCCACTTAAGGTGGGCGAGCCCGGGGCCGGCGCAGTGGCGCTGGACGCGCGCATCACCATCGCCGAGCAGTAGCGCAGGTGCCCAGCCTGCCCCTCCCATACAGGCAATCTCGATGGCAGACAGCACCTCCCACCTGAACTTGCCTGATGGCCTCACCAGGCGTCCCCCGGTGACGGTCGGCGTCATCTCCCTGGGGTGCCCCAAGAACCTGGTTGATACCGAGGTGATGCTGGGCTTGCTGCAGGAGGCTGGCTTCACCATCGTCACCCAGCCCGACCAGGCCGATGTGCTTCTGGTGAATACCTGCTGCTTCATCGCCCCGGCGCGGCAGGAGTCGGCTCAGGCCCTGGCCGAGGCGGTGGCGATGCGGCGCGCGGGCAAGGCCCAGGCGGTGGTCTGCGCCGGGTGCTGGCCAGAGATGGAGGCAGGGCATCTCCGCGCTCAGTTCCCGGAGATAGACGCTTTCCTGGGCCCGGGTGATATCGCCGATATCGTCTCCATCATCCGCGGGGCGATTGCCGGCGCAGGAGCAGAGCGGCCGGCCGCGCCGCCCTCCTACCTCTACAATGACGCCGTCCCGCGGCTGAGGGCTACCCCACCATGGACGGCTTACCTCAAGATCGCCGAGGGCTGCGACCACCGCTGTCGCTTCTGCGTCATCCCTCGCCTGCGCGGCCCCTATCGCAGCCGCAACTTCGAGTCCGTGTTGCGGGAGGCCCGGAGCTTGGCCGCCAGCGGCGTGCGGGAGATCAACCTCATCGCCCAGGACACTACCGCTTATGGCCGGGATCTGGCCGGCCCTGATCTCGCCGGCCTGCTCGCCGGTCTGGCCGCCATCCCCGACCTGCACTGGATCCGCCTGCTCTACACTTTCCCCAGCCGCATAGCCGACCGCCTGATCGAGGTGATGGCAAGTCGGCCCGCCATCTGCAAGTACATTGATGTGCCCTTCCAGCATGCCGACCGAGAGTTGCTGCGCCGCATGGGCCGGCCGGGGGACGGCGACAGTCATCTCAAGCTGATCGCACGGCTGCGCTCGGCCATGCCGGACATTGCCATCCGCAGCACCTTCCTGGTGGGATTCCCGGGCGAGACCGAGGAAGCGTTTGAGGGCCTGCTGGGTTTCCTCGACGCGGCTCAGTTGGACCGGGCCGGCGGGTTCATCTACTCATCGGAGGCCGGCACTCCGGCCGCCGCGATGCTGGACCAGGTTCCGACCGAGGTAGCGCAGGATCGGTATCACCGGCTGATGATGCGCCAGCAGGCGATCTCGCTCGCCCGGAATCAGCGCTGGGTCGCGCGCGAGCTCGAGGTGCTGGTCGAATCCCGAGGCCCATCGCGCGGCCGATGGATCGGTCGCAGCTTCCGGGACGCGCCTGAGATAGACGGATCAGTCATCGTCAACGCCGGCCGTCTCCGCCTCCAGCCCGGCCGGTTCATCCAGGCCCGAGTTGTCCAGGCCCAGCCCTACGACCTGGTGGCGCGGCCCAGTGGAGGATGAGTGGCAACACCAGCCCCAGGCGCTACCCCCCTATCAGCATCCGGTCCAGGTAGGCCACGGTGAACAGATAGCCGCCTCCATGGGTGCGGGCCTCCTCGGAGCGGTGGACCTTGCACCAGAGCAGGTCATTCTTCTCGTCCCGGCCCACCTCCAGAGCGGCCATCTCCAGTGCGGGCCACTGCTCCCGGATGAAGCCCAGCATGTGGAGAGCATAAGCCTCGGCTTGGGTGCGGTCCATCTTGCCTCCCGTTCCTGGTCTGGGCAGCTATTTCATCGCAGCCAGGCGGGGTTCCTCCCCCGCCGCGCAGAAAGGGAGGCCTCTGGTCACAGTGAGCCAAAGTCGCCGTTGACACGGGCCTCTCGGTTTGCTATATTCAGGCACCATGACGGGCTCGTGGCCGGCTTCTCGGATTCTCGGGCACGTCGGTTTTTTGTGGCGGAGGTGAGCGAAAGATCGAACGTGAGGTTAGGGTGAATGAGCGCATCCGCGCTCGGGAAGTGCGCCTGATTGACGAGAACGGCGCGCAACTGGGGATCATGGCGACTCGCGAGGCGCTGCGGGTCGCCCGCGAGCGAGAACTCGACCTGATCGAAGTGGCGCCCAACGCGCAGCCCCCGGTCTGCCGGATTATGGACTATGGGAAGCACAAGTACCAGCAGGCCAAGCGGGAGCGAGAGGCCCACAAGCGCAGCAAGCCCACCGAGGTGCGATTGCTGCGGCTGAAGCCCCAGATCGGGCCGCACGACCTTGAGATCAAGCTGCGCAAGCTGCGCGAGCTGCTGGGGGACGGCAACAAGGTTCGCATCAACTTGCGCTTCCGTGGCCGAGAGGTGAGCCACCCGGAACTGGGCAGCCGGCTTCTCAACCAGGTCGCCGAGCACCTGGCCGATGTCGCGCTGACTCGAGATGCCCCCTCGGTTCGAGGGTCGCATGATGAATATGATGTTGGCGCCGAAGCCTCATGCCAGGCCTCCCGCCCCGGTGAAGCCCAGCGCTCCCCCCAGGGAGGCCCCGGTCGTGGAGGCAGCGGCCGCCCCCACCCAACCAGCAAAGGCGGTGCCGGATGTCCAAGCGCAAGTCCAGCAAAAACCAGTCGAGCAACCGCTCCGCCAAAATGAAGACGCAGAAGACAGCGGCGAAGCGGGTTAGGCGCACCGCCACCGGTCAGCTCCGGATCCGCCATGCCTTCAAGAGCCACCTCCTAACCCGCAAGAGCGCGGCCAGGAAGCGGCGGCTGCGCCGACCGGGATTGGTGTCGGCGGCGGACCGCAAGCAGTTCGAGCGGTTGGTCCCGCCCCGATGAGGAGTAGCGCATGCCACGTGTGAAACGCGGAACCATCGCCCATAGGCGGCACAAGGCGGTGCTCAAGGAGGCGAGCGGATTCGTCGGGGGCCGTCACCGGCTTTTCCGCTCGGCGAAGGAGACGCTGGCCCGCGCCAAGCGATATGCCTACCGTGATCGCAGGGTGCGCAAGCGCGAGTTCCGCAAGCTCTGGATCGCTCGCATCAATGCCGCGGTGCGCGAGCAAGGATTGAGCTACAGCCGTTTCATGCAGGCGGCGAGAGAGGCCGGCATCACTCTCGACCGCCGCAGCCTGGCCGAGCTGGCGGTGCGCGATCGGGCCAGCTTCGATCAGGTGGTGGCGGCGGCGAAAGCAGCAGCGGAGGGGTAGCGGTCGGCCTGGGGGTGACAGGAAGCGCGCCTTGGCCTCATGTGAGCGCTGAGATAGCACTGCGGCGAGCGGAGTTCCGCTCGCCGCAGTTTCATCAGGCGCTCGGCTGCGCCGGGCCCTCCGGAGGGGAGGGGGCTTCCATCACCGTTGGCTCCTCCCCACCTGCCCGCAGCTCGCTGATGCCAAACACGAAGATCCCCAGGCCGATGATGATCGCCATGATCACAATCGCCCCCTTGACGAAGGCGAGCACGTCGTCAGACCAGGCCATGACCCCCCAGACGCCCAGCGCGATCAGGATCAGCCCGATGAGAATGGATAGTACCTTTCCCATGCTCTTCCCCCTTGCGGCTTGCTAGCGCATCCTCGTCCAACAATCACCCCCTGATTCCAGTTCCCGCCAGCGATTTCCTTCTACCTCTTGCTCGCTTCTGGTCGCGATGGAGACAATGGTCCTGCTCTCCGGAACGGCGAGTGGACCTCACCCGGCTAGCTGGACCACATCGCCAGGACCATGCTCGCCGCCATCGCCCCCACCCCAGCTAGCAGCCAGCCGACAGTGCCGGCCTCGGCGGCCAGATACATCTCCACTGGCGCCGCGATCATGATCACGAAGGCGACTGACTGGCCGGCCAGCCGGTGACGGCGCCGGAACGGCGTTCCTGTCTGCTCTGCACACACCTTCACCCTCCAGATCCCTGCAGGAGAACCGCGAGCCAGGTTGCTGCACCGATCACCGCGGTGAGCAGCAGACCGTACAGCACCGTGATCCGCATCACCCTGCCTTCCTGTCCCGCAAGACCGGTGGTGCTGCATCCCACGATTACCTTCGCCGGGGCCAGCATGCTGCCCAGCGCGCCGCCGGTGGTCTGCGCGCCCAGGATCACCAGCGCGCTGATCCCAACCAGGCCGGCGGTGCTCTTCTGGAGAGGAGCGAAGACCACGTTCGAGTTGGTGTTGCTCCCGGTCATGAACGCCCCCAGCAGGCCGATGAACGGTGACAGGAACGGGAACAACCCGCCCAGCACGCTGCTCAACCCCTGCGCCAGGGTGTAGGTCATGCCGCAGTGGTCCATGATCATGGCCATGCCCACCATGGAGGCGATGCCGATGCTCGAGGGGATGGCGCTCCGTAGGGTGCGGTGCAAGATGCCGGGAAGACGGTGGCTGCCGAGATGCCCGGCGGCGCGGAAGATCAGATAGGCCAGGACTGAGGTGTACGCCAGCAGAGCCCCGGGGTGCCCGAAGATGCTGATCTTCCTGCCAAGCCCGGCGGGCGTGGTCCAGCCGAGGCCGGTGACCGTCTGAGGGAATCTCACGCTCGCCTGGACCTGGTCAAGGAGGTGGTGTGCCGGCCCCCACAGCTCGGCCGCGGAGACGATCGCGATCAGCAGCAGATAGGGCGAGACCGCCACCCAGAGCCCCATGGCCGGCGGAAGGGACGGCTTGCCGGGAGTGGTTGCCGCTCCAACTTCGGCCTGGCGCCGGTAGATAGGCAGCCGGGTGGTGAGGACGCCGACGGCCAGCCCAACCAGGCCCGCCACGAAACCGGCCAGGTTCCAGAGCCGGTGGGTCGCCAGCAGATACTGGGTGAGGGCCATGCTCGTCCCCATGATCAGAATCGCCGCCGCCCCTCGCCGCAGCCCGCGCCAACCCGAGAAGGCGTGGACCGGAGCCAGGCCGCAGCCAAAGCAGGCGATGGCCAGCAAGGCCGCCGACCAGGGCGCCAGGGCTTCTCCCGTCAGGCCGCTGGAGGCGATCAGAGCGTTGAAGGAGGAGGCGATATCGCCAAAGGTCACGGACCAGGAATGGCCGATGGCAGTGCTGGCCACCGCCAGCACGGGGTCGAAACCCAGCCCTATCAGCAGTGGCGCCACCACTGCGATGGGCACCCCGAACCCGGCTACCCCCTGGAGGAAAGCGCTGAACGCCCAGGCCAGGATCAGCAGCTGCAGCACCCGGTCGCTGGTGAGTTGTACGATGCCGCTGCCGATCACTTTGATCGCGCCCGCAGTCTCCACCACCTGGTAGAGCACCAGCGCCATCCAGATGATGTAGAGCACATAGAGGGTGAGGAGCACTCCCTTGAGCTGGGAGTACGCGATCAACTCCGGGCCGCCTTGGTAGACCGCGGCGCCGATGATCAGCGCGGCGAACCATCCTGCCGGGCCCGCCCTCGCGCCTCCCCAGCGGAAGCCGACCATCAACACCAGGACCAGCGCGATAGGCGCTGCTGCCAGGCACCAGTTGAGGAAAGACAAGCGCTGACCTCCCACCGGGGAACTGCGAACCGCCGACTCGTTGCATGCCGGCCGGTGCTGATAACGCTTCGTTGACAGGCCGCGGAGGTCCTGCCTATACTGCCATGCGGTCGCAGCATGCGCCGAGATTCGCGCCAGTCCGCTGCGCGCAGAGGTAGGAGGCCTGCGGTGAAGGCGATTCCGTGGAGATATGGGTCATACGCGCTGCTGGGGGTGGCGGTTGGAGTGTTCAGCGGTTTGTTCGGTGTTGGCGGGGGGATCATCATGGTCCCCTTCCTCACCCTCATCGCCGGCTACACCCAGCACGTCGCGCAGGGCATGTCCCTGGCGGTGATGGTGCCGACGGCCCTGGTGGGCGCGATGGGCTACCTCAAGAAGGGCAACCTCGACCTGATAGGGGCGTTGGCCCTGGCCGTGGGCTCCATCCCCGCGGCCTATCTGGGTCAGGACATTGCCCAGCGCCTCCCGCAGAGCACCTTGCGCATTCTGTTCGCGCTGTTCATGGTGGTGATGGCGGCGCGCATGATGCCCTCGGGCAGCCTGCGCTCCATGAGCCTGCTGCTGGGCATGTCGCTGGTGGCGGTGGGGATGCGGATGATCCTGGCGCGATAGCTCGCTCCAGTGTCCCGATCGCGGCGAAGCGGCCCCGCTTCGGACGGAGCCGCTTCGTACCAGGTGAATCCGCCTGGGCGGATTCGCACGCCTTCACGCAGCCACGCAGTGAAGACCAGGTTGCCTCAGTTGCGGCCGCTCGGCTACTTGGCGTTGAAGGTGTAGCTGATGCCGACCCAGGTGTGGCCGCCGAACGTGCCGCCCTTGATGGTGGGCCAGCCCGGCTCGGGGACCACAGTGAGGCCGGTGATGATGTCCTGCCCATCATAGAGGACGATCAGCCCCAGCATCGGGTCCACCGGCTTGAGCACCATCTGCACGCCGCCGAACAGCCCCTCGTGCCGCTCCTCGCCGAAGAGCGTCTCGTCCTTGGTTCCGACGCTCAGGTGAAGGCGTACGATGGGCATTGTTGGCGGGCCGCCGACCGGCGGGTTCAGGGTCTTGGCCGCGGAGATGAAGTAGGAGGCGTGCCCGTAGGCCTGCGACAGATCGCGGCCGCCGATCACCACGATCGGGCGGGTCAGATCCTCCGGCTGGATCATGAAAGTAGAGTTGAAGATGGTCTGCGCGCCGACCTTGTCCACATCATACCGGTGGACATCCAGCTCCACCCGGTCGGTCAGTCCCACATAGAGCGTCTGGGCGCGCACGAACTCGATGTCGAGAGGCCGCAGCGGCGCGATCAGCGCTCCCTGGTCCACCGAGATGTAATAGGCCGCCACATCCGCCTCGCCGGCCTTGAGTTGGTTGGCGGTAGGCACGGTGACAATGTCCCCGGCCCACGCCGCCCCCGCCGCCACTGCCAACAGCAGCAGGGCGGCCAACAGTGAAAGTCGGGCCTTCCTCATCCAGTCTCTCCTCGCCACAGAGATGTGCTGCAGGGCGGGCACAGCCATACCCGCCGTCAGCAGAACGCTACACTGACGACCAGAACCCACTGGGTTCCGCTTCCCCCCTCGCCAGGGTCGAAGCAAGCGCAATATAGCAGAGGAGCGGGCCTGTGTCAAACCGCGAACAACCCGGGGTATGACCGCGAAGTCTTGGTTTGCGTTGTCTGTCATCCTGAGGCGTACTCGAAGGGCCTGCCCTGAGTGCAGCGAAGGGATCACGGCATTTCCACAGACACCGAAGACGGGATGCTTCGCGGAGTTCACCCTGAGCGCAGTCGAAGGGCTCAGCATGACCAGAGGGCTCGCTGCCCCTGCGCCTCCCACTGGGCATCTTTGATCTTCTGCTGGCCCTGCCAGACCCGCCAGTGCACCTGGCAAGTGCAGGGGTCGCCGGGCTTCTCGCAGTCGCAGCTCTTCGGGTCAGCCCAGATCTCGAAGCGCACGTTCGGCGGAGCCCCCGGCCCCGGGCTGGGCCTGGGCCCCAGACACACGCACCTCCCCCGCCTCCGCCGCCACCTGCCCCTCCACCCGCACCTGCGCCGCCACCACCCCCGCCCCCGCCACCTCCACCTCCGCCGGCGAAGCCACCACCTCCACCTGCGCCACGCCCTCCACCGGCACCTCCCCCTCCGCCCGCGCCCCCGCCCCAGCCGCCTTGCCTCCAGGTGCTGCGCCGCACACACCGCCCCACGAACGGCTCGCTCCGGTTCTTCAGGATCTTGCCCCCCTGGATCACCCGCTGGTGCTCGGTCCCCCAGCACAGGTCGCCCTCGCCCCGGCAGGAGCAGAACAGGTTGTCCACCCAGTTCTGCTTGTGAATCCCCAGGGCGACTCCAACCGGTCCCACCCTGGGAGGTCCCACCTTGCTGCGGGCCACGCACAGCCAATCGTCGCTGTCCAGACACCGGCACACCACCAGTCCATTCGGCCAGCCGCACCCTTCCGCCCAGGGAGGAACGCTAAGATTCCCGTGCCACTGACCACCCGCGCCTCCCCCGCCGGCCCCATCAGCCCCGGCCCCTGCTCCTCCGCCCGTGTCAACACCCATGCCACCACCGCCTGCTCCACCTCCTCCACCTGCACCTCCTCCCAGGCCCCCTCCACCACCCATCATGCCCCCACCGCCGCCCATACCACCACCGCCATACATCCCGCCGCTGCCCATGCCAGCGCCCTGCCCCAGGCTCGCATATGGCCCGGCTTGCGCCACCACTGCGGTCACCACCGCCTCTCCGGCAGTCGCGCTCCCACCGCCTCCGACGAAGGGCGAGTTCTCTTTGTCAGCGGTGATCGCGCCGCTCTGGCCGTGTCCAGCTCCGACTTACTGTCTCCCACGGTTGCCGGTCCCCGCGAGAACAGTAGGTCTGCCCATGCCCACACAGGCCCTCTCGGTCGAACAGCAGCTCGTCTCTTTCTCGGCGCCGCCGTCACCACACGGCCTCCTCGTCTGTTCGGCACCAGCATAGGTACGTCAGGACCGCATTACCCTTGTCGCTGCACAGCACGACCCACAGCAAATCTGTGTCTCTCGGCGTGTTGGCTCCGGCGTAGACAACCTGAGTCTTACCCGCGATGCCGCGCAGGACCTCGGGACGCAGATTCATGGTAACGTCGGCCGCCTTGCGCGCGAAGCCCCACTGGAACGACTGGCCATTCAGGAACTGCCGTATACTCGCGGCTGGGATCTCGATTTTCCCGAACAGATGCTCCCCTGGGCCAGCGATGAACTCGCCTCCTGCAACACGTGTTCCTGGAGGGAAACGCATCCTCAGCTTGTGCGTGATGGGGCCCAAGTCCCTAAGTTGCACCGCAGGCCGGAACCCATACCGCCCCCACTCGAACGCACGTGACGCTGATGGAAATGCAGTTCTCGCTACGAGAAGTGCCACGATCATTGGGGGGAGCAGCGCGCCTGTGACTGTCGCCGCCGCCACAAGGCCACCAAAACCGGCACGATGGCCCTCCCTACACTGCAGGATGAGACCTAGCGCAAGACCGCTGAAGAGGGAAGCTGCCAAGCCGAGCATCAAGCTCAGCACCACAGGATTCACTGGCGCCGAGACGAAGTAAGGCGCTCCCGCAAAAAGCAGCGCAGACAGCAACGCTACAATGACCGTTACGACCAGTAGAATGGTACGTCGCACGGAGTCCGCGTCATTATCCCTCGTCGGGCCTCTGCTCCCGCGGCTCCCAAACAGGCGCCATAGCGCGCCGCCGGCCACAAGCAACCCGCCGAGCGGAGCCAGAAAGAGCTCCGCAACCAGAAATGACCCTACACCCCAGGGACTTCTTGGAGCCCAGCTCCCGGTAGCCAAGTACCGAGCTGCCACGATGGTTCCAGCCAGTGCCGCAGCCGCAGCCCCGCACTGCACTAATGCCCGCGAGACTTGCTGCCTCACATACTGCAATTGGCCTGCCTCCCAGGATCACACGTGGGGTAGCACGTAGTTGCCGGCGGAGGATCGAAGGTGCACCTCTGGTCCCCGAACTTGCCCCGCTGCCAATGAAAGGTCCAGCGCTTCCTGGCATCGACAAAGAAGCTGATGTTGGGAAGCGCTTCCCACCCCCCGAACGCTTTCCATGTGTCCTCCAGATTCCAGACGAAGTCGAAGGTAAACCCCGCGTCCGTGAGCTTTGCACATCCTCTACCGAAGAGCAGGCTGTTGCCGAGCTGGTTGTTGAATAACCAGCCTGAGCACTTGCCCACAGTGTGCCAGTTCAGGCCAGTTCCGGCCTCAATGGAGAGTATGTTGCGCGCCTGGCCAGGCTGCAGTTGGTTCTCGATAAACGCAACAGCGTTCTGGAGGAAGCGATTGCAGTTGAGCTCAATGAAGCTGTTCATGGCCGCCAGGAGGTCCATGTTCCAGCAGTCCTCCAAAGGCACCGTCGGGCCCTCAGGCCAAGACAAGTGCGCACGGTGATATGGGCGGATAGCGTTGCTGAACTTCCACCACGCCGTCCATGACGCGCCGGGCCCTAGCTTGAACTCCTCCTCGCCATGAGCACGAGGACATGCCGCCCCGCCTCCCTCTCCGCCTCCTCCGCCACCTCCGCCTCCTCCACCTCCTGTTCCGCAGAGCACGCACTTACCGGTGACGATTCTCTCGTCGGCCACGTGTGGGGGTCCTTGGCCCAGCGGCCCCGGCTTGCGGATCAGCCAGAGAATGGCAGGTGCACGGATCTCCCGCCGCGTGGCAGCCATTGCAGCTTTCCGGGAGCGCGGGGAGCGCCCACCCTCCCCGCCCCTGGCCCGGGCTGATCCAGTCTTCAGGATGTGGGCACAGGCATTGCCACGACCGCTTATCCCCCTCGTTGCAGCGACATCTCACATACCAGCCATCGCTGTGTTGCTCGTGTCTACACCCGGACTTTGGCAGACAGCCGCCCGAGCCGCCTCCACCACCAGTCCCTCGGCCACCCGTGCCAGTTCCCCCGCCACCGCCCCCTCCACCTGCACCTGCTCCCATGCCCCCTCCACCACCCATCATGCCCCCACCGCCGCCCATACCACCACCGCCACCACCCGCGCCGCCGCCCCCTCCTCCGCCCGCGGCCCCGGCCTTCTGGCACGTGCCCCCAGCCTCCCACTGCGCGTCTTTCAGTAGCTGGCTGTCCTGCCAGGCTCGCTCGTGCATCTGGCAGGTGCAGGGATCGCCAGGCTTCTCGCAGTCGCAGCTCTTCGGGTCGGCCCAGACCTCGATGCGCCGGCCCGCCGGAGCCCCTGGCCCGGCGCTTGGCCTGGGTCCCATGCACACGCATGTCCATCCGCCCCCGCAGTCCGCCACCTGCGGCGAGCGGCCACCGCGTACGGTAGCGCCCACAGCGCCGCAACTCACGCTAACACCACCTGCATCCGTTCTTGCGGGCAAGACCAGATTCCTTCCCTACTCGCGAGGCCTAGTCTCGCCTCCGGCGGTTCCGGCCAAGAGCTTCTCCACGTCCCACGTCTTCTCGGGAATCCGTCCGTGAGCATAGAAAACCGATCCCGTGTCCAGACCTACTGCGAGGATGCTCGTACCGTTCGGCGATAGGCTGCTATGCACACCCTCAGGGAATCGGACCTCAGCCGAATCACCTGTGTCCAGGTCCGCCACACGAAAGGCGCGGTTGTCGTTGTCGGAAACTTGCCACAGGCCGATCGTCGCGTCATGGGATACCTGGACTGACGAGAACGACATATGCATCCTTCCGAATGGGACTATCTCGCCGCGCTTACCGGTTCGGACGTCATAGGACAGGACCCCCCACACGCTCTGCCGATTCGCATCAGCCTTGGAGGCGATGAATACGAGGGTGTTTGGATTACGCCATCCCACGGCCCAGTACGCTTCGCCAATTCCCCTCCCCACTTCGATCTGCTCTGGAGCCGTGGAGTCCAATGACACCAACATGAGAGACTCCGGAGCGGCTGGATACCGAGGCGATTCGATCCGCTTCGCCAGGCAAGTGAGCCACTTCGAGTCCGGAGACCAGGTGACCAATCGCTCCACGAAAAGCTGAGAGGTCAGTCTCTCGTTGCGCCCATCTTCGTGCATAAGATACAGGGCGAGCCCCTCTGCGAGATCGTGCGAAGCCGCGTACACGTATGCCACATCGCGCCCTGCGGGGCTTGGAGTCGGGTCAACGCCGCGCACAACGTCTCTCACGTCGCCGGTGGCAAGACACATGCTCAGTATGTGCGGCTCCGCTCCTCGCTTGACAATGTAGTACAACGTGGCTCCGGTCGCATCCAGTGCGGAGTATATGCTTGGAGGTTCGTTGCCAGGGATCGGCCGACGTGCGACTACCTTGGGCTTCTCTGTCGAGGCATCCAAGAGGACCACGTAGTAGCCATCTCCTCCTCTCCCCAGGACGGCCGCTCTCCGGGCATCTGCTGACCAGGTTGGGTAGGTACCATAGCGGAGCGTCTCCCGCTGGAGAAGGCTGCTGTCCCGTTCGCCAGAGCGCCAAGCGCCGCAGCCGACAGTCCCCAGCAGTGCAGCCATCCAGGCTAGAACGAGAACAGTCACTCGCGCGTGAGCCTTCGTCATCGAATCCTCATTCAGGCACCTGTCGCAATCGGCGTATCATATAGGTGTAGATCGCCAGCGTGACTGACACAAGAAGGGGCCTGAGGTAAGCTACACCTCCGGCGTTCCTGTCTCTGTATCTTCGCACTGCCCCCTCGGCCTCTCGTGCTACGTAGCGAAGCTACTTCGCAGAGTAGCACCGGTAGCGTTCCCGGCGCGCGATCAGGGTGCGGATCTGCAACGGGTTTCGCCGGCCTGGACTTCATCCCTGCCGCGATCGCGCCAACTCTGATCGCGATTCGCGCCTGCGAACACCGCCGCCTGCTTCGTGCGCGCGGGAGGGGACGGTCTGGCCGGGCGGAAACAGACCTCACCGGCAGCCCCGGGCTGGGAAGGGGGCAGCCAGGCGTCGCCCGGCACTGGCTCGGAGGAGCGGAGATGAAGGCACGCGAAGTGATGGCATGGTTGGAGGAGCGGGAGCCGGAGACAGGGTCTGAGGAGGGCTTCAAGCTCGGCGACTCGGAGGCCGATGTGACTGCAGTGCTCGTCTGCTGGATGCCGACCGTGGCCGCGCTGGAGCAAGCGCTCGCGGAGCGCTGCAATCTGGTGATCTGCCACGAGACCCTGTTCTTCCCCCAGTCGGCCCCCATTGATGGCGAGCGGTGCTGGCGCACGAATCGCCTCCGCATGCAGCTCATGCACGAAGGCGGCATGGCCATCTACCGCGCCCACGGCAAGCTGGATCGGCTGTGCATCTTCGAGGAGTTCGCGGCCGCGCTCGGCCTGGACGCGGTCCACTCCGGCCAGGGATTCGCCCGTGTGTTCTCCCTGCCGCCGACGCGGCTGGCAGCGCTTGCCGAGCGGGCCAAGCAGGTCACTGGCATGCCGGTGGTACGCGTGACTGGAGATCCGGAGCGCCAGGTGACTCGGGTCGGCCTGCCATGGGGAGGGCTGGGCCTGTTCGTCAACATCGGTTTCATGGAGCGGCTCGTCGAGAACGGCGCGGAGGCCGGGATCTGCGGCGAGACCGACGAGTACGCGATGCGCTTCGCCGAGGACGCGGGCCTGGCGCTGATCGAGACCAGCCATGCGGCCTGCGAGAACCTGGGACTGCGGCGGTTCGCGGCGATGCTCAGAGAGGGCTATCCGGGCCTCAAGGTGGTCTTCCACGAGAGTGGACCTGGGTGGCGGACGCTCTAGATAGCCTGGACGCTCGGTCTCTCTGTAGCGCTCCGCCACGAACTCTCGGAACTCGCTCAGCTGGGCGCACACCGCAAGCAGTGATTGGCTCCATTAGACGCGCCATGAGGTCAATGACATGGTGCTGCCCGACCGTATCCCAGGCGTGAGGTAAGCAGCAGTGGAGAATCCCAGGTGACACGCGACAGGTCGCCGAAGGAGTTCCTGATCGCGAACGGCGGCAATGCCGCACCCGCGGTGGTGCAGTCACGCTGAGGGAGATCTCGACATGCCCAAGCCTATCGAACCTTCGCCCAACAGCGCGGAATGCGAGAGGATGATCACAGCATCTGCGGTGGGCGTACTGGTGATGTGCAGCAGCTCTGAGCCCTACGCGGTGCCGATGAACCACGCATACTCTGGTGGGAAGCTATATCTCCACTGCGCACCGACCGGGCGTAAGCTCGACATGATCCACGCGAATCCGAGCGTGTGCTACGTGGTCAACCGCTGCTTCGGTGAGCCCGGGGCCCTTGCGGACAGCCGGAAGTGCCACGGGAACTGGGAGAGTGTGATTGCCTATGGCAGGGCGCGGGTGATCGCCGATCCCGAGGAGCTGCGCGATGCGTTCCTGACGTTCGGGAGGTACTTCAACCCGGAGTTCACACTGGATGAGAGCGCGCTCCAGACGACGTCAGCAATCATCGTTGAAGTACACTCGATGACGGCCCGACGCGAGATGCCAGCAGAGGGGGTTACTTACTGGTCGTGGTCTGCGGACAGAGCATGACTCGCCGACTGGGATGCGCGTGGTCGCTACCGATGCCTGCGGCAACGGAGGATGCGGTCCGTCCCCCGCTCCTCCGTTCGGGCGGGCCGCGCTTAGGGGTTCTCTTGCAGCATGGTGTCCCTGCTAATCGCCCGTGGAACTGCGTGCTACCCACAAACTCATCGGCGCGGTCCAGATCAAATGGAAGCCTCGTTCGTCCGCGGGATCATGGATCATGAGGGGGTGCGATCCTGCCCCGGACTGGAGGACACCATCGCGACCAGGCCTCTCTGAGACCGCGGCTCGCGCGCAGACCCCATGCTGTCCAGGAACTCGCATGCGCGACCAGGCGCGCGTACTCGTTCTGCAGCGCCAATTCCCGACACAGCAGCCGCGCCGCGGTGGCGATCTGAGGGCCGGGTCAGTTCTTGGACACGGGCATTGGCCTCGTCAGGCATAGTTGTTGCCATGACCTCTTTCACGTGGCATACTCCTACCGGTCGGCAACTCGCTCAGTCCGTTGCCGCGCGGGAGAAACGAACATGCGGCTCTTGGGCACTCGACGTTCGCAGAAGGCCGGGCTGGAACCAGGGACAGTGGTTCATGTCGGCGAGAGGAAGGTGGAGACCGCGCGGATTGCGGTCTTCGACTATGACCCAGACCGCTGCGAGGAGCACGATTTCACCACCGCGGAGGCCTGCATCAAGTTCAAGGAGAGCCCGACCGTAACCTGGCTGAACGTCTCCGGGATTCACGATACCGCGCTCCTCGAGAAGCTCGGCGCGTGCTATGACATTCACCCGTTGGTGGTGGAGGATATCGGCAACACTGAGCAGCGGCCCAAGCTCGAGGACTATGGGCGCTACCTCTATCTGGTGCTGAAGATGCTCTACTACGGCGACGACGGCGAGGCGGTGGCCGAGCAGCTCAGCCTGGTGGTGGGGCCGAACTTCGTGATCTCGTTGCAGGAGAACGGGAAGGACGTCTTCGAGCCGGTGCGGGTGAGGCTGCGAAACGCGCAGTCGCGCCTCCGCAGTCAGGGCTCGGACTACCTGGCTTACTCGCTGCTCGATGCGGTGGTGGATCACTACTTCGTGATCCTGGAGAGGCTGGGAGCGGAGATCGAGGAGGTAGAAGAGGACCTGGTGCGCAACCCCACCTCTGAGGTGCTCCAATCTATCCACCGGCTGAAGCGGGAGATGATCTTCCTGCGCAAGTCGGTGTGGCCGCTGCGGGAGGTGATCAGCGCGCTGGAACGCCGAGAGTCGGCGCTGATCAAAGAGACCACGCTGGTCTATCTAAAGGATGTGTACGATCACACCATCCAGGTGATCGAGACCCTGGAATCCTACCGCGACATGATCTCGGGGATGCTCGACACCTACCTTTCCAGCATGAGCCACCGGCTGAACGAGGTGATGAAGGTGCTCACGATCATCGCCACCATCTTCATCCCGCTGACTTTCCTGGCCGGGGTCTATGGGATGAACTTCAAGCACATGCCCGAGCTCGACCTCCCCTGGGCCTACCCCGCGCTGTGGGCGGTGATGACGATGTCGGCCCTGGGAATGCTGGCCTACTTCAGGCGCAGGCGGTGGTTGTGAGAAGGATCTCATTCAACGGCTAAGATGAGCCGCGTGTAGGGCGCGTGGCACGAGCAGGTTCCGCGGCATGCGCCCGGCAGGTGTGTCGCAGGGACAGGCATTCCCCCCTCCTTGCCGAAGCGGACGTTGCCGCCAACCAAACGAGGGAGGAGAGAAGCGTGTCCAACGAAGAGATCGCTGTGCGCCTGTCCGCTGCCATTCTCCAGCCGAGCATCGCCCTGCCAGCCCGGCGCGCAAACATCGAAGCCAGTGACGAGCAGATCCAGCTCGCGGCCGAGCTCGCGGTGCGCGTCTACAAGACGGTGCTTGGTGTGCTCCAGCCGCCGGAGTCGCTCTAGCCCGCGCATCGGCCGGGGACTCCATCTGCAGACGATGGGCCTGAGGCAGCTAGGGGCCCGCTCGCACCCTCCCCAGACCACGGGTAAGCTTGCCCGCCTCTGGCGGGAGCGAGCGGGTGCACCGGACGGGAAAGGATGATGTCACCCTGGTGGTGCGGATGAGCCCGGGCGAACTGGCCGCGGCCATCGCAGGAGGCGCGGCCCGCCCAGCGAAGGACGCCCAGGAGGGGAGCGGAAGGAGCAGCCCATGGCAGAGAAGCTCGCGTTCGTGATCGGGTTCATGGCCGTCCTGGCGATGGCTTCCGGCGTCGGCCAGGCGAAGACGATCAGGTTCTCAGACTACGACTGGACCGTCCGCGGCGCGGGTCGCGGCGGCCCTGGCCCGAATGAGTGGGACGAGAACGACGCCTGGGTTGATGACCGCGGCTATCTGCACATGAAGCTCGCGCCCCGGGAGGGCACGTGGTACTGCTCCGAGGTTTCCACGACGAGCCGCTTCGGGTTCGGCCGCTACCAGTTCTGGATCGAGGGTCGGGTGGACAAGCTCGACCTGAATGTCGTGCTCGGGCTGTTCAACTACCCCACTCGCGACGTCGGTCGCGGCGGGACGCGCGAGATCGACATCGAGTTCGCGAAGTGGGGTCTACCCAAGGCGCCAATCGGAAACTACACCGTGTGGCCGGTCGAGAGGGAGTTGAAAAGCACCTCCCATACCTTCCCCATCGCCCTCGACGGGGACCTGAGCACGCAGCGGTTCACCTGGTCGCCCACCAGCGTCTTCTTCCAGTCGCTGCTGGGGCATCGCGACGACGACCTGCAGCAGGTGGCGAGCTGGCGCTACCGGCCGGAGGACCCCGCCACCCGCATCTCCCAGCAGCCCATGCCAGTGCACATCAACCTGTGGTGCTTCGAGGGCCGACCTCCCACGGACGGCAAACCGGTGGAGGTGGTGGTGCGCGCGTTCAGGTTCACCCCGATGGAGGCGGAGGCGGCCAAGCCCGCCGCGCCGGCCCCCGCGGCTGGCCCCGGCCCGGTCGGTGGTGACGGGGCTTCCCCGGCTCCCGGCAGTCCGCCGCGCGCTCAGACGTCGAGCCGGTAGAGTTCCTTCGGGTTGTCCCAGAGCCACTTGCGGGCGAGGCCGAGGGCCTGGTCCTCGTTCATCTGCCCCCGCTCAATGCGGCGCGCCAGCACGCGGGCGATGTCCTCTCTCGCCATCACCAGATGGCCGTAGACCTTCTCGACCGCGAAGTTGTAGTCACCTCCGAACCCGATGACCTTGTTCATCGGCAGGAGGTCAATAGCCTCGTCCAGCGCGTCCATGGCGAAGCGCTGGGAGATGATGTGGGTCCAGCAGAAGTTGAGCCAGACGTTCGAGAGCTGCTTGCCAAGCATCAACGATTCCCGTACCCACGGATAGCCGAGGTGGTAGAGGTCGAAGCGCACCTCGGGATGCCGCTGCAGCGTCGGGATCATATGCAGAGGATTGAGCCTGCGGAAGTCTCCCCAGTACCCGGTGTGCACGGCGACGGTCAGGTCCTGCTCACCGGCGTACCGGATGAGTTCGTCGACCACGTAATCGCGCAGCGGGTTGGTCGCAGGTAACTCGGAGGCCGCACCGGTGCGGAGCTGCTCGAATGCCTCATGCGCCGCCTGGCGATCGGGCGCCTGGAACGGATGGGAGACCATCTTCACACCTGCCGCGCCCTCAGCCTTGACTTGGCTGATGTGGGCGCGGCCGGCGGCCACGAGGTCGTCCAGGCTGCGGATGGATCCTTCGCCTGGGATCTCCGACCAAGATTGCAGGCCCCAGCGGAAGGGGTCGGGCTCGAAGTCCACCCTGAGGATGAACATCACTGGCTTCAGTAGCGGCGTCCCGAAGTCGGTGACCCGGCTCTGGGCGAGCCACTGAGTGAGGCAGGTGCGGATGTTACAGGCCTCGCGCAGCACGCGCTCGTAGATGCCGGGCGTGTTCGCGGGCCGCATCCTCTCCGAGATGTCGACGTACGTGCTCACGTTGATGTCATCCGCGTCGTAGAACCGCTTAGCTGCGATCAAGGCAGAGCGGGAGTAGCTGGTCCAGCGAATCTGCTCCCAGTAGGGGGAGAAGACCCGCCAGCGATAGTCGAGGGGCAGGTCATGGTTCCGGACCGTCCAGTACTCCTGATCGGACATGCCCGCGGTGCGGAGGTCGCCATAGGTGTAGTGAGCGAAGAGCGTGAAGACGTCGACGGGAGTGTTCACACGATACTTTTCCGGCACCAGATGCTCGTGCGCGTCGATGATCTCCATGCCTTCGAGGGCCGCGACTAGTCTCTGCTCAAGTGGGGAAAGGACCATTCCCGTCTCCTCCGCGCCCAGCGCTTCCGGTTCATTCAACGGCGAAAGGTATCCTCCTCGCCTCCCCTCCACCCAAGCTCTGTCTGGGCGATCCACCTGGACTCGTTCCAGGGGGCAAGGCCGGCAGAGCCGGCCGCCATCCCGGCCGTCAGCACTAGGGACGAAGCCGGCGCTCTTCCTGAATCGCAGCGGGGATCGCTTCTCCGTGCGCGGCATCGCGCTATTGGTGAACCGCTACCTGCAGGCGGCCGGCATCACTGATCGCTCCGGCCCCCACCTGGTGCGCCACACCTTCATGCGCCTCTGGCGCATTCGCCACGCACGCCCTGCGTGCCCGGCCCAACCTGCGGGCGGTGCAGGAGCTGCTGGGCCACGCCTGGGTGACCACCACCCAGCGCTACACCCATTCTCGAGGACGAGGATCTGCAGGCTCAGGTTGCCGAACTGCCGGCGAACCACTTCGGGGGCATCGGCTAGGGCACGCCGCAGGCGGGCACGGCCCGCCGAACTGCTGCTCGCCTCCACCCGGAAAGCGAGAAGCGCCCCGGCATACGCCAGAGCGCTTTCGCTGCAACGCTAGACCGAACTAGAGTGCTCGGACCTTGACGGCCCTCGGCCCTTTATCGCTCTGACCGATTTCGAGCTCGACCTCTTGGCCCTCGCGCAGGGAACGGAATCCCTCTCCCTCGATGGCCGAGTGATGCACGAAGACATCACCCGTCTCGGTCTCGATGAAGCCGAAGCCCTTCTCGTCCTTGAACCACTTCACGGTACCTTTGATCATCTGCCGGTCTCCTTTCCGAAAGCATCGCGGCTACGGAGATCGGCCTACGAACGTCCCTCACCCCGAAGATACGGCCTTCTAGACTCGTGTGCCCGAACGGGCACTGCACGCAGTATACTCTGAATCGGTCGCGGGCACAATGGCAGCTACCGCCGATGCCCCAGGGCTGACCGGTGTCGCGCGTCCGACGCACAGGTCAGGGGGAGACTATGCCCATAGGACGCATTATGTGCTCAATGGCGCGGTGGCCATGCAGGGATCGCGCTAGCCGGAGGGCTCTTCGTCACATCGGCAGCTTGAAGGCCCTCGCCACATACACCGCCATCTGGTCGCGGGTGACCGCGTCAGCTGGGTGGTAAAGGCCATCCAGATAGCCCTGCACCACCACATGGTCCACACAGGCCTTGATCGCGGTGCCGGCCCAGAAGCCCGCGGGGACATCGGAGAAGACCTGAGGGGCGGTGGTCATGTCATCCCCCAGATTTACCCACCCCTGGGAGCGAGCGACGAAGACCGCCATCTGGCCCCGGTCCACCACGGCATCGGGGACATAGTGGGTGGGGTCGTAGCCTTGGACCACGTCGTGGCTCGCCGCATACTCGATGTACTTCAGCGCCCAGTAGCCCGCCGGCACATCGGTGAAGGTCGGGGTGCCGGTGAAGTCGGGGACACTGCCATCGCCGCCCGCCACCGCGCGGGAAATGTAGACGGCCATCTGGTCGCGGGTCACCGGGTCGGTGGGCTTGTAGGTGCCGTCGGAGTAGCCCTTAACGATGCCTGCGCCATAGGCGGCCTCGATCTCCCACAAGGCCCAGTAGGGATCGGTGGCCGATGACGCGACATCCGAGAACTGGCTCGAGGGTAGCGGCCACATCAGGCCCAAGTCGCCAAGGGAGGATGGCTGTCCAGTAACCACGCTGTGGACCGGGTCAGGCGTCGAAGGCTGACTGAACCACATGCGCGCCTCCGGGTCGAAGCGCACCAGCGAGAGGTGCCCTTCCGCGGCCGCGGGCACCGCTGCGTCTTCATAGGTCATCGAGACGCAGATGGGGCCGCTGACCTGCGCGGTCGTGAGGATGTTGAAGAAGGGCGGGACCGCCACCTGGTCCGCGCGTACCGTCACGCCGGCATCCTCCTGGATGATCGTTGTCACACCAGGCGCGAGCACCTGACAGAAGGTCACGGTCGTGTTGTCCACCGTCACACTCGGGTGATCGGGGTAGGTGTTATCACCGTGCCAACTGTGATCGTACTCGCAGGCATCGTTCTCTGTGATCCTCGTCAGGTCACCGGTCGCCACGTCCCACAACCAGAGCTCGACTTGGCGACTGTAGGCCAGGCCTGTCGGGTCGAAGGGGAGCGCCGCTCGGAAGAGGATACGGGTGCCGGTAGGCGACCACCTTGCGTTCGATGGCCCCACACCCTCCTGGACAATCCCGACCGGATCAGACCCGGACGGGAAGGTCGAACCGTAGAGGGCCACCTGGGTCGCGACGTCGGCATCGCTGATGAACCGCTCAAAGAGCACGCTGGGGTTGTCCCCATTTCTGTCTGTGAGCACGATCCGGCGCCACATGCCGGTCTGGCCGCCGTTCGTCCCTTCGTCGTACGTGGTGGAGATGATGGAGGCGCCATCCGGAGACCAGTCTGGGTAGTCAGCGACATGGGGCAAAACGACGAGGTCCGTTCCATCGACGTTGAGCGCAATCGCGTTGCCATCCTCTGACCAGCACGTCAGACGATGACCGTCGGGTGCCCACGAGGGGTCCTTCGTGGGCGACGCCCCCGGAGCAGTCACACGGTGCGCGCCGGTACCGTCTGCATTGATAACCCAGACATGGAACCCGGCCTTACACGGGGTGAGCGAGGGCGTCGGATCCGCATGCTGGAAGGCGATCTGCCGCGCGTCCGGTGACCAGGCCGGGTTGCAGTTCACCCCTCCCAGATCGGCCAGCGCCGTGAGATTGACGATGTCCGAGCCATCAATCCGCGCGGTCGAGACGTCGCACTGCGTCTCCGGCCAGGCATCGGTGAGACTGTAGGCCACCCGATCCGTGTATGGGGAGATCTCGCCCTGACCGAACAGGATCGGGGCCGGGACGCGGTTGTCCGACAAGCCCTCGATGAAGTAGACGCCGAGGGGGTCACCATCGGCCGTCACAAGAATCGTCCCCTCAATGGGCACCGGGGGAGTGCCGGCCATCGCTACCGATGCACAGATGCAGCAGGGAACCACGATGCATACGACGAGCATCGCGCGCACGTCTCGCCCACCGATGCGCCACACACCACGAGCAGTCATCGCACACCCCCTCAGCGCCGCAGCTCACGTTCTGGCTTGCGGCCCGAATGGGCTGGCCGACCCGCACATTATAGCACCTGGGGGGCAGCGTTGCTGTAGGCGGTCGCCGAGAGACCGGCCACCAGCTTCCAGATGGCCCGGATCCCTACGCGGAGCAGCACGTTGCCCTCGCGCACGATCTCCTCAGTCGGGGCGTGCTCGGCCTAGAAGCGCCGCAGGCCCTCCTCCTCGCCGAACCGGGCGATGTACTCTTCCACGTCACCCTCAGACTTCCGCACTGTGGTGCGGCACTTCCACTTGGCTTGCTCAAGCGTTGCCGTCATCGCTACTGCCTGCTACAGAAATGTGATCTCGATCTCAGGCGCCAACACCCGCTCGGCCGCGGCGGCCGCCTGCGCCGGCAATGTCCCTATGCTGCTCTATGGCCTGCCGGACGCGAAGGCGCGCAGGTGAGCGGCTGCGTCCTCCGGCAACATGGCGTTGATCCAGATGCCTGTGCCCAGCTCGAACCCGGCTGCGGTCGAAAGCCGCGGCAGTATCTCGATGTGCCAGTGCCAGTAGTCTTCGCAGCTGTCCCGCAGCGGCGCCTCGTGAAGAACGAGGTTATAGGCAGGGTCGCCCAGCGCCCGGTAGAGCGCGCGCAGCGTCGTCTGAAGCGCGTCGGCGAGGGGACGAACCTGGTCTGGGCCGGCCGGAATCAGCACTGACGCATGCTGCTTGGGGATGATCCACGTCTCGAACGGCCATCGGGACGCGAACGGCTCGAAGACGAGAAACGCCTCCGTCTCCAGCACCACCCGCGCGCCCGCCTCACGCTCCCTCTCGATAGTCTCGCAGTAGACGCAGTGCATGCGGTCGTCGTAGTGCCGACGCGCCTCCTCGATCTCGAGCCGGATGTTGGTGGGCGCGATCGGCGTGGCGATGATCTGCGTATGCGGGTGGGTCAGCGACGACCCCGCGGCGAATCCGTTGTTGCGGAAGAAAGCGATGTAGTTCAGGCGGTGATCCTGCTGCAGCTGCTCAAACCGCTGACCCGCCAGCACAAGAGCGCGGGTCACGTGCTCCAGGTCCATGGTCGCGGGACTGGCATTGTGAATGGGGCTCTCGATGATGACCTCGTGCGCGCCGACGCCGGTGACGTTGGTGAACCAGTACGGGTCCCGAATGGCCAACTCGCCCTCTGGGCTGAGCGCCGCGAAACGATTCGGAACGACGCGCACCTCCCAGCCCGGTGAGTTTGCCGCGCCGCTCTTTCGGTAGGCGAGCAACTCCGGAGGTGTCATTTTCTCATTGCCCGGGCAGAAGGGACACATGGGCGAGTACTCGGGTTGCTTCTCGACGGCCGGTCGCTGGCCCACCAGCTCGTGGGGCCGCTTCGCCCTCTCCGTCGCCATGATCACCCATCGCTTCGTCGCCTGGTCCTGCCTGATCTCGGACATTACCGACCTCCTGCGGATCAGTTCAGAGGGCCACCGTCCACCTGTCGGCAGCTACCTCTGTGCGCGGTCTCTGGAGAGGGCAGATCGCGAGCGCCACTGCCGCTGTGGCCGCCTGCGTTCCGGCCCCCACCGGCCAGTGAGCCGGAGTGAGGTTATGCTGGATGCGGTGATGGAATCCTGTGAGCCATGCGGTGCCGGCCCAGTTCTGAAACCATGTGCCAGACGGCGGGATGTATCCCCCGAGGTCCATCAGGATGCCGAAGAGCGCGCCGCCCACCATCACACGACGCGGGGGCTGTCTCGCGGCGACGAGGCCCACAGCGACCGCCCCGATCAGGGAGTCAGTACCGCCCGCGGCGGCCTCCAGGTGTGTTGGTCCGCCGTGCTCGACTCCGAACAGGGCGTGGGAGTCGAGGTGAGGCACCAGGTCGGGCTGGAAGTGACTGGGGAACGCCGCCGGATATGCCAGCCACGGGCGGGCGAGGGCGTGCCCAATGGCGGCACCAACCACCATGTGGGGCGTGGCCATCATCTCCGGCTCTCCCTTGGCTCGACCACAGGCGCCGCTTCCGCCAGAGAGACTACCCGCGGCTGCCAGCCGAGCTGGTGCAGGAGGCTGAGGTAATCACCGGGCTGCATATCCTCCGGGCGCTTGCCGGAGAGAGCGATCAGCGCCGCCTCCATCACATTCGTCCCGAACGAGCGGCCGGCGAACTCCGGGGTCGTCGTGATCAACATGCTCACGCCGCGATCGCGCAGCATCGCTATGTCATCCGCGGTCGTCGTGTTCGTGATGATCGTCTTGCCATCCATCCGCGGCGGCATGCATCTGCGGATATAGTGGAAATCCCCGGCCACGATCTCCGCCCAATGGAAGAACCTCGTGTGCTTCGGCTTCCCGCTTTCCTGCTTCTCTCCGGTCGGATAGATCATGCTGATCGGCAGCCGCCTTACGATGGGCAGGAAGAGGGCGGCGAGGACGCTGATGCTGCGCAGTGAACGGACCGGCGCCGGCAACCCGAGGGCGAAGATCAGGTCGCCGAAGATCACATCGCACCTGGCTTCCACGAATGCCTCCGCCATGCCGAACCGATCGACCGCGCTGACCAGCAGCACCTTTCTTCCCGCCAACTCCAGCGCCCCGGTCTCTGCGAGCCAGCGGATCGTCTCCCGCTCCAGAGTGTTTTTCAGGCCGCTGCCGTCCACCACGGGCGTCGTCGTGGCCGACTCGGCCAGCCGCCGCGACTGCTCGATCACATATCGCTTTCCCCCCGCCACCAGGTAGAGGTCCGTCCCACCCAGACCTATGGCCGCCACCTTGCCGTCGAGTTCGGCGATCGTCGCACACCCCTTCTCGTAGTCGCCGTCAACTCCAATGCGTTCGATCTTCAGCCGCCGGCCCAGCATCTCCACGTCGACCGAGTGATTGCGCTTCGATGAGCCCAGGCTGACGCTCACGATGCGCAACCGGTCCTGCGGTCCCTGCCTAGCGTCTGTCATCGGATGTCACCTCCCTTCCGACTCACCATCTGTTCTCACGGCCAATTGTGCCTCAGGCGAGGCTTGCCTTGCAAGGCCAGAAGTCCCAGGCACCGGACCTGTTTTCCCGGGACCTGTCCTTGTCGGCGAGGGGCAAACGGGCCTGGCAGGCGAAACCGGAGGATCTGCATGGAGGAGTGCCCATGGGCGCCGGCAGAACTCGATCCACCGCCCTCTTGATCCGCGCGCAGTGTCCAGGGACTCACCCGCCTCCCGGAGCGCCACAGGAGCGCAGGTCATGGGATCCTGGACGATCATTGGTGCTCCTGTTCAAGGATGCGCGGAGCCGCTCGCCACGGAACACGAGCCCAGACCTCAGGCAGAGGGAAGGAACAGCCTATCATCACACGCCGGAACATGGGCTGGATGATGTCGCAGTAGTGGCGAGAATTCGACCCCGGGGGCGCCCAGGAGCAGAGGGCCTGGCTTCGTGGATACCTCAGATTGGTTCTGGTACACTACGGGCCGCTACCACCCAAACCCTGGATGGTAGTGAGTGAAGCGACTGCTAGGGGGAGGGCCGAGCAGATGCTCCGGTACAGACTTCTGACAGCTGCAGTTGCCATACCGATCGAACTTGCGGTGATCTATCTGGGTAGCTGGCCGCTGACCGCATTCGTAGTCCTCCTTGTGGTGCCTGGGCTGCGGGAGTTCTATCAGCTAGCTGTAGGCCCTCAGCCAGAGGGCCCTTCGGCTCCCTTCCATGTGCCCGGCTGGATCCGCTGGCCCGGGTATATCGTCGCCGCGCTTGCCCCGGCGATTGCGCTTGCCCGCGCGGAGACGCCCCTTACCGGGTTTCTGGTCGCCTCTGCGCTGCTAATAGCGTTGCTTGCGCCCCGCAGCCGCGGTTCTGCACCGGCCCCGCGCAACGCAGTGTGGCCAACCATCTCGGTCGGCCTCGTCGGCTCCCTGCTGCTTCCAGGTCTGTTCAGCCACCTGATCTACCTGCGGTACCTTGAGCCCCACGGCTTCTTCGCGCTGGCAGGCATCTCGGTTCCGCAGGGTGTGGGCTGGCTCGCCCTAGTGGTAGCCGTCTGCTGGACGACCGATAGTGCCGCCTTAGGTGTTGGCAAGATGGTGGGCAGGCACAAGCTCTGGCCGAGCGTGAGCCCGGGCAAGACCATAGAGGGGAGCCTCGGGGGCCTGTTCGCCTCGGCCCTGGTTACGCTCTGGCTCGGCCGCTGGCTCGGTCTGTCCACCGGGCATGCATTGACATTGGGATGCGCGCTGGGTGTGGTTGGGCAGCTTGGCGATCTGGCGGAGTCGAAGCTGAAGCGCTGGGCGGGTGTTAAGGACTCGGGATCGATCCTGCCTGGACACGGCGGCGTGCTGGACCACTTCGACAGTCTGCTGGCCAACGGCCCGTTCGCATATTACTACCTCCGCCTCTTCGTCGGGATTCAGTAGAGCGCACGGCACCTCACCGCGAGGCGCGCTGCGAGATACTCAGGAATACTAGGGATGGCTCAGAGGCGCGAGTCGAACGAGTCGGCGACGCGGCGGGAGAGGTAGAGGTCGTCGAGCTTGTCCACATCGAAGCCCAGCTCCGGGTAGGTGCTGATGACGGCGGCGGCCCGGGCGCCGAGTATGGCGCCGACGCGAGCTTCGATGTGAGGCAATGTGAGCCGGTGAGTGAGGAGCCCAACGATGAACCCAACCCCGAGCAGCGAGGCCATCTTGAGCGGGTTCTTGCGCACCGCGAAGAGGTGGTCGAGGAGATGACGGTGCAGCTCGACGAAGTCGCGCGTGACTACGATGGCGTTGCCGCCTGTAAAGGTACCCTCGCGCAAGCGAACGTAGGTCCGCTGGCCTCCCGGGAACTGCCGCTCCGATGACTCCTTCGGGATGATCGCGTAACAGAGCACGGCGCGCGAAGCCAGCGATTGGCGCACAAAGTCGTCTATAGCAGCCGGGGTGATCAGAGGCAGATCGCCGGTGATGATCAGCAGGTGGTCGCTGCCCGGGCTGGTCGCCTCTACTCCCCGAGCCATGTTATCGACATAGCTATCGCCGGCTACAACGCGGGCATCAACCGCCTCCTCGGAGGCGGCAGCCTGCACCGGGAGCGGCGCCACCAGGGCAACCTTGCCAACTTCTGCGGCGCCCCGCAGGGCGCCGAGGACGCGCTCAACGATCGGCTGCCCGCCAACCTCGAGTAGAGGACGGTGGACAACGCCCAATCCGGCCGCGATGTCGCCCTTGTCTACTCCGCCGGCCAACACCACCGCGTCGATCATGTGAGCTCGGGCACGCCAGACTCCGAGAATGAGCAGGCTCTGGTCCGAGCGCACCGGGGGCGGGATCTGGACCGCATTCTGTCCAGAACCCTATCTGTCCCCCAAGGCGCTAGCCTAGCCTCAGTCGTGCTCTTCTCTGCACTCGCTGACACCCCTGTGCTGGGAGACGCCGAGGATGGGCGGAGATGCGATCGGGGATCGGACTGGGCAGGGCCTCCGGCACTCGTCCCCTGCCATGCCTCGCGTCATGTCCAGAAACTCATCCAGCTCCCAGGGTGCTCGTGCAGCCTCTCTCGTGGCATTCTCTCCCCTCGTCGATACACCTGTGCTGGGAGGCATAGAGGATTCAGAATGGCGGCGGCAGAGGATGCGACCGGGCGGGCCTCACCATCTACTGAACTCACCGTGCCATCGTGTGTGCCTGCCCCACCGGGCGGCCAGAGGCCGAAGCCCGGGACGCGCGGACGGGGCATGGATGATGCACACGAGCTTGAGCCGCACGCCGCCGCCCTTAACGGCCAGGTCCACTTCGGTGGTAGGGAATACCCCGCGCCTCGAGTTGTGCCTGGATAGCGTCGGCGGGCACATCGCTGGGGCTCACGCCTTGCGCCACCGCCAGTGCTGCCGCTAGGCCGGCCGCCTGTCCGGTCACCGCCACCGGAGTGATTACCCGGGTGGCTTCCCACGGGTCCTCTTCAGTGGCGATACAGCGTCCGGCGACGAGCAGGCCGCGGACCCCATCAGGAACCAGCGCGCCGTAGGGGATCTCCCACACATGCTCTGGCGCCCGCCAGTCCGCCACCATTCCGATGGAGTCCGGCCGCGGCCGGTCGTGCTCTCCTGGCGCTATGGTGGCGCGGCCCACGATCCGCCGCGTGGTCCGGAACTGAGCCAGTGCGGGCAGCATGAGCGGGTACTGGTCGCTTCGGGCGCCCGAGGACTGCGCCTCGGCGATCCGCTCGCGCAGCAGGCGGCGACCGGCCAGCACGAAGGCGGTCACACCCCGCGCGTCTAGGCCGGTCCACGTTTTGGCCCTCTTCCAGGCTTCTCGGTCGAGGAGGCTGTCTCCGAGGATGAGCATCTCCATCACCTGAGCGCCATCCTGCTTCTCAACCGCCTGACGAGCGCGCGCCAGGGATGCCTGGAGTGCCCACATCGCCATGAGATTGCCAGCCGTCACGCACGCTGCCCCGGACCGGTGGGCGATGTCAGCGTCGCCAGTGGCATCGATGATGACGCGCGCCGTGAGCGTAACCCGGCCGGCCTTTGTCTCTGCCTCCACGCCCCTGACACAGTTCCCCTCCATCACCGGCTGGCAGACGAGGGTGTCCAACCAGATCTCCACCCCCGCCCCCAGCAGCGCTTCGTCCAGGGCGAGGACGAAGGCCGCCGGCGAGAAGATAGTCCAGTCCACGCCCAGGCGAGAGGGATCGGTGCCGCCTGGCCCGTAACGGCACGCCAGTTGCAGCAGTTCCTCCGCCAGACCGGCGGTGACCTTGGTGCCATTGGCGTCGTAGAGGGGAGGATAACCCCAGATCAGGCCCGCAGTGGCGAGGCCGCCGAGGAGGATCGTCTTCTCCAGCAGCGCGGTGCGCTGACCCGACCTCGCCGCCTCCAGCGCGGCGGCCACGCCTGCGATGCCGCCCCCGCAGACCAGGACATCATAGCTATCATCGCGTGCTGCCATGGGACCTCCCTCCGCCCCACCTGCCCACTTCGCTGAGGGCAGGTGGCTCCCTCCAGGCGCATCCCGCTGTAGGAGTTCAGGACTGCCGAACAAGGGCGCGTGCGAAGTGGTTACTGCACCCCAGAACCGCCCCAACGTTAGCGTGGGGGCATGCTCCGGTGTCTGATGGGCACTCCGCCACGTCCCTGGACGATAGCTACACGTGGAAGGGGCTGGAACTTCGGTCTGCGTGCCGAGGAAGGGGCCTGCCGTCGAGCACCCGGCGAGCGGGCTAACCGAGGGAGGGTCGCATCCCGTATCAGCGCCGGCGCTGTTCATCATTGGTGACAGGACGCCGGACATTGCCTCCCAGCCGAGGGGGTAGCCGGAGCCGGGGGTGCCCGGGGCCGTCGTTTGGGATGCTTCCGCGTGATGGGCATCAACCCTGCTCGACCCCCATCTCCTGCTCTAATGGACCCGCGCCTCCGGTCGCGGCGCCAGGATGGAGCTTCTAGAGAGGACACCGGACGCGTATCCGTGCGAGGGCAAGATCGTTGCCCGGCCGGCACTCGACGGCCTGATCAACGACTTCTGCCGCCTCGCAGCTTGATGGAGTTGTGAGCCCGCGACATCATCTGGCGCCGCAGCTGCGCGCCTGGCGTGGCGTTGCGGGGCTCACCATGGCGACGTGGGAGCCATCCGAAACCTGGCCCACCAACCACGCGAGAGGGCAGGTCCCGCTCGGCACCTGCCGAAGAAACCCCCAGATCAGTTTCAGTACATCACGATGGTCGAGCGCTGGGGGCTGCGTTGGGAGGAACTGGGAGATGAAGGTCACGAAGATCAACGCCGTGCCTCACCCCCGTCCCCCGCCCCTGACCCCCTTCGCGATGCACTGCAGGTGCTGGGGGGCGCGGGGACGGTGGAGGTGCGCATCGAGACCGACGAGGGGATCGCGGGGCGAGGAGATGTGTACTTCGGCCGCATCGTGGGCGGGCCGGAGACGTTGGCGGCGCTGGTCGAGCGCGAGCTCGCGCCGGTGGCGCTCGGAACCGACCCGACGATGGTGCGGGCCACCCACGAGGCGATGCTGCGCGAAACCGAGTACCACGGATCGTTCGGCCTGCCGCTTCCTCTTTGAAGAAGGCCGACTGGAGACCAACCCCGCGCAGGCGCTGCGCTCCATCCGCCTCGGTCCATCGCTGGCGCCCAAGCATCTCACGGTCGAGGAGGTCCAGCGCCTGCTCTCCCTGCCCTCCCCCGATACGCCCACGGGCCGGCGGGACCGCGCCATCCTGATGCTGCTCTACAACACCGGTCTGCGAGTGGGGGAACTGTGCGCCCTGAGCAGGGAGGACCTGCGCCTGCCCGCCGAGGGTTGGGGCGCCCTGCAGGTGGTGGGCAAAGGGCGGAGGCTATGTCGGCTGCCCATCAACCGCCCCGCCGCCGACGCGCTGCTGGCCTATCTCTCAGACCGCGAGGGTACTGAGCCCGCACTCATTCTGAATCGCAGCGGGCACCGCTTCTGCGTACGCGGCGTTGCGCTGTTGGTGAATCGGGATCTGCGGGCGGCCGGCATCACCGATCGCTCCGGCCCCCACCTGCTGCGCCACACCTTCATGCGCCTCTGGCGCATTCGCCACCCACGCCCTACGCGCCCGGCCCAATCTCCGGGCGGTGCAGGAGTTGCTGGGCCACGCCTGGGTGACGACAACCCAGCGTTACACCCACCTGGAGGTCGAGGATCTGCAGGCCCAGGTTGCCGATCTGCCGGCGAATCGCTGCGCGCTCTAGTCGGAGGTTGGTGCAGCTCGCGGCTCGTCCTGTGGCAGTCGCCGCGATAGCACTGACTGCTGCTCCCAGTCTGGAATGCCCAGAGGTCATGCTGTCCCAGGCGGACGCGACGGCACCGTCAGCGGGTGTTGGAGGAAGAACCTGATGTAGACGGCCTGGGTCACCCGATAGTATCCCTGGCCCAGCGGCGACCAGAGCTCGTACTCGGCGACGCTGCCTGTGATCACTCGCTTTGGGCGGAGACCCGGATCCGCCACACCGCACCGTAGCAACAGCGCCTTCGCCTGATCGAAGGATGAGACGCGCCCTGAAGTGCCTGGGTAGGGGCCGCCTGAAAACGTGGGGAAATCGATCTTGTGAGGCACGGGGAATGCCCACCGTCCGTCGCGACCGTGTTCGGCCGAGACATGCCAGAAGGTGTCCTGCCCCTGTACCGAGATGTAGTCTGTGTGTGTGCCGGGGCCGGTGCTGCGTCCTCCCAGCCTCAGGCGAGCGCTGGGTGGGACTTTGACCCAGTGAGCGTTCATGTAGGCGAGGAGCGGCCGGACGTGTCGCGCCCGTTGGGCATGGACGACCCTCGGAATGACCGTGACTGCCGCGACCAGGCCAGCAGCGAGGAGCCCGTAAGCGGGCCAGGCCGGTCGCCACCTCACCACCGCACGCAGAAGGTATCCGCCCTCGGCCCCAAAGACGAGGCCGAGTCCCACCCAGGGGGCGGAGTCCCTAAGCAGTCCCAGCGGCTCCCATCCCCAGGGTTGGCGCAAGAGGGAGATGACCACCAGAACCGAGACAATCACTATCACCAGATCGTGAAGGAGGGCCAGCCGGACTGCCGGGCGGGGGCGCCGGGGAAGGCGCCAGGCGATGACCAACGACGGAAGCACGAAGGAGGGCAGAAGGACCGCGTCCACCAGGAGCGCTGCCAAGAGCGCAAGACCCGACATGCACCCCTTCTGCGCCTCGCGCCAGCCCCACAGCGTCAGAAGGGCCATCACAACCAGCGCTGCGCCAGCAACCCCGAACCGCCACCAGGCGATGGCGCGTAGCCTGGGGCCTGGTGCCGCGCTTCCTACCGAGTGCTGCTCGCCGGACGGCTCGTGCTCAGCCATTGATGCTTCTCCCTTGACCCGGGTGGATCTCGGCATTCGGGTCTGGGCGCCAACTGGGCGCTGCGCATACCATACCATCGGCGACTCAGGGGCGAATGAGCCCACGGTCCTAGGGGCGGGTCCCATCTTCGTGGGACTTGCGACAGAGCAACAGGGCATCGCTGCCAGACGCGCTGTTGCCCGGCAGTGGTCCTAGGCCGGAGAGGTAGCCGGAGCTGGGGGCGCTCTGGGACGGCCTCACGGGCGGCTGACACGGACACGAGGTCGCAGGTTCAGAGCGGGGTAAGGAGGCCCTGCAGCCAGGCGGTGGACCTCAGTCGCTAGGTCGCGGCTATGGTCAGTGTATTGTCCGTGTTGCGCCTGAGGTCCATCTCGCGCACGATGTCGCCGGCCGGTGTCGAGACCGTGACGCAGTAGTGGCCGAGGAACCCGCGGAAGCGAGCGACGCCTGCCTCTTCGGTCTGCGTCTCCAGGTTGGTCCACCACTTCCCTTTGATCAGCTTCATCAGGCGCTCGTACACCAGCTTCGGTGTCAGATCCGCATGCACGAGGCCGGCGGGCGCGCCCTGCCAGCCGCCGTCCATGAAATCCCACCAAGTGATAGCCTCGACCGCCGGGTGGGAAAACAGCACGGTGTACAGCTTCTCCACATAGTCGGCCTGGAGCGCCTCGCCCTCCGGCGTCGTCGGCCAGGGGCTGCGCTTCCAGCCGTGCTCTCCGGAAAGGACCGTGACTTCGGTGAAGTGCAGCCGCTTGCCGAACCGCGCATAGGTCTCGCACGTCTCCCAGACCTTGGGGACGGGCCACTCGCCCCCGTGCATGTGACTCTGAATGCCGATTGCATCAAGCGGCGCGCCGGCCGCGATCAGGTTAGCCACCAGCTTCTCGAAGTCCGCCCCGATGTTGTAATCGTTGTAGAGCAGGGTTGCCAATGGGTTTGCCATTCGCGCCCATCGCAGCGATTCCGCCACTATTGCCGCCGCGCCGTCGCGCTTCGCCCAGTGGCCGACCCCGTTGTCCACAGTCGCCGACACCGTCGCCTCGTTCACGACATCCCAGCGGTCAATGAGGCCGGCGAATCCTGACACGATCTCGCTGACGCGGGCGCGCAGCCGCTCCCGCGTGTCGTCTGGATCAGACGGCCCCCAGTTGGGGTAGACCTCGTGCCACACGAGCGGGTGCCCCTTTGTCGCGAGCCCGTGATCGCGACACCATTCCGCCTGCCGCCTGAGCCGGGCCTCCTGAGGCCTGCCTTGCTCGTACTCATACGCTCCCCAGTAGAACCCGAGCGTCGCGTAGTTCAGAAGCGCGCTGAACTCTCGTTCGTACGTTTCCTCCATCTTCGGGTCGTCGTAGCCCAGCACCGGGAAGGCGTTGCAGCCGAACAGGAACTCGTGGCTGACCTGCTCGACCTTCACTCGAGCGCCGGCCACGGGCTTGCCTTCCGCATCTACCACGCGGACCGCCGCGTCGGCCTTGCGCCGTCTCTCGATGCGCTGACCCGCGCCTGCCAGAATCTGCTGCTCTGCCAGCTCCACGCCCGCTCCTGCCCTTCGTGGCGCTGCTGCGCTCGCATCAGCGAATGCGCAGCCGAAGGCAAGCGCTAACAGCACGCATGCCGTCAAGCCTCCTGCCATCTTGTACATTCCTCTCCCCGCAGCGCCCAGGAACTCATCTGGCACCCCACAGCGCCAAGGATGGTATTCGCAGCGATCGCGAAGATCCCTGTGCTGGGAGGGCTCAGGTGGTAGAGCTTACGCCAGACGCCAGCATACCTGAACCGAGGATCGAGATTCGCGTGCCGGGTTAGCTCAGGTGGTAGAGCGCGGGACTGAAAATCCCGGCGTCCCCAGTTCGACTCTGGGACTCGGCACCAGGATATGGAGGCGACGGCAGCATTGCCGTCGCCTTTGCCGCGGAAGATGACGGCGTCCACCTCTGAGCATGGTTCGACTGTGTCACTTCGGTGGAGGAAAGTAGCCTGGCATCGCACTCTCTCCGCCATCGGACGAGACCGGAGAATGAGTGGATTTCGAAGACAGTGGGGAAGCGTTACCCAGGATCGAACCGTCTCCAGATGTGGACGAGGTCGGGGGTTTCGATCCCAGGACGGTTTGCTCTAGCGAATGCCCATCCCGAAACGCGCTCCCTCGTCCGATGGCTGGCGTGCCTCGTCGCGGCGAGCAATCACACAAGCCCGAGAAGCCAGCCAAGACGGTGCCGGCCAATCTTGAGCGCCGTGCCTTCATGGTGCTTTCTGCGCGGCCTCCTCCGCCTGCTGCCGGGCTAGTAGCTGCTGCGACCGCAGCAATGAAACGAGCAGCGAAGCCAGGAACGCCTTCACATCGTCCCGCCGGCCCAGCAAGTCGTGGATAGTTGCGGCCAGTTCGGCGTCGCCACCTTTGCTCGGAGATGACGCACCATCAATCCAGGAAGTGACCGGCGCCAGGTATTCCTCCAGCGTCTCGGCCCGCTGGAAGCCGTCGGTGCCTCTGTAGGGCATAGCGCCTCGCCACTTGCCGCAGCCAATGCTAGAGATGAGAATGTCGTAGCGGCGGAACAGTTTGTGGTGGCAGGGGTGGAGCTGGCCGTTGTCAACCAGTCTCATACGCTGGCCGAAACCGCGCTCTGCGTGCTCAAACTCCTCTGCGTTCTCGGCGCGGGCCTCGATCTCCGCATCGATCGCGGCTGCGGCGGCCTCCAGCGCCTTCTTGCGCGGCTGGTTGTCCCCCGGGAGTCCATCCAGCCAGAACTCCACGTGCAAGCAGAGGCGCTCGACGCGCAGTCGCTTGACCTCGTCCGGTTCTCCCAGCATCTCCCGCACATGCCGCTGGATCTCGCCCTCGGCATCGCATTTGGCTGACAAGGTAGGGTAGGCGCGGCATTGGCGCGGCCCCTCGGCGAGCCACTCGCGCAGTGACAGGTAGTAGGCCCAGATCCGATCCCAGCGCTCCGGCGTGACGGAGGCCTTGTGTCCGATTGTCCACGGCACCGGACGCTTTGAGCCGATGGCCTCACAGAGCGCCAGCAGGCTCTCCTCTAGCCGCCAATTGCAGATCTCCAGTGCCACGATCTGCTCCACGAGGCCTTTGCAGTCCTCGTCTAAGGGGGCGGCTCTGTCGTACAACCTCCGCAGCCGCGTGTGTTCTTTTTCGACGACCTCTCCCTGCACGCCCCAGCGATGTTGCGCGAGCATTTCCCGTTCCCATTGCAGCAGCTCTTCACCCATGATTGCGGTCTCCTCTCAGGCACACAAGCGCCTTTTCCAGTTCGGCGATGGTGCCCTGTCCAGATACTCATCTGCCCCCCGGGAGGCTCCTGCAGCCCCAATCGAGGTGTTCTCGGCGCTCGCTGGGACTCCTGTACTGGGAGGCGGCGAGGATGGGCGGGGATGGTGAGCGGGGTTGGACTGGTCGGGGCCTCCAGCACTCAGCCCCTGCCGTGCCCTAGTTGGTCACGTCTCATACGCGACGGAACCCCGGACAGTGACACCAGCCGAGGGGGTAGCCGGAGCCGGGGGTGCGCCCAGGCCGGCTTCACGGGTGGTTGACACGGACACTCGGGTGCAAAATCGGCCTCTCCAGCTATGGCGGCGAGGTCTTCAGCATCACCTTCAGGAACAATATCCTCCACGTCAAGTCGGATTCTTCTGAGAGCATCGGCGACAGAACCACCAGCCTCGCCAATGACTTGGACTATGACCTCCTCAGCGGCGACATCAGGGCCTCCGGCGCCCAGGAGGTCCACGGCATCAAGCGTAAGCCCGGCAGTGACTCCGGGAATGGCCCGGGCCGGTTCTGGCTAGCCCGCGGCAGCCCCGGCTACGACGCCGGTGTCCGGATTCCCAGCTTCAATGATGACTTCTCCGGGAAGGCCCTGGACGTGGGTGCTCACGAGGCCGGCGCCCCGGCGATGGAGTCCGGCATCAAGGCCCATGACCGCGGCTCGCGCGGCGGGCCCTCCCGCGCCAAGGATGACGGGGCCCCGCACCGAAACGTGACCCGGTAGAGGGAAGCCATGCACTCGAGACTCATTGCTGCTGTGGCAGCTAGTCTGTTGCTCCTCGTTCTCGGGACCTCCGCCCACTGCGCGCAGAACCTCGTCTACAATGGTGATTTCGAGATCCCATCCCCGGAAGCGCCGCCGCTGGGCTGGGCCATGTGGGGCGCGAGGCAGTACAAGATCCCGGGCAACTACACCCTCGATACCGTCAACCCCCACCGCGGCAGGGCCTGCTTCCGCATCCATCATCCCGCTGGCACCAAGGGCTACACCGTCTCATCACCCGAGCACGCCATCCGCCCCCGCAGGAGCATGATGTACACTGTTTCCTTCTGGGCCAGAGCGGACCAGCCTGGGATGTCGGACTTCGGTCTCGAGGCCTACTCCAGTATCCACCCGTTCATCGACGCGGCGTCCCCCGGCCACTTCGTCATCGCCGCAGATGAGCGATGGAAGCATTTCCGATTCACCCTCCATGAGGGCTGGGACTTCTTCGCCGACCGGAGCCGCTATCTCTTGCTCGCGTTCTACGCCACGCGTGACCAACGGGCCGAGCGCACCCTCTGGGTTGACGACATCGTCGTCACCGAAGAGCCCAGCACACGGAAGGATCGCCTCGCAGATGAGTCCGCACTGAAGTACCCGCCGCTCCAGCACCGATTGCGCCCCGGCGACATCCTGGAAATCACGGTGGATGCTGGCAAGCCCCTGCGTCACGCCACCCAGGATGCCGGCGGCATCTCATTCCACCGCGTCTGCGGATGGACCGGCCAGCCGTACGACAAGAAGGGGGACTACACCCTCGCGCCCGAGCTGGAGCAGGCGATCCGCGACCTCCACCTCCCCATGACTCGCTTCTACGCCGTCGGCGATGAGCCGTTCCCGGTCGAGGAGTCCATCGACAGAGCCGCCGAAGTCTGCCGCCGCGTCGGCGTGCCTCTGGACCACGTCGTGCTCGAGTTCGAGACCCAGGGCGCGACCAGTAAGCTCCCGCCCGAGCGGTGGGCGCGAGGCGTCCGCCACTCCGTGAACATGGGCTACGGCTTCCGCTACTGGGAGATCGCCAACGAGCCCTACCTGATGAGGGAGGGCACGGCCTTCCCGACCCCGCAGTCTTACATCGACCACTTCATCGAGGTCAGCCGCGCCATCCGCGCCGTGCAGCCCTCTGCCCAGATTGGCCTCGCCGTCGACCCCGAGAGCCAGGCCTGGGGCAACGCGGTGCTGAAGCAGTGCGCCGGTCACTACGACTTCGTCGTGGGCCACTACTACTCCGGTATCGACCGGCTGCAAGAGCGCGCGCTCGAGGTGCCCGTGCTCGCCGCGAACTACCAGAAGCTCGACCTGATCCTGCGCACCAACGCTCTCATCCGCGCCTACAACCCAGGTCGAGATGTCTACCAGTACGACACTGAGTGGGGCATGATCAGCTCCGGCCCGTACGGCGAGGTCGCGGACGCGTTCGATCGGAACGCGAACATCGTCGGCACTCTCCACCGCGCCGTGCGCCTCATCTACTACGCCCGCGAGCACATCCTGCGTGGCGCGAGCGGTTGGGAGATGCTCTCCAGGAGCAAAGAGCAGGGCTTCGGCATCCTCTCTCCAGACGCGCCCGACAAGCGCTTCATGCTCTACTGGCTTTACTACTACTTTAACCGCCATCTCGGCGAGTGGGCCCTCGACATGGATGGCGTGGCACCATACTACACCCCATCCGCGGCCGACGGCCTCTCCGACAGGCCCACCGACTATGCCGGGCCCATGACCCCCGCGCTGGTCACCCTCCGCCAGGACAGGAAGTCGCTCTACCTCGTCGTCGCCAACGGCTCCTGGGATCGCGCCGTGCCCTGCATCCTCAACGTGCGCACCTTCGACGCCGCCCGCGCCACTGGCATCCTCCTGAGCAACGACGACCTCGACGGCAAGCCCCTGCTCCAGCGCAAGGAGGACGCGATCACAGAGCTGCCGGTCACGCTGGCAGGTCCCCGCGTAACGTGCACGATCCCCGCACACTCCGTCGTCTTCTTGACGCTTGAGAGCAAGTGATTGGCAGTGTCTGTGGCTGCCGAATCGCAATGAGGTACCTCTGACAGCCTTGGTGACTTGTCTGCGAGCCCCAGGCTTTCCGCCATGGGAGACCTTTGGACGGCGGTGGGAGCGATGGCCGCGTGCTACTCGCGTTATGCGCGGCATCCAATAGCGCGGGCAGCGGACCCCACACCGGGCAAGGTCGCCGCGATCCCGTCCGCAGCCGCTACCACCAGTGCCGGGAGGGATGTGCCTTTGGCTGCCTCGCCTGCGGAGTAGAGGGCAGCCTAGTTGCGAGCGTGTGCGTCCGCGCCCTTCCGCCCGCCAGGCGCCGTGCCAGTCCGCAGGCCCTGGCCGGCTGGACCACGCGCCACCGCACTGCCAACCGTCTCGTAGTACGGCTGACCGCCCTGAATCGGCTCGCTTCGCCCCTGTTGGCGAAGCGAGAAGGATCGCCTGGCGCGAGTGCGATAGGAGAGGTCGGAGGAAGCGCTAATGCGGACGATTCGCTGGGGAATCATTGGGTGCGGGAACGTGACCGAGGTGAAGAGCGGCCCCGGATTTCAGAGGGCCGAGCACTCGCAGCTAGTGGCGGTGATGCGCCGGGACGGTAAGAAGGCTAAGGACTACGCCGAACGCCACGGAGTGCCCCGCTGGTATGACGACGCGAGTCGGCTGATCCACGACCCCGAAGTGGATGCTGTCTACGTCGCCACGCCTCCCTCCACCCATGCCGATTACGCGATCCAGGCCGCGGGTGCGGGCAAGCCCGTCTATGTGGAGAAGCCCATGGCGCGTACTGCAGATGAGTGCCGGCAGATGATCGCCGCCTGCCGGGAAGCCGGGGTTCCCCTCTTCGTGGCCTTCTATCGCCGGGCCTTGCCACGCTTCCTGAAGATCAAGGAGCTGCTGCAGCAGGGGGCCATCGGCCAGGTTCGATTCGTGACTGTGACCCTGTGCAGCGCCCCCGACGCTTACGACCCCAAGCATCTCCCCTGGCGGGTGGTGCCCGACATCGCTGGTGCCGGCCTCTTCCTCGATCTGGCCTCACACACGTTGGACATCCTGGATTTCCTCCTCGGCCCTGTTGTCAAGACGAACGGGATGGCCGTGAACTAGGCTGGCCTCTACCCGGCCGAGGACTGCGTCTCCGCCACCCTGAGCTTCCCGGACGCCGTCTTAGGCGCCGGCATCTGGTGCTTCACCGCCCATGACGGATGCTCTGCCGACATGAATGAGATCGTCGGCTCGCGGGGGAAGCTGCGCTTCTCCACCTTCGGCGCCGAACCCATCGAGCTGCATACGGGAGACGGTGTCACCTTGCACCAGACTGAGACGCCAGCCCACGTTCAGCAGCCGCTGATCCAGACGGTTGTGAACGCCCTCAATGGCGTCGCCCCTTGCCCCAGCACCGGAGAGACCGCTCTCCGCACCAGTGAAGTGATGGACGCCATTCTGCAAGATTGGCGGGCAAGATCCGGGCGGTCTGTGGGTGTCAAGTAGCGGTGAGATACCTCTGACAGACCGTGAAGCTTGTCTGCGAGTCTCAGATACTCTGCCACACAGGGCTTCTGCGCGGCGCCTCTGGGCGCCGTTCTCTCCCGGGGAGCAAGCTCGCCGCATCCGCGACGGAACCCCGGACAGTGACCCCAAGCCGAGGGGCTAGCCGGAGTCGGGGGGTGCCCGGAGGTATCTGGCACTACTGGCGAACTGGCTTTGCCCGCGCAGGTCTCACCTGGAGCAAGCGGCCGTTGAACCGGCAGCTATCCAAGGTGGCACACACAGCGGCCACCTGCTCAACCGCAGCCAGGTCGAAGAAAGCATAGCCGCGGGACCGTCCGGTCTCTCGATCCTGGATGATCCTGGCGTTCCCGACATCTGCGAACTGCCCGAGCAGCCAGACCAGATCGTCTTCGGTCGTGTCCCAGGGCAGGTTTGCCACATACACTGCTGCCTCATGGTCTGACACGGCGTGCTCCCTCTCAGCAGGTTGTGGCACTTCTCAGGCAACCGTTCGCCAGAGCGGGAAGCAGCCCTTCATGCAGCAGTCTGGTCCAGTTAACCTGTGTCGAGCAGGGGTGTGGGAAGCGTACGCCACACCACGTGAATCCAGTGACGGCAGACATGATCGCATTCCCGGCGCCGTCCGCTCCCCCCTGTGGGCGGCGCCGCCGTCGCTATCCGTTTGCCAGCGATTGCTGCACCCAGCCGATCACTCCGCTCAGGTCCTCCACCGGCAGGTAGTGGTCGGCGCTACGATCCAGCAGGATTGCAGAGGAGGGGGGAATCTCGTCATCGCCCGCAGAGTAGATGGCAAGCACGGGTATTCGAGGGAAGGCATCGAACACATAGGCCGCGTCGCCGAACTGCGCCGACCTACCGTTCAGTTGCGCGGCGCGATGGCGGAAGGCATCCACATCGTTACCGAAGCGATCGCTCAGCGGAGGAAGATGGCCGGGACGCTCGGCACTCAGCGTCAATGACCCGGCGGCGAATGCTCGCCAGGGAACCCATTCGCCTGTGATGGGCACTCCATCGGCACATGCCAAGTAGTTGATGATGGACACGCGAGACGCCGCATCCAAGGGCCCCTCCGCGCCATCGAGCGAGACCGCCAGCGATGGCCAGCTGATACGCCAGATGCGCCCGAGCGCCGGGAGCGTCCATGTTCCAGCCTGCGCGTCATAGCTGATGGCGGCCAGCCGCGCGATCTGCTGCGTGTCCAGCCCGCGCTCGGCTAGCTTGCGCTGTGCCTGCACCAGTGCCGGCAGATACGGATCGGGTCGGATATCATCGGCCATAGTGACCGCCGATCACGGACTCTTGCGACGCGGCCGCATCCGCGGCGCCACTCGCTACCCCCCCTCGGCGGGCCATCTGGTGGCCGCGATCTGCGAGATCCTGAGCTGAACCGTCGAAAGGACAGCTGCCACCGCCGGTCCGATATGCACCGGCGCCGAAGCCGCAGCAACCCAGACACCGGACCTGATCGCCAAGGGTGTGGCCTCCGGCACATCGCTCGCATCTCACGCGCCGCCCGCCACCCCTTGGCGCGTACTGTCTTCGGCTCCGAACGGCTTCTCACGACTTCGGCCGCCGATGATCCGGCGCCGGGCAAAAAGAACAGCCCGGGCGGAGCGTGCCCTCCATGCCCCGCCCGACTCAGAGTTTCGTACCAGGATGCCGACAGAGTAGCTAGTGCATGCGCCTCACTGCCACGCGTTCGGCAGACACTGGCATTGGACCCCGTCCAGGCCCGAATTCGGGTTCCTCCAGTTGCCGGCAGCGGCGAGCATGGCGTCGGCATCCATCCAGACGGCGTGGCCGTCGGCGAAGCCGAGGTTGTTGCCGCCGAGGTGGCGCGCATACTGCTTGCGCATAGACGGGTCGGTCCAGAACTTGTCGATGTTCCCGTAGTAGATGCCGCAGACCCCCTCATAGTCTGCTCTGCAATCGTCTTTGAGGCTGCAGTCGCCTCCAGGGTCCGACGCGATCTCGCCCCACACAATGCGGCACAGCTCGGGGTAGGCGATCTGCTCGATGCGCCACCACTTGGGCTTCACGCCTCGCTCCGCGACCACCAGGTACTTGGCGGGATCATTGATCTGGCCGGTCTTCTTCTCTCGGCTCACCTCCTCCCCCATGAAGATATCGAGTTCCTGTGCGCCGGTATCCTCGGAGGCGAAGGCAGGACATCCGTCGCTGACGATATCGGTGACGGTCCCGCCCCAGCCCTTGGGGTAAGCGCCCTCGCAGACGCACACCGTCCCCTGGTCGGAGGCTGCCTCGAGCGCGGAGAGCCAGTCGGGCCCGGGGTTGACCATCATCACCGTGCAGGCGTTCTTGGCCGAGGGGCAGCGCCAGACATCGCGGTTCTTGATGTACTCGTCCAGGACCACCGGCCAGCGCAGGTACGGGTTCGCTTCCGTGTTGCGCGTGCAGCACCCTGGTGAGAGGTCGCAGCCGCGGTCCTCAAACCATTGGGCCACCTCGGCTCGGTGCTCGCCGGGCGGGAACCGGTCGTAGTCCGTGAGGTACATCTGCATCGCCATGGCGATGTTCTTGACATTGGCGAGGCACTGGATCTTGCGCGCCGACTCTCGCGCGCGGGCGAACACCGGGAACAGCATTGCGGCCAGGATCGCAATGATCGCGATCACGACCAGTAGCTCAATGAGCGTGAATCCCTTCACCCGTCTAGCACTCATGGATGTTGCCTCCTTACCAGGTGATCAACGCGACACAACCGACACCAGCGAGGCGCCGGACTAGCTTACCCATCACCTCCTCTCCGGCCTCCCCCTGATCATTCGCAAGCACTCTCAGGCCGTTCGACGGTTCTCACCTGGAACGCTATGAGGGATAGATGAAAAGAAACGAGGCGTGCCTCTTCGCACGCCTCGTTAGGAGCATTGGCAACATCACGCGCACCCAGAACTGCCCGGCAGACTGACACGCGCACAGCCCTCCACTTCGATGCCGTCAATGATACTGCCCGCCCTCGCAGGTGTCAATGCCATCCGCGTCTGACGGTTACCCACTCTTGGCCTCCCATGCCCCTGTCAACCGCCCGTGGAGCCGGCCTGACAGCACGCCGCCAGCCGGAACGCCATGACTCGCGTGTTGGGGAACCGTTGGCGGCGACATACGGACTCGCCTGCATCGCCCTGAAAGGGCAACCGACCTGGATTTCGCCTGATGGTTTGTCCGCTACAGGTAGCCACGCATCCCGCGGCGAACCTGCCGTCTGAGTCCAGCAAGTGACGGGGCGCAGGAGCCTTCAGTCTCCAGATGTCGGACGCGTCAGTCGGGATGCTCTTCCTCGCACTCTCAGTGGTCTTCACGTCAGCTTTCTCGCTGATCATGAAGCTCAGCCAAGAGCGGGGGTACTCCGTCCTCGCGGTCGGCGCGGTGAACTACGTCGCGGCCGCTATCGCGGCAGCGCTTCTGGTGTCGTGGAGAGAAGTAGTTGCGGTCTCCTCTGGCATGGTCCTGCTGGCGGGAGTCAGCGGAATCGGGTTCGTCATGACCTATTTCCTGCTGGCCTACGCCCTGCGCCGCCGTGGCATCACCATCCCTAATGCTGCCGTCCAGGTCGCGATGGTGGTGCCGCTTGTTCCCTCGGTGCTGCTGTGGCATGAGCACCTGGGCGCCGCACAGGCGGCAGGCATCGTCGTTTCTGTGACGGCGGTGCTGCTGCTGACACCCCCCACTGAAACCGCGGCCACAGACTTCGCCCGGTGGGCCTATCTGGTTGTCCCTGGGATCTTTCTCGTGTCGGGGGCCACACGGGTCGCGCAGAAGGCGATCACCGAACTTGCACCCGGAGGCCAACAGCCCGCGCTAGCGCTCATCTGGTTCGGGACAGCGGGCGCTTTCTCCCTGGCGATGGTCAGGTTCACGGGCCGACCCACGCGTGTCGGGGAGTGGGTTGCCGGCATCTGCCTGGGGTGCGTAAACCTGGGAAGCCTCGTGTTCCTGCTGCGGGCCCTGTCGTTCGTGCCGGCTGTGATGGTGTTCCCGGCGTGCAGCTCCCTGAGCATCATGCTCGTCAGCGCCAGCGCGTTTCTGTTCTGGAAAGAGCGCCCCGGGCGACGCGCCAGCCTGGGAATCCTAGTGGGCATCCTGTCCGTCGTGCTCATCAGCCTGCGCTGAGCCGTGGTGTACCGGAGCCGATCTGCCCCTGCCAGGCACGCCTGAAGCCGGCCTGACATCACACCGCCAACCGGAAGGCTGTGACTCGCGTGTCGGGGAAGAGTCGTCTACGATGGGTGGTGACGGAGACCCTGGCAATGCCTCCCAGCCGAGGGGGCAGCCGGAGTCGGGGGTGGCCGGGGCCGTCGGCCACCTCACCACGGTACCTCTCCTGGGCAGCATCACCTCCACCCTTTCTCCTCTCTCCGCTCTAGATCGCATAGCACCATCCGATGATCCGACGGCCCCGCCCGATGCGTTACCACATTCACCGCGCGCCACTCCCTGCTGATCCACACCTGGTCGATCCGCACCAGTGGCAGGTTGCTCGACCAGGTGTTCCCCCAGCCCCGCCCGGCCTCCGCGAACGCGTCCCGCAGCCGCGGGCGAAGCATTCGGAACACCGCGTCTCCGGCCGGTGCATTGAAGTCGCCGGCCAAGATGATTGGCCTGCCGGCCGGCACCGCGTCCACGGCTCCCACCACCTCTCGCATCTCCTCGCGCCGCATCCGGCGGTCCTGCGCCAGCCGGTGCCACCGGTCGCGCCGCCACAGGTGGAAAGAGGGCCGCGTCGATGCCAGGTGCGTGCCGAGCACCGCGATCTCCTCCCCGGAGCCCAGCTCCACCCGCGCTCGCGCCGTCGTCCGCCGCCTCTTGTCGGCCGGCGGCCGGCCCCGATACAGGATGTCACAATCGGTGCCGCATACCACCCCCACCTGCAGGCCGAACAGCTTCCTCGCCACCTCCTCCACGTGCTCAGGGGCCGGTGGCTCCTGCACTACAACGATGTCAGGGGCATACTGCACCACCTGCTCCAGCGCCTCTGCCGCCCCCGCCGCATTGATCGTGATCACCCGCACCGCCTTCCCCTGTGTCCGCGCGACGTTGAACCCGGCCTCCGGCGCGCGCAGCCCGCGCACGAAGCTGAAGGGCTCCGCGAACGCAAGCAGGAATACGACCCACAGCAGGACCGCCAGTAGCCGTGCGCGGCCCAGGCCCAACATGGCCAGGCTGAGGCCCGGTGCAACCCAGATCAGCGGCGGGATAACCGTGACGGCAGTCGCCCGGTCCGGACGCCACAAGTAGCACACGAACAGCACGGCGCACAGCAGCATAGAGAGTAGCAGTAAGGCTATCCGGACCCGGCGTACAGATGATCGCATGGTAGAGCAGACCAATAGGGGCCAGAATCTGCAGCTCCGCGAATCCGGTCTCGCGGTTACTCCAGGACGACATGGCGGGGCAGGGGCAACCACCGCCCCAGGCTGAACCTTCCCGGCCCCGCGAGCAGGATGGCCGCGAGCAGGCCGATGAGCGCGAGGTTGTATTCGAAGCCGGGCTTCGCTCCCAGGAAGAACCCGTTCTTGCCGTGAACCAGTGCGATCGCGCCGATCATATCCACGATCAGCCAGAAGGCCGAGAACCTGGACAAGACCCCGACCAGCAGCCCGAGCCCGCCGAAGAACTCATCCACGGTCACGAGATAGCCAATGGGCCCCATCATCTTCACGACTCCCGCCAGCCCCAGTCCGCCGAACGCCCCGAACAGCTTCTGGGAGCCGTGGGCCATGAAGATCACCCCCACGGTGACTCGTGCTACCAGCAGCGCCCAAGCTACGGCAGGGCGATCCCTCTCCACCTCGTGTGCCGGCCCCATCGCTCGCCTTTGGAAGAGATACCCGACGGGATTCGCCGAGCCGGTCACCGCGCCCTGCGACTGGGCCGAGGACGACGGTTATGGCCATCGAGGAGCTGACCTGGGAACGAGGGGTCGCCAGACCGGGGTTCAATTCCCAAGTGGTGGAGGAAACTTTCCTGAGAACGAAACTCTCTCCGGCTGTGGACGGATTCCCGAGTTCGTTGGCAGGTACGTTTGGGCTAGGCAGTGAGAATCGAAACCGCGCTGCAGTCCGAAGCGCACCTAACAACCGCAGGGCGCACGCTCAGACAATGCGGGCCGTACGCGCTGCCTCTACTGCCCAGACGCTCTCCCATCTTCAGCGAAGCAGGGAACCTGCACTTGCCTTCCGTCGCTCATCGCCGATTCGTGTGCGCAGATACCAGGCGCAGTCCAGTTCGCGGCGGTGATCGCGTCGATCCAGGGCTGCCGCTGCTGCACGATGCTCATCACGAACTCATGCACAAGGTGGGGATGTGAGCCGTGGTGTCCACCTCCCTGCAGGAAGGACAGGTGCGGGTCGGACTCATCGTACACCGTCTGCCTGGTGAAGCGCCCGATCGAGGGCGGCAGCAGGTCGGCGCGGTCAGGCGGCTCGACCTGGCTGACGGTCAGGTGGCCGTGCCCCGGCCGGGGATCGCTCCTGCGGTGCAGCGCCGGCGGGCTGTCGTCTCTGACGGTCCACTCGAAGCTCACCTGTTCACAGAGGACCGTGAAAGATTCGATATACGCTTTGGCGGTGTGAAAGAGCGATCTGGTCACCTCGGCCGCGAGATCGGTCCCCTCCAGCCGCAAGATCGCCGTCTCGATGGGGAATGGATTGCCGTATTGCTGCGTCAGTTCCGGGCGCATCCTCCCGGAGCCAAAGCAGCAGACGCTGGCGGCTCGCCTCCCGGCGAGCGCGAGCAGCGGCGCGACGGCATGCGTGGCGTAGTGCATCGGCGGAAGTCCGGCCCAGTATGGGGGCCAGTCCTCCATGTCCTGGTAGTGGGCGCCTCGGAGGAACTGGATGGCTCCCATCTCCCCGCGCTCCAGCATCGCCTTCACGTACAGATAGTGCCGCGTGTAGACCGCGGTCTCCATCATCATGTAGTTCCGGCCGGACTTCCGCTGCGCCGCGACGATCGCTCTCAGCCCCTTGATGCTCGTCGCCATCGGCACGGTGCAAGCGCAGTGTTTGCCTGATTCGAGCACGGCGACGGACTGCTCTGCGTGCAGCGGAATGCCAGTGACAAGGTGCACCGCGTCCAGGTCTGGACAGGCTATCGCCTCCTCGAAGCTGCGCAGCCGGTGCGAGATCCGGAAGCGATCCCCGATCTCGTTGAGGCGGGTCGCGTCTGGTCGCAGATGGCAACCGCCGCGACACTGGGGTGGCGCAGGTAGATGGGCACGAATTCGGCTCCGAATCCGAGCCCAACCACAGCCACGCGGATGCCGGCCTTCTCAGTCATCGCTGCCCTCCCGCGAGTCTCCCCCGCACAGAGGCGTCAGGCGTCGGCACGCCTGGGCCGCTCCCCATGGTCCCTTCGCCGCGACAGCGCTCAGAATCCTGCGAGAGACCCCATCGCACGCGCCGGACGCCCTCGTCTGAGAGCGCCTGAAAACGGAGAGAGAGTTCCACCTGGGAGCAGTGGTGGAGGAGACTGACCTGGCATCGAAACTGCGAAAACGTGGATGGGGTTCGGCGTTTCGATGCCAGAACGTTTTCCCGGAGAACTGAGCAGTCGCGAACTCTCTCGCCGTCCGCAGGGGAAAGCCCTTGGCCGGCAGCGACGCGACCTCGCGGCAAAGGTGACGCTTGTATCGATTCATCATCAACTGGCGATGAAAGAAAGACCCTGTAACCTGGTGCGGGGAAATGGCTTTCATCGTGCATATCGTACAATACATCAGGTCTGAGTGCGGTGATTGCCTTACGTAACGCAACCATCTCCGTACACGCTGGCGATGGATTCCAAGCACCTGCTCATAGGGCGGCTCCCAGGCTCCGTGGAGGAATGCATGCAGATCCCCGGGGCGCGGAACCATCCTTCATTGCGTTTGACGCCATCAGGGTTAATGGTCGGGATGATCGCCCAGTTACACTGGAAGCGCATAAGCTGCGGGTTCCGCCAGCGGAGTTGGCCACCAAGCCAGAACATACTCAACGCGCCTACTGGTTCCGTCGGATCTTCAAACCCCCAGAGCAGCACTGTTCTGTCGTAGCAGCCATCATACCGTATCATAGCGATAGGCATGCCTTTAGCCGACTGACCGATCGTCTCGATGGTGAAGCCTGGTTGATTCCGTAGCGCATCTGTCTGCCTGCAAATCTGCTCGAGCGTCAGATAGCGCGTATATGTCGGCACAGACGCTAGCAGCTTCTGTAAGAGCATCTCCATGCCTTGCCGTGCTTCCTCATCTCTCGCCGGAAAGCCAGGGACAGTCACCGATCTCCCTCCCACTCCTCTCCGCTCCCCTACCCCCACGCCGCTCGACCCCGGTCCTGCCTGCCGATCATCGGAGAATAGGTGTCCCATTTGCGTCCGTCATCCCTGCGCCGAAGGCACCGTCTCGGCCGAATTCCTCCCTTAGCAGCCTCTCGACCGCCACGCGCAGCGACGACCCGGCAACCACGGCGTTCTCGTCATAGGCGAAGAAGTAGATCTCCCCTTGCGCGTCACCTTGCTTCACCGCGAGTGCTCCGGTACCATCCCTCTCCACGAGGACCTGGCAGGTCGCGTCGCGCGTCACTACCTCGCGGACCTCGGACAGCCTGTACACGCGGCAGCCGTCGACCGAAAGCTCTTCGGTCTGGGACACGAGCTCCAGGTAGTCTGACGGTAGCACCGTCTCCAGCTCGGACAGCTTGCCCTGCGGTTGCGTTCCGGCAGAGGTTCCCCGAGATCGGATATCCCTCCGTACGGTCACTATGGGCCGGGGCCGTGTCACCGGACTATCAGAACAGGGCAGTGCACATGGTGGCTCACCTTGTCGCTCACGCTGCCAAGCAAGAAGGCGCCCACTTTGCTCAGACCACGGCTGCCGATGACGATCAGGTCATAGCCAGCTTTCTCGGCGAGACGACAGACCACTTCAGCTGGATGGCCCGACAGACGCTCTTGCTTCACCCGCTCGTCAGGCAGCCCGAGGCACTCGCGAGCAACACGCAACACCTCGCGTCCAGCCTCCTCCAGGGCCTCGACGGCGGCCGAGTCCAGGCCCGCCATACCGGCCGCACCCGAGGCTGCCACCACGGTGGCTGGCAGATGCTGGACGTGCACGAGAGTCACCTGTGAGTCGAATCTGCGAGCGATCTCCGCAGCCGCCCGCGCCGCCTTGAGCGAGCTCGGCGATCCATCAACCGGCACTAAGACCTTCCGGAACATGACCTTCCCCCGAATTCCCGGCACGATCCGTCTCGTGCCGTGGGACGTGGTTCACCCGCAGTGGGAGGAAAAGAGCGGGGATGATGGCCAGAGCACAGATCCAGGCGCCGACTCGAAAGCAGTCCGAGAAGCCGGTTGCCGCCGCTTGCTGTTGCACCACCATGCCCAGCACGGCGTGCGCCTTGTTAGAGGCCAACCCCGGAACGTCGCCGAGCGAGGCGAAGTGTCTCTGTGCCCGGTGAAGCAGGTCGAGAGCAGAGAGATTGTGCGCCGTTGCCGCCTCACCGTACCTGACGGTGTGAAACAGCTGTCGCCGCGCTAGCAGCGTCCCGAAGATGGCGATGCCGAAGCTGCCGCCGACCTGGCGGATGACGTTGAGGAGGCCCGAGGCCTGCCCGGCTTTCAGCCGCGGCACCAGGCCAAGCGCCAAGCTGGTCATTGGGGAGAACATCAGGCCCATGCCGATGCCGCGAAGGACGAGCCACCCGTAGATGGTCTCTCGGCTGGTTAGGAGACTGATCTGCGAGTTTAGGTACATCGAGAAGGCCATCACAGCTAGCCCGAGCATAACCAGAGGTTTGCCTCCAATGCGGTCAGAAAGACGACCAGCAAAGGGGGCGACCACCCCCATCACGAGTCCAGCTGGAAGCAGGGTGAGGCCGGCCAGAAGGGCGGGATAGCCCAGCATGTTCTGCAGGAAGATCGGGAGCAGGAAAGTGCTGCCAAACATGCCGACCCCAAAGATGAGCGCGATCAGATTGATGATGCTAAAGCCGGCGCTACGGAACAGGGACAAGTCCACCAGCGGCTCGCGCTGCCGCAGTTCCCAGAGGACGAAGACAGCAAGGCCGGTGATCGCCAAGCATTCGCAGGTGCGGACGTAGCCCGAGTCCCAGCCCTTGGATTGGCCCTGCGCCAGCGCGAGCAGCAGACCGCTCAAGCCGACGCTCATGGTCAGGAAGCCCACCAGGTCGAACCGGCCTGCGCGCCGCGCTGGGATCTCTCTCAGGACCACCAGCACCAACGCCGTGCCCACTATGCCAACAGGCAGATTGACATAGAAGACCGAGCGCCAGCCTATATAGTCCACCAGATAGCCACCAATGGTCGGGCCCATAGTGGCCGATGCCGCTCCGGCAATGCCCCAGATGCCAAGCGCCTGACCGCGCTGTTCAGGGGGGAAGATCTCGGCGACGATGGTCATGGCTACCGGCATAATGCACCCCGCGCCGATTGCCTGGATCACCCGAGATACGATGAGAGCGTCCTCATTCCAGGCCAGCCCACAGAGAGCAGAGCCCGCCGTGAAGCAAAGGAGGGCCAGCATATAGGTGCGTTTGTGGCCCAGGCGGTCAGCGATCCAGGACGAAGTCGGCAGCAGCACCGCAAAAGCGAGCATGTAAGCCGTCGCTACCCACTCCACCTTCTCCACGTCCACCCCAAAGGTGGCCATGATCTTGGCCAAAGCCACATTCACTATGGTTGCGTCAAGCACCGCCATGAAGGTGCCGATCATCAAGGTTCCCAGCGCCCACCAGCGGTAGCCGCTGTGTCCGTGATTCAGCGAGGCGAAGCGGCTCTCCAGCTGGCCGCGCAGACGATGGTGAAGGCGCATGGGTGCTACCTGCCTCGGGGACTGGAACCGGAGGAACCAGGTGAGGCCGTCGTCTCAGAGGCCGCGGTTGCCGTCCTCCCGCCGGAAACCCGACCGACATCGATGCTCACCACCACGGACATGCCAGGCACGAGTCTCACGCCGCTGTCGCCATCGAGCGCTATCTTGACCGGGACTCGTTGGGTTACTTTGGTGAAGCTTCCCGAGGTCTGCTGCGCCGGGATGAGGGAGAACTGGCCCTGTGTCCCCGCCCGGATTTCGATCACTCGACCCCGAAACACCACTCCGGGATAGGCGTCCGCTGTGATGGTGGCCGAGTCGCCCACGCGGACGCGTCCGACCTGGGTCTCCTCGAGGTTGGCCACCACCCAGGTGCTGTCTCGCGCTACCTCGCGGGTGATGGTGAAGAGAGGCTGGCCCACAGCCACCATCTCCCCTGGCTCCGCCAGCCTCTGTGTGATCACTCCGGCCGCCGGGCTGTGGATCTCCGCGTTCTGCAGCGCGATCTGGGCAAGACGCAGCTCCTGGTCCGCCTCCTTCACCTGCGCCAGCGCCGCCTCCAACTGCGCCCGCCGTACCCCCACCTGCATGCGGGCCGCCCGCGCGCCTGACAAAGCCGCCTTCGCCTCCCGGGACGCGGCTCGCGAGGCATCGATATCCTGCCGCTTGATCGCGATCTGCGCTCTCTCGGCTTCCGCCAAGGCCACTGCCGCCCGCGCCGCCTCCACCCTGGCCCGCGCATCGGTCTCGGCGTTTCTGGCCTCGTCCTGCTGCTGGGCCGACACCGCGCCTTGGGAGAACAGCTTCTCCATACGGCCGAGGTCGGCTTGGGCCTTTGCCCGGTCGGCTTCCGCCGCCGCCAACGCGGCGTGCACCTGGCGCAGTTGATTCGCGACCCGTTGCTCCTCCAGGGAGGCCGCGGTCACCGCCTGTCGCACCCGCAGGTCGCTTCCGCTCGCCGCCGCCTCGGCTTTCGCGTTCTGCGAGGCTACATCCTTGCTCTCAAAGCCGAGGGCGGTCTCGGCCTGAAGCACATCCTTCCGTTTGGCCGCCGCCGCCGCCTCGGCCTTCCGGACGTTCGCCTCCAGGTCCTCCGTCTCCAGCCGGGCCAGCACTTGGCCCGGCGCGACGCGATCTCCGGTATCGGCCAGCACCTGGAGGACGCGGCCGCCTATCTTTGGGGCAACTTGAAGCATGGTGGCCTCGATAGCGGCATCGTCTGTAGTCACATGAGAGCGGACGCTCAGCCACCACCGCACGCCAAACGCGATCCCAATCCCCCCTACTAGAGCTAGGATGATCAAGCCCCAGCGGAGGGGCCTTTGTCGCTTGATCTCGTCCGTCCCGCGAGCCGGCTCCTGAGCACTCACCTCCCTTTCCCTCCTCGCTTGTCGGCGCTTCGTCTCGTCTCATCCAGGGCGCCGTAAAGCAAGAGCAGCGCCTCTGCAATCTGACTTTGCTCATCAGCAGAGAGTTGCTGCAGCGCCTCCTCGACTCGCCGCTTCCGCTCGCGGCGGCACGCGGTCAGCGCGCGGTGTCCGGACTTGGTCAGCTGCAAGCGTACGAGCCGACGGTCCTTCGGGTCGGCCTTCCGTTCCAGCAGCCCGTGTTGCACCAAGCGCTCTGCCAGTCCGGTCGCCGCGTTGAGGCGAATGCCGAGCTCCTCAGAGAGTTCCCCCATGGTAGCGCCAGGCCGAAGTGCCACCAGGCCCAGTGCTCGCAGTTGCGGTATGGTGAGTTCCCAAACGTTACTGGCGGTAAGTCTGCCGCCAAACAGCTTGCGCATGATCTTGGGCAGGTATTCGGCAATGTCAACCAGAGCAGCGTCATCCTCTGGCATAGCGGTGTCCTTCCTATCGAGAATGGTTCATCTACGGAAGTATATTACTATCCTTGCCCTAAGGACGTCAAGTCTCGCCGCATAGGTGTGGTAACACAGCGATTGTGTTCCCTGCGATCTGAACGAGGGGAGTACTCCGCGGGCCGGCCGGGCCACACTGCTGGAGGCAAAGTCGTTCTCCCAGCGGCTGGCAGCGGACCATCCTGCCCATGAGGGCGCGTACCAGCCGCTCTCGCGATTGCCGGTCCGTATTGCCCCGCTGCGGTCACCGCGGAGCCCCGGGGACTGGATGCAGCCTGAGGTCAGAGCAACTCCCGCGCCGGAAGGCTGAACACCTTCAGCCCCAAGGTGTGTTCCGACCGGCTGTCGTGCAGTGCTTTCATCTCCTGCAGGACCGACTCAACGCCCGCGGCTCGTGCTGTCATGGACCTGCGCTGCCGATCAGGGTGCCAGGATGGAGTCTCTGGAGATGACAGGCGTCCGAGGTCTATCTGGCACGCACAAGCCGACCCCTTATCTCACTCATCTTACCCTCGCATCCGGATGAACTCCGGCTGGGCGACCTGCATTTCCTGCGGCGGCAGGCCGCGCAGGATCGCCTCCAGGTCCCGGACGACCACCCGGCCGATATTGCGCAGTGCCTCCGGGTGCGCGCCCGCGCGGTGCGACGAAAGAATTGCCCGGGACGCCCGGAGGAGGGGATGGTTAAGGGGCAAGGGCTCTTCCGGGAAGACGTCGATGGCCGCACGGAAGCGCCCCTGGAGCACCAGGTCCGTCAGCGCGTCGAAGTCCACCAGGTGAGACCGACTCAGCAGCACGAAGACGGCGTCCGGACGGATGCGCTCCAGCTTCTCACGGCTGAGAAGCGCACGGTTGCTAGACGTGGGAATGGCCAGCATGAATATCACCCGTGAGGTGGAGAGAAGCGTGTCCAGGTCCGTGGGAGTCACGCCTTGGGTTGCCAGGTAGGCGTCGGTGAGCCAGGGGTCGTAGACGGCGACCGAACAATGGAAGGGGGCGATCAGCGGCTTGAGCGCTCGCGCCAGCCCGCCGAAACCGATGAAGCCCACCGGCTTGTCGAAGAGGAGAAAAGGGTCGCCCAACTCGGTGTGACTCCAGTTCGCCTTCCCGACACGCAGGTCGCGGTCGGTCTCGACCAATTGGCGCGCGGCGGCGAGTGCCATCGCCAGGCCCATCTCCGCCACCGCCGGGCCAAAGGCAGGAGCGCAGCTCAGCACGCGGATGCCCCGAGCGAAGCAGGTGTCGTAGTCGAGGGAGGCGGGCGATGGGAAGCCGCCGCCGACCTCCAGGAAGGCCCTCAGGCGGGGAATGCCGGCCACATCGCCATGGCGCCAAGAGCCGGCGATGATCGCAACCGCGTCCTCGCGATGCTTCGCGATCTCATCCGCGGGCATCGGCTCGTCATGTCCCCAGACGACCTCCGCGAGAGCGTGAATGCGCTCCCGGTCCTCCTCCGAGAAGATCAGGTCCAGGCGGCGGAAGTGCGGGTCGAGGATTACCTTCGGCTTCATGTTGTTCTCTAGTCCACAACTTGCCCGCGCTATCCGAGAACTCATCTGCCTCCCGGAGCAGCCACACAGCCCGTCTCATCCTATTCTGTGCATTCGTGGACACCCCTGGTCTCGGAGGCACCGAGGATGGGCGAGGAGGTCGATCCGGCACTGGAGTTAGCAGGGCATCCAGCGCTTCGGCCCCTGTCGTGCGCCGGCTTGCCCGCCCCATCCGCGACGGAACCCCGGACGTGACTCCCAGCCGAGGGGGAGGCTGGAGTCGGGGGGTGGCCTAGGCGGTTCGCGACGGTCTCCCGGCGTGGTGGCTCTTGGGGGTCAGACGGCTCCCGGAGGCCCCGGCCGGCGATCGCAAACGTATGGCGTAGAGAGTCAGCCCGAGCAAGGCCGGAACGCGCTCAGGCCGGTCCTACCGGATGTCGAGACGCGCATGTGGCCGCATCCAGCCGTAACGCGCACCGGGCGCGGAGTTCGTCTCCAGAACCGATCATCGTCACCCGGCCGGGACGAGCTCATACCACATGGTCTGGTCGCCGCCGAACGTCAGCGCCCCCTGTTGCTCCAGCGGAACCTCGTTGGCCCTCTTTCCAGAAGCAGTGAGAGCGAACACCTGCAGCTTCCGGCCCGCCCAAGTCAACTGCCCACGAATCGGCTCCGCCAGCACCGGCCGCACTCCCGCTTCTGCCGTCAGGTCACCCTCTGGACCCTCTTGCCAGATCTGCCCCGTGTCCTCGGCGCGACCCGCCAGCGTCAGGAGAACGCGCGATGACTCTCTGAGCGAACGGCCGTCGAGCGAGCAGAGGCTGATCGCTACGAACTCGGCCGCGCCCTTCTCCGCCAGGGCGATGGTGAAGTCGCCGAGTGTGAAGCGCCGGCCGGAAACGAAGCCGACCACAGCTTGGAGCCTCGGCGAGCTGATAGCCAGCACGCCCTTTCCGGTATCCCAGTGAAGCTCGCCTGTGTCACTGTCGAAGGTCGTCGCGCCTGGCTCCGGGAGCTGGGCAAGCTTCAGCGCGCCCAACTTCTGCCGAACCGAACGCCACGCGATGTCCGGGTCCTTTTCAGAAGCCTCGGCGGGCCGTTCGATGGTGACCTTGGCTCCGTCAGCGCGACTGCTCTGCCCGGCCGCAGCGGGACCCCCCACCACCACGTCTGGCTTCCGTCCATCCAGGTTATCGTCGTACTGGCTTCTGATCTGCAGCATCAAGGGCAGCGCCGCGAACGGCGAACCCGACCTGAGCTCGCTCCACCTCTCCTGCCAGATCCAGTTCGGCTCTGCGAAGACATCCGCGTCCGTCATCTTCACATTGACCCGCGTCTTCGCGGGGGAGATATATCCGTTGCGGAAGGCCAAGGAGGCGACGCCGAACTGCGCCAGCATCATGGGATTATCCCGGAGTGTGAACATGGGGGTGGTGCCGATGAAGTCCTCGAACCCGCCCGCTTTCTCCCAGCTTGCGTTGTAGTCCCACCACAGCACCGCGTCCCAATCCTGCAGCGAGGCGTAGGCAAGAGTCAGCAGGGGCCCCTCCATCCTGTAAGACCTGTCGCAGAAGTTGAGCTCGGTAATGGCGAAGGGCTTGCCCGCCACCGAAGCTGCCGCCGAGGCGGGGAAGATGCCGCCAGGTTCTTTCACCATGGGCTTGTTCCAGACCCAAAGATACTCCCGGTGCGGGTGATCCCAGTAGATGTTGAACTCCACGTGATCGCCGACTTGCCCCAGGAGCTGGGCGTCCGCGGCGTTCATCACCATGTTGTGGCCCGCGATTGGCGTCTTCACCCCGATCTCGCGCAGGAACGCGTGCATCCGCTCGTAGTAGCCCCGCTCCAGCCCTGCGAGAAAGCGCATCTTGGCGCCGCCGGGATGCGTCTTCAGCCACTCCTCGTACCTGCCGTCCAGTGTCTTCCGGCCGCTGTCAGTCATCCGCCTCGGGTAGAAAAAGATCGTGTTCTCATTGACGATGCCGACGAATACCATCGCCGGGTCGTCAACATACCGCAGCCCTGTGTAGGGGCTCTCGTGCAGCAGGAGCTGCGTGGCGAACTGCTTGTGCAGCGCCTCCGCTTTCGGGTCGAAGTACATCGCTGGTCCGCCGCCATAGGGCGGCTCACCACGCTCGCGTTGAGGAGCGTCCACGCCGTCACCGGGCCTGTAGATGCGGTAGTGCATCAGGTCGAGCCGGGTGTAGATGCCGTTCTCCTTCAGGCAGGAGACGAAGTAGTCCAGCCGGTCGAGCATCTCGGCGTCAATGTGCTGCGTGTCGTTGCCTGGGGCGATGATGCCCCGTGGCGCCTCATGGTCCACGGCGAAGCGCGCGACGTTGATCCCAAGCTGCGCCATGCGCCTGGCGGCGAACGGCGCGTGCGCCTTTTCGGGCAACCCTCCGCCGCTGTCCAGGTTCACGCCCCAGAACTTGATCGGCGTACCATCCGCGAAGGCGAAGTGCTCGCCGCTGACTCTCAGGAAGCCATGCTTCCCCGCTGGCTTCTCGATTGAGCCCGAGAAGTCCACTGCTCCCTCGAATCCGCCTTCTCCTCTGGCGAGCACATCCGGTGGCAGATCGAACGGGAACCAACCGCTCGTGTCGGTCTGCGACTTGATCGTGGGCTCGCACACCATCTTCTTCATGCCTTCAACCTCCAGGAGTAGGATCTGCTCGAACTTGCTGCCCGGCGCCCAGGGTGTAATCAACCCCGCCCTGCTGACCCTCAGGAACCAATGTGCCTGCGTACTGCCAGCGGTCCGCGCCATCCCGCTTGGGGGAACCCGTCTGCTGGGCTCGCTCAGAACCCGGTCCAGTTAGGCCCATCGAGGCCCGGGCTGATGCGGCCCAGGACTTCATGGCTCGTCGAGGACCGTAGTGTCAGTACGCCATCCTGTCGGAACCGCGCGAAGAGCTCCGCGGCAGACGCGGCCTTCACTGCCAGCAGGACCAGCACAGGCGACAACAGCACTCTCCTGGAGCCGGGCACGATGTCCCCCTGTATCTCCGCCGCAGCACACAACCAGCGAACCATGTCCCGTGGGGTCGGAAAACTCATCCGGCCCTCAGAGCCCCTGCGCCGCTCGTTTCGTAGTATTCTGGGCGCTCGCCGGCACCCCTCGTCTGGAAGGGCCCCGACGATGCGGCAAGGCAGCGTCTGAGGCTTCGACAGGGCAGGCCTCCCCGCGATCGCTGTCGCGACGGGACCGCCATTCCCATATGCGACCGAACCCCGGAGAGTGACTCCCAGCCGAGGCGGAGCCGGAGTCGGGGGGTGCCCGGGTCATCGGCGACGTGCCGGTAGCGGCAACCGAGACCTGCCTCTGCTCAGCTTCTACCTCGTCCTGGACTCAGCGGCCCCGATGTCCGGCGCCGCGCCAGCGTAGTCCAGAGTGACCGGGTCGCCCTTCTTCCAGGAGATGCTTCGGTCGATCGTGATTGAGTTCGCCTCGTAGTTCACCTTCAGCGCCCTCACGCGCTGTTCCCGAACGCGCAGAACGTCGGGATCGATGATGCCGTGACCGTCAGTGAAATACAGGGCGTCCTCCACCTCGATCACTGTGCCTTCGCCGGAAGACCGTGCAGTCGTCAGAGGCATCCCCGCGTCGATGCATGGGCTATCTGCCAGCAGATGGAAGTCGCCTTTCTCAGCATCCACGAACCGCGGCTCCACCTCGAGATTGGCCCGCGCGGTCTGCGGGAACTGCTCCTCGAAGGCGCCCAACGCGAACCCCGTCCTCTGCTCCTTGTTCCATAGCGTAACCGCGCCCCTCTCCCTTCCCATGAGGAGGTTCCGGAGCATGCGGAAGCTGCTCGGGCTGGCGAACGCCAACTGAACATCGTGTGGGGTGGAGGGCGGGAAGTGAGAGTCTGGGTGAGCGTGATTCCGGTAGAGGACATTGTTGATCAGGACGACGTCCTCGACGCCTGAGATCCAGATTCCGGGGCCGCTTCCGTAGCGCGCCGGCCACCCGCAGTCGTAGACCGTATTGTTGTAGAATCGGTTATGGCTGCAGTATAGGGCTTCCGGATCGTCGCGGGCCCCGGCGCTGTAGCGGCTGAAGTCCATGCCCATTCCACACTTGAAGTAGACGTTCCGTCGAAGAATGGTGTTGTTGCCAGCATACTGGATGCCTGCGCTTCCGGAGCCGCTATTCGTGCCGTTGATCTCAATCGGTGGGGCCGGGCCGAAGAAGTTGTCTTCGATGATGAGGTACTCGCTCTTACGGATCTCGTCTCCGACATCCCTCCTCCTCGCGGTGAAGACTTCCATCAGCTTCTGGATGGGATTCTCGAACCTATTGCCGCGTACCACCGACCGTTGGACCCCCATCAAGACGAGACAGGTGTGGCTTGCGCCCTCGAACCTGTTGCCCTCAATGAGATGGAAGCTGCCGCCCGTGATGGCGACGGAATCATTGCCCTTTATCACGACATTGTCGCGGAAGGTGATGTGATCGCCGACTCGCTTGAACCGGCAGGACTCCCAGGCGCGCGGGTACTCCGTGTTCTCGAAGTGGCAGTTCTGCACCACTACAGAGCTTGCGCCGCCGGCGTAGAGGAACCGGCCGCCAGGATCCTTGACTGCGACCCCATCGATCACAATGTGAGATCGGTCCAGGAGGAAGATCGCGGCAGGTCCACCGGAGTCGTCGTCCGGAAAGGGACCGGGCATGGCATGCGACTCCGTCAGGACTGCCTTCCCGGCAGTGGCCGCTCTGTAGGTGATGGGGCTGCCTCTCTCGCCAGAGCGAGTTGGAGCGATCGGAGTTCCCTTGTAGATGCCGTCAAGCAGAACGACCGTGTCGCCGGGCTGGGCCGCGGCATTCCCTCTTGCCAGAGTCCACGGGGAGTCCTGGGTGCCCATGTTGCTATCCCTGCCGCCGGGCGAGATGAAGTAGGTGGCTGCACCCGCACGGGGTGACATAACAAGAGCACAAGCCAGGACGATACCGAATAAGAGCCAAGCCAAGACGGAGCACCCCATGTCATGCCATGGTTCGACGCCAGCGCTGCTCAACAGCGTAGGGGCTGGGATCGGGCACGCCCACGCATTCCCCAGCCTCCGGCAGCGCTCCGATTCGCGACCGCGGTGTCGATCTCTGCCGTCCTTCACCGTGCGAGAACGGCATCCCTCTTCTCCTCGGTGGATCACCCCCACACGCGTGGGGACCCAGCAGTTCAACACCACGACCTCGATGGGCCGGCTGGTCCTGAGTATACTCCTCTCCTTCGCCCAGTTCGAGCGGGAGATCATCGGCGAGCGGATTCGGGACAAGATCGCGGCCACCAAGCACAAGGGCAAGTATTGCGGGGGCATCCCGGTGCTCGGGTACCTCCCTGCCTACCTCGCCGAATACCGCCTTATCTACGGCGATATTCTGGCTCGGGGGTTCCTGCCGAAGCCGCTCAATGTCCTGTCAATTGGATGCGGGTGCGGCGTTGACTACTGGGGACTGCACTTCGCCGCCAGGGATGACCACGCGTCCTACAGTCCAGGTCTGCGATACACTGGCCTGGATACGGGCCTCGCGAGCGATCACGGCTCCTGCGCCAGTACCCAGTCGTACCACATAAAGCGCTCAGTCCAGTAGAAGGTGAAGTTCAGACGGTAGCCGAGGCCGGTGAGCAGCGGAGGCAGGGCGTCGGGATCGCCGCCCGCGAAGTAGTCCGGCTGTCGGCCCCGCGCGAGAATGTCCTGCGTGGCCACCGAGAGGAGGCTGTAACCGAATCCCTGGCGGCGATGCTCTGGGCTAGCGAAGAGCGCGCCGATGCCGTCGTAGCGATCAGTGCTGGCGCCGATGGTCACGATCCCAGCGATCTCGCCGTCCTTCTCGGCCGCGTAGTAGACAACCGGCATTCCCATGCACATGAACTCGAAATCCCGCACGACCGATCCGCAGCCGTTTCGGCCGCTGACCATCGAGTCATCCATGTTCCTCTCGACGAAACGCCGCCAGAGCGGCCGGTCGGCCGGCGAGAGGAGCCGCACCGGATGGTCTGCTCTCGGCCTGAAGTCCTCTGTGGTGACGGTGTACCGACCGGCCTCGCCCCAGTCTGTAACGCCGAGCTCCTCGGACAGGCAACGCTTGATAGTTTTGTGCGTGGTGGCAACGCCGACGGGAGCGAGTTCGCGAATCCACGCCCGGAGTGCTTGGTCGCTCCCGCTCGGCAGCTCCCCCTCCAGCCGCAGCCTGGCTCGCGGGGGACGCCGTGGACCCATGCAAGTAGAGAGGGCCTCTCCAGCGAGTCTACACAGTAGTGGTCGTGGATCGCTGGCTCGCGCGCCTGCTCGCCTCGGTCCACGAGCCGCCCGTCGTCCACCCAGTAGCGCTCCATCGCCCCATCCAGCACCGTCGGGGGCATCAGGTCGCCGATCAGCTCACGATACGGCAGGTAGTCGCGGTGGCAGAAGTCCAGCCTGATCTGAGCATCGTCACAAGGTATCATGTGGCCTCCCTCCGGTTCGTCGTTGGGTCAGGCATCTTGGCCTCGCTTCCGCCAGTAGGCCCGGAAACAGTCCAGGTGCCAGTCGAGTCGGGCGGAGTCGAGAGGGCGCACGTCACGATACGCGAGCGTGACGGCCTCGACGCCAATCCCCTCGCGGTCTTCCTTGCGCGCGTCTGCCTTGAGCAGAAACGCCAGGTCCCACATCGGATCGCCGCAGGCAAGGAAGTCCCAGTCGAGTATGCGCACGGCTCCCCCCGTCACCGCGAAGTTGATGGAGAAGTAGTCCCCATGCTGCAACGTCGTCTCGCGCAGGGGAGGCTCGTTCAGCACCTCCCCCAAGCGGCTCTGATTCGGAGTCGACCGAGTCGCCAAGTCAGCGAGTTCACCGCTGAGGTCGGTGAGAGAGATGGAATGTAACCGCGCCAGCACTCGCGCCGCCTCCAAGCGGCCGGCCGGAGTCAGCGGCTCGGCGTCGCTCCACTCCATCGCCAGCGCGGCCTCCTCTCCATTCACGGCGAAGCCGAGGGGGCGCGGCGTGGGTACGCCGAGGGCGGGCAGCTCCTGCAGCACCAGCAGGTGTTTCCGTGCCGTGGCGACCGGACCGAGGCGGGAGTAATCCACAAAGCCGGGGGCATAACGCTTCAGAACCACCGTGCCTTGATCAGTCTCGCAGGCCACAAGCTCACAGTCCGAATACCCATGCAGGCTCCGGTAGCTCTCTATCTGAAGCTGCTCCTGCCCCAGGCACCAGCGCAGCCACCTCTGCAGACGCTCTCGGTCGCGCTCTATCGTCATCACTCATTCCCCGCGCCAGCCAGTGCCAGCCCCGAGGTGGATCTCCTCAGACGTGTATCCCCCAGCGTGTGCGCCATTGCTCCCCCGCATAGGAGGGGATGAAGCGAAAGCTGTGCCTGACGGGATGGAAGCCAAGCTTCAACAACATGCCATGGATGTCGTCAGACGGGTCGCCGGCGTGATAGCCCACGAGCTTCCCCAGGCCGAAGGCCTCCTGAATCTGCACGGTGAGCAGCCCCGACGCCAGCCCCTGCCGCCGGTGTCCCTCCCCTACCGCGAGGAGCATAATCTCCTGCACCCCGCGGCAGCTCGGCGCGGCCGAGCAGAACCCCACGAGGTCCTCACCGGTGAACGCGCCGTAGCAGAGCACGGGCAGGCTCCGTTCCATCCAGTCCAAGTCCCGATAGGTCTGGGGATAGCTTCCACTCAGAAACTTCCGGAACGCTGCGAAGCTCTCCTGAGCCTTCACGAGGAGCGCCCGGTCCTCTGGCGTCACCCTCCGGACGCGGGAGGACGGGCGGGGCCGAAAGGCCTCCGGCCTCAGGCCATAGTTGCCGGACCGGCGCCACGCGCCATCAGTGAGGCAGGGTCGGAAGGCGGAGAAGGCATCGTCCCCCAGCAGAACCAGTTCGTAGAGGGCGGACTTCGAGGCCAGCTCTGCCACCGCGTCGATCGCGGCCGGCGCCGGCGCGGTCCACGCAGTGCAGCTCACCGTCGGCGTCTGGCTGCCCCACACCAGCGCCGGCCACCCCGCCACCATCAGCAGTTCCGGTTCTGGTTCGCCCGGAGTCGCGTACCACTTCTCGAAGTCCGGATCAAGCCTGCCGTAGGGGTCGCGGCAGCCGATGGGATCAGCGGCCAGTTCCGTCAGCACTTCATCTCTTTGTGCCGTGGTGGCGCGGGGCCAGTTGGTCACGGCGCGTCCTCTGGCAGCGGGTACGGCACCTCTATCCTATGCCCGTCTGGGGCGGTGAGAGCGCAGCCTTCCGCCAAGACCTCCGCCCGCCACGCCCCCAACCATGCCGCGTACTCCTCCGGAGTTCCCGCCCACGGACCGATGACGAGCGCCAGGAATGCCTGTAGGCCCTGGATCGGCTCAGCGCTCTGACTCAGTCCCACGACGCACCAGTCACCCGCGAAGTTGGCCATGCGCTGCGAGTGGCCCGTCGTTGTCAGCCCGACGATGCCGAAGCCGAAGCGGCGGCTGGCATCGCAGGGGTAGAGGATCCAGTCACACTCCGCCTGCTCTTCACAGACGCGGCCGCGACCGATCTCCTCTCCGCGACCGAAGATCACCTCCCCCTCCCGGTCCGAGGCCAGCAGCAGGCCTGCCCAGGACACGATGCCCGGGGCAAGTTCCTGCGAGCAGTCGATCTTGGTGAGACTGAGGAGATGGTCGCCGTATTTCGCAGCACCGTAGATGATCCGGTCGGCGGGCGTGCCTTCCGCCTTTCGGAGCAGCGCCGCCGGGTGCGGCGCCTGGAGCACGCTGAAGCCGTCCTCAGACAAGGCGGTGGGATGGAACCCGGCCAGGTTGAACCAGAAGTACCGATCATCGCTCCAGAGTTCGATGCCCTGGAGCCCGAAGCCGGGTGTCATATAGCTCAGGGGCTGGATGATGTTGGCGACGGCCGCCACGTCCGCGCCGTTCCGGTAGCGACGCAGGTAGAGACGAGAGGAGCGGTACTCGTCCGGCACCTCGGGCTTGCGCGCCGCCACCTTGGGGCCGAGCCAGCGTTTGAGCGCGCAGAGCTTGGCGCCCGTCATGCTGACCTGCTCGCCTGTGAAGAGAGGCGAATCGGCCGCGCCGCGGCCGGTGGCGTAGCGCTCGCAGCCGATGTAGCGCGGGGCGCGGGGGGAATAGACGGCACTGTCCGGCTCCGCATCTCGCACCCACCTGTGGAACAGCGCGCGGGAGAGCCACTCGCTCTCTTCATCGGCCAGCAGCACCGCCGCGCCGCGGAGACCCAGCACCAACGCATCTATGCCCATCCGGCATGGCAGGTTGTACTGGTCTCGGCAGTCCGGTCCCATCAGCTCCATAGTCGGCTCGTAGATGAGCAGGGGGATCACCCGGCGCATCCCTGCGACGAGGCGCAGCAGATCGGGCCGGGGCTCCACCTCACACGCCGGCAGTGCCCAGGCCAGCATCTGGGCGATGTACATCACGGACAGCTCGCTCGGCACATCGTTCTCATCCACGCGGGCCAAGATCGCCGCCATCTGCGACCGCGACTCCTCGCGCATCGCCATGTCGTCCAGCATCCAGCCGCACACTCCCAGGTCGGCGGCCCGGACGAAGGCGGGATTGGTGCGATCATCCATGGCGAAGTCCCACCGCCCGGCCTCCATCAGGCAATCGCCGAGAGGGCGGAACAGCCCTCGCAGTTGGGCGAGCTGCGAATCGGAGAGCACGCCCTCGGCGGCCCGGTAGCAGTGGTAGAGGTCCGGGATCTCGAACCCGGTGTCGTAGGGCGGCCACTGCGGCTGGGGCTCGGCGAGCACACACTCGATGTCGCGCCAGGCCTGCGTCACAAGCTCTTCGTCTCCGTAGTACCGCGAGCGCGGGTCGGCGTACTGGCTCAGGAACAGCGTGGACGGCATGAATACGGGATAGCGCATGTCGCCGAAGGCCTCGGGCAGCGGATGCAGCTCCCGGTATCGCTGCACCACCGGCACCAGTCGGTCCGCGACGGCGGCGACGTCCTCCGGTGTTATGGGTGTTGGCACAGCCCTCGGTGTCACGAGGTTCATGATCTGCCTCCTCGGGTGCCGCACACAACGCGACACGCGCCCCCCCTACGCCACCCCCCAGATGGGATGACGTAAAGCAGGCGCGCGATGGGCTGAGGTGCGTATTCCTGCTACAGCAGTATCGTTTTGTCCGAGGTCAGCCGACAGAATCTTAGCCCGCGGTGTCCGGACCGTCAAGCGCGACCGCCCGCGCCGGACCGGACACCGGAGCGGAGACCGACCCCTGGGGGATGCTGACGATCAGACCGGAGAGAGCCTTCCAGACTGGGGAAACCAGCCGTTTTGACGACAGGGCCTTGTGCTGCTGGACACATTCTCTCAAAACGCTCTCTGCCCGAAATCCGTCCACAGTTTTCAGAGAAAGAGAGAGCGAAGGTTCTGTTTTGGGGCGCAAGAAGGGGCTGAAAGCGCCAGGGTCGTCCACAGGTTGGCGATGCCGCCGAATGCCAGAACCTCGCCAATGACGCCACAACGTGTGCCAACGCGATGGCTGTCAAGGAGGGCGAATTGCGCGGAGAGACAGTCCTCACCCAGAGGCATGGTGGAGGAATCGTTCCTGGGAACGAAACTCTCTCCGGCTGTGGACGGATGCCCGGTTTCAATGACGGGCGCGTTTGGGTGAGGCAGTGAGAATCGAAACCGCGCTGTAGTCTCAAGGTGACCCAAGCCAAACCGCGAAATTGAGGGCCGATCCCGGCATCTAACACACTGCGTCAACAACACTCAGCGTATGGTCAGCCAGGCGCTGCGCAATCGCTTCAGATCCGATGGCGTCACCGAGTAGCGCGCGAAGCGAGATCAGAACGTCGACCACTGCCTCGCGTCCACGGGTCCGGCGCGCACGGGCCACGGTCAGCACGATCTGGTCCCGGCGCGGCAGCGGAGAGCTCTGCAGCCGACCCACGAGCCCTGCCGGATCAGTCTCCGGGCAGACCGTCAGGCGGAGCCGCAGCGAGCCCCGAATCTCCGTCGGGTCCAGCCAGATGCGCTTCACCGTGGGCGATGAGTCAGTGCGGTACTCCAGACCCGCATGACTGGCCCGACCGAATCTCCGCCACCCCCTTGCTCGGAGTCCGGCCTCAGTCGGCTGCCAGAGCATGGCGAACTGCACGCGGTTCGCGTGCTTGACCACTGGGTCCATTTCCCATAGGTCGGGAATGCTATCAGGCGGCGGCTCGAAGCCGAGGTGCCTGAATAGACTGAGAAGCGCGACGGTCTGGAAGACCGGCGAGGCACGATTGCTTTCCTCCAGCAGCGGCTGGACGTCGTGCCACATGAAATGAGGGTGGACGGAACGCGGTGAGAGGTACTTCGGGTGGTCTACGATCTCTGTGCGAGCGTCGGCATCGGCGTAACCGGTGACGAAAGCGATCCAGTCCAGCGACAGACCCAGGTACCTCGCGAGTTGGCCGGGCCCCCTCCGGCGACCACAGCTTGTGCTCCACGCCGAGTGCCGTCCCGTCGGCGAAGCGTAGCACCATGTCGACGCAGGAACCGGGATAGCCCACCTGCGTCTCGATCGCATTCACCTCTCGAGGCGCACCCTGATCCTCCCCGCCGGCGCCGAACAGGAACCCGACGAACCTTCTGCGAAATGCCTCATTGTGCCGCAGCGCGTCGGCCACACATTCGGTGAAGAAGTTCTCCTGCTCGTTTGAGTAGCGAAAGAGCCTAACCAGTAGTTCTGACATGTCGTCTCCTACACGCCAAGAGCCCGCGCTGTCCAGAAACCCATCTGGTTCCCAGGACTCTCGTGTGGCTTCACAATGCGCCGCGTTCTGATCGCATCGTAGATGTCCATGTTCGCTTCCTCCTCCTGTGCCCCAGTCCCGCGGCCAGAGCGCGACCGCTTCCGGTGTCGGCAGCCGCTTTCGGTCGGAACATGCTCTAGGCTGCCCCTGTTAGGGGCCCCTGGAGCCGGCCTGACATCACGCCGCCAACCAGAAGGCTGTGACCCGCGTGTCAGGGAAGCGCCGTCGCACGACGACCCGCGACTGAGCCCCGGGCCGTGACTCCACGCCGAGGGGATAGCCGGAGTCGGGGGTGCCCTCAGGCCGGCTCCACGGGCGGTTGACACGGACAGAGGGACACGAGTCCGCAGCGCACCCGCCGCTACTACTCGGATGGACTTCGCTCACGCGCCCCCGGAACGCCACGTCCCGGCCAGGCTTGTGGCCGCAGCCGTTCTCCGGGCCGCCTCACGGCAGCGGCGCGATCTCCCGGATGCTGGCCCACTGATACTCGATGGTGCCAAATTCATGGCGGAAGTACACCGTCATGATTGGCTTCCCGCTCTCGGAATCGCACAGGACTAGGGGCCGCATCAGGGGCAGCTCCGGCTTGACACCAGGCCTGCAGGCTCCGGCGCCCACACCCCAGTTGGCGCCGGTGTCGATGAACTCGGTGATCTTCTGCCAAGTGCCTCCACCGAGGCCGCCCGCTAGGTCGCGGTAAAGCTCCACTTTCACATGGGTGCCGCCGTGGACGTTGCGGATGACGTACTTCACGCCCACCAGCGTGTTCTTCGGCAGGGCCAGCCACGGGCGGGCCGTGGCCACGCTCGTGTAGCCTTTGTCCAGGTGGTGCGCCGTCTCCTTCTCGAACTCCCAACACCCATCCACCAGCACCTTGGCGCCGTACCCCCGGTCGTCGCATAGATCCTGCAGCTCGGGGCCGGTCGTTCCGTGGTTTGTTCGCGCGAAGATCTGAAGCCCGGAGTAGGAGAGCAGCTTGGTCTCGCCGATCCGCCGGATGTAGACCGTGATCTCCAGGTTCTCACCCCACTCGGCCTGCTTGCGAGGATCGTGCACGTACATCCTTACGTGGTCCCCGGTGGCAGTGAGTTTCCCGCGGCCATCCACGACGTACCGGCCGTCGCCGTGGTCCGTATCGAACCAGGGATCGTCGGGGTCGATCGCGTTGGCGAACTCCCGAGGATGGCCGTTACTCCACCGGGCGAACCACTCCCGCCCTCCCGGCTGCGTGGGGAAGAGCTTCCGGACCCCGAACGGGTCGCATCCCGCGGCTGCCGCAGGGGCGGCCGCGCCGCCTCGCGCCACAACCCCGAGTCCCAGGGTTGGCCAGGCAAGACCTAAGAGAGCAGGGAGGATCGTCAGACATCGAAGCTGAACGGGGTTCTGACCAGCGTCCGGCGACATTTCGAGGGTACCTCTTCCCTGGGCTGCGCATTCCGGGGGAGCTCGGCGCGACCGTTGCCCGGACACCTTCACGTCCTTCTCGGCGGTGCACCCCCCGTCCTGCGCAACAGCTCATCTGGCTCCCAGAGCGGTGCTGGAGCCACGCTGGTGGTCTTCTCTGCGATCACTGACGCCCCTGTTCTGGCGGAGGACAAGCAGGAATCGCGAGGGCAGATCCGGCTGGGCGGGCCGGCTGACAGTCACGACCGTGGGAAGGCCGGCGCGGTCATCCACAGACGGAACCCCGCACAACCCCAACCCGAGGGGGTAGCCGGAGTCGGGGATGTCGGGAGTGCCGAACCGCGGTCTCATCTGGGTACAACATCGTGCGCGGGGTAGCCGACCCGGGGCAAGCCCACAACACGCTCAGGACGGTGCTACGGGCCGTCAACACACGCAAGGATGCTCACCGCGCACACTGCCTCAACTACCTGCGGGCCTCCGGCCTCAAGCTCTGCCTGCTCCTCAACTTCGGCACCTCACGGGTCCAGGTCAAGCGCATCGTGTACGACTTCTGATGTTCCATGCGCGTTCATCCGCGGGGATCCGCTTTCGTCTCTTTCAGCCTCCGATCAAGAAGTCGACAAGCCGCGGGCATTCGAAGAAGGCACTGATCTCTTCGTGGCCGGCGCCGGGGATGATGAGCAACTCCATCGGTCCACCCAACGCCTGGTAGCGTCGCGCCAGTTCGGCCGAGTGCTCCTCCAGCGTGATCACGTCATCGGCATCGCCATGCACGTGGAAGATCGGCACGCGGGCTGCGGCGAGAGGCGCCAGGCGATCGATCGGGTTGTGCTCCACCAGTGCCGCCTGGAGCTGCTCCGGCATTATCTCGTAGGCCTCCGCCGCCTTCGGGGCGCCGGGCCAGGCAGCGAGGTTGCACACGGGGTAGATGCCAGCAATGCGCAACACCCGGTCGGGGTGCTCCACCGCCCAGTTGTAGTGCATGAGTCCGCCGCGGCTCTGCCCCAGCAGAGTCGGCCGCGCCGCCAGCTCATAGGCAGGCACGAGGGCGTCGAGGAAGGCGGTGAAGGTCCGCCGGCCCGCGGGGCTGCCATAAGACTCGCCGACATCCACGCCGGCGATCGCCACTCCTGCCGCGAGCAGCCGGGTGCAGATCCAGGTGTGGATCTCCCGCGGCATTACCCCGTCGAAGTGCGGCGCGTACCACACCCACGGCGTGGGCCGCGACCGCGCCTCGGGCACGATGATGAAGCCGCGGCGGCCGGCGACCTCCAGCTCGAGGCGCGTCGCGTCGAACTGACGGTAAACACTCACCACGCGGAGGGCCGATTGCGTGCTCATCACTTGTCCAAGGGGGCGCAGCAGCTACTGCCGACGATACCAGCGGCCCAGTAGCCGTTCCTGCAGACCATCGCCGCGTGGGGATAAGTGTGATGCCGGAGAAAGCGCTGTGCCAGCTGGCCGTGGGCGTGCTGTCCGGAAACCCATCTGGTTCCCAGGGCGCTCCTGCCGCCCCAATGGTGCTATTCCCGGCGATCGCTGACACACTTGTGCTGGGAGGCGGCGAGGATGGGCGGGGATGGTGAGCGGGGTTGGACTGGGCGGGACCTCCAGCACTCGGCCCCTGCCGTGCCCTAGTTGGTCACGTCTCATACGCGGCGCAACCCCGGACAGTGACACCAGCCTAGAGGGTAGCCGGGGTCAGGGTGCCCTCAGGCCGGATTCACGGGCAGTTGACATGCAAACCCGGAGTCGGCGGGAGTGGGCGGGCTGAGCGGCGAAGGCGACGACATGGGAGGCAGAGCGATGGGAGGGTTGACGCGCGAGGAGAGGCTGGTTGGGCTTGCGACTGTTTGGTCTGAGGTCAAGTACAACTATCCGATGTGGCACCGGCACCCCGATCTGGATTGGGACCGGGCCTTCCGGGAACGAGTGCCCGGGGCGCTGGTCGAACAGTCTGCGGGTGTCAAATGGCAATCGGACACCTCGGACAGCCCTGTTACCTGCCAGTGAGTCCTGGGCATTCTACCATACGGGACCATTCGATGAAGCCCTCGGATACGGTTCTCTCCGGGGGAGTACGCTTGCCTGCATCGGCGACGCAGACCCGAGCAGGACCCGCAGCCGAGGGGGTAGCCGGGGTCGGGGGTGGCCGGCGTGGCTGGCAGCAGAGGGGGACAGACAACCCCCCAGGCTCTCAGGCCAGCCTCCCGGGCGCGCCACACGCGCACAATGCCCCAACAGAATGCGTCGCAGCGCTCCAGAACGCCCGATAGCATTCTTGGGTGCGCTCCGGGAAGGTAATCTGCCTCGTGACACAAAAAGAAGCCACCTCAAGCTCGGCTGTCTCGACGCGGAGGTGCACCTCATGCCAAAGAAGATGACCCACGACTTCTACGCCATGAAGCGCCGGGGTGAGAAGATCACCTGGATCACCGCCTACGACTACCCCACCGCACAGTTCGCCGAGGCGGCGGGGATGGACATGATCCTGGTCGGCGATTCACTGGGCATGTGCGTCTACGGATACCCGAACACCATTCCGGTGACCATGGCTCAGTGCATCGTGCACTGTGAAGCGGTGAGGCGGGGCGCGCCCAACACTTTCGTGATCGGCGACATGCCCTTCATGAGCTACCAGTCGTCGGTGGAAAAGGCGATCGAGAACGCGGGCCGCTTTCTCAAGGAGGCTGGGGTTGATGCAGTCAAGCTGGAGGGCGGCCGGCGCGTCATTCCCATGGTGCGCGGGATTCTCGACGCCGGCATCGTCGCCTGTGGACACATTGGCCTCACGCCGCAAAGCTCGGGCCAGCTCGGCGGGCACAAGGCGCAGGGCCGCACCGTCGCATCCGCGCAGGCTCTGATCGAAGACGCCATGGCGCTGCAGGATGCAAGTGTGCAGTTGCTCTTGCTGGAGGCGATCCCGCCGGAGGTCGGCAAGTTCATTGCCGAGCGGCTCACTATCCCCGTGCTCTCCATCGGCGCGGGAATGTACTGCGACGGCCAGTTGCTGATTGTGAGCGACCTCATCGGCCAGTTCCAGGCATTCACGCCCAAGTTCGTCAAGCGCTACTGCAACGTCGCCGAAATGGTCACCAAGGCCATGAAGGACTACTGCGACGATGTCCGCACCGGCAAGTTCCCTGCCGACGAGCAATGCTACCACATGCTCGACGGGGAGTACCCGAAGTTCCTCGAGATGATCAAGCAGTATCGGTAGGGCAGAAGCTGGTCTCCTGCACGTAGGCACGCCTCTGCCGCGTCTCCGCGACTACTCACTTCCCCTCTGAATCCCCCGTTAGTGTCCAAGAACCCGTCTGGCGCTCAGGACCCTCCTGGAGGCCCAGTCGTGCTGATTTCCGTGATCGCTGAGACTAGGGTTTCGGAGGCACCTAGGATGGGTGAGGAGGTCAAAAGCGGACTCGACGGGGCGGACCTTCCATGGTCGCCGCCGTGGCGCGGCTCCCTTCCCCACCCGCGACGGAACCCCGGACAGTGACTCCAGCTGAGGGGGTAGCCGGAGTCAGGGGGTGCGCGGGGGCGGCTCCACGGGCGGTTGACAAGGAAAGGTGGTCGCGAAACGCCGGAAGATCGTGAGTGAGGGGCTTGCGAAGCTTGACACGAAGGTGACCTTGGGCTAGATTATCCACGGCTGACCACGGAGAGAACCATACTGCTCTAGCAGGAATACGCACCTCAGCCCATTGCGCGCCTGCTTTGCGTCATCCGACTTACCGGGTGGCGCCAGGCAGGCGTGTGTCATTTCTTGAGGAGACAGGGATGCAGAAACCGAGGAGAGGCGGGGCAATCATCCGGGAGTTGGTAGATGGTCTCGTGCTGCGCCGGGCGACGCCCGAAGACACGGAGGCCCTGGTGCGCTTCACCGGCCGGACTCTCGGAAGCCCCGAGGACCCGGATCAGTTCGTGGTGCATTGGACCGGCGATCTGATGGCGGGCCGGTACCCTACCTTCAGGCCTCGCGACTTCACGGTCGTCGAAGACCCGCGTACTGGGGAGATCGTCTCCTCGCTCTGTCTGCTGTCTCAGCGGTGGTCATATGGAGGGATAGAGTTCGCCATCGGCCGGCCGGAGCTTGTGGCGACAGACCCCAGCTACCGGCGGCGTGGCCTCATCCGCGCGCAGTTCGATATCATACATAAGTGGAGCGCACAGCGCGGGCAGGTGCTGCAGGCGATCGCCGGCATCCCAAACTTCTATCGCCAGTTCGGCTACGAAATGGCACTGGAACTCGATGCCGGCCGCCGCGGCCACACGTGCGATGTGCCCAAGCTCAAGGAGGGAGAGGAAGAGCCCTACCTGGTGCGTCCCGCGGCGGAGGCCGACCTGCCCTTCATGGCGCGGGTCTATGCGCAGGGCCGGAAGCGTTCTCTCGTCTCAAGCGTGCCCTCGCCGAGGCTATGGCGCTACTTCGCGTTCGGCCGCACCACTGGCGAGCAGTTCCGCGTCGTCGCGACACCGAGAGGGGAGCGCCTGGGCCTGCTCGCTCATGGTGGCGCTCTCCGGGGCAACGCGATTACAGCCGTGCTCTACGAACTCAGGGCCGGCGCGGACTGGCTGGGGGCCACGCCGAGCGTACTGCGGTACCTGAATGCCGCAGGGTCCGAGTACGCAGCGCGGGATGGCAAAGAGTTGGAGTGGCTGCGCTTCGAGTTGGGAACGCGGCATCCTGCCTACGAGGCGGCGCCCGACTTCCTGCAGCCCGGCGGTGAGCCCTACGCGTTCTACCTCCGTGTGCCGGACCTGCCCGGGTTCCTGCGCCTCATCGCACCGGTGCTGCAGGCGCGACTGGCGAGGTCCATCGCACCCCGGTGGACGGGGGAACTGAAGCTCAGCTTCTTCCGGGATGGCCTGCGGCTGGCTTTCACGAAGGGCAGGCTCACGGTCGCCGAGCCGTGGTCGCCAGCGCAAGAGGGCGAGTCAGGCTGTTTCCGAAGCGGCACCTTCCTGCACATGCTCTTCGGCATGCACTCGCTGGAGGACCTCCGCCACGTCAATCCGGACTGCTACGCCTGTGGCAGCGACGCCAGAGTGCTGCTGCGGATCCTCTTCCCCAAGCAGCCATCGAGCGTATGGGCGGTGACGTAGATCGGGGGTGCGCGGCTCGGCACTGGATGGTGGGGGAGAATTGGCATCAGCAGCACGCGGCGGTTGCCGCTGAGTAACAGACATGACCCCGCGTGTCGGTGTTAGGAGACGATGAGACACCGCTGAGCGGTTCCCGAGCCTGCGTGCGGGCAAGGATCAGCCGTACACCCGACGTAACCCGCCCAGTGACTCCCAGCCGGGCGGGTAGCCGGAGTCGAGGGTGACCGGAGCCGTCGGCCATCTGTAGCATTGCGCACGACCATGGCCGTCACCACCGCGGCGAGTAACAGGGCAGGTTCGCTCCTTGGCGATGAGGACATGCCGGCCACGGCCACGCGAGGAGAGTGCTGCTGCCCGCGCTGTCCAGTAACTCATCCGGCTCCCAGGACGCCACCTGCAGCCTCAGTCGTAGTATTCTCTCCATCCACTGATACCCCTGTTCCGGGAGGCACGAAGGACGGAGGATGATCCCGGGCGAGGTCCTGACTGGACGGGGTTGCCGGTCATCGCCACGGTGTCGCGGCCGCTGTCGCCACACGCGACGGAACCCCGGACAGTGAACTCCAAGCCCACGGGGCACCCGGGGTCGAGGGGTCCCCAGGCTGGCTTCACGGGGGGTTGCGGGGCACGAAGTCGCGCAGCCGCCGGGCTAGTCGGACCAGAACGCCTCGAACGCCCGCCCCATCCGCTTCGCGATGTCTGTGTTGTCAATGTCGCCGCAGAAGCGCTCCGAACCCGGCCCGAACGCGTAGATTCTGACTGGCGTCATCGTGTGGTCCCCAGTGCACCACTTCAGGCCGGCGCGCTCGCCGATCACTGCGCCGATGCCCGCCTCGGCGTCCTTCGCCGTCGCGATCTGCTGCAGCTCGGCCTCGGTTAGGTCAGCGATGGCCGCGTACTGCTTCATCACCTCCCTGATGTTGCTGCGGTCAGCATTCACCTGGGCGGCGATGTCGGCCGCGGTGCGCGGGATCTGGCTGAGGATGCTTACCTTCTCAGGGTCAACGATGAGCAAGCCGCCGGTCTCGTGATCGGCGGTCACGACCACCAGCGTGTCACCGGCCGTGGTCGCGTGGTTCAGCGCCACCTGCACTGCTTTGTCCAGCCCCAGCACGTCCTGCGCCACGCCCGAAGGATCGCCGACCTTCCAATCCACCCGCGCCTGCTCGACGATCAGGAAGAACCCCTGCTCATCGGTGCTCAGTCGCCTCAGCGCGGCCGAGACTTGCTCCGCCAGCGTCGGCGCGGTTTCGTCCTCGAACAGCCCAAGGAGCCGGGGCTGGTCTGCCTTCATCATCTCATCGCGGTTGTAGACGACACGGTATCCGCTTCGCTTCATCTCGGAAATCAGGTCCCTGCTATCCGTCCGCTCCCCGCCCTTGCTCTTGGGCAGGAACGCCTCTTTCCCGACCCCCATCAACACCATCGCGCCCGAGCGCGCCACCTGCTCGGCGATCTCGGCCGACATCCCCCTGTTCTCGGCATGGGCCACGAAGCCCGCGGGCGTCGCCCCCCACAGCGAATCGTTCGAGATGATGCCCACGCTCTTGCCCTCCGCCATCGCCTCCTCGGCCGTGGTCCACGTTCGGCGGCCGTTCATGTCGAGGCCGAGATGATCGGCGGTCTTGTGCCCGCTCGACAGCGCAGTGGAGGCATCCGCCGAATCCGTGACCCAGCCGCCGCCGTTGAGCGTCCACACGACACCGGAGACGGGCATGCGCTGGAACACCAGCTTCTCGCCGCCGTTCGCAGCCTGGCCAATCAGAATCTGCATCGGCCCCATGCCGTCGCCGATGAACAGGATCGCGCTCTTCGCCTCGGGCTGGGCCAGTGCCGCGCCGGCCAGCAGGAGCGCCAGCAGCAGAACAACCAACAGGACACGCAGCATTCGGGGCATCGTGGATCCTCCTCGCCGTGCTCGAAGTGTACCAGAACTAGTCTGAGGCATCCAGGAAGCCAGGCGCCTCGGCTCCTGGTCACCCTCGGCATTGACTTCTCGCCCTCACTGCGGCATCCTGCCGGCCATGTTCTGGTACGTGATCCTTGTGTTGTTCTCTCCCCTCTCCCTGATGTTCGGACTGGTGTCCCGCAGCGGACAGGCGCGCCTGTCCGCGTCCGGTGCCCGTCGAGCCAACCTGACATCACGCCGCCAGTCGGAACGCGGTGACCCGCGTGTCTGGGAAGAGCCGTCTGCGATGAGTGGCGACGGAACCCAGGCCAGTGACGCCAAGTGCCTGTTCGTCATGCCGAAAGGGAGTGACTGGGCGGCGATCACGGTCCGCATCTTGGGTAGAACGGGAGAGGGACAGACCTGGCCGCCAGGTTCCGGGAACGCGCTGTATGCGCCAGTCTCCCGGAGAGGGTGCGCTTCGGCCACGTGGTGCGATAGTCACGGTTGCGCGCCTCGCGACGGAACTCGCGTTCCTGGCCCAATGCCATGCCTTGATGCGGACACCGCCCACATGAGTGTCAGCGTCCGAGCTAACCTACAGCAGGAGTACCGCCGCCACCGAGGGAGTGTCGTGGGCGACGGCCCCGGGCACCCCACGACCCCGGCTAGCCTCGGCTGGGAGTGGATGTCCGGGGTTGCGTCGCGGATGCGTCCGTCAGAGCTTCCACCTGTCTCGCTCAATCAGCGGGGTCTTGAAGCTGGCTGAGATGCGCCCCGTTCTCTCGAGATGATCCAGGCAGGCGCGCACGCACCCGCGACCTACGCAGATGGCGAGATGTCGGAATCGGTGCAGCAGGAACTTATTGTAGCTCGGCTGTTCACCCTCGGATTCTGGGCCCGCCCAGAAGGGCGAGAAGCGCGGGTCACGACCCACGTGCACGCGTCCACATGCCTCGGCGTCCAGCGGCGCGTGAGAGAACTCACGTCCCTCGATTGCGAACCGGACCTCCCGGCAAGTGCCGATGGCGTGGGCCTCGCACTCGTTGACGCAGGCCAGGCAGCCGTCGCAGATCTGTTCCCTGGAAAGTGGGGTCGGGCAAAGCTGGGCATCCGTCAGGACCGCAAACACGCGCTGCCGCGGGCCGTACTGGGGGGTCAGCAGGAGCTTCGAGTGGCCCAACTCGCCCAACCCAGCCGCAACCCCGACCACCCGCAGAGACATCATGCCATCAGGCCCCGCCGGCTGGTCAGCCCGCACCCGTCTGCCGACGTGCGGCATGAAGGGGTTGTGGAACGGGACGCTGGTGAAACCAGATTCCTCCAGGAGCAGCACTACCTCTCGCAGCACTCGGGGCGCGATGACCTCATTGAGGTACCAGTACGAGTCGCAATTGTACGCCTGCCAGTAGGTGCCCTCCTCCACCGCCTTGAGCGTGCCCCGCGTCTGCCGCACGGCCACCGCGATCACCGTTTCCGTCTGGGGGAAGATGGTGTGTGGGTGCAACTCGCGTGGCGCACCCGCGAAGCGAGAGATGGGGGCAAAGCCAACAAGGTCAGCGCCAGCGGCGGTGGCGACATTCCGCACCTCGTCGGTCAGGCTCTGCACAGTCATTCGGAAGCCTCCCTGGTGGGTCTCTGTCTTGCTGGATTGTCGCGTGGCCGGGCACAACTGTCAAAACACCGTCAGCGTACGGTGTCCGCCATGCTGTCAGAAGCAGTGCCTGCTCCTTCCGGAAAAGGGCTATGCTCGACGACCTCGGCCACCCCCCGACTCCGGCTGTCCCCTCGGCTTGGAGTCGGCGTCCGGGGTTCCGTCGCGCAACCGGTGCCATCGTGCGCGGCAGCAGCCAAGGAGCGAAGCCTGCTCGCACACGGACAGGGAACTCTCCCCGAACCTCGAAGGCTAGCTCCCGACCCTGTGCGGAGGCATTGCTATGAACTACCAGCGAATCCTCGTCTTCGGCGCTCACCCAGACGATGAGATCAAGATGGCGGGCACCATGGCCAAACTCGCCGCTTCCGGCGTGCAGGTCTTCGTCGCCATCATGACGGACGGCTCCGAGGGCTTTCCCGATCCCGCCTGGCGAGACCGCATCGTCGCCATGCGCGCCGCCGAGATGCAGGAGTGCGACCAGGTCCTGGGCGTCACCAAGCGCTTCCGCATCGACTGCCCCGACATGGGCCTTGTCCACGGCAAGCAGGTCTTCAAGGACTGCATACGCGCCGTGCGGGAGGCGAAGCCGGACGCCGTGTTCACCCACGGCCCCGCCGGCATCAACCCGGACCACGTCGCCACCTACCAGATCACTGTCCCCGCCGTCTGGCAGGCGGGGCAGCCTGTCGCCGCTGATCTGGGCGACCCCTGGCAGGTCCGCCACCTCTACTACTACAAGGAAGTCGAAACCTCGGTTCGCGCTGTCGGCCCCATCGTCACCTTCGATGTGACTGGCTACGACCACTACTCCCTGCTCGCCAACGCTACACAGGTCTCCCAGCACACGCTCTTCGGCAGGACTCGGGCGGAGTTCGAGGCGGAGGCCGAGCGAGTCAGGCGGGCCAACCGTCACGCCGTCGAGACCTTCTGGATGTCGGAGCGTTTCCGGCTGGTGGACTTCCCGCCGCGCGAGACCTGACTGAGGTAGGCGCCAGCGGTGTGAAGCATCCCCCAGATACGAACCGCCGAGTTGAACCCCGCTAACCGGTCAGGACCGACGTGGCGCCTCTCGCGGCGTTGTAACCGGTGCTGTCCCGCGCAGACGCGCCTGCAGACATCGTATGGCCCCGGCTCCCCGAACCGCCTGTAGCTGCTTCAGGCAGCCCCCGACTCCGGCTACCCCCTCGGCACAGGAGTCACTGCTCGGGGTTCTGCGGCGGGTGGGGACGGCAGGCGCGCCACAGTGGCGACAAGGGGCAGGCCCGCCCAGTTGAACCCTCCATCGCTACCCTTCTGCATCCTCTAGGCCTCCCGGACAGGGGGGTGTCCGTGAGGGTAGAGAATGCCATGAGACGGGATCTGGGAGCCAGATGAGTTTCCGGACAGAACGGGTGCTCACATGACGGAAGCAGCAGCAACGAATGAGTTGTCGTACCATGAGGCGGTGAAGGAGTTCCTCAGCTACCTCAAGGACTATCGCAGCTTCTCCCCCTTGACAGTGCGCGCCTACAGCACGGACATGCGGATGTTCCGGGAATTCCTCGAGAAGCGACTGGGGCGCGTGCCTGCGCCACCTCAGATCACCCGAGAGATGATCGTCCAGTTCGGCGTCAGCCTGAGAAAGCCAGCGCCCTTGACCTTGCGCCGCAAGTACGCCTGCATCTCCTCCTTCTTCGGCTTCCTGCAGGACATCTGATACCTCCAGGGCACCCCCGCCCGGAGGCGCTCTGCCCCTGAGCACTGCGTGCGCTCCGCATCCTGCGCGAGACGCTCCGCAGCCAGTCCGCTCAATAGAGAGTCGGGACTCCGGGGTACATTTGCGCGAACCCGCAGTCCGAGGTGGGGAAGGCATCCACTCCCTCCAGCTTCCCTGCTTTAACCGCCGCGAGGATAGCCTCCCCGTTCATCCAAGCAGCATGCCCGTCGAGGAAGCCGACGTTATTGCCGCCGAGATGGTGGGCGTAGGGCCTGCGCAGATCGGGGCTCTTCAGGAAGGATCCGTCGGCCGGGGCGAAGTAGTAGAGCCCGCAATCCGCCGCCCACTCCGCACAGTTCTGCCAGTCCACCCAACTGCACACCCAATTGCTGCACGCCAGCATGCACAGTTCTGGAGCCATCAACAGACCCAAGTGAATCCACTCTGGCATCACGCCACCATCAGCGACTGCTACGAAGCTGGCGGCGTCGTTCACCGCGGCCATCTTGAGTTGCGCACGGTCGCTGTTGTACGCGTAGCCTTGCTGGAAGACCCCTTGCGCCACGGGCGCCGACTCCAGCCAGGGAGTGGCCAGGCGTCCCTGCAGGGCGGAGTCAGTCACGTCGCCGCCCCATCCGACTGGCCAAGAGCCCCAGCAGGGGCCGAATTGCACGTCATTGGTTAGATACCATAGCCCCTCGGTCGCTTTCAGATGCCCAAGCCAGTCTGGGCCAGGCAGGATAAACCTGGCGCCTTGGACTATCCGCCCGCTCGGGCAGCGCCATACGTCCCGGTTCTTGACGTACTCGTCGAGCACCACAGGCCACTTCAGGTAAGGATTGGCGCTCTCGAGGCTTCCGAGTTCACACTCATCCCAGGTGCCGCCTCCAGGGCCGGCCATGAAGTAATCCAGCACTTCCTGGCGATGCTCTTTCGGCGGCAGCGTGTCGCTGTAGTCGGCAAGATACAGCTGGATCGCGACGGCGATGTTCTTCACGTTGGCGAGGCACTGGATCTTGCGCGCGGACTCTCGGGCTCGCGCGAAGACCGGGAAGAGCATCGCCGCCAGAATCGCGATGATCGCGATCACGACCAGCAGCTCGATCAGGGTAAAACCCTTACTCCTTAGCGTGCGCTTCACAGCCCATCTCCTCTCTGGTCTCCCACTGCCTTGCTCGAGACCATCACTTGTCCGCTCCCTACCCAAGCTCCGCCCTCTGCCCTGTCTTGGCTCACCTCCTTCCCGGCGGCTCGGCTACTCGAACCCTGTGGCCCCTGCCGCCTTCGCCAGGTCAGCCGGGACCAGACCAGTTCACACCTTGCCTCAGGTAGCCTGCGCAGTACCTGTCCGATCCGGGTGTGGCCCTCTTTCCCTGGTCACAGGCCCGTATCGCTCGCCTCTGGCGCCTGGTCGCAGCCGAGGAGACCTGCGCTACCGCACTGAGGAGAGACCTGAAATCACACCCTCCGGTCTCTGACTTGACATGATCACTGCCGACTGCGTAACATGATAACGATTTCAGGGTAGCTGTCAAGAAAGCTGGCGGCAAGCAGAAGGCCTTCTCGCAGGTTTTGCCGGGCGGCCGCGACTCTTGCTCCGATAGCCAGGGCTCGTCGCCCGGCGGGCAGCACAGCCTCCACGCGCAGCCGAAACGCGAGGGCCATCTCAGAGGGAGAGCAGCGCGGCATGTGGGTGGGACGCGGCCAACACGCTGACGGTTGTCCTCGCTTCCCTTCGGCGTCAGAGGAACCTCCATGACGATGGCCAGCACATCGCCTCCTCGGCCAGTGCGCAGCAGGGGCGTGAGCGCCCGAGCTGTGATCATCGGTCTGGCCGCCACCCCTCTCAACGCCTACTGGATAACCTACACCTACTGGCACTTCGGATACTACGTCGGCCCGGGCATCATCTACCATAACTGCATAGCCTATCTCGTCGCACTGGTGGGAATGAATCGGCTCCTGCACCGCTGGCGTCCCAGGTGGGCATTCTCGGCCGGGGAGCTGATCACAATCTACCTTGTACTCTCCCTGGCAACGTGCTGGTGTGGCGTGGACTTCCTGCCCGACCTGCCGGAGGCGATCTCCAATCCCTTCTGGTTCGCTACCCCCTCAAACCAGTGGGCAGAGCTCGTCCTCCCCTATCTGCCGAGCTGGCTGACGGTCTCCGATCCGGCCGTGATCGGCGGGCTGTTCGAGGGGTATTCGACCCTATACCGCGCGCAGGTGGTCCTTGCCTGGCTGGGCCCAGCGCTGTGGTGGAGCGCGATGGTCACCGCGCTGATGCTGGCCTTCGTCTGCCTCAGCTCCATCTTTCGCCGGCGCTGGTGTGATGAGGAGAGGCTGCTCTTCCCGGCCACCGCCGTCCCGCTCCAGATCAGCGAGAGACGCCACGGGCTGTTTGCAAGCAAGGCGATGTGGGCCGGGCTCCTGCTGGCCGGTGCCATGGAGACCCTCAACACCATCCACGGATTGCGTCCCGCGGTCCCGGGCCTACCGTTTAGCGTCGCTCTGGGCCCCTATATCCAGCAGTTCCCACCTTGGAACGCGATTCGCGAATCCAACATGACCGCCGAGCCTATCCTGGTTGGGGTGTGCTATCTCATGCCGCTCGACCTCACCTTCTCACTCTGGTTCTTCAACCTCCTGTTCAAGGCCCAGCTCATCATTGCGAGTCACTTCGCCTGGACCACGAACATCTACACCGGCTTCCCTTACATAGACAACCAGTCGCTGGGCGGATTCATCGCGCTGGTGGCCTCGGTCCTATGGCTTGGCCGCAGCTATCTGCGTCAGGTCGTTCGAAAGGTGCTGGGACTTCGCTCCAGCCTCGACGACTCGGGAGAGGCGCTCAGCTACCGGGGCGCCGCGGTCGGACTGGCTCTCGCCCTCGGCTTTCTCATCTACTTCTTCTCCCGCGGCGGCATGACCGCGCCCCTCACGCTGGCCTGGGCCGCCCAGTTCCTCTTGCTTGGCCTGGCGGTGACGCGGATACGCGCTCAGCTTGCGCCCCCCGAGTTCGAGCTGTGGTGGATTGGGCCCAATCACTTCCTTCCGATGGTCATCGGCACCAAGTCCATGTCACGGCCGGCCCAGGGGATCATGTGGCTCACCTACCCGGTCACACGGGAGTTCGACTACAGTCCTCAGCCCTGGACCTTGGAGGCGTTCAAGCTCGCCGAGGGCCGGCGCATGGATCGGAGAAGGCTGGCCTGGCTGATGGTGGCAATGACCCCGGTGGCTGTGTTGAGCGTCTTCTGGGCGACCCTCCACGTGGTCTACAGGGCCGGCGTCGCGACCAATGCCGACCCCGGCTCGGGTGACCACGCCCTCGACGTGCCCGAGCTGCTGGCCAACGCTCTCAACAATCCCACCGGCCCGGACTACTCGGCGCTGGCCGCAGTTGGAGTCGGCATCATCGCCACCGTGGCGTTGATGGCGCTGAAGATGCGATTCGTGGGGTTTCCGCTCCATCCCGTGGCGTTGCCGATCGCCTGCGCCTGGGTCACGGATGGATTCCTGCCAGCCATCTTCATCGCCTGGCTGGTCAAGGCCCTCATCATGCGCTACGGCGGCCTGAGACTCCACCGATTGGCGCTGCCTTTCTTCCTGGGCCTGATTGTCGGGTCCGCGGTGGTGGTCTTCCTGCGCACAATCACGGCGTGTATTCTCGGTGTTCGGCTCTGAGTCAGTCGGCCTTCGTGGGATCGTGCACCCGAGGCCGCCACCGCGCTTCCGCTAGCGCTAGCCACCATCCGGCCCGATCGTGATGACCTGGTGGACCTCGAAGGGGGGAACGGTGAAGCGAAGCGCACCGTTCCCGGCCTCCGCGGGTAGCTCTTCCCCGTCCGGCTGGACCCGAACGGGACCTGACACACCGGCCCTCAGCACCATGTCGAACGGCCCCAGGTGGATCCCGTCGCCACCGACCGGCAGGTAATCGGGGTGTCCTGCATAGTGGTTGATGAGGTTGAGGACGAGCTGGTTGCCCTTGCGGTTCAGTACCGCCTCACAGCCCGGGGGGGCATTGATCGACAGGCAGCGCTCCTGCTGTGGGAGGAGCATTCGTAGCAGCCTACGCAGGAGCTCCTTGGCCCAGCCGCCAGCGATGCCGTCGAAGGTGGTCAGCGACGAGGCCAGGGGGGAGGCGGCATAGAGGCAAAGGCCCCTGCCGTGAGCGCGCCTGAGCACGTAGGGATAAGTCCGATCTTCGTCACCGGCGGGCTCGTGCCAGAGGAGAGTGGTGTTGACCGTCGCCGGGGCCTCAGGGAGCTGGACCGTAGCGAGCACCTCTCCGGTCACCCCTTCGAGGAGAGCGATTGGCCCCGCAATCCGCATCGGCACTTCGGGAATGCCCTCGAACAGACCGGGGTCGCCATGCCGGACGAAGGCGTAGCGCCAGGGCGCCCAACTCCGATCCGAGAACCCCGCGAGGGCGGCGAGAGCGGGCGCGAGGTGGTGTGAGCCATCCCAATCGGAGGCTCCGATCTCGCCGGTCATCAGCAGTCTCCCGCCCTGTGCCACGTAGTCGGTCAGTGCGGCCGCCTCGGCCTCAGAGAGACAGGTGAGGTTTGGCGCGATAAGGGCGCGAAAGCGGCTGACATCGCGCGCCGAGTAGAGGATCTCGTACTGGAGATGGTCCTGCACCATGGCCGTGTGCAGCGCATGCGCCTCGACGAGATGGCGCACGCCCTCCTTTGGGCGGTTGAGGGGATCGACGAGGAGAAGCAGCCCAATGTCGCTGACGGGTTCTGTATGGCTCAAGTACGGCTCGAGCTGCTTGATCCGTGTGAAGGAGTCGCGAATGGCGTCCAGAGCGCCTGGTTCGATGGAGCCATCCGGCCGCCCGATGACGCCTACCGTGGCGGCCCCGCCGTGTGCGGCAGGGATTGCAGTCTCGAGCTGAATGAGGGAAGCCGGCTTCTGGTCGAACCCATTCCAGCCGCGCAGGGCGCCGGGCATGAGGACCTCGAAGGGCTTACCGCGAGCCCGGCTGGAGCGGGCGGCCCAGCTCTGGTTCTTGTAGAAGGGGGCGTGGGCCTCGACGGTCACGAGATCCGAGAGCGCCAGGGGATCCTGCGGGACTCCCGCGTTGTTGTAGGTGATCACGGCCTGCGGGCGATGGCAGCGGATCACATCCGTCGCCTGCTTCAGATAGCTCTCCACACCCTCGACGCCGAAATGGAACAGCGCAATCTCCTCTTCTCCGGTCGCCGGGTGCGGAGGCAGGTCGCGGCCGAACGAGCTCAGGAAGCGGCGGTGGCAGTGGAGGCAGTGACAGGGATAGGAGATCTCGCCGTGCCACCATCCGTAGACGGGTTTCTCGTACTCCCGCCAGGCGACGGGGATGATGTCCAGCCACACCCCGTCGATGGGGTAGGCGGCCGCGAGCTCGTCTAGCTGGGCGAGGGAGAAATCGCCGTAGGGAGAGGCGAGGCAGCCGAAGTAGAAGGGGCCCATACGCCAAGACTCGCCGTCGGGTCTGACGTGAATCCAGTCGCGATGCATCCCCAGCGCGTAGTTGTCGAAGCCGACGCTGAAGTAGGCCATGAACTTCACGCCGACGGCATGGCAGGCCTCCACCATCGGGCCGATGACATCGAACTCATAGGGGAGGCCGGTGGAGCAGGGGAAGTAGCAGATCCCGTGGTGGTCTTTGCAGTAGAACTGCACGCACTGGACGCGGGCTTCGGCCAGGGAGTCGGCCAGGCGGCGTGCGTTGAAGCGCTGGCCGCGGCGCTTCGCCCAGTCGGGCGAGACGTAGAGGATGTGGACGTTGCGGGCGTGGTCTGCGAACCAATTCGACATCGGGATCTCCTCGCGGTGCTCTTGTGGCGCGGGCGGGATGGACACGCGCTCGTTACTTGATGACGGCGATCCCGTAGGGGTCGAGCTTCGGGATGGTGAAGGCGAGACGGCCGTCATTGAGGTGGGCTGGGAGGCGCTCCTCCCCTTCCAGGGTCAGCCAGCGGATGCTCGGGACGGCCTCGTCCTGCCAGGCCATAGCAACCTCTACGTTCTCCTTGGGGGCCACGGTGTCATCGGCCTCCCGGTAGTCGTAGTTGAGGATGTGGCAGATGTGCTCATCGCCTTTCCGGTAGCGAACGACGTTGACGAGGGGGTCTGACGTCCTGACACGTGCCGCTTCGAATTCAGCCAGCGGAGCGACGACGGGCGCCCGCTGGTCCTCCCGGTATTCACGCCGGAAGTCCATCAGTCGGTCATCGCTGAACGTCGTGATCCCTGAACCGGCGCCGATCTGGTTGGCCGAGTAGGCGATCACTCTCCCTCCTCGTTCGGCGTAGGTCGCCAGCGCCTCTCTTTGGTCCGCCGTCAGGTAGGCCGCCTCTGCGACCAGCACCGCGCGATACCTGTTGAGCGTGGCGAGGTCGAGCTTGCTCCGCGTGAAGACGTCGTCGCCAGAATAGAGGACATCGTACTGGTAGCCCGCCTCCGCCAGCGCCTGTGCGAGCGCGAGGTAGGCGAAGTGGCCGTTCGGCTTCGCCAGCACGGCCGAGTTCCGCGTAGATTACCAGGAGCTGGTTTGCCGTTGTGCACTGCTCGTAATACTGCCGGTTTTCGGTTATGAACCGCGTGTAGCCCTTGAGCGCCTCTGGCGCGGTCGCCGCCCGGCGGGCATCCTTGTCCACACCCGGCCACCAGTAGTAGCCCCACCGCCCGTTGTTCGCGTAGGCCTCCAGGAACATCAGCAGGTAGTAGTTGAGCGCTTTCTTGCCTGCCATCTGCTTCGGGGCATTGATCTGCAGCGTCAGCCAGGCCGGCGCGTGTGAGGAGAACGAGGAGGCAAGCCGGTAGGACGCCAGAAACTTGCCCCGGGGAAGGAGCAGGTGATCGGTGTTGCCCTGGAACTCGCGGGGCGCCGCCAGGTAGTATTCTTCCGCCAGGACGAAATCAACCAGCTCGCCCCACTGCGCGCCCCAGAGCGCGTTCCGCCCTATGCCCATGCCGAGCCCTGCCACGTTGGCGGTGATCGCCATGTCGCCCAGCGCGCGCAGTTCGCCTATGAACTCCTCGATCGTCTTGAAGGCGGCCTGCTCATGGAAGGCGACGTATTGCCGGTAGAGATCGTCATCTTCGCGCAGACGCTGAAGAAGCAGCGCACAGTCCCCCTTGCGGAGACCAGCCACCAATGACACGCCAGCGTGCCGGCGTGCGGCTGCGTCCCCTTCGAGATGTTTGCAGAATAGCTCCAGGCACCGGGGGCAGAAGCCTGATCCCATCGGGTTGCGGGTCATGAGCGCGATGTGGGTCTGGACCTCGTCGAGGCTGAGGACGTCCACTCCAGTGGCGGCCACCCGGCGATAGCGCGCCAGCAGGTAGTCTCGGAAGGTCCTGCTGTAGAAGCAAACCGAATAGACAGGCTTTGAGTCCCAGTAGTACCAATTGACCTCTGCTCTGTTCCCGAAGATGTCTCGGCACGCCTCGTCTAGGAGATAGCGGTTCTCTTCGCGCTCATAGTAGCGGGCTTCAAGCGCGATGAGCGGCAGGGAAACGAGGACACGCCGGCCCTCGGCGTGGGCCTGCCCAACTTCGGCCTTGCCCCAGCGGTCAGGATTGGCCCACATCCCGTTGACCGTGGTGCCATACTCCCTCGCCCACTCAACGGGCATCGGCACGGCGGCAACGAACTGCACAGCTCGGTACCATTCCATCTGGGATGGTCTCCTCTCTTTGCGGCTTGCCATTGGCCCTTCCCGGGCGGCCACCTGCACCGGTCACTTCGCCTTAGAACCGTCCCAGCCTTGCTCTCAGGGCACCGCTGCTGTATCGTGGGTCTTCTGTCTCGCGGGAGGATGAACCCACGCGTGCTTGTTACGCGGCGATGGCGAGGGTGCCAGGCGGCCCTGGGATACCACCTGGGCCGCCCACACTGGTTCTGCGCCCTACTGGTGGCGAGCCGACAGCGGGGGCAGCGCATGCAGGCCGACGGGACGGCCTCGCGGTGGGACGGGAGCGCCGGCTCCATTCCCACGCGCTAGCCCAAGTGTCACTGTCATCGAAACGTCGTCCGATGGCGGAGAGAGTTCGATCTTGAGTGCAGTTTCCTCCAGGACGGTGCCACGGACAGACTTTCTCACAGCGTCGGCCTACGCCGCGAACCCAATCCGCCGCATCTCCCCGGCTCCCTGCTTTCCCGGGCCGTATGCCCAGCGCACCGTCAATGCCGGCAGCATCTCAGAGTACGAATCGGGTACGAATCCCGCCCCCGCTACGAACCTACGACTCATCGCCTCGGGCGCTGGCCGGGGGCCCCATGCAGAACACCACTGCGAGTAAGGGTGAGATCGGACAGCGCGGCGCTGGGCTCCATCCCGTTTGGCTGCTCGGCCTCTCAACAGATACCGCCCGGAGGCTGGGAACCGGGGGCGCAGTCCTAGAGCACCGAGATCATCGCCGAGTCCGCTGATACGAGCAGAATGACCGCGTGCGACTGCGAAACCCACGCCCAGAGATGGTTGACAGCACGGACGAGATGCGGTGCATTGTTGGTAGGTAGGTAAACACACTACCGAAGGAGGATGGCGGTGCCAGAGGAAGACTTCGCCCAGTGGCTACAGCAGCAGCGCAAGGAGGCCAACCTGACGTTGCGTGAACTGGCCGACAAGCTCGGGGTGAAGCACTCCTATCTGAGCCAGTTGGAGAACGGACTGGCAACTCCAAGCGAGGACCTCGCCCGTCGTATTGCGGCGGTCTTCGGGGCCGACGAGGAGCGGGTGGTGTTCCTTGCTCGCAACGTTGCAGGGCTGATCCGCGAGATCAAGGAGAAGTACCCGAATCAGGCGTCCTCGTACTTTCGCAAGGTCATCCGTGGAGAGAGGAAGGAATGAACGTCCCGTTCCTGCCCATCGAGCAGATCCGGCTCTACGCAGAAGAGACGCTCCGGCTCTATCGGCGAGCGCGGGGGAAAGAGGACGTGTTCCCACTCGATGGCGCGGACCTGGCGGATCGGCTCTTCGGCATTCCTGTGTACTACGACGACAGCGGAGTGGTGAACCGCGAGTACGGAGAGGGGATTGTAGGTTGTCTGTTTCCTGACGGCAGGCCGTCGCCTTGGTCAAGAGATAGGATCGCGGTCGTGAACATGACTCCCAGCCCCAACTTCGATCCCACGACGCGGAACGAGACGTTCACGATCCTGCATGAGGTAGAGGGCCACTACCTGCTTCACTTCCTGAAGGGGGTCACAGGGGAGAGGCTGCAGCGGTCCTTCTTCAGCAGGGAGATCGGGGAGGCCACGCCGCGAAAGCCGCGCCTGGAGTGGCAGGCCGACTGCGCAGCGGGTGAGCTGATGATGCCCTTTGGGAAGGTCGTCTGGTTGCTCGACCGCAAGCAGCCGCCCGAGATGATCAACCTCGATCTCTACGAGGACCGAATGATGGATACTCTTTGGAGCCAACCGGGCGATTGTCGAGATGCGGCTCAAGTTCCTGAAGTACAAGCTCATGAACGCCCGCTATCCGTGGGCGGACTGGCGACAGCAAGGTCACGGCGGCACCAAGGCAAGGCTACAATGGGGCAAGCAGTCACGTACACGAAGCGAAGGATGACAGAGCGGTTGCGAGGACGGCAGCGGTACCTGACCCTCAGACCAGGGACGGGACCAGCTTTAGAGAGTCAGCATCGCTTAGCATCCCCGATGAGGTGAGGGAGCTGCATTTGAACTTGGGTGGTGAGCGCCTGATTCGAATCGTGGGACGAGACCGCAAAGGAGCGAGGGTCGAAAGACATCTGAAAGTGACGAGCAAGGGCAAGTTGCTGTTGGTGTAGACTTCGGAAGTTAGCGAAAGGGTGCTGCGGGCCTTCGTCAGGTCGGCAGAGACCCGACTAAGCGAAGCCAGGAGATGAGAGCGAGTCGAATCTCGCTTCCTTCTCCTGGCTTTCCTGTTTGGAGTGGATGTGCCGAAGGGACAGGTTGGCAATCGAAGATCTCGGCTGACGTTCGTAAGCCACATCTCGCCGGACCCCATGCCGGCCCAGGAGTGGCAGGCTGCGGAGAGCCTGCTGGCGCGGCTGGTGGCGCGCGCCTATGCGGCCGATCACCCCGAGCTGTTCCGTCCAGCCATCGCCAAGTCCGAACCCACAGATGACTCCGGGGCGTCGCCCGCCGCCCGGGCGGACGCGGCCGCTCCAACCGCAAGGGGCGGCGGCCCGGAGAAATGGAGCATGGAGCATGATGACAACCACGGTAGAAGCCAGGCGAAGTGAAGGCGTTCTCTTGCCCCAACACGCGGCCCTCATTGAGGCCTCGGGGATATCGCCGGAGGTGGCCCAGGCGCGCGGGTATTGGTCAGCGCAGAGGAAGAGCGAACTGCGGCGGCTCGGGTTCAGCGACAGCCAGTGCCTCAGTCCCGCGCTGGTAGTGCCGGTCTGGAATGTACTCGGTGAGCTGGCGACCTACCAGATCCGGCCCGACCAGCCGCGCATCAACAGCGACGGCAAGGCTGTGAAGTATGAAACGCCAGGCGGCAGCCGAATGGCGCTCGACGTGCCTCCGTTGATTCGCGCGAAACTGGCCGATCCGAGCGTGCCGCTATGGATCACGGAGGGAGTGCGGAAGGGCGATTCGGGCGCAAGCGCCGGCCTCTGCTGCATCGCGCTACTCGGGGTCTGGAACTGGCGCGGCACGAATGAGTTGGGGGGAAATGCCGCTCTTGCCGACTGGGAGTACATCCCCCCGAACGGTCGGCTAGTCTGCATCTGCTTTGACTCGGACGTGATGACGAAGCCGGAAGTCCACCTCGCGCTCGAACGGCTGGCCGCGTTTCTGAAGCTGCGGGGAGCGACCGTGCACTTCATCTATCCCCCATCGGGACCGGCCAGAGCGAAGCAAGGTCTGGATGATTATCTCGCGGCCGGGCATACCGTGGAGGAATTGCTCGCCTGCTCTTCTCCCGAGCTGCGCGGCCTCCCTTCGCCGGACGATGAGCCTGGGGCCGGGCCTTATCGCGAAACCGAGGATGGGATCGTCTGGCTGAGGCAGACGAGGGATGGCGAGATCCCGACACCCCTGACGAACTTCACCGCGCGTGTCACTGGGCAGATCGTGCGCGATGACGGGGCTGAAACGCAGCGGCTCTTCGAGATCGAGGCGAACCTCCACGGACGCCGATCTCGCTTTGCGATTCCCAGTACCTCATTCAACGGCATGAGTTGGCACCTCGAGCACCTCGGCTCGGAGGCAGTGGTCTACCCCGGGATGTACCCTCGGGATCACGCGCGGGCCGCCATTCAGCTTCTGAGTGGCCCCACACCGTACCGGCGCCTCTACGCCCACACCAGCTGGCGCAAGATCGACGGGCGGTGGCTCTATCTCCATGGCGGCGGGGCGATTGGCGCGGATGGCGCAGTGGGCGATGTTGAAGTCGATCTGCCCCGTGAGCTGAATGGCTACCAGCTGCCAACTCCGCCGGCGGGCGAGGAGCTGCGCGCGGCGGTGCGGGCATCGCTGCGTCTCCTGGATGGTCTTGCGCCCGATAGGGTGATCGTCCCGCTGTTCTGCATGACCTGGCGGGCGCCGCTTGGTGACAGCGACGTCTCCGGGTATTTGGTCGGGAGGACGGGGCTGTACAAGACCTCCGTGAGTGCTCTGGCCCAGTCGCACTTCGGTGCAGGGATGGATCTCGCTAACTTGCCGGCGGACTGGAAGAGCACCGCCAACTACCTGGAGGCCCTTGCCTTCGCGGCTAAAGACGCTTTGCTGATCGTGGACGATGATGTCCCCCGAAGAGCCGGGGCTGCTGCGGACCGTCAGCAGCGAGATGCTGACCGCCTTCTGCGGGGCCAGGCGAATCGGTCTGGCCGGGGCCGACTGGGAGCAGACTCGACCCCCCGGCCGCCCAAGCCGCCTCGCGGGCTGATTGTCGCCACCGGGGAGGACCTGCCGCGAGGCGAATCGCTGGGAGCGCGCGTGTTCGTGATTGAGTTTCGGAAAGGCGATGTGGACGTGACCGCGCTGACAGCCTGTCAGGCCGATGCAGCCGAGGGGCTGTACACGGCGGCCATGGCGGGATACGTGCGATGGTTGGCGCCGAGATACGCAGAGATATCGGCGCGGCTGCCGGGTGAGGTGCGGGAGCTCCGCGCGGCGCTCACGCGGCTCGGCATGCACCCGAGAACCCCCGAGATTGCTGCAAACCAGGCGCTTGGTCTGCGCTACTTCATCGCATTCGCCCAGGATGCCGGCGCACTCGCTGAAAAGGAGGCAAAAGGGCTGTGGGAGCGCGGATGGACGGCGCTCACGGAGGTCGCGGCGCACCAGGCGGCCCACATAGGGACAACGGAGCCAACCGGCCTGTTCATCCGCCTGCTGTCGGCCGCGATCACATCCGGCCGCGCTCACATCGCCGCCACGAACGGAAGTGAACCCGACAATCCAGAGGCCTGGGGCTGGCGTGACGAGCCCGGCACGTGGCAACCGCACGGTGATCGCATCGGGTGGCTGGACGGCGAGGATCTCTATCTGCAGCCCGATGCCAGCTTCGCGGTGGCGCAGGCGATGGGCAGGGCGACTGGTGAGGAGATCACCGTATCGCCGTACACGTTGCGCAAGCGCCTCCACGAGCGCGGCCTCTTGGCTTCGGTCGACGCGGTGCGGAAGAAGCTGACGCTCCGTCGCACTCTGGGAGGGACGCGGCACGACGTTCTGCACCTGCGCGCCGACTCCCTGAGTGCGGGCGATGCTGCCGACGATGTGGGATTACCGCCGCTACGAGGTCACCGTCACGGCCACCGGCTTTGAGTTCGAGGGCAGGCCGTATCGCTCGCTGTCCGCCATCGCGAACACCATCACCGGTGGTCACTGGAACGGCAAGGTGTTCTTTGGACTGCGACCCACCTACAGGAGTGCCGACCGATGACACGCCAGGAACGAGAGCGACAGGCCCTGCGTCGCGTCCGGTGCGCCACCCTCACACGGACCAGCACCGAGGAGGGACTGGATTCCGAGTTCAACTCCCTGGACGCGCAGCGGGAGTCAGGCGAGGCTTATGTCACGAGCCAGAAGCATGAGGGGTGGGTTGCCCTGTCCACCCGCTACGACGATGGGGGCTACTCCGGCGCCACCCTGGACCGGCCCGCGCTGCTGCGGTTGCTGGCCGACATCGAGGCGGGGAAGATCGACTGCGTGGTGGTCTACAAGCTCGACCGCCTCACGCGCTCCTTGCTGGACTTCGCAAAGCTCGTGGAGGTCTTCGACCGCCACAATGTCTCCTTCGTCTCCGTGACCCAGCGCTTCGATACCAGCACCTCCATGGGCCGGCTGATGGTGAACATCCTGCTCTCCTTCGCCCAGTTCGAGCGGGAGATCATCGGAGAGCGTATCCGCGACAAGGTGGCAGCCACCAGGCGGAAGGGCAAGTACACGGGCGGGCCGCCGGTGCTGGGCTATGACGTGGATCGGGAGCGCAAGCGCCTCGTGGTGAACCCCCAGGAGGCGGAACTCGTGCTGCGCATCTTCTCCGACTTCGCCGAGACCGGCTCCACCACGACACTGGCGCAGCAGCTGAACGAGAAGGGCTACACCACCAAGTCCTGGACGACGAAGAAGGGCAGGACGCGGGCGGGCATGCCCTGGAACAAGGTTCTCGTCTACCGTGTCCTCAACAACCCTCTCTACATCGGGGAGGTGACCCACAAGGGTGAGCGCTACCCCGGAGAGCACGAGCCGATCGTGACACGCCGGCTCTGGGATCAGGCCCACAGCATCCTCGCGTGGAACTGCCGCACCCGCGGGGTGCGGACCCGCACGAAGACGCCGGCCCTGTTGCGAGGCATCATCCGGTGTGCCCACTGCGGCTGCGCTATGGGGCCCAGCTTCACCAAGCGATGAGGCAAGGTGTACCGCTACTATCTGTGCGTCCATGCCTCCAAGCACGGGCCTGGCTCCTGTCCGGTGGGCACGGTGCCGGCCGGAGAGATCGAGCGCGCGGTGATCGAGCAGCTGAGAGCCGTCTTCGAGACGCCGGAGGTGGTGGCGGCGACCGTCCGCGCGGCGCGGAAGCAGCGGGAGGCCCGGCTGGAGGAGGTGACGCATCAGCACACCGCGGCGGCGACCAAGCTGACCGCCTTCAGGGAGGAAGCACAGCGGCTGATGTCCGGGGCCTACGGCGACTCCCCGCTGGTCGCCGGGCGGCTGGCTGAGCTGACCGCGCAGGTGGAGGCGCAGGAGCGCGCCGTCACCCAGGCCGACCAGGAGATGCAGGCGCTGTCGTCTCGTGTCGGCGAGCGGGAGGTGATCGGGGCGCTCGCCTCGCTCGACCCGGCGTGGGAGGAGCTGTTCCCCGCGGAGCAGGAGCGCATCGTGCAGCTTCTCGTGCGCCGGGTGGAGGTGGGGCCTGACGGGCTGGACCTGGAGCTGCGAGCGGAGGGCCTCGAGAGCCTGGCCCTCGAGCTTCGCAGCCATGAGCGTGCGGAGGTGCCGGCATGAACGGTGAAGCTCCAGACATGGTCGGTGACGACGGCCGCCTGCGCATTCGGGTGCCGATGGCACTGAAGCGCCGCGGGGGCCGGAAAGAGATCATCGTCCCCCAGGGCCTGCCGCGCCCGCGAAAGACGACTCCTCAGACCTACAGCGCGCTCGTGTTGGCCGTGATCCGCGGCCACCGCTGGAAGGAGTTGCTGGAGAGCGGTCGCTATCCCTCCATCGACGCGCTGGCGGCGCGGATGGGGGTCGATGGCTCCTACGTGGGCCGCCATCTGAATCTCGCGCTGCTCGCCCCCGACATCGTGGAGGCGATCCTGATGGGACAGGAGCCGGACGGGCTCTCGCTGGAGAAGCTGCACCGGTTGCCTCTGGAGTGGGACGAGCAGAGGCGTGTGCTGGGCATGGGCTGACACACACTCGGGGCCGGCCCATTCCGCAAAGACAGCCTCCCGGTGGGATGTGGGGCGTGGCTTGGGCCGCGCGGGCCGAGCAGTGCCCCACTACTGTGTTTGCGAGAAGTGGGGGGGGAACGCCGGAAGATCCCAGCCTGCGGCGCAGCTGGAAAGCAGGCTGATACTTGTGGGCAGTGATCAAGATGGGGACGCCTGGTGCACGCGGCGCCCAGGGCCAAGAGGGAGCCTCTTTCCGGCCGGTATGGGCCTGAGCGCCTGCTTACACATCTGGGAGGGGAATGGTATACTCCGCAAGGCCGCTACTCCGGGCGGCCTGAGCGTAGTGGTCTAGTCCCCTGCCGCGGAGGGCAGCGGAATCACATTCTGGCGGGAGGTTACGGTCACCACAGGGGAACGCACCTGCCCGAAGTGCGGCTACGTGCTGCCGCTCTCCAACGTGGAGTGTCCGCAATGCTCCAGCACGCGGTCGACGGCGCGAGCCGTGAACCCGCTGTGTAGCACAGCTTCGGGGATGGTCTCAGGCATCGCTCTCGCCATCGCGGCGCGACGAGCGCTGAAGCCAAAGTGATCGGAGAAGAGGCATGCCAGGGAATGGGAATTGGAGGACGCTCTACGAGGCAGAGCGCATACAGCTCGCGGAGGAAGGCTACCCGGTGACGGGAAAGCCACCGGCTGGCGACGGCCTGACCGAACGCGACTGGGAGCGAGCGTGCCGCCGGCTCTGGAAGGTTCGAGAGAAGGGCCTGCGGCCGGACTTTCCCTATGTCGAGCCGGATGACTTCGAGGCGATCCTCGCCGAGGCCGAGCCGGTGCCGGCACTCGGTCCAGTGAGCGACGCGGACTACGCGGAGCGGATCAAGGGGGCCTGGTATGGCCGCTGCGCGGGTCTCGTGCTGGGAAAGCCACTCGAGGTTGGTCTGACCCGACCGGAGATCAGGGAGTATCTGGAGAGCCTCGACTCCTATCCCCTGGAGGACTGGGTGCCCATTCGTTCCGAGAAGCTTGGCCGAACGCTGCGCATGGACTGTCTTCCCTCCGCGCAGGGTCACGTCCAGTTCGTGCAGCCCGATGATGATATCCACTACACCATCCTCTCTCTCATGCTGATGGAGCAGAAGGGGCTGGCGTTTACGAAGGCTGACGTCGGCTGGAACCTGCTCGACAATATCCCCTACCACTGGCTGTGGGTGGCTGACCGGCAGGCCTATTATCACATGGTGAATCTCAGCTCCGACCGCAGCGTGGAGGAGCAGGTGGACGAGTTCCCGCTGAAGCTCAACCCTTGGCGAGAGTGCATCGACGGACAGCTCAAAGCCGACCTGTGGGGCTACCTCAGTCCAGGCGACCCGCGGCTCGGGGCGCGTTGGGTCCATCGGCAGTGTTCATTCGATCTGGTGAAGAACGGCATCTACGGAGGGATGTTCGTCAGCGGCTGCATCAGCGCCGCTCTCTCTCCAATCCCCTCCGTCGAGACCATCATCGCGGGCGGGCTGTCGTGTATCCCGCGCCGTTCCCGTCTCGCCGAGGCCGTCCGGAACGTGCGGCGATGGTACGCCGAGACCGGCGACTGGATGGCGACTTGCGACCGCATCTACGACTACTACGGCCATATGTACTTCGCCGCCACGACGAATAACGTCGCCATCGTGGTGCTGGCGGTGCTGCACGGCCAGCTCGACTTCACCAGAACCATGACCACGGCCGCGCTGTGTGGTATCGACACCGACTGCAATGGCGCCACGGCCGGCAGCATCTGCGGCGCCGCAGTTGGCTACGAGCGACTGGACCAGCGGTGGATGGCTCCGCTGAACGATACGGTGAAGACGGTCGTCGCCGGGTTTGGCGAGGGAAGGATCTCGGATCTGGTGCGACGGACGATTGCGTGCCGTCGTTCCATCGGCGGCGCGTGACGGCGGCTGCCCATTCCAGCGCAGGAAGAAGGTGTACAGGATTAGCACCGAATGCCGGCAAAAGAGCGCCCTAGCATCGGGCCTGGTCGAGGGCGAAATGCGAACCGGGCAGTGAGGATAAACGGAAGATGAAGAAGATCCTGAACGACCCATTTCACTACGTGGATGAGATGCTGGAAGGGCTGTGCGCGGCCCATCCCCAGTACTACCAACAGCGTGGGCCCCACGGGCGTGTGACTGCGCGTGCGGGGGGGGCGGTCGCAGGGAAGGTTGGTCTGGTCACGGGCGGGGGGTCCGGCCATCTTCCCGTATTCACTGGCTATGTGGGGAAGGGCCTGCTGGACGCCTGCGCTATCGGAGACGTGTTTGCCTCTCCCACCGTAGACCAGATGTCCGATGCCATCCAGGCGGCCAATGGCGGCGCCGGTGTGCTCCTGCTGTACGGCAACTACGGTGGCGATGTCATGAACTTCGACATGGCCGCGGAAATGGTGGGCATGGAGGGCATTGCGACCGAGACCGTGCTGGCTGCGGACGATGTCGCGAGCGCGCCGCCCGCGGAACGCGAGAAGCGGCGCGGCGTCGCCGGCATGGTGTATGGCTTCAAGATCGCCGGCGCCAAGGCCGACACCGGCGCCAATCTCCCGGCCGTAGCCGCCATCGCGCGGAAGGCCCTCGACGCGACCCGCTCTATCGGGGTGGCGCTGACGCCCTGCACGGTGCCCCAGGTAGGGAAGCCAACCTTCCAGCTCGGGGAGGGCGAGATGGAGATCGGCATGGGCATCCACGGCGAGCCAGGCATCCAGCGGGGCCCGCTCCAGACTGCCGATGAGATCGCATCGACGATGGTCGACGCACTACTCACCGATTTGCCCCTCGCCGCCGGCGACCGCGTCTCGGTCATGTGCAACAGCTTAGGAGCGACCCCGCCAGAGGAGCTGTATATTGTCTACCGCTATGTCGCGGGCCGGCTGCGCGACCTCGGCGTCGAGATCGTCATGCCGCTGGTCGGACGCTACGCCACTTCTATGGAGATGACGGGCATGTCGCTGACCTTCTGCCTGCTCGATAACGAACTTGAACAACTCCTGAAGGCGCCCTGCGACTGCCCGTTCTGGCGCGTATGACGAGACGAAGCATATGGGTCAGGTGCTCACAACGGAAACGCTACGGGAGGCGATCCGACTGCTAACCGCCCAGGCGGAGCGATGTGCAGATGATCTCAGTGCACTGGACGGGGCTCTAGGAGACGGCGATCTCGGGGTGACCCTGGTGCGTGGTCTGAGGAGCGTCGCAGAGCAAGCCGAGAGCCTTCCTCCTGACGTCGGCGCCGCATTGCTTCAGTGCGCAAAGGCCTTTGTCAGCATTTCCGGCTCGACCTTTGGGACGCTCCTTGCCACCGGTGCGATGAGCGCCGCAAGAGCGATGCGAGGACGCACCGAGGCTGGCTGGCAGGAGGCGCCGGAGTTGCTCGCCGCCGCCTTGGACGCAATGCGGACACGAGGCAAGGCCGAACTCGGCGACAAGACCGTGCTCGATGCTATTGCGGCCACGGCGGAGGCGCTGCAGCAGGCGGGGCAGCCAGAAGCCATGCTGCCGGCCGCGCTCCACGCGGTTGGGGAGACCATTGACCAGTTCCGCGACCGTCCCGCCCGCCAAGGCCGCGCCCGCATGTTCGGGCAGCGAAGTGTGGGCAGAGACGATCCGGGGATGGTGGCCTGGCTCAGATTGCTTGAGTGTCTGCAGTGAGCTGACAGACGACGGAGCTGAAGGTATTGCTCATCGGTGCCGCCAGCGAAGTCAGGCGAGCGCTGTTGCCAGCGTGCCGCGAGGCCTATGGCCTGATGTCTCTGTGCCGACGAGCAGCTCCAGATGACAGCACCGCGGTCATCGGCAGTCCCCAGGACCCGAGGAGTCGGCCCCGAGGATGCCCAGGACTGGGGCCTGTGGCCACCTGGGTGCGTCAGACTACAGAAGGTGCACTGCGATCAAGACGCTGGCACGGAGGAGATGGCGATGCTGGAGTTGCCGCTGAGAACCGACTATGAGGGGTTACTGAGAAACCTCCGCCGAGAAGGAACTCCATCACGGGTGCATTTCATGGAGCTCTTCTGGGACGGGGAGATCGAGCAAGCGATCTGGGAGCGCTTCGATCTCGAAGGAGACCTCCGACGGGGTGACCCCGACTACTGGGGCTGGCAGAGCATCCGCATCCACCGCTTCCTGGGCTATGACTACGTCACCGCCTGGCTGGGGAATACCGGGGGGCCGCGCGAGAACTTCCTGGTGGCCGGCGACACGGCAGAGCTGCCGCGATCACGTGGACGCAGTTGGACGGACTATCACGTGGGCCCGGTCCGCAGCAAAGATGATGCCGAGCGCTATCCCTGGCCCGATCCCGCGGCCGCCGATACCTCGAGGATCGAATGGCTTTCCCGGCACCTCCCCGACGACATGTGCCTAGTGGTACCCATCTTCGGGCCCTTCGAGTGGGTTTTCGGCCTCATGGGATACGAGCACCTGTGCTACGCGCTCCACGACGACCCGGAGTTGGTCGATATGCTCTTCGCGCGAGCCGGACTCATGTGCGAAGGCTGGTGCGAGCAGTTGATGCGATTCGAGCGTGTTGCGATCGTGTTCAGCATGGACGACATGGGATACCGCACCGGTCCCCTGATCTCGTCGCGCATTCTCAGGGAGAAGTCCCTGGTCTGGCATCAGCGCAGTGCGGAGATCGCACACCAACACAAGAAGCTCTACCTTCTCCATGCCTGCGGCAACCTCGAGGCCCTGATGCCCAGCTTCATCGAGGAGGTGAAGCTGGACGGGAAGCACTCGTTCGAGGATGCGATCGAGCCGGTTACGCAGGCAAAGCACCACTGGGGGGATCGCCTATCTCTGATAGGGGGGATAGACGTTGACTTTCTCTGCCGGGCCGATGAGGAGGCGGTGCGCTGGCGGGTCCGGGAGACGCTGGATGTCTGTCTGCAAGGAGGCGGTTACTGCCTGGGCACAGGCAACTCGGTGGCCAACTACATCCCTCTCCAGAATTACTTGGCGATGCTGGACGAAGGAAGGCGCTACTCCAACTGATCGTGGTGTCCCACAGAGTCCACCTGTGGGATCAGATGCGCGTCATAGATGGCGATGAGACACCGTTGAGAGTCACCGTGGAGTGGGCGGGCCCTGGGGAAATAAGCCCTTCAAAGAAGCAAGCGGATTGCTCACTTTCTCTATCAGCGGACGGCGGTGGGAGTTCGCGACCGGTGTGTCCTACTCCGCTTGGGAATAGAACCCTGATTTCGGCGGCCTCAAGCTAGACTCTCCTAGGGCATCCTCGCCGATTCTCTATCATCGGACGGATTGCAGAAGTCCGATGGAAACAGAGAAAGAGAAGCCGAAAGGCCGTTTCCGGTGGTGGAAGTGGGGGTCCCAGTACCCAATCCGTCAGATGGTCTGGGGAGAGCCGAATCGCCAGAAGGGCGCTACAGGTTGCGCATTCCGATGAAAGCGGCCACGCGTTCCGAAGGAAACCGGCCGGCCATTCCGATTGAAAGCGGCCGGCCCGCTGGGTCGGAGCGAAGCGACGACGCGGGGTCGTTCACTTGGTCCCTGTTGTACCCGTTTTCTCGCTCGTCGGCAAGGGCTTATTGCGTTTTCGCATGGACTCCCCTTTCAGGGTGATGGTGTGGGCGTTGTGGACCAGCCGGTCCAGGATGGCGTCAGCGAGGGTGGGGTCGCCCAGGTACTCGTGCCAGTTGGCGACCGGCAGTTGAGAGGCGACCAGGGTGGATCGGCGCTGGTAGCGGTCCTCCAGGATCTCCAGCAGTTCCCGACACTGCTCCGGGGCCAGGGCGGCGGTGCCCCAGTCGTCGAGCACGATCAGATCCATCCGGACCAGGGAGACCAGCACTCTGGGATAGCGGCCGTCGCCGCGGGCGATGGCCAGCTCGGAGAGCAGCCGCGGTAAGCGCAGATAGCGCACGGAGTAGCCCTCCCGACAGGCTTGCTGGGCCAGCGCGCAAGCGACGTAGGTCTTCCCGGCCCCGGTCGGTCCCACGATCACACAGTTATCGTGGTGGGCGATCCAGCGGCAGTCGGCCAGGGACAGCAGCACGGAGCGATCCAGCCCCCGGGGGTGGCGGAAGTCGATGTCTTCCAGGCATGCTTCCTGACGAAGCCGGGCGAAGCGCAGGCGCATGGCCAGTCTTCGGTTGGCCCGCTCGGTAAGCTCGCGATCCACCAGCAGTCCGAGCCGCTCCTCGAAGCTCAAGGCCTGACAATCAGGGAGCTGCTCCTGTTCCTGGTAGGCGCGCAGCATTCCGGCGAGCTTCAGCTCCTGCAGTTTATCCAGCGTCGGCTGATGCAGCATGGGTGGTATCCTCCTCGGGATAGTAGTACTGCGCGCCCCGGATATGGGCGTGCCGAATCGGTGCGTGCGGAGCAGTGGCCGTGGGTAGAGGCTGGCTCTCCAGCCCGTGTTTGAGGATGGAGTCAATGCTCTTGTAGCTGAGCGCGTTTAGCACCAGGGCGCGGACACAGGCCGCCTCCAGCCGTGCCGCTCCGTGCTGTCGGCCGAGCCGCAGGATGCCCAGACAGGCCCGGTAGCCCTGGACGGGGTGAGCGCGGGAGGCCAGTATCCGCTCCACCGCCTGAGTGGCGGCAGGGCCAGTCTGCTCGGCCCAGCGGATCAGGCGCTCGGGACTCCACTGCACATACTCCCGGTGGTGGCGGGGCATGTGCTCCAGCACCGTGGTGTGCCGGCCCTGTTGGAATGAGCGCAGGTGAGAGGCCACCCGCCTGCCTTTGTGGAGGATCTCCACGGTGCGGGCGCTCAGGCACACCTCCACTTGCTGGCGGATCAGGGTATGGGGCACCGAGTACCAGTGCCGATCCACCTCCACATGGTAGTCGATGTTGACCCTCGCTTTCTTCCACTGGGCGTACTCGTAGGGGTGCGCGGGCAGGGGCCGGAGGGCGGGCCGATCGAGAGTGAGGAAGAGCGATTCCCGGCAGCCCTCCAGCTTCTGGAAGGGGCGGCGATTGTACTCCGCCAGCAGCTCCCGGAGGGCTTCGTTCAGCTCCCCCAAGGAGAAGAAGCGCCGATGCCGCAGCCGCGCCAGTATCCAGCGCTCTGCTCCCTGGACGCCAGCTTCGGCTTTGGCCTTGTCGCGGGGACGGCGGATTCTGGCCGGCACTACGGCGGCGCCGTAGTGCTCCGCCAGCTTCTGGTAGGTCCGGTTGAGATCGGGATCGTAGAAACAGGGGGAGGTGACGCCGGACTTGATGTTATCCGGGATGATCAGCGCCGGCACCCCGCCCAGGAATTCCAGGCAGCGCCGGTGCGAGCCGATCCAGTCCGCCAGCCCCTGGGTCCAGGTGGCTTCGACATAGGTGTAATTGCTCGCCCCCAGCACGGCGACGAAGATCTGCGCCTGGCGCACCTCCCCGGTATGCCGGTCGACCACGGGCACAGTCTGACCGGCGTAGTCCACCAGCAGCTTCTCGCCGGCCACATAGTGCTGACGCAGCACCGGCTCCAGGGTATTGGCCCACTGATGATAGCGGGCGCAGAATTGGCTGTAGCCGTAGCCATCCGGGTGCGCTGCCCGATACTCTTGCCAGAGCAGCCCCAGGGTCATCCCCTTGCGCCGCAGCTCCTGATGCAGCGCCGCCCAGTCCGGCAGGGGACGGTGACGCACCGCGTCAGGCGGAGGTGGGAAGAGCAGCCGCTCCAGCGCCTCTTCGTCTACCCCTTCGGGCAGGGGCCAGCTCAGCCCCGCCGCCTCCGCCCGCAGCAGGTAGTCCCGCACCGTGCTCCGGCCCAGCCGACAGCTGATGCCGATCTCTCGCTGCGACAGCCCCGCCTCCCAGCGCAGCCGCAGCACTTCTCTGATGGTACGCATGGATAATCGCTCCCTGGGCATCTGCACCTCCTGGTCTTCATGCCAACCAAAGAGGTCCAGCTTACCCTACGCTTGGTCGATTATCCCGCGTCGCGCCTCACTCCAGCCCTGGCCGGACTTGTCCGCCTCGGGCGGATTCGCCCGGAATGGGTGGCCGCTTTCCCCCGGAATCGGTGGCCGGATTGGATCGGAATCAGTGGCCGGATTCAATCGGAATGGCCGGCCGGTTTCGGTCGGAATATGCAACAGGTGCCAGAACGGGCGGCAACACGCGACGGCGCGAGGATCGAGAGAACGGCGGATTGGCGTTTCGACCGCCGATGAATGGTGGAGGAAGCGCTACCCGGGATCTAACCGTCTCCAGATGTGGACGAGGTCCGAGGGTTCGATCCTGAGTAACGTTTGCTTAGGACATACCAGTCCCGAAACATGCTCTCTCGTCCGATGGCTGGCATGACCCATTGTGGCGGGCGGTGGACCAAGCTGGAGAAGTCGGCGAAGACACTCCCGTTGAACATCGAGCGCCGCGTCTTCGCCCGCACCCGCCTCACCGCCTACCGGCTCGCCGCCTGAACCACTCGCCAATCGAATACGCTTCGGTTCCGCGTCGAGCGCGTGCCGGCGGGCCTTCGTGACCTCTTCCGCGCCACCGCACGCCTCGATGACTCGGCCCCGTCCCGTCTTCTGCGCTCTCGCGGTCGTCGTACTGCTGCTCACGAGGTGATGCCGCTGGTCCTGGCACCCAAACCGGTGTCCCACGCCCACTTAACACGCACACCTTCATCCGGGTCCTCGCACACAACGGAAGCCGAAGCCGCTGCCGCGGGCACCGGGGGCGTCGTTACTGCGGCGGGCACATCGGAAGAACGCCGGAGCGCCGGGGAGCCAGTGCCCGCCCCGAAGCACCATGAAGGTTCCACTTGCGGGAGGTGTGAGGTTTCCCTTCGCGTAGCGCTTGTACGCATCCTTGTCATACCAGTCCGCACACCATTCCCACACGTTCCCCGCCATGTCTAGGGCCCCGAACGGGCTGACCCCACCTGGGAACTTCCCCACCGGAGCGGTCCACGCGTACCCGTCATCGTAGCCGCTCAACGGAGGGGTGCCCAGCCCGGCGAAGAAGCGGGCGAGATCAGGCTCCTTCCGCGTGAATGCCTCGTCGGCGAAGTTCCCGCTGCCGGCAGGAGGCGGCCACTGGCTCCCCCAGGGATACTTGCGCCCGTCGGTGCCCCGGGCCGCCTTCTCCCACTCCAGCTCCGTCGGCAGCCGCTTCCCCGCCCACTTGGCATAGGCCGCAGCATCGTCCCAGGTGACAAAGACGATGGGATGATCGTCCTGCCAGCCCCACTGCGGCGCGGGCGGCATCTCCCGCCCCGTCTCCTTGCAGAACTTCCTGTAGCGGGCCACCGTTACCTCACACTTGTCTATCCAGTAGCCGGGAAGGTGGGCGAGGAACTGCGGCTGCTCGTCGGCAAACAACCCCGCCTTCGCATTGGGGTACGCCTTCAGCAGGGCCGCAATCTCGGCGTCCGTGCTGCCTATCGTGAACTCCCCCGCGGGCACGTACACCATCTCCGCCCCGTCCTTCGGGCTGACCCAGACATCACCAGCCTGCGCGTCAGGTGGCGGTTCGGGTGTCCGCCATACCACGGCCGCGGGGTTCACCTGGGGCGCGGGGAAACGCGCTCCGCCGGCCTCTCCGCCGCCCAGACAGCGGAGACCACCAGGACGAGCATTACGGTCACAACACAGACTCTCTGCCAGCCTGTCATCGCTTGACCTCCATGCGGCTATTCGGATGGGGTGCCAGCGTCAGCGTCAACTGAGTCAGGATCCCCCATATCAACTAGCCGTCCCTTCCCCGGAGAGGAGATCTCTCTGTTTCTGGCCCGGCTACTCCACTCTGAGGAGACTGTAGATTTGTTCTTCGATGGAGGCGCCTCGTTCCTCGGTCCCGGCGACGCGCTTGGCCGAGTTGCCCGAGGCCACGTCCACGACAGTCGCCAGAACGACGTAGTAGGGACCTGATGCCCTTCCCTTCTTCGGGTTGAAGCTATACGCGCCGAGCACTTCGGCGCACACTACGGTTGATACGCCGCGAGACCTGCCCAGATCCGCAAGTCTGGCCGCGGTCCGGTGTTCGGCAGATGTGCTGCCGAGCTCGCGAGCGCCCGCCACGGGTGACGGCAGCTCTACAACCGACAGCCCCCGGCTCCTCCAGTAGTCGGCGAGTCTTCCCGGCAACCTGCCGGTGAACTTTTTCGCGTTCCAGTTGTGCTGATCAGGGTTCACGGAGAAAACGGCGATCCCCACCTTGGTCCCGCGCGCAACTAGCACTGGATCGAGGCGGGCGAGCTTCTCTGGTCCATATACTATGCCTCCCGCATCCGGGTCGGAGCGCTCAGGCCCCGGGGGCAGCGGAGTGTCCATGGGAAGACCCAGCCAAGGCGTGAGGGCCTGCCAGATAGCGCTGCGCCAGGCATCGACCTCTGCGTCCCTCTTGGCCTGTCCGACCGCTGCACACGCGGATTCCGACCGGCCCGCGCGGTCATAGACCTCGACTCTCGCGACCACGTGCACCAGTTGAGGCGCTGCCGCTTGGAAGGTGAGCCAGTCGCCGAAGTTCATGCGGACGGAGAACCTCGATGGTAGGAGTTCGACCATGATGACATGTTGAGCACCCGTGCCAGCCGCGAGAGCGGCGATCTTCTCGGGCGTCCTGTTATCCAGGTCCCAGAGCGCCGGCATGTACTGGGAAATGGCAGCATCAAGTTTCTCCCTCGTAACGAGCTCGATCCCCTGCGCGTGTATCAGGTCGCCGGGGATCTGCGCCACATCCATCCAGACGGCCGAAATCGGCCCAGGCTCGGGCCGCGGTTTCTTCTCCCAAACATAGTGGTAGTACATGAACTGAGCGACTTCGTCTACGTCATCCTGCCACGTCCTGCGCTCGGCGGGCAGGCCCGTGACCCGGTACGGGTGCTCCCAGGATACCAGAGGAAGAACAGCAACGGGCCCTTCGACCTTCGGGTGCTGCCCTGTGGCGGCGCTCGCCCTCGCCTGCGGGGCCACGAGTAGACCACCTGCCATAACCGCGAGAATGACCGCATGCCTCTGCAACCAGTTCGAGACTGTCATCACACACCTCCGTCTCAGTGTTTTGGGGCGCTCGTCATCCCGCCGCGGCCGCCTACATCGGCAACTGGAATGCCCGGCAGATGTACACTGCCATCTGGTCTCGCGTCACCACCCACTCCGGATGGTACAGCCCGTCGTCGTAGCCCTTCACCACTCCCTGCCCGACGCAGTACTCCACCTGCTTGTAGGCCCAGAAGTCGCTGGGCACGTCGGAGAAGGTGGCTGGAGGCACTGGGTCGGGGATGCCGACGTCGCCGCTGGGGGTGACCATGGCACGGGCGACGAACGCCGCCATCTGGCCCCGGTCCACCACCAGGTCCGGCTTGTAAGTGCCGTCGTCATAGCCCTTGACCACGTTCTGGCTGACCGCGTACTCGATGTGCTCGTAGGCCCAATGGGTGGAGGGAACATCGGAGAAGCTGGGAGGGGGTGTTGGGTCGGGGATGGCGGCATCACCAGAGGGACCCACCAGGCTGCGGGCGATGTAGACCGCCATCTGGTCGCGGGTGACCGGATACTCAGGATGGTACAGGCCGTCGGAGTAGCCCTTCACGATGCCGGCCGCCGCGCAGGCGGTGATGTGAGCATAGGCCCAGAAGTCGGAGGGGGTATCGAAGAAGACCGTCGCTCGCACCACGTATGCCTTCGGACCGATGGTGCCGCCTTCCGGCAGCGCCTGCGCGGTATCGGCGAAGTTCACGGTGATGGTGGTGCCGTTGGCCCACGTGCTGCGCTGTAGCGTGTGATCCTGAGTGAGGAACTCGTGCGACACCATCTGCTCATAGCCCAGCGTACGCGCGGCCGGACAGGTCGCGCGATAGGACTGCACGAATCTGGTCTTATATGTGCTCAGTATCTCAGGGGTCATCATGAACAGCGGCGGCGTTCCATACAGCACATTGATCAGGTCCCGCTGGTCCCATACTTCAGGGATCTTGTTGGACGAGTCTCCCCAGTACCACATCGCGACCGTGCAGTCGTGATAGACCAGTTCCCAGAGAGGCACGCGGTAGTACGGCCCCACCTGGTACTTCAGGAGCTCCGGCGTAGGCGGGGCGTAGTCCCACATGTTATATCCCGCATTCGGGACTCGATAGGGACCCAGCGAGAGCATACCCTCATAGTAATCAGTATAGGGTACGGAGGGATCGATGCCGCTCTCGGTCCCCGTCACCATCCCCATGTCCTCGGAGGTGTAACGAAGCAGCTCCATCCGCCAGGAGCGGTCCTCGCTCCGGGACACCGGATGGTCGGGGTTGTAGCACTCGCGCCAGGGAGAGGCGCAGGTGGTATCTATGAACCGGGCGCGGTAGGGGGTCGCGGCCAGGTCTGCTGGGATCCGGGCCTGGGCATGGGCGATCTGCTGCTTCGTGCAGACCACGCCGCCCGGATAGCTGTTGTCACCGTCAATGATCACCCATCCCTGGACGGGCTGGAGATCAGGCCCCCACACGAGGTCTTCCGGCCAACCCTCGTGGGCCGCCCAGGACGGCTGGTCAGGCGGCCACACGTCCTGGTAGATGTCGTAGATGCCGGTGAGCACCCCAGGCATAGCGTTGAGGGTGGGTATCGTCGCCGGCCAGTAGCCCGCGCTGTAGAGGATCCGCTCCATGCCGAGCGACTGCAGCTCCTTCGTGGTGGCAACCGTATCCCAGTCGCCCCCGAGCGTCCACACATTCGCCGCGCCGATCAGCAGGTCCACGTTCGGGTTCTCGGCGCGCTTCTCGGCGAGGGACTTGAACAACCCTGTCTCCTGGGCGTGCTGGCGGTAACGCTTCGCCTGGGACACGTAGCCGCCCGCGGTCGTGAAGACGTACCTGAGGGTCCGGGTATACGAGAAGTCCCCGCGGGAGGCGAACCAAACAGGGCGCACCTCAAGCCGGCCGCTGGATGCTCGATTCATCATGAGGCATGCGTCATCGGGCGTCTCGATGATCGTCATCGCCCCCGGTCCATTCTCGCCGCGGCAGAGGCCGCACCAGGGCATGGACATCTTCCATCCGCAGTGGAGCGCGAAGTCCTGCTCCTCGACGGAGGTGTCATCCGCGGGATACATGATCCCCTCGCCCAGGGGCACGACCAGGAAATCCCCAGCCTGCGATGCGAAGGGCGCAGGGTAGGGCAGCCAGCTGGCTTCCAGTGGGCCTGTGCTGGCGATCTCGCAGCGAACCTCGGGCACGCCGGGCGGGGTCACCGCGTGGAGCTGGAGCTGAAGCTGAGTGTACCCGTCCCACAGACTGGCCGTCATGCTCGCGCCGTCGGCCCCCGCCTGCGATTCAGTCAGGACAGGGACACCGAAGGACCCGTCCTGCTCGTATACCAGCCCGTTGCGTAGGTCGGTGACGGTGAAGAGCGCGGAGTCGGTGTCGAAGGTGACGGAGATGAGGGAGTTGCCAAACCGGATGTCCTCGGCACGAGCGAGTGAGCTTGCGCCAGTGGTCCAGCCTATGGCCCAGGCGAGAAGCAGCAGGCAGGCCAGATGGCAGGAGTTGCGCTCCTGCCCAACACCGAGCCACCATGTCCACTTCATCCTCACGCCTCCTTCACGGCATGGCCAAGCCATGAGCTGCGTCGGTGGGCATGAGAGGGTGGTGCGTTTGGGCTGCGTAGGGATGCGATGGGCCCATCTGGCGCAGGAACGCGGTTGTGGGCGGAAGGGGACTCGGCCTGGTCGCCCCCGCTCATAGGGCGTGGCTCTCCAACGCCGCGGAGAAGCCAGCTCAACGCCGGCCAGTCTACCACCCAGTGGCTAGAAGGGCAATGGGCAGGTTGGCCGGCTGTCCACCTGCGTCACAGGGGGAGGAACGAGACTCGGTCGGCACTCACCTTTGACTAGGAGGCGCTGTGGATCTGGTTCGCCGGCAGATCAGCGACCTGAGCCTGTAGATCCTCGACCTCCAGATGGGTGTAGCGCTGGGTGGTGGTCACCCAGGCGTGGCCCAGCAGTTCCTGCACCGCCCGGAGATTGGGCCGGGCGCGCAGGGCGTGGGTGGCGAAGGTGTGGCGCAGCAGGTGGGGGCCGGAGCGATCGGTGATGCCGGCCGCCCGCAGATACCGATTCACCAACAGCGCAATGCCGCGTACCGAGAAGCGCGTGGTGTCCAGAAACTCATCTGGCTCCGGCGCAAGGACGGCTACCGCCATCGGTCCGGTATGACCGGGCACCTACCCCGCGGCAGCTTCGGTACCAGACCGCGCCCGCTACTGCTACGCCACCGCCTCCGCGACGAAACCACCTACACTGACCCCAAACCAAGGGGATAACCGGAGTCGGGGGTGCCCTCAGGCCGGCTGCCACGGCTCTCCAGTCGTTCACCCCGTCGGCTCGGCAGTCGCCTTCAGGCTGGCTCTTGGAGGAGCGGGCTAGGGCCGCCGTCCGCCCCCACCTCCACGCCTTCCGCCCCCACCGCCGCGCCCTCCTCCACCCATGCCAAGTCCGTTGTCAAGGGCCCCGGCTGCCAGGCAGCGCGCCCGGCTCCTTACTGAGAGCCGGCCTGAGAGGGAGCGATCCTCGGTCCGCACTGTCTCCCGGTATCGCGCCAGGGCCTCGGTGTAGCTGTCGATGGCCCGACGCAGCTGCTGGTCGGTGGACTTGTCATTGCCAGCGACCTCGCGCAACTTACCGAGTTCGTCCTCGAGTGTCTGATGAGCCTTGGACTTGGCCTCCATGCTCTTCTGCACCGCGGCCAGCTCCTGCTCGGTGAACCCAAGGCGGTCGAGCAGGGCCTTCATGCTACCGCCCTGTCCACCACCTCCGCCCCGACGGCCGCCACCACCCCGCTGACCGGACAGGGCCGGGGCCGCCAAAGCGGCGGCCAGCCCAAGCACCAACGCGACCGAACGTAGCCCTTTCATCTGTACACCCTCCTCATTCTCCTGAGCACTGATTGCTGGGAGGAAGCCCCTCCTGATGCCGGGCTGGAATCCCGCGCCAAGGCAGACCACACGCCGCGGTCACCCGTGCCCAGACGGGGGCTTCGCTTCTGCTGAGCCCAGGGCTTCCCTGCTGCTCTTGCATCTGTATCCGGTCCGCACAACTCCAAGCCGAGGGGGGAGCCGGAGTCGGGGTTGCCCGGGGCCGTCGGCCTCCTGCCATCAGGTCTGGGCCGCCAAGTCCGGCGTGTCCGTGTCAGTCTGCCCTCACAATGTGTGATCGGGGATACTCAAGGACCCGGACTTGCCTCTTGCGCCTCAGGTGGGTCCGCAGTATCTTGCGTGGCAACTCGGTCAGGGTGAATCCTAGAGAATCGTGCTGAGCAGTGCAAGCCTCGTCTCCGGGGCCGCGTGGCGATGAGCGTGCGCGGCTCCGTCGCGTATCGGCTCTGTCGGCGCGACCTTGTGCGATATGCCGCCGGACCGGCTGAACGCGCTGTACCAGTGAGCCCTCCGCCAGAGCAGTCCAGACGACTGGCAGTCTCCACGTCGCTGCCACCGACTGACAGACAGATCGACGGCCCTGGTAGCTCACTGTCGCGTCGTTCCCTGTCGCGAGAGAGCCCAAGGGCAGTGACTCCAGCCGAGGGGGTAGCCGGAGTCGGGGGTGACCGGGGGCGGCTTCACGGGCGGTCGGCAAGGACAACTGCGTCAGAAGGCGGCCCTAGACCACCGGCATTTCCTCATCCGGCACAACACGCGGGTTCCAGCTAGTCGGCTCGGCGCTGGCAGCGACTCAGCCGGACCGACGGGGTCCTGCTCACCCGCCCAGGCGCCGGATACGGGCCCGGATGCCAGCGAGTTCGGACTGGGCAGCCGGCGAGTCCGCGGCTCGTGATGTCAGGGCAGCCTCTGCGCGCCGGTACGCATCCAGAGCCGCTTCGGCATCCCCCTGTATCTCGTAGTAGATCCCCAGATCCTTCAGCAGCTCGTAGTTGCCCGGATGCTCCTCCGACCTCTGCCGGATCTCATCGCCGGTCTCCAGGTACGCTTTCGGGAAACGTCTGTCGGCGAGCATGTAGGCGCCGCGCTCGTAGGTATAGATGGAGGGCCAGAACACCATCGCAGCCATCGCAAGGCCGGATCCGATCCTGTTCAGCGTCACCACTTCGTGCTGTCCATCATGCCCCAGGTCCAGGATCCAGGGAGGTATCTCACTATCGAACGCAGACGCCTGGATGGATGGGAAGGTGTTACCAGCCGGCGGCGCCCCGATGTGGTCGCTCTCGCCTTCACGCACTGGCACAGCGATCAGCCTTCCCCCCTGCCAGGCAAACGCGTCGACATGCGACGGGGACCAGTCTGCCCCGTAGAACACCTCCTCAACGAGCACCTTGAGAGGCCTCTCCTCCAGCACGTACATCCGGAAGCCATTCGTCCATCCAGGCCCCGGCCCGATCCGAACACTGAGCACGTCCGAACGCCAGACCAGTCTCGGTCCCCGCGTGGTCTCGCGCAGCAGTCTCAGACGCGCCCCCTCGTAGAAGTTGTCGTTGGTGAAGCTCATCGCTGGCCCGATGGCTGCGGAGAGCACCGCCCATGGTCCCCGCGCATCACCTCCCAGCGGCGCGACCTGAAGCACGACGGTGCCCTCGGGAAGCAGCCGGCCCGCGGCCCTGGCGATGGTGGCGAACTGCTGGGCTCGGCGCCAGTCTGCCGCGGCCGCGCGATTGCCAGGCGCCGCCTTCACGGCTCGACGGAACCAGCGAGCGGCTTGACGATACCGGCCGAGCAGCATCTGGCATCTCGCCAATCCCTGGTACGCCCGCCCCGGATCGTGAGCAGTGGCGCTGCGGAAGGCAGCCTCCAGCGGCTCGACTCGGTAGCGCAGCGAGCTGCCTTGCCAGTTCTCCCTCGAAGGCAAACCCTCCGCCACCCTGAGGCCTTTCTCTGCCTGCGCCAGCGACAGCTCAGCGCTGTGCGCCGCGCCCGTGGCCGCCACTGCCAATAGCAGGCATAGCCCCAGTCTCGCCCTCATCTCAGCCTCCATAGTGCTCCCTGAGCCACCGGCTCAGCCCGTCGGCTGACCGCTCGCGGAAGGCCACGTTCACTCTGATCTGCTCCAGAACTTGCGCGATCGTGCGCTCCGCAGTGACCTCCTTCTGTGAGTGGAGGAAGGCTTCTACATCCCCGTACTGAGCAGCCTTCGACAGATTCCCCAGTGGGGCGACGACGCCGACGGCCATCGTAAAGGCGGCCAAGCGCTTTGTGATGTCGCTCCATCGCGCTTCGACGAACGGCCAGGCGACATCAGCTCCTGCACGACTGCTGAGCATGGCGCCTAGCAAGTTGCTAACATCGTCAGCCCGCGGCTCTCCGCTGAGCGCCCACTCGAACACCCGCTGCACCGATTCGGGACGCTGGAAGCATGCCAGGGCCGTCACGTAGTGGGATCGCACCTCGGGAGTCGGCGCGCTGCTGTACATGGAAAGGAAATGGGTCAGATCCTTAGTGTCCCCGTTGTAGGCAACGGTGCAGAACACGGCATCCAGCAGATTGGGAGCCACGCTCTTCTCGTCTCGCAGGTAGTCCACAAACAGCCTGCGGGCGCGGGCTATCACTGCCTCGTCCTGGCCGATGGTTCCCAGCGTCCGCAGCACGTCGCCCCGCAGCTGCCTCAGCTCGCCCCTCTCCCCTGGAGAGCTGCTCCAGCCCAGCTTCGCGTAGATCGGACCCAGTTGATCTCGCACGAAGCGCTGATAGGAGGCGCGTGCATCGTCGCTAACGAAGCGGTCGAGGTAGCTGAGTACGCCCTGACCGTTCCCCCATTCCGGGTGGCTCACGTCCAGCACCGCGCTCCAGACCGTAGCATCCGTGTCCTCGCGGTAGGCCGACACCATCTCCAAATAATCACCGATATCAGCCTCCCCCTCCCGCGTCAGCGCCCATTGACCGGAGATCAGGTCGAAGCGCTCCGCGGGTTCCATGCCATTCTCTATGAGTGGCAGCAGCGCCCGCAACTGCGCCGGCGAGTGGCGAACCCGGTAGTAGCCAGTGGCGCCTGCGTTTGCGAGAAAGGGTCGCTTCTCCGCGCCGGTGAAAGCCGTAGGAGACCGAAGCGTGCCCTGGTGGTCCGCCAGGAGCCCGGCCTCGGCAGTGGGTTGCTTTCCTGAACCACCATCGGTGACTTCTCTGAAACGCAGTGGGATCTGCCAGAGGACGCCTGGGTTCGCGGGCGGGCCACTCACGCAGAAAGGCCTTTGCACCGCGGTGAGCGTGCCTGGCTGGCTTCCCTCTACTGCGACCAGCGGGTAGCCAGACTCGTAGACCCAGGCATGCATCATCGCGCTGACCGGGCGGCCGGAGGCCGCATCAATGGCCCTCCAGAAGTCTTCGGAGGTGGCACTCCCAAAGGCGTGTGCTCTGAGATACCGCCGGATCGCCTCTCGGAACGCGTCCTCGCCCACGTAGGCTTCCAGCATCCGCAGAATCGCTCCGCCCTTCTGGTAGGAGATCGCATCGAAGATCTCCTCGGCCTCCGACGGGTTGGCTACCTCCACGTGGACGGCATGAGTGCTACGCAGGTAGTCGCTGTCCAGGGCACTCGCGCGCATCGCGGCATACCCCTCCCAGGGCTCCCACTCTGGTACTACCTGCGGGGTGGCTCGCACTTCCATCCACGACGCGAAGGACTCGTTGAGCCAGAGGTCATCCCACCACTTCATGGTCACCAGATCCCCGAGCCACATGTGGGAGATTTCGTGGGCGATGATCTCCGCAGCCATACGGCGGGCGGCTGCTGAGGACTGGTTTGGGTCCACGAGGAGGAACTCCTCACCGAACAGGATGGCGCCAGCGTCCTCCATTCCCGAGAAGGAGGCCTCCGGTACGGCGATGAGGTCGAGCTTCTTCCAAGGGTAGGGAATCCCGAAGTAGTCCTGGTAGTAGGTCAGCAGGCGGACCGCGAGGTCGCGGGCATAGCCTCCGAGATGGCTCTTGTCCTTGACCGCCCACACACGCACCGGTATCCCCTCTGCCACCACCGGCTCCGTCGCCTCGAACTCTCCGACGCAGAGGGCAACAAGATACGTCGACATGGGCAGCGTCTCTTCGAACTCGACTACGTCCCGCGCCCCACTAGGGTCAGCGTACCTTCGCGCCACCGGAGCATTGGAGATGGCCGCCACCCCCGGCTTGATGTGAGCGGTGACCTGGAAGGTCGCCTTCATTGCCGGTTCATCGAAGCAGGGGAACATGCGCCTCGCGTCCACGGGCTCCATCATTGCCACTGCGGTGGTGTGCTTCTGCCCGCTCGCATCAGTGAAAGCGGCGCGGTAGAACCCGGCCGGCTGCTCATTCAGCTTCGCGTTGAACGCGATGTGCAGCACGTACTCTCCGGCCGGCAGCACCTCCGGCGAGGAGAGCAAGACTAGCCCGTTCTCGTCATCAAGGCTCATTGTCGGGTACACCCTCAGTGCGCCGCCGGCCGCGCTGATCTCTACCTGCGAGAGCTCCAGCTCCTTCGCGTTGAGCACGATCTCCCGCCGCGGCTTCGCGAGCCGAATCGTGACGTCCACGGACCCGCTGAACGTACCGGCGTCCAGGTCAGGCGTGATGTCCAGTCGGTACCGCGTCGGGCGTACATCGTCGGGCAGCCGGGGCACTGCCTTGGCGGCCTGCGCCGCTGCACACACAGCGAGGCCGATTACCAAGGCTGCCATCAGCGTCGCTGCTCTCATGGCGGGCCTCCCTGCCCGGTGTGCTCTGTCGGCCTCGACGCGGACGACTTCTCCTCCTCCGCTATCTCCTTCAGCGCCTGCTGCGCGTCCTGGTGGTCCTTGGGCAGGTTCGAGAGCATCCGCTTCGCCTCTTCTGTGCGTCCCCGGAACTGCTCCGCCCGGCCAAGCGCGTACCGCGCCTCATCGTCAACTGGCCCATGGATCTGGAACTGGCGGCTCGCATCGCGCTTGGTGAGCACGGCAGCGATAGCGATATGGCGCTGCGATTCCTGCCATCGCCGCTGCTCAGTCCCTGGGTCTGGCACCTGAGGCCCGCGTAAGGCCCTGCGCATGATGATCGCCAGGTTGAGGTGTGCGTCGGGGTCAGACGGGCTCATCTCAAGCGCCTCCTTGAGTCGCGCGGCAGCCTGAGGGAGCTGGTCTGCCGAGAGCGCCGCGTAGCCTTCTTGCAGCTTCGTGCTGGGTAGGCCCTGCGCGAGGCCGTCCCGGACATGTGTCGGCACGTATTCGAGCAGCATACTCCTGGCATCCTTGCCCGTGACCTCTCGAAACGCCTGGCAGATGGCATCACTATCGGGCGATTGTGATCCCTTCACCCTTGCCACCACCCTGGCAAGGGTGCCTGGTGGCTGCCGATCGAGAAGACGCTCGACCAACTCGGTAGCATAGGGGTAGTGCGCCTCGTCCAGACCGCTATCCCCGGCGAGGACGAACTCCCTCTCATACGTAACCTGTGTCCAGGCGAGCAGGTTGATCCTCTCTCGCAGCGGATTCGCTTCTCGCCCTGGAAGGAAGTGCTCCCTGCATACTTGCAGGTACTCGGGCGCGACCTCAGCGACGACCTGGAGCGCCACCCAGTTCGCCACCCCCTCGTTGAACCATCGCGCGAAGGGATGGTCGAAGCCCGAAACCCCCAGCACGATCTCTGCCTCTTCGTGGATAAGCGCGGCGCGGGTCACAATCGCCCCACTCACCGCGGTCTCATCCAGTTTTCCCGCGAGGTCCTCCGCGGGGCCAAGTCCTGCTGCGCTTCTGAACGTGCCGTCGTCCCTCACGATGACTGGCATAAACCCCTTGCCGGCGGGCGCCCTGGCCCCCTCACCGGTGATCCGAGCGCCCATGCTGAACATGAATCGGTCCGCACTCGGGTCGTAGACCAAGTCCACCACACCGGTGTGTAGGCCGCCGGGGATCCTGAGGTCGGCCTCGCGGTAGATCCGCACGTCGCTGAGCATCGGCAGGAACAGGGTGTCAACCAGGGCCCCGCTGTCCTGCGCGAGTCGAGAGAGCGCGCGATAGGTGGAGTCGGTGCAGTCCGCGCAACCGAGTAGATCGACCACCCGCTGTGCTATCGCCTTCTCATCGGAGAACGCCCGCGCCGCGACAAGGTACCTCGCTTTGCGAGGTGGGATGACCTGCTGGCAGATGTCAGCAAGCTCCTTCGCCTGCGACTCCAGGCCCTGGGGATAACTGACAGTGATGTCGCCGACGGTGAGCTTCTGATCGAGCACCAGCCCGGTGCTGGGCAGTGGCAGACCAGGCGGCGGACTCGTGCCCTCGCCGAATGCACCTAGCGGCACGATGGCGAGCACGAAGAGGAGGCTCAGACCCAGTCGAGCGCATCTCATGGCACCCCGTTACCTACGCCGGGGAGCAACAGACGACGCCCCGGCGATGCCGTCTCTAGAGTGTATGGCTTAGCCGCAGGAACAGCCGTTGAGCTGAAAGTCCGGTACCGACGGGGCTGGCGTTGGTGGTGCCCAGTTCGACCGTAAGCTCATGCGACAACACTTGACGAATGGCTGCGGAGAGAACCGGCTCTGCATCCAGGGGAGCGTCCGGCCAGCGGTACTCGAGGCCCAGCACGGTACCCCAGCCGACGAACTGCAGAGCGACGAATGGTCGCATCAGGCTCCGGCTACGGCCGCGATTGGGATCGAAGCCGAGGCCCATGAGGCCCCCGGTCCCTAACAACCCAGAGGCCCAGCCCTCGTGTGCCAGAGATCCTGTCACCACCGCGTAGGCCTTGGTCACATTCGCGTCAGGCCGGGCCGGATCATCTGCTGACCATCCTTCGCCGAAGGCATCACCCCACTTGTGGTAGCTGGCGCTTACGGCCACGAAGGGTCCTTCCCCCTGGAAATGCGTGAACATCTTCTTGCCGCCGAGTCCCCACGTGCGGGAACCCACGTGATCGGTTGCAGAGGAGTAACTTGCCCACAGCTCGGACGTGTCGTTCACTCTATGCGCCGCCTGGAGAGACCACACTCCGAGATCATCGGGAGCCTGGTACATGCCCCAGGATGATGCTCGCATCCCCTGGTAGCTGAGGGCCGCCTGCCACCCATCTGCAGGCATGGTGATTGCGTTCGGTAGGCTCACAACCCCAGTCGGGCCCCCGAGTGAAGGCATGGAGAGCTCCTGGTCTATCACCTCCATGATGCCGGCCAGAATCATGGAGGAAGCGTCTTGAGCGCGAGCAGCAGTGGCGGCCCCCAATGCGCAGACCAACAACATGCTCACCGCGAATGCAAGCTGACGCCACGCGTTCATCGGTTCTACCTCCTTGCGCACTGTCTGCATGCCTGATCAGCATACCGCAATGGCCGTCAGGACCGATAGGGGGATGGTCCCAGGTCTCAGTCTCGTCTTCCTGGGACGTATCGTCGCATAGCGCGTTTCGGCCCGGTCACTCACTCCCAGCCGAGGGGTAGCCGGAGTCGGGGGTGGCGGGGAGCGAGGCTGGTCAGCCGACGATTGGGCGGGAGTGCATACCCCGGCTCACAAAGCCGCCCCGTGCTTCTGTGGATCGCAAACACGCACGGACCAGTTGCCGATCGCGTCCTTCTTCATATCCACGCAAAAGCCGAGCGCTTCCCAGACCGCGCGAACGGGCACGCGGAGCAAACCATGCTCAATATAGGCAGCGAACGGAAGCCGGATCTCCCTCTTCTCAGGGAGTAGCAACGCCTGGGTTGAGTCGACCGTCAGAGCAAGGGTCTTAGCCCTCCGATGAATGAAGCCGGTCCGCTCACCGCGAGACCACGCCAGACTCCCCTCCGCCCAGTCCGCGATGCTGCGGAGATGCCCAGCGAGATGGCCGTGCCGTAAGTTTAGCTCCTTCTCCATCGACAGGCTCGGGTAGTGGCCGTCGAAAACGATGTCCGTGATGTAGGGCGACACCGCCACGTCAAGAGCGACGTCCTCGTCTGGCTCCCAGTCTTGGAACTGCCACGCAATCCGATCACCATGACGTGTCGCGCCCCGCAAGTAGGCCGTGACCGTGGCATCCAGGGGGAAAACCTTCAGGATCATCAGCACCTGCACGCTGCCGATGCTTCCCTTCCAGGAGCGCCCGGTCCCGAACAGGTAGCGGTACACGTAGCAGTCCGTCTCGTCTATGCCAGGGGGTTCCTGGTAACGTACTCGTATGATGCGGCGCTCCCCGCGGGCGAAGTGCACCTTGCTCACCCACCATCGCGCCCAACGCTGCTCGGATGATTCCGCCACCCATGGCGTTGGCCTGGCGGCCAGTGGCCATCCGTCAGCCTCGGCCCGGAAGCGCTGGTACCTCCCGCGTTCATACATGACCTGCTCCGGGAAGCCCATGACGACCGTCTGGGGCCGACCTTCGTTGCGGAACTCGAACTGGACGACCGTGCGCGCCAGGCGAGGGGAGAACTCGATCCGGATGAACTCGCGAAGAAGGCGGACTGGGGATTCACCGCTCATCGGCTGATATGTGCCGCCGATGCCCAGGAGAGAGCTCATGTCTGCCGACGAGCATCGAGCGCCAGCAGCGCACAGATATGCCAGCCAGATCACGGCAGCAAGACGACCGATGTGGAAGTCACGCATCCCGCTGCACCTCCTGCACCGCGACGTCAGGCATCAGCGAACTGCTCCAGCGAATGCTGGAGCTTCAGGTACTGGTGCTGGTAGCGATTGCAAGCCCCTTTGCTCACGCACTTGATGCCGGAGGTCCTCCTGCTCGTGACGTTGTCGTCTGCCGTCCCCGGTTCGCCTATGGTGTCCCGGATGTCGACATACCAACCCGTATAGCTCCTGTTCTTGGCCTCGATGGTGACCCAGGTCACCCCAGTGTACGCAGAGTCATACTGGTTGGACGGCTTCTTCTCGATCTTCGTCTGCTTGGAGACAGGCTTCTCGCTCCTCCGCCCGCGCGGTCCGAAAGCTCGTCTGCCTCCCAAGACGCTCCTATGGTCCCAGTGGCGGTATTCTCTGTACTCGAGGACACCCCTGTGCTGGAAGGCCACCGGGGATGGAGAAAGGTGCCGAGCGGGGATTCGACCGGGTGGGGCTGCCGGTGATCGCCGCCGTGGCGCGACTGCTCCTGCCATACCGGACGCATACGCGACGGAACCCCGGCCCCCGACTCCAAGCCAAAGGGGTAGCCGGAGTCGGGGGTGGCCGGGGGCGTCGGACAGGAAGAAGAGTGGGGCAGGCCGGGGAAGTCCGCCAGGACGCTGCCAGCCACGATTGAGCGCCGCCTCTTCGCAGATACTCAGATCACCGCGTATCGGCTCGCGGCCTGACTGCTCTGCTGACCGTGGCCGGTGTCACCTGGTAGGCCGGCCCGTCTCACCGCGCCCTTCGCACCCGCTTCTCACCCCACAGATGTTCCGACGGCTCATCCATGTCCCATCGTCGCGGTTACACGCGACGACGCGTCGCCGGTCATCAGGGGCAGGGCCGGTCCGAGCTGCTCAGGCGGTGTCCCAAGCCCGCTTGACATCCACACGGAATCGCTGCCGGCCCCTTGATGACCGACGTGCGGGAGCGCGATCATGCGTGACCTGAAGCGGCCCTTCCAGACCGTCCTACTGCGGATGCTGAACGATCTGCTCCACAAGCTGCCCAGCCTGCTCGGTGCCGCGGGCCGCCCCGTCGCTACTTGCCATCCGCAAGCAGACCTGGCCCGCGCCTACTCGCCCGCGCCGATTCCCTCCATGCCACTCATGCCTTTGCCGCCGAGCATCGCGCTGAGCGTCGTCTTGGTCTGAATCCGCGGCAGCGGCTGCCCGGTATCGAGTGCCGTCCCCGGGCCGTAGCCGATCATCATCAGGTTCGCCACGTCAGCGTTCTTGAAGATGCCCGCCGGCACGATCGCGCTGGTGCGATCAGGCTTCATCAACACCCCCTGGCTCACCAGTTCCCGCACCTTCGCCATCTCCAGATAGCCCCAGTCCCCCATCGCCGGGGCACTCGCTGTCTCCGCCGATGTCCACAGCACCAGCGTGCTCTTCCCCTCCATTCCCATCACCATGGCATGCTGGCCCAGCAAGCCCGGCACCAGTTTCCACGCCAGCATGATCGCGCCGTCCAGCGCCACCTGCTTGCTGAGGTCGGGGCTCGTCAGCTCGATCGGCGCCAGAAAGTCCACGTTCGGCGGATCGTCGATCGCCACCGACCCGGCGTGAGTCGTCGTCAGCGCATAGTGCCCCAGCAGGGAGGCCTGTTCCCCGATCCGCCCCGGCTGCCTCCCGGTCGGCCAGTACCCCGTGGTCCAGTCCGGCTTGTAGAAGTAGGTCCCGCGCGCCCCTTGCGGCGCTTGGCGCTGCATCGCCGCCTTCGCCTCGCCTGCAAGATCGGCCATCCGGATCACCTTCGGCTGCCCCGGCCGCACGGTGGCCGACGAACCCCAGTAGATCTTGATCGTGAAGTCCGGAGCCGCCGGCCCTGTCGCCTCCGGCTCCGCCTGTCCCGGCTTCGGGCGGTACAGATCCAAGTTCAGCCGCTTTCCCTGTCCCAGCCCCTCCGGCACTTCCAGGAATGCCGACGCGTTCGCCGGCGCGATCCCCGGAGACCACAGCCGCACTTCCAGACTCCGCATCGGCCGCCCCATCCCCATCATCGCCCCCGCCCCCGGTAGATTGGACAAATCCATGCCCGGAGGCAACGCTGGCATCTTGGGCATCCCCGCCATCTGCTGCACTCGCGTCTCCGCGAACACCCCCAGGTACGCCTGGTCGCCCGCCGCCCGAAGCGTCCCCGTCCCCAACAACACCAACAGCATCGGCCATAGCCTCTTCATCTCTCGCTCCTCATCCACTGCGATGGTGGATTATAGCACTCGTCCGCCCCACCGGAGACCATGACAGAGCACACCTTTGTGCCTCTCAAGAACCTTCGTCAGGTGAGTGCGGAGATCGGGCTACTCTGCGATCGGGAATGACACGGTGCCGGCGAAGGTGCGCGTGGCGCCCGCGTAGCAGCACCAGGTCACCGGGAATACGAGACCATTCGCCTTCTCAGCCAGCAGCAGGCTGAACGCGTGTGCCCAGTGGCCGTGCATCCCCATCGGGATGAACGCCCCGTGGCCGCTGATCGGTCCGAAGGGGACGAAGACCAGGTCACCACCCTCCTTCAGGTAGGACTCCACTTCCCTGCTGGCCATCTCGTCCCTACGGCGGGTGGCAAGTCCTATTGTCACCTCCTGCAAGTCCGGTGTCCTTATCACGTGCGTGCCCGGGTCCCTGGCCCGGCCGCGGCGCTGCAGACAGTCTTCTGCTCTGGTGGTGGCTCATCCCGCTCGTCGCCAGCGCTAGTACCCAACCTCAGCCGTTGGGCGCGCTCCGTGCCGGCAGGCCATCCGCGACGCATCCTGGACACTGACTCCCAGCCGAAGGGGTAGCCGGAGTCGGGAGTGGCCGGGGCCGTCGGCAAGGATGGTTCGGCGGGGCGGCCGGACGCCCTGCGGTAGGCCTGAGGAAACACCGGATCAGGCCCGGAAGAGCGGTCACTGGTCCCTGCGCGCAGGAATTCGGATTCGGCGGCGGTGGTCTACATCAGGAGGCGGCTGACACTTAGCGGCCTGACCGCGGCACCAGCTGCTCGCATTCGCCCGGAACGCCCAGATAGCGCGTCTGTGGTGCACAACTACCGATCCCTGATTCCGCCTACGGCGAACTCATAGGGCTTTCCGCCGGGGTAGGGGACCCAGAAAACGAACTCGATCCGCCTGACCGACGAACGGTCGAAGTCGGCGCCGGACCAGTCTCGAAGCGGAAGCTCAACCAGAGCCCACGTGGTGTGAAGCTCCACATCGGGCTCATAGATGAGTTGATGGCCGTGGACATCGTAGAGCACGATCCGAGAGAGACACAGCGCCTCGTCGTCAGCCGGCTTCCCGCGCAGACGCAAAGAAACCACCTTCGCTCGGGAGAGGTCGAGCGGGTCAGCGAACTCCCTGCTAACGCTGGCCCCGGGCGACGAAGCGTCCAGGCGGGCGAGCACATAGCCGCGGCCCCACCAGAAGGCCTCGTCGCGGACCGTGATCTCATGCCGCCTGTCGGCCGTACAGGTCCATCCGTTCGCAGCAAGGCAGTTGGGATCGGGCGGTAGTGGCGACTCCGGCACGGCCGGCAATGGCTTGGCCTCGGCCCAGTTCCCCCAACGGAAGAATCCATTGCCGCCGGTGCCCGCGTACATGCGGTCAGGCTGGTTCGGGTCGAGCACGAGGTTCTCGACGTTCAGGTTGGTGATTCCGTCATTCATCGCCTGCCAGGTGCGGCCGCCATCGCGGGACACGAAGACGCCCTTGCCGCAGCTGAGATCGTAGCTCTCGTCTATGGAGGTCACGTAGACGATGTTAGAGTCGCGTGGGTCGACGGCCAGGTCTCTGATGTAGGTGCGCGCCAGGTTCCCGACGCCGGCCTGGACCCTCTCAGCCATCAGTTGCCAGGTCCCGCCGCGGTTGGAACTGCGGTAGAGGCCGCCCTTCCCAACGCTGGAGTAGTCCCGCTCGCCGACGTAGATGACGTTCGGATCGGACGGAGCGACCGCGACGGTAGGCCGTTCGGGGATGCTGGCGATCAGTGACCAGTGTCGGCCGCCGTCCTCGCTTCGCCAGACGCCTGACCCTTGTCGTCCCTCATCGGTGGCAATCCCAGCGTACATCACATCCGGGTCTCGCGGGTCCAGAACCAAAGCAGTGAACTGCAGATTGCCGCCCAGCCCGTCGTCTACTCGCTGCCAGGCCTCGCCCCCGTCTTGAGACCTGTAGACCCCCCTGCCGGCTACCGGCGCGTAGAGAATCCGGCTCTCGGATGGGCTGGACCCGTCAACTGCGAGTGAGAAGATCGCGCCGGAGGGGAGACCGGTGTCTTCGTAGCCGACCAGCCTCCAGTCCTTGCCGTAGTTGTCCGTGCGCCAGATGCGATGCGGGCCCTCGTTCGGCCCGAAGCTCATCCACGCTCGCCAGGGGCACTTGGGGTCAACGGCCACTGCCGCCGCCTTGCCATAGCTCATCCAGTCCGTGCTCCAGCTCAGCGTCCGGCCACCATCGAAGCTCACCCAAAGGCCAGTGTCCCAGTACCCGAGATAGAGCAGGTTCGGGTACCCCGGAGCAACCGCAATGGCGGAGCTGCAGGTGGTCTCGAATCCGCGGCCTCGCCAGGAGGCACACTCATCGGGACCCGGCTGTCTGACTTGGTCGGTGGCGATCTGATGCCACGTGTGAGCGCTGTCGTCGGTAGCGTAGATGTCCATGTCGTTGGCATAGTAGAGCCGCTGCGGGTCTCTGGGATCGATCGCGAAGGCTGTGCAGATGAAGCCGCGGCCGAACCAGGCGGAACGCACGTTATCGTCGCGGGTGACGCGCAGCCAGCTCTTGCCGCCATCACTCGTCCTGAGAATGCCTGGGTCGGTGGCGACCGCCGCATACGCGGTGTCTGGCTTCGTGGGGTCGGCGAGGACACGCCAAAACTGGTAGCCTTCGCCTGTCCGGGAGTGGACGACGCGCCAAGTAAGGCCGAAGTCGCCGCTCTTCGCGACTCCGCCCGAACGCGTCCGATCATCGAGGAAAGTGGCGTAGAACACGCCAGGTCGGCGGCCGTCGGGACAGAGCCCGACCGCGGCGAGGGACGGCATCCCTCTTCCGGACTTCGCCCACGTCCAACCACCATCGCGGCTGCGGAAGACGCCGCTGGACGTCGCCGCAAGAACGAGCTTGGGGCTGTGGGGAGAGAAGACGATGGAGTAGACCTGTGCCTGGGAGAATGTCGCTGGGGAGCTGACCGATCTCCAGGTCTCGCCGGCGTCGTGCGACACATAGATGCCACCGCGCCGGCAGCCCATCGGCCTGGTCGGCGGGTCGCCGATGCCAGCCAGGAGGTGGCGGCTATCCGTTGGGTCGATCGCCACCGAGGCGACGGGCGCCGTAGTGTCCCAGATCGCGAGCGGAGGGAAGCCACTTCGCTTCATCGCCCAATGGTCGCCGCCGTCCACGCTCTTGTAGACGCCGCCACGAGTGCCAGCGTAGACCGTGGACGGCCGCGCTGCGTCGACCGCGAGGGCCTGCACGTAGTAGTTTTGGAGGCCCGTGGTGACCATCGACCAGGAGCTGCCGTGGTCGGAGCTACGGTATACGCCCCCGACGTCGCACCCCACGTAGATCGTCCCGGCGGCATCGGGCGCGACCGTCAGTGACCACAGCCAGCCACCGCCGCCTGGCCCGAACGATTCCCACTCCGCCTGCGCAGACGTGGCGAGCAGACCAACAAGGATTGCTGCAGCAACGACACTACTGGTTCTCATCGCTAGCCCGTCCCTGTGCCTTGGGCGTCACAAGCTCCTGAGTAAGCGTGCAACTCCGCAGAGGATGCGCCGCGCCCAAGGTGAAGGTCATCGTCCTCCTGGTGCGCCCAGCTGCTCACCCACCACAGAGGGACCTCTTCGGCCCGCTGCCCCCTATACCTCCTGAGGCAGTCTGCCGCTCTTGGATGGGGAAGATCGCCATCCTACAGGCCACGAGGCCCCTGACGGTGACTCTCAGCTAGGGGGTAGCCGGAGTCGAGGGGTCGACGCGCGGGGGCGGGCCCGGATGCTCCACTGTGGCGGACCCTACGTGCCCTGCTGAGAGTCCGGTCCCGACTGCCCGGAAGGCAGCGGCGTCGGCCGACTGGGACTGCGCCCATCCACGCCTTGACAGGCGTTCCGTGCCGATGTGACAATCGCACGCCGTCTCATCCTGTTGGACATCCGTGCCGCATATCGCCAGACCACCGGCAGGACAGATCGCTGGGCGAGCACAGAGAGGCCATGACCGCGACTGGTCCGGGACGAACACGCGCCACGCAGACTGCGAAGGAGGCTTCGGAGGCGCTGACCTGGCGAGCCCTCCTAATCGCGGTCCTGCTCACTATCACCTGCGGGCTCTGGGTCCGGCAGGCCGAGATCGTCGTGATCTCGACCCAGATATCGGAGGCAGTGCCCGCCATCCCCGCCCTGGGCGCGCTGATGCTCCTGCTGGCCATCAACCCACTCCTGCGCGCGATCCGGCGGGGGGCGCAACTGAGCCGGGTGGAGATCCTCGCGATCTACACCTTCGTGGGGATTGCCATCTCGATGGCCGGGGTTGGAGTGATCCGGTACTGGCTGGCTTCGGTGACGTACCCCTTCTACTTCGCCAGGCCGGAGAACGATCTGGTTTCACTCCAGCGGTGGATACCCAACTGGATGGCGCCCCACAGCCCCGCGATCGTAGAGGGTCTGTATATGGGGTCAGGCCCAGTCCCCTGGGGCGCGTGGCTGGTTCCTCTTCTGGTCTGGAGCGGCTTCCTTGCGGCATTCTGGACCGCCATGCTGTGCATGGTGGCACTGGTGCGAAGGCGGTGGGTCCAGGAGGAACGCCTCAGCTTCCCCATCGTCGAGCTCGCCCTGGAGATGACCAGTCCGACAATGGGACGTGCGACCCGACGTCCATTCTTCCTCAATCCTGTCATGTGGGTCGGGTTCAGCCTGACCTTCCTCTTCAACCTCGTCAATATCCTGCACGCGCTTTATCCGGCACTACCCGGCCTAGCCTGGTATGGCTATGTGGGACCGGCCTCTCCGAGCTTGCCCTGGAGTTCCGTACTCCCCCTCCCTATCTACTTCACCCCGGTTCTGATCGGCTTCGGGTTCCTGGTCTCCACCGAGATCAGCTTCTCCATCTGGTTCTTCTTCCTTGTCTACAAGCTCGAAGCCCTGTTGATTGCCTCCTATGGCTATGCGGCTGCCGACGTGCCATACCCGCAAGAGCAGAGCCTTGGCGCGTTCCTCCTCCTGGGGCTTGGGCTGCTGTGGTCGGCACGCGGCACCATCAGGCAGGCTCTTGCTGAGCTGCTCAGCCGGGCCCGAAGCCCCAGTGACGCGGGCGCGCCGTTCCCACTCCGATGGGCGCTCGTAGGCCTGGTGGTGAGCTCCTTGCTCGTGCTGCTGTTCTGCGGTATGGCGGGGATGGCAGCCTGGGTGGCCATCGCCTACATGGTCATCCTCGGCCTGGTGGCACTCGTGTGTGCGCGCATCCGCGCGGAAGCGGGCATGCCCCTGGTCTGGGCCTTCCCCTTCTGGATGCAGAAGAAGATCCTGCTCTACACCCTGGGGACAGCAGTGTTCATGCAAGGGGGCCACCCGGCGACGCTCACTATGCTTGCGCTGCTGGCTTTCCTGTCCCGCGGCTACTTCCCGGCCCTCATCGGCTACCAGGTGGACAGCTTCAAGACTGCGGAGCAGACCCGCATGAAGCCCTCGCACATGGCGGTCGCGGTCATGTTAGCGCTCGTCATTGGCCTGGGTGTGGCGTACTACTTCCACTTCGTTCCCTACTACCGATACGGCGCCGTTCATCTGCGCGACGGCGCAATCTGGGGCAGCGACCTCGCGCAGGGTGACTTCGGAGAGGTGATGGCTGCGATGCGGGCTCCTATCGCGCCCGATCCGGCCCGCATCGCTGCCACCGGATGGGGCGTGGTCGCGACCGGCGCGCTGATCTGGCTACGGCAACGCCTCGGATGGTCCCCATTCCACCCTCTCGGTTTTGCCGTGGCTACTGCCTATGGTGACTTGGTCTGGTTCCCGTTCCTCGTCGTGTGGCTGTGCAAGGTGCTGATCCTACGGTACGGAGGGATGAAGCTCTACCGGGCGGCCGTTCCAGGCTTCCTCGGCTTCGCCTTGGGCCACGTGTTCACCGCGGGCGTCGTCTGGGGCTTGGTGGGCGCCGCAGTACCCGATCTTGTCGCGGGCTACCAGGTCTGGTTCGGATAGGCGGCTGCCGCCGTCGGTCCGGCATGCCCGGGCGGCCGAGTGATCGCCGGTACCGGACCCGCGCGATGCGCTCTCCCGTCCGCGACCGGACCTCGGACAGTGACTCCAAGCCGAGGGGGTAGCCGGAGTCGGGGGTGCTCGGGGCCGCCGCCGACGCATGTTCGGCGGCCCGCACTAGGGTGCTGCTGGCAGGCCCTTCAACTCTGATCACTGCGCCTCCGGTCGGGGTGCCACGATACAGCGGACCTTGTGTCTGGCCGCCTCTCGCATGTTCCGCGACCGGCTGGTCACGGCGGGCGTCCGACGCCTCGCGGGCGACGTTTGACGGAACATCCCTTAGACAGGAAGCTCGAAACGGTACTCATGAGGCAAGGATAGCACCGACTCAGCCGGGAAGAGAACCGCCCAGGAGTGCTTGGATAGGGCTATTGGGGTGCACAGCCAGACGAAACAGGTCAGGCCGAGCCGGGCGTAGTTGGGCTAAGCGCCTTTGCCGTCGAACCGCACCGCGCGTGCGTCCTGCTCAAGACCGGTGGGTATCCTGAGCGGACCATAGAGCTCGGGCCGGCGTGTTCGGATCCACCGCCGTCCGGTGCTTTCTGGCAGCAGGGATGCGTCGAGGTCGGCCACCACCATATCGTCCTGGGCCTTCCAGGTTTCGGAGAGGATACGGCCATAGGGATCGATGATCATAGCGTTGCCCGTGCGGACCTCATCATCATCTATCCCCACCCCGTTGCTGAAGATGAGGAACATCCCGTTGTCGTGGGCGCGGGAAGGCAGCCACCGCATCAGCCAGCCTCTTCCCTTCTCGCCACGGAACTCGTCCTCGATGGCCTCGGGGTTGGTACTTCGGTTGTCCCAGAGCGCGCGGTCAATGATCCCCATGATGTTGGGGTCATTGGAGCGACAGCCGCCGGTCTGATGGGGTGCGAGCAGAACCTCCGCGCCCATCAGTGCGGCGATGCGCACGTTTTCGATGATATTGCAGTCATAACAGATGAGCACACCGACGCGGCAGCCGTGAGGAGTGTCGAACACCGTGTAGGAACCGCCGCGCACAATGCTGGGGTGGACGAAAGGGTGGAGCTTCCGGTGGTGACGGAACTCGCCGTTCGGCATCGCCACCACGTAGGGCTTGTAGATCCGCCGGCCATCCTCGATCCCGATCATGCCCGCGCCAATCGTTATCCCGTACCGCCGCGACAGAGCCATCAGTTCCTGGCAGGACGGACCGTCATACAGCGGCTCTGCCAAAGCGGCTATCTCATCGTGGGACAGGTGGCGCAGGAACCAGTAGCCGGTGATGCAGCACTCCGGGAAGGCGATCATCTCCACGCCCTGAGAGGCAGCCTCGGCGACGAAGTGACGAATCTTGTCGAGGTTTGCCTGCTTACCACCGGGCGCGTGTTCGAACTGGACGCTGGCAACGCGGATGTCGCGCATGCGGTTGGCTCCCGCTAGGTGGTTGGTATGGTGAGCGCCGCGAAGGGCGAGATCATCATGTCTGCAAGCCGATATGGCTCCCGGACCCCCTGCACAGCCCCTCTTGTGCCATTCTGTGCCCTCGCGGACATCCCTGGTCTGGGAGGCACTGGGGATGGGCTAGGAGTTGGTCGGGGCCCGAACTGGGCGGGCCCGCCCAAGATCGCCAGCGTGGGGCGGCTGCCCTGCCATACCGGACACATACGAGACGAACCCCCGGATAGCAACTCCGAGCCGAGGGGCAACCGGAGTCGGGGGTGTCCTCAGGCCGGCTTCACGGGCGGTTGACAGCGACAGAGGGAAGCAGACGCCATTGGGCCACGTTTGCAGGTTGGCGAAGCAATGAAGGCGTCTCCTTTTCACCGGCGAGGAGACATAGCGCGGGAGCAGGCCACATCGCTCGGAGGCAGGAGAGATCTACGATGATCGAGACCAGATGGATGGGGCCAGATGAGGCCAAGCGCCTCCGCGAGCTGGATGTCTCCGAGCATGGAGACATCGTCTACCAGTGGATCGACGGCGAGGTGGTGGCCGTACCCGAGGAGTGGACTAGAGCCCGATGGAGTGATGAGGAGTGCAGCAGACGTGTCGAACGCATCCGCCAGCGCCTGGTGAGGGGGGACGTGATGATCGGCGCGTTCGAGGGCGATCTCCTTGTGGGCCTTGCGATCTTCCGTGCCCACCTGAGCCCGGGCATGTCCGAATTCGGGGGACTGTGGGTCAGTCGCACTCACCGTCGTCGGGGTGTTGCGACGCGGTTGGCGCAGGAGGTGGAGAGGCTTGCCCGAGACGCGGGGTCGGCCGCGCTGTACGTCTCTGCCACCCCGTCGCGCTCGGCCGTCGGGTTCTACCGCAGCCGCGGCTTCCGCCCGACGCTGGATGTCAACAGGGAGCTATACGAGCGCGAACCAGAGGACATCCACATGGTCCTCGACCTAGCGAAGAGAGACGAGCAGACCATAGGCCACCATGACTGATCGGGGGCTTGCGGGGCAATCCCAGGTCCGGTATGCACGGGTGACCGCGGCGAGCGCCGGCCCCGGACCTGCCGTGGTGTCCTCCCTGCCTGCGCGATAGAACCCCGTCCAGTGACTCCAAGACGAGCGGCAGCCGGAGTCGAGAGGTGCCCTGAGGCCGGCTTCACGAGCGGTGGACATCCAGAGCCGTGAATAAGAACGAGGGGCCGGTCCTGTCCGCGGTCCTGGTGGACCAGGCCGACTCCCTCTACGATCACTCTCGCCGACTGCCCCTTGGGCATGAACGCTCCACCCTCCGCCCCCGCTGGCGGCGCGCCCGGCGGCGGCTACCGGGGCCCATAGTGTGGCAGCGCCTGCCCTAGCTCGTACGCCCCCAGGTCCGGTCCCTTGCCCGAGTAGCCGTCATTCAGGTTCGGGAGGACCAGACCTGCGTCAACAGCCCGTGACTGCGGCTTCAGCCGGAGGTCGTTGGCGGTGATCGGGAACTGCTCGCTGAGATTGGCCGGCACCTTCACCCCGGAGGCGAAGGGGGATCCGTTCCCCAGCCAGACCGAGTGGCGTTCGATGCCGCTCTGGCTCCGGAAGTGACCAAATGTGACATATCGCTCGCCACGCCACTTGGCGAACATGGCGAAAGGTCCGCCCGCGAATCCATCGTGGTCGAAGTGAGCCTGTTCAACCAATGGGCTGAACTCCATCGCATAGTCCGCCGGCCCGCCCACAAAGAGGTTGTTGCAGGACATCGCCTTCCCGACTGGCGCGCCCGAGTAGAGGGGCCACGGGATGCCGCTCTTCACTATCGTGTTGTGGAAGAGCAATACCCCAGAGGGACGGTTGTGCATCTTGAAGGGAGTGTACTCCAGGTTGTACATAGCGTTCCGGAAGATATAGGCGGGCCCACCATAGAGCGGCTGGGTGCTGATGCCCTCAAAGCAGTTGGTGATGTGGTTCCTGAATGCGCGCACATTGGTCTGGCCGTAGTCCAGCTCGATGGCGTCATTGGTGCATTCGGAGATCTCGTTGTTGTAGAAGTCAATGGCGCGGCCGGGAGGGGAGCCCATGATGTCAATGCCGTCGCCAAAGCCGCGGATGCGGTTGTAGCAGATGTCGTGCCCCTCACCGGACACCTGAATCGCCCGCGCATCCTCGATCCCCTTCGTGCGCGGCCAGGTGGAGGGCCCCTCGAACAGGTTGTCGGCGATGTAGAAGCCGCCCATGGGCGGCTCGTTGTTGTGGGCGGTGAAGCCGTAGTTACACTGGTAGAAGTGACACCGCTGCACGGAGAGATTGGAAGCTCCGTGCGCGACGAAGACGAAGTCTGCGTTGCGGAACGCCAGCCCCTCGAAGAACAGATCATGGGTCTGGTTTGCCCCCACCGCCCGGTGCGCCCCGCCGCCGTCCACCACCGCCTCCCCGTCTCCCGCCGCTCGCCATACGATGGGCGCGCCCGGTTTCCCGCTCTTGTCGGTCTCCCACGGCCCCTGGTACACGCCCTGGTGCACCAGGAGTAGATCGCCCGGCCTGGCCACCGCATCCGCCGCCTCCAGCCCGCGCAGCGGGTCCTCCTGTGTCCCACTTCCGCCCCCGGCGCCGGGTACCACATGGAGCGTGCGTTCCGGCTTCGGCGACACGGGGATCATGCGCGTGTGGGCCTGCACCTTCTCCACGAACCTCCCGCCGTCAGGATCAGAGAGGGCAAACCTCACTTCATACACCGTGTCTGGCTTCAGATCGAACACGCTTCCGGCGAAGAAGTTGCCCAGCGGGAACGGCCACTCGTCTCGGCCCCCGCTTTCGAGTCGCTTCTCGCCTTCCTGCGAATCCGGCCCGGTGCCCACACGGAACAAGTCCATCGCCTGATGCCAACTGCTCTCCCCCTTCTCTCGATAACTCACCTGCACCGAGGCGTTCCCGTTCTCATCCCCGGCCACATACCATCTCACCCCCAGGCAATGAACTGTCGGCGCCTCCAGCACCAGCTTCTGTGACTTGACCGCATCCGTTGCGGCCGCACAGCCCGCGGGCATTGCCATCAGGCCCACCACACAGCTCAGGAAGATAACCGCTCTCATTCTTCGACTCTCTCGTCTCGTGGCGCCGCCTGTACCTGCGCTGTCCGAAAACCTATCTGGCTCTCAGGGCCCCTGCAGAGCCCATGGGTGGTATTCCCTGCGCTCGTTGACAGCCCTGGTCCGGGATTACGCCGAGCCGATGAAGGATACCTCGCTGGGATTCAAATGGGTGCGCCCGCCGGTGCTCGGCACCGCGACGGGGCCGCTGCCAGAGGTCCGCTCCGCGGTGGGATGGCGCTGCTTCGTTCTCGCTGAGTCAGGGCACCTGTGGACATTCGTGTGCACCACGGTCCGGGACAGATCGAGAAGGCACCGGGTTGCCCCAGTAGTCGCGGCCGCCGCTGTCAGCGATGGCTCCACCGGAGTCGATGCAGGGGGAGTGGGGCTCGAGCCGGTAGCCGCCAACGGTGTCGAGGCCAGTCTGGCCCGTGCCGGGCGCGATGAACTGCGGATCGTCAGCAAGCTTGTGCGCGTCATTCGGGCTCGGTGCGGTCGTGATAGCCGAAGAAGACGTTGTAGTCGAACACGGTGTTGCTGCTATTGCCGAGATCGAAGCCACCGGATCCGTGGTTGGCGAAGATGTTGTTGACGTAGCGGATGCGGTCCGGCCACATCCCGTCCTCGTTGTGCCAGACCATGAGGGGATCGCCGCGGTGCTCATCCACGAAGATCACGTTGTTGTAGATCCGTGCGTTGGTGACCTTTCCCCCGACCTGGAAGATGCGCGCACCATCGTTCTGGCTGATGTTGTAGCGGACGATGGAGCCGTCGTTGAAGAGTCGAGGATCGGGATCGCCGGTCTCGCAGAGCAGTATGAAGCCGCCTTCGTTGTCGTGGGAGTAGTTGTACTGCACGATCGTGCGCCGACACATGCCGTCTATGTCGAAGCCCTGGCCGTCCTTTGTCGTCTTGGTGAGGAACGCTTCGTTGAACTGGATGATGGCGTCGTCGCATTCCCAGACCCAGATGGCGACGTTCCAGAGGCCGGAGCGCATGTTGCAGCGGGAGGCGACGTTGCGCTCGATGAGAGGGCCGTCGGCCATGCACGCGATGATGCCGTCGCCGCCGATGTCGTCAACGCGGTTCCCCCGAATGACGAGGTGGATATGGGGGGCCCAGTCGCGGGGTCGGAGGCGGCTCCAGTCGGTCCAGGTCTTGATGGCCGAGCGGTCACACTGGTGCACATAGCAGCCCTCGATGAGGACGTCGTCGAACCACGTGCGCGTCTCGAGCCCAATCACATCGAAGAGGATGCCTGCGTTGCACTTGCCCGAGTCGCGCCCCTCTCTGTTGTGGCCGTTGACGTCGTGCACCTCCAGGTCACGGAGGTAGATGTGGTTCAGGGCGCCAGCGTTCTCGCCGAGGATGCGGACGCCAGCACGGGGCGCGGGACCGTCGGGGCCGTGGTTGGTGATCTCGAGGGCCCGCGATCTCCCAGTGCTCCTGGTTGTGGAGGTGGAGAGCTTCGAAGCGCCTCCCTTCGGCGTGAACGGCGGGAGGTGGCCCTTCGCCATAGGAGCCGATGACAATCGGCCTGCCGGGCGCCCCGGAGCCCTTGGGCCACAAGCGCCCGTTCCAAGACGAGCCGGCCTTCAGGAGGATCTTGTCGCCGGGGGAGAACGTGGTGGCGTTGATCCTTCCGAGTGTGCACCAGGCAGAGGTCTCGGAAGTCCCGTCGTTAGCATCATCGCCAGCGGTGGAGTCGAGGTAGTGGGTCGCGCCAAGGGCGCTAGATGCCATGAACAGAAAGAGAATCATCACCAGATTGGCACCCACGAGCATGACAGTCGGCCTCCGCATCAGTGGTGGGTGAGACTGGCCTTGCCCCCAAAGAACGTGCAGAGTGTCAGCGCTTCCGGCACAGAAGGGGGCTGGGGCCAGCTACACCTCCGGCGTTCCTGCGCTTGTACCTTTGCACTCGCCCTCAGCCTTCGCTAGCTTCCCCGGCAGACGATCATGGTACGGATCTGAAGCTTTCTTCGCCAGTCGAGGATCGCCTCCCTGCCCGAAGGGTCCCTGTGCGATAACTCCCAGCCGAAGGGGCAGCCGGGGTCGGGGCTACCCGGGACCGGCGGCCCACCACCTGCGGGCGGGCCTCAGTCCTGTGGTAGCTGGCTCTGCTCGCATCTGACGCGAGAATCCGGCTCCACAACTGCCAGCACTTCGCCAAATCGCTCCGGGAGGCTGCGCATTCCGGCGAAAGTGATCACGCGTTCCGAAGCAAAGTAACCGCGCGTTCCGATTGAAAGTGATCACCCATTCTGGTCGGAGCGAAGCGACGACGCGGGGTCGTTCACTTGGTCCCCGCCACCCGGCCGGCGGGCAAGTCTGTTGTAGCTGTTTTTCCGTCGGCCTGCAAGCCCTCCAGACGGCCGGCGGGTAAAGGCTTGTGACGTTTTCTCATGGATTCCCCTTTCAGCGTGATGGTGTGGGCATTGTGGACCAGGCGGTCCAGGATGGCGTCGGCGAGGGTGGGATCGCCCAGGTACTCGTGCCAGTTGGCGATCGGCAGTTGAGAGGCGACCAGGGTGGAGCGGCGCTGGTAGCGGTCCTCCAGGATCTCCAGCAGTTCTCGGCACTGCTCGGGGACCAGCGCGGCCGCCCCCCAGTCGTCGAGCACGATGAGTTCCGTGCGGAGGAGCGCGGCCAGCACTCTGGGATAGCGGCCGTCGCCGCGGGCGATGGCCAGATGTCAATGGCGGTGGCAAAATGATCCAATAATCGCGGTCTGAAAGTGTACCACCCGTGAGCCTGGGATGGGCCGGGAAAGAGTCTCCGGCCTGGTGACTCCGTAGAGTTGAGTCGGAAGCGACCCACCACGGAGTCAGGAGTCATGGTATCACGGGAGATCAGAGTGGACATCAGCTACCTTCGGCATCAAGGGCTTTCCTATCGCGAGATCAGTCGCAAGACGGGGCACGACAGAAGGACTGTGAAGCGCTATGCGGAGCACCCGGAGCTGCGGGCGAGGGAGCGGGGGAAAGTGGCGCGGCCCAGCAAGCTGGATCGCTTCGCCCCCCTGATCGAGAGCTGGCTGCAGGAAGACCCCCGTTACCGAGCGAGCTGGATTCTGGATCAGTTGAGGAAGGCGGGCTACCGCGGGGGGTACTCCATCGTCAGGGCGTTCGTGCGCGACCGGAAAGAGGAGCGCGGCCGGATCGCCTATCTGCGCTTCGAGACCGAGCCGGGGCGGCAGGCGCAGGTGGACTTTGGCGAGTTCAAAGTGGTGGATGAGGAAGGATGGTGTCCCGTTCATAGTTGAAGGTTGAGGCGGCTCTCTCCAGCCCGGTTCTGATAGAATCGGGTAACCCAAAGCTTGAAAAGGAGAGAACCGCCGTGAGAAGAGAGTATCAGGTTGTGGGTCGCAAGGGTAGTGCCGCGCTGCGCCAGTTTCTGGCGAGGGAGGGGGCGGCGCTGGTGCCGATGATGGAACTGCTGGAGGCGGGGCAACTCGCCGTGGAAGAGCTAGTGGGGGAGATGGGAAAGGCGGCGCTGGAGGCGGTGCTGCTGATCTCAGCCGAAGAGGTGGCGGGGCCGGCGCATCCGGGCCGGCCGGGCGGGGTGATCCGGCGCCATGGCGAGCAAGGCGGGATAGTCGCGCTGGGGGGCCAGAAGGTGCGGGTGAGCAAGCCGCGGTTGCGCCGGAAGGGCGGCGGGGAGGGGGCTGAGGTGGCGGTGCCGGCTTATGCCGCGATGCAGTCCGATGAGAGGCTGCGGGAGCGGATGCTGTCGATTGTGATGCGAGGGGTGAGCACGCGCCATTACCAGGAGGTGGTGCCGGAGCTGGCGGAGCGCTGCGGGGTATCGCGCTCGGCGGTGAGCCGGCAGCTGCAAGAGGCGAGTGCGGAGGCGCTGCGGGAGCTGTGCGAGCGGCGCTTCGATGACCTTGACCTGTTGGTGATCTACCTGGACGGCAAGCACTTCGGGGGCCACCAGGTGGTGAGTGCCATCGGAGTGGACGCAGCGGGCTGCAAACACGTCCTGGGCCTCACCGAGGGGGCCACGGAGAACGCGGTGGTAGTGAAGGGACTGCTGGAGGAGCTGGTGGAGCGAGGGGTGCGCCCGGAGCGCAGACGGCTGTTGGTGATTGATGGCTCGAAGGCGTTGCGCAAGGCGATTGATGATGTCTTCGGCAAGCAGCATCCGGTGCAGCGCTGCCAGGCGCACAAGCGCCGGAACGTGCTGGGCTACCTGCCCAAAGAGATGCAGGGGCAGGTGGCGGCGGCGCTGCGGGCGGCGTGGAAGCTGGAGCCCAAGGAAGGGATGGCGCGGCTGCACACCCAGATCGAGTGGCTGGAGCGAACTCATCCCAAGGCCGCGGCCAGCCTGCGGGAGGGCTTGGAGGAGACCTTCACCATCGCCCGACTGGGGCTGTCGCCGATGCTGCGCACCTGCCTGACCACCACCAACATCATCGAGAGCTCGCTCTCGGGGGTGGAGGGTCGCACCGGCCGCGTCACCCGCTGGCGCTCGGGAGAGATGGCCTTGCGCTGGGCCGGGGCGGCCGCGCTGGAGACCGAGCGCAGCTTCCGCAAGATCATGGGGCACAAGGGCCTCTGGATGCTGAAGGCCGTGCTGGACGAAGGCCAGTCGCTTAGCGACCGGTCGCAGATCTCAGTTGACGAGGGCCGTGTCGCGGCCTAAGATACGCGAGAGGGACCGCCCAACCTTACACTACGGGCGGGACATAATCTGAGGAAGGGGGCGAACGCAGCTACTACCTCTTCAGCATGGTGCTGGGCTACTCGCGGCAGCTTTACGGGGAGTACCTGACACGCTGCGACCTGGTCAGCTTCCTGGAGGCACACCAGCGGGCCTTCGCCTTTTTCGGAGGGGTGCCGGCGGAGCTGCTCTATGACCGGATGCGTAACGTCTTCCTACGCAAACTGGCGGGCAAGACGGAGTTCACGCAGGGCCTGATGACGCTCGCCGACCACTATGGCTTTGTGCCCCGGGTGGCGCCCGCCTACTCGCCTTGGGTGAAGGGCAAGGTGGAGCGGCCCATGGACTTCGTGCGGGAAGGTTTCTGGCGGGGCTATCACTTCACGGATGTTGGGTCGGCCAGCCAGGAGCTGAGGGCCTTCCTGGAAGAGAAAGCCCAGCGTGTCCACGGCACCACCGGGGAGCGGGTCTGCGATCGCTTTGCGGCGGAACGGGCCTTTCTGTTGCCGCTCCCGTTGGTGCGTTGTGATGTATCGCAGCGGCTCCACCGCAAGGTCTATAAGGACTGCACGCTGAGCTTCGAGGGCTGTCGCTATCAGGTACCCCACACGCTGGTGGGCAAGCGCATCCTGATCCGGTTCCAGGAGGGAGTGCTGCGCATCTTCGATGGGGACAGGCTGATGGCGACGCACGCGCAGTCTGCTGCCAAAGGTCGACTGGTGGCACTGCCGGGGCTGCGGGAAGCGATGCTGGCGGACCGGGAGATGAATGCCCGCAAGTACGCCTCGCCTCCCAAGGGCAAGGCGAAAGCCACCCTCAGCCCGCACCTGGGCCGGTATGCGATCGAGGTCCAGCGCCGGCCTCTGTCAGTGTACGGGCGGATCGGAGGGGAGGTGGCGCATGCCTGAGCAGTTGCTGCTGGAGCGCCTCACAGAGAATCTGACGCGTCTGCGGCTGGTGCGCCTGCGGGAGAGTCTGCCGGAACTGCTGAAGGCGGCGGAAGGTCAGGCCTGGAGCTACTCCCAACTGCTGGATGCGCTCTTCGAGGAGGAGGTGGCGGCCCGCGAGCAGACCCGCATTGAGCACGCCCTCAAAGGCGCGGGGCTGCCCTACCTGAAGACCCTGGACGAGTTCGACTTCACCTTCCAGCCCAGCCTCAATCGGCAGCAGATCCTGAGCCCCCTTGACCTGACCTTCCTCGCCAGGAAGGAGAATCTCGTCCTGCTTGGCCCACCAGGGGTCGGGAAAACCCACTTGGCGGTGGCGCTGGCGGTGAAGGCGGCGCAGGCCGGCCAGACCATCCAGTTCACCACCATGGCGGAGCTCATCGCCAAGCTGCGGGTGGACCAAACTACAGGACGAATGGGCCGGGGGCGCCGCTGCTATACCTCGAGTCTGGTGGTGGTGGACGAGGTGGGCTATACCCCGATCGACCGGGAGGAATGCCACCTCTTCTACCAGTTCGTGGCGATGCGCTACGAGAAGATGAGCACCGTCATCACCTCTAACAAGGCCTTCGAGGAGTGGTCGGAGCTCTTCCACGACCCGCTGATCGTCACCGCCATCCTGGACCGGCTGCTCCACCACAGCACGGTGGTGAACATCAAGGGCAACAGCTACCGGCTGAAGGACAAACTCGGGGCGCAGGAGGTGATGCCACACAGCTGACTGCGACGGCCGCGGGTGGTACATATTCACACCGCGATAATTGGTACGTTTTCACATCGCGATTGACAAAATTCCGTCGGCGAGTCGGTCGGATGTCGAACCTGGCAGGGCGCCCCAGACCACGAAATAGAGCGGGAAGGGATCCATAAGCCCCCTGCAGGAGCTGTCTGCTGATGGTAGCGGGGGCAGGATTCGTAGTGGAAAAGAAGACGCGCACCCGGCGCTGGATCGTCGAAACCGCCTTCAGGATGCCTCAGAAGCTCCTGGGGACGGTTTCGAGGGCCTGGCGGATGGGCGACGCGAAGGCAAAATGAGTCCCGAAATGCCCCAAGGTCGCAGGTTGGTAGCGGGGTCCTTACTCTCCAAGTAAGCGCCTCTATGCGACCTCGATTCGAACCTGCGACCATGGCCGGGTGACTGCAGATGGTCCTCCATCCAGTCCACCCCCTGACGTACTTCCTCCCCAGCGCCACAACGAACATCGCCGCCAGTAACACGGCGAGCGGCGCCTCGGCACTGGCGAGTATCTCACCGAGTAGTGTTGAAGGCACGCGGTTACGAAATGAACTCCGCGCTGAGCGGCGCCGATATGCTATCCTCCAACGCGCACGAACGGTCCGCGCACGACGAACTGCTGGCGCGTGCCGTCGGCGAGGGTCACCTCCCCCCGCGCGACCACGCGGTAGAGGCCTCTCGCCAGGCGAACCGCGCCTCTTGTGCCGCGCTCGCCTGATCGCGTGCGCCCGACTTCCCGCATGGGCTCACCGGCCAGGCTGTCCACCGTGACCGTGGCCCAGGCCTCTCGCGGCGGCTGCTGGAAGTGTCCGCGAAGCGTGAGCACCGCCTCCACCTCCACCGGCGCCTCCGGAGTGGCCGCGCCCTGCAGCGGCTTGCCGTTTTGGCGCACCTGCCACTCCACCACCGGTGCGTCGTGCGGCACGTACGTCGTGCCCCGGGTGACGCCTTTGCCCAGGCCCGGGATGTAGTCCGCGGCCACGCCACCCTGATACTCGAAGATGATGAAGCCGTCCGCCCCCTCTGCGCGGGCAATCTGGATCTGGTCGATCACCTGACCCAGAGGAAGGCCCGGAGCCGAGGCGCCCACCCCGGGGTAGAGGGGGATGCGCCCGCCAACGACATCGCGCTGGACCTGCACCCGCGTGCGGAACTCGGCATCCGAGGCTGAGTAGTCCATCGGGCAGACGAAGTCGAGGTAGCCCTGCTCCACCCAAGCGCCCCAGTCCTGGCCGACCTCCTCCCGGCACTGCGGCCAGTCGCTGAACACCGCGGCCGATACCTTGATCCAGGGCTTGATGTGGTGGGCCTCCTCGCTCACGGCCTTCACCAGGCGCGTGATATTCGCGCGGCGGAACTCCTGATAGGCGGAGAACTGCGGCCCGCCTTCGATCACGTCCCTGGGCCAGTCGGCCACCTTCAGGCCCGCGCTCTCCTCGAAGCGCTGTCGGCACCCATCGCAGTAGCAGTTGTCCTGGTTCTCGTACCGGATGTAGTCGAAGTGGATCCCGTCCACGTCGTACTTGCGCACGACCTCCAGCATAGAGTCACGTTCGAGCTGAAAGTTGGCCGGGTTGGAGGGGCAGAGCCAGTCCGTTTCGCTCCCGGTGCGCGTCCGCTGCAGCCGGCCCTCCGCGCGCATGCGGTCCACGAACTCCTGCGGCGCGTCCGAGAGATTCCAATTCACTTTCCAGACGTGCACCTCGACCCCGTACTTCTTCCCGGCGGCCACCGCGAGTGCGATCTGGTCCCCTTCCTTCGCGACGCGGTCGCGCACCGGGAGCAGCTCGTTTTGGTAGTCGGCGATGCCGGCCCGCATCGCGTTCACCACGATGGCGTTGAAGCCGTTCTCCTTCAGGCGCCGGATCGTCTCGTCCCAGGTCAGGCCCGTCACGCCATAGCCAGAGTGACACCAGCCGGCGCGAAACTCGCCTTCCCGCGCCGGCTGACAGCGCGCATAGGCTTCGAGCAACTGCTGCCGCACCTGCGAGGCGAGCTCCAGCGCCTCGGGATAGCGCCTTCCTTGCAGACACCCCTCAGCCTCGGCCTGTGACTGTCGAGCCCGTGCCAGGTCCTTCTCGATCACCCTCAGCCGGCCGGCCGACTGCGCAGTCCGGCGGATCCCGGCCTCGGCGTCGGCGAAGGTCGCCCAGCGCGCCACCGGCCCCACCTGAGCCAGCGCATGCTGCGCCATGTCCTCCCACAGGCCCGGATAGAGGTGACCCAGCAGCGCCCTCACCAGGCGGTCCTTGTTTGCTGGGTCGTCATCGAGTAGCACGTGAGAGATGTAGGCACCGGTGTCGCTCAGGACGACGGCGGGGCAGCCGGTGTCCTTGCCGGACGTGTCCAGCCACTCCGCAATCACACGCGCTCCCGGCGCCGCGGGTCGCACCTTCTCGATGTTCCAGGAATCCTGCTTCGCCTCGTACGGCAGGCCCGGAGGCCCTCCCGGTAGGAACCGCATGCGCGCGAACTGTCCCGGATACTCGCTGGACTGATGACCCAGGGGCTCCACGCCGACCAGCGCGGCCAGCCGGGGCGACAGCGAATAGCACACCACCACCCGGCCGCCCGCTCTGACGAACGCCTCCAGGGCCTCCATCTCCTTGTCCGAGGGGAGCGGGTTCAGTGGGTAGATGGCGATGTGCTTGCCCGTCAGCACGCCGGCTTCCACGTCCAGATCGTCCACCGTGCCGGCCTCGACGCCCGCACGCGCCAGAGTGCTCACCATCTCGCTGGTGTAGCCCTCCGCCTCCCCGCCTGCGCGCGTGTTCCGGACCACGACCACATCGCTCGCGGTCGCCTCGAGTCCACCCAGGCAGATGGTCGCCTGCCGGGGCTGGCCCTTCCAGAAGGACACGCGGATGGTGTCGATGGCGTTCCAGCCCTGAGGCGTGTCCTCGGTGCTGAAGCTCCCGCGATCGATCACCACCCGCTCCCACCCCTCGTCGGGCAGCCCGAAGCTGGCCGCATACCAGCCGGCACCGGCGTGGAGGTACAGACTGCAGTGACCGATGGCCGACCGGTCTCCTTCGGCCTTCACCCAGAACGCGATCCGACCGAAGCGCGACAGATCCAGCGCCACCGCGCGGTCCCAGTAGGCGCGCTCCTTCAGGCGGGACATGTCGAACCGAAAGGCGACGGCTGGCTCGCCATCCGGTGTCCGCTCCGGCGCCGCGGCGACTGGGCCCGATCCGTCGAAGGGGGTCCAGGCGGCCGCGGCCGCGTCATCCGCGGCGGCGAAGGCATCGCTGCCGAGCCGCTCCCCCGCCTCCGCCGCGATCGGCAACAGGAAGGCGGCGGATGCCAGAGCCAGGAGTGCGATGCAACGCATGTGGTCACCTCCGTACTTCGGACTGCTGACGATCTTGCCGTGGGCGTACGGCATCATCCTTCCGAGCGCCTTTGGGAAGGAGCTTCGTGCCCAACTACAGGCAGCACAAGGACCTCGGCAGGCGGTCCACTGGTCTGCCGCGAGCAGAACCGGGGCCTCTCCTTCGTCATGGGCCTGGGGCTGACCTGTGCCCCAGGCGTCAGGGACCTTCCCGAAGCGCGGCCGGCCCGCTCACTGGCAGGAGGGCAGGCGAGCGGTGAGAAGTCGGCTTGGGCACGGAAAGCTTGGAAGCAGGGGGCACATGGACATCGTTGCCGGTTTCAAATGGCGATGGGACACCCCTGAGCGGCCTCTGAGCTTGCGTGCGGGCGAGGATCAGCCGTACACGCGCCGGAACCTCGAGCAGTGACTCCAAGCTGAAGCGGTAGCCGGAGTCGGGGCCGCTCGGGGCCGTCAGTCCATGGGTCCTCCGCGATGAGCCGCACTCTGTCCTTTCGGCCGCTACAGGAAGACCGGCCCGACGGATGCAGGGAAGACCTCCATGCCGGTTCCACTCCTCAACGCGAAAGCGGCGCCCGAAGTCACCTAATCCTGGCTTCAGATGATGCAGGAACAGGATCGGGCACACAAGCCTGCGAGTGCCCTCAGGCCGGCTTCAAGGGCGGTTGACATGGACAGCCGGGGGCAAGCGGCCTAAGGCAGCCATCATCGCTTGCATGAGCAAGCTGCTTCGGATCATCTTCGCCGTCCTGGAGACGGGCCGCCCGTTCGATCCGGACTGCGAAACCAGGCGTCGCAGGACACGCATGCTGGCGCCTCAGGCCGCTTGACAAATAGCATAGCATCTTCTCGCCTCTTCGACTCTCCGACCACTAGTAGTTCGCCCAGATCTCATAGCTTCCCGGCTTCTCCATGCATTGCCGGGCCCGTCTTCTGATCTCCTCGGCCACCGCCATTGCCTCGGGCCTCGTGGCGGCGCGGTATGCCGCTTGCTGGAAGAGCTTCCTGGTCAGCGTGTGCTCTTTCCGCGCCAGCTCCTCGAGCGCGCCGCCCATGCCGGTCCAGTCCTGCTTCAGATCCACCATGCGCTGCGCGTTGTCCGGCCGATGCTCGGCAGCCAGCGCGATGGTCTTGTCGCCAAGCTCATGGGCGTAGCTCATATCCCTGATGGTGTCTCGCGAGTTGTCGTAGGTGGTGATGATCTCTTCGGCGATGCCCCGCATCTCGCGGCTGTACGGGGCCAGGCTCGGCTGCTGCTTCTCCTGCGCCTCCAGGTAGGCGAGCATGTCCTTGGCGAAGGGGTAGTAGCGGGCATCGAGCCTGAACATCCCCTCGAGATAGAAGTACATGTCCTCCACTCCGCCCTTGACGATGGCCTGCTTCTCCACCTCCTGCCCCTCGTCGAAGATCTTCTTGAGCTGGTCGGTGACGCCGCAGGTGGCACCCCCGAGCACCGGATCAGCGCGCTGCGGATACCAGGACGGCCGCGCTTCCACATCGAGGATGCGGTCCAGGACGTCGCCGGTCAGCGTGGCCTTCACTACGTCGATGGGGCTGAGCGCCTGCTCCGGCGTGGCGTCGCTTCTTTCCAGGAAGTAGATGATGGCCTCGCCCTCCGGCGGGATGCTCTTGCCCAGCGACAGCATCGTCTTGCCGCCCGAGAACCATGTGGGGAAGATGTACGAGCCCACCCCGCCGCGCCACACCTCTTCCCGCGCGTCCCTGAACTCGAAGGTCGTCTTCACCTCGTCCTCGTACAACTGCGTCAGCCAGATGGCAGGGTACGGCGGCTTCCACTGAATGGCGACATCCCGCTCGAGATAGGAAGGCTTCAGCGGTTCCCAGTGCCAGATGCCGCGAGCATTCAGCACGGCCAGCGACAGGCCACCGCCACCCATGAAGTCAGCCGCCTGGATGCTCGCGTTACCGCCGGGATCGCTCAGTGCCAAGTTGACCGGCGGCCTGTCATCTTGCCAGGTCACTATGAACATGCTGCGTTCGCCCTTCAGGAGCCCGAGTAACAGATGCTCGGAGGGCACCGACAGTGCCTTGGCCGAGGGGTAGTCCCGGGGGTCGTAGATGAGGTCATCCCCGACGAAGCTCGGCACCAGTGCCAGGTCAATGGGCGCGATGACACTGATCCCGCGCGTGCCTCCCTCTGGAGTGACCGCGAGAATGCGATTGCCGGTGAAGGAGAACGCGATGGGCAGGCTCTTCGCTTCCGGCGCCGCGAAGCCCGCGTGCACCATCACCACGCCGGCTGACGGCCGGGTGATCTTCGTGGACTCGAGGATCGTCTGCTTCCCGCGCAACTCGGAGGGGACCAGTTCCACTCTGCTGCGGGTCGGCTCTCCCAGCGCGCACACCACTACCTTCCCCAGTCGCGAGGGGAAGGCGGCCGCCAGCGTGTTAGTTTCTACCACGAGGTCGCCCTGCAGGCGGCCCGGCGCACCGGCCGTGACGGCGCGCCATCTCTCTCGACGCGTCAGGCCGATCTGGCTCTGCAGCGGCGCAACCGTATCCCATAATCTAACTGACGCTTGATTGCTGAGTTCGGCAGGCGCAGGTGGGCCCTCATCGACATGCGCGCGCTGCGCCCAGACGACGGCGGCGCCTGCGAACAACGCCAGGATCGAAGCGACGATCCATCGGTGCGACCTGTGACCTAAGGCGAAACTCATCTGCGGCGGTCCTCCCCTGCCTCAGCTCCGCCCGCGCCTGGGAGCGTCCTGCATCCCGCGGTGTCCAGCAACTTATTTGCATCCCAAGGCAGTGCTGCAGCCTCAGTAGCGGTATTCTCTCCAGTCGCTGACACCCCTGTTCTGGGGAGCGCGGAGGGCGGAGAAGGATGCCGGGTGGCGCTTGGGCTGGCTGGGGCTGCCTGTGATCGCCACCGTGGCGCGGCTGCTGTCCTCATCCGCGACGGAACCCCAGACACTGACTCCCAGCCGAGGGGGCAGCCGCGACCTCCGACGGCAGTGTGTCGGGTCGCGCTTCGAAAGGATACAGATGCGCCCGAGAGGAAGAAACTAGCGGGCGAGAGGGCGGATGGAGGGGAACGCGCCTACAACTCGCCTGGTGCTGGCACTCCACTCCTTCTGGGCGAGGATGCTCCATGCCGGTCATGAGGTCATTGCGCTGCATCGTCGCGTTCCTGACAGCGATGGTGGCTGCGCTCATGTCAAGCGGGGCCTGGGCCGAGGGTGAAGGCCCACCTCGGTCGGAGGCCGTAGCCATTGACAGGATGCCCGTGATTGACGGCGCTCTGGATGACCCCTGCTGGCAGCAGGCCACCCACGTCGAAGGCTTCTCACGTATGACGAAACGAGGGCGGGGATTCGAGCGAACTGAGGCTTGGATCTGCTACGACTCCCGGAACGTCTACGCGGCCTTCTACTGCCATGACTCCCATCCCCAACAGATTCACGCACTCCAGCGGAAGCGCAATGGCGACATCAGCAAGGATGATTCAGTTCTGCTCTCGCTGGATGTCGGCCACGACCACCGAACCACCTACTCGTTCCAGCTAACTCCTCGAGGCACGCAGCGAGAGGAGATCCCTGGCGGGTCCGCTGAGAAGTACGAGTGGCGAGGAGACTGGACCGGCGCGGCACGGATCGTCCCCGATGGCTGGACCGCGGAGATGGCCATCCCCTTCGGCATCCTGCGTTACCCGACTGGGCAGAAGACGTTCGGGGTGCACTTCGCGCGTTACCTGGCGCGGATGTCAGATTGGAGCAGCTGGCCCGACCTCGGTCAGGGCGGCGAGACGCTGGACTTGACTCGGGATGCAGACTGGGTGGGCATAGCGGCTCCCGCCATCAGCCCACCACTCATCCTGATGCCATACCTTGTGGCCGACCTTGGCGGCAGCAGCGAGGACAAGGCGGTTTCGGGCGGACTCGACACCAAGTACGTGATGCCCAACGGTCTGGTCTCGGTGCTCAGCTACAAGCCGGACTTCCGCAACATCGAAGACGTGGTGGAGAGCATTGACTTCACCTACACTGAGCGGGAGTTCCCCGAGTACCGGCCCTTCTTCATGGAAGGCGGAGGCCAGAAGACCGAGTGGGGCGAGCCCGCTGGCTCCTACTACCCGCCCACGATGATCTTCTACAGCCGCCGTATTGCCCTGGTGAACCTGGGGGCCAAGACCTTCGGGAAACTAGGCCGACACAGCGTCGGCCTACTGGACGCACTGGAGCCCGACCGAACCAACGACCTTGTGGCGGCCTATGGATACGACCTAGGTGACCGCGGAAAGGTGCGAGTCGGCCTGGTCAACCATCGCGAGCCCGCGGGCCTAGACAACGTGGCCATGCACGTCGGGACAGAATGGACCTGGCCAAAGCCCGACGGGTCCGCTTCCCTCGCCGCGAGCGTTTTCCAGGGGAACACCGAGGGCCCCAGTGGCGACGGGCGCGCCCTGACCATCGACGCCGGGCGCGACCGGCCGAACGGTCTTGGGTGGTGGGGATGGTACCAGGAGATTGGTAGGAGCTTCCAGACCGTCACCGAGGAGACCGAGTCGGGCCCAGTTCGGCGTGAGGTGGGGGTAGGCTATGTGCCGGAGACCGGGATCAGAGGTGGCGGCCTGTCGCTGAACATGCACCGACTCCCCGACACCGGGCCAGTAGAACTTCGGGGGTGGGATGTCGACGGCAGTGTCTTTGATGACCCTGCTGGCCCCCGCTGGGATGTTAGCGGAGGGTACAACCTGCATTGGAGAAACGACACTTCGTGGCACTGGAGTCTGGGCACGGGGGAGCGGGCCGGGTTCGCAGAGAGAAGCTTCAACTTCGATCGTGAATGGCACAACAAGGACTTCTACACCCGGGGCTCTTTCGACGGAACGCTTGGGGCACGATTGGGTGGACCATACCGGTTCCTGCAGCTATCACAAGGCTACCGGCCGACGCAGGATTTTTCCTGGCAAGTCCGGCTTGAGCAAGTGCGGCTGGAGGCGAAGCAGCCAGCAGAAGATCTCCGCGGCGTCCAGGCGCTGTTGACCGCGACCTACGATCTGTCCGACGAGAAGAGCATCACCGCGCGGGCCGTATACCGGAGAGGGAACTCTAACTTCTGGCTGCCGCAGGTCTACTACGAGGCCGAGCAGCTTCCCCGCGAGCTCAGTGGCGCGTCGCCGAATGCCCAGGTCGGCAAGATCAACCTCTACGCCGCCTACCGCCAGCGAGTTGCGCACGGGCGCGATATCTTCCTCATCCTGGGAGACCCCAACGCAGCCTCCACGCAGGCCCGGATCGCGGTCAAGCTGGTCTGGACCCACTTCGTGCCTGTCTCCTGAGCGTGAACGCAGCATCTGGTTCTGCAGGGGATACTTGAACCCGCGCGTACTTGCCAACCCCACGTGGTGCAGGCCTAAGTAGGCCGAGAACGGGGCTTCTCGGCCTGCATGGCCATTGTGTCCCTGTCAGACGCCTGTGGAGCCGGCCTGACACCACGCCGCCAACCGAAACGCGGTGACCCGCGTGTCCGAGAAGAGCCGTCGCTCGACGGTACGCGACGGAACCCCGAGCAGTGACTCCCAGCCGAGGGGGTAGCCGGAGTCGGGGGTGGGCGGTGTCGTCAGCCCGATGCGTCCCTTCTTTGGGGTCAGACTGGCATCCATGCCCGCCCGCCACTCGAACGTTTGGCATTGGCGTCTGAAAGGGTGCCGCTCGTCCACATGTTTGGGGCGTGTAGAAACGCCGAAAAGACAGGGAATTACACGACAAAAACCGCCCCTTGCGGAGGCGGCCGCTGACCGGAGAGAGACGGTTCGAAACGAGAGGCATGGTGGAGGAAGCGCTACCCGGGATCTAACCGTCTCCAGATGTGGACGAGGTCCGAGGGTTCGATCCTGAGTAACGTTTGCTTAGGATATGCGATCCCGAAACGCACTCCCTCGTGTGATGCCTGACGTGATCCACCGCGGCGAGCAGTGGAGCCTTCGCCCGCGGGCGATTCAGTAGACCAAGAGCCGCAGTACCACGCCGCCGCTGGGCCGTGCCACCCAGACGGAGTTGTCCGCTAGGTTGGGAGCAACGATCTCGTCGCCCGCGGCGGGGGCTCGCGAGAGCTCCCTGCCATCCGCAGCGAGGTGGGTCAGCCGGTTCCCGCTCGTGACCCAACAGGAGCCATCATAGAGCGACGCGGCGAGACGCATTTCAGGCTCGAACCCAGTGGCCTCCCAGAGCTGTCTTCCGTCAGCCGCGAAGTGGATCACCTTGCTGTCGTACCGCCCCACATCGTGGCGTCGTTCAACCCAAGCGACCCAGCACGACCCGTCCACGGGGTTGACTGCAGTGGCCTCGAAGCCGGCATACCAGCCTTGAGCCGGCAGGCGCCAGAGCTGCCGGCCATCCGCGGACAGGTGGACCAGCGCGGAGTGCACCTCATGTGCCGGCCTGTCCGCTTTCTCTGGGTCTGACCAGTCACTTGCCCAAGAAGACCCATCCATCGGGTTGACGGCAGAGCCCGTCGCGAACGCGGGTGCTCGCGAGAGTTCCGTGCCGTCCGCGGACAGGTGGATGAGCGCGCCCGCGTCGGTCACCCAGCAGGAGCCGTCGTCGTGGTTGACCGTGACCGAAGAAGGGGCTGTGAGACCCTCCTTCCGCCACACCTCCGAACCGTCTGCGGCGAGGCGCGCGACTTGCTTGCCCTGGGAATCAGCGATCTAGCAGGAGCCATCCTGCGAGTTGACGGACGCCGAGCAGGGGGAACGGAAGTCCCCGCCACTCCACAGGGTCTCCCCGCTCATGGCGAGGTGGATCACTCGCGCGGCGGCCGGGTCAGTCACCCAGCAGGATCCATCTACGGGGTAGACAGACAGCGAGACGGGACTACTGAAGCCGCCGCGGTGCCAGGCCTCGACGATGCTCTCATCGCGGAACAGGCTCACCCGCTCCGTCTTTCCAGTCCGCCGGTCGTGTACGAAGACGTCGCCCTGGCCGTTTGTGTCGCTGGGCACAAGGTTGCTGGCGTAAGAGGTGAACGCAACGTAACGCCCGTTGGCGCTGATGGCTGGACGCTCGCGGTCGCTGCTCGAGCCGTTGGCCTGCGCGCCATCGCTGGCCACGCTCACTCGCTCCGTCTTCCTTGTCCACCGGTCGTGCACGAAGATGTCGGTCGCGCCGTTCGTGTCGCCGGGCACGAGGTTGGTCGCATGCGAAGTGAAGGCAACGTACCGGCCGTCGGCGCTGAGGGCAGGACTGAGGCTGCCCAGAAATCCCTCGCGAGGAACGAACCCGCCCCTGTCGGCCAGCGTACCGTCGCTGGCCACGCTCACCCGCTCCATCTTCCCAGTCCGCCGATCGCGCACAAAGATATCGTTCACGCCGTTGGTGTCGCCAGGCACAAGATCGCTTGCCCCTGACACGAACGCAGCGTACCGGCCGTCGGCGCTGAGGCAAGGGTACGTGCCCTCGCTCACCCGCTCGGTCTTCCCGGTCCTCCGGTCATGCACGAAAACGCCACCCCTGCCGTTTGTGCTGCCGGCCACGAGGTCGCTGGCCTCCGACTCGAATGCGACGTACCGCCCGTCAGCGCTCAGAGACGGGGAGTCACTTCCCGAGTTTCCTTGCGTCCCATCGCTGGCAACGCTTACCCGCTCGGTCTTGCCGGTCCGCCGGTCATGCACGAAGATGTCCATCACACCGTTCGTGTCACCGGCCACGAGGTCGCTGGCATCCGAGATGAACGCGACGTACCGTCCGTCGACGCTCAGGACGCCGAAGTAGCTGCTGTCGGTCACCCGCTCCGTCCTGCTGGCCTGCCGGTCGCGCACGAAGAGGCCAATGGGATCGCGGTAGAACAGAACGTAGCGCCCGTCCGCGCTGATGCCTTCAGCACCGCAGGGCTCGCGGAACGGGCTCCCATCGGTGGCAGTGCTCGCCAGTTCCGTCGTCCCAGTCCGTAGGTCGCGCACAAAGACGCCGGTCGCGCTGTGTACACGGCCGGCGCGGGGAGGGTGGCTGACACCTGACTCGAAAGCGACATACCGCCCGTCACCGCTGAGGAAGGGATGGAAGCTGCTCCCCCTGCCCTGCGCGCCATCGCCGGCGACGCTCTCGCGCGTGGTGAATCCCGTCAGCACAGTAACTGCCACCATCACGACAGAAGGGAGGGTGAGGCGCGCGGGCAACCGGAATCGCCGCGCGTTGACTCGCAGATCAGCCACACCTCGTGCCATCAGCATCGCCGCCCTCCTTCCTGTGTACCAAGAGCTCGAGAGAAGCCTCCCTCGAAGAGGACGAAGGCACGTCATCGCGGCCCGACCGCAGCCGGTACACAGGCGGCCAAGGCTGGGCCGTCGCTGGCGACGCTTACGCGCTCAGTCTTGCCCGTCCACCGATCGCGTACGAAGACATCGCTCGCGGCCTTCGCGGCGCCGCTCCCAGGAGCGCGGCTTCTCGCCGTGAATGCGACGTACTGCCCATCGGCACTGAGACAGGGGTGGTAGCTCTCGGCGTCGCTCTTCGCGCTGTCGCCGGGGACGCCGATTCGCTCCGTCCGTCCGCTCTGCCGGTCGTGTACGAAGACGCCTCGTCTTCCACGTCCATCGCCAACGGCAAGGTTGCTCGCTGATGAGACGAACGCGACGTACCTCCCGTCCCCACTGAGGGCGGGGGAGTAGCTGTCCGCGTTGGACTCCGCGCCGGTGCTGGCTACACTCACTCGCTGCGTCTGTCTGTGCTGCCGGTCTCGCACGAAGACATCGCGGGCCAAGTTCCTGTCCTCGGGCACGAGTTCCCTCGCAAAGGAGGCGAAGGCCACGCACTGCCCGTCGGCGCTGAGGCAGGGGGTGTCCCCCCCTTGTCCGCCGATGTTACGCGTGCTGGATACGCTGATCAGCTCGGTGCGTCCGGTCTGCTGGTCGTGGATCTAGATGTTCCCCCAGTTGCCGGTGTAGGTGGCTACCAGCCCACGGGCATCCGAACCGAACGCAATGCACCGCCCGTCGGCGCTTAGGGAGGGGGAGTAGCTATCGCCGTATTCGACCCGTGCACCGTCGCTGGTGATGCTCACCCGCGTCGTCTTTGCCGTCTGCCGGTCGTGCACGAAGATGTCCTCCCGGCCGTTCGTGTCATGCTCTATGAGGTTGGTGGCCGCAGAGGCGAACGCAACGTACCGGCCGTCGGCGCTGAGGGCCGGGCGATGGCTCGCACCGTTGCCTGGGGCGCCGTCGCTGGCCAGGCTCACCCGCTCCGTCTTCCCCGTCTGCCGGTCGCGCACGAAGACGTCCCTCACCCCGTTGCTGTCGCCGGGTGCCAGGCTGCTCGCATAGGAGTCAAACACGACATACCGGCCGTCGGCGCTCACGGAGGGGGAGTCGCTGCTGCCGTTCCCCTGCCTGCCGTCGGTGGCCACACTTACCCGTTCCGTCTCCTTGGTCTGCCGGTCCCGTACGAAGATGTCCTGCCGTCCGTTGGTGTCTCCAGCCACGAGGCTGCTGGCAGACGAGACGAAGGCAACGTACCGCCCATTCCCGCTCAGGGAGGGGTGATAGCTCTCGCGGCCGGGATAGAGCCGACCAGGGCGGCCCGGTTTGCCCGTAGGCACCGGCTCTGCCTTTCGCGTCCGCCCATCGTACACCAGGATGTCCCCGTAGCCGATGGTGTCGACGGCCAGGAAGTCGCCCGGGCCGGATGAGCCAAACGCAACAGAGCGCCCGTCGCGGCTCAGGGAAGGGCAGTAGTTGTCGCCGTGGTCCCTCCGTGTGCCGTCGCTGGTCACGCTCACCCGCGTCGTTTTTCCGGTCCGCCGGTCGTGCACGAAGATATCCCCGTATAGCCCGCGGGAGGCTCCCTCTAGCTTTACGGCTCTCGACTGGAAGGCAACATACCGCCCGTCGGCGCTGAGCGAGGGTGAGTAGTTGCGGGCCTCGCCCTCCCCGCCGTCAACGAAGGCGCGCATCCGCTGCGTCCTCCGGGTCCGCCGGTCATGCACGAAGACATCCTCCTTGCCATTCCTGTCATCCGTGACGAGGTCGCTGGCGTCCGACACGAACGCCACATACCGCCCGTGGGCGCTGATGGCGGGCCGCACATTGTCGCTGGTGTACGATATGTTCGGGAACTCGTCACCGCCAGCGCTGACGAATGACCACTGGTAGTTCGCACTGGCCTGTCTGCCGCCGCTGGCCACGCTCACCCGCTCCGTTCGCCCGGTCCGCCGATCGTGCACGAAGATGTCCCGGCGGCCGTTCGTGTCACCCTTAACGAGATTGTCCGCGCCTGAGGTGAACGCGACGTACCGTCCGTCGGCGCTGATCGCGGGGAAGTTGCCGTCGCCCGGCCTGCCAGGGCTGGCCTCGCTCACCTGCTCTGTCCGCCCAGTTCGCCGGTCATGCACAAAGACGTCCCACCCGCCAGCGTCATTCGCGACGAGGTTGCCGGCCCTCGACGCGAACGCCACGTACCGCCCATCGCCGCTGATCGCGGGGTGGTAGCTGTCCCCGTTCGCCTCCCGGCCGTCGCTGGCCACGCTCACCCGCTCCGTTCGCCCGGTCCGCCGGTCATGCACGAAGATGCCCCGCGGTCGTTCGTGTCATCGCTCACCAGGTTGCTGGCATCCGAGGCGAAGGCCACGTACCGGCCGTTGGCACTAATGGAGGGAGCCCAGCTGCCGTAGCCGGCGTCGCGGACGGTATGCGGCGGATCGAAGTCTCCCTGCGTGCCGTCGCTGGCCACGCTCACCCGCTCCGTCGTTCCCCTCCGCCGGTCGTACACGAAGATGTCGCTCGCGCCGTTCGTGTCACCACCTACCAGGTCGCTGGCAGACGAGGCGAACGCGACATAGCGCCCGTCGGCGCTGAGGGAGGGCGCGTAACTCTCGCCCTGGTTGCGCCGGTGACCCGATGGCATACCCAGTGGCAGTGGCGGGCCATAGCTACGCCACGGGGCGCTTTGGGCACCGCCGGCCACGCTCGCCCGCAGGCTGGTTCCTGTCGGCACCGCTCTGCCGACCAGTGCAGTGAGGGTCACCAGCAACACGGGACCCATCGCGATGGTGCGCGGGGCCCAAAGCCACCGCACCACCGCCCAGAGACCGGCCAGACTCGGTGTAACCTCCATCAGCACCTCTCCTGTACACCAAGAGTTCGGGAGAAGCCTCCCTCAAAGAAGAGGATGAAGGCACATCATCGCGGAGCGACTGCCACCTCGACGCGCAGAAGATCGTTGCCTCTGCGAGCCACGGCGTGAAAGCGGTTCGCGGTGTCGAAGGCGATGCGAGCGTTTGGGAAGTCGGAATACCGCGCGGGCATCTCCGCTCCGTCCGCCACGAGGACCCCGCTTGTCCCGGTCACAGCACCGTACACCACATGTGTGCTGTCAGGACCGAAAACCGGCCCCACGATGCGCTCATAGCCGCCGCCGGCTCGTCCGTCGCTAACAACGAACCTACGGCCGTTGCGGAGGGCGACATAGGTTAGGTGTTTACTGTCCGGAGCGTAGAGGAGGGAACCTTTCACGATGGAGTCGTAAGCACTTCCTTCGGCTCCGTCAACGACTACGAACTGCTCCCCGGCGCGGCCCGCGATGTAGGCAAGGTGCCTGCCGTTGGGGGAGAACACGAGCGAAGCGGCGGCAACACCGGCATAGTGCTTTCCCTCCTGCCCGTCCACGACCACCACCCAGGATTCGCGGTCGGCCAGGGCAAGGTAGGCGAAGCGGCGGCTGTCAGGGCTGAACCGGGGACTGTCGAACGCGACCCCGTCGTACTCCTTCCCTTCGCTGCCGTCGAGCACGACAGCGCACGGGCCCCCGCCGGATGCTCTCGCGCTGTAGGCCACGTGCTTGCCGTCTCGGCTGAAACCCACATAGGCGAAGTTCTCGCGGGAGTGCGGCCCCAGCATCTGTTCCCGGCCGTCTGCCACAATCACCAGTTCGCCGCCGCGGTAAGCCAGGTAGGCGTAGTGCTCACTGTCAGGACTGAACGCGAAGAACTGCTTGCCAACGAAGCTGTACGCGCCGCTTCGGACGCCGTCCACCACCACGAAGAAGCGGAGATCTGCACCCTCACGCTGCGAGCCGACATATGCTATGCGTCTGCCGTCCGGGCTCAGGTATGGCCCCCAGATCCAATCGTACTGCCTGCCCGCCCGACCGTTCACGACGACCACGTGCCTGCGGCCGCTCCTGGCCCAGTAGGCCACTCCTCTATCGGTGAAGACGTCACCCCAGTAGCCGATCCAGTCGTAGGTCCGGCTCTCGACGCCGTTCACCACCAGCCGGTACCTCCCCGCCCGGCCTTTCTTCCTGTCCACCTCCCACCAGGGAGTGGATTGCCCAATGGTTCCGCCGCGACCGACCTCGAACATCAGCCGCCTGCTGTCTGGGCTGAAACGGGGATCGGAGACATCGTCGTAGCTCCTGCTTTCGACCCCGTCGGCCACGACTAGCCACTTCACCCGTTTCCTCGCGGCGAAGGCGAGCCGCCTGCTATCGGGGCTGAAGGCCAGGCCGCGGACGTCCTGATAGCGCCTTCCGGCCCGGCCATCCACTGTTACTACCGATCCGCTTCCCTGATGGAGGACATATGCGACACGACGGGCATCTGGGCTGATAGCCAGTTGGGAGAGGCCGGGTGGCAGCTTCGACAGGCAGGTTTCGCTCGCCAGGAGTCTGGTGCCAACATCGGCCGCCGCGACGGCGGGCTGGAGACCGGCCAGCCCCGCAAGAACCGCGAAGCCCGGAATCCCCGTTGCCCACCTCATCGCTGGTCCCCCGCCGCCGGCTCAGTCGCAGGGCCCGCCGGGCTCGGCGCGGGCGCCCTCTCCTCCTCTGCGATCTCCCTCAGCGCTGCCTGCGCGTCCTGGTGGTCCTTGGGCAGGTTCGAGAGCATCCGCTTCGCCTCTTCTGTGCGTCCCCGGAACTGCTCCGCCCGGCCAAGCGCGTACCGCGCCTCATCGTCAACTGGCCCATGGATCTGGAACTGGCGGCTCGCATCGCGCTTGGTGAGCACGGCAGCGATAGCGATATGGCGCTGCGATTCCTGCCATCGCCGCTGCTCAGTCCCTGGGTCTGGCACCTGAGGCCCGCGTAAGGCCCTGCGCATGATGATCGCCAGGTTGAGGTGTGCGTCGGGGTCAGACGGGCTCATCTCAAGCGCCTCCTTGAGTCGCGCGGCAGCCTGAGGGAGCTGGTCTGCCGAGAGCGCCGCGTAGCCTTCTTGCAGCTTCGTGCTGGGTAGGCCCTGCGCGAGGCCGTCCCGGACATGTGTCGGCACGTATTCGAGCAGCATACTCCTGGCATCCTTGCCCGTGACCTCTCGAAACGCCTGGCAGATGGCATCACTATCGGGCGATTGTGATCCCTTCACCCTTGCCACCACCCTGGCAAGGGTGCCTGGTGGCTGCCGATCGAGAAGACGCTCGACCAACTCGGTAGCATAGGGGTAGTGCGCCTCGTCCAGACCGCTATCCCCGGCGACGACGAACCCTCTCCCATAGCTGAGCTGTGTCCAGGCGAGCAGGTTGATCCTCTCTCGCAATGGGTCCGCCTCTCGCCCTGGAAGGAAGTGCTCCCGGCAGAGCTGCAGATACTCCGGCGCAACCTGAGCGACGACCTGGAGCGCCACCCAGTTGGCGACCCCTTCGTTGAACCATCGCGCGAAGGGATGGTCGAAGCCCGAAACCCCCAGCACGATCTCTGCCTCTTCGTGGATAAGCGCGGCGCGGGTCACAATCGCCCCACTCACCGCGGTCTCATCCAGTTTTCCCGCGAGGTCCTCCGCGGGGCCAAGTCCTGCTGCGCTTCTGAACGTGCCGTCGTCCCTCACGATGACTGGCATAAACCCCTTGCCGGCGGGCGCCCTGGCCCCCTCACCGGTGATCCGAGCGCCCATGCTGAACATGAATCGGTCCGCACTCGGGTCGTAGACCAAGTCCACCACACCGGTGTGTAGGCCGCCGGGGATCCTGAGGTCGGCCTCGCGGTAGATCCGCACGTCGCTGAGCATCGGCAGGAACAGGGTGTCAACCAGGGCCCCGCTGTCCTGCGCGAGTCGAGAGAGCGCGCGATAGGTGGAGTCGGTGCAGTCCGCGCAACCGAGTAGATCGACCACCCGCTGTGCTATCGCCTTCTCATCGGAGAACGCCCGCGCCGCGACAAGGTACCTCGCTTTGCGAGGTGGGATGACCTGCTGGCAGATGTCAGCAAGCTCCTTCGCCTGCGACTCCAGGCCCTGGGGATAACTGACAGTGATGTCGCCGACGGTGAGCTTCTGATCGAGCACCAGCCCGGTGCTGGGCAGTGGCAGACCAGGCGGCGGACTCGTGCCCTCGCCGAATGCACCTAGCGGCACGATGGCGAGCACGAAGAGGAGGCTCAGACCCAGTCGAGCGCATCTCATGGCACCCCGTTACCTACGCCGGGGAGCAACAGACGACGCCCCGGCGATGCCGTCTCTAGAGTGTATGGCTTAGCCGCAGGAACAGCCGTTGAGCTGAAAGTCCGGTACCGACGGGGCTGGCGTTGGTAGTGCCCAGTTCGACCGTAAGCTCATGCGACAACACTTGACGAATGGCTGCGGAGAGAACCGGCTCTGCATCCAGGGGAGCGTCCGGCCAGCGGTAGTCGAGGCCCAGCACGGTACCCCAGCCGACGAACTGCAGAGCGACGAATGGTCGCATCAGGCTCCGGCTACGGCCGCGATTGGGATCGAAGCCGAGGCCCATGAGGCCCCCGGTCCCTAACAACCCAGAGGCCCAGCCCTCGTGTGCCAGAGATCCTGTCACCACCGCGTAGGCCTTGGTCACATTCGCGTCAGGCCGGGCCGGATCATCTGCTGACCATCCTTCGCCGAAGGCATCACCCCACTTGTGGTGGCTGGCGCCTACGGCCACGAAGGGTCCTTCCCCCTGGAAATGCGTGAACATCTTCTTGCCGCCGAGTCCCCACGTGCGGGAACCCACGTGATCGGTTGCAGAGGAGTAACTTGCCCACAGCTCGGACGTGTCGTTCACTCTATGCGCCGCCTGGAGAGACCACACTCCGAGATCATCGGGAGCCTGGTACATGCCCCAGGATGATGCTCGCATCCCCTGGTAGCTGAGGGCCGCCTGCCACCCATCTGCAGGCATGGTGATTGCGTTCGGTAGGCTCACAACCCCAGTCGGGCCCCCGAGTGAAGGCATGGAGAGCTCCTGGTCTATCACCTCCATGATGCCGGCCAGAATCATGGAGGAAGCGTCTTGAGCGCGAGCAGCAGTGGCGGCCCCCAATGCGCAGACCAACAACATGCTCACCGCGAATGCAAGCTGACGCCACACGTTCATCGGTTCTACCTCCTTGCGCACTGTCTGCATGCCTGATCAGCATACCGCAATGGCCGTCAGGACCGATAGGGGGATGGTCCCAGGTCTCAGTCTCGTCTTCCTGGGACGTATCGTCGCATAGCGCGTTTCGGCCCGGTCACTCACTCCCAGCCGAGGGGTAGCCGGAGTCGGGGGTGGCGGGGAGCGAGGCTGGTCAGCCGACGATTGGGCGGGAGTGCATACCCCGGCTCACAAAGCCGCCCCGTGCTTCTGTGGATCGCAAACACGCACGGACCAGTTGCCGATCGCGTCCTTCTTCATATCCACGCAAAAGCCGAGCGCTTCCCAGACCGCGCGAACGGGCACGCGGAGCAAACCATGCTCAATATAGGCAGCGAACGGAAGCCGGATCTCCCTCTTCTCAGGGAGTAGCAACGCCTGGGTTGAGTCGACCGTCAGAGCAAGGGTCTTAGCCCTCCGATGAATGAAGCCGGTCCGCTCACCGCGAGACCACGCCAGACTCCCCTCCGCCCAGTCCGCGATGCTGCGGAGATGCCCAGCGAGATGGCCGTGCCGTAAGTTTAGCTCCTTCTCCATCGACAGGCTCGGGTAGTGGCCGTCGAAAACGATGTCCGTGATGTAGGGCGACACCGCCACGTCAAGAGCGACGTCCTCGTCTGGCTCCCAGTCTTGGAACTGCCACGCAATCCGATCACCATGACGTGTCGCGCCCCGCAAGTAGGCCGTGACCGTGGCATCCAGGGGGAAAACCTTCAGGATCATCAGCACCTGCACGCTGCCGATGCTTCCCTTCCAGGAGCGCCCGGTCCCGAACAGGTAGCGGTACACGTAGCAGTCCGTCTCGTCTATGCCAGGGGGTTCCTGGTAACGTACTCGTATGATGCGGCGCTCCCCGCGGGCGAAGTGCACCTTGCTCACCCACCATCGCGCCCAACGCTGCTCGGATGATTCCGCCACCCATGGCGTTGGCCTGGCGGCCAGTGGCCATCCGTCAGCCTCGGCCCGGAAGCGCTGGTACCTCCCGCGTTCATACATGACCTGCTCCGGGAAGCCCATGACGACCGTCTGGGGCCGACCTTCGTTGCGGAACTCGAACTGGACGACCGTGCGCGCCAGGCGAGGGGAGAACTCGATCCGGATGAACTCGCGAAGAAGGCGGACTGGGGATTCACCGCTCATCGGCTGATATGTGCCGCCGATGCCCAGGAGAGAGCTCATGTCTGCCGACGAGCATCGAGCGCCAGCAGCGCACAGATATGCCAGCCAGATCACGGCAGCAAGACGACCGATGTGGAAGTCACGCATCCCGCTGCACCTCCTGCACCGCGACGTCAGGCATCAGCGAACTGCTCCAGCGAATGCCCGAACTCCAGGTGTTGATCCTCTTGGGGGCCGTAAGCTTCCTTGCTCACGTAGGTGATGCTGTGAATCGTCAGCGGTCTTGGGGCATAAAGGGCTCTTGGCTTAGCTACACCTCCGGCATTCCCGCTCTTGTATCTTCCCACTCTCCCCTCAGCCATCGGTAGCGTTCGCAGCGAACGGTCACCGTGCCGACTTGCGGGGCTGTTCGCCGGGGTGGACTCTATCCCTGCCGCCGTTGAGGGACCTCCAAGGGCCGTAGGCCGGTACGGCAAGCCGACCCAGCTCCCATATGCGCGACGAAACCCCGGCCAGTGACTCCAAGCCGGGGCGGTAGCCGGAGTCGGGGGTGGCCTCAGGCCGGCTTCACGGGCGGTTGGCAAGCACAAAGGGTCGCCTGCCCACCTTGCCGAAGGCAAGACGCTACTAGCCCGTCCGGGAAGGGTGCTATGATGCTACCGCAAGCGCCGCGTTTCGGTGCTGCCGTCACGGTCCTCTTGCTGCTCTGCGCGGGTCTCGCCCTGGCCGCGGCGCGGCCGGAGCCTGGGACAGAGCTGCAGAGCCCGCGCATGGAGAAGCGCTGGCTCTTCTTCTGGACCTCCATGGGCCCCGCCGAGATCGCTCGCTTCCCTCAGGCCCAGCGGGACGGCTACAACGGCATCGTCTTTCCCGTCGGGGGCATGTCGGCAGAGCAGGCGATGGCGCTCCGCCAGGCCGCCGAGCAGTATCACCTCGACCTCTATCCCTGCGTCATGGACGGGTCCCGCGACCCCAACATGACCGAGGGCCTGCCCGTTAGGGACTCGCTCTTCGTCGCCGGGGACGGCGTCGCTTCCTTCCAGCCCGATAACCCGACGCTCGTCACGAACGCCGGCTTCGAGGACGTCACCGGAAACCAGTTCCGCGGCTGGGAGCTGGAGAGCAGCTCGGGCACTCCGCTCTTCGCCGATCACGAGGTGGTGCACGGCGGCAAGACATCAGTGCGCATCGAGCCCAACGGGGGCCACTGCGTCCTCCTCCAGCCCGTGCGCCTACAGGCGCACCGCCAGTACCGCGCCTCGATCTGGGCGAAGAGTGAGGGCATCCGCGCCAACCGGCAGGGCACTGGTATCGCCGTCATCGATCCCGACTCCGACACCCGCCTCTGCTACGAGAACACCGGCATCAAAGAGACCGAGGACTGGACACAGCATACCATTGCCTTCAACAGCCTCGGAAGCGGCGAGGCCCTCATCTCCGTGGGCGTCCAGTGGGGACAAGGAGGCGGACGCCTCTGGCTCGATGACCTGCGTGTCGAGGAGATGGGCCTTGTCAACGTCGTGCGCCGGCCGGGCTGCCCTGTCACGGTGCGAGGCGAGAACGGCACCACCTACACCGAGGGCAAGGACTTCGAGAAGCTCGTGGACCCCAAGCTGATGATCTCCGAGCCTTCGCACGAGATGCCCACCATCAAGCTCACCCCCGGTACTCGCATCCGGCGGGGCGAGCGGCTGCGGGTGAGCTACTACCACCCGGCGATCATCTACGACGACCGGCTGACGAGTTGCCTGAGCGAACCCGCCATCTTCGACGAATGGGAGCAGCAGGTGCGCGAGGCCGAGGGGTTGCTCCATCCGAAGGGCTTCTTCATGCAGCATGACGAACTGCGCGTGGCAGACCAATGCGCCCTCTGCCAGAGCCGGCACATGACGCCGGGCGAGCTCCTGGCGGACAACGTGCATAAGGCGGCGGCGATCATCCGCAAAGCTCGTGCGGATGCCGAGATCTACGTCTGGAGCGACATGTTCGACCCCATGCACAATGCCAAGAAGAGCGGCTACTATCTCGTGAACGGCAGCCTCGAGGGCTCCTGGAAAGGGCTGGATAAGGACGTCGTCCTGGTCAACTGGTACGGCGAGTTGATGGGGAAGAACTCGCCGTTCTTCGCGAAGCTGGGGTTGCGGCAGATCCTCTCGGGCTACTATGACGGCGATGAGGACGGTTCGACCATCGCCAAGTGGAGAGAAGCCACGAAGAACGTGCCGGGCATAATCGGCGCCATGTACACCACCTGGCACAACAAGTACGGCGCTATGGATGTATGGGCGGAAAAGGCGTGGGGAGATGGGAAAGCTGCTACCGACAGGTGACCCCGGGCTTCGCTGCTGACGGGTAGGCCAGCGCCTACCTGCGTTCGGCTCCACGAACTCGCCGCCACGCCACAGCTCCGTTCCGTCCCACCTTCACACCCACCACCGTTCCACCGGCGGTGCCGGGCACCCTGTCCCTGTCAGCCACCCATGGAGCCGGCCTGATATCATGCCGCCAACCGGAAGGCTGTGACCCGCGTGTCAGGGAAGCGCCGTCGCACGACGACCCGCGACTGAGCCCCGGGCCGTGACTCCACGCCGAGGGGATAGCCGGAGTCGGGGGTGACCGGGGCCGTACGCACGAGCGTGGCGCCGGCCGGTGGCTGACTCACGCGTGCGCGCTACTTCGTGCTCTCGCGTCCCTTCGTCTGCCCGGAAGCCCCCGGCTTCTGCCGCTTCAGCACCACTGGCGCCTTGAACGCTCTATCCTCGCTCGCGTGCTCCAGCAGAAACGCGCGGAGCTGCTCCGGCGAGGCGGTCAGTATCAGCGCGCCCTCTCTGTCCACGTGCGGAAGATTCAGCGGCTTCTCCCCGGCCTTCTCAGCCAGCCAGTCCGCATTCAACTGCGCGATCTTCAGCTCGTCGCCCGAAAGGTGGATCCGCGAGACGGTGTGAGTGGGCGCAAAGTGGAGGAAGAAGGAGAGGAGCACGAAACCGCCCTCCGAGCCATCACCGTCGGTGGTAGTGTCTCCGGGCTTCTCGCCGAGCGCCTGCGGGCAGATGTCCTCGGGGTAGAGGTCGAGGAAGCGATCCTCTCCCAGCTTGGCGAGGTGCACGCTGAATGTCGCCCAGCGATCCCCCTGGCTCATCTTCAGTTCATAGCTGGCGGCATCGTTCTCCGCCGCCTCCTCGCTCTTCTTGAACGTCCAGATAACGGGGGACTTCTCGGCCGCCTGCTCGCCCTTCTCCGGCTGTTGCTCCCACGACCCGATCAGCGCTGGCTCGAAGACGACGTCCCTCTCGGTGTAGAACGGCTGCACAGAGTTGACGACGAAAACACAGCCACAGACGCAGACGACCATCGCGAGGAAAACGATAAGCAGCGTTGTACGCATGGCACCCCTCCTTCCCCCTTGGCAGTGGAGAGAGCAACTGCGACGTGGATGCTAACAGGCCGCGGGGAGGGCGTCAACTACAGCCGAACGGCCGAACGGCGAGACGATCCCACCTGTGACTCGGCGCCGCTGCCGCGCCCCTGGGCGTAGAGACCCAGGATGAGATCAGCATGCTCTCCGCCTGCGCCCAGCTGTAGGGGTCACCTCGCCTTAGAGCCGCCCCAGCCTCGCCCTGACGGCATCCCCCCGTCTATCGTGGGCACTCGATCTGGCTGGAGGCTGGAACCACCAGATGCGCGCAGCCCGCCCACCCACACGCGACGGGACCCCGCCCAGTGACTCCCGGCCGAGGGGGGAGTGTACAGACTGGATAGATAGGTAACACTCGTACCGGATACATAGGTAACGGGCAAGCGGTTACTATAGAGGCATGCATCTCTTCCTAGAGGAGAGGGGCCATGCCCTGGGAGCCAGTTACCGTGGAGCAGCAGCGACGGGAGTTTGTGATGTTCGCCCAGCAGGGGAGGGTGCCGTTTCGGGATCTGTGCCGCCGCTTCGGCATCAGCCCCAGGATCGGCTACAAATGGTGTTATCGCTTTGCTGAGGCCGGGGAAGTGGGCTTGCGGGATCACTCCCGCCGGCCCCACCGGAGGCGCCCGCAACTGCCGGCAGCCACCCAGCAGGCAATCGTGGCGCTCCGCCAGGCGCACCCGTGCTGGGGAGCCCGCAAGCTTCGCCGGCTGCTCCGCAACCAGGGCCTCCACCCCGTGCCAGCCACCAGCTCCATTACCGCGACCCTGCATCGGCACGCGCTCATCGGTGCGGACTCGCCTGCGGGTCAGCGCCCCTGGGTGCGTTTCGAGCGCCCACTGCCCAACGACCTCTGGCAGATGGACTTCAAGGCGCCGGTAGCGACGCAGACGGGTCCCCAGCACGTGCTGAGCGTGCTGGACGATCATTCTCGCTTTGCCCTCTCTCTGCAGGCGCTGCCCAAGCAGGACGGGTGCTCCGTGCAGGCGGCGCTAGTGGCCGCTTTCCGGCACTATGGGGTGCCGGAGGCGATGCTGTCGGACAATGGAGGTCCCTGGGGAGATCTGGCCGCGGACGCATATGGGGCGCTGGCGGTGTGGCTGATGCGGCTGGGGATATACGTGACTCACTCTCGGCCCTACCATCCCCAGACCGTGGGCAAGGATGAACGCTTCCATGGCAGCTTGCAGCGAGAGCTGCTGGCGCGGCACCAGTGGCGAGACGGGGAGCACCTGCAGGCGCACCTGGATCCGTGGCGGGAGCAATATAACTTCCTGCGCCCTCACGAGGCGCTCGCGCTGGAGGTGCCGGCAAGTCGCTACCAGCCCAGCCTGCGCGCCTACCCCGCGCAGCTGGAGCCGATCCAGTACCCGCCGGGGCTGCCGGTGCGCAAGGTGCAGCGTGGGGGCGAGGTGCACTTCGGGGGGCGTCTGCTGCCCGTTTCCAAGGCCTTCCGCGGTCAGCCGGTGGCCGTGCGCGCCACTGATATCGACGGCCTGGTGGAGGTGCTCTTCTGCCATCAGGTGATCAAACGCCTGACACTAGGGGAGTGCCCGAAGGCGGAGTAGAAGTGTTACCTATGTACTCGGCACATCCGTTACCCATGTAACCGGTCCGCACAGGGAGCCGGAGTCGGGGGGTGCCCGGGGCCTTCGTCACGTCGAAGAGCGGACTGAACCTGAGAAGCCAGCCAACACTCTCGCACGCCATCTCGAGCGACGCGTCGCTGCCGACACCGGTATCACCGCCTACCGGCTAGTAGCCTGACTCTCCTGCAAGGGCGCCCGTGGTCATCTCACGGCGTGGGGCCCGGGTCCACCCCGCGTCTTCATCCATCGCTCTGCTAACCACGATCCCGACAGGCCCGAGTTCCTGATCTGTTCTCAGCGTCGGCGCGGTCCTTCACTCCTGCTCTCAGGTGCAGAGGGCTGACATGTGCCGCGAAGCGGATGCCTCAAGCCCGTGTGACAGCCAGACACTGTCCCCTCTGGGTTGTGAGGTCGTTCCTGGGTGCCATCTCAGGCACTAGCAGCAGGCGAACTGAGTGCCGCGTGGTATGGGGCATCAGCAGTTCGGTTCCTCTCCAGCAGTACCGCGCCCTGCGCGGACTCTGACGTCAGAGGCGGGTCGGATGAGAACGCGTCGCCTGCTGCTCGGCCTTACACTCTGCTTCATCCTCTGCCTTGCGGCCTGTCCTGCACCAGCCGAAGAAGTCATCGAGGCCTGGCGCAGCCCGTTCGGAACCCCTCTCGCAGTGTCGCTGGACCGCACGGATGGCTCGTGCTGGGCGGCCACTGGGAACAGCGTGATGCATCTAGCCGACAGCGGTGTGATCCTGAGTCAGACCAATGGGTTCCGCAATGCCATCTGGCTCGGCCCGGATGGCGAGGCCTTTACTACCTCGGTCTCGGCCAACTCGACGGATGGGTCATGTTGGGTGGCTGACACCTACCACAATCAGGTGGTGCATCTGGCGGCAGATGGTTCTGAGCTGTGGCGAGGGGAGGGCTTCACCTATCCCATGGCGGTGTCCGCAAACCCCTCGGACGGCTCCTGCTGGGTGGCTAGCTGGGGCAGCGACGAGGTGGTGCACCTGGCTGCGAACGGGTCGCAGTTGTGGCGAGGCCCTGGATTCCCTGCACCAAAGTCGGTCTGCGTGAACTCAGCCGATGGCTCTTGCTGGGTTGGGGATTCTACTGGCATCACACACCTGGACGCCAACGGGACACAGCTGTGGCGAGTAGATGGCCGTGCCTCCTCCGTCAGCGTCAACGCCACGGACGGATCTTGCTGGGTCGGAGGTGCCCACATCAAGCACCTAGCGGCAAACGGTGCCGAGCTGTGGAGCGGCGGCCTCTCCCCGACCTACTGCGTAGCAGTGAACCCGGTCGACGGGTCCTGCTGGGTCGGCGACGAATACCACCGGCAGATTCTGCTCCTGAGCGAGAGCGGCGAGGAACTGTGGCAGGCAATGGGTTTCGGCCCCGTGTCCGTATCCTCAGACCCGCAAGACGGATCCTGCTGGATGGCCAACGTGGGCCAGAACCAGATCGTGCATCTTGCGGCGAACGGGGCCGAACTGTGGCGGGGCAGCGGCTGCAACTGGCCTGAGGCCGTGTCCGTCAACCCCACGGATGGCTCGTGCTGGGTAGCCGATACCTCCAACGACCAGGTTGTGCATCTCGCGGCGGATGGGGCTGAACTCTGGCGGGGAGGAGACTTCTACGAGCCAGACGATGTGTCAGCGAACCCGGCGGATGGCTCTTGCTGGGTTGCTGATGACCTGCACCACCAGATTGTCCATCTGGCGCAGAATGGTGACGAGCTGTGGCGAGGCGGCCCTCCTCCGGTCCCATACTCCGGAACGCGCCTCGCCGTGGATCCGACCGATGGCTCATGCTGGACGATTGCGTCAACCAGCGAGGTGGTGCGCCTGGCTCCCGACGGAACGGAACTCTGGCGAGGAGCCGGCTTCAGCAGTCCCGTCTCCGTCTCCGTCAACCCAGTGGACGGCTCCTGCTGGGTGGCAGGCGGCGAACTCGTCCACCTATCACGCGACGGCGTGATCCTGTGGCAGGGATCCGGTGCCCGGTTCGTTGCGGTCAACGCCAGCGACGGCTCCTGCTGGATCGTGGACGCCAACGGGATCGCGCATCTTGCCTCGGACGGCAGCGAGCTGTGGAGAGGAAGCGGCTACGCGGCAACCGGGTTCGTGGCACTCTCGGCCAACTGGACAAATGGTTCCTGCTGGGTGGCCGACAAGGAGAACAGCCAACTCGTTCATCTGGCGGCAAGCGGCGCTGAACTGTGGCGAGGAGGGGACCTTGTTGGCCCGAGATCCGTGTGCGTGAATCCGAACGATGACTCTGTGTGGGTAACGGACACCGAGAACGGTCAGATGGTCCGCTTTCGGGTCCCTTGGTTCGCGGACTTGCCGTTTGACCATTGGGCCTACGATCAGATCGGAGCCTGCGCCCTTGCCCACATCGTCGGGGGTTATCCGGATGCTAGCTATCAGCCCGACCTCCCGGTCACCCGCGACCAGATGGCAGTCTACATCTCGCGGGCCTTGGCCGGCGGGGAGGAGCATGTCCCTACCAGCCCCGCTCAGGTCTCGTTCCCGGACGATGTGCCAAGCACCCACTGGGCCTACGAGTACATCGAGTACGCGGTGAGCCGCGAGGTGGTGGCCGGCTACGACTCCACCCACTACCGGCCGGAGGTGGTGGTGGACCGGGGGCAGATGGCTGTGTTCATCGCCCGCGCCCTGGGGTGGGTGAAGCTGGGGGAGCCGATGGACACGGCGCCGGAGTTGTTCCCGGATGTGCCGGCCGGGTTCTGGGCCGGCACCGCGGTCGAGGCCTGCGTGGAGAACGACGTGGTGCAGGGCTACGACGACGGCACCTACCGGCCCAGCGCGCAAGTGACCCGGGACCAGATGGCGGCATATGTGCAGCGCGCGTTCGAGTTGCCGATGTAACGGCCGCCAACTCGGCCGCCCCCTCACCGGCGCATTCCACCCCGGCGGCCGCAGGGGTATGGGAAGCGGGCCGGACGAGCCGGGGAGGCTGGGTGTGGGATCCGGCACCGCGGGCCGGTTGGTCGTTGGCATCGCTCATCAGCACGCTGAGTGATCTGCACAGAGCTGTGGGGCAGTGCCCGCGAATGCGGTCGCCTATCCCCGCTAGGGAAGCGAGGGCACCGGCACCGACCGGGGAACCAGGAAAGCACCCCTTCCGACCGCGACCGTCTCCACTCGGTTGCCCTTGCCGTACCCTTCGAGGAGGCTGTACATCCGCGCCAGCCTGGTCCAATCGAGTGGGTCTGGGACGAAGTGGGAGACGCCGGGCGCAACGGACTGTCAATCGGCGCGCTATAGAAGCGGCGTCAAGTCCTCATCAGTGCCTTCTTTCCTCACGTCACATGCGTTCTCCGCGAGCCGCAAGGGCGGAACCCCCGCTGTGGTGGAGCCCGCCGTGGCTCGCCCAGGATCTGTGCGCGGCTGGTTTCTCGCGAGTTCGCTATCGGCGCTCCGGGGCGCATGCTATCGTCGCGGATGGGGAGCCTCCCAGTTCATCGAGAGCCGTCTGCGCGGCTAGCCGATTGAGGGGGAGTGCTCCCGCCAAGGGTGCGAGCTCCAGCCGCTCGCGATCAAACCGTGACCTGCACGTGCTCCTCCGGTGCCAGTTCCCGCCACGGCTGCCCGGTGCGCAAGAGATGGTAGATCAGATGCGTGGCCTTTCGCGCCACGGCCATCTTGGCGCCATTGCGATGCCCCCGCAGCTGGATCCGCCAGTAGCGCTGATGCAGGCGACTGCCCTTGCCCTGGCAGGCCATCCGGTTCGCCAGCAGGCCCAGTGCGTACCGCAGCCAGGGATTGCCCCGGTGTCCCAAGGGCCCATAGCGGCAGTGCTCTCCGCTCTGGAAGACGCGTGGTGCCAGGCCGGCATAGGAGATCAATGCCGCCGAACTGGGGAAGCGTCGAATGTCGCCGATCTCGGCTCGCACCGCCAACGCGGTGAAGGGCCCTACCGAGGGCATCGTGCGCAACTGCGCGCAAACCGCGTCACGCTCGGCCTCTTCCTTGATCGCCACCTCCAGCTCCGCCTCGATCTCCTGCGCCTTCTCCAGCATCTCTCGCCACAGCTCCAGCACCCGCGCCGAATGTCCCGGCAACTGCGCGGCGTCCAAGTGGTCCTTCCCCCGCTTCGAGAGCAGGCTCTTGGACTCGACCTCCCCCCAGCACCGCAACAACGATCCGATCTCGTTCACCAGCTTCGTCACCCACCGGGTCGCTCGCACCTTGCCCCGCACCAATACCCGCAGATCCTGGGTATGCTCGTCCGGTACATAGATCCCCTTGATCTCTTCCCGATACAGCTTCTGCGCCATGCGCAGGGCATCTCATCTCGCCGATCCGTCTTCGCACTACGATCCCGCTTGCGATCCCACAACTGCGCCGGGTCCGCGATCACCAGGCGGGCGAAGTAGGGCTTCAGCACGCGATACATGGACCAGGCATTGGTTCCCGTCTCCATCACCCCGTGCAAAGGGCCGGGCAGCTCCCCGAGCACGACGGCCATCACCTCCGGCTCATTGCTGATGCGCGCACGCTCCACGATCTCGCCGGTCTCGGGATCGAAGCCCCGGAGCGTGGTCCACTGGCTGTGCACATCCAATCCCACATAGAGCATCTCTGGCTTGTCCTCCTCTGAGGCTATCGGTCAGGCCTCTGATTCGGCACCGCGAGGGCAAGCCGCTTCTATGATAGTTCATCGGAAACTGACCCACCCCCTTGCGCTGCATCCGTCTCGACGGGGAACGCTCGTTCTGGGCCGATAACGCCAGTTCTGGCGCTAGGCCGACAACAGCGGCTATCGCCATCGAGGAGCTGACCTGGGAACGGGGGGCCGCCAGACCGGAGTTCAATTCCCAAGTGGTGGAGGGAATGTTGCTGTCATCGAAACTTCTCCGCATCGGACGGCTTCGGGAGTTCGATGCCAGGGACGTTTGGTAGGGACTCGTGCGCTTCGAAACGCGCTCTGCCGCGCCTCGCGACTCCGGGCCCCCGGCCGCGCCCTGGTAGGCGTTGCCAGCTCTATGATCGCCGTCCCATCCCCACGGCTGTGTCGTTCCCGTGCCCGCGCCTCTGAGGTCAGCAAAGCCCGCATCTGCCTAGGAATCAGTGTCTCAACGACGTGACACACCCACGGGGTTTCGTCGCCAGTTGACGTCATCCTGGGGCTCAGGTATGGAATCAGAGAATGGTTAAGTGGATGAAGATGAATACGGTAGTGGCCCAGTCTACTCGGGAAAGAGGGGAACATGCGTTCGCTGAAGGCGCTGGTGGTCGATGATGACGAGATCGTCTGCACACTGCTCAGCGACATTCTGACCAAGCAGGGCCATCAGGTGACCACTCACACATCGCCTCGACTCGGCATCCTCGCGGCCCGTAGCCAAGCGTTCGATGTCGTCTTACTCGATATCAAGATGCCCGAACTGGACGGACTCGAGGTCCTTCGAGCGATCCGCCCGGTCCTCCCGAAGGCGACCTTCGTCATGATCACGGCTTCGGCGCATGACGAGCGTGTGGGTGAGGCCTTGTCCGCTGGCGCTGGCCTTTGCCTGCTGAAGCCTTTCGACTCCAAAATGGTATCGGAGGTCCTGGCCGTTCTTCTCAACGAGTAGCAAGCGCCTTAACAGCGTTCGTGCGTCTTCCCCCATATCCGGCGCCTCGGACCTGGGGGATCGAACAGCCGCCGCCGGAACTGCTGTTGCCAGGAACAGGAGCGGGAATGAGATTGCTCGTCGCTCTCGCGCTCTTGACGACGACAACGGTCGTCTGGGGCTTTCCGACCTCGTCGAACATCATCCCCACGGCCGACATGCTGGAGGTCGGCAACCTGAGAATCGAACTCGAAAATGACGGGGCCCCACACCTGTTCGGTCCAGCAGCTGAGAGCTGCATGTTGCTCGAATACGCACAGAATCCGCGACTCGAGCTGGGAGCTGACCTGTACTCAGTCGGCTCATCGAATGACATCGTATTCAACGGAAAGTGGCTTGCCTGCTCGGAGAAGCACGGGCGGCCGGCGGTGGCGGTTGGCTGTATGGAACTCGGGTCTGGCTTCCCGCCAACGAGCTACCTGGTTGCGACGAAGGACATAGGGCGGGGCCTGAGATTGCACTTCGGCGGCGCAGCGTCCGGGGGAAGCAGGGCGACGCTATTCGGGGTCGACAAGCAGATCGGAGAGAAGGACTACCTGCTCGCGGATTGCGCCAGCTGGTCTGTCGGCTACAGGGGTCTTGGTATCTACCATGAGATTCGCCCGGGTGTGGCTGTGAATCTAGCTTACGCTTTGCCGAATACACGCAGCGAATCGAATCTGGTCATACTGAACGTCGCTTGGACCCACCCCCTGCGGTGACAACTGGTGTGGAAGGCAACGAGAACGCCCCAACGCGCGCCAGAGAGCCAGGCGCGCGTGCGCGCCGCCGGAGACCACGATCAGAATGGGGAGCCGCTCGCGAGTGACCGGATGAACGCGAGAGCACTGAGATGATCGCAGCACTCCATGGTGCATGGACCGGCCTCAGGAGGAGCGGCCGCAGTTGGGTCGTTCCGTTCGTCCTGTTCGGTCTGTACCTACTGGGCACCGTGGTGTTGGCGCTGTTCAAGCCTGGGTCAGAGAAGGTGTTCCTCGCGTACTGGGATCCTATCGCGATCCCGATTCAGCTTGGGGCTGCAGTCACGTGCCTGTGGTGCGCCCGGCAGATCAGGCGTCACTCACCGTGGCAAAGCTCGGGCTGGCTGCTGATCGGGATCGCCGTTTTCATCTACATGCTGGGCGATCTTGTCTGGACGTACTACGAGGTCATACGACACGTCAGTGTCCTGACTCCAAGCTGGGCCGATCTCTTCTACGTCGCGTTCTACGTCCCGCTGTTGGCAGGCACCCTGTGTTTTCTGAAACCGCTGTCCTTCGCCGGCAAAGCGCGTCTCCTCCTGGACAGTGCTCTGCTCACAAGCGCCGCGGGGGTCCTCAGTTGGTACTACCTGGTGGGGCCGCTCTGGCGCCAGTCCGAGATCTCGGTATTCGGCAAGAGCGTCAACATCGCGTACTGCCTCGGCGATCTCGCGGTGTTGGTGTGCGTGGCCGCGCTCATGTCAACGGCGCGGTTGGCACGGGGGGTGCGATTGGCGATGGGGACCCTTGCCGTGGGCATGCTTGCGATGTCAGTTGCGGATGCTATCTACTGGTTCTCCGTCGCGACAGCCAGGTACCAGAGCGGGCAGTGGGGCGACTTGGGCTGGAACGTCGGGTGCACTCTCATTGCGTGCGCTCCTCTCGTTGCGGCGCGCGCCGCAGCCAATTCGACAGGTGCTCCGACGGCGCTTCTTACGGTTCCCATTCACGTTCACCGGGGCGACTCTCTCCGCTCCATCCTGCCTTACCTCCTGGCATTCTCCGCATTCGCGTTCGTGCTTACTCAGGACGTACAGGAAGACGGCTTCGTCTCGTTAGGGGTAGTCCTGATCGGCTTCGCATTCATGGCGTTAGTCATGATCCGGCAGGTACTGGCTTACTCCGACAACATCAGGCTGTACCAAGATGTTGGCCTGCTGAACAGTCGACTAGCTGAGTCGAACGCCGAGCTGACCGAAGCCCGGCAGCACGCGGAGGAGATGGCCGAGCAAGCGAAAGCAGCAACGGAAGCGAAGAGCCGATTCCTGGCCAACTTGAGCCACGAGATCCGCACGCCCCTGAACGGGGTCGTCGGCATGGCCGGGCTCCTGCTGAAGACCGAACTCGATGAACAGCAGAAGCAGTATGCCAGCACCATCGTCTACTCCGCCGATCTGCTGCTCAGCCTGATCAACGATATCCTCGACTTCTCCAAGATCGAGGCCGGGATGATGCAGGTAGAGCAGGCGACGTTCGATCTGCGTGACACGTTGGAGAGCGTCCTGGAGGCTTTCGCCGAGCAGGCGCAGAAGAAGAAGCTCGAGCTGATACCTGATCTGCCCCCCGAGTTGCCGCGCCCGATGGTCGGCGACAGCCACCGTCTGCGGCAGGTGTTGAGCAACCTCATCGGGAACGCGCTCAAGTTCACCGAGCAGGGGCAGGTGGTGCTCGGATGCCGATGGGAGGCAATCGACGAAGAGCATGGGGTGGCTCACCTTTCAGTGCAAGACTCGGGACCGGGCATCGAGGCAGACCGACTCGACAGGCTCTTCCAGTCCTTCTCTCAAGCGGATGCCTCAACCACGCGGAAGTACGGTGGAACTGGGCTGGGACTGGCGATCTCCAAACGCCTTGTCGAGCTGATGGGGGGGACGATCGGAGTGGGGAGCGTTCTCTCTCATGGGACAACGTTCTGGTTCACGCTTCCTCTCCGGCGCGGGGCCGCGGCACAGCCATCCCAGGGTGCTGACGGGAGCCCGGACCTCCGCAAGGCAAGGGTGATTATAGTCCATGACAATGCGATCAAGCGTCAGGTTCTTCAGGCTCAACTGGGAACTTGGGGCATCACGAGCGTAGCCGCGGCTCATGGATCTGAGGCACTCGATCTCCTGCTGGAGGCCGCGAACCAAGGGAATCCCTTCCGCATCGCGCTGGTCAATGACCAGATGTCTGGGATGGATGGTCTGGAACTGACGCAGGCAGTCCGTGGCAATCCGAAGGTCAGTGGGACTGTCCTGATCATACTCACTTCGATCGGTTCTGGTCTGGACCGGCGGCAGTACCAGGCCCTCGGCGTATCGAGGTTCCTGACCAAACCGGTACGGCAGTCAGCCCTGCTCGACGCGCTGATGGACGCGCTGCATCTCTCAGGCGGGCGGCCTGGCCACCCATCGCCGCTTCGTGCGGCGTCCACCTCCCATGCCCCTTCCTTGCCGCGCGACCTGCGCATTCTGCTGGCTGAGGACAACGAGACCAACCAGTTGGTGGCTCAGGGGATACTGAAGAGCGAAGGTCTGCAGTGTGATATCGCTGCCAATGGTGTGGAGGCGGTTGCCCTTGCCACCAGCCGCAGTTACGACCTTGTGCTGATGGACTGCCAAATGCCGGAGATGGATGGTTATACCGCCGCGCGGCGAATCCGCGCCCGCGCCGCCCTCACTCCTAGCACGCACCTCCCCATCATCGCCCTGACGGCCTCTGCGACGACCGCTGACCGCGAGGAGTGCTTGGCCGCGGGCATGGACGACTACCTCACTAAGCCGGTCTCGCCGGAGAGTCTGCTTGAGATGATCGCCAAATGGGCCCCCTCCAGCAAAGGAACTCTGTCGCTGTCCACGCAGGCGCGAACTCTCCCGATGCAGGCGATCGGCCGACCCTCGGGCTCCTCGACAGTGGCGGCTTCCTTTGACTACGAAGGCGCCCTGGCGCGTTGCGCGGGGGATCTCGCTTTGCTGCGGAAGGTCGTTGGGGTGTTTGTCGCACGCACTCCGCATGAGCTGATTGAACTCGGGGACGCGCTGGCGCGAGGGGACGCGACGGCCGTCTCAGCGTTCGGCCATAGGCTGAAGGGGGGAGCGGCGATGGTGTCAGCGGACGCGCTGAGCGCGGCCGCGGCTGTGTTGGAGGGCGTGAGTCGCAGTGGGTCTCTTGCCGAGATGCGCGAACAATTCGAACGAGTGAGAGAGGAATTCGAACGCTTCGCTGTGCACGCGGAAGCGCTGCTCGCCGTGGACGCGGCCCCAGCCACCGTGTGATCGGCGGGCAGACGTCGGGATTCTCTCAGTCTTACCGGCGCGTCATGAGTCTACGTGTCCCTGTCACGCACCGGTGAAGCCGGCCTGACATCACGCCGCCAACCGGAAGGCTGTGACTCGCGTGTCGGGGAAGAGTCGTCTACGATGGGTGGTGACGGAGACCCTGGCAATGCCTCCCAGCCGAGGGGGCAGCCGGAGTCGGGGGTGGCCGGGGCCGTCGGCCACCTCACCACGGTACCTCTCCTGGGCAGCATCACCTCCACCCTTTCTCCTCTCTCCGCTCTAGATCGCATAGCACCATCCGATGATCCGACGGCCCCGCCCGATGCGTTACCACATTCACCGCGCGCCACTCCCTGCTGATCCACACCTGGTCGATCCGCACCAGTGGCAGGTTGCTCGACCAGGTGTTCCCCCAGCCCCGCCCGGCCTCCGCGAACGCGTCCCGCAGCCGCGGGCGAAGCATTCGGAACACCGCGTCTCCGGCCGGTGCATTGAAGTCGCCGGCCAAGATGATCGGCCTGCCGGCCGGCACCGCGTCCACGGCTCCCACCACCTCTCGCATCTCCTCGCGCCGCATCCGGCGGTCCTGTGCCAGCCGGTGCCACCGGTCGCGCCGCCACAGGTGGAAAGAGGGCCGCGTCGATGCCAGGTGCGTGCCGAGCACCGCGATCTCCTCCCCGGAGCCCAGCTCCACCCGCGCTCGCGCCGTCGTCCGCCGCCTCTTGTCGGCCGGCGGCCGGCCCCGATACAGGATGTCACAATCGGTGCCGCATACCACCCCCACCTGCAGGCCGAACAGCTTCCTCGCCACCTCCTCCACGTGCTCAGGGGCCGGCGGCTCCTGCACTACAACGATGTCAGGGGCATACTGCACCACCTGCTCCAGCGCCTCTGCCGCCCCCGCCGCATTGATCGTGATCACCCGCACCGCCTTCCCCTGTGTCCGCGCGACGTTGAACCCGGCCTCCGGCCCGCGCAGCCCGCGCACGAAGCTGAAGGGCTCCGCGAACGCAAGCAGGAATACGACCCACAGCAGGACCGCCAGTAGCCGTGCGCGGCCCAGGCCCAACATGGCCAGGCTGAGGCCCGCTGCAACCCAGATCAGCGGCGGGATAACCGTGACGGCAGTCGCCCGGTCCGGACGCCACAAGTAGCACACGAACAGCACGGCGCACAGCAGCATAGAGAGTAGCAGTAAGGCTGTCCGGACCCGGCGTACAGATGATCGCATGGTAGAGCAGACCAATAGGGGCCAGAATCTGCAGCTCCGCGAATCCGGTCTCGCGGTTACTCCAGGACGACATGGCGGGGCAGGGGCAACCACCGCCCCAGGCTGAACCTTCCCGGCCCCGCGAGCAGGATGGCCGCGAGCAGGCCAATCAGCGCCAGGTTGTATTCGAAGCCGGGCTTCGCTCCCAGGAAGAACCCGTTCTTGCCGTGAACCAGTGCGATCGCGCCGATCATATCCACGATCAGCCAGAAGGCCGAGAACCTGGACAAGACCCCGACCAGCAGCCCGAGCCCGCCGAAGAACTCATCCACGGTCACGAGATAGCCAATGGGCCCCATCATCTTCACGACTCCCGCCAGCCCCAGTCCGCCGAACGCCCCGAACAGCTTCTGGGAGCCGTGGGCCATGAAGATGACCCCCACGGTGACTCGTGCTACCAGCAGCGCCCAAGCTACACCGGGGCGGTCCCTCTCTTGCCCCTGTGCTAATGCCATCGCTCTCCCTTCCCGTAGATACTGGAATGGGGTTCGCCGAGCCGGTCACCGCGCCCTGCGACTGGGCCGAGGACGACGGTTATGGCCATCGAGGAGCTGACCTGGGAACGAGGGGTCGCCAGACCGGGGTTCAATTCCCAAGTGGTGGAGGGAATGTTGCTGTCATCGAACCTTCTCTGCATCGAACGGCTTCCGAAGCTCGCGGTGGGCAACAATTCCCTACGAAATGCAGATATCGAAACCCTCATGGCCAACGGGCGCTCGCATAAGGGGACCGATCTCCTCGCCGCTTAGCAGTCTTTCATGCCGCAGAAACCGGCCCATCCGGCCCAATGGGCCCAACGGGGTTCAGGATGCCCCAGGAGCGCTTCTGCTGAGGCCGGCCGTTGGCCGCTTTCCGAATGGAGCCGCCGAATCGGCCCACCAAACCGGCCCAGGAGTCAGGTGACGGGCGGGCCTTCGGGCGGCAGGCCAGCGAGAGCAATGGGCCGTGATGACACGGCGGCATACGCAGGTGGTGCGGCGGGCGGTCTCCCGGGGGAAACTGGAGCCACGAGTTGTCCGGCGTCAGCGTGACTGGGACAAGAGGGGTCTTGCGTTAGCTACACCTCCGGTGTTCCCGCTCTTGTATTCTTGCACTGGCCCCTCAGCCGGCGGTAGCGTTCCCGGCGCGCGATCACGGTGCGGATCTGGAGCGCTCTTCGCCGGGCCAGAATCTCCTCCCTGCGGCCGAACCAGACGTCGTCCGGGGTGACGTTGTGCAGCGCCTCGCCAGAGGCGGGTAAACCTCGTGGTAGCGCTGGGAGTTGTAGTAAGCCACGAACTGGGCGATCGCTGCCCGCAGTTCGCCCGGGCTCATCCGCACCACCAGCTCCACGTCATCCTTCAGCGTGCGGTGCACCCGCTCGATCCCGCCAGAGGCGGGCAAGCTTGCCGGTGGTCTGGGGATGATGGGAGCGGGCTCGCAGATGGCGCAGGTCCAGGGCCTTCAGGTACTTCTGCATCACCTTGCCGATGTAGCCTGAGCCATTGTCGGTGAGCACCGCCGGCCGCTCCACCAGGGGCGCTGCGGTCACCCCGGTGACTTCCACTGCCCGCTGGATCACCGCCACCAGGCTCTCCGCCTGGATGTCGGATACCAGTTCCCAGGCCAGCAGGCGCCGGGAGTAGTGGCTAGGTCACCGAGGGTGACCGCCATGGCGGCCGCAGGCCTAGCCATCGTCGAGCACCGACACCAGCCAGTAGTGGCCCCAGCCCGGGATGAAAAAGCGGGTGGCGTCGCTCTGCCAGATCTGGTTGATGCGGCGGGTCTTGTGGCGCCACTCCTTCCCGGCCGGCTCTTGCTCGGGGCCCCGCCTAGGCAGCAGCCCGTGGGCCTTCAGGAGGCGCGCCACGGTGGACTCAGAAACGCTGAAATTGGCGTGGTCGCAGAGCCACCAGGCCAGCTCCCGGGCGCTCAGGTGGGGCTGCGCCAGAGCCTGCTGGAGCACGATTTGGCGCTCCTCTGGGCGCAACTCATTCCAGACCGCCTTCTTCAGCCGGGGCCTCCAGCCGGACTCAATCCGGGCGCGCCAGCGGTAGAAGCTGCTCTTGGAGACCCCGATCTCAGCCACTGTCGCCGCCACCGTATGGGGTGACTTGGCCACCAGCTCCACAATCTCCCGACGGCGCTGTTTGGTCATCGCTCCGCCATCAGACTTTTTTTGAGCGCCATCAGGTCAAGGGCATAGTCCGCCACCAACTGTCCCTAGGTCCTGTGGACCGGGATGGCGGCGCTTGCGCCTAGCCACTTGAGCCGGGCATTCTCCTCTTTCAGCGCCGCCACTTCCTCCCGACCCGCCTCCCGCAGCACATCCCCTCGCAGCCGCTTCTTGCCCCCCTCCAGGAAGTCCTTGAGCCAGCGGTAATAGACCGTGGTGTGCAGCCGCTCCCGCCGGCACAGCTCCGAGACCGGGATCTCCCCTTGGATGCCCTCCATCACGATCCGGATCTTGTCCTCGGCGGTGAAGTGCCGACGGGTGACACCCTTGGCCTTCCGGACTCGTGCTACGTAGCGAAGCTACTTCGCAGAGTAGCATCTGCTGCCGCGGGGTCTCCCCTCGCTTGCGAGCCGGCCCCGGGCTCACCACCGGTTGCTCTAGCCCCTCACTGCCATCGGCCCTCAGCGATTCCTCCATCTCCCTGCTCCTTTCTCGCTTGTACATTTCGCCGCCCAGGAGCAGGAACACCGACTCAGATCAGCTCACCCTGTAGCTTGGCCTTTGTCCCAGAATCGCTGACGACGTACAGTGGGAGGCCAGACAGCGGCAGCATCCCAGGAGCTGATAGTGTGCGGCGGGGATGAGGTGTACATTCTCGACCTTCCCCGGGAAGAGAACGGGAAGCCAAAGAAGATGTGGAGATGGCGGGCCAAGGACTGCCCTGAACTGCCCGCGGAACTCAAGCAATGGCAGTTCGCTAGCACCGACGAATGCAAGCCGTTGGGCGGGGGGAAGTGGATACTCATCACATCCTCAGGTTCCGGCGTGGCGCTGGTGGAGCGAGGAACGGGCAGAGCATCCTTCTGGGCTGTGGCCGAGAACGCCCACTCGGCAGACCTGCTGCCTGGAGGCCGGGTGGCCGTGGCCACTTCGGGTCACGAGGGCAGCGGGCCACCGCGGAACTGCGACCAGCTCATCATCTACGATGCCAATACCTCCGAGAAAGAGCTGTTCAGCACGGCACTACCCGAGGGACACGGGGTTGTATGGGATGAAGCCCGGGGAGTCCTATGGGCACTTGCGCACCGCGACATCAGGGCCTACCGGCTGGTAGACTGGGACTCAGGTAATCCCTCGCTCGCGATGTTCTTCATAGTGGATCTCCCTGAAGGCGGAGGGCATGACCTGTATCCGGTGCCAGACAGCCCGCTGATGACCGTGACGACCGGCAGTCACTGCTGGCTCTTTGACCGGGATAAGCGGAGTTTCAAACTGCATCCGCAGCTCAGAGAAACCGGCCATGTGAACAGCATCTCGACCAACCCGGTGACTGGCCAGATAGCCTATGTCCAAGGGGGGGGTGAGAAGTGGTGGGCTGAACGAGTGCTTCTCATGCAACCCGATCGGGTAGTCAACTGGGCGGGAGAGCATGTCTACAAGGCGAGGTGGGGCACCCCGGTGCACTAGCTCCGTAACGGCGGGTTCCTCGCCCATTCCGCGCGAAGACAGGGTATTCACATCTGACCCGGGTGCGATAGCATAGACCTGTAACTGCATGCTGCCCACTGGCACCCGACGATGAGGCGGGCACTTCCGGTGTTCGCGCTCACGAGGCGCGCCCGTCAGAGGTTACTCGCTTCTCGCTCTGCAGACGGTGCCGCGATCCGCTCTCGGCCATCAGGGCGGCCGCCGTTTCACCCGAGCCGTGTGCACGTGCTTACGCCGTTTGTCGAGCGGCTGGCGATGGAGGAGCAGAAGGCGCGAGTGCCTGAACCTACCGTGCTGAACCGGACGCCGGGGGAGCTGCAGCGGAGGTTTCGGAAGGACCATCGCGAGAGGTCATCTCGCAGTTGACAGCAACCAATCGGATGAGTAGACTATCGCTACTCTATTTAGCAGAAGGGAGGTGGTGACCATGAAGACGACAACTCGTAACCCGAGAGAGACCGGTCATCACCTGCCTGCACGGCCTGGAGCCACACTCACCTGAGCTAACCGCCGCTCCCCGACCACGCGCGCCACGGGCCAGCAGGTCTGTGGCGCTTTCCGTGGCCGGCCTCCTCGAGGTTCCTGACCCAAGACACCCTAGAGGGCACAAGCCCGAGGAGAACCCTATGGAGAGCAGTTGGGACGCACTGCATCTGGACGGCGCTGAGTCGGGTGACCTGCGACTGCGTTTGGCGACAGAGACGGATCTGCCGGGGATTCTCAGCATGCTGCTCGATCCAACCACTCTCGTGGCGATTGGGGAGACAGCGGAGTACGCTGAGCAGACCCTGCGACGGCTCTGGTATGAAGAGCCGGCTACGACCGGCCTTCGCCACCTCGTGGTCGAGAGCGCGCGCTGCCACGAGCTGGTCGCCTACCTGCGCCTGGAGTATCCCTTCAACGAACCGGGATGCCTATGGCTGACGTTCTTCTGTGTCGCGCCGAGGCGGAGAGGGCACGGTCATGGCAGACGCATCCTGGAACTGCTGACAGCCGAAGCGAGCAATTCCGGCTGCGTCAGGATGTTCGGCATACACACGAGCGCCACCAACGCGGCTGCAGTTAGCCTTTATGAGTCTTCAGGATTCGAGTGCACCAAGCGCGAACCATGGCAGAGCTCCAACGGCGACACCTCGGACCGCTTGACTTTCCGCCAGGCGTTCGGTGAGAGCAAGGATGGCGCTCACGCCCCTGAGGCCTACGGCAGAGGGCAGAGCGTCTGCACGCACGACGTGCAGACCGACCCTGTTCCGGCGCGAGAACGACTATGAATGGATACCGGTTCGTCAAAGGCATAGTGCTGGCAGAGCGGCTCTACCACGAAGGCGTGAAGCCAGTGATGGAGCAGCACTTCCCGGAGGTGCGTTACTCTGCGGGGCGACTGAGAATTCCGGCCTGTCGCCGCGGCAAGGACGGGCGATAGCATGCCTGCTCTCGGAGGCGACCATCGCGGCGGCGGCCACCAAAGCCAGGGTGAGCGAGCCGACCCTGCGGCGCTGGCTGAAGCTGGAGGCGTTCGCCCAGGCTTACCAGCGGGCTCGCCAGGAGAGCTACCGGGAGACCCTACGGCTGCTGCGGCGGGCGGCCAACGCCGCGATCACCGTGCTGGTGAAGGTGATGCAGGACACCGACGCCCCCAAGACCGCCCGCATCCGCGCCGCGGAGGTGATCCTGGAGCATGACCGCAAGGGCGTCGTCGAGGAGGACCTGCTCGTCCGGGTCCAGTCGCTGGAGGAGAAGCTGAATGCTGCGTAGTCATCTCAGGCAGACGGCCCGCCAGGTGGCGCAACTGGAGGCCCGGGCGCGGCCGCCGGCGGAGGGCCTCGGCTGGAGCGTTGAGGAGCAAGCGCAGGCCTGCCGGTCCTTGCTGGCCGCTTGTGCGCGCGGCTACGTCGAGCGCACCCCGGAGGGCTACCGCGCCATCACCGACCCCAGCCGCACGGAGGAATCCTTCGAGATCGAGCCTGGCCGCTGGGACAAGCGCAGCACGATCGTGCCGGAACTGGCGGAGCACAACGGCTGCATCGCCGAGTTCCTCACCTCCCTCTTCTGGCAGACCGGCAAGTACTTCCCGGTCTATGAAGGGATCGCCAACCAGCCCAATCCCCAGTTCCTGGAGGCGGTCTACCGGCACTACGGCAGGCGCATCTTCACCTGATGGAGCTGAGGAGGTCCTGGAGCCCATGATGCGCAGGCACACCTCTACCGCGCTGACCGCCCGCATCGCCAACCTGGAGGCACGACTCGCGCCCGCGCCGGGGGAGGAGCCGAATCCGTTCGCCAACCAGGATGTGGTGGGCGAGGTCGAGCAGGCAGCGGCGAAGTTCCGTGCCCACTCGAGCCGGATCGCCGAACGCTGGCGCACGGCACCGGAGGAGTTCGAGCCCTGGGAGGGCCGGTCTGCAATCCAGAAGCTGATCACCGCCGCCACTCCCGCGCAGGCCGAGGAGGCGGCCCGGCTGCTGCAGAGCATCCGGGAGGAGAGGTATGCCGGGCAGGACGAGTACTGCCGACGGCGCGAAGAGCAGTACTTCGCGGAGTATGAGCGGCAGAAGCGGCAGCGGGAACTCACTGACCGGGCCAACGCGCGACCGGGGACCGTGTAAGCCCAAAACGGCACCCCAGTGGGCTTCAGGGCCGCGCTCGGGAGCGGGGTGGAGCAAAGGTGCGACTATCTCCCCCAGAAGCGACAGACCCCCGGACGAGGGACCAGAGCCGAGGGGGTTGGCCCGGATCCCGGGGGTGTCCAGAGGGCGTCTCATGATCGGCTCTGCCAGATGTGAGACGCCCTCTGCACTGCCTTCCGAGCCGGTCTGCGTCTGGGAAACTGGATTGTGAGACAGCCACTTCACCTCTGAAGTCCGCGTTCTCCCCAGTGCTGGAGGTTACGGCCCAGGCTGGAGCCAGAAGGGAAGGCGATGCCTGAGCCGAACCTATGAAGGGTACGAGGGGTCGACACCCGAGCCGGAGTTGCAGGCTCACGCCCCACGATCATCCAGGACCGGCCCGAAACTGAGCAGTCGGGAGGTATGGTGATGTGGCGCTCCTCGCTTGTCTTGCTGTCCGTCCTTGGCGTCCTATTCCTCGCCGGCATAGTGGGCTTTGCCCAGACCATCGACCCCAACGACAACTTCGATGACGGCGTGATAGACACTACGAAGTGGGGAGCCTACTGCTGGCCCGGCGCAGGTGGGTCCATCGTTGAGCGCGATGGCAAGCTGGTTATGACGCTGGAGCCGACGGAGGTGGAGCACCACGACGATCTCGCGTCACTGTGGCGGCTGCGAGGGCCGTTCGATATCCAGGTGGACTTCCAGCTGATCGGCTGGCCAGCGACCGGCCCCAGGTCGCTCGGCCTGTTCGCCGACCCACCCGGCGACCTGTGTAGTGTCCAACGGGGTTGCTCGGAAGATGGCCACAACTCCTACCTCGTTAGCTACCTCGCGATGTCGAGCTGCATCTGCGGAGCATCGGTCGGGACAGAGGACCAGACGGGGACCCTGCGACTGGTCCGCGACGCGGACTCCCTGCTGAGCGCTTACCAACGGTCCACAAACGGTGGGGCGTGGTTCCAACTCGCAGCCAGTGTAGTGCCTTCGGGCGACATGCTGGTGAGCCTCAGTTCCTGGGCGCAGACTGACCGGGAGGTCGTGGTCGCCTTCGACGACTTCCAGGTGAACTCCGGAGAGGTGGTCACGACCGCGCCGGTGATCGAAGACGTAGTGATCGACCGCGGCCGCGATGCAGACTGGTGGGACTGGCCGATGTGGCATGCGCGCTTCACCGTCCAGGTCTATGGCTCGCAGTACGAGCAGCCCTCCATGCTGTGGGTCGAAGACATGCAGGGCGGCCGCCATGTGATCAACACCGATGGCAGCGACTGGTATGACCCCGCCGGCACGAATCCCGGGGGCTCGGTCGATTGCCGTGTGATCCCCGGCCCGAACTACACCTATACCTACGTCTACTATGAGGCGCGTAAGGAAGGGCCGATACCGGCCGGGTCGTACAAGCTGACGGTCGTCGGCAGCGCCGGCAGTCAGATCTCGCTTACCACGCCGGCCCTCCCGGCCGTTCCCGACGCGGTGCCGACGCTTACAGGCCCGACAGCGGACAGTGTGATTGAAACCGCAGTCCCGACATTCCAGTGGCTTCCCCTCTCGGGCGCGAAGGGCACGCTTCAGGTGCGCGCGGAAGGAGACACCACCTATACCGGCCCCGCCCCGGACCAGGACGACTGCGGCCAGATCTGGCGCGTGCCGCTCTCGCCGACCGGGCCGGCCTCGGCGGTCTACAACTTCGACGGCAAAGGGCCCGCGCTCGATCCGGGCCGAACCTACTTCTGGCAGATCAGCGACTGGACTCCGGTCGACGACCGAGTAAGCGATCCGCGCGTGAGCGTCTGGAACGACCAGACGTCCCGCCACCGCTTCACCGTCGACACCACCTGGCCGGCCCTGCCAGTGCTCCCCGGCAAGCTCGCCTACGAGCAGACGATGTACGGCAACGAGAACGACCCCTACAACCTCCAGGCCATCCTGCAGTACGGGACGACTCCCTCGGAGCGCAAGTGGGTCGGCCCCGATGCCTCCCACACGCCGAGCTACTCCTGGGACGGCACGAAGATCGCCTACCGCATCTCCGACTGGGGGATCCGCGTGGCCAACGCCGACGGCAGCGACCCAGTGCGACTGCCGAACATGTGGGGCTGGGACAGCGCGGAGTTTTCCCCCGACGCCACCTGGATGACGTACATCGACACCGAGATACAGGGGACCCCGCCGCTGAACGTCTACACCCAGAAGCTCTACGCGCCCACGCGGACGCTGCTGGTGGCGAACCGCGGCAAGTACACCTCCAAGCCGCACTGGTCCCCGGATGGCAAGTGGATTGCCTACCTGAGTTGCTGCGACCCGAGCGGCAGCAACCTCTGGCTGATCCATCCCGACGGCACGCAGGATCATCCCGTGCTCCCGACCACGCTGGCCGGCTATCCGGGCTGGACAGTACGCTGGCTCGGGAGTTCGGTCGGCTGGTCAGCGGACGCGACCCGACTCGGGGTGAACTTTTCGGCGACTTCGCCCGACGGCGGCGCCTCCCTCGCCGGCGTCGGGATCATCTCCCCCGATGGTGGCGAGGTGACACCTGTCTTCATCAACCCGCCGGGTTACGTCTGCTGCGCGGCAGCCAGCTTTCTGTGCTGGTCGCCGAGTGGCGGGGCGGTGGTCTTCTCCTCCGCCCACCATCTGCCGGTGAACCCGGACTGGGGCAACGGCGCTATCGAGCCCGGACTCGAGCTGTGGATGATCAGCGCAGACGGCAGCGGAGAGCCCACCCGCCTGACCTACGACTACTCGTATGTCGCGAGCGCCGCCTGGTGGGCGCCGAACACCCCCACTGGCAGCAGCGTCGCCATTATCAAGGGTGACGCCACCGTCACCTTCGACACGGTCACGGCCGAAGGCAGCACCGCGATGTGCGTGACGCCCGATGTGCTGGGGCCGGCGCCGGACGGCTACGCCTTCCTGGGCGACTGCTGGGAGCTGCTCACGAATGGCGCACACACCGACGGCCTGTCGCTGGTGCTGGCGTACCGTGACGTAGAAGTGCCGACGGGCGCTGAGTCGACCGTGCGGCTGCTGGCCTGGGAAGACGGCCGCTGGCGAAACATTACGCGCGCCCTCGCCGCGGATGACCGAGTGGTTGCCGGCCGGAGCACGTCCGCCACCTACTTCACGCTGGCGCTCGCGCAGCAGACGTTCGCCGACGTACCGACCGATTTCTGGGCGTTCGGCTCCGTGAAGGCATGCGTGGATGCCGGCATCGTCAAGGGCTACTCCGATGGCACCTATAGGCCCGCCGATCCCGTGACTCGCGACCAGATGGCGGTCTACATATCACGCGCTATGGCCGGCGGAGACGCGTACGTGCCGAGTGGGCCGGCCGCGGCCACGTTCACGGATGTTCCGAGCGACTACTGGGCCTACAGGTACGTGGAGTATGCCGTGGGACACGGGGTGGTGGAGGGCTACGACCCGACGCACTACCGGCCGGAGGTCGTGGTGGACCGCGGACAGATGGCGGTGTTCGTGGCTCGCTCTCAAGGCTGGGCGAAGATTGGCGATGACATGGCGGCCGCGCCCCAACTCTTCTCTGATGTGCCGGCCGGCTTCTGGTCGGGCACCGCGATCAAAGCCTGCGTAGATAACGGCGTGGTGCGCGGCTATGACGACGGCAGCTATAGGCCGGATGAGCACGTGACGCGGGATCAGATGGCCGTCTACATCGCCCGGGCCTTCAAGCTGCCCCTCTGACCCATGAGTCAGACGCGCTGCTCGGCTGATGAATTGGGCCCATAGTGCGTCGTATGGATTCAGCCGACGCCCGGTAAGCGGTTGGCCGGGAGATCGGCCAGCTGTGCCTGCAGGTCCTCTACCTCCAGGTGAGTGTAGCGCTGGGTCGTGGTCACCCAGGCGTGGCCCAGCAGTTCCTGCACCGCCCGCAGGTTGGGCCGGGCGCGCAGGGCGTGGGTGGCGAATGCGCCAGAGGCGCATGAAGGTGTGGCGCAGCAGGTGGGCGTTCTCGAACGGCTCGCCGTCAGTTTGTGACCGGACGAGTGCTCATGCCGTTTCAGCCACGCAGCGCAGTACATCTATGCGACGGGCTCTGGGCCTTCCAGCGAGGGCACTTTCGCTGGCCGGCTTCCTACCCCGCGCTCGCCTTCCCCACCGCGTTCACCATCCTGTGGGCTTCCTCTACCGAGTAGGGTCCGCATAGACGACGACGGCCTACTCCATCGCGTGCGACCTCCACGAACGCCATCTCGTGTTCGCTTACGGTAGCGTACACCTGCTCACCCTCGGGTGTGAACCCCAGGAGTACCTCGACGGGCCTGTTTGCGCCGTCGCCAAGGGCCTCCAGGCGAGCTGCGAGTTCCTGCATGCTCAGTAGCAGCTCGGAGAGTGCCATTCTGGCCTGCTGTCCGACCTTGCCGGCGAGGTCCGTAATCGTAGTCAGGACCCACCCTTCCCCTTCGCTCATAGCGAGGCGGCCATCCTCCGTGGAGAAGAGCTCCTGCGCCTCGGCTGTCACCTCGACTTCTCCTTCTGCCTCTTGACAGCACAAACGCAAATGCCAGGCTGCCGAGAAGGCCGCGCCGCGTGGGTCATCGTCTGACCCGGCTGGCGGCTAGCGTCTTCGGCAGCCTGGCAACCATCGTCCGCGGTAAGCAGACCTTAGGCCCAGAGCTTTGCGTCCCGGCCTTTCGGCCGGTTTGCCTTTATCGAGACACTTCGAACAGTTTTCAATGGAAAAGGACCTGGCTATCCGGTCCATCCCGGATTCGCCCGGTCCTGTATCCACTATGCTCTTTCCGCAGTCCGAGGACGCTTCTGAGACTACCTGTCGAGTCTGATGGGCCGATCCCCGCACAGCGAGGAATAGGGCCGAACAGGGCTCCGTCCAGCTCAGGGAGAGCGCAGGCCGGGCGGATAGGGATGACTCTGAAGCGCCCTGCCCCTGTCAGGTGCCCATGGAGCCGGCCTGGCATCACGCCGCCAACCGGAAGGCTGTGATCCGCGTGTCCGAGAAGAGCTGCCGCTCAATGGCGCGGTTAACCCCGGGCAGTGACTCCAGCTGAGGGGGTAGCCGGAGTCGGGGGGACTCTCAGGCCGGCTATACGGGCGGTTAACAGCCACAGTGGGGTTCACCGCCGCCTGCGCCTGCGACGCGGCCAGAATCGCCATCACCAGAACGACCACTACCAACAGCACCGACCAACTGCGGGGAACGCCGTGGCCCATACTCCCCTCCCATGGTAGGATGCTCGGCTAGCAACCGCGTTCTACAGGGGCGAGAGCATTTCGTCACCAGGGGGAAGGTCGCGAAGGGCCGACAAAGGTGGCGGCCACCAGCTCCCGCGGGGCGGGCTGCGGACCGGGCGGGAGGCCCTCACGAGCCTCCGCCCGGGGCGCCAGGATGGCCTGGGAGGGAGGAGCAAGAGGGCCGCCATCATTCCTCACCTCGCGCCAGCATCTGGTAGAGCATGACGCCGGTGGCGATGGCGAGGTTCAGGGAGGTCACCCGCCCCCGCAGCGGCATCCGCACCACTTCGTCGCAGAGCGCCATCTGCTCCGGCAGTAGCCCCTTCCGCTCGCTTCCCATGAGGAGGAGGAGGGGGCGCGAGTAGCGCTCGACCTCGCGGTAATCCCGGTCGGCGCGAGAGGAGGTGCCCCAGATCCGATAGCCGCCTGCTTTCGCCCAGGTGGCGAAGGCGCCGAAGGAGGCCCGCACCACCGGGTGGGAGAACAGCGCGCCCATGCTGGCGCGCACCGCGCCGGGATGGTAGGGGTCGGCGCTGGCGTCCAGCAGGATCAGCCCGCTGGCGCCGACCGCATCCACGGTGCGGAGGATGGCGCCGATATTGCCCGGATCCTGGGGTGCGACCAGGGCTACCCCCCAGGGAAAGACCTCCGGGTGCAGGTCGTCCAGCCGGGAGGGGGACTGCCGCACCACGGCGAGGAGGCCGGCCGGATTCTCCCTCACCGTCAGGGCGGCGAAGACGCCGGGCGCGACGGCGTGGCAGGGCACGCCGCGGGCCTCCTGCTCGGCGATCAGCCGGTGGGCGAACTCGCTGGTGAGGAGGTCGGGGGCGTAGCAGAGGCACTCGATGAGGGCGCCGGCGGCGACGGCCTCGCCCACGTGCCGGATCCCCTCCACCAGGAAGAGGCGCGTGCGATCGCGGTGCTTGCGGCCGAACAAGCCCCGGATCCGCTTGATCCTTTCGTTGTCCCGGCTGGTGATGAGCATGAGAGGCCACCAATGGCGGCTGCGGAGGAGGCGATGGCAGGGGGAAGACGGGAGCCCAATGCCTGAGCAGGAGCCGAAAGGCGGCAAAGCCGGGAGAATGGTGCGAACTCGGGGGCATTACGAGGGGACGCGCAAGAGGGGTACCCCGAGGGGGCTTAGCCCGCCTCGCGGAGGCTGCTCTGAAGGTATCTAGAGCGGCTTTTTCCTACGCGTGAGTGGAAGCGAGCGGATTGTAGCAGGGGGGAGGGGCGGGCGTCAAGGGCGCACGGCCAGGGTAACTGCTAAGCCAGAGCGGACGAGCTGCGCGGGGGCTACATCTGGGCTGGACCGCTGGCCGTTTCGCGCCATATGTTGTGGGTCCGGCGGCCATTTCGACCAAAGTGTACCAGAACTGATCTGAGGCATCCAAGAAGCCCCTAACCTCGGTTCCTGTGCACCCTCGGGGTTGGCTTCCCTCCCATCGGTGCGACATCCTTTCCGCCGCGAGGGTTCGGAAATGGCGAAGATGCCAAGTGGGGAACAGAGTCGAATGGCGACGCCGGTGATGGGCAGTGGGGAGATCGCCGTGTCATCCGCGGCGAGTCCCGGCCACTGACTCCAGCCACGGGGGTAGCCGAAGTCGGGGGTGCTCTCGGGCCGGCTTCACGGGCGGCTGACAATGGCAACCGGGCGCTGGGGGCAGAACCGCTGGCGCCCGCGACCGGCTGCCACGGCTCTCCAGTCGTTCACCCCGTCGGCTCGGCAGTCGCCTTCAGGCTGGCTCTTGGAGGAGCGGGCTAGGACCGCCGTCCGCCCCCACCTCCACGCCTTCCGCCTCCACCGCCGCGCCCTCCGCCACCCATGCCAAGTCCGTTGTCAAGGGCCCCGGCTGCCAGGCAGCGCGCCCGGCTCCTTACTGAGAGGCGGCCTGAGAGGGAGCGATCCTCGGTCCGCACTGTCTCCCGGTATCGCGCCAGGGCCTCGGTGTAGCTGTCGATGGCCCCACGGAGCTGCTGGTCGGTGGACTTGTCATTGCCAGCGACCTCGCGCAACTTACCGAGTTCGTCCTCGAGTGTCTGATGAGCCTTGGACTTGGCCTCCATGCTCTTCTGCACCGCGGCCAGCTCCTGCTCGGTGAACCCAAGGCGGTCGAGCAGGGCCTTCATGCTACCGCCCTGTCCACCACCTCCGCCCCGACGGCCGCCACCACCCCGCTGACCGGACAGGGCCGGGGCCGCCAAAGCGGCGGCCAGCCCAAGTACCAACGCGACCGAACGTAGCCCTTTCATCTGTACACCCTCCTCATGCTCCTGAGCACTGATTGCTGGGAGGAAGCCCCTCCTGATGCCGGGCCGGAACCCCGTGCCAAGGCAGACCACACGCCGCGGTCACCCGTGCCCAGACGGGGGCTTCGCTTCTGCTGAGCCCAGGGCTTCCCTGCTGCTCTTGCATCTGTATCCGGTCCGCACAAGTCCAAGCCGAGGGGGTAGCCGGAGTCGGGGTTGCCGGGGCCTGCTAGCGACAGCCGGTTCGGGTCGGGGTATGCACCTCTAAGGTGCGAATGATCGCCGTCGACGCCGAGGTCAGGCAGTGGAGCAGACGGAGGGCGGTGGGGTCCGTGACCGTCGGTCGGTGCCACGTTGGCAGCGCCTCTCTGGGACCTGCCGTCGGAGCCGATCCCTTCGTCTCGCCCTGGTCCGCCAGGTGAGCAGGCCATCTGGGCTGCCAGACCGGTGTCCCAGGCCTGCTTAGCATGGGCACGATGTCCGCCGCACCCGGCGTCACAGCCCTCTCGGACTTGCCTTCCTCAGCTACCCCGGCCTCTTTCCGAAGGCACTACGTCTGATACAGGGGATTCTCCAGGCAGCTCAGCGGCCCGGTGGTAGACGCGACGGCCCTGCCAGAGGAGAAGGAGAAGCGCAGCCACTGCCACCAGCGTCATCCCTCGCGGATCGTTGGGTGCGAGCCGGGCTACCTCCCATAGCGGTCCCAGGATGATCCAGAACGAAAGCACGCCCGCCCCGAGCAGGAAGCGGCCTCGATCGTCCCAACCCGCCATGTTGCCGGACAATCGCAGCACCAGCCACCCGGCGGCTCCGGTGATGGTCAGCCCGATGAGGGCTGTGACAGCGGGAGGGATCGGGGTCTCCGGCAGTCCGTAGAAAGTGATGGCTGACAGCAGCATCCACAGGAAGCCGGTGCTCCATAGGAAGCACGGTCGCGCTCTCTGCAGGGCAGCGCCAATCCTGCCGACCCGTGCCGGGAGGCGTCCTGCCACCAATATGAGGGCAACCACGAGCGCCCCCGTGACCAGGGAGTGCGGCACCGGCGGACGGAATGCCGAGAGCCGGTAGTAGCCCAGCAGAGCTTCCAACGCCAGGATGACCAGGAGCACGACGCGCCACACGCCGGCCACCCACCGGTCAGTCCTTCGCGATGGGAACGCGACCTCCACCAGGAGGACGGGAATCGAGATGCTTATCACCGCGTGGTACAGCATCAGCCAGATCGCCCACACCCAGTTCGTGCCCAACCAGCGGCCGTAGCCGCCGAGGGGACCTAGATCGGACCGGTTGGGATCGAAGAAGGTCTTGCAGAATAGGCCCTCTTCGAAGATGCCGTAGGCGACACCCAAGCAGAGAAGGCTGAGGTATCCCTTTCGCCACCCCCTGACGGCATCGCGCATGAGGAGCGCGCCGCTCCCGTAAAGCGCTGCGATGATGACGAAGGTGAACGGGTTGAAGAACTCCACCGGCGGCATAGAGCCCGTGAGGAGCTCTGCTGTGGCCGGTGCCAGCAAGAAGAGCGTGAGCGCAGGTGCATTGCGCCTTAGCCGTCTCACTGAAGGCGCATCCTTATCTCGCGGCCGGGTTGACCCACCCCGATAGGAGATACCATTCACGGTCAGTTGCTCAGCGTCAGCAGTAGTGACACAGACACACCGATCTGCGAAGTTACCCTCCGGACGTCCCTGACTCCTCTGCGACCATGTGCCAGTCACACCCCGCGCTGTCCAAGAACTCATCTGCCTTCCAGGAAGCTCCAGCATCCCCTCCCGTGGTATTCTCTCCCTTCGTGCATACCCCTGCGCTGAGAGGCGCCGAGGATGGGCGGCGGGGATACCGCGCGGAGATGGGACTGGGTTGGGCTGCCGGTGATCGCCACCGTGGCGCGGCTGCTGTGCCCAAGCGCGACGGAACGCCGCGCAGTGACTCCCGGCCGAGGGGGCAGCCGGAGTCGGGGGTGCGCCCGAGGGCCATGGCGCGGGAGGTTGACGCTGTGCCCACTCGCGGTCAAGGGCAAAGCAACACTTTGCGGGGCCCGTCTCCGCTCTGCGCTCAGTGGTAGCGTATCCCTCCACTGACCGGTCGCGTGGGAAGCAGTGGGTGATGAGCGGCCGGCACTGCACGTCACCCATCGCTCAGCCAGCAACTAAGCAGTGATGCGGCCAATCTTCGTCCTGCCGCCGACCACGCCGGCTTCTGTCGGCACCCGGAGCTTTCTCAGGAGTGCGTGCGCCGGACCAGGAGAACACATCGCGTTACGGCTGCGAGGCACGACACGTCAAGTCAGCGACGTGGTCTGTCAGCCCGTGAAACATGTGGTGCCACGCTTCGTCTGGCGCCCAGTGCCCCGCGCAATGCGGCAATCAACTCTTCGTCCTTTGACGCCGCAAGCACCTCGACCACGATATCCGTCCCCTCAAGAGCCCGGAAGTACACCGCCCTCACATGTCCTCTGAGTTCCCCGGGGGGAGTGGGGGTCTCCTTCGCCGCCCATGCGGCCTCCGCGGGGAGGTCTTCGCTCTGGAACCGGCAGGAGATATGAATCCACGGCAAGCTGTCGCGATCCACGGTCAGCGGAGGAGCCAAAGACCAGAGCCGCGGGTTATACTCGATCTCGAATAAGAGGCGAGACCAGCGCAGCACCACATTCTTGGGGAGCGAGAACAGCGACAACTCAGCACGATGAGGCTTCGCCTCCGTCTCGATCTGCCGGGTCACGCGGATGACCTCAGCTCGGGCTCGTCGCTCCGCCTCGGCATCGAATACCGGGTGTCTGCCCTTGTTCTTACTCCACCAGCCCTGCCACCACAGAACTACCTCCTTGTGCCGCCTCTCGTCCTCGACAAGTCGTGCCCAGTAGACCTCCCCCGACGTATGCCGTGTCAGGTAGGTGAGGGCATAGAAGCACTTCTGGCCCACGGAGAACCGGTCGGGATGGTCCAGGGCCTCGATCAGATAGGGCAGCACCCGTGGGTCATTGATCAACCGTTTCTCGGCCAGGTGTCGCAAGAGCTCGGCGGCGGCCATGTTGATTCCCCACTGTCTGCGACACTCGGCCTCGCGTGGGGAATCCTCGGCCGGAGGTGTGGTGAAGTGCTCCCAGAGCCTGCTTTCCCCGATCGCATCTATGTAGTCGGCGATACTCAGGGACCTGGCGGCCGCCAGCGCGATGGCATTCCGCTGATCGGGGGAGAGGTGCTCGACAGACCCCGGGCGGAGCTCCTGGATCTGGCCCAGGTCTCTTCCCTCGAACGCGTGGACGGCCCGCCGCCAGTCAACCTGCTCCCCAGCCGCCACAGCCGTCGCCAGCACGACAAGTGCTGTGAAGAAGACGGCTCCTGCCCTTATGATCCTTACGTCCAGCAGTGGCTGGTGCACTTCGCCTTACCCTCTCCAGACACGTGGCCTCAGTCATGCAACTCGTTGGCCGAACTGGATGATAGCACACGCAGGACGGGCTCACCAGCGGTGACGGGGCGCTTCGGGACCTGAGCGCGCCAGCCCCTGTCGCGGACTCGTGGAGCTGGTCCGACGTCACTCTGCCAAGCGGAAAGCGGTGATCCGCGTGCGCGGGAAAGGTCGGCAGCCCGATGATCCGCGACAGAACCCGCCCAGTGACCCCCAGCCGAGGGGGTAGCCGGAGTTTGGGGTGCCTGGGGCGACCGCACGGGATGCTTCGGCGGGGTGGACGGCGGTCCTGCCGGAACGGGACTGTGGTGGGGGGAGACTGACCTGGGATCAGACACTCTCTGCAGCTGTGGACGAGACTTGGTTTCTGGTTTACAGGAGGTGGTGAGTTCTGGTCGCATCTACAGAGCTTCGCCGAGAGAACTAACCCGGCGGAACTCTCAGAGGCACACGACACCTGCTAGCGAACTATCGCACATTGCTTCAATGTGCGATAGCCTATAGGGGGAAGCCAGGCCTCTGGAGCGAAGTGCGGGCGGAGTCGTCTCAACGAAGACCCCGCCCGCACGATCGACCAGCCACTATGGGTGCTGTATAGTGGCCTACCAGTGCTCGCCAGGTATGTAGTCGGGCACATGCTGGGCGCCCATGGGAGGAAGCTGGCTGGGGTTGGCGTTGGCCGCGGCGAGTATCGCATTCGCGTTCCACCAGGCGGCGTGGCCATCGGTGAAACCGAGGTTGTTGCCGCCCATGTGGCGCGTATACTTGCTGCGCCACGAGGGGTCGCCCCAGAACTTGTCTATGTCGTGCTTGTCTACACCGCAGACTATAGTCTCGGAACAGTTCACCCAGTCTCCGCCGCAGTTGTCAGGGTTCTCAATCACGCTGCCCCAGCAGATGCGGCAGGCCTCAGGATAGGCGACCTGCTCGATGCGGTCGTAGTACGGCTTGAGGCCCCGCTCGGCAATGATGAGGGTCTTGGCCGGATCATCGATGGCCGAGAGTTTCTTCTCTACTTCGCCATAGACTATGTGAGTGTCCGAATAGTCCATCTCGACCGCCCCTTGGTCGACGGTCGCATGCTCACCTGGGCAGCCGTCTACCAACGCCAGATTGTCGGTAACAGTGCCGCCCCAGCCGGGAGGCCATGCTTCCTGGCAGACGCAAGTAGGCCAGTTATCCTTCAGCTCCTGGAACCAGTTCGCCTGTCCCCATACGCGCTGCACCGACGATACGTTCCGCGCACTCGGACATCTCCAGACATCGCGGTTCTTGACGTACTCGTCAATGATGACCGGCCACCTCAGATAGGGGTTCGACCCAGTGGCGTAGGTACAGCACCCAGGGGTCATATCGCAGCCGTTGTCGGCGAAGAACTGCACCACAGCCGGGTCATGTTCCCTCGGCGGGTACCTGTCATAGTCCACGAAATACATCTGAAATGCCATGGCGATGTTCTTGACGTTCGACAGGCATTGGATCTTGCGGGCCGATTCCCGCGCCCGTGCAAACACCGGGAACAGCATTGCGGCGAGGATCGCGATGATTGCGATCACCACCAGCAGCTCGATCAGGGTGAAACCTCGTCGTGGTCGAGACAACATGCTCGTACACCTCCTTAGGAAGGTTGGCACAGTACCCAGACCATAGCGCCATCCGCTATCTGCCTCCACCTCCTTTCGGGCCCGACTCGGCCAGGCTGCCCCCCCACCGCCTTCATGTCTCATTCTACACCAGATCGACCTTGGGTCAACTCCTTTGTGTCAAGCGGCGCTGTGGCATCGGCTCGCGGGTGGACGTCGCGTGCCGGGCATCGGCGATAGAACCACCAGCCTCGCCAATGACTTGGACTATGACCTCCTCAGCGGCGACATCAGGGCCTCCGGCGCCCAGGGAGTCCGCGGCATCAAGCGTAAGCCCGGCAGTGACTCCGGGAATGGCCCAGGCCGGTTCTGGCTAGCCCGCGGCAGCCCCGGCTACGACGCCGGTGTCCGGATTCCCAGCTTCAATGATGACTTCTCCGGGAAGGCCCTGGACGTGGGTGCTCACGAGGCCGGCGCCCCGGCGATGGAGTCCGGCATCAAGGCCCATGACCGCGGCTCGCGCGGCGGGCCCTCCCACGCCAAGGATGACGGGGCCCCGCACCGAAACGTGACCCGGTAGAGGGAAGCCATGCACTCGAGACTCATTGCTGCTGTGGCAGCTAGTCTGTTGCTCCTCGTTCTCGGGACCTCCGCCCACTGCGCGCAGAACCTCGTCTACAATGGTGATTTCGAGATCCCATCCCCGGAAGCGCCGCCGCTGGGCTGGGCCATGTGGGGCGCGAGGCAGTACAAGATCCCGGGCAACTACACCCTCGATACCGTCAACCCCCACCGCGGCAGGGCCTGCTTCCGCATCCATCATCCCGCTGGCACCAAGGGCTACACCGTCTCATCACCCGAGCACGCCATCCGCCCCCGCAGGAGCATGATGTACACTGTTTCCTTCTGGGCCAGAGCGGACCAGCCTGGGATGTCGGACTTCGGTCTCGAGGCCTACTCCAGTATCCACCCGTTCATCGACGCGGCGTCCCCGGCCACTTCGTCATCGCCGCAGATGAGCGATGGAAGCATTTCCGATTCACCCTCCATGAGGGCTGGGACTTCTTCGCCGACCGGAGCCGCTATCTCTTGCTCGCGTTCTACGCCACGCGCGACCAACGGGCCGAGCGCACCCTCTGGGTTGACGACATCGTCGTCACCGAAGAGCCCAGCACACGGAAGGATCGCCTCGCAGATGAGTCCGCACTGAAGTACCCGCCGCTCCAGCACCGATTGCGCCCCGGCGACATCCTGGAAATCACGGTGGATGCTGGCAAGCCCCTGCGTCACGCCACCCAGGATGCCGGCGGCATCTCATTCCACCGCGTCTGCGGATGGACCGGCCAGCCGTACGACAAGAAGGGGGACTACACCCTCGCGCCCGAGCTGGAGCAGGCGATCCGCGACCTCCACCTCCCCATGACTCGCTTCTACGCCGTCGGCGATGAGCCGTTCCCGGTCGAGGAGTCCATCGACAGAGCCGCCGAAGTCTGCCGCCGCGTCGGCGTGCCTCTGGACCACGTCGTGCTCGAGTTCGAGACCCAGGGCGCGACCAGTAAGCTCCCGCCCGAGCGGTGGGCGCGAGGCGTCCGCCACTCCGTGAACATGGGCTACGGCTTCCGCTACTGGGAGATCGCCAACGAGCCCTACCTGATGAGGGAGGGCACGGCCTTCCCGACCCCGCAGTCTTACATCGACCACTTCATCGAGGTCAGCCGCGCCATCCGCGCCGTGCAGCCCTCTGCCCAGATCGGCCTCGCCGTCGACCCCGAGAGCCAGGCCTGGGGCAACGCGGTGCTGAAGCAGTGCGCCGGTCACTACGACTTCGTCGTGGGCCACTACTACTCCGGTATCGACCGGCTGCAAGAGCGCGCGCTCGAGGTGCCCGTGCTCGCCGCGAACTACCAGAAGCTCGACCTGATCCTGCGCACCAACGCTCTCATCCGCGCCTACAACCCAGGTCGAGATGTCTACCAGTACGACACTGAGTGGGGCATGATCAGCTCCGGCCCGTACGGCGAGGTCGCGGACGCGTTCGATCGGAACGCGAACATCGTCGGCACTCTCCACCGCGCCGTGCGCCTCATCTACTACGCCCGCGAGCACATCCTGCGTGGCGCGAGCGGTTGGGAGATGCTCTCCAGGAGCAAAGAGCAGGGCTTCGGCATCCTCTCTCCAGACGCGCCCGACAAGCGCTTCATGCTCTACTGGCTTTACTACTACTTTAACCGCCATCTCGGCGAGTGGGCCCTCGACATGGATGGCGTGGCACCATACTACACCCCATCCGCGGCCGACGGCCTCTCCGACAGGCCCACCGACTATGCCGGGCCCATGACCCCCGCGCTGGTCACCCTCCGCCAGGACAGGAAGTCGCTCTACCTCGTCGTCGCCAACGGCTCCTGGGATCGCGCCGTGCCCTGCATCCTCAACGTGCGCACCTTCGACGCCGCCCGCGCCACTGGCATCCTCCTGAGCAACGACGACCTCGACGGCAAGCCCCTGCTCCAGCGCAAGGAGGACGCGATCACAGAGCTGCCGGTCACGCTGGCAGGTCCCCGCGTAACGTGCACGATCCCCGCACACTCCGTCGTCTTCTTGACGCTTGAGAGCGAGTGATTCGTAGTGTCCAGAGAGCCGTCTGCCTCCACGTGTCCGTGTCGGGCGCCCTCGAAGCCGGCCTGACATCACGCCGCCAACCGGAATGCTGCGGCCCGCGTGTCCGGGACGCGCCGTCGCACGACGACCCACGACTGAGCCCCGGGCCGTGACTCCACGCCGAGGGGGTAGCCGGAGTCGGGGGGTGCACGGGGCCGTTGGCGGCCTGGCTTGGGCAGAGGCGGCGACGGCCTGTTGGTCCTCTGCATCACCATGACTCGTCATCAGGCCGTGACTCAGCGCGTGTTCGCCTGCCGGTCACGCACATGCGAGTTCTTGGGCGCCAAGGGGCCTCTGGACGGTCCTGCTCTAGGCTGGTGGAGCGGCTCTCCTCACTACTCGCTGAGAAGGGACTCGCAGGCGGCGCCATGAATCATCGGCAATGCTGGCAATGCCAGATGGACTGGGGGAGGGGAAGTGACAACTAGCCGCGAGCAAGGCGTCAGCATCTACCCCGGCAACAGGTACTACTGGCAGCTCGATGGAGTGCCGATGCTGCTTCTAGGCGGGTCGCCGCGTGCGGAGGGGGTGGCCGATATTGGTGTCTTCCACCTGCCGAACCTGGTGGAGTACCTCGACGCCCTGGTCGCGGTCGGCGGCAACTGGACGCGCTGCTTGATGTCTGGCCAGGAGACGACCGGCCGTTATCCGTTCGCCCGAGTCGGTGACCGCTACGACCTGGATCAGTGGAACGAAGAGTACTGGGACCGGTTCGAGCTGTTCCTGCGGGAAACCGCGGCACGAGGGATCGTCACCGACTGCGAGCTCTGGGCCACCTTCGACTACTACCGCGATCCCTGGCGCGTCAGTCCGTTCAACCCGGCGAACAACACAAACTACTCGGCTGAGACCACCGGGCTTCCGACTGTCGTGGACAGCGAACCTTCGAAGGCCGAGAATACCTTCTTCTGGAGCGTCCCTGAGGAGCACGATCTGAAGGAGGTGCTGCGCTATCAGCAGAGGTTTGTTGACCGAGTGCTCGCTCACACCCTACGCTACGACCACGTGCTGTACTGTATGAACAACGAGACCATGGTGACGCCCAAGTGGGGAGAGTACTGGGCGCGGCACGTTCGGAAGCGGGCGGCAGAGGCCGGGAGGACAGTCTACATCACGGAAATGCGAGACCCGAAGGATATGCGCGATCCCGAGCACCTGCACGTGATTGACCGGCCCGATCTCTTCGACTACATCGAGATGGCGCAGAACAACCTCCAGTTCGGTCGCGCCCACTATGATGGGATCCAGTACGTGCGCAACCGCATCGCGGCCAGGCCTCGACCGCTGAGCAATGTGAAGATCTATGGCAACACGTACTTCGGCACCGCCCAGGACGGGATGGCGCGCTTCTGGCGGAACATCATCGGGGGCGCGGCCTCTGCCCGGTTCCATGAGAAGCACCTCGCATTCACCGAAATGGCCCAGCAGATGATGCGAAGCGCTCGCGCGGTGACGGCAGCCCTGGACGTGTTCGCCTGCGAGCCGCGACAGGACCTGCTGCATACGGACGGAGACGATGTTGCCTACTGCCTGGCGCGGCCCGGCCTGGAGTATGCCGTGTACTTCACTGATGGCGGCGCGGCAGAACTCGACGTGACGGGCTCCTCAGGCGGTGCCACCATCCGCTGGTACGATATCGGCCAGGCCCAGTGGACCCGCGAAGCGCAGGCGGCGGCCGGCAGATCGGCACGCTTGCAGGCGCCAGGCCCGGGACAATGGGCAGCGGTGGTGCGCGCCAGGTAAGCGGGGGAACCGCGCGCAGTGACCCCAAGCCGAGGGGGTAGCCGGAGTCGGGGGATACCCGGGTCGTCGCTCGGGATGCTTCGTGGGGTTGGGCCCAACGCGTGTGACCGGCCCTGTGGCAAGGCATATAGCGCCCGTCACACGCAGAAGCCGGGTGCACAGCACCGGTTCTGACGGCAGCGCCGGGATCAGGGCTAGGTCAGCCGTTGCTGGTGCCGGTGACGATCTCGTCTGCCACCACTCTCAACGTGACCCGACGTTCCGATGTCCGCCGGCGCAACTTGCAGTAGGGATCTCCCTCTGACAGGCCATCTGCTTCCATCAACACCCTCGCCGCCTGCCGCACGGCTCGCCACGTGGCGAGCGCCTCGCAGCCGTCCGAGGACGAACTCCCGGTGTGCCACCCGCTCTCTTGGCCCCGGCCAAGCGATCATCACTGCAGCACCACTTGCACCTCGCGTAGATACCCGGCGACAGGCTTGGCGCGCGGCCCGTCCGGGTAGTACTCGATGAACGTGACGCACTGACGCTCGGGATCGTACTCGAACGCGTGCTCCTGGCCATCAATCAGGACTCGGGCCGGGCGTCGGGCGGCATGTACCCGCACTGGGACGCCGTCGTACAGCTCCATGGTCGCGGTGACGGCCTTCTCCGTGAAGCGGAGCGCGGCGTGACCGATGCTGCCGTTCTCCAGGAGCAGCACTCCGTCGACCGTCAGCCGCTGACCGCGCTGCAAGGCCGCCGCCGTGACCTGGCCGCCCGACCTCCGGACGAAGCAAGAGCGGCCCGCCGCCTCCACACCGGCCGCCACTATTTGCGGCTGGTCGAGCGCGAACAGCGCCACGTCCTGCGTCCCGCCCGAGTCGACGATGACCCCTACCACGCCTGACTGGCGAAGGGGCGTGACGCGTGCGCCGCTCGGGGCCGAGGTGGTCCGGGGGGCCAGTACGGACAGGAAGCATCCCCGGTCCGCCGGCTGTGCCGCCCGCACCTTGATGTACTTCAGGGCGCGGGCCGACTCGAAGGGCTTGGGCGCCTTGATCTCCTCCAGGCTTTTCTCGTGGTTCTCCACCACGAACTCCTCGGGCGCCACCATGGTGACCTCCACAGCCGCATCATCCTGCACGATCGTGAACGTGCGGCCGGACGCCATGATGTCGCCATAGGTGTGCAGCATCCAATCCATCCGCGCGGGGTGTGTGGCCCTGACGTCATCGAGCATCACGAAGTAGTCATCCGGATCGGTCGGCACGGCGTGCCGGAGGTACATGACCTCGCGCACGAAGCTCTGCACGTCACTCGGCTCATAGGCCAACGAGGCATCGCCCACCAGCCGCGTGTACCACGGCGTGCGCAACGCCTCGCCGCCGGTGTCGAGCGCATCTCCGATGATCCCGCGGTGGTAGGAGTCCGGAGCGCTGCCCTGGCCCATGATGCCGACTTCTCCGTACTGCTCCTTGCCGGCCACCATGATCGTGTTGTGCGCCTCGGTCTCGCAGCCCCATACCCGCATCGGGTACCACAGCTCTGCGATCAGGGGCTTGCCGTAGGCGTAGAGCACGAAGCTGTTGAGGTCGTGATGGAGGTGATCCCAGTCCTGCTGACCGCCCTTGAGGCCAAAGAGCACGCCCTTGGGGTCATCCCACGAACTCCGCATGATCGCCCAGCCGAGGTCGGGCCACACCTGGGTGAGGGGCAACTCGGAGAGAGCCGCGGCTTCGACCTTCGGGTCATACCAAAGGAAGGCGAAGACGGCCGCCCGCTCCCGGCGCGCCAGCAACTCCTGGGCCGCGGACTGGACATGCCCATCGCGGTACTCACCGGCCAGAAGAGCCAACACCTCCGGAGACGCGCTCACCCCCAGGCCGCAGTTGGAGAAGGGAACGTAGTTCCGCCGATCGGTGTCCAGCAGGTTGATGAACCAGTAGGGGAGCCGACGCAGTCTGGGGCTGTCGAGTAGATTGTCCCCGGTAACGCGGCGCAGCGCGCGCAGGAATTTCAGCCCGTTGGACCACGCATAGGACCCGTAGCTCACGCTCTCCCCCCAGCCGCCGTCCTCTCCCATCGCCATGGTGTAGCGCCACAGCTTCCGCTCGCACAGGCGCACCCAGTCGGCCGCTCTGGGTTCCTCGCCGAGGAGGGATAGCGCCGCGAGTCCCGCGTTGCTGTAGATGACGGCGCCCCAGTTGCCGCGATACCAGTCCGTCCAGAAGTCGCCCGTGGCGGCGACGTGCGCGAACGGCTCCAGGCCGTACCGTACCACGACGTCGCGTAACTCCGCGCGCTGCTCCGCCGTGAGGGCGTCGTATAGCCAGTCATAGCCCAGGCCAAGCGTTCCCATGACCTCGCCGGTGACGCGCATCTCCGTCTTCCCGCCATGCCATGAGTCATCTCTCGCCGCGGTCAGGAGGAACCTCGCCCCGACCCGGCCGTAGGCCTCGTTGTGGGTAAGGGAGTAGGCCAGGCCGAGCACCTCGATGCGGCGGGACCAGTCCCACATCACCAGGTCCTTCGGGTTCTCCGACTTGGCTTCGGCCACAAAGGAGTCGGCCGCCCGCAGGATCATCTCCCACATCGTCTTCGCCAACGGGTCGCTCGTCTTGCCGAGAACCGCGGGCGCTTCGGCGGCGGTGAAGAGGAGGTAGGGGTGTGTGCCCGGCGGCTTCATCTCCCCCGTCCGGCAGTGCACGCCGACACCCCTCGCGCGGGCGATGTAGGTCAGGTCAGCCGGGCGTACCTCGAAGCGCGCCACCCGGTGTCCGTCGGCCTGCTCGATGCGAGCCGGTATCGTCTCCCCCGTCTCCGCGGTCACGGCCACTGTGTCGGCCTCGGCCGGCAAGTCCACCTCGATCGTGAGTGGCTGCGTGTACAGGCTTCCATCGGTGGCGGAGGTGAGAGAGAGGGCGACGGTGTCCGCGCCGGTGGCGTGCACCCACAGGTGCGCCTCGAGGCGCTCTCGTTCGTACTGGTGGATCGCGCTCATGCCGGCCTGCCACAGGTCGGCACGATGGGCCTGCACGACACCCAGAACCTGCCGGAAGGTCTCCGGCCTCATGGACAGGCTGCCGGGCCGTTCCCGGATCTCGTGGAAGTAGGGCCGGAACCAGACCCCCTGTGCCACGGCCTGCTCCAGTTCCGCGGCGAACCGCGGAACGCTCCAGCTCGAATATGTCTCGGTGCACGACATCGCCCATCCACTGGCGGCTTCGCCCGCGGAAACCAGGCCATACTTGGCCTCGAAGAACTCCAGGCTCTTCCGCTGAAACCAGCGGGTCCCGCCCCCGGGCCCGAAGACGAGCAGCTTCAGCCGAGGCTGCAGCCGGTGGAGCAGCTCCGCCGCCCCGCCGATCTGCTGTTCGGCCTCCTCGTCCGCATCGGCGCCTGCATGGTTCATCGTGTGATTGCCCAGCTCGTGTCCGCGCTGGAGCACCGGCCCCTCCCAGACCGCCTTGTGCCTAGGGTAGTCATCGGTTCCGGGGTTCACCAGGAAGGTGCCGATCAGGTCGTATTCGTTCAGCGCCGGCACGGCCTGCTCGATGTGACTGGGATCCGAGTCATCGAAACGCAGGCTCACAGCTGCCTTCTTGCCGCCGTACCAGCGGCAGATGCGCGCGGGCGCGGCGTTCCCAGGCGACTGGAGAGCGTCAGCCATTCCAACCTCCGAAGCAAGGGCGAACATGATGACCAGCAGCGCGAACACACCACATCGCAGAGCGGATTGCCATCGGGAACTGGGGAAGACAGTCGAACTCCGCATGGCCTGCACAAGACCTCCTGAAGTAGTCATTTCGCCCTGAGACCGCCGCAGCCTTGCTCTGACCCGGGCCAGTGCAGAATGACCCGCGGTTCTGACCACTATCCATGACCGAACCCCAGGCAGCGACTCCAGCCGAGGGGGGAGTGTACAGACTGGATAGATAGGTAACACTCGTACCGGATACATAGGTAACGGGCAAGCGGTTACTATAGAGGCATGCATCTCTTCCTAGAGGAGAGGGGCCATGCCCTGGGAGCCAGTTACCGTGGAGCAGCAGCGACGGGAGTTTGTGATGTTCGCCCAGCAGGGGAGGGTGCCGTTTCGGGATCTGTGCCGCCGCTTCGGCATCAGCCCCAGGATCGGCTACAAATGGTGTTATCGCTTTGCTGAGGCCGGGGAAGTGGGCTTGCGGGATCACTCCCGCCGGCCCCACCGGAGGCGCCCGCAACTGCCGGCAGCCACCCAGCAGGCAATCGTGGCGCTCCGCCAGGCGCACCCGTGCTGGGGAGCCCGCAAGCTTCGCCGGCTGCTCCGCAACCAGGGCCTCCACCCCGTGCCAGCCACCAGCTCCATTACCGCGACCCTGCATCGGCACGCGCTCATCGGTGCGGACTCGCCTGCGGGTCAGCGCCCCTGGGTGCGTTTCGAGCGCCCACTGCCCAACGACCTCTGGCAGATGGACTTCAAGGCGCCGGTAGCGACGCAGACGGGTCCCCAGCACGTGCTGAGCGTGCTGGACGATCATTCTCGCTTTGCCCTCTCTCTGCAGGCGCTGCCCAAGCAGGACGGGTGCTCCGTGCAGGCGGCGCTAGTGGCCGCTTTCCGGCACTATGGGGTGCCGGAGGCGATGCTGTCGGACAATGGAGGTCCCTGGGGAGATCTGGCCGCGGACGCATATGGGGCGCTGGCGGTGTGGCTGATGCGGCTGGGGATATACGTGACTCACTCTCGGCCCTACCATCCCCAGACCGTGGGCAAGGATGAACGCTTCCATGGCAGCTTGCAGCGAGAGCTGCTGGCGCGGCACCAGTGGCGAGACGGGGAGCACCTGCAGGCGCACCTGGATCCGTGGCGGGAGCAATATAACTTCCTGCGCCCTCACGAGGCGCTCGCGCTGGAGGTGCCGGCAAGTCGCTACCAGCCCAGCCTGCGCGCCTACCCCGCGCAGCTGGAGCCGATCCAGTACCCGCCGGGGCTGCCGGTGCGCAAGGTGCAGCGTGGGGGCGAGGTGCACTTCGGGGGGCGTCTGCTGCCCGTTTCCAAGGCCTTCCGCGGTCAGCCGGTGGCCGTGCGCGCCACTGATATCGACGGCCTGGTGGAGGTGCTCTTCTGCCATCAGGTGATCAAACGCCTGACACTAGGGGAGTGCCCGAAGGCGGAGTAGAAGTGTTACCTATGTACTCGGCACATCCGTTACCCATGTAACCGGTCCGCACAGGGAGCCGGAGTTGGGGGTGGCCGGGCGCCGTCGACTCCGTTTCGGCGATGCGCGAGCCATCCGAAACCTGACCCACCAACCACGCGAGAGGGCAGGTCCCGCTCGGCACCTGCCGAAGAAACCCCCAGATCAGTTTCAGTACATCACGATGGTCGAGCGCTGGGGGCTGCGTTGGGAGGAACTGGGAGATGAAGGTCACGAAGATCAACGCCGTGCCTCACCCCCGTCCCCCGCCCCTGACCCCCTTCGCGATGCACTGCAGGTGCTGGGGGGCGCGGGGACGGTGGAGGTGCGCATCGAGACCGACGAGGGGATCGCGGGGCGAGGAGATGTGTACTTCGGCCGCATCGTGGGCGGGCCGGAGACGTTGGCGGCGCTGGTCGAGCGCGAGCTCGCGCCGGTGGCGCTCGGAACCGACCCGACGATGGTGCGGGCCACCCACGAGGCGATGCTGCGCGAAACCGAGTACCACGGATCGTTCGGCCTGGCCATGTGGGGGATAGCCGCGGTCGACACCGCGCTCTGGGATTGCCTGGGCAAAGCGCACGGAGTCCCGTGTTGGAAGCTGTGGGGGGCGGTGCACGACCGCATCCCCGCTTATGCCATGGTCGGCTGGCTGAACTACTCCGATGATAAGGTGCAGCGCGTTTGTGCTCGTGCCGTCGAACAAGGCTATCGCGCGGTGAAGATCAAGGTGGGCTTCGAAACGCTGCAGCAGGATGTGAAGCGCGTCGAGCTGGTGCGCCGCGCGGTGGGTGGCGAGACGCGGCTCATGGTGGACGCGAATCAGGCGCTCACGACGGCGGAAGCGATCAGACGAGGCCGGGCCTTCCAGGACCTGGGCTGCTACTGGTGGGAAGAGCCACTCCCGGCGCAGGACGTGGATGGGTACGCGGCACTGGCCGAAGCGCTTGACATCCCGGTGGCGACAGGTGAGAACCTGTATACCAAGCACGATTTCGCACGCTTCTTGCGCCACAACGCGGTTGACATCGTGCAGCCCGACCTGCGGCGCGCGGGCGGGCCCACGGCGCTGCTGCAGATCGGGCTGATGGCGGACGCGTTCCGGCGACCCTATGCCTCGCACGGCGGTGAGGCGGCGCAGATGAACGTGATGGCCTGTCTGCCCAACGCGCTGTACGTGGAACTGGGACTGCTATCGGCCGATTCTCCGATGAAGCTGGAGGACGGCTGCGTGAACCTGCCGCAAGCGCCGGGGCTCGCCTGGGACTAGGCTGCAGTGCAGGCTGCTGGCGACATGAGAGGCGCCGGGCTGAGATGAACACCCATGTGCCTGTGAAGCGCCCGTGAAGCCGGCCTGAGATCACGCCGCCAACCGAAAGGCTGTGACCCGCGTGTCCGGGAAGAGCCCTCGCTCGACGACCCGCGACGAAACCCGGGCCGTGACTCGCAGCCGAGGGCGTGGCCGGAGTCGAGGCTGCCCGGGGCCGTCGGCGAGGATAGTTTGCGAGGGCGAACGGCGGCCCTGTTGACGTGTGGAGCGGACACCCATGCTCCCGGGTGGCCTTGAGGTTCAAGTAGAAGCTGAGATCAGGTGTCATCTATGCTGGGCATTACCGGATGGAGGATAGCATGAGTGGTCTGTCACGCCTCGGAAGTCGGCAGCATGGAGTACAGCGTTCCTGGCAGCAATACCGCGAGGCCTGCCAGGTGCTTCCCTGGGGCACAGGCACAAGCTCCAAGCGCCCCTCTGCAGCACTGTCAGACGACCAGCCGGCCCAGATCGACCGGGCTCACGGCAGCCGTGTCTGGGACATCGACGGCAACGAGTACATCGACTTCCGACTGAGCTGCGGCCCCATCACCCTCGGTTACTGCCATCCGGAGGTTAACAGAGCCGCAAAAGAGCAGATCGACCGCGTTGTCGTCACGTCGCTGCCGGTCGACCTTGAACGCCGCGTCGCCAAGCTCATGATCGATCTCGTGCCCTGTGCGGAGATGGTGCGCTTCTTCAAGGGCGGTGGCGAGGCCATGCACGCGACGACCAGAGTGGCTCGCCACTTCACTCACCGGGATCGCGTCGTCACCTGCGGCTACCACGGCTGGGGCCTGAATATGGACGACACGCAGCCCGCTGCCCTGCGCGCGCTCTTCGTCAATCTTCCCTATGGCCGTACTGACGCCTACGCCGAGTACCTCAAGGCCCATGGGAGCGAAACGGCCTGCGTCTGCATCTCCGGCGACTACGCGGCCATGCGCCCGGGCGATCCGTTCCTGGCCGACGTCCGCGCGCTCACCCAGCGCTATGGCGTCCTGCTCGTCGTCGATGAGATCGTCACCGGGTTTCGCGTCCGCCGCGGGGGGATTCACGAGTACTTCGGCGTCGTCCCCGACCTCGCCGCCTTCGCCAAAGGCATCGCCAACGGTTATCCCCTCGCCGCCGTCACCGGCCGCCGCGATATTATGGAGCAGTGGCCCAGTATTTCCATCACGTACGGTGGAGAAGCGGTTTCCCTCGCCGCCGCGGAAGTCGTGCTCAGCATTTACCGCGATCAGGACGTCATTGGCCGGCTCTGGCAGCTAGCCGAACGTCTGCAAACCGGCGTCAACGAAGCGGCAGCCCGCCAGGGCATCCCCTTCCGCATGGTCGGGCTCCCGGTCTGCCCGCAGATGATATTCGCCCCGGACGAAGGCGCTGGCGACTCCAGCCGCCGCGACCCGGGCGCGTACCAGACCGAACTCTTCCGCGGCCTCTACCGCCGCGGCATCATCCCCTACCCCGTCATGTACGAATCCGTCGCCCACACCAACGACGAGATCGACTACGCTGTCAACGCCTTCAGCGAGTCGCTGCGGGAGGCCTACCGGACCTAGCCTGTCCCCATTGTCACTGGGAGCCCGACGTCCCCTCTCAATACCCGGCCTTCTTCGGCGCGTTCACCGCGAGGGTGTACGGCCCCTCCTCCGAGATCCCGCCGTCATTGTGGGGGTAGTTGTTGTACTCGTCCCGGTATGCCAGCATTCCGGCGCCGGCCGGCGCCGGCCAACGCCGTAGGCCCGGGTGTGGGTGTCGAGCGCCCGTGAAGCCGGCCTCGGAGGTCTCTAGCACGGCGGAGGTTAGCTGAGCAACTGGCCGCACGCGGGCGGCACCCCGACGGTAAGCCCAGCTGTGCCTGTGAAGCGCCCGCGGAGCCGGCCTGACATCACGCCGCTAGCCGGAAAGGCGTGACCCGCGTGTCCGGGAAGAGCCCCAGCTCGACGCTACGCGACTGAGCCCCGGGCCGTGACTCCGAGCCGAGGGGGTAGCCGGAGTCGGGGGTGTACGGGGACATCCGCAATGGTCTCCACGCGTGCTGACGCCTGGGCATTGGGCGGCACCCGAAGGCACCGCCTACCGGCCCCAGATGGTAGGGGAGGGAGTCAGCCGGCGCAAGCCCAGAACCCGCCCAGGACGGCCCTATGGGGGCCGAGACACGCAGGATGCCGCGCCCGCGCCGAGAAGTCAACCCCGACGGTGCCCAGGAACCGAGGCCCTTGGCTTTCTGGATGCCTCAGATCTGTCTTGGTACACTACGGGCCCCCGAAGTCGTGCGTTCGGCATCAACATGGCAAAGGAGAAACAGAGTGAAGCGCCGATGTAGCAGTCTGTCGCTTTTCATGCTCGTAGTCCTCTTGGGCACAGCCGCCGCGTCACTGGCGGCCAAGAAACCGACCCCGACCAGGGCGAAGCCGAAGCCCAAACTCGGCTCCATTGGCACCTCCCAGTTGCCCGGGGAGTGGTGTGATCTGGGCAAGGCCTACACCCTCGGGAAGGCCGACGCCATGAACCTGACTCTGAAGAGCGCCGAGTACACGGTGGGGCACGTAAAGGTAGGGGACCGCTTCTTCTGGCCCAACGAAGGGGAGAAGCTCCTTGTTATCCACTACACGCTCCACAACCCGCTCCCGCGGGAACAGCACGTGGACTACAGCACCATCTCCTGGACCGCGGTGGACGCCAAGAGCCAAAACAAGAATCAGGAGTACCTGGGCGTCGGGGTGGACGACCAGACGCACAAGACGCTCGACCAGGCGATGAAGCCGGCGCAGAAGATCGAAGTGTTTGCGGTCATCCGCGTGGCGGGAGAGGGGGCCGTGCCCAAGCTGATGGCGGCCAACCACGCGGACGCGGGCACGCCGGTCGCGCGCTACGACTTGCACGGCAAGGTGAAGCCGCTGGCGGCGCCGTATGCCGATCCGAGCGACCAGACGGGAGCGACGGTGGCGAAGGTGATTCCCGGCGCGTTCGGCGTTTTCTACACCACCGGCAATTTCGACACCAAGGTGGAGAAGGTGGATTTCGCCACACCTCCGTTCGCCGACGAAGGCTATGACGCGAACAATGATTACGTTGTGGCTACCTTTGAGTGCAAGTACTTCGGCGAGGGGTCGAGCGGGCTGGGTGGCAGCGGATCTCCTACCTCGGGAATGGCATTGAAGGACGCCGATGGGGTGAGCTACGAGATCCAGTACGGCCCCATGCCGGCCAGCTCAAACCGACGCTTCGAGCCAAGCGTGAAGCAGGGAGATTCCATCAAGTTCCGCCTGGCGTTCTCGGTCCCCAAGGGCGTTGCTCTGAAGAGCCTGACGCTGAAGGAAAACAGCGGCTATCCCGTGGTGTTGGACCTGAGCGCCTACAAGACTCCGTAGCCGCGCCACCGACTGTGGTGTCGGTGATGTGCGGTGGTTGGGGCCCGGTCTCAACCTCCGCATGTTAGCACCTGTTTGCCCCTGTCAGACGCCCGTGAAGCCGGCCTGACATCACGCCTCCAACCGGGGTGCGTCTGGCCGCGTGTCTAGGAATGCCGGCAGCAGATGGTCCGCGACGAAACCCCGAACAATGACTCCAAGCCGAGGGTAGCCGGAGTCGGGGGTGCCCGGGGGCGTCGCACACGAAGAAGAGCGGAGCAGGCCGGAGAAGTCAGCCAGGACACTGCCAGCCACTATCGAGGGTTGCGTCTTCGCCGATACCCGGATCACCGGCTAACGGCTCGCCGCCTGACCTCCCTGCCGACCGCGACCGGTGTCACTTCGCAGCCCGGCGCGCGTCACCGCGTCTACCGCGGTCCTGTCCCCTCGACCCGGCCACCCCCACCGTCCTGCTGTCATCCGTCAGGCGCAGAACACGATCCAGACTCCCAGCCTGGTGTCCCAAGCCTACTTGACATCCACAGCAATCGCCGGAGGATCAGCAGCCTCCCCCAGAGGTACGGGGAAGCTTCGGCACCGGGATCTCGGGCTTGGCGTCACTGAGGAAGCTGAACGTCCACGTGGGCGGCGCGGGGGCTTTCTTGGACGAGACCATCGCCTGCCACTTCTCATCAGTCAGCCGGTCGCTGACGGCCTGATCGAACTCAAAGTAGGAGAAGGTGGCGCCCCGGGCGAGATAGAGCTTACCCTGTATGGGGACGACCACGAAGATGTGGTTGCCGTGGCCCACGCCCTCCTCCAGGCAATCAGGGAAGGCGGTGTGCACATCAGCCACCACCGCCATATCTTCGTCGGCCTCGCTGATCAGCTCTCCCTCCTGGCCCCCGATGGCCTTGGTAACCATGTCAGTGAGGCCCTCAAGCTCCGCGCCCAGCAGACGGATCTGGTCGTACTCCCCGGCCTTCAGGGGCTGGTTCGCCAGCTCTCTGAGCGAAACGCGTTCCAGAAAGGCGAGCAGGTCTTCCATTCGACCAAAAGATTCGTCGAGCGCGGTGGTGAGAAGGTCTCGGTCGCGCAGGCCCCTGCGCGTCGTCTGAGTGAGCCAGAGCAGGCGATGATAGACCTCTGCGACTGGCTCGACATAGCCCTTAGGCACCGGCGGCTGTTTCCCCGGCTCCTCTCCTCCTCCGCACTCGGAAGTATAGCTCTGCTTTGCATAGAGGATGGTATCATGTCGCATCTCGGCCCAGCTTGCCAGAGCCGAGTTCAGCTCCTTGTCGAGCCAGGCGTCGCTCTGCATGAAGGATGGATTGCTGGCGCCTACTGGCGTCGTTAGGCCCCTGAGGACCCAGAGCCATCCCCAGTAGAGGTTTTCGCGCCAGTCCTGGTCGCGCTTGGCGGCGAACTCGGCCTTGAGCTTGCTCATCTGCTGGTCATAGCGCGCGTACTTCGTTTCGCCGAGGCGCACCAAGTGGCCGTAGGCACGGGCTGACCCAAGGACGGAGAATACGTCCATGCCCAAAGGCATGATTCTCCGATTCTCCGTCGTACCCACGTAGCTGAACACGAGTTGCTGGAGCATGTAGGAGTCGGGTATGTCCCGCTGACCCATGAACCGGAATTGGGGGCCGGTGGGCATGTCCAGCAGTCCCACAGCGCCCTTCGGAAAGGTGGCAATGCCGGGAGCGCGCATCTCCGATGCCAGCTCATAGAATGAGTCAAGCTTGGCCTTGTCTTCCAGCTCCGCAGGCCCGGGCAGGCGCCCCCAGACCTTGAGCGCGGTCTCTCGCCATTCCGCCGGCGTGAGATCATCCGCGCTCTCCACATAGAAGACGGTGGGCTCGTAGATGCGCTCCCAGGTTTCGATGACCGGCTTACCGTTGAGCTTGGTCTCGTAGAGGGTGCGGGCAATGAGCAGGGACTGGCGGATCTGCTCGTAGTCGTGCTTGCCTTCTGGCCACTCCAGCGGGAACGGGATCCGCCCGTACCACATCATCGCGATGAAATAGCGCTTCAGCTTCTCGCTACGGGTATAGTGACCGCGGGGCACGTACTGCGAGTAGTCTTCCGAGAACGGGAAGATCGCCGATGATTCTCTGCCCTCGTGTTTCAGGATCCTCCTCCACTCCTGCTCAACCATCTCCAGCGCTTCCGGCGGGAGATCGGCGGAGAGTCCCAGCGCTTTCGCCCCCACTCCGAAGTAGGCGACGTTCCTGAGGGCGGCGCCCCTCACAGGACTCGCTGGCAGATCGTGGTAGGTTGATGCGGACTGCGCGAGCATGTGCTGGGTCAGCTTCTGGCAGAGAGGAATCAGGCGCTCCGCCTCCATTTCCCGCAGGCTGTAGTCATAGAAGATGTGGTAGAGCTGGAGGACCGTGTCGCTCGCGATGAAGTTGGGGATGACCTTGTAGTCGTTGTCCTCGTAGACGAGGTAGAGCTGCTTGTCATTGGCCGGGGCCGCGAAGAATGCCTGCCTGGCGAGCAGCGACTTCTGGCCGGCCGTGAACTTGCCGAACTGCTTGAGGTTGACGATGTTGCTCAGGTCCGGCTTCACCTGGTAGGACGGCACCTGGGCCTCGATCTGGAGCGGCTGATAGGGAGGCGTCTCGAATGCCGCGGAGGCGACGCAGGGCAGGGCCACCAGCATGAGGCAAGCCAACAGTACTCGGGTCATCTCTTCCTCCCCTCACACGTACTGGCGACGGGGACACAGCCGCCGTCCCGAAAGACGTATGACAGTCGGCGACCGCCGACAGAAACCCCAACCTCGTCTTCTACGCCGCCGTCGTCGTTGTCGTCTGCTGTTAGACCAGAGGCGGCGCCGATTGGGTCACCCGTCCATTCGCCCCGGAAGCCGAACCCCCTCCAGTGGTAGGGCGTCAGGACGGTCTGCCCCGCACCGTACCGCTCCAGGGTGTGCCTCTCACCCGCCCGTGAAACCGGCCTGAGTGCACGCTAGGGTTGAGAGCGCGGTCCTACTCCTGTATCATCTGAAGCCAGGGTCCGGCGCCTTCGGGCGCCGCTTTCGCGTTGGGCAGTGCGCTTGCCTGCATGGCGACCAAACCCCGACCACTGACTCCCAGCCGAGGGGGTAGCCGGAGTCGAGGGTGCCCTCAGGCCGGTTTCACGAGCGGTTGACTATCATAAGACGGTCTCCCCCTGTTGGTGTTGAAAGGTGCTCGAAGTACAAACACTCTCATCAGGAGGAGACCGACGATGATCTGGATTGGACTGGACGTACACCAGCGTTTTTCTCGGATGGGTTGCTTCGATCCTGCGAGCGGAGAAGTACACGACCTGGGATCCTCCCCTACCTGGCGCACCGTCCTGCCGATGCGGCCTTCGTTGAGTTGGTGGCCGGCGAGCTGCGCGCCGGACTGGAGCCGCAGCTCGGCGGATTGGAGTGGGGTTTCTGCCATGGCGATTTCCACGGCGGCAATGCCCGTCAGGATGCCGATGGCACCCTACGCGTCTTCGACTTCGACTGCGGCGGCCCGGGCTGGCGCGCCTACGACCTCTCCGTCTGCCGGCTGTACTGCAGAGAGGATGCGCAGTGGGAAGCCTTCTGCCGGGGGTACCAGGAGATCCGCGCTCTCTCCGGGGCGACTCGGGAAGGCATCCGGTGGTTCATCGTCGCCCGCCAAATCTGGCGAATCGCGCTGTTCGCCGAGAACCGGCTCCCCTTGGCCGGAGTCGCTGTGAACGACGACTTCCCCGACCACCACCTCGGCGTCATCCGCGAGCGCATAGCCAGGTACCTGCCGGAGCTCACAGACCGGTGAGCGCACGAGGAAGGCTGGGCACCCGTGTTCAGGGGGGAGGGGAAGGTAGTGCGGACACTGGACCCGGCGGCAGCCGGCACCGGGCACGGATGGCCAGGTGATCGTGCTCGACCCGAAGACCGGCCGCGAGTGGGACTTCTGGCAGGTCAGTTTCGAAGATAGGGTGATCGAGGCCTCCGACGCCAACTTCGTGAACGGCGACTACCGCACGAAGGAGGACGGCTTCAAGTCCTCCCGCGGGGTCGGTATCCAGTATCTCGCCATGCTGGTGCGGCCCGAGGAGATCGCGCAGGGCGAGATCCGCCACGCCCTCTCCATGCCCATCCGGAACACGAGCGGCAAGCTCTTCCTCCCGCCTGCGACCAAGCTGGAGCACCCTGATCGTCCGGACGGCATTCCGGAGGGGATGCGGTTCGCCCTTTCGGTGACCGACCGCGACATCGACCTCTGGCTCAAGGGCCTACCCCCCGAGTTACCCGAGGGGATGCGGCGCTACGCGCGCACCCTGGCCCGCGCCCTCCGAGACTACGGGTGGTTCATCACAGACACCAGCGGCGGCGCTCACTTACAGCACGAAGCTTGGGTGTCGGCCGGGGAAGAGTGGACCGCGCTGGGCTTGGCGCCGGTGGAAGTCGGTGGGAAGGAGTACCCGCGGGACCTGCTCGACGGGTTGCTCACCCAGGAGCGGATCTACGCCATCGTTCCGAGCGACCGCTACCCCTGACCGATCGGGAGGCAGGGCGCGGCCGATCCGTGGTTGGGGCGCGGTGGCGGGCGCGGGCGGGGCCGCCGAACAGAGGGTGTGCCCGAGCGCTGACGAACTACGGAGTCGAGGACGTCGGTTCCGGGATCGCGCGACTATGGCCGAGCTCCGCTCAGAGGCAGTTGCTGCCGAGGCCGTTCCAGCCCCGTCCCCGAGAGGGGGACGCGCCCACGCGCTTGACGCGCTGCGGGGCCTCGCCATCCTGGGAATGGTGATGTCGGGGACCATTCCGGAGCGTGGGCTGCCAGCGTGGATGTACCACGCCCAGGACCCTCCGCCGCTCCACCGTTTCAACCCCCACCTCGCCGGGCTCACCTGGACCGACCTGGTCTTTCCGTTCTTCCTCTTCGCGATGGGCGCGGCGATCCCGCTCGCCCTCTCCCGCCGCCTTTCGCAAGGCGTTCCGTTCTGGCGGGTAGTCGTCCAGATCCTCACCCGGGGGTTCCTGCTGGGGGCGTTCGCGCTCTACATCGCCCACATCCGCCCCTGGACCCTGAGCCGTGACCCCACCACGGCGACCTGGCTGCTGGCCCTGCTCGGGTTCGCCCTCCTCTTCCCGATCCTCACGCGGTTGCCCGACCGCTGGCCCCTCGCCCTGCGCGTGGCGATCCGGGCGGTGGGCTGGGCCGGGGCCATCCTGCTCATGGCCTCCCTCCAGTTCCATGGCCACCATGGGGTGAGGCGTTTCTCCGTCGAGCGCAGTGACATCATCATCGTCCTGCTCGCCAACGCGGCGGTGTTCGGCTCTCTGCTCTGGCTCGTGACCCGCGGCAACCTCTTGCTCCGCCTGGGATGCCTGGGCGTGCTTGCGGCCCTGCGGCTCTCCGCGCCGGTGCCGGGCTGGGTGAACTGGCTGGACGGCCACTCGCCCCTGCCCTGGATGCTCCAACTGGGGTACCTCCAGTGGCTCTTCATCACCCTCCCTGGCACGGTGGTCGGTGACCTGCTGCTGCGCTGGCAGCGGACCCCGGAGAGCGACGGCGCCGACAACCCAGCCTGGCCGGCGTTCCGCGTCGCCGGCATTGCGGCGCTGATGCCGGTGATCATCGTTGCGATGCTCGTGGGACTGCAAGCCCGCTGGCTGTGGCCGACGACCGCGCTCGCGGTCATCCTGTGCGCGGTCGGTTGGCGGGCCGTCGCGGGGCCGGCCACGCCCACCGAGAAGCTGGTGAGGGACCTCTTCGGCTGGGGGGCCTACGGGTTGCTCTTGGGACTGGTCCTCGAGCCCTACGAGGGCGGCATCAAGAAGGATCCGGACACGTTGAGCTACTACTTCGTGGCCGGCGGACTCGCCATCTTTGCGCTCATTGCGTTCCTCATGGCCGTCGAGATCTGGCGAGAACACCGCCGCGTGCAGCTGCTCATTGACGCCGGCCAGAACCCCATGATCGCCTATGCCGGCTCCGAGAACCTGCTGCTGCCGCTGTTCGCGCTCACCCATCTCGACCGGCCCCTCGACGCCCTGGCACAGTGGCCCTGGCTGGGCGTGCTGGGCGCTGTGTTCTCCACGCTCTTGCTCGCTTACCTGGTGCGGCTGTTCACGAGGCTGAAGGTGTTCTGGCGGACGTGAGCTCGCGGCGAGAACAGGAGGCCTTGGCCACCCGAACCGCGGCCTGGGCGCGCCAGCAAAGGAGTTGGTTATGCTTCGTTCTTCTGCAGTTGCTCTTCTGGGCCCGGTGGTCCTCGGGCTGCTCGCGCTCAGTGGCGGTTCGTGCGCGGCCGCCGGCCGAGCCCAGTCCAAGGCGCTCGCCCCCACCGCGGTGGGCAACGTCCCCGCTCCTCTCTACGGCGTCACGGTCGACAGCGTCAGCGACGTGCCCGCAACTATCGCCGCGCTTCGCAAGCTCTCCCGGAAGCCGACGGTCAGGATCGTCTTCGACCTCGGCATGCATCCGGCCGACTACCGCGACGCCGTCGAGCAGATCCACCAGGTCGCGTATATCCTCGGCCAGCCGGCCGACTCCGGCTACGTGAAGCACTACACACTCGACCAGTACCAGGCGCTCTTCCGGGAGTACCTGGCCGCGTTCGGGGGCATCGTCGATCTCTGGGAGGTCGGCAACGAGGTCAACGGGAACTGGCTGGGCCCACCGGCCGACGTCTCGGCCAAGGTCTCGGCCGCCTACGATATCGTCAAGGCCGCCGGCAAGAAGACGGTGCTGACCCTGTCGTACAACGAGGGCCTCGGGTGTGCGGCCTCTCCCCCCGAGTGCGCAGAGGCGGCCCAATATGAGATGTATACCTGGGTGCGGGCCCACGTCCCCCTGCGCATGAGGCGTGGGGTCGACTACGTCCTCTTCAGCTACTACCCAGAACACAGCCCGGACTTCAAGCCGGACTGGAAGCGGGAGTTCGCCAGGATTGGCGAGATCTTCCCCCAGGCCAGGCTGGGCTTCGGGGAGCTGGGCATGGACAGGGGCACCGAGGCCCAGAAGGCGGCGTTGATAGACCAGTTCTACCCCATGCGCATCGACCATCCGCGCTACATCAAAGGCCTGTTCTGGTGGTACTTCCGCCAGGATATGGTACCCCACACGAAGCCCCTCTGGGGCGTGCTGGACCGCGCGATCAGCCGATGAGAAGACGGCCTCAGTCAGGGACGCCGGGGCTCCGTGTCGAGAGCGGCGGAGAGTGGAGGGAAGGCGCCTGGCCCTCGCAGTGAGCGGCGCGAAGGACCCTCGTCTGGCCGCGCAGCTTACGGATACTGCTCCAGCAGCCGCCACACGCTCGGCCGGATGACGTTCGGGAACTTGGTGGGCGAAGTGGCCACCTGCGGCCGTTCTTGCTCGGTCTCCGGATCGGACATGTGCCAGAGCGAGAGGCCGAGGTATTCCGAGCGCGTCCGGTACGGCTTCACTGCGTCGAGTGCGGCCTGCACGTACTGCTCTTGCTTCACCCCCGTCTCCTTCCGCTCGGCGCTGCCACCCGCCTGGTACTCGTACTCGCCCCAGGAGGCCGCGGCCGGGATTCCCAGCAGGTAGTGTCCGCCCGCGGCTTCGGCCGCACGCTGGACCCGGGCGAGTGCGCCTCGCAGGACCTGACCGTACCGCGCCAGGCTGATGCCCTCGACCTCGAGGTCATAGCCGGAGATCACCACCACATCGCACGAGGCGAAGAGCCGCGTCAGCGTCTCGTCGTCGCAGGCGCCGACGAACGTGGTGCAGTACTTGCCTTGTGCGTTGAGCAGCTCTCGCAGACTCCGGTAGAACGGGAGATGCCCCGGTGAGAAGGGCTCGATATCGATCTGCACCCCGGCTGCATGGGGGTCGTCCAGGACGCACTGCGCCACCTGCCGCGCCGCCTCTCGGTATTCCTCCTCCGTCCATCCGTCGAAGGCCCGATCGTCGTTGCGGGCATCCACGATGGGCATCAGCAGCACGTCTGGCGGAAGTGCTCGCGCGTAAGCGCGGGTCGCGGCCGCATCGTAGTGCATCGTGACCCGGCGTCCACGCGCGTCGATGCTCGGAGAGCCGGCATAGGGGAAGAAGTACCGGAAGCGAGTGTCGCGGTGCGCCGCGCTATTGAACCGCTTCACCTGCCGCGCGGCTCCGTCCGCGTAGTGATAGACCCAGGTCGCGGTGCCCTTCGGCAGGGGCTTGGACACCACCCTCTCGCCCTTGGCCTGCAGTGCCACCTCCGTGGACAGCACGGCCGCCACCACGGTGAGCATCCCGACGAGCGCAGCCGTTCGGTTATGTCTGCCTGACGCCAACACTGCGTTCTTGGTTCTCCCGTTCCGCTGACTGCCTCAGACGGCGGGGGCCAGCTCGCTACCCTGCTCCCCGCGCCAGGCCGGCACCCAACCTGACGCCGGCCACGATCCGGCCGAACCTCTGTCTGCGGCGTTCCTCGCGCGTCTCGGCAGCTGCTGGTGTGGCCGAGACGGCTGGCTTCTCGCTTGCCGCTGGCGGCGCCGCCAGGCCCTCCACGACCGGCGTGACATCCGTCCAGGTCGTGCAGAGATACCCGAGCATGCGTGGCCCAGCTTCCTTCCGGGCGACCTCGACGAAACGCCGAATCGCGGCTTCGTCGTTCCAGCCCGCGGGCCAGACGCGGAAGCCCTTATCCTGGAACAAGCGGACAGACGGGAAGCCGGGGACGTCCATCCCGTAGTGCCAGTCGCACATCACGATGTCCTTCGACACCTGGTCGATCGCCGGCCAGGTATCGTTTTCACTCGCCTCCCAGGAGCCGTAGCCGGTCTGCTTCCCGTCGAGCAGGCGGTCGCCCCACATCTGCATCTCCACCTGCCGTTTGCCCACCAGATGGTCATGGAGATCGTTCACGGCCTTCGCGAAGAGGTCGGCGTTCGGCGTGCCCTTACAGCGTGGGCAGTGCCCGAGAACGAAGACCTCGTCCGTGCCGACGTGGAAGGCCTTTGCCTGGAAGGCGTCGATCAGCTCATCGAACAGGCCGAAGACCACCTTGTTCAGGTCGGGATGGTTCGGACACCAGCTCATGCAGTAGAAGTCCTCCGCGTTGGCGTCGAGGTCGGGGGCCTCGTTGAACTCCGGGTGGGCGCGCAGCAGTGCACCAGCATCGGCATGCCAGGACTGGTGGCCGAGGCAGTTGTACATGGGCACCAGCTCAATCTGCCTCTGTCGGGCGAGCGCGGCCAGCTTCCGGGCGCTCGCTCTTGTCATCGGGCTTGCGTCCGCGCATTCCGGGTGCGAAGCGTACTGGAAACCGCCGTCGATTTCAAGGATCACCCAGTTCAGACCTAGGGCCGGCGCCACCTCGCCGACCAGCCGCTCCAACGCCGGCAGCGCGGCCTCACCGCCTCCCATCACATGGACGCCGCGTCGGGGGAGGGGTGGGAGTCGGGTGCCCTCTGGGAGCGGCGCCTTCTGCTCTGCTGGCGGACTCCCCTGCCCTGCCCACACCGGAGCCGCCGCAACAGCGAACGCGCCTAGGGCAAGCTTCTTGAGCGCCTCACGTCGAGTCACTGCCATCCTCCGACCTCCTGTCAGCCGATATCCGGTCCTGCTCGCCATCAGCTCCCGGCCGTCGCCCCCAGGACTTCGTCGTGACAGGGGGAACATCCTCGGGGCCGTGCCACACGCGGTCTCTCTGCACCTGCGCGGCGGCGCGCCGGAGAGTGATCCTGAGCCGAGGCGTGCCGGCCTCCCTCGAGTATGGTCTGCACGCGAACCTACGCCCTGCTTCCTGCGTCTGCGCCCGCCCGGACGCCACGTGCGCTGCGTAGACGCATCGGTCCTACGGTGCGCGCCCAGACGGCCGCGCCCGCGCGTGCCCGAGCCGCCACCGAGTAAGATAGCCCCTGCGGCGAGCACCTTGGCGCCCGCCCGTGGGGGCCAGCTCATCACCCCTGGTGAGGCTCAGGCTACTGAGCTGCTTGCTGCTCGACCAGTTCCACCAGATCGATCCACGCGGTGCCGGGACTCACGAGGCCTACGCTGGCCTCCAGGCGCCGCCGCTTGCTGTTCACGGGGCCTTCGATCGCGTACGGCTGCCACTCCTCGGTGAGGGTGAATTGCTTTCCCGTCACGCCCTGAAGCTCCAGGAGCAGCTGTGGCCACGGCCCGCCCGCGGTGCGCGGCGCCGCGGCCTTCGCCCACACGGAGAACCGATAGGTCTTCCCCTGGGTGACCGGGGCCGGGTAGAGGTCGAGGCAGACGCGCTGTCCTTCCTCGGGCACCGCCAGCCGGACGGAGTGCCCGCCGTGGCGCGCGACGCGAGAGTCGGTGAAGTAGGTGACTCCCCGCGCGGCGCCTATGTTCGCGTAGCATCCCTCCGGCGCACCTGTGTTCGGGTTTTCCTCGAAGCTGGGGTTCACGATCAGGTTCCGCGGATCGACGGTGAGATCCTCCGCGGGCATGGGGCCAATCGGGATCCGGTAGGCCCGCGTCCCGTAGGCGTCGATCATGTCCCTGACCACGCCCCGGGCGAAAGACACGGTGCGATTCTCGAAGATCACCTTCGCCTCGCCCCTCCCCGTGACCCCCTCCACCTCCAGGCGCATCATCTGTGGACGGTTCTCGGTGTTGGCCGCGAGCACGTAGATCATGCCGCGGTCCCGCCAGGCGCCGACGTGAATGGAGTCGGCTGAACTCTTCGCCCGCGGTCGTGCTTCATGAGAGAGCAGCGCCGGGGACAGCTCGGCCCCCTCCAGCGCGAGCCGGCTACACTCGCCCCAGGTGATGGTTGACTTCGGGAACCCGTTGAGCCCATGACGCACGTAGTACACCACTCCCGTGGCCCCGTCGATCAGACCCAGGTAGGTCATCACCCGCTCCTCGGCCGCGGTGGGCTCTCGCTCCCACCACTCATTGCCACCGAAGGCCTGCGGAACCAGCCAGACGGGCTTCTCTCCGCCGAACTCTGACACGAGTAGGGCAATGGCCCTGTGTACGTCGGTAACCGGGTCATCGGGGATAGGATAAGGATCGGTCATCACGACATCGGTGGCCGCGGCGAACTGCTTCGCGGGCTCCGGGGCCATGAAGACCATGGTGATGGGGTGATAGGGGTCGAGTTCGCGCACGATGCGGTAGCTGCGCGCCAACTCCTCCGGCGCTATCTTGTTCCCATCCGGTTCGTCGCACAGGTACCACCCGAGCAGGCCGGGGTGGTCGCGAACTCCCTCCACCTCTTGGCGCAGGGCCTGCTCCCGCGCAACGGCATCGGGCCCAGAGCCCAGAACGGAGATGCTGCCCAGCGGGTAGTTGACCCTCATCCCCAGCTGAGCGGCGCGATTGAGGTACCTGAGGCGCTCCGCCACGCCGGCAGGACCGTTGGGCAGGGGCGGCGACACCGCGTTGAATCCCCTCACCACCTCCTCCTCCAGCTGATTCAGTTGGGCCGGCGGCTCGCAGTAGAACCCGAACGGGAAGAAGGGGAGCCCATCTACGATCAGTCCCCCGCCCACGTAGTCGATCTGCACCGCACCGGCTTTGGGCTCGAGCTTGGTGACAAGCGCGCTGACGCGCCGCTCCTCCCCGGTCCCCTTCAGCACACACGTCACCTCGGTCTCGCCCATGGGCAGCGCGGTCAGATCGAAAGGTACGATGACGCGCCGGCCCACGACTGGCCGGACGCCCTGCGCCAGCTGCCTCTCACCGGCGAAGACGTCGGCCCGCAGCTCGCGCTTGGCGGTCAGGCTCTCGTCGCCAAGCAGGATCAACTCGGCCTGCGCCTCGCCCATGTAGAAGCTCCTGCTGGCCTTCGCTCGCAGGGGGGCGGCGGACGTCGCGGCGTGGGCGCCAGGAGCGGTCAGCGCACAGAGGCATGTCAGAGCGCAGATAACCCAGGCCAGATGCTTCATAGAGATACCTTTCCGGGAGATCACACAGATGAGTTCTGCTATTGGGTTCGGAAGCCTGTCGGTGTGCTCCCGAGAAGCTCTGTCCGGGCGTTCCTCGCGAGCAGGGGAAGACTATGGTGCGGGTGGAAACATTCGTCGGAGGATTGCCGTAGCGCGCCGCATCCGCGCTATACCCCGCTCACACGTCAGCGCACTCGCGCGTCTGGAGCGGAAGCGAGGCGGTTAGAGTGTTCATGTTCAGTGGCGATGGCACATCGGTGACAGCCCTGCTGGCCTGCCGGTGACTCCCAGACACTCTACCATATGAGAACCTGGGCGGCGCCTGCGGAAGCCGTTCTCTCCTGGGAAGTACGCTTAGCGCATATGCGACGGAGCTCCGGCCGCTGACTCCAAGTCGAGGGGGTGGCCGGGGCGACCACACGGGATGCTTCGGCGGAGAAGGTGACAGCGCGGGCACACAATGGCCAAGCCCGGGCCACGAATCTGACCCGGGCCTTTCCCCAACTGAGTTGAAGCTCAGTGTGCGGCTGCTACTTCTTCGCAGCCTTCTTCTTCGTCCCGCAGGTCTTCTTGGTCTTGCAGCCTGCCATCCCACGGCCTCCTTGCTGTGCCTTCGAGTGTGGCGTGGCACTCTGCTCGTAGCAGGCATACCACATCGAGAGCACTGGCCCGCACAGCCTTGTCCGAGGTGGCGAGCACACGCTGGCAGCCATGGGGGATCGTCGCGGCACATGGAGTGATGGTCGAGGGTACGAGCATCCTGCCAACCGCGTCCGCCACACGCGACGAGACCCCGGGCAATGACTCCCAGCCGAGGGGGTAGCCGGAGTCGGGGGTGCCTGGGGCGACCACACGGGATGCTTCGGCGGGGTGGGCGGCGGTCCTGCCGGAACGGGACCATGGCGGGGGGAGACTGACCTGGGATCAGACACTCTCTGCAGCTGTAGACGAGACTTGGCTTCTGGTTTACAGGAGGTGGAGGAAACGTTCCTGAGAACGAAACTCTCTCCGGCTGTGGACGGATTCCCCGTTTCAATGAGGGGCGCGTTTGGGTGAGGCAGTGAGAATTGAAACCGCGCTGTAGTCCCAAGGTGATCGGAGCATTCCCCGCCTTCAGACGAGGGTTCTACTCGCGAATGGTGGGGGAAACAGGCCTAGACACAGAAACTCTCCACCAACGGGCGAGGTCTGGGAGTTCGATGCTGGGAACGTCTGCCGCGATCACCTGCGGAAGCCCCACGTCGGATCGGCGCCCACGCGTGATCGTTCGTGAGCGATTGGAGGTCTACATGTTAGGCGCGGTGGATTGTCCCGCCGTTCTCGTTATCTCGCTGACGGTGATCGCTCTCCTTGCCGCCGGTATGAGAGCCGGCGGCGACGGCGCGGTCTTCGCCAACCCGGGCTTCGAAGCGAGCGCTTCGGACCTCATCGGCTGGACTCTCACCTCCAAACACCCGGAGATCGGCGAACGGATGCCGCCGGAGCGCGTCGCCTCCGGCGAACCCACCGCAGGCATCTCGGACCAGGCCCATTCCGGCACCCGCGCGGCCCACATCCTGTGGCCCATGCAAGAGGGCGACTGGGGCTACAGCCAATGGACGCTCACCAACTCGGCCCGCCTCCCGGTTAGGCCGGGCCAGCTGTTCACGATCACCGCCTGGATGAAAGGCCGGAGCGGCTTCATGTGCGGGCAAGCATTCCTGGAGGTGTCGGGTCTAGCCGAAGGACGGCAGCCTCAACAGCTTGCCAGCGACATGCTCGTCGCGAAGAGCTACTGGCAGCAATTCGAGGTCGTCGTCACTATCCCCGACGACTGCCGGGAGATCCAGGCCCGCATCCGCGGCGGACACAGCACCGACCTGTTCCTCGATGACCTGGAGATCGCCGCGGGATGTCGCGAGCGCGCCAGAACAGCCAAGCCTCTCGTGGACGGCTTCGCTCGCGAGCGTATCCAGGAGCGGCTCGGCCGTGGGCTGGTCGCCGTGCCGGCCGAGGGCGGCCGCGTCTACCTGGGCTGGCGTCTCCTCGACTCTGATCCGAAGCATCTCGCTTTCAACCTCTACCGGACTTCGCCACACGGCCCCACGGTTCGCCTCAACGCCGAGCCCATCCGCCGCACTACCGACTTCCTTGACGAGCACGCCCCATCTGGCGAATCGCAGTACTACCTGCGGCCGGTGGTGGATCTGACGGAAGGCGCCGAGAGTGAGAGAGTCCGCGCCAGCGCGTCGCCCAGCGGCCAACCCTACGTCTCCATCAAGCTCGCGGGCGACTACTCGGCGAACAAGGTGGCGATCGGCGATCTGGATGGCGATGGTCGCTACGAGTACGTGATCAAGCAGCCCAACAACAGCTATGACCCGTGGATCGGCCCGCCTGGCGGCCCGAAATACTGGAAACCAAGCCAGGATACCTACAAGCTCGAGGCCTACACCTTGGATGGCAAGCTCATGTGGCGGCACGATATGGGCTGGTCCATCGAGACGGGCGTCTGGTTCTCCCCCTACATCGTCTACGACTTCGACGGCGACGGCTGCGCCGAGGTCGCGGTGAAAGCAGGGGAGGGCGATCCGCGCGACCCCGACGGACACGTCACCTCGGGCCCGGAGTGGTTGCTTATACTGGACGGCAAGACCGGTCGCGAGCGCGCCCGCGCACCATGGCCTGCGCGGGAAGGCTACGCCGAGAACGACTCCCTCAACCGAAACCTCCTCAACGTCGCCTATCTCGATGGCAAGACCCCATGCATCATCGTCCAGCGCGGCACCTACTACACCATCGAGATCGTGGCGATGGAGTTCGACGGCAGGCGGCTCCGCGAGCTGTGGCGCTGGATCGACCGCGAGGACGGCCCGCGTTTCAGCGGCCAGGGCTCGCACACGCTCCTATCGGCCGATGTCGACGCGGACGGTCGAGACGAAGTGGTCATCGGGGACGCGGTGATCGATGACAATGGGGTCGGCCTCTGGTCCACCGGCCTCCATCACTCCAACCACTGCGCCGTTGGCGACCTCGATCCCACCCACCCCGGGCTGGAGATCCAGTACGGTCACGAATGGGGCATTGAGAAGAACGGCATCTGCCAGGTCGACGCGAGAACAGGCGAGATCCTGTGGGGCATCGACAAGCAGACCTTTGAGATCCGTGCTGGGATCACCGCGAAGCTGCTTGCCGAGTACCCCGGGGTGCAGACCCGCGGCTGGAGCATACAACTGCGCAATCAGTGGTTCTACAGCGCACAGGGCGACCTGATCTCAAGCGGCCCTTCCGAAGAGCAGTGGCGCTACGCCGCCTATTGGGACGAAGACCTGCTCCGGGAACTCTGGCTCGACGGTCGGCTCCACAACCTCTGCGCGCAGCAGGATCGCCCGCCCGCGATCGAAGGAAGACTGATCGCGATAGCTGACGTCTTCGGCGACTGGCGGGAGGAGATCATCACTGCCCTCGATGGCGAGGTGCGCATCTACGCCACCACCATCCGCGCCGCCGACCGCCGTGTCTGCCTGATGTGCGACCCGATCTACCGGATGGGCGTCTGCGCCGAATCCCAGGGCTACTTCTCGCTCCCCGGCTTCCAGTCGCTCCCGGGAACGGGGGCGCAATGATCCTGCGCGGCCACCCCTGTAGAGTATGCGCCCCTTGTCATAGGCTCATGGGACCGCGGATCTCCGACAGCTCATCAGCCTGCGTGCGGGCTCGGATCAGCCGCATACGCAACGGAACCCCAGACCTGACTCCCAGCCGAGGGGGCAGCCGGAGTCGAGAGGTGCCCTGAGGCCGGCTTCACGAGCGGTGGACATCCAGAGCCGTGAATAAGAACGAGGGGCCGGTCCTGTCCGCGGTCCTGGTGGACCAGGCCGACTCCCTCTACGATCACTCTCGCCGACTGCCCCTTGGGCATGAACGCTCCACCCTCCGCCCCCGCTGGCGGCGCGCCCGGCGGCGGCTACCGGGGCCCATAGTGTGGCAGCGCCTGCCCTAGCTCGTACGCCCCCAGGTCCGGTCCCTTGCCCGAGTAGCCGTCATTCAGGTTCGGGAGGACCAGACCTGCGTCAACAGCCCGTGACTGCGGCTTCAGCCGGAGGTCGTTGGCGGTGATCGGGAACTGCTCGCTGAGATCGGCCGGCACCTTCACCCCGGAGGCGAAGGGGGATCCGTTCCCCAGCCAGACCGAGTGGCGTTCGATGCCGCTCTGGCTCCGGAAGTGACCAAATGTGACATATCGCTCGCCACGCCACTTGGCGAACATGGCGAAAGGTCCGCCCGCGAATCCATCGTGGTCGAAGTGAGCCTGTTCAACCAATGGGCTGAACTCCATCGCATAGTCCGCCGGCCCGCCCACAAAGAGGTTGTTGCAGGACATCGCCTTCCCGACTGGCGCGCCCGAGTAGAGGGGCCACGGGATGCCGCTCTTCACTATCGTGTTGTGGAAGAGCAATACCCCAGAGGGACGGTTGTGCATCTTGAAGGGAGTGTACTCCAGGTTGTACATAGCGTTCCGGAAGATATAGGCGGGCCCACCATAGAGCGGCTGGGTGCTGATGCCCTCAAAGCAGTTGGTGATGTGGTTCCTGAATGCGCGCACATTGGTCTGGCCGTAGTCCAGCTCGATGGCGTCATTGGTGCATTCGGAGATCTCGTTGTTGTAGAAGTCAATGGCGCGGCCGGGAGGGGAGCCCATGATGTCAATGCCGTCGCCAAAGCCGCGGATGCGGTTGTAGCAGATGTCGTGCCCCTCACCGGACACCTGAATCGCCCGCGCATCCTCGATCCCCTTCGTGCGCGGCCAGGTGGAGGGCCCCTCGAACAGGTTGTCGGCGATGTAGAAGCCGCCCATGGGCGGCTCATTGTTGTGGGCGGTGAAGCCGTAGTCACACTGGTAGAAGTGACACCGCTGTACGGAGAGATCGGAAGCTCCGTGCGCGACGAAGACGAAGTCTGCGTTGCGGAAAGCCAGCCCCTCGAAGAACAGATCATGGGTCTGGTTTGCCCCCACCGCCCGGTGCGCCCCGCCGCCGTCCACCACCGCCTCCCCGTCTCCCGCCGCTCGCCATACGATGGGCGCGCCCGGTTTCCCGCTCTTGTCGGTCTCCCACGGCCCCTGGTACACGCCCTTGTGCACCAGGAACAGATCGCCCGGCCTGGCCACCGCATCCGCCGCCTCCAGACCGCGCAGCGGGTCCTCCTGTGTCCCGCTTCCGCCCCCGGCACCGGGTACCACATGGAGCGTGCGTTCCGGCTTCGGCGGCACGGGGATCATGCGCGTGTGGGCCTGCACCTCCTCCATGAACCTCCCGCCGTCAGGATCAGAGAGCGCAAGCCTCAGTTCATACACCGTGTCCGGCTTCAGATCGAACACGCTTCCGGCGAAGAAGTTGCCCAGCGGGAACGGCCACTCGTCTCGCCCGCCACTTTCCAGTCGCTTCTCGCCTTCCTGCGAATCCGGCCCGGTGCCCACACGGAACAAGTCCATCGCCTGATGCCAATTGCTCTCGCCCTTCCCTCGATAGCTCACCTGCACCGAGGCGTTCCCGTTCTCATCCCCGGCCACATACCATCTCACCCCCAAGCAATGAACTGTCGGCGCCTCCAGCACCAGCTTCTCTGACTTGACCGCATCCGTTGCGGCCGGACAGCCCGCGGGCATTGCCACCAGGCCCGCCACACAGCTCAGGAAGATAACCGCTCTCATTCTTCGACTCTCTCGTCTCGTGGCGCCGCGTGTACCCGCGCCATCCGAAAACCTATCTGGCTCTCAGAGCCCCTGCAGAGCCCATGGGTGGTATTCTCTGCGCTCGTTGACACCCCTGTGCTGGGAGGCGCTGAGGATGGGCGGGGATGCCTGTGATCGCGACCGTGGCGCGGCTGTTGTGCCGGGAACTAACGTTTCAGAACGAGTACTTGCGCCTGGAGAGCGGATGTGCGCGGGGCGCATTCGCGGGTCTGCGGGCCGGTCGCGCTGTCAGAGGTGCCAGGTCGCGACTGTGTCATCCATTCCGAGGCGAGATGGTCTCCCCTCATCATCCGTTATCCCACGACCGAATGGGTGCCTCCATCTGATCTGGACCGCGCCGATGAGTTTCTGGATAGCACGGGTATCCTATCGGCCCGCAATGTGGTGATCTTCGCTTACGGCAGTTCTCTGCTATCGTCCAGGATTGCGGTGCCAGGTTCCACCAAACCGCCCGAGGCCACCGCGAACCCAGCTGGGGAGAGCCGCCCCTTGCTGGTGTTCAACCATGAATGGGAGAGTGCCAGAGGCGGTTCCTCACACGGGCTACAGTACCCAGACCGAGAGAATCTTGGGGCTGAGCTCTCCGCCCTCTTTGCCCAACCTGAACGTAACACCCGCTGTAGCGCTCGACACCTTTATGGTATTGCCCTCGAATCGCGCCGTGTACATAGCATCGGGGCGCTTGCCCACGTCGCCAGCAAGGCCCGATACACTCAGCTTCTGCCCCCGTCTCTCTGCGATCCCGACCAGCACTGACAGTTGGATGGCCAGGACCTGATCCTTTCCTCGTTTCACCAGCTTCATCCCGGATTCCCACTGGCTGTAGCTGGAAACAAGGTCCGTTCCCAGGTCGACTGCCCCTGACCCTTCCCTGCGCAGATACTCACCGAGGGCGGTGACACCAGTGTTGCCACCGAAGCCGCCACGTATGCTCCTGTACTTCTCCTCCCTCTCACTGAGGCCCGACGTATTGATGGCGAGCTTGCCCATTGGCTGTTGCTCCGTCGCGGATTCCGGGCCGGGAACGATGTAACGTGCTGAGAGAACGGGCTTGCCGCTTGCCAAGGAGTAGAACACGATCGTAGCTTCCCGCCCCTCATCGAACAACGGCACAAATGCGGCAAAAGGCGCTGAGGGTCGTCCCGACTTCACGGAGATACTGTCCGGCAGAACTCCGCCCTGCCAGAGCATCTCCGTTGCTATCAGGGCCACGGGAACCATGGTAACCCGCGACCTCCTCCGGAATTCGACCCACGGAGCCGTAGGCAGTTCGACTGCCTTCCCCGCTGCTTGGGCCTTCTTAGTGTTCGCTCTGGCGATGGCGCTCCAAGCGCCCTTGCTGACACTGATCGTCTGGCTCTTCGAGTCGTAGGAGACCTTCAGCCCAAGGCCGGGCGCGAGCCGCTCCAAGGGCAACACCAGAGCGCCATTCCTCCTCTTCACGGCGGCACCCAATCGGACGCCGGGCGCGCCACCTGCGGCAATCCCGACGGCCGCGACAACTACCAGCATAGCACACAGCATTGTCCTCCGCATGCCCTCTGCCTCCCTCAACAGCACAGTGCAGGGCCCGTGAAGATCACGTCCCACACGTCATCCAGCAGCGACTACTGCTGCCCGGTGTGGCCTTGAGACTACTTCATGCATTATGGCCCGGATTCAGTGTGAGACCATGTCCCAACCGTAGTGTAAGGTTGGGCGGACTCTCGGTGCGCATGTTAGGCTCCACCACGGCGCTCGTCAACAAGGGATCTGAGATTGGTCGTTGTGCAAGCGATCCCCGCGCATGTACCAACGGTCTTGCCATCATCCGTCGGGTGAGGGCACCAGTTGCGTCGCCCAACCGATGTCCCAAGTCTGCTTAACACGCACAGGGGGTCCTGGCTCGAACGGCTGAATCTGGAGCGCAGTGATCTAGAGCGCCTGTCTTGCCGTGAGAGCGTGGCGCACCGACGTCTCTGGCGCCAGGCCGTGGCTAGTGCGACCTGCACCCTCTGAACGTTGCCGCCTGCTGACACAGCCTCACGGATGACCTTCCGGATGGCACGGGCTGAGTCCATGGTGCCACTGCTCTCACCGGCGCAGAACTGCAACACCAAGACTCGACTCGGCACTGTCCGGCTCACCGATCTCCGACCACGGAATCCTGATCTCGATGTCGAACGACGCCTTTCCCCGCGAGACCGCCGTCGCGATGCGCGGGTTCAGCGCGACCGCCGCAGACGCGGTCATACTGAATGGAGCGCCATTGGCACCAACGAGGAGCTGGAAGTCAGTGCTGCCACCCGCTGGCGACACGAGAAACACCTCAAGCGAGTCGTCACCCAGTCCTGGCGCATCGAAGTCGCCCTTCGGCCTGCGGAGCGCAGCGCCTTCCGCGATGCCGCAGCGCGCGCCGATGTAGAGCCACTGGCGGTCAGCACCCAGCCACGCTTCTGAGCGAAGCCCTCCACGCTCTGACTGACCCGTCGACAAGACGTCAAGCGCAGAGACAAGAGGCGGGCCTTGCTTCCAGAACGGTTCGTCGAGTAGCCCGTCGATGAGTGGGCGACTCGCGTTGTAGCTTAGGCGGACAACAGTTGTCTGGTTGGCCTGGAGCAGGAACAAATGCCCACTCAGCAGCTCGACTACCCCAGCGTGGCCGCGGGATACCGCTAGCGCCAGCGGAGGTCGCCCCTCACTGTCTGTTGCATCTGGGTCGGCACCATGAGCGATCAGCAACCCCACCATCTCTCGCTGCCCGGCCTCGGCCGCAAGGTGAAGCGGCGTGATCCCATGGACGGTGCGTTCCTCCCAGTGGGTCTCGGTCTCCGGTTCATCAGGAGGAGGCGGCTGCATGTACGGGGCAGCGACAATCGGGAGGCTGGCAACACTGCGATCTCTGGGTGAGGCGGACACCTCTGCTGGTGGCGCGCTGGTAACGGGCCCCAGTATTTCCCCAACAGTCCAGTCATGTAGAAGCCCTGCGAGGAAGTCCTGGATCGCGTTTCTGTGTGTCTTCTCCTCCACGAAGACAACGCTGGTGGCCTGTGCGTGGACGTCGGCGCCTTTGGCAATGAGCAACTCGCCTGCCTCCACCTGGCCGCGCTTGGCCGCCTCATGCAGCGGCGTCATATCGCAATCGTCCTTGGCATTCACGTCGGCGCCGCTAGCGAGAAGCAACTCCACGATCTCCTTCTGCCCGGCCCATGACGCGCAGTGGAGTGGGGTAGTCCTGTGGGGGCCCCGGCTGCTGACCGGCGCGCCCCTGGCGAGCAGCATCTCTGCCACTTCCCTTGAGCCCTTTCCTGCTGCCAGGTGCAGCGGGGTGGTGCCATCCTTGGCCCTGGCACTGACTTCAGCGCCACTGGTGACGAGCAGTTTCGCCACCTCCACGTGGGCAGCAGATAGGGCCAAGTGTAGGGCGCTCCGGCCGCTGCTATCCTTTGCGTTCAGATCGGCACCTTTGGCGACCAGTATCTCCGCCACTTCCCTTGAGCCCTTTCCTGCCGCTAGGTGCAGCGGGGTGGTGCCGTCGCCTTGCCTGGCGTTAACGTCAGCGCCGTTGCCTACCAGCAACTTCGCGGTCTCTGCGTCGCCCCGCGCCAAGGCCACATGTAGGGGTGTCCGGTTGTCTCGGTCCCTCTCCCTTGCATTGACATCGGCGCCCTTGGCGATGAGGAGGGAGGCCAGTTTCTGCCACCCGTTCAGCGCCGCCCAGTGCAACGGCGCTGCGCCGGTGTAGGGGTCCTTTGCGCGGACATCTGCCCCGCTGGCGACGAGTAACTCGGCTACGTCCCGGCGGCCGTTCTTGAGAGCCAGGAGCAGGGGGGTCTCTCGGAAGGTCAGGGTGAATCCCCGGTCGGATTCGTGGCGGAACCACTCTGTGTTGACGAGTGCTCCCTTTGCGATAAGCAACTGCGCGATGTCCTTGTAGCCCCGCTCTGCAGCCCAGTGGAGTGGGGTCTTGCCGTCGCCGTCCCTGGCCTGAACGTCTGCACCGGAGGCGATCAGCAGCTCGCCCACGTCGGGGTGCTGGTAGGCCAAAGCCAAGTGTAGCGGGGTTACGTCGCTCCCGATGCGTTCCCACGGGGGCGAGCTACACTTTCTGTTGACATCAGCTCCGTTCGCGAGGAGCATTTCCACCGCCTCCTTGTCGCCATATTGCGCTGCCACGTGGAGCGCGGTCGTGCCGTCGCGATCCTTGGCCCCGACGTCGGCACCCTTGGCGATGAGCGACTGAACCAGTTCCGCCGATCGGCCTGCTGCCGCACACTGCAATGGGGTCCTCCCGCGGCGGTCTCTTGCGCGGATGTCGGCGCCCTTGGCTATCAGCAGGTCGGCCACGGTGCGGTGGCCCTTCTCCAGAGCCCAATGCAACGGGGTCATGCCCTCATCGTCCTTGGCCTTGACGTCGGCGCCGCTAGCGAGAAGCAACCCCACGATACTCTCATAGCCGCCCTCTGCGGCCAAGTGGAGCGGGGTCTTGGCGTACCCATCCTTGGCCCGAACGTCGGCACCCTTGGCGATCAGCAGCTCGCCCACGTCGGGGTGCTGGTACGCCAAAGCCAAGTGCAGCGGGGTCGCGTCCTCCCAGCTGCGTCGCTCGAACGGGCGGGAGCCACTCTTTGGGTTGACATCGGCCCCGTTCGCGAGCAGCAGCTCTGCCACCCCCCGCCAACCGTGCCTTGCCGCCCAGTGGAGTGGCGCCGTGCCCCGGCTGTCCCTTGCTCGGACGTCCGCGCCCTTCGCGATAAGTAACCGGGCAATGGTTTCACGCCCGCCCTCTGCGGCCAAGTAGAGTGGGGTCTCGCCGAGCCAGTTCCTTGCCCGGACATCCGCGCCATTGGCGATGAGCAGCTCCACTACTCTCTCGTGGCCCCCCTTCGCCGCATAATGGAGGGGAGTCCACTTGGACCTTGGCCCATCGTTCGCGTTGACGTCCGCGCCCTTGGCAATCAGCAGCTCGACCACTCCCGTGTGACCATGCTCCGCCGCCCGGCGGAGAGGACTCACCCCGAACACATCCTTGCAGTTGACGAGACTGGGGTCTGCTTCCAGAAGCTGGCGGACAGCGTCGGTCCTGCCCGCCTCTGCCGCGTCGTGTATAGCACGCACCGATATGGCAGACACCGCTGCGGCTGGCGCGGATCCGGTCAACAGCAGGACTGCACAGAGGTGCATCAGTATCGCAGCTCCCACATTGTACCTGGTCACCATGAACACCTCCCCCAGGGCATACTTGTTGTGGAGGCCCGCTGGGAATGGGATGAGACGCGCCACCCGGGACTCACGGACGACCACCGCGGTAGTGCACCCCACCCAGTGGAGAACCAGCGCCATCACATGCATGAAGACTGCCGGCCTCCTCGCCCACGTGCTATTCTCTCCCTTCGTGCATACCCCTGTTCCGGGAGGCACCGAGGATAGGCGAGGATGTCGATCCGGGACTGGACTGGGTAGGGCCTCCAGCACTTCGGCCGCTGTCGTGCCTCAGCTGGTCACGTCTCACGCGCGACGAAACCCCAGGCAGTGACCCCGAGCCGAGGGGGTAGCCGGAGTCGGGGGCGCCCGGGGGCGGCCTTACGGGCGGCTGACAGGGGCAGTCGGTCTCACAGGCTACGAGCTCACAGTCCAAGTACCCGTGCAGTTCTCGGCAGCTTCATAGCTGAAGCTGCTCCTGCCCTGGGCACCAGCGCAGCCATCTCTGTATTCGCTCTTGATCTGTCTCCGCCGCCGTCATCCGTTCGTCCACGCGCGCCAGTTGCAGTTCGCCCGGGCTTCCCTATCGCGCCTTGCTGAGCTGCCAGAACGAGTCGAACCAGGGCGGGGCAGCCTGGGTGAAGTGGGGCCAGGAACCAGGCTCAAGGGGCTCGGCGTGGCGCATCCATTCCTTCAGGTGCAGCAGGACGAACCCGTTCTGCACGAGTGCATTCAGCACGGTGCTCAGGTTGTGACGGAACTCGTGAGGGCGATCCACCGTGATGATCGAGCCGTCCGACTGCTCCACGTCCCAGGTCGGGAAGTAGCGGCTCATGTCCTCGCCATCACTATAGAGACCGCGCAGGCGGTATCCTTCGCCATCCCAACTATCATCATCCACGGCCTGTGTGAACGGATTCGCGAAGGTCACGTGGTAGATGCCCTCGGGCTTGAGAACACGGGCCACTTCCCGGAAGACGGGTTCCACGGTGGGGCTGTAGTTCAGCGAGTAGGGCTGCCAGACGACGTCGAAGTGGCTCGTGCCGAACGTAGACAGGTCGCGCATGTCTCCCTGGACAGTCTCCACCGTCAGCCCATGATGGCGCGCCGCCTCCCGGTCGCGTGCGAGCTGCACGTCCGAGAGATCGAGCACGGTAACGTCAGCGCCCAGCAACCCAAAGGCGACCGACGCTTGCCCGCCGCCGTTGGCCAGACAGAGGACCCTCTTCCCGGAGACGTCCTTGAGAATGCCATAGCCATACGCGTAGTCAGCGGCGTTCTCACGGGTGAAGTCTAGGTAGGGCACCGAGTACATCACGTTGGCATTCGCCAAAGCGTTCCAGCGCTCCCGGTTGTCCTTACTGATAGCGTCCATGGTATTCCCCTGGGCCGACACGTGGGCCCCTGCTGTCCAGAAACTCATCTGGCGCCCAGGCCGCCGCTACTGCCCGTCTCGTGCTCTTCTCTCCCTTCGTGCATACCCCTGTACTGGGAGGCATAGAGGATGCAGAAGAGCAGCGACAGAGGATCCGACTGGGCGGGTCTCTCCGAGATCGCCCCGTGGCGCGGCTGATGTCCCTGTCCGCGACGGAGCCCCGGGTAGTGACTCCCAGCCGAGGGGGTAGTGTACAGACTGGATAGATAGGTAACACTCGTACCGGATACATAGGTAACGGGCAAGCGGTTACTATAGAGGCATGCATCTCTTCCTAGAGGAGAGGGGCCATGCCCTGGGAGCCAGTTACCGTGGAGCAGCAGCGACGGGAGTTTGTGATGTTCGCCCAGCAGGGGAGGGTGCCGTTTCGGGATCTGTGCCGCCGCTTCGGCATCAGCCCCAGGATCGGCTACAAATGGTGTTATCGCTTTGCTGAGGCCGGGGAAGTGGGCTTGCGGGATCACTCCCGCCGGCCCCACCGGAGGCGCCCGCAACTGCCGGCAGCCACCCAGCAGGCAATCGTGGCGCTCCGCCAGGCGCACCCGTGCTGGGGAGCCCGCAAGCTTCGCCGGCTGCTCCGCAACCAGGGCCTCCACCCCGTGCCAGCCACCAGCTCCATTACCGCGACCCTGCATCGGCACGCGCTCATCGGTGCGGACTCGCCTGCGGGTCAGCGCCCCTGGGTGCGTTTCGAGCGCCCACTGCCCAACGACCTCTGGCAGATGGACTTCAAGGCGCCGGTAGCGACGCAGACGGGTCCCCAGCACGTGCTGAGCGTGCTGGACGATCATTCTCGCTTTGCCCTCTCTCTGCAGGCGCTGCCCAAGCAGGACGGGTGCTCCGTGCAGGCGGCGCTAGTGGCCGCTTTCCGGCACTATGGGGTGCCGGAGGCGATGCTGTCGGACAATGGAGGTCCCTGGGGAGATCTGGCCGCGGACGCATATGGGGCGCTGGCGGTGTGGCTGATGCGGCTGGGGATATACGTGACTCACTCTCGGCCCTACCATCCCCAGACCGTGGGCAAGGATGAACGCTTCCATGGCAGCTTGCAGCGAGAGCTGCTGGCGCGGCACCAGTGGCGAGACGGGGAGCACCTGCAGGCGCACCTGGATCCGTGGCGGGAGCAATATAACTTCCTGCGCCCTCACGAGGCGCTCGCGCTGGAGGTGCCGGCAAGTCGCTACCAGCCCAGCCTGCGCGCCTACCCCGCGCAGCTGGAGCCGATCCAGTACCCGCCGGGGCTGCCGGTGCGCAAGGTGCAGCGTGGGGGCGAGGTGCACTTCGGGGGGCGTCTGCTGCCCGTTTCCAAGGCCTTCCGCGGTCAGCCGGTGGCCGTGCGCGCCACTGATATCGACGGCCTGGTGGAGGTGCTCTTCTGCCATCAGGTGATCAAACGCCTGACACTAGGGGAGTGCCCGAAGGCGGAGTAGAAGTGTTACCTATGTACTCGGCACATCCGTTACCCATGTAACCGGTCCGCACAGGTAGCCGGAGTCGGGGGTGCCTGGGGCGACCACACGGGATGCTTCGGCGGGGTGGGCGGCGGTCCTGCCGGAACGGGACCATGGCGGGGGGAGACTGACCTGGGATCAGACACTCTCTGCAGCTGTAGACGAGACTTGGCTTCTGGTTTACAGGAGGTGGAGGAAACTACACTCACCATCGAACACTCTCCGCCATCGGACGAGGTTGGGGGTTTCGATTCCCACTGCCTAGTCCGTGTGGGAATTGAGCCGTCTCCCGTCCCGCGGGCAAGCCCGAACCGCCCACTTCAGTCCCATCGCCGCGGCCACGCCTACCGTCTTGCCATCACCCGTCAGGCGCAGGACACCATCAGCGTCGCCCGACCGGTGTCCCAAGCCGACTTAACACGCACACAGCAGCCCGGTCTGGCATGACTCATGATACGACCAGTTCCTGGTGAAGAAAAGCACGCCCCGGAGCGAGTGCGCCAGGCGGCACAGGATGATGGGGTGACGTGACGAACCAAGCCCGAAGCTGCTGCTCGCTCAAGAGTCGACCTGGCGCACGAGGGAGCTACGAGATGGCCGTCGGAGAAGGGCGCGGGTTCTGGGAGATCCCGCTGGACCAACTGCTGGTGCAGCTTGGGGCCACGCCGCAAGGCTTGGCAGCGGCTGAGGCCGAGAACAGGCTGCGCCAGTTCGGCCCCAACAGTCTCGCCCGGGAGTCGCGGTTCGCGCCGGTTGCCGAGATCCTGCGTCTCTTCCTGAACCCCCTCGTCCTGATCCTCTTGGGCGCCGCCATCGTCTCCGCGGTCACCGGTGAACGCGTCAGCGCCGGGATCATCATCGCGATTGTCCTGCTCAGCGTGCTTGTGAACTTCTACCAATCCTTCCAGGCGCGGCGCGCGGTGGCAGAGCTGCGGAGCCAGGTGGCCTCTAAGGCGAGTGTGGTTCGCGAGGGCCGGGAACAGGAGCTTCCCATCGCCGATCTGGTTCCCGGGGATACCATTAGGCTCAATGCAGGTGATCTGGTGCCCGCGGATGCGCGCCTGCTCGAAGAGAAGGACCTGCAGGTGCGCGAGTCCGCGCTCACGGGGGAATCGCTGCCGGTCGAAAAGGAGGTGGCGGATCTCGCCGGCGACCACGTGGGCATGTCCCAGGCCACCAACAGCGTCTTCCTGGGCACCACCGTCCAGACCGGCCTGGCGACGGCCGTGGTGGTCCACACGGGCGCAACCACCGCGTTTGGGGCCATCGCGGCCAGGCTTTCGCAGCGGCCACCCGAGACCGAGTTCGACCGCGGCATCCATCGGTTCGGCCTGATGGTCACGCGCGTCATCATCTTCCTGGTCGTCTTCGTCTTCGCGGTGAACGTCTGGTTCCACCGTCCGCTGCTGGAGTCGCTGCTCTTCTCCATCGCCCTGGCGGTGGGGCTAACGCCTGAGCTGCTGCCGGTAGTCATCTCCGCGACGCTGGCCCAGGGCGCGCGCACCATGGCGCGCAAGAAGGTGATCGTCAAGCAGCTCGCCTCCATCGAGAATTTCGGGAGCATCGAGATCCTCTGCAGCGACAAGACCGGCACCCTCACCGAAGGCGAGATCGTGCTCGACCGGCACCTGGACGCCCAGGGGTATGACGACGACCGGGTAATGCAGCTGCTGTACCTGAACAGCTTCTTCGAGGCCGGTATCAAGAGCCCCCTGGACGACGCGATTCTCAAGCATTCGCATCCCGCGATCGACCAGTATAGCAAGCTCGACGAGATACCCTTTGACTTCGGCCGGCGGCGCCTTTCGGTGGTCGTCGCGCGGCGTGATGAGTGCCTCCTGATCACGAAAGGCGCCGCCGAAGACGTGTTCGATGTCTGCACGTCGGTGAGCATCGACGGCACCGAGCAGCCCTTCGACGCGGCGCGCCGGGAGACGGCGGAGGCCGTCTACCAGGTCCTGGGGGCCGAGGGCTACCGCGTGCTCGGAGTCGCCATCAGGTCGGTGGCGAAGCAGCCGGCCTACGTCCGAGGTGAAGAGCGGGAGATGGTGCTGGTCGGGTTCGGCGCCTTCCTCGACCCGCCCAAGGAGGACGTGCAGGCCACCCTCCAGGCACTCCATGAGGACGGCATCGCGGTTGTCGTGATGACCGGTGATAACGAATACGTGACGCGCAAGATCGCCCGCGACGTCGGCCTGCCGACCGAGCGCGTCCTGGTCGGGCCTGAGGTCGACGGTCTGGACGATGCCGCCCTCGCCTTCCAGGCGGAGCACGGGGCCATCTTCGCCCGGGTCTCGCCGGAGCAGAAGAACCGGGTGATGACCGCCCTCAGAGCGCAGGGGAGAGTGGTAGGGTTCATCGGCGATGGAATCAACGACGCGCCGTCACTGCACGCCGCCGATGTCGGGATCTCGGTGATGAACGCCGTAGAGGTGGCGAAGGACGCGGCCAACATTATCCTCCTGGAGAAGGATCTCCGCGTGCTTCACGACGGAGTGGTGGAGGGGCGCCGCAGCTTCGCCAACATTCTCAAGTACATTATCATGGGCACCAGCTCGAACTTCGGCAACATGTTCAGCATGGCGGCCGCCTCGCTCTTCTTGCCGTTCCTGCCGATGCTGCCGACCCAGATCTTGCTCAACAACCTGCTCTACGACACCTCGCAACTCAGCATCCCCACGGACAACGTGGACCCGGAGCTGCTGCGCCACCCCCGCCGCTGGCGGGTGGACTTCATCCGCCAGTTCATGGTGGTGATGGGCCCCATCAGCTCGATCTATGACTTCCTCACTTTTGGGGTGCTGCTCTGGGGGTTCCATGCGAACGAGCGGCTCTTCCACACCGGCTGGTTCGTGGAATCGCTCGCTACCCAGACGCTGGTGGTCTTCGTCATCCGCACCGCGGGGAATCCGTTCCGCAGCCGGCCGAGCAGAACGATGCTCATGGGCGTCACGGCCATCGTCCTGGTCGCTGTGATATGGCCCTACACGCCACTGGGCCCGTGGCTGGGGTTCAGCCCGCTTCCGGGGCCTCTGCTGGCAGCCCTGATCGTGCTGACGACCACCTACCTGGTCTTGGTGCAGTGGGTAAAGGCCTGGTTCTACCGCCGACATGGCCTGGGCTGATCGGCCTGCCGGTTAGGTATCGCTCGAGGTCTGGGCCCTGGGCGCGACAGGGCTATCACAGCACCCGGGCAACTGAGTAGGGCGCCAGAGCGCACGCATGCGGTCCGGCCTCGACTGGCCCGGGCCACGTCCTTTCGGCTGACGGGGAGGATCACCATCGGCGCACCCGGATCGCGGACACTGACCATCAACAGCGGCTCCTCCAGTGTGAAGTTCGCTCTCTACCACATGACCGGGTCAGAGCAGCTTCAGCTGCATGGGGTGATGGAACGGATCGGCGTGGACCACGGCCTGTTCCACGTCAGGGATGACGCGGGCCAGATCCTGACCGAGCAGCAGCTGCCGCTGCCGAGTCACGATGCCGCGCTGCAAGAGCTTCTCGGATGGCTGGGCAGCCACGAGGGCGGTCACGGCGTGGACGCAGTGGGCCACCGAGTGGTGCATGGGGGGGCGAAGCACAGCCAGCCGGAACGAATCACGCCGGAGTTGGTGGCCACCCTGAGAGAGCTGATCCCGCTCGCGCCCGATCACCTCCCGCATGAGATCAAGGCGATCGAGGCTGTGGAGAGGCACTACCCCGCGTCGCAGCAGGTGGCCTGCTTCGACACCGCCTTCCACCGACAGATGCCGGAGCTCGCGCAGGTGTACGCGCTGCCCCAGGGGCCGGAGTCCGAGGGGATCATCCGCTATGGTTTCCACGGCCTCTCATGCGAGTATCTCCTGGGCGAGCTGCGGGCCCGGGCCGGCAACGCAGTCGCGGACGGTCGCGTCGTCATCGCACATCTGGGCAACGGCGCCAGTATGGTCGCGCTGCGCGAGGGCCGGAGCGTGGACACGACCATGGGGTTCACTCCCACCGGCGGGCTGGTGATGAGCACTCGCTCGGGCGACCTCGACCCCTCCGTTGTCCTCTACTTGATCGAAGAGAAAGGTCTCAGCCCCGCGGAGGTGCGCGACCTGCTCAACCACCGCTCCGGCCTCTTGGGCCTGTCCGGCCGGACCTCTGACATGAGAGATCTCCTGGAGAGAGAGGCGACCGACGCCCGCGCGGCGCTGGCCGTCGGGCTCTTCTGCTACCAGGCGACGAAGTTCCTGGGGGCGCTGGCGGCGGTGCTGGGCGGCATAGATACGCTGGTCTTCACGGGTGGCATCGGGGAGAACGCGGCGGCGATTCGCCGGCGTATCTGTGAGAAGGTGGGATTCCTGGGCCTCCGTCTGGACCCGGACCGCAACGACGCGAGCGCGCCCGTCATATCCCGCGATGACAGCCCAGTCTCCGCCCGTGTCATGAAGACGGATGAGGAACTGATGATCGCGCGGCACACCTACCGGATAGTCCGCGAGCTGAGGAGGCCGTGATGGCCGGATCGCCAACCGCCAGGGCCAGAGCCCCGAAGGGACCCTTGAGCGCGGAGGAGCTACGGAAGATCGACGCCTACTGGCGCGCGAGCCTCTACCTGTGCGTCGGCATGATCTATCTCCAGGAGAACCCGCTCCTGAGAGAGCCCCTGAGGATCGAGCACATCAAGAAGCGCCTCCTGGGTCACTGGGGAACGGACCCCGGCCAGACTCTGACGTGGGTGCACCTGAACCGGCTGATCAGGAAGCACGACCTGAACATGATCTACCTCTCGGGCCCGGGCCACGGCGCTCCCGCCGTCCTCGCCAACGCGTATCTGGAGGGGACCTACTCGGAGGTCTACCCGGACAAGAGCGAGGACGCGGAGGGAATGCGGAGGTTCTTCCAGCAATTCTCGTTCCCAGGCGGCATCGGCAGCCATTGCACTCCGGAGACGCCGGGCTCCATTCACGAGGGAGGAGAGTTGGGCTACAGCCTCTCGCATGCCTATGGCGCGGCCTTCGATAACCCTGATCTGATCGCTGCCGTCATGATAGGCGACGGTGAGGCCGAGACTGGGCCCCTGGCAACGGCGTGGCACTCCAACAAGTTCCTCAGCCCCATCCGGGATGGGGCTGTGCTTCCTGTCCTGCATCTGAACGGCTATAAGATCGCCAATCCGACGGTACTGGCACGGATCAGCCACGAGCAGCTGGAGAGCTTGCTCGTGGGCTACGGGTACCGGCCCCATTGGGTCGAAGGCTCCGATCCCGGAACCATGCACCAGCTCATGGCGCAGACACTGGAGGCCGTATGCGCCGAGATCAAGCACGTCCAGCAGGACGCCCGAACCAAGGGGGTCGCTGCGTGTCCCCAGTGGCCGATGATCGTGCTCCGCACCCCCAAGGGTTGGACGGGCCCCAAGGAAGTGGACGGCCACAAAGTGGAGGGCTTCTGGCGCTCCCACCAGGTACCTCTCCAGGTTCAGGACAGCCCGGCGCACCTGAAGTTGCTCGAAGAGTGGATGCGGAGCTACAAGCCCGAGGAGCTGTTCGATGAGAGCGGCCGGCTGGTCCCCGAGCTGAAGGAGTTGGCGCCCGTCGGCCCCCGTCGGATGAGCGCCAACCCCCTTGCCAATGGCGGTGCGGTGCGCAAGCCGCTGCGCCTGCCCGACTTCCGCGCCTACGCCGCCGCGGTGACTGTGCCGGGCGCCACCATGGCCGAGAACACCCAGGTGCTGAGCGTCTTCCTGCGCGATGTGATGCGGAACAACATGACGAGCTTCCGGGTCTTTGGCCCGGACGAGACCGCCTCCAATCGCCTCACCGCCATCTACGACGCCACCAAGAAGGCCTGGATGGCGGAGATCATACCCGAGGACGCGGATGGCAGCGAGTTGTCGCCTGACGGCCGGGTGATGGAGATGCTCAGCGAGCACACCCTGGAGGGCTGGCTGGAGGGATACCTGCTGACTGGACGCCATGGCCTCTTCGCCTCCTATGAGGCCTTCATCCACGTGATAGACTCCATGTTCAATCAGCACGCGAAGTGGCTGGAGAAGTGCCAGGACGTCCCATGGCGGGCCCCTGTGTCCTCCCTGAATCTCCTGGTAACATCCACCGTCTGGCGTCAGGACCACAACGGCTTCAGCCACCAGGATCCCGGCTTCCTGGATGTGGTCACCAACAAGAGCGCGAAGGTCGTGCGCATCTACCTGCCGCCTGATGCCAACTGCCTGCTGTCGGTGATGGACCACTGTCTGCGCAGCACGGGCTATGCGAACGTCATTGTGTCGGACAAGCAGCCTCACCTCCAATACCTAACCATGGAGGAAGCCATCCAGCACTGCTCCAAGGGCATCGGGATCTGGGACTGGGCGAGCACCGACGAAGGAGGCGAGCCCGACGTCGTCCTCGCCTGTGCGGGCGATGTCCCCACTACCGAAGCCCTGGCGGCGGCGGCCCTGCTGCGCGAGCATTTCCCGGAGCTGAAGCTCCGCTTCGTCAACGTGGTCGACCTGTTCGCCCTGCAACCTGAGACCGAACACCCACATGGCCTGTCAGACAAAGACTTCGACAGCCTGTTCACCCTCGACAAGCCGATCATCTTCAACTTCCACGGCTATCCCTGGCTGATCCACAAGCTTGCCTACCGCCGGACCAACCACAGGAACCTCCATGTACGCGGCTACAAGGAACACGGGAATATCAACACCCCGTTGGACCTGGCGATGCGCAACCAGATCGACCGGTTCAGCTTAGCGATTGACGTCATCGACCGGGTTCCCACGCTTCAGGTCGCGGGGGCGCATGTCAAGGACTGGCTGAAGAACCAGATCATCGAGAATACCGATTACGCCCATCAGGAGGGCGTGGACAAACTGGAGATCACCGACTGGAAGTGGCCGTACCGAGCTGGCGAGGTGGCTCGTTAGGTCTGGTTGGGGAGGAGGTGGCAGACTCGTCGAACGATCCTGCGGGCCTCGACATCCCCACCCGGGGCCATACGTGACCAGCGCGCGAGTACCACCATCGGGTAGGTGCGGAGGCCTCCTGCCCGAACAGATAATGTCTATTCGCCGGCCTCATGATGTGTCGGGCGCTGCGCTCGGAGGGCGAAGTCAGGCTGAAAAGGAGGAAGCGAGGTTGAAGATCCAGGTAGGGGTGATGGGATCGGCCGGCGGTAGAATCCCGAGGCACGCCCGCCAGAAGGCATACGAGCTAGGGCGCGCAATCGCGGGACATGACTGCGTTCTGGTCACAGGCGCCTGTCCAGGCCTACCCTATGAAGCGGTCCGGGGTTGCCGCCAGTCGGGTGGGATGATCGTGGGTATCTCGCCCGCGCTGAACCTGCAGGAGCACATCACGAAGTACCGCTCGCCCTATCAGGAGTTCGACGTCCTGATCTACACGGGTGACGGTCTGATGGGACGTGAGGTCACCGGCATCCGCTCCTGTGACGTCGTGATCCTGATCGGCGGACACTCCGGCACGCTGGGTGAATTCAGCATTGCCTATGACGAAGGGAAGCTCATCGGCGTCCTCGAGGGGACCGGCGGTGTGGCCGACCATGTCGGCGACATCGTCCGGATCGTCGCCAAGAGGACGGGGGCCGCGCTGATCGCAGATTCCGATCCACATCGGCTCATGACCAGACTCCTGCATTCGTACCGAGCACGGAGGCGCAGGCCAGCTGCCAGAGTGCCGCGGGAAGAGGGCTAATGGGCGGAGCTGCCCCCCTGGTAGCACGACCCGTCGGCGCCGATTGGCGAAGGGACGCCCCATGACCGGTTCCTTAGCTTGCGCGCCGGCGCGAGGATGAACCTGCCACATGGGACCGTTTAGCGGCGCGGCGCTGTCTTTGCTGACACCGGCATCCCCGCCTACCGGCTTGCAGCCATGTCTTTCCTCGGTTGCGCGGGTGCTCGGGCCAGCTACAACATCAATGTTCTGATCGGCCAACCTTCCGAAAATCGATATATCCCCGCTCAACATCTACGGATATCAGCCGCACGCGAATCCGGTCGCCGACATCGATGCCCTCGAACCCATGCACCAGCCTCCCCTCGACAGGCATCTTGAGAAGCCGGACCCAGGTGCCCTTCGAAGAAGCGCCCGTGACCAGGGTGTCAAACTGTTCTCCGATTCTCGATTCCAGGAGAAGCGCAGCCGCGGACTTTCCGACCTGCCGTTCGACTTTGTCAGCGGCATCCTCTTCTTCTGTACAATGCTCGGCCAGAGTATCCAGTTCATCCTTGCTATAGGGCGAAGACCTCCCCGCTATGGCGGCCTTCAGTAAGCGTTGTGTGATCAGATCTGTATACCGGCGATTGGGAGCTGTGGAATGGGTATAGTCCCTGACCGCGAGACCGAAGTGCCCTGGGGCCGGGTCGCCTGGGAGTTCTGCAATGTATTCACCAGTTCCCAGGAGTTTAATCACAGAGAGGGATAGATCAGGGAACCGAAGCGGGTCGGCGGCTTTCTCCTTTGTTAGAAACGCCTCCAGCGCTTTGGAATCCGGGTTATCAGGAAGCTTGAACCCGTGTGCCTCGGCGATCTCGACGATCCGTTCCCATCGCCTTGGGGTGCGGACCACCCGGCGGATTGAGGGAAGGTTGCGTGATGTGAGATACCGGGCGATCACGCCGTTGGCCGCGATCATGAAATCCTCGATGATGTCCTTGGCGCGGTTCTTCTCCTCCACTTCGAGATCACGGATTTCATCGCCGTCGAATATCGGTCTCGCCTCAATAGTCTCAAGACCAAGCGCGCCGTGGACATGCCGAAGGTTCTTCATGCGCTGTGCTACCCGGTCCTGCAGGCGCAGATTCTCACCAAGTCCATTTGCGGCGGCGATCGCCTCAGGCATAGGGCCGCTCTCGTCCAGCCAGGCCGCCACGCTGTTATAGGCGAGCTTCGCATGATTGCGGACACGCGCCCGGTAGATATCGGAATCCTGAAGGGATCCGTCCGCGCCAATCGCCATTTCAACGACGATGGATAGGCGCTCTTCATTGAAATTCAGGGAAGTGAGATCGGTGGAGAGCTTCTCAGGGAGCATGGGGAATACCTCGGCCGCGGTATAGACCGAGGTCGTATTGTGGCGAGCGTGTTCGTCAATGGCTGAGCCCGTCTCGACGAGCGAGTCCACGTCCGCCAAGGCCACCAGCATCTTGACCTTATCTCCCGGCATGGCCTTGGCAACGGTAAGCTGATCTAGATCACGGGAGTCATCGTTGTCAATGGAAGCCCACAGCAGGTCCCGCAGATCGCGAGCTGGCTCACCGTTCATTGCTGCCGGCGCCTGAATCCTGCCAAGTTCGGCGAGCGCTTCGGGGGAGAAGTCAGGAAGTAACCCTCTTTCAAGCATTGCCCTGCGGGCGATGCTCTGCAGAATAGCACGGTGCTGTTTGTAATTCGCATTCATAGGAGGTCCTCCTCGCCTTCAGTTGAAGAAGCCGGTTCTGTCAGAAGTCGTGGGCTATCGCCTCCACAGGCCTGGCAATGACGGACTTGCGCCGGTATGCTGCCACCCCGTTGTGCCCGTGTATACATGACGTGGCAAGTCGGGAAGTATCCGGTATTCTACCACTTTCCACCGGCGCTGACGTCCCGCCGCTGCTCGCGCGTCTGGACCACGCCGATGAGTTTCTGGATAGCACGGGGTTTCGATTCCCAGGAGGTGTTGAAACTGACCTGGGATCAAACCTTCTCTAGACGAGACTCGGTTTCTGATTCGCAAGAGGTGGAGGAAACGTTCCTGGGAACGAAACTCTCTCTGGCTGTGGACGGATTCCGGAGTTCGCTGACAGGCACGTTTGGATTAGGCAGTGAGAATTGAAACCGCGCTGTAGTCTCAAGGTGATCGAGACACTCCCCGCCGTGAGACGAGGTTCTACTCGCGAATGGTGGGGGAACCGTCCCTGAGAACGAGACTCTCTCCGGCTGTGGACGGGCGTTAGGCAGTTCCGCGCGGTGACCGAGTGAGAATGGAACCCGCGCTGTCAGTCTCAGCGGCATGGGTTGCCGTGCTACGCCGACGGACGTCTGTCAGCACGTGTATCAGTCGGCATACAATACTGACCCATCAAGGAGGGCCATTGGCGCCGCTGACTGACCTAGCAGACGTGGGGTTGGGAGCGCTGTCACGAGCCTCCAGGCGACCACTGCGAGCGAGTCCGGCCGGCCAGAGTGGGTTGGTTTCGGACACCGATGGCGGGTCAGTTCCCGACACTGGTTGACACACGGGCATCGCTAGCACCTATGCCTGGCCATAGGAGCAGGTCAGACAGGACAGGAACCGGGGGCCTCAACCAGGCGAGCGCCTCACCTGCAGTAGATCATCTGGATCCGCCCCACGACATCACGCCCGTTACCGCCACCAGAAGCAGCGAGCTATCTGTCGCCGTTTCCGGGCCGACGATACGAAGGGCGCGGATCTGCTTCTCGGGAGTGGGGTTGGACCACTCCAGGCCAAGGAGAGTGAAGTCCTCGCCGCCCGCGGTCTTCCCCTGGATCATGGGGTCCACCAGGTAAGTGGCGATGTATCCTGCATGGCGATGGGCGGCGTGCACCAGCGGTGCGCCGTGTCTGCGGCTCCATTCCGCGACATTGCTGCCGTAGTCCGCCGAGACCGACGCAACCGACCCGTCGGTGTAGAGAACTTCATAGCGCCCGATGGAACGGTGAAGCGGGCCATTGGTGGACGAGGCGTGAAGGAAGATCAGGCCATCGAACCTGGGACCCAACGGCACCTCCGCGGAGGAGGGCCCCAGATCGCGCGCCTGGTTGCCTCCGACCAGGACTACTCCCTCGCCGATGCGGAAGGGCACGCCCCTCCTCACGAGCTTTCCCTTTGGTAGGCCTGATAGGTCATAGCCTCCCCGAGTCCCCGTTGCGTCCCGAAGCGGCGCCGTATAGGCGGCAGAGAGATCCACCGGCGCGTACTTCCTCGGTTCGAGCTGCGAGATCCCACGCAGCTTCGCCCGGATGTGTGGCATCAGCTGGGAGATCTTGTGGTCCATGGTCCACCGCAGCTGGTCCGCGTAGTGCGGGCCCCAGAGCATGTTGGCCGAGTAGATGAAGTCATAGAGCTTGCCGTGGATCGCGAAGTTCTGCTCGTTCGCACGGCACCAGGTCGAGACCTCCGCGCCGATGATGCCTGGCTTGGCGCTCCGGGAGGTGAACCGGGTGTAGTGGGAGGAGTAGAAGTTCCCCATCATCACCTGGAAGCCGTGATCCAGCAGCCGGTCCTCGATGTCGTCTTCAGTCCGGAAGTACCAGACGAAGTCCATCATGATGATGTCCTTCGGGATCATGTCGATGGCATCCGGCGCGCCGTAGTAGCGAAAGTCCTGCACCATGTCCGCCCAGATCATCATGCCCAGGCCCTTGCTCTTCAGGTACTGGTAGATCGCGTTCACGTCGGCTGCAAAGAGCTCCGCCCGGGTCTTGCCGCGGCACCGCTCGCAGACCCCCATGGTGTAGACCTCGTCGTGTCCCATCTCGATGTACCGGAGCGGGCCGAACACCTCCATGACCTCGTCAATCAGGTCGAAGACAATCTTATGGCTCTCGGGGTGCAGCGGACAGTAGGAGTCGGGATGGATCACTCCTGGCTCTTCCGCGATCTCAGGATAGGTCGCCGTCAGGTACTCCACGTGGCTCAGGGACTGGATTTCCGGGATCACGTCGAACCCGTACTCACGGGCATAGTGCACCAGATCCCTGACCTCTGCCTTAGTCAGATAGCTCCCACCGCCGAGCTCGCCATGGGGCATCGGCGGCACTTCCCCCTCGGCCGCCTTCCTGTTCTCTCGTTCCCAGACCTCGTTGATCTCGAGGCGCCGGTCGAACTTCATGCCCGCGGTAACCTGAAGGAAGATCTCGTTCATCCGCATGGGCGCCAGCACATTGCGGATCAAACGCCTGATGAAGGGCAGGTCCTCTCTCGCGGGCAGGAAGATGTGAACACCCCGGTGCGGCATCCGGGGGTAATCCTCGATGATGCACGCCTCCGCCACAGGCTTGCCGCCACCGCGCCCCAGCAGTTGCAGGAGGGCCTCCGTCCCGTAGATCAGGCCCCTTCGATCCGGGGCCATGAGCAGCGCGGCATTCCCGCGGACCGTCAGCACGTACCCTTCCGGCCGCAACTGGGGCGAACCCATGGCCTTGTCCAGGGCCCGGCACTCGCCGGGTTTGCCCAGTGCGATCAACTTGCCGGGGCGCCGCCCGTGGCCTTCCCGCACCACCGGGATGCTCAGGCCGAAGTCCTCCTGTAGCTTCTCCGCGAGCAAGGTCGCGGCGAACACACTATCACCCGAGGCCTGGGCCCCAAGAAGGATTTCGGCCGCACCCGTCAGGCGGAAACCCTTGTCGCCCTCGGCGAGCTGGAGTGTCTGCGGAATCGGGAACAGCCTTGGCTCCTCGACCGCCGCCCCCCATATCTCCAGTTGCTTCAGCCTGATATCCCGGTTCAGGGAGTACAACCGGACCACCATCTCCCTCGCTTCGATGCCCAGCTCGACGGTGATCACTTCCTGCGGCAAGGGGTCCACTTGCTCCCTATCCCCCAATCGGCCCGCCAGGACGAGGATGCCATCATGGCCCCTGGCATAGACCTCCACCTCACCCGGACCGGTAGGCGCGACACGGTCCGCCTTCTCCGCGTCCTCCTTGCCCGCCAGCTTTGGCCCCGCGCCTAGGGGATTTCCGCGAGAGGACTGGCGCAGGACGACTCGATCCAGGAAGCACATCTCCCTCATGTCAATGACGATATCCACCCCGATCTCGCCCACGGCCGATCCCCTCCACCCTACCTCCGCCATGGGGCCGCCGCTGGTCAGATCGCCCTCTGAGAAGGGAATCCAGGCACTACCGCCGCCAGCATCCGGCGCTAGCTCGGGGAGCAGTACCTCCTCCAGCCCTCGACGGCGGTAACAGTAGCTGCCGTCGACCAGTGCACCCTCGCCGTTCCCCGATAGGCGACCCAGTTTCATCGCGCGTTTCCTCCCTCGTCCGCCAGCAGTCGCGCCAGCTTGAGGCCGGCTCTTCCCAAGTCAGCGGCCAGTTCGCCGACTGCACCGCCCCGTCCCACCCTCGGCGCCGCTCGAGCAAGCACCCGCTACGTCCGTAGCGCCAGCGGACTGGCCGCATAACAGGCTTGTTCACTGCTGGGGATCTGCTTCCCTCGCGGGACAGTGTCAGAAGTCTTGGCTCGACAGCGCCCGCGGTGTCGTTAGCGAGAACGTCCGTTGCCGGCCGAGAATGCCAGTTCCGGCAGTGAGTAGGCTGACCTGGGGAGCCGGGCGTCGGCAGATCGGAGTTCAATTCCGAAGAGGTGGAGGAAACTAGACCCATCTACAAACACTCATTTTCTGTGGACGAGGTTCGGGTTTCGGGGATGAGTTGAGTTTCCTCTGGCGCCGGGCAATCGAACCCGCGCTACGCCCGGCGGCGTTGCCTCCCTCCGTCTGTTGCATTCAGCTGCTGGGTCGCTATCACAGGCTTCCCCACACGGGGTCGCCCCGCCAATAACCCGAACTGCGGCGCGCCTCGCGGTCAGCACCCTCATTCCCCGACCTCGACCAGGGCCGCGTCTTTGAACCAGCAACGGTCGGCCGCGCTCACCTGGCCGCGCGCACACGCTGTAAACGAGAGCTGGCCGGCGCCCGGCGGCACCTCGACCAGGCCGACGATCTCCCGCCACCCGTCGGCGTCGGCGGCTCTGTCGCCCACGAAGCGCCGGTCCTGCGCGTACGCGGTCCACTTGCCGTCTGTGGTCTTCCACCCGATGTCCAGGCTGGCCAACGCCCGCCCCGCGGTCTTGGCGCGTAGCCGCACGGCATAGGTGCGGCCGGGCTGCACTGTCGTCAGGCAGCCGACGGAGCCTTCGAGCACGCCGCGCAGCTCTACCTGGCCCGGGATGCCGGTCACTTGGCCATGCGAGGAATCGTCCTGCCACTCGAACCAGCCGCTGGGCGGGCCCTCCGGGGAAGGACCGCGGACGAGGAAGTCGCCGTTCTCGAGCAGGTTCCGGGGTGCTGGCGCCCGGCCGAACACCTCGCGTGCGAAGCCAGTCGGGTCCTTGGCCCGGCGAATGGCGGTGATGACCCCCGGCAGCCTCTCGGGCCACATTGGCTGCCCTGAGTCACCGGTGGGCCACCACCGGCCCCGCTCACCGTATAGCCACACCAGGCCGTCACTTGCCGCCAGCGCTGACGCGAGGTTCGCTGACAGCCGAGCCGCCGGCGTGCTGCCCATTGGGTCTATGTACCAGGAGTTGCCGGGGGGATTCGCGTAGGCGTCCAGATACAGACTGTGGCCGACGCAGAACTGGCGCCGCACCTTTGTCCGATGCTCCGGCGCGACGAAGTCAGGCATACCGAGCGTTAGCCGAGTGAAGGCGCGGTCATACTCGGCCGGGGAGTTGGCGCGGTAGCCGATGTCCTCTGTGCCCTCAATCACGCGCATGGTGGGCGGCATCTCATCGAGCCACCCGTCCACGAACGCTGGCAGCAGACCGTAGGTATCCGGCTCCAGCGCCCGGCCGAGATCGCCCGCGTCCAGCAGGCCCAGCATGTCGGAGAACAGGCGATAGCAGAAGATGGTCGCGTCAGGGAACTCGGCGCGCACGGCGCTCATCACCTGGCGGCCGCGCTCCCGCGCCTTGGCGCGGTACTCGGCAAAGGCGCGTTCTCCCCACCCAGGCTGCGCGCGATAGAGGTACTGCGAGTACGGCGAGGTGTAGGGCTCAGCGTCAAAGAGGAGCCCGCGCAGACCCCCCTGTCTCGCCAACCGGGACAGGAGTCGCCAATGGTCGGTGATCTCCCGCCAGCCGGCCTCGTCGAACCAGTCCACGTCGCCGGGATTGGAGTAGAGCATCAGGTAGTTCTCACGACAGGTGGTCGGCTGCGCGGCCTTCAGGTCTGCCAGTGCCGGAGCAAACTCTTGCCAGGTCCAGTGCTCGCGGGAGAAGGCGTTGAGTGCTTCTCGCTCCTCTCCGTCCGGCATGCGCCGCGTCGCTCGTAAGGTGGTGCCGTCAAAGACGCCCCATCGTTCGAACGCGGTGAGGCCCGCGCGGAACTGGCTGGCGGTGGGTGAGTCCCAGCCGGTAGCGATGACAGGGACCCGTGCCGCCCAGGCCGGGCCCAAGGCCAATAGCGCCAGGGCGCCCCATGGGGCTACGAGCATCAGCGTGCGCAGCATGCGGTGTTCCTCCCGATCCCTCGATCACGCCCCGATCCTCTTCTGGGATCAGGCGACGTCCCCACTCGTTCCAGGCGGCCGTCTACTTCTGCCAAGCAGTCGTGGCCTTTCGTCTGAAGAGCGCCGGTCCCCTTCTGGGGGCGCGCTGATCCGCCGGTGGCCTTGCCCATGATCCTGCTGTTCCTGCAGCGAACCAACACGTCAGGCCAAGGCTGCGACGGTGCTGCGGCGAAGTGACTACTTCAGTTGAGTTCATTGCCTGATACTTGCTCGGCGGCGCTCGACTGCCGTGGGTTTCATCACCAGAGCACCGCGGGCTCAGGAGTCTGTGTGAGCACAGCGCGACCGTATCCACTTGAGTTCAAGCCGGATCTCGCCGACGCGGCAAGGCGTTATGAAGCCTTCTACGCAGGGGAGATCATAGATCGTCCTTTGCTCCAGGTGCTAGCTCCTCTACGCCAAGGCGCCAATCCCTGGTACGAGCGCTCCTACCACGACCTCGTGTTCGGCGACATGAACGCCACGCTCGACCAGGTCCTCGAGCAAGCCAGCAGCACCTACTATGGGGGCGATGCCGTTCCGAGCTGCTATCTGAGCTTTGCCCCTGATGCAATCGCCGTATTCTGCGGGGCCGAGCTGCGCTGGAATGAAGCGTCAGGGGATACCAACTGGTCAGTGCCGTTCGTGGAGCGATGGGAAGACGCGCTGCCGCTCAGGTTCAACGAGGAGCATCCCCTCTGGCGGAGGCAGATCGCGTTCCTGCGGCTGGCGGCGGAGCGGCTCGAAGGGAAGATGCTGTTGCGAACGCTCGACTGGCACACCAACATGGACCTCCTTGCCGCGATCCGGGGGCGGGACCGGCTGTGCGTGGACCTCGTGGAGCAGCCAGAGGTGATTGACGAAGCGATGCATTCCGGGCGTGCGATCTTCCCGAGCATCTGGAGCCAAGTCGTCGAGGCGGGGAAGATGCGAGAGCGTGGGTTCTGCAATATCCTCTACTCGATGCAAGGCGCCGATATCCTGCAGTGTGACTTCGGGGCCATGATCAGTCCGGCGATGTTTGAGCGTTGGGCCTTGCCGGCGCTGGAGGAGGAGGCCGCTATCGTGGGAAACGTCTACTACCACTGGGACGGCCCGACTCAGCTTGTGCACGAGGATCTGCTCTGCCGTAGCGCTGGCATCTACACCATCCAGTATCAGATGGGCGCCGGCCGCGGCGATCCCATTGACTACCTGGACTTGTACAAGCGCCTTCAGGCTAAGGGCAAAGCTATTCACTTCTGGGGCTCCCCTGACGAGATAATGGCGGCGCACAGAGAGCTGCGCCCGGAAAAGGTGGTCTACTCCACCGGCGCGGGGTCAGTGGAGGAAGCAGAGCGCCTCCTGAGCTGGCTGAGGCACAACACCTGATGCCACTATAGCAGATGCGACCGTGCCGCGCGAGGACCACTCGTGACGCTCTGCTGTCTGGTGATCGCAGTCTGCATCCGGACCTGACCCGCCATCGGCGCCCGAAGCTGACCCACTCCTGATTCGGTCACCTTGGTCTCCGGAGGCGCTGTCTTCGTCCTCCGGCCTTCGCTTCCACTGGCTCACGATTCGACGCCGATTCCGCCTCTGGTGGGTCATGCCGGTTCGCTGCCCAACAGCAGGCACCAGTGGCCCCCATGTCCACGGGCCGCCACATTGACTGTGTCGCTGCCCGGTGGGATACTCCACGAACGACGATGCGAACGATTTCCGGAGGAGTGAGCGTGAGAGTCAGACTCACCTGCGCAATAGTGGTGCTCCTGCTGACCCCGGCGTTAGGCTCGGTTGCCACGGAGCAGAGCAAGCAGACCTTCCTGGTGCCCATGCGCGACGGGGTGCGGCTCGCCACTGACGTCTACCTGCCTGCTGAAGGCAATCCAGCTCCGGTGATCCTCATGCGCACTCCTTACGACAAAGACATCTACAGCAACTTGGCCCGCCACCGCGCGGCCGACGTTTATGCGTTTGTCGTCCAGAATACCCGCGGCCGCTTCGCCTCAGAAGGAGAGAACCTCCCCTTCGAAGGTGACGGCTGGTGGGGCCACCAGGACGGCTACGACACGCTCGAGTGGATAGCTGCGCAGCCCTGGTGCAATGGCAAGATCGGCATGCATGCTGGTTCCGCCATGGGGATCGCTCAGTTCCTCGCAGCAGGGACCGGAACCCGGAGGTTGGCCGCGCTAAACATCGGTGTCGCGACCCCCGACCTCTACACATTCGCCTACACGAACGGTCTGTTTCGCAAGGCGCTTGTCGAGGGATGGCTGCAGGAGGAAATCTTCGACCCGGGCGCGCTGGAGATCTGGATGTCCCATCCCACGTACGACAGTTACTGGCAGCAACGCAGTGCCGCGCTGCGCTATGGCCAAATGGATGTGCCAGCGCTGCACTCAGGAGGGTGGTATGATGTCTTCTCCCAGGGCACGATTGATGGCTTCTTAGGCATGCAGGAACATGGGGGGCCGCATGCACGCCGAGCCCAGAGGTTGGTGATGGGGCCTGGGACTGACCATGTGTCATACCCCGACTTCGCTAGCAAGTGGCCCTTCCCGCACGCCGACGAGCCACCCGCCAGTGCCGCGGATGCTTGGGCCTGGTTCGGCGCCCGCCTGAAGGGCTTGACCTCCGACGCCGATCTTGCGCCTGTGAACTACTATGTCATGGGTGACGCGACCGACCCGAAAGCCCCCGGCAATCGCTGGCGCACTGCAGAGAGCTGGCCTCCCTTCCCGAGGTCGGCCACTCGGCTCTACCTGCATTGTGATCGAACGCTGGAACCCAAACGCGATAGGAAAGGTACAGCCCTCGCCTACCCGTACGACCCGCACCGTCCCGTGCCGACTACTGGTGGCTACCAGTATGACCTGCCGGCCGGACCGCGGGACCAGCGTCCCATCGAATCTCGCGCGGATGTGCTCGTGTTCACCACTGACCCCCTGGACCGCCCTGTGGAGGTGACAGGACGGGTGCGAGTGAAACTCTGGGCCTCCACCGACGCGCCGGACACCGACTTCATCGCCAGGCTGTGCGATGTCTACCCGGACGGACGCTCCATCAACATCTGTGAGGGAGGCACCAGGCTCCGGTTGCGTGAGTCGCTGTCGAAGGAGGCGTCAGTAGAGCCGGGCCGCCCTTACCTCCTGGACCTTGACCTCTGGTCAACCAGTATCGTCTTCAACACCGGGCATCGGATACGGCTTCACGTGACCTCGAGCAGCTACCCCGGCTATGCCGCCAACGCGAACTCCGGGATAGGCTACCCCCGCTTCGTCTCGCCCCGGGTCGCCCACAATACCATCTACATGGACCCGGCCCACGCCTCCCACGTCCTGCTGCCGATACGTGAGGGAACAGTTTTGTGGGCCGGCACCGCGAACTGACCTGCCATCGGCGCCGTGGGTTGACCCACCCCGAGCAATGGTCAGAACGCTAGGATGGTGTCCCTGCACGACCAGGAGACCAGGTTTCGACTGTTCGAGGGTGGGTCAGTGGTCGACGGCGATCACCTCCCTAAGCGGGTCATCATTGCACGAACTATCATAGAAGCGGCTTGCCCTCGCGGTGCCGAATCAGAGGCCTGACCGATAGCCTCAGAGGAGGACAAGCCAGAGATGCTCTATGTGGGATTGGATGTGCACAGCCAGTGGACCACGCTCCGGGGCTTCGATCCCGAGACCGGCGAGATCGTGGAGCGTGCGCGCATCAGCAATGAGCCGGAGGTGATGGCCGTCGTGCTCGGGGAGCTGCCCGGCCCTTTGCACGGGGTGATGGAGACGGGAACCAATGCCTGGTCCATGTATCGCGTGCTGAAGCCCTACTTCGCCCGCCTGGTGATCGCGGACCCGGCGCAGTTGTGGGATCGCAAGCGGGATCGTAGTGCGAAGACGGATCGGCGAGATGAGATGCCCTGCGCATGGCGCAGAAGCTGTATCGGGAAGAGATCAAGGGGATCTATGTACCGGACGAGCATACCCAGGATCTGCGGGTATTGGTGCGGGGCAAGGTGCGAGCGACCCGGTGGGTGACGAAGCTGGTGAACGAGATCGGATCGTTGTTGCGGTGCTGGGGGGAGGTCGAGTCCAAGAGCCTGCTCTCGAAGCGGGGGAAGGACCACTTGGACGCCGCGCAGTTGCCGGGACATTCGGCGCGGGTGCTGGAGCTGTGGCGAGAGATGCTGGAGAAGGCGCAGGAGATCGAGGCGGAGCTGGAGGTGGCGATCAAGGAAGAGGCCGAGCGTGACGCGGTTTGCGCGCAGTTGCGCACGATGCCCTCGGTAGGGCCCTTCACCGCGTTGGCGGTGCGAGCCGAGATCGGCGACATTCGACGCTTCCCCAGTTCGGCGGCATTGATCTCCTATGCCGGCCTGGCACCACGCGTCTTCCAGAGCGGAGAGCACTGCCGCTATGGGCCCTTGGGACACCGGGGCAATCCCTGGCTGCGGTACGCACTGGGCCTGCTGGCGAACCGGATGGCCTGCCAGGGCAAGGGCAGTCGCCTGCATCAGCGCTACTGGCGGATCCAGCTGCGGGGGCATCGCAATGGCGCCAAGATGGCCGTGGCGCGAAAGGCCACGCATCTGATCTACCATCTCTTGCGCACCGGGCAGCCGTGGCGGGAACTGGCACCGGAGGAGCACGTGCAGGTCACGGTTTGATCGCGAGCGGCTGGAGCTCGCACCCTTGGCGGGAGCACTCCCCCTCAATCGGCTAGCCGCGCAGACGGCTCTCGATGAACTGGGAGGCTCCCCATCCGCGACGATAGCATGCGCCCCGGAGCGCCGATAGCGAACTCGCGAGAAACCAGCCGCGCACAGATCCTGGGCGAGCCACGGCGGGCTCCACCACAGCGGGGGTTCCGCCCTTGCGGCTCGCGGAGAACGCATGTGACGTGAGGAAAGAAGGCACTGATGAGGACTTGACGCCGCTTCTATAGCGAACTGGGAGGCTCCCCATCCGCGACGACAGTGTGCGCCCTAGAGCGCCGATAGCGAACTCGCGAGAAACCAGCCGCGCACAAATCCTGGGCGAGCCACGGCGGGCTCCGTCACGCAAAGGGGCACTCCGCCCTTGTGGCTCGCGGAGAACGCCTGTGACGTGAGGAAGGAAGGCCACTGACGAGGACTTGACGCCGCTTCTATAGCGCCGACTAACAGACTAGGCCGCGATGCTCGTGGCGAGCGCTTTCGGCTCGCCGCAGGAGGAAGCTGCCGAGCGACCGCGGGCGCAGAGGGATATCGGGCGCGGGACGGGAACCTCCAGTGCTGCTTGGCACTGGAAGGCCCGCGGCCGCGAGCCAAGGAAGGCCGGAACCATGCCGAAAGCCATCGTCTGCTTGAGCCTTGTGTGGCTCTGTGGATACGGAGCACAGGCCAGGGCCGTGGACCTGAGCGTGTACGGGCGTCCGCCGCTGGGGGCCTTCGGGGTTGAGACGCCCGAGCAAATCACGGAGCTCGCCAAGCTCGGGGCGACGCTCATCTACACTTACAGCGCTGATCGCGGCCGGCAACAGCTGGATCCGGCCAGCCCTATGGGCAAGGCGATCGCGGACCACCAGATGAAGGTGATGTACAATCTCTCCAGCCGCTTTGTGGGCTTGCGCCTGGCCAAGGAGCTCGCGCCGCAGGAAAACACGATCGCGGTGGCCGCCGACACCAGGGGAGAGGGGGCGTCGTTCCCGCCCTCCGGCACGCTGGTGATCGAGGGGGAGCATATCACCTACACGGGTCGGACCGCCGACGCCTTCACCGGATGCACGCGGGGTGCGGACGGCACCAAGCCGGCGCCGCATAGCGCGGGGTTGCTCCTGTGCAACTCCGAAGGCCTGAAGCAGGACATTCTGGCCGTGAAGGACTCGCCGAACCTGTGGGGCTTCTGGCTCGTAGACGACGCCCGTCCGTTCGAGGGCGACTCTCTGAAGGAGATGGCGCGTGTGATCCGGGCCAATGACCGGAAGGCAGACGGCAGCCCGTACCACCACGTGATCGTGATGGGCGTCGGGGGAGCATCGGCCATGGAGAACTTCTCGCCCGGCATCTGCGACGCCCTGGGCGTGTATCTCTACCCCTACCATCACGGGACGCTGGATCAGAACACCCGCCGGCAGTTGACCTACATCATGCAGCTGGCGAACGCGCAGCAGCCCGGCATTGGGTTGATCGGCATGCCGCAGATGTTCCGGGAGCAGACGGGCACGTGGGATGTCATGACCACGCCCGAGCAGGTGCGGGAGGAGTGCCTTGCTTACCTGGAGCAGGGGGCGGCCGGCTTGATGCCCTTCATCTACCACTGGGAGGGCGAGAGCGGAGTGCCCCAAGGCTTCGACGCTTCTCCCGCGGCGTGCGCGGCACTGGGCGAGGTCTACCGGAAGATGCGCGAGGGCGCCCTCAAACCCGGTCGGCCCACCTTCCGGAGGACCGAGTGGAACCGCGTCCTCCTGGGGGCCAAGGCAAGGCCCTCCCGGGGCCTGGTAGTGTTCGATTACGCGAACGCGGCACTCCTAGAGGCGCTGAGCAAGGAACATCCCGCCGGTCGCATCGTGCGGCAACCGCACGAGATCGATGGACAGCGCTATGCGATCGAGATGCACGTCTCCCGGTTCGATCGGGCCGACAAGAACAGCGATGAGTGGCCGTGGGTGATGATCGATGGCAAGCTGCTGGCGACCACAGACTGGTCGAAGTACCGCTACCTGGAGCAGCCGCTCTATAACCCGATGGACCATACGGTGCCCCTGGCGGCCGATCTGGCTGGCGAGGACGGCTACGCGTGGGAGCGACTCTACATTCCGGTGCCGCCGGGTACGCCGGTCCTCCTGCGCCTTCCCCTCGACGAAGCGAGCATCGTCACCAACGTGGGCCAGGTCCGCCACTGGCGGCTGTGGTTCAACGCGCCGACGGAGGACATCACCCTCTACCTGGGCAACCCGGTACTCGTGCCCGCGAAGTAGGGGAGCATACGGAGCGGCACGCGAAGCCGGACGGCCTGGAGGCGATCGAGATGCATACTGCGGTAGCCATCTGTCTTCTGCTCCTGGTGCTCGCCACCGCGGCGGCCGGCGCGCCGCCAGCGATGACAGTGACGCCAGAGAGCATGCTGCTGCCCGCGGGGACGCGCGCGCTCCCTGACCGTGACGCCGTCGAGCGGAGCCGACTGCCGATACTCGATCGGCGAGCAACTCCCTTATGCGCGGATGATGCCGCTGCCACCTGGTGGTGGCCCGGCGCATAGGCTGGAGATCCCCATCAACCCCGACCCCGCGACGCTCAACCATATCTATCTGAGCACGAGCGGTAGCAGTCTGGAGCCCAAGCACCTGATCTACCGTTGCGTGCCCTCGCTCCGCCGCCACTTCCCCCGGGTCTTCAACCTGTGGGGGAGTTGGTCGTGGCTCGAAGGGAGCCACATGCTGGAGGAGGCCGCGAAGGTCGATGTGTGGCTGGGGGCATCGTTTGACGCCAAGCAGATAGCCACCTTGCGTCGGCTGAATCCCGGCATCCTGATACTGTGCAGCATCAACGCGGTGGAGAACAACGACGTGCCGGACGACTTCTTCCTGCGCGATGTCAACGGGAAGAAGATCGAGGTCTGGCCTGGGTCCTACCGGCTGAACCTCACTCGGCCGGAGGTGGCGCGCTATCAGGCGGAGTACGCGCGCAAGGCCATGCTCGAGAGCGATCTCATGTTCGATGGCTGCTTCTTCGACAATGTGATGCTGTCGCAATCCTGGCAGCGCACGGACATCTATGGCAACCCGGTGGAGATTGACGCTGACGGCGATGGCAAGGCTGATGACCCGGCGAAGCTCGACGCCGCCTGGCGGGCCGGGGTGCTGCTGGAGATGCGTACCTGGCACGAGCTGATGCCGTATGCCTTCACCTCGGCCCATTCGCTCGGATCGCCGGACGAGCCCGGGGTGGCGGGACTGTTCCATGGCCTGAGCATCGGCTTTTCCCCGGTGGACGTGATCGAGGGGCGCATGAGCTTCAGCGACTTCTGGAGCCAATACCATGACTGGTGCGAGCAAAGCCTGCAGCCGACGATCACGTCGGTGGAGTCCGCGATTCCGGGGCAGATCGGCTACGGGTACGGCTTTGACGCCTACGAGACGATTCCGGCATCCACGCTCGAATTCGGTCGCACCTACTACCCGTACATGCGCTTTGGCCTGGCCTTCACACTGATGGGCGACGGCTACTTTGCGCACGAGGCCGGCGACACGGGGCACGGCAATACGTGGTGGTACGACGAGCTTGACTGTGACCTGGGCGAGCCACTGGGCGAAGCGCGTTGTGTTGGCGAGCTACGGGGTCAATCGCACGACCTGATCACCAACGGCGGCTTCGAGCAGCCTCTGGGCGGGGACTGGTCGCTCTGGGCGGACGCAAGCGCCGGCTGTGTGGCCACCGTGCAGCGAGACCCGGCGCAGGCGCACAACGGCGGCGCCTCAGCCAGGATCACGATCGCGGATGCGGGGAGACATGCAGACTGGCAGATCGACTTCTGCCAGGCCAACCGCGCGCTGAGGGCGCACACTAGCTACGCCCTGACCTTCTGGGCGAAGGCAGATGCGCCGCGCCTGATCACGCTGAGTGCGAGCAAGGGCGCGCCGCCTTGGGACAGCTACGGCCTCGGCCGCACCATCCAGATCACGGCCGACTGGCAGCAGTACCGCGTCACATTTGAGGCCCCCGTCGCCGCCCGCGATGCGCGCATCCAGTTCCTGATCGGGGCGACTGCCGGCCGCGTCTGGCTGGACGACGTGAGCCTGACGGAGGCCCCGCCGCCGGTCTACCGCCGCGACTTCAGCCATGGCACGGTGCTCCTCAACGGCAGCCGTGAGCCACAGACCGTCAGACTGGGCCCGGGGTATCGGCGGCTACAGGGGGCGCAGGCACCGCGCTACCAGTACATCGTCGATAACACCGATGCCGGGTTCACAGCCAGCAGCGAGAGCCAGGTCGTGACACTTGACTCAGGGATGTGGAAGGCCGCTGGGCCGTACTACCACAACTGGGGAAAGGACTGCAGACTGCTGGCGCGCGGCGCAGAGGCGAGCTGGGACCTGCGCCTGCCGGCCCGCGATCGCTACACGATTCAGGCCTGGTGGCCTGCTGCTCCAAGCGCGGGCGACTGGAGCCACCGCGTGGTATTCGAGGTCGTGGCGGGCGGCAAGGTGCTACACCGCACATGCCTTGACCAAACCACTGGCGGGGATGAATGGCACACCATCGCGGACAAGCTCGCCCTGCAGCCAGCGGACCATCCGCGGGTACGGGTCCGGACGGAAGATGGGCGGCCGTGCGTGGCGGACGCGCTCCACATCTCCTCGGCCAGCCGCTACAATGATGGGAGCCCAGCAACGGAGGTCACGCTGGCGCCGATGGACGGGATCCTGCTTGTTAGGGATGCTTCACACTAGTGCTCATACGGCCCGCTGCGTCAGGCGTCCCAGCGCACCGCGAGGTCGCGGACCGTGCAACAGAGGCATCAAAGCCGGCGCGGTTCCGAGCCGACCACGCGTGTCGTGCCTCAAGGCCCAGGCGGATTCAGACGCCAGATCGCAAGGTTCAGAGCGCTGGCATAGCTCACCCAGACAAGGTAGGGGAGCATGAGCAAGCCGGCCGTGGTGTCATGCCGCCAGAAGGCGATCAGTGTCGCCAGGATCAGCACCCAGAGGATAACGATCTCGAAGAAGGCGAGATCGAAGCGATGAAGCCCGAAGAAGATCCAGGACCAGGCCGCGTTGGCGATGAGCTGAAGCCCGAAGAGCACGATGGCGCCGGGCGCCCCGGAGAACCCGGCCTTCCGCCAGACCAACCAGGCAGCCACGCCCATCATCAGGTAGAGCGCCGACCAGACCGGGCCGAACACAACAGCGGGAGGGGTCCAGGCAGGCTTGTTGGTATCGGCGTACCAGCTGGCCACCGCGGGGCCGGTGAACCGGGACCCTATCAGCCCGGCACAGAACGATACCGCGATCCAGATGATCAGCCCCAAGATGGGCTTCAGGTTCATCGGAGTTGCTCTTCCGAGGTAGCTGGTCTAGGAGGCAGCTCCTTCGTCTCTCCGAAGGTGCTCTCCTCTCCTGACGCCCTTTTGCCGCGACGAAGCATGCCTGGCACATGACCCTGGTTCTGTCCCTAGTCGCGTAACACCAGTTCTGTCGCTGGGCCGACAACACGGCTCATGGCCATCGAGGAGCTGACCTGGGAACGATGGGTCGCCAGACCGGGGTTCAATTCCCAAGAGGTGGAGGCGGTGGGAATTGAACCCACGTCCGATGGACAGTCCCTGCAGACCGCTACGAGCGTAGCCTGCGTTTTGGCTTCGCCGGGCGGACGCCCACAGGCAGGCTTTCCGCCAAGCTAGTTCGTTTGCGTTCTTCCCTCACCCCTACGAACCTCAGGGTTCCGGGAAAGCTAGCGAGTGTTTACGCCCAAGCCGACCGTGCTAGCCCGGTCGGGAGGACGCCACCGCCCTTAGGCGGCGAGTGCCAATGGTTGGTTGGCAGTTATTGAGGTGCGCGTTTTATCGAGCTCACGCAACTCGGCTCGCGTCCTGCAGCTCCCAGTCCACCGTCGAGCCCTTTCGCCCCCACGGTGATACTTCTATTCTACGCCCAGGGGCCGCCCCGGTCAATCGCGGTGAGGCCTCACGGGATGTCCTCCAGAGTGACCAGGGCGACGCTGTCGCGTGGGCAGTACACCTGGCAGTGAAACTCGTCGGAGGCGTAGACCTCGCGGCGCTCCAGGGGGATCTGCTTCAGGTCCTCGGCGCACCAGCGGCGCGCTGAGTCGAGGCGGTAGATGGTCAGCATCTTGCGGCCATGAGTGAGCCGGGCGAAGCGGGCCGTCACCAGGATGTCCCGTGACTCGTCGAGACCGAAGTTGACCAGCAGGGCGGAGACCCTGCCCTCGGTCTGCGCGGCCAGCACCTGGAGATTCGGGTCCTCGCAATAACCGGCGATCCTCTCCTCCCCCAGGCGGCTGAGCATCTGATAGACGAAGTACTGGGGCCTGACTTCCTCACCCACACCAAAGAGCCCGAAGCGATGAGGCTCCTGGTTCCAGTGCGTCTCCATCATGTGAATGCCGGCCTCCGAGAAGAAGGGCCGGAAGGGCTCGGGGTAGAAGACCTGATCCCAGATGTGATAGTAGAAGGACCAGTCCAGCCCGGCCTCGAGCATCGCCAGTAGGGACGCCGCGACATTCGCCGCACGGCGCGGGACGAAGGCCAGCTCCTCGCAGGAGACTGGCTCGAACGACTTGTTCCACTCGGTCACCAGCATCTCCGGCCGGGGTCCGCGCAGACCCCTGAGGTACTGCTTCGCCTTCTCCACCCCCAGGGCGTGGCGCTGCGGATCGTCATGGTACAGATGCCAGGAGATGAAATCCAACCGCGTCCCGGTATCACGGCAGGCCTCGATCAGGCCCGGCAGAGGCTGCTTGTCAATCCAGCAGGAGGCGGGGCCACCTACCTTGCCCGAGGGGAAAGCAGCTAGCACGGCCTCGATGGTCATGCGGTAGTATTCGGCGTAGTCCTTCGGATCTGGGATCAGGTAGGGACAGCCTCCGCTCTCGCCGATATCGGTCTCGTTGCCCACCTCCCAGTGAGTGACGATAGGCCTGTCAACCGAGTAGCGCTTGGTCAGCTCATAGATCACCCGCTGCCACTGGGCGACATCATTGGGCCGCCAGCTCGCGGGGTCCACTTTCGGGAACAGGACCTTCGGCTTGATGGTGATGGCGGCCACCACCTTGGCTCCGGTCCGCGCCAGCGCCTCCATGAAAGGATCGAGCTGGCGCCAGTTGAGGCGGCCGCGCTCGGGATAGATATCGAAGTGCTCTTGGATGAAGACGCGGATCAGGCGCGGCTGAAGCTTGGCGACACCTGCTACTACCCGAGGAGGAAGGGGAAGCGCGTTGATGCCGCCGTGGCCCAGAGCCTGGCGCCACCATTCCAGCGGCCCCCGCGTGGCTGCGAGATCAATGAAGACGTCCTGGGGCGGAAGGGATAGGATGTGGCTCATTGGTCGCTCGTGCTGCCAAAGGACGTTGGGCAGGTCGCGTGGCTAGGCCCTCTGGGCCGCCACCCCGGCCGCTGCAAGCGGCCTAGGGGAACTTGCCCTACTGTGATGCGCGAATCTGCTCAGTCCACGTGGCCGATATCCTCCGCGCCGTGCTCGTGCTCGGTGCCTTCCCAGAGATTGGCGGGCCGGCTGGCGGAAAGAGGAGACATCGCCCGCAGCTTCTCCACGATGCCAGGAAAGACCGCGAGGAATTGGTCCACCTCGGCTGCGGTGTTGCCCCGGCCCACGCTCAGGCGCAGCGAACCGTGCGCCACGTCGTGAGGCAGGCCGATGGCCAGCAGCACGTGAGAGGCCTCCAATGATCCCGAGGTGCAGGCCGAACCGGAGGAGGCGGCGATGCCCTCGAAGTCGAGATTGAGCAGCATGGATTCGCCCTCGACATAGCGCACGCAGAAGCTGGCGTTGTTGGGCAATCGCTGGGTGGGGTGGCCGGTCAGGAAAGAGTCAGGCACGGCCTCCAGCACCCCATGGATCAGCCGGTCGCGCAGCTCGGCATTGTGCTTCATCTCCCAATCCATGTCCTGGCCGGCCAGTCGAGCGGCCTCGCCCAGGCCCACGATGCCGGGGACATTCTCGGTGCTGGAGCGGCGGCCGCGCTCGTGTCCGCCGCCGTGGAGCAGGGGAGTGATGCGCACTCCCTTGCGCACGAACAGCGCGCCCACCCCCTTGGGTCCGTAGAACTTGTGGGCGGAGAGGGAGAGCAGGTCAATGTTCATGGCGCGGACGCTGATGGGCACGTGCCCGACAGTCTGCACGGCGTCGGTGTGGAAGAGCACATCTCGCTCCCGGCAAATGGCACCGATCTCGGCGATGGGCTGGATGGTCCCGATCTCGTTGTTTGCGTGCATGATCGAAACCAGGATGGTCTTGTCCGTGATTGCGCGGCGCACATCGTCGGGATCAACCAGGCCGTGCGAGTCTACCGGCAGATAGGTCACCTGCAGGCCCCGCTTCTCCAGGAACTGGGCGGAGTGCAGCACCGCGTGGTGCTCGATCACGGAGGTGATGATGTGGTTACCCTTCTTTTCCCGGGCGATGCTGATGCCGACCAAGGCCTGGTTGTCGGCCTCCGTGCCGCTGCCGGTGAACACAATCTCCTCCGGGAGCGCGCCCAGCAGGACCGCGAGCTGACCGCGGGCGCGGTCCATGCCCTCCGCCGCCTCGCGGCCCCAGGCGTGGATACTGGAGGGATTCCCCCAGCGCTCCCGGTAGTACGGCAGCATCGCCTCCAGCACTTCCGGGCGAGTGGGAGTGGTGGCAGCGTGATCGAAGTAGGTGTGAGCCAAGGAACGCCTCCTGAGAACAGCCGACATGGCGGGTGCGGCTGCGCCCGCGCCACAATTCTACCCCATGGAGGGTCAGCGCGCGGCGGCCTCTAGTGCTCTCAGATAGACAAGACCGTCACTGAGCTTGGTCTTGGTGTCCGCTTCGGAGAAGTCCTCGAACGAGAGCCAGCCAGCGTAGGCCACCTTCTTCAGGGCGGCGACCACTGCGGTCCAGTTCGCCTGGCCCTGCTTCATGGCGACCATCTTGTACTCCCACTTGGCGGCACCGCCCTCTTCGCCGGTCTTCTCCCAGAGCGCGTTCTTGGCATGCACATGGCTGAGGTAGGGGCCCAGGAGCTCCAACCCCAACTGGTAGTTCTCGAACCCCTCCACCACCATATTGCCCGGGTCGAAGATCACTCCGATCTCGGCCGGGTCGAAGTGCGAGACCAGGCGATGGGCGAGCCCCGCGGAGGGCGTGATATTGCCCATGTGCATCTCCAGACAGGCCTGCAGCTGGTACTTGCGCGCCAGCGCGGCCACTTTCTCGTAGTCTCTCAGAGCCTGGTCGTAGAGCTCCTGGTAGGGCCGCTTGCCATCGTAGCCCGGCGGCCCCACTCGCATCTTGGTCGAGCCCACCGCGGCGGCGGCCTGCATCACCCTCTCCACCACGTCGGGCTGGCTGCAGCTCATATAAGTGCCGAGCACCGGCATGGCCACGCCGTGGCGATCGGCAATCTGCCTGGCCCGTTTGAGATCGGCCTCGATGTTGTCCACGTCCACCGTGGAGCGGTTGCCCCGCCAGTAGCTGATCTCCTTGATCGGCTCCGGCGCCTTCTTGGTCACGCGCCACTCCAGGCCATCAAACCCCAGCGAGGCCGCCAGGGAGGCGGTCTGCTCCAGGTCCAGCTCGGGGCACATCACCGTGAATACTGAGTACTTCCAGGCCATCTCCTTCTCCGTTCGTATCGGGTTCCCGGCGCTGTTCGTCGGCTCAGAGAGACATTCCTGCCCGATCAGCCTCCTTCGATGGCGGGCACGATGCTCAGTTCATCCCCGTCGCGCAGCGCGGTCTCCTCGCCCTGCTGGGAGCGGATATCCTCGGAGTTCAAGAACACCAGCACGAACGGGCGGAGCGCGCCACTCTCGCTGCGCAGGCGAGGCCGCAGCGCCGGGTAGCGCGCCACCAGCGCGGCGAGCGCCTCGCCCACGGTGTGCCCTGAGACGCGCGCCTGGCGCTGTCCCCGGGTCGCTTCCTGGAAAGCGCTCGGGAGGCGCACCTTCACACCAGGGGAGGCCTGCGCTCTGGTCATGGGAGACTGTCAGGCCAGCACTTCCACCCGCGGTGGATTGGCATAATCATGATAGCGGTCGGGCACGCCCGCCTCCGCCGCGCTGCCACGGTGCAGGTAGATCCTGTAGTGGAACGACAGCGAGGCACCCCGCGGTAGGAGATGGCTCCCATCCGCGGCCGGGTCGTCCCGGAAGTCATGCCAGCCGAAGGGGTTGGCGGTGTACATGCCATAGTCCCGCACGTGCCAATAGGTCGGGTGCCGGAAGCTGCGGGGATGATCGAAGATGGCGATGCCCAGGCGCTCCCCCTCAATCTCGCCGACATAGTCACACCACTGCGCCTGTCGCCCCCAGCATTCCGCCTCTCCCACCCCGCCGTAGGAGTTCTCGATGCGGCCGCCGTGGTCGCCATCCATCGCCGAGGCCACCCGCATCGCCAGGATGCCGCCCTCTTTCGTGTCCCCGAAGCGGACATCGCACTCCGTGGCGGTGAAGAGAACGTCGAAGTCGAACAGCCGGGCGTCGTCCCCGATGGCCCAGGCCGTCAGCGCCCGCTTCTCCTCCAGGATCTTCGTCTGGTTCCGGTCGGTCCAGTCCGTCGAGGCCGCCAACTGACCATACACCAGACCACCCTCGGCAACGATCGCCTCCCGGTGTAGCTGGAACGCGTGCCCCTCCCCCTCACTCCAGTTGTCCGTTCCGTTGACATCTCCATGCGCAACCCAGAATGAGCGGTGGTGCCGGTGATCGGTGGTTTCGCCGGCAACGGCATCAGCAATGGGCCAGCTCCGGGTCACGCGCTTTCCCCCTGGACCGGTCAGCGGGAAGAAGCATGGGCGCGCGGGATTGCCGAGGTAGCGGTAGGTGGTGAGGAGTTCGCCGCCGACGGAGATGTCAACGCGACCGGACTTGTCATCGGCGACGGCCACAGCATCGCCTGCGCCGGCCGGGTCGCCGCTGGGCTCGGCCACAAACCTCAGGCTCCCGCCTGCCTCCAACTCGGGCAGGACGAAAGCAAGGCCGAAGTGGCCTGGCTCTGACCATCCCCGTGAGAATGCAGGCAAAGCGACTTGGGCCGGCAGCCTGGACCCGCCTTCGGCGGTGAGCAAGACCGAGACCGGCGGCTCCTTGCCAGCATAGGGCAGGCGCGCCCGAATCGGGCAGTTTCGGCGCGCGTGCGGCCCCGCGTGAACTGCGAACTGGATCTTTGGCATCTGCATCTCCCGGGTTGGGCTCAGATTCTCGTCATGCCGCCAGACAACTGTGCAGGTAGCTCAGCGCCCGGCGCGCGATGGTGTCGATATCGGTCTTGAACTCGAACGGCTCGGCCGACACATAACCCTGGTAGTCCACTTCCTGAAGCGCCGCCAAGATCGGGCCGAAGTCCGTCTCCCCGAAGCCCGGCGCCTGCCGATTGGCATCATTGGCGTGGACATGGGCGAGCACGCTGGCGTGCTCGCGGATAAGCTCGGGTATGGCCACCGATTCGCTGCACATGGCTTTCACGTCGAGGATAAGGCGAAAGCTGGGATGGTTGATCTCCTCCACCATACGCCGACCCTGTTCCGCGCTCAAGATGAAATCCGTCTCCTGGAAGGTCAGCGGTTCGATGCAGAGCGTCACGCCGCGCGCCGCGAGTGTCGGCAGCACACCGGTGAAGGTCTCGACGGCCCAGTGCCAGGCCTCGTCCGGAGTCGCGCCCGCGCTGGTGCCCCGCTGGCCAGGCGAGCCGAAGACCATGATCTTGCCGCCCAGGTCCCCACAGAAATCGGCGAGATGGCAGAGGTAGTCTCTGGTGCGGCCGCGCACGGCAGCATCGGGGTGGCTGATATGCAGCCCCTCAGGCTTGACTAGCAGCCAGTGCAGCCCCACCACCTCCAGCCCCGCCTCCTGGGCCGGCTGCCGCAACTCCGCGCGCGCCCGGGGCGATATGCTTTCTACCGTCTCGGCCAAGGTGTAGGGAGCGATCTCGATGCCATCATAGCCGGCCGCGGCTACCGCCGCGCACTGCGCCGGCCACGGGCGCTCGCCGAAACCTTCGTTGCAGAATCCCAGACGCACGGGAAAGGCGGGCCTCCATCAGAGTGGCTTCCACGACCACAGGGGCAATCCTGCACAGGAGCGGATCAGCGGTTCGCCCGGCCGCTGAGTGGAGAAGCCTGCGGGCAGGGCTACCCCGAGCGTTCTGCTGGCTCCTCAGGCGGCACTAGCGACTCCAGCAAGGGAATCAGGGCCGGCAGGTCCTTCTCCACCACCCTCCATACCTCCGACGTTATGATGCGGAAGTACTCGTGAACGATCCGATGTCGCATTCCTACCACTTCGCGCCAGGGGATCTCCGGGTGTGCTGATCTGAACTCCGGAGAGACTTTTCGCGCGGCCTCACCGATAATCTGGATCAGGTGAGTGACCGCGTACTGCTTCTCCCGGTCGGCAGCGAACGCCTCCCAGGGGACGCCCCGCGTGAAGTCCAGGATCTGTCGCGCTGAGAGGAGCATATCCAACAGATACGCCTCATCTCGCCACATATATGATCTCCGTATTGCTGAGGATATGCTTCCTGCGGATGTAGTTCTCGCTCTTCTCTATTGCCTCTCTCTCCACGAGGTCCACATCGCGCCCCAGCAACTGGCCCAGCTCGTCCTGCATCTCCACCAGATCGAACAGACTCCACTTCGCATCCTGCGCGAATGTCACCAGCACATCCACGTCGCTATCAGGCCGGAAGTCCTCCCGCAGCACCGAGCCAAACAAGGCCAGCTCGGTGACCTTCCACTTGCGGCAGTACTCGGCGACCCGGTCCAGATTCACCTCTATATGTACGCTCACCCCTCCCTCCTTCTCTGCGCCAGCGCGCGCTCTTCCTCCCGGCGCGCCTCCCGCGCCGCAATCGCCTGGCGCTTGTCCCACTGGCGGCGGCCCCGGGCCAGGCCCAGTTCCACCTTGGCGTACCCGCGCTGCAGGTAGAGCTTGAGCGGTATGATAGTGAGGCCCTTCTCCACCGTCCTGCCGATCAGGCGGCTGATCTCCCGCCGATGCAGCAGCAGCTTCCGGCTGCGCCGCGTTGCCGGGTTGTCCCGGCTCCCGGGCTCATAGGCACTGATGTGCATGTTGTGCAGCCAGAGTTCCCCCGCTCCACCGCGGCGTAGGCATCCCGCAGGTCCACCCGGTGGGCGCGGACGGACTTGATCTCGGTGCCTGTGAGCACGAGGCCGGCATCGTAGGTCTCGGTGATCTCGTAATCGTGCCTGGCGCGGCGGTTGAGCGCGACGGTTTCCCGATCAGACACCGGCTCGGCCTCCTGCGGCCCGATTATAGGGGGCAGACCCAAACGCGGTCAAGGAGCGCCAGAGGGCGCTGACAGCGGCAAGGGCACCCTGGCAGCCGCTCTTGGAGGGTCAGGCTCAGGCATGGTATAGATAGATAGTGTAGGAAGAAGATCGGGGAATCGGGATGCGGCCCTGGACAGGGGGCCCGCACCAAGACCATTTGTGTTTCATTGAGTGGGGAGGGACAACAATGCGCCGCGCGAGCACATCTCAGTCGCTGGTCGCCGGGCTGCTGATCCTGGCGATGGTGCTTTCCATCACCGGCCTGTTTGGTGCTCCGGGGGCCGCGATCAAGATCGCCTCGCCCGCCGCCGGGGCGAAGGTACGCGGAGTGTTGAGCATTACGGCCTCGGTGCGGAATGGCGGGAGGGTCAGCTATGTCATCTTTGGGGTAGACGCAGACCGGCCTTCCTCCACCAACTCAGCGCCCTATACCTTCGAGCTCGACACCACCGTCTTGCCCGATGGCCCGCACCGCATCTTCGCCGAGGCCTACGACAACTATGGCTTGATCGCCGCCTCCAAGGTGATCACCATCTACGTAAGGAATGGCTCGGGCCCGTCACTGCAGGCGCGCAAGGAGCCCGCCCGGCGGGTCGCCTCCAAGCCGATGCCGCCAGCGAAAAAGGCGGTGGCCGCGTCACCTGCCCCCGCACCTGCAGCGCGGGTGGCCGCAAAGCAGCAAACGGGCGCCCGCCCGGTGACGGTAGGAGCGGCGGCGGAGGCAGCAGGCGCTTCCGCGGCCTCGCCCATGCAGCCAGCGCGCGGGCCGCTGCCCGAACCGAGCCGGACCGCGGCCAGCCCACTGCTGTCGGCCGCGCGCCCGGTGGCGCTGGAGGCAGTCGGTCATGCCAGCTTCACCTCGGGCACGGCCAGTGATCGGCCCCCCGCCGTGCACCCAGTGGCGAGTCGGATTCGGGGGCATACCGTAGTCATGAATGGGCGGCCGGTGAGCTTCTCGGTGGCGCCCTATGTGCAGGATGGTCGCATGCAGGTTAGCTTCCGATCCCTGTTCGAGGAGGTGGGAGCGCAGGTGTCGTGGCACAGTCGCACCCGGATCGCGCGCAGCGTGAAGGGAGCGAACGTGGTCGAGGTCACCACTGGCTCCAGCATCGCCAGGGTGAATGGACAACCCGTGGACATGGGTGCGAAGGCGATCATCCAGCAGGCGAGGATGATCGTGCCCCTCCGTTTCTTCGCGGATGTCACTGGTGCCGCACTGCACTGGGATCGCGCTACCGGTGTGGCAAGCCTCAAGGTGAGCGACCGCGCCCTAGCTGAGCGCCCTCCAGGGTAGTTAGCCTCGCCTTCTTCTATATCACTCCAACAGCTCGAGGGTGTGCCGTCAACGGGAGCGGCACACCCTCGAGCCACGTCAGGGGAGGTCAACAGGCCGGGCTCGCAGAATGGCGGTGGTCAGTTCAGCTGCCAGGGAGGATCAGCTACGGCGCGCTGTTACCGCCATCCGAATCGCGAGACCGCGGTGTCCTGCGGTCGCTGCGGGCGGCCCCTCTGCCCGGACTGCATGGTGCAGGGCGCCACCGGCGTCCTCTGCGCCGATTGCGCCCGCCTGCCCCGCCGGGCCAAAGGGTTGGCCACAACCCCGCAGATCGTGCGGGGTGCGGGGGCCTCCCTGGCGGTTGGCCTCGGCGCCGGTCTGCTGCTCGGGTGGGTGCACTGGGTAGGCCTGTTGGCAGCCGTCCTCCTCGGCCTGGCGGTGGGGTCGGCCGCCCTGGCGGGATCGGCCCAGCACCGCGACATCTCCATCCAGGTGATCGCAGCCGTGATGTCCCTGGTGGGCATGGCGGTCGCGGGGGCCCTCATTGTCGCTGCAAGGCCTGGGCACCCGGGCTTTCAGCAGGTGATCGCCGTGCTGTCTTCCCCCGGCTTTCTCGTTCCACTGCTGGTGGCTATCATCGCGGCTCTTGCCCGCTTCCGGTTCTGAACAGGGAAATGGATCTACCTCCTGGCACCCTCTATCTGGTGGGCACGCCCATCGGCAACCTGGAGAACACCACCCTCCGCGGCCTGCGCGTGCTGCGCCGGGCCGCCGGCCCATGTCGCCAGAAGGCGGGGAGTGCCGCGGGGCGTGCTCTACCAGGCGGCCCTGAAGGGGCGAGGCGATGAGAGGTAATCCGCGGCGTGGCAACAGCCTGGACGGCCGCACCTGGACTCGCTATTCCATCAGCATCTGGAGCGATATCCGGAAATCGAAAGAGGAGCTGGCGCTGAAGCATCCGGCGCTGTTCCCGGTGGAGCTGGCGCGCCGGGTGATCGAGTGCTTCCTCCCGCCCGAGGGCCGGGTGGTGCTCGACCCCTTCTGCGGGCTGGGGTCCACGGTGCTGGCCGCGCATGAGCTGGGCCGGGCGGGCCTCGGCCTCGACATCAACCCGGACTACGTCCAGATCGCCAGCCGCCGCCTCAGAGAGCGCGACTGTAGCGCGCGCCTGCCCATGCCCTCCGGGCCGCTCCCCTGCGGCTGCCAGTTGATCTGCGCCGACGCCGCAGACCTGGCCGACCACGTGGCGCCGGAGTCAGTGGACCTGGTGGTGACCTCGCCCCCCTACTGGAATGTGCTCACTCGCCGCCGCTCGGCGGATCGCAAGCAGGTCAGACACTATGGCGACCGGCCGGGAGACCTGGGACAGGTGGCAGATTACGACGGATTCCTGGCCGCGCTGACAGAGGTGTTCGCGCAGGTGCGTTCCGTGCTGCGTCCCGGCGCCTATTGCGCCGCGGTGGTGATGGACCTGCGCCAGAGGAACCGCTTCTTCCCCTTCCACTCGGACCTCGCCAGCAGTCTCCAGGGAATCGGTTACCTGCTCGATGACATCATCATCTGGGACCGGCGGCACGAGTACAACAACTTCCGCCCTCTCGGCTATCCCTCCGTGTTCAGAGTCAACAAAGCCCACGAGTTCGTGATGGTGTTTCAGAAGGTGCGGTGAGGGAGAGGAGCATGAGCAGTTCCAGGGAGGTTCGGGTCGGGCGGGCCCAGCGAAAGAGCGGCTCGCGCTGCCCGGTGCGGTATGTCGGCCTGGCATGCCCTGGGACCGCGAGGGCTCGCCCGTCACACGCGCTGGGCGCCGCGGGTCGTCCCGCGGCGCTCAGCATGCTGCCAAGCCGGCTAATGCGACCCCCCTCAGTGCCAGGTTACCACATGCTCTCCGGCAGACACTGGCAGTTGATGCCCTCCAAGTAAGACACCTGAGCGGTCGCGCCAGACGGAGGGGCAGCTGCGCCGGAGCCGAGAATAAGGACAGCATACGGGTTGGGATTGCGGTGGTTCCCGGCCGCGGCGACGATGGCGTCAGCGGCCATCCAGGCGGCGTGGCCATCCAGGAAGCCGATGTTGCTGCCGCCCAAATGGCGGGCGTTCTGGCTGCGGTAGCTGGCGTCGGTCCAGAACTTGTTCATCGCGTCAAGCGAAATGCCGCAGCTCTGGGTATCGGAGCAGTTGACCCAGTCGGCGCCGCAGCCGTAGTCCACAGCGCCGCCCCAGCGGGCGCGGCAGATGTCGGGAAAGGCCATTTGCTCGACCATGCCCCACCATGGCGCGTTGGGGGCGTCGTTGACAACGACGTGCCTCGCGGGGTCGTTGACCAGAGACAGCGACTTGCCCTGAAGGTGCTCAAACATAGCGATGCCGAACTCGACGGCACCGGTGTCCGCGCTCGGCTTTTGGCCGGCACCACACACATTCTGGTCGGTGTCGGTGGCGGTTCCACCCCAGCCGGGCGGCCAGAGGTCGCAGCAGGCGCCGTAGTGCTTGGCCGGGTCCGAGAACTGCTGGAACCAGTTGGGGTAGGGCATGACCGATCCCGGGTACGAGGGTCGCTTCGCGCTGGGGCACCTCCACACGTCGCGGTTCTTGACGTACTCGTCCAGAACCACCGGCCAGCGCAGGTAGGGGTTGGCCTGGGTGGAGCAGCACCCGGGCCTGGTGTCCCCGCCGCAGTCGCTGAACCAGGCATTGACATTGCCGTTGGTCTCGGCCGGTGGGAACCGGTCATAGTCCGAGAAGTACATCTGCATGGCCATGGCGATGTTCTTCACATTGGACAGGCACTGAATCTTGCGCGCCGATTCACGTGCCCGCGCGAATACGGGAAACAGCATTGCGGCCAGGATCGCGATGATCGCGATCACTACCAACAACTCGATCAGGGTGAAACCACGTCTCCGCAGTATCATCGTGTGTCACTCCTCCTCTACAGTCTGCCGCGGATAGGCGGGACAACAAAGAACACTGCCTCACCTCCTCTCTTACCCCGTCCGTCGGCCGTTACAGAAAGCAGCGCGGTCAGCTCGGCTCACCCGCCCTTCCCTGCTTCCGGCCAAAAGAAAAAGGCGCGCCGAACATGCGCGCCTCAGACTGTGAGGAGGCCGGTGCCATAAACACAAGCCCAGCCAGTGCAGCAGCCACCCTCGCACCACCGCCTGACTCCCCCTGCTTGTTGAAGATAGCAGGTGGGAGGCCGTCTGTCAAGGCACCGCGGCTCATCACATATCGAGGGAGAGAAGCTAAGGCAGTGGACCCAGATGGGCCACCATCTGCCGACGCTCTGGTCCTCAGGCACAGGGGCCTCAACCCTACTTCAGATACCCCAGTGACTTGAGCTGGCGGCGGGTGGTGTCGTCCATATCGCGTTCCTTGCCCACCACCGCGAACACCCGGCCGCCGGGCAGGACCACGGGGCGGCCGCGCTGCGAGTCCGCCCAGGCTGCGAACTGCGCCTGCAGCTTCTTCACCACCTCCGGCCTCTCGCCCGCGATGTTCTTCAGCTCCCCCGGGTCCGCCTCGCGGTCGTACAGCTCCACGCGCCGCCCGAGATCGGCCAGCAGCAAGGTATAACGCGGCACCCTCAGCGCGTACGATACCTCCTCGGGCTTCTGCTTACCCCCGGTCCGGTCTTCGCCCAGGGCGCGGCTCACCGCAAAGCCGGCGGTTTCCTCCTCCTCGCCCGCCAACAGCGCCAGCCGGCTGCGCCCCTGCATCGTCGCGGGCGGTGGGATCTGGAACAGATCCAGCAGCGTGGGCATCAGGTCGGTGGTGGAGAAGACCTCCGATCTGCGGCGCGGCGCCACACCGCAACCCGAGGGCAGGTGGAAGGCGAGAGGAACGCGCATCATCTCGCGGTAGGCGGTCGAGTTGTGCCCGAAGCGGCCGTGTTCGCCGAAGGCCTCGCCGTGATCTGCCAGCAGCACCACCACCGACTTGTCGAGCAGGCCGCGCGCGTCCAGCTCCTGCAGCAGCCTGCCGACGAGGCTATCCACATACGCGAGGCCCGTGTCGTACAGCAGGGCCGAGACACCGCGCTCCGTGCTCTCCGAGTCCGCGAAGTCGGCGTGGAACGAGGGGGGAGCCCCATAGGGGGAGTGCGGCTCCCGGAAGTGCAGGTAGGTGAAGAAGCGCTCGTTCTCATGGCCCCTGATCCAGCGGAGCGCCGATCTCAGCACCAGGGCGCCGTCCACCGGAGTCCCCCCGTGTTTCTCGGGCCCGGCCCGACGGGCTCCAGCCCGACCTCCCGGAACAGCTCGTGGAAGAAGTCGAAGCCGCGGCTGAAGCCGAAGGCGGCCGAGACCGAGGGGCTGGCCGAGAAGCCGGCGGTGCGGTAGCCCGCGCCTTTCAGACATTCCGCCAGGGTCGCGCCGTCGCCGGTCAGCCGGGAAAGCACCGAGAGCGTGCCGTGAGTGTCCGGGGATTGCGAGGTGAACAGGGATGCGATCGAGGGCTTGGTGCTGGCGCCGGCCGAATAGGCCTCTGTGAGCAGCACGCCCTCCTCGTGGAACCGGCTCATGTTCGGAGTGGCGTTCCGCTTGTACCCGAAGGAGGTGAAGTGACCTGCGGCGGCCGCGTCTGTGACGATGATGATGAGATTGGCTCCCGCGGCGCCGGCGCGAAGCCGTCGCGCGGCCTCCGACTGAGAGCGCTCGGCTGCAGACGGCGAGCGGAACGTGGGGACTTGCGTCCGGGGCGACCGCCAGACCCAGATGCCTGCGGACAGGATGGCGACGATTGCCGCGACCAGCAGCAGCCTCACCCACAGGCGGCCTCGCTCCCCGCATCGCCGGCCCAATGTCATCTCATCCCCCCGCTGGCGTGGTCTGTTCCGCTGAGTACACGGGACCTGACTGTGGTTCGGCGCGGCCGGGCAGCATCCTTCGTTCGGACCAAAGGCGAGCCAGCCATGGCAGCCGCCCTGCCCATCCCTTCCGGCTCAGGCCTTCTGGAGGTTCGTACAGGAGTTCAGGATGATTGTACAAGGACATTTCCAGACATCTGTGCTAACGTATTCCGCTGGCTAATGACGGCTCCCGGCACAGCAGTTGCTGGCCCGCCGCGCGTGAGGCAAAGGAGGTGATGACAGGGTTCGCGTCCGGGAGATATGCACGCGGCGAGAGGGCAGTAAGATCACGCGGAGGTACAGCACGAATGGTCATGCGGAGACGGCGTGGTTTCACCCTGATCGAGTTGTTGGTGGTGATCGCGATTATTGCGATCCTGGCAGCGATGCTGTTCCCGGTGTTTGCGCGCGCACGCGAATCGGCGCGCAAGATCCAGTGCCTGTCCAATGTGAAGAACATCGCCATGGCACTGCAGATGTACATGAACGACTATGGCGGCTCTTCGACCATCTTCCCCCGCGAGGTTAGCCCCGCGGCCTGCGCCTACTTCGACTCTGGGCCCGGCGGAGACTACCAAGAGTGGTGGGACGGGCTGGCGCACTGCAAGAACGGGACCTATGCCAACCCGTATCTTCGGGCGGCGGTCATGCTCGACGAGTATATCAGGAACCGCGACGTCTGGCGGTGTCCCAGCGCCAGGTTCGACAAGTCCGCCGAGGTGATCATCCCGATGGGGCCCAATGGTCACTGGTGGGAGCATTGGCAGCAGTATGAGAGCGTATGGACGGCGGACGGCGGCCTTGGCCCCTGCCAGGAGTCGTTCCCCACCGGCTGGGGTGGCTCCGTTACCGACTCCCTGGTGCAGCAGAAGACGGCCGGCGTCACCGGCGGGGAGAAGACCCAAGGCGCCTACATCACCAGCATCGGCTACAATCTTGAGCTTTACCTGCACAAGCCTTCACAGATTGACAACCCAACCCAGTGGGTGGCCGTCGCCGACTACGGCATCTACTTCCACTTCTGGGACTTCGCCATAGGTGTCGCGTACGACCTCTGCCGGACAACGTCCTGTCAGGCCTGCCAGGTCACGAGTGGGGAAGGCGAGGCCGGGAGCGGCGCCTGCTGCATACCGAGCTGGAGCAACTGCCCTTGGTCTGTGAACTGCAGCGCGGACCCGGTGAAGTTCTTCGAGGATCCGCAGTATCGCAAGCAGTTCGCCCGGCACATGGGAGGCGTCAACCTGGGCTTCATGGACGGCCACGCCGCCTGGGTGGCCTCAGAGGCCTTGATCAGCGGGTCGAACTGCAATATGAACCCCAATCCCTACTTCCAGGGCACCTCGGCCTGCTGGTGGCCGGCCTGCAGGTAGCGGGACGACTTCAGCAGATCAGCATGCTGTCTGGTGCGGGGCCCGCCGGTGGTGGGCCCCGCACTTCCTTCGGGTCGTCGCGGGGGTGGGCGGGTGCAAGCGCGTCCTGGCGGCCTGAGGATGCCTACTGAGCTTCGCCCGAAGAAGCAACGGGGCGAAGCTCAGGCAACTGCTCAGACGGGCCCAGAGCGGCGTTCGCAGGTTACCTCTTTGTGCGAACGCCATTAGGGGGAAGAGTCTCCGATGTAGCCCAATGACCGCAGGTCGCGCTTGGCCTTCTCCGAGAGTGCGAGGGAGGGCGCTCCCCCTCTCTCCGCAGCCAGGCGGCGGGTCTCCAGGGCGGCCTGAGTGAGGCGCCGGAGGCGAGCGCGAAGATCGGCGGCGACGGGGGTGGATGCCAGGTCGTGGAGCTCTTGGCGGTCGCTGCGGCGATCGTACACCTCGAACGTCCCTTCGGCGCCGCTCTGGTCAGGGTGGTAGATCACCTTGTAGTCATCCGTGGTCAGCGCGGCCTGCTGGGCCCCGTAGTAGATCCACTCCGAGAACACTTCGTCGCCTCGCTCACCGTCGTGCCGCGGCAGCGGCGGGTGCCCTTCTCTGCCCGTTGTCCGGACACCCGCAAACTGCAGCAGTGTGCCGTGGATATCGGCTGTAGCCACAGTCTGCGTGATGCGTTTGTCGGCCGCCACCCCCTGCGGCCATTTCACCAGCAGCGGAACCCAAAGCACCGGGTCGTGCATGCTGTGCCCGTGCTCGACCGCGGTGTCGTCACCGCGATCGAACAGTTCCTCCCCATGATCGGCAGTGATCACGATGAGAGCGCGCCGGTAGAGGCCGGCCTCTTTGATGCGGCGCAGCAGCTCTCCCACCCAGTGGTCAACATAGCGGACCTCCTCTTCGTACATTCCGCGGTAGAACTGCATGTATTGGCTGCGGGTGGCCTCATCCGCATATCGCATCGCCTGGAGCCAAGTGCGCCGGTGGGCGATCCAGCTCCGGGGATACCGGGCGCGGAACTCAGGGGGAGTGTCCGGGGAGTCATAGGGAACATGCGGATCGAAGTAGTGCATCCAAAGGAAGAAGGGCTGGCGCCGGTTGAGGCGCAGCCACTCGGAGGCGCGCTCGGTCACATGCTGGCCCAGGGTGAGATCGGAGACCGGGTTGTCCTCGCTGCTCTCATTGCGGTAGCAGTCGAAACCCCGGCTCCACCCGCGCTGGGCGGAAAGGAAGTGATTGGTGAGCTCGGCGGCGGTAGCATAGCCTGCCCGCGCCAGTTCCTCCGAGAGCATGGGCACGTGCTTCGCCAGCACGAAGGACACGGCAGGCTTGGAGGTGAGCGGCTCCGCCGGTGGCCCGACCAAAGACTGTGAGGGCGCGAGGGAAGTGAACAGGGAGGCCAGCGATGGCAGCGTCCATGGGCCCCTGACATAGGCCGCGTCGTAGCGGGTGGCATCGCGCGCGAAGGCGTCAAGGTTCGGGGTGAGGCCTTTGGCGCTGCCATAGGCGCCAAGGCGATCCGGCCGCAAGGCCTCTATCGTGATCAGGATGAGGTCGGGGCGGACGTCGCCTCTAGCCCGACCGGAGGCCATCGCCTTGCGCAGCAAACCGCCTGGCAGGAGCAGCGTCAGCCACAGAGCGACCGGCGCGAGGGCGAGCGCGGCCAGGCCCACCCCCAGCACTCGCCGCCAGCCTGCCCGGGCCCGCCTTGCTGAGGCACAGGAACGCCGCGATAGGGCCCAGCCCAGAGGAATCGCTAGCGCGACCCCCAGCAGCCACCCCCAGGCCGCACCTCCCCAGACACCCAGGAGGGAAAGGCCGGGCCAGTTCCGATGCCAGGGGTATGCTCCCAGGGCGGCGCCGATCAGCAGCCCCGGGAGAGCAGCTACCCTGACAGCCGCGAGATAACCCCACATGTCCGCGCCGCCCTACTCGCGCACCCTGAGTACCAGGCCCAGGCCGATGGCGCCAGCCACAAGATCGGGAAGCCAGGCCGCCCAGAAGGGTGCGAGCGCGCCCTGCTGGGCGACGATAGAGAGGTAGTTCCAGATCACGTAATAGCCGAACCCTATCAGGATGGCGATGCCCAGGCCGATGGCCGAGCTGCCGCGATGGGAGCGCATGCCCAACGGGGGCGCGATCAGCGCGAAGACCAGGGAGGCGAAGGGAATGGCGAGCTTCTGGTAGAGTGTGAGTTCCAGCACCGTGGTGGGCAGGCGATGGCTGAGCGCATACCGAATGTAGTCCCGTAGCTCGCGGTAGGTCATCTCCTCCGGGCTGCGCACCTGCTGGACCATTTCCTTGGGACTGGTATGGAAGTCCACCACGGTGCGCTCGAAGCTGGTGCTGGCCAACTGGTCGGGCTGGAGAGACTTGTGACTCCCGTGATAGAGCCACCAGGCGCCTCCCTGCCAACGGCCCCGGTCCGCCACCGTCACCATCGCGGGCCGGCCCTTCTCGAACCAGACGATGGTGGGATGGAGGAGCTCGCCACTGGACACATCCAGCCGGTCGGCGTAGACCAGTTGTGTCACCTCCTGACCTGACATCTCCTTCAGAAAGACGTTGTCCTGGCTTCCTTTTCCGGCGCGTGCCGTGGCGGCGCGAACGATATGGTCGGCCCGGCCGCTGCAGGCCGGCGCCACCAGCTCATTCAGCGCCGCGGTGGCGAGAGAGACGATGAGGCCAGCGGCCAGCATTGGCACTACCAGGCGCCGGAAGCCGATGCCCCCTGCATAGATCGCCACCAGCTCGCTGTCTCCACCCAGCCGGCCAAAGGTGATCAGGACAGCCACCAGAGTGGCCAGCGGGAAAGTGTAGACCACGAACCCTGGCAGCCACAGGAGGAAGAGTTCGCTCGCGGTCCAGAGGCTTAGGCCGAGGTCGCTGATGAGCTGAGTGAGCTTGAACAGGATGTTGGCGGAGACGAAGAGGAGCACGAAGGCGAGCACCCCAAAGAGGAAGGGGCCAGACATCTCGCGGATCAGATAGCGATCCAGGATCCTCATGTCAACTGAAAGCGGTCGCCGAGGTAAAAGCGGCGGGCGATGGGATCGTCCAGCAGCTCCTGCGAGGTGCCCGAGGTGAGGATCTTGCCTTCGTACATGATGTAGCTGCGATCGGTGATGCGCAGCGTCTCCCGCACATTGTGGTCCGTGATTACCATACCCATATCGCGGGAGCGGAGCTCGGCGACGATGTCCTGGAGTTCGGCCACGGCGATGGGATCAACACCGGTGAAGGGCTCGTCCAGCAGCAGGTAGCGGGGCTCGCGAACCAGCGCCCGGGCGATCTCGGTGCGGCGGCGCTCGCCTCCCGAGACCACCCCGGCAGGCACGTCCCGCACCGTCTGCAAATGGAAATCTTGGAGCAGCTTCTCCAGGCGACTCCGGCGCTCGGCGGCGGAAAGCGGCATCCACTCCAGGATCGCCGCGATGTTCTCCGCGACCGTGAGATGGCGGAACGACGAGTTCTCCTGGGCCAGGTAGCCGATGCCGAGGCGCGCCCGGTGATGCATCGAAAGCCGGCTGACATCGGCCTTGTCGAGGGTCACCGCCCCCTCTTCGGGCAGAACCAGGCCCACCAGCAGGTAGAAAGTGGTGGTCTTCCCGGCGCCATTGGGGCCAAGCAGACCAATGGTCTCCCCTGGCTGCACCTCCAGGTTCACCCGGTCCACGACGGAGCGGCGGGCGTAGCGCTTGACCAGACCTCGTCCGACCAGGCTCACTTTCCGCCTTCCTGCTCGGCCGCACCTGCCGCTGGCTGCGGCTCCTCCCACTGCACCCGCACCGGCTCCTCGCCCTTCTCGAAGCGAAACTGCCGGGTCTTGATCTCGTAGATCAGCTTATCCGCGGCCACTGACAGCACGGCGCCGGTGGTGAGGTTAGTGCCGTCGAATCTCACACTCCCGCGCAGCACACCCTGGCCTGCTTTGCGGTCGTAGCTCCCGAAGGCCGCGGTGCCGACCACCGTCCACTCGGTCCGGTCGCTGGCGAGATAGCGGGCCCGCACCACCACGTGCCCGCTGGCCTCCGCTCGCTCGAAGTCAACCCCGGCCTTGCTCGGCGGCCAGATCTGGAGGCGGTCACAGGTGACAGTCACCTCCGGGCCCGTGACAGTCACGTCGTTCGAGAACTCCCAGGGGCCGGTCATGGTACCTTCCAGGTGTTTGGCCTCGATGGTGTAGCGGCCGAATCGGGCCGCGCCTGGGCTGGCCGGCTTGACCTGGGCGGCGAGAAGGGCGGCTGCCGCTCCCAGCAAGGCACCAGCTACCATCAGGCCTCGCGGGACTGCTGTCTTCATCATCGCGCTCCCCTCCTTGGCCCTGACGCGCGAAGGCCTCAGCCGCCTCCTGGCCAAAGGTTAGCTTCGTGAGGCCGGGAGAGACAACCTTCCCATTCTTCAGGTCATAGTCCACCCGCTCGGCCTCCAGCAGCCAGGCGTCAGAGGCGATCCGCACCGAGCCGCGTAAGCTGACGCGCTGGCCCTGCCTGTCAACATCCGCGCGCGCCGCACGCATCAGCACCGGCTCCTTGCCGGTCTCTTGATAGCGGCCATCCGCGGGAGTGAGGAGATAGGGCCCATCAAGGGTGGCTGCCTTCACCTGGGCAGAGCGAGCTTCGAACTTCCAGCGGCCCTCGGGATCGGCGATGCGGATCACCGATCCTCCTAACTCCAAGGAAGGGGCTGCTGGTGGAGATGGCTTCTGCCCGGCCGGTGGCGCGGGCCGTCGTCCGCAGCCGGCGGCAAGCAGGAAAAGCGCGAGCAGACAATGGCTGGTTCCGAGGGGTTTCATGGGACTGGTGGCGCTAGCTGGAACTGCGGGATGGTCCAGATGAAGAGGCCGGCGACGGCCAGCAGCAAGAGGAGGAAGAGCCCCACCACCAGCGCCTCTTCCCGCCGGGCGGGTGCCAGCTCCCCCAGACCCAGGCAGAGGGCAAGCGCGGCCGCCGGCAGGCCGGGGAAGAGATAGCGCGCCTGCGCCTGGAAGAAGGAGAAGTTGAACCGGATGAAGCTGACGAGCAGAAGCCCCACCAGCAAGGCCGAAAGCCACCAGGACTGGCGCTGCCAGTCAGCCTGGGGTGTGCGCCTCAGGTGCCGGACGAAGCCGCCGGCCTCCGACAGGGCTTTCGCCCCAAAGACCAAGTACACCCAGTAAGGGAAGAAGACGAAGCGGTTGCCGTAGACCGGCCCGAACATGCCCAGGCCGCTGGCCAGCGTCCACGTGATCACCAGCACCACGTAGCTCGGGGTTTGCAGGCCGGTGCGCTGCATGAACTCCTGGGGTGAGGGGCGATCGCGAAACGCGCTGAGGAAGACCTTCTGGGCGAGCGGGTCACCGTAAAGCACCTGATTGCGCCACAGCCACCAACCCGCCAGCGCCAGGGCCAGGCCGGTGCTCACCGCGAGATCGCGGGCCAGCCGGCGCCACTCATAGCCCTGCGGACCTCGCGCGGCGAGGACAGCAGTCGCCCAGATCATGGGGAGGAGAAGGACGGCGAGCGACTTGGTCAGCAGTCCCAGGCCCGTCATGATCCCGGCAAGAGCCATAGTGGAGAGAGGCGGCGGCGGGGCCTGCTGCTGGCGGTAAGCCGAGCCGGCGCGCAGGTGTCGGACCATGAGTACCAGGGCAGCGGCGAAGAAGACCTCTGTGAGGACATCGTTGTCAGCGCTGGAGACAAGCGCAAGGTGCATGGGCAGGAAAGCCACCACCGCGGCCGCGGCCACCGCGGCCGCGGGCCGTTCGGGGGCGAGAGTGCGCCCCAGCGCGAAGGTAAGGTAGAGCAGGGGAAGGCCCAGCAGGATGGTGACGAAGCGAACCGCCTGCGCCGCGGCCTCTGGCGAGGAGGAGGTGAGGAGATAGGTGGGCAGACAGATCAGGTAATAGAGCGGGGGCTGATGGAACTCGTAATCGGACCCGGGGTTCTCTCTCTGGAACACAGGCAGGCGGTGGTGCTGCGCGAGGTACGAAATGTAGCGCAGATGGGCGGTCTCATCCGGCCCTTTCCCCGGCGGAATCGCGGTGGCGTAGAGGGCGGCAAGAAACAGGTAGCCGACCACCAGCAGGCGCAGCATCCGCCGTTCCGGCGCGACGGGAGCCGGCGCCGCCGCTCCGGCTAGCGCTCGCTTCGACGGCTTGCGTCGGCGATCTGCCATAGGCTGAGTGTACCATACAATCCGATTGGCCGTATCTTCTGTTCCGCCTCCAGTCCGGCGAGATCGGTTTCCAGCACCCCTTTCCTCTGAGCCATCTCCTGAAGCGCCGAGACCTGGATGATGAGATGGGTGACTCCCATCCGCCGCATGGCGGCGAGCAGGGAATCCGGGCTGGCCAGATCGCGGGCCGAGAATATCTGCGCGTGGTTCCCGAGCAGATAGCCACGGTCCAGATAGAAGAGGCGGGGCTCGTCGCCGAACACCATGATCTTCGCGTCAGGCGGTGTGGCCCGGTTGATGGCCTGCAGCCAGGGATAGAGCTGCGAGTTGCGTTCCAGGTATTCCGATTGAGACTGCAGGCCGAGCGCCACCCGCCAGGCGGGAGAGGCGAGGCTGAAGCTGGCATAGAGACTGGAGGCGAACCCAAGCAGGAGTGCCAGAGTGGTCGCAGCCACCAGCAGCCCGCGCCGCTCCAGCAGGCGCGCCGCGGCCAGCCCGGCGCAGGCGGAAAGGCCGGGGAGGATGGGGATGAGATAGCGGCCGTTCTGGGTCATGAGGAACCAGATCCCAGTATAGACCAGCGCGAACCAGAGCATCAGCCGCGCCCGCCCGCCGGCCGGGCCTGTCGCCAGCAGAGTTGGGGTCAGGGCCAGCACCAGCGGGCCGAAGACCCAGACCAGGATGTTCACCGGGCGGAGCTGGGTGGGCAGGTCGAAGAACCGGTAGGAGTTCATGGTCAGGTTCCAGGGCAGGGCGAGGAAGGCCAGCGGTCCCGCGCCAATCCCGAATTCCTTCTGCGCCGCGGTGTAAAGCCGGGCGCGCTCCGCGGTCCAGAACCGGCCGTCGAAGAGGCCATAGAAGAACGGATAGACTGGATTGCCGGTGTAGAAATAAGACTTGAGATACCAGGGGGAGGCGACCGCGAGGGCAATGGCGGCGAATGCGATGATCCGCAGCAGCATTCGTTCCCGTGGACTGCTGCGCAGCCAGTGCCAGGCCAGCGCGATCAGGGCGAAGATCAGGACCGCGCCGGCCAGCATCTTGGTGCCCAGGCAGAGGCCACACATGATGGCCGCAACCCACAGCCAGCCATCGCCCTCGCCGGAGTGCCGGGCCTCGAACCAGCGGCTGAGGGCGAAGATCGCCAGGAAGGCATAGAGGGCGAATGCCAGCTCGTTATAGGCCGACATCATCTCCCAGGAGAGAAGCGGAATGCCGGCCAGGATGCTGGCCGCCAGCCAGCCGGCGCGCGGCCCCCAGGAGCGCCGGCCGAAGGCGAACGCCGCCCAGATGATGAGCCACCCGCACCCCAGATGGAAGAGCTTGGCCAGCGATTGGTCGCGCAGCAGCAGGCCCAGGAGATAGAGCATCTCGAGGGTGAAGGGGAAGTTGGAGTGGGAGAGCCAGGGGATGAAGTGGATGCGGCCGTCGCGGAGATAGATCTCAGGGATGGCGAGATGATAGACGAGGCCGTCGTAGTCAATGTCGGTGGCCGGGGCCAAAGCGCCGACCAGGGTAAAGGCCCCGGTGGCAAGCAGGAACAGCAAGAGTGGAAGGAGGGCCCAGTGCAGGCGCTTGGGTGACGACAGGGCTTGGCGCAGCGCCCGGCCCAGCCGGACCAGATGGCGCCAACCCAACAGGGCCAGCAGGCAGATGAGGGCGATGCCGACCCACACCTTGAGTTGCCCCAGCAGCCCGGCGGCCAGTATGAGATAGGCCAACAGCCCCATCCCGAGCGCGACGGCGAAAGGCGCCTCCTCGGCCCAGCTCTCGGGTCGGGCGCGCAGCCGCGCCAGCGCCCCCGCGCCGAAGGCGAAACAGGCGCAGAGGATGGCCGCCCAGATCAGCAATGACAACATGGAGCCAAGCCTTCGACAGCTTCGCGAAGTCCCCCTGTCAGGCCGCCGGCGGGCGGAACCCGAGTGCCAGCAACTCCTGCTCGAGTTCCTGACTCGCCTCTTGGATAGGCTCGGTCAGCCCGTCAAGCCAGCGCTTGACCTCAGGCGACTCCGCGCGCTGCGGGTGGAGCCGTATCTCCTTCGCCTGCCGCAGCAGGTTCCGCCAGCGGCCTGTGACATGGTCAAGCCCCCAGTCAGCGGCCCGGCTCTTGGAGATCAGCTCGCCTTCCTTCAGCCAGAAGAGCACCCGCGCGGCCTGCAGGAGCCAATCCACAGAGTGCAGCGTTCCACCTCGGCCGTGCTGCTTGATGTTCTGGCAGTCTGCCCAGGCATCTGCAAGCAAGCTCTCCCGGCTGGCAGGAGGAATCTCAGCCCGCACGTCCTCCCCGAAGATGACGATTCCCGCGGTACGCAGGCCGTGCAGGCAGAACCACCCAAGTCGGTTGCCCTGCCAGGCCCGCTCTCCGCTGGTGCCCCACCAGAACGCGCTTCCCGTCTTCTTCGGGTCGAGAAGGTCGCGGGGCAGGAAAGCGCCTTCCAGCATCTTGCCGAACGGGCCCCAGTCGCCGCCGCGCAGGGGTCGGCGCAGGTCAACAAGCCGACGACACCGTTCCTCCGAGAGTTCACCCGCAACGATGGCCACGAAGTCCAGGTCGCCGTAGCCAGGGGCCAGGTCGTCGAACACCACGGATCCATGCAGGAGAACCGAGACCAATTGGTCGCCGAGCAGGTCGTGGGCCATGCCCAGGAATGGCTCCAGCGCTCGGTTCAGCGAGGCGTTGTCGAATTCGTGTGCGAGAAGCATGGTCGGCCGCCCCTTCGGCCGGTCGACTCCGGGGGATCGGGCAACGGTGAGCGACTCGCTCGCTGTTCGCTGGGCAGGAGCAGTGCTCCTGCCATATCCCTCCGCCCGACACTCCAGAGGCGGGCAAGTCGGCGGCGCTCGCTCAGGAATGGCGGGAGGTAAGCTCCCCAACATGCAACATGCAGTCCAACCCCGGCCGCCGAGCGCGAAACGGGCCGACCCTGGGGATGACGGTCCTGCCCTACGCCTACGCAACCTTCTGGAAGCGCGTCAACCCACGCCATTTCGCCGCGCCCCACTCTGCTATGGGCGATGAGGCCGTTGTCTAGTTCTCCTGCCCGCTACTTGTCAGTGGACTTTGAGGTCGGCCCGGCCTCCAAGTTGGTCGGTACATGCTTTTGCGCTATCCCAGCTAGGTCCTCATTAGGTCCTCTGCTATGCCGCGGAACATCTCGACCGCTTCTTCGATATTGGCGAACGGCTTCGCCTTTGGTACCTCTGGCGGGCCACTGATCCTGCCCCTCTCGTTGGTGAAGTGGAAGCTCCCTCCGCCCTGAGGCCCCTGGTAGAAATACACCACGACTTTCCTGCTTGCGATGCGCTTGTCTTCTGGCATGCCGCTCTTCACCTCCCTCCGCCAACAAGAGGTCTGAGCTACCGTCGCCGTGACTTCGACCTTCTCTTGGTTGCGCGCTGGCTGGTCTCTTGTCTGGGCGTCCACACCGTGTTGTCGGTAAAATGTGCCCTGACAACCTTGACCCGAATCTTGGTCGTGTTCTCATGGCCGAACAGCGTCCACGTGTCAACATAGAGCCAAAGACGCTTGTCCCAGACTTCTGGATCGGCCCGCTGCGCATTGTACTCACCGGGTTCGATCCGGTCCTGACTCAGGCCCCTGAAACGGTTGCTCCCAGACGAGTAGTGCCTTACGGGCCGATTGAAGTTATCGTAGCAGAATATGTCCGCCTCGTAGGCGTCCAGAGTGCGCTTTGTGCCGTTGAGGATAACAACGCAGGCCTCGGGGTTTCCGATCGCGTTGTACTCGACCCAACTACTGATCACCTTTACGGCGTTCAGCCTCATTCGTTCAGCCTTCTTGGCCTGCTGGCTTGCCGCAGCGGCCTTGGCCCGCCTCTCCTTCTCGAGCGTTGCCCTCGCGGCGGCTGCCTTTGCTTTTCCCTCCTCGGCTAATCGCGCCGCCTGCTTGGCCTCTGCGGCCGGATCTCCGCGGTAATCGACACCCTGACCGTATCCCGCTGCGATGGCCTGTCCCCAAGTCTCATCCGCGTCCCAACCTCGCGGCAGGTTGGGACGCGCTAGAGTTACGGTTACACCCAGCCTTCCCGGGCTGAGATTACTGAGATCGATAGGCGGCGCTGACCAGTTGCCCTCTTTGACTAATACCTCCCCGCTACGATCACTCCGGGCAACCGTGTCTGCTGGGTCCGGCAGCGGCTTGTTGGGATCGAACACGTCGTATCTGAGAGGTGTCCCGTCAGGAAGGTTGGTGGTCCCGCTGAGCTCCATCGTTTTCCCTTTGATAGATATGCTGGCGCATATAGAGGCCTTCGGTGGTTGTTGCTGTTCCTGCCGCTCTGCAGATGCCCTGGTCAACACTGAGAAGGCAGTAAGACCTAATGCCGAGACTACGAGTGCTGATCTTCTCATGTGTTCCTCCCTCCCGTTTAGGCCAATACTTTGGTTGTTCGTACGGCAGGAGCCCGCCTGAGGCGGATAGACGTGGCTCCTCCCCCTCTTGCTCACCCCGCGACCTGGTAAATGACCGGCCGGTAGCGTGGCGGAGGGATGGGTTTGCCCGCGGCGCGGGCAGCATCCAGCCAGGCTTCCTTCGCGCGCTCGACCTCGCCCAGCGCCTGCTCCGGAGTATCGCCGAAGGCAGAGCAAGATTCGAGATCCGGGATGTCCGCGATATAGCCGCCGTCCTCTTCGCTGTAGAAGATGTTGATGTGGTAATCGGCCATCGTCACTCCTCCAGCTTCAGATTATACCTCTCCACGAGGCGTAGAAGCTGCTTGATCTGATAGGGTTTCGCTTCGCCGCGGACGTTCTGGATGTTGACCAACTCTGCCAGGTCAGGATGAACGAAGATGTGGTGGCTCCCGCTCACGCGCTCCAGGTGGAACCCGAATCCCCTCACAAAGTCCGCGAGATCCGCGAACGGTACGTTCGCCACTGCGCCGCTGAGTAGGCGCTTCAGCAACCGCCTCCGGTTCATCCAGGCCCCCTACCCTTCAGCCTGCGGGACTAGCGACACCCGCCGTCACTTCGTAGGGCAGGACCATGTCTCCTGCCCTCTCAGCCGGGCGTCCGACATGCCTGCCCCTTCGACAGGCTCAGGGCAGGCCTACACCACCTCGCGCAGCTTCTTGGTCAGCTTCGGCACCACCTCGAACAGGTCGCCGACCACGCCGTAGGTGGCGATGTTGAAGATGGGGGCCGAGGGGTCTTTGTTGATGGCGATGATGACATCGGAGCTGCCCATGCCGGCCAGGTGCTGCACCGCGCCGGAGATGCCGCAGGCGATGTACAGTTTTGGCTGCACCGTGCGGCCGGTCTGCCCCACCTGGTGGTAAGCGGGAATCCAGCCCGCGTCCACCGCGGCGCGCGAGGCCCCCACCGCCCCGCCGAGCACCTCCGCCAGCTCCCGGATGAGCGCGAAGTTCTCCGGCTTGCCCAGACCCCGGCCGCCGGAGACGATGATCTGCGCATCCTGCAGGTTGACCTGCCCGTCGCCTTCTTGCTGCACCACCTCGACGATCTTGGCGAGCACGCCCCGCTCATCCAGGTGGACCGGCACCGTCACCACCTCGCCATTGCGGGCCGGGTCCGGCGGGAGCGCCTTCATCACCCCGGGCCGGACGGTGGCCATCTGCGGCCGCGCCTGGCGGCAGACGATGGTTGCCATCAAGTTGCCGCCGAAGGCCGGGCGGGTCTGGACGAGCAGACCCTCCTCCTCGTCAATCCCCAGGCCAGTGCAGTCCGCGGTGAGGCCAGCCGACACTCTCGCCGCCACCCGGGGAGCCAGGTCGCGGCCTTGCGGTGTCGCCGAGACCAGCACGATCTCCGGTTTGTGCTGGTTGATCATCCCGGCAAGCACGTCGGTGTAGGGGCCGGTGCGGTAGTGCGCCAGCACTGGGTCCTGGGCGAGGTAGACGCGGTCCGCGCCGCGTGCGATCAGATCCGCTGCCAGACCTTCCACCTGATCACCCAGCAGCACCGCGGACAGCCCCGCGCCGCGCTTGTCGGCCAGCTCGCGGCCTTTGCCGAGCAGCTCGTAGCTACCGCGGCGGAACTCCCCGTGGAGGTGCTCCGCCACCACCCACACCCCGCGGTACTGGCTGGTGTCAACGTCTCGGGTGAACGCGACCTCGAGCAAGATGGCCCCGAACTTGCAGGAGGAAGCGCAGGCCCCGCACTGGGTGCAGTGGTCGTTGAAGCTGGCCTTCTCCTCCACCATGTCAATGGCGCCATAGGGGCAAGCGCGCAGGCAGAGGCGACAGCCAGTGCAGTTCTCGATCAGGAGCCGTACCGCCATAGAGGTTGATCTCCGGGGGTGGGTCTAGCCGACAGCTAGGTTCAGTCTCTTGATGGCCTCGGCCAGCGTCTCCACCATCTCGTCCACGGAACCTTCCAGCTTCTGGCCGCCGCCCCGCTTCTCCGGCGGCCACACCTTGATCACGGTGGTGGGCGAGCCATCGAAGCCGGCCTGAGTCGGGTCGGCATCCAGGTCGGCGAGCGACCACCTGGTGATCTGGGCACGCTTCGCCTTGAGCACATTTCTCATGCCGGGATAGCGCGGCTCGTTGATCTGCTTCACCACCGTGACCAGCGCCGGCAGCTTCACCTCCACGATCTCGAAGAAATCGTCCAGCACCCGCCGCGCGCGGAGCTTGCCCGCCGGCCGTGTGGCGGGCTTGCCATCCCCAATCTCCAAGCCGATGGCGAAGGTGATCTGGGGGATACCCAGCCTTTCCGCCAGGCCCGGGCCCACCTGGCCCGTATCTCCATCAATCGCTTGCTTTCCGCAGAGGATGAGATCGAAGTCGCCTGTCTTGCGCACCATCTGGGCGAGGGTGTAGGAGGTAGCGAGAGTGTCGCTCCCGCGGGAGGCGGGATCAGTCAGCAATATCGCCTCGTCCGCGCCCATCGCCAGCGCCTGCCGCAGCGCCTCCTCGGCCTGGGGTGGACCCATGGTGATCACGGTGACCTTGCCCCCATGAGCCTCCTTCAACTGCAGCGCCGCCTCGATGGCGTTCTCGTCGAAGGGGTTGACGATGCTCTTCACGCCCTCGCGGATGAGGGCATTAGTCTTGGGGTCCACCCGGACCTCGGTGGTCTCGGGGACCTGCTTGATGCAGACGACGAAGTTCACCGGTACCGCATCTCGTTCGCGAAGTCCGGTCCACATCGGCTGCTTGTGGGCACACAGTACATCATATCTCTGGCCCTCTCGCGTCCATCATAGGTTATTCACGTCAGCCACGATCGCCCCGGCTTCTACATCGCTAAGGCCAGTGGTCCGGGCAGCGCTCACCAGGCCCATCTCGCTAAGGAACTGGGAGCGCGGCAACTGGGCGACAGGGCTTTGCGTAAGCGCCATGGCCGCCGGCCCTTTGTGCTGTGCGGCGTGCGAGACAATGCAGCAGGCCATCGCCCGAGTGACCGATACGTAGAAGAGCCTTCTCTGCTCAATAAGCAGTCCTGTCGCATGAAGCGCCTTGAAGCTCGGCATGACTCCCTGCTCGGCCGATGGTATGAACACCACTTTGCCACTCAGTCCCTTCGCGCCATGCATTGTCAAGATGCGGACTCGCTTCGGCATGGCCGGGGCTTGTGGTTCTTCCACTCCTATGCGCTGCTGAACGAGGTCGAGTATCGCCTGTCGGTCGGATTCGGTGTCGGCCGCGAGTACCTGGAGTAGTTCGTCAAGCGTCATCTGGGGAGGGAGCGCGCCGGTGAGGGTGGTCCACATCGCGATGTTGTCGGCAGCGCTCTTCCCAGAGGTGAACACCTGCGACGACAGGATCTCTGTTACGGCATCACCGCGACTGGCCAAGGTATCGTCCATACTCCACGTGTCGACCGTCTGAGCAACGGCCGGCACGCGCTCCATCGCAGAGCGGGCGCGGCCGGAAAGCCAGCTCGGACACACTGGAAGGTAAAAGAGAGCCCGGAAGTTCTGGTTGTTGTCGATGCAGGCGTCTGCGACTGTCTTCGCCGTGCCATGCCCGACCCCGGAAAGAACGCCTAGCAGATCTCGATGGGCGGGGTAGTCCTGTTCTCCGGTTGCGCAGTCCTTGGCGATCCTGAGAAGCGAATACACCGCCCTGAGCGGTTCATACTCGTCAACCAGGCTGCCACCGCGAGGAGGGTCGTAGGGTACCCCTGCGGCCTCGAGTTCGTCGCGCAGCACCTTCAGTTGGACTCGACGGTTCGAGATCAACACAAGAATCTCATCCTCGCGGCCAGCCATGCCTGCATCAATCAATGCCTGACACGACTGCGCGATCGCACGAGCTTCCTCTTGCGCGGTCTGGAACAACCAGACCTGCAGGCATCCCTGCACCGGCGGCGCGGCTGTACCGTAGAGCGGAGTAAGGTTCTTCGGGATGCGGACTGGGTTGAAGGCAATCAGTTGGCATGCCGGACTGAGAATGGCGGGGGTACAGCGGAAGCAGTCAGTCAACACGTGGGTGGCGCATGCTGGATATGCACAAGAGAACTGCACTATACCATCGGGATGAGCATGCCGGAAGGAGTAAATGCTCTGGTCGTCATCTCCAGCGATGAACAGGGTAGCGCCGAATCCACACAGGAGCCTTACGAATTCCTGGTCGCATGCGTTGAGGTCCTGGTATTCATCAACGATGAGGTGGTCAGTGTGTGGCATCTGTTGGGGCTGCAACGCGCCTTGCTGAAGCGCCTCGACACACTTGTAGATGACTTCGCCTGGAAGGACACAGCTATACAGATTTGTCCGAGCGGCGTGGAATGCGTTGAACGTCTGCACCTCAGCAGGCGTGATCTGGGCCTGATTCAGATGCGTCGCATCCAGAGTCTGCCATTGGGCATCGTGTGCGATCCGTATCTCTGTAGCACGCCCGGGGGTACAGCCGATGGAAGCTGCGAGTTCCCTGTCGTAGACGCTGCGCTGCTCCCAGTCGTCCAGGATGACAGGGGTGCTCGGATACGCAGTGAGCAGATTGCCTTGCCGCAGGATTCGCAGCGCCAGCGAATGCATGGTCGAGACTCTCACTTGAAGCGCCGCGGCAGCGACGGGCAACTGGCTGCAGTATGCCCGTATGCGATGGCGTAATTCGGCGCACGCGGCTCGCGTGAAGGAGATGACATAGACGTTGCCCGCCGTCGCACCGTTCTGTAGGAGATTGGCTACCCGCTTTTCGATAGTATGCGACTTGCCGGTGCCAGGGCCACCAACCACTCGGATCTGGGGCGCGTTGTCCTGCGCTGCTGCCCACTGTCGCGTCTCTGCCAGCTGCCTCTGCTCAGGTGTTATGGGCATTGTGATTCTGCACCCGGCCCATCCATTGGGCCGCGGACCTTTTTCCCTCGCGGCTCCCTAACAGCGAGGAGGTTCCTCTCGTAGTTCACCCGCCCGACCCCCGCAGCACCTGGTTGGCGATCACCAGGCGTTGAATCTCCGAGGTGCCCTCGACGATCTCGAAGAGCTTCGCCTCCCGCATGTAGCGCTCCACCGGGAACTCCTTCGTGTAGCCATAGCCGCCGAAGATCTGCACCGCCTTGGTGGTGACGCGCATGGCGGTCTCGGCGGCATAGAGCTTGGCCATGGCCGCTTCCTTCTCAAAAGGCTGGCCCTGGTCCTTGAGCCAGGCCGCTCGCCAGGTTAGCAAGCGGGCGGCATCTATCTCAGTGGCCATGTCCGCGAGCATGAACTGGATGGCCTGGAAGCTGGAGATGGGCTTGCCGAACTGCTGCCGCTGCTTGGCGTAAGGTATCGCCGCCTCCAGCGCGGCGCGGGCCACCCCCACCGCCCCGATCGCCATGCCGATACGGCCCACCCCCAGGGTGCGCATCGCCACCAGGAAGCCGCCCTTCTCCCGCCCCAGCAGGTTCTCGTTGGGCACCCGGCAGTCGGTGAAGACCAGCTCCCGGTTGGGCAGGGAGGGATAGGCCATCTTCTTCTCATCTTTGCCGAAGGTGAAGCCGGGCGTGCCCTTTTCCACAATGAAAGCAGTCATCCCGCGGGCGCCGCGCTTAGGATCCACATTGGCAATGATGACATAGGTCTCCGCTTCGCCGCCATTGGAGATGAAGATCTTGGTGCCATTCAGCACGTAGTTGTCGCCGTCCCGCTCGGCCCGGGTGCTCACCGCCGCCGCATCCGACCCGGCCCCAGGCTCAGTCAGCCCGAAGGCGCCGATCTTCTCGCCCCGAGCGAGAGGGGTCAGGTACTTCGCCTTCTGCCCCTCGCTGCCAAAGGTCATGATGGGGTAGACGCACAGCACATGGGCCCCGTAGACCGCGCCGGTGGTGGTGCAGGCGCGGGAGAGCTCTTCCCCCACCGCGGCCCAGGTGAGGAAGTCCATCCCCAGGCCGCCGTACTGCTCCGGCACCGGAATGCCCATCAGGTCCAGCTCGGCTAGCTTGCGCACATTCTCGGCCGGCCACACCCCGGCCTCATCGGTCTCCTTGGCTTTGGGCGCGAGCTCACCGTCGGCAAACTCTCTGACCGCCTGCAAGATCGCCGCCTGATCCTCGTTGAAGGTGAAGTCCATCCCGTCACCCACCTCCTGGCCCCAGGGGCATGTCGCGATGGCAGGCCCCAGGCCTGCCCTACCAATGAAGGCGGCGAGCGTGGACACGCCCGCCCGGTTTGATGTTACTGAAAACCGCAGGCGGCGTCAACGCTCGCCGCGGCCGCGCTCTGCTCCCAGCCGCAGAGATCACCGCTTCTCTCTCGCAGGTTCGGGCCGCTCCACCAGGATCACCGGCCGGCCCAGGCCGTCAGCGAAGGTGGCGAGTGCGACGAGTCGGAGGCGCATTTGTGCGGCCACCTGATCCACTGCCTGGCGGCGGCCGGGCGCGGCCGCAATGCCTTCGGCATGAAAGAGATAGACGCTCCCGGCCTGCCCCAGGGTCCGACGCGCCTCCATTCTCGTGAAGGCGTAAGGTGGGGGCTCGGTCAGCTCGAAGATCTGGCGCACCCTCACTCTGCCAGCGGAGAGCACCTCCAGGTTGGAGGCGAAGCCCCAGTCGCCGGCCAACGGGCGCCAGACCCGATGTGCGACCAGAAAGTCGGCGAGCTGATTGTGCGCATAGGAGAACTGCCCCACGCCGCCAGTGGCGGCGAGCGCGCGGTGGTAACGGCAATCGCTGTGCAGATCCCATCCGAACCCAAGGGCAGCCAGCGCGATCAGCGCCATGAAGGCAGCGCGGAATAGCCGGTGCGCCCGGCGACGCCAGGCGGCAGCGATCGCCCCGACGGTGATGACCTGGGGCAAAGGGAGCATGATAACGAGGTGCTTTGGCCCCAGCGTGCTGATCGTGAAACAACTCTCAACCAATATCACCAGCACCGCAAGCAGGCAGAAGAGCAGGCGGCGACTGGTGGAGCGCCAGCAGAGGAGTAGCAAGATGGCTGAGGCTGTGAACAGCCACACCGCTGCCGGGTCGTAGGGCGCAGCTCCGGTCCAGGTAAGCCAGCTCCCGCCGAGGAGAGAAGCGAACGAGTGGAGCTGGGTGTGCAGGTTAGCGAGGAAGGCGGCATTGTGGACGCCATAGGGCGTAGTCCTGAGGCCCTCCAGCATCGTACGCAGGGTGAGGCCGCGAGACAGCAGATTGAAGATCAGCAGAGGCGCAGCCCCGATCGCGAACCAGAACGCGCCCACGGCCACCTGGCGACGGCGGAGACGGGAGAAGGCCTGCCTTCTGGCGAGCGCGACGCCCACAGCCAGTGCGATGATGAACCAGAGAAAAAGGATCTTGGACGCTAGCCCGAGCCCGAGGAGAAATGCGCCCGCATAGAGCCAAGCCACCCGGGCCTGGTTCCGCCACCAGCGGTCGCAGCAGATGAGCGCGCCCAGTGCGATCGGCACCATGACGAAGGAGACGTGGATTCCGTTCCGACAGGCGAGCCAGAAGCTCGGGCTGGCCGCCAGCAACAGGGCGGCGGCCCAGGCCGTCCCCGCCGGAAGCACTCGCCGCATCCAGCAGAAGGCCAGCGCCAGCGCGGCCAGCCCCACCGCTAACTCATAGACCCGTACCGCCATCGCTCCAATGCCGAAGGCCTCCAGAAATGGAAGCAAGAGATAGGTTGAGGTGGGGCCCACGTGATCCATAACCATCAGGGGCAGGTTGAGGCGGCCGGGCAGGAGGGTGTAGTCCCAGCTCCTGCCTTGCAGCAGGCGGACCGCGGCCGCGGCATCGTAGGCCTCATCCTGATAGAGGCCGGGCAGGTGCAGTTGACGGAGAGCTAGCGCGCCAAACAGCAGCACCGCGAGGGCGAATCCGGCCAGGTCGAGGGCATCAGGAGAGAGGTGCTTGCAGATCCGGATTTCGCGGCGGCTAGACACCAGGGACCGAGAGCCGGATCAGTTTGGCTGGCTCATCAGAGCGGCGGCGCGGCGCGGGCCGGCCCAGGTGAGCGAGCGGGCTGCCGTCGGCCTCCGCCAGGAGGTTGAGTCTTCGCAGCGCCTCGTCTACACCCTGGCGGGTGATTGGGCCCGGGTCCCGATGACCGGGATAGATAGTCTTCACCTTGAGCCTGGGCAGTCGCAGCAGCGAAGCGCGGTAATCGCTCACGCAGGAGCCCCAGTGGACGTCCATCCACCCGATCCCGCCATCGGGGAAGAAGACATCGCCGGTGAAGAGGTGCTGGCCAAGCTGCCAGGCGATGGAGTCGGCCGTATGCCCGGGCAGGTGGTGGACCTCCAACTTGATCTCACCCAGTTCCACCCCGTCGCCCTCGTCCACGGTGTAGTCCACCAATTCCCGCGCGATGGGCTCGGAGGCGGTGCAATGGCTCAGGCGCTCCACTGCCAGGCGGTGGGCCACGACGCGGGGAGATAAGTCCTGTCGGATGCGCGCCAGGGCCTGGCAGTGGTCGGAATGGTGGTGGGTGATGAAGATGGCGGCGATCTTGTCCAGCCCCACTCCGTCCGCCTGGAACTGGTCCAGCTTGCCAGCGAGCGCGCCAGCGCTGCCCACATCTACCAGCCCGAAGGCCGCACCCTTGGCCTGCCCAAGGGCACCGGCGCAGTCGAGCGCGTAAATGACCTCCCCGGCCGATTCCGCGCGGTAAATCCCAGGCCCGACCTGCATCTCGGCCCCTCCCTGGCACCGGTTGACCTTGTGGTTCTGCGGGCCAGCCCGGGTTCCCTGCTCTGACCTGGGGTGGAGCAGCTCCCCTGCCGATTGCCCCGGAGCGCCACAGGGCCGTCGTCGCCCTAGAGGGCCGCTTGCAGCACCACGATCTCGGTGGGCTCGGGGAGGTTGTCCTTGGTGACCTCGATCTCGGATCCCTTCACCCGGCGCACGCGGGGCTTGCCCGTCAGGAAGTCGTCCACTGGGGCCAGGCTGAAGCCCACCTTGGGCGTCTTGTAGTGCATAGGGATGGCGATGCGGGGGCGGAGATTGCCGATCACGGTGGTCGCGCCCTGGTGATCAATGGTGAAGAGGCCGCCCACCGGAATCATGAGCACATCAACGGGGCCCAGGGCGGTGGCATCCTGCGACGTCAGCACCACTCCCAGGTCCCCCAGATGGCAGATCGTGATCCCATCGGCCGTGAACGCCCGCACTATGTTCCGACCCCGCTCTACACCGCGGCTGGCATCATGGTAGGTGGCCAGGGAGCGGAACACGACTCCGCGGTGGGTCACCTCGCCAGCTTCCTTGACCACCAATGGGTTGCCAGGCACCATCTTCACGTAGTTATGATCGGCATGGTCGTGGCTCACCACCACAATGTCGGCCGGCTCCTTCAGGGGCCCGTAGCCGATTCCCCCGCCGAACCCGCCGGGCTCATAGGGATCGGTCACGATCTTGGTGCCGTCCATGGTGGTGATGAGAAAGGCGGCATGGCCGAGGAACTTGATCTTCATGGGCGGCCTCCTCAGATGGCGGGCATGGGTTCACCCGCCTCTGGCGGGAATGCCCGCGCTACGGGTGCAGGCTGGCGATGGTCTCGCGGAGCACTTCGGCGCTGTGGAGCAATCCCTTGTGCTCCTCCTCCGACATGGGGAGGGACAGCACTTCCTGCACTCCCTGCCGGCCCACCCGGGTCGGGAGGCTGAACGCCACCCCTGCGAACTCCCCGGCGACGTGAAGGGTCGAGACGGGCACCACTTCGCCCCGGTCCTCCAGTATCGCCGTCACCACCTCCCGCACTGCGAGTCCCACGGCATAGCCGGCGCCGCCCTTGAGCCGCAGCGCCTGCGCCCCCGCGCCGTGAGTGGCGGTGAAGGCCTCCTGGACCGCCTCCCGGGAATAGCCGCGCGCAGATGAGATGGGCGCGCCGTCATAGCGGAGGGAGGAGAAGATCGGCACCATGGAGTCGCCGTGCTCGCCCAGGATGTAACCCTCTACCTTGGTCGGCTCCAGCCCCAATCGCTCTGCCAGCAGAGAGCGGAACCGCAGGGTGTCGAGCACTGTGCCCAGGCCGATGGCGCGCCGGGGTGGCCACCCCAGCTCCGTGGCCGCCAGATAGGTCAAGACGTCTACGGGATTGGTCACCACCAGCAATACGGTGTCGAGCGCCAGGTCGCAGCTTCTCAGGTTCCCGATGATCTCCCGGAAGAGGGCGGCGTTGCGCTCGATCAGGTGGAGCCGCGACTCCTCGGGCCGACGCCGCAGCCCGGCCGTCACCACCACCACATCAGAGCCGCTGACTGCTCCGTAATCACCGGCGCGAATGCTGGGCCCGCCGGCCGCGGCGCGGCCGTGGGTCAGGTCGAGGGCCTCGCCGTGGGCGGCCTCGGCGGCCGCGTCCACGAGCACGATCTCGTGGCAGGTGCGGCCCAGTTGCAGCGCATAGCAGGTGGTGGCGCCCACGCGCCCGGCGCCGCCGATGACGGTGACCTTGTGGGAAGGCACCGCGCTCATGCTCCCTCGCTCGCCTCCGCCCCCTGTGCGGCCTGGGCCGCGCTGGCGCTCCGCACCTTCTCCTCTTGGAAGGCATACACCGTATGGTTGTGGATAGATTCCAGGCTCTCACAGCTCAACTGAAACCAGGTGACGCGAGGGTCGGCGCGCAGCAGCCCGACCGCGTCCCGCACCACGTCCTCCACGAACTTGCTGGCTTTGTAGGCGGCCTCAGTCACGAACTTCTCATCTTCCCGCTTCAGCAGAGTGAAGATCTCAGCACTGCCCTGGCTCTCGAGCATGGACACCAGATCCTCGATCCACACCATCACATCCGGCCGATAGCGCAGCCTGGCCTTGATCACGGCGCGCTGGCTATGAGCGCCATAGCGAGAAATCTCCTTGCTGCAAGGGCAGCAGATGGTGACCGGCACCTCCACGCCCAGGGTGAACTGGTAGTCCTCCCCCTCCAGCACGCCCTCGAACCGGCAGTCGTAATCGAGCGCGCTCTCACTCCGGCTCACCGGGGCCCGCTTATTGATGAAGTACTTGAAGTCCACCGCGATCTGCGCGCGGCGGGCCTCCAGTCGCTCGCAGGCCTCCCGCAGCATCTCCTTCAGGTCGGGCTTGCTGATCGGCTTCTGGCTCCAGCGGAAGAGGATGTCCACGAAGCGGCTCATGTGGGTGCCGCGGAAGTGATGCGGCAACTCCACCCCCAGCTCAATGCGGGCCAGCACGCTGTCGAATCCCGCACCCTTGCGGCGGACGCGAACTGGCAGATGCACGTCCTTCACCCCGACCAGCTGAACCGTGATCCCACGCGTGTCAGCGCTGGCTGCTACATCCTTCACTGGTGTCCTCCGTCGGCGCCAAGGCTGGCGCCAGCCCCTGCCCAACAGGGGCGGTCGCCCCGCCTGGCAGTTCAGTCGGAGCCGTCCCAGAAGAGAAGCCGCCCGCAGTTCTCACAGGTGCTGAGCCGGGTCCCGGCCTTGAGCGCCTTGAGCGTCTCAGACGGCAGGGCGATGCGGCACCCGGGGCAGGTATCCGCGGTCACCTTCACCAAGCCCAGGTTGCCCTGGCGCGCTCGGATCTGCTCGTACCGCTTCAGCAGCTGAGGCGGAACCTGGGCCGCCATCTCGCCGCGGCGCTGCTCCAGTTCGCCGATCTCCGCCCGCAGCCGGGCCCCAGCGCCCTCGTACTTGGTGCGCACCGAGACCAGCTGCTCCCGCATCTCGCCGACCTGCGTCTCCCTATCCCTGATCTCCGACCGCTCCCGCTCCAGGCTATCCATGAGCTCCAGGCTCCGGTCCTCGACCTTCCCGATCTCCCGGGCCAGCATCTCCACTTCGCCCTGTAGGTCGGAGAGCTGTCTCGGGTTCCTGATCGCTCCGCTGTAGAGCTGGCCTTGAAACTTCGCCTTCTTCTCCTCCAGGGTCTTCAGCTCCAGTTCACAGTCGAGCGATTCCTTCTCGGTGCTGCGGTGGCGCCCAAGCAGCGCGGCCAGCTCCGACTCCGCTGCCGCCACCTCGGCCTCCAGGTCCTCGCCGCTGTCCAGCGCGGCCAGCGTCTCCCGCAGCCGGGCGGCCTCGCTGTCAAGCTGCTGCACCTGGTACAAGATCGCCAGATCTCCGCTCACCGAGCCTCCGTCCCGCCGCGACAATTCGTCGCCGGAACAAGCTGCTCCTGCCCTGGGACAGGTCAGGACTGCCGCCGCGCCGAACAGGTCGCTGATGGCCGACCTGACCGTGGGCATCACCGCAGACGACCTGACCGGTGCGGCTGACACCGCCGCCGCCCTGGCCCGGCCGGGCTCGCCGGCGGCGGTGTCGTTGGACGCTGCACCGCGGACGCCGCCGGGCCGACGCGCGTTCGCCGTCACCACCAACTCGCGCGCTTGCCCGCCGGATCAGGTCTACCAGCTCGTGCACACCAGCATTGGCGCGCTGGCAGGGGCGGGAGCCGATCTGATCTACAACAAAGTAGACTCGAACCTCCGCGGCAACGTCGGCGCGGAGCTGGCCGCGCTGGCGGATGCGGTGGGACGGCCGGTTCTGTTCGCACCCGCTTTCCCGGCGCGGGAGCGGACCATCGTGGGTGGGATCTGCCTGGTGTGCGAGACTCCGGTGGCCGAGACCGAGATGGGGCGTGACCCCGAGGCGCCGGTAACCGAGTCCGACGTGATGGCCCTGCTGCGCCGCCAGCGCGAGGACCTGGAGACCTTCTTGTGCCCGCTGTCGGTGGTACGAGCGGGAAGACTTGCCATCCATGCCAGCCTCCCCAGCCGCGGTGTGCTGGTGATGGACGCGGAAACGGACGCCGATCTGGACCTGATCGCAGAGGTCGCGCTCTCCCTCGACCCGCTGCCGGCGCTGGCCGGCTCCGCCGGGTTGGCGGCCGCGCTCGGCCGCCGGCTCTTCGGCCTACCGGCCTCTCGCAGGTTGCCGGGTGAGCGCGCGGCCCCGGTGCTGGCGGTGCTGGCCAGCTCCAGCGAGGTGCTGCCTTTTCAGATCGGGGCCGCGGCCAGAGCAGGCTCCACCACCATCCCGTTCCGTTCCCAGAACCTCACGCGCGAGGACCAGCCGGTGCCAGAGCTGCGGCGAGCAATAGAGGCGGCCGCGAACGAGCTGGCCGCGGGCCGGAATGTGATCGTCTACGCCTCTGGGCCGCTGCCGGAGGTGGAGCGGCCGGTCGAGCTGGTGGTGGAGCACCTCGCCCATCTCGCCTTCGTCGTGATCAGGGAGGCCGGCGCGCGCGGTCTGCTGGTCGGCGGAGGGTCCACCGCGCAGGCTGTGCTGGAGGCCTTGGGAACGGAGGCGGTTGAGATCGAGGACGAGCCACTGCCGGGGATGGCCGCGGGCTTGGCGGTCAGTGGCGATCTTGCCGGGCGCCCGGTGGCCCTCAAGCCAGGCGCGGCGGGAGACGAGCAAGCGGTCGTCCAGCTTCTCGACTATCTGGGGCGGCGCGCCAGCGCCGAGGGAGCCGCCTGATGGGCGAGCGACCTCTGCTGGCGATCACCATGGGCGACCCGGCGGGCATCGGCCCGGAGGTGGTGGTGGCCGCGCTGGCAAAGCCCGCGGTGCGCGGGGCCTGCCGCCCGCTGGTGCTCGGTGATGCTCGGGTGCTGCGGCAGGCGGCCGCAGTGTTGGGGCGGCGGTTCCCGGCCCGGGTGGTGACGAGTGCGGCGGAGGCCGGGCGCTATCGGGAGCGAGTCTGTCTGCTCGACCTCGCCAACGCCGACCCCGATACCATCCCCATTGGCCGAGTATCGGCCGCCGCAGGCCGCGCCGCGGCCCAGTGCATCACCCGCGCGGTCGAGCTGGCGCGGAGCGGCGAGGTCGCCGGGATAGTCACCGCGCCGATCAACAAGGAGGCGCTCCGGCTTGCCGGCCTGCCCTATCCCGGGCATACTGAGATGCTGGCCTCGCTCTGCGGCGGCTGCGAGGTGGCGATGCTGCTGGTTCTTGGCAGCATGCGTATCTCCCATGTCACTACCCACCTCTCTCTCCGCCAGGCCTGCGATCGCGTGAAGAGAGAGCGGGTGCTATCCGTGATCCGGCTGACGGATGAGGGCCTGCGGCGCATGAAGTTGCCGCGCCGCCGCATCGCCGTCGCCGGCCTCAACCCACATGCGGGCGAGTCCGGGCTGTTCGGCGATGAGGAGATTCGCGAGATCGCACCCGCAGTCGCCGACGCGCGGGCCGAGGGCATTGACGCCATCGGGCCTCTGCCGCCTGATACCGTGTTCGCGCGGCAGCGCGCGGGGGAGTTCGACGCGGTGGTGGCGATGGTGCACGACCATGGCCACATCGCGGTGAAGACAGTCGGCTTCGTGCCGGAGGTGTGTAGGGTGGGCGTTCCCACGCCCCCCTCTTCCCGGCAGAAAGGTCGAGCACGCTTCAGCGGCGTGAACCTCACCCTCGGCCTGCCCATCATCCGCACCTCGGTTGACCATGGCACCGCTTTCGACATTGCCGGCAAGGGCCTCGCCGACCCGACGAGCATGGTGGAAGCGATCGTGCTGGCCGCGCAGATGGCGCTCCGGTAGCGCCGCGGAGGCAGGACGGTGCTTCCGGCCTGTCGAAGGTTCGCCGTGACCGGAGGCGAGTATGCAAAAGTGCCGTCTCTTCCCCTCCATGATCGCCAGTGACCTCTCCTGTCTCGCCGCCGAGGTGGAGAAGGTGGTGCAGGCGGGCGTGGACGGGCTGCACTTCGATGTCATGGATGGCAACTTCGTCCCCAATATCACCCTGGGGGCGGATTTCATCCGCTCCGTGCGGCCCCTCACCGATCTCCCCTTCGACGCCCACTTGATGGTCACTCAGCCCGATGTGGTGGCCCCGGCCGTCATCGAGGCCGGCGCCAACCGGGTCTCCGTGCACCCCGAGATCGGCGGCCACTTGCAGAGGTCGCTGACTCATATCAGAGGCCTGGGCGCGCTGCCAGGGGTGGCGATCAACCCGGCCACCCCGATAGAGGCGATTGAGTGGGTGCTGGATGACATCGAGTACGTGCTGGTGATGTCGGTCAACCCCGGCTTCTCGGGGCAAGAGTTCATCCCCGCCTCCATCCGGAAGATCGAGGCTCTGAGCAAGCTGCTGGCGCACACGCAGCGCGAGATCAGGATCATGGTGGATGGGGGAGTGGCGCCCGAGAATATCAAATCCCTGGCCGAGGTGGGCGCCAGCGACTTTGTCACTGGTGCGGGTCTGTTCAACCACCGGCCCGTCAGCCAAAGGTTGAGGGAGTATCGGGAGGCGCTGGGGTGAAGGGCTGGCAGAACGTGACAACAGGCGGGCCTGGGTATGCCCACCCAACAGGACCGCGGCTGTGACCGAGCGGCAGCTCTCCAGGTTGCTGCGCGACGTCCGCGCCGGGCGCGTGGCGGTGGCAGAGGCGGTGGAGCGCTTGCGCTCCCTGCCCTTCGAGGACCTGGGCTTCGCCAAGGTGGACCACCATCGCGAGCTGCGAACCGGCTTCCCGGAGGTGATCTACTGCGCCGGGAAGACCGATGACCAGGTGATCAAGATCGCCCGGCAGATCGCCAAGCGCCACCACGTGGTGCTGGCCACGCGCTGCTCCAATGAGACCTACGCCGCCGCGGCGGAGGCCTTTCCGGGCGCGGTCTACCACGAGGCCGCGCGCATCATAGTGATCGGCAAGCCGGCCCGGCCTTCGCCGCGGGCGCGGCCGCTGGCGGTGGTCACCGCGGGCACCGCCGACCTTCCGGTGGCCGAGGAGGCGGCGGTGACTGCCGAGACCATGGGCTGCCGGGTGGAGCGCATCCACGATGTGGGCGTGGCCGGCCTGCATCGCCTGCTCGGCCACCAGGAGGCGCTGGCGCGGGCGGGCATCATCATCGTGGTGGCCGGCATGGAGGGGGCGCTGGCGAGCGTGGTGGGCGGCCTGGTGTCGGCGCCGGTGATCGCGGTTCCCACCTCGGTCGGGTATGGAGCGAGCTTCCAGGGGCTCGCGGCCCTGCTCACCATGCTCAACTCCTGCGCCGCCGGGGTGACGGTGGTGAACATTGACAATGGGTTTGGGGCCGGCTATTTCGCGGCTTTGTTGATGAAGCGGGAGCGGGGGCGGTGATCGCCTACCTCGACTGCTTCTCCGGGATCTCCGGCGACATGCTGTTGGGCGCGCTGCTCGACGCCGGGCTGTCACTGGACGACCTCCGCGCCGACCTCGCGCGTCTACCCCTGTCCGGCTATGAGGTGACCGCGGAGAAGGTCACCAGGCAGGGCCTTGCGGCCACGCGGGCGGTGGTTTCGGTTGGCCCCGAGCAGGTGAACCGGGGCCTGCAGGACATCCTCAGCATCATTGATCGCGCCAGCCTGCCCCAGCAGGTTGCCCAGCCCGCGAGCAGGGCCTTCACACGCCTGGCAGAGGCGGAGGCCCGGGTTCACAACCGGCGGCTGGACGAGATCCACTTCCACGAAGTGGGCGCGGTGGACGCGATCGTGGATGTGGTCGGGGCCTGCTGCGGGTTGCATCGCCTGAGCATCACTGAGGTGCACGCCTCGCCCCTGCCATTGGGCGGCGGCTGGGTGGAGACCGCACATGGCCGCCTGCCGGTGCCCGCGCCCGCGACAGCAGAGCTGCTGAGGGAGGTTCCAGTCTACGGCGGCCCGGTGGAGGCGGAGCTGGTGACTCCCACCGGCGCCGCGATTCTCACCACCATCTGCCGGTCCTTCGGGCCCATGCCGGCCATGACCGTGCGCAGGGTCGGCTGTGGCGCGGGCAGCCGCGATCTCCCTCATCCCAACCTGCTCCGCATTTTCGTCGGCGAGACCAGAGCACAGCTCCTGGAGCAGGGCCTGGTGGTGCTGGAGACGAACCTCGATGACATGAACCCGGAGTTCTTCGAGTATCTCATGGATGGGCTCTTCGCGGCCGGCGCCCTGGATGTTTTCTACACCCCCATCGTGATGAAGAAGTCGCGGCCGGCGGCGCTGGTATCGGTGCTCGCCGAGCCGGCCCTGGCGGATGGCCTGAGCGAGATCATCTTCCGGGAGACCACGACCCTGGGCGTGCGGCGCTACCAGGTCTCGCGGCGGTGCCTGGAGCGGGAATGGCGAGAGGTCGAGACCCAGTATGGTCGGGTGCGGGTGAAGGTCGGCAAAATCGGGCCTGAGATCGTGACCGCGGCTCCGGAGTACGAGGACTGCCGGCGGCTGGCGCAGCAGGCCGGGGTGCCGGTGAAGGCCGTCTACCAGGCGGCCCAGCAAGCCTTTGGCGCGGGCCGGCCGCAGGGGGGAGCCGCATGAGGACGCGTCTCGCCCTGCTCATCCTGCTGATCGCGGCCGCCGTCGTGGTGGTGGCCATCCTCAGATACCCCATGTCTCAGCCGCCCCGGGCGCCCGCGCCGACCCCTCCGCCGAAGCCGCAGTCCAGCTCGCCGACCCAGGTGGTGGCCGCCTACCTGGGCGCGCTCGAGAAGAAGGATTTCCTCGCGGCCTACCGTCATCTCTCGAGCGCCTCCCAGCAGGCCCACCCCTATGAAGAGTTCGTTTCCCTGAGTGAGAAGAGTGGTGTGCCCAGCTATGATCTGGCAGGTGCGAGCGAGAAGACGAGCGGAGAGGGCAGGGTCATAGTGACGGTCCCGCTGGTCGAAGACCCGGCCGAGGCGGGCTTCACTCTGGTGAGGGAAGAGGGTGCCTGGAAAGTGGTGTTCATCGGCGGCGTTCCTTCTTTTCCCTATCCCTGAGCGGACCGCGGGATGAGGCAGAGGGCGGAAAGGAGATCGCGCGCCGCGAGCGAAGGCCATTGCGCGGGGGGAGGCGCGCGGCAGAGCAGAGGGGAAGCAGTTACCTCAACGGCTCAATCTTTCCCTTGTCACCGCGAGGCTGTATAATGCGGGGCTGGTACCAGGGGCTCACACGGAGGCGGCGATGAAGGTTATCCTGCTGCAGAACGTCCAGGGCGTCGGTGAGGCCGGCGCGGTGGCGACGGTCGCGGACGGCTACGCCCGGAACTTCCTCCTCCCGCGCAAGCTGGCCATCGCCGCCACTGCCGGCAACCTCAAGAACCTGGAGCAGCATCGCGCGCTGATCAAAGTGCGGCAGCAGCGGGAGGCGCGCACCGCCTCCACGGTGGCGGAGCGAGTGGCCGGGATCACCCTCCGGCTGAAGGCCAAGGCCGGGGAGGCGGGACGGCTCTATGGCTCCATCACCAACGCCATGGTGGCGGAGGCGCTGGCGGCCGAGCATGGCCTGGAAGTGGATCGGCGCAGCATCACTTTCCCCCACCCCATCAAGATGCTCGGCTCCCACGAGGCCAGCGTTCACCTGCACCAGGACGTCCAGGCCACGCTCCGGATTGAGGTCGAGCCCGAGGAAGAGGCCGGCGAGGCCTGAAGAGGAGAACCCTGGGGATGAGCGCGCCGCTGCTGGAACGTATCCCTCCGCAGAGCCTGGAGGCCGAGCAGGCCACCCTGGGCGCAATGCTGATGGAGCGGGAGGCGATCGCGCGGGTGGTGGACCTGCTGGAGCCAGATGACTTCTACAACCCGCAGCATCAGATGCTCTACCGCGCCATGGTGGACCTGTTCAACGACAGCGAGCCAGTGGATCTGGTGACGCTCCAGGCGCGGTTGCAGGATCGCGGCCAGCTCGAGCAGGTCGGCGGCACCTCCTATCTGCTGACCCTGCAGGAGGCCGCCCCCACCGCCGCGGGTGTCGCCCACTACGCCCGCATCGTGCGCGAGAAGGCCACCCTGCGGGGGCTGATCCGGGCTGCTGGGGAAATCCGCGAGCTGGCCCAGTCGCCGGGCGACGAGGACGTGGAAGCCATCGTGGACCGGTGTGAGCAGGAGCTGTTCTCAGTCGGCGAGCGCACCATCACCCCGGCCTTCACCCCCATCCGCGATCTGCTGGGCGAGACCTATGATCGCATTGACGAGATGCAGGAGAGTCACCGGCCGGGCACGGGCCTGAGCACCGGGTACGACGACTTGGACAGCCTGACCTCGGGGCTGCAGCCCTCGGACCTGGTGGTGATCGCGGCTCGCCCCTCCATGGGGAAGACGGCCCTGGCGGCGAACATCGCCAGCTACGTGGCCAGGACCCAGAACAAGACCGTCGCCCTTTTCAGCCTGGAGATGGCGAAGGAGCAGTTGGCCCTCCGCCTGCTCTGCTCGGAGGCGCGGGTGAACCAGCAGAGCGTCAGGCAGGGCTATCTCGAGCGGGGCGACATGGATCGCATCGCCATCGCCGCCAGCGAGCTCTACAAGGCCCCCATGTACCTGGACGATACCGCCACCATGACTGTGCTGCAAATGCGGGGCAAGGCGCGGCGGCTGCGGGCCGAGCACGGCCTGGGCCTGATCATCGTGGACTACCTCCAGCTCGTGTCCGGGTACGGCCGCTTCGAGAACCGCAACCAGGAGATCTCCCAGGTGGCGCGGGCACTGAAGGCGCTGGGCCGCGAGCTGAGAGTGCCGATCGTGGCTCTGTCCCAGCTCAGCCGGGCGGTGGAGGCGCGGGGCCATCCCCGCAGGCCGCTGCTCTCCGACCTGCGGGAAAGCGGATCGATCGAGCAGGAGGCGGACGTGGTGGCTTTCATCTACCGTCCCGCCTACTATGGCGACCAGGAGCTGCGCGCCGCCGGCTATCTCGAGAGTGACCGCCATATTGCCGAGATCATCGTGGCCAAGCAGCGCAACGGGCCCACCGGGGTGGTGCGTCTCTCGTGGCTGGATGAGTACGTGCGGTTCGAGAGTCTCGAGGAGCGCTTCGCTCCCCCTGAGGGCGAGTGACGTGCTCACTCCCCGCCTCGCCGCCAGCCTTACCATTGTGGTCGGGCTCTCCATGCTGGCCGGGTGGGTCACCGCGTTTCGCAATCGCGCCTATCTGGGGTGGCTCGGGCTGGCCTTCTTGGCGGTGTCCGGCTATCTGCTGGCCGTGGACCGGGTGCGGGTGGCTCAGGAGATGGGCCTGGCCCATGCTGGGGCCGCGGTGGCGGCGAAGGCCTTTCTCGTGGTGTGTATCGTCGCCTTCCTGCTGGCGGTGGTGGCAGCCGCCCAGGAAACAGTTCGCCGCATCCGCGAGATACAGGAGGGGCACCGGGCAGCCGAGGAAGCCGTTCTGGCAATGATGCAGAGCGACCTGGAGCGGGAAGAGCAGGCCGAGCGGAAACCGGAGGCCGGCGATGATGTCTCTGGGCCGAAGAATGGCCGTCCCTGAAGTGGTGTGGACATGACCTCGCGGCTGCGTCTGCTGGTGGTGGGCTCGGGCGGGCGCGAGCACGCGCTGGTGTGGAAGCTGGCGCAGAGCCCTCGCGCGGAGCGGATCTTCTGCGCGCCCGGCAATGCCGGGATCGCCCAACAGGCCACCTGTGTGCCGATCCCGGTCTCCGATTTCCCAGCCCTGGCGGATTTCGCGCAGCAGGAAAAGATAGACCTGACCGTGGTGGGGCCCGAGGCCCCGCTGGCGGGAGGGATCACGGATGTGTTCCAGGGCCGCGGGCTCCGCGTGTTCGGCCCCACCAGAGGGGCCGCGCTGCTGGAGAGCAGCAAGATCTGGTGCAAAGAGCTGTTGGCCAAATACGAGATCCCGAGCGGCTGCTTCATCTCGTTCACCGAGCCGGAGGAAGCGCTCTCCTACGTGGAGGATCAGGACCCCCCGATCGTGGTGAAGGCGGACGGTCTGGCAGCGGGCAAGGGCGTGACCATCGCCCAGAGTAGGGAGGCGGCCCAGGAGGCGATCCGCGAGGCCATGGTGCGCGGTGCGTTCGGCGACTCCGGTCAGCGGGTGCTGATCGAAGAGTACCTGGAGGGCCCAGAGATAACGCTGATGGCGCTTTCGGACGGTGAGCGGCTCTACCCCCTGCCGGCATCTCAGGATCACAAGCGCATCAACGATGGCGACCAAGGCCCCAACACAGGAGGCATGGGCGCCTACTCCCCCGTGCCTGTGTTGAGTGAAGAGCTGCGGCGGCAAGCGATGGAGACGATCCTGGAGCCCGCGATTCGGGCGATGGCGGCAGAGGGGCGGCGCTACGTGGGCTGCCTCTACGCCGGGCTGATCTTGACGGACGAAGGGCTCGAAGTGCTGGAGTTCAACTGCCGTTTCGGCGACCCGGAGTCGCAAGTAGTGCTGCCGCGGATGCAGGCGGATCTGTTGGACGTGCTGGAGGCGGCAGTAGAGGGCGAACTCCCCTCCAGCCCCAAAGCGCGTGAAGCAGGCGCCGCGGTGTGTGTGGTGATGGCCTCGGGGGGCTATCCGGGGGAGTACGAGACGGGGAAACTGATTCACGGCCTGGAGGCCCTGGCTGACCGGCCGCGGGTGGTAGCGTTCCACGCCGGCACCAAGCAGACCGATGATGGCACGGTGACCGCGGGGGGCCGGGTGCTGGGCGTGACCGGACTGGGAGAGGGTATCCCGCAGGCGATTGAATCCGCCTATCAAGGCGTGCGCGCGATCAGCTTCGAGGGCGCGCACTGGCGGACTGACATCGGCCGGCGCGCGCTGGCGTGATAGGTAGGGCAGGTTCGCAACCTGCCCATCAGCGGTCTTGGAGGCGTGAAAGTGCAGGACGAGGTCAAGGTATTCACCGGCAACGGGAATCCCGCGCTGGCCCAGGCGATCTGCGACCACCTGGCGATCCCGTTGGGAAAAGCGGACATCACTCGCTTCTCCAACGAGAATATCTTCGTGCAGGTTCTGGAGAATGTCCGCGAGCGGGACGTGTTCGTGGTCCAGCCTCTCTCCACCCCGGTGAGCGAGAACCTGGTAGAGCTGCTGATCATGATGGACGCGCTGCGCTCGGCCTCGGCTCGTCGCATCACCGCGGTGATACCGTATTACTCTTACGCCCGCTCCGACAGGAAGGACAAGCCGCGCATCTCCATCGCCGGGCGGCTGATCGCCGATCTGCTGGTCACCGCGGGAGCCAACCGCATCCTCACCATGACCCTGCACTCGGAGCAGGTGCAGGGGTTTTTCCAGTGCCAGGCCGACCACCTTTCCGCCACGCCCATCCTGTGCGAGTACTTCGAGAAGCTTGCCCTGGGCAACTGCGTGGCCTTCGCCGCCGACGCAGGCTCCGCTCGCCGCGCCGGCGCCTACGCCATCCGCCTCGATATCCCCCTCGCGTTCGCGGATAAGCGCCGGGTGAGCGATACCCGCGTCGAGGTCCGCTCCATTGTCGGCGACGTCGCGGGCAGGACTGTGCTCTACTTCGACGACGAGATCGCCCACGGCAGTTCGCTCCTCGAGACCGTGAAGATCCTCAAGACCATGGGCGTGGGCGACATCTACGTCGGCGCCACGCACGGTGTCTTCACTGGCGATGCAGTGGAGCGGATCAAGGCCTCTCCCATTCGCCAGGTAGTAGTCACGAATACCGTACCCCTGCCGCCTGAGAAGTGCTGTGATAGGATCGTCCAGCTCTCGGTGGCGCCGCTCTTCGGGGAGGCCATCCGCCGCATCCACACCGGCGAATCGGTGAGCGCCATCTTCGAGTGAGCTGTAGGGCGGGCGTACCTACGCCCGCTGCGGCGGCTATGCCTCCGGCATGGCCGCCCTACAAACGGCGGAGAAGAGGGTTGCCGTGGCGGATTCATGTCGACCGCTCGTCCTCATCATCATGGGCAGCGACTCCGACCTGCCGAAAGTGCAGCCGGCATCCGAGGAGCTGGAGCGCTTGGCTGTACCCCATGAGATGCTCGTCGCCTCCGCCCACCGCACCCCGGAACGAGCCGCGAAGCTGGCGCGCGAGGCCCGCGACCGAGGCATCAAAGTGATCATCGCCGCGGCCGGGGCGCGGCCCATCTCGCCGGGGTGCTGGCCGCGCATACCACCTTGCCGGTGATCGGCATTCCGGTCGCCAGCGGCTCCCTGGGCGGGCTGGACGCGCTCCTCTCCACCGCCCAGATGCCCAGCGGCGTGCCGGTGGCGACGGTGGCGGTGAACGGCGCGCGCAACGCTGCGCTGCTGGCGGCGGAGATCCTGGCAGTGAGCGATTCCGCGTTGGCCGGCAAGCTGGACCAGATGCGGAAGGAGATGACCCTGTAGGGCGGGTATGCCTGCCCTGAGCGAAGCCGAAGGGTCGGACGCACGCCTCCGGCGGGCGGGCGCATGCCCGCCGATGAGACCGGGAGTGGCAGGAGGCAAGTCGCCTGAGGCGACTGAAGCCCCTGCCCAACGACGGGTTCAATCCGTGTTCATCCGCGGTTTCGTTGTGCTTCGCGCTGCACAGCAGCGCCAATCTATGTAATCTGCGTAATCTGCGGATCATGTCGCTTCGGAGAGCAACCATGATCGAGCGCTATTCCTATCCCGAGATGCGCACCCTGTGGGAGCCGGAGAGCAAGTACCGCAAGTGGCTGGAGGTGGAGCTGCTGGTGGCCGAGGGGTGGGCGGAGATCGGCCGCCTCCCGGCGGAGGCGGCGGCCAGGCTGCGCGCCAATGGCGACCGCATGCTGGGGCCGGATTTCGACTTCCGCGCGGTGGTGGAGCGTATGCTGGAGCTGGAGGGCGATGCCCCCGGCTTCGTGCCCAAGCCCGGCCAGCCGGTGATCAGGCACGACCTCATCGCCTTTCTCACCGCCGTCTCCGAGCATCTGGGTGAGGAGAAGCGCTATCTGCACTTCGGCGTCACCTCCTATGATATCGAGGACACCGCGCTCTGCCTACTGCTGCGCGAGTCGTGCGAGCTGATCGAGCAGGACGCGCGGGCGCTCTGCGATGCCATCCGGGAACGCGCGGGAGCACCAGTGGACGCCCATGATCGGGCGCACCCATGGCGTGCAGGCCGCGCCCATCACCTTTGGGCTGAAGCTGTGCGTCTGGCTGGCCGAACTCGAGCGGGATGTGGCGCGGCTGCGCCAGGCGCGGGAGAGCGTGAGTGTGGGGATGGCCTCGGGGCCGGTGGGCAGCTACGCCAGCGTGGACCCGCGGGTCGAGGAGTACGTCTGCCGGCGCCTGGACCTCCAGCTGCCCAAGGCAACCAGCCAGATCGTGCAGCGCGACCGGCACGCTCACTATGTGACGACACTTGCCATCATGGCCGGGTCGCTTGAGCGCTTCGCCACCGAAGTGCGCAACCTGCAGCGCACCGAGATCCTGGAGGTGGAGGAGTCGTTCCGCAAGGGCCAGCGGGGCTCCTCGGCCATGCCGCACAAGCGCAACCCCATCACCTGCGAGACCATCACGGGCCTGGCGCGGCTGGTGCGGTCTTATGTCACACCCGCGCTGGAGACTATGGCGATGTGGCACGAGCGCGACCTCACCAACTCGAGCGTGGAGCGGATCACCTTGCCCGACAGCAGTATCCTCATTGACTATATGCTGCGCCGGTTTGCTGACGTTGTGCGCGGGCTGGTGGTCTACCCGGATCACATGCGCGCCAACCTCGATCGCTTGAAGGGGCTGATCAGCTCCGACCATCTGATGCTGGCCCTGGTGGACAAGGGGATAGAGAAGGACACCGCCTATCGCACGGTCCAATCCGTAGCGATGCAGGCCTGGGAGACAGGGGGCGATTTCCGACAGATGATCGCGGAGGCGCCGGCCGTGAAAGAGAGGTTGAGCGAGGAGGAGCTAAGCGCCTGCTTTGACCACGAGCAGCACCTTCGCCACATCGGCCGCGTCTACCAGCGAGTGCAGCTCGATCGGAATTGCGCGGAGATACCGGGATGGCCGAGCTACGATGGCGGCGCGGCCGGGGAGGAAGCCAGCGAGGGAGAAGCGGCCTTGGAGGAGTTGGAGTAGGGCGGCCGGCGCGCGATTGAGGAGTGAAGCGGCGGGCATGCCGAGGCCATGCCCGCCCTACAGGAGTCTACCGCTTCCTGACCTTGTAGGCCACGTCCGTCGTCAGCCCCGGCGGCGTGGCGATGACGATGGTGCCATCGGTTGAAGTGTAGTCAGCGGCGCTCGCGACCTGGCCGGCATAGGTGTCCCACTGCTCGATCCGGTAATCGCCGGGGGTGAAGCCGCCAATCGTGATCTCGCTGGCGTTGACCGGCTCTGTGGTCAGGCCGAGGTGGTGGTTCCACCAGGTGTGCTGTCTGTTCTGCACCCAGACCAGCCCGGAGCTGGCATTCGACACGGCTAGCACCAAGAGGTTAGGAGAAGTCACGTAGTTGGTCACGCGATAGTCCACCTGGCATATGTCCGTTCCGATGTTCTCGACCGTGATGGTATGGCCGCCGGCCGGGACGTCTATCCCGTAGATCCCGTCGTACTGGTGTGTGACCCCGGTCTCGTCCGGCACGCAATCCGGGAAACCGGCCACCAGCGCTTGAGCTCCGTCCAGGGAGATGGCTAGGGCCGCGCCTCCCCACCCGGATACGCCCCAGACGATTACCTCGAACTTCCCGGGGACGGGGTAGTTGACGTGGAAGGTCGCCGGGTTGTGCCGCTGGGCGCTAGGCCCGGTTCCATTCTGCCCCCAGCTCAGCCGGTCGAAGTTTGTCACCACCCCATCATTGCCCACGGTGAACTCGTTGGGCTGGTTGAAGGGGGATTCGTCCCGGCAGCCATAGGCGGGGGTGGCGATGGTGAGGGAGAGGGGGCCGCTCGGCTCCTGGCCCGGCCGATAGCGGAGGCTGGCGATGGAGGCTAGGTGATATCTCTCTCGCACCCAGTCCACATCCGCCGCGAAGGCCGCTACCGGCGAGAAGTGGTGATAGAGATCATTGTCCTCTACGTACGTCCAAGACCACTCCATGGCCGTGCCCGCGGCCGGCGCCAGCATGGAGGCCCACAGCCCATCGTGAAGGTAATTGGCCACTTCCTCGACGAAGGGGGACTCCCATATCCAGCCCACGCCAAACTCCCCCACGATGTGGGGCTTGCCGTAGGCTGCGTTCTGCTGCCGGCAGACCTGGTTGATGCTCCAGGCCATGTCGTGGGAGTCGTAGTAATGGGATTGCATCAGGTCCAACGGCTCCAAGCTGAATATCTCAGGAACAATCGGGCACTCCGCCGCAATCACCGCCCCGGAGAAGCTAGTCGTGATCGGATGTAACCAGGGATCAAGAGCCCGTAAGTAATCGCCCATCTCGCGGTGCCAATCCAGCAGCACCCAGCTATAGCCGCGGGTCACGATGTCCACCTCATTCGAGAGCTCCCAGCCCAGCAGGGAGGTGGCATAACCCCACCTCGCCACCAGATAGCGCAGGCGCTGCTGGAAAAGGCGCTTCGCCACGTCATCTTCGAAGAAATCGTATGGGCTCGCGCAGGGACCCCCGTTATCGGAATTGTACGGATTGCGGTCCCAGGCCGCCAAGGCTCCCGACTCGTCCAGCGAGTTTGCCCCTTCGATGCAGACCAGGGCGCGAATGCCGAGCCGTTCGGCCAAGTCCAGGGTGTAGTCTGCGCGCCAGGCCGCCCCCTGGTCATAGCGGCCCAGGCCGTTGCCATCCCCGGTCCAGGAAGGCAGGCGCTCCAGGGCAAGTGGGTTGCCCGAGATGTCAAACACCCAGAGGCGGATGGAGTTGCCGCCCTGGAGGGCCAGCTTCGGCATCCAGCGGTCGTAGTCGTAGGTTCCACCAACATCGGGCCAGCACATGTTCTCGCCGATGGCGAAGTAGGAATCGCCTGACTCGAATTGGAGATGCAGCGGCGCGGTCGGGCTGGGCCTGATGTATCCCCGATTCTCGGAGGCGACCACCCTGAAGCTGCCGGAGGCGACGGTCTGGCTGCCCGAGGGCTCGCGGGCGGTGATCCTGAAGGTGTAATCGCCGATCTCCCCCCAGGCGAATCGCACCTTGAACGACCCATCGCCGTTGGGGATCAGGACTTCGGTGCCGTCGTGGTCGCGGAAACGCTGGTAAGGGTGATAGCAGAAGCCGGGCACACGGATGATCCGGCCCGATGGGGCGTGGAACTCGCCCTGCACGTCAATCTCTTGGGGATCGAAAGGATTCTGGTAGTTGCCGCGGAGCTTGAGCGGGAGGCTGAAGGCGCGCGCGACATAGACCGCCATCTGGTCTCGGGTGCAGATCGTCTCTGGATGGTAGCGGCCATCCAGATAGCCAGCGGCGACTCCGGCGGCCTTGATGTACTCGATGTACCTGAAGGCCCAGAAAGTAGTGGGCACATCAGGGAAGCTGGGGCTGGTCGGCGGGACATATTGCTTCAGGCCGGCCTCGCCGATGGGAGTGGCGATGGCGCGGGCGATGAAGGCGGCCATCTGGCCCCGGTCGAGAGCGAAGTCAGGCTGGTAGAGGCCTCCCTCATATCCTTCGGCGATGCCGTTCGCCCCGGCGTACTCGACATATCTGAAGGCCCAGTGCTCGGCCGGGACATCGCGGAAGGATGGAACGGCTGGGCCCGAGGGGACGCGCTCATCGCCGCCGGCCAGAGCGCGCGCCAGGAACACCGCCATCTGGGCCCGGTTCACGGTCTCAGTCGGCCGGTAGCTGCCGTCGTAGTAGCCGGCCACAATGCCAGCGGCGCCGCAGGCCTCGATCTGGTAGAAGGCCCAGTGATCCCAGGGCACATCGCCGAAGGTTGGGCCCAGCAGCAGCGGCACCGTCACCTCGAGCTTCTCGTACTGGCCCACGGCGAAGGCGCTCTGGACAGGAGCAGAGGGCCGGTTCGCACTCCTCGGCGCCGGCAATGCCAGTGCAGCCTGGGCAGCTAGCGCCACCACCAGCAGAGCGATTGCCACCGCGGTGCGAGCAGCTCGCATAGTCGCCTTACACTCCAAGGCACGCCGAAACGCTCAGGGCACGGCATATCCCAGCAGGGGGCCGAGACGCTGGAAGACTGAGGGGTCTCCCGCGATCGTCAGCCGGCCCGCCTCCCAGAGTACCCGCGGCTTTGCCTGCTGGCGCGACATCGCCACAAAATCTGCGGCCGATGCAGTCACTGTCACATCCGGACTCTCCGCCTTACCTGCGCCGCGCTCGATCTTGCCATCCCGGAAGCGGACCCACCAGTCCCCGCCGCCCGGCCCCGTGGCATGCACCTGGAGCGAGCCGTTCAGCCCCGCAAGCTGCTCGGGCTTGATGCTGGCGCGGATCTCGTCGCAGCGCCGCGCCAGTTCCTCCTCCAGCTTGGGGGTCTGGGCGCGGGGCTGCTCGGCTGTGCCCGTCAGCAGGACGCTCCTGGTCACGAACTCCAGCCTTCGATCTCCGGTCACCACGGCCCCATAGACAGCGATTCGGAAGGGGCCTTCGGGCACGACGACGCGGAAGGTCCGGGGCACTCCCATCTCACCATCGAAAGCGCCCAAGGCCCCGAGGGCGAGCCCGTCAGGCGTTTCCATCACCGCCCGGCCCGAGATGCGCGGCTGCTCACCCGCGGTCAGTGGAGGCTCGGGCGCAGGCTCGTAGCTGGTCACCGGACTGCGCGGGTTGGTGGCCTGGCGCAGCACATCCGCGGCCTGGGCTGCGCCCTCACCGGCCTGTTCGCGGCCAGACGGGAGAGCGATGCCAAGCGTTAGCTCGGTCTCCAACTGCTTGCCAGCTAGCACTTGCCAGGCCTCCTGGCTGGCGCCCTCACGCGGCGAGAGTGGCGCCGCGGCCGGGCCTTTGAACGAGAACCGCGCGGGCGGCGACCAGTGCGGCATCGGGTTTGGGTCCGTGGCGGTGACCGTGGCCCGGAGGTCGGGCAGCCACTTGTCCAGGTCTCCGCTGAAGTAGGCAAAGGCGAGGAAGCCATCTGCCCCCAGCTCCCGCGTGGCCTCGATCTGAGTGATGAGCTGCGAGGCAGACTGCATCAAGAACGCGCCCAGCCCGGGGTAGAAAGGGATGATCCCCTGAACCTGTGCCAGCTGACCGGTCAGTTGATTGTTGACCAGATCATCCCGGCTGGCGGTGTAGTCCATCGGGCACACGAAATCCAGCACCCCGGCCTTCACCCAGGAGGTCCAGTCCTGGCCGACCACATCGTAGGCCGCCTTCAGGTCGGGCCAGGCGGCGAGGGAGACGAAGATGCGGGGCTTGATCCGGTGGCACTCCTCGCTGATCTCCTCCGCCAGGCTGGTGATCAGCCCGCGGCGCCAGGCGCGCCACTGCTCGACATAGGGCCCGCCCTCCTGAACGTCCTCGGGCCAGTGCGAGACCGTGACGTTCGCCTCCTTCTGGAACTGAGCCTTGCAGTGATCGCAGAAACAGTAGTCACCGCTCGGGAAGCGCATGTAGTCGAACTGTATGCCCGCGATATCGTAGTTGCGCACCAGCTCTAGCATGGCGTCCTTTTCGAGCTTCCGATTCTCCGGATTGGAGGGGCAGAGCCAGTCCACGCCCACCTTCGGGTCCTGCCGCGCGAGCTCGCCTTTGGCATTGCGCTGCAACCGCCCCGCCACCTCCAGTTGGGCGATGATGTCCTGCGGGACGCCCCGGAGCGCCCAGCTGATGCGCCAGACATGCAGCTCGATCCCATGCTGCTTCGCCGCCTTGATCGCTTCCGCCAGCTCATCCCGCCCCGGGGCGGCGCCTTTGGCCACCGGCAGCACCTTGCTGGGGTAGTAGGCCATATCCCCGACGCTGAAGTTGGGGAAGAGCGCGTTGAAGCCGTTCTCCTGGAGCGACTTCATGATCGCCGGCCAGTCGCGGTTATATCCGTCCCCCATCCAGGCGCCGCGCATCTCACCCCGGCGCGACTGCGCCGCGGCCGGCAGGGCGAGGGCAATCAGGAAGAAGAACAGGGCGATAACCATACGGGCTCGCGGCATAGCAGCTTCCCTCCGACACCAGTGACATGAGGAGGGTTCGTCTCCCTCAGCTTGTGGTCCTGCCGCCCACCAGACAGGTACCCGGCCCAGGCGCGGCGTAAGGGAGGCAGATATCGAGGGAGACGGTGGCATGACTTCACGCCAGCGCGTCGAGCAGGCCTTCCGCCACCAGCAAGCGGATCGGGTCCCGATTTTCGAGCAGACGGTCTGCACCCGCGTCGCCTCTGACATCATGGGCCGCAAGATGCGGACCGGCGGCGGCCGCATTCGCTGGGAGGAGACCGCAGCGCGGTGGGAGAGCGAGGAGGCCTGGCATGATTACGCCGGCCGCCTGCTGGAGGATGTGGGAGACCTGACCCGGGAGCTGGACCATGACATCGCCCATGTCCCCTGGCGTCATTCCTCCCGGCCCTCGGCCAAGCTGGACGATTTCACCTTCCGCTACCACGACTCCGAGAACGGACTCTGGAGCATCTACCACTACGATCAGGCCAGCGACGTCTTCGATGAAGCAGACTCCGCCATTGACCGGGAAGGTCGAGCGGCGATCGAGCGCCTGGTGGCCGGGATGGAGAGGGAGGCCGAGTCGGCCCGGCCCCCCGCGCCGGAAGACTACTCCGATCTGCTAGCCATTGCCGATCGCGCTGGGGGTGATCGCTATCTGGTGGACGGCTCCGGCATGGTGATGATCCCGCCCCAGGCTGCGTGGCTGGAGACCTGCGCCGCCCAGCCCGAGCTGGTGGAGCGATACCTGGACTGCCATGTGGCCGGAGCGCTGCTGGCCATCCCGGTGCTGGCCAAGCTCGGCGTGGGCTGCCTCTGGGCGGGCGGCGATCTCGCCTCCTCCGCGGGGCCGATCTACTCCCCCGCCATGTTCCGGCGGTTCATCCTGCCCAGGGTGCAAAGGATCACCAAGGCGGCCCATGAGGCCGGCCTGGCCTACCTGTTCCGCACGGACGGGAACATCTGGCCCATCGCCAAGGAGCTGCTGGCGGATTCGGACGTTGATGGCTACGGCGAGATAGACATGGACGCAGGGATGCAGTTGCCGGAGCTGAAGAGGCGATTCCCAAAGCTCACGCTCTGGGGTGGGATTAGCTGTGGCAGGATGCTCAGCTTCGGTGCTCCGGAGCAGATCAGAGAGCAGGTGAAGCAGGCCATGGCCGACTGCGCCCCTGGCGGCGGGCTGATCTTCGGTTCCTCCAACTCGATCCACCACGGCATCCCGACGCGCAATTTCGCTGCCATGCAGGAGGCGGCCCGCGAATTCGGAGTGTACTCGCAGTGAGCAGGATGGCAGGGGCGCTCGGGGAAGCCGAGCGCCTCAGGCCCAGACCATGACGACAGGAGTGGAAGATGAAGATCGGCGCGATGGACAATGTGCTGATGAAGTCCTGGGAGGAGCTGTTCGAGGAGGCGGCACGGTTGGGATTCGACGGGGTGGAGCTGGACCTCTCGGTTGACAGCTATCGCCAGAGCGAGGTGTGGAGCTTCACCGGCCGAGAGAACTTACTGGCACGCAGCCGCCGCACGGGAGTGGAGGTGGCCTCGGTGTGTATGGCCAGCGTGGCCGGCCTGATGACGAAGCAGGAGACGCACGAGCAGGGCGTGGAGGCGCTGACCGAGCTTCGCCGTTTCTGCGACGACCTGGGGGCGGGCGTCATCCTCTTCCCCATGATCAAGCACGCGGATCAGAGCGAGGAAGAGGCGGTCCGGCTCTGGGCGGACGGCTTCGCCGCCGCTTTCGCGCGAACGCAGCGCAACCGGGCCCAGGTAGGAATGGAAAGCGTGGGACGAGTGGGCCGCTCCGCCGGCCAGGCCCTGGCGCTGATCGAGAGGGTGGGCTCACCGCACCTTGGGGTCTACTACGATATCGGCAACGCCGCCTATCAGGGCTTCGATCCGGTCACGGAGATCAAGCAGCTGGGGAAGCATATCGTGCAGATCCACGTCAAGGAGATCGGCGCGGAGATGGGCGAGGGGAAGCTCGACTTCCCGCTGATCTTCCGCACCATCAAGAGCATTGGGTATGAGGGCTATCTGGTGTTGGAGACCGAGCCCGGGGATGATGCGGGAGTCGCCGCCGCCCGCAACCTGGCCTTCGTGCGGGGATTGCTGAAGTAGAAGAGGGTGTTGCGCAGACGCAGAGGGCAGAGAGACACACGGCCCGAGAGAGGACGGCTGGTGCCAGTAGAGATCCGTGAAGAGACCCTGGAACTGAAGACCTATCTCCGGGGGGAGGCAGACCCCAACCCGCCCTTCCACCGACGAGGGCACTGGCGCATCTACCCTTACCCCATGCTGGATGACCTGGGAGAGGCGGCTCGCCCGGTCCGCTATCGCGCCCTGGTGGTTGAGAACGAGTATCTTCGGGTGACCGTGCTGCCCGAGCTGGGCGGGCATCTTCACTCCGCAGTGGACAAGGCCACCGGCCAGGACCTGTTTTACCACAACCACGTGGTGAAGCCCGGACTGATCGCGCTGCGCGGGGCCTGGATCAGCGGCGGCATCGAGTGGAACTTCCCGCGCGGCCATAGCGTGACCACCCTGTCTCCGGTGGATAGCCGGCTGGTGCAGGCCGGAGATGGCAGTGCCACCATCTGGGTGGGAGACATCGAGCAGATCTATCGTATGGCCTGGGCGGTGGGCATCCGACTTCGTCCCGGATCGAGCCTGATCGAGACTGAAGTGCGGCTGATGAACCGCACCGCGCTGCCTCACCCCTACTACTTCTGGGCAAACGCCGCGGTGCCAGCGCGCGATGACATGCGACTGATCTACCCGGCGACGAGGGCGCGCACCTGGCAGGGCCCGGTTGCCTGGCCCATGCACCAGGGCAGGGATCTCTCCCGCTATCGCGCCTTCCCCGTCGCCAGCGATTCCTTCATGCTGGACAGCCTGGAGGATTTCTTCGGTGTCTACTACGAGGAGCGGGACTTCGGTGTGGTGCACGTGGCCGACGTGCACCAGTGCTTCGGGAAGAAGTACTTCACCTGGGGCACGGCCGAGAGCGGCCGCGTCTGGGCCTCCGTGCTAAGCGACGAGGACGGGCCCTACTGCGAGATCCAGAGCGGCCGCTTCGTGGACCAGAGCATCTGGCGGCTGCTGCCGCCTCATCACGCGCTGCGGTGGCTGGAGTACTGGTGGCCAGTGAAGGGCACCGGAGGCTTCGCGCGCGCCAACACCGAGGCGGCCGTGCGCATCTCCCGGGGCGATGGCCACATTGACCTGGGCGCGGCGGTGACCCAGAGGCTGGATGGCGCGAGAGTACGCATCAGCGCAGGCGAGCACGTGCTGCACGAGCTGCGGGCCGACCTCTCGCCGGACCGGCCTCTGCGGCTGGATCTGCCGAGCAGCTCTGCCTGGCCGCAAGGGCCGCTCACCTTGACCCTGCTGGACACAGATGGGCGCGAGATCATCCGCGGCACCGAGAACCAACCCCCGCGGACGCTCGCTGCCGGCAGCGCCGGTTCCCAACCTGCGGCCAGTGACACAGATTCAGAGCCCGCGGCGCGGACTCCGGGGTTCCTGCTGCGGGAGGCGGTCAGAGCGGAGGAGGCCGGCAACTCCGAGGAGGCGCGCGCCGTCTACCAGAGAGCGCTGGACGCCGACCCGGCTTGCGTCGAGGCCGCCATCGCCGCGGGCCGGCTGGCCCTGGAGTCAGGCCCCGAGGGGGCGGTGGCGCGGCTGCGCGAGGCGGCCGCAGCCGCCCCGGAGAGCGCAGAGGCGGCCTACTATCTGGGCGTTGCGCTGCGCCGCGCGGGCCGGGTGGAGGAGGCCGAATTCGAGCTCTGGCGCGCGGCCCACAACCCGCAGTTCGCGCACGCCGCGCGGGTGGAGCTGGGCCTGATCGCGATGGCGCGCAGCGACTGGACGGGCGCGGCTGCTGTGCTGGAACAGGCGCTTCAGTACCGGCAGGAGGGTGCGAAGGCGCGTGCCTTGCTCGCCGCGGCCTTGCGCCGAGAGGGGCGAGTGAAGCAGGCCGCGGCCGAGGTCGCGGCCGCACGCCAGGCGCTGCCTCTGGATCGGCTGGTGGCGGCGGAGGCGCACTTCTGTGCCGCCGCCTCAGGGCAACCGCGGGTGGCCGCGGCCAGACTGCGCGAGCTGAAAGCGATGATCGGCAGCGCCGGCTTCGAGCCCGTGGGAGGCAATCCGTGGCTGGAGCTGGGGTTCGACTACGCGGGCGCGGGTTTGCTCGAGGAGGCGGCTGTGCTGCTGGCGTGGGCGCAGAAGCGGGTGCCAGGGGTCAAGCGAGACCCGCTGGTCTGCTACGCGCTCGCTTTCTGGCTCGATAGCATGGGGCGGAGTCAAGAGGCGGCGGAGTATCGACGCGAAGCAAGCAAGCTCTCTCCAGACCTTACCTTCCCCCACCACTGGGAGCTGGAGGCGGTGCTGAGGGAGGCGCTTGCCGGCGACCCGGCTGACGGCCCGGCCCACTACTACCTGGGAACACTGCTCTACAGCCAGGGGCGCCGAAAGGAAGCGCTGGCGGAGTGGGAGGCGGCCGCGCAGCAGATGACGGATTCCGCCGTTCTGCATCGCGATCTCGGGCTTGCCTACCGGGAGGTGGCAGGGGATCTGGAGAAGGCTGAGGGTGCGCTGCGCCAGGCCGTGGCCTGCCGGCCGCTCCAACCGCGGGCCTACCTGGAGCTGGTAGAGGTGCTCGAGGCGCGCAGAGCGCACCCACGGAAGCGGCTGGAGGTGCTGGATGCCGCGCCAGCGCAAGTGCAGCGGCGAAGCCTGGTGGCGGCCCACCAGATCGCGGCCTGTCTGGCCCTGGGAGCGTGGGATCCCGCGGTTTCGCTGCTCACTACGCACAGCTTCCACCGCTGGGAGACGGAGTACCGGATGCGCTATCTCTACGTGGAGGCCTACTGCGGCCGGGGCGCAGCGCGGTTCGACCATGCCGACCTCAATGGAGCGCGACAGGACTTCGAAGCTGCGCTGGACTACCCGGCGAACCTGAGGATCGGGAGACCGGCGCAGACCGAGGACGCTCGACCCCGCTGGTGCGCAGGGCTGGTGTGTGAAGCTCTGGGCGACATGGCTGCCGCCGGAGCACACTGGGAGGCGGCCGCTGCTGAAGGCTATCATCGGCACTCCCATACCGGCGCCCTGGGTCTGTCTGTCTACCGCGCGCTAAGCCTCCGCAAGCTGGGTCGGAGGGAGGAGGCCGAAAGCCTGCTGGAGCAAGAAGTCGCGACCGCGCGGAAGCGCGCGGAGGCCGAACCCGCCAGCGCGGCCGCTCAACTTGCTCTGGGCTTGGCACTGAAGGCGGCTGGCAAGCCACAGGAGGCCGAGGGGCCACTGCGCCGGTCACTCGAGCTGGATCCCTGGCAGCCCAGAGCTGCGCGGTTGCTGGACCGCGACATCATTCTGTAGGCGAGGTTCTACCCGCGCGCTTACCGGCGCTCACCGGCGACTCGAAGGCCGTTGCGCGTCGGGGTTCCGGAACTCCGCCCCCGAACCCCACCTTGATAGGAGAACGCTCCCCCTACAGATACCCCTGCTTCCCCCTCCGCTCAATCTCCTCCAGCGCCTCCCTCACCTCCTGCGCCTTGTCCTCGCGGACGATAAGCAGCGCATCCGGTGTGTCCACAATCACATATCCTTCGACCCCAACCGTAACCACCAGGCGGCCGGAGCCGGCCAGCACAAAGCAATCCCTGCTGTCCACCCCCACGTGGTTCTCAGGTCTCAGGTCCAGGCCACCGTGCCGGGCTGCAATCTCCTTCACCGCCGCCCAGCTCCCGACATCGCTCCAGTCCAGGGCCGTCGGCACCACCGCCAGCCGCTCCTCTTTCTCCGCAATCCCGTAGTCGAGGGAGATGGTAGGGAAGCTCTGGTAGACCTGGGTGATCAGTTCCGCGCTCGCCGCCTCCGCCAGCCGTCGCACTCCCCTTGCCACCTCCGGCAGATGCCGCTCGCAGCGCTCCATGAACACGTCGGCCTGGAACACGAAGTGCCCAATGTTCCAGTAATAGCCGCCGTCGGCCAGGTAGCGCTCGGCCGTCGCCAGGTCCGGCTTCTCGGTGAACCGCTCGACCCAGTAAGCGCCTGGTGGATGCGCCAGCCGGCCCCCGCGCTTGATGTAGCCGAAGCCCGTGTCGGGTCGAGTGGGCACCACTCCCAGGGTGACGATGCATCCAGTCTGCGCCGCCTCCGCTGCCACCACTACGTAGTCGCGGTAGGCCGCCGCATCCCCGATGTGGCTATCGGACGTGGTGACCAACACTGTGGCCTGCGGCTCGGACCGGGCGATGCGCGCCACCGCCAGCGCCGCCGCCGGCGCGCTGCTGCGCCCCATCGGCTCCCCGAGGATGTGCGCCGCCTGCACCTCCGGGAGCTGTGCCCGGACCAGATCCGTGAAATCCGCGCTCGTCACCACCCAGACCCGCTCCGGCGATGTCAACGGCAGACACCGCAGGTAGGTCTCCTCCAGCATGCTGTGGGTGGAGAGCAGCGGCTGGAACTGCTTGGGCCGGCTCCGGCGCGAATGGGCCACAGCCGCGTTCCCACCCCGCCGGCCAAGATCACCACATGCATGGCGCCATTCGCCCCCACCGTCTATCCTCCAGTGATGCTAGTCACCAGGTCCCGCCCCGCAGCCAGCAGCTTGCGCACCTCCTCCTCGCTTACGGTCTCGGCATAGATCCGCACCAGTGGCTCCGTGCCAGACAGCCGCAAGAGCAGCCAACTGCCATCACTCAAAGAGAACTTGGCCCCGTCCATCCGGCCCACCCCGACTACCCGCTCCCCCGCCACTGAATCCCTCTCCAGCGTGGGCATCGCCTCGGCGAGCTTCTCGTGCTGGCCCGCGGTCAGCTTCATGTCCAGGCGCTCGTAATACCGCCGGCCGCCCACCAGGCTGAAGATATCGGCCAAGATCTCGCGCACCGGCTTCCCCTCGGTGGCGATCGCCTCGCACACGGTCAGGGCGGCCGCGGTCCCGTCCCGGTCCGGGATGTGCCCCCTGATGGCGAACCCGCCGCTCTCCTCCGCCGCGAACACGTAGTCCGAATCCCCTACCAACTTCGGCGCGATGTTCTTGAAGCCCACCGGGGTCTCGATCACCCGCGATCCATAGTGCTGGCACAGCCGCGCCACCATAGAGGTCACGTTCAGCGAGTGCACCACCGACCCCTGATAGTGACGGTTTTTCAACAGGTGGTACAAGATCAGCACGATGGCCTGCATCACATCCAAGTACTCACCATGGGCCATCAGTCCGAAGCGGTCGGCATCGCCATCCGTGGCCAGCCCCACTGTCACCGCCGGGTCGGCGGTCATGGCTGTGCTCGCGACCAGGTTCTCGCCAATGGGTTCCGGGCGTCTCCACCCGAAGGTGGGATCAGGGTTAGCCCGCACCGGGCGCACCTCGGCGCAGCCGGCGCGGCGCAGCGCCTCGTCCAGATAGCCGCCTCCGGCTCCGTGCATCATGTCCGCCACCACCACCACCTGGGCTCGCTGGATCGCCCTGCCATCCACCTTCGAGACCAGGCCATCGAGATAGCGGTCTCGCACATCAAAGCGCTGGTGCTCTCGCGCCCGCGCTCTCTTCTCCGGGTCCTCCGAGAGCATGCGATTTGCCTCGGCCTCGATCCATTTCGCATCCTCCTCGGGCACCGAGCCCGCGGTCGAACCCTTCACCTTCACCCCGTTGTACTCGGCCGGGTTGTGGCTGGCGGTGAGCACTACCGATCCTGCGAGCTTGTTCTCCACCACATACACCCCCACCGCCGGAGTGGGAAGCGGCCCCGCGCACAGCCGCACCTCCACCCCAACCTCGGCCAGCTCATCGGCCACCGCCGCCGCGAACCTGTTTCCCAGGAACCGGGTGTCGTGTCCCACCGCCACCGCCGCCGGGCGCGGCTGTCGCTGGAACCACTTCGCGGCAGCGCGCGCGACCGCCCGCACATTATCGAAAGTGTAATCATCGGCGAGCAATGCCCGCCATCCTTCGGTGCCGAAGCTGATCGGTTCCCTCATCACTCCATCCCTAGGTCGAGCATGTCCTTGAGGTTCAGCATCCCCAGCAGGCGCCGCTCCCCATCCACCACCGGCATGTCCCCGATCTTGTACTCGCGCATCAGCGCCAGCGCCTCGACCGCCGGCGTCTCCGGTCGCGCGATCTTCGGGCTCCGCGTCATCACCTCCCCCGCCCGCTTCTTCAGCGCCCCCTCATCGGCCAACAGGGCCCGGCGGATATCGCCATCGGTGATAATCCCCAGCAGCCGCCCTTCAGTGTCCACCACCGCCGCCGCGCCGGCCCGCGCCGACGTGATCGCAAACAGCACCTCCCGCAGGACGGTATCCTCAGAGGCCGTCGCCACGGCCTCCTCCTGGCGCATCAGCTCCTCCACCCGGTCGCGGGCCTTGCGTCCGAGCGGCCCACCCGGGTGCAGGGCGGCGAAATCCTCCCGGCTGAACCCGCGCGCGGTCATCACCGCCACCGCCAGCGCGTCCCCCATCGCCATCTGGGCGACAGTGGAGGCCGTGGGAGCCAGGCCCAGGGGGCAGGCCTCCCGCTCCACCGAGACATCCAGAGTCACCGCCGCCCGGTCCGCCAGGGGGCTGTGCAGCCGGCCGGTGAGCGCGATCACCGGCACCCTGATCCTCTCCATCGCGGTCAGGATCACGCCCACCTCCTCCGTCCAGCCGCTCTGCGACAGCACCACCAGCACATCTCCCGCTGCCACCATGCCCAGGTCTCCATGCAATCCCTCTGCCGGATGAAGGAAGAGGGAGGGAGTGCCGGTGCTGGCCAGCGTCGCCGCTAGCTTGCGGCCCACCGCGCCGGACTTGCCGATGCCAGTCACCACCACGCGCCCCGCACACCCCAGGATCAGCTCCACCGCGCGCCGGAAGCTGTCGTCTATGCGCTCCGCCAGCGCGCCGACCGCGCAGGCCTCGATGGTGATCGCTTCCCTCGCCCGCAGCAGGGCTGCGGACAGATCGTGTTCCTGGCTCATCGCTGGACTTGTTGCGTCTCCAACTTCTTCACTGCTAGAACCGCTCCTGCGGTTCTCCTCCAAGGCTAATGGCGCGCGAAGCCGCGCTTTGTCGAGCGGAAGGCCCAATCAGGAGCTGCGCCCAAGTAGGGTCAGGCGTCGCGCCGCGCCCAACAATAGGGAATGTCGTTCTCGTGGGGATCTATCCGGTGCTCGTCTGGCGCGCCGTACTGGTAGGGCTGGTCGGGGATGTTGATCACCAGCGCGCTGCGCTCCCCCACACACTTCCACCCGTGGTAGATGCCGGTCGGCACCTTCACCAGCAGGCGGTTGCTATCGCCCAGGAAGATCTCGTTCACCAGGCCCCGCGTGGCCGACCCCTCCCGGTCATCGTAGAGCGCTAGCTTCAGCTCCCCGGAGACGCAACAGATGATATCGGTCTGCCGCCGGTGGCAGTGCCACGCCTTCACCACTCCCGGGTAAGTGGTGGTCATGTAGACCTGCCCAAAGCCCGCGAACTCGGGGTCATCGGCGCGGAGAATCTCGGTCAGCACCCCGCGCTCGTCCGGCAGCGCGGGCAGCCGCCGGATCTTCACCCCGGCGATGATCGCCGACGCCCCGGGCGTCGCGCACCGCACGCCCGGCAGCGGCAGCTCATTGGCCCAGTCATAGCCCGGTCCGTGTGGACGCACCTGCACCTGCTCCCCTCGCTCGCCACCTTTCGCCCGGCGCCGACTCTGCGCCTCCGCGGCACGAGCGGCGGAATCCGGCAGCTATCGCACCAATCGCCCCAACCAACGCAGCCCGCGCCCCTCGCTACCGGCCAGCATGGCCAGCACCAGGCCCACACCAGGGCGGGCATGCCAGTCGAAATCCACCAGGTCCAGCAGGTACTGCGACAATCCCCGCCGCTCGGCCGCGCGGAAGATCCCGTCCAGAGTCTCATCAGACACCGACGAGGCCAGCCTCCGCAGCAGTTGCCCGGCGCGCTGCTCCGGGCCCAGCAGCTCCTGCCACAGCTTCTCGTAGCGAGCCAGGTGACGGGCACCCAGCCGCCCCCGCGCCAGTCCCTCGGCCAGCACCTCGGAGGCCAGCCGCGCTGCCAGCAGCCCGTAGTAGACTCCGCCCCCGGTGGTCATCTTCACCTGCCCGGCCGCGTCCCCTACCGACAGCACCCGGTCTCCACAGGTAGGATGGCAGGGTGCGGCTGGAACAGGATGCACGCGGATCTCGCTCTCCACCAGGCGATCGCCGCCACCATTGAGAGCGCGGTGCGCCAACTCCCTCAGCACCAACCGCGGTTTCCCCCTGGTCAGCACCCCCAGGCGACTCCATCCCGGCTGGCCTGGCACCACCCAGCCGAATCCTCCGGGAACCAGACGATGCCCCAGCCATACCTGCATGGTAGCCGGCGTCGAGACCGGCACCTGTGCCTGCGCCCCGTGCATGTGATCCCCAGCCTGGGCCAGGCCCACGCGCCTGGGAAGTGAGCTTCTCGCTCCCGTCGCCAGCACTACCACCCGCGCCCGCTCCACCCAGGGCTGGCCTGCCTGCACCCCGGTCACCTGCACTCCTGTCTTGCCGACCGCGATCTCCCGGGCTTGCACCCCCCAACAGGGCCTCGCCCCGGCCTGCTGCGCTCTCGCCGCCAGCGCCAGGTCCACCTGTCGGCGGTCCACCGTGTAGGCGCGGCTGCCGTTGAGATGGACCCGCAGGGTAATCCCACCTGGAGAGGTCAGTTCCGCCGTGGTCAGCTCGCTCTGGATGGCTGACGTCGGCAGATCGAAAGCCGCATAGGCGTGAGCGCTGATCACCCCGGTGCAGTGCACCGGCTCCCCCGCCCACGCGTGCTCCTCCACCACCAGCACCTGAAAGCCTGCTGAGGCCAACCGCCGGGCGCACTCCGAGCCGGCCGGCCCGGCCCCGACCACGATCACATCAATCTCGGGCCGCTTCGAGGTCACCAGCCCACCTGACCACCGATTCCAGTCCGGTTGCCGTGCAATTCAGCCCTCTGCCGAACGCAGTCGCCGCCGACCCGCGGCGAGACTTCGCTGCGATCATGATATGGAATGGGCCCCGGCCAAGTCAAGCCGGCCAAGCGCAGGGCAGGCCTGCCCTGACGGAGCCGAAGGGTCCGCGACCTGCCCGCTGTCATCCCTTGGTGCCGAGGCGGGGAGTCGAACCCCGACGGGCCTAAGCCCACTAAGCCCTGAACCTAGCGCGTCTGCCAATTCCGCCACCTCGGCGCCCGCACCGGGTATTCTATGGCATGCCCTCAGCCGCGTCAAGCCTTACAAGCGCGGCCCTCAGGCCCTTGTCACAGCCCCGTTCCAGGGCGTATAATCTTACTGGAGAAGCCCTGCCACGGCGGCAGCCAGTGCTGGGCTCCCGTAGCCAATGCTGGGCTGGAGTTGCTGATGATGGGTTGGACCTTGGGACCGAGCGAGATCTTCGTCATCCTGGTGCTGCTCCTCTTGCTCTTCGGCGCCAAGCGCTTGCCGGAGCTGGGGCGATCCATCGGCCAGGGGATGAGGGAGTTCCGCAAGTCCATGCGCGAGATCAGCACCGACCTGGAGGACGACGACTCCAAGTCCTCCCCCAAGTCCTCCTGATCGCGAGCGGGGGGTTGGCGGCCATGGCCTGCCCACACTACACGCGTGAGAACAACGACTGCCTGCTGCTGCAGGAGCCTCCTCACGACGAGGAAGAGGGAGGCACCCCCGCGGTTGACGATCCCGTGACCTACGAGCGCTGCCTGGCCCCCGGCAAGGCCTATCGCGATTGCCCTGTATTCCGCGGCTACCTCGCCGAGCTCGTGCCCTGATCTCACGACTCTCTGTGCCAGAGCGGTAGGGCAGCATCCAGGCATGCCTGCCCGCCTCCCGCGGGCTATCTGGCAGGGTCGGGGGACACCGCTCCACAGAAAGCCACACCCCACCCAGACTCTGCAAGACCCGGCAAGCCCTTGACATTCTGAACCCACTTTGGTAAGTTTCACGCTGGCTGAGTATGCCATCGCAGGAGCAAGGAGGTGCGTTGATGGCGAGGGGAAAGGTGAAGTGGTTCAACGCCCAAAAGGGGTACGGCTTCATCGAGATCGAGGGGGGCCGGGACGTCTTCGTGCACTACTCCGCGATCAAGATGCCGGGCTTCAAGACGCTGGAGGAAGGGCAGCAGGTGCAGTTCGACCTCCTCGATGGCGAGAAGGGACCGCACGCCGAAAACGTGTTGCCAGCCTAGTTCAGGCTCCTGTTCTACTAGTTCCCTTAGCCAACCCCGCCCCGGCGGACTTGAGTCTGCCGGGGCGAAGCTTTGCGAGGCCTCTCCCTGAGGCTCACTCCCGCCGCGCGGTCCGCGCCTCTGCGGTGAAACCGCCGTCACCCAACTTCCGCCGCCTGCCCGGTCTCCTCAGCCCGCTGCGCCGCCTCCGCCACTGCCACTGCTGCCCGGCCTTCTCTGGCGCCGAATACTGGCGGCTCGTTGTAGACCACCCACCGCGTGAAGCTCCGCAGCTCGGCCTCGATCGCCCCGGGCCCGGGGACCTCCTTCGGCTCCACCCTGATAAGATGCTGCTCGTCCGGGCCGAACTCAAGGTAGGTCCATGGGCTGTCCATCCGGGCCAGGCCGCCAGTGAACAGGAACACCAGCTCCCTCCACGGCACCGGCGAGAGGCTGGAGGCGGTGAGCACAGCGGTGGCACCCGAAGCGAACTCGATCAAGATGCTGGCGACATCATCGAAATCCCGCACCTGGGCCCCATGATGTCCGCCTGCGTACTGCACCCGGCGGGCCGGGCCGAAGATCGCCAGAAACAGATCAATGTGATGGATGGCCATGTGGAAGAAAAGGCCGCCCGACCGCTCCCGCGCAATATGCCAGGCCCCGCTCCCCCGGCCCTTGAACCCGGAGAAGAAGTAGGAGGCGAACCCGAAGCGCGGCTGTCCCAGCTCGCCTTTGGCGGCCATCTCCAGCAGCTTCCGCGGCAGCGGATAAAGCCGCATGCTGTGGCCCACCATCAGCTTTACGCCGGCCCCGTCGCAGGCCGCCATCATGCGGTCACAATCTGCCACCGACAGCGCCATCGGCTTCTCGCAGAACACATGCTTGCCGGCCTTCGCCGCGGCCAGCGTGTGCTCGCAGTGGAGATGGTTGGGCGAGGCCACGATCACCGCTTGCACATCATCTCGGCCCAGCAATTGCTCCAGCGAGGACGCGGGAGCGGCCCCGAGGTCGGCGCACAACCTCTCCAGGTTGGGAGCGAACGGGTCGAAGGCGGCCACCACCTCGGCCTCAGCCACCTGTTCCTTCAACGCCATCCCTAGGTCCCTCCCCATCGCGCCGCATCCGATCAACCCGAAACCTAGCGCCATCGCCCCTCCTTTCTCCTCTCTCCTCTCACCTTTCCACTCTCTACTGCCACCATCTCCCACACCTCCCCCAGCAGATCCTCCACCCGCTCTCCACTCTGCGCCCGCCTCAGCAGTTGGATTCTCATCATCTCCACAGCATCACCTTCCCACCAGCTCATCGCCAGCCGCTCCGGCAGGGACAGGAAGCAGAACTCCCGCACCACCACTTGCCGCGGCAGCAACGCCTCGTCCAGTCGCGCCACCCGCGCCGCCATGGCGTCCGCATCCACTCTGACCTCTCGGCCCCGCCGGTCCCGCACGCGCTCACAGCTCACCAGCGCGCGGGTGACGATCTCCTCTGGGATGCGAATCCCCAGCAGCCCCAGCCGCCTGGCCTCTTCCCTGGCGGCCAGCCGCGCCTCCAGCTCTGCTTGCTCCCGGTCGGTGGGGGACACCAGCCCGAAGAGCCGGCAGGCCAGCGGCCGCCGCTGGTACAATGTGCAGCGAGAGGACTCCAGGAAGATGCACTGCCGCTGCGGATCAACCCACGAGAACAGCAGCTCGCCCAGAGCGCGCCGCTTGAGCAACTCCTGCCGCGCCCGCGGCAGCCCCCCTATCTCCTCCATCAGGTGCAGGTACTCGATGAAGAAGATCCCCGGGCTCTCGAAGCAGCAGCGGGCGCAGTTCTCGCATTCCGTCTCCGGGAAGCTGGCATAGATTCGCGCCAGCGACGCGAACAGCTTCTGTCGCTTCGCGCGCCGCACCGCATGCCTGAGATTAGCCTGCTCCGTGCCCAACCCCACGCTCACAGCTTCCGGTAGTAGTCCACCCAGGACATCTGAATCGAGAACCCGGCCTTCTCGTAGGCCCGCCTGGCTGGGGCGTGGGACGGATCCAGGCCTGTCATCACCTTGACGAATCGCACCCCTAGCCCCCGCATCCGCTCGCACGCGTGCTGGTACATCCTGGGCCCGATACCCTGTCCCTGGAAATCCGGGTGCACGGCATTGTTCCCGATCTGCCCAAGGCTCGAGCCGGCATCGGCATGGAAGGTGATGAATCCGACCACCTGTCCGTCTCTCTCCGCCACACACACCAGCGTCGAGTCGGTGGGATCGCACGCCCGCCTGACTTGCCTCGCTTTGTCCTCCTGCCAGCCCGCACACACCACCTCGAACAGCTCATCCCCCAGCATCTGGCGAAAGGAGGCGAAGATCGGCCGCCAGGCCGCCACCGCGATCTCGCACAAGGTCCCCACGTCATCAGGGTTGACATCGCGAATCACCAGCTCGTTCGACACTGCCCTCTCCGGCCGCCGTTTGTAGGGCGGGCATGTGGCTAGGCCGCCATTCGGCGACCGCTGGCTAGGCTGGCAGAGCCGGCCGCCATCCCGGCCCTACCGGGCCTAGGGACATCCCGCCCTTCAGGCCTAGGGACCTATGCCCGCCGCGCGTCTCAGCCCAACCGCTCCAGCCTCTCCCCTACCTGCTGGAAGATCTCATCCTCATCCATGGTGGTCAGCTTCTGGTCAATCATTAACGGCCGGCCGTTAACGAACACCGTACGGACGTCGCCGGCGCGCGCGGCATACACCAGATGAGAGATGATATCATGGGGCGGGTAGAGGTGGGCCTGGTGGAAGTCCAGCAGAGCGAGATCGGCTTTCATTCCCACCTTGATCTGCCCCACCCGATCGCCAATCCCAAGCGCCTGCGCGCTGCCGCGCGTCGCCATCCGCAGCGCCTGGGGCGCGGTCACCAGCGTCGGCTCCTCCCCGGCCACCTTGTGCAGCAGCGCCGCCAGCCGCGCCTCCTCCAGCATATCCAGGTTGTTGTTACTCGCCGGCCCATCTGTGCCCAGGCCCACGATCGCCCCCGCCTCCAGCAGCCTGGGCACCGGCGCCACCCCGGAGGCCAGCTTCATGTTGCTTCCCGGGCAGTGGCAAGCGCCTACTTTCTTATCAACCAGGGTGGCGATATCCGAATCCGTGAGATGCACGCAGTGCGCGGCCAGCACCGGATGCACGTCCAGCAGTCCGATCTCCCGCAGCCGTGCCACCGGCGTCTGCCCGAACTCCTTCAGGCTGTCCTGCACCTCTTGCCTGGTCTCTGAGACGTGGATGTGGATGCCAACTCCGCTTTCCCGCGCCCCCTCGATCACTCGTTCCAGCAGGTGATTCGGGCAGGTGTAGGGAGCGTGAGGCCCCAGCATCGTCACCAGCCGGCCGTCTCCTCGCCCATGCCACTCCTTGGCGAACTCGATGGCGTGCTCCAGCCGCTCCTTGGCATCCGGCAGGAAGGCGAGCAGCACCCCTGAGACATGGGCGCGAATCCCGCTGTCCAGCGCCGCCCGCGCCGCCTGCTCGAAGTAGTGATACATGTCATTGAAGCAGGTCACGCCTCCCCGGATCATCTCCGCGATGCCCAGCATGCTGCCCCAATACACATCCTCCGGCTGCAGCTTCATCTCGAAGGGCCAGATGCGCTCCTTCAGCCACGGCATCAGCGGCATGTCATCGGCATAGCCGCGCAGGAAGGTCATGGCGCAGTGGGTGTGGGCGTTGACCATGCCGGGCATCACTACCATGCCTTTGGCCTCGATGGTCTGCGCTGCCTTCACTCCGGCCGGTTTGCCTGCCGGCCACAGCCCGGCGATGTCCGTACCCTCGACCAGCAAGTCCGCCCGCGGCAGCACGGTATCGTGATCGTCAACCGTCACTACTGCCGCGTTCTCGATCAGCCAGCTCGACAAAGCGATCCTCCAGGAAGCCAGTGAAACGGGTTGGGCAGGAGCCCCTAGGTTGCCTCCGGCGACCGGAGTGGCGGCCCGCCCCAGGCGGGCTTAGCCACTTGCCTCCTGCCCGGCAGTCGGCACGGCGGGCGCTCTCGCTACTCCTCCTCCACCGTCACCGCCAGCATCTTTACCGACGGCTGCTGCGGCAACTGCAACGAGACCACTACTCCCGACGATGGTGCTACCACCCGATGATAGAGGTTGGCCACCGCCGTGGCATCATCGCCGCTCAGCGTGCGCAGATAAGGCGCGAACAGGCCCACGTCCTGCGGATACCCGGGAGCCCGGCCCAGCCAAGGCCAGGCGCTTACCATGGCCTGCTGGACTTGCCCATCGGCCAGCTTCAGGCCAAATGCCACCTTGTCCTGGCCGGGCAGGTCGCGGACCTGCCCTACCTCCGGGTTTGTGCTCGCCAGCAGCAGATGCACCCGCTTCGCGCCCTTACCCCCGAGCGGGATGGCCTGTCCGTTGCAGGCCACCGCGCCCGCCACCCCCGAGCTGGTATCAGGGAAGGCGAACGGGACTTCCTTTGTGGGGGCGAATGGCGAGTAGTAGCCACTCGGGTAGAGCCGGTCGGCCGCGCCGGACGCGTCCGGCGGCACCCATTCTGCCGGAAAGCTGCGGCCCTGCCCATCGAAATCCCCCCGGGAGCGATGCGCGTCATCTGTCACCGCTACCACGTTGGAGAACGATGACAGGTCAATGGCGCGGAACTCGCCCCCGCGCACCATCACCGGCGCCACCACCACGTCGCCGCGGCGGCCGCCACCCGCAGCGCGAAAGCCCAGGCCGTTGGCCACCATGTCCCAGACCACCCAGTAGGGGCCGGCCGCAGCCGGCGCCTCGAGCGCAGCCACCAGCATGATCTTCTGTCCAGGGGCCAGGTCAGATGGCAGAGGGGTGGCCCCCGTCGCCCCGGCCAGTTCCCGGCCATCCCACCGATACCAGTGATAGGCGAGATGGGATTGGCCCGCGGCCCACGGGCGCGGCCCCGCGTTCCCCACCACCACCTCTACTTTCGCCTGCTCCCCTGCCCGCATCGCGCCCGGGGTGCTCGCCGAGCTGAAGACCACGCCCCGATCGCGCGGAACCACCTGGATCGCCTCTGATACGCCCCCAGGGTCTGAGAACCGCTCGCCGCCGCTGTCAACCAGATCCCACCCCACCCGATAGTGCCATAGCCCGGCCGTGGCAGTCCCCTCCTCGGCGCGAGTCTCCTGAGGGGCGGAGGGAGCAGTAACCGGGATCATCACCGATACCACCTCTCCCGGCGCCACATCCTTTGGCAAACCAGCCCGCGCCCCCTCACCCACCACCCGTTCTTCCGGCTGATCGGCCGGCAGGCTGAGGTCATCCTCATGCCGCAGCCACCGATAAGAAAGCGCGGTTTTCGCTGCTCGCCAGGTGTCGGCCCCGTCATTGCGCAGCCGCACCACCACCTGCTCCGTGGCCCCGGTCTCGATGGACGATGGCAGCGAGGTACTGATGATGGTAACGCGTCGCGCCGGCGGCTCGCCGATTGTGACGGGCACGGTCAGCTCGGCCTCCGGGCGGGCGAACCAGCGCGACCGCAGATAGGCCACCTTGCTCCTCACCGCCACCAGTGAGAAGAGATACTGGCCCGGCGGCAGCGGGTCGCCCCGATCATCCCGGGTGGAGATCAGCACCGGCAGCCGCAGTGTCTGCCCGGCCATGATGTCCAGGCCCTGGGCCCCGGTCTTCGATCTGACCACCTGGCCATCGGATCGCCGCACCATGCGGTAGTCGGCGGTTATGCTTCTTCCCGTATGCAGGTCCTCGGTGCCGACATTCTCGACCACCAGCTCCACCTGGTAGTCCGCACCCGGCCGCAGCACCGCAGGCACGGCCTGCTTCTTCAGCCGAAGGGAGTGCGGCTGGCGGCTCCCGAGGCGAGCTGAGAAGTATCGGGTCAGATCAACATAGCTGAACCCGTACTGGCGAGAGGGAGCCAGGTCGCTGCCATCGGCGAAATCGTTCCAGCTATTCAGGACCACCAGCTCCGGGGCCGCCGCCAGCACCCGCTGCCAGTCGGCGCGATAGGCGCGATCCTCTCGCCGAGGACGAACCTCCCCGCCGATTCCCGGGGCCGGGCAGAAGCCCGGCGACAGCGCCACCGCGCTCACCCCTCCCGCGCCCTCCTGGGTGAAGCCTACTGCTCCCGGTAGCCGGATATAGGCGTAGAAGCCCTCTGCCCCTCGCGGTCGCCACTGGCTGCTGCCCAGCCAGGCCAGCTTCCCGCCGGGAAAATCGCGCCCGAACTGGTCTTGCGCGAAGGCGAGAAAGCTCCCATCCCAGTCCGCCAGTCCCTCCGGCTCTCCCAGCAGCACCGGCGCGCCGCCGGTGACGCCCTGCTGCGGCCGCGCCCCCAACTCCGCCCAGAACTCCCGCGGCACGTGCAGGAAGAAATCCCTGATCATCCCATAGAGCAGGCGCTTGCCATCCAGCGACTTCAGATCAGCACCTCGCAGCGGCGCCGTGTCCAGCATCATCCCCACCAGCGGGTAGCTGTGCCCCTCCGCCCGCATCCCCTTGAGCGCCTCCCCGAGCCGGTCCAGCCCCGTCCGCGCCCAGGTGCGGCGCGACTCCTCATCGCCCCGGTAGCGCGCCAGGATGATATCTATCCCGCTGCGCTGGACCTCATCGAGCTGCGCCCGGTGCCAGGCCACTCGCTCATAGCTGTACCAGGGGCCTGCCCCTTCCTTGGGCTGGTCACTGGTGGCAGGGCCGCCGTCGCTCCCCCAGAGATGGGCGCCGGGCCGAGCAGGGTCTCCCTGCCAGTCATAGCGATAGATCGCCAGCAGCATACCGATCACGTCGCTCTGCTTCGGCGGAGTGGCCGCGGGCTGGAGTGTGGGCTTCGGCTTCTCTAGAGTCAGCGTGCTGGCGGTGAGCCACTCATCCGCGTTCAGCTTCCCGTCTATGAACGGCATTCGCCCCACATAGGGACAGGGCAGCCAGGCCCCTTGCGCCGTCGCCAGCGGCGAACTCGGGCTGACCAGCATCCTCCCCCAGCGGGCGGCATCACCGGCATCGCGCTCCGAGCGCACTGTCTGCGCCCAGCTCACCAGTCCCTCGGTCTCCCCCTGCATCCAGCAGATCACGTTGAAGCCGACCTCCTGGGCGATCGGCGGCCGCCCGCCCAGAAAGGCCCACGGGATCGCGCACTCCACGGTGAAGCCCACGTCCGTATCCGCGGGGTTGTTCAGCGTGCCATCTACGGTCACCGCGTACTTCACGGTCTGCTGGCCGCTGATCCAGGAGGGGTCGGTCCGCCACCGGCCTCCCGCCTCCCGGCTGAACAGGGTCATGCCGCCAGCCGCGCTGATGATCAGGCGATGGGCCTGCCGCCCGGCCGGGCCCGGCACCTCCAGATCGAACTCAATGGCGTCATCCTGTTGCGGCGCCGACATCGGGCCCACGTTCGAGCCCGTCACCATGGGGTCGGCCACCGTGGCTGCGAGGCAGAGGTACTCTTCGTTCCAGAGAGCGTGCACGTGGACCCGGAGCCCCGGCGCCTCCGTCGGCAGCCGCAGCGCCCAGGCGCGAGCACCGGACAGGAGGAACAGCAAGGTCAGCGCGCACAGCAATCCCATGGTCTCGCGGGCGGAGTGGCGCGATCTGCGGCTTCGGGAGACTGCCATTCTGGGCCTCACTTTCGGCCCACCTGCGGGGGGAAAGGGCCGACGAGCAACATTATACGGAAACCGATCATCCGCTGTAAAGGATCGGCTCAGCCCTGGCATTCGACACCGGCCCAGCCCTCTGGTCGCGCCAGGACCCCCTTCGGCCGGAGGCGAATCGAAAGCCGACATGGCCAGGGTGACCCTTCGCCCCATTCGCATGAGCGACGCGGAAGTCTGTTTCCGCTGGGTCAGCGACCCCGACGTCATCCGCTACCTGGGCCTGCTGCAGCCTCCCGCCACCGTGGAGGCCGAACGCGCCTGGATCGCCGGCGTCCTCGCCGACAAGGTTCAGCAGCAGCCCTTTGCCATCGAGGACGAGCAGGGGAGAACCATCGGCACCTGCGGCCTGCGGGGGATAGACCGCCAGACCGGGTGCGCTCACCTCGGCCTGATGATCGGCGAGAAGCGGCTGTGGGGTCGAGGCTATGGCACCGCCGCCACGCAGGCCCTGCTCGACCACGCCTTCCAGACCCTGGGGCTGCGGGAGGTCCGCCTCTCCTGCCACCCGGACAACCGCCGGGCGCTGCGCTGCTATCACAAAGTCGGCTTCAAGATCGGCAAGATTCCTGCCGGCGATAGCCTCTTCGCGCGGGCCGAGGTGCGCATGGTCATTGACCGGCAGACCTGGGAGCAGCTTCGCGGGAGCGAGAGGGCCTAGCAGGCGCTTCAAGTGTCGGCGCAGAAATGCCGACCCGCAGATGCGTAACCGGACGCTCCGGCATTTCACCTGGAGGGGTCACCATGAGAGCCAACAGTCGCATCCTGATCCAACCGCTGGGCTTCGAGTCACCGGTGGCGCGGGCCGCGCAGGAGCTTGAGGCCTATCTGCCCCGACTGGCGAACGTCGTAGCCGAGGCCTTGCCCCCGCTCGCATTGCTGCCCGAGGGCTGCCGGGCCCGCATCGTGCTGGGCACCGGCGACCACCTCACCGGCCTGGGCCTGGGCGCGCTCCCCGGCCCCACCAGCTCGATGACGCGCTCGCCATCATCCCCAGGAAAGGGACCCTCTATCTGGTGGGGTCCAATCCCCGCAGCGTCCTCTTCGCTGCCTACCGCCTGCTCGAGGAGCTGGGCGTTGTCTTCCTCCGGCCTGGCCCCAACGGCGAGGTGGTGCCCGCGGGCCGCCGGCTCAGTCTCCCGACACGCCCCCTTCGCGAGCAGGCCAGCTATCGCCACCGGGGCATCTGCATCGAGGGCGCGCCGCGGCTGGCGCATGTGCTCGATGTGCTCGACTGGATGGCGAAGAAGAAGATGAACACCTTCCAGCTCCAGTTCCTCCACGCCGGCGTCTTCTGGCGGCGGGGCTATCAGGAGGTGGGAGACCGCCTCTCCGAGTCCGACTGCTACGCTTTGGATGACCGGGTGATCGCGCGCGTCAAGGACTTGGGCATGGTGCTCCATCGGGTTGGGCATGGCTGGACCTCTGCCGCCGTCGGTGTGCCCGGCCTGGGCTGGGAGAGGACCGCGCAAAGGCCAGCCCGCGACAAGCGAGGCTGGCTGGCGGAGGTGAACGGCAAACGGGATCTGTGGGAGGGCATCGCCGCCAACACCGAGCTCTGCTACTCCCAGCCGCAGGTGCGGCAGGCCTTCGTCGAGCAAGTGGTGACCTATGCCAGACAGCACTCGGAGGTGGACTGCCTGCACGTCTGGATGTCGGACTCCTACAACAACAAGTGCGAGTGCGCGGACTGCCGCAAGCAGACCCCCTCCGACTGGTATGCCATGCTGGTGGAGGCGATCGGCCGCCGGCTGAAGCAGGAGCAGCTTGCCACGCGCGTGGTCTTCCTGGGCTACATGGATCTGCTTTGGCCGCCCGACCGAGTTCGCGTCACCACCGACAACGTCATCTTCATGTACGCGCCCATCACCCGTTGCTACCGCCACCCCCTGGATGATCCCAAATGCCAGGAACCCGCCGGCGCCGCCCGGCCCAAGCTGAACCGCTGCCGCCTCCCGCGCACCAATCGCGCCTATGCCCAGATCATGCGCAGCTGGAGCAAGCTGAAGCTGCCCGATACCTTCATCTTCGACTATCACATGATGTGGGCAGTCTGGTCCGATGGCCTGGGGCGGGATGTGGGGGCCGCGATGGCGCGGGACCTAAAGGATCTGGAGTCACTTGGCCTGAACGGCCTCTTGAGCTGCCAGGCGATACGTTGCTTCTACCCGCTCCCCTACATGCCGAACGCGATGGGTGATCTGCTCTGGAACAAGCGCCTGCCTGCCAGGCAGCACCGCGCCAAGATCATGTCGGCCGCTTTTGGCCAGCAGGCCGACGAAGTGGAGGCCTACTTCTCGCACCTGGTAGCAGGCTTCCGCAGCGGGCCGGACTACGAGCATAAGACCCTGGGGGACGGCGATGCCGCCGACCTGAAGAAGATGCAGCAGATGGCCGCTTCGACCGAGCGCTACCGGCTGCGCTTCGGCGCCCTCGCCAAGCGGGAGAGGAACCCAGTGGTGCGCACCAGCTTGGAGTTGGTTGCCATCCACGCCGACCAGGCCAACCGCATCGCCCGTGCCCACCTTGCGGGATGGCGCAAAGACCGCAAGGCCCTCCGCGCCCTTCGCGCGGACTACGAGGCCGTCCGGCGCAGGATGCTCGAGGACTTCTCGCCCTGGGTTGACCCGCTGGCAGCCGAGCCTGCGCAGCACGCGCTGGCCCGCGCGGAGAAGGCGGTGCGCGGCTAGCGGCGCGCTCCTGCGCTGGGGTGTGACCGGGGAATCCGGGCTATCCGGCCAGCTGTTGTAGGGGCGTGATTCATCACGCCCCAGGCTGTTCCGGGCGCACTGAACTGCGCGCCTACTCCTTCTGCTGTGCGAGTTCCACCGCCCAGCGATGGTAGTTCTCGTGCGCCCCTTCGCCGATCTCCTCCCGCTCGATCTTCTCGAAGGCCTCCATCAGCTCCGCGTCATCCTCCGGGGTTAGCTTCTGGTCGGCCATTGGGAAGAAAACGTCGTCCTCTTTCTGGATGTGCTTCCTGAGGAGCGTGACATAGCCCTGGGCGTGCTCGGCGAAGGCGCGGCCATCCTGCGGATTGCTCTCGCAGGCGCCCACCAGGGCCCGCGCGAAAGCGCGCACGTGCGCCCGGCCTTCCCCGTGCTCGTGCAGCAACTCCGAGATGATCCCGGTCTGGCGCGACATCCCCCGCGTCTCCAGCCTCGTGAACAGATACCGCTCTTCCTTGCCGTGGTGACACTTGTCGGCGAAGTTGCGCACCACCTCCAGTGCCCTCTCGGCTGGCTCTCGGCGCAAGAGATTCCCCCGCTCGAGCTGCTGCGCCATCCCCTCCAGGGCCGTCAGCACCAGCTCGATCACGCGGTGCTCCTGCTTCAAATCCTCTGTTGCCCGCATTGGTTTCGCCTCCGCCATGGTATTCCCAGGTTCCAGCAAGAGGGTTGCCGCCCTGTCTCCTCCCCGCTACACCCCTATGCTCGTCGCCTTCGCTTCCGCCACCACCGCGCCGTCGGCGGCGATGGCCCAGGCCTCGGTCTCCACCACGGGTGGACGTCGCCGGGTGATGCGGCCGCGAAGCTGGAGCTGCTCCCCGATGGCGACAGGCCGGCGATAGCGTACCTCCAGTCGGCCGGTGATGGCATTGATCTCCCGCTCCCACAGCAGCCGCGCCATAGTCTCATCCAGCGCCGTGGCCAGCAGGCCGCCGTGCACGATCCCAGCCCAGCCCTGGTACTCTGGTCGTATCTGGAGGCTGGTTACATAATCATCGCCCTCGAAGTGGAAGCTCAGCTTCAGTCCGATGGGGTTCTGCTGGCCGCAGGCGAAGCACATTCCATCCACCTCGAGCTTCATCTCGGCTCCTCCTCACTCCATCATCCAATCCATCACCCGGAAAGCGAAGTCGAAGTAGACGCGCACCCCGATCAGGAAGATCGCCCCGGCCACGCAGATCCACACCACGCCGAAGGCCACGTTCGCCATCCGCAGCAGCAGTCTCCGCTTCAGCTCTTGCTCTTCCCGATAGTAGCCGGCGGCCCGGCCCAGCATCTCTGGCAAGCTCCCCGACACCTCGCCAGTGGCCGCCATGCTGAGCGTGTCGCGGTCGAACCCGCCGGTGCTCTCCAGGGCCTGGGCGAGGGAGACGCCGGAGCGCACCGCGCTTCCCACCTCCAGCAGCCTGGGGGTGAGGCCGGCGTTGCCCGCCGCCCGCGCCGCCTCTTCCGCCGCCTCCGCCACCGGGATCCCACCTCGCAGCAGCAGCCCCAGCGTAGCCAAATAGCGATCCAGCGCCGCCGCGCGGGCCACCCGCCCCACCACCGGCAAGCGCAGCACCGCGCGCTGCTGCCAGACCTGGAACCAAGCGGTAGCTGATAGCGCCTGCCACACCAGGATCAATGCGATCAGACCGATCACGATGGACAGTGAAACCGTGCGGAAGTAGTGCAGCGCAACTTGGAGCAGAAGCTCCGGCGTCCACCCCTCCGTCGGGATGGGCTGGTTCAGCATCAGGATCAGGGGCAGCACCACCAGCACCGGCGGCAGCCCGAAAACCAGGTAGAAGAGCAGCCGCGAGAGCAGGGCGGAACGGGTCTGCCACTCCACCTCATAGGCGTGCGCGATCTGGTCGAAAGCCTCCGGCAGGTAGCCCCCCGCCTGGGCCGCGCGCACCAGGCCAATATGCCAGGGGTAGAGCAGATCCCGGTGCTGCTCCATGACCGTATGAATGGGTTTCCCCGCGCCCGCCGCTTCTGCCATCTCCCCCGCCAGCCCCCGCAGGCCAGCCGGGGCGCGGCGGGAAAGCTCCTGGCAGGCCGAGGCGATGGCGATGCCGGAGCGCGTGAGGGTGTGCAGCTCCCGAAAGAAGACCCCCATCCGGCGCACGTGGCGGAGCGGGCGGCGGAAGGTGGGCATGTAGCTGCGCGCCCGCTCCTGCACCTCGGCCGGGGGCGCAGACAATGTGATCGCATCCGGGGCCGGCCGCAGCACGCGCTTTCTGGGCCTCCGGCCCAGCGGCTCGATCGCCTCCCAGCGTGAGGCCGCGGGGCGGTCCACCTGTTCGGCCTGGGAAGCCAGCGTCTGCTGGCACTGGTAGCAAGTGGCGCGTCTTATGCTGTTCTCCGCCCCACACTGGGGGCATTTCTGCATCCGCATCTGACTCACCGGCCACACTTGCCGTTGTGTAGGGCGGGGTCTCCCGACCCCGCCATCTCTGCTATTATAGTGCTGCTGGCTGCACTGGGAAAGGAATGCCTTGATGCCCGTAGGCAAGATTGACCCAATCCGCTGGGATGAGGATGCGGTCGTAATCCTGGATCAGACCCGCCTGCCCCAGGAGGAGGTATACCTGCGCTGCCGGCAGGTCGGGCAGGTGGCCCAGGCGATTCGCACCCTCCAGGTGCGGGGCGCGCCTCTCATCGGCATCGCCGCCGCCTACGGCCTCGCCCTCGCCGCCCGGGGCGAAGCCCAGGGCATGCAGGAGCGGATCGCCGAGGCGGCCGCCCTGCTGCGCGCCACCCGACCCACCGCGCGCAACCTGTTCTGGGCGATAGACCGCATGCTATCCCGGGCCGCGGCCGGTGTCACCGCCGACGAGCTGGCTCAGGAGGCGCTCGCCATCCACCGGGAGGATACTGAGACCTGCCGGCTCATCGCCGAGCACGGCCGCGCGCTTATCCCGCACGGCGCAGGCGTGCTGACCATCTGCAACACCGGCGCGCTCGCCACGGGAGGCGAAGGCACCGCGCTGGCGGTGATCAAGGCCGCCCACGTGGCTAGGCCCAAGGGGCCGCCATCCCGGTCGCACTGCGACCTAGGGACCGCCGGCAACCCGGTCAAGGTGTTGGCCTGCGAGACGCGGCCGCTGCTGCAAGGCGCGCGGCTCACCATGTGGGAGCTGATGCGCGCCGGCGTCCCGACCACCCTTATCACCGATGGCATGGCCGGGGCCTGCATGGCGCGGGGCATGGTGGATGTCGTCATCGTCGGCGCCGACCGCATCGCCCGCAACGGCGACACGGCCAACAAGATCGGCACCTACGGCCTCGCCGTGCTGGCGCGTCACCACCAGATTCCATTCTACGTGGCAGCGCCCACCTCCACCCTTGACCCCTCTCTCGCCGACGGCTCTCAGATACCGATAGAGGAGCGCAGCGCCGAAGAGGTGCTTGGCTTCGGCGGAACGCCGGTCGCGCCGGCAGGGGCGGAGGTGTTCAACCCCGCCTTCGACATCACTCCTGCCGAGCTGATCGCCGGGATCGTGACAGAGCGCGGGGTAGCGCGGGCGCCGTACGGGGAGACACTGGCCTAGCCGAATCGCACAGGCTGACTACACCCCCAGCTCCATCCGCCTCCGGATCAGGTGCATCACGTCCGTGCGGGTGATGATGCCGCGCAGCGCGCCGTCCTCGGTCACCAGCAGCCGCCCCGCGTGCCCGGAGGTCATCTTCAGCAGCGCCTCCCAGGCGTCGGCAGAGGGGGAAACGGTCTGAAGCTCAGTCAGCGCCGGGACCGCCTCGCGGGCCGTCACGAAAGGCCAGCGCTCCCGCGGCACGTGCCTGATATCGCTCAGCGATAGCAGACCCAGCAAGCGGCTGCTCTCCAGTACCGGGAAGGCCGGATGATTGTGGACCATCACATGGTCGTGCACCACCTGCTCCAGGGTGGCCTCCGCCGGCACCCACTCCACCTGGGCCGTCATCACCGAGGAGACCGGCACCCCCAACAACGCCTGCCGCAGCACCAACTGCCGGTAGCTCTGCTGCGCGGCCTGCACCAGGAACCAGCCGATGAAGGCCAGCCACAGGCCCCCGAAGTCCCGCCCGATGAACAGGATTACCCCGGCCACGATCAGCAGGAAACCCAGCCCTTGCCCGAAGGCGGAGGCGACCCGGGTGGCATCGGTGAGATCGTGAGTGACCCCCCAGATCCCGGCCCGCAGCACTCTCCCACCGTCCAGAGGGAAGCCGGGCAGCAGGTTGAACACCGCCAGCATCCCGTTCATCCACCCCAACCAGGCGAACACCGTGCCCAGGACTTCCCCGCCGGGCCCCGCCCGCGTCACCCGCGCCAGGCCCAGGAAGATCAGCGCCAGCAGGATGCTCATGGCCGGACCGGCGATGGCCATGCGGAATTCCACCCCCGCCGACTTGGGCTCATCGGTCATCTTCGAGACCCCGCCGAAGAGGAACAGGGTGATGCCGCTGATCTTCATGCCGCTGCGGATGGCCACCACTGAGTGCGAGAGCTCGTGCAGCAGCACACTCACGAAGAACAGGATGGCGGCGATGAACCCCACTATCCAGCGCAGGCCTACTGTAACATGCGGGAGATACTTCGCGAACCATCCGGTGGCGAGCAGCGCGGCCACGATCACGAACACGATGAACCAGGTGTAGTCAATCTCGATGTCAATGTTGAAAACCCGGCCAATCCGGAACGCGCGTGTCATCTCAGGTAACCTCTAGGTCAGGCGTCAGGGCCCTTTCGCGCCGCGCTTCGGCTGGGGCACCGGTTCCCCTGTCACCTTGCTGGGACAAGGCCCGTCAGGGACCCGGCGGCCTTCTTCCGTGGCGGGTGCAAGACTCGGTGGGCGCCTTGCCGACCTCGAAGGTCGTGTTCTTGACTAGCGGGCAGAAGGGCGTGGCGAGCTTCCCGGTGAGCACGCAGATGGGCAGAGTCACGTAATGCTTCTCCGGGGCCGGCTTGGAGGCGGGCCTCCCGGGCTCAGCCTCGGGCTGGCGCGCTCCGGCCGGGGCGCCGGTCACGGCGGGCCCCGGCGGGTTGTGAACATCGCACATCTTCGTCGGCGGCCTGTCATCCGACTCCATATCATAGGTGACCTGAACCGGCGGCGGGCAGTTCGGGCCCCGCAGCAGGCCGGAGACGGGGCAGATGTCCTTGGTCACGAACCGGCTGGGAGGCGTCTCTTCCTGGGCCGGCACCTGCTCCTGCTTCTCCCCCCGCGGCGCGGAAGGCCGCTTCTTTGGCGGCTGCGGCACGCCCTGGTCCTCGGAGCTGATCTCCACCACCGGCTCCCGCTCTTTCGCCAGCGCCGAGGCCATGATCGGCTGCGCCTGCACCATGAACCGGGCCCACACCGGCGCTGGGATCTTCGCCCCGGCCACGCGCTTGGTGGAGATGAAAGTGTCGTTTCCCGCCCATACCGCCGCGCTCAGGTCGTTCGTGAACCCGACGAACCAGGCGTCCCGGTAGTCACTGGAGGTCCCGGTCTTCCCCGCTGCCTGGAACTTGAGCTGGCTCTTGATCCCCGCCGCGGTGCCATACTTGATCACATCCGAGAGCATATCCACCATGGTGGCGGCGATGCGCTCGTCCAGCACCCGCCAGCTCTGCACCTTGTGCTCGTAGACCGTGCGGCCCAGCGCGTCCACGACTTTGCGGATGCCGTAGGGCTCCGTCCGCAGGCCCCTGCTCGCAAATACAGAAAAGGCGGAGGCCATCTCCAGGGGGCTCACATCGCAGTAGCCGATCGCCAGCGGCAGTACCGGCTGCATCGGGTGATAGATGCCCATCCGCTCCGCAGTGGCGATCACCGATCCGACCCCCACCATGTTGGCCACCTTGATCGCCGGCACGTTCCGGGAGAAGGCGAGGGCCCTGCGGAAGGTCATCCGCCCCCAGTATCCTCCCTCGTAGTTCCTGGGGGTCCACCTCTTGCCGCCCGCGCCCGGATAGCTTACCGGCGAGTCCACCACAATGCTATCCGGCGTGTATCCCTGCTCCAGCGCGGTGGTGTAGACGAACGGCTTGAAGGAAGAGCCGGCCGGGCGTCCGCCCTGCACCGCGCTGTTGTACTGGCTCTTCTTCCAGTCCGGGCCCCCCACCATGGCCTTGATCGCTCCACTGCGCACATCCACCGCCACCAGCGCCATCTTCCCGACATTGAACGAGCGCCCCCTCGCCATCCCCCAGGCCACCGCCTCCTCCGCCGCCCGCTGCATCTCCAGGTTGAGCGTGGTGTGGATGGTCAGCCCGCCCTTGTAGAGCGTATCCGGCCCATATCGGCCCGCCAAGTCCCGCAGCACATAGCTGGTGAAGTAGGGGGCCTGGTAGCTGCTCAGCCCCAGCGGCTTGCGCTCTTTCACCAGCCGCAGGGGCGCTTGCCGGGCCTGCTCCTCCTGGCTCGGGGTGATGTAGGCTTGCTCGTGCATCTTCGCCAGCACCAGGTTGCGCCGGTCAATCGCCCGCTGCTCGTCCTCGAAGGGGCTATAGCGCTCCGGCGCCTTGGGCAGGCCGGCCAGCAGCGCGCACTCGGCCAGCGTGAGCTGCGAGACCTCCTTCCCGAAGTAAGTCTTGGCCGCCACCTGCACCCCGTAGGCGCCCTCCCCGAAGTAGATCTGGTTCAGGTAGAGCTCCAGGATCTCCGGCTTGGTGTAGGCTCGCTCGAGCTGGAGCGCCAGCACGAGCTCGGCCAGCTTGCGCGCCAGTGTCCTGCTGCGCGTGAGATAGACATTGCGCGCCAGCTGCTGGGTGATGGTGCTTCCGCCCTGCCGCACTCCCAGTGCCAACACGTCATGCACCGCGGCCCGGGCAATCCCGCGCGGATCTATCCCAATGTGGTGGTAGAATTCCCTGTCTTCAATGGCAACTGTCGCCTCTTGGAGGTGCTCGGGGATCCGCTCCAGAGAGACGAACTCGCGGTTTTCGGTGGCGACACTGCCCAGCAGCTCCCCCTCTGCCGAGAGCACCCGGCACCCCCGGCCCGGGCGGATATCCCCCAGGTCGCGCGCCCGCGGGATGACCTTGGAGACCGCCGAGTAGGTGCCCAGCAGCAGCCCCCCGCCGCTTGCGATCAGGATCAGCAGCGACAGGTTCAGGATGCGCAGGGCCCACCACAAGATATCGCGGAAGCTGCGCTCGGGTTTCATCGCGGTGGCTCAGTTCTCGCGGACATTATATCCCAAACCAGCCCGGCAGCGCCATCGGGGCTGCGGCCGCCATGCCTCACCGCGATCGGAAGCGAGCTGATATCCAACGAGAAGATCGTCCCGCGCTAGCCCTTCGGGGCAGGGGTTGACAGGTCGCGCAGCCGCTGGCCGGCCGTGATCGCCACCACTCGGCTGGCGCGCGCGTAATTCACCACCGCTTGGCTGAGGCTGGGCCCGGTCTGCTTGGGCTTGAGCCCGTCGAAGACCCGGAAGTATCCCATTCCTCCCTTTGCCAGAGAGCTGGGGACCGCCACCCGGTAGGTTTTCCCAGGCGCCAGCGGCTCATTGCCCACTTTCACCGATTCCACCCGCGCACCGGCCGGCTTGGCCGAGCGGAACTCGACCGTCAGACCGGACACCTGTAGGAACGCGGGGCTGGGCTGGGGGTTGGGCTGAGAGAGTGCGGACAGGCCGAGTTCCAGCGCCGCCTTCAGCTTCTCCCCCGTGGTCTCGACCAGCACCACATTCTCGTCGGGATAGAGTAAGGCCGCCTCCAGCGCCTGCTCGGCCAGCTCCCCCGCGGGGATCACCTCCTCCCGGAGCTGGCTAGCCGGCAGCAGCGCCAGGTCGGCGTTCAGCGCGGCGCGGGCGCCGTCCGCCACCAGGTCCCCCAGGTTGGACTCAGCCAACCGCGCATTCCGGCTGTCCAGCGGCACCGTCACTTTGCACAACCCCGCCGCCCAGAGACCGCTGGAAATCAGCGCCGGTCCCAGCGTTGCGGTGACTGCCATCAACAGGCCTCTAGTCATACGAGTCCCTCCCCCTGCCGCTCACTACCGGTGTACCCAGCGACTCCTACCACGAAACTAGCTAGCGCCCTCTCGCGCGCTTGGCCGAGGAGTTCTGGGCCCCACAGGTGGTGCGACATAGACTTGCCGCCGTGCCCAGAGCTCCCTGGTTAGCCCCCTCTCGCGCGCTTGGCGAGGTCATAGCGGAGATAGGCCTCCAAAAACTCATCAATCCCCCCCTCCAGCACCGCCGTCGCGCTCCCGGTCTCGTGCTCGGTGCGGTGATCCTTCACCATCTGGTAGGGATGCAGCACATAGGAGCGGATCTGATGGCCCCAGGCGATCTCGGTCTGCTCCCCGCGCAGCTCGGCCAGCTTCTGCTCCTGCTCGGCCCGCTTCTGCGCCAGCAGCCGGGCTTTCAGCACCCGCAGCGCGGCGGCCCGGTTCTGGTGCTGAGAGCGTTCATTCTGCGACTGGGCCGCGATCCCGGTGGGAAGGTGAGTGATGCGCACCGCCGAGTCCGTCTTGTTGACGTGCTGGCCGCCAGCGCTGCTCGCCCGGTAGGTCTCGATCTTCAGGTCCTCGGCACTGACCTCGACCTCATCCGCCTCCTCCACCTCGGGGATCACATCCACCGAGGCGAAGGAGGTGTGGCGCCGATGGGCAGAGTCGAAGGGCGACAGCCGCACCAGGCGATGCACCCCGCGCTCCCCCTTCAGCCGCCCATAGCTATGATCACCAGTGATCGCCGCCGTTATGCTCCGGCTTCCCGCCGAGTCGCCGGGGGTGCGATCTATCACCTCCCAGCCATAGCCATGCCTCTCCGCCCACCGGCCGTACATCCGCGCCAGCATATCCACCCAGTCACAGGATTCGGTGCCCCCCGCGCCCGCGTTGATCGAGAGCAGGGCGTTGTGGGAGTCGTACTCCCCCTGGAACAGCCGGGCCAGCTCCTGCTCCGCCAGCAGGCGCTCGACCTGCGCCAGCCCGGCCTCGATCTCGCTCGCCTCCCCGTCCAGCCCTTCCTCCAAGGCGAGCTGGGCCAGCACCGCCAGGTCCTCGGCCTCCCGCAGCAACTGCTGCACGGGCTCCAGGTCGCGCTTCCGGCGACTGATATCGGCGTGCAGCGCGGCCGCGGCCGCCCGGTCTTGCCAGATGTCCGGCGCCGCCGCGCGCGCCTCCAGCTCCTTTAGCTCGGCCTCGCGGCGAGCCAGGTCAAAGACGATCCCTCAGTTCCCGCGCTTGATTGTGCGCCTGCTCTGCGCGCTCCCGCAGCTCACGCAAGCCCGCCACGCGACATCACCTCCCTGAAATGTCAACCGTAGGGCAGGTCCCCCTAGGCCGCTTACAGCGGCCGGGGTGACGGCCCGCCGCAGGCGGGCCTAGCCACGCGACCTGCCCCTTTATCTGCTCCGCCCGGTCAGTGCGCGCCCGATTCCCTCCTGCGCCTCTGCCTGCCGTTGATGGAGGATCTCGTACAGCACTACTGCCGCCGCCACCGCCACGTGGTGCGAGTCCACCCGTCCCACCATCGGGATGCGCACCACCACATCGCACACCGCCTGCTCCTCCTCGGACAATCCTCTCCGCTCGCTCCCCAGCAGCAGCACCACCGGCCTGGGATAGGAGACGGCGCGGTAATCGGTCGCGGCGGCGGGCGAGGTGCCGACCACGAAGGCCCCGTGCTCTCGCTTCCAGGCCGCGAACTCCTCAAAGCTCGCCTTCACCAGCCGCTGCGAGAACACCGCCCCCAGGCTGGCCCGCACCGCGGTGGGATCGTAGGGGTCAGTGGAATCTCCGACCAGGATCACGCCCGCGCCGCCGACCGCATCGCTCACCCGCAGGATGGTCCCCAGGCTGCCGGGATGCCGAATGCGGTCCAGCGCCACCCAGCAGCTTTCCCGCTCTGGCCGCACCTCCTCCATTCGCTCCCAGCGCTGCCGCACCACCGCCGCCATCCCCTGGTGTGCGTCCTTGGGCGAGATGCTCTGCAGCACCTGCGCCGTCACCTGGAGTGAAGGAATGTCGCGGTGCCGCTCGACGAACTCCGTCTCTTCCTTGCCCAACAGCTCAGGCGCCGCGATCAGACTCTCGATCCCGGCCCCCATCTGGATGGCCTCGGAGACGAGCTGAAACCCTTCCGCGAAGAAAAGCCCTGTCTCCTCCCAATCTCGCCGGCGGAAGAGGCGCTTGATCTGCTTCACTTTCTCATTGGCGCGACTGGTAATGAGCATCGCGTGCTCTTGCTTGGGCGGCCGAGGGAGAGCGACAGCCCGAAGCTAGTCCGGGACCTCGGGTGGTCAGGCCCGCGCCCCACAGCACTTCTTGTACTTCTTCCCGCTCCCACACGGGCAGGGGTCGTTGCGGCCCACTTTGCGGCCGGTGCGCGCGGCTGCGCGCCGGGTGGCGGTGCGCGTCTGGGCTGGTTTCGTGGCCACCGGTGAACCCGCCACCGCCATCCGGTCCTCGTCTTCCGCCTCCACCGGCTGCCCTTGAGGCGTGGCCCCCAGCCCCAGCGCCGCTCGCCTCTGCTCCTCCGTCTCCTGCGGGCGGATCACCACCCGGAAGAGATAGCGGATGATATCCTCCCGAACCGTGCCCAGCAGGTTCTGCCAGTAGTCGTAGCTTTCTTTTCGATAGAGGATCAGCGGGTCCACCCCGGAGTAGCCCCGCAGCCCGATGCCTTCCTCCAGGTCCTCCATCGCCGCCAGGTGGTCTATCCAGCGCACATTCACCACCCGCAGCGTCACCAGCCGGTCCAGCTCCCGCATCTGCTCCGCGCCCGCCACCTGCTCCCGCTCCTCGTAGGCGGAGATGATGTCCTCCTGGAGCAGGCGCACCAAATCCTCGTGCCGGGCGACCTCCTGCATCTCCTCCACACTGGCGCGGATCGGGAACACCTCCGCCAACGCCGCGTGCAGGCCCTCCAGGTTCCAGTCCTCGTGGTGGACCTCCGGGCTGGCGAACTCCTTCGCCCGCGCCGCCACGAAATCGCGCATGTGCGCCAGCACGCTCTCCCGCAGGTCCTCTCCCAGCAGCACCCGCCTGCGCTGCTCATAGATCAGCGCCCGCTGCGTGTTCATCACATCATCATACTGCAGCCGATGCCTGCGGATCTCGAAGTTGTGCGCCTCCACTTTTTTCTGCGCGTTCTCGATCATGCGGCTGGTGAGCTTGTGCTCGATCGGCTCGTTCTCCGGCCACTTGCCCAGGAAGAAATCCAGCCGTTCCGGGCCGAACAAGCGCATCAGCTCATCCTCGAAGGACACGTAGAACCGCGAAGACCCGGGGTCGCCCTGGCGGCCGGCCCGCCCCCGGAGCTGGTTATCAATGCGGCGGCTCTCATGCCGCTCGGTGCCCAGGATGTGCAGCCCGCCCAGAGCGATCACCTGCTCCTTGTCGCGGGCGCACGTCTCTCGCGCCTGCGCCAGGGCCGCCTGCCGCTGCTCGTCGCTCGCCTGGCTGGGGTCTATGCCCTCCCCCCGCAGCAAGTCGTTGGCCAGCTCCTCCGAGTTGCCGCCTAGCAGGATGTCCACGCCGCGGCCGGCCATGTTGGTGGCGATGGTCAGGGCCCCGGAACGGCCGGCCTGGGCGATGATGTGCGCCTCCATCTCGTGGTACTTGGCGTTCAGCACCCGGTGCGGAATGCCCCGGTCCAGCACCTCTGCCAGCCGCCCGTGCTCCTGCTCTTCCAGGCCGATCAGCTGCGCCAGCCGCCGCGCGTTCTCCGGCCTGGTCACATCCGGCTCCCGTCCGCAGGCGCGCAGCAGCGCCGCAGCCCGGCCCAACGGCACCTCCTCCAGCGGCTGATAGCAGATGATCTCGGCCATCCGCCTGATCTCCGACCGGCTGGCGGCTTCCTTCGATTCCAGCTTCGCCATCAGACCCCGAATCTCGTCCCCGAAGCGGCTGGTCCGGGCCAGCCGCTGCTCGATTCGCCTCAGCTCTTCCGGCTGCGCCAGCCGCGCCCCGCTGTGGTCGAACTTCGCCACCGCCTCCTCCAGGTGGCGCACCTCGCGGTCCACCTCGCTCAGCCGGCCCTGCAGCGCCCGGCGCAGTTCCCGCCCCTCGTCCCCGCTCAGCCGCTCAGTCTGCAACAGCGCGTCCTCCAAGAGCAGCAACTGCGCCAGCACCTGCAGCCGCTCCGGCTTCAGCCGCTCGCTCAGCCGCTCCGACACCGCGATGGACCTGGTGCCCACCAGCGTGGGCCGGCCCAGGCTCTGGAGCTGGAGGATCTCGCCCGTGATGCCGTGGAGCTTCCCCTCCTCCGTCTTGTAGATCACATCCGGATTGTCCGCCCGGATCATGGGCCGATGCGTCGGCACCACCACCACCCCCGCGTTGTAGACCTTGATGAACTCCGCCTCCTCCGTCTTCGCCGTGCCCGTCATCCCCGACAGCTTGTGGTAGAGGCGGAAGAAGTTCTGGTGGGTGATGGTGGCGGTGGTCACATTCTCCCGCTCGATCTGCACCTTCTCTTTCGCCTCGATCGCCTGGTGCAGCCCCTCGCTGTAGCGCCGCCCGAACATCAGCCGGCCGGTGAACTCGTCCACGATGATCACCTTGCCGTCCCGCACCACGTAGTCCTTGTCCCGCTGGTAGCAGGCATGGGCGCGAAGGGCGGCGTTCACATGCTGGAACAGCTCCAGGTTCTCCGGGTCGGTGATGTTCGAGACCCCCAGCAGCGATTCGATCTTGCGAACCCCATCCTCGGTGAGATTGGCCAGCTTGCTCTTCTCGTCAACGATGTAGTCCGTGTCAGGGGTGAGCCGCGGGATCACGCGATCCACCTTGCGGTACAGCTCCGTGGGCTTGGTGCCCGGGCCCGCCAGGATCAGCGGGGTGCGCGCCTCGTCTACCAGCAGGCTGTCGGCCTCGTCCACGATGGCGTAGTGCAAATCGCCCAGCACCAGCCAGTCCGCATAGTCCACCGTGTTGTCCCGCAGGTAATCGAACCCCACCTCGTGGTTGGTGGCGTAGGTGACATCGCAGCGATAGGCGTCCTGGCGCTCCTCCGCCGACATGTCGTGCTGGATCACGCCTACCGTCAGCCCCAGGAACTCGTAGATGGGGCCCATCCAGTCCCGGTCGCGTTTCGCCAGGTAATCATTGTGGGTGAGCAGATGGGCGCCCCTGCCCTCGAGCGCGTTGAGATAGAGCGCTGGCACCGCCACCTGGGTCTTGCCTTCACCTGTCCTCATCTCCGCGATTCGGCCCCAGTGCAGCACGATCGCGCCCATCATCTGCACATCGAAGTGGGCCATGAACCGCTCCCGCTCGTAGCTGAGGTGCTGCCGCCGCAGCTCCTCCTCGAAGGCCTCCGCCTCGCCCGGCGGCACCACCGCCTCCTCCGGCAGGGCCCGGCCGGGCCGGGAGACGCGAAACCGGACCTGGCGCTTCCCCAGCACCCGCCAGGTGGCCTCCCGCACCAGAGCGTAGGCCTCCACCAGCAAGTCGTCGAGCGCCACGCCGCGGGCGAGCCGGTCGCGGAACTCATCCGTCTTGGCCCTCATCTGCTCGTCCGTGAGGGCCTCCATGGTCGGGGACAGCGCGCTGATCTCCTCGGCCAGCGCGCGCGCTCGCCGCAGGTCTCGCCTGGTGGAATCGAAAATCGCAGAGAGTACCGACATTCGTCCCCCAAGAAGGAAACCAGAGAGCTTCTTGCCGTCCAGGGGAAACCGCCAGGGCCCCCTGTCGCCGGAAACCACTGGTCCCGGTTGTGATTATACCACGCGACGTGGGCCTTGTCAGGCCGCCGCCCGACAAGCTGAGGCCGAGTGCCGGCGCGGCGCCCCGGGTCCCCTTGACTACAGCCTGCCGCTGTGATACGCTAACGCTGGCAAGCCTTAAACCGCACTGTGATCTTCACTTGGGGACGTGGCATGCTTCACTTGGTGGGCCCTTCGGGTTCCTGCTTGCTGGGCGAGTTCCGGGCAGCGCCCGGGCTCGATGACGCGCGACAGAACGATACAGGGCGCTTCCGCATCCGGGGAGTGCCTTTCTTTTTGGGGTTCCTCTCAGCGCTACAGCCGGGGCCCTAGGCCGGCCCGGTTGAGGTTGATTGATCCGCAGGCCGCGATGGCGCCGCAGGAACCGCGCCGGCTGCAGTAGCCCTGCTAGCCGAGACGCAGGCGCCAGGAAGGAGGTAGCGAGCGGCCCCGGGTCCGGGAGCAGGAGATTTGCATTGTGCCGCGAGGAGGCAGGACTTTACATGATGCGAAAGAGTAGAGGCTTCACCCTGATCGAGCTGCTGGTTGTGATCGCGATCATCGCGATCCTGGCCGCAATGCTGTTCCCCGTATTTGCGCGTGCACGTGAATCGGCGCGCAAGATTCAGTGCCTGTCCAATGTGAAGAACATCGCCATGGCGGTGCAGATGTACTTCACCGACTATGACCGGTTCCCACCGGCCGAGACCAACGGCAATGTCAATGCCTGGTTCAGCGACTGCGGCGGCGACACTAGCCCCGGATGTTGCTCCACCCAGGCCAACCCCTACCTGCGCTGGCCGGTGATCCTGGACGAATACGTCAAGAACCGCGACGTATGGAGGTGTCCGAGCGCGAAGCGACCCTCCTATGCGGCATCCGTCATGCCCTACCCCGACTGGTTCCAGCAGTTCTCGGACTCCGCCAAGCACTACGGCGCCTGCTGCGACAACTGGCCGGTCGGCTGGGGTGGAACCGCCACCGACACCGACCAGAATGTGTGTGGTGCCGGCCAAAAGCCGAGCGCGGATACCGGCGCGGTCGAGTTCGGCATCAGTATGTACGAACACAACCAGGGCAAACCACTATCTACCGTCAACAACCCCTCGGCGCACGTCGTTGTCGCCGATGCCAGCAACGAGCCCTGGTGGGGCAAGATCGAGCAGGTTGCCTTTCCCGATGTCTGCCGCTGCGGCTGGGGCCACATTGTGGACCGGGACTGCGGCGCCGACTGGGTCAACTGCTCCGAAACCCAGAGCTGCGGCATTTCGCTTGACGCGGTCAACAGGTTCTGGAATGACGCCAGCTACCGCAAGCAGTACGCCCGCCACCTAGGGGGCAGCAACCTCGGCTTCGTGGATGGCCACGCCGCCTGGATGGCCGCTGACGCCATCATCGCCGCGGCCGGAAACCGCCACAACCCGAACCCAGACTCCGGTGGTGCTCTGCTGTTCTCCGGCTCCGGAGGTCGCCCGGGCGGGACCGGGACCGCCTTCCTGGAGGGCGTGAACTGTCAGTGTCTGCCGGAAGGTATGTGACCTGACACGGGCGGGGACGGCCTCGGCCCGTCTGCAGGAGTTGGTTGAGTACCGGGCGGAGTGCGCCTCAGGCGCACTCCGCCCAACTTTTCAGACCTCCCCAGGCGGGCCCGCTCCCTTGACTACAGCCTGCCGCCGTGATACCCTGATCCTGGCAAGCGTTAGACCGACAGTGGTTCTCAGTTGGAGAGGTGGCATGGTCGGCCTGCTGGGTGCTTCGGGCTGGTACTTGCCGGCCGGGATCGGGACGCAGTGCCCGGCCTTGGCGACGCGTCGGATGACAGCACGAGGCGCTTCCGCATCCGCGGAGCGCCTTTTTCTGTTGGGATTCCTGTTCAGCGCTACGAGCGAGCCACTAGACCGGCTGGGTTGAAGTTGGTTGAGGCGCAGGCCGCGACGGCGCCGCGGGAACCGGGCCGGCTTCAGTGGGCTCGCCAGCCGAGATCAAGGCGCCGGAAAGGAGGTAGCAGGCGGCCCAGGTTCTGGAGTGGCCTGTTCCCATTCTGCCGTGAGGAGGCAAGGCCTTACATGACGCGGAAAGCTAGAGGCTTCACCCTGATTGAGCTGTTGGTCGTGATCGCGATCATCGCGATCCTGGCGGCGATGCTCTTCCCGGTCTTCGCACGCGCGCGGGAATCGGCCCGCAAGATTCAGTGCCTTTCTAACGTGAAGAACATCGCTATGGCTTTCCAGATGTACGTGGGGGACTGGGAGAGTTTCCCGCCTGGCGAGCACAGGCAGGAGGTCTACCAGTGGTTCTCAACTAACATTGGGGGCTCTTGCGAGACGCAGGGCTGCTGCTATTACCAGGGCAATCCCTACCTGAAATGGCCGGTGGTCCTCGACGAATACGTGAAGAACCGCGACGTCTGGAGGTGCCCAAGCGCCAAGCTGGTGCACTACCCCGGGATGATCGTGCCGGGGCGAGCCGACTGGCTCAGCTACTGGAAAAACGGCGGGTTCTACGCCAACTGCACGTATGGCTGGCCGGAAGGCTGGGGCGGCACGGTCACCGACTCCAACCAGAACGCGGATTGGTACGCCACCCCGTCAGCGGACTCGGGCGCGCCCGAGATTGACCTCGCCACCAATGAGGAGAACCGCGACAGAAAGCTGAGCAGCATTGAGGACCCGGTGAAGTTCATCATCACCGCCGACGCCGCGCATTCCAACTCGTGGGCGTTCGAGCAGGTCGCATTCGCCGACTTGTGCCGGACGAAATGGGGCGCCAACGTGGACCGCAGTTGCGGCGCCCAGTGGGAAAACTGTTCGGACACCGTTAGCTGCGGCCTGTCCCTCGACCTTACCAACAAGTTCTGGACCGACTCCAGCTTCCGCAAGCAGTACACGCGCCACATGGGCGGCAGCAACCTCGGCTTCCTGGATGGGCATGCTGCCTGGTGGGCGGCGGATGCGATCATCGCGGCCGCCGGGACCCGGGCCAACCCCCATCCCGGTCTGGAAGGCTATGACTGCCAGTGTATGCCGGAGGCCTGGGATGGCATAGGGTCGCCCGCGACCTAACTCAGCTCGAGCCCTGCTTGCCCGGCTCGGCTGCTCTGCTGAGCCGGCCGGTGGGAAAGCAATGGGCGGAGTCCGCTGCGGCGGACTCCGCCCGCTTCTATCCGTTGGGCAGGAGCTTCCCGGCACCGAGGTGACAGCCCCATCACTCACGCGCCCCCATCTGGAAGAACGTGTATCTGGTCTCCCAGTCATCCTGCTCTCCGGGGGTGGCTCGTATCTGCACGAATGGCTCGGGGCAGGCCGCGGTGGTCACGGCATAGAGGTGGAGCTGCACCAGTGGCCTATCGCCCTTGACGCTCACTCCTGCTCTCGTCTTCCGGTTCTCAATGATCACCCCGTTGTCACCTGCCAATCCTGAGAAGCCGCCGAGGTCAGCGTCCACCTCCTCGTCTTCCTTCAGCGTCGTGGGGAAGCTGATCGCGTTCCCGTGCACCTGCGCAAGGTTGCCCAAGCTGCTCTCGGCCTTGACCGGGAATGGGAATCGCACCGTGTAGTCCGGGCCGATGGGCTCATCATCTATGATCGTGAAGTTGTGGCAGTACTGCCTGGTCACGATGGGCTTTGAGCCGGTATTCTTGAGGGAGTGAGTGATGACCAGCTCCGGGCGATCCTTCACCAGGCTCACTCTCTTCGTGTAGCTATAGCCCCAGCCGCTGGCATCCCTCAACTCCTGACGGAATTCCACCCAGGTCTTGCCGCTTTGGATCTTCCAATCCCCCGGCTTGACTATCCGGTAGTCGTTCCCATAGTGATAGCTGGGCTCTTCGACCTTCTCCAGTAACCCGACGCCGATCTTGATGAACGTGCCCCCTGGACTCGCCTCTGCATAGCCTAGCGGCCCCGGCAGGCCTGGGCCGCCCATGCCGAACTCCTCCGCCGGCCCTACCACACCATCATTGCCCTCTGGATCATGGGGTGTTCTCCACTCCCCGTAATAGGTGTGGCCCTGATACTTCACCCGAGCGATCAGCCCTGACCAGTCGAATCGCGAGCCCCGGTAGTAGCCGGCCTTCGGGTCAGGCAGCAGTACCACCGCCTCCAGAACGCCGTTTGAGATCACTGTCTTGGGGATGCTCGGCGATGCGAAGGCGGCGGAGGCGCCGGCAGGATCACTCTGAAGCACAACCACGGCCAGACCTAGCATCAGCAGCAGATGTCGGCAGACCGTCATCGTCGTCTCTCCTGGAAGGCGTTAGGTCCCGAGACTGATGGCAGGCCCTGCGGGTTTTTCGCCCGTGGCGCTGCCTTGACCTCTGCCCTGGCCAGAAACGCGATTTGCGCCGTCTAGGCCGGCTTCTGGGGTCTCGGGAAGGCAGACGGGCTGGGGCGAAGTAGAAGGGCGGGGTCTTAGACCCCGCCCCATAAGTGATCGTGCACCCGCCGTCGAACGGATCGCCCAGGCGGAATGAGCGCAGCCGGCCCCTAAGCCCTTTCGGGCCGGGGTGGCGGCCTGCCATAGGCAGGCCTAGCCACTCGGGTCGGACGGTCTGCGGCACACAGGCCCCGTTGCTTACCGCTGCTTCCTTCCGGACCTGACGGGGTTCGCAAAGCGCCCGCTGCGCAGGGCCCGACCGTCAACACCGCTTACGCCCCCACAGACCCCAAACGACACGCCCTCGGACGGGAGTTCGACCCCGCTATAGCGGATTGCGGGTGCAGGGCACCGCTAGCTCCCCGTCTAGCACGATCACAGCTTGCCGATGGCATTATAGCACAAGTGGACGCGAACCCGCCTCCCGAAGAGGGCCAGGCCCGCGGATTGTGCTATAATGCAGATGCGGAGAGGATTATGGCCGAGCATCTGCTGGAGATTGTAGTCGAGAAGCTACCTGAGGGCGGGTATTTGGCTACCAGTCCGGTGCTCCAGGGATTGGTTGCACAGGGTCGAACTCTGGCCGAAACACTGGAGATCGCTCAAGACGTCGCGAGGAAGCTGATTGAGTCGTGTCTGGAGCACGGGGACCCGCTTCCCCCCGAACTGCCACAGGCTTCAGGGGAACCCATCCATCTCCGCATTGCCGTGGCTGCGTAGTGGGGAGACTGGCCGGCCTCTCGGCAACCGACGTAATCTCGCGGCTGCGGCGCGCGGGCTTTGTCTTCGACCGCCAGGCAAAGGGGAGTCATGAAATCTGGCGGCACCCCGTGACCAGACGCCGGATTACCGTCCCGAACCACCCCGGCGACTTGCCAGAGGGCACCGTGAGAGCGGTTGTCAGAGAAGCCGGGCTCTCGGTGGACGAATTCCTGGCGCTGTAGCCCGCCGACCACGGCTGGAGGGGGGTATCATGTTCACTCACAATATCTACCGCCACATCCGCACGCGGGTCATCGTCGTCCACGAGGGCAAGATGCTGCTCAACACCCCGGGGCCAGACCTTGCGGGTCGCGGCCCGCAGCACTATCGCTGCCTTCCTGGCGGAGGGCTGGAGCCGAACGAGACGCTCTATGAGGCAGGGGAAAGGGAAGTGCTGGAAGAGACGGGGTTAGGGGTGCAGGTCAAGTCTGTGGCCTTCCTCAGGGAGTGGGTGATCCCCAAAAACGTCTCTGTGGTGGCGGCAAAGAAGGCGACTGGCTGGGGGCAGGAAGGGGATTATCCCAACCATGCTTACGGTCTAGAGGTGTACCTCTGGGCCCGGTTGCTCGATAATCAAGAGGCGCCACTGCAACTCAAAGACGGCGAGGGCGCGCCTGGCGAATGGCTCCCCCTCGCACAGATAGAGGATGAGGCGCTGTTCCCGTGTGAACTGCGGGCCTTGGCCAGAGACCTACTGCAAGGCCGGAGGCCAGCGGGCGTGCCCAGCTTTGCCACTGGGCTCGGGACGCCGCACGATAGGCCGGACTACGAAGCATTTCGTCCGACGGATTGAACTGGAATCTCACCGAGGAATTCCAGGCTTTCTCTTGCCGGGACGGGATTGCGGCTGCATCTGCGTTCATCCGCGTTCAACCGCGGCTGATCTTCAGCAGTGCCCATGCAAATGCGCGTGCGGGTGCAGGTGTATGTCACCATCGTGTGGGTGCGCATGTTCGTGGATCAGGTTCACCGCGAGCAGCAGCTCGACGTTGCTCAGGATTTCGGAGGGCGGGCCGGCGGCGGCGATCCGGTGGTCCTCCCCCAGCACGATCACCCGGTCGCCGATCTCCGGCACGATGTGAAGGTCGTGGGTGGCAGTGACCAGCGTCTTCCCCAGGCCCCGCAGCTCCACTGCGGTCTCCACGAACCAGCGCTGAAAGCGCGGGTCCAGGCCGGCGGTGGGCTCGTCCAGCAGCAGCACCTCCGGCGAGACCGCGAGCAGCGCCGCCAGCGCCACCTTCTTTTTCTCGCCGCCGCTGAGGGCATGAGGCGGCTGCTGGGCAATGTCTCTCAGCCCCAGCAGCGCGATCATCTCCTCCACCCGGCGGCGCACCTCCTCCGCTGGCAGGTCGAGCTGGAGCGGGCCGAATGCGATCTCGTCGTAGACCGTAGGGTTGAAGAGCATCGCCTCCACTTCTTGAAACAGCAAGCCCACCCGCTGGCGAAACCTCCGCCCGAACTCTCCATCGCGCAGCGCCGCCTCGCTCAGCCTGACATCGAAGGCGTGAATCGAACCCGTGGCGGGGAAGGCCAGGCCGGCCAGCAGGCGCAGCAGCGTGGACTTCCCCGAAGCATTGGCGCCCAGGATCACCAGGCTCTCGTGCTCCGCTATCGAAAGCGACGCCTGCTCGAGGCCCGGCCGGCCGTCAGGGTAGTGATAGCTGACCGAACTCACGCGGAAGATTCCGTTCACCATCGCAGCACCGCCAGCACGCCGCGGTCCAGGAAGAGAGCCAACGCGGCCGCGGCCGCGCAACCCAGCAGCCAGCCCGCCTCCGCCAGCCGGAAGCGAGCGGATGCCAATCCCTTCGGTTCCCCTCGATACCCCCGCGCCACCATCGCCTGGTAGACCTCTTCACTCAGGCGGCGCGATCGGAGAAAGAGGGCGGCGATGCGGCCTCCCACCCAGCGGTGCTGCTCGGCGAGCGGCGCGGGCGATATGGTGCGCGCCTGCCGACCCAGGTGCATGTTCTCTGCCGTGCGGAGCAGCACGAACAGATAGCGATAGGTCATCGCCAGCGTCAGCACAAAGGGCGCCGTCGCCGTGGTGTAAGCGGCCTTCAGCAGGTCCTGCCAACGTGTCGTCAGGGTCAAGGTGACCGCCAGCAGCACCCCCAGGAAGAGCCGCGTGATCACCAGACCGGCCGCCGCCAGGCCCTGCCGGGTAATGCTCACCTCGGAAGGCAGAGACAGCGGACCGATCCTGGTCAGGGCCTCGTTGCGGTAGAGGATCACCAGAGGGTCACCTGGTGTGATCAGACTGAGGGCGGCCGGCAGGGCGATCAGCACAAACGTTGCCGGAAGAAACCACCACGCCCGATGAAAGAGCACCCGCAGCCCAACTCGCGAGAGCGCGGCCGCCGCCACCACACCGCCCGCCAGCAGCCACAGAGAAGGCAGATGGCGCAGGAAGCTGGCCGCCACCAGCAGCCCGACCAGGGACAGCAGCTTCACCCGCGGGTCGAGGCGCTGAAGGAACCCGGGGCGGCGAGCGACGCGCTCCGCGAACACCGCCTCCTCCACCAGCCGCGCGCTCTGGCGCAGAGAGCGCTCGAGGAAGCGACCACTCCCCCGTGCCCGCAAGGGTCGCGGCGCGGCCGGCTGAGATACCCAGTCAGGGAGCATCGCTTCTTTCCCGGCGCGCGATCACACGGCCCAGCAGCCAGATGGCGGCGGCACAGACCGCGATGCCCAGCAGAGCAGAGAACACATAGGCCAGGCCCTGCTGCAGGAACGGTCTCGCCTCCCAACCCCGAGGCGCATAGTCGGGGATCGGCGCTTTCCAGAGGTCGGCCAGACGGCCCAGCCCGCGGGGCACGAACCCGAGCTGTCGGCCCACTTCCTCCGGCGCCCACTCTCCCCAGGCCTCTCTCGCGCCCAGGCGCTGCGGCAGCCACAGGCCGAGGGGGGTGAGCACTGCCAGCAGAGCCACGACCACCCAGAGAGCGCGCGTCCGCATCAGCTCGCCTTCTCCGTCGCCGGCGCCGGGGCCAGTAGCCCGGGCTCAGTGGCCGCGAAGTAGGCCACCGCCAGCGCGGTGACAATCGCCTCCACCCACCCGAAGACCAGCAGGTGCCAGCCGACCATGACCGGAACCGCCACCCCGAGCGGATAGGGGCTGTAGAGAGGCCGGCCATCGGCGGCGTGCGCCAGCAGTGGCTGCAGGCCGAACATCACGGCTGTGGTCAGCGCCGCCAGGTTGAGACCCACATAGCCCGCGGCGCCCGCGGCGATGGTGCGGCGGCGAGAGCTGGCCGCAGAGCCGAGCGAAATCAGCCGGTAGACCGCGTAGCTGGAGAACGGCAGCACGAAGGCCATGTTGAAGCAGTTCGCGCCCAGTGCGGTGATGCCGCCATCCCCGAACAGGAAGGCCTGCACCGCCAGCACCACCGAGATCACCAGCACCCCCGCCCAGGGGCCGAGCAGAATCGCCACCAGCGGCGCTCCGGTGGCGTGCCCCGTGGAGCCGCCCGGGATGGGGATGTTGAACATCATGATCACGAAGCTGAAGGCCGCGCCAATCGCCAGCAATGGCACCTTGCGCGCGCTCAGCGTGCGCTTTGCGGCGCGCCCGGCCAGCCACCAGATCGGGACCATCACCGCATAAGCGGCCCCGTAGGTCTGCGGACCGAGATAGCCTTCGGGAATGTGCACGATCCTGTCCTGCCTACACGTAACATGATTCCCTGATTCGTGCTACGCGCCTCTTCGCCTGGCAGGAGATTCCGGCGCCTGGTGGTACAGGCCCACCTGGTTTCCACAGGAGGCGAGAATGCGTTACAGCGCTACCAGTGTCATGCTTCCTCAAGTCACCATGGAGGAGCAGGCCGCCCTTCTCCAGCGCTTGGGCTACGACGGCGTGGAGTGGCGGGTGAGGCGAGTCTCGGAGGAGACGCGGCGCCAGCCCTTCAGCGAGTGGGGCGCGCATAAGAACGACTTGACGCCCGAGAACTTCGCCGCCAGCGCCGGCCGCATGAAACAGGTGGCGGCCGACCACGGGCTGGCCATTGCCGGCCTCGCCAGCAACCCGGGGGCAGACGACATCGAGCAAGTGAAGCTGCTGGCGGAAGGGGCGCGGGCTTGCGGCGCGCCGTTCATCCGCGTCGGATGTCCGCGGCGCTACCATGGCTCAGTGGACTACCACGTTCTCTACCAGGAGGCGGTGGAGGCCTTCGGCAAGATGCTAGACGCGATTGCCGGGTACCAGGTGAAGGCGGCGCTGGAGATTCATGGGGGCACTATCCATCCCAGTGCCTCCCTCGCCCATCGCATCGTGTCCCACTGGCCGCCCGAGCGCATCTGTGTCATCTACGACCCCCAGAACATGGTGACAGATGGGTATGAGACCACCGAACTGGCGCTCGAGCTGCTGGGCCCCTATGTCGGGCACGTCCACGCCGGCGGCCATCGGCCCGTCGAGAAAGGCAAGGACGCGGTGGGAACGGTGGAGTGGGAATGGCCCGGCGTACCCATGGGCGAGGGGCTGTACAGCTTTCCGCGCATGCTCAGGAAGCTCAAAGCCCTGGGCTACACCGGCTTCGTCAGCATCGAGGACTTCCGCGAGCTGCCGGTGGAGCAGAAGCTCAGGGAAGGGATAGACTACCTGAGGGCGGTGGAGGCTACTCTGTAAAGTCGGCGCCATCCACCCGCGCTGGTGCGGTTCTGCGGCCTGCCTACGTCATCTGAGTGATCGGGCGCATTGCCATGCGCCCCTACTTTCGGGATTCTCGGTATCCTCTGCCCATCGGCGCGGGTTCTCGCGGATGTACTCCCGGACGCGTTCGAGGTCGTCCTCATCACGAACGACATGTTCGTAGTACCCGCGTTGCCATACCGGTGTGATCTGTGAGCCCTTCATCGCGATCACACGGCGGGTGACGGCGCCTTTGAACCCTGCCACGAAGGAGCCCAGAGAACGGGAGGGCCTGTGCAAGGGCGCGGAGTCAAATGGCAGCTTACCCTCCGGCCACCGCAGGCCCAGAGGTAGGGGCGCATGGCGATGCGCCCCCGCGGTGATGGTGACGATTCCATGAAGGTGGTTGGGCATCAGTACCCAGTCATCGAGTGCCATTTCCGGCCGCACTTCGCATGATCGCACCCATTCCTCGGCCACCATCTTCCCGACCGAGCTTACCCTCACTTTGCCTCCATCCATACGCCCGAACGTACACGCTCGATCGGCCGCGCAGATAGTCAAGTAGTAAACCCCTGGTCGTCGGTAGTCATAGCCTGCTAACCGGAGCGATCGCCGTTGGTGAGAAGCCAAGTCCCAGGTCATGCCGCAATCCCGATCCTCTTATCGCTTGCCAGCGGAGGTAGAGCCGGCACGGCAGGAGCGTGTCGCTCGCCCCGCTACTGAGTAGGCAGGGCCTGCTCCGGGGCCGCGTACCGCGCCATCACGCTGTGATGCCGGCCGTATCCGAAATAGACGCAGAACCCGATCACCAGCCAGACCACCAGCCGCAGCCAGTTCTCCGCTGGCAGCGAGAACATCAGCAGCACACAGAGCAGAATCCCCAGGACCGGCACCAAGGGCACCAACGGCGCCCGGAAGGGCCGCTTCGCCTCCGGGTTGGTCCGGCGCATGATCAGCACGGCCGAGCACACCATCACGAAGGCCAGCAGGGTCCCGATGTTCACCAGCTCTGCCAGAATCCTGAGCGGCACGAAGCCCGCCATCGCCCCCACGAAGATGCCGGTGAGGATGGTCGCTTTCCACGGTGTGCGAAATCTGGGATGCACCGCGCCGAAGAACCCCGGCGGCACCAGCCCATCGCGAGCCATCGCCAGCCACACCCGCGGCTGGCTGAGCATCAGCACCAGGAGCACTGAGGTGATGCCGGCGACCGCCCCCGCCGAGACGATCGCCCGCGCCCAGGTCAGCCCGAGCTGCTGAAACGCGTCTGCTACCGGGGCTTCGACGCTGATCCGATCAGAAGGGACCATCCCGGTGAGCACGGCCGCGACTGCGATGTAGAGCACGGTGCAGATCACCAGCGATGCGATGATCCCGATAGGGACATCGCGCTGGGGGTTGCGGGCCTCCTCCGCATGCGTGGACACGGAGTCGAACCCGATGTAGGCGAAGAAGATCACGGCCGCGCCGGCCAGCATGCCCAGGGGCTCACCCCCCTTTCCCGTCTGCCCCAGCAGGGTATGTCCGAAGATGCTGATGCCGCTGAGCCCGAAGGGCGCGAATGGGTGCCAGTTGCGCGGGTCCACATAGAAAGCGCCCACCGCGATCACCATCAGCACCACCCCCACCTTCACCATCACCATGATGTTGTTGAAGGTGGCGCTCTCGCGGATGCCGACCACCAGCACAACAGTCACGATCGCCGCCACTGCAATCGCAGGCAAGTCCAGGACCGACCCAGTCACCAGGATGCGGCCCACCGCGGGATCGAAGTCGAAGGGCGCCGTGCTCAGCGCCATGGGCAGGTTGATGTGGAGCAAGGCGATGAAGTTCTGGAAGTACTTCGACCAGCCATGCGCCACGGACGCCGCTCCCACCGCGTACTCCAGGATCAGGTCCCAGCCGATGATCCAGGCGAACAGCTCGCCCAGCGTGGCATAGGCATAGGTATAGGCCGATCCCGCCACCGGCACCATGGAGGCAAACTCGGCATAGCAGAGCGCGGCGAAGATGCAGGCCAGGCCGGCCACCACGAAGGACAGGATGAGGGAGGGGCCAGCCTTGTCGTGCGCGGCAATGCCGGTGATGACGAAGATGCCGGCGCCGATCACGCAGCCAATGCCCAGGCTGGTCAGCGAAATCGGCCCCAGCACGCGGCGCAGGCGATGCGCGCCCTCCATCTCCGACAGCAGCAGGCTGATGGGCTTGCGGGCGAAAAGCTGGTTCCTCACCTAGTCCCTCCTGCGTCGCTGGGCCGAAGTCAAGGGTCGCGCCTGGTTCTGCTCGGCGAAAGGCGGTTCCTGCAGACAGGCCATGGCGGGCGTAGCTATGCCCGCCCCACAGGAGCAACAAGGAATGGGGTGAACGAGGGGATTTGAATGGCTAGGTCGCCGGGCAGCGGCGACCGCCATGGCGGCCCGTCGGGCTTAGCCACCCCCAACCACCGCACCCAGGCTCCGCCTCCAGCCTTTACCCCCGACCTGGGCCCCAAGCGGGCCGGCTATCCCGGCCAAGAGAATGGGGTGAACGAGGGGATTTGAATGGCTAGGTCGCCGGGCAGCGGCGACCGCCATGGCGGCCCGTTGGGCTTAGCCACCCCCAACCACCGCACCCAGGCTCCGCCTCCAGCCTTTACCCCCGACCTGGGCCCCAAGCGGGCCGGCTATCCCGGCCAGGAGAATGGGGTGAACGAGGGGATTTGAATGGCTAGGTCGCCGGGCAGCGGCGACCGCCATGGCGGCCCGTTGGGCTTAGCCACCCCCAACCACCGCACCCAGGCTCCGCCTCCAGCCTTTACCCCCGACCTGGGCCCCAAGCGGGCCGGCTATCCCGGCCAGGAGAATGGGGTGAACGAGGGGATTTGAATGGCTAGGTCGCCGGGCAGCGGCGACCGCCATGGCGGCCCGTTGGGCTTAGCCACCCCCAACCACCGCACCCAGGCTCCGCCTCCAGCCTTTACCCCCGACCTGGGCCCCAAGCGGGCCGGCTATCCCGGCCAAGAGAATGGGGTGAACGAGGGGATTTGAATGGCTAGGTCGCCGGGCAGCGGCGACCGCCATGGCGGCCCGTTGGGCTTAGCCACCCCCAACCACCGCACCCAGGCTCCGCCTCCAGCCTTTACCCCCGACCTGGGCCCCAAGCGGGCCGGCTATCCCGGCCAAGAGAATGGGGTGAACGAGGGGATTTGAACCCCCAACCACCGGATCCACAGTCCGGCGCTCTACCATTGAGCTACGTTCACCGCGCGCAGGACCAACACCGGAATGCTACCGCGCCGGCGAGCGCGAGTCAAGGCGCGAGCGCCGACGCCAGCGGCCGGCCTGCCAGGTCGCCATAGCCGACCTGGACATTCCCGCCCTACAAGGCGTACTCGCCCCACTCCCGCCAGGCCTCGATCGCCCACTCCACCTGCGACCAGGGGATGCCCTGCATGAGGGAGTCCACGGGCAGCAGCACGAACCCCCCGCCCGGCGCCAGGATCGCGATGGCCTGTTTCACCGCCTCCCGGATTTCGTCTCGGCTCCCATGCCCCAGGGTGACGAAGGAGTTGATTCCGCCGACGAAGCAGATGCGGTCCCCGCACTCTCGTTTCAGGCGCGTCAGGTCGGCCCCTCCCTGCACCGGATCAACTCCCCACAGGATATCCATGTCCGAGGCCAGGAACTCCTGGATCAGATGCTGAGGGCCCACCGTCTGGATGTACTCGAACTTCGCTCCCGCCTGGTGCACCAGGTCTGCTTCCTGCTTCACGTTATCCAACAGGAACTGCCGGAACATCCTGGGCGAGAAGAAGGCCGGCGCCTCGTACCAGGCGCGGCGCACGATGATGTCGCAGACCCCTGCTTCTAGCAGGAGCTCGAGTCGCGACATTTCCCAATCCTGGATCGCTCGCAACACCCGGTGCGCGAAGGCGGGTCGCTCCTGGCAGGCGACGATGAAGTTCTCCACGCCGCACAGCCACATGGCGCTGTCCGCACCGCTGCCGCAGTGCCCCTCCACCGCCACTCCCAGCCTGTCCGCGGCCTGCTTCAGCTTCTGCGCCTGTTCTCGGAAAGCGCGCACGTGGTCGTCGGAGGGCGCTCCCAGGATAAAGGGAAGCCGCTCCAGGTCCTCTTCGGTCTCCACCAGGAAACGCGTGGAGCGGGGGACGTTGTGGTCGGAGAACACCTCCACGTCGTCGCCGTGGGGCCAGTCCTCGGTCTGCTTCACAACCTGCATCAGCGGGCCCTTTGGCGTCTCGTAGACCTTGTGCAGCAGCGGATAGGGCGCGCCCGCCGGCCGCTCCTTCCACACCCGGGTGCGCACCTCGGGATGCATTCGCCAGGGCGGTTCGAACCGCAAGGTGTCATCCAACCCCATCGCTAGCAACCGCTCCGCCCGCTCCACCTGGTTTCGGTGGCGGAGGCGAGGCGGAAGATCCCCCTGCTCGTACTCGAACAGGTGGAACATGAAAGGCACGCGGTCGGGCTCCGCGTGGTTGATCGTCGTCAGCAGGCGCTCGCGCGAGGACAAGGCGGCCAATGAGACCTCCCTCCATTCATCTCACCAGCGCGAAAAAGCGAGGCTTAGCCTCGCTTTTCCACTCCCTAGTACGCCCGGCAGGATTCGGGCTCACATGGCCTCAGAAGGCGACAGAAACGTGTCCGCCGCCGCCATCATAGACGAACAGCGCGTGCTGCAGAACATCCCGTCCGAGGAGGCAGAGCAGCCCTTGCTCTTTCAGTGGCCCGGCAGTGATATTGGCGAACTGACCGGACACAAGCGGCGGGTTGGGTGGCAGGACTATTGAGAGCCTGACAGGATAGAGCGGGGATTCGGTCGCGCCACCAATACCCACCAATTTCACAGAACCCACGGGCTCCACACAGAGATGGTTGATCGCCCCTCGGTCCACCATGCTCAGGGTGGCACCAGTGTCAATCAGCCCTAGTCCACTCACCGGCTGCGGTACTGGCTTGCCCTGCCGAGTGAGGAGTTCCTCAAGCTCTTTGGGCACGCGTAGTTCGACAGGGACCTTCGGTCCTTCCCGGGCGAGAAGCACACTTGGCTGAAGCTGAGCCTGAAAGTGTACGCTAAGAACGGGCACGGATCAGTCCGAAATGTAGGGCTGGAATGCTCTGGACCGGCTCTTCCTTCATTACCTGCTTGATCAGGAACGGGGTGTTGCCGAGCTGCTGCAGGCCCTCCGAGTAAGCTTGCTCCTGGGTCTCGAAGACCCCGAGAAGCTTGCTGCCTTTGATAAGCACGAACTTGCCTTCGTGGGCCAGCAGCCACTCTGCCTTCTTTGACTCATAGAAGACGAGCTCCTCGCGCAGAGCTTCGATACCTATTGTCTCGGCGCAATCGGCCATTCCCTGTCCCTCCACACAGATTATACCACGCGTGTCAATTCCCGGTGTCGCAAACGCGAAAAAGCGAGGCTTAGCCTCGCTTTTCCACTCTCTGGTACGCCCGGCAGGATTCGAACCTGCGACCCGCTGCTTAGAAGGCAGCCGCTCTATCCATCTGAGCTACGGGCGCGCAGACCCCAGCCAGTGCTGTCAGCTTGTGCTATCTTCGGCTTCGCCCGACGGTCAGCTCGCCTTGAGCTGTTGTTCCACAAGGGGCTCCAGGTCGGCCGGCTTGTAGCTCATGCCTTCCTGTCGCTCCAACTGCACGCTGCGCCCGTCCAGGGTGAAGCTGGTCTTGCCGTTGATGGCCACCAGGGTGCGAGTGCCGCCACCCACCTTCTCCTTGTACTTGGCTGCATCCGGCCCGAACAGGTCAACGATGGTAAGATGGATCTGATCCGGGTGCTTCTGCTGGATCTTCTTCAGCTCCCCCTCGGTCGCGGTGTGGCAGCCATGAGTGATCGGCAGCAGGGCGATGATCTCGAGCTTCGCGCCCGCCTTGCCGAACTCCTGGGTCTTGACGTAGTTGCCGCCGCCTCCGCCGGTCGCGCAGCCTGCGTCTTGCGTCGCCGCGCCCTTGGCGCCCGAGGCCTTAGCCCCCGCTGCGCCCGGCCCCTGACCCCCACCACGCGCGGCCGCCATGCCAGGGCCCATGGGCATGTCGCTGGGCTTCACCCCCAGGTTTGGCACCAGCACGTACACCGCCACCAGCGCCGCCAGCACCACCACCAGAGCAATCGCCACCTTCTTCTCACCAGGTCCCATGAGTGCTCGACCTCCTATTCCAGACTCTCGCCATATGCTGGAGCGGGGAACGGGACTCGAACCCGCGACATCCAGCTTGGAAGGCTAGCGCTCTACCAACTGAGCTATCCCCGCGCTCCCAGCCTCCTTCAAGTATACCCGCCAGCCGAGTTTGGTCAAGCCGACCCGTGCGCTCCCGGGCCGCTCACAGGCTGACCGGGAAACCGACCAATCGGCTCACCAGCGGGCCCACCACCAGCACCAGCAGCAGCCCGAAAGCGCGTGTGCTCACCAGCAGAAAGAGCACAATGAACCCCAGCGGGGCCAACCGCCCGACCAGGTAGGGGTCGCGCGACCCCAGCAGCCGCAGCGCCACGTGCGATCCATCCAGCGGCGGGATCGGCAGCAGATTGAACACCATCAGCACCACGTTCAGCGCCGCTCCGAACAGGCAGAACAGGCTCAAGGCCTCGGTCAGACTGCCCCCCAGCGCGTGGGCCACCCCGGGTGAGAGCACCAGCCGCACCAGTAGGGCCCAGACCACCGCCTGCACCAGGTTAGCCCCCGGCCCCGCCAGTGTCACCAGCACCTCGTCCCGCCAGGGGTTGCGCAGGCGCTGCATCGTCACTGGCACCGGCTTCGCCCACCCAAACCCGAAGCCGAACCAGCTCGACAGCAGGAAGAAGAGGGTACCCACCGGATCCAGGTGAGCTAGCGGCGAGATGGTCAGCCGCCCCGCCCGCTTCGCCGTATCATCGCCCAGCAGGTAGGCCACATAACCATGGGCCAGCTCGTGCAGCACGATCGCCAGCAGGAAAGCCGGCAGGCTGACCACGATCCTGGTTAGCGGGTCTTGCATCTGGGCTGCCCGGCCGCGCTCACTGCACCGCCGGAACCGGCACCTGATCCAGCACCTCGGACACGACCTGCGAGGCATCGGTGTGGCGCACTCGCGCCTCTGGCTTCAGGAAGATCCGGTGACAGAGCACCGCCGGCGCCACCGCTTTGATGTCATCAGGCAACACGTACTCCCGGCCTTGCAGCGCCGCCCTCGCCTGCCCCGCGTGCAGCAGCCCCAGCGAGGCCCGCGGGCTCGCCCCCAGGGCCAGCAGCGGGTGCTCTCGCGTCGCCCACACCAGGTCCACCAGGTACTGCTTCAGCGAGGCGTCTATGTGGACGTCCTTCACGTGCTCCTGCATCTCCAGCACTTCTTCGGTCTTCACCACCGGCTTCACCGAGTAGATCGGGTGTCGCTTCATCTGCCGATCCAGCACCGTGACCTCATCCTGCGGACTTGGGTAGCCCATGTGGATACGCATCAGAAAGCGATCCAGCTGGGCCTCTGGCAGAGGATAGGTCCCCCGGTACTCGATGGGGTTCTCCGTAGCGATCACGAGAAAGGGCCGCGCCAGCACGTGAGTGGCCCCGTCCACCGTCACCTGGAACTCCTCCATACACTCCAGCAAGCTCGACTGCGTCTTCGGGGTGGCGCGGTTGATCTCATCTGCCAGCAGCACATTGGTGAAGATGGGCCCCTCCCGGAACACGAACTCCGCCGTCTTCTGGTTGAAGATCGAGGTGCCGGTGATGTCTGCGGGCAGCAGATCCGGAGTGAACTGGACCCGCCGATAGGTGGCGCCCAGGGCTCCCGCCAGCGCCTTGGCCAGCATCGTCTTCCCCACGCCGGGGATGTCCTCGATCAGCACATGCCCGTTGCACAACAGACCGATCGCCACCAGCTCCACTGGCTGGTGCTTCCCCACGATCACGGTCTCGATCTCCCGGATTATCGCCTGCGCCCGCTCGGCCGTCCAAGTCGCCTTATCCACTGCTCTCCTGCCCTGCCTGGCCCTGGGCCCTCCCCGCGGCGAGCATCGCCAGAGTCGCTGCGGTGTGGTCCCGCCGATTATAGCACGCCCGCCGCGGCGCCACAACGCAGGCCCTTTGCCGGGCAGGCATTCCCCTGCCCGGCGCTGCTGACACATCCTGCTCTCCTGCAATTGACTTGGGCGGCGTTTTGTGGTATGTTTTTCTTGTTTCATGTGCACTCATGGAACGGCACTGATCGCTTCTGGCACCCAGGAGAGGGTCAGTGCTTATCGCTTATTTGGCGAGTTCTGAGCATGGCAGTGGCGCGCGGTATGTGCCCGACACTCGTGGATCCGAGCTTCTTGCTCAAATCGCACACAGATCTGCCGCCGCAGCGCAAGCAGCTCCCTCAGGCGGGGGCCTGAGCGCTGGGAGCAGGTGAGATGGCGAAGCAGGAGACCGTCCTTACTCCAGAGGGCCTGAAGAAGCTCACCGCCGAACTGGACGAACTCAAGTCGGTGGCGCGCAAGCGCGTCGCCGACCGCATCCGGGAGGCCAAGCAGTTCGGTGAGATCGGGGAGAACTCGGAGTACGAGGCCGCCAAGGCCGAGCAGGCCCAGCTCGAGGGCCGCATCGAGGCCCTTCAGTATATTCTCCACAACGCCGTGATCGTGGACCACCCCGACAACCAGGGGCGGGTAGGCGTCGGTTCCCGGGTCAAGCTCCGGGATGTGGACAGCGGCGAAGAGGCCGAGTACCACATCGTGGGCGCGCTCGAGGCCAATCCGGCCGAGCATCGCATCTCCAACCAGTCTCCTTTGGGTGAGGCCGTCATCGGGCATGGCCCAGGCGAGACCTTGCAGGTGCAGACCCCCGGCGGGGCCCGCACTTACGTCATTCTGTCCCTCGGCGAGTGAGCGGCGCGTGGCGCACAGGGGCGAAGGGGTGCGAGATGACAACGAGCTGGTCCGCCAGCGCCGGGAAAAGCTAGCCCGCCTCCGCGCCGCAGGCCGCGACCCCTTCCTCATCACCCGCTTCGACCGCACCCACCTCGCCGCCCAGATCCACGACTCTTTCCCCTCCCTGGAGGGGGCCCACGTCCGGGTCGCTGGCCGCCTCGGCGCCCAGCGCCGACACGGCAAGGCCACCTTCGCCGACCTCGACGATGTCTCCGGGCGGATTCAGCTCCTCTTCCGGCTCGACCGCCTCGGCGAAGAGCAGTACCTCCGGCTACCCAGCCTCGACACCGGCGATCTGCTTGGCGCAGAGGGAGTGGCTCTGCGCACTCGCACTGGCGAGATCACCGTCGAGGTCGCCAGCTTCCTCCTGCTCGCCAAGGCGCTCCGGCCGCCTCCCGAGAAGTGGCACGGCCTCCGGGATGTCGAGCTCCGCTATCGCCAGCGCTATCTGGACCTGATCGCCAACCAGGATTCCCGACGCACCTTCCTCATCCGCAGCAAGGCCGTGAGCGCGCTGCGCCGCTTCCTCGACGAGCGCGGCTTCCTGGAAGTAGACACGCCCATGCTCCAGCCCATCCCCGGGGGCGCGCTCGCCCGGCCCTTCATCACGCACCACAACGCCCTGGACGCCGACTTCTATCTGCGCATCGCCACCGAGCTCTACCTGAAGCGGCTGATCGTGGGCGGCCTGGAGCGAGTCTACGAGATCGGCCGCGTGCTGCGCAATGAGGGAATCTCCACCCGCCACAACCCCGAGTTCACCATGCTGGAGGCCTATCAGGCCTACGCCGATTACCATGACATGATGACGCTGTTCGAGGGCATGGTCTGCGCCGCCGCCGAGGAGGCCTTGGGAAAGCTGCACTTCACCTATCAGGGCCAGGAGGTGGACCTCACTCCCCCCTGGCGCCGGCTCGCCCTCCCGGACGTGATTGAGGAGAAGGCCGGCATCTCCCCTCGGCAGCTCGCCACCCCGGAGCAGGCCCGGCAGGCCGCGGCCGCAAAGGGCCTCCCCGCTGAGCCGGACCTGCCGCTCAGCACCATCGTCAACAACATCTTCGAGGAGTTCGTCCAGCCCTCCCTGATCGCCCCTACTTTCATCACCGACTACCCTGTCGCCATCTCCCCACTGGCCAAGGCCAGATCAGATGATGCCGGGCTGGCCGAGCGTTTCGAGCCCTTCATCGGGGGGCTGGAGCTGGGGAACGCCTTCTCCGAGCTGAACGATCCGGAGGAGCAGCGGCGGCGCTTCGAGCAGCAGGCGCGCTCGCGGGCGGCCGGTGACCTGGAGGCCCATCCCATGGACGAAGACTACGTTCGCGGACTGGAGTACGGAATGCCGCCCACGGGTGGCATTGGCCTGGGCGTGGACCGCCTGGTGATGCTGCTCGCGGATGCCCCCTCCATCCGCGACGTGATCCTCTTCCCCCAGATGAGGCCCCAGGCCTGACCACCCCGCCGCCGCGGGGCGGGCCGCCTAGGCCCACCTCAGGCGGGCCAGCCTTCGGCCTGGCTACATCACTTCCGAGGCCTGCAGAATGTGCGCCACGTCCCGGTACAGCACGTCCCGTAGCTGTCCTTCGGAAGCTACCGTGAGGTGGAAGTTGTTGTAGTAGCGGAGGTGTCCGACCAGCGTGGCCCCAGACTTGAGGTGGACGATCACGCGTAGCTCCGGAGCCAGCTGGGATCGGGCGTGCAAGCGGTCCCAGAGCTGGTCCTCCGGATCCGACGAATGATCGTAGATCAAGGTCGGCGGAGCCGGCGGCTTTCCCATCGCACCCTGCCTTCCCCCCTGCGAGCGCTCCGCTGAGCTCTCCTCGGGATGATGGACAAATGAGGCAGAGTAGGATCGGCTCGCTGGGAAGGTCGTGGCTGCGATCGGCTCGCCCGGGCCCTGTTGCCCCCCGCTGCGCTGGATTGCCACGCATTGTACCACGCTTGCGCTCGCTCCCGCAAGTGCCCCCCTCCCCCCTTTTTGAGGCCGCTCGCCCCGCAGCCCCGCCCGCGGCTGCCGGATCCTGGAACCAGTCGGCGGGCCCGGCCCACTGGCTAGCCAGCGCGGTACACGCTGTCCCCGGGCCGCACCTTCTCCGCCACCTCGATGCCCACCGAGTCCCCTGGACCAGCCTGGGAGACGTTCTGGTGCTCGATCTGCATCGAGCCCACGGTCAGCACCAGGTCTGTGGTGTGCCCCTTGATCCGGATTTTCTCGCCCACCGCCAGGTTGCCAGTGAGGTCCACCGCCATCACGTGGATGTGGCCGAAATAGTGCGTGACCTCGCCGATCGGCTTTCCCTCCGCAGCTTCTGCCTGTTCGCTCACTCCCGCACCTCCCACTCGGGCTACCTGCTGCCGCCTGCTTCGCTCCCCAGGCCGGCTTGCCTGCCGCGTGGGCCGGCAATCTGCATCCCGGGCGTGACCAGCTTTTCCCGCCTGCTGCGGATTGCCGCAGAGGTCTGCCCTGCTGTCATGCTTCGCTCTCCCCCCATCTTCTGGTAGAATGCCTGCTGACGCCCAACCTGTATCGGAGGGAGAACGCCTGTGTTCGGCCTTGGGGACGCTACAGCAGGGATGCCACCGCGTGCATTCCTGCTTGTGATCGTGCTGCTGTTGCTGTGGGGCTATGTCTGGAAAGCCGTCGCCCTCTGGTACGCCGCCCGCCGCGACCAGATTGTCTGGTTCATCTTGCTCGTCATCCTGAACACGGTTGGCATCCTGGAGATCATCTACATCTTCGCGGTCGCGCCGCGGCATCCGGATCTGGCTGCCTTCCGCGAGCAGAGCACTTAGCGCGGCTGAGCTGCCTCCCCCGTAGGCGTGTATCGAACTTGCCTCGTTGGGCAGGAGCCCCTAGGCCCGCTTACGCCGGGCCGGGGTGTCGCTAGAGCGCATTTCATGACCTACCTGCTAGCTGGCGCACCACGCCCTCGCATGAAATGCGCCTGCCACGGCCTGACGTCGTGCAGTGCTGTTTCATAACCTCCCTGGGAAGGTTATGAAACAGCTTCTAGGCCCGATAGGGCCGGGATGGCGGCCGGCTCTGCCGGCCCAGCCAGCGGCCCGGCGAAGTCGGGCTTAGCCAGCGCCCAGAGGGCCTGACCACTTGCCTCCTGCATCGTTGCCTCGTTGGGCAGGGGCCCGGCCGAGGCGGGTGAACTTCAGTCGCCTCTGGTGACTTGCCTCCGGGCCCCTGTTCGCCACTGTCAACCAGACACGGCGAGCAGATGGTATAATCGCATTGACATTCCGCTCTGTGCTCCGCGCGGGCCGAACTGCTTGACAAGGGGCAAGAATGAGTGCAAGGCCCGTTATGTTGGCGCTTCTTCTCCTCTCGTTGGTCACGACTGCGCGTTCCGAGAATGTCGTCGAGACCTGGCGGAGCCCATTCGGCCGGCCGAGTTCTGTCTCCGTCAACCCCTCGGATCAGTCCGCGTGGCTGGCTATCGGCGGCAGCGTGATGCACCTGGCGAAGGACGGCACAGTGCTCAGCCAGACGGATAGCTTCTGGGGCCCGAGTTCCGTCTCCGTGAATTCCAATGACGGGACATGCTGGGTCGCGGACACTCGGCACCTCGAGATCGTTCATCTTGCCCCCGACGGAACTGAGCTGTGGCGCGGGGGCCCGTTCAAGGGCCCGCAGGCGGTCGCGGTCAACAACTCGGATGGCACCTGCTGGGTGAGCGGGTACGATTGGTCGGGGGAAACGGCGGTGGGCGAGGTCGCGCAGCTGGCCAAGGACGGAACTGTGCTCTGGCGGGGCGGTGGGTTCAGCACTCCGAACGAGCTTGCCGCGAACCGCCTCGACGGCTCCTGCTGGCTGGCAGACTCCTCGATCAACATTCTGGTGCACCTGGCCGAGGACGGAACGGAGCTGTGGCGGAGCGCAGAGCCCTCACATCCCATAGCTATAGCTGTGAACGAGGGCGACGGCTCGTGCTGGGTTGGCGAGGCTGAACCGGGCCGGCTGGTGCATCTGGACAAGAACGGCCAGGAGCTATGGAGCAGCACGGTATTTGCCAGCGTTGATTCCCTCTCAGTCAACCCCGTGGACGGCACCTGCTATGTAAGCGACTCGGGCGCGGGGCAGCTTATGCTCCTATCGCCCGCTGGAGTGGAGCTGTGGTCGCGCGGGGGCATTGCGACAGGACCGCTCTCAACCGACCCTGCAGACGGCTCCTGCTGGGTTGGGGACTGGCAACACGGCCAGGTGGTCCATGTCTCCAAAGATGCTGCAGAGCTGTGGCGGGGCGGCTGGCTGGCAATGCCATTCTCAGTCAGCGTCAACCCCGGGGACGGCTCCGCTTATGTCGCCGATCTCACCGATAGCCAGATCGTCCGCCTGGCGTCAGACGGCGCGCTAATGTGGCAGGCGCGTGGCTTCGCGCAGCCCTACTCTGTGGCGGTCAACACTGCGGACAGTTCTTGCTGGGTGGCCGACAACGGGAACCACCAGGTCGTGCACCTCAGTGGAGATGGCAAAGAGATCTGGCGCTCCGACAGATTCGCCTCTCCCAGTTCGGTATCTGTGAACCCAAGCGATGGCTCCTGCTGGGTCACCAACCTGGATGCTGGTATCGTCTTCCATCTTGGCTCTGATGGGACGGAGTTGTGGCGGAGCTCACCGCTGCTGATGCCGGATCCTGTTGCCGTGAACACCACCGATGGCTCATGTTGGGTGGCGCTCTACACCACGGTGCTCCATCTCGCCGCGGACGGGACGAGGCTGTGGGAGGGCGGCCAGTTCGGTGTCGCGGCTTTCCTCGCCGCCAACCCCACGGATGGGTCGGTTTGGGTGGCTGACAATGGGCGCAATCAGGTGGTGCATCTGGCGGCGGACGGCACAGAGCTGTGGCGCGGCGGTCGCTTCGAGACTTCCCGTTTCCTCGGGGCGCCTCTGACGTTGGCGGTGAACCCGCGGGACGGATCGTGTTGGGCCGGCGATGACGGACAGTGGCAGATCGTCCACCTGGCGGCCGACGGCACAGAGCGCTGGCGTGGCGGACACTTCTTCATGCCCTGGTCCATCGCGCTGAACCCCGTCCAGCGAACCCTCTGGGTTGCCGACCAGGGCGATGGCCAGGTGGTCAGGCTGAGGATACTCAGGTTCGATGACGTGGGGCTGGATCACTGGGCATTCGATGAGATCGAAGGCTGCGCCGACGCGGGCATCGTCCAGGGCTACCCCGACGGCTCCTATCAGCCCGATGAGGTGGTCACCCGGGACCAGATGGCGGTCTACATCTCCCGCGCCCTGGCCGGCGGCGACGCCGGGGTCCCGACCGGCCCGGCCCAGCCCTCCTTCAAGGATGTGCCGGTCGAGCACTGGGCCTACAGGTACATCGAGTACGCCCACGATGTCGGCATCGTGGAAGGCTATACCGGTGGCGTCTACCGCCCTTCCCTGGAGCTTGACCGCGGCCAGATGGCGGCCTTCATCGCCCGCGCCATCGCCACCCCGACGGGGGAGGCCGGCGTACCCGACCTCGGATGCGAGGCTCCCCCGTTCCCGGATGTGCCCTGTGAGTTCTGGGCGCGCAAGTACATACAGTACATCGAGGACGCGGGCGTAACCGGCGGATATCCGGATGGCTGGTACCATCCGGAGTACCTCTGCAGTCGCGACCAGATGGCGGTCTATATCGCCCGTGCCTTCGACCTGCTGCCTCTCGGCTGATCGCGCCCCTCTTCAAGTTGGGCAGGAGCCCCTAGGCCCGCTTACGCCGGGCCGGGGTGTCGCCAGAGCGTATTTCATAACCTACCTGCTAGCTGGCCGCACCACGCCCTCGCATGAAATGCGCCTGCCACGGCCTGACGTTGTGCAGTGCTGTTTCATAACCTCCCTGGGAAGGTTATGAAACAGCTTCTAGGCCCGATAGGGCCGGGATGGCGGCCGGCTCCGCCGGCCCAGCCAGCGGCCCGGCAAGGTCGGGCTTAGCCAGCGCCCAGAGAGCCTAGCCACTTGCCTCCTGCCCCTCCTCGGCCCTGGCTGTAACGACTGGGCAATCTGTGGAATAAACTCCCTGCGACACACGGGACAGAGGCACCCGCCGCCAGGCGGGGGTCACTGTGCGCGCGCCTCACGCCCCGTACTGCTAGCGTGGGAGGAGATAGTGTTTGAGGTTCTGACCACCCTGTCCAAGGGCGGCCTGGTGATGGTGCCGCTGGCCGTCTGCTCGCTCCTGGCCGCTACCGTGATCGTCGAGCGCTACCTGGCGCTGCGCAGCGCAGATTGGGGCGGCGCCGAGGTGCTGAGTGCGATCCGCCGCGCCCTCCATGCCGGCGACGGGGCGGAAGCTCTGGCCCAGTGCGAGGAGACCGCGAGCCCACTCGCCGAGGTGTTGGCCGCCGGGCTGCGCGCCCACCTCGTAGGCCTCCCCGTTTCCGAGGCCATGGAGGAGCGGATGCTGGCCAGCCAGAGCCTGCTTCACCGCCGGCTGGTAGTGCTGGACACCATCGTCACCCTGGCGCCGCTGCTTGGCCTCCTGGGCACCGTGCTGGGGATGATCTCCGCCTTCCAGATCATTTCCATCAAGGGCACCAGCCACCCCGCGGGCATCACCGGCGGAGTAGCGGAAGCACTCATCGCTACCGCCAGCGGCCTTGCCATCGCCATCTTCAGCCTCATCGGCTACAACTGGTGCCGGGATAAGCTGCGCCGGATCACCGAGGAGATCGAGCTGCGCGCCACCCAGCTCGAGCACCTGCTGCGCACCGCGGGCGAGGCAGGCAGTAGCTCCGTCCACCCCGCGATGCAGGGAGAGGGAGTGCCCCTTGCGCATTAAGCGCCCCCCGGTGGAGAAGGCCCGCATCGAGCTCATCCCCATGATTGACACCATGGCTTTCCTACTGGTGTTCTTCATGATCGCTTCCCTGGCCATGACCCGCCAGGCCGGACTGCCGGTGAGTCTGCCCCGGGCCGAGGCCGCCAACCCCCAGACCTGGGGCGATCGCTCCCTGGTGGTGACCCTGGATCGCGGCGGCAACGTGTTCCTGGACAAGCAGAGGGTGCTGCCGCAGGCCCTCACCGCACAGGTGAAGGCGCGCCTGCGCCAGCGCCCAGACCTGATGGTGGTCATCAACGCCGACGCCGACCTCCGCCACGGAGATGTGATCCGCGCCATGGACGCGGTGAAGCGTGCCGGCGCCGCCTATATGGCGATCGCCACCCGGCCGGTGGAGGCGGCGAGAGAAGCGCCATGACAGACGCCGCGGAAAGGCATCTCAACTGGGCCTTTGCCATCGCGCTGCTGCTTCACGGGGCGGCGCTGCTGGCCGCCGCCCGGCTCCCGGCCGAGTCCGCTCGGGCGGCCGATTTCGATCAGCTTCGCGTCTTCCGGGAGACGGCCCCCGTGGTAGTCGCGCCGGTGGACCTGGTGGAGTGGTCGCCACCAGCGCCGGCTTCGACCCGCGCCGAAGCCGCGCTCTCGCCAGTGGCAACAGCCAAGACTCAGCCGCCACGCCCCCGGGCCCTGTCCCGGCCTCGGGTCACCGCCCGCGAGCCCAACCGGACACGTTCTGCGCGCGTCGCGAGGCAGGTTGCCAGTCGGCCGACCCGCACCGGGCAGGGCGGCGGAGGGGGAGGCGGCGGACCGGTGGATCTCGGTTCACTCAGCCCCCGCGGCGATCTGCCCGCGCCGCCGGGTGGGCGGACCCCCGTGGGAGAGCTGCCGGGCAGCGGAGAGGGCGCAGGCAGCGGAACCGGCCCAGGGATTGGCAGCGGCAGCGGTGGAGGGAGCGGCTCGGGCCAGGGTAGCGGCGAAGGCGCGGGTGTCGGCCCTGGCGCGGGAGCTGGGGAGAGCACTCCTGGTGAGCCCGCCCCCGAGCCTGGCTTCGTCTCCCGGGTGGCCGACCGCCTCGAACCCGAGGTGGTGGCCAAGGGCACGCTGGACTACCCGCCGTCCGCGGCTGCGGAGGGGGTGGCGGGCACGGTCAGGCTCGAGGTCCTTGTCACCGAGACTGGCTCGGTGGCCGACGTCCAGGTGACGGCCTCCAGCGGGGATCGCCGGCTGGATGAGGCCGCCCGCGAATGGGTGCACAGGTGGCGCTACCGGCCCGCCGTCCAGGACGGCAAGCCCCGGCGCGTCTACACCCACGCCACCGTGGAATTCGAGCTGAGATAGCACAAAGGAAAGAACAACCGCCCACAACTTCTGCCAAAACGTGGAATCGTGGTATCGCTGGGAATTGGAGCAGGGCAGGCACTAGAGAGGAGCAGTCACCATGAGGGCACCCAGCAGGCGAACGATCGCAGTCTTACTACCAGTAGTCGCAGTCTTGTTGGCAGTGGCCGGCGTTTCCGCTTGGGGGGCGGTAACCGGTGTGGTCTCGGGGACGGTGGTTGATGCCCGCACCCAGGCTCCCCTATCCGGGGCCAATGTCTCCCTTTCCGAGGCCCGCGTCAGCACCGTCAGCGACGCCCAGGGCCGCTTCGTCATCACTGGCCTCCCACCCGGCAGCTACACCGTGGTCGTGAGTCTGGTGGGGTACGTCGAGGCCCAGGTCACCGATGTCGTGGTGGTGCAGGGCCAGGAGACGGCACTGGAGGTGAAGCTCACGGCCACCGTGGTGGAGGCCGCGGGAGCGACGGCCAAGGTGACCGCGCCGCGGGTAGCGCTGCGCAGAGATGTCACGGCCTCGGAGTACGTGGTCACCGCGGCCGAGGAGCAGATGACGCTCTCTCAGCCCAACGACCGGTATCAGTTCCCGGGGCTGGTGTTCGCTCAGCCCGGGGTGGTTCCCGATAACACCTTCTATCCTCACATTCGCGGCGCCCGCGCCAACCAGGTCGGCTACTTCATGGATGGCTTCCCCATCACCGAGCCCAACGCCAATGTGTTCGCCACCAACATTGACTCCATCGGCCTAGACCGCCTCGAGCTGTTCACCGGTGGCTATCCGCCGGAGTACGGCGGCTTCACGGGCGGCATCATCAACCAGGTGGTGAAGCGAGGCGATCAGATGCGGGGCCGCCTGCTGGATGTGGGCATGGGCACCCCCTATGATTACGGCGGCCTGATCTATGAGGCCGGCGACACCGCGCCTCGCACCGAGTGGTACTACGGCCTTTACACCTGGCACACCAAGTACAATGAGAACCTCTTCACCTCGGCCGCGCCCACGGTCTCGGATCATATCGCCAAAGTTAGCTACGACCTGGGCGACCGGGACCAGGTGACCGTGCTCTCGGCCCACGGCTACGGTCACTTCCTCTTCCCCTTCCAGCGCGAGCTGACTTTCGACCCGGCGCGCGGCGAGTGGGTGGAGGCGCCCGAGGAATCAGACTTCGCGCGGCAGGCCTACGACCTGGATGGCCTCACCCTGAAGCACCGGCTGAGCCCGGCCGCCTTCTGGACCTTGCGCATCTCCCGCTTGAGGCACTACCTCCAGCTCGAGCTGGGCGATCCCGACAACGGCTTCTGGCAGCACCGCAATGAGCGCATGACCACCGCCCAGTTCGATTTCCAGCAGCAGCTGGGCCGGCATCGCCTGAGTGCCGGCGTGTGGCAGATTGGCAGCACCAACCGCTCCCGCTACAGCGTCTTCGGCACCCAGTTCAGCCCCTTCGGCCTGCTGGACTCCGTCTCCGACAACGACACCCAGAACACCCAGGCCTACCTCGGGGACACCTGGGAGCTGGGCCGCCGCCTCACCCTCAACCTGGGGGTGCGCGCGGACAAGATGATCTACCATCGCCCGAACCCAGGCGCGGGCAGCCTGGATCTGCACGAGACCAGCGGGCGCGCCGGCGCCACCTATCTGCTTTCCCCCAGGTTGCTGGTGCGCACCTCCACCGGCCGCTACGTGGGGTTCCCCCGCGCCAATCTCATCGCTTCCCAATTCCTGCCCCACAACAGCGAGATCCCGGATTTCGCTGACCTGGGCCTCACCTGGGACATGGCCTTCTTCCCCTTCTTCCCGGTGCAGCCCGAGGTTGACCGAGATCGAGACCTGGGCTTCGAGTGGAAGCTGGATGAGAGCAGCTTGCTCACCACTACCTGGTTCCGGCGCGACAGCCGCCAGATGATGCAGCGCTGGCAGGGAGTGGTCGAGGACGCCGAGGGCAACCTCATCCCGTCGGCCCGGCTCTCCGACTTCGACCCCGACGCGCCGGTCTGGTTCGCCGCCAATGGCACCGGAACCACCCGCGGCCTCGAACTCAAGCTGGACCGGCGCATGTCTCACCGGCTGCGCGGCTGGCTCTCCTATACCCTGATGGATGCCAAGGCCACCAGCCCCGAGGACAATGTCTACCCCTATGGCTTCGGCTTCCTGAACCGCACCGATGCCGCCAGTCTGGCGGAGGAGTTCCCGGTGGACTGGAACCAGCGGCGCACCCTCGCGCTCGCCCTGCGCTACCAGACGGGCAAGCTGGTGGTGAACCCGTGGTTGGTGATGGGCAGTGGCTTCCCCTATGGCCAGAGCGGCCTGGATGACGGCGGGAGCGATCCCGCCCACGTGCCCAATCCCGACTTCAACCCCGACGACCCCACCAGCCCGGAGGAGTTGGTGGTGCCCCGCAACTACCTGGACCCCAGCGATCCAGCCAAGGGGTTCATCACGCCCAATTCCCTCCACACCGGGAAGAACCTGACTCTCAGCCTGAACCTCTCCTATCAGATCGGGCCCCGGCGCCAGGCCTACGTGCAGATCTTCAACCTCTTCGACCGGGAGGATGTCACCAGCTACGTGATCTTCCATCCCCGGACCGGTGCCGTGCTGGGCCAGATCAGTGATGGTGCCGTCCAGTACGTTCCGTTCTCTCGCACCCCGCCTCGCTTCATCGCCATCGGCATCAGGCAGGAGTTCTGAAGACACCCCAGCACAGGGCAGGCCGCGCGCGGCCTGACGGAAAACGAGGGACCCGCCAGGGCGGGTCCCTCTGTTCTTCCTGCAAGCGCCGAAGCCTACCCTACCGTCCCTGCTGGCGTGCCCCGGGTCTCGCCCTGGGACCCCCGCGAGCCGGGCCTGGCTGCGCCCCGGCCCTCCGCCTGGCTGCATCCCCGGCCTGCCGCGTGGTGGCACGACCCGGCCCGAGGGCGGCCCCGCACCTGGCGCGCCCTCTCTTACGTCAAACGACGGCTTGACCTTGACTGGCCGCACCGAGGCGTCCACGTAGGCTACCAGGTTGCCCTCAGCATGCCAGGAGGGCCTGGGCCAGGTCTCACCGCGGTCGGTGGGGTTATTACCGTGGAGGGTGGATTCATAGAGCATTACCGTCATCCCGGGGGCCGCGATTCCGTTGAGGCTCTTGCCCGCCAGGTTCTTGTTCATGGCGTAGCTCACCCCTGAGGTGGGGTCAGCAGGACAGTGGAGGCTGGCGCCCGCTGGCAGGTACGCGCGCACTTCATCCAGCCAGTGCGCCGGGTTCGGCAGCATACCACCCGAGAGGCTGGCGTACATCCGGATCGCCTTCGCTAGTTGAGCGAGCTGTTGTTCGCAGGTCATCCTGTCAGCCAGCGCCGCCGCCTCCTTCAGGGGGTCTGCGGAGGTGATGTCGATGGGAAGCAAGGGCTGGCCCAAGTTCACCGCCCAACCGGGACCCGAGCGCGCGGCTCGCACCACCAAGCTCACCGGGACCTGGGCCACCAGCGTGACCTGAGCGCGGTCTGCCTTGACTTCGGCCTCGGTGGCCTTGTAGTCGTTGGCCTGGCCGCCCATCAGGGTGGTCAGCAGCGGAACGCTCACGTTCTGGACACCCTGGCTGCGCTGGCCGGCCTTCACCTCCTCGCGGACCGCGGCCAGGAACGTCGTCGCGGCCTCGCGGCTGTTGATCTGGTCGGATGCGGCGAGGTCAACCCGCCACCCCGCCGACTCCCGCACCAACACCAATTGCTGCATCACCGGCACTGTGCCCGCTACCGCCACAAATGCCTCCTGCCCGCGCACAATGACTCCACCCACCTCGGGCGGGTTCTCGGAGACAGCGATGGTGCGGAGCACGGAGTTAGCCGGCGGCTTGCGCCCACCGGGGCGCACCGAGAACGCCTGCTGCCATTCCGGCGCCGAGGTCGCGGCCTGGGATTGGGCGGAGAGCAGGTTCCAGGCCTCCGTCGCATTGGCCACCGCCAGGGCGTTGGCATAGTCTTCGGCCACCTTGGCGATCTCCGGAGGCACCGCCTGGGGCCCGGCCGCAGCCGCCGCCCCGCACGACGCCAGGAAGAGGGCCAGCCCGCAGGCAGCGAGCACCATCCAGGCTAGCTTCGCGGGTGCCAGCCCGCGCAGCAAGTCGCGCCTCAGGGTTGAGGCAATGACTCGTGCAGCTTGTTGCGACATCGTCTCAGCCTCCTTTTGTCCCATATCAGAGCGCAATCGCGCCGGGGATCTCATTACTTCGCATTCGGTCACTCCTCCGCCAGCGCCTCCCGCGCTGCCGCCTGTTCCGCCTGTTTCTTGCTCTTACCCACCCCCCGCCCCAGCACCTCGCCCTCTGCCCGCACCTCCGCCACGAAGGTGCGATCATGATCCGGCCCCGACTGGCTTACCACCCGATAGGTAGGCGGCATCCGGTGCACCCCCTGGATCCTCTCCTGCAGCAGCGTCTTGTAGTCCAGCTCGTGCTCCGCGCGCTCGATGGCCTGCAGCCTCTCCTCCAGCAGCTTCAATATCACCCGCCGCGCCACCGCCATCCCCCGATCCAGGTAGATGGCGCCGAACACCGCCTCCAGCGCGTCTGCGAGAATGGAGGCGCGGCTCCGCCCCCCGCTCTGCTCCTCTCCCCGCGCCATGGTCAGATAGCGACCCAGGTCCAGCTCCCGCGCTACCTGCGCCAACACGTTCTCGGAGACCGCCACCGCTTTCAGCTTGGTCAGCTCCCCCTCGGCCAGCTCGGGATGAGAGAGATAGAGGTGCGCGGCTATGGTCGCCCCCAGCACCGCGTCTCCCAGGAACTCCAGCCGCTCGTTCGAGGGCAGGCCCACTTCCTGCTGGGCTGACTTGTGAGTGAGCGCCTGCCGCAGCAGCTCCGGTCGGCGCATCTTCACCCTGATCCGCGCCGCCAACCGTTCCGGCTCCGCAGATGCGGCACCGGCCGGCGGCGCCGCCTTCTTGCGGCGAGAGGAGGCTTTGTCATCTCTCCGGGATACCATCGTTGCTAACCACCCGGCTCGTCATCTGCTGGCGGAGGCTTCAGCGCGATGCCCAGCTCCTCCAGCTGCTCCGGGGCCACCTCCGAGGGCGCCCCCATCATCGTGTCCACGCCGGCTGCGTTCTTGGGGAAGGCGATCACGTCGCGGATGCTCTCCTCCCCGCACGCCATCGCCGCCATGCGATCGAAACCGAAGGCGATCCCGCCGTGCGGCGGCGCCCCATACTGGAAGGCCTCCAGCAGGAAGCCGAAACGCTTCCCCGCTTCCTCGGGCGAGAGCTGAATCACCTCCATCACCTTCTCCTGCAGCTCTCGCTGGTGGATGCGGATGCTGCCGGAGGCGATCTCCACTCCGTTGAGCACCAGATCGTAGACCTGCCCGTGGACCCGTAGCGGGTCCCGCTCGAGCTGCGAAATGTCCTCTTTTCGGGGCGAGCTGAAGGGGTGGTGCATGGGCTTGAGCACCTGCTCCACCTCGTCGTATTCGTACAGCGGGAAGTCCACCACCCGCAGCCCCCGCCAGACCGAGCTGTCCACCAGGTTCAGCTGCCGGCCCAACTGCAGCCGGACCCGCCCCAGCGCCAGGCAGGCGGTGGGGAACTTGTCCGCCACCACCAGCAGCAGATCGCCCGGCTGGGCGCCGCTCAGCTCTCGCAGCCTGCGCTGCTCCTCCACCGACACGAACTTGGAGATGGGGCCCTTCAGCTCCTCCCCGCTCACCTGGAACCAGGCCAGGCCTTTCGCTCCGGCCTGGCGCGCGGTGGCCTCCATCTCGTCCAGCTCACGGCGGGAGAGGGAGCTGCCCTCCGGCACCCGCAGGCCCCGGATCATGCCCCCCGTCGCCAGCACCTCTGCGAACGCCCGGAACTTGGTCTCCCGGAAGGCCTCCTCCAGGCCAATCATCTCCAGCCCGAAGCGGATGTCCGGTCTGTCCGACCCGTAGCTCTCCATCGCCTCCCGGTAGCTCATGCGGCGGAAGGGTCCCGGGATCTCGATTCCCGCCGCGCGGAAGACATGACGGGTCAGCTCCTCGCTCAGCCCCAGCACATCGTCCTGATCCACGAACGACATCTCGACGTCAATCTGCGTGAACTCCGGCTGGCGGTCGGCGCGCAGGTCCTCATCTCGCAGGCAGCGGGCCATCTGGTAATAGCGCTCGATCCCGCTCACCATCAGCAGCTGTTTGAGCAGTTGGGGCGATTGCGGCAGCGCGAAGAAATGTCCGGGCCTGGTGCGCGCGGGAACGATGTAATCCCGCGCCCCCTCCGGGGTAGAGCGGATGAGCAGCGGCGTCTCCACCTCGATGAAACCCCGCGCATCCAGAAACTCCCGCGTCGCCCGCGCCATCTCATGCCGCACCCGCAGGTTGCGCAGCATCCGCTGCGAGCGCAGGTCGAGGTAACGGTAGCGCAGCCGCACCGCCTCATCCACATGCGTGGGCCCGTCTATCACGAAGGGTGGCGTCTTGGCCGGGTTCAGGATGTCCAACTCCCTCGCCCGCACCTCGATCTCGCCTGTCGGCAGATCGGGGTTGACCGCTCCCTCCGGCCGCGCCGCCACCGCCCCAGTCACCTTGATCACGTATTCCGAGCGCAGCCTGCGCGCAGTGGTGTGGGCCTCAGGCGCGGCCCCGGGATCGAACACCACCTGTGCCACTCCCTCCCGGTCCCGCACGTCCACGAAGATCAACCCCCCGTGGTCGCGGGTCGAGGCTACCCACCCCGCCAGAGTCACGGTCTGACCCAGATGCTCCTTGCGCAGCTCGCCGCAGGCGTGAGTGCGGATCATGGCGCGTCCTTGCGCTGGGAACGGCGATCCGCCAGGCGCTGTGCTGCCTGCGCCCGGGGCACTGTCTCCTGCTCGCCGCTCTCCATGTCTCGCAAGGTCACACCGCCGGCCGCCAGTTCTTCTTCTCCCAGCAGCGCGGCAAACCGCGCCCCCGCCCGCGCCGCCTCCCGCATCTGCGCCCGCAGGCTGCGGCCGGTGAAGTCCAGGTCCGCCGCCAGGCCGGCCCGGCGCAGCTCGGTTGCCAGTGTCAGCGCCGGCTGGCGCGCCTCCGGCCCGGCCGCGGCGACGTAGATGTCCAGCGCAGGTTGGGAAGCCGCGCCACCCTCTCCCAGCACCATCAGCAGCCGCTCCATCCCTGACCCGAACCCGATCCCCGGCGTGGGCGGCCCGCCCAGCATCTCCGCCAGCCCGTCGTAGCGGCCGCCCCCCATGATCACATCCTTCGCCCCCAGCGCCGGGTGCACCACCTCGAAGGCGGTGCGGGTGTAATAGTCCAGGCCTCGCACGATAGTCGGATCCACCTGGTAGGGGATGGCGAGCGCGGCCAGCGCCGCACGCACTCCGCCGAAGTGCTCTCGGCACTCCCCGCACAGGTGGTCGAGCGCGCTGGGCGCGCCCTCGCGCAGCGCCATGTCCTCCGGCACCTTGCAGTCGAGCATCCGCAGCGGGTTGCTCTGATACCGCGCCTGGCAGAAATCGCACATGCGCGGCACCATCGGAGCGAAAAACTCGCGCAGGGCCTGCTGGAAGCCGGGCCGGCAGGCCGGGCACCCGATGCTGCTGATATGCGTGACTCCGCCCTCCAGGCCGATCTCCTTCAGAAAGGCGTGATAGAGCGCGATCACCTCCGCGTCAATGTCCGGCCCGGGCGCGCCGATCGCCTCCACGCCAAGCTGCTGGTGCTGGCGAAAGCGGCCCGCCTGCGGGCGCTCATAGCGGAAGATGGCTGCGATATAGCAGAACTTCTGAGTTCCGCCGGCCGCGCCCAGGTTGTGTTCAAGGTAGGCCCGGACCACGGAGGGAGTGCCCTCCGGGCGCAGCGTCAGGCTGCGTCCTCCTCGGTCCTCAAATGTGTACATCTGCTTGCTGACGATCTCTGTGGTCTCGCCGGTGCCCCGCTCGAACAGCTCCGTCTCCTCGAACATGGGGGTGCGAATCTCCTGGTAGCCGTAGCGCCGGCAGATCTCGCGGAACGCCGCCTCGACGCGCTGCCAGCGCCACGACACCTGTGGAAGGACGTCCTGTGTACCGCGGGGGGCCTTGTACCTAGGCGCCATGGTTCACCGTTGCCCGGAACATAGCAACTTCGGCGGCTTTCGGCTAGGTCCTTCCCAGCCCAAGGGGCCGCTGCCTTGACACCCTCGCGGGCCCGCCGATATACTGACACTGTCGGGCAGCGATACCCGTCCTCTGCGAGCAGTCTCCAGGAGGCCCAGTGTTTCAACGAGTGCGAGAAGACATACGGGCGGCGCTGGCGCGGGACCCCGCGGCCCGCAGCAAGATCGAGGTGCTCTTCCTCTACCCGGGACTGCACGCTCTGCTGCTGCATCGCCTCGCCCACTGGCTCTGGCAGCATCGCCTGCGGCTTACCGCGCGCTTGCTCTCCGAAGTCAATCGCTTCCTCACTGGCATCGAGATCCATCCCGGCGCCAGCATCGGCCACGGCCTGTTCATAGACCACGGCATGGGCAGCGTGATCGGCGAGACCACCGAGATCGGGGACAATTGCACTCTCTACCAGGGCGTCACCCTGGGGGGCACCGGAAAGGAAGAGGGCAAGCGCCATCCCACCCTTGGCAACAACGTAGTGGTGGGAGTCGGCGCCATCGTGCTGGGCTCCATCACCATTGGGGATAACTCCCTGATCGGGGCGGGGGCGGTGGTGCTGCGGCCCGTGCCTCCCGACTGCACCGCCGTGGGCGTACCCGCCAAAGTGGTGCGCGAGCGGGGCCGGCCGCGGCCCGCTCAGGCCATCTCCGGCGGCACGCCCGCCGACCCCTGCGAGCAGTGCATGCGGGAGTTGAACGCCCGCTTCGAGCAGTTGGAGCGCCGGCTCGCCGAACTCCTGGAGAGCCGGGCCCCAGAGGCGGTAACCAGTCCGGCCTCAGATCGTTCGCAACTGTAGACCCGCCGGCAGGCCCGCCGGCCGATGTAGGACGGCCATGCCGCCGGCGGTTCTGTGGTTCAGGAGCCACGCCATGCCCCTCCAAATCTACAACACACTGACCCACCAGAAGGAAGACTTCATCCCGCGCCAGCCGGGCGAGGTCGCCATGTATGTCTGCGGGGTCACGCCCTACGCTCCCGCCCACATCGGCCACGGGCGCTCGGCGGTCGCTTTCGACGTGGTCCGCCGCTGGCTCATGCATCGCGGCTACCGGGTCACCTATGTCTACAACATCACCGATGTCGAGGACAAGATCTTCGCCGCCGCCCAGCGGGAGCGCGCCACCTGGGACCAGGTGGCCAGCCGCTATACCGCGAGCTACCTGGCCGAGCTGCATCAGCTCGACGTGCTGCTTCCCACCTACATGCCCAGGGCGAGCGAGCACATCCCCGAGATCATTGCCCTGGTGCAGCACCTCGTGGATTCCGGCCACGCCTATCAGATCAACGGCGATGTCGCCTTCCACGTCCCCAGCTTCAGCCTGTACGGTCGGCTCTCCCGGCGGGACCTGGATTCCCAGATCACGGGGGCTCGCGTGGAGGAGGACGTGCGCAAGCGCGACGCCAGGGATTTCTTCCTGTGGAAGGCGGCGAAGCCAGGGGAGCCCAGTTGGGAGAGCCCCTGGGGGGCAGGCCGACCTGGCTGGCATATCGAGTGCTCGGCCATGAGCGGCAAGTACCTGGGGGAGAGCTTCGACATCCATGGGGGCGGATCGGACCTGATCTTCCCCCACCACGAGAACGAGATCGCCCAGTCGGAGGCCTGCGGAACGCCTTTCGCCCGCATCTGGATGCACAATGGGCTGCTGCAGATGCCCCGCGGGGGGCCCGCGGAAGGGGACAAGATGAGCAAGTCCCTGGGCAACGTGGTGCCCCTGAGAGAGGCCCTGGCCCGGGTCGGCGGGCCGGGCCTGCGGTACTACTGCATCGCCGCCCACTACCGCAGCGATATTCTCTTCCGGGACATCGAACTGGAGCAGGCCGAGCACGCCCTGGAGCGCCTGCGCATCGGCCAGCAGACGCTGGATCGGCTGCTCGCGGCTGCTACCAGGCCCACTGGCGCTGACCTGCCGGAGATAGCAGAAGCCAGCGACCGCACCCAGGGCGACTTCGAGGAGGCGATGGACGATGATTTCTCCACCTCCCGCGCCCTCGCCTCACTCCACGGCCTGGTAGGGGTGGTGAACCAGGTGGGGGCGAGGGCGGGGGCCAGCTTCGCTATCTCCGAGCAGAGCCGGGAGGCCCTGCGCCACGCCCGGGAGACGCTGGCCACGCTCAGCGGCACGCTGGGGCTCAGCCTGGAGCCGCGCCCAGTGGAGCGGGGCCTGGCCGAGCGGCTGGTCGAGCTGTTGATCCAGTTCCGCCATCAGGCCAGGCTGCTGGGGCAATACGGGCTCGCGGACGAGGTGAGGGCCCGCCTGTCGGAGCTGGGCGTTGCTTTGGAGGACCGGCCGGAGGGCACCACCTGGCGCCGCACCTGACCCCGCCGGCCGTCTCGGTTGGGCAGGAGCTTGCCTCCTGCCCCGATACGCAGCCCGTCGCAGAGAATGCGAAAAAAGTGTTGAGATTTGCACACTTTCTTCACAGATGGCCCCCGGCGCGGGCTATTGACGAGCCTACGGGCTTCCCCTATAATAGCCTGTGTCCGGGCCAGTGAAGACGCCGGCCCGGTCATATGCTGAATAGCGTAGTTTGCCGGAAACTACCTCAACAGGAGGCCGCGCCTATCGGTTGCCAATGACGCGAAGTATCCTCTTCCGGTCTCTAGTCCATCAGTGGTTCGACTATCAACGGAGGCGGCGCTATGCCTGATACTGGCACGCGGGACATGTCCATGAGCTTTCATGGCATGCTGGACGAAGAGGTGGTGAGATACGCCAAAGGCGGCAGCCTCAGGGCCACCGAGCATCTGCTGACCAAGTACCGAAGCATCGTCGAGGGCAAAGCCCGTTCTTACTTCCTTATCGGAGCCGATCACGAAGACATTGTGCAGGAAGGCATGATCGGCCTGTTCAAAGCCATCCGGGATTTCCGCAACGATAAGCTGCTCCCGTTTCGCGCCTTCGCCGAGCTCTGCATCAGCCGCCAGATCTTCACCGCCATCAAGGCCGCCACCCGGCAGAAGCACATCCCGCTCAACTCCTACGTTTCTCTGCACGCCAGCCTCTTCGAATCTGATTCCGACCGCACTCTGCTCGACACCCTCGCCGAGTCCGACAAGCAGGATCCCGAGCACCTGGTGATCACCCAGCAGTTCTCGGACGATCTGCGCCATCGCATCAAGCGCGACCTCAGCGACCTGGAGTCGGCCGTGCTGCGCGGCCACCTGGAGGGCAAGTCCTATCAGGAAATCGCGCAGGAACTGCGCCGGCGGGTGAAGTCCATTGACAACGCCCTCCAGCGGGCGAAACGCAAGATCGGCAAGAGCATCCGCAAGCTGATGGCCGCAGCCTGACGGGAGGAGGATGGATCGGGGGACAGGCCGGAGACGCAGCCAGAGTCTGCGGCGTGTCTCCTAGTTGGAGAGTTGAGCAGGGCGGGGGCCACCCGTCCTGCTCGGCGCGAAAGAGGGCTGAGTCTCGTGGGTCGAGAGATACCTGAGCAGCATCCGTTGCGAGTGCTCTTCCGGGAAGCGGCCGGTTGGGCCTTTCACCATGGCGAGTTCCCGGCCCCGGAGGCCCGCGACGCGCGGCTCCGCTGGTACCTCTCAGAGCAGGTGCTCACTCGCTTCCTGCATGTGGACCAGCTTTATCGGATCAGAGACGCGCGAGGCCGGGCCCTGGCCGACGTCGCCGAGATGCTGATCTCTGGCCAGGGCACCGGGGTGTCGCCGGAGCTGCGGGCGCTCTCCGTGCAGCGGCACATCGGTGACTACACCCTCTTCATCGTAGGCCTCTTCCCGGAGAGCCTGGAGCGGGTCCGGCGAGACTGGCGGCGCAAGGACTCGGTGATGGTGCAGCTCGGAGACCTGCTGGTGCCCTTCCGCGACCCGGGCGAGTACTACCAGGAGGCCGGCCGCCGGGCCTACCATCGCGCCGCCGAGATTGGGCGGGAGACCGAACTCGCCGAAGCCGAGATCTTCGAGAAGCTCTCGCGGTTCTTCCCCACCTACGCCCAGATCATGAACCTGATCCGCATCTACCTCGACGCCAGCCCCCTGTTCGAAGAGCACAAAGGGGTGCTCAGCTAACGGCCGGCCTACTCCGGCTGGCTGGCCGTCGTCTCCGAACCTCCGCCATCACTCCTCGCACAGCACCCGCAGCACCTCCTGGGCGATGAGCAGGTGGCCGGTGTGGTTCGGGTGCACCGGCTCCGGGCAGAAGGTGTCGGGCGGGCGATAGCGGAGCTGGCGCTCGAACATCGGCTGAAGCCGCACCAACCGCGCGCCGAACTTGGCCGCCATCTCCTCCACCACCATCAGGTATTCGGGGAGCAGCCTCAGCACCTTGCCCTGGTCCGACTGCTGGGACCGGTCCGGGCTGATGTAGAACGGCGTGATCAAGATCAGGTCTGGCCTGATCTTGCTGGAGGCGCCCGTGAGGATCTCGTCGTAGGCCTGCCGGAACCGCGCCGGAGACACGCTGCGCTCGGCGCCTTGCAGGAACTGGTGCAGGTCGTTGATCCCGATCTTCACGCCCAGCCAGTCGGGGGCCTCCCGGATCACGTCTTCCTCCCAGCGATCCTGCAGGTCAAGGATGGTGTGGCCACCGATCCCCTTGTTGACCCAGGCGATGTCTCGCTCGGGCCAGCGGCCCATGATCAGGCCGCGCAGCATGCTGAAGTAGCCATCGCCAAAGGGCGCGTTCTCATCCCGCCGGCCGCAGTCGGTGATGCTGTCACCGATGAAGAGAGCTTTCTGCTGGTCTCGCAAGCAAAGGTCACCCACCGCTGAAATCCCTCCGCGTGAGATCGCGCGTGATTCGGCGGGGACAGCGGCAATCCCTGTGCGCACACGCAGGGCCCTGGCAGCGAAAGGACCTGCGTGCCGCGCGCCTAACTGAAGCCAGCGCGCAGATTGACAGGGAAGGAGGCCCAACATGCCAAAGGTCCTGATCACTTACTACAGCCGCTCCGGCAACACCGAGCAGATGGCGCAGGCGGTGGCGGCTGGCGCCAAGCAGGTCAAGGGGGCGGAGGTGGAGGTGAAGCCGGTGGAGGAGCTGTCCCCGGATGACTTGCTGAAACCGGATGCCATCATCATGGGCTCCCCGGTGTACTACGGCACCATGGCGGCCGAGCTGAAGAGCCTCATTGACCAGAGCGTGAAGCACCACGGCAAGCTGGTGGGCAAGGTGGGCGGGGCCTTTGCCTCCTCCGGCGGGCCCGGGGGCGGCAACGAGACCACGGTGCTGGACATCATCAAGGCCCAGTTGGTGCACGGCATGATCGTGCAGGGCGATTCCGGCGGAGATCACTACGGCCCCATCGCCGTCGGCGCGCCCGACGAGCGGTCCCGCAAGGAATGCCAGAAGCTGGGCCGACGAGTGGCGGAGCTGGTGCTGAGGTTGTCGCCCTAGTTGTCTCTAGCTGTAGGGCGGGCATGTCGGAGTTTACCCTGAGCGTACCCGAAGGGCATGCCCGCCGTCCGTCTCATCTTCTCCTCGACGAGGCGCGTCCGCGAATCCCGCTCTCCGCAACGCTGCCAGGATCTGGGCCCCGGAGAGCGACGGCAACCGGGAACTCACGTCACCGTCACCTCAAGCGGAGCCGCGAACAGCGAGGCAACCGCGCCGGCGTCTTACTCCTCGCTCAGCTCCGGAATCGTCCGGTAGTAGGCCACGACCTCCCGGATCAGCTCGGGGACGGGCAGATGATAGGGGCACTTGGTGATGCAGACCCCGCATTCCTCGCACCGCGCCGCGCTGGCGATGAACCTCGCCGCCCCCCATTCCTTATACCGCGCCGCTCCCATGCGCCGCACCACGCTCCGGCCATGCAGCAGCATGCCGATCTCGACCTGGTTGGGGCAGGGCTCGCAGTAGCGGCAGCGCCGACAGGTGCGCTGGTCCAGCTCGGCCTTCATCTGCTCGCACTCGGCCCGCTCGGCCGGCGTCAGCTCCAGCCCACCTGAGATCGCCCCAACATCCTCCTCCGCCTCGGCCGGAGTGGCCATCCCCGGGATGGCCACGGCGATGGGCTGGTTCACGCACCACTTGACCGCCAGCGCCGCCTTGCTGAAGTTGCCTCCGCCCACCGGCTTCATCGCGATCACGCCCACGTCCCGCGCCTGGCAGAGCGGGATCAGCGTATCCAGGATCTCGCTCTCCACCAGGTTGAACGGCACTTGCACCGTGGCGAAATCCTGGTAGCTATCCACCGCCTTCATCAGAGTCTCCGGGCGGTGCCCGGTGATTCCGATATGAGCGATCTTGCCCTCCGCCTTGGCCTTGCGCAGGCCCTCCAGCGCGCCCCCGGGCGCGGCCCGCTTGGACAGCTCGTGATCATCGTTGACGCCATGCAGCTGGTAGAGTTCTATCCGGTCCCGCTGAAGATTGGCCAACGAGGTGCAGATATGCTGGTAGGCGGTGTCGGCATCGCCGGCGCTGGACTTGGAGGCCACCAGGTACTGGCGGCCCGCCAGCGCCTTCCCGATCCGTTCCTCGGAGTTGCTGTAGCCGCGGGCGGTGTCGAAGAAGTTGACCCCGAGGTCATAGGCGCGGCGCACGGTGGCCACCGCCACCTCTTCACTCACAATCTGGATCGGTATCCCACCGAAGCCGATCGCGGTGACCATCAGGTTGGTCTTGCCCAGCCGGCGGGTCGGCAGCGGGTTGTGTTTGCTCATGTGCCGCTGATCCGCTTGGGATGACAGAGCGCGCCGCTCCTGGCCGCCAGGCGGCCGCAGTGCACGCACTGATACTTCAGATGCTCGACCTGAGGATAGCACATATGGCGCGGATCGTCCGTCTCCGCGCCGCAGTACTCGCAAACATACGGCTTCACCGGGCTGAAGGCACGACACAGATGCCCCATCCCGGTAGTGGTGGCGCCACAGGTCTCGCAGACCTGTGGTTGGCTCAACTGCTCGGACACACTCTCCTCCTCACCGGTCGGAACTCACTATGCTATGGCAGCCAGCGCTGCGTCTCCATGCGCGCCCACTGCGGCGCCCGGCGGAACGCCTCCGCATATCTTACGCCGGCCTGGATCCCCCGAAAGCGAGCGCTCGTTTCTATCCACTCCATGATATCCAGCACCGGGTGTCCCTGAAAGGGGAGTACGAAGCTCTTGTGGCATTGCATCATCTCGCGCTTGGTGGAGAAGACCTCGGTGATGTCAACGAACTCCTCCGGCGCGAACCCGAGTCCGCTCATCGTCTCCATGTAGAGAACCAGCACCGGGGTGGTGCGCGGCGGCGCGCCAGTCTTGATCTTGGGTTCGCCCGCAGCCATTACGCACCTATCTACCACCGCGGTGGTGACGCGATGGTCAGCCGTGTAGTCGCCCGGATCGTGCGTGAGAACCACGGAGGGATCCACCTCGCGGAGGAGTTGGATCACCCAAGAGCGGGTCGCCGGGTTGTCTTCCAGCTCCAGGTCGGGACTGCCCATCAGGTAGGTGGTAGCCCCGATCACGCGCGCGGATTCGTCCAGCTCCTGGCGCAGCACGCGGGAGGCTTCCTCGCCCGGCAGCTCCCCACGCAGGCAGTCGCCATTGCACAGCACCGCCATGAATACCTGATCACCCGCCCGCGCATACTTGGCCAGGGTTCCCCCGCACAGCAGCACGCTATCATCGGGATGGGCCCCGAACGCTAGCACCCTCATGGCCATCCCCTCCGCCCATCCTGAGTGCTCTCCATCATCACCGCGCCCCAGACGGTCTTGCTGGACACTCTGAGTCTATTCCAGCCTCATCTCATCCCCTCCTGCCCGTTGCCGCGCCTCGGCCCCAGGTGCAGGTATCGTCGCCCGGTCCACAGAACCACTTACTGGCGTGCGAACGGTGGTCGGCCTGCGCGCGGCGGTGGGCCGGCCTGCCCTTACCACAGAGCCGAGGGTGAACTCATGATCGTGAAAGCCTGGGCGCCTAACCGAATCCTGGATTTCGGCGGTTGGACTGATACCTGGTTTGCCAAGCATGGCGCAGTGATGAACTTCGCGGTGGATCTCTATGCCCGCGTCGTGGTTCGCACTCGCGGGCGGCCGGGGGTGAGCATCACCGCTAGCGATTACGGCGAAGTGATCGAGATGACCGACCTCGACAGCATCATCTATGACGGCGAGCACGATCTGCTGAAAGCGGCGGTGAAGGTGATGGGCCTGGACCAGATCGAGATGCAGGTGCACAGCGATGTTCCGCCTGGCTGCGGCACCGGATCTTCGGCCGCGGTATCGGTGGCCATGCTGGGGGCCTTGGGTCTGCTCGCCGGCCGCTACCAGCGGCCGCACGAGGTGGCTCGCCTGGCCCATGAGCTGGAGACCAAGGAGCTGAAGATCGAGAGCGGCGTGCAGGATCAGATCGCGGCCGCGGTGGGCGGAATCGGCTACCACGACATCTACGATTACCCTTTCGTCAGCAGCACTCCGGTTCGGCTGGCGCCCACCATCATCTGGGAGCTGGAGAGCCGGCTGCTGGTGGTGTACAGCGGCGCCCGACACCTGTCCAGCGATGTCCATCGCAAGGTGGTCGGAGACCTGGAGGCCGGCCGGCCGGAGGCCCTGACCGCCATGGAGACACTGCGGCAGACTCCCCAGAAAGCCGCCGATGCGCTCTGGCGCGGCGATTTCGACACTTTCGCCGAAGTGATGAATGAGAATAACGCAGCGCAGGCCGGGCTGCATGCGGACATCGTCTCCGCCGATCTGGCCCGGATCGAGGAGGTGGCCCGCGCCGCCGGCGCCATCGGCTTCAAGATCAACGGAGCTGGCGGCGGCGGCAGCGCTACCTTGCTGTGCAAGGCGGGCGCGCGCCGGGACGTCGAGACCGCGGTTAAGGAAGCTGGCTACCAGGCGCTCAACTGCCACCTCGATTTCCAGGGATTGAGAGTGTGGGTCTCGCAGCCGTAGGCTGGCTCGCCCTGGTCTCGCCGCGGGTCCAGGCGCCGGCCCGAGAGCTGACGGTCCAGTGCTGCGGGTAGTGCACATCAACAAGGCCTACGACCTTCCCGTTCCGCCTGTTACCCAGTGGGGCGGCATCGAGCGAGCACTCATGCTCCTGGCCGAAGACCAGTCTCGCACCATGGACGTCACCATCCTCTGCGCCAATGCCGGCCGCACCACCCAGAAGCAGCAGATCAACCCCCATCTGGCAGTGGTGAGAAGCGCTCGCCTATTCAGCGCCATCAAGCTGCCAGTCTGCCACACCATGCCCATGCTCCTGCGCGCTCTCCGCCCCGATGTGCTGCATCTTCATCACCCCTATCCCCCAGGCGAGTTCGCCGCCTATCTCGCCCGCCCCAGGTGCAAGCTCTGCATCACCTGGCACAGCGATGTCGTCCGCCCGGCCGCTGCCATCCGCATCTACGGCCCCATCCTTCGCCGCCTGCTCGCCCGGGCGGACCGCGTGCTGGTCTCTTCCCCCCAGTATCTCGAGACCTCGCGCTTTCTGGGCCCGGTGCGTGCCAAGTGCCGGGTCGTACCCTTTGGCATTGACCTCGCGCCTCTGCTCCACCCCGACCCGGACCGGATCGCGGCCGCCCGGCCCTCCTCCGGCAGGCCCCTGGTGCTGGGCGTGGGGCGCTGCGTCTACTACAAAGGGTTCGAGTACCTGATCGCGGCCATGGCCAAGGTGGATGCCGATCTGATCATCGTCGGCGATGGGCCCCTCCTGCCCGGCCTGCGCGCCCAGGCCGATCGCCTCGGCCTGGGGGAGCGCGTGCATTTCGAGCAGCACCTGAGCACCGAGGAGCTGGCCGCGCACTACCACGCCTGCAACGTTTTCGTGCTCCCGTCGGTGGAGATCACGGAGGCCTTCGGGCTGGTGCAGCTCGAGGCCATGGCCTGCGGCAAGCCCGTCATTGCCACTGACCTGCCGACCGGCGTGGTCTACATCAACCGCCACCGCGAAACCGGCCTGATCGTGCCCCCCCGCGATTCCGAGGCGTTGGCGGCCGCGATGACTGAGCTGCTGGGAGACCTGGAGCTGTGCCGCCGGCTGGGAGAGGCCGGGCGCGCCCGTGTGCTCCGCGAGTTCACGCGCGAGGCCTATGCCGCCCGGGTGGACGCGGTCTACCAGGAAATGTTTGCGGAATGAGGAGCAGCCAGGCGTGAGGATCGTGATCAACGCCACCCCCCTGCTGGCCCGCCGCTCTGGCATCGGCCGCTACATCTACCACCTGGCCAGCAGCCTGCTGCGGCTAGACCCCGGGAACGAGTACACCTTCTTCTACGGCTATTCCTTCGGACGCGAGCTGCGCAGCCAGCCCGACCCCGCGGTGATGGCCGCCAAGGCGGTCGCCACCCGGGTGATGAAGGACCCCTGGCGCCTGCGAGAGGCCATCCACCGCGTCGCCTTCCTGATGGGCCGGCTCAGGCGCGGCTTCGACCTCTACCACGAGCCCAATTACGTTCCCCTCCCTTTCCCGGGGCCATTGGTGATCACCGTGTGCGATCTCTCGGTGCTGACCTACCCCGAATCCCATCCCCCCCAGCGTGTAGCCTGGTTCGCGCGGGGATTCCTCCCCGCGGTGAAACGCGCCCGCCGCCTCCTCACCATTTCCCATTACGTCAAGCAGGAGATCGTGGATCGCCTGCAGGTTGATCCCGCCCGCATTGATGTCACCCACCTGGCCGCCGACGAACGCTTCCTCCCGGTCCCGCCGGAGACCATAGAGCGAGTGCTCTCCGCCCGCGGCCTACCGCGCCGCTATCTCTTGACCGTAGGCACGGTGGAGCCGAGAAAGAACCTTCCCACTCTGCTCCGCGCCTACGCCCGCCTGCCGGCGTCCCTGCAAGAGGAACATCCGCTGGTGATCGTCGGCATGCAGGGGTGGGTCGGGGACAGCACCCACTACCGCGACATCGCCTCCCTCGCCCAGCAGCTTCGCCTGACGGACAGAGTCGTCTTCGCGGGCTACGTGCCAGATGAAGACCTGCCCGCCATCTACCGCGGCGCCACCGCCTTCGTCTTCCCGTCGCTGTACGAAGGCTTCGGCCTACCTCCTCTGGAGGCGATGGCCTGTGGCACGCCGGTGGTCTGCAGCAACGCGGCCTCACTGCCGGAGGTGGTGGGGGAGGCGGGCTTGCTGGTCGAGCCCACCGATGTGCAGGGCTTCGCCGCTGCTATGGAGCGGGTGATCAGCTCACAGGAGTTGAGGAGCGATCTCTCCGCGCAAGCGCTGGTGAGGGCCCGCCAGTTCTCCTGGGACGGGTGCGCCCAGGGGACGCTGGCCACCTATCGCGCGGCGGTGCTATAGAGTCTACCGCAAGACCGTTCGGCAGGAGCTTGCTCCTGCCCCGCCGTTCGCCTGCCTGTTGCTCACACTCGCCCCCGCCAGTAGTCCAGCAGATCCCGCATCGTCTGCTCCAACGGGATCTCTGGCGCCCACCCGGTCTGCTGGCGGAACTTCGAGGAATCGCCCCACAGCACCGTGACATCCGAGGGGCGGAGCCGCGCCGGGTCGCGGACTACCTTGATCTCAGCCTTGCTGAAGGAGAGCAGCAAGTCGAGGATGTGCTGCACCGGATGGGAGACCCCGGAGCAGATGTTGTAGACCTCGCCGGGCTCGCCCTTCTCCAATGCCAGGAGATAGGCCTTCACCACATCCCGCACATCCGTATAATCGCGCTTCGCCTCCAGGTTCCCCACCCGCAGCACCGGCTCTCGCTTACCCGCCTCGATGTCGGCGATCTGGTGGGCGAAGCTGGATTCCGCGAACACCTCGCCCCGCCGCGGCCCGGTGTGGTTGAACGCCCTGGTGCGCACGATGGACATCCGGTAGCTGCGGAAATACTGATAGCCCAGCAGGTCCTGCGTCACCTTGCTCACCCCGTAAGGGCTGAGCGGCCGCAGCGGATTCGACTCCTTGATCGGCACCTCGTCTTCCCGCACCAGCCCGTATTCCTCCGATGACCCGGCGATCTGAATCCGCGGCTCCAGGCCCAGGGATCTCACCGCCTCGAACAGGTGAACCTGGCCGATCACATTGGTGCTCAAGGTCTCCGCTGGCGCGCGCCAGGAGGTGGGGACGAAGCTCTGCGCCGCGAGGTGGAAGATGTACTCGGGCCGCGCCCGCTCCAGGGCCTCTGTCACACTGCTGGCATCCCGCAGGTCGCATTCCACCAGCTCGATGCGATCCAGCAAGTGCTTGATGTTATCCAGCGGGCTGCGCCAGCGCAGGGTCCCATACACCTCATACCCGCGCTCGAGCAGCAGTTCCGTGAGATGGCTCCCCACGAATCCCGTGATCCCGGTGATCAGTGCTCTCACTGGCTCGTCCTCTCGCTCCCCCCCAGGAATTCGGCAGGCGCCGCCAGGCGCCCGTGGGAATTGTAGCAACGCTCCGGCTGCCCGGTCAACCGGCGGCGGGCGCGCTTCAGGATCCCACCTTTCGCCGTCAGTCATCTGCAGAGAGGATGGCGGGCAGACCTCTCAGCAAGCAGAACTCGCAATGAGTGCAAGGGCCGCGTCCGCGAGCATATCACCGGCCTCCGGCGCGAGCGCGGCGCCCGCAGTGAAGGTCGTCTCGTAGCCTCCGCGCAGGAACGCTTCCTGGTGCGGCACGTAGCCTACCATCCCGTTGGCGCAGCTCACCACGAGCGCGTGGCGCGGATGCGCGCCCTCCTTGATCCGCAGGCCAAGCTGGACGAAGTACTCGGCTGGCACGGCAGCGAAGGCCCAATCGCCCAGCGACAGGACCTGCACCTCGGCCGGCTGGGTCTTCCGCTCCTCGATGCGGTGGAGCAACGCCGGCATGCCGCGGTCATAGGCGGCGGGGTCCACGAACCGCTGCGCCCCCCGCACGGTTCCTGCGATCTGCTCAGGAGTGACTTCGCGGTACGGCAGCTGAATGGTTCGGCCCCTGGTGCCCAGCGCGAGTTCGCTTCTGAACCGAATCGCATCCAGCGCTTTAGACGTATCATCCGCAAGGGCGCGGCCCCTTTGCTCCAGCGACAGCTCGATGCCACGGTACGGGTTGCCGGAGGAGATGTTGCCGCAGGCGCCGTTGAGAAAGAGAGTGACCGGGCAGCCGCGGGACTTCATCTCGCGGCCGAGCGCGGCCGGGAATCCGCCGGAGGCGACGGTGTCACCGCCGTGGTCAGTGGGATGGCAGGCGAAGTTCACGATCGCGCCCAGCAGTTGATCGCTTCCCGCCGCGCGGGCGGCCACCACGGCGACCTCGGGGTCTATGGGCCCCTCCACATAGAGGGCCTCGGGGTAGCGAAAGGCCCCATGCGTATTGGCGGTGCCATCGCGCATGACCACACGGCGGTTGTGCGAGATGTTCCATTCGGGCACGCTGTTGAACCCGATCTCCGCCTCCTGCATGCTCTCGAGCGCCCGGCCGAAGCAGTCCACGACCTTGCCGACCATCGTCTCGAGGTAGGCGTCATCGCGGCGCACGTCGCCGCAGTGCGCCACCGCCGGCCCCGCGTGGCTGTGCGTGGCCGCCACCATCACGCTGCTGCCCGGAAAGCCATACCTGGCCTCGATGCGGCGCCGGACGTCGTTGGTCTGGGTCCAGCGGATGCAGAGCGTGTCCAACTGCACGAAGCCAGCCTTCTGACTGGCTGTTTCGATGACCGCGATGCGAGCGGACAACGGATCGGCGATGCTCTCGATGACGATGTCCCTGATCCACCCGATCTTGTGTGTCCCCACCGGGGGAGTGATATCTATCTCGGCGAAACCGGCTCTCAGCGGCATGCCTTCACTCCTTGTCCGGCAACTCTTCGAGTTGATCCGCGTTCGCCAGCACCTTGCGGATGGCCTGCGCGGCGAGCTTCGCCATCCCGGGGCCGTTGGGAGCGCGCAGCGGCGTGGTCATGCCCGTGTGGGTATCGCAGTGCTTCGTCGCCATCGGGAAGCGCTCGGGCGAGTAGTCCACCGGCTGGGAGTGCGGGCAGGTCCAGGGGCAGCCGTGGCCGTAGCCGTCCTGGTTCTGGAAGACCGTCATCGCCGGCAAGATGAACGACTGCCAGACGCCGGTTTCGAGGCCTTCCGCGTTCAGGGCGCGCACGATCTTGTGCCGAAAGCCTGCGGCGTCCTGTGAGTGGCCGAGGGCATCCATGTCGAAGCGAATGGTGTAGTTGTACCAGTTGTGCTCACAGCCCGCCGGCTCGGTCGGCAGCATGACGTGGGGCGTCCCCTCCAGCTCGCGGGTGAGGGCGCCCGCGTTCTCCTTCTGCACCGCGAGGTAGTGGTCGAGCCTCTTGAGCTGGGCTCGGCCGAAAGCGGCCGCCAGGTCGTCGTTGCGGTACATCCAGCCCATTGCGTAGACGTGATAGTCGCGTCGCTGCGTGGGGGCCACCTCCTCCCCAAACGACCAGAGGGCCTGCGCCCGTTTGTGCATGTCCTGGTCATCGGTGACGAACATGCCGCCCTCGCCGGAGACGAGGCACTTATTCTGGTTGAAGCTAAAGGCCGCGCAGTGCCCGATCGTCCCGACCTTCCTTCCTCTGTACTCCGCCCCATGTGCCTGACAGGCATCCTCGATCACACGCAGCCCGTGCTTGTCGGCGATGGCCAGCACCGCCCCCATGTCTACCGGCAGCCCATGCAGATGGACGACGATGATCGCCTTCGTCCTCGGGGTGATGGCGGCTTCGATCCGAGCCGTGTCCATGTTCATCGTGTCGAAGTCAATGTCCACGAACACAGGGATCGCGTTGTGCTGCATCACACACGTCGCCGAGGACGACCAGGAGTAGGCCGGGACGATCACCTCGTCCCCGCAGCCGCACTCGCACGCCACCAGGCCCATATGGAGCGCGGCCGTGCCCGAGTTCGTCATGATCGCGTAGCGGCTGCCGTTCCAGGCGGCGAACTCCTCCTGGAAAGCCGCGCAGTTCGGCCCGAAGGTGTGCTTCCCGCCCTCGAGCGAATCCATCACCATCTTCCGGTCCGTGTCGTCAATGGGCGGCCACGGCTTCATGGTCCCCGCAGGGATGACCGGAGAGCCGCCGGCCAATGCCAGTTTCTCAGCCATGCTTACCTCCTCGGCGCAGCAGTCTCAGATTCGACAGCAACCCAGGCCGCTCCCCTTGACCTTGCCCCCGAAAACGAGTCCAGGTGGAATGTCATAGCATAGGACCTGGACCGGATCGATAGGAGCAAGGCGATTGGCGGCTGTTCGACTCTCGCCGAGGAGGACGGTGTAGATGAGTGATCTTCTGAACAGGCTCGAATGTGATGAACGCCGCGGCAGCAAACCCCGCTGTCACCTGTTGACGCATGGCGGCGACGCTGAGGTGGCGGCACGACTGACCGGGGTGGTCGCGCCATGGGGCCAGGTTCGTCCAGATCACCTCTGGCTGCCCCGTGGCTTTGATGATGTGAGAGAGGCCAGATTAGGTGAGACTCCAGAGTTTCTGTCGGATGGACTTCGGGAGCAGGTTTCTAAGGGCAATAATATACTTGACACAGCAGGCTAGCCGTGGTATACTGTCACCACTATGAAAGACCGAAACGAAGTACCCCAAACCCTCGTTGACGCGATCCGCCACTTCTCTGACCCGGACCTATGCCTTCGGTTCGTGGTGGACCTTCGCTGGCCCAAAGGCGTAACCTGCCCGACCTGCGGCAGCAAAGACGTTCGCTTCCTGGAAAAGCGCCGGGTATGGGAGTGCAAGGCGAAGCATCCGCGCAAGCAGTTCTCTGTCAAGGTCGGCACGATCTTCGAGGACAGCGCCCTGTCTCTGGACAAGTGGCTGGCCGCAATCTGGATGATCGCCAACGCGAAGAACGGCGTTAGCTCCTATGAGATAGCCCGCGCCCTGGGGATCACCCAAAAGTCCGCGTGGTTTGTGCTTCACCGAATCCGGCTGGCGATGCAGGCGGGAACCTTCGGCAAGTTGTCCGGCGAGGTGGAGGTAGACGAAACTTACATCGGTGGGAAGGCCCGCAATATGCACCCCGGCGCGCGTAGGGCGAAGGGCCGCGGGACTGTGGGAAAGGCTGTCGTCATGGGACTGCTGGAGCGGCACGGGGAAGTCAGAACCCAGGTAGTGTCCAATACTCGCCGAGAAAGCCTTCACCCAGAAGTCAGGAAGCACGTAGCGCCAGGGTCCACGGTCTACACCGACGAACTGAAGTCCTATAGCGGACTCGAGTCCGACTATGCCCACCAAGTCGTAAACCACGCCGAAACCTACGTCAAGGGAAACGTCCACACGAACGGCATGGAGAACTTCTGGAGCCTGCTGAAGCGGGGAATCAAGGGCACCTACGTTAGCGTGGAGCCATTCCACCTGTTTCGCTACCTAGATGAGGAGGTCTTTCGCTTCAACTGCCGAAAGGACAGTGACGCGGGAAGGTTCTTGCGGGTGGCGGCCTCCGTGGCTGGGAAGCGGCTCGAGTATCAAACTCTCATAGGTTCCCCCTCGCAAGCATAGCCGAGGAAGACGCCCTCGAGTCGCTAGGGGCAACTAATCACATGCGCGGCACAAAAGCCACAGACGACCAACTGGGGATTGACTTCAGCGAAACGCCCGCGCCCTTACCTCCCACGCAGTTGATGACGCCGAGCGAGATATTCGACTCGAGTGATGAAGCCCTGCTACGCCAACTGCTCGAGGACGGACGTATTGAGCGCAAATCCGCTGGAATGCACTCGAAGCCACTCGCTGAGTACTATTCGATGTGGGCAAATACGCCGGATGGCGGCATCATCGTTATCGGAGTCACCAAAGAGAGGCAGTTTGAGGGATGCTCTTGCCTAAGCCAGGACCAGCTCAATGAACTCGAGAAGATCGGATCAACTTTCTGCCCCGAGGCGGTCGCAAGGTCAAGGCGTGTAGCGATTCACCGCGATAGGGATGGGGCAGATGACTTTCTGACGGTCGTTTTCGTCGAATATCACCCCACTCGAGTCGTAAAAACGACGGACGGACGGGCATTCCGGCGCGTAGGAGACACAAAGAGAGAGGTCAAAGGGGAAGAACTTAGACATCTGCAGGCCGAAAAGGGGGAAATTCGGTTTGAAAGTGAGCCATGCAACCTACCGTATCCTGACGAGTTCGATATGAAGTATATCGGTGATTTCGCTGAGAGGGTTCGTGCTAGGAGGGGATGGGATGCTAGGCATAGCCTAGAGCAGATTCTTGAGCTTATGTATCTCGGCAAGCGCGTCGGAGGCCGCTTTATCCCCAACGTGGCCTGTGCCATTCTGTTCTCGCGCGACCCTCGAGCCATCCTCCCTGGTTGTCAGATCAGATTCCTTAGGTTCTCTGGCGAAACGCAAGGGTCGGGGACTTCGTGGAACGCCGTAAAAGATGAGGATATCGAGGGCACTATCGCGGAGCAAATTGATAGGGCGGCAGAGATAGTAAAGTCACAACTCAGGACGTTCTCGGCGCTCGGAACAGGGGGCAAGTTCGTAACTTCCCCAGAGTATCCTGAGTGGTCTTGGTATGAAGCGATCGTGAATGCCTGCGTTCATCGCTCATATGGCAATGGGCTGCGCAACATGCCCATTTACATAAGGATGTTTGAGGACAGACTCGAGATAGAAAGCCCGGGGCCATTCCCGGCCTTTGTGACGCCAGAGAACATCTATGCTACTCACAATCCCCGCAACCCTTATCTCATGGCTTCCTTGCGCCAACTCGAGTTTGTCAAATGCGCGGCAGAAGGTACTCGACGTATCCGGGATACGATGCGAGATGCGCAGCTGCCTCCTCCCGAGTTCACTCAGCGGGAGAGCGATTGCGCAACGGTCCGGGTTGTGCTTCGGAACGACATTCACAAACGAAAGATGTGGATCGAAGCAGACGTGGTAGAGATATTGGGCGCGCAGATGGCGGACGCGCTTACCGAAGACGAGAAGCGATTCATCAGTTTCGCCGCGAAGAACGGTCAGATCAGCGTAAGCGACGCGGAGAGATTAGCGCACGTAACGTGGGGAACGGCCAGAAAGATGCTAATGAGACTGGTGAAGCGGGGCGTGTTCAACCACGAGCATCGCGAAGATATAGTGCGAGACTCTAAGGCAAGGTTCAAGCTCCGAGGTTATTCAAGGGGATGATATGAAAAACCCCAGAACTACGGAATCCGACTCGAGCCAATGGCACCGCTTCCAGTCCCTCGCGAAGCGCCTCCTCGCGGTTCCGAAGACCGAGGCCGGTAGACAGCAGGCACTCCCCAGGAAGAAGCGGCCACGCGTGAAGAAGTCCGTCCGGGCAGGCTGACTCGGACTTCACCCTGTTCGAGTGAAACCCGTTACTGGCTCTGCTTGGCCTTTCGCCCGCGTGTAGGCAGACCAAGAAACTTCCTCACATCGGCGTGGCTCTTTCGACCAAATACCAGCGCGCGCCACATCTCGGCCAGCAGGTCATCGCGCACCGTCACTCGATCTACAACCGACTTAGTGTCATCCGACGTGAAGGAGTGCACTCCCTTGGCATCAACCGTGATGAGTTGAACAGGCCCGCCGCAACTTGGGTCTACTTTCTTGACCTCTTCGATAGTGTACGCGGCGCAGTCCAATCCCTCGGATAGCTTCATGCCCTCGACATATAGACGCTGCAGAATGTAATCGGCATATGCGGAACCGCTACCAACGGAGGCGTATGTCTCTTCTTTCTGGGCGATGCCATCGCCCGCGATGGTGTACAGATCAGGTGCTTTGTCATATCCTCCAAGCATCAAGTGAATGTTGGGAGATGGATACGGGGGATGGTGTCCCGTTCATAGTTGAAGGTTGAGGCGGCTCTCTCCAGCCCGGTTCTGATAGAATCGGGTAACCCAAAGCTTGAAAAGGAGAGAACCGCCGTGAGAAGAGAGTATCAGGTTGTGGGTCGCAAGGGTAGTGCCGCGCTGCGCCAGTTTCTGGCGAGGGAGGGGGCGGCGCTGGTGCCGATGATGGAACTGCTGGAGGCGGGGCAACTCGCCGTGGAAGAGCTAGTGGGGGAGATGGGAAAGGCGGCGCTGGAGGCGGTGCTGCTGATCTCAGCCGAAGAGGTGGCGGGGCCGGCGCATCCGGGCCGGCCGGGCGGGGTGATCCGGCGCCATGGCGAGCAAGGCGGGATAGTCGCGCTGGGGGGCCAGAAGGTGCGGGTGAGCAAGCCGCGGTTGCGCCGGAAGGGCGGCGGGGAGGGGGCTGAGGTGGCGGTGCCGGCTTATGCCGCGATGCAGTCCGATGAGAGGCTGCGGGAGCGGATGCTGTCGATTGTGATGCGAGGGGTGAGCACGCGCCATTACCAGGAGGTGGTGCCGGAGCTGGCGGAGCGCTGCGGGGTATCGCGCTCGGCGGTGAGCCGGCAGCTGCAAGAGGCGAGTGCGGAGGCGCTGCGGGAGCTGTGCGAGCGGCGCTTCGATGACCTTGACCTGTTGGTGATCTACCTGGACGGCAAGCACTTCGGGGGCCACCAGGTGGTGAGTGCCATCGGAGTGGACGCAGCGGGCTGCAAACACGTCCTGGGCCTCACCGAGGGGGCCACGGAGAACGCGGTGGTAGTGAAGGGACTGCTGGAGGAGCTGGTGGAGCGAGGGGTGCGCCCGGAGCGCAGACGGCTGTTGGTGATTGATGGCTCGAAGGCGTTGCGCAAGGCGATTGATGATGTCTTCGGCAAGCAGCATCCGGTGCAGCGCTGCCAGGCGCACAAGCGCCGGAACGTGCTGGGCTACCTGCCCAAAGAGATGCAGGGGCAGGTGGCGGCGGCGCTGCGGGCGGCGTGGAAGCTGGAGCCCAAGGAAGGGATGGCGCGGCTGCACACCCAGATCGAGTGGCTGGAGCGAACTCATCCCAAGGCCGCGGCCAGCCTGCGGGAGGGCTTGGAGGAGACCTTCACCATCGCCCGACTGGGGCTGTCGCCGATGCTGCACACCTGCCTGACCACCACCAACATCATCGAGAGCTCGCTCTCGGGGGTGGAGGGTCGCACCGGCCGCGTCACCCGCTGGCGCTCGGGAGAGATGGCCTTGCGCTGGGCCGGGGCGGCCGCGCTGGAGACCGAGCGCAGCTTCCGCAAGATCATGGGGCACAAGGGCCTCTGGATGCTGAAGGCCGTGCTGGACGAAGGCCAGTCGCTTAGCGACCGGTCGCAGATCTCAGTTGACGAGGGCCGTGTCGCGGCCTAAGATACGCGAGAGGGACCGCCCAACCTTACACTACGGGCGGGACATAATCGATACGGTTCATCCTGCAGATGGCGCGCCTGTGCGGTAGACGCAGGCGGGCCACCAACTGCGGGTCCTAATTGTCTCATGCGGTCAACGGCATAGTCTTTGATCAGGCCGAAAATGGCTTTCTCCGCTTCGGTCGCGACTTCGGCCACACTACCGAAGCGACGGCCCTCGCACAGGGTCGCTAGCCTTTCAACGGCCTTGGAGAGCCAGGCTACTGCACCTGCCCCAGTCACAACGGCATGAACGCCGATTCCGCCGTTCATCGCATGGATTTTGGGTTGTTGCCGCTTGCCGAGAACACCCTTGAAGCTGGTTGCCTGGCTATCCGAAGCAATGACCAATCCGCCGGTACACACGATCCCGACGATGATCGTCATAGGTTTGCACCCCCCAGTCGAGTTTTCGTAGTTCGAATGCTTCTTCCAAAGTTCTATTTCCATACTCGCATCCCTTCAGACTTTGGCCGCTGCGTGAAGTATATTATTGCCTTTCTAAGTGGTGGCTGAAGGTGGGCCCGGGAGCGAATACCCCCAATTGGGACATCGCCAGCAAGTGCACAATCCAGGGGGCGGAAGGCCTGATGCTGGTAGAGGCCAAGGCCCACTGGAAAGAGCTATCCAGCAGCGGCAAGCCGAAGCCGAGGACCGCGAATGGATGGGAGAACCACGAGAAGATTGGTGTGGCGATCCAGGAGGCCAACACGGCCTTGAACGGAATAGTCAGCGGCTGGGGGCTGTCACGTGACTCGCACTACCAGCTCAGCAACCGGTTTGCGTGGGCGTGGAAACTCGCTTCGATGGACGTGCCAGTGGTCTTGGTGTACTTGGGTTTTCTCAACGCCGACGAGATGAACAATCGCGGCGAGTTGTTTCACACCGCAGACGATTGGGACAGGGCGGTGCGGACTCACAGCGCGGGAGTGGTGCCAGACAAGATGTGGTGTGAGGGTCCGCTCGACGTTGGCGGCACACCATTGAGGGCGATTATCCGCTCGGAGCAGGTTGCTTTCCCACCGCGAGGAGGTTTGGGGAGCACAGGATGAGCATTTTCGAGCGCGCAGGCCTCGTCACGAGCGCTAAACCTAGTGCTGCTCCCGGCGCGGTCTGCCGCTGGCGAGACTGGTTCACAGTGCAACTCGCCGCACAGCACTCGAGTCGGGACGCGAGCGTATGCTTGCCATAGGAGTCATCCTCCACCTCCCCCACGCGTCGACCGTCATACCGGCGAGCGAGGCCGCCAAGTTGGCGATCTCGGGTGAGGCGCTCGCTCAGGAACTGCTCAGGATGACCGACTGGTACACCGATGAGCTCTTCGAAGTTGGTGCGGAACTGGCCGACAGGCTCCTCTTCCCAGTGAGCAGGCTGGTAGTCGATCCGGAGAGATTCGCCGACGACGCAGACGAACCAATGGCCAGTCGAGGAATGGGAGCGATCTATACTAGAACCTCGGACGGACGAGCGCTGAGGTCGACCCTGGAGGCCGAAGAGCGGCAGCGGCTGCTTGAGTGCTACTATGTTCCCCATCACGAGAGGCTTGAGCAGCTTGTCCGCGAGGCACTGGAGGCGACTGGCCACTCCCTCATCATTGATGCTCACAGTTTCCCTTCCTCGCCTCTGCCCTGCGATATGGATCGGGCGCCACTTCGTCCGGACATCTGCATCGGGACGGACCCGTTCCATACCCCTGAGTGGCTGCAGCGGACTGCGGTGGCTGCATCCAGCGATCTCGGGTGGCGCGTGGAGCTGAACCGGCCGTACGCCGGAACCGTCGTACCCCACAGCTTCTACCGGAGAGATGAGAGGGTGCTCTCGATCATGGTGGAGATCAACCGCTCCCTCTACCTGGAGGAGCACACGGCTGCACGATTGCCGGAGTTCAGCGAGGTACGCCGCAAGGTCCAGTCCGTAGTGAAGACACTGATTGAGTCCGGGCGATGCCTGTCCTGCTTCGACCACACGCCGTGATGTGAAGAGAATGGGCCATGCGAGAACTGCTCGGGCTGCTGGAGAGGACGGTTTTCCCGATCGCGTCCACGAGCGAGCTGTTCAACCAGTATGCTGATGAAGAACCCCTGGTCGATGCGCCTGGCGCCGCAGAGATACGACGGCACAACCTGACCGGCTATCTCATGCGCCTACCTCCTGGGCCGACGGTGCTTGTGGTGGGCGAAGCCGCCGGGCCATGGGGCTGTCGGTTCTCGGGAGTGCCGTTCACGGGTGAGCGGCAGCTTCTCTCGTGTCCCGGCTTCCCTCTGCAGGGAGCACGGTCGAGCCGGGATAGCCCCCCTGCCGGGATGCTGCGCAAGCACGCTGCCCCGCCTTACGTGTCCGCCTCAGCCCTCACGTTTTGGGATGTCATGCTGCCTTACTACAGCGATCCCGGGTTCATAGTCTGAGATCTGGTCCCTCTTCACCCCCACGAGGCAAACCGACCACTCACTGTGCGGACGCCCACCCGCGCAGAGATCCGTCGTTTCGCAGGAATCGTTGCAGAGATCGTGCGCATCGTCGCACCCGAGACTATCATCGCGATCGGCCGCAAGGCAGAGCAGGGTCTGTCCCTGGCCAGCATTGCCAGTGAGTATGTCCGCCATCCTGCACGGGGCGGTGCGGTCGAGTTCGCCGCGGGCATCCGGCGTATCCTGGGAAGGTAGCTTCTCTCGGCACTGGCAGCGAAGCCCCATGGTGATCTCGGCCTGGCGCGTGGCCCGGAGACTATAGCCAACTCGGTCTCCTTCGCGCCGGCCCAGCAACACAGACCAAGCCACTTCAGGGGTGTCATGCTCCCACTCCCGCACCTATGTCGCCAGCAACGCCCGCAATCGCCCAACCGTAGCCGGGCTGTGCCCCTCGAACTGGTTGTTGACGAGGACATAGCATCGGGTCACCCGTGAGGCTATCGCCTCCAGAAACGCAGCCCACTCCGCGAGCACCTCGTCGTGGGGCCGATGCATCCGCCCGAAGTCGGGGAAGACATTGCGACGGCCCAGCAGCCGCAGGTAGGCGAAGTCTGCGGTGACTCCTCGGATTCGCGCGTACCAAGGGTGGTGCGCCATCGCCAGGCCCATGCTCAGGGAACGCAGGAGCTGGAGCGCATCGGTCTGATCGAGCCATGAACGATGTCGGAACTCGACTGCGTACCGGAACTCGGCCGGCAGACCCGACAGGAATGCTGCGAGCTTCGGGAGTTGGTCGTGGGCGAAGCTGGGATGAAGCTGAACCAGAATCGGGCCCAGCTTGTCGCCCAGCCGGGAGATCACATCGGTGAACGCCGCGACCTGCTCGTCGGCGCCCTCGAGCATCTTCTCGTGAGTGATCTCGCCGGGCAGTTTGGGGCAGAAGAGGAACCCCGGGGGGGTCCGGTCACGCCACCCGTCAACGATCCTGGCTGAGGGTATGCGGTAGTAGGTGCTGTCGATCTCGACGGTGTCGAAGTGGCTGGCGTAGTAGGCCAGCTCGTCTTTGGTGCCGGGAGGGTAGAAGGTGCCCTTCCAGTCGGCGAAGGACCAGCCGCAGGTGCCCAGGCGCACCTCCATGGTAGGGCCATTCGAGTTGTCCGAGGGGTGACAGACGCAGTTGGTCGGCGGCCCCAGCATCACTGCCTCTGCCGTGCAGCCTCCATCCGCCAGTGCGCGGCCCGCAGGTTCGCCTCCCGCATTCGCGCTACCATCTCCCACTTCGGCCGGTCGGTCTCGCCGACCAGCCCGAAGGCGAAATGCTCGCCGTAGACCGGCCGCGGGCCATACCCCGGCCCTCGGCCAGTGATCGGCTGGTCACGATACTCGAACCAGGAGCCACCGACGCAATGCGGGTCACGAGCCGCAGCTTGCACCCAGGCGCGGTATTTCTCACCGGCCTCGGCGTCGTCCCGCGTGCTCACACGGAACCTCCCAAATCCCCTTTGTCCGTCGTACCAGGCCGGGTAGGAGAACTCCCCGCAGAACGTCGGCTTGCCCAGTTCGGCCTCCATGCGCCGCAGCCGCTCGTTGCCGTACTCCAGGGTATAGAGGTCATAGCTCACCACGTCCGCGTGGCGCCCGGCCAGGAGCCAGTCCTCCTCGCGCTCCGCACAGACGGGACAGAGATAGCAGCCCAGGTAGAGATGGTTCGGGTCGATGGCCTTCACTGTCCGGTAGAGGAGTTCATAGTACCTGTCCACATAGTACAGGCGCATCGCCTCCACATCCGGCGGCGGAGGAGTAGGTGTCGTCGCGTACAATCCCTCGCGCGTTTCCGCGGAGAGGCCCCAGGCCGTACCGAGAGCGCTGAGCGAGCCGCGGTAGCGAGAGCCAAGCACGTAGTCCATGAGCGCGCGTTTTGCCGGGGCGGTCGATGCCATCTGGAGGATCTTCAGGATCTCGTCTGGCTGGATCAGCTCATCCTTCTCGCTGCCGACCGCCCAGCCAAGGACGCGGGGATCGCTCCGCCGCGGGGTGATCTGCTCGGCCAGCCTCGCCCGGACCGCTTCCTGTACAGCCGGATCGAAGACGTCGGGATGGTCTACCAGGTCTGGCACGCCTCCGCGACTCACCACGGGCGTCTCCACCAAGGCCTCGGGTGTGCCCCATTTACCGCCTCCGCTGAAGCCCCAGGAGCGCAACCGCTGAACGCTCTGCACCTCCGCGCGGCGCTGCCAGCTATCGCCATACTTACGGATCAGATTGCAGGCGTACAGGGACGCGAAGTCGGTGTTCTCGCCCGTCCCCCAGTCGTCATGCCCCCACGTGCCAGCATACTCGCCAGTGCGCTCCGGCAGCCACTCGAACAGGTACTCCCGGCCGGTGACCGGTGTCGCCGTCCACACCGCTGAGGGGGCGCTGCAGACGCCCAGGTAGAAGGTCGGGTTGCCTTCGGGGCTGATGAGCCACCAGAAGCCGTCGCGCTTGGTGACGCGGAAGAAGCCGGTGGCCTTCTCCTTCCAGCCGGCCTTGCGGTAGCCGCCATAGGAGTCGAAGTCGGGGGAAAAGGGCATGGCGGCGAGGCGCGCCGCTTCGTCTTCGATGTCATGCTTGAGATCATCATCCGAGCGCACTTTGCCGGGCCAGTCGGCATAGCGGCACTGCCCATAGCGATCTGTCAACGGTGCGAGCGAGTGCAGGTCATAGGTGCGGAAGGTGATGCTCAGGTCCATGGTCACCGTGTCCCCCGGTCGCGGCGCGAACGGCGCGGAGTCTGGATCGTCAGGCTGGAAGAGCTGCAACGCCACCGGTCGGCGCGGCGAGCCAAGGAACTGCTGGTGCGTGACCTGCTTTCCGCCTCGACTGAGCGTGACGACGATCGTTCCCAGCTCGGCCAGCCAGTCGCCCACCTCCGGCATCCATTCGGGGCGCTCGTTCACGGTCAGCGCGCCTTCTGTCGGCTGCCACCGGCCCGGGCTATCCGCCACCAGTACGCCGTCGAGGAATAGCTGCCCGCGCTCCGGGGAGATCACCGCACGGACGTGATAGGGTCGATTCGGCACGAAGCCGGGCCCGTGCTGGGGGAAGCGCCACTCCTTGCCGTCGCCCACTCCCAGAATGATCGGCAGGTCACGCAGTGTGCCTCCCTCCAGGTCGAGGTAGAATCCGGTCGCCTTGCCATAGTCCTGCTGCGCGACTAGATAGAGCCGGGCATTCGGATGTTCGCCGGCGCAGGCCGGGATCAGCAGCGACAAGGACACAGTCAAGAGCAGCCAGTATCTCATATGACACACTCCCTTCGGTGCCGGCCGGTAGCATGGCGAGACACGATGAGAGTCATGTGCGCGTACCTTCGCCGGCGGGCGACGCGCACCTGGCGATGGCGCCCGCGTGAGCGGGGTCAGCGCTGCTGCCATGAGGGATGCCCCTTGTCTTCCCGGAGAAGTAGCCTGACGGCCCCGCCCACCCCCGACTCCGGCTACCTGTGCGGACCGGTTACATGGGTAACGGATGTGCCGAGTACATAGGTAACACTTCTACTCCGCCTTCGGGCACTCCCCTAGTGTCAGGCGTTTGATCACCTGATGGCAGAAGAGCACCTCCACCAGGCCGTCGATATCAGTGGCGCGCACGGCCACCGGCTGACCGCGGAAGGCCTTGGAAACGGGCAGCAGACGCCCCCCGAAGTGCACCTCGCCCCCACGCTGCACCTTGCGCACCGGCAGCCCCGGCGGGTACTGGATCGGCTCCAGCTGCGCGGGGTAGGCGCGCAGGCTGGGCTGGTAGCGACTTGCCGGCACCTCCAGCGCGAGCGCCTCGTGAGGGCGCAGGAAGTTATATTGCTCCCGCCACGGATCCAGGTGCGCCTGCAGGTGCTCCCCGTCTCGCCACTGGTGCCGCGCCAGCAGCTCTCGCTGCAAGCTGCCATGGAAGCGTTCATCCTTGCCCACGGTCTGGGGATGGTAGGGCCGAGAGTGAGTCACGTATATCCCCAGCCGCATCAGCCACACCGCCAGCGCCCCATATGCGTCCGCGGCCAGATCTCCCCAGGGACCTCCATTGTCCGACAGCATCGCCTCCGGCACCCCATAGTGCCGGAAAGCGGCCACTAGCGCCGCCTGCACGGAGCACCCGTCCTGCTTGGGCAGCGCCTGCAGAGAGAGGGCAAAGCGAGAATGATCGTCCAGCACGCTCAGCACGTGCTGGGGACCCGTCTGCGTCGCTACCGGCGCCTTGAAGTCCATCTGCCAGAGGTCGTTGGGCAGTGGGCGCTCGAAACGCACCCAGGGGCGCTGACCCGCAGGCGAGTCCGCACCGATGAGCGTGTGCCGATGCAGGGTCGCGGTAATGGAGCTGGTGGCTGGCACGGGGTGGAGGCCCTGGTTGCGGAGCAGCCGGCGAAGCTTGCGGGCTCCCCAGCACGGGTGCGCCTGGCGGAGCGCCACGATTGCCTGCTGGGTGGCTGCCGGCAGTTGCGGGCGCCTCCGGTGGGGCCGGCGGGAGTGATCCCGCAAGCCCACTTCCCCGGCCTCAGCAAAGCGATAACACCATTTGTAGCCGATCCTGGGGCTGATGCCGAAGCGGCGGCACAGATCCCGAAACGGCACCCTCCCCTGCTGGGCGAACATCACAAACTCCCGTCGCTGCTGCTCCACGGTAACTGGCTCCCAGGGCATGGCCCCTCTCCTCTAGGAAGAGATGCATGCCTCTATAGTAACCGCTTGCCCGTTACCTATGTATCCGGTACGAGTGTTACCTATCTATCCAGTCTGTACACTACCCCCTCGGCTGGGGTCACTGTCCGGGGGTTCGTCGCGGGTCGTCGAGCGAGGGCTCTTCTCGGACACGCGGGTCACCACTTTCCGGTTGGCGGCGTGATGATAGGCCGGCTCCAGAGGGCCTGGTATGGGCACCCGGAGCTAGTGACCGCGGAGAGCGAAGAGTGTCTCCCGGTACGCGCCGGTGAGGATCAGGAGTAGGCCCAGAGCCAGGCAGTACCATTCAGGACGGGTTAGCCGGACCTCTCTCAGGTTCATCACCTTCATCGGCTTCCATTCGCCGTTCCACCGCCACCAGCTCCGGTACTGGTAGACGCCGTACCTCACGGTAGCGGCGATGACCAGGATGTACCCCAGCATCTCCAGGCCGCCGATGCTGATGCCCAGCGCCATGCCCTCACGCGCCGAGTAGCGAGAGAGGTCGCTGGCAGCGAAGGAGTTGGTGCCCGAGATCAGACCTGTCACCACGCCCAGCGAGACGGGCATGATGTAGCCCATCGGTATCCTCTTCACCTGGTTGAAGTTGAGCACCACGCAGAGGGTGACGACTCCGGCGATGTTGAACAGCAGCGTGAGCCCGAACTCCGACCAGAACTCGCCGGTATGCGCCGCGCGGCCGACGGCGACCTGCGGACTCCCCCGCATGAAGCCCTCCGGCAGGATGAAGTAACCGAAGAGGAAGGTCGCGTTCGAGAGCAGTGTGTAGAGACCGTAGAGCCAGAAGACCCGGGTGAAGACGGTGCCCGACACGTTCACATCTGGCTTACTTGCCCCTATGCCCACGCCCTGCATGTCACGCCTCCGTTTCCAGTGATTCGACGGTAATACGGAGTTGGCTTCACCCTTGTCCGTATCTGGCTGCCCACCGCTGCCAGAACGCATCCAGCCCGCGGATGCCGTACTCCAGCACGGCCTCGTAGACATGAACCGAGAGCAGGTTCTTCCGATACTGCGGCACCGCGCAGACCGCGCGCTTGATGGCGATGATCTCGGCGTGGAGGTCAGCGGTCATGCGAGAGGTCCACATTATACCCGCGCCTGTCGTAGCGTTCCAGGACTGATCCGAGGCCATTGCCGGCAGGTACAGAGGCAGAGTGAACGCGGCCAGCCCCTCGCTCTGCTTCCGCTGAAGCATCCCCGCCGACGGCCCCCGGCCACCCCCGACTCCTGCTACCCCCTCGGCTAGTTGTGTGGGGTTCCGGCGCATACGTCGTCAGCAGAAGGGCGGTTGTACGATCGCGTGGCCGCTTCGGCGGCTCGCGAGGGAGGACCGTCCACCACGCTGAAGAAGCCAACTGGCCTGTGCTCACGTGGCAGCCTCTAGCTGGTCTGGCGGCTTCCCAGGCGCGGCTTGGTCACGGAGAGCCGGACGCAATCCAGCCTCGCGACTTTGCACGTCGGGAGCAGAGGCAGTGCCTGATTTCTTCGAGGTGGTACGAACGCGGCGTTCGATCCGCTCCTATGAAGACCGGCCCGTAAGCGAAGCCCTGCTGAAGGAGCTGGCGATCCTTGCACCGACCGGGATGAACAGCCAGCCCTGGGCTTTCACGGTTATCACGAATCGCCAGGTGATGGCGAAGCTCAACGAGCGCATCAAGGCCCTGCTGCTGGCCCCGGCCCCGGCAGAGAGCCTGGTCAACGAAGGGCTGCGCCAGGTGCTGAGCGATCCCGAGTTCAGCATCTTCTACAACGCGCCAGCCGTGATCATCATCTCCGGCGACCCCACGGCGCCAACTGCGATGATCGACTGCCAACTCGCCGCCGAGAACCTGTTCCTCGCGGCCCATGCGAAGGGGTTGGGCACCTGCTACGTCGGATTCCTCATGTTCGGGAGGGAGGATGACGAAGTGCGCGAGTTGCTGCACCTGCCTGAGGGACACGAACTGATGGCCGCTGCCATCGTCGGCTATCCCAGTGAGAAGCCCGGTCCGCCAGAGCGTCGCCCGGCCCCGTTTGAGTGGGTGCGGTAGCCACCGCTTGCCCAGCACGCAGTATTCGGAGACTCGTCTGCGCGATTCTGGCCCTACGGTGCCCACTCGGCGACACGCTGATGACGAACTGCGGGCCCATTTCAGGGCCGAAGGTCAAGCGGCGCCGGGAATCCCCGCCCAGTCCAGTCCCCGCTGGGCCTCCCCGCCCATCCTCGGCGGCCTCCCGACACAGGGGTATGCACGAGGGGGGAGAATACCACACTATGGGCTCTACACGGGCTCTGAGGCCAGATGAGTTTCTGGGCTATCATAGGACGGTCTCCCCCTGTAAGTGTTGAGGAGGTGCTCGCAGCACAGACACCTTGCTGCAGGAGGAGAGCCGGACACCAGAAGTGGCGGTGTATCGGTACATGCCACCCGGAGGCGAGGCAGGATTCTTCCCGGCGAATCGGATAGTCGTTTCTCGTTGTGCGATCGGTCCCGACCGCCCCGCCAGGAGGTAGTGGAATGGACTCGTTGCAGCCCCTCGGAGGAGGGCAGGAGCCCGCGTCTCCGCCTCCTGGTTCTTCCGCGACTCCCCCGTATGTGCCGCCTCCTTCCGCGTGGCGGCCGTCAACGCTGGTGCGCCGTCTTCCGGTGAAGATAAAGCGGCCCTCAGGCCTCTACGGTAAGCTGTTCTCCCTGGTAGTGCTGGCAGCGATTGTGGCCGGCGCCTGGTACTACCAGGTCTTGGACCTGGTCACCCCCAACTCACCGAGAGCGACGGCAAAGGCCTTCATGCGCTCCATCTACGAAGGAGACACCGGCAGGACGCGGGAGCTCTGCACCACGGAGACGCAGCAACTCCTGGGCCCCCTCGAGCAGCAGGCTAGGCCGGGCCAGACCACAGCCAAGACCGGACAGCCCAGGGAATTGTCCTGGCGGGCGACGGCGGTTGAGGTGACCGGCGATCGGGCCACGGTGACGATCGACCAGACCATCAAACAAGGCGAATCGGTCCAATCGCTAAGGCTGCCGCTTGCCCTTGCCAAGGAGAACGGCAAGTGGGGAGTTGATCTGACCGGTGGATTCGAGCCACTGATGGGACTGGGCGGCCTCTTCGGGGGGCGAGTGGCCCCGGGCTCCCCTTGACTCCGGCCACCCGCTCGGCTTGAAGTCATTGTCCGGGGTTTCGTCGCGGATGGGAGCGGTAGCTCAGAGGAGCCGCGCCACGGCGGTAATCACCGGCAGGCCCGCCCGGTCCAATCTCAGCTCAGCATCCCCGCCCATCCTCGGCGGCCTCCCGACACAGGCATGTCAGCGATCGCCGGGAATACCACGATTGGTCTGCAGGAGCGTCCTGGAAGCCTAGATGAGTTTCTGGATACTGCGACAACCGTCACAAGTATTCGCATTTGTTGATGCGCACGGCAGGATACTGAGGACTGGCCCCCAAATAGACTGCATACAGACAATAGGAGGACGTGAAATGGGAGACTGCGAGAAGGAGAAGAAGCAGACCTGCGAGACTGAGAAGAAAGAGGTCTGCGAGACCGAGAAGAAGCAGAGCTGCGAAACCGAGAAGAAGGAGACCTGCAAGCCCGAGGGCTCCTGCTCCAAGTAGTGTCCTCCCGCTCCGAGGCGAAGGTGTCGTGGGAGGCGGCCGCCACAGAGGCGAGTTCGGCCCGGGTATCAATCGCCTTTGCAGAATCCTGCAGAGGCGATTCCCCTCTCACCCCGAGTCCTGCCGTGCGCAGATTCTCCTTCGCCGTCTCCGCCCGTCCTATGGAGACAGTACGGGCAAGGGCGGTCATCTTCAGTTGGGAAGAGGCGGCCGAGTACCCGTGCCAACACAATGCCGCCGTGGCGCGACCCACGGAGGCAGGGCCGCGGTGCGAGGCCTTATCGCCCTTCTTGGTAGTGTTGGGGTTCTTCATACAACGGCCGCACACGGGCCGTGTTAGTCTTCCTGTGCGAAGCGCTCACAGGGCCGGACGGCGGGCCACAGCTCTGGCGTTGGCGCTGAGCGTGGCAGTCACAAGACGGAGGTGATGGTATGCTGAAGCCGCTTGGGGACCACATCGTGGTGAGGCCTGGCCCCGAGGAAGAGGTGACCAAGGGAGGAATCGTCCTCCCCGACACGGCCAGGAAGAAGCCGCAGGAGGGTGAAGTGGTGGCGGTGGGTGCGGGCAAGGTGCTCGACAGTGGAAAGCGCGCCCCTATGGAAGTGTCAGTGGGTGATATCGTCGTCTACACCAAGTATGGCGGCACCGAGATCACGGTGGACGGTGAGGATCTGGTGATCCTGGATGAAGGATCAGTGCTCGCCATCAACCCGGAGCCGAAGAAGGCTAAGGGCAAGAAGTAGGTCCTTGGCCGCAGTGCACCAGAGAGAGGAGGGTCAGAGGAATGCCAGCCAAGATGCTCTGCTATAGTGAAGACGCGCGCCGAGCCCTGCAGCGTGGGGTGAGGGCGGTCGCGGCCGCCGTGAAAGCTACGCTCGGTCCCAAGGGCCGGAACGTGGTCCTCAGCAAGAAGTGGGGTTCCCCCACCATCACCAAGGATGGCGTGGCCGTGGCCAAGGAGATCGAGCTGGAGGAGCCCTACGAAAACATGGGGGCCCAGCTCGTGCGTGAGGTTGCCTCCAAGACCAAGGACGTCGCCGGCGACGGTACCACCACCGCCACCGTTCTCGCCGAAGCCATCCTCGGGGAAGGCATGAAGATGGTCGCCGCTGGCATCAACCCGATGCCGCTCAAGCGGGGCATTGAGAGGGCCGTGGAAGCGGTGGTGGCCGAGATCAAGCGCATCGCCAAGCCGGTGGACACCAAGGCGGCGATCGAGCACATCGCCTCCATCGCCGGCAATGACCCCGAACTGGGCCGCTTTGTCGCCGACGCCATGGACCAGGTGGGCAAGGAAGGCGTCATCACGGTCGAGGAGTCCAAGGGCACCGAAACCACCGTGGAGGTGGTCGAAGGCATGCAGTTCGACAAGGGCTACATCTCCCCCTACTTCGTCACCGATCCCGAGCGCATGGAAGCGGTGCTCGAAGATCCGTTCATCCTGATTCACGAGGAGAAGATCAGCGTAGTCGCAGACATCCTGCCCCTCCTCGAGAAGGTCGCCGCCTCCCGCCGGCCCCTCATCATCATCGCCGAAGAGGTTGACGGTGAGGCGCTGGCCACCCTGGTCGTCAACAAGATCCGGGGCACCGTTCAGGCCGCCGCGGTGAAGGCCCCCGGCTTCGGCGATCGCCGCAAGGCGGTGATGGATGACATCGCCACCCTCACCGGCGGCACGTTCCTCTCCAAGGACCTCGGCATGAAGCTCGAGAACGTCGCCCTCAACGAGCTCGGCCATGCCAAGAAGGTCGTCATCACCAAAGAGGACACCACCATCGTCGAGGGCGCCGGCTCCCACAAAGCCATCGAGGGTCGCATGGACCAGATCCGTCGCCAGATCGAGGAGACTGACTCCTCCTATGACCGCGAGAAGCTCCAGGAGCGCCTCGGCAAGCTGGCCGGCGGCGTCGCCGTGATCAAGGTCGGCGCGGCCACTGAGACCGAGCTCAAGGAGAAGAAGCACCGCTTCGAGGACGCCCTCTCCGCCGCCCGCGCGGGAGTCGAGGAGGGCATGGTGCCCGGTGGTGGCGTGACCTATCTCAACGTGGCCCATGTTCTCGACAAGGTCCGCAGGGAGGTCCGGGGCGATGAGAAGGTCGGCGTCGACATCGTCCGCCGCGCCCTGGAGGAGCCGCTGCGCACCATCGCCCACAACGCCGGCGCCGAGGGCTCCGTGATCGTCGCCAGGGTGAAGGCCGAGAAACCTGGCATCGGCTTCAACGCCATCACCGAGCAGATCGAGGACATGGCGAAGGCCGGGATCATGGATCCGGTGAAAGTGACGCGCTTCGCGCTCGAGAACGCCGCCTCCATCGCGAGCATGCTGCTGACCACCGAGGCGCTGGTCGCCGAGAAGCCGGAGAAGGAGATGCCGGCACCCGCCCCGCCGCCTGAGTACTGATCTCCGCGGCGAGGGCCGAGGCGGATGGCGCTTGCCTCGGCCCTCTTGCTTTGTCTCCAGCCGCCTTAGGGTACAGGCGCTGGCTTCTCCTCGGGCAGTCGGCTGATGACATCGGGTACACACCGGCCAGCGACGAAGAGATGACGCTGGTAGAGAAAGGGACAAGAGGATGAAGGGGACTGACAGGCACAGAAAGCGCGAACGGAGGCTGCGGCGCCGACAGATCAGGCGGTCGATGGTAGCGATACGGGCGAGTATCAAAGGGAGCGGCGGCGATCAGAAGCGGGTCGGCGACGCGTCCTGACCGGGATGATGGACGGGTGCGACACCGGAGGCACCCCCTTCGGCCGAACGCCGCAGTGTCCAGAGACTCACCCGCCGGCACTCCAAGACCGTATGTGTAGGTCAGATTGGCGTGCGACCGCGGTCATAGCCGCCCCAGTGTCGCCGGAACACTAGTTCGTGCCCGGTCTGGTGCAGTCTTAGGAGTGCGACTCAGGCCACGCCAGGGGGTTCTCCACCTCACTATGGGACCAAGTCGACTCCCCGACATGGGTCTCAGGGTGACCAGACGGTCACACAGTATGCAGGCCCCTGCCTCCCCTCCACTTGCGGCCGCTCGGGCATACCGGACCGACGGCGGCAGCCGTCCGTTCGCACCCGAGACTCGCGCCGCGACCCGAGGGGAGGTCGTAGTCCCGGGGGCGCGGCAGTCCGAACCCAGAAGATGCACCCGCCCCTTCCGCATCCCATTCCGTCTTCCCGCTCTCACTACCACGACGGCCGCCTAGGCCAAGCGGCCGCGGCAGTCAGACAGAGGGCTTCACCCTATCGACCAGGACGCCCCTACCAGCCCTTCTCTGCGGTTGCTTCACCCACACCATGGGCTTCGTGCCCTGGACGTGACAGAGGAACTCCCCCTCTGCCTGGAGGTGCGGCACGCCCGAAGCCACCCGTTCAAGCACAGTCGTGGCCGCAGCCCTGCGCACCTACCACAAAAGGCCTCACTCCGGGTGGATCAAGATCGGGGAGCACCCCAACCGGGGCAGGTCACGACAGCGCATTCTTCCCTCACCCAGAGTGATAGCTCGCTATCGACCATGCCATTGGGGAATGGCCCGAGGAATAACCACTATCCCTGAGGCGGTTACCTCGGCGCTGCCCCGATAGTCCATCTTCCCGGCCTCGATGCTTGACCCAGCTGGAATCACGTTGTCTCTGTCGATAATCGCTCTCACGACCCTAGCGCCTTCTTGAATCTCGACCCCCTCCATGACTATGGATTCCGTAATCTGGGTCCTCGGCCCGACTCTGACTCCCGGCGACAAGATCGAGCGAGAGATTGTGCTCTCGTCAATGATACAGCCCTCTCCGACGATCGACTCCCTAATCTGCGCCTTGAAAACGATCTTGGCCGACGGGAGCTGTCGCTGGATCGTCCGCCAGTCTGCGCTGTAGATATCAAACGGCGGCTCGGGATCCAGCAACTGCATGTTCGTCTCATAGTAGGACTCAATGGTACCGATATCCCGCCAGTAACCCGTCTCACCCGTCGTGCTGTCCCTGAACACGTAGGCGTACACCCGCCTCCCGTTCCGGACCATCTTGGGAATGATGTCTTTCCCGAAGTCATGGCTGCTGCTGTGATTGGCCATATCCTCTTCCAGTTGTTCAACGAGGATGCGGGACCCAAGAGCGTAGACCGCCATGGAAACGAGCGACTGGTCGGGCTGACCAGGCAAGGTCGCAGGGGTTGCCGGCTTCTCCTCGAAAGCGACCACTCTCTGCTCATCGTCAATCGACATGACCCCCAGTCCTCTCGCGCTCTCCTTGTCAACCTGCACTCCAGCGATTGTCAATTCAGCTCCCTTGTCAACATGGAAACGCAACACGTTCCTGTAGTCGAGTCTGTAGACTTGATCAGCGGATAGCAACAACACATATCTCGGGTTCTCGGTGCTCAGGGAGTAGAGGTTCTGGTAGACCGCATCAGCGGTGCCTTGGTACCACTCCTCCGAGACCCGCATCTGGGGAGGAACAGTTCTCAGGTACTCGCCTCTTTCAGGATTGAAGATATCCCAGCCGAGGTCCAGATGGCGAAGCAGGGAGTCGTACTTATACTGCGGAATAAAGATGATGGTGTTCAAGCCAGAGTGTATGCAGTTGGAGAGGACGAAGTCGACGATGCGGTATTTGCCGCCGAAGGGGACGGCCGGTTTCGCCCGATGCTCGGTCAGCGGCAGCAGTCTCTCTCCTCTGCCGCCGGCCAAGATGACCACGACCGTATCAGCTGGCATTGGCTGTCTCTCCTGGGCGCCGAGGCTGGCGAACCCGAGGTGAATCGAGGTGTCCGGCGTCAGCAAGAGTGGGACAAGACGGGTGCTGCATTAACCTGTACCTCGGATGTTCCGGCCCCTGCATCCTGAGTCCCCTTCTCCCATCCGTCGGTGGTACTCCCGCTGGGCCACAAAGCTCCTGACCTGGAGCGCCTTTCGCCGCGCCAGGATGGCTTCCTATCGGCCGAAGTAGACATCGTCTGGCGTCCCGTTCCTCAGCGCCCCGTGGTAGCGCTCGCGGCTGTAGTAGTTGACGCAGGCCGCGCTCGTGGCGCGCAACTCGTTTGGGCTGGTGGTTCTACCCCCCGATCTGCCTGATCGCCCTGTCCGCCTAGGAGGCCATCTCGAAGGTTTGCAGGCTCACCTGTAAAGCAGGCCGGAAAGGCCGAGGGGGATGACACCGATCTCGCGTGGCGGGTGCAGCAGGAAGCAGGAAAGGTCTCCCCCGATCCATGCAACCGTCGAAAAGGGGGGAGGAGAACACCGACTCACCTTCTTCTGTCGTCCTGGTGAAGTCCTCTGGCCCGCATGGTCAGGAGCGCCCCGCTTACCGGCGGTCTGCACAGCGTGCTGTTGAGAAGCACACTCGCCCCAGCCATGGATACGCGGTGCCTTCAGGCCCACCTAGCTGGCCTGGCCTCCTCCGCGAACCAGGCGGGGTCGATCTCCGGGAAGAGACGGTCCCGCTCCTGAAGATGCTCAAGGTAGTGCCGCTCCTCCTCCGTGAGTCGTTCGCCCCGGCCGTACCTGCGGGCTATCCCGGCCACTCGCTTGAAGTCAGAGTGATGGCAGTGCACACGCTGGCTCGCGTAGTCACGGGCTGTCCAGGTGGTGATGAGAAACGGCCAGTCCGACGCCTGTAGCAGCACCAGCTGGCGCAGCGCCTGCTCGATCAAGGCCCGCATCGCACTGTCGTGGCCGCAGCCATGGTCGTTCAGGAGTGCCTTCACGTCTAGCTCGGCATCATGGATGCGCTGCCAGATCCAGTTGGTCTCGTCGTTCAGCCAGACTTGATGGCCGCCGCCTGCTCCCCAGGATGCCTCGGGGAGGGTGATCGCGGTTTCGGGCGAGTAGCGGGCCAGATAATCACTGCCGGTCAGCACCTCGATGTCGGGGTCCTGATGCATCCAGCGCAGGGCATGGGCCAGGAACAGAGGCCCCTCATGCCACCAGTGGCCGAACAGCTCGGCGTCAAAGGCCGCCACCAGCACGGGAAGCCGGCCGCCGGAACGGGGCTGGGCGCGCAGTGTTTCCTTCACCGTCCACAGGAAGTTGCCAGCATGCAGTCGAGCTTTCCCCTCCGCCCAATCCGGGTGGTACCAGTCCTTATCACCGAGTGCCCATTCTGGGCCCGTGACTCGCCAGTAGCGGAGGGTGCCCGGAGCGTGCTTCCTATGGAACTCTAAGTAGTCGGCGTCGCCGGGGTAGCCATGATCAGCGCTCCACACCTTGACCCCGGTTTCGGGATCTCTGGCAAACACGGCCACAGGCGGATGGTCCTCATAGTAGTGGCCGACGAAGTAGGGGAAGTAGGGACGTTTCTCACCGGAATAGGGCCGCGGCTCGCGTGCCTTGCGAATTCCTCCCCACAGCTTACCCAAGGTGTGTTGCCAGTCGACTTCGATAGGCTCTGGTCCCCCGCCTCCCAGCATATGGGTGTCGATGATGAAGTAGTCGATGCCGTTCTCTGCCAGGAATTCCTCGGTGCCCTTGCGGGGATAAGGTGCCTCCGGGCCCGCGATCTGTGGGGCCGGTGCCCACATCGCCCGCGGCCGGTAGCCGCATTCGGGCAACCACATCGCCCGCGGCCAGCGGCCAAAGTGCTTCTCGTAGGTGGCCACGGCCAGCTTAGTCTGAAGCTGCACGCTGCCGTCCTCCCGCAGAAGCGGCAGGTAGGCATGGGTGGCTGCACTCGTCATTATCTCGATGTGCCCGGCCTCCTGATGCCGTCGGAAGGCCGCTGGTAAGTCGCGGTTGTAGCGGTTACAGAAGCTCTCGCGCAGGGCCTCGTAACGCTCCCGCCAGCGGCGGGCCAAGAATGCGGCATGCCCGTCGCCAGAGGCTCGGAACTCCCGTTCGTTCTCCGCGGCCCAGTGGATCGTGTCCTCTAAGTAGTCCACGAACCATTGCCTGAAGCCATCATCGGCAAGCTGTTCCAGGAGGACGGGGGAAAGGCTGATGACTACCCTAGGCGTTACCCCCTCGTGAGCCAGCTCCTCCAGGGTCCACAGCAGCGGTATGTAGGAATCGGCCGCAGCCTCGAACAGCGTCTCGCTACCATGCGGCCAGCCGCCGTGCTCCAGCACATATGGGAGGTGTCCATGCAACACCAGTACGAAGCATCCAAGTGGCTCGGCCACGCCAGACCTCCTGGGAACCTGCGCGGGGCCCAAAGTGGCGCGACGCATCGGCACGAATGGGACACGCGGGGGATCCCGACGGTCTCACTCAACTGCTTGCGATCAGGCACTTCTGATGGCTTCGGTCGGGTTGAGTGCGGCGTGATACTAACACGTCTCACTCTCTTCCGCAAAGGTCAGAACGCCTCTTGCTCGGCTGGCACGTCTCCACCACGATCTGAGGCGAGGACACCAAGCTCTCCAGAGAGTCTGACGCCCGTCGGGCTCGACCTAGCCTATGGTAGTCTGCGGCGAATCAGGTCCTGGAGATGGCAGCGGGGGATCGCTCGTCGAGCCGTCATGAAGGAGGGGACGGGGGGCACCGTGTTGGGCAAAGGCACCTTCCATCGCGCCGACCGCTCTGCGGGTGTCAAGTGGGCTTAAGACACCAGTTCGAGTGCCCAGACCAGTGGCATCACGTTGTGGATGGCAGTGTGACAGACCGCGCGAAACGCGGAAAACGCATCGATTGGGGAGGATCTCGAGGCCCTGTCGCGCCCGAGGCAGCAGATCAGCCCGGCAACAGAGGGGTAGCCGCCCCAAGGAGGGACAAGCGGCTTGATGGGGGAATCCCGACTAAGGCAATCGCTGGTCCGGTGGCTACCTGCCGGTAGGTAACCCGGCGGGTTGCAGAGAGGCCCACCGAGATGACAACTCTGCGCCTGGCTGGTTTCAGCGCGCTAGCCGGACTGGCCCTTTCGGTCGCAGCCGGTTCTCCCGCGGGGGCAACCACCAAGGGTCTGAACCAGATCATCACCCCAGACACTCAGCCGGAGGGGGTGCTGTCGATCAGCTTCCAAGGCGAGCATCCCGCCATCGGGAACAGCAAGCAATTGCAGTTCGAGGTAGGCCTCACGCGGAAGCTCGAGGTGGCACTGTCCCGGGGCCTCTCGCCTGGGCAGTTCATAGGCGGCGTGGAGTATGGTCTGGTGCAGCGCCCGCACTTACTGTTCTCGACCGGCCTCTACGCGCCAGGCCCGGGCCAGGGTTTTCAGCCATTCCTGGAGGCCGGATGGGTCAGTGGACGCGACTACCTCATTGCGGGAGTGATCCGGCAGGGCTATCAGCTTTCTTCGCTGCTGGGCTGGGCCCATGCTGTGAACCGCCAGCTACAGGTGGCGGTGGATTATCAGGCGGGAAGCGACAACTTCGCGACGGCGGGGCTGATCTACAATTTCACACCGACGCTCCAGCTGAACCCGGCGATCTACGTCTCCAATAGCTCTCCGCACCATACCTACGGCTACGCGGTCCTGAGCTGGAACGTGCGTGCCTGGTAAGGGCCAGCGCCCGCGTCCAAATGGGATTGGTGCCGGGCCGGCCGGCTGTTCGCCGCGCCAGAGGGGGTCGGACTGTGTATCCCTGTCAACCGCCCGTGAAGCCGCCCCCGGCCACCCCCGACTCCGGCTACCTCCTCGGCGTGGGGTCTCACGGTCCGGACTCCGTAGCGGATGGGACAGCAGCCGCGCCACGGTAGCGCTCACCGGCAGCCCCGCCCCGCCACGACCTCACCCGGTATCGCTCGGTCATCCTTGGTGCCTCTCAGCACAGGGGTATCGGGGGGATAGGCAACCACACTGTGGGCTCTGCAGAGGCGCTGAGAGCCAGATGAGTTTCCGGACAGGACAGGCCCCCCGAAACCGACGATAGATTGCGCGACGCGAGCGCCGATAGGGACATGTCTCATTAGAGACCAGAGGATGGTCGTCGGGAAACTGCAGGGGGGGCTGTTGACGCGCCGTCCTATAGGGACCTCTACAACAGGTCCGAATCCCCAAAAGCCCCAGATGTCCCGTGGCTGCTCGATGGTTGTCTCGAGGATGACGTTTTTCGGGGGGACAACCCCCGGGGCTGCAACGGCTTGTACCTGACAGGACGAGAGGATTGCCGGCACTACGCACCCAGTCGTCTAGTTGGACGTCTCTCACGCTTCGGGCATTCCCTTCGTTACCGTCGGCGCCCACAGTGCCTTCGCCATCCTTCGCTCCTTCCCGATGCTTGGCAGCCGCCCCTCAGTCCACAACCTCTCGCGTGACTCCGGTCAGCCAGTCACGCTCAAGGACACGGGCGATCTCGTACAGTCCTGGCTGCAGTGTGACCAGGCGGTGCTCTTCGTGCAGAACGCGCACGGCCTGGGCTGCCCGCAAGTACAGCGTCACCACCCGATCGCCACGTCGGAACGCGAACACATCGAACGGAGCGTCGCTCTCGGCGACATGGGCGTGTCCCGTCGCTTCCCCTTCTGCCAGCGTCGCTCGGCGCACCCGCTCTGTCGACCTGCCACTGACGATCGTGGACGGAGAGGAGAGGGTGAAGCCGGAGGTAGCCGGGTTAATGGCGTCCTGGCTGCGGCTGCGCTCCGGGGTGTGCCCTCGCCTGAGCGAGGAAGATCCTCTCTTCATCACCCTGGGCTCTGGCCAGCAGCTCTGCACCTATCGGGACACGGGGAAGGCCCATCCGGGTGCGCGGCCGCCTGGCGAGCGGCTGACCACGGATGCGGTGCGCACCATTCTCAAGCGCATCGCGGAGAAGGCCGGCGTAGACCCGAGGCTGGCCACCCCGCACCGGCTGCGCCACTACTTCGGTCTGACCTCGGCGATGGCCGGAGTGCCCACCACGGCCCTGATCCGCGCCATGGGCCATCGCAGTCCAATCATGACCGCCCGCTACTCGGAGTCCGCCGACGCCGAGAGGAGGTGGGCGTTCGCGAGGGCGGATATTGGGAAGGGGGTCAGCCTGCACGGGTTGCGCCCAACTGAGCCCGCTCCGCTCCTCCGCTGACCGGGGCTGCTCGCTCTGCAATACCGACCGGGCATGAAGCCTGTGGATGATGGACCGAGGTGTCCTTGCGTGCTATCCTGTCCAGGAGCGGAGGGGTTTCTCGATGGATTCCACGATCAAAGGCAGCCTGATAGGGGCTGGCGCAGTACTCGTCGGCATTGGCATATCTGAATTCCTCGCCTGGATTCGCGCGAACCGGCAACGGCAGTATGAGAAAACACTGCTTGCAGGCGCTTTGGCGGCCGAGCTTCGGGCGTTGCTGACGCGCTGGGACGAAGTGAAGCCGGTGCAGGGGAAGGCGCTTCCGAACGATATTCGGTGGTCTTCGGAGGAGAACTACTTCCCTCTATTCGACGGCGCGGGACAACGCTTATTGCTGCTGCCGAGAGAACTCGCCATTAAGACTGCCATCTGCTACATGCGGCTCAAGGTGCTATTGGACAAACTGCGCCTGGTCAACCAACACTGCGTGGCCCGATCTTCAGCACCTAGTGCGAGTGTGAGATCCGTTGCCGACACCGCGATCACAGGCGGCCTTGCCGATGCTGTGAAGTACGCGGCAGGAGCCGTTGACAGCACCGAGGAGCTGGTGAAGAACCTGGATGCGGTGAGCGCCGAGCGCTCACCTGCAACAAGGTTCTGGCACCTCTGCTGCAGGCCTTGGCGGTGGATCTGGAATCGCCTGTCTTCCTGGCGACGCCGACCGCCGGAACCCGTGCGCACGGGCTGACAGCCACGCCCGTAGATGCTAGAATCGTGAGATTGCGCCGGCGTAGCTCAGTTGGCAGAGCGGCTGATTTGTAAACTGAGGTCTATCTCTGTCAACGCCGGCCTACATGCCCCGCACAGCTTGCTGGATTTTGACCCCATCGCCTGAGGACCGCACTGGTACCGGGCCCCTGCCGAAGGCGAACCGGTGCCTTCGGTCACTATTCCCTCAGCGTCGGGCCGCAACGGGGCCGCAGCCAACCACTTGACGTGACGACAGACCGTCGCTACCATCGTACTACTGATTTCGACGTACTACTGATCCCGTAGGGCACTGGCGATGGGCACTGAGTACAGACCCGGTAAGGGCAGGGGCACCTCGGCAGACGGCGGCTCGGCGGCCGGCGGCAGGACGGTCGTGCCTCACCTCGGTTGGCAGGCTGCGATCGATCTCTTCCTGCGAAGGTGGACTGCCGACCATCCCGACCTCCGGCCGGCCACGCTGGACCACTATCGCGAACAACTCGAGACACGGCTGGCCGCCTTTGCCGCGGAGCGGGGGATCGCTACGGTTGACCGGTTCACCCGTGAGCACCTGCGCGCGTTCATCACCTGGCTCGATGAGTATCAGACGCGGCGGGGCCCGATCAGCCAGCGCGGCAAACAGATGGCGCTCAACTCGGCGAAGATGCTGCTGCGATGGGCGCATCAGCAAGGACTGCTGGCCGAGGATATCGGCCGGTATGTGAAGGGTTACCGGCTGGACCCAGTGCAGGCACCGCGGGCCACTCGGTCAGATGATCTGGAGGTACTACTCTCGGCATTCACCCCGCGCACGGCCACGGGCGTACGCAATACCGCGATGATACACCTGATGGCGCTCTGCGGCCTGCGGGTGTCGGAGGTCTGTGGTCTGAATGCCGGCGATCTAAATCCGAGAGAGGGCCGGGTCACGGTCCGGTCAGAGATAGGCCGAGGCCGACGCGTGCGGAGCGTGGATCTGCCGTCGGTGATCCGCGACGGTACGGTGATGACGCGGCCGGAGGTAGCGGAAGCACTGACCGCCTGGCTGGCCGTTCGCGCCCGTGCCTTCCCCCACTTAGAGGACAAGGATCCGTTATTCGTAACGCTCGAGCCGGGCCGTACCGCGACCGGCCCCGAGGGAGAAACGGCAGGAGGCATAAGGGAGGCGGGGCAGCGCATGACCGTAGATGCAATCCGCCTAATGCTTAGGCGTGCGGCGGAGCGCGCAGGCCTTGACCCGAAGCTGGTCATGCCGCACCGGCTACGACACCACTTCGGTCTGAGTGCTGCGGCGGCCGGTGTAGATCAGACCGCACTCATGGAGGCGATGGGGCATACCTCTCCCTTGATGACGGCGCGCTATGCCGTGGTCAGCGATGAAGAGCGCCGCCGGCAATTCGCACGGGCAGACATCGCCGCGGGCGTCCGGTTCCCGCGCCCTACAGGCCAGCGTCCACCCAGTCGCGCGGATGTCGAGGACGCCCTGGCAGAAGACGGCGCGAGTCTCTCGGAGATCGCGCGGAAGCTGTTCAGCCGGAAGTGACAGCGCAGGTGCCCACCACGGCGGATCCGGGCGTGACAAGGTGTAGGTCTTCTGCTAGAATCGGAACCGGACCGAGTGGCGGGTGCTGCCCGCGAAAGCCTACGAAAAGCGTACTACTGATTGTCGGGCAATGCGAGCGCGAGCGCACAGAAGTACGAAAGCCGAAAGGCTGTTCAGAGCGTCTTGGATGCCTTTCAGGCGATTCTAGCGTTTAGCCAGATGCCGGCGTAGCTCAGTTGGCAGAGCGGCTGATTTGTAATCAGCTGGTCGCGGGTTCGATTCCTGCCGCCGGCTCCACCGTTCTCATGTGCCCATAGGCACATGAGAACGGTGACCCCGAGCGAGCGATCGAAGGGAGCGAGTCGAGGGGCCACTCCTCCCGCGACCCCGAGCCAACGAGCCAAGCGAGTGAGTCGAGGGCCAGCCGCTTCGGCGACCCCGAGCAGGGTCGAGGGGCCACCCATGCCAGATACTCGCCTGTGGACGTTCTACCTCGTCCGCTGCTCTGATAGGTCTCTCTACTGCGGCATCGCCCTCGACGCCGAAGAGCGCGTCCGGGTGCACAACGCAGGTCTGGGGGCGGACTACACTGCTCGGCGGCGACCTGTCGCACTTGTCTACACTGAGACACACCCCACCAAGTCGTCCGCCAGGCGCCGCGAGATCCAGGTGAAGAACTGGAGCGCGGCGAAGAAGGAACAGCTTGTTCGCGGGTTTCCCTCGGCTCGCTCCCGATGAGCCCGTCGCTCGCTCGGGACAAGCGATTCCTGCCGCCGGCTCCATCTGTCCCTCCTGAGGGAGGACGGCGAGCCCGGCCTCCCGAACCTTCTGGCCATGCGCAAGTCGCGCCGAACTGGCAAGGCCCGGCCCCCTCAACCCCAACCCCCACCGCGGCCGCCACTCCCCAGGTGGTTGGCCCGAGCCGTGCCCTCGGCCGTCTTCCTGGGCCTGCTGCTAATCTACCGGGCCACTCTGCTCCCCACCGCGGTGGATCAGGACAGCGGCGAGCTGATCGCCGCCGTCCACGTGCAGGGCATCCCCCATCCCACCGGCTACCCGCTCTGGCTGCTCCTCGGCCGGCTCTTCGATTATCTGCCCCTCGGCGGCACCAGCGCCTATCGGGTGGGCCTGATGTCCGCGGTCGGCGTCGCCGCAGCCGGCGCGCTGGTCTCGCTGATTGCGAGCGACCTCACTGGCGCGGCCCTGCCGGCCCTCTTCGCCGGGCTCGCGTTCGGGCTGTGGTCCGTGCCCTGGAGCGACCTGGTGCGGGCCGAAGTCCACGCGCTCGTCACCCTGTCTGTCGCCATCGCGCTCGATGGCCTTCAGGCGATGGAACCGGGAGAGGTCCGCGCAGGCGCTGGGCTTGCTCTGCCTGGCCTGCGGCTTCGGGGCCATGCACCACCGCACCGCTTTTCTCGCCCTCGTGCCCGCGTTTCTCGCAGCCTTCCTGCTCACCCCACCGCGCTGCCGAGGGCGCTACCTGGCCCTGGCCTGGCTGGTCGGGGCGGGACTGGCCGCCTCCAGCCAGAGTCACTGGGGGATGGCGGGGGCCGGGGTGCTAGCGGTGGGGATGATCGGCTACGCGCTCATCCGGCGCACATGCCTCCGAGCTTACCTGGCCGCGGTGGGCCTGCTCCTGGCCCCGTGCTCTCTCTACCTCTACCTGTGGTGGCGGGCCTTGCAGCATCCACCGGTGACGTGGACCGACACCACCACCCTCGACCAGTTGCTCTATCATGTGCTGGCGAAGCAGTACTTCCAGTTCGCCTTCGCCAACAGCTTCGAGCAGATGCTGACCGAGGCGGGGAAGCTAGTCCCCCAATTGCTCGCGTCGAGTGTGGGCCTCTCCCTGGTTCTGGTCGTGATTGGCCTTCCGCTCATCGTCTGGGGCTGGGCCACATGGCTGAGAAAGGAACGGCTGGTCGCGGCCGCGGCCGCCATCGGCTGCCTGCTGGTCGCCTTCTGGGTACTGAGATGGGGTGAGACCTCCGACCTCAAGCACTTCCTGCAGCCCCTGGCGCCGGTGCTGGCGGTCTGCTTTGCACTCGGGCTGGCGCGGGCCGGCAGCTCGCTCCCGCAGCCCAGGCAGGGCAGGTATGTCATGGCTCTGCTGGGCGCGCTGCTCTGCGCGACGCTGCTGAGCGCCAACTGGGATCGCCTGAACCTCAGCGATGACTGGGGGCCGCGTGATCGCTGGACCGCGGTGCTCTCGCAGATGGCCCCCAATGCTATCTTCCTCTCCGACTTCGATCAGCCCAGCTTCTTCACCATGTATCTGCAGAACGTGGAGGGGTTGCGCCGGGATGTCACCCTGGTACGCAGCGTCCGCCTCCCCGCCCCCGGCCAGCCCCAAGCATGGTATCTGAACACCATCGGGGACCCCACGCTGCGTCAGGCGCTGCGCGACCTCTGGCCCCAGGCCCTCTCCCAGGCTCTGGACATCCACGACCAGACCGCGGTGCTTGCCTATCTGCTGGCAAAGCGTCTACCCGGTCGGGCTATCTATGCGGTTCACGGCCCCATGCACATTCAGATTCCAGGGCCGCCCTACTTCGTGGGGCTGAGCGAGGATCTGGTGCGCCTGCAACTCGCGCCCCCCGACATGTTGCGCAGCCAGGCCGGGCCGGCGCAGGCAGTGTTCTCCGCGGGCATTTCCCTGGTCGCGTTCCATCTGAATCGCGCCGCGGCCGGCACGGGCGAGATGGTGGGCTTCACCGTCGCCTGGCGCCTCGCTACACCTCTGCCCCGGGCCCAGTTCGCGGTCGCTCTGGTCCCTCCGGGAATGGATCTGGAGCAGTTCACAGGAAGGGATTGGCAAGACGAGCGCTTGCTCCAGGCCTTCCCCGTCGCCTATGGCCAGTGGGGCCTCGCGCCCTCTCCGGCAGGGACGGCCTGTCAGCAGCAGGGAGAGATCATCGTCCCGAGCAATGCCAGCTCCGGCGCCTATCGCATCGCCATCGCCATCGCGCCCCTCTATGTATCTCAGTACCAGGGCTGGGTGGAAGTCGGCGAAGTGCAGGCGAGCGCGCGCCCGCTCCCGAGGAATGGCCCGTGAAGCTCCTGCCGTCACTCCTTCTCTTGCTGCTGATGGGCATCGGCACGGCGCAGGCAGCCTGTCAGGACCAGCCACAGATTCCGGGCCAGCCCAGCCAGCAAGCCGCCCCGGCCGCTCCCTCACCGTGGAAGCTCGCCCTCGATGCGACCATCGTCTCCACAGTGAGCGGAGAGGCACTGAAGCGGACCTTCAAGGACCCGCGGCCGGTAGGCAGTGGCTACGCCTTCCCCAGCGGCCACGCCACTCTCGCCTTTGCCCTCGCCCGCGTGACCAGCACCTACTATCCGAAGCAGAAAGCGCTCTGGTATCTGCTGGCTGCCCGCGTCGCCTGGTCGCGGGTGAAAGCGGGAGCCCACGACTGGGATGATGTGATCGGCGGCGCTGCCCTGGGATGCTGGATCGGCGACGCCGAGGCCACCGGCGGCGGGATCGTGCTGAAGAAGTGGGACTGGTAGCACAGGCTCCCAGCCTGTGAGTTGAGCCGCCTGGCGGGGTCGGGAGACCCCGCCCTACAGAACCATCGCCCTAAACCCCGTGGTGCTCGTGCCGCACCTCTCAACCTTGACTTGGCCCCCCTCCCATGCTAACATCGCCACGGTGAGAGCGCGTGGTTGGGCGGGTGCCCGAGTTGGACAAAGGGAGCAGACTGTAAATCTGCCGGCGAAGCCTACGGAGGTTCGAATCCTTCCCCGCCCACCATCGGCCCCCGGGGCGACGGCGAAGTGGGGTGAGAGGAGAGAGGTGAAAGGCGATGAGAATAGTCGCCTGTCACCTTTCCCCTCTCGATGGTGGGCCCACATAGCTCAGTCGGCAGAGCGTATCCTTGGTAAGGATAAGGTCTCCGGTTCGATCCCGGATGTGGGCTCCATTCTGCTTAGCTGCGACGAAGTCGCAGCTAAGCAGAATGCCCTGCGTAGCCTTGGCGGAGCAGGGCCAGTCCTCTCACGCCCGATACACTACCTTTCCCCCCACTATCGTCATCGCCACCTTCAAGTCTGGCGTCAGCATCACCACATCCGCGTCCTTCCCCGGCTCCAGGCTCCCCTTGCGGCTGGAGACGCCGATGGAGCGGGCGGGCGTGAGGGTTGCCATCTGAATGGCCTCGCGCACTGAGGCGCGGGTGAACTTCACGATATTGCCCACCGCAACATCGAGTGTGAGCGCGCTGCCGGCGAGCGCCCCGCTAGCAAGCCGCACCGCGCCCTCCTTCACCACTATGGGCTGGCCCCCAAGCTCGTACTCGCCATCCGGCATGCCGGCGCCGCTGATGGCGTCCGTGATCGCCAGCGCCTTGTCCGGGCCCTTGAGCCGCACGATCATGTCTACGGTCGCGGGATGCAGGTGCACGCCGTCGGCGATGAACTCGGCGTAGATCTCATCCAGTAGCAACACCCCGCCGACGGTGCCCGGCGCGCGGTGGTGCAGGCCCTGCATCTGGTTGAAGGTGTGGGTGGCGTGATTGACCCCGAGCTTAACCGCCTCCACCAAGTCCTCGTAGCTGGCCGACGAGTGGCCGACGACCACGATCGCCCCTTGGCTGCGAGCGAAGGCAATGAGCTCGCGGTTCTCGGCGATCTCGGGTGCGAGGGTGATGAGTCTGATGTTGCCGAGTTCAAAGAGCTGCTGGTATGCGATGGCCGAACCGGAGGTGATGTGCTGCTCCGGCTGCGCGCCCTTCATCTTGGCGTCAACGCAGGGCCCTTCGAGGTGCACTCCCAGCGGCTGCGCGCCGCTCTCAATGCCGCTCTCCATGCACTCGTACACCGCGCGCACCGAGCGCATGATGTCGGCGATGGGCTGCGTGAGGGTTGTGGGGCAGAACGACGTGACGCCATGGGCGGCGATGAACCGGGCGATCCCCTCGATCGCCTCCCGGGTCGCATCCATGGTATCATGTCCGGCGCTGCCGTGAATGTGAACATCCACAAAGCCGGGGGCGACAATGCGTCCGGCCGCGTCAATCGTCTCGCACGTCTCCGCACTCGCCGCGCCCGGCCCGACCGCGACGATCCGGCCTTCCTCGATCAGCACATCGGCCTGTTGGAATGCCTCCAGGGGCGTGACGACCTGCCCGCCGCGTATCGCCAGTCTCACTTGCGACCTCCTCCTTGCGCACTTACCTCGGCCACTCCACTCGCACCACCACCGTATCCCCGGCCGCTACTTCAACTGGCACCAGCAGCCTGCTCGCGGAGCGCTGGTAGGTGATGCCGCGGCCGCTCACGGCATCGCTCACGACAATGCGTGAGGTCACTGGTCTCGCGAAACCGCTCGGCTCCACCGTCAGCACCGACGACCGCGGCCGCTCGCCTGGGTTGCGGATGGCGAAGTAGGCCCGCCCTGCGGGCCCCGGCCCATACCGCTCCACCCACAGCTCTGGGTCCGCGAGTGTCGCCCACGGCACCGGCTCCCACCCCGCCGCCCCCATCTCCCGCATCAGCGGGATGTAGCGCTGGTAGAGCGGCCGCACCCTCTCCAGCGACTCCGCACCCGAGAAGAAGATGCCTGGATAGACATGATAGAACAGCAGCAGCCGAAAGCGTGCCTCCGCCTCCTCGGGCGAGGCCGAGAGCATCCCCGCGTTGCCGAAGCTCACGCTCTTGCGAAAGGCGATCTCCCGGTCGTGGCTCAGCGCCTCATCGCTGGCCGCCTCCTCGCCGATATTCTCCCCCGCCCCGATCATGTCCAGAAAGGGCGCCGCATAGCCGGCATACCCGTGATCGGAGTTGGCCATGGTGACGTAGTTCCTCTCGCGGATGAACTCCATGTACTCGGCCATCGCCGCCAGCCCGGAGATCACCGGCCGGCCCGTGGCATAGCTGAAAGTCAGCGGATAGGAGGCGAACCGGAAGTGCTCGGCGCGATGATCCTCCGCCGAGATGTCGGACCAATCCCCCACCGAGTCGAAGTAGACGCCATCCAGTCGCGCGCCGCCCGCGGCGCAGCGCTTGGCGTCCTCCAGCGTCTCGTAGCGATAGGAGAGCAGGCCGCGGTTCATGTCACCCCAGCGCCTGCTGCGGATGCCAGGCAAGCACGAGGTGTTCATCTCCATCACGCTGCTCTCATAGCTCCGCACCGCATTCTCCTGGTACTTGCCATCCGGCCCGAAGATCACCGAGTTCAGGAAGGCTCGCACCGACTCCCGCCTGGGCGCGGTCCAGTAATCGTGGTCGTCCATCACCGACTCGGCCAGGTTGGCATCGCGCTCGATGCCTGGCAGATAGAAGCTGAGTGGCTTGGCGAGGGCGAGCCTATCCTCCGGGCTCACGAAGATGCGCCACATCCAGGGCTCGCTGTAGGAGCAAGTGTACAGCCCCATCTCATCCTCGGCCTTGGCTCGGTCGGCCCGCGCAAAGTGCTGCTCCGCATACTGCAGGCCGAAGTCCTGCAGATTCCTCACCTGCTCGCTGGGCCCGCTCCACCACCCGCCCTCTTTCGCCCCGCTGGCGAACAGCTCCGGGTAGCGGGCGTAGTAGGCGGCCAGCGCGCTCCGCCAGCCCCACCTCGGATCGAACCGCACCACATCGAAGGAAAAGAAGACGCTCTCCACCTCGCCTTTCCCCCGGTCCGCCAGGCCCAGGTCGAACTCGGCGCAGAGGTAGCCCTCCCCCTCGTAGCGCAGCCGGGAGAGCAGCGTCGGCTTGAGCGGCAGCATCAGGGCAATCCCATGCTCGGGTCCGGCCACCGCCGCCATCGGAAAGTAGCAGACTTCGCGGAACTGGCGCCGGCCGATCACCTGGTAATGCGAGTAGCTCTTCCCCCGCTCGATCTCTCGCTCCCGCCGCAGGTCGTCTCCCCACCTCCAGCCGGTGGCAGTCAGCGGAAGCCGGAAGCTCAACACCACCCCGGTCGGGTGGCTGCGAAGCCAAGCGGAAGGGGCCGAGAGCGTGGCCTGGATGGTGATGACATTGCCCGCCGGCCGCGCCCGCGCCTCCAGAGTGATCTCTGTCCCCGGAATGACGCCGGCAAAGTGCGGCTGCGCCGCGCCCTCCCACATCCCGGGCACTGGGAGAGTCGGCTGCCGCTTCACCTCCTGGAGCGTGATCTCGCCGATCCAGAACTGCCCCATACCCCGGGGGTGATGCAGCATCAGCACGAACTGCGCCGCCTTCTCCACCGCGGGGACCGCGATCACCTCCTCTTTCCAGTCATAGCTGCCATTCAGCAGATCAACATTGAGCTGAGGTGTCGCATACTCCCCGGCCTGGTCGAGCTGGCGGATATGCAGGATCGGCGGGAATGCTCCGTCCAGCCGCTCCCCGCGATGCGCGAACCGAAGCAGGTAGGTGCGGTGCGGCTGCACCTGGTCGGCATGCAGCTCCAGCTCCCCGGAGTCGCTCAGCTTCTCCTCGGGAAGCTTGATGGTGAGGGTCGGGTGCCCCTCCCACCTCACACTGCGGTCGAGCGCGAAGCCCGTGGGTAAGGGCCGCGGCAATCCCTCCAGGCCGCGCTCGCGCAGCAGATTAGGGCCGGTGGCGTTCCGGTAGACCTGCGCGTAGAACCCGCCCAGGCCGTTGCTGGGCAGGGCCTCCTGTCCCGCCCGCAACCCCATGAACTGCCCTGCGGTAAAGCGTAGCGACAGCTCGCGCCCCACCGCCCCGCTCGCCGTCGGCACCAGGCCTGCCGCCAGCGCGATCATCACCAGCGCCACTTGTAGGGCGGGCCACCTGCAGGGCGGGTATCCGCCGGAGGCGGATACCCGCCGGCCGTTCACCATGCCAGGATGCTCCCGGGATCGCAAACCCGAGACATCCCGAAGAACAGCCATCCCTCGCCTCCTCGCCACACTCGCCGTGGGACCCCCACCCCAGATACCGGGTAGGGCGCGTTCGCGACCTGCCCCGCGGGGCGAAGTCCGTTCTCCCGGCTCACCCCGCGGCTTTGGCCTTCTTCTCGTCCAAGGGCCCCACCCCGGAGTAGATCGAGAATCCTCCATCTATCGCGATCGTCGTGCCGTGCAGAAAACTCCCCGCCTCCGAGATCAGCAGCAGGATCGGGCCCAGCAATTCCCGTGGGTCCCCAAATCGCCCGAACGGGGTATTGGCGATGATAGACCTCCCCCGCGGTGTCAGCGTCTTGTCATTGGCCTCGAACAGCAAACGATGGTTCTGCGTGGTGTCCAGGAACCCGGGCGCGATCTCATTCACCCGAATCTCGGCCTCCGGGTAATCCACTTTCACCTGCACCGCCAGCCATTGCGTGAAATTCGTCACCGCGGCCTTGGCGTTGGAATAACCCGGCACATTGGTGAGGGGCGCGATGGCGGACATGGAGGAGGTGTTCACCACGACCCCCTTCCCCCGCTGGGCGAAGTGCTTGCAGAAAATCTGCGTCGGCAGGAACGTCCCCTTGTAGTTCAGCGCGAAGACCTTGTCTACTTCCTCAAGCGCCAGCTCCGTGAACTTCCCGTCACGGGGCACGGTCGCTCCCGCGCGATTGCCGCCGGCCCCGTTGATCAGCACATCCACGCGACCGAAGGCCTTGAGGATGGTATCCAAGGCCGCCTGAATGCTCTCCGGCTCCAGCACATTGCAGCCCACCGCGATGGCCTCGCCGCCATCCGCCTTGATGTGGTCGGCGATCTCCTGCGCCTTGTCCGCCAGCAGGTCCAGCAGCGCCACCTTCGCTCCCCGCGCCGCCAGCCCGCGGGCGATGGCGCCATAGATCACCCCGGCCGCGCCAGTGATCGCGACTACCTTGCCGGTGATGTCGAAGAGACCGTCATCGGGTTTGCACATGCCAGCTCCCTCTGCGTTCTCCGCGCCTCTGCGGTGAATCCCTACGCAGGCCGGTACGGCCTGAACTTCTCCTTGAACTCCGCCAGCGATTGCCGGATGGTATCCAAGTCACCCGGCTTCTTCACCTTCCCCACCAATGCCAGCGGCGCCGACATTCCCAGCACGGGGAAGTGGCCGCGTTTGCCGATGCTTTCCTGATACTGCGGCCCGGTCTCCGCGTTCACCCCGCCGGTCGGCATGATCATCCGCCCCCGGTGGCGATCCCGCACATACGGCGCCAGCAGATCGGCCACGCCGGCGGGCCCATGCACCCCGGCCGGGAAGATCTTCACGCAGTCTGGCTCCAGGCCGTCGTTGCGCTCGATGAAGTACTGCAGCTCGGTGGGTGTCAGCACTGCGGGCGCGGCGAACACGTTCTCGGCGTGGGCGTAGTGCACGAACTCCGAGCCTCTGCCATAGCCGCCCATCACATTCGCCGGCGCCACCACCATATCGAATCCCATCCCGATCGCTGCCTCCAGCTCCTTCGGGTTGATCACACTGCCCACCCCCAGCACGAACGGCTTCTCCGCCGGCGCCGCGGCGCGGCGCTTCACCAGTTCCTGCATCGCCTCCTCGATGATAGGCTGGTCAATGCGGAAGGTGCACTCGGCGACATACCCGGCCTGGTAGACCTCCCACATGGTGATGACCAGGTCCTCGGCCTTCTTCACATGATCCCGGTTCATCACCACCACGATGCCAGACTGGCGCAGTGCCTTCTCGACACGACTGCGGTCTCTCCGATACGCGGGCATGCTTCCTCCTTTGGCCGAACGGAGGATTCTCCCCGTCAGCCCGTTTCCCTTGGCGCCGTCTGTCTGTAGGGCGGGTATGTCCCTGAACGCAGCGAGGGGCATGCCCGCCGCCCTCCCCCCACAGGGGAGGGGTGAGAATCGAGAGGGGAGGGTCCTCCCTCCCCTCTCGAATGCACCAAGCCTACCGCCCTGCTACTCTGACCATCTCCCTCTAACCGCTTCTCCGCGATGTGCGGGTTCAGCCGCTCGCAAGCCTGCACAAACCAGGCGGTGGCGGCCTGCGGCTGGCCCAGCGCGATCTCACACAGGCCCCGAAGATAGCAGGGCGCGAACTCGCGGGTGAAGCGGGCCGCCGCGGTCCCGAGCGGCTCCCGCGCCTCGGCATAGCGTCCCGCCCCCAACAGCGCCTCTCCAGCCAGCATCGCCACCCCGGGATCGCGCCGCGCCTCCTCGGACACCCGCCCCGCTTGCTCCGCCGCTGCCTCCGGCTTGCGCAATTGCAGGTAGGCGCCGGCCAGAGACAGGGCCACCCACTCCGGGTCGGCCCCAGCTTCCCCCGCCGCGCGCAGCGATGTGATGGCGCCCTCGAAGTCCCGCACCGACATCGCCTCTTCGGCCCGCAGGATCAGCCTCGCCCTCCGCCCGCGCAGCAGGGCGAGAGGCAAGAGCACCATCGCCCTGACCGCCGAGATCAACCGCAGATCAAGCCCGGCCGGCCGAGAATCCGCCCCACCTTCCTCCGCTGTCAGCTGATCCTCCAGCGACCGCGCCCGATCCCGGCGCTCCCACAGATATCGCTCCGCCAGCGCCAGCAGCCGGCCCTCCAGCCCCTCGTTCGCGTACAGGAGATGCGCCTTCACCAGCTCGGCCCCCTCCTTACTGCGCCCCAGCGCCAGCAACGCCAACCCCAGGTAGGCCTGCACCAGGTGATTCTCGGGATCCACTCGCGCCGCCGCAGAGAAGGCCTTGCGCGCCTCTTCGAACCGGCCCGCATCATATTGGATCTGCCCCAGGAACAGCAGTGGAGCGTGATTCCTGGGGGCCAACTCGGCCGCCTGGCGTGCCGCCCGCACCCCGTCGCCAACCCGCCCCGCGGCGGCCAGCGCCAGGGCCCGCTGTGCCAGCGCCCGCGCGTGCTTGGGGTAGACCGCCAGCACGCGCTCGAAAGCCTTCGCCGCCTCCCCGGGCTGGCCCGCGCGCGCCAGCCGGCAGGCACGGAAGTAGTCCCGGTCCACTCTCCACCGTGCCAGGATGCTCCAGGCCATGGCATCCGTCTTCTGCGTCTCCCCGGCCCCGTCCCTTCCCGTGGGGGCATCGGAGTGACTTCAGTTGGTTTTCTGCCCCCTCTTGTGGCATAACTCCCAGGGAGCAGGAGCATGAGCGGGAAGGGTTGCTTACGCCGCGAGCTGGGGGCGTGCCGATGGCTGCTCGCGTTCTTCATGGCCGCGCTGCTGGCCCCGGCCGGGGCCTGGGGGGCGGCCACCACCCGGGTCGAGGTGCGGCCCGAGGGCAGCGCGCTCGCCATCGCCATCCTGTCTTCCGACAGCCGGACCCTCGAGCTGGAGTCCTTCTCCCTCGATGGTCCTCCACGCCTGGTCTTCGACGTGCCTGACGCCGTCCTCGCCGCCGATCAAACCCCCTGCTTCGATCTCGGCGCGGCCGGCCTCCGCCAGCTCCGCGTCGGGCAATACCAGTCAGACCCCGCAAAGGTGCGCATGGTGCTGGACCTGGGCTCCAGCCCGCCGCCTGCCTGGCGCGTGGTTCAGGGCAGGCCGGGAGAGACCATAGTAAGCCTGGGCCCGCGCGGTCCCGTCGCGCTCCAGCCGCCGGCCGTGAAGGCAGATGGCGACACCGTCTTGCTTCGGCTCGCTGGCGCGGCCAGTCTCCCCCGGCGCCAGGCCACCCTCAATGACCCTCCCCGCATCTACGCCGATCTTACCGACGCCGTGCTGTCGGCCAGCTTCCGCCAGGATTTCTCCGAGGGCCCAGTGCGAGAGCTGCGCATGGCCCAGCAGGCCCCTGCCTGCGGCCACCCTGTGGCCCGGCTCGTAGTCGAGCTGCCGCAGCCCCGGCCCTACATTCTCTTCTCCGACGGCCCCGATCTGCTGCTGGCTATCGGGCCCGAGCCGTGGGCCCTGCCCCCACCGCCTTACCATGCCGCCGCACGGCTCCGCGGGAAGCGCATCGTCGTTGACCCCGGCCACGGAGGCAAGGACATCGGCGCCCCCGCCCTGCCAGGGCCACCGCCGCAGCCGCCCTTCGAAAAGGACGTTGTGCTGGACATCGGCATTCGCCTCGCCCGGCTGCTCCAGGCCGAGGGGGCGGCCGTCACCATGACCCGCGAGGACGACACCTATGTCACTCTTCAGGCCCGGGCAGCGCTGGCTAATGAGCTGAAGGCCGACGCCTTTGTCAGCATCCACTGCAACTCCTACCGCACACCCGACACCCTCCGCGGCACCAGCGTCTACTACGATCACGAAAACAGCATCGAGCTGGCGAAGCTGGTGCAGGAGGAGCTGATCTCGGCCCTGGGCACTGATGACAAAGGGATACGGAGCGCCAACTTCGCCGTCATCCGCCGCACCCAGGGACCTGGCATCCTGGTGGAGAGCGCGTTCATCAACCACGAGGGCGACCGGCTGCGCCTGATCAACCCCAGCTTCCGGGAGCGCGCCACGCGTGCTATACTCCAGGGCATGATTCGTTTTCTATCTGAAGCGCCCACGCTGAGCACCCCAGGGGAATGAGCCACAAACGCAGACGTCGCCAATCGCGCGGCCCCACGGTCGCTCTCCTTCTGCTCATCGCCCTGGTGGTCGCAGGTCTGGCCTTCTCCCGTCTCTACCCTCGGTATCTGAGGCCGCGCCCGCACCGCGTCCGCGGTGCGCCCGCCGCTCGGCCGGTCATCCATCCCACTTCGACTGCTGCCAGCAGCCAGCCTCGTGTGCGCGCACAGCTCTACTTCGCGCGTGTGGTTGGTGGTGAAGAGCGCTTGGTTGCTTTACCTCGCGACCTGCCTCGCGAAGCTCCGGCCCGCGCCGCGCTGCAGGAGCTCATCGGCGGCGAAGTGCCGCCCGGCTGCCAGCGGCCTCTGCCAACAGGCACGACCATAGGCGGCCTGCGCGTCGAGAATGGCCTCGCTACGGTGGACTTCAGCCGCGAGCTGATCTCCAACTTCGAGGGCGGGTCCGACCACGAGGGCGTCGTCGTCTACGCCATCGTCAACACCCTCGCCTCCCTGCCCGGCGTCACGCGAGTCCAGATCCTGGTAGAGGGTAAGCCGGTAGACAGTATCGGCGGCCACCTGGACTTGAGTGGATCGCTAGAGCCCGACGGAGAACTGGTGGTCAAGAGATAGTATGCCAGGCGGCTAGGCCCGTTGGGGCGCCGTGGCGGCAGAGCCTAGCCATCCGCGACCTGCCCAGCACAACAACCGTCCCTGCGAACGGACGCAGGCACAGGCTGCTGCCTCCCACAAGGGAGTGGGAAGAATCGAGGGGGGGAGGGTTCCCCTCCCCCCCTCGAATGCGCCCAGCCTATCGCTGTCCTCTTACCCGCCTCCCGCCACTCTCACCCCTTGCACCCTCACCGTCGGCAGCACCATCCCTGGCTCCGCCCGGTAGTCCGAGGAGATGGCGTCTATGTTCGCCAGCAGCTCCAGGCCCTGTCCCGCCACCATAGTGTTCCTGAGAGGATAAGTCAGCTTCCCTTTCTTGATACGAAACCCCGCATCCACCAAAGCCGACACTTGGCCCGACGCGGTATCGGGGTAGGGCCGGCCGAGCGTGACGTAGAGCCCGTCCTCCACCTCCGCGATGATCTCGGCCGCGGTCTTCTCGCCCAGGGCCGGGATGACATTGGTGCCCGCGATCCCTCCCCGGGTGGAGTGCCCCGTATTCTCCTCCCCGGCCTTCTTCGCCGTATAATGGCTGTGGAGATAGGTCCTCAGCACACCCCGCTCGACCACCGTCACCCGGCGATGTGGGAACCCGTCGCCATCGCAGATGCTCGACCCCAGCCCACCGGCAATCAGCGGATCGTCCACCAATGTCACCTGCTCGGAGGCGACTTGCTCTCCCTTTCTGCCCACCAGAAAGGAGCGGTTTCGCTGTACCTCCTCCGCGCTTGCCGCGCCGCACAGGCCGCCGAACAAACCACCCGCTGCCAGGGGCCCAAACACCACCGGATAGGTGCCGCTCCTCAGGGTGCGGCTCTTCAGATACTTCAGCGCCTCCCCGGCGGCCTTCGCCCCCAGCCCATCTGGCGCCAGCTCGGCCAGGGATCTCGCCGCATCCCACTCGTAGAATGACCCCACATCGTCATCCCGCCGGATCACCACGCTCACGCTGAGAGACGCGCTGGTCCCGCGCTGCCCGGCGCGCACCCCACGGCTGTTCACCAGCGCCCACTCCCGGCACCGGGCCGACGCGCCTCCGCTCACCACCGCCTCCGCGGCTACCGCCCGCGCGGCATCTACATTTCCCGTCAGCCATTCCGCCAACTGCGCCCCAGCGATCTGCGCCACCGCTTCGTCGTACAGGCCCACCACTTCGGGGTAGGCCGCCGGGCTCACCAGGTCCACGAAGTCGGGGTCCGGCTCCGCGTTCTGGGCGAGGCCGGCCGCCTGCGCCCCCGCCTCTCGTGCCGTCTCCTCAGAGATCCCGGAAGCGCTCGCCCAGCCCGTTCCGCCCCTGGAGAAAGCACGCACCGAGACCGCCCCCCAGCGGCGGGCGTCGCTGGACTTGATGGCATTGCGCTCCACCGCGATCGAGCGCGCCTCACCCCGCTCCGCCGCCGCATCCGCGAACTCGGCCCCCGCCCGAATCGCCGCCTCGCAGGCGATCTCCGCGATCCTCAGCAGCTCGTCTCTCACCCCTGCCCTCCCACTACGATCTCCTTCACCTTCACATAGGGCCCGCCGCCATTGACCGGCATGCTCTGCCCATTCTTCCCGCAATTCCCCGGCATCTCCAGCTCGAAATCCCGGCTCACCCCCTGCGCGTTCGCCAGCGTCTCCAGCGTCATCCCTGAGATCGAGACATCCCTCACCTGCTCGGCGAGCTGCCCGTTGCGGATCATCACCCCCTCCCCCGCATGGCAGGTGTACTGCCCCTTCTCGCACCACACATATCCCCACTGCCCTCCCCGCAGCAGGATTCCCAGCTCGATGTCCTTCATCAGCTCCTCCAGGGAGGCCTCCCCTGGCTGGATCATGGTGTTGCTCATGCGCACGATGGGCCGATGCATGAATCCATCCGCCCGCGCCGACCCGTTGGGCGCAACACCCATTCGCGCGGCTGTCTCCAGTGAATGAAGGAGACCTTTCAGCACTCCTTTCTCAATCAGCACCCGCCTCTGCCCAGCCACCCCCTCCGAGTCATAGGCATATGATCCCCATGACCCCGGCACCGTGGCATCATCCACGATGGTGATGCAGTCCGCCGCGATCCGCGTCCCCAGCTTCCCCTCCAGGATGGACTGCCCGGCGAGCACCAGGTCGGCCTCGGTGTTGTGGCCGATCGCCTCGTGCACCAGCAGGCCGGTGATCGAGGGGTGGAAGATCGCTGGGAACTTCCCCGCGGGCGCGGGCGGCGCCGACAGCAGCGACAGCGCGCGCTCGGCCGCCTTCACGCTGAACTCCGCGCTGGGAGTTTCCTCTATCAGCTCGAACCCGCTCTGCCGGCCGCGCAGCTCCCGACCCCGCTGCCGGATGGCTCCATTCTGGGCGATTATGGTATGCCATACCATCGTCCGCACCGACTCCATCGAGACCAGCGTGCCGCGGGTATTGCACACCATCTCGCTCTGCCGCGCATCGCTGTAGCCGGTCATCACGTTCGCCACCCGCTCCCCGGCCCGGCAAGCAGACGCTTCCTCGTACCCGCGCACCGCCGCCAGCTTGCGCTCGAGTGAAACCTGCGTGGGGTCAATCTGATAGCTGGCCTTCACCTCGTCCACCGTCGCCGGCGCCTCCGCCAGCACCACCGGCTCGGCGATCCGCTGCGCGGAGACCTTCGCCATCTCGATCGCCAGCTCCAGGCACGCGAGCCAGTCCGGGAGGGCGCGGGACTCGGTGCTGGCGAACCCCCAGGCCCCGCCCACCACCACCCTCACCCCCATCCCGGCCCGCTCCCCCGTGCCCATCCGGTCCGCCCTTCCGTCTTGCAGCAGCAGGCTGCTGGAGCGCGCCGTGGCGAACCTGGCCTCCGCAAACTCCACCCGCCGCCGGAGCGCCTCCTCCCGCAGGCGCTCCAACTGCCCCTTCATCCCGCCTTCCTTCATCACCGCCCTCCTGGTCCGCACAGATACTACGGCGCCTGAGGGGAGTTCACCTACCACGCGACCTCTGCAGGGCGAGCATCCAGCCTTCGTAGCCGGAGTAGACTCGGCTGCTTCGGCGGAGTAGGCTCCCCATGCCCGCCTGGGGTCCGCTGCCCCATCGCGCCCGCAGATCGCCTGTTCCCCTGCCAGTGATTGCAGATGAAGCGCATTCCGGTCCCCCCCAGAAACACCGCGCCGTGGAGCGAACTGGCTCACTCCACGGCGCTTATCGTCCGCTCCGACGTAGCGAGGCGGACTAACCCCCGACCACCGGTTCCCAAGGCCGGCTAGACGGCCACTACAGCAACGACCTTGTCGCCTTCCTTCAGCCGGATGCCCCGCACTCCCTGTGCGCCCCGGCCCATGGCCCGCAGCTCCTGCGCCGAGAACCGGATAGCGGTGCCGCCGGCAGTGACCACCATCACGCTCTGGCCGCTCAGAGCCACCGCCCCGACCACCTGGTCGCCGTCGCCCACCCCCACCGCAGTGATCCCGCCGCCCCCGCGTCCTTGCTCTCTGAACTCCTCCGCCTTGGTTCGCTTAACCATTCCACTCTTGGTGACGAACACCACGTCCATTTGGGCACGCCTCCTTTGCTGGGGCTGCTCTGCCCCCACGTTTCCGCCTAGACCTTACCACACGCCCCTACAACCTTCTAACGCCTCTCACAGCCCACCTGCGGCAAAACCCACCCTTCTTGCCACTCCCCAGCCGCAGGTGTCGCCCGTCGTCATGGGGAAAGTTGGGCTCGACCCAGGACCCCCTGGCGGAGGCGCAGCATGGATGCCAAGATCAAGATCACCGTCCTCAGGCGCACCCGCCACGAGGACCTGCTCGCCCGCTATGCCACCCATATCTGGGAGCCTTGCGAGCGGTTGAGTGAGGGCCAGGAATTCATCTCAGAGGGCGCGAACATGCCCCTGGGCTTCTGTAGCTGGGCCTGGTGCGATATCCAGAAGTACGTGCTCACCCTCGCCCGGGGCGGGGATTTCATCGGAAGCCGGGCCTGGAGTCACTGTCGCCTGCTGCAGCGACGGCTTCCGTCCGGTCATCTTCAAGCTGGAGCGGCTGGAGCCGGCCGCGGCGTGACCCTTCTTTGCGGTCGCCCAGGCTGCCCGCGTGTCACACCCTTGGGGGTGAACTCCGCCAGTTCGTAGATGCCGAGCTTCTTCTCCAGCTCGGCGATCATCTGCACCATCTTCTCGAACCCGCCCCTCCCGAACAGGGCCTGCTCTCTGTTCTCGAATTCGTCCCCCAGGGCCGCGTATTCCTTCGGTGAGATCAGAGCATGAAAGGCCGGGAACAGCACCGTGTCCTCCCGCGCCTTGTGAGGGCGGTACATGGTGACGAAGGCGCGGAGCTGGCTGGACAGCCGCCTTCGCACCGAGGGGCGATCCAGCGGTGGGTGGCCCTTGATCAGGTCGGTCATGTGCCGCCCCGCCTGGTGCTGCGCGCGCAGCACCGCCACCAGGTCTGTCAGCTGGCCCGCCTTCTCGAACCGCGGGAACACGTGGTCTTCCTCCAGCTTCTCGTGATAGTCCTCCACGAAGGAGCGGACGAAGTCGGCCGCTGCGGTGAGCGTTTCTGCAGGGAAGGGCTCTGGGCTGCCCAAGCCTATCCGCAGTCGCTCATAGATCAGCAGGATGCGGGCGAGCAGGCCGTGCTCCCGCATCAGATCCTCCAGGGCGGTCACCTTCGGCCCCGCCTCCCGCGGCGCCACTTGCGCCAGCAAGGCACCGGGGCCAGCCACTGCCACGGCCACCAGGGCGCCTCCCCTTCGCAGGAAATCTCGTCGTGTGTTAGTGCTCATGCGCTATCTCCTAGGGCTGCTCTCTCCGCCAGACAGCCTGCTGCCGGAGTCACGCAGGTCTTCTCCGATGGTCACAGAAGACCTGTGGCCAATCGCTCCGTGGAGCCAGCAATCCATGACTTTCCCTCCGGGCGCACGCTATGTCGGGCCTTACACCGTCCTGCATTCTCGCCCCGTGTACGAGAACCCGTGGCTCAGGCTGCGGGAAGACCGCCTCCGCACCGCGGGGGGCGAGGAGACGCTTCTCGGCGTGGTGACCATGAGGCCGGGTGTCACCGTGCTGGCGATGGAGCCCTCCGGCGAGGTCTACCTCGTGCGCGAGTTCAAGTATGCCCTCGGCGAACAGACCCTGGAAGCGGTCAGCGGCGCCATCGAATCCGGGGAGACTCCGGAAATGGCCGGCTTGCGGGAACTCAGCGAAGAGGCCGGTCTCGTCGCCTCGGAGTGGGTTGACATGGGCCTGGTCAACCCCTTCACCACCATCGTCAACGCCCCGAACCATCTCTTCCTGGCTCGCAACCTCTCCCAGACCCGCCGCGCCCCCGAGGCCGGCGAACGGCTGGACCTGGTGAAAATGCCTTTCGAGGATGCCCTGCGCGCGGTGCTCAGGGGCGAGATCACCCACGCCGCCTCCTGCGTGTTGATCCTCAAGACGCAGATGCTACTGGAGCGACAGAAGCAAAAGTAGCACAGGCTACCAACCTGTGCCTGTTGTAGGGCGGCCATGCCGAGTGCTTTCCAGAAGCAGGAGGCATCGCCGCCGCATTGCTCCTCGGGCAGGGGCTGGCCCTGCCACCACCCCAAGGCTCTCGCCGGCTATGCGCCCCTTCGCTCTCGCTCTGGGACGCATGGCCGCCCTACAGAACGGCCTCACCGGTCAGGCCACTTCCCGCCCCAGCTCCCTCCCCCTCGCCAGCGCCCTCAAGTTCAACTCGATCAACTCGTCCCCTGTCTTCGCCTCCGCGCCCACAGACCGTATCGCTTCCTCCAGGCTGGCCGGCGCCACCACCGGGCGCTGGCTCAACAGGGCCCCCAGCATCACCACATTCGCCACCCGCAGATTCCCCAGCTCCTCGGCCACCCCGTTCGCCGGGATCATCAGCACCCCGCACTCGTTCTCCTGCGGCCTCTCAGAGATCAGGGAGCTGTTCAGCACCAGCAGCCCGCCGGGCTTCACGCGTTGGGAGAACCGCTCCAGGGAAGCGCGATCCATGATCACCAGGCAGTCCGCGAGCGAGACCTCGGGTGATCCGATGCGTTCGGACGACACGATCACCGTGCAGTGGACCGGGCCGCCCCGCATCTCCGGCCCGTAAGACGGCGCCCACACCACCTCGCGCTCTTCATTCAAGGCCGCGGTGGCCAGCAGCCGGCCCGCCAGCACCACTCCCTGCCCTCCGAATCCCGCGATCAGCACCTCGTGATGCGGGCCGCGATTGCTCATGCCTCGTCTCGCAAGGGCTCGGCCACCACGAATTCCCGCAGGGGGTAATACGGCACCATGTTCTCCTCCAGCCAGGCGATCGCCTTATCTGGAGGCAGTCCCCACCGCGTTGGGCAGGTGGAGAGCACTTCCACCAGCGCGAACCCCAGGCCCTGAAGCTGCGCCTGAAACGCCTTTCGCACCGCCCGCTTCGCCTCCCGCATCCGGCGCGGGCTGGTCACCGCCACCCGCGCCAGGTAGGCCGGCCCCTCCAGCGCGCTGAGCAGCTCGCACACCCGGATCGGGTTGCCGGCCACCCTGGGATCGCGCCCGTGTGGAGTGGTGCTCGTCCTCTGGCCGGGCAGCGTAGTGGGCGCCATCTGGCCCCCAGTCATACCGTAGACCGCGTTGTTGATGAAGATGATGGTGATGTTCTCGCCTCTGGCCGCGGCATGGATAGTCTCGCTCATGCCAATGGAGGCGAGATCTCCATCCCCCTGGTAGGTGAACACGAACAAGTCGGGGCGCACTCGCTTTATCCCGGTGGCCACCGCCGGGGCGCGCCCGTGCGCTGCCTCCACCATGTCGCAGGCGAAATAGTCGTAGGCGAACACCGCACACCCCACCGGCGCGATCCCCACCGCCCGCTCCAGCAAGTCGAACTCGTCCAGCGCCTCTGCCACCAGACGATGGGCCAGGCCGTGGGTGCAGCCAGGGCAATAGTGCAGCCGCACCGGCTCCAGCGCCCGCGGCCGCGTGAACACCACTCGCTGCTCAGCAGACACGTCCACAGCCGGCCTCTTCCGCCACGCGCTCCACCTCGGCCAACACTTCCGCCGGAGTCGCCACCACCCCACCAGTGCGCCCGTAGAGCTGCACCGGGCAGCGCCCCTCCACCGCCAGCCGCACATCCTCCACCATCTGCCCCAGGCTCAGCTCCACCACCAGCATCTGTTTCACCCGCGTCGCCAGCTCCGCAATTTGTCGGCTGGGGAAAGGGAACAGGCTGATAGGCCGAAACAGACCCACCCGAATGCCGGCCGCTCGCGCCTGCGCGATGGCGGTCGTGGCCACCCTGGCTGCCGTACCGTAGGCCACGATCGCCAGCTCGGCCCCCTCCAGATGCTCACCCTCCCAGCACACCTCCCGCGCCGCCGCCTCGTAGCGGGCCTGCAGGCGCAAGTTGACCTGCTCCAGGTCAGGCGGGTTGATGTAGAGGGAGTTGATGATGTTGCGCCGCCGGCCCTTGGCGCCATCTGTCGCCCACGGCTTGCGAGGCAAGGCCGCCGGGTCCACCACTCGCTCCGGCAGCACCACCGGCTCCATCATCTGGCCCAGCACCGCGTCGCCCAGCACCAGCACCGGGCTGCGGTAGCGGTCGGCGACCTCGAAGGCCTCTCGCGTCAGGTCGTACAGCTCCTGCACCGACCAGGCCGCGAACACCAGGGTGCGGTAGTCGCCGTGCCCGCCGCCCTTCACCGCCTGGAAGTAATCGGACTGGGAGGGCGCGATATTGCCCAGCCCCGACCCGCCCCGCATGATGTTCACGATCACACACGGAAGCTCTGCCTCGGCGAGATAGGAGATGCCCTCTTGCTTCAAGCTGATGCCGGGGCTGGAGGAGGCGGTCATCGCCCGCACCCCGGCTGCGGCCGCCCCGTACACCATGTTGATCGCGGCCACTTCGCTCTCGGCCTGCAGAAACACGCCCCCCGCCGCTGGCATGTGGAGTGCGAAGTAGTCCGGGATCTGGTTCTGCGGGGTGATGGGGTAACCGAAGAAGGCGCGACACCCGCCATCTATCGCGCCTTGCGCGATCGCCTCATTGCCCCGCATCAGGATCCGCTGGCCCCGCGGCACCGCCATCTTCCAGCCGCCTCCCCCCTCCGTAGGGCGGGTCGCGGACCCGCCCTTTATCTGCGCAATCTGCGTAATCTGCGGATTCGCTTTACAGCACCACCAGGTTATCCCGGTGAATCGCCTCGTCGAAATCCCGATGCCCCAGCCGCTTCACGATATCCTTCGACTTACAGCGCTGGATCTTGCGCAGGTCCCCCGCGGCGTAGTTGACCAGCCCCCGCGCCACCTCGCGGCGATCCCCCTCCGCCTCTGTCACCACAGATACCATGTCCCCGGCCTGGAACTCACCCTCCACCTCCAGCACCCCGACCGGCAGCAGGCTCTTCCCGCCAGCGGTCAAGGCCTGGGCCGCCCCCGCGTCCACCAGCAGCCTGCCCTTGGGCACCCTGGCGAACCCGATCCAGCGCTTGCGCGACCGCATCTTCGCCGGCTTGGGCAGGAAGATAGTCCCGATCTCCTCCCCCGCCATGATCCGGCGGATCACGAACGGCTCCCGCCCGCCCGCGATCACCATCACCACGCCGGCACTCATCGCCAGTTTCGCCGATTCCACCTTGGTGCGCATCCCGCCTCGCCCCGCCGACCCCTCCGAGTCGCACGCTGCCTGTTCCATCTCCCGGGTGATCTCTCGCACCACCGGGATCAGCTGCGCCTTCGGGTCGTGGTGCGGATCGCCGCTGTAGTACCCGGCGACATCAGACAGGGAGAGCAGCACATCGGCGTCCAGCTTCGAGGCCACCACTGCCGCCAGCCGATCGTTCTCCCCGATCTGCACCCCTTCCGCCGATACCGAGTCATTCTCGTTCAGCACCGGGATCACGTGGTATTCGCCGAGCAGCGTGCTCAGCGTGTTCCGCAGATGGAGGTAGCGCCGGAAGTCCGAGAGTTCCGCCTGGGTCAGCAGCACCTGGGCGATGGGCTGTCCGAACTGGCCGAAGATCTCCCGGTAGCGCCACATCAGCTCGATCTGCCCCACCGCCGCCGTCGCCTGGCGGGCGGGGAGATCGAGGCTCTGATCGCTGATCCCCAGGCTGTGCCGGCCGGTCCGGATGGCGCCGCTCGTCACCAGCACGATCTGCTTGCCCGCTCGCGCCAGCTCGACCACTTGCTCCGCGAGGTGGGCGAGATGGGCTTCGTCCACCGCCCCCTCGGCCGTGGTCACCACCCTCGAGCCCAGCTTGATCACGACCCGGGAGGCGCCCTTCAGTTGGGAGCGCTCAGCTTGCACGAAGAGATTCTAGCACTTACCCGACGCGGTGTCGAACCAGCCGCGACCGCGGTGCGGTATCCCCCTCTGCGCCTCTGCGGTGAGGCCGGATGGTCAAAACCCGTCCCAATGTGGCATAAGAATGGCGGACACGCCTCTGCGTGCCCCTGGTCCGCGCTGCGTTCGGCTCTGCCCGGACGCAGCGCTTTCTACATCGCCAGCCCAAAGAAACATAGCACTCCGGGTCGGTGCCGCGAACGGGCCGGAACCGTTGCTCTCGATCTCGGTGGCGAAGGAGGCGCTGGCCGGAGCACCTCCAGGCCTTGACGTCTAAGCTCAGTCAGGCAGCTAGCATCTTCCCGTTCCGCGGTCGCTAGAGTAGAATGCGCGGGTGAGCGGGCCATGCGTCCGTCAACTGCGCCCCAGTACAAACCTGCGACCGAGATGGATCTCCTCTCTTCGCCTCACCGCGCTACACGCGGTGGGTCATCACTGAGTAGTCGACGTCCCCAGAAGAGATCAGTCGTCCCTGCTTCGAGATGGCATCGATAGAGGGAGTGGCTGCTCCAGAAGTAGGCTTCAACGCCTCCATTGGAGATGCGTCTAATGGGTCCCCAAGGACGTGCACTGATCGATCCGTCTACTACCTTCCTCGTCTCTGTGCCTGACCCAGCGAAGCCGATTTGCCACACATCCCAACTGCTTGCCATGAAGATCGAGGCGCGATCCCGACCCTGAAACACGACCAGGGCATCGCAGTCAGCTGGGATATCGTCCTTCCAGTTTGCCCGTCCAGTTGCGAGATCGATCTGCCATATCTCTGTGTGGATGCCTGACCCGGGAGTGATGTACTCACCTATCGTCAGAGGAACGATCACCTGCCCGGGCCCATAGGGCTGGATCTCTCCCACGGTTCCAGAATCGTCGCTGAGCTGTGCTCGCCAGAGCACCGCGCCGGAGGGAATGGCGATAGCGGCCACCTCCGAGCCGCATGCCTTCTCGTCTACCTGGCCACCAACCAAGACCATGGGCATTTCCGGCTTCCGGGGATTGTTCACGAAGCCGCCCACCCCTACGAAAGCTTTGCCCCGCCGAATCCTGTGCGTCTTGCCACCACGAAGCGGGATTGCCAGCACTTCCGTCGCAGGGTCGTCCTCTGGTGCTCCTACAGGGCTCGCCTCAACGACCACCCATTTCATCTGGGGATCGAAGTGCGGGCTAACGCCGCGAATCCTGTCTCCCAGGGTCCGGTCGTTCGGGGCGATTGTGGTGTAGGCCTCAGTGGGCGATCGCGCCCAGACCAACTGTGAAGCATGGCCCGGACGCTCTACACTCATCAGGTAGCTGTTGCCAGGGCCCCAGCGATAGAACATAGACTGCACCGCGGGATCGGTCATTGCCAGCACCTGGCCGCTGTCAGCGTCCATGAACCACACCTGCATCACATACTGATGAGTGCGGCTATTCCTGACGGCAGACATCACATCCGTCGCCAGCATCTTGCCGTCGGGGGAAAGCCGAGCGCCCGGCATGATGTTGAGCCGCTGACCTTCGGCCGGAGCTGCTGCTTTCGCCGGCTGCGTGCCGCCGATCACTGTCACCTGAGTGCGCTCGGGCCCTCGGCATCCAACGCCCGCAAAGACCGCAGCCGCGAGAGCCATGCAGAGCGCAAAGCACGGCCTTCTGTTGCGCATGGGTACTGCCCCGTATCTGCTTCCACTGGACCGCCTCATCCCTTACCTCGCGACATTCAGCAAGCGCCGCCATCGGCGGTCGCTGCAAGCGTTGCTTGGCCGTCAGCCGCACCGCGCCACCGGCCGGCGATGGAACCCGCGATCGCTCCGACGGACAGCGCCCAGATCAAGGGGGCGGCAGCATGGAGGAGGAATCGCACCGCCGGGGTCACGTACAGCGTCAACTCAGCTGGTGGCAGACTGCTGTACAGCCTCCCCAGGTAGATGCACAGCCAGAGGAGGGAGAAGGCAAACATTATCCCTCCACCTATCAGCCCCCCACGGCATGGCGAGGGACGCCATGCGGCGAGGACCGCCGCGACTACCGCGCCCCATGCCATGCCACTCAATGCGTAGGCCCACGTGTACCACCAGGGGAACGAGCGAACCTGGTGACTGAGCGGCTCGGTCAACCTCGAATAGGCCGCGATGCCGATGAAGCTGCCGAAGTAGACCGCTTCAGCGATGAGCGAGGCGATCGCTGCGGCGATCAGTCCACCCTTGAGCGCGGTGCCCCCTATCCCGTGCCAGAACTCCGACCGAGAGCGAGCGCGCCAGTAGTCCGCCCCGATCCAGCAGGAGACCATGATGGGAAGGACCCTGGTCGTGAGGTGGCCCAGAACGAAGGTGGCGTCGCCGACCTTGTGGGCGCCGTAGGAAAACGTGAACGTGCCCAGGTACGGCCCCATGATCGATCGCAACTGGCGCAGCTGAGGGATCACCAGCGCCCAGCACCCGACCAGGCCTCCGATAAGCATCGCGAGGCGCTGGGGACGCTGAGGTCTCACAAGACAGGACACAGTGAGCGCAATAACGGCCGCCAGTCCACCTTCACAGACGAGCCTGAACCAGTGCTGGTACCATCCCAGAAGGGGGTTGGTCTGCCAGCCGCCGAAGGGCACAACAGCAGGCAGTGCCATGGCAATGCCTATGCCCCCGATGAACTTCAGTCCGCCAAACCGGCGCATGTCACCGCGCCCCTGAAGGCTGGCCTCCTGTCGCCGCGCCCGCAATGGAGGCAACTTGTAGCCGTCAGGCGGCATGATACATCGTGCGGGTCAGAGAGACAAGCCATGTGCCCTGCATCAGGCGACTTGGCGTTAGGTCCGGTGCCACGAGTCATCCGACCCGCAGTGTCTCCTCACGCTAGCCGTCGCGTCGGCGCGCGTCCGCTTCCCATTCCCCGGCGGCGGAGGATACCCGGATCGCGGCTGACTAGGTCCTCCAATACTGCCTAGTAGGCACGCGCCATGCTGGTCCGCCCTGCAGGCTACAGACTGGCTCTGATGGCCCCCCAATCCTTCCCTCTCGTCATCAGGAATAGGCACTTGCCGCCACTTCGCTCAGCCCAGAGATCCCCCACGGCCCTCTTCTCCTTCGAGTCCTCAGTGCTCCACAGGAGCTCGCCCTTGTGCTCTGCCACCATAAAGCGGTCGTCTTCCAGCACCGCAACGAAATCCGGGTGGAATCTGTCCGTGGCCGTTGGGAGCCAGAAGGAGCCGACGTCCCGCCTCTCAACATTCCGCGCCCAGCGCGGCCAGACCCAGCAGCCACCCCAGCTTGCCCTGCATAGCTCGCCTCCCCTCGGCCAGACTCACCTTCCCTAGAGCGCATTTCATAACCTACCTGCTGGCTGGCCGCACTACGCCCTCGCATGAAATGCGCCTGCCACGGCCTGACGTTGTGCAGTGCTGTTTCATAACCTCCCCTGGGAAGGTTATGAAACAGCTTCTATAGAGTTTCCTGAATCATGGGGATATTCCCATGATTCTGAAACTCTACAGAGCCAGACGTGGGGATCGTGAAGCCCGTTCTGTTGCATCATGGCTGTTCCCATGATGCAACAGAATCACTGGACAGACGGCGCGCGGTCCTCTCTCTCAGCCTGCGGATCTGCGGCCGACTGGGCAACGCTGCCCGGCAGGCACTCAAACCCCTGCTCGGCAAAGTGCACGTCGAAGGTGAAGGCCCTGGCAATCCCTCGCTGCCTCATCAGCTCAAAACTCACGCAGTCCACCAGGCTCAGGTCGCGCCGCCCGGCCACCAGCAGGCTGGCCACGGCGGGATCATGCGCCTCAGGCGTGACCCATTCAATCTGCAGCGCCGGCAGCGCGACTACCACCAACTCTCGGACCGCTCCCATTCCCACCCGACGCTGCAGCAGAGCCACCGTCTCGGACACCACATAGTTGCTGGTCCACAGGCCTTCGTCCGTCCCTAGCAGGCTGTCCCAGGTAGTTCTGGACGAGGCGTGGTTCAAATCCTCATCCGCGAGGAGAGCGATGAAGGCAGACGTATCAACGAAGACGCTCATTCCGACACCGGGTCAACGATAGACTCGACGAGGTAGTCGTCATGGCGAATGGACAGGTCCGGAACGTCGGAATGGAAGCTGCGCACCGCCAGCGCTCTCCGTTTTCGCTCCTCCCAACTCATGCCGCGGGATGCCTTTATCACCGCTTCCACGCCCTCCCTCACCAACTCCGCCACAGACACCGCGCGCTCCGCCGCCAGCCGCTTCAGCTCGGCAACCTGCTCTTTGGTCAACTGGACTTGTGTTCTAACCATCCTTGGGTCATCCTTAGCCTATGATAACACCACGCGCATTTATGATAACATGATGTCACCGCTGCCACAAGCCCGGCAGTCGGCGTCGAATCCGGCGGGGCGATGCCGGCGAACGCCGAGAGGGCGCCAAGGCGCCCTCTCGGCTCCCCTCAGTGCGTTGGTCGCACCCGCCTACATCGGCAGCGCGAACCCCCGCTGCACGAACGCCGCCATCTGATCCCGCGTGCATAGGTACTCGGGGTGGTAGTTGCCATCCGGGTAGCCGTGGGTGACACGCCGTGCCGGGTCGGCTACGTACTCTACGTATTCGTAGGCCCAGAAACTGGCCGGCACATCTGGGAAGGTAGGCACCTCCGGCGGCGAGTAGCTCGCCAGCCCCGGGTCGCCGGAGGCGGCGCCCATCGCCCGCGCCATGAAGGCTGCCATCTGGCCCCGGTCCAGCGGCACCAGCGGCTGGTAGCTCCCATCCGGGTAGCCCTCTACCACCTGCCGGCCCTTCGCGTACTCGATGTACTTGAAAGCCCAATAGCTGGTGGACACATCTGGGAAGGAGGCCGTTGCCAGACCTGTCGGCACCATCGCCTCCCCGCCAGCCAGCGCGCGGGCGATATAGACCGCCATCTGATCCCGGGTGACCGGGAGGGTGGGCCGATAGCTGCCATCGGGATAGCCGGCGACGATATCGGAGTCCACCGCGGCCATGATCTCAGAGAAGGCCCAGTACCACGGCGGCACGTCCACGAATGTCACCACAACGTAGCGCAACTTCGCCAGCGAGTCCGAGCTGCCCGCGTTCGCCACCGTCAGGCTCACCGTATACCGGCCCGGCCTGGCGTACTGGTGGCTGGGGTCCCGGTCCGCAGCGGTCTCCCCGTCGCCGAAGTCCCACCACCAGAAGGTCGCATCCCCCGGCGACTGATCTGTGAAATCCACCGTCAGCGGCACCGGTCCGCTCCTCGGTGTGCCGGAGAACCGCGCCGTCACCGCCATCGCCACCACGGTGACATAGTGCACTCGGGTTTGGGTGTCCGAGCCCGCAGCATTCGAAACCGTGAGGCTCACAGTGTAGCTGCCCGCCGTGGTGTAGAGATGGCTCGGGCTCTGGTCCGTCGCAGTGCCGCCATCGCCGAAGTCCCAGAGCCAGGAGGTCGGCTCGCCCTGGGAGCGATCGGTGAACGTGACCTCCAACGGGGCCACTCCGCTCACCGGCGAGGCGACGAAATCCGCCTTCGGCTCCGCCACCGTCACCAGATGTACGATCTGCCCATTCTCGGCATCGGCCACCCAGCACGACCCATCGCTGGGATTCGCGGAAACCGCGACCGGCCGCAGGAATCCCCACCCCCGCCACACCTCGCCTCCATCCGCGTCCAGCAGCGCCACCTCATCGTTCCCCGTGTCCGCCACCCAGCACGTGCCATCCGCCGGATTCACCGAGACCGAGAGGGGCGCGACGAACCCGCCTTCCCGCGACAGCTCCTGCCCCGTGCTGCTCAGGTGTACCACTTCCCCGTTGCCCGTATCCGCCACCCAGCACGAGCCATCTCCGGGGTCCACCGACACCGACGCGGGCCGAGAGATCCCATCCTCGCGCAGTAGCTCCAGTCCCGCCTCGCTCAGACGCACTACCTGGTTGCTGCCAGCGTCCGCCACCCAGCAGGACCCGTCCATCGGGTTCACAGACACCGAGCTGGGCCCGCTGAAACCGCCTACTCGCGACAGCAGCCCGCCATCCGCGGCCAGATGCACTACCTCCGAGCCCGCGGTATCCGCCACCCAGCAGGAGCCGTCCGCCGAGTTGACGGAGACCGAATTCGGCCCAACCACATCGCCGCCCCGCCACAGCTCTGTCCCATTCTCGGATAAGTGCGCCACCTCGCCCATCAGCCCGTCGTTCACCGCCACCCAACAGGAGCCATCCCCCGCGTTCACCGAGACCGACCAGGGATAGCGGTAGCTCCCTCCCCGCCACAGCTCCTCCCCCTGCCTGCTCAGGTGCGCCACCTCCAGGTGGTAGCTATCGGCCGCCCAGCAGGACCCATCGCCGGCATTCACCGAGACCGAGTTGGGTTGCTCGAGGGCCTTGCCCACCCAGATCGCGGTGCCATTCTCGGCCAGGTGCACCACCTCGCACTTCTCCGCATCCGCCACCCAGCAGGAGCCATCCTTCAGACTGACCGCCACCGACATCGGCACCCCGAAGCCGCCTCCCTGCCACAGCACCCCGCCGTCCACATCCAGATGCACTACCTGGTAGCCGTAGCTATCAGCCACCCAGCACGAGCCATCATCCGCATTCGCCGATATTGACAACGGCCAGTTGAACCCGCCAATCCGCCGCAGCTCGTGCCCATCATCCCTGAGATGCACCGCCTCATCATGGCCGGTGTCCGCCACCCAGCACGACCCGTCCGCAGCATTGAGCGAGACGGAGCCCGGCTCACTGAACCCACCAACCCGCCGTAGCTCGCCGCCGTCCGCGTCCAGGTGCACCACTTGGTTGCTGCCGGTATCCGCCACCCAGCACGAGCCATCCGCCGCGTTCACCGAGACGGAAGCAGGCAGGCTGAAGCTCGCGCCCCGCCACAGCTCGTCTCCGTTCTCATCGAGATGCGCCACCTCCGAGTTGTAGGTGTCAGCCACCCAGCAGGAGCCATCCGTCGCGTTGACCGAGACCCCGTAGGGCATGTTGAAGTCATCTCCCCGCCACAGCTCCCGGCCATCCGCAGCCAGATGCACCACCTGGTTGTTCTCGGTGTCCGCTACCCAGCAGGAGCCATCAGACGAGTTCACCGACACTGATTCGGGGCAATCGAAGCCATTGCTCTGGCTGAGCACTGTGCCGTCCGCGGCCATGTGCATCACGCTCGAACCCGTCGCCGCCCAGCAGGACCCGTCGGCAGTGTTCGCCGAGACCGACCGCGCCTGGCCAAAGGGGCTCCGCCACGCTTCCGCGATCGTCTGGGCGCCAGCCGGAGAGACAGAAAGGCAGACCAGGACGGCCAGCAGATGCAGCCACGAGCGCGCTCTCATCTCGCACACCTCCGCGATTGAGGTACGGACAATTAGGCCCTCTGTTCGCACCCCGCCGCGCCTCTCCTTCCCTCTCCCGGCGGCCTCACAACCACCGGTCAAACCACAGGTAGGCGCGGTGCCTCATCTCATCTGTGAACTCGTGGCCCTTGGGTGAAACGAACAACTCCAGCGCCTCCGCCGCCCCCAACCTCCGGTACAGCATGCCCGCGCGGGCCACCACCTGCTTGGCCCCGGCCACCGGGAAGCCCCGGTCCTCCGCCCCGGCCAGCACCAGCAGCGGCCTGGGAGCGATCAGAGAGACCACCTCTGGCAGGTCCCCCCATTTCAGAATGTCCGGCACATAGAACCCGTAGTTGTGGTAGCGCTCCGCCGCCAGCACCGCGGCATAGGTGGTGGTGCCACAGCTCGCGGCGCCGGCCTTGAGGCGGGGCTCCAGCGCCATTGACCACCAGGTCTCGCATCCGCCCAGCGAGTGCCCGACCATGCCGATCCGGGCGCCGTCCACCTCGGGCCGGGAGATGAGATAGTCTATCGCCCGGGTCACATCCCAGACCATCTTCCCCTGCAGGGTGAGGCCCTGGAGCAGCAAGTGATGGGCCAGGAAGCGCTCGTAGTCCGGCCCTGAGAGCCGCGGGTGGCCTCGCTCCTCGAACCCGATGCAGTCCGGGGCGAAGGCGATGTAGCCGCGGGCGCACAGCTCGGCCGCATAGGCCTGCTGGGGATTGCCGGCCCAGCCGAGCACCTCGCTCTTGCCCAGCTCGTACTGCCCGGCGTGCTGGTGGTGACAGAGAACTGCCGGCAGAGGGGGAGTGCGGCGCCGCGGGATCAGCATCACCGCGGGCACCACCTCCCCCGGTTCACTCTCGTAGCGCACCCACTCCACCACCCGGTCGCGCTCCTCTTCCCGGCGGGTGACCTCAGCGTGGAGCGGCGCCCGGGCCGGAAAACCGCCTAGCAGCCTGGCGAGCTGGCGCCGTTTCGCCTTCAGCCAGGCCGGGTGATCGCGCTTGGAGGGAAGCGCCAGCACCTGACCGGACCTCCCTCCCATCTTCAGCTCACCTCCGCCAGCAGCTCTTCCCACTTCACCGGCCTCATGCGGAAGGCCTGCGCCACCGCCGCGTGCGTCACATGACCCCCCATCGCATTGAGTCCCCTCGCCAGCGCCGGATTGGTGCGCAGCGCCTCGGCCAATCCTTTCTGCGCGATCTCCAGCGCCCAGGGTAGGGTGGCATTGGTGAGCGCGTGCGTGGCCGTCCTGGGCACTGCCGCGGGGATGTTCGGGACCGCATAATGGAGCACCCCGTTCACCACGTAGTACGGCTCGGAGTAGCTGGTGGGGCGGATCGTCGCCACACACCCCCCCTGATCCACCGAGATATCAACGATCACCGACCCCGGCTTCATCTTTCGCACCATCGCCCGGGTCACCAGCTCGGGCGCCCGCGCTCCTGGCACCAGCACCGCCCCAATCAGCAGATCCGCGTAGCTGACTGCGCGCTCGATGGAGTAGGCGTTGGCGTAGACCGTGATCACATTGCCCATGAGCACGTCGTCGAGGTACTTCAGCCGGTCGTGGTTGATATCCAGGATAGTGACATGTGCCCCCGTCCCCACCGCCACTTTGGCCGCATTCGTGCCCGCCACTCCGCACCCCAGGATCACCACCTGGCCCGGCGGCACCCCGGGCACACCCCCCAGCAGCGTCCCTCTGCCTCCACACTCTGCCTCCAGCAGGTGGGCCCCGATCTGCACCGATAGCTTGCCCGCAATCTCACTCATCGGCACCAGCAGGGGCAGGGTCCCACTCTCCGTCTGCACCGTCTCGTAGCCCAGCGCCGTCACTCCCGAGGCCAGCAAGGCGTGCAGCAATTCGCGCGAAGAAGCGAGATGGAGGTAGGTGAATAGAATGTGGCCCGCGCCCAGCAGCCCATACTCCGGCGGCAGCGGCTCCTTCACTTTCAGCACCAGCTCGGCGCGCGCGAAGACCTCCTCCGGCCCACCCACCACCCTGCCCCCGGCGCGGCGGAACTCGGCATCCGAGATCCGGCTCCCCTCCCCGGCCCCGCTCTCCACCAGCACGCGATGCCCGTGTTCCCGGAAGGCCCGGACCCCGGCCGGCGTGATCGCCACCCGCTGCTCGCCGTCCTTGATCTCCCTGGGCACCCCGATCACCATACTGAGCTGCTCCTCTCCGCAGTCTGGCCGGGGATTCTGCGACCCTTGGGCCCGCTCCTCTGTCAGGCCTTGTCGGCCCTATGGTGCAATCTTGGGTTGCCAGCACGCCGGGAGTGGCCTATAATGCCCCGCGACTCTGCTGAAGGTCTGGTGTCTAAGAGACGGGCGTATCGGGCAGGGGATCAGCAATCGTAGGCATCAGCGTATCCACGCCGGCAAGGCGCGCCTGCCCTCGAGCTCGAACCGGAGAGCTTCCTCGGCGCACTGGCGAAGGGGAGCTCTGGCAGCAGGGGGAGCAGCCCTTTAGATGTCGGGCAGGGGACGTGGCATATTCTACCGCTTGGCAGCCCAGCCTTGGGCGCGAGCGAGTTCGAAGTCTTGACGAGAGCGGCCTATCGGCCTCAGCGGCTCTCTGCGCCGGAAAGGAGGTGGCTGAGCAAGGCGCATGGCTGGGTCGGAAAGCCGCCGGTCGCAGGCGAGAAGCGATAGCCAGGCGGGGGCTTGCAGCCGGGAGGTAACATGGAAGCTCCGGGCAGGCTTCATCTGCGCTATCGGTTCCGCCACCTTGTGACGTGAATTGAAGGAGGAAGCGATGCGTAGAGTAGGGTTCGTATTGGGCGCCGTGGTCGTGTTGCTCGGTGCCCTCGTCCCTGCGCTGGCTCAGCAGCCCTTCGCCGATGTTCCGCTCGACCACTGGGCGTACAACGCCGTGAACAAGTTGGCCGAGACCGGGCTCATCGAGGGCTATCCAGACGGGACTTTCAAGGGCAAGCAGCCCCTGACCCGTTACGAGTTCGCGCAGGCGATCGCGCGCATGATGGAGCGGATGGAGCAGATGAAGGGCATTCCGGGCCCCAAGGGCGAGCCCGGCCCGCCGGGTCCGGCGGGTGGCGGAGGAGGTGTGACAGCCGAGCAGCAGGCTCTGCTGGACCGCCTCGCCAAGGAGTTCGCTCCCGAACTGAAGGCCCTCCGCTCCGACCTGGACAACCTCACCAAGCGCGTGGAGGAGTTGGAGGCCCGGCCCGCTGCCAAGGGTCCTACCATCACCGTCAGCGGAGACATTGACGTCCGCACCGGCCTCTATGGCACCAAGCTTGGCACCCAGGAAGTGGAGTCCACCGGCTATCCCTTCAGTCCCGAGGGAACCGGCGGAGGCGGCGGAGCTGACGCGCCTCTCACCGTGGCCGGTGGTGCCTTCCTCGGGTCGGTGGCCCCCTATGGCGGGATCAACCTGCCGGACTTCGTCAACGGGGCCTGGACCGATGTCGGGACCAACCCGTCGTTCGTGGGCACCATCCCCATCAGCGACGCCTTGAAGGATACCTTCAAGGCCAGCGACTTCCTCACCCAGCGCACCCGGATCAACCTGGCGGGCCAGCTCTCCGATACCACCAGCGTCAAGGTGCAGTTGCTGGCCGACACCAGGACCAACAACATCGGGAACGTAGCCCAAGTTGACTACACCCCTGAGGAGTTCGTTGGCTCCCCCAATGCCCTCTCCGGCAACGGGATTATGGACGAGGTCAAGATCAACGAGGCCTGGGTGGCCCACAAGACCCACTTCCTGGTCCCCATGGACATGGTCGTGGGCAAGCAGTACGTGCGCCGAGGTGAAGGCCTGCTGGTGGACAACGATCAGGAGGCGACCAAGGGCTTCCGTTTCGACTGGAACAAGGAGCAGCGCGTCTCCTGGGGCATCTACTGGGGGCTGCTCGATCGGGAGGAGTTCTACGGGCGCAGCACCGGAGACCTCGGTCTACCCGGGATCACGCCTCTGATCGTGGGAGGCGTCGGGATGTACTCGGGCTCTGAGCTCAACGCCCCCAAGACCAATGGTCAGGATAACTACAACCTGTACTATGCCGACTTCGCCCTCAGCAAGAGCTGGGACCTGGGCGTGAACTGGCTGCAGAGCGGGTTCAACAAGGAGCAGGCCTGGAGCGCCAGCCTCGACGGCAAGTTCTTCGGCCTCGGCTTCTATGGCGAGTTCTCGCAGCTGCGCAAGTGGCCCACCGGTCTCAAGTTCTTCGACGCGAACGGAGACGGCGTCCAGGATGCAAGCGAGCTGACCGTCGAGCAGGCGGGCCGCAATGCCTGGTTCACCGGCCTCAAGTGGGACAACGACTGGCTCGCCCTCACCGGCGAGTATGGCCTGATTGATCCAGGCTACGCCTTCTCACCTGGCGGCGCTGGCTGGAGCCAGGTCGGCCCCTTCATGGGTGGCTCCGACCTGTTCACCTTCAACCTGCCGCTCTCGGCCCTCCACCCGCTGGCGGAAGTCAACGCCCACTACATCAACTGGGTGGATCGGCCGCTCTTCCTGGATCCCACGAACATCGCCAAGGGCTGGCACTTCAATGCCACCTTCCCGAAGCTGCTGGGGCCGAAGACTCCGGTCTCCATCTCCTACGCTTCCGGCGATGGCTACAACCCGCGCTTCCTCAGCTGGATGCTGTTCAGCGGGGTGGATTCCGCGGGCGCGCCTATTACCAAGCCCGACAAGTGGGAGCGGGCCGACCCGGTCTGGTGGGTTCAGCTCTCGCACCAGCTCTCCGACAGCGTGACCGCCAAGCTGCTCTACGGCCGGCGGGAGGCAGACCACATGCTGTCAGGGCAGCAGGTGCCGGTCATCACCACCCCCGACCAGGTACAGCACTTCGCGATCAACGACGCGGTCCAGGTGGTCCGCGCCGAGTTGGCCGTGGAGTTCTAGCCCGGTCGGCCGCATCCGAACCAACCGACAACCCCCCGGCGTCGCCGGGGGGTTGTCTCTTACCTCACCCGCTGAAACGCAGGCCGGGCCCCCAGAGCGGCTCCGTGCAGATTTCAGGTGACAGACAACCCGCCACAGGGTTTGAGCCACGCCCAGAACGCGGTACAATAGAATACACGGACGGGGACCTTCAAGGCTCTGTCTGCCACCTTCGGGGGGCAGATGGTAGAAAGGAAGGTGGGCGAGATGTCAGGTCACAACAGCAACCGAGTTCGCAGCACTCTCCTCACCGCGGTCCTTTTCGCCGGCCTGGCCCTGCTGCCGTCATTCTCCTGGGGTCAGCGGGGCAAGGGGCAATCCGACCGGGGCCAGTCTGACCGCGGCCAGGCGCAGCCGGACCAGAAGGCGCGCAGCCAGCCGGAGCGCGCGCCCGCACAGGAGCGCGCTGCCCCCCGTCAGGCCCAAACACCTGGGCCGCAGTCGGTCACTCCTCCGGCCCGGCCAGGCCCTGGCCCAGAGGGACCCGCCGTGGGCTTGCGCGGCCGCCAGCAGCAGATCCCGCGGCCCGATGCTTTCCGATGGTATCGCCAGCCTGAGCAACCTCAGTCGCAGGGAGAGGGTGTTCCTCAGCCGAGATGGGGCCAGCAGCGCGCGGCCCCCAGCTACGAGCGCCCGCCCGTCGCGCGGCGGCAGCAGCCATCCCAGGGCGACGTCTACCAGCTCTACCGCCAGCGCCCCGGCACGCCAGTTGCTGCCTCAGAGTGGGGCAACCGCGAGCGCAACTCTCAGGCGAGCCCGAGAGAGCGGCCCTCCCGCTCCGCCAGCGATCAGCAAGGGCGGGCCAAGAGCGGCCCTCCAAGCCTACGGCTGGTGAGCAGGGACAGGTCAGAGAGCGGCCTCGTGCTGGCGGGCGCGAGCAGCAGCCCGCCGCGCCCCCCAGGCAGACGCCCCAGGGCCAGCGCCCCGGTGTCGCAGAGGGCAGGCCGACGCCAGGCCGGACTCCCGGGCAGAATGTGGTGAACCCGAACGCGCCGCCGCGCGTGCCGCGGCGCTTCACTGTCCCGCAAGCCGAGTTTCGTGGTGCGGAGAGCGACCAGAAGGTCCGACTCGTATCCCCTCAGGATCGGCAGCAGCTCCCGGCGCGCTTGCGGGAGCGGGTGCGCCAGGAGAACACGCAGCTGGGACGCTTCCAGACCGTGCGCCCGGGCCACGACGTGGTCGGCAATCCCGTGGCCAAGGACACCGCTTGGCTGGTGCGGGACAACGTCACCCACATCAAGGGCACCTACAGCACCATTGTCAACCACTATGGGCGGCCTGGGTTTGGCTACCTGGTCGCGCCCGGGGCGGTGTGGGGCCGGGGAGGCGGCTTCTTCACCGGGTTCCACCGCCGCCACCACACCCTGATCCTGATCAACTTCTGGTACCCCTTCTACTTCGCAGACCCCTATTTCTTCGGGCTCTACTATCCGGGTTACTACCCGGGCGTCTACGCCTACTTCGGCTGGAGCCCGGGGTGGATCTACCCGGATCGGTGCTACTACGCGCCCGTTGAGTACGTTTACGTCCCGGTGACGCCGTACCGCTACTACTACAGTGGCTATCACCTGGACTACCAGGGTGCATCGGAGGCCATCAGGGACATCCGGCTAGCCTGGCTGGATGGTGATGTCGGCCCGCTGGCCGCTCATCTCACCGACCAGCTCGATATCCGGGTCTACTTCGATGGCGAGTACTCCTACACCACCACCACCGATGACTTCTACGCCATGACGCTTGACACCGTCAGCACCACCCAGACGGTTTCCATGGACTTCGACGATCCCATTTGGCTGTCCAGCAAGGAAGTCTTCTACACCGGCCGCCAGGTGTTCTACGATCCCGATGGCGCCGAGCACATGGTGTACGTCTCCTTCCGCCTGAGGCAGCTCGGAGGCGAGTGGTATCTGGTAGCGATCGGCACCTCCAACCAGCCCATTCAACACGAGTACACGGACTTCCGGTATCAATAGCCGAGACGAGCTGTTGGTTGTGACGCATCGGAGGCCCGCCGTCAGGCGGGCCTCCGAGCTTTGTAGGGTGGGCCTGCCCATGCGGGCCTTGCGACGTTTCCCGGGAGCAGACCTGATCGCCCAGGAGCGCACCGCGACCCTGCGAGGCCCACTGATGTGCTATAATCCTGAGTGGCAATGTGCGGGCACAGGAGGATGCTTTGGCTGGCCCCTCAAGGCGGATCAAACTTGTTATCGAGCGCACTGAAGATGGCTACGTCGCCTACCCTCTGGGGCTGAAGGGCGTGGTCGTCGCTCAGGGTGACAGCTACGACCAGGCCCTGCGGGAGGTGCAATCCGCGGTGCGCTTCCACCTCCAGACCTTTGGCCCAGAGGTGCTAGAGGAGGCCAGCGAGGTCGCGGAGGTCTTCACTGCCGAAACCGAGGTCCCGCTCGTTTGACCAAGTTCCCCGTGGATGCGCCTAAGGCGCGAGTCATCCGCGCCCTGACGTCGCTGGGCTTCGAACTGGTTAGAGAGGCGGAGCACATCGCACTCCGTCGGCGTAACCCCGACGGCTCAATCACCCCGATGACCATCCCCAACCATCCGACGCTGAAAGGCTCAACCCTTCGGGCGATCTGCACCCAGGCAGCTATCACTAGGGACGAGTTTCTTCGCGCCTACCGGAGCGCGCGCTAACGCCGGCGCGGCGGCCCGGCTTTCGCTCAGCTCCACCTCTCCCCGTACCTGTCCCGCGACGCGAACTCCGCAACGGGCATCCGCGGCCGCCGGTCGGGTTTGTCCGCCGGCGCTCCCACCGGAGTGAGCGCCACCACTCGCACGTCATCGGGCACGCCCAGCACGCTCTTCACCTTCCCCTCGTCAAATGCCCCCACCCAGCACGTCCCGTAGCCCAGCGCGGTGGCGGCCACGATCATGTTCTCCAGCGCGATCGCCACATCCACCGGGTACCACTTCTCGTTCACCGCAGGCTTGCCCAGGCCGGCGATGATGGCATCCGCCTCCGCCATCCAGCTCTGCCCCGAGCACGCCTCCGCCAGCCGCTTCTTCTGCCCCTCCTCCCGCACCACCACGAAGTGCCACGGCTGCCGGTTGGCCGCCGAGGGGGCCTGCCGGCCCGCCTCCAGAATGGTGTTCAAGTCCTCTTCCGGGATTGCTCTCGCCAGATAGCTGCGGATGCTTCGCCTCTGCATGATGGCCGCAATAGTCTCCATGGTTCCTCCCTCGGGTTTGGTGGCCGCCTACTTCGCTCTCACCTCCCCCAGTGCCTCCCGCAGCCGGGCCAGGGAGATGGCGCCCGCCCGCAGCAACTGCGGTGGATCACCGGCGAAGCTGACCACCGTGGACTCCTGCCCCACCGGCGTAGGGCCCGCGTCCAGCACCAGCGACACCAGCCCGTCGAGCTGCTCCACCGCCTCCTCCGCCGTGCGCGGGGCCGGTTGTCTGCTGCGATTGGCGCTGGTGCTGGCCAGCGCGCAGGCTGCGCTTCCCGCCACCAGCCTCGGCACCACGTGAGCCGGCAGCCGCAGGCCCACGGTGTCTTTTCCCGCGCACACTGCCGCGGTCGTCTCCCGGCAACGCCCCACGATCACCGTCAGTGCCCCGGGCCAGAACTGCTGCATCGCCCGCACCGCGATCTCGGGCACATCGTAGACGTACGCGCTCACCTGGGCCATATCGTGCAGCAGCAGTGACAGCGGCAGCTCGCGGTGGCGCTGCTTCACCTGGTAGATCTGGTCCACCGCTGCCGGCTGGCCTGGGTCGCACACCAGCCCGTACACCGTGTCCGTGGGCAGCACCACCAGGCCCCCCGCCCTGATCACCCGCGCCGCCTCCTCAATCACACGCGGCTCGGGATCGTGCGCGTCCACCGCCAGCACTCGCGTCTCCAGCTTCACCATGGCCTTCACCCCTTCCCATGCGCCAGCTCGCCGACCTGCTCTCTTGGCCCAGCTCCTCATCCGCCGCGCCAGCCGATCACCACCCGCTCGATCCCGCCATAATCGCGCAGCACCTCGATGCCCCCGAGTCCGCCAGCCCGGAGCAGCTTCGCCACCTCCCCGGCCTGCCCTGTGCCCACCTCCAGACCGGCGAATCCTCCTGTACGAAGATGGCCCCAGAGCTGACCGCTGAAGCGACGGATCACCTCGAGCCCATCCTCCCCGCCATCCAGCGCCGCCCGCGGCTCCCAATCGCGCACCTCCGGCTGGAGGCTCGGGAACTCATCGCTGCGGATGTAGGGCAGATTGGCGACGACGCAGTCCACTTCGAGTCTGATCGCACTGAGCAGATCACTGCCCACCAGCGCCACCCGATCTGCCACCCCGTGCGCCCGGCAGTTGTCGCGCGCCAGCCGCAGCGCCTCCGGAGACGTGTCAATCGCGATCACGCGCACCTCTGAAAGCTGCTTCGCCAGCGCCACTGCGATGGCGCCACACCCCGTACCCACATCCACTGCCACCTCTGCTCCCACCTCCCGCGCTCGCTCCACCACCGCCTCCACCAGGATCTCGGTCTCGGGCCGGGGCACAATCGCCGCCGGCGTCGCCCGAAATGAGAGGCCATAGAACTCAGCGCGACCCAGGATGTAGGGGAGGGGCTCGCGGGCGGCGCGGCGCGCCAGCAAGCCGGCGAGGTGAGCTTGCTGCTCGGCCGAGAGGGGCTCATCGGGATGGAGGAAGAGCCAGTCGCGGCTCCGGTCCAAGGCCGCCCCTACCAGCAGCTCGGCCTCCGTTCGCGCGCTCTCTATGCCGACCTCTGCCAAGCGCTCCGCGCACCGCGCCACCGCCTCCGATATCGCAGGAGCGACATTCATGTCGCGACCTCCCGTCACACCACCTTTTAGGGCGGGCCCGCATGGGCCCGCCCTAACACCATCTGTGCAATCTGCGGAATCTGCGGATTGCCCTTACGTCGTTCCCGGCACCGCCCTGCTCATCCGCTGCAGCCGATCCTGCTCCGCCAGCGCCTCCAGGATAGGCCCAATGCCCCCCTCCATGATCGCAGCCAAGTTGTGCCAGCTCCGGCCCAGCCGGTGGTCGGTCACCCGCCCCTGGGGATAGTTGTAGGTGCGGATCTTCTCGCTGCGGTCGCCGGTCCCGACCTGAGAGCGGCGCGCCTGCGCGATCTCCGCCTCCTGCTGGGCCCGCGCCATCTCGTACAGCCGCGCCCGCAGCACTCGCAGCGCCTTCTCCCGGTTCTGGAGCTGCGAGCGCTCGTCCTGGCAGGCCACCACCAGGCCGGTGGGCTTATGCGTGATCCGGACTGCGGTTTCGTTCTTCTGCACGTTCTGGCCGCCGGCGCCCGCCGAGCGGTACGTATCAATATGTAGATTGGCCGGGTTCATCTCCACCTCCACCTCCTCCACCTCCGGCAGCACCGCCACTGTGGCGGCCGAGGTGTGAATCCGCCCCGAGGCTTCCGTCACCGGCACCCGCTGCACCCGGTGCACTCCCCGCTCGTGCTTGAGCTGCCCGAACGCCCGCCGCCCCTTCAGCGAGAGCACCACCTCTTTGTACCCACCGATATCTCCGGGGTTCCGGCTCAGCAGCTCCACCTGCCATCCGGCCTGCTCGGCGTAGCGCATATACATCTTGAGCAGATCCCCGGCGAAGAGCGCCGCCTCCTCTCCTCCGGTGCCGGCGCGGATTTCCACGATGCAGTCCCGGTCATTGTCGGGGTCGCGGGGCGCCAACTCCTCCTCCAGGTGCGCGGCCAGCTCCACCTCTCGCTGCCTCAGCCGGCCCAGCTCCTCCGCCAGCTCCGGGTCGCTCTCCTCCGCCAGCAGGGCCTCCGCCTCCGCGATATCCCCCTCCACCTGCACCAGCTCCCGAAAGGAGTTCACCACTGGCTCCAGCCGCGCCCGCGCCTTGCCGACCTCCCGCCTCCGCCGGGGATCGGACACCACCTCCGGCCGGCCCAACTGCTCCCCCAGTTCGTCGTACTGGTGGGACAGCTCCGGCAGCTTCTCTCGCAAGTTCGGATTCAGCATCTCACACGCTCGCCTTCACCCCGTCCAACTCCAGCGCCCCATCCAGGGCCCGAATCGCCACCTCCACCTGGTCGTCGGTCGGCTGCCGCGTGGTGATCCTCTGCAGCAGCATCCCCGGCGCCACCAGCGCCCCCAGCAGCCGCGACTCCTTGTGCGCCCCGGCCAGCTTGATCAGCTCATAGGCGATCCCGGCCACGATGGGCAGCACCACCAGGCGCGACAGCAGCCGCCACTTCAGCGGAGGCCACCCCAGCAGCGCATGCACCAGGATGCCCACGAACAGGACCATGAAGATGAAGGCCGTGCCGCAGCGCTGGTGGAGAGTGCGATAGGACGCCGCCTCCGCCACACTGTACCGCCCCGTGCCCTCATAGGCGTGGATCACCTTGTGCTCCGCCCCGTGGTACTGGAACACCCGCCGCATGTCCGGCATCAGCGAGGCCCCATAGATGAACAGCACGAACACGATCAGCCGGATCGCGCCCTCCAGCAAGTTCTTGCCAAGCATGGCGGCAAGAGATTGCTCCCGTACGCTCGGGATGACTGCGCTGGGCAGGAGCACGAAGCCCCCGATGGCAATCGCCAGCGCCACCACGATGGAGAGAGCGTAGTGCCACGCGCTTGGCGGCTTTATCCCCTCTCCCCGCGAGGCCGCATCCGCCGAGGCGATCAGCGCGCGATAGCCGATCAGCACTGCGTCAATCAGAGCCGGGGTGCCGCGGATGATGGGAAGTCTGAGCAGCCGATGGCGCCTGGCGAGGGGCTCCCAGGCCTGCTTCCCCACCTCGATCTCCCCGCTCGCCAGCCGGACCGCGGTGGCATACCCCTTGCGGCCCCGGATCATCACCCCCTCGATCACGGCCTGGCCCCCATATGAGAAGTGCTCTTCCGCCTGCGGCGGAGGAGCACTCCCTACCCCCGTGCTAACGGCCTGGCCCCTTTGGGACACGTGCTCGTCGGCCATCGGCCGGCCGCCCCCGATCTAGCCGGCGCGTTCGGCCGGAGCCTTCGCCCGCGCGGCCGGCTTCGCCTGGCGGGCCTTGGCCTCCTTGACTTTGCTCTCGTAGCGCGCGTAGCGCTGCTGGAACCGCTCCACCCGCCCCTCCGTATCCACGATCTTCTGCCGTCCGGTGTAGAAAGGATGGCAGTTGGCGCAGATATCAACCCGGATCTCCGGGACGGTGGCGCGAGTCACGAAGCTATTGCCGCACGCGCAGCTCACCCGCGCGGGCACGTACTTGGGGTGAATCTTGTCCTTCATCGCTCAGCTCCTGGGCGTGCGCCGAAGGCGCACGCGACAAAAGACGCCACCCCCGCGCAAGCTGCGGCATAGCCGCAGCCCTGGGAACACTCACACCCCACCCACCAGCTATCATACCCGGCCGGGCGGGGCATGTCAACGGCGGGGCGGCCCGAGGTATGACCGCAAAGACTGGCTCGCCGCGGCTGTCATTCTGAGCGAGCGCGCAGCAAAGGATGACAGAGGAGCCCGGCGGGGTCAGGGGACCCCGCCCTACAGCCCCTACAGCTTTCCCAACTCCTGCCTCAGGAACTTTGCCGCGGTGGTGATGTCGGCCGCCGGGTTCTCGCCGACCTCCCGCTCGATGGTGAGGTAGCCGTCATAGCCAATATCCTTCAGCGCCTTCAGGTACCGCGGCCACGGGACCTCGCCCTCGCCCAATGGCACCTCTCCCCGCTTCGGCCCCGGCCCGATGCCATCCTTGGCGTGAGTGTGGACGATGAAACCGGCCAGATCGTACGCGCCCTGCACCGGGTCGAATCCCCTCATCACCATGTTCGCAGGATCGTAGTTGACCTTGATGGACTTCGCTTTCAGCCCGCGCAGAAACGCGGCCAGCGCCGCTCCGGCCTCCGGGCCGGTCTCGCTGGCAAAGAACACACCCACCTTGTCGCCATGCGCGCCGATCTCCTCCAGCGACTCCGCCGCGGTGCGGTACCCGGGGTCCTTCGGGTCATCCGGGATGCGGCCGATATGGGAGGTCAGCACCTTCACTCCCAGCGATTTGGCGAAATCGAGCATGCGCTTGGTCTTCGCCACATCCTCGGCGATGTGATCCGGTTTGATGAACCCCCGGCCCAGATCGCCGCAGAGCGCGGCTATCTCCAGGTTCAGCCGCTTCAGCGTGGCCAGCAGTTCCTTCTTCTGGGCCTCCGTGGTCAGGTCCGGATCCAGCTCCCCCACCGCGTGGTCGGGATCGTAGTACGTCAGATTGGTGGCCCAGATCTGCACTCCGTCCACCTTCAACGCGGCCGCCGCCTCCAGGCTCTCCTGAAATGGCTTGCGAAACGAAGTCGTCATCGCCCCGATCTTCATGGTGCTCTCCTCAGCTCCAGGTTTCCGCCTATCTTCTCACCCCAACACTCGATCCCTCTTCTGTAGGGCGGGCATGTCTCGGGTCGCCGGAGGCAACCAAGCATGCCCGCCGTTCATGTGACCCTCCACCTCTTCTCCGCCCTCGCCCCCGAGAACACTTCCGTCGCCACCAGCCGCCACCGCCCGCTGGCATCGTTGAGCGCCAGCCGGAACTCGCCCTCGCCCACGCCAGCGCGGGCGTCCAGATTACGACAGTACAGCGGCTTCTTGCCATCCGGTCCGAACACCTCGATCTTCACCACATGCCTCACCAGCCGCTCCGCCCTGGCCTTCACCTGCACCCGGTAGCGCACCGTTTCCCCGCGCTTCCGGCCGGGTATCAGCGTCATTTCCAGGCCCCGCACCTCGTAGGGCAGCATCCCATACAGCTTCGGGTCCGCCCCCCTCAGGCTGGCTCTGATCTCCGCGACCTCGCCCAGATGCCGGTGGCCGCGCAGATCGTACCAGTGCCCTCGCCGCGGCAGCCTCACGTGCACCGGCTCCACAGGCTTCGCCCCTTCGCTCATCTCGTACTTGAACGTTCCGTCGGCCTGAAGCTGGTGCCGTCCACTGGCCTCCCGCAACAGGCCCAGCACCTCCACTCGCCCGCCCCGCCAGCTCACCCGCTCGACCGCCGGCGGATGCTGGCCATCCCTCCCTGTCACCACCGCGCGCGGCCTGATCCTGGCCTTCTCCAGCTCGGCCAGCACCAACCCTCGCAGCTTGTCTCCTTCCGGTCCCCAGCGCGCCTCATCGTACTGGTCGAACCACCGGTCCAGCACCACCGCCCTGCCCCTACCACAGCCAGCGGCGGCGAAGACATCGTCCAGCGCGCCTGGCGCCAGCCCCTTGCCATGCCCATCCGTCTGCCCGGGTTTGACATCGGCGATCAGCAGCCCGCCGCCCTTGACGAAGGCGCGAATCTGCCTCGCCTCCTTCTCCGAGAGCGCGATCGAACCCGGCAGCACCAGGGCCTTGAAGCCGCGCTCGGCCAGCGCGCCTTCCTCCACCGCGTCATAGGCCACATAGTCATACTGATACCCCATGTCCTCCAGCGCCGCAGTCCATCCCTCCCGATTCTGGATGAAGCGGCTGAAGCTGGGCGAGCTGCGCCGGCCGTACTCCATCCCCTGATAGCTCAGCTTCCCATCCTGTATCCACCACACGTGCCCGCTCGCCATGGAGAAGTGGAGCGCGATCCTGTCGTGTGCGCGGCGCATCCCGCTGATGGCGCGGAAGATCCCCTCCCCCCGCAGCTCGCCGAAGGACTTGGCCAGAGATCGGCCCTGCGGGCTGAGGCCCAGGTCCGGGTCGAGTATCGTGTAGCCCCAGAAGATCGAGGCCCCCCGGTGGCTGTGGAAGAACCGGTGCCAGACCTGATGCTCCAGGGGAGGCCCGAAGAGAGAGTAGCCGGTGAACCCGGTCAGTATCATCTCCGGGTTGAACGACCGGTGCATCTCCAACTGCCCGCCCACATCATAGGGCTGGAGGTACTCGATGATCTTGTCCATCTGCGACCAGTCGCAGCCATTGTGCGATCCCGGCAGTTGCGTCCCCGAGACCGTCACCAGGCCCCGCGGGTCAACCCGCTGCGCCACCCGCCACGCGTAATCGAACCCCGCGGCCAGGGTGCGGTTCATGAAGAGCCGATGATCCACCCAGGGCGCCGGGTTCCCCCTGCGCTGCGCCTCCTCCCAGGTGGCCGGCATCACCTGCTCCCAGGTGCGATAGCGAGTGCCCCACTCCGCGTTCAAGGCCTCCAGGGTGCGATACTGCCGCCGCAGCCACTTCCGGAACTCAGACAGCGTGGCCTCGCTCCAGCACAGGTCAAACGCGTCCTCATAGCAGGTGACGGAGGACTCGTCCGCGATGAAGTAGGCCAGCGGGCTGTACTTCAGAATGGGCGGAATGCCCCGGCGCAGCGCCCGCGCCACCGGCTTGCGGAACTCATCCGTGTGCATGCACGGCACCCGCGCCAGGTACTTCCGATCTTTGGTCTCGCCGTAGCGCTTCTTCTGCTCCAGGTAGGCCTGGCGGCGGAACCAGTAGATGCCAAACCCCGGTGGGTGCATGGAGACCGTCAGCGGGAAGTTCCACTGGGGATCGGAAGTGCTGGTGATCCCCGCGTGGCGATACTGCCCTTCCAGCGCCTCCGTCCACGGCCACAGCCCGTGATGCAGCCACGGCAGCACCACCTCGTAATCCTGCCACTTGCGCCGGGGTGCAGTGAGCGCCACCTGCGCTCTCCCCTCGCTCACGAATCTCTCTCCATCCAGCAGGCGGCACTTGACCCACCCCAGGTTCGACAGCGCCTCCAGGCACGACAGCCGAAAGCGCATCTCCCGGCCCCTCACCTTGCTCTCTTGCCTGGATAGCAAGCGCCCGTTCAGGTCCCACAGCTCCGCCACCAGCGTCAGGCCGCGGACTTCCCCGGCCAGCCGCACCCGGCCGGTCAGGCTGTCCCCCGCGGCCACCGCCTCCGCCTCCGGCGTCACCTTCACCACCCGGGCCCTCGGCCGCGCCTGGTAGGTCCCGGTGCCCCAGTCTTGCTTCCTCCCGGCCGCGCTCACGATCGCATCCAGGAAATGCTGGCCGCTCGCCGGCGCGCCCGCAGGCAAGGGGAAGCTCACCTCCGCCTCCCCGTGGGGGACAACGATCACCCTCGCCGTCTCCGCCTCCACCACGCGCTCATGGTCGCGGAAAGTTACCGCCACCCGCGCCCGCGCCGGCTGGCCGGCGTTGGACAGCCGAAGCCTGACCGTCCCCGTCGGCCCCTCCAGGGAGCGGCGGCGGGACGGTTCGATGGCGTGGAGTCTCACCTCCGGCTCCTTGCCCGCCGCCCAGACCATGGCGCGCATCAGCAGGCTGAACAGATACTCCCAGAAGTTCTCGTTCAGCTCCCCGCGCTTCGCCGCCAGCTCCGGGAAGAGACCATAGTTGTGGTAGGCCAGGCCCACCACCCGCCCCTGGCCGTACTGCTTCACCGCCACCACCGGCGCGCCCGCCTCCCCCGCCGCCAGCGCCTGCGCCCCTTTCCCGAGGCGATAGCGGTAATGGCGCAGGGCGGGATAGGGGAGGGCCTCGAACGGAATCCCGTCCACGATGAAGTGATCGGCCACCTTCCGCCACGGCGCGCCCGAGATCGCGGTGCGAGGCACCTGCGGGTATCCCTCCTCCACCCCGGCCCCGGCGCCGGTGAGCTTCGTCGCCTCCACCCCCACGATCGGCGACATCTCCCACAAGCCCTTGTCAGCCTCGTCCTCCCCAAGCTGGGGATGCACCAGGACCAGGCCCTCCCCCCGCTTCACCCGCGCTTGGATCAGCTCGCGCACCCGGCCCGGGAGGTGGTTCCAGCCCAGGATGCTGTGCATCACCAGCACGTCGTAGCGCCACGCGGACTCCAGTTCCGCTTCCAGCGTCTCATGTACGGGCGCGTAGTCCTTGGGCTCGCGATCCTCGAAGTCAGCGTGATAGCGGTCAATGCACCACCGGTTCACATCCCAGTGAGGGTCAATGCTCACCGCCCTCGCCTCCAGGCTGAGCCGCTGCATCAGCTCCACCACCGTGCGGCCCTCGTGCACACTGGAGATGAAGAACGCGCGGACCGGCCCCTTGGCATAGGGGTCGGCCCATTTCACATGGGGGGTCACCAGCCCGCGAGTGTAGACGATGTCCCACTTGGGTGGCGCCTGCTTTCGGCGCCGCTCATCTGCTCGCACCTCATCCTCCTCTCGGTACTCTCATTGCTCCCGCGCCGACATCCCGGAAAGCGCGTACAGAAACGCCGCCTCCACCGCAGCCAGCGGCAGCAAGCTGAAGATCCCCGGCAGGCCGATGCTCTTGCCCAGGTTCCCGTTCAGCAGGTTGCCTACGGAGAACGCGGCCAGCGCCTCCCCCAGCGGGTTCTGCAACGTTTCCGGCACGAACGGGCTCTGCGCGGTCACGATCACGGTGAACGCGATCGAGATCGTGGCCAGCACTTTGAACAGGAACGGCCAGCGCTGCGCCGCCGGGGCCGCCGCGAAGACCAGGAAATGGAATGGCCGGAATCTGGTAGCGAGGACCGTAGGCGCTGCCCGCAGTCCAGTTCTCGTACCCCGCGTTCATCAGCAGCACCCCCAGCCAGCTCACCGCGATCAGCGCCGCCTCCGCCCGCCGTCCCCGGCCTAGCAGGAAAAACCCCGGGAGGGCCAGCAGCAGCACAGGGCTGGCGTAGAACAGCCCTCGCCACGAGCCCACCGTGAGCTGGTAGAGCGGATAGAGCTGCGGGAGATGCACCCCCAGCAGCCCGGCGGCGTGCCGGGCCCGGAAGCTCGGCTGAACGTGGTGGATGTGGGGGAACACGAACGGGCTCCCGAAACTCGACCAGTTGGCGCTCAACTGGAGCGAGACCGGCACCGCTGCCAGCAGGGCGAAGAGCAGCACCCGCGTCACTACCGTGGCCATTCCGGGCGCGTCGCCCGGCTGACCGCGCGACCGCCAGATGGCATAGAGTCCCAGGAAGCAGGCGATCAGCATAGTGGTGAAGTCAGAGATAGCTCCCAGCCCGGCGAGCAGTCCAGCCGCCACGGCTCGCCTCGCCGACCAGACCTCCCGCTGCCGCCAGAGAAGCAGGAAGCAGCCGAATGCGCAGACCGCGCCGAATTGGTGACCGAAGAGCGCGGTGGAGTAGGGCAGCGCCAGCGTCCCGAACCCGTAAGCGAAGGCCAGCCAGATCCGCAGCTTCGCGGCCAGCCCCAGCTCGGAGAGGAAGAGGTAGAGCAGCCCGCCTATCAGGGCCGAGGGAACGGCATTGGCGAACACGTTAGCGATGCGCAGGGCCAGCATCAGCGCCAACTGCGGCCTCACTCCCGCCGCCGACAGCAATCGGTTGCTAGCCAGGTAAAACGGCACCGCCACCAGGCTGGGGCCGATCAGCTTGTCGCTGTAGTAATGGCCCTGATAGTAGGCCTTGTCACCGGTCCAGCGCTCATAGGGGTCAATCGCCAGAGTCTGGTCCTCGGCCAGCGACACGATCTGCGCGTTGCGCGCCTCGACATTCCAGTTCCCGCCGCGGTAGAAGAAAAAGCCGTAGGCGCAGAGCAAGGCGAGCCCGATCAGCCACGCCCGCCGTCTCTCCACCGCCTGATCTACCGCCGATGCCCCCGCCATTTCCCGCCATACTAGGGCACCCCCCGACCGTCGTCAAGCCGCTCCCTGCCATCCGCCAAAGGGGACGGCCTCCGTCGCGCCTAATACCACTCCGTTCACGCATCCCAGTCCAGCGCTGTAGGGCGGCCATGCCGCAGGCATCGCCGCCGAGGGAAGCCATGCCCGAGATCAAGAGTCTCTTGCAGGAACCTGAAACGGGAGAGCAACCGAAGCCGCTCCCCTACCCGGGGCTGCTCAAGGAGCTGGCGCGGCAGGCCATGGAGCGCCACCCGCGCTATCCCTACCAGGGCAAGTCCGCGGATGAGGTGCGCACGCGGCTGCGAGCCGTCCGGCAATCCCTCAAGCGCGCCCTGGGGTTGCCGCCCCGCGCGCTGCCCGCACGCCCCACCCGGGTGACCGAGCGCCCGCCCGTCCACTTCGATGGCTTCTCTATCCAGCCATTGGCCATAGAGAGAGGAAGCGGATGGTATATCACCGCCCACCTCTATCTCCCGGACGGCCTCACCCGGCCCGCCCCCGCGGTGATGCACGTCCATGGCCACTCCTATGAAGGCAAGTCCGGCCTCGTCTACGCGCGCCGCTGCCGCGGGCTGGCACGCCGGGGCTTCGTGGCTCTGTTCGTGGATTTCCCCGAGGCGGATGAGCGCAAGGGCACCGGCCACGCCCTCTGGTATCCGGTGCTCGCCGATCTTCCGCTGCAGGCCATCATGGTGCAGGACAACTCGGCCGCTTTCACCTATCTCGCGGAGCTGCCCTTCGTGGATGAGAACCGGATTGGCGTGACCGGCAGCTCCGGAGGTGGAAACCAGACCGTCTTCTTCTGCGCGGCCGATGGCCGGCCCGCCGCCGCGGCTCCCTGCAACGCGCCCTGTCTGGTGTGGGAGCATGCCAACTCCGGCTCCGATGCCTATTGCCACTGCGAGGCGGTGCCGTGGCTGGGGGCGGCCGGGGTGGAGTATCACGACCTGCTGGCCGCCTTCGCGCCCAAGCCCCTGCGCGTCTTCGCGGGAGTTCGCGATCCTCTCTTCCCGATCATTGGGGCGCGTCGCGCGGTGCAGGAGGCCAGGGCAGCCTATCGCGCCCTGGGCGCGCGCGGCCGCTGCAGCATCGAGGAGCACTACTGCGGCCATGCCTGTCCCGCCGATTACCGGGAGGGAGTCTACCGGTTCTTCGAGCAGGCCCTGAAGCGGCCCGGCGACATGGCCGGCCCAGGCGATGAGAGCGACGACATAGACCTGTCCGACCCGCGGCTGCGCGCTCTGCCCAAGCGGCCGCGCCGCTTCCTCACGGTGGCCGACCTCTATCGCGCCCGCCTGCGAGAGGCGCGCCCCAAGCGCCTAGACGCGGCCGCGCTCAACCACCTGCTGGGCCGAGCCGCGAGGCCAGTGCAGGCCCATTGCCTGGTGCGGCGAGAGGAAGAGGACTGGTCCCGCATTCTGCTGCAGACCGGCGACGGCGCGGCGCTGCCAATGCTGATGCGAAGGCGCGGCCGTCGTCCCCTCGTCCTCGCCATCGCTGACAAGGGCAAACAGGCCGCGCTCCAGCAGCTCGGCCCTGCCCCTGCCTCGGTCGCTGCCTTCGACTGGCGCGGCCAGGGAGAGACCGCGCCCGATGCTGACCTGTGGCATCAGCGCGCCAGCCACTACCTCGCCTTCGCCGGGCAGCCCCTACCCGGTGGGAGAGTGACCGACCTCCTCGCCGCCTTCCACTGGCTGCAGCGAGAGGGACTGGCAGTCAGCAAAGTGGTGGCCTTCGGCGGCGAGGCCAGCCTGATCGCGGTGCTGGCCGCCTCCGTGGAGCCGCGGTTGGCCCCAATCGTACTGCACGGCATGCCGCGGACCCTGCGCGATGCTCCAGGCCTGCTCGGGCAGATCGCTTACACGGCTTGGGTCCCGGGGCTGGCGCTGCTGACCGATGTGCCCCAACTGCTCGCCGCGCTGGGCGAACGTGCGACTGTGAAGCAGTGGTTGAGGCCCGGCGACGAGCCGCCCCGCGAAGGCTATACGTAGAGGAGAACTGGGCCTGCCTTGCTCACTGATAGGGGTCTCGGATTCCTGGTCAAGGGGCTGGTGATCGGCTTCTCCATCGCCGCGCCGGTAGGCCCCATCGCCGTGCTCTGCGTGCGCCGGACCCTGGCCAGGGGCCGCGCCTTCGGGCTGGCCTCCGGGCTCGGGGCGGCCACCGCCGATGGCATCTACGGTGCGGTCGCCGCCTTCGGCCTCACCTCCGTCTCGACCTTCCTGACCAAGCAGCAGCTCTGGCTTCGCTTGGTGGGCGGCGCGTTTCTGCTCTACCTCGGCCTCAGGACGTTCGTCGCCAGGCCCGGCCCGGAGGTCCGCGCCGATGTGGGGGATGGGCTGCTGGGCGCCTACACCTCCACGCTCTTGCTCACGCTCACCAACCCGGTTACCATCCTGTTCTTCGCGGCGGTGTTTGCGGGGCTGGGGATGGCGGCAGGAGATAGGAGCTACGTCTCAGCCGCGCTCCTGGTGTCAGGCATCTTCCTGGGGTCGGCCATCTGGTGGGCGATCCTGAGCGGGGGCGTCGGCCTGTCCCGGTCGCGGTTCAGCCCCGCGGGCCTGCGCTGGGCTAACCGCCTCTCAGGTGCCATCATCCTGGGGTTCGGGCTGGCCGCGCTGATCAGCCTGAGACGGTGAGGTGACAGAGAGGGGAATCGCCGCCACCTGCCGTCTCCCGCGCGGCCTGCCGGTCAGCCGCTTGCGCCCGCGGCCTCGACCTTCTTCCGATAGGCCGCCGCGTCGAGCAGCGTCACCGTCTTCCCCGGATCGTCCGGCGTGAGCCGCACGATCCACCCCTCCTCATAAGGCTGCTGGTTCACCAGCTCCGGCTCTTTGCGCAGCCTCTCATTCACCGCGGAGATGGTGCCGGCGAGCGGCGCGTAGACATAGGCCACCGCCTTCACCGACTCCAGCGCGCAGACCTCGTCCCCCGCGTTGAGATGGCGGCCCACCTCCGGCAGTTCCACGAACACGATGTCGGTGAGCTCGCCCTGCGCATAGTCAGTGATCCCGACCGTCACCCCCTCCGGCCCTCGCCGCATCCATTCATGAGTGTTCGTGTAGCTCAGCTCATCCGGGACATTCACGACCCTCTCCTCCCCGCGGTCTGTCTCCAGCTCTTGCGCGTCTTCTTCGGAATCAGGGGCAGCCTCTCCACTCTCGCCCGCAGGCGCCTCGCCCTCACTTCGATGCCGATCTCGGCCCCGGCCGCCGCGTTCGCAGAGGCGGCCACATATCCCTGCCCGATCGCCGCCCCCAGATTGTGGGAGTAGGTGCCACTGGTGACGACGCCGATCTCTTCATCCGCCAGGGAGATCGCGGCGCCATGTCGCGCCACGCCCGGCTCCTGCATGGTGAACCCGATGCGCTGCCTGTTCGCCTTGGCCCCTTCCAGGGCCGCCCGGCCGATGAACTCCCCCTCCCAGTCAATCGCCCATCCCAGGCCGGCCTCCAGGGGTGTGGTCTGCTCGTCAATGTCCTGACCCCACAGCGGATACCCCATCTCCTGGCGCAGCACGTCCCGCGCCGCCAGCCCCGCCAGCACCAGCCCGTGCTCGCGCCCGAAATCCAGGATCGTCCTCCACACCAGCGGGCCATCCCGCGCCGCCCCGAAGATCTCGAACCCATCCTCACCCGTGTAGCCGGTGCGCGAGACCAGCACGTCCACCCGCGCCAGCCGCATATAGGAGAAGGTCGCGAACAGATCGGGGAACCGCCCCTGGATGTTGGCGCTCCGCAGGATCTGCTCCGATCGCGGCCCCTGCAGCGCCACCCCAAAGCTCCGCTCTCGCAGATCCTCCACCACCACCCGCAGGTCCAGCGCCAGGCGCTCCTTCAGCCACCCCACGTCCCGGTCGTGGTTCACCGCGTTCACCACCAGTCCCACCGCCGCCTCCGAGATCACCATCACGAACAGATCATCCCGGATCCTCCCCCGGTCATTGCACAGCAGGGCATAGGCGCTGCACTCCACCGGAATCGCGCTTACGTTCCGGGTCAGCAGGTTCCGCGCAGCCCGGACGGCCCCCGGCCCCAGCAGGTGGAGATTCCCCATGTGCGAGATGTCGAACAGGCCGGCCGCGCGCCGCGTGCTCTGCACCTCCTCCGCCACCGAGGTGTACTGCAGAGGCAGCCGCCACCCCGCGTACTCCACCATCTTGGCCTGGGCTTCCTCGTGCAGCGCCGCCAGCGGTGACTCACGCGCCGGCATGTTCCCCCTCCCTTCCGCCGTCCCCGGTTGCCACCGCAGGTTCAGGTCCTTCGCCGCCGCCACCTCGTTCAAGCGGCCCACCGGGGTGTGATGCGGAGCGCCGTGCAGCACCTCCGGGTTGCTCTCCGCCTCCTCGGCGATGGCCAGCATGGCGTCGGCAAAGGCATCCAGGGTCTCGAGGTTCTCGGTCTCGGTGGGTTCGATCATCAGCGCCTCCGGCACGGTCAGCGGGAAGTAGACCGTGGGCGGATGGAACCCCAGGTCAATCAAGCGCTTGGCAATGTCCAGGGCGCGAACCCCGCGCTCCTTCTGCCGCGCGGCAGAGAGCACGAACTCGTGCATGCAGCGACCCGGTTGCGAAGGCTGATAGGCCCCGGCCAGCCGATGCTTCAGGTAGTTGGCCGCCAGCACCGCCTCCCCGCTCGCCTCCCTCAGCCCGGCCGTCCCCAACAGGCGAAGATAGGCATAGGCGCGCAGGATCACCAGCGCGTTCCCCGCGAACGCGTTCAGCCGCCCGATGCTGCGGGGACGATCCTCCTCCAGCTCGAACTCCTCTGGTCCTTTCCGCACCAACGGCACCGGCAGATACGCCTCCAGCTTCTCGACCACGCCCACGGGCCCCGCGCCTGGGCCGCCCCCGCCGTGTGGCGTAGCGAACGTCTTGTGCAGGTTCAAGTGCACTACATCGAAGCCCATATCGCCCGGCCGAAACCGGCCCACCAGCGCGTTGAAGTTGGCCCCGTCATAGTAAGCTAAGCCCCCGGCCTCATGCACCAGGCCACACACCTCCTGAATATCGCGCTCGAACAGACCCAGAGTGTTGGGGTTGGTGAGCATGATCCCCGCCACCTGGTCGTCCAGCAGACTCCGCAGCGCCCCCAGGTCAACCAGCCCATCCTTGGAGGGGCAAGTCCTGACGGAGAAGCCGGCCAGCGCCGCGGTCGCCGGATTGGTGCCATGCGCGCTGTCGGGCACGATCACGGTGTTGCGGCGATCACCGCGCTCGGCGTGGTAACGCCGGATCATCAGCATCCCGCAGAGCTCGCCTTGCGCCCCGGCCGCCGGCTGCAGCGTGAACCGCTCCACTCCGCAGAGCTGCGAGAGCATGCGCTCGGTCTCGTACATGATCCGCAGCCATCCCTGCGCCGCGCGCACCGGCCGCAGGGGATGGGCGGCCGCGAATTCCGGCCAGGCCGCGATCTGCTCGGACACCCGCGGGTTGTACTTCATGGTGCACGACCCCAGCGGGTAGAACCCCACATCCACCGCCCAGTTCTTCCGCGCCAAGTTGGTGTAGTGGCGCACCACCTCCCCCTCGGTCACCTCGGGCAGTGCCGGCGGCCTTTGCCTCGCCGCATCGGCCGGGAGCTGGTCGCGCAGGCCTGCCATCCCACCGCGCGGAGACATAGCTGGTGCCCCGGCCGCTCCGGCCTTTCTCGAAAATCGTGCGCGCGCTCACGGCAGTGCCTCCTCCATCCCCGCCACCAGCCGGTGGATGGCGGCCTCGGTGATGATCTCCGTGGCGCAGAACAGCATCTGGTTACCTCGCTCCGGCCACCACCGTCCCAGCGGCAAGCCCGAGATGATGCCGTCGTTCCAGAGCTCCCGCTCCATATCTTCCGCCGGCACCGGCAGGTTGAGCAGGAACTCGTTGAAGAAGGGCTGGTCGAAGGCCAAGGAGCAGCCTGGCAGGGCCGCCAGCCGCTCCGACAACTGGTGGGCGATCACGAAGCTCCGCTCGGCGATAGTGCGCAATCCGCTGGGGCCCATCAGCGACAGGTAGACCGTGGCCGCCAGTCCGCACAGTGCCTGGTTGGAGCAGATGTTAGAGGTGGCGCGCTCGCGGCGGATGTGCTGCTCCCGCGCCTGCAGGCTCATCACATATCCCCGCCGGCCCTGGTCATCGTACGCCACTCCCGCGATCCTCCCCGGCATCTGGCGCAAGTGCTCCATCCGGGTGGCGAACAGGCCCAGATAGGGCCCGCCATAGGAGAGCGGAATCCCCAGCGGCTGCCCCTCGCCCACCGCGATGTCCGCCCCGGCCTCCCCGGGGCTGGCGAGCAAGCCCAGCGCGGTGGGATAGGCCGCGATGATGTACAGCCCCCTGCCCTGCAACTGGGATCCGATCTCCCGCGTGGGCTCAATCAGACCGAACACGTTCGGGTTCTGCACTATCACCGCCGCCGTCTCCTCATCCAAGCAGTCGGCTAGCGCCTCCCTGCTGGTCACCCCCTGCGGAGCGGGCAGCAGCACGATCTCGGGCTCCACATTGGCGGTATATGTCCTCACCACCTGAAGCCAGTGAGGGTGGATCGCGGCGGACACCAGCAGACGCCGCTTGCGGGTGATCCGCATCGCCATCAGCGCCGCCTCCGCCAGCGCGGAAGCGCCATCGTACATGGAGGCATTCGCCACCTCCAGGCCCATCAGCTCGCACACCATGGTCTGGAACTCGTACATCGCCTGCAGTGTGCCCTGGCTGATCTCGGCCTGGTAGGGAGTGTAGGCGGTGAGGAACTCGCCCCGCGAGATGATGTGGGAAACGGCCGCAGGGACGTAGTGCTCGTAGGCCCCCGCGCCCCGGAAACAGGGGGTCTGGTCGGGGCGGCCGTTCAGGCGGGCGATATCCCAAAGGTGATGGCGAAGCTCGAATTCGCTGTAGCTGGGCAGGTCAGGCACCTCGCCCGGGGGCAGGGCCGCCCGCACCTCGTCGAACAGGCGGTCCACCTGGGGCAGGCCGATCGCCCGCAGCATCCTCTCCACGTCTTCCCTGGTATGGGGCGAAAAGCTCACCGCTTACCCTCCATCCGGTGCTCCAGTCGCTGGGGCAGCACGACAGTCTGCCCCATGGCGCCTCGCGACCCGAGTGCGCCGACCATATCTCAAGCTCTCACTCGCTGTCAAGCCGCGCCCGCGGCCATTGGTCAATCGTCTCCTGCAGCAGCGCCATCTGCCGCTTGAGGTCGTAGTGCGCCTCCAGCACCTTCTTCGCCGCATGCGCAACCGCCCCCAACAGCGCCAGGAATCCGGTCAGCCCGGCCAGCCCCAGCAGGACCACCGCGCTCATAAGGTCAAACCCCTCTGGTCGCTCCGGGGCCATCCACAGACCCGACACCAGGCTCAGCGGCAGCGCCAGCGCCAGGCCGCCCGCCAGCACCAGCGAGATCACGCTGATTGCGCGCAGCAACTGCAGCCCCCGGCGCAGCGATTCCGGCCCGGCCGGTGACCGGGCAGGCCGGAGAAAGGCCGCCAGCAGCCCGGCGCCAAAGGCCGCCAGGAAGAACGCCGGTAGGAAACGCTCGCTCCACGGGCGCTGGTAATCGGCTCCGGGCGGCGGCCCGGCCGGGTGGCCGTGCGCTGCCCACTGCCCCGAAGCGTCCCTGATCCAGGTGTCCTCCGGCCCCGAGAACAGGCGCGCCAGCCCCACTGTCACCACTAGGGCTATCGCCACCAGAGCCACCCATCTGACCGCGTGCCACCAGCTCATCGCTCGCCCTTCTTTCCCGGGTCCACCTTCTTGGATTCCAGCCACGCGTCCACGTCCCGCTTGTCGAACTTGATGTTGCGGGCCGTCAGGCGGACGTAGCGCGGGCAATCGCCCGACTGGATATATCGGTAGATGGTGCGTTTGCTCTCCCCCAGGTATTCCGCCAGTTCCTCCACCGACATCAGGTACATGAGCTAACCCTTGCCGCTGCGCCTCGCTGGGCGGAAGCTTTAGTCGCCTCTGGAGACTGGCTCCTGCCATTTGAGCTTATTAAGGCCTATACCGTGACACTTATCCCATTTCAACGACAATTTGTCAACACCATGCCGGGTGAACCAGCAACACGTGACTTGATCTGAGCGATGGAGCATGTTACCCTTGCGCCCGCGGCCTGCCTTCAGCCGCCACCTTCTCTGTGGAGGGACTCATGTACCCAGCTCTGGAACCAGGTGCGATCGGTGTGGATCTGCCGTCTGAGGAATGTGCCCGGGTGGCCGCGGGCGCGGGCTTCAAAGGCATTGGCGTGAGCATCGAAGCCGCGGCCGCGGACATCGGCGGGGTGAGGTCGGTGTTGGAGAAGAACAAGCTGCTGCCGGCAGCCTGGGGTTTGCCCGTGGAATTCCGGGCCGATGAGGAGAGCTATCGGCAGGGGCTGGCGGGGTTGTCCCGCCTGGCAAAGGCGGCCAAGCAGATCGGGGCCGACCGCTGCTCGACCTGGATTCTGCCCTTCTCCGACAGCTTGACCTTCGCACAGAACCTGGAGCTGCACCGGACGCGCTTGCGCGGCTGCGCCGAGGTGCTGGCCGATCACGGCTGCAGACTCGGGTTGGAGTTCGTCGGGCCCAAGACCCTCCGCCAGGGGCACACCCACGAGTTCATCCACACCATGGACGGCATGCTCGACCTGTGCCAGGCCATCGGCACTGGGAACGTGGGCCTCCTCCTCGACTGCTTCCACTGGTATACCTCCCATGGCTCCCTGGAGGACCTCCGCCGGCTCAGTGATGCCCTGATCGTGGATGTCCACATCAACGACGGTGCGGAGGGACGAGCTCCGGATGAGCAGATAGACAACGATCGCCGGCTCCCCGGCGAGTCCGGGGTGATTGACCTGGTCGGCTTTCTCACCGGTCTGAAGGAGATCGGCTACACCGGCCCAGTCGTTCCGGAGCCCTTCAGCAAGAAGCTGCGAGGCCTGCCGCCCGAGGAGGCCATCCGCCTGACCGCCGAAGCCCTGCTCGGCGTCTGGCGTGCCGCCGGCCTCTGAAGGAGGGGGAAGAATCGAAGGGGGAGGATCTGCCTCCCCCTTCGAATGCACCAGACCTTCGGCCGCCCTCCCACGAGTAGGGCGGGTATGCTGCAGGCATGCCCGCCGGCCGTTCTGTAGGGCGGATGCTATGGCTGCCGCGGGCGCGTCTTGCTTGACGCTGCCTCTGCTCTCTGGTAGCTTGTAGGGCGGGCATGTCGCTTGTCCTGCGAAGCCTTGGCGAAGCAGGACTGCATGTCCGCCGTTCAGTACTCACGTCTCCTCGTGGGGCCATAGTCGAGTGGGAAGACGCGTCCCTCGCACGGACGAGGCGGCGGTTCGAATCCGCCTGGCTCCACCACCCTTCGCCCTTGTCGCCCTAGCGGGCGCCAAGGAGCTTCGGGTGGCAAGCCATTCTCGCACGGAGGCGGCCAGCAATCGGTGTCACTCGGGCGAAGGGTGCCCCACATAGCTCCCCGACGCCCCTGGGCGATGGAGGCTTGGCCGAGTCGCTCCGGCGGAGGGGGCAACGTGGGGTATGCGCCACTGCCAAGTCAGCCTCGGGAGCGTGTCAGGTGAAGTGCGTATACCTGCTGCGAAGTGTTAGCCATCCCAGACAGCGATACATCGGTCTGACATCGGACGTGGAAGCGCGCTTGGCCGACCATAACGCTGGCAAATCACCTCACACCTCGAAGTACCGCCCTTGGAACCTGTGCCTTGCGCTTGCCTTTGCGGACGACAAGAGGGCCGCCGCGTTCGAGGCCTACCTCAAGACTGGGTCGGGCTGGGCGTTTGCCAAGCGGCATTTCTGGTAGCATTCGCGGCGGAGAGCGCAGGGCAGGAGGCAACTCACCAGAGGCAACTGATGCCCCGGCCCAACGGGCAGGGGCGAAGCCATGCGGAATGTGCGGTCAGCTCTCGGTCTTTCGGGACTTCAGTCCCGAGACCGCGCTAGCTGGGTAATCTGCGCAATCTGCGGATGGCAGTTGCTGGTGCTTCCGGACTTCACTGCCCGAAACCGCCGCGCCCCGCGCTCACCTCCCCCGCAAGTGCTCCCTCACCTTCTCCCACTCCTCCCACGCGATCAGCTCGCAGGCGCGGGTAAGCTTGGCGCGGGCCCCCGCCCGCGCGGGTGAATCCAGTCTCTCGAACTCCGCCGCGAAGGTCTGCTGCCACCCCGACATCTTCCTCGCCTCCTCCACGCTGAGGCGGCCTTCCTCTCTCAACTGCTCGATCCACTCCTCGATCCCGGCCGGCCACCACCCCTCCTTTACCCCCATCGGGAACACCGGGGTTTCGTAGAGTTCGCCCAGGACTCCCAGCCGCTCGATGTGTCCGCCCCACTGGTTCCGAGTGTCATCCACCTCATAGGTCGGGTACAGGTTCATCACCCGCTCCCGGGGCCAGCCGAGCATCTCCTCATCAATGCTGCCGCCGATCACCCGGCAGAAGAAGATCCCGTGGCTATAGTAGTCCTTGTGGAACTCGACCTTGCACTCCAGGTTGACCGGGCACTCCGCTACCCCGGGAGGCGCCACCAGTTTCGAGGGCAGCGGGGTGAGGCGCGCCACCTCCAGCTCGCTGATCCCCCGCGGCAGCCGCATGTTGAGGATCCAGGTCTCCCGCAACTGCGTCTTGGTGGGGAACGCGATCACGCATTCCTTGGTGGCGATGAGATTGCGGTAGGTGTCGCTCAGCTCGCTGATCTCGATATGCAGGCAGATGGTCAGCGGCGTCCAGGTGAGCGGCCCCACCGTCCCCGCCATCGCGTTCACCTCTTTGGACACCGGGTCCAGCGTCATGCACAGGTCGGCCGGCCGCGGCGGGATGAAGTGGAAGTGGATGTGAAGCGGCTCCTCGATGCCCTGCCGGCGCGGGCCCCCCACAATCTCCTCGCCCGTATACCAGACCTTCTTGCTCATCCTCTCTCCTCGCCTGTTATCTTCATCAGTCTGCGCCATCTACGGATAGCACCGCGGGCCCTGGTCTGGAGCGGAACGGCCACCCTCCCGCTGCTGGCCGTCAGCTACTTCCACCCGCCCAGCCGACGCCAGTAAGTGACAATCCCGGCCTGCGTCCAGCTCGGATCGCCCCAGGCCTTCACCGCCTTGAACGCCTCATGCACGACATTAGTCACCGGAACCACCGCCCCGTTCTTGTGCGCCAGATCGAGCGCATATCCCAGGTCCTTGTAGTGCAGCGCCAGCGTGCCCCCGCCTGTGAAATCATCTCCATACAGCCCTTCGTCCACCGGGAACTCCAGATAGTCCCGCAGCAGCCGCGGCTCCACCCCGGCCTTCTCACCCCAGGCCATCGCCTCCGCCCACACCGCCCACTGGCCGGCCAGCACCATCTGGTTCATCAGCTTCAGCATCTGTCCCCGGCCGACGGGCCCGATGTGTTTCACCTTATAGCCCAGCCGCTCCAGCACTTCCCGCGCCCTGGCGAAGTTCTCGGGCGTCCCGCCGACCATGAAGATGAAGCCCTGGCTCCGGCCCGTGATGGGAGCGTCGATCAGGCCCGCGCCCTTCTCCTCGCACCGCCGCGCATAGCGGATATCGGTCTCCGGATGAGTGGTCCCGGTGTCCACTACTAGTTGCGCCGGCTTGAGAGCAGCTAGCAGCCCCTCCGAACCCTCCATCACGTGCTCCACCGCGCGGCTATCCGGAAGGCACAGGAGGATCACGTCCGACCTCGCCGCCACCTCGGCCGGGTTAGTGGCCAGACGCGCGCCCAGGCTTGCCGTCGCCACCATCTTCTTCGAGTCAGCATCGAATACCACTACCGTATGCCCAGCTTGGCACAAGATCTGCGCAAACCGGCTCCCGATATTCCCCACCCCGATCAAGCCGATCTTCTGCATCCCTCACCTCCCACTGAACTGCCCTGCACCCGGCCTCTGCCTGCCGCGGTAGGCGCGACGTTCCTGTCGCGAGGCAGTCGCACCTCACCCGGCCAGCCTGAACGCCGCGCCAGATAGACTGCCATCTCACCCGGGGCGCATCTGTTCCCGCCACGGCACATCTAGCCCGAACCGCGAGTAGGTCCACAGGAGCGACACTCCTGTCGCGACGCCCTCCTACCTCACCTCGGCAGCTTGAAGGCCCGCGCCAGATACACCGCCATCTGGTCCCGGGTGCAGACGTACTCGGGGTGGTACTTGCCGTCCAGGTAGCCTTCGGTCACGCCCCGCGCCGGGTCGGCGATGTACTCGACGAACTGGAACGACCAGAAGCTCGTCGGCACATCTGGGAACGTGGCAGTGGTTGGCGGCGTGTAGCTGGTTAGGTTCGGCCGATCGCTGGGGGTGGCGATGGCCCTGGCGATGAACACCGCCATCTGACCCCGGTCGAGTTCCACCGTAGGCTGGTAGCTGCCATCCGGGTAGCCGGCCACCACATTCTGCCCCTTCGCGTACTCGATATACTTATACGCCCAGTAGTCGCTCTCCACGTCCGGGAAGCTCGGCACCGCGGGGCCATCGGGAATCTTGTCCTCCCCCCGGCCACTGCCCGCGCCAGGTACACCGCCATCTGATCCCGGGTCACGGCTTCGTCTGGCTGATAGCTGCCGTCCGGATAGCCGGAAACCATCCCGGCGCGATAGCAGGCGTAGATCGCATCCGCCGCCCACTGGTCATGAGGGATATCCGTGAAGTCGTGCACCACCAACTGCACGATCCCCTCGCCCTGCGCCGGCGGCACGCCATTGCAGGTCGCGGTGGCCGTGAGCCTTATCGTAAAATCCCCTGACCCCAGCCTCACCGGCGCCGTGTAGCTGGGGTTCTGCACCGCCCCGCTGGGCGAGAAGCTCCCTCCCGCGCCGCCATCACTCCAGAGCCAGGAGATGATGTCGTCCCCCAGCTCGTCGGTCGCCGCCGCGGTCAGTGGTGTCACCGCCTGCGAGTAGATCGGGGTCAGGGCTGCCGCCGCGCTCACCAGCACCTGATGCGCTCTCACGATGGTGACCGTATCGCTGGCATAGGGCGGCGCGCCCACGTTGCCACTGCTGTCTACCCCTCGCACCTCCACCGTGTGCGTGCCGGTAGGGATCACGGGGGTGGTGAGGGTGAAGCTTTCCGTCCCCTCATCAAAGCCCCCGTCTGCCGCTGCTGCCTCCCGCCATCCCCCGCCATCCACCCGGTACTGCACCCCGGCGACGCGGTTGATCGTCACGTCGCTCCCCGGGTAGAGCTGGTTCGGGTAAGAGTTCACCCACGCAGTACCACTGAAAGCAGGGGTGGCGTCCCCCGTGGGGTCGGGGCTGTACGTGTTCATCGAAGCCGCGGGGGCCACCTCCAGGATATCGGGGCAGCCGTCTCCGTCCGAGTCCCGCCAGCCGAGCTGCTGTCGGGTCACCGAGCAGACCGCGTTCCAGGCGACATCCGCCATCACGCAGTGCACGCCGCTGTCGCAGTTGGAGTTAGCCACCTTGAGATAGCCGCAGTACTCCTTCGGATCGCAGCAGTTACTGCTGCTCTCGCAGTACTCATCCCCGGCCCTGAATATGTGCCCTGTCTCATGGGCCACCACGCGGTCCATGCGGCCAATCCCCCAGTTATCGTTGCCATAGGTCATCACCAGGCAGGGCCCGCCCACATAGCCGTAGGCGAAACCACCATCCGGGAATTCGCCCGTGGTCCGATTGGCGCTGTCCACCACGAAGATGGTGAAGGCCCAGTCCGTCTGCTGGCTCTCCCTCAGCGCGTTGTCGTACTCGTTGATCGCCGACAAGTAGTCGTGCGCGGTGCAGGAGTGCCCCAGCTCCGTCATCACCTCGGACATCCACAGCCCCTGCTCCTCCTGGGGATGCATGATCGGCTCATAGCCTGTTGGCACCCCGTAATGGTAGACATAGGTGAACGAAGGCCGCGCCACCGAATAGGGGTATACCGAGATCCACCAGTTCATCCCAGCCACGATCTCGGATACCACCAGCGACTGCCGGTCGGCGCCCCAATCCTCGGTGCTTGGGTCAATCGCGCCCGTGCTCTCCGGCAGGATCACCGAGACTGCCACCTTGCCCATCAGGTACTCGCTGGTCTGCCAGCGACTGGCTCCCGGCGGCGCGTTCGCCCCCATCGCCTGGAGAGAGAGCCCGGCCGGTGGCTGCGGCTGAGGGAGGGCATCACCCACTAGAGGCTTGCCCGGGGCCAGTGGAGCCGGCGCCGGCTGCGGACTGGCAAACACCTCGTTCCAGGCCCGGGCCGCATCCCGCGCCGCCCTGCCATAGGCGGGCGGAACCAACGCCGCCTCGACCTGGCGGTAGCAGATGCGGTCAACCCGGCGATCGCCTGCCAGCACCCGTGCCGCTGCTTCGGGCACTCTACCGATCAGCGCGTGCGGCGGAAACAGGTGGTCCACCTCGCCCCCGGCGGCCTCGATCCGGGCCACCACCTGGCGCATCCCCGCCTCCTCCTGGCAGCTCAGCAGCACCAGGGCATTGGGGGCCCTAGTCTGCCCGCTCGCCGGCACCGCCACGCCGGCCACCAACAGCCAGACGACGACTCCGGCCAGCAGCCTGTCTACTCGCCTTCCCATCGCCCACCGCAGTGGGACCCGCAAAGTGCTCACTTGCTCTCCCCGGTTCGGCGCACTCGCCTCGCCCCCTATAGCTTCGACGTGCCACCGCCGCCAGCCTGCGGTGAGTGGAGTGTGCTTCCCTCATCCACCCGACGCCACGCTGCTGGCCGGCTACGTTCGCTGGTCACACGTGGCTCGTGGGAGTCGGCTCAACCTAATGAGCTTCGCAGATAGAAGTAGCATGCCGAAGCCGTCCTGCTGCTCTGAGAGCTGGTCTGTCTGAGTTTCGCCGTTACTCCGTTAGGCGAAACTCAGTAGAGGAGCCTCCTGCACCGCGTCGAAGCCTATCGCCAGTGCTGCTCGCTACCACTTCTGTGAACGGCCATGGGACGGCGGGTCGGCCTCACAGGGGGTGCGATATGCGTGCTGCTGCGCTCTGCCTGCCTGCATTCCTGCTAGTCGTGTGCGCGCCGGCTGCCTCTCTCGCCATGCCGATCCCCGGAAAGCTGATGGTGATCGGGCAGGATTTCACGCAGACGACTGTCTATTTCATGGAAGGCGACACCGACAACGTCACTCCCGCGCCTCCGGGGTTGTTCTACAACGGCGATATCTCGCCGAGCGGCACCGAGGTGGCGTACATCATGGGCGACAGCGACACGGGTGTCCACATCTGGACCGCGAACATAGACGGCTCGAACCAGGTGAACCTGACCCAGCCTGCCGGGCTCGCGGGCGTCAACTGCTTCGCCCGATGGTCGCCAGACGGCAGCCAGATCGCCTTCCAGCACGCCGAGCCGCAGACCGATCAGATCCCGTGCGACGCCGGCTTCCATCTCTGGATCATGAACGCCGACGGCACCGGCGCGCATCCCGTGACCACGCCGGACTTCGGCACGACGGCCTATCCGGTGTGGATGTCCAACGGCGGCCGGCTGATGTGCGAGTCGTCCCTTGGGATCATTCTCATCAACACCGATGGCACCAACGTGCAGGTTCTGCCCAATGTCGGCGGGTCCCCTGCGCTTTCACCTGATGGCTCGAAGATCGTTTCCTCGGTCTCGGAACACAGCGATACCGCGCAGGGAACGTACCGGCGCCTGCTGCTGACCAACCTGGACGGCAGCAATCCCCAGGTGCTGGTCGAGCGCTTCATCTCGGATGCGGACGTGGTTGCGCATCTGACCAACATCGGGTTCACGCCGGATGACTTTCACATTGACGGCATGCTGTGCAACATCGGGCCGGTGGAGCCGCAATGGGCGCCTACCGCCGACCTCGTTGTCTTCAGCGCGGCGATGCCGCTCGACGTGCAGGGCCCCCACTACGACCTCCAGCGCGAGGTCTGGATGTACAGCTTCGCCAGCGGCCTGGCCACTCAGATCACCACCAACGCCTGGTCCGATTCCGGGTTCAGTTGGCACGGGGACAACACCTACCCCGATCGCCCGACGGTGACCGTAGACAACACCACCGTCACCTTCGACCAGGTGTCCACGCCGGGCCTTACCACCATCGTGCTCGATCAAGATCAGCCGCAACTGCCAGACGGCTATCAGGCGGCGGAGCAGTTCTACCAGATCCACAGCACTGCGGAGGCGGCCGGGCCGATCGAGGTCCAGATGACCTATCAGGACGGGGATCTCCCGGCCGGCGTGGCCGAGAGCCAGCTGGCCATGCTCCACTACAACACCGCGGGCTACTGGGAGGACGTCACGACCTCGCGGGACCCAGACAGCAACGTGATCTACGGGAGCACCACCTCGTTGTCGGCCTTCGGGCTGGGTGGGTTCGTCCCGCACAGCTTCTCCGATGTCACACCGGGCGGTTACGGGCCGCATGGCGTTGATCCGTTCTGGGCCTATGCGGCCATTGACGCCTGTGTCGCTGCCGGCATCGTCGCTGGCTATCCTGGCGGCACCTATCAGCCGGCCAACCCCGTCACCCGCGATCAAATGGCGGTCTACATCGCCCGCGCGATGGCCGGCGGGGATGACAAAGTGCCGGCCTTCACCGGGACGCCCAGCTTCAGCGATGTTGGCGCCGAGCACTGGGCCTTCAAGTACATCGAATACGCGAAAGGGGCGAACGTGGTCACCGGCTACGCGGATGGCAGCTATCAGCCAGACGCCGTGGTGGACCGGGGCCAGATGGCGGTGTTCGTGGCCCGCTCCCAGGGGTGGGTGACTCTGGGGGATGACATGACCACTGCGCCACAGGTCTTCCCCGATGTCCTCACCGGCTTCTGGGCCGGCACTGCCATCAAGGCCTGTGTGGACCATGGGGTGGTGAAGGGCTACCTGGATGGCCTGTATCATCCCAGTGACACCGTCACCCGGGACCAGATGGCGATCTACGTCTCCCGCGCCTTCCAGCTTTCGAGCTAGCCCGTGCACCTGCGGCCCCTGTTAGGCGGGGGAAGAATCGAAGGGGGAGGATGTGCCTCGCCCTTCGAGTCCACTCAACGTGCCGCTCTCCTCCCACAGAACACGTACACGAACTCCCGCTTCACCGCCTTGGCAAAGAAGGCCTGGTTGACCAGCCGCCGCGTGAACGTGTCCACCAGCCGCATCCCATGCGCCAGGCACTGGTCGCGCACCGCCTCGTGAATCCCCTCTTTCGATTCCCCGATCACCAACGCGAAATGCCCGTCGAGCACCTGCGCGAGCTGCGCGATCACCGCCTCCATGTCTGCCAGGTAATCTTGCGCCCGCCGACCAATCTCGGCCCGCCCCGGCTCTGGCAATCCAAGCAAACGGAACGACAGCAGGTGCAACTGCTGATAGTTCTGCGCGTTCCAGTAGGGCGGTGAAGTGACCGCAAGCTGCGCCCGCCGGCCCAGAGAGGCGAGCTGGCGGGCATCGTGCAGCAGCGGCTCCGCCCGGCCGCCCGCCTGGGCCTGAAACGCCGCCAGCGCTCCCTGCATCCGCCGCAACTGCGCCGCCAGCCGCGCGAACGGGTTGATCTCCCGCGTGCGATTGTCCACCATCCGCCAGTAGTGTTTCTTGTCCTCATACTGCTGCTTGTCCGGCAGCGTGGGGATGGTGCGGTCCATCCGCGCGTTGCTCATCCCCTTGAGCAGATCCGATAGCCCCACCTCGACGAAATTGCGCGTCGCCTCGTCCAGAGCTCGGCCCCGGTTCACGATGGCGCGGATGGCACGAGCCACATCCTCGCGGAACCACCTCTCGCTGTCCTCGAACAGATGAGCCGATCGCGCCCGGTGACGCTCGGGGTTCCTGGCTGCTTCACTCAACCACGCGATGAGATCGTCCAGCCTTGACTCGTTCACTCGCGCGGTCTTCGCCTGCGCGATCTTCACCGCCAGCGGGTTGATGTCCGTGCCCCAGCTATCATGGCCCAGCCGCGCCGCCTCCACCAGCGTGGTTCCGCTCCCCATGAACAGGTCGAGCACCACATCTCCCGGCCGGCCATACATCTCAATGATGCGCCGCGGAATCTGCGGGATGAACTTCGCCGTCCAGTGGTGGAAGAAATGCACCGAGGCCTGAGTCTCCTTCATCCCCAGGTCCGCGAAATCCCAGTCCTCCCCTGTAGGGCGGGCATGTCGGAGTCTACCCTGGGCGGAGTCGAAGGGCATGCCCGCCGGCGGTTCTCCGCTCACGCCTTCCCAATCCAAGTGTGCCAATCTTCTCCCGCCCGTCCGGCTTTTCGGAAGCGCTCCATCGCCAGTGCACATGGGCAAAGCCGTTCCCTCGGAAGCAGGCGGAAGAGCGCCGCCCCGATCTCGAAGAAGCGCGAGGCCGCCTCCGCCGCCGCCTCTCCCTCCGCCTGCTCCAGCAACCCCTCGAACAGCTCTCCCGGCTTGCTCGGCAGCTCCCGCACCCCTTCCCGCGTAGTTCGTGATGTAGCATACCGGCAGATAGCACAACTCCAGCTCCCGCGCCAGAAAGGCCTCAGGCGCCAGGGTCATGCCCACCATGTCCGCGCCCCAGGCCCGGAACATCTTGATCTCGGCCGCCGTCTCCAGCCGCGGGCCCTGGGTGCAGACATAGGTCCCGAAATCGCGGTGGGACAGCCGCAGCCCGTCCAGCGCGCGCGCCGCCACCTCTCGCAGCTCCGGGCAGAAGGTCGGGTGCTGCCGGATGAACCCCAACCCCGTTCCCTTGAAGAAGCTTCCTTCCCGCCCCTGGGTGTGGTCTATCAGGTCGCTGGGCAGCACATACTGCCCCGGCCGCAGCGAGCGGGCTATCGCCCCCGGCCCCGACCAGGCCATGATGCGAGTGATCCCCTGCTCCTTCAGCGCGTAGATGTTGGCGCGGTAGTTCACCCACGGGGCCGCGATCTCATACCCCGTCTCGCCGTGGCGCGGCAGGAACAGGAAGTGCGCCTCCCGCAGCCGCACCCGATAAAGCGGGGCCGAGAGGCCGAAGGGCGTGGACACCGGCCCCAGCCGCATCACATTCCGCGCCTCCGCCCGCAGCAGCTCATGCGCCCCGCTGCCCCCAATCACCGCCAGGCTATCAGGGGCTGTCACTCTGCGTCCATCTGCGTTCATCTGCGGCTCCGTCTTTCTGCTCACACCGTCTCCAGGATGCGGTACTGGGTATCCCGCCTCGCCGGCGTGAAGCCCGCGCCCCGGATCAGCGCCGCCAGCTCATCGGCCGACAAGCGGAACTCCACCCCCGCCGCCCGTACCACATTCTCCTCGATCATGGTACTGCCCAGGTCGTTCGCCCCGAAGGCCAGCGCGAGCTGTCCGATCTTCTCCCCCTGGGTCACCCATGAGGCCTGGAGGTTCGCGATGTTATCCAGCGCCAGTCGCGAGATCGCCAGCGTGCGCAGGTAATCGTGTGGGCCGGCCGCCTTCCCTCCCAGCGCGGTGTTGGCCGGCTGGAAGGTCCATGGGATGAAGGCGGTGAACACTCCCGTCTCGTCCTGCAGCTCCCGCACCCGCAGTAGATGCCTCACCCGGTGCGCCGGGGTCTCGATGTGCCCGAATACCATGGTCGCCGTCGCGCGCATCCCCAGCGCGTGCGCCTCCCGCATCACGCCACACCATTCCTCCACGGTACACTTCCGCGGGCTGAGGGCGCTGCGAATGTCATCGCACAGGATCTCCGCGCCCCCGCCCGGCAGCGAGTCCAGCCCCGCCGCCTGCAGCCGCGCCAGAGTATCCCTGAATGTCAGATCTGAAATGCGAGACAGGTGCACCACCTCCGGCGCCGAGAGCGAGTGTATGGTGATTGGGAACCGGGCTTTGATGGCGCGAAAGGTCTCCTCGAACCACTCCAGCGGCAGTTCGGGATGCAGCCCTCCCTGCATCAGTATCTGCGTCGCGCCCACTGCCACCGCCTCTTCGACCTTCTCCAGGATCTGGTCCTGGGAGAGCAGGTAGCCCTCGGCATGGCGCGGCGGGCGGAAGAAGGCGCAGAACCGACACCCCGAGATGCAGATGTTGGAGTAGTTGATGTTGCGGTCAATCACGAAGGTCCGCACCGGCTCCGGGTGCAGCCGCCGGCAGGCGTGATCAGCCGCCGCCCCCAGCAGGGCCAGCGGCGCGCCGAATAGAGCAACCGCCTCCTCTGCTAGCAGGCGCTTTCCCCAGACGGCTCGCTCAAGCGCTGATTTCCAGGAAACGGACCGGTCCCGCATCGGCGATCAGCTTCTGCTCCACTGCCAACTGGCGGAAACGCTCCAGCCCGGCGCGAGCGCCCTCGTCCAGATCGTAGCGCATGTGGTCCCGCAGATAGACCAGGCAGACCGCCCGGTCCAGCGCCACTCTCTCGCACTCCTCTTCCGCCACTCTCTCCACCGCCGCCAGCCCCTTGCGCTTCGCCTCTGCGATGAGTCGCGTCAGACCCCCGTGATCCGCACCGGGCCGGGCCGCCCACACCGAGAACACGAACGGCAGGCCCGTCAGGTTCAGCCACTCCTGCCCGAGATCTGTCACCAGCAAGCCGGTGGTGTTGGCGCGCATGCACGGATCCCCAATCAGCAGCGCGGCATCGGCCGCATTCAGCATCATGGTCAGGTCCGGCGACATCGAGAAATAGCTCGGGCTGCACCCCTGCGCGTGGAGCACGATCCGGGTCAGCGCGGCCGAGGTGTGAGAGCTGGAATCCAGCGCCACACTGCTCACTCGCCGCAGCGGGATGCGAGAGAATAGCCTGACACTATAGGCCGCCCCATGGGAGGCGATACACGATTCCGGCAGCACTGGTAGATGGGGATGACTGAGCACGTCGAAGGCCGGCAGAGTTGCCGCCTCCACCCCTCCGGACTCGAGCAGGGGAAGCAGCAGAGACGGCACCCGCTCCATCCAGTCTGTCTCGCCCAGCTCGCGCAGGCCATAGCGGAACGGGCTGGTGTTGAGGTAGCTGACCAGGCCCAGGCGATGCTGCTTCACGACACCTCCTCCCGCACCGGCCGGTAGACGGTATCGCGGGCGATCGGCTGCCGCCCCGCGCCCTGGATCAGTTGCTTCAGCTCCTCCACCGTCAGCGCCTCCGGCGTCTCCGCCCCCGCCGCGTGCGTGATCCGCTCCTCCACCACCGTGCCGTCCACATCATCCGCGCCGAAGCTCAGCGCCACCTGGGCCAACTTCAGCCCCAGCATGATCCAGAACACTTTCAGGTGCGGGATATTGTCCAGCAGCAGCCGGCTCACCGCAAACAGGCGCAGGCTCTCCCAGGCCGTCGGCCCTGCGATCTCTCCCTCGAGCTCCGTGTGACCGGAGTGGAAGGCCAACGGGATGAAGGCGAGGAAGCCCCTGGTCTCATCCTGAAGCGCCCTCAGCCGCAGCAGGTGATCAACCACCTCCTCCGCCCTCTCGATGTGACCATAGAGCAGGGTGCAGTTGCTGCGCAGGCCCAGGGAATGGGCGGCGCGCATCACCTCCAGCCACTCCTCCGCGGGCAGCTTGCGGGGGCAGAGCGCCTCCCGCACCCGCGAGGAGAACACCTCCGCCCCGCCTCCCGGCAGTGACCCCAACCCCGCCTCCCGCAGCCGCTCCAGGCATTCGTGCACCGTGATACCGGCCACCTGGGCGATGTGCGCCACCTCCACCGCGGTGAAGGCCTGCAGGTGCACCTCCGGGAACCGCGCGCGGAGCCCGGACAGCAACCCGGTGTAGTAATCGAGGCCGAGCGATGGATGGCAGCCCCCCACGATGTGGAACTCGCTCACCCGGCCCCCGCGGAACGACTCGGCCTTCGCCAGGCATTCCTCGATTGGCAGCAGGAAAGCGCCCGGCTCCCCCTCGCTTCGAGAGAAAGCGCAGAATCGGCAGCGGTTGACGCAGATATTGGTGTAGTTGATGTGCCGGTTCACGATGTAGTAAGTGCCATTCCCGTGCCATCGCTCGCGCACCAGGTTGGCCAGCGCCCCCAGCGCTGCCAGGTGAGGAGTCGCCATCAGGCGCAGGCCGTGCTCCCGCGAGAGCCGCTCACCGCGCACGACCTTGTCCGCGATATCGCGCAGGTCCGCTGACTCGAAGACGACTTGGCTCATATTCGCATCTTGCTGCTGACCAGGATAACATCGGCCGCAGCAAAGAGGAAGAGCACGATGCTGAAGACGCCGTTGGCGAAAAAGGAGGCGATCTCGGCCCGGCTCAGGTCCTCCGGCCGCACCACGTGGTGCTCGTACCAGAGCACCGGTATCAGCGCCACCACGCCCGCGAAGTACAGCGCCCCCAGGTGCGCCGCCTCACCGAACAGCCAGAGCAGCCAGACCGTGAGCACATGGTTCACCGTGGAGATCACCAGCGCCCGCCGCACGCCCCACCGCGCCGGCAGTGAGAACAAGCCCTGCTTCCGGTCGAACTGTACATCCTGGCAGGCATAGATGATGTCGAAGCCGGCCGTCCACGTGGTCACCGCCAGGCACAGGATCAAGGGCGGCAGATCGAATCGGCCCCGCACCCCGATCCAGGCCCCCACCGGCGCCAGCCCCAGGCAGAAGCCCAGGATCCAGTGCGTCCATACCGTGAACCGCTTGGTATAGGAGTAGCCCAGCAGCACCGCCAGCGCGAACGGCGACAGTGACAGCGCCAGCCGGTTCAGCATCCCGGCCCAGAGAAAATAGACCGCGGCGCCGCTCCCCAGCACCACCCAGAGCTGCGGAGTTGTCAGCGCGCCGGTGACCAGCGCCCGATCCGCGGTGCGCGGGTTCGCCCGATCGTAAGGCAGGTCTGCGATGCGGTTGAACGCCATCGCCGCCGTCCGCGCCCCCACCATCGCCGCCAGAATCCACAGCAGCGTCCAGGGACGCGGCCACCCCATCGCCGCCACGAAGGTCGCGGTGAGCGCGAAGGGCAGCGCAAACGCAGTATGCTCAAACCGAATCGCCTTCAGCAGGATGACAGCTCTTGCAGCCATGTCATTGTAGGGCGGGCACGTGGCCAGGTTACCGCGACCGCTAGCTAGGCCGGCAGAGCCGGCCGCCATCCCGGCCCTATCGGGCCTAGGGACATCCCGGCCTTCAGGCCTGGGCACCCATGCCCGCCGCCGCTTCGGCGGAACGGAAGGAGTGGAGCCTCCATACCACCCCTAAAGAGCTTCGCCGAATGAACTAACACGGCGAAGCTGAAGAAGCGGCCCAGACAGGCACAGGGCGATGTTCGCACATTACTTCGTTGTGCGAACATCATTAGGCGTAGACCCCCACGCGCCACCCCTCCTCCAGCATCGCCAGGTAGTTTCCGAGCGATACGTAATTGGCTACCGAGTTCCCCGACCCCAGCGTGTACCCGCCTCCGGGCATGCACGCCTCCAGCACCTCCCGCGTCCGCGCCCTCACCTGCTCCGGCCGGCCCCGGGTCAGCAGGTCCACGTCAATCCCGCCCAGCAGCGCGATCCGATCGCCCCATCGCTGCTTCGCCTCGGTCACCGGCATGATCACATCCTCGAAGCTGTGCTTGGCGTCAATACCCACGTCGTCAATGAGGTCGTCCATCACCGCCTCGAGATTCCCGCAGGCGTGCAGCAGGAACGGCTTGCCCGCCGCGTGCACCACCTCCGCCAGCCGTCGCTGCCACGGGAAGACGTAGCGCCTCATGTCCTCCGGCGAGATCATGGTCTGGGTCTTGAACCCCATATCGTCGCCGAGGAACACCGCCCCCACACCCTCATGGCTCGCCATGGTGCGGAACACCTCCACCAACGTCTCTCCCACCCGGTCGAACATGGCCTGCACCAGGTCGGGTTCGTCGGCCATGGCATAGCTCATCGGCCCATAGCCCATCAGCCACATCACGTTCTCCAGCACCCCACCCGGCCCGCTAGGGATCACCTTCATCCCCTCCGGCAGCGCCTGCGCCGCCTGCTCCAGCGGGAGGTAATGCTCCTCCGTTGCCCGCGGCCACGGGTAGCGCTCGAAATCATCCCGGGTCTCGATGGCCCCATGGGCCTCATCCACCCAGCTCCGCTCGCCCCGGCTCAGCCCCGCCGTGTCCGCCGCCTCCATGGTGCGATATGGGAAGCCGAACCCAGTAGCCGCCGGGACATAATCGTACCCCAGACGCAGGTAGAGGTCGGCCATCTCTTGCCACCGCTGCTGGGGGTCGGCGGAGAAGGGAGCTTCCCGGAGGGCCACCATGATCTCCTCATCCAGGAACAGCTCGATGAACGGCACCCGGTCCGGCACGCCGCGGGCGAAGACCCGCTGGAGCCGGCCGAAATCCGGAGCTGGCTTGAGCTTCGGATAGGGCATGGCGCGGCTCCTCTCAACCTCCCCAGCGGCCCGGATGCCGCACCCGCAGGCCCACCTGGTCCAGCACCCGCGCCGCGAAGTAATCGGCCAGCTCCTCGATGCTCTTGGGGCTCGAGTAGAAAGGCGGCGCCGCCGGCATGATCGTCGCCCCCGCCTCCGTGAGGGCCACGAAGTTCCGCAAGTCAAGCAGATTGAGAGGCGCCTCCCGCACCACCAGCACCAGGGGCCGGCGCTCCTTCAGGCACACCGCCGCCGCGCGGGTGATCAGGGTATCTCCCAGGCCTGAGGCGATCCGTCCCGCCACGTTCATCGAGCAGGGGATGACGATCATGGCGTCGGGCGCGGCCGAGCCGCTGGCGTAGCGCGCCGAGAGGTCATCCGGCCGATAGAACTGCGCCCGCTTCAGCACCTCCGGCGGCGGCCCGGTGACGTGGAGGGTGTCGAAGTCCACCGCCCACCCCAACTCGTGAGCTGCCACCTCCGCGCCGTGCGTGCTCAGCACCACATCCAGCCGGCCCACCAGGTCCGCCGCTCTGCGCAGCAGACGATCGGCATAGATCGCCCCACTCGCTCCCGTGATGGCGATGAACAGCTCCTTTACTTCCGTCATTCTCTTTCCTCCAGTCCCAGCGTCCCCATCACCCCGTCCACCCGGGCCCGCACCTCTGCGCTCATCTCGATCACCTCCGGCCAGGGGCGAGAGAAGCCTTCCCCGGGCAGCTTGCGCGTGGCGTCAACGCCCATCTTGGAGCCGAAGCCCGGCAGCCGGGCCGCGTGGTCGAGGATATCCACCGGCCCTGGCACGAAGCAGACATCGCGCTCCGGGTCTATGTTGTTCCCCACCCGCCATATCACCTGGGGCAGGTTCTGCACATCCACCTCCTCATCCACCACCACGATGATCTTGGTCAGCATCATCTGGCCCATTCCCCAGAGCGCGTGCATCACCTTGAAGGCCTGCCCCGGATAGCGCTTGGCGATGCGCACCAGCGCCAGGTTGTGGAAGATCCCTTCGATCGGCAGGTTGATGTCAACGATCTCGGGAACCTGCATTCGCAGCAAGGGCAGGAAAATCCGTTCCGTGGCCTTCCCCAGGAAGCAGTCCTCCTTGGGCGGAGGCCCCACGATGGTGGCCGGATAGACCGGGCGCGCCCGCCGCGTCAGTGCCGTCAAGTGGAACACCGGGAACTCGGCGGGCAGTGAGTAGTAGCCGGTATGGTCCCCGAACGGTCCCTCTGTTCTCAACTCGCCGGGCTCGACATATCCCTCCAGCACGAACTCGGCGTCGGCCGGCACCTCCAGCTCGCAACTCCGGCACCGCGCCATCTCCACCGACTTCCGCCGCAGGAACCCGGCGAAGAGCATCTCGTCGAACTCCTCCGGCAGCGGCGCGGTGGCGGCATAGATCACCGCCGGGTCGCTGCCCAGGGCCACTGCCACCGGCATTCGCTCCCCCCGCGCCTGATAGGCTCGGTAGTGCGCCGCCCCCACCTTGTGGGGGTGCCAGTGCATGCCCGTGGTGCGCTCGTCGAAGATCTGCATCCGGTACATGCCCACATTGCGCTGCCCGCTTTCGGGATGGCGCGTGATCACCATGGGGAGCGTGAGGAACCGCCCGCCATCCCCCGGCCAGCACTTCAGGGCCGGCAGGTCCAACAGCGAGGCATTCTCCTCCGCCACTTCCTGGCAAGGCGCGGTCCCCACCTGGCGCGGCGCCCATGAGCTCATCTCCACCAGCCTGGGTATCGCCCGCAGCTTATCCAGCAGCGAGCTCGGCGGCTGGGTCCGCAGCAGGCCCTCCAGTCGCGCCCCGATCTCGTTCACATTCGAGACTCCCAGCGCGAAGGCCGTCCGCGCGGCCGTGCCGAACAGGTTGATCAGCACCGGATAGCGCGATCCCTTGGGCGCGGTGAACCGCAGCGCGGGTCCGCCCGCGCGCAGCACCCGGTCCGCGATCTCAGTGATCTCGAGCTCCGGGTCAACCGAGGCCCCAATCGTGCGCAGCTCGCCGCGCCTCTCCAGCGCCGCCGCGTAGTCTTGCAGTCCCTCGAAGGCCATGGCTCTCCGGCTGCGTGAGCAGGCCAGAAGCAGCCTGCCCTACGAAGCCTTGGCGAAGTAGGGTTCGTTGGGCAGGAGCTTGCTCCTGCCCCTGCTGGCTTGACAACCCCACAGGCGGAAAATACAATACCGCCCGTGTCCGTGCTCTTGCCCAGGAAGGGCGGTGGCGGGCTTCGGGGCGAGTCTGCGCCGAAGCCGCATCAGAACCGGATACCCGGGTTGGCACGGCTCGTAGGCCGCTTTCATAGAGCCCTGAACACAGCGTTGTCAGACACCGTCAAGGAGGTACAGGCTCATGCTGAAGCCGCTAGCTGATCGTGTGCTGGTGCGCCCGCACGAAGCAGAGGAGCGCACCCGGGGCGGCATCGTGCTCCCGGATACCGCTCGCAAGAAACCCCAGGAGGGAAGGGTGCTGGCTGTCGGCAGCGGCAAGCGCTTGGAGAATGGCAAGCGTATCCCGCTCCATATCAAGGTCGGCGATACTGTAATCTACTCGAAGTACGCGGGGACCGAAGTGACGGTAGGCGGCGAGGACCTGGTGCTGCTGGATGAAGACTCCATTCTCGCCGTGCGCGAGTAGTCCGACTCCATCGTCGATCCCGATGCGGCCCCCGCGCGCACCTGATTGCCGATGACCGCGTCATCGTGCACTAATGGCGTTCGCACAGAGAAGTAATGTGCGAACGCCGCTCCGGGCCCGTCTGACCAGTTGCCTGAGCTTCGCTCCGTTATTTCTTTGGGCGAAGCTCAGTAGTGCCGCGTCCTCACATGACATCACCTCTCGTGTCGCGCTCTCGTCTCCCACGCGACCTCAGTGCAAAACTTTTTCGCGAGGTGAGTGCGAGAAAGTGACCAAAGTGTGGCATATGCGATCAGACTCATCGCGCGGACGCGCGCGAGTGGCCAAAGAGGCGGTTAGGCCATCTATCAACGTGCCGCGCCAAAGGGGCCTGAGCCCGGGCACAGGTGATGCGGTCCTCATCGCATACGCGGTACGCAAGAAGGGGGGCAACAGAGTTGCCAGCCAAGAAGAAGGCCGCAAAGAAGGTCGCAAAGAAATCGGCGAAGAAAAAGAAGAAGTAGTCGGCGAAAGAGATCGGGCGAGGGAGATGCTCCCTCGCCCGATCGCTATCTGATCTCCCTGCTCGCAGCAGCGCGCGCCAGAGTAACACCGAGGGAACGCCGCTTTCCTCACTCCATCTTCAGCGGGGAAGGTGCAGCCAGCACCGCGGATCCACCGCCTCGTGGTAGACGTAGACAGCGTAATGCAGATGCGGCCCGGTCGCAATCCCGGTGGCCCCCACGCGACCGATCACCTGGCCCTGCTCCACCGCTTCGCCCGGCGTGACCTCGATCTGAGACAGGTGCAGGTAGAGTGAGGCCGTGCCCTGCCCGTGGTCCAGGATCACCGTCTGCCCGTGCAGCAGGAAGGAGGCGTCGGCCAGCGCCACCACCCCCGCCGCTGGCGCCAGCACCGGCGTGCCCTGCGGCGCCGCGATGTCGAGCCCCCGGTGGCGGTAGTCGAAGCGCCCGTTGACGTACCGCTGAAGCCCGAATTCCGTGCTCACACGCCCATGCAGCGGCATCGTGAAATCCCCCCGCCACAGCCGCTGCGGGCCCACCCGGTCCAGCGCCGCCCCAATCAGCTGGTACTCCCGCGCCGTCTCTGGCGCCGAATACCGCCGCTCCTGGCTCGCCGATAGCCGCAGCCGCTGCACTCCAAACCGTCTCGGTGCCACCTCCACCGGCAGGCTTACCGCTCCGCCCTGGCCGTCCTCGTATTTCCAGTAGATGGTGGCATGATAGCCGCCAGGTCGCGCGCTCGCCGCCACCGGGAGCACCAGCCCGTAGCCGTCTTCGACAGGGAGGAAAGCATACGCGCGCCCGCGCCACGAGCAGGAAGCGCGCAGCAGCGCCTGCTCGGGCCGCAGTGTGATCAGTATCACCTCCCCGGGCCGCGGTCCTTCCGGGGCCAGCTCGATCCGGGGCGCCGCGCGCGCCGCGCCGGCCGTCGCCAGCAGGCAGAGTCCAGAGACGAAGAGCTGGCGGAGACGCGCTCTCACTTCAGGCGCACTTCGAATTTCTCGACCATGTGATGTGGGTGGTACGATTCCTTCGCCTTGCGTAGGCCCGCAAGGCCTAGATCCTGCTCTCGATTCACGTAAGGAACTCGCCTCCATGCCTGCTCCAGGAACTGCTGGTTGACAGCTTGATAGAGACCGTGGAAGGCCGCGTTCGCCTTCTCGATGTGGATCACCACCGTCTCGGGGTTCAGGAGTTCGCCCAGCGCGAACGCCTCCACTTTCCCCTCCACCACGATGCAGCCCCCGGTGATCCCCAGCGTCTCGAACTCCTCCAGCGCCTCCTTCACCGCCCGGCTCTCACTGTGCAGGGTCGCCACCAGGTCGCAGTGCTTCTCATCGCACCAGCGATCCTGCAGCTCCTGACAGGCCGGCGCCAGCTCCGCCGCCAGCCCATGATAGCTGAACTGATAGCGTTGGGTGAACTGCTCCAGGTGGTTCCGCTTCCCATGATAGCGATTCCCGCGCAGCTCGATCAGGTCCTGCACCGGGTAGACGTAGTCCCACTGCGCGCGATCGGACTGGATCGCAAACTCGTCTTCCGTCACCTCCAACCGCGTCAGGTCCTCCACGGTGGCCCGCGCCAGCCGGGGATTGTGCCCCTCCGCCGCCATGTGCTCCAGCGCCGCGCGCACCACGGTCCTATCCGCACCCGCGCCCAAGGGAGGGAACAGGAACGAGTCCTCCGGGTCGGCCCGCCACGAGAAGATCAGCACCGCCTCGCCCACGCGGGAGAGCCGGAGCTGATGCGCGTCACGCCAGATGAACAGATTGGTGAACGTGAACTCGGACTGCTGGGGCCGCAGCTCCCCCAAGAGTGGATGCAGGATCGCTCGGTCCTCCAGTCCGAGGGCCCGCATCTGCGGCAATACTGGAATCTCAGGCGTCACGGCTCCACCTCACCGTCCTACCATCTGCTCCGGCCACTACGGTGCGAGGAATATGCAGGAGCCCCTTGACATGTCCTATCAAATATGGTATATGATGACTGATGATAACCAGTGATAGCCATTGGAAAGGGGGCCTTGGCATGGGCCAGAACCAGCTTTCCGCGCAGGCCGCAAAGGACGTAGTCTGGGTTTGCCGCCGCCTGGCGGCCGCCCTGCAGGGCGACACCACCATCTTGCAGGCCTTGGACAGCATCTCTCCACGCGCCCCCGCGGGGCCACGAGCCCTCCTGCGCGCGATGCGAGACAACCTGGTATCGGAGGCCACGGTTGCGAGAGGGCTGATCTCCCGCGTCCCAGCGTTCGTCTGGGGAACCATCCTCAGCGGTGAGCTGCACGGCGCGCCCGGGCCTGCGCTGACTAAGCTCGCTGATCGCCTGGAGGCGGAGCGATCCCTGCCGGCGTCTCACAACCGTCTGCTTCGCGAATACTCCCTTGCCGTGGGCCGTCTCGGACTAATGCTCCAGGTGGGAGTGCCGATCCTCCAGGCTCTGGAGGCGGCCGCCGAGTCCATCGTGGTGCCGGAGCCGCGCGGGGCCTTGCTCGCCGCCCGCGAGGCCGTGCGCGGGGGTGCCGATCTCAGCGAAGCGCTCGCCCCGGTGGCCGCCGACCTGCCGCCGATGACCATTGAGATGATCCGCGATGGTGAGCAAACCGGAAGGCTGGCCGAAACCCTTTCCATCGTAGCGGACTACCTGCTGGATGAAGCCGCGAAGGCGCGCCCAGCCCGCGTAGGGCAGGTCCGCGACCTGCCCGGCAAGAGACAAGCCTGAAGGAGCATCGAAATGCGTAGAGCAAAGCAGGCGAAGACGACGAAGGAGCAGCCCCAGGCACCCCCGCCGGACGAGGTGCTGGACTTGACAGCCGCGGCGGCCTTCCTGAAAGTGAGCAAGCCCACCTTCTACCGCTGGCTCGCGCAGGAGAAGATCAAGGGCTTCAAGGCCGGCACCCAGTGGAGGTTCTACCGCCGGGACCTGGAGCAGTTCCTCCAGGCCGAAGAGCCGGCCGAGCTGCACGAGCCCGCCGGGTTGGCGAAGGCCGTCAACAAGGCCCGCCAGGAGCGCCACCTCCCTCCGATTGACTGGGACCAAGTCAGCACCGAGGAGGCAGGCCCACAGAGCGCGGTCGCTGCCACCTGGAACACCATCTTCAGGGAAGCGATCGCAGCCCGCGCCAGCGACATCCACCTCGACACCAGCCGCGACCAGGTTGTGATCCGCTACCGCGTTGACGGCGTGCTTAGCGAGGCACTATCCCTCCCTAAAGAGGCGCATCGTCCCCTGGTCGCGCGCCTGAAGATCATGGCCGACGCCGAGGTCGGCGAGCGCCGCATCCCCCAGGACGGCCGCATCATCTATGAGTACGAGGGTCGCGAGTATGACCTGCGGACCCTCACCTTCCCCGCCCTCTATGGGGAGAGCGCGGTGGTACGCATCTACGACCAGAGCAGTGTGCTCATCGGCATGGAGAAGCTTGGTTTCTACCCGGAGATCCAGGAGCGCTTCGAGCGCAGGCTGCGCGACCCGAACGGGCTGATCGTCGTCGTGGGGCCTGCGGGATCAGGCAAGACGACCACCCTCTACTCGGCGCTCAACATCCTCAACTCGCCCACCAGGAAGCTGGTCACGATTGAGGATCCCGTGATCTACCGCATGCGCGGTGTCTCCCAGATGCACGTCAACCGGAAGATGGGGTTAACCTACGCCGCCGCCATGCGCTACTTCCAGCGCGCCGACCCCGACATCATACTGGTCGGGGCGATCGAGGACCTGGCCACTGCCGAAACCTCCATCCAGGCCGCCCTGACTGGCCACCTGGTCCTGACCACGATGCTTCCGCACGACGCTCCCAGCACCATCACCCGCCTACTCGATATGGGCGCCGAGCCCTTCCTCGTCGGCACCGCGCTCACCGCGGTGCTCGCGCAGCGCCTGGCGCGCCGCCTCTGCCAGAAGTGCAAAGCGCCCTTCCAGCCTGGGACAGGGCTGGCCGAGCACGTCCAGTCGCTCTCTGGCCTGGACCTCACCGGCGCGGCCTTCTACCGCGGGCGGGGGTGCGCCGACTGCCGCGGCACCGGCTATCGGGCGCGCATCTCGCTCTTCGAGCTGTTGGAGATGGACGACCGCCTTAAGGAGATGACCATCCGCCGCGCCCCCACCGGCGAGCTGCGCCAGGCCGCCATCGAGTCCGGCATGGTCACCATGCTTCAGGATGGCCTGCGCAAGGCCAAAGACGGCCTCACCACCATTGACGAAGTGATGCGGGTGTTGGCGCACAGATAGCTCCCGCAGGCCGGGCAGGAGCATGACCCTGCCCCGCGAACGGCGCCAAGCCTATCGTTCTCCTCCCACAAGGTGGGGGAAGAACCGAGGGGGGATGGTTTCCCTCCCCCCTCGCATGCACCAGACCTATCGCCACGCACTTGGCGGAGGACAACATCCTGGCATCGAAACGACGGGCCTTCGGACGAAGTCGGGGATTTCGATGCCAGAGCGTCTTCCTGGTCCGCGTGGGAATCGAACCGTCTCGCGTCTCACGGGCACCCCGGACCGCCCGCCTCAGTCCCACCGCCGCGGCCACCCCTGCGGTCCTGCCGTCATCCGCGGCCAGCAAGATGCTCAGAAGGTCGAAATCCGGCTCCAGGAGCGCGACCTGGAGCCCGCGGGAGCTGCGCTGATTCGCAGAGCGAGCGCTGCTCAAGCCTTCGTCAGCAGGTAGAAGGTCTCGTTCGGGAAGGCGACCTCCTCTGCAGCGAGGCCGAGGTCTGCACCAAGCCGCAGCACCTCCTCCCCGTAGTGCTCGTGCATTCCCTTGTCCCTCCCGCCCAGCGACTGAGCGGGGAATGAGATAACGACATTGCGGGCCTTCACCCCGCGCAGGATCCGGCTGCTCGCGCCTTTCTCCTGCCGCTCCAGACAAGGCATCGTCTTCAGCAGAAAAGCGACATCCGCCTCCGCCTCCGGCACCGACACCAGGAGATCGCAGCAGACCGCACTGTGTTCGACGCCGACCCGCAGCAGGAATGCGTCCACCGCCGACACAAGTCGGCTCTCCATGTCGTACGCGTGATACTCCGTCTCCCTCGACAGCCCCATCCACGGAAAGGCGAACGGATTCAGCCCACAGGCAAGGTCGAGGATGACCTCCGGCCGGCCCGTTCTCCGAAAGACCTCGGCAAAGGCCTCCTCCATAAATGGTATGCGCTCCTTGGCCGAGGCGTGCTGCTCCAGTATCTTCAGACAGGTCTCCCGCAGCATTCCCTCCGGGGGATCTGAGGGGAGAGCCTCCACTAATGCCTCAACCTCGGCCGGATCGAACCCCTCGAGGTACGCGCCATAGGCCTGGTGGAGCTTCCGCTTCGCCGCCTTGACGATGTCCTTCCTCTTCCCATGCCGCGCGGCGGCCCAGCGCGCAATCCGCCGAAGAGTGTCCTCACACACAAAGCGGTACTTCCGCGACCGCCTGAGGGCCGAGACGATCTCGCCGAGTTCATCCTCGGTCATCTCTTCACCCGCTCTGCGGCCCTCCCCCGCGGTCCCGCTGTGACTGCAGCTTTTCCATCAGCCGCGCGTAGAACCGCAGGTTGTGAAGTGTGGCCAGCCTCCACCCCGCCGCGTCCCCAATCTCGAAGAGATGCCGCAGGTAAGAGCGTGAATGGCTGCCGCATGCTGGACAGTCACAGCCCTCCTCCAGCGTACGTTCGTCCCTCCGGTATCTGTCATCCCGGATGTACAAGTACTCGTAGCAGGATCCATCTTCCGCGGTGAGGTCTGCAAAGCCGTCGGTCGAGACGTAAAGCCTGCCGTGCCGCGCATCCCGCGTCGGCAGCACGCAGTCGAAAAGCTGATAGCCTATCTTGGCGCAGCGCACCACACTTTCGGGCTTTCCAATCCCCAGCCCGTGAAGCAGGAACTCCCGCGGCACTAGTTCCCTGACGTACTCCACCATCTCCACCAGCGACCCCTTCGAATCCACCGGCCACCCCCCGTAGCCATACCCGTCGAAGCCGATCTCCAGCAGCTCCTCCGCGCATCGCCTGCGAAGATCCCGGTCCGCCCCTCCCTGGACAACCGCGAAGAGCATGGGCCTGTGTCCCCTCGACGCCACGCCCTCCAGCCGTCGCGAGAACTCCTCCTTACACCTTCTGGCCCACGCGATCGTCCACTCCACGCTCTCCCGCTGGACATCTGCGGGCGCATCGGGGTGTGTGCAGTAGTCGAGACAGAACATCAGATCGGCCGCGATCTGGAACTGCCTCTCGATACACCTCTCCGGGGTCAGCATCTCCTTCTTCTGCCCTTGTCCAAGCCGGTAGCTGAACCCCCGCTCCGACACACTTCCCATCTTGGCCGAACGCGCGATCAGCGAGTAGACCTGAAACCCTCCCGAATCGCAGGCCACCACACCCTTCCACCCCATGAAACGGCCGATCCCTCCGAGGCCCGATATCACCGACGCACCGGGGTCGGAGGAGAATGAAGCACGTTCACAACGATCCCCTCGACTCCCACCCGGGCCAGGTCCTCCGAATCGAGGCTGCGCACAACGCCCCTCGTCGCGTCCGGCAGGAATGCAGGGAGCCGAATCCTCCCATCTGCAGTGCACAGCTCATTCATGGCGAGCCGGCCTCCCGCGCCTTCTCCTCCGGCTTCATGAACTTCGGGTTATTGCCCGCGATCACCACCGTGACTTCACCCTTGATCGTGGTGCCCCGGAACTTCTCGGCCAGCTCCGAGAGGTAGCCCCGGGCCACCTCCTCGAACATCTTCGTGATCTCGATGCACACCGCCGCCTTCCGATCGCCCAGCACCGCGAGCGCGTCGGCCAGAAGCGCTGCGAACCTGCGGGGAGACTCGAACAATATCAGAGTGTGCGGCAGCTCCTTCTCCGCCTCCAGAAAGCGCCGCCTCTTGCTCGCGCCTCTCGGAGGGAATCCCTTGAACGTGAAGCTGGCGCCGGGCAGGCCCGACAGCACCAGCGCCGCCTCCACCGCTCCCGCGCCCGGAAGCACCTCCACCCGGAACCCCCGCTCCACCGCCTGCGAGATCACCCGATAGCCGGGATCGCTCACCCCAGGGTAACCCGCCTTCGTCACTAGTCCTAGCGCCGTGCCCTTCTCAAGCAGCCCGAGAATGCGCGCCGCGGCCTCCTTCTCATTGTGCTCGTGGTAGGAGAAGAGCCTCTTCGGCCTGGGAATGTGATAGCGATCCAGCAGTATGCGCGTGCGCCGCGTGTCCTCGCAGGCCAGCGCCTCAAGCTCTCCGAGCACCCGCACCGCGCGGTAGCTTATGTCCTCCAGGTTGCCGATGGGAGTTGCGATGATGTAAAGGATTGGCATCCCTCTCTCCGGCGAGCCGCCGCAGACCATGGCGCGCTCGCCGCTGTGCGCGTTCGACACCCATCGGGCTGTCGCCTGCTCTGCCTCGAGAGATCGCGCGCTGGCTCTGGCGAGGATTCCGCGACAGCTATGGCGAGCCCGTCCTTAGTGTCTCCATAGGACGGACAGCCAATACCCCCTGCAAGTGTTGGCGACGGCCAGATCCCGTGATCGGTCTCTTCAGACACGCCTCTATCGGCGCTGACATCGCCCATCTTCGCGAGGTCATTCCGACGCAGTCCCGCGCGACCGCTCAGTAGCTCCCTCAGCTGCCTCCAGGTCGGCCCTGGGCCTCTGCAGCCGCGCGAGCATCGCCTGTGCAGCATCCAACTGCCGGCGGACGATCTGCTCGTCCGCGGTCACGCCCGTCCACAGGGCATACGGAGCGCAGAGACTGCGGTCGAGCATCACGGCGACCCACAGGCTTATGTGAAGCAGGTCGCGGGTGGCCCCTAACGCGTCCAGGCTCTCGCCATTCCCACGACGGATAGCGAGGCACACATCACGCTCCCGCTGTCCCGCCGGTGGAGTCGCTGCGAACCGTTCGCCCACCTCATCCTCGCTCAACCTCGCTGCTGACAGGAAGTGTGAGGAGACCTCCTGCTCGCGCATCTCTGCTGCCGCCGCGAGGAATCGCGTCACCCCTCTGCTGATGCTCTCCGGCAGCTTTCGCCACAGCGCGTACATGGGCCCTGTCATCACCTGGGCGGCGAGGATCAGCTCGAGCGAAGCCGCCGCGGCATCGCCGTTTCGCAGGCGGCTTCGAGCCCCCTCGACCCGCTCCTCCGCGTCCTCCCCGGCCCGCCGCAGCCACAGCTTCACAAAGCGATCAGTCCACAGCATGCGATTGCATCTGCTGATGAACCGAGTCACGTAGCCATCGAAATCCAGTGCCACCCGCGCCCCCTCAGCCTTGATCGCGATCCCCAACCAGTGCCCATGGTCGAGCGTCTTCAGGAACGTGTCATCGTCCCCATCCATGGCGGCACGGACCTCATCCGTGGTAAGCACCCAGTTGCCGGCCTCCACGTCGTTCGGGATCCCGGCCGCGTGCAGCCGCCTGATGCGCTCTTCTTCCTCGCGTCGGATCAGCCACTCTGGGTCCTCGCCCTCCCAGAAGTCAGCCACCACCAGCAGGTCGAGGTCCGAGAGCGGCCACTGCGTCCCGCGGCCCACCGATCCGATGACCGCCACGCCCGTCACGTACGGCAGGTTCGCGAAATGCGCCGTCTCCTGGGCCTCCACGCGTGCGATCCGGTCCCGCCAGTCATGGAGCGCCGATTCCGGCGTTATCCAGCTTCCATGGAGTCCCGGCCAGCTCGTCTCGGTCAACTCCTCATCCCCTCCCGAGTAGGGCCCACCCCGGACACAACGCGCCCGCCTCGCGCCACCCGATGCTTCGGGTGGCGCGAAGCAGGCGCGTCAAGGGCTGATGCGCGTAAGCCTGCGACCTCTCTTGTTTTGTCTCTCGTCAGCCAGACGGATCGTAGCCCCACCCGAGCGGGTTGTCAAGGGCGAACGGGTCATGGATACCAGCATGGGCAGCTCGGTGCAACACGCGAGATGGCAGCGGGAGGTCGCGAATAGGCTATCCTCGAGCATGCGCTCGCGGTGCAATCCGGACGACACGAGGCAGAACCTGCCGCCACCGATGGTTGCCGCGCCGCCTTGTCCCGGGGGCGTGCCTGCTACCGCGCGACGGGATAGCCCACGGGCATGGTGTAGACTACCAGCGTGCCCTGCGGCAGGTTGAGCGCCTTCGACACCTTCGCCGCGTCGATGCCGCCTTGGGTCACGGTTGCGAGCCCCAGCGCGGTCGCCTCCAGGGCCAAGTTCTCGGCCGCGTGCCCGACCTCCAGATAGACGAACGCGGCGGCCCGATCCGGGAGGCGCGACCCGAACTTGCTCGGGTCACCGGTGAACACGAAGCTCACCGGGGCCGGCTGTCCTCCCCGCGGGGGCTGGGTGACATCGGCGCGCCGATCTTCGGTGGAGACGCGCACCAGCTTGTGGCCCTTCGGCTCGTAGGTGAACACGCCGTCGGCCGTGCAGACGTACACTGTGAGCGGATACATCGCCATCGCGGAGGGCGACGTCCGGTGCCCGGTGGCCGGGTCGGTGATGCCCTGGGTCGCCCACAGCAACTGCCCCAGCTGCTGCTGATCGAGGGTCTTCGCGTCGAAGCCGCGTACCGAACGCCGGCGCGACAGAGCTTCGTTCAGCGACATCCCTCCCTTGGTCTCCGGCGCGGGAAGCGTGACCTCCTGCGGACCGGCGGCCGGCGCCGTCGCCCCGCCGACCACGGCGGTGGGCACGGCCATCGCCGCCACCACAATGAGCACGGCAATGAGTCGCTTCATGTCCTACCTCCTCCCTGAGCAATAGAGGGTCGGTTCGGTATCGCTTCGGCACCCCCTTGCCCTCCCCAGAAACCCTATCCGGGGCACTTCCGGGCGGTCTCCTTCCCGGCTGAGTCGGTGCTATCCTTGCTCCCATGAGTACCGTTTCGCGCTTCCTGTTCACAGCTGGGCATATCTGCGGATTCCGCTCGAAGCTGGCCACTGATTCCAGAGCAATCCGGCCAGGGATGCAGTCGCAGTCAGAGCCGGCAGCCGGTCTCCCTTCCCACACCCGACGCCACCCCGGCCACTGACTCCAAGCCGAAGCGGTAGCCGGAGTCGGGGGGGCATGGGGCCGCCGTCCAGCCCGCCTCCCTGAGTCGCGCGGCGGACTTTGGCCGGGGCCTGCGAGACGTCGGCGCCTATGTCAGCGGTTGCTGGGGCATGCCCCAGCCGGTGGCGCTGGGACCTCAGACGGCACTCATCAGCTTCCGGGCTTCGGGTACCTCTTCGCCGCGTCGTCGAGCACGAGCACCCAGTCCGGCCCCTCGGCCGGGGTGGTGAACTCCAGCTTCCCGCCGACGAGGAAGTCGTCCTTGAGCGCGGTGGCCTTCCCCGTACGCGGGTCATACCACCAGGCCTTCAGCCGCTTCCCGGACAGCTCGCTGCTGTCCACCGTCACCGTCTGGCCAGCCGTCGGCACGTAGAGCATCGCGTAGGAGCCGCTCGCGTCGCGGGTGGCGTGCACATGGCGCGCCCCATCCCCGGCGGCCCCCACAATCAGACTCTGGTCCGGGACGCGCGTGAGGAACGGCCGCGACTCCATCAGCGCGCGCAGGTGATGCATCTGGCGCGCGCCTGGGAGCAGGAGCGCTTCCCGCCATGGCGTGCGCGCGTTGGTCTCCGGTTGGCCACCCGTCCTGTAGAACTGCCAGACATCGTTGCAGCCATACGTGTGCCCGTGGGCACCTGCAAACACCGCCCAGTAGGCGGTCTTCCGGACATCATAGTCGTCGAAGTAGCCGTTCTCCGGCTTCCAGTCTACCGGATGATCCTCATAGTCCGCTTCCCCGTCCAGACACGGCTTCGCGGGCGTGCGCGCGTAGTCTGCCGCGATCAGCTCGTAGTTCCGCGCGTTGCGCGTGGAGTGGCCGCTCTGCATCATATTCGAGGCCAGCCAGTCATCCCCATGGAACCAGCGCGACGAACTGCTCCAGCCGCTCGGGTGGAAGGTCATCAGGTGACGCCCGCCATCGCCCCGGCGCAGCCCTCTCGCCAGCGCCCGCACGGTGGCGCGGTGGCGCTCGTTCTCCGGGTTCCGGTCACCGCCCAGGATCCAGATCACCGGCCTGTCCCGGTAGCGCCGGCCCAGGAACTCCCCGTAGACCTCGGCGCTCTCCGGGCTGAGCAGCTCCGTGCCTCCATCCCACGGGTTCCAGGCGTCCCCCCAGGTCGGCAGCAGGCCCATGTAGAGGCCGAGTCGAGCCGCCATCTCCACCACAGCGTCCACGTGCGCGAAGTACCGCTCGTTGGGCTTGGCGGGATCGCCGTCGAGGAAGGCCAGCTCACCGGCCGCGTTCGGCACGTGCCGCGCATCCCAAGGCACAGTCATGGCCTGGATGACCGTGAAGCCCTGTGCAGCACGGGCCTTCAGGTAGTGCCAGGCTTCCTCCTTGCTCAGCCGCGCGAACAGCAGCCAGGCGGTGTCCCCGAGCCAGAAGAAGGGCTTTCCCTCCTCCGTCACCAGGAAGCGGCCGTTCTCACTCACCTTCAGCCGTGGCAGCCCGGCGGGCCCCGCGGTGGCGGCGCCGGCACAGAGCAGCACCAACAGGCAGGCTGCTACACCCCATCCCATCGGTCCGATAACCATCACTGGCTCCTCCCGTCGCTGCCTGTGGCTCGTCCGCGCGCATACGCCGGCGAGCATTACCGCCGCACCTCCCCAGCCGGCCCGGTGACCGCCTGCCAAATCTCGACCTGCTTCGAACCGTCGTAGTTCTTCCCCACGATGGCCGGTAGCGCGCCAGGAGCCAGACGGCCGACCCGCGCGTTGTGAGTGCCGGTGGTCGCGAGCACCATTCGCTGCCACCTGTCGCCGCGCGATAGGTTCCGGTACACCAGGACGCGCCGCGTGCTGCTGCTATGCATCTCCCCGGCCATCACGTCCAGCCTGCCGTCTCCATCGAAGTCGGCCACCCCCAAGCTGTGCGCCCCCTCCAGCGGCCCCGCATCGATGCGGTGCTCGCGCCAGGTCGGGTTCTCGAACCAGGAGAGGCGGCCCTTGCCCTCGGAGTAGCTCAGCACGATGTCGGGCCTCCTATCGCCATTCATGTCGGCGATGACGACGCGGCAATCGTGGGTCCAGTCCGACGTTAGCTCGCGCTTCTCCCACTTGAGGCCACGACCATCCACATTCTGGTACCAGTACCGCCCTGCCACAATCTCGAGATGGCCGTCACCATTGAGGTCGCTCACGTCCAGCCCCTCGCCCGCGGGCTGGTCGATCTGGTGGCGGATCCACTCGCTCCGCGGATCGGGCGGCGCCTCGTACCACACCAGGTGCGGCGGGGTGACGTATTTCGAGAAGGCGATCACGTCGAGGCGGCCGTCGCCGTTGATGTCGCCGACGGCCAGGTCGTGCGCCCACCCGCCGCCGATGCGATGACGCTTCCAGCCCTCGCTGCGGAACGGATCACCGACTCGCTCATACCACTCGATCTGATCGCGCTGCATGCAGCTCGCGATGACCTCGGCCTTGCCGTCCCCGTCGATGTCGGCGACCTCACCATCGGTGGTGAACTCGCCCGGACCGATGAGGTAGCGCTTCCAGTGCGGGTTGTGGTACCAGGCCAGCCCGATCGACTCCTGAGAGCCCACCACGATATCGGTGCGGCCGTCGCCGTCGAGATCACCCAATGCGCAAACGTCGAGGCAGCATCCGGTCCCACTGGGCGGGTCGGCGTCCACCACCTGATGCTCGAACGCGAGCTTACCTCCAGCCACCGCATAACCTCCTCCGGGCGCTGCCGCCGCGCACAGCGCCAGCAGCACAACTGCCGCCGATCGCATGCCGCGCCTTGCTATACCCCAGTTGGGGGGAACCGAGGCCGCCCTATCCACCAGCTATCTGTTCCCACAGCTCAAGCGGCTGGTACCCGCCGCTCCAGTTTGCCCCGACGATGCCGATCCTTCCGGTATCCCCCAGACGGACAACACAAACGTTATGCGAACCCGTCTCGGCGATGACCTCCCGTGTCCATTCGGTCCCCCTCCGACCGCCCAGGTAGACCATGACACGCTTGCGCGGCGACTGGTGCATCTCGGCGGTGACGATGTCGAGCTGACCGTCGCCGTCAATGTCGCACACTACCAGGCTGTGAGCGAAGTCCACGGAATCGTCCACCACGTGCTCCGACCATTGGCCGCGCTTTGGGTCGGGTGGCGCACCAAACCACGAGAGACGGTGAGCGCCCTCGGAGCGGGTGAGCACGATGTCCGCCCGGCCCTCCCTGTCCACATCGGCCACCGCCACTACCGCGTCCGCAGGCCAGTCGGCGAAGACATGCTCCTGCCAGTGGCCGGCCATGATGTCCTCCGGCGCTTCGTACCAGCGGCCGCCGATCACGATATCCAGCCGCCCGTCCCCGGCGATGCTGCCGATGCTCAGCCCTTCGCCTGCGGGACACGGGAGGCTGCGCCTCGACCACGAGCCGCCGCCGGCGCGCTTCCAGAGGACGATCTCGCGTCCGTCCTCACCTTGGGCGCGGGTCGCGATCTCCATCTGTCCATCGCCGTCGATGTCGCCGCTGCAGATATCGTGAGCCCGCGGGCTCCCGATGATGTGCTGGTGCCAAGGGTCCTTGGTGGGGTCACCGTCCGGCCGGGGGTTCTCGTACCACTCCAATCGGTTGTGGGTGTACCACTCCGAGATCAGGATGTCGGCATCGCCATCCCCGTCCATGTCCACAACCCGGGCATAACAGCTCCATTTCCCGGAAGGGTGAACCACGTGCCTGCTCCAGTCCGGGTTCCGGTACCAGACCAGAGGGCCGCCGTCACTACTGGCGACGACGACATCGGGGTTACCGTCGCCATCGATGTCGCCGGCCGCCTTGATATGCGGATCGCGTGGCGGCTCGGGATCGATGATGCGATGCTCGAAGCGCATCTTCGGTGCACTACTCATGGCGTAGGCATCCTCTCTGGGACCGGACACACTGGTCGCACCTGGCGCCAAGCTCAGGCCAGCCAAAACGGCCAGGGCAGCGCCAAGGGCACGCAGCTTCGTGTGGCGCCGGGTGACGGTCATCGGCCTGAGGATACTCGGCCTGTCGAAGCTGTCAAGCCAGGAGGATGCAGACGGCATTCGGGACTCTACGTAGCCAGGCCGGGTGTGGCACCCAGTCTGGTCAGGTGTCGCAGGGCTCAGCCCCTCCCTCCCCCAGATCCCATACGCGACGAACCCCCGGACAGCGACTCCAAGCCGAGAGGGCAGCCCGAGTCGGGGGTGCCCGAGGCCGGCTTCACGGCCGGTTGACACGGACAATGGGAGTGATGCCCTGCATCTCCTCTCGCACCGTCGCCCCCGGCTCCGCCGCGATCGTGTAGGCGATCGCCCGCCCCTCATTGTGAACGTCCTCCATGATGAAACCGATCCGGGTGGAGTCGGCCGACCATTCGAGTCGCGGACCGATCACATAGGTATCGCCCGAGCTATCGGTCGGCACATCGTATAACCGATCAGCGGCGCCGGTTGTTAGGTCGTACACCCAGAAGCTGTTGCTGCCCGGCGGCTCGTCTGACCCGGACTGAGCCTCAGCCGGATCACCCGGGCACAGCAGCTAGGCAATTCGCTTGCCGTCAGGGGACCAGGCCGCCATCATCATCATGCCCGGCACTTTCGTGTGCTGGGTGATAGGAGTCGCGGCGGCGGTGGCCGCGTCAACGACGAGCAGCGAGCCGGGGCTGATAGGCCCCGCCGAGCAGGCGAGGCGCGCGCTGTCCGGGCTCCAAGGGATAGTGCCGAAAAGCATCAGCCCGGAGAGTTCCTCGCGCTGAGCCTCCTCGAGGGCCTCCTCGGGCGACTGGCCCGGGTGCGTCGTGCCGCCGCTTGCCTCAGTGGGTAAGGGCCAGACGTCCGAGGCAAGAGTGCGCACCTGGCCGGAGGACAGATCAATGGCCCGCAACGATACGCTCGGCTCCTTGCCGAACACCGCCGAGTAGAAGGCGATCGTCTTGCCATCGGGAGACCAGGAAGGAGAGCAGACCGCGCCGGGTCCGGTGTCGAGCGCCCGCGACTGTTTCGTGGCCATGTCCAGGATGCGGAGGGCGCCGTTGTCGAGGTAGGCAATCTCCTGATCTGTCGGAGACCAAGATGTCTCTGGCACAGGGCCGCAGCCTCCGAGGCAGAGCGCGGCCGGCAGAACTACAGCCAGCGTCAGCGCAGAGCGAACCACGCCGAAAGGGAAACGGCAAGGCGCTAGACTGGCCTTCATGGCGACACCTCCACTCCGGCCGAAAGTGTTGGGCCGGGCTCATCGGCTACCGTCGCTGAGCACTGTACGCCATGGCGGGCGTCACGAGAAGGGGTGAAAGTCCCAGAGTTGAGTCCTGCCTCCGTGGGACCTCCTGGGGGTGTTGGGCGCCCGTAGGACCGTGTGTCGTGATTACTTCGCTGTTGCACCACCCTAGCCTTGTTCTGGCGGGATCCTCTGTAGGTGCCGAGGACCCGTAGGACCGTCCTGGGAGCGTCCCGGGCTTGCCTCAGCTCACCCCTCGCACTACCTGGGACCGGTAAGGCGGCGCCTTCGGGCGCCGTTCCCCTTCGACGAGCACGCCTGCCGTACGCGCGACGAGACCCCGACCAGCGACCCGAACCGAGTGGGTAGCCGGAGTCGGCGACGCCAGAGGCCGTCGGCCCGCCACCTGCGGGCGAGGATCAGTCCTGCGCTAGCTGGCTCTGCGGGCGCGGGAGGGCGCCTCAGTCTGTGTGGAGGGCACAGGCAATCTCGTCGCGGACTTCGGCGTTCTCCTCTACGGCGAGCCGCTCGGCAAGGGCGCGGGCGACTTCTGTGCCGCTGAAGCGGCCGAGGGCCCAGGCGGCGGCGATGCGGGTGAGATCGTGAGCGGAGCTCAGGCACGTGAGCAGGGCAGGCAGGGTCGCCACATCGCCTATGTTCCCAGCTGCGATGGCCGCGTTGCGGCGTACGGTGTCGAGCCCGGCCTGCTGCACGAACTCCGGAATGGCGCTTCGGTAGTAGGTCTCGTCTCCGAGCAGCAAGGGCAGCAGCACCGGCGAGTCATCTCCTTCCTGAGGACGGTAGGCGAGCTCGCGACCCCCGCACAGCTTGTGATTGCGTGGGCAGGCTTGCTGGCACGCGTCGCACCGGAAGATGAGATCGCCAACAGCCTGTCTATGCTCGCGCGGAATCGGCGCGCCCCAGAGGTAATGGCAGATGCACTTGTCGCGAGTGAGCCGGAACGGCTCCGCGAGCGCGCCCGTCGGGCACGCCTCCATGCACGCGCGGCAGTCGTCCGGGCAGTCGGAGGACTGAACCGGGCGATCAGTGCAGATCAACTCGGCATCTGTCAGTGCGGCCGCCAGTTCGAGGTACGAGCCGAAACCCTCGGCGTGGACGATGCTGTTCTTGCCGTAGTACGCAATCCCCGCGCGGACCGCGGTCGCCTTGAGTGGAAGCTCGTGGCCGGCGGCCGTGCGATAGCCGCGCGCGGTGAGGAACTCGGTGATGACGCCGAGCGTATGGTCGTAGGCGGGCACGGAGGCGCGTGTCCACGGGCCCAGCCGGCCGCGAGGAGCGCCGGGTCGGGAGGGCTGGTAGCGATCGACCCCGCTAGTTGCGCAGGCGGCAACGACGATGGAGCGTGCGCCGGGAAGGATCGCCTCCGGCAGTATCTCTCGCGCCGCCTCGCCGACGACGAAGGGCGCGGACGAAGTGCAGCCGACGAGGTCCACGCCCAGGGAATGGCCGTGCTGCGTCAGTTCGCGTGTGAGGGCCTCCGGGCTAGCGCATGATGGCATGTTTCCCTCCCTCTCCGAGGAATGATCAGCGGGCCGGCATCGCGGCGACCGCCGCCTCCAGCTCACCGACGGCATCCGCCTCGATCCGGGCGATCCCTTCCACCAGCGCGGCCAGCTTCTTGCGTCCGTCGCTGGACATGAGAGCGGCTTCACTGAGGTCGGCCTCCTTGAGCCGTGCTAGAGTACACTCGTAGCACGCGGCGGCGGCCAACAGACGAGGGGCCGCGGCTGGTTGTCGCTCCACCATGCCGCGGAGGTAGGCGGTGGCGCTGGTGCGGTTGAGGGTGAGATGCCTCACCATGTTACAGTGCCAGCGCGCCTCACCCAGGTGCTCAGTGTCCCGCAGGGTCTGCGCCCACAGTGCGTAGGCCTTCTGCCCGGTGACGAATCCCCACGGCATCGCGACCTCGTCGCGGCTGAGTGCGACCGCGTGCCGCAGCGCCTCTCGATCCGCGGTGCGGCGGTCCACCTTCGGCACAGTGTCATCGAGGAAGGCGAAGGCCCATGGGTACGACGGGAAGCGGGCCGGTTCTGCGCTCCCCGCGCTGGCCAGGAACCCCAGCAGCGGGGGCTCGCCTCCGTCGCAGCCGGTGACGACCTTCCAGCAGCAGTCTATCGCCAGGAAGGGGGAGCCGTTGTTGAGGGTGGCTTCCGCACGCGGCAGCGCTCTCTCTCGGAAGGCCTGTGGTAGCTCTGCTTCGGAGACGGTCTCGAGGTGGAGGAAGTCGATGCAGCGCCCAGCAGTGCGGCTCACGAAGTCGAGATAGCTAGGTATGCAGGCCGGGTCGAGAGGCCACCAGCCGACGTCCAGCGCGCCGTTGTACCTTGGGACCTGATCGCTGGCCTGCAGGATGAAGGCAAGTCCCAGATCGCCCATCAGCGTGTCGTAGTCCACGGGCGTGCCCGCGTGATCCAGGATGACCTCCAGGCCGCGGACGAATTCGTTGCCATCGCCCTTGCCGGCCGGCACATCACGGAGGAGTCGCGCCTCCGGAAGCGGAACGGCGAGCGCCTTGTCCATGTCGTCGGCGGCCGCGGACAGCTCGGAGCGCGCCGGCCGCAGCACGGTCTGGGCGTGCGCCTTCTGCTTGGCAAGATCCCCGACGAACTGCTCGAACTTCTCGCCACCCTCGCCGGTTAGCGCCGGGTTGAGCAACTGCCGGATGCGATCGTAGTGCTGCGCGGCGGACTCCAGGTAGGGGCGCCCAGCGGGCGAGAAGGTGGACCCAACGCGGCGCAGGTAGGAGGCAGCGGCCGCCGCGCGCTCGCGCATCGCCACGGCATTGTCGACGGCGTCAGTCCAACCGCGCCCGCCCCTCTCCTGGCACTGGGCACAGAACCCTGGCACCTGCTCCATCTGTTTGATCCACAGATCCATCGCATCAAGGCCGTAGACGCTGGACTCGCCGCGCTGGAAGCGGCCTGTGCCGCGGATCCGCGAGACGGCCTGACGCAGCGTCGCCCGGCTGGCTTGGGCAGGCGTGGCCGTCACCTCACCGGCCGAGACCGCCCACATCGGGGCAAACCAGCGCAGCGGGTTGTCCTTCTCACCGTTCAGGCAGGCGCCGAGAATCGTGCCGTCGGGCCTCGCCTCTGTGACGATGCCGGCCCATCCCCAGGGCACGAAGCCATGCGGCCCTCCTGTCGGTTCCCATCTGCCACTGACAACGATGACGGCACCGGCATCCATGGTCTGGGCGAGGAGCTTCGCCACGTCGCGACGGTGGCGGCGCGCCTCCTCCTCGTCCTTCCCATCGCCCTTGAACACAGGGACATCGAGGCGCCTCAGGCGCACCCCGATCAGCTCGGAGACCGGCTGGAGGTCCGCGGCCGTAGCGAGGTAACGCGCGTCCACGTGCCACCAGGACGTGCAGTCCTCACCCGGGGTGATGGCGGGCGAGAAGACGCTGGTGGTCATAGCTGCGATGGTCTCGTAGTCAGCGTCTCGTCCCAGGAGGCGGGCGGCCGCCTGAAGGGCGAGCGAGAACGAGTCCTGGGCCATGCCCTTGCCGCGCAGTACGAGCTTGCCGTAATCAGGCCGCGCCCCAGATGCCCCTCCGCTTCCTTCGGCACCTATCGGCGCCGACAGCGCCAGCAGGCCCACCCCCAGCACCGCCCCCACGGCCACCTGACATACAGAAGCCATGGTTCCCCTCCTGGCAAACATATGTTTGGGCGAGAGTAGCATACGCAGGAACCGGCCGACTGTCAAGACCCAGGAGTCCTGTCGACCACCCCATCTGGCTTCGAGGGGGTTCCCGGAAGCTCTCTCGCTGTGTTCCCCGCACTCGCTGATAGCCCTATCCTAGCGGGCTGCCGGGACTGGAGGGCTGCCCAGGGGGGATTCGACTGAGCGGGCCTGCCCGCAATCGCTCCCATGGCGCGGCTGATGTGCCCACACGCGACAGAACTCCGATTGATGACCCCGAGTTGAGGGGCTAGCCGGAGTCGGAGGTGCACGGGGTCGGCTTCACGGGCGGTTGACACCGACAAGTTGCGCCAGTCACCCGGTGCTCCCGCTCGAGCTGAGTCTCGCAGCCGGGACGAGGTGCCTGATCGCTGATCCTATCAGCGGCACCGCCGGGGTGCATCATGCTTTCATGCTAACTTGACACCCACACACTGGACAATCGGGGCCCCTGGCGATGCCAGCGCCGGGATCTGTCTGCGATCCTCTTGCTGCGGCCGGGGCGCGCAGGACATCATCCGGGCTCTACGCCGCCGCGTTGCCCAGGCCTCGCGCGCAGAATGAACGGATTGAGCCGAGTGGAATCACAGGCCGCGCTTCCCTTGCGCGGGATCTTGGGGGCGATGTGCCTCTTCAGGAACTCCAGCGCCGCGACCGGGTCATCGTCCAGAAGCACGGCGTGGAGCTCTAGCAGGGCATCCTCTTCCAGCGTAACCGACACCTTGTTCATGGCTTCTCCTCGGCTGAGGCAGCCTGGGCGAGCGCGTCTGCCACTGCCGCACCGATCACCTCGGCCATCCTGCTGAAGCCCAAGTCTGTGGGGTGAGTGCCGTCAACCGTCCCCTCACCGTCAGCCCCGAGCAGGTTGCGCCCGGGAACATACAGGAGCCCGGCGCAGCCTTCGGCGAGGAGCTGGTCGTAGGCCTTTCGGAATCGCGCGTTGATCTCGCGGACCTCGCCGCCGTCACCCCCAAAGGCGCGGGTGGTCTGATAGGTGATGTTCCCGACGAGCACGATGGGCGTGGTCGGACAGCTCTTGCGGATGGTCCGGACCAGGTTCAGCGTCCTCTCGGTGATCGGCTCCTCGTGCATGTTGGGGAGCGCGTCGATGACGAAGACATCCGGGTTGAGCTCAGCCAGCAGATCGCAGACCACAGGCTCCATTCTGGCGCTGCCCGAGAAGCCGAGGTTGACAGTCTCGCAGTCGAGGGCACGCCCGATGATTGCGGGATAGGCCATCCCCGGCCGGGAGGCACAACCGCCGTGGACAATACTCGTGCCATAGAACACGACGCGCTTGCCGGCGCCGTTCCCAACCGTCTCCAAGGAGGAGCCGGCGGTCACTCCGATGCTGAGAGAAGTCAGTTTGTTGAAGAGAGGCAGGTAGAGCAGGTACGTCCGCTCGGCCTTCGGCCGGTTCGAGAAGAACGTCGCCTCGTTGTCTCGCTTGTCCTCCGGGCGCCCCGTCCCGGCGTAGGCCCAGTGGCCGTCGGCCCCCTTCACGTACAGGTCGAGGCCGCTGGTGCCCGTAGCTGCCATATGGGTCATGACGTAGACTGGATCTCCCAGGCTCCAGCGCACCCGGAGCGTGTCGGAGTCAGTGGTGAAGCGGATTGCCATGCCAGCGCTGAGTCTGGCCAGTCCCTTGAGATCGCCGTTCACGTGGCTCAGCGCACGTGCGGGGAGCCGGTCGAAGAAGCTCTCAGTGTCCTGCCATGCCTTCCCTTCGATTCGCAGGCTGGTCGCGTCATGCCATGTCAGCTCGTCGTCGGCCTGGGCGGCGGAATGCAGCACCATCCCGAAAACACAAGCGATTAGGATCGGCGCCAACACACTCATCGCGTAGCTCCTGGTGATCAGCACGCGCATCGCGGAAGATAGGGAATTCGCCTGCTCGCCTATGCATACCTCCGCCAGCCTCCGGCTCCAGGTGCGAGACGGTAAGGCGGTCCAGGGGGCACAGAGACGCATCTCAGGTTCTCATGTGCCCAGGACGACAGCCGGGGGCCGGTTCCAGCACATTGTTGGGTACGCCTGTCAGTGAACGGTACACGTGGACCACCTGCGCATGTCGGGCGACCCTGAGACCGGCTGAAGCGGCCGCTTCGCCCTGAGAAGATCGTGACTCCGCGCCGAGCGGGTAGCCGGAGTCGGGGGTGCCTGGGGCTCTTCCTCGCGCCCGGCAACGCACTGCACGCGCACGCCCTATGAGACCATTCCGCCGGCGAACCGCCCGGATCGCGGTCTCATGCCGGCAAGAGGCCACATCACCCCAGCGCTAGCTGCTCCCAACGGAACGGCTCAGGGCGGTTTCAGTGTGGGTTGGCCCCTACGCATGGAGCCAGGGCGGGGCCCGCGGACGTGGGCTCTCCCCGGCTCTTCTCTTGGGCGGCACAGCAGGACGTGTCTCTGCTGACACAGGATGTTCATCCGGCGCGGACGCGGACAGACCCCCTGCGGGACTTGGCTGGGCATGCCGTGCCTCACAGCGGTTTCTCCACTGGAGCGGTCCCTACACGGAAGTTTCCAGTGGCTTTCACGTCGCCCACATCATGTCGTGAGAAGATACGAGTGCTGCGGGGACAGCATCGTCTCAGCTCGATCAGGGTGAAGCCTGCGACCAACTGCCCTCACCTCCGGGGCGGTTGGTCGCGTATCTGGGCGCGTCGTCAGAGCAGCACGCTTCGCTCAAGCACTGACCGCTGCCCGTAGCGCGAGTCGGGCCGCGCCGAAGGTTCCCCGCTCTTCCGCGGGTGATGCAGCGTCGGTAAGCTATGTTGTCAACACATGGCGGGCGGGAGCAACGCGACCTGCGCCAGAGTCGGAAGCACAGGCAGACCGACCCTTTCGCAGCAACCGGGGCTTGCTGACCGGGCCTAGTACCCGTACACCTGCAGCGCCTTCGGATCGTCCGCCAGTGCCAGCACGGTGTATGTCTCCACGTCCACGATGAACTCGGCCCCGCCCGACACCCGCGAACCGGAGATCCGCCTGGGGTCCGCCGTGGGTGACAGAGCCAGCGCCCACGGCACCCGAGCGCCGGCCACGAACACTTGGACGCCCCGTGCCGGGTGCACGTGGCACATGTTCTCCCACTCGAGCTGCGACGGTCGCTTGTCCGGGTCTACCAGACGGATCATGAACTCGCCCTGCTGCGGTTGGGGGTCCCGCGAGAGATCGTCTTGGGCCCACGTCTTCCCAGCATCCGTGCTGAAGTACGAGCGCCCCGTCTTCGCGTCCTTGTCGATCATCACCTGATACCACTCGCTCATCACGTTGGGCTGGCCCTCCACCCGCAGGACCACCTCGTTCTCGCCCTTGACGAGGCGGTCGGCCGTCAGGGGCACGGAGAGGTTCGTGCGCACTTCGTCCCCCGAGAAGGAGGCGACATCGGTGGCGTTCAGGGTCACTACCAGCCGGAACAGCGCCTTCTCCGTAGCCGCTGACCCGATGATCTCCAGCGTCGGATGCTCCAGCGCTGCCGGGTCCGGGACCACCAGCACCTTGCGGATGCGCCAGGCCCTATCCGACAGGTAGCTGCGGGCCTCCGAGAACTGGTCGTCATCGGAGATCACCCACGCCGGCCGGTCGTAGGTGAAATCGTAGTTGAGCAGATGTACCGTTCGCAGCCCTTGCCCGGGTTCGGAGAGCACGTTGATCGAGAGTTTCCCGCTCGGGTTGCGAACGTTGATCTCCGGCTCCCCCATCAGGCGCGTCACCAGCTCCCGCAGCCGGCTGCCATCGAGCTCAGAGAGGTCCTCGGCCACGTTGATTACCCGGCCCCCACTGCGGCGCAGCTCCTCGATCGCCCGGCTCGGATGCGCCTCTCCCCGTTCGTCGGTCAGGCCGCACTCCCCGCCGAAGAGCACTCGCCCGCCAGCCCTGACGTAGGCGGCCAGTTGTGCCGCCCCCTCTTCCGAGATGGCGCGGACGCCGGAGATGATGACGGCCCGGTAGCGCGCCAGCAGGTTGGCCTTCAGGTCCTGTTCCACGATCACCTCGTAGGGCACCCCGGCGCGGTTCAGACTCTGCGCCAGCTTCGCCCAACGGTCGGACGAGTGCGTCCAGAGGTCCGTTGGCACCGAGTGCAGGATCGCCAGCAGCGCTCCCTGATCAGCATTGAGGTAGAGCTCGCGGTTCCGCACCAGGAACCCGTAGTAGCGGTTCATGGTCTGGTAGATATTGACGTTGAACGGGTCCTTCGTGTCGGTGATCGGCGTCGATGGGCTGAGGTCGTAGTTCGCGACATAGGTGGCGTCGCACGCCGCGCTCTCCGCGATCCCCAGCGCGAACTCCTTCGCCAGTGGTGACGACGGGTTCTCGAATGCGTGCCAGGTCTCGACCCAGACGCGCTTGCCCCGCTCACCCGCCACCGTAGAGGGCAGGTACATCAACCGTCCTACGTTCCGGCCGTGCCCGGCGGCTAGGGCGAGCTTGTAGGCATAGAGGCTGTCCTCGAAGGGGGGATGGCTGGAGGACTCGTAGAAAGGCAGATCGGTGACGCCCTCCTCGATCCCGTGCATCGGCCAGGCGTCCAGCCCGCAGGTGTTGGGCACACACAGCAGGCGCGGCCTCTGTCGATGGCAATAGCCGAGCAGCGCCTGGTGGAACGCCGTCTGCGAATCGAGTAAGAACATTTGCGCTGCGCGCCCCACCTGGGTGGACACCTCAACTCGCTCCGGCAGTTCCATCTCGACCCCGTAGTGCTGGCGCGAGTACTCGCGGAACTTCGCGCGGCACACGGGACAGTGGCACTGCACGAACCAGGCTTCGTTGTCGAAGAAGATGCCGGCCGGATGGCGCCGCGCCTGCACCTCATCGACCTGACCGAGCACAAACGCCTTCCACTCGGGGGAGTTCACACACCCGAAACGCCGGACGGGGTTACCGTAGGCCAGGACCTCGCTGCCATCGAAGGCCCGCACTACCCCCTGCTTTAGCTCAGGGTGCTTCTGGTAGTCGTCGACCACGAAGGTGCGGGAACAGATGTAGATGAGGTCGTGCAGGCCGCTCTGGGCGGCATAGGCGGTCGTGGCATCGGAGTCGTAGCTCGCACCGTGGTCCAGGTTCTGCCGGGCCTTTAGCATCAGGTCGACATCGGACCGCGTGACGGTCCCGTAGTGGACGGCCCAGTGCAGGTCGCCGCGCCAGCACCAGTCAGGCACGGAGGCATCGACGGTCCAGTGAGCCACCGAAGGCGCGATCGCCGCGGTCAGCAGGAGAAGGGACATGATCGCCAGTCGCACCGGTCGTCCTCCTTGAGGCGGCGACCGAGGGGCGCCGCGTAGGATAGGCAGTCCTGCCTGTTCTGGGCCCGTGCTCTCCAGGTGATCACCTGGCTGCCAGAATGCTCCTAGATCCCCTCTCATGGTATTCTCTCCCCTCGTGCATACCCCTGCGCTGAGAGGCACCGAGGATGGACGGGGCTGGCCGTGATCGCCCCGTGGCGCGGCTGCTGTCCCGGCGCGCGGCCGAACCCCGGACAGTGACTCCAGCCGAGGGGGCAGCCGGAGTCGGGAGGTGGCCGGGGCCGTCGGCTACACAGCGCGGCGAAGGGCTCGCCAGCGTGTTGGTGGCGAGCCACCCGAGGGCCTCCCCAGGGTTCCTCGAGGCCCTCGTCCGGGCGGATCAGCCTATCTACGGACGAGCACGCACATAGCCACTGCTTGGCCACGCCGGAGGGTTTGTCGTCTCTGTCACTTTCGACCGGGGGAGTGGGGTTCGAACCCACCAGAGGCCTCTAGGCGCATCTTAGACGGGTCCACGATGATCTCACCCATCTGGCGGAGGGGGTGGGATTCGAACCCACGAGGGCTTTCGCCCCAACGGTTTTCAAGACCGTCTCCATCAACCGCTCGGACACCCCTCCGCGCCTGCGCGGTACGCCGGCTCCGCGACCTGCCCCTGACCATACCAACCACCCGCACCCCCGTCAAGCATACCTCCGTATGCTCATCACCACCTTGCCGATGATCTTGACATCGGTGGCGATGATCGGCTGCATGGAAGGGTTGGCAGGATCCAGATAAATGCGGTTGCGCCGACGTCGGAAGTACTTGACCGTCGCCTCCTCCCCCAGCAGTGCCACCACGATATCCCCGTCCTCGGCATACGGCTGCTGCCGCACCACCACATAATCGCGGTCGAAGATGCCCGCCTGGATCATCGAGTCGCCCTTCACCTGCAGCATGAAGCACTGGTCATCCTTCACGATGTCCCGCGGCAGGGGGAAGACCTCCTCGATATTCTCGGCCGCCAGAATGGGCTGACCTGCCGCCACCGCGCCTACCACCGGCACCGGCACCATCGGCACCGGCACCATGGTCGGGTCCTCCGCCTGCACGATCTCGATCGAGCGCGCCTTGGTGGGGCTGCGCCTGATGTAACCCTTGCGCTCCAGCGCCTCCAGGTGTCGCTGCACAGTGCAGCTCGAGCGCAGGCCCAGCTTCTCTCCGATCTCGCGCACCGTGGGCGGATACCCCTTCTCCTGCGCAATTCGGTAGACGCCCTCCAGGACTTTCCTCTGCCGGTCTGTGATCTTCTGCATGCTCTCCTCCTCCTGCCAACATGGGTGCGCGGGGATAATACCACGTTTTCGCCTTCTTCGCAAACAGCCGTTTGAAATTCTCCGCGGACGTCTTGCTAGCAAACTTATGTGTGGTATCTTGCCGTGGTAGCAAACCTACGTTTGAGCCAAGAGAGGGTAACACGATGAGACGACCCCGCTGGTCAAGATGGGCCCTGCTGGGCGGCCTCGCCGCCGCCCTGGCGGCAGTGCCCGTGGCCGCTCGCCCCGACGCGGCGTTGAATGCAGCTCCCCTCACCCTCAAGGTGCGATACGGCGACAGCCTCTGGACGCTCGCCCGGACCTATGGCGACCCTGACCGGGATGTGCGCGAGATCGTCGCGGCCATCATGAGCGCCAACTCCGTCACCCCGGCCCAGCTCCAACCCGGCGCCACCCTCCTTATCCCCGCCGAGTGCCTGCCGCGGCGGCCAGAAGATCCGTCTCACGCCCCCTGATGATGTTCGCACAATGAGGTGATGTGCGAACATCGCCCTGTGCCTGTCTGGGCCGCTTCCTGAGCTTCACCGTGTTACTTCATCCGACGAAGCTCTCTGGTGGCGCGGGTTTGTCGCGAGCGCAGCGAGGGACAACCCGCGTGATGGGCGAAGCCCCTTCCGTTCGTGATATACTCTGACCTGTCGCTCAGCTCTTACCGTGAGAGGAGACCATGACCACCCCCGACTGGCCCGAGATCGCCAAACTGCTCGACCATTCCCTGCTGCAGCCCGCTCTCACCGACCAGGAGCTCGAGGCCGGCTGCCAGTCGGCCGCCGAATGGGGTGTGGCCTGCGTCTGCATCAAGCCCTACTTCGTGGGGCGCGCCCGCCAGCTGCTGGAGAACTCATCCGTCGCCGCCGGCGCCACCGTGGGCTTCCCGCACGGCGGCCACGCCATCGCCATCAAAGTCGCTGAGGCCAGGGGTGCAGTGGGCACCGGCGCGCAGGAGCTGGACATGGTCGTGAACATCGGCAAGGCGAAGAGCGGCGACTGGCGCTACCTGGAGGATGAGATCGGGGCCGTAGTGGAGGCCGGCCACGAGAGCGGCGCGCTGGTGAAGGTGATCTTCGAGAACTGCTATCTATCCGATGACGAGAAGCGCCAGCTCTGCCGCATCAGCCGCCGAGTCGGTGCCGATTTCATCAAGACCTCCACCGGCTATGGCAGCGGCGGAGCGACAGAGGAGGACGTGCTGCTGATGCTGGAGGAGGCCGGCCCTGAGATGGGCGTGAAGGCCGCCGGCGGCATCCGGACCTGCGCCCGGATCCTGCATCTCCGCGAACTCGGCGTCCGCCGCATCGGCGTGAGCCAGACCGCGAAGATCCTGGAGGAGTGGCGAGAGCTCCGCCGAGAGCAACTATCACCGTAGGAGCAGCATTCCTGCCGCGACTTGCTCCTATTCTGACTTCATGATGGTGATGCACGCGTCGGGACACATCACCCCGCACTGCGCGCAGGCCGTGCACCTCTCCAGGTGCAGCGCAGCCGCCGGATGAAAGCCTCGGCTGTTGATGTGCCTGGCCAGCCCCAACACCTGGCGCCCGCAGGCCATGATGCACAACCCACACCCTTTGCACAGCTCCTCATCTATAATCACGCTCGCGCGCGTCGTTGTCTTGGACATGACCACTTCTTCGTCACCCCCGACCGCATCCCCTGCCGGTCTCGCGCGCGGTACGATCACCGAGGCCGGGAGCAGCCGGCATTACCTCCCGACATGGGCCCGCACGGTGCTCTCGAGGGCCTCGGGGTATGGGAGCCCCCAGCGAGTGCAAGCGGCCCGGGCATCCCGCGAGAAGGCATCCAGCTCGCGCGGCAGCGCTGACAGGACTGAGTCGCGGTCGGGCGGCCCGAAATACAGCAGCATCTCATCCCGGCGCTCCGGTGACACCCCCGCCCTTGCCGCCAGAGGCCACCAATCCGTATCGGCCTGCCCGTGCCGCGCGCGCAGAACCTGAAGATGGTCCTGGAACAGCTCCCCCTGGGCGAAGGCCAGCTTGAAGGGATCGCCCCGCCGCAGGTATTTCGCCTGGATGAACACGTAGAGCCAGTACCGCTGCACCGTCCACAGCAGGCGGCTTGGCGCGTGGACTGGCTGCGGCTCCGGCGCCGCCACTGCCAGCAGCCCGGCCTTGTCGAACAGGAACTGCGGCGGCGCCACCCGGATGGGCAGCTCCGCCGGAGGCTTCATGATGGTCACATCGTACTGCAAGAGCGCCCCACCGGCCTCGAACAGACAAGCGTAGTTCCGCCACCTGTCGCTATGGCCCCGCTCCGGCCACCAGAGATGGATGACTTCGCACAGCCCCTGGAAGATCCCCGGCAGCTCTGAGTCCACCTCCTCGAATGCCTCGGGCGCGATCACGAACACCGGGTCCACGTCGGAATACTCATCCTCGTGCTCTGTCCCGATGGACCCGCTGTGAAAGGCGGCGATGGCGCGGGCATCTTCCCGGAACCGCGCCACCGTCTGGTCGAGCAGCTCTCTCAGCGCAGGATGCATACCTCGCCTCCGTCAGTCAGCAGGCCTAGGCACCTGCTCCACCCCACCTCCGGGCCACTCTCGCACCACAGATCACTTCTGCAATACTACGCCCGTCTCGCGATGGTCATAGGCCGAGCACTTTGCAGCCGTCCCCGGCCTGGATAGCAGGGATGTAGGTGACCAGGCTCGCGATGACCTCGGGATCGCCGAGATCAATGGTCACCCCTTTCTCGGCCGAGAGGTAAGCGGCCATCACGAGGCGCGTGATGTCTCGGCCGTATTCCCAGTCCAGAAGGCCGTTCCGCTGTTCCGAGAATGCGGCAACCGCGTCTCGCCACTCGTTGACGTACCCATACAAGTCGGCCTCGTTCGGTTGCAGCACGAGTGCACCGCGGCTTGCCTGGGACTTCTCCAATGCTATCTCCTTGTCCACGACCGCGGCCGCGGCCTCATCGCTGATGAACAGTCCTGCCGGAGACTCAAGGCTGTTGACGGTGTAGGAGTAGCCCGGCCCCAGAGCCTCCATCAGCAGCCTTAGACCCGGAGCATCGTACATCCAGGAATCGGTGAACTGCGCCAGGACCACCTGGTGGGTCTCCGGGTGCTGGAACGCAATGGTGCCTGTAGCATAGTCCTCGGCTGGGTGCTTAGAGTAGTCAACTCCACGCGCCATCAGCTTACTACGCCACTCCTCAAGACCCCATTTCAGAAGCATGGTCTGGGCGGCGACCCGACGCGGTGATAGGAATCTCGGTCCCTTCCCCGAGGGCGTGAGCATATACCATCCCACGGCAATCGAGTGACAGCCCATATCGCAGAGGACGCCGCCGCCCTGCCGGGTTGGATCCCAGAACCAGGGCTCATGGGGCCCGCCGTGCTCCTCGGCGGATCGAGTCAGATGCACAGGACCCATTACCTGCTCGACGCTGGCCAGTTGTGCTCTGGCGTTGCGAACCGCGGGCATGTGGATCTGGTTCTCGAAATACGCCGTGAGCACCTTGGCGTCCCGAGCCAGTGCCACCATGGCTTCAGCTTCCCTCACGTTGCGCGCCAGGGGCTTCTCGCAGATGATCCCCTTGAGTTCAGCCCCGGCTGTTCGAGTTTCCGCGATCATCTGCATGACTTCCAATCGCGCGTAGTTGGGAGCGAAGATGGCCACCACGTCTACCTTCTTGCACAACTCGCCCACCGTCGGGAACACCCTGCCGGCGCCGATCCCCAGTCCTCGGATTTGTTGTGAGAGTGCTTCCGCGCCGGCGAGAGCCGTCACGCCGGCCACCTCAACACCACGCACCGAACACAGCGCAGTGGCATGGAACTTCGCAACGAAACCTGCTCCGACAAACCCAACCTTGAGCATCTGTCCTCGCCTCCTGGGCCCCTTACAGTACCGGAACCCGTCCCTCAGCGCTTTCGACAGGGCGGAAGTCACACCCTCTCCCGCCGCATTCACGTTGGGCAGGAGCCGGCCTCCTGCCCCGGTTATCATCCTGAGCGTAACCCTGCGACCCCAGTAGGGCAGGTCCCCCGACCTGCCCACAACGTGCGAGCCTGGCCCTCCGGGCGATCTGGGGTAGTAGCGCAGGCCTGTCCCGAGCGCAGCCGAAGGAATCCGCGACCTACCCCTGTAGAGTGTATCGCGAAACCCGTTCGGCGGGAGCTTGCTCCTGCCCAGTTGCCTCGCAGGCCCCATGGCTGAAGCCGCTCACCCGCGGTGAGCCCTTTTTGCGACACCCTCTGTCGGGCGGGCATATCTTGCATGCCCGCCGGCCGCCTTCGGCAGGGTAGGTCCCCCTGGGCCGCCTGCCGCGGCCGGGGTGGTCCCTAGGTCTTCGACCGGGATGGCGGCTGGAAGCCTAGCCACGGCCTGCTGCACAGGCCTAGCCACGCGACCTGCCCCACCCCACCTCCGCCCCACTCCTGCGCCTCCGGATCCCAGCGGAGGATCTCGCAGCAACGCATTCGCGCAGAGGCCGAACCCCAACGCCTCCCGCAGAGGCGACAGCGCCAATGGCGCCATAGCGCTCCGTATGAGCCCATGGGAGTACGAGCTCCAATGAAGCAACCCGTGTGGGCATGACACGGTCCCCAGTCAGATCGATGCCTTCCGCATCATGCTGACAGTCCGTGTGTCCAGGTCCCAGAGGTGGCCTGATGACAGTTCCCACCAGACTCCGCGGAACGACCGTGCCAGTTCGACATCCCAGGACAGCTCGGAGAACAGACTGACTCTCGCAACAATGTCGGTGCGGCCGCGCTCCCAGGACAATGTGACGACATGGCCGGTCAGCGCGCCCGCCCCCGGACTCCCGCGCCACTGTGGTCTCGCACCCGTGGCGAGTCGAGGTCCAGACGTTGATGCCGGATCCACCACGTAGCTTCTGACCGTGTCAAACTCGTCGCGCATGAGCCAGTCCGATCGCCCAGTCCTGGCCATGACAATCCACGCCAGGTAGTTGAAGGCGATTTTCGCCATGCTCCGCTTGATCGTAGTATCAACCAGAGTACATGTCTCGACATCGAGCTGACACGGCTCGCCACCGGGGCTAGATCCCGACAAGGGCACCTGTTCGCGGGTGTGTCCTACTGACTCTATACCGACTTCCGCAAGACTTCGGACCGCATCTTCGAGGTAGCTTGGATCTTCGCCAACGATGTGATGCTCTCCGTCGGTATCAACTGCTGCGTCGGTCCGGACAGTGCACAGCTCGCTGAGCAGCCAGTACCTGAACTCCCCCGTTTCGCGGCACCGGAAGCCCACCTGTGTCGGCAGATGGAGCTCGTAGTCGAGCCCGTCAGCGCGCGGTCTTAGCTGGAGGTTCATGCCTCGCCACAGGACCGTGAAGCGGGGCGCCCGTGGTACTGGCGCTCGGTGCACGTCCTGCTTGAGGCCTGATCGGTACCGAAGTGGGCCTAGCAGCGTGCCCTCGACTAGGATCTGGTCAAGTTCCTTTCCTAGCCTTCGGTTGCACCGAAGGCACACGCATGGGATCGTCAGGTTGCCAGCGAAGCCGGCCGACAGCGAAGCAGGTATCACGTGCTCTCTGGGCGGCTTCATCGCCCCCGGTTGTGCTAACGCCCGGCAGTATATGCAGGGGCCCCGTGCGGCGTCGCCCATGCTGCGACCGCCTCCTGTGTGATCACGCCGGTCAGCGTAGTTCGCAGGGGAACAGAACACATCCTCTCGCTGCTGTAACGGCAGATTGACGGTCACATCGAGCAGCCGTGACTGACACAGCGCCGAGCGCGACATATGCGCCGCTATGCGCCCATTCCGCTTCCCCCCTCCCACGGCAACCTCACCGCCAGCTCCAGCGCCAGCACCCTGACCCCGAGCAGCCGCTCCTCCAGCGCCAGCGAACGTGCGGCTGCCACCAGCACTACCGGCAGCCCCAGCCGCGCCGCACCTTGCTGGATGATCTCCAGGCCGCGCCTTACCTCCGCAACCGTCGTTGCGGGTCCGAGATTCGGGTTCGCCACCACCCCGGTGAGGCGCAGGCCGGTTTGCTCCTCGATCGCTCGCGCCTGCTCCGCCGCCGCAGCCGCCGAGCTGGTGGCCGGACGAAAAGGATTCACCACCACCCACAGGTCATATCCCCGGCCTCTGATCCGGTCCGCGTAGATCGCCAGCAGGCGCGCCCCCTCCGGGTCGCCCCCCGCGTCCAGCACCACGTGCATGGTGCGATCATCCAGCGCGCCCGCGATCTCCGCCGGCAGCGCGGGCAGCTCGAACGAAGCCAGCCCGCCCTCCGGCGCTACCACCCGCACGCCCGCCCGCTTGAGCTGCTCCCGGTAGTCCCCCACCCGGAAGTAGGGCGTGACCACATCCAGGTCCACGATGCACGCGGCCTTGCCCCTCGCCCGCGCCGCCAGCGCGTAGTTGATCGCCACCTCCGTCTTCCCGCTGCCATAGGCCCCGGTGAAGATCACGGTGGGCTGCGCCGAGAGCACAGGCGCCGGCTCCGCCCTCACGTCTTCACCGCCTCCGGCGCCGGGAATGGCGCCAGGTGCGCGGTGCCGATGCGGTCGAGCCAGGCCAGCACGCGGTTTCCCGCAATCACGTCGGTCAGGGAAACGCGTTCGCAGACCAGGTGAACCGCAAGCAAGAGCGCGACTGCCATCAAGCGCGCTACCGGTGATAGCGCAATCGCCAGCCCCAGGCCCGCCGCGCCCCCCAGCACATTCGCCCCCACATCGCCCAGCATCACCCGCCCCGCAAACTCGGCCGGCGCCGCCACCACCGCCAGCGCCAGCAGCGGCCCCAGCAGGTCAATGGATTTGGGCGAGGCCGCGATCGCCACCGCGCACATCACCCCGAACCCCTTCAGGGCCCGGCTCGGCCGCAGGTCGAGCAGGTTGACCACGTTCGCGGAGAGCGCGATCAGCAGCGCGTCCAGTGCTATCATCGCGGGCCGCCCGGGCGCCAGCATCGCGCCGGCCGCCAGGCCTGCGCCCAGTCCGGCGATGGCCTTCACTGCGCCTGTGGTCAGCCTCCCCCGCAGCAGAGACCCCAGGTGCCCGCGCAGCCCCCGCGCCTGGCGCCGCCGCGCCAGCAGATCGTCCAGCAGACCGGCCGCGCCCAGCACGCCGACCACGATCAGCCCCGGCGCGCGCAGCTCCCTGGCAAGTGGCGAGAACCAGAGCGCCGGCAGCCCCACCGCAAGAAACAGCAGCCCCGCCCCTGCCGGCAGCGACCGGCCCAGGTAGTTGGGCCTCCGCAGCCGAAGCCACACCGCGCCCACCCACAGCGACGGGAGCCACGCGGCCACCCCGGCCCCAGCCGTGATGCCCACCAGCTCGGCCGCCGATGGCAACCTCACCCCTGCCAGCGCGATCACCGCCGCCAGCGCCGCCAGCCACGCCGCCATGCGGACCGCCGTCCGCGCCGGTGACAGCGCCGGCCATCCCAGCCCATACCCCGCCAGCAGAGCAAACCGCAGCACATCCCTGAACTGCCTGCCGCGGTGCAGGAATCCCGAGAGCGTCCGCCCCGTCGGCTCGTGTTCCAGGGGAAGCGGAATCTCCACGATCGGCAGGTTGAGGTGTGCCACCTCCACCGTCAGCCCGGTCTCCGCCCCAAAGCGAGGCGCCAGGCCCACGTGCCGCACCAGTTGCGCCGGCAGCGCGCGCTGTCCCGAGAGCGGAGCCGCCACCTCCCGGCCCGCGAGCAGCCGGATGCTCGCCCACGCCAGGCCCCGCGCCAGCCCGAAGCCGCCTCCACCGCCGCGTTTCGGCAGCACCGCGATCGCCATCGCCGCGGCCTCACCCACCGCCTCGACCAGCGGCCCCGCCTCCGCCGCCGACCCGCCCAGGTCGGCATCGAGAAAGAGCACGCGATCGCAGTGAGCTGCCGCTACTCCCGCCGCCAGCGCCCCTCCCTTGCCCGCATTCCTCGGCAGCGCCATCACCACATCGGCCCCGGCCAGCCGCGCCGCCTCGCCGGTGCCGTCGTTCGAGCCGTCGTCCACCACGATCACTTCCGACACCTGGGGAATGCGGCGGGCCGCCTTCACCGTCTCGCCCACGATGGCGGCGGCTCGGTAGGCCGGGATGATGGCTGAGACCGGCATCTTTCAGCGGCGGCCGGCGGCAGAGAGATCCGGCAGCAAGCGGTCGGCCGCTTCCTTCACACCGAAGTGCCCATCTGCCCCGGCCAGCGCCAGCACGATCGCCATCCTCCCCGCCAGGGTGTCGGCATTGTCCACGGTGGGAATCCCCTTCGATTTGTAGAGTGGTGTCGAGGAGGTCGCAGCCCGGCTGGACTCGCAGCCAACCACCCGCACCCGCAGGCGAGTCAACTCCGCGATCAGAGGAAGGTCAATCCGCTCCGGCGAGGCCTCCGCGCTCGACTGCGCTCCGCCCACCAGCAGCACGGTGTCCACTGGAGGCCCGTAGTCGGAGTCGGCGCTCGACTTCACCAGGCCCGCGGACTGCAGCTCCAGTACCACCTCGCGCCGGCCCTGGGCCAAGGCCCGCGCCAGCGCCTCCGCGATCAGGCTGCGATAGTGAACCCCCGGCGCGGGGTACAGCGCAAGCTGCTCAGTCACCCGCTGCTGCACCGGCCTGGGCAGGGAGACGAACTCCCGGGTGACGGTGGTCGTAGATGCCAGGGTGGCGCCTGCTTGCTTCATCAGCCCCCGCAGCACATCCGGCAGAGGATCGCGCCCGAAATCGTGATCCAGCACGATCGCCACCCGCCGGCCCGCCAAGCGGTCGCGTATCACCCCGGAGACCGCTTCCTTGGCCACTGTCTCATATTCGCTCTTCTCCTGGCCCAGGCTGGCCAGCTCCGCCTCCTTCGCAGTCTGTGTCTCCCGGTAGAGCTGTTTCAGCTCTCCCACCTTGCGGTCCAGCTCCTCCGGGTTCGGGGCCAGCCCGATGCCGATCAGAATTCCCAGCAGTAGCGCCACGAAGATGGCGACGAAGCTGCCGATATGATAGCGGTAGTCAATGGGCACCACAGCCTCCTGACCGGCTCGTGCTCAAAGATGAAAAGACCTGAAGAATGCCAGTAGCCGCAGCCCCCAGAGATCGAGCACGTTGCGGATGGAGGGAGCCACGGTCAGCAGCACCAGGATGATGATTGCCGCCACTGTCCCCAGGTAGAGAAAGAGCCGCGCCGACCGGGTGGAGGGGTAGAGCCGGCTGATCCCCTTCGCGTCCACCAGAATCGCGCCCACCTTCAGCCGCACCAGAAACGTGGACGACATGCCGCCCCGCGATTTCTCGAGGAATTCCGTCAGCGAGAAATGAGTGCCCACCGCCGCGATCAGTTCCGCGTCTTGCTCGTAGGCCAGCAGCATGGCCACATCCTCGCTCGTCCCCTGCGAGGCGAGCGTGGTGGAGGGCAGCCCCAGCGCCTCCAGGCGCTGCAGCCCGGGCGCAATCCCGTCCGGGTAGGCGTGCACGATCAGCTCCGCGCCGCACCGCAGCGCCGCGTCGGATACGCTGTCCATGTCGCCCACAATGATGTCCGGGGTATAGCCCTCCTGCAGCAGCACGTCGGCGCCCCCGTCCACCGCGATCAGCACCGGGTACATCGCCCCGATGTAGGAGCGAATCGCGCGCAGGTCCTGCTCCGCCCCGCCGCCGCGGACCACCACCAGGCAATGCCTCCCCTTGATCTGGGTGCGGAGCGCCGGCATGCTGGAGGGCTGAAACAGCAGGTACTGCTCATTCGCCACATAGCTCAGCGTGTTCTCGACGAACCGCGCCAGCTCCCCGCTCAGCCCCTGCTTCGCCTCTTCCAGTTGGCTGGCGAGCAGCGAATCCGTCAGCACCGTGCCGGTCGCCAGCAGCGTGCCGTTCGAGTAGACCGAGCCATCCACGATCTCGAGCAGCTCTCCCTCCCGCACCCCTTCCATCACGTGATCTCCCGCATTGTCTACCAGCGGTATCCCCGCCCGCACCACCAGCCCGGGGCCGCGGTGAGGGAAGCGGCCCGAGAGAGAGCGCTGGGCATTGATCACCGCCGCCACTCGCCGGCCCACCAGCGCCGAGGCGCAGGGCGCGTCCAGATCCGTGTGAGAGATCACCGCGATATCGCCCGGCCCCAGGCGATGGATCAGGTGTTTGGTGCGGCGGTCAACTCTTGCCGGGCCCCGAATGCGCATCGCCTCACCGCCATCAGCGCGAGATCATCCAGCCCAGCTTACCGCGTAGCTTCGCGTAGAAGCTGGTATTCTCCGGGCAGACCAGGCGGGCCGAGAACCCCGCCTCCCGCACCTCCACCCGGTCCCCCGCGCCCAACTCCAGTCCCTCCTGCCCGTCCGCGGTCAGCCTCACTTCCTGTCCCTCCGGGTCCGGCGCCGTGACCTCGACCACTTCCCCGGCCGGCACCACCAGCGCCCGCGCCGACGCCGCGTGCGCACAGATGGGGGTGACGATCAGCGCCCGCGCCTGCGGTGACACCACCGGCCCCCCGGCGGCCAGTGTGTAGCCTGTGGACCCAGTGGGAGTGGCGACGATGATGCCATCGGCGTGCAGATCCGAGACCGGCTCGCCGGAGATTCTGGTCTGCAAGCGCAGCAGCCGTCCAAAGGCCCCCTTCCCCACTACCACGTCATTGAGCGCGATGAACGACCCGATCTCCTGCTCCCGCCGCAGCACTCGCGTCGCCAGCATCATCCGCTCCTCCACGCGTAGCCGGCCCGACATCACCTCCGCCAACGAGTCCAGCATTCCCGCCTGGGGGATGCCAGCCAGGAACCCGAAGCCGCCCAGGTTGATCCCCAGGATGGGTTTGCCGCGGGGAGCGCCCACCCGACTCGCCGCCAGGAAAGTCCCGTCACCCCCCATCGCCAGCAGCAGATTGGCCGCCCGCCCCAGTTCCGAGGGCTCTACTGCGAGTTGAGGGAGAGATAGCGCTGCCGCTTGCTCGGCCTGAAGCAAGGCCCGGATGCCGCGCTCCTCGCACCAGGCCACCACCTCCCGCACCGCAGCTGCCACCCGGCGCTTGTGCAGTGCCGCCACAATCCCGACGCAGCGCACTGACCTGGGGTCGAAAGCGCCGCCCTGCGGGTGCGGAGAGGAAGTCTCGGACATGGCCTCAGCTCACCCCGGGGGCACCAGGCGGTCGAGGTTGCGCTTGGCGTCCTTCAACTCCGGGTCCGCCGCCAGCGCCGCGCGGTACTCCGCGATCGCCTCCTCCCGCTTGCCCTGGCGCTCATACACTACGCCCAGGTTGTTGTGCGCGGGCGCATGCTTCGGGTCCAGTGCCAGCGCCGCCTGATAGGCCGCCACCGCCTGGTCGAGCTGACCGAACTCCTCGTAGATGATGCCGAGGTTGCTGTGCGCTACCACGTCATTGGGCTTCAGCTTCAGCAGCGCCTCGTACTCCCGCTTCGCATCATCATAGTGATGCAGCCGGAAATGAGTGGAGGCCAGCGCCTCTCGCACCGCCGGGTCCTCCGGCGAGCGCTCGGCCAGGCCCGACCACACCCGAATCGCATCGCTCTCGCTGCCCAGCCGGACATAGGCCAGCCCCAGGTTGAAGGCCGCGGGATAGCTGTCCGGGGCCGCCTGCAAGGCGGCCGCGAACTGCTTCACCGCTGCGTCCGCGTTGCCGTCATCCAGCTCCATCGCTCCCAGGTTGATGCGCGCGTTCACCTGCCCCGGGTTCAGCTCCACCACCTTCGCGAACGCTTCCTTGGCCTCCTCCTTGGCGCCAGCCTGCCGCGCGCACAGCCCCAGATTGTAGTAGGCGGTGGCATTCTGCGGGTCCCGCTTCACTGCCTGGCGGAAGGCCGTCCCAGCCAGCGCGTACTCCTTGCGCTCATAGCGGATCAGCCCCAGGTTCAGATAGACCGCCGGGTCCTTGCTCCCGGCCGCCGCCAGCCGCGCGAGATGAGGCAGCGCCTGATCGCTCTTCCCGGCCGCCCGCAGCGCGGTGGCCAGATTCAGCCGGAAAGGTTGATTGTCCGGCTTTGCCGCCACCGCCTTCTCGTAGGCCCCGATCGCCTCTGGCAGCTGCCCCTTCCGCTCGTAGGCAACCCCCAGGTTGTTGTAGGCATCCGCGTTCTCGGGGTCCAGCTCCACTGCTGCTGCAAACTCCCCCACCGCCTGCTCCAGGGCATTGCTCGCCAGGTAGATCGTCCCCAGGTTGTAGTGCGGCACCGCGTAATGCGGCTGCAGATAGATCGCCTGCTGGTAGTGCTCGATCGCCTGCTGGCTCTTGCCCAGCGCCCAATAGGCGTTGCCCAGGTTGCTCTCCGCCTCCGACATCTTGGGGTCGAGCGCCACCGCCTTGCTCAGGCTTGCCACCGCCTCCTCATACCGCCTCGCGCGCAGTTGCGCCAGCCCCAGCCAGGCCTGCGCGCTCGCCTCCTTCGGCTGCTCCTTGGCCGCCGTGGTGAACTGCTCTATCGCGGCCGCGAAATCACCCTGGTTGAAAGCCGCGATCCCCCGGTCCAGCGAGTCGGGGGCCGCCCCCAGGCTCCCCGCCCAGAGACAGACCAGTGAGATCGCCAACAGCAAGAGATACCGGCCCCGCATCACTCTTCCCCTGCTCGCGTCTCTTCCAGACAAGCTGGCGCGAGTGTAGCACAGCCCGCACCTGTTTTCAAGGCGACCACGCTGTGGCAAGTCCTGACGTGCGGCGGGATGACTGGCAGGGCAGCCCGGAGTTCACCCTGAGCGGAGTCGAAGGCCGGGCGCCCCTCACGAGCTTGCCGCGGCCCCGCAAGGACGCGCCCCCCTCCACGCCGAATGAACACCGCACTCCACCATGGGAGACCCAACCACATGAAGCTCGCGTTCAGCACCCTCGGTTGCCCGAACTGGGGAGTTGATGAGATCCTCGACGCGGCCCGCGCAGATGGCTACGACGGTATTGAGTTGCGCTTCTTCCAGGGCACTCTCGACCTTAAGCAAGCGCTATCTGCCTTCCCGGGAGGTCCCCGCGAGTTCCGCCGCCGCTTCCAGCGCGTCAACCTCGCCATCTGCTGCCTCGACACCTCGGTCGTGCTCACCGCCGTGGAGGCCGGGGTGAGCGAGGGCGAGCAGATGATTGACCTCGCCCTGGCCCTGGGCGCGCCCTACCTGCGCGTCTTCGGCGGCGAAGTCCCAGAGGGAGAGACCCGCGCCCAGGCCACCAAACGCGCCGCCGAGAAGCTCTCCCGCCTGGGCCGTCGCGCCGCTCAGCGCGGCCTGCGCGTGTTGCTGGAGACCCATGACGCCTTCTCCACTGGCGCTCAGGTTGCCGAGGCCCTGGCCATGGCGGGAGAGGAGGGTGTAGGTGCGCTTTGGGACTTCCACCACCCAGTCCGACTTGGCGAGTCACCAGCCCAGACCGCCCGTCTCATCGGGCCCCGCACCTCCCATGTACACATCAAGGACGGCAAGTCGGATGGCGCGCTCACCCTCCTGGGCGATGGAGACCTCCCCCTGCGCGAATTGCTCGTGGAGGCGCACCAGCTGGGATACTCAGGATACATCTCGCTGGAGTGGGAGAAAGCCTGGCACCCCGAACTGCCCGACCCCGAGGTCGCCTTCCCCCACGCCGCCCGCTATCTAGCCGAGCTTCTGCGCGAACTCGGCATACCCCGCGGCTAGCGGCGCATCTTCTCGTACGTTCGCTATCTGCGCAATCTGCGTAATCTGCGGATCGCCGTCACTCAGCCGTTCAGCAGTTGCCTTGCCCTTGCGATCTGCTCCCGCACCCGCTCCGGCGCCGTCCCCCCCGGCGACTTCTTCGCCGCCGCCGCCCCGGCCGGCGAGATGTACTGCCCGATGTCCTCCCCGAACTCGGTCGAGAACGACCGCCATTCCTCCCGCGACATATCCGCCAGCCCGATCGCCTGCTTCTCGCAATACCTCACGATCTGCCCCACGATGGCGTGGGCCTGGCGAAACGGCACCCCTTGCCTGGCCAGGTAGTCTGCAATCTCCGTGGCGGCGATGAACTCGCGCGCCAGCGCCTCCTGCATCCGCTTCCCGTCAAAGGTGGCGCTCGCCAGCATCTCGCGCGTCACCGCCAGTGACGCGCCCAGCGTGTCCACCGCCTCGAACAGCGCTTCCTTATCCTCCTGCAGGTCCCGGTTGTACGCGAGGGGCAGCCCCTTCAGCACCGCCAGCGTCCCCACCAGCCGCCCCATCACCCTGCCCGCCTTCGCCCGCACCAGCTCCGCCGCGTCCGGGTTTCGCTTCTGCGGCATGATGCTCGACCCCGTGCTCCAGGCCTCATCCAGCTGCAGAAAGCCGAACTCCGCGCTCGCCCACAGCACGATCTCCCCGCAGAGCTGAGAGAGATGCACCATGGCGATGGCGGCATCTCCCAGGAATTCCACTGCGAAGTCCCGGTCCGAGACCGCGTCCATGCTGTTGGGGCAGAGGCCGGCAAATCCGAGTTGCTCCGCCACGAACCCCGGGTCAATCGGGAAGCTGGTCCCGGCCAGCGCGGCCGCGCCCAGAGGGCACAGGTTCACCCGCTTGCGGCAGTCGGCCAGCCGCTCCCGGTCTCGCTCGAGCATGAAGAAATAGGCCATCAGGTGCTGCGCCAGCAGCACCGGCTGCGCCCGCTGCAGATGCGTGTAGCCGGGAAGCACCAGGTCCAGGTGCTGCTCCGCCAGGTCCACCAGTGTCCCCTGGAGAGCCGCGATGCGCCCCCGAAGCTGGTCAATCTCGTCCCGCAGGAACAGGCGCAGGTCCAGCGCCACCTGGTCGTTGCGGCTGCGCGCGGTATGCAGCTTGCCCGCCAGCTCGCCTACCTGCTGACCTAGCAAGCGCTCGATCTCGCTGTGGATGTCCTCCGCGCTCGGGTCGAACTTGATCTGGCGGCTGGCCAGCGCCGCCCGCACCTGCTCTAGGCCCGCCTCCAGCAGCCGCGCCTCGTCCGCGCTGATCACCCCACAGTGCCCCAACATCCGCACGTGCGCGATGCTGCCCGTGATGTCGTGCTCGGCCAGCCTCTGGTCGAAGGCCAGCGAGCTGGTGAACGCGCCCGCCAGATCGTCAGGGCCCTCGCCAAAACGTCCCCCCCACAGCCGCATGGCCTATCCCTTCTCCCCCTCCCGGCGCACCTGTTCCGCGATCTGGGCCGACAGCCCCCACAGCCGGATGAACCCCACGCTCGCTTGCTGATCGAACCGGTCCCCCTTCTCGTAGGTGGCGAGATCGTAGCGATAGAGCGAGCTGGGCGACTTGCGGCCCGCCGCCATGCAGTTGCCCTTGTGCAGCTTCATCCGCACCGTTCCGGTCACTGTCTCCTGCGTGCTCTCCATGAAGGCATCCAGCGCCCGGCGCAGCGGGCTGTACCAGAGGCCGTAGTAGACCAGCTCCGCGTACTTCAGCTCCAGCACCCGCTTGTAGTGCGCCAGCTCCCTCTCCAGGCAAAGGCTCTCCAGGTCGCGGTGCGCCGCCAGCAGCACCGCCGCCGCGGGACACTCATACGTCTCCCGCGACTTGATCCCTACCAGCCGATTCTCCATCATGTCAATCCGGCCCACCCCGTGCTCGCCCGCCAGCGCGTTCAGCCGCGCGATCAAGACCGCCGGTGTCAGCTTCTTGCCATCCAGGCTGACCGGCGCCCCCTGCTCGAACCCGATCTCCACATAGGCCGGCCGGTCGGGCGCCGCCTCCGGGTCCTTGGTCCACTGGTGCACATCGGCCGGCGGCTCCACCCAGGGGTCCTCCAGCGGTCCCGCCTCCGCGCTCTTGCCCCAGAGGTTGGTGTCATAGCTGTAGGGCGACTTCTTCTCCACCGGGACCGGAATGCCGTGCTGCTTGGCATAGTCAATCTCCTGCTCCCGGCTCATCGCCCACTCCCGGATCGGGGCCAGGCACTTGAGCTGCGGGAACAGGCAGGCCCAGGTGACCTCGAACCGAACCTGGTCATTGCCCTTCCCCGTGGCCCCGTGAGCCACCGCCTCCGCGCCCTCGCGCACCGCCACCTCGCCCACCGCCTTCGCGATCAGTGGCCGGCCCAGCGCGGTCGAGAGCGGATACCGGTCCTCGTAGACCGCGTTCGCCTTCAGGGCCGGGACGATGAAGTCGCGGGCGAACTCCTCCTTGGCCTCCACCACCTCCGACCCGATCGCCCCGATCTTCAGCGCCTTCTCCCTGATCCCCGCGTAGTCGCGCTCCTCCCCCAGATCAACCGCCACGGCATACACCTCCAGGCCGTAGTGCTCCTTGATCCAGCGGATCGCCACCGAGGTATCCAGCCCTCCCGAATAAGCCAGCACCACCTTGGCCACCTGATCCTCCTTCCACCTTGTAGGGCGGCCATGCCGACGCCCACCACTAGCGGGCGGAGGCATAGCCGCCGGCCGTTTCCGTTCATCCAGCGGCGGCTAGGCGGCCGCTTCGCCTATGCTCCTCGGCCGCCTAGCCGCCCTACAGAAACCCCCGGTAGGGCAGGTCCGCGACCTGCCCCAGGTTCACGCAAACACCAAGCTCAACAGCGCGCGCTGCGTGTGCAGCCGATTCTCCGCCTGCTCGAAGCCCGCGAACTGCGGCCCTTCTATCACCTCGTCCGCGATCTCCTCCCCCCGGTGAGCCGGCAGGCAGTGCAGCACAAACGCCTCCGGCTTCGCCTGCCTCACCAGCTCCTCGTTCACCTGGAACTCGCGGAAATCCACTCGCCGGCGCGTGGCGTGCTCCTCCATCCCCGCGCTCACCCACACATCGGTGGAGACCACATCTGCCCCCTTCACCGCGGCCGCCGGGTTATTGCCGATGCTGATGCTCGCCCCGCTCGCCCTCGCAAGTTCCTCCGCCTTCGCCACTATCGCCGGCCGCGGCTCATAGGCGGCCGGCGTGGCGATCCGCATCCGCAGGCCGAACATCGCCCCGATCAGCAGCAGAGAGTGGCAGACGTTATTGCCATCTCCCACCCAGGCCAGCTCCACCCCCCGCACCTCGCCCTTGCGCTCCTTGATGGTGAGCAGATCGGCCAGCGCCTGGCAGGGGTGCTCCAGGTGAGACATGGCATTGATCACCGGCACCCCGGAGAACCGGGCCAGCTCTTGCACGTGCTCGTGCGCGGAGAGACGGGCCGCAATCGCATCTACCATCCGGCCCAACACCCGCGCCACATCCCGCACCGGCTCCCGGTCCCCGAGCCGCACATCCGCCGGCGCCAGGTAGACGCTGTGCCCCCCAAGCTGGCTCATCGCCACCTCGAAGCCCACCCGCGTCCGCAGCGATGACTTATCGAACAGGATCGCTAGATTCCGGCCCCGCGCCACTGACCACAGCGCCTCCGCCGGAACCTGGCCCGCCTTCTGCGCCGCCGCCAGGCGCAGCATCTCCTCGATCTCCTCCCGCGTGAGATCGGCGATGGACAGCAGACTTCTCCCCTTGAGTGACAGCGCCATTCTCTCCCCCCTGATCAGGCTTCCCCCCGCATCACCCGGCTCAACGTCCTGTAGGGCGGGCATGTGGCTAGGCTTGGGCCGCCATGGCGGTCGCCTCTGGCGACCTAGCCATCTCTGCATGCCCGCCGCCCCTTCTATCCCTCGGCCCCTCCGCGCATCACCCGGCTCAACGTCCACAGCAAATGCACCAGCAGCCCCATCGCGATCCCAACCCCGCCCAGCACCCATCCCCGGGTGAAGGTCGGCAAGTCCAGGAGGCGATGCCCCAGTTGCCCGAGCTCGCCCACCGCACCCTCGCTGCCGGGAGCCCCAATCCGGGCCGAGAGGGCGCGGAAAACCCCGATCCAGAGCGCGAATGCCACCCACAACTCAATCACTGGCCCCGCCGTCCGCCTGACCGTCGCCCCCAGGGTCCGCATCCGGTAGATGATCAGTCCGCTCAGGAAACAGAGGTTGATCCCGACCACGATCAGGAAGGCCGCGTCCACCGCGCTCGCCTAGCTCTGCGCCGCCAGCGCCTCCCCCAGCAATCGCAGGCCCCGGTCCGCCTCCTCCAGGGTCAGCACCATTGGCGGCAGCAGGCGGAGCATATTATCACCCACGGTGTTGACCAGCAATCCCCGCGCCGCGCACTCTTCCTTCACCTGGGCCGCCTTCGGCTGCGTCAGGTCCACCGCGATCATCAACCCCCGCGCCCGCACCTCTTTCACCAGCCGCGTCTTCGCTCGCAGCGCCTCCAGCCCCTGTGCCAGCCGCTGCCCCATGCGGTCCGCATTCGCCACCAGCCCCTCCTCCTCGATCACCTCCAGCGCCGCCAGCGCCGCGGCCGCCGGCAACGCGCTCCCCCCGAACGTGGAGGCGTGATCCCCCGGCTCGAACGCGCTCGCGGCCGGCTCCCGCGCGATCATCGCCCCGATGGGCAGCCCTCCCCCCAGCGCCTTCGCCAGCGTGATCACATCCGGCTGGATATCGTAATGCTGATAGGCGAACAGCTTCCCCGTGCGTCCCAGCCCGGTCTGGATCTCATCCAGGATCAGCACCGCTCCCTGCTGATCGCACACCTCCCGCGCCGCCGCCAGGTATTCCGGCGTCGCCGGGTAGACCCCGCTCTCACCCAGGATCGGCTCCAGCAGCACCGCACAGGTGCGCGCCGACACCGCGCCCCGCAGCGCCGCCACATCATTGAAGGGCACGTGCACGAACCCCGCTGGCAGGGGCTGAAAGCCGCGGTGATACTTGGGCTGGCCAGTCGCCGCCAGCGCGGCGAGGGTCCGTCCATGGAACGACTTCAGCGCGCTCACGATCTCGAACTTCTCGGGCCCCGCGGTCTTGAAGCCGTGCTTGCGCGCCAGCTTGATCGCCGCCTCGTTCGCCTCTGCGCCGCTGTTGCACAGGAAGCAGCGGCCCCCGAACATCCTGGATAAGCGCTCCGCCAGCCGGAGCTGCGGCTCGGTGTAGAAGTCATTGGAGACGTGCAGCAAAGTGTGGGCCTGCTCGCAGATCGCCGCCACCACCTTCGGGTGGCAGTGCCCCAGCCCGGTCACCGCCCGCCCGCCGCTCACGAAGTCCAGATACTCCTTGCCCTCCGTATCCCACAGCCGCGCCCCCTTACCCCGCGCCACCACCATCGGCATCCGGATCGGCGTATAGAGGTTCAGCAGGTGCGCGCGCTCCAGTGCTTTCGCTTCCTCTAGCTTCAAGCCGGTTCTCCCTCATTCCTCATCATCGAAGTCGTCCCCGAGGTCATCGCCCGTGTCGTCATCCAGGCCCGGTCCCTCATCTCCCAGATCGCCCAGGTCGTCGTCGAAATCATCTCCCTTGGGCGTGCGCGCGATCCGCGAGATCAGCTTCGTCGCCTTCGTCGCCCCGCATTTCGGGCAGCGCAGCTTCGCCTTCTCCGCCGTCATTCCCACCAGCAGCGTGAACTTCCTCCCGCACTCATTGCACCGATACTCGAACAGCGGCATCTCTCCTCACCTCGCCACCATCATCGCGCCTTCTCTGTTCGGCAGGAGCTTCAGTCGCCTCTGGCAACCTGCTCCTGCCCCATTCCCTCAGGCCACCACCATCGTCCCGATCCCCACATCCGTGAACAGCTCCATCAGCAGCGCGTGCGGCAGCCGGCCGTCAATGATATGGCACCGCTCCACGCCCGCCGCCAGCGCCTCCAGGCAGGCCTCCACTTTCGGGATCATCCCGGACTCGATCTCCCCCGCGGCGATCATCTCCTTGCCCCGTTCCGCCGCCAGCTCCGAGATCAGGCTCTCCGGGTCGGACCGATCCCGCAGCACCCCGCGCACGTCTGTCAGCAGCATCAGCTTGCCTGCCCCCAGCGCGCCCGCAAACTTCCCCGCGAAGTGATCCGCGTTGATATTGAAGGTCTCGCCCCCCGCCCCGGCCGCAATCGGCGCGATCACCGGTATCAGGCCTTGCGCCACCAACCTCTTCACCAGCTCTGGCCTCACCTCCGCCACCTCCCCCACCATTCCCAGATCCTGCGGCCCGGCCAGCTTGCGCGCCACCACCATTCCGCCGTCCTTGCCGCTCAAGCCGATGGCGCGGCCCCCCTGCTGCGCGATGGCGGCCACCAGGTCGGGGTTGGTCTTGCCCGTCAGCACCATCTGCGCGATCCCCACCGTCTCCTCATCACTCACCCGCAGCCCCTCCACGAATTCGGGCTCCTTGCCCAACCGCCGCATCATCTCGGTGATCTCCGGCCCCCCGCCGTGCACCACCACCGGATGCAGTCCCACGTGCTCCAGCAGCACGATGTCCTTCAGCACCTGCCCGCGCAGCTCCGCTTCCACCATCGCCGCGCCCCCATACTTGATCACCACCGTCTCCCCGCGGAACGCCCGCAGATACGGCAGCGCCTCGATCAGCACCGCCGCTCTCTGCCCCAGCCCCTCTATATCCGGTTGACCCTTCCCTCTCTTCATCGCTCCGCGCCCTCTGTGCCTCCGCGCTGACCGCCGTTCCTCTCCCATCTCAAATCTCAGATCCCAAATCCCAGACCCCTACGTATGATACGCCGCGTTGATCTTCACATAGCCCGCGGTCAAATCGCACGTCCACACCACCGCCTCCTGCTCTCCCCCGTTCAGGTCCAGCAGCACCAGCACCTCCGGCCCGGCCACCGCCGCCGCGGCCGCCGCCTGGTCATGCCTGGCCGCCGCGCCGCGCCGCACCACTCGCACCTTCCCCAGCCGCAGATCCACCAGGTCCGGCCGAAACCGCACCCCCGCCCTCCCCGCCGCCGCCAGCACCCGCCCCCAGTTGGGGTCGCCTCCGCCCAGCGCGGCCTTCACCAGCGGCGAGTTGGCGATGCTGCGGGCGATGCGCACCGCCTCTCGCTCTGTCTCCGCCCCGCGCACTCGCACCTCGATCACTTTCGACGCCCCCTCCCCATCTTGCACGATCTCCCGCGCCAGGCGCGCCGTCACCCAGTCCAGCGCGGCCTGGAGCTGGCTCAGGCCGCGGCGGCGGGTGATCTGCCCTGCCTCCGCCTGCCGGTTCGCCATTATCATCACCGCATCATTGGTGCTGGTGTCACCATCCACCGTGACCCGGTTGAAAGACCGCTCCACCGCCGGGACCAGGCAGGAGTGCAGCAGATCGGGCCCCACGTCCGCATCTGTCGTGATGAAGGCCAGCATGGTCGCCAGGTGAGGGGCGATCATGCCCGACCCCTTCGCCATTCCCCCCACCCGCACTGGCCGTCCCGCCAGCTCGAACTCGACCGCTACGGACTTGGGCCTGGTGTCCGTGGTCAGGATCGCGGCCGCCGCCTCCTCCCCGCCGTCCGGGCGCAACGCATCCACCGCCTTGCCGATGCCCGCCGCTATCTTGTCCATCGGCAGCGCACGGCCAATGACGCCCGTCGAGCACACCAGGATCGAGCGCGGCGGCACCCCCAGCGCCCTCGCCGTGTCCTCCGCCATTCGCACCGCATCCCGGTAGCCGCGGGCCCCGGTGCAGGCATTGGCGTTCCCGCTGTTGATGATGATCCCGTGCAGCGGCCCCCGGCCCAGCCGATCTTTGCTCACGACTACTGGCGCCGCCTGCACCCGGTTGGTGGTGAACATCCCCGCCCCCGCGGCCGGGGCCACGCTGTAGATCAGCGCCAGGTCCCGACCCCGCGCTTTCAGGCCGCAGCGCACACCCGCGGCCTCGAATCCGCAGGGCGCTGTCACTCCCCCGGAAACCAGGCGCAACCCGGCTGGCAGCTTCGTCATCGCCTTATCCGTCTTCATCTGTGTCCATCTGCGTTCATCTGTGGTTGCGCCGTTGCCGTCTTCTTCTATGGGTACGTCGCGGGCGTGCCCAACGCCGTCGTCTCACCAACCCCCAGCATCACATTCAGGCACTGCACCATCTGCCCTGACATGCCTTTGCCCAGATTGTCAATCGCGGATACCACTATCGCCCGGCCGGAACCACGGTCCATTGCTAGCGCCAGGAAGCACTGGTTAGTCCCTGCCGCCCACTTGGTATGGGGCCACACTCCCTCCGGCAGCACGTGCACGAACGGTTCATCCCGATACCGGCGCAGCATTGCCTCCCGCAGCTCTGCCGTTCCCACACCGGCCTTCGGTCTCACATAGCACGTCATCAGGATGCCCCGGCTCATCGGCACCAGGTGGGGAGTGAACGTCACCGCGGCCCCGGACCCGCCGATCGCCTCCAGCACCTGCACCATCTCCGGCAGATGCCGGTGGCCGCCGACCGAATAGGGGGATACGTCCTCGCTCGCCTCCGGGAAATGGTACTGCAGCTTGAGCGATGTCCGTCCCGCGCCCGAGATCCCGGTCTTGCCGTCGGCCACGATATCACTGCTGTCAATCAGCTTCTCCGCCGCCAGTGGTGCCAGCGCCAGGATCGCGGCCGTGCTGTAGCACCCGGGCGCTGCCACCAGCCGCGCCCCTGACATCGCCTCCCGGTACCACTCCGGAATGCCGAATACGGCCTCCTTCAGCAGCTCCGGATGGGTGTGATCCAGCTTGTACCATGTCGGATAGAGCGCTGGGTCCTTCAGCCGGAAGTCGGGGCTGACGTCAACCACCCGCACCCCCGCCTCCAGCAGCTTCGGCGCCACCTGCATGGACTTCCCGGCCGGCACTGCCAGCAGCGCGAACTTGCACTCGGCGGCCACCGCTACCGCGTCGAGGTCGCGCAGCCTGGTCTCGACACCCGCCAGTTGCGGATAGACGTCGCATACCCGCTGGCCGGCGTAGCTCTCAGAGTGAAGGTACGCCAACCTCACCTGCGGGTGGGCCTGGAGCAATCGAATCAGCTCGATGCCCCCGTATCCCGTGGCCCCGAGAATCGCCACGTTCACCATGTCTGTAGTCCTCTGCGCGGCCACATTCTACACCAACCGCCCGCCGGCGGACAACCGCCGGCCCCACCCCCGCAACCGCGACCTCCCTGCCGCGACCATGCCCCCCAAAACGAGCAAGCCCGCCGAGGCGAGCTTGCAGGTACCTGCCCGGCTTGCTGCCGGGCGCTCAGAACCTTCGCGCGCCGATGAAGCGGCTCCAGTAGAACGGCTCACTCAACGAATCAACCGCCACGCAGCCCCGGCGGGCCGAGGCATGGATGAACTCCCCATCCCCTTTGTAGATCCCGGTGTGGCTGATCCGCCCCGACTTGCTGACGAAGTAGAGCCGGTCGCCCGGCGCCAGCTCGTTGAGGTTCACCGGCCTGCCCACCTCGAACTGCGCCGCCGCGGTGCGAGGCAGAGAGAAGCCCCGCGCCGCGCACGCCGCCTGCGCCAAAGCCGAGCAGTCCACCGCCTCCGGCAGCGAGGCCCCGTAGCGATAGGGCGTGCCCAGATAGCGAGAGGCCTCCAGCACGATATCCGGCCTGGCCCCGCGCAGCAGCGCCTCCAACTGCTCCGGCGGGAGGGTCTGATCCGACATTTCCAGGCAGGCCTTGTCCATCCAGCCGATGGACCCGTCCACCATCACCACTCCCCAGTGCGACCCCCGGTCCACCTTCACCACCAGCCGCGTCCCGAGCACCGGCTCGTAGAGCAGCCGGCCCGCATCCGGCTCACTGGTGATCCGGCCCACCTGCTTCACGGCGGCGTAGCGCGGCGGCACCATCCGCCCCACCGCCGCCACTCCCGCGTTTGCCCCGCCCGCGGTATCTTTGGCGGAGCCCGGGAGCGGGATCGCCAGGTCCTGGCCGGGCGCCAGCGCCGTCCCCTGGCCCAGGACGTTCAGGTTACGTACTAGCTCCGGGGCAATGCCGAAGCGGGCCGCCACGTTCTCCACCGTGTCGCCCGCTTGCACCTGGTATACCTCGTAGGCCCCGCCCCAGCCCGCTACTGTCGCAGCGGCCGCCAGCGCGCTTCCCTGCGGCTGCCCCCAGGCCGCGCCGGCCAGCATCGCCAGCGCCGCGACCGAGATCGCCAGCGCCGACCCGATGAGCCCCAATTGCAGCCGAATCTTCCTCACGCCACCCTCGCCCAATGACGCCTCACCGCTTCTTGAACTGGAATCCCCGCCGCGCCCGCTTGCGGCCGTACTTCTTCCGCTCCTTCACCCGCGGATCGCGGGTGAGCAGCCCGGCACCGCGCATCGTCTTGCGCAGCTCCGCGTCCATCGCCACCAGCGCCCTCGCCAGACCGTGCCGCAGCGCCCCGGCCTGGCCCGTGATCCCGCCCCCCAGGCAGGTGGCGCGCACGCTGAAAGTGCCCAGCGCCCGCACCAGCTCCAGCGGCTCCCGCACCATCACCGCCAGCGTGGGCCGCCTCACATACTCCAGGAGCGAAGCTCCGTTGACCGTGAACTGCTCCTCGCCCGGCGCAACCCAGACTTTCGCGGTGGCGTTCTTGCGATGCCCGGTACCATAGAATTCCTGAGCCACGAGATCCCTTTACCTCCTATCCTGACGGCTCCGGCTGCGCCGCCGGCCGGCGCGTGCGGCGCCTGATAGGGCACCGGCGCCTGCGCCTGGTGGGGATGCTCCCCGCCTCCGTACACCTGCAGCTTGCGCAGCAGGGCCCTGCCCAGCGAGCTGTGCGGCAGCATCCCCCTCACCGCGGCCCGGAAGGCCCGCTCCGGGTTCCTCTTCAACAGCTCGCCATAGGGCTCGACTTTCAGCCCACCCGGGTAGCCCGAGTGCCGATAGCGCATGGTCCGCTGCGCCTTATTCCCGGTCAGCACCAGCCCGGCCGCGTTGATCACCACCACGTGGTCGCCGGTATCTACGTGCCGGGTGAAGCTCGCCTTGTGCTTGCCCCGCAGCAGAGCCGCCACATCCGCCGCCAGCCGGCCCAACACCTGCCCCTGCGCATCAACCAGCAGCCAGCGGCTCGCCACCTCGCCCGGCTTCGCGGAATAGGTTTTCCTGTGATTGACCCTCATGCTATCCTCGGCTCATTCGCCCCAGCCGGCAGTGCGGAACTAGTATAATACCTCCAACAGGCAAAGCCCGCAAGCCGGCGCCGGTTTCCGGGCCGCCGCTGGCCGCTCACCCGTCTCCAACGCCGCCCTCAGCGCCTCTGGCGCCAGTTCGCCCCGCCCCACCGCCAGCAGCCCACTCACTATGTTCCGCACCATCTGGTAGAGGAAGCTATCCGCTTCCGCCGTGATCCAGGTTCGCTCCCCTGCCCGCCGGCACTCCAACCGGAGCAAGTTCCGCTCCGTCGTCCTGGTCTCCGACCCGCTGGCCCGAAAGGCCCGGAAATCGTGCCTGCCCAACAGCAACCGCGCCCCTGCCGCCATCCGCTCCAGCGCAAGCTTCTCCCGCACGATCAGCGCATACCGCCCCAGCACCGGCGACGGCATCGCCCGCTCCACTACCGAGTACTGGTAGACCCGGCTGCGCGCATCGCGGCGCGCGTGGAAGCCCTCCTCCACCTCCTCACAGCCCTGGACCTTGACATCCTCCGGCAGCCCGCCGTTCAGCGCCTGCGCCATCCGCGCCATCGGCACCGGGCGGCTAGTCCGGAAATTCACCACCTGCCCCAGGGCGTGCACCCCCGCGTCCGTCCGCCCCGCCCCGATCACCCTGATCCGCTCCCCCAACACCCGGGAGAAGCTGTCCTCCAGCACCCCCTGCACCGTGCGCAGCCGCCGCTGGCGTTGGAACCCGTGGAAATCGGTGCCGTCGTACTCCAGCGTCAGCTTGATATTGCGCATCGCCCGCCGACCGGCTATTCCGGGGGCCGATAGTCAACCAGTTGCAGCTTCACCCGCGACACCCCGTCCCCCGCCGGTACCCGATCCGCACCATCCGGGAAAAGCCCCCCGGCCGGTCCTGATACTGGGGCGCCACGTGCTCGAACAAATGGCGCACCGAGTTCTCCACGGAGCTGGGGCTGCGTCCGGCCAGGCCGATCTTCTCCGCCTCCCCGCCGGCCGGCGCCTCCCGGTGCGATCCCTCCTTCATCCGGATCAGCCCCGTGCGCGGCATCAGCAGGCGCCGCGCCTGCCGCCGCCGGTGCAGGTTGTCCTGCTTGGCCAGCGAGATCAGCTTCTCCGCGATGCTGCGCGCCTCTTTCGCCCGCGTCTCCGTGGTCACCACGCTGCCGTGCCAGAGCAGAGAGGTCACCAGATTGCGCAGCAGCGCCATCCTTTGGTCAGTGGGCAGGCCCAGTCGCCGCCCGGCGATACGATGTCTCACCGCAGCACGCCCCTCCTACTCCTCAGTCTCCCCTTCCTCTTCCTCGTCCTCACCCACCGCCACCTCGCCGCCGCTGGTCAGCTTCAGATCCATGGTGGCCAGCTTATCCTTCACCTCTTGCAGCGACTTGCGGCCGAAGTTGCGGATCGCCATCAGGTCCGCCTCCGTCCGGTGCACCAGCTCCCCCACCGTGGTGATCCCCTCCCGCCGCAGGCAGTTGGAGGTGCGCACCGAGAAATCCAGATCCTCCACCCTGGTCTGAAGCTGCCGGGCCAGCGCGGACTCCACCTCCGGCGCCCCGGCCAGCTCCTCTTCCTGCTGCTGGAAGTCGAAGAACAGGATCAGGTAGCGGTCCAGGATCTTCGCCGCATCGCTGATCGCGTCCGCCGGGTCAATCGTCCCATTGGTCGTGACCTCCAGCACCAGACGATCGAAGTCGGTCATATGGCCGACCCGGGTCGGCTCCACCCGAAAGCCCACCCTCCGCACCGGGGTGAAGATGGAGTCCAGCGGGATCGCCCCAATCGGCCGCCGGGTGGTGTCGTGCTCCTCCGCCGACACGTACCCCCGGCCCCGCTCCACCTCCATCTGCACCGAGAGCGAGGCCTCCCCGCTGTCCAGGGTGGCGATGTGCAGGTCCTTGTTCACGATCTCCACATCGCTGGGCGCCTCCACGTCCGCACCCAGCACCTCCCCAGGCCCCACCCGCTCGATGCGCAGGATCCGCGCCCCCTCGCTGGGGGCCTGCGAGAGCTCTCCCCCTCCGGGGCCTCCAGCACCCTGATCGCCAGCTCCTTCAGGTTGAGCAGGATCTCGGTGGTGTCCTCCACCACCCCCGGGATGGTCGAGAACTCGTGCAGCACCCCCTCGATGGTGACGAACGTGATCGCCGCCCCCGGGATGGAAGATAGCAGCACCCGCCGCAGCGCGTTCCCCAGGGTGGTGCCATACCCCCGCTCCAGCGGCTCCACCAGAAACGACCCGAACCGCGGGTCCTTGCCATCATCCAGCCGCTCGATCCGGGGTGTCAGGGTATCTATGATCATCCGCGTCTCCTCCGTCCCCGCCATCACAAAGAAAATCGCAGCGCCTATAACGACGTGAGTGCCGCCGCCGCCTTCACCGCGCTTGCGGCGTCCCCCGCCAGTCTACCGCGAGTAAAACTCGACGATCAACTCCTCCTGCACCTGGGTGTCAATATCGGCGCGCGCGGGCAGCGCCAGCACCCGGCCCCGCATGGCGTCTCCCTCGATCTGCAGCCAGCTCGGAAGCCGCCTCCCCCCCGCTTTCTCCACCGCTGCCACCACGGGCGGCAGCCCGCGGCTCCGCTCCCGCACCCCCACCGCATCTCCCGGCCGCACCTGGAAAGAGGGGATATTCACCGACCGATCGTTCACCACGAAGTGCTTGTGCACCACCAGCTGCCGCGCCTGCGCCCGGGAGGCGGCAAACCCCAACCGGTAGACCACGTTGTCCAGGCGCCGCTCCAGGAACTGCAGCAAGATCTCCCCGGTAATCCCGGGCCGCCGCTCCGCCTCCCGGAAATAGCGGCGGAACTGCCGCTCCAGCACCCCGTAGATCCGCCGCAGCTTCTGCTTCTCCGCCAATTGCAGCCCATAGGCCGAGGCGCGCCGGCGCACCCTGGCGTGGGCGTGATCTCCCGGCACATAGGCCCGCTTCTCGATCTCACACTTGGGGAGCCAGCAGCGCTCCCCCAGCAGGTAGAGCCGCACCCCAGCGCGGCGACACAGCCGACAGGATGGACCCGTGTATCGTGCCATTCTCCGCTCTTCCTAGATCCGCCGCCGCCGCGGCGGCCGGCACCCGTTGTGCGGGATGGGCGTGATATCCCGAATGCTGCTCACCTCCAGGCCCGCGGTCTGCAGCGAGCGGATCGCCGTCTCCCGTCCGCTCCCCGGGCCCTTCACGTACACATCCACCCGCCGCATCCCGTACTCCAGCGCCTTGCGCGCCGCCGTCTCCGCGGCCAGGCGGGCGGCGAAGGGAGTCCCCTTCTTGGTGCCCTTGAACCCCACCGACCCGGAGCTGGCCCAGGACAGCACGCCCCCTCCGCATCCGTCACCGTGACGATGGTGTTGTTGAAGGTGGACTGGATGTAGGCCCGGCCTTGGGCCACCACCCGCCGCTCCCGCCGTTTCGGCCTGGCGCCGGTTTTACGCCCCATAGTGCCATCTCCTCGCGCTGATCATGGTGTCCTTCGCCTCCTCACGCCCACCGACCGCTTCGCCTTCGCCCCCGGCCCCTTCCGGGTCCGGGCATTGGTGCGCGTCCGCTGCCCCCGCACCGGCAGGCCCCGGCGGTGGCGCATCCCCCGGTACGACCCAATGTCTATCAGCCGCTGGATGTTGCTCTGCACCACGCGCCGCAGGTCGCCCTCCACCCGCAGGTTGCGCTCGATAAACTCCCGCAGCCGGGTGATCTCGTCCTCCGTCATATCCCGCACCCGCGTGTCCGGGCTCACCCCGGTCTCGCTCAGGATATGACTGCTCAGCGAACGGCCGATCCCAAGGATGTAGGTCAGCGCGATCTCCAGCCGCTTGTCCCGGGGCAAGTCCACTCCTGCAATCCGCGCCATTCTGCTCTCTCCCTCGCCTCAGCCCTGCACCTGCTTGTGCTTGGGCTTCTCACAGATCACCCGCACCCGGCCATGCCGGCGCACGATCTTGCAGCGGTCACACATCTTCTTCACTGATGGTCGCACCTTCATCCCAGCTCTCCTCGGACCGGCGCTGCCACCCGCCCCGGCGCCCTCTGCCCCCGGCCTGGCGGCACCTCCCGCGCGGTCAGGATCTCGCATCCATCTTCCCTCACCACCACCGTGTGCTCCCAGTGAGCCGACAGCGACCCATCCCTGGTCCGGTAGGTCCACCCGTCTCTCTCCTGGACCACCTCCCAGCTCCCCTCGTTCACCATGGGCTCAATCGCCAGCGTCATCCCCACCGCCAGCTCCGGCGACTCCTCCCGCTCCCGGTCCACGAAGTTGGGCACTTGCGGTGGCTCGTGCATCTCCCGGCCCACTCCATGCCCGATCAGCTTCCGCACCACCGCGTACCCGTGCGCTTCCACATGCTGCTGGACGGCCGCCGAGATGTCCACCACCCGATTGCCCGGCCGCGCCGCTGCCATGCCCTTGGCCAGCGCCTCCTCGGTCACTCTGATCAAGCGCTCGGCCTGCGGCGAGATGGGACCCACCCCCACGGTGATCGCCCCATCTCCTATCATACCCTCAACCGTCGCCCCTACGTCAAGAGAGACGATCTGCCCGCTCTCCAGCACCCGGTCCCCCGGGATCCCGTGCACCACCTCGTCATCCACCGACACGCAGATATGGGCCGGATAGCCATAGAACTGGTAGAAGGTCGGCACTCCGCCGAAGCTGCGGATGATCGCCTCCGCCATGTGGTCCAGCTCGCGGGTCATCACCCCCGGCGCTGCCGCCGCCGCCAGCCGCTCCAGGGTGAGGGCCACGATCTGCCCCGCCCGCCGCATCCGCGCGATCTCCTCCTCGCTCTTCAGCGGGATCTCCTCCCTGTGCGATCTCCTCCCCGGCCGCATCCGCCTCACCGCCGCTTCTCCCTCGACGCGGCGGGAGCCTGGTCCTCCAGGCGACCCACCAGGCGCGCGATCTCGCCCATCACATTCTCCACCCCGATGGTGCCATCAATCTCGTGCAGCAGCCCCTGCCCCCGATAGTAGGCCAGCAGCGGCTCGGTCTGGTCCGCGTACACGCGCAGCCGGTTCCGCACCACCTCCACCTGTTCGTCCTGTCGCTGCACCAGCGCCGCGCCACAGCGGTTGCACACCCCCTCCACCTTCGGCGGCATGGTCTCCAGTTGATAGATGGCATGGCACTGAGGGCACACGCGCCGCCCCCCCAGCCGCCGCAGCAACTCCTCCTCCGGCACCCGCAGGAAGATCACCGCCTCCAGGCTCTGCCCCCTCCCCGCCAGCCGCCGCTCCAGCGCCTCCGCCTGCGCCACCGTGCGCGGGAAGCCGTCCAGCGCGAACCCGCGCTCCGCGTCCGGCTCCGACAGGCGCTGCTCCATCATGTCGAGGATCAGCTCATCCGGCACCAGGTCGCCCCGGTCCATGAACGGCTGGGCCCGGCGGCCGAGCTCGCTGCCGGCCTTCACGTGCCCCCGCAGCAAGTCGCCGGAGGAGATATGCGCCACCCCCCACTTCCGCTCCAGCGCGCTCGCCTGCGTCCCTTTCCCCGAGCCCGGAGGCCCTAGCAGCACGATCCGCATCACTTGATGAACCCTTCGTATTGCCGCATCTGTAGGGCGGCCATGCCGAAGGCATAGCCGCCGGCCGTTGCCGTCGGCGTTGGTCGGGCGGGCATGCCTATGCCCGCCGGCGCTCCGCACTGCTCGACCCTGCGCATCACTTGATGAACCCTTCGTATTGCCGCATCACCAAATGCGCCTCGATCTGCTGCAGCGTGTCCAACGCCACTCCCACCAGGATCAGCAGCGAGGTCCCGCCCACCACCGTGAAGCTGCTCACCCCGGTGATGGTGGGAACATAGTAGGAGAGCAGGGCGATCACGCCCAGAAACAGCGCGCCCGCCAGCGTCACCCGGCTCAGCACCTTATCCAGGTGCCGCTCCGTCGGCTTCCCCGGCCTGATCCCCGGGATGAAGCTCCCGTATTTCCTCAGGTTATCGGAAACATCGGCCACGTTGAAGGTCACCGCAGTGTAGAAATAGGTGAAGAAAACGACTAGCAGAAAGTAGAAGGCGGAGGCCACTGCGCTGTGCCCCGGGCTGAAGAAGTCCGCCACCTTCCCCATGTACGGACCTATTCCCTTCGCGCCGGACAGGAACTGGGCGATCTGCGCCGGCAGCAGCACCACCGCGATGGCGAAGATGATCGGGATCACTCCCGCCGCGTTCACCGGGATGGGCAGGAAGCTGCTCCCCCCGCTGTAGATGCGCGTCCCCACCACCCGCTTCGCCGACTGGATGGTGATCCGCCGCTGTCCCTTGGTGATGTAGATGATCCCCGCGATGGTGGCCAGCCAGATCACCAATAGGAACAGCACATTGGTCCACATCAGGTTGCCGGTGCGCCAGAGCTGGTAGGTGCGGCCCACATCCACCGGCATGCGCGCCACGATGCCGGCGAAGATGATCAGCGAGACCCCGTTGCCGATCCCCTTGTCCGTGATCTGCTCCCCCATCCACATCAGGAAGCAGGTCCCGCCGGTCAGCGTGATGATGATCGGGATCAGAGCGACGCCGCTCGCGCTTAGGATGGGCGGGGTGTACTGGCGCAGCATCATGCACGTCATCGCCGCCTGCAAAATGCCCAAGATGATAGTGAGCCAACGCGTCCACTGCGAGATCTTCTTGCGGCCGCTCTCCCCCTCCTTCGCCAGCTCCGCCACCCGGGGGATGGCGATGCCCAGGAGCTGGAAGATAATGGAAGCATTGATATAGGGCATGATCCCCATCGCCAGGATGGAAAACTTGCGGAACGCGCCCCCGGTGAACGCATCCATCAACCCCAGCAGGCCGCCCTCCACCAGACGGCCCATCGCCTCTCTGTTCACACCCGGGATCGGGATGTGCAGGCCGATTACGTACACCGCGAACATCCCGAACACGAACAGGATGCGCCGGCGCAGGTCGGGGAGCTTGAAGGCGCCGATCACCGGCGCCAGGGCGGTGCTGGTCACCTCAGATCACCTCCGCCTTGCCCCCAGCAGCCTCAATCTTGGCGCGCGCCGCCCCGCTGAAATGGTGTGCCCGCACTGTCAGGGCCTTGGTCAGCTCGCCCTCCCCCAGCACTCGCACCCCGTCCCGCAGGTTGCGCACCACCCGCTGCTCCACCAGCAGCTCCGGCGTCACCACCGTCCCGGCCTCGAATCGCTCCTCCAGCCGGCCAATGTTGACCTCCGCGTAGGCGCGGGCGAACACCCCTAGATTGCGGGCCGACTTGCCCATCCCCCGGCGCTTGCGCAGCCGGCGATAGAGCGGAGTCTGGCCCCCCTCGAACCCGAGGCGCACCTGCTCCCGGGCCTTCTGGCCTTTCATCCCGCGGGTGGAGGTCTTGCCGTGCCCCGAGCCCATGCCTCGGCCCACTCGCTTTTTTCTCTTCTTCGCCCCAGGCGCGGGGCGCAGCTCACCAGCGTGCATCCCTATCTCCATATCCCTGTAGGGCGGCCATGCGCTTGCCGCAGCTTCAGCGAAGGCGAGCGCATCGCCGCCGGCTCTTGCTCCCCGTCAACCTTCCTCGCCCTCCACCTCCTCCACCGTCACCAGATGCCGCAGCTTGTTGACCATCCCCCGAATCGCCGGGTTATCCGGCCGGATCACCGCCCCGTTCAGCTTCGTCAACCCCAGGATGCGCGCGGTATCCTTCTGATCCTGCTTTCGGCCGATGGTGCTCCGGCGCAGGGTGATGCGAAGCCGGCTCATCCCTCGCCCTCCTGAACCGGCTCTTCGCCGCCCCCCGGCGGCGCGTACTCGCGCCCCAGCAGATGATAGCGCTCTCCCACCTCCTCCGGTTTGCGGCCCCGCCGCGCCGCCACCTCCCATACCGTGCGCAAGCTCTGCAGCCCTTTCAAGGTCGCCCGCGCGATGTTGATCGGGTTATCCGAGCCCAGAGACTTGGAGAGCACATCCTTGATCCCGGCCGCCTCCACCACCGCCCGCACCGCACCGCCCGCAATCACCCCCGTCCCGGGAGAGGCCGGCTTCAGCAGCACCCGCGCCGCCCCGTAGCGCGACTCCACGGCATGGGGGATGGTGCCGCCCAGCAGCGACACCTTCAACATACCTTTCTTCGCCACTTCCGTCGCCTTCCGCACCGCCTCCGGCACCTCCCCGGACTTGCCCAGGCCCACCCCCACCGAGCCGCGCCTATCCCCCACCACCACCAGCGCGCTCCAGCGCAGGGTGCGCCCGCCCTTGTGCACCTTCTGCACCCGGTTGAGCGCCACCAGTTTCTCCTGGATCAGCTCCTCGGCTTCGTCCCCGCTCTGCGCCACTCTGCCAAATCTCTGTGCCAGCATCGCCTCTCCTACTGCATTTCGCCGAACGCAGTAACCGCGAATTGCAGACCGATTGCGCCACGTTCGGGCACAGCGTGCCTGCGGCCCTTACTTCTGTATGCGAGCACCATCAGAACTCCAGCCCAGCTTCCCGCGCCCCCTCCGCCAGCGCCTTCACCCGACCGTGGTAGAGATACCCGCCCCGGTCGAACACCACCTGAGTCACCCCCGCCGCCCGCGCCCGCTCCGCGATCGCCTTTCCCACCGCGGCCGCCCCCGCCAGGCCCCGGCGCGAGCTGCCCTCCGGCACCATCCCTGGCTCCCGGGAATCCGCCTCCGCCAGCGTCCGGCCCGCGTCGTCGTCAATCACCTGCGCGTACAGATACCGCAGGCTGCGATATACGCACAGCCGGGGCCGGGCCCCGCTGCCGTGCACCCGCTTGCGCACGCGCCGATGGCGCCGCTGGCGGCCTCTCACTCGCTCTACCGTCCTCACCTTGCGCTCGCTCCCTCTCCTGCCTGCTGCATTTCGCCGGACGAAGCAGCGGCGACATGCAGGCAGATCGCGCCGCGCTGGGGCGTGAAACACCTGCCGCCGTTGCCTCTATCTGCGAACATCATCAGGTGCCGGCCTGCGCCGCCTTGCCGGCCTTCCGCCGGATGCGCTCGCCCTGATAGCGGAACCCTTTCCCCTTGTACGGCTCCGGCTTCTTGGTGTCTCGCAGCCGCGCCGCCGTCAAGCCCAGCAGCTCCTTATCAATCCCGCGCAGGGTCAGCCGCACCGACAGATACCCGTTCTCCAGGGTCGGCACGAAGGTCTCCATCTGGGCGCTGATCCCGTCTGGCAGGTCGAATGCCACCGGGTGGGAGAAGCCCAGTTGCAGGTTCAGCTTCTGGCCTTGGGGCTGGACGCGGAAACCCACCCCGTAGAGCTCGAGCACTCGCACGTAGCCCTCGCTCACCCCTTGCACCATGTTCGCCACCAGGCTCCGGGTGAGCCCGTGCAAGGCCCGGTGCTCCCGGCTCTCCGAGGGCCGCCCGACCCGGATTTCCCCCTCCTCCACCGTCACGGACATCGCCTCCGGCAGCCGGCGCGACAGCTCGCCCTGCGGCCCCCGCACCTTGAGCTGGTGGTCGCTTAGCTCCGCCGTCACCCCGGCGGGCAGAGGAATCGGTAGCTTGCCCACGCGCGACATCGCCGCTCTCCCTACCAGACGTAGCACAGCACTTCGCCGCCCACCCTCCGGCGGCGCGCCTCCCGGTCCGTCACCACCCCGCGAGAGGTGGACAGCACCGCGATCCCCAGCCCTCCCATCACCCGCGGGATGTGAGCCGCATCCACGTACACCCTCACCCCAGGCCGGCTGATCCGCCGCAGCCCGGTGATCACCCGCTCCCGGTTCGGCATGTAGCGCAGGTGGATGCGAATCTGCCCCTGCCGCTTGTCGTCCACCAGATCGTACTTCTGGATGAACCCCTGCGCCTTCAGCACCTTCGCCAGCTCCAGCTTCAGCTTCGAGGCCGGGATCAGCACGTGGTCCTGCCGCGCCAGGTTGGCATTGCGCATCCGAGTCAGCATATCCGCAACTTGGTCAGTGACCGCCATCGCTCTCCTCTTAGGCTGTATCGGAACCCGATCAGCGCGCGCTGAGACCGCTTGGTTGGGCTCTGACACAGCCCACCACCAAGCTCTCTACCAGCTCGCCTTCACCACTCCGGGCAGCAGCCCCCGGTGCGCCCTCTCCCGGAAGCAGATCCGGCACATCCCAAAGCGCCGGAGGTAGGCCCGGGGCCGCCCGCACAACTGGCACCGGTTGTGCTGGCGCACCGCGAACTTCGGCTTCCGCCGCGACCTCACGATCGAAGATGTCTTCGCCAACTCCCTCTCCTCTGCACTCCCACTAGAGCGCATTTCATAACCTAGCTGTTGGCTGGCCGCACCACGCCCTCGCATGAAATGCGCCTGCCACGGCCTGACGTCGTGCAGTGCTGTTTCATAACCTCCCCTGGGAAGGTTATGAAACAGCTTCTAAGGAGCTTCGCCGAATGAAGTAACACGGCGAAGCTCAAGAAGCGGCCCAGACAGGCACAGGGCAATGTTCGCACATTACTTCGTTGTGCGAACATCATTAGGACTCCCGCAGCGGCAGCCCGAACTCTCGCAGCAGGGCCAGCGCCTCCTCGTCCGTCCGGGCGGTGGTGACGATGGTCACATTCATGCCCTGCACCCGGGTCACCTTATCAATGTCTATCTCCGGGAACACGCTCTGCTCCCGCAGCCCCAGGTTGTAGTTGCCCCGGCCGTCCACCGCCTCCGGCGGCAGCCCCCGGAAATCCCGGATCCGAGGCAGCGCCACGCTGATCAGCCGGTCCACGAACTCGTACATCCGGTCGCCCCGCAGGGTCACCTTGCACCCGATCGGATTCTTCTCCCTCACCCGGAACTGGGCGATGGACCGCTTCGCCCGCGAGATCGCCGGCTGCTGGCCCGTGATCGCCGCCAGATCCCGCATCGCGTTCTCCAGGATCTTGGGGTCCTGAGTGGCCGCGCCCACCCCCATGCTCACCACCACCTTGGACAGCCGCGGCACCTCCATCAGCTGCCGGTAGCCGAAGCGCCGCATCATGGCGGGCGCGATCTCCTGCCGGTAGCGGTCCTTCAGCCGTGGCGGCGCCGCCTCCACGCTGGTTTCCGCTTTCTCCTCTTTCTCTCGCCTGCGCGCAGTCATGCTCCCATCCCTATCTGATCGCGTCCACCGGCTCGCCGCACCGTCGGCACAGCCGCACCGGCTTCTCCTCCCAGGTCCCTCGCTTCACCCGCGTGGGCCGGTCGCACCGAGGGCACACCAGCATCACGTTGGCGATGGCGATGGGCCCCGGCTGCTCGGTCCGGCCCGCCTGCAGTTGCTGGGCCCGCGTCGCCCGCCCCCGCGGCCGGCTGTGCTTGGTCACCATGTTCACCCCTTCCACTACCACGTGCTGCTTGTCCGGCAGCACCCGCAGCACCCGCCCCCGCCGCCCCGACCGGCGGTTCGCCTCCCGCTTCCGCTGCTCTGGGTCCTCCCACCGCGTCAGCTCCTCCGGCGTCAGCCGCGTCTCCCGGTCTCGTCCCGAGCGCACGAACACCGTGTCCCCGGCCCTGATCTGCAGCTTCACACTCTCGGCCGCGCCCGGTCTGCTCTTCATTCAGATCACCTCCGGCGCCAGCGAGACGATGCGCATGAACTCCCGCTCCCTCAGCTCCCGCGCCACGGGCCCGAACACCCGCGTCCCCCGCGGATTCCGCTGCTCCCCGATCAGCACCACCGCGTTTTCGTCGAACCGGATGATGGACCCATCCGCCCGGCGCAACGGCTGGGTCTGCCGCACCACCACCGCCCGCGCCACCTCCCCCTTCTGGATCTGCCCCCCTGGAGTCACCTGCTTCACCGCCACCACGATCGTGTCCCCCACCCGGGCATACAGGCGGTTCGATCCGCCCAGCACCCGGATGCACTCCACCACCCGCGCCCCCGAGTTGTCCGCCACTTTCAGTCTCGTCCGAAGCTGGATCATGTCCTTGCCTGCCGAGCGCTTGCCTAGGCCGCGGCCCCGGTCTTCTGCTGCTTCTCTCGCTTCGCCGCCTCGATCACGGCCTGGGCCAGGTGCGGCGGCACCTCCTGGTAGTGGGAGAAGCGCATGCTGTAGCTGCCCCGGCCCCCGGTCATCGAGCGCAGCTCCGAGGCGTAGCTCGCCATCTCCGCCAGCGGCACCAGCGCCCGCACCACCTGGTACTCTCCCTGCGGCTCCATCCCCAGAATGCTGCCCCGCTTCCCGTTCAGCGCTCCGATCACATCCCCCATCTGCTCCCCAGGCACCACCACCTCCACCTCCATGATCGGCTCCAGCAGCACCAGCCCCGCCTCCTCGGTGCCCTTCTGGAGCGCGATCTGGCCCGCCGTCTTGAACGCCATATCGGAGGAGTCCACGGAATGGGAGGAGCCGTCATCCAGGATCGCCCGCAGATCGGTCAGCGGATAGCCGGCCAGCGGCCCGTGGTCCAGCGCCTCCCGTATCCCCTTCTCCACCGCCGGGATGAAGTTGCGCGGCACCGACCCACCCCTCACTTCGTCCACGAACTCAAACCCGGTCCCCCGCGGCAGCGGCTCGAACCTCACCCACACATCCCCGAACTGCCCCCGGCCCCCGGTCTGCCGCTTGTGCCGGCCCTGGACCCGCGACTTGCCCCGGACGGTCTCGCGGTACGGGATCCTGGGCGCCCCCGTCTCCACCGCCACCCCGTACTTCCGCTGCAGCCGGCCCACCACGATCTCCAGCTGCAGGTCCCCCATCCCCGACAGAATCGTCTCCTTGGTCTCCGCGTTCATCGAGAACCGGACCGTCGGATCCTCCTCCGTGATCCGGGTCAGCGCGCTCCCCACCTTGTCCTCGTCCGCCCGCGACTTGGCCCTGATCGCCACCGAGAACACCGGTGTCGGCAGCTCGATCCCCGGCAGCAGGATGGGGTTGGATTCGTCGCACAAGGTGTCGCCAGTGACCGTGGCGTGCAGCTTGGCCACCAGCCCCATGTTTCCGGCCGCCACGCTCGGCACGCCCTGCTGTCTCCTCCCGGCCGGGGAGAGCAACGGGCCAATCCGCTCCCTTTCTCCCTGCGCCGAGTTGTAGACCTGGGCATCACCGTACAGCGTCCCCGAGTAAACCCGGAAATAAGTCAGCCGCCCGGCATAGGGATCGGCCGTGGTCTTGAACACCAGCGCGCTCATCGGCGCCTCTGGCGACGGCTGTCGCTCCGCCTGCTCGCTGCTCCGCGGGTTCGATCCCACCACCGGGCCCGTCTCCTCCGGCGCTGGCAGGTTGGCTGCCACTGCCTCCGACAGCGACCGCACCCCGATCATCCGGGTGGCCGCCGCCGCCAGCGTCGGCACCACCTTCCCCGCCAGCGTCGCCGCCCGCAGGCCGTGCACGATCTCCGCGGGAGACAGCGCCTCCTCCTCCAGATACTTCTCCATCAGCCTGTCGTCGGCTTCCGCCGCCGCCTCGATCAGCCGCTCCCGATACTCGGCCACCTCGCCCGCCATCTCCTCTGGGATCGGGGCCTGCGATTCCTTGCCCCCGTCGCTGATGTAGGCCACCCCCTTCACCAGGTCAACCACCCCTCGCAGGCTGGTCTGATTGCCGATCGGCAAGGTCACGGCCACCGCGTTGCAGTTCAGCCGCTCCCTCACTTGCGCCAGGGTGCGCCTGAAGTCGGTGTGCTCCTTGTCCAGTTTGCTGATCACCACCAGCCGCGGCACCCCCCGCTCCGCCGCCATCCGCGCGTACCGCTCCGTCTGCACCTGCACCCCAGCCAGCGCCTCCACCACCACCACCGCACCGTCCGCCGCTCGCAGCCCGGCCACCACCTCGCCCCCGAAATCGGCATACCCGGGGGTATCCAGGAGGTTGATCTTGTGCCCCTCCCACTCGTGCGGCAGGAAGGCCAGCGAGATCGAGATCTTGCGCGAGATCTCCTCCGGGTCGCTGTCCGATACCGTGGTCCCGGCGTCCACCGTGCCCAGCCGCTCCACCACGCCGGCGGCGAACAGCATCGCCTCCGCCAGCGAGGTCTTGCCCGCCTGACCATGGCCGATCAGCGCCACGTTGCGCACCCTTCCTGTCTCCTTTGCTTCCGGGCTCATCGCAGTCTTCACCCACGGCCGATCCCTGGCTACTTCGCCTTCTTCAACACCGCCGTCACCACCCAGCGCTTGGTCTTGCTCAGAGGCCGGGTCTCCTGGATACGCACCCGGTCACCCACCCCGCACTCGTTGCGCTCGTCGTGCGCCTTGTGGCGAGCCGTCCGCCGGATCACGCGCTTGTACTTCGGATGCCTGACCAGCCGCTCCACCCCCACCACCACCGTCTTGTCCATGGTGTCGCTGGTGACCACCCCCTCCCGGATCTTGCGCCCGCCTCGCTCGCCGCGCGCCCTTCCTCTTCCTCTCTCAGCCATGGGCCTCTCGCTCTTGCAGCAGCGTCAGAATCCGGGCGATGTTCTTCCGCACCTGCCGCAGTCGCCGCGGGTTCTCCAGCGGCTGCGTGCTCGCCCGAAACCGCAGATTGAACTGCTCCTGGCGGTCCCTCTCCAGTTGCTCCTGCAGCTCTTGTGTCGTCATCTGCCTAAGCGCCGCCGGCTTCACCGCTCTCACCTCCGGCCTCCGCCCTCATCACCACCCGCGTGCGAATCGGCAGCTTGTGCGCCGCCTTGCGCAGCGCCTCCTTTGCCACCTCCGGGGGCACGCCCCCCATCTCGAACAGAATCCGCCCCGCCTTCACCACCGCCACCCAGAACTCCGGCGACCCCTTGCCGCTGCCCATCCGAGTCTCCGCCGGCTTCGCCGTCACCGGCTTGTCCGGAAACACCCGCACCCACACCTTCCCGGCGCGCTTGATGTACCGGGTCATCGCCACCCGCGCGGCCTCGATCTGCCGGCTGCTCAGCCAGCAGTTGCCCAGGGCCAGCAGGCCGTACTCGCCGGAGACGATCGCGTTGCCCCGGCTCGCCTTACCCCTGCGACGGCCCCTCTGCTGCTTCCGGAACTTCACCTTCGACGGCATTAGCATCGCTCTGCTGCTCCTCCGCTGCTGGCGCTGGCGCCACTGGCTCGGCCCCCGCCACCTCCGCGGGCTCCGCCGCCAGGGTTACCGGCTCCCCCTCGACCGCGGCCTCGGCTCCCGTCGGCGCGGCCTCTGGCGCCTCCGTCCTGCGCGCCGGTCCCACCCGCCGCCAGCCCTTCCGCGGCTTCTCCGCCGCCACTGCCGGCCGCCCCGGCCTGGCCTCTGCCGGCTTCGCCGCCGGCAGCACATCGCCCCGGTACACCCACACCTTGATCCCGATATGGCCGGAGGGGGTGCGCGCCTCCGTGAACCCATAGTCAATGTCCGCCCGCAGCGTGTGCAGCGGGATCTTGCCCTCCCGGTCGCCATAGCGGCGAGACATCTCCGCGCCCCCCAGCCGCCCTGCGCACATCACGCGAATCCCCTGCGCCCCCGCCTTCATGGTCCGCTGCAGCGCCTGCCGCACCGCTCGCTTGAACGCCACCCTCCGCTCGATCTGGCCCGAGACGTTCTCCGCCACCAGCTGCGCGTCCAGCTCCGGCTGCCGGATCTCCTGCACGTTGATGTGCACCTTCCGGTTCACCAGCCGCTCGATCTCAGCCCGAATATCCTCCACCCCCCGCCCCCCGCGGCCGATGATGATCCCCGGCTTCGCGGTGTGCAGCGTCAGCTTCAGCATATTGGGCGCCCGCTCGATCTCCACCCGGCTGATCCCGGCGTCCCGGTTGCGGCCGCGGCCTCCGCCTCCTCCACCCCCTCCGCCGTCCGGGGCGAACCGCGCCCGCAGCAGCGTCCGCACCTTGGCGTCCTCCAGCACCCACTCCCGGTAGGTGGCCTTGCCCGCATACCAGCGGCTGTCCCAGTCCCGGATCACGCCCAGCCGAAACCCGATCGGGTTCACTTTCTGTCCCATTTCAGTCTCCTGACCTCACCGCTCTTCGTCGCTCAGCACGACGCTGATGTGCGTCATCCGCTTCCGGATGATCCCCATGCGTCCCCCAGAGGCGAAGCGAAGCCGCTTCATGGTGGGGCCCTCGTCCGCAAAGGCCCGCACCACCCACAGCTCGTCCGCCGCCATCGCGTGGTTGTTCTCCGCATTGGCCGCGGCCGAGTCCATCACCCGCCGCACCACCCGCGCCGACCGGTGAGGCAGCGCCCCCAGCAGCGACCGCGCCTCTTTCACCGGCAGGCCCCGGATCAGCTCCAGCGTCCGCCGCGCTTTGCGCGACGACATCCTCACATAACGAGCCACCGCCTTCGCTTCCATCGCTCTCCCTCAGCCGCCGCTTGCTCCCACCCCCATCATCTCGAGCGCGGTGGAGCGCTCGGTGTGACGGCCGTGGCCCCGGAAATGGCGGGTGGGCGCGAACTCGCCCAGCTTGTGCCCCACCATGTTCTCGGTGATGAAGGTGGGCACGTGCCTGCGGCCATCGTGCACCGCGATGGTGTGGCCGATCATGTCCGGCACGATGGTAGAGGCTCGCGCCCAGCACTTGATGATCCGCTTCTCCCCCGACGCGTTCATCCGCTCGATCTTCTTCATCAGCTTCGGGTGGACGTAGGGACCCTTCTTCAGCGATCTCGCCATCCGCTACCTCACTTCGCGCCCCGCCGGCGCACGATCATCCTATCGCTCGCTTTCCGACCCCGCGTCTTCCGGCCCAGAGTCGGCTTCCCCGTCGGGCTCACCGGGCTCTTGCGGCCTATCGGGCTCTTGCCCTCTCCGCCCCCATGGGGATGATCCCGCGGGCTCATCACCACCCCCCGCACATGCGGCTTCTTGCCCATCCACCGCTTGCGCCCCGCCTTCCCCAGCTTGATGTTGCTGTGATCCGCATTCCCCACCTGGCCCACCGTCGCCCGGCACCCGATGTAGACCATCCTCATCTCGCCCGAGGGCAGGCGCAGGGTGGCGAACTTCCCCTCCTTCGCCAGCAACTGCGCACCGATCCCCGCGCTCCGGCACAACTGCCCCCCTCGCCCCGGCCGCAGCTCGATATTGTGCACCACTGTCCCCACCGGGATCCCCTGCAGAGGCAGCGCGTGCCCCGGCCGCACCTCCAGCGTCTCCCCGCTGCGCGCCTGGGCCCCCATGGTGGTCCCGGACATCACCACGTCACCCACCTCCAGCCCAGCCGGAGCCAGAATGTAGCGCTTCTCCCCATCCGCATAGTGCAGCAGCGCAATGTGCGCCGAGCGGTTCGGGTCGTACTCCAGGCTCGCCACCCGCGCCGGCACCATGTCCTTCTCTCGCCGGAAGTCTATCACCCGATAGCGCCGCTTGTGGCCCCCGCCCCGGAACCGCAGGCTCACCTGGCCGGTGTTGTCCCGCGCCCCGGTGCGGTGCAGCGGCTTCAGCAGCCCTTTCTCCGGCCCCGCCGCTGACAGCTGGCCCCGCTCCGCCCGCGTCATGAACCGGCGGCTGGGTGTGAATGGTTTGTATCCTTTGATCGCCACCTTGGACTCCTGGACCTCGACCGCTACAGGCCCTCGAATGCCGGGATGGTGCCCTCGCTCAGGGTCACGATCGCCTTCTTCCAAGCGGAGGTGCGGCCCTCGGTGCGCGCCGCGCGCCGCCGGTATCCCCCCAGCCGCCTTCCCTTGCCGTGCAGAGTGATGGTGTTGACCGCCGCCACCCGGGTGCCGGAAAACAGCCGCTCCACCGCGTGGCGGATCTCCACCTTGGTGGCGACCTTCGCCACCTCGAAGGTGTACTTGCGCCGCCCGGTCTGAGCCACGCTCTTCTCCGTCAGGATGGGCCGGATCAGGATCTGCCTGGGGTCTCTCATGCCACCCGCGCCTCCAGTTGCGCCAGCGCATCGGTAGTGATGATCACCCTTCGCGCCACCAGCAGATCGTACGCGCTCACCCGCGCCGCATCCCTCACTTGCAGCCCCGGCAGGTTCCGGCCGCACCGCACGATGACCTCGCTCGGCTGGCCCAGCAGCAACAGCGCCCCCGCCGCCCCGCCGAGCGCGGACAGAATCCCATTCAGCTCTCTGGTCTTCGCCTCCGCCAGCTCGAACGGCGCCAGCAGCAGGATCTCGCCCGCCGCCGCCCGCGCCCCCAGCGCTGACAGCAGACCCTCCGCCTTCAGCGCCTTCGCCGTGCGCTGGCGATAGGACCGCATCCGGGGCCCGGTCGCCCGGCCGCCGCCCACCCGATGGGGTGGCCGCCGATCCCCCACGCGCGCCCGGCCCGTGCCCTTCTGCCGCCACAGCTTGCGGCCGCTGCCGGCCACTTCGCCCCGCCGTTTGGTGTGCGCCGTGCCGTGCCGCCGCGCCGCCAGTTCCGCCACCACCACCTGATGCAGCAGCGCTGGCTTCGGCCTCTCGCCGAAAAGGGCCGCCGCCACCTCCACCTCCCCGGTCTGAGCCCCGCTGATGTCATAGACCGGAAGCTTCATCACTTGGCCCCTCCGCCGGCCTTCCCGGCCGGCACCCGCCGGCTCACCACCACCAGCGCTCCCGTGGGACCGGGCACCGACCCCGCCACCGCCACCAGCCCCTTTTCCGCATCCACCAGTTGCACCCGCACCCCCTTCACGGTGGTGCGCACGTTACCCATGTGCCCTGGCTTCTTGGTCCCCTTGAACACCCTCGCCGCGTCGGTGGCCCCACCAGAGCCGGGGCGCCGATGTGACATCGAGCCATGGCTGCCGGGCCCGCCGCTGAAGTGGTGCCGCTTGTGCACCCCCGCGAAGCCCTTGCCCTTGGAGGTGGCGGTCACGTCCACCGTCTCCCCCACCTCGAAGATCTCCGCCCCGATCTTCGCCCCCACCGGGTAGGCCTCGCAGTCCGCGAAACGCACCTCCACCAGGTGGCGGCAGGTCGGGATCTCCACCTTCGCCTTCTCCCCGGCCCGGCGGAAATGCCCCGCCCGCGGCTGGTTCAAGCGCTTCGCCGGCACCTCCTCGTAGCCCAGCTGCAGCGCGTCGTAGCCTTCCTTGCCCGCGCTCTTCCGCTGCACCACGTGGCAGGGGCCAGCCGCGATCACGGTCACGGCCACCGCCTGGCCGTCCTCGGCGAAGATCTGCGTCATCCCCATTTTCCGGCCCAGCAGGGCCTTCTGCACTGACCTCAACCCAGTTCCTCTGCTCTCCCGATCTCACTCGTGGGGCAGGACCCTGTCTCCTGCCCGCAGTTCCCGGTCGGGCAGGCCTGCCCTGAGCGGAGCCGAAGGGTCCGCGACCTGCCCCGCAGCCCACCTACAGCTTGATCTCGATATCCACCCCGCCCGGCAGATCGATCCGCATCAGCGCGTTGATCGTCTCGGGGCTCGGCTCCAGTATGTCAATCAGGCGCTTGTGGGTGCGCATCTCGAAATGCTCCATGGACTCCTTGTCAATGAAAGGAGACCGGATGACGCAGAAGCGGTTGATCTCTGTGGGCAGCGGGATGGGCCCCGCGATCCGCGCCCCGGTGCGGCGCGCAGTGTCCACGATCCGCATCGCCGATTGGTCCAGCACCCGGTGGTCAAAGGCCTTCAGGCGGATGCGAATCCGCTCCCCGGGACCGCGTCGCTCAGCTCTCCGCATCTACGGCTCTCTCCATTGACACTTCGCTGCCTCCTGCAGCGGGCAGGCCGCAGGCCTGCCCTACTGCACCACCTTCGCCACCACCCCCGCACCCACGGTGCGGCCCCCCTCCCGGATGGCGAACCGCAACCCCTCCTCCATGGCGATGGGCTGGATCAGCTCCACGGTCATGATCACGTTGTCCCCAGGCATCACCATCTCCCGCCCCTCCGGCAGCTGGATCACCCCGGTCACGTCCGTGGTGCGAAAGTAGAACTGGGGCCGATATCCCGGGAAAAACGCCTTGTGCCGGCCCCCCTCCGCCTGACTCAGCACGTACACCTGGCTCTCGAACTTGGTGTGCGGGGTGATGGACCCGGGCTTCGCCAACACCATCCCTCGCTCCACCTCCTTGCGGTCTATCCCCCGCAGCAATACCCCGATGTTGTCCCCCGCCTGCCCCTGGTCCAACAGCTTCCGGAACATCTCCACCCCCGTCGCCACCGTCCGCCGGGACTCCGGGTGCAACCCCACCATCTCCACCTCGTCCCCCACCTTCACCAGCCCCCGCTCCACTCTCCCCGTCACCACCGTCCCCCGCCCCGTGATGGTGAACACATCCTCGATCGCCAACAGGAAGGGCTGGTCTATGGGCCGCTCCGGGGTGGGAATGTAATTGTCCACCGCATCCATCAGCTTCCAAATCGCCCCGCACCACTGGCACTCCCGCTGCCCACACCCGCACTCCAATACCTTGGTGGCACTCCCCGAGATCACCGGGATCTCGTCCCCCGGGAACTCGTACTTGCTCAACAAGTCCCGCACCTCGATCTCCACCAGCTCCAACAGCTCCGGGTCGTCCAGCATGTCCACCTTGTTCAGAAACACCACGATGGATGGCACGTTCACCTGCCGCGCCAGAAGAATGTGCTCCCGGGTCTGGGGCATGGGCCCATCCGCCGCCGACACCACCAATATCGCCCCATCCATCTGCGCCGCCCCGGTGATCATGTTCTTGATGTAGTCCGCATGCCCCGGGCAGTCCACGTGCGCATAGTGGCGCTTCTCCGTCTCGTACTCGGCGTGGAAAATCTGGATGGTCAACCCCCGCTCCTTCTCCTCCGGCGCCGAGTCAATCTGCCCATAATCCAAGGGCTTCGCCAACCCCACCTTCGCCAAGGTGTAGGTGATCGCCGAGGTCAGCGTGGTCTTGCCGTGGTCCACGTGCCCGATGGTGCCCACATTCACATGCGGCTTGGTGCGCTGGAACTTAGCCTTGCCCATCGTCTCTTGCTCCCTGTTGGGTTTCCCTGTCAGGCCACCCTGACGGTAGTCTCGCCCGGGATCACGCTCCGGGCGATGCTCTCCGGCACCTCCGCGTAATGGGAGGGCTCCATGGTGTAAGTGCCGCGGCCCTGGGTCAGGTTGCGCAGCGCGGTGGCATACCCAAAAGTGGTGGCCAGCGGCACCAGCGCAGCAATGGTCTCCGTGCCGCCAGGGGAGGCCGCAATGCCGGTGACGTGCGCCCGCCGCGCGTTCAGGTCGCTCAGCACATCACCCATCCGGTCCTCCGCGCACACCACCTCCAGCCGCATCACCGGCTCCAGCAGCACCGGCTGCGCCCGCCGCACCGCCTCCCGCAGCGCCTCCGAGGCCGCCAGCTTGAACGCCATGTCCGAGGAATCCACCTCGTGCGCCGCTCCCCCTACCACCCGCACCGCGATGTCCACCATGGGATAGCCCCCCAGCACCCCGCTGAGGCAGGCCTCCCGCACCCCGTCCTCCACCGCCGACATGAACTCACGCGGGATCACCCCACCCTTGGTCCCGTCCTCGAAGCTCACCCCCGCTCCCGTCTCCCGCGGCCCCACCTCCAGCACCACCCGGCCGAACTGCCCCCGGCCGCCGGTCTGGCGGATATAGCTGCCCTCCGCAGTGGCCGCTCGGCGGACCGTCTCCCGATAGGCCACCTGGGGCCGGCCCACGTGGGCCCGCACCTGGAACTCCCGCCGCAGCCGGTCGGTCACGATCTCCAGGTGCAGCTCCCCCATCCCAGACACGATGATCTGGCCGCTGTCGGGATCAGTCTTGAACCGGAAGGTGGGGTCCTCCCCCGACAGCGCCGCCAGCGCCTCCATCAGCTTGATCTCCTCCGGCCGCGTCTCCGGCTCCATCGCCACCGAGATCACCGGGTCCGGGAACTGGATGGTCTCCAGCAGGATCGGCGCCGCCTCCTCGCACAGCGTGTCCCCGGTGGTCGTCTTGTCCAGGCCCACCGCGGCCACGATGTCGCCGACCAGCGCTTCCTGCAGGTGCTCCCTCCGGTTGGCGTGCATGCGCAGCAGGCGGCCCACCCGCTGGGTCGCCTGCTTGGTCGAGTTATAGACAGTGGCCCCGCGCGCGATGCGCCCGGCGTAAACCCGCAGGTAGACCAACTGCCCCACGTTCCGGTCCACCTGCACCTTGAACGCCAGCGCCGCCAGGGGCTCCTGGTCGTCCGCCCTCCGCGCCACCATCTCGCCCGTCGCCGGGTTCTTCCCCTGCACCGGGGGCACTTCCAGAGGAGAGGGCAGGTAGTCCACCACCGCGTCCAGCACCGGCTGCACCCCCTTGTTCCGGTAGGAGGCCCCGCACAGCACCGGCACCATGCGATAGCGAATCGTGCCCCGCCGCAGCCCCGCGCGGATCTCCTCCTCGCTCAGCTCCTCCCCGGTCACGTATTTCTGCATCAACTCTTCGTCCGTCTCCGCCGCCGCCTCCACCATCGCCTCCCGGAACCGGCGCGCCAGCGGCAGCATCGGCTCCGGGATGGGGTCCTCGCGAAACTCCCGCCCATGCTCGTCCAGATAGACGATCGCCTTCATCCGGATCAGGTCCACCACCCCGGCGAAGTCCGCCTCCTGCCCCAGGGGCAGTTGCACCGCCACCGCCCGGCACCCCAACCTCTCCCGCAGGGCATGGACCACCCGGTGGAAATCCGCCCCGGTGCGGTCCATCTTGTTCACATACGCGATGCGCGGCACGCCGTACTTATTGGCCTGCCGCCACACCGTCTCCGACTGAGGTTGCACCCCCGCTACCCCGCAGAAGAGGGCAACCACCCCGTCCAGCACTCGCAGCGACCGCTCCACCTCCACCGTGAAGTCCACATGCCCCGGGGTGTCTATGATGTTGATGCGATGCTCGCGCCAGAAACAGGTGGTGGCGGCCGCGGTGATGGTGATCCCGCGCTCCTGTTCCTGGGCCATCCAGTCCATGGTGGCCGCGCCCTCGTCCACCTCCCCCATGCGGTGGACGCGCCCGGTGTAGAACAGGATGCGTTCCGTGGTGGTGGTCTTGCCGGCATCGATGTGCGCGGCAATGCCAATATTACGCGTCTTGTCGAGCGAAAACTCGCGCGCCATAGGTCATCGACTTGTTCTCGGCAGCGGCTCAGAAGCCGGCAGAGACTTTGCGGCTGCCCGCCCGCGGGCGCCCTCCCGACCTGCGCAGGGCGACCCCGGGCCGTCGATGGCCTGCGGCTCCCTGCCCATCCACCGTAGCTCGCCCCAGAAGATCCGGGACGAGCGCAGGTGGACGCTCCCGAGCTACCACCTATAATGAGCGAAGGCCCGGTTGGCTTCCGCCATCCTGTGGGTATCCTCTCGCTTTTTTACCGCAGCCCCTTGTCCCGAGGCCGCCTCCAGCAGCTCTGCCGCCAGCTTCTCCCCCATGCTCCGGGCGTGTCGCGCCCGGGCGCTGGTCACCATCCACCGCAAGCCCAGCGCCAGCCGCCGCGTCGGCCGCACCTCCATCGGCACCTGGTAGGTGGCGCCGCCCACCCTGCGAGGCCTCACCTCCAGCGTGGGCATCACGTTCCGCAGCGCCTGCTCGAACAGCTCCAGCGGGTCCTTGCTACTGCGCCGGTACATCTCCGCCAGCGCGCCGTAGACCACCCGCTCCGCCGCACTCTTCTTGCCGCGGCGCATCACCTGGTTGATCAGCCTAGTCACCAGCCGGCTCCCGTACACCAGGTCCGGCGGCGGTATCCGTCTTGTGACCGGCCCCTTCCTCGGCATCGCTCTCTCGCTCCAGTAGGGCAGCTCCCCCTAGGCCGCCTGCGGCGGCCGGGGTGGCGGCCTGCGGAGCAGGCCTAGCCACGCGACCTGCCCCTCCCCCGCGCTACTTCTTCTCCGCTTTCGTCCCGTACCGCGACCGCCCTTGCTTGCGCTGCTCCACGCCCGCGGTGTCCAGCACCCCCCGCACGATGTGGTAGCGCACCCCGGGCAAGTCCTTCACTCGTCCTCCCCGCACCAGCACTACCGAGTGCTCCTGCAGGTTGTGCCCCTCCCCCGGGATGTAGGCCCACACCTCGATCCGGTTGCTCAGGCGCACCCGGGCCACTTTGCGCAGCGCCGAGTTCGGCTTCCTCGGGGTGGTGGTCTTGACCTGGGTGCACACCCCCCGCTTCAGCGGCCCCGGCGACCGGCGGAAGCGCCGCTGGGCGGCGTTGAAGTGCCAGCCCAGCGCCCAGCGCACAGTCGGCGTCGGCACCGCCTTCTTCCTCTTCCGCCCCCTTCGCACTAGCTGACTGATGGTCGGCATCTTCCGCCCTTCGCGCAGCAACGCGCTAACGCGCCTCTCGCGCCTGCCGCTCAGCTTCCTTGGGGCTCTGCGACGAGAGACGACAAGTGTAAAACGTACCAGAAACCCCGCCCCTTGTCAACCGAACTAGAGCGGGAATCTGGGAAATAGTCCCCAGCGGCTCGGCCGGCCGCGCCGCCGCCCGATGATAACACGGCCCGTCCACCCGGAGCAAGCCCGCATTCGCCCGGCCGATCGCGTTTGACGGCGGCCGCCCCGCTCACTAGAATGCAGCGCAAGACTCCGCAGCCGCCCGGTGACTTCAGTGCCACCTCCGTCTGTGCAATCTGCGTCATCTGCGGATAGGGCCGTTGCCATCATCATCCCCGCTCGCTACGGCTCCGCCCGCTTCCACGGCAAGCCCCTGGCCGATCTCTGGGGAAAACCGATCATCCAGCATGTCTGGGAGCGCGCCTCCCGGGCCACCCGGGCCAGCCGCGTCATCATCGCCACTGATGACCAGCGCATCGCCACTGCGGCGAGGGGCTTCGGCGCTGAAGTGGCGATGACCCGCGCCGATCACCCCAGCGGCACCGACCGCGTCGCGGAGGTGGCCGCCGGCCTCGCCGCCGACCTTATCGTCAACGTGCAGGGCGACGAGCCCCTGATTGACCCCGCCTTCATTGACGCCGCCATCGCCCCCCTGGCCGAGGATCCCTCCATCCCCATGGGCACCCTCTGCTGCTCCATCGAGGACCTCTCCGACCTCGCCAATCCCAATGTCGTCAAGGTCGTGCTCGACCGCCAGGGCTTCGCTCTCTACTTCTCCCGCCTGCCCATCCCGTTCGTGCGCGACCCCCATGCCGACGCCGTCCGCTACCGCCACCTCGGCCTCTACGTCTACCGGCGCGATTTCCTCCTCTCTCTGGCCCAGCTCTCCCCCACCCCCCTGGAGCAGGCCGAGCGCCTGGAGCAGCTCCGCGTGTTAGAGCACGGCCACCGCCTCCGCGTCGTGATCGTCTCCCACGCCTCGCCGGGTGTTGACACCCCGGCCGATCTGGAGAGGCTGAGGGCAGCGGGCCCGCACCGGCTGTCATCCTGAGCGAAGCCGAAGGACCCCGCCGTTTCTGTGGGGCCTGGTCCTCCGGGGGGACTCTTCCTCTGCGTTGGGCAGGAGCTTGCCTCCTGCCCGTTGTAGCGGCAAGCGGGAGGAATTGGTGCGGCCTCTATTTCGCGGTCCACTGCAGGTATCGCCGGCCGACGCGCTCGGGCTGGCAGTCTTGGGCCCCGTCCCCCTGCCTGGCCCCTGGCCTGCGGGCCTCGCCCTCTTGCCCCACTCGCGGGAAGGCGACGAAGGACGCACCGCGGTCGGCGACCTGCTCGATCGGTTCAAGTACGGCGGCGAGCGCGCGTTGGCGCGGCCCCTGGCGCAGGCGCTGGCGGCCGCGTTGACAGGTAGGGGTGCAGGTCATCGCGCCCGAGCGCGGGTGTCATGAATGACGCCCCTACAGGCCACACGGACATCTCGACATTCCAGCATGTGGAGGTCATCGTCCACGTCCCGGCCACCACTGCGCGCCTGCGCGTGCCTCCCACATGCGACTTGGCGCGCGCCCTGGCGAGGGAGATGCGCGTCCGCTGCCTCCCCCATTTCCTCGCTTGCACCCGCAAGCTGGCCCACCAGAAAGACCTCTCGCGCTTCGATGACAAACGCCAGAACGTGCGCGCCGCGTTCCAGGTCCGTCGCGCTGACTTCATCACAGGCAAGAAGCTGCTTCTGCTCGACGATGTCTACGACAGCGGCGCCACCCTGGAGGAGGTGTGGCGGGTGCTGATGCAGGCCGGCGCCGGGGAAGTCGTGGTCGCGGCCCTCACCAAAACGCGCTATCGGCGAGACGCCTGATGGAGCGCGCCGCCTGGGTGGCCCTGAGCGCGGTCAGCGGATTGGGCCCGGTCCGCTTCCGGCGGCTGCTGGAGGAGTTCGGCAGCGCCCTCGCCGCTCTCGAGGCGGGGCCGGACGAGATCCTGGCGCGCGCCGACCTGCCGGAATCTCTCGCCAGTCAGCTTGCCGAGGTACCGTCCCACCTCGAAGAGATGGAGGCCGACCTCCTCGCTCTCGACGAGCAGGGCCTTCGCCCGCTGATCTGGCCCGATCCTGACTACCCCTCCCGTCTCCTCTCCACCAGTTCCGCTCCACCTGTGCTCTGGTGGTTCGGCCGCATAGATCTGAACCGTACACCAGGGATGGCGGTCATCGGCAGCCGCCAAGCCTCCGAGGAGGGTTTGGCTTGGGCGCGCGCCGCCGCCGCGAAGCTGGTTGAGGCCGGCCTGGTCGTGATCAGCGGCCTGGCCGCGGGCATTGACGCCGCCGCGCACGAGGCCACACTGGAGGCGAACGGCCTCACTGTAGGCGTCTGCGGGTGCGGCCTCCTCACGGCTCTGAACCAGGGCCAAGGCGGCCTCGCCGGGCAAGTCGCCGAGGCCGGCGCGCTCTGCTCCGAACTCTCGCCCACCGCACCGCTCCTGCCGCAAGCTCTCTTCGCCCGCGACCGCATCATCGCCGGCCTCGCCCAGGCGGTGATCGTGATCGAGGCCAGGCCAGAGGGTGGGGCCGTGCACACGGCGAAGTGCGCCCTCCAGGAGGGCCGGAAGGTGTTCGCCGTGAAGTGGCCGCAAGATCATCCCAGCCGTGGCACTGCGGACCTGCTGGCCCAGGGCGCCAGGCCGCTGGCCTCGCCGGACGACGTGCTTTCCGTTGGGCAGGAGCTTGCCTCCTGCCCTGAAGAGAGCTGAGTTGTCGCCATGATCAGCTACCCCGCAACCAAGCCCGTCTCCGTCGCCTCCGTCACCATCGGCGGCGACAATCCGCTCGCCCTCATCGCCGGCCCCTGCGTGATGGATGATAGGGATATGGCCCTCCACATCGCCCGCGCCCTGGCCAGAGTCGCCGATGAGTTTCACCTCCCCATCATCTTCAAGGCCTCCTTCGACAAGGCCAACCGGATGAGCCTGGACTCTTTCCGCGGACCTGGCCTGGAGGAGGGACTGAAGATCCTGGCGGCGGTGAAGACCGAGACCGGCCTTCCCATAAACACCGACATCCACCAGCCCGACCAAGCAGAGACGGTCGCCCAGGTCGCCGACCTGCTCCAGATCCCGGCCTTGCTCTGCCGCCAGACCGACCTGGTGGTGGCCGCCGCCCGCACCGGCAAGCCCTTGCTGATCAAGAAGGGCCAGTTCATGGCCCCCGAGGATATGGCCCCCATCGCTGCCAAGGCCACCGCCTCCGGGAATGGCGGCGTGCTGCTGGCCGAGCGCGGCACCACTTTCGGCTACCACAATCTGGTCGTGGATATGCGAGGCCTGGCGGCCATGCGCGCGCTAGGGTGGCCGGTCGTCTTCGATGCCACCCACAGCGTTCAGCTCCCGGGCGCCGCGGGCGGCGCCTCGGGCGGCCAGCGCCACTTCATCCCGACGCTCGCGCGGGCCGCCGCCGGCGCCGGCATTGACGCCCTCTTCCTGGAGGTCCACCCTCATCCCGAGCAGGCCGGATCGGATCGCGAGACGCAGTTGCCCCTCGCCGAGCTGCCGGCCCTCTTGGCCCAGGTGCTGGCCGTTGACGCCGCCCGCCGCGCGATCATGGAAGGGGCACCGAGATGAGAATCAGCGACGACCTGCGCGCTCGCCTGGCCGGCATCAAGGCGCTCGTCCTGGACGTGGATGGCGTCCTCACCCAGGGCCAGGTCATCTACACTGACTCCGGCGAGGAAGCGAAGACCTTCGATGTCAAGGACGGCCTCGGCCTCCGGGTGGCCGCCGAGGCCGGGCTTCAGATCGCGCTCATGACCGGCCGCGCCTCCTCCGTGGTGCAGCGGCGCGGGCGGGATCTGCACATCGGCGATATCCTCCAGCGCGTGGGCGATAAGGCCGCCGCCCTCCGTGCCTTCGCCGCCGACAAGCAGCTAGCCCTGGAGCACGTGGCCTACATGGGCGATGACCTCAATGACCGGGAGGCCATGCGCATCGCCGGCCTCGCCATCGCCCCCGCCGATGCCGTGCCGGAGATCCTCCAGCAAGCGCATCTCGTCACCGCGGCCGCCGGCGGCCGCGGCGCCGCCCGCCAGGCGGTGGAAGCCATACTGCGCACACAGGGGCGCTGGGAAGAGGCCCTCAACCACTACCTCGCCGGCCTCGCCGAGCGCGACCGCGCCCGCCGCGAACTGTAGGGCGTGTATGCCGCAGGCATGCCCGCCGGCCGTCTGCTGTTTTCCATCACCGTTCATCCGCGTGCATCGGCGGTTCCCTCGCGCCATCCTCCCTTCGGCACGAACACGAAATACGGCCCCACCTCCCGGTCCAGCCGATAGCTCGCCACCACCCCCTCGATGATCCCGTCCGGCCAGCGCCCCGCCTTCCAATCCTCCCCGGGCCGATGGAGCTCGATCTCGCGCGGATCGAAGGGATCGAAGCGCAGCACGATCAGGGCATAGCCGCCCTCCCGCACTTTCCGGAACACGGGCGTCGGGTCCAGCGCCCCCCGGCGCGCCATCTGCGCGAACTCGAACGGCATCAGCGGCGGCTCTTTGCCGGCCTGCAAGGTCAGCCCTACGTCCTCGCACAGCGCCGGTCCGTGCGCCTCCTCGATGCGGTCTATCACGTATTGGCTGGCCCGCGGGTCCACCCGAGGCTGAGCCAGGCTGATGGTGTACGGCAGGTGCAGGTCGGTCCACAGCATCTGCAGCACGATCGCGCCCCCCAGCGCCATCACCGCGGGCCGCGTCCAGCCCGGCCGCCGCGACAAGTCGGCCCACATCACCCCGAACATCATCGCCCCCACCGCGGTGGGCTCCATCAGATAGTTGTGCGCCGAGCCAATCCGCCCGCCCGTGAGGAAGATCACGCAGGCGGCCGCGAAATAGATAAACAGGAGACGCTGCCCGCGCGCCGCCAGGCAGTAGATCGCACCCACGGCCGTGATCACGAAGTAGACCGGCCATAGCTTCATCGGCGAAGGATTCCCCGGCACCCACAGCAGCGACCACAACTGCTGCCACGACCAGGCCTTGCCCAGCGAGCTGGCGGTATGCAGGAAGAGCTGGTGAAACATGCCACCCCTGGTGACCAGCACTCCCCCGGCCATCAAGGCCGCCACCAGCCCCACCTGCACCACCAGGGCGCGCGCCGCCGGCCTCCAGCCCTTCTGGTCCCGGTAGTCCAAGAAGGCCGGCACCATCGCCGCCACCTGCGTGCGCCGCGTGAACACGCCCAGCGCAAACATCAGCGCTCCTGCCTTCCACCTTCCCCGCGTGAACAGGTAGAAGGCCCCCACCGAAAGCGCCAGCGCCAGCATGTCGATCCGCATCAGCGCGGACCACACCAGGAAATGCGGCATCGCCAGAATCAGTCCCGCCGCCAGCCAGGAGGCGAAGCGATGCCCGCTTCTCCTCCACACGATCAGCCCCACGCACACCGCAATCGCCAGCGCGCTCAGCAGCGAGAGCAGCCGCCCCACCACAAAGCTGGGGCCACTGATCCACACGCCCAGGGCCGACAGCAGGTAGTACACCGGCTCATAGCTGGCGATCACATAAGGGGGCTGGTTGATCGGTGGGTAGAGCGCCTCCCCATGCGCCACCCGGAGCGCGATCTCCAGAATGGGCCCCTCGCCGTAGTCCAACTGGTAGGGGAAGGCGATGGCCTGATAGGCGTGCACGAAGAAGATGAACACCTGCCAGGCGGTCATCACCCCCAGGATCCAGGTGATGATCGGCAGCAGGGAGGTCCCCTGTCTACCTGTCTCCGGCGGCGCGGGCTCTGCCTGCGGCCTCTTCTTCATCTGCGTAATCTGCGGATCGCATTCATCTGTGCAATCTGCGTAATCTGCGGATCACGTTCCTTGCGGCAATATCCTCACCCGCCTCCCCTCGATCTTCAACCTGCCCTCGGCAAACAGCTGGATCGCCCGGGAATAGAGCGCATGCTCGTGGGGCAAGATGCGCGCCGCCAGCGTCTCCGCGGTGTCGTCCTCCTCCACCGGCACTGCCCGCTGCAGAATGATGGGCCCGCCATCGGTCTCCAGAGTCACGAAGTGGATGGTGCAGCCAGATACCTTGCACCCGTAGTCGAGCACCGCCTGATGCACGTGATGGCCCCACATGCCCTTCCCCCCGAAGGCGGGCAGCAAGGCCGGATGCGTGTTCATCATCCGGCCCGCGCAGGCGTCAATCAGCTCCGCGGTCATGATCCGCAGGTAACCCGCCAGGCAGACCAGATCCACGTGATGCGCCTCCAGCCGCTCCAACACCGCCCGGTCGAAGGCCTCTCGATCGGGGAAGCGCTGCCTGTCGTGCCGGTTCAGCCAGTGCTCCGGGATGCCCGCCCTGCGGGCCCTGTCCAGCGCCCCGCACTCCACGTCACTGATCACCACCGCCACCTCGGCGCCAATCCGGCCGGAGGCGCAGTTGTCCATGATCGCCTGGAGATTCGTCCCGCCCCCGGAGGCCAGCACCCCGACTCGCACCCGTCGCGCCATCGCTCTCTCCTCCTCATCTCCCCGACCGCGATTCGACTCCCGGCGATTTCCACCCTGCCCTGCCGACTGCGCTGCGGGTATCTCTGTCCGTCGCCCGTCGCGCGGCGCCTTTCTCTCGACTCCCCTTGCCGCTCTCACCTCGTCTATGCTACACTCCCTGCCACAATCACATACCGGCGTCGAAGGGGAGGAGTAAGCGGCCCGCACCCCGCCAGAGAGGAGCGCTCACCGGCTGAGAGGCGCTCCCGCGGGTGATCCGCTGAAGTTCGCCCCGGAGCCGCGCCGCTGAACCCCCTGTAGGGCGGGTATGCGAAGCATGCCCGCCGAGAGCAGTTGCGGGGACACTAGGCGGCGCCGGTTATCCCCCGTTATCGGGACCTAGAGCGGCCCTGCCTAGCCTTGGCGCAGCAGGGCAATATGGGTGGTACCGCGGAAGCCTCGGCCCCTGGGCCCGCCGCAGGCGGGCCGGGGTGGCGGTCTGCCGAAAGCAGACTCAGCCACTTTCGTCCCTTCAGGACAGGCCGCGGCTTTTCTGTTGGGGCCTTTCCCGTTGGGCAGGGGCTTGCCCCTGCCCTGCTGTAGGGCGGCCATGCGGGATCCGCCGCAGCTTCAGCGGAGGCGGACGACGCATCGCCGCCCGCCGTCAGGGTGGTAGCCTACCCCTTCACGCCCATCGGGGCGGAAGGGGTGGGGCAGTTCTGTACGGACGAGGAACTCACATGACCGACCACTTCGCCGAAGACATCCTGAATCTGGCGCAAGAGGCAGAGGCCGCCTTCGCCTCCGCCAACGAGCTGCCTGAGCTGGATCGCGTGCGAGTCGCTTACCTGGGCCGCGAGGGCAAGCTCACCTCGGCCCTGCGCAGCCTGGGGCGCCTCCCCGCGGCCTCCCGTCCGGCCGCCGGCCGCGCCGCCAACGAAGCTCGCGCCCGGGTCGAGGCCGCCCTGGTGCGCCGTCGCCAGCAGCTCGAAACCCGGACCGCCGCCCAGCAGGCGGCGGCCGAGCAGCTCGACGTCACGCTCCCCGGCCGGGGCATGGAGATCGGCCATCGCCACCCCCTCATGACCACCCTGGAGGGCCTGCTGGACATCTTCGTCGGCCTGGGCTACGAGGTCACCACCGGCCCCGAGGTGGAGTGGTGCACCCTGAACTGGACCGCGCTTAACTACCCCCCCGACCATCCCGCCATGGACGAGCAGGACAGCTTCTACGTCACCGATGACACCATGCTCCGCACCCACACCTCCCCGGTGCAGATCAGGGCGATGCGCGCCCACCACCAGGAGTCCTGCCCGGTCCGCACCCTCGATCCCCGCTTCCCACCCATGCAAGCGCTCTCCCACTGCCGGTGCCAGCCCAGCCCGACCCGTGTGGTGGTGCCAGGCCGCACCTACCGGAGAGAGAGCGTCACCCTCACCCATCACGACATCTTCTACCAGATCGAGGGCCTGCTGGTGGATGAGGGCATCACCTTCTCTGACCTCAAGGGAACGCTCGCTACCTTTTTGCGCGAGTACCTCGGCCCCCAGACCCGCATGCGCTTCCGGCCCGACTTCTTCCCCTTCACCGAGCCCAGCGCCGACTTCTCGGTGAACTGCGAGTTCTGCGGCGGCCAGGGCTGTCGTTTCTGCAAGGAGAGCGGCTGGGTGGAGATCGGCGGCTCCGGCCTGGTGCATCCCAATGTCCTGGTCGCCGGCGGCTACGACCCGGACAAGGTGAGCGGATTCGCTTTCGGCTTCGGGATTGAGCGCATGGCCCAGCGCCGCTTCGGCATCGAGCACATCCGTACCCTGTACGAAAATGACATGCGTTTCCTGCGCCAATTCTAGCCAGCGCACTCCCACCAGTGGCGTAGGTTCGTCGCGAGCGGAAGCGAGCGACAACCTGCGGAGGTCCGCCACCGGCGGACCTCTTGCCGCGACCCAGAACCAATACGACCCCATCGCCGAGCTCTACGACGGTTACCCGGGGAACTACCTGGAGGACGTCCTCTTCTTCGCCGAAGAGGCCAGGGCTGCCGGCTCCCCCATCCTGGAGATCGGCGTCGGCACCGGCCGGCTCGCGCTCTGTCTCGCTGCTATCGGCCTGGAAGTGGTGGGCATTGACAGCTCCCCCGCCATGCTCCGGGTGTTGGGTCGCAACCGCGCCGGCCACCCCGAGCTGCCCGGCCGGGTGCTGGCGGTGGCCGCCGACATGCGCGCCTTCGCCCTCCGCCGGCGCTTCCCGCTGGCCATCATCCCGTTCCGCGCCTTCCTCTATCTGCTCACTGCGGCCGACCGGCGCCGCGCCCTGCGCGCCGTCTGCCGCCACCTCGCTCCTGGAGGGAAGCTGATCATGAGCTTCTTCGTCCCACCAGCCGACCTGCTCGACAAGGGACGCCTTGCTAGACAAGAGATGGCTCGCTTCCATGCACCGGAGCCCGATGGCGAAGTGGTGGCCTTCGACTCCACCGAATTCCTCCCCCGGCGCCAGCAGGTGATCTCTCACATCACCTATCAGTGGAGGGACTCGGCCGGCCGCACCACCCGCGAGTTCGAGCACACCCTAGTGGCGCGCTACCTGTTCCCGGCGGAAGTGCCCCCACTGCTGGAGAGCTGCGGCTACCAGGTGGTGGCCGCTTACGGGAGCTTCGCGCGCGAACCCCTGGCCCCAGAATCCCATGAGCAGATCTGGATCGCCGAGGCGATATGAAGGTTGGGCAGGGGCCCCTAGGCTGCCTGAGGCAGCCGGGGTGGCGGCCTGCGAAGCAGGCTTAGCCACTTGCCCTCTGTCCCCTGTAGGGCGGGCATTCCTATGCCCGCCGGCCGTCGTTGTTGACAATGAAAGGCTAACACCATGCGCCTACCCGTAGACTGGCTCAATGAACGCGTGCCCAACAACCTCCAGCTCAAGGAGCTGGCCGACGTCCTCACCAACGTCGGCCTCGAGGTGGAGGCGATCGAGGGCGAGGCCGCCGCCCCGGTGCTCAACATCACCGTCACACCGAACCGCGGCGACTGCCTCTCTCTCGTCGGTGTGGCGCGCGAGCTTGCCGCTGCCCTGCGCAGGCCCCTGGCCGCGCCAGAGCCCGTCTCCTGCCCCGCTGAGACCGGCCCTCCGGCCTCCGCGCTCGCCAGCATCGTGCTCGCCGACCCGGCCCTCTGCCCTCGCTACTCGGCTCGCATCGTCCGCCAGGTGAAGATCGCCCCCTCCCCGCCCTGGGCGCAGCGCCGCCTGGAGCTGTGCGGCCTGCGGCCCATCAACAACGTAGTGGATGCCACCAACCTGGTGATGCTGGAGCTGGGCCAGCCTTTGCACGCCTTCGACTATCGCCTGCTGCGCGCCACCCCCGGCGCCTCCACCCCCACCATCATCGTCCGGCTCGCGGAGGCAGGCGAGCGCCTGGTCACCATTGACGGGGAGGAGCGCGGGCTGACTCCCCAGGTCCTGTTGATCGCAGACCCCAGCGGCCCCATCGCCCTGGCCGGCATCATGGGCGGCAGCAGCACCGAGATCCACGACGGCACCACCGAGGTGCTGCTCGAATCCGCCCACTTCGACCCTCGCACCATCCGCCGCGGCGCCAGGTCCCTCCAGATGAGCACCGAGGCCTCCTACCGCTTCGAGCGCGTGGTTGATCCCGGCGGCACCATTCTCGCCCTGGATCGCGCCTGCGAGCTGATCGCGGAGTTCAACCAGGGCCCGGTCGAGATCGCCCAGGGCGTGGTTGACGCCTATCCCAACCCCATCCCCGAGGCCGAAATCGCTCTCCGGCCCGAGCGCAGTAACGCACTGCTGGGCCTGAAGCTGACGGCCGACGAGATCGCCTCCCACCTCCGCCGCCTCGGCCTTGGCGTTCGTAGCACAGGTTCGCAACCGCCGGCCGCTCCCGGTAGGGCAGGTCCGCGACCTGCCCACCTTCTCATCCGCGTCCCCACCTTCCGCCAGGACCTGAAACAGGAGACTGACCTGATTGAGGAAGTCGCGCGCGCCCATGACTACGTCAACCTTCCCGAGACGCTCCCCAGGGCCCCGTCCGGCGTCGGCCGGCTGCCGGCCGACCTCGCCCTGGAACGGGAGCTGCGCGCCCTCCTGCGCGGCCTCGGCCTCAGCGAGGCCGTCACCTCCAGCCTGGAATCGCCCGAGGCGCGGGCTCGCCTTGGGCTGCCAAGCAACCACCCGCTTGCTAGCTCCGTAGTGCTCAGCAACGCCAAGACCGTGGACCGCTCCCAGCTTCGGACCACCCTGTTGACTTCGCTGCTCGACGTGCTCAGCCACAACCGCCGCCACGGGGTGCCCGATGCCAGCCTCTTCGACCTGGGCCGGGTCTACCTCAATCGCGGCCCCAGCGAGCTGCCCGACCAGCCCCAACACCTCGGCCTGGCCGGCACTGGCGTCATGGCGCGGGGCCGCTGGGCGGCGAAGGAGGGCGCGGCGCGCTGGGACTTCTATGCCCTCAAGGGAGTGGTCGAGGCCGTCATCCAGGCCGTGGCGCTAACGCCGGGCGATTACGCCCCTTGCTCCCATCCCGCTCTGCGGCCAGGCCGGGCCGCGCAGGTCAGCTTAGGGGAAGACGTGATCGGCTACTTCGGGGAGGTCACCGACAAGGTGAGCGATGCTTACGACCTTCCAGATGCCGTGTACGTGGCTGAGCTTGATCTCGAGCTGCTGCGAAGGCACGTCGCCCTTCCCCACTATCAGCCGGTCAGCCGCTTCCCCGCGGTCACCCGGGATGTCGCCTTCCTGGTCTCTCGTGAGCTGGCGGCTCGCCGGGCCGAGATGCTGATCCGGGAGACCGCGGGCCCCGAGCTGGAGTCCCTGGTGCTCTTCGACGCCTACCAGGGCGCGCCGCTGGCCCCCGGCCAGCGCAACCTCGCCTTCTCCCTCACCTTCCGCCATCCCACTCGCACCCTCACCGACGAAGAGGTCGAAGAGGCCATGGGCCGAGTGAGGGATAGCCTGCGAGCCAACCTGGACGCGCAAATCAGAGAGTAAGGGCGGGATTCATCCCGCCCCATCCGCGCTGTGCCCGTTGGGCAGGAGCTTCAGTGGCTTCTGGCGACTTGCCTCCTGCCCAGAAGCTGCCTCCGGGGCTCGCAGCCCTGTGGCAGCCCCGTCCTCGGGGCGACTGGCTGTGCCACCTGCCAGGAGCTACACCCTGGAGTGCACTTTGTCGAGGATATCCCCCCTCTGTGCGCCCGCCAGGGGACCGGCCAACCTAACGCACCTATTCCCACGTAGCTCAGGGGGAACCGCCAGACCCACCGCCGCCTCTCCCAACGTTGCACGGGCGGGGCGGGCGCACAGAGCACCTTACCTCCTACCCCGCAGCGCCCTCTGAATCACCTCCAGCTCCTCCGCCACCTTCACCCCACATGCCTCCGCCGCCTCCCACGATTTGGCTGTGCAGGAATGCAAGTTCACCTCTGCCTGGCCGTGATCGCAGCTGAGGGAGCAGACGATGGGTTCGCACCCTATCGCCTTACTCTGACCCGGTACAGGTCGGCAGTCCCGGCCTTGCTCGTGCCCCGGACGAGCAGCGTCTCTGAGTCTTCCCAGCGTACCAGGCTGTGGTAATACTCCGCTCCCTCCTCGTAGGTCAGCTCGGCCGCCTCCCCGGTAGCGAAGTCCGCCAACCAGATGCCAGCCTTGGGGGGACGCCAGTCAAAGACGCACTGGTCGAAGGCCACGTAGCGCCCGTCAGGCGACGCCAGGACGCGGCGCATGGCGTGGAGGTATCCGGGCCAGGGGTATGGGATGCGCACCATGCTGATTTCCCGGCTGTCTCCTTCCACGCGAATCAGTATGAGGTCCGGCGACGCGTTGATCGCAGCTATCAGATCGCGCTGCGACCACAGCAGAGCAGGCTCCATCGGGGTGTAGATGAACGGCACTATCCTTCCGTCGTGCCACATAGGCACCAGCTTAGCCCGCGCCTGTTCCACCACGCCCAGCACGGCCCGGTTCCCGATGTCGCTGGCCCCTCCCCCTATCAGGACCAGCACCGCGAGTCTCGGGCCCCGAGGGTCCCAGGCGACCTCAACCGTCTGCCTGAGCCCGAACGGAGCAGACGGTATCCCGGTCACCTTGCGCAGGGGAGTCCAGTCCAGCGCGAACAGCCAGAGTCCGTCTTCGCGGTCGGCGCGGTCGCTCCCCACCACGGCCCAGCCGCTATCCCCCTTGGCAGTTGCGCGAACTCTGTAACCTGGGGGCAGCAGCGCGGTAGCCCTGGCACGTCCCTCCCGGCTCCGCGAGCGAGGATAGGGCAAGTCCGGGTCCTGGCCCTGAAGCTTGGCGACGAGCTGCGGCTCTTCAGTGGGGGCGTGGGTCAGGAGCTTCGGGCGACTCGGCGATCTGCCGCAGCCTCCCACCAGTGCCAGCAGCACTCCAAGGGCCATGGCTTCGCAGCCGGCTCGGACTACCCGCCGTGAGCGAGCGGCCCACGGAGCTTCGCTTAGCGGGACGGTCAACACCATCGGGTGCATCCGCCTGCAAGTTCGGCCTCATTCCGAGCGGAACGCGCGGCCTTTCTGATCTCGGCCGCCACACCCGCCGCACGCTCCTCAATCGCCGCGTCCGACCAATCCGTGCTCACACCTGACCCCCGTCGCGCCTGCTCGCACAGCTACCAAGCCTCATCTTGGTATCATTCCCCCCGTTGGGCAGGGGCTTCAGTCGCCTCTGGCGACTTGCTCCTGCCCCTGCCTACCTCATCACCTCCCAATAGATCCGGTCCAGCTCGATTTCGTCCGCGTAGCCGATCTCGACGGTACCGCCTTTGCCCTTGGGGCGGATGCGGACCTGGGCGCTGAGGCGATCTTGCATCTGGTCCTGGAGCGCCTGGAGGTTCGGGTCGAGCTGAGGAAATTTAGGCCCACCTAAAATTGTTCCACGTGGAACACTGCCCCCCGTGAGCTTGGCGGCGAGACTAGCCGTCTCCTTGACCGAAATCCCCCTTCTGACAATGCGCCGAAATAGCCTCAGCCGCACCCTGTCATCAGCGACTCCAGCCAGGATCTTCCCGTGCCCCTCCTCCAGCTTGCCCTGGCGGATGCTCTCCTGCATCGCGGTCGGCAGGCTCAGCAGCCGGATGGTGTTCGCCACCGCCGGCCTGCTCTTGCCCACCCGCTCCGCCACCTGCTCCTGCGTCAACCCGAACTCCTTCACCAGGCGCGCGTAGGCCTCCGCCGCATCCATCGGGTTGATGTCCTCCCGCTGGAGATTCTCCACCAGCGCCAGCTCCACCATCTCTCGATCGCTCGCCTGCCGCACCACCACCGGCACCCGCTGCAGTCCAGCCCGCTTGGCCGCCTCCAGCCTCCGCTCCCCGGCGATCAGCTCCAGCCCACTCCCCCTCCGCCGCACCACCAGCGGCTGCAGAATCCCGTGGGTGCGGATCGAGTCCACCAGTTCCGCCAGGCCCTCCTCTTGCGCCTGCTTCCGCGGCTGGAACCGGTTCGGCGCCACCTGATCCACCGGCACCTCTTCTATCGCCCCCTCCAACTCCGACAGCATCCCGGTCGGTATCAACGACCTGATCCCCCTGCGGTTCTCCAATTGCCACCACCTCTCTCGCCAGGGCCGCATAGGCCTCCGCCCCACGGCTGCCAGGCGCATAGCTGATAATGGGCTTCCCATAGATGGGCGCCTCGGACAATCTCACGCTCCTCGGGATGACCGCCCCGAACACCCGCCCCGGGAAGTGCTGCCGCACCTCGTCCGCCACCTCGCTCGAGAGCCGGGTTCTGCTGTCGAACATGGTCAGCACCACACCGAGCACCTCGAGCCGGGGGTTCAGCATCCTCGCCACCAGGCCCAGGGTATGCCGGAGTTGGGTCAGCCCCTCCAGGGCATAGAACTCGCATTGGATCGGGATGAGCACGGACTGGGCCGCGGCTAGACAGTTGACTGTGAGCAGGCCCAAGGACGGAGGGCTGTCCAGCAACAGGTAGTCATACTGATCGGTGATCGGCGCTACGCAGCCGCGCAGTCGCGTCTCCCGCGCCAGGGCGCTCACCAGTTCCACTTCAGCGCCCGCCAGATCCACCGTTGCTGGCGCTACCCACAGGTTCTCCACAGAACTGTCAACAGCGATGGCGCTGATGGGCCGACTGTCGTGGAGGCAGTCGTAGACGGTGGCCCCGACTCCGGACTTGTCTATCCCCAGACCGCTGGTGGCATTTCCCTGAGGATCCATGTCCACCAGCAGGACGCGCCGGCCGAGAGCTGCGAGGCAAGCCCCCAGGTTGATGGCCGTGGTGGTTTTGCCGACGCCGCCTTTCTGGTTGACGACTGCGATGACGCGGCCCACTCGGCCCCCAGGGTGACGAGGATGCGCCATTCTATGCTGGCCGGGCGGCCGTGTCAAGGCGACGCTCCTGCTGGATACGACCTGGGGCAACCCCGGGCAGGCCCTGGCTGAGCCCCGCGAGAGCGTGCTGGGCGCTACGATCAATCACTAGTAAGCACTATAACCAAGCTATAACTAGTCACAACTGAACCCCGCAATGGCGCCACACGCGGAAGAGATTACCTCTACCTATCGCTTGCTAGCTATGGTAGATAGCGTAATCCATCATAGCTGGCAGGCCAATGGTGAGGCCGGGGCGCGGCGGGCCGGATTGTGGAATATCCGAGACAGCAGGGATTGACGGCAGCAGGCAAGCTAGCTAACATCCCTGGCAGCGGACGGGTGAAGGGCTATCACTAGCAAGAAGGGGAGGAGGCGCGATGAAGGGCAATTTTCTGGCCGGGCTGCTGGTAGGGGCCTTGGTGGGCGCGGCCGTGGGGATCATCTTCGCTCCCGAGGCCGGGGAGGAGACGCGGGAGCGGGTCAAGGAGGGGGCGCTGAAGGTCAAGGACGTCGCCGCCGAGAAGGCGCGCAGCCTGATTCGTCGGGGTGAGGAGACCGAAGAGGAAGGGGCCTAGGGAGTGCGATAGGCTGGGTGCATGCGAGAGCGGAGGGTTCTCCCTCCGCTCTCGATTCTCTCCCTGCCCCTCACTGTTTCTGGCCGTAGCGCTCCCGGTAGCGCCGGTGAGCGCGGGCGACCTCCTCGGGTGGGATCTCGGTGAGATGGCCTAGCTGCAAGGCGAGGAAGCAAGTGCGGGCGACGTCCTCCAGCATCACCGCGCTTTTCACCGCCGCCTCCGGGGAATCACCGATGGTGAACGCCCCATGCTGCTTCATCAGGATGGCCTTGCAGTTGCCGATGTGATCCACGATCGCCTTGCCGATGTCCTCCTCGCCGATCGGGGCATAGGGGCCGACGGGAATGGGGCCGCCGAACTCGTCGGCGATGGCGGTGAGCGCGCAGGGAATGCTCTGGCCGACGGCAGCGAAGGCGGTGGCGTAGTTCGAGTGGGTGTGAACCACGCCGTGGACATCGGGGCGCTGGCGGTAGATGTAGAGGTGAGTCGCGGTGTCAACCGAGGGCTTGAGATTCCCCTCGAGCGCCTCGCCCTGAAGTGAGACCACCACCATGTCATCGGGCGTCAGGTGCTGGTAGCTGACGCCGCTGGGCTTGATGACCACGCGGTTGGTCTCGGGGTCGCGGCCGCTCACATTGCCGCTGGTCATGGTGACCAGGCCCTGGCGTTCCAACTCCTGGTTGAGATGGCAGACCCGCTGTTTCAGTGCGTCTAGCATAGCTCTACCTCCAGCCGCGAGAGTGTAGCGACGGCCGGCGGGCATCCTGCGGCTAGGTACTCACCGCCGTGGCGGTCGCTCTAGGCGACCTAGCCACTTCGCCGCGGCTTCGCAGGATACCCGCCCTACAACACCGCCGGATGGAGAGGGCAGGCCGGGCCGATGCACTCGCGGTTCAGCTCAGTTTGATCGCAGGCCGGCAGGGGGCCGGCGGCCAGGGCGTGAGGGAGGTAGTCGCCGGACAGCTCGCAGCCGAGGCCAAGGGAGAGGTAGCTCTCGCGCCGGCAGCAGCGGGGGGCAGGCAGGCGGCCGAACTCGGCGAGCAGGCGACTCACTACCATTTGCACCGTGCCCCGGGGCGCGCTGGAAAGGGGAGTGGCGCCCAGGATGGCGGAGTAAGCAATGCCGATGCCCAATCCGGCGGCACAGGCCCCCCAATAGGCGCAGGTTCCACCCGGCATGTTTGCGGCGCGGCCCAAGGCGGCCTCGATCCGCTCCTGGGAGGGCTCCCCGAAGAGATTGCGATAGGCCGTCAGAAACGCCGCCGGCACCAGGGCGTGGTGCTCGGGGCCGTGCAGCGGGAACAGCGTGGACCGCCTCATCGCCGAGAACAGCGCCACCGGATCGGTCTCGCTGGAGCGCGCACAGAAGGACTTGATGAAGGCGAGGTGGTCTCCGGTATGGCACTGGTCGCAGACGAAATGCCCCGCCCGGCAGCGGGCGTTGGCAGCCGTGACCTGGCCGCAGTAATGACAAGCTAGTGCCTGCTCGACTAGCAAGTAGTCAAGGGGAGCCCCGCATACCAGGCAGTCCTGGGGGTGCTGCGCGGCCGGCTTCGTCGCCGCAGAAGGGGAGGAGGAGATGAGTGAAATCCGGCCGGGCAGCTCCACTGGCGGCGCGTTGCCATCGGGCTTCCACGCCCGCACGGTGACACTGTCAAATGACACTCCCCCCACCGTCCGCCAGGGCGCCCGCGCCGTCACCTCGATGCCCACGAAGCCGAGCTTCTCCAGCAGGCGAAGCAGCTTCGCCTCGGTGAGCGCGCCGCCGATGCACTCGCCGCGCAGCCTGGGGTTGAAGCGAAGGTGCGCAGGCAAGGCGCGCTCGCTGACGATGTCGCTGATCACCATGCGCCCGCCGGGCTTCAGCACCCGGCGGATCTCGGCTAGCACTCGCAGCTTCTCAGGCGAGAGGTTGATCACGCAGTTGGAGATGACCGCGTCCGCCTCCCCGTCGGCCAACGGGATGGCCTCCAGCAGGCCGTGCTGGAAACGGACGTTGCCATAGCCCAGCCGTTCCGCCACCCGAGGGCGCATGCCATCGGCGAACTCCACCATCTCCGGGGTCATGTCAAGGCCAATGACGCCGCCCTCCGCTCCCACCAAGCGGGCGGCGATGAAGCATTCCAGGCCGGCCCCAGAACCCAGGTCGAGCACGGTCTCGCCGGGCTGCAGGCCGGCCAGCAACACCGGGCTTCCGCAGCCATAGGAGCGGGCGATCACTTCTCGCGGAATGTGGGAGAGATAGCGGGGCTCGATGGCGACGGGTGAGCAGATCTCGCTCTTCACCTCCCGCGCCGCCTCCCCGTAGTAGCGCCGGATCTGAGCCCTGGCTTTGGCGATCACATCCTGGATGAGAACGCAGTTGGAGTGCACGAAATCAACCGCGTGCTCGCCTCCGTTGCGGGCGCCGGATTCCCGCGGGCAGCCGTAGCCGTCGTCGCCCATGAGATGGAAGGCCACCGGGCCCGCAGGGGGAGAACCGATGAGCGCCTGCCGCGCGGCCGCGGTCTGATCAACCACGGCTCGCACCAACATGCGATGCAGCGGCAGATAGGGATCGAGCGCGGCTCCGCCGTTGCCATTGGAGGCGAAGAAGGCCTGCTCCGGATCGCCGCCGCCGTGGAGGAAGAGGAAGGGGTCGGCCTGCACTCCGGGGAGACTGACCACGCTTCTCAGGCGGCGGTCGTGGAAGCGCTCGGAGCCCAGCCAGACTTCCTTCAAGGAAGCGCTCAGCAGCGAGCCCCCGCTCTCGGAGTCAATGCCCACCAGACAGGCGGAAGGAAACACCCGGCCGTCGCGGTAGATCGCCAGGCTGTCCCAGCAAGCATTCGATAGGTCGTACTTGATATTGGGATCGCCATTCACCGTGCGGCGGATGTTCTCGACATTATCGATCACCAGGCCGAGCTCGTCGGCCTCCACCATCAGGGCGGCCATGGCGGCCTGTAGACTGCGCAGCGAGGGCGGCCGCAGCCGGGCGCCGCGCTCGCGGGCCTGCTGCCACATCAGGTGGAGCTGCTTCACCCCCAGCCCGCGCACCAGCCGCGCGAGAGGGATGAGATCGTCGAGATTGCGCCTCAGCACCACGGTGGCTGCGGTAACATTGATGCCGCACTGCACCGCTCGCCTCAGGGCTCCCACCGCGCCCTCGAAGCTGCCCCGGGAGCGCAGCCAGTCGTTGCGCGCGGGCGTGGATCCGTCCAGGCTGATCTGGAGGAAGAGCCGCTCCCGCGGCAGGGCGGACAAGCGGGCGGTCAGCTCCTCATCCAGCAAGCAACCATTGGTTAGCACCACCGCGGTGGCGCCGTAACCCACGGTCACCTCGCGCAGCAGGTCCGGCAAGTCCGGCCGCAGCCAGGGCTCGCCGCCCGTGAAGTAAAAAGTGTCCACCCCCAGGTCACAGGCCTGGCGCAGCCAGCCGCGGACAGGCTCGGTCGGGATGCCATCCTCCCGGCTCGGCCCGGATGACACCAGGCAGTGGCGGCAGGCGAGGTTGCAGCGATCGGTGAGGTGCAGCCACACCTCCTTCAGCCGGTCGGGCTGCAGATAGCTCGCCCGCCCGCCGTAGGGGGGACGGTTCGCGGGGGAAGCGAACTCGGCGACCTCATCTGCGAAAGGCGCCACCAGCTGCAGGGCGCGAGCCAGACTCACACCCACTCGCCTGGCAAAGCGATAGCTGATGTCATCCCTGGGGGTGCCAGCGCGAAGCTGGCGCAGCACCCAGGCGCCGTCGTCGTTGGTGGCGATCCAGGAAGGGGCGGCCGGGTCCACCGCCAGCACATACCCGTTACGCTTCTCGATCCGCAATCTCTGGGCCAATGGCATGCTCGATCCCTATCGCTGCTCCGCGCCGGCCGACACTCCCCCCTAACCGCGCTATTCAGTTTGACCTGCGGGGTGCGAATCCTGTTGAGGTGTGAGTGTTTGCGTGTTTCGGCGCCTGGGTGTTTCGGGACCTCAATCCGGAAACCGATCGTGCCCAACGTGGAGACTAGACGCGATCGGCTGCAGCGTGCTAGGCTGCGGGGCGCTGCATGCAGAGTACGGCTCTGAGGAGGAGAAGGCGATGGCGATGCCCAGGTTGATCCCGGCGCCCAAGGAGGTTGCGCTTTCCCGCGAGATGGTCATCGTTGGCGCTGACTGGGGCCTGGTGGATGAGTCGTCGGATGAACGCGTGGCCGCCCGGTTTGCAGAGGCGTTTGGCCTGGCGCGCGGGAGAGGCGAGAAGAACATCAAGCTGCTGCGGAGCGAGGGGCTGGGGGAGGAGGAGTACGCGCTGGAGATTGCCGCGCAGGGGGTGAAGGTGAGCGCCAGCTCCTGGCGCGGTTTCCTCTACGCGCTGGCCACGCTCGCCCAGGTCCGGAACGGGCCCGCGCTGCCGGTGGGCAAGATCAGAGACTACCCGCGACTTCGCGTCCGCGGCATCCAGCTCATGTTCGAGAGCTTCCTGCAAATGGGCGCGGGGGAGGCGCTGGCCCTGGTCCGGTCCGCGGCGAAGCTGAAGCTGAACACCATCCTGGTGGAATTCGGGGATCGGTTCCCGTTCCAGAAGCACCGGGTGGTGGCCTCGCCCACCGCCCTCACGCGGGACGAGGTCGTACAGCTCCTGGAGCTGGCCCGCGACAATGGCATGCAGGCGATCCCGCTGCTGCAATCGCTCGGGCACCTGCGCTATCTGCTGAAACACGATGAGTACGCAGACATCCGGGAGGAAGAGCAGCACCAGGACCAGATGTGCCCGAGCAACGAGAAGTCCTTCCGGGTCTGGTGCGAGCTGGCGGAGGAGATCCTCGCGCTGTTTCCCGGCTGTCAGTTGATGCACATTGGCGCGGACGAGACCCGGCGCCTTGGGGTATGCCCGCGCTGTCGCGGGCAGGACAAGGGCGCGCTCTACCTAAGCCACATCAACAAGGTGTGCGCCTGGCTGAGCGAGCGCGGGATCACGCCCATCCTATGGGACGACATCCTGTGCGCTCATCCCCAGGTGATAGGTCAGCTTCACCCGAGCGCCTGGGTGATGTACTGGGATTACTGGACCACCTCCTCGCCCAGCCCCCTGCTGATCGCGCGCTATGACCGCGAGGGAAAGAGCGACTCCGTGTACGACCAACGCTGGCAGAAGGAATGGAAGGCCGAACTCTCCGACGTCACCGCCGACACGCTGAGGTTCTTCGGCTCGCCTGTTCCCCTGGAGGAGGATCTGGGCCCTGATTTCCTCAGGCTATTCCGCCCCTATCTGGGGGACCAGTTCCCGAAGTGCGTCCGCGCCTTCCCCTATCTGGAGTACTATCAGGAGCACGGGCGCCGGGTGATCTGCGGGCCCACCTGCAGCGGCAACACCAGTGACTGGCTCTCGCTGCCCGACTTCCCGCGCTATGGCACGAACATCAAGCTGTTTGCCGAGCGCGCCATGGAGGCGAAGGCCGAAGGGGTGATCACCACCGCCTGGTACAACCTGCCGCCGGAGCTGATCAACTTCGGGCTGCTGGCGACGGCGCACTTCACGTGGTAGGGGGGTAACTGCGGTCCGCAGATTACGCAGATTCATCCGCCTTTGGCGGATTCCACAGATGATAATCATAGTATGAGAACCTGCACCCTCGACCGCGAACTGGAATACACCGGCGCGCAGCTCCGCTCCGGCTGGATCGCCGAGACCGCCGGACTCGCAGGCGACGCCGCGGTGGCCTTCATCGGCCCTTGCGACGTGGCCCCCGAGCACATGGTGGACCAGGTTGACCTCGAGGCCGGGGCCAGGATCTTCAGCCCCCGCATGCTCCACCTGATCATCGAGCACCCCGGTCTCGACCTGGAGCGCATCACCCTCCGCCAGCGCCTGCTGATGGCCATCGCCGCTGAGATCATCAACTCCCATCTGGGCGAGCCGCTCCTGCGCCGGGAAGGCGACGACCTCTACCTCCGGGGCCGCAAGCTCTCCATCTCCGTCGCCACCACTTCCCCCACCTCCGGCCTCATCCATGCCGGCTTCAACCTCCGGGGCGAAGGCGCGCCAGTCCCGGCGATCGGGCTGGAAGAACTCGGGATCGAGCCGCGGGGGTTTGCCGAGCGACTGCTATCCGCTTACGCCGCGGAGATCCAATCCGCGCATCAGGCCTCGCGGAAGGTGAGGCCCGTCACCTAGCCGCTGGTCTCCTGCCCTGTCCGCCACCGAGGTATCAGTGATGCCGCAGGCAGCGCCCTACGACCCAATCGAGACCACCTCCCCTGACGCCCTCCGCGCCCTCCAGCTCGAACGCCTCCGCTGGAGCGTCGGCCAGGCCGCGAAGTCCCAGCACTATGCGAAGGTGTTCGCAGGTCTCGGCCTGGGCCCGGGCTCGCTTCACTCGCTCGATGATCTGGGCCGCTTCCCGCTGACCGGCAAGCAGGACCTGCGCGACAGCTACCCCTTCGGTTTCCTGGCGGTGCCGAAGGATCGGGTGGTGCGCCTGCATCACTCTTCCGGCACCACCGGCCTGGCCACCGCGGTCTTCCACACCGCGGGCGACATCGAGGCCTGGGCCGAGTTGGTGGCGCGCTGTCTCCACATGGTGGGGCTGCGTCGAGGGGATGTGTTCCAGAACATGATGAGCTACGGGCTGTTCACCGGCGGGCTCGGCCTGCACTACGGCGCGGAGAAGCTGGGGGCCTTCGTCATCCCCATCGGCGCCGGCGGCAGCCAGCGGCAGGTCGAGTTCATGCGCATCTTCCGGGCCGCCGCCATCCACATCATCCCCAGCTACGCACTGGCCCTGCTCGCCACCTGCGAGGAGATGGGTGTGAACCCCAAGCACGATCTGGCCTTGCGCTTCGCGGTGGCGGGGGCCGAGCCCTATACCGAAGGAACCCGGCAGCGGCTGCAAGCGAGCTGGGGCATCCCCTTCTACAACTGCTACGGCCTGTCGGAGATGTGCGGGCCCGGCGTCGCTTTCGAGTGCCCGGCCCAGCAGGGACTGCACCTCTGGGAAGACGCGTACTTCGCCGAGATCATCAACCCGGAAACCGGGGAGCCGGTGGCGGAGGCGGAAGAGGGCGAACTCGTTCTCACCTCCCTCACCCGGGAGGCCATGCCCCTGATCCGCTACCGCACCCGCGACGTGACCGCATTCCTCCCGGGCGACTGCCCCTGCGGCCGCACCCATCGCCGCCTCGCTCGCATCCAGGGCCGCACCGATGACATGTTCATCATCAAGGGCGTCAACATCTTCCCCATGCAGATCGAGCGGGCGCTCATGGCCATGCCCGAGGTGGGCACCAACTATCTCATCCTGCTCGACCGCGAGGGCTACACCGACCGCCTAACCGTCAGGGTAGAGGTCACGCCGGAGATCTTCCGCGGCGAGGTGGACGAGCTGCTCAAGCTCCAGGAACGCATCACCCACGCCCTCCGCACCGAACTCCTCGTCACCCCGCGCATCGAACTCGTCGAGCCCGGCACCATCCCGCGGCGGGAGGGGAAAGCGGTGCGGGTGGTGGATGAAAGAATGTAGGGTAGGTCTCGCTAGGTCGCGTACCGCGGCCGGGGTGGCGGCCTGCCCCGTAGGCCTAGCCACGCGACCTGCCGTCTCGCCGTCCGGTGTTTCGGGATCTGTGATCCCGAAACCGTGCCGCCCACGCGGTTTCGGGACTGGAAGTCCCGAAACACCTTGAAGCATCACGCGCTTCCGTCAAGACCGCTGGCAGGGGCAGGCCCCGGCCCAACGGAACTACCGCCCCATGACCGCCCCCGTCGTCGAAATCTTCTCCTCCATCCAGGGCGAGGGGCTGCTGGTCGGCGAGCGGCAGGTCTTCCTGCGCTTCGCCGGATGCAACCTCTGCTGCGCCTATTGCGACACGCCGGGCGCGCAGGTCGCGCCGGCCACCTGCCGCGTGGAGCGGGCCGCGGGCAGTAGTGACTTCGACAAAATCCCCAACCCCCTCTCCTGCACCGACATCGCCGACGCCATTCGCGGTCTGGTCCGCCCCCAGCCAGGACTTCATCACTCCGTCGCCCTCACCGGCGGCGAGCCGTTGCTGCACGCGGAGTTCCTCACCGAACTCCTCCCACTGCTCGGCGACCTGGGACTGAAGGCTTACCTGGAGACCAATGGCACCCTGGCCGAGGAGCTGGTGGAGATCATCGCGCACCTCGACTTCATCTGCGCCGATATCAAGCTACCCTCAGCAACCAGGCAAGCTTCCCAGTGGGAGCAGCACGAGCGCTTCCTCTTCGCACTCGCCGCCCATGAAGACCCCAGCCGACTCGACTTCTGCAAATGCGTGGTGACCGCCGACTGCGAACCGGAGGAAGTGGAACACGCGGCCTCGCTAATCGCGAGCGTGAATCCAGAGGCGGCCCTGGTGCTTCAGCCGGTAACGCCGACAAGACCACAGATGCAGGCCCCCACGCCCAGGCAGATGTTGTGCTTGCAGGCGGTGGCAAAGCGGCACCTGCCAGAAGTCCGCGTGATCCCGCAGATGCATCGGCTGGGAGGCTACCTATAGAATCCGCAGATTACGCAGATTACACAGATGAATGCGGAGGGCGCATGCGCCTGAGGCCCACGAGCGCCCGCCGCATTCCTTATTGATCTGCGCCCATCTGCGTAATCTGCGGACCGCCTCTGCCGTTCACTCCAGCGCCGCCAATATCGCCCCCACCACCAGCGGCGCGGCCTCCCGAATCTTGCGCTGATCATCCAGCGGCTGCTTCTCCAGCCAGGCCTTCACCCGCGCCTGGTTCAGCAAGGCCTCGGCGGCCGCGCTCGGGGTGATCAGCAGCTCCAGAAACCAGAACAGCCGCCACGCGTATCCCAGCATCCGCAGCAACTTCATCGCAGTTCACCTCCCAAGAGGGTATGCACTCGCCGGAGGCGAGTGGATCTCGATCTCCCCGGTCTCCAGCCGCGCCTCGACCCGCGCACCCAGCGCCTCGGCAACCTCTCTCACCGGCGCCACCGCCCGGCCCTCATGCAGGAATCCCACGCTCACCTTCTCTCCGTCCACCAGGATGTCGAGCAACCGCGCCGGCTGCGCCAGGTCCACGATCTCGAAGTGCATCGGGTCCGGCTCGCGCCAATCGCCGCCCCAGGTGAACCCCTGGCGCGCGAAGGCCGCAATCAGCCGCTCGTCCTGGCGCGCTTTCGAGCCATACGGGAACAGGCGCGCGTTGACATCCACCGCGATCCCCCAACTGTGTCGCGACAGGGAATGCTTTGGGTTCCACTGCTGATGCCGGGCCTCGAAGCACCCATCGAAGGTGTTGATCAGGTGGCCCAGGCTGCGCTCCGCCAGGTCGGCCAGCGCCCGCTGCAAGGCCGGCGCCGCCAGCCGGTGACATCTGATCGCAGAAATGGGCCGGCCGCGGCCGTCGCGCAGCGCGAACGGCGGCGCCAGAGACACGATGTTCTGGCGCTCCCAGTCACCCAGGATCTTGATCGCGCCCCGTTGGCCGGCATCCTCCTGCCACCCGAAGCGCCCGAAGGTCTGCTCAACCCACTCCTGGCCGCGCACCATCGCCTTTGCCTCCTGACGCCAGATGGGACTCGATCTTGACCAGAGTGGAGACCAGGCGGTCCTGCCAGGGCCGCTGCTCCTCCACATACCGGCTCAGCGAGCCGTCCAGGCGCGCCAGCACCTCGGTGGCATGGCTGAGGTGGTTCTGCACCACCTCCGAGAAGCTCTCTCCCACCACGCGCGCCGCCTCCAGGTGGTCCCCGATCTGCTCCTTCAGACTCCGCACGGTGGCATCGTGGGAGGCCATCATCCGCCGCAAGGTCCACCAGAAAAGCCAGGCCAGCACCCCGGCGAGGCCGTACTCCTTCAGCACATTGAGAGCATCCAAGGCCGTGCCCATCATGGCTGTCCCATCTCCGCCACACGGCCCGCCGCCAGGCCGGCGGGCAAACCGGCGGACAGGTCCACTGGCATCACTCGCACCCCAATCCGGCCGTCCGGGGCGATGAACGCAATCCCCCTCCAGTCAATGCGCTCCTCCCGCATCACCGCCAGTACCCGTTCCACCCGGCCCTGGAATCGTTCCCTGGCCATGACCTGCAGCTCATCATCCGTGATCGTCGTCTCCGACTTGGGGCCCTCTGTCGTCATGCTCCGCTCCTTGCGGCCTAGCCGGGCAGAGCGTTGGCCGCATCTGCGATCGCCTGCCGGTAGGCGGCCCACAACTGCTGGACCTGGGCCGCGTCAATGGTGACGTAGGGCCGGTCGCCCATGCCGAGCAGGTCACTCAGGTGGGCCATCCCGGCACGCAGCTTCGCGTCCAGCTCGGACAGCGCGGTGACGCGGTTGCTGGCCCAGGCGCGCTGGGCTTCGGTGATTGCCATCTCATGCCGCCTTCACTGCGATCTTGTAGTCCACGCCGTTGCAGCTAATCGTGATCGTCTTGTCCGGGGTGATGGTCCCTGCGGCCGGCGCCTGGTCTATCCGCAGCGACCCGAACCGGCCTTGACCGCTCATGTAGAAGTTGCCCGTGGCACTGTTGTAGGTACCGCGGGTAACAAACGAGGCCTCCGGATCACGGAAGTACAGAATGCCAGAGTGATCCAAGTAGGAGGCAGCGACCCCAGTGGCCCAGCGCCCGTAGTAGGCAACGGTGAACTCCACGCTGCTTGCCCCAAGGTTCGGCGAAGCGCCTACTGTCGGCCGGATAGTCCCACTTGTATATAGGCCGGCGAAAGTCGGCGCCGCGTCCGAGGTCAAGTCCTGGTTGATGGCGCTCGCCGCCTCCACCGCCAGGGCGTTGCCAGCGAAGCTCATGCTGGCTCCGGCGATGCTGAGCACCCCGGCCGCCGTCAGCCGCGCCACCTCAGACCAGGCGCTGGTAGGAAACGACCCCGCTCCGGCCGCTTTGCGCCGCCAGATGAAGCCGACTCCGTCCACTATCCCCGTGAAGTAACCATCGTGGTCGGTGGTATCCCGGCCCCACGAGCCTGCCCCCGGCGTCAGCGTGGGGTTGCCCTCGTACCAGATGTTGCGCATCAGCCCGGTGAAGCAGTCCGGGTCCTCGTGGCCGGACTGGGAGAAGCGCCCATAGGGCGGCGAGCCCGAGCCGTCCAGCTCCCAGTTCATGCCACCGCCCACGAAATTGCGGTGCATAGTCATCATGAACCCGAGTTCCCAACCCCCGACCGCGGTGTAATCCCCGATGGGGTTGGCCCCGTCCACGCACCGCCACCAGGCCACCCCGCCCAAGCCCCCCGGCTCATGGGGGATGCCGTTCTTCGAGTAGAGGCCGACCAGGTAAGCGTACTTGGCGGTGTCGACGCGGTTCCATTGGTCGAGGGCGGGATCGTACTCGGCATTGATCGCCCAGAAGAAATCCCCGTCCTTCTCGAACAGCCGGGTCCGGCTGGTGGCGCTGGCGTCAATCGCCTTGAACTTCAGTTGTTTCAGCCAGCCCGAGGCCAGCGCGCTGCCATCGCAGAAATCCTGCAGACCGTCGTGCTCGGCCGCGCTGAAGTGATAGTACTGGCCGCCGGCCCCGCCTTGCAGATCGGGCAGCGTGTTGTGCAGCTTGGCGAAGAAGTCCACCCAGGCCGAGCCGTCCCAACCCCGCCAGGCGGCGAGGCTATCGTCGAAGTAGATCGTGCTCTTCGCCGGGGTGCTGGGCGCGGAGGCCGAGACCGAGAACACCCCGATCCCGGCCGGGTCGGCGCAGGCATCATCGGCCATGCTGGGCCCGGTGACCCAGGGCGCCCCGGAGTGGCCGGCTTCATACTGGATCGCCACCCAATCCCCGACCTGGGGCACGTAGCCGGACACGATCGGCACTCGCTTCAGGGCGAGCGCATTGCCCCGCGCATCCAGGCCCACCCGCAGGTCGGCCTCGTTGCCGTAGACCGCGATCACCTGCCCGCGCTCGAACAGCCGCCGCGCCCGGCGCTGATAGGGATCGGTCGCCGCCAATTGCCCGAAGAGATCCGGCCGCAGCGCCGGACGCAAGTCTGGAGTCATGATTGTCCCGTTCCCAAGCGCGATAGGGCAGGGCGCCGCAGGCGCCCTGCCGTTCTGCATCCATCTGCGCAATCTGCGGACAGGCCGTTCCCCTACAGGCTCACGCTCGCCATCGAGCTGGGCCAGCTCTCGAAATCGCTGCCGGGCGCATAGAACGTGACCTCATAGTAGACATGGCCCGACAGGTATGGCCCCACGTAGTCAACCCACGTCACCGGCTGCGATCCGGGCTGCGTTCGTGTGGCGACGAGGGCGAAGGGGCCGGTGCTCACTTGTGAGCGGTAGATGTGGTAGCAGGTGTCCTCGGGCGCCGGGATCCGCGGATACCAGGTGAGCAGAGGCCGGGCGATCCCCCAGATCGGCGCCAGTTCCGCGGTTAAGCTCTGCGGCTGCCAGGCCGCCTCCGCCTGTGTGGGCAGCCCCCCGCTCTGGGGCGCGCACGGGACCGGGCCCGCGAACTCACCCAGCACCTCCCCGGTGGTGTAGCCAGCGGCCTTGAACCAGTAAGTCTGCGCGTTGGTCAGGCTGCCCACCCAGGCCGGCGGCGCGGCCACACTCGCCGCCTGGGTGTAAGTCCCGGTCACCGTCGCGGCCTGGAACACGCGATAGCCGGCAATGGCCGGTTCCTCCGGTTGCGGGGCCCAGTCCAGCGAGACTGCGCTGTCCATGGGGTGGGCCACCAGGCTGTCCGGTGCGGTAGGGAGGCGGTGACGATAGCCGCGCAGCTCCAGGGTCATAGTGTGAGCCCCGTGCCGGTGTCCGGTCTGGCGGTGCGTCACCGCCTCCACCCGGTAGAGCCGCTCCGGCCCGGAATGGGTGGAGCCGCTGTGCACCACGCTCACCACCCGCCCCGGCCGCATGAACACATCGCCGATCACCACCCCGGAGCCCATGGGCTGCACCCAGCTATAGTCGCGCCGGATGGCGTTCGCCAACTGCCGCGCCAGCCGCGCCGTCCGCATCGTAGGCTCGAACACCGTGAACAACCGCGGCCCATAGCGGGCAATGCTCTCCTCGTCCGCCACGGTGACGGAGATGTCGTGGTTGCGCGCGTCCCGACTCTTCACGCTGATGCGGTTGCGCAGGTTGAGGCCGGAGACCGACGGCGCCCAGCCCAGCAGATCGCGGCCCGCCAGGTAGGTCTCTTCTCCGGTCTGGACCGTCCACTCCAGGTCGTGGAAGGTGTAGACACCATCCTCATCCGCCTCGAAGGTCCAGCCGATCATCTTCGCCAGTTCCGCGCAGGCGTCCAGCAAGTTGACGTTCTGCTCCGTCCACTTCGGCAGCACGAAACCGGTAGTGTCCAGCGCCAGGTCTTCGCTCGCCAACGCCGCCTCGTACTCGGGGTTGGCCAGCAGGTCCGCCACGATCGCCTCGACCGACTGCTCCTCGTAGTGGTCGAACACCTCGATGAACAGATCGGCCAGCAGCTTGCTCATATCACGGACCTGGGCCAGCTCCACCGATGAGCCATCCGTCGCCTGCTGCGTGATCTCGTCGCCCAGGATGCCGGTGAAAGTGGTCTTCAGCCAATCCACGGTGGTGGAGGCGTCGTAGAGGGCAACCTCATCCAGGCACACCCAGGCCTGCGGCGACTGCGGGCAGAAGCTCAACACCACCCGGCACACCGCCCGCTGGTGTAGATCGAGGCCGTGCAGATAGTGACGCCGGCCCGCGGGATCGTCTCGCAGATGCCCCAGTTCCAGCGGCGCGGTGTAGCTGCCTGCGCTCCCGATCAGCGTCACCGAGGCCGAACTCGGCAGCAGCACCCCGGCCGCCGCCCGGCTCAGCAGGCTCACCGCCACCGAATGGACGTCCCGCGCCGGGGCCAGGCTGAAGGTCACCGTCGCCGCCGCGCCTTGCCAACCCACCCAGGCGTCATCGTGCTCATTGCCAGGCTGGCCGAAGCCGCCATCTGTCAGCTCGGTCCCCCGCAGGGAGCTGGGTCTGGTGGGCGCGGGGCTGCAGGCATAGCTCAGCCCATAGGCGAGGTTAGGATGCAGCTCCACCCCTTGCCGCAGCCGGATCACCCGGCCTTCGTCCAGCAGGGGATCACAATGGCTGCTCACATCGTAGTTCCAACTGCTCACCAGGTTATCGCGGGCCAGCATCCCGTCCGCATTGTCCAGGGTGAGATCTGCCGTGGTCACCGCCCGCAGGCGGCGAGTGATGGTGAAGGGAAAGAGCAGCCGGTCGGACAGGTCCCACCAGGTGTTGTCGCGGCGATATTCGAGTTCCGCCAGCGGCACGCTGTCGGCGAAGAGCTGATTCGCCTTCACATCCATCTCGCTGGGCTGATAGCCCTCCACCGTGAGTCGCGGATAGCGCTGGTAGCGCTCATAGGGCTGGCCGGACCTGGTGACCCGGAACTCCAGGTCCAGCCCCGGCGGCGCCTGCTGGTGGACTGCCAGCGACCAGAGCTCCTCCGTGAAATCCTGCGCGTCGTAGACCTGGGGATCGGTCTCCACATCGCTCTGCTTCGCCTGCCCACCGGCGAAGTTGCCGCTGTTCGCGCCCGTGGGTAGCGAGAGGCGCTGGGTGGCGATGCTCGCCCCATCGGTGAACCAGGTGCTGGGATGGAAGATAGGCGCATCGTATGGCGGCACCGTGAAGGCGCCCACCGGCCACCATTGGTTGCTGCCGACCCGCCGGTACTGGAGCTGCCGGGACACGGAGAAGCAGTGGTCGCCGGTGTGCTGGGACTGCACGCGGAGCAGGCAATGAGCACCCGGGTCCACCGCCGGGAGATTGCTGTCTTCCCCGCGCAGCGGCGAGTTGCTCGCCGGCGGCGCATCATCCTGGAACCATTGGAAATGCGTCCCTCGCATGGGAGAAGTGGCCATCGGTTATCGTCTCTCCATTAGCGCGCGGCGAAAGAGGAGGGTGTGACCGCCAGGACTGCGGCGGCCACTGATGTCATTCTGACCCTGAGCGCACCGAAGGGGAAGAATCCCGCCGTTCCGGTCCTGCTCACGGCGTGATGCTTCGCGGAGTTTACCCTGAGCAGAGCCGAAGGGCTCAGCAGGGCAGCAGCGCGGCATTCGGCCAACCCAGGGCTCTCGAAAACACGCTGCCTCTCGGCTCAGATTTCGCCGGCCGCAGGCACTACCACGCTGTTCAGCCGCAGCACTCGCCCCAGCTCACCTGCGAAAGCGCGCGCGGCCCGCGCCCCCGCCTCCGCATCCTGGCCCACGATCTGCACCGCGCCCGGCGGGAAGTTCACGATCACCGGTGCGAAGCGCCCAGCGCTCCCCGCCGGCGCTTCCTGTCTCTGCGCCATCAGCCAGGCCAGCGCGCTGCCCCCATAAAGCCCCTGGCTCAGACTGTAGAGGTAGGCCTGGATCTCGAAGCCCTCGGGAGTGTTGAGCCACTGCCGGCGCAGCTCTGCCTCCTGCCGCGCCTGCGCCGCCTCACCCTCACCCTGGTCCCCGATCAGACCTCCCAGCATCCCGCCCAGCAAGGCGCCCACCGGCCCTCCCACCGCGTACCCGATCGCCCCGCCGATGCTCCCGTAGAGCTGAGAGCGCGCGCCCTGGCCCGTGATGCTGGCCCCCATGCGGCCATAGCCGGTGCCGGCCACGCCCCCCCCGGCCGGCAGCCCAACCCCCGCGGTGGGCGCGGCCGTTGTCCCCGTGCCGGCCAGCAGGCTCTCCCGCCGCAGCGCGCGCAGGAAGCCTGACTCGATCGCCTCCGCAGTCAGCTCCCTCGCCCGCGCGTCACCGCCCCCGACGCCGGAGGAGATGGCAGAGGCCGCCGCCAGCATCGTGCGGGAGGCGGCCAGCATGGTATCCGCCGCCTCCCCCAGGGAACCGTATCCGATCAGCGGCTGCATCGCCGTCATCTCATCGTCCGACCCGGCCATTCGTGCCGCTCCTGTAGGGCGGGCATGCCCATGCCCGCCGAATCCGGCTAATCTGCGTAATGGCTAAGCCGCCAGGAGGCGGCCGCCATGGCGGCAGGCGAGGCCTGCCTAGCCATCTGCGGATAGCCCCGCTTCACCCCTCCGCTGCCAGCAAGGCGATCGCTTCCTTCAGCCACCACGGCAGCTCCAGCAGCGCGGGGTCAAGCGGATGCCGATAGGCGCCAGGATAGCGCCGGCAGATCAACTCGTTCAGTCGGAACCCGGGATGGCCGCTCAGACTTTTGGGAGCGCCTCCCCCTGCGGCGGCTCCAGCTCCCGGTAGGCCTGCCGCAGTTGCTCCTTCACCGCGGGATGAAGGGCCTGCACCTGGGCCACACTGTCGAAGTAGCTCTGATCGTGGTCCTCGCTGCGCCGCACTGCCCGCAGCAGCACCCAATCATCGCAGGCGCGGGCGAAGGCATTCCAGCACTCCACATCCACCCGGCGGGGCCGCGCCAGCTCCACCAGCTCCTTCCGCTCCATCGCTGCCAGCTCGGCCCGCCGCGCCTCGATCACCTCGGCCAGTCGCTGCGCCCTCTGCTCGGCCAGCTCTCGGCACCGCTGCTGATGCTCCTGCACCCGCCGCACGAAATCCTCATTGCTCTCGACAGCCGCGCGATCTTGCCGCGGCCTCACCGGGTCCGGCAGCTCGCGGGCCAGCCGCGCCGCCATCTGGGAGCGCTCCCCTTCCAGCACCAGCTCCACCAGGTCCGCCGCCGGGGCGATCATCAGCGCTTGGGTCAAGGCCTCCAGCCGCTCGCCCCCGGGCCGGAACTCCAGCAGCTTCTGCTGCATCGCCTCGTGCCCCCGCTCCAGCGCCTCCGTCCGGTCCCCCAGCGTCTGCACCCACACCTCTTCATGGCGACGGCCCAGCTCTACCCGCAACGCCGTGCCCCAGATCCCCAGTTGGCTCAAGTCAACTCGTTCGCTATCCATCGCTTACCCCTCATCGGCCGCTAGAGCATATCGCAAGACCTGTTCGGCAGGAGCTTGCTCCTGCCCCGTTATCCACCTCAGGCAGAGAACGCATGCCCGCCGCTCCACTCAATACCCCGACTTCGTATTCCAGAGCCAGCACCGCGCGTCCAGCGGCGGCTGCTGGCTGCTATCCAGCAAGGCCTCGAACGCGATGTCGTACACCAATCGCCCCGGCGCCAGCGGCGCGTCCGCCGAGAAGTAGCGCACCTGCGGCAGCTCGATCTCCAGGCCGTAGCCCCAGGTGCCAACCACCGTGGCCCCGGCAAGCTTGAAGCGCAGCCCGGTGGGCGTGCCCGCGGTGAAGGCCTGGTGCGCGGCCGTGGACTCGAACGCGAGGGAGAACCTGCCACCGACCGCGAAAGCGCCCGCGGGCAGCTTGCTCAGCTTCCCGGCCGCTCCCGCGCTCCAGATCCCGTCCACCAGCCCGTTGTTGACCCGCACCAGGAACTCCTCGATCTCCAGGCTCGGCTGGCCGTCAATGCTGGCGGTGAAGCCGTTGTAGTGCAGCGGCTGATCTGCGGTGTAACTCGCGCTGGTGGGAGTCACCAGGGCCTCTTCCCGGCCCCGGCAGTCAACATCCGCCATCAGAGTGCGCCCCGGGGCGAGCGAGAGCGTGAGCTGGTTCACCCGCGTTCCGGCCACCCTCCGGCTGGTCAAGCCGCCCAGATTCTGCTCCACAGTGAGCGAGGGCAGGAAGGTGGTGTCGCAGCGGGTGAAGGTATGCTGATAGACCGCGCCCGCGCCGCTGGAGGCCACCAGGGTAGTCGTGACCGTCCCGAACGCAGCCTTCAGCACCTCCCCCATGGCGCCCGCGCAGACATCGAAGGTGAGCGGCCCGGAGCACAGCATCGGCCCTCCCTGAATGCGCCGACGGGCGCGGGTGCCGCGCACCGCGTTGGGGATCTCGTATCCGATCACAGGCCTGATATCAGCGTGCGTCACCTCCAGATAAGTCGTCGCGCTCGCGGGCAAACCCCAGGTAGACTCCAGCGCCATCCCCACTGCCCCCAGTTGCCCCATGCGGCCAGACATGATGACCTCCTCGCGTAGGGGCGGGATTCATCCCGCCCCTATCCCGTTCGCTGCTCGCACGTCACCAGCAGCGCCGCCTGCGAATGCCAGTACGACTCCACTCTGGCGCGGGCGCGCCGCACCAGGCCGACTCCCATGAACCGCACCAATCCCCCCAGCGTCGGCGCCACGCGCAAGGCATCCTCAACCGCCTCCAGGTAGCCGAACAGCAGATCCTCGCTCGCCTGCGCGCTCTCCAGCGACCGCACGGCCACTTGCACCTCGAGCTGGTAGCTGTGATCCCGCCGATTGCTCACCCACCGCGCTCGCTCCACCCCGACCGGATCGGCGAAGAACACCCCGATCGCCGGGTACTGCGTCGCCGGCAGCCGCGCCCAGGCCTCCCGGTCGCGCACCACCGCCTTCACCTCCTCCAGCGCCGGCGCCGCGGCCAGCACCTCACACACCGCCTCCCGGATTGGAACAAATCGCGTTGACTCCGGATGCGCCATGAGCCACCTCGCTTGTAGGGCGGGCATGCCTATGCCCGCCGGCCGTCACTTGGTTAGGGCAGGTTCGCAACCAGTCCACGGGGCGACCCCCTCTTCGGGCTCCCGATAAACTCGTTGGGCAAGCCCTTGCCACATTACTCCTGTTGATCCCGCCTCACCACCCGGTCCGCGCTCGCCGTCCGGCCTTCATACTCGGCATCCTCGGCCCGCTTCGGCTGCCGGCGATAGTACTCGTAGCTCGCCTTGACCGCCTGGCTAGCGCCGATCCGTCCTCCCAGCAACCGCAGCAGCCGCCCCTCGCGATGATCCACCTGATAGTCCTTCACCGCATCGGGCCGGTAGCCCGGCTCGTACTCGCTCCGGTCCTCGACATAGGTGAAGTCGCCCGACTCATTGGTGACCGTGACACTTGCGGTGAGCAGGCCTCGGTGGCTGAGCTGCGCCCACTCACCTTCCTCAGCTGGCATCACCACCGCCTCACCGCTCACCACCACTGTCCCCAGGTCGAGCTGCCCCTCCCGCAGCAGCCCCAATCCCGCCTCGAACTCCTGCCAATAGGGGTCGGGCTCTTCCGCCGCTTGGTTCCCGAGCTGAAGGCCGCGGCGCGCCCGCGCCAGCGCTCCGGCCGCGGTCAGATCCCGGATGCGATCCGGCGCCGGATCGAAGGGCACCTCGTAGTCGCCCGCCCGGCCCGCCTCCTCCACCTCCGCCTCCGCCTCGGCGATGCAGGTGGTCAGGTTCAAGCTGCTGGAAGAAACATCGGGGATCACCTCCTCGGTCATCCCCACCGCCCGCAGGCGGACGTCATCCGGTGTGCAATATGGCATTGCTATCTCCCAAGCCGCTGTAGGGCGGGCATATCTATGCCCGCCGCCTAGCTCGACCGCGCCTCCTCAAACGGAAACTCCTCCTCACCCCCCGCCTCCTTGAGCAGCTCCCCGAGGTGCCGCTCCAGGAACTCCCGCGCCTCCGCCTCATCCAGGAACCGCCGGCGCGTCTGCTCCGTTGGGCAGGGGCTTGCCCCTGCCACCCGCCGTTCGTTGCCTGCGGCCAGGTCGAGGAAGTACCGCAGCTCAAACCCCTCCCCCAGCAGCTCCAGCGCCGACTGGTAGAGCGGGAAGCTGTACGAGTACAGCAGGTCATCGGGAGAGGAGAAGCGCTGACGGTGAATGGCGACGGCATGCTGCAGGTAGCCTCGCGCCTTCTCCGTCATCTGACCGCGCGTCCGCTCCAGCTCGTACCGCGCCAGGTGGATGTAGTCTCGCGCCAGGAACACCAATCCCAACCGGCGATTGGGATGGCGCTCGCGATCCTTGAGCAGCAGCGGCAGGTTGCGCAGGAAACGCTGTCTGCGGATCGCCTCCGTCACATAGCCGTCGTGCACGATCTGCACATCGCTCAGGATCACCGCCGGCGCCACGCCCAGGTTCAGCTCGGTCTCCGGGTGCTCGTGCACGCAGCCGAAGAACCGCACCCCCAGCCCATTCCGGAACAGCCGCACCGGCACATCCGGCTTGAACTGCGCATCCACCGCGTGGTGATGCTGGCGGATCACATAGCCGTTGTACATATTGGGCCGCAGGTACTTGCCCAGGTGCTCGGCCCCGAGCAGGTACTCGTCGGCATCCAACCACAGGATCCAATCCCCGCTCGCCTGCTCGATGCTCCGGTTCCGCGCGGCGGCGAAGTCGTCTTCCCAGGGGATCTGATGTACCTGGTCCGTGTACTCACGGGAGATCTCGCCGGTGTGATCGGTGGAACCCGTGTCGCAGATGATGATCTCATCCGCGATTGGCTTCACGCTCTCCAGGCAGCGGTAGAGCGTGCCCTGCGCGTTCTTCACGATCATGCAGACGGAAACAGTCTGACGCGGAGTGGCAGGAGCAAGCTCCTGCCCAACGGGGTTTGCGATCCGTTCTGTAGGGCGGGCATGTCTCGGCATGCCCGCCGCCTCCTCGCCCAGGAGCTCCTCGAAGATGCCCTCCCACTCCTCCGCGATCTGCCTCCACTGATACCGCTCCTCGATCCTTCGCCGCGCCGCCGCGTTCATGGCTTGATACCGCGCCTCGTCGGCCAGCAAGTCCGTCACCGCCGCGGCGAAGGCCTCCGCGTATTCCGCGCTCCGCGGATCCCCGGGCACCAGCACCCCGGTCGCTCCATCGGCGACGCTTTCCTTGAGCGCGCAGTATCGCGATGCCACCATCGGCGTCCCGCAGGCCGCCGCCTCCAGCGCGCTGATGCAGCTCACCTCGGGGAAGGCGGCCGGGTAGACCACCAGGGCGGAGCGGGCGATCTCTCGGTAGAGCTCGCGCTTGCTCAGCGCCCCCAGCAGCTCGACATCGGGGAGCTGCCGCGCCACCTGCCGCAGCGTCTCCAGGTAGTCGCGCATCTGCGCATCCGCGCCCGGGTTGTCGTAGTGCGCGACTGCCAGCTTGAGCGCCGGCCGCCGGCGCTTCAGATCGGGCCACAGCTCCAGCAGCACGTCCAGGCCCCGCTCGGGGCGGCTGGTGTAGAGCAGCCGGTCGGCCTCGCGCTCCACCCCGGCGATAGCTTCATCCACCACCGTCAGGTCCACCCCGTTGCGCGTCACTACATACCGATCCTCGCGCACCCCCAGGTGCCGCATGAACTGCGCCTTGTGGAACTCGGAGAGCACGAACAGCCGGTCCACCTTGAACATCAGCGACATCAGGTACTGCGCGGCCGGCTTCACCATCAGGTCGTGGTTCCAGACGATATTGATCCTCGACCTGACCGGCGCGGTCAGCCCCCGCAGATGCCGGCAGCAGATGAACACATCGCATGAGCCAGACTCGACGAACTCGGGGAAGTCCGCGAGGTCGCGGTAACTCACCCCATCGTACTCGCCGGGCCGCTCACACCGGCAGAACACGCGCACCTGGTGCCCCCGCCGCGCCAGCTCGCGGCTCATGAACACCACCGCGCTCTCCGACCCACCCAGCGACCGCTCGAACGGCGTCGCCCCATCGAAAGGCAGGCCCTCGGTGTAGATGACGATGTCGAGCACTCTCTTCTCCTGCGGCCGTTGGCTGTAGGGCGGCATCTCCCGATGCCGCCAGGCGCGGTCAGGAGACCGCGCCCTACAATAGCCAGCGGCGGACACCGCCCGGTGTCCGCCGTGATCTGCGCCGATCTGCGCAATCTGCGGATTCCGCCGTTACTTCACTCCGCGCTCCTCCAACAACCTCATCGTATTCCCGCCCAGTATCTTCGCCTTCGTCTCGTCGTCGAGACCGGCGTGCTGGACCCGGGCGATCACCCCGGCCGGGTCGTTGATGGTGTGATCGCTGCCGAAGAGCACGCGGTCCGGGCCCGCGCATTGCACCGCCAGCTCCAGTACGCCCATGCGCTGGTAGCCGTGTCCGCAGATGTCCAGGTGCAGGTTCTGATGCTTCGCTGCCAGCTCGCAGCGCCGCTTGCACTCCTCGGGCGAGTCGCCCAAGTGGGCGAGCACGAAGTCCACGTCCGGGAACTCGGCGCAGAGCCGGCTCATCTCCTCCGCATCCTCCTCGTGTATCTGCACCACCATATTCAGATCACTGGCGAGCTGCATCGCCGCCAGAAAGGCCTCCGTGTCATAGCGGTAGCCGCCAATGTAGCCGCACAGCTCGCCCACCCACACTATGCCGAACTCGTCATGGCACCGCCGGGTCTCGGCCAGCGATGCCGGGCCGAAGTTGGTGCTGATCTGACAGGCGGGCACGATGAAGCCCGGATAGTCCTTTGCCGCCTGCGCGGTCTCGTCGTTGCCTGCGATCAGCTCTTCTACCGACTTCGCCGCCACCGCCCGGGCGGAGCTGGCCACCGCCCGCTCTACGCCGCAGCGCCGCAGATAGCTCACCGCCGCTGCCAGGTCTGGCGTGCAGGGCGCCCACTCCAGCGTCCGGCCCAAGCCCGGTGACGGTAGATGCACATGGCAGTCGAGGATCATGTCATCGCCTCCCTGCCGCCGTGAGTTCGCCATCACTGCGCGCGGTCCTGGCATGCGGGCCCGCCAGCGGCGGGCCCGCATGCTGACCTCCCCATCGCTGGGAAGGCTGGGAGGAGGCGAGGCGCTTTCTCCTTGGGCAGGAGCTTACCTCCTGCCCAAGGTCGGCGGGCATGCGGAGACATGCCCGCCCTACAGTTACGCGAGCCCCTGGAGAAGGCCGTGCGCGTTCTCGTTCCGAAACGCCACAAACCGGCTTCCGGCCGCCTTAGCGCAGGCGGCTCTCGCCCACAAATAGGGGCTGTGGGGGGCTGTGTGCCTGTGCGTGGGGCACCCCGGGCGGGGGATGGGTGGAGACACCCCCGGCGGCAATCGCCCGTCCTAGCCCCTGCTACGGGCTCATTCCGCGGGGCCACCTGGTGTGGGACAGCGTGCGCCGCCGTTCGCGGCCTCGGGTGCACCCTGAGATGCTCACGGTGCCGATCCGGGGGGCGTTGGCGGCCAGAATGCGCCAGGTCGCCGAGACCGCAGGGATGAGCCTGGCGAAGCTGCTGGGGGATATGGTGCTGGTCTACGAGGGCCAGCTACAAAGTGGCCGCGAGCCCAAAGCGTCGCTGGCGCGGTAGCAGGAACACAGGCACCGGGGCGCAACGCAATCTCTTAGTCTACGCCTTCCTTGCATGCCCGCGAGCGCCAGTCTCGGGCCGGGACAGCGTCAGGAGTCAGGTTACCTCCTCCACCGTCGTCCCAACCCCAGGGCCTCCCCATCCCAGCCGATATGCGTGGAAGCGTTGCTCGCCACCATCGTTCAGGCAAGCAAACTTCGCGCGTGCGAGATGGAAAAGATCGTTTCTGCCGGTGGTGACGATGACCTGACTCAGCGTCGACACCTGCCTGAGCAGGTCCAGGAGACCGTAGATGTTCACCTCATCCATTGCTTGGACGGGGTCATCCAACACGACCGCTCTGAGTTTGCCGCCTCGACATAGAGCGGAAGCGAGGAACACGGAGAGCGCCACGATGTTGTGGTAGGCCTCGTTTGTGTAGGCTTGTACGAGTCGCCGGCCTTTGACGATGCCAGTCCGTGATTCCACCCAGAAGTGGATTGCCTTCTCACGTACCTCCCACTTCAGTTCATCGAAGATCGGATGCCTTGCGAGCCTTCGGTGGACCGTCTGCATGAGGCGGCCGATTGGCTCAAGCCCTTGGCTTACTACCCTTGCTTCCTCCTGCCGTAAGATGCTTGTGGCCTGTTCAAAGACGTCCTGCCACTTTCTCAGCTTCTCGATCTCCCGCTCGTTCTTGTGCATCTCGTCCGCTAAGGCGCGGAGCTGGGCATCGGTGGCGGCCAGCCTTTCTCTTGCCGCACGCGAGCTCGCCGCTCGGAGCACCGTCTGACCGTCGCGCACAAGCTGCTCGACCTGGGCAAGTTCGTGCTCCGTTGCTTCCACAGGCGCCGGTTCGGCCGGCCCCAAAGCTCTGAGATCGCTCTCTAGCCTCGCAACGTTGCTGCCACGCTCAGCTGCCTGCTGTTCGGCGACCCGAGTGCTTGTCTCATATGCCTGGAGCGTCTGGCGACCATTCTCCAGATCGCGAGCTATGCGAGCCCGTTGAGAATCGGCTTGCTGCAGTTGCTTTGCAGATGACTGCTGCTCAATGCGCACCTGTTCGAGCTCACGCGCGAGTTCCTCATCGTGCTGCGGCAGTGCCCCGAGTGTCGACGTGACCTCTGCAACGGCCGCGTCCAACTGCTGCGTCAGCTCTCTCTCCTCACCAGACAATCGCCCGATCTCGTCCCAAGCAGCTCGTCGGCGATCCGACACCTCCCGGAGCATCTGCTCCTCCGCTGTGAGCGCTAGCTGAAGCTGCGATACCTTTGACTCCGCGCTGCCAAGGAACTCCTGCCATCGCTCGAGTTCATCCGACACAGTCTCAAGCGACGCGCCTGGCGAAAGCCCTGCCGCAGAGAGCATAGTCAGGAAGGTGTTGGTGAGTTCGGCGGCCCGGTCGGCTGCATCCGCCGCCTCGGCCTTCCTATGCTCTGCGTCTACCATTCCCCTCTCGCACTCCGTTACTAGTTGCTCGCACTCGGCCACCAACGTTCTCTCTCGGTCGAGCTGGGACATCAGCGACTGCTCATCAACAGACGGGGACCCAATCTTGTGCTCTATAGCTGCAAGCAAGCGCTCCCGACTCTCGTATCTGTGAGAGCAGAGGGGACACTCGTCACCGTCAATGTGCTCACGGAGACTCTGCAGTAGGCGGTCTCTGTCTTCGCGTCTGCTCCGAAGCTGACTCAGTCTGAGCTCCGTTGACGAAACGGCCGCCGCCGCGTTGTCCCGCTGCCGGACTACACGCGCCAACTCCTCCTGGCATCTCCTTGCAGATGCAGTCGCCTGCCGTTGCCCGGCCTCAAGCCGCTGACGCTGGGCGTCAGGCTGGCCGTGACGTCTGAGCAAGCCGGCAATCTCTTCCAGTCTGTGAACAGTGCCCTGGGCCTGATCCCGCCCTCGGCTGGCCCCGTCAAGGCTGCTCTGTGCCGAGTGCAGGGCCGTGCTCCTTGCGTTCACCTCGTTGTCGAGACGGTCGACTTCCTGTCGCGAGGCTGCTATCCGGTGTGCCACTTGGGCGAGGCGTTCCCTCCGATTACGAATCAGCGGTTCGAGTTCGAACCATCGCTCCAGAGCGCGCCGACGCTCAGCACGTTCCTGGTGCGTCGAACGCAGAGTGGCGATCTCCTGGTCAAGGCGCTCAAGTGCGTGCTGGAGCTCGGCAGCCCTGGCCGCCGCATCTCTGTGGTCCGTTCGGGCTTTCACCAAGGCCTCTTCGGCCTGAGCGAGTTGCGCCTTTGCCGATGCCAGCTGCTTGGAGCACTCACCCACGCGCTTCGTGCGCTCCAGGGCACCCACGAGAGACGCTCTGCGCTCCTCGAGCTGTTCCACGACCCTGCGCACAGCGACCTCTGCTGCTTCGTCAGTCTGAGGTCGAGCCAACCCGGCCGGGATGCTGATGTCTGCCGCGACATGGTAGTCGCGAGCGCGGCCGAGGTACTCCTGCAGGGTCGGAGCAGAGCCGATTCCTGCGATTCCAGTTGACAGTTCGGCTACCATGTTGCTCCGTTCATCGCGGAGGGATCTCTGACGGTCTCGGGAAGCTGCGCCGCTCTCATTCCGCTGCTCGAGTTGGCGGCCAAGCTCACGGTTCGTGCTAGTCAGCTTGCTTGTCGTACGAGCCAGAGTCGATTCTCCAAGCAACGCGGCGAACTGCCCCAGACGCTCCTCAGAGTTCACCAACAGGAGGTGGCTCATCTGCCTCTGCAGTAACATCAGGCCGGCTCTCACTCGGTCGCGTACAAGCTCATGCCGCTCTGTCTTGTACCTCCGCCCAATGCCCAGGAGGTCGCGCCAAAGCATCTCTTCCTTCCGGGACACACCTCTGAAGCGCCGAGCGCCCCCCACGCTCTCCACGCAGTCCAACGGCCCGCCTTTGGAAAGCTCCAGCCGCACTGCGGCCTTCTCGCCCTGTGCCCACATGCTCCGAACCACTCGGCCGGCCCCAATCCCCTCCCTCCGTACGGCCTCAGACAGAGATCCAACGTCGCCACAGATTGCCCACTCGATCGCCTGCGCAAGGCAGGTCTTCCCAGTTCCGTTCTCGCCGTAGACTAGGGTAAGGTCACCAGACAAATCGAGCTCGACTGGAGCCGATGGGGTGCCGAAGCTCCTGAAGTGCTCCAGAACCAGTCGCTTGAGACGCACCCGCGCCGCGGTCCGAGGGAGAGGGGTGACAGCGCGCTCCGTCACTCCCCGGGCGCTCGCGACAGATGTGACTTCCGGGACTCGGACAGACCCTGGCGGTTCACCGTAACGGTCCTCCACAAGCGCCTGTACCACCGCGTCCACTCCCGGCCTGAACATAGTTAGGTCGCGGGCCAGACTAGGATGAACTCCGAGGCTTTCCAGAAGCTCCCGCACTGCCGTGCTGGCTCGGTCGGGCACTCCTGGATGCTCCTCCTGTAGAGGTACGAAAGTGAGAGCACCCAGCTCGTCTCGCCATGTCGCATCGAGAGGCACGACCTCTTTGAGGCACTCGAACGGGGAGATCTCGATGCTCCTAAGCAGCTTGACAGCCTGTTCACCGGCTGATGTAAGAGCCGATTGGTTCACAAGGAACAGGAGGTATGCGTCATTGCCCCAGCCGCGGGCAATCCGACGAGTGCGCATGAGTGCGCCCAGCTCATGTTGAGAGTCCTCCCACCGGCTCCTCAGCTCGTCCCACGTCTCGCAGACCTGGACGCCTATGACTCCAGACCAGAATGAGTACACGGCGTCGAGCAGTTCTGTCCTTAGGTTCCTCTCCCGCTTCATGCCTGGGACGCGGGGTACGAGTGTCTCTTCGAGTGCCTCCAACACCGAACTGCTGTAAGCGTTCCTCATCTCCAGCCGCCTTTCCAGCTCACCATCCAGCACAACCCTCGATAGCCAGCACCGCTTCGGCGACCGTCCCGCGTGTGACGCCCGCGGCATCCAACACTCTGTCCTCGAGCTCTCCAACTGGCACTGCCAGGACACATGGAACCGCCACGCTCCTTGGATCAGCGCCCTCAGCGGCTACACCGTAAGTTGCTGCGGCGGGATGCACCAAGCCGGCGTATGGAAGGGCCTCAGCACAAGGATGCCCTCCAGCATTCGACACGACATACCAGTCTTTGTGGGAAGCGCCTGATTGGGCGTCCGGTACCAGTCGTGCCTTGATGGCAGGCCACCGCAACGAAGCAGCATCACGGCAGTGCACGCTGGCAGCCAAGGCACCGGCGAACCTCATGGCGGCCCTCGGTGGCACTCCGTCGGTCCACTCGATGGGAGCTAGCCCGGGGCCGGCATGGATGAGTGTCATGCCGGCAACGAGCTTGCGAAGTGCTTCGGTCACCCCTCTGATGTGCCAATGATCGGGGCAGTCTTGAATGGTGTCAGCGTGGAATTGGACTGCCTTCTCTGCCCACAGCGAAAGGCAGCGTCCATTGTCTCCCCACACTGCCCGGCGGAGTTCCTGGTATTTCTCTTTGAGGTAGCTATGGAGATCTTCATTGTCCCCGGTCGGCTTGAGCAGGTCCCTGCCTGGTTTCGACCACGGCTTCCATTCAAAGGCGCGCCATCCCCCGAAGCGGCGCGGCTCGGGACTTGCCGCCCTAGGGAGTGTGAAGTTGATGTCGTCGTCAGGATTAGGCGTGGGTAGCCAGAGCGCGTATCGAACCGGCTGCTGTCCGGCCGGAACCTGCGGCCCCTCAACCGCACTTGGCAGGTACGTCTGCAGAAGGAACGCGCATGCCCGCTGTGGCCTCATATCGTACCATCGCATATCGTTTTCGTCACGGACACAGCAACACTCAGGAGGATCACCGAAACTTCGATGCCGGCCCACAACTGCGCCACTCACGCCGTACTCGGAGTGCTCCTCGCAGGATGCCGCCCTGTTGACTCGTACTACCAGAGCATCCCTGGTAGCCAGATTGGTTAGAAGTGTGTGTGTGCCCGCACCGACTGTCGTATGTCGTGGCTTCGGGTTGTACTGCACGTGGACGAGAACGTCCAGCGGAGAGTCGACGCACCCTTCGCATATCTGCTGGGCAACTGATATCGGGGGCTCTGGAGGCGGGGGATCTGCATCTAGAAGATCCGAGCATATTGCGAAGCCGAACAGTGCACCATCAACTCGTAGCGTATGAATGACATCGCCAGTGCACAGAGTCTGGGACTCGAGGTTGCTGGGGCAGATCTTCCTCTGGAAGAGCACACCGGGGGTCCCAACGCCGTCTCTCCACGCGACTAGGGCGGCATTGACCCAATTCCGCGCCGGATTGTTGTGCTGTGTGAGCTTATCGATCTCCTGCTCTCGGAAGGCGCCGTCGGTAACGTACGTCTCGACGAGATACCCATATTGCTGAAGGCTTTGACGCTCTATCCCAGCCACAAGGAGCATCCCTGGACGCGTCGCGCTCATCCGGTCGACGACTTGCTGCACCATGTCATATGGAACCGAGAACTCAGGTAGCACTACTAAGCGGACTTGTCTGAACAAGTGGGGTACCCGCCCATCTGAATCGCTCAGGAACGACAGGACGGTTCCGATTGTTAGCCGCTGACGTGCTGCCGACTGTGGATCGAGCGCGAAAGCGTTGCTCCCACCTGGCTCAATCGCGTAGAATGGCTGGACAAGGACCATGTTCAGTGGATCATCGAGCTTCCAGCCGAGACTGATGTTCCCGGAAGGGCGAACGAGCATGTCTACTAGCCTCGCCCGCGAGCTGCACGAGGCCTTCCAGCGTCTGAGCCGCTGGCGCCGGCATCCACCTCATACACCTTCAGCACCTCGTCACCGTAGTGGTTGATGACTTTGACGGCGATCTTGCCGGTGGCGGGGCGGTCGAAGGGGCGGGAGGTGGTGGAGTAGAGGGTGGCCCAGGCGGCTTCGTCTATCTCGGCCTTCAGGGCGCGCTTGAGCTTCTCATACGGCTCGTCGTCGCCGCAGAAGTAGGCGTGGCGAACGAAGAAGCTCTCGCCGTCGTAGTTGGTGTCAATGAACCAGCAAGCGATGTCGTCGGTGGTGTGGCTTCGAATCTGGCCGGTGGTCGGGTCATAGACGTCCACGCCCTTGATCTCCACGATGAGCTTGCCGTCGTCCGCGCGCCGCATCTCCACATCCGGCTCGCCGAAGATCATGAACAGGTTGCCGGCGCCGGTCCGCTTGAGGAACTCGTCTCCATAGGCCAGGTCGGCGTTGATGCGCACCAGGAGGACTGGCAGCTTGCCGTACTGCTTGGCCGCCTCTGCGACCGCGAAGTCATCGTGGCGCCCACCGCGCTCGGGGTTGAACTCGCGGGCCGCTTCACCGGCGTGGGGATCGAAGGCCAGGCCGCAGACCAGGAGTAGGTCGAACCCGACTCCCTGGACGGCTTCCTTCGCCGCCTCGCGGACGAGATCGGGGCCGACCGTGCCGTACTCGGGTCCGATGCACACGGCCACCCGCCGCGGCTGCTCTCCCTCCAGGTACTCGCCAGCAGCCTGCACGTAGACGCCAGGGAAGGCCTCGAGCCGCTCGAACTTCAGCCGCTCCTGCCTCACGGTGTTCTGGACGCCGGCTTTCCGCAGGTTCTCGATGACGATGGTCTCGAACTGGCGCGGGCCGCCGGCCGCCTCCGCTTCGGCCTCGGAGGTCGGGCGCTCTTCATCGGTCGAGAGCACTCGGTGGGGCGACAGGCTCTCGACAGTGAACGGCCCGCTCACCCGGATGCGCTTGCTGTCTTCGTAGGGTCGGTCGCAGAGAAACCCGGTGTCGGCGTGGCGCATGATGGAGCCCTCCATCTGCCTATGCCGCTCTCTGCGCAACTTCCACCACTCCGCGTGCAGGCGAATGGCTTCGGCCGACCACCTGTCATCGGCATCGCGCGGGACCTCCCATTCCTCCCAGTTCTGCTTCAGCGCCCTGTTGAGCTTCGTGCGCACCGGCTCCAGCCGTTCCTGCCAACGGGCATCAACTGTGTCGATCTCCTCGTTGTTCGCGATGTATTCGCGTGCGATCCGGGCGCGCGTCGCAAGACGAACCCGCGACGGATGTCGCCCTTCGTGCTGGCAGACTGACTTGGGGGTGGCTGCCCCGTGATCTCGGATTCCTTACCGGCGCCTTCTGGGGAATCGGCCAGTAGGTAGTAGCGGTATCGGCCCGACATCAGCCGCGTACGGGCGAGCGTGAGCGCCACGCGGCTCGTGTCGACCGTTATCCATCGTCGCCCCCACTCCTCAGCGACGTAGGCGGTGGTACCGCTACCACAGGTTGGGTCAAGCACAAGGTCGCCAGGGTCGGTCGTCATCAGGAGGCATCGTTCAATGACTCTGCGGTTTGTCTCTACCACGTATGTCATATCCGTGGGTGCAGATGTGTCCGCCCATAGGTTTGTCAGTGGGCTGTGCGGGTAGTCGCCGAGTTTCAGCACGTACCTTATCGTGGCGCCACCAGCATACGGCTCGATGCGGTTGGCGCGAATGAGACGGCGCATCCCCTCCGGGCTGGTCAGCCAACTCTTCCCTCTGGGCGGAGCATAAGGGACACCGTCAAACTTCACCTCGAAGAGACCACTGGCATTGATGCCGACCGGATACAGCGCGATCAGTTGGTAAGGCTGGGCTCCTACGGGTAGCAGCCCGTGATCTGCGATCTCCTCCCGAGTCATCTTGCGGCGCGTGCCGTCAGGGAGTTCGACCCGGTCCCAGTGGGTATCCCCCTCAGCAGTCTTCTGAATGTACAGCTGCCTGTACTTCGCCAGATCTCTGGCCTTTGCATACCAGAGCAGGTAATCGGAGATCCCTTCCAGGTACCTAGCACCCAACGGCATCGTCTTCTTGCGAAATGGGATAAAGGCGATGAAGTTCTCACTTCCGAAAACCTCGTCCATCAGCGATCTGACGAGATGCAAGTTCTCGTCCCCGATCTGGACGAAGATGGAACCGGTTTCGGTCAGGAGGTCGCGTGCCACCATGAGCCTGTCGCGCCAGTAGGCGAGGTAGGAGTGGATGCCCAGCTTCCAGGTGTCGCGGAAGGCCCTGATCTGCTCCGGTTCGCGAGTGGCGTCCTCGATCCTCCCGTCGACCATAGTCCGCCTGCGTGTGCTGACCTGCCAGTTGGAGCCGAACTGGATGCCATAGGGAGGGTCCAGGTAGATCATCTGGACCTTGCCCTTGAGGCCTTCCTTCTCGGCGAGCGAGGTCATCACCAGGAGGGAGTCGCCCAGGATCATCCGGTTCGACCAGTTCATGGGGTGCTGGTAGAACTCGACCTTGCGCTCGAAGTCGTAGATGCCGTTGAAGTCGTCGAAGAGGCGAAGCTCAGGCTCCTGTTCTCCCGCCCGGGCGGTCTCGCGCAGGTTCTCGATCAGCGCCTGCGGGTGAATCTTCTCCTGGATGTAGACGGGAACGGCCGGCACTTCCAGCGGCTCGCCATCCTGCTCGTCTTTGCCTCGCCACACGAGCTGGGGATCGAGGGAGGGATCGCGGGGATAGAGCACGGTCCGCGGCGCCCTTTCGTCATCGGCCACGAATGCACTCAGCTCGGTGGTGGGGATGTTGACCCGCTTATCCTGGTGGCGAACGGACTCGACGGAGGTGGCGGGCCTCCGCTTCTTTGAGTTACGCATCTTCGGTCACCCTTCCGGCAGCGCGGTGGAACCCACCTTCTATGAACGCGCGCGCGAAGAGCTGTAGAGTTCGCAGCGTGTCGTCGGTGAAGTAGGTGCTCCTGCCAATGAACGCTTCTCCGATCTGAGAGAGGAGACCACGGAAGTCCCAGAGGTCTATGCCGGCCGCACGCGCTTGTTCGGCTGCTTCGTCCGTCCACCCCCACGATACGATGATCTTGCCGTACCTGCCGTCCTCGAAGCCGTACTCCTTCAGCTTCTCAGTGATCTCTGGAGCGCCGAACTTCCGCTCCAGGAAGAACCCGAGCGTGCGCCGCTGTTTGGGCTGCTCTACCCTGACCTTCAGAGCTTCCTCGCTGAACGGATTGCATGTCAGCTTGCTGAAGCCGGAACTCGTGTGGACGCCGCTCTCGATGTGGTACTTCCGTCCCGTGACCGGGTCTACGGCCAGAAGGTCGATCTCAAACTGGCCCTTGCACTTGATGTTAGGTATGGTCGCCCATCCCTTGACGTAGCGCACATACGCCTCGACAATCCGCTCGGTGGTCTCCATCAGGCAGTCACCTCGGTCACTCTTGCGGCAAGGAAGGAACGGATGGCGTTCTTCGCGTCCCAGGGATCGTCTATCTCGAGGAAGGCCCAGCGCCCGAAGCCGCCGTGGTTGTTGACAGCTGGCACCCAGAGGAGGCGAGCGGTGGCGACCTTGGCCTCTTTGTCCTTCTTCCGCTCACCAGTGACCTCGATGATCAGGCTGAGGGGATCGTCCCGCCCATGCCCGTCATCTATGCGAACGATGAAGTCGGGCTCGTAGTTTCCCTGATCGCCGTTGAAGGTGTAGGGGATCTTGAACCCGAGGTTCTGGTTCTTCACGTAGCAGACGACCTCGTCCATCTCCTCCAGTGACTGCGCGAGCTTCTGTTCCCACGATCCGGTGTCGGCGACCACGTGAGAGATGTGGCATCTGTCAGCTCGGGTGCGGTAGGTAGGCCGCGTGGTGTCGAAGTCCACGTGCTGAGTGGAGCCGACGGTGTCATATGGGAAGAGGATGGGCTTGAGCGCCTTCTCGCCTTCGCTGGCGTGAACGACGGCGCGGTAAATGCGGTCGGCCGCTTCGTGCGCAAGCTCCACCAGCAGGAGCATCTGCGGGAAGGTGTTGTCCTTGCAGACCAGACACTCCGACAGCCAGCGCCTGGTGATCGCTAGGACCTGCGGGAAGAGCCAGGCCTTCACCTCCGGGTCGAAGTGGTGCTCGGCGTCGCGCTCCGTTCTCTGGGCGCCGTCTGCGCGGAAGTACTTCTCCAGCACGAGCTTGGCGAGGAGGAAGGCGACTTCCTGGGGGCGGCGCTTCTTGAGGTCGTCGAGGGTGTGGATCGTGGACTCGCCTACAATCGGCGCGTTCTCGGTCCACGTCGGGATCTGCTCGGTGGAGAGCACCATGCGCGAGTCGTCGGTGAAGCGGGCCTCGAGCTTCTCGCCTGGCAGGTCATATCGGTAGCCCATGAGCCGCGGGAAGGTGATCTCGCAGGCGACCCTGTCCTCCAACGCCCGTACTCGAGTGGGCTGCGGACCTGGCTTCGGCTCTGGAGATGACCCAGAGCATGGGATGAAGGAGAACGGAACGCCGTACACTTCGGCATAGTCCGGCGCGAGGCCGTCGAAGGTGATCTGCCGGCCGTTGAGGGTGATGGTCTGCGGAGAGGCGGCGTAGGTGCGGCGCCGCAGCCCTCGCCCAACCACCTGCTCGCAGAGAAGCTGAGTGCCGAACGCGCGTACCCCAAGGATATGGGTGACCGTGTTGGCGTCCCAGCCCTCAGTGAGCATGGAGACGCTCACCACGCAGCGCACGTGCTCGCCGAGCCGGCCGGGCTTCCCGACGGTGTTCATCACCTCTCTGAGCAGGTCTTCGTCGGTAAGCTGCTCGGCATCTCGCCCGGGGTAGCGAACTTGATACTCGGCCTTGAACTTCTCGATCTCGCGGGAGGCGATCTTCTTGAACTCGTCGCTCATCGCGTCGCCGGACTCCAACTGCTCGCTGTCTATCAGAACGGTCCTGGGGCGAGGCAGCCAACGGTCGTCCTCCACATTGCTCAGGATTGGCAGCGCCCCGGGGACTGGAACTGTCGAGCCATCGGGCAGTGGCTTCTCCCATCCCGCGATGTAGTCATAGACGAGCTTCGAGACGTTCGTGTTGTTGCAGACGACGATGAAGACAGGCGGGGGCTGGTCGTTGCCGTGCGTACGGCAGTATTGCTCCCACTGCCGGTAATACTTCTCGTAGTTGCCGTAGAGGCTGTGCAGCGCGCTCTGGAGTTGGGCCGGAGGCTTTGGCTCCCCGCGTACGGCCTCTGTGCCACGGCCCTTCTTTGGCAGTTCGTCTCGGATGCGGAACCACAAGTCCCGGTAGGTGGGCTGGTCGCCAGTCATGCTGTCATCGGCAACAGGGACCCGTGGCACCTTCACGATCCCGCTCTCGATGGCGTCTATCAGGGAGAAGTCTGACACGACCCAGGGGAACAGCGTCCCCTCGGCATAGCCCGAGCCCCGTAGGAAGAAGGGCGTCGCAGACAGATCGTAGATGACCTTGATACCGATCTTCCGCTTCACAGCCTCGAGGCCTGATATCCAGACCCTGGCCGCCTCCTCTCGCTTCTTGGCTTCCGTGAGATCGTCGCCCTTCAGCTTCACCTCCTCGCCGTCCGGCTTGTGCCGGTAGCAGTGGTGAGCTTCATCGTTGATGACTACGACGTTCTTCTTGGTGCCGAACGTCTTACAGGCCCTGCGCACCATCTCGTGAGGCGTCTCTCTGAAGGCGCTGGCACTCTCGTCCGGGGCGAGCATGGCCTTCGTGGTCCTGCTCGCGTCGCCACGCTCGCGCGGCTTGAAGGCGTGGAAGTTGGTGATCAGAATCCTGGCCCGGTTGAGCTTCTCCAGGTCCTCCGAAGGGACCAGGTCCCACTGCCGGTAGTAGTCGCCAGCCGGGTCGTTCGGGAGGAGCACGCGCAGCCGGTCGCGAATCGTGATGCCCGGTGTCACGATGAGGAAGCTGTCGGAGAAGCGATCGTCCTGCGGGTTGGCGAGCTTGTTGAGGACGTGCCAGGCAATGAGCATCGCCATGACGACTGTCTTCCCGCTGCCGGTCGCCATCTTCATGGCGATGCGAAGGAGGCCAGGGTTGGCGCCCTCGTTGGCCTCCCGCAGGGCATTCTCGATCCACGCGTCCCCGTACTTCCGCGCCACCTCGGCGATGTAGATCGCCGTCTCCAGCGCCTCGATCTGGCAGAAGAAGAGTCGCTTGTTCGGGTCGCGGTCGGCCCGCTGCCAGTGCTCGAGCAGGCGCCGCGTGGTGTTGGTGACTCCCTGGTAGCCGCCCCTACGCCACAGCGCCACGCGCTCGCGCACCTGGTTGATGAATCTGTTCTCCTGGAGGCGCTCCTCGGTCCACTCAGTGTCGAGGATGAGCTGCCGCCCGCGCTTGCGCGGTTGGGCGATGGGAACGAAGTAGGAGCTGACGCGCCGCACCTCCACGGTCTCGTCAGTGATCCCCTCGTCGTCGAAGCGGAAGTGCCGTTCAGGTTCCTCGAACGGCGAGTTGAGGACCGGGTTCTCTATCACGACCTGGCGCACAGAATCGCCCCCTTCCTCTGGCGTTGCGCCATATGCCTCCCCTGACTGCTCTCCGGCGCCTTCCGGCGGCCCCGGGCCTGGTGCATCCAGACGGCTGAGACCTGCAGGGCTGGCGAGCAGACAGGACGCGGTGACTCAGCGCGGAGGCCAGATGCCCCGTCCTCGCCCGGCCCGCGGCATTATAGCACAGATGTTCCCCGTGCAGCCGCTGCCCTGGCGCACGCGCACCATCTGCCTGCCCCTGCCACCTGCCCCGCCTGCGGGGAGCCTGACGGCCTCCTGCCCCTGTCTCCAGCCCGAATCCCTCCCCCAAGTGCTGCAGTCGCCCTTTTTTTAGTGCAGCACGGTCACGGGCTCTCTCGGCCGCCGAGTGCGGATTGCGCACTCCGGCCCTTGCCGATCGGGGGGATAACCTCACCGAGCAAGGTACAATTGGGCAGTATCGGGCTCAGAACGCATCAGCGTTACAAGCGTAGAACGGAGTGGCCATGGCAGCGAACGATTGCGAGACAATCAGTATCCCGGAGGCTGCGGCGGTCCTCGGGTTCGCGCGGAATTGGGGCTACAGAGCCGCCAAGGCTGGGCACCTACCGGTCATCCGCCTGCGAGGGAAGATGCGGGTGCCGGTCCTAGCGCTTGGGCGCCTGCTTGAGAATCCCAGCCTATGGAGCCGGCCCACGGTGGACGTGCCCGTGGAGGCGGCGTGATGTGAAATCCGAAAGACAAGCCCGCCACCCCGGTCCAGGGTAGGCGGGCAAAAGGCAGGACGACGTGACGAGACACTCTCAAGTCCAGTCTACCACGCCGGCGGCGCCTCCTGCAAGTGGGGGAGGGAGATTCCCGGGTGCGGCGGCCGACACGGGCTGGACGGCTCGAGCGGCCGGGCGGGTGGCGCCATGAGCGCGCCGTTGCTGGAGCGCATCCCCCCGCAAAGCCTGGAGGCCGAGCAGGCCGTGCTGGGTGCGATGTTTATAGATCACCGGGCGGTGACCAAGGCGCTGGCGGTGCTCGAGCGCGACGACTTCTACAGTCCGCAGCACCAGATGATCTTTGCCGCTATCGCCGACCTGCGCGAGGAGGGAACACCGGCCGACTTCATCGCGATTGAGGTCCGGCTCCGGGACCTGGGCCAGCTGGAGGCTGTCGGCGGCACATCCTACCTCCTCGCCCTGCAAGAGGACGCGCCTACCGCGGAAGGTGTCACCCACTGGGCGCGCACCGTGACTCAGAAGGCGGCGCTGCGGAAGTTGATTCAGGCCGCAGGCGAAATCCGCGAGCTGGCCCAGTCCCCCGGTGATGACGGAATCGGGGCGGTTGTCACCCAGGTCAAGTCACTGGTGGAGGCCGCGACCAGGCGGGCCCTGCCGATTGCCGATCTCGTTCCTGCCGAGGCTTTGCTCGAAGACCCGGACAAGCCTTCCTGGCTGGTCGAAGGGGTACTCCCGGATGCGGGGCTGGTCGTCCTGGCCGGCGAGGGCGGGGCCGGAAAGGGTTGGTTGGGCACCTCGTTGGGCGATGCGGTCGGGCGGGGCCTGCCGTGGCTGGGACAGGCGCAGTTCGCGCCGAGCCGGACCGGCCCCTGTGTCTACATCGACGCGGAGCGCGGGCGCCGGTACACAGGGAAGAGGGTGAAGGACTTCAGGAAAGCCACTGGCAGGGCCCCGAGGGTTGATTTCCAGTTCAGGCCGGCGAAGCTGAACCCGACCTGGGTGGCTTCCTTGGTGGAGGATCAGCGTCCCGCTTTGCTGATCCTAGACTCACTGAGTCGCCTACTGCCTCCCGGCACGAAGGACACCGACAATGATGCAATGGCAGAGGTGCTGGGCGCGCTCCGCGATATCGCCGAGCGGTTTGAGTGCTGTATTCTCGTGATCCACCACTTCAAGAAGCGCACCGAGTTCGGCGACAACAGCCCTAAGGCCAGGATCAGGGGAGCAACTGCAATTGTGAACGTGGCCGATGTCGCCCTTGCCGCCTGGCAGGAGAAGGATGGGCTGGTACGTTGCGAGGTCGTCAAGTCTTACTGGGGCGACCCGGCCAGACCCTTCCTGGTAGAGTGGCAGGGGGGTGAGAACGGCGGGGCCGAGCTGGTCTACGCTGGCGAGGCCGAACCCGAGAAAGTCACCAAGAAGTTGCTCGCCCAGGAGATCATACTGGCCGCAGCGGAGAGCGAACCCCGGACCCGCGAGTTCCTGGAGGGTGCCTGCGGCAAGCAGCGTATCTCAAAACGCACCTTCGGGGACGCGCTAGCTGAGTTGCAGAAGACTGACCGGCTTCGGCGCAGCAAGCAGGGGAAGGAGGCCGTCTTTGGCCTCCCAGCATAGGAACGATGGCAGGACGTTGGCAGGAACGATGGCAGGAATGACGGCGGAGAACGTTGGCAAGGCCCTTCGTAGGGGCGAAATGCCTTCTAGGTATGCCAGCGGGGAACCTGGGCGAAAACCGCCCGAACGTTGGCACGATGGCAAGACCCCCCTAAAGAGAGAGTCTGCTTGCCATGGTCTTGGGAACAAACGTTGGCAGACACGTTGGCAGACTTGGGAACGTCGGCAGGCGGCGGGAGGCCACCCCGTAGGCGTGAAGGCTGCTCCCTTCGGGGAGCGCAGCCCCACGCCCCGGTGTGTACGCCTCCTGGGGCTGGCGCCGGAGGCCGAGGAGCTGTTGGCATGAGCAGCGCACAGAGAACGGACCTGTTGGTGCTGCGGGAAGCGGTGGCGCAGGTGGAGGCCTGGCTGCGCGACCCCGAGGAGGCGCCGGAGGAGCTGCTGGCCCGGTTGCGGGAGCTGGCGTTGGTGGCCACCGACGAAGCGCGGGCGGCCCGGCGCGACCCGGAACAAGAGGGCCGGCGCCGGGGCTGGTGGCGGGTGATCTTCCTACTGGCCGAGGCGCTGGATCTGGACCCCTTCGGGGCACCGCCGCCGACCTGCCTGCCAGTGGCGAGCGGGGAGTGGCCCGTGCTGCCGGAGCGCGAACCCCGACCCTACCAGGGATTGACCTGCGCCGGCTTGCGGAAGGACGGCCGGCCCTACGCCTACGCGCCCCTGCGGGATTCGGACTTCTGCCGTGACCACTAAGAGCAGGCGGCGGCCCCAGCGGCCGCCGAGGACCCTGAGGCGAGCCCTGACGCCCAGGTGGAGAGGTGGCTGGCCGAGTGGGAACGTGCCCGGCCGGCCGAAGAGGTGGGACCATGACAGCTCGCAAGCCGAAGAAGAAACCCCCCAAGGCACCAGCCCCAAGACGGAAAAGCGGCCGGCCCCGCAAGGAACTCGATCCCCAACTGGTCGAGGACCTGGCCCGTATCCAATGCACGGACGCGGAGATCGCTGCTGCACTGCACGTCTCCCCTGCCCTGATCGTGGCGCGGAAGCAGAGCGATCTCGAGTTTCTGAATGCCTATGAAAAGGGGCGTGAGGAAGGCAAAACCTCCCTCCGCCGCCTCCAGTGGAAGAACGCTAAGGCGGGCAACACGACCATGCAGATCTGGTTGGGCAAGCAGTACCTGGGCCAACGCGACATGCACAGCGCGGAGTTGACCGGGGCGGCGTCTCACAGCCTAGACATGAAGGGAGCGGGCTTTGCGCGGCTCTCGGCGGCGCTCGACAAGCTCACCGGCGCGGCCCGACCAGGATAGCCGGCCCGTCGCCATGCACAAGCAAGTGCTGGCGGCGGTAGAGGCCTGGCTGCGCGATTCCGAGCGCGGCCGGGCCGCTGGTGGGGGGCGCCCATCCGGCGGGGGACAGGTGCAAAACGACTCGATCACCACGTCGGCGGATTCCTTCATAGTGGAGCTACTATGGCAAGCGAAGAAGTGAGGATCGAAGAGATTCAGGTCATTCAGGACCTATATCCGCGGTGGCGGCATCAGGATCGAGTCGTCGCGCAGTACCGACAGGCCGTTGATCTGCTACCACCAATAGACGTAACGGAACGGGAGGGCAGGTTGGTGCTGATTGATGGCTAAGTGACGTGGAGCTAGAGGGTCGCTGAGGGCTCCGTCGAACAGACCCACCGAGGGGGAGCTACCGCTTCTTGCTGGGTTACCACTGCTCTGTCCCGAGATCGGCGGGGCGACTCCCCTGGGTGCCGGCGGTGAGCAACCATCGGGGCTTTGGTCGCTGGGCATTCCTTGAGATCGAGGATCCGTGGAACTGCAAGAACCTTATCCGAGCTTTCGTCGCGCAGAAACCATAGGAGATCGGCGAGACAATGGCCTACACATCCTTCAAGACCAGAGACATCGTCAACTCTGCCGTGAACCACATCTGGAGCGTGCCCGAGTTCCAGCGGGGCTTCGTCTGGAAACCAACCCAGGTGAAGGACCTTGCCGAATCCCTCTGGTACGACTTCCCGATCAACAGCTTCCTCCTCTGGAGCAGCAACGGCGAAGTGGAGCCCCAGCTCGCTGTTGACGCTCAGCCTCCATCCGTGTGGATCGTGGATGGTCAGCAGAGGACCACGGCTCTGTGCATCCTCTTCGGACGGAAGCCTTTCTGGTGGGATAGCGCCCAGGAATGGAACCGCACCCTCCGCAAGTACGACATCCGGTTTGACGTACACGCCAAGGAACCGCCGTTCTTTCTGGTTGCCAATGCCGCCATCCGCTCCGTGAAGACCAATCGCTATGTACTGCTACCCACACTGCTCATCCTTGACACCCAGAAAGAGGACGACCAGAAAGCACTCATGCAGCTGGCCAAAAGCGTCAAGACCGACGGCCTGTGCGACGGCATGGATGCGATGGAGGTCTACACCAGGCTGGACAGTGTTCGAAAGATTCGTGAGAAGGACGTCGTCGCCGTCACCGTTGACCACGAGCTTGAGGACGTCGTTGAGATCTTCTCTCGCCTCAACAGCAGGGGCACCCGAGTCACTGAGGCCGACATCTACCTCGGCATCGTCGCCGCCCGGAATCCCGGCTGGGTCCGCAGCACTTTCCTGCCACACCTCGGCATCCTAGCCGATGCAGGGTTTGACATAGGGCCGAACCTCCTCTTCCGCACGATGACAGCCGTCGGTATCAAACGTGTCAGGTTCCGGGAGATCCCAGACACATTTTGGCACGAGAAGAACGTCCGACCAGCATGGGAGCGAACGGAGAAGGCATGGGCTGATGCCATTGCTCGGCTGCGGCAATACGGCATTCTTAGCAGCGATCCCATGCCAACCGAGGCCGCACTGGTAACGCTCGTCGCCCTGCTGGAGAAGTTCCCCAACGCCAGGTTTGAGCCGACGCTATACTGGTTCCTACAGGCATCCCGCTTCGGCAGGTACAGCGGATCAGGCTCTACCTCCCTTGAGGAAGACCTCCGTGACATCGCCGAATCAGACTCGGCAGAGATGACGGTTCGCCGGCTTCTGAAACGCTTCGACCACGAACACTCTCTTAACTCCGAAGACTTCCTTCGTGATTACGGAGACAGTCGGTTCGGCAGATTCCTCCTCTACCTGCTCGCCTACCGAAACGGGGCCACCGACTGGGATGACAAGGGCCATCGACTCGGTTTCGAGGGCCTCCAGGTGCTCGCCGATTTCCGACCACAATGGCATCACGTCTTCCCCCGCAAGTTCCTTCACAAGAAGGTGAGCGAAGACAAGATCGACGCGCTGGCCAACATCGCTGTCATCGGCCCGAACATCAACATCCGGATATCTGCCAAAGACCCGATGGACTACATCCGCCACTACAGCATCACGCCGCAGAAGCTAGCCCAGCAGTTCATAGACGAGGATATCGCCGCCACGGAGGTCAGCCGATACGACGAGTGGTTAGCGCAGAGAGCGGACCACCTCGCCATTGCGGGCAACGAGTTCCTAGCGGAGCTAAAGGGGGACCTCTGAGATGCCTGGGAAGTCCAGGAAGGAGAAGGCTTCAACCCCCGTCGAGTCGGTGCGCCACAAAGACAAGCGCGCGAACATCCCCACGAACGAACTGCGCGACTTCGTGCCCGACGACGCGAAAGCGCCGGAGACCGTCCTGTATGGCAGGACTGGCGACAACCTCAGTGAACCCATCGCCATGAGAGCGAGAGCAGGGCTCCCAGAGAGTCCGGCCAGACTGTCGACATCTTATGGCGGCCTGGCGGACGGGTGAGGCATGAGAGGGGAGACACGGCCAAGTGCCGTTCAGTGAGCGAGCGGAGTTCCTGGCTGACCACGAACTGCGCCCTGTGACGCTGGAGGGGGCTGAAGGCCTGCGTCCGCGCGGGCTTGTCCTTGGCCAGGGAAGGCAGCCGCTGGAAGTCGTGATCGTGGAGGCAGCGCGGCAGCCCGGCCGGGCGGGTCTTCAGAAGGCCTGGAAGCGGCGCCACGGCGGCCGGGCCGTCCCCCTCCTGTTGGTGGCCCTTCACGGCGGCCGCGCGGCGAAGCAACTGCGCGAAGTGCTGGACTCCGAGGAACTCGACGCGCAGGGCGTCTCGCGGGCCCTCGTCCAGAAGGTCCGCGAGCTCGGCCTCCGCCCCTACGAAGCGCCGCAGCCGCTGCCAGTCATTGACGAGGGCGAGGTCCAGTTGGTGGCGTGGATGGGGGTGGAGACCGGGATGGCCTGACACCTGCAAAGAGAGAGGGGACCATGCGACACAAGGACGTGGCGGACGCATTCGAGCTGCTGTTGAGCGAGGTCACTAAGGCGCTGGCGGCAATCCGCGAGGCCGGCGCCCAGGCCTTCCGACGCGGCGATAGCGCCACCGTGCGCGCGCTCACAGCGCGAGCCGAGGCGGTCAAAGGGTTCCTCGCTGACCTGCGTGCAAAGCAGAAAGAATGGAAACGGCTGATCTCCGGCTCGGCTCGTCCGAAGAAGACCCAACGGCAGAGCAATCAGGTGGCAAAGGGCGCTCGCACACCGCGGGGCCTACTAACCCCCCACGCGGCTTTCTGCCGACCGATACTGGAGGCTTTGGTTGAGTTGGGCGGTGCCGCCGACAAGTCGGCCGTAGTGGGCAAGGTCGGCGCGCTAATGGCGAGTTCTCTCACTCCACACGACCAACATCCGATTAGCAGCGGCGAACCTACCTGGCGCAATCGGGCGGCGTTTGTGCGCTTCTACCTCGTCAAGGAGGGCCTGCTGAGTGCCAACTCCAAGCGAGGGGTCTGGGAGATCACCTCTGCTGGACGCCGCTGGTTGGCGGAAGGGAAAGAGGTGCCTCGGAGCGTCCCAGGCTGGCGCAAGCTCCGGCAGGAACGGCCGGCATCGTGATCTGGGCTGTCACCAAAGAGCGGCGAACGCGCCCGATTAGCTCCAGTCTCGCATCCGCGCTCGAAGGGCGCACGACGGATGGGAGTGACCTGTGATCGAGCCTCTTGCCGGGCCGCTCGTCGTGGTGTTTGGCGCGGGTGCCACAGTCGCCGAGGCGGCTTCCCGGCAGGTTGCGCCCACGAGGCGGCCGCCATCGGATACGGATTTCTTCCAGCGGGCGAGGAATGTCGGCCTTACAGCCGACCTGGAAACCGTGGCCCGGCATGTTCGCGAACACTTCGCCACTGACATACTGGGCCACCGCCCACCGAGGATGGAGCAGGTGTTCTCCTGGGTGTTCTCTCAGCTACGCACCGCCCCAGAAGCCGAGCGGCCCGCTCGTTCTCTTCTCGGCTTGTACCGCGACGTGATCGCCAAGACATGCTTCGAGACCGCGCTCGGTGACTGGAGGTCGGCCGCCGGTGTGGCTGGGCCAGAGTGCGACAATTGCTGCCTGCTCTGGCACGTACTTTGCGACTAGGGCGCGAGGGGTCAGACACCGGCCGGCGAACCACTCTGGCGGCCAAGGGTAGGCCCTGCAGGGTTGTAAGGTGCTGTCTGTAAGTGGTAGACAGAAGCGGTCTGAACGCCTGAGAGCCTGTGCTGCGGGCATGTGGCGGCAGATCAAAGGCGGCCCTATCCAGGCGGTTGTTCGCGCGGTGGCACCGTGCCGGACGTGGGGTGCCCAGAGTCTCTTCAGTTGCGGAGGCAACTGTGGAACATACGGGACAGGGGCTGTCTGACGAAGCCCTGTCCACGATGAGTAGAACCGCGGCACTGCGCGAGCAGAATCCGCTGTTCCGGCGGCTCTTGGATCGCGAGTGCCTGGGACGCCAGGAGGGCGACCGTGGGGACTGGCGTTCGGCCAATGACTGGTTCAGCAGCCACTCATTGAAGCTGTACCTCGCGGATCGGCTCAGCGGAGAAGGCGTTCCGCAAGCGCTCTCTGTCCCACCAGAGATCAGCCACATATTCGGCCAGCGCCACAGCCTTTCCATGTCGCGCAGACTGGATGTGTTCCTGGCAGAGCACTCACGGGCGCTGAAGGCTGTGGCTTCGGTCGAGGCACCAGAGGGCACTGATCCGGATCTCGGCCTTAGTCCGATTGAGACCATGATCCTGGGCGTCCTCTGCTATCTACACGACATCGGTGCCATGCTGCGCCCAGAGGGCTCAGACGAAGAGCAGCGATGTGCCGCAACCGATTTCGTCCTCGCGAATGGTGCAAACCTCAACCTCTCTGACGAAGAGGCGGCCGTCCTGGCGTCGCTGATAACGGTGGTCTCCTTATCCGATATCGCGCAGGTCCACGACTGGCGTCCTGAGCGAATCCGATGTCGTTTGATCGGCGCGGCGCTGGTGTTCGGCAACCTCCTGGATACCGGCGTGCATCGCTGGGAGGCGGTAGCTCTGGCGGCAGGGCGGCGGCCGGCCGTCCCGGAGTGGCTCATGCTGCCACACCTATGCATTCGAGACGTCAAGGTTCTGCGCGAGTCGCCAGACGAACGTGGTGGTTGGCGACTGCTTGTCAAGTGGTGGGCACCAGAGCCTCGTCGGCGCGAGGCGGAGGAGTGGTTGACTCGATACCTTGACGCTGTATGCCAGGGATCAACTGAGGTCGGACTCGGACGGGTCTCTGCCAGGCTCTCCTGGGTTGAGCACCCTGGGCGAGAAGATCAGGTCAAGCAATGGTTCCCGCGGGGGCAGCTTGTCCGATGGCCGTCTTGCCGAACTCGTAACCAGGAACGTGTCGTCGTTCTACGCAGACTACTGACTGCAAATGACGCGCCGGTGAGCTTGTTCCGGGCGAGCTGTCAGTGGGCGATAGTGAACTACATAGCGCCACAAGAAATGTGCGACGCGCTCCCAAAGGATAGCCCAGACCCGCTCACGGCAGTTCTCTGTAGTGGCGAGTCGTGGGATTGGGACTCGTTGCGATCCGCGGCTGTCAAGACAGCAAGGGCCAGCAGGGCGCTGCACCGGTCCGCCGTGAGGCTTGCAGTTAGTCCCAGACGGTATTCTGAGAAGCGAGAAGAGGCATTCGGTAGGCAGGCTGCGGCTGCGATAGCAGACCTTATCAGAAGCGGACGTTGCGAGTTGCCTCCCGATCTCTCTGATGAGTTCTTCACAGACTGGTGCAATGACAGCAGTGCCTGGCAAACCGTAGCGGCAGAGACCATACTAGGTCGGCCGACCGTGCTTGGGCGCAAAGGTTGCCCCAGCTTGAGGCGTCGCGTCGTTGAGTTGCTGCGGTCGGCCGTAGCTGAAGAGCTTGCGGCATTGGTTATCGCTCTCCATGGCGCAGTACGGGAGGAGCACAATCCCGAGGAAGTCCTCCGAGAGCTCATCCAGCGTCTTGCAGCCGGGGTCGGGAGCAGCGAGACGGTGACTCAGGAGACAGAGCGGTTGAGCGCTATCCTCATACTTGCCCGCATGTTGCCGGCGGACGCTGAACGAGGAAGCGTCATTGACGAGTGCGTGGAGCCTGCCGTCAACGCCTACATCCAGCGAGCCCCGGCATCTGACACCATACGTCTCCTGCGCCAACTCACCATGTACTGGTCGCCGTCGCCCCCAGATGCTTGGCTCAGAACAGCGACGCGCGTCGTTGGCACCCTGAGCAGCTCCGACGAACGAACTGTTGACGCTTTGCTTCAGCTCACAGGGGGTTTCCTGGGTAATCTGGCCCACCAGGAAGGGGTGCGACGGCGACTCGCAGAATCCACGGTCACTGCTCTGAGGAGCCTAGTCGCGGTCTTGGACGGGCTGGAGCGTCAGTCACGGCGCGAGCTGACGGCGCGGCTTGCGAAGCGCTGCAGGGAACTCGCTCAGAGTCTAACCTAGAGGCGAAGGGGGAATACCGTCGTGTACACGGCCATCGTGGTGTCGTCCAAAGGAGGTGTTGGTAAGACGACGCTCGCCCTCGCGTTAGCAGACGGTATGGCGAAACGCGGGCGAAAAGCTGTCATCATTGAGCTTGATCTGATGGGTCCTGGGATTCGCGCCATGACCGGACTGGAGAAGGTCCAGTCTATCGAGATGTCCCTCAACGAGGTACTGCTTGACTACGCGCGAGGATGTGAGCAGTGGCAGAAGGCTCGGGCTCGGCCTTCCGGGGGCTTCCACGGCAACGTCTCCGTCCTCCCATCGTGGCTGGGTCGCGACGGCTGGCTGGTTCCGCCACTAGCCGGAGATGAGTTCCGCATTGACGAGAAGAACCGGAAGCTCAACCTCATGTCGGCCATCTGGTACGACCCGCGCTCTGTGCGGGCAAGTGTTCAGCGACTGATTGCCAAGCTTCGCGAGTCTGGAGAATTCGATCTTGCTATCCTCGACTGTCCACCGGGGATGGGGTTCATGACGCACCTTGCACTTTGCGCCACACAGCTAGACGACACGGAGGCGAGGGCCCACTCGGTGCTGATCTGGGTTCTCGTACCGGAGCCAGCATCCTTTGCTGCAGTTTACACCGACGTGAACCTCATGGCATTGGAGTTCCCTGGCTGCCAAGGCCGTTCGCTGTTCGTGGTCAACAAAGTGCCGCGGGCATACCAGAGTCCTGGTGTGGAACTGCTCCAGGAAGGCAGTCTTTTCACCGCACTGCAGGACTACTTCAAGAGACCGGAGATCCAGTACGCGGTCTGGTCTGACCATCTGAAACGGGTGTTTGGCGGCAGGCTCCACTACACAGTGCTGCACTCCGATGCCTCTCACACTATGCTGGACATCAGCCCTGATGCGGAACAGTCCTTTGGAGGCGGCCGTAGCGGGCACGACCCCCAGCTCACTGCGGCAGGGATTGCCAAGATAGCACCACAGACCATACTCGACATGCTGGAGAAGGAAGTCTTCTCAACCTAGAGGGGAGATGGCCAAGTGGCAACACTGACGCTGGACAACACCGTGAGCTACTGCCTTCATCTGAAGAACAGAGAGGCCCCGCCTGGGGGTCCGTTGGCTTCGATGATGGGCACCTCGACGCCGTGGGTATTGGAGCCCAAGTATGAGTTCGCAGTCAAGGCGGTGTATGGGCGCGAACGCTGCAGCGAGATAGCCGGCGCGTACGAAGCCCTATGCATGATGTGTCACAAATGGTTCTCCCAGTCACCACAAGTGGTCCGGCTTTCACGTGAGCTTGTGCACACCGAGTTGGCACTCTATTTTGGCCGGCTACTTGGCCACAGCAAGGCGTATCGAGACCACGTTGTCCATGCCTTCTCAGTGGCCGTACTGATGGCCCAGATTCGCGTTCTGCTCCCGAAGTTTGACGATGCCTTCCTGACGGGGTGCAAGAAGGTTATGGAGGTGCGCAAGGTACCGGGAGTCCTGACCTCTAGTGACATCGACGATGCCTGTGAGAGGGCCGCTCTCCTCCACGACCTTGGCTACTGCTTTGCATATACGGCGAGTGTTGTAGATACCGCGCGACGGTACTACGAGCCTGCTATGCCTGGGTCGTGCATGCCCGGGCTGCGATTGGCCCCGGGGCCGCACTGCAGCCACTGTGAGCAGTTCAGTGCTGGCGAGTTCCTTGTGTCGGCCGAGAAGGGTCAGAGCAACCATGGGCTCCCCACTTCCATTCAGATATGCCGGCATGCCGAGAAGAACGCCGCCACTGACCGTGAGCGCGCCATCTGGTGGCTTGTGTGCTGTGCGATCAGCTCACATGCTGCCAGTACAACTCTGGGTTTCGAAGCTAACCCTCTAGGCTTCTTACTTCGCCTCGCCGACGCGCTACAGGAGTACGGTCGTCCGCACTACCTGTTGCTTCCGGACTTCGAGTTGAGGCAGCGAATCCCGTGTGGAAGCCTAGTTCTGGAGCCAACGGCTGACTGTGTCCTGTCGGCAAGGATGCGCTTCGACCCAAACGTCCACTCGACCTTCGAAGTCGACCAGACGTTGTCGGACGTTGTAACGCAGCTCCGACATCTCACCTTCGCCGGCAATCCGGGCATTGAGCCAGATACAGAGCCTATCGGCTCTGTGGTGATTGACGGGAAGACATGGCACGAAGGCGTGATCAGCGGCATTCAGATCCCCGGGGCCTGAGGTCGCGTTGCTGCATCGGCCTGAATCCCTGCTAGTGCCATCAAGTGGGTCAGAGGTACCAGAGACGCGGCCGCGTCGAGGATGCCTTGTCGTTCCTCTCAGGGTGCTAGCCCAACCCTCACCATCTCGCGCCTTCCGTGCTTCCCTCCCGCGCACAGCCAGCGCGCCGTCAAAACAGGGACTGTCTCCGAATTGGCCGCGCTACCGGCCCGCAACCTCGACGAGCGCGGCCGCCCTGCGCCCTCTCCCTCCCACACACCGCAGCCGCACATGTGACCACTTCGCCAGCAGTGTGCCAATCAGTGCGATGCGGGCCGCCGCCCCCAACCGACGCATAGGGGTGCCGAGCTTGGCGGGCGCCCACTCCGGTGGTTGCGCGGTCGCGCTGCCACGCTCAGACTCACTGCCTCTCCGCTTCCCAGCAACGCCCTCCGCTGTATCGGCCATGCCGCTGACGCGTGTCAATAGCCGCCCCATTTGTACCACCGGCCGCCGCCTGATGGGTACCACCTTTTCGTGATTCCGGGTCGTTGCGGGCAGTGATCGACGATCACTGTTTTCTCGTCGGTTTGGGAGTCGGCTTCACCTCCTTTCGGCGATGGCGCTGGCGGTAGCTCTCGCCGGTGATCACGGTCAGGCGGGCGTGGTGGGTGAGCCGGTCCAGCGCGGCAGAGGCCAAGAGCGCGTCCCCGAAGACCTCCGTCCACTCCGACGGGGAGCGGTTGGAGGTGAGCAGGATGGAGCCGCGCTCGTAGCGGCGAGCGATGAGCTCGTAGAGATCCTCCGCTCCCTGCACACTGATAGGCCGCAGCCCGAAGTCGTCGATGATGAGCAGCTCCACCGAGGCCAGCTTGGCGAGCAGCTTGTGGTGGGTCCCGTCGGCCCGCGCCGCGAGCAGCTCTGCGAGGAGCCGGTGGGTGGCGAAGGAGAGCACCTTCATCCCCCGCCGGATCGCCTCGTAGCCGATGGCCGTCGCCAGGTGGCTCTTGCCCACGCCGGTCGGGCCGCAGATCAACCAGTTCTCCTTGGCCGTGATGAAGGTGCAGGTGGCCATGTCCAGCACCAAGGCCCTATCGAGCGTGGGCACCGCGGCGAAGTCGAAGTCGGCGATGGTCTTGAGGTACTCGAAGCCGGCCTGCTTCTGGCGGCGCGCCTGAGTGCGCTGATGGCGCCGCTCCAGCTCGTCTTCGATCAGCAGGGCCAGGAACTCCACTGGGGAAAGCTGCTGCTCCTGAGCCAGCGCCGACCGCTCCTCCAGACTCTGGAGCATCCCGGAGAGCCGCAGTTCCTTGAGCTTGGGCAAGAGGGGATGGGTCAGCATGTGCCCGCCTCCTCGCCGAAGAACGCGCTCATGGGCCGGGCGTACTCGTAGAGGCGCAACTGGGGCTGAACCGACCCCGGCTCCAGGGGCACCTGGTCCAGGCCCGCTTCCAGGATGCGCTTGAGGCGACGGTAGCTGGCATCGCCGTAGTGCAGGGCCCGGGCACAGGCCGCCTCCAGCCGCGCCGGCGAGTGGCGCCGCGCCAGCCCCAGCAGCCCCTGGACACTGCGCAGCCGATCCAGGGGCCGCTCCTCCAAGAGCTGCTTGACCACCTGCCCACAGTGGGGCCCAATCCGCCCCGCCTGCGCTTGGCAGTACTCCCGGGTGTGGATCAGATAGAAGGACTTCTCCTCGGGGTAGTGCTCCAGCTTGGTCATCCGCTGGCCGGGGCGAATCGCGCGAGGATGAGTCACCAGCAGCGTCACCCCGTCATAGAGCTGCACCGTGTGCTGGTAGAGGTAGGCGTCCAGTCGCTGGCCCACGTAGGCGAAGGGAGCCGAGTAGTAGCTGCCCTCCACCTGCACGTGGCAGTCCCGGTGCAGCGTCACCGAACGCACCTCCCGCAGGGAGAAGGGCTCCTCGGGCAGGGGCAAGAGGGCGGCCTGCTCCTCCTCTCGGAAGCGCCGCAGGGGCGGCACGTGCGTGGTGCCATGATCACGCACGCCGGCCACCTCCAGCACCCAGCTTTTCGCCAGGCGATTCGCTTGGGTCAGGTCCAGCTCTCCCTCGCCGGCGAGGAGATTGCGCTGCACGTAGTGCACCCCATTCTCGGCTTTGCCTTTGTGCTGGGGCATGCCCGGCCGGCAGGGGTGCACCAGGGTGCCGTAGTGCTGGGCCAGCTTCCGGTAGGGCTCCGCCAGCCGGGGATCATCCAGCGCCGCCCGCAGCACCGCCGCCTTGAGATTGTCGACCACCAGCTCTTTGGGGACGCCCCCAAAGCTCTCGAAGGCGCGCCGGTGGCAGCCGATCCAGGTCTCCATCCGCTGGTCGAAGACGAACTCCACATACTGGTGTCGGGAGTAGGAGAGTGTCATCACGAAGCACCAGGCTTGCCGCAGCCTCCCCGTGGCTGGGTCCCGCATCTTGCCGGCCCCGCCGAAGTCCACCTGCGCCTGCTGGCCGGGCGGCGTCTCGATCCGCACCACCACCTCTTTGTGCCGGGGCCGCAGCCGCCTCACAAAGCGCCGCACCGAGCTGTAGCTGCCCTGGTAGCCATGGTGGCGGCCCAGCCGCTGGTGGATCGCCACCATCTCCACCCCCTGCTCCAGCAGCCCCGCCACCACTTCCCGATAGGGCTCCACGCCCGAGACATTGCTGCCCGGGGCCGAGAGGGCTGGCTCCAGCTGGGCCAGCACCTCTCCCGGCTCGGGCAAGGGCCGGGAAGGGTCCAGATAGCCTCTCCGCTTCGCCAGCTCCCGATAGCGGCGGACCGTCCCCCGGGAGTGTCCCAGATCCCGACAGATCGCCCGCACGGACTGGCCGCGTCGCAACCGATACACGATGTCCACGATGAGATGCACGCTGAGTCGCTCCATGTCTCCTCCTGACCGGTCTCCCAGGTCAGAAGGGGATTCTTTGTGGCAACGACCCAGCACCGCCTCAGGGGTGGTCCACACCCCCGGCGGCCGGGTGGTACCCACCCCCGACTATGGGGTGGTACCCACCCCCGAACATCAGGTGGTACAGATGGGGCGACTACGCGTGGTACAGTCTAACCCGGCGGCCGACAACGCGAGCCTGCGGTCTCACGCGCGGCCTGTGGGTGGACCCTGCGTCTTGGTCTACCGTTGCGTGGAGAGCACAGATGCCCCTCGGCCTATCTGCAGCGTCCGCGGGTGGGCCAGTGTGCCGCAGAGCCTTCCTGTTCCTGCCTGGCGTTCACTCTGGCCCGCCAACAGGTTACAGCAATCAAGAGGTTAGTGCTATAACCTCTTCCCGCTGTAATGCCTCTTGAGTGCGCCTTACTCTCACCGTCGGGCTACCGAGGGTGGGGCATTTTACTTCGGCGATTTGGGGAGTGTACAAGCGGTGCTGACACGATCGCGCTCGAGTGTAGGAGACGGCCGCTTTCCAGGCATAGCCCATTGTGCGACTCGGCGAGGGGGGCCGGGGGCACGATGGCCAAGTGGGTGCAGGAGGAGGGGATAGTGCCCGGCGCTCGCGAGCGGCGGATATGGCCATTGCTCCCACGACTCTGCGATGCTGAGCCGCAGCCCCTAACCCGCGGCCGCGACGATCCCGACGAGCATGTGCGTGTGGCTGAACACGCCGGGAGATTTCCCACTGACAGGGCCTTGGGATAGTCAACCTTCGCACCAGGCTCGTAACGTTCCTGCGGTTCCCGTGCTGGCGGCCTCCGTGGCCCGGCAGAGGCGGGTTGACGCGGCGGCGGGCGCATAGACTACGGGCGGCCCTGATGACGCGGTGTGGGCTCTTTGGGTTGCCGAGAGGACCGGAACCAGTTACTATAGAATGGCCGGAAAACGGACAGGAGGGGCCTGCAAGTGGATAAGCGCGACAGCAAGGTGGCAACGCAAGGCACCGATCTCGAGTCATTGCGACGAGTGATGTTGCAGCGGGCCCGCCAGCGCACCGGCGTTGAGACCTATGTTGCTGCGCATACGGCCTACGTCGGTGCCCGGGCTGCTGCGAGGAAGTACCGGGGGTATCGGCGAGTCGTGAAGGTCCTGGGCAGCGCGAACACGGCGGGGACCTAAGGCACGTGCCATGCCGACGTGGGGGGAGTTGCTCCAAGAGATAGGTAAGGCGCACCCGACGAACGGTCAGTCTGCTCAGGACGTTGTCCGACGCAAGTACCTTTCGCTGCTTCATAAGCACACGGGGCGAGCAGTTATCCTCTACGCCACGGCCTTCACGCAGCACCCGGAGATCGGACCCCAGTTTCTGACCATAACCGATGAAGACCTCCAGGGCATGATGGAGGTCATACACGAGATTGACACCGATGAACTCGATCTGATCATTCATAGCCCTGGGGGCTCGCCAGAGGCGGCGGATGCCGTAATGCGCTACCTCAGGTCCCGCTTCAAGCACATCCGCGCATTCGTGCCCTCCTTGGCGATGTCAGCGGCAACCATGTTGGTGTGCGGTGCAGACTCCATCTACATGGGGAAGCATTCCTTCCTGGGTCCCGTCGATCCGCAGATGCTCATGGGCTCCCCGACTGGCTTCGTCCAGGCACCGGCCCAAGCGATCCTCGACCAGTTCCGGTATGCCCAGGAGGAGTGCAGAGACCCCGATAGGCTCGGCTCATGGATTCCGATTCTGGAGCAGTATGGTCCGGCGCTCCTGATGCAGTGCAAGAACGCACAGAACCTTTCTGAGGAGCTTGTCAGGTCCTGGCTGCAGACCTACATGTTCGTTGGCTCCGCGGATGCAGAAGAGAAAGCGCGGCGAGCAGCGGGGACCCTCGCCAATCACAGCCGGTACAAAAGCCATTCTCGACATATCTCGCGGGATGAGGCGTTGGAAATCGGTCTAACCGTGCGGAACTTGGAAGACGACCAGAAACTGCAGGACCTGGTTCTCTCTGTGTTCCATGCAGCGACGCACACCTTTACCCAAACGCCAGCTATCAAGATAATCGAGAACCATCGCGGGGCTGCATTCATCAAGATGCACCAGGTTGTCGCGGTCCGAGGGTCGGATCAGCCGGTTCCCGCAGCCTCCAAGCGATCAGGAGGGGCAGGACGGCAAAGGCGACAACGAACCGGCGAATCCTCGCCCTGACCCCGTGGCAGCGGGCCGGTAACGCCGCGGCGGCGCTGCGCGCGGGAGACGGCGAGCGAACGCCTGCCGAAGTGGAGAAGCGAGGTGGCGCAGATCGGCGAGGCAATGAAGGCCTGGTAGGCGAGGCTGTGCCGGGCGAAGGAACTGCTGGAGGACCCGGCGGCCCCGGCCTGTACACCCTGGAGGATTTCACCGACACGAAGCGCCAGTACGACGACGCCATGCCGGCCGCGGCCGAGGACTTGGCGGCGAAGATCGCCCATGCCGAGCGAGCCGAGGCGAACATAGACAGGACGGCCCGGACCCTGGAGGTGGTGGGCAACCTGGACGCGCTTGACCTGGAGGCGAAGAGGCGGCTCCTGGCGGCGCTGGCGGTCAAGGTGACGGTGAGGAGCTACAGCGACGAGCGGGGCAAGCTGCGGGACTGGACGGCCGACCTGGAGAGCTATGGGGCGGCAGTTACCGCTTTGGCGGAAACAGTTGGCATGTTTGACTCTCCCCTTTCCTGTGGTATATTAGGTTGTGATAATAACACTTACTGAAAGCACAGGCGAAGGGAGCGAGGCATGGCCGGCGAGCTGGTGAAAGCGGGCGCTGAGATCACCCGGGCGGGGTGCAGGAAGCTGGGGGCACGCGATCCTCTCGCCTGCGTGCTGGCCGGGCAGCTCTCGGAGCACACCAAGCGCGCCTACCGTACGGACCTCGCCCACCTGCTGCTCTATCTGCGGGGAGAAGAGACCGGGCGGGTGCTGCCGGCGGGGGAGTGGCGGCGCTTGTCCAAGGCGGAGCGATCGGCGCTGCTCCAGGAAGCATGGGCCGACCCGGGGGAGGCGCTGCGCCTGCTGCGTGAGGTGGACCGGGGCGACCTGACCGGGTTCCGGGCCCACCTGCGGGAATGCTTTGGGCTTTCGCCGGCCGGCGTGAACCGGCGCATGGCCGCGGTGCGGTCGGTGCTACGGGAGCTGCACCTGGGGAACTTCCGGCCGGACAATCCGGCGGCGGGGCTGAAGGGGCTACAGATGAACGGCGATCACTCGCCCACCATCGGCTTGACCCCCGACCAGGGGCGAGCGCTGCTGGCGGCCCCCCAGGGCGAGGAGCTGCCGGCGCTGCGCGACCGGGCGCTGCTGGCCTTGCTGCTGCGCAACGGCCTGCGGGCGGCCGAGCTGACGGGCCTGCGGGTGGGCGACCTGGGCGAAGACCAGGGCTTCCGGGTGGCCACCATCCGGGGCAAGGGTGAACGGGTGCGGCAGGCCAAGCTGGCCGGCCCCACCTGGGAGGCGCTGGCGGCTTGGCTCGAGACGGCCGGGCGGCAGCGATCGGGGCCCGAGGCGCCGGTGTTCTGCCCGGTGCGCAAGTATGGACGGGGCGAGCAGGGGTGCTGGCTCTGCCATGAGCGGCCCCTCACCACCCAGGCGGTGGCGCTGATCGTGGGCAAGTGGGCCCGGGCGGCGCTCCCCCCGGAGGTGGCGGGGCGGGTTCACCCCCACGCCCTGCGGCACACCTTCGCCACCCTGGCGCTCGAGGCGGGGGCGAGCTTGCGCCGGGTGCAGTACGCGATGGGCCACCAGGACCCGCGCACCACCGAGCGCTACGACCGGGCGCGCGAGAACCTCGCCGACAACGCGGCGGACTATGTGAGCAGGGCGCTTGACGGAGGCGGCCATGATCGCCTTGACTGACCGGGCACTGATGCTGCGCTGCCTGCGATGCGGCCTGGTGATGGAGGGGGACCGGCGGTGCGGGTGTGGTTCTCGCCAGCTCCGGCCTCTGCGAGCTGATGAGCTGCGGGCCTGGGAGGCGTTGGCGGGCCTGGCGCTCAAGGACCGGGCGCGAGCGACGGCGATGAGGTGTGGGGTAGAGCCATGAACCAGCAGACCTTCGAGTGTGACGCAGAGCACGCAGCCCAGGCCGATGAGGTCTATCTCCTCGTGGGAGATTGCATGAGCCCGACCCTCACCCCGGGCGACGCGCTGGGGGTGCGGAGGGCCGCGCTTCCTGAGCTCGGGGATATGGTCGTGGTGGAGCGCGGGGGCAAGGTTTGTGTCAACCGGTGGGGCGGCGAGCTGGCAGGACAGGTAGGGCTCATCTCCGACAACCCCACCTATGCCGCCGGCTTCGTCAAGGCTGCGGACCTGCGCGTGGTGGGAGTCGTGGCGTGGATCTGTCGGGTGCGGGAAGACGGGCAGCGGGAATTTCGGCAGCCACCTCGAGCGACGCGCCTACCTGTCTTCGTGCTTCCCGCCGAACGTGTAGCCGGGCGGAGGCGATCGCTGCCAGGAGGGAGCGGGCGCGACGGGACCCAGAGAAGGGCACTGACGACGCGCGCGGTGAGGAGAGGTAAGCGGGCGCCGGCTGCAAGCGGCGCGCCGAGGCACGACAGTCCTGGGGGCAGCAATCCTGGGAACCGGGCCGAGATCCGGGTAGCCGCCCGCGTCGCTTCCCGGGACCGAAGGCGAATCCGCGCCCTCGATCTGGGCCGTGTGGCTGGGCGCGAGGGCATTGCCCTGTCGGTCTTTGATGAAGCGGGCTAGTACCAGCGCCGGGAGGCCGTGGCCTTGGAGGCCGCCTTGCGCGGCCTGAATGACCAGAGCGAAACCGTAGGCGCCGTCACAGCGAGGAGGGGAGCAAGATGCGAAGAGGCAAGTGGGTGATGGTGCTGGCCGTGGTGTGTGCGATGGCGGCGATCGGGGCGGTGGCCTATGCCGCGGCGAAGCCGAAACGAGAAGGCACTGACTGGAAGGAGTTGGCGGCAAGGAAGCCTCTTTCTCCTGAACGGATCGGTGTGGCCGTCATGCCGTTCGCTGCGCCCGCGGCCCTCCGCGCGGTGGCTTCTCAGACCGAACTCGAACGCCAAGTTGAGATGCCCCGAGCCTGCGCCCTGCTCAACCTCCAAAGGCACCACTTCCGCATCATCCCAGATGCCCAGCCTCTGGTGAAAGTCCCGCCAGAGACCGACAGGGCAATGCAACTGACCAGAGATGAGAAACTTAGGCTGAGCGGGGGGAAAGAGGAGGCCCTCAAGGCTGGCAAAGGGCTCGGTGCCGACTGGGTGATCTATGGCGAGTGGACTGTGCAGCAGGATTTGCGCGTGAAGACGGGCTTGCTCGTTCGCCGCCCAGTCAAGAAGCAGCTCCGGCTCTCCCTGCACCTGGTGCTGGCTGATGTGAAGTCAGGAGAGGTGTTCTATTGGGTCCGCCTGGAGGACGAAGCCCGCGGGAGCAGCACCGTGACCGGATTCGGTGCGACCGATGAGGATCGGGGTATCGCTCGAAGTATGCTGGTGAGTCTGAGCAATACGGCGTTCGACGACATCGCCAGGGCACTGCCCAAGCATGAGGTCGGCCCCGAGGTCACGCGCGAGCAACTTGAGAAGTTGATCGGGGCGATGGGGCTTTAGCTGGTGCGTGCCGTAGGTTCGGACTGGCGATCTGGCGGCAGCTCATGCGCTTCTGGGTTCGGAGGCATGATGTGCGGGCCTTAGCAGAGGTGCTGGCGCGGATGAGCGAGAGCGACCGGGCCGCGACCCTCGGGGAGATCGGCAAGCATGGCGGGGAGGTGCTGGCGCGCGATATCGAGGAGCTGCTGCGCCGGCGCGACGGGCAGCTCGCCCCGCTCTGACGTGGGCGATGGCCCTGCGCTGATGACAGGCGAGGAGCTGACAACCTAGCGGGACGTTGATAGGTGACTCTGATGATGCCGGAGTGGTACAGGAGATGCTCAGAGCTACTGGATAGGATGAAGGAACCAGCGGGAGGGCAGCAGCGTCGCTGCTGCACGTTCGACATAGATGGAACGCTTCTTACCCCTGGTGATGAGGAACAGCCCGGCTGCTGCACGTTTGACATAGACCCGACCCTTCTTGCTGGCGCGGATGGAAATGTCGGCGCAGGCGGCGCTGAGGCCTGCTGATCGGTGACGTGATCGCGGGCCGCGAGGGGCGAAAAAGGCAGGAATCGCCTGCATTTCTCGGATACCCCGAAAACGGCAGCGCACGTTGACCTGAGAGGGGCTCTCCGAGAGTGGGATGGGGTAGAGGGGCGCCCTGGTGGGCGACGAAGACGGATCCCGAGGGGTTTGAGATCCACTGCCGAGCTATCCCCTGAGATTCGAGCTGCGATCCAACGCGCCCGGGCGGGCGTGAAGGAAAGCGATCACCAGTCCAGGGAGGGACAGATGAACAAAGTGGCAGGCAGGTTGCTGGTAGTTGCGCTGGTGTTCCTCGGCAGCATTCTAGGTGGGTTCATCTTCGCGTGGGCACAGACGGCTACGCACCGCGGTGGCTCCGGTTACTTCCCCGACTGCTCCGCAACGTCCCCACATGACCAAGACATCGGCTGGGCTTACGAGGCAGGAATCGTCAGCGGATTCGGAGACGGGAGTTATAACCCGGCGCTCCCCGTGACGCGGGAACAGATGACAAGCTACACAGTTCGCACGATGGTGATCGGAAGTGCTCTGGCAGTCCTCGTTGTAGACAATGCCTATTGCGACGGGGCGAATTTCGGCTTAGCCGCCTACAACGCGGGCAGGATCACCTGGGATCAGTACCAGCAGTACCAACGCGTGGGCGACTGGTATGTTCAGCTCCTGGCTTATCAGATCAGTCAGGGGAACACCACACGCATTACCGCGGCCAGGCCAGAGACGTTGCGAGCACCTACAGCCGGGCCAAAGGAAGACCCATTGCTCAGCCGCTTACTCGAAATCACTGTTCCCGTTGACGGCGATAGGTAGGGCGTAGATGCTGAGCGCGGCCTGAGTAGGCCTTTCCGGGCCGGGGCTGTGCCGCGTGTGGTGGGCAACGGACAGAGACATCGGTGCAGAAAGGGCGGCGCCACAAGGAGCGCGGGGAATGAGCAGGGGCAGATGGGCGCTGGTGATTGCGGCAGTGTGTCTCGTAGTGACGGCGGCGGCCATAGTCTATGCTGCGGGGCAGGCGACCGCGCCGGTGCAAGAGGTGCTGCGAGCGCAGCGGCTCGAGCTGGTGGACGCGAAGGGGAGGGTGCGGGGGACCTTCCGCTCTGCCGCGGACGGCCACCCGGCCCTTGCGCTGCTTGACGAGGACGGCCGAGCAAGGCTAGTTCTGGCGCTCGACCAGGCGGGACAGCCTAGCATTGTCCTGGGGGGCAAGGAGGGTGGCCCGCCACGCGTTATACTCTCCGTCAATGAGCAGGAATCGGGGGAGAGCGGGCTGTCACTGCTGGACGCAGACTGCAAACACCGGGCCATGTTCGCCCTGGGTACTGACGGCAACGCGTACCTGAGCCTCACGAGTGAAGACATGAACGAGGTCATCAGACTGTCTGTGGGCCCAGGGGGCACTGAACCGCAATTCACTATAAGGGACAAGCAGGACCGGGTTCGGTTCGGTGTGCGTCTGGGGGCGACCGAGGACCCAGAGTTGGTGCTCTACGACGAGAATCGCATGGAGCGCGCTGGGCTGGGGCTGGACGCTGACGGCAGGTCGAGCCTTGAGCTTTGCGACAAGAAGGGCAAGGTGCGCGCCGCGCTGAGGGTGGTTCCCGACGGCACCCCGGCCCTTGCGCTCTTCGCCGAGCAGGGCGAGGGGGGCGCGATGCTGCTGGTGCCTCCCGCCAGCGGCACGGGCCTCTCCCTTCGCGATGAGAAGGGCGAGCCGCGCGCCAGACTGTCCTTGCTTGCCGACGGCAGCCCGCAGCTGGTTCTCTCTGACAGCGAGGGGAAGGTCATCTTCAGTGCACCAGACACCAGAGGGGCGGCCGAAGCACCTGCGAGGGCGAGGCTGGGTGCTTCGCTGTTCGGCCCATTGGGGACTTCAGACGTTATCGAGAGTCACATAGATGGCGACTTCGAGGGGTGGACTGGTGAGACCATTTTCAAACTGGAGAACGGCCAGATCTGGCAACAGGCGGAATACGCGTACACGTACCACTATGCCTATAGCCCCGAGGTCCTCATCTATCGTACTGCGGGCGGCTACAAGATGAAAGTGGAAGGTGTGGAGGACGTGATACGTGTGGAGCAGTTGAAGTAGGCGCGCGCCGTAGCTTCGGGCGGGCGCTGAAGTTCGCGGGAGGTGGTGAACGTGGCAGCACATGATTTGCGGGGCAGGGCGCCAGGTGCGCGGCGGGTGCTGTGCAGGCTGGTGTTACTGGTGTTGTTGGCGACGGCCGCGATGGGTGCTCGCGCCGATGTCCAGGTCTTCTTCTCGCCGCGAGGAGGAGCTGAGGGGGCACTCACCAACCTGGCGCGCTCGGCCCGAATGTATCTGGACGCGGCCTGCTACACCTTCTCGCTGGAGTCGGTGGCTGATGAGCTGGTGGCGGCGCAGAAGCGGGGCGTGCGGGTGAGAGTGATACTTGACCGAGGACAGGGGGCACAGACGTGGACCCAGGGCGACAGACTGCTTTCCGCCGGGGTTTCTGTGCTGGTGAACACGCACTCGGGGCTGATGCACAACAAGTTTCTCGTGGCGGATGGTGCAAGCATCGCGACCGGGAGCTTCAACTGGACAAAGGCGGCCATCGAGCGGAACGATGAGAACCTGGTGGTGTTCATCGGGGAGCCCGCGGTAGCTGGTGCATTCGCTGTCCAGTTCGAGAGCATGTGGAGCGACGCGGCGCGCTTCGCTCCCCTGGCACCGCGGACCGGGGCAGGGCAAGGCGGCGAAGACCGGCCCGCGGTCGCGCCTGCAGAGAAGAAGCCCGGCGCTGATGCGAAGACGGTCTACATCACGAGAACGGGCACGAAGTACCATCGGGCAGGCTGTCGGCACTTAGCTCGAAGCTCGGTCCCCATCTCACGGAAGGAAGCTGAGGCGCGAGGATACGCGCCCTGCAAGGTGTGCAGACCGTAGAGGACGGGAGGAGAGATATGCGGTCCACAAGAGTCGCTGTGCTGGTTGCTGTCCTGTGTCTCGCGCTCACAGGCGGGCTGGTCGCGGCCGGTCGCGGGGTGGCCGTCTACGTCCACGGGCGGCCCATTGCCGCGCACGGGTTAGCGCAGAACGGGGTCACATACCTGCCCGTGCGAGCTGTCGCAGAGGCGCTCGGCGTGTCAGTGGAATGGGACCCCCAAGCAAGAGCGGTCTACGTTGGAAAGCGGCCTACATCGGCCAGCGTGAGCCGCCCGCCGGCTGCGCCCGCGCCATCTGTCCAGAAGCCTGCGCCGCCCGTGCAGAAGGTGCAGGACCAGGTCCATATCACGCGGACGGGCACGAAGTACCATCGAGCGGGTTGCCGTCATCTATCCAAGAGCGACATCCCGATATCGCGGGAGGAGGCTATCGCCCGGGGCTATACCCCCTGCAAGGTATGCAAGCCCTGAAGGGAGTGGGCCTGTGGGGCCTCGGCCACAGATGCAGCCGAGGCCCCGGGAAAGGGCCTGCTCACCATTGGGCTTACTCCGCAGGTGCGAAGGGCAGGGCGACGCGGTGAGGGGCAGCCCGGTGATCGGGGCGGGCGATCGGCGCAGAAAGGGGGGCGCCAAGTCGAAGGAGGAGGCGATGGGCAGATGCAGGTTGCTCGGAATCCTGGCCGTCTATGCCGTAATGCTCGGAGCTGGCACTGTGCCGGCCCTGGCAACCGAGCAAGAGGGATCGAAGTGGGAGGATCTGGCCGCACGCAAGCCGCCGCCGCCCACCCAGGTGTCGGTACTGGTGTTGCCGTTCTGGGCGAGAGATCAGAGGCACGTCGAACTAGTGCGAGGGTGTCTCTTCCTGAACCTGAAGCGACATGGGTTCAAGTTGGCACCGGAAGCGCCATCCGCTACCGAGATAGCAGTCAAGACCGATGAGGCTGTCAAGGCTGACCCGGACAGAGAGCCGGGAGCACGGATAGGTCGGGCAGATGCCATTCGGTTGGGGAAGAAGCTCGGAGCACAGTGGGTGATCTACGGCGAAGTCGAGAGACTGCAGACGGAGATGCACGAGCGCCTCTTTCGTACGCGCAAAGTGGGTGCGATCGACATCCGAGTGGCTGTGGTGGACATTGGCACAGGCGAGATACTCTACTGGCGCCGGGTTAAGGATACGGGCTCCGGCGGCAGCGGATTCTGGGCGGCCAAAGCTACGGCCGTCGAGCGCCGGTTGCTGACCCGCACGGTGAACTACATCTTCGATGACATGGCCAAGGCACTACCGAAGCACACGAGCGAGCCGGAGGTGACTGAGGACGCCATCCAGGAGTTCGTCCAGAGCAGGGGGCAGTAGGAGTCAGTTGCCGAGGTTGGCCCATCCCTTGATCTCTCTGACGAGAAGGGCAAGGCCATCTGGAGCGCGCCGTAGGACGCGCTGAGAGCGGCGCTTCGCGGTGGGATAGGGTAGAGGGGCGGAGCAAGGCGGCCATTGCTCTGCCCAAAGCAGGAGAGCCCGGCGGAAGTAGGCAGGAAGAAGCCTTGCCGCCCCGGGCTGCTGGAACGCGGGCTAGAACTTCGCCGTGGCGCTCATCACCCACGTGTTATCAAGATCACCTCCTAGGAACGCCACGTCGGCGGACCAGGTGTTGCTCCACAAACCGGCACCGAGGGTCAACCCACTTGCATCCCCCGCTGCATAGCGCCCGGCCCGAAGCGCAAAGCGCTGCTCCTCATACTTCTTCTCAACGCCGACTCTTAGCGCACGCAAATCGCCGTCGTCGGTTGCATCGTACAGTTCAGCCGCGAAGATCACCCCGTCGGGAGCGCGCACGGCTACTCCGGGCCGGTAGTTCCGGCCCCATTCTCCGACGGGGATCGTGATGTCTCCACCTTTCAGTTTGGTCTTGGGCTCGTTTACGTTCTGGACCAGAAGACCCACAGTCACATTGTCGCTGGCGTGGTGGTAGACGGCCAAATCGAAGGCCATGTCCGTATCGGCAGATACAGGGAGCCTCGCTCCACCCACCACGACTTTGAGGTCGTCGTCAATCAGCTTCAGATTGGCCCCCAGGGAAGTCCTGTCGGAGACCTTCAGGCCGTAAGACAGCCAGTACCAGTTCTGATTCCAGGAGGCACTTAGACTTGGCTCGTACATCCCATTGGCTACGTCCAGGTGTAACAGCTGGAACTTGAGGTAGCTAAGGCCAAAGGCACTCTTCAAGTCCAGAGGCATCACATAGGCGAAGTAATCCTGGTAGTTGATGTCCTCGTTGAAGACGTGCATGACCGTGGCCCCCTTGCCTTCCAGATAGGGCAGTGCGGCCGGGTTCCAGTAGGTGGCGCTCACGTCGTCGGCGAGACCGGTGAACGCTCCGCCCATGGCCAGGGCGCGGGCGCCGACACAAGCGCTGCCCATGCCAGCCAGGGCAAGTAGGAGTACAGCGGCGAGTGCGACAACGATGGCACTACGGCATTGGTGCGACATATGGAGACCTCCTTCCGGTAGTATGTCAGATCCCCGCTTCCCTAGTTCCGCGGGAATGACACCCCCCAGTGATGCGCCGCACTGACGCGCAGACACCTTAGGCGCAGGATAAGGGACTCATCGGAAGGGGCTCGGCGAGGTCGTCCGTGCTATTATAGCACTTCGGCGCTTGCCACTGCAATCCTGGCGGATGGCGCGAGCCGCCGTAGGGGAACCCGCTGGGGGGCGCGCCGCGCGAGGGCGGTGATCGGGCCAGGGCCCCAGCCTGCCGGGAGGCCGACCCGACTAGTGGTGTGGTGGGGCGGGCGCAGGGAAAGAAGGAACCGAGGCCCGGACATGGTAAGTGTTCGGCATGAGGAGCTGGCAACTCTGTGGTATCCCCTTTTGGCCCTCGTGGTGCGACCCACTTCGGCGCTTGCCAGCTCCTCGGTGGACGTACTGCGGGGGCCACTTTCCTTGGCCCTAGGCCTGTCGTGTAACCAGGCTCGGATAACGGAGGTGTACGATGGCCAGAAGCATTGTGGGGCAGTGGCTTCCTCCGGGTGCATCTGACGGTGCGCTCGAGACCATCACTCTTACGGTGATAGTCCGCAAGGATGGAAGCAAGGTTGGCATTGGGATCTGGGCGCCAGAGCTGGATGATGAAGCGGGCGAGCTGAAGGCCTCCCTGATGCTGCCGACACAGGATGCGTTGGAGCTTCTGAACACAATCATGGGTAGTTTGGATATGACGCGCGGGAGAGCGATGGTAGACGACCTCATGGCGTTGAGAGAGGGGCGCTTGGACACAGCGGCGCCATGAGCCGGGCGCGATCAGCGAGGCGCTACTGATTCAGGACGGTGACCGACCCATGCGCGCGGTGGCTTATGTTCGAGTCTCGACCGACGACCAGGCCCGCGAGGGCCTCTCGCTGGAGGTGCAGCGCCGCGCCATCGCCGGCTACTGTGTTTCGCATGGGTGGGACCTGCTCGACATCTACGCCGATGAGGGCGTGACCGGTGCCGAATGGTATCGGCCGGGCCTTCAGGCCATCCTCTCCCAGCTCCCCTACGTCCGCCGCCGCGCCAAGACCCGCGCCCGGATTCCCCCGCCTTCGGGCCGGCCCTTCGACGCCTTAGTGGTCTTTCGCCTGGACCGGCTGAGCCGGGACGAAGGCGACATCTACGAGATCCTGCGGCGGCTGGACGCCTACGGCGTGGCCTTCCGATCCGCCACGGAACCCCAGTATGACGACCCCGACTACGGGCGCGATCTGCTGGGCATCAGCTCCATCTTCTCGGCCCGGGTGCGCAAGATGATCGGCGCCAACGTCAAGGCAGCGATGCGTCACAAGGCCGAGTGCGGCGAGTGGGTGGGCCGAACCCCCTTCGGATACCGGATGGTGGATAAGCAGTTGGTCCCGGATCAGGAACCGCGCTACCAGGGCTGGTCAGCCGCCCGGCTCGTGGCCCAGGTCTTCTTGTGGTATGTACACGACCAGGTCGGCACCCAGGAATGCGGGCGCCGCCTGACTGCCATCACTCAATCGGGCCCCAGTTACAACGCCTGGTCGGCTACCGACATCAACCGGATGCTGCGCAAGGCCACCTACCTGGGCCTGATTCCGTGGAACGGGCAACTCCTTCCTGGCAAGCATCAGCCCCTGGTCTCGAAGGAGGTGTGGGAGAGAGCGAATGCCATCCTCACCCACCGCCGGGGGCAGCTCAAGCGGGTGCGTGTCGCCGAGCGTTACCTGCTCTCGGGCATCCTCCGTTGCCGCTTGTGCGGAGGTCCTATGACTGGCCATTGGCATCGCTACCGGCGGCACTCCAGACCCTACGAGTACGGTGTCTACGACTGTGCGGCGAAGGCCAGCCACCTCGATAGCTGTAAGGGGAGCTATGTCAGCGTCCGTAAGGCCGAGAACCTGGTGATCGAGGCTCTGGGCGCTCTTTCCCGCGCCACCACCAAGGAACTGCGGGAGCTGCCCCACCGTCCGGCCGAACTGCCCGATGTGGCCCGCATCCGCCGGGACCTGGAGGAGATCCCCGGCCGGCGTCGCAGGTTGATCGGGGGCTTCGAGCGCGGGCTCTACGATGAGCCGGCCTACCGTCAACAGCAGGCTCGCATCGAGCGCGAGGAGAAGGGATTGCGGGCCGCCCTTGCCGGGTCTCAGCGCCGACGGCCCTCTGCCATTCCCGTGCGCCGGCGCTTCCGGGATCTCGCTGAGCTGCTCCGGTCAGACGTGCCCTTTGAGCAGAAGCGGCGCCTGCTGGGCGAGCTGCTGGAGTCAGTGGTCATCGGGGCCGATTCCCTGCCCCTCCTGACCTTCCGCCTGTAGCCGGCTTAGGGGCTTTCCGTTCCGCAGCTCGAGCGTATACTCGCCCACGATCTGCCCGCGCACGTAGTCGCCGCCTTTGGCCAGCTCCTCATAGCGGAAAGACCGGCCCGCCAGCGGCACCACCTTGATTCGGCTGGAGTCCAGGGTCAGCACCATGTCATCGGGCAGCCACCGGTTCATGATCACGCGCTGGCTGCCGAAGTCGCTCTCGTACACCTCCACCACGTTGCGGTAGGCATTGGCCTCATTGGTGACGTGGATGCGGCTGCTGTTCCAGCCGGAGATGATCCGCTTCTGCTTGGGCGGAGCCACGATTAGGTCCATATCCCGGTTGCCCTGGTTGTAGCAGGACTGCAGCAGGTTGCCCAGCGCGCTCTCGGTGAGCGTGCCGCAGCTCACCACATTGGTGGCCAGCGAGCAGACGATGCCAGCCATGGTGCGCCGCGCGGTGTCCGAGCCAATGGTGGCGACATCGGTGCGGCCCAGCAGAATGGTCTTCTCCAGGTCGCGCAGCAGCTCGCGCAGCCGCATCACCTTGGCGTCCGCCAGCTTATCCCCGGTGGTGATCCAGCCCACCGCCTGGGCGGTGCCAGACAGCTTCACCCCGACCTTCAGGATCTGGCAGTAGTTGGACTTGCGCACCTGGCGCGTGGTGCGATCCTCGTCGGTGTCTTCGCCCTCCAGGGCGGCGTTGCCGATGATGGTGATCCCCGCGCCCGCGCTGTGCGCGGCCGCCGCGGTGGCGCCATAGCCGCGCGTGACGCCGATGGTGCTGGTGTCCGAGACCGAGTTCACCAGCATCACTTCCGTGTCGAGCTGGATAGTGTCACCGGCCCGGAAGTAGCTGGCATGGGCCACCGTCAGTGTCCCCTGCCCGGTGGCCGAGGCCACCCCAGTGGAGGTGATATCCGTGGTCGGGTTCAGCGTGTCCTCCAGCCACTCGTGCTTGACGTTGGTGGCCGGCTGATCGGCCCCGCCCACCACCTCCAGCAGCGGGGTCTCGAAGGGGGCCAGAACGCGACGAGATCGGAGACATCCTCTCCAATCCCCTCGAAGTTGTCGTAGGTTGCCAAACCGTTGAAAGGCATTCATCTCTCCTTGTTCTTGTCATCCTGAGGCGAAGCCGAAGGATCACGCCGGTCATCCGCGTTCATCTGCGTTCATCGGCGGATGGCCGTTTTCGCGCTACCTCTTGGGCTTCACACGCTCCCGCAAGTGCGCGTACTCGCGCAGCGCGCGGCGATCTCCTCGCGCCGCCTCTCCGGCCAAGCGCTCCAGCCGGGCATCATCCGAGCCGGCCGGGTTCCGGGGATTGGTGTTGGTCAGGCCCCGCGGGGCGGGCCGCGCCAGCTTCTCCGCGATCGGCTTCAGCCGCTCCAGGTAGCCGGACACCAGCTCCGGGTCTCCCTCCGGCACCAGCTCCATCAGCTCGCTGGGCAGGCCAGCCTGGGCGATCAGCGAAAGGCGCTCCGCGCGCCACTCCGCCTCCGTCGCCCGCGCCGCAGCCTCGTCTCGATCGTGGGATACGCGCTGCACCTCGGCCTCGCGCTCCGCGCGCAGGGCCGCCAGCTCCTTCTCCAGCTTCTCCGCCTGCCGCCGCCAGTAGAACTCCTGCTTGTCTTGGGGCGACTGCGGGCGCGAAGACTGAGGCGCCGCCTTGCTCTCGCTCGGCGACGCCTCGTTCCCTTCACTCTCCTGCTGCCCGTTCGGGCGCTCAGGGGTCTCGGTCATTGGTCATCTCCTGTGTAGGGGCGTGATTTGGCTAGGCCTTCGGCCGCCATCCCGGCCCTTTGGACCTAGGGACATCACGCCCATGATAAAAGGGCGCCATGAATGGCGCCCCTACATAGCAGCGCGGCCGCCTTCGGCGCCCGCGCCATCACCTCTCTATTCCCCGATCTCGAATCTCTACTTGGCCTTCTTCCGCCTCCGCTTCCCGCTCAGCCCCTCCAGCACCTCCACATCCTCCCCCCAGTGCTCGATCAGCACCTCCCGCGGCACCCGGCCCAGCACGTAACTCACCACCAGCCCCACCACCAGCACATCATCCAGATATCCCGCGCCCGGTATCCAGTCCGGGATGATGTCCACCGGGCTGGCGAGATAGACCGCGGTCCCCGCCAGTGCCGCCTTCACCGTCCACGGCACCCGCGGATCGCGGGCGAGATGGTAGACCAGCTTCGCCAGCCGCGGGATCAGACTCACCAGCGGCGGCCGCTTGTGCTGCGTTTTGTCCGGCGCGGGTTCACTCATGCCACTTCACTCATTCCACCATTTGCCTCGCCGGCGTGTCCGCATCTGCCTTCCGCAGTTCCTCCTGCACGTCCTCTATCCCCCGCTCCGCCGCCACCGTGGCGCGGGACTTGATGCGGAGCACCTGGTTCTCCATCTGCAGCACCCGCACTTGCCTCTCGTCGTCCACTGGCAGCACCGGGTCGGCGATGATGCGATGGGTGGCGTCGCCGAACTCGCCGTTTCCCTGCATCTCCAGGATGCGCAGCGCCATCCGGTTCGCCCGCTCCAGCCCGGTGAAGTAGCTGCCCCGCATCTCGTTCACCTTCCGCACCAGCTCGATGAGATGCAGCGAGGTGGAGTAGCCGCTGATGTCCTGCCGATCTCGCAGACCGGACAGCGTCAGCTCCGGCGTGTTGCGCTCGATCGCCTCCTGAATGCGGTCGAGGAAAGCCAGCACATCCGGCAGGTTGCCCCTCCACTCCAGGAACTCGAACGAACCCTCCGGGGTCGGCACCCACCACACCGTCGCCACCGGCCGGCCGCCCTCATCCACGGTCTGCTTGCGCAGCGAGCCCCGCTCCATCCCCCGGCCGATGATCACCGGGTCGGCGTAGAGCTTGACGATCTCGAACATGAAGGAGGCGATCTCGTTCAGCGCGTCCACGGTCGGGATCAGATTGTGGAACGAGCACAGGCCGAACTCCTCGCCGATGTCCAGGTTCCGGATGTGCACGATGGGGATGAAGCCCAGCGGGTTCTCGTAGCTGGCCGCCACCCGGTCCGGATCGCGCGGATCGTAGATCAAGATCTCCTGGGGCGTGATCACCTCCTTGTGAATCTCGCGCCCGTAGACGTACTCGATCTTGCAGGCCAGCATGCGCCGGCGATCGTGCGGATCGTAGCGTGGCGCCACCGCATCCGGCGGCAGCACATTCAGCCTTACCGGCGCCTCCGGGTCCGGCTCCGGGTTCAGCTCCCAGGGACGATTGTCCACCACCTTGACGAAGGCATCGCCGCAGCAGGCCCCGTAGCGAGCCAGCAGGTACTTCTCCTGCTGGAAATCGCTCCACTGCCAGAGCCGGTTGATCGCCTGCTCCAGCTCCGGCTCGGCCTGCACTTGCAGCCGCTCCCCCATGGCGAACCGGGCATCCGTGTCCACGATCTTGGTCACCTGGTTGAAGATGCCGCGCATCTTGGCATAGAGCCCCGGCCGCGGCTCGGCATAGGGCAGGTTCTGGTAATAGCGCCAGTTCCGCCGGTAGCGGAGATTGCGCGTGTAGTCCGTCTCTCTCAACGACAGGATTGCCTGTTCCACCAGTGTCGGCTGGATCATCGTCCACCTCAGCGTGCCTTTTCATCTGGGCAATCTGCGTAATCTGCGGATCAACGCCGTTTCCCGTCAGCGCAGACTCATCCACTCCGCATCCACCGCGCCCGACCAGTGATTCACCACGAAATAGCGCAGCGCGTCCGGCCCGTGATCGCTCTGATCTTTCGCCACGCTGTCGGATTCCTCGCGGTAAGCGTAGCTGCTCAGCTCCGCGATCAGCCGAGTGCAGCCGCGGGCGATGTGCAGCCGCGGCGCCTCTCCGCCCGCGGGTCGCAGCAGCTTGCGGATGGCGAGCACTCCCTCGTCAATGGTCGAGCGCCGGCCCACGGCCGGGATGCCGGCCGCCCGCAGCTCCGCCATCTCCGCCCGCCCGGAGGGGTCGCAATACCAGGTGCGCACCCCATATCTCTCGCAGGCGGGCCGGTAGACCTCGCGGGCCAGTGAGGCCAGCGAGCGATTGCTGTGATAGTGCTCGGCGAAGACGAACACCTCCTCGGACGGACTCACCTGAATCAGCAGCGCCACCGAGGGGTTGACATACCCGAAGTCCTGGCCCGCGTAAGCCGGCCAGCCCGGGTGATAGGCGAACTCGCCCACGTGCAGCTCCGGGTCGAACTCCCGGTAGACCAGGGCCGCCGACCCCACGAAGTCGCACTCGTACTCCTGGGCCCACTGCTCATCGGTGAACCGGGGCCGCTGCCCCCGATACCATGCTCCCTCCTCCCCGACCCGCCGCCGCTCCTCCGGATCGCGGAGATGAAACCCATCGGGGTTGTACTCCGGGCAGTCCGCCCAGTGGATGCGCACGCGCTGGAACGGCCGCAAACCCAGCCCGCTCTCCTGCCAGAGCCGGTAGAACGGACTCGCCTTGCCCCGCGGCGTCGAGACCACGGTCACTCGCCCCCCGCGGGCGGCGCAGGGCGCGATCGCCTGGTAGATGCGATCCGCCCACGGCATATGGGCGAACTCATCCAGATACACCGCGGTGGCGGCGAAGGTGCGCCCGGTGTCCTCGGTCGCCGGGAGGCTGCGGATCGCGGAGTAGTTGCCCAGTTGCAGATCGGTCTCACTCCTGCGCACTGCCGGCGGCCCGCTCGGGTCCGAGTCCATCAGTTGGTAGACCATGCGCTGCAAGTGCTGGGCGGCCGGCAGATTGCGGCTGACGAACAGCACCGTCACTCCCTCGAATTGCCTGGCGAGGAAGAGCGCCTCGCCCGCGATCAGCTGGGAGACGCCCACCTGCCGGGCCTTGACGATGATGCGCTGCGGCGCCGCAGAGCTCAGCAGCCGGCGCTGATAGGGGTAAAGGCTAAAGCGAATCCGCCCCCTCGTCGGATGGATGATCCTCCGCCTGCCAAGGTAGGCGGCGGGATCGTCCCCCTCGCCCATCCGGCGCCCGGCCTGGCGCGCCAGCTCCGCCTGTCGCCTCGGATTGAGCCTGCGCCAGTAAGCCCACAATCTCGGCAGCGATGTCGGCCGGCAGCGTGCTGAGCTCTTGCTCCAGGTCGGAAGCGTCAGCCTCGGACTCCCCCGCATCGCTCTCCTCCGGGCAGAGCTGAGTGCCCAGCAGCTTCATCACCAGCCCGGCCGCGCGCACATCTCCACCCTTCGCCAGATCCAGCAGCACCCGCGTCACCGCCGGGATCTCCGCCCGCAGCATCTCCGCCATCGCCTCCGCCGGGTGCTTCGCCCCGGCCCCTTTGCCCCGGCCCGGCCCGGCTCCCAACCAGCGGCGGACAGTGCTCTGCGGCGCCCCCACCGCCTCCGCCACTTCCCGCACCGAACGGCCTGCCTGGCGCAACTGCTGCGCCCTTGCCCTCAGGGCTGCGGTCTCTGCTTTGGATCGGCTGGCCATAGCTCTCCCCCGACGTGTTCTCTGCGGTGGTGCGAGGGCGGCGGATGCAACTGAGCAAACAGCGAGGCAGCCTCCCCACCAGGGGCGGGCAAACCTCCAGATCCCTGGGTCCGCCCTTTCGGGCGGCCGGGATGTCCCTAGGCCCGATAGGGCCGGGATGGCGGCCGGCTCTGCCGGCCCAGCCAGCGGTCAGCCCAAGGCTGATCTGGCCACGCTGCCAGCTCTATTATAGCAGGCGCTGTCAAGACCTTTGGCGGAAAAGCTAGGAAATTGCTTGCTTTTTATGGTGCACAGAGACGGCGCAATCGCGCCACATTCAGCATAGAATCTGTGCCGCGGGCACGCGTGCGCCCGCCACCCTATGAACCCAGAGACGCCAGGTTAGCTCGGACGATCCTGGTTCTCGGGTGGTCCTCGCCCAGGAAGGCAGTGCAGATCCGCAGCGCCCGCTCCAGGCGCTCTCGCGCCCCGGCCAGGTCGCCGTGGGCCCGAAGCACGCCGGCGAGGTTGTTGAGCTCGCCCGCCACCTGCGGATGCTCGGGCCCATAGACCTTCTCGCTAATGGCCAGCGCTCGCTCATAGCGCTCCCGCGCCGCGGCCAGGTCGCCCTGGGCCTGAAGCGCATTGCCCAGGTTGTTCAGCCGGATCGCCACGGTTGGATGCCCGGGCCCATAGACCTTCTCATCAATGGCCAGCGCCCGCTCATGGCGCTCCCGCGCCCCGGCCAGGTCCCTCAGGTCCTGAAGCACCGTGCCCAAGTTGCTCAGCCGGATCGCGACGTCCGGATGCTCGGGCCCATAGGCCTTCTCACTAGTGGCCAGCGCCCGCTCCAGGCACCCCCGCGCCCCGGCCAGGTCGCCCTGGGCCTGAAGCACACCGGCCAGGTTGTTCAGCCGGATCGCCACCATTGGACGCTGGGGCCCATAGACCCTCTCATCAATGGCCAGCGCCCGCTCACAGCGCGCCCGCGCCCCAGCCAGGTCGCCCTGGGCCCGAAGCACAGCGGCCAGGTTGTTCAGGCCCGCCGCCACCGCGGGATGGTCGGGCCCATAGGCCTTCTCACTGATGGCTAGCGCCCGGTCACAGCACCGCCGCGCCTCCCCGAACTCGCCGCGGCCCCAGAGGTACCCCCCTGTCCGGTTGAGGAGGCGGCCGGTGTCTTCGCTGACGACCTCCAGATCGGCGGCATGTCCCGCCGCGGCGAGAGCGTGCGGCAGCAGACGAGCGCACTCCGGCCAGGTTCCGACTTCATCGCTCTCAAAGGGGAAGGCCTGGTTGACCACTCGCACGGCCGTTGCCGCCCACTCCGGCCTTGCTTTCTGCCCCAGCCGGTCCCGCGTCACCGCTTGCACCAGCCGGTGGACTGAGAGGGTTTCCCCCTCCAGCCGAACCAGCGAGTAGCGCCGCAGCGCGGCCACCGCCTCGTTGAGCAGCAGCGGATCAAGCGCAGCCTTGGCCAGGCGCGCCCGCAGATGCCCGGCTACCTCTCGCAGCAGGGACAGCGGAATGTCATCCGGCCCCAGGTAGGCGCACAGATTCAGCAGGTCCGCGGCAGGCGGGCATTGCTGCTGCACTTGGTCCATCCCCAGGGCCCAGGTGGTGGCCACTGTCTGGGAATAGGCCTGCGGCGCTCGCTCCTTCCCCCAGAGCTCACTCCGGCGACTTTGGAACAGCGCCAGGTAACCGGCCAGGGTGATGCCCGTCGCCTCGACATAGGCCGCCGCCTGCTCCAGGGCCAGAGGGAGGTCCCCGAGGGCCTCGGCCACCTCGGCCGCGCCCTCCTCCCGCCCGGTGCGCCGACGGAAGAACTCAACCGACTCGCTCCGCGCGAACTCGGGCACAGAAACCGGCCTCGCCACTCCTCCCCAGCTAGGGTCGCGGGAGGTAATCAGCACGTGGCCTGCGCCTCCTCGCGGCAGGTACTCATAGACCGCCGCCAAGTTGGGCGCGTTGTCGAAGATCAGCAGCCAGCCCGCATTCCCCCCCAGCCACCGCCGCACGGCCTCGACGGCCGCTCGCTGGTCGGCCTCATCTCTTTGCGGGAGCTTCAGCGGGCCGGCGAGCGCGGCGTAGTCCCAGGCCAACTGCGGCGGCTCCTCCGACCGCGCCCACCACACCACTGAGTAGTCTTCCGCATGGCGATACGCGTACTCCAGCGCGAGCTGGGTCTTGCCCACTCCGCCCAGCCCCACAATCGCCTGTGTCAGCGCGGCCTGCTGCCCCCTGGCCAGCACCTCTCGGATGGCCTCGAGCAGACCTTGCCGGCCTGTGAAGTTGGGATTGCGGGGGTGGGGGACGTTCCAGACCGCTGGCAGCGCGCCCGGGAAGCCAGGCCGCTCCGCCAGCGAACGCTCCGCACCCGCAGGGAAGGCCGGCCTTACTGCCGGCTTAGGTCTATCTCGCTCAACTCCCGCGAGCAGTGCCTCCCTGGCCGCGTCTTCCTCGATCCCCACGAGGTCTATGTAGCGGATTGGGCCTAGCAGGCCCTTCGGCTTGCATGTGCGGACCCGCACTGGCAGTAGTGTGCCCTTCTCGCCCGTGGGGTCCGCCCAGAAGGCCGCGGCCCATTCCGGCTGGGTGTAGACCGCTTCCAGGTAATCATCAGACAGCACCGCGATAGTGCGATGGGCTTCTTCGCTGGCGCGGTGCATCTTCAGAGCGATGTTCGACCCCGGCCGGAAATCCCAGGCCTGGAGAACCGTGGTGTATCCCGCCTCCTCAAGGTGCCAGGCAATCCACTCCGCCCACTCCCGATCGGCCTTGTTGTAACTGATGAAGAAGTCCTTCAACCGCGCCCCCCGCCTAACGATCCGCCTGCTGGCGGCCCTAAGTGTCGCAGGCGAGGGCCAGTCGGTCAAGCGGCTTCCTGCCGCGGGGATGGGCGAGTGCGACCGTCAGTTGCGTCGAGATAGGCGAGAGCCTTGTGGCGGCCTCGTCCTCGGGGCGATCAGATGCATCAGTGGATTCCCCAGAAGTCGAGCGCCTGGGCCCGCGAGATGCCGGCCTGACGGAGAATGGACTGCACCGTGCCACCCGGCATGCTCCGCCTGTTGCGCGGGACGGGCACCGGCTTGCCCGGCCACAGCGGGGCCCAGAGGTTGTGGCCGCCCCTGGTCCGAACCAGCCGGAACTGGAAGTGCAGCAGCAGCTCCTCTATCTGTCGAGAGGATCGCCCTGGGAAGCGGGCCACGCTAGTGCGCAGCAGCTAGACTGGAGCCGGCCGGAGCCAGTTCGGAGGGAACGAACTCCATCTCCATGTCAGGGACGGGTACGACGATCAGCGTATAGTACTCAATGCGCGGGGCCTCGTCTCCCTCGGCCATAAACTCGCGAAGCGCATCCTGCGGCACAGGCCTGGCGATGCTGTCCCTCTTGCCCTCCTCCAACATCGCCGAGATGTAAAGCCCAACCGCCTCCTTCAGGCCTTCCCGAGCTTCCTCCAGAGTTTCCCCGCAAGAAGCCACATCTACCTCGCAGGCCAGCGAAGACCACTGCCCGCCTTCTCGCCGGAGAAGAAAGGTTAGTGGATATGCGATTCGTTCAGCCTTCTGCCCCATCATGCTCTCCGCCCAGCCACTCAGCGCCTACTCGCTGTATGACACCACATCCATTGCAGTACGAGTATAGCCCCGTCGCAAGTCTCTGTAAACCGCTGGCGCAGGCCCGGCTCGGCTCCTCCCTGTCCCCCAGCGGCTAGTGCCTTGCCATCCTCGTCATCACCTATGCTGGGCAGGCGGCTCGGGCTGCGCCGGATGCCCCGCCTTCTCGCCGTGCGTCACCTCGTACTCGTGGCTCCACTCGCTCGGCAGCTTGACCGCGGTGGTGCCCACGCCGAAGCGATAGACCAGCCGGCCGCCCCGGTCGCCGGTGAAGGAAACCAGCACGAACAGCGCCAGCAGCGCGACGGGGAAGAGGAAGTGCAGCCGGCCCGACCGCTGCCAGAACGCGAGGCGCCAGATCGAGAGCACCGCGGCCAGGCCGAAGGAGGTGAACGCCAGCGTCTCGTGGTCCTCCAGGATCTCGTGGGCGGCCTCCGGGTGCGGCGCGGTCCAGGCCGCATGCAGCCCGGTGCCCGCGGTGACGAAGGCCAGTGCGGTTCCCAGCACCAGGGCGGCCGCGCCCGCGGTCTCCAGCCAGGGCTTGCGGAAGATGAGCCCGAGCACAACCAGGATGATGGGCGCCGTCCAAAGAGCGATGGGATAGTGCACGAAGAGCGGGTGCGCGTTGAGCATGAACGACGGATGCCAGTTCAGCAAGGGAAGCCACCTCCCTCGATGGTCTCGCCCCAGCGGGCGGTGACGGGGCGTTCTCGCGGCGCTGGCTCCTTCCTGCCAGGCGGCTGCCACCTGTGGCATGTGCGAACGACATCGCAGCAGGACCTTCTGGACCAGCGTGGCGAAATTAGGGACCAACCATGTATTGACGGGGGCACAGTCGCGTGCTAGATTTGCCACACGCTGGTATCGTTGTTGAAGTAAGGGCGCGGGGAGACTGAGGGCACCCCTGGGGACCCAAGGAGGCAGCATATGCCAGAGGTTGCGCGCGAGCGGAGCGCGGCGGCGGTGCGACCGGTAGACCTCAGCAAGCTCCTGGAACGGCTGGAGTTGGGGATCGGTCAGGCGGCCCATCTGTGTGGGGTCTCGATTCGCCAGCTCTCCTACTGGACAGACAAGGGCATCATCCGGCCCGCCGACCGCAGCGGCAGCCGCAGCTACGACTATGCGGCCATCGAGAAAGTTTGCCTGATCAAGCAGGCGCTCGACCAGGGCTATAGCCTGGAGGGAGCAGTGACGGAGGCGGAGACCTTCCTCGCCCGGCGCGAGCGAGAGCGGGACGAACTCGGCTCCATGCCGGACACGGACCTGCAGAAGCTCGCCGCCGGCCGCTCCGATAAGCTCCATCAACTGGCCGATCGCATCCGCCGCGGGCTGCGCACCTACCGCGTGAGCGGAGAGCTGGGGCGCATGGCCGCCTCCCTGGGAGGGCTGGAGAAGCTGATCTCTTTTCTCGAGGCCAACCCCTACACTGTGAACACCGCGCGCCAGATCGCGCTCCGGGTGGGCCGGGAGGTGGACACGGTGCAGAACGAACTGGACCTGCTCGAGCAGCGACGCTTCATCCAGAAGATCAGCTACCCGGGCGCTGATGTCTACCGATACCTCCCGCCGCGGCGTCGTTAGCGCCGCGGCCGGTGCCAAGTGCAACCGCAAGCGAGGAGATGAGCGCATGGAGCGGGTGAGAACAGGGATCGAGGGCCTGGACCAACTGCTGTGCGGAGGTTTCCTGCAGGGGGACGCGGTGCTGGTGGCCGGCTCCCCGGGGTCGGGCAAGACCAGCTTGGGCATGCAGTTTCTCTACAATGGCATCACCAAGTACCAGGAGGCGGGCCTTTTCATCACCTTCGAGGAGTTCCCGCAGCGCATCTACCGGGATGCCGAGAGCTTCGGCTGGGATTTCCGCCGCCTGGAGGAGGAGGGCAAGCTCAAGGTGCTGTTCACCTCCCCCGATGTGCTGCAGCAGGACATCGTCCGCGATCAGGGCCTGGTGAATGAGATGATCGCCGAGATCAGCGCCCGCCGCGTGGTGGTGGACAGCATCACCCACCTGCACGACGCCGAGCATGATCACTACCGCTTCCGGGAATCGGTCTACGGTCTCGCCAATGCCCTGAAAAGAGAATCCCTCACCGCCATGCTGCTGCGGGAACTGCGCGAGCAGGAGGAAGTGGGCACCGGGCCGGAAGAGTTCGTCGCCGACTCCCTGATCGTGCTCAGCCGCACTTACGTCGGCAACTCCCACATGCGCTTCATGGAGGTGATGAAGAGCCGCGGCTCCCCCCACATCCCCATCCCCAGCCTCTTTTTCTTCACCGACACCGGGATCAGGGTGCTGCCCCCGTTCCAGAAGCCCTTCTACCGCTTCGAGGAGTCCGTCTCTACCGGGATTGCCCAGCTCGACGACCTGCTGGGAGGTGGCATCCCGTACGGTGGCTTCTACCTCATGGAGATTGACTCCACCCTGCACCAGGACATCCTCGACGCTGGCTTCGCCAAAGAGGCGCTGGCGGCCGGGGACATCTACATCCGCATCGCGGGGCGCAGCGAGCAGTCTCGCTGGCGCGCGCTGATGAAGGCGGCCGGCCTCGAGGAGGCTCTGGAGCGGCAGGTGGAGGCAGGCCAAGCCAAGTTCCTCTGGACTCATGCCGCCGGCACCAAGGCCGAGTCTCTCACCCCCGAGAGCTTCATGGCCGAGCTGGACCAGCTAACTCGGGGCGAGGGCGGCCGTCCCCGCCGGCTGCAGGTGGATCTCTCCCGGCTGTTCTCGCTTTTTCCCGAGTCCGTCGGCTACCGGGCCTTCATTAACCTGGCCGCGAGCATACGCAACACCAAGGCCGTGCTGCTGGGCATGGTCAGCCCCCACGTGGTGCCCCCCAATGAGCTGGAGAAGCTGCGCACCACCGCCGACGGCATCGTGCGCATCTGGACCGAGGGCAGCTACTCCTACCTCCAGGTGATGAAGACCGTGAACTCGGCCCGCACCCCGGTCTACGCCATCAACCAAATCCCCGAGGCCCCGTTCCTCGAGATCATCGTGCAGTGAGCCGCCGCCCGGCACGCCCCCGGCCGCCTTGACAACCCGCGCGGCGGGCGGCTATCATAGGCCCCGCGGCACTCCGCGCGTTTGACCAAACCCATGCCCATTGGGCCTGGCAAGCGCTTGCCGAAGGGGCGAGTGGCGGAACTGGTAGACGCGCCGGATTTAGGATCCTGTGGCGAAAGCCGTGGGAGTTCGAGTCTCCCCTCGCCCACCAGCCGCGGTGATAGCGGCAGGCGCGGGAGTAGCTCAGTGGTAGCGCGTCACCCGTGTCAACACCGGCAGCGGCTAGCAACAGCTTGTGCAGGCGGGAGTAGCTCAGTGGTAGAGCGTCACCTTGCCAAGGTGAGGGTCGAGGGTTCAAATCCCTTCTCCCGCTCCACCTGATCAGCGGACCCAGGCACGGCCAGCCGCTTGACAGCACCTCGCCGGCGCCATCGGCGAGGTGGTCGTTTCTACAAGGAGCAGTATCTTGGCCAGCCCGGATAAGCCTCACCTCGATGTGGAGGTGGAAGTGAAGCCCCTCCCCGGGGGGCAGGTCGAGCTCAGCGTGCGCGTCCCGGCCGAGCCGGTGCGCGGGACGCGAGACCAGGTGCTGGCCCAGTTCGCCCGCCGCGCCAACATCCCGGGCTTCCGCCGGGGAAAGGCCCCCCGCGCCGTGGTCGAGCGCTACGTGGATCAGCAGGCCCTCAAGGAGCAGATCATTGACGCTCTCCTCACCGACGCCTACGAGCAGGCGCGGGAGAAGGCCGGCATCAAGGCCCTCGACCTGGCCCGCATCGCCAACGCCGACCTCACCGTGGAGGGCGCGCTCACCTTCCAGGCTACCCTTACCGTTCGCCCCGAAATCACCCTCGGTGACTACAAAGGCCTCCAGGCCACGCGCCACATCACTCCTGTCACCGACTCCCAGGTGGAGGCCGAGCTGGAGCGCATCCGCAGTCGCCATTCGCACTTCACGGAGCTGCCCGCCGAGTCGGGCATCGCGCCAGGCGACCTCGCGGTCGTGGACTACGAGATGTTCGTAGATGGAGAGAAGCGAGAGGAGGCCAGCGCCTCCGGCTATCCCCTGGAGGTGGGCGCAGATCAGCTCTTTCCGGAGCTGAACAAGGAGCTGCTGGGCGCCCGTCCGGAGGAGGCGCGGGACTTCGAGGTCACCTACCCGGAGCAGCATTCCGATCCTTCCCTCGCGGGCAAGACGGCTCGCTTTCATGTCACGGTCAGGCAGGTGCGCCGCCGCCAGCTCCCGGACCTCGATGACGAATTCGCGCGGCAGGTCTCGGACCTCGAGACCATGGCCGCCCTGCGGGATCGCATTCGCCAGAACCTGGAGACCATCGGCCGCGCCATCGCCGAGGAAGACCTCCGGAGCCAATTGCTGCGCCAGGTCTCCGAGTCCACTTCCCTGGACATCCCGCAGGCGCTCGTGGACCGGGAGACGGACCGCCGCATTGACGAGATCACCCAGGACCTGGAGCGGCGCGGCCTCGGTCTCCAACAGCACTTGCGCCAGGCCGGCCTCTCCTTCGAGGACTGGCGCGCCGATCTGGAGGCGGAGGCCCGCCAGACCGCCCGCCGCGCCCTGATCCTGGACGAGATTGGCGAGCGGGAGAAGATCGAGGTCACAGATGAAGAGATCGAGGCCGAGATCCATCGCCTGGCAGAGGCCGAGCACATGGACCCGGACCGGTTCCGGGAGCGCTTGCACGACTCCGCCGAGATGAACCGCCTGGCCAACCGGGTCTACCACCGCAAGATCCTCCGGTTCCTGGTGGACCAGGCCCAGGTCACCGAGGAGATCGCGCCGCCCGGGGAGGAGGCGCCGGAGGCGAGCGCCACCGGCACTCCCGACGAGGCGGCGCCTGCCATCTAGCCGACCAGTCGCTCTGCCTCCAAGGAAGGAAACCGCGAGATGGTTTTCCGCAGCTACGATCCCAGCCGCGACCGCGAAGCAGTCCGGCGCATCTGGCATGAGGTGGGCTGGTTACCCCAGGGCAAGGAAGACCCCATGTTCTGGTGGCTCGACGCCGGCCCCGCCCTGGTGGCGGAGCTGAATGGCGAGGCGGAGTGCCTGATCCAGACCGCGCCGGGCTCGGTGCGATACCTGCAGGAGGACCTGCCCTTCATCTGCATCAGCGGGGTCAGCACCAGCCGCATCGCCCGCAAGCAGGGGTTCCCCAAGCGGCTCATCGCGGCCGCCCTGGCCGACGCGGTGGGGCGGGGAGCGGCGCTTGCCGGGCTGGGCATCTTCGACCAGGGCTTCTACGACCAACTCGGGTTCGGCACCGGAGGCTACGAGCACTGGGTGGCATTCGATCCCAGCCAGCTCAGGGTATCAGCCCGGCCGCGGGTGCCTCGCCGATTAGGCCCGGACGACTGGGAGATGGTCCATCAGGGCCGGCTCGCTCGCAAGCGCGGGCACGGCGGCTGCAATCTCTCTGCGGCCTGCTTCACTCGCGCGGACATGACGCGCCAGCAAAACGGCTTCGGCCTGGGCTACTGCGATGGAGCCAGCGCTGAACTCACCCACTACTTCTGGTGCCATCCCGAAAGGCTGGAGCAGGGCCCTTACAGCATGAATTGGCTGGCCTTTCACACTCGGGAGCAATTCCTGGAGCTGATGGCTTTGATCAAGAGCTTCGGCGACCAGGTGCACCTGGTGAGAATGCGGGAGCCACAGGGCATCCAGCTCCAGGACCTCTTGGACCGGCCCTTCAAGCACCACGAGGTGCGTGAGCGGTCCCGGTTCGAGAGCGGCACCGAGGCCTTCGCCTATTGGCAGATGCGCATCTGCGACCTGCCCGCCTGCCTCGCCAAGACCCACCTTCCTGGCCCGGAGCTGCGCTTCAACCTCCACCTCACTGATCCCATCGAGCGCTTCCTTACCGAGCAGTCGGGCTGGCGCGGCGCGGCCGGCCAGTACCTGGTCACGCTCGGCCCCGCGTCAGCCGCGTCAATGGGCAGCGACCCCGCGCTGCCCACTCTCACCGCCAGCGTCGGCGCCTTCACCCGCCTCTGGCTCGGCATCCGCCCCGCTACCGGCCTCGCTGTCACCGATCACCTCTCCGGCCCGCAAGCCCTGCTGCATGAACTCGACTGGGCCCTCCGCCTCCCGCCGCCCGCGCCGGATTGGGATTTCTGAGCCCAATCTTTCGTAGCGCAGGTTCCCAACCTGCGGTCGTAGGGCAGGAGCCGTTTTCTCCCAACCTCCCTGCGACAGCCGACTGCAGACAGGTGTTTCCTCGCCCTCGCCGAAACGCTTATCCACCTCTCCCCTTGAGCCACCACATCCCTCCTGTTCCTGTAGGGCGGGCATGTCGGAGTTGGTCCTGAGTGCAGCCGAAGGGCATGCCCGCCCAGATACGCTTCGGAGGACGGATAGGATGCGAATGCGCTGTTGGCTCGCGGCGATCCCCCTTCTCTCGTACCTCCTCTCCGCGTCTGCCCCCGCCCCCGCCGGCACCACGGAGCGGGTAAGCGTAAGCAGCGCCGGAGAGCAGGGGAACGCAGACTCTGGGTACACTGCCATCAGCGCTGACGGACGATTCGTGGCCTTCCAGTCTGTTGCCTCCAACCTCGTGGCCGGGGACACCAACGCATGCCGGGATGTCTTCGTGCACAACCGGGCCACCGGCGCCACCGAGCGGGTGAGCGTGAGCAGCGCCGGAGAGCAGGGGAACGGGGACTCGTGGTCGCCTGGCATCAGCGCTGACGGCCGGTTCGTGGCCTTCTACTCCTATGCCTCCAACCTGGTGGCCGGGGACACCAACGCAGGCACGGATGTCTTCGTCCGTGACCGGGCGACCGGGGCCACGGAGCGAGTGAGCGTGAGCAGCGCCGGAGAGCAGGGGAACGAGGGCTCTATGTACCCTGCGATCAGCGCTGACGGCCGGTTCGTGGCCTTCGAGTCCTATGCCTCCAACCTGGTGGCCGGGGACACCAACGGATGGCGGGATGTGTTTGTGCATGATCGCGTGACCGGGGCCACGGAGCGGGTGAGCGTGAGCAGCGCCGGAGAGCAGGGGAACGGGGACTCGTGGTGGCGTGTCATCAGCGCTGACGGCTCGTTCGTAGCCTTCTACTCCTATGCCTCCAACCTGGTGGCCGGGGACACCAACGGTGTCCCGGATGTGTTCGTGCATGACCGCGTGACCGGGGTCACCGAGCGGGTGAGCGTCAGCAGCGCCGGAGAGCAGGGGAACTGGGGCTCTATCAACCCTGCCATCAGCGCTAACGGCCGGTTCGTGGCCTTCGATTCCTATGCCTCCAACCTGGTGGCCGGGGACACCAACGGAGACGCGGATGTCTTCGTGCACGACCGGGCGACCGGGGCCACGGAGCGGGTGAGCGTGAGCAGTGCCGGAGAACAGGGGAACGGGGAATCGCAGTACCCTGCCATCAGCGCTGACGGCCGGTTCGTGGCCTTCGATTCCTATGCCTCCAACCTGGTGGCCGGGGACACCAACGGAGACGCGGATGTCTTCGTGCACGACCGGGCGACCGGGGCCACGGAGCGGGTGAGCGTGAGCAGCGCCGGAGAGCAGGGGAACGGGGGCTCGTGGTGGCCTGTCATCAGCGCTGAGGGCCGGTTCGTGGCCTTCGGGTCTGTTGCCTCCAACCTGGTGGCCGAGGACACTAACGGTGTCGCGGATGTGTTCGTGCGGGACCGGGAGGGCTTCTCCGACGTTCCCTTCAGCAACTGGGCGTTCAGCCAGATATCGGCCTGTGTGGATGCCGGTGTCGTGACGGGGTATCCAGATGGCACGTACCAGCCATCACAGCCCGTGACCCGCGACCAGATGGCGGTCTACGTCGCCCGCGCCCTGGTAATCCCCTCCGGCGATGCGGCCATCCCTGATCCTGTGCCGCCACCCACCTTCTCTGATGTGTCCAGCACCCACTGGGCCTACAAACAGATCGAGTACGCGGTCTCCAGGAACGTGGTCCAGGGCTACGACCCCACCCACTATGTCCCTGATGCGGTGGTGGACCGGGGTCAGATGGCGGTGTTCGTCGCTCGCTCCCAGGGATGGGTGAACCTGGGGGATGACATGACCACCGCCCCTCAGGTCTTCCCCGATGTCCCGGCCGGGTTCTGGGCCGGCACCGCGGTCAAGGCCTGTGTAGACAACGCAGTGGTGCAGGGCTACCTGGATGGCCTCTACCACCCCAGCGACCCCGTCACCCGGGACCAGATGGCGGTGTATGTGGCGAGGGCGTTTGAGTTACCGATGTGAAGCCCGTCAGCGCGGGCCTGCAGCACGGCGCATGTGCAGTGGGCCGATAACGGCACGTACGGGTCTACCGGCTAAGGGGGAACAGGTGCCCGCGGAGCGTGCGACCAGTGCGCCCATCGGAGGTGGCTTCAACTCCCAGTGCCTCCACTCCTCGTGGGGCAGCATTCCCCATCCTCGGTGCGTCTCAGCACAGGGGGAACCACGAAGAGGGAGAAGGCTACGGGTGGCGCTCCACGAGCATCCTGGGGTCGGACGAGTTCCTGGGCAGCGCCGGGAGGTCTGGGGAATGCGAGAGCTTGGGGTCGTCTTGCTGCTGGGTGGGATAGCCCTGCTCGTGGGCTACGGCGCGGTCTTTGGCCCACACCCGGGTTCCTTCTGTCAGGCCCCGCACTGGGAGCGAATCTGGGTCAAAGACCCAGGCGCGCGCGGTTACGCGGGCACGTTCAGCGACATGGATTTCACTGACGCGAGGCGGGGGTGGCTGGGCCAATCGGCTCAACCTCTGATGCGCACCAGCGACGGAGGCTCCACCTGGACCGACCAATACGCTCCCTCGCGCAATGACTTCCTCGGATGTTGTGACTTCCTGAACGAACGGGTCGGGTGGGCCGTCCAATCCGGCAAGACGGCTGTTACCGTTGACGGAGGAGCCTCCTGGCGGGTAAGCCCCCTCAAGGCCAAACAAGACCTCCAGGAACTCGCGGCCGTCTCCGCCAGTGAAGCCTGGGCCATCGGCCCAATGTTTCCCAGGAACCGCCTGTATCACACTATCGATGGCGGGGTGACCTGGAGCGAGGTGAGCTATCCGGTTAGCCGGCAAGGTGTGAACCTGGAGGCGATCCGTTTCGTGGACAAGACTCACGGCTGGATTGTCGCCGCCGAACGGGTCGTGAGGGACCGTCCGGCGGCCGCCGAGGCCCGACCTGTTTTCCTCCTGAGAACAACTAACGGGGGAAAGAGTTTCGCAGTGAGCACCATAGCTCCCGGAGGGTCCGCCGGAGAATGCCGACTGGAGTTCCGGAATCGCCGGGAGGGGTGGGTGACGCTGTGGTCGGCTTCCCTGCTTCACACCGCGGATGGGGGGAAGACTTGGGAGCGGGTCACTCCTCCCTCCCCTGTGCCCACCGGGAAGAAGGGCACCCGCAGGACGAGGCTGCCGCCGGGCCTGCAGATGCAGGTGCATCTGCAGGATTGCTCCTTCCCAACCCCCAAGTCGGGATGGGTCGTCGGGTACACCCTGTTCTACGACAGGGGGTGGCGCGACGAAGCGTTAGTGTGGCACACCGCGGACCGCGGCAAGACCTGGCGCCGTGAGCTGACGGGAACGGAGACCCTCTATTCCAGTCGCTTGGATCGGGTCGTGTTTGCAGATGAGAAGCACGGATGGGTCTATGGAGCGGGTGGGGACCCCGGCGATGACATGCTGGGGAGGCGGTCGCGCTGGATGGCGTTCATGCTTAGGTATGTGCCGTAGCGAAGACATCCTAGCATTGAGGCGCGGCACCCCATCCACGTTCTTGCAGTTTCGGCCCCAGGTCGGGTGCCCCCACCGCTGCCCCGGCACGGGGCTGTCTCTGGGCGCGATTGGGCTCCTGAGACAAGGTGCGCGCGTCGAGGCCTCGTGAGATCGCGCGTGGGCAGGTCTTCTCTCCGGCCTCGCCGAAGCCAGTGTCTACGTGTTCCGCTCACCCATTGTGCTACCCCGATGAGGCAGGGCTGGAAGCCTGCCGTGAGCACTGTCTCGGAGGCCTGGTCCGATGAAGGCGCGCGTCGTGGCTGTTGCATTCCCTGCGTTCCTCTGTCTTCTGGCTCGTCCTGGCGCTGCGGCCGAGGCCATCGGCGAGGCCTGGCGCAGCCCGTTCGGCAGGGCCATGTCGGTCTCGGTCAACCCGGCGGACGGCAGTGTCTGGGCAGCGACGGGAAGCAGTGTGATGCACCTGGCCAGCGACGGCGCCACGCTCAGCCAGACCAACGAGTTCTGGTTGCCCCAGTTCGTCTCCGTGAACTCCAGCGACGGCTCCTGCTGGGTGGCCGACACCGTGAACAACCAGGTGGTGCACCTGGCAGCTAACGGATTCGCCCTCTGGCGGGGAGGTGGTTTCTTCTCGCCCCACTCCGTCTCCGTCAACCCCGGTGATGGCTCCTGCTGGGTGGCCGACTGGGGCAACAACCAGGTAGTGCATCTGAGCGCAGACGGCACCCAGCTCTGGCGAGGAGGAGGCTTCAACGCGCCCCACTCCGTCTCCGTGAACCCCAGCGATGGTTCCTGCTGGGTGGCCGACATCGGGAACTACCAGGTGGTGCACTTGGCGGCCAGTGGCGGCCAGTTGTGGAGAGGAGGGAACTTCGGTGCGCCCGCCTCCGTCTCCGCGAACCCCAGCGATGGTTCCTGCTGGGTGGCCGACAGCGGCAACGGCGAGGTGGTGCACCTGAGGGCCGACGGGGCGGAACTCTCGCGTGGAGGAGGCTTCTACCTACCTGAGTCGGTCTCCGTGAACCCCAGCGATGGCTCCTGCTGGGTGGCCGACAGCGGCAACAGCCAGGTGGTGCACCTGGGGGCCGGTGGGGCTGAGCTCTGGCGAGGGGGGAGCGTCAAGCAGCCCCGCTCTGTGTGCGTGAACTCCAGCGATGGCTCCTGCTGGGTGGCCGACACCGTCAACAACCAGGTGGTGCACCTCGGATCCGATGGCGCCGAGCTGTCGCGAGGAGGAGACTCCAAGGACCCCTGGTCCGTCTCTGTCAACTCCAGCGACGGCTCCTGCTGGGCGGCCGCCACTATGGACGACCAGGTGGCCCACCTGGGGCCCGACGGATCCCAGCTCTGGCGGGGGAAGGACTTCAACACACCTCGCTCAGTGTCTGTGAATCCCAGCGACGGCTCCTGCTGGGTGGCCGAGTATTTTAGCAATGAGGTGGTCCACCTGGGGGCCAATGGCGCCGAACTCTCGCGTGGAGGAGGCTTCAACACGCCCTCCTGCGTCTCCGCGAACCCCAGCGACGGCTCCTGCTGGGTGGCCGACAGCGCCAACGACCAGGTGGTCCACCTGGGACCGAATGGCGCCGAACTCTGGCGCGGAGGAAGCTTCCAGCGGCCCTGGTCGGTCTGCGTGAACCCGAGCGATAGCTCCTGCTGGGTGACCGACTACGGGAACAACCAGGTGGTGCACCTGGGACCGGACGGCGCCGAACTCTGGCGCGGAGGGAGCCTCAGCGCCCCCTCCGAGCTCTCCGTGAACCCGAGCGATGGCTCCTGCTGGGTGGCCGACACTGGGAACAGCCAGGTGGTGCACCTGGGACCGGATGGCGCCGAACTCTCGCGCGCAGGAGGTTTCGAGTCGCCGGAGTCCGTCTCGGTGAACCCCACCGATGGCTCCTGCTGGGTGGCCGACTATCTAGGCAGTGAGGTGGTGCATCTGGGCGCAGACGGCGCCGAGCTTTGGCGGGGAGGAGGCTTCCACTGGCCTGAGTCCGTCTCCGTGAACCCGACTGACGGCTCCTGCTGGGTGGCCGACACGGAGAACGGCCAGATGGTTCATCTCATTCGTCTCACCTTTGCGGATGTGACTCCCGGCTACTGGGCCTACCAGCAGATCGAGGCCTGCTTCGCGGCCGGGATCGTCGCAGGCTACACCGATGGCACCTACCAGCCCGCTGCTTCTGTCACCCGCGACCAGATGGCGGTCTATATCTCCCGCGCCCTGGCGGGTGGTGATGAGAATGTGCCCAGTGGTCCAGCCAACCCGGACTTCCCCGATGACGTGCCCATTGGCAACTGGGCCTACAAGTACATCGAGTATGCGGTGGCCCAGGGCGTGGTGCAAGGCTACGACGCCACCCACTATCAACCCGATGTGGTGGTAGATCGCGGCCAGATGGCGGTGTTCATCGCCCGCGCCAAAGGGTGGGTGAATCTGGGTGATGACATGACCACCGCCCCTCAGGTCTTCCCCGATGTCCCCGCCGGCTTCTGGGCCGGCACCGCTATCAAGGCCTGCGTGGACCACGCGGTAGTGCAGGGTTACCTCGACGGCCTCTACCATCCCGCCGACCCCGTCACCCGCGACCAGATGGCTGTGTACATAGCGCGGGCCTTTGAGCTGCCGATATAGGAAAGGCGAGCATCCGCAGGTTGCCCAGATCGATGAGGACTTGACAGGAGCGAGCTCCTGTCCAACGAGCAAAGGGGGATCTCCCGCCGCGATGAATGTCTGCTACGCCTTCTATATCACGTCATTGCTCACATGGTGGGAAGGAGTGCGCGATGCAGCCAGATGATGTTGCCCAGTATCTTGCGAACACCATCTTCGTTGCCAGAGCTGACGGACTCCTCACCCCTGCAGAGGAATCGGCTCTGGCGAGCATAGCTGCGGAGATCGGAGCGAAGAAGAAGGATCTCCAGACCGCCCGGACGCGGGCAAGCGATGCGGCTTTCCAGCCGCACCCAAGGGGGCGCTATTCCCAACAGATCGGCAACCTTGAGGACATGATCTTCCTGGCACTCGCAGATGGTGGCGTGCAGGACGCCGAGAGAAGTGCGATTGTCGCGTTCGCGCGGGAGATCGGTGCCACACAGGAGCAGATTGATCGAATGACCGCAGAGGCCGCTAGCCGCGCCAGAGCGCAGGCCGGGGTTGCCTGCCCCGAGTGCGGAGCGCAGGCCCAGCCCGGTGCGAAGTTCTGCGCGGGCTGCGGAGCAGCACTCGAAGCAGTAGCGAGCGCCGCGCCGACTAGTCTTGCATTTGAGTACCCATCCACTGGTGTTGCGATCGAGTTCCCTGAGAGCACAGCAGCCTCTTTCGCTGCGGGCCTTGTGGAGGCGCAGGCCTCTCCTGTTTTCCAGGAGATTCTCAGGGAGAAGAAGCGGTGGTACCTGGCAGGATGGCCCTCTGGGAACGTCGGCGACAGCTTGCCGCTAGTCAGGTGCCTGAAGGGCATGCGCAATCGTAAGGTCTACGTGGATGGGCAGGAACATCCCTGGGATGAGGTATTCGGTTTTCTCTGGTGCCTGGAGCAAAGGAGCGCAGCATACAGGCCCGTCGAGTACTGCTTCGGTGCAGAAGAGAAGCGTCCAAATCTCTGGGGATGCAAGCAGCTGTCGATGGAATGGACACAGTGGGCTGAGTGGTTCTCGTATGGGAGGTTCCTCAGCAATGACGTGTTCTGGTTCGACAAAGAGCGTATGACCCACGAGTTGAATGTGCACCTTCACAAGGTTCGATACTGCCCGTACATCAGGCTGCGTCTGATCGACGCCGTTCTCAGGCATGTCCCAGATAGGGCGAGGGTCGGAGAGCGCGGGGGATGGACTCACAAGGAGAGCTACCAGCAGACGCCAAACAGCATCAAGCTCGTCAAGCACGAGGACTACGGCGGAGTGACTATGACTAATGAGTTCTACTCCGATGGAGTGGTACCGGTTGGCTTCGCGGTTGCCAATGCCATTCTGAGCAAGGCACTTGCGGAGTGTGGCATTCGCGATGTCGATGTGAGTGTGATCTTGCCCTGACCCGACATTCCCCTAGACTTGCTCCTGCGATTCGATGTGGGGGATGTGCGTTGCAGCTTCCTCGCCTTGGCCTTGCCTTCCGGCAGTAAGGTCTCCGCGTCATTTGCGGATCAGCTCCTTCGGCACTGAGATCGAGAACGCCAGAAGCGGCTCGACGCCATCCCCGCCGCCGACCCGCGAGTGGGTGCTCCTTCGAGCTGCCCATGTGAACGCTGCGGCGGGCAAGCCCGTGTTCACCGCCCCCCCGGGTAGCACAGGCTCCCAGCCTGTGGGAGGAGGCCCCTAAGCCCGCCGGCGGCGGGCCGCCGGGCGTGGGTGGCTAAGTCTTCGACCGCCATGGCGGCCTGCGTAGCAGGCCTAGCCACACGCCCGCCCTACAGAGAGGGCCGCTCTCGCGCCAGCGGCTTGTTCATGCTGCCAGTCCGATACCCCTCCAGGTCCAGGGTCACGTAGAGGTAGCCCAGTTTCGTGAGCTCGGACACGATGCGCTCGCGATGCTCGGGCTCGATCGCTCGGCCCAGGTCCTCGGGCCCCACTTCGATGCGGGCGCTGTCTCCGTGATGGCGCACTCGCACCTGGCGAAATCCCAGCTCGCGCAGCACCTGCTCGGCCGCGCCGACTCGCCCCAGGTTCTCCGGTGTGATGCGCTCGCCGTAGGGGAATCGCGAGGCGAGGCAAGCGAAAGATGGCTTGTCCCAGGTTGGCAGCCCCAGCTCCTTCGACAGCTCGCGAACGTCGGCCTTGGTGAATCCGGCCTCCCGCAGCGGGCTGCGAATCCCCAGCTCCGCCGCCGCCCTCATCCCGGGCCGATAGTCGCCGGTGTCATCCACATTGCTGCCATCCGCCACCGCCGGCAGCCCCTCCTCCCGCGCCATCTCCACCAGCTTGCCGAACAGCTCTTGCTTGCAGTAGAAGCAGCGCTCGGGCGGGTTGCTCGCGAACTCCTCGTGAGCCAGCTCCTCGGTGTGGATCTCCCGCAGCCGCGCCCCCAGCTCCCCGGCCAGGCAGAGCGCCTCCGCCACCTCCTGCGCGGGATAGGTCTGCGAGCTGGCCGTGACGGCCAGCGCCCGCTCGCCCAGCACCTCCACCGCCACCCGCAGCAGCAGCGTGCTGTCCACGCCCCCCGAGTAGGCCACCACCATCCCGCCCGTCTCCGACAGGAGGGCCTTCAGCCTCTGGTACTTGCTCTCGAGTTCCCCGCGCACTACTCTCTCCTCACGACCGCCCTGGCCGCCAGGCCGGCTTGCCCTATTCTACCACCAACCACCACGGCCCACCACGCCTCGGCGAGACCTGGACAGGAGGCACGCAGGCGAGCGCAGAATCTCCCCACTGAACCGAACCAGACGGAGGATTGTGATGCGTCGCCATACTTGGCTCTGGATCATCGCCCTGGGGGCCGCCCTCGCCCTACCTGCTGGCTGCGGCCGACCGACACTGCCCGGCCAGCAGTTCAGGGGTCAGAAGGCGGTCACCACCTCCCAGAAGCCCATCACCAGCCCGCTCCCCGAGAAGCCCATCATCGAGGAGGGACCGGCGAACGCCAAGGTGAGGATCGTCGCCTTCTTTCCTATAGACCGCGAGCACCAACCGCTGATTGACTTGATGAAGAGCTTGGTCAAGCAGTACCCGGGAAAGGTCTACATCAAGTACATTGACTTCCGCACGCCGCAGGGGCAAGAGGCCTTTCAGAACGCGAAGATGACGGTGCAGGGCCTCATGATCAACACCGAGAAGGAGTACACCATCCAGGCCAAGCCTCATCCCTATGTGGTGGACTTCTCGCAGGACATGGGCCGGTACTGGACTGCGGACGACCTGAAGCAAGCGGTGGCCCAGGAAGTAGCAGCGGCCTACGGCGAGGGCGGCGGAGCTACCAGGTAGCTGCGCGCTCGGCCGCCACCGCGCCCCCGACCTCAGCCATACAGGTCCGGTTCCTGCCGGTTCTCTTCGCGGTGTAAAGCGCCTGATCCGCGCGCGCCAGCAGCTCACTGGCCAACATGTCGCCCTCGCTGCTGCCCGCCACACCGGCGCTCAGGCCTACCGGGATAGCCAGCTCCCGCCACTCTGCCAGCTCCCGCAGCTCCCGGCTGAATCCCTCCCGGATGCGATCGGCCAGCGCCGCGCCCGCGCACTCATCGCTCTCGGGCAGGACCACCAGGAACTCGTCCCCTCCCATGCGCCCGGCTCGGTCCGAGCTCCGCAGAGCGGTGATCAGCATCCGGCCCAGGGCGGATAGCACTTGGTCCCCGACCGAATGCCCATGGCAGTCATTCACGTGCTTCAGGTTGTCAATGTCCATCAGCACCAGCGTCATCGGCCGGCGGTAGCGATGAGCGCGGTCCGCTTCCAGGCCGAGCAGCCGCTCGATCTCGCGGCGATTGCACAGCCCGGTGAGATGATCGGTGCTCGCCAGGTGGTAAAGTTGGGCCCGCAGCTGCACGTTCTCGATGGCGGTGGCCGCCTCCGAGCAGAGGCCGGCCAGGAACTCCTGGTGCGCACGGCGCAGCTTGCGGGAGGGCCGGGAGTGGAGCGTGAGCACCCCGATCGAGCCCCCAGGCGTGATCAGCGGAACGTACACCGACCGCGCTACCCCGCCGGCTCCGGACCCCGCGGCCCTGCCATTCTCATCCAGAGTGACCGTGGTGCCAGCAGCCAGAGCCCGGAGCGCTGGCTCGGCAACTGCCTCCCTGGCGGTCTCCGCCGGGTCTGGCCCCAGAGTAGCGGCGAGCTGGAGCTGATCACGTGATGCCAGCAGAGCGATGGCGCCGCGGTCGGCGCCGGTGACCAGAGCCGACTGCTCCAGCAGCACCGACAGCACCGCGCTCAGGCCGGCCCCGATGTTGGCGGCATGGGCCACGTCGTAGACCGCGCTCACCCGGCGCAAGGAGTCGTGGAGGTGGTCTCGCAGGCTCTCATAGGCCGCCGCTTCCTGCCGCAGCAGAGCGAAGAAAATCACCATGATGGCGGCGGAGACAGCCACCGCCAGCACCCGGAGTGGGGCCGTGGTCACCACCGCGCCTCGCCCCGGGCCGGCCATCGCCACAAACAGGTAGAGCACCGCCGCCAGTACGCTGGCGGCAATGCCATCCCGCACCTGCAGCCGCAGCGCCGCATAAAGGATGGGGCCATAGTAGAGCAGGTAATACTCACTGCGAACGCCGCCGGTGACCCACACGATGGCGGTGATCATGAGCAGGTCCACCGCTGCCAGCGCCATGTGATGGGGCGAATCGTCTGCCACGGCCGCGCGAGCCAGGGTGGTCATGGCGACGTAGGCCGACCCCCCCAAGGCCAAGGCCAGGCCGGCCCACAGGTGCCCCTCGGCTACCGCGTCCAGCCCGCCAGTAGCCGCGGCCGTGAGCAGCACGATGCCCCGGATGATGCGCGTCTGCCGGGGCCCCAGTAGATGTAGCTCCGCTCGCAGCGCCACTGCCTCCGCCCGAGATGACGCCGCACCGCCGGCCGGCGCCAATGCTGTTATTCCACAAGCACGCAGGCCGCAGGCGGCCAGAGAAGCAGCCTTGCCGGGCTTCGAGAGGGGTCAGGCGCAGAGCGCCAGGCGGCCGCCGAGCGAGCGGGAGGCAAGACGACGTCAGCCCCGCGCCGCTTTGTTCCGGTACATGGCGCTGTCGGCCGCCGCCAGCACGTCCTCCGGGTCTCCGGCCGAGCAATCGGCGATCCCGATGCTCACCGAGATCGCGCAATGCAAGCGGCGAGCGGCCTCGAAATCACCCAGGGCGGCGCGGATGCGCTCGATCACGATCAGGCAGGACCGCTCGTCCACGCCCGGCATCACCACCACGAACTCATCCCCGCCATAGCGGGCCAGGAGATCCTCTTTCCGGGTGCAGCTCCGCAGCAGCGCGGCGAACTCGGCCAGCAGCATGTCGCCCGCGGCGTGGCCGCAGGTGTCGTTGATATGCTTGAAGCCGTCAATGTCGAGCATGGCGATGGCGTAGCGGTCGCCGCGGAGGGCGGCGCGGAGGGCGGCGATGCTCAGCTCATCCGCCAGGCGGTGGCGGTTGAGCAGCCCGGTGAGGGCATCGGTGTTGGCCCGCCGCTCCAGCTCCCGCTGGTGGAGTGACACCACGTCCTGCATCCGCTGCTTCGCCGCCGCCAGCTCCACCGCGCGCGCCAGGTCCATGCCGTGGGTGCCGGTCTTCACCACGTAGTCCTTCGCCCCCCGCTTCATCGCGGCCACTGCGATCTCCTCACTTCCGCTGGCGGTGATCATCACCACCGGCGGAGGCTCCGGCCTGGAGAGGAAGCGGTCCAGCGCCTCCAGTCCGCTCATGTCGGGAAGGCGGTAGTCGAGGATGATGGCATCCCAGGCCCGGGGCCGATAGGCGGCCAGGGCGTCGCCGGCGCAGCGATAGAGCACCACCCGATGCCCTCGCTCCTCCAAGGCCTCCAAGGCCAGCAGAGCGTGGTCCGGGTCGTCCTCCACCAAAGCGATGGTGAGAGCGTCGCTGGGGACCGCCCGCGTCGGCAGCAGTAGCTGTCCGTCCTTCGCCATGGCAACTCTACCCGCGAGAGTCGGGTTGGCACCAATGATTCAGCAGCGCCCAGTAGAGCCCGGCGTCTCGCACCTTGCGGTGGAAATCCTCGAACGCGATCGGTTTCACCAGATAGCTGTTGGCCCCCAGCAGGTAGGCGCTCTGCACATCCGGCGTGTCGTCCGAACTGGTGAGCACCACCACCGGGATGGACCGCAGCAGGGGTTCCTGCTTGATCTCCCGCAGCACCTCCATCCCCGATCCGTCGGGGAGCCGGACATCCAGCAGAATCACGCAGGGCAGGGAATCGGCCCCGGCTTGCGCCTTCGCCGCGCACTCCCGCAGGTAGACCCGCGCCTGCGCCAGCGTGGTCGCGCTCTGCACCGGATTCTGCAGCCCCGCGTCCTCCAGGGCCTCTAGCGTAAGAGACAGGTGATCCTCGTTATCCTCGATGATGAGGATGTCGCTGAGTTTGATCGCCGTCGGCGTTCTCGCTGTCATAGTTGACCTCCCTCCGCGGCAGGGTGAAGCGGAAAGTGGCGCCTTGTCCCTTCTGGGAGTCAACCCAGATCCGTCCCCCGTGCCGCAAGATAATGCGCTTCACCGTGGTCAAGCCAATCCCCGCGCCTTCCGTCTCTACCTCCCCCAAGCGCCGAAACGCCTGGAACACTTCCTCCTGGTGCTCCGGCGCAATCCCCACCCCGTTGTCCTGCACCGAGAACTCATGCTCCTCCGGCCGGAGCTGGTGGGTGATCGCGATCAGCGGCGCCCGCTGCTGCCCAAGGTACTTCAGCGCGTTCCCCACCAGGTTCAGGAACACTTGGTACAGCGCCAGCTGGTCCGCCACCACCGTGGGCATCTTCTGCCCCACCCGCACCCGCGCCCCCTTCTCCACGATCGTGCTCTCCAGGTCAGACAGCACCCGCTCGATCGCCTCCTGGCTGGACGCCGGCCGCAGGTCCAGCGGCTGGTTGTGGGCGCGGGACAAGGACAGCAGGGCGTCAATCAGCTCCCGCATGTTGTCCACGCTGCGCCGGATGCGAAACAGGTAGTCCCTCCCGCGCTCATCCAGAGCCTGCCCATACTTGCGCTCCAGGGTGCCGGCGAAACCCTGAATGGTGATCAGCGGGGCCCGCAGATCGTGGGAGGCGACATAGAGCAGCTCCTGCATCTCCTGGGTCATCGCCGCCAGCTGCCGCATCCGCCACTCCAGCTCCTGGCGCACAGTCTGGGGGCCGGCCTCTGGCGCCGGATGCTCTCCCGCCGGAGCCTTGACCCCCGGTGCCGCCCCGCAGGATTCCCGAATCACCAGGCTCACCGGCAGTTCGAGCTGCCAGCTCCCCGTTGCCGGCTGCTGACCCAGCACCGCGCAGGCCGCCAGGTAACAGGCCTGGTTTGCGATCTCCACCACGGGCTGCCGGATGGTAGTGAGATGAGGGATGGTCTGCAGTGCCTCCTCAGAGTCGTCGAAACCAGTGACCGCCAGATCCTCTGGCACCCTGAGGCCTAGCGCGGACAGCTGCTCGATCATCCCGCAGGCGATGCCATCATCGCCACAGACCACCGCGGTCGGGCGGTTGGGTTGGCCCAGCAAGGCGGTGGCGACGCTGTTCAGCTCGGCCGGCTCTCGGTAGTCGTTGAGTGCCACGATCAGAGCAGGGTCGAGCGACAAACCGACAGTGGCCATACCGGTGAGGTAGCCTTGCTCCCGCTCCCGGAAGTCATGGATGTTGCGCGGCCCTCCGACGAAGGCAATCCGCCTGTGACCCAGGCGCGCCAGATGGCGGACCACCTGCGCCATACCTGCCCGATTGTCGCAGGCCACCCAACACCAGCGCGGGTCCAGACGGCGGGAGAAGGCCAGCACCAGGGGCAGGCCCGACTCCGCCAGCAGCTCAACCAGCGGCATGTGCTCGTCATGGGGGGCGGGGAAGATGATGGCGTCGTAGCCGAGCAGAGCTGCCGCCAGCTCCTCTGCCGACTGCTCCTGCCTCCAGAACTTCCAGGCCAGATCGAATCCGGCTTCCCTGGCGCCGTAGATGAAGCCGTTGGCGGCGGCCAGCTCCCAGGGGTCCAGCCGCTCCTCGGGCCCCCATTGGGAGATGAAAGAAGGGTCACGGGGCCAGACGGCGGTCTCGGCTTCGAGCACAACGATCCTATTGGTGACGCGGCCTCGCCCGAAGCCGACCGGCACCCGGGGCGAGACCAGCTGGGTGATCATGTCTCGAACTCTCGTGTCGGCGACATTCCCACGGTTATTCCACAAACCGGATGCCGACCTCGGACCGGCCCTGCGGCGGCGCAGGCACCGCGTCTAGCGCGCCACGCCAGAGTGCGGTTGAGTCTGGACGCCATCGGCGCTGTCGCGGTCATAGTTGACCTCCCTCCGCGGCAGAGTGAAGCGGAAAGTGGCGCCCTGTCCCTTCTGGGAGTCAACCCAGATCCGTCCCCCGTGCCGCAGGATGACGCGCTTCACCGTGGTCAGGCCAATCCCCGCGCCTTCCGTCTCTACCTCCCCCAGACGCCGAAACGCCTGGAACACTTCCTCCTGGTGGTCCGGCGCAATCCCCACCCCGTTGTCCTGCACCGAGAACTCATGCTCCTCCGGCCGGAGCTGGTAGGAAATGGAGATAAGCGCGGCCGGCTGGTCTCCCAGATACTTGAGCGCATTGCCGATCAGGTTCAGGAATACCTGGTACAGCGCCAGTTCGTCCACCACCACGGTCGGCAGGTGCCGGGCGACGCGCATGCGCGCCCGCTTCTGCGCGATCGTGCTCTCCAGGTCAGACAGCACCCGCTCGACCACCTCCCGGCTGGACACCGGCCGCAGGTCCAGCGGCTGGTTGTGGGCGCGGGACAAGGACAGCAGGGCGTCAATCAGCTCCCGCATGTTGTCCACGCTGCGCCGGATGCGGAACAGGTAGTCCCTCCCGCGCTCGTCCAGGGCCTGCCCATACTTGCGCTCCAGGGTGCCGGCGAAACCCTGAATGGTGATCAGCGGCGCCCGCAGATCGTGGGAGGCGACATAGAGCAGCTCCCGCATCTCCTGGTTCATCCCGGCCAACTGCCGCATCCGCCACTCCAGCTCCTGGCGCACGGTCTGGGGACCGGCCTCTGGCGCCGGATGCTCTCCCGCCGGAGCCTTGGCCCCCGGCGCCGGCCCGCAGGATTCCCGAATCACCAGGCTCACCGGCAGCTCGAGCTGCCAGCTCCCGGTGCCCGGCTCCTGCCCCACTGCCGCGCAGGCCGCCAGGTACATGGCCCGATTGGCGATCTCGAGCACCGGCTGCCGGATGGTAGTGAGATGAGGGATGGTCTGCAGCGCTTCCTGAGAGTCGTCGAACCCGGTCACGGCCAAGTCTCCGGGCACATTGAGCCCCATCTCCCAGGCCTGCTCGATGACCGCACTCGCCATCGAATCCGAGGCGCAGACCATGGCGGTGGGGCGAGGGTGCTGCCGGAGCAGGTGAGAGGCCATCGCCCTCATGTCCTCCGGTTCATAGGTGGCGCCGCGGTCAATCATCAGGCCGGGGTCAACAGGCAGGCCCACCGCAGCGATGCCGGCCAGATATCCTTGTTGGCGCTCGTGATAGTCGGAGACGTTGGGCGGCCCGCCCAGATAGGCGATCCGCTGGTGCCCCAGGCGCGCCAGGTGGCGCACGGCCTGGCTGATCCCGCCCGCATTGTCACAGGCCACCCAGGGCAGGCGCGGGTCGGGGCGGCGACCATAGGCCAGCACCACCGGCAGGCCGCAAGCGGCGAGCTGCTGGATCAGGGAGGTATCCTCGTCTCGCGGGACCAGCACGATCACCGCGTCGTGCGCGAGCAGACCTTCCACGGCCTTCGCTTGTGACTCGCCCTTCTTCCAGGTCCGCCAGACGAAGTCGAAGCCAGTAGCCTCCGCACCGAAGACGAACCCATCCACCGCCGCCTGCGACCAGTAGTCGAGATGCTCCTCCGGCCCCCACTGGTAGAGCTCCGGCGGGATGGATTCGGAGAGCACGGTGCTGGTCCGGAAAACGACAATCCTATTCGTCTGCCGGCCCCGGCCGAAGCCGACAGGAATCTGCTGCCCCGCTAGCGCTGTCATCTGAGTTGTATGCCGCCCGCCCAAAGGCGCCACCACTGGCTCCAGGCCAAGGGAGGCGCGCGCCCGCCGATCCGCGCTGTCGGGGTTATTCCACAATCGGTGGTGGCACCGGGGGTGCGGAGCCAGACGTGGGCCTCAGTTCGCCACCATCACCGGGATCTCCAGACTGAGCCCGGCGCTCCCGGCGCGATCCACGGCCTGCACCTTGAGTTGGTGGGAGCCATTGGCCACTCGCTCCGTGTTCAGGGAGAACAGGAACGGGGGCCCGCTGACCCGGCGCAGGAGCTGGCCGTCCAGCGAGAACTCGACTGCGGTCAGGTTGCCCGCGCCCGTGGCCCGCAGCTCCACTCGACCGCTGAGCGTCTCCTCCGGGCGAGGCGCGAGCAGCACCAGAGAGTTGTAGACATCCACCATCCGATTCACTGGAGGTCGGAAGGAGGTGTCGGCCGTCAGCACCACCTCCGCATAGCGGGGCTGGGCCCCGGCCGGGGCCCGGGGGCCAGCCTCCGAAACCACGTGCACGTGATAGCGGCCTGCCTCCAGCCGCACTCTGCCCGCCTGCTGCCATCCGTCCGGCCTCTCCGGGTCAATGCCGCCCGCCCTGCCATCGTCCACGTAGACGCCGATCCCCTGCCCGCGCCCCCCGGCCAGCACCCACACGGCGTAGAGCCCTCCGGTGAGATGGACGGCCGCGGAATCCCGCAGGCCGGCCTCCGGGGCGACACGCCCGGCCCCCTCCCAGTCGCTGCCGGAGGACCAATCGCCGACGAACTCCCGCCCGGCCAGCAGCGAGATGGTCTCCCGCGCCCGCGCCCCGATGGACAGAGACACGGGCGTGGTGGCCACTGCTTCGCCTTCGCCGTCCCGGGCGCTGACCCACCACTCCAATTGGTCGCGGTTCTCGAGCGCCGGGAGGCGCGCCTGGTAGCGCTGAGACTTACCGATTGCCAGCATGGGAATGGTGATCTCGCCGCCTGCGTTGACCCGGTAGGCGAGCGAGGCCCCGGCAATCTGCTTCGGGCTGAAGATGGTGGCGGAGATGAGCATCTCCTGCTCGGGCCCCGGGTGGAGGGGATAGCACCCGATCGCCCAGATGGAGGGAGCGTCCGGCGGCGAGAAGACGCCTAGCCCATGAATCAGCAGCTCGCGGGAGGCCCCGGACGGGCAGGTGATGCGCACAAAGAGTCCCCCGGGATAGGCGCCGGACAGAGCCCCGCTATACCAGATACCTGCCAGGTCGCCGCTGAACTGATCGGAGAAGGCGACGCCATCAGCGGAGAAGGCCACCTGGGCCGGACCCCAAGCCTCCAGCCCTGCCACCGCGGGGGCTCCTGGTGGGAGCTGGGCCAGTGGGAGCCAGTAGAGGCAGCCCTGGCCGGCCTGCAGATGCCGGCCCTCCAGGTCGGCGCTGCTCCCGCCGACATCAGGCAGATAGGGAAGGTCGCTGGGCGGATTCACCGGCCCCAGGTAGGTCACCGTGATGCGGTCGGGCCGCAGCGGGGCCGGGTCGGCCCCATCCAAGAGGCCGTCTCCGTCGGTGTCAGCGACCTTGGAGTCTGTGAGCAGGAAGCCCTCCTCGGCGTCGCTCAGCCCATCGCCATCGGCATCCGCCCGCGGGACCTGGATGCTCACGGCGGGTGACCAGGAAGTCCGGCCCGCACCGTCAATGGTGTGGATGCTGAGCCCGATTTCACCTCCGCACAGCAGGGGAGGAAGCTCCGCCCGATAGCCGTCTTCTCCCGCTAGCATCACCTGGTAGCAGGAGACCAGGGAGGTTGCGGCGCGGTAGAGCAGGTCGGCAGAGGCCACGCCGCCCGGCCCCTGGATCACCGCCTTCACCGGGGCCGGCAGGCTCGGGTCCAGCCGCTCCGGGTAGCTCAACGCGGTGACCGCCACCTGCGACGCACCTGAATCCAAGGCCTCAGCCGTCACGCGCACCAAGTCCACGAGTTGCTCCGGCGGAACCACCGCGAAACGGCGTGCCACATGAGCTGCAATGTGGACGGCATCGGCCGGCGTCAGCCATCGCGGGTTCAGCACCAGCGCGGCAAACCGCCGCTCCAGCGGAATGCGGTCCAGATAAGAGACTGCGGCCGCCACGCTGTCCACCCGGGGCGCGGCCACCGCCGGAACGCCGCCATAGAGCAGTGGCTCGAAGTCAGGTGGGGAGAGCACGAACACCCCTCGCACCCCGGTCTCACTGGCGAAACGGGTGATGGTCGGGCCCAGTTCTTCGAAGGCGGCCGGCGGCGCCAAGAGCGCGGTGTGAGCGTCCAGAGTCCCCACCGCGCGGGCGGTGGCCTGGAAGAAGGCGAAGGGCGCGCCGGCAGCCGCGACCTCCATCTCGCCGGCCCCGCTGGGGCCCAACGCAAACCCGTCAATCCCGGAGCGATAGCCATCGCCATAGTAGCGGTGCAGCACCGGGGGGGCGGCCTCCGCCAGTGCCCCAGGGAGGGCCCATCCCAGGGGCAGCGTGCCGCGGGTGAACCGCTCCCAGATCAGAGGCATATCGTTGACGGCGAAACTCAGGTCGGAGCAGTCGAAGATCAGGGTGAGATAGCGCGTCGCGGTGGGCTCGACATAGGCGAAGTACTGGTAGAAGGGCCGGCCCCGGTCGAGGCGGGACAAGAACGAGAGATTGGCCGCCTGCGCCGCCGGCACCACAAAATGGGAGTTGCTGCTGATCGCCGCGCCCAGCTCAGGCGAAGCCTCCCCGTAGATCGCGGCCCCCGGGGCCAGATGCAGCAGGATGTCCTGGAAGCCCAGGTCATCCGGGGAGGCGGGTGCGCCGAAAGTGAACATCCGCTCCTGGATGGCGAAGTCACGCATTGCCACCGCCTGGCCCGGCAGCAGCGCGGCGTGATTCTGGTTGCACTTGGGAAGCAGTGCGGAGGCGGCCCAGGCGTAGGCCTCGGAGGCCGACTGCCACCGGCCCCGCAGATCCAGCAACGTGGGCAGGCCAAGATCATCCGCCGCCATCACCGCCTGCTGCAGCCCGGCCGCGGTGGTGGCGATATCGATGGTATAGGGCTGCGCCGGATCGTACCGGATCTGCCCTTTCAGCTCGGGCCGCAGGCGCTGGAAGAGCTGCTCGACGGTGACCGATTCCGTGGGGCCGGGCGAGAGCCGCAGGCAGTACTGGAGCCACTCCTCGTCGCGCGGGTTGGCGAGCAGGAAGACCTGAGGCCCCTCCGGATGCCGGTTCGCCAGGCCCTGGAGACTGACGGCCAGCAGTTGCTCGGCTGGCGAGGCCTGGCGGATATCGGCGACCGTGACTGGGCCTCTCTGCGCGGCCGCGGAGAGGCCAGCCCCAGCAGCAGGGCGAGAGCGAGCAGGCAGCGGGAGGTCATGAACCCACCTTGGCAGGCAATATCGGGAGCTGCGGGGCCATGATAGAGGGCCCATGGGCGCCGGTCAAGGGCCGGAGCCTGCGCTGGCACCAGCAGCACGCCCCAAGAGGGAGGAGAGCGGCCGTGCCGAATCACGAAACGCCATTGCAAATTCGGGAGGGGACCACAGATGCCAGCAGCGAGCGGGAACGCAGGCGGGCGGGTAGTGGGCGCGGGCGATGTCAAGATGCCTCTGGTGCGCTCCGTGGAGCGGGCAGTTCGCATCCTGGGGTCGCTTCTCGTCGCACCGGAGGGCAGGCAACTGTCCGACCTGAGCAGGGAGCTGGGGCTGCACAAGACCACCGTGCTGCGGCTGCTCCGCACCCTGGTCGCGAGCGGAATGGTGGCCAGAGAAGCAGCCAATGATCGCTACCGCTGGGAGCCCATGTCGTGGCTAGCGGCCGCCTTCCGGCTCGACCACCTCCGGTCGCAGCCGCAGCAGGTGCAGGAGATACTGCGCCAACTGGCCCAGGCCAGCGGCGAGACCGCTGGGCTGGGCATTCCCGATATCTTCCGGCGAGAGACGCCATTGGTGGCGACCGCGCTCTCCGGGCACCCGGTGCAGGTAGACCCGCGGGTCTCGCCCTCTCTGCCCATGCACGCGGTGGCCGCCGGGAAATGCTACCTCGCCGGCCTTCCCCCGGCCGAACTGGAGGCCTGGATGGGCCAGGGGCTGCCCGCGGCCACGCCGCACACTATCACCTCCCCGCAGCGGCTGAGAGAGGAGCTGGCGCAGGTGAGGAGACAGGGCTATGCTCTGTCTCGCCAGGAAGGCCTGCTGGGCGCCTGCGGGCTGGCTGTCCCGGTGGTGAACGCCAGCGGCAAAGTGGTGGCAGGCCTGGGCCTGGCAGTGCCGCTGGCCAGGTTCACAGAGCGGAACATCCGGCGCTGGCTGCCCTTGCTGCGAGCCGCCGCCGACCAACTCGGCCGCCGTCTCTACCAGCTTGGCCAGGCAGCCGCGCTGAGCACGGAGCCGTCCCAGGTTCCCGAGCCAATACCCTTCAGCAGGAATCGCGTAGCACGCAGTGAAACTACGTTGCAGGATCCGTACCGGCTGATCTAGACCTCAGGTCTAGTCGCCATCACTTCCAGCCGACAAGTCCCGGCTCTGGGAACCGCGCTATGCAGGTTGTGCGCTCTGTTGGGCACTGGGGCCGGGACTTATCTTGGCCCGGGGGCAGCCGGCCCTTCAGGGCAGCCAACGCTGGCTGTGGAACCACTCCCAGGCGCCGGCCTGGCGCAATGCCCGCTCCAGCCGGGCGCAGGACTCGCAGCGCCCGCAATGCTCGGCTTGCCCCAGGTAGCAGCTCCAGATGGAGGGGATAGGAGCCCCTATCCGCCGGCCCAGGCGGACGATGTCGGCTTTCTCCAGGTGCTGCGTGTAGCTCAGCAGCCGCACTCCAGTGCGGGTGGACAGCCGCAGACAGGCGTTCGTCGCGGCCACGAAGCTGGGGCTGTTGTCCGGGAAAGTCATCGCTTCCTCGGCATTGAACCCGGCTACGACGCTGTCCGCGCTCAGGCTCTCCGCAAATGCGGCTCCGATATTCGCGAAAACCCCATTGCGGTTGGGCACCCACACCGCCCGCGCCGTCTCCCCGCTAGTGACGGCCGGCTGGTCGAGCTGTTCCGGCCTCACCTCCACCACGCTCACCCGACGGTTCACCAGAGCAGTGGCGCAGATATCGGCCAACCAGGGGAGTTGCAGCAGGCGAAACGGCACCTGGAGCTGCTGACACATGAAGCGCGCGCACGCCGCCTCCCGCGCCGCCGCCCGCTGGCCGTAATCGAAGGTGAGCGCGAGCGCGACCCCATCCTCATCCCTGGCTTGCTTGAGGTTGACGGTCGAGTCCAGACCCCCGCTCAGTAGCACGATGGCAGCCATGCCTTCAGCCTCGGTAGGTGGCAAACGCGCGATCCGATTCGAATACCGTCACCTGCAACACCCGCACCCCGGCCCCAGAGCGCGCCGCCAGCCTGGGCGCCAGGCCGGAGGCGATATGGCGAGCCAGGGCCTCCGCCGTGGGGTTCACCTCCGCGAACGCGGCTAGCTCGTTGAGGTAGCTGTGATCGAGGGGCGCGATCACCTCCGCGCATATCTGCTTCAGCTCCGCGAAGTCGATCAGCATCCCCAGCTCGTCGAGCTGCTCCCCCGCGACCGTGACCACCGCGCGGTAGTTGTGCCCGTGCAGCCGCGGACAGGGCCCGGGGTGGCCGCAGATCTGATGCGCGGCCGAGAATGGGATGTCAACGGTTAGCTCGAACACGCGTCCCTCTGGAGCATTCTAGCACACCGGCCCGAAGCCAACAAGCGAGAGGCAGGTAGGGCCCGGCGCGAGGAGAAGCACAGGCGCGGCGCACGCAGCCTGAACCCAGGAGGAGGGGGAGACCCATGACCGAGCGCGGGCTGGTGATTCGCGATTTGCCGGTAGGAGAGCGGCCCAGGGAGCGCATGGAGCAGTATGGCCCGGAGGCGCTCTCCACCGCGGAGCTGCTGGCGATCGTGCTGCGCGTGGGCTCGCGGGGAGAGTCCGCGGTGCGGCTGGCGGAGCGACTGCTCAGCCAGTTCGGCGGCCTGGTGGGCATTGCCCGGGCGCGCATTCCCCAGCTTTCCGCCCTCCCCGGCATAGGGCTGGCCAAGGCAACCCAGGTGAAGGCCGCCTTCGAGTTGGGCAAGCGCCTCGCCGCCTCCGTCGAGGGTCCCCGGCCGGTGGTGGCCAATGCCGCGGACGCCGCCCGGCTGGTGATGGAGGAGCTGCGCTACCGCGAGCAGGAGTGCCTGGTGGCCATCTTCCTGGACATCAGGAATCAGGTGATCAGGGTCGAGACCATCTCTGTCGGCACCCTCTCGGGAAGCCCGGCCCGTCCCCGGGAGATCTTCAAGGAAGCGCTGGCTCACGGCTCGGCTGCCTTGATCGTCTGCCACAACCACCCCACCGGAGACCCGACCCCCAGCCAGGAGGACATCGTCCTCACCCAGCGCCTGCGCCAGGCCGGCGAGCTGATGTCGGTCCCGCTGCTGGATCACATCGTCATCGGCAACGGGAGGTATGTCTCCCTGAAGGACGCGGGGAAGATGTGAGGCGAGCCGCCGGCCACTGGCGCGAGGGGCGGGGGACTGGACGAGAGAGGCGGGGGGTAGAGCCGCAGGGCAGCTTCCGTACATGATTGGGGAGATCTGATGGAAGGTATTATAGTTACGGAGATGTAATTACGGAGTGGAAGCACTGGGAGGAGGTGACTATGCGTACCTACACATCGCAGGAGGCATGCCGGCTTGCTGGGGTGTCCTACCGGCAGTTGGACTACTGGGTCAGGCAGATGGTTATCAAGCCGACACAGGGAGCCCGGGGAAGCGGTTCTGCGCGGGGTTGGTCAGCTACCGAGGTAGTCCAGTTGCGCGTGATGAGTGAGCTGCGCGAGGCTGGGGTCTCTTTGCAGAAGATTCGCCGGGCGGTGAGTTGGCTGCGCAAAGCTCTGCCCAGAGTAGCCGCGCCGCTGGCCGATCTCTCCCTGGTCACGGACGGCAAGCGCATCTTCTATCTCTCGCCGAATCCCGGCAAGCTAGTGGATGTGCTGGCAGAGGGGCAGTTGGTGCTGACGGTTCCGATGGGAGATGCGCTGCGCGAGGTGGGCAAGGAACTGCCGAAGGCCAAAGCGCAGGACCTGGCGTATTACGATCTACCCGAGGTGGTGGAGCCTGGCGAGAGCGGATACTTCGTGGGGTACTGCCCCGTCTTGCGCGGCTGCGTCGCCCAGGGGCGAACACGTGAGGACGCGCAAGCCAATCTGAAAAAGGCGATCGCGAGTTACCTCTCTGTGTTGCAGGAGATGGCCGAAGAGGAAGCTGGTGAGCGCCGTAAGCGTCTAAGGGCGGCAGGCGCGTGACTAATGATGTTCGCACAACGAAGTAATGTGCGAACACCGCCCTGTGCCTGTCTGGGCCGCTTCTTGAGCTTCGCCGTGTTACTTCATTCGGCGAAGCTCCTTAGAAGCTGTTTCATAACCTCCCCAGGGGAGGTTATGAAACAGCACTGCACAACGTCAGGCCGTGGCAGGCGCATTTCATGCGAGGGCGTGGTGCGGCCAGCCAGCAGGCTAGGTTATGAAATGCGCTCCAGACTCCCGGTGGTCTCCGGAAGGCAGGCGATAGCGGCCTTCGCGCGAGACGGCTGGGTGGTAGCACGGCAAGAGAGTTCTCACGTCACGATGAAGAAGCGGGGCTGTAGATTCCTGCTGACGGTTCCCCGGGCCAAGGACCTTGACGCCGGCACTCTCCGGCGACTGATCCGAGACGCGGGCCTGAGCGTCGAGGAGTTCAGGGCGCTTCTCGCAAGGTGAGGATGTTCTCTTTCGGTCGGCCGGCCTGGTCGCTGAGGGGCGGATACAGGGGGCATCGCGGTCGGTGACGAAGAGGGGGCCGAGGGGTTTGCGATCCACTGCCGAGCTATCCCCTGAGATTCGAGGTGTGATCCACGGGGGTTGCAGTCTCTCCCGGGAAGGAGGCAGGCGATGCGAGTGGGCAGAACCCTGCTGCGCCTTGGAGCCATGTTCGTGACCGCTCTGCTTTCGGGTGTGGTCGCGTTCGCATTCACGACTCTGCAGCTATCGATCATTCGTCCCAATCACGAGGCGATCTTTCTTGTAATCCCGGTCGCGGGGATGCTCGCCGCTGGGAGCGGGGCGGTCTGCGCGATCCTGCGGCGCCCGCGGGCATGGAGGCGGTCAGATTTGGTGACCGCCGCGGCGGTGGGCATGGGCGGGACCCTGCTGCTGACAGTAGCTGCCGACATTGACACCACAAGGGTGACATGGGTCCTGTGGCCGCTGTGCTGGTTGCTGACATCGCTCGTGGTGATACCGGCCGCGAGCGCTGCAGTCGTACGTGGGGCGCCGGACAGCGAGCTCACGCAACCGCAACGCCGCGTGCCATGGGGAACCTGGGCGTGGCGAATCCTGGTTGCGCTCGGAGCAGCCGCCTGGCTGTACCTTCTGGTAACCGTTTTGGGTAGGTAGCGGCCCCGCCTTTCGCATCGGAGGGTGCTTAGTGAGGCCAGCAGCCGCGGCGCGGGAGCAGCGGCGCGGCGGGCGATGTGGGATCGCTCCTTGTCGTGATCGCCCCGAGGACAGGGCTCCCATAGAGACGGCTCCGTCGGCCTACAGAATCTGTCGCAAAAGCGCCCGCCCTTCGGGTGTGAGCGCAGCCTTGCGCCCCGCGACCAAGGGTGGCAGGAGCAAGCTCCTGCCCAACGGGTTTTGCGATAGACTCTACATCGTCCTTATCAGCTTGAAGGCAATTCGCGGCGAGAAGCCGGTGCGCTCCGGATCGGGGTCGCCGAGGATGACGTAGGCGTCCACGCCCCGCCGCACCACCTGGCGATAGGCGGCGTAGGCGCTGAACCCGGCGTTGCGCGCGATCAGGCGGGCGGCGACGGTCTTCTCCGATGTGATGTCATAGGAGGAGGTGACCACCCCCTGGTAGTAGCGGCCGGAGTCCTCCGGCGCGTCAACCAGGCTCCCATACTCGACCCCCAACCGCAGCGACATCCGCCCGGTTGCCCGGAATCCCTGGTCCACCGATAGGTAGGAGTAGTCTCCTCCGGCCCGCTTGCCCTTCAGCAGGCTGACGCTGCCGCGCCGGTACATGTCCTTCTCGTTCCAGGCGTAGTAAGCGTTCACGTCCGAGCTGTCGAAGTTGAGCTGGCGACCGCGAGTGAAACCAAGCCGGAAAGCGCGACCATTCCGCCACCCCCAGTAGTAACCAGGCGCGATGCGGGCCTCATAGATCCCCTCCTGCTCCAGGAATCTGTAGTAGGAGGTGTCCACATTCCAGGAGCGCGTCTCGATGGGCCCGCTGGGACAGCGGTCCCACCGCCAGGTGCTGAAGCTTGCGCCGGCATTGTCAATGTCAGGATAGTAGCCCAGGGAAGGCTTGAAATCATCGGTCGCATAGCGGGTCTGCCAGTAGTAGTTGATGTTCCCGCTGCCCCAGTCATGGTAGCCGCCGGCAGAGTAGGCCCCGCCGGTGCTGGCGGATCGCTCTCTGGACTGGTAAGCGACCGCCCAGATCTGGTCCTCGCCCCTGGGATTGCGCCAGGTGTGGCTGGCATCCAGGCCGTAGGCGAGGCCGCCCGGCTCATCGCCGATCGGACCCATCCTGGTATCCGAGACCAACAGCAGCTTGGCGGCGGTGTTGTCGTCGAAGCGGTGTCGCCAGGAGGCGGCGAGGGCGTTCTGCTGTCCGTAGGTCATGGCATCGAGCAGGCCGATGGTCTCATCGCCCACGGTGCCGAAGAGCTTGGCCCCGGCGTCGAACTTCTCGATCCGGCGCGTGTAGAGCAGATGCTCCCTGGGCAGGAAGCCGTCCTCGCCGGTCACGAAGAAGGGCCGCAGGTCGGGGCGATAGCGCTCCGTGTAGGAGAAGGAGATGGGCTCGACCGTGTCCTCGATCTGGGTGAAATCCGGATTGGCGGCGCCCAGCGCAGTCAAACCATTGGGCAGCTTGTACTGAACATCCACCCCGGTCTTGTAGCCGCCGGCTAGGGCCGCGGTGTCCATGGTGAGGTAGGACATCACCACCGGCCGCGACACGCTGCCAGGAAGGCGCAGCCCCACCAGGTCGAGGAAGAGCGTGGGGTCAACGGAGCGGCCCGTGTTGGGGTAGACGGACATGATGCGCTCTTGCGCGAACTGCCGGGCGATCGCCAGCCCGAAGGTAGTCTGGCCCGCGGGATAGCGGAGGATGGAATAGGGGATGGCCATCTCCGCTTGCCACCCGGTGGCAGTGCGCGTGGCGGCCCCGCTCCAGTCGCCGCGCCACTCGATCTTGGTGGCCGACCCACCCGGGATGGTCTCGAACTGAGTGCCGGCGGCATTCACCGCGAACTGGTAGAAGTCGGTGTGCTTGTGCCAGGGGTCCACCACGAGCAGGACGAAATCGTCCGAGCCGATGTCGCCATTGCGCTTAGTCTCACGGGCGACGATATCGTTGGGGGTCTTGTCGTTGCAGATGAAGCCCACGTAGAGCGCCTTCTCGTCCAGGCAGATCAGCCCGATGGTCTCATCGGGGGGCGGGCTGTCCACATTGGGGCAGAAGAACCCCTCCAGCCGGGAGGCCTGGCTCCAGCAGGCCTCGTCGAGCTTCCCATCTATGCTGGGCGCGGCCTGCACGTAGACGCCATGGATGACCGGAGCAGTCCGCGCTGCCTGAGGCGCGGCCGCGGGTGCCCCTTGTGTCTTCTTCTCTCCCTCGGCTGCACCGGCCGCCAGGCAGGCCAGCAGGAGAGATATAGCGTTTACCAGCAGTAAATACGAGCGCAAGCAAGCTCTGGGCACCGGCGTTCCCCCCTGTGGGTGAGAATCATAGGATCACTACTGATTACGGGAGCGGCCGGGTCCGGGTTTCAGGCCCGGCCGCTTTTTTCTGGCATCCAATCGCCCCGGGGACGGGGCTCCGACAAAGTGGCGCTCGAGCCTTCTGGGCGGCGATGCGCCCCTGCGCCATGGCTCCGGGGCGCATGGCCGCCCTACAAGAGCCTAGTCGTCCCCCTCTTCCTGCTCCTCGCCGCCAGGCTCGGCGAACTCGCCCAGATTGGTGGGGCAGCGGGACTTGAGCAGGGCCAGCAGAGGGGCCGGGGCCGTGGTCATTCCCACGTTGTAGTAGGCGCGAACCTTCCGGGCGAGCAGCTCCTCAGAGATGCCATCAGGGATCGCGGTGGCACCGATATTGACATAGGTGCTGTCATCCTGCATCCGGGAGACATAGTCCAGCGTCCAGGTATTCTGGCCCATGGAACGCACCACGGGGCCCGCGTCGGGCGGGAGGGTGATGCTGATGCCGGTGATCTCCATCTTCCCCAGCAGCGCGCCGTAGACGCCTTCGCAGGCCACCAAGATGCCCACGATCCGGAGCTGATCGAACTTCTCCGCCACCAGCGCGGGGGACACGTCCGGCTTGAAGAACACCATGCCCACCAGCATCAGCTTCTGTCCCGCCGGCATGCCTTCCAGTGTCGCCTGCGACAACTGGAAGTCCGGCTCCAGCATCACCCGAAGATCCGGATCTGCCACCACCACCGTGCCGTTGATCTCCGACTTCACTCCCGCCAGGGCATTGCGGTTGCCCTCGTCCATCATCACCAGGCCGTTGATCCGGATGGATTCGATGGCGGCGACCTGTTCCGCCGGCACCCCGCGCAGGTCCAGCACGCCGTTCAGCTCGATGTTCTTCCCGGGGACGCCCTGGACCATCCCGTTCTGGGCAAACCCGGTCCTCGAGGCCTGCTCCCCTTCTCTCTCTTCCTGCTCGCTCATCGCTCTTGCTCCTTGCTTTGATTGCGCTTCTTACCATCTGGGATGAAACGACCCAGGCCAGGCCGAGGCGCGCAGCGCCGGCCTCAGCCTGCGGTTCATCACCACCATCACGGTCACGAAGGCCGACCAAGCCTGCGCCTCCGCCTGCGCCCGCGCCAGGAAGGCCTGCCACAGCGCCTCTTCTTGCGACTTGTTCATCCCAAGGCCCTCTCCGAAGGCCTGTCCCAGCTTGCGGTCCAGCTCCCTTGCGGTCATCCCTGTGTCCTCCTGGGCGCCCATGAGGAGAGCTGCTCGGCGAGCAGCTTGCGGCAGTCCGCCAGCCGGCGTCTCACTGTGCCCTCGGGCACGCCCACGATGGCGGCGATCTCCCGGCTGTTCCTGTCGTCCAGATAGCGCAGCACCACCATCTCCTGGTCCCTCTCGCCCAGCTCCGACAGCGCCCTCTGCAAGTCCACCCGCAACTCCGCCCGCCTCGCGGCCTCCGGACCGGGGTCCGGCCTCTCCAGCGATTCCGCAGTCTCTCTGCCCCGGCGCCGCCAGGCGTCAACCATCAGATTGCGCAAAGTGCGCACCAGCCAGGCCCGGCGGGTGACGGGGTCGGCCGCGGAGAGCAGCGCGAAGTGCTGCCAGGCCCGCAGGAAAGTGTCCTGGGTCAGGTCTTCAGCCTGCTCCATTGCTCCCGTGCGCGCCAGAGCCAGACCATGCACCAGTTGCACGTGATCCCGGTAGAACCCCTCGAAGTCACTCATCGCGGCCTCATAGCAAGAGACGGATAACGCGGCCGAAGTGTTCGGTCGGTTTGCCAGCGGGGCCTGCACTGCCTCCCATCTTCCAACCCGGTCTGCCCTCTCCTTGCCTCTGGCAGATGGGTGGCGCGGCCCGGCAGGAAGCGGCCCAGCGAAAGGGAAGCAGGTAGCACGAGACTGACTCAGGGGAGGCGAGAGCGATGAAGGTCGGCCTATACACGGTGAGCTTCTCGGGCGCCTGGTACGACGGCCCCGGGCTGCCCTTGGACGAGGTGCTGAAGCTGGCGAAGGACATGGGCTACGCGGGGGTGGAGATCGGGGCCAAGCGGCCTCATGGCAACCCCATGGACCTGGACGCTAAGGCGCGGGAAAAGATCAAGCAGCAAGCGGCCAAGTTGAGCCTGGAGATCCCCGCGGTGGCCGGGTACAGCAACTTCGCCAGCCCCATCATCGAGCAGCGAGAGAACGAGCTGCTGGTGACCAGGGAGCAGATCAAGCTGGCTCGGGACCTGGGAGCGCCGCTGCTGCGCGTGTTCGCGGCCTGGCGGGGGGTCACAATGCAGGAGGGCCATGCCGTCTACGACATCACCCGGCGCCATTGGGACCAGGGTCCGGACGTCACCTTCCTCGACCAGTGGCATTGGGTGAAGGAGTGCCTGCGAGAGCTGGCCGACTTCGCCGGCAGCATGGGCGTGACCCTGGCGCTGCAGAACCACGAGCCCTTCATTCGAGACTACATTGACGTGCTGGACCTGGTGCGAGAGGTCAACTCTCCGGCCCTGAAGGCGTGCCTGGACTGCCCCCTGCTAGCGCGCCAGGATGAGGCCTATGTCACGGAGGCGGTGCGCGCCACCGGCGCGCTGCAGGTGCACTCCCACTACGGAGGCGAGTTCGAGGAGGCGAATGGCGAAGCCGTGCAGCGGCCCATCCGCTTCTCTCGCCGGGGCCCGATCAACTATCCCGATTTCATCAAGGCGCTGAAGGGCATTGGCTACGCCGGCTACCTCACCTATGAGTTCTGCCACCCCTGCCTGGGCCCGAACCACGAGCTGGAGGGCCCTGGAGGAGGTGAAGCGGCAAGTCAGCCTGGCGCGCCGGTACATGAGCAAGGTGATCGGCTGAGCCCGGGAGGTTGCTGCCGATGAACTTCGCCGAGCGCATGGACGCGGTGTTGCACGGCGAGCGGCCGGATCGTGTCCCCTATGCTCCCTATGACAACCTCGTGCCCCGCGGCGACTTCGAGCGTGAGCTGCGCAACCGGGGCATGGGGCTCTGCCTGCGCTGCCGCGCGGTGTGGTCGGAGACGACGGAGGTGGCGGTCGAGCACAAGACGGAGGGGGATATCAGCCGCGTGATCTACCACACCCCGGTGGGCAGTGTGGGACAGGCCGCGCGCACCCATGTGGGGAGGATCTCGGACGGCGAGAGCGTCGCCACGGAATGGTTGATCAAGGAGGTCGCCGACTACCAGCCGGCGATCTTTATGATCGAGCACACCATCTTTCACGCCGACTACGAGGGATTCCTCGCGGATGTGCGGGATATCGGCAGCGATGGCATCGTGCGGCTGGACGGACTCTCGCCGCCCTATGACGGAACCAGCAGCTACTTCTCTCTGGAGGGCTGGGCCGTGGGCCAGCGGGAGCACCCCGAGCAGTTCGCGCAACTGCTGGCGGCGCTGGAGCGGCGCGCCGAGAGACTGCTTCCCCTGGTGCTGGCGGCGCCGGGCGAGCTCACTTCGCTGGGTTCGCTGAGCGGAATCTACGGCCCCAAGCAGTACCGGCAGTATGTGCTTCCCTTCTACCGGCGATATGCGCCCCAGCTCCGGGCGGGCGGCAAGCTCTGCGCCCTGCATGCGCACAACTCAAACCTATCCGCGTTCAAGGATCTGGTCGGGCAGACCGGCGTGCCGGTGGTGGAGGCCTTCACTCCCCCGCCGGTCGGCGATCTCTCCCTCGCCGACGCCCGCGCTGCCTGGGGCCCGGACACTGTGATCTGGGTCAACTTCCCCGAGACCATCTTCTGGCTGGGACGGCAGCAGAGCTATGACTACACCGTGGATCTGCTGAAGCAGGACAAGGGCAGCGGCCGGCTGGTGATCGGGATGACCGAGATGGGCTCCTACGGCATCACCGATGACGAGAGCGAGCGTGCCTTCAAGGAGGGGATGCGGGCGATTATGGATGCGATTGACGACCACGGGGTATACTGAGGTAACGTAGATCCGCCGCCAACGCGTACAGCTGCTGTAGGGCGGGCATGTGGCTAGGCCTGCTATGCAGGCCGCCATGGCGGTCGCCATAGGCGACCTAGCCATCTCTGGATGCCCGCCGGCCATTCTTGTTCTGGCTCCTCCACAGTGACAGGAGTACGATGGTATGACTGCGAAACTGCTGCTGGCAGCAATGGGGATTCTTCTGCTGGCCCTGCCCGGCGACGGGCGGGCAAAGGCCGCATCACCATCAGCCCACAAAGGAAAGCTCACCATGATCACCAACACGCCGTTCCCTCGCATCGCCATGATGTGGGCGCCGGTGCGCGGCGACGACTCGCCCCGGGGCCTGGCGCGGCACGGCCTGATTATGACGAGCACCGATGCGTTGGGCCTGGCGCCCAACCGCGAGCCCTCCGTGCTGGCCGACGGGTTCGCCCTTGAATCCATCCCGGTGGCGCGGGAGCGAGTGGCCGAGCTCAGGCGGCTGAACCCCAATGCAGTGGTGATCGGCGACCTCAGCTTCTACGAGTACGATGAGGGCGCCCTGCCAGAAGATCACCCCTGGTGGCTTCGCGTCAATGGCCAGCGGGAGCAGTTCTGGCCCGGCACCTATCGCATGGACTGGCACAACCCGGAGTATCAGCAGAAGGTCATCCGCCAGACCATCGCGCTCTATGAGACCGGCGTCGTGGACGGGGTGTTCTACGACAACTGGCGGGACGAGCCCGAGCCCTGGCTCAAGATCATCAGGGCCGTGCGGGAGGCGGTAGGGAGCAAGTTCCTGATCCTGGTCAACGTCGGCTATGACATCGGCAACTTCGACTGGCTGGCGCCCTACCTCAACGGGATCATGTACGAGTCTGGCTGGAGCCATCCGGAGCGCAGCGAGTGGATGCCGAACGAGACCTGGGATGACCGCATCCGCATGATGCAGCGCAGCGAGGAGCTGCTGCTGCCACCCCGCATCAGCATCATCGAGCGCTTCGAGGAGGTGCGCGATCAGGCCCGGATGGCCCAATGACCCGGACAAGGGAAAGCCGATCAAGAAGGACCCGGCGGCCAGGCATTGGACCATGTGCTACGCGCTGATCGTCGGCGACTTCTACTATCTGTTCAGCGATAGCACCAGCCACCAGCACGACTGGTATCCGGAGTACGATGTCAAGATCGGCCTGCCCACCGGGCCCGGGGAACGCATCAACGCTCACGTCTGGCAGCGGCAGTACGAGAAGGCGCTGGTGGTGATGAACCTGCCGGATGCCACCGAGCCTTATCAGGTCAAGCTGAGCACGTCGGCCCGCGACTCCTTCACCGGCGAAACGGGAACCCGCTTCACCATCCCCCCGGGGGACGGGCGGATCCTGGTTTCCGAACAGCCGAAGGTCAAGCGGTCGAGAGCGGCCCCCCGGCGCACTCCCTGATATTCCAGGCGAACTAGCCCGCCTGCTGCGCCGCCCAGGCGGCGGCTCCGACCACCGGCGCGGTTTCGCCCAGGCCGGGCGAGAGCAGCACGCAGCGGGAGAGGATGTGAGCCCGCGGGCTGGCCTTGAGCGCGGTCTCGGCGGCATGGCGCAGAGCCGAGCCCACGGGGCCCGGAGCCCCGTCCAGGATAATCGCCTCCGGGTCGAAGAGCGCGATCAGGTTCGCCAGCCCCAAGGCCAGGAACCGGCCCGTCTCCTCCACCGCCGCCCGCGCCACCGCGTCCCCGCCCGCCGCCAGCCGGCAGATCACCGCGGGGGTGATCGCGGCCAGGTGATTGTCAACCGCCGCCGGGATGCCGCTGGGCAGGCCGCTGCTCAAGTCCCTCAAGACCCGCATCACCAGAGCTTCGTGTCCTGCCAGCGCCTGCCAGCAGCCCGATTCGCCGCAGGTGCAGCGCGGCCCTCCGGGCGCCACCACCATGTGCCCGGCCTGCCCCGGGTTGCCCTCGCCCAGTGCCAGCGGCCGCCCGTCGCAGATCACCGCTACTTCGATCTCCCGGCCCACCCGCGCCAGGATCACGCTGGCCAGGTCCTGGGCTGCGCCGAAACGGACCTCGCCCAGGCCCGCGGCCTGGGTGACACCGATCAGCGAAACTGGCAGGTCGAGCGCCTGGGAGCAGGGCGCGGCTAGCTGCACCTCTCGCCAGGTCGGAAGCTCGCCCCAGGAGACGCACACCCCATCGCCGGCGCGCAGGCGACCCGGGGCCGCCAGGCCCATCGCGGCCACTCGCTCGGGCGCGCAGTCCGGGCTCGCCCGGGCCGCGCGCGCTGCCTCCATCCCCAAGCGGAGAGTTGCCTCCGGGCCGGCTGCAGCATCGGCGGGCCGGCGCTGCTCCGCCAGAATCCGGCCTCTCTCATCCACCACGGCTGCCCGCACCGAGCCGGGGCCGATCTCTACTCCCAGGGTGAGAGTGGAAGCCGACGGCCGGGTCCGGGCGGGCGCCAGTCGCGGTGCGGGGATCTCCACCACCTGCGGCGATTCGACTTCTGCTTCGGGGTCGCCGGCCGGCGCCTGGCGGGAGGGAGATGCTTGCTCGGTTTCGTCGAGGGGAACAACTGCGGGGGAACGGAAGCTGCCCAGCCACCTGCTGGTGGCATCCAAAGCGGCGGCGACTGCGGTGCTGCACCGATCGTTTCGCACCAGTGCGGACCCTAGCAGGTGCGTCTGGTTGCTGTCACGCGTGAGTCTGACTGTTACGTGGATAACCTCGTGTCCGACTCCTGTGGTGGCCGTTGCTGCGTCTACTAGTTGGATGTGGGAAGCAGGTCCTGGTACCGCGCAGTGCTGCAAGTACTGCTGGATCGCGGTCACAGTCGCCGCCGCAAGTTGCCATATAGGTTGCGTCTTACTCCCGCCGTTCGTCACCCCGGTGAAGCGCTGCCCACCCGCCGCCAGCGTCACTCGCGCTTCCACCGAGTCACAACCGAGACAGAACCTCACCTCCTCGATTGCCAACCGGGGGGCCGCAGGAAACCGCATTCGCTCCGATCCCATCCGCCGCTGGTGCTCCCCTTCCGCGGCTGGTTGGGGGCTGGCCGGACCGGCCGCCTCCGCCTCGACCGGGTGGTCCCGGTCGCGCCCCGGTCCGGCCTCCTGCGCCTCCGTCCGCATCACCGCTTTCCCCCCGCTTACTCGGTCCAGATCGCGAGCTGTCCCCGGACCGCTCCCGGAGCGCCCGCTGGTAGGCCTCCCGTGGGGGGACACCGGCCTGGCGATGGCGCCAGATGGCTTGGACAAGCTGGAACTGCTCCCTGGTGTAGAGGTTGCGCTCAATCTTGCCGTGGCGTTGCTTGATGGGCTTGAGGTAGCCGCGCTGCTCAAGGTAGTAGACATGTTCCTTGGTCATGCCGGGGCAGTTCGCCAGCAGATCTGCCATCGGGTGGAGCTCGCTCAGGACATCTGGACGCAAGGCGGCCCCCACTTAAGCTTATGTGTACACCGGAAGTATAGGCGGTTCTTCTCCCCGCGTCAAGCCAGTCCACGAAATTCTTTGTCACCTCCCCTTGTGCACCTGGGCCGCGCCTTCGGCTTTCAATCCCGCTCCCCAATCGCTCCATCTTCTTCCCGCCATGCGCTTGCCGGTTGCGGGGTCGGGCCGACCGGCAAAGCCAGGAGTATTCCGCCCCACGTCGAATCAAAAAGGCGCGAGGTGAGGCGGTGCCCACGAGCAGCCCCAGACAACGCGCCAGCCGTTCCCGCTGTGCTGTGTACGATTGCAGCACCTGCGGCCTGCACCTGAGCGGGGACTGCCTGGGCTGTGCTCGCGGCAATGTTCGGCTGCTGCATGATGGAGCATCCGCTTGCGCCATCTACGCGTGCGTGCGCAAGCTTGGCGTCGTCGGCTGTTACGAGTGCACCGAGTCGCCCTGCCGGGTGAAGCCCTGGCCTGCCGGCAACTGCCCTCTGCGCGGCCGCTTCGGGGAGAGCGCCGGATACGAGCAGTTCCGCGAGGCCCTGGAGGTAACCAAGGGCCTGGCCATCCGCAGCCGTCAGGGATCGGCCCTCGCCAGGGGGGCGACGGAGCGAGTCCGCATCTATCTTCAGGTGATTGATGAGTATGCCGAGCGAGGTCTGCTCACCGTCTCCTCTCACCACCTGGCGCGCGCGGTCGGGGTGAGGTCGGGTCTGGTGAGACGAGACCTGGCCACGCTGGGCCACTTCGGCACCCCCGGGCGCGGCTACGAGGTGGAGGGTCTCCGGCGCGCCATCCGGCGCGGCCTGAAGCTGGAGCATGTGCGCCCAGCGATGTGGCTGGGCACGCGCCGTCTCCAGGAGGACCGCCGCGCGGGAGGCGCTGGCGACGATGAACTGCTGGCTCGTGGCCGTCTTCGACCCCGACCCCTCCCGCATCGGGACCAGCGTCGCCGGGCTCCTCGTGCTTCCCCTGGAGCAGGCGCCCGAGGAGGCCCGAGCCACTGGCACCACCATCGCGGTGGTGGCCTGCCAGGAGGCGGCGCGCCCCGAGATGGTGCAGGAACTGGCCCAGGCCGGCGTTAAGGCCGTGCTCAACCTCACCGCGGTGCCACTGCCGGCCTCCGCCCAGGTGGTGATCGAGCAGGCCGATGTAGGCAGCCAGCTGCTGCGATTGCTCTCCCGGCTGGGGCCGGTCGAAGGGAAGGAGACCGCATGACTGTGGAGGCGACATGAGCGACACCGGCGCGACCGGACCACAGACTGGACGGCCTCGGGTGTTGGTGGTGGAAGACGAGTTCGTGATCTCCCTCAGCCTCACAGTACAGCTCGAGGCCATCGGCTGCGAGGTGGTGGGCACCGCGCGAGACGCCGACAATGCCGTCGAGCAGGCGCGGGCGCTCCGCCCCGACGTAGTGCTGATGGATATAGGCCTACCCGGCAAGGATGGCACTGAGGCCACGCGGGTGATCATGTCAGAGGCCCCCACCCGGGTGATCCTGGTCACCGCCTACGGCGACGAGCGCATTGATCGCGGCCTGGCGGCCGGCGCCTGCATGGTGCTGACCAAACCCATCATCCAAGAGCAGCTGGCCCGCGCCATCGCCCAGGTAACCGGGGGGAGGCCGGGCCCGCCGGAAAGAGCATAGCATGGCCGGGATGAAGGCAATGGTGCTGGCCGCCGGCCTCGGCGACCGGATGCGGCCGCTCACCGATTATCTGCCCAAGCCCCTCCTGCCCATCGCCAACCGCCCCGTGATGTGCCACATCCTGGAGCACCTCGCCCGCCACGGCTTCACCGAGATCATCGCCAACCTCCATTACCGCCCCCAGCCAGTGATGGACTACTTCGGTGATGGCTCGCGCTGCGGCGTCCATCTCACTTATTCCCACGAGGAGAAGCTCTGGGGGATCGCCGGCGGGGTGAGGCGCTGCCGGGATTTCCTCGGTGACGATACCTTCCTGGTGATCGGGGCCGACGATCTCACCGACATGGATCTGTCCGCTCTGCTCGCACACCATCGGCGCGTGGGTGCCATCGCCAGCATCGGCCTCGCTGAGGTCGAGGAGACTTCCCAGTTCGGCATCGTCGTGACCGATGAGGAGGGCCGGGTGCAGCGCTTCGTGGAGAAGCCCAAGGGCCCGGCGCCCAGCAAGACCGCCAACACGCAGATCTACCTCTTCGAGCCAGAGGTCTTCGACTTCATCCCTCCGGACCAGGTCTATGACTTTGGCTTTCAAGTCTTCCCCGCCATGGTGGCCGCCGGGGTGCCCTTCTACGGCTTCCGCCTCCCCGGTTACTGGCGGGATATCGGCAGCATCAGCGACTATCTCGCCGCCCAGCCCGACGTCCTGGAGCGCCGCGTGGTGGTCCGGGTGGAGGGACGCGAGATCGAGCCCGGCCTGTGGCTGGGGGAGGAGTGCCAGGTTCACCCGCAGGCGAAGCTGACCCCACCTCTGATCCTGGGCGACCGCTGCGCGGTGGGCGCCAAGGCCTCGCTGGGTGGGGGTACCGCTCTGGGGCCGGAGGTGCGAGTGCCGGAGGGCAGCCGCCTTTGGCGGGTAGTGGTATGGGCGGGGGCTCGCCTGCCCGCAGAGGTATCGCTGTGCCGGTCAGTAGTCACCCGTGAGGGGATCTGCCAAGGCCTGGCTGATTAGGCGACAATTGGTCGGCAAAAAGCCTTGCCGGTTGATTGCTTGACTACTTAGGACTGGGTATAATCCCCGTGCTGGCAGGATCGGAGGTCTGCCGCTTGCATTGCTGTTAGTGAGCCCATCCGACTTGCCATGATAGGTGGGTTGTATGGCACCGACCGGGGGAGGTGAACAGGAATGGCTGAGAAGGGCGTGATGACCGTGCGCGAAGCGGGCCGCAAGGGCGGCCGCGCGACCAAGGCTCGGCACGGCCCCGAGTTCTACGAGTCCATCGGACGCAAGGGAGGCGAGACCACCAAGAAGCGCCACGGCCCGCAGTTCTACGAGCGCATCGGGCGCAAAGGTGGTCAGCGTGTGCGGCAACTGGTGGCCCAGGCGAAGCGGGCCCAGCCCAGGTAGCTGCGCGCCCTCGAGACCTGATGCCAGGACCAGAGGCCACTGGCCCCTCGGTTCTGGCTCGAAGCGCTGAAAGCAGCGGGCGTCGGGCGCGCCTGCTGCTTCGCGTTGGCGGTGCTGGTGCGGTGTCTCGGCAGTTCAGTGCCGAGACCGTGGGCGGGCCACCCCCAGCCTGACGCACTCACTGCGCCGCGCCCGGCACCCCAAAGCGCTTCCGAATCTGGTCTTCCTCCGGACCCGGCAGTCGCCCCTCCGCGGTCAGGATATGCGGGGTGATGAAGACCACCAGGTCCGAGTTCACGGTGCTCCGGCTGTGGCTGCGGAACAGCGCGCCCACCAGGGGCAGGTCGCCCAGCACCGGAATCTTGGTCGTCCGGTCCTCGGTCTGGCGCTGCATCAGCCCCCCGATCATCACCGTCTCGTGGTCTTTCACCCGCACCGTCGTCCCCGCCTGGCGCGTGCTCAGCACCGGCAGGCCGGTGCGGGGATCAACCTCCGAGACGTTGCTCACCTCCGTACCGGCGGGATCAATGTTCAGCGTGATCTCGCCTCCGCCGCCGGTGAGGGGAGTCACCCGGAGCTTCACCCCCACATCCACCCCCTGGATCTTCTCCGCCTTCTGGCCATAGGTGATCACTTCCACTTTGATGAACTTGCGCACCCCGATGAAGATGTCCGCGGCGTGCCCGTTGATCACCGCCATCCGAGGCGCCGCCCGCACCCGCGCCCGCTGGTCCGTCTCCAGCGCGCGAATCCGGGCCTCGAAGTCGTTGGGCAGCTCCCCGATATTGGAATAGGCGATCTCTCCGCTGCCCGCGTTCAGGGTGCCCGAGAACACCGGCGGCCCGTTCTCGACGCCCGCCCAGTAGCCGTACTCATCGTAGATGTCGTAGGCCGTGGTCTTGCCGCTCACGTCCCCCCGGAAGGCGCGCAGCGCTTTCTCCAGGTCGCGGGTGTCGGTGAACTCGCAGGCGAGGGCCTCGATCAGAATCTGAGGTGGCGCGATGTCCACCGCCTGCAGGTCGGCGCTGATCTTGTCCAGCATCTGCTGGGGCGCGGTCACCACCACCGCGTTCTGTCCCTCGTTCACGTGCAGGTAGCTGTAGAGGAAGGTCGGCAGCAGCCCCGAGGCCGCCTTGGCAGTGGTGTAGCGCAGCGGGAAGGAAGCCGTCCCGCTCAGCCGGTAGGCGGCCAGGTCCTGGGGGACGCCCCGGCTGAACATGTAGACCCCGTCCTGCTCGCTCAGGGCCAGGCCATAGGCGCTGGCGATGGCGCGCAGCACCTCCCCCACCGAGAGGTCGCTCAGACGCAGGTTCACCTCCGCCTGGATGGCATCATCCACCGCGATATTGACCCCGGTCTTCCGGGCGATCTCCCCCAGCACCTGGGCCAGCTCAGCCTTGGCCGCGGTGACCGTGACCCGATCGCCGGCCACCGTCACCGCGATGTCGGTCTTCTGCTCCGCCGCCTTCGCGGCCTTCGCTTTCTGCCTCTGCTCCAGGGTGCGGCTACTGCTCACGGTAATGATCACGCTCTGGCGGTCCGAGCTCTCTGTGATGCTGGTCTGAGAGGGCTCGTACATCACCACGGCCATGTTCACCCCGATCCCCTCGGGCGCGTCCTGGGGCACCGACAGCTCGATGTGGCTGACCGGGAACTCGCTCACGTCAATGAAGTTCTTGCCCGTCTGGTTGCGGGCGTTCTCGAACACCACCTCCAGCCGGCTGACCCCCGGGCCGTGGTGGTCGCCCTCATAGGGGCCGCCCCAGTGGCGGCGCAGAATCCCGTCTGCCTTCACCGTGACTTGCACCCCGTTGCTCAACTGCTCGGTCTCGATGCTGGTGATGTTGCAGTACACCAGAGCGTGAGCGGACGATGCCGCCCAGAGCAGGACCGCCATCACCCACAAGTGGCGGAGGCATCTAGCCATGCCCGGATCCTCCTTGCGCTGCCGACTGCGCGCGGTCGGTGGGGCCCGGTGAGCTCGGGGAGGCCTCGGCACCGCGGATAACGTGGGGCGTGATGAACACCGCCAGGTGAGTCTCCGATCGGGAGCGAGAGGGGGCCCGGAACAGGCCGCCGATCAGCGGCAGGCTGCTCAGGACCGGCACCCGCCGCGACTCCCGGCTCTCCTCCGCCAGCTCCAGGCCCGCCACCGCGATGGTCTCTCCATCCTTCACCCGCGCCGTCACGTCGGCGCTGCGCAGCGAGACCACCGGCAGCCCGGACTCAGGATCGGTGCTCTTCAGCGTGTTTATCTTCACCGTGACATGCAGCACTGCTTCATCCCCTTCGCCCAGGCGAGGCTGAAGCTGCAGGCTGGTGCCGATGTCAACGGGCAGGATGTTGGCCGTCACCCCCTCCTCGATCTGCTGGATGATGATGTTGCGCTGCTGTCCCGCGAAGATGCGGCAGGTGTGCCCGTTGAGCACGCGCACGGTGGAGCGCGAGGTAACGCGCACCGCCGAGTTGACCTCTTGCTGGTTGAGCAGCAGGTCCCACTCCCGCGATAGTCCTGGCAACACCAGGACGCCCAGGTTGCCGGTGAGGGTGGTGAGTGACGCGGCGAAGCTCCCCAGCAGGCGATTATCCAACTGGAGCGACCGCGCCAGCGCAGCCTCCGAACTGTATTCGACCGCCGTCACCTCCAGCGCCACCTGCGCCGGAGGCGCGTCGAGCTTGCCGAGATCGGCGGCGACCCGCTCGCACATCCACGGCGGCCCGGTCACGATGATCGCATTGCCCTCCCCATCCACGTGCAGGTACTGCAGCAGGAAGTTGGGCAGCAGGTCGAGCGCCTCCACGGCGCGCAGATAGTGCAGCTCCACCCGGCGCGTGGTCGCCACCTCGTACCCGCCGGAGGCCCCCACGCCCGCGGCCACGGTCCACGACCCGTCCGGCCGCTGTCCCGCGCTCAGCCCGCATCCCCTGGCGATGGCCCCGATCACCTCTGCTGCGGGCAAGTCGCGCAAGCGCAGGCTCACCCGCAGCTCCGAGTCCGCCGGCGTGGACACCGCAAAGCCGGTCTGCGCCGCAATCGCGTTCGCCACCTCCGCCAGCTTGGCGTTGACCGCGCGCACGCTCAGCCCCTCCGGCCCCGATGTCACCTCCAGCTCTGCGGGCAGACCGGCCGGCGTGGTGGGGGGCGGGGGAGGAGGAAAGCGGTCTGAGACCCAGGCCACGATGATCTGCCTGCGATCATCGCTGTGGTAGAAGTAGAGGTCGTAGCGGCCCCGGAAGAGCTCTCCTTCGCCGGTGAACCAGGCCAGGTAGTTGACCACGTCCACCTCCAGGCCGACCCCCTCCACCGCCCACTCCGGGATGGAGATCTCGACGTGGCTCACCGGGTACTTGCCCACCGCCACGAAGGCCGACCCCAGCTTGGAGCGAGCGTTCATCAGCCGAAACGGCAGGCGGGTGAAGCGCTCCGTGGGCATGCAGTTCACGCCCCTGCCCCACGGGCCGAAGACTTCGTGGCATTCGAGCGCGCCCTCCGCCATCAGGCGCCCGGAATCCAGATCCCAGTTTAGCTCCCCGTCCGCCACGATAGTCACCCGCACCCCGTTGCTGAGCTGCTCGGACTTGACTTCTATGATATTGCAGTAGGCCGCGCCCCGCTGCGCCGCGGCCGGCGACCCGGCCAGGGCGCATACCAGCAGGCCAAGCAGCGGCACCGCACCCCACCGCCTCATTTCGCTGGCTCCTGCAGGAAGCGATCGCGGAGCTGGCGCTCTTCCTCGGGGGACAAGTGGGCGGTCTGGGAGAGCACCCGCGGCGTGATGAAGATCACCAGGTCGGTGCGGGTCAGGGTTCTATTCTTGGAGCGGAACAGCGACCCCAGCAGGGGCAGGTCCCCCAGCAGGGGCACCTTGGTCCTGACCTCGTGCTGCTCCTCCTGCCGCAGGCCCCCCACGATGATGGTCTGGCCGTCCCGCGCGCGCACCATGGTGTTGGCGGTGCGGGTGCTCTTCTCCGGCAGTTCGGTGATGGGGTCGGGCGCGGACAGGGTGGAGACCTCGGGGTGGATGTCGCAGATGATCTCCTTGCCGTCCCCGGTCCAGGCCTGGATATTAAGCTTCACCCCGGCGTCAATGAAGTTCTTGAGCTGGGGCCCCCCGAACCATTGGTCCTGCTCTCCTCCTTGCCCTCGCTCCGGCGGCATCTCGATGGGCTCCCGCAGGTAACGCTGGATGCCCACGAAGAAGTTCGCCCACCGCCCGCTCAGGGTGGCAATGCGGGGGGCCGCCCGCACCCGGGCACGGCGGGCGGTGACCAGCGCCTCCAGCCGCGCGCGGAACTGGGTGGGAAGGTCGGCCACCCCCTGCACCACCACCTCCCCCATCCCCCGCTCCTCCAGGTTCGGGTTATCCATGGGCAGCGCCAGCGTGCCGACCTCGGCACCCCGCCCCGCGTTCTGCCAGCGCAGCCCCAGGTCGTACTGCGCCGAGTCGAAGTCCGTGAACTCCACCACCAGGATCTCCAGCATGATCTGCGCCGCGGGGATATCGAACTGGCGGATGTCCTGGCGGAACTTCTTGAGCACATCGCTGGGGGCGGACAGCACCACCGCGTTCTGCTCGAAGTTCACCTTCACGTGGTCCTGCAGGAAGACCGGGAGCAGCCCCTTGGCGCTGTTCGCTTCCACGTACTGGGTGGGGATGGACTCGATGTCGCTCAGCAGGTAAGAGGAGGGCTTCCGCGGGATCCCCTCGCTGATCATGGTGATCCCGTTGACCTCGCGGGAGGAGAGGCCGTAGGCCGAGACGATGCAGCTGATGACCTCCTGCGGCGTCTTGTCGGTCAGGTGCACCGTCACCTTGCGGTCTTTGATGGTGTCGTCCGCCACCAACTGCAGGCGCGTCCGGTCGGCCAGCCGGGTGAAGAGCCGGCAGGCGTAGACATTGACCGCGTGCACCGTCACCCCGCGGGGCGAGATGGTGATCTCCGGCTCCGCCGCCGTCTCCTTGTCCTTGGCCTTGTCTTTGCCCTCCTCCGCCTTCTTCTCTGTGCTCTCCCCGGCCTTCGCCTCCCCCGAGCTTCCCGCAGCCCCGCTCTCGGCGGCGCCTTCGCCCGCCCAGCCGCGGGGCACGGCCGGCCCCAACAGCAGCCCGGCGAGGACGACAGCCAGCACGGCCATTAACTTGGAGAGGAAGCGCCTACTCATTAAACCCTCCACCACGAGCGCACCGGCACGGGCGGAACGCGCGAGGGGAAGCGGCGACTGCCGGGTCTTCGGCCCCTTCGGAGTGCTTAGACGCACTGCCACCACGAAACGTTTCGCCAGACCCGGCGGGGATTCCTGGCGGAAGGGGGGATGGCTACATCTCCCGCCGGCCCTCCAGGGAGCGGGCGATGGTCACCTGGTCGGCGTAGTCCAGGTCCCCCCCACCGGCAGCCCCAGCGCGATCCGGCTCACCTTCACCCCCAGCGGCTTCAGCAGGCCCGCGAGGTACATGGCGGTAGCATCGCCCTCGGCCGTGGGATTGGTGGCCAAGATCACCTCCGACACCTTCCCCTCCCGCACCCGCTCCAGCAGCTCCCGGATGCGCAGCGACTCCGGCCCTACCCCCTCCATGGGCGAGATCTGCCCCTGCAGCACGTGATAGCGGCCCCGGTAGCTGCCGCCCCGCTCCATCGCCAGCAGGTCCCTGGGGTCCGAGACCACGCACAGCAGTCCCTGGTCTCGCTGCGGGTCAGAGCAGATGGCGCAGCGATCGGCATCGGTGAGGTTGAAGCACACCGGGCAGGCGTGGATCCTCGCCTTCACCTCCAGGATGGCCTCGGCCAGAGCCGCTGCCTCCTCCTGGCTGCCCTCCAGCAAATGCAACGCCAGGCGCTGGGCCGTCTTGGGCCCGACGCCCGGCAGCTTCTCCAGCTCCTCAATGAGCCGCGCCAGCGGCTGTGGATATGCAGGCATAGGTGGTTGGAACCGGTCCGCGTCTACTGACGTTCGCGCAATGAAGTAACATTGCGCGAACGTCTTTCTTCAGGCATTTCCTGGCTTTCCATGAATGTCGCCCATCACTTCTTCGGGCGACATTCATTAGTCTGTCATCCGCCCCTGATCTGTCACTCCGCGCGAAGCGAGGGGTCTTGGTAACGCATGGCACTCGCCCCGGCTAGAAAAAACCGGGAAAGCCCAGGCCGCCGGTCAGCGCCCCCATCCTTTCCTCCTGGGTCTTCCGCGCGTTTTCCAGCGCCTCTCGCACCGCGGCCAGCACCAGGTCTTGCAGCATGCCAACATCATTCGGGTCCACCGCCTCCGAGGCGATGCGCAGCTCCAGCAGCTCACCGGCGCCGGTCACTACCGCCGTCACTGCGCCTCCGCCCGCGCTCGCCTCGATCCGCATCTTCGCCAGCTCATCTTGAGTGGCCTTCAGGTCCTCCTGGAACTTCTCCATCTGCCTCATCAACTGCCGCTGCAGCGAGCCTCCGCCCGGGATCTTCACCTCCGCATCTCCTTTCCTCCGGCCAGGCCCGGGCTATTCCTCCAGCTCGCTGCCCGGGAACGCGGTAAGAGCATCTTGCACTCGCTTCGGGGGAGGGGCCGCGGTTCCCACCTCCGAGGCCAGCTTGCACTTGATCGTGACCTTCCGGCCGAACAGCCGCAGGATCGCCTCCGCCGCGGTCTGCAGGCGCTTCTCGTCTCTTGCCATCTGATCGTGATGAAACTGGTGGTTGAAAGCCAGAGTGAGAGTATCACCCTCCAGCGCCACCGGCGCCGCCTCTCGCAGAATCGCGGAGAGCGGGGCCTGCCTCCGCTTGCGCAGATCGGCCAGCAGATCGTCCCAACCCCGCTTGATCTCGGCCAGGCCCGCCGGCCCCCCTTCGCCTTCCTCCCGGGCCGCTTCCTCCTCCCCGGCCGGGGCCGCGGCGGCCTCCGCCACCGCTGCCTCAGCGACCGCGGGCGCGGCCGCCGCCGCGCCGCGGGCCGCCGGCCCCCGGCAGATTCGCACCGCCGCCAGTTCCACCAGCAGCCGGGGCTGGCTGCTGAACCTCAGCTCCCGATCCGTCTCCGCCAGGAGGTCGAGGGCGCGGATGATGTCATTGGGGGACAGGCGCTTCGCCTGCTCGGCCAGCCGCCGCACCGACTCCTGCGGCAGCGCCAGCGCCTCCTCGCCGCGCCGATCCAGGGCGAGCAGCAGCAGATTCCGGTAGTGGCCGATCAGGTTGCCCAGCAACTGGCGCAAGTCCTTGCCGTCGGCCACGATCCGGTCAATCTGCGCCAACGCCGCCCGCACCTCCCGGCCGATCAGGACATCGGTGAAGTCCGCCACCAGGTCGAAGTCAATCCCACCCAGGATTTCGGTCACCACCTCGGGCGTGATCGGACCCTCGGCGTAAGCAATCGCCTGATCCAGAAGAGTGAGGGCATCTCGCGCCGACCCATCGGCGGCGTGGGCGAGCATGGCCACCGCCTTCTCGGCGATCTCCACCCCCTCCTTGGCGGCGATCTCCCGCACCGTACCGGCGATCTCCGCCACGCCAATGCGGTGGAAGTCAAAGCGCTGACACCGGGAGAGAATGGTGGGCAGCACCCGGTGAGGCTCGGTGGTGGCCAGCACGAAGACCACATGCGACGGCGGCTCCTCGAGCGTCTTGAGGAAGGCGTTGAAGGCCTCGCCGGTCAGCATGTGGACTTCGTCAATGATGTAAACCTTGGTGCGGGCGTCGGCCGCCGCCAGGCCCACCCGCTCGCGCAGCTCCCGGATCTCGTCTATCCCCCGGTTGGAGGCGGCGTCAATCTCGATCACATCCAGGGCCGAGCCCGCGATAATGCGCCGGCAGATCTCGCATTCCCCGCAGGGGTCGGGGGTGGGCCCGTGCTCACAGTTCAGCGCCATCGCCAGCACCCGCGCCGTGCTCGTCTTCCCGGTACCCCGCGGCCCGCAGAGGAGATAGGCGTGCGCGATCCGGCCTCCCTTCACTGCGTTCGCCAGGGTCTGGGTAACGTGCCGCTGGCCCATAATCTCGGCGAAACTGCGGGGCCTGTATTTCCGGTAGAGGGAGAGGTAAGGCATGGCGCGATCCCCGATGCGCATGCCTTCGGCGCCGGGCCGCACGCCTCCTGCCGGGGCGCACCCAAGCAGTCGCCGATACTCTCAAATCCCAAATCTCGGATCCGAGATCCGGTCCTCTTGCCCCTGCCGCTGCCCTCTGCTAGACTGACCGCCGCACCCTTATCTGGAGCCAGCCCATGCCCAGGAAGAAAGCCGGGCCCAAGCTCACCCGACGCGATTTCCTGAAGACCGCCGCTGGCGCGGCGGCCGGCGCAGCCGTCGGAATCGGCTCCCGCCTGTCGGGCGCGCTCGGAGCTTCCGGCGGGCACGACACCGGAGGGCACTACTCTCGTCGAGGAGGTCGAGCCATGCTGCGCGTGCAGGACCAGCGCATCTCCGTCGAAACCAGCACCCTCACCGCGGTGATCGAGAAGGGCTTCCTCACCTCCCTGAAGAGCCGCGCCACCGGTGAGGAGTTCCTCCGGCCCTTCGATGTCAGCCAGGGGCCGGCCTTGCAGTTGCTCTACCGCGGCGGGGAGACCGTCCCCGTAGATGAGAGCCGGTTCGGCCGCATCACCTGCCGGCAGCTCTCAGGCGAAAGGGCCGAGGTCATCTTCCACGCCTGGGAGGGCGACGGGGTGATCGCGGTGTCCGTTGACGCCGAGACCGGCGACCTCATCCTCGAGCCCTCCGCCTATTCCTCCCGGCCCGGGGTGCGCGCCTGCCGCTGGACTCTCAAGGGTCTGCGCCCGGACCTCGAGCTGGTCGCGCCCTTCTTCCAGGGGGTCAAGCTCAAGCTCGAAGATCCCCTGATCAAGGGCAGCCGGTGGGACTGGCCCTTCTCGTGGGAGGCCGGCCTCGCCATTCTCCAGGGCCCCGGAAGCGGATGCTGGGTCCACACCCAGGACGATCGCTACCGCTACAAGGCCCTCCAGGTCGGCGCCGAGGCCGATACCCAGTCCCTCGGGCTCGACAGCGAGGCCTACGGGCCGATCAGATGACAACCTGAGCGCGGGCGGCCTCGCCTGGCGCATCAATGTCTACCAGGGCGACTGGCGAGTGCCCGCGGCCCGCTACCGGGACTGGCTCTGGCAGGCCTACCAGCTTCAGGTCCAGAAACGCAGGCGCAAGGACTGGATGCATCAGATCAAGATGGCGGTCTCCTGGTGCCCGGGAGAGATCGCGGTGTTGGAAGCGCTGGCCAGGAAGGTTGATCCGCGCAGCGTGCTGCTGCATTTCCCGAGCTGGCGCAGCGACGAGTACGATGAGAACTACCCCAGCTATGTCGCCAGCGAGAGTGGCCAGCTGTTCATCGCCAAGGCCCAGGCCATGGGCTTCCACATCATGCCGCACTTCAACTCCGTGGACATGGACCCCAGCCATCCCGCCTACGCCCAGGTCAGGGATTTCCAGTACCGCGACCTGGAGAGCAAGCGGTTGCAAGGGTGGAGCTGGTACCAGGGCGGCGGCATCGGCATCCCCGAGTCCAATGAGGCCCGCCTCCATCACCGCGACAAGAAGCTGATGGTGAAGATTCACCCCGGCCTGGCGATGTGGCGCGCCCTCCTGGGCGAGAACATCCTCCAGGCCGCCCAGGACCTGAAGCTGGAGTGCGCGTTCATTGACGTGACCCTCTGCTCCTGGAACCTGCATAACTGCCTGGTGGAGGGGATGACCCCCACGGAGGGCATGAAGCGCTTGATTGATCACGTCGCGGGGCTGGGGGAGGGGCTGGTGGTGGGCGGCGAGGGGCTGAACGAGATCACCATGCAGGGCCTCTCCTTCGCCCAGGCCCATCTCTTCCAGAGTTGGCAGCAGAGCACAGAAGGCCTGGCGCGCACGGGCGGCTGCTCGCTCAATGATTTCCTCTTCGGCAGGCTCTGCCGCACCATCGGCTACTCCGGCCTCAGCGGGAGCACACCAGAGGAAGAGCTGCGCATGCGCATCCACGAGGAGCACGGCGCCATCCCGACCATTACCATCGAGTCGGCCGAGGAGATCACCAACCCCAACAGGGCAGTGAAGAGAGTGCTGGAGGCGGCGAAGGGCTGAGAGAGTAGCCTACCCTTGCGCAGTCTGCAAGGGTGGGGCAGGTCAGAGGGGTAACGACCCCACCCCAGGCCTCGCGTTGCTCGGCGAGGGGTAGGCTACTGCATCAGGCTCGTCCTTCCCTTGCGCGCTTGATCGTCGTCTGCCCCGCCTTCAGACCGAAGGCCAGCAGGATATCCTCCCCCTCCCTCGCCCACGTCCCCGGTTCCAGCATGAGCGGTTTCGCCACCTCCCGCAGCGGTTTGCGGTTCACCACCCACTCGCCCGGCTGCGCGCCGGACAGCCGCAGCGTGAACCGCGCACAGGGAACGGCCGAGGTGATCTTGCATCCATTCGCGGTCTCCTCGATCTTCACCATGGCGCGGGCGATCCAGTAGTGCGCAATCTCGCTGTTTTTCATCCACAGGATATTGGGAAGCTGGTTCACCCGGCCCACCACGGTCTTGAAGATGCTGAACCCGATCTCCTCGCCCTGGAAGTAGAACCCTGGCCAGTGCGACACCATGATCGCTGGGCAGCCGGCTGCGATCAGCTCCGGCACCCGCCCTCCCCGCAGATCCTCCGTGATGCACTGATCGGGATGGCCGATGGCCTCCCGGTTGTTCCCCTCCCAGCCCGCGAACCAGTCGCCGGTCCCACCGATGATGCCCGCGCAGCACTCGCCCTTCTCCCGGTCGAGCGAGTAGAGCTTCGGGTAAGGCAGCGGGTCATCTTTGCTGTCGTACACCTCGCAGAAGAAGAACGGAGTCGGGTTCTTGTTGACCTCCTTCTGCGCCCACAGGGTCGCGGCTCCATATGCTTCCAGGTCCTTGCGCCCGAAGGCCCCCGGGCTGGTCACTCCCTCCGCCGCGATCCCAACGTTGCGCAGAATGCGCAGCGCGGCCGCGATGTAGGGACCGAGCACCTCTCGCGGGAATCGGCCTCTCCGCCCACTCCCCCTGCTCCCATTCCTCGGTCATGCTCCAGTCGGTCAGGTCCACCACCTTGCAGTGCGTGATCATCTCCGGGGTCAGGTCCCAGTGGGGCCGGATGATCTCCTTGGTGGCCTTGATCCATTCCGCCAGCTTAGCCCCGGAGAAGCCGGGCAGGCCCAGGTCAATCGTCCCCAGGCCTCCGGGCATGGGCACGTAGCTGAACTTCCCCTTCACCCCGTGCTCCGCGCACCACTCCCCGAACTTGCGCAGGAACGACACCGGGATCTCGACCGGCATATCATCCGTGCGGCGGCTATGGCGCAGCTTGATCCAGAAGTGGCTGAGATTGACCACTGGGCAGGAGTCATCCAGGATCATGCTCACCGGCACTCGGCAGAGCGGGTTGTCAATGCTGATCGTCACATTTCACCTCCGCAGATCCGTGGTTCAGTGGCAGGAGCTTCCGCTCCTGCCCAACGTATCGCCCCCGGTCTTACTCCGCAGGAGACTCGCCCCGGTGCTCCGAATCCAACGGTGTGGCCTCCAAGATTCTGGCGGCGATCACCGCCTTCATCATCGGCACCATCTCCTCCCTGGGCTATCTGGGCATCATCGCCCTGATGGCGATTGAGTCGGCCTGCGTCCCGCTGCCCTCGGAGGTGATCATGCCCTTCTCCGGCTTCCTGGTCTGGGAGGGCCAGTTCAACCTCTGGCTGACCGGGCTGGCCGGGGCGGTCGGGTGCGTGGTGGGATCAGTCATCGCCTACTGGGTGGGCTACTGGGGCGGCCGGCCCCTGGTGCAACGTTACCGGCGCTACTTGCTGATCTCAGGCCGAGATCTCCAGCGGGCCGACGGCTGGTTCGATCGCTATGGCGATTGCACCGTCTTCTTCTCTCGCCTGCTCCCGTTGATCCGCACCTTCATATCGCTGCCGGCCGGGATCGCCCGCATGCACTTCGGCCGCTTCGTCCTCTATACCTTCCTGGGCTCCTTCCCCTGGTGCCTGGCGCTCTCTTATCTTGGCTACCGCATGGGCAGACACTGGGAGAGCCTGCGCACGTACTTCCACGATTTCGATATGGTCATTCTCCTCGCCATCGCCGCCGGGATCGGGTGGTGGATCTGGCGGCACATCAAGCACGAGCGGGAAACTCCTTCGCAACGTGCTGCCGCGGCTACGGAGAGACCGGAGGTGTGACATGAACGTGATCGTGATTGTGCTGGATTCCCTGCGCCAGGACCACGTCGGCCTCTATCACCGGGGCCGCGGTCCCTTCCCGGATGTCCCGCCCTGCCAGACCCCCAACCTGGATCGCTTCGCCCAGGACTGCATCGTCTTCGACAACGCCTATCCCGAGGGCCTGCCCACCATGCCGGTGCGCCTCTCCCTCATGACCGGCCAGATGACCCTACCCTTCCGCGGCTGGGAGCCGCTGCGCGACACCGACATCACCATCGCTCAGATCCTCAGCTCCCGCGGCTATGTCTGCGGCCTCATCTCCGATACCTACCACTACCGCGCCCCCGGCATGAACTACCACCGCGGCTTCCAGGCCTATCGCTGGATTCGCGGCCAGGAGTACGACCCCTACTTCTCTTCTCCCACCCGCCGCGACCTGGATGCCTACGTCAACCCGCACTTCGATGACCTCTGGCGCCGCCGCGTGGGCCAGTTCCTCGCCAACACCGACGACTTCACCGAGGAGCGCCACTGGTTCCCCGCCCAGGTGGTGGAGGAGAGCATCGCCTGGTTAGAGGCCAACCGGGCGCATGATAGGGTGTTGCTGTGGATTGACTCCTTCGATCCCCACGAGCCCTGGGATCCGCCGGCGCGCTGGGACACCTATCGCGATCCCGCCTATCGCGGCCCCCGCCTGATCCTGCCCATGGGGGGCCCCATGTCGGCCTGGGCCAGCCCGGAGGAAATCCGCCTCATCCGCGGCCTCTACGCCGGGGAGGCCGCCTTCGTGGATCACTGCTTCGGCCGTCTCTTCCAGGCTCTGGGCGAACTCGGTTACCTCGACGATTCCGTGATCATCCTCACCAATGACCACGGCCACCCGCTGGGAGACCACGGCAAGTTCCTCAAGGGCGGAGATCGCATGTACAGCGAGCAGCTGAAGTGCCCGTTTCTGGTCCGCCTCCCCCGGGGCCGGAACGGGGGCTTGCGCACTCCCGCGCTGGTTCAGTTCCAGGACATGTTGCCCACCATTCTCGATCTGCTGGGCCATGCCAATGACACCGCGGCCATGCACGGCCGCTCTTTCCGCCGCGTCTTGGAGGGAGAAACCGAGGCTCACCGGCCGGCCATCATCGCCGGCTATCACGAGGCCCGTGACCGCTGCGTCCGCGACCAGACCTGGTCCTATGTCCACCGGCCCGAGGGCCAGCCGGATGAACTCTACCACCTGGTGGAGGATCCGCGGGAGACCCGCAACCTGGTGGACGACCACCCCGAGGAGGCGCGCCGCCTCGCCTCCCAGTTCGGCCCCTACTTCTTCCGCGGCCCCATCAGAGCGGTGAAGGGCATCCAGGGCCGCTACGAAATGGGATCGGCGGCAGTGGAGTGATGAGGCCGCTCCTTGGCGTAGGGGCGCAATCCATTGCGCCCGCATGATCCGGGGGCATGATAAATCACGCCCCTACAACCGCGGGCCGCACCACGGCGGGCCGCGTTTGACCCCACTCCTGGCCGCCGCTATAATCGCTACCTGCTCATGGAGTCCGAACTCCCCGGCAACGTGAGACTGCGCAATGCTCTGGTGTCGCCCCCTCCGGTGGGGGCGACGTTTGCCAGTTTCGTGCTCTTCGCCTCCCTTGCTGCTCTCCTGGCTATGGTCTATGCCGGCTGGGAGTGGTGGAACGGGGGTGGCAGCTTCGGTTTCTCCTCCGACCTGGGGTGGACGAGGGCCGTGTTCGCCCGCAATGTCGCCTCCGGCCACGGCCTCACGTTCAACCCGGGCGCGCCTGTGGCCGGCGCCGCCGCCCCGGCCTGGATCGGACCTCTCGCCCTGGTGGGCTACCTCGTCGGCTTCGTCTTCGGCGCCAAGCTGATCGCGGTGGCCTGCGTCGTGCTCGCCGCCTTCCTGGCCTGGCGCATCACCCTCGATCTGCTAGGCGACTGGCGCTTCGCCTTCCTCGCCGGGCTGCTGGTTGCCTCCAGCCCCCGACTGATCGAGCAGGCTATGGGCGGCAGCGAAGGTGCGCTGGCCGCCCTGCTGGTCGCCGCCACCATCTACTGGCAATCCCTGGGTTGGATGGGTAGCAGGCGCTCGCGCACGGCCACCGCGGCGGCCGCGGGGCTCACCGCCCTGGCCCGCCCGGACCTGATCCTCGTGCTGCCTCTGCTGCTGGTGGACCGCTGGCTGGTGGCCGCCTGGCACGGCCGCCTGGGACGCCGCCTCTCCCAGGCCCTGGCGCACAGCCTCCCCGAGTTCCTGGGCGCGGGGCTGGTCGTGACCCCCTATCTGGTGTTCAACTCGCGGGCGGGCGGACCGCTCTGGCAGCAGCCCGAGTTGGCGCTGCGTCCACAGGCCCCCGTGGCCTGGATCGGGGCCGTGGCCCGCGGCCTCTGGGCCAATAACCCCTTGCTGCTGTGCGCGGCCATGCTGGGTCTGCCAGTAGCCGCGCTCGCCGCCGCCCGCGCCACCTCCCGCCACCCCAGCTTCCTGCTGGTGCTGACGCCTATCGTCGCCCTGATCGCACCGGCCTTCATCTGGCGCTATGCCGACGCCGACAACGCCGCCTTGGCGGTCGCCTACCTGGTCCCGGTGATTGCCATCCTGGGCAGCGCGGGCCTCTTCTTCCTGAAGCGCGCTGCCGGACAGGCCCTGCTCTCCTCGCGCACCAGGGCCGGCCGCATCGCCCATGCCACTGGGATCGCCTTGGTGGTCACGGGTTTGGCTGTACTCGCCGGGTTCGCCCACAGCAAGGCCTCGCAGCAGGACAGCTTTCTGGTGAGGAAGGTGAACGATCTCCAGGGATACATCGGCCGCTGGGCCGCCGACCACACTGCCCCCGATGCTGCCATCGCCAGCCGGGAGATTGGCGCCATCGGCTTCTTCTCCCGCCGGCGCATGGTAGACCTGGGGGGAACCATAGACCAACAGGGGTTGGACTACCTGCGCCGCCCGGGCTCGCCCGACTCGAATCTGCTCGCCTTCCTCCAGAAGACTCATCCCTCGTATCTGGCGATCCGCCCCTCCGACTTCCCCAATCTCTCCCAGCGCGTTGACCTGCTCACCCCCGCCGTCACCTGCAGCGAGCAAGATCCGTTCGCCGGCGGCGTCACCACCTGGGTGCTGTACGAGACCGCGTGGCCCGCGCCTTCGGCGCGCGCCGCCCGCCCCCAGCCGCCACCCGAGCGGAGCACTCGCCGCCATCACCATTGAGCTGCCTCCCCTCTTGTCGCGCGCCCGCGCAAAGGAAATCGCCCCAGTCTCAGAAGGCAAAGCCAAGCAAGGAGGCTCAAGATGAAATACCGCAAGCTCGGTCGGGCCGACCTCGAGGTATCGGAGATCAGCTTCGGCTGCTGGACCATGGGCGGACAGAGCTGGTCTGACGGAGAGCCCAACGGTTGGGCCGATGTGGATGAGGACGAGATCACGGCCGGGATCAAGGCCGGTCTGGACGCCGGGGTGAATCACTTCGACACCGCGGATACCTACGGCAACGGCCGCTCGGAACGGATGCTGGCGCGAGTGCTGGCGCGTCTGGGCGTGAAATCCACCGAGGTCATCATCGCCACTAAGGTGGGCTGGTTCCCCGGCACCGCGGAGCATGCCTTCGAGCCGGCCCATGTCCGTCACCAGTGCGAGCAGTCACTGATCAACCTCAAACGCGATCACATAGACCTCTACTACTTCCATCACGCCGACTTCGGTCCCAGCGACCGTTACCTCGACGACGCGGTGGAGGTCATGAACCGTCTGGTGGAGCAGGGCAAGGTGCGCTACAAGGGCCAGTCCGCCTACTCGGAGGAGGACTTCGAGAGGTTAGTGCCCAAGGTGCAGCCCGCCGCCCTCCAGTTCCACGCCAACGCGCTGGACGACAGTTTCCTCCGGCCCGGGTCGCGAGTGCAGCGGCTGATGGAGAAGCACGGCCTGGCCGCGGTCTGCTTCGGCCCTCTGGGGCAAGGCCTACTGCTGGACAAGTTCGACCCGAAGAACCCGCCCCAGTTCGAGTCCGGCGATCACCGGCGGGGGAGTGACCAATTCTCGGCCGCCTCTCTCGCCGCCTTGAGGCCCAAGCTGGCGAAGCTCAAGGCCCGCTTCGGCTCCACCGCCGAAGACCTGGCCGCGTTGGCGACCAACTACGTGCTCACCCACCCCCGGGTGGCCTGCGTCATCCCGGGCTTCCGCAACGAGCGCCAGGCCAGGTGCAACGTCTCGGGGGCCGGCCGCACTCTCACCGAGCCTGACCTCGCGTTCATCCGCGCAACCTTGGCCTGAGAAAGGCGGGGGAAGAATCGAAGGGGGAGGACGTGCCTCCCCCTTCGAGTTCGCCCCACGGATTGCCACGAGAAAGCAAGCGCTCCCGCAACCAACCGCGGGAGCGCGTCAGGGATGAGAGGGCATCTAGACCTTGACCCAGTGGCCTTCTGTCTTCCCACAAGCCGAGCAGCCGGGCATGGCGTCACCCTTCTTCACCGTCACCCGCTGCGTCTTGCCGGCATCGTCGCACTCCAGGCACTTATAGGTGCCGTCCTCAGGAGCCGGCTGCTTTGTGGTCAGACAACCGCAAACCGCACACATAGTCGCCTCCTTCCTCTAGCCTATCCTCCTCACTGTATAGCACAGCGCGGGCCTGCCGGCTGTGCCGTCGCGCGACCACTTGCCGCGCGGAGACGACACTTGTCGCGGCCTATGGACAAAAGGTTGGGTCCAAGAGGAAGCGAGAGCGGTGGGGCGAACCCGGTCACTCGCGGCAGCACCCAATCCCGTGGAGGAGAAGCGAAATGGCTGACCAGGTGCGAGTAGGCTTTGTCGGGACCGGTGGCATCGCCACCGGCCTCCACATGAAGCAGCTCAAGGAGATACCGGGGGTCGAGTTCGTCGCTCAGTGCGATACCCAAAGGGCGCGGGCGGAGGCGGCCAGCCAGCAGTTCGGCGGCCGCGTCTATCAGGACCACCACGAGATGCTGGAGCGGGAGCAGATGGACGCGCTCTACGTCTGCCTGCCGCCCGATGCCCACACCGATGCCGAGATCATCGCCGCCCAGAAGAAGATCCACCTCTTCGTGGAGAAGCCCGTCGTCATGACCATGGAGAAGGGCAAGGAGATCTGGAGGGCGATCAAGAAGGCCAAGGTGATCTCCTGCGTCGGCTACCAGATGCGATACACGCCCGCCGCGGCCGCCGCCAGGCAGTTCCTGGCCGGCAAGCCAGTCGCCCTGGTGGCCGGGCACCGCTTCGGCGGCATCGCCGGCGGCCCCGAGCACTGGTGGCGGGTGATGGAGCGCTCCGGCGGCATGTTCCACGAGCAGGCCACCCACCAGATGGACATGATCCGCTACCTGGTGGGGGAGGTGGCCCGGGTCTGCGCGCACTACTCCCTCAGCGTGCTCAGGGGTGTCGAGAACCTGACCATCCCGGACGCCCAGGCCGTCGTGATGGAGTTCAGGAACGGAGCCACCGGCTACTTCGCATGCAGCTGCGCCCTCACCCAGGGCGGGTATTCCAGCGGCCTCGAGGTGGTGCTGCGGGACATGGTGCTGAAGTTCGGACAGGAGCTCACAGTCGTGCCCGAAGGCGCCGCCAAGATCGAGTTGCCTGCGGCCGGGATGAACATAGATCAGGCCTTCATCCACGCTATCCGCACCCGCGATCGCTCCGTCATCCGGTCCGACTACTACGACGCCCTCAAGACCACGGAGGTGACGCTGGCCGCGAACAAGTCCGCCGAGACCGGCCGGCCAGTGGTAGTGAAGCTCAAGTAGGGCAGGCCTGCCGTCTGTTTCTGTGGGAGCCCGGCCTGTAGGGCGGGCATATCGGAGTCTACCCTGAGCGGAGTCGAAGGGCCTGCTCCCGGCTCTCCGTGTTGGGCGGGCGTACCCGCGGCGGGCATACGTCCACCCGCTGCACCCGGGTGGACGATATACCCGCCCTACAGAACTGCGGCTCCGCGCGGTTCTGCTCGCCCATGCGTCGGCGATGACAAACGCGTGTTGACAGCCTGGCGCCAGGTGGCTATGATTTGCCGGCCTGCTTTCTGGGGCTTGCTCCCAGGCTCAACTCCAGCATCTCACTAGCCTTGAGAATGGTGATGACCAAGCGCCCGACCAGCCCACCTCCTCGGCCCACCCAAACCGATCACCCAGCATCGGAGGCCCGCGCCTGGCCCCTGCGCCTGGGCATTGACATCGGCGCCGATACGGTGAAGGCGGTGCTGATCCGCGGCGAGGAGGTCGAGGACCTGGGCCTGGCCCCGGTTCGGGGCAGGCCTCTGGAACGGGTGCGCGAGCTCATGCTGCGCGTGCAGCAGGCCGGGGAGAGCGCGGTCGTCCTTGGCCTCACCGGCACCGGCGCGCCCCGGGTGGCGGAGCTGCTCGGGGTGGAGCCAACGGCCGGCTCCGCAGGAACGGCCGGAGCCGCGATGGTGGATGAGCCCAACGCCATCGCCGCCGCCTGCAACCTCCTCTATCCCGGGGCCCGCACCATCATCGAGATGGGCGCGAGACCCAGAAGTACCTGCGCTTCCAGTGGGACGAGATGGCCGGGAGATTGCTGCTGGATGACGCCAACCTGAGCAGCAAGTGCGCCGCCGGCAGCGGCTCCTTCCTCGATCACATGGCCCGCCGCCTCAACTTCGGCTCCATCGAGGAGTTCGCCCGCGTCGCGCATGACACCGACAACCCCGCCTCCCTGTCCGGGCGCTGCGCGGTGTTCACTGAATCCGATATCGTGCACCTCTACCAGAAGGGCACCCCGCGGGAGCGGATCGCCGCCGGCGTCCACCAGGCCATCTGTCGCAATTACCATTCCGCCATCGCCCGCGGCAAAGACTTCGTGGATCAGGTGCTGTTCCTCGGCGGGGTGTCGCTGAACCCGGCGGTGCGCAAGTACCTGGCGAAAGAGCTAGACCTCTCCCCCGAGCAGATCATCGTTCCCAGCCATAGCCTCACCCTGGGGGCCATTGGCGCCGCGCTGCGAACCCAAGCCGAGGTGGACCTGACGCGAGCGCTGGCCGCGCTCGAGGCCCAGATCAAGCGGCCACTTGAGTATCTGGGAACCGACCCATTGGTCATTTCCAGATCGCGCGTGCTGGCCGCCGAGGAGAGCGCAGACGATCTGCCGCGGGAGATCCCCGCGGCCGCGCTGGGGGTGGACATCGGCTCCGTCAGCACCAAGGCCGCGCTCATCACCGAGGTGGAGGGGCGGGTGCGGATGCTGGCCAGCTACTATCGCCGCACCGATGGCGATCCCCTGGCCGCGGTGCGAGACACCGTGGGGCAGATTCAGCGCCAGGTGGAGGAAAAGGGCCTCAAGATCGGCCGGATCTTCGCCGCCACCACCGGGTCGGGCCGCTACTTGACCGGCGATTATCTGGGCGCGGATGTGATCAAGAACGAGATCACCACTCAGGCCCAGGGAGCGCGGGCCTTCGTCCCGGGAATCGAGTCCATCTTCGAGATCGGAGGGCAGGACTCCAAGTACATCCGCCTCGAGGGCGATGTCATCGTGGACTTCGAGATGAACAAGGCCTGCGCCGCTGGCACCGGCGCCTTCCTGGAGAAGCAGGCCGCCCGCCTCAGCCTGGACATCACGGAGTTCGGCCCCACCGCGCTGAGGGCCACCCGCCCCCCGGATCTGGACTGGACCTGCACCGTCTTCTCCGAGTCCGCCTCCGTCTACTACCAGCAGAACAACGTTCCCATCGAGGACCTGTGCGCGGGGCTCTGTCTCGCCAGCGCCAAGAACTACCTGCACAAGAACGTGGCCAGCCGCGAGGTGGGACAGAAAGTCGCCTTTCAGGGGGCGGTGGCCTTCAACCAGGGCATGGTGGCGGCCTTCGAGACCATCCTGGGCCGGCCCATCATCGTGCCTCCCTATCCCCATCTCACCGGCGCCGTGGGGGCGGCCGTCATCGCCTATCGCCAGCGCCCCGCAAAGCCCAGGTTTCGCGGCTTCGCCCAGATCGCCGCCGGCCAGTACCAGGTCTCATCCTTCGAGTGCCAGCGCTGCCCCAATCGCTGCGACGTCAATGTCTTCCAGGTGGACGGCGGGCCCAAGTACTTCTACAACGACCGCTGCGAGCATTACAGCGGGGCCCACAAGCGGGGCCTGGGGGAAGGACTGCCCGACCTCTTCGCCGAGCGGGAGCAGATGCTGATGGAGGGAACGGACGCGCCCGCGCCGGAGGGCGCGCCCACCGTCGGCATCCCGCGCGGGCTGATGTTCGCCGAGTATTACCCGCTCTACCGCGCCTTCTTTCAGGGCCTGGGCCTGCGCGTGATCCCCTCCGACCCCACCAACAAGCAGATCATCACCAAGGGCATCAACTCGGTGGCGGGCGAGCCCTGCTACCCACTCAAGGTGGCACACGGCCACGTCGCCCAACTGGTGGAGCGAGGGGTTGATTATCTCTTCCTGCCCGGCGTCTGCGATGCCGAGCAGCCCAATGCGCACTTCCGCCAGAGCCATACCTGCCCCTATGTCATGTCCGCGCCCGAGGTGATCGCGGCCGCCCTGCGGTTGGAGGATCCCCCTTCGCTGAAGCTAGGGGGGACACGGAAGCCGGTGGTGCTGCTGCGGCCCCGGCTCTTCTTCAAGCGGGGCGAGCGCCACCTGCGCCGCGTCTTTCGGGAGATCGGCCGCCAGCTCGGCAAGCGGCCTGCCCAGATAGAGCGGGCGATTGACGCGGGCCTGGAAGCCCTCCGCACCTTCCGCCGCCAGGTGGAGGCGAGAGGACAGGAGGTGATGGAGAGCCTGCGCCCGGGCCAGCACGCCTTCGTGGTGGTGGGCCGCCCCTACACCACCTACGATCCTGCCGTGAACATGGACATCGGCAAGAAGATCCAGGACCTGGGCATCCTGGCGATACCGTTCGACTTCCTGCCGCTCGACCGCGAGGACGTCTCCGATGCCTGGGCCAACGCCTACTCGCGGCAAATCCAGAAGAAGCTGGTCGCCGCCCGCCTCATCTCCCGCGACTCGCGCCTGCGCGCGGTAGTGCTCACCTACTTCGCCTGTGGGCCCGACTCCTTCGCCAACCCCTTCTTCAAAGACGAGATCGGGGAGCCGTGCTATGTGATGCAGATTGATGAGCACACCGCGGACGCCGGGGTGATCACCCGCATGGAGGCCTTCGCCGATACCGCCGCCAGCGGCGACGGCGCCGGGCCCAGGGCGGCGTTCACCACCGGCGACACGCCCCTGCTGGCGCTCGGTGATAGGCGCCTCTGGATTCCCACGGCCTCCGGGGCGGCCGATGTGCTCGCCGCGGCCCTGCGCGCCTGGGGCGTGAACGCGGCCCCGCTGCCCCGCTCCCAGGACCCTGGGCTCAACCTCGCCCGCCGCGCCATCTCCGAGGATGTCTGCCTGCCCATGCTCATCACCACCCAGGACCTGCTCGCGCGAGCGCAGGCGCCCGACTTCGATCCCAGCCGGGAGGCCTTCTTCCAGGGCCAGTCGGAGGGCCCATGCCGTTTCGGCATGTACTGCATGATGCAGCGGCGCATCCTGGACAAGCTGGGCCTGGGTGAGGTGGCGATGGTCGCCCTGGGCAACCGCAGCGCCCACGGCGGCCTGGGTATCAGCTTCCTGCTCGCGGCCTGGGGCGGCCTCCTCGCCCACGACATGCTCGACAAGATGCGCCTGCACACCCGCCCCTATGAGGCCTACCCCTTCGGCTCCGCTCAGGGCAGGCCCGGGCAGAGCGACCGCATCTTCGCCCGCTATCTGCGTCAGGTATGCGACCTGATGGCGGCTCAGCGCCAGCTCATCGCCTCGCCGCGCGGCCGCTGGCGACTGCTAGTCGGCCAGCACACCGAGGCGCTGGAGCATCTGCTGCGCCGCGCCCAGCGCGAGTTCGCCGCCCTTGCCGGCCGGAATGGAGGAGAGCGCCGGCCCGTGATCGGGCTGGTGGGTGAGTTCTTCGTGCGCATCCACGACGGCTCGAACCAGAACATCATCCGCAAGCTGGAGCGGGCGGGCGCGGAGGTGTGGTTGGCGCCGCCCACGGAGTTCTTCGGCTACTGCAACCGCATCAGCGCCCTGCTCGCCTCCGACCGCTGGCAGGATACCCGCGCGCGCCAGGACCTGCTCGCCGCGCTCAACGGCGCGCTGCTCACCGGGGTGGCGGTGAGAGACGAGCACCACCTGTTCTCGGCCACCCTGCCTTTCCTGCGGGACTTCGACGACATCGGCCCTGCCGAGCTGGTGGCGGAGGGGTCGCGCTACGTGCACCCGTCCTTCGGGGGAGAGGCGATCTGCTCGATGGGCAAGGCGGCCGACTTCGCCAAGCGCCAGCTCGACGGCATCGTCAGCGTCGCGCCCTTCAACTGCATGCCCGGCATGACCGTGACCATGCTCTCCCAGGCCTTCCGCCGGGACCACGACAACATCCCCTTCCTGAACCTCGATTACGATGGATTCGTGGACGCCAGCCGGGACGCCAAGATCGCCTCCTTTATGTCCCAGGTGAAAGAGCGGCGCACGGCGCGCCGCCCGTAGGGCGGCGATGCTTGTCCGCCGCAGGCGGACAAGCATCGCCGCCGCCTTTGCTCAACCGGCTGCGCTGCTTCTCCCCACCACCAACGCCCACCTCCGCGCCAGCTCCCGCACCAGCCGATGCCGGGAGCCGATGTAGACGACATTCGCCAGGTACCGGTGGTACTTCGTCAGATAGCGCTCGCACGGCGCCAGCGCCAGCATCACCCGGTAGAAGGCGACCCCGCGCAGAGAGTAGAGAAACCGCCCCAGCAGAAAGCGACGCAGCCGCCGCCGCGGCAGGTGGCGCTCCATCAGCGCCAGTTCCCCTGCCACTAGCCGGCCGGCAGTGACCCGGGGAGAGACCCGGGAGGTGCTCCGCCGCACGAAGTGCGTGACTTGAAGGTCGGGATAGCACAGGACCTTCCATCCCGCCCGCCTGACCCGCCAGCACCAGTCCAGGTCCTCGTAATACAGGAAGAAGCTCTCGTCGAACCCGCCGGTCTGCTCGAATACTTCCCGGCGCACCATTATCCCCGATCCCCACACCCAGGCCACTTCCACTTCCCGCGCCTCGCCCGCGGGTCGAGCAGGCACCGGGACCGCCCCCGGCACCCGGCCCCCCATGTATTCGAACATGTAGGATTCGAGCTCGCCCCCGCCCCCATCCACCTGCCGGCAGGCCGCGATCCCCACCTCCGGCCGCGCCTGCATCCGGGATGACAGCTCCCGGATCACGCCCGCCGGCACTACCATATCCGCATTGAGGAGAAGGAACAGCCGGCCCGCGGCCTGCCTCATCACCGCGTTGTTGGCCGCGGCGAAACCGAGATTGCGCTCATTCGCCTGCAGCCTGGCCCAGGGATAGCGCGCCCCCACCAGCTCCGCGCTGCCGTCGCTGGAGGCGTTGTCCACCACCCAGACCTCCGCGCTCACCCCCTCCAGGCCGCCCTGCGCCAGCGAGTCCAGGCAGCGCGCCAGATAGTCGCGGGTGTTCCAGTTGATGATGATCACAGATACGTCTGGCTGCTCACCGAACTCCTGCCGGCTCTCCCTCATGCGGACCGCTCCAGACTCAGGCCGGGGTGATCCCGGGCAGCTCGGAGGATCGGTAGAGGCGAGCGTAACGGCCATCGCGTGCCATCAGCTCCTCGTGTGTGCCCACCTCCACGATCCGCCCCTCCGACAGCACCAGTATGCGGTCCGCTCGGCGAATGGTGGAGAGTCGGTGCGCGATCACCAGGGTGGTGCGGCCCCGCATCAGCCGCTCCAGCGCCTCCTGCACCAGGGCCTCCGACTCCGCATCAAGCGAGCTGGTGGCCTCGTCCAGGATCAGGATGCGCGGGTCCTTCAGCACCGCCCGGGCGATGGCGATGCGCTGGCGCTGGCCACCAGAGAGCTTCACGCCGCGTTCGCCGACCTCGGTGTCATAGCCCTGGGGCAGAGCGGTGATGAAGCCGTGGGCATTGGCCGTCTCCGCCGCGGCCATCACCTCTTGCTCGCTGGCATCGACGCGCCCGTAGAGGATGTTCTCCCTCAGGCTGCCGCCGAAAAGAATGGTCTCCTGGGGCACCAGCCCGATCTGCGACCTCAGCGAATGCAGCGTCACCTCCCGCACGTCGTGGCCGTCCACCTCCACCCGCCCCTCCGCCGGGTCGTAGAAGCGCATGATCAGGTTGGCCAGGCTGGTCTTGCCCGCGCCCGAGGGACCCACCAGGGCCACCACCTCCCCCGGCGCCACCTCCAGATCAACCTCCTTCAGCACCGTCTCCCCGCCCGCGTAGTGGAAAGTGACCCCGCGGAAGGCCACCCTCCCCTGGACCGGCGGCAGGGGAGGAGCATCCGGTCGCTCCCGCACCTCCGGCTCTTGCGACAGCACCTCCCCGATCCGCTGCAGCGCCGCCAGCGACTGGTTCACCCGCAACTGCAGGGAGCCGAACTTGACGAAGTAGATCCCCACGCGCTGGGTCAGCACGAAGTACACCGCCAGCACCGCCAGGTCGAGCTGCTTGCCGATCACCAGGAAGCCGGCGTAAGTGGCTGCGATCACCAGCGCCGCGGTGGAGAGGAACTGCACCGACTGGGGCGCCAGCGCGCCCAGCCTGGCCACCCGCATCAGCGCCTCGAACGTGCTCTCGTTCAGGCGGCGGAACTGCTCGACCTCATAGCTCTCCCGCACGAAGGACTGGATGATGCGGATGGAGGCGAGGCGCTCGTGCAGCCGCGCGTTCAGGTCCCCGATCCGCTCTTGCTGGCGGCGGGTCAGCCGGCCAATCCGGCGGGCGCTGCGGGACACGACGTAGGCGGTCAGGGGGGCGAACACCACCACGAACAGGCTCAACCGCCAGTTCAGCAGGAACATGCCCACCATTCCCAACACCACCACGGGCGGCGCCGCCAGGTAGTTGGTCATGTCCGCGGTCGCCAACTGCTGCACCAAAGCGACATCCGTGGTCAGCCGGGACATGAGATCGCCCACTCGCTGGGACTCGTGGAAGGCCAGGGAGAGATGCTGCAGGCGGGTGAAGAGCTGCAGGCGCAGGTCAATCAGGGCCCGCCCGCCCACATACTGCCCCAGGTAATCGCGGGCATAGGTGAACACCGCGCGGAGAAGAGCGGTGAGGACGGTGGCGGCAGCAATCCAGAGCAGGGCGGTTCGCCGCTCTTCATCGGTATGGGGCAGAAGACGGTTGGCCTGCTCCACCATCGCCCTGAGAAACCCATACTTGACCGGGAAATCGCCCTTGGCGAGCTGGAGGATCTTGATGAAGGCCCCGAACACCAGGGGCCAGAGCACCACCTCGATCAGGCTCGCGGCCAAGATCACCGCCAGCAGCAGGCCGATCCGCCGTCGCTGAGGCCGCAGCAGCCGGAGCAGGAGTTTCAGCAGGTCCATGCGCGCCGGTCCGGGTGGTGCCGAGAGGTAGAGGGAGGATAGAGCAAGAGCGAGGGAGTGTCAACCGCAGTCGCCGCGGGTGTAGGAGCACCATTATTCGGAGGACAACCTGGGACACTTTGGCTGCATCGGGCTGTAGGGCGGCCATGCGACTGCGGAACCAAGTGGAGCAGGCGCATCGCCGCCGCATCCGGCAACCCGACCAACGGCGGCTATGCCTCTGCCTGCAAGCAGGCGTCGGCATGGCCGCCCTACAAGGCCCCCTGCGTCCAATCCCTGACCAGATCACCTTAAGGCGGTGGTCTTGGCCGCGGGTGTGGCCGCAAGGACTGCGACGGCCGCTGCTGTCATTCCGACCCTGAGCGCAGCGACCTGTCCTGCGAAGCCTTGGCGAAGCAGGAAGGGGAAAAATCCCGCCGTTCCGGTCCTGCTGACGGCGTGATGCGGCGCGGTACGGCTGTGACCCCAGGTTTCTGGCTTTCCCCGTGTTGTCATTCAGAGCCCGCCGGAGGCGGGCGAAGAATCCGTTCCGGTTGACGAGCGTCCGCAGCAGCCCTCCGGAGGCGGGCAAGCGGACGCTTGCCTCTTCAGTCGCCTCTGGCGACTTGAACAGATCCTTCGCTTCCTGCTTCGCCAAGGCTTCGCAGGACGAGTCGCTCAGGATGACAGCAAGGCAGCGCGCGGCAGCCGCCCCTAACAGCCAGAAGAAAGGGGGCATGCCCCGCTGTAGTCGGCCGATCCAGGGAAAACGGTCACACCCCGCGGCCCGGCACGAGGGTGGGGTGAGAATGGCTAGCTCGACCGCTGCCCCGGGCGCGACGACGGATGATGTCAATCGGCCCATAGGGGTCCTTCTGTGTCACTGAGGTGACGGATCTTCGATGATGCTCTTCGCAGCCACGTCCTGGGACTTCACTACATCCAGCATCATCTCTCCGGTTCTCCTCGTCAAGTGAAGCAACAGCTCCCAGCCGAGGAACTCCGGCCGCCTCCCAACCTCGAATCTGTACGGGCACCCTTCGAACTCCACGACTGTGTCCTGCTGCTGTCCCTTCCTTGGCGCAGGCAGGTAGATACCGTTATTGTGGACCGTGTTCCGCAGCTCGCGCCAGAGCTCGAGTAAGGGCTCCCATTTCCCTGCCAACCCGAGCTGGCTCAGGAGACAAGTGTATATGTTCTTGAACGATGGGTCGGTGCCATCGGAGCAAGCGCCGGGGTCAACCGAGCGCAAGAATGTCCGAAAGGAGCTCTCGACCGCGCACTGCATGAAGTTGACGAGGCCCAGCACGAGAAAGCTACGGTACTCCTGCAGATCGCCGCTGCCGAGGCGCCCGGCCGCGGGAAGCTCCAAGTGGTTCATCCTGTCGATGTCCAATCGAACGTGCCCTAGCCCGATGCGAACGCTGTTAAGGACATTGACAGCCTTGGTGAACATCGTGATCCGGCAGTCACGGTTCCGGTCCCACTGGCTATGCTCTCGTTCGACCCATGTGCGATGCGTCTCGAGCCAGTGACAGACGGTTTCCACGCGGCTGATCAGCTCGGTGAGCGAACGGAGCAGATCGTGGTCACCGACCGCCGTGATCCAGTAGAACCAATGCCGTAGACCCCAGTCGCAAGCGTTTCCCTCTTTGCGCCAGTCCTCCAGGATCGGAGCAACATCCCGAGGCTCTAGACGGCTGAGGAAAGCCTCTGTGGCATCGCAGCAGAACTCTCGTAGCGCGGCATGACCGAGAGGCCCACCGTACCCAGGGCCGAAGCATCTGTCCCAGAACCGCACTGTTCGGACTCTGTGGCCTGCGTTGTCCAGCGCGCCAAGCACCGGCCGGAGTTCCTCTGCCGGATCCCCCACCTGGGGGTCGAGCTTCACGTATAGGCCCAGCGATCCGGAGAGGTCCGTAGGTGCAACATCGCGCTCCAGCGCTTCGCGCCTGAAAAACCAGCGCCTCGGCGATACTGCTGGCCGAACCACATGCTGGAGCACAGCGTTCTGGATCGCTACCTTCGCATTGCTGTGCCACCAGCGTTCACCGTCGCCGCCGCGCATCACAAGGGCTACCCAGCCCCAGGACTCAAAGGCCCAGTCGTGCGGTATCATCGTTCGTCCCCCAGCACACGCGGGGTGGTGCCAAGCCAACCACCAGACTAGTGCTCCGTGTAACTTGTGTCAGCCGAGCCCAGTGTTGGAGCGCAGGAGGGAGACAGCGAGAGCGATCGCGTAGGCATATCGCAGAGCCGCCGTTATCTGCCCACTCCTCCCGTCCCCGGTTCGCTGACCAGCGGCCGTTCAACCCGCGCCCAGCGCCGCTGCGAACTGCTTCGTCGCCGCCCGCACGCTCTCCGGCTCCCGCCCCATCACGATCACGCCGATCATGATGGCATTGAGGCCGATGGGGCCGACTAGCAGAGGCACTTCTTCGGCCCGGATCGCGCGCTGGGTGGGCAGGATGATCGGCAGGTTGGTGGCCTGGCGCAGGCGACGATAGGCGGCCAGGTCGGAGACGGAAAGCGGCTTGCCATAGCCCTCGTGCGGCACCACCGCGGCCTCGATCAGCTCGAAGCCGAGGGCGGCGTAGTGCGACAGGCTCTCCCCATCCCACCGCTCGTCTACCGCGATCGCCCGCGTCATACCCTCGAACCCCACCAGCCACGCCGGCATGTCGTGGGCGTAGAGGTCGAAGAAGTCCATCCCCATTGCCGCCAGCTCGCGCATCTCCTCAGGGGTTGGGAGCTGATCGCCGGCTCCGGGTACGACGCCGGTGGGAAGCCCCAGTGAGAGGATCTGCTCCAGCGCGGCGCGCTCTTGCCGCAAGTCGCCGAACTGGGTGCCGGAGGCCTCGTGCCGCACGTGGAGATGGACCTTCAGCGCGTCCGCGCCCCCTTCCGCAGCCGCTCGCGCCAGGTCGGGCGAGTTGGCCGGTAGGCTGACGATCAGCCGCGGCCTCTCGGCCAGCAGGGCGAGCAAGCGCCCCCCGCCCACCGCGGCTACACCTCGCCCGCCCGTTTCAGCGCCTCCAGCTCCAGCGCTATCAGCACCGGGGACAGCTCCACGATAGCCGCCAGGCGCTCGATGGCGCGCGCCAGGAGACGATCGTGGGCATCCTCGTTCCCCTCGGAGGCGTAGCGCAGCTCCTCGTCGGTGCGCGCGATCCATCCCAAGGCCTCCCGCAGATAGCGCGCCTTGGACTGGGGGTACTGGCGCCTTGCGAGCTGCTGATACTGGCGGTGCATGCGCTGGATCAGCTCATCCCAGGAACCCTCGCCGGGCGCCGCGCGAACCGAGGAGCCCGGGGTGGCCTGCTCGGCCCCGGCGGCAGTCGCTCTACCCCTCGCTCTCGCCTCCGCTTGCTTGAGCGCCTGCCAATCCTCCTCGGTCACCCCATCAATCATCCGGAACGTGATTCTCTGCCCGTAGACCAGCTCCAGCGCGTTCCAGATGGAGTTACGATTGGCCGCCGTCTCCAGGTGGCCGGCTAGATGGCGCTCGCTTCCAGGGATAGTCAGCACCAGCAGGTCGCCGTCCAGGGTGATAGGCACGACCGCCTGCATCGCCTGGTTGAGAGGCCCGAACCGATCCGAGCGGATCAAGACCACCTCGGTGGCCTCCCGCCAGATCTTCTGCGGCGTGGGATGGCGCAGGGGATAGCTCTTCTTTGGGAGGCTGCGGTCGTACTGATAGCGCCGCTGCTGATCGCTCAGCACCCGATAGGCGGCGCTGATCAGCGCGAACTTCTGCGCCACCTCCGGATCCTCGGAGGCGACATCCGGGTGATACTGCCTGGCCAGTTCGTAGTAGGCGGCCTTGATCTCCTCGGGGGTGGCGTCGCGGTCCAGGTCCAGCACATCGTAGTAGGTGATCGGCCTTTGGTTTGCCGATGGTTGTGGTCGGGAATCACGTTCGGACATAGGCTATCTCCATCCGGTCAACGCGGGGTTGTGGGTGGGCTGCTTGCCCTCCGACAGGGCGACCAGCAGTTCCACCATGGTGATCAGGTCCAGGCGATTGTGGTGGAACACCGGCGCGATCAGACGCGCGTCCTGTTCCCGCACGAAGTCGTGATAGCGCTGCGGGATCTCGTGAGACGGGATGTCCCCGCTCCGCCACCGCCCGCAGAGATACTGCTCGAGGGTGGGGAGCTTGCAGTTGGGCAACTGCGCCCGCCACCGCCTGCGGGAGGGGTGCAGCAGGTCGAGATGGGCGAAGGCCGGCCGGCAGCGCAGCCGGTGGTAGGTCATGCGATCCCTCACCAGGGGCCAGTCGAAGGCCTTTCCATTGAACGAGACTAGCAGCTCGATCCCGGGAAGCAGCTCCGCCAACTGCCCCAGCACCGCCGGCTCCCGGGAGTAGTCCTGGGCGAAGTACTGGGTCAGCACCAGCTCCTCGCCCTGCCACCGCACCAGGCCGATCAGGAAAAGGGGCCGGCCGTGCAGGCCCGCAGTCTCGGTGTCAATCAGCACCGTGCCCGCCGGGCTCGCCGCCCGCAGCAGTTCTAGGTAGGAGCCCGCCCCGCTCTTGTCCGGCCGCCGATGGCCCTCCTCGAAGGCGGCGAGATAGGCGTCGGTGAGCCGGGCCGCGTCGGAGTAGGCCTCGCGCAGCGCCAGCTCACACACGAACACTTCGCCGTAGCGGGTGCTGCGGGCCGCGCCCTCGGGAAAGCAGTCCGCCAACTGCGTGGTGCGCGCCGGGCGCGCCCGCGCCCGGCTGGGCTGCGTCTGCCCCCGGCGAAGAGACGAAAGCCGTTCCTTCAGGGCCTCAGAGAGCATCCTTGCCTCGGTGGCCTCAGTTTATCCTCGCAGGCCAGCAGCGTCAAGGCAGAGACAGTAGCCCACCCTTGCGCGGTCTGCAAGGGTGGGGCAGTTCCGCGGTCCGTAGGGCAGAAGAGTGTCTCTTGCCCCCTTCACAGCCCCAACCGCGGCCTTCTTCCCTCCCGCAGCCGACGCGCCACTTGCTCGGCCACCGAGACCGCGGCCGGCGCTTCCGCCGCGGCCCGCGGGGCTTCCACTACGGGCGCGGCCTTGCGGGGGCGGCGCCGCCGGCGGGGCTGATACGGTTCCCGTTCCAGCAGATGGTGCAGCAGCACCAGCGCCGCCTCCTTATCCGGGATCGGATACCCATGCCCCAGATCGGGGTCCATCTGCTGTGGGGGCCGGGTCACCGGCAGCCCGACGCAGGAGGGACAGCCCCCCTCGCACGGGCAGCTCTCGATCGTGGCCAGGCAATGCTCCATCAGCTCCGCGAACAGCTCGTATCCCTTCTCCGCGAACCCCATGCCACCGGGATAGCGATCATAGAGGAAAACAGTAGGGCTACCGGTGTTGCTCGAATCCACGATCCCTCCCACATCCAGCCGGTCGCACATCGCCAGCAGAGGCAGCATGTTCACCGCCACATTCCGAATCCCCACCAGCCCCTCGATCGGCTTCAGCCCATGCCCGGCGACCAGCTCCAGCGCCTCCTGCGGTGGGGTGAACCAGCAGGCCGCGGTCTCCAGATGCTGGGCCGGCAGGTCCAGCGCCGACCAACCAATGCTCTCCTGGCTATAGAACTTGATCTTCTTGAAGGCCGTGGTGCGCCAGCTCACCGTGGCCTCGCCGAAGCGCAGCCGTCCCTTCTTCCACTCCTTCTCCGCGCGCACCTCGCCGGCCCGGATGCTCGAGTCCAGGATCGCCTGGGTGTAGTAGTCCACCTCCTGCCGCTCCACATAGGCGGCCCGGCCCTCGATATCGAGCCGCCGCACCAGATAGGTATCGCCGTCATGCAGGTAGACGCCGCCCGGGTAGACCGTCTCCGGCGCGCTGATCGCGTCCACGGTGCCGATCACCTGGTTGCGGTTGGAGATGTCCATGATGGTATAGGTGCCATCGGAGGCGCACCGCAGGCTGATCTGGGCCGAGGGGTAGTCGGTGCTCGCCCAATACCAGGCCCGGTCTATCTCCGTCACCTGGCCTACGTCCTCCAGAATCTCGGCCACCGGCACGGTGTGCTCCCCGAAGAGCGCGCCCTCCTGCTCCCGCAGGGGCAGCTCGAAGGCCGCGCACCTGAGGTGCCCGGCCAGGATGTAGGGGTTCTCGGGGTCAATCACCGCGTGCTCCGGCGAGCGGCCGAAGATGAAGTCCGGCCTCTGCATCAGGTACTGATCCAGCGGATCATTGTACGCGACCAGCACCACCAGGGCCTCATCGGTGCCGCGGCCCGCTCGCCCCGCCTGCTGCCACAAGGAGGCGATGGTGCCGGGGTAGCTCACGATCAGCGAGGCCTCCAGGCTGCCGACATCAATCCCCAGCTCCAGCGCATTGGTGCTGGTCACTCCCAGCAGCTCCCCGGAGAACAGCCGCCGCTCGATCTCCCTGCGCTCCTCCGGCAGATAGCCGGCGCGATAGGGCCGCACCGCGTCGGCGAGCAGAGGGTTGAACTTCTCCAGCGATTCCGCGGTGTAGCGATAGAGCAGCTCCGCCACGATGCGGGTGCGGGCGAAGGCGATGGTCTGCACTCCTTGCCGCAGCAGCGAGACCAGCAGGTCGTGCGCCTCCTCATTGCTCGAGCGCCGCTCCATCTTCGCGCTGTCCAGGTAAGGCGGGTTCCACAGCGCGAATCGCTTGGGCCCCTTCGGCGAGCCATCGTCCTCCACCAGCTCCACCGGCAGGCCGATCAGCCGCTCCGCCAGCTCCTTGGGATTCGCGATGGTGGCCGAGCACAGCACATAGGTGGGCTCGGATCCATAGTGGCGGCAGATGCGGTTCAGCCGGCGCAGCACATTCGCGACATTGGAGCCGAACACGCCGCGGTAGGTATGAATCTCGTCCACCACCACGTACTTGAGATCGGAGAAGAAGCTCCCCCAGCGGCTGTGGTAGGGCAAGATTCCCTGGTGCAGCATATCGGGGTTCGACATGATGACATTGGCTTCGTAGCGCAGCTTGCGACGGGTGGCGGCCGGGGTGTCGCCATCATAGGTGCCGCACCGCACCAGGCCATCGAGGTCCGGGTGGGCGTCGGCCAGCCTCCGCAGCCCCCGCACTTGGTCCTGAGCCAGCGCCTTGGTGGGGAAGAGGTAAAGCGCCTTCGCCTGCGGATCGCGCAGCAGCGCTTCCAGCACCGGGAGGTTGTAGCACAGGGTCTTCCCGCTCGCGGTGGAGGTGACGATAGCGGTATGCTTCCCGTGTCGGATGTTCTCGACCGCTTCCGCCTGGTGCGAGTAGAGCTGGCTGATGCCGAGCTGCGCCAGCGCCTGCCGCAGCGCCTCCGGCAGCGGCGTCATCAGCGCCCCATACCGCGCCGGCCGCGGCGGGATCTCCTGCACGTGCACCATCTGCCCGCGATACTGCGAGCCGGCCACGATCTGATCCAGGAACTCAGCGAAGTTCATGGCACCGCATCCTGCCTTATCCGAGACGGCCGCAGTATAGCACGCATGTTTGCCGCTAGCAACCATCAGGATCTGACCCCTTTCTCCAGGTTGCGCTTGCTCGTTGGGGTTCTGTAGGGCGGGCATGTCTCTGCATGCCCGCCGCTGGCCGTCGGCCGTGTGGCGGACCGTTGCCGCCCCGCCACAAGCACGGCACCCAGGCCGCGCGGAGGTAGGGGCCTGGCGGCGACTCACCGAATGCCTTCCCGAGAGCAGCGGAAGAGGGGAAGAGAGCTATGGCCGCGCCTCGAACCCAGGAAGCTGGCGGCAAGTGCATCCAGCCGATGCACGACGGCAGCCTGTGCGGGCGAGAGACGTATGACGACCAGGGCCGGTGCATCTGCCACTCAGAGAAGCCCGACAAGAACGCGATGGCCTTTGAGCGCGAGATCGAAGCCATGCTGGCCCGCAAGCACTACGACTTCACCGGGTTTGTTTTCCCGGATGGGCTAGGTTTCAGCCGTCACACCTTCGAGGGGCCGGTCTGGCTCGACCGCGCGATGTTCCAGGGCAGCGTGAGCTTCGAGGCAGCCACGTTCCAGGGCAGCGCGAGCTTCGAGGAAGCCACGTTCCACGGCGGCGCGAGCTCCGAGGGAGCCACGTTCGGGGGCGAGGCGTTCCTCGACGAGATGCTGTACCACCGCGCCGCGACCTTCGAGGGAGCCACGTTCCAGGCCGCGGCGACGTTCTGGCTCGCGACGTTCAGCGGCAACGCGATCTTCTGGCGGACGACGTTCCAGGGCGGCGCGGACTTCGGAGGGACGACCTTCCAGGGCGCGGCCGGGTTTTCGTCCGCCAGGTTCCAGGGCGGCGCGAGCCTCTTTGGAGCGAGGTTCGAGGGCCGCGCGTTCTTCCACCACGCGAGATTCCAAGGCGACGCGAACTTCGGCGGGACGAGATTCCAGGGCGACGCGGGCTTCTTTCTGGCGAGATTCCAAGGCGACGCGAACTTCGGCGGGACGAGATTCCAGCGCGAGGCGAGGTTCGTGGGAACAACCTTCCAGGGCCAGGCGGCCTTCCGGGGCTCCACGTTCGCGGGCCAGGCGAGCTTCGAGGGATATGAGGACCAGTGGGTCTTCTCTCGCAAAGCGGAGGCCGATCTCAAGGGGGCCAGCTTCCATCAGCCGGAGGTAGCCGTCTTCCAGCACGTCTTCCTCGGCTGCGCCAGATTCCTCGGGGCCGATGTGCGGCGCGTGGATTTCACTGATGTGGAGTGGGCGAGCCGGCCATTGTGGGGTCCAAGGTGGCAGCGCCTGATGGCGCGAGGAGGCCGGCTGAGCCGGCCCATGGCGTGGGTGTGCGCCAGGTGGCCGGCGCGCCTCAAGCCGCGCGGTCGCTTTGCACTCTGGGATGAACTGGGGCCAGAGGAGAAGGGCCAGGAGAAAGACTACGCCCTGATCGGCAAGCTCTACCGGCAGTTGAAGCACAACTACGAGGAGCAGCGCGATCCCATCACCGCGGGCGATTTCCATTTCGGTGAGATGCACATGCGGCGGCTCTCCCACGCGCCGAAGAACGGCCTCCTCCGCTTCCTCAAGCGCAACCTGTCCTTCCTCGCGCTCTATCGTTGGATCAGCGGGTACGGGGAGGACTACCTGCTGCCGCTGGCCTGGATTGGCGGCGTACTCGGCGTCTTTGGAGCGGCCTTCGTCTTCATTCCGCCTCTTGCCCTCCAGGCCAACCCGTCTGCGGGCACGCCGCAGCCTGTCCCTTGTTTCTGGCAGGGCCTGCTGCACTCGACGATGTGCCTGCTGCTCCGATCAGACAAGCCATTCCGGCCTGTGCACCTCGCAGGGCAGTACTTGTCAGTGGCTGAGGGGATCATTGGAGCGTCACTGATCGCGATGTTCGTACTGGCCCTGAACCGGCGCTTCAAGCGCTGAACTGACACTAAGACGTAGAGGAGACGTCAAAATGGCGGAAAGCAAGGGCGGTGGAGGCCACGGAAGCAGCGCTTCCGTGTCAGGTCCGATCTGGGCCATCGGCTGGCTGTTCACCATCGGGTACGTTCATCTGCCGTTCTTCTGGAAAGGCGTCCTCGCGCTCATCATCTGGCCGTACTACTTGGGGATAACCCTGGCCGCGAAGTAGCCGCATCCCTCCTGACCCAGGAGGAACCCTCTCGCAGGGCCCTATGCCTGCCGGCCGTTGGCTGTTACGAGGAGGGGGAAGAATCGAAGGGGGAGGATATGCCTCCCCCTTCGACTGCACCAAACCCGGCGCCCTCCTCCCCGCGTGTAGGGCGGGCATGCCCATGCCCGCCCTATCTGCGCTCATCCGCGCTTGCCCGCCGGCCGTGTGGCGGGTTCATCTGCGGCTAGCCCTTCCCCTCAAACCTCCCCCTCACCGCCTCCTCCGCCTCCGCCCGCGTCCTGATCTTGCCCTCGACTTGCTGATCCAGCAGGAACTGCAGCACCTCGCCCACCCTGGGACCGGGCTCGATCCCCAGCAGGGCCATCACCTCCCGCCCATTCAGCAGCGGCTTCATGCGCGCCAGCTCGGCCGCCCCGCCCACCTCCTGGGTGCGCGCCCGCAACTCCTGAAGCCGCATCTGGAACTCCGGGTAGTCCGCGGGATCGCTCGCCCGCACATCCGCCTCCGCCAGCGCGATGGCGTCCTCCAACTGATCCCCCAGCTCGAACATCAGCCGCCGCACCGCGGACTGGCCCCACTCCGAGCTGTAGTAGGGGATGCGCAGGTGCTCGCTCACCAGCTTCGCCACCTGCTCGATGAAGGCGGCCGGCTGGCGCAGCCGGGTCAGAATGGCGCGCGCTCCCTCGCTGCCGATCTTCTCATGCCGGTAGAAGTGGACCCCGGTCTCGTCGTGGCTATAGGTCTCCGGTTTGGCGATATCGTGCAGTAAGGCGGCATAGCGCAGCGCCTTCTCGGCCGCGATGAATTGCACCGCGTCCAGGGTGTGGTCCAGCACATCCTTCATGTGATGGCGGCCGGGTTCAGGTAGATGCAGGGCCAGCAGTTCCGGCAGCGCCTGTCGCGCCAGGCTCAGCTCGATCATCAGCCGCAGCCCCTCCCGCGGGTGAGCTGAGAGCATGATCCCGTCCAGCTCATCGCGGATGCGCTCCCACGAGATGCGGCTTAGCTCGCCCGCGGCCTGGGCGATGGCCGCCGCCGCCCCGGGATCGAGCTCAAAACCCAGCTGCGCGCAGAACCGCACCGCCCGCAGCATGCGCAGCGGGTCCTCCGCAATCCGGGCCGGCGCCTCGCCGACGAAGCGCACGAGCTGGCGCCTCAGGTCCCGCTCCCCGTGGAACGGGTCGAGCAGCTCTCCGGTATGCAAGTTGCGGGCGGTGGCGTTGATCGTGAAATCCCGCCGCGCCAGATCGGCCATGATGTCCCGGCCGAAGGAAACGCGAGGCTTGCGAGAAACCCCGTCATAGGTATCAGCGCGGAAGGTGGTAATCTCGACCCTCAGGCCCTCCTTGCCGATCCCGACGGTGCCGAACTTCTCACCCGCATACCACACCGCGTCCGCCCAGGGGCTCACCCGCCGGCGGATCTCACCTGGGCGCGCGTCCGTGGCAATGTCCAGGTCCTTCGCCTCCCGGCCCAGGAGCTGATCCCGCAGGCTGCCCCCGACCAGAAACAACTGGCAGTCGGAGAAGGCCTGGACCAACAGCGCGAGCAGTTCGTCGGTGGTCATCGCCTCCCGGTCTTCGTCACTGCCCCATTCCGTCCTGCTCCCCGCCTGGGCGCGCGGCCACCGGCGGGATTTGGGCAGGCTGGGAGGGGACAACTCCCCGGCCGCAGAATCACCCGTACTCGTTGGGCAGGTCGGCCCCGGCCGCCAGCCGTGTGGCGGCGGCGTGCGCCAGTAGGGCGGGTCCGCGACCTGCCCGCGATGGATCGAGATCTGACAGGGAGGCGTGGTGATGGCTAAGGTCCGCATCGGCGTGGTGGGCACAGGTGGCATGGGGCAGGGACACTGTGATTACCTGACCTCGGGCAAGCTCCAGGAGGGTGGTCTCACTGCGGTCTGCGACATCGTGCCGGAGGTCGCGCGTCAGGCCGGAGAGAAATACAAGGTCCCGCATTTCGTAACGCACACTGATCTGCTCAAATCGGGATTGGTGGACGCCATCCTGATCGCCACGCCCCACTACTTCCACCCACCGATCGCGGTAGATGCGTTCAAGCGCGGCATTCACGCGCTCTCGGAGAAGCCCATCGGCGTCACCATCAAGCCGGTGAACCAGATGATCCGCACCGCCGCGCGCACCGGGTGCGTGTTCGCGGTGATGTTCCAACTGCGGCACCGGCCCGAATACCAGGCCGCGAAGAAGCTGCTGGACGAAGGTGAGTTGGGGGAGATTCGCCGGGTCAGCCTCTTCATCGCCTACTATCGCAGCCAGGCCTACTACGATTCCGGCGGCTGGCGCGCCACCTGGAGGGGCGAGGGCGGCGGCGTGCTCCTCAACCAGGCCCCTCACATGCTCGACATCTTCACCTGGCTCACCGGCCGGCCCAAGACCGTGACCGGCCAGACCCGGATCCGCATGCACGACATCGAGGTGGAGGACGAGGCCTTCGCGTTCCTGGAGTACCCCAACGGCGCGCACGGCTATCTCTACGCCAGCGTGAATGACACGCCGCAGGTCAGCCGCCTCGAGATCTGCGGCGATAAAGGCAAGATCCTGATCGAGAGCAGGGACTGGGAAGAGGAGGGGATTCAGTTCTGGCGGGTGGAGCCGCCGCTCTCCAAGTTCACGGTGGAGAACACGGAAATGTGGGCCTCGCCGAAGACGAGGCGGGTGGAGGTGCCACTCGAGCAGCGCGAGCAGGGGCACATTGCGGTCACCCGCAACTTCTGCCGCGCCATCCTCTATCGCGAGCCCCTCGTCACCCCAGGCGCGGAGGGCATCTACTCCCTGGAGCTGGCCGATGCCATGATCCTGTCCAGCTTCCGCAAGAAGACGGTGAAGCTCCCCATCAACGCCAACGAATACGAGGAGCTGATGGACGAGCTGAAGCGCAAATCGAGGTCCAAGAAGGGCGTGGTTGACCGCCGCATCACCGACACCCAGTTCACCAAGAAGAAAGCCAAGAAGTAGAGGCGTGATTCATCACGCCCACTTGCGTATTGGGCAGTCTTCTCGGCGGCGATGCGCCCCTGCGCTCTCGCTCCGAGGCGCATGGCCGCCCTACAGGAACCCTCCGTGCAGGAGGGTTACCTCCCCTGGGCCACCTCCAACAATCTCATCAACTGCAGCCTGAAGTACACGGTCACTATCACCAGCACCCAGGCGGCCACCAGGGCCTGCACCCACCACCGCTCGATCAGCTTCGGCCGCGGCTTCTCGTCTCTTCTCATTGCCCCACCTCCAACTGGATCAGCTCGGCCCTGACCTGGGTTCGACTCGTGATCTCGGTGCGCGAGACGTGACTTCCGAACCGGCCTGGATGCACCACCATCGCTTTCCCCGCCTCCTGCTCGACCACTTTCCGATGACTATGCCCTCCCAGCACCAGATCCACCTCGGGTATCGCCGCCAGCTCCCGGTCAACCCGCAGCCCCGCGTGCGACAGGCACACTACCAACTCGGCCTCCTGCTTCAGCTTCGGCGCCAGGTCGGCTGCCACCCGCACCGGGTCGGCGAACACGAAATCCGTCACTCTCGCCCAGGCCGATCCGGGTTTGGTGATCTGAGGCGCCAGCCCGATCACGGCCAGCCGCGGCCGCCCTGAGAAGATGAGATGCGCACGGATGCCGGGCGGCAGCGCCTTGCCATCCTGCGCCACCAGATTCGCGGCCAGCACCGGAAAGGCCGCGTCCCGCAGCTTTCGCGCCAGCAGGCTTCGCTTGGGATGTGACTCCCGGTTTCCCATCGCCATGGCGTCATAGCCGATCTCGGCCATCAGCCGCAGGATCGGTTCGCCGCGCACGCGGTAAGTCAAGTTACCAGCGCCAATCGCGTCCCCTGCGTCGAGCAGCAGCGCGCTCGGGTGCTCCCGCTTCAGCGCCGCCAGTTGGCGCGCCGCCGCCGGCTTGAGCCGGTTGTGCAGGTCGGCGGTGTGGAAGATCAACACACCTCTCACCAGGTCACATAACCGTGCTTCCGCAGGAACTCGAAGTACTCCATCATGCTGGCCGCATTCGGGTCTATCTGCTTCACCAGCTCATCCGGGGTCAGCGTACGCCCCTCCCGCAGCTCCCGCGCCGCCAGCTCGCACGCCTCCGCCAGCGAGCGCCGGCCGTTGCACCACCCAAGCAGCGAGAACAACGCCATGGACCAGCGCGGGTCGGGCCTGCCCTCCCGCTCTTCCCTGGGGACACGATCGAGTGTGACCGGGCCTCTCACCAGCCGGCGCGGCCGGATGCCCGCCAGCGCTCTGTCAAGCCGCGGGCCCGCCGGGGTGTGGCCCGGCCGACCTCCTCTGCGCGCCAGGGCCTCGGCCTCCAGCTTGCCGGCGCGCCGGACATCCCTCTGCAGGGCCCGCACCTGAGCGCGGACCTGCGCCCGCTCGGCCGCGGGGACGAGCGCCAGCGTCGAGCCCACCGCCTCCGCCTGCCGCTGCCCAAGGTAGGCGAGCTGCAGCATGCCGTCATCGAGATCAGCCTCCCGCGGCTCCGCCACCCCCGCCTCCGCCACCGCGGTCTTGCCCCGCGCCGCCGCCAGCTGCGCGAAGTCAACCACCTCCGCCGGACCCGCAGTGGCGATGAGGTAGGCATAGGCGGCCGCTATCTGCGCCGCCACGGCCAGCTCATCGGGATCGAGCAGGTCAATGGTATCGGCCGAGGTATGCCAGGTCCGGCCCTGCGCGCCCAGCCAGGGGCAGGGGATACCGATGCTGGGGTCGGCGATCAGGTTATCGGTGGCCGAGAAGAATCCGAAATCCCGCCACGGGTAGCCCGGCAGCGCGGGCATCGCTTCCTTCAGCAGCCGCGCGAGCAGGGCGTCAACATAGCTCATGTTGGAGTGCGGGTTGCCGTAGATAGTCAGCGGCTTCTGCATCAGCGCGGGCGCGCCCGCGGGAGAGTCCAGGCAGAGGGCGGCGATGGTGCGGCGCGCCGCCCGGCTCGTCTCCGTCCAGTAGAACGTGGTGTAGCATTCCGAGACGAAGAGGCAGCGAATCCTCCGCCGTAGGGGTGGCAGCCTTCCCTGGGCGATAAGATGCTGCAGGCTGCGCATCGCCTCGATCATGATGGCGATCCCGGAGGCGTTATCAATCGCCCCCTGCTCGAACTGGTGCCCCAGCAGCAGCACCTCCTCCTTGCCGCTTCCGGGGATCACTCCGGTGACGGCCGGAAGTGTGCCAGGGCTGAGGCTGGTCCGCACCGCCGCGCGACCTCGCAGCCGCTCCCCCGCGCGCAGCCGCGCTCTGAGCTGCTCCCCCTGCCGGGGTGAGATCACGAATGCCCAGGCCGGAGTATCGTCGGCGTGAAAGGCCCAGCCCCCGGGATCATCGCTCCACGAGTTGACCCACGAGATCGCGTCAGGCAGGCGCGCGGCAGCGGGCTGGAAGTCGGACAGAATCCCGAGCCCGCCCTGCTCCACTATGCTGCGCTTCGCCCGGTGAGGATGGGCCGAGGTGAACACGATCTTGCCGCGGATCCCCTCCGGCGGGTAGCTGCCGCGGTCGGCGGCATCGGCTACGTAGACGAGCTCGGCTTCGACTCCTTCGGGTGGGGTAGGGGCGCTCCACATCGCCAGGCATTGCGGTGCCTGCGCCCGGTCGGCGATTCGCTGCACATTCCCATCCGGGGCGATGACATCGAAGGCCGCGCCCTCTGCCTCCCAGGCCAGGGGCATCATCCAATCTCCAAACAAGCTGCGCCCGTCGGCCGGCGCTTCCAGTATCTCCACCTCGCTCATGCCGGCCTCGCGCAACCGCTCCGCGCTGTAACGCGCGCTCTCCTGGAAGGCAGAGAAGGTGAAGTTGCGATCAATAGACTGTATCGCCTGCGCGTGATCGCGAGCGCGCTGGCCATCCATCTTGGATACCACCAACTCCAGCAAGTCTTGAAACATGCTGCGCTCCCCGGATGCGTCGGTCTCTCGCGCGCGACAGGATTCCCTCCCACCGGCAGCTTCCCTGCCCGGCCGCGCGCGGGCAGGAACACTCTCTCCGCCGCAGAACGTGCTGTAGGGCGGGCCTGCCGAAGTGTATCCTGAGTGAAGTCGAAGGGCCCGCCGGCCTTACCTTTGCGAGGAGGCATTCCCGTGACACAAACCACCCTCACCCCGAAGCGGGTGCCCACGGTGAACACCAAGTTCCGCACCATCCGGACTGCTATCCCGGTCCCCGAATCCATCCCCCTGCTGGAGCGGCTCTACCGCGCCGAGCCCCAGTCCATGCAGGGCCAGCCGCCGGTGGTCTGGGATCGCGCCGATGGGTTCCAGGTGCATGATGCCTGGGGCAACACCTGGATTGACTGGAGCTCGGGGGTGCTGGTGGCCAACGCGGGCCACGGCCGGCCGGAGATCGCTGCCGCCATCTGCCAGCAAGCGCAGAAGACCCTGCTCCACAATTACTGCTTCCCCAGCGAGATCCGCGCCCGGCTGGTGAACCGGCTGTCGGAACTCGCGCCCCGGCCCCTGGAGAAGGTCTTCCTGCTCACCACCGGCGCCGAGACCACCGAATGCGCCGTCAAGCTGGCCCGCACCCACGGCCGCGCGGTGGGCGGCGATCGCAAGATCGGCATCGTCAGCTACGAGGGCGCCTTCCACGGCCGCACTCTGGGCGCCCAGATGATCGGCGGCATCCCGGCCCTCAAGGAGTGGATCGTGAACCTCGATCCCGACATGGTCCAGGTGCCATTCCCCGACGGCTTCCGCTGCCCGGACACCAGCTTCGACTTCTTCCTCAAGAGCCTGAAAGAGAAGGGCTTCGGCCCCGAGCGCATCGCCGGGGTCATATCCGAGACCTATCAAGGAGGCAGCGCAGCCTTCTGGCCCAAGCAGTACGCTCAGGAGATGGCGGCCTGGTGCAAGCAGCACGACATCGTGCTCATACTGGACGAAGTGCAGGCCGCGTTCGGGCGCACCGGGACGTTCTGGGGGTTCGAGCACTATGGCGTCGTGCCCGATATTGCCTGCTGCGGCAAAGGAATCACCAGCGGCCTGCCGCTCTCCGCGGTGATCGGCCGCGCCGACCTCATGGACCAGTATCCCCCAGGAAGCATGACCAGCACCCACACCGGTAACCCGATCTGCGCCGCGGCTGCTCTCGCCAACCTGGAGCTGATCGTCAAGGAGAACTTGCCGGCCAAGGCCGCCCGCGTCGGCGCGGTGCTCCAGGAGGGATTGGCCGCGATCGAGCAGCGCCACCCGGAGGTGTGCGGCGCGGTGATGGGCAAGGGCATGGTCGCCGGCCTACACCTGGTCAAGCCGGGCGGGATCGAGCCCGATGGCGGACTGGCCGGCCGCGTGGTGGACCTCTGCGTAGAGAAGGGCCTGCTCATGTTCCATCCCGTGGGCTTGGGCGGCGCGACGGTGAAGATCGCGCCGCCGCTGGTGACGCCAGAGGAGGCGGTGCGGGAGGGGTTGGCGGTGCTGGAGGAGGCGATTGAGGAGGCGGTGCGATGAGCTGGAACAAGCGCTTGAATGCCCTGCTGATTGGCGGCGGCATGATCAGCCAGGAAGTGGTCTTGCCTACGCTCCTGCAGGAGCGGCGGCGGGGCATCATTGACGAGATCGCCGTGTCCGCGCTCAGCTCCGCCATCACCAAGCAATGCCAGGATCTGTTCCCCAAGGAGAAGTTCGCGGTCTACCCCGATCCCGCTAAGTACAAGCCGGATGACAACCAGCCCGCGCTCTACCGGGAGGCGATGAGCAAGCTCGGCGACCACGGTGTGGTGATCGTCGCCACTCCCGATCACCTCCACACCGCCATGACCCTGGAGGCGATCGACGCCGGCTACGACGTGATCGTGATGAAGCCCCTCTGCCTCAAGGTGAACGAGGCGCAGCAGGTGATCGCGGCCGCGGAGAAGCGCCGGGCCTATGTCGCCACCGATTACCACAAGCGGCTGGACCGCGCGGTGCGGCTGGCGCGCTACCGGGTGCGCCGCGGCGACCTGGGAGAGATGCTGCACGGGCACGCCTGGATCGAAGAGCCCAAGTACATGCCGCTCAGGTTCTTCGGCCTGTGGGCGGAGAAGTCGAGCCCGTTCGAGTACATCGGCGTGCACTACGTTGACGCCTACTACTTCATCACCGGACTCAGGCCCAAGCGCGTGGCGGCCTTCGGCCAGAAGAAGTACCTGCCATCAAAGGGCAGCGACGCCTATGACGCGGTGCAGGCCGTGATCGAGTGGGAGGACGGCTCCGTGCTCTGGGTTCAGACCTCCTGGGTCTGCTCCGAGAAGAACTCGGCCATGACCAACCAGGGCCTCCAGATCAGCGGCACCAAGGGCGAGTACTGGGCCGACCACAAGTTCCGCAACCTGCATATTCTCACCGATGACGAGGGCTTCCAGCAGATCAACCCCAACTTCTTCAAGCATTACGATAGCTGGGAGGAGGGGGCGGACATCGAGTACGTGGGCTACGGCTTCGAGAGCATCTCGCGGTGGCTGCGCGACATACTGCAACTGCACCTGGAGACCGAGGGCATGTCATCGGACGCCGCCCTCGCCCACCGCTCTCATCGCCTCGCGGAATGGGAGGCCGGCCAGCGCCCCCTCCCGCGCCAGGCCCTCATCGGCGTCGCGGTCAATGAAGCCGTCCGCCTCAGCCTCGCCAGCAGCAGCGCCTACATCGCCTTCGACGAGGACTGGTATCCGAGGCTGGCGTGACGCAGCGATCCGTTGGGCAGGAGCGGAAGCTCCTGCCACAAGACCATGACAGGAGGTGCCGATGACGTACGGAGTGCTGGCGAAGCACAAGTTCGCAGACGGCACCCTGGGCTTCTGGGTAATGGCTGAGCGGGATGCACGTGATGGCCCTGGCAAGATGTATGTCAACGAGGACTGGCGTTGGTTCGCCGAGCCTGAACTCGAGCACCTGCAGCGGCGCGGTCACACAGTAGCTGTCATACACCACGATCCGAGGACTGGCAAGGATCTCTGCGCGATCCCAGGTCTGGACTGGCGGGCTGTCCGCTTGTGGGAAGAGCTTTCAGCCAGGGAGAGGGAGTTCTGTGCCACCCCAACAGAGGCAGCGCGCCCTGGCCAGAAGACATGAGATCCCCGTTGTTGCTTTGCCGCCGAACCGCGGGGGCAACACGAAGTGTGAGGCGGACCAGGCGAGGAGGAACTGGGGCTCACTAGCTGCAACACCCGATCGCGTCATGGCGCCCATTCAGCCTGGAGGCACCCGATGGACGTCCTCACGGCCGGAGGAATAGCGGCAGTCGTCTACTGGCTTTGGAAGCGAGCCACGAGGGCGCAGCCGCCCAAAGCGACTGGGACCAGTACTGAGCCGCAGGAGGCTGCGCCTGAGGTTGACGAACCAGGCATCCGCCAGACGAAGAGGTCTGGGACTGTCAGCCAACCACCGCCCTCGGATGACCTGCGGACCGCGCCGCGCCTGGACAGCTCACGTACGATATCCGCTGACAAGGTGACCGACGAACTAGAGGGACGGTTGTTGCATCTGCGCCAGCAGGTTGATGGCTGGATCACCAAGCGTGAGGCCGCCGAGATACTGGAGAACAGAGAGGCCGCGGACCGTGCGGACCAGGCCATCCGACGACTCAACGCTGAGGCCGATCGCGTGATGGATGACCTGATACGCCACAGGAGCACAGAGCATATGTGAGACCTGTTGGGCAGGAGCAGGAACTCCTGCCACTGAACCTCCCGCCATGCCTTACCGCCGCCTGCCCAGAGTTGACCTCGCCGGTCACATGTACTTCATCACATCCTGCCTGGAGGCCAGACAGCCCCTGGTCGGACACGAAGCGCCAAGGAAGAGCCGGCAGCCGGTAGGGTAGGTCCGCGACCTGCCCCAGCCGCCGCAGGCGGCTCATGCTTTCAGACGAAACGTGACGAAGTACGTCGAGCCGGCAAGCTGCCAGTGAGGTAGCTTCCTCCGCCTCCTGATGATCAGCTCATCCATCGGGATACCCCGAGAGCCCGGGCTTGTGCTTTGGGCAGGTCGCGGACCTGCCCTACGACTCTCGTCTTCGCTACCTTGGGCAGGTCGCGGACGTACCCTACTGTCACCCATGCTCGGATGCCATAGGCCGTCCCACTGCCACGGATCTTCGACCAGCCCTGCGCGGACGGCATTCTCAATCACGTAGCCTTCCTTCTCGTGGAACTCACGGTCGTCGCGGATGATACGATCGAAACTCTCTGACTGCCACAGCGCACCCTTGCTGCCGCGGCCTCGGTTGATAGTGAGGGCCGAGCCGGCTTTGGTGCTCCGAACGATCTCAGAAAGCGGGAACCAGCGGCCTGGTGATGCTTCAAGCGGAGTCGCGAGAACATGTGCGTGGTCAGGCATCACCGTCAGCGTGTGCACGGTCCACTTTCGATCCGCCCAGAACAGGATTTCGTTCTTCACTATCTGCCGCTCCGCTTGGCAGAGCTTCTCTAGCACTTTCCCCTCCAGTAGGGCAGGTCCGCGACCTGCCCTTGGTCCGCGACCTGCCCTTGGTCCGCGACCTGCCCTTGGTCCGCGACCTGCCCTTGGTCCGCGACCTGCCCCGCGCCCCTCACCTCACCTCCAGCACCACCGGCTTCCACGGCGCCAGCGTTACCTCCACCCGCGCGGTCTCCCCGAAATCCTTGCCCGACAGCAGCTCCTTCACGTTCCCAGGCCGCTCGAACTCGACTGCTAATCGCTCCGGCTGCTCGAAGCGCGAGTTGTCGGTAAACCCGATCTCGCCCAAGTCGCTGACCCCGTACTCGGGGTTGCGCATGATGGCGACATAGCGGCACCCTTCCCCCTGGTAGCTGATCACCTCACACCCCACCGGCGGCCCGCCGCCATCGGCCGCGCTAACTCTGACCACGGGGCGCGCGCCAGCTTTCGTCAGAATCTCGCCGACGAACCGGAGGAAGAGCTGTCCCTGCCCCACGAGTCGCAGTTTCGCATAGTCTATGGGGGAGATGTTGAGATAGCAGGCCTTCCCCTTGCCCACTTCCCTCTCTACCATCAAGGCTGGGCCGCCTTCCGGCCTGAGCAACCGCGGCTCAGCCATATCTGGCAGGCCCGAGCCCTCCTGTAGGCTCCGCTCCGGCTGCACGATCATCCCGATTGCGGCCCCGCGTGACACGCCGAAGAGATCGTCGAGCGCTCCCGCCTCCCGCCGCTTGCAGTGCTCGTCGAACACCCCTGGCAGGAAGTCCGCGATCACCGTGCCGCCGCCCCGGGCGAAGGCCTCGATCTGCTTCGCCTCCTGCTCGCCGATGGCCAGCGATTCTGGCAGCACCAGCACCTTGTAGCCGAGCGCGCCCAGCTTGCCCTCGGCGATCTCCTGCGAGGACACGAAGTCGTACTGCAGCCCCAGGTCCTCGATCAGCTTCATCCAACTGGTGCGCACGCGCGCGATGCCGGAGTGCACGGCCTCGTAGGAGGAAAAGCGCCGGGGCCAGGTGTCTCCGTCCTCGCGGGAGTCAATCATCCAGGCCGCCTGAATCGAGGGCTGGGAGTAGTGGATCGCGATCGGCGGCCGCTCGCGCTTCGCCTGCATGATGGCCCGCGCCGCCGGGCCGCGGAGCTCCGCGAACAGCTCGGCCATCCCCGCCACCCAGGGCTGCGGCTTCAGCTCCGCTGATTCGTAGTCGAACCAATCGCTGCTGCACCAGATGATCGCGCCCCGGTCGCCATTCAGCAGCAGGTGCCAGAGCCGCCGGCTCGCCGCATTGGCGTCGTGCTCGAAGATGGTGGCGAAGGTGGGAGTGCCCGGGGGCAGGAAGGAGCGGAAGATGGCGTGGGAGCCGCCGATATCGTAGGGCTCGACCCAATCCAGCACCTGTGAGAGCCGCCACAGGTCGTAGCCGCCGAAGGCGGCCGGCATCTGCGTGCCCTCCAGCCCGGCTGGTGTGCGAGGGTCAGTCTCGTGCAGCCAGCGCCGGAACTGACCCAGGCTCTCCGCGAAGGTGATGTCCATGAAAGTGCGGTGGTCGGCCCAGGGTGAGTAGTTCTCACTGCCGCTCTGCTCCCGGTCCTTGATCTCATAGGTGGTCATTGGCACCACCTCCTCCCAGCGCGCGAACGTCGTGTCCCACTCCCCGTTCAGGCGCTCCAGGCTGCCATACTGCTGCCTCAGCCAGTCGCGGAAACGTGCCAGCGTGAACTCCGAGAAGCAGTAGTCCATGGGGCTGGCGAAGCTGGTGATCGAGCACTCGTCCCCGATGTCATAGAGCAGGGGTTTCAGTCCCACGTACTGCCGCGCCGCGTTCTCAAAGATGTCCTTCGCCCTCGCCAGGTAGGTGGGGTCGTGGAGGCAAGGCTTGCGGATGAGGAACGCCTTATCGTGGGTCTTGGTGTAGCCATCCCAGTCGGCCTGGTAGACCTGGTGCGCCTCGTGCAGAAACCCGATGCGGTGGATGTTTTCCACGTAGAAATCGAGGCCGTGCTTCCGCGCCACCTCCGGCGAGTCCCCGTTCGAGATCTGAACCGCAGTCACATGCAGATCGCGCAGGCGCTGGAAGAACAGATCCTCCTTCCCGGACACCTCGCCCAGAACCCACATGATCACCTGGTAGTCGTGGGGCCGCGCCGGCGTCGAGGCCCAGGCAGAGCAGATGGCGGTGGAGAAGCACAGGCCGAAGAGAGCATATCGCGAAGCGCTCATCGTTGAGACCCCTTTCCGCGGCACCAACCGCGCCGGAATCGGGTGGCCGAGTCGAAGCCCGCGCGGTCGGAGCTAGCTTCGCTCGTGGGCCGGGGTCCTCCTGGTGCTGACGCGGAGAAGCGAGGAGAGCAGCCTGGCGACAGGAGGCCGCTTCCTCCCCGCTTCTCATCCGAAAAGGAGACGATGTACCAGCCTCATTCCATAATCCCGCATGTGGTTTGAGATGCCCCTTGCCACCGTCTTTGGGAGTCCCGCCACATGAATGGCGGGCCGGGCTTTCGCCCGGCCCGCCTCTCTGCGCCATCCGCCTGAGGCGGACAAGTCTGCGTAATCTGCGGACCTGGCCGTTGCGGTTACCGCGAGTCGCTCACCCCCACCCTATCCTGCACCACCGCTTGCGCTGCCGCCAGGCGGGCGATGGGCACCCGGAAGGGGGAGCAGCTCACGTAATCGAGCCCGACGCGATGGCAGAACTCCACTGACTTGGGGTCCCCGCCGTGCTCGCCGCAGATGCCCAGCTCGATATCGGGCCGGGTCTGGCGGCCCAACTCCACCGCGGTCCGCATCAGCTTGCCCACGCCAGCCGAATCCAGAGTCTGGAAGGGGTTCTCTGGAAGAATCCCGTCCTCCACGTATCTCAGCAGAAACTTGCCCTCGGCGTCGTCCCGGGAGAACCCGAAGCAGGTCTGCGTCAGGTCATTGGTGCCGAAGGAGAAGAACTCGGCCACCTGCGCGATCTCATCCGCGGTCAGCGCCGCCCGCGGGATCTCGATCATGGTGCCGAACTTGTAGTCAATCTCCACCCCCTTCTTCGTCATCACTTCTTTCGCCACCGGCTCCAGCCGCTCGTGAATCCACTTCAGCTCATTGATGTGGCTGACCAGTGGGATCATGATCTTGACGTGCACATCAACTCCCTGCTTGGCGCACTGGCAGGCCGCCTCCATGATCGCCCGGGTCTGCATCTCCACGATCTCGGGCATGACGATGCTGAGCCGGCACCCGCGCAGCCCCAGCATCGGGTTCATCTCCCGCATGCTCTCCACCGCCGCCAGCATCTGGCGCAGCCCCTTCAGCTTGGGCGACCGCGGCGACTTGGTCTCCAGCCGCGTCACCTCCACCAGCAGCTCCTCATAGGAGGGCAGAAACTCGTGCAGCGGCGGGTCAATCAGCCGGATCACCACGGGCAGCCCGTCCATCGCTCGCAGGATGCCGATGAAGTCCTTGCGCTGGAAGGGAAGCAGCTCCCGCAAGGCCAGCTTTCGCTCCTGCGAGGTAGCGGCCAGGATCATGCGCTGCACGATCGGCAGGCGCTCCGTCTCCATGAACATGTGCTCGGTACGGCAGAGCCCGATGCCCTGGGCGCCGAAGTCCCGGGCGCGCTTGGCGTCCCGTGGGTAGTCAGCGTTTGCCCACACCTCCAGCCGCCGGACCGCATCCGCCCAGGACAGTAAGGCCTGCAGCTCCTTCTCCTTGTCCAGGTCCGGCTCCGTGGTCGGGATCAGGCCCGCGAAGACTTCGCCGGTGGTGCCATCAATGGAGATCGCGTCGTTCTCTTTGAGCACCTTGCCATCCGCGCTGAACATGCGCTTGGCTTCATCCACCCGGATGGCCTCGCATCCCGCCACGCAGGGCAGCCCCAGCCCCCGCGCCACCACCGCGGCATGGCTGGTAGCGCCGCCCCGCGCGGTGAGAATGCCCCTGGAAGCCAGCATCCCGTGCACGTCGTCCGGCGTGGTCTCCGGCCGCACCAGCACCACCGCCTGGCCCTTGGAGCCCAGCTCGTCCGCCCGGTCCGCGGTGAAGATGGCGGCGCCCGAGGCCGCCCCGGGGGAGGCATTCAGGCCCTTGGCCAGCAGCCGGCCCTCCTTGATCGCCTTCTCTTTCTCCCTGGGGTCGAAGTCCGGCAGCAGGAGCTGGTTGATCTGGGCCGGCTCCACCCGCATGATCGCCTCGTCCTTGCTGATCAGGCCCTCGCCCACCATCTCCACCGCGATGCGCACGGCGGCGCGAGCGGTGCGCTTCCCCACCCGGCATTGGAGGATATACAGCTTGCCCCGCTCGATGGTGAACTCGATATCCATGGCGTCCCGGTAGTGCTGCTCGATCCTGGTCGCCAGGCCCACGAACTCGCGATAGATGGAGGCATTCTCTCGCTCCAGCTCCGCGATCTTGATCGGGGTGCGCACCCCGGCCACCACGTCCTCGCCCTGCGCATTCATCAGGAACTCCCCGTAGACCACCTTCTCGCCGGTGGCCACGTCGCGGGTGAAGGCCACCCCGGTCCCGGAGTCATCGCCCATGTTCCCGAACACCATGGTCTGCACGTTCACCGCAGTACCGAGGTCGTGCGGGATCCGGTAGAAGTTGCGGTAGGAGATGGCCCGTGGGATATTCCAGGAGTTGAAGACCGCGATGATCGCGGTCTGAAGCTGCTCCATCGGGTCGGAGGGGAAGTCGCGCTTCATCTGCTTCTTGAAGAAGGCCTTGAACTGCGCCGCCAGGGCCTTCAGGTCTTCTGCGGTCAACTCCGTGTCCAGCTTCACACCCCGCTTCTTTTTCATCGCGTCCATCATCTTCTCGAAGTTGGCCCGCGGCAGGTGCAGGGCCACCGACGAGAACATCATGATGAACCGCCGATAGGAATCCCAGGCGAACCGTTCGTTGCCAGTGAGCTTGATCAGCCCGGCGAGCGTTTCATCATTCAGCCCCAGGTTGAGGATGGTCTCCATCATCCCGGGCATGGACATCTTCGCGCCCGATCGCACCGACACGAGCAGGGGATTAGCGGGATCGCCGAAGCCCTTGGCGATGTCCCGCTCCACCTGCTTCAGCGCCTCCGCCGCCGCCTCCATCACTCCCTCGGGGAGCCGGCCCAGCCGGAGGTACTCGTTGCAGGCCTCCGTGGTGATGATGAACCCCGGCGGCACGGGCAGGCCCAGGTTGCTCATCTCTGCCAGGTTGGCGCCCTTGCCCCCCAGCAGATCCTTCATGTCCTTGTTGCCTTCATGGAAGAGGTAAACTTGCTTCGCCACTTTCAAACCACTCCTTTCGGTATTCATCCATCTGCAGGGCGGGCACGTCGGCGTCTGCCCTGAGCGAAGTCGAAGGGCATGCCCGCCGTTCTATCTGGTCTTCCCCCCGAACTCCTCCGCCAACCTATCCACCCTCTCCCGCAGCGCCTGCTCCGCCTCTACCCCCGAGAGCCGCGCCAGGTCCACGGCCGCCAGCAACAGCTCGCCCAGGCTCTCCTGCGGCTGGTGGCCCACCTGAAGCGCCTTCGCCGCCTGCTCCAGTCTCGCCCGTGCCTGCTCTGTCGTCTGACCTGCGCCGGCCCGCGCCGCCCGCCGCAACACCATCTGAGCCCGCGCCAGGGCCGGCAGCGCACGGGGCACGTCCGCCATCTGCTCGGCGGGGCTCTGCTGGCGCTGTTGCCGCTTCAGGCTCTCCCACTCCTCGATCACGCCCTCCGCGGTCTCGATGGTCTTGTCGCCAAAGACGTGAGGATGCCGCTCCACCAGCTTATCGTGCAGGCCCTGGATCACGTCGCCGATGTCGAACTGCCCGGCCTCGGCGGCCAGTTGGGCGTGGAAGACCACCTGCAGCAACAGGTCGCCCAGCTCCTGGCAGAGCGCCTCCGGGTCGTCCCGGTCCACCGCCTCCAGCACCTCGTAGGCCTCCTCCAGCAGGCAGCGCCGGAGGCTGCGATGGTCCTGCTCGCGATCCCATGGGCATCCCCGCGGGCTGCGCAGCAGGGCCATGATCTCCACCAGATCGGCGAACAGAGCCCTCTTTCCGGTTGTCGTCGGGTCCGTCATGGGACACTATCCAGCGAGGCGGGGCCGCCACAGTCCGGCCCCGCCGTTGCCAGCTCCCTCTTCCTCTGCGCTCCGGCCTATCTTCTTCCCGCCGGGGCTCTTCCCGGCCCGGCCGGAGGCCTCTGCTGCCCTGGAGCCGCCGGCCCCTGCGGCGTCATCCTCGGCATCGCGGGCGTTTGCTCCCTTGCCTCCCGGCGCCGCTGGTAGGCCTCGCCCAGCGACCGATAGCGGGGAGCGAGGATCTCCACCTTCGCCTTGGCGCGCAGGTTCTCGAAGAACTGCTGGAGCTGAAACTGGAACCTGGGATCATTCAGCATCCAGTCCTCGATGATGTCCTCGTTGTCCGCCAAGGTGATCTTATGGGGGGAGAAGTGCTTATCCACCATCAGAATCCGCCACTGCTCCGGCCCCTCGGACTGCTGCTGCCCCGCGGCCGACGGCGGCATGCTCATCTTCATCGGCACCGGTTCACTCACCTGACCCGGCTTCAGCGAGAACAGCACCTGCTCCATCTCTGGGGTGGGCTTCTCCAGCCCATCCCCCTTCCCCTTGACCCACCAACCTCGCATGCCTCCTCGAGACCGGGTCATCGGGTCCAGGGACCGCTGCTCCACCAGCTTCGCGAACTCCGCGTCTGTGACCGGCTTCCCTCCCGCCGCCTTCAACAGCTCGCTCCGGATCGCCTCCGCCTCCGGCTTGGTGGCGACCACGATCTGGCGGTAGATCACCGACTCGTTGTTGTGCGGCACCTCCTCCAGCTTGGCCTGGTTAGCGTCGAAATACTGCTGGCGGTCCTGCTGGGTGAGCACCAGCTTGGCGGTCAGAATCTGCGTCCGCACCCGGCTCTCTATATCCTGCTCGGTCTGCCCTGAGTCCTGGAGCCAGGTGTTCCAGTCTTTGCCGGTGCCGGCCACCACGTAGTCCTTCAGCCCTGCGATCCGGGAGTCGAGTTCCTTCTGGTCCACCTTGATGCCGCGCTTCTCCGCCTCTTGCCGCAGCAACTGGCGGACGATCAGCGCGTCCAGGGCCCGCCGCCCGGCGTCGCCGTTGTCGGCCTGCTCCATGGAGTCGAAGAGCTGGTCTTTGGTGATCGCATGCCCGTCCACCCGGGCGATGATATTGCTGCTCTTGGCTCGGCCGCAGCCCGCCATCAACACTGGCACCAGCGCAACCAGGATGATCAGAACCCTAACGGCGTGCTTGTGGATCACGCGTATCCTTTCCGGGGGCCGCGCCAGAGGGGCGGCCCTGCTCGCGCGAACGGCCCGCCCGCAGTCGCGGACAGGCCGTCTCGCCGGCTTGCAGTGCAATGCCGGACTCGCCTCTCAGCAGTGCGAGACGAACATCGCGATTCTAGCCCCCTACCCCGGAAAAGTCAAGAAAGCCGCACCCTCGCCAGGAGCGACATGTCTGTCGCCACGACCGGCCTCGAGGTAGTGGGTCAGTTTGAGGATGGTCGTCGGGCGTGGGAATCTCAATGCTTAGAAAATCGAACAGGGTCTTCGCGGAAAAACAAGGAAATTGCATCTCGGCAGACGAAGCTTTCGCTTCGTCTGCCGAGATCGCTTTTGCACATGCTTGGAAGGTTCCTGTGACAAGTACTGGACTTCCGGCGCGCCGTGTGGTATCCTGAGCTATGCCTAAACGGTCAAGCAGGGGAAAGCAAGGCCCCGAGGATGTGAATGAGATCGCGTTCCGGGTGGTGAGGGAGGCGATGGGCGAAGCGCCGAAGGACTGGAAGCGCGGCAAGAATCCCGCGGCAGTTGTCCTCGGTCGTCTCGGAGGGCTGAAAGGCGGGAAGGCACGAGCGCAGAAGCTATCGGCCGACGAACGGTCGGAGATTGCTAGGCTCGCCGCTATCGCGCGGTGGAGTAAGCACAAGTGACATCCGAGGTCGCTGTTCTCACCAAGCAAGCGGTGGCGCTCGCCGCTGACAGCGCAGTTACGACGGCCGGTCTGAAGATATTCAACACTGTCAACAAACTGTTTGCTCTCAGCAAACACCAACCAGTCGGTATCATGGTTTACAGTTCTGCCGAAGTGATGGGAGTGCCTGTCGAGACGGCGATCAAGGAGTTCCGTCGTATCCGCAAACAGCAGAAGTGCGACCATCTTGAGGGCTACGCAGAGTGTTTTGAGGAATTCCTGAGGACTAATGATTCGGTCTTTAGCGATGAGGCGCGGCGGCTGTCCCTGGTGACTCTCGGACGCGAATGCATAAGGAGACTAACCGAAGGGACCTTTGAGAAGCTGCGGCAGCTATCTGCATGGGGGCATCCCAGTGAAGCGGAGGCGCAGGCGGCGCTTCTGGAGGTGCTGGCGGAATACGAGCAGGGCGTAAGCGGGTCTCCAGTCATCGCCGATGTAGCTCTCCCCGAGGTGAGGGATTCGATTGCCAACGCGATCAACCCAGAGTTGGGGCCTGTCCTGGAGAGGCTTAGCGAATTGTTTTCGATCAATGCCGAGACGAAAGGGAGAGTCAGAAACCTAGTCCTTGACCATTTCCTCCATGATGTGCAGTTCGGCGGCGAGACGGGTTTTGCCATAACGGGATTCGGGACGAAAGACGTATTTCCCCGCCTGAGGAACTTCGAGTTCTCTTGCTCAGCGCTAGGGGTGCACAAGGTGAGGCAGCGCGCAAGCGTGGACATCTCGGATGAGGTGCTGGGCCACATAGAGCCTTTCGCGCAGACTGACGTAATGGCTACGTTCGTTGAGGGAATGGACCCGGTATACAGGGGTGTGTTGGCGTCCTTCCTGGGTGCATTCTTTGAGGAGAAGGGGAATCAGTTCCAGAATACGAACCAACCTGAGGCAGCGGCCGTTGCACACTCCATAGGCGAGGAGCTGAGGCAAAAACTCGAAGAGAAGCTAGGTACAATCAGAAGGGAGATGTTCATATCACCGCTACTGAGCGTTGTGGCCTCGATGCCAAAGGAGGAGTTAGCCCTCTTGGCAGAGGCCTTGGTTAACCTGACTGCCCTGAAACGCAGGGCATCTCAGGATGCAGAGACAGTAGGCGGCCCGACTGATGTGGCCGTAATCAGCAAAGGCGATGGATTCATATGGATCAAGCGCAAGCACTACTTTGATGCGAAGTTCAACCCCGCGTTCAGCGCGAGGTACTTGGAGGGAAGCGATGAAGCATAGGCAAGGAGCGGTGCACTCCGGCTGGCTACAGCGTGGTTGCCTGCGATGCGCCGCAACACTACCTGACGGCCCACGATTGTACACCAAGGAAGAGATTCTGGAGCGTGCGCGAGAGCTTGGTAAAGAGGCTGCCCAAGAGTCGCAGACCACCCCATCGGAGAAACCACCGAAAGAATATGACCAGAATGCTTGACAAAGCTAGACCAGTCATGTATACTGGTCAGCATGAACAAGCTGTCGCCTGAGCGCCGAGCAGCCGTTGTCCGCTGTCTGGTAGAGGGAAACTCGATCCGCTCCACGGTTCGCATAACCGGGGCGGCGAAGAACACCGTGACCAAGCTTCTTGTGGAGCTTGGTCACGCCTGTTGGGAGTACCGGAACCAGACCCTCCAGGGACTGGCCTCCAAGCGCGTCCAGTGCGACGAGATTTGGTCATTCGCCGGGGCCAAGGAGAAGAATGTCCCTGAGCATAGGCGCGGCGAGTTCGGCGTTGGTGACGTGTGGACGTGGACGGCAATGGACGCAGACAGCAAGCTGATGATCTGCTGGCAGGTCGGGGAGGGGACGCGACGGCCGCCTATGACCTCATCACCGACCTGGAATCCCGCTTGGTCAACCGCGTGCAGCTAACCACGGACGGCCTGAAGGTCTACCTGAACGCCGTTGAAGAGGTTTTCGGGGCCGACATAGACTATGCCATGCTGGTCAAGCTGTACGGCCAGGACGCCGAAGGCGGGAAGCGATACAGCCCGCCCGTCCGCATAGCCGCCGAGAGAACGCCGATCATGGGCAGGCCCGATCCCAAGCACATCTCTACCAGCTACATAGAGCGCCGGAATCTGACCGTTCGGATGGGCCTGCGGAGCTTCACCCGGCTGACCAACGCCTTCTCAAAGAAGCTGGAGAATCACTTCTGCGCTGTCTCCCTGCACTTCATGTACTACAACTTCGCCAGGGTTCACCAGACGCTGAAAACCACGCCTGCCGTGGCCGCCGGAATCACCGATCACGTCTGGTCTGTCGAAGAAATTGTGAGGCTGCTCCTCTGAAACTGACCCACGACCGGCCTCGACCTCGCCTTGACACCCCAAACCCGCCCTGCCTATACTGGCCCTTGAGAGCAATCACGATGGGCGACTACATTGACCAGGTTGCCGGGCTCCTCCAGCGGGTGCCCCGCGACTCCCTGACTGCGGTGGTGGACCAGCTCTGGCGCGCTTACTGCCGCGACGCCCAGATCTTCGCCTGCGGCAATGGTGGCAGCAGCGCCACCGCCTCCCACTTCGTCGAGGACCTGTCCAAGGGCGTGGACCTGCCGCCCGGGGCGCGGCGCTTCCGAGCCATCTCCCTGGTGGACAGCGTCCCCATGCTCACCGCCTATGCCAACGACCTGGGCTATGAGCACATTTTCTGCGAGCCCCTCCGCAACCTGGTGCGGGAGGGGGATGTGCTGCTCGCCCTCAGCGGCAGCGGGCGCTCCCAGAACGTGCTCCGCGCCATGCGAGTGGCAAAGGAGGCGGGGGCGACCGTGGTCGCGCTCGCCGGCCGCGACGGGGGTGAGATGACCTCGCTGGCCGACTGCTCCCTGGTGGTGCCGGCCGAGAGCATGCAGCAGATTGAGGACGCCCATTCCGTCATCGCCCATGCCATCTATCTGGACCTGAAGGCGCGGGCCGAGCAAGCGCCCTGCCGCTAGCATACCATGGCTGAGTTTGACCTTTGCGTCATCACTGCTCGCTGCGACCGCCTCCAGCGCGGCCACCTCGAGGTGGCCCGCGCCGCGCTGGAGGGAGGCGCTCGCCTGATCCAGTTGCGGGACAAGGCCCTCGGGGGCCTCGCCCTCTGGGAGCTGGGCCAGGAGCTGCGCCACTTGACCCGGCAGTACCAAGCCACGTTCGTGGTCAACGATCGCCTAGATCTCGCCCTCGCCGTGGGCGCCGACGGGGTCCATCTCGGCGAGGAAGATCTGCCTGTCGCTGCCGCCCGCCGCCTCTTGGGGCCCCAGGCGATCATCGGGGCTTCCGCCGCCACCGCGGCGCGAGCGCGTCAGGCGCAGGCGGAGGGCGCCAGCTATCTGGGGGTGGGGCCCATCTACTCCACCCCCTCCAAGGCCGACGCGGGCGAAGCCATCGGCCTCGCCGGCATCGCGGAGATTAGACGCACCGTGAGCCTCCCGGTACTTGCCATCGGCGGCATCACCCGCGACAATGTAGGCGCGGTGATCCGCGCCGGCGCCGACGGGGTAGCGGTGATCTCCGCCGTCTCCGAGGCTGAGTCCATGACCGAGGCCACCGCCGCCCTCTTGCGCGCCGTCCGCGAGGCGCGGGCCGGCACCGCAGCAGGAGCAAACTTGTGACCCAACTCGAACTCGCACAACAGAGCCGACTGTCGCCCGAGATGGAGCTGGCGGCCGAGCTGGAGAGCCTTCCGGCTGAGCAGCTCCGCCGCGGCCTGGCCGAGGGCAGCATCGTGCTCCCCGCGAATCAGAACCGCCGCCGCCGCCGGCCCGCCGCCATCGGCGCCGGGCTCCGCATCAAGGTCAATGCCAACATCGGCACCTCCGCCGCCGATCCTTCGGTCGAGCAAGCGCTGTCCCGCCTCGGGGCGGGCCTCGACGCCGGCGCCGACACGGTGATGGACCTGAGCACTGCGGGCGACCTGGACGACATCAGGCGCCAGGTGATTGCCGCCTCCCAGGTGCCAGTCGGCACCGTCCCCATCTATCAAGCCGCGGTCGCGGCCCAGGCCCGGGGCGGAGTCGCCGCCATGACCGAGGAGGACCTGTTCGGGGTGATTCGCCGGCACGCCGAGGATGGGGTTGACTTCATCACCGTTCACTGCGGCGTCACTCAGGAGACGGCGAAGCTAGCCCTCAACGGCAGTCGGCTCACTGGTGTGGTCAGCCGCGGCGGCGCCTTCACTATCTGCTGGATGAGGGACCACGGCCGCGAGAATCCTCTCTACGCTCGCTTCGATGACTTGCTCGCCATCTGCCGCCAGCACGACGTCACCTTGAGTCTTGGTGACGGTCTGCGCGCGGGTTGCCTGGCAGATGGTTCGGACCGCGCCCAGCTCGCCGAAACCGCGGCCCTGGGCGAGCTGGTGCTGCGCGCTCGCGCCGCCGGCGTGCAAGCTATGGTGGAGGGGCCCGGCCACCTCCCGCTCGATCAGGTGGTGGCCAATGTCGTCCTGGAGAAGCGCCTCTGCCACGGCGCGCCCTTCTACCAACTCGGGCCGCTCGTCACCGACATTGCCCCAGGTTATGACCACATCGTCGGCGCCATCGGCGGCGCCCTGGCCGGCATGGCGGGCACCGATTTTCTCTGCTATCTCACTCCCGCCGAGCACCTGGGCCTGCCAACCGCGGATGAAGTGAGAGCGGGCGTGATCGCCACTCGCATCGCGGCTCACGCCGCGGACATCATCCGCCTGGGCCCGCGGGCGCGCGCGGTGGACGATGCCATGGCGCGGGCCCGCGCCAGCCTGGACTGGGAGGAGCAGTTCCGCCTCGCCCTCGACCCGGAAAGGGCCCGCTCCCGCCATCAGCCAGGGGGTGAGGAGGGCGCTACCTGCTCCATGTGCGGGCCCTACTGCGTCTTTGCCCTGCTGGGGCCCTCGGCCGCGAGTCGGCCATGAGCCTCCCCCTGCGCCAGGTGGGCGAGAACGGGATCATCTCTCGCTTCCGCGCCCTGGCCGCGCCCGGCCTCACTGCGGATGTGGTAGTAGGCCCAGGCGACGACGCGGCCGCGCTCCATACCGGCGGCGACCGGGTGCTCTTACTCACCTGCGACATGGTAGTCGAGGGGATCCACTTTCGCCGCGCTTGGGCCACCCCCGACCAGATCGGCTGGAGGGCGATGGCCGCCAATCTCAGCGACATCGCCGCCATGGGCGGGGAGCCGGCCGCGGCAGTTGCCTCCATCGCGGCCCCCGGCGATCTGCCCGCCGAGGAGGTGGAGCAGATCGCGCAGGGCCTGATCTCGGCCGCCTCCCAGTATCGCGCGGCCCTGGTCGGCGGCGACCTGGTGGGCTCCCCCGGCCCCCTGGTGGTGGATGTCGCACTCACCGGCTGGGTAGACGAGCACCTCATGCTGCGCCGCCGCGGCGCGCGCCCCGGCGATGCACTGCTGGTCACCGGCGCGCTCGGCGCCTCGGCCACCGGGCTGGCCCTGCGCCAGCACATGCTCGCCGATGACGGCAGCCCCGAGTTCGCCCGCGCCCTCCAGGCCCACCACAAACCCAGACCCCGGCTCGCCGAGGCCCGTGCCATCGCCGAGAGCCGGCTCGCCACCGCCATGATGGATCTCAGCGACGGCCTGGCCCAGGACTTGCCTCGCCTCTGCGGGGAGAGCGGCGTCGGCGCCCGGGTCTGGTGCCAGCGCGTCCCCGCCGATCCCGCCGCGCTCGCCCTCGCCCCAAAGCTGGGTCGAGATCCCCTGGAGCTGGCCCTCAGCGGCGGGGAAGATTACGAACTGCTGTTCACGTGTCCGACCGCGGCCGCGCCCGAGATCGCAGCCGCCGTCTTGGCGAGAACCGGCACCGCCGTCACCGTGATCGGTGATATTACTGATGGGACCGGTGTCACGTTCCTCGATGCTAGCGGAAATGCGATGACGCCGGACACGGGGTTCGACCACTTCGCCGCTGCCGCCGGAGGCAGACCGTGAAGATAGCTGGCAGCAAGCTCACCAGCGCCATGGCCCTCGCCGTCCTCCTCGCTCTCGCTTCCCTGCCCGCCTTCCCTGCGGCCGGGCCCCGCATCCACTTCGATCGCACCACTTTCGACTTCGGCAGCATGTACCAGGAGGGAAGCATCACCCACAGCTTCGATCTGCGCAATATCGGCGACGCCCCACTCAAGATCCAGAAGGTCACCAGCTCCTGCGGCTGCACTGCCGCCCTGCCCTCCCGCCAGGAACTCCTCCCAGGCGAGACCGCGGCCATCAAGGTAACCTTCAAGTCCGGGCGCATGCGGGACCGGGTGAGCAAGCACATCTACGTGGACTCCAGCGACCCGGCCGAGCCCAGGGTCACCCTCACCCTCAGCGGAGTCGTCAAGATGGAGGTGGAGATCATCCCCTCCGGGCTCTACCTGGGCAATGTCAGGCTCGGGGAAGCCCTCGAGCGCGAGGTGCTCATCCGCCCGGCAGAGGTGAAGAAGTTCCGCCTCTTCGACCCGCGGGCCGACAATCAGGCGGTGCAGGTCCTCAGCCTCGTGCCCATCGCCGACAAGCAGGGCGGCTATCGGCTCAAGGTCCGCTTCGGTCCCGTGACCCGGCCGGAACGCGTTACCGCCCAGGTCATCGTGCGCGCAAACCTACCTCACTGCAAGGAGCTGCGCATCCCGGTCAATGCCAGAGTCGTGGATCAGCCAACTCCACCCTTGCCGCCTCAGGCCCCCTGAGGCGGGCCAGGCCCACCTCGCCACGGTGCTGCTGGGCTCGCTGGCCATGCTCGTCGCCAGCGCCGCCCTGGGCCTGCTGGTCAACCACTTCTCTCCCCGCGGCCTGCCCATCTTCCCCAAGCCTCAGCCCGAGCAGCCCGCTTCGCTGCCACTTCCCTCCGGCCTTCTCCCCATGACCCCAGACCAGGCGCATGCGGCCTTCGCTGCCAAGGCCTCGCTTTTCTTGGACGCGCGCTCTGCCCAGGAGTACGACAAGGGCCATATCCCCGGCGCCTTGAACCTCCCCGCGAGGAGCTTCGAGGCCCGCTATCCCGACCTGGTGGAGCGCGTAGAGGCCGCGCCTTCCCTGGTCGTCTACTGCCAGAGCATCGAGTGTGATGAAGCCGTCGAGGTTGCCGACCGTCTCCGCGGGCTCGTGGCCAAGCCCATCCACGTCTTCGAGCAGGGCTGGGGGGCCTGGCAGGCCGCCGGCTTTCCGCAGAAGAAGGCGGATCACCCTTGAGTAGCGCAGGTTCCCAACCTGCGGCCGGTGGGGTAGGTCCGCGACCTGCCCAAGCACCGCCAACTGGTGGGGCAGGTCGCGGACCTGCCCTGGTGCGCGTCCTCTCCCACCCCGTCACCGGCGCCGTCTGCCGCCTCCTGCTGGGCGGCCTCTTCGTCTACTCCGATTTCCCCAAGCTGCTGCGGCCCGACGAATTCGCCCGCCTCATCTACGGCTACCGCATCCTCCACCCCAACCTGATCAACCTCGCCGGCATCATCCTGCCCTGGGTCGAGCTGGTGCCAGGCGTTCTCCTGGTGATCGGCCTCTGGCCGCGGAGCGCCGCCCTGCTCCTTGCCGGCCTGCTGACCCTCTTCATCGGCGCCGCCGGCCTGGTCATGCTGCGCGGCCTGGACATCAGTTGCGGCTGCTTTTTCCCCTTCTTCACCGACCGCGTGGGCTGGGTCATGATCCTCCGCGACTCCGTCCTCCTCCTGTTCGCCCTGCAGATCATTGCTTGGCCGAGCAGCTTCCTGCCTCGCCGGCGCGGTCCCGTCCTGTAGGGCGGGCGTGTCGCTTGTCCTGCGAAGCGTTGGCGAAGCAGGACTGCATGCCCGCCGGGGCAGGTCGCGGACCTGCCCTACCGCTGGGTTGGGCAGGAGCCTTCGTCTCCGGAGCTTCAGCGAAGGAGACTTGTCTGTGCCACTCGAAACTACCGAGACACCGGAACATGGGCGGAGGGACTGCGATGCGAAAGATCAGATTCTGTGTGGTTCCGCTGTGTGCAGTGCTGTGTCTTGTGGTGGTCGGCTGCGCGGCCGAGGAACGGCCGGCGAAACGCGTGTCACAAGCCTCGAAGGTCAGGCCGAATGGCCCGCAGCCGGCCGAACCCGTGTCACCTGCTCCGGCGGTCAACCCCAACGCCGTCCTCTGGCTCACGCCGAAGCCACCCGCCAACCCGCAGGCTGGAGATGTGTGGATGAACCCGAAGGATGGGATGGAGATGGTGTACATCGCCCCTGGGGAGTTCACTCTCGGGACCAGCGACGCGCAGATTGATGCCTGGCTGAAGGAACATGCCGGTGAGAAGAGACAGGTATTCAAGGACCAGCAGCCACAGTGCCAGGCAAACCTGCCCGGCTACTGGACCGGCCGCACCGAGGTCACCAACGCGCAGTACCTCCAGTTCGTGCGCGCAACCGGCCATCGCGCGCCAGATCATTGGAGCGGCGGGGAGATCCCCTCCGGCCTGGAGAGATTCCCAGTCGTCTTTGTGAGTTGGGAGGATGCCCGCTCCTATTGCGAGTGGGCGGGACGCCGTCTGCCCACGGAGCTGGAATGGGAGAAGGCGGCGCGCGGGAGTGGCAGCCGTACGTTCCCCTGGGGCGAGTCGTGGGACCCGAGACGGTGCCGCAACTTGGAGCTTATTACTGGCGAGACCCACTCGGACCCATCGGACTGGGCCGTAGCGTCTGAGGAATGGGTGGCTTCTCACGACGGGTTTCGTGGGGGCCCGGCCGCGGTGGGGTCGTATCCGATCGGGGCCAGCCCCTATGGCTGCCTGGACATGGCGGGGAACGTAGAGGAGTGGTGTGTGGACTGGTATGATGAGCATGCCTATAAGAGATACGCTAAGGGCGACTTCACGCCACCCCTAAGTGGAACCTACAGGGTGCTTCGGGGCGGCTCGTGGTACAATGGCACTTCGAGGTACTTCCGTTGTGACTTCCGCTGCTACTCCGACCCCGCCAACCGCGGCGGCAACCTCGGTTTTCGTTGCGTCCGAGGCCTGTCCTGAGCTGTAGGCCGGACGTGCCCACGCCCGGCCTAGCTGGCATAGGCATGTCCCGAGCGCAGCCGAAGAGAATGGCAGCCCTAGAGGATGCCACTGCTGGCCGGGGAGGATTTCTGACGTAAGGCGCGAAAGTGCTTGGCGAGGCTACGGAAGGAGCGCGAGCATGCCGGACTACCTCTTGGGAGTTGATGTCGGCACCACCGGCGCCAAGGCCCTGCTCATTGACGCCGCCGGCAAGGTCGTCGCCAGCACCACCAAGGAGTACCCCTTGCACACCCCCCGCCCGGGCTGGGCCGAGCAGGACCCGGCCGACTGGTGGCAGGGCACGGTGGACGCGATTCGCGAGGTGATGACGACCTCGGGCGCGCGGCCTGAGGAAGTGCGCGGAGTGGGCCTCTCCGGCCAGCAGCACGGCTCCGTCTTCCTCGATAAAGACCACCAGGTGCTGCGCGAGGCCTTGCTCTGGTGCGACCAGCGCACCGCGGCGCAGTGCGCCTGGATTCACGACACCATCGGCTTCGAGCGAGTGGTGGCGGAGACGCTCAACCCCGTGCTCACTGGCTTCCAGGCCCCCAAGATCGTCTGGCTCAAGGACAACGAGCCGGAGCTTTACGCGCGCCTGCGGATGATCCTATTGCCCAAGGATTACATCCGCTTCCGGCTCTCCGGCGAGTTCGCCACCGAGGTCTCGGACGCTGCCGGCACCTCCCTGCTCAACGTCGCCCAGCGCCAGTGGTCGCAGGTGATGCTCGATGGGCTCGGGCTCACCGCCGATATGCTCCCCAGGGTCTACGAATCCCCCATCGCTTCCACCTCCATCTCCTCAACGGCCGCGGCCGAGATCGGCTTGCGGGCGGGACTGCCCATCGCCGGAGGCGGCGGCGACAACGCCTGCTCCGCGGTGGGCAATGGCGTGATCGAGGAGGGCATCGTCGCGGTCTCGGTGGGCACCTCGGGCACCGTGTTCGCCCCCATGCGCGAGCCCAGGATGGACCCGAAGCTGAGGGTCCACACTTTCTGCCACGCCGTCCCCGGTCAGTGGCACGCCATGGGCGTAATGCTGATGGCCGGCGGCTCCCTGCGCTGGTTCCGGGATACCCTGGCCGGAGAGGAGAAAGCGGAGGCGGAGGCGCGCGGGGTGGACCCCTACGAGATCATCGCCGCCGAGGCGGCGCGGGCGCCCATCGGCTCCGAGGGCTTGATCTTCCTTCCCTACCTCACCGGCGAGCGCACCCCCCATGCCGACCCCAGCGCCCGCGGCGTCTTCCTGGGACTGGGGTTGAGGCACACCAAGGGCCACCTGGCGCGGGCGACTATGGAGGGGGTCTGCTACGGGCTGCGGGATTCGCTGGAGATTCTGCGTGAGATGAAGCTGCCCGTCCGCGAAGTGCGCAACACCGGAGGCGGCGCGCGCAGCGCCTTCTGGCGACAGATGCAATCCGATGTCTTCCGCACTCCGCTGGTGGGCATGGCGATTGACGAGGGCGCGGCCTTCGGCGCCGCCCTCCTGGGCGGAGTGGCGGCCGGCCTCTGGCCCGACGTGCCCTCCGCCTGCGCCGCCACCGTCCGCACCAGAGAGCCGGTCCGTCCTCACCGCCAGGCCTCCGCCATCTACCAGCGCTACTATCGCGTGTACCGCGCGCTCTACCCTTCCCTCAAGCGTCACTTCGCGCGCATCGCCCGCATCGTCGAGGACCTGGGAGAGCCGTGAACTTGTAGTGCATGTTGGGCAGGAGCCTTGTCCGCCGAAGCCTCGGCGAAGGCGGATTGCCTCCTGCCCCTCGGTGTTTCGGGACTTCAGTCCCGAAACCGATCTCGCTCTCGCTTGACGCTGGGCTATCGCTATGTTAGGCTGATGGACCTGCGGAGTCCGCGCTGCGGACTCCGCGCCTGTGTGGGCCGTTAGCTCAGTTGGCAGAGCAGGGGACTCTTAATCCTCAGGTCGCAGGTTCGATCCCTGCACGGCTCACCACACATCGCGACAACAGCGGCGATCTCCTACCATCCAGCGACTGCTACACGGCCTGTCTCCGACACCCCGCGCTCAGGAATGCCCTCGAAGACAACGCAACTGACCAGATGCTGAAGATCCTCAGGACCAGAGACGGCGCCTCAAAGCTCATTGCGAAGATGAGGCGGGCTGCCTAGTCAGCAGACCCAGGGGCGGGGTATGTCAGCACGAGTGCCCCGCCCCTTCGTTTTCCTACCGCCCTAACGGCTCCACCCCTGCGTGGCCCGATCTGAGGTCTCCCCGGAGATTCCTGGCCACGTCGATGTGATGTCACACCGAAGGCATCGCGACGCCGCTCGGACCCTGGGATCTTAGCGGCGGCCATGGCTGCTCGGTAACCTACGACGAACCCTCGGCAGCTGCACCCTTGGGATCGTCGGAGGAAAGACCGAACGGCAAGAGCACCGGTGACATCCTGCCCAGGGAGACGCGGACCGGATACCTCCTCATTGAGCCACACCCCGTCTGAAGAACTGGAACCCGCCGCCTCCTTTCCAGCCGACCAGATTGGATACGCCTCCCGCCTCGCCGTCAACGACGAGTCGAAGCCGGTGGACGCAGTGCGTTATCGCATGGTCCCCCAACTCGATACCGATGTACCGCCGTCCCATCTTGTGCGCAACTGCCGCTGTTGTCCCCGAACCTAAGTAGGCATCGAGAACGAAGTCCCCCGGATTGGTGCCGATACGGAGGATTCGATGGATTAGTTCCTCCGGTTTGGGGGTATCGAAGACGGGTTCGTGCGGGAACATCTGCAATAGGTGCTTCTTCGCAGACTTGCTTGTTCCGACTTCAGATGCCAGCCAGAGGGTATGAGGCGTAAGCCCCTTGCCCCTGCTATGCAGGAACACTTTCCGCCTTGGTACACCATTTCCGTCGCTACCAAACCAGATGTTGTTCCTGGCGATCTCCTCCTGCATCTTCTCGTTGCTATAGACCCAGCACCTGCCCTTTGGGGGGGCATGGCGCCTGCCGCTTGGCGAGATGACCTCGTAGAACTGCGCCCGCGTGGCGTGACCATCTTGCACGTTCGCGGAGACCGACTGCCACGGTCCCCGCGGGTCACTGTCTGGGTTCTTGTAGCGACTTCGCGCCTCCGACGTGAAGTCCAGCAGGTTACGGGTCCGCCGAAACGCAAGTGGGTCCCTCGCATAGACGAGCAGGTACTCATGGTTGTTTGAGAACGCTCTACGGTTCTCACGAGTCGTCCGCTGTTCCCAGATAATGGTGGTCACGAAGCTCTGTGCACCCAGAATCTCATCGGCGGCCACCTTCAGGTAATGCATCTCTCTGTCGTCGATGGAAATCCAAAGGCTACCGTCCCCACGCAGCAGCTGTGCGAGGTACCCAAGCCGCGAGGTGACCCCGTCGAGCCACGCCTCATGGCTGAGAGCGTCCCCGTAGTGAGTGTACTGCTCGCGATTGTTGTACGGAGGATCAATGTAGACGCAGCGGATCTGCCCGGAAGCGGCTGGTGTGATCGCTTTCAGCACGTCAGCGTTATCGGCCTGTACAACGATGTTGCCAGCGCCGCGCCTTCCGTATCCCAGCTCAGGAACACGCACGAAGCCCGCAGCGCGGAGGCCGCGTTGGAGCGACGACCACATAGCGTGTTCCGTCATTGTCCCCACACTAGGGCCTACAGATGAGGAGCTTCTCTGCATCATGGGAAGTGGCCTTGTTCACGTCCGACCGGTTCAACTTGCTATGTGCTATCCTTCCGGCGGAAACGATCTCGATCGAACTGAATGAGCTGCACGCTAGCTCCGCAATCTCCTCGACGGCCATCAGTCGCGGCCTCGCACCCCTATCCTTCTCAAACGGGGAGTAGGACAGGACCAGGGGAACGCCTAAGCGTCGCACCTTCGAGAAGAGCGTGGAGAAGGCACGTGGAGCTTCCGACTTGATACAGAACGGAGACTGGTACCGACCGGCTCGGTATATGCCCCTGCTTATCCGCTCATCGCCACGCACCCGCACAGTTGAGAGCGCCGGGCAGTCACGGAGGCAGAGCGTTTCAAGCACATGGTAGTACCTGCTGTAGTGATCACGAGTGTATGGCGGATCCGCATACACAACGCTCACTTGGCCCTCCAAAGTGTCCAGAGCGTCTGCGTAGTCGCTCCGGATCACGCGATGGTTGCGGCCTGACGGTCCCAGGGCCAGATACCGCGCCGCCCAGGTCGCAAATGCCTTGGCCACGCTGATCGCCCGATCGCGAGCGATCCGTCCAGCGAGGTTCCGCTTTGGCCTGCCATCCGAATACCGCGGACGGATCGGCTGCGCAAATTGCTTGCCTACAGTGTTGACGGCCTGACTCGCCGTGCTCAGGACCGCGGCCAAGAAGACGTCTCTTTCGGAAAGCGGAACCCCCGCCACGGCCTCAAGTAGCATGTCCATGTGTGACGCCTGGGAGTATGAGAAGTAGACCCCGCCGAAGTACCGCGTTGTCATTGCGCCCGGTGTATCCTCCAAGCCGGCCTCCCGCAGTCGCGAGACGGTCTCGTCCAAGGCCGAGGACAACTCCGTGTTCCTGATACACTCCGCGCTCAGCTGGAATGAGACGATAGATGCGTGTTCGAGCAGCTCACACAGCGGGTCCACATCGCCGCCACCAGCTCGATGCAGACAACTCTCCTCGTAGCTAACCATCGGCTCGACTGCCCGAGAGAGCCGACGAGCGTGATCCGACGAGAGTGCCCTGCTCACGAGATGCTCCGCCGCGTCCTTCGCTATGTCAGGGGTGTTAAGTAGGGCCGAACAGAGCACCCTCGAGTACTCCTGGATATCGACCGCTACGACTTCGCGAGAAGCACACAGCCCCCGCGAGACTGTGCCCGAACCAGCGAAGAGATCGCAGACGGGACCGCCGGAAGCATCGACCGCGTCAACGGCTTCTCGGATTAGACCGACAATACGAAGCTTGCTTCCCAGATAGTGGATAGGGCGCAACGGACCCCGAACCCTCGGCCTCGGCCGCTCCCCTGGCGACGCGGCTTCCTTCGCGTTTCCGAAGTCGAAAGCGGCCTGTCCGGACATGAAGACACCTTGCACTCTAATCGTCGACCTCCAGCGGCATCCGCCAGAGCGGCGAGTCTGGCCAAGCTTGCCACAGCAAGTCCGTAGTGCTGATCACACGGCGCATTCGGTCGCGCCGGCCTTTCCACTCCCGACGCAAGAGGGCATCTGCCGTCCGATAACGAGGATCACCGGGCATCAGGAGCCGGTACCTGTAAGTGCGCGGGGCAATCTCCACGAACACCGCTATGGGGCGACCTGCTACTGGATACTGCAATCCAGCCGCAGCGGCCAATTCGAACCGGTAGTTCTGGCTCCTGACTGACACGCTCTGGCGGCTTTCGAGTGCCCCCAACTCGCCGGACTCGTCAACGTGTTGCAGTACCACCCTCCGCACCGTGTCAGGTCGCACACCGAAGAACCCGCGGAAGGTGCGCAGGTCGAAGTTCGCCTGCTTCCAGCGTCCTCCCGCACGTGGTATCTCCGCGATCAGCACCCGGCCGGACGGAGACGGCCCGACGACGGGTGCCTCCTCGGCCTCTAACTCCTCCTCCTCGCGGCGAGTCCACGACGCCCACGTGCCGGCCTGCGTACGTTCTGGGCAACCCGGGCGAGCACCTCCGCATCATCCAAGGGCCTCAAGCGAGCACCATGGAGCGCAACCCACCGCGTCCACTGTATCTCTAGTGCCTTGGTTTCTTTGACGTCAAGCTCGTCGACGGCGAACGCTTCCCAGTTAGCTCGCAGTCCCCTGGCGGTTAGGTTGCCCGAACCAGTGACAAGGAACCCCCTTCTCCTGTGCCTGAACCAGCAGAACTTGGGGTGGAACACCGGCTGCGGGAGATCGTGGTAGAACACCCTAGTCGTCAGCCCAGGCAGCCCGCCACTCGCCTCCTGAAGCGAAGCCAGGGCCCGCAGATCCGTCACTCCATCAATCCCGACAACTAGACTGAATGTACCTCGTTTGGCAAACCTCCTGAACACCTCATCCCTCAGCAGGAGGTCTACGCCCTCGCGAGTCACGAAACCGAAGGCACCAGCCCCGTGCGTCGCGCCCTGGCACAGCTCCAGTATTTTCTCATGAAGGAAGGGCGCTTGCTCGTCCGTCGGGTCCTGAATGTGCAATCGCACCGCTATCGCCTCCCGCAGCAGGGTTTCAGACGACACCTGATGCCTATGCCAGCTCAGCTTCCAGCCGAGCAGGGGGTCCCAAGATCCCGAGACAGCCATCGGGCCCCTCTGTACGCATCGGCAGAACGCCACCCACCTGCAAGGTTGGCAGGCGAGACCCGCCCTGCATGCTGCCAGTCTAGCCCAATTCGGGGCAGGCTGCAACTCTCAGCGGAGGACCATAGGATTCGACCTGATTCTGCCCATCATTCCAGTGGCCACACAAGGACCAGCGACCGTCCAGGTCGGACCATCTAGTAGCAGAACCTACCTCAAGAAAAGGTAGGAAAAACCTAGCTGAATCCCGTGTGTCTGTTCCAGGGCACTGCTCAGGGCAGAGCAAGGGGACTCTGTGGATCGCCAATCCGCAGAGGAGACGCCTCCGGCGGCGATCTCTTAATCCCGAGGCCGGGGGTTCGAAGCCCTCGCGGCTCACTTGCTTCGCTCCGCGGTCGCTCTCATGCCCCCCCAACAGGAACCGCGCTTCGGCGCGGCTAATGGAATAGGCAGTAGCTGTCAGGAAGGGACACATGATCAGGTTGGGTGTAGTAGGATTCGGTTCGCGTATCAGCAACATGATCAACGACCCCATGCGGGAGGTGGCGCCCGAGCTGCGGGTGGTGGGGATCGTTGACCCCGACGAGGGTCGCGCTCGCTCCCGGCTGGACGAATGCGATCGGGAGGGCGTCACCTTCTACCCGAGCCTGGACGAGATGGTGCAGAAGGCGAAGCTCGATGCCCTGGCCGTCGGCACCCGCTGCCATCTGCACACCCCGTATGCTATCCAGGCCGCCAAGTATGATCTTCCCCTCTTCCTGGAGAAGCCGGTCTCCAACACCATGGAGCAGGCGCGCCAGCTCGAGCGGGGCTTCGAGAAGTCGAAGTGCCAGGTGGTGGTGAGCTTCCCTCTGCGCGTCTCCCCACTCTGCGAACTGGCGCACCAGTACCTCGCCGACGGCGCGGTGGGCAACCCGGAGCACATCACGGCCGTGAACTACGTGCCTTATGGCACCGGCTACTTCGATGGCCAATATCGCCAGTTCGAGATCACGCAGGGCCTGTTCATCCAGAAGGCGACCCATGATTTCGACTATATGATGTACCTGATGGGGGCGAACATCGTGCGCGTGGGGGCGATGGCCTGCTATGGCCGCATCTTCGGAGGCAGCAAGCCGGTGGGCCTGGTCTGCTCGCAGTGCGATGAGGCCGACACCTGCCTGGAGAGCCCGGAGAATCGCAGGCGAAACCTCTCCGGCGGCACCCGGCGCGACCACCCGTGCCTCTTCGGCGTAGACATCGGCTCACCGGGGACCGGGATGAACGAGGATTCCTCCAGCGCCCTGGTCGAGTTCGCCTCCGGCGCTCATGGGGCCTACACTCAGGTCTTCTACACCCGCCGCGACGCCGGCGCCCGGGGAGCCACCATCAGCGGCTATCATGGCACCGTCGGCTTCGACTGGTACACCAACGACCTGAAGCGAGTGCGCCACCACGCGCCCTTCAGCGAAAGAGTCGTCGGGGGAGAAGGGCTCAGCCACTTCGGCGGCAACCTGGTGCTGGCCTACAACTTCATAGACCTGATCCAGGGCAAGGCCGCCTCCCGCACTCCGATCTGGGCCGGCCTTCAGAGCATCTATGCCTGCCTGGCTGCCAAGGAGTCTGCCGAGACCGGCGAGTTCGTCAAGGTGCGCCAGGTGGGCGCCTCCTGACGCGTTCGCGTCGGCCTGCCATCGCCATGCGATGACTAATGATGTTCGCACAACGAAGTAATGTGCGGACATCGCCCTGTGCCTGTGTGGGCCGCCTCTTGAGCTTCGCCGTGTTACTTCATTCGGCGACGCTCCTTAGAAGCTGTTTCATACCCTTCCCAGGGGAGGTTATGAAACAGCACTGCACAACGTCAGGCCGTGGCAGGCGCATTTCATGCGAGGGCGTGGTGCGGCCAGCCAGCCGGTAGGTTATGAAATGCGCTCTAACGTAACCTACCGCATAGCCGCCAAGCAGGACCTGCCGGCTGTAGGCCAGGTGTACCTGCGCGCCTTCAGCATCACCCTGGAGCAATTGCACGCGCCCGCGCTCTCGGCGCAGGCGATTGCCGATCTGGCGGGGGCGTGTCTGCTGGCCGAGCCGGACTCGATCAGCCTGGCCGAAGCCAGGCCGGAGGGCAGGATCGTCGGCTATGTCATCGCGCCCTGTGACCTGGGCCGTCTGCGGCGCATCAGCCTGGCGCGCGGTCTGCCTCTGGTCTGGCTCTGGCGTTGGCTGTGGGGCCGCTATCACCTCCCCCTGGCCGCGGTGCGGCGACTGCTGGCCGACAAGCTCAGCTTCTGGCGCGCCGGCCGCCTGCCCGGGGCGGACTGTCCCCGCATCCTCTCGCTTGCAGTGGACCCGGCCTGGCAGGGCCGCGGTCTGGGAGCCGGCCTGCTGCGGTTCGCCCTCTCCCGGCTCCGCGCGAGGATATGACTGCGTGCGGCTGGAAGTCCGCCCGGAGAACCAGCCCGCGCGCCGGCTCTACCAGCGGATCGGCTTCCGCGTGGTCGGCCAATTCGAGGACAGCCGCGGCCCCTGGGAGGTCATGACGCTTCAGTTCCGCGAGGCAGCACTTCAAGATGCGTAGGTGGCGCCGCCTCCGGATCATCATCGCCCTGATCGTGGCCGCGGCTGCGGCCGTCAGCTTCCGCTCCTGGCTGGTGAGCTCCCTGGCGTGGAAGCACACCCTGCGCGCGGCCGGCTTCGTGGACGAGATGCCCGCGCCCGGAAGAGACGACCGCATCTTGATCGTCGCCCCTCACCCCGATGACGAGGTGCTGGGCTGTGGCGGCCTGATCCAGCAAGCGGTCGCCAACGGCGCCCAGGTCTACGTAGTGCTCATGACCAATGGCGACGCCTCCGAGCTGGCGGTCGTGCTCGGCGAACGAGAGCTGCCCTGGAAGCCCGCCAACATGATTAGCCTGGGCCGCACGCGCCAGGAGGAGAGCCTGCGCGCCCTGGCCGCGCTGGGGGTCAGCCCCCACCACGTTCACTTCCTGGGCTTCCCCAACAACGGCCTGGTGGCCCTCTGGCGGCCAGAGCACTGGCGCTACTCCGACCTCTACCAGTCGCCCTACACCCGTGTCAGCTTCTCTCCCTACGCGCGGACCTTCACCCCGCAGGCCCCCTACTGCGGCCAACAGGTGCTCTCCGATCTCAGCGCCATCCTCCACCAGCTGCGCCCCACCCGCATCTACGTCACCCACCCCCGGGACATCCACCCGGATCACTGGGCGACCGCTTGCTTCGTCGGATACGCGCTCGCCACCGCCGCGGTAAGAGGCGCGGACTGGGCCGAGGCCGCTCAGCTCTGGGGCTACCTCATCCACTGGCCCCGCTATCCCGCGCCCATGCGCAGCGGCGTCAAGCTGGCACTGCTCCCGCCGCCAGAGCTGTCCGGGCCCGAGGCCCAGTGGTACCGCTTGCCCCTCACCCCGGAAGAAGCCAAGCAGAAGCTGGCCGACGTGAAGAGCTACCGCTCGCAGACACCTCGCTTCGACCGCCTGCTGCTGTCCTTCCCCCGCCAGGATGAGATCTTCGAGCTGCTGCCGCCCCGGACGCTGGCTCCTCACACCCGCGTGGAGTGGCGAGACCGGAATCCCGCGCGGCGCGGCCTGGGAGGCGCCGAAGTGAAGGAGCTGCGCTTGCAGGTCGCGGACAACGGGATGGCGCGGGCCGAACTCACCACCGCCCCCAAGCGCATCCCCGAGCGCGGCTACCTCTGCCTCGACCTGCGCACCTGGGATGAGCACCAGTTGCCAGTCATCACCACTGTGTACTTGCACTCCCGCGGGGAGACAGAGGCCGTCCGACTGGAGGCCGCCACCGGTGCGCAGGCGCTGCAGGCCGGGGTGGAGGCGGGCCCGCCAGGGAAGGTGGTGATCACAGGGCTGCCCCTACCCGCCCGCAGCCAGGCCGGGAAAGATCTCTTCGTAACCTGCTACGGCAGCATCCGCGACCGCCTCACCGACCCCGCGGTGGTGAGCTGGGTGCGGTTCCGGGCGGCAGGGCCGTAGGCGGGCCGACGCTGGTGGATACGACCGTGTTTGGTGGGCCGTGACCCCGTTCGTGGGAGCCCGGTCCTCCGGGCGATACTGGGGTGGGGCCTCGCCCGGACCAATCGCCTCGCGGACGAGGCTCCCACAGGCTCTTCAGCCGCGTGCCGCAGCCTTTACCCTTCGCCCGCCAGCTTGCCCAGCAGCGCCCCCACCTGCTCCCGCACCGCCAGCAGTTCCCGAGCATCGCGGGTATGGCGCAGCGGTGTGGCCGCGATCTCTGTTCTCACCCGATGCAGAAGCGCCTTCGCCGCGCGTGCCTCCCGGGTTCTCGGTGCGGCTGCGGCGGCTTGCTCCAACAGATAGAGGCACTCGAAATCCTCGAACCCCCTGCGCACATCCTCCCAGCGGATGCTGGAGCAGATCTGGCTCTTGCCGGGATAGACGATGTGGGGGTCCCCGGCGGGCAGCGGGTTCCGGTCCGCGCAGTAGATGCTGCCGGCCGATGCATCCATCCAGGGCGAGACGTCCACCGCCACCGGCACCCCCTGCCAGGCCCGCCACGAGTTGTAGCCCCAGTGCAGGAAGCCCTTCAGGTCCAGGCTCCAGCAGAGCCAGAACAGAATGCGGTTCCGGATGGAGGGGTAGTCGAGGAACCGGTTCGGATACTGCCCCTGGGGAACGAGGCAGGTGTAGCTCCACAGGTCCTCGCCCGGGTTGCGCTTTCGCTCCGACGTGATCTCCTGGATCTGCGGCACCCGCCAATCCACCAGCCCTACGAGGCCATCGGTCTCCACCGCGTCAATCGTCTTCACCCCCGGCAGCCATCCCCGCACCTTTCTCGCGCGATGGCACCAGCTCTCTTCATTCGCCGCGATCGGCTCATCCGCGATGTGCTGCACGTACCGGTTCGCCCAGCCCCGCTGCTTGGAGATGGGCGTGCACGGCCTTGAGGAAAGCCTCCAGATAGGGCTCGAACTGCTCCTCCGATAGCTTGCCCCTGGAGGTATCAACCGCTTTCCCGCTGCTGCCCAGCGCTCGCATCCGCCGCCACACGAAATCGCTCTCCCAGCCCGCGCCGCGGCCAGCGAGATGCCGCGCCCTCGATCCAGTCCACCCCGGCCTTCTTGAACGTCCGCACCCAGCGATCGAGCCTGGAGAAATCGAACTGGAACCCGGACTGCGTCTTCTTCATCTCCACCAGCTCATAGAGCGGCGTCAGGATCATGTCGTCGTGATGGCGCGCCAGGTCCGCCGCCGCCTTCTCGATCCAGGCCCAGAGCGGCTCCGACCACGGCTCCAGATGGTAGTACCTGGCCACCGCCTGGGGCCAGAACCACTCGGTGTGGTGGAGATGGAACTCGTCCGGGAGCGCGTAGGGCCGCGCCGTGATGGTGATCGGCACCTCGAAGTGATGCTTCTCGCCGCCGCGCTCCCTGAGGTCGAGCCCGAGCGTGCCTCTGTACTCCCCGGCCGGCGTGCCCTTGGGAACAGTCACCGACACCCACAGCGGCTGCGTCCAGTCATCCCGGATGAAGATGGTCTTCTCTTCCAGAAACGCGTCCGGGAAGAAGGCCGGCGCCTTCCGCAGATAGCTCGATGGCTCCTTGTTCGCGGGCGGGTTGTTGAGCACATAGGTATACCAGACCCAGGAGGCCGAGAGCTGCTGCTTCGGGATCGCCCGGCCCTTGGGCCCGGTCAGATCCGGGAGGCTGAAGCCGGCCTCCGCGATCTCGACTCCCCTCGGAATGTGCAGCGCGATCTGCGCGTCTTCGGTCTCGTTGCGGCCGGCCTTGAGGACGATCTCCTCCGCCGCCCCCTCCGGCTTCCTGCTCTCCGGGAAAAGCTTCTCCAGCGCATGCGTCACCCACAGCTCGATTGGCATCACATTGCCTCCCACTGATCGCTGGGCAAGAGCCCCTAGGCCTGCTCCGCGGGCCGGGGCGGCGGTCCGCAAGACCTAGCCGCTTGCCTCCTGCCCTGTCACCATTTGCGCCCTCGCTTCCTCGGCCGCCTGGCTGCCTCCTCTCCCTTCCGCCCAGCGGCCGCCTCCTCGCCGCGCCCGGCCGCCTCGGATAGGCGGCCGGCGTGGAGGCCAACTTCTCGACTAATACCAGCACCCGTTCCCCCATGTCCTGGGGCAGCGACAGCCGCCGCAGCCGCGCGATCCGGCCGCCCAGCTTCGCGAGCGCCGCCGCGCTCTCGCCGATCTCCGCCTCCACCTCGCGGCCCTTGTAGGCCAGCGCCTCTCCCCCGACCCGCGCCAGGGGGAGGCGGTACTCGAGCAGCACCGGGAGCGGCGCCACCGCCCGGCTCACCACCAGGTCATAGCTCTCCCGGTGCTCCGGACGCTGGCCCACTTCCTCGGCCCGCGCCGCGATCACCGACACCTGGGGCAGGCCGAGCGTCTGGATCAGATCCGACAGGAAGGCCGCCCGCTTGCGATTCGCCTCGATCAGGGTGTAGCAGGCCGCGGGCCGGGCCACCGCCAGCACCACCCCCGGGAAGCCACCCCCCAATCCCACCTCCGCCACTCGCGCGCCAGCCGCGATCTCGCGCACCAGCAGTCCGGTGAGGGAGTCCAGGAAATGCTTGACCGCAATCTCCACCGGGTCGGTGATGGTGGTGAGGCCGGCGCGCGGGTTGTGCAGCAGGAGCAGCTCGAAGTGTCTGCGATAGGCCGCGCCCTCCGCCTCAGACACGGACAGGCCCAGCTCCCCGGCCCCCTCGACCAGCGCCCGCCGCCATCGCTCGGCCTCGCCGACGGGGTCGTCCATGGGCTGGATGCGGCCCGCGCTACCGGGTATGCCGGGGGGAGACGATCACCACCCGCTCCGGGTCCTCGCCTTCGCTCCGGGTGCTCACCCCCGGGTCCTCGGCGAGCGTGAGGTGCACGATCCGGCGCTCCCGCGGGGCGAGCGCCTCCAGCCTCACTTCCCGGCCGCTTCGCTTCGCCCGGTCGGCCGCGTTGCGAGCCATGGACTCCAGCGCCCGCTCTCGCCGCTCCCGGTAGCCCTGCGCGTCGAGAATCACCTTCTTCCGGTTCTCTGGAGGCTGCTCGCGGTTGGCCATCATGGCCGTGATCAACTGCAGCGCGGCCAGCGTCTGCCCTCGCTTTCCGATCAGCAGCCCCAGGTCATCGCCCCCGCGCAGGTTGATCCAGGCCGCCTCCGCGTCATCCGCGGTGATCTCCGGGGTGGCCTCGATACCCATGTGCCCCAGGATCTCTTGCAGCACCTGCACCGCCCGCTGCGCCACCCCCGCCTTCACCGTCACCCGCACCTTGGCTTCGGTGTGGCCCAGGATCCCCAGCAGCCCCCGGCTCTGCTCGGCCAGCACCTCTACCTCCACCTGGTCGCGCGTCACCGCCAGCGCCTTCAGCGCGCTCTGCACCGCCTCTTCAACATTGCGCCCAGACTGTTCGATGGATTGCATCGGCCTCTCGCCTCCCTAGCCCCCATCCCCCAGGCCGCCTGTCGCCGTCAACCCCGTTGGGAGATCATAGGAACTGCTGTCCGCCTCACCCCGCGCCCTGTGCTCCCATCGCTTGCCGCGCCAGCCCCTCACTAGCGCCGCTTTTTCTTCTTCTTGCCGCTCCGACTTCCCTGCGACAGCTTCTGGATCGCCTCCGGTGGCAGCGGCGGTGGTGCTGCCGCCGCCGCGGCCGCGGTCGCCTGCACTAGCCGCTGGGGCCGCATGATCAGCCACTGGTGCCCGGTCATGAGGATGTTCTGGAGCAGCCAGTACAGGATGAAGGCCGCCGGCAGCCCCTTGAGCACGAACAGCAGGATCACCGGCATCATGTAGGCCATCATCTTCTGCTGCTGCTGCTGCTCCGGCGTGGCCGTCGGCTGCGAGAGCAGCTTCTGCGAGAAGTACATGCTCACCCCATACAGCACCAGCAGCGGACCGGGCCACGGTCCCACTCCCACCGGGATCACATCCGGCTCTGCCAGGCTCGGCAGATAGAGGAAGTGCACCCCCTCGAACTGATACACGAAATAGCGAATGGCATAGTAGACCCAGATCAGGATGGGAAACTGGATCAGCATCGGCAGGCAGGAGCTGGCGGGGTTGATCTTGTGCTGCTTGAACAACTCCATCTGCGCCCGGCTCATTTGCTGCTTGTCGTCCTTGTATTTCTCTTGCAGCTTCTTGAGCTCGGGCTGCATCGCCTGCATGGCGCGCATGGACTTGAACTGCGCCGCGGTCAGCGGGGTGGTGACCAACTTCGCCAGCACTGCGATCAGCACGATCGCCAGAATGTAGGGGTAGCTCTTCTTTGGCTGGCCCACCTGCTGCGTGCCGCCGCACAGCCTGACCAGAAAGGCCATCACCTGGTAGGAGGTGCGAGTGCGGTAGTAACCGTCCAACCTGTCATAGGCCTCATGCCTGACGGCCCCCAGATGCCAGGCCTGCAGCGGGAGCGAGGCCACCAGCGGCTCTCGCAGCAGCACCTCACTGCCCACGGGGAAGTTGGCCACTCGCTCCAGGGCTCGGACCTCTTTTTTCCCTTCCAGCTTCGCGATCTCGGCCGCTTCTCTGCGGCGCGTCTCCTCCAGGTTCGGGCTCTGCGCTTCCGCCTCGGCCTGGGCCTTCTGGTATTCGGCCACCTGCGCCAGTCGGAAGAGCGCCACCACGGCATACGGACCCTTACCGGCCTCGGCGTAGTTGCGCTCCGCATCGGAGAAGTCGCCCCGCCGCTCCCAGCAATAGGCCGCCAGCAACCGCTCCCTCCCCGCCTGCTCCCGCACCGCGCGGTCTTTGCTCTGCGCCACCTGCGCCACTTGCTGCTGAAGCGTCGCCAGCTGGCTGTCAACTTCCTTCCGGCTGGCGTGATCCAACTCTTCGAACTTGGTCTGCAGGTCTCGGAGCTGGTCTATGGGCACTGGCATGCCCCCGGCCCCGAAGCATCCCGTCAGCAGGGGCAACAGGATCAGCAGCAGCGCCAGCGGCCAGCGCCTCTTCATCTGCCGCCCTCTCCCACTCGGGCCCTGTCGGGCCGGCATGTGGCTAGGCCTTCGGCCGGCACGGCGGTCGCGGCAGGCGACCTAGCCATCTCTGCATGCCCGCCGCCCGATTCCTCTGCCTCCCACGGCCCCGGATCATATCCCCCGGCCGAGAAGGGGTTGCACCGCAGCACGCGCCAGGCCGCCAGCAGGCCACCCCGGATCAGGCCTCGCGCCGCGATGGCGCGCACCGCGTACTGGGAACACGATGGGTAATAGCGGCAGGTCCGCGGCTTCAGGTGGCTCATCCACTGCTGATAGCTCCGCACCAGGGCAATGCCCGCGCGGGCGGCGCGCCCCAGACCACCGGTGACGCTCGCCGAGGTCTTCATACCGCCGCCGCTGCCTTCTCCCCAAGCACACCTGCCTCCCTCAGCAGGGCCGACAACGCTTCCACCCGAGCCGCGAAGGGAACGCTCAGCACTTCTCGTCGGGCAACCAGCACCAAGTCCCACCGGCCCTCCGCCTCCCCTAGCGCCACGCGGCAGCTCTCCCGCAGCAGGCGCCGCGCTCGGTTCCGCGCCACCGCGGTGGGGAACCCGCGGGCCGCCACCACCGCCACCCGCAGCCCCGCGGCCTGCTGCTCCTCGGCGGTCCGCCCGCGCGCCTGCAGCACAGCCCAGGGACAAGAGAACCGCCGGCCCTCGCGGAACACCCTGTCCAGGTCGTTTTTCCGGCGGAGACGCTCCACGCGCCCTCCCTATCTGGAGGGCCCCGACGCCAGCCGCGCGCGGCCCTTCGCCCGCCGCCGCCGCAGCATGTTCCGGCCCCCCGGCGTGGCCATACGTGCCCGGAATCCGTGGGTACGCAGCCGCCGCCGCCGGTGTGGTTGATAGGTTCGTTTCACTCCACCCTCCCAATCTGTAGGGCGGGCGTGGCTAGGTTCGACTGCTCGGACCGCCATGGCGGCCCGAAGGGCCTAGCCATTCACACGCCCGCCGGCTCGCGGCCTCTAAGAGCTTCTGACGGAACTACAGATGAGTCCGCAGATTCGGCAGATTGACGCAAGATCAATCTGAGTAATCTGCGTCATCTGTGGATATTGTTGCCGGTTCTGTTAGAGACTCTAAGTGAAAGACACCCGGCCCAAACGGGCCGGGGCCGTGACTGGCTGAGTATAGCACACCACCCCACCTCCCGCAAGGCCAGCCGCGCGCGCCCAGCAGTAGCTGCCCCGCCTCTGTATGGCGCGCAGCGGTCGGATGCTGTCACGGGTCGGGCAGGGGCTTGCCACCGTCACTTAGCAGCCAGAAACCTTGCGATTGTGCGCTCTTCCGTCCGCGCCGAGTGGTATAATGGGCGGGTCGGCCTGACACAGGCTGGCGCCCCCCGGGCCGCGGGGGAAGCATGTGCAGAACGGAGGGGGATATGCGCGCGATGCTGATGATGTGTATCGTGGTGGCCTGCTGCATCTGGGCGTCGGCGGCGATGGCCGGCACTGCCCCGGTGCCTATCGAGGGGAAGCTGTGGGTATCGGGCTATGAGTTGCAGATCAGCGCGTATGCCTACTACCTGCAGGGGAGTTCGGATCAGGTCACGGCCTGGCCCGCGGAGATCGAGCATGCGGATGTCTCCCCGCTCGGAGACGCGCTCGCCCACCAGCTAACAGCGGGTGATCCGTGGACCACGTCCGGCGATATCTGGCTCTCCTCTCTCGATGGCTCCACCCAAACCAACCTGAGCCAGGTGGCCGGCCTCTCCGGCATCAACTGCTTCCCGTCCTGGTCACCCGACGCCAGTCAGATCGCCTTCCGCCACGTTGACCCGGTCCCGGGACAGCAGCCCTGTGACACGGGGTTCGAGGTCTGGGTGATGAATGCCGACGGCAGCAACGCGCGTCGCGTGAGTCCAGTGGGGATGGCTTCGCCCAAAGTAGGGGGCTGGTCGGCCGACGGGCACAGTCTGATCTGCGCCGTCTATGGGCAGTCGAATGCAGTGCTCATAGACCTGGATGGCAGCAACGTCCAGACCCTCCCAAATGTGAGAGGGGAGGGGGCGGACATTTCGCCCGATGCGCGCCACGTTGCCGGCACCTGGGCTGAAGAGGACACCGTGAACGGCGAGCCAGGCGTCTGGCGAGAGCTACGCGTCGCCGACATCAACGGCGACAACCCACAGACACTGGTGCGTCAGTTCGTCAACCACTCGGACGCCCAGGCGATGGTGGCGCGACTCGGGCTTGACACGTCGGAGCGAGACTGGGCGGCCGACCTGGAGTGGTGGGCGGGGCCGCTCTTCCCGCAGTGGTCCCCCAAGGGCAACCGCATCGCGTTCTTGGCCGCGCTGCCGTTCGACCCGGACGGGCCTGACTACCGGCAGCAGGTCGAGGTGTGGATCTACACGCTCTCCGACGGCGATCTCACCAGGATCACGAACGACCTGAAGTTCGATACCTGGCTGAGCTGGCAGGGAGAGAACACCTACCCGGACAGCCCCCAGGTTACGGTGGACAACACGACCGTTGCCTTCTCGGAAGTGACTGAGCCGGGCCTCACCACCATCATCTTGGACGACAGCCCGCCGGCACTGCCGGCCCCCCAATTGGCAGCCGCGCCGTTCTACCAGATACACACCACAGCTCAGGTTGCCGGTCCCATCTCCGTGTCCATGACCTACCAGGACGCGGACGTCCCGGCGACTGCCCAGGGTCATCTCGCGCTCCTCTGCTACGACGATGCGGCAGACCAGTGGACGAACTTGGCCGTCACCCGCGACGTCGCGAACAATGTGATCTCCGGCCAGCCGGCCGCCCTCGGCACCATGGGCCTCTCCTGGCCGCTGCCGGCGAGCCACTTCTCCGACGTGTCCTCCGACCCGGCCGATCCCTACTGGGCCTTGTGGGAGATCGAAGCCGCCTACGCCGCCGGCATCGTCGCCGGCTACACCGACGGCACCTATGCTCCAGCAGGACAAGTGACCAGAGACCAGATGGCAACCTACATTGCCCGCGCGCTGGCGGGCGGCGACGGCAACGTGCCGGACTTCACCGGCACGCCGACCTTCACGGACGTGCCAGCCGGGAACTGGGCGCTGAAGTACGTCCAGTACGCCGTGGACCAGAAGGTCGTGAAGGGCTACACCGATACCATCTACAGCCCCGCCGATCCCGTGGACCGCGGCCAGATGGCCGTGTTCATCGCCCGCGAAGGGATGGGTCAAGCTCACTGACGCCCTCGACACCGCCGCCCAGCTCTTCCCGGATGTGCCGGCCGGCTTCTGGTCGGGCGTGGCGATCAAGGCCTGCCTGGATAACGGCGTGGTGAAGGGCTATGACGACGGCACCTACCAGCCCGGGCGCGAGGTCACCCGGGACCAGATGGCAGTCTACGTCGCGCGGGCGTTCGACCTGCTGATGTGACTGGAGGGCGGGTAACGGCCTCCGGCCGATACCCGCCGCCCACGGTCTATACTGGACGGAGTCGGCGGGCCCTTGCGGGTCACATGTTCGGACTTGCGCCGAGGCGCAGAGGGGGTGTGCGATGGCTGCTCGCAGTCTCTGGCGAATCGCTGCCGTGATGGTATTCGTCTGGCTCACCTTCGTGGTCTCGATGCCTTCGCCCGCGCGCGCCGCGGGGGTGCCGATCGAGGGGAAGCTGCTCGTCTCGGGCTGGGATCAGAGCGGCGCTCCCCTCGGGTACATCATGGATGGCGCCTCGGACGCGGTGGTGACGCCTCAGACCGTCTTCGGCAATGGCGAGAGCCTGCCTGACACGACGAAGGTGGCTTACGACGTCCGCACCACGAGCGACCTGTTCCACGCCAATACGGGCGAAATCTGGGTGGCGAATCTGGACGGGACCGGCGCTGTCAACCTCACAGGCCCGGCTGGCTTGGGCGGGGTCAACTGCATCGCGGCCTGGTCGCCGGACGGCCGCACTATCGCCTTCCAGCATGCCGCCCCTGCTGTGGGGCAGGTCACGTGCGAAGCGGGCTTCCAGGTGTGGCTGATGGCGGCCGACGGCACCAACCTCCGCCAGTGGATGCCCCAGGCGACCTACACCACCTGGTTCCCGAGCTGGGCGCCAGACGGATCCCGCCTCTTGTGCGACGACGGGAGCGGGGGTTGTGTAGCCGCGGACGTCACTGGCGCCAATGTCAGCATCCTCCCGGGCCCCGACCACCAGGATGCAAGGTGGTCGCGCGATGGCTCAGCGCTGCTCTATTCCACGCAGCAGTCTGATACGGTTTCCGGCGAGTCCGGCGTCTGGCGGCAGCTCGTTCTGGCCAACGCGGATGGCAGCCATCCGCAGGTGCTTGTGCAGCAGTTCCTAAAGGACTCCGATATCGAAGCCCACATCGCCAAGTACAACTTCCAGCCCGCCGACCATCCCTGGCTCTCGGATATCCGGAACATGGTCGGCCCCCAGAGACCGCAATGGTCCCCGCTGGGCGACCAGATCGCTTTCGTCGCTGCCCTGCCGTTCGATCCGAGTGGCCCCATGTGCTGGTACCAGCGCGAGGTGTGGCTCTATGACCTTAACACCGGGCAGCTCACCCGCCTCACCTATGATGAGAATTGGGATAACTGGCTTAGTTGGGCGGGCCCGAACACCACCTCGACGCACCCCGCGGTGACAGTGGACAACACCAGCGTCACCTTCTCAGAGGTGGACAAGGAGGGCTGGACCAGCATCATCCGGGAGGAGGCGTTCCCGGCGGCGCTGGGGCCAGACCAAGTGGCGGTCGAGCCGTTCTTCCATGTGCAGACCACCGCGCAGGTCAGCGGTCCCATCACCGTGGCGATGACCTATGACGACACCGAAATCCCCGCGGCCGCGGAAGCTCACCTTTCGCTGTTCGTCTACGACCCGGAGGCACGCAGTTACTTCAGCAAGCCATCCACGGTTGACCCGGCGAACAACGTGGTCACCGCACAGATAGACAGCTACCCATGGCTCGGAGACCTGGGCCTCATGTGGTCGCTGCCCGCGAGCGATTTCTCGGATGTCATCTCCTCGACGTCCGATCCCTACTGGGCGCTCTGGGAGATCGAGGCCATCTGTGCGGCAGGCATCGTCAAGGGCTACGCTGACGGCACCTACAAGCCGACCGACCCCGTAACTCGGGATCAGATGGCGGTGTACATCTCCCGCGCGCTGGCGAAAGGGGATGCGAACGTGCCCACGGGCCCAGCCACCGCGACGTTCTCCGATGTGGCGACCGATCACTGGGCGTTCAGGTATGTGGAGTACGCAGTCAGCAGCAACGTGGTGAAAGGCTACACCGATACCATCTACAGCCCCGCCGATCCCGTGGACCGCGGCCAGATGGCCGTGTTCATCGCCCGCGCGAAGGGATGGGTCAAGCTCACTGACGCCCTCGACACCGCCGCCCAGCTCTTCCCGGATGTGCCGGCCGGCTTCTGGTCGGGCGTGGCGATCAAGGCCTGCCTGGATAACGGCGTGGTGAAGGGCTATGACGACGGCACCTATCAGCCCGCGCGGGAGGTGACTCGCGACCAGATGGCGGTGTACGTGGCGAGGGCGTTCGAACTGCCCATGTAGCGCCAAACCGCGAGTCGCAAGTGCACGCGGGAGCTGGGCCGAGGCCCAGCTCCCGCTCATTCGATCCGCACCCGCGCGTACCTCAAGGCCTCACTCTTGCCCGCACCGGTGCCGTAGATATCCAACACCCGCGACAGCGGCGAACCCGCGCGCCAGCTCGCGGTATAGAACTTCCGGAAGGGCTGCTTCAGGCTCACCACCGCCGACTCGCTCTGGCTGCCATCGGGGTGGATCTCGAGCACGCGGTTCTCGGATATGGGCTGGCCCTGGGCGTTCTCTCCCCCCAGGTAGTAGAAGACAAACACGCGCCCCTCCGGCGTCACCTGAAACCGCCCGTCTCCCGGGCGCTCACCAGAGATCCCCTCGCCGCCCAGCAGCAGCGGCTGCTTCAGCACCACTGTCCCGTCACGCACTACCGCGTACATCAGCGCGTAGCTCTGCTTCTCCCCCGGGAAGAGCTTCTCCCGGAGCCGCTCATCCAGCGCCCGCTCCGTCCACAGCAAGTGGACCGCACCGTCGGGCCCCACCCACAGGTCGCAGGGCGTGATCCAGCCGCAGGTCCGATCGCGGCTCGACACCTCTACCCAGTCGTGGAACTTCCCGGTGGTGATGTCATCGCTCCAGGTGAAGAACAACCGGCGGAAATCGTAGTCCCACTCCCGGCCGGTCAGCTCCTGCTTGTACTGGCGCCACTCCGGATATGGCTCCTCAATGTCGCTCACTCCGCAGAAGTACACCGCCCGGTCCTTCAGCGCCACCGCCGGATAGCACACGCGAATGGGCTGTGGCTCCGGATACTCGGCGCCCCAGGGCCACTTCAGCTTGCCCTGCACCGACCACTTGCCGTCCCGGTCGCGGAAGCTCCACTCCGCATGGGTGTACCCGATGTTCTGAAACAGGATCAGCTCTCTGTTCTTGGCGTCCGCGGCGAAGCTCCGGTAGGAGTGCTCGGAGAAGGGCGGCTCGCCTTGCCACACGGGCAGTAGCGTCTGCCAGGGGGCTTCGGTATGCTGCGCGGAAAACACATGGATCTCCGGCTTGGCCGGGCCGCGCTCCGCCTCCGGGCCGGTCAGCGTGGGGTTATCGGATAGGAAGAGCGTGCCATCCGGAAAGCAGGCCAGCGGGCACGGCTCCCGCGTGCGCCCCTTCCCCTTCGCCGCCACCTCCCAGCCCTGGGTCTGACGCGTGAGAAGCAGCCAGCGCACGTTGTTCACCGGCCGCACGTCAGCCAGTGTTTGCAGCCCACTGATGAAGATCCGCTCTCCCACGCGGGCAATGCAGCTCGAGCCATAGGACCACATCGGCCCCGCACCGTTGTTGGCCACCTCGACAGTATAGACCTCCTCTTCCACCTCCACCGCGGTGCGAATCCGAGAACTGCCGCTGCTTGCGTGATCGCGGTTGCCCTGTGAGAGCAACGCCGCACAGCTCACGGCCACTGCCAGCGCGCTCACTATGTCGGTCACTTCGCGGCCTCCTCTTGCGCGGTACCAACGTGCGCGGTAAGATTGCGCGTGCGCGCTTTCTTCTACCATGTCTCTTGCTGCTCACCTGCTCGCGCGCGGTGATCGCAAACGATGACATAGTGGGCGCCTGCTAGCTATACTAGCGATCACTTTGTAGGGCAAAAAAACTCTTGCCAATGAGTGGGCAGTATGCTATAGTCCGCGCCGTCGGATTTGGGTGAGTTATGAGGGTGCCCGTGAGGGTCGGGGAAGTTATCCACAGGTGTTGATAGTGTTGTGGATTGTTAGGCTAGCCTGGTGCCTGACTCCATCGGGGCCCGCACATGATACCGGGTTTTGCAGAGGGCGAGGGCCTGAAGGCTGACCCGTAAAAAGCCAGCAATTATCGCATCTTTTTCCCTGTCCAACATCTAGGCTTGCGCAGCCAATCCACAGCCGATCTGTGTCCTGGGGATTGCGCCCTCCGGCCCGCGCGGGCTGGGCTCCCATCTCCGACTCTGGCCTCCGGTTCTGATTCTGGCCGGTACCGCCGAGCGCTGGGCGAGCGGGCGGCTCGCACCAGTCGGACAAGGGGGAGGCATGCGGGAGTCGCAGCCGTCGGTGCAGCAGGTGTGGGAGCAGGTGCTAAGGGCGCTGGGCAGCAAGCTTTCTCGCCCCTCTTTCGGGAGTTCTATCAAGCACGTACGTCCCGAGGTCCTCGGTCAGGACACCTTCGAGCTTTCCGTCGGCAGTGAGTTCGCGCGCGACTGGCTCCAGAAGAATGGCCTCAAGGCCATCGAGGCCGCCCTCGAGCAAGTGGTGGGCCGACCCCTGAAAGCGCACTTCGAACTCGCCCAGCTCGACCTCGCCCTCGAAGAGCAGGTGCCCCGCCGCAGGCGGCCCCCGGCCTCCGGCTCCCGCGGTGAGAGCGAGGCCCTCCTCACCACTCCCCTCAATCCCAAGTACACTTTCGAGAACTTCGTGGTGGGCAAGGGGAATCAGTTTGCTCAGGCCGCCGCGCTCGCGGTCGCGAACCAGCCCGGCGACTCCTATAATCCCCTCTTCCTCTATGGCGGCGTGGGCCTGGGCAAGACTCACCTCATGCAGGCCATCGGCCATCACAGCGCAGCCAAGCATCCCGGCCTTCGCGTCCAGTACGTCTCCGGCGATACCTTCACCTTTCACGTCGTCTCCTCCATTCGGGACGATCGCTTCGGTACGTTCCGCAAGAAGTATCGCGAGGTGGACCTCTGGCTGGTGGACGATATTCAGTTCATCGCCGCCAAGGAGCGCACCGAATCCGAGTTCTTCCAGGTCTTCAACACGCTCTACGAGACCGGCCGCCAGGTCGTCATCACCAGCGACCGCCCCCCGAAGGACCTCCAGATCATGGACGACCGGCTCCGCTCTCGCTTTGAGTGGGGGCTGATCGCTGATATCAAGCCGCCGGATATGGAAACCCGACTGGCCATCCTCGCCCGTAGGGCCCAAGCGGAGAGCATCCCCGTCCCGGACGAGGTCCTTCGCTATATCGCCAAGGTGGTGAAGTCCAATATCCGGGTGCTGGAGGGTGCCCTCATCAAGGTGCTGGCCGCCGCCTCTCTCACCCACGCCGAGATCACTCTCTCCCTCGCCGCGGAGCAGCTCCGGGATCACTCTCTCGAGGACCACCAACAACCCCTCAGCATCAGCCGCGTCCAGCAACTGGTGGCCGAGCACTTCAACTTCACCATCGCCGAGCTGGTCGCGCGGACCCGCACCCAGGACGTGGTCCATGCCCGCCAGATTGCCATGTACCTCTGCCGCGAGCTGCTTAGTGCCTCCTTCCCCAGCATCGCCCGCGCTTTCGGGGGCAAAGACCACTCCACCGTCATTCACGCCTGCACCAAGATCAGACAGCAGATGCAGGACAGCTCTGTGCAAGCGCTGATCAACGAGCTGGGCGCCAGGCTCCGTACCGAAGGCTAGCAGCTGTTTCATAACCTTCCCAGGGGAGGTTATGAAACAGCACTGCACAACGTCAGGCCGTGGCAGGCGCATTTCATGCGAGGGCGTGGTGCGGCCAGCCAGCAGGGAGGTTATGAAATGCGCTCTAGCCTTTGCCTGTGGACAACAAGTGCATCACCGGGCCAGGCACGGGAATCCGGACCTCTCGGCTAGCCACCGCTCACTCTATCAACAACCATCCGCAGCCTTCCTTCTTCAGCCAGGGGATAACAACCGCCCACTTCATCGGGTTACCCTGTGGTTTTCACCTGATCCACAGCCCTTATCATTATTATTATTATCTCTCTAAGTACAGCTACTACTCCATCCCCAACTCTCGGCTCCACAAGACCTGTACCTCCTCTGGGGAACGACGGACCTTCTCCAGCAACGTCGGCTGGTCTGGCTGGGAACGAGGTGGTTGGACCGGTCTGGGTTGGGAAAGGAATTGGCCGGGGAGGAGCGAACAGGTAGGCGACCGTGGCGGCACTGCCACAGGGAGAGCGACGATGAAACTGACCTGCAATCGAAGGGTTCTCCACGAAGCCCTGCAGCATGTCAGCAGGGTGGTGTCCGGGCGCACCACTCTGCCCATTCTCAGCAATCTCCTGCTTGAGGCCAAAGGCGGGGACCTGCGGATAGTGGCCTACGACATGGAGATCGGCGCCCAGAGCGCGGTGCCCATTCAGACCGAGGAAGCCGGGGCCCTCACGGTGCCCGCGCGGGTCCTGGGAGACGTTGTGGCCAGCCTCCCGGACGCTACCGTTGAAATGCAGAGCCAGGATCGCGCGCTGCTGGAGCTGCGCTGTGAGCGGTCGCAATACACTATCCATGGCCTTCCGGCCGAGGAGTACCCCGCGCTGCCCGAAGTGACAGGGGACATCGCGGTGGAGGTGAGCCAGGCCGGCATGCGTGACCTGATCCGCAGCAGCATCTTCGCCGCCTCTCGGGACGAGACCAGGGCGATCCTCACGGGCGTGCTGCTGGAAAGGGATGGGGAAAGCCTCAAGATGGTGGCTACTGACAGCTATCGCCTGGCGGTGAAGACTGCTGCCTCCGACCAGGCCAAGCTGCTCGGGTCGGAAGACAAGTGGCAGGCCATCGTCCCAGCCCGCGCCCTCCAGGAGCTGAATCGCATGCTGGATCCAGGAGCGGAAGAGACGCCGGTGAAGATACGCGGGGGCGAGCAGCAGATGATGTTCCAGGTCGGGCCCTATATCCTGATCTCCCGGCTGATCGAGGGGCAATTCCCGAACTACAGCCGGCTGCTGGCGTCGGAGCCCGATCGCAGGATCACCGTCAACCGTGAGCAGCTCCTGGGCGCAATCAAGCGCGCCGCGATCGTCGCGCGCAGCGAGGCGAGCAAGCTCACCTTCCGCACCGGCGACGGGACCCTGACCATCAGCGCGGAGAGCGGGGACGTGGGCCGCGCCTACGAAGAGCTGGCCGCGACCCTCGAGGGAGAGGCGATTGAGATCGCGTTCAATGCCGAGTATCTAACCGATGCCTTGGGCATTATGGACTCGGACAGCGTAGTCTGGCAGCTCAGCGGACCCGAGAGCCCCGGCCTGCTCAAGCGCTCCGACGACCCCGAGTATATCTACGTCGTGATGCCAATGCGGCTGTAGCGCAGCTGACAGAGTCGTCCGCGGATTACGCAGGTCTCGCAAATCGTGTTGTGCTTCGCACGAGACGCGGAAGGGCAGGAGGAACCTTCTGCCCTTCCCTCCACCCTGACTGTCAAGGCCAGGCACACGATGCGGACCTTTTGCTCGACTAGTGCCCCTCCGTTGCAGCGCGGAGTGAACAAAACACCAGGCCCTTCCGGGAGGAGCGCTGCCGCGTGGCGGAAAACATCTTCAACCATCTCGAGTCGGCGCTGCGAGCAGGTCATCGTCACCCGCGCTGACGTCGCCGACATCCCGCGCTCGCCGCGGCAGGCGGCAGCCGCATCTGAGATAGGCAATGGATAGCTCGTCTCAACCGACGACGGCAAAGCCCAGGGGCGAAGCCCCTCTGAGCCGCCTGTTGGAAGGCGTGCTGGCCAATCTGAATCTCAGGTCCCATTTCCGCGAACATCAGGTGGTCCTCGCCTGGCCTGAGATCGCCGGCCAGGTGGTCAGCTCTCACACCCGGGCTGAGGCGGTGAGAGACGGCGTCCTGATCATCTCCGCCGACTCCTCGCCCTGGGCCCAGGAGCTGCACATGCGCCGCCAGGAGCTGCTGGGCCGGGTGGCCCAGCGGATCGGACCGGGCCTGATCCGAGACATTCACTTTCGCGCGGGCGGGGCCCGGCAGGTTCGCCGAGCCCGGCCGGCTCAGCCTCGCCCCGCGGGAACTCAGGCTCTCCGGCCGCCAACAGCGCCAGATCGCGGAGGCGGCCGCCCACATTGAGGACCCCCAGCTCCGCGCCCGGGCAGAGCGCGCCTTCCTCTCCCTCGCCCGCATCTCGCAGTGGCGCAAGGACACCGGCTGGCGCCGCTGTGCCCGCTGCGGCCGGTGGCAGCGAGTGGGCCGGCGCTGGTGCGCCTCCTGCACTCACGCGGCGGGGCGGCAAAGGAGACAGTGAGAGGTGGAGCCGCCCACGCGCGTCCTGATGCTCTCTTGGGAGTTTCCCCCGCGCATCATTGGGGGCATTGCCCGCCATGTGGGCGAGCTTTCTTGCGCGCTGGCCGCCACGGGGGTCACGGTGGACGTGGTCACCGCACACCACGCCGGCGCCCCCGAGCTGGAGATCATCCCCTCAGGGGAAGGGGAGGTCCGGGTGCTCCGCGCCCGGCCCAACCCTGTGAACCCCCTGGACTTCATCTCCGATATCCATCAGCTCAACTTCCTCCTGCTGGAGCGCATCCTGGGGGAGGGGGAGGTCAGCTACGACCTGGTTCACGCCCACGATTGGCTGGTGACCTTCGCCGCCCGCACCCTCAAACACAGCCAGCGCCTTCCCCTGGTGGCCACCATCCACGCCACCGAGGCCGGGCGCAATCAGGGCATCCATACCCCGCTCCAGAGCTACATCCACTCCCTGGAATGGCTCCTGACTTACGATGCCTGGCGGGTCATTTGCTGCTCTCAGGCCACCTCCGGGGAGCTAACCTCGGGCCTGAGGGTGCCGGCGGACAAGGTTTGCGTGGTGCCCAACGGTGTGGATCCCGCCCGCCTCCAGTGCGCCGACCGCCCGAGGGAGCTGGCCGGGTTCCGCGCCCGCTGGGCCGGGTCGAGAGAGAAGATCGTGCTCTTCGTGGGGCGGTTGGTGCGGGAGAAGGGCGTGGAGGTGCTGATAGAGGCCATGCCGGAGGTGATCGCGGCCCATCCCGAGGCCAAGCTCGTGGTGGCAGGCGGGGGCTGGCAGGGCCATCTCCGGGAGCGCGCCGCTGGCCTGGGTCTGGGCCACAAGGTTGCCTTCACTGGTTTCCTGCCAGAGGAGGATCTCCCTCGCCTCTATGCCGTCGCTGATGTTGTCGCCCTGCCCAGCCTGTACGAACCCTTCGGCATCGTCGCCCTGGAGGCGATGGCGGCCGGCGTGCCCCTGGTCACCTCCGACATCGGCGGCTTCCGCGAGGTCGTTCGCCACCGCCAGACCGGCCTTCAGACCTGGGCGAACAACCCTCACTCCTTGGCCTGGGGCATCAATCTCGTGCTCTCCGATCCGGCCCTGGCCAATCGTCTCCGCCGCGCCGCCCGCCGCGAAGTAGAGCAGCGCTTCCAATGGGACGGCATCGCCAGGCAAACTCTCGCCATCTACCAGGAAGTCGTGAGCCAATCCGAGCGGGCCGCCGCCCGCCTCGCCGCCCCAGCCGCCGGACCCGGTATCCGGCCTCGCTATCTCATGTCTGACGAAACTCCAGATCGAAGCTGAAAAAGGGGGCTGAAGCCATGATCCCAGCGGTAGTGATGGCAGGAGGTGAAGGGGCTAGACTCAGGCCCCTCACCTGTGATCTCCCCAAGCCCATGGCCCCGGTGGCCAACCGGCCCATCATGGCCCACATCATGTCACTGCTAGCGCGGCTCGGGGTCACCCAGGCCTTCGCCACCCTCCACTATCTCGCCGATGAGGTGGAGAGCTACTTCGAGGACGGCGCGGAGTGGGGCATGCAGCTCTCCTACGCGGTCGAGGATATCCCTCTGGGCACTGCTGGCAGCGTGCGTCGGCTGATGGACAAACTGGGCGGCACCTTCCTCGTCATCAGCGGCGACGCCCTCACCGACTTCGACCTCCGCCCGGCCATCGAGTTCCACCAACAGCGGGGGGCCGCCGCCACCCTCGTGCTCACACGGGTGCCCAACCCTTTGGAGTACGGAGTGGTGATCACCGATCCCGATGGCAGAGTGCGCCACTTCCTGGAGAAGCCCAGCGCTGGGGAGGTGTTCTCCGATACGGTCAATACTGGCATCTATATCCTGGAGCCGGAAGTGCTTCACCGGGTGAACCCCGAGCGGCCCTTCGATTTCAGCCAGAATCTCTTTCCGGCCCTCTTGGATGAAGGCCAGCTCCTCTGCGGCTATGTCGCCGAGGGCTACTGGACCGATGTCGGCAACCTCGAGCAGTACCGCGCCGCCAATCACGACTGCCTGCGAGCCGCGGTGGCGGTGGATCTCCCCGGCGAAAGGTTGGCCGACGGGGTCTGGGTGGGCAGGGCCACTGCGGTTGATCACGCCGCCCGCCTGCTGCCGCCGGTGCTCATCGGCCATGGCTGCAGCATTGGTGCTGAGGCGCAGATCGGCCCCTACTCCATCATAGGCGATAACTGCGTAGTCGAGGCCGGCGCCGTGGTGACCCGTTCTGTGGTCTGGAGCGGGACCTACCTGGGCGCGGGCAGCCGGCTCAACGCCGCCACCGTCTGCCGCAACGTGGTCGCCAAGCGCCACGTCACCATCAATGAAGGTGCGGTGGTGGGCGACCGATGCCTGCTGGAGGAGGGCACGGTGGTCATGCCCCATATCCGCATCTGGCCCGACAAAGTCACCGACCGCGGCTCCAAGGTCACCATGAGCCTGATCTGGGGGACCAAGTGGCCGGGCACGCTGTTTGGCGCCAGCGGCGTCAGCGGCCTCGCCAATGTGGAGATCACCCCCGAGTTCGCGGCCGGGCTGGCCGCCGCCTATGGGGCCTACCTGCCGGCCGGCGCGCAGGTGATCACCAGCCGCGATTCCCACCTCACCTCCCGCATGGTCAAGCGGGCCATGATCTCGGGGTTGATGTCGGTAGGCGCCAATGTGCTCGACCTGCGCACCATGCCCGGCGCCGTCGCCCGCCACATGGCGGACATCTCGGGCGCGGCTGGCGGAGTGCATGTCTCAGTGTCGCCCTCGGACCCTACCCAGACCCTGATTGAGTTTTTCGACGGCAGTGGCAAGAACCTCACCCGCGCCGCCGCCCGCAAGATCGAGAACATGTTCTTTCGCCAGGACTTCCGCCGCGCCCCGCGCGAGGCGGTGGGAGGACTCGAGTTCCTGGGCCGCACCGTGGAGTACTACACCGAGGACTTCCTCAACTTCCTCGACGCCGACGCCATCCGCCGCCGCGCCCCCAAGCTGGTGGTGGACTACGCCTTCGGGCCCCTCTGTCTGCTCATGCCCCTGGTGCTGGGCCGCCTGGGCTGCGAGTCCACTGCGGTCAACGCCTTCGTTGATCCCACTCGCTCCCACGAGGCCTGGGTGAGGCGGGAGCAGCGCGTCGGCGAGCTGGGCGAGGTGGTGCGCGCGCTGCACGGCGACCTCGGCCTCCTCGTGGGCGGCCACGGCGATCGCTTCGCCGCCGTTGACGAGCACGGCGCCAGGGTGATGAGCGATGACCTGCTGCTCTGCTTCATGGACCTGGTGCTCCAGCGCGGTGACTCCGGCGCCCGGGTCGCGGTGCCGTTCAGCGCCACCTCCGGCGTGGAGGAAGTCTGCCAGCGCTATCACGCCCAGGCCATCCGCACCCGCGCCGACGCCGGCTCCTTGATGGAGGCGGCCGGCACCGATCCCGAGCTCACCTTCGCCGGCGACGTTGACGGCGGGTTCATCTTCCCCCGCTTCCTGCCCGCGTTCGACGCCATGCTCGCCCTGGGCAAGCTGCTGGAGCTGCTCGCCGTCACCGGTCAGACGCTGGGCGAGGTGTGCGCGCGGGTGCCCAGGTACTACCGCGCCTACCTGCAAGTGGATTGCCCCTGGGAGCAGAAGGGCCTGGTGATGAGACGCCTGCACGAGGAGACCCGCGACCTCTCCGTGGAGCAGCTCGACGGCCTCAAGATCCACGTCCCGGCGGGCTGGGCCCTGGTGCTCCCCGATGTCTCCGGCCCGGTCTTCCACGTCCGCGCCGAGAGCCGCGACCAGGCCACCGCCGACGCCCTGGTGCACCAATACGCTCAGGAGATCCAGCGCCTGCAAGCCGAGCTGTAGGGGCGGGATTCATCCCGCCCTTTTGTGCGAGCCCGGCTTGCCCGCCTCAGGAGGGTCCTCCGGGCTGCATGGCGTGAGCCGGGCATATAGCTACGCCTAAGGCGCTATGGCGGCTACAGCGCGCCGGCAGCCGTGCTTGTATTTCCCTGTGCGTGAGCGTAGTATTCGCGTCGGCCGGGCCCCGGTTCCCGTGACGGCCGGCCCGAGCGGAGTCGAGGGGAGGCCCTGGGTGGCTATGTCGCCGTCAGAGACCGCCATGGCGGCCTGCGCAGCAGGTCTAGCCACTCCACCATGCAGCTCACCGGCGGCGGCGAGAGCGAGGTGGTTTCCTACGCTACTCTGCGAAGGAGCGCTTCGCTGCGAAGCACGAACCCGCCTCATCAGAGGGTGGCGCATCTTGCCCCGCTCTGTCCAGGCCCAGGGGTGCAGTCCAGCTAGGGGGTAGCAGGTATGTCACGACAGAGCGCTGGATCGAGTTGGTGGGGCGACGGGTTACGGCGAGCGAAGTGGGTGCGGCGAGTGATAGTCGCGACCTCACTGGTGATTAGCGTGGCGATCTTGTGGGTGGGGCTGAACTCTTTCTGTCTCTGGCGTATCTCGCCCCGGCTCGCGAGGTCGCACGTTAAGCGTTTGGTCGTGCCCGGATTCACCCAGGGTGAGATCCACGCAAGGCTGGGGATGCCGGAGTCCGTGATGTCGCCCGGTGCCGTCGAGGCCAAGTACGGTGTCAGGCTCAACGCTTCAAAAGAGGATGAAGTCTGGGTTTACGAACTGCATGATCTGGCTGTGGAGATCCTCTTTGTCGTGTTTGACAGACAAGGACGTGTGCGAACCTACCACGTGCACTGATGACCGTTCCTCTCACCAGCAGCAAGCCATCCATGCCCGCATCCGAGAGATCGACCAGATACTCGCGCACTGGTTCGACCCGGGTGGATCAGTCAGTCGCTGGTACGTGTGCACGGCATGTTGCTGCGCGTATGAGAAGCAGAAGTGCAGCCAGTCAGGCGTGTGGAAGGTGAAGACTGGGACGTTCTACTGCGACGCGTGGCGTCAGCTGAAACCCGAGCAAGCCTGTGTGAAGGAGTGCTTGGTTAACGCACATGAACCAACCCATCGGCAGCAATGTGAGGCCCATAACGGTTTCGGAGAGCAAGCCGACGAGTACCCAAGCGAGGAAGCGGCGTATGGCGCTGAAAAGCAGTGCTTGCAGAACCTGCTCAACAATGCCGGAGACGCGGGCAACCCGAGGGCCTCGTCGAGGTGATGCTGGTTGGTGGCCCCTGATGCTGGCTAGTTTGGCCATGTTCGCGCTCCTGACCGCGCACGCTGCGAGCGGACAGGGCCGGCAGAACGAGAGCGTCCCGACCATGAGTCTGCTTTACCAGACGATGGAGCGGCCAGGGGGCGAGTTGCGGCTGTGCCGGTACGCAAGCGAGTATGAGCGTGTCCTCTGGCGATGGCGTAACCCGGAGGCGCGCCTGCTGTCGCGTCCCTTCTACTCGATTTCCCCCGATGGTCGTCGCGCGCTCGTGGTGCAGGAGGAATTCTTGTGGAGCAGCGGGCAAGGGCGGTACACCTTCACGCTGGTGGATCTGGATGACGCGGATGAGGCCGCCATGTCCTTGCGCCTAAAAGCCGAGTTCTCATTCCTCTTCGACTATCCGATGTGGCTGGACAACGCGCAGGTGCTCCTTGGGGTCACGGATGAGTGGAAAGGGCACAAAGGATACCGCGAACTAGTGTGGAACATGAACTCTGGTGCGGTTGCGCTCAGCGGTAGGCATACAGTCGAACAACGCCGGCAAGAGCGCGCGAGTGGCATTAGCCAGGTACTGCAGCATCTTCCGCGGACGCTTGTGCCGCAGGACATCCGCTCCTGGTTGCAGGATCCCCGCTCATTGCCGCCACTCGAACTGACCCTTGACGGGGCAAGTCTCAGCGTACCGCGCGGGCAGCTGGCCATTGCGTCTTATGTCTCCCTTGCCCCATCGGGCCAGATGCTGGCGGTCGCCGATATGGGGCGGTCGCTCGCGGTGGTTACAGCGAGTGGCCTGAAGCGGCAGACGGTGCAGGCCTTGCCGGTCTTCACGAAAGAGGTGACACAGATCGAGGACATCCACTGGAGCCCTGACGAGAGGTGGGTGTTATTCACGGAGCGCCACTTCCAGCGAAGGCACCCCTCCCGTGGGGTCTTTGGTGGCCCTTACGCGGTGGAAGGGCTGTCACTCGTGAGGGCCATAAACACAGAGTCCGGTGAGGCCCTGACACTCGTCCGCGGGGAGGACGCGTCGTGGCTCCGATGCCCATAGGAGAGATGCTATGCTGAGCCGCCGGAGGTTGGTTCTTCTGACGTTGGTGCTGGCGCCAGTGGCTCCAGGCGCCGGCGTGGGGATCCGCGCCGTCCTCAAGTCCCTGGCACCACAACGAGAGCTAGCGGCCCTCCGCGTCGACTCGCATAGTGGCGACCCCTTGAACTGTCCAGTCAGAGGGGTTCACTCCAACCTATCAGTATAACGGAGTCGGCTTGGTGTCGAGCATGCAGGTCACGGGAGAGGACGTGTTCAGCTATGATTACAACGGGCGGAACCAGCTCTCCTCGGCGACGAATCCCAACAGCGTGACGGTGAGCTTCACCTATCACGACGGCGGGCGGCGGACGCGGATGACGCGGCCGGGCAGCTACATTGACTACAGCTACAATGCCCGCGACTGGATAACCGCGGTGGTGAACCGCGGCACCGGCGGGGTGAGTACCTACCGACGTTCGCGCAATGAAGTAACATTGCGCGAGCGTCTTTCTTCAGGCATTCCCTGGCTTTCTGATGAATGTCGCCCGTTACTTCTTTGGGCGACATTCATTAGCAGTACGACGACCTGGGCCGGCCCACCACCATGACCTATGGCAACAGCAGCCGCGCCGAGACCCAATACGACGATGCCGGCAGAATCCAGGCGGTGCGCAATCTCAAGTCGGACGGGACGGTGATCTCCATCTTCACCTACAGCTACGACCCGGCGAACAACCCCACCGGGGCGGAGGAGGGGAATGGGGACCTGGTCTCCTGGAGCTATGGTGAGATCAACCAGCTCTCCCGGAGCAGCTTGTTCTCTTCTCTGATCTTCGTGGTCACACATCGGCGGCCCCCGCTGGACCGCCAGAATCTGTTACCACTTCACGGACAGAAGGTTCAGGGCGTGGGCGAGGTACTCTAAAGCCCTAGTTCCTCGGCTGGCCGAGAAAATCGCCCCTTGGGCTGAGCCGGCCTCTGGGGTCGGTTCGCTGCTGCTAGCCGGCGAATCCCTGCATTGCATGGAAAAGTGTAGCAAGTGTCTCCGCTGAGTGAGAAGGAAGAAGGGCTGGTGTGACAGACGGTGTGGCGTTATGAGCCGGCGTAGCCGGAAACTACCCGAGACGTTCGGGATACTCCTCGTGCTCTGGGTCATACTCGCTATGGAGGGATGGCGGCTTCCAGGAGCACGTTGGATTGCAGAGCACACGCCTCTGTTCATTGCATACCTGGGACTCCTCCTGGAGCTGGCGGGTCTTGGTTCTTTCTATGTGTTGACTGCGGTGGAGGGCCGCGGGCTGGTCGTGCCCCTGTGGGCAGCGGTTATCACCAACCTGGCCTTTTTCCTTCCGTCGCTTCTGATGGGTCCGTGGCTGAAATATCGCCTTCCGAGGGACTATAGCTATTGGGCCGGGCTACTAGGGATACCGGTAGTATTAGCATTGCTGCTGGCCAGGTTAGTGAAGAGAAAGTGATAGGAAACACTCAGTCCTGGGGAATCAGGGACAGCAATCACGGAGACGCGGGATGCATCGGGCACCACGACCCAGGTCTACTATCCGAGTAAATGGCTGAAATCCGTGACGGTGAGTGCGGAGACGTCCAAGACGACGACCTATCAGTATAACGGAGTCGGCTTGGTGTCGAGCATGCAGGTCACGGGAGAGGACGTGTTCAGCTATGATTACAACGGGCGGAACCAGCTCTCCTCGGCGACGAATCCCAACAGCGTGACGGTGAGCTTCACCTATCACGACGGCGGGCGGCGGACGCGGATGACGCGGCCGGGCAGCTACATTGACTACAGCTACAATGCCCGCGACTGGATAACCGCGGTGGTGAACCGCGGCACCGGCGGGGTGAGCACCTACCAGTACGACGACCTGGGCCGGCCCACCACCATGACCTATGGCAACAGCAGCCGCGCCGAGACCCAATACGACGATGCCGGCCGAATCCAGGCGGTGCGCAACCGCAAGTCGGACGGGACGGTGATCTCCATCTTCACCTACAGCTACGACCCGGCGAACAACCCCACCGGGGCGGAGGAGGGGAATGGGGACCTGGTCTCCTGGAGCTATGGTGAGATCAACCAGCTCTCCCGGAGCAGCTTGTTCTCTTCTCTGATCTTCGTGGTCACACATCGGCGGCCCTCGTCCTTGCCTTTCGCTGTGCTCTCCCGTAGTATGTAGCTGGCCGCGTCCGGTCGCCACCACTGCTGACATGAGAAGTAGCCGCGGCCCGGAGGTGAACTGGCGTGGGCAAGCCCTGGTCCGGAAAAATCGAGCGCATAGATCCCTATCGCTGGCGCGTCCCGCGCAGCTACAAGCCGGAGATGCGCACCGATGGCATCGTCTATTCCTCGGCCGAGATGATGCAGGACATCAAGTCCGACAACTCCCTGGAGCAGGTGGTCAATGTCGCCTGCCTGCCCGGCATCGTGGGGCCCTCCATGGCCATGCCCGATATCCACTACGGCTATGGCTTTCCCATCGGCGGCGTCGCTGCCTTCGACGTGGAGCAGGGCGTGGTCTCCCCCGGCGGCGTTGGCTATGACATCAACTGCGGGGTGCGATTGCTGCGCACTAACCTCACCCGCGCCGAGGTCGAGCCCCGCGTCAAGGACCTGATCGACCAGATCTTCCGCGATGTGCCCTCCGGGGTGGGCGAGAAGGGCCGGGTGCGCGTGGACAAGGCCGAGCTCGACCGCGTGCTGGTCAGAGGCGCGCAGTGGGCCATCTCCCAGGGCATGGGCTGGTCTCAGGATGCGGAGCACATCGAGAGCAATGGCCGCATCGAGGGCGCCGACCCCGCCCTGCTTTCGGACCGGGCGAAGGAGCGCGGCCGCCCCCAGCTCGGCACCCTCGGCTCCGGCAACCACTTCCTGGAGATCCAGACCGTCGCCGAAATCCACGATCCCGAGATCGCCGCCGCCCTGGGCATCACCGATCTGGATCAGATCACGGTGATGATCCACACCGGCTCCCGCGGCCTGGGCCATCAGGTGTGTGACGACTACCTGATCGAGATGCAGAAGGCGACGCAGAAGTACCAGATCTCTCTGCCCGATCGCCAGCTCGCCTGCGCCCCGGTGTCATCCCCGGAAGGACGGAACTACCTTGCCGCCATGGCCGCCGCCGCCAACTACGCCTGGGCCAACCGCCAGTGCATCACCCACTGGACCCGGGAGGCCTTCGAGCGCGTGCTGGGGACCGGCGCGGCAGAAGCTGGGCCTCGAGATCATCTACGATGTCGCGCATAATGTGGCAAAGCTCGAAGAGCATCCGGTTGATGGCAAGACGAAGCGGCTCTGCATCCACCGCAAGGGCGCCACGCGCGCCTTTGGCCCCGGCCACCCCCAGCTTCTCCCGCTCCATCAGAAGACCGGCCAGCCGGTGATCGTGCCTGGTGACATGGGAACCGCTTCCTATCTTCTCGTTGGCACTCAGAAGGCGATGGAGCAGACCTGGGGCTCGACCTGCCACGGCGCAGGCCGGCTGCTCAGCCGTCACGCCGCCATCCGCTCCGCCCGGGGCCGCGACATCGCCCAGGAGCTGGCCGCCCAGGGCGTCTACGCCCGCGCCGCCAGCCGGGAGGGCCTGGCCGAGGAGATGCCCGAGGCCTACAAAGACGTCCACCAGGTCGTCCGCGTCTGCCACGGCGCCGGCATCTCGAAGATGGTGGCGATGCTCAAGCCGCTGGGGGTGATGAAGGGGTAGGGGCCCTGTAGGGCGGGCATGTGGCTAGGCCGTGAGCCGCCATGTCCCTAGGCCTGAAGGCCGGGATGGCGGCCCGCCGAAGGCGGGCTTAGCCAGCGGTCGCCCAGGCGACCTAGCCATCTCCGCATGCCCGCCTGCCGGCCCGGCCCGCGTCCCTTCTCATAGGACCGGCCGGCCCTCTGTCGAAGACTAGCACCCCATGCTCGACCTCCTCCACCGCACCTACCTCGCCGTCTTCCGCCGCTACCCCGTGCTCGGCCGGATGGCGCTGGTCGTGGCGCTCGGCGAGATTGTGCAGTCCTCGGTCAACAACTTCTCCTTGCCCTTCTACATGCTCGACGACCTGCACCAGCCGGGCCGCACTCTCGGTCTGCTGGTCTCGACGTTCCTGATCGCCGAGATGCTGCTCAAGCTCCCCTTCGGCCACCTCTCCGATCGCCATGGTCGGCGGCCCTTCGTGATCATGGGGATCGCCGTGTCGGCCAGCACGGCCCTGGCCATCTGCCTGGTGCCACCTCGAGTCCTCATCGCGCTCCCCCTGCTGATCTACCTCCTGCTCATGCCCCTGCGGGCGGTGGATGGCGCGGGCGCTGCCTCCTTCTGGCCGCCCCTCTTCGCCGGGGTGCCGGACCATGTGCCCAGCCGCGAGCGCGGGCTGGCGATGAGCGTCATGAACACCGCCTACCTCACCGGCCTCGCCTTCGGCCCCGCGCTCGCCGGCGCGGCCATGACTCTATGGAGATGGCTGGCGCAGGCCAGCAGCCTGCCCTCCGGCTTTGAGAGCAGGGCCCCTTTCGTGATGGTGGTGATCGCCGCCGCCGCTGGCGCTGCGGTGGCCTCGACCCTGCCTGCCCGTGCCGAGCAGGCGCGCGGCTTGCCTGCCGAAGCTTCCGCAGACGGGCAAGCACCGTCACGCCAAGGTGCAGGACCTGTCACGCAGGCCGGGGGATGGCCCCGGGCGCGGGTGATCGCCATCATCATGCTGATCACCCTGAGTGAGATGTTCGCCACCGGCACCCTTGCCCCGTACCTCGCTCCCTATGTGCAGAGAGTGGTGGACATCCCCCGGGAGAGCGTCGGCTTCCTGCTGGTAGCCCTTTTCGTACCCGCCGGGTTGCTTGGCATCCCGCTGGGCCATCTGGCCGATCGCTGGCCCAAGCGCCGCGTGGTCCAGTTCGCCCTCTGCGTCAGCGCAGCTGCTCTGTGGGCCCTGCCGTGCTGCCGCGCGCTGCTGCCACTGGCGGTGGCGGGCGTGCTGGTGATGCTCGGGTTCATGCTCGGTCTGCCCGCCTGGCTCGCCTTGGTCTCTGACCTGGCGCCTGCTGGCGCGACCGGTCGGATCATGGGGTTGGTGGCCACCGCGCAAGGTGCCGGGGCCTTCCTCGGTCCCCTGGCAGGCGGTTATCTGTGGGACTTGAACCTCCGCTCTCCGTTCTACCTCGCCGCCGCCCTCCTCACTCTCTCGGCCGTGGTCGCTTTGCTCTTGCTGCAGCGCACCCAGTCCAGCAGTTCGTCTGCGTAATCTGCGACATCTGCGGATCCCCGCGTCCCCCTGCCGCGGCAGGCACATCGCCGCCGCTCACCGAATACCAGTCCGCGCATGGCGCCCAACATCGTCCAACTGCTGCTCAGCTTCCTCGTCATCATCGTCGGCTCCGAGCTCTTCACCAATGGCGTGGAATGGCTCGGCGTGCGGCTGCGTCTCTCCGAGGCGGCGGTGGGAAGTGTGCTGGCTGCGGTGGGCACCGCGCTGCCCGAGACCCTCATCCCCTTCGTCGCGCTGGTGCTGTTCCGCGAGGAGGACAGCCACGAGATCGGCCTGGGCGCCATCCTGGGTGCCCCTTTCATGCTCTCCACGCTCGCCTTCTTCGTCACCGCGCTCGCCGCCTGGGGCTATCGCCGGCGGCGCCAGCAGGGCTGGCGTCTCGCCCTCAACCGCAAGGTGGCCACCCGCGACCTCGGGTTCTTCCTTCCCCTCTACACCACGGCCATCGCGGTCAGCTTCACACCCCGGGGGCATTGGGCGCGCCCGCTGACGGCCGTCGCACTGCTGCTCTGCTACAGCTACTACGTCTATCTCAACCTGCGAGAGAGCCAGGAGGGTGAGAAGGAAGAGCCGTTGCTGCTCAACCTGGTGTGGGCCGCCCTGCCTCTGCTCCCGCCGGCCGACCGCGCCCGGCACCGTGAGCGCAGGCGAAGCCTTGCGGAGCGGGGCCCGCGGCTGCGCGCCGTCGGGTCCCAGGTGTTGCTGGCCCTCAGCCTCATTGTCGGTGGCGCCTATATCTTCGTGGACTCAGTCCGGGAGCTCTCCGCCGCCGTCGGCTTCCCGCCCCTGGTGATCGCGCTCATCGTTGCTCCTCTCGCCACTGAGCTTCCCGAAAAGTTCAACTCGGTGGTGTGGGTGCGCCAGAGTAAAGACACCCTGGCCCTGGGCAATATCACCGGCGCCATGGTCTTCCAAGCCACCTTCCCGGTGATCCTGGGCATCCTGCTCACCCGCTGGCAGTTCGGCCTCACCCCGGTCGGCAGTGCTGCTCTGCTCTCCGCCCTGATCGCGCTCGGCAGCGCCCTCCTCCTGTTCGCGGTCGTCGCGGCCGGCCGGGGCCGGGCTCTCACCCCCTGGCCTCTGGCCTTGGGCCTGCTGTGGTGGCTGCTCTTCCTGGGATATGTCCTGACCAGGGTCGTTTCGGCGCATCATTGATCAGAACCGCGGCCGTGGCGCGGGCCGATTCCAGGTAATCCCGCCATGACCGCCGAACCTCTGCGGACAGGAAAGCTTCGCAGATGCTCTTCGATGCCGCCCTGCTGACTCTGGTGGTGGGCGTTCTCGCCGGCGGACGCATGAACCGCCTGCGCGCATTCGACCTCCGGTGGCCGAGCTTGTTCATCCTCGCCGCCCTGGGCAAGATCGGGGTGGCCATCCTAGGTTGGCGGGGTGTGGCGCTGAGCGCCACGCTCGGGGGCCCGGCCAACATCGCCGCCTATCTCTTCCTGCTGGCTGGGCTGTTCCTCAACCGGCATCTCTGGGGAATGCGCCTCGCCGCCGCCGGCGTCTTCCTCAACTTCCTGGTGATCGCGGCCAATGGCGGGACCATGCCGGTGGACCGCGACTTGGCGGTGCGGGCCGGCAACACCGGCCTCGTCCAGTTGCTGGATTCGCCCGCCTATGTCACCCACAAACCCATCACGCCGGCCACCCGGCTCAGGCCCCTGGCCGACGTGCAGCGCTTGCCTGTGCTCTTTCCCCGGCCGCGCTGGTTCACCCCGGGCAGCATCGGCGATGTCTTTGTCACCCTCGGCGCGTGCTGGCTGATACTCCAGGGCCTGGGCAGCTTCGGCCTGGGCGCGAAGCCGGCAGCGCGGGCCGACCCGGAAGGCGCAGGGCCATGAAGCTCCCTTACCGCGACTACGCGCAGGCCAAAGACTTCACCTGCCTCGGCACCTGGTGTCTGCTGTTCGGTCCCGAGCACCACCTCAAACGAGAGGCGCTGGCGCGGATGCGGGCCGAGGTCAGCGCCGGGGGTGAGGAGCCGAGCTGGGAGGTCCTCGATGGGCCTGCCCTCACCGCCCGCGATCTGCTCCGCCGCTGCCAGACCGGCGCACTCTTCGGTGGGCCCCGGGTGATCGTCGTGCAGGCCGCGGATCGCATCCCCGCGCCGGAGCAAGATCACCTGGTGAAAGAGGTGGGGCCGCTGCTGCCGGGCGTGTCCGTGATTCTGGTCACCGCCGAGACCGGTGAGCGCCGGTCCGGTCGCGCCCTCCGCCCCCGATTGCAGCGCGCCCTGGAGCAGGCCGGCCTTGCCATCGAGTTCCCCAGCATGAAGGTGGCCCAGGCCGCGGCCTGGGCCGTGGACCGGGCCAAGCTGTGGGGGAAGAAGCTCGCGCCTGCTGCCGCGCGTAAGCTGGCCGAGCAAAAGGTCGGCACCGGCCTGGCCGAGATCGAGTCCGAGGTGGAGAAGCTCTGCCTGTTCGTGGGCGAGGCCCCCGTCATCACCACCGCCGATGTGGACACCGTCACCCCCCAGTTGGTGGAAGAGGACGTGTGGGGCTTGGTCGAGGCCGTGGGCAAGCGCAGCCCGGCGCGGGCGGTCCGCATCTTGCGCAGCCTGTTGGCTGACCGCCGGGAGGAACCGCAGCGACTGCTCGCCCTACTTGCCCAGTCGCTCCGGGTGATCTGGCAGACCAAGCTCCTGCTGGAACGCGGCTGGCGCCCCGGCAGCACGGGACCCGCGCAGCCTGACCAGGCCAGCCGCAGGGCAGGTTCGCAGCCTGCGCAGGTTGATGACGAGATCGCCAGCCTGCTGCCGCAGGATCCCAGGAAGAACGTCCTCGCCGTGTTCGCCCGCCGCCCCTGGCTCGCCCGTCGCACCATGCCCCAGGCCGCGGCCTTCTCCTGGGAGCAGCTAGCCCAGGCCATGCGCGCCCTGCTCGCCTGCGACCTCGCGCTCAAGGGGATTCAGGGGAAAGTGACCGACCCCGCGCTCGCCCTCGAGCTCCTCGTCATCCAGCTCTGCACGGATGTTGCCATGCCGATCTGGCAGACCCCTGCCGGAGAGAGGAGACTGGGGTAGGTTGGCAGTCGCCGGGATGGCCGTGGTGGGCCGGTGAGGAGACATGACTCGACTCACGCGGAGGGAGTTCCTGACGCGGGCCGCGGCCACGGGCCTGTTGGCAGCAGGAGCGCTGGGTTGCTCCTCGAAAGCGGCTCGCGTGCCCAGACTGAGAAAGGAGAGACTGATGACTCAGACCGTGCTGCCGCGCTGGCGTGGGTTCAACGTGCACAACATGTTCCACTCCGGCCGCTACCAGCCGTTCCGAGAGGACGACTTCAAGTGGATCGCGGACTGGGGATTCGACTACGCCCGCATCTCTGTCGCCTACCAACTGGTGGTGAAGGACGACGACTGCTACCAGGCCAATGAGCGCGCTCTCGCGGAAGTGGACCGCGGGCTGGAGCTGGCTCGCAAGTACAAGCTGCATGCGTGTCTCGATATGCATACTGCCCCTGGCTATGCCTACCACACCTCAGAGGATGTGGGTGGCTACGACCTGTGGAAGGACGAGGAGGCGCAGCGCGCCTTCTGCCATCTCTGGCAGGTGTACGCCAGGCGCTACCAGAGCATTCCGAACTCGCAGCTCTCCTTCAACTTGCTCAATGAGCCCGCGCTGGAGATCGGGAAGATGACCCGGGAGGAGCACGCCAACGTCATCCGCAAAGTGGTTGCCGCCATCCGCGAGATCGCACCCGATCGCCTCATGATCGCGGACGGCCTGGAGTGGGCGAGTGAGCCCTGCCCGGAGCTGGCCGACCTCGGCATCGCGGCAGAGTGGCCACTTCTACGCGCCCCACCTCCTCACCCACTACCGCGCGGAATGGGCGGGCGCGGAGGCGAAGAACGCGCCAGAGCCGGCCTGGCCGGGCGTGCTCACAGGCGGCCGGCGCTGGGATCGCGGCGTGCTGGTGGAGCACCTCCGGCCCTGGTTCGAGCTGGCCGACCGCGGCGTCGGCGTGCACTTCAACGAAGGCGGCGTCTACAACAAGACCCCGCACCCGGTGGCCCTGGGTTGGCTGCGCGACACCCTGGAGCTGTTGAAGGAGCACAACATCGGCTACGGCGTCTGGAACCTCCGCGGCTCCTTCGGCCTCCTGGACTCCGGCCGCGCCGACGTCGCCTACGAAGACTTCCACGGTCACAAGCTGGATCGCAAGATGCTGGAGTTGCTGCAGAGCCTGTAGCGGCGGCATTCCTGTGGGCGGCGGCTGCACTGCATGGCAGGAGCTGGTCTCCTGCCATGCAGCTCTGCTTTACACTCGCACCATCCTCAGCCGCAGGTCGCTGATCGGCGCGTAGTGCTTCCGGTTCGCGGTGCACAGCGTGAGGTTGTGCTCGGCGGCCGTGGCAGCGATGAGGGCGTCGGCGATGCCCAGGTTTGCCTTCAGCCCGTAAGTCTCCACGTAGAACACGGCGCGGTGGCCGATGCTCTCGGTCAGCGGAAGTACCTCGAACGCGAAATCCGCGATGAAACTCTTGACGCGCGTCAGCCCTTCCTTGTCGTGGGCGCCGCGCAGCAGTTCCATGTACGTGACGACCGAGATGGCACGCTCCTGGGTTTCGTCAATCACGTCATCCACGGCCTTATTGCCGCGGTAATGCCAGACCAGGATGTCGCTATCGAAGAGCATCTATGCGCGGCTTGCGGAGCTTGCGGATATAGGCCTCGACGTCCTGCATGTCCTCGCGATCGCGCCACATCCCAAACGATGGATGCTCGCTCGCGCGCATCGGGGAGCGCTTGCGCACCGGGTACATGATTGCCTTGTCCTTGCCCCGGTAGGTGATGGTCACTGGCTCGTTGCGATCCAGGGCCGCTAGCACTTCTCTCATCCGCCGCCGCAGATCCAACATTGATGCCTTCATATTGCTCTCCCTCAAGTGTACACATAGACTGTACACTTGGGAGCACTCTCTGTCAATGCCGGGAGGAAGGCGCTACCCAAACCCTCCCGGCTGTCGGTACTTCTTCTGCACCTTCTCCAGCGGCGCGCCTACGATCTCGATCTTCTCCGGCCGATACTCGCCCAGCCCCCGCTCCGCGCACAGCCGCAGGTGCTCCACCCTGGTCGGGTCGATGCCCATCACCATTGCCCCCACCGCATCCGTCGCCACCGGGTCGCGGCCGGCGATGATGACATCGGTCTTCACCGGCGAGCCCGAGGTCTCGTGGCGTTCGCTTCCGATCAGGCCGTCTATCACGGTGAGCTTGGCCCGCAGCACGCTCGCCAGGTCGGCCAGCCGCTGGTGCAGATCGCGGTGCATCAGCGCCTTGTCCGGGAACACCGCGCCCATCAGATTCTTGATCCCCAGGGTGACGTAGGCCATGCAGTGGCACTTGAGCTTGGGCAGGCTGATCAGGCAGTCGGCCTCCAGGACGGTCCGGGCCAGCAGCACCTTGTGCAGCGAGTGAGCATCCGGGATCTTGACCTCAACCTGCTCGTCTTCGCAGAGGTTGAGCAGCCTCACCCCCAGGCGCTCGGCCAGCTTGGGCAGCCCCACCAGGCGGAAGGCGCGGTCGGTGCGATCCTTGTCCCAGGTGCTCTCCGCAATCGTGATATCTTTCACCCCGAGCGCCTGGAGCCACTCCACCACCGCGCCGATCACCCGGGGGTCAGTGGTCACTCCGTCGTCCGGCCTCATCGGCTCCACGTAGTTGGGCTTCACCACCACGCGCTGGTTCCGCTTCACCACCTGGCGCGCCTGGATCTTCTCCAGCGCCTCGCTCACCAGGGCCCGAGGGTCCTCACCATGTGCAATCGCAACCCGCGCAACCGCCATCCCTGCCTCCTACTATCTGGTACGGCAGCCGTCCACAGTATGCCTTCCGCTCTCCCTCCCCCCTCGAATGCACCAGACTTACCGCCTTCCATTCTACCTTCTCGCCTGCGCTCCGGCCACGAACAGATTGTCCCCGCCCACATCACGCATCCCAACCAGTATCCCCCAGTCCGTGGCCCCCAGGATAAGCGGGACGTCTGCCAACACGTCGGCCCGCAGTTGGTTGGGGTCGAAAATGTCCACCGAGAGGATGGCGCGATGCGGCCGCCCCAGGTCAAAGCCCAGCCCCAGCCGCGACCGCACCAGCCCATACCGGAGCACGCCCAGCCGCTGACGCTCCGCCAACTGGATGTTGACGTTGCTCCCCTCCCCGATGTCGTCTATGCCCAGGCGCAGGAAGCGGCCCGGGCTGGTGCTGAAATCGAGGCTGCCGGTGGAGAAGCTGCGGCCCGCCTTTCCGCTGTATGCCACGCTGAAGTTGCCGTGGATCTCGGGAGGCTTCAGGCGTTCCCTGATCTGCTCGGCCGAGGTTGCCACCTGCTCCGCCTCCTTCATCACGGCCGGCACGGACGGCGCCGCCTCCCGCAGCTTCCCGGAGAACACCTCCAGGTCGGCCCCGATCTTCTTCAGAGACATAGAGGCCTCATGGATATTCGCCAGGGTGGTGCGCAGCTCGAGCTTCACCGTCGGGTCAGAGACCATGTCGGCCAGGTTCGCGGTGAGGCGCTCGGAGTTCGCGCTGGCCTCCCGCGCGCTGCGCGCCGCCGCCTGCAAGTCTTCCAGCGTTGTCCCCTGCGCCACCTTCGCCTCTACCGCCCGGGTGGTGGCCTCCAGGTGCGCGGCCGCCGCCCTCAGTTGGGCGAGAATGGTCATTGTCGCTGGCTCCGACTCCTTCGCCACCGCCGCCGCGACCGTGGCCGCCTGCCGTGTGGCATCAGCCGCCTTGGTGAAGCTCTCCAGCGCGCGTTTCACCCCTCCCAGGAGCTGCTTGTCGCTTAACGCCACCTGTAGCTCCCGGGTGGTGCGGTCCAGGTTGGTCAGCACCTCCTGCCCCGTTCTCAGCATGTCGGCCAGGTCGGGCGCGGTCACCCCCTGGATTGTCGCCTGGTCCGACAGTTCCGGCCCTTCCTCGCCGGGCTTGACCGGGATGACATCAATGAAGCGCTCCTGGATCAGGCCCGCGGTGGATATCTGGACCACGTAGTTCTTATAGAGACGGTACTGCCGCCCGATCTCCAGGGTGACCTGAGCCTTGCGAGAGGGGGTGATGCTCACCAACCGCACCTCACCGATCTTCACCCCCACCATCTGCACCGGATCTCCCCGCTCAATGCCCCGGGCATTCCCGAAGGTCGCGTAGACGGTGTAGGTGTGGGCCCCAAAGCCAATCCCGGTGATGTAGATGCTGAACAGGATCAGCAGGGCGACTGCGAGCAGGGTGATCAGCCCGACTTTGACCTCCGCTCCTGTGCGCACCTTGCTACCTCCTCACCCGCCGGCCTCATCAGTCAGCGGCCCCTCCGGGGCCCCGGAGAGAAACTGCTGGATCGCCGGATCACCACTCGTCTCCAGCTCTGCCATTCTCCCCACCGCCAGGAACAAGCCCCGGTGCAGCAGGGCCGCCCGATCCGACACCCGGCGCAGGCTGGCCACATCATGCGACGCGATCAGCGTGCTCACCTGGAACTGCTCGCACAGGCGCAGGATGAGGTGGTCAATCGCCGCCGCCGAGATCGGGTCCAGGCCCGCGGTGGGCTCGTCGTAGAGCATGATGGAGGGCTGCAGCGCCAGCGCCCGCGCGATCCCCACCCGCTTGCGCATTCCGCCCGAGAGCTGCGCGGGCATCAGCCGCTCGCTTCCACCCATAGCCACCATTTCCAGCAGCGCGCGCACCCGCCCTGCCACCTCCGACCCCGGAAGGCGCCGATGCTCCACCAGGCCGAAGGCGACGTTCTCCCCCACCGTCATGGAATCGAACAGCGCCGCGCCCTGGAACACCATCCCCATGTCCACTCGCACCTCGCCCAACTGCTCCTCGTTGAGCTGCCCAATATCGCGCCCTTTGATCAGCACCCGCCCGCTGGTAGGCCGCACCAGCCCCATCACCAGGCGCAGCAGGGTGGTCTTACCGCTGCCGCTTCGGCCCATGATCCCGACGATCTCGCTCCGGCCCACCTCCAGGTCAATGCCGTTCAGCACCGGTTTGCCATCAATCAGGTAGCGAAGCTCCTGGAGCTCGACGCGGGGGGCATCGGGAGTGGAGGCGCTCATCATCACGATCCGCGGAAGAACAGCATGGTGAGCAGCAGGTTGGCGCCGTAGATCAGCACGATGCTCAGCACCACCGCGCTGATGGTGGCGCGCCCCACCCCGGCCGCGCCCCCGCCGGCGCGCAACCCCTGCCGGCAGCCGACCAGCGCGATGATCAGCCCGAAGAAGAACCCCTTGGCGACACCGCCGTAGAGGTTGGTCGGGGTCAGCCACTGCTGCATGGAGCTGGTGTACTCGCCGGAGCTGATGCCCACCCCGGTGGAGATGGCGTAGGCGCCCAGGATCCCGGCCGCGTCCGCCACCACCGTCAGCAGTGGCAGCATGATCACGCAGGCCACCACCCTGGGCACTACCAGGTAGTAGACGGGGTCCACCGCCAGCGCCCGCAGCGCATCCACCTGCTCGGTCACCGTCATCGTCCCCAGCTCGGCCGCGAACGCCGATCCTACCCGCGCCGCCACCACCACTCCGCACAGCGCCGGCCCCAGCTCTCGTGCAATCGCCACCGCGGTGCTGCCCCCGAAATAGCCCACCGCCCCGAAGCGCACCATGTAGCCGGCCGTGTTCCAGCCCCAGGCCATCCCCACAAACAGCATGGTGATGCACACGATGGGCAAGGAGTCGGTACCGGCGACGGCCATCTGCTGGAACGCTCGCCCCAGCCCGAGCCGGCCCCGCGCCAGATAGCCCGCGGTGCTGCCCAACAGCAGCACCTGGTCACCTACGAAGGCCAGAGCTGCCATCACTTGCCGGCCCACAGATGCGACCATTCTCAGGCTCCCGCCGTCATCGGCAGCCCCGGCCCCTCGGCCTACCCCACCAGCGAGAGAAAGTACCGATGTATCCTCGCGTCTTCGGTCAGCTCCGGGTGGAAAGCCAGGGCCAGCAGATTTCCCTGCCGCGCCGCCACGATCTTCCCCTCGTGGGCTGCCAGCACCTGTACCCCCTCGCCCACCGCCCGGATCACCGGCGCCCGGATGAACACCGCCCGCACCGGCCCGCTGTTGACCCCGTCAAAAGCCAGGTCGGCCTCGAAACTGTCCACCTGGCGCCCGAAGGCGTTCCGCGCCACGGTGATGTCCATCACCCCCAGCCGGGGCTGATCCTGGGCCGCCGCCTCGATCCGCTTTGCCATCAGGATCATGCCCGCGCAGGTGCCCAGCAGAGGCCTCCCTGATCGCGCGTGCGCCTGAATCGGCTCCAGCAGGCGGTAGCGCACCATCAGCTTCCCGATGGTGGTGCTCTCCCCCCCGGGTATGATCAGCGCCTGCGAGGCCGCCACCTCCTCCGGCGTCCGCACCCCCATCGCCTCCACCCCGAGTCTGCGCAGTGTCTGCAGATGCTCCCGATACGCCCCCTGCAGGGCCAGCACTCCTATCTTCAATGCCACCTCCTACTTCAACCCTTCCCTTGCGACCCCACTCTTGTGGCCTACCCCTGCGCAGCAGGGGTGGGGCCGTTGCCTAATCCTTCCCCCACGACCACGGCCCCATCAGCGGCAACACGATGGGCCAGGTCACCAGCACCGCGCTCACCAGCAGCCATTTGTAGACCCAACCCGGCAGATTGGGGTGCGCGGCGCCGGTCAGCCCGATCGCGATCCCCACTCCAACCCAGATGCCAGCGACTGCAATGCCTCTTCCGACCATGTCGTTCCTCCGGTCTGCCATGCTTGTCAGAAGCCATCAAAGGCGGGCATGCCCGCCGGCGATTTCGCGGCCCCTCGGTGGCAGGGGCATGTTCGTCCCGATTGCGCTCACCAACCTCGCGTCTGGAGCAGCTCCTTCTCATCCAGCTTGGCTATATCCAACCCCGGCATGGCCTCCCCGATCCCGGCCGAAACCCGGGCCACCACCTCCGGCTTGTCGTAGTAGGTGGTGGCCTCCACGATCGCCTTCGCCCGCGCCGCCGGGTCGTTCGACTTGAAGATCCCCGAGCCCACGAAGACGGCCTCTGCCCCCAACTGCATCACCAGAGAGGCGTCGGCCGGGGTGGCGATGCCGCCGGCGGCGAAGTTCGGCACCGGCAGCTTGCCCAAGCGCGCCACCTCGCACACCAGCTCATAGGGCGCGCCCAGCTCCTTTGCCGCAGTCATCAGCTCATCCGAGCGCAGCGTGGTGAGACGGCGGATCTCGGATTGCACCATGCGCATGTGGCGCACCGCCTCCACAATGTTGCCGCTCCCGGCCTCCCCCTTGGTCCGGATCATCGCGGCCCCTTCCCCGATCCGCCGCAGCGCCTCCCCGAGGTTCCGGCAGCCGCACACGAAGGGCACCCTGAACAGGTGCTTGTCAATGTGGAACTGCTCGTCCGCGGGAGTCAGCACCTCGCTCTCGTCCACGAAATCCACGCCCAGCGCCTCCAGCACCTGGGCCTCCGCGAAGTGGCCGATGCGCGCCTTGGCCATCGCCGGGATGGTGACCGCGGCCATGATCTCCTTGACCTTCACGGGATCGGCCATGCGCGCTACCCCGCCCTGGGCGCGAATGTCGGCAGGCACCCGCTCCAGCGCCATCACCGCCACCGCGCCCGCCTCCTCCGCGATCTTGGCCTGCTCCGCGGTGGTGACATCCATGATCACCCCGCCTTTGAGCATCTCGGCGAGGCCAACCTTATTGCGCCAGGTGGAACGCATCTCGCTAGCCCCTTCAGCCATCTCGCACCTCCATACCAATTCCTTGCTCGTCTCTCCTATGTTAGTACGGCCGCTGCCTGCCTGGCAAGTACCGGCCGCTCCCGGGTGTCACTCCAGAGGCTAGGTCTGGTCGGTTTCCCATCCCGCCTCGCAGGGTCCTCCCCCCATGGTGACGTGGCTTTGCCACGAGCGCAGCGACGGACGACCTGCCGAAGAGGCGCGTCTCACTTCACCGGCAGGCGAGCACTTCCCTCCCTGTGGCCGGCGGCCAGCGCGGCCAGTCGCTGTCGGCAGTCCTCCACGCCCACGAATCGGATCGCCTGCCAGCCCGCGGCGCGAGCGCCCGCCACGTTCTGGGGCATATCATCTATCAGGAGGTGTCGCTCCGGCGGCTGGCCGGTGACGGATTCCACGTGCCGGAAAAGGGCCGGGTCCGGCTTCCGCAGCCCGATCTCGCAGGTGAGGAAGCAGTGGTCGAACAGCTCGAAGACATAACTGAAATGCTGGCGCAGCCACACGACGTGGGGAGCATTGGTCGTCGAGAGCAGGTAGCGGGGGCGCGGGCTCTCCCGCACCACCTCCAGCATCTCCGGCATGGGAGAGAAGATGTCGTTCCAGGCCAGCCGCAGCTCCTCCAGGGTCATGCTCAGGCCCAGGTCTCGCACCAGCAGCGGGTGCAAGCGGTCGAAATCGCCGCCGATGTCAACCCCGGCCGCCCCCAGGTGCGCGTCGAACACGGCCTCCACCCTCGCACCCGGCCGGCAGCGCTGCCGCAGCCGCTGGTATACTAACCGCTCATGGAAGGCTACCAGCACGTTTCCCAGATCGAAGACATGCACCAGAGGCATGGTCTTGTCTTTCGGCAGCCCGCGCAGCAGCCCTGCCGGTCTCTGCTGGGAGGAATCCCCGTCAGCCCGCGAGAATGGCCGCGCTGTGACTGCCAGCTACCCCAGCTACCGGCTCGCCCACGTTGGTCTGATCGCGATTCTCGTCGGCTACTGCCTGCTGGCTACCCTCCAGTCCTTCGCCACCCGCCTGCAGTGGGGCCCGGATGAGCCGGGACACATCATCTACGTCGAGTCGCTCGCCCTCGATGGCCGGCTCCCTGCGCTCACCCACGGGGAGGAAGACGACGTGTACCGGCCCGGCGCGGCCCGCACGCATGAAGCGCACCAGCCGCCGCTCTACTACGCCCTGGCCGCCCTGGTCTGGCGCGCCTTCGCCCACCTCCCCCAGCAGACCGTCACCTTCCTGGACCAGGAGGGAGCCCGACAGAGCTTCCAGGTGCCGGGGGCAGTGCGGCCGGTGCGTCTGCTCTCGGTGATCTTCGGCGCCGCCGCCCTGCTTTTCGTGTGGTGGACGGCGCGCATGGTCTTCCCCGGCCGCCCCCAGCTCTGGCTCGGCGGCGTGGCCCTCACCGCCTTCACCCCCATGTTCACCTACATCACCGGGGTGATCAACAACGATTCCCTGCTCATCCTCATGTTCGCCGCCACCGCCTGGCAGTGGGCGCGCATGGTGACCTTTCGCGTCACCTGGCGGGACTGGGCGGTGCTGGGGCTGCTCCTGGGAGTGGCCCTCAATGTCAAGGAGACCGCGCTGGCCCTGGTGGTGGTGTCACTGCTGGCGCTGGCCCTGGAGGCCAGCCCCAGGTCGCTCGGGCAGGCGCTGCAGTGGATCGGCGTTGCGCTCCTGCTCACCTTCGCCCTCTCCGGCTGGTGGTTTCTGCGCAAGTGGTGGATCTACGGCTCGCCTCTCGTCTATCCCTATCTCTACCCTTTGCGGGGCCTGCCGGAGGCCCCGCGGGCCGCGCTGCTGGGCGCGCTGCCCAGGCTGATCTTCCTGTTCACCTTCGTGCCCGCCGATGTCATCGGTGCCCACGCCGACCTCCCGGCGATCACCCGCTTCCTGCTGGCCCTGGCCCTGCTCTCAGCCGCGGGGCTCGCCGTCGCCTTCCTGCACCGGAGCAGAGAGGCGATATCCGGCGCTGAATCTTGGTCCCTCCTGCTCTGGCTCTTCACCGCGCTGGTGGTGCTGCTCGGGCTCGTCCGCAACGTGCTGACAGTGGACTGGCGCATGGGCACCAGCGGCGGACGCTATCTGGTCTGCGTGCTGCCCTTGCTGGGCCTGGCCTCCGCCCGCGGCCTGAGTGCGCTGTTCGGCGACGCGCGCTGGGCCAGGCTCGGCCTTACTCTTATCTCCCTGCTCATGCTGGCCCTGAACGCCTACGCCATCTGGGCCACCGCGGCCCAGTACGGGACACTCACACTCCGGTGAGGTTCATACGCGATCAGGGCAGGGCCTCTTTGGGCCCTGCCCTGACGATCATATCGCCTTCACGCCTGATGCACTGTCGCGGCTACAGCTCCTGCCAGGAGCGGATGGTCGCCTGCGGAACGGAGTGGTCGCGCAGCGCCTCATCATAGTGCACGCTCGCGGTGGCGCCGTTGAGGGTAACGGTATTGCCCACCAGTGACCCATACACCTGGCCTGAGTTGAGCTTGATGGCGGCCTGGGGAGCATAGATGCTGCCGCAGAAGTTGCCGTTGCCGCTGATGCTAATGTCCACGACGTCCTGAAGGCAGTAGAGCGCGAGGTTGGAGGGCACACCAGAGGTGTTGACAAAGCCGTTGCCCCCGATGCGGATCTCGGGGCTGTCGCGATCGCCAGACTCATCTACGTATATTACCACTTTCCCATTGCACGTGATCTTGGAGCTCCCGAACATGTCCAGGTCGGTCATGTGGTACACGCCTTCATTCAGCACCAGCTCTTGGGTTGCATCCAGCCAGACATCGCCGAGTTCGATCGCGCCCGGGGGATAGGAGGTGACATTGGGCAGAGCATTGGGTGCCGTTGCCGCCGAGATGCTGCCTGTGATGAGGCCCCGGTTGGAGACGCACGCAGAGGGCGCTGGCACCCCCGCGCCCACGGTGATATTGCCGTGGACCTCCCCCTTGGGCAGGATTTCTATGGCGCCAGCCGCAGTGGAATTGGTGCCCACATCAGCATGCTCAGCGACATTGGCGCCTCCGTATCCGCCCTTGTCTGTGGTGTAGCTGTCAGCCGAGACGGTTACAGTCCCATTGCCAATCGTCACCTTCTGCGAGCCGAAGACGGCATAGGCGAAGTAGCGGGGATCTTTGTGGGCGATCACCTGGATCCTGATGGGGAACCGCGGGGCGCCGGCTGCACCTGGCAGATAGCCGGTGCCCAGCAAGGTGAGTCGCTCCGTGAAGAACCCCCGCTGCGCGGGCGGCGGGATGACGCTAACCTCATAGTAGCCGCCGCCCAGCAGGGTGCGCGCATCCCCGGCATAGGTGAACCATCCATTGGGCTGGTTCAGCGACCACAAGCCCCTATGGATACCCGCCTCGGCGAGATGGAATGATCGGGCCGAGAAGTTGTCAACCGTGGCCCTGTGCAGGCCGTTCTCCGCCCGCTCGATCAGGCATGCACCCAGGAAGAGCAGGACGGTGAGGATGACCATCGCCACCAGGAATACCGTTCCCTGCTCTCCCGGCTTAGCTCTGGACCAGTCTCTCATTTGCTCTTGCCTCCCTCCGGCCTGGCTGAGGATGCTACTTGTTCCGGAGCAGGAGTTGGGTCTGATAGGTCATTATCTCCACATTGGGCCGGACCTGGGTCCCACACCGGCTGCACCGGATCTCTCCCTCCGGGTGGGAGCCGGTGGCGACCCGGATCAGGGTTCCGCCGTCTCGCGAGCACCTGGGCTGCTGGGCCGTGGGCGCGAAGCTCCCGGCAGAGGGCTTGGCCTCGGCCGCACTCACCGTGATCGTGACCATCCGCAGCGTCGGGTCGTAGGCGAAGATGGGTCGCGGGCTGCTCCCGCCGGGCGCCAGTGGGTTGAGTTCCGGATGGATCTCGTCGGTGATCAGCCGGGGTGAGAGCCAGGAGCCATCTGCTCGCTGCACCCGGCGGAGGAACCCGCCGGAATCCGCGCCCGTGCCGGCGGGGTCGGCCAGGAAGTAGTAATGCACCTGGTCTCCGTCCACCAACTGACCGGAGGCGTCTATATCGTTCACTGGGCGGCCCACGGTCGCATCGTAGTGCTGCTTGGGCAGCACTATCCCCAAAGCGGTCCCGTCTGAGGAAACGGTGGCCCCGCGGGCATTGCGGATCTCTTCCTGCATCCGCTGCAGCACCAGGTCAGCCCGTTCCGCCCCTCCTAGCCTGCTGGCCTCTCGCCCCCAAACCTTGATGTATCCGAAGTAGAATCCCGGCAGCACGGAGAACAGGAGGCCGCTGATGAACATGGCCATGATCCACTCACAGAGCGCGGTGCCCCGCACGCGGTCTATCCCTCTCGCAGCGCGCATCGCTCTACCCCCCTCCGGCCTTGACATCAGAGTCACCAGTCGGTACTGACCACTGCTGGGACCCCCCCAGCGCCAGCTCACATTCACGGCCACCAGCTTCAGGCCCTGCTCCGAGCCGCTATCGGGATAGGGCTGCCAGGCCAGCGTCCCCGTCGCCCGGGGCAGCCCCAGGGTCGGGATGGTGGCGCTGCCCGAGGGCTGCGTGAACACTCCGTAGCCCTGGGCGCGGACGTTCTCCAGAGTCTGCTCAGCGATGGTTCGCGCCTGTGCGGTGTAAAGCGCCTTCCGCTCTGAGCCAGTGGCGTAGACGAACATGCTGGCCACACCCACCACGCCGATCCCCAGGAGCAAGGCCGTGACGAGGCACTCGGTGAGGCTGAAGCCACCCCGGCGCGTACGCGAGTACATGGCCAGTCGTTCCCCCTGAAAGGCCGTGGCAAAGCTCCCACCACCGCGGCTCAGCGCAGCCGCGTTGGCTTTGATCCAGCCTGACGGCATGTTCTGCTGGGGACGGCAAGAATGCTCCGTCGTCCCGTGCGCCTGGACGCCCCCCCGGAAGCTAGCTTCCTGCGTGGTGGACTCAGTGGGGAACCGGGCTCTGCCTGTGCGTCCAAGTCCATCGCTGCCGGCCAGGAGCCCGTCATGGCCCCTGACTCGGCCACTGCTCTGTCAGGAGTCTTTCCACAGAATGGACATGGCCCTCCCGCGAAATCTTGCGCCCGCGGGAAGGGAATGCGGGGGAAGACCCTCACAACCGCCCGCGTCACTCTTGCCGGAAACCGCGAAAAGAGGGCCTACAGGCGCCCAGAGGCGGCCAGGCATAAGGCGCGTCCACTTCGCCTCTCGGCCAGCCTGAGAAGCTGCCTGGGGTCTGTCGGGCGTCTCTGCCGTCGCGCCCTCAGCTAGCCGGCGGCGCTGCCTGTGCGAGAGGCCTGGTGAGCGCCCAGATCAGAGACAGCACCAGTGCCCCCAGGACGGCGCCCAGAAAGTGAGGATGCCAGGCTAGGAAGGAGAAGCTCAGCAGCATCCGGCCCAGCACAGCCCCCACCAGGCCGGCCAGTGCCGAAGTCCACCACGGGCTTCGGCGACGCGCCGCGATCAAGTAGTGAATGACGACGCCGACGATGACGCCCGCCACCAGCGCCGCAAGCCAAGCGCTTCCCGCTGTCCACATCGCAACTGCCTCCACCTGGAGCTAGTTTTGATCGGGCCCTCTCAGGGGAATTGCCACAGCCCGCCGCCCAGTCGCGACGTGATGGCTGCTGGGGGAGAGCAGGCAGCGCGGCCGAGATCCGCCCTTGTCACCGACACCGGCTGTCTGAGGGCGGGAAGAGGCAAACCACGGGTGTGCAACAAGGAGATTAGAAATCCGGCCCCGGCGTGTGCTCAACGTGAGGGGGATACGGAGCACGAAACGCGCTGCCGGGGCCGGAAACCGACAGCAGAGGAGTGAGTCTCACCGCGCTCACCCCACCTGCACGTCGCCTGTTCGCCTATGATACCACAGGTGGGGGCGAAAATGCAACCCCATTCCGCTATGTGCAAGAGGGGGAGGGGGTGGATTCGCCAGAACACATTATAAGAGCTACAGAGCCCTATCTTGGGTGGGCCGGGTCGGCTTCGGTCCCGCCCGATACCCGGTCGTGTCAGAGCATCGGAGCGCTACCCTGGGCGCCCTCGTCTCGTCCCAGCGAAGCGTGGCGCACCAGAGCGGAGAGCCTCTCCGCGGTCTCTCGCAGCGCCGGCAGCCAGCGCTGCACATTCCTCTGTGTCAGCCGGGGCGCTGGCACCACCAGTTCCAGCGATCCGATCACCTGGCTCCGGTCGTCCCGCAGCGACACTGCCAAACCGGAGCAGCCCGGAACCAGCTCCTCGCGGCTGAAGGCATATCCTCGCCGGCGCACCGCGCCAATCTCCTGCAGCAGCTTCTGGCGCGAGGTGGTGGTGTTACGCGTCACCTTGGGCAGGCCACACCTCACCCATGCCTGCAGCTCGGCTTCGGGGAGGCTGGCGAGATAGCACTTGCCCCCGGAGGCCGCGTGCATGGGCCCCACTCGCACTCGCCCCGGATCCACCAGCAGCGGCTGACTGGCCAGCGCGTACATCACCACTACCATTCTCCGTTGGTCCTCATCCGGGAGCGCCAGCACTGCGGTTGCTCCCGTCCTCTCCGCCAGCCCTGCCAGCAGCTCCCGGACACCGTCCTTGATGGATTGCACGTCGCCGAACGCCATCGCGATGGTGAGCCAGAATCGAGAGGTCGGCCGGTAGCGCCCCGAGTCGCGGTCTCGCTCGAGCACGGCTTCCGCCTCCAGTGTCCGCAGCAAGCGCAGCACAGTCGTCTTGTGCAGCGAGAGGCCGTCACTCAGCTCGGTCAGGCTCGCCCCCTTGGGAGAGTGCAGCAGCGCCTTGATGATGCCGACCGTTCGCGCGGCCGACTGCACAGTCGCCATCCTACCCGTCCTACCGGCCTTGCCACTTCCTGCCGACTCCTGCAACGCAGTCCTCGTCATGCCCTCACATCCTCCCATCTTGCCCAGCCCGCGGCTCGCCGCCGGGCCGGTGCCCGAAGCAGCCGGCCCGTCTCTGTGACCCACCTCGATGGTGGGGTGCTATGGGTGCGGGCCACGGAGACGCGCGAAAGCGGGATTGCCTAGGGGTAACTCAGAGAGGAGGCGCCCACGACACAGCGTTTCCCGGAAACAGGGCTTGGTTCCTGCTGCCTGAGGCCCTGCTGTGGGCCTCTTCGCCGACAGAGCAGCCCGGCGGCCCTCCTCTTGGCCATGGGACCTCTCGGTGGCACCGCCGTCAGCAGGTGGGGAGCTGCTGGCACTAGTCGGGGCGGCGTGATTTGAACACGCGACCTCCTGCGCCCAAGGCAGGCGCGCTACCAAGCTGCGCTACGCCCCGATGATGCCGACATTCGCTCGTAGGGGCGACCCCCTGCGGTCGCCCGCTGCCCGCGAGTATACTCGCGGGCCACACCAGGCGTCAATCCGCGGCGCTTGGGCGGCCCCGCAACACCTTCGCCAGCAGCCGGAAGGCGCGGCCCCGGTGGCTGATCGCGTGCTTCTGGGCCGGGGTGAGCTGGGCCATGGTGATCTGGTAGCCCTCTGGGATGAAGATGGGATCATAGCCGAATCCCCCCGACCCGGCCGGCTCCCGCGCGATCCGGCCCGGGCAAGTCCCTTCGGCCAGCATCACCTCACCGTCGGGCTCGGCATAGGCCGCGGCGCAGCGGAATCGCGCTCCCCGCTGTTCGTCCGGCACCCCGGCCAGCAAGGCCAACACCTTGCGATAGCGCGCCTCATCGCTCGCCCCTTCCCCGGCGTAGCGGGCGGAGCGCACGCCCGGCTCCCCGCCGAGCGCGTCCACTTCCAGCCCGGAGTCATCGGCAATGGCGGGCAGGCCAGTGGCGTCCGCGGCCTGCCGGGCCTTGGCGGCGGCATTGGCGGCGAAGCTGGCGTCCGTCTCAGCGGGCAGCATGACGTGAGGGAAGTCCGCGAGGCTCACCACCTCCAGGCCCAACCCCGCGTCGGCCAGAATCTGAGCGATCTCCGCAGCCTTGGCGCGGTTGCGGCTGGCCACCACGACGCGCTGCGGCCGGCTCACGCCGAACCTTCCTCCAGCGCCTTTCTCTGCAGAGCTAATAACTGCTTGATACCGGAACCGGCAAGCGCCAGCATTTCCTCCAGGCGCTCCCGCGAGAACGGCATCCCCTCCGCCGTCCCCTGCACCTCCACGAACTTCCCCCCGCCGGTCATCACCACATTCATGTCCACGGAGGCCATGCTGTCCTCGGCGTAGTTCAGGTCGAGCACCACCTCGCCGGAGACCACTCCCACACTCACCGCGGCCAGGGCCTCGAAGGCCGGGATCTTGGCGAAGACGCCGTCCGACTGCAGCCGCTTCAGCGCCTCCATCAGCGCCACGTAGGACCCCGTCACCGCCGCCGTCCTGGTGCCGCCGTCGGCCTGCAGCACATCGCAGTCCAGGGTGATGGTGCGCTCCCCCAGCGCGTCCAGGTCAACTATCGCCCGCAGCGCTCGCCCCACCATGCGCTGGATCTCGTAGGTGCGGCCGCTGCTCTGGATGCGGGCACGCGGGGTGCGCTCGGAGCCGGCGCGAGGCAGCATCCCGTACTCCGCGGTCACCCACCCCCGCTGTGCGCCGGCCATGAACCGGGGCACCTCAGGGAGCACGGAGGCGGTGCAGATCACCACCGTGTCGCCTAGCTCGATCAGGCACGAGCCCTCCGCGTACTTATTGTAGCCGGTGGCCATGCTCACCAGGCGCAACTCCTGGTGGCCCCGCCCATCGGCTCTGGGCATGGCTTCGCTCCTAACCCCCGGTCTTCTTGGGCACTGGGGTCATCTTCAGCCTGGCATAGGGCGGCAGCTCGCCGCCGATCAGGGGCCGCGCCCAGGCGATGAAGGCCGGGGTGACATCGTTGCTGGCTTCGCTGATGAACTCGTTCGGCATGGGTCGCTCGGCGTTCGCCACTGCCTCCAGCCGCGCCAGGGAGGTCTCGCAGCGGTAGGGCTGCTGGCTCACCCGCTCCAGGGTGACCATGTGGTCGCTCACGCCCTGGCAGGCCTGCGCCACCGCCGCCGCGCCCACCATCCTCGCCTCCGCCACATCCACCTCGGATTGCGCCAGGCCGAAGACGCGCTGGATGGTGCCGGCCTTGTCGAAGCGGGCCTTGATCCCCAGCTCCTCCGCGATCAGGTTCACCAGATAGTCCGCGACGCCGCCCAGTTGGCTGTGCCCGAAGGAGTCGGTCCCCACCGCGTGCTGGAACGATACCAGCACCTTCCCCTCCGCATCCCGCAGCCCCTCACACGCCACCACCACGCAGCCCCGTCCCTTCGCCACCTCCCGCTTGATATCAGCCAGGAATCGCTCCCGGTCGAAGGGCCGCTCCGGCAGGTAGATGAGGTGCGGAGAGTCGCCGGGCCGCTCCCGCGCCAGCGCCGAGGAGGCCGTGATCCAGCCCGCGTTCCGGCCCATGGTCTCGATGATCTTCACCGTGTCCACGCTGTACATCGCCGCCGTGTCAAGCCCGGCGTCGCGCACGGCCATCGCGTTGAAGCGGGCGACGCTCCCGTAGCCGGGGCAGTGGTCGGTGTAGGCAAGATCGTTGTCAATGGTCTTGGGCACACCCATCACCCGCAGCTCCCACCCCGCCTCCTTTGCCGCCTGGCCCACCCGGTGGCTGGTGTCGGCCGAGTCGTTGCCGCCGATGTAGAGAAAGTAGCGGACATTGTGAGCCTGGAAGATCGCCACCAGGCGCTGGTAGTCGGCGGCGCTGAGCTTCTTGCGGCAGGAGCCCAGCGCGGCCGAGGGGGTGGCCGCCAGCAGGGCCAGCGCCTCGGCCGACTCTGCTCGCAGATCCACCAGGTCTTCCTTCAGCAGGCCCTCCACCCCATTCGCCGCCCCATAGATAGCGGCGATCTCGGCATGCCGCTTCGCCTCCTCGATCACCCCCGCCAGGCTGGCGTTGATCACCGCGGTGGGACCACCTGATTGGCCAACCAGCAGGTTTCCGGCCAATGCCATCTGCCCCTCCCTAGCAGGGACGTTTCTGTCCCGACGCGCTATCTCGTCACCCATCTGGTGATGGCGTCGAAGCTCTGATTGCGGCTCGCCATCAACCGATCAATCGCCCCCTCCACATCCCGGCCCTCGCGGAACACCGCGTTCACCGCCAGCCCCAGGGACATGGGGTCATCGTCGCCCGGGAATAGCACGCTCCGCCCCACCAGCGCGCCCCGGACATTGGGGCGCGCGCGTACCGCGTCGCTGAACTGGGTGAGCATGGCGGTGGGGTCATCGGTAGTGCCTCCGGCCACTACCACGATGGGCAGCGCGGTGCTCCGGGCGACGCGGTCGAAGCCCTCGCAATAGGGGATCTCCAGCCATAGACCCCGGGAGGAATCACCCAGGGCGGAGGCCACCCCTATCATCTTCACGATATCAACCACGGTGCGCTTCACCCGCAGATGGCCGCTGGCTTTGCTCACCGGGACGGGTTCGATGAACACCGGCAGGCCCCGCTCGTTGCATCCCGAGATCGCGGTGGCGCAATAGGAGAGGGTGCGATTGGTCAGCTCCGGCTCCTCCAGGCAGATGCGCACCACCACTTTGCCGCCGTCCAGGTTGAGGTCCTCCAGCGAGTCCGCGGTGAAGCAGGTGAGCCGATCATCCGTCTCCCAGGCCGAGCCCGCCAGCCCCGAGCGGTTCATCGAGCCCAGCAGCACGCGCTGGTCCAGGAAGCTGGGCCCGCCCGCCTCGCGCACCAGGGCCTGCAGGATCAGCAGGTCTTCGATCACATCCGTGGTGGCGATCACCCCATCCACCCCCGGGACGCTCATGATGCGCAGGATGCGCCCCAGATACTGATAGCGGTCACCCATGGCGATGGGATTCTCGCCCACCGCGGTGAGCATGCGCGCCGGATGGTCGGCGGCCAGCAGCACCAGCCTCCCGTCCGGCGCCAGGTCGCTGCGGCGCTTGCGCCGCTCCGCCTCCTGCAGGATCAACTGGGGCCGGCGCACTCGCACCTCAGTGATGCGATCGAAGATCGCCATCGGGAGGAAGGCTCCCAGATCGAACACATAGTTCCCCAGGTCATAAGAGATCAACATGATGGCAGCACCTCCGTATTCACCAGATAGGGTGGTCGCCGGCCCGCCAGGCCGGCCACCAGGTTCTCCGCGGCCATGCGCGCCATGCGGGTGCGCGTGGCGACGCTGGCCGAGCCAACGTGCGGCAGCAGCACGACCCGCTCGATCCCGAGCAGCGGGCTCTCTTTGGGCAGCGGCTCCTCCTCGAACACATCCAGGCCCGCGGAGAAGATGCGGCCCTCGCCCAGCGCCTCCGCCAGCGCCCGCTCATCCACCACCGGCCCCCGCGAGGTATTGACCAGCACCGCGCTCGGCTTCATCATCGCCAGCTCGGCCGCTCCGATCAGATGGTGCGTCTCCGCCGTGAGCGGAGTATGGACCGAGACGAAATCGGACTGCCGCAGCAGTTCCGGCAGCGGAACGAACGCAGCGCCCAGCTCTTGCTCGGCCTGCGTGCGACGCGTCACATCGGTGTACAGCACTCGCATCTCGAAGCCCCTCGCCCGCCGCGCCACCGCCTGCCCGATTCGCCCCAGCCCGATGATCCCGAGCGTCGCCCCCCAGACATCCTGGCCCAGCAGCAGTTGCGGCGACCAGCTCCGCCATCTCCCCGCCCGCAGGTAGCGATCGGCCTCCGCGATCCGCCGCGCCACGGCCATGATCAGGGCCCAGGCCAGGTCGGCCGTGGTCTCGGTCAGCACGCCGGGCGTATTGCACACCAGGATGCGGCGGGCGGTGGCCGCCGTCACATCAATATTGTCGTACCCCACCGCGCAGTTGCTGATCACGCGCAGCTTCTTCCCCGCCTCCATCACCGCCGCGTCTATCTGGTCCGTGAGCAGACAGAGCAGCCCATCTGCTTCCTGCACCTCCCGCAAGATCACCTCCCGCGGCGGCGGGGCCTCCGGCTCCGGCCACATCCGCACTTCGGCGGCCGCGCGCACCATCGCCATCGCCTCTTCCGCCAGAGGGCGTGTGATGTAGACCTTGCTCATCAATAGTCAATCCTCCACACGGCCGGCGGACAAGCCCTCACGAGACTGCCGGGGGGGAGGCATACCTGCCAGCGGAAACGGCCGCGAGCCTGGGAACCCCACAGAGAACGCCTACACGGTGTTCGGCGAGGCCACCCGAAATCCTCGTCGGCCTCGTCTCATTCCACCGCCCGACCGAGGGGGAGGGGAAGAATCGAGGGGGGAGGGTCCTCCCTCCCCCCTCGAATTCACCGGACCCACCGCCTTCCACTAGCTACATTCGCGCCCAGGCCTGCATCAGCGTCCGCTTGGCATTGGCGATCACCAGCGCAGAGCTTTCGCCGGGCAGGGGCTGAACCTCGAAGCTCACCACCGGCATCGTGGTCGGGGTGTTGCGCTTGAAGTAGCCGGCGTAGATCAACGCCTCCAGGAAACGCTTCAGCTCCTCCACTCCATTCACCCCGCCGGGCACGCCGAAGCGGGGGTGCTTATCACCATAGGCCGGGTGCTTGCTGTCCGCGACCACGCAGTTGCCCACGTGCACGTGAATCAGGTGGTCCACCGCGGCCAGCACCATGTCGTGCGCGCTCTCGCGCAGCAGCGGTTGATGGCTGAGGTCAATGGTGAGGCCGAAGTTGCTGTACTCCGAGTATACCGCCTCCGCCACCTGGGCCGCCTCCTTGGTGGGGCCGATCAGCGCCTTCTTGTCAATGCCGCGGTCGAAGTTCTCCAGAGAGATGGACAGCATACTCTCGCCGGCCTTCTGCTGCGCGTCCGCGCACAGCGCTTTCAGAGATGCGATCAAGGCCTCGGTCGCTTTCGCCCGGCCGGGTTCACCCGGATCAGGTCCGCTGACCACGGCCAGGATGGTGGCGCCCAGCTCGTAGGCCTGGTCAATCAGCTCCTTGCCGCGGGCAACCGCCTTCTCGCGGGCGGCCGCGCTCGCATCGCACAGGCTGAGCCGCTCCCGCAGCAGGGGCGGCTGCGCCGCAAAGACTACGTCCAGGCCCGCGGTGGCCAGCAAGCTGGCGGCCTCTGCGCGCAGCTTGCGGTCCTTCATCGCGGTCACCTCGACGGCCGAGAAGAACGGGTCGGTCGCGATCTGGGTGAGAGTGTCAAGGATGGGCCCCTCGCCTGCCGCCACCTCGGGGAATGCCATCGGGTGCACGATACCCACGTGGCAGTACGCCTCGATTGGGTCTTGCATCACTACCTCCCTGCCGCGGTTGGTTCGGTATGGTAGCAGGCGCCGGGAACCAGGTCAATCCGCTGCCGCGGACGGCAACAGCAGCGCCTGCACGATCTCCTCTGCTCCGTCTCCGTGCGCCTCGCCGAGATAGGTCTCGGCGGTCATCTTCGCCTCCTCCCGCCGCAGGGGCTTCGCCCAGTGTCCGAGCTGGCGCATCTGCTGTAGCACCCGCCGGCGCGTCACGCGGCGGAGTGGATGCAGACCGTCGAGATCGGTCAGCCAGTAACCTCTTCCCTCCTCCGCCTCCGTCACCAGCACATTCTTCACCAGGTCGCGGAGGTAGATGCCGCAGCTATGCCAGCGCGCCATCTCTCGCGCGAACTCCTGTAGCAGCACCGCGCGCCGCTCGGCCCCTGCCCCCTTCAGCAACTGCGGGAACGGAGCCGCGCCCTCCAGCCACTCGGTGATCAGATACTCGGCCACGGCCCTCGTCTCGAGGCGCGCCTGTGCCGTTCCCACCGGCCGCGGCGTCAGCACTCCCAGCCTGGGCAGCAGGTGCCCGGCGCGCCAGGCGCGGTCCACGCGAGAACAGCGCAGCCACCGCTCCACATCATGCAGGGCGTGGTGCCTAGGGAACTCCTTGACGAAGAAGGCCCCATCGCACCCGGCAGGCCTGATCCGGGCGCAGCGGAAGTTGATGACCTGGACCGCACCTTCAGGCGCATCGCTGGCCCCGCGGTAACGTGACACCAGCGCCTGCACCAGTTCCAACGGATAGGCCGGCGCCGCGCGGAGGAGGCACCTCGCGAAGCTCCCCCGCTTCGCGGGCGCACCCAGTCCGAGGTAGAACCTGACGGCGAGTCCCAGAGGACTCAGCGGCCTCGCGCCCGTGTGGCTGTCTTCACTCATCGCGCCCTGCGTCCCCGCCCTTTCCCTGGCCAGGGGTTAGGCACGATCACCTCCCCCTCCAGCTCCGGGGCCACCGCCCTCCCCAGCTTGCCCGCGGCCGTCAGCTTCCCCACCATCGCCTCTACCTCTGGGCGCTCCCATCCAAACAGCCAGGCGACGTCCGCCGGCGTCGTGGCTACCACGTTCTGGACGCACTTGACCAGCAGTTGCTCCCGCGCCGTGGAGCGCGCGATGCGGTCCGCCTCGGCCAGCAGATTGGCCCGCACCCACCGCTCCACCAGATCCCAGCGGTGATGGCTCCAGCCCTCGGTGTCGCCCCCTGCCGTGGTGATCAGGAACCGCCTCTGGAGGCTTACGAGTATGCTCTTGACCCGCCGCGTGTTCTGTTTGCTGCGGGGGCCGAAGGCGAGGCGGAGCTCGCCCGTCATCATGGGCCCGTGCTCGGCCAGCAGGTCCAGGAGCTGCTTCTCGGCGCGGTCGAGCAGGCCCTCCCGGTAGAGCTGGTGATAGGAGCGGCGGTCTCCCAGCGCAGCTCGAAACCGAGAGAACCAGGGCCATGAGATGAAGGTGCCGCGGTGGCGCAGCACTTTGGCGTAGTAGCAGGCTTTGCGGCCGGGCAGAGTCTGCTTCCAGTCCCACCATGACCAATCGTCCCGCGTCGCCCGATGGATGCTGGGCAACTCCGCCCCCGCGATGGGCATCAGCAGCAGGAACCCGAGCTCGCGGATCAAGCGCAGGGCGCCTTGCTCGTCCCGGATCTGGCGATCCGGATCGGTCCGCCAGAGACAGCCGCGGAGGCGCTCGATCTCCGCCAGGGAAAGGTGACCCTCCAGCATGGTGCTGGCGTAGTTCCGCCGCCGTCGCGCTTGCTCCTGCCAGATGCCCCGCCGCGCGGAGAGGACTGCTGAATCGTGGGGGCGAAGCCTAATGCCGGGCGACTTGATCTGCTATGAAGTCCCTTGACGCCGATCGCGACAATCAGCGCGGCAAGACGCTGTGGGAGAGCGGCCAGCGCGAGCAGGCCATGCTCGCCTGGCGCCAGGCTCTCGCCTTCGCCCCCGATTCCGTGGAAGCGCTCACTTCCCTGGCCTGGGCCCTGGCACAGCAAGGGCCCACGGAGGAGGCCACGAGGTTAGCGCAGCGGGCGGTCGAGATCTCCGCTGCCGACCCGGCGGTCCGGCGCGTGCTCGGCGAAGTCCTGTTCCTGCAGGGCCAATACCAGGAGGCGATTGGCCACTATCAGGTGGGGGTGAGAGAGAATCAGGGCGGCTCTGTCCTGCTAAGCGCATGCTTGCACCGCGACCTCGGGGATGCTTACTACATGATAGGCGAGTTCCAGCAGGCGGCGGAGGCGTACCAGCGCGCTCTGGCCTTGGGTAGCGACGAAGCTTACTGCCGCCTCTGGCTGGGCTGGGCCAGCCAGCAGCTCAGCGATCGCGGCCGCGCCCGGCACGAGTTCGAGCGCGCCTGCGAGCTGGCGCCGGAGTGGCATGAGGCGCTTTACGCCGCCGGGCAAATCCACAGCGCCCAGGGTGATTGCCGGCGAGCGCGCCACTACCTGGAGCGAGCGCTGCAACACTACCCGGAGGAGGACGAGGAGGGCCGGGCCGCCGCCGCCTGCGAGCTGGGCAACGCCCTCCGCGGGCTGGGCGAAGTGCCTGAGGCCATCCGCTCCTACCGGCACGCGCTTTCTCTCGACCCCACCCATCCCGTGGCTCGCTTCAACCTCGGGCTGGCCTACGGAGAGCTGGGCGATCACGAGGCCGCGATCGCAGCCTTTGAAGTGGCCGGTCAGCTCGACCCGAGCGACTCCGACATCTGGGTCGAGCGCGGCCGCGCCTGTCTCGAGCTGGGCCGTCACCACGAAGCCCTCGAGGCCTACCAGACGGCGCAGCGCATCTGCCCGGACAGCGCCGAGGCCTGCAGCGGGCTGGGCCTCGCCTACTATGGGCTCGGCCTCTATGAGACCTCGGCCGAGCACTATCGCAGCGGAGCCCGGCTTGCTCCCGGTGATCCCTGGGTCCATTACAACTTGGGCCTGGCGCTGGAGGCAGCCGGCCAGCCGGTGGAGGCCGAGCACGCCATGGCCGACGCCTGGGAGCTGGGTCAGCAGGACTGCGAGCTCTGCCTGGGTCTCTCGCGCGCCCTGACTTCCCAGGGCCGCGACCTCGCAGGTGCGGCGCGGGCGGCTCGGCGCGCCTGTGGCCTCGACCCGGAAAATGCAGAGGCCCACGACGCTCTCGCCATGGCCCTCTACTCGGGCGGCGACTATGACGCCGCCCTGGGGCCGGCCCAGCAGGCGGTGCGCTTGCTCCCCGAGGCCGCCGAATTCCGCTACAACCTGGGCCTGATCCAGGAGTCGCGCCGCGACCTCGCCTCTGCCCGCGCCAGCTTTGCCCGCGCCCTCCAATTGTCCCCGGGCTTCGAGGAGGCCCAGGAGGCCTTGCGGCGACTCGAGGATGTGGCCTGACTAATGATGTTCGCACAACGAAGTAATGTGCGAACATCGCCCTGTGCCCGTCTGGGCCGCCTCTTGAGCTTCGCCGTGTTACTTCATTCGGCGAAGCTCGTTAGAAGCTGTTTCATAACCTTCCCAGGGGAGGTTATGAAACAGCACTGCGCAACGTCAGGCCGTGGCCGGCGCATTTCATGCGAGGGCGTGGTGCGGCCAGCCAGCCGGTAGGTTATGAAATGCGCTCTAGCCCGTGCCGGGGTAGGGCCTGATGAATGGCTGAATAGGACCGCGCCGATGAGGGTTTTCCATGATCACTTCCAGCAGTTCAAGCTTGGCGATCTGCCCTACGACTACAGCGCGGTGGGCGAGTACCACTGTCTGGATCTGCCGGAGCTGCCAGGCGGATGGGTGGAGACCACGAATCACACCAGCTGGGGGCACCTCGGCAACTGGCAGGTGGTGGAGGATGGCGGCCGCCGGGTGATGCAGCAAGCCCGCCTGCGCCGGGAGGGCATGCCGATGTTGGCCGCGGGGGATTCCGGGTGGCGCGACCTGGCCCTGGAGGCCGAAGTGCGCCTGCTCTCTCGCCACAGCGAGGCCGGGATCGCGCTTCGCTACCGGAACAACCGCACCCACTACTCGCTTCGCATCGGCGGTGATGGCCTGGTGCGCCTGGTGCGCCGCCAGCATGAAGACAGGGCGGTCCTCGCCCAGGCCCAATGGCAGCCTGATTGCGGCCGCTACCATCTCCTGAGGCTGGAGGCCCAGGGCGGCCGCCTGCGCGCCTCCCTCGATGGCAGCGCGCTCTTCGCGGTCGAGGATCACGCCCTCAGTCGGGGACGGATTGGCCTGCTCGCCACCGGCCCGGCGCGCTTCGCCCGCGTCGAAGCGGAGGCTGACGCGGCAGGGCAGGCCGCCGGCCTGCCCCAAGACCTGCCCGGGCAGCCCCGACCTCGCCTCTGGCGCCAGATCGAAACCCCCGAGTTCGGCACCGGGCGCCATCTCCGCTTCGGCGACGTGAATGGCGACGGACGCCTGGAGATTGTGCTCGCCCAATACACGGACATGCTCGGCGGCGGCGATTTCGCTTGCTTGAGCTGCCTCACCGCCATTGACCTCGACGGGCAGGTACTCTGGCAATGGGGTGAGCCCAACCGCGCTCATGGCATCATCCCCGCGGACCTCTGCTTCCAGATTCACGACTTCGACGGTGACGGCCAGGCCGAGGTGATCTGCTGCCGCAACTTCGAGATCTGTGTGCTGGAGGGGAACACCGGCCGGCTCAAGTACGCCGCGCCCACCCCCGAGCCCGGCCCGATGGCCACCTGGCTGCGCGAGGATGACCTCTTTCGCATCCCCGGAGATTGCATCTGCTTCGCCGACCTCAGGGGCCTGGGCGCCCGACGCGACCTGCTGATCAAGGATCGCTACAGCAATCTCTGGGCCTACGATGATCGCCTCCAGCCCCTCTGGCGGTTCCACGGCAACACCGGCCACTTCCCCGCAGTGGCCGACCTCGACGGGGATGGCCGGGATGAGGTCATGATTGGGTATGCCCTGGTAGACCATGACGGCACGGTGCTCTGGCGCATCGAGGTGGAGGATCACCAGGACGCGATTGCCATCGCGCCTCTGGACCTGGATGACGCCGAGCCCTCGATCGCCCTCGCCTGTGGCGATGGAGGCACGGTGGCCTGCGATCCGCAGGGCCGCATCCGTTGGCGCGATCGCACCGGCCACGTGCAGCGCCTCACCGCAGCCCGGGTGAGAGACGATGTGCCCGGCCTCCAGGTGATCACCAAGACCTTCTGGGGAAATCCGGACATCATCTGCGTCTATGACGCCAAGGGCCACATGCTCGACTCTATCGAGCTCTCCGGTGGGGGCGCGGTGCTCTCTCCGGTCAACTGGCGCGGCGATGGCCTGGAGCTCCTGCTGGCCTCAGGCAGCCTGCGACTGGGCGGGATGCTGGACGGTCACCTCCGCCGGGCGGTCGCCTTCCCCGACGATGGGCACCCCACCCTTTGCGCCGAGGCGCTCGATCTCACCGGCGATCCGCGGGATGAGGTCCTGCTCTGGGACCTGGATCGCATCTGGATCTACACCCAGGACACGCCGCCGCCCGAGGGCCGCCTCTACCGCCCTCGCCGTCAGCCTCACTACAACATGAGCGATTACCGGGCCGAGATTTCCGTGCCCACGTGGGAGTAGGGCGGACCGGCCTGCTGCGTTGGGCAGGAGCTTGCCTCCTGCCCCGTGCAACTAGGGAGGCAGTCCTCATGCAACGACTAACCAGTGACCACTTCATCGGCGAGTTGAGCCGACACCATCCGCCGGTGTACCAGATTGACGAAGGCGAGGCCGTTCTGGTCGAGACTCTGGATTGCCACGGAGGTTTGGTGGGCCGGGATGGCGCCCTCCGCGGCACCCGCGCCTATGCCAATCCCGCCACCGGTCCCATTGAGGTTAAGGGCAGTCAGCCCGGTGAGGCGCTGGCCATCACCATCCACGAGGTGCGGCCGGCCGACTGGGGCTTCATCGGCGGAGGGGGTGATAGCGAGCGCTTCACCGTCGTCGAACTCAAGGATGGCGTCGCGATCTATCCCTGGGGACTGCGGCTGCCGGTGGAGCCGGTGATCGGGGTGATCGGCCTGGCTCCGGCCGGCGACCCGGTGCCCACCACCACCCCCGGCGAGCATGGCGGCAACCTGGACACCATTGACGTGCGCGCCGGCGCCACCCTCTTCCTCCCGGTCGCGGTCTCCGGCGCGCTGCTCGCGCTCGGGGATGTGCACGCCCTGCAGGGGGATGGCGAGTGCGGCGGCACTGGGATCGAGTGCGCGGCCGAGGTCACGCTCTCCGTCCGCCGGGTAGCCAACCCCCTCTCCACTTCGCCCTACCTGGTACGCGATGATCAGCTGATGCTGCTCGCCTCCGCGGATACCCTGGACGAGGCCGCCTGGCAAGCGGTGGGCGAGATGGCGAAGCTGCTGACACGGCTGCTTGGCATCTCCGACGTGGAGGCCCGCCGCCTGCTCTCCACCGCGGGCGACCTCCTCATCTCCCAGATCGTCAACCCGAAGAAGACCTGCCGCGCCGTGATCCCGCGGAGCGCGCTTCAGGATCACTGGCCGTTCTGACTGTTGGGCAGGAGCGGTAGCTCCTGCCAGCAGCGCAGCCTACTCCTCTCCATACTCCCCGATCGCCTCCAGCACCGCCCTCCCCACCTGCCCCAGCGACGCGGCCGAGCACTTGTCCGGCGTGTCGGCCGTGGTGTGCCAGTAGGGGTAGTCGAAGTCAATCACGTCAATGCACGGTATCCCCCGCTCCAGTAGAGGGACGTGGTCATCCATCACCTCCGGGCCGGCCTCGCGCACGAAGGCCTTGCTGCCCGCCCGCGCCGCCGCGCCCCAGACTCGCTCCACCACTCGCCTCGCCTGCTGCCAGGAGGTCTGCTCCGGCGGCAGCCGCAGATTCCGATCCCCCACCATATCCAGCAGCACGGCCCAGTCTACTGGCGGCCCCGCGTAGCTCTTGGCGAAGTGCCGCGAGCCCAGGAGCATGCTGGCCTCGCTCGTGCCGTAGTCCTCGCCATCGAACAGCACCATGGTCACCCGCGCCTTGGGCGGCTGCCGCTTCAGGGCCCGCGCCATCTCCAGCAGCACCGCCACTCCCGAGGCCCCGTCGTTCGCGCCGGGTACGGGCTCTGCGCGCCGCGCGGGGTCTGGATCTCGGTCCGCCATCGGTCGGCTGTCCCAATGGGCGCAGAGCAGGACATGGCCTTTGCCCTGCGGGTTGAAGATTGCCACCAGGTTGGTCAGGCGGATTTCCGCGCCGCCTACCTGCTGGGTGAAGCTCTGCTGGCTCACTTCCTGCGCGCAGCCTCTGAGCTGGTCCAGCAGCCATTGCGCACACTTATGGTGGGCTTTCGTGCCAGGCACGCGGGGGCCGAACTCGCACTGCCGCACCAGGTCGTGGTAAGCGCGCTCCGAACCGAAGGGCCTGGCAGGGCGGGGCTGCCCACGGCCGCCGGCCGTCGCCGCCCCGTAGGCGAGGAGGAGCGGGAGCGCGATCAGCAGTCCGGCCGCGGCAAGAAAGCGCTTCATGGGAGCGCGCTGCAAATGTCAGTCCGCACGCTGAAGCTGGCTTACCCTGGTGGCCGGGTTCATCCGCCGGCAGAGCCGCACCCCCTCCAGCCGGACGATGGCGATTTCCGCGAGATAGAGCACCCGGCAGCCGGGCTCTAGGTGCCCCATGTAGGTGGTTTCCTTGATCGAGATGCAGGTGTGGAGATGAGGCGCGTGATCTGCGATCAGCCCGTGAATGCTGAGCAGCTCTATCGGTCCCTCGTACTCGACGAACTGGTTCTTGGGCGGATAGCCGGTGTGGGTGATATGATGCAGTCGCGCGCGGTCCAGGGTGCCGATGCCAGAGACTACGACGCCGGTGTGGAGGTCGAGCTGCTTCGCCGCCCCGGTGATGGCATCCAGCACATCCTCGCCTTGGTCCAAGCGCAGCGCCACTACCTCCCCGATCTGCCCACCGGGGAATAGCTCCATCACTCCGCTCCTCTCTGTCGCCGATCGCTGCTGCGGGGCGGCTTGGCCGCCCCGCTTCTCTGACTTCCCTAATCTGCGCAATCCGCGGATCACTTCGCCGTTAGAGGACCGACCCGTCGAGCGGCCGGCGCAGTGGAATCGGCAGCAGCTTCGCCAGGGTGAGAGATCGCCCCTGCTGTAGCAACGGTGGCGGCCTCTACGGGAGATGGAAGCCTCCGCGGCAGGTCGGGGGCGCGGCCACACCAGTCCCGGCCGCCCCGACCACAGAGGGAGGAAAGACAGGATCGCGCTGGGGGGCGGCTGTGGGAAGTCCGCCTGGGGCGGAGGTTAGCCGCCGCCCTTTTCGCTAGGCGTGCCGCAGCACGAACGTCAGAATGGTAGCCAGAATCACCACGCCAATGCCGGCATAGATCCAGAGCTTACCCAGGTGAGACCTGCTCTCGGCTCTGGTGAGGGAGCTGTTGCAGGCCTGGCACCGCAGGCGCGTATAGGCATTGGGCGCGCCGCAGCTCGGGCACTTGGTGCCCACCAGGTCCGGCAGGCGCCGTACTCGTTCCCATCGGGTGGCCGATTTGCTCCCGATCTTCACCGGCAGGATTGACTTGCAGGCAGCACAGCGGGTCATCCCCTCCTCATTGATGGTGTTGCACTTCGGACAAGTCGCCATCTCCTACAGGCCTCCCAAAGCATTTACTGAAGAGCTTCTGGCATCACAGCGGTAGCTGTTGCTGCACAAGCCGTTCAAGAAGCTCATCCATTCCAGTTCCGGCGCACCTGCCGACAGCGAGGCTGCGGCCATCGGCAAGCTCTTCCCTATCCAGGGTTGTTCCACGGCGGCGTGCGATGGCCGCGAAAAAGCCAGCCCCAAACTGCCTGCCGGCTGGCTCGAGACAAGCCGTCCTTGTACTGGAAACCGAACCTTCCGGTTACCCGTACGGTTACCCCGCGCCACGGTCACGCAAACGCCATTCTCGGTTCGCCTTGCTCCTGGGTACTCCCTCTCGCACGTTCTTGCTATGTGCTAGGAACCGCCACTGCTGTGTCGAAGCTCACTCAAGCCGTCATCGGCTATCATCCCCACCTGCGGAGGAGGCCACCGGGCCTGGCGAGAGCTTGTCTCACCGGGCGAACTCGGCCGCTCCACAAGTGTCAATGCACATTAGATGCTTGCTGTTCGCCAAACGTTCGCGTCCGATGTCACTCACAAGGAGCTCTGTGGCATGACACGCACCTGCTCCCTCTGGTTCGGACCGCTGCTCCTGCTTGTGCTTGGCCCGGCCTGGGCGCAGCCTCCTCACCCGACCAGCTCACCGATCATCTGCCCCCGCGTCGTCACTGGTCCCGTCCTGGACGGGCGGCTGGATGATTGGTCCCCGCTCCCGCAGGTGGTGATGGCCAGCGCCGAGGACTGGCATCCCGCCGCCCCTCAGTTCGCGGTCTACGGCGGCCCGCAGGATATCTCCGCGGAAATCCGGCTGGTCTGGGATAACCGCGCGCTCTATCTGGCCATTGATGTTCGCGATGATGTGCTGGTTCGCGTCCACTCGCCCTCCGAGGTCGATCGGGGTGACAGCATCGTCCTCGCCCTCACCGGCGAAGGCCCCGAGCCCGCGAACCAGTTCGTGGTGGCCCTGCTGAGAGGAGCCTCCCTGGTCTGGCGCGCTCAGCCGGCGGCCCGCGCCGGCGAGCTCAGGAACGTGGGCCGGGGCATCTGGGCGCGGCCGGAGGACCATGGCTGGCGCGTGAGCTATGAGCTGGCCCTCCCCTGGTCCGAGCTCGCCCCGCTTCGCCCCATCCCAGGTCAGCCTCTCAATCTCAGCGTCTCCGCCTGCGATGATGACGGCGCCGGCATCAAGGGCTGCCTGGAGCGGACCGTCGCGGTGGTGCTCGCGCCCGACACCGCCGGGCTGGTGGTCGCCGCCGCCAGGCCGGCCTCGCTGCGGCCGTCATTTCCCAAGCCGGAGATGGCGCGCTTCGATCGCCGCGCCTTCGCCTTCGCCAACCAGCCGGTTGTCGTCTTCGGCGGCGGCATTGACTACGCTCGCCTCCCGAAAGCAGTCTGGGCCGACCGGCTGTCCTTGCTCAAGGCCGCCGGGATGAACACGGTGGCCGTCACGGTTCCGTGGGCCCACCATCAGCCCACGCCGGACCAGCTCGACCTCTCCGATCTGAAAGCGTTCCTGGACCTCTGCCAGGAAGCTGGGCTCTGGGTGCAGCTCGATCTCGGGCCCTATGCTGGTGATGACTGGGAGGCCGGCGGGGTGCCGGGGTGGGCGCTGGGCCGCGCCTCGGGGGAGAACCTTCAGGGCGCCGTCGCGGACTGGTATCGCGCCCTCCTTCCTATGGTGAAGCGCTATCAGTTGACCAACCGGGGCCCCATTGCGGACGTCCTCATCCGGCCCCTTCCCGACCGGAGCGGCCGCGTAGACGCGGGCGCCCTTCAGGCCCTCCTCGAACTGGTACGAGGGGCCGGCATCCAGGTGCCGGTGCTCACCGCCAACGCGCCGGCCGCCCGCGGCAATAGCAGGCAGAGCCTCGCCAACGTGCTCGACACCCTGGCCTTCTACGGAGCCGCGAGCTTGCCGGATGTCCTCGCCAGCTTGCGGGCCCTGGTCAGCGAGGAGAACGGGCCCGCGGTTCTCTCCAGCCTTCCCGGCAGCTGCGACAGCCCGCAGGCCGCTCGCCGCAGCGCCTCCACAGCCAAGGCCGCACTCGGTCTTGGAGCTACCGCTATCCTGCTCTCGGACTTCGCCCCGGGCCTGGAGGCAACCGGGCCCTATCTGCCAGGCCAGCCCGCGGCCGGCATCATTGACCTGGCCGGCGCCCGCACCCCAGGCTACCCAGAGGTACGGCTGATCGGGAGCTTCGTGCGCCTCTTCGGCCCGGAGCTGACCGGGGCCGTGGCCGCCGAGGGGATCGCCAAAGCCGACGACCCCGGGGTCCAGATCGCGGCCCGCCTGGGGGAAAAGGCCGGCTTCCTCTTCCTGTGGGACGAGAAAAGCGCGGCTCACCAGGTGCGGCTGACCTACACCCCGCCTGGCACCGCCGCCGCCGTGAGCATCCCCGAGGCCGGCAGCATCACCCTGCCCGCTGGCTCTGCCAAGATTCTGCCTCTGGGCGTTCCGGTGGGGCGCGGCCTCCTGCACTACTCCACTTCCGAGATCGCCGGCCTCCAACAGGTGGGAGAGCGTACGCTGCTGGTGCTCTATGGGGATGTGGACACTCCGGGCGAGGTCGCCCTCGGCTGGCCGGGCCCGCCCCTGGTCTCGGGTGAGGTCAAGCGGCAGCGCTGGGACCCCGAGAAGAGCACGCTCATCCTGGACTACTTCCACTCCCGGCAGGATCAGTATCTGCTGGTTGACGACCTCGAAATCGCCATCCTCTCCCACCAGCGCGCGGCCTGGGTCGGCGACATCGCCGGGCCCTCGGGTGGCTTGGCCCTGAGCGCCGGCGCTGCCATTGTGGGCGGTTCCATCACGCCATCCTTGGCCGAAGTGGCGCTCGATTGCCAGGCAGGAAGTCTCCAGGTCTCGGCTGCGTTGCCGGCGCCGCCCTCCGCCGTGACCCTGGACGGCGCACCGCTGGAGTTCTCCTTCGCCACTCCCTCTCGGGTGCTCACCTGCTTCATCGCCACCGAGCCCTTCGCGGAGGAGCGCCGCGCCACCGGATTGCAGCGCTTGGGTCACGCCCTCCTGGGCGGGCCCCCCAAGCTCGCCGCGCGCTTCGATCGCGCCGGGTTCCTGCCCGATGACGCCGCTCCCGCGGGCGTGTGCCACTCCGTTCCCAGTCTCGGGCTCGCACCCGAGGCCTTGGACCTGAGGGCCGGTAGCTTCGCTCGCCTGCGCGCCAGCTTTGAGTCCGGCGCGTCAACTCGCCTGCGGATCTCCGGCTCCACCGACCCCGCGCTCGTTCTCATCAACGGCAAGCCGGCGCTGGAACTCTCCGGCAGCGCGCCCGAACGCGAGGCCGATGTTGCCGCGCTGCTGACCGCAGGCCCCAATCAGATCGAGATCATTCTCGACATCATGCCCCGCAAGGATGGATTCGCGGGGCTATGGGAGGCGAAGCGTGTTCCGGAGGTCTCCCTGGTTGGCGCCCAGGGCAGCGTCCCCATCGGCAACTGGGAGGTCTGCTCCGGCCCGGCTGGGGAGGCGGCCGGCTGGGCCAAGCTGGATCTTGACGCCAGCCAGTGGCATCTGCTTCGCCTGGGCGCGTGGCGCGCACAGGGGCGCGAGCTGGCCGAGATGTGGGGCGTGGGCTGGTATCGGGTGGCCTTCGGACTGCCTCGGGCGGGGACCTGGCGCATCCCTTACTACCTGGACTTGGGCCTGCACGGCAGCGCGCTGCTCTACCTCAACGGCACCCGTTTCGCGGACTGCCAGGGCGATGGCGCCTATCGCCTGCCTCTTCCCGCTCCACCCCTGGAGCAGGGCGGGGATAACCTGCTGGCGGCCGCCGTCTTTGGCCTGGCCCCCGAAGCTGGCCTCGACCAGGCCGAGGTCACCGCCGACCAGCAGCAGATGACCCGCCGCCGCACCCTCAGCATCAAGTTCTGAAGTCAGGGCTGGCCCGGCTTAGGGCTCCGATCTGGACCGATGACTTCTGGCCGACCGGGGTATGTTCCGGCCTCATCCAGGATATGGGGAGTGATGACGATGATCACCTCCGTCTTGGTCTGACGAGAGGTCGTCCGTCGGAAGAGATTGCCAATCAGGGGCAGGTTCCCTAGCAGCGGAAAGCTGGCCGTGGTGCGGGTGGTGAACTCACTGGCCAGTCCGCCGATCACTATGCTCTGGCCGTCCTTGACCCGCACGTTCGTAACTGCCCGCCGATAGGTTATCTCCGGCAGGTCGTTGGGTCCCTTCCCTGTGACATCCCGCACCTCCGGCTCCACCCGCGCCACCACCTCCCTGGTTTGCTCGACCACGCTCGGCGTGATCCGGAGGGTGATGCCCGAGGGAATCTGTTGCAGGGTCGTGTAGGGGTACGTCACCGGACCGGTGACGATGGCGAAATACTTCTCCTGGCCCACCTCAATCTCGGCCGTCTGGCCCTCGATGGTCGCCACCCGGGGGTTGGCTCGCAGGCGGGCTTTGCCCTTCTCCACGAGAGCAGTCAACTGGGCCATCTCCGTGAAGGAGAGGTCCGAATAGGTGAATGAACCCGCGGGCAACGTCAGTGTGGGCTGGCCGGTAGTCGCCTGGAAGCCCTGGGCGCCGATCGGCACGCTACCTACCTGGGAGGCGAAACGAATCCAGCGGGTGGCCCAATCCACCCCGATCTCCTTCAGCGCATCCTCGGTCACCTCCAGCACCACTGCCTCCAGCATCACCTGGGTGCGCGGGCGGTCAATCAGCGCCAGGTCGGCCTTGATGCGCTCGATGATCTCGCGAGGCGCGGTGATGAAGAGTCGCGTGCCTCCTATCGTCGCGCGCCCGCCCGCCGCTGGACGCTGGTAGCCGGCGCGAGCCGGCCGCTCCTGTTGCCGCTCTGGCTCCGGGGCCGGCGCTCCTTCCACGGTGACGTACTTGCCATAGGGGCCCACCAGGTAAGCGGTGACGGCATTGCCGTCCAGATAATTGAGCTCCACCACTTCGGTCTCGCTGAACAGGTAGAAATTGGGGTTCGCGGGATCGGGAGCGCCGACCAGGTAGTAGCCATCCATCTTCTTGAATGCATAGCCGCCCGAGATGAGCAGCATCCTCAGCGCGCTTTCGAGTGGGACATCTTTCAGGTCGGCGCTGACCGTGCCCTGGACCGTGGCGTCGGGGATGATCACCACCCCGGCCTGGGCCGCGACATCGGAGAGCGCCTGGCGGAGGTCGGTATCGGCGAAGACGTTGGTGATGAGGGGAGTGCCGGCCTCGTTGCGGCGGATTTCGCCGCTCCCGGCCGAGACGGAGGGCGCGGCCAGAGGAGTGGGCGCCGCCTGCTCCTCGGTGGCTTTCGGAGCTTCCTCATCGCCAGCCCCCCTGGCAGCGGTCAGGCGGGATGCGGGGCTGCCGACGAGAAGGAGGCAGAGCAGTACGAGCGCGAGAACACTCTTGCGCATGCAACTTCCTCCCGGAAAGCGATTGCCAGCCATGTTCTGTCGCCGACGCGGCAAGCTGCTAGCTCCGCCTCTTGGGAGAAGCTGGCACTGCAAAGCTCACCTCCTTAGCAAGTGCCGTGGTGCCGCGATAGTAGTTCAACGCGATCACCGCGGTGTGAGGCCCCGGGGATAGCGCTCCAGGCCACGTGATCTCGAACGTGCGGACACCCTTTGGCAGGAGTGTCTGCTGCTCACTGCCAAACTGGAGGTTCTCCACCACCACGCGTCGTCGGCTATCCAGGACAGCCACCCGACCCTCGGCAAAGCACTCGACATTGCCGCAATTCCGCACGCTCAGTCGGAAGGTGGTGCTTCGAGGTGTCTGCTTTGACAACGCGAAGCTTGCCACCTGGATCTCAGGCTTCTCCGTGCGGCGGGCGCGTGCGGTCACCAGCACGCTGCCGGCGATCAGCGCCGCGGAGTCCGACGACTTCGTCTGGTCTGGCCGCTTGAACCCGACCGCGGCATAGTACTCCCCGTGCGCTTGCTTTGGCATCGTGATCTGCAGCGCGACGCGCGCGCGACCTCGCGGAGGTAACGTGACGGCGGGTGGTTCGACCCTCAGCCAGCCGGCGCAGCTTCGACCGTGCCCCGGCCGCCCGGGGGGAAAGGTCAGCTCGCCTTGGGCATCAAGCTCCCACTCTCGAAGCTCCGCGGCAAGTTCGATCGGCTGATCGGTGCGGTTGACGATAGGCACGAGTTGACGCCGCTTACCTCCAGGGCTGAGGGCGAATTCGACCGTGGGCCGTTCCAGGTAGAATCCCGGGTTCAGGCTGGCAAGGAGGGCCCGGGACTCCGGGCTCGGCTCACCTTGGTGGACTTCGCCGTTCAGGATGGTGAAGGAGACGCTGGCGATGGTGGGTGCAGACCTGCGGCCGGCGAGATGGAGTGACGCCGCGAGCGCGTATACCCCGTCAGGCAGATGCTCCGATCCGGAGCTCTGGAAGACCCGCTCACCCCCGGCCAGGACATAGCCGCGCCCCCCCAGGAGTGGTGCGCGGGCCATCGCCCGACCATGCTCGTCCAGTATACTCACTCTGCCCTCGAGCATGGCGTGAACATTCCCCGTGTTCCGCACCGCGACACGCGCCGCCCAGGCCGGAGAGCCGCTTGCTCGCGCTCGCCCGGGGTTGGTCGAGAGCTGGATGGACTTCGCCGAGATGTTGCTGTGAAGCCGCCCGGAGGTGACAATGGCCAGCAGGGCACAGCTCATCTGGTACTCGAAGGTGATGGCGCCGCCACGTATGGGATCAGCGCCTCGGCCCGGCCTAGCCAAGCAGCGAAGCCGAGCGTAGTAGCCGCCGCTGGTACCGCGCGGTGCGCGCAAGGTGCACGCGACTTTCTGTGACTGACCGGCCCCAAGCTCGAACCGCGCCGGCTTGAAGCTCACCCACCCTCCGCAGCCCCGCGTGTACCCCTCCGTAGCGGTCTGGGGCCGCCCAACCGCGCTCAGCTCCATGTCTTCTCCGCTCATGTCACAGGTCAGTGCCTCCTTCCCGGCGTTCGAAATCTGCACCGGGAACACAACCGAGGCACCAGGACGCAGCGACACTTCCCGGATGGGCGGCACCAGAGTGAGCTGGGCCAGCGCCGGGCGAATCGCCAGCAGCAAACAGGCCGCCGCTAGCCCGGCGATCAGGTTCCGATCACGCTTGTAGGGAGGAGTAGCCCGCAACCTTGCTGCTCCAGGGAATCCGGGGCGCGGGCTGCGGCGCAGCCCGCGCCCCGCCGCTAGTCCGTGGGCTCTGAGTGAGCCCCTAGCCAGGGAAGGTTCTGGCTCCGCTACAGAACCGGGTCCACAACCACCCTGGGATCCAGCACGTAATGTCCATCAGGCTGGTGGTACTTGGGTGAGACCGTGATCCGGTACTTGAAGGCATGGTCGCACGGGTCGCCCGCCGCCAGTAGCCACCACATGGCGTAGACAGTCTCGTTGGCCCCCATGCCAGTGTCGTCGGCCGTGCGCCAGTTGGCGCCGCCGTCTTCACTCAGCTCCCAGGTGACCGGGATGGGATCGTAGCCGGGGGCTGCAGTCACATCGCGGCCCCAGCCATCCGTAGTCCCGACGAGTTGGAGCAGAGTCTTGCCTATGGGTAGTTCAACCCCCACGGACTCGCCGTTATTGGACTTGATCAGACCGTCAATGACGGCCGACATCGGGGCATACGAATCGCCCTTGAAGTGGAAGTAGACGTTGTTCGCGGACAGCGACTCGTAGCAGTACAGCTCGACATCACAGGTCACGTTCATGTCTTCGGTCGCGAGGCTGCCGCCGATGTTGATCCAGGGGTTGGGCCCATCGTAGTCGTAGACGCCGTCCCACCAGCCGCCGCCAGACAACTCGACGAAGTTGTCGGACGCGCCTCCGAGGTGACCCGGATTAATCTCCGGGATCAGCCCATCGTTGATGGCGGGATTGGCAAAGGCCGCCGCCGCGCTCAGCGCGAATGCGGCCACGAGGGCAAGAAGCATCACCTTACGCATTGTCTACCTCTCCTTTTCATCTCCGTCTGCCCGGACTCCAGGCCTCCGGGTGTGCCCCCGCGCCACCACGCGCGGGTTGGGTGGAACCACACAGGGGTTTACTTAGGGGGAGAGATGTGGCAATACTAGAGCTGGACCGGGGGGTGCCCAGTGACGGCCCTTCCAAGTGCTCGTCCTGGCTCCTCGGTCCTTCGCTGCCACCAATCCCAACTGCATCACCTCCTCTGCTGGGTCTCAGGTCCGACGCAGCGCCGCTGCTCCAGCGCCGGTGTCGCCTCTCGGCCTGGTACGTCATCAGCCCTTACGGGTGCACTGCACCCGACGTCACTCCCTCCGGTTCAGCCGAGCCGGGGAGCCGGCTGGTCTAGTGGGTGACTCTTCCAGTAACCCCTCGGGCCGGCCCCCCTGGCCCGACTCGCGCTCACTCACGCGACCGCCAGGGCCGCAAACGACTTTCACATCACCGGGGGCTGCAATGGGTGCAATCTGCGTGGCTGCTAGAGGACTACCTGCCGCCGAAGGCGGCTGCCTGCTGTCGTGACGAAAACCCGGACTCAGACCTTCCTCAGTGCGAGGCCAGGCGTAGCACGCTCTGCTGCAGGCCAGGAGCCGCGCGGGTACTCAATGACTACAGCACTCGTGTCTTACCAGGGAGAACGGCGGCAGAGAACAACGAGGGTCCCCGCCCGAAGCCGGCCGTACTATCCCCGCCTCGCGCATCTATTTGCCGGCGGTAACAGGAACTCAGCAGGACTCTCGGATGGGCTCAGCGATCCCCCCCGCCCGGTTACCTGGCAATATAGCACTCGATCAAAGCGGTGTCAACAGATAAACCGCCCGGAATGGGGAGAATTCTTGGCCGGCGACGAGCCGCGGGAGGCGCTGAGCGCCAGGGCGGCACCCGCCAGCAGTGGCATCAAATACTCGAGAACAGTCACCCACCAGATCTCGACCCGGTGCCCGGCGAGGTCGTGGCCGTAGAACCCGAAGATGGTCCCGGTCAGCAGCAGCCAGGCCGGGCGAGGCCGCAGGCAGAGGAAAGGCACAGTCCACGCCAGGTACCAGGGGTAGGCCGCGGGGCTCAGCAAGAAGAACCCGGCAAGCGAAAGAAAGCAGAGATCGAGAGCGTCCAGCTCCTCCCCGCCTCTTGTCGAGCGTACCAGCAATAAGAGCACCCAGGCCAGCAGACCAGCCACGCAGATCCACCGCGCCACCAGGGCGGGGTCCCGCGCCAAGGGGGCGAGAGCCAGACGCACCACCGAGTAGACACTGGAGTTCCCCTGCCAGTACCGGCTATAGAGGCCGATGCCGCCCAGGACCGCTGCTCCGGCGCGAGCGAATGGCAGATAGGCGGCCGCCGTCAGCGCGAGCAGGCCGGCCGCGAAGCTCACGCGATGCGGCCGCGCTGCCAGCAGCAGGAACGGCAGCGCTAACAGCGCGTAGCCCTTGGCCAGCACGCTCGCGCCCAGCGCCGCGCCCGCCAGACCACGGCCGGCCGGGGAGCCGAGCAGCAGCAAGCGCGCCGCCAGCACCAGGAAGAAGATCCCGATGCTATCGAGGTGCCCGCGCGCGACCACGTCGCCCACCACCAGGGGGTGCCAGGCATAGAGCAGCGCCCAGGCCGGAGGCCGGCCCAGCCGCACCAGCAGTCCCGGGAGCAGCAGCACGGTCCCGATATCGAAGGCGGCCAGCATCAGCTTGAGCGCCACCACCCGGCCGGCGGGCGGGAATGCGCCCGAGATCCAGTCGCTGACGGCAAACACGTACTGCGCCACGGGAGGGTACGCGGCCGGCACTTGCTTGAAGTCCACCCACTCCCAGGGCCAGCTCCGCAGGCGAGCCAGCCGCTCCGAGTCGGGTGCGTCGCTAAAGGGGTTGAACCCAGCGCGCACCACGCGTCCTTCCCAGAGATAGCGATAGATATCCGAGCTCGTGACCGGCAGCGCGGGCGCCACGCTCAGCCGGAAGACGATGCCGGCCATAATAATGAACCAGACCAGCCGCGCCGATGCCCCGGCTCCCACTCGCCAGATGATGCGGACGGCGACCAGAAATACTGTGAACGCGGCGAAGAACAGCAGCATCTGCCGCCCACGCATGCCCAGCGAGCGGTCAGTGTGGGCAAACAGCCAGAACAGCGCCCAGAGGACGAGCGCGAGAGCGATGAGAATGGCGCTGTTTTGCTTCGGTGATGGCGGCCCGCTGTCCCTCTTCGCCCCATCGGGGTCAGCGCAGGCGCGCTGCCCCCTCACCTCATCTTCCTCGCCACGAAGATCATCTCTGGGCTGTCGGCTGCGAACGCGCTGCGATCGAAGTTGCCATAGAGATCCTCCACCGCGAACCCGCAGGCCTCCAGCATCCACTCCATCTCGAACCGGAATATGTAGCGCAGCTCCAGCACGTGCTCGCGCACCTGGACCTGGCCGTCGGCCGCCGCGCACTGGTAGCGCTGGCGCGAGATCAGTCTCTGCCCGGCCGTGTCGTAGCTGGTGTGCGCGCTCCAGCGCACCATCACCCCCTCCGGCCCCGGAAACTCATCCGGCTCCTCCTCCACTTCGCCCTTCGTCGCCAGGCGGCTCAGCAGCGGGTTGAACACGTTGATCACCAGCCTCCCGTCTGGATGCAGATGGCGCGCGCAGCACACCAAGCACCCCCGCTGCTGCTCCCGCTCCAGCAATGCCTGGAACGCGCGAAAGGGGACGATGATGAGGCCGAAGCGCCGGCCCAATTCGAATGCGCTCATATCCCCCTGAACCAGCCGAAGGCGGCCCCGAACGTCGGGCTCCTCCGCTGCCGCCTTGCGCTCCGCTGCCGCCAGCATGTGCGGCGAGATATCCAGGCCGGTTGTCTTCACCCCAGCCCGGGCCAGAGGCAGCGCCACCCGGCCGGTCCCGCAGGCCAGCTCGAGCACAGGCCCGGCGCTCTGCTGCCCCAGGCCCAGGTAGAACTCAACATCCCGCTCGCCCCAGGATGCTCCTACCTCGTAGTCATAAACCTCGGCCGTCCAGGGGTCCTCGTAACGCGTGAGGTCGGGCCTCATCGGCGCTTCTCACCTTTCGCATCGTACACCTTGACCTGCTTGTTGGGCAGGAGCTTGGCTCCTGCCCGCACCGCTGCGCGCCGACCCAGCAGGGGAGGCGCGCCCACCGCCGAACTACTCCTAAGGGGCCGGGGTTCGGAGCAAGCCCGCTGGTGGCTGTCGCAGACGGCCGGGCCGCGCCCCACATCGCACCATGCAGGCGCAAGCTACATCCTCCGCGAGAGCCCCGCTGCCTACGATTCGCGAGCTGTTGCTCCCGTTCTTCCTGTCACTCGCCTTGTACGCCTCCACCGTCTCGCGCAACCTCTCGGCCTCCCATGACAGCATCGCCTACATCAACGCCATTGACGCTCGCGTCGACCTCTTCCACCCCCACCACCTGCTCTACAACGCCTCTGCTGCAATCTGGCTGGACCTCTGGCGCGCTCTCGGCGTCAGAGCGGACAGCGCGGTGATCGTCTCTCTCCTCAACTCCGTGTTCGGCGCGCTCACCCTTTGCGTCTTCTACCTGCTGCTCCGGGCGCGCCTGCGGCTGAACATCAGCGCCTCCCTACTCGCCACTGCCCTGCCCGCGTTCTCGTTCGGCCTCTGGTTCTACAGCGACTGCGTTGAGGTTTACGTCATCCCCCTCTTCTTCCTCCTGCTCTCGCTCTATCTGCTCACGGGCGACCGCCTCGATAGCAGGCGATGCGCCGCGGTGGGCCTCACCACGGGCCTGGCCGTGCTCTTCCATCAGGCCCACCTGCTCTTCCTCCCGGTGGTGCTGCTCGCCCTGCTGATTCGGCGCCGCCAGGTGCCCTCGCCCTGGCGGGCAGGGGCCGCCTATGCCCTGGTCTTCCTGCCCCTGGTAGTACTGCCCTACACTCTGGTCATGCTTGTCGTCTTACATCTCCGCACCTCGGCACAGGCCTGGTACTGGCTCACGCTCTATGCCCACCAATCCGATCTCTGGCAGCGGCTTGCCCTCTCCACCCTGGTGAAGGCTCTGATCGGTGTCGGCCACGCTATCATCGGTTTCCATTTCATGTGGGCGATTCCGGTGGCGAAAGCGTCGCTGGAGCGGGTGCTGGCCGGCCACTGGCTGATGGACGATGCCTTCGTCACACACTCCCTCTCGGCGAGGACGGCCTTGGCCCTGCTCGCGCTCTCGCTCCTCCTGGGGGTCATTCTGGTCTGGCTCTTCGCCTCCCGACTGCGCAACCTGCGACTGCTCTGGCGAGAGCCCCACGGCCTGGTGCCCCTCACCCTCGCCTGGCTGGCGATCTACAGCGCCTTCTTTTTCTTCTGGGAGCCCTCCAACCTGGAGTTCTGGATCCCCCAGTCTGTCTGCTGCTGGTTGCTCTTCATTGCGCTTGTGACCGCTGGAGAGCAGTCGCGGACGCGCACTCTGCTCGCGCTCTCAGTTCCGGCCGCGCTGCTCTTCCTGGTGAACCTCCTGGGCAGCATCACCTTCCTGGTGACGCCGCAGACCGACTACTACTATCACAAGGTCGAGCCCCTCGCCGCCTTGGCCGGGCCCAGGGACCTGATCATCATAGATCGCGAGTGGATCCTGGCGGGGTATGTCAGGCGGTTCACCAGGGCCAGGGTGTTGAGCCTCACTGCTGCCTATGGCGAGGCCGGCAATCCTCAGGCTTACGTGCAGCGGGTGCGCCAGGCCATTGATCGCACCCTCGCCCAGAAAGCCCGCGTCTTCATCCTCCAGGAGGCGGTCCAGTTCGACCCCATCACCCTGCAGCGCTACGGCCAGCAGATCGCTGCCGTCTCCGACCTTTGGCACATCTACCGATCCCGGTGGCAGCCCGCCCGCGCCGGCGACACCGCGTTCTACCTGCTTGCGCCCACAGGCAGGGTCTTCCGCATCACCACCAGGTCGTCCCCCGGCTGATAGCCCAGACTCTCATAGAACGCCCTGGCGACACCGTTCTCCTCTCCCGTGACCAGGTGGATGCGCTGCGTGCCGAGTGCGGCCAGTCGGCGCTCCACCTCCACCATCAACCGGCGACCGATCCCTCTGCACCGGTGATCCGAGTCTATCGCTAGCCGATACACCCAGGCCCACCGCCCGTCCCAGCTTGCCATCGCCGTGCCTACCACGTGTCCGCTCATCTCGGCCACCAGAAACGGCCCGCGGTCGTTGGCCAGCTTGTACTGAATCGCCTCTCTGCTATCGCCCCTCCCTCTCACGTTGAAGCCTACCGCCTCCCACAAAGCGATTGCCTGCTCATAGTCAGCCCCGCGGTAGCTGCGGATTGCGATCTGCTGTAGGGCGGGGTCACCGAACCCCGCCCCGGCGGGCGTGGGAACGCCCGCCCTACAGGCCTCCCATTCCTCGCGCAGCATCGCCATCCTCACCACATTCACCCACTCGCCCCGCTTGAGCCGCGCTTTGCGCGCCACTCCCTCATGCCGGAATCCGCACTTCTGATAGCAGCGGATGCCGCGGGCGTTGCCGCTGAAGGCCTCCAGGTGAATCCGGTGCAGCCCCATCTCCTGGAACCCGATCCGCAGCACCTGCTGCAGGGCCGCCGTGCCGTAGCCCTTGTTCCAGGCCCTCTTATCACCGATCATGATCCCGAACCCGGCGGTCTGCCCGGCCGAGTCAGGCATCAGCGCGCAGTTGCCGATATGCCGCCCATCCAGTTCGATAGCCCAGTGGCGCTCACGGCACTCGGGGTCAGAGATGCGCGCGAGCCACTCCCGCTCTCTCTCGAGCGTGTAGTTCCCAGCCTCCGCGGCCATGAACTGCGTCACCTCCGGGTCGTTCAGCCACACCACGTAGTCCGGCAGATCGGCCTCCGTGATCGGCCTCAACCGCACTCGCGCCTCGCTCATCAGCTTTCCTCCTTCCCAGTAGGGCAGGTCCGCGACCTGCCCAGAAACCAGAGACCGCAGGCCTGCCAAAGCTGCCTGCGGTCTCGCCTGATCGGCTCTCTAGGCTGGGAAACTATGGTGGCGGATCAGCAGGCACCAGTTGCGGGCACGCGAGTTCGCACCCGGACATGAGTCGGGCCCTGACTGTCAGACCAAACTGGTGCCTGCTGATCGCACTCATGGTGGGGCGGAGGATAGCATTCGGCCAGGTGACTGTCAAGGCTGGCTGCCGACCCGGCCTGACGGCTCGGCGCCCGGCCTCTTCCCGCCCCCGTGATCTGCTTGCCCCAAGCCGCCTGGTCAGCGCCCCACCAAACCCTTGCTGTCCGCCAGCGGGGTCAAGCGGTCCTTGACACCCGTCCCGGTCCCTGCTATCATCGCGGTTGGTCGGGCTGGAAAGCCTGCGTGCTGCTAGCTTGAGCTGTGATGACGCCCGTCGCCCCCTGCGGGACGCATCCGGTTTCGCGTCGGGTAGGCCCAGACTCGCGGCTAAGGGAGGGCTTGGCCACATGGGTGACCTGCAGAATCGGGCTGCCGTTGCGGATGCGGAGGCTACCATCACACGCCTGCGGGGCGTGCTGTCGGCGCGGGTGGTGACCGATAACCGCGGTGATATCATCGAGATCCACGTGGTCGCCGACCAGAGTCGGCATCCCAAGCAGTTGGGACGTGATATCGAATCCGCTCTCTTCTCCGACCTCGGGACCCGGGTAGACCACCGCAAGATCAGCATCGCCCAGGTCCGGGGCTCAAACCCAGCCGAACCGGTGGTGGAAGCTCGTCTCAAGTTCCTAAGCATTGATTACTCCATTGACCGCACCACCGCGCGGGCGCGAGTCTCGGTGGGCCGCGGTGATGACAGCTACACCGGCGCCGCCTCCATGCCCGTCGGCTCCCAGCTCGACCAGGAGCAGCTAGTTGCCCGGGCCAGCCTGGCGGCGGTGGAGGAGTTCTTGCGCGCCACCAGCCTCGATGCCATCCCCGGCCTGGAGCTGCGCGACTTCACCCGATCCCAGGTGAACGGCCGGCCCTGTGTCATGGCCACCGTGCGCGTGCTGGGGCGCAGGCAGGAAGAGGAGTTGCTGGGGTCGGCGCTAGTGCGAGATGATCCCTGGAGGGCGGCGGCGCTGGCCGTGCTGGACGCGCTGAACCGACGCCTGCCGGCGCTCTCTGCCTAGATCCGGCGCGCGCCGGGCGCTTCCGGTCAAAGGAGAAGACGGAGAGCAATCGGGTGTGACAACTGAGCGGACGCGAGCCGGGGCCACGGAAGATGTGAGCACCCAGCGGAGCGGTTGCCTGTCTGCCAAGTAGCGGAAGGCGGACAGAGCTTTAGCTCCTGGAGGTGTTCCTGTGGGCAAGTGGATCTCGGTTGTGCTGGCGCTGCTCTCGCTCGTGTTGGCGGGCGGCGCTCGTGTTGGTTGGCCGTAAGCTAGCGCATGACGTGAGCTGTTAGCACACGGCCTCGGCTCGCTTAATCTGGGCAACCGTCAGAGCAGAGGTCGCAGCCATGCAGCAGCCATCGAAGCTACACTCGCCGTTCATGGTCGTGGTCGGAGTCTCAGGCTATGTTCTTCTGGCGTGGCTGAGCCTAGCCTGGTGGCGAGGCTGGAGTCCCCATCCGCCGGTCTCCGTGTCCTGGGAGGCCGGTTTCTTCTTGGCCCTCACCGTGCTCATGGTCCTGTACCCGGTGCGCCTGCCAGGGCGCGGCGGGGCCACCACGACGGTCGGCTTTGCCGTGGACTACGCTTGTCTTCTGATCTTCGGGCCTGCAGTGGCGGCCTGGGTGGGGGTGATCAGCGCCGCCATCGAGTTCCGGCGGAGCCCGCGCCTGCGGCAGTTGTTCAACCAGGGGCAGGTGGTGCTCTCCTTCGCTGGCGCCGGCTGGATCTACCAGGCCCTGGGTGGAGCCTATGTCTCGCTCACCCACCCGGTGAGGTTCGGTGAGATCGGGCCGGCGCTGCTCTGCTGTGCACTCGCTTACTTCGTCATCTCCACCTGGCTGATCGCCATCGGGATGGCCTCCTGGGAGCGCCGCCCCGTCTTCGGCATCTGGGCGGTGAGCTTCCGCTGGCTGGCCCCCCGTTACCTGGCGCTGGCCCCCTTCGGCCTGCTGATGGCCATGGTCTACCAGACCAAGGGACTTGGCGTCTTCGCGGTAGCTCTGTTCGTGGCTCCCCTGCTGGGGGCCCGCTACGCCTTTCAGGGGGCGATGGAGATGCTGGAGGTGCATCGCGAGACAGTCTACGCGCTATCCGAGGCGCTGGAGGCCTATGATGAGTACACCCGCAGGCACTCCGAGCGAGTGACGCACTATGCGGTGCTGCTGGGCCGGGAGCTGGGCCTTTCCGCCCCTCGCTTGGAGATCCTGGAATGGGCCGGGCGGCTCCACGACATCGGCAAAGTCCGCCGCGACTGGGAGCCCATTCTGCGCAAGCCCGGCAAGCCCACCGAGCAGGAATGGGAGGTGATCCGCCAGCACCCCGTGGAGGGCGGCCTGCTGGCGGAGAAGATGGAGTTCCTGCCCCATACTCCAGGGCGGGTGGCGGCCATCGTTCGCGCCCACCACGAGCGGATGGACGGCAAGGGCTATCCCAATGGCAAGCACGGGGACACCATCCCTCTGGAGGCCCGGATCCTGGGTGTGGCTGACGCCTTCGAGGCCATGACCGCGCAGCGCGCCTACCACCGTCGGCGCAGCCCGGAGGAGGCCATCACCGAACTGGAGCGCTGCGCCGGCACCCAGTTCTACCCACAGGTGGTGGCGGCCCTGGCGGCGCTCTGGGCGCGAGGCGAACTGGAGATGGAAGAGCCAGAGGAGCTCGCTCCCATTCCTGCCGCCCTCCAGACGCGGGAAGGTGTGTGATGATCCCGAGGGAGTCGAAGGCCGTCCTCGCACCTCCGTCGGCTGCCGCTGCGCGGGTGGGGCGGGGGTGGGGGTGGTTGGAGGGATACGTGGTGGGGGTGATTGGGTTGGGGGCGGTGGGGCTGGTGTGGGCGGCGAGCCGGTGGCAGGCGGTGGATCTGGGGATCTGGGAGCTGGCATTGTTCATTGGGTTGGCTGGGGTGCTGGACCTGATGGTGGTGCCGCTGGCTGGGGGAGGGGGAGCGGCGGCCAGCTTTGCGGTGTTCTTTGCGGGGCTGTTGGTGCTGGGGGCGGGGCCCACGGCCTGTGTGGCGGCGTTGGCGGCGGTGTGGTCGGAGGGGATGGTGCGGCGGAGCCCGGTGGTGCGCTCCAGCTTCAATGCCGCCCACAGTGTGCTGTCGCTGCTGGCTGCGGGGTGGGTGTACCAGGAGTTGGGCGGGGTGCCGGGGCGGGTGGAGCTGGGGGTGCATGTGGTGGCGGTGGTGGGGGCGGTGGTGTGTCTGTGGCTGTTGGAGACCGGCTGGGTATCGGTGGCGGTGGCTCTGGAGCGGCCCCGGCGGGCGGGGGCGGGGCTGTGGCCTTTGACCTGGCGGCGGCTGCGGGCCAGCCTGGGGCCCATGCTGGCTCTGGATGGGGCGTTGGCTTCGGTGGGGCTGCTGCTGGCTCTGCTCTATCAGAGCCGGTGGCAGTTGACCGGGGAGGCGGTGGGGGCTTCCAGCTCCCGGGGGGCTTTGTTGCTGGGGGTGGTGACGCTGATTCCTTCCGGGCTGCTCTACTATGGCTACCGGCTGCAGGGGCATCTGCGGCAGGTCTACGCCCAGAGCCTGCGCACCCTGGGGGCGGTGATGGAGGCGAAGCTGGAGGGTCGCTCGCTGGAGGCCAGCCATGGGGAGCGGGTGGCGGCGGTGGCGGCGGCGATGGCGCAGGTGTTGGACCTGGCCCCCGACCAGGTGGAGCAGATTCGCTATGCCGGCTACCTGCACGACATTGGCAAAGTGGGGGTGCCCGGGGAGCTGTTGCCCGGGGACCAGGACCTGTTCTCGGGGGAGCTGGAGCCCCTGCGGCTCCACCCCCAGCTGGGGGCTCAGATCCTGGCGCCGGTTCGCTTTCTGAGGCCAGCCGCCCAGATGGTGGGGGCTCACCACGAGCGCTGGGATGGGCTGGGCTACCCGGAGGGGCTACGCCAGCACCAGATTCCGCTGGGGGCGAGGCTGCTGGCTCTAGCCGACGCCTACCTGGAGCTAGCTGGCTCCCCCCAGGCGCTCTCCCGGCTGCGCCAGGCCGCCGGCTCCCGCTTCGACCCCGAACTGGTGGAAGTGCTGGCGGCGGCCGCCCAGCAGCCGGACCGCACCTTCAGCTTCACCCCTCAGCCGGAAGCCAGCCCCGATCTCGCATGGTGGCGATAAGCTCCTCCACCGCCACCGCCTGCGCCGCCGTCCGGTCTCTTACGTGGCGCGTTTCCGCCATCTCCCGCACCCGGTGGAAGGCCGCCTCTAGCTGCTCCGCCACTGTGGCGTAGGTCTCCTCCGCCTTCGTCATTACCCCCGATTTCGCCGAGCGCCACTCCACATAGGAGGCGGTCACCCCGCCGCTGTTGGCGAGGATGTCGGGCACGACGGGAATGCCGCGAGCATCGAGAATCCGGTCGCCCTCCGGCGTGATCGGTCCGTTCGCCGCTTCCACGATCAGCCGGGCGGACACCGCCTGCGCATTCCCCTGGTGGATCACACCTTCGATCGCCGCCGGCACCAGGATGTCCACCGGCAGGGCCAGCAGTTGCTCATTCGTGATCGCCTCTCCCTGGCAGCCGGCCACGCCGCCCTCCTGCCGCACGTGCTCGCACACCGCATCGATGGGTATGCCCGTGTCGCAGTAGACCCCGCCGGTGATGTCGGATACCGCCACGACCTTCGCCCCCCGGTCCCGCAGGAAACGGCACGTCCATTCCCCCACATTGCCGAATCCCTGCACCGCCACCCGCTTGCCCTCGATCGCTCCCCCGAGAAAAGCCTGGCAGGAGAGAGCCGCGATGTGGGTCACCCCGTACCCGGTTGACTCGCGCCGGCCGGGCAGGCCGCCCACCCGGGGAGGTTTGCCGGTGACCGACTCGGGGATATGCGTCTCCCCGTAGATCACGGCCATATCCGAGGGCGTGCTGCCCAGGTCCGGGGCCGGGACATAGGCACCGGACATCAGCTCCTCCTTGATCATGTGCACGTATTCTTTGATCAGCGCAGTCTTATTTGCGACCGGGAACTCGTCGGGATCCAGCCGGATCCCCGACTTCCCGCCCCCGAACGGCACTCCCACCAGCGCCGTCTTGTAGGTCATCAGCTCGGCCAGCTCCCGGGTGTGTTCTAGGGTGACCGTGGGCCAGATCCGCACTCCCCCCTTGGCCGGTCCGCGCGGTGTTGTGATAGACGACATAGGCATCAGTCTCCACTAGCCCCTCGGGATAGAGGATCAGGTTGAGGCTGAAGCTGATCTCCTTCTCGCTCTTTGCGAGCAACCGCTCGGCCTCACTGGGCACGTCTATGCAGGCCTTCACTTGCTCGAAATCAACGCTGTGCACTCTCGCCACCTCGGTTCCAGCGGTCTGCGATATCCGCTATGGGTCGCTGCTCAGATCGTAGGCCTTGATCTTCCGGATCACCTCCGCCAGCTGCTCGGCTCGTCGGCGATTAAGCTTCTCACCCCGCTCCCGGCTGGCCAGCTCCGGCCGGCCCTGAAAGCCCTTCGGCACATTCCTGATCCAGTCCACCCGATAGCTGGCCGGGCTGGCCACAGGCCGCAGGTAGGGTCCTTCTTCGCCCTCCACCCGCGACACATGTACCATGCCTGGAGCCGCTTCCCATACCTCCGAAGTCTCATTCGCGCCGCCATGTCCCCCCATCACCCGGCGCGTCTCCTCCGGCTCGTCCAGACCGGGCAGCGCCCAGGAATCCACCCGGAAGACCTGATAGTCTATCCGCGCCCCGGAGGTCGCCTCCTCCAGCATCTCGGCCTGCGCGGCGACGACCGCCTCGTCACCTCCGCCGTGGGCGACGTACACCACGATGCGCTTGAACCCATTGCGCGCGCACTCGGCGAAGATCGCCCGGTGCATCTCCGTCACCATCCTGCCCGGAATCGAGATGGTGCCCGGGTAGCACTTCATCTGATCATTGATGTTGTAGAAGATCGGGGGCAGCACCATGCACGGCTCCAGCTCCGCGGCCAGCCGGCACACCCGGTCCGCCCGAAAGGTGTCGCAACCGGTCGGGTTGTGGGGGCCGTGCATCTCCACGCATCCCACCGGCAACAGCGCCACCTCGCACCTCTTCGCAAACTCCGCCACCTCCGGACCGCTCGACTCGTGCCAGATCATGGTCTCGCCTCCTGTGGTTTGTCAGCTTTTGGGGCCGGTCGCGTGGCCAGGCCTGCCTGGGGGCCGCCACCCCGGCCGCTGCAAGCGGCCTAGGGGGACCAGCCCTACCTGTGGGGGGATATCCAGCAGCACCCGATCTCCGACCTGCCACCTGCGGCGAATTGGCAGGGCCTTCCAGAACGCCGCCTCTTTCGCCGGCGCGATCAGCGCGGTAGGGCCGGCGCGCAGAGCAGCCGCCAGCGCTTCCTGTTGATGGCGATCGAAGGTGGGCACGGTTCGCTGGAGTGCGAAGTTCACCGTCTCGGGGCGAGTCTCATAGAGCACGAGGGCGCTCCGGGGTAGCTCTCGCGCTGCCAGCGAGGCCAGCCGCGCGCTCCCTCCGCCGAGATAGGGCGACAGCAATGGCAGTATACCGATCAGCACCGCGCCCAGCGTCGCGGCCTGGCCTGCCATTATCACGGGCAGTCCGCGCCCCGGCCGGCCCCGCAGTGCCGCCCATGCTCCCACCGCGATGATGACATAACCCGCCACCCAGATGAACACCGGCCAGAACAACAGCGCCCCCTGCTGCGCGGCACCGACCCTCTCGCCCAGCCGCGAAGCTGCCACCGGCAACCTGGTCACCAGCGCGCCAAGCAGGGCCGCGCCCAGGATCAGCGCGACCCAAGGCCCCCGGCCCGGCTGGGCCAGGCGCCGGTCCAGTTCAGCCCCGACCAGCAGCGCCGTGGGCGGAAAGAGCGGCGTGATGTACCCTGGCAGCTTGGTGCGGACGGCCGAGAAGACCACCAGGACGCAGGCGATCCAGACCAGGCAGAGCACGCGCCAGCACGCGGCCGCCTCTGCCCGGGGCGGGCGGAGCAGGCCGGCCGGCAGGAAGATCACCCAGGGGAAGAAGCCGAGGGCGATCATCGGCAAGTAGATCCAGAATGGCCCACCGTGCCCCTGCATGGCCTGGGCAACTCGCCTCAGGTGCTCGTGCACGAAGAATGTCGCACCGAAGGCCGAGCCATGGCGCGCGGTCATCGCCAGAAACCAGGGCGCGGCCACCGCGGCCGAGGCCAGGCCCGCGATGACGGCCGACCCGACCAGCGCCAGCGGCGTGTGGCCGATGCGCTCTCGCCGCGCCATCCTGATCAGCGCATCCACCACGGCCACACCCCAGGGGATGAGCCCGGCCGCCCCTTTCAGCAAGATCGCAAGCCCGACCGTGACGCCGAATCCAGCCAGCGCGCCCCATCCGCCCATCCGCTGCCAGCGCTCATAGGCCAGCAGCGCCAGCACGGTCAGGCAGGTCAGAGGCGCATCCATGATCCCCAGGCGGCCGATCAACGCGAATTGCAGCGAGGTTGCCAGCGCGATCCCGGCCAGCAGGCCGGCTCGCCTTCCCCACACCCGGGCCCCGATGCGGGCGGTCAACAGCACCGTCGCTATCGCCATCAACGCGGAGGGAAGACGAGCGGAAAGCGGAGACACCCCGGAGGCGCGGTAGCTGGCCGCGGCTGCCCAGTAGTAGAGCGGGGGCTTCTCGAAGAAGGGGCCGCCGTTGACCCGGGGTGTAACCCAATCTCCGGTGGCGAGCATCTCCCGCCCCGCCTCGGCGTAGAGGGCCTCGTCCCGCCCGAAGAGGGGAAGCCGGCCCAGCCCCCCGAGGAACAGGGCAGCCGTGCCCGCGGTCAGCAGCAGGAATGGGAGCGCCCGGCGCAGTCCACTTGCTATCACGCCGTGCTTCCTTCTACGCGCCGGCCCCGGTCCCTCGGCGAGCGCGACTCCGCGCCAGGTGTGATAGCCATTGCGCCAGCGCCGTCCCCAGCATGGCGCCGCCCCACACGTCGGAGGGGTAGTGGTTCCCCACCACTACCCGCGCCGCCGCCACCGCACAGGCGGCCAGGAGCAGAGGTGCTCGCAGCGTCGCGAACTCGCTCCCCAGCACGAAGGCGATGGCGAACGAGGTGGTGGCCTCCCCAGAGGGGAAGGACTGGAGCTGGTGCAGGCGCAGATAGCCAGCCCAGCTCTCGGGCGGCGGCACCAACACCCAGGGCCGAGGGCGATGGATCAACACCTTCAGCACGTTGGCCGCCAAGCCCGAGATGGCCAGCGCCAGCAGCGCCCAGGCCCCCGCGGCCGCCGCGCGATGTCGCAGCACTGCTCCCAGCGCGATGACGAGCAGCAGCACTCCGGCCTGCACATACCCGATGCCCAGCCACCGCACCGTGTGCAGCAGCACGTGGGAAAGAGAGGAGTCGCGCAGCGGCTGGACGAGACTCATCACCGGCCCGTCCATGGCAAAGGCGACGGCCAGTCCGCAGGCCGCCGCCAGCCACAGCCAGAGAGAACGGGGCGCTCGCGCCGCGCGCTCTCCTGGCGCCGGTGGTGTGCTCGCGTTCAAGGCCTTCTCTGCCCTATCCGCGCCATCTGCGGACCCCCGGTGGTCATTCACCCAGCGCCCGCTGCGTCTCCTTCAACTGCTCGATGATGGGGATCTTCTGGGGGCACTTCGGCTCGCACTGCCCGCACTCCACGCAGGCCCCGGCGTTCAGGTTTCCCTCCTCCCCGAACCGGCGGTAGCGCCGGCGCGCGGGCTCGGTGAGGCCGTAGACCCGGTGCAGGTTCATCAGCCGGAAGCACTCCGAGATGTTGACGCCATTGGGGCAGGGCATGCAGTAGCCGCAGCCGGTGCAGTAGAGCTCGGACAGCCGCCGGTTCTCCTCCAGCATCGCCAGCACTCGCTGGCGCTCGTCTGCGCTCAGCGGCTCTTCCCGGCTGGCGGTGGCTGCGTTCTCCTCCACCATCTCGACCGTGTTCATGCCCGAGATCGCGACACTCACGTTCGGGTTGGAGAGCACGAACCGGAGCGCCACCTCGGGGCTGCTCTGGGTGCCGCCGGGGACCAGTCGCATGATCTGCTCCGACGGGAACCCGAGCCGTCCCCCGGCCACCGGGCCCATCACCACCACCCCCAGCCCGTGGTCGTGGGCATAGGCCATGCTCTCCTCGTTGGCCCGGTCCAGCAGGTTATACTGGCAGGTCACCACCTCGAAATCCGGCGCGGCCTCGATGATGTCAATCATGCGCTTCGGGTCGTCGTGGAAGGAGAAGCCCAGGTGCTTGACCAGCCCCTCCTCCTTCGCCCGCCGCGCCGCCTCCACCGCGCCGCCTTTCGCCAGCACCGCCTGTGCGCTTTCCCAGTCCAGGGAGTGCATGTGGTAGACGTCAATGAAATCCAGCTCGAGACGAGATAGCGATTGCTCGATAATGCGCCGACAATCATCGGCCTTCTTGGTATATGGGTCCCAGGTCGGGTACTTGGTCGAGATCACCTGCCCTCGGCGCCGGCCCTTCAGCGCTCTGCCCAGCACCTGCTCGCTTTGCGCCCCGCAGTAGCCTACGGCGGAGTCGAAATAGTTCACCCCCAGATCCATAGCCCGGTGCAGCGCTGCGATCGCCAACTCCTGGTCAACCTGATCATCCACCATCTTGAATCTCATGGTCCCGAACCCCAAGGCCGAGACCTTGAACCCTGTTCTGCCCAGCACCCGGTACTGCATCACCACCTCCAGATCGGACGCTTCGACTGTAGGGCGGGCATAGCCATGCCCGCCTCTGTGGTACTCTTCCCCTCTCCCCTGTCTCAAACCTGTCACCAGGCCGCTCGCGCGCGGCCGCCTCATCGCACAAGCATCACTCACGGCGCCTGCGCCCTTTCCTCCTCCGCCGCTCAGAGGCAGTCATTCCTCCCGCGGCGAAGCTGGCCGAGCAACCAGGTCTGCTGTTGCAGCAGGGAGCGCGGGCGAGGCTGCTCCCGCGTCGCGGCCTATGGCTCACAACGGATCAACTGAATCAGGAGGACTCACCCCGCGGGCGGTGGCAGTCGGAGTTGCCTGCGTGGCCCTGGTTTCCTTCGTCACCCTCTGGGCCGAGCAGGTGATCAAGCGCATCACCATCGGCATCCTCACCTTCCCCCCGGTGGCCTTTGGCGTCTTCGTCTTCCTCATCGCGGGGAACCGGCTGCTGCGCTGGCGCCGGCCCCGGTGGGCGCTGCGCCCACCCGAGCTGCTGGTGATCTACGCCATGATGCTGCTCAGCGCCTGGACCTCCTCCCGGGGCGGCCCGGCGCGCCTGCTCCCCCTGCTCACCAGCATCAACTACTACGCCGACCCCTCGAACAAGTGGCAGACCACCTTCTTCCCCAATCTGCCTCAGCAGCTCATCCCCTGGAACACCGGTGGCGAGCCCAGGCAGACCATCGTCCTCGCCTTCTACGAGGGGCTGCACTACGGCGAGCCCATCCCCTGGCAGCCCTGGGTGGCCCCGCTCACCCACTGGCTGGTGATCATCCTGCTCATGTTCGCCGCCTTCATCTGCCTGGCGGCTCTGCTGCGCCAGCAGTGGTCAGACTACGAGCGGCTCAGCTTCCCGCTCGCCCAGCTCCCCATCGAGATGCTGCGCGCGGAGACCGGCGAGCCCTTCTACCGCAATCGGCTGCTCTATCTCGGCGCCGCCCTGCCAGTCATCCTCCACCTGATCAACCTCGCCCACAGCATCAACCCCAATCTGCCCCAGATCCCGCTCCGCTGGGACTTGCACGATTCCCTGTTCGTGGGCCCGCCGCTGAACCGCATGACCTCCTTCTACATCTACTTCCCCCTGGCCGCCATCGGCTTCTTCTTCCTCCTCCCCAGCGAGCTGCTGTTCAGCTTCTGGTTCTTCTACCTATTCCTGGGCAAGGGCCACGAGGCACTCCTGCTCACCCTGGGCCAGACCCTGGACCAACCCTCCCATGCCGACACCAGCCTCTATCTCGCCAGCGCCGAGGCCGGCGGCTTCTTCGTGCTCGCCGGCTACCTGCTCTACCTCACCAAGCCCACGCTGGTCGCCGCCCTGCAAGGCTGGCGGCGCCGGGGCCGCGTGCTGGCCGGCGCCAACGAGATGCTGTCTTACCGCGCCGCGCTCCTGGGCCTGGCCCTGACCATGATCGCCGCCGTGCTCTGGTTCACCTCCATCGGCCTCTCCTTCTGGCTGGCCCTGATGGAAGTCGTGATCTACGTGCTCGTGATCTCTCTGGTGATGACCCGCGCCACCGCCGAGGGCGGCCTGCTCATGACCGAGATCATCTTCACCCCGCTCGATGTCTACGGCATGTTCGGCCGCCGCCAGCTCCTCGGCTCCGGCAATCTCACCTCCATCATCTTCGCCACCGTGCCCTTCGCGGGGGATATGCGAGGCCTCGCCCTGCAGGGGATGATGGACACCCAGAAGATCGCGGAGGCCGTGGGGCTGCGCCGCCGCTCACTCCATGCCGCGCTCTGGATCGGCATCCTCGCCTCCCTCGCCTGCGGCTTCGTCATCCTGCTCTGGCTGAACTACCGGCGGGGCGCGATGGCGCTCAACGACCACTACGCCTGGCTGGCCGGCGTCTTCTGGCAGGAGCACGCCGCCTTCCTCGGCGGCGAGGAGCGCTTCAACCCGGCCACCCCCATCTGCTTCTTGCTGGGTGCTGGCTTCACCCTGTTCCTGGCCTTCATGCGCCGGCAGTTCTGGTGGTGGCCCCTACATCCGCTGGGATTCGTGATGGTGGGGTCCTGGTCTCTGGTGGTCTACTGGTTCGCCATCCTGGTGGCCTGGCTGGTGAAGACCATCATCGTGCGCTATGGAGGCCTCTCCGGCTATGCCCGCGCCCGGCCCTTCTTCCTGGGGTTGATCTTCGGGGAGATGACCATCGCCGTCGTGCTCACTCTGGTGGACGCGCTGCTGCACATCCCCGCGCCATTCATACCGTTCGACTAGGCCAGAGGAATCGGGCGGGGCCGCGAGGCCCCGCCCGACAGCTCGTCATCCCAAGCCGAAGCGAGGGATCTTGGTCGCGTCAGTCTCGGGACCGAAGTCCCGAAACACCTAACAGCGTGCGGCGGCTATGCCCCCCTGCGCTGTCGCCCTACTGACGTTCGCGCAATGAAGTAACATTGCGCGAACGTCTTTCCCCAGGCATTTCCTGGCTTTTTCATGAATGTCGCCCATTACTTCTTTGGGCGACATTCATTAGGGCGCATGGCCGCCCTACAGGAGCTACTTGACCTCGGCCGTGCCGCCGGCGTCCTCCAGCACCTTCTTGGCGGCGGCGGCATCGTCCTTGCTGAGCGCCTCTTTCACCACCTTGGGCACGCCCTCCACCAGCTCCTTGGCCTCTCTCAGACCCAGGCTGGTCAGCTCTCGCACCGCCTTGATCACCTGGATCTTCTTCTCGCCGAAGCTGGTGAGGACGACGTCGAACTGGGTCTTCTCCTCCACTTCTTCCGCGGGCGCCGCGGCCGCAGCCGCCGGGGCCGCCATCGCCATCGCGCTCACCCCGAACCGCTCCTGGATCGCCTTCACCAGCTCGTTCAGCTCCAGCACGTTCATCTGCTCGATCGCCGTGATGAATTCCTCACTGCTCAACTTCGCCATCGCTCTCCTCCATGATCTCGTAGGGCAGGTCCGCGACCTGCCCCGTATCGCCGGTGTCCGCCCAGCTATGCGCTCGCGGCCGCGCCCGCCTCCTCCCGCTGCCTGACGATCGCCTGCAGGGTCAGCACCAGATCGCGCGGCACCGCCTGCAGGGTGCCGACCAGCTGGCTCAGCGGAGCCAACAGCACCCCAGCCAATCGCCCCAGCAGCACCTCCCGCGGCGGCAGCGAGGCCAGCTCCGCGAGCTGCTGGCCGTCGAAGAGGTGACTCTCCACCCAACCCCCCTTGAAGTCCAGCTCGTCGTGCGTCCGGGCGAAGGCGCTCATCTCCTTGAGCACGCTCACCGCGTCCCCCGATACGAATGTCACCGCCACCGGCCCCTCCAGAAAATCGGCGAGGCGGGCACGGGCCTCCTCACCCAGGGCGCGCCGGAATAGGGTCTTCTTCACTACCTGCAGCCGGCCCCCGAGCTTGGCCAGCGCCCGGCGCAGCTCCGTCATCTCCTTCATCGTCAGGCCGCGATAGCCGGTGACGATGAGATGCGGCTGCTCCTGCAGCGCCTCCTGCAGCGCCGCCACCAGTTGGCCCTTCTCAGCCTTTCGCAATCCTCACCTCCTGTCCACAAAGAGACTTCCCCCGCCGAAGCGGGGGAAGCATAGCATCCGGGCCTGGCCCGATGTCGTCTTCTCCCTGCCTCGGCAGGCGTCCCCGCGAGGGGACTTATGCTCTCACGCCTGCTGTCTCCGGCAGCTTGTTTTTCTGTAGGGCGGGTATCCGGCACTGACGGATGCCCGCCGCTGCAACCGGCCTTACATCGCCTCCGCCATCGCCTGCGCCTGGTTGGTGTCTATCAGCAGGGACGGCCCCATGGTAGCGCTGATCGAGATCTTGCGCAAGTACTGCCCCTTGGCGCTGGCGGGCCGCGCCCGCATCACCGCGCCGAGCAGCGCCGCCAGGTTCTCCCGCAACTGCTCCACCTGGTAGGAGGCGCGCCCGATGGGCACCTGCAGCACACCCCCGCGGTCCATGCGGAACTGCACCCGGCCGCTCTTCAGGTCCTTCACGATCACCGCCACATCCTCGCCCACCGTCCCCGCCCTGGGGTTCGGCATCCTGGGCCCCAGCCGCTTGCCCAGGCGTCCCACCACCCGCATCATATCCCGGGTCGCCACCAGCACGTCGAAGTCTTTCCAGCCCCCCTCGATCTTCGCTACCAGTTCCTCGGCGCCCACCTCATCTGCCCCCGCCGCCTGCGCTTGGCTCGCCGCCTCCCCCCGCGCGAACACCACCACCCGCGGCGACTTGCCCGGTCCATGGGGGAGACTGACGACTCCTCGCACCACCTGCTCGCCGGATTTGGCATCCACCCCCAGCTTGATCGCCAGGTCCACGGTCTCGTCGAACTTCGCCGAGGCCGTCTCCTTGATCCGCTGCAGCGCCTCCTCCGGGGAGTACACCTGCTCCCGATCCACGGTTCCCAGCGCCGTGCGATATCGCTTGCCGTGCTTCATCTCTCTACCCCTCGACCTGCAGGCCCATGCTGCGGGCCGTGCCCGCGATGATCTTCGCCGCCGCGTCGATGTCGTTGGCGTTCAGGTCTCGCATCTTGATCTGGGCGATCTCCCGCACCTGGGCCATGGTTACTTTCCCCGCCACCGCCCGCCCGGTTTCTCCCGAGCCCTTCTCCACTCCCGCCGCCTTGCGCAAGAGCTGCGAGGCCGGAGGGGTCTTCAGCTCGAAGCTGTAGGACCGATCTTCGTAGATGGTCACCTCCACCGGCACGATGGTGCCCACCTGAGACGCGGTGGCGGCGTTGTAGGCCTTAATCAGCTCCATCAGGTTGATGCCGTGCGGCGCCAGCGAGGGACCCACCGGGGGCCCGGTGGTCGCCTTGCCCGCCTCGATCTGAAGCTTCACTATGGTCCGCACCTTCTTCGCCATCGCCCACTCCCTCGCTCGGCCTGCTCAGACCGCGGCCTCCGCGCCCGCTTGCTGCGTCACCTCAGTCCAGCTTCTCGACATCTGCGAAGTCCACCTCCACCGGCGTCTCCCGCCCAAAGATGGAGACCAGCACCCGCAGCTTCTCCCGCCTCAGATCCACATCCACCACCTTGCCGTGAATGCCATCGAAGGGCTCCGAGGTGATGCGCACCGTCTCTCCCACATTCCAGGCCGCCCGCAGCGGAGGCGCTTCCTCGCTCACCGTGGTCAGCAGCCGGTCCACCTCATCCGGCCGCAGCGCAACCGGCTGCCGGTCGGGCCCCACGAACCCGGTGACACCCGCGGTGTCCCGCACCAGGTGCCGGGTCTGATCGTCCAGCTCCATCTCCACGATCACATAGCCCGGGAAGATCTTATGCTTGCTCACCTGGCGCCGGCCGCGCCGCGTGCCTCGCAGCTCCTCCTCCGTGGGCACCAGGATGCGACCCACCCGATCACCCAGCCCCATGGAGGTGGCCCGCCTCTCGATACTCACCTTCACCTTGTCCTCATGCCCGGTGAAGGTATGCACCACGTACCACTGTTTCGCCATTCGCTCTTCAACCTCGGTGGGACCGGCGCCCAGCCGGCGTCAGCACCTGCCAGGCCTCCCGGGCGGCGGCCAGACCGCCTACTTGCCCGCATGCTGCTAGGTCGGGAACAGGGGCCTGGTGATCTGCACCAAGACCTGGTCCCAGAGGTAGATGAACAGGCCCACGATCATCACCACCGCCACCACCAGCCCGGTCATCTTCACCACATCCTCGCGGCCGGGCCAGATCACCTTCTGCAGCTCCAGCCAGGCGTCTCGGAAGAAGCCCTTGACGCGGGCCCCGCGGCCCGACCGGCTGGCACCGACACGTCGCTCTTCTGCGATTGCTCTCATCTTCTGGTCCCTGCCCCCCTCGCCCGCGGCCTCCCCTGCCCACCGTCTCGCCGGCCCACAAATGCAATGGCAGGCCCGGCCGGATTCGAACCGACAACCACCGGTTTTGGAGACCGGCGCTCTACCAATTAGAGCTACGGGCCTGCATTCCGCGCCCTGCCCGACAAGCCCGCCGGCGGACTAGCGGCCCGCCCGCGCGGTAAGCCCTGTCTCCCGGTGCTCGGTGTGCTTGCGGCACTCCGGGCAGTACTTCCGCAGCTTCATGCGGTCCGGGTCGTTGCGCTTGTTCTTGTAACTGGTATAGTTCCGGCTGCGGCACTCAGTGCACGCCCACCAGAAGCCCCGATCGTGAATCCGGCTTTGCCGCGGCAAGGCCGACGCTCCCTTCCAACCTCTGGGCCAAGAAAAACCGAGCCAGCGGCACGGGCACCTTCCGCCTGGCTCAACCCGCCTGTCACTCTATCATACCATGCTGCCAGCGTCAAGAGTGACCAGGCCCAGCGTGTGGCCGTAGCATCTGGGCAACCTAGCCACATCACGCCGGGGGGCCTTCTGGGCGCAATGAATTGCGCCCCTAGCCGACTGTGCGACGCGCACCAGGAACGCGGAGCCGCTGCGCGGCAGGGCGCGCTCGGCCCCTGGTCGAACCACCCTCCTCGTGTTTGACGACCGCTCTGAGCGCGAGGAGCACCGCGAGTTGACTGGCGCCATCGAGGCGGTGCGCCACCACAACCCCGACGACGGCTGGACGGTGGCGCGCTTGCGCGTCTCGGAGGGCAGCGGCGCGGGAGAGGTGGTCAGCGTCGTGGGCAACCTCGCCCAGGCGCGAGAGGGGATGGAGGTCAAGCTCTGGGGGCAGTGGATCACCCACCCCCAGTACGGGGAGCAGTTCCGCTTCGTCCGCTACCAGGTGGCCAGCCCGCTCACCGCGGGGGCGGTCAAGCGGTTTCTCGCGGGCGGCGCGATCAGGGGCATCGGGCCCAAGACGGCGGAGCTGCTGGTGGCGCGGTTCGGCGACCAGACCCTGGAGGCCCTGGAGGATCCGGAGCGGCTGCGCGAGATCCCGGGCATCGGCCGCAAGCGGGCCCAGGCCATCGCCGAGGACTGGCGGCGGCAGAAGCAATCGGACAGCCAGGCCACCCTGATGCGGCTGCAGGGCCTGGGCATCAGCGCCGCCCACGCCATTCGCATCCACAAGCACTACGGCGATGAATCGGTGGCCGTGGTCGAGCGCAATCCCTATCAGCTGGCGATGGAGGTGGAGGGCATCGGGTTCAAGACCGCGGACCGCATCGCCCGGGAGCTGGGCGTCCCGCTTTCCTCGCCTTTCCGCCTCCAGGCCGGCCTCGCCCACGCCCTGCAGGAGGCGACCCGGCAAGGGCATTGCTTCCTGCCAAAAGATCGCCTGCTCGAGTATGCCGGCCGGCTGCTGGAGGCCGAGGAGGAGGAGGCGCTGGCGGCCGCCTACGAATCCCTGGTCGCCGGCGAGTGGGTGCTGGTGGAGGAGGCGCCGGAGCTGCGCCCCGCCGCTGGCGAAGCGCCGCCGGGCCGCACCCAGGCCGTCTATCTGCCGCGGTTGCTGCGGGCCGAGCACGAGGTGGCGGCCCACCTGCGCCGCCTCCGCCGCGCCGCCCCGGAGGCCAAGGCCACCGGCGATTCCCTCCAGGCCTGGCTGACCGGAGACCGGCGGGTGGGGGAGGCCGCGCTCTCCCAGCAGCAGGCGGAGGCGGTCCGGCTCGCCCTCACCGAGAAAGTGCTGGTGCTCACCGGCGGCCCGGGCGTAGGGAAGACTACCGTGACCCGGGCCATCGTTGACGTGTTCGAGGACTCGGGATGCGAGGTGCTGTTGGCCAGCCCGACCGGCCGCGCCGCCAAGAAGCTCTCCGAGGTCACCGGTCGGCCTGCCAAGACCATCCACCGCCTGCTGGAGATAGACCCGCGCGAATGGGTCTTCCGGCGCAACGAAGAGCGGCCGCTGGACGGGGATGTGGTGATCGTGGACGAGGCCTCCATGCTCGATATCGAGCTGACCTGGTCGCTGGTGCGGGCGCTGCCGGATCGGGCGCGGCTGGTGCTGGTGGGGGATGTGGATCAGTTGCCATCGGTGGGGCCGGGGCTGGTGCTGCGCGACCTGATCGAATCCAAGGCGGTGCCGGTGGCGCGGCTGAGCGAGATCTTCCGGCAGGATCGGGAGAGCCAGATCGTGATGAACGCCTACCGGGTGAACGAGGGCCGGCTGCCCGAGTTCCGCACCCCGCCGCGGCCAGAGGACGACTGCACTCTGGTGAGCGAGGCCGACCCGGAGGCGATCGTGCGGCGGGTGGCGGCCCTGGTGGGGGAGGAGCTGCCGCGGGAGGGCTTCCAGGCCTCCGACATCCAGGTGCTCACCCCCATGAACAAGCGCAACCTGGGCACGGTGCTGCTGAACGGGGTGCTGCAGCAGGCGCTCAACCCCGCCGCTGCGGGCCGGGCCGAGGTGCGGCGCGGAGAGAAGGTGATCCGCGAGGGCGACCGGGTGTTGCAGACCATCAATAACTACGCCAAGGAAGTGTTCAACGGCGACGTCGGCACCGTGCTGGCGATCAATCCGGCCGACCGCAAGGTGACGGTGCAGTTCCTCGACGCCACCGGGTGGTACGGCTATGACGAGCTGGACGAGCTGGAGCTGGCCTATGCCATGACCGTGCACAAGGCCCAGGGCAGCGAATACCCGGCGGTGGTGCTGATCTGCCACACCAGCCAGTACATCATGCTCCAGCGCAATCTGCTCTACACCGGCCTCACCCGCGCCCAGCGCAAATGCGTCTTCGTCGGCAACCGGCCTGCCATCTGGACCGCGGTGCGCAATAACAAGCAGGCGCGGAGGTATACGCGGCTGAGGCCGTTGCTGGCGGAGTGAAGGGAACGGCGTAATCCGCAGATTGCGCAGATTAGAGCGCTGCTTCGCAGCGCGAGGACGGAGACCGGCGGGCATAGGAATGCCCGCCCTACAGAGGCGATGAACAAGCGACGTAACGATCTCAATGACCTCACCGGCAAGGAATGGATCAAGTTCACGCGGACCTGGTTCGTGTGCGATTCGCCGCGCTACTGGAAGAACAAGCCCACCGAGCTGCACCCGGCGCGCTTCCCTGAGGAGATGGTGGCGGAGTTTCTGCGCTTCTTCACCAAGCGCGGCGGGGCGGTGCTCGACCCATTCCTGGGGTCGGGGGCGACGCTGGTGGCCTGCGCGGAGAATGGGCGCGTGGGCGCGGGGGTGGAGCTGAGCGCGAAATACGCGCGGACGGCGGAGCAAAGGGTGAAGGGTGCGGAGCCGCCGCAGACGGTGATACGCGGTGACGCGCGGGCGATTGGAGTGGCCGACTTCTGGCAACCGCGGCGCGTGAAACTGGAGGCGGCCGGCATCGCGTTCCGCCGCGGCCTCCCTCAGTTCGATTTCGTGATCACCTCCCCGCCGTACTGGCGCATGCTGCGCACCAGCCGCGGAGGGGTGTTCTCGAAGCACAAGCAGCGCGCGGCCAGCGGCCTCGACACCGTCTACTCTCACCGCGGCGAGGATCTGGGCAACATCGCCGACTACCGCGAGTTCGTCTCCGCCCTGGGCAAAGTCTTCGCCGGAGTGAGGAAATGCGTGAAGCCCGGCAGATACCTGGTGGTGGTGGCGCAGAACCTGCGCGACCCGGAGGGCGAGATCAGACCGCTGGCCTGGGACCTGGCGCGGCAGATCGGAAAAGGATGGCAGTTCCAGGGAGAGCGCATCTGGTGCCAGAATACCAAGCCCCTGGGGATCTGGGGATATCCCAAGATCTTCGTGCCCAACTACCATCACCATTACTGCCTGGTCTTCAGGAAACGCCTCCGTTGAGAAGGAATGCGTCCATTCTACTTGTGGTTGTCGGGCTGGTGATGACCGCCGCCTGTCCGGCTGCGCGGAAATCGAGTGAGGTGAGCATGAACCCGACCGAGCTGGAGACAAGCATCGCGAACGCAGGCCGGCCCCGGCTGTTCTTCCAGGCCGACGGCCTGGCGCGGCTGAGAGAGGAGATCAAGACCACCAAACGCGCGGAATGGGAGCGCCTGAAGGCCGCGGTGGATAAGTCCCTCGACCACGACCCGCCCGAGAACCGGCCCATCGAAAGCGAACCCACGCGGCCGGGCACGCCCAATGACGAGATGCTGTGGCAGCGCGTGTTCGGCTACCGCATCCCCGGGCTGGCGCTGGTGGCCTTGCTCGACCCCGACCCCAAGTACTTCGAGGCCGCCCGCAAGTGGGCGCTCAAGCCCGGCGAGTATCCCCTCTGGGGTGCGGGCATCTTCGAGGGCACTGACCTGGCCGCCGCGCATGAGCTCTACGGCATCTCCATCGCCTATGACTGGCTCTACGGCCGCTGGTCGCCAGAGGATCGCGAGCGCCTGCGCCGGATCCTCGCCGAGCACGGCAAGGTGATGTACGAGGCCGCCATCGGCGCCAACAACCGCGGCTGGTGGAAGACCTCCTGGCGTCAGAACCACGCCTGGTGCAACTACGGCGGGCTGGGCGTGACCGCGGTGGCGCTGGCGGGAGACGTGCCGGGGGTGGGCGAGTGGCTGGCGAAGGCGGAGTGGGGATTCCACCACATCGTCGCCGAGCTGCCGGAGGAAGGGGCCTATGAGGAGGGCGTGCCGTATTGGGGCTATGGCATGGAGTCCCTGGTCCGGTTCATCACCGCCACCAGGCCCTACCTCACCGAGGATTTCTACACCTCCATCTACCTCCGTAACACCCATCTCTTCCGGCTCTACCTGGCCGGCCCCGACATGGGCACCTGCGCCAACTTCGGCGACGGCCCACCCCGCGACTGGCACGCGATCGGCCCTCTCATGTACCGGCTGGCGGCGGAGTACCGGAATCCGCTCGCCCAGTGGCTGGGCGCGGCGCTGCCTCGGCAACGCGATCTGGACTCGGCCCTATACGAGCTGCTCTGGCGCGACCCATCGCTCGAGGCGGAAGTGCCTGAGAGCCTGCCGTTGTGGCACGCCTTCGAGCAGACCGGCTTCGCCGGCGCGCGGACAAGCTGGAACGCGGATGCGCTCACCCTTCACCTCCGCAGCGGCAAGGCCGATGTCTCCCACTCCCACCTCGATGTCAACGACTTCCTGCTCAACGCGGGGGGCGAGTGGCTGCTGCGCGATTACGGCTACGGCGAGGTAGGGCCCGGCTACTACGGCAAGGAGGTGGACTACTTCAGTAACGACACCGCCGGCCACAACTGCCTGGTGATCGGCGGTCGGAACCAGCGCAAGGATAACGATAGTGGCGCCGTGATCACCGACGCGGAAGAGCGAGACGGCCTGATCTGGTTCCGGTCTGACGCGACTCAGGCCTATGAAGGCGCGGAGTCCGTGGTGCGCGAGCTGACCCTGGTGCACCCGCATGAGGGCACCGGCAAGTGGGGCTATGTGGTCGTGCGCGACCGCGCCCGGGTGAAGCAGACCGAGAGCTTCGAGTTCATGCTCCAGCCGGGCGGCCCCGTCACCTTCGCCAGCGTGCAGGTCAGTAGCGCAGGTTCCCAACCTGCGGCCGGTAGCGCAGGTTCCCAACCTGCGGCCGCCTCGCCCGGCGCCGAATGCACCGGCGACCGCTTCATCATCCAGGGAGAGCGCGCCTGGCTCGCGGGGCGGGTCCTTTCGCCCAAGGGTGTGACCCTCGCCGTGCTGCCTGGCATCGGGGACAAGATCAATGTGGAGTCACCTTTGACCCTCCGCATCTGCGCGCCGGAGAAGGCGAAGGAGATGGAGTTCATGGTTGTCCTGGTCCCACTGGCACAGGGCGAGACCGCGCCCGATGTGGAGCTGAAGAAGGGAGTGGTGACCGTCGGCCAGGACCGCATCACCTTCTCTCGAGATGGCACAAAGCCCCCGCACCTGTAGGGGCGCAGTTCCCGCCACACGGCCGGCGGGCAAGCATTGCGCCCGGCTATGGGTAGAGCCGCCGGCCCTTCCCGGTGGCAAGATCGGTGGCGCGCAGGCTCTCCTGCCCAGGCTTCCCCGCAATCGTGATCATCCGCCCCGCATCATCGAAGCAGACGAACTGGTTCTCATCCGCGAACTCGACCGCGCGCGCAGCGTCGGGGAAGGGCCGCGTCTGGCCGCTGCTGTTCACCAACAGGATGCCCTCCCGCGCCCGCTGATGCCATCCCGGGTAGGGCCAGATCATCGCCTCATCGCTCTTCGGCAGAGTGACCAGAGTAGCCGCCCAGTAGGGTAGATCGGGCCCGATCGGGACCAGTCCCGGCTCGCCGGGATGCCAGCGCAGCAGCCGGGCATGAGGGGCCGGCCCCACGCTCTTTGCCGGCCTTCCTTTGCGGGGCACCCGCGCCGGCTCGAAACCAACCAGCGCGAACAGGGTGCGGCTGTCAGATGACCAGGCCACCCGCATCAGCGTCGCCTCCCCCGGCCGCGTCTTGACCTCGCTCTCCTCTCCGGCCGGCGCCGAGTATGACCAGAGCACGTGCCTCTCGCTGCCATCGCTCCTGATCGCGAGCACTGCGGCCGCTTTGATCTGGTGGTAGTCAGCTGGCGGAACTCCCCGTCCCTCCTCGTCTTCCACTACCGTCCTCACCTCTTCCCCCAACTCTGTGAGCACGATCCAGCGGCCATCCGGGGAGAGCCCCGCAATCCTGCGCCTGCCGGCCGGGCTGGTGGCGTTCGCGGTCCAGATCGGCCGGGGGCCGCGCCCATCGGGCTCCAGCCGGTAGAGTCGGCCCCGATCCAGGGCATAGATGACCTCTTCCGTGGGAGACCAGGCCCAGTCCCCAGTGGCCGGCCTGATCGCCAGCTCCCGCAGACCTGAGCCATCCCGCCTCATCACATAGAGAGATGACGCAGACTGCTGCGTCCCGCGCAAGCTCCAGTCATAGGCGGTAGCGAAGGCGAGGTAATCCCCGTGGTGGGACCACTCCAGCTCAGTAATGCTCAGGTTCACCCGCTTGCGCAGGGGGCCCGGCACCCCCCGGTAGAGAGGCCGGCGAGCTTGCAGATCGAAGACCCGGAGTTCCTGAGCGTAGGGCCGCCAGGATTGCGTACCCCAGGTCAAGCCTTGGCGCCCGAGCGCGGCCGCGGCGAGCCGGCCGTCTGGCGACACCGCCGCTCCCCCTCCTTGAGCGCCATACGGCCAACGCAGAGAGAGCAGCTCGCGGCCAGTATCAAGGTCGAGCACCACTGCGTAGCTGCTGCGATAGAGGGGCCCTGCGAACAGGTCGCCCATCTGCCCCGGTTCCCAGTCGAGCGGGCGCCGGCTCCAGTTACCAAGCAGGTCAACCGGCCCCGTCGCAGCTTTCGCCTGGTACCGCTCGTACGGAACAGGCTCACCCCCTGTGATGAGGGCTACCGCCGGTGCGTTCGCCAGCGCTGAAAGCGGCGAGATGGACCTGACGTCGGCGCGCGAGTAGCGCGTCGCCCAGCGCGTATAGCCGCACACCAGCAGCGCCGTCACCACCAGCCCCAGCACCAGCGCGGGAACCGCGAAGGCATGCTTCCGCCAGGACTGAAGCAGCTCCCCGCGGCTGACGGCCAGGGCAGAGGCGAGGAGCAGGGCCGGGGTGACCAGAAAGCCCCAGAGCCCGACATCCAGGATGGGGTTGTATCCCAGCAGCAAGGCCCCGAGTTCGAAGTACATCAGGCCCAGGCCCAAGGCCAGCAGCCCGCCCACCAGCAGCGCGCCCACCAGGGCCGCGATCACATTGGAGGTCAGCGCAGACACGAACGCGGCCACCGCGAACACGAACAAGAGCATCAGGCAAAGATCGGGCAGGTAAGCCGTCACGGGAAGGCTGTGATAGGCGGCCGGCAGCAGCAGTCGGCCAACGCCCAGCAAGATCACCGTGCCCACCCCGGTGAGGGCCAGGCCGGCCAGCAGTTTGCCCAGCCAGATGCGGCGGCGGGAGAGGGGCAAGGCGAACAACACCGGCAGGGTGCTGTGATCCGCCTCGCCCGCGAACAGCCCGATGCCGGCCAGCAGCGCCAGGAACGGCGGCGTGAAGAGCATCGCCAGGGCCACGACAGCATCGAGCGGACTGGGCCCCTCGTCCGGGAAATAGGCGTAGCTGGGGAGCACGACCCGGCCCAAGATGGCGTAGGCGGCCGCGCAGAGCAGGGCCATCACCAGGCTGAAGATCAGCAGGGGTCGGCCCTGCCGGAACTCTTTCAGGAACAGCGCTCTCATCGCATGGTCCTCAGGGGTAGATGTCCTTCATGGTCCAGGTGGTGAGATCAACCGCCTCCAGCCGGCCGAATGCATCATAGTACTTCAGCACGATCATCCGGCCTTCGGAATCCAACCCGACGAAGTGAGCGCCCCCCGCCAGGAACGACCGCACATCGCGGTTCGGGACCGGATGCAGCCGGCCCTCGGGGCCCATGGTGTAGAGCTGATGCTGCCCCCACACCAGCAGCCCCGAGCCGCGCGGCAGCGCCTCCAGCCACTGCACGCTCAGGTCTGCCGGCACTGGCAGCGGCCTCGCCTGCGCCTCCCCCTCCTGCCAGCGCCAGATCGCAAGATGGCCGCTGTAGGCCCCCACCAGGTACAGGTAGCGCCCATCGCTCGACCATATCGGTCGGCCGCCATAGCTGCCGCCGATCACAGTTGCCTGACCGCCATCGGAAGAGATCACCAGGTTGGCGGAGGGCGTAGGCTCCACCCGCTGCTCGGATGCCGTGTAGCCCCACCCATGAACCGCCAGCCAGCGGCCGGTCGGTGAAGCCGAGAGACCGCCGAATCGCCATTCGTAGCCTGGCGGCAAGTGAACCCCGGGAACCGGCGGCTGCCACAGCGCCTCCTCTTCGCCTCCAGGAAGCCGGCGGCGCGCCAGCCGCCCATCCCATTGGAGAGTACAGAGAGCACTCTCATCGGGCGACCAGGCCCAGGACACGATGCGGCGGCGTTCAGTCGCAAGGGCCTCCTTCGAGGACATTCGCGGCGCGCCGGTCCCCAGAGCACGATCTCCACCACCTCCGGCCCCTCGGGCCGCACCAGCAGCAGCTCGCTCCTCAAGCCGCTCCACGCGTCCACTGACAGCCACTTGCCCCTTGGCGACCACTGGAAGGAGGCCTCGCGGGAGCTCACCCATAGCCTCCCCACCTTCTCAGGAAGCCCTCTCCGCAGCAGTCGGTGCTTCGCCAGGTCCCAGACCCGCAGCGTACTGGGGACCCCCCGGACGCACGCCAGCAACCGCCCATCCGGTGACACCGCCTCCTCCTGCCCACCTGGCAGCACCAGCGCCTCCCGGCCGGTCTTCAGGTCCACGAGTACGTCGTGATGCGCGCGATAGCGGTCCTCCCGAGACCTGACCCAGCCCTGCCTGGAGTCACGCCTCCAGGGAGCCGGCGAGCCCGCGACGCTGACCAGCGCCACTGCGCCCCCTGGCGCCAGAGACGCCGACTCGATCGCCTTCACCCCGGCGCGCTGGTATCGGTAGGCCCAACTGGTGCCGCCCCAGAGCCCCAGGCAGATGATCGCTAGCCCAGCTCCCAGAGTCCCGAGGCCGATCGCCCAGCTTCGCTTCGACTGGAACAGCTCGCCTCGGACGAATGCCACCCAGGACGCGAACAGGAAAGCTGGGATCATCATCAGCGCCACCAGAGAGATGTCGAATAGCTGGTCATATCCCAGCACGCCGCCCAGCAGCTCCACGAGCAGGATAGCCCCCAGATAGCAGGCCGCAGCCACCACCACCGACATCAGCAGCACGCTGATGGTGCGCTGGAGCAGGGTGGTGCAGAAGAGCGTGACCCAGAAAAGGAGCAACACGCCAATCATGATGTCCGGCAGATAGAGCCAGGGGTTGATGGCGCGCAGGATCTGCGGCAGCACCAGACCGAGAGGCACGATCAGCAGCATCGCCCCCGAGGCCACCAGCGCCAGGCCGGCCAGCGCCTTCGCCAGCCAGATGCGGGTCCGGCTGACGGGCAGCGCGAGCAGATAAGGCAGCGTGCCTCGCGCCTTCTCCGAGGAGAGCAGGCCAGCCGTCGCCACCACGGTCATCACCCCCACTGCGATCAGCACCACCTCGCAGCAGAACAGGTTCAGATCCTCCTGGTCGCGGGCGGTCTTGACGTAGCTGCGCGTCCAGGCCCAGTAGAGCACCGCGATCATGGCCGAGAGCAGCAGGCCCAACCAGGCCAGCAGGTAGCTCTGGCGGTATTCCTTGACGAACAGGACCTTCATGCCCGCACCTGTGAAGTGAGAGCAACCGCCTCCGCCCCGGCCTGAAGCTGCGGCTGGGCCAGGTCTACGAAGATGTCCTCCAGGCTGAGGTCAACCACCTCCAGCCGCCGGCCCGGGGCGTCCAGCGAGTCCAGCAGCGCCGGTGAGAAGTCCGACACGGTGAACTGGGTCTCCCGCGCCGCGCGCTCCACCCGCAGCGCTCCGGCCGGGACCTGCGGGGGCGATCCGTCCACGTGCTCGACGCGGACCCGCTTCACCCGCGCCTTCAGCTCCTCCAGCGTGGACTCCCAGAACAGCTTGCCCTTGATCAGGAACCCCACGTAGTCGCAGATCCGCTCCATATCCGCGATATCCTGGCCCGTGATCAGCACCGTGCGGCCCTCGGCGTGCATCACGTCAATCACCCCCCGCAGCACCTCCCGCCGGGAGATGGGATCGAGCCCGGTGAGGGCCTCGTCGAGCAGCAGCAGGTCGGGCTCGTGGCCGATCGCCACCGCCAGCGAGGCGAGCGTGCGCTGGCCCCGCGACAGGGTCTGGATTCTGTCATCCATGCCGATCGCGACCCGTGACAGGACTCCCGCGACCAGTTCGGGGTTCCACCGCGGATAGCAGCCGGCCATGAAGCCGGCGAACTCGCGCACCGTCATCCACTCCCACAGCGGCTGCAAGGCCGCCACATGGCCCACCCGCCGCCGCACCGCCACCGAATCGCGCACCACGTCATGCCCCAGCACGATCGCGGAGCCGGTTGTGGGGTTGATCAGATTCAGGAGGCAGCGCACGAACGTGGTCTTGCCCGCGCCGTTGGGCCCCATCAGGCCATAGATGGAACCCGTCGGCACCTTGGCTGAAACCTGGTTCAAGGCCACCTTGCGGCCGAAGCGCTTGCTCAGAGATTGAGTGGCTATGGCATAACCGCTCTCAGTCATGGCTGGTCCTTTCACTCCCGGTTGAGGGACTGAGGATCTGGCGCAATAGTTCGATGATCTCTTCATCCGAGAACCCAAATGCCCGCGCCTCCACCGCCGCCGCCTCCAGCCGCTCCGAGATCAGGCGCGTCCGCTCCGACTCCGCCAGCGCCGATGCGTCCGATGCAATGAAGGTGCCCTGTCCCCGGCGCGTCTCCAGCAGCCCGTCCCGCTCCAGGTCCCGGTAGACTCTGGCCGCCGTGTTGGGGTTGATCAGGAGCTGGGCCGCTAGCTCGCGCACGGAGGGGAGCTGGTCTCCGGGGGCGAGGACGCCCGCCGCCACCGCGCGCCGGATTTGCTCCATGATCTGCCGGTAGATCGGCACCGCCGACTTGGGATTGATCGAGGTTAGCATCGCTTTGCCATGGCTCTGTACTGCCGTGCTATCGTACTAGTACACCGATATGATACCACAAATCCGGGAATCTGCAAGTGGGTCAGAGGAAAAAACTTACCGGGCGCGGCCCTGGTCCTACAGAAGATCAGGGCCGCAACAGAAGGGATCGGGTGTGCTTAGCTGCTACCAGTCCGTATACGGCTCCCCGGACATCGAACTGAGGGTCGAGCCGCTGGCCACCCCACCGCTGGCGGGGGTGTAGGTCCAGGTCGTGTTGCTGCCAGTGAGAGGATCCCCGGGCAGGTTGCCGTCGGTGGTCCTGAGATACGGTCCCGCCCAGGCCAAGGTATCGAGGCTGATCCCGTTCCCGCCGCCAGCGCCATCCGCCGGACGAGTCATCAACTGCGGCAGCTCGGACGGGTAGTCGCCGCAGTCTGCCTCGAACTGCTCAATCGCCTTGCGGACCTGCTGGAGCTGGCCCCGCAGCGCTGCTTCCTTGGCCTTCCGCCCGGTGCCCAGCAGTCTTGGGATGACGATGATCGCCAGCGTCGCGATCACGATTATGACAATCAGCATCTCGATCAGCGTGAATCCGCTGCGTTGCCTTCTCACCATCGCTCTCATGCTGTCCCCCTGACAGCCTGATGGCTTACGCGCGCTGAATGTCGCCTCTACTGGCTATATTCCACAGCACCCATCTCCGGCGAGAAGGCGGACCCCGGCATTTGCCGGCTCCAGATCCCATCCCTACTGCCGTCGGCTCGAGTCTGCTCGTAGCCCCTGCGCTGTCCAGCAGGGGTGGGGCTGTCCCGAACAGGCGCGTGTGCCCGCAGCGAAGAACGTAGCCCCTGGAAACCCGAATGCCCCACTCAGAAGACACCAGTCCAGACTCCGCCACAGGTCCCGGACACGGCCTCCAGCAGGCCCCCTGGCGCGGCACCCTCTACAGCATGTGGCTGGCCCTATTCTTCGTCTTCCTGGAGTGGACGTTCGCCATGACCTTCCTCCCCGTTTTCCTCCAGCAGGACATCGGCCTGAAGTTCCACCAGGCAGAGTATTGGACGGGCCTGATGATGGCCCTGCCCTCGATGGCGATGTTCTTCTCCCAGCCCCTGTGGGGTCTCTACAGCGACCGCCACGGCCGCAAGCGGGTGGTGATCGTGAGCGTGATCTTCACCTCACTGCTGCGCGCCCTCTGGGCCTTCGCCCATTCCCCCCTCACCCTGGTGCTGCTCGGCGTGGCTGCCGGAATCCTGGGCGCCGGGGTAGTGGCAGGGCAGGCGATCGTGGCCTCCAAGGTGCCGCGGGAGCGGATGGGCGAGGCCATGGGCACGCTGCAGACCTCCATGACTGTCGGGTTCCTGGTGGGACCGGTCGCCGGCCAGGCGTGCGCCAGCTTGATCGGCCCGCGCAACACCTTTCTGGTGCAGGCCCTCTTCGCGTTCATCGGCGCCATGGCGGTCTGGCTGATGGTGGATGAGAGGTTCGAGCCGCCGGCGCGGACCGAGCCCGTGTCCGTGGTCGCCGCGCTCACCCGCGATCTCCGGCCTCTCATGGGGCACCGTCAGCTCCAGGCCCTGTGGGTGATGGTGTTTGTGATCATCTTTGGCTTCTCCTCCATGTGGCCCATCATCACCTACTTCGTGCAGTATATCGGCATCCCCATGGACCGGGTGGCGGCCTACGCCGCCTACATCATGCTCGTGACCGGCTCGCTCCAGACTATCGCCGCGCCTTTCTTCGGCCGCCTGGGCGACCGTATCGGGCAGAAGGTGGTGCTGGTGGCGACCAGCGCGGCCTGTGGCCTCTTCCTGCTCCCGCACTATTTCGTGAAGACCTATCCCCAGTTCTTCGTGCTCCGGGTGCTCGCCACCGCGCCCGGCGCTGGCATCAACCCCACCACCGCCGCCCTGGTGACCCGCACCATGCCCCCGGAGCGCTATGGCGGCGCTTATGGCGTGCTGGCCAGCGCCCGGGCGCTCGCCGGCTCCGTGGGCCCGCTCATCGGCGGCGGCCTCGCCGCCTTCGTCGGCATTCGCTGGGTATTCGTCTGGACGGGCGCGCTGACGCTGGCGGCGTCGCTGTGGGCGATGGGGGCGGTGAAGGAGGAACGTGAGTAAGGGTCTGGTAAGGAACCGGCCCGGAGGAAGCTATGACCATGCACGATTGGGAGAACCAGGAACTGCTGGCGCGCAACCGCGAACCGGCCCATGCTACGCTGCTTCCCTATCCCGACGAGGAGGCCGCGCTCATCGGTGACCGCGGCGCTTGCCCATTATTCCGGCTGCTGAATGGCCGCTGGCGCTTCCACTACCTCAGCTCACCCGCGGCCGCGCCGGAGGGCTTCGCGCACGACTCCTTCAGCGATGCCGATTGGGACACCGTCCCCGTCCCCAGCAACTGGCAGATGCTGGGCCGCGGCTACGGCCGGCCCAACTACAGCAACATCGCCTATCCCTACCCCGTGGACCCGCCGCGCCTGCCGCAGGACAACCCCGTCGGCCTCTACCGCCGCACCTTCCATGTCCCGGCCGCTTGGGCCGACCGGCGCGTCTTCCTCAGCTTCGAGGGCGTGGACAGCGCTTTCTACGTGTGGGTGAATGGTGGCCTCGTCGGCTACAGCCAGGGCAGCCATCTCCCTCCGAGTTCGATATCACCACCTACCTCCGCCCCGGTGAGAACCTGCTCGCGGTCCAGGTCTTCCAGTGGTCAGATGGCGCCTACCTCGAGGATCAGGACATGTGGCGGCTCAGCGGCATCTTCCGCGATGTCTATCTCTGGTCCGCGCCAGTGGTGCACATGCGCGACGTCGGCCTCCGCACTCGCTTCGACTCCAGCTACACTGACGCCACTCTCGACCTCATGGTCGCGCTCAGGAACTACAGCGGTGATCGCCGGGGCCCGCATCGTCTGCTGGCCCGGCTGCTCGACGAGCAGGGGCAGGTCGTCTGCGAACACACCATCGCCGCCGCCGTCTCGCTCGCCGCCGGCGAGGAGATTGCGTTGGAGGCAGCGCTGGCCGTGAAGGCCCCGTGGAAATGGTCGGCGGAAGAGCCGAGCCTCTACCCCCTCCTTCTGACCCTCACCGGCCCGGATGGCGTCGTCACCGAGGTGGAGCGCTTCGCCGTCGGGTTCCGGCAGGTCGAGGTCAGAGACAGCCAGGTCTGCGTCAACGGCGTGCCGATCAAGATTCGCGGGGTGAACCGCCACGAGACGCACCCCGACCTGGGCCACGCCGTGTCACTGGAGTCCATGATCCAAGACATTACGCTCATGAAGCAGCACAACATCAACGCCGTGCGCACCTCACACTATCCCAGCGATCCCCGCTGGTACGAGCTCTGCGACGGCTATGGGCTCTATGTGATTGACGAGGCCGACCTGGAGACTCACGGCTTCGAACTCACCGGCAATGTCAGCCAGCTCGCCTCCGATCCCACCTGGCGGGCTGCCTACCTCGACCGCGCCCAGCGCATGGTGGAGCGAGACAAGAATCACCCCTCGGTTATCATCTGGTCCCTGGGCAACGAGTCCGGATACGGGGCCAATCACGATGCCATGGCGGCCTCTATTCGCGAGGCCGATCCCACCCGCCTCATCCACTATGAGGCCGCGGGCGAGTCTCCCACGGTTGATATCGTCAGCGTCATGTACCCCACGGTGGGATCACTGATCGCGCAGGGCCAGCGCACTGACGACCCCCGGCCCTTCCTGATGTGCGAGTACGCTCACGCCATGGGCAATGGCCCTGGGAACCTCAAGGAATACTGGGAGGCGATTCGCGCGCACCGCCGCTTGCTCGGCGGGTGCATCTGGGAGTGGGTGGATCACGGCCTCCGCCAGCGCACACCCTCCGGCCAGGAATGGTTCGCCTATGGCGGCGACTTCGGCGACCAGCCCCATGACGGCAACTTCTGCATTGACGGCCTCAACTTCCCGGATCGCATCCCCCATACCGGGCTGATCGAGTACAAGAAGGTGATCGAGCCCGTTCACGTGGAGTCCGTGGACTTGCAGGCCGGCAAGCTGAAGATCGTCAACCGCTATGACTTCGCTTCCCTCCATCATCTCCAGGGCGCCTGGTCTCTGGTGCGTGACAGCGAGACCCTGGCGCAAGGCGCGCTCCCGCCGCTGGAGCTGCCGGCCGGCGGCGAGATGACGCTGACGCTGCCTTACACCGTTCCGGCCGCGCGGCCCGGCGCCAGCTACCGGCTGAACGTAAGCTTCACTCTCGGGGCCGCCACTTTGTGGGCGCCGCGGGGCCACGAGGTCGCCTGGGCGCAGTTCCAGCTTCCAGTAAGCGCGCCATCTCCGGTCGCTGCCGTGCGCGAGATGCCCCCCCTGGCCGCGGAGGAATCCGACTGCCAGATCTCTGTCTGCGGCGAGGAGTTCCGGATCGTCTTCGACCGATACCTGGGCGCGATCTCAGCCTGGGACTGCCAGGCTGTCTCTCTGATCGCGGCCGGCCCCCGGCTCAACATCTGGCGCGCGCCCACCGATAACGACGTCCATGTAGCCCGCAAGTGGCGCCGCGCCGGGCTGGATCGGCTCCAGCACCGCGTGGATCGAGTCGCCTGGAGCGCGATGGCGCCGCAGGCCGTCCGCATTGAGGTCGAGTCAGTGCTGGCCGCCTACTCTCTTGCCCCCGCTTTCCATTGCACCTATCGCTACACCATCTACGGCACGGGAGACGTGATCATCGAGACCCGTGTCAAACCCGCGCCGGGCCTGCCCGACCTGCCCCGGATAGGCCTTCAGATGCGATTGCCGGGCGAGTTCGATCAGTTCGCCTGGTATGGCCGCGGCCCACACGAGTGCTACGCCGATCGCAAGGAGAGCGCGCGGGTCGGCCTCTATCGCGGCACCGTCCAAGAGCAGTACGTGCCCTACATCATGCCCCAGGAGAATGGGAACAAGTCCGACGTGCGCTGGGCCGCGGTGACGGACATCAGGGGAATGGGACTGCTGGCCATCGGGATGCCGCTGCTGAACGTCAGCGCGCATCACTACACCCCGGAGGACTTCGACCGCGCCCAGCACACCTTCGAGCTGGCGCGCCGGGACGAAACCATCCTCCACTTGGACCATGCCCAGGCCGGCCTGGGCAGCAATAGCTGTGGCCCCGGCCCGCTGGATCAGTACCTGCTCAAACCGGCGGAGACGAGATTTTCCCTGCGCTTGAGGCCGTTCGCGGGCAGCACCGATGCCGCCATGCGCTTGAGCCAGCAAGAGGTAGAGATGGTGGGGCTGTAGGGCGGGCGTGCCCACGCCCGCCGGGGCGGGTCGCGGACCCGCCCTACCGGTCGGGCCTGACCGTTGGGCAGGGGCTTGCCCCTGCCACAGCCATGGGCCTACTGCTGTGCCGGCCGGCCCTCCTCCGCTACCCGCTTTGTGGCCAGCTCGCAGTAGGTGGGATCAACATCCACCCCGATCCACAGCCTCCCCAACTGGCTGGCGGCCATGCAGGTGGACCCGGACCCGCAGAACGGATCGAGCACCAGCCCGCCCTTCCACGAATAGAGCTTGATCAGCCGCCGCGGCAGCTCCACCGGGAAAGGCGCGGGATGCCCCACCTTGCTGGCCGACTCCGTGGGGAAGGTCCAGATGCTGCGGGTGAGGGCGGTAAACTCCTCGCTGGTCAGATCAGTTTCGCCCTTGGCCTGTGCCCCCCCTTCGCCATCCTGCTTCGCCAGAGCTACGCGGGACGACGGGCTTCGGGGGGCAGGCAGCCGGAACTGATCCTTGCAGAAAACGATGATGTACTCGTGCACATCGCGCAGGGTCGGGTTGCTCGGGCTCTGCCAACTGCCCCAGGCGGTAGAGACTCCGACCGAGGCCGCCTTGTCCCACAGGATTTCGCCCCGCATCAGCAGCCCCAGCTCGATCAACTGCTGCGTGATATAGGATTGCAGCGGCAGATACGGTTGCCGATCCACCCCCGCCACATTGACGCAGATCCTCCCGCCCGGCCGCAGCACCCGCTTGCACTCCGCCCACACATCCCGCAGCAGGGCGAGGTATTCCTCCAGCGGCAGGGCGTCGTTGTGGTTCTTGTAGTTCTTCCCCACGTTATACGGCGGCGAGCAGATCACCAGGTCCACCACCTCATCTTCGATCATGTCGAGGTGGCGGCTGTCCGCGCAGTAGATGCGGTTAGCGATGGTGCGGGCGCCGACGATGAGTGCTGGCGATAGTGGAGTCTGCACTTTCAGCGCGATCGGTAGGCTTTGCTGCGATGGCGAACCCCGGAAATCGTGACGACTCCGGCGTCATCGTCTATCTCATACAGGACGCGCCAGTCGCCCACTCGGAGGCGCCAGGTGAGAGGGAGGTAGTGGCGCAAGACGAGGCATCCTGGAGGCCGAGGAACATGAGCCAACCCGTCGATGGCAGCCGCTACGCGCTCGGCCACGTCCCGCGGGAGTTGGCGGAGCTCTCGCCGAGCAGCAGGCGAGACAACGATCTGCATCAGCGCAACTTGCCCGCGCGCCGCAGCTCGTCCCTCACCTTCTCCCAGGGTACCGGCTTCCCGCGGACCTTCTTCCCCTTCTCCAGATGGCGGATGTCGTCACGCTGCTCCGCCGCTTCGATCAGCTCCTCGTACTCCTCGATGGGCAGCACCACCGCCGTGCGCCGACCCTCCTCGTCAACCAAGTACTCCCTGCACTTCTTCCCCGGCTTTGTGCGAGTGGCCATGGCGCAGGTATTATAGCCTGCAGGACGGCGGGCCGCAAGGAGCGGCGGCAGTCGCAATTGGGCCCGCGCAGGTCGCGCCCCATGACTGGCGAAGACTCGACCATGGAGATCGGAAGATGCGCCTCTTCATCATCCGCCACGCCGAACACGACCCGAAGTCAGGCGTTGACCCGCCGCTGCTCGCGGCCGGCCGTGCCCAGGCCGCGCGCCTGGCACAGGCAGTGAAGCCGTTCAAGCTCGACCGCGTGGTGAGCTCGACCCTGAAGCGCGCGATCCAGACCGCGACTCCGCTCGCCCGGGCGTTCGGGGTGCGCCTGCTGACTGAGCCAGACCTGGTGGATATTTGCACCGGGGAGTTGGGGACCTGGGGGCCCGCCGGGAGGGCGGAGTGGGAACGCATCACCGACCGCTGGCGCAGCGGCGACCTCGCCGCCGCCCCTCCCCGAAGGGGAGAGCCTGAACGACCTGACTAACCGCGTTGAGCCCGTGGTCCGTCGCCTGCTCGCAGAACCCTGCGAGCATGGTTTCGCTATCGTCGCGCACGCCGCCGTGAACACCGTCATAGTCGGGTTGCTGTGCCCGGAGTTGCGCCCCGGCTTCGGCGCAGGGATCAAGCACAGCTACACGGGCGTCTGGGAGCTGGAGGGCGAGGGGACCGAATTTCGCGTCCTGCGACGGAACGACACTAGCCACTTGGGACATAACTTGACTTAGTGATCTCTTGTGGTATCATACGATCAGAGGCGACGGCAATGGCAAGGGAATTGCTTACGGTCCGGGAAGTGGCGCAGCGGCTCAAAGTCAACTCCCAGACCGTGCGGCGCTGGATCAAGGCAGGGTTGCTGCCCGCGTCCAGGGTGGGGCGGAGGCAATGGCGAGTGCGGGAGGAGGATGTCCAGCGGCGCGGCGGAGAAGGCCTCCCGGAGTTGACGGCATCCCAGCAGGAAGCGATCCGCAAGCTGTGGGAGTTGCGCGAGGAATTCAGGAAGCGCGGTGTGCGTGTGGACGCCGTGGAGCTAGTGCGGGAGAGCCGCCGGCAACTGGAGGAGCGCGGTGCCCGTAGCGGTTGTTGACGCGTGCGTGGCCGTGGCCTGGGCTATGCCCGATGAGCAAGCGGGGCCTGAGGCCGAACTCTTGCGTGCACACCAGGAGCGACGCATTGGTCTGCTTGCACCCAGCATCTGGGAGTACGAAGTCGCGAACGCGCTAAGGATGGCCGTCTTGCAGGGCCGCGTCACCCCAGGCTTCGGAAGCGGATTGCTTGCTGTGTTGCTAGGCATGGGCATTGTGGTCACAGGATTCACCGATCTGGCGGACCGCGTGTGGGAGTTGTCGGTGTCGCGAGCAATCGCTGTGTACGACGCGTCCTACATTGCTCTTGCCGAGACACGGGGGTGTGACCTCTACACTTGTGACCAGCAGTTGGCGACAGCGGCAGGTGAGTTCGTGGGTGTGCACCTGATCCGCCCCCGCTGAAGGCGCCGCGTCGCCTCTGATAGCGGAAAGCCCAGATGCGCCTTCTCATCATCCGCCACGCCCAACCCGAACCGCTCTCGGCGGCCTCGCCGGACGAGCAGCGGCCGCTCGATGCCACCGGGCGCCAGCAGGCGGCCTGCCTCGCCCAGGCGCTGCGCGGGCAGAAGCTCGATCGCGTCATCTGCTCCACCATGCAGCGGGCGGTGGAGACGGCCACCCCACTGGCCCGGACCCTGGGCGTGCCCCTCGTCCGCGAGCCCGCGCTGGCCGAGATCAACATGGGCTCGCTGGCGGCCTGGGGGCCAGCGGAGTGGCAGCAATGGGAGGGCGTCACCACCTGCTGGGGCGCGGGGGACCTGGCGGCGAATTGCCCGGAGGGCGAGAGCCTGGCTGATGTGGTCGAGCGCGTCGAGCCCGCGCTTGACCGGCTGCTCGCCGCGCCCTGCCGGCACGGCCTCGCTATCGTCGCCCACGCCGTGGTCAACGGCGTCATCCTCTCTTTGCTCTGCCCCGAGCTGCGCCCCGCGCTGGGCCGGAACCTGGGCCACAGCCTGGCCGGCATCTGGGAACTCGAGGGTGACGGCGCGGAGTTTCGGGCGCTGCGGCGAAATGACACTCGGCACCTGGCCTCCGTGCCGGTCGCGCGTAACCGCGAGTAAGCTCTCTCCGCAAGGCATCTTCCGCCCGCCGTCGAATCCATCCGCCAAAAGCACCGAGGGAGGGGAGCTATGATCGGCAAGCAGATTCGGCTCGAACGCATCATGAACCGGGAGACCGGGCGGACCGTGATCGTTCCCATGGACCACGGGGTCACGGCCGGCCCCATCTCAGGCTTGGAGGACATGCGGCAGACGGTCACCAAGGTCGTCAACGGCGGCGCCAATGCCATCCTCATGCACAAGGGCATGGTGCAGGCCGGGCACCGGGGCGGCGGGCGAGATATCGGTCTCATCGTGCATCTCTCGGCCGGCACCAGCCTGAGCCCGGACCCGAATGCGAAAGTGCCGGTCTGCACTGTCGAGGAGGCGATCCGATTGGGCGCGGACGCGGTCTCGATCCACGTCAACCTGGGCGCCTCCACTGATGCCGACATGCTGCGCCATTTCGGGGAGGTGTCCCAGACCTGCATGACCTGGGGCATGCCGCTGCTGGCGATGGTCTACACCCGGGGCAAGAAGATCGAGAGCGAGTTCGATGTGAAGTTCGTGAAGCACGCCGCGCGCCTGGGCGCCGAGCTGGGCGCGGACATCGTGAAGGTGAACTACACCGGCTCCCCCGACACCTTCCGCGAGGTGGTCGCGGGCTGTCCCGTGCCGGTGGTGATCGCGGGCGGAGAGAAGGTGGAGACGGACGAGGAGCTACTGCAGATGGTGGCCGGCGCGCTCGAAGCCGGCGCTGCCGGAGCCTCCATCGGCCGCAATGCGTTCCAGCACGCCGACCCGGAGGGCATCATGCGCGCCATCAGCAAGGTGGTGCACGAGAACAGCTCCCCGGCCGAGGCGAAGCGGCTGCTGGGGTCGCACACATGAAGCGAGTCTGGGTGCGGGTTCAGCCCTGGGACAAGGGCCTCGCCATCGTTGCCCTGGATAGCGGGGCTGATGCTCTTGTAGTGGCGGAGGGCGATTCGGCGCGGGTGAAAGAGCTGGGCGCGCTTCCCACTGTCGCGCCCGATGGCGACATCAAGCCCGGGGCCGATGTCTTCTGGATGGAGATCAAGGGAAAGGCCGATGAGGAGGCCGCCGCCACCCAACATCTCGACAAGACCGTCGTGCTGCGCACCACCGACTGGACCGTGATCCCACTGGAGAACCTGGTGGCGCGGCGCCGCGGGCTGATGGCCGAGGTTTCGGGGGCGGAGCAGGCGCGCCTGGTGACCCAGGTGTTGGAGAAGGGCGTTGACGGCGTGGTGCTCGACACCCGGTCGGCAGAGGAGATTCGCAAGACCGTGGAGCTGGTGCACGCGGTGATGCCGAAGCTGGCGCTGGTGGCGGCGACGGTGACAGCCATCCGCCCCCTGGGGATGGGCGACCGCGCCTGCCTCGACACCACCACAAGCATGGGCGCGGGCGAAGGGATGCTGGTCGGAAACACCGGGCAGGCCTTCTTCCTGGTGCATTCGGAGAGCCTGGAGAGTGAGTACCTTCTTCCCAGGCCCTTCCGGGTCAACGCGGGGGCGATGCATGCCTATGTCCTGCTGCCAGAGGGCAAGACCAAGTACCTATCGGAACTGAAGGCCGGCGACGAGGTGCTGTTGGTGCGCTTCGACGGCGCCACCGCGATGGGCTATCTCGGCCGGAACAAGATCGAGCGCCGGCCCCTGCTGCTGGTGGAGGCGGAGGCGGAGGGAAAGCTGGTGTCGCTGATTCTCCAGAACGCCGAAACCATCTACCTCACCTCCCCCCAGGGCAAGGCGATCTCGGCGGCCGCGCTCAGGCCCGGTGATCAGGTCCTGGCCTACCTCCAGGCCCGGAGGGCGCCATCTGGGCACCCCGGTGGAGGAAACGATTACAGAGACGTAGGGGAGTCCCTCTCTGGGCTCCCCTCAGCCTGACCTGTGGGGCGGGCATGGCCATGCCCACCGGCCGTTAGGCGTTGCCAGACCGTTTCGGGACTGAAGTCCCGGAACACCCCGATGATGTTGGATTCGATGAAACCTTCCACTGCCGGCCTGCGTATTGGTTTGTGATTGGAAGTGGGAGGGACCTGCGATGACGACGACCATGACCCAAGCCTTGATCCAAGCCGAGCGACGCCAAGTAACTGATGCCGCAGCGCTGCTGGCCGAGAGTCCCACGCTGCGCGAGACGAAGGTGGGGCCGGCGCCCAGCCTGCGCAAGCAGAGGCTGCCTCTGCCGGCAAGCCGGATCGAGCGCACGATCAGTGCCGCGCAGGTCACGGGTGCCTCCTATGCCTCACGCGCCCAGGCCGCGCAGCAGCTAGTCGAGCAGGCAGAAGAGGAGGCCCAGCGGTACTCCCGCACGGCTGCTTCCCTGGGTGCGGTGCTGCACTCGGCGACCATCAGGCGCCGCGTTGCCTGGAACCACCGCTGCCCCCTGTAGGGCGGGGTCACCGAACCCCGCCTGGGCACTCTGATATCAGCTGCGCCCCGCCTTGACAGGCGGGGCGCAGCCGTTACAATACGGCCTGCATCGGGCCGGACCGGGCGTGCTACTCGGGCGCCCAACCTCAGTTGGACCTGCCAACAGGGAGCAAGAGACGATGGGCAAGGCTAAGTTCCAGCGCACCAAGCCGCATGTGAATGTGGGGACCATCGGGCACGTGGACCACGGCAAGACCACGCTGACCTCGGCGATCACCTACACCTTGGCGAAGGTGGGGTTGGCGAAGCCCTTGGATTATGGGCAGATTGACTCGGCGCCGGAGGAGAAGGAGCGGGGGTTGACCATCCAGATTTTCCACGCCGAGTACGAGACGGAGAAGCGCCACTATGCGCACGTGGACTGCCCGGGGCATGCGGACTACATCAAGAACATGATCACCGGGGCGGCGCAGATGGATGGGGCGATATTGGTGGTGTCGGCGGCGGATGGGCCCATGCCCCAGACCCGGGAGCACATTCTGCTGGCGCGGCAGGTGAACGTGCCATCCATCGTGGTGTTTCTGAACAAGGTGGACATGCTGGACGACCCGGAGCTGTTGGAGCTGGTGGAGATCGAGGTGCGGGACTTGTTGAGCAAGTACGAGTTTCCGGGGGACGAGATCCCGGTGATCTCGGGGAGTGCCACCAAGGTATTGGAGTGCGGGTGTGGGAAGCGGGAGTGCCAGTGGTGCGGGGCGATCTGGAAGCTGATGGATGCGGTGGACAATTACATACCCACCCCGGAGCGGCCCATAGACCAGCCCTTCCTGTTGGCGATCGAGGATGTGTTCACCATCACGGGGCGGGGGACGGTGGTGACGGGGAGAGTGGAGCGGGGGCTGGTGAAGGTGGGGGACGAGGTGGAGATGGTGGGGTTGCACCCGGAGTCCCGGCGGACGGTGGCGACGGGGGTGGAGATGTTCCGGAAGCTGTTGGACCAGGGGCAGGCGGGGGACAACATCGGGGTATTGCTGCGGGGGATTGACCGCAAGGAGGTGGAGCGAGGGATGGTGTTGGCGAAGCCCGGGTCCATCACCCCGCACACCAAGTTCGAGAGCCAGGTGTACGTGCTGAGTCAGGCGGAGGGGGGCCGGCACAAGGCGTTTTTCCCGGGATATCGGCCCCAGTTCTACTTTCGCACCACGGACGTGACCGGGGTGATCCAGCTGCCGGAGGGGCGGGAGATGGTGATGCCTGGGGACAACGTGATCATGACCGTGGAGCTGATCCAGCCCATCGCCATGGAGGAGGGGTTGCGGTTCGCCATCCGGGAGGGGGGCCGCACCGTGGGTGCGGGGGTGGTGGCGAAGGTGGTGGCGTAGCCGGGGCTTGGTTTCGGGATTGGAAATCCCGAAACACCGCAAAACCCGAAACACCGACCGCTCGTCCACGGGGTAGCGCAGGACCGTCAGGTTTTAGCAAGCTCGAGCCCACCGCCGGCCCAGGCGGTGGGCGTTCTGTTTGCAGGGATGGCGGGGCAGGCGAGACGCCTGCGCTCCCGGCGGGCGGCAGGCTGCGGAGGGAGAGACGGAGAACTGGATCGGCATCGGATGTCGGCGGCTCCATGGTTCCAGCCGACGGACGGAGCGAATGCGATGCGACACGCCAGCCGCGTCGGGCTCTGGGAAGTGATCATCTTAGTCGCAGCGATCGGTTTGCTCTGCCTCGTTCTCTCTCCCATTCTTGCAGGCGGCAGAGGCAGCGCGCCGGGAGTGACCGGGCCCCTGCTGGAGCGCGTGGGCGCCGCCTCGCGCATGTACGGCAGCGACGAGGAGCTGCAGGCGCAGTGCCTGACGCATGTGCAGAAGATCAGCCGCGCCGTCCAGATGTATCTCAGCGACTACGGCAGGCTGCCGCCGGCCGAGCATCGCCCCCAGGTGGTGGACTACTTCCAGCAGCGATACCCGCAAATGGTGGAGTGCCGCATGGCCACCGACGCCAATCCCTACCTACGATGGCCGGTGATTCTGGATGCCTATCTCAAGGATCGCCAGGTCTGGGCTTGCCCCGGTGCTCATCTCGGGCGCACGGCCGGCTGGATCGTCCCCGGCCCGGACTGGTTCGGGTACGAGCGCAAGCACGCCGAGGCCTGGGGCTCGACGCATGGCAAGGGCGAGCAGCCGAAGGGGGCGGTGGGTGGGCCCTGCCAGTTGGCGTGGCCGCCGGGCTGGGGTGGAACCGTCACCGATTCCATCGCCCAGCGGAAGCTGGGCAGCGCCTCCGGCCAGGAGGCCACCGGCGCCTTCCAGCAGCATATCGGCTGCACGGAGGCCACCGGCCTGGCCAAGGCCGCGGTGGCCGACCCGGCCTGGTTCGTGGTCTGCGGGGACAGCAATGGTGAGAACCTCTGGTCTCCCCTGATCCTGGCCTATCCCGAGGTCTGTCACCTGGCGATGCGGGCAACCCCCGAGGCTTGCGCCGCGGACTGGGAGGCCTGCACCTGGTCCCGGAGCTGCGGGCTGCCCGAGTCAGAGTACCGGGAGTTTCAGACTGATCCCGCGATGCGCCCGCGCTACACCCGCCACCTGGGCGGGAGCAATGTCGGGTTCATGGATGGGCACGCCTCCTGGATGTCGGCAGATGACATCATCCTCGACTCGCCGGACTCGGACCACAGGGATAAGGGCATACTGCGCGGCATAGGATGCATCTGCCTGGGCTGGCCGGCCGCGGATGAGGAGGAGTAACGCACGGTGTTCCGCCGCTGGGCCGAGGAGAGAATCTACCGGCGCACCATGCAGTTGGCCGTGGTCGAGCTGCGCCGCGCGGCTCGCACTGCCAATGCGCTGGAGAAGCTGCGATCCCTCGAGGTGGCCGAGCAGAAGCTGAAGGACGCCGCCTGGCTCCGCCCCGAGGCCTCCACCAAGCGCTTCCAGGCTGGCCTGCAGGAGATCACCCGGAGCCGCCTGAGAGTGCTCCGAGACCAGACGCCCGCTGCCATCGAGAGGCTGCTGGAGGCGGCCCAGCAGGCCCCCGACCACAAGCCGGTGATGCTGGAGGCCGCTGGCGAACTGCTCACCTTGCTCTTTCACTACTTACCGGACGATCCTCACGCTCAGGCGCTGGGGGCCCGCCTCCGCGAGCTGGGCGGCAAGCAGCCTCCCTACCAGCCTATCCCGTCCCTCTCGGAGGCCTACCATCGCCCGCAGGCCGGCCTCGGCTGTGGCGGGCTGATCGGCGTTGTGCTGCTCATCGCCGCCGTGCTGCGCTATGCGGCTGGCTGAGGCTGCGGCCATCGCGCGGAAGTAGAAAGGGTGGTAATAACAGATAGGCGTAGGCGCGTGGGGCAGGAGGAAGGTCATGGCGGAGAGCGCTGCCGGCAGCACCACCAAGCTCCCGGAGGAGGACCGCAGGGTCTTGATCGTGGATGACGATCACGCCACGCGGCAGTTGATCAAGATCACGGTCGAGGGCTTACCCATTCCCTGCCGCATCTACGAGGCCGCCGATGGCGATGCGGCGATCCAGCTCGCCCGGCGCTCCCGGCCCGACCTGGCGCTGATAGACATCGTGCTGCCGGACTCCGGCGCCTCTGGCGTGCTGGTGTGTCGGGAGCTGTGCCGCGACTCCCGCACCAAGGTGGTGGTGGTAAGCGGGCAGGCCAGCGATTCCATCATCCAGGCCGCTCTCGCCGCCGGCGCCGTCGCCTATGTGCGCAAGCCTTTCTCCCTGGAAGACCTGCGGTCCAAAGTGACCCGCTGGCTCACAGAGTGATCGCGCAGTTGGAGGTATCTGCATGGCCTTAGAGGCGGGCGCGTCGCAGGTGAGGATCACCCCTCCGGTGGGAGTGGACCTCAGCGGCTATGGCGACCGCGAGGGCCCCTCCATCAAAGTTCACGATGACCTCTGGTGCCGCGCCGTGATGCTGCGCGACGGCGCCGCTTACTTGGCCGTGGTATCACTTGATGTGCTGGGCCTGGATTTCCCGCTGGATGCGGCCATCCGGCAGCAAGTGAGCCGCGCGAGCGGACTGAACCCGGAGCGCCTGCTGCTGAACTGCAGCCACACCCATGCCGGGCCCGCGGTGGCCTCAGCGTACCCGGTCCCGCCGCCCTGGGTAAGCCGCGGACTGGGGCTGGCGCTGGGCGGGCCGGATGAGGGGTATGTGGCGACGCTCCCGGCCCTGGTTGCTGAGGCGGTAGTCGCAGCCAGCCAGAGGCTGGCGCCCGCCGCTGCCGCCTTCGGGGTCGCCCCGGCGCGCGTTGGGATCAACCGCCGCGAGCACAGGCCGGACGGCACTGTCGTGATCGGCCGCAATCCCCAGGGGCTGAGGGACGAGTCGGTGCGGGTGCTGCAAGTGAGCGGTCCGAGGGCAGAGCCCATCGCGCTGCTCTTCAGCCATGCCTGTCATGGCACCACCCTGGGTGGTGAGAATCGAGAGATCAGCGCGGAATGGATGGGCGCGGCCTGCCTGGAGCTGCAGGCGCGCCTCAAGTCCGGGGCCATACCCATGTTCCTGCAAGGCTGCTGTGGCAACATCAACCCCGACCGGGAGGAGCGGTCCTTCCAGCAGGTGGCGCGCCACGGGGCCGCCATGGCGGAGGCCGTGCTTGCCGCGGTCCGAACTGCCCAACCTGTGAGCGGTGAAGCGCTGAGGGCGCGCCTGATGCAGGTTCAGCTACCCCTCCAGAACCCGCCCGGGCCCGCGGCAGCGAGAGCGGAGCTGGCGCGAGCGGAGGCGGAGCTAGCGCGGGCGAAGCAGGCTGGCCAGCATCCCTATCGGGTGCGGACGCGAGCGGAGCTAGTCCACTACTGGCAGGAGGTGCTCTCTCTGGCTGAACGGGGAGCGCGGGAGCTGAAGCTCCCATTCGCGGTGCAGGCGATGGCGATTGGCGAGGTGGCCCTGGTCGCTCTCTCCGGCGAGGTTTTCCTGGAATTCGCGCACCAGATTGCGGCCGGCTCTCCTTTCAGACACACCCTCGTCCTGGGCTACAGCAACGGCTGCACCGGCTATGTTCCCACCGCCGAGGCCATCGCCGAGGGCGGCTACGAGCCCGACCAGTCTTTCCGCTACTACGGGACCCTGCCACTGGCGGCGGAGGCGGGGGAGGAGATGGTGGCGGGGGCGGTCGGATTGCTGCGCGATCTACACCGTTCGTAGGGGAGCCTCGGAGTTTACCCTGAGCGAAGTCGAGGGGCAGGCTCCCTGTCCTCTAATGATGTTCGCACAACGAAGTGATGTGCGAGCATCGCCCTGTGCCTGTCTGGGCCGCTTCCTGAGCTTCCCCGTGTTACTTCATCCGGCGAAGCTCTTTAGGTCACACCCTCAGGTAGATGCGCTTCCGATAGAGGTAGAACAGCACCAGCCACCACGCCAGCAGATAGGAGGTAGTGTACAGCAGCCCGCCCAGCCCCGCGCCGGCGTGGCCTGTGAACAGTCCCAGCCAGTGCTGCTGGAGCGAGAGGAAGGCGCCCTCTGCCCCCCTCCAGCCCCATTCCCGGAGCACGTGGATATTCACCAGCATCGGCAGCACGAACGCGGTGATGGCATTTACCCCCATGACCTGCAGCGGGAAGACCCACCTGCGGTGGCGCTTCACCTCGGTCAGGAAATGGACGGCACCTAGCACCATCGCGCCCCAGCCGGCCGCGAAGAGGATGAACGGCCCGGTCCAGAGCCGCTTGTTGAGCGGCAGGTCCAGGCTCCACAGCCAGCCCGCCAGCGCCAGCGCCAGCCCACCGGCGAGCAGCAATCCCACCTTCCTCCGCTCGCTCCCCCACTGGCTCCGCAGGCCATCCCCGACCGCGGTACCGATCACCACCAGCGCCGCGGTCGGCAGCACCGCCGGCACATTCTCCAGCTCCCACTGCCCCAGGTAGGTCTGGTTCAGGTAAGCGATGGGATTCTGGCTCGGGCCGAGAGCCCCCACGCCCGCCCCGGGCACGGGCAGGAAGCGCAGCAGCACCCAGTGCGCCGCCAGCAGCTCGGCCGCCACCAGCAGTCGCCCGGCCAGCGGCAGGCCGTAGAGCAAGGCCCCCGCCAGATAGGCGAACCCGATCAACTGCAGCACCCCCAGATCGAACATGGGATGGCGCGCATAGCTGGAGTTGATCAGGCAGCCCAGCAGCACCAGTATCGCCGCGCGGCGCACCACCTTGAGGGCATAACCCCAGCGCGAGACCCCCCGCCCCCGGGCCGACGCCTCCGAGTAAGGTATCGCCACCCCCACGATGAGCAGAAACCACGGGTACACCAGATCAGCGAGATGGATCCCCTGATTCCAGCCGGCATGGGTCAGTTGCGCCGGCGTCCAGGGACCGAGCGCCTTGTTGTTCACCAGCAGCATGCCGAACACGGCCAACCCGCGGAAAGCGTCCAAGGATAGCACCCGTTTCGCGGGTGCTTCGGCCCGGAAAGGAGGAAGCTCCCGCGGCCCGGGCCGCGCAGCAGTCGCTGCGACAGTCTGCGGCGCAGGCGCCTCGCGGCTTGCGGTCGTGGTCATACCCACTGCTCGGTGCGGAACACAAGCAACTCCGGCCTACCACGCGGAGTATACCCACTATCCCGGGCCTGCCTGCGTTTGGCAGGAGCTTGCCTCCTGCCCGGGCCCATCTGCGCCGTCTGCGGACAGCCCTATTCGATCTCGACTACCTCCTCCCCCGGCCCCAGCCACTCCTCCACGCTCCGCACCACGTCCCGTTTCGGCATCTCCTTTCCCCGCAGTCGGTCCTCCAGCTCCCGCCACTGCCGCCGGCTCGCCTTCGGCTGGCCGAGCTGTGATCGCAGCCACGCCATCACCTGCTCAGAGAGCAGGCTGGACACGCCGTCTGCGGTCAGCTCGCTCACATCGCTCACCAACCTCTCGACCGCGGTCACTATCTGCTGATCGGCGCACCCGGCGAGGCGCCGGCGCAGCAAAGCCTCCTGCCCGCGCAGGCCCGCGAGCTGCTCCGTCTTCGCCTTCCCCACGCGTTCTGCCAGCGCCGCGCCCTCCGGCAGGGCCACCTGTTGCCCCAGCCTCAGCCCGCAGAGCGGGCACACCGCGCAATCCGGAGGCAGCGGATCGCCCGCCAGGCAGCGTTGGTTCAGGGCCCCCTCCAGCTCCGACTCGACCGCCGCCAACTCCTCACTGCTCAGGCCCGCTCTCGCCAGCCGCCGCGCCGCCTCCGTCGTCGCCGAGCCGCGCACCTTGGCCAGCCCCTCGTACCGGCCCGCCGCATAGCTGCTGGCATGCCACCCCAGGTAATGCCGGCGGTACGCCTCCAACCAGCGCTGCGCCGAGGACTTCAGCTCCGCCGCGGCCGAGACCAAGCGCGCCGACGAGCTGAACTCACGCCCCAGGGCCTGCCTATCCTTCTCCAACAATGAGCCCGGCGGACACTGCACCTTCTCATCACAGATCAGCCGGTAGAGCCGCGCCAGCTCGGCGGACTGTTCCTGGAGAAAGTAAGCGCAGTCGCGCCACTTCTTCACCGCCTCCATGCTGGCCGCTACCCCTTCTGGCAAGCGCTCTGTCCCTGCCACTAGCCTCACTAACCCCTGCCTGGAGGTGAGCCCCGGCTCCACGCACCCCGCCACCGCTTCCGCCCTGGCCTGCGCCTCCTCCGCCCACGCCCACTCCTCACGCCCGTGTGCGAAGGCATCTGCCGCCCTGCCCACCGCCGCCTTGCCCTCCTCCTTGCCGGCCATCAGTCGCGCCGACCAGGCCAGCATCTCACCCCAGGCCCGTTCCTGCGTCGGCAGATCCCAGTCTGTTGGGCAGGCCTGCCCTGAGCCCAGCCGAAGGGAGCTTGCCTGCTGCCTACTCGCTGCCAGCCACAAGCGTCGGACCTCTTCGGCGGTTTCCCCCTCCAGCGCCGCGCCCCGCATGACGAACGGCAGGTTCTCTCCCAGCGGCGCCGCGATGGCCTCCAGTCTCACTGGCTGCAGGAACGCATCCAAGCCAACCAGGTAGCCGCTACGAATGAGCGCGGCCACCAGGAGCTCGCTCTGCTCAGGGGTGATTCCCCACTCGCTCTTCGCCAGCCGGCCGGCCAGCTCAGCATAGCTGATGGCAGCGTCCGGATCCACCCCATCGCCCGCGCCGCCCGCCGGCGTGGCCGCCAGCGCCGCCTGCACCAGTTGGCGGTGGTTCAGCGCCAGCCGCCAGTGCCGGTCCTCCCCTTCGGCCAGCCCCAGCGGCCTGGCATAAGCGATCAGGTGCGCCTCCAGCGCCGAGGCCGGCGGCAGCGTCACTTCCCCGGGCCGGATGAACTGGTCAATGATCTGGTTGGTCTGCGCCCTTCCCGCCAGCCTCCGCTCCGGCGCCAGCGACGGAAACTGCGGGAACAGCCTCCGGAACGGTCCTGCGAACGCCTCCGCCAGCGTCCGGTCCCACCCCTCCTGGTCCGACAGCCGTTGGCTGCCCGCTATCGTCGCTCCGCTCGCCTCTATGATTCTCCCTTCGTAGTAGGCCCGCTGCAGCGTCCGTCTTACCTGGACTTCGGAATCCTCCCACCGTTGCCGCAGCCTCGCCCGCAACTCCCGATCTCGGGGCCGCGCCACGGTGGGGTCGGATACCATCCGGGAGAGGGCCGCGTGCTCCACCAGCTGCTCCTGCTCGCTCCCGCTCAGCTCCTTTGGGAGCCAGGCCAGCAGCCCGGAGGCGAACCGGCCTGTGACTTGGCCGGCCGCCTCCTGCCACGCGTGCTCCTGCTGGGCGCTTGAGGTTGCTGGCAGGGAGATGAACAGCCAGCCGTCCTCCTTCGTGGTCGGGGCTTCCAGTGACCCTACGAGGTTCTGCAGTTCGGCCGCGCTCAGCTGCGACAGGTCCCGGCAGACGGCGGTCACGTGCCGCCGCGCCTGCCACCACTCCACCGAGAGGCGGCGCGGCTCCGCCAGGCCGGCCAGCGGAAACAAGTCCTCCCGGCACGCCTCCAGCGCCGCCCTCGACACCCGTGAGTCGCCTGCCGCCAGCTCCTTTACCAGCTCGTTCAGCCGCTGCCGGATTCGCTCCGAGGCATCTGACGAAACGTCCACGTAGTATTGGTGGTCTTCCTCATCCTGGCCTCGGACCCGCTCCACATAGGCCCCTCTCTGGTAGAGTGCGCTCAGCATCTCCCCCAGGGCCTCGCGCCTGCGCCACAGCTCCGCCTCCTCGTCGCCTACCAGGCTGGCGCGAAGCTGCCCCACCGACCACCTCAGCTCCGCCAGGCCCAGCAGGCACAGCGCCTTCATCACGATCCCAAACGCTTGCTCCCGGCCGGGCGCAATCCGGCTGGAGTTGGCCATCACCACTTCGTAGGCGTGCAGGTGCCTTTGCCCGGCCCCGGTCAGCGCCATCTCCTCCCGGAACAGATCGAAGACCACGTCTGGGGTGATCAGCCGCTCAGCGGGCCGTTCCAGCCATCCCTGCTCGCGCGCGGCTTCCTGCAGAAGTCGCACCGCGCTCCTGGTCTGGGAGAGGCAGGTCTCGGCCGCCCGCTGCAAGACCTCCAGGCAGAGCGGGTTCAGGGGGTAGGCTCGCGCCAGCTCATCAACCGAGAACGGCTCTGCCTCCGCGCGGTAGCTGGCGTGCAGCTCTGGCATCGCGTTCGTGAAGGCATCCGGTCTGTGGCGCGCTATCAGGCGGTGCTGCATCACCCAGCCCAGATCGGCCAGGCCCAGGGTGAAGCCGGGGCGGAAGCGATCCCGGAGCTGCCGGAGGGTCCGCCGGTCAATGTCCCCCACCTCCTCGAGCCCCCGCTGAGTGACGCACACCAGCCAGCACCGTTCCCCTGGGGTCCGCTGCGCCAGGTACTGCAAGAAGGATGCGTCCGCGTTGAGGCCGCGGCGATCCTTGCCCGCCAGAAACATGCCCAGCTCATCGAGCAGCACCACCGGCCCGTCAATCCCATTGCTCTCCAGCGCCGCGCGCAGCACCCCCCACGCCTCCGCCCGCGACCGCCGCCAGTTCAGGGGGAAGCCTGACTCGCTCAGGAACTCCAGCGCCACCTCCGCGGCCTTCTCGGGCGCCCGTGCCCGCAGCACCTGCCACTCCTCTCCGGTCGTCCTGACCGCCGCCTCATCCAGGCCCGCGCCCGCTTGCGGCATGACATAGTGCTCTACCAGGTCCAGGAGGTGCGATTCCTCGGTGAGCGCCACCCGCAGCCCGTGTCGCCGCGCCAGCTCGGCCTCAATCTGTGAGAGCACGATGTGCTCCAGCGGGTGCGACTGCGCGGGGTAGTTGTCCAGGGGGATCGCCACCACCAGCCGCGGCCGCTCGAACCCGATGCTACTCTGCGAAGCAGCGCTTCGCTGCGAAGCACGAGGCGCGGCGCGATCGTATCCGGGATGAGAAGAGAGGAAGGCCGGCCACGCTGCTTTCGGGTGTCCGGCCAGCAGCATGAGCGCCGCCAGCAGGTGCGACTTCCCCGACCCGTAGACCCCTGAGACCAGGAACGCGTCCCCCGCTCCTCGCGCCGGCCTAGGGAGCGGATCATCGCCTCGAAGGCGGCCCGTGTCTCTGGATCACCCAACGAATAGCCGCCCAGCAGGGAGGCGAGCTCCCCCTCCGCCCCCTCCCCCGCAGCCAGCCGATCCCGCACCCCCTCCACCTGGCTCAGCGACACCACCGCCGGCGCGGCGCAGATCGAGATCAGATCACCGACGAGCTTGCTGGTTTGCTCTGTCCCCTCGCTCACGAAAACAGGCGTTCGCCAGCCGTTTGGCAAGCACCTCTTTCGGTCAGGACGGGGTCTTGCGGCGGTTCGTAGGGCAGGAGCCCCTAGGCCCGCCTGCGGCGGGCCGGGGTGGCGGCCCGAAGGGCCTAGCCACGCGTCTCCTGCCCATCCATAGTCATCTGCGCTGTCTGCGGAATCTGTGGATTCCGCCGTTGCCTACCCCCGCGGCGCGTCATCCCCCGCCGCCACCCTCTTCTTGAACCCGGCCTTCAGCCGCCGCGCAATGGGGCCCGCTTTGCCGTCGCCTACCAGTTGCCCATCCAGCCGCGTGACCGGGCAGGCCTCGTGGCTGGTGCTGGCGACGAGCATCTCCTCGGCCCGACGGAAGCGGTCGAGCGCGACGCGCTCCTCCCGCAAGGGGATGCCGTCATTCTTGCGCGATCTCCACCACAAACTGCCGGGTGATGCTGGGCAAGATCTCCGGACCGAGCGGGGTGGTGAGCAAGCAGCTTTTCTCCACGCAGAACACGGCCATGGAGGCGGCCTCGGTGACATATCCCTCCGCATCCACGAGGATCGCCTCGTGTGCGCCCTGTTCCATAGCCCGCCTCCTGGCGAGGATGTTGGGCAGTAGGTTGGTGGACTTGATGTCACAGCGCCGCCACCGCAAGTCAGGCGCGGTGATTGCCGTTGCACCCTCGTGGTTGATCTCCGCCAGCATGGGGGTGAGGTCCCGAACGGTGACCAGAACGGTGGGGATCAGATCGCGGGTGTAGGAATGTCGCCGCGGCGCCGCCCCCCGCGTGATCTGGAGGTAGATCGTGGCGTTGGGGAACTCGCTTCGCCGGTTCGCCTCCTCCATCACCCCGCGCATCTCCTCCACGTCCACGCCTCGGAGATCAATGCCCTCCAGGCTGTGCTGCAGACGCCGGAGGTGACGTTCCGTCGCCCACACCCGGCCCTGGTAGGTGCGGAGCACCTCGTACACCGCGTCCGCGAAGATAAAGCCGCGATCGTCAACCGAGATCACGGCCTCCTCCGGAGCCACGAACCTGCCATTGAGATAGATCACCTCTGGCACCGATGCACCCTCGCTTTCTCCCCCCACTGCTCTCTATCCACCTGGCCGCATCCGCCTGCTAGCGCAGCGCGCTCACCCCACCGCCCTTGCGAGCCCGCGCCACCTCCGCCTCCACCTCTTTCTGGGTCACCATCGTAGTGTCGCCGGGGGTCTCCTGCACCAGGATGCCGTGGGCCGCGCCCCACTCCGCCGCCACCTCGGGTCCGTGTCCTTTCAGCAGGGCCGCCGCCACCCCCGACATGAAGGAATCCCCGCCTCCGGTGCGGTCGGCGATCTCGATGTTCTCCCGCACCGCCGCCTGGTGCATCTTGTCCGCGCCGACTTCATAGAGCACCGCGCCCCAGCTGATCCGGTCCGCGGTGAGCGCGGCGCGCAGTTGGGTGCCGATCAGCTTCAGGTTGGGGTAATCCTTGGCCACCTTTCGCAGCATCTCCTGATAGGCCGCCAACCACACCTCGAAACGGTCGGTGGTCGCCACCTGCTTGCTCTCATAGCCCAGGGCATCGAGGAAGTCGCTCTGATTGCCCACCAGAAAGTCGGTGTGGGGCACGATGCTGCGGTTGATCTCCCGCGCCCGCTCCTTGTTCGGCTCCACCTTGGAGCGGTAGTTCAGGTCGAAAGAGCGAAAGGCGCCGTGCGCGCCCGCTGCCTCCATCGCCTCTAGCGCCAGCGCGGAGGAGGTGGGAGAGATCAGGGCATAGATGCCCCCGGTGTGGAACCACCGCACTCCCCGCCCGAGGATCGCCTTCCAGCCCACATCGCCCGGCTTCAGCTCGCGGATGGGGGTATGGGCGCGGTAGTACTCGGTGACTGAGGGGAGCACCCCCTTGCCTGCCCACGTGAAGTTGATGCCATTGTGCAGCGTGCCCTTACCATCGGTGGTGAACTTGCCCTTGCCGCTGGTGGCGAACCAGATGATGTGCGAGGTGTCCACCCCGGCCTCCCGGAACTGGTTCTCGATGTTGCGGCCGATGCCATCCTCCACCAGAGCGGTGATCACCGCGGTCTTGAGGCCAAAGCAGGCGCTCAGTCCCTCCGCCACATTGGTCTCGCCGCCGCCGTGCCAGATGCGGGCGTGGCGCGCCCGGCTGGTGGGCAGATCGCCCGGATCAATGCGCATCATCACTTCGCCCAGCGCAATGGCATCGTAGCCCTCGCCCGCGGGCTTGATCTGCAAGCTGCTCATCGCCGCTCCTTTCCGCAACGCCCGACCGGCCCCGTCCCTCAGACAAACCGCGCCAGATGGCGCTGTCCCTTAACGAAACCCTCCTCCACCCCGAAGGCGCCGTCCTCGTGCTCGATGCTCAGCACGCCGTTGTAGCCGATCGCGCGCAGCCGCGCGATGTAGACTCCCCAGTTCACCTCGCCGTAGCCCGGGATGCAGTAGCGCCACCAGCCGCCGGACTGGTTCCCCACCCAGCGCAGCAGGTGCTGCTTGATCTCCACATCCTTGGCATGGGTGTGAAAGATCCGGTCGCGAAACCGATCCACCGCCTCCAGGTAGTCAATGCCCTGCCACAGCAAGTGCGACGGATCGAAGTTCAGCCCCAGGTTCGCCTCCGGGATCACCTCGAACACCTGCTGCCAGTCCGCCAGATTGCGGATATTGGTGGCGAAGTAGTTCTCGAAGGCGAGCCTGATGCCTTTCTGCGCGGCCAGCTTCACCAGCGGCCGGAACACACCGGGGAAGTCCTCGGCGATGGTGTGCGTGCGGTCCTTGCCGGGCACCGGCATCCCGGCCAGCGTGCACACCACCTCCACCCCCAGGGCGGCGGCGGCCTGGATCACCGACCGCATCCCCTGCACCGCCCTCGCCCGCTCCCCCTTGTCCGGCGTCAGCAGGTTCTCGTAGTAGGCCAGGCTGGAGAGGCGCAGACCGCTGTCGGCCATCAGCCGCTTGATCTGGCCGGCGCGGGCCGCGGTCATGCCATTGGTGTCAAGGTGCTTGCTTCCCGGCCCGGCCACCACCTCCAGGGCCTGGAACCCATTCGCCCTGGCGAAACCTGCTATCCACTGCAACGACTTACTGCCAAACGGCGCTGTCAGCAGACCTATCTCCACGGTCGCCCTCCTGGCATGTGATAGCCGAGCCGGCCACGCATATTAGCCGGCCAGGCGCCCACACCTGCCAGCTCGCGCCCCACAGGAGATATCGTCGCGAGGGCTAGCGACCGCTTCGCCCGAAATGCTATGATAGGGCATCGGCGCCGCGCGACAGCGCACCCCGCGCGGGGCTTCTTCGCTCAGCAGGACCAGCACCACCAGGGAGTGCCAACCGCATCATGACCGAGAGGACTGCCGATCCCCGGCTGGCGGTGACCATCGCCGGTGTCACCTTCAAGAACCCGTTCTTCCTCGCCTCCGGGCCCACCACTCACTCCGCCGACCAACTCGCCCGGGGCTGCGAGCTGGGCTGGTCGGGCGCCTCCATCAAGCTCACGTTCGATCCCCCTCCGTACATCAACCGCGAGCCCCGGTATGGCTACTTCGAGCCCCAGGGCTTCCTCGCGTTCACCGCCGAGAAACGCCTCAACCTGGACCAGGCGGTGGAGCTGGTGCAGGCCGCTCGGCCCCGGGTGGACAAGGACTTCGTCATCCTGGCCAACTACAGCTACTCCGGGGACAAGGGGGTGGAGGGGTGGGTGAACATGGCGCGGGTGTTCGAGCAGGCGGGATGCCACGTGCTCGAAGTGAACCTGGGCTGCCCCAACATGTCCTTCAACCTGGCGCTCACGGGTGAGCTGCACGAGGGCGGGCCCGTCAGCGGCGCCTCTCTGGGCATGGATCCCCAGGCCGTTGGCGAGATCGTCCGCGCCACCGTGGCCGCGGTCTCCATCCCGGTGTTCGTCAAGCTCAGCCCGGAGGGGGACGGCTGGCCGACGTGGCCCAGGCCGCCTACCAGGCCGGCGCGGTGGCCGTCGGCTCCAATGCGAATCGGCTCGCCATCCCGCCCATAGATATCTGGAACCCGAGGAAAGCGGTCTACCACCTCCAGGAGCAGGTTTCCCTGAGTTGCATGTCCGGGCCCTGGGCCAAGCCTCTCGCCCTCCGCGATATCTTCGAGATTCGCAAGCGCAACGGCCCCCAGGTGGCGGCCATCGCCACCGGCGGAGTCGAAACCTGGCAGGACGCGGTGGAGATGGCCTTCTTCGGCGCCGACCTGGTGGGTATCTGCACCGCGGTGCTGGCGCACGGTTATGGGATCGTGCGCGATATCACCGACGGCGTGCTGCGCTACCTGGACAAGATGGGGTTCGAGACCTGGGGGGCGATGCGCGACCTGCTGGTGTCGGAAGTGACGGCGGCCGACAAGCTGACGCTCTACCCCGGCCACGGCCGCATCAAGCAGCCTTATCTCTCCGCTCCCTGCAAGTTCGCCTGCCCCAACCAGGTCCCCGCGCAGGGCTATGTCCAGAAGGTGGCCGAGCGCGACTTCGAGGAAGCCTATCGCCTCATCACCTCCCGCGATCCTCTGCAATCTGTCTGCGGCTACATCTGCTCGCACCCATGCGAGACCGCCTGCACCCGGGGCGATGTAGATGAGCCCATCCGCATTCGCGATCTCAAGCGGTTCGTGCTCGAATACGCGGTCGCCCAGGGCTGGCGGCCCGAGGTGGACCGGCTGCCGAAGAGTGGGAAGAGAGTCGCCGTGGTCGGCTCCGGCCCGGCGGGGATCGCCTGCGCCTGGGACCTGGCGCGCGCTGGCCACCAGGTCACGGTGTTCGACGCCGAGCGCAGGCCGGGCGGCATGATGCGCTATGGCATCCCCAGCTTCCGGCTGCCAGAGGCCGTGCTCGAGGCCGAGATCGGCGCGCTCCAGTCGCTCGGGGTGAAGATCAGGTGCCACCGGCGCCTGGGGAAAGACTTCACTCTCTCCAGCCTGCGAGCAGATGGCTATGACGCCATCTTCCTGGGGATCGGGGCCTGGTCGGGTCTTCGCCTCCAGGTCCCTGGCGAGGACGCCCGCGGCGTGGTCTCGGCGGTTGACTTCCTGACCAACCTCCGTCGTGGCCGCAAGGTCAATGTCGGCGAACGCGTGGCCGTGATTGGCGGTGGCTTTACCGCCGTGGACGCCGCCCGCACCGCGCTCCGCCTGGGCGCCAAAGAGGTCTTCCTCTGCTACCGGCGCACCCGGGACGAGATGCCGGCCGTGCCCGAGGAGGTGGGGGAGGCGGAAGCGGAAGGGGTGCGCGTGATCTACCTGGTGGCCCCGCTGGCCGTGCTCAAGAAGCGCAACCGCGTCACCGGCCTCACCATGCGCATTCACACCCTGGGCGAGCCCGATGCCTCCGGCCGCCGCCGGCCCGATCCAGTCGAGCAGACCGAGTTCTCTCTCCCCTGCGATATGGTGATCAACGCCCTGGGCCAGCAGGTCGCCACCGCGGTTGAGGGCCTGACCGTGAATGCCGACGGCAGCTTGGCTTGCGATCTCGACACCGGAGCCACTACCATTGAGGGTCTCTTCGTCGGCGGCGACGCCGCCACCGGCCCCGATACCGTGATCGCCGCCGTCGCCTCCGGCCGCCGCGCTGCGGTTTCCATTGACCGCTTCCTCTCCGGCGGCGAGCCCTTCCTCAGCTATGATCCCATCCTCGCCGAGGTCTCCAAGCAGCAGGTGCTGGCGCGGCAGCACGGGCTCCAGATTCAGGATCGGGTCGCGCTACCTCTGCGCCCCGCGGCCCAGCGCCGATTGGACTTCGCGCCTTACACCCCGGCGCTCACCGAGGAGGAAGCCGTGGCCGAGGCGAGCCGCTGCCTGGTCTGCGGCTGTGGCGAGGGGTGCGCCCTCTGCTTCCGCATCTGCTCCTCCTTCGCCATCGAGCGCCGCGGCAGCGATGCCTTCCACATAGACGAGGAGAAGTGTGTCGCCTGTGGAATGTGTTTCCGCCGCTGTCCCAACCAGAACATCGAGATGGCCCAGCTCGACGGCACCTTGTAGGGCAGGCATGCCCATGCCCGCCGGCATCGCCGTTCTGTGGGGCGGCCATGCCGAAGGCATCGCCGCCGACCGTCGCTAGGAGTCGTCAGATGAAGGTCCTGATCACCGCCACTTCCTTCAGCGAAGTGACCCGGGAGCCGGAGGACCGGCTGATCGCCGCCGGCTATGAGGTCGCGCACAACCCCTATGGGCGTCCTATGACCCCCGACGAGCTGAGGTCTGTGCTGAGAGATGTGGACGGGATCGCGGCCGGCGTGGATCAGTTCTTCCCGCCCGCCTTCGACGACGCTGAGCGGCTGAAGGTGCTGGCCCGCCACGGCGCGGGCATGGACTGCGTGGATGTGGCCGAGTGCACCCGCCGCGGGATCGTGGTCGCCAATCTGCCGGGAGCCAATGCCGAAGCCGTCGCCGACATGGCCTTCGCCCTGATGCTGGCGGTGGCGCGGAAGATCCCGGAGGGCGATCGCACCACCAAGGCCGGCCAATGGACCAACACCTACGGCGTTGACGTCTGCGGTGCCACCCTCGGATTGCTGGGGCTGGGCCGGATCGGCAAGGGCGTGGCCCGCCGGGGCCGCGGCTTCGACATGCGAATTCTCGCCTACGATCCTCTCTTCGATAAGGAGTTCGCCGCCCAGTTCGTGGTCGAGCGCGCCGTCTCCATCGAGCACGTGATGAAGGAGGCCGATTTCGTCTCCGTTCACATGCCGCTCAACGACGGAACCCGCAAGTGCATCAATGCCGAGCGCATCGCGCTGATGAAGCCGACCGGCGTTCTGGTGAACACCGCCCGCGGCGCCATCGTGGACGAGGAGGCGCTGGCCGATGCCCTTGAGGCCGGCCGGATCTTCGGCGCGGGTCTGGACGTCTACGCCGCCGAGCCTCCCACCCAGAGCCGCCTGCTGAAGTGCGGGTGCGCCGTGACCATGCCCCACAACTCCTCCAATACCCCCGGCGCGCTGCTGGCTATGGGCAATGGCGTGGTGGACGCCATCATCGCTGTGTTCGAGGGCCGCCGCCCGCAGTACTGCGTGAATCCCGAGGTCTACAAGTAGGGCAGGTCCGCAACCTGTCCCCACGGAGGTCTGGCGCTAATGCCACCAGTCCGCATCGGTATGGCAGGCTGCGGGTTCTCCGCCAACCTGCATATCCACGGCTATAAGCAGTTGGCCCCTGAGCGCTGCCAGGTGGTCGCGGTGTGCGGCGTCCCCAGGTCTGAGGCCGAGACCTTCGCGGCCAAGCACGCCATCCCCTCGGTTTGCGAGAGCTTCTCTGAGATGCTGGCCAGGCCCGACGTGGACGCGGTTGACCTGGCCGTGCCCAACTACCTCCACGCCCCCTTCATCATCGAGGCCGCCCAGGCCGGAAAGCACGTGTTCTGCGAAAAGCCGCTCACCGGCTACTTCGGCGAGGGCCGTCCCAAGGACGAGCTGATTGGGAAAACGGTCTCCCGCCAGCAGATGCTGGATCACACCATCGCCCGCTGCGACCAAGTGATGGCGGCGCTCAAAGCCTCCGGGATCAGGTTCGGGTACGCCGAGAATTGGGTCTACGCGCCCTCCTACCTCAAGCTCTGGCGCCTCGCCCAGGCCGCGGGCGGGACCATCCTCCGCATCGAGGCCGAGGAGTCGCACTCCGGCTCGCATGCGGACTACGCCAAGCAGTGGCGCACCTCCGGCGGCGGGTCGCTGATGGTGAAGGGCTCTCACCCATTGGGCGCGGCGCTGCAGCTGAAGCACTGGGAGGGAGAGGCCAAGTTCGGCCGGCCCATCCGCCCGGCCTCGGTCTTCTGCGAGGTGGGCCACCTCACCTGGATTCCCGCCTTCCAACAGGAGAAGGAGCAGTACCTGCGCACCGGGTGGCGGGATGTGGAGGATTGGGGCATCATCGTGGTCAAGTTCGATGATGGCTCGGTGGCAGAGGTGAAGGCCGGCGATACCACCCTGGGCGGCGTCCACAACTACCTCGAGGCCTACCTCTCCAACGCTCGCCTGCGCGCCAACATCAACCCCACCGATGCCTGCGTCGCCTACGCGCCCGCGCCCCACATCTTCGGCGACGAGTACATCGTGGAGAAAATCGAGACCAAGGGCGGCTGGACTCAGCCTTCCCCGGACGAGGATTGGAATCAGGGCTACCCGCAGGAGATCGCGGATTTCGTCGCCGCTGTAGCCGAGAACCGCCAGCCCGTCTCCGGCGCCAGGCTGGCGCGCGATGTCAGCATCGTCTTGTACGCGGCCTACGTCAGCGCCGAAGAAGGCCGCCGGGTAGACCTGCGGCCGCTCTTGTAGGGCGGGCATGCAAGGCATGCCCGCCGGGGCAGGTCGCGGACCTGCCCTACCGTTGGGCAGGAGGTTCAGTCGCCTCTGGCGACTTGCCTCCTGCCCAGTGGAGGCGCGATGCCAACGCTTCGCATCGGTCTCGTCGGGTACGGCTTCGCCGCCGACCTGCACCTGCCTGGCTACCAGAGCCTGGGCCCGGATCGCTGCCGGGTCGTTGGCGTCTGCGGCCGGAGCCAGGAGCGCGCCGCTGCCTTCGCCGCCAGGCACGGCATCCCGCAGGCCTTCGCCAGCATGGACCAGATGCTGGCCTCGGTCGAGCTGGACGCGGTTGACCTCTCCATCCCCAATCACCTCCACACCGAGTTCATCATCCAGGCCGCGCACGCGGGCAAGCATATCATCTGCGAGAAACACCTCACCGGGTACTTCGGCGAGCCCCAATCCCGTAGGGCAGGTCCGCGACCTGCCCATGCCGCCGCAGGTGCGCAGCCTGCCTTGACGGACGACCTGATCGGCAGCACCACCTCCAGGCAGCACATGCTGGATCAGGTGCTCGCGGATTGTGAGGCTATCGGCGCCGCCATCCGGGCTGCCGGCGTCCGCTTCTGCTATGCCGAGAACTGGGTCTACGCGCCGGCCTTTGTGAAGCTGCGCCGCCTCGCCGATGCCGCCGGGGGGACCATCCTGCGCATCGAGGCCGAGGAGTCGCACTCCGGCTCGGGCTCCATTTATGCCAAGCGCTGGCGCACGTCCGGCGGCGGCTCGCTGGTGCTGAAGGGCGCCCATCCCCTGGGGGCCGTGCTTCAGCTCAAGCAGTGGGAGGGCGAGCGCAAGTTCGGCCGGCCCATCCGCCCCGCCTCCGTCATCTGCGAGGTCGGCAATCTCACTTTCATCGAGGCCTTCAAGCAAGAGCCGACCCACTACCTGAAGGACGACTGGCAGGACGTGGAGGACTGGGGCCTCATGGTGCTCACTTTCGAGGATGGCTCGGTGGCCGAGGTGAAAGCCGGCGACACTACTCTCGGTGGGGTGCACAACTACCTGGAGGCCTACCTCTCCAACGCCCGCCTCCGCGCCAACATGAACCCCAACGACGCCTGCGTCGCCTATGCGCCCGCGCCCGAGATCCTTGGGGAGGAGTACATCAGCGAGAAGATCGAGACCAAGGGCGGCTGGACCTTCCCCTCCCCGGATGAGCACTGGAACCAGGGGTACCTGCAGGAGATCGCCGACTTCGTGGGCGCGATCAGCGAGGGAAGAGAGCCCATCTCGGGCTTCATGTTGGCCCGGGATGTGACGATACTCTTGTATGCGGCCTACCTGAGCGCGGAACAGGGCCGCCGCGTGGACCTGCGGCCGCTGCTGTAGGGCGGGCATGCCCATGCCGGCCGCTGCCAGTGTGAGCGAGGGGAACGTGTCCGGCAAGCTCAACGGATGGCGCACCAGGCTGATCCCGCTGGAGGACCTGAGCCGCTCGGCCCGCCAGTTCTGGGTCGCGGTGTGCCTGCTGCTGTCCCTGGTGATCGCCGCCGCCGCTTTCTACGTCAACGTGGAGAGCCGGCGAAGCGGCACGGCCTGGACCACCGTTGATGCCATCTACATGGCGGTGCTCACCATCACCACCATCGGCTTCATGGAGGTGCATCCGCTCAGCCAGTTGGGGCGGGCCTTCACCACCGGCTTCGCCATCACCGGCATCGCGGTGGCGGCCTTTGCTCTCCGCAGCGCAGCCAGCCTGTTGGTGGGTCAGCAGCTCAGCGCGGAAGTGCAGCGCAGACGGAGGTCGCGAACCTTGCGAGAGATGCGCAATCACTACATCGTATGCGGCTATGGCCGCATGGGCCGGGAGGCCGTGGATCAGCTCCGCCGGCGGGGCCTGGTGGCGGCCGTGATCGAGCAGGACCCGGCCGCGCTGGACCTGCTGCGCGCGGGAGATCTGCCGTTCGTGGAGGGCAACGCCACGCAGGACGAGCACCTGCGGGCGGCAGGAATCGAGCGCGCCCGCGGCTTGATCGCGGCCGTGGGCACGGATGAGGACAACCTGTTTGTCGTGCTCAGCGCCCGGCTGCTCAACCCCAACCTCTACATCGTCGCCCGCGCCGGCCAGGAGGCGACTGTGGACAAGCTGGTGCGGGCGGGCGCCAATCGCGTCGCCTCTCCCTATGTGATCGGCGGGCGCGCCCTCGCCGCGGCCGCGGCCGAGCCGGGAGTGACGGACTTCCTGGAGCAGGTGCTCCACCGCCAAGACCTGGATGTGGAAATCGGCTCCATCCCCATCGCGCCCGATTCCCCCGCCATCGGCAAGGCCCTCTCCGCCTCCGGGCTCACTCACGAGGGCGGAGCGATGATCCTGGCCATCGTGGACGCGCGGGGGCAGTTCCGCACCAACCCGCGACCGGACACCACCCTCAGCTCAGGCGATCAGGTGATCGCCATGGGCTCCCGCGCCCAGCTCGCATCCTTGCAGCAGGCCGCGGGCCCTGCCCAACCGCGAGGCTTGTAGAGCGCGCCTGTCGGAGTTCACCCTTGCCGGTGTTTCGGGATTTCCAATCCCGAAACGGTGGTCCCGGGCACGCAAAGCTTTCGGGATTGAAAATCCCGAAAGACCAGAAAGACTGATCGCTCGGCCGCCATCCTGTGTTCCCCCTCTCCGGTGGATCGAGCCTACCGCCTCCACGGCGGCCGATCTGGCAGCAGGGCCTCGAATTCCCGGATCAGGTTTGCCTCATACTCTCCGGCGTAGGTGCCGGCGAAGAAGCGCGCCATCCCCTCCTCGTAGAACCGCTGCCACGACTTCTCCTCTTGCCCCGGCTCGATGGGGAAGAAGAGCGCGCCATTGGCGCGGGCCGCGCTCAGGTCACCGGGCGCATCGCCGATCATCAGCACGTTATCCTTCGGGTACTTCTCTCCGGCTGCCAGCTCCAGGTGATCCTTCTTGCTGCCCATCTCCTGGCCCGCGATGATGGCGCAGTACCTGGCGATGTCGTGCTCTGCCCACTCCCGCCGCAAGGCCTCCCCCGGTGTGGCCGACACCACGATCACATCCGCCTTCGGCTCCAGCGCCTGCAGGGTCTCGCATACGAATGGGAATGGCGGCACGTCGTGCACCATGTCCGCGATGCTGGCATTCACCGCCTCGCTCCAGGCGAGCGCCTTCCTGAGTATGGGATCGCCGGTCTTCTCGGCTGCCACCTTCAGGGCCGGATTCGCCAGCGCCTTCTCCGTCTTCACCCATTCCCGCAAGGATAACACCTCCGGCGTCTTCACCCCGCGGCGCTGCACCTCCGGCCGCTCGGCCAGCAGGTCGAACACCATCAGCAAGGCCGGCCAGCGGTTGATCCCGCGCCACTTCGAGTAGAGATTCACGAACTCGCCCGCCTCCCGGGCGTACTTCGACACCGCCTGCAGATCCCAATGCTTGATGATATTGGGGATGAAGCATTCCTTGTGCTTGATCTCCATGGTGTCGAAGGCGCAGCCATCCGAGTCTATCCCCACCAGGAAATCGCGCTTTGGCTTGAACTTCCTCAAGGGGGCCTGCGGGTCAGTCATATTGCCTCTCTCCTCGGTTCTGTAGGGCGGGGTCTCCTGACCCCGCCTGGCGGCTTCGCCGGGGCGCAGTTCATCGCGCCCTGGGCGTGATGAATCACGCCCCCACGTTAGCGCGCAAACGGCCTCACGTGGCGCTCGATATGCGCGCGGACCGTCTCGTAATGGACCTCCTCATTCTCCTCCAGCGCCTTCATCAGACGATCGCGGAAGCGCGGCCCTCCATCTGCCCGCGCCGTTAGCACCGATCCGAACGTCACGTGCAGCACCTCGCGCGCGTCGAACTGGTCGAGCACCTCCGCCAGCTCCGCGTCCTTCACGCTCTCCGGCGCCGGTACCTTCGTCAGGTCGGCCGAGACGTGGTAGGAAGCGCGGTCGGTGGGATAACGCTCGATCGCGAACCCGAAGATCTCGCGGAACAGCCTCGGATCAATCTTGGCGATCGCCCGCAAGGCCTCCAGGTAGCTGGTGCCCGCGGTCTTCAGGTGCACCAGGTTCCCGGCCAGGCGCGCGGCGATGGGGTAGATAGAGAACTTGTCGCTGCCCGAGTGAATGCTGATCTTGTAGGGCCCGAAATGCTGGGCGACCGCTACGTGCCCGGCGAAGCTGCGCTCGAACTCACCCAGGTCCCCGATGTAGTCCACACCCTTCTCGAACTCCCCCACAAACCGCGGCGCCAGGCTCACCCACTTCACCCCGAGCCGCTTCAGCTCCCGCGCCACGAACACATGCTCGGCGACCGAGGTGGGGGTAGCGGTCTCGTCCACCGACATCTCCAGCTCGAAGGGCCGCCCGCTCATCTTGTCCGCCAGGTGCCGATACATCATCGCGGTGTGGGCCAGCGCCCGCCCGTACTTGACTGCCGCCCGCAGCAGCGTCCACTCGTCGAACCTCACCACCGAGCCGTCCGGCAGCTCCACCGCGTCCGCGAAGGTGCGGCCCAGCAGACCTGGCGTGGCCTCCAGCTCGGACCAGGGAAGCGCCTGGAACTTCCGCCGCAGAACCTCGACATCATCTGTCTCGGCCCCGTCATCCACGTGGTCGCCGGGGTCAATGGTGAACATGGTGAAGCCCGCAGCCACGCAGGCGTCGATGTCCTTCGTCTCCTTCAGGTGATCCGCGTCCGCGCCGAACCCCTCCCGCCATCCCTCCTGGAACACGCCGAAGGTGGCGGTGTCCATCACCTCCTCCGGCGTCCGGCCCGTCCGTGTCATCTCCCGGATGGACTGCTGTGCGAAGAACGGCCGCAGCCCGCTGCCGCGCACCGCGCGCACATGGGCCTGCGTCGCCAGTCCCAGGCGATCTCCCGTCCCGATCGCGGCCTGCACCCCAAACAACTCAGGCGCGGTAAACGGCAGATGCTTGCGCAGCGCCTCCGCGTTCTGATGGTCGAGGCGGCCGGCGAGCAGACGGAGACGCAGGCCAGCCGGGGGCCCGCTGAGGGACTCTCCTACTTCTCCGCAGAAATCCGGCACCGCGGCCGGCGAGGCACCCTCTTCCCACAGCAGGCACACCCGCTTGTCTCGCCCCCGCCGGCCCAGGAAATAGACCACACCGGCGGCCGCGACGATCGAGTTGGGATAGGCCTCCCAGTTCGTCGCCGCGCTCAGCTCGCGCGGGAGCTGTGGATCCGTGAGCAATGGAGTGACCTGAGCAGCTTTGAGCAAAGCCGGTAGCGTCAAGGGCATTCCTCACTTTTCCGGAATGGTATCCCGTAGGGCAGGTCGCGGACCTGCCCCGGCGGGCATGGCTATGCCCGCCCTACAGAACGGCCCCCTCTGCCTGCTTCAACTGCGCCCGCCCAGCTCCGGCGGAGCGTTCTTCAGCCGGTACAATGTCTCCCCGGCCTTGGGCACATAGAGGACGCCCTCGCCCTCCCGGTTGGCGTAGTCCTCCGGCCGGATGGTGCGCGGGTTCATGTACCCCAGGTTCATGTGCTCGCAGATCTCCTGGCGGATGCCGGTGGCCAGCACCACGTTCACCCGCGGCTTCTCCACCCCGTCCTCGTAGCTGCCGATGCCCTTGACATGGGTGCAGTGGGCCAGCACCCCCCAGGGGTAATGACTGAACTTGTCCCATTGCTTGAGGAAGTAATCTCTGGTGTGGTAGCCGACTTCCTGGATGATATGGCCGTGCGTCACCGAGACTTCCTTCACGTGCGGCGCATAGATGATCAGCGTCCCGCCGTCGGCCACCACCGGCTCCAGCTTATACATGCACTTGCCCGCGGTCCACAGGTCATCGTACATCTCCGGCGCCTGGGAGAGCACGGTGTGGAAGGGCCGGTCCTGGTAGACGATGTGCACCTTGCGCGAGAGGTCGGCCGCCTGGGACCAGGCCTCCTCCGGGGTCCCGAAGTAGATCCCGGCCAGCCCCTCTTCCCTCATTACCAGTGCGATGCAGTGCTTCTGCGTCTTCACCATCGCCGCCGCCCGGTCCACCACGGTCCGCACCGGCGTCCATTTCCTCCCGTTGATCACCGGGTTGGTGATCACCGCCCCCAGCCAGTGGAAGAAGTCAATGATGTGCTGGCCCGCGATACCGGGGACGAGATACTTGTTGCCGCCGGAAAAGCCCACCACCTCGTGCGGGAACACCGGCCCCACGATCAGCAGCAGGTCGTAGTCCAAGGCCATGCGGTTGATCGTGATCCCCACCTCCAGCTCGAAGCGGCCCTCGGTGATCTCGCCCACCTCGCCCTTGGTCAGCCGCCCGATTTCCACCAGCGCCTGCGGGTCCTTCCACTGATGGTTGAAGAACTCCACCTTCCGAAACTGCTTCTGGTGCTCGTCGGGCGTGATCCCCACCCGCCGGTAGATCATCTCCTGGGGCAGCGGCGGATGGGTGCCCAGCGCGATCAGATAGTCGAGCTTCCTCACGCGCTCGGCCATCACCTCATAGATCACCCGGAAGACGCGCCCGATGGGCGCGGTGCGGGTGTGGTCCGGGATGATCACCAGCACCCGCCGGCCGGTGAGGTAGAGCCCCTCCAGCGCCCGCCGGAGAGTGCGGTCAATCTCCGTGTCCACCATTAGCCGGTGCTCGTGCCCGAGCCCTTTAATCTCCTTCAGCACATCCATTCACCAGACTCCAGGACCGCGATCTACCCGCCGGCCGGTTACCGTTCTGTAGGGCGGGCATGCCAAGGGCATCCCCGCCGCAAGACTCCGGCAGGAGGCCCTTCGACTGCGCTCAGGGCGAGCACGCGTCTGCCCCACGGGCCGATGTCACATTCTCCCGCCTGGCATCAGGCTCGCGGCAACGTACAGCCGAGGGCCGGCGAGATCGGTCTCCTTGAGTTCCATGTTGTCGAACATGCCTCTGATCTGGAAATGCTTCGCACAAAGCAGATGCTCCAACTCGGCAGGGAAGAATAACCGGTATTCGCAGTAGTCGTTCACCTCATCCCGGCCTTCAATCGTCCACTTCCGCCGACGGGTAAGTCGCTGCCGGCGGCGATCAAGGGTGTTTGTCGCGTACGCCACCGCGCTAAACCCGGACGCTTGGACACGGAATTCGATCGTGGGCGCGAAGCACCCATCCGCGAGGTAACCGGCAGCGTTGTTGAGATCAAGGATGAGCAGCGTGCCCGGATGCGCGTGGGCGGCGAATGTCTCGAGCGTATCCTCGATGTCGGCATCAGTCAACGCATACGTGAAGGCCGACCCCATGCATAGGATCGCATCGAACGTGCGTCCCAGCCGCACGCTGCGCATGTCGCCCACCCGCAAAGTCAGGTGCGGGCGCTGCGCCCGGGCATACTCGATCATTGTCTGCAGGTAGTCCACGCCCCAGCAGTCCGCACAGGTCCCGGACAGCACATCCAGGTCCCGCGCTGTGCCGCAGCCGATGTCCAGAATCGAGCGCGGCGGCTGCGGCAAGAAGCGCTCGAACATCCGCCGACACATCCGCGGCGTTTGGGCATCCGGCTCCGGATAGACGATCTCGTAGAACTGCGGATTGCGGTACAGGAAATTCTCGACGGTATTGGTCATGGTCGCTCTCTTGAGCGGGAAGATATGCGCCTGGTCTGCGCTCATGAACGTTGGTCCGTAGGGCGCGCATATCGGCGTTTACCCCTCCCAGGCCCGTTCATACCGGGCGGAGCCGAAGGGCATGCCCGCCGTTCAGGCCTTCGTCCACTCCGTGTGGAACGTGCCCGGCTTGTCCACTCGCTGGTAGGTGTGCGCGCCGAAGTAATCCCGCTGCGCCTGGATCAGGTTCGCCGGCAGCCGCTCGCGGCGATAGGAATCGTAGTAGGCCAGCGCCGTGCTGAACGCGGGGATGGGAAGCCCCAACGTGCTGGCGGTAGCGACCACGTGCCGCCACTGCTCCTGGCTGCTCTCCAGCACCTCCTTGAAGAACGGGTCCAGCATCAGGTTTGCCAGCTCCGGGTCGCGCTGATAGGCCTCCGTGATGCGGTGCAGGAACTGGGCGCGGATGATACAGCCGCCCCGCCAGATCTTCGCCAGCTCCCCGAAGTTCAGCTTCCAGCCGTACTCCTTGCCCGCCTCCCGCATCAGCGCGAACCCCTGCGCGTAGGAGCAGATCTTGGAGGCATAGAGCGCCTGCCGGATGGCCTCGATGAAGCTGTTCTTGCCCTTCTTGTACCTGGGCTCCGGCCCGGTCAGGACTTTGGCGGCGGCCGCCCGCTCCGCCTTGATCGCCGAGATGCAGCGGGCGAATACGGCCTCCGTGATGGTCGGCACGGACACCCCCAGATCGAGCGCGTTCTGCGAGGCCCATTTTCCCGTGCCCTTCTGCCCGGCCTGGTCCAGGATCATCTCCACCAGTGGCTGCCCGGTCTCTTCATCAATGCGCGCGAAGATGTCCCGGGTGATCTCGATCAGGTAGGAATTCAGCGGCCCCTGGTCCCACTTGCCGAACACCCGGTGCAGCTCCTTCGCACCCATCCCGAGCGCGTTGGCCATAATGTAGTAGGCCTCGGAGATGAGCTGCATGTCCCCGTACTCGATCCCATTGTGCACCATCTTCACATAGTGCCCCGCGCCATCCGGCCCGATGTAGGCGCAGCACGGCTCCCCATTCACCTGGGCCGCGATCTTGGTGAAGATCGGCGCCACCAGCTCATAGGCCTCGCGCTGGCCTCCGGGCATGATGCTGGGGCCGTGGCGTGCCCCCTCCTCGCCGCCGGAGACCCCAGTGCCGATGAACAGGATCCCCTTCTCGGCCAGCAGCTTGCTCCTGCGGATGGTGTCCTGGAAGAAGGAGTTGCCCCCGTCTATTACCAGGTCGCCCTGCTCTAGGTGCGGGAGCAAGTGCCCGATGAACTCGTCCACCGGGTCACCCGCCTTCACCATCAGCATGATCTTGCGGGGGCGCTTCAGGGCCGCCATGAACTCCTCGAGGGAATAGGTGGGGACGACGTTCTTGCCCTTCGCCTCCCCGGCCATGAACTCTTGCGTGCGCGCCGCGGTGCGATTGAAGACCGCCACCGAGAAGCCCTTCTCCTCGATATTCAGCACCAAGTTCTGGCCCATCACCGCCAGCCCGATCAGCCCGAAATCCTGTGCCGCCATCGCTCTTCTCCCATCCGTTCCCCGTCAGGCCGGGATGAGCAACTATTGGCCTCCATATCCCGTGGTTCCTGCCATCGTCTGCCTACGCCTGGAAACGCCCGCCCCCTGTAGGGCGGGCATGTGGCTAGGCCTCCGGCCGCCATGGCGGTCGCCGTTGGCGACCTAGCCATCTCTGCATGCCCGCCGTCAGAACCGCGCATACTCCTCCAGCAGCTCGGGTATCACCCGCACGCTCTCGAAATTGGCCTTGATGTGGATCTCCTCGTGGCCCAGCACCATCCGCCGGCCGTCGCCGATCTCTCCCACGAAATCCTGGATCATGCGCCGCGTCTTCTCCGGCGTGGCGTTCACGAACTCTGTAGGGTCGAGGCCACCGATGAGCGTGATGTCGGGCCCCAACTGCTCCCGCGCCAGGCCGATGGGTGTATCTCCGAGGAGCGGCGGCGTGATCGCCTCGATGCCGTCCAGCCCGGTCTCCCGCAGCTCCGGCAGCAGGTCCTTGAGCAGCCCGCACATATGCGGCACGAACAGCTTCCCGTGCTCATGGCAGATGTCGCGGTAGTCCTGGAGCTGCCTCAGGCAATATCGCCGGTAGAGGCCCGGCGAGATCAGGGTGCTGGAGGTATCCTCGAATGACCGCACTATCTCCCCGGGCCCGGCCGCGGCGAGCTCGTAATACTCGCAATTGCGGCGGTGCATGGTCGCCAGCAGGGCCTCCATCTCCTGGGGGTGATCGTGCAGCAGGAAGTAGATGGTGGGCAGCCTGATCTGGAACATAATCAGGTCGAGCAGGGGAGTGGGCGGCCCGAAGATGGAGATCATCCCCGCCTCACCCATTCGCGCGATCTGAGACTGCACGAACTCGTAGCGCGGCCGGTAGGCCGCGTCATCGTACATGAACCGATAGCTGCGCACATCGCCCAGCGCGCGCACCATGTGCTCGAACTCCATATCTGTGCCGATGTCGGCAATCATGCGCGAGCGGGCGGTCATGGTTCCGAGTGGAGTCTCGTAGCTGCGCACGATCAGGTCGCCCTCGCGCTCCTCCTTGATCTCCACATTCGGATACCGCACCTCTACCGCGTCCACCCGAAACAGGCACTCTGCCCCGATCCGGCGGCAGGCCTCGATGTAGATGTCCTCGGGCGCGGTGGGGCCGCCCGGCAGCTCCTGCAGGATCCGCTCGCAGAACCTGATGTTGAACTCCGGCGCCCAGGGCAGCCGGTCGGGCAGCTCGCCGTGCAGAGCCGCCAGTAGCCTCTCCCGCGATGTCATCGCCACCTCTCCCCGCGCCCTTCTCTTCGTCTCACGCGCGTAATCCCCTGGCTTCGCACCTACTCGTTGGGCAGGGGCTTCAGTCGCCTCGGGCGACTTGCCCCTGCCACCTGTTCTGTAGGACGGGCATGTCGCCGTTTGCATGCCGGCCGCCGTGGCGGCCTCGTCGCAGGCGAGTCCTAGCCACCCGGTCCTCCGGGCGACGCGCAGCCCGCGGCAGGGGCTCAACTAGCACGGGTCGAAGCGGAATCACCTGCATTCCAAGGGAGATAACTGCATCCTATGCCTGTGCTCGATCTCTTCCGCCTCGACGGGCGAGTGGCGTTGGTCACCGGCGGCGCCCGCGGCCTGGGCCGAGTAATCGCCGAGGCCTACGCCGAGGCCGGGGCCTCGGTCGCGCTCACCAGCCGGGAGGCGAGCCGCGCCGCCAGCTCCGCTGCCGAACTCGCGCAGCAGACCGGCCGCCGCTGCATCGGCTTCGCGCTCGACGTGCGCGACCAGAAATCAGTGGAGGCGGCGGTGGCCAATACCCTCAGCGAACTGGGGGGCCTCCACATCCTCGTGAACAACGCCGGGGTGAACATTCGGGAGGCGATCGGCGACCTCAAGGACGAGAGCTGGGAGACGGTGATAGACACCAATCTGACCGGCGCCATGCGGTGCAGCCGCGCCGCCGCCGAGTACCTCAAGGCCCAGCGCTGGGGCCGCATCATCAACGTGGCGTCCATGCTGGCCACCGTGGGGCTGCCCCAACGCGTCTCCTATTGCTCCTCCAAGGGCGGCTTGCTGGGGATGACCCGGGCGCTGGCCCTCGACCTTGCCCCCCATGGCGTGACCGTCAACTGCCTGGCCCCCGGGCCCTTCCGCACCGAGATCAACCGCCCCATTCTCAGCGACCCCGCCTACCTGCGCGAGTTCCTGCGCCAGATCCCCTTGGGCCGGCTCGGCGAACCGCCGGAGCTGAAGGGCGCCGCGCTTTTCCTGGCCTCCGAGGCCAGCTCGTTTGTGACGGGGAGCGCGCTTTACATTGACGGCGGCTGGACCACCCAGTAGCCTACTCCTGCCGCAGGCAGGGGTGGGGCCGTTCGTTTGGAGACTGAAATGAGGAGCTTCACGCAAGCCGATTTCCAGCCTGAAACCCTCGCCACCACGCTCGAGGGCCACACCACCCGCATCGCGGTGCTGCCCCGGCTCGGCGCCAACCTGATCTCATTCCAGGTAGACGGCCGCGAGTTCATCCACTGGGACCCCGATCGCCTGCTCGCCGCCGAGCCCCACATGACCGGCTGCTTCCACATGTTCCCCTCCCCCTGCCGGCTCGGCCAGTCCCGCTACACCTTCGAGGGCCGGGAGATCATCCAGCGCAAGCGGGGAGAGACCATCCACATCCACGGGCTCATCCGGGATGAGGAGTTCGCGATCCAGAAGTCAGATCGCGAGCTGATCGCCACGCTTGACTTCGATGACAGGCATCCGGTCTACGGAGGCTTCCCTTTCCCGGGCCGCGTCGCCGTTCGCTACCATCTGATCCCGCGGGGGCTGGAGGTCACCTTCAGCTATGAGAACCGGGGCCAGGCGAACGCGCTCGTCGGCTACGGCATTCATCCCTTCTGGCAAATCCCGGCGGACCGCGCCGACGCGCTGGTGAAGGTGCCCTGCGAGTATCGCCTGGAGCTCGATGATTACGTGAGTCAGCTTCCCACCGGCAAGCTGATCCCGGTCGCCGGCACCACGTACGATCTGCGGGATTACCGCTCCCTGGCCGACCTATTCATTGATGATGTGTTCTACCCCAGGCCGCCGGAGGCGGAGGCCGCGGTGGCGTTCCCGCGGGAAGGGATCAGGGTGAAGATCGAGGCCGGACCCAACATGAAGCACATGATCTGCTACTCGCCCGAGGGCCGTCCCTTCGTCTGCCTGGAGAACCTCACCTGCGCCCCCGACGCCCAGAACCTCCAGCCAAAGGGCTTCGCCGAGATGGCGGGCCTCATTGTCGTCGCGCCTGGCGAGAAGACGGAGGCGTGGGTGAGGTACACGCTGGTGGGAAGCTAACGAGCCTCTCCGAGATGCACCCCGGCCGTCAGAGCCTACGTTGCACTTGCTCCCCTTGACGGCGCCCCGGCCTTCTGTTACCATCCTCCTGCTTCCCAGTGCTGCATCCCCAGGAGCAGGCCCACATGAGCACAGTATTGCCATCGCGCAATAGCAAGAGCCCACCCTCCGGGGAGCGGCGCGTCTGACCCACCCCTTGATTGGCAGATGATCACCGGAGCCGTGGGCGACTGAACTGCCCGCGGTTTTCTTTTTTGTGATCGCGGGTGGGCCTGCCGGGGCCCACGCTCGAAACGAAGGAGAGACCATCATGGCAGCGCGGATCAAGACCCGAGATCTGGTCACTGACTGGCGGCGAGGTGACGGGGCGAAGCTGGCCCGCTTCATGAACGAGTCCGGGCGGGGCTGGCCCGGCGGAGGCTGGGACCCGCAGACTCCCGAGGAGGCCCAGGCCTACTTCCGCGAGCAGCGCCGACTGGGCGCGTTCGTGGCCGAGGTGGGGGACCGGATCGTCGCCTTCTGCGATGTCAGCGCCAAGCCAGGCGAGCGCAACCGCGCCTACGTCCCCTTCCTGAATGGGCACCCCGACTACCAAGGCCAGGGCTTCGGCAAGGCCGTGCTCCTGCGCGCGGTCGAGCGCGTCTACGAGTTGGGCATCGCTCGGGTGGACCTCCACACCTGGCCCGGCAATCTGAAGGCCGTGCCACTGTATAAGAAATCCGGGTTCATGTGGTCGCCCGACCACGCCTGGGGCGTGCTGATGCAGAACTTCACCCCCGGCGCGCGCCGCCATCCGGTGGCCCAGGAGTTCTTCCGCAAGCACGACTGGTATGGGACGATGAAGCGCGATCTCTCTCTCACCGCGGATGATCATAAGCGGGGCAAGGTGAAGGTCTACCGCTACGAGTGGGAGGAGGCAGGCGATCGCCTCCGCATGGTGTACGACCGCCAGTCCTGGGGGCTGTTGGAGATCGAGACCAGCCAGTTCCTCGTGGGCTGCTCGCTGGAGGATGAGAAGCTGGTCGCGGGCCTGCCCCAGCGCATCCGCTGGCGGATCGTGAATCACGGCTCTCGCCCGGTGGAGATCGCGCTGGTGGCCTCGGCGGACGAAGGCATCAAGCTGGACCACAAGCAGATCCTCACGGTCCAGGATCACGCCGAGCTGTCAGCCCAGTTCGAGGTTGACCCCGAGATCCGGGAGAAAGAGCGGGAGCCTCGGGCCCCCATCGTCCGCACTGACATCATCTTGGACGGAACCCCGATCAGGCTGGAGGCCGGCTTTGAGGCCAAGCAAGCGGTCAGCTTCGGCCTGGACGGGGTGGGCCACCTGCTCCGGCCGGGCCGGCCGGAGAGGGTGCTAGTGCAGGGGTGGAGCGGCCTGGATGGTCCGGTGAAGGCGAAGGTGCGCTTGCGGGGGGCCGGGGGGATCAAGATCGAGCCCGCCAGCCAGACCCTCGACCTGCCAGGCAAGGGATCGGCTGAGATGCCGGTGACCCTGACGGCCACCGAGTCGGGGGTGGCGCCGCTGAAAGCCGAGTGCGAGGTGACGGCCAAGGGCAGGACCTGGCGGCCGAAGGTGGGCGACCTCTACCTGCACTTCGGCCGGCCCGGGGAGGTCATCGGGCACGTCGAGAAGGACCACGTGATCTTGCAGTCGGCCGCGCTGCAGGTGTTCGTCAACCGCCGGGGCGGCTGGTGCAGCATCGGCGACAAAGTCCACAACCTGTGGCAGGCGGCCGGGGTGGCGCCACCTCAGCTCGGCCTTCCGTTCGCCTGGGACGAGTTCTTCGAGAACCCCTGCGAGGCGCGCATCGAGCGCCGAGGCGACCGCACCACCGCGGTCCTCACCACCCCGTCTGTCTTCCACCCCGGCCTTTGGCTGGAGCGCCGGATCACGCTCTCCAACCTGCCCGTGGTGGAGATCGTGGACAGCATCCTGAACGGCTCTCCCTCCCGCTTCCAGGGCCAGCTCAAGCGGTACGCCAGTCTCCGCGGCAACTGGGTGACCGTCATGACCGCGCAGGGCCTGGTGCGCGGCCTCCAGGGGGGAGCCGGTCGCGCCGCCAGCGAGCACCAGCTCAACAAGGAGCAGGCCGGCTGGCCGGAAACCTGGGTGGCAGTGGAGGATGACTCTGGCTGCGCGGCCGGCCTGCTGTGGGAACCGGCCCACCGCGTTCACCAGACCGGCGGCTGGAACGAGGTGGACCATCTATTGCCTCCGGCCGAACCGGGGGGCTCGGCCGCCGCCGCCCCCTTCTACCTGTTCCTCGGCGATGGTGACTTTCTCACCGTGCGCCGCTGGTGGCAGAACCTCTGCGGGCCTCGCCTCTACCGTGAGGTGGCCCGGCCTGACACCCGCCCCGCGCTCGACTTCGGCTTGCGGCCCAGTCCACTGGTAGTCCACGGCAGGCAATCCCGCGCTAGGCTGGTGGTGAACTCCGTCGGCAAGCTCGAGTTCACCGGCAGGCTGCGCCTGCGCCCTCCCGATGGCATTGGCATCAGCCCGAAGCGCCTGGAGTTCAAGCGCGTCAACGAAGAACATGGCGTCGCCAAGACCGCCATCGTCAGCCGGCGGGCCTCTTTGCCCGAGGGCGGCTACTACGTTGACTGCGTCACCGAGCTGGATCGCGCCCTCTACCGCGAGCGCAGTCCAGTGATCGTCCTGGGCGACCCGGAGGCGGAAGTCAGCGTCAGCCGCGCTGGCGAGCGCGATGAGCTGTACCGCATCGAGAACGGCGTGCTCTCCCTCACCGTGGCGCCCCAGTTCCAGGGCGGTGCCATCTCGCTCCAGCGCGGCGGCGAGGAGCATCTGCGCTCGGCCTACCCCAAGCCTCGTCCCCTGGGCTGGCAGAACCCTTGGTACGGCGGCATCGAGCCCAACCTCGGCGCCGCAGGCGATGACCTGGCGAAAGAGAAGTTCATCCCCCGCACGATCAGACGGCGCGGCAGCCAGGGCGTCATCTGGCAGGGGGTTCGCGTGTCCTGCTCGCCCAAGCTGGAGCGTGCCAGGAACGAGAAGCTGGTGCTCGAGTATCTGCTCGCGCCCGGCAGCAGCACTCTCGCGGTGGTGGTTCGCGCCACCCGCCGCACGGGCACCGCAGGCTGGATCGATGCCGGCTTCAACCTCTGGCCGGTGGTCGGCGGCAGCCATCTGGATGCGGTGCTCAGCAGCGCGGCCGACGCGCGCGCCTCCCGCCTCCGCTGCGAGTTCGGGGCCTGGATGAGGGCCGACCGCTGGGCGATTGCGGAGAACCCGAAGGCCGGAGAGGCCGTCGTGCTCGCCTGCCACAGGCCGCATGCCAACACCGAGAGCGTGGTCTTCGGAACGGACGGCTACTTCTTCGGGGCGCGCCAGCGCGTGAACCACGAGGCCTGGGAGACGCGCGAGTCCGTCTTCTTCATCAGCTTCACCGAGGCTGCCCGGGCCCGCGACCTGGCCGAGGCCCTGTCTGGGCTGAAGACGTTGCCCTGAGGCAATCGGGCCCTAACCAGAGGAGGCCGGCTCCAGGGTGATGTTGCCGCTGCCGGTTCTGAGTTCGATCTGACCCAGGCCGGCTCCCAGCCTCCCGGTGAGGTGACCATGGGCAGAGGAGAGGTCGCGGAGGGGTAGGCTGTTCGACACCCCGCCCGACCCCGCGCTGGCCTCGATGCGGCAGTTGGCGTCGGCCGGCAGCTTGAGGCCGATGTTGCCGCTCTGCGTCTCGGCGCGCAGGCGACCTGAGAATCTGCCGGCGAGTGAGACGGCGACGTTTCCCGACTCGCAGGAGATGCTGACCGGGCCCGTGTGATCGGCAACCTCACCATTGCCAGCTCGCAGCTTCAGCTGCAGGGCAAGGCCAGGGGGCGCCTGCGCGATCAGATCCACTCGCACCCGGGGGCGCTGCTGGCTGCCGCTGACCTTGATGGTGTATCCGCCCTCAGGTCCCCGCGCCCCTGAGACCGTGAACTTCGCCGCGCGAGCCCGCGCCGCGTCATCCTGGCCGCCGGCGTAGACCACTCGCTCCACCAGCGCTTGCGGGCCCCCGGGCTTCACCTCCACCGACCCGAAGTCATTCTCGATGGTGAGCGCGGTGGCGCCCCCGAGGTCGAAACTGCTGCTGGCGCGAGCCGTTTCTGTTGCTGGCATTCCCATTCCCACCATCTTCTCTTGCACGTATGCTCGCGTGCGCCGGACTCCGTGCTGGTAGGCCAGCACCAGGCCATACGCCAGGCCCAACACTACCAGCACCGAGATCACTAGCCCTGCTCGCATCTCGCACCTCCCGGGGCCACAAGTCCCCTATCCCCAGATACGTAGGAGGGTCGGCCCTGGTTTCAGCCGCGCACCCGCAGCTCACAGATTCCCGAACCGGGTCATGGCGATGATCTCGTGGTAGCGTTCCGCGATCTCCTCCATGCTGAGCCGCAGCAGCCGGTCCAGGGAGAAATCCTCGACCGCGAAGGAGGCCATCACCGTGCCGCAGATGATCGCCCGCCGCAGTGCCCCATCGTCGCGCTCTCCGCAGCGGGCGAGATAGCCCATGAGCCCGCCTGCGAAGCTGTCGCCCGCGCCGGTGGGATCGCGCACCTCCTCCAGGGGATAACCGGGAGCGGTGAAGTAGGAATCCTGCGACAGCATCAATGACCCGTGCTCGCCCTTCTTGATGATCACCACGCCCGGGCCGTAGTTCAACACCTGCCGCGCCGCCGCCAGCAGGTTCGGCACCCCGCACAGCTCCCTCGCCTCGGCTTCGTTCAACAGCGCGATGTCGCACCGCGCCAGCACCTCCAGCACCTTCTCCGGGGAGTGCTCGATCCAGTAGTTCATGGTGTCGCACGCTACCAGCTTGGGCCGACGCACCTGGTCCAGCACCGAGAGCTGAAGCGCGGGGTCAATGTTGGCCAAGAACACGTAGGGAGATTGGCGGTAACTCTCCGGCAGCTCGGGCCGGAATCCCTCGAACACGTTCAGCTCGGTGACGACGGTGTGCGCCTGGTTGAGCGCGTAGTCATAGTAGCCGCGCCAGCGAAAAGTCTCCCCCGGCGCTCGCCGCAGGCCGCCCAGGTCAATGCCCCTGCCGGCGAACTTGGCCACGTGCTCCTCCGGGAAGTCCTCGCCCACCACGGCCACCATGCGTGCCGGGCAGAAGAAGCTGGCCGCCACCGAGGCATAGCTGGCCGCCCCACCCAGCGCCTCCTCGATCTCCCCGAATGGCGTGCGCACACTGTCCAGCGCCACTGAACCTACCGTCAGCACGGGCCCGCCCGTGGCACCTGATGGCATCCCCATCGCTGTCTGCTCCTATCTTCGACAGGTCTGTGCGCGTGAACCGCCGGCCCCGGGAAAGAGCGCGATCAGGACTGGTCGGCCTGATGAGGCAGCACCTCCGGGTGCCTGGCCCGCAGCCAGGCAATCAGCTCGCGGCGGAATGCCTGGACATCTGACACCAGCTCCGCCAGCTCTGCCTCGCTGGTCACCCCGGTCCGCTCGTAGGTCGCCTGATGGCGCTTCCGGCGGCAAGCCTGATAGTAGCGGGACCGCGCCTCGGCCTGCGGTCCCATGATTTCGGGCAGCAGCGCAAAGGTGAGCCAGTGATGCCCGGCCGAACTCCCCCGGAGGCGGTAATCCGCGGCCCGCAGCACGACCATAGCCAGCGTGAGCGCCGCTTCGTACGCGATGGCGAACTGCCGGTCCCGCGAGACCCCTGCCACCTCGCAGTCGCCCAGGTCGCGCGCCGCGATCCCGAAGAGTCTCTCGATCTCCTCCCTGGTCGCGGGCTGCCGCTGCAGATCCCCGCTACGCAGCCAGTCGGGCAGCCTCATCCTCGTCGCCAATCACAAATAGCTTGGGGCCGGCCAGCACGCTGGACAGGAAGTGATCCCTTCTCTTCACGCGCTCGGCGAACTCCCTCGGGGTCAGCACCATGCTGTTGATCTCCCGTCCGATGGCCCGCTCCGCCCGGGCCAGCAGGTCGGATAGTGCCCGCGGGCGCACCGTTCCTACCACCAGCAGATCCACATCGCTGTCGGCCCGCTCTTGCCCAACCGCAAGTGACCCATAGATGAGGGCCAACTGTATGCCCCTCTGGGCCAGTGCCTCTCGCAGCGCTTCGCCCAGCCCCACCGTCTTCAGCAGCATCGCATGCAGCTCCGGGTAGAGAGGCGACCGCGTGTTGGCGCGGTAGAACGGCTGGCGGCCCGGCTTCACCCGTGCCAGGATCCCGGCCTCGGTGAGCCGCCGCACCTCACGCTGCGCCGAGCTGAGCGATACCCCTGCTCGCACCGCCAGCTCTCGCAGGTAAAGCTCCCGATCCGGGTGAAGCAGCAGCTCTCGCAGCACTCGCACCCGTCCGGGCGGCATCAGGCTGTTGATCAACGGCGTTCCCCTGTGCCAAATCTTGGCACAAGTGTACCATAAAATGGTACACAGATAGCATCCGCACCGACAGTGCGCACCTCCCAGGTGTCATGGGCCGGGATTGCTCGCGGCCCCCCCCTGTCGCCACCCGGATCTGCTAGCCGCTCAGCCGTTCTCTCCAGCCAGCCCGAAGCAGCCAAGCTACGAGAGAGCAGCGCCCAGGTTCGCCGGTCCCGGCCTGGGTATACTGAGAGCGATTGGTTCTGCTGCCCGATTTGGACGGCAGAACAAGCTCTGGCTTGGCAGGTCGGAGCGGGCTGGCGTTGAATGCACTTGGCAATCTTGGTCCCCGGGAGGTGATAGACACAGAGTTGGTCGCCGCGTCTGCATGAGGTAGTGCCGTGTCAAGGAACCCACAGAGCAAGGAGGCAAACGCTGTCATGGCTCGACGTAAGCACGGTTTCACGTTGATCGAGTTGCTGGTGGTGATCGCGATCATTGCGATCCTCGCCGCGATGCTGTTCCCCGTGTTCGCCCGGGCGCGTGAGTCGGCCCGGAAGATTCAGTGTCTGTCGAATGTGAAGAACATCGCGCTCGCGGTGCAGATGTACCTGACGGACTACGACCGGTTCCCGCCCACCGAGCACCGGCAGGACGTCCTGAACTTCTACATGGGGGTTTCCGGGGAGGACACTGTGGGTAGCTGCGTCAGGGAGGCCGCTTTCAAGAATAACCCTTACCTGAAGTGGCCGGTGCTCCTGGATGAGTACACCAAGAACCGGGACGTCTGGCGGTGCCCCTCCGCCCGGGTGGTGGACGATGTCACCACCCTCGACCCGATGGGCGGCGACTGGTTCACACGCACGCAGGAACTCTACAACGCGAATGGCGCCTGCTCGCCCTTCATGCAGTGCGGCTCGCCTTACCCGCCCGGCTGGGCTGGCACCGTCACCGACAGCTTCGCCCAGCAGACCTGTGGCGGCACCGGCCAGTTCGAGCGCGGGCTGAACGGACTCAATGACAACCTGGACCTGAAGACCTCCCAGGTTGAGGACCCGGCGCGGTGGCTGACGGTGTGCGAGGTCGCGCACACCGACACCTGGAGCATGTTCATCATCGCCTACGGGGACTGGTGCAAGCTGGGCTGCGCCGCTCCTAACGAAGAGTACGGATGCCTGAGCGACGTGCAATGGGAGAACTGCTCCTGGACCCAGCAGTGTGGCGCCGGCGATCCCAAGTTCGGCACTGACGCCAACGCCCGCAAGCCCTACGCTCGCCACATGGGCGGCACCAACCTCGGCTTCGCCGATGGCCACGCCGCCTGGATGCCTAGCGAGGCGGTGCTGAGCGGGAGCGTGGACGAGCGCTGGTTCATCCCCGAGGGCCGGAAGAACCCGAACCCGGCGATTCTGGGTCCCGTCGGCCTGTGCATGATGCCGTACTTCTAACCGACTTGGAGTGACTCGCAGGAAACGGGCGGAGTCCGCTTCGGCGGACTCCGCCCTCTGTTTGTGCGCCCCGCAGTCCCGGCGGCAGTCGCAGCCCAGTCACCCGCGACCGTTGCGACCAGCGCGAAGCCGGCCCAGCTCACGGTAGCGAGCCGGCGTGCACCCGTAGTGCTTGACGAAGGTGCGATGTAAGTGGCTGGCGTCAGCGAAGCCGGTCTCCTCCGCGATCGCTCCAGAGGGCAGTTGTGTGTTGAGCAGCCGGTCCGCCACCAGTGCCAGCCGGGCCCGCAGGCAGAACTTGCCGAAGCCGAGCCCCATGGTGTGACGGAAGATCAGGCAGAACTGTGCGCGGCCCAGGCCGCAGGCTGCCGCGGCCTCGGCGATGGTCACGCGGCGGCCGGGCCGAGAGTGCATCAGTCGCACTGCTGGCATGATGCGGGGTATGTTGCTGGCGCGGATGGCGGGGGGCGCGCTCGGCCGGGCCTGAGGCCTCCAATCTCGGCTCAGTGCGAAGAGCAGCCGAAGCAGGTCGAGCCTGATGGCGGTCTGCCAGCCGCTTCGTTCCATCGGGACCTCCCGCCGCATTGCCAAGGCCAGGGCCAGTGTAGTCGCGCGCAGCTCTGGGGCATTCACCTGCGGCCGCTGCGCGGGCGGGACCGCGAACAGGCCGAGCCAGGACGAGCCATCGAACTTCTCATCACCCAGGAACTCGGGAAGGAAGATCAGACAGACATCCCGGGTATCTGGCGCCGTTGCGCGGTAGCCGTGGGGCTCCCAGGGCGCGCAGAGCCAGACATCTCCGGGCCCGGCGGCGCGGACCAAATCCCCGAAGTGCCGCTCCTGTTGACCGGTGAGGACGATCCCCACCTCCACCCCCTCATGCTCATCGAGCTGAAGTGGCATTTCCTGGGGGTAGAAGCTGCTGTTGGGGTAGACGGGCGTGGCCGGCGTGAGGTGGAAGTCCCAGCGCTGGGCGCGGGTGACCGGGTCTACCCCCAGATCCTCCACGAGCCATTCCATGCAGACGATTATACAAGAGTTCCGGAGGCTTATTCAATGACTGCCGCAGAGAATGGGCGTAACATAGCTCTGAAGTGGGAAACATGGGCGTGCTACTCGGGCTTGCGCCTGCGTGCTCGCACTCCCGAGGAGCAGTCCCGCGGCTCTCGGGCCGGGAAGACGAGAGGAGGTGAGGCGGCTACCCAGGTGCACACCCAAGGCTTCTGAGCGGACGGTTCTCATCAAGTTGTCACAAGGAGGCAGGGCCTAAGATGATTGGCCGACAACGCAGGGGCTTCACGCTGATCGAGCTGTTAGTGGTGATCGCGATCATCGCGATCCTCGCCGCGATGCTGTTCCCCGTATTCGCCCGGGCGCGTGAGTTGGCCCGGAAGATTCAGTGTCTGTCGAATGTGAAGAACATCGCGCTCGCGGTGCAGATGTACCTCACGGACTACGACCGGTTCCCGCCCAGCGAGCACCGGCAGGACGTCCTGAACTTCTACATGGGGGTTGAGGGAGTGGACAGTGTGGACAGCTGCGTCTGGGAGGCCGGGTTCAAGAACAACCCCTACCTGAGGTGGCCCGTGCTCCTGGATGAGTACACCAAGAACCGGGACGTCTGGCGGTGCCCCTCCGCCCGGGTGGTGGAAGATGTGCGCAGCCTCGACCCGATGGGCGGCGACTGGTTTACACGCGTCCAGCAGCTCTACGATGCGAATGGCGCCTGCTCGCCCTTCATGCAGTGCGGCTCGCCTTACCCGCCCGGCTGGGCTGGCACCGTCACCGACAGCTTCGCCCAGCAGACCTGCGGCGGCACCGGCAGCTTCGAGCGAGGCCTGAACGGGCTGAACTCGAACCTGGACCTGAAGACCTCCCAGGTTGAGGACCCGGCGCGGTGGCTGGTCGTGTGCGAGGTCCAGGGAAACGACACCTGGACTACGACCATCATAGCCTATGGCGACTGGTGCAAGCTGGGCTGCGCCGCTCCTAACGAGGAGTACGGATGCCTGAGTGACGTGCAGTGGGAAAACTGCTCGTGGACCCAGGTCTGCGGCGCCGGCGATCCGAAATTCGGTACGGACCCGAATGCCCGCAAGCCGTACTCCCGCCATATGGGCGGCACCAACCTCGGCTTCGCCGATGGGCACGCCGCCTGGATGCCCAGCGAAGCGGTCTTGAGCGGCAGCGTGGACGAGCGCTGGTTCATCCCCGAGGGCCGGAAGAACCCGAGCCCGGCGATTCTCGGGCCGGTCGGCATGTGCATGATGCCGTACTTCTAACCGACTTGGAGTGACTCGCAGGAAACGGGCGGAGTCCGCCGCGGGCGGACTCCGCCCGCGCGCGTCGGACTCATGTTGGGCAGGAGCTTGCCTCCTGCCCGTCGTTCGATCCGGTCGGCGTTCATCGGCGGAGGGCCGTTTGGGCGGTCCCGCCTTGCCACCTCTCCTTTCCTCCGCTATCATCTACCTATGGACGCGCAGATGCGCGAGATTGACATCCTCATCCGCGCCCGCTACTCCCTGCTCTACCTGGTCTCCTGGGAGGAGCGTCGGGTGCTGGCCGCCCTCCAGGAGATCGTGATGGGCCAGGACAAGCACTTCTACACCTGGTCCGAGACCAGCGGCCTGCGCAGTCCCACCAAGCAGATCACTCCCGGCTCCGCCGAAGCCAGGAATCGCGATCCCGTCGCGATGCTGGAGGCGATTCGCACTAACACCGAGCCCGCGGTCTACGTGCTCAAGGACTTCCACGTCTTCCTCTCTCCCAGCTATCCCCACGCCAGCGCCGTCATCCGCAAGCTGCGCGACCTGGCCGACGTCCTCCACACCGCCTACACTACGGTGATCCTGCTCTCCCCCGTGCTCCAGCTCCCCGACGAGCTGCAAAAAGACGTGACCGTGATAGACTACGCCTTGCCGGGGCTGCGCGATCTGGACGGGCTGCTCACCCGCGCCGCCGACTCCGTGCGCGGCAAAGAGGGGGTGCAGGTGGAGCTCACCGCGGAGCAGCGGGAACACCTCCTCAAGGCCGCCCTCGGCCTCACCATCTCCGAGGCCGAGAACGTCTTCGCCCGCTGCCTGGTGGAGAAGGGCCGCTTCGACGTGGACCTGATCGTGGCCGAGAAGCAGCAGTTGATCCGCAAGTCCGGCGTCCTGGAGTACTTCGAATCCCAGGAGCAAGTGGAGGACATCGGCGGCCTGGAGATTCTCAAGGCCTGGCTGCGGAACCGCGCCCTGGCCTTCACGGAGAAAGCGCGCCGCTTCGGCCTGCCCGCGCCCCGGGGGATTCTGCTGCTCGGGGTGCAGGGCTGCGGCAAGAGCCTGACCGCCAAGGCCGTGGCCCACCTCTGGCGACTCCCCTTGCTGCGCCTGGATGTGGGCCGCATCTTCGCTGGCCTGGTGGGATCCTCGGAAGAGAACATGCGCCGGGCGATTCAGATGGCCGAGACCGTCTCGCCCTCCGTGCTCTGGCTGGACGAGATTGAGAAGGGCCTGGCCGGCGTGCAGTCCTCCGGCCTCGCCGATGCCGGCGTCACCGCCCGCGTCTTCGCCACCCTCAACACCTGGATGCAGGAGAAGTCCAAGCCGGTGTTCGTGGTGGCCACCGCCAATGACATCACTCAGCTCCCGCCCGAGCTGCTGCGCAAGGGCCGCTTCGATGAGATTTTCTTCGTTGACCTGCCCGCGGAGTCGGAGCGCAAAGAGATCTTCGGCATTCATCTCGACAAGCGCAAGCGCGAGGCCAAGGGCTTCGATCTGGATGCCCTCGCCGCCGCCTCGGAGGGCTTCTCGGGCGCCGAGATCGAGCAGGCCGTGATCTCCGGCCTGCTGGCCGCCTTTGAGCAGGAACGCGAGGTCACCACCGGGGACGTGCTCACCGCGCTCAAGGAGACCGTCCCCCTCTCGGTCACCATGCGCGAGGAGATTGGTCTGGTGCGCCGCTGGGCGAAGGGCCGCGCCCGCCCCGCCTCTCGCTTCGGCCTCGCCGACGTGAAACTCGAAACCGCCGACGACAGCCTCGACGGCGCTACCAACTGGGTCAGGTCGGGCGTGTGGGGGCGGCCGTAGCCGTCAGTCGTTGAGTAGGAGCTTGAGTCGCCTCTGGCGACTTGCTCCTGCCCGAGTACCGCCATGAAACTCCACCGCCGCCTGCCGCGGCTTGATCTCCCAAACGCTACCTACTTCGCCTCCATCAGAACCGCAGGTTTCCGAAGTTGGTTCTTGGAGCGCTCGTGTGCCGAGATGCTATCTCGCCTTATCTGCGCCGAGCGCGGCCGCTCCTGCTCACTCCACGCCTTCGTTGTCATGCCTCACCACTACCACCTTCTGCTGACCTTACTTCATGACCATCGCCTCCCGCGTATCGTCCAGAGGATCAACAGCCTGTCGGCTCGCCAGATCAACGCGGCCGCGGGCAGACACGGTCAACTCTGGGCCCGGCGCTTCTACGACCATGTGGTGAGGAACTCCGACGACTTCGACGAGTGTTTGGCTTACGTCCACCACAACCCGCGGGCCGCTGGCATGGTAGATGTGGCCACGTACTATGCGTTTTCCAGCGCAAGATTCTGGGAGATGCGCGACTCGCGCTGGGGCGGATTCGATCCGCCCTGGGGATAGGAGGGGCAGGAGCGAGCTCCTGCCGAACGGTTGAGGTGGCCGGGCCGCGTCCGTTTGACAGGACCTTGGTCCTGTCCGTCTTCTCGCCCGCCTGCGCGATGGAAGGGACGGATCGGGCAGGAGCAAGCTCCTGCCGAACGGTGAGAGCAGCGTTGCCGAAGCGCACCCATTTAGCAGGACCTTGGCCCCGTCTCCCCCCTCTCAGTAGCGGGAAATCCTTCCCTCTCCGCAGAATGCCTATCTCATGGAAAGCCGTTTCCGCTACCTCGAGATCGGCGGCAAGCTGCGCCGGCCCACGGTCGTGCCCGAGGAGATGGCGGCGGCAGAGCGCGTTTCCTTCCGCCTGGCCGAGACCATCGGCTCCTTCGGCCCCGCCCTGGGCCAGTTCAGCAGCCCCGGCGGCATCGCGCTGGATGCTGACGGCAACCTCTATGTTGCCGATTCCTGCAATCACCGCATCCAGAAGATCACCCCGGAGGGCGATGTTTATGGCCTGGGAGGCCCAGGCCTGCTGCTGCATCCCCAGGGCGTGGCGGTGGACGGTGCCCGCTGCATCTACGTCATTGAGCAGGGCGCCAACCGGGTGCAGAAGTTCGGCCCCCAAGGGCAGTTCGTGATGGCAGTGGGCGGGCCCTTTGCCAGCCGCGCCCGCTTCGCCTCTCCCACCGCCATCTGCCTCGATTCCTATCACCACATCTACATCGCGGACACCGACAACAACCGCATCACCTCCTACACCGCCACTGGCGTCTGGTACATGGACTTCCTGGGCCCTCTTCCGGATGCCCGCTTCGCCCGGCCCCAGGGGGTGGCGGTGGACAGGGAGGGCTATCTCTATGTCTCCGATACCATGCACCATCGCGTCGTGCGCCTGACCCCGGACGGCAGGCTCGACCGGCCGATTGGCCGGCCCGGCCCCGCGGTTGGGGAGCTGTCGGAGCCCTGCGGGCTGGCGCTTGATATTGACGGCGGCCTGTGGGTGGCCGACGCGGGCAATGACCGCGTGCAGAAGTTCAATGCCGAGGCCGAGGCCGTCTGCTGTTTCCCCGAGGTCCCCAGCGCCGACCTGGACTTGCGCTCGCCCCGCGCGGTGGCTGTGGACGCGGTCGGCAGCATCTACGTTTCCGATTCTCTCAACCATCGTCTCCTGCGCCTGGCCCCGGCCGAAGTCGAGTCCTGACCGGCCCCGAGTCCCCGCGGAACCTTGCCCCCGCCTCTCCAGTCTAAGACCCTGACGATGCAGTGTCCCCCTGCAAGACAAAGGAGCGTTCGCTCATGACTAGATCAATGCCTTACCTGCCGAAATGGATAGCCCTTGGTTTGCTGGGAGCGGCGCTGGCAGTTGCCCTGGGCGCCAGCTCTTCGTTCTCCTCAGGCGACATCTCGCCACTGGAGACTGTCATCCGGGGCCAGTCCACCTGGCTGGCTGGCGGCCCTGCCTCCCTGCGCATCATCGTGACCAACCACGAGACCGGCCGGCCCATCGCAGGGCGGGTCGGCCTGGGCATAGCCCCGACCGACCAGCAGTCGGTTGGTCGCCGGCAGCTATTCGCCGGCCGGCTGCGAGAGGGCACGGTGGAGGCCAAGTTCCTGGTGCCCGATGTCCCCCCGGGCCGCTACGAACTGACCGTGCAGGTCAGCTCCTCTCTGGGCAGCGACGAGGTGAAGCGCCCGATCAACATCACCCGGCAGACTCAGATTCTGCTCACCACGGACAAGCCGCTCTATCAGCCCGGCCAGACCATCCATCTGCGCGCGCTGGCGCTCCGTCGGCCCAGCCTTACCCCGGCGGCGGGCCAGCAGATCACCCTCGAGGTGGAGGATGCCAAGGGCAACAAGGTGTTCAAGCAGACGACCGCCGCCTCCAAGTTCGGCATCGTGTCTGCCGACTTCACGCTCGCAGACGAGATCAACCTCGGGCCCTATACCGTGCGCGCGATCGGAGAGGAGGGTCAGGCTGAGCGCAGCGTGGAGGTGAAGCGCTACGTATTGCCCAAGTTCAAGGTCAGTCTGACCACAGATCGCACCTACTACCTGCCCGGCGAGAAGCTCACCGGCAAGGTGCAGTGCGACTACTTCTTCGGCAAGCCCACCTCCCAGTCGGACGTTCTCATCACGCTCTCCACCTTCGACGTCGCCTTCCGCGAGTTTGCCCGGATCGAGGGTAAGACCGATGCCGGAGGCCTCCATAAGTTCGAGGCCGACCTGCCGGAGTACTTCGTGGGCCAGCCCCTGGAGCAGGGCAGCGCCTTCATCAAGCTCGATGTGGAGGTGACCGACAGGGCCGAGCACATCGAGAAGATCACCAGCACCGTGCCCATCGCCAAGGAGCCCCTGATCATCACCGCGGTGCCGGAGTCAGGGGCGATCAAGCCCGGGCTCACCAACACGGTCTACCTGCTCTTCAGCCGCCCCGACGGGCAGCCGGTGAAGTCTTCGTTCTCAGTGAAAGTCGCCGGCGTGGCGCCGCAGGGGGACATGCAGGGCGGCCGCACCTCAGATGAGATGGGCCTGGCCGAGGTCTCGATCCTGCCGCAGTGGAGCAAGGGGAAGGAATCCCTGGAGCTGACCGTTGAGGCCGGTGCCGTTCGGCGCACCTTCGCCCTCCCCACCGAGCCCGGGGCCGCAGCTCTGCTGCTGCGGGCCGACCGCGCCCTCGCCAAGGTCGGCGACCAGGTTGAGTTCACCGTCATCTCCACCAAGCAGCAGGGCACCACCTATGTGGACGTGATCCGGGACAACCAGACCATTCTCACCCGCGCGGTTGACCTGGCAGGCGGCCGGTCCGAGTTCACGCTGCCCCTCACTCAGGATTTGCAGGGCACACTGGAGGTTCACGCCTACCAGATTCTGCCGGATGAGAATATCATCCGGGATACGCGCCGCATCTATGTCGCGCCCGCCGATGACCTGGTGGTCGAGGTGCGCGCAGATAAGCAGACCTATCGCCCCGGGGGGCAGGCCAAGCTGACCTTCGCGGTGCGCGATCAGAGGGGCAAGCCCACCCTCGCCGCCTTGGGGCTCACCATTGTGGACGAAAGCGTCTTCGCGCTGCAGGAGATGCAGCCCGGCCTGGAGCGCATCTACTTCGCGCTGGAGAAAGAGCTGCTCAAGCCCCGGTACGAGATCCACGGCTTCACCCCTGAGGGCATCATCTCTGGCCGCCTACCCTTCGAAACCCCCAAGCCCGCGGAAGAGGACGCCGCCCGCCAGCGCGCCGCCGCGGTGCTCTTCGCCGCCGCCCAGCCGCGCGATCCCTACACTCTCACCGTCAACACCTATGACGAACGGGTGGAGCAGGCGATGGAGGAGTGGATCAAAGGGGTGGCGCGAGATGCGGAGCGGATCGACCGCGCGCTGCAGCGCTACTACCAGCTCCACCGCGCTTATCTCATCCCCAATGAAGACATTCTCAGTGCTGGCGGACGAGGGGCTGCTGCGCCGCCGCGAGCTGCGCGATCGCTGGAACCATCCCTATCGGGTGCGCTGGCGCAACGCCAACTGCACCCTCGACTCCGCCGGGCCCGATGGCCGCTGGGGCACCACCGACGACATCCTCGGCCTCGGTGCCTGGGCGAAAGAAGGCAGAAGGTTCAAAGCTGGCGGCTTTGGCGGCGGGGGCGAGATGGTCTTCGAGGAGGGGGCACTGGCCATGGACGCGATGGCCATGAGGAAGGCCGAGGCGCTGCCGGCGCCGACCGGAGCCGCCCAGCCCGCAGCCGCGGGCCAGCCCCAGGTCCGCCTGCGCCAGTTCTTCCCCGAGACCATGTACGTCAATCCCGCGCTGATCACCGACGAGCAGGGCAAGGCCGCGGTCACCGTGGAGATGGCCGACTCCATCACCACCTGGCGCCTGCAAGCGCTCGCCTCCTCGCAGCGGGGCCAGCTCGGCAGCGCCACCGCCGGCCTGCGCGTCTTCCAGGACTTCTTCATTGACATTGACCTGCCCGTCGCCCTTACCGAGCACGACGAGATCTCCGTCCCCATCGCGGTCTACAACTACCTGCCGGGGCCGCAGACCGTGAAGCTGTCGCTGCAGATGCAGCCCTGGTTCGAGCTGGTGGAGGACCAGGCGGACAAGTCGCTCGACCTCGCGGCCTCTGATATCAAGGTCGTTTACTATCGCATCCGGGCGCAGAAGATCGGGATGAACTCCCTCACCGTCCACGCCCAGGGCAGCAAGCTCTCCGATGCCATCAAGCGCCAGATCGAGGTGCTGCCCGATGGCGAGGAGCGCCGCGACACCTGGAACGATCGTCTCGAGGGAACCGTCGAGAGGACGGTGGCCATCCCGAAGGAGGCCATCCCCGACGCCTCCACCATCCTGGTGAAGATCTACCCCGGCCTCTTCAGCCAGGCCGTCGAAGGCCTCGATTCCCTGCTGCGCATGCCCTTCGGCTGCTTCGAGCAGACTAGCTCTGTGACCTATCCCAACGTGCTGGTGCTCGACTACCTGAAGTCCACCAAGCAGGCCAGGCCCGAGATCCAGATGAAGGCCGAGCAGTACATCAACGTGGGCTACCAGCGCCTGCTCTCCTTCGAGGTCAAAGGCGGCGGATTCTCCTGGTTCGGCGACGCCCCCGCGCACAAGGTGCTCACCTCCTATGGGCTGCTCGAGTTCCACGACATGAGCCGCGTGCATCAGGTGGACGAGAACGTGATCACCCGCACTCAGCAGTGGCTGGCCGCCCAGCAGCAGAAGGACGGCTCCTGGGAGCGCGATCCGGGCGGGATCGCGGAGGGTATCATCAACCGCCAGACCGACGTGCTGCGCGTAACCGCCTACGTTACCTGGGCGCTGGCCGAATCCGGCTACCAGGGCGACGCGCTGAAGCGCGCCTTCGCCTATCTCGACACCCACTGGGCCGGCGCCAAGGATGCCTACGCCCTGGCCGTGATCGCCAACGCCTACTTCAGCGGCCAGCCGGACTCCGCCACCACGGGCCAGGTGCTCGACGCGCTCGCCAAGGTCGCCACCGTGGAGGAGAAGACCGCCTACTGGAAATCCCAGGCGCCCACCGTCACCTCCGCCCAGAATGGCGCCGCCGACCTCGAGACCACCGCGCTTGCGGCCTACGCCCTGGTCAAGTCCGGCCGCCGGGTGGACCTAACCAACAAGGCGCTCACCTACCTGATCCGCTCCAAGGACAGCTTCGGGACCTGGCAGACCACCCAGGCCACGGTGTGGGCGCTCAAGACGCTGCTGCAGGCCCTCAAGCAGGCCGCCCAGGAGGTGGACGCGCAAGTGACGGTGGAGGTGAACGGCAAGCAGGCCGCCTCTTGGCGCCTCACCCAGGCCGACTATGAGGTGGTGCGCCAGGTGGACGCGCGGGAGCTGGTCAGGCCCGGCGCCAACGATGTCCGCATCAACCTCAAGGGCAAGGGCAGCGCCCTCTACCAGATCGTGGCCAGGTATTACCTGCCCTGGGAGCTGGTGAAGCCCCCGGCCCAGCGAGCTGCTCGACATTGATGTCAGCTACGACCGCACCACGCTGGCGACCAATGACATCATCACCGCCTCGGTGCAAGTCGTGAACAACGACCCGCGCGCCTGCAACATGGTGGTGATTGACCTGGGCCTGCCGCCCGGGTTCGAGGTGATGGCGGAGGACCTCCAGAAGCTGGTGGAGCAGAAGACCATCCAGAAGTTCACCGTCGCCGCTCGCCAGATCATCATCTACCTGGACAGGCTCGCTTCGCGCAAGCCCCTCGCCTTCAGCTATCGCCTGCGCGCCAAGTTCCCGATCAAGGCCGCCACCCCGGCCTCGAAGGTGTATCGCTACTACAACCCGGAGATCAGCGCCACCGCCAAGCCCGTCCAGTTGGAGGTGCTGTAGGGGCGGGATTCATCCCGCCCCCTGTAGGGCGGGCATGTGGCTAGGCCTGCTACGCAGGCCGCCATGGCGGTCGAAGACCTAGCCGCCTATGCCCGCCGGCCGTTGACGAAAGGACGAAACCATGAAAACCAGACTGCTGTTGACCCTACCCCTCATCGCCATGATGGCGGCCGCCGCCTTCGCCGCTGCACCCAAGGGTTCGCGTGGGCCCGCGCGGCCGCAGCCACCGGAGCGCAAGTACCGGTCCGGCGCCTACGTGATCGATGCAATCAGTGACTTCGCCGTCCGCCTGCGAGTCGGACGGGCACAGCGCCATGAGGGCTTGACCCTCTATCCCGTGTTCGCGTCCCCGCTGAAGGTCCCCGATGTGGATCTCACCCTGGACAAGGCCATGGACCTGGGCCTGGTCGAGATTGTGGAGCTGACCTCTGCCGAGGTGAATCGGGTGCGGCTGCACAACCGGGCGAAACGGCCTGTCTTCATCATGGCCGGCGAGATGCTGAAGGGCGCCAAGCAGGATCGCATCGTGGGCGATGACCTGATCGTCCCCGCCGGCGAAGAGGTGACCATTCCGGTCTATTGCGTGGAGCACGGCCGCTGGGTGGCCAAGAGCGAGGCTTTCAAGAGCGCTCGCACCCTGGCCGCGCCGGCCCTGCGCCAGAGCGCCAAGGCCGGCCAGAGCGCAGTGTGGTCTCGGGTGGCGGCCGAGCAGGACCGTCTCCGCGCGCCCAGCGCCACTGGCGCCCTCAGCTCAATCCACGAGAGCGCGGAAGTGCAGGGAAAGATGAAGCCGTACACCCGCGCCTTCTCAGATCTGCCGGATGACTTCCCCAAGGCCTGCGGCGTAGTCGCCGTAATCGGGGGTGAGATCATCGCCGCCGATCTCTTCTCCTCGCCCGCCGTCTTCCGGCAGCTCTGGCGCAAGCTGCTCGACTCCTATGCGATAGATGCGCTGGAGCGTCCTGCCGCGCCGGTACGCCGCCACGCTCGGCGCCATTTCGGTGAAGGCGGCGAGCCGGATCCCGCGGACATCAAGGACTGGCTGGACGGGCTGCGACAGGCCGACCGGGAGCGAAAGGACACCCCGGGAGCGGGAAGCCTGTATGAACTGCGAGGCCGGCGCGTCTTCGGCTCGGCTCTGGTGTGGCGGGACGGTGTGATGCACATCGGGCTCTTCCCGGCCCGGGTCGAGACGGTCACGGAGCCCGACTTCAACAGCCTCCGGTTTCGCCGGGAGAGACTGGAGCCTGGTCACTAGTCTGAGCCGTACCCAGGCCCTGACCAATCCGATCCCGACGATGAGCGGCGGCTCCAAGTAGACCTTGGGAACTGGCGCGCGACGGTTGACTTCGCGTGCATCCACGAGTAGACTGCCAGGTGTCGGCCGTGCCTGAGGCGGAAGGAGGTGGTGACCGTGAAGACGACAACTCGCGTCCCGAGAGAAACCGGTCATCACCTGCTGCTGCTCTGCGAAGTAGCGAAGCTCCTTCGCTACGAAGCACGAGCCGCACGGCCTGGAGCCCCGCTCACCTGAGCTAGCTTCCGTTCCCGAACCACGCGCGCCACAGGCCAGCAGGTCTGTGGCGCTTCTGCTGGCCGGTCACCTCGGGTCTGCCCCGGCGGTGATCCTCCTCTTCGACAAGCTGTGCTGGTTCGATCCAGCATCGGAGAAGGGGCGATGGGCGATAGAGAGGGCAAGAGCGACTCTAACCCCCTCTAGCGATCTCCAATCCGTCCGCCATCTGCTGACAACCCAAAGCCGATGAAGCGAGATTGAGAACTACGAGAGGAATGACATGATCTCATACCCGTTCGTGAAGGGAATGGTGCTGGCAGAGCGGCTCTACCACGAAGGCGTGAAGCCAGTGATGGAGCAGCACTTCCCAGAGGTGCGTTACTCTGCGGCGCGGCTGGGGCGTGGGTCCGACACGCTCGGCTACGATACGCCGCTGTCGATGGACCACGGTTGGGGGCCCGAGGTCCAAGTGTACCTGTCGCCCGAGGATCACGCGCAGTACTCGGCCGGGATTGTGGAGGCGATGCGCCACGAATTGCCCCGAGAGGTAGCCGGGGTGCCCACGAACTACGACTCGACTTCCGATGAAGTGGGAAAACCGGCGCGCCTGGAGTATGGGCCCATTGAGCATCGCGTCTACTGCATCAATGTGGACACTTTCGTAGTCAGCTACCGACCCTTCAACCCGAATCGTGAGTTGACGACGCTGGACTGGCTCACCCTACCGCAGCAGACTCTGCGCCTGCTGCGCTCCGGGCGGGTCTTCTACGATGGGCTGGGTGAACTCGAGCCGATGCGGCAGAAGCTCCACTTCTACCCGGACGAGATCTGGTACTACCTCCTCTCCGCACTGTGGGAGCACATCGGGCAGGAGTGCCCGTTCATGGGCCGGTGCGGCGATGTGGGCGATGAGCTCGGGTCGCGGGTGCTTGCGGCGCGGCTGATCCACAGCGTGATGGATCTATGCTTCCTGATGGAGCGGCAATACGCGCCATACAGCAAGTGGTATGGAACGGCCTTCGCGGAACTGCACTGCGCGGCAGATCTGATGCCCGTGCTACAGGCCGCTCTCGACGCGCAGACTTGGCAAGAGCGCGAGCGGTACCTGTCCCAGGCATATGAATACCTAGCTCATATGCACAACGCGTTGGGAATCACGGAACCAGTGCCGACTCAGGTTGAGCCGTTCTTCAACCGGCCCTACTTGGTTCCGGGCAAGTGTAACCCCGGCGACGCAATCTACGGGAAGATCACAAGTGAGGAGATCAAACGGCTACCGCGGTTCGTCGGCTCCGTGGACCAACTCACCAACCTCGTGTGCGTTCGGGACTGGCCGAATCGGCGCGCGGGGTTGGTGGGGCTGTACGAGGCGGGGAAATAGGAGCAGATGATGCGAACGTTCATAACCTTGCCGACCGTTCCCGCGAAGGAACTCCCTTCGGAGTTTCGCTTTGACGTGCGTTCCTCGGAGGCGCTAGTGGAGTTGCTTCTGCGGGAGTTCACTCAGGAGGGCGATGTCGTCTTCGATCCCTTCGCCGGGTTCGGGACGACTCTGGTGGTGGCCGAGCGTATGGGAAGGGTGCCTGTGGGCATTGAGCTCAACTCCCGGCACGCTGCCTACGCGCGATCTCTGCTTCACCGCCCTGGCAGCCTGATCGAGGGAGATTCGCGCCAACTGGCTTCGTACCAGCTGCCACTCTTCGACCTCTCTCTCACTTCGCCGCCGTTCATGTGCAGAGGAGATGCCGAGGACCCTCTCGCCGCGTACGCAGGCCCGGGCGCGGGCTATGAGCAGTATCTCCAAGGCCTGCAGGACATCTACCGACAAGTGTCGGGGGTCATGAAGCCGAATGCACGCGCCATCCTCGAGGTGGCGAATCTGAAGCGGCCTGACCAGGTCACCACGCTCGCCTGGGATGTGGCTGGAGCCATTGGCGAAGTAATGCACTTCGAGGGAGAGATCGTCATCGGCGGGCAGGGATCATCTGCTTACGGCTACGACCACAGCTACTGTCTGGTCTTCAGCAGGCACAGTTAGGAGGGCCCATGCGCAAAGGCGAGGAGAAACGGCTTGTCGAGACGAGCTATGACCTGATCGCGGCGGCGTACCTGGCGACCAAGGAGGGCTACGATCCCGGTACGTATGCTCCGCTCGAGCAACTGATTACCATGGTGCCAGCTGGTGCGGCCGTGCTGGATCTCGGCTGCGGAGCGGGGGTTCCGGTCGGCCAGAGACTGGCGCAGCAGTTCGCTGTTACGGGAGTTGACATCTCCGCGCGGCAGATCGAGCTGGCGCGGAGGCATGTCCCTACCGGCCACTTCATCAAGGCCGATATGACCGCGGTGGACTTCGCTCCGGGTGGGTTCGATGCCGTGGTGTCATGCTATGCCATCATCCACGTGCCCGCCGCGGAGCAGGCCGGATTGGTTCGGCGCATCCATACGTGGCTGAAGCCAGACGGTCTCTTCCTGGCCACGTGGACGATACGGGGATGGGAGGAGACCATCGAGGACTGGAACGGATGGGGCGCGCCGATGTGGTGGAGCCACCTGGACGCCGACGAGAATCTCGGCATGCTCCGTGCGGCCGGCTTCGAGGTGGCGAGCGGAGACACGCGGACGAGCAACAATGAGACGTGGCTGTGGGTGCTGGCCCGCAAGCCGAACGAAGGCGTCTGCCAAGCGCCTCCTCCTGCGCCAGGTCAGACCGGGATCGGATAGGGCCTTCGGATCAGGCAGCCAGTTGACCAGGGACTTCAGATGTCCATTCCCATCGGTAACTCTACGGTCTCAGTCACGGCCTGGGGAGATGTGGCCAAGGCTGCCCTGGGCAGGCGTCTCTGAACGGGGGCCAGGTTGGTCCCGCAACAGCCCCTGTCCCGGCCATGAACAAGCCGAGCGCGCCTGCAGGCGTGCTCGGCTTGTCGTTCCCGCCCGCGAAGTCACTTCGACGGGCACCGCTCCTCGTCGCGGATCAAGGACCTGACTTTCTGCTCCTCTTCCGGGGAGAAGCTGGTCTTGTCGTGCACGATCCGGGCATGCTCGGCTCCCTGCCTCAGCACGTCCTCCACCGTGCTCCCACAGGCGACGTAGTCGCAAGCGATCCCCACATCACGACACCGTAGCACCTTGGTCATGTCAGTTCCTCCTTCACATCTCAGCCCACCTCGCCCTTCCACCCGCATTATTCCCCCGCCGCGCCCAGTCGCTGTGGCCGATGCGGAGGCATGTTCCCGGCAGAAGACAAACCTGTCCCGCCGCCGGCTGTGGGAGCCCCGTCCCCGGGGCGATTACCCGGCCCGAGGATGGATCGCCCGGAGGACCGGGCTCCCACACTAACCCGGACTGTAGGGCGGGCACTCCCGTGCCCGCCTGAGCATGGGCAGGAGGCAACGCTCCTGCCCTACGAACTCCCTGGTTGACACCGCCGCCGAAGGTGGTATAATTAGGTGAGCCTAACTTTTTCGTTTGGCTTGCCTAAAGGAGGGCGGCCGTGACTACACCAGCTCTATCCTCCCATGTGGAGGAGTACCTGGAGGCGATTCATCGCCTCAGCCGCCGGCCCGGTGGTGTGTCCACCATGGGCCTCGCCCGCCAGCTTGCGGTCAAGCCCGCTTCCGTCACCGGGATGCTGCGGCGGCTGGCCGCTCTGGGGCTGATCACCTACCGGCGCTATCACGACATCGCCTTCACCGAGCAGGGCCGGCGTCTCGCCTATCAGTTGATCCGCCGCCACCGGCTCGCCGAACGGCTGCTCACCGACCTGCTCAAGGTGCCACTCGACCAGGCGCACGACCATGCCTGCCGCCTCGAGCACGTGGTTTCTCCCGACCTGGAGACGCGCATCGCTGACGCCCTTGGCGCGCCCAGCTCCTGTCCCCACGGCCACCCCATCAACCTCGCTGCCCGCGATCGCACCGTGTCGCTGCTGGATGCTCCGCTCAGGCGACACCTGATCATCTCGCGGCTGGAGGATGAATCTCCGGAGGTGGTCCGCTACCTGGCTGAGCGCGATCTGCTCCCGGGCACCCGCGTCCAGATCACGATGCGCAGGCCCGCCGCCGGCACGGTTGTCCTCACCGCGGGCGGCCAGACCCATACTCTCGGCGTGGGCCTCGCTGCCACCGTTCGGGTGCAGGCCGCGGAGCGGAGAGCCTGAGATGACCGCCCGCGCCCTGGGATTCGTCCGCGGTCTCCTCGCCGGCCGGCGCGGGTGCGGCTGTGACACCTGCCCCCTCGTCCCGGCGCTGGTCCAGCGAAAGCTCACCCTTTTCGGCTCGCCCAACGTCGGGAAAAGCATGCTCTTCAACCAGCTCACTGGCTCCTATGCGGTGGTCTCCAACTACCCTGGCACCACGGTCGAGGTCACCCGCGGCCGCGCCCGTATCGGGGACATACTGCTCCAGGTGCTCGACAGCCCTGGCGCCTACTCGCTGGCTCCTCTCTCCGAGGACGAGCAGGTGGCCCAGAGCCTGCTCCTCGATGAGTCCCCCAATCTCGTGCTCCACGTGGTGGAGGCGCGACACCTCCGGCGCATGCTGCCCTTGACTCTCCAGCTCATGGAGGCCGGGCTACCAGTGGCGCTCGACGTCAACATCATAGACGAGGCCGCCCGCGCCGGCCTGGGAGTGCAGGAAGGTGTGCTGGCTCGCGCCCTGGGACTGCCCGTGGTGACCACCGCCGCCGCCAACGGCCTGGGCCTGGACCGGCTTCGCGCCCTCCTCGCCGGTCCCCTGCCTCCGCCTGCTCGCTTCTCTGTCGCCTATCCCCCGGCCATCGAGGCCGCTGTCGCCACCATCACCGGCCTGCTCCACAAGCGCTATCCTATCTCAGCTCGCGGGTTTGCCCTGCTGCTGCTTCAGCGCGACCCCGCCGCGCGCGCCCGCGTGCTCGCGGGCGAGCCCGATGTCCTCCCGAAGATAGAGGCCGTGGTGACTGACGCGGAGGCGCGCTATCCGCAGTCCCTGGCCATTCCCATCGCGGTCGCTCGCCAACGGGCCGCCGACGGCATTGCGACCAGGGCTATCACCACCAGCGCCGGCCGCCTTCGCCCTGCCTTCGCCGAGCTGCTGGGTCGGCTCGCGGTGCATCCCATCGCCGGCCTCCTCGTGCTGGCGGTGGCGCTCTATGCCATCTACCTGGTGGTCGGTCGGCTCGGGGCAGGAGTGGTGGTGGACCTGCTGGATAAGCAGCTCTTCCGCCAGCAGCTCAATCCAGCCCTGACCGCGTTCGTCCAGCGGCTGCTGCCCTGGCCCACCTGGTCTCACCTGCTGGTGGGCGACTACGGAGTGCTCACGCTCGGGGTACGCTATGCCATCGCCGTGGTGCTCCCCCTGGTGGGCCTTTTCTTCCTCATGTTCGCGTTGCTCGAGGACAGCGGCTATCTGCCCCGGCTCGCGCTGCTGGTGGATCGCATCTTCAAGCGCATCGGCCTCTGGGCCGGGCCGTCATCCCCATGGTGCTGGGGCTGGGCTGCGACACCATGGCCACCCTGGTGACCCGGGTCCTCGCGACCCGCCGGGAGCGCCTCATCGCCACCTTCTTGCTCGCCCTCGCCATCCCCTGTTCGGCCCAGCTTGGCGTCATCCTGGGCCTGCTCTCCGACCATCCCCTGGGCCTGCTGATCTGGGCTGGCGTGGTGATGGCGGTCCTGCTGCTATCCGGCTTCTTGGCCTCCCGCGTGGTGCCGGGGGAGGCCGCTCGTTTCTACCTCGAGATCCCGCCTATGCGGATGCCCTCGCTGCGAAACGTCGCCGCCAAGACCCTGGCCCGATTGCGCTGGTACGCGGCCGAGGTGATCCCTCTCTTCCTGCTCGCCAGCGTCCTGATCTGGGCCGGCGAACTGCTCCACCTCTTCCCGCTCGCGATCGCCGCGCTTCGCCCGGTGGTGCATGCTCTCGGCCTGCCGGACGCCGCGGCCGACGCCTTTCTCTTCGGCTTCTTCCGCCGCGACTACGGCGCGGCGCGCATCTTCGACGTCCACTCCACCGGGGCGGTCTCGGGTGTTCCCCTGGTGGTGGCCATGGTCACCCTCACCCTCTTCATCCCCTGCATCGCGCAGTTCGTGGTGATGCAGAAGGAACGCGGCCTGCGGGCCGCCCTCGCCGTCGGGGCCATCATCCTGCCCCTGGCCCTGAGTGTGGGCTACCTGCTCAACCTCGCTCTGGTCAGCTTGAGAGTGCGGATCTGATGCCCGAGTTAGAACTGAGCGAACCCGCGGAGGAAATCCTCGCTGCCCTCTGGTCGGCGCGAGAGGAGGGCGCGGACACTCTGGCGCGCCCGGCGTTGGCACAGGGGGCCTCGGCCCTCGCAGAGCTGCAGGAGGCAGGGCTAGTAGCCGAGGAGGAAGGCGCCGTCTCCCTGACGCCCGCGGGGGAGGTAGAGGCGGCCGGCGTCATCCGCCGGGAGCGGCTGGCCGAGCGCTTGCTCCACGATGTGCTCGCGGTCGGCGAGGACCTCGCCACGGAGGCGGCGTGCCGCTTCGAGCACCTGCTGCGACGGGGGATTGACGACCGGATCTGCACCTTGCTGGGCCACCCCCGCGTCTGCCCTCACGGCAGCCCCATCCCACCCGGGGCCTGCTGCCGCGCCGGGGCCGACGCCACCGGCAAGATCGTCTCCTCGCTGGCCGACCTCGAACCCGGGCAGGCCGGCGTTATCGCCTACCTCCAGGCCCAGCGGCGCGACCTGCTGCAGCGCCTGCTCACCATGGGCGCGCTGCCCGGCGCGCCGGTGAGCCTGAGGCAGCGCTTCCCCTCTTTTGTCTTCGATCTGGGCCAGACCCAGGTGGCGGTGGATGCCGAGACCGCTCGCGACATCTACGTCCGGCTCGATCGCCAGCCGCGCCCCTCGCCCGCCCGGCCTCATTGGCTGGCCCACCGCCTGCGCGGCTTCCGCGGCCGCCACCGCGGCCCCAGAGGGTAGGCGAGGCGTGTCTTGCACCCGACGCGAGTTCGCGTGCCGAGCTCACGGCCTGGCATCAGACATCGCGAGATAGTGCAATGAGCTTGGCGCGTGGTGTGTGCCGCGTTCACAAGCGGCCGTGTTCGTGGTATACTACCATTGACGACTGAGAGCGGGCCGCCCCCAAGGCGACTCCGGAGCGAAAGCTCCTCAGCCGTCATTTCTTTCTTGGAGGGTAGTGATACGCCCGGCGAATCGCCGGGCGCACTAACTCGTCGTAGTGGGCTTCCGGCCCTGGTGCCTCCCAGGTCCCGGCCCGCCAGGCCCGCATGATGAAGTAGGCAACGAAATCAGCGAGTTGGATGTATGGGGACTCATGTGAGTCAACGAAGTGCACCGTATCCAGCAGGTTCAGGAAGACCTGATCCTCAAGTACCTCGTCCTCCGAAAGCGGCCCGGGGTGGTCCACCAGCGAAATCAGCTCGGTAGCTCTCACGCTCCGCCGCGCATAATCCTGCAACTTACTCCGGTCAGCTATGAGCAAGCCGTGAGCCGGACCTCCCGCTGCCACCCCCGCGAGGTGCGCACTGCATCCGGGGAGTAATAGGCTCCAGGTGAGCGCGCCTGGGAGTTCTGGCTGCAAGGGCTCGGCAGGCCGCCCTATCTGTCCCGGATACAGAAACCGTTCCACGAGCCATCGCCTCTCGACCTGACCTTGCCAGTCCTGCGAGGCCAGTCGCTTCTTGTGGCAAGCCGAGTAGATGACGTCGAGGCGATAGTGCTGGAGCGTGCTCAGCGCAGCGCGGATGATTTGCTCGCGCGCTTGCCGCGGCATCCCGCGGAAGTGGCGAGTGCCGTGGTAGACATCCGCCGCATGCAGTTCTGGCGGGGGGGCCATGCCGGCCTCCGCGGCCAGGTCCCGGGTCAGCCCCAAGACTTGATTACGCCAGTATTCGTAGCCGTTAAGCCACGCCTCTTCTGAGACAAACACGGCCGCCAGAAAGTGCACAGGCTGCTGTCGGTCGTCGAGCCTCGCCCCCGTGTTCCCGCTTTCGTCAACGTAGATCAGGTACAGACCCGGCCTCCATTACTTCTTCTCCCCCGGCTTCTCGGCTGGCTTCGCGGGTTCTTTCACCTCCGCCTCCACCTTGTCGGTGCCCACATTGCCCGCGGCGTCGAAGGCCCTCGCCTCGATGGTGTGCTTGCCGGCTGACAGGGGATCGGTGATGATGGTGAAGTCGCTGGCCAGATCATCCACCGCCGCCAGCGGCAGCGAGCGCCAGTCCTCACTATCCACCCGGTACTCCACACTCCGAATGGCCGAGAGCTTATCTGTGGCCACTCCCTTCACCCGCACCCGCCGGTCTTCTTGCACCGCCACAGAGCTCCGGAACAGCAGCATCTCGGGGGCCGTGTTATCCACCCACATCACGACCGTGGCCTGGTCCTGCTCGGGATCGCCCGGCTCGCTCTGCCGGTCGCTCGCGATCACCCGCAGCAAGCAGCGCCCATCTGAGGTTGGACTGGTGTCCCACTCGTACTTGGTCTCGGTGATCCCCTGCTTGAGGTCATACCAGCTCGCGCCCAGGTCCCGGGACATCGCCACATCGTAGGTCAGCGTATCCTTGTCCGGGTCTTGCCCCTCCCATTTGATGGTGTACTTCTTCGCCACCGCCTCCCCCGGGGAGGGGGCTTTCAGCGCCACCATCGGGGCCCGGTTTGACGGCTGGTAGCCCAGCCGCACCTGCCGCACGGTCGGGGTGAGCTGCGGGTCGTTGGTGGACAGCAGCAGCCGGTATTGCAGGTGGTTCGCCGGCGGGCTGAGGACATCTCCGTCCCGGACCGGCGCCCACGCGCTCCAGTGATCCTCCGGGATGGGCGCGTCGCCCGAGCGGGTCTCGGCCGCCAGTGCGGTTCCGCTCGGCGTCTCCGCGGTCAACTCCAGGCGACCCCATTGCGCCACTCGCTCCACGTCCAGCACCGGCGACTCCAGCGTCCCCGAGCTGGCGTGGTCGGGCCCAAATCTGCGCAGCGCCGCCGGCCCCGCGCTTCCCAGGTAGATCCTCCCGTCGGCCACGGCCAGCGCGGTTGCCACCCCGGCCTCGGGCTTGAACAGGGTCTCCGGCCTGCGGTTCGGGCCCACCCGGAGGAGAAGTCCACTCGGCCCTGTGGCCGCGGCCAGTTCGCCCCCCGGCAGCAGGCCCAGACCATAGATGCATTTCTCGTCGGTCTCGCAGTAGAGCGAAGGCAGTCCGTCGGCGGGCACCAGGTAGATATCACCGCTGGGGGAGGCCGACGCGTACAGGTTCCCCTTGGCATCCAGCGCCAGGGCTGCCACCTCCGCCCCCGGGAGCTGGCACACCGCGCTCGCCGTGCCATCCGGTCGCACCCGGTAGACCACTCCGCCGTCAGAGGTGCCTGCGTACAGGTTGCCGTCGGCGGTCCGCGCCAGAGAGAGCACATTGCTGGTCGGCAGCTCGGCCAGCATCTTGCCTTTGCCGTCCCGGCCGATAGCGTAGATGCGCGCCGGCGTGCCGGCCCCGGCATAGATGGTCCCGTCTGGCCCCACCGTCAGGCACCACAGGTACTTGCCATCCGCCTGATACCAGAGTTCGCCCTTCCCGTCCGGGGCGATGCGAAAGAGCTTGCCCCGCGGGGAGGTGGCAGCGTACAGATTGCCCTCCGGGTCAAAGGCCAGGGCGTGGACGTGGAGCTCGCCGGTGGCGAAGAAGGGCGAGGCTTCGCCCTCCTCGGAGACTTTGTAGACCAGCCCGGCGCTGCCGGTCCCAGCGAACGCCACTCCAGCCCGGATCGCCAGCCCCCAGATCACATCCACTGGCAACTGCGCCAGGTCGGTGCGGCTAGGCCCCAGCGAGACGCGCCCATCCTCACCCACCGCCACCTCCGTCAGCCTGGCCTTGGCGTAGTCAGAGCCCTCCTGCTGCACCCAAGCCTGGGGCGCGCGGGTCAGAGGCTTCGCCTCTTGCTCCTTCTTCGCCGCTGGCTGCGGCTCCGGCTTCCCCCGGCCTGGCCTCGCGCCCGCCCCAAGCAGCAGGTCAGGCCCCGGGCCCGCCATCGTCGCCCTGCCACCATCATACCAATCGCCGCCCTGCTCCTCGGGGCCCGGCTCTTCCTCCTCGGGGCCGCCGGCCGGGGGCTGCGGCTGAGGCCGCGGCCGCTGCGGAGTCGGCGGCCCGGCTGGCGCCAGCGGGCTCTCCACGACCAGACTCACCATCAGTCGCCCGGACAGAGCCCACTGGGTTGGAGTGACCACCTTCAGCACCGAGGCGGCGGGCCGGAGATCGGTGAGGTGGCTGGCGCGCAGCGCCTCCACCGCCTCCAGGGGGAAATCGGGCAGCTCCTCGCCCAGCAGCGAGGCCCCTGTCCGCGCCACCCCGGCCTGCACCACCAGGTCCTGTCGGCGGTCTTGCGTCAGATAGCGTTCGATCAGTTGCGACAGCGATACTGGCGCGGGCCGGGGCGCGCCGATGGCGCCCCGCGCCTCCTCGGCTTCTCCCCCGCCCGAGATCGCCAGGCGCACCTGGCCTCGCGGCAGGTCGGCCGGGAGCTTGAACCGCACCGGTACCTCCACCAGGTCGGCCCCATAGGGCCGCAGCGTCACCGCCACTGTCACCTCATCGCCGGCCTTGAACCTGGACTGGGGAACGGCCGCCCGCTCGATGGTGGCCGTCCTGCGCTCGTCCTCTGTCTCCACCCGCACCCGCACTCGCCGCAGCCGCAGTTTGCCGAAGGGACTATCGGTGAGCACCGCCAGGGGCCTCAGCAGGGCGGGCAACACGGCCATCGCCGCGTCCCCCTCACTGTAGCCGAATTCCTCCCGGCGCATGGGCGGACGTCCCTCCGCCTCGATCTCGGTCACCACCCGCGCCGTCCCTCGCGCTACCCGGCCCCGGGTCTCGTCCACCGCATTCATCACGGAGAAAGCAGTCAAGGCCGGGAGCAGCTCCCGGATGCGCGCCACCGTGAGCTGGAATCGCCGCGTCTTCCCCAGGTCCCGGTCCGTCACCTCCACCGTCAATGCCAGCGGGTCTGGTCTCTTCCCCACTTCGCCCGCGATCGCGGTCTGCATGTCCCGCGACACCCGCCCCACCACCTGGGTGGCCGACATGATCTTGTTGGAGATCAGCAGGCTGGGCATGATGTCGTAGACATAGCCCCCCGTCATGGGCAGATCCACGTCTCCGAGCTGGAACATGGGGTGCCCGAAGGCCAGCACCCGGTTGCCCTCCACCAGCGTGATGGTGCCCAGGCCGGTGATATCGAAGTCTCCGCCCACAATCTGCGCCCCCACCGCCGCGCCTGGCACCACCGGCGGCCGCAGGTGCTCCATCCCGCCGCCCGGCCCCTGAAGCACCTTCAGGCCGTAGGGCGCCAGCAGCTCGGAGAGCTGCTCCACCGCGCGCTGACTGAATCCGGAGGCCTGGATGTACCCCCCTACCGGGGTCAGTGTCATCACTCCGGGCAGGTCTGGCTGCCCCGGTTTGGGCGCCACCCGCACCCGCTCGATCACCTTGCCGCCCACCCGCAGCGGATGAGCCAGCCGCTGGCCGGAGCCGGCGGCTGCAGGCTCTGGGCTGGGCTTCGGCTGCCACGCCTCCAGCATCTCCTCGATCGGCGTGATGCCAGCGATCGGCTCCTTGCTGAACGACCAGGCAAGGGCGATTGCGCCCGCCAGTCGGCCCTTGATGTAGACCGGGCTGCCACTCATCCCGGCGATGATGCCGCTCTTGCGCGCCACCACGGGCCCATCGAGCACCCGCCCCAGGATCAGGTTGCGCGTGCCGTCGAACTTGTGCAGCACTCCCACGATCTCGATATGGAAGGACTCGATCTTGGTCCCCCGGAACACCGATTTTCCCACCGCGCGCTGGCCCGCCCGCACCTCCCGCAGGGGGCAGATATTGCGCCTCGTGCTTCGTAGCGAAGTAGCATCGCTACTTCGCGGAGTAGCAGCGTGCTGGCAGCGAGCTGCTTGCGCGGTCAGCAGCAGCAGTGCCAGCGCCCCACCCAGACGCAAACCTCGGATCATCGCTTTCTCCAGGCGCGAAAGTGGACTGAAGATAGCACCTCCACCCGACCGGGTCAAGGCAACCGCCTTCCAACTCGTGTGCGCGCTTTTGATTCCGATTCCAGAGGGAAACTCCGCGGCGCGCCGAAGTGCCCGCATATGATGTCCGACCTACCCGCGGATGAGCCGGAGGAGCAGAGCGCCGAGACACTGCCGCCCAGTGTCAGCGTTTTTCTCCAGCGCCTCTATCGCGATCCCCGCTATCTGCTGATAGACAAGGTGGAGCGCTTCGGGCGCGAGCGCATCGCCTTCATCGAGGCCTGCACCATCATCTCCACCACGGGGGAGGTGCGAGGCCAGGCCCTGCTCACCCGCGAGTACGAGCGCACCGGCCGGCCCGACGGTGAGCATCCCTACGGAGAGGAATCCCTGGTGGACTTCCATCTCCGCGCCCGCCCCGGAGAGAGCCTGGCGCTGAGCGAAGATGAGCTGGCCGCGCTGCGCGAGGAATCGTGGCAGTATTACGTCCGCCGCTGCTTCGACTTCCTGCTGGGGGACTACTATCAGGCGCGGGAGGACGCCGAGCACAACCTTGGCATCTGGAACCTGATCGCCCGCTGCAACGCGAGCGAGGCCTCCAAGTGGAGCTACCTCAAGTGGTGGCCCTGGATCGAGCGCGACCGGGCGGTGGCGCAGGCCCTCTGGGACCTGGAGCACGACCTGCCCGAGCATGCCGCCACCGAACTCTATCGCTGCCAGCGCAGCATCGAGCAGTTCGGCCAGGAGCAGGCCGCGCAGTACGCGGCAGACGAGGGCGATAACCAGCAGCTCCCGACCCACATGCGCCAGCACGTCGCGGCCCTGGTGGAACTGCTGCGCCGAGACAAGGACCTCCTGATCTCGTTGGAGGAGAGATTCGACCAGGCCTCCGCCCGCGGAGACCAGGCCGAAATGGATCGGCTTCGCGCGGAGATGATCCGCCGCGCCGTGGACGAAGGCGAGTAGCTCTGGCCGGTAGCCCAGGCTCCCAGCCTGGAGGCATCTCCGGGCGCCCAACAGCGGCGCGGGTCTGTCACAACCGCAGCGGTCAGCAGTGGCGCAGGTTTGTCGCGAGCATCGCGAGCGACAAACCGCGCTGTAGGGCGGGCATGTCGGAGTTTACCCTGAGTGCAGTCGAAGGGCATGCCCGCCGCCCTTCTCTCGCCATCACATCTCCGCCAAGCCACCAGAGGCGGACTTGTCCGCTTCTGGTGGACAAGTCTGCGCAATCTGCGGACAACTCTCACATCGGCAGCCCGAAGAAGCATAGCAGTGCCGGTCGGTGCGGAGAGGGGGCTTGAGCCGCTGCGGGCCTTCTGGACTCTCGTGCCGAAAGAAGAAATGCCAGGAACCGGTGCAGGCTTCGGCGTCTGGGCTCAGTCAGGTGGCTAACGTCTTCCCATTCCCCGGCGGCGGCGGTAGAATGGGGAGGGTCTTTCCGAGCGCCAGGTTGAGGGATCCCATGGCGCAGTGCTACGTGCCGACAGAGTGTCCATGCGCGCCCGGTCGCTGAACGCGATATCGCTGCTGGTTCTCGCTGGCACGCTTATGGTCGCAGTGGCAGTACCGCCTCTGCGTGAGCGCTTGACAGCGCCCTTTCGCCCAGAGCTGACGTGGGACATCGATTTCATGGCCTTGGCAGACCGTCGGCCCGGTGACGCGAGCGCTTGGCTGGCGGCATGCTGGGCTCCTGCTGGAGGGAAGGTGACTGCCGCTGATCGCGACCGCGCGTACGCTCGCGCCGCGGCCCTTTCCCCAAAAAGCGCCGTTCCGCACTGGGTCTACGCGAGCCGCGTCATAGGAGAAGTCCGCCTGGACAGGAGGGAGCTCAACGCTGTCTACGGCGAGGACACATACGGCGCGAAGAGCGCGCGTCTCGACCCTGAGCAGGAAGCCCTCGCCGCCAAGGTGGACCAGGCGTTGTACCGGGCCGGCGAGCGTGACTCCGCGAATGCTGCAGTCGATTACCTCCGCGCCTACCTCGCTCTCGCTGAACACCGAGATACAGACGCCATGACGCTTCTCCGGTCGGCGACCGAGAAGCACGGGTGGAGCCTCTATCACCACGATCTAGAGGCCGCGGTATCTGAGACCCTGCGGCGTGCATTGCCTCGCTTGGAGGCATCTCAGTTTGCCCGCGAGTGGGGTAGCGGCAGCGAGACTGCCCTACTCGAACTCTCTGAGGTCCTGACTGGCATGTCGATGCTGGCGGCACGGCACGGCGACCACAAGCGGGGGATCTTCCTGCGCCAGACTCTGGCGCACATGGCGCGGCTCATGTCGAGCAACGCCTACGGTCTCATAGGTGCAACCGCCGCCATCACGGTTGCAGCGATGGCCAGCGGCTGGGACCCCAAGCAGCCGGTACCGGCAGCAGCTCGCGGTCGTGAGGAGCTCAACACGGAGGGCGAGACAGGAGCCGCGATCTCGGTCTATCTGCGCCAGCACGGACGGCCTGACCTAGCTGACTGGTTCTGGCAGTCTGGCAGGGAGATGCGCCCAGCGCACGACCGGGTCAAGCAATTGCAGGCCGTGGAGGCACGCGAGTACGCCGATTACCCACGCATGGCGGCGATTCTGGGCCACCTATCTGTAGCTCTTGCCGGGGCCCTGGGGTTGCTTCTGCTCTTGGGGCTGGGCGCACTCGTGATGAAGCCTTCGCGCCGTCCGGTGATCCCGATCCAGTGGCCAGCTTGGCGCTGGGTGTTGGTCGTCGCGCTCTGCTCTGCTGTGGTCTTCCTGGTCGGCCTGGTGTGGACCGGCGCCCAACTCTCATCCCATGTGAGAACGATCCGCGAGTTGTCCGGGTTATTCAAGGAGCTTGGCGTCAACGAGTACCGTGTGGGCCTGGGCGAACGCCCGTGGGGTGCGTACTCCGTGGTCATCGGTCTCCCCGCGATCCTCATATCGCTATTCGTGATCGTTGTGGCCTATCGCCACCGGCTCGAGGAGAAGCGCGCGGGTCTGATGGGTTACTATCTGGGGACATTGCTGTCCCTGCTCTTGCCCCTGACGGCAGTTCTCTCGCTGGCTTGTCTGCTGCTGGCCGTTCCGACCGCCCAGGCAGCCGGAATCCTAGCTGAGCGCAACCAAGCCATCATTGAGCGCGGGGAAGTCGCCTACTACGGGCTGAAGCTGCTCCCACCATGACGCCGGCACAGCACACATTGCCGGGTCTCCCGGCACCAAACCTACCCCGAGCGCTCTGCGATCATCCCGCCCCCTTCACATTCCGCGGCGGCGGGGGTAGGATGGTCTTTGGGCAGGAGTTCGCTTGGTGCCCTTCTCCGCTACATCGCCAGCTCAAAGGCCCTCGCCACGTACACCGCCATCTGGTCTCGGGTCACCGTGTCACCGGGATGGTAGAGGCCGTCCAGGTAGCCCTGGACCACCGCGTGGTCCACACAGGCTTTGATCGCCGTGCCCGCCCAGAAACCAGCCGGCACATCAGAGAAGAGTTCGGGGGCGGTGGTCATGTCATCGCCGATCTTCACCCAGGCCTGGGCCCGAGCCACGAACACAGCCATCTGGCCCCGATCCACCACCAGCTCCGGGCGGTAGTGTGTGGAGTCATAGCCCTCGACCACGCCGTGGCCCACGGCGTACTCCACATACCGGTACGCCCAGTGCTCGCTGGGCACGTCCGTGAAGCTCGCGGCCGCAGGGCCGGCCGGCACGTGGGCATCGCCTCCCGCCAGCGCGCGCGAGATGTAGACCGCCATCTGATCCCGCGACACCGGCCACTCTGGATGATAGAGATCCCCCCCATAGCCCTGCACCACCCCGGCCTGGTGCGCGGCTTCGATCGCCGCCACCGCCCAGTGATCCGCCGCGATGTCCAGGAAAGAAGTCACACTGATGGTCCCGCTCACCACCGGTCCGAACCACCCCACCCCGCCCTGCTGGGACAGGCGCCAGGCTGTGGTGTAGAAGCCCCAGGCCCCGGGCGTCGGCAGGTCGGAGTCGAAGGCGGCTGACGCCCCTGGGGCCACCTCCACCGCCGGCGACAGGTTCACGTGATCGGGGTCCTCGCACAGAGGATGATCGCTCGCCACCTGCACCAGTTGGTAGCCTTGGCTCCGGGTCCAGGTGGAAGCCCCGGTGTTGGCGAAGCTGACACGCATCGGCATCTGGCTTGCGCACCGCGCGGCCGTGGGTATCTCAGCCTCCAGCAAGGCCGCGTCTGAGGAGAGGCTGCCCAGCCTGAAATCCACCCCCGGGGCATCGCAGCCGGCCCGCACGTTCGCCCGTTCCCACACCCCCGTATTCCCTCCGGCCTCCGCCGTCACCTGATAGCGTCCGGGCGCCGCATTTGCCATACGGTATCCCCCGGCCGGCCACTCCGTGGTCACCGTGACCGGCTGCCCGGGCCCTTCCGGAGTGGCCGTCACGGGCGCTCCGATCACCGGGCTCCCTGCCGACAACACCCGCCCTACGATCCCGCCCACACTCGCCGCGCGGCGGCCCTCGCCGGTGAGCAGAGTTGCCGGCGCCAGCAGCCCGTAGCCCGCGGTCTCCTCCCAGCCTCCGAGGGCGGTGTCTGTCAGTGCGGTCGCGCTCTGCTGCAGGGCCTGCCAGATCAGCCCGCCCTCGTCCCCAGTCGCCGGCGCCAGCCCGACGCTGCCGGCACGCAGCGCCGCCGCCCCGGCCACATGCGCGGCCGCCTGTGAGGTGCCCATCAGCCAGCCGTAGGCCGGGGTGGTGAGATCGCTCCGCAGCGTGCAAGCATAGGTCGGGAGCGTCGAATAGATGCCGATCGTCTCGTCGCCGCCAGGGCCCGCCAGTGCCGCCCGCCCGCGGGTCGAGTAAGCGGCCACTCGACCATCGGCGGTGGCCGCCGCTACCCCGAACACATGCGGGCAGCTCGCGGGGAAGATGGGCGTGCTGTCGCTGGTGTTTCCGGCCGGCGCCGCCAGGAAGCAGCCGCGATTCCAGGCGTAATCCACGGCCGACTGCAAGGTCTGCGACCAGGTCTCAGCTTCCATCCCGATCAGGATCACCATCGCGCCCTGATCCGCGGCGTATATGATCGCGCGCGCCACGTCCGCATGCATGGCCACCCCATTCGCCCGCGCCACCTTGAGGGGAAGCAGCCGCGCGGTGTAGGCGATCCCCGCAATGCCATCGCCGGCGGTGATGCCGTTGTTCGCGGCCGCCGCGACCAGCCCGGCGAGATAAGTCCCGTGTCCATGCTCATCGGTGGCCTCCGGCGCCAGGTCGTTGCTTTGGCCGGAGAGGAAGGTGCAGGCCTGTGAGAGCAAGAGCTGTCCTCCCTGCGCCACATCGGTTCCGGTCGCGCCCACGTTCATGAAATCGGGATGACCAGGGTCCACCCCGGTGTCTACGATTGCCACTATCGGCCCCGTCTGGGGCCGGTTGGAGGCGGTGAGGTAGTCCGCGGGGTAACTGTCCCAGGCCGCCATCATGTCTAGCTGATGCGCCGGCCACTGCACCCACCGGCCTGCGATCATCTCGTGGTAAGCAGGATCGTTCGGCTCCGCCAGCGCGGGCCGGCAGAGGTAGTTCGGCTCCGCCCACTCCACCGCTGACGAGGCCGCCAGCTCGGCCGGCACTCCATCGGAGGGGCGGTTCGGGGAGGCCAGCAGGTCAACGCCCAGAGCGGGAAGGGAGACGATGTGATTCAGGCCATGCGCGGCCCACACTCTCCGGCGCGCTTCATCAGAGAGCCGCTCCCGCAGCCGCACCAGCACCTGGCCCGGCGCGTGGTCCTGCCCTCGGCCCACCTGTGCAGCGAGTGCAGCATGAGCCGCGAACGGAAGCGAGACGGCGCAGAACAGCCCGATCCAGCAGACGCCCCCTGCCCTTGCCGCCATGGCAAGGAACAGATTCCTCGCCTGCCGGCCAGTCCCTGCTGGCAGCAGCCCCCAGGAGGTTGCACCTCTGCCGACCCGGAATCTACTCCTGGGCCTTCGTCTTGTGGTGAGTCGGGCCCGGGAGCGCGAGCATGGCGGAGCAGGTGGTGACCAAAGCTCAGATCGTGGCAGACTTAAGGAAGCTGGGACTGGAGACGGGGGACATCGTGCTGGTGCACAGCTCGCTCTCGAGCATCGGCCGGGTGGAGGGAGGAGCGGCTGCGGTGATCGAGGCCCTGCTCGAAGTGTTGACCCGCGCCGGGACGCTGGTGATGCCGGCCTTCAACTGGTCGCGGCCCTATGACCCGGATCTCCCCTCGGTGGTGGGGGTGATCCCTGAGACCTTCCGCCAGCGCCCCGATGTGGTCCACGGCTTCCATCCCACTCATCCCGTGACGGCACTGGGAGCGCGGGCGGCGGACTTGGTCGCGGACCACCTGAAGAGTCCCACGGCCTGCGGCCGCGATACTCCGTTCGGCCGCTTGATCACGCTGGGTGGGAAGATCCTGCTCCTCGGGGTTGACCACGACCGCAGCACCACCATGCACACCCTGGAGGCGTATGCCCAGGCGCCTTACCTCAGCGACGTCGAGGCCAGCTACTACGATGCCGAGGGCAAGGTGCAGACCATCAAGCTTACCCTTCAGCCTGGCCCCCACCGCGACTTCATCGGCCTCGACCCCCTGTTCCAGAAGGAGGGAGTCGAGGGAGTCGGCAAGGTGGGCCGCGCGAGGTCGCGCCTGGTGGATGCCAGGAAGATGCACGATGTGATGCTGGCGGCGTTCCGGGATGATCCCGCGCTGGTGCTCTGCGACAACCCGAACTGCGATGCCTGTGTGATGCAGCGCCGGAAGATCCGTCTCGCCAGGCTGCAGCAAGAGGCCTTCAGACTCAGCGCCCTCGCCTCCTCCGTTTCCTCCTATCCCGACGAGATCGCCTACGAGCTGAACCGCGCCGGCATCTACGATCTGGTCTTGGACCGGCTCTACGGACAGCCCGTGTGGGCGGTCCGCGAAGCGCGGCTGACACGGGCCGTGGCCACCTTCGCCAGCGAGGGCCTAGCGGTCGGGGCCGTCCACGTTCCCGCAGACCTTTCGGCTCTCGATCACAGCCTCGACCTGGTGGCGGCCGCCGGCGCCAAGGCCGCCATCGCGGCCTTCCCACCGGACCCCATCCCCTTCCTGGAGGCCGCGGCCCAGCGCGGGCTGGAGATGCTCTTCGAGAACACCTCCTTTCCCTCGGCCCTGTGTCTCCAGTTGCTGGCGAGCGCGCCGGCGTGCCCGATGGTCGCCTTCAACCCCGCGGCCTTCGCGCTGGTGGGGGAGAAGCCCTTCCTGGACATCATCAACCACGGCCCGTTCCGGCGATATGTCGGCCTGCTCTATCTCTCCGACGCCACTTTCGGAGGTGAGTACACGCTGCCGGGCCGGGGCCATGGCGAGGTGAAGGAGCTGCTCTCCATCTTCCGGTGCCGGTCCTTCTCGGGGCGAGTGGTGGTGGCCACCGGCCCCGGCGGGCCCGGCTTTCGGGAACTCGTGGAAGGCTTCTGGAGGTTGATGGACTCCAGTTGAGGCAGCGCTCACCATGCGCATGATAGACATCTCCAAGCCGCTGCGGGCGGGCGAGCAGATCACCTGCGAGGTGCCGGCCCAGCTTCCCAGCTACGAAGGTCACCTCTGCGAGGAGTACCGGTTCGAGTTCCGCTCCCACCAGGGCTGCTACTACGAGGCTTCCGCCCACCTCTTCCGCGGGGGCACCATGACCTGCGATGTACCGGTGCAGCAGCTCTTCCTGCCAGCCTCGATCGCGCGGCTCGACCGCGCGGGGAGGGGCGATCCATGAGGACGAGCTGACCGACGCCCTCGCCGAAGCGGCCCGCCCTGGGGAGGCGCTGATCGTGGACACCGGCGGCAGAAGCGACCGTCACTTTGCGCGAAGCTGCGGCGCCTGGATGGCTGAGAGCAAGCTGTCTCTGCTCGCCGCCACCCTGCCGCGCTACGACACCGGTTTCACCAACCCCACCGGCATCTTTGTCCAGCTATTCCGGGCCGACATCCCCATCCTCGCGGAGGTGCAGCATATCGAGCAGATCATCCATTCGCGAGTCTTTCTCGTCGTGCTCCCGCTGCTGATCGAGCGTGTTTGCACCGCCCCCTGCCGCGCGGTGGTGCTGGATGGCGAGCCCGCAGAAATCGAGACCCTGACCAGGCTCCTGAGGCCGGACCTGAGTGGCCGGTGAGCCAGCATTGACTTCTCCGCCGCCACCGGCTATCATGTGCGTGACAGGACTGAGATCGCATGACCGCCATCGTGGACCAGGGCATGATGACTACCAAGGCCAAGCGCCTGGCTGGCGTTCGTGTGCTCGCGTCCAGTTGACGATCTCCGACAGTTGACGGGAACCACGGCGCCAGACCCTGAACCAGGTGTCTGGCGCTGTCCGTTCGTAGGGCAGGCCCGCGGCCTGCCCGTGACAGGAGGCGAAGATGATGCTGTTGGGGACGCAGCGGATCAATGGCCAGGGCGCGCTCGAGATCGGCGGCTGCGACGCCGTCAAGCTGGCGCGGCGCTTCGGCACCCCGCTGTACGTGCTGGATGAAGACTGCCTGCGTCAGAGCTGCCGCGACTACCGCCGCGCCTTCGAGTCGCGCTACCCGAAAGTGCATATCTCCTTCTCCGGCAAGGCCTTCATGACCATGGGAGTCTGCCGCATCGTCGAGCAGGAGGGCCTGGGCCTGGACGTGTCCTCCGGGGGCGAGCTCCACACCGGCCTCAAGTCGGGCTTCCCATCGGAGCGCATCTTGATGCATGGCAGCAACAAGTCGCGGGCAGAGCTGGAGATGGCGGTGGCGAGCCGGGTGGGCCGAGTGGGGGTGGACAACCTGGAGGAGATTGCTGCCCTGCAAGAGGTGGCGCGGGAACGCGACGCCACCGTTGATGTCTTGGTGCGAGTGTCTCCGGGGGTGACGGCCAATACCCACACCCGCATCCAGACCGGCAAGCTGGACACCAAGTTCGGGTTCAGCATCGCGGGTGGGGCGGCAACGGAAGCGGTGGCCAAGGCGCTGAAGGCGCCGAATCTGCGCCTGCGCGGCATCAACTGCCACATCGGCTCTCAGATCCTCGACCTGGAGCCATTCCGCCAGGCGGCCGAGATGATGCTGGAGTTCGCGGGGGAGGTGCGAGACACGTTCGGGGTGGTGCTCGAGGATCTCGACCTGGGTGGGGGCATGGGCGTGCGCTACCGGCCCGGGGATCAGCCGCCATCGATCGATGATTTCGCGGAGGCGGTGACCAGCACCGTGCGTGCCCGCTGTGAGAAGCTGGCCTTACCCCTGCCGCGCCTCATCCAGGAGCCCGGGCGGAGGTTGGTGGGAGAGGCCGGCACCACCCTCTACACCATTGGCGTGGTCAAGCACATCCCGGGGGTGCGCACTTATGTGTCCGTGGACGGAGGCCTCTCGGACAACCCGCGGCCCGCGCTCTATGATGCCAAGTACAGCGCGATCGTGGCGAACAAGGCGAACCGGCCGCTCACCCAGACGGTGACGGTGTCGGGCAAGCACTGCGAGACAGATACTCTGATTGCAGAGTTGCAGACACCCGACATTGCCCCCGGGGACATCTTGGCAGTTCAGACCACGGGGGCGTACAATTACTCTATGGCCAGCAATTACAACCGCCTGCCCCGGCCGGCGGTGGCGCTGGTCTCGGGCGGACGGGCCCACCTCATCGTGCGGCGAGAGAGCCTGGCCGACTTGGTGCGCTGCGACCGCGTGCCCGCCCGCCTCCGCAAGTAGTAGGGTAGGTCCCCCTAGGCCGCTTGCGGCGGCCGGGGTGGCGGCCTGCGGAGCAGGCCTAGCCACCTGACCTGCCCGTGTGATCCGGCCCGAGTGACGGCGATGAGTTTCCAGTTGCTCACACTGCTGACCTGCGCCGCCGGCATGGCGTTGGTGGGGCTAGTCTACAACGCCATAGTAGTGCAGTTCATGGTCGGCGCCTTGCTCGCGGTGGCGCTGGTGAGCTATACCACCTCCCGCCTCTCCGCCTCCGCCCTGGAGTGGCGCCGGCAGACGGCCGATCGCGTCTTCGAGCACGAACCCCTGACCATCGCCACTGAGCTCACCAACCGCGGCCGCTTCCCGCGCTTCCTGCTCACCGTGATAGACTCCCTTCCCGAGTTCCTGCGCCCGGATCATGTGCCCGAGTTCGTCCTGCCCGCACTCTGGCCGGGAGAGCGGGTGAGGCTCTCCTACCAGGCGCGCGGGCTCAAGCGCGGCGTCTATCCCCTGGGGCCGCTCCGCGTCTCTGTCTCCGACCCATTCGGCATCTTCCAGCGTTTCGTGCGTCTTCCGGCCATGGGGGAAGCCGTCGTCTATCCCCGGCCCGTGCTCCTCAACCCGGGCGAGATGGCCGAGACCGCTTCCGGCGTGGGGATCTCCACGGGAGAGCGCGCTCACGCCTCGGATTCGGGGTTGGACTTCTACGGGATTCGCGACTATCAGCCCGGGGATGAGCTGCGGCGCATCCATTGGCCTGCCACCGCCCACCACAACCAGCTCACCGTGATCGAGTTCGAGCGCGGCGCCTCCCGCAGCCTCGCGGTGCTGCTGGACACCAGGGCCGGCACCGAGTTCGGCGTTGGCGCCGACACCACCCTGGAGGTGGGCGTGCGCGTGGCCGCCTCCCTGGTGCGCTGGACGCTCCAGAGCCAGGGCCACTCGATCCTCGCCTGCGACAGCGCCGGGGGCTTTCACTGGTTGGAGCTGGAGCGATCGGATCAGGAGTACGAGGCCCTGGAGCTGCTCGCCCGGGTGCAGGCCGATGGCGTCATGCCCATCTCCGAGGCCTTGGAGCTGGCGGGCCGACGCCTGCTGCCAGGAGCGGCGGTCTGCGTGGTGACCGCGGCGCCGGACCCGGCCCTTTCCGGGGTGGTGGCGCTGCTGAGAGAGCTGCGGATCCAAGTGGCCGCGGTGTTGCTCGACGCCATCAGCTTCGACCCCCGGGCTCCCCGGCCCACCATGGCCGCCGCCCTGGAGGCGGCCGGCGCCCGCACCGCCTCCATCAGGCGGGGCGAGGATCTGCAAGAGGCATTGCGAGGCGCGCTCCTTGCCAGCGATTAGCTTGAGATCGGGAACTCGCGCAGACCGCATCACCGCCTTCGATGAGGCCATGCTCTACCTCGCCATCGCCATCGCCCTGAGCGCGGCGGAGCTGGCCGCAGGAGTGGGCGCGGGGAGCTGGCCCATCGCCCTGGCCGGCGTTTCCCTGGTGACCGCGGGCGTCATCGTGAGCTGGCGCCTGCGGGAACTGCACTGGCCTGGGCTGCTGGCGGGCGGTGCGCTGGGCCTCACCGCCGGCCTCGCCCTTTACTGGCTGATCGAGCGAGAACTCGCCCTGGAGGGCAGTGAACTCTCATTTGCCGCGGCCGAGGTCGGCTTGATGCTGGGCCTGCGCATGGCCATCCTGCCAGTGGTGCTCAGCTTTCTCCTCGGCAAGTACGAGGTGGTCGCTTTCTCCCTGGTGCCCGCCCTGGCCATCTTCGGCCTGGTGGGAGGGCAGGGGCCTGAGGGGGTGGTTGGCGCCTGCTTTGCCATCTTCTTGCCGGCGGCTCTGGTGGCCATGGGTCACGGCATGCTGCTGTCGGGGATGGCCGCCGCGGGTGGGATCAGCGACTCCCGCTGGCGACTGGGCGGCTGGCGCACCCGCCACTGGACGGCCCTGGGCGCGGCCATCTTGGTCAGCGCGGTGCTGGGCTATCTGCTCTTCTTCCCCATCTCCTTCTACTGCGCCAAGTACCGGTGGCCGCTGCTGGCCCGGGTCGCGGGTGGTGTCGTGCCCGGTCGGATGGCCTCGCCGCAGATGGGGCGGGAACGGACCTCCGCCATCCTGCCTGTGGGCCGGGGGCCCGTCTCGCCGCAGGAGATACCGGAGTTGACGGTCTGGGGAGAGTATCTCCCGCTCTGGCGCGGGCAGGTCTACGATTACTACACCGGGCACGCCTGGCTGGGCCCCCAGGCGGCCGAGTCCCAGAGCCCCGGCGGCAGCCCAGAGCTATCAGGCATCCCCCCCCTCGCGGGCCCTACTCCCCGCCCGCCGCGCGTCATCCGCGGGCCCGGCGGCCCGGTATTGGACCTCACGCGAAGCTTTCCCGCGCAGCCCGGGGCCCGCCTCCAGACTCATCTGGTTCGCCTGGACATCAGCCAGCCTCTGGTCTTCTACAGCCCTGGCCAGATCCAGCGCCTGAGGGCCTTCGGGGTCGCCCCGCGACGAGTTCAGGTTGATCGTGATGGCTCGGTCCAGGCCGCCGAAGCCGACTGGCGGCCGGGCGACTACTACCAGGTCCTCTCCGCGCCGCTGGAAATCCAGGGGCGCCGCCGGGATGGGGAGGCCAGCTCTCCTCCTCCGCCAGACCCCTATCTGCGCGTCCCGTTCAGCGCCCGGCGCGTCGCCGACCTGGCGCGAGAGGTGGCCGGCCGCGAGCCCACCGCCGAGCGCAAGCTCGCCACCCTCATCGCTTATCTTCAGCAGCACTGTGTTTACACCCTGAAGGCTCCTGCCACTCCGCACGGAGAGGATGCCACCGATTACTTCCTCTTCGACAGCCAGCGCGGGTACTGCGATCTCTTCGCCAGCTCCCTCGCCGTCATGGCCCGCGCCGTGGGCATCCCCGCTCGCCTGGTGGAGGGATACGCCTATGGCGCTCCCATCTCGGCGGAGGCGGCCGGGCCTCGCCCCGCTGGGCGCATGGTCGGCAGACTAGGTTGGGGAGCGGCCGCGCCCGCGGCATTGCCGCTGCTCTCGCCCCCTCCTCCGTCTGCCGCCGCCTACCAGCTGCGGGAGTCCGATGCCCACATCTGGGTGGAGGCTTACCTCCAGCCCTGGGGTTGGGTGACCGCGGATGCCACCCCGGCGGGAAAGGAGTCGCCGGTCCCACCTCTCCGGCGCTCGCTGCTGCACGCTCGCTTCTTCTGGCAGGATCATCCGCTACTGTCACTGCTGGTGGCCGCGGGCGCGTTGGCTCTGGTCTTCCTGGTGAGGGTCTGGGCGCGCCGGATTCGCCTCCGGCTCCCCGGGAGGGCGGCCCCGCCGGCCGACGCCAGCGCCGCGGTGGTGCGGACCTACTCCCAGCTTCTGGCGCTGCTGCGCCGAGCCGGCCAGCTTCGCCGGCCCTCACAGACTCCGCTCGAGTTCCTGGCCGTGTTGGGCCAGCCGAGGACGGAACTGCCGGCCCCGGCCGCCGTAGGGCGGGCGTTGCTACGCCCGCCGCGGTGGAGCAGGCTCGGCCACCTCCGCCAGGCACGCTCGCGGCCAGACACGCTCGCGGCGGCCCTTCCCGCCATCGCCTCCCTCACCGATCTCTTCCTGCTCGCGCGCTATGGCCCCGCGCCATTGAGCGATGATCGCGCGCGCGAGGCCTACCAGCACCTCCAGCAGATCCGTCGCGCTCTCCGCGGGGACCGAACCAGGGCGGCGGCTCTCTAGAGAGCTTCGCCGGATAAGGTAACGCGGCGAAGCTCAAGACGCGGCCCAGACAGGCACGGGGCGATGTTCGCACATCACTTCGTTGTGCGAACATCATTGGGCCCCACCTCGCTCCCCTCGCGGTCGCCGCCCGCAGGAGCGACACTCCTCTCACGATCGCTTCCGCCACAAAAGGACAACCCCCGTCCATCCCTGGGCGGGGGCTGTCAGGTTCGCGGTGAGCGTTAGATCGCAGATTCGTCGGAGGGGCCCTCCGCGTCTCCCGCCGGGGGTTCGGCCTGGGCGAGGTCTCGGATCAGCTCCTCCTCCGGGCCCACCAGGTCGGGCTCGCCAAACGCGGAGCGCAGCAGATCGGCCTCGGTCCGGGTCGGGGTCACGTAGAAGGCGGCCTCTCCCGGAGGCCCCTCCACTCGCAGGCTGCGGTAGGCACCCATTCCGGTGCCGGCCGGGATCAGCCGACCGATGATCACATTCTCCTTCAGCCCCACCAGGTTGTCCACTTTCCCCTGGATCGCCGCCTCGGTCAGCACCCGGGTGGTCTTCTGGAAGGAGGCCGCAGACAGGAAGCTGTCGGTCGCCAGGGAGGCTTCGGTGATCCCCAGCAGGACCCACTCCCCGGTCGTTTCTTGACCGCCGCGCTCCCGGATCTCCCGATTCACCCGGTCGAAGTGGAAGCGATCGTAGATCTTGCCTGGCAGCATCTCCGCATCGCCGGGATCGAGCACCCGGCGCTTGCGCAGCATCTGCCGCACGATCACCTCGATGTGCTTGTCATTGATGTCCACGCCCTGAGAGCGATAGACGGCCTGGATTTCCCGCACCAGGTAGTCCTGCACCGCCCGTACTCCCTGCATCTGCAGCACCTTCTGCGGATCCAGCGGCCCTTCCGTCAGGGCGTCGCCCGCCCGCACCTGGTCGCCCTTCCGCACCGGCAGCACGCCCCGGTAGGGCACGAGGTGGCGGCGCTCGATCTTCACCCGCGCCACCTTCGCCTCTAACAGGGTTGCCAGCAAGCTTGGCGTCAGCTCTTGGCGTGCTGTCGCGATCACCTCTTTGGCGCGGTTAGTCACGTCCTCGGCCAGGACTTCACCGTATAGGCGCTCCGGGTGCTCTCCATCCACCGGCTGCTCGGAGTGGATAATCACCCACTTCACCCCAGGGGTCTCGATCTCGGCCACCACCCCATCCACCTCCGAGATGATGGCCTGCCCCTTCGGGCGGCGCGCCTCGAACAGCTCCACTACCCGCAGCAGGCCCTTGACCTGCTCCTCCATCACGCGCACCAGCTGCTGGATCACCCGCCTCTGCTCCGTGTCCAGGCTGACCCTGCGTCCGCCGCCCTCTTTCTTCTTGCTCTTGCTGGTGCGAGCCCGGGAGCGGGAGGCCGGCTTGGCCGTCTCCTCCCGCGGGCTGAGCCGCACGATGCCGGCCTTGACATCTCCCCAGAACTGCTTGAGGGTGTCCTTCTTCTTCTCCTTCACCTGGGCCACGCCGGTCAGGTATTGGCCGGCGACTCCGCCGGTGTGGAAGGTGCGCATGGTGAGCTGCGTGCCGGGCTCGCCGATGGACTGGGCGGCGATGATGCCCACCGCCTCGCCCACCTCCACGCGGCGACTGGTGGCGAAGTCGCGTCCATAGCAGTGAGCGCAGATGCCTTGGGATAGCTCACAGATGAGAGGTGAGCGCACCACCACTTCCCCACGCGCCAGTCCCCCCTTCTCCCAGAGCTGCTCCGCCATTCTCCGCAGCCGCGCCAGCGTAGTCGGCCGCACCACCTTGCCCTCTTCTATCGCCACCCCGCCATCGAGAGGATTCCTGACTGTGGCCGGGGCCGGCTCTCCCTCCTGCAGCCGTCTCACTGCTCGCTGGAAGCTGTCGCACTCCTCTGCCACGCGCAGGATCTCGGCCAGCGCCGAGGTCAGGTCCCGCGCCGGGAATCGCTCCTCGCACTCCCCGCACACCTTCAGCAGTTCCAGGCCGCCCCCACACTCGGGGCAGGCGATCTCTTCCAGCAGCAAAGTGCTCGGCACCGGGCTAGGCGCGGCATGGGGCGGCTCGATCTCCTCCTCCTCCGCCTCCCCTGAGGCCTGCTGCTCGGCCTCCTCGTCTGCCGCGGCCGCATCCTCCGCCACCGCGGCCTCTTCCCCCGCCTCCGGCACGGCGCCGGCCGCCACCAGCGGCCTCGCCGGCGGCGCCTCCTCCTCCGCCTCCCGCGCCTGGAGCTTCAGGTAGAGGTCCACCATCTGATCTTGGTCCAGCTCGGAGCCACAGGCCTGGCACCGGTAGTAGCCCGCCAGGTCGCCCCCGCAGTTCGGGCAGGGCTGATCCATGTTGTCACCGATCTCGTGGCCGGCTTTCACGATCACCCGGTCGGTCCGCGGGTCCACTATGTCCTGGGGCACCACGCGGCCGTCAATCCTGCGCTCCAGGGGCTCGATCTCCTCCGAGCCGTCGCTGGATAGCGGCAACCGTGATGCCATTGACCGTCCCACAGTCCACCTCTCGCACGATCACATCCTGGGCCACATCCACCAGTCGCCGGGTGAGGTATCCGGCGTCGGCGGTGCGCAGGGCGGTGTCGGCCAGTCCCTTGCGGGCTCCGTGCGTGGACACGAAGTATTCCAGCACACTCAGGCCCTCGTGGAAATTGGACTTGATCGGCAGGTCCTCGATGAACCGTCCGAATGGGTCCGACATCAGGCCCCGCATGCCCGCGATCTGGCTGATCTGGCGGGGCGTGCCGCGGGCTCCGGAGTTGGCCATCATGAAGATCGGGTTGAAGGGATCAATGTTGCTCAAGATCGCCTGAGAGACCTCGTCCGAGGCCTGGTTCCACAGCCGGCAGACGCTGTCCGAGCGCTCTCCTGCGCTGATCAGCCCCCGGGCGTAGTTTTCGTTGACCTTGCGCACGTTCTCCTCGGTGCGCGCGATGATCTCCTCCCGCCGGGCGCGGGGCACGTCCATGTCGGTCATGCGGATGGTCATCGCCGGCGATGGTGGCGAACTTGAACCCCAGCTCCTTCAGCTCGTCCACCAGCTGCACCGTGCGCGCGGTGCCGTAGTGGCGATAGCACTCCCGGATCAGCCGACCCAGTTCCTTGTCATCCACCACCCGGTCCAGGTAGCGCAGCTTGGGCGGCAGCACCTCGTTGAAGATCAGCCGCCCCACGGTGGTGCTGAGCAACTGCCCGTCCACTCGCACCCGGATGTCGGCGTGCAGGTCCACCTTCCGCAGGTCGTAGGCGAGCTGGGCGTCGGCGACGTTGGCGAACTCCTTCTGGCTCCCCGCGGCCCCTACTCGCTTCTGGGTCAGGTAGTAGGCACCCCAGGATGATGTCCCGGGTGGGGGTCACCACTGGCTTGCCGTCCGCCGGCGAGAACAGGTTCTCCGTGGACAGCATCAGGATGCGCGCCTCCGCCTGCGCGGCGGTGGACAGCGGCACGTGCACCGCCATCTGGTCGCCGTCGAAGTCCGCGTTGAAGGCGTAGCACACCAGCGGATGGATCTGGATCGCCTTGCCGTCCACCAGCACCGGCTCGAAGGCCTGGATGCCCAGCCGGTGCAGGGTGGGGGCGCGGTTGAGCATGACGGGATGGTCCCGGATCACCTCCTCCAGCGCGTCCCACACCTCCGGCCGCATCCGGTCCACCATCTTCTTCGCGGTCTTCACGTTGGTGGTGAAGCCCCGCTCCACCAGCCGCTTCATCACGAACGGCTTGAACAGCTCGAGCGCCATCTCCTTGGGCAGCCCGCACTGGTGCAGCCGCAGGTGCGGGCCCACCACGATCACCGAGCGCCCGGAGTAGTCCACCCGCTTGCCCAGCAGGTTCTTGCGGAACCGCCCCTCCTTGCCCTTGAGCATGTCCGAGAGCGACTTCAGCGGCCGGTTGTTGGAGCCCGTGACCGGGCGCGGCTGCGCCGGCCGTTGTCAATCAGCGCGTCCACCGCCTCCTGCAGCAGCCGCTTCTCGTGGTTGATGATGGACTCCGGCGCGTGCAGCTCCTTGATCTTCTTCAGCCGGTTGTTGCGGTTGATGATGCGCCGGTAGAGGTCGTTGAGGTCGGTGGTGGCGAACCGCCCCCCGTCCAGCTGCACCATGGGCCGCAGCTCCGGCGGGATCACCGGGACCACGTCCATGATCATCCACTCCGGCCGGTTCCTGGACTTGCGGAAGGCCTCCGCCACCTCCAGCCGCTTGATGGCGCGCGCGCGCTTGGGCCCGGTAGTCTCCTTGATCTCCTTGCGCAGCTCGCGGCAGAGCTGCTCCAGGTCAATCTCCTTCAGCAGGTCCCGCACCGCGTCGGCCCCCAGGTCGGCGCCGAACAGCCCCTCGTGCTCTCGGCCCGTGCGTTGCCGCCAGCGCCTCCACCACCCGGTTCATCGCCCGGTACTCGGGTTCCGTGATCAGCTGCTGGCGAGTGAGCCCTGGGTCTGCGTCCAGTTTGGGGCCTAGCAGCAGCCGCATCCCCTGCTCCAGCTCGGTCTTGCGCTCCTCCGCCAGCCGCTCCTCCTCCTTCACCCGCGCCTCTGCCCACTCTGCGACATCGCTCGCCTCTACCCCCTCCTCCAGCTCCCCCGCCTGCAGCTTGGCCAGCCGATCGTCCCGCTCCGCCTTGACCGCCTCCACCGCCTGGCGGCAGAGGTTGTCAACCTGGCCCTGCTGGCGCTCCACCACGGTCTTGATCTGGTCCAGACTCTTGGTCAGCAGCTCGTAGTCGACGTGGGTCACGATGTAGGAGGCGAAGTAGACCACCTTCTCCAGGGGCCGCGGGGAGATGTCGAGCAGCAGGCTCATGGGGCTGGGCACGCCCTTCAGATACCAGATGTGGCTGACCGGGGCGGCCAGCTCGATATGCCCCATCCGCTCCCGCCGCACCTTCGCCCGGGTCACCTCCACCCCACAGCGGTCACAGGTGATCCCCCGGAACTTGATCTTCCGATACTTGCCGCAGTGGCACTCCCAGTCCCGAGTGGGGCCGAAGATGCGCTCGCAGAAGAGCCCATCCGGCTCCGGCTTGAAGGTGCGATAGTTGATCGTCTCCGGCTTCTTCACCTCACCCTTGGACCAGCGCCGGATCTCCTCCGATGACGCCAGTCCCAGGCGCAACTGATCGAATTTGCTTGTCTCTACCATGCCTTCCGCGCTCCTCACTGCTCACCAACGCCGCCTGGCACAGGCCCGCCCTGAGCGAAGCCCAGAGGCCCGCGACCGCTAGGCCAGCACTTCCTCTCCCTCTTGTCCGTCCAGGCTCACCGGCTCGGCCTCCTTGGACTCGACCGTCAACTGCAGCCCCAGGCTCTGCAGCTCCTTGATCAGGATCTTGAAGGACTCCGGGATCCCCGGCTCCATGATCGGTCTCGCCCTTGACGATGGACTCATAGGTCTTCACCCGGCCCAGTACGTCGTCTGACTTGATGGTCAGGATCTCCTGCAGGGTGTGCGCGGCGCCGTAGGCTTCCAGCGCCCACACCTCCATCTCCCCGAAGCGCTGGCCCGCCGAACTGGGCCTTCCCGCCCAGCGGCTGCTGCGTGACCAGCGAGTAGGGCCCGGTGGACCGGGCGTGGATCTTGTCATCCACCAGGTGGACCAGCTTCATGGTGTAGATCTGTCCCACCGTGATGGGCTGGTTGAACGGCTCGCCGGTGCGCCCATCGTAGAGCCAGTACTTGCCGGTGCCGGGGTCAAAGCCGATCAGCTTGTCCACCCGCTCCCGAACCTTGGCCACCACGTGCGTCGCCCGCGCCTCCGCCCCGTGGATCTGCTCCCACTCTCCGGGGTTGACCGCCACCCACTCCGCCGCCCGCTCCAGCTCGGCCGGGTCGCCCTGGGCCAGGGAGCGGACCAGGGAGGCACAGAGGGCCTCGTACTCGCCGTTCGGCGGGCTCGAAGGCGCTGGCTCCGCCGGGCCCGAAGCCTGTCCATCAGGCTCCCAGTGCAGCCCCAGCTCCCCCACCACGTATTTGCGCAGGGCGCGGCGGCGGAACCGCGCCGCCGCCACCTGGAAGTAGTCGAGGATCTCGCTGTCCGTAGCCCCCTCGAAGATGGGGTTCTCGAAGGACACCCCGAGCTCTTCTGCCACCAGCCCCAGGTGAGTCTCCAGGATCTGGCCGATGTTCATGCGGGAGGGCACCCCCAGCGGGTTGAGGATGACGTCCACCGGCGTGCCATCCGGCAGGAAGGGCATGTCCTCCTCGGGCATGATCTTGGCCACCACGCCCTTGTTGCCGTGCCGTCCCGCCAGCTTGTCCCCTTCCATCACCTTGCGCCTCTGTGCCACGAAGGCCCGCACCAGTTGGTTCACCCCGGGCAGCAGCTCGTCGCCTGGCTCCCGCTTCAGCTCGCCGCCGCAGCGGTCGCAGTAGTGGCGGTGCTGGTTCTTGCCCACCTGATACTCGGCCTCGCACTTCTGGCAGCGGTACTTCACCCGGGAGAAGCGCTTCACCTCAACCACCTTCCCCTTCTCGCCGTGAGGCACGCGCAGCGAGGTGTCCCGCATCTCCGCGGCCTTCTCCCCGAAGATGGCGCGCACCAGCTTCTCCTCGGAGGTCAGCTCCTCCTGGCCCTTGGGGGCCACCTTCCCCACCAGGATATCCTCCGCCCGCACCAGGGCCCCGATGCGGATCACCCCGTCCTCATCCAGGTCCTTGAGCGCCTCGTCGCCCACGTTGGGGATGTCCCGGGTGATCTCCTCCGGGCCCACCTTGGTCTCCGCGCGCCTCGATCTCGTATTTCTCCACGTGGATGGAGGTGAAGATATCGTCTCGCACCAGCCGCTCGCTGAGCACGATCGCGTCTTCGTAGTTGTAGCCCTCCCAGGGCATGAAGGCCACCAGGGTGTTGCGCCCCAGCGCCAGCTCCCCGCCCGCGGTGCAGGGCCCGTCCGCCAGCACCTGGCCCTTGCTCACGAACTGATGCTTCTGCACTATCGGGTGCTGGTTGATGCAGGTGGCCTGGTTGGAGCGCACGAACTTCTGCAGCCGATAGCTGTCCACGCTGCCGTCAGCCCGCGTCACCTCGATGCTGTCGGCGGTCACCAGGGTCACCATGCCATCGGCCCGCGCCAGCACCACCGCGCCCGAGTCCTGGGCCGCCCGCGGCTCCACGCCCGTCTTCACGAAGGGGGCCTCCGTACGCAGCAGCGGCACCGCCTGGCGCTGCATGTTCGAGCCCATCAGCGCCCGGTTGGCGTCATCGTTCTCCAGGAACGGGATCAGGCAGGTCGCCACCGACACGATCTGCTTGGGGGACAGGTCCACGAAGTCAATCTCCCTGGCCGGGACCTGGGGATAGATGTCCCGGTAGCGCACGCTCACCGTCTCCGCCGTGATCCGCCCCCGGGCATCCACCGGCACCGAGGCCGGCGCGATGCGATAGGCATCCTCCTCGTCCGCCGTCAGGTAGACGATCTCATCCGTCACCACTCCGCTTTTCACCCGCCGATAGGGGGTCTCGATGAACCCGTACTCATCCAGCCGGGCGTAAACGGCCAGCGATCCGATCAGCCCGATGTTCGGGCCCTCCGGGGTCTCGATCGGGCAGATCCGGCCATAGTGGGAGTGGTGCACATCCCGCACTTCCAGCTTCGCGCTCTGCCGGCTCAGCCCGCCCGGGCCCAGCGCGCTCAGCCGGCGCTTGTGGGTGAGCGCCGCCAGCGGGTTCTCCTGGCTCCATGAACTGGCTCAACTGGCTGGAGCCGAAGAAGCTCTTGATCGCCGCCGAGATGGGTTTGGTGCTGATCACCGACTGGGGGGTCACCTGCTCCGGGTCCAGGCTGGTCATGCGCTCCCGGCAGATGCGCTCCATGCGCAGGAAACCGATCCGGAACTGGTTCTGGAGCAGCTCCCCCACGCACCGCACCCGCTTGTTCATCAGGTGGTCAATCTCATCCACGCTGGTGGTCTCATCCCCGTCGCCCAGCCGGAACAGGTAGCGGAGAATGGCGATCACGTCTTCCTTGGTCAGGGTGCGCACGCTCTCCGGCAGGCTCAGGCCCAGCTTCCTGTTGAGCTTGTAGCGCCCCACCCGGGCCAGGTCGTAGCGACGGTTGTCCGCGAACAACCCGGCCAGGCGGTTGCGCGCGATCTCCGGGGTCACGGGATCGCCGGGCCGCTCCCGCCGGTAGATGTCAATCAGGGCTTCCTCTTCATTGCGGGCCGGGTCCCGCTCCATGGTCTGGTCAATCAAGGGCGGCAGCACCGCCAGCCGCAGGCCCTTTGCCCCCGCCTCCACCACCCGCATCGCCGCCGCTTGGTCGAACCGCTCCCCCGCCTCGGCGATCACCTCGCCGCTCTCCCGGTCCACCACTCGGTCCCACACCCGCCGGTCCACCAGCGCCTCCGCCGTCAGCCGGCCCACCGCCTCCGGGCGCCCGAACAGGTGCACCAGGTCGGCGTTGGTGCCGCATTTCACCTGCTCGCTTTCCGGCGTCATGTTGATGCCATTCAGCGCTCGCAGCAGGGTGGTCACGGGGAACTTGTGCGCCTGCCCGATCTTCACTGAGACCAGGTCGTTGGCGTCCGAGTCAATGTCCAGCCAGGCCCCTTCGCTCGGGATCACCTGGGCGCTGTAGAGGATGCGCCCGCTGAAGTCAATGGTGTCACGGAAATACACCCCAGGCGAGCGCGCCAGCTGGCTGACCACGCACCGCTCGGCCCCGTTGATCACGAAGGTGCCGTTCTCGGTCATGATCGGCAGCTCCCCCAGGTAGACCTCTGACTCCTTGATCTCCCCGGTGCGCCGGTTGTGCAGCCAGATGCGTGCCTTAAGCGGGGCCTCGTAGGTGGCATCCCGGTCCCGGCACTCGTAGATGTCGTACTTGGGCTCCCCCAGGTAATACTTGGGCTCCCCGTCCTGCGGGTCGCAGAACGAGAGCGCGAGATTGCCGGTGAAATCCTCGATGGGCGAGAAGTTGTGGAAAAGCTCCTTCATGCCCTCGGTGGTGAACCAGGCGTAAGAATTGAGCTGGATCTCGATCAGGTTCGGGATTTCTGCGGCAACGTCGGTGTGGCCAGGCAGTCTCCCCTTGACTCTGATGACGGCCATGCCTTGCATCTCCCCTTTGGAGGCGGTACCAGAACCTGGCACTGCGCTGGGCGAGGCGCCTGCGGCGGCTCTGGCACGGCTCGCACTATTTCCCTAGACAGTCCTGCCCGGTGGTGCGCAGATTCGCGGACTCGACCCCACCGCTGCTGCGCCGAGCTGCTGGCTGCGTTGGCCAGAAGCTCCTCTCGGACCTGGACCTCACCGCAGACGCGGCCAATCGCCAGTCCGGGTCGCGCGCGTGGCGCGGCGCCAGAACCGGCGCGCGTTTTATTCGACCAGAAGAGGGTCCAAAGGGTGGCGCAGCGGCTTGTTCACTATCGCCGGCCGAGAACGTCAATTCCCCCACATCGTGTCGGCTGTGAAACTATAGGATACCTGGACATGTACCCCTTGTCAAGACCCTGGAAACAGTTTTTTCGGCCCTTCGCCCGCCGGCTGTGACCGCAAAGTCTGGGAGGCCGTCGTTGTCATTCTGAGCGAGCGCGCAGCGCGACGCGAAGAATCCCGCCGTTGGGTTGGCGCAGACGGCGAGATCCTTCGCTGACGCTCAGGATGACAGAGGAGCAATTTCCGGCCGACCCAGAGAAAACGGTCACACCCCGCCCGCCGGCCCCTCGGCTCGGAGTAGGCTCGGGGCTCCTCGCCGGAAGCGGGCGTCAGCGCCAGCTCCCGGCGGTCACGCCCCACTTCAGCCGGTGGTTGCGGCGGCGCACGGAATCTGGTATGCTACCGGAGCTTCTCGCCGGCTTACCTCTTCTCTGTCCACAGCACAGCGAAGTTCTCGCCACCGCTGGGGGATCACCACATGTCGCGCCAGAGCAGGCGCATTGCTGCGCCTGGGACAACCCTGCTCGTGCTCTTGGCCTGCGGCTTCGGGTACGCGGGCGAAGCGGCTCAGCCGGCCGGGGGGAAGAAGGCCTTCACCCCGCCGGTGGTGCAGGCCGTGTATGTGGACGCGGCTCCGGTGATTGATGGGAAGCTGGACGACCCGTGCTGGTCGCAGGCGGCGCGGCTGGAGGGGTTCTTCGCTCCCAACGTTGACCAACCCAGCCCGGAGGAGACCATCGGGCTGATCTGCGTGGATAGCACCGCCATCTATGTAGGGGTGATCTGCAAAGACCGGACGCCGGAGGACATCAAGGGCACCGAGACCCGGCGCAATGGCGAGATCTGGAACGATGACTTTGTGGAGTTGGATCTCGACCCCTGGCACAAGCACCAGGATGCCTACTTCTTCGACGTCACGGCCGCAGGGACGCAGTTCGAGGCGATCCCGGGCGGCTCGGCCGCCAAGATTGAGTGGCGGGGGGACTGGAAAGCCGCAGCCACTCGCACCCCGGAGGGGTGGACGGCGGAGATGGCGATACCCTTCTCCATCCTGCGCTATCCGCCCGGACAGAGGACCTTTGGGTTCGCCCTGGCCCGGGGGTTCGCGAAGGAGCGGATCTGGACTGCGTACCCGATCATGGAGGGGCGGTCGTTCAACTGGAAGCAGGCCGCCGACCTGGTGGGGTTGCACCCTCCGGTGTTCAAGCCGCGGCCCCTGCTGATGCCCTATGTCACCCTGGACCTGGGGCAGTCGGTGGGCAGCCGTTTCGACACCGGCCTGGACGTGCAGTACCGCATGCCCAACGGCCTCACCACGCTGGCCACCATCAACCCCGATTTCAAGCAGATCGAGGATGTGGTGGAGCCGATCGCGTTCTCCTACACCGAACGCTATCTGGAGGAGCGCCGGCCCTTCTTCGTCACCGGCCAGAGCGGCTATCTGCCCCGCGAACAGCTCCTCTACACCCGCCGCATCGAGGATTTCGACGCCGGCCTCAAGCTCTTCGGGACCGTTGGCAACGACACCATCGGCCTGCTGGATGCGGTCAGCTATGGCTCAGAGAACTCCCTGGCCGGAGCCTGGAAGCACCTGTTCGACCAGGATACCAGCTCCGCGTTGCTGCTGGTCAACCACCGCAAGGTCGGGGAGCCGGACAACTTCTGCTACGGGCTGGATGCCAGTCACACCTGGCGGAACCCGAAAGGAGGGGACACCCTGTGGACCGTGCTCTACGAGTCGCAAACCCAGGGCGCGGCCTCGGGCGGGGTCTATTCCCTCGGGGGCGGCCACTGGAGGGGAGCGGGCGCGCTGGGCTATGACTGGATGTTCCGCCGGGTGAGCAAAGACTTCGACCCAGAGCTGGGTTACTACTATGACCAGAACACCATCGGGGGCAGCTTCAACCTCAGCAGTTGGCAGCTCTATGAGAAGGGCCGAGTGGATCAGCAGTCCTGGAACGTGAGCACGGACTACTTCCCGTTTCTGGACGGAAGCGGGATCAGGCTCTCCCGCATCGCGCCGGAGAAGGGATGGAGCTTCCGCCGTGGCTACTCCGTCTCCGTCGGCCTCACCCGGGCGCGGGAGTTCAACCAGGACAGCTCTGATGTCCACTGCTACTTCGGGTGGAACAACCGGGACATGTACCGGCGGGGCGGGCTCTCGCTCACCAGGGGAGTGCGCGCCGGCGGCGACTACCGTTACCTGTCGCTGAACCAGGGATTCAGGCCCAGGAAGAACCTGTCTCTGAATCTGGGAGTGGAGCAGACCGCGCTGGAGCCGCCATCACCCGACGCCACCCACGAATACCAGGCGGTGCTGACCGCCTCCTACGACCTGACGCCGGAGAAAAGCATCTCGGCCCGTTTCATCGCGCGCGATGCCGGGGTGAGCGCCTTTCTCGCCTATCGCCAGGTGGTGCGCCGGGGGATGGATGCCTATGTGCTGGTGGGCGATCCCGACCCGACACGGACGGGGTTCACCGAGCGGGTGGCGCTGAAGCTGATCTGGGTGTTCTGAGGCCAGACGGAACCACAGCGGCGCAGAGACCGAGAGAACGGCCGGCGGGCATGCGGTCCTGCTTCGCCCAGGCTTCGCAGGACAAGCGACATGCCCGCCCTACAGGACGGCCTCGATGCGTGCCAGGGTTCCGGTGAGCCGGAAGGCGCGGAAGTACCTGTGGATCACACCGGTGATGGCGCGGAGCACCGCGGCTTCGCCGTCCTCGCCCGCGCCCTCCAGGCTGGCGTAGAGCCGCTGGCGCGCGGCGAGCACCCTCGGGTGGGTCCACACGTAGCGACAGCCGGTGCGCACCAGCCAGGCCTGGCGTTCGGGTGAGAGCTGGTCGAAGGCAAGGCCTTGCTCCTGTGGCAGGCGCCATTTCTCCCAGCGGCCGGAGGCGATGACGGCGTGGCGGAGGGCCGCCGCGATACCGGAGGTGGGCAGGTCGCCGCCACACGGCCGGCGGCCAAGGCGGATCTGCCCTACTTCTTTGCGGGCGAGCGCTTCCAGGGCCTGGTATTCGGCCTCAGTGAACTCGGGGCCCACGTTGGCGCCTCCCATGCCGGCCTGGGGGTAGGCCTCTGGGTTGGATACCGAATCGGTGTAGTGGCCCTTGATCACAGAGCCATAGGGAGCGGCGATTCGGGCGAGCGCTCTCGCCACCTCGGGGTCGAACTCCGTGGTGTGCAAGTCGGTGCCCACTTTCCCCACCACGAAGCAGGGCCAGACCTCACTCAGCCCCCGCTGAGCCAGCCCGGCCTTGAGGCCGTCCAGGAAGCTGCGGAAGACGGAGAGGTCGGCGAGGCCGCCGTGCACCTCTTCGGTGCCGACCTCATAGCTCACCGGAGGCAGGCCGGCCTGGCGGCGATGGGCTTCCGCGAATGCGATCAGCTCCAGGGTGCGGGCCACCACCAGCGCGATGGGCATGGCCGCGCCCGGCGGCAGGGTGCGGTCCACGGTCGGGTCAATGTGGAGCAGATCGTAGCCCGCGTCCAGGCAGGCGGCGAGCGAGTCCCTCACTCCCTGCATCGCGCGTTCAAGGGGCCACTGCTCGCGGGTCTGCACATCCTTGAGCCAGGGCCCGCCGTGGTCTAGTCCCACCACCACCGGGCCCATGTATCCGACCTCCGCCACCAGCCCCCGCACGAGGCCGACGAACTGCCCGGGCGTCCACCCGGTGTAGCCGCCGTCCAGGTCCACCTGGTTGAGGGTGGCGGCGAAGAAGAGGGGCGCCTGGGCCTGGCTGGCGGCCTGCACCGCGGCCTTCACCACCGCCTCGGAGTTGGGACAGATGGCGAGGACGGTCGGGGCCGGCTCTCCCGGCCGCGCGCTCCGGCGCAGCGCGCGCAAGATGGCGTCGGCGAGAGGGAGACCCAGTTGCTCGGATCGGCTGCGGATGAAGCTGGTGTCGGCTTTGGTCACAGGGCGACTCCGGCTGTAGGGCGGGCATGTGGCTAGGCCTCCGGCCGCCATGTCCCTAGGCCTGAAGGCCGGGATGGCGGCCCGCCGAAGGCAGGCTTAGCCAGCGGTTGCCGTTGGCGACCTAGCCATCTCTGCATGCCCGCCGGGGTAGTGTATTCGGCGTTGGGAAGCAGAGATTCCTGTGTCCTCAGGTAATCGCCCGGAGGATGGCTAGGCCCGCCACCGGCGGGCCGCCATGGCGGTCCGCTCTCCCGGACGTAGCCACCGGGCTCCCACAGGCAATGCGGAGACCTGTACCGCTGGCGGCACGCAGGTAAGGCCGTCGGCGCGGTGGTATAGAGCACTGGGGAGGGGGCGAGAGGAGATGCAACCGCGATGTCGTGGTGGCTGACGGCCGCGCTGATTTTCCTGTGGACCTCTTGTGGTCTCGCTGAGGGCCGGGTGGTCAAGCGCACGCTGCGGGAAGAGCCCGCGCCCGAGCTGATCAGCGTGCCGAACGCGAATCTCGAGCAGGTGATCCGCGGCGATTTCGCAGGATGGGCGCGGTACGGGTTGGGCTATCAGGTGGATGGCGAGGTCAAGCACAGCGGCCGGTTCAGCGCCCGCTGCGGCAATCTCTCCCCTCAGGAGCAGCGGGGCCTGGTGCTGGCGGTCGAGCTCAACCAGAAGAGGCCGGCGCCGGTGACCGCCGAGTGCTGGAGCAAGGCCGACCAAGTCTCGCCCGGCCGCTCGGAGGACTACTCACTCTATCTTGACCTGGAATACGCGGACGGCACCCCTCTCTGGGGCCAGCTCGCGCCATTCCAGGCCGGCAGCCACGGCTGGCAATGCGGCCGGGTCACGGTGCTGCCGGCGAAGCCGATCAAGCGCATCAGCATGTACGCGCTGCTGCGCCACCGCACCGGCACCGCCTGGTTCGATGACTTCCGGCTGTGGGAGCGCAGAGCCCCGGGGGGCATCAGCCTCTTCGATCTGGTGCCGGTGATCGCATCTTATAGCTCGGAGGTGAAGAGCGTGCCTCGACCTGCTCTCAAGACTGACGACGGCTTCGTGCTGCAACTGGACTCGGACGGTGACGTGATCACCACCGGAAGGGGCGGCTTCAGACTGCGGGACGTGGCGGCGAAGTCCGATATCGTCCGGCCCCGCGGCTCCGTCAGCCGGCAGCCGGATGGCTCGCTCCGGTTTGCGGGTGAGGACGAAGAGCTGAAGCTCCGGCTCGCCGTGACTTACCGCAGTGTTGGCAGAGCGATCCGGGTGGATGGGGAACTCGAAGACCTGACTGGCCGGGATCGCGCCATCACCGTGTACTTCACTTACCCGGTGGACGCGATCGGATGGCAGTGGCACGATGACCAGCGCAGCTCCCGCCGGATCGAAGCCGGCGAGAAGTACGACAACTTCGTAGACCGGGGCGCAGGGGCGAACGGCCTGGCCTCCCGCTACCCGCTGGCCTGCATCGGCGGCCCCGGGGAGGCGCTGGCGGTGGGCGCGCCCCTGGACCTGCCGCGGCTGTGGCGCTTCGGGTATGACGCCGAATCCCGGGAGCTGTACGCGGCGGTTGACCTGGGGCTCTCCCGTGATACGAAGAAGTCCCCCTCGCGGGCGAGCTTCAGCCTGGTGCTCTATCGCAGCGATCCCGCGTGGGGGTTTCGCGCCGCGCTGGAGCGCTACTACCAGCTCTTCCCCGACGCCTTCACCAAGCGCAATCGCAAAGAGGGCATCTGGATGCCGTTCACTGACATTGAGTCAGTGGAGGGGTTCCAGGATTTCGGGTTCCAGTTCAAGGAGGGGACGACAACGTGCCCTTCGATGTGGCGCACGGCATCTACAGCTTCGTCTACGTCGAGCCCTGGAGCCGCTGGGTCGACATGCCGAAGGAAATGGAGCGCACCATTCCCGCCGCCATGGCCCTGATCGCAGCGCGAGCCCAGGAGGGCGACGAGGAATACCAGGCCGTGTCCAGCTCGGCCGATGAGGACCCGCAGGGCCACTGGGCCGGCCGCATCGAGAACGAGCCCTGGTGCGATGGCGCGGTGTTCGCGATCAACCCCAACCCGGCCGTGCCCACCAAGGGCGGCGCGGTCACCCAATTCCAGCTGCTCTGGAGCCGCATCGAGCAGGCCTTCGCCCGCAACCCGGAGCTGGCGGGGGTGTACCACGACAGCTTCGAGATGTATCTGTTCCGCCAGGAGCTGAACTACCGGCGGGAGCACTTCGCGCGGCTCGACACTCCGCTGGTGTTCGACAGCCAGGGGCGAGTGTGCGAGTCGGCGATGTTCGACATGGTGGACTTCGCCAGGGAGATCGCGCACCGGATGTGGCCCCGGGGGAAGATGACCTTTGCCAATGGTACCCCCTCCGAGACCCCATGGGGCGCGGCCTGGCTGGATGTGATGGGCACGGAATTCGGCGGCGAGATGCCGGACGAGCAGGCGAACTACGCACGGGCTCTCTGCTACCAGCGACCATACCTCCTGCTGCTGAACACCGACTACCAGGTGCTGAAGCCGGAGGCGATTGACCTCTACATGAAGCGGGCGACGGCCTATGGCTTCTTCCCCAGCTTCTTCAGCCACAACGCTTCGGAGGACCCGTACTGGGGTGACCCCAGTCTCTACCACCGGGACCGGCCGCGGTTCAAACAGTACATCCCGGTGATCGCAGCCTTGAGCGCGGCGGGATGGGAGCCTGTAACCGAGGCGCGGTCGGACAACCCGGAGGTCTACGTCGAGCGATTCGGCAGGCCCGGCGCGCCGCTCTACTTCACGGCCTTCAACGACAGCGACCAGGTGCAGCGGGCGAAGATCAGCTTCGAGCTGGGGCCGCTCAAGCCGGGTGCTGCCAGCTTGGAGATGACGGAGGTGCTGTCGCAGGAGAGGGTGAGCGCGGGCGCCGCGGGCAGCGCGGTGGTGCTGGAGGTGGAGCTGGGGCCGGGCGATGTGAAGGTGTGGCATGTGGGGTAGGTCCGGAGAGGACCGATATATCGCCCGGAGGATGGCTAGGCCCGCCACCGGCGGGCCGCCATGGCGGTCCGCTCTCCCGGAGCTAGGCACCGGGCTCCCGCAGGACCGCTAGTATGAAGCGGGGTGCTCCCACCTGGCGCGGTTTTCTGGTCGGCTTGATCTTGCTGCCGCCGAACGCGCTGTGGGTGCTGTACATGGAGCACATCGGCGCCTACGGGCCCATTCCCTCCACCATCTCCCTGTTCTTCAATGTGGTCTTCGTGCTGTTCTTCCTCACCCTGGGAAACCTGGCGCTGGGGAGGCTGCGGCCCCGGTGGGCGCTGACCCAGGGCGAGCTGATCATCGTCTACAGCATGCTGGCCATCAGCACCGCGCTGGCGGGCCTGGACATGATGCAGGTGCTGATCCCGGTGATGACCCATGGCTTCTGGTTCGCCAACCCCGAGAACCGCTACGACCAACTGCTGGAGAGCGCGCCCCGCTGGCTGGTGGTCTGGGACCGGAGCATCCTCTACGGCTACTACAATGGCTCCTCCACCCTGTACCAGTGGCCGGTGATCCAGGCCTGGTTGGCCCCGGTGCTGTGGTGGACCGGGTTCATCGTGGTGCTGGTGTTCGTGATGATCTGCCTCTCAGTGCTGGTGCGCGCCCAATGGGCGGACCGGGAGCGCCTCACCTTCCCCATCATCCAGCTTCCCCTGGCGGTGAGCGAGCCGCGCACGCCACTGTGGCGCAATCCTCTGCTCTGGGTCGGGTTCGCGGCCGCGGGGGGCATAGATCTGGTCAATGGTCTGCACTACATCTACCCCGCCATCCCCTATCTCTCGATCGCGCCCACCATGGACACCTGGGGGTCGAATGATCTCATGAAGTACCTGCCGGACCCGCCCTGGAGCGGGATCGGCTGGCTTCCGGTGACGTTCTACCCGGCGGTGATCGGGATGGCCTTCCTGGTGCCCCTGGATCTGCTGTTCTCCTCGGTCTTCTTCTTCTTCTGGTGGAAGGCGATGTTCGTGATCGCCACCGCGGTGGGAGTGAGCCAGGGGTGGTCGGAGCAGGCGAAGAGCGTGTTTCCGTACGCCAACGAGCAGATGTTCGGCGGCTATCTCGCCATCGCCATCGCCCCCCTGCTGATGGGGCGGCGCTACTTCCGGGAGGTGTGGCTGCGGGTGCTGGGCCGACGCTCAGAGGCGGATGACAGACAAGAAGGGTTGAGCTATCGCGTGGCGGCGGTCGGGGCGGTGGTGGGAATCGCGCTGCTGGTGGCGTTCACGATGCACGCCCGGCTGTCGCTGCGGCTGGCGGCGCCCTTTTTCGTGATGTACTACCTGGTGTCGCTGGCGGTGGCGCGGGTGCGAGCGGAGTTCGGCTCTCCGGTGCACGACTTCCACCTGGCGGGCCCGGGACAGACCATCACCTATGTGGCGGGCACGGCCAGCATCAGGCAGCAGGACCTGGTGGTGCTCAGCCTGCTGTGGTGGTTCAACCGCGCCTATCGCGCTCACCCCATCGGGATCACCATCGAGGGAGTGCAGATGGCGCACCGCAGCCGCTCCTCCAGCCGGGCGCTGGTGGTGGCGATGGTGTTGGCCACGCTGGCGGGGACGCTCTCGGTGTTCTGGGGCTGGCTGCACTACGCCTATGTCCTGGGGGTGTCCTCGAAGTTCGGGGGCGGGGACTGGCGCGGGGTGGAGATGGTGGAGAACCTGCAGAGCTGGGTGCAGAACCCCACCCAGCCCAATCCCCTGGCCTTGATCGGGATCGGAGTCGGCTTCGCCATCACCATGCTGCTGGGGCTGGCGCGGACCACCTTCATGGGGTGGCCTCTGCACCCGGTGGCCTACGCGCTGTCCGCGAGCTGGTCCATCCACATCGTGTGGATGCCGATGCTGATTGCGTGGATCGTGAAGTCGCTGGTGCTGCGCTATGGGGGCCTCCGGCTCTACCGGCAGGCGCTGCCCCTGTTCTACGGCCTGATTCTGGGCGAGAGCGTGATCGGGTGCGGCTGGCCCCTGGTGGGGCTGATCTGGGGCGTGCCCACCTATAGCTTCTGGGGGCTGTAGGAAGCAGGATGAAGAGAGCCACTGCTACTCTGCGAAGTAGCGAAGCTCCTGCCTTCGCGGGCTCCGAAGCCCAGCTTCGGCAGGCGAACCGGCCTTCGCTACGAAGCACGAGCCGAGTCGGCCGCGGATTTGCGCTGGGGCTGGTGCTGCTGCCGCTGAACGCGCTGTGGGTGCTCCACATGGAGAACATCACCGGCGCGGGCGTGCTCCCCACCACCATTCTCGCTTTTCTTCAACGTGATCTTCATCGTCTTCTTCCTGGCGCTGGCCAATGCCGTGGCGCGCAGGCTGCGGCCGGCCTGGGCGCTCAACCAGGCCGAGTTCATCATCATCTACGCCATGCTCACCATCGGCAGCTCGACGGTGGCCTATGACAACATGCAGGTGCTGGTGCCCACCATCACTCACCCCTTCTGGTTCGCCACCCCGGCGAACCGCTGGGAGGAGATGTGGGCGAATTCACCGCCCTGGCTGGTGGTGAGCGACCCCCAGGCGCTGTACCATTACTACAACGGCTCCTCCAGCATGTACCAGAGTTTCGTGCTGCGGGCCTGGCTGCCGCCAGTGCTGTGGTGGACCGGGTTCATGGTGGTGCTGATCTTCGTCATGACCTGCCTCTCGGTGCTGGTGCGGGCGCAGTGGGCGGACCGGGAGCGGCTGACTTTCCCCATCATCCAGTTGCCGCTGGAGATCACCCGGCCGGACACCCAGCTCTGGCGCAGCGCGCTGCTCTGGATCGGGTTCGTGGCGGCGGGGTCGGTGGATCTGATCAATGGGCTGCACTACATCTACCCGGCCCTGCCCTATCTCTCGATTGCGCCAGTGGTGGACAACTGGGGCGCGAACGATATCGCCAATCTCCTTCCCGATTTGCCCTGGCGCGGGATTGGCTGGCTGCCGGTGACCTTCTACCCGGCGGTGATCGGGATCGCGTTCCTGGTGCCGCTGGACATCCTGTTCTCGTGCGTGGTCTTCTTCTTCTGGTGGAAGGCGATGTATGTCCTCTCGGCCGCGCTCGGGATCAACCAGGGCTGGACCGGGGAAGTGGAGACCACGTTTCCCTATGCCAATCACCAGATGTTCGGCGGGTACATGGCGATCGCGCTGGGGCCGATCTTTGTGGGGAGGAGCTACTTCGCCGCGGTGTGGCGGCGGATCGTGGGCCGGCGGAGTGAAGTCAGCGATGCCCAGGAGGGGATGAGCTACCGGCTGGCCGCGATCGGTGCAGTGGTGGGGATCGCGCTGCTGGTGGCCTTCAGCGTCTATGGAGGGATGTCGCTGCGGATCGCCATCTTCTTCTTCGTGGTCTACTACCTGCTATCGCTGGCGGTGGCGCGGGTGCGGGCGGAGTTCGGCTCGCCGGTGCACGACTTCCACCACGCCGGCCCGGGCCGCATCATCGTCTCGGTATCTGGAACGATGAACGTGAGCCATCAGGACCTGACCATGTTCAGCATCTATTGGTGGCTGCAGCGCGCCTTCCGGGGCCATCCCATCGGGCACACCATCGAGGGGGTGCAATTGGCGGCGCGGACCGGGTCTCCCAGCAGGCCGGTGGTCGTCGCCATCACGCTGGCGAGCCTGCTGGGGACGCTGGCCGGGTTCTGGGTGTGGCTGCACTATGCCTATCAGTGGGGGGTGGCTTCCAAGTGGAGCGGGGGAGATTGGCAGGGCGATGAGGTGGCGCGCACCCTGCAATCCTGGGTCCAGAACCCGACCCACGCGGACTACGTGCCTCTGCTCGCCATGGCCGCCGGGTTCGCCATCACCTTACTGCTGGGGGCGGCGCGAAGCGCCATCGTGGGGTGGCCCCTGCACCCGGTGGCCTACGCCCTGGCCGCGAGCTGGTCCATCCACCTGATCTGGATGCCCATGGTGCTGGCGATGATCGCCAAGGGCACGGTGCTTCGCTATGGCGGGCTGCGGCTCTACCGGCAGGCCCTGCCGTTCTTCTACGGTTTGATCCTGGGAGAGACCGTGATCGGGCTGAGCTGGACCTTCGTGACCATGATCTGGGGGACGAGGACCTATGGGTTCTGGGGGTTGTGAGGAGGAGGGCGAAGGGCAGTAGCCTACCCCTGCGCAGTGTGCGCCTGCACACGAAGCAGGGGTGGGGCGGTAGGCCTCATCACGCCAGGGGCCAGGAGGGGGGAGGGAGTCAATGTCGTGCATCAGGCGGATGGTTCTGCGGAGGGCGATGGTGATCTGTGTCGCGGGCGGGATGCCGGGGTGGATGGAGCTATGGCGACTACGTGAGTGGGGCAGAGGTGGAGGTGGCGTCGCGGGCCTGCTGAGGTGGTCCCCTACTCCTGCAATACTTGACACACGCCGTCGGGGTCAACCCGGAGCCAGCCGGGCTTCTCGGCTAGAACCGCAAGCAGGCCTGAGGCGTCGAGCTGGCCCGTGTCCATCAGGTCGAAGAGGCGGAGCAGGTCGAGTGTTCTGACGACAGTGATGTGGAGGTGCGCTGCTTGTTTGCGTGTCCTCGGTTCAATCTGATGATCCTTCTCGGCAAAGGTCGGCGCTCTCCGGAAGGTGTTCGCGAAAAGAAGCCCCAGGAACTCCTGGTCGAGGTCGTGCTCAGTGCGGTGGAGATTGAGTTGTGCGACGTGCTCCCCCCTGAGATTGGCGTCCAGACCCTTGACCTCGCAGATCGCGACAGGCGTGCGGGCATCGTCCAGCAGGAAGAAGTCCTCGACAAAGCGCTCCTCTCTTTGGGTCTTCAGGCCACGCGCTTCGAGGCAGGCAATGAGGTCCTCTGTGAGCTGATCATCTCCGAGGTAAAGGAGTCTCTTCTGCTGCTCATAGGGAGCTAGTTTCGCGCTGGATTCGGCCTTTAGCTGGTCCAGGCGCGCCAGTTCATCTCGGATGGTGCGCTCTTGTGTGAAGCAGAACTCGTCAAGCCAAGGAGGAGGCGCCGCGATCACAGCGTCGCGGTAACGGCGAAGCGCTCGCGCCAGCTCGTGCATGGCCGACGCTACTTCAGTGCGAGGACGGTTCGCTGGCAGATAGGGCAATATGAGTACCAGGCCAGCGTCTACCGGGATCGCCAAACCTGCCGGGTCATCGTTGGGGAAGGTGCAGATGACCTGGGTGCTATGGGCCCTGTCTGGCTCAACGAGTACCAGGTCGTGGCGAGTGCTCGCGTGGGACGCGACCCACTTCCTGAACTCGGAACGGCGACACTGCAGCCCGGAAAATGCTGAGGGCCAGGGATCACTGAGCGCATAGCCGGCCCGGTAGTGGAGGGAGACAAACCCAGGATACGCGCGGATGTTTTCAGAGGCGTTAGCCCTGACCCACGCGCCGAAATCGTCGTACTTGTCACGACGCGCGATTTGGGGCACCTCGTCCACCAGCCAACACACAACTCCGCCCTTGCGAAGTAGGGCCTCTATCTCTTTGTCGCGGCGGTCTCTCTCAGGTTCCCAGACGTAAACGTCGCGGCGTGTGGGCTCCATGTAGCGGCGGACCACCTCGACTCTGGACAGGAATGCGCGGTAGGGGAGCACTATGCAGTCAAAATCATCGAAGCGGGAATCGCGGGGGTCGTAGTGCATGAGTACGCCGTCGGGCAGTTGTTCTGTCGCGATCAGCCTGAGGTCGTCGTAGCCGTACACCAGCACCCTGAACAAGGGCGGCTGGCCGCGTGGCGTCGCGCCCTTTCCAGGCGCGTCTGATGCCTCAGCAGTGACTGCGGGCCCTCGGTCTTGCTGCCCGATTGTCCTATGGCGCGTCAGCCAGTGCAGCAGTCTCATACTGGCCCCTGTGAGAACAGTAACAGATGTTTGGCCCGACACCGAGTATACCGCATTCTGCCGCTGCGGGCAACACGGGACGAGAACGCGCACGCCGGGCAAGAAGAAAGCAACGACTGCCAAGGAGGAGCACGACGGATCAGCAAATCCGCGGCATCTGTTCGCCCACATGCCTATCCAGGATGCGGTGGGTGCCGAGGGCGGTGCGGAGCAGGACGCGCGGTTTCCGCGAGGCGGTCGCGACGCGGCCCATGACGGCGGCCTCCTTGCCGTAGGGGTGGGCGCGGAGGGCGGCAAGCGCGGCCTCGGCCTGATCGGGGGCGACGATCACGATCATCTTGCCTTCGTTCGCGGCGTAGAGCGGGTCCAGTCCGAGCAGCTCGCAGGCCACCGCCACCCCGGCTCGCACTGGGACCGCAGACTCCTCGATCTCGATCTCGACCTGAGACTGGCGCGCGATCTCGTTGAGAGCGGCGGCGAGGCCGCCGCGGGTCGGGTCGCGCAGCGCGTGCACGCCGGGCGCGGCGGCAAGCAGGTCCTGCACCATTGCGGCCAGGGGCGCGCAATCGCTCACGATCTCTGATTCGGACTGCAACCCCTCTCTCCGGGAGAGCACGGCCAGGCCGTGATCCCCCAGCGGGCCGGTGACGATGACGATGTCGCCGGGCCGGGCATTGGCGCCGGAGAGGGAGATGCCCGGGGGCACTTCGCCCACTCCGGAGGTGGAGATGTAGACGCGATCGGCCTTGCCGCGGGGCACCACTTTGGTGTCGCCCGTGATCACGCGGACGCCGGCCTCCTGAGCCGCGCTCGCCATCGAGTCCACGATGCGCTCGAGGTCGGTGATGAGAAGGCCTTCCTCCAGGATGAAGCTGGCGCTGAGGGCGAGCGGGCGCGCTCCCGCGGTGGCGAGATCGTTCACGGTGCCGCAGACGGCGAGCCGGCCGATGTCGCCGCCGGGGAAGAAGATCGGGTCCACAACAAAGGCATCGGTGGTGAAGGCGAGATGGGAACCGGCCGCAGGCTGGGAGCTCGCCACAAGGCCGGCGGGGGAGCCTGCGCTACCAACCCGGGCGGCGTCATCGCCCGGTGGGTCTCCGGCGCCGAGCCGGGAGACGAAGATCCTGGCGATGAGGTCGGCCATCATCTCGCCGCCGTCGCCGTGAGCCAGCAGGACGCGGTCGTCGGTCATGGCTCGCCACCTCCGTCAGTGGCAGGGGCAAGCCCCTGCCCAACGGATCTATACCGATAATGGGCCTGGCAGGCGCCCTCGCTGGAGACCATGCAGGCGCCGACGGGCGTGGCCGGGGTGCAGGTCTCGCCGAAGAGCGGGCACTCCGGCGGGTCAATCAGGCCGCGCAGCACGTCGCCGCAGCGGCATGCGGCCGGCTCCCTGGTGGGCGGCAGCTCCACCTGGAAACGCCGCCCGGCGTCGAACTCCGCGAACTCCTCGCTGATCGCGAGACCGCTGGCCGGGATCTCGCCCAGGCCGCGCCAGCGCGCGTCGGTGATGCGGAAGACGCGAGCGAGCAGGACCTGGGCGCGCCGGTTGCCCTCCGGGCGGACTGCCCGCGTGTACTCGCTCTCGACCTCGGCGCGGCCTTCGGCGAGCTGCCGCAGCAGCATCTGCACCGCGCGCAGGATGTCGGCGGCCTCGAATCCGGCGACCACGCAAGGCTTTCCTCGCTCTGCAACCGGGCGATAGGCATTGCTGCCGATGATGGCGCTGACATGCCCGGGGCAGATGAACCCGTCCACGCGAATCTGTGAATCCAGCAGGGCGAGCATGGCGGGCGGGATGAGCTTGTGGGCGCAGAGCACGGAGAAGTTCCTTAGCTCTTGCTTCTGGGCCTCGAGGATGGCCAGCGCCACCGCGGGGGCGGTGGTCTCGAAGCCGATGCCGAAGAACACCACCTGCCGGTCCGGTCTCTCCGCGGCCGCGGTGACCGCGTCCATGGGAGAGTAGACGACGCGCACATCAGCGCCCGCGGCGCGGGCCTGCTCCAGGCTGTGCTCGCTTCCCGGCACCCGCATCATGTCCCCGAAGGTGGTAAGGGTGACGCCGTCGAGTCCGCCCAGCGCGAGGAAGTGGTCAATCTGATGCTGCGGGGTCACGCACACCGGGCAGCCGGGCCCCGAGATTAGCCGCACCCCCGGGGGCAGGGCCTGGCGCAGGCCGTGGCGCGCGATGGCCACGGTGTGAGTGCCGCACACCTCCATCAAGGTGGCCGGCGGGGCCGCCATGGCGCGAAGCTGCTCCGCCAGCCAGCGGAGCAGCTCAGAGCTGCGGAGTTCCTTCAGGCTTTCCACCAAACATCTCCGCGAACAGGTGCAGCGTCTCCTCGGCCTCCTCGGGATCGAGGCGCTCTATCGCCACCCCGGCGTGCACGATCACATAGTCGCCGACCGCGACCCGCTCGATCAGGTCAACCCGCACCTCGCGGCGCACCCCGCCCTCTTCCACCTGTGCGGTGGGGCCGGAGATGGATACGACGCGCATGGGTATGGCAAGACACATCAGGCTTGACTCCTGAGCGACCGCACCCGAGTGTGTGCCTTCTCTCTCGTGTTCATGAGCGACCTGTGCCATTCAGCGATCTGTACTTCTCGACGCGCTACGCAGTCGCTCAGATATCTCCGTTATCGCGATGGGTTCCTGGCCTTGCTCGCGCGCTCCAGCGATCACCAGCGCGAGGGCCTCCAATTCCTCGTCAGGCAGGTCGAAGTCCCATCCGTTGTACTCCAGAAACAGCCTTACCGCGGCAAGGCCTGTTCGCTTGTTGCCGTCCACAAACATATGGCCGCATATGATGCCTCTTGCCAGCGCTGCTGCCTTGTCGAATACAGTCCTGTAAAGGTCAGCCCCGCCAAAGCTCTGGCGGGGCTGACCTGCAGCTGACGCCAGCAACTCGGGTTCTCTTACCGCTGCCAGAAAGGGCTTTCCGAGCTGCTCCGCATGGCGAGCTACACGAAGATGAACTCTCCAGATCTCGTCGGCCGACAGATAGCGCACCGACGGCTCAGAGATCGGCAAGGCGGTTCATAGCTTCCTCGTGCCGTCTGAGCCAGCTATCCACGCGCTCCTCCAGGCTAGGCTCGGCAGGCAGACCGCCGACCTCAAAGGGGTACCACTCGGCCACAGCACCCGCGGAGGACACGGTGCTCTGCGCGACCCAACGCTCGAACTCAAGTCCCCAATCTGCCGTCCTCCCAAGGCCAAAACCTCTATCCATCGCCATAGTCGCGCCTCCTGTTGCTTACATCGGCTCACGGCCGATCCAGCGGAAGCCCCTCCTTCTCGTTATGGCCGCTAGTCTTACTTCCCCACCACACAGCGGGGGGCCGACGGCGTACTTTGCGAAGCTGATGGCCAGGCCTACTAGGTACCTGACATGCTCAATGCCTTCTTCTAGAGGCATTGCAGCATAGGGTATCCGGTACTCCATGCGAGTGAGCAGCTTTTCCACATCAGACCAGATCTCTTCGCCTTTCTCTCCAAGTCTCTCATTGAGCAGCTGTCGGAGCTTATCAGGCAGCATCTCGTTGTCGTATCCCTTGATGAAACGACTTATCGGCCCTGCCACTCCTGCCCAGGTTGCACCGAACGCGCCCTTCTCACGGACCTGCACGATGCCGCCTTGCTCGGGCGGGGTTCTCACATCCAGCAACCACACTTCTCCCAGCACCTCCCCGGCAGCGTAGCCAGCAATCACGAAACCGAGAGGCGGCCTGTCGCCGGGCGGCACGTCGTCGAGCTTGCGCCCGGCCTGCTCAAAGTGCCGACTCAGCGCGACTGTGTAGCGCTTCGAGAAGAACTCCCAGATCCCGGTGCAGACCGGCTTAAGGCTACCCTTTGCGCCGGTATCCCCGCTGCCCCGATGCAGCAATTCCGTTCCCTCTTTGGCATCAAGCTCTTCCAAGTGGCTGCCAATCGTGCGATCACCCAGTTGATACATCCCCAGCGCGCCTACGGCAACTGCGGCACCGCCCGCCGGCTGCCGCCTTCCGCACCGTGCCTCCTCTGGCACTCCAGAAGCAAGCCCCGGCATCGTACCCAGCTCGAAGATCTTCTGGGCGCTGTCGAAGAACTTGAGGAATTGGGGTCGCTGAGCGCCGCTTTCGTCAACGTTGATGCCTGACACCGTGACGTACGAGTCGGCGCCCATTATGACACCATCGGGCAGGTTGCAGCAAACAACAATACTCATATCTGCTTCCCCAAGTCTGCTCCCACCTATGAGTTTACCCGAACCGGCCTACGCCTGCAAGCCCACCACGGCCTGTCCCAGACTGAGTCCTCCATCGTTGGGCGGCACTTCGCGATGGAGGTGGGGCCTCAGCCCGGCGTCGGTCAAGCCCTGCACCAACCGCGACAGCAGGCGCGCGTTCTGCATCACGCCGCCGCAGAGCACGACATCAGGCGGACCGCCTTCGGCGTGGAGGCGCTGGCAGATCTCGACGGTGAAGGCGGCCACGGTCTCGTGGAAGCGCGCCGCGACCTCAGGGTGATCGGCGTGGCGCTCGAGGTCAGCCGCGATAGCCTGGATGAGCGGGCGCGGGTCAATGATACCATCTGAGATCGCATATGGATACGGAGTGGCGGGCCCCTGGAACTGGTCGGCGATGGCCTCCAGCTCCATCGCGGGCTGGCCCTCATAGGTGGCAACAGGGGTGGCGCCGAGGAGTGCGCCGACCGCGTCGAAGAGCCGGCCCATGCTGGAGGTGAGTGGTGAGTTGAGGTTGCGCTCGACCTGCCGCGCTACCACTCGCGCCTCGGTCTCATCGAAGCCGGGCATGAGGCGGAGCGCCCCGGCGATGGCCTCGTCGCCGAAAGCGCTGATGAGATAGCTCAAGGCCATGCGCCGGGGATGGGTGATGGCGGCTTCGCCGCCGGGCAGAGGCACAGGGCGCAAGTAGCCAGCGCGGCGGAACTCGCGCCGGTCAGCGATCAGGATCTCGCCACCCCAGAGCGTGCCATCGGGGCCGTAGCCTGTGCCATCATAGGCGACGCCGATCACCGGGCCCGCCAGGCCCAGCTCCGCCATCACGCTCACCACGTGCGCGTGATGATGCTGCACCGGAACCAGGCGCACGCCCTCCAGCGACCGCGCGTAGTGAGTGGATAGATAGCCGGGGTGCAGGTCGTGGGCGACGATCTCCGGCCTCGCCTGGAAGAGGCGAGCGAAGTGCTCGATGGCGACGCCGAAGTAGTCCAGCACCTCCAGGGAGTCGAGGTCGCCGATATGCTGGCTGAGGATCGCCTCCCCCTCGCGCAGCAGACAGAAGGTGTTCTTGTGGTGCGCGCCCACCGCCAGCACGGGCGGGCCTTCGACCCCAACGGCGATGGCGCGGGGCACGTATCCCCGCGCCCGGCGCACCGGGATCGCCAGGTCGCCGAGGCATCGCACCACGGAATCATCGCAGGGCACCGCGATCTCGCGGTCGTGGGAGAGGATATGATCGGCGATGGGGCCGAGCTTTCGTTTCGCCTCCTCATCCCGGTGCGCGATGGGCTCCTCGGCGAGGTTGCCGCTGGTCATCACCAGGGCCGGGGGGCCTGCGAGAACAGCAGCCGGTGCAGCGGGGTGTAGGGCAGCATCAGTCCGACGGTGCGCTGCCGGGGGGCGAGGCCTGGCGCGAGGCCGCTGTCGGGCCGCCCCGGCAGGATGACGATGGGGCTCTCCGGTGAGGTGAGCAGTTGGGCGGCGCGCGGGGAGAGGTCGGCCACGCGGCGGGCCTCGGCGAGATCACGCACCATGATGGCGAAGGGCTTCTGGCCCCGGCCCTTGCGAGCGCGCAGCTCCTCCACCGCCTGCGCGTTGCGCGCATCGCAGGCGAGATGATAGCCACCAAGGCCTTTGATGGCCACGATCTTGCCCTCGGTCAGCCACCGCGCCACCTGGTCTAACGCGTCCGGCGAGGGCTGGCCATCGCGGAACAAGGAGGGGCCGCAGACCGGGCAGGCGATGGGCTCGGCGTGAAAACGCCGGTCGGCGGGGTCAGCATATTCGGCGGCGCAGGCCCGACACATCTCGAAGGCCGCCATGGTGGTCTGAGGCCGGTCATAGGGGATGCCGCGCACGATGCTGAAGCGCGGCCCGCAGTTGGTGCAGTTGGTGAAGGCATAGCCGAAGCGGCGGTCGTCGGCGTCGGCGATCTCGCGGGCGCAGTCGTCACAGAGCGCGACATCGGGTGGGATGAGGGCGGTGGGCCTGGCCCCGGGGGCACTCTCGATGATCTCGAACCCCCTGCGGCCGATAGGGGGAAGCTCGCTGGTCTCGAGCGACGAAATGCGGGAAAGGGGAGGGGCGGAGCTGACCAGCTGCTGCAGGAAGGCGGCGACGGTCTCGTTCTCGCCCTCGATCTCGATCACCACCCCGCGGGGCGTGTTGCGGACTGACCCCGCCAGGCCCAGGGAGGTGGCGAGCCGGTAGACAAAGGGCCGGAAACCGACCCCCTGGACGGTACCTTTGACCCGGGTCTCACGGCGGATGATGCTCACGCGCAGGGCTCGTGGTATCCTCGCGACACTATTGAGATTTTCGCTGCGGCGGCATCAAATCCCTGGCGGGACCGTCACGAGGCCGGGCCCTGCTCAGGGGCTGGCACTCGCCACCGGGGCAGGGGGCGCGCCAGGGTGAGCACCCGCACCTCGGCGGCCCCGGCGCGGCGGAGGGTGCGGGCGCACTCGGTGAGGGTGGCGCCGGTGGTGAAGAGGTCGTCCACCAGCAGCACCCGCTGGACGGCGATGACCTCAGTGAGTCGAGGGGCGAAGGCGTCCTGCACGTTGGCCGCGCGGGAGGAGACGGGCAGGTCCACCTGGGGAGCGGTGGGTCTGGTGCGTTCCAGCAAGGCGCGGAGGGGCTTTCCGGTGGCCGCGGACAGGCCCTCTGCCAGCAGCTCGGACTGGTTGAACCCGCGCTCGCGCAACCGGGACGGATGCAGAGGGACGGGGCAGATGACATCAAGGGTGGCCGGGTCCAGGTCGGCCGCTGGGCCGGCGGAGAGGGCTTCCACCAGGAGGGAGGCCAAGGGGTTCGCGAGCACCATCTGGGGGTGATACTTGAAGCGGCGAATCGCTTGGGCGAGGGCACCCTGGTAGTAGGCCGCGGTGCGTGCGATGGAGAACGGCCTACGCCCGCGGCGGCATTGCTCACAGCGGGGAGGGGCCTGGGCGCGAGGGTCGAAGGGCGCGCCGCAAACCTCGCACACCGGGGGTTGCACGCGGTCAATGGCGGCGAGGCAGTCCGGGCAGATGGGGTCGCGGCGGAGCCGGCCGCAGGCCTCGCAGCGAGGAGGGTAGAGCAGATCCAAACACCCACGAAGCAGGAGGTGCATCATACTCTCGCGGGCAGTTCACCATCGGGGCGGTCGCTCCTGCCGAGAGTGCGCCCCGAAGGGGGACCACCAGCGGCCGGCTAAGCGAGCAGCGTGGCCGCTAGCGCAGATAGCGCACCCAGATGTAGAGAGTAGAGAGCAGGAGGGAGAGCAGGGTGGTGGGAACGCCGTAGCGCAGGTAGTGGCGGAAGCCAATGGGGTGGCCGTGGCGCTCGGCGATGCCGGCAACCACCACATTGGCGGAGGCGCCGATCAGGGTGGCGTTTCCACCCAGGCATGCGCCCAAGGCAAGTGACCACCAGAAGACCATCATGGCCGGGCTATGGAGAGCGGCCAGGTGAGCGGCTCCCGGCGGCGCCAGGCCGGCCGCGAGCTGGACCAGCATCGGGTCGGCCGCGGCCACGAAGGGGATATTGTCCACCAGGCCCGAGATCAGAGCTGAAAGCCAGAGCAGCGCGATGGCGCTGGCGTCCGGGTTGTGGCTGGCCTGGGAGAGCAACAGGTGGGCCACCATGGGGATGATCCCGGTGCGGACCAGGGCCGAGACCATCAGGAAAAGCCCCACAAAGAAGAGCAGGGTGCTCCACTCGATCTCGCGCAGCAGCTCTTCCACCGGGGCCCTGGTCACGAGCAACAGCAGAGCGGCCCCGGCCAGCGCGACGGTCGCGGGTCCGAGGTGAAAGTGCTCGTGCAGGATGAACCCGGCGAAGGTGAAGGCGAGCACGACCAGGCACTTCCTGAGAAGCAGGGGTTCGGTGATGGCGCGCTTCTCGTCGAAGCCGGCCACTCTCTCCTTCACATCCGGCGGCGGCTTGAGCTGCTCCCGGAACATCCACTTGAACAGCGGGATGAGCAGCACGAAGACAAGGATGGCGATGGGAGCAAGATTGACCAGGAAGCTCATGAACCCCAGTTGGGCGGAGCTGCCGATCATGATATTGGGAGGGTCGCCGATGAGGGTGGCGGTGCCTCCGACATTGGAGGCGATGATCTGCACTATCAGCAGGGGGACCGGGCTGATTCCCAGACCGTCGGCGATGAGCAGAGTGACGGGAGCCATGAAGAGAACGGTGGTGACATTGTCCAGCAGGGCCGAGAGCAGGCCGGTGACCGCGGCCAGGAGGAGGAGGACGCGGACTGGCTCGCCCCGGGCGAGCTTTGCGGCCTTGATCGCGATCCACTGGAAAAGACCGGTGCGGCGGGTGAGGTTGACGATGATCATCATGCCCAGCAGCAGGAAGATCACGTTCCAGTCCACCCCCTGGCCGCCGGCGCCGAAGGCTTCCGCCTGTGGCACCAGCCCCAGCAAGAGCACGGCCGCGCCGCCCGCCAGCGCGACTACGGTGCGATGCATGCGCTCGGTGGCGATCAAGGCATAGGCCGCGACGAAGATCAGGACCGCGGCCAGCGCCTGCAGGGGGTGTGCCGTCATGGCTCCGTCGAAGTCGAGCAAAAGGCTATCTCAGCCAGCTTCGAGATCACATCCTGGAGGCCGATGACACCGAGGAGCTTGCCCTCGCGCAGCACCGGGATCTGATGCACGTGCCGCGTCACCATGAGGGAGGCAACCTCGGCGAGGGGCATGTCCTCTGAGCCAACCACCGCCCTAGTGTCCATGATGCCGGCAACCGGCGCGCCGGCCAGCTCCTTGGCCTTCTCGAGGAATGGCTGGAACTCTCCGGAGCGATAGAGGTTGCCGACCTCCTCCAGGTAGCCCGGCAGACAGTGGCGCACCAGGTCGTACTTGCTGACCACCCCAAGGAATCGGCCATCTGCGTCGAGCACGGGGAGACTACCATGTCCGCTGACGCACATGATCCGTGCCGCCTCGGCGACAGTGGTCTCCGGACCGACGCTGCAGACCTTCCGGGCCATGGCTTCCGAAGCTCGCATGGGGCCAACCTCTCTGAGTTCGAACTGCGCTCGTCCTTCCCCCTGTCGCGACCCGGCTCCTGCTCCGCGCGCGGGCCACCGGGAACCCGCCGCCTTTACGCGGCCCGCAGGTTTGTGTTAGAATCCGCCGGTCCGCTCCCCGCGATGTCCCCTGAGGTAAGACCATGGTCACACTGACCGAGGCCAGGTATCGCGACAAAGTCTACGGCGGTTGGCTGGGGAAGCTCATCGGCGCCGCGGTGGGCGCGCAGATGGACGGCCAGAGGCAGCCCCAGGAGCTTAGCCCCAGCTTCCTGGATAGCCTGCCGCGAGCTGCTGTCGGGACCGCAAGCACAGACTTCCAACTGGTGTGGCTGCGCACGCTGCAGAGCATTGGGCCGCGGCTCACTGCAGACGATCTCGCCAGCGCCTGGCTGCGGCACCTGCGATACCCGGAATCCGAGTACGCCCATGCCGTGGGCAATCTCCGCCGGGACCTGCGCCCACCGGTGTGCGGGGTGTTCGACAATCCGTTTCGCGGCGCGCTCGCCGCTCTGGCGAGGGCCGACCTGTGGGGGCTGGTGGCGCCCGGAGATCCCAGGCAGGCGGCGCACTACGCGTGCCAGGACGCGATGCTCGACCACGCCGGCCCTGGGGTGGAGGCGGCGGCGGTGATGGCGGCGATGGTGAGCGCGGCCTTCGTGGAGTCGGAGCCTGCCCGGCTGATCGAGATCGCGCTGAGCCTGATCCCGGATGACTCGCGGGTGGCGCGGGCGATGCGAGACGTGACGCGGTGGCACGGGGAGCTGGCGCAGTGGCCGCGCACGCGGGAGATGCTGCTGCGCTCTCACGGATCGGAGGAGGTGCGCGACAGCACGGTGGCGGCGGGCCTGATCGCGCTGGCCCTGCTGCACGAGCGCGGGGACTTCGGCCGCACCCTGATCACGGCCGCCAACTGCGGGTGGAGCACGGAGTGCACCTGCGCCGCGGCGGGCGCGATGCTGGGGGTGATCCTGGGGTCGTCGGCGATCCCGGCGAGATGGCGGGAGGTGGTGGAGGATGAGCTGGGCACCGGGTGGGGCCTGGTGGGGCTGGGGCCGTCCTTGCCGGCGGCGGTGCTGGCGGAGCAGACGCTGGAGGTGGCGCGGCTGGTGATCCGATCGGAGTGCGGGGGCCGGGTGCAGCTCTCGGAGGAGCCGGTGGAGGAGCCCTCGACACTGGTCGCGCCCGACGGCTCCGGCCTGATTCGGGAACTGGCGATGGGGCCCTATGTCACCTCCTTTCGCAGGGGGCCGCTCGAGATCCAGGTGGACTATGACACGCGGCCCACTATCGGCTATGAGCTGCCGCGGCGCTTGGCCATCGGAGTGACCAACGCCGGGCCCCGCAGCCTGGAGCTGCGCACCCGGGTCTCAGCGCCGGCCGGGTTCGTGGTGACCGCCAACTCGGAACGAGTCGCGCTGCCCGAGGGGAGCACGGTCTTATTCATGGCCGCCCTGAGCGCACCGGAGGAGTACGCGCGGGTGGGTGCGGTGAACCCGTGCACGCTGTTCGTGGCCCTGGATGACGGGGGCGAGGTCACAGTGCCCATCACCCTGGTGGGGGAATCGCTCTGGTATGCGGCGGGCCCCTATGCCAGCTTCGATGAGAGCCACGCTCCGGAGCAACCCGGGATCCTCTCCGGCGAGGCACTCCTGGGTGGGGAAGGGTGGCGCCGGCTGTCCGTGGCCGAGCCTGCGGTGAACGTGCTGGCCGGGCTGGAGGGGGAGGCGGGGACCTACTACCTGGCGACCGATTACTTCCTGCCTCGGGCGCAGGGCGCGCGACTGCGGGTGGGCTGCAACGATGGGACGAAGGTGTGGCTGCACGGCCAGGAGGTGTTCTACCAGCACGAGCACCGACCCGCCTCCCCCAGCAGCGCGGATGAGTTCGAGGTGGAACTGTGGGAGGGGTGGAACCGGCTGGTGATCAAGATGGCGCAATGCTCCCCTCGCCGTTTCCTCTCGGTCACGCTCAAGGGCCGGGATCGGCACCTGCTGATGGAGGCGGTGAACACCACCCCGCGGCGCGGCTAGCGCGGGCCGGGGGCTGCGAGCGCTGGCAGCGCGCGAGAGGGCGCGAGTTCCAGGCCCGCTGTGCCCCAGGCCCCGGCGCCCACCCCTGTGGGAGTCGTTGTAGCGGTCGGTAGAGAAGTGGCATGTAGTATCGCCGTTGAGGGCGTAGACGGTTACACTCGGCGGGGCTCGCGGCCGCAGGGCTGGGCCGCGGCGAGACAGGAGGCGATATGAGGCTGGGTGCTCTGCTGTTGCTGGCATTGCTCATCTGTGGCGCGGTGCCGCTCTCGGCCGCGGATCTGATCTACAACTTCCAACTGTCCATCAACCCCGGCTGGGCGATGACCGGGGACTGGCAGTTCGGGACCCAGACCGGAGGGGGCGCCGATCCCGTCGGCGGCTTCACCGGGGTCAATGTCTACGCCACTGTGCTAAACGGCGCTATCACCTGGTGGCAGCCGGCGCAGTACCTTACCACGGGACCATTGGACTGCTCACAACTGACCGGCACCAGGTTGCGCTTCCAACGCTGGCTCGGCATCTACCGGTACGACCGCGTCGCCATCCAGGTCTCGAACAACGGCAGCACGTGGCAGACAGTGTGGGCGAACCCCGCGGACGCTGACATCTTTGACACTGCCTGGAAGCTGTGCGAGTACGACATTTCGGCCGCCGCCGACGGCCATGCGACCGTCTACATTCGCTGGGTGCTGGGGCCGACTGAGGACAACACCGCCACGGGCTGGACTATTGACGACATCGAGATCCTGGGCGAGACGCCCCAGGTGCCCCTCCAGATCCTGGCCTGGGTGCCCTACACGGACACTACCAGGGAGTATCCTAACACTCTGGCGGCCCTCTCCTCCTGCTATCCCAACTACGCGGTGACCGAATCCCTGACCACCGACCCCGGGGTGCTGGGGCTGGAGCTGGAGGGCAAACACGTCTTCCTGGTGCCGGAACAGGAGCAGGCCACTCGCGAGGAGCTGGAAGCGGTGGGCTCGGCACTGGGCCCCGTGCTGTGGGATTTCGTAGAGAACGGCGGCACCGTGATCGTCTGCGGGGAGCAGACCTGGTCTGACGTGGCAGATTGGGCTGGGTTCATGACCGCGACCGGTCTCATGACCGCCGATTACGCGGGCGTCTACAACGCGGGTGAAACCCTGCCTGTGGTCGCGCCGGACCACCCGCTGGCGGAAGGGGTGAGCGAGCCGGTGCATGCGATGGACGCCACCGGCGTCTACGCCATCGGCGCGGAGGCGACGGCGGTGGTGGAGGACAGCCTGGGGAACGCGGCGGTGGCCTACCGGGACATAGGCTACGGCGCCGCCATCATGCTGGGGTACGATTTCTGGAATGAGCCTTTGGATGCGAACGCGGCCCAGATCCTGGCCAACAGCGTTCAGTACCCCAGGTCCGCTATCCCCATCCTGATCTACGATGACGGCACCGTTCAGCACACCGCCCTGGAGGCGGCGCAGAGGTTGGGCCTCCCCTATGTACAGGCTGACACGGCGACCTTCAACGCCGCCCTGACGGGTAGTGATTGGGAGGCAGTGGTGGTGGACTGCCCCTCGACAGCGCCGGCGGAGGGCTGGACCGACCTGGTCAACTACGTCGACAGCGGCGGCCATGCTGCTCTCTCCACCTGGCAATTGACGGACCAGTATAAGCTGGACCTGGCGGCGGCCTTCGGGGTAGCCTCCGATGAGAGTCTGACAGTGCTGCCATCGGTTTTCCGCTGGGAGCCTGAGCACCCGCTGTTCGATGGTGTGCAAGACGTCCCCAACCTGGCGGTGTGGAATGATGGGTGGATCCTGGACGCGGACCGGCTGGTGCTGACCGACTCCACCTCCCGCGCCGTGGCCGGGTTCGCCATGCCGGTGACGCCCAGCGAGGCGGCGGTGGTGATCTCGAACCACTCCCGCACCGTGATCAATGGCTTCCTCTGGGACGAGCACAACCAGGACGCGGACGGGGATGGCATCGAGGACTGCGTCGAACTGGTGATGAACGAGATGCTGATGCTGCTGCGGAGCCCGCATGCCGACTTCGCTGCCGACGCGGTGATCGGCGCGGCCCCGATGGAGGTGCACTTCAGCGATCTGTCAGAAGGCACTCCCGAGTGGTGGACCTGGGCCTTCGGGAATGGCGACAGCTCGGACGAGCAGAATCCAGTCTACGAGTATCCAGCGCCAGGCACTTACACGGTGACGCTGACGGTGGGCAACCTGTATGGCGATGACAGCTTGACCAAGACCGGCTACATGCGGGTGGGGCTGGCGCCGGAGGTGAGCTTCGAGGCCACGCCCACTGCCGGGATCGTCCCGCTGCCGGTGAGCTTCACCGATCTCTCAACCAATGGCCCGAGCTCCTGGAGCTGGAGCTTCGGGGACGGCGCCTCCTCCACGGACCAGCATCCGGACCACACCTACAGCAAGGTCGGGCTCTACACGGTCACTCTCACCGCGGTGAATGAGTACGCCTCCCCCAGCGAGACCAAGGTCCGGTACATCGCGGTCGGCTTCCCGGACGCGGGTCCCAGCCACTGGGCCTTCCGGCCGATCATTGCTTGTTTCAGCGCTGGGATCGTGGCGGGCTATCTGGATGGCAACTACCACCCCGAGATTCCCGTCTCCCGGGACCAGATGGCGGTGTATGTATCTCGCGCCCTGGCGGGCGGAGATGAGCACGTGCCCAGCGGTCCGGCGACGGCCCACTTCCCGGATGTGCCGCTGGACTTCTGGGCCTTCAAGTACGTGGAGTACGCGTTCGCCAACAGCATCGTGACCGGCTATCCGGATGGATGGTATCATCCGGCCGATGTGGTTGACCGGGGACAGATGGCGGTGTTCATCGCCCGGGCCATCGTCACGCCGACCGGGGATGAGGGCCTCGAGGGCTACACGCCGCCCGACACTCCCACCTTCCCGGATGTGCCCACCGGCTTCTGGGCCTACAAGTACATCGAGTATATCGCGGATCCGGAGCGGGGAGTGACCGGCGGCTATCCCGACGGCTGGTACCACCCCGAATATCCCTGCTCCCGCGACCAGATGGCGGTGTACGTGCAGAGAGCGTTTAAGCTCCCGATCTAGGCGCAACGCCTTCGGGGTAGCATGGCAAAGGGCGGGGTCGAAAGACCCCGCCCTTTCGGTGCGCACCGGGGAGCGCGGCGGTATCACTCTTCCTGGTCAGGTTTCAGGTGCCGCTCGAGCAACTGCTCCAGGCGGTTGGCGCTGAGGCCCCTGCCACTGGCCACCACTTCCCCGTTCACCACCACGGTGGGGGTCATCATCACCCCGTGGCGGTCGGCCTCCGGGGAGAGCACGTCGTACTTGCGCACCACCACCCGGCCAGGGTGGCGCTGGGCGATGCGGCGGGCGATGCGCTCGGCCTGGATGCACTTCAGGCAGGGGAAGATGACCCCGAACTCCTTGATGCCGTAGAAGATCTTCACCTCCACGGCCTTTCCCTGGTCTTGCTCTGGGGCGCCGCCGGCGCGGTCTTCGGCCGCGGCTGAGCCAGCGGGGGCCCCCGGGGCGCGCACCGCCATGCCGGGGATGTGGAGGTGGGGAGCGCAGCGGGCGGCCACCTCCTCGGGGCAGTGCTTGATCTCCCAGCAGGGGATAAGGTCGAGCAGCCTGCGGATGGCGGCAGTGGTGAGGCTGTGGCCGTGGATCAGCTCGGAGATGCAGCGGATCCAGATCAGGTCCTGGTCGCTGTAGAGGCGCTGATCGCCCTTGCGGGCGGGGCGGAGGAGGCCCTCCTGTTCGTAGATGCGCAGGGTGCGGGCGCTCAGGCCCACCTGCTGGGCTGCCAGGCCAATGGCGAACAAGGCTCGGTCGCGCTGGTCTTCCATCTGACATACCTCCGATGCCATCACTGTCGCACATGGAAGAAATTCCTGTCAAGGGCATTCACATAAATTTCATGCGTCAATCTCAGAATTGGTCTTGCCGCACGCTAAGCTGAAGGCGGTTGAGGGAAGCCAGGCCGGAGAAGGGGTGTCATGGCAGAGGAGCACGATTTCAAGGTGGCAGTGTTGCCGTGCAACGGGATCGGGCGGCTGGTCTCCACGGTGGTGAGGCTGGCTGGCTATCGCATCCAGCAGATGCGGCCGGACCAGGTGGTGCTGCTGAGCAGCGGGCGGCTGGCGGTGAAGGACCCGGAGCACCTGGCGCTTTTCAGCAAGTATCCAGTGCTGGTGATTGACGGGTGCCGGCCGCACTGCGCCAGCTTCATGTGTGATGAGCTGGGGAAGGCGCCGGCGGCGCGGCTGTATGTGGCGGACGTGGCGGCGGAAGCGAAGATCCCGGTGGCCGGGGAGAAGAGGCGGGGCCTGACGGCCAAAGGGGAGAGGCTGGTGGCGGCGCTGGCCGGGAAGGCGGTGGAGGCGGTTGACCGCATCATTGCGGACGAGATGCTGAGCACGCTGTGATTCTGTAGGGCGGATGTGCGACCGAGGCATGGCCTGAGGGAGCATCGCCGCCGTTGGGAGCAGACCGGCGGGCATGCCCTTCGACTGCGCTCAGGGTAAACTCCGACATGCCCGCCCCACAAGAACGAGGAGAGAGCGATGGCCGATAAGGTGTGCCTGCAACCGTGTCTGGGATTGCGCAAGGAGGCGGTGCTGGGCCGGCAGGCGCTGTACGTAGTGCACGAGGACTTGCGTCCCGAGACCACGGTGCTGGGGTGCGGCCCGGCGCTCAATGCCAACGTGCAGGAGGACGTGGATTTCATCAACATGTACCCGGTGCTGGCGGTGGAGGCGTGCGAGCTGGACTGTGCCACGCGGTTGGTTGACAAGAAGGGCAAGCAGGCGGCGCGGACCGTGCGCATCGCGGATCTGGCGAAGGAACTGAAGATCAGCCTCGAGTCACTTCCCGACAACCACATTGACACCGCGCATCCCGCGGTGCAGGCGATAGCGCAGCGGATCGCAGAGCAGGTGGACGCGCTGCTGGCGGCCTGACCGGAGAGAGGGGCGAGGGAGAGCCATGAGACGACCGACTCTCTGGGGCGAGTGCCTGAGCGAGTTCCTGGGCACCCTGATGCTCGTGTTCTTCGGGGTCGGGGCGGTGAACGCGGCTGTGCTCAGCGGCGCTCAGTCCGGCCTCTGGCAGGTGGCGGTGGTCTGGGCGGTGGGGATCGCGCTGGCGATCTATGCCGTCGGCGCGGTGAGCGGCGCCCACATCAATCCCGCGATTACCATTGCCATGGCCGCCTTCCGCGGGTTCCCCAAGTCGAAGATCGCTCCGTATGTCGTGTCTCAGGTGGCTGGCGCGTTCTGCGGGTCGCTGATCTTGTACGGACTGTATCACGGCATGATCGCGCATTTCGAGGCGGCTCATCACCTTGTGCGCGGAGGGCCGGGGAGCGAATTATCGGCGATGGTCTTCGGAGAATACTTCCCCAACCCGGCGATGATCGGCACGACCCCTGAGGCCTACCGCCAGGTGTCGCTGCTGACCGCCTGGTTCGGCGAGGCGATAGGCACAGCGTTCCTGGCCTGTTTCGTTTTCGCGCTGACCGAGCAGCGCAATCCGGACAAGCCGCGCTTCATGGTCCCGCTGTTCATCGGCCTCACCGTGGCGATCATCATCTCCATCGTGGCGCCGATTACCCAGGCCGGCCTCAATCCGGCGCGTGATTTCGGCCCACGTCTTGTCTCGTATCTGCTTGGCTGGGGATCGGTGGCGATACCGGGCCCGCGGGGAGGCTTCTTCACCGTCTATATCCTGAGCCCCATTATCGGGGCGCTGTTCGGGGCCGGGGTCTACGAGCTTCTGGTGCGCCGCTACCTGCCCGGGCCGGGGGTGGAGATGGAAGTCGGCGTAGAGGAGGTTCTCGACCGTGCTTAGAGCATCCCGCCGCGTTCTGCTTGGTGCCGTCTTCGCAGCCGCCGTTGCACTGGCTCCCCGGCAGGCGAATGCCACGCCCACCGGCCTGAACAACATCCCGACGGCTGACGTGGTGCCCAAGGACATCCTGGTGCTGCAGAGCTGGACCGACTTCGGTGCGGACCGCGAGACGAGCTGGGCCGCCGGCTTCAAGGTCGGGCCGGGGCAGAACTGGGAAGTAGGGATGGATGGCGGCCTCACCGGCCCCGGCTCCGGAGGCGGGCCTACCTTCCAGGCGAAATATCGGATACCCCTGGAGAAGGGCGCGCGGCTGGCGCTGGGGGTGGCGAACGTCTCGGGCAACCGCGACTTCCACGGCGACAGCTTTCCCTACGCCGTCGCCTCCGTGCCTATCGGGAAGCAGGCGAACGGACATCTCGGCTACAGCGTCCAGTCCGACAACCACGCGCTGTTCCTGGGAGCCGATGCCGCGGTGAACGAGCGGCTGACCTTGCGCAGCGACTGGATCCAGATGAACGACGGCCACGACTCGGTGTGGAGCCTCGGCTTCATCAGCCCGCTGACCAAGAGCTTCCTGGTGGAAGGTTGGGCCTCGTTCCCGACCGCGAGCGGCGCGGAGACTGGGTATGTCATAAAGCTTGACTACGTGATCGCGATTGGGCGGAAGAGGTGAGCCGGTGTCGGTGATCCAAGGTATCAGTGATGCAACGACAGGGCGGGTGATGGCTTCGGACGAGCAAGCGACAGCACCTGCGGTGATCCTGGTGCCATGCGCGGACTCAGGCCGCGCGGGCTGCGGGATCGTGCGCCGGGCGGTGGAGATGGTGGTCGAGGGCGCGTCGGAGGTGGCGATCCGCGCCGCGGAAGCGTGCCCTCGCGGGAGCAGGAGCTTCGTGGTGGCGGTGGATGGGTCCAGCTCATGCCAGGCCTGCCGCCTGCTGCGGCAATTGGGGGTGCGGCCAGGGGCGGTGGTTTCGGCCCCGGAGGTGCTGGCGCGGGCCGGGCTGGTGAAGCCAGGGGTGGACTTGCGCGCGAGGAAAGAAGAGCTGGCCCAGGCGCTGGCCGTAGCGATTCGAGGCTCGGTGGAAGAGGTGCTCAGCAGGGAGCGGGAGCGGCGCCAGTACCAGGGGGAGATGGGGCCGGTGCTGGAGCGCTTCCGCGGCATCTGGAGCAAGGTGGAGATCCTGCCCTCGCCCAATGGCGCGGCGCCGCCAGCGGAGCGGGCGCGGGTGGAGCTGCTGGCGAAGCGGGCGCGGAACCTGTTCGTGAAATTCGACGAGATCGTGCCTCCGAGCGAGTGGGCGCAGCCGCACGATCTGTTTCAGGACGCACTGCTCTGCGTTGCCTATGCCTGCGAGGGGTGGACGGCCGGCGACGCGCCCCGCTGGGAGCAGAACCTGGAAAAAGCGCGGCTGCAGGTGAGGCCGCTGCTGCGGCGGTTGGCAGAGTAGCAAGTCCCCTGGAGATGGCGCGCCGGGTTTCCGGTCGATGCGCGGTGGGTCCGGCATGGCACAGGAGCGGCAGGGGCGGCTGCTGGTCCCGACCCCGGAACGCGCGTTTGTTGGAATCCGCTTGCGGTTGGTGGAAGGAAGAAGGTGGATTTCCGCGGAAAAGGCCAGGTGATGTCTGAAGCCGTCACGCCGCGGACCTGGCAGCCAACTAGGTTCTAGCGCTACGCTCCGGTGGTGAACGTGGAAATCGTTGAAGCTCGGTATGTAAGATACTCTGTGGTTGCCCTTTACCAGGCCGCTGACTTCCTGTTCGTGTCAGAGTCGAAGCTCCGCGAAGGACTACCGAAGCAGTTTCCGCTCATACAGAGCATTGGGGACACGTTGGTCCTCGTCGACCCTGAAAGCAAGGAATTCGTACAGTTCGAGAGAACAAGGTGCCAACTACGCGCTGACGACCCCAGCGAGGCCGCTCCGGAACTCATGGAGCGCGTGCTGACGCACCTGCTCGGCATATTGGGGGCGAAGCTGCAAAGCGTGGGCGTCAACTACCACCATCACTTCAAGCTGAATGGGCCTGCGCTCGCGGTGATCTTGTCGCTGATCAAGGACAGAGGGAGCGAAGTATCCGCGGTCCTGAACGGGCAGCTAGTTTCCGGCGGGGTACGGATGGTGTACAATCGTCCAGACGGGCGGTATGACATCAGACTTGAGACTTTGGTACCACCCCGGTCCCAGCATGAACTATCGTGTCATCTGAATATTCATCACGAGGCAGACAGTTTGGGTACCCTACTTGGGAGAGCAGGCGAGGAGCAGGGCTATCTCGCCACCGTTGTCGCTCGGCTCTGTTCCCAGGCCGCTGAGGAGGTTTCGGAGTGCACGCGATAGCAGGGGAGACCAGCACTCAGACCTGGGCCGAGGTGCTCAGGCTTCTCAGACAGATTGAGTCTGAGGAGGAGCGATCGCACGGCATATGGACTTCCGACCCCAGGCCAGTCGAGAGACTGTTCACCGGCTTACGACACCCAGGGCGAACCATTCGCGAAGCCCTGCAGCTAGAGACCTACGGCTTTAGCAACGATCCGGGGCAGTACCTGTCCTACTACGTGCTCGCGCTTAACGCCAGCCCGGTCCTGTCCGAGCTACAGACCTGGCTTGCGTCTGCCTACGCGGTCGAGTGGGACGCGGGCGTGGAGCTAGTTGACTCGCTTGCGGAGCCGGATGCTGCCGTAGCCGACGGATCCGACCTAGCGGCAGAGATGGCTGCTCACGGCGTTACAGACGAGGCCCGTGACCAGTTCGATTTCGTGCTGGGGCAGATGAGCCCGGACATGAGGCAGCAGTTCGAGGACTTTGCGGGAGCAGTAGGGACTCCGTTTCTCCTTGACGACGACTACTTGCTCTCCGGTACCGAGTATGGCCAAGGCGACCCTTAAGCTCGGCCGTCTGACTATTCTACTCAAGTGCGCGGCCTACTTTCTGGATGCGAACCTGCTGCTCGCCGCACATGTGTCCAGCCACCCGCACCATAAGGCCGCAAGCCTGCTACTAAGCCAACTGCTGGTGTACAGGGAGAGGAACAGACTCGGCATCTGGCTCTCGCCGCTTGTGGTGGACGAGGTCTGGTGGAACCTATTGCGTATGCTGTACGACAGTGAGAACGGAAAAGGAGCGTGGGCCGACCTCTGCAAGCGGGCAGCATCGAGAGAGAAGAGCGAGCGCGAGCAAGCCAAGGGCAAGAGGGCCGAAGCTGTTAGGAGGCATGTTGGCGAGCTCAAGAGGTTCACGAACTTCATCCTATCCAAAGACAGGTTTGATATGGCCGGACTGGGTAGCGAGGAGATACGCCACAGTCTCGCCAGGATTGACGACCATCAGCTAATGCCACATGACGCTTTCCATTGCTCGGTAATGGCTCGCCAAGACGCCACGGGCATCGTCTCGAACGACCGAGATTTCGACTTCATCCCTGGCGTGGGTCAAAGAATCGCCTTTGACTTCGCGCTGCAGTGACAACGCCGGGTGGCTTGAGTCGCTCGGACCTTCTCGCTCCTCCCTAGCGCGGCAGGTTGCTGCGGACTTCCCCACGAAAGGGCCATTCCAATCTGGCTGTCTCAAGAGCGATCATGCAGGTGATCAACTGCCACGCGCATTTCCACGGACCTGATGAGGTCGAGGAGAAGCGCGTGCTGTGGGATTCGCTGGGCTATGTCAAGATCTGCATGAGCATGCCCAATCAGGAGGTGCTCGCCCTTGCTAAGCGCTACCCCGACTACGTTGTTCCCTTCTACTATCTCGATCTGGACCGGGAGGGAGCGGAGGCGGTAGCACGGGCGCGGGAGCAGGGCTTCCGCGGCCTGAAGTTCATCGGGCCGGATTTGCCCTATTCGCATGACTCTTACCTTCCGGTGTATCAGCGGGCCCAGGAGTTGGGCCTGCCCGCACTCTTCCACACCGGATTCCTGAGCCTGGAGCTCAAGCGGGGGATTCGCCAGGAGAATCTGCACCCCATCCACCTGATCACCATCGCCAGCCACTTCCCCGAGTTCCGGATGGTGGGCGCGCATCTGGGCAATCAGTGGCCGATGGAGGCAGTGATCGCAATGGCCACGTGCCGGCACCTCTGGTATGACATGAGCGGCGGCACCATCCGCCATTACCCGACCTCCTGGTTCCGCTGGCTGTTCGAGCGGGTGGAGCGGAACCAGACCGGCGGGCCGCCGAAGATTGGCCTCAACCTGATTGGCAAGCTGGTGTTCGGCTCCGATAACCCGGATGATACCATAGAGTTCTACCGCAACTTCATGGCCGCGCTGGAGGTTCCGCCGGAGGTGCAAGAGAAGGTGTACTACGGCAATGCCATGCAGTGGTTGGGGCTGGAGGCTGGCTAAGGTCGGACCGAGGAAGAGGAGGGGAGGATGCGACTGGTGCACGCGCCGGAGGTCGAGCCGCAGGAGGTGATGGAGGAGGGGGCCGCGAAGGTGACGGTGCGGTGGCTGCTGTCGCGGCCGGAGGGGGCGCCGAGCTTCGCCATGCGCCTGTTCGAGATGGCCCCAGGGGGGCAAACGCCGCAGCACGAGCATAGCTGGGAGCACGAGGTATTCGTGCTGGAGGGCCGGGTGGAGGTGATAGGGAACGAGGCGGCGGCCGAGCTGACCCCAGGAGACGCGGTGCTGGTGCTGCCGAGTGAGCCACACCAGTTCCGCAACCGGGGGGAGAACACCGCTCGCTTCCTGTGCATGATCCCGCTGCCCGAGTAGAGGGGGAACGCCATGGAACTCTACTTCTTCCGGCACGGGGATGCCGAGCCGGCCAGCGCCACGGTGAGGGACGAGGAGCGGCAGCTTACGGAGCGGGGCCGGCAGGAGACGCTGGCCGTGGGCCTGGCGCTGCGCCAGGCCGGCCTGCAACCGGAGGCGATCCTGACCAGCCCGCTGAGGCGGGCGCGGCAGACCGCGGAGATCCTGCAGGAGGCGTTCGTCATCCCCGCACAGGTGGAGCCGCGGCTAGCGCCGGGCTGCTCGCTGGGCGATGTCCAGCTCCTGCTGTCACACCACAGCCGCGGGCGGATGATGCTGGTCGGGCACGAGCCGGACTTCGGCCATATCGTGAGCCAGCTCATCGGCGGCGGGCAAGTGACGATGGCGAAGAGCGGCGTGGCGCGGGTGGACTGCGAACGGGTGGAGCCGCGGGCCGGGGTGCTGGTGTGGTTGGTGGGGCCGGAGGTGGTGGGGGGACGCGGGTAACGGCCATCCGCAGATTACACAGATGCGGCAGGAGGCAGCCCCGCCACACGGGGGCTGCCTCCTGCCCAACATGGCCTGGCCTACAGGTGCTCGTCGAACCAGTCTATGGTCCGGTTGAGGGTGTCGCAGGTGTAGCGCGGGGAGGAGCCGCCGAAGCCGTGGCCGCCGGTGGGGTAGCGCACGAAGACGGACTCGACCCCGATGCGCTTGAGCGTGGCGTAGATGATCTCGGAGTGGGAGATGGGGACGCGCCAGTCGTTCTCCGCGTGTAGCAAGAGCAGAGGGGCGCGAATCTTGTGGGCATGGGTGGTGGGCGAGACGCGGCGATAGTTCGCCAGCTTCTCCCAGGGCGGGCCGCCCAGCTCCTGCTCTGACCAGAGCGGCATGTCCGCGCTGTAGTAGAACATGGGCTCATCGGTGGCGGCGCAACTGGCGACACCGGCGGCGAAGCGGTCGGTGGTGCCCAGCAGCCAGGTGGTCATGAACCCGCCGTACGAGCCGCCCATCACTCCCAGCCGCTTGCGGTCCACATATCCCTGGCGAATGACGTGGTCCATGGCCGCGAGCACGTCGCGGGAATCCTCCTGACCCCACTTGCCCACGGCCGCGGTCTGGAACGCTTTTCCATATCCGGTCGAGCCTCGCGGGTTGGAGTAGACCACCACATAGCCCCGGCCCGCCAGCACCTGGGCCTCGAATTCCCAGGAGTGGAAGTAGGCCCAATAGGGGCCGCCATGCGCCATCAGCACCAGGGGGTACTTGCGGCCGGCGCGGAATGCCGGAGGCTTCACCACCCAGGCGTGGATGCGCGTGCCATCGAAGGAGCGGCACCAGAAGGGTTCGGTCCTGCCCAGACGCAGGCGGCGGAGGGCCGGGCCATTCTCACGGGTGAGCTGCCGCTCCCCCCGGCCGTCGAGGCGGCAGGCGAACAGCTCGGCGGGATGATCGGGATCGCTGCGCAGATAGGCAACGGCATCACCTCGCCTGGCGACATCATAGCCCTCGAGGCAGCGGTCCTGTGGCAGGACGCGCTCGAACCTGCGGTCGAGGCCGGTGCGCCAGAGGGAGCTGAAGCCCTGGTCGTAGCAGATGAAGTAGATGCCAGAGCCATCCGGCGCCCAGCGGGGAGAGTGAGGAGGGCGGTCCAGTCCTTCCGTCAGGCTGGTGGGCTGTCCGCCGCGCGCCGGCACGACGTAGACGCACTCGTCCATCCTGAAGATCTCAGGGGTGGGAGAGCCCACGAAGGCGATCCACCTGCCATCGGGCGACCAGCTCGGCGGCGACCAGGGAGAGCAAGCGCCTCCCTCCAGCGCGGTCAGGCGCCGCGGTGTGCCTCCCGAGGCCGCGACCACCCAGATATCGAAAGCCAGATCCCAGTCCGGGTCGCGGCCGCGGTTGGAGACGAAGGCGATGCGCCGGCCATCGGGCGACCAGACCGGGGCGGAGTCGTCGCCGTCGCCGTCCGTGATCTGCTTCGGCTTGCCGCCGGCCGCCGGGACCACGTAGATGCGCCGGCGCTCCTCCTTTGGGAGCCAATCGGTGGAGCGATAGCGCATGCGGTCAACCGCCCTGGCGTCGGTGGCATAGACGCGGCCGGCTTTGACCTCGATCTTCGGCCTCTTCGGATCTTGCTCTTCATCCTCCGGCTTGGGATCGCGGGCGAGGAAGGCGATTCGTCGCCCGTCTGGCGACCAAGCGGGCGCGGAGGCGCCCTGCTTGAGGTGGGTGATCTGCTTCGCCTCTCCGCCGCCGGCCGGGATCAGCCAGATCTGGGGCTTGGACTTGTCATCATCTGACTCCGGCGCGACGAAGGCGATGCGAGCGCCATCCGGCGACCAGCGCGGGGAGTGATCGCGGTGGTAGCGGTTGGTGAGCTGGAGGCGCTTGCGCCCGCGTGTCGAGATCAGCCAGATGTCGGAAAGACCGCGATCCTTCTGCCGGTCGGGCTGAGAGATGACGCAGGCCACCCAGGCGCCATCGGGAGAAAGTTGGGGGTCGGACACGGATCGCAGGCGGTAGCAGTCTTCGGGTCGGAGGGGATGGGGCATGGCTGGGCTCCTCTCTGGCTTCCCTGCGCGGGAAAGGATGTGGCTACCCTATGGGTGCGATTCGGCAACAGCAGAGATGAAGAGTCGGATGTACTCGGGCAGATTGCCGAAGTAGACCCCGGTGACGAGGGGACCGTCTCGCACCGCGCCGGTGGCGACGTAGCAGGCGCCGGCGTTCTCGGCGTCAACCGCTATGTCCCTGGGGCAGGCGATCTGGCGCCCCGCAACCACACCGGCCGAGATCAGCACCCAGGGCCCGTGGCAGATCGCGCCGACGATCTTGTGCTGATCCACCATGGCGCGGACGAGCTGCCGGACATCCTCGCGATCGCGCAGCTCGAGCGGGCCGTAGATGCCACCGGGCAGGTGTAGGGCGTCAAGCTCGGAGGCGCGGAGCTGATGCAGCGCGATGTCGGTGACGAATGGCAGGCCATCCATGCCGTGCCGGCCCTCGCCCCACACCGTCGCCCCGGCCTCGGGCCCGGCCACGATCACCTCCGCGCCCGCCTCCTTCAGCCGGTAGTAAGGGAAGAGCAGCTCGTGCTCGTGATAGCCGGTGGCGATGAGAATGGCGATGCGCTTGCCGCTCAGTTCCATAGTGCCTTGCTGCCTCCACACGCCCTTCTGTTCGCACGGAGGAAGCCGGCTTCCTGCCGGCCGGGACGAGATGACGCTTCTGTCCAGAAACCCGACAGGAATGTCCCAGAGGCACACATTTGAGGGGCAAGAGGGAAGGCTTCGCCAGCCGCAGATAGTAAGATACGAGCCGAACTCAGCATGCCGGAGGGAGAGAGATGAGACGTGGCTGGAAGATGATCGCGCTGGCGCTGGTGTTGCTGATGGTGCTGGTAGTAGTCGCCTACGCCGCTCGAGGCGGGGGCAGGATGGGCCGGGGTGTGATGGGCGGAGGCAGAGGAGGAGGAGGAAGGATGGGTCCTGGCGCGGGGGCCGGCATGGGCCGCGGCATGATGGCCCAGTGCCCCTTCCACACCATGATGGGCCAGAGGATCATGGTGGCCGCCCCGGACGGCGTCTATGTCATGATCGGGGATGAGCTGCTGAAGTACGATCAGGATCTGAGGCTGCAGAAAGAGGCAGAGATCAAGATTGACTGGACGAAGATGGCGACGCGGATGATGGAGATGCACAAGAACTGCCCGATCTGCCAGCAGATGATGCCGCAGATGCCCCAAGAGATGCCGGGTGGAGGAAGGGCGAAGCCGGAGTAGCAGCGGCGCGCGAGTCTTGCAGGTTGAACGTTGGGCAGGAGCTTCAGTCGCCCCTGGCGACATGTCTCCTGCCCGACTCGCGTCTGGTGTCGCGCCCGCTCTGTTGGGGGAGCCCGCGGAGGGGCTCCCCCACGAACGGCGGCATCACCCGACCAAGGTCTTGCGGGCGTGGTCGAGGATGCGGTCGAGCTCGCGCTGGACATCGTCGGGCAGGGAGTAGGTGTGGTTGGCGATCAGCTCCCTGGCGCGAGCGCGGGCGCGATCCCTCAGGCTGGGCTGGCCGGCGTGCAGCCATTGGCTGAGGGAGGGCCGCTGGAAGAGCACGGGTCGGTCCGCGGTCTCCTGCCAGTGGTCGAGGGTGGAGTCATGGCTGACGAAGCTGCCGCCGATGCCGACTTCCTTGATGGCTTTCACGGCCAGGGTTTGGTCATCGAAGCGGATGGGCTGGCACACGGCGCGGCAGTGCGCCACGATCTCGGCGTCAATCACCGCCTGCTCGGCGGAGAAGATCTCGTCAATGGCGAGCAGGCCGGCATTGGTGAAGATGCGCGCGCCCGCGAGCGCAGCGGCCATGGTATGGCTGGCCTTCTCGGCGGCGGCCTGGGCATCGGGCCAGCAAGCATTCGTGAGCAGTGACTTCGCCACCACTGGAATCCGGTAGCGAGCGTTGAGCTGGACCTGGAAGAGGGTGGCGATGACATCGCCGGGCGAGCCGTAGACGAAGCTGGCGTTCTTCATGTCGAAGGGGTAGGCGCGGATGCTGTCAATCACCAGCGCCTGCACGGGCACATCGGGGTTGAGCGCGTGGAGGAGCGCCACCCCGGACCAAAGCTCGGCCATGCTCTGCAGGTAAGCGCCGGGCCAGAAGACAGGCGCGGTGGCGCCGGCGATGGGCATGGTGGCAGCGAACATCGGCGGCTTGCGGTCGAGGAAGCGGTAGATGATCTCCAGCTCGGAGGGGGCAACGCGGAAGGGGCTCTTCACCCAAAGCTCGAGGCGGAAGGGCTTGTTCGCCACCTGGGCCATTTCGTAGATGATCTCGGCCGACTCCGGGGTGGACTTCTCGTTCGCCTCATAGTCGGTCCCGGAAATCCAGCGGCTGTTCTCCCAGGTGACCTTGTACTCCAGTATCTCCTGGAGGGGCCCGGGAACGTCGGTGGGGCGAACCGCGGCGCTGCCCACGAAGCCGAGCGCGTCCTGGAGCTTGGTGAGCTGGCGCAGGTCCGCCAGGGTGGCGGGCCGGATCTCGTCGGTGTCCATATCGAGCACGTTCAGCTCGTAGGCGCCTGATACCACCTGGAAATCGGCCTGTCGCATCTCCTCGGGATAGCGCAGTTGCGCCAGCGCCTGCGCGACGAGCTCAGCGGAGAAGAAGAGGGTCTCACCGCGGCCCGTCACGCCTTCGTGCTGGAGGGCACGGCGGCGGATGCCGTCGTGGGGAACGCGCAGGCCTACCGACTGGCAGAGGTCGAGCGCAGCCTGGTGCATCTGCTCTATCTGCTTGCGGGATAGGCCACCACCCAATCGGTATCGGATGCTGGGCATGAGTGGCTCCTTTCATGAGAGGTCGGGGGCCCGCTGAGGGCCTCCCCTACGGGGCTTGGGAAGCCCTGCTCACCCCACCTCGGGCGGCAGCAGGCTTATCCCCTTGTAGCGCTCATAGAGCCTCACGATGTCCTTCTTCGTCTCCAGGGAGAGCTGCTCATGGGGGCGCGCGCCGAATCCCAACTCCGGATCGCGGCATACCACCGCGAACGCCTGCTGGATCGCCTCGTGCCTGCTCAGGCCCGTGTCGCTTCCACCCTCGGCATCGTAGGGCCGAAGGAAGTAGGAGAGCGGCCGTCCCAGCGCCCTCCCGTACTTCTCCAGTGTGGACTGCTTCACCCACACCTGTTTCTCCCCATAGGAGATCGCTCGCTGGCTGACTCCCACGCGCTCTGCCAGCTCCTGCTGGCTCAAGCCAAGTGCCTCTCGTGCCTCTCGAATCCGCCTGCCGACGTTCACTTCCATCATGGTTGCTTCCCCTCCCGTATCTCTGGTCGCGATACGCACAAGCCCATCTAGGAGAAACATGCCACATCCTAAGACTTCTTCTTCGGCAATCCTCGACTGCCTTTGCTTCTGGGAGCGCACATTTCACAAATTTTTGGCGTATATTCTTGACGTGAGATACATATTCTGGTATATAAGATGTAGCGACAGCTTCTTGCCGCATGACTTTGAGAGACTTTCAGTATACTAGTCGGCTTGCGCAGAACAGTAACATTCTGGAGGCAAGGCGCTGCGTCTCCAGCGGACTGGAGGCAGGAGTGAGAATCGTGCGGGTGCCGGTCTTCCACGAAGCCACCTTCCGCACTCTGCTCGCCGCGGTCTGCCGCGCTCAGCGCTGCCTGCCCTATGGGGGGCAGTGCTGGGAGGCCATCGAGGAAGGACGTGGCTTCGGCCTCTACCGGCCCGCTCCCTTCACCCTCTCTTGGGTTCAGGAGCGGGTAGAGCTGTACGAGTTCCATCTCTACCATCGCCTGATGCACGAGCACTGCGGCCGCGACGGCGTGCTCAGGCCCCACACGCATCTGGTCCAGGGTCCGAGCGGAGCCTATCGCGCTTCCATCGCGGTCTCTCCCGCTGAGGTCGTGGGCGCCTGGAGGGCGGAATGAGCGAGGAGGTACTCTCACGTCTGGTGGCCAAGTACCGCGAGCTGGCCGACGCCTGCTATCGCGTCTCGGTCACAGTTCACGACCGCTACGGGCGCTTTCAGAAGGGGCACCAGGCCCGCCGGCCCCATCCGGCCCTGCTCAAGAAGGTGGACCTGGACCGGGCTCTAGCTCGCCTCTACGCTCGGTTCTTCGAGGCCCCGGAGGGCAGCTCTATCTCCACCTCAAACACCCGGCGCCAGGGCAGCGACACCCCCGCCTCTTCCAGTGGCGCCGACCCCGCTGAGCCTAGCAGATCGGAGTGAATGTGATGGGCAAATGGCTTCAGCTCGCGCCGGACGAACTCTTCCACCTGAGCGCAGGCCTCACCCAGGCGATACGGGCTAGCGCCCAGGGCCGCGGCCTGCTCTGCCGCGCGCTGGCGCACGCAGGATTGATAGCCATAGTCATCCAGCAGGCGGCAGGCCAGAAACCGTGCCGCCGCCTCGCGCCCTGACGGAGTCGCCTCGCCCGCCGCCAGGCAGAGCTGGCTCACCACGGTGCCAATGCTGTTGGCCGCCGTGTTCCAGGCGGCGAAGGCGGCGAGATGGTCCGCGCCTCCGCTCCGCCTGAGCGCCGCGATCAGCTCCGGATCCGCCCCATTGGCATAGGCCACATCCACCAGGCCCATCGGCAGGCCGGCCTCGCTGGCCGCTCGCGTACGCTCCACCACACTTTCGGCCTGCGCCGCCAGCATCGGGGAATGGCCTACGGGGGGAGCCTCTGCGACATCGCTCTGGGTCTGGATGGGGGTGTGCGCGAACAGCACCGCGTCGGCCTCGGCCACCGGGACCGGCCGCGCCCCGGCCGTGCGGATCTGACTCTCCACGGTCTCCCGCAGAGGCTGACACTCGAACTGAGGCACCACCTCGCCCCCCGCCCCGCTGGCGTAATCCACCGCCACTCGCAGCGGGCCGCCTGCGCTGGCCAGGTGGTGCCGCGCCATCAGCACCAGGCCCACCTCGTCCGCGCCCGGGTGAATGGCCACTCGGTCCGGCGCCCGAAACTCTTCCACCTGGGCCTGCAGGGCGAGCTGCTCCGGGATGTGGATCCCCAGCGGGGCCGCGTCCTCCTGCGCCAGCACCAGATAGTCAACCACCCCTTCGCTCACCAGCCCGATGGCAGCGCGGTTGATGCCGTGATTGCGCCGCCGCACCGCCAGGTACTGGGACAGGATGTCGCCATCGAGCTGCTCGAGCACCGCCTCCAGCTCCGGCCGCGCCTGCTCATCGCCGAGCCGCTGCACCCGATCCACCAGCTGCGAGTAGGAGAAGAGAGCCTGGTGAACGGCGAGCGCCTCGGGGGAGTCCACGGTCGTGCCCAGCCGCATGATCACACTGAAGGCGAAGAGGCGCAGCTCGGGCCGGGCACGCCGCAGCTCTCGCAGCGCCCCCAACCTCGCCAGCGCCAGCCCTTCCTCAACCGCCGAAGTGCGGGAGGCTACCAGGCCGCCGTAGCACCACATGTCCAGCGCTACCACCGCCCGTTCCGCCGCGCACGCCTGCAGCCATTCCGCGATCGCCTCGCAGTCACCGGGCCGCGTGAACCACCCGAGCTGCTCTCGCGGTGGCAGCAGCACCTCGCCCCCGGCGACTTCCGCCAACTGCTGCGGAAACAGCCGGTTGCAGGGCCGATCATCGAGTGGGATGAGAGCGATCGCAGGTGTTGTCATGTGGCTTTCCGCCCGCGGCTGCAGGTGGCTCGCCCGGCCCAGGCGCGAAGGTCCCCCCGCGGAGATCGCGGCTGCGATGGCGACCGAATGCTGCCCCTACGGCTTGGTTGCGATGCGGATGATGCCGCTCTGGTAGTGCAGCGCGAGGTCGAGGGCGTCTCCCAGGAACCGCAGTGGCACCAGGGTTCGGTTGGCGCTGAGAGTGGCCGGCTTTCCCATCATCACCGTCTCGCCGTTCACCTTCGCCGCCGCGTTGCCGATCGTGACTGCGAGCTGATGAGGGCCGAGGCTGGCTTGGGCCCGGCGGTCGGCCGGCTGCCAGTTCACGGTGCCTCCCGCTCCCTCCACTACGGCGCGCAGCGGCACGATGGCGCGGCCCTGGGTGATCGCCGGCGTAACGTCGGTCGTCAGCGGCTTTCCGTCACAGTACACGCGGGTCGAGGGAATCCTGAGACGCTGGCCCGGGTGGATCAGGCTGGGATCGGCGAGGTCATTGACCTGCGCCAGCAGGACCGGAGACACCTTGTGGTCGGCCGCGATCGCCCAGAGGCAATCGCCCGCCTGGACGATGTAGGTGGGCTCCTCCACCGCAGGCGCCACTGCGGGAGTGGGCGCCTTCTCCGCCGGGCGCGGCGGAAGCATGGCCAGCTCCAGGCCGGGAGCAGGAGATGGGGACGGGACCGCTGCCGCCGCCGCGATCAGGGGCGACGGACTCGCGGCCGCGGCTGGGATGGTGCGGGCGGGAGTCGCGGGGATCTCGGGGGCTGGCGTGGGCAAGAGGGCAACCACTGTGGGGGAGGCTTCGGGCTCACGCGGCTGGGCGGGGGCGGCCTCGGCTGGGCCGGCCGCCGGGACAGGGGCGGCGGGCGCCTGGGCCGGAGCCACGGCCGGCTCAGAGGTGGGTGTGGGCAGCAAAGCAAACGCGGTCGGTGCAGGCTCTGCCTGGCGCGCCTCGCTTAGCACGGGCTCGGCCGGCGCGACAGGGGCGGCAGGCAGAGGCGCGGCCGCAACTGGAGACTGGGTCGGCGGAACCGGCGGCGACGCGGCGGCCGTGGGCGCGGCGGCCGGAGAAACCGGCACTTCCGGCGGCGTTGGCGCAGCCGCGGGGCCCACAGGTGTGGGCACCGGGGCCGGCGGCATGATCAGGTCTCCAGTGGGGCTGACGAAGGGCGCGGTGCCTGGGGTCGCCACCTCGGCCTTGGCCACCTCGATGGTGCGGGCCGGGGTGGAGGCGCTCTCCGTGTGCATGGGTGGTGGCAGCACCGGCTCGGCGGCGCGCACGGGCGGCTTGGCCGGCTCGGGGGCCGCCGGCGGGGTGGGCAGGGCCTTCGGCGCCTGCAAGGTGGTGGCGCCGGCCGGGTTGTCCACGCGCACCTCGACCGAGGGTGAGAGGGGCTCGGCCCCGGTGGTGAGGTAGACCTTCGCCTGGAGACGATGGAGTCCGTTGAGATACCGGGTGGTGTCCCAGAGGTAGGCGAAGGGCGGGACATTGCTCATCGCTTTGAAGACATCGTCCACCAGGAAGATGACGTACTTGACCAGAGACCGAGGCCCGGCCTCCACCTCGATGGAGGTGGTGCCGGAGACGGTGTCACCGGTCTTGGGGGAGGTGACGCGGACAGCGGAGTCGAGGCGCGGCTGGCTGCGGCTAAGCAGCACGCGAATCGCGGCGGAGGCGCCGCGGCCCTCACTGTCAGTAACGCGCAGGCCGATGCGGTGATAGCCATCAGCATAGCGCGAGGCGGCCCAGTCGAAGGAGGCCGAGCCGGAGGCCTGGGGCGGGTCCAGATCGCGCAGTTCGACGACGGTTCCGTCAACGAGCAGCTCGAGCTGGACGATCTGGGATTTCCCGGGCGCGGAGTAGGTGGCGGCGATGGAGACGGAATCGGCGGCAATGGTGAGCCCGGGCGCGGGCGAGGTGATGGCGACGGTCGGAGCTGGACTGTCTGCAGCGGCGAGGGCTGGGACGACGCCAAACGCCAGGACGACAAGGGTGAGCAGCAGGTGGACAGCTCTCACGGCAGGCGCTCCTTTCCGGCACGGCCGGGGGGTGTTTGGCCTGTCGGGAGGCCCTCACCCGCCTCCCCATGACACCCCCCTTGGAAGCGCCAGATGATAGCACGGGGAGGGAGGGAAGTCAACGCAAACAGAGAGCTGGGTGGTGGGTCAGTTTCAGGGCAGCAGTCTGACGATTTCCTCGACTGACCAGACGTCATCGGTGACACCCGCTGCGACGGCAGGCGTGGTTTCAGCGTCTGGTGAGCCCTGGCGAAGTTGTAGTACATGAAGTGCAGGGAGACGGCACAGAAGTGGTTCTCCAGCTTCTTGGAGAAGGCATTCGTCAGGCGGGCGAGGCGCCGTAGGCCGATGCGGGCGGTCAAGATATCGGCCGTGGATGGGTCCCTGCTGATGGACAGCGGTACTGGACACGCTCAGCGATCTGGTTCAGGATACCCGCCTGCGCCTCGCCAGACCTCTCGTCTACGGCACGCGACATTTCGCGTGACATTTATCTTGACATATTGTGCGTCATATGGCATACTCCAAATGACAGAAGCGCCTTTCAGCCCACTAGAAGCCACTATAGCGCCTTCTGATCGGTGCTGGAGGTGTCATCATGTCGTCGTTGATGTCAGATGTGCGCGCGTACACCCGTTCCCATCCGTTCCTCACCTTCGAGGTCGCGTTCGCTGACGCCGACCCGATGATCTGGATGCTTCTGGGCGAGGCGCAGTCCAAGTGCGAACACATAGCCCAGACTCCACTGATGCCGACAGTGCGCCGCGAACTTGAGAAGCTGTACTTGGCCAAGGGAGTAAACGCCACAACCGCTATCGAGGGCAATACGCTCACCGAGGAAGAGGTGCGAAAGCGCGTGGACGGGGAACTGCCGCTGCCGCCGTCTCGGGAGTACCTAGGTCAGGAGGTGGACAACATCCACCGCGCGGTCGCTAGGATTCCGGTACTCATGAGCCAGTACGGACATACCCGCATGACGACGCAGATTATGTGCGAGTATAACAGGCTGGTGCTCGATGGCCTCGACCTCCCGGAGGAAGTTGTGCCAGGCGCGATCAGAAGCCACGAAGTGGGCGTTGTCGGGTCTGGCGGCTATTCTGGAGCGCCGGCCCAGGACTGCACTCTTCTGGTAGAAAAGTTGTGTGACTGGCTGGCGTCACCCCGAGACTGGCCTCAAGGGTTGGATGCTGTGTCAGAGGCACTCTTGAAGGCAGTGCTTGCACACCTCTATGTCGCCTGGATTCACCCATTCGGGGACGGCAATGGTCGTACGGCCCGGCTGATGGAGGTGCACATCCTGGCCGGAGCCGGTGTATCTAGGCCGGTCGCTCATCTTCTGAGCAACCACTATAATCAGACGCGGTCTGCGTACTACCAGCAACTTGATAGAGCGCGGCGGATGGGTCGCTCCGGGCCGCTCGACTTCCTGCGGTACGCACTCCAAGGAGTCGTAGATGGCATGAAGGAACAGCTACTATGGATTCAGGGACAGGTCAACTATCTGACTTGGATGCAATTCGTATACTCGACATTCCATGACAGTCACGGCAAAGTCGCTCAGCGGCGGCGGGACGTGGCCTTGGCACTGATCGGAAAGGGAGCCGTTACCACCAAGGAGATAAAGGCGATCTCGCCCCAGCTGGCGAGGATGTACGGGGAGAGGACCGACAGGACAGTTACGCGTGACCTCAACGTCCTGCGCAAGGCGGACCTCGTGGTACCTACCGGCGAGGGCAGATGGAGGGCGAATCTCGGCCTCCTTGCAGACCTTCTTCCCGCGAAGGCTGTGCGCTAACGAGCAGGCGGGGTCTGGGGCGGTGGCCAGTTGATCCGGGTTGACCCACTACCGACGAGGGCGCAGAGATACAGAGACGCACAGCGTGAGACGGCGGTCACGGACCCCGCGCGCGTCAAGAGCCCGCTGCTGGTTCTTTGGCGCGAGGGGAGGTGGCCCGCCGAACCAGCCAGACCAGGACGAGCAGGATCGGCAGCCGAGATGACGGCGTAGATACCCAGCCAGATGGCCATGGTGGCGAGGCCGCGGCCCGTGTTGAGCAGGGAGCGGAGCGCCTCCCGGGTGACATCAGAGGCGGTCCAGACCGGGCCGCCGGCCGTTACCTTAGGCTGGGGCCCTTCGAGCTGCACGCGGATGGTGGACAGGCTGACCCGGTTCTCCAGATAGCGCATGCGGCCCGCGATCTGCTCGATCTCGCCCCGCACCCGTGCCAGGGTTGACTCCACATCGAGCAGCTCCCGGATCTTACCCGCGCGCTGGAGCAGATCGAGCAGGCGCTGCTCCTCCCGCTCCAGGTTGCGGCGGCGCGAGGTCAGGTCCACGTACTCCTCGGTCACTTCCTGCGCGCTGATCTGCTTCTGGAGCAGCTTGCCCAGGGCCGCGATGCGATCCATCACGCTTTCCAGGCCTTCGCTGGGGACGCGGATAGTGATGGTGGCATAGGCGGGCCCGCTCTCCGCGCTGAGGGTGGTGTCGGCGACATAGCCGTGGGCCTCCCGCGCGATGCGCACCACCTCGGCGTGCGCCTTGCCGACATCCTCCACGCGAATCTGAAGGGAGGCGGTGCGGATTAGCATGGGGCCGGTGGGCCAGGCCGCGGGCTGGGGCGGGGGTGACGAGGCGGGGGGTTCAAACCCAGCCTCCTGGGAGGGCTCGGGAGCATAGCCGCCACCGGCCAGCCCCCCGCCTCCGCCGGCCCGGCCTCCGCCTCCCCCGCGCATGCCCTTGCCCCCGCCGCCTATGCCGCCGGCGGCCCGCCCGTACTGCCCGCGCACGACGTTGCCCGAGCTGTCAATGACGCCCACCCCGGGGACGATGTTGGCTTGTTTGGCGGCTTGCTCTCTATTGCCAATCGAGTAGGCTACCAGCAGCACGATCAGCCCGGCCAGCCCCAACGCCAGATAGAGGCGGCCGCGGGGACTGCGGACGACGCTGGTGGGTGCGGTCATGGTTCTTCCCTCTCTGCCGGATGACGGCCCCACCCCTGGTTGCCCGTCTCCGGACACAAGGGGTAGGCTACGCTTGCCGGCTGTTGGTTAGACGATGCCGCGGCAGTGATAGTTCCAAGGCCGGCCGAGCGAGGCTGATGCGAAAAAGGTCGCATTTTGTTCATAGGTCTGTTAGCATACCGGTGTAACCTCCAAGCTGGAGACTGGCACTGAACCGAAGGAGTAGGCGGTGAACGCGATCAAGCGGTGGATGATCTTGGCGGCGGCGATAGCCGGAGTTGGGTGGCTGGCAGCAGGCTGCGGACAGCAGCGGCCATCATCCCAGGCCACGGCGACGAAGCCGGCGGGACGGGAACCCGGGGCGGTGAAGGGAACGGTCTATGCCCTGGTGCCGTGCGGGCAAGTCGGGCCCTTCTCGCAGGTGGCGAAGATGTTCGAGGCGGCGCACCCAGGGGTGACACTGGACTGGGAGCAAGAGAACATCGTCACCATGACTAAGAAGGTGCTGGACGGGAAAGCCAAGCCTGATGCCTTCTTGTCCATGGGTGATCTGGAGATGGACCAGCTCCAGCAGGCCGGGCTGCTGGTGGACGGCACGCGAGAGAAGATTGCGGAGAACGGGCTGGCGATCGTGGTGCCGGAGAAGAACCCGGGCGGCGTGAACAGCATGGCCGATCTGGCCAAGCCGACGGTGAAGCAGATTGCGCTCCCCGATCCCGCGAACAACGCGGTGGGACTGCACGCCAAGGAGGCCTTCCAGAAGGCCGGGATCTGGCCCCAGATCGAGAAGAAGATCCTGCTGCCCCGGTTCGCGGCAGACAGCAAGGAAGTGGCGACCCAGGGGAAGGTGGAGGCGGCGATCGCGTACTACCCGTGTTCCGTGGAGGTGCACGTGAAGGACGCGCCGCCTTCGCTGCCCAAGGGTCTGAAGCTGGTGGGCGCCATTCCATCTGACCTGTACCCCGCCTTCTGGTGTGAGGGCGCGGTGGTCAAAGGGGCGAAGAACCCTGAAGGCGGGAAGGCGCTGCTGGCGCTGCTGAAGACCCCGGAGGTGCAGAACATCTACCGGCAGTGGGAGTTTGTGCGGGAGCCGGCCAAGGGGAAGTAGGCCAGGGGGACAGGATTCGCGCCGGCGTGGGTAAACTGATGGTGGACGGCGGCCGGGAGGCGGCCGCGGGAACGGGAGATGGTTGATGAAAGAGAAAGTCGAGGCGGCGCTGGCTGATATCCGGCCTGCCTTGCAGCAAGATGGCGGCGATGTGGAGCTGGTCGAGGTCACCGACGAGGGGGTCGCCAAAGTGCGCCTGACCGGCGCCTGCCACGGCTGTCCCATGGCGCAGTTCACCCTGCAAATGGGAATCGAGCGGGTGCTCAAGAATGCGGTGCCGGAGCTGAAGGCGGTGGAGGCGGTGGTCTGACCAGGGAACCGCGTTATCCGCAGATCACGCAGATTGCACCGATTAGGTCGTGCTTCGCACGACACCACCCGTAGGTCACCCCTTTCGGCCTCGCTCAGGGCAGGCCCGTCCTACTGCGCCTCAGGACGACTGAGGTAAAGGATCGCGCCCTCAGCAAACGGGGCGGTGAACGCGAGCTTCTGGCCTCCGTCCACCGGTGGGCCGGGGGTGCTCTCCCCGGTCGTGGGGTTGAACCACTCGACCATGAAGGGGCCAGAAGTCGCTGATAGGTCCACACTGACAGAGCCGCCCTCCGGCAGGTAGACCACGTACTGCTGTCCCGGATGGGCGAGGCAGTAGCCGGTGGAGGCCAGCTCGCCGGCCGGCCTGGTGTTGGCCAAGCCCATGCGCTCCGCGAAGCGGCGAGCATAGCCCAGGCTGTTGCGGATCGGGTCCCACTTGGGATCCAGCTTGCCCGTGTAGTGCCGGTAGAAGGTATCGTGCAGGTAGGGGTCCATGAACAGGGGGTTGAGGCCCCGGCAGAAGCTCTTCCACACCCAGGCCTGGCTGCCGCCGATGCCCCAGAGATGGTCGGTGTCTGAGAGGATGACCTTGCGGCCATCGGCCGGGGGCGGGTTGTCCTGATAGCTGCACCCGTCGGGCGCCTCCGGGTTGGGCGAGATCCAATCGGCCGGGCTATCGAAGAGCGCCTGGTTGGTTCCGCCCTGGTACTGGAAGGTCATGCCCACCGGGTGCAGCTTCGGCTTCGTCGCTTCGTACTGCTTGACGGATTGGATGATGTGATACTGCCATTCCGTGGAGTAGGGGCCGGCCTCGTTGGAGATCTCGTAGAGCACGTTGTCGAGGTCGTTGACCGTGTCCACGGCCTTCCTGACATAGGCCTCCTGGAGGCGGGTGATGGCGGGGAGGTCGAGGGTATCCAGCTGCAGCCCCTTGCCATCGCCATCGGGGTCGCCGTCAATGCCATTGATGTTGTTGTCTGGGTGAAAGGGATGACCTTGCCAGTGCCAGGGCGGGGTGCAGAACTGAAGGCCCCAGCCCTCGAAGAGCATGACGGAGACATAGATCCCGCGCTCGCCGGCGGCCATGACGCGGGACCGCAGCCGATCGAAGTAGGCCTGGTCGAAGCGGCTCAGGTCGAACCTGGGCTTGCCATCGAGGGCCTGCCCTGGCCCGGTGCGGGGCCAGGGAAAAGGTGAGGCGTAAAGGGCGGTTTCGGTTTCCCCGTCGCCATAGCGGGACAGCTCCCAGGTCCAGAGCCGGATGAAGTTGTGGTGACGCTGGACCAGGAAGTCCAGATAGGCATTGAAGTCGAACTCAGCCGGCGGATCGGTGGGCCCCATGTCCTTGAGGTTGCTCCAGGTATGGGCCCCGGTGAGGTAGATGGCCTTGCCGGAGCCATCGGTGAAGTAGCGAGGGTTGTCTGAGCAGACTCGCAGCGGGCCCTTCGCCGGTCCGGCGCCGCCCCCGCTGATCGCCGCAAGGATGAGTCCCATGGTTAGCACCCCCAGGCGTGTCAGCAACCGTCACCCGGCCTGCTTCAGCGCGGCCTTCACGAACTCCCGGAACAGCGGGTGGGCGCGGGTGGGGCGGGATTTGAACTCGGGGTGGAACTGGCTGGCGAGGAAGAAGGGATGGTCGGGCAGCTCGATCATCTCCACCAGGTCGCTGTCCGGGTTGACGCCGGCGACCACGAGGCCGCGGTCCTCCAGCTCGGAGCGGAACTTGTTGTTGACCTCGTAGCGATGGCGATGGCGCTCGCTGCCGCGGGCGGCGCCGTAGACCTTCCGCGCCTGGGTGCCGGGCATGATGCGCATCTGATAAGCGCCCAGGCGCTGGGTGGCGCCTTTGTCGGTGACGCCCTGCTGGGCGGAGAGCAGGTCCAGCACCGGGTGCCCGGTCTTGGGGTTGAACTCGGTGCTGTTGGCATCGGCCCAGCCGCAGACGCTGCGCGCGAACTCGATCACCGCGCACTGCATGCCCAGGCAGAGCCCCAGGAAGGGGATCTTGTTCTCCCGCACGTGCCGGATGGCCATGATCTTGCCTTCCACACCGCGATCGCCGTACCCGCCCGGGACCAGGACTCCCTGGGCCTCGGCTAACAGCTTCTGTGCACCTTCCTTCTCGATCTCCTCGGAGTCCACGCGGCGAATGTCGGCGCGGGCGCCGTTGGCGATGGCCCCGTGCTTGATGGCCTCGGTGACGCTGATGTAAGCATCCTGGAGGGCCATGTACTTGCCCACCATGGCAATCTGCACGGTCTGGCCCGGATCACGGACGCGGGCCACCACCTGCTCCCACTCCGAATGGTCGGGCTTGCCATCGAGGTGCAGGCGCTCGGCCACCAGAGGGCCTAGCCCTTGCTCCTCGAAGATGAGGGGCAGCTCGTAGATGGACTCGGTATCGAGGCCCTCGATGATCGCCTCCGGGGCCACGTCGCAGAACAGGCTCAGCTTCTCTCGCATCTCCTTTGACAGGGGCCGGCGGGTGCGGCAGAGCAGGATATCGGGCTGGATGCCGATGTTGCGCAGCTCTCGCACGCTGTGCTGGGTGGGCTTGGTCTTGCTCTCCCCGGAGGGGCCGACGAAGGGGATGAGGGTGACGTGGATGAAGAGCGAGTTGCCTGGCCCCAGCTCCCGGCGCATCTGGCGGATCGCCTCCAGGAAGGGCTGTCCCTCGATGTCGCCGACCGTGCCGCCGATCTCGGTGATCACCACCTCCGCCTTGGAAGCCTCGGCGATCTGCCGAATGCGGGACTTGATCTCGTCGGTGAGGTGGGGGATCACCTGCACGGTCTGGCCCAGGTACTCGCCGGCGCGCTCCTTGCGGATCACCGCGTCGTAGACCTGACCGGAGGTGACGTTGCTGAGGCTGGTCAGGTTCAGGTCCACGAACCGCTCGTAGTGGCCCAGGTCGAGATCGGTCTCGGCGCCGTCCTCGGTGACGAACACCTCGCCGTGCTGGAACGGGCTCATGGTGCCGGCGTCCACGTTGAGATAGGGGTCTATCTTCTGGATGGTGACCTTGATGCCGCGGTCCTTGAGCAAGCGCCCGAGGCAGGCGGTGGTGATGCCCTTGCCCACGGATGACACTACCCCGCCGGTGACGAAGATGAACTTGGTCATGATCGCTTTCCCTCTGGCTTGACTGGCCCAGCGCTGGGATGAAGCAGGAGACTGCCCTTCCCAAGGGACTGGGCCGTTTGCAGTAACTGCTGGAGAAAGGCGCGGCCGGCCTGCACCGCCTCAGGTAGGGAGAGGCCGCGCGCGAGGTGAGCGGTGATGGCCGCCGATAGCGCGCAGCCGGTGCCGTGGAAGGGGCCGCCGGGAAGCCGGGGTGAGGAAAGGGTCTCCGCCCGGCCCGGGCCCAGGAGGAGATCGGTGGCGGCCTGGCCTTCCAGATGTCCGCCCTTGACCAGCACCCATTCACACCCCAAAGCTCGCAGCTTCTCCGCCGCCCGCCAGGCCTCCTCCTCACCTGCGACGCGCAAACCGGACAAGGCTGCGGCCTCCGGGAAGTTAGGTGTGACCAGCGTGGCGAGGGGCAGCAGTTCCTCCCGCAGGGCTGCAAGCCCACCATCAGATAGCAGGCGAGTGCCATCTTTCGCGCTGATGACGGGGTCCACGATCAGGGGAGGGGTGGGATAGCTGAGTCTGTGCTCGCTGAAGGCCGCAGTCACCGCGCGCACGATCTCTTCCGAGGAGAGCATCCCTGTCTTCACCGCTGCCACCCGCAGGTCGTCCAGCACGGCCTCGAGCTGAGCGGTGACTGCGGCCGCGGGAATCTCCCAGGAGGCGCGTACCTCTCTGCTATTCTGGGCCGTGACCGCGGTGATGGCGCAGGCGCCGTAGACCCCGAGGGCGGAGAAGACTTTCAGATCCATCTCGATGCCGGCGCCGCCGCTGGAGTCGGAGCCGGCGATGGTCAGGGCGACCGGGAGAGCGGGGCTCATGAGGCGCCTGGCTCCTTTGGGGCAGGAGGCAAGCTCCTGCCCAACATTGCTGGCAAGTGGCCGATGTCGGGGATCACCCAGTGGGGCCGGCTCTCTAGCGGCAGTGGCTTCACCTCATCGGCCTGGCTGATCCCGGTCAGCACCAGGCAGGTCCACATCCCGGCCCGGCGGCCCATCTCGATATCGGTCTCCAGCCGATCTCCTACCATCAGCGCTTCCTGGGGCCGGGCGCCGGCGTGGCTCAAGATGAGCTCTCCGGCCCGCGCCGAGGGCTTGCCAATCAGCAGGGGCTCTTGCTCGGCAGCAGTGGCGACGGCCGCCACGATGCTGCCCCCCCCGGGGATGACGTTGCCATTCTCCACCGGGTAGGTGGCGTCGCGATTGGTGGCGATGAGCCTGGCCCCGGCGCGCACGACTTGCTGCGCTTCATAGAGCTTGCGGTAGGTGAAGCGCCGATCCATTCCCACCACCACATAGTCAATGGGCCTGGCCCTGGGCCTGCGCACGACCCTCAACCCGGCCTGGCGCAGCTCGGAGGCGAGCCCGCCCTCTCCTACCACGAGCACGGTGGGCCGGCGCTTGGGCTCACTCAGCAGTCCGAGATCGTGGAAGTAGCGAACGGTGAGGGAGGCGGAGGTGACGATCTGCTCGCGGTCGGCGGGAATGCCGAAGCCGGCCAGCAGCTCGATATAGCTTTCCCGGGTGCGGGTGGAGTTGTTGGTGAAGAAGTAGGTGAGGTAGCCGTGCCGGCGGAGCCATTCGGTAGTTTGCTGAGCGCCGGGGAGGGGCGTATGGCCGCGATAAATGACTCCGTCGAGGTCGAGGATGATTACTCTTATGCGCGCTGGGTCCGTGCTCATCAATTGGTGGGGCGGGTCAACAAAAAGCGAACGCCCGCTCAGGTCCTGAGGACTAGCGGGCGGCTTTCACCGGCCCATTTATGATAGCATGGCCGGAGGAAGCGTGTCAAGCAGATCGTGATGCTGGCAGGAGTCTACTCGTGGCGAGCAGGCCTTTGGCCGCCGATGGACGCAGATGAAGAGAGATGAGAGCAAGAATCCTTCTGGCGGGCATCACGATGCCCGCCAGAAGGAGAAGCATTTGGGCGCTAACCGCCGTTCGTCTGCCTCGAGAACGGCCGGCCTAGCAGTGGCGTGGGTTTGCCACGAACGAAGCGAGAGGACACCCGCGTAAGGGGCGAAGCCCCTTCCCGTCCGGTGGGTTACTCCACCCGGATCACGACCCGGTCGCCGTTCTTGCTGGCCACGTTAACGATCTCTTCCTCTCCGCTCTCGATCAGGGTGGTGAGCTCCTCAATGGAGAACCTCTGGTCGCCCACCGTGAGGCCTCTGGGCAGGAATCTGGTCACCAGATGGACGAGGCCGAGTGGGAGGCGCAGGTTTACCTGGTCTCCGCCGCGCTCGGCAACGTGGATACGGAGCCACCTCTTCCGGGTCGGCCTTGCCCGCGCCGCGACCGCGCCTGCCGCGCGGCCCAGGGCCTCCAGCAGCCTGACGCCCTCTTCCGGTGTGACCTTGCCCTCCTGGATCAGGCGCAGGATGCGCATTTGCTCGCTCTCCGGCTGCTCGGCCTGGTCTCTGGGCTCCTGAGGCTCCTTGGGTTCCTTAGGCTCTCTCGGCTCCTTGGGCTCATCAGTCATAGTGGGCTCCTCCTCGGTTGCGGGATCACGCGCGCCCGCCGTGGGGCGCGCCGCGGTGTCACGTTCCTTTCGCCTCCAGGGCCAATGGCGTCGCATCGCGGTCACCTCGTCACCCGGCCGTGTCTGGTGGTGGCATTGGCCTCCCCCTGGACATCCCTCATGGCGATATCGCCTGAGCCGGTCTCCAGCTCGGCGTCGCCCGCGATATCGCTGACCTTGATGTCGCCGCTGCCGGTGGTCGCATTGACCGAGCCGGCAACATCGCTGCACACGATGTCGCCTCCGCCGTTCTCTATGGCAACATCACCCGCGATGTCAGCGACGCGCACCTTTCCGCTGCCGGTATTGGCGGAAAGCGAGCCTGCGATGTCGCTGCAGCTGATGTCTCCGCCACCCGTCTCCAGTTCGACATCCTCTGCCAGGTCGGTGGCGCGGATGCTGCCCCCACCAGTCTTGCCGCGGACCGAGCCCTGGATGTCGCTGAGCGCCAGGTCGCCGCCGCCGGTTTCCACAGTCACGTCGCCCTCGACGTCTCCGACCTCGATCTGTCCCCCGCCGGTGGTGCCCGCGACCGCGCCCTGGATGTCGCGGAACGCGAGGTTGCCGCCACCCGACTCGGCGGTGACGTCTCCTTCCAGGTCGCGGCAGGAGATGCTGCCGCCACCAGTCGTCGCCTTGACCGTCCCCTGGATGTCGGCGAGTGAGAGGTCGCCGCCGCCACTATCCACCTTGACATCGCCTTCGATGTCCGTGCAGGAGATCTGCCCGCCGCCAGTTCTCAGGTCGAGCTCACCGGCCAGGGAGTGCGCGGCAATGTCGCCGCCCCCAGTCTCGGCGGTGATGGCGGCTTCGGCCGGGATCTCGAACCGGAAGGTGAGATCGGCGGTGGCCGACGGGTCATGCGGGTCGCCCAAGACGAAGCAGCGCTCCGAATGCTGCTGCTCCTGCGACCAGGGGAGCTTCTGCTCCCAGCCGGGGGGTGGGCTTTGGCCGCGCTTACCGGGCCTGCATGCGACCAGGCGGAAGGCGTCGCCCTCGACGCCTCGGAAGTCGAGGTGCCCGGCGTGACACCGGACAACCAGCTTCTCCCATCCGTCCTCGGTGGTCTCCGAGGCCAAGACGGCTTCGTGCATCTGTCGCGCAGGCGCGGCGGCGGCAGTTGCCTCCTCGGCCGATTCCTCATCGTGCTCCTCTTCGGCCTCCTCGCCGGGCTGCTCGAAGGAGCCGAAGTTCGAGCCGCGATCCTCCAGCAGACGCAGGAGGGGGGCAGGGCCGACGGTGCGGCCGAAGTTGTGGTAGGCGCCGATCTTGCGGTGGAGCAGGTCCTCGGGGACATCGTCGGCGATCACGGCCTCTCCGAAGTTGTGGAAGACAGTGCCGTCCTCGAGGCGGGAAAGGTAACTGCGGGTGATCCTGACGCGGGTGAAGTTCTGCATCTCCCCCTTGCCTCCCACCCGCAGATCGGTGAGGGTGCGGCCCACGATCCGCTTGCTGAGAGCCTCCCTCACCCGGCCGGAAATGCGCTCGGACAGCTCTCGGCCGAAGCCTCTCCAGTCTGCGGCCGAGGCGGCCGCCGGCTCCTGCCCCGATCCCTGGCCGGTCGGGGGCTCGGTGCGGTGGCTCGCCTCCACGGCCTGCAGCAGCCGGTTGGCCTGCTCGGCCGTGATCCGGCCCTGCTGCAGCATCTCCAGAATCCTCATGCGCTCGGCATCCATGCTTTGCCTCCGTTGGGCTCCTTGGCCAGACCCATGCTGGCCGGGGGCTGGCTAGCCCCCGAGCTCCTTGAGTTGTATGGCAGCATCCTCGGCGGTTACCTCGCCGGCCTCCAGGCGGTCGAGGATGTCCTGGCGGCGCGAGGCCTGATCCTCTCTGCCCTCAGCCTCGGCTCTGATGGGCGCGTAGCCCAGGGCGGCAAGCAGCGCGTCTACACGGCTGCGAACCGTAGGGTAGGACAGACCGAGGACCTTCTCCATCTCACGCAAGACGCCCCGGCAGCCCAGGAACACGTCGAGCAGATGGCGCTGGTCCGGGTCGAGGGCGCAGAAACGGCAGCCGCGCTCGAACTCGCCTCGGACCTGGAGCCGACAGCTTGGGCAGGTCAGCTCGGTGACCTGGAGAGGCTGTCGGCAGTTGGGACAGCGAGTGATGCGTTCATGCATAATAATCCATCTCTCAGTGAGTAAAGTAGCAGGAAACAGAGCAGATGTCAAGGGCAATTTGAAGATTTCCTATTCTAGCATTCGCTAATCTCATATTCCCCTTGCCGAGGCCTCAGGAGACTGGTGGATGTCCTCCGGGACCTCCGCCAGCCCGGTGCAGGTGATCGGTGGGCACCAGGAGGGGGCCCATAGAGGAGTATGCTCTAGCTAAACGCGGCCCAGTTGGGCCGCGCAGGGGTCAAGGCCGCATGCGGGATGAGCTTGACGCAGGCACAGGAGGAAGGCTATACTCTGTCCAGGCGTCCGCCCCCGCCAGGTTCGCCGGCACGAAGCTTGGCAGGGTTTGGCGGACTCCGTCTTTCAAGCAAGGGACGAGCTGATGGTAGTCGAGGCGAGGACGCCCACCCGGATAGACCTCTCGGGGGGCACGCTGGACCTGTACCCGCTCTACCTTTTCCTGGAGGGCGGGGTCACCAATAACGCCGCCATTGATATCTACAGCAACGTCCGTGTCGAGACCCGGCACGACTCCCAGGTCCGCCTCAAGTCCATTGACACCGGCCAGGAGCTGTGGGCGCCCTCGGCGGACGAGCTGCCGCTGGACAAGGAGCTGGCCTTCGTGGCGCGGGTGGTGAGGTTCTATGCCCCGAAGACCGGGGTGGATGTCACCACGCACAATGCCACTCCTTACGGCTCCGGCCTGGGAGGCTCTTCCTCCCTGCTGATCGCCTTGAGTGGGGCGCTGGATCGGGCGAACCGGTCGCAGATGGACCCGAAGCTATTCGTGGATATCGGGGCGAATCTGGAAGCCCAGTCTATCGGGATTCCCACCGGAAAGCAGGACTATCTGGCCGCCCTTTACGGGGGAGTGAACAGCTTCCATTTCCATGTCGCGGGATGGCATCAGGAGCAGTTGATCGAGGAGGAGCAGCAGCTTCTGGAGCTGGAGTCGCGGATCATCCTCAGCTTCACGGGCCGGTCGCATTTCTCGGCCACCAACAACTGGAACATGCTGAAGCGTTTCATGGATGACACGGGCAACTCCCGCGAGAGCATGCGGATCGTCCAGAGGACGGCGGCGGAGATGCGGGAGGCGCTGCTGGCCTTCGAACTGGATCGCTTCGTGCAACTGCTGGACGAAGAGTGGCAGTCCCGCAAGCAGCTGACGGAAGGGGTGACTACCCCGGCGATAGACCGCATGGTTGAGCTGGCGAGAGAGGCCGGGGCGCAGGCCTCCAAGATCTGCGGGGCCGGGGGTGGCGGGTGCATGATCACAGCGGCGCCTCGGGAGAAGCGAGCCGCAGTGGAGTCGGCGCTGGCGGAGGCGGGGGCAACCGTGATGCCGTTCAAGATCGCGCGGCAAGGACTTACCATAAAGGAGGTCTAGACCCGCCGCAAGCGGGGAGAGCGTCATGCCAGTCTACGAGTACGCCTGTACAGGCTGCAAGCATCGTTTTGAGGAGTCGCGAAAAATGACCGACCGGTCGCTGGCCCATTGCCCGAAGTGCGGGGAACGGGCGAGGAAAGTGTTCGGGGCGGTAGGGATCATCTTCAAGGGGTCGGGTTTCTACAGCACGGACTATCGGAAGCCGGAGGAGAAGAAGCGGGCGGGGGAGGAAGCGGCAGCAGCCGCCACCAGTGCCGGCGACGCAAAAGGGGAGGCCAAACCGGAGTAAGGCGGCCGTGGTTCAGCGCGCCTGGGGAGCACCGGCTCCGACCGCGCGCAGGAAGACTTCGATGAGCTTGGGGTCGAGGGCGGTGCCGGCGAGGCGTGCCAGCTCCCTCGCGGCCTCCCGCGGGGAGTAGCCGGGCCGGCCCGGGGAGCCGGTCTGGAGGCGGTCGTAGAGGTTAGCCACGGCTATCACCCGGGCGAGGAGGGGGATATCTTCACCCGCCAGCCCTTCCGGATAGCCTCTTCCATCCCAGCGCTCATGGTGATAGCGGACGGCATTGAGGGCGGGGGCCAGGAACTCGACGGGCTGGAGGATGCTGATGCCAATGAGGGGATGCATCCTGACCAGGATTTCGTCGCTCATGTCCAGGTGGCCGGACCGCGCCAGGGATTCGTCAGTGAGGCCGATCTTGCCGATGTCGTGGAGAGTGGCGGCGAAGCGCAGGGTCTCCATCTGCTCGCCGCTCAACTCCAGCGCCCGGCCCAGTATCAGCGCGTAGTCGGTGACCCGCTCGGAGTGCCCCATGGTGTAGGGGTCTTTGGCCTCGATGGCGCGGGAAAGGGCGTTGACCGTCTCCCAGTAGTTGCGCCGCAGGTCCTCGTGCAGCTTGGCGTGATCCAGAGCCACGGTGGCCTGCTCGGCGAAGGCCTGCAGCAACTTGCGCTCGCGGGGCGACCAGAGGTGGCGGGCCCCGGAGTAGACCCGCAGCACACCGAACACCTCTTCCCCGCGCCGCAGGGGCAGGCACAGCACGGACACCAGGCCCTCGGCGCTGGCCTCCTCCCGGTAGCGAACGCGCGGGTCCCGGCGGATGTCCAGGACGCTGATGGTGCGGCCGGCCAGCACCTCCCGATCCAGCGCGCTCTCGGCCATCCGCAGCGGGCCTTTGGCCAGGTAATCGAGGCTGAGCCCATAGCTGGCGGCCGGGGTGAGTTCGTCTCTCGCCCGGCTCAGCAGCCGGATGGAGCAGGCCTTGGCGGCGGTGATATGGACTGCGGTCTCGGTAATGGTGCGCAGCACCTGGGTGGGGCGGAGAGAGGCGTTCACCGCGCGGGAGACCTCCAGCAGGCTGGCGGCGTCCTCCTGGCGTTCCTGGAGCTTGGCGAAGAGGTGAGCGGTGAGCAGCCCGATGAAGTAGAAGAGTATGCCGCGGATCACGATGTCCTTGAGGGGCTGAGGAGTGTTCTCGATCACGTTCAGCGGCAGGAAGGCGGCGAGCAGGGCAGCCGCGAACGCGGTGACGATGCCGCCCAGGTCACCCAGCAGGTAGCTGGCGAGCACGATGGGGATGTAGAAGAAGTGGATGAAGCTGCCCTGGGTGCCTCCGTCAAGGTAAACCACCCAGGCGATGAAGGCCACCATCAGGCCCAGGCCCAAGCCAATGGTAAGCGCTTTTCGGTGGCGCCAGATCAGCTTCATGATGAGGCCCCACAGGGGCAGTTACCAGGTTCCATAGAACAGGGGGTGAACCCTTTGGCGCCGGAGGCATGTGGGAGCCTCGTCCTCGAGGCGATCCCGAGAGGAGGAGGTCCGCTGTGATCGCCCGGAGGACCGGGCTCCCACGGGGCGGGCGTGCCCACGCCGCCCTGCAGGGAGTCGCAGGCCGGTCCGTGAAGGAACTGTGAAATAAGGGTGGCGGGGTCTTGACGCAGGGGGGACGGCTGTGCTAGACTCTTATGCCTGTGATACCAGATCGAGCTGGGAGGTGACCTAGGGCGGCGGGCCATTGACGGCATCCTGCAACGGCGGGCGAGTTGTCGGTATCGCAACAGGCACTCGGGACCAGTTCCTCGTTTTCTCGCCCCAAAGGCAGTTTCTCCTCTGAGGTATGGACAGCAAGGGCCTTAGTCGGCCGGGGAAAGGGATCGGGTCAAAGGACCAGCGTCGGCGCAGCCAGTGAAGAGCAGGGCAGAACTCACTTCATCTATCATCCGGTCTGATAACTTCACGGCAGCAAGGACGAAGTAGTCCGTCGGACTCGGTCCAACCCTCAGGCAACGGGCCGGAGGGTGCTGACCATACAGCTCGCGATCCCGTCGCGAGTGAAAGGAGGTGATGGGGCAGCCGCAGTGATGTACTCACCAAGGGCGCGTCTTCCTGCCTCGGAGCGCGTCCTCGCGCGTTGTGGTTCACGACGCGTCGCAACTGAAGTCGAGATGTGCCACCCTGTCAAGGAGGCGAGGCATGTCGAAAATGAAGTACCTGTTGTTGCTGTTGGTCTGTGTGGCCGTGGTGCTCGTCTGCACCTCATCGGCCTTCGCAGACCGCAAAGACTTCACGCCCCTCGCGTGGGACATCGCCAGCCAGAACCCGGGCTGGACCTATGATGGTCCGGACTGGGCCTGGGGGATGCCAAGCGGAGAGGGCGGAGACTCGCTGTTCCGGGGCCGAGACCCAACGGCTGCGGAAGTGGTTGGCGCTCAGGAGGGGGAGGATCTGGTCGGGAACGTGATCGGCACCAACCTGACCGGGAACTACAGCCCGGACAGCGAGGAGTACGCCACCTCCAGCGAGGTGGACTGCACCGACAAGATCGGCGTCCAGCTCACCTTCACCTTCTGGCTGGCGGTCCAGGACATGGGCCACGACCAGGCGGTGGTGGAGGTTTCGAATGGCGACGAGTGGGTCCAGGTCTGGGCCAACGGCACCCCCGCCACGAACCAGCCCTACACCGAGACCCAGGCCGGCGACTACATGCTGTGGAACTCCAACGGTCCGCAGACGGCCACGGTGGACCTGTCCACGGTGGCCGACAACCAGGAGGCGGTCCAGATCCGCTTCGGACTGATCTCCGACGGTGAGGCCGAGTACGGCGGATGGAATATCGCCTCCGTCGCACTATCCTCGGTGGTCAACGACCTTTGCGACTGCCCGTGGGTGTCGGGCACAACGTGCGCTGACTACTTCGACTGCATCGGGGTAGCCGATGGGTCGGAGATACAGGCGGCGCTCGAGAATAACATGTTCGACACCTGGTGGATCATGGGCCCCTGGATCTTCGAGGGTGGATGGCAGGTCGCCCAGTCCCAGGTCGGGACCAGTGGACAGCCGCTGCCGGCCGGGCTGCCGCCGCCCTACGACACTACCATCAAGGGCGTTGACCCGGCCTACGATGCCGCAAATGAGTACTGGGAAGAGTCGGCCGATGAGGTCGGGTACATCCTCGGCTATAACGTCGGCGACAACTACGAAGGGAACATGGCGCCCAAGTACCTGTACATGGGCCTGCGCACCCGCCAGAACTGCGGTGACATGATCGGGGCCACCTGGGATCCCATCACGGGCATAGACCAGGGCAACCCCGATGACTGGTGGATTGGCGGCGGCCTGTGCGGCGGGAACGTGAAGGTGGTGGCCGACCGGTGGCTGGCCGTCGAGAGTGCGCTGTACGACCATGTCGCCCTCCAGGCGGACGGCGGCATGTGCGGCTGCAACAGCCCGAAGAACGCTGCCAGCACGAGCGGCATCTGGGGCGAAGTGGACAACCTCGTCTGCACCTACTTCGAGGAGGGCTTCGAGGATGGGATCAGCGAGGACTACACCATCTCGGGTCTGCCTGCGGGCGATCCAGATTCCCTGGCCTACACGGGAATGCCCCTGATCAATGCCTGGGGCGATTACGCTTTGGATCTCCACAAGCGCAAGCAGGACAACGGCGTCAGGCTGCTGGGAACGCAGGGCCTGGCGATCCCCATTGACCTGTCCCTGCTGTACGATGACACGATCTTCGTGGACATCGCTACCAACTTCAACGATCCGGCGGACGCGATCGTGGCCGAGTGGTGGGATGGACAGACCACGATTGACGGCACGGGTCCCACGGACCCCAACGCGGGCAAGCCGGTCTGGCTGCCGCTGGCCACCTGGCATGATGCCGATGCCAACGTGGTCGTGGCGCCGGGCGTGGGCGCGACGCCTGGGATCGACAGCGCGCTCAAGACCTACCGCTTCTGGTTCCCGAGGCAGCAGCAGGCCGGTCGCACCGCGGATCTGGTGGGCAACCCAGCAGATCCTACCGTGATCAGCACGGCTGCCCTGTGGGAGAAGGCGGAGGACAACCCGGACTTCCAGATTCGCTTCCGGATGGTGGGCAGCAGCGCCACCGAGAGCATCGCCTACCTGGACAACGTCTACGTGTACGGCGTGTGCTGGGAGACGATCTGGGAGAGCCCGGCCGAGGGCGACGGGATCTTCGACGACCTGGGGATCAACGAAGCCTACGAGAAGCTCGGGGAGTACGCGAAGTCCAAGGGATGGCAGAAGGACTTCGAGTGGGACGTCCCCGGCGGCGCCACCAACCTCCGCCTGGTGATGGGGCCCACGGACTACTTCGTCCCCGTGGCGGGTCAGTACCCCACCGAGTACGGCGGCTTGAGCGTGGACAACATAGGGATGAGCGCGGGCATACAGCAGTATATCGCCAACGCCGACGAAACGGATATGCCCAGTGCGCTGTCCTGGGATGAGAGCGCGGACATCGTGGTCGGCGCCCGGAATGTGGGCAATGCCTCCTGGGAGGAGGACTTCTACCTCGCCCAGGTGGTCGGTCCCACCAACGTGGGCGTCACCCCGTACCCGGTCCCCGAGGCGGACGGCTCGGACAATCCTGACGAGCTGAATCCCTGGGGTCAGGGCATCCAGATCCAGCGCTGGGGTCTGACCGCGGCCGACGCCGACGGCGAGACCGTAGAGGCCGGCGGGCCGGACCAGCTCAGCAACATCATCATCCCAGAGGACATGGACATCGAGGTTCCCGGGGCTGAGAGTTATGGCTTCGAGGGCACCGTCGTGGCTCCGCCGATCAGCACCATGAAGTACAAGGTGCCGGTGAGCATGACTGCTCCGGCCGACGCCATGACGAGTGTGATCGGGCTGAACTGGACCCTGTTCAATGACGACGATGAGCCCGTTGGGGTCTACGACAACCTGGAGACCGCCATGCCGGGAGTGAAGCGGCAGCCCGTGAACTCCCCGCAGGACCAGGTGGTGATCAGCCGGTTCCCGGACATCGGGCCGGATACGGACGGCTACTGGGCCCGGTTCTGGGTCGAGGAGCTGGCAGGCAAGGCGCCGTTTGTGGTCCAAGGCTTCGCCGAGGAAGATGGCACCTTCACCTATCGCTCCACGATGCAGCTCGACCGCGCGACCATGTCGGTCTACATCCAGCGGGCGATGGCGATACCGACCGCCGCCTGGGTCAACCGGTTCCGCGACGTGCCCAGGGATCACTGGGCCGCGCCTTCCATCCTGGCCTTGGCCGGTCTGAACATCGTCCAGGGATACCCGCCTGACTACAGCACGTTCGGGCCCGAGAATATCGTGACCCGCGACCAGATGGCGAAGTTCATCGCCAACGGCGTGGACTACGTCAATGCGGCGGGCATCAACCTGCCCGCTGAGGGCTATCTGCTCGCGAACAAGATCAAGCCCTTCAAGGACGTGTCCTACGCCATCGAGCTATCGCCGGGCGTGATCGTGGAGAACCCGTTCGCCCGGTTCATCTACGCCCTGAGGAATACGCCTACCGGCATAGCCTCCTACGTTGAGGGCTATGCGGGCGTGCCCGACACCCCAGCGAACGCCACCTACCGGCCGGCCGACCCGGTGGACCGCGGCCAGTTGGCGGTCTACGTCTGGCGGGCCTTCATCCGGGATGTCGGAACCCCGGTAGTGCTGGCCGGACCAGCGATCACGGACTCGGTAGTGCTTGGATGGTGGGCGTCCGAGGGCGCGGACGAAGATACTGGCCAGATCCCGCTCGACGAGCAGGAGCTGGATGAGATCAACGAGGACGAGGAAGTCGCCATCCGAGCGCCGTCGCTCGATCCGGTTGATGTGCTCGACCACGTCGTTACGGTCGAGGAGGACTGGAGCGACGACGACGTTGACAACGAGGAAGACATTGACCACCGGTGCGTCCACCGCGGATACGCCGGATGGCGCAACATCTTCGAGGGCGATTCCTGGGACCAGACCAACACGGCCTACGTGAGCTTTGACGCGTTCCGCCTGAAGGGGATCGTCTCAGGCGCCGACACCTTCAAGGTCAAGTTCGAGCTGCGCGCCGCCAAGTACCCGACCGTTCCGGCGACGCTTTCGGAGCGGATGGAGACTGTGGAATGGGACGCGGCCGAGATTGACACGAAGTATGACGATCGGTTGGCCAGCGGCATCCCGTACCTCACCGCGTACTGGGAGCTGCCCGAAGGGACGCCAACGCCCGCGCTGGCCGCGGCTGACAAGCAGCACGGCGACTTCGTGCTGGCGGTCAGTATCGGCACCCCGACCGGTGTCGGCGGAACGGCTTGGTCCGAGCTGAGCCGGAAGCAGGCCTATCGGTCCTACGGCCGGTTCTGGGTCGAGAACTTCGACGACGACGGGATGCTTGGCTACATCTCCCCGACCGATATCAAGGGCAAGACCGGCTGGAAGTTGACCGGCCTGCCGACGCCTACGCCTTCGGATATGCTCTGGACAGGAGCGCCCAGCGTTGACGAGGGCGGCGACGCCTATGACTATGCCGAGGATGGCTACAGCATGATCTTCACGAAGACCCAGGTGGCAGAGCGCAATATCTCCACCGTGGGCTTCAAGAACATCGTGCTCTCCTTCAACGCCGCGGCCAGCTTCCTGGCTGAGGACGAGGTGTTCTCGGTGGCTATCTCCACGGACGGCGGCCTCACCTACGAGACCATCTACGAGCTGTCCGACCAGGACTGGTCGAACCCGACCGGTGTGGACCTGGAAGGCGGCAGCGAGGAGATCGAGCTGCCCTCAGCGGCTAATGGCAACCCGAACTTCTGGCTGAAGATCGGGCTGGACGCTGCGACCGAGGACAGCTTCGCCTGGATTGACCACATCATGTTCAAGGGTCTCTAAGACCACTCGGTTGGTCTCCCGAGCGATCGGGTGACCGACTAAGGACAGTGTAGTGCGTGGACGGACCGGCCCGGTGCAGACCGGGCCGGTCCGCGTTTGTAGGGCGGGGTCTCCTGATGGCTAGGCCCTTCGGGCCGCCATCCCGGCCTCCACAGGCCTAGGGACCCCGCCAGGCGCGATCAGGGGATCGCGCCCTACAGGTCGGAGGGGGGCGGGGTGGGGGGTTCCATGATGAAGGTGCCCAGGGGAGACAGGAATCTCTGCGCTGGACAGGGTAAGAGCAGTTGCCTGGCCCTGGCAGCCCCCGGGCGGGGGTGGGGTCCAGAGGGGCGGATGGGCGTGTGGCAATGTCAGGGGCGTGTTAGTGCCGCCAGGCGGGAAATGGAATATGGAGAGTACAGAGGCCAGGAGGAGAGGGGGCTTTCTGGCACATCCCGGGCTCCTGCTGGGCAGGAGAGACCAGGGGACCGTGGAAAAGGGCGTGGCAGGGTGACCGATAGAGCCCTTCGGGCCCCGCAGGCTGCTTGACTCTGCGGCCCGGTCGCCGGAGTGATCGGCCGGGTATGAGCACTGCCCGATGCGATAGGCTCGCGAGATCGGGAGGGGAGGAGGTGGTCACGCAGAAGCTTGCACGAAAGGCGGGCCTCTAGGGAGCGCCAGGCGGGCGGTGTGGGCCTGGCGCTGGTAGTGATTCAGCCATCTCCTAGCAAGGAGGCGAGGCATGACGAAGATGAAGTACCTATGGACCGCAGTGCTGGTGGCGCTCTGCCTCGGCCTGGGGTCTGGGGCGGCTCTTGCCGCGGCCCCGGTGGATAGCTGGGACCTGCTCAACCAGAGCTTCCCGGAATCGCTGGAGTGGGATCAGGCCGCCGGTGTCTCGGTGAACCTGGAGAACGACGGCACCTCGACCTGGAACCACTCCTTTGGACTGGTGTCGGTAGAGGGGATCACCACCGCAGCCTCTCCGATCGACCGGTGGGGGTTCACCATCGCGCCCGTCACCATCCCGACCATCGCGCCGACCGCCAACTTGCTGCTCGAGTTTACCATCACCGCGCCGCCCATCACCAGCTTGCAGTATGACCTGGAGGAGCAGCCGACAGGTCCACCGATGGTTGATGCGACGGCTCCGGGCCTGGATCTGGCGCTGGACTGCAACTGGATCCTGGCGCACCCGGCCACGCCGACGCCGGTGCTGATCACCACCGATAACGGTGATACCGCGATCAACCCGGTCGTGGTGAGCCGGTTCCCGGACATCGAGCCGGGCACGGAAGGTGGTTTCTCCCGGTTCTGGGTGGAGGAGTTGTCAGGCCGAGTGCCGGAGGTCGTGTTAGGCTACGACGATGGGACCTACCGACCTGCGGTCGAAGTGACGCGGGATCAGATGGCAGTGTACATCGCCCGCGCGCTGAAGTCACCGCTTCCACCCTTCGAGCACAAGTTCTCCGACATTGATTCGATCTTCTGGGCCAGGCCGCAGATCGAGGCCCTGGCGGACCAGGAGATCGTACTGGGCTATGACGATGGCACCTATCGTCCCACCGTGGTGGTCACGCGGGATCAGATGGCAGCCTACATCTCCCGTGGCATGGTGGGTGGAGATGAGAACGTGCCCTCCGGGCCGGCGATCAACACCTTCCCGGATGTGCCCGTGACTTTCTGGGCCTTCAAGTACATCGAGTTCGCCGTGGACCACGGGGTAACGATAGGATTCCCGGATGGTACCTACGGCCCGGCCCTAGCGACCAGGCGAGACCAGATGGCGACGTTCATCTGGCGCGCCTTCGTGATGCCGACCGGGGCGCCGATCGTGCTGGCGGGCCCGGCGGTGACTGAGGTGGACCCGGAAGCAGCAGACTATGTCGGGTACACCAGTGTCCAGAGCGTGCCGGAGGGCACGCCGCTCTTCGCCTATGTGGGCTTCGATGCGGTGCGGCTTGGCTTCAACCTGCTGTTCCCGGCCAGCCCGACTGGGATCGTGACCCCGACGGGAACCTGGGACATTCAGTTTGAGCTGTTCAAGTCCGCGGGGCCCACAGCGCCGATCTTCACCAAGCTGATCATGCTGGGTGCGCTCGAGATCACGGCTGCCAGGCAGGCCGCACTGGAGACCGGGGATCCCTACTGGATCATAGCGTGGTCGATTAAGGACGACCTGGACCTGCCCACGGGCATCTACACCCTGGTGACCTCCGTGGCGGACGAGACCGGTGACTTGATCCAGCTCCGCCGCGAGTTCGGGTTCATCGTCGAGTAGCGCTACTGGTAGATAAGCTTCGCGCTGGCGGATGGACCAGTCCGCAGCGCTCGTGGAGAGGGCGCCCACCTTTGCCAAGGCTACGGTGGGCGCCCTCGGTTTGGCCGGCGCGGGGAGGAGCGTGCTGCGGGGGGAGCGAACAGGCCAGGGGATGATGAGTGGGGAACCGAACATTCCGATTCTGCTTTACCACAAGATCGGCCGGCCGCCAAGTGGGGCGCGCGTGGCCGGCCACTATGTGTCGCCGGGGCTGTTCCGCCGCCATCTCGACTACCTGGTGGGACATGGATATGCGAGCATCCCGCTGCTGGAGATAGCTCGGAGGCAGGGGCCGCTTCCGGCGCGGCCGGTGGTGATCACCTTCGATGACGGATACCGCTGCCTGTACGAGCAGGCTCTTCCCGCGCTGGTGGAGCGAGGGCTGACTGCCACCGTGTTCCTGGTGGCGGGCGCGGTCGGGGGGACCAACTCCTGGGAGCAGGCGGCGGGGGATGTGGCCGAGCCCATGCTGAGCTGGGCCCAGATCGCGGAGATGAGACGGGAGGGCCTTGAGTTCGGCTCTCACACCTTGAGCCATGTCCACCTCACGCAGGTCGAGGAAAGCGAGGCCGCGCGCGAGATCACCGAGTCCCGATCCCGGCTGGAGGAGGCGCTGGGGGAGGCCTGCCTGTCCTTCGCCTACCCCTATGGGGAATGGAACCCGCGGGTGAGAGAGCTGGTGCAAGGGGCCGGATACGAGGTGGCCTGCACCACCGTGCGATCGGCGGCGCGGCGCGGGGACGACCCCCTGGCCCTGCCGCGCATCAACATCCGCCGCTATAACGTGCTGCCGCGCTTCCGCTACAAGCTCTGGCGGGCAGAGCGAGCGGGTCCGTGACCGGGCCTCTGCGCTTGGTGCAGTATATCACTCCCTCGCAGATCGGGGGCGCAGAGGTGCACGTGGCCACGCTGGCGGAGAAGCTGCGCGAGCGGGGCCACCAGGTGACAGTGATCTGCCCTCGCGGGCGGCCGCTGGTGGCAGAGTTGGTGGCGCGGGGGCTGACGGTGCGGGCGCCGCGCGCGACCGGGAAGGTGGACCCGGCGATGCTGGCGCGGCTGGTGTGGTGGCTGCGACGGGAGGGCGTGCAGCTCATCCACACTCATCTCTCTACCGCCAGCCTGCTTGGCAGCTGGGCGGCCAGACTGGCGGGGATCCCGGCCGTCGCCACTGTGCACGGCCTCAACAGCCGGGTGTGCTTCACCTGGGCGCGCGCGATCATCGCGGTCTCGAACGCGGTCAGGCAGCACCTGGTGGCGCAGGGGATGCCGCCGGAACGGATCACTGTGGTCCACAACGGGGTGGACCTACGGACCCTCTCCCGACCCGATGAGGGCGGGGCGCTGCGGTCGCGGTGGGGTCTGCCGGAGGGGGCGCCCGTGCTGATTGCGGTGGGTAGGCTGGCTCCGGCCAAAGGGCACCGGGACCTGCTGGAAGCGGTGGCGATGCTGGTGAGCGAGCCGCGCTGGGATGAGCTGCGGCTGCTGGTGGTGGGGACCGGGACGCTGCTGTCAGCCCTGCAGCGGGAGGCCGCGCGACAGGGAGTGGGCGACCGGGTCATCTTCTGCGGATTCCAGCGGGATGTGCTTCCCTTCTTGCAGGCGGCGGATATCTTCGTGCTGCCCTCCATTCAGGAGGGGCTGTCGCTGGCGGCGCTGGAGGCAATGGCGCTGAGCAAGCCGGTCGTGGCTTGCAGAGTGGGGGGAACCCCCGAGGTGGTGGTGGACGGAGAGACTGGGCTGCTGGTGGCGCCGGGCCAGCCGGCGGAACTGGCGAAGGCGCTGGAGAGCCTGCTGGCTGATCCCGGGGAGGCCCGCGCCATGGGCGCGGCGGGGAGGTGGCGGGTGCAGGAGGCTTTCGATGTGGAGCAAACGGTGACCAAGATCGAGGCCATCTACCGGGGGCTGATCGCGGGCGAACGGCGACCAGCTTGACTCTGGGCCACGGGCAAAGCTATACTCGGCACGGGGCTTGGAGCAGGGCCGGAGGGGGGGTCCCTGTTAACGGCCTCAAGCATGGCACGGAGGGGTGTCCGAGTTGGCCTAAGGAGCGCGACTGGAAATCGCGTAGGCGCTGAAAGGTGCCTCGCGGGTTCGAATCCCGCCCCCTCCGCCAGCAGCGCGAAATCGTCGCAGATCAGGCTAGGATGCGCCCAGACGCCTCTCGTGGGTTCGAATCCCGCTACCCCGACCGCGCGTGATAGGGATCGTGGACGCTGCACTGGCGCGATGAATTGGACGTCAGTGCGCCCATCCACTGGGACACCCCCCACGTCGCATATGCTCCCGGGCACCACGATGTTGCCCGGGCGTCTTCGCTGCTCTGGCTCTGGCAGAACCGATGCTTTGGGTGAACGGCTCCGGGCCCTGCCCTGCTCCGGCCATCTCCCCAGCTTGGGCTCGCCGTCCATGGGTTCGTCGCACCATCGAGCGACAGTCGTTCCCAGACACGCGGGTCACAGCCTTTCAGTTGGGGGCATAATGTCAGGCCGGCTCCATGGGTGGCTGACAGCCACAGGTTGACCCATCTCGGCCTCGACTCGCTCGGGAAAGTGCCGCTAGATGGGCATTTCCGACGAAGAACGCCCCGCTACGTGACCGGCCGCACCTCTACCATCACCTGCCTACGAAGCGCGGCCCTGAAGCCCACGTGGGGCGCGCCGCTCTGCAGTCCGCCTACATCCCCAGCTCGAACAAGGGGACTACAATAACGCGACCTGTCCTGCGGCTCATGGAGAAGAAGATCGAGCTGACCGGACTGCGGGCGAAGGCGAGGTGGGCGGCGTGAACGGGCAGCAGGCGACGGGATGGCCATACTATCGGTGTCTGAAGACTACTCGCCTGCGATGCGGATGTCCGAGGTTGTCAACTATCACCACGTCCGCGACGAAGTCCTCGAACGCCGTGCAAACGGGAGGGACGACGAAGAAATCCGCATGGGCGAACATTCGCCTCTTTGGCTCCAGAGCGCAGTCTCCCGTGACATTCATCTCATAGGTCACGCGCACGACGCCTCCAGTAGCAGGCTTACGGAGGCGAGCGGCCACCAGCCAAATGGGATCGGAGCTCATATTCGTCGCATGGAACACGGCCCTCACAATCATCCCACCCACCCTGTTCCGCGCGCCAGACTGCCAGAAGCACAACGACTCGTGGGGAACGAGCTGCAGAGACCCGATTATGCGCCCACGTAGGCAGCGCCAGACGGCCCTGAAAGGGGTCCCCAACCGATCGAAAAGGCCCAGTATGAGACCGGAGTCAGCCATGGCCGAACCAATACGGCGTCTGCACGACAGGACCTTTCCCACCAGTTGGGTGGCCGTCGCTTGACTCTCGCCTGATCGGGTAGGACCTGGGGGCGCTGGCTTCGGCCGGCGCCCTCGGCGCGGGTGGGGGCCGCTCTTGCGACCCCGAGAACAGCGCGACTACCTTTGCCGCGAGGCGATGGTGCTGTCCGGCTTGCGGGGCCTAGCCGAGTGGGACTGGAACCCGGCGGCGCTTGACGCGGCACGGGTGCGGCGGCGAGCACATAGGGGGCGGCAGAGGTGTCGAGTCATGTGTTCCCACAGCGGGCCGCGTGCGCCGGCCGGCGCACTGTCAGCGCTACCATCCCTCTATCTGGAACAGGTCCGGCCACTCCAAGCAACGAAGGCCGTAGTGCTGGCATACGAGCGGGATACGCGCGAAGCCCCGCGCTCGCATCCTCGGGGCCTCATAGGAAACGACGTGACACCGCTGGTTTCCAGGGACGCCAAGGTTGCCGATCGGGCGCTGTTCAATCTGCAGTGCCAGGGCCACGACAAACGGATCGGCCAGACTGTCCGTTGACTGGGGGTCGACGAGGGGCAACCGAACACTGGCGAGGTCCGCGTTCAGAGCATTGACATATGTGTTGAGCTCCGCCGAGAAGGGCTCGACCATGTTGGGATACCTGTTGAACCAGTCCTGAAGGACCTGATCGTGGCACTCGTTCCTTGCCTCTTCCGCTATCCGGACTCGGCCCTCCTCGCCTAGGTCGCCGATCCTCTCCCACAGCGTCTGGAAGTGGGTTACCTCGAACCGATACTGCTCCTTCAGCCAAATGACTGCGCTCGCATCCAGACTGTAGATCGGGGCGTTATTCGGCATCACCCAGCCCCGAAGTAGAGAGTTCTCGCGCCCGCGCAAGATACCGTGAATCCAGGCCGAGAAGCCTGCTAGTCTCATAGGGGGTGATCTGCCGCGAATCCAGGGCCTCAAAGACCAGGGATGTCAGTCGTCGTCCCACCCAACTGACCCGCTTCTCGGGAGGGCCAGGACCCCCCTTCCCGCGTCGCTCCCGAGAAGCCGCGTCGCTCTCTTGCCATGCTCTGAACAGAGTCCAGTACAGATCCCCACTGATGTAATGGAGGTCCCACGCCCGGCCGAGCGTGACATACTTGCTCACTTTGAAGCTGCGCGCGACGCGTTCTATCCGATCCCGGGACGGGTCTTGCGCGATGCCAGACAACGCTCCCTGTACACGGGGATGATCCGCGGGCATCAGGAAGCTGGCGGCAAATCGGTCGCAGTAGCGCTCAACAGTCTCCTGGCTTGAGCCGACAGACTGAGGCAGCATTGTGGGGGAGCGGCCCGAGGCACCAGGCTGTCTCAGGCATAGATGTCCCACGTCGTGGAACAAAGAAAAGACCCGCCCGTAGCCGAGATCGTCACTGTTCAGCCCGATGCAGGCCAAATTGTCTCCCACTACTGAGAACGCGCGGACATCGTCCATGGGCATCTTGAAGACTATTGCCAGGATGCCATGGTCAAACAGCACATCTCTCCACGTGTAGCTGACTGCGTAGTGGTTCTGTCGCCAGCGCAGCTGTTCCTCAACGGCAACTCCGAGGACCTCGCGGATCTCAGACGCCACGTTCCCTGGAGGGTCACCAAGGGTGAAGGCTGGGAGCGAGAACCTCAGGTCCATGTCCAGGAGGTCTAGCAGCTCTCGCGTGTCGGCCAGCCAGTTTCGGGCCTCTCGGAACGCCAGCAGGGAATCCGGGTGGTACTCGTCTGCCCCCCGTCGCGGCGTTGTCCTGAAGTCCTCTGGGGACGGAGGCTCCGTCGGCACATCCGGCAGGAAGAACGCAGCAACTGGTCTCTTGTACTTGGTGGCGAGGCGCTCAAGTGTCTTGTATCTTGGCCGACCGCGGCCTTCTTCCCAGTCAACGATGCCGTCCTCCGTTCTCCGGAGGAACGCGGCTACTTCACGAGTGCTGTAGCCTGCTGACTCGCGCGCCCACCTCAGCAGATCGCGGTGGCCCAGTTCTACCTTTGGCGAGAGTGACACCTTGCGCTCGTCCCCTCGTATACGCTGTCTGAGTATACCATGCTCGCTGCGTGCACTGCCACTTCCAGAACTGGACGGCTGTGAGCCTGCAGAGCGCCAGCAGTGGCGCAGTTGGCCCGCTGTCAAACGGGTTGCTTGGCTCAGGACAGCATCCGGGATAGATTCCGGAGATGCAACGACGCCGCGTCCTGGACAGCCTCGGCAGTTAGCAGGCAGATCGGTGGTTGGGAACCCAACCATATGCGGCGGCAGGCGCTTGACACCGGGTGCTTACCGTGGCTTGACCGCCTCGCTCTTTGTGACGCTGGTGACGGCATTCCTCGGCCCTTTACGTCTCCGCTGTCAGTCGCGGCCGGCGTCCCTGCCGGGGCAACTGCCACCGCCGGACCAGCACGTTGGAAAGCGCATTATGAATGGCTACGTACCACGCCCTGGGTTCGAACCACGCAATGGGCAGGTGATGAACAGTCCGACGCCCCGGCTCAGCCCGTTTGCTGGCGCGGTAACCGGCGTTCTCTTCCTAGCGACGGAACTGGCGTTATCGGCCCACGAGTGCTCGGGCCCGGCCGCCTACCGCTGTTGACCGCTGGCGGCCCCGTTCACCCCCGACTCCGGCTACCCCCTCGGCGTAGGGTCGGGGCCAGCGCGCGTCGTGCACGGAGGAGATCCTGTATCTGGACCCTTCCGGCGCGCGTGGATGATACTGAAGCGACGGCGGCCGCAGAGGTACCATTCTGGCCTGGTGAGAGGCCTGGCCATCCGTACTCTGATCGCGCGCCGGGAGCGACACCGACGGCTGAGGGCAGGATGCGAAGATACGAGAGCGGGAATGCCGGAGGTGGAGCTTAACCCGAGGCCTCTTCTGCTCCAAGGACGCTGAGGACCGACACCCGCGACCGCGGGTGCCTGGACGGCAGACAAGAGGATGACTGGCACCCCGCGTTGAAGCCCGTCGCACAAGCGGTCCCCTCTCCCGGAGCAGCTGGAGCTGGGCAAGGGACATGGAGAACCTGCTGGCTAGGAGGTCCGATGGCAGCGGCTAGAGCCCCATGGGGGCTTGTTCTGTGCTGTCTGGTCGTCGCGTTCTGCGCATCCCCTGTGCTCGCCGACCCTTTGGCGGCACCCACTTGCCCGCCGCTCGCGCCTAGCGCGGCAGAGGTCGTGGTAGGAGGCAACCAAGTCGGAGAACAGCAGGCCCCGTCTGCCCTGTGGTATGAGTCGTTTGACGCTAGTCCCGTAGGCATCAGGCCCGATCTCACCTGGTTTGCTGGTGATATCTCGGAGTGGGGCGTCATGACCGAGTATGCGCCTGACTGCGGCGTGGAGATCACGCCAGCTAAGGCGATGCGGGTGTGGGCGCATCCGCACGAAACGAAGGCAAGCGAGGCCTCTGTAGCCAACGGCCTGGAGACCACGGGAGGGGGAGCCGGGGTCCCGCTTTCCGAGGGCCTTCGCTTCTTCTTCACCGCCACCTCAACATCCGTATGGAACCCCGGCGGGCCCAATGGATGGGGCGGGGCATACGCTCGGTTCGCGGCAGGCCCCGCCTCCGATCCCGATCCCTCCCATCTCGCCGGCGTCTACTACGTCGTGGATGGCCACGGCGGCTTCCCCGCGTACCCCGCACTCGACCCGCACGTACTCATCAGCGTGGGGTCATCCGGCCGTTTCTACTGTGACCTCTGGCAGGACTTCCAGGATCTGATCGGCTCCAGCCCCACAGGCTGGGTACTGTGGAACCTGGAGATAGGGGTTTGTGGCGGTGAATACGACACCTCTGCGGAGCTGGTGTTCGACGACCTCGTGCTGACAACCGGCGGCATCTTCTCGGACGTGCCGCCTTCGTTCTGGGCGTCGGGCGAAATTGAGGCCTGCGCTCAGAAGGGAATCGTCAGCGGCTATTCGGACGGGACCTATCAGCCGGGCAGTCGCGTCACCCGCGACCAGATGGCCGTGTACATTGCCAGGGCTCTGGCCGGTGGCGACGGGAACGTGCCCGCCTTTCCCAACACCCCCTCCTTCCCCGATGTGCCCACAGGACACTGGGCGCTGAAGTACGTCGAGTATGCGGTTGACCAGGGTGTGGTCGCCGGCTACGAGGACGGCAAGTACCACCCAGAATATGAGGTCACCAGGGACCAGATGGCGGTGTACGTTGCCCGTGCCTTGGTCGCCCCAAGTGGCGAAGCAGGCCTGGCTGATTATGTCCCCGCCAACCCGCGCAACTTCCCGGACGTGCCCGATAGCTTCTGGTCCTACAAGCACGTCGAGTACTGTGTCGAGAATGGGGTCGTCGCGGGCTATGAGGACGGACTCTACCATCCTGAGATTGTCGTGACGCGGGACCAGATGGCGGTGTATGTGGCGAGGGCGTTTGGGCTCATGCCTTGAGCACCGAGCAGCCTACCTCCCGGAAGATGGGCCAGAGAAGGTTCGATGCTCATTCGGACTAGCGGCCCAGGCATCGAGACTTGTGCCTCGTCCGCCGGCAGACAGTGTCGCGATCCCAGAAACGTTTCCTCCACCAGGACCGAAGTGATCCGGTATGGAAGCGGCCCCGGGCCGGGCGACGGCTACCGCGGGGGTATCGCAAAGGAGTCTCGCAAGGCTATCGGCCACCGGGATGCTGAAGGCCGGCTTGGACGAAGGCCGATCGACTGGTAGGGAATCCCAATCCAGCTCCAGAATCCTGCCGACGAGGACGGCCCCTCGGGCCTGAGATACGCGAGAGGGCCCGCCCCACCTCAGCCTACAGCCGGGGCGAGATAGGTGCCTGGGACAGCCGCATACAGGAGGAAGAGCATGCGTTTGATCACGATCTTGTTGGCGATGTGTCTTCTTCTCATTGCCCGGCTTCCATGCGTACCGGCCGATGCTCCAGATACTGCTACTCAAGTGGGTACTGCAGCATCGGCCTCCGAAAAGGACTCCCAGCGGGCTGTTGACGCGGCCACCGCGGAGCGAGCGCTGATGGCCGCGGTTAAGTCCGCGGAGAGCGCGGTGCCGCACAGCAATAAGGGCCTCTCGGCTATCGTCCAGGCAGTTGCATGGTATGTCCTCGCTGCATCCGCCAGTAGCCCCTACAACACGATGAGCAACCGGGAGCTCACATTCGTAGGATCGCAGTTGGCAGCGAACGGCACCGATATGCTGTTGCCCGGCGAGCCGCGACGCCGCCTTAGGAGAGCGAAGAGCGCGCAGGACCTCTACCAGACTATCTCCGGGGAGCTCGCATCGGCGGCTCGCGCTGATGGGGCGGTGGCAGCGCGTGCTGCTCAGTCCCTCAGCAACGAGTACTGGCGTGCCAAGGGCCAGTGCGAGATCGCCCGAAGGCGAGTGTGGTTGGGAGACGTCGATGCTGGGACGACACTGCTAGCGGCAGTCCTAGCGTCATCGGCAAAGGCCCGACGGGAGACGAAGGCGGTGGTGGCCGACTTCGCACTCGAGGCAGCTCTGCGGCTACGCCAGAGCGATCCGGTGGCTGCATCACGGCTTATCCAGGCGAGTCAGCCTTTACTCTCAGACATAGGGTGGGGGCATTTCTGCCCCGCCCGCGCCTTTCAGACGACACTCAACTGGTCGGCGCCGGCGGAGCACGACGACGACTTCGACCATCAGGCATTCGGGGCCTCACTGCAGGCGGCTATCTACTCGGCACTAGAGGCCCCAGAGAAGGCTGTAGGTGCGGTGGCCTCGGTGAAGGACTCCTTTGACCGGATGCGGGTGGCGCGATTCGTGGCGGCTCGGGTGGCGCTTGAGTCCTCCACAGGACCGAGCGGGGGAGTCACGCCCGCTGTTCAACTCTTTGATCCGGCAACTGTGGAGGCCGTGGATCGGATTTGCCTGGTTCTTCTGGGCGCCTCATTGCAGGGGAAAGAGGTCAAGGCGGTCTTCCCGACGCCTGGCGCAGCAGCGTGGGCATTGATCGTGTTCGGCCTCTCGCGGGTGCCCCGCGAGGATATCTTCCCGACGCTCATCGTGTACGCGGACTTGCTCGATGCCCTTCTCAAAGAGGGGCACATCACTGAGGCTCAAGCTTTTTGCGCGGCCTCATCCGCCAAAGTCCTGGAAGCCGCGGGGTGTCTCGCGCTCATCGTGGACTTCAAGGAAAAGGCCGACCTCTACAAAGCCACCGACATGATGAGGGTGCCCGAGCGCCGCAACGAGTTCTGGCGTGCGCATGACGAGAAGACGGCGGCGATGTACGGGATCTGGATGCGGCTGGTTGGGCTGGTCCTCAAGGTCAGTCCCGATGTGGGCCACGACCTCGTGGAGTTCCGTCCATACAGAGGTAACGACGTATCGGAAAGCGAGATCCTGTCTCCCTTCCTATTCCTGGGGAGATGCGCCGAGCTTCGCGCGGCCGGTAGTCCAGAGGCAGCAGCCGGGAGTGTGCAGCAGATCCTGGCGGCATGGAAGGATTTGCCGAAAGCGCTGAAGGGCGCTTACCGGAACGCCGGGATTCGGGCACAGCGGATCCTTGGCGGCAGCTTCGCGGAGGCCCCAGCTCGGTACACGACTGAACTCCTGGGGGCATACGCGGTCCCTGACGTTGCCGTCGCCGACGCCGCAGCGGCGGCTGAGATCTGGAAGGGGACTAAGGATTGGCGCGCTCAGTCCACTGCGATGATGGCGCTAGCCCAGATCGACCGCACCAAGGCGCTGCCGTTGGCAAGGTCTGAGTCTGCGTGGTGGACTACACGGATGTACGGCGCGCTACTGCGGCCGGAGGGAGAGGAAAGCCAAGCAGTCCAGGACTTTCTCATTGCCTACCAGAGCTGGCAAGACTACTGGCGCAAGGAGAGTAAGGGCAGGATGGTTGTTATTGCCTACCGCCCGGGCACGCCACTGGAGGGCGAGGAGCGGCAGCTCGTTGCCGATATTGCCGGCGCTCTGACCTATCGGCTTGCCCGGGCTGGGCACCATGACGACGAAACCCTTGTCGCTGGCCTTGGTGACCCCTATTTTCAAGCGCAGTGTGAGCGTATATCGGCACTAGTGCTCGTCTCTGCTCAGTCTGACCTACTGGCGAACCGGCTCAAAGGCCTAAGGGCGCGCCTAGTAGCTCTGAAGGAGGAGGATGCGAAGTCGGAGTTCGCGGCTGACCTCGCCATGACCGCCTCTCGGTTCGACCTAGCGGACGGATCCAGCATCGCCCGGGAAGTAAGCGACCCCGCACACAGGAGCCGCGCACTCGCTCTGGTGGCTGCTCGGGCCTCCTGCGCCGGCTCGCCGTCGCTGGCTAGCACGCTGGTTCGCGAGTCGGAGCGATCATTGGGCGAAGTCAAGGACGGCCGCATCAGGGCCGAGATGGGCTTCCTGGTCGCGCGGGTAGCTCTGGGGATTGACCTGGGAGGGATCGTGGCCGAAAGCGACCGACCTTCCTTCGACACCGGCTTCTGAACGACGTGAACTCGAGGCAAAGCGGTACGGAAAGCGGCCAGACCTAGGAGATAGAGCAGTAGATGCTCGCATGGGGGTCCGAGCACGTGAGCTGACTCTCTCGTCATGGCTGGCTGCCCAGTCTCAGGCCCACGGCACGCGCGGTTGACAAAGGCGGTCGGCTTCACACATGCTGCGCTCGGTCTGGAAGCGCCGCCCAGGGTTCCGGCTCGCGCGGACCGTCATCCTTTCCGCTCTCGTGACCTATCGTCATCCGAATCCGGTTCGTCAGCCGGTCAACTCAGACTGGCAGCCCGAACGCCCGAGCCACGTAGGCCGCCATCTGGTCGCGAGTCACCTGCCATTCGGGATGATAGGTACTGTCGCCGTACCCATGGACCACACCGTTGTCGACGCAAGCTTTGATCGCTGTGCCCGACCAGAAGCCCGCTGGCACGTCGGTGAAGAGTTGGGGCGCAGTGTCCATCGCGTCGCCAAGCTTCACCCATCCCTTTGCCCGAGCAACGAACACGGCCATCTGGCCTCGATCGACCACTGTGGCAGGCTGGTAGTGGGTAGTATCGTAGCCCTGCACTATGCCCTGACCTACCGCGTACTCTACATACTTGTAGGCCCAGTGACTGGCGGGCACATCCTCGAATGAAGCCACCATCGGCCCGGTAGGGACATTGGCGTCGCCGCCAGCTAGACCGCGGGAGATGTAGACCGCCATCTGATCCCGGGAGACGGGGAGCTGAGGAGAATAGAGCGGTGGGTCAACGGAGTACCCACTCACAATGCCCGCGCGCAAGGCCTCCCTGATGGCATAAAACGCCCAGAAGCCCACGGGCACATCCTCGAAATCGGCTCGCGGCTCTCGCACTGTGATCGGCAGGAATGCCGGAGTGCCTCGATATGTCGCCACGATGGTGCATGCTCCGATTCCAACCGCTGTCACCGTGCCGTCGGCGCTGACGGTGGCTATGTCACTGTCGGTTGACAGGTACGTGAGATCGAGGCTGGTGCCGAGTATCACCCGGGTTACTGAATCGGCGCAGTCGAGCAGACAGGTAGTCCCGGCCGAGGCATGGGGCTCGAGGTTGAGCGCGTCTTGCGCGAAGCGAAGGGCCAGGGGCTCCCGCCCAGATAGGTCAACCTGTAGATGGAGTGTTGGCGAATACGCGTACTGTCCGTCTCCCAGCTCGCCCACAGCCACAATCGGGTACGCACCAGCGGCGTCGAGCGGGACGGGGCAACTGACGTGAGATGGGTCTCCGACTGGCGATCGCCCGAATGAGGCCGGCCCTAGTACCGCGCTGGACACGAGCGCGTGGCCGCTGGGCGTCTCGACTGTGACCAGCACCTCTGTGCCGGGAGCCACCAACGCGCCATCGGCGGGGGAGGCGATGGTAAGGGTCGGCGGCGCCAGTTCCGGCTGGCGCACTTGCCACACCGCGTCCCGGGAATCACCTGGGGCGGACGCCGCGAGGTCCGAGGGAATGGCTGGGAATCGCGCGAAGGCGGAGCCCTGACCAGGTTCTGTGAGGAGGGACTCACAGCGAGCAGCGTAGTCGCCCGAGTTGGTTACGATGGTGTGCTGGAATGCCGAGCCATGGTAGACGTCCGTGGCACTGCCGGGGAGGCCGCCACCCTGGCTCTCACAGCTGACTATGTAGTCGTGGCAACTCCCTCCGAAAAGGACGGAGGGCCGGTAATCTCCACCGACCACGACTCCCAGCAGCACTAGGGGGTTGGGCAAGCCCTTGAGGAGCAACTGCAGCGCGGCCCAAGTGCTGTCAACATCTACGTCAACGCTGCCCGCTAGGGCATGACCCATCACCTGACTGGGACCCATCTGGTGTAAGGCGGGGCTGCCCTGGCACAAGTCCTCAAGCGCACCAAGCTCTACTGGCCACCCGATCACGTGTCCGGCCGCGCGCAACACGGGTCCCAGGATGGGGTCCTTGCTAAGCCCATAGAAGAGGTCCGCAACGGGAGAACCGTAATGCGGGCTATCCAGGGTGATGAGGCGGCGGATGTCCCCCTGGTAGTAGTTACGCTTGCCCGCGTACCACTCATTGGGCTGCCTTCCCCAGTACCGCCCGAGCAGCCCGCCCATGCTGTGGCCAACGAGATCCGCACGGCAGACGGCCACTCCCTCGGTGCGGGCCTTGGCACAGGCGTTCTCCACCTCCCTTGGAACTACCCGGGCACTGCTGGCAAGATGGAGTGCGCTGAAGTAGCATGGCTCATGCGTCCAGCGGAAGCGGCCACTGGCGTTCAGCGGGAAGTCATCCCATACTCTACCTTTGGATAGGGCGTCCGACAGGATGCCATGGAGCAACACGACCGGGGGCTGGTGAAGTGACAGGGCAACCGGCGGCAGTGCCCAGGGAGCGCCTCCGTCGTTGACTGCCGCAGAGATGACGAACGGCGCGCTCTCCGTGCTGCCAGCGGGGAGTCCGTCAGGCGCCCAGTAGAGACAGTAGGCGTATTGCGCTCCGAGCGCTGGGACGGAGGTGACGGCGACGGCAGCCCCGCGGCCGCTGCCATCCACGCGGCTGAGCGTTCCGGGTCCGTCGACAGCGAAGGTGACTGTACCCGGCTGAGGAATGCGCGCCCGCACAAGCAGGCGGGTGGCCCCATCGGCGGCCGCACCCGATGCCCCCCAGCCCTCGCGCGCTAGACGCTCAGGATCAAAGACAAGCCCGTCCCGCGTCACCAGGTCGATCATCTCCGGGAGCGGGTCAACTACATCCAGGAAGGAGATGTCGCCGTTCTGGTCGCCAAGCTCGACCTGCAGGCCAACCCCTGAATACTCGTCGCGCTCCGTTCGCTCGTACCCGTCGGGATTATCAGTAGTCGGGGTCGTCCAGCACTCCTGTACGATATGCATGCTCCATTCCCACACCCAGACGGCCAGAACCAGCTTGCCTTCGTCGGACGGGCCGAGGTCTAGCAGATCGGCAGGCCGCGTGCCACTCCATGTGTCGACTTCCTGGCTGAAGCTGGGCCTGCCCTGGTTGTCCCAGCACTGTCTTGTCCAAGTGGCATCGGCCGAAACGGTGCCTGCGAAGCCAAACCCGTTCCAGTCAGCATCAACGACGATTGTCTCACGGTAGATCTGATGGAACTTCGGATCCGAGTAGCCTTCCGCATCATCGCGGATCAGCGCCCGGTGGCGCAGGTTGAGATGGCCGCCCTTGAGATCAAGATCCACTCGGGCATAGCTGCCAGGGCCCGCTCGGATGGCCAGAGACTGGAGGTCAACGTACCTGCTTGCCAGGTAGTAGAAGTGCGCCTCGGCATCGGGGGGAGTGTAGATCTGAGCGGCCGCTGGCTGCACACTGAGAAGGATCGCGACCAGCAGCCAGACCGCGGTATGCAGTAGTCCGCCTCTCGTAGCAGGAAACCTCTCCACAAACGCCTCCTTCGGTTCGGCAGAGCGTGGGCAGCCTCGCCAAAGCGTCCCGCTGTGCACGTCACAGCCTTGTCCAGAGGTGACACCGCGGCCCGCTTCACCGTTAGTGGGCTGCCATCCTCCTCTGTCTCGCGAGAGGAATCCCGCGCCTTGCGGCAGTTTGCGCGTGTTGGGTCGGTCCAGGGCATAGGTTCTCCGGCCGATGTGGACTCCACTGGCCAGCAAGGCGACAGCCAGACAGCGACATAGCGCTAGGACGCTGCCAGGCAAAGAGCGGTTCCGCGGCAGCAACTCCTACAGGCGTTGGGAATCGCAACCCCAACCTCGTCCACATTCGGAGAGGGTTCGATCCTGGGTAACGCTTCCTCCAGGATACTGCCGCGGACAGACTCTCTCACATCTGAGGTCTAAACAGCGAGGCCGATCCGCCGGGCCTTCGCAGCCGTCTCCGGAAGCTTTTGAGGCACTCTGTAGCCGGTTTCGGCAGTTCCCGCCCCTGGCGCGCGTGTTGTGCGCTCAAGTTCAGCGGAACCATGCGTGGCGGCGCGCTCAACGCTGCTTCCAGGACCCGACCGTGACGAACTCCCAGGTGGCACCGGAACGCGCCTCGAAGCCGACGCCGTCGCGTTTGGTGTAGACCGTCGCCCGTCCATTCTCAACATGGATGCCGCGGATCGGGTAAGCGCGAGTGGTGGCTCCGTCCTGGATCAAGAGCGTCTGTCCGACTAGGCTCTGATCTCCGCTCAGGTGCCCCTGCAACACGTAATGGGACTCGCCACGCCCACTGGCGTTCCCGAGGACCTTCCCCGTGTAGCGGGCCGCCGGGGAGGTGATGATCGCCGCGCTGGCAGAGAGCTCTGTGCCGCCTACCAGGCAGGCCGCGGTGGGCTTGCCCGCCACGCCCAGCACTGCCGCCAGGCGGCCATCAGTCTTCACCTCGCCGAGTGAGGTGGACAGGATAAGCGGTGCCGGCGTGAGCATCGAGACGATCAGGTCTGACCCCGCGGTTGTCTCGACCTCCACCGCGACGGCGTCCCGCGGCGCATCCGGCGGGAGCGTCAGGAGGCGCACGGCATTCACGAGCGCTCGGCCCTGAGCAGCGCCCGCGAACACGGCGACGAACTGGTCCAGCCCCGGCCCCTCACGGGTGCGGACGACGTACGGCAGCGTCGCCCCACGATCGGTGTTCCGATGGTCGCGCTGGCCCCAGCCGTCGCCGAGCAGCACGGTCTCTCCTGGATCGCCGGGTGCGAAGGCGGTGAAGGTATAGCCCTCGCTCAGGGTCCAAGTGAGCTGCCATGGCTCGACGCCCGAAGCCTGGCGCAGGTTCTCCAGCTGCAGGCCCGGGGAGTCCGCCGCGGGCACGAGGCGCAGACCAGCAATCCGATAGTGGGTCCCCGGGCCGTGGAAGACGTACTGCCGCTTCCCGCCGCCCTCGACGCGGAAGACGTCCAGCAGATACGAGCCCGCAGCCCCGTGGTCCACCTGCACGCACGTGCGCCGGTAGACGCTCGCCGACTCGTAGGCTCGCGAGGAGGCTTCCATGACCTTGACCTCTGGGGTGACGGCGAACAGGTGGAAGCTTCCGCCCCGGCCCTTGTCCTTCTGATCGGCGCCGTGTACCAACACTGTGTTGTGAGAGAGGGTCTTGCGAGTCTGGTAGGAGTCCGGGTGGTCCCACAGGTACCCCAGGTCGGAGAGAAGCTCGTGGCCATCCTTCCAGTAGTAGAGGTCCAGGCTGTCGAGGTGGTGGTGGTTACCGAAATCGCTCGCGTTTAGCAACGCTAGGCCGTCGCGGCCATCCGCTCCAGTCCGCAGGTATCCCTGGGCGAGGAACGGGAAGACGATGTCGGGTAGCGCGAACGGCTTCACTTGGCGGGATTCCAGCCCCGGCTCCCGGTAGAAGATCGCGCGCTCCGGCGATCCGCCGGCAAGATCTCTGCCCGCGACTTCCTGCAGGAGTGCGACGTGCTCCTCGGTGGGGTACTCGGCCGCGATCAGCTCCGCGTAGTTCGCGTCCAGTGCCGTGCTGCGGTAGGAGTCGGCCGAAGGCGGCCAGTGCAGATCCCCTTGCAATGTCCAGAGCAGGCCTTGCCAGCAGTCACCATAGCGCGTGTCGCGGCAGGCGTCGAAGTGCTCCAGCCGCGTCGTCCCAGCCTCGGGCACGTAGCCGGGCGGGTCCGAGTAGTCGCGGAACATGAGGCCGAAGCCCTCGATGCCGCTCATGGTCATCATGGCATAGGCGGGAGACTCCGACGTTCCGCCGTCGGGCAGGAACCAGCCATCAACGGTCTTGCGGAAGCCATCCAGCCCGAAGTGCACCAGTGGCGGGTAGCCGGTGCACATGCCGACCATGGCGGCTCCGGCGCGGTTACCCACCGACTTGTTGTTGATGCTGGGGTCGCACGCAGCGAGGTACGCGCTCTCGAAGAGCACATCTCGCTCGACGCGGTACCGGTCGGCCTCGGAGAAGACCGGCGTGCCCTGTTGCCGTGCCGAACACACCAGGTCATAGGCCTGCGTGACGGTGGAGACCCACCAGCCGTCCATGCCGGAGGTGCCCACCCGGCTCGCCGACCAGTACCCGGTGTGAAGCTTTCGGTCCGGAACGTTAGGCGGGTAGACCAGTTCGTCGTTGGATAGATCGTCGATGCCTGCGGCGGCCACATGTGGGTCCGTATCGGCGTACTCGCCGTACGTGTAGCCAGCGCGCACCAGGTACTTCGGCAGCACCTCTGCGAATCGCAGCAGGATGGCCCTGGCGCCACGCGCGTACCTGGCGTCCTCGGTCAGCGCATAGGCCTGGGCCAACGTGCTCAGCTGGTCGGTGACGTAGTCGAGCTTGCGGGCGCGGATGATGCCGGTGAGACTCGGGCGGGAGGCGTAGCCGAAGCAGAGGAACGGCTCGCCGCCGACGAAGCTGAACTTCTGCTCCGGGTCCCACGTGCTCTGCAGAACGATGCTCTCCGGAAACTCAGGGTTCGGGAATACGGTCCCGCAGACCTGGCAGGTGAGCTGGTCCGGCTTGTCCGGTGACCACGACCACTGGCCATTGGGGTGCCAGGGGAGGCCCTTGGCCCGGCACGCGGGGCAGGGCGCCGTGCCCCCGGGAGTAGTGCGTTCGACCATGGTGACGAGGTACTCGGGAGTGATGCTGGGAAGGATCGCGTCTGCGCGGCGGCGCGCAGATTCCACATAGCCTCGCGCCCATGTGTACCTGGCTACATTCTTTCTGGCCCGCGCCAGATCGGCGGGCTTGATGACCGTCGCCGGGTGGGTCACCGGGAAGCGGTGCGCCTCCCAGTCGGCAAGGCTAACGGTCGATTGCTGTTGCGGGTACACGGGGCCCAGCATCCAGATGAGGATGGCGACGACTACCGCGGTCTGGGAACGCCTCCGGCCTGTGCGGCCCATCGCGCCTCCCTTCGTTGCTGTCCAGCAGCCGACTCCTCGGCACGATGGCCTCCCACTTGCAGATGCCGAACTGGCGGCGGACAGGGCTCGGGGCCCTCGTGTATCAGTTCCCCACCCCAGACCTGCAACCTTCACGAGCGGCCCCGGTCCGGAAGCGCTATGCCGATACTGGCGATGGTAGCACCGCGGGAGCCGACGGGAGATGAAAGGTGACGGCTCTCGCCGTCGCCTCACTCCTTGGTGCCGGGTCCCAGAGTCGAACTGGGAACGCCGGGATTTTCAGTCCCGCGCTCTACCATCTGAGCTCCCCTGTGGATGTCGAGCGGCGATCGAACCGTCTCAGCGAGGCCCTGTGGTTCAGGGAGCTCCAGCGGAAAGCGGACCAGCAGCGAAGTGGCAGGCACGAGATCCGACAGATGCCTAGCTGGGACCCGAAGTGTACCAGAACTAATCTGAGGAATCCAGGCAGCCACTGACCTCGGTTCCTGGCATCCTCGGGATCGATTTCGCGCCTGGCGTGGCCTTCTCGGCTCCGCATAGCGGACTCCGGCGATGTGCGAGTCCGCCGAAACCTCATCAACCAACCATGCGAGAGGGCGGATCCCGCTCCAAACCTGCCGAAGAAACCCCCAGATCAGTCTTGGTACATCACGCCCAAAGTGCAGGTGTCCATCCCGCAGCGGCAGTCAGTTAACGCTAGGTAGCTCTCTCGTGTAGGTGTACTTTTCGCTGCCAAAGGGCCGCAGCCCATGAGAGCAAGAAGGCCATCGAGAGGCCCTGGAGCTGCTCCGATGCCGTCTCTTGCCTGCTACCGGATGTGTAGGATCCGCCGCGAGATCGGCGCTCACGGCTTTATTATCTTTGTCATACATTGCTCCGCCAGATAGGCGAAATCGTCCCAGATCAGTCTAGGACGCACCCAGACGCCTCTGGTGGATTCGAATCCCATGTACGTCGTCAGCGATTCTGGGACAAAGGCCAAGCTACAGGGTGAGCTGATCTGAGTCGGTGTTCCTGCTCCTGGGCGGCGAAATGTACAAGCGAGAAAGGAGCAGGGAGATGGAGGAATCGCTGAGGGCCGATGGCAGGATTATGTCCCGCCCGTAGTGTAAGGTTGGGCGGTCCCTCTCGCGTATCTTAGGCCGCGACACGGCCCTCGTCAACTGAGATCTGCGACCGGTCGCTAAGCGACTGGCCTTCGTCCAGCACGGCCTTCAGCATCCAGAGGCCCTTGTGCCCCATGATCTTGCGGAAGCTGCGCTCGGTCTCCAGCGCGGCCGCCCCGGCCCAGCGCAAGGCCATCTCTCCCGAGCGCCAGCGGGTGACGCGGCCGGTGCGACCCTCCACCCCCGAGAGCGAGCTCTCGATGATGTTGGTGGTGGTCAGGCAGGTGCGCAGCATCGGCGACAGCCCCAGTCGGGCGATGGTGAAGGTCTCCTCCAAGCCCTCCCGCAGGCTGGCCGCGGCCTTGGGATGAGTTCGCTCCAGCCACTCGATCTGGGTGTGCAGCCGCGCCATCCCTTCCTTGGGCTCCAGCTTCCACGCCGCCCGCAGCGCCGCCTTTCCCATCTCCCCCACTAGCTCTTCCACGGCGAGTTGCCCCGCCTCCAGCAGTTCCATCATCGGCACCAGCGCCGCCCCCTCCCTCGCCAGAAACTGGCGCAGCGCGGCACTACCCTTGCGACCCACAACCTGATACTCTCTTCTCACGGCGGTTCTCTCCTTTTCAAGCTTTGGGTTACCCGATTCTATCAGAACCGGGCTGGAGAGAGCCGCCTCAACCTTCAACTATGAACGGGACACCATCCAAAACAGAGCCCCGCGGTTCATGGTCCCGTGGGGCTCGCCTTTATACCGGCTGTGTAAGCGAATCCAGAGCCGGGCTGCCGAGGCCCCCGGGGTGTTGCCGTTCGGCACTTTCCCAGTAAAGGAGGAGCGCCTCCTCATCCCACGGCCGCCTGCCATCGCTGCTGCCGGCGTCAGAGAGGAGCCGACAGCTGTGCGGCGACTCTGAGATACACTACAGCCCGTGCTTGGACGCCGCGGCGAGACACGGCACATGAGGTTCTCTCTGCCAATCAGCGTTTGCCTCCGAGCAGTGCTAGCGATTGCCAGCCCTCCGACCTCTTGACAGAGGTGCCCCTGGGCTGCTAGACTCCGACCTGCTCCCGAACGTCGCTTAGGCCTGCCGGGGAGCGGATTCTGGTTTCCATAGACTATCGCAGCGGTGGTCTAAAGAGTATCTTGTGCAGTGGTTAGGCAAGCAAGCTGAGACGAAGGCTCAGGACACGCCCAGAGGCATCCTGGGGCCTTGGACAACATAACCGTAAGACCAGAGATTCGTTAGCCGGCGGGCATGGGAACACGTGGCCGCCCCGAATACTCAGGCCGAGGTCGGGCTTACAGGCATGGAGTCGCGTTTAGTCTGCGCGGTGGACATTCCTGGCAGTTGCGGTCGGTGTTGCGCACGCCGCGAGAGAGGGGAGCTCGGTCAACTTGGGAAACAGACTCGGAGCACTCACGATACTCCTGGCGGCAGCTCTGCTGCTAGCCTTAGGCTCTCTCATATTCTGCAGCCCATGCTTCCCTGGATTGACTCCATTCCCCTCTTTCCTGTTCTACCTTTGCGTCTTCGCAGCCGGGTGGGTCGTCATTGCACTGACGACGATCCTGATAGCGCGCACGCCGAGCGAGCAGCCACTGGACCCGTCTGTCGTTGGATGCAGGCGGGTAGCCCTTGGCGCGGTCGTGGTGGCGACCCTCGGTGTATGGTGGTCCGGGCCCTGGTGGGCGGATGTCCTGACGGCCGCCCTGGCGATAACTGCTCTCCTAGCAGTCCGGCGGTGGCGATGAGGATGCCGCGAGGCAGCATTGGCCGAGAGGCCGAACTGGGATTGGCGCTGGCCAATCTTCCCTGATAGCTTCCAGGGACGCACGCAGGCAGCCTGTGAGCCGTGGCTGGCTTGTTTGGTCCACCGCACGAAAAGGGTAGTCTTTTACTGTTGGCTGGTAGTCAAGATAGCACATAGGTGGTAGACTACGTCACCTTGAGGCAGCTAACGGTGGTGGCGTCAGACTAGAGAGAGGGGAGGGGAGCATCATGGAGACGGCAACGTTGTGGCTGCTGACGGCTGGCTGTGCCCTGACGGCCATTGGTGTAACGGCCTGGCTGCCGGGTACCAATCCTTTCACGCCTGAGCCTAGCTGGTGGCCGAAAGTCAAGGCGCTGTTGGTGCGCGCGGAAGCCGTTGATCGCGGCTGCCATGCTCGGCCCGGTGTGCATCCTGCTGAGTGGGTTGTTCCATCTTGTCCTGGACTTCCGCTAGAACTGAACCCCGAGTGACCTTCTGGCAGTAGTGCTTGCGCCCCGACGGTGGGGACCTGGAGACACCTTCGGGGCGCATCTCATTTCCGAGCGGGAGCAACTCGCAGGCTATGCCTTACGGGCCGCCATTCGGTATAGGAGCTGTTGGTCGCTAGTGGGTAAGCCTGGCAGCGAGGGAGAGGCACATCGCGAGGACGCCCAGGACCAGCGCCCCTCTGAAGAGCCAATCCGCCCTCAGACGCAGCCTAGTCAGCGCGAGTGGTTCCACCTTGCCGGCAGGATAGGTACGACCGGCTAGGAACAGCTCTTCAAGCCCCTTGATGGCGAAGGCTATCCCGGCGGCAGCACTACCCGCCCCCAACAGTGTCCACTCCATGGGCTATCAGGCCTTTGTCTACAGCAACTGCTTCTATGGTTGTTCCACAGGCAGACCGGTTTGTGAGAAGGGACTCCTTCAGCGGGCACCCCGTCTCTTGCCTAGTAGACCTCAGCTCCTCGTGAGTCCTAAGCGCCTCTGCCACTCCCGCCAGAGAGATCCTCTCGAAGCGCCTCCCATTCGGTAGTCTTCAACCGACAGGGAGCCGGAAGGCCCGCCTCGAAGACCGGGCCTAACCTGCTGCCGCGAAGTCGAAGAGATGGGAACGGCCATCACGTCGTGATAGCCGCTCCAGTCGTAGCCCTTGCATGGGAAAAGCGCACCTTCTCCTGGCGTAGGGCTTTGCTCTGTGCCTCGGCGTCGCGGTTGTTTTCATGGCAGGACCATACTGCGCGGTCGGAGAACGAAGTGAGGCGATCCGAGGGGAGCGGGCAGCCCCCGCGAGCGTTCCTGCTGAGTTACCTTCCTGTGTTAGGGGTGAGCCGTTCCTGCTCGGGTAGTCGCGTGGAGCGGATATGCGGACAGAAGACAGGAAGCAGCACCAACGCTGTTCCCACATCACGAAGGACCGACTTGGCTTCCCGTGTTGCGCCGAGCATGGGATAGCGCTGGGCGACGATCTCGCGAAGTGCGAGCAGCGCGGTGACGGGGCCTGCTGGTATCCGCCTCTTCGTGGAAAGCGACCGCCACCGAGATAGGCAGCGCTGCACTGGATGCTGCTTGCCGAAGACATCATCAATCGCCTTGCGCAACGCCTTCGAGCCATCAATCACCAACAGCCGTCTGCGCTCCGGGCGCACCCCTCGCTCCACCAGCTCCTCCAGCAGTCCCTTCACTACCACCGCGTTCTCCGTGGCCCCCTCGGTGAGGCCCAGGACGTGTTTGCAGCCCGCTGCGTCCACTCCGATGGCACTCACCACCTGGTGGCCCCCGAAGTGCTTGCCGTCCAGGTAGATCACCAACAGGTCAAGGTCATCGAAGCGCCGCTCGCACAGCTCCCGCAGCGCCTCCGCACTCGCCTCTTGCAGCTGCCGGCTCACCGCCGAGCGCGATACCCCGCAGCGCTCCGCCAGCTCCGGCACCACCTCCTGGTAATGGCGCGTGCTCACCCCTCGCATCACAATCGACAGCATCCGCTCCCGCAGCCTCTCATCGGACTGCATCGCGGCATAAGCCGGCACCGCCACCTCAGCCCCCTCCCCGCCGCCCTTCCGGCGCAACCGCGGCTTGCTCACCCGCACCTTCTGGCCCCCCAGCGCGACTATCCCGCCTTGCTCGCCATGGCGCCGGATCACCCCGCCCGGCCGGCCCGGATGCGCCGGCCCCGCCACCTCTTCGGCTGAGATCAGCAGCACCGCCTCCAGCGCCGCCTTTCCCATCTCCCCCACTAGCTCTTCCACGGCGAGTTGCCCCGCCTCCAGCAGTTCCATCATCGGCACCAGCGCCGCCCCCTCCCTCGCCAGAAACTGGCGCAGCGCGGCACTACCCTTGCGACCCACAACCTGATACTCTCTTCTCACGGCGGTTCTCTCCTTTTCAAGCTTTGGGTTACCCGATTCTATCAGAACCGGGCTGGAGAGAGCCGCCTCAACCTTCAACTATGAACGGGACACCATCCAGCGTCGCTGGACTCGCGCTAACGTTTGCGCTCCTGCGACGGTTGTGGCCTTCCTGGCTGGAGACAGACAATTGTCCTCAACAGGGTGATGATAGGGACCCTAGCCGTACTAGTTCTTTCATTTCTGGTGTCCTCGCTGGTAGCGCTGCTGTTCCTTGTGGAGGCGCGTCCCGCGCGCGGCCCACAGGGAAGCTGCGGCGCCAGTGGCTAACTGCAGAATGGAGGGCGCAGCTTGGTCATGGCCAGCAACTCTCTGCACGGCGTGGAGAACATGCTGGGCGGGTATCGGGTGGCGGGGCACAGCTTCTCGGGCATCATTCACAGCAGCCAGGCGCAGCGGATCTCGGGCGACTGGGCGAGCGTGACTGATAATCGCATCTACGACGCAACGCTGAAGCCCAATGAGGTCGCGGGCGAGCGGTCAGGGAAGATGGATGATCGCTGGGCCTTCACCAGCCGGGACACGGGATTGGAGTACAAGGTGGCGGCGGCACTGGCGGCCGCGAGCCGGGTGCTGGGGGGCTACGAGGAGGCGCTGGCGCGGGAGTGCCTGGAGACGGCCGCGAAGGCGTGGGAGTACGAACAGGGCCACCCGCCGGTGGAACTGCACAGCACCTACGTGCCGCGAGAGGCGGAGGCGCAGGAGGTACTGGCGACGGCGGAGCTGCTGATCACGACCGGCGAGGAGCGGTACCGGCAGCGCCTGGTGGAGCTACTACCGGAGGTCGAGAAGAACATCGCGCGCTTCTCGCACGGCACGGGCGCGTGCGGATGGGCAGTGGCGCGGGCGGCGCCGCTGGTGAAGGACGATGGCTTCGCGACGGCGGTGCGGCGCGCGCTAGAGGAGTACGCGTCGGCGCTGAAGGAAGAACTGGCGAAGAACCCCTATGGCGTGCCCTGGCGCCCGCACATCTGGGGCGCGGGCTGGGACATCCAGCGCTACGCGGTCGAGCAGTACTACCTGGTGAAGGCCTACCCGGATCTGTTCGACCGGGAGCACGTGCTGGCATCGCTCAACTACGTGCTGGGCTGCCACCCGGGATCGAACATCTCCTTTGCCTGCGGGGTCGGGGCGCACTCGGTGACGTGCGAGTACAGCTATCTGCGGGCACACTGGTACTACATACCGGGCGCAGTCGTGTCGGGCGTGGCGCTGATCCGGCCGGATTTTCCGGAGTACAAGGCGAACTATCCGTATCTCTGGCAGCAGTCGGAGGATGTGATCGCCGGCGCGGCGACGTATATCTTCTGCGTGCTGGCGGCAGCAGACTTGCTGAGCGGGGGAACAGGACGCTGAAGAGCCGTTCGCGGCGCGGGCAGACGGGCCTCTATCTAGTCGGGCGGGTCAGAAGGCGTGACTCGTCGGGCATGAGGCCCTCGCGGCCTCGGTAGCACGCACACCGTCCCCGCATCAGGAGGGAAGATAAGCCGCAGTCGAACCGCGAACAGTGATCTGGCTAGGGTGGACAGCCAGCCGTGGGCAAGGCTGCCGTGTTTGCCTTGGACATTACCATCTGCCAGAAAGGAGACCAGCATGCCAGTCATCACATTCGACGGTGGGAAGCTGAGCAAGGAGCAGAAGGCCGTACTCGTCCAACAGTTCACGGAGATGGCGCACAAGGTGACAGGCATCCGCAAGGAAGCCTTCATCACGATCATTCGTGAGAACGAGCGAGAGAACATCGGTGTCGGCGGAGGCCTGCTGGCGGATAGACCATAACCTGCCAAGCACCTGCCGATCCTCTGTTCGCCCGCTCTCCTGACTCGTGATTGCTGAGTGCAGGACCGTAGTCGCAGCCCAAGATCACGGTTTCGCGCTACATGTGCGAGGGCGACGTTCACCTGAGCTCGCGACGGGACTGTCGCTGGAGCCGCCAAACCGCCCTGACTGGCGGCCCCGGGCGCCCCCGACTCCGGCTACCCCCTCGGCGTAGAGTCACTGCCCGGGGTTCGGTCGCGCAACCGGTGTCATCGTCCGCGGCAGCAGCTAAGGAGCGAAGCCTGCTCGCACACGGACAGGGAACTCTCCCCGAACCTCGAAGGCTAGCTCCCGACCCTGTGCGGAGGCATTGCTATGAACTACCAGCGAATCCTCGTCTTCGGCGCTCACCCAGACGATGAGATCAAGATGGCGGGCACCATGGCCAAACTCGCCGCTTCCGGCGTGCAGGTCTTCGTCGCCATCATGACGGACGGCTCCGAGGGCTTTCCCGATCCCGCCTGGAGAGATCGTATCGTTGCCATGCGCGCCGCCGAGATGGAGGAGTGCGACCAGGTCCTGGGCGTCACCAAGCGCTTCCGCATCGACTGCCCCGACATGGGCCTTGTCCACGGCAAGCAGGTCTTCAAGGACTGCATACGCGCCGTGCGGGAGGCGAAGCCGGACGCCGTGTTCACCCACGGCCCCGCCGGCATCAACCCGGACCACGTCGCCACCTACCAGATCACTGTCCCCGCCGTCTGGCAGGCGGGGCAGCCTGTCGCCGCTGATCTGGGCGACGCCTGGCAGGTCCGCCATCTCTACTACTACAAGGAAGTCGAGACCTCGGTTCGCGCTGTCGGCCCCATCGTCACCTTCGATGTGACTGGCTACGACCACTACTCCCTGCTCGCCAACGCTACACAGGTCTCCCAGCACACGCTCTTCGGCAGGACTCGGGCGGAGTTCGAGGCGGAGGCCGAGCGAGTCAGGCGGGCCAACCGTCACGCCGTCGAGACCTTCTGGATGTCGGAGCGTTTCCGGCTGGTGGACTTCCCGCCGCGCGAGACCTGACTGAGGTAGGCCCCAGGGTCGCGAAGCACCCTCCGATTCCGAGCTACCCCCTCGGCTGGGAGTCACTGGCCGGGTTTCCGTCGCCACCCATCGCAAACGACTCTTCGCAGACACGCAGGTCGCGGCTCTCCGGTTGGCGGGGTGATGTCAGCCCGGCTTCACGGGCCCCCAACGGGGAGAGATGCCGATAGCGCTTCGTGCCCTGATCCTGCACGCATATCGAGGCAATGTCGCGCGACCGCCTGCCGCACGGGGCAGGCCAGCCCGGACTTCCGGGGAACAGGAAGGGCGCGCCCGGCCACGGAACCGGCTAGGGCGTGAGTACAGAGGGAACTGGCATGACCGAAAGACAGGCAGTAAGCCCCACCTCGGCGGAAGTAGCGGCACTGATACTCCGGGCCCAGCAGCGCCATCCCGACCTGGTGAAGATCCATAGGATGGGAGTCACGGCCGAAGGGCGGCCGATCCACGCGGTGACGATCACCGATCCCAGCGTCGCCGACTGGGACAAGCAGCACGTCCTGATCGCGGCCGGGCACCACGGGAACGAGGAAAGCGGACGGCTGGGTGCGCTCGCGCTCATTGGGTGGCTAACGTCGCCGTCTGCTCTAGAGGTGAGGCAGAAGCAGAAGATCGTGGTCATGCCGAACATGAACCCGGACAGCGCCGAGCGTGACGTCTACGATACGCCAGACGGGCCGCGGCCGTTCCGCGACCATGCTCCTTCCGGGCCAAAGCTGCCTGAGGGGAAGGCGCTGGAAGAGGTGGCCTACGAACTCGGACCCGAGCTCTACGTGGATATGCACGCCAGAGGCTATGCCGGGTGCAGCTACGACATGGTGCTGTGGAGCGAGCCAGCGACTTATACCGAGGACGACTACCTGCTGCATCGCATCGCCGCCGAGATGGCCGAGGCCGGCGAGAGGGCCGGCATCCCCAACATCGCCCATCCCTTGAGCTGGCCTGGCTTCATGAGCGAGAGCCCGGACGTGAGCAGCGCCTGCGCATTTGCTTACCGCCGGTTCAAGTCTCTATCCATGCTCATTGAGACATGCGAGAGCAATGAGTACGCGTACCCCGCGAAGGATCGCGTCCGAAGTGGACTGGCGAAGCTTAAGGCCCTGCTTGCGTGGGGCGATCGCCGCCATCCGAAACTGCGCTACGCGGGATACCCGTGCTACTTGATCGGGATGTTCCAGAAGGGGCTGGTGGCGATCGGCAAGACGGCGGCCGCACGGCGCCAGAGCCGAATCGCCTTGTGGCGGAACCGAGACGACTTCAAGGCCTTCGCAGTCGAGGCGCCGGAAAAGCCTGACGAGAAGCGGCTGAAGGTGGAGTATGCGGGGCCGGGGCTCGCCTGCGGGGCAGGATTCCAGGTGGCGGTCCGTGGGAACCGGACCATACGCAGTGTGCGCGTTAACGGGCGGAAGCTGAGACCATCGGAGAGCAACGGCTACTACAGCTGGCGGCAGGGCTGCTCGACTTTCATCGTGGTGGCGCTGGCGGATCTGCAGCCGGGGAAGTACGGGATTGTGATCGCGCATGCCCCTGTCAACCGCCCGTGAAACCGGCCTGAGGGCGCTCCCCGCGACTCCGGCTGCTGCCTCGGCTTGGAACCAGTGGGTGAGGTGCGCCGCGTATGCATCCGGTATTGCATAGCAGCCGCGCCACGGTAGCAATGACCCGTAGGCCCGCCCCATCGAAATCGCGCTCACCATCCTCTATGCCTCCCAGCACAGGGGTATCGACGAGAGGAGAGAATACCACGAGAGAGGCTGTCCGAGCACCCTGGCAGCCAGGTGAGTCTCTGGACAGGACGCGGTGTCGAAGCCTCGGAAGGAAAGTGAAGCCATGCGCGTCCACGTGTTGCTGCCGATCATCCTGCTGTGCGTTCTCATCGTCTGCGCGGCAGGTGCACGCTGTCGGGCAGGAGGTGCTGTGATGTACTACATCGCTCCGGATGGCTCGGATGGCAATGACGGCTCCGCCGGCCATCCATTCGCCACCATCCAGAAGGCAGCCGACATTGCGAAGCCGGGAGACACCGTCATCGCCAAAGATGGTGCCTACACCGCTGCCAACTCAGATGGGTGCGGGGTCGTAGTGGATTGCGTCGGAACGGCCGAGCAGCCGATCACCTTCCGCGCCGAGCATAAGTGGAAGGCTGTGATGGACGGGCAGAACGACAGGGCCAGGTATGGCTGGGTGATCGAGGGAAACGCTCGTTACGTCACGATCGAGGGCTTCGAGATCAAGGAGTTCGCCAGCCACGGCATGACCAGCAACTCGGGCGCCCACCACATCACCGTCCGGGGCTGTCACTTCCACCACATCGGCAACATCGAGACCACCACGCACTACGGCCTCGACGGCATCTACGACAACTCCGACACCAGCTATCACGTCTACGACGGTAAGGTGTTCCACGACATCGGCCGCACCGGCCCGCCGGAGGTGCTGTTCAACCTGGACCACGGCATCTACACCTGTGGCAAGCACAACATCATCACCAACAACATCTTCTACAACATGAATGCAGGCTGGGGGGTCCAGGTCGCCGGCTATCACACCGTCGATGACCTACTGATCAGCAACAACGTCTTCGCCTACGGCAACAAGCGGGGGCACATCGTCCTCTGGCAGCCGTGCCACAACATCCTCATCCAGAACAACATCTTCTACAGGCCGGCGGTGGAGAACGCCATCAACTTCTTCGAGGCCGACCTGGTGAACGTCGTCATCCGCAACAACCTCGTGTTTGGCGGCGGGCTGAAGGACAGCGACGACAACGGCGTCTGCCAGCTCCGCGATAACATCGTTGGTAAGGATCCCTTGCTCGTCGACGTCGCCGCGTTCGATTTCCACCTGGAACCAGGGTCTCCGGCGATCGACGCCGGGATTGCTGACCGTGCTCCGAGCACGGATATGGATGGGCGCAGGCGCCCCCGCGGTCGCGGCATCGACATCGGCGCGTACGAACACTGAGCGCATGGATGGCCTTGTCATAGCAGGCGCCTATCACCAGGGGCGGCCGGTCTTGTTCGCGGGGCTTGGGGCGACCCCGCGCTGGTCTGGTACCGGCGCTGACCGCGGCCACCAGCGATGCCGGGCCACCCTCGGCGTCTGTCGTCGCTTCATTCACCGAGAGGGGCTGTCCGCTCTAGGAATTCCATCCCGGCGCCGTGATTGGTGGCGCGGGTCCATGACAGCACGAGACGCGAGGGTTGACCGGGGTGGGTGCCCGCGCCGCCGAAGCTTCATGCCCGACGGCCCCGGACACCCCCCGACTCCGGCTACGTACTCAGCTTGGAGTCAGTGCCCTTGGGCTCTCTCGCGACAGGGAACGACGCGACAGTGAGCTACCAGGGCCGTCGATCTGTCTGTCAGTCGGTGGCAGCGACGTACAGACTGCCAGTCGTCTGGACGGCTGTGGCGGTGGACTCACTGGCATAGCGCGTTCAGCCGGTCCGGCGGCATATCGTACAAGGTCACGCCGACAGAGCCGATACGTGACGGGGCCTCGCACGCTCATCGCCACGCGGCCCCGGAGACGAGGCTTGCACTGCTCAGCACGATTCCCGAGGATTCACCCTGATCGAGTTGCCACGCAAGCTACTACGGACCCACCTGAAGCGCAGGAGGCAAGCTTGGGTCCTTGAGCATCCCCGATCACAAATTCCGAGCGCAGACTGACACGGAGACACCGGACTTAGCGGCCCAGACCTGATGGCAGGGGGCCGACGGCCCCGGGCAGCTCTCGACTCCGGCTACCCGCTCGGCTGGGAGTCACCGCTCGGGGTTGCGTTGCGCACAGACGGGGCGCCGAGCCGGTCCGCGCAAGGGACCATCCCCATTCTGGCGAAGGCTCAGTGGTCGCGCGCCCGGGATGCTGCCAGTAGCTGAGGGAAACTGCGGAGATGCAGGGGCGGGAACGCCGGAGGTGTAGCCAACCCAAGACCCCTCTTGTCCCAAGAACGCTGACGCTCTACAGCTGGGAGCGGCACCGTGACGGCAGTCTCTACCTTGTCCCAGATCATTCCGGGCGTGCCCAGGCTGCTCTGGGGAGGCCTTGAGGACTACACCGACGATCTCATGTTTTCGTCGGCCTTGAGAGTCGGCCTGGACTTCGCAGGAGAGAAGCGGTCGAAGATCTTCCTCGCCAGCACTTCCAGTGGGGCCTTCGAGTTGGGCTGGGCGCGAGGGACGATGATCTCCGGCGCGGGCGGCGCCATCTTTGCCCATCCGAACCACTTCGAGCCCGGACTCGACAACCTCTTCAAGGCTCTCGGTCGCCGCTACACGGTCGTCTATCGATCCGAGCCGGAGCGCCTCTGGCAAGCCGCGTCGGAATCGATTGACGCCGGTCACCCCGTGATTGCTGCCGAATGGGCGCTCGATCACTTTGCCCTCCTGGCCGGCTACGATCCAGCCAAGCATCGCTTTCTGGGCCGGCGCTACGGACGCGCTAGGGAGGTCCCCGAGGAGTACGTGTCGATCAAGCCAGATGATCTTTCCTTCATCATCGTGATTGGTGACAAGGCACGGAAGCGCTCCTCCGCTCAGGCGGCCCGCCAGGCCCTCCAACTTGCCCTCGCCAGCGCCCGCACCGGACGCAAGAGCCCCACGCGGGGCCAGGGAGGGACGGGCGAGCCCCTCATCTACGGGCCGCAGGCTTACCTGGAGCACGCCCGGCTCATCCCCGACCAACTGGATCCCAGACTACCCGACTTCGCTTGGCGCGAGCATGTGCTGCGCTGGCAACTGGATGCGTTGCAGCTTGCCCGGGCCTATGCTGTGCTGTATCTGAAAGATATCGCGGCCGACTTCCCGCCAGTAGCCCGAAAGCACTTGGAGGCCGCGCAGGCTGGATACTGCGAGTTGCTAGGCTATCTCGCGCTCGACAACCATCACGAGTGCAAGCCAAAGACGGAACTGGGCGGTCTACCTATCCAGATGCATTCCCCTCAAGTCCGATGCTTCACGGAGGCCGGCAAGTTCTGGTGTGAAGACGGCCGTCACTCCTCTCTCCAAGACCTTTGCGCGACGCGGGAGGGCCGGCAGAAGTTCGCCAACTGGCTGCTTAAGTTGAAAGCTGCCGACGAGCAGGCCCTCGCAGAACTGGAGAAAGCCGTCCCCGCATTGGAACTGTCGGGGGGCCGCAGCCCGTAGGGTCCAGAACTGATCTCGCCTCCCTATCCTCGCAGCGTCCGGCACCTCGGCACGATTGAAGTGAGGAAGCCGGGCGTGTTCGTGGATCGAGCGATGTCTGGGAGGGAAGCGGTGGCTTTGTTGCATGGTCATGGGATAGTGGTTGGATGAAGCAGACAAAGCCCTCCAGCGCTGGATGATGGTTCAGCCCGATGCGCAAGGAACTCTGGTCGGACGACGGAGACGTTTCGCGACTGCTGAGTCCTCCAGGGAAGCACTCTGGCACCGAAACGCCGGACCCCATCCACGTTTTCGCAGTTTCGATCCCAGGCGCCCATGTCAACCGCCCGTGAAGCCGGCCTGAGGGCACCCCGACTCCGGCTACCCCCTCGGCTTGGGGTTGTACAGACCGGATAGATAGGTAACACTCGTACCGCATACATAGGTAACGGGCAAGCGGTTACTATAGAGGCATGCATCTCTGCGCAGAGGAGAAGGGTCATGCCCTGGGGGCCTGTTAGCGTGGAGCAGCAGCGACGGGAGTTCGTGGCTGTGAACCAACAAATGGCGGATGCCCCCGAATCTAGATTCTGCAGCAGGCGCAACCGTCGCAGCAGAGCCCAGCGCCCGCCTCGTCTCGGTTGAGGCGCTGCCGAACGTGACTAGAAGCTGTTTCATAACCTTCCCAGGGGAGGTTATGAAACAGCACTGCACAACGTCAGGCCGTGGCAGGCGCATTTCATGCGAGGGCGTGGTGCGGCCAGCCAGCAGGTAGGTTATGAAATGCGCTCTAATGATGTTCGCACAACGAAGTAATGTGCGAACATCGCCCTGTGCCTGTGTGGGCCGCTTCTTGAGCTTCGCCGTGTTACTTCATTCGGCGAAGCTCCCTGGGAACGATGTGTCTTTCGGCCGTAGGCAACGGATCGTCGGACGGCGAAAGGCAGAATGGACTCGGACTCTCCGGGTGATCCCGGACAAGAGGAGCAGTGCGATGGAGGACACGATGCGGTACGGACTTGTCTGCGTGATCGGCATCATGGCAGCATGGGGGCTGTTCGGCACCCCGGCCTCGGCCGCGGTATGGTATGCCGGCACCGGGCAGAACGCCTCGGACGCCAATCCCGGTACCGCGCAGCGGCCGGTGGCGACCGTACAGAAGGCCGTCTCCCTGGCCAAGCTAGGCGATACCGTGGTCTTCCTGGCGGGAACCTACCCCTGTTCCGGGGTGAAGATACCGGACGGCAGCCCGGATCTCCCCATCACGCTGCGGTCGGAGGGGAAGGGGAGAGTGATCTTCACCAACGACGGCCAGAGCGACGCCCTGCTTGCCGGGTCCTACAACATCATAGACCGCATCGAGGTCGAGATGGCCTCGGACCACCCCGAAGGGTCGGGGCTAAGTGTGGCCCACAAAGAGTATGTAACGGTACGGAACTGCCGCTTCTACGCCTGCCAGGACGGAGTGAGAGCGGACCGAGCGCACTACCTCACCATCACGAACTGCGAGATGGCCTATTCCGGCGCGGTGGGCATTCAGCTCTCTGGCTCCGGAGACGGACCCGAGGGGCACTGGAATCCTGATGACGAGTGCACTCATGTCGAGGTCCACAACTGCTACCTGCACGACGCCGGATGGAATGCCGAGGGCACCGAAGGGTACGGGGTCAACGCCTACGGAGCAGTGGAATACCTGGTGATCGAGCACTGCCAGATCGACAACAACAGCGGAGACGGGATCCTGTATGAAGATTGGGGCATCCACACCACCGCGCGGCACAACGTGATACGAGGCACGGCGATCGCGGCGATCTGGATCGACAACGCCAGCATGTCTCTCTTCGAGGGCAACTACCTGGAGGCGAACAACGTTGGGGTGTGGCTGTCCGGCGAAGAGAGCAGCAGCCGGTTCCTGAGCGACTTCATCGCGATCCGCAACAACATCATCGTCCACAATGACTGGGCCCCCTTTGCCGCGATCGACCCTCGCGTGTATGGGAGGGTCATCTTCCTCATCACCTCCAACACCCGGGATGCCTACTTCGACAACAACACCGTGGCGTTCAACAACTGCGAGCGGGTAGTCAGCGTGCAGGGCCGGCCCCCGCTGACGGATTACCGGAATATCTGGTTCCGCAACAACATCTTCTGGGAGAACACCGGTGGGGTTGCGGCGGACGCCGGGGTGGACTTCAGCCAGTTCCACTTCGTGAACAACCTGTGGGACAAGCCGTATGCGGGCGATGCCCAGGCGAGATCCGGGGATCCTCTGTTCGTGGACCCAGAGGCGCATGTCGCAGAAGGGTACAGGCTCCAGACCGGATCCTCGGCCAGAGAGCAGGGCCTCCTCCTGTACGAGAACCCGCTGGACTTCTGGAACGCGCCCCGGCCGCATCTCTCCAAGACGGAGAAATACGATCTCGGCGCCCATGAGTTTGGCGCCGCCGGGTCCGCTCACGTCGGGCTGGACCGTTCTACCTTCCCATATGAGGTGCCGCCGTTCGAACTGCGGTTCAAAGCCAAACCGAGACGGTAGCGCGTCTTCCGGTCTCCCCGACGATCGCCGATGCTCCTGTGGTGGGAGGCGCCGAGGATGAGGAGCGATACCGGGTGAGGTCTTGGCGCGGCGGGGCTGCCGGCGATCGCCATCGTGGCGCGGCTGCTATGCCATACCAGACGCATACGCGGCGCACCTCGCCCAGTAACTCCCAGCCGAGGGGGTAGCCGGAGACTGTCAGGAATCCAGAGCACTGCTTCATGACCCGCTCCGGGATTGGCCCGCTGCCCATGGCCGGTCAGCGACCGACAGCCCTTCCTGCCCCAGGAACGCGCAGGCGGGTTCCTGAGCATTAGGGGTCAGATCATCGTCGCTGCCCCCCTATCAGAGCCCTCGTCATTCACCATTCATTCACACGTGACATGGGTGTTCTCGGCCCTGATGGTGGCGCGATGCCTGCTCGGGTGAGCTGTGTCGCAGTACCGTGGTTGGGTCTTGTTGGCGCCCCTGATGACGCCGGACCTACGCGCGGTAAAGCCTCGTACGTGTGTCCCCTGCGATCAAGCTCGTGACTAAGGACTCGGCCCCGTTCACGCACTTGTTCCTGTCTTTACACCGGATTGCCATTCCGGCCATGTAGCTTCTTCATGCGACACCGCAAGTGAGGACGGCTCAGTGCAGGCGTCCTTCGCGTTCCTTTGGCTGTGTGGCCGTCTCGCAGTCATGAGTGATGGTTTCGCCGCACGAGCCAGCCGGGACGAGAAGACCTTCGCATGGTGGAGTGCTTTCTCGTGCTCGAGAATGCACAAAGGAAGCAACGAGTATCGCCCGACCTCATTTACCTCGATGAGGCAGCGACTTCCTGGCCGAAGGCCCCTGGAGTTGTGGAGGCAGTGGCTTCGGCACTGACGACCCCACCCATCCTGCGCGACGATGAGGAACCATCCTACGCCGGCCCCATGTGGGAGTGCCGGGAGATGCTGGCCCGTCTGCTGGGGGTGCCGTGTCCCGAACGGATCTTCCTGACCGCGGGCGCGACTCACGCCTTGAACCTCGCCTTGTTCGGCCTCGCACGGTACAGGGGCGCTCGCGTCATCACCACTTGCGCCGAGCACGAATCGGTCTTGAGGCCGCTACTCCACCTGCGGCATTGCAGGCGGATACACCTGACCGTCATCGGGCTGGACGCCACGGGAGAGCTGGACCGCGAGTCATTCGCCACCGCTCTGCAGAGGGGAACCAGTCTGGTGGCGGTCACCCACGCCTCAAACGTCACCGGCCGCGTGTTCGATGTCGCCTCGCTGTTCGCGATGGCAAGGTCCGTAGGCGCGCACACGCTCCTCGACGCTTCTCAAACAGTAGGCGAAGCCCCGGTCCGCCCGGATGAGCTCGGCGCAGACATGGTTGCGCTCACCGGCCACAAGAGGCTCCGAGGACCTAGTGGCACCGGTGGCCTTTACGTCGATCCCCGGCTAGTGCTCTCGCCGGTCTTCACGAGCACTGCGCGCAGCAGGACCAGATTCATCACACATACGCCTCCAGAGCTGCCTGCAGGCCTCGAAACCGGCCCGCCCGACACGATGGCCTTCGCCGGGCTGTGCGCGGCCTTGCAGTGGCACGAGAGGGAAGGAGAAGCTTGCCGGCGAGAAGGTCAGCGGCTGGCACAGCTCCTGCGCCGCGGGCTACGACGGACTCGCGGCATGTGGATCGTCGGGGACGCCAAGCGTGCACAGCGTGTCCCCGTCATGTCAATCCGCATGACAGGCCGCAGAGCCGAGGAGGTCAAGGACGAACTCGAGCTCCGTTTCGGCATCCGCTGCTCGGCGGGCCTGCACGCCGCGCCACTGATCCACAAGGCGATCGGCAGCAGGCCTGAAGGGACCGTTCGCTTCGGCGTGTCGGGGTTCAACACCGAGGATGAGATCCGCTACCTGCTGCAGGCACTGAGGATGGTGGCTTCGGGCGGCCACTCATCTTCTCCCCACATACCGTGCCGGCGCTTTACAAGACCCGTCATTACCTCATCTGGCGTGTAATCACCTGACGGACCTTTCTGTCACGCGCATTCGCCACGAAGCCCCTCTTGCCGCGCGGCATCGTCGCGCATGCATGCACCGCAACCCCGACTGACACCGTTTGTTCACGGTTCGCAGTGTGACTCGGGTGCCGTTCCTGCCTGCTGCCGTTCGCTGCCACGCCCCCCTCCGCTGACGCTGGAAGGCGCAATCAGAGGCTTCCCTGTACCTCTCGCCTGGGTGGCCGCGTGTTCTGAACTGACGCGACCTCGCAGCCGTCCGACCTCATCGGACCCGGGACAGTCGGGTCCAAGGCATTTCACAGTTATTTCTCGGCGTGTTGTCGCGAGCGAAATCGCCAGCAGTTACAGTTGACCCAACCGGAAACGTCATACGGAGGATGATTCTATGCGACGACAGCTGTGTTGGGGGGCTTGTCTGGCCTTGGTGCTTGTCCTGATCTGTGGCACAGCGTTGCTTGGCGCTGAAGACACGGGTTCGGCTGTGGCAGCCGAGCAGAAGCAGGTGGATGCAGAGGCCCCTGCGGCACCCGCGCCGCCGGAGTCAGCGGCAGCCGCCAAGACAGCGGAGGAGACGCCGGAGATCGAAGTCGAGGTCGTTGGCAAGAAAGTGGGGGAGCAGCCGGTGCCATCGCTCGCGCCGACCACCGGTGAGGTGATCACCTCGATCAACAGCGCGGAACTGGAGGCTACCGGTGAGACCAACCTGTCCGATGCGCTTGAGTTCCTTCCCGGCGTCACGGTTACCCACCAGGGGCGGAGATACGAGACCTTCGTGAACATCAGGGGCTCCTCCGCCGCCACCTTCCTCTTGGACGGCGCTCTGATCAGTGTCGGCGGGTTCTCCGCGCGAACCCTCTACTCGCTGCCGCTGTCGGCGGTGGAGCGAGTGGATGTGATCAGGAGCTCGTCGAGCCTGATCTACGGCCCCCAGGCGCTCAGCGGGGGCGTCATCAACATCGTGACCAAGAGCGGAAAAGGTAAGGGAACGGGTGAGTACACCTCCTCCCTTAGCGCCGGCAGCTTCGACTACATCCGAGGCGGGATCTCCGTGGGGCAGGGGCCGGCCGACAAGGGCCTGTTCCTGGCCGCCGACTACGACACCTCGAACAGCAACCTGGAGTTCGGAGGGCACCGCCTGCAGCGGGTGTTCCTCAAGTCAGACCAGGACCTGAAGGGTGGCGCCACCGTCAAGTTCTCGCTGCTGAACATTGACGGCCGGCGCAACTTCGATGTCTGGGACAAGGCCTGGCAGGATTTCGCCAAGACCGGGCCGGCCTACTGGGGCATAGCGCCTTACCGGGAGCGGCTGGCAACCCTCGCCTACACTCGGCCCTTTGCGAAGGCCAATTCGGGGCTGGACCTTGAGCTCTGGTACCGCAACCGCTTCTACCACAACTTCACGTTCGGCGGGCCCATAGCTCCCAAGGTGGGCCAGAATCCCTTCTATAGCGAGGTTGACGATACGATTGGCGGGGACCTGATGCTCCGGCTGCAGGCGGCGCAGGACCACTACCTGCGGGTGGGCATGGAAACCTACCGGCTGAATGGCTACTCGCAGCAGCTCAACTTGCTGGCCGGTGGGGCTCTCCGCATGTATGCGCCCTCGTCCGCCGACGACCGGCTGACCGGCTATTTCGCTCAGGACGAATGGTCCATCTCCCCGCACACGCGGTTCTTCTATGGGGGTCGCTACGAGGTACCAATGGGCCGCAAGCACGCTTCCACCTATGCTCTTGGGCTCGAGCACTACCTGTCACAGCAGGCGATCCTCTATGCCCATTACGGCACCGGCGTCGTCTACCCCACCCAGAGCGCCTTGCAGAGCAATCCCAACCTGAAGGACGAGACCAGCGGCAACGTTGACGTGGGGATCGAGAAGCATTTCAGCCCTAACCTGATGGGGCGCATGGGCTGGTTCCAGTCTGCGATCAGCAACTACTTCGTCAGCTACCTGAAGACCGGCGGCGATCCCAGCAAGTCAAGTGACTATGTCCAGGTGCAGGCTGACTTCACGCAGTCGGGGCTCGAAGCGGAGCTCAAGGGCGCGATCTCCTCGGTGCGCTCCCTGACCTACTTCGCCAACTACACCTACATGCATCAGAAGGTCGCGCGCATTCCCATGGCCGAGGGTCAGCCTCTCCAGTTGGCGGTCCCGCCCAAAGGGCAGTCCAGCCTCGGCCTTCGGTGGGCGCCAGATAGGCGCACCCGCCTAGCGCTGAGCTACACCAATGTGGGCGACCGGATTGCGCGTTCCGGCTACTACGCCCTGGCCTATCCGCTCGACGGTTACAGCTACGCCAACCTGACCGCCTCTCGGGAGCTGGGCGTAGGGTGGAGCCTGAACGCGGCGCTGAACAACATGTTCGATGCCGCTTACGAGAGCCAACCTGGCTTCCCGCGACCAGGCCGCAACTACACTGTGGGTTTCAGCCGCACGGCCAGTATGAAATGAGCCTGGGTAGACGACTTAGGTGAAAGGAGCGAATCGCATGAGGACGCACTCCTGGCGGTTGGTCATCTGTCTCGCCCTGATTGGCGTGGTGGCAGGCGCCGCGTTTGGTGGCGGCCCCGGAGGACCGCCCGGCGGTGCGGGCGGCCGGGCCGGCGCGCCAGCGGCACCGGCAGCCCAGAGCGACGAGCACGGGCGGAGCGTCGAGCCCCTCAGGGTCGCGGTGATACCCTTTTCACCGCGTCACCTGGGGGAGGAGCTGGTGGGGGCATGGATCGCCAGCTCCGGCGTAGCCGCCAGCGTCACCCTCTTTGAGGGATACCCTCCGCTGGAGGAGGCGATGAAGGCCGGGCGCGTCGACGTCGTGCTGGGAGCGTGTCCCGGTTCGACCAAGAAGGCTACGGACGCGGGCCTGGTCATCCCCGAATCGGACACCATCCTGTACTACGGCCGCTTGGCGATGTTCCTGGCTCCGGCCGATCCCCTCCAGATCATGTCGGCGCAGGATCTGGACCGGCCTGGGCTGCGCGTAGGGCTCTGCACCGATCACGTCTCCGGTCCGCTGGGGGAGAAGCTCAAGGCCAAGGGAGCGGTGGTCGGCGACTCGATGGACGCGCTTCTCGACCGCCTACAGCACGGCGAGCTGGACGTCGTAGTCGGGATGGATCTCGCCGGTCACCTGCGACCGGAGCTGGTCACAATCCGTCTGCCCCGCTCGGTCGCTGGCGATGATGCAGCGCAGGCCGGACATGGCTACGCGGTGCGAGGAACCAAACGTCTTGCTGATGCTCAGGCGCTCCTCCAGTTCTGCGTCAAGTCGCGCGAGGCTAGGGGCCTGACGTTGTCTCGCGCCATCCTCGATAGCGACGGCGGAAGGGTAGCCGACTACAAGGAGGGCGCGGGAAAGAGGATGATGCCCTCCTATATTTCGGTGGCCAAGACGGTCGCGGCGGACTACGCTGCAGGAGCGGCCAACTGCCTCGATCTGGGCTGCGGGCCCGGTCAGCTGACGGTCGAGGTGGCAAAGGCCTCCGGGCTGGAGGTGACGGGCCTCGACATAGAGCCGGAGGCGATTGACTTCGCTGTTCAGTACGGCAAGGAGTGCGGACTTGATTCACGCATGCACTGGGTGGCGGCGGATGTTCATGCGCTGCCCTTCCCTGATAACAGCTTCGACGTGGTCATGAGTCGCGGCTCCATCTTCTTCTGGCGCGATCAGGCGATGGCGCTGCGCGAGATCATGCGCGTGCTCAAGCCCGGCGGCTGGGCCTTCCTCGGCGGCGGCTCCGGTCGCTTCCTCCCCAAAGAAGACGCGGAGAAGACGCGCCAGCCCACTCCTAGGGACTTCAACTTCCCCTTCCCCCTGGACAACGTGCCCGCGCTCATGGCCCGCGCCGGCATCTCCGACTACCGGCACATCACTGAAGGTGGAAGCTGGCTCGAGTTCCGCAAGCCAGCAGCTCCGGCAAAGGCAGGATAAGTGATGCGCCTGCGACTCTTGACGATACTCGGATTTGCGCTCCTGGCGAGCGCTCTGTTTGCCGCCGCGGCAGGCGCGGCCCGTATCGATGTGGGCGTCTACGACGAGTATGGGCCAGTCGTACGCGAAGCGGCCGCTATCTGGGTGGCTGACACAGGCAACCAGGTGATCGTCCACCGGTTCCCTCACCCGCAGCTCATGCAGTTTCCGGCGAAGGGTGACATGGACGTGCTAGTCCCCTCCTGCAATCGCTCGGCCGACATCTGGGAGCAGAAGGGATACGTCGTGCCAGCGAGCCGGAAGCCCCTGTTCTGCGGGCGGATGGCGGTGATTGTCCCTCCAGGCAACCCGCGGAACATCCGAGGAATCGAGGACCTGGGCAAGCCCGGCGTGAGATGGGGGAAGATCGAGTTCTGCGCATGGCGGGGCGAGAAGCTGCTGAAGGGAAAGGAGAGCAGCTTCGTCGCCACCACCGTTGACGCCGACGACATGATGGACCTGCTGGCGAGAGGCAAGGTGGACGCCGTTCTTGGATGGGACTACACCGTCTCCGGGAACCCGCTCAGCCCGGTCGTCATCCGGCTTCCCGTCAGCCGCTATGGTTCCGAGCTGGCCGCGCTGATCCCGGCTTTCGTGACGCCGAAGGCGCGATCACCCAAGGAGGCGGGGGCGCTTGTCGACTTCCTGAGCGGCGACGCGCGCGCCCGGCGGGTCTACCTGTCTCACGGCCTGATGCTGGACGACGGCACCCATGCTCCCGCCGACGATCCCGGTGCCGGCAGCCGCATGATGAAAGCCTACCAGAACATCTGCCAGCAGTTGATAGACGACTACAGGATCACGAAGGGCACGGCCGTGGACATCGGATGCGGCTCCGGGCAGATGGCGGTGAAGCTCGTCCAAATGACTGATCTCACCGTGATCGGCCTCGATATCGAGCCTGAAGCAGTCGAGGCCGGCAGGCGGCGAGCCAAGGAGGCAGGGCTAAGCGACCGGGCGCAGTTCATCTGCGCTGATGCTCACAGCCTGCCGTTTGCAGACAACTCCATTGACCTGGTCATGTCCAAGGGCACAATCCCGTTCCTGCGCGATCAGGTCCTCGCGGTCAAGGAGATCTACCGCGTGCTCAGGCCCGGCGGGGTGGCCTTCATCGGCGGCGGCTTCGGGCGCTACACGTCCACGGAGGAGGAGAACCAGATCCGCGGCGGCAGGCGGGAAGCGTGGTACGGCGTCGATCCGGCCTCTCCTCAAGCGAGCAAGTCAGCATTTCCGTTCCCGGTGCTCTCCTACGACGCGCTCATGACCAGGGCTGGCATTGGCGGCTACAAGGTCATCCGCGAGGGTGGCAACTGGATTGAGATCAGGAAGAAGGCCGGCCAATCATGACGAGTCGCGCGCCTGCCGCGGCTTCCCTCCCTGCTCGGGCTGTGTTTGCCAGCCTCCTTCTGATCGCTGCCTGCTGTACCTTGGCGATCGCGGCATCAGAGCAACTCGGGGCGGGCCAATCTTCCGATCAGTTCCAGGCAAAGTTCCAGGAGTGGAACACCCTTTACAAGCAGGCCCTCGTTGGTACGAACCGGCCGGACGCACGCGCGGACACGCTCTTGCTTACCACCAACGACGCTCTGGCGGCATGGGTGGCTCTGCTCGGCCGGTTCTACGAGACTGCTCCCTCGGTCTATGCGGCCGATGCGAACTGGCAGCGGGACCTAGCGACGGTGACCGGCTACCTTGAGATCGCCCGCCGGCTGCTGGCCTCGGGCCGTGTGATGCAGGCGCACCGGGCGCTGGGCCCGGTTAGATCGGTCTTGCTGGACCTGCGGCGGCGCAACGGCATCGCCTACTATGGCGATGCTCTGTTCGAGTATCACAACGTGATGGAGGCGGCCTGCGACCCCATCATCGCTGACCCGAGGTCGGCCACTCAGGCCGCTCTGCCTACCATCGCTGGCCTCGTGCGCGAGGCCCGAACCGCATGGCAGCGCGTCCTCGACTTTGGTTTCACCCCCGTTGGTGAGGGCGAGCGGGAGAAGCACCGCGAGTTAGTCGCTGGCGAGACCAAGGCGGTGCAGCAACTCGAGGCTGCGGTGAGGTCGGGCAATCTCGCGTCGATAACCTCGGCTGCCCAAGAGGTCAAGGCTTACTACCGAGCACTCTACCTCGCGTTCGGATAGATGCCCGTGTGCAATGGGAAGCAGGGATACCCATGACGACAATCGGCGATGCGGCGGCTGAAGTGGCGCAGGATGCGGCGAGCGTCACACAGGAGCCGGCCGGGCTCATGCGAGGCCTGGGGCTCGCGGACTGCGTTCTGCTGGTCGTGGGCAGCATGATCGGCAGCGGCATCTTCCTGACGACCGGCGAGGTCGCGAAGCATCTGCCGACGCCTTCGCTTATCCTCGGCGCCTGGCTGGTCGGAGGGATCATGGCGCTCACGGGCGCCTTGACATACGCTGAACTGGGCGCCGCCATCCCCCGCGCCGGCGGCCACTACGTCTACCTCCGGGAGGCGTATGGTCCGCTCGTTGGCTTCTTCGATGGATGGCTGTCGTTCGTCGCGTCCTTCCCGGGGTCCATCGCGTTCGTCGCACTTGGTCTCATGACCTATCTGCCGTCCGCGTGGACCGGGCATGCCCTCTGGACTGTCGAGACACCCATCTTCCGATGGAGTGTCGCCTCTGCGAACATCCTCGCCATCGCCTTGATCATCGCCCTCTCGGTGATCAATGGTCTCGGACTGCGCACGGGCAGCGGCGCCCAGAACCTCCTCACTGGGCTGAAGATCGCCGCCCTGGTCGGCATTGCCGGCTTTGGACTGTTTGCCGGGCGGGGGAGCTGGGCCAACCTCGGTGGTGGCACGCCGGTCGTGGGCGGCGCCGGGCTCGCGGAGTTCGGCGCTGCCCTCATCGGCGTGTCGTTCGCCTACCTCGGATGGGATGCAGCCACCTATATGGCGGCGGAGGTGCGCCATCCTCAGCGCAGTGTCCCGCGCTCGCTCGTGTTCGGGACGCTGCTGGTCATCGTGTTATACCTGATGTTCAACGTCGTGCTGCTCTACGGGATCCCCGTGGCTGGACTGGCGGGGTCGACCGTCCCGGTGCGAGATGTGGCGAACTCGCTGCTCGGCCCCGGCCTGTCCGGCATCCTGACCCTGGCTATCCTGGTCTGCATTCTGGGATCGCTCAACGCCACCGTCATGGTCGGCCCCCGCATCTACTACGCGATGGCACAAGATGGGCTCTTCCCTCGCGTGTTGGCTTCAGTCCACCGACAGAGACGGGTGCCGGTGGCAGCCATCGCTGCCCAAGCGACTCTCGCGTGCATCATCGTTCTCGAGCGCGACGCTCGGTCGGATTCTGGCATTCACTGTCCTGGTCATCTGGCTGCTCTCAGCCGTCACCGGCGCGGCGATCTTCGTGCTCCGCCGTCGCGCACCGGATGCGCCACGACCGTACCGAGCCTGGGGCTATCCCTGGGTGCCGGCGATCTTCTGCCTGTCCTCGATGGCGCTGATGGTCAACCACTTGCTGCGCAACCCTGGGGATATGCTCTGGCTCGCGGCATTTCTTGCCGCGGGCATACCCGTGTACCTCGCGATGCGGCCGCGCAGATGCTCGGCTTCAGTCCCGGCCCAGCCAGTGTCAGGATAGGAGGTGATCCCATGTTCCAGTTGCTCGGGCAAGGCGGGCTTGTCATCTACCCGTTGGCGCTCTGCTCTCTGTTGAGCGTTGCCATTCTGGTGGAGCGCCTCTGGCACTTCTGGCGCGCTGATCGGGATCCGCAGGAGCTCATCGCCCACGCCCGAACAGCCCTCGCTCAAGCAGGCAACCCCCACCCGAAGTGGCCGGACGCGCCGGCACCTGGGGTGCGGGCGATAGCCGCGGTACTCCGGCATCGGGAGCTGCCGCGGGCTGAGGTCGAGGAGCGGGTTCGCACTGCGCTTTCAGCAGAAGGGCTTCGTCTCAGCGCACACCTGAGCGTCGTCGGCACCATTGGCAACATCAGCCCCTTCATCGGCCTCTTCGGAACAGTGCTCGGGATCATCCGCGCCTTCCGGGACATCGGCCAAGTCGGCGCGGCCGGCCCGGCCGTGGTCGCGGCTGGCATCTCAGAGGCGCTGGTCGCGACCGCGGCCGGTCTGGCCGTCGCCATCACCTCTGTCATCATCTACAACGTGTTCATCACCTGGCAGTCCCGTCTGCTCAAGCGGGCCGAGCTTGCGGCGGCCGAGGCGATAACCCTTGCCGTTCGGGAGAGCTAGCATGGCAGTGTCTCTCCAACGCGAGAACAATGACATCATCTCCGAGATAAACATCACACCCCTCACCGATGTGATGTTGGTTCTGCTCATCATCTTCATGGTTACAGCGACATTCTTCGTCGCCGAGCCGGCGATGCAGGTCGAGCTTCCGCCTGCTGTGAGCAGCGAGCTCGTGACGAAGGAACAGAACGAGATCACAGTGCTCGTCAACAGCGCAGGTGAGATGCGAGTCGGCGATACCGCGGTGTCAGAAGACGGACTCACACAGGCTCTGATGGATGCCGCGCGCCGTATCGCCACGCCCGACAAGACCGTCGTGATTCGCGGCGACCGCCAGGCCGCCTACGGCAAGGTCATCTGGATCATGGACGCGGCGAGGCTGGTCGGGTTACGGCACGTGTCGCTTGCCACCGAGAGACCCAAGCAGGGCCCGAGGAAGTAGGAGGCTCGCGCCATGGCGATTGCCATCCCCCGCTCACATGTCCGCGTCGGCATTGACCGGATTGCCGGCCTCGCTCTTGTCGCCTCCCTAGTTCTGCACGGAGGCATCCTCTACGCGGCCGATCGGTGGGGCAACTGCCTCTGCAATCTGGGGAAGGTGGTCTGCCCCAAGCTGTGCGATCAAGAGAGACTCGACCTTGAGATCGCCACTTTGCCGCCCCCACCGACGAAGCCCATGCCACGGCCGAAGCCGGCCGTCGTCGAAGCGCCGAAGCCGAAGGCGCACACAGCCGCGCCGAAGAGGGGACGCGTCGTCCTGCCTGACGAGGCATTCGTGAAGCCGCAGAGGCCGAAGGGCGAGACGACCGCCGAGTTGCCAGTGCTGCCGCGAGAGGTCGTTGTCAAGGCATCCGAGGTGTCGGCGCCGGTGCTGGCAACGCCATCGCTCTTCGACCGCGCCGATTCACTGTCGGCAGGCCCACCTGGCGAGTACGGCCTCGGCGGCACTGGAAGAAGCACTGATCCCAGAGCGTCTGGCACCAGTCTCACGAGCACGGAGGTCGCTCCGGAGTTGCCAACGCCGGAGCTGGCGCCGAAGCCAGCGCCGGCGCCTCCTGCTCCCCCAAAGCCAAAGGGCCCGTCCTCGCCACCACGCGTTCTGAACTGGACCGAGCCGCCGTATCCGGATGCTGCACGACAGCAGGGAGCAGAGGGAACCACCACCCTCAGAATCACGGTCACAGCCGACGGGCGGCCCACCTGCATTGGCCTGACGAAGTCGTCAGGCCGCGGCGATCTGGACCAGGCAGCTCTCGATCACGCGGCACGGTTGCGCTTCGAACCCGCACTGAAGGATGGAGAGCGGGTCGCGATGACCATATCCTTCAAGGTCAAGTTCCGGCTTGTGGAGTCATAGGTGGGGTGGCGAGTCGCTGACCCATTGAGAGGTGCGCCAATGGTGAAATCGGAATCGCTGCTGCTGTTCGTCGTCACGGCGATTGCGACGGCCAGCGTCGCTGTCGGGACGGCAGGATTGATGAGAGCGCTGGTTCAGGTCCTGCTGGCGGCGACCACCGGGACTATAGGCGCGCCCGAGTGAGCGGCGCCGGGTCTTTCAGGCTGAACGGGCGGCACGGTGGGCAAGGCAGTTCTGGATGGTGTGGCGCCGGATCTGTAGCGCTTGCGAGTTGGCCGAGCGCACCGGTTTGCGGATATTGAGGGAGGCCAAAGGTGGCGGAGATTGATACTGCATGGAGGTGCTTCATGACGAGCACACTGGTACGCCGGCTGTGTTCGAGTTGTCTGCTGGCGGTGACTGCCTTGTCGTCCGCATGGGGGCGGGAGATCACCGACATGGTGGGCCGAAAGGTGACGATCCCTGATAAGATCACCAAGGTGTATGCCTCCGACCCCTACACCAACGTGTTGCTCTACGTCGTCGCTCCAGACCTGTCGCTCGGCCTTCAGCCGGGCTGCCTGCCGTTCCGGGCCGAGGACAGGCGATTCCTGCGAAGGGAGATCGCTGGGCTGCCCGAACTGGCAACGCAGCCTCCGGGCGGAGAGCGGGCACAGGTGAACATGGAGGAGGTGCTCAAGCTGAAGCCGGACATCGTCTTGGCGATGGGTGGAAAGGGAGCTGGCCTGAGCAGAACCGAGGAGCGGTTCGCCAAGCTCAATCTCCCACTGGTTTTTGTTGACATTCGCACCATCGACGCCTATCCGGCAGGCATCGAGTTCCTCGGAGAACTGTTGGGCCGGGAGTCCCGGGCCACACGCTTGAGCCAGTACGCCAGCCGCGTGTTTGCCGAGGTGCAGAAGGCGGTGGCGACCATCCCGCCTGAGAAGCGCGTGCGCGTCTACTACGCCGAATCCGCCGATGGCCTGGCCACTGAATCTGACCGGTCCCTCCACACGGATGCCATTCGCATGGCCGGAGGCAACATCGTCCATCACGGTGACATCAAGACCCACCAGGGCATGGAGAAGTTGAGCCTGGAACAGGTGCTTCTCTACGACCCGGAGGTGATCATCTCCCAGGAGCCGGAGTTCGCGACGAACGCGTACCATGACCCGCGCTGGCAGAAGGTCAAAGCCGTCGCCACCCACAGGATCTACACGGTTCCCCGCACGCCGTTCAACTGGATTGACCGCCCTCCATCGGTCATGCGCATACTGGGCGTGCAGTGGCTGGCCTATCGCTTCTATCCCAACGCATATCGCGTCGACATCCGCAAGGAGATTCGGCAGTTCTGCCTCCTCTTCATGGGTGTCGAAGTGACCGATGCTGACCTGGGCGAGTGGTTGAAGTGAGACGAGGTGTACCCTGGACCGCTTTCCTCCTGGCTCTCCTTGTGGTCGCAGTTCTTGCCGCCCTGTCGGTTGGGCGCTATCCGCTGCGGGTGAAGGATATTGCAGACTTCCTTCTCGCCGCTACCGGCCTCAAGCAGATGCCGAAAGACGCCTACGATTTGCTCTACAACGTCATCGTGCAGATTCGTCTGCCGCGGGTGCTGAGCGCGGTGCTGGTGGGGGCAGCATTGGCGACATCGGGAGGCGCCTATCAGGCGGTGTTCCGCAATCCTCTGGTCTCGCCGGAACTGATGGGCGTCTTGGCCGGTGCCGCGTTCGGCGCGGCGATCGCGATCCTCGCTTCCGGGAACTGGGTGGTGGTTCAGGTAACAGCCTTTATCATGGGAGTCGTTGCCGTGGCGGTGGCTGTGGGCATTGCCCAGTTGGCGGGAGGCGCCTCTATCATCATGCTGGTGTTGGGTGGCGTCATCAGCGGGACCCTGTTCACCGCCCTCCTGTCGATCGCCAAGTTCGCGGCCGATCCTGGCAACAAGCTTCCGGCGATCGAGTACTGGCTCATGGGGAGCCTGTCTCTGGCGGATATCAAGGTCATCGGCTGGGTCGTCGCTCCCATGGCGCTGGGAATCGTCGCACTCACCGGCTTGGGCCGAGCGCTGGATGCCCTCTCCATGGGGGATGATGAGGCTCGCACTCTGGGGGTGCCCGTGACCACCGTCCGCTACAGCGTGATCGCCGTCGCCACCTTGATTTCGTCGGCAACGGTCTCGCTGGCCGGGATGGTCGGCTGGGTCGGGCTGATCATCCCCCATGTCGCCCGGCTGGCGATCGGCCCCGGCAACACCCGGCTGCTCCCGACCAGCGCCTGTCTGGGGGCCGTCTTCCTTCTCGCCACCGACAGTGTATCGCGGACTTTATACAACGTGGAGATTCCCATCGGCATCCTCACCGCCCTTTTCGGCGTTCCCGTCTTTCTGCTCGTGGTGCGCCGCGCACGCAAGGGATGGATATGAGCGTATCCGAATCCGTCATGCCTGAGTCTCTGGAGCTGGTGGCACAGGAGGTGCACTTCGCCTACGCAGGTCGTAGCGTACTCCACGGTGTCACCCTGAAGATCCGGTCTGGAGAGGTCGTATCGCTTCTCGGTGCAAACGGGTCCGGGAAGACAACGCTCCTGCGTCTGCTGCTGGGCCTGTCTAGACCCAGGTCCGGGCTCGTCGCCCTGAACGGAAAACCGTTGGCGCATTACCCGCGCCGGGAGCTTGCACGGTACCTCGCCTATGTGCCCCAGACCCATGTCACGCCGTTCCCCTATACGGTGCGGGAGATCGCGGTGCTCGGACGTCTTCCGTACACTGGCCTGGTCCGATCCGCCACCCGTCGCGACCATCATGTCGCGATGGAGATGCTGGAGCGGCTGGGCATCGCGGATCTGGCGGATCGCCCCTACACGGAGATCTCTGGCGGCGAGCGCCAGCTCGCTCTGATCGCTCGTGCGCTGGCCCAGGGCGCGCGCATTCTCATCATGGATGAGCCGGTCAGCGGCCTCGACTACGGCAACCAGCTCAGATTCCTAGCCCTCCTGCGCGGCCTCGCCGCCCACGGTTATGCGATTCTCAAAGCAACCCATCACCCGGAGCACACCTTGTTGGCATCCACTCGCGTGGCCCTGCTCTGCGATGGCGCCATCGTGCTGGATGGCCCGCCTGCGGAGGTGGTCACCCCATCCACCATCAAACGGATCTATCACGTTGAGGTCTCCGCCTTCCATGCGCCCAATGGTGACACCATCGCCTTTCACCCTTCCGCGATGAACCAGATGCACCCCCACACCCCACGCTGTCCAGACAGTCGTGCGGCCTCGAGCGCCCCGGCCCGGCACGTCTCATGCCATCCTGTACCTGCGCGCACGACCCCAGTCCGGGAGAGCACTGCGGATGGAGGATGAGGTCGGTCGGGGGTTGGACTGGGCGGGCTTGCCGGTGATCGCCGCCGTGGCGCGGCTGCTATGCCATAGCGGACGCATGAGCGACTAGACCCCGGCCAGTGACTCCTGTGCGGACCGGCTACATGGGTAACGGATGTGCCGAATACATAGGTAACGCTTCTACTCCGCCTTCCGGCACTCCGCTAAAGAGCTTCGCCGAATGAAGTAACATGGCGAAGCTCAGGAAGCGGCCCAGACAGACACAGGGCGATGTTCGCACATTCCTTCGTTGTGCGAACACCATTAGGTTCAGGCGTTTGACCACCTGATGGCAGAAGAGCACCTCCACCAGACCATCGGTAGCGGTAGCTCGCACCCCCACCGGCTGACCGCGGAAGGGAACCGCGCCCTGCGACTCCTCGCGGCTCAACCCGTTCATACTCCCAGGCAGGGCGGGGCAGCGCGGGAGCGCCGACAATGCCGGCCAACGCTAACAGTCGCACGTCGCTGCTACTGTGGTCCCTTCTCGGTCCGTCATGGCATTCCGGGGGCATCCAGCAAAGCTGTTGCTCTCGACAACAGTGCAGCCCAGGCAAGACCTCCGGGTGCTTCCCGACTCTATTCACCCCTTCGGCTTGGAGTCGCTGCTCGGGGTTTCGTCGCCACTCATCGCAGACGGCTCTTCCCAGACACGCGGGTCACCGCATTCCGGTTGGCGGCGTGATGTCAGGCCGGCTCCACGGGCCCTGGCAACGACAGTATGTCTCGTCGCCACCGGGGCCCGGGCTACTGGGGCCCAACGCCCCGCAGGTCGATGGGGCGGAAGCCGAGCCGGAGGGCAGGGGAATCCGGCTTGAGCGCGAAGTTGTGCCGCTGAGGGTTCACGAAGCGCGGGTCGGCGATCAGGGAATGCACATCGCGGCCGGCGGCCTGCCACTCGGCGAGCGATTTGCCAGCGAAGGTGATCGGATGACCCGCGGCGTTGAAGTACAAGTTGCGGTCTAGGCTCACCTGCCCCTCCAGCCAGTTGCCGTCGAGCAGCGATCCGTTGGTCCAGTAGACGATGTTGCGCGCGAAGGTGAAACTGAGGTGCGGCTCAGGACGGGTGCGCTGGAGCTGGCCGCGGGCGGAGAAGGCGAAGATGTTGTTGCGGACTGTGTTCTCTTTCCCGTAATGCTGGTGGAAACCACCGGTCGCGGTGTTGTAGACTACGTTGTCCTCCGCCAGGATGCTGGTGCTCCCTTCATCCAGGTAGATGCCCCAGCCGCCGTAGCCCCCGGGCTGGCAGCGGATGTCGTGGAAGAGGTTGTGGCGGATCACGGTGCCGGGCTGGACGCCGAGCGTGTAGATGGCGCCCATGTCGCTGAGCATTCCTCGGCCGATGTCGTGCGCCAGGTTGTACTCGATGACGTTGTCGCGAGCGTTCGTCGGGCCATAGCCCCAGGTCCAACCGACGGACATGGCCGAGTAGTAGGTGTCGTGGATGCGGTTGTGGGCGAGGCGATTGCCTGCGCTCTGCCCCACCCAGATGCCGACGGCCGCCGGGTAAACGATGCCGATATCGTGGATGTGGTTGTTGGTGACGGCCACCCCGCGCGTCTGGTCGGCCGCCTCCTGCCGAATCTCGGTCTCGCCGATCTTGATCCCGCCCGCGCCGATGTCGGCGATCTGATTGTGGTCGATGGAGATGTCATGGCAGCCGCGAGCGAAGGCGAGCGCATAGCCGCCGAGATGCGTGAACTGGCAGCGCTGGATGGTGACCCGGTTGGCGCCGTTCGCCTCCAGCGCTGCTGGGATGCCGACGGCGGCCTGGGTCTCGGTGTAGCCGTCCGCGGGGAGCGTCCAGTCCGTATGCGCGAACGTCAAGCCCCGGATGGCGATATCATGGACGAACTCGCCCTGCGCCGGATCGCCCTCGAAGCGCACGAGCTGAACCAGCGTCGAAGCGATCACTTCCGCGGCCGCCATGTCCTCGCCTGGCCGCGGCAGATAGTAGATGTCCCCGCTCCGCCTTTCCAAGTACCACTCGCCGGGTTGGTCCAGTGCGTCGCGCGTGTTCTCGACCCAATAGCGCGGGTCGCTTTCCCACTCCGCACCCCACTGCAGCACCGGACCGGACAGCGTTACCGTCTTTGTCGTGGGGTCAACGGACCTGATCTTCAGCCGGCTCGCCGTCCAGGTCAGTAGGGGGATCACCTCCACGTCTCCCCGCTGCGCCCATGCCGGGTTGATATCGGAGCCGCGATATCGGAAGGTCGCCGGGCCGGTCGAGGAGATCTTCCCCTCCACCAGGAAGAAGCTGCCCGGGTTCGGCATCCTCGCGCGCTGCGCGCGGCGGCCGTTCACGAAGAGCTGACCGAACTGCCACTCTCCCTTTGCCGCCGCTGGCACGTGCGCCTTCCACAGGCCGCCTTCGGTCTTGGTCCAGCCGGCGATGCGGCGGCCGCCGCTCCACACCGGCGTCTCGCCGCGGGAGGCCTGGTAAGTGACGGGATGTGCCATCGTGCCGGAATCCTGGGGGGTGAACACGAGAGGCTCCGAGAGGCGATAGACGCCACCGCGAATGGAGATGATGATGCGCCGCGCACGGCGAACTGCCGCGGGCAGGACTCGGATCGCATCGCGGGCGCGGGTGATGGTGGCGAAGGGGCCGTCGCTCCTCTCGGCATTCGCGCTTCGCCGCCTACCGGACCACCCGTCATCGCCGTCGGCAGCGACATACAGCGTAATGGGCCGAGGTGACTGAGCGGGCACAGTGCTTCTCCTTTCGGCGCCTCCGAAAGCGCTGGTAGACAACAGCAGACAGACGATCAGGACCGCGAGCGCGCGGCGGCGCCAGGCCATTCCTGTTCCTTCTTGCCACGAACTGCAGGCACCCAAGACCGGCCTTCGTCGTGCGCCGAGCGTCTCCTCTGCCTATCAGTTATGCCTGAGCGGGCACCCGGCCGCGCCGGCCCCGAGCACCCCCGACTCCGGCTACCCGCTCGGCCGGGAGTTACTGTTCGGGGCTCTGTCGCGCACCGTCGGGCCGCTGCTCCTCTCGGACGCACGGCTCACAGCATTCCGATTGGCGGCGTGATGTCAGGCCGGCTCCAGGGGGCCCCTGACATGGGCACGGGGTGCCACTCCGGTGACAGGCGGAAGCCGGCGGAGTGTCATCGACACCCCACCAGCCGCCGATTGCTGTCAGATCCCTAGAAGCTGTTTCATAACCTTCCCAGAGGAGGTTATGAAACAGCACTGCACAACGTCAGGCAGTGGCAGGCGCATTTCATGCGAGGGCATGGTGTGGCCAGCCAGCAGGTAGGTTATGAAATGCGCTCTAGGCTGAACGACTCAGTAGAGCGGAATCTGATCGCTGCAGCCCGGCCAGGATCCCTCGGGATGGCCTGACGTGCCGGCCGCAGAAGTGGGAAAGCCGAGGTCGCTGAACCCCTTGAGTTGGCGCTGTACAAGCCCGCCTCCCCAGCAGCCGCACGCGAATCTCGGTGATGCATTCAGAATGGCCTGGGCGGGCATCCACCCGGCATGACCGTCCATGAAGCCGATGTTGCTGCCGCCAAGGTGACGCGCGAACTGCTTCAACGCCTCCTTGTCTTGCTTGAGCTCAATGTGCGCGCCGCAGGACTGGGTCCAGGAACAGTTCACCCAGTCCGCTTGCCAGCAGACTGGGCTGGCGCAGGCCAGGATGCAGACGTCAGGATAGGCCAGCAGTGCCGGATCCATTCGGTCGATGCGGCCGCCGCTGTCGCCGCAGGCCACATACCAGCTCGGATCATCGATCTGGCTCGTCTTCGTGCCGGCGTTCCACTGGTTGACGTTGATGTTGGCGCCGAACTCAACGGCTCCAGTATCGGCGCTGCCCCCAGCCTGCTGGATCATGGAGTCGGTCACTGTTCCGCCCCAGCCGGGCGGCCAGGCGATGTTGCAGGGGCCGTAGTCCGAATTGGCCCGGCCCCACTGCCCATTCGTCGCGATCAGGTAGCCGAGGTAGCCTCCAGGGCCGTAGTTCGGGACGATCCAGCTCGCGTAGCTTGGGTTCTTGGCGCTCGGGCACCTGTAGACGTCCCGGTTCTTCACGTACTCCTCCAGGATCGTGGCCGGACGCAGGAATGGATTCGCGTCGTAGGCGCGCTCCAGGCATACGCCGCTGCTCGACATGCCGTCACTATCACCCCCCGGGCCGGTCGAGCCATCGCCGCTGAAGAAGGTGATGGCCATCTGGTTGGTCTCGTTGGGCATGAGCCGGTCATAGTCCGTCAGGTACATCTGGATCGCCATGGCGACGTTCTTCACATTCGACAGACACTGAATCTTCCGAGCCGATTCTCGCGCTCGGGCGAACACAGGAAACAGCATCGCGGCCAAGATCGCAATAATCGCGATCACGACCAGCAGTTCGATCAGTGTGAAACCCCGTCGTCTCAGCATTGGTTTCCTCCTCAACGAGAAGTGAACGACATTCACGATGCTCACGATAGGAGCGCCTGCAGCCCTCCCTTCTCTCCTCTCGTACCGCGGTGCCGACCAGAGGCGAGAGGTGTGTCACGGGACGCATCTCCGGGATTGCCATCGATCAGCCGACCCAGGACCAGGAACGGCCGCGTCCCAACGCTCCACCGAATCCAACATCCTCTTGTCCTATACGACAGCCCGCTGCCCGTCCCCTGCCAGGCGCCTCCGACTCGGGCTACCCGCTCGGCTGGGTGCCACTGCCTGGGGTTCCGTCGCGTAAGACGAACGCGGCGGCGCTGACACGCTCTGAACAGCTCCGCCTTCATCACTACTGAGGTTCGCCCAAGGAAGTAACGGGGCGAAGCTCGGGCAACTGCTCAGACGGGCCCACAGCGGCGTTCGCACATTACTTCTTTGTGCGAACGCCATTAGAAGCTGTTTCATAACCTTCCCAGGGGAGGTTATGAAACAGCACTGCACAACGTCAGGCCGTGGCAGGCGCATTTCATGCGAGGGCGTGGTGCGGCCAGCCAGCAGGTAGGTTATGAAATGGGCTCCAGGCAGACCGAGGTCCCAGTTGCTTCCACGTGGGTTCGCTTTCCAGGGAAATGGAGTGTCCACGATACCGCCGAAAGCCCGTCAGAGCAGGGTTGGGCCGGCATCGGGGCGAAGAACCAGGACAGGGGGAAGAAGGATTGGGTCCATGGTGAAGACACTTCTGTTTGCCGGTCTCGCGCTGTTCCTGTCCTGTTGCGGGCTGAGAGCGGAGAATGCTGTCAGGGACGGAGTGAGCTGGCTGCGCGCCGCCCGCATCACCACCCCGGAAGGGACCGAGGACCTTCCAGCCGTGCAGAGAGACGGCGTCAACGTGGTGCTGTTCCACGTCAATGGGCTGCCGGATGTAGATGTGCCCCCGGGTGTGCTCTATCCCGACCTGGCGGAACTGAGGAAGCAGTACCCGGACCTGAAGATCGTCATCTACATCGCCCCTCTGGAAGTCCAGACCCCGGGCGCGGACAAGGACGGGGACGGCAAGCTCGATCCGGGTCAGCAGACCTTCTTCACCGAACACCCCGAAGCAGTCCAGGTGGGTATCGGGGGCCAGCCAATAGTCAGCTACGGCCGGGCCGCCTTCTGGGTGGAGAATGACGCTGAGGATGCCTGGGTAACTCCCACCAGCCCATTTGTCAGGGAGCGGGCCATCGCGCTGGTGAAGAGGATCGCCTCCGATGGGGCCGACGGCATCTGGTTCGATGTTCCGCACTTCGTCATGTATTGGGCCCGCTCAGGCCCCCATTGGGCGAGCTTCGACCGCTTCTCTCTCGAGAAATTCAAAGCGGAAACTGGCTTTGAGGCCCCCCGGAAGGTGAACTGGGAAGACCCCGCCTGGAGAGCCTGGGTCCGCTGGCGGCAGGACACGATGGCTGAGTTCGTGAGCACCCTGAGGGAGGCCGCCCAGTCGGTGTCGCCCAAGCTGAGATTCGGGGTAGAGCACTATGGCGGCTTCGACTGGCAGGGGCCTGCCGAGGCTAAGGCAGCTACCAGGCTGCAGAGGGTGACTGACTACCTGGCCCACGAGTATGGCTCGGCGGCGCGTGCTTCCGGCCGCGCCCGTTACTACAACTGGCTGTATGACAATGCTGTCTACGCCTTCTACCGGGGAGTTGACCGCGACCATCCCACCTGGATACTCTCCTACGGGGACAGCGGGGACGCGCAGCGGCTGAATGCCGCCACCCAGATCAGCCACGGCTGCTGCTTTTATGAGAACAAGCCCCCCGGGATGAGTGGCTCCGCCGACTATGGCGCCCGCAGGGAGATCTTCTCCTACATCCGCTCCCACGAGGAACTCTACTACCATCCCGCACTGCGCCCGATGCGCAAGCTGGGCCTCTATTTCTCCCAGCAGACCGTTGACCGGGTGGACCTGGCGGCCCAGGAGGATATCTTCGCCTCCGAGTTCTTCGGGGTAGCGATGATGCTCTTGGAATCCAACCTCCCCTTCCAGGTCTTGACCGAAGACAGCCTGGGCTCCCTGGAGGGCATTGACCTGCTCATACTCCCTGGAGCCAGATGCATCGGAGCGACAGAAGCCTCCCAGCTACAGGGCTTCGTGCAGCGAGGCGGCAAGATCCTCGCCCTCGGCGAGAACGCCACCATGGACGAGAACGGCTCCCCCACCCCGGAGACCGGGGAAGCCCTACTGGCTGGCCAGCTGGCGGGGCCACTTCTGGGCGGCCAATACGTGCGGCTCGCCCGCCCCGGCCGGGGCGGGCGCAGGGACAGGGGCGACGCGGCCGAGCAGGACCCGGAGCAGGCCCAGGGCGAACCGCTGCGCCAGCAACTGCTGGCAATGCTGCAGCAGGCCAGCATCCAACAGCCTCTCCAGACCGATGCTCCTCGCAAGGTCCTGCTGCTGCCTTACTGCTCCGATGATCGCATCATCGTGCGCGCCACCAACTACTGCGGCGTCGGCCCAGACCATATGGTCCCCAGACCCGTATCGGGCATCGGCCTGCGCATCTCTCTCCCAGCAGGAAGGCGCTTGGTAGGGGCGCGGCAGATAGACTACCCATCGGGGGCGGAAGAGAGTCTGTGCGCCCAGGTGAGCGAAGGTGTAGTGAGTACCACCTTCGACCTCGGCACCCACAAGCTGCTGGTCTTCGAGCTCGGGCCTGCCGAAGTGGTGACACGCCCGTAGCACCGCCTCGAGACTCCCTATCATCTTGACAGCAGTCGTCGTAGAGTGGACGGGGTTGGCCTGGGATCGAATCGATTGCACTTGGGCCGGGGAGGGCATAGGGATCTGTGTGGCTGTAAAGTAGCCTTGGGACACTGGTTTGGCGGCCCAGATAGCATGCTACGCCCGACGGATGAAGGCTCGGCTGCTCATCGCACCCATTCTTCTGCTGTCCCTTGCGTGCGCGCCGGCCTGCACGGGCGACACCGCGATCTGGGGTGTGGGCGCATCGTTCGGGGGGCAGAGATCCGAGAACGTGCAGCGGACGTCGGGCCCGGTTGCCCCACTTGACTCGTGCCCTCCGTGCAGCTGGCATCCAGGCCGGAGGTAGAACCTGCCACCTAAGGGCAAAGGACCAGAACCATGCGTACAGCGCTGCTTATCGTTTTCCTCGCGATGGTCGTCTGCGTCTGTGGCTGTGTTTTCGTCGTCAACTCTCTGCAGCCGTTCTACACCGAGAGGGACGTCGTCTTCGAGCCAGCGCTGATCGGGTCGTGGGAGCAACAGCCGGAGAAGGGCGAGCAGGCGGCCGAGAAGTCCCCCGTTATCTGGGCGTTCAAGAAGAGCGAGGAGGCGGCGGAGAACGATGCCGCCAGCTATGAACTGAAGATGAGCCAGGGGGATCGCTGGGCGACATTCAGCGTGCAGCTCGCCAAGCTGGGAGAGGATCGCTTCCTCGACCTCTACCCCGAGGACATCTGCCCGCAGGCGCTCGGCGAGAAGCCCGGAGACACTACGACCGACGGTGATGGCTCGGAGGGCGATTTCGTGCTCCTCTCCTTCTTCCTCCACTTTGCGCCCACTCACACCGTCTCGCGGATCCACCTTTCGGGCGACGAGCTGAAGATCGCGGAGTTGAATGCGGACTGGCTGGCTGAGAAGGCCGGGGAGAAGCCGCTGAATCTTCCGCACGTGGACAGAGAGGGCGCGCTGACACTGACCGCCTCGCCGGAGCAGCTCCGCGCGTTTCTGCTGGAGCACGCGAGCGAGGATAGAGCGTTCAAGGCGCCAGTGGTGCTGAAGCGGCAGAAGCCGGGGGCTTCCGGGCAGACGAAGGGACGCGAGAGCACGAAGTAGCGCGCACGCGTGAGTCAGCCACCGGCCGGCGCCACGCTCGTGCGTACGGCCCCAGGCACCCCCGGCTTCGGCTACCACCTCGCCTGGGAGTCACTGAAGGGGTCCGGCCGCGGATAGTGGTCAGAACCGCGGGTCATTCTGCGCTGGCCCGGGTCAGAGCAAGGCTGCGGCGGTCTCAGGGCGAAGTGACCACTTCACCAGGCCACACAGGCCGACCGATGGGAGTGCCCCATGTGCAGACACATTTGGCTGCTGGGTGCGGTGGCGGTGCTTATCGGGCTCGCGTGCCCGGGGCTGCGCGCGGCTGAACAGGATGTCAAGCGGGATCCCAGGCTGGCGCAGCAGGCATTCATCGAGGCGCTCCGGGCGGCAAGGCAGATACCCGATTTGCCGCGGCGAGACTGGGCCGTGTACCTCTTGGTGCTGGCCCAGGCGGGTCCGGACCCGGAGGGGGCGCTAGCCGTCATGCGGCGCATGGGTGTGGAAGGCGGACACAAGGGGATTGTCGGCTTCATCCTCGACCAGGCCTCCGCGCGAGATCCCAGGCTGGCCCTGCGTCTGTTGCCCGCATGCGAGAGGGAATATGGCTCGCGCGAGGATCTTGCACGCATTGCGGAATTGATAAGAGCCCGCGCGAAGTTCGCCGATGACCCTGACTCCTTCCTTACCGGCAGTGACGATGAGCTGTCACGCAACGTTGAGGTGCTTGTCCAGGAGGACATGGACCGAGCCTACCAGGCAGCTCAACGGATCCGGGACCCCCAGAAGCGAGATGCCGCGCTGGATCTTATGGCCATCATGGCCCCCAGAAGGGGCTGGACTGCGGGGGATACGGAGAAGCGGCTCGTGGCAGCGAAGGCGATCCAGGACAAAGCGCTTCGCGACAGCGCGCTGGCGGAAGTGCTCACAGCTCTAGCTTCCGAGTCCCCGGAGCGTGCTCTGGAGATGCTGGCGGAGGTTGAGTCCGCCGCCGCGCATGACGAGGCCCTCCAGATGATCGCGATTGAGTTCGCCCAGCACGGACAGCCGCTCCGGGGCCTCGACCTTGCGCAAGCGATCGTGGGCCAGGAGCTGCGAGAGGGTGCATTGGCCTACGGCGTCCTCGCAGGGCTAGCCGGTGTTGACGCGGACAGAGCGCTGGCGATGGCGGATGCCATCAAGGGGGCCATGGCTCGATTCGAGGCGCGGCAGAGCGTGCTTGCCGCCCTCTGTCGAGTAGACCCGGACCGGGCCCTGGGGCTCGCCCGCGAAGCGCCGGAGACGGAGCGGATCTCGCTCTTGATGGCCATGTTCGGACCATTGGCGCAGGTGGGACGAGGCGAGGAGGCGTTCCGAATGGCCGCCGCGATCGAAGGCCTGGAGCAGAGGCAGGGGGCGCTGGAGATGGTACTGGGGGTGATGACGCGTCAGCAGCGCGAGAAGGCTACCGCCCTCGTGGAGCAAGTAACACCTTGCGACCGGCGCGAGGAGGCGATGGGGATCTTGGCCGCGAATCTGACCTGGATATCGCCCGAAGATGCCCTGAGCATGGCACGGCGCATCAATGATCCGGAGCAGCGAGCTTTCGCGCTCGCGCGCATAGGCGGCTTCCTCACTCCCAGGTGATGGGCCTGCCCTTCCACCCCCACTTGACGCCGCCACGATGCCATGCGCCTAGGCCGTGTACCGCGCTCATGGCAGGGTGTTCCTATCGCGTCGTCGGCCAGGCGGCCTATGGGATCGCCCGTCAGCCGCTTACTCCACATCCGTCGCACGGCCCATCACGGCGATGGCTCACGCCAGGCGGCCACGGCCTGGGCGGCGAGGTCTAGCACCAGCGAGCGCCGCGCGTGCGAGAACCAGTACAGGCGCACCCGCTGGTAGCCCGACGTGGCCTCGTCGGCGATCACACTGCCAGAAGCGCCGTCCACCACAGTGATGCGGACCGCGCCGTAGAGCCTATCCTGCGAGATCGGGAGCGACAGAGTCTGCTCTTCTTCGGTAGGGGACCTGGGGTGGCGCTCGGGCTTCTTCTCAGGCACCGGGATCCCGAGATCAACGCTGCCTGGCGTGCTGTGGTGCGTGACGGCTACACCGGGGACGACCACGTAGGCGGCGTTCACCCGCTGGGCCAGTGCCACCAGCTTCTCCGGTGGCGGAATGGAGCGGGGGGAGGCGGCGCCCAGCGCTACCGCGGCCGCGGCATCCGCTATCTCCTTCGTGGATATGACCACGAAGCCGCGTTTGCCGAGCTCCTCGGTGAGGGCCTTGCCGAGCAGAGGGACGACATCGGGGTAGTCGGTTGGCGTGGCCGCGTCCAGGACAGCCGCGCGGCGAGGCCGAAACTGGTAGCGCACCACCAGCCTCCGCCCCGCGTCCGCCGCGGCGAACTTGATGCTCCCGTCCGGGCGACACTGAAACTGGCCGCGCTGCGGTTCGCCCTCGCACGCCTGCAGAGGCTGGCCCTTTTCTGGGACGACCCGGACTGTGTCAGCGCAGACGAAGGTGGAGTGCGGAGAGCGCCATAACCCGTCCTTGGGCACGTTCACCTGAGCCTCAACTTGGACAGGCGCAAGCACACCCAACTGCGCGGCCGACGGCTCTGGTGCGTCCGCGGCAGATGCCGCGACTGCCCACACGAGCAGACACGGAAGCGCGAGAGCGACCATGCGACCGCGAACGGAGTGGCGCTTCCTCCCCGGGAACAGCAGGGCTCTCGGTGTTGGAACACCCAGAGCGGCAACCATGTCAGTACCCTCCGTACCGGAGTCGGTCATCCTGCCGGAGTGATAGACTGCTCAGCGAGAGACCTCTGGCCAATGACAGAGGTTCGGCGGGGATGCGCGGAGACCCTCCGGCAGCGGGTCGCTCCCCCGCCGCCCGCGTCCAGGAACGCACGCGCCCATGCGAGCACGCGCACCACGGGAGACGGATCTCGTGGAACCCCCTGGGCTACGGCCCCACCTGCGGTGGGCACCAGTACCCCATGCCCTGCGTCGCCAGGCCCATGCGGTAGTGGCGGTTCTGCAGCAGCGTCACCTTGCGGGTCTGCGCGGGGATCCAGGAGGCGAAGGACATACTCTCGAAACTGACCGAAGATCACGAGGACCTTCAGGAGGCCCTGAAGGAGATTGCGGACGAGGAGAAAGCGCCGAGGCCAGCGGGCGCAGCAGGCGGACGGCAGGAATAGTGCCCGGCGCTCGCGGGATGATGGCGTGACACCATCCCGCACACCACAGGAGGGTAGGGGCATGGCCGCAATCCGTATGTTCGCGTTCCTCTCGGTAGTGCTCCTGTTCACGTCGGGCGCTTGCCGCGCGGATCTCCTGGAGGCGGCGAAGCAAGGCGACGCGGAGGCAGTGCGCGCCGCGCTGGCCGCAGGCGTGCCAGCCGACGTCCGTGACCGTGAAGGTCGCACGCCTTTGCACCTGGCGGCGCAAGCAGGCCATACGGACGTCATCCAGCTCCTTCTGGACGCCGGGGCAGCTGTGGACGCAGAGGACCGCGACTTCGGCTCGAAGCCGCTCTACTACGCGGCCGTGGGCGCCCACGTTTCGGTGGCGAAGCTGCTCCTGGAGAGGGGCGCCCTGGTGGACGCCACGAACCACACGCGCGACCCGGTCAGCGCCGGCAGTCATCACAGCGATTACACCGCCCTCGACCAGGCCTCGGAGGATGGCCATGCCGACCTGGTGGCACTGCTGCTGGACCACGGCGCCGACGTCAATGGCCGCGCCAACGGCATCAGTCCCCTGTTGCTGGCCGTGGCGCCCGGGCACGTCGAGGTCGCGCGGATGCTCCTCGATCATGGCGCCGACGTCAGTGCGAAGGACTGGGCCGGCGCCAGCCTGCTACACCTCACCGGGAAGCCGGACCTGGTGAAGCTACTGCTAGACCGGGGGGCGGACAAGGAGGCACGCGACGACGCGGGCCGCACCCCCCTTCACGTCACCGCTGTCATGGCCTGGCTGGAGGCGGCCACGACACTGCTGGACTCGGGCGCTGATGTGAACGCGAGGGACCGCCAGGGCTGGACACCGCTGCACTACACGGCGCTTGCCAGCCGCAAAGGGAAGTCCTTCTGTCTCGACCTGACCCGGATGTTGCTGCGCTACGGGGCCGATCCCGGGCGCGTGACCGAGACGGCAATACGCCGCTCCATCTTGGTGCAAGTGGCAAGACGGGGCTGGCGGCCGCCGCTCTACTACTCGAGGCTAGGCCTGACCTGGAGGTCCGCAACAACGAGGGTGATACCTTGCTTCACACCGCCGTCGCCCTCGGGTGCATCGAGTGGGCCTTCGTGCTGCTGGAGAAGGGGGCGGACCCGCGGGTCCGAAACTGGCGCGACGAGACACCGCTCCACCTTGCCGCTCGGAATGACCTCCGTGACCTTACAGATCGCCTCTTGGATCACGGTGCCAGCGTCCACGATACCACTGTCGACGGGGATACGCCGCTTCACATGGTGGCGAAGGGAGCCCCCTGGATACCCCACGGTGCCTCTGTGCCTACTCTCTACCGCAATATCTCCGTGGGGGGCAATCGGTCGACGCAGCCGATCGGCCTGGGCGACCTCGATGTGCGGCAGTCCCCAGCCTGGCCGCCGGACAGCGTCCCCGGCGCCACGGCCAAGGCCCTCCTGCGCCGGGGGGCGGAGGTGAACGCGCGCAACAAGGCCGGACGCACCCCCCTCCACTGCGCCCTCTGCGCTCTCGCGGCGGCGCGGGCGCAGCCACACTACCCCGGCGTCTACAAGCGTATCGCGAGCACGGTGGAAGTCCTGCTGGCTGCGGGAGCTAACGTGGATACAGCCGATGCCAACGGGGACACACCCGTGCACCTCGCAGCACGCGGGCTTCCGGATGTTCTTCAGACACTCTTGGAACGCGGGGCGGACGCCAACGCGCGGAACGTGTGGGGCGACACACCTCTCCACGTGGCCGCGGCTGCCGCGGGAGAAGCGGAGGCCCGGGGTGACCCCTCCCTCCCGTCCATCACAGAGCAGGCGGTGCAGAACATCGCGCAGTGCGTGAGGGTGCTCGCCGAGCACGGCGCGGTTGTCAACGCGCACAACGACAGAGGCGGAGACACGCCGCTCCACGTGGCGGTGGCATCAGGAGGTATCCCGTCAGTCATCCAGGCGCTCCTGGATGGACACGCGGATATCGACGCGCCCAACAGCCGCGGGGAGACGCCCCTTCAGCTGGCCATCAGGATCAGGGCGGAGAAGGACGCGCTTGTCCGGCTCCTGCGCGCTCGTGGGGCAGAATAGCGGGCCGACGCCCACCTGCCACGGAGAAAGCCGGCGAGCGGGAACATGGGAGTTCGCTGGCGGCCGTAAAACCGGGGCGCGGGGACGGGGCCGCCGACGAAAACAGAGGGAGTTCGATCCTCACGCGGACTGGGAGAACGTCCCGCCATCGAAACGCCGAACCCCGTCCACGTTCTCGTAGTTTCGATGCCAGGTCAGTTTCCTCCACCGAACTGACCCGGTCGAACCACGCTTAGAGGTAGACGCGCTCATCTTGCGTGGCAAAGGCGACGGCATCTCCGCCATCGCCTTTCATCCTTTGGTGCCGGGTCCAAGAGTTGAACTGGGGACAGGCGGATTCTCAGGCCGATGCTCTGCCAGGTGCGAAATGTGCCAGGTGGTTCCTGCCATCGTCGGCCTGATGGGTGAGGTAGGTCTTCGGCACCCACCATGCGGCTGCTCGCCCCTAATGATGTTCGCACAACGAAGTAATGTGCGAACATCGCCCTCTGCCTGTCTGGGCCGCTTCTTGAGCTTCGCCGTGTTACTTCATTCGGCGAAGCTCCTTAGAGGAAGCTGGACTGGTGGCCTGCTCAGCGGAAGGAGGCCTGCGCGGAAGAGAGGAAGTGCCGACCGAGATCGCCCAGCCGTTGCGCCGCGGTGAGCGACCACACGTGAGAGCACGCGAGTGACGACCCAAGCCGGAATCCCAGTCCGCGCGCTGAGTATCGGCGCTGCTGCCATCTGCGCTATCTGCTGGCTTGTCCCCTGGGCCGAACTGGTCACCGGGCAGATAATGCTTGGCATCCTCGCCATTCCTCCAGTGGCCGTAGCGGGCCTTCTGGTGCTTCTGGTGATGAGCCAGATCACCCGGCGACTTGCACCCTCGCTGAGCGTGCGGCCGCATGAGATGGCCGTCGTGTATATCATGATGGTCACCGCGACCATGGTCTGCTCGTTCGGGTTGATGGAGCGGCTGCTTCCGGCGCTGGTCGGGCTGAACTACTTCGCCGACCCCGGGAACCGATGGGAGCAGCTCTACTTCCCCAACGTGCGACCGTGGATGGTGCCCTGGGACCCGGCGGGCGGACCGGCCCAGTTCGTCTCAGCAGCGTTCTACGAGGGCTTGCGCGAGGGCGAGCGAATCCCCTGGCGGCTCTGGATCAGGCCCCTTGGCTTCTGTCTGATGCTGTACGGCTTCTTCGTCGTCGCCTTCCTCTCGCTCGCGACCATCCTGCGGCGGCAGTGGAGCGATAACGAGAAGGTCTCCTTCCCCCTGGTTCAGCTCCCCGTCGAGATGATGCGGGGACGAGCGGGCCAGCGCTTCTTCCGCGACCCGCTCATGTGGATCGGATTCGCGATCCCGGCGTTGCTCTTCAGCGTGAATGGCATCCACAACCTGAGGCCGGAGGTGCCGGAGATCACCGTCTATCTGGACATCTCCGGACGCCTCCCGCCGCCGTTGTCGGACCTGAGCACCTGGCTGGTCTCGGTCTCACCCGGTGCCCTGGGGTTCTTCTACCTGCTCCCGCGCGAGTTGCTCTTGAGCTTCTGGTTCTTCCACCTCCTCGGGAAACTCGAGGAGGTGGTCACGTTATGGCTGGCGCTGCCTCCGATCCGGGGTATGCACGTCGGGGCGAACGGGTATGTCGGCTATCAGACCGATGGGGCCTTCTTCGTGCTCGTCGCCTTCATGATCGTGATGGCCGTTCGTCACGTCAGACTCGTGCTGAAGAGAGCGATCAGCCGGGAGGCCCCGGCGGGAGAGGGCGAACTGATGCCCTACCGAGCTGCGGTTTGGCTCCTGCTTGCTGCTCTCGTGGCAGCGGTCACATGGCTTCACTTCGCCGGCATGACGATCGCGTTCGCGGCCTTCTGCGTGCTGGTGTACGTGTTCGTCGAGGCGGTGGTGATGGCGCGGGCCACCGCCGAAGGCGGTCTGCCTATGACGGAAGGCTGCTTCACGCCCATCGATATCAGCAGCCTCGTGATCGCTCCCCGATTGCTGGGCCCACACAACCTCACAACAGTCGGGTTCTTCGATTCCTTCTTCACACGCGACCTGCGCGGCGGGCTCTTGCCGACCCTGTTAGACAGCCAGAAGATCGGGGACCTGATGGGGCTGTCGCGACGGGTCGTCCTGGTGTCGTTCGTGGCCGCGGTTGTCCTGACCATTCCGATGTCGGCGGCGATCCAGATGCCCATCATCTACCACCGCGGTGCGCTGACTCTGTGGAGCCATTTCGAGCGCCAGAACGCCCTCCAGTTCTTCCAGGAGAACAGCGCTCACTTGCAGGGAGAGCAGGTCTACACACCGGGCTCGCTCGTCTGCTTCATCGCTGGCGCGGTGATCACGGCGTGGCTTGGCTTCATGCGCGTGCGGTTCGCTGGCTGGCCGTTTCTGCCTCTGGGATACGCGCTCTCGACGTCATGGGGTGTCCTGACCTTCTGGTTCCCCATGTTCGTCGCGTGGGTCATCAAATCGCTCGTTGTCCGCTACGGCGGCATGGGCCTCTACGCCCGCCTGCGGCCCATGTTCCTCGGGATGATCTTCGGCGAGTTTACCACCGCCGTGAGCTGGACTCTGGCCGCCATCATCTGGCACATCCGCGCACCCTGGTTCCCATGGACCTAGGCCGGATCTGCGCGTGCTGGGCATTTGCCGGCGGTCGACGGACGGGGAGGCATCACGGTGCCACATGCACCGGTCACGCGGGCCTGATGACAGCGCCAGGGGATTGGGGCTAGTTCATCCTAGCGTCTGCCGTATACCCTACCAGCTGAGCCAGGGCTCTCTGCCTACGCGCTCGCAACATGGCGTTTCTGCTGACCACGACGTGATCCACTGCCCTGACCACATGCGGTCAGGCGAATGCATCTGGGCGGCAGCTGAGAAGTCAAGAGCGGGCAAATCCCGCCGGGGGCTGTGAACCCGCGATTGCCCCAGTGCCCCAACCGTTCGCCTGTGCCGCTTGCCAGTGCCGGCCCGTGGAGCCAGGAAGCCGCTCAATAGGCACTGGGGCTGTCCTGATGCCATTTCCCGTCTGATGGCGGACCTGTAGAATCCCCCGAGAGACTGGTGCTTGCGGCTCTTATCATCTTTCTCATACATTGCTCCGCCAAGTGCGTGGCGATGGGTCTGGTGCATTCGAGGGGTGTGCGTCACCTCAAGGGCTGCCACGGGTCGGCTGTGCGCTGCGGCCTGGCGCTCTGCGCCTCTTTTCCCCCTTGCGCTCGGTCATCCAGGCATCGAACTCCTCCTTGGTGTCGAAGTGGAGGGAGTGCCTGGGCCGAGCTGGGAACTCGCAGTCCTCGAGGTCGTACTCCCGGCAGATGTCTGGGCGCCTCTCGTAGATGGTGCATAGGTTGGCATCGTTGAGGTACTTGCAGGGGGTGCGCACCTCGAGGTGCCAACGTCGCTCCTCCACGTAGACGCTGATGTCCTTGTGGGCGAGAAACCAGCTCAGCTCATCGAAGTCCGCCTTGCGCCTGGGAGCTGGCAGCACGACCGTGATGTAGCGACAGCACCGGCTGTCGCAGTCGTACCGGCAGCGTCGCGCTACCTCCGCAGGGGTCAAGCTTGCGCTCCTCATCTGCACCTCACCCGCCTCTCACCAGATAGCGAGACTGGATTCTCTGTCTGTGCCCACATGCCTGTTCCGGAAACAAGATCGTCGCGGCCGAGCCGCATGCCCGCCGAAGATCGCGCTCGTGTGCCGGGCGCGGCGGCCGCTACGCGCCTCGGGAGGCTGCCGGCACACATGGGATGAACCTCTTCTCAGAAATCGGCGGGTTCTGTGGAATGAAGCAGATGGTGGTTGACAACCGAACAGCGAAACAGCGCCGGGAGCGTTGCCAGCAGGTAGCAGCGCCGACGGCGTAGGCGCAAAGCTTCTGGGTCCAAAGCCCGCCGTGGTTCCGCCCTGTCGGCGGACGGTACGGCGGACGAGATCACCAGGCTGCCGAAGAGGCCAAGCTCGCGCCGAGTCGAGAAGGCTCGGGTGAGCGTGACAGCTACGGCAGCCTGTTTGCTTTGTGGGGCGAGCCCTGGACGAGCCAAGGGGGGCAGCCCCTGAAAGGAGGCGGAATTGCGGACACTGCACCGGTCAGACGGGCGCTCTCCGAAACCCCGTGGGCTATGCGCTCGGCCGGTGCGGCACGTCCAGGCAGTAATGTCCACTGTGGTACTTGGTCACTCGCGGCACCCTCACGCTCCCGCGCTGGCCGCGGCCCTCTGGGGCGGCGCCAGCATCGCCGGGGTGGCCGACAATGTGAATCCCGCGGTGCCAGGGCAGCATACGGCCGCCACCTGCCCTTAGCCGCGGGCGATGACTGAACGGCGCAACTCCCTCCCGCGCCATAACTGGCCCGGCGTCCGTCCCCGACGCCGGGCCAGTGCTCTTGGCCGGCCGACGCGCAAGAGCAGAGATCGCAAGTTGAGCGGGAGCACTCTCAGGGGCGAGCCCCCGGTTTTCCCTTCGCGGGTGGTGACGAGGCAGGTGCGCGAGCGCTTCTCACAAAGGCCGCCAGGTCTGACTTCAGTGCTCTCAATGACGGAATGTCGGTGTAGATCTGGTGACCGGACTGGTACACCTTAAAGGTGAGATGGCCGCGCAGGCTGGGGTCCAGCTCAAGGTGGTCGAGGGTGTACTTCTGAGAGAGGTAAGGCGTGGTCAAGTCGTAGCAGCCGGCTCCTGCAAAGACCTGCAGCCGGGTGTCTCTGGACATCGCCTCGGCCAGCCTGTCGCCCACATATAGGTAGCCCTGCCCGCCGGGAGCATAGCTCCAGGAATCGTGCACCTCCTGAGAGAGGAACTCGTACCGCAGCGTCGTTTCATACTTCAGGTCGCGGCGCACGTAGTCATTGAAGGTAGCGACGTACGGGCCGGTGACCAGGAACATGGCCGGGTCGTACTCGGGGAACTCGCCGCGGGGCGAGACGTCCACTCCCTTAACGCGGCTGTCTAGCAGGCCGAGCGTGCGGTCCTCGCCCCGCAGTAGCTCCTTGGCGAACCGAGGGGGGCGGACCCGCAGGCGGCTGGTCTGGAGGTAGTTCGCAGATAGCCCGGTGAACTCCGCCATCCGCGCGATGATGTGGTCGCGTTCCGCGCTCGCGAGAACGTCACCCTGCGCCAGTGCGGTCGTGTATTCCGTCAATGCCCAGTGCTCCACTTCGGTCAGCGCCTGGGCCGGATCAGCGGCTAGCTTCTTGTGGTACCAGGCCGCCGCGGTGAAGCTGGGCAGGGCCAGCGCGTAGGGGAGATCGTTGCCCTCACCGGGTGAGAAGGTCTGGAAGTCGAGCGCGGAGGAAAGCAGGATCACGCCGACGAGGTCCAGGCCAGTGGCCCGCTGCAAATGGCTGGCGAGGGCGGCAGCTCTGGTCGTGCCATAACTCTCACCGATGACGAACTTGGGCGACAGCCAACGCTGGTATCTGGTCACCGCCAAGGCGGCAGCGCTAGAGGGTTCCCACGAGCAGGTTGTGGAGAAGGATGGCCAGCACCAGAAGCGTCGCGCCTACGTAGAGGTAGTCACGCTGCCGGGCGAAGCCTACCACGGAGATGAGGACGCGGGCGATGGGAGTCATCACCAGCATCACTAGTCCGAGTTCGATGATGCCGCGGCTGTGGGAAGACAGCGCGAAGGCGACGATGCCGGGTATGGTACGCAGCGCGGCGGGCTGCCCATGGAATGCTCGGTAGTCCAGGTGTTCCCCGCCATGGAGTGCCAGATAGTAGATGCCCCCTGCCAGCACGACGAACGAGGTCGCGGTGACACCGGCACGCAGCAGCGCGCTGATGATGGCTTGCATCTGATCATCGGTCCAAGCGACGCGCACTCGCCGCATGCTAGATCCTCCCACTCAGGCCGTCGTAGATCATCTCCAGGCCCAGTGCGAAGACAACCACAGTGAAGACCACCCGGAGCACTCTCGTCTTTGCCTCGCCCAGCATCCGGGCACCGAGCAGGGAACCTACGAGCACGCCGAGCATGGTGGGCCAGGCTAGCCCCGGGTCTATGTACCCTCGATTCAGGTAGATACCGGCGCTGGCGGCGGCGGTGACTCCGATCATGAAGTTGCTGGTGGTGGTGGAGACCTTGAAGGGGATGCCCATGGCCTGATCCATGGCCAACACCTTCATGGCCCCGGAGCCGATGCCCAGCAGCCCGGAGAGCGCTCCGGCAATGGCCATCAGGCCGAATCCCAGCGGCACCCGCCGGACCTGGTAGCTGCGCAGGCCTTCGGGCCCCGGGTAGGTGCCATGCAACCGCAGCCGCGCCGCCAGCGGGTCCGGAGGCTGATGCCCGCTTGGGGCCCGCTCCCTCCCAGACCGGTAGACGGAGCAGAGCAGCACCAGCCCGAACACCACGGCGATGACCCGTGGGGCCACGACGGTTGCCAGCAGCGCTCCTAAGCTGGCGCCCAGAGTGGTCGCGATCTCAAGCAGCATGCCGACCCGGATGTTGGTAAAGCCTTCTCTCACGTAGGCGATCGCGGCCCCGGAGGAGGTGGCGATGACCGAGATCAGCGAGGCACCGATGGCATAGCGGATATCGGCCCCGAATCCGAGGGTGAGCAAGGGCACAATGACCACCCCACCGCCCAGCCCAGTGAGGGACCCGAGAAAACCCGCCACCAGCGCGCCAATCCAGATCGCTCCAGTCAGCTCGAGCACACTCATGAAATCGCCGTCTCGCCCTGGATGCGGTGACCTGATGAGGTTCGCATATCGAAGCAATAGACGCTGGGCTCCTCAACGGCCTGAGGGATCGCGGCATCAGCTCGTTGGGGAGAACCCGCTAGCCCCGCGTTCAGGAAAGCGCGGACAGACTTCCAGACAATCTGCAGTACCTCCTGCTGCGGCCATCCAAGGCCGAGAGGCGAGGGGCTGATCCCTTGGTTGGCAGCGGGACTGCGAGGTGTCTGCCGACCGCTATCCCGGCCCATGCAGCATTCTCACCAGCGGCACGGCGACGATGCCAACGAAGTCCTGGAGGAAATGCAGGACAATGGGCGCCACCAGGCTGCGCCTCCACACGTAGATCCATCCGAAGACGGCGCCCATCATCCCCACGGTGACGACGCCGGCCGTGCCTTCATATCCATGGCCGAGCGAGAAGACGATGGCGGACAGAATGATCGCCTGAGAGACGCTTCGGGTGGCCTCGCCCAGGCGCAGTATCAGGTAGCCGCGGAATATGGTCTCCTCGGAGATGGCCACGACTACCACTAATGCCAGGGCGAGGAACACGTCGGCGGGCCGGTGGTAGACCAGGAACGAGGGCGGCTTGAGCGGGACCGAGAGTCCTATGCGCTTCAGCCCTGCCTCCAGCAGGCCGGCGCCGGCAAACAACACCGGGAACAGCAGAACCCCGATGCCGGCTTCCTTCCGCCAGGCCCGCAGGCGCCAGCCGATGTGAGAGAGGGCCTCGCCGTTGCGCCAGACGAAGAAAAGGACCAGGCCGACCAGGGCCACGTCCCGCAGGATGACGGAGGCGGCGACCAGGCGGAAGCTGATCCGCTCCTGGGGAATGGCGAAGAAGGAGAACACCACAGACGAGATGATCAGCGCCAGGAAGACCACGACTTCGGCAGCGCGCTGTCTCCTGCCAAGCTCCGCCTCTGCCATGTCGCCCCCAACGCCTTCGAGGTTGATCATAGTCACCGCCCCGCGGGGTCTCGCCGCCGTCGAGTTCCTACTATTTCCCGGGACACCCGGCCTAAGCCGTCACGGCACTGCCTGCGTCGCCTGTGCGATCAGGGCGGCCCGCAGCCTGTGCGCTAGCCAGATGCACAGCACGACCGCGATCGCGAACATCAGGAGAAACAGGATCAGCCCGCCCCACTGCATGTGCACCGGCACCGCCGCAAGATCGGCGTAGGGCCGCATCTCCATGTTCTGCACCCATTGGCGGGAGATGGCGTTGATCCCGAGCACCCCGAACTGGGCGATGGCGGCGGCGCCGACCAGGAGAGCTGAGGCGAAGCGCTGCCACAGGAGGATGAGCAGCCAAGGAAGCCCCGGGGCGATGGCCGTCAACACCATCAGGGCGGTCACTGCCCGGTTGGCCAGCATGGCCTGATGCATCAGATGCGAGAAGGTGCCGAATACGTACCAGGAGCCGGCCGCGGCGAACCAGAGCAGGCCGATGGTGTAGAGGCCGAGGACGAAGCGGCGCGTCCAGATCGCGTAGTCCGGTCGGCCCGGGCGTGCGAAGAGAACGGTGTCGAGGGCGATGAATGCGGCGGTGGTGGTGATGGCGAGGCCGAACATCATCAGCCAGCGCGGCGCCAGGGTGGGGTCGCCAACATTGAGGGCGAGCCCGGAGGGGGCTCCGGCGATGGCGGTTCGCCGGAATATGACCAGCCATCGCTCCGGGTTGGTCATCAGGCTGAAGTTGTTGGCAAAGAAGAAGCCGATGATCACCAGCAGGAGAGCGCTGACACCAGCGGCGGCGACCACTAGGACAGGCCGCCTGCCCTGGGCCTGCAGGTACACGGCATAGTAGGCCACGATCAGTAAGGGGATCACGCTGAGCCAGGGCCAGGCGATGAGGATGCCGGCGGGGTAGAAGAACTGGTAGTTAACCACCTGGGTGAAGAGCAGCGGGATGATCCCGAAGTTCACGCCCAGCGCGATGGCGAAGGGCATGACTCTGGCCAGCCGGCCGGCGAGAAGGCGGCCGCGGGCGCCGCCGGCCAGCCAGAGCAGGAAGGCGAGGGGCATGCCAGCGTACCACAGGTGCATCACGGTCGCGTGCAGCGTGAACCCGAAGACCTTGAGCGCCTCCAGCAGCCAGAAGGGAGCAGGATAGCCATGTGGGCTTTGCGGAGCGAGTGGGATCACCGTGACTTCTCTCCACTCGCCTCCACCAGCCCTGGCGGGTAAGGCTCCATGACGGTGGCGAGGTAGTCGAGCAGCACCTCCGCTTCCTCCGGCCGCCCCGAGAATGGCGGCATGAAGAAGTCCGCCCGGTTGAGCTGAAGCATGATGTCCATCATCATGCCGCGCGTCTTGCCCCGAGTGAGCTGGCTAATGGCAGAGTAGCCTCGCACCGCATGGCAATCGTTGCAGTGGTAGAGGAAGACGACTCTGCCGATCTGCTGGCGTTGCTCCTGGGGCTGGAGCATCAGCCGGGGCTCATCCACGCGGCCTCCCGGAGCCATGACATCGGGGTGGTGATCCGACATCCACAGCCGCGGCCAGAGGCCCACGTTCAGCAGCCCCTCGGCACGCGCCCGAGGCACCTCCGACGCGCGAATGCCATTCCCCAGGATGCTGCCGTACACCACGTAGGGCTTGCGCACGGCCTCCCGCACGAACTCGCCGGTGCTGGTGGCGGCAAAGCCCATGGCGAAGAACAGGATGGCGAACCCGGGGTTGACCCAGCCGGGATGCCGGTAGGGCCCGACGTAGAGCATCACGACCACAGTCGCGGTGAGCGCGAAGAGCAGCACAATGAGCAGGTTCAAGGTGGCCGCGGCCTCCAAGGCCGCCCGCGCGCTGGGGGGAGAGAAGGTGAACCAGGCGATCCCGCCGACGATCACGAGCAACCCGCCGAGCATGGCCCAGCGCGCGGCGTGCTGGGCGATGCTGGCGCGCAGGCCGTCTTGTCCGGGGAGCCTGAAGGCCGCGTGCAGGAAGATGAAGAGGGCGGCGAGCAGCAGCGAGCTGCCGGTCCGCGCCACGATCTGAGGAATCGCCTGCGGATTCCAGAAGGCGCGCCACAGCCCTTGCCCTGGCAGCCAGTTGCCGGAGTGGAGCATGAACGCGGTGATGCCCGTGATCAGCACCAGGCTCAGCCAGGCCGACCCCGCGTAGCTCCACAGCGCCGCCTGGTGGGTCCGCGCATCGAGCCGCCTCCAGCCGTGGAAGAACACGAACGCGGACACGATCTCGACCAGGAAGGTTGCGTACTCCATCGCCCACACGAACACGAAGATGTGAATCAGCTCCTCGGTCGCCAGGGGAGAAGCGAGTCCGATCGTCCACCACACCCCCACTCCGGTGATCGCCCCAAAGACCACTGTGATCAGCACGAAGAACCAGGCGAAGGAGCCGAAGTAGGCGATGAGCTGCTGGTCGTGATCGCGATGGCCGGCGTGCGTGCCCAGGGCCATCACGAGCCCGCCGCCCACCGCGAACATCGCGACGAATACGTGGAGCGTCGCGATGATGGCAATCAGCATGGGCGACATCAACCCCGGGATGTACCAGAATGGGTAGTGCATGCGCGCCAGGACCTGTAACCCGCGATTCAGTGAAGCGACGCCAGGTACTCGGCGAGCGCGCCCAGCTCGCCCTCGGGCAGGTGGTAAGCCGGCATCATGCTGTTGGCATCCGAAGCCCTGGGGTCGGTGATCTTCTTCCTGATCCACTCGGCGTTGTGGCGCGTACCCTCATCACTGAGGTCCGGCCCGACCATGCCACCCCTGCCGCCGATGCGGTGGCAGTCAGAGCAGCTCTGGCCGAGATAGGCCTTCCGCCCCATCTCGATCGCGGCGGGCTTTCCTGGCTCGGACGCTTCGGCGGTCTGGCTCCCACTCGTGCCCAGCCTGCCCATCATCTGCCTGGCCGTCTCCATGGACGTAGGGATCTCGACCGCGTTGACCAGGGCCAGGCGAGGCAGGTCGTCGAGCCGATAGATGCTGATGACGTTGTCGCGGAGCACCAGCAGATGGCCGTTGTGAACCACCCCCGATGCCACGCCCGCGGTGGGGTCATCGGTCACTGCCCGGCGAGTGGCCTGGGCATACGCGATCGCAGCCAGGCTGGCCACGGCGATGGTCAGCAGGGCAATCGCAGCCTTCCTCATCGGTCTTCCTCCATAGGTGTCTTGGGTGATGATAGAAGGTGTGCCCGAGGTGGATCAACCCGCTGGTTGCTGTCGCTGTCCGGATAGGCAGCGATGGATGTTAGAAGAACGCGCAATGCACCGGGGCAGGCATGGGAGACTGCCTACCGATCACTCGGGCCGCGTGCAGGCGATGACCCCAGCTGCAGGCATCAGTCCGGCGAACACGGCGGCCCGCGGGCCAACCTGGGGCAATGGAGGGCCCGCGCGTGTGGCGCGAACGCACAAGGGCACCTCGCCTGTGGGCCGTAAGGCTGCACCCATGGCGGGAACAGCCTGGAACGTGAGGTGCAGAGATGAACTGGAACAGGTACCTGGCGATTGTGATCCTGGTGGCGGCGCTGGCACTGCCGACGGCTGCGCAAGCGGGCCGAATGCGGGGCCGAGGCGGGCCCGGCTACAGAGGCCAAAGGGGTGCCCGGCATGGCGGAGTGGCATTGGCCTGGGACAAGGCCAAGGAGGTGACGTTTCGCGGGACGGTTGTGGAGGCACCTGTGGCGGGGCGCGGTCAAGCCCTGGGTAGTCCGATGACAGTGCGCGCCGAGACCGGGGCGGTGCGCACGGTGCTGTTGGGGCCTCCCTGGTTCCTGACCGAACTCGGACTGAAGCCAGCCCCTGGCGACACCGTCGAGGTGATCGGCATGCCCATTCAGGAGCGAGGGCAGGAGGCGGTCGTCGCGCGGGAAGTGATCTGGGGCGGCGCTACCTATCCGCTCCGAACAGCTGATGGCGCTCCTCTCGGGCTGGGGGGCAGCTCGGCCGCATGGCAGCGCTACAGCGAGGTGTGGGACAGCGGTGAGAAGCGAACGGTGGTTGGCCAGATCGAGTCGGTGGAGGAGATCTGGCCCGGTGGCGAAGAGACGGGCGCGGGAGTGATGCTGCGCCTGAGGACGCCTCAGAGCAAGCAGGTGCAAGTGCACCTGGGGCCGGCTTGGTTCATCCACGATGAACTCCCGAATCTCAAGCAGGGCGAGCAAGTTACCGTGAGCGGCGCGGAGGTGAAGTGGCAGAAGCAGGATGTGCTGATCGCCTCGGTGGTGGAGCGTGGCGGCAAGAAGGTTCGCCTGAGGAGCGACGAGGGCGTGCCGGCGTGGGCCGGCGGCTGGCGGAACTGGGGCGGATGGGGGCCTGGCTCGCGCTACGGCCGGCTCTACAACCCGAGTGCCATCGAGACCATCACCGGGCAGGTAGTTCGAGTGGGGAGGATCACGCCTACGGAGCTGTCAGGGCAGGGCCTCGGGATTGCGGTGCGATCCCGGGAAGGGCGCGAGCTGCTGGTCCACCTGGCGCCGGCCTGGTACATGCGGCAACTGCGCCTGACACCGACGGCAGGAGATGAGGTGAGCGTGACAGGCTCCGTGGTGACGGTGCAAGGGAAGCAGGTCATGCTGGCGAGCGTCATCACCTGGCACGATGAGCGGATCGAGTTGCGGAGATCGGATGGCACACCGCTCTGGATAGGACGCCCAGCGCTCCCGAGGTGACGTCTCGACCGGCATCCGAGGGTGCGGCCTCCTGCGGAGGCTGCACCCTCACAACACAGATGCGGTTCCTGGGGCCGCCTCCGGGAGGCAGCTCCAGGGCGGGCCGATGCGTTCGCGGCCACGCACATCTGCTGGGGATTGTGCTCGTGGCCTTACCGGGGATCAGTTGCCTTTGCCGATCACCGCATCTGATTGGGATTCCCCCGAGGGCAAATGCTCGTGGCGGACCAAGACCGGGTCATGGTCGCGCGAGGGAAAGGCTCTGCTAGGCCTGCGCGGCCTCGGAGCGATGGTCTCCGCTGCGGCGGACGAGCAAGGTCAGACCATCCTCTCCGGCCACCTCGATCTGCTCGCCCGCGGCGATGTCGCCCTCGAGCGATCGAGCTTTCCACAGCTCTCCTTCCAGGGAGATCTCGCCATTGGGGTTGAGCGCGGTCAGGGCGCGGCCCTTCTCTCCCAGCATCGCTTCCTCGCCGGTCTGCACCTTTCTCTTGCGGGCTCGGTAGACGGCGCGCACCAGGAACCCGAAGAAGAGCACGAGCATCCCAACCAGGGTGAGGATCACCACCCACGCCGGCTGCAGTCCCCGGGAGGCGACGCCGCCGGTGAGCATCAGCGCCCCCAGAATGAAGGAGGCGATGCCGCCAACAGTGAGCACACCGTGGGAGGCCAGTTTGACATCGGCCGCGAAGAGCAGCAAGGCGAACACGATCAGCCCCACCCCGGCCGGCCTGACCGGGATCACCGCCATCGAGTAGAGGGTGAGTAGCAGGCAGATCACCCCCACTATCCCCGGGAAGATGGCACCTGGATGCAGGAACTCGAACAGCAGGCCCATGCCCGCCAGCACCATCAGCACGAGCAGCATATTGGGGTCGGAGAGGAGGTGGAGGAACTGGTCCTTGAGGCTAGGCGGAACCAGAAGCAGGGGGGCTCCGACGGTGTGGAGGACGACCTTCCGGTTACCCGCAACGGTCACCACCCGGCCGTCGAGCTTCGCCAGCAAGTCGGGCATGTCGCTGGCGAGGAAGTTCACCACGTGCATCTTGACGGCATCGCTGGCGGAGAGGGTGGCGCTGCTGCGGACCGCTTGCTCTGCCCAGGCGACGTTGCGGCCCCGCTCCTTGGCGATCACGCCAATGCGCCCAGCGAAGGCATTCAGGATCTTCTGCGTCTCCGGGTCGTGAGGCGGCGCCGGCGCGCCGCCGAACAAGCCGACTGGGTGCGCCGCGCCGATGTTCGTGTCCGGGTTCATGGCGGCGACGTTGGTAGCGAGGGTGATGAAGGTGCCGGCCGACATCGCCCAAGCTCCCGCGGGGTAGACGAACACGACCGTCGGGATGGTGGAGTTGAGCAAGGCCTCGGTCATGTCGATCATCGGCTGGCCCATACCGCCGGGTGTGTCCAGGGTGACGACCAGGCACTGCGCGTTTCTCTGGCGGGCGATCTCCAGGCCGTGATTCAGGTACTCCGCGGTGGGGACGTCAATCATCCCCCTGATGTTGATCACCGCGACTGGAGGCGTCGCGGGACCGGCGAGAGCAGTTGCCAGGCCACAGGCGGCGACTGCCACTACCAGCCACCCGGACAGCCGTCGCCAGCCGCGGTCGGAATCCCGGTTCATGTGGTCTCGCGCTCTCGTAGCACGCATCGCGCTCGTCCTCCGCTCTTGCCCGGCCAGTTCGGCACCCTCCGCCAGAGAAGCGGGCGGCCGGCCCCTATGCCGGCTGCTTTCGCAAGGCACATCATCTCCTCGTGCTCAGGGGATGCCGAGCTCCATCCGCGTCCGCATCGACCGCATAATGTCCGACCGCGAGATGATACCGACCAGGGAGACACGGGAGATGACGAGCAAAGGACCGTCGCCACTGGCGGCCATTTTGGTCAGCGTGGTCCATAGGTCCGCCTCCGGCGAGATGGTCTGGTCCTGGGAGAGAGGTGACGCCACTTCGCGCGCAGTCACCGCGGCACGTTTCTCGCGCGGCACCGCGCCCACGCTCTTGAGGGTGAGCGTGCCTACGAGCTGGTCGCCGTCGAACACCGGGTATGACGAGTGATCGTAGGTCAGGATGTGTTCGTGGATGAGCTCCTCAAGGGTGAGGTCGCCCGGCACGGAATGGACCTCACGGGTCATCACCGTGGATACCGGCACTCCTGCCAGAGCCTGGCGGACTACCAGCTGCTGGTAGCTCGCGTGCGCCGCGTTGGTGAGGAACCAACCGATCATGGCCAGCCAGATACCGTTGAGTCCCTGGCCGGTCAGGAACAGGAAGATGCCTCCCACGATCATGAGAGCGCCAAGGCCGCGGCCGGAAGCGGCGGCGATGCGGGTGGCCTCGCCCAGGCTGCGCAGCCAGCGCCATAGGGTGGCACGGAGCACGCGCCCACCATCGAGGGGAAAGCCCGGCAGCAGGTTGAACAGGCCCAGCATAGCATTGATGGCGGCCAGCCACGCGAAGACGGTGCCCAGGACGACCCCGTGGATGCCCACGTGCACGCCGCGCGCGAGCGCGAAGAAGATGGCGGCGAGCACGAAGCTGGTGATAGGACCGGCAATCGCCATCCGGAACTCGATGCCCGGGCTCTGGGGCTCGTCGCTCAACTTGGAGACGCCCCCGAAGATGAACAGCGTGATACCCGTGATCTTCATGCCATTGCGCAGCGCCACCACAGAGTGAGACAGCTCATGCAGTAGCACGCTGCCGAAAAAGAGCAGTGCTGCCAAAACCGACATCGCCACACGAAGCCCAACCGGGGCCGCCAGGATGCCTCGCCCAAAGGGCCCGTTTGGGCTGGCGAGCATGTAGACCAGGAGGAAGAAGATCACGAACCAGGTGTAGTCAATCTCGATCTCGATGCCGAACACCCGTCCGATGCGGAATCCGCGTGTCATACCATCACCCCTCTCCTGGCGGCGCTTGAGATGGATCCTCTATCTGGGCTGAGGCCGCGCAGCTCGTCCCGCTCCTCCAGCGGCCTCTGCCTCCGAGGTACCGACCTGATGCCCGCGAGCATGTGAGCTCCTCACCGGTTTGCCTGCAGGATACATCACAAGTCTCGGTCGCCCTGTGCTCTCCGAGCACACCCGAACGGCCCTTTGTGGTGACTATCGGCCAAGAGGCGACCACCCGGAGAGCAGCTCTCACACGCCGCGTAAGCTTTCCCCTGGGGTGAACGCAACCTACCAATGCCGCTATGGGCTGGTGGAGCAGAGCCCTATCGCTGGCGCCCCGCCCCCCGCCCCTCGGCGGCACGAGCGACAGCCCTGCCAGGTGCAAGCCCGTCCGCGGTCGAACCAGGGATTTGGCTTCCGGAGCCGCGAGCTGGGAGCACTGCGCAGGGCGCGCAAGGGAGGCTGAGATGATCATAGATGCGGATTGCCATATCTCGCCCACCCCGGAAAGCGCGGTGAGTATCGGCATCGAAGAGCTGCTCCGCCGCATGGATCGCTCGGGCATTGGGAAAGCCCTGACCTGGCTGCAGCCGCCCTATCGCCGCGAGATCGAGGAGGCGAACGCGTACGTCTATCAGGCCACCAGGCGATACCCGGATCGCATCCTTGGCTTTGGCTGGGCTGACCCGAACCTCGGGGTCGAGCAGGCCATCGCTGCCGCCCGCCGGTGCATCGAAGACTATGGCTTCCATGGCGTGAAGCTGAACGGCGCGCAGAACAGCTTCTACATCAGATGACCCGGAGCTTTCGCTACCGGTGATCAGAGAGGTGGCCAGGCTCGGCAGCCGACTCGCGTTTCACGTCGGCGCGGACGCTTTCGAGCAGACCCATCCTTTTCGCGTCGCCAAGATCGCAGCGGAGTACCCTGGCCTGCCGATCCTGGCGGTCCACATGGGGGGAGTCGGGCACGCCGATCTCACCAATGCGATGATCGAGTTCGCCCAGCAGCGCCCCAATATCACACTGATCGGCAGCGGCGTGCGCGAGGTGGCGGTGCTGAAGGCGATCCGTACGCTTGGCGCATCGCGCGTATGCTTCGGCAGTGACACTCCCTTCAGCCTGATGCACGTTGAGGTCGCCAAGTACCACGCACTGCTCGACGGCGAGGTGACTGCCGAGGAGAAAGACCTGATTATGGGCGGCAACATCGCCCGCCTCTTCGGGCTGCCATAGGCGCCGCTGCCTGCGGTTAGTTCAGCTCCTCCCCATGGCCTCTAGCTGCCCCTTGACCCAGTGCATGATCCCCTCGGCCTCGATTCTCACCCATTCGCTCGGAACCAGTCCCATGATCCGCACGCGGTCCGCGTCGGTGATGTTCTCCTTCACGACCTGCGCGGGAACGCCCTGGGCGATGGCGTTGGCGGGGATCGTCGTGTTGACCGTCGTTGCACTGCCGTTGAGGAGGATGGCGCCCTCACCGAGAATCGTGTTGTAGTCCAGAGCCGCATTGATGCCGACCGCGGCGCCACTTCCTACGTGCGATCCGTGCATGGTCGCGCCGTGGTTCACCCAGCCGTAGTCGCTGATGACAGACCGGTCGTCGGAGTCGTGGTAGCCCTTCGGCCGGCCGCCTTCGATGTTCACCAGATCGTAGATGTTCACATAGCTGCCGATGGCATTGGTCCCGCGAATGACAACCCCGATCTGAATGCGCGTGTGGCTGCCGACTGTGATGCGGCCGGACAAGACGCTCCTTTCCCCGATGTAGGAGCCATCTCCGATCGTGATATCCCCCTTCAGCATCGCTCCCTCCGCCACCCACGAGTGCTCGCCGATGCTGATACTTCCATCGAGCACCGCTGAGGGATGGACGAAGCTGTTCTTCGGAACGGTGATACCCGACATCATCTCCTCCTACAGTGCAGCGTATGAGTGCTCAGTTTCCACCCGATGGCGGCCTCTCCCTTGCCGGCCGTGAGCAGGGAGGGCTGCGGCCGTTGCCGAAGGCCGAGCGGGCATGGGTTGTCCGGCTTGTCGGAAAGGAACGCGGCGTGAGATGAAGATCGGCACGGCGGCTATCACCATCACACCAACACGCCCGGTCTGGATGGCGGGCTTCTTCACGCGGAACCGGCCGTCGGAAGGCGTCTACCAGGACCTGTTCGCCAAAGTGCTGGCACTCGATGACGGGCAGAACCGCGCCGCCTTGATCAGCACCGATCTGCTCTTCTTCGACGATCTGCTCCAGGGGCGGATCGAGCAGCGCCTCCGGGGTGCGCTTGGCCTGGAGCCGCGCGAGATCATCCTCACCGCCTCACATACCCACTCCGGGCCAGCCATCAACGAGCGAGAGTGGCCGATCTACCCCGACTTCGACCGCGACTACGTTGCGGAACTCGTTGACAACGTGGGGAAAGCGGCCGAGAAGGCGTTTACCGGTCTCCGCGAGGGCGCTCTAGGGTTCGGTGTCGGTGCCTGTCACGTCGGCGTGAACCGGCGTCGCAGCACCCCCGAGGGGATCGTGATGCAGCCCAACCCCGATGGTCCGACCGACCCCGAAGTCGCGGTGCTGCGCGCGGGAGAGGCGGTGGTGATGAGCTACGCTTGCCACCCGAGCAGCTGGGAGGGTTACCTGTTAGGCGGTGACTACCCGGGCTTCGCCCAGCAGCTCATCGAGCAGAAGCACCCGGACGTGCAGGCGATGTTCCTGCAGGGCTGTGCCGGAGACGTCAAGGTCCGCAACATCGGGCCAGATGGGCGCTTCCAGTCCGGACCCCTCGAAAACGTGGCGCGCCTGGGAGGCGAGTTTGCGGAGGCCGTCTCGGAGGTGCTGCAAAGGCCGATGCGCTCGCTTGAGGGCCCGCTTCACGTGAGCAGAGCCGACTTCGAACTGCCTCTCGCTGACCCGCCCACGCGCGAGGAAGCAGAGGCGGCACGGCGTGACACCAATCCCTGGAGGGCCGCCTGGGCCGGCCGCATGCTGGCAAGCCTGGAACGGGGTGAGGCGCTGCCGCGAAGCTGCCCGGCGATGGTGCAGGTGCTCACCATCGGCGACTTCGCCTTGATCGCGCTGAGCGGGGAGGTGGGTGTGGAGATCGGGCTGAGGATCAAGCAGATGCTCCTGGGCCGCCCCATCCTGGTGGCCGCCTATGCCGGGCCCTCCGTGCTCACCGACTACGTGATGCCCAAGCACCGCTTCCCCGAAGGCGGGTACGAGGTGGATGGCAACTACTTCTACACGCTCCTTCCTGCGCCGCTGCGTCCGGAAGCTGAAGATACCATCATCGAGAAGGTGATGGAGTTGCTCGGCCGATAGGCCGCGCCCCGAACGCTGAGGCGGCACTGGAGCTTGTTGGCCGGCGGGAGTGCATGGGAAGCTCGACGCGTGGCGGGAACGCCACTACGGCTTCGCCTCGCCGCTCACCAGTGCCCTGATCCGCGCCAGCCTCTCCGTCCATTGGTGGTCCTGTGTCGCCACGAAGGGAAGCGCGATTCCCTGGCGCTCCAGCTCCTCGCGGAGCATGGTCACGAAGGCGCCTGCGCCAGGCTGGAACCCGCTGTCAAGGTAGTGGGTGAAGTCCACTCCGCAGGCCGGGGAGCCATCGTTGCCAACGACGCCGAGGATGGCGAACCCGTGCTTGCGATACTCCATGACATCGCGCATCACGCCCTGCACCAGCACCCGGCAGGCCGCTCGCGCCTCCCCCAGCAGGGCCTCCCGAATCCCGATGTCCTCGCCCTCCCGGATGCGCCCCGAGCGGTCCAGCCCGAGGCAACGGAGTTCAGGGCAGGGCATCTGCACGATCCCCACGCCTGCATCCGCCAGCACCTCCACGATCTCCGTCATCGGCCCCGGGTAGTAGGCGCATCCATCAATGCGTGCGTTGTGGTTGAGGATGCAGTGGACGACCAGGACAACCCGCTTGCTCCGCTTGTCGTCGAACATAGGAGCTGTCCCCTCCTTCCCGCGCGCGTCGGCGCACCAGGCCACACATTCTCGCAGATCAACCCGGCTCCTGCCGCCTCAGCTCTGGAGAACCGTGACACAGAGGGTGGAGAGGGCTAGCGATGGGCCGCGGTGCCCGTGCCGGTCTGACGCAGGGCAATCCGCCCGGGCGACGAAGCTGCTCTCGGCAGCTCTCTCGCCCCTACGTGGGCCCAGAGCTTTCGTCCCGGAGGCAAGTGATATGGCGACAGGCGAGCAGAAACCCGGGCGGCACCGCAGTGTGAGAGCCATCCTCCTGGCCCGGCTGTTCGTGGTCCTTGTGCCCATCGTGCTGCTCCAGGCTTGGGTGTATCTGCACGACTACCGGGCGAAGCGGGACGCGGAACTCCAGGCCAACCTGGAGATCGCGCGGGCGGTGGCCGCGTCTTTCGACGCCTTCCTCGACGACCTCGCGCACGAGGAGAAGGCCGTTGGGCAGGGGCTGCTGTTGCTGGCCCCGTTCTCGAAACAGCAGGCGAACTGGTACCTCGCGCAGGTGAAGAAGGCCTATCCCGAGGTCGTGTCGGTGAGCTGGCTGGAGCCGGATGGCCGGGTGGCTGCGTCGAGCGAGAGTCAGTTGCTCGGAAGGCAGTGGCCTGACCGCTCGTGGCTGGGGGAGATCATGCGCGGCCGCCAGTCGGTGGTGACGAATGTCACTCGCCCTCCGGACGCCAAGGAGGCCAGGTTCTCGGTGGCGCGTAGGGCGCGGGATGAGACGGGCGCGCTGCGGGGGATCGTGGTGGCGGTGGTTGACCCGAACCGGCTGGACCAAGTGATCACGATCAAGCGGTCCGGGGCCGGGGCGGTGAGCATCGTTGACAGCAGCGGATGGCTGACGTTTCGCCTGCCGGTGGTAGCGCTGAGCTACGAGGAGCGCGACTGGGGCAAGCTGTACCGGGTGGTGCGCGGCGCGCTGGAAGGGCGGGAGACCAAGCTCGTCGAGTACGTCGGCTACCAGAAGGGGCCGCGCGTTGTGGCCGCGGTCCCGATCCGCTCGGTAGGCTGGGCGGCAAGCGCCGGCAGGCCCGAGGAGGAGGCCATCGCGCCCATCAAGGCGGGAACGGCCAGAAGCGCCGTGGCATTCCTCCTGGTGGCCACTCTGGGAGTGCTGCTGGCGACGGCGGCAGCGCGCTCGATCACGGTGCCACTGACACACCTGCGAGAACGAGCGCTCGCCTTCGGGCGCGGTGATGTCGAGGAGAGAGCCGAGCTGAGGGGGCCGTCCGACCTGGTGGATCTGGCCGGCGCCTTCAACCAGATGGCCGATGAGATCGGGGCAAGGGAGCAGGCGCTGCGGGAGAGCGAGCGCGCCCGCGCCGCCGAGGCGCGACTGCTCGACACCATCCTCACGGCGACAGACAGCCGGCTTGCCTACCTCGACCGCAACCTTCGTTACGTCCGCGTCAATGCCGCCTACGCGGCGAACGCACGGATGGCCCCTGAGGACTTTGTGGGCCGCCACCGCCTGGAAGTGTTCCCCAATGCCCCGGAGGTCGCGGCGATGTACCAGCGCGTCCTCGATACCGGAGCGCCGGATGCCATCCCCGAGTACACCGGGGTTCCCTTGTACCGCCCAGAGGTCGGTCCGAGGTGCGTCCGGATCGAAGCTGTGCCGATTAAGAACGAGCGTGGGGAGGCGGACGGCCTGGTCACCTCGATGATGGACATCACCGACCAGGTGCAGACGCGGGAGAAGCTGCTGGAGGCGGAGCGGGCGAGGGCTCGGCTCGCCGAGACCCTGGTCTCCGAGATCGGCCATCGCACCAAGAACAACCTGGCGATCGTGGCCGGACTGCTCCAGATGCAGATGGACCGAGAGGCGGGACGGATCTCCGGCCCCGATCTCATCCGCGATGCAGTGACGCGCATACTATCGTTCGCCGCCCTCCACGAGCAGATGTACCAGAGCCGGACCGACACCATAGAGCTGGTGAACGCGCTGCGGCGCATCGGCGACGTCAATCGCCAGGCCCTCTCCGCTGGCGATGTCGTGATCTCGGTGGAGGGCGAGCCAGTGCATTACCCCTCTGATGTGGGAACTAACATCTGCGTGGTGGCGAACGAGCTGCTGACCAATGCCATCAAGCACGGCGGCTCGCAGGACGGGGCGCGGCAGGTCGAGGTGCAGTTGTCCCACGCTGCTGGGATGCTGACTCTCTCTATCTGGGATTCTGGCAACCCCATTCCAGAGGACTTCGACCTCGGGAGGTGGGGCAAGACGGGGTTGGGCCTAGTGCGCACCATTGTGGAAGAACAGTACGGAGGTTCGCTCACCCTGGTTCCTCACCAGGGCGGCACTCTGGCACAGATCGTTCTGGATGATAGGAGAGTGCGCGAGGGGCGATAGCCACATAGCCATGATCTCACACACGTCAGGAGCATGGGAACCATGTTGCGCGTCCTGATCGCCGAAGATGAGCTGATCCTGGCCTACGTCATGCGCGGGCAACTGGAGCAGCGCGGGATCGAGGTGGTGGGGCTGACGGCAAGCGGCAGGGCGACCCTGGAGCAGTGCCACCAGGCGCGCCCGGACGTGGTGCTGATGGACGTCCGCATGCCCGAGACCGATGGCATCGAGGGCACCCGCCTGATCATGCAGGATTGCCCGACTTGTGTCATTGTGGTCACCGCCTACTCTGATGAGCAGACCATGGCGAAGGCGGAAGCGGCCGGTGCCATGGGCTTTCTGTCGAAGCCGATCCAGGCCGCCGCGGTGCTGGAGGCCATCCCCCAGGCACAGGCGCGGTTCGCTGAGTTCGAGGCCATCCAGGCGGAAGCGCGTGACCTCGCCGAGGCGCTGGAAACGCGCATGACCGTCGAGCGAGCGAAAGCGATGCTGGTAGCTCGGGGCGAGGCCAACATGGCAAACGCCTTCCAGTCGCTCAGACAAAGGGCTGCGGAATCCGGGGTCACGTTGAGGGAGATGGCCGAGGGCCTGCTCCGGGGGGCCGGCAACAGCAGCTCCTGGTAGCACCTCAGCGGCCGGCTGGCCTGATGCCGAGGTGGAGGCAGATGGCGGCGCAGCGGTGCCCTCGTTCGACTGTGGCTTACCCGATCCCAAAGCACAGTCGGGCGGCTTCGATGAAGTCTCCCCCGCGATGAACGATGGTCCGGCCGTTCTCTCCCGCTTCGAACCTGCTTCACCCTACTGCGCTTCGCCCAGGGAAGTAAGGGGGCGAAGCTCAGGCAACTGCTCGGACGGGCCCAGAGCGGCGTTCGCACATAGCTTCTTTGTGCGAACGCCATTAGACAGGGCGCGTGGGTGCCTCCAGCGAATTGCTCTTCTCCATCTGCCACGCAGGAGGAAGATCATGCCGAAACGACTTGCGATGACCGGCCCGCACACGGCCGAGATACGCGATTACGACGAACCCCCACTCCAGCCAGGGAAGGTGCGGGTGAAGACCGAGCTGGCTTCGGGGAAGCACGGCACCACCATGGCCGCCTTCCGCGGGACGGCCACAAAAGGGTACCGGTTCCATTCGGAGATGCGGCTCTTCACACCGGATGAAGCGGCGCCTCCCTGGGTTGCTCCAGGCAGCGAGCCCCGGGACACCGGGAACGCCGGCGTCGGGGTGGTAGTGGAGCTCGGCGAGGGGGTGACTCGCTGGAAGCTGGGCGATCGCGTCTTTGGCTGGATGGATGTGCGTGAAACGAACGTCTGCGATGCGAATGGCCTCTATGAACTGGGCGACATTCCACCCGACGAGGCGCTCTGCATAGACCCCGCCTATGTCGCGTTCCATTCGGTGCGCGAGTCCAACGTCCGCTACGGCGACTCTGTGGCCGTCGTTGGCCTGGGCGCGATCGGTCTGGTCGCCGTGCGCATGGCGCTGGGCGCCGGCGCCGAAGGGGTCTTCGCCATTGATCCGCTGCCCGCTCGCCGGGAGTGGTGCGCCGCTCACGGCGCCACCGCGGTCTTGGATCCGACCGCCTGTGATGCCGCGCTGGAGGTCCATAAGCTGACCGGCGGCAAGGGTGTTGATGTCGCCATCGAGGTGTCCGGCAGCTATGCTGGTCTGCACACCGCGATCCGTGCGACGCGCCTCTGCGGCACAATCTGCTCGGCCGGGTTCTACCAGGGCGAGGCCAGTAGAATCTGGCTTGGGAATGAGTGGCACCACAACCGGCTCAGCATGGTGGTGCCGCATGGGTGCGGCTCCGGGCATCCGCCGCGGGACTTCCCGCGCTGGGATGAGAGACGTGCCTACGATGTGATCGTAGGCCTGCTCCGCTCCCGGCGGCTCGCCCTGCCGGACCTGGTCTGGCCGATCGTCTCTCTCGATGAAGGCCCACGGGTCTTCTCCTGGATCGACCGTGAGCCGAGCAAGGTCATCAAATTCGCGGTGCGTTTCTGAGCGACCGGTATGAAGGCAGTTGAGCGTTCTGTGTCGCCTCGGCCCCCTGGTTCGGCCGACATGACCGCGGGGCCTGACGTCAGCCGCGCATGGTAACTGAAGATAGGGTGCGTTGACAACCGCGGACGAGTCTGCGAGAGTCTGCTGCCGCTCGCGGGGAGGCGTGCGATGGGCCGTTCCGCCGGAGGCCCGGTGCTCTCGGGCTGCGAGGACCGCTTTTCTGGCAGCAGACAGGGAGCTGGATGAACCTGAAAGAGAACTACTTGGAGGCGATCCACTTCGGTCACCCGGACCACGTCCCCCTTGGGGACGAGTCGGTCTCGTACTCGTTTCAGCTCGAGGGCAACCTGCGCATTGGTGACTGGACCGATCTCTGGGGTGTGGGGTGGGAGGTGGGCCTGCCGGAGACGGTGCCATTCCCCAAGGGCAATCCTCTGCCGTCGCTCGACCGCCTGGCCGACTACCGGTTCCCGAATCCCGCCGACCTCGCGCTCACGGATGACATGAAGGCCGAGCTCTCCCGCGTGGACCGCGGCGAGAGGCTGGTCATCGGCGAACTGACCTACCTGCTGTTCGAGCGCGCGTGGGCGGTGATGGGGATGGAAAACTTCCTTGCCTCCCTGGTCACGCACCCTGCCGGGGTGCACGCGTTCCTCCACAGCATCGCCGAGTTTGACCGCCAGGTCTTCGCCCGCTACCTGGAGCTGGGCGTGGATGGCATCGGCTTCAGCGAGGACCTCGGCAGCCAGCGCGCCTTGATGATGTCCCCTGCCATGTTCCGGGAGTTTCTCCTGCCCGAGTATGCCTACTGCTTTGAGCCCGTGCTGCGCGCGGGCAAGATGATCTGCTTCCACAGTTGCGGCTGCGTGGACGCCATCGCCGGCGATCTTGCACAACTCGGCGTCACTGTGCTTAACCCGGTTCAGGCGCGCGCCAACGATCTGCGGAAGATCAAGGCCGAGACCGTCGGCCGCATGGCCCTCCACGGCGCGATCGACACCGGCGTGCTCGCCCTCGGCACGCCCGAGAATGTCCGCGCCGAAGTCGCGCGCGTCATGGAGATCCTGAAGCCCGGCGGCGGGTACATCTGCAGCCCGGACCAGTCCATTCCCGGGATACCTGGTGAGAACATGTCGGCGCTGTGGGAGACTGCGCGCGAGCTTGGCCGGTACTGAGACCGCCTACGAGTGTCGGGGCGCGTGTGGCGACTATGTGGCGCTCCCGGTCTCAGTGGTCACCGGACGAGCGAGGCCATCTGGAAGCTCTTCCCGGCCTGAAGATGTTGCTTGCGGCCTCTCCTTCTGCGTCCTCATCGGACTTGTACGAGTCCGTTCGATGTGCAGAAAGCAAGGGAATTGCTTGCTTTTTTGGGTGACTTCGGGCGTCTTGGTCCGTGTGCGCGGAGTAGGAAGCGCGTTCAAGACCGAGCCAGTACACGATGGCAAGGAAACCCGCGCTGGCATCCGCGTCGTGCTGTCGCGGGGATTGGAGAACGCATCGTCCTCCGCTCTGTGATTCAAACCAGCGTTTGCTACTCCTCCTCCTTGACACCCTGGGTTGTCCGCCATATGCTGTTTGCCGGCCAGTGGAGGGAGGCGATGCACCTTTATCCGGCCAGATCGGGCTGGGTTCTGCTCTCATCGGCCCACGTGGTCCAGATTGCAGCCGGGCGCGCATTGTCTGCGCGCCCTTTCTACATGGTCCAGAGCATCCCGCGCCGGTAGGGCTGAGAAAGGAGGTGAGGACACTGACGCCGGCGTTCCCTGCATCGGTGGTGAGCGCTGCACACTCTCGATGAGAAGGCAGGTGTAACGTGATGCGACGCAAGGGGTTCACCCTGATTGAGCTGTTGGTAGTGATCGCGATTATTGCGATCCTGGCGGCCATGCTGTTCCCGGTCTTTGCCAGAGCCCGGGAGTCTGCCCGCAAGATCCAGTGCCTGTCGAACGTGAAGAACATCGCCATGGCGATCCAGATGTACCTCACCGACTACGACAGGTTTCCACCCTATCTCAGCCAGGACGCCTACAACCGGGTGGAAGATCTGCTCAGGACCAGCTGGATTGGTGGCCACCCCGATGCACCCTGCATCGAGAGGGCCACCCAGGCCAATCCCTATCTGCGGTGGCCTGTGATCCTGGACGAGTACGTCAAGAACCGCGAGGTGTGGAACTGCCCGAGTGCTAGGTACATGGAGGGTTTTGACATCGCCTATGATCCAGGCGGCCCGGACGGTTGGGCCCACTGGATGGCCGACCACCCCTTCACGGGATGGGACGGGCAATATCTTCAGCATCCCTGCGAGACCAACTTCCCGGTCGGCTGGGGTGGCAGCGTCACCGACTCGGCGGTTCAGTTCACTGAAGTTTCATACTTGGGCATCGCCTATGAGTCAGTTGAGGGACAGTTCGGCGGCAGCATTGGCGTGACCGAAACCAACAACTCCGGCCTGAAGACCGCCCAGATCAACGACCCGGTCAAGTTCCTGGTTTGCGGTGACAGCCAGGTGCCCCAGATGGGGAACCCGTGTCGCGTCGCCTGGGATGTCTGCTGCGAGTGGAGTGGAGGCTGCGCAGACTGGGTCAACTGCTCCTTCAGCCAGCAGTGCGGCATTGACTCGGCGCACCTCAAGCAGTTCTGGACTGACTCCACCTACCGCAGCAGGTACACCCGCCACCTGGGCGGCGGCAACTACGGGTTCGCGGATGGTCACGCCGCCTGGTGGAACGCCAACGCCTTCCTGGCCGAGGTGCCTCACCAGGACTGCCCCTGCGAAGGGCGCCCCTACCACCCGGGGACGATTGAGGGCGCCGACTGCTACGCGAACGTGGTGGCCTGCCCCGACTGGTAGCAGCACACCCGAGGCGGACGTGACAATTGCAGGCGACTGGTCCGTGTAAGCGAAGGAAGGACGGGCGGCCGCAAGCCCGTCCTTCCCAGCGTATGGCCTGAATGACACCTACGGCATACAGGCCGGACAGGTCCGGACCAGGGCTGGCGCGCTGCGTGTGCCCTGCTGCCTCTATAGTGCGCCTTGCCGTGCTCAGGGCACGATGGGTCAGGACCTGATGGGCAGAGAGGGAACGCCACAGACCGGGGATCCGGGCCGCTTCTTCAGCATCAGGCTACGCGGAGTGCTGATCTGTCTCCTCGCCGTACCGGTCAACGTCTTCATGGTGGTGAGAGGGAACTGGACCGGTTACGGCGTCGCGGCAGTGTCCATGGTGGCGCCGGCGGTCGCTGGCCTGTTCGCGCTGGCGGGGATCAACCGGCTGCTGCAGCGCAGATGGCCCCGTTGGGTGCTCTCTCCGGGAGAGCTGATCGCAGTCTACGCGGCCCTGGGGATCAGCACTGGACTCTGCGCGAGCGTCTACGACTGGGGTGGTAACGTCGCCAGCGTGATCGCCTGGCCTGTCTGGAACGCGAGCCCGGGCAATCGCTGGGAAGACCTGCTGCTGCCCAACCTTCCGAGCTGGCTGCTCGTCATGGACCGGGACGCCCTGGCGGGGTTCTTCCTGGGCGACGCCAGTCCCTATCGGCGGTATGTGCTGGCCGCCTGGCTGGGGCCAGCACTGTGGTGGACCGCGTGGGCCACCGCGCTGCTGTGGGTCAGCCTCTGCCTGAACGTCATCGTGCGACGGAGGTGGTCTCAGGAGGAGCAGCTGCCCTTCCCCATGACCACGCTGCCCCTGCAGATGAGCCAGGAGAAGGAAGGGCTTCTTCGGAGCCCGCTGTTCTGGATCGGGGTTGCTGCCTCGGCGCTGATTGGAGCAAACCAAGCGATTGCTCGCATTGCGCCCGCGGTTCCGCTGATCCCGACCGGGATCGACTACGGGGCCTGGGTTACGAACAACAGACCGTGGAACGCGATCCGCATCCCTCATTTCGACTGGGGGCCCTGGGAGCTGGGGCTGGCCTACCTCATGCCGCTGGAACTGGCTTTCTCGCTGGTTGCCTTCAACCTGTTCTGGCGCGCCGAGCTCATCTCGTCCCGTCAGTTGGGATGGTCTGTCAGCTCCTGGGGCGGATTCCCCTACGGGGAGCAGCAGGTCATGGGGGCGTATCTCGCACTGGGCGGCATCTTCCTATGGCTCGAACGCCGATACCTGCTGCAAGTCGTCCGCAAGGCACTGGGCCTGCGGTCGTACGCCGACGACAGCGAAGAAGCCTTCAGCTACCGAACTGCCCTGCTGGGGGCAGTGATGGGCCTGGCCTTCCTCTCTTGGTTCTTGGCCCGCGCAGGTATGGCGCAGGTCATCATCGCGCTCTTCCTCCCCGGATACTTCCTCATGGTGATGATGATCAGCCGATTGCGGGCCCAGCTTGGGCCGCCGAGCAATGAGATGTGGGGAACCATGCCCGACTTCGCTCTCGCTCAGTATCCGGGAACGCAGGCCCTCGCCCCCCGTACCCTTGTCATGCTGGCTCTGCTTCAGCCCTATCTGCGGGAACAGACGGCCAATCCGGCCCCGGTTCAGCTCGAGGCGCTTCGCATGGCGCAGGTGCTCAAGGTGAAACCTGGGCGGATGGCCCTCTTGATGGCGGCCATCGTGCCATTGGGGGTGCTCACGTACTTCTGGGCCAGCCTGCAAATCGGATCACATCTGGGGCTGGGCAGTGGGAAGGTGCATGAGTCTATGATCTTCCATGCTCGCCGCGTCATCCGGACCATGGAGGACTGGCTCACCCAGCCGGCTCCGCCTGACTGGGGAGGTGTGGCAGCGATCGGGGTCGGGTTCGTTGTGGTGGTCGTGCTCATGTCGGTTAAGCTCTGGTTCCCCCTGTGGCCGCTGCATCCGGTCGCCTTTCCGCTCGGGTATGACATGGTGGTAGACGACATGCTGCCGGCACTGGCCCTAACCTGGATGGTCAAGTCCCTGCTCCTGCGCTACGGGGGCCTGCGCGCTCATCGCAAGGCGCTTGGGTTCTTCCTGGGCCTGATCGTGGGCTCTGCCAGCATCTCGATATTCCGCTGCGGTCTCTCGATGGTGTTCGGGGTTCCGCTTTAGGCTGCTCTTGTCATATCCGCGTGCCATACCGGGGCGCGCTGCCGCGAGTGGGGTTGACGGGTCATCCTGGTGCGAGCCCGGCTCCTTACCTTCCGGTGCAGCAGGAGGCGATCCCCGATGTGCCCGCGCGCCACTGGTTGACGCATTCGCGAGAGTATGTTAGTATCTGCGGAAATGCTTACGAGCTCGTCCGTGAGCGACCTTGTGAAGCTGTTCAGAGCATTGTGCGACCCTACCCGCCTGCGCATCCTCGAGCACCTGGCGGCGGGCGACCTCTGCGTCGGCGCCCTCGCGCGCCGGCTTGGTGTCACTCCCTCCGCGGTTTCTCAGCATCTACGGGTGCTGCGGGAGGCCGGGATGGTGAACGGCGACAAGCGGGGCTACTGGGTGCACTACGGCATCAGCCGAGAACGAGCCGATGCGGCTCGAGAAGAGCTTTCGGGCTGGCTCGGCAGGCTCTGCTCGGATTCCCCGGCAGGCTGTCCGCAGGCCGCGTGTCCGAGGCAGGGCCGGCCCGGGTCAGCTATCCCTACCGAAGGAGGCAGCACCTATGGGCGCAGCGACCAAGAAGTGTGAGAAGGGCAAGGACCCGAAGACCTGCTCTCCGGAGCAGATCAGGAAGTGCCACGGGAAAGACGCCGGGCATCCCTGCGGGACGGGCGCCAGCCCCAGGAAGAGGAAGTAGCACCGGGGCCGGTCGGAGCGGGCACCGCTTGCGCCGCCCAGCCAACAGCGACCACACTCAGCAACTGCCCGACCGTCGCGGCGGATCCGCCGAACGGCCACGCCACGCGGCTGCGATTCCGGAGGAGCATCGGCATGATCGCTGCCCCTGGGGGGGGTGCCAGTTCGAGGTGGCCCACCACGTTTAGGTTCCGCAGCCTCTTCGGCCGCCTGATGAGCCTGTATGTCCTGATCGTGATCGGCACGCTCGGACTGCTTGGGCTCCTGTTGAGCTGCCTGCTGCAGGACTACTTCTTCACAACCGCGCTCGATCTGATCCTTGCCCTGCGGGCCGAATGAGCGCAGAGGTCCTCGCTGGGCTGAACGAGTACCTTCTCGAGGATTGGCCCGAGCGCAGCTTGGGGAGGATGCTCGCCAACCTCGGAGGCGACGTGGTCCTGTGCGGGCACACTCAACTTCCCTCCCACCGCCGCATCGGGTCAGTTCACCTGATCAATGTCGGCAGCGTCGGCAAGCCCAAAGGCGGCGACCCGCGCGCCTGCTATGTCCCGATCGAGCTCGACGGTGATGTGACCGCGACCTCCCCACGCGTCGCGTACGATGTGAAGGCCGCTGCCAGGGCCATCGAGGCGACCGACCTGCCGCACGAGTTCGCCTCCGTCTTGCGCACCGGCGGGCGCTAGTCCCACCGGGCTAGCTTTGTGGGCCTCAGGGGTTTACTTTTGTGGCTAATTGGCTATACTACCAACTAGCAAGGAGATAGCTGCGATGGACCGAGAGCTCTACGAGTACCGAGCACACATCCTGAAGGCGCTGGCCCACCCCAGCCGGCTGGTGATGGTGGATGCCCTCAGCGAGGGCGAGCGGTGTGTCTGCGAATTGCAGGAGCTCGTGGGCTCCGATATGTCCACGGTCTCCAAGCACCTGGCCCTCCTGAAGGCGGCTGGCATCGTATCCGACCGGAAGCAGGGCCTCAAGGTCTTCTACCGACTTGAGATCACCTGCCTCAAGGGCTTCCTGGACTGCGCGGACGCGGTGGTTCGCAACAACGCGCGTACCCAGGAGCGAGTGGCCGCGTTGGCCCGTTGACGCGTTGAGCACCCTCGCGTTCCGAGCATCTCACAGTGAGGAGGAGCATGCGATGAAGCTGCAGATACTGGGAACAGGCTGCCCGCGATGCAAGCAGCTGCTGGCCAATGTGGAGCAGGCGGTCGCCGGCACCGACGGCGTTGAGATCGAGAAGGTCGAGGACATCAAAGAGATCATGAAGTTCCGCGTCCTCGCCACTCCCGCACTGGCGGTGGATGGCGTGGTGAAAGCGGCCGGGCGAGTGCTCTCGCCTGAAGAGATCAAGCAGCTGATCGCTGGCTAAGGGAGGTCGGATCGTGGAGAACAACAAGCCCGGCTTGATCATGTGTGTGTGCACCGGCAAGTGTCCGGGGTTCGCGAAGATGGATATCTGGGACTTCATCAACCGGGTGCGGGTGGAGCTGCCGGTGGAGTATGGCTTCATCCACCCGCAGTTGTGCGAGGAGGATGGCGACCGGTTCCTGGCCGACTTCCTGCAGGCCCACCGCAGAGTTATCGTCGCGGGCTGTGCGCCGAACATGCAGTACAAGATGTTCCGGGATGCCTTCGCCGCGGCCGGCATGGATATCAAGGCCGACCTTGTGCCGCTGGACATCCGGGACATGACCACCGATGAGGCGGTGAAGAAGGTCGCCGATGCGCTGGCCGCGCAGGAGCAGTCGGCATGAGCGACGAGACCTTCATGGGCGTCCCCAGGGAGGAGATCGCCTGGTCCCCGACCATTGACTACAGCAAGTGCGACTTCTGCATGGAGTGCGACAAGTTCTGCCCGCACCAGGTGTACGAACGGCGAGAGGGCGAGGTCAAGCTGGTCGTCGCCCACCCCGAGCACTGCGTCGTCTTCTGTCGCGCCTGCGCGAAGACGTGCGGGCCGGATGCCCTCTCGTTTCCGGGCAAGCCTGAGACAATCGAGCTGATCAAGCGATTGCGAGCAGAGGCGGAGGGCGGCGATGGCTGAGCGATTCGCAGTGCTTCCCTGCAATGGTCTCGACAAGGCCGTCGGTCCGCTGGCGCGCGAGATCGCGCTGGCGGTGGTGGCGGCCTGCCAGGGCGAGCTGATCTGCCCGGTGCTGTTCAACAACCTTCCAGCCCGCTATGCCAAGGCGCTGGAGTTGCCCTTGATCGTGATTGACGGCTGCGGCACCCGGTGCGCCACCAAGCTGGCCGGTGAACACGAGCTGAAGACCGCACGCAAGCTCCAGGTCGCGGAGGCGCTGAAGCTCATGGGCGAATCGGCCGGTGAAAGCCTAACCCCGGATGCGCAGCGACTCGCTCTGTGTCGCCTCCTGGCGGAGAGACTGCTGTCGTTGCCGGAGGAGGGAACCGCGCTTGACAGCGAGGCCGCCTTCGCAGAGCCGGTCGAGTACGCCACCGTCACCCATGACAAGTTCATCTTCCGCATCCCGACGCAGGGCTACCTGTTCAACGAGAACCACTGCTGGGCGCGGGTGGCCGGCAGCCGGGCGCGGGTCGGCATCTCCGACTACATGCAGCAGGAACTGGGTGATCTCACCTTCTGCGAGCTGCCGCAGGTAGGAGCCGAGGTGGGCCAGTTCGACGCCGTTGGCAGCGTGGAGTCGGTGAAGGCGGTGTCCGACATCATCTCTCCGGTGAGCGGCCGGGTGGTGGCCGTCAACCCCGCGGTCGCGGAAGCGCCTGAGATCATCAACGAAGACCCCTATGTCCGCGGGTGGGTGGCGGAGCTCGAGCTTCGTGAGCTGGAGAGCGACCGAGCACTGCTGCTTGACGGCGAGGCCTACCTGGCGCTGGTGCGACAGCAGGCCGCCGACTATGGCTAGGCCTCGGCTCTGCCGAGGCCGCCATGGCGGTCTGCCCGAGGCAGACCTAGCCATCGTCCCTAGTGGCGGGAGAAACGAAGGAGATACCGGATGGCCGCATCAGCGAATAACAAGGTGCTCGTGATCCCATGCAGCGGCATCGGCAAAGTGCACGGGCTGATGGCGCGGGAGGCGACCTACCGCGTCGTCGAGGGCATCGAGCCCGGCGCCTCTGACACGATCTGCCTCGCCCTGCTGGTGAAGGGCGACGCGGAAGCAGTGGAGGCGGTCCGCACCCGGCCCTGTATCACCATAGACGGCTGCCCGAAGCTCTGCTCCTACAAGAATGTGCAGCTCGCGGGCGGCAACATCGCGGAGAGCCTGCGCGTAGTGGACGCCTTCAAGGGCCACAAGGGCGCCCAGCCCGGCACCGCTACCGAGCTTTCCGAGGACGGCTGGGCCATCACCGATGAGATCGCCCAGCAGCTCGCGGCGCGAGTGCGCGAGCTGTGCGGCGGGGAGGAGCAGTGAGCATGGCCGAAGAGACCATCAAGGTTGGCATCATCTCGTGCGCGGGCGAGGAGATCCCGGAGGGAACCATCTCCCGGCTGGCGGTGCGCCGGGTTATGGAGCAGCTTCGGCCCGGGCAGGCGGTGACCATCTGCTTGCCCCTCTTCCTGGCCGGCAATGAGGGCGAGCGCGACTTCGCCCGCAACTTCTCCACCATCACCATTGACGGCTGCCACAAGCGCTGCGCCCAGTGGGGTACGGAGAAGTACAGCGGCCCGGTCAACGCCGCCTTCGTAGTGACCGAGATGCTGAAGGACGCCGCGCCCCTCAGTGGCGCACGGTCCGGCCGCGACCTCACGGAGGCCGACGTCGCCGCAGTCGAGCTGGTCGCGGCGCGGCTTGCGGAGGCGCTGGATGAGGCTGCTGCAAACCGTGCCGGAGACCAGCCAGTGGCAGCAGAGGCCTCATCGGCCTGCGGCTGCGCCGTCGGCCTTCCCTCGGGCGTCATCCAGGTGAACGGCAAGACCGTCGAGATCGCCGGGCTGCCGCTGATCTTCAGGCAGTGCCAGGAGGATGGACTGGCGGCCGACAGCCCCGACGCCCCGGCGCGCCTGCTCGAAGTGGTTCGCGTCTACCATGCCATTGACGACAGTGAAGCACAGGCCTACGCGGCCGCGCTTGTGGAGGCATATCGGACCCCCCTCGCGTCAGACCGGTAGCGGCGTCGCTGCCGTCCGGATTCTGGCGTCACTCTTCAAACGAATCTCGCTATCAGGAGCAGAGCGACTCATGCGTAACACGTGGAAGGTCCTTATCGTTGTGGTCCTTGTTATCGCGGTAGCCGCGATCCTCGCCGGCAAGCGGAATGGCGCGAATACAGCATCACCGCCGTCGTCTTCGACTCCGCGGGAGATGGCAGCACAACCATCAACTGCCTCCTCGCAGACTCCCGCCACCGCGCCGGTCAAAGCTGCCGCGAGTCCATCGCAGGCGCCGCCTCCGGCGACCGCAGCCAAGCCAAACCCCACTCGGACGCCCAAACAGAAGGCGCTCCCGCAGATAATCGAGCTCGGCTCCAAGACCTGCATCCCGTGCCAGATGATGCAGCCCATCCTGGAGGAGTTGCGCAAGGAGTACAAGGGGCAGCTGGAGGTCCCCTTCTGGGACGTCTATGAGCACCCGGACAAGGCGAAGGCCTACAAGATTCGCGTGATTCCCACGCAAGTGTTTGTCAGGGCCGACGGCAAGGAGTTCTTCCGGCACGAGGGGTTCTTCCCCAAGGCGGACATTCTCGCCAAGTTCACGGAGCACGGCGTCGTGCTGCGAGGGGCCAAGTGAGGAGCATCGGCGGCCCCCTCGCTCTTCTCGCCCTCGTGATGTGCGCGGCCCTGTTTCAGGCCGAGGCCGCGCCGCGCACGCTCGCCCAGGAGTGCCCGCTGCTGAGCGCGAGCCCCCTCGCCTCTGCCCACCTGGCCGAACTGCCGGTCGGGATGCTGCTGCGCGCGGGATCCATCACCGTCACCACGCAGGACGTGGACGGAGAGATCGCGAAGGCTTCTCCCGACGTGCGGTCCCAACTGGAGCGGAACCGCGTGTTCGTCCTCGAGCAGCTTGCGATGAAGCGGCTCGTTTCAGTCGAGGCCGAACAATGGGCGAAGACGACGAAGCGTGATGCCAAAGAGACTGAGACCGCCCGCGTGCAGGCTTACCTGGGCAGCATCGCGACCCGCGTGACAATCACCGACGCGGACCTGCGTCGCTTCTATAGCGAGAACAAGGAGATGCTCGGAGGAGTGAGCTTCGAACAGGTCAAGCCCCAACTCACCAGCTATGTTGTCCGCCAGAAGCGCGAGGAGGCGAAGCGGCAGTACGTGAACACCCTCAGCGAACGTGTGGGCGTCGAGCTGGCCGGGACGTGGGTGAAGACTCAGTACCGCCAGCTGATTGACAACCCGGTGGACAAGGCACGCCTTTCGGGCCGGCCGAGTCTGGTGGACTTCGGGGCCGAAGGCTGCGTGGCCTGCGAGACCATGGCCCCGATCCTCACGTTGCTCGGCGGTGAACTGAAGGGCAAGGCCGATGTGCTCTTTGTGGACGTGCGCAAGGAGCAGGTGCTGGGCTCTCGCTTTGGCGTGAGGACCATCCCTCTCCAGGTGTTCTTCGATCGGGAAGGCAAGGAGGTGTTCCGGCACGTCGGGGTCTTCCCGGAGGCGCAGCTCAGAGCGAAGCTCGCGGAGCTGGGGGTCAAGTGATGGCGGAGTGGCTCGCCGCGCTGACCCACGCCGTCCAGGGCGCGCCCCACCTCGCGCTCGGGGCCTCCTTCGTGTGGGGGGTGCTGAGCATTCTGCTGAGCCCCTGTCACCTCTCCAGCGTCCCGCTCATCGTCGGGTTCGTCGGGGAGCAGTCGAACCTGACCACCCGGCGCGCCTTTACCATCTCGACCGCGTTCGCGGTGGGCATCCTCGTCACCATCGCCCTCATCGGTGCGGTTACTGCGGCCCTCGGGCGCATGATGGGTGACGTCGGACGCTACGGGAACTACCTCCTCGCCGGCATCTTCTTCCTCGTCGGGCTGCATCTGATCGGCGTGATTCCAGCGCCCTGGTCGGGGCCGGGGCAAGTAGGGACGAAGCAGCGCGGCCTGCTTGCCGGCTTCATCCTCGGACTGCTCTTCGGCGTGGCCCTCGGTCCGTGCACCTTCGCCTACATGGCCCCCATGCTGGGCGTCACGCTCCAGGTGGCCACCACGAACCCGCTCTACGCGGGCGCGCTGCTGCTCGCCTTCGGCGTCGGGCACTGCTCGGTGATCGTGGCGGCGGGCACCTCCACTGAGGCGGTGCAGCGCTACCTGCACTGGACCGACCGCTCGCGGGGAGCCGACATCCTTAGGAAGGTGTGCGGAGTTCTGGTGCTGCTGGGCGGGCTGTACTTGATCTATACGGCGCACTAGCACCGCCGCCTGCTTCCGCTGGATTGCGCGCACATGCTTGTCGAGACGCTCGAAATCACCCACGTTCTTCCGTGTCTTGCCGATGCGAGCAAGATTCGGTTCCACGCACGCGCTTCTGTCGATGTGAGCCCCGTTCTGCCCTACCTGAATGCCGTGCTGCCGAAGGCGATCTACAACCCGACCTCCCAGTCACTCACCCTCTACCGGGACTACCGCATCATCTGCCTTCAGCGCCGTCTCATCACCGGCGCCAAGGCCGACGATGTGGAAGATGCGCGCGGCCTCCTGGACTGGCTCAAGGGCCTGCTCAATGGCACGTGGGATCGCCGAGAGGAGATCACCCCCTCCCACGCGCGGCGGGAGCGCCTCACTCCGCTGCCGGTGTTCGAGCTGCTCCCCAGGACGAACTGCAAAGCGTGTGGTTTGCCCACGTGCCTGGCCTTTGCTGTCGAACTGGCGGCGGAGCGTGTGAGCGTGGTGCGGTGTGCGCCGCTCTTCGATGCGGCCCACCAGGCGCAGCGGCACCGACTCTTCGATCTGCTCACCGCGGCGGGCTACGAGGTGCCGAGCGCCTTCCGCCCTGCTGGGCGGGGCGAAGATCAAAATGCATGAGTCTACAGCATGTAGCGTGTGGCTGAATTCCCCCCAGATTGGCCCATACCGCGCGAGTTGCTCGCGGCTCATCTTGGCGATGGCAAGCATAGGCCGCTCTACCGGGAGGAGTCGCGGGCGCTGCTCCTAGGGCAGGGGCCCGCCCGAGGCGGGCAGATTTGCCTCCTGCCGGTTCAGGCAGACCGTGCAAACTCCGAGGATCTCGGTTCCGGGACTGAAGTCCCAAAACCCCTCTCCCTCTGTGTTCTCTGCGCCTCCGAGGTGGATGGGGTTCCGGGGGGCATCCGGCTTCGCCGAGGCTAGGGCGGACGCTCGCCCTATGCCTCCACCGTCACCGCCCCCTTGGTCGCGGCCTCGACGTGGTTCTCGATGCGGTTGCGCAGGGCGCGGATGCGGGCGGTGTGGTCTCCGGCATAGATGCCGATGCGCTGGGTGCGAGGGTCGCCCGAGCGGGTGTCGCGGATGGTGTTCTCCTCGAACAGCAGGTCGGTAGTATGCCCCTCGACATGAATCCCGCTGCCCACGTTGTCCTCGACCACGTTGTCGCGGAAGGTATTGCGGCTGCCGGCGTTGGTCGGCTTCTCGTCGCGGAAGTAGATGCCGTGGGACTTGTTGCCTTTCACCAGATTGCCAACGAACAGATTGTCCGTATCCTTGTGGCCGATCGAGATCCCGTAGCGGCTGTTGTGGAGAAACTGGTTGTTCTCGAACAGCCCCTCCTGCGCCCGCCAGCACAGGAAGAAGCCATCCTCTCCGTTGTGGTGTGCGGTGCAGTTGCGGATGATGGGCCGGGCCGAGCCGGTGCCGGGATGCAGGCCCAGGCCGACGCTGCCTGTGACCTCGCAGCCCTCTACCACAATGTCCTGGGTGATCTGGAAGCTGATGCCATCGCCGTTGAAATCCCGCACCAGGCAGTCGGCGATGCGGCAGTGGCGCGCGCGGTGAAGATAGATGCCCCCGGCCACGCAGCCGTTGATCCGCCCGTTGTTGGCCTTGTTGCCGTCCACACCTATCCCCTCGATGATCACGTTGTCAACATCAATGCCTGAGATCGGCGGAAAAGCGCAGTGTACCAGCCCACCCTGGTCCGCGTCGTAGTCGGACAGGAACCACCGGTCCAGGTGCAGCACGTTGCCCTGGATCGCGGTGATGGTCGCCACCGTGTCGTGCCATCCGCCGGAATGCTCGTCCCCAACTACCACCCCCATGCCCGCGCAGAAGCCCGCGGGGTCCTGCACCGTCACCTTGGACTGGCCGTAGTCGGCATCCACCGCGAAGCCGCTGGCTGGCCCGTCGCATTTGCGCAGCACCGTGTCCGGCCCGGAACCCACCAGCCGCACGTTCGGTCTAAGCCTGACGGAGTCGTGGAGCGTGAATACCCCAGGCCCCAACTCGACCGTCCCGCCTCCGCGGCCTGCGGCGGCGTCAATCGCCTGCTGAATGGCGGTATTGCTGCTGCCTACGAAATCGCCTGTGGAGAGCCCGACCTTCACCAGCATGCTCGCGCCTCCTCGCCGACAGATACGAGTTCCCTGCACACACCAAGCCCACTGTAGGGCGGGCATACCCATGCCCGCCGTCTTCCCTGCGCCGCGGCGGGCAGGAAGGCCCGGCCACGGGAAGAAAGTCTAATTCTGTCCCGGGGCCGCAGCACCTGTAGGCCACGGGGCTAGAAGCTGTTTCATAACCTTCCCAGGGGAGGTTATGAAACAGCACTGCACGACGTCAGGCCGTAGCAGGCGCATTTCATGCGAGGGCGTGGTGCGGCCAGCCAGCAGGTAGGTTATGAAATGCGCTCTAGTACTTCAGAGGTGACCGATGAAGCAGATGGATCGCGAGTCCGCTCCGCCCGCCGGGGAGTGGCGGCGTTGGTCGGTGGTGATCTTCCTCCTGTTCTTCCTTTCCGGGCTGACGAGCCTGATCTACGAAGTGATCTGGGTGCGGAAGTTTGGCCTGGTGTTTGGGGTCAGCACCTATGCCGTGAGCACCGTGTTGGCCGCCTTCTTCGCTGGGCTGGCGATCGGGAGCTTCCTGGCGGGCCGGATCATAGATCGCACCCGGCTTCACCCCCTGGCGGTCTACGGCGGCATGGAGGGCGCGGTCGGAGTCTACGCGCTGCTGCTGCCTCTCTTCCTGGGTCTCGTGGAGGCCACCTACCCGGCCGTCTACACTAGCATCGGAGAGAGCTTCAGCCTGTTCACCCTGTTCCGGTTCGTGGTGTGCTTCGCCGTGCTGGTGCTGCCCACCACTTTGATGGGGGCGACGCTGCCAGTGCTGAGCAAGCTGATGGTGGATAGAGAGAGCGTGCTCGGCCTCAGCGTGGGCCGGCTCTATGCCGTGAACACCTTCGGCGCGGTCGCGGGATCGGCCAGTGCGGGGTTCCTGCTGATTCCCGCCCTTGGCGTGCCCAAGACCACCCTGGTGGCCGCCCTGGGCAACTTCTTCCTCGCCACCTGCGCTCTGCTGCTGAGCAGACGGCCCGCCTTTCGGGGCGCCGCGGCCCCGGCGGCGCTTCCGATCACGGCGCCGGCCGGCCGCGTGGGCCGAGCAGAGCGGATCGTCCTCACTCTGGCCTTCACCGCGGGCCTTGCCGCCCTCGCCCTCGAGGTGGTCTGGACGCGCAGCCTGATCCTGATTCTCGGCTCCACCACCTACGCCTTCTCCACCATGCTCACCGCGGTGCTGGTCGGCATCGCGCTGGGCAGCGCGGTGCTCGCGCCGTACGCTGATCGCATGCGCAATCGCGCCGCCCTGGTGGCAGGCTTGCTCTTCACGGGCGGCTTCTGCGCCCTGCTGGGGCCGGCCGTGATCAACCGCCTGCCCTTCGTTTTCCTCCGGCTGTCCGACTGGGCCGCTGGGGTCTGGAGCCTGGTGATCGCGGCCCAGTTCGTGATCTGCTTCCTGCTGGTGTTCGTGCCAACTTTCCTCTCCGGCGCCAGCTTCCCGATCCTGGTTAGGATGTACTCCCGGGGTGCGGCCCAGGTGGGCCGCACGGTTGCCGATGTCTACGCCATGAACACCTTGGGGGGAATCGTCGGGTCACTGGTCGGGGGCTTCGTGTTGGTGAAGTTTCTCGGCCTCCAGCCCGCCCTCACGGTCGCTGCGCTCTTCCTGATGCTGGTTGGTGGACCCCTGGCGGTATCCCTGGCCAGGCCCTGGCCCCGGGCGGCCCGAGGCGGAACCGCGACCGCGATGGTAGCGGCGGTAGTAGTGCTCGCCTTCCTCCACCCTCGCTTCGAGACCAAGCTGCTCTTCGCGGGCTGGGGGCCGTTCGCCGGCGGCTACTACGTCAGCCGGGCGGCGGGTTCGACCGTGGACGTCACCGATCGCCACATGCAGAAGCTGCTCTATCACAAGGAGGGGGTCACCGCCTCGGTGGATGTGCTCGAGACCGGCTCCGGGGAGAGGATCATCTCCGTCAACGCCCAACCGGTGGCCACCACCTACCTCTACGACATGCGAGCCCTGAAGATGCTGGGGCACCTGCCGGCCTTACTGCATCCGGATCCCAAGCAAGTGCTCATCATCGGGCTGGGCGCGGGCGTGTCCAGCGGGATTATCGCCAGCTACCCCTCGGTGGAGCACGTCACCGTGGTGGAGCTTTCTGAGGAGGTGCCGGGCGGGGCGGCCAAGTTCGCCGACTGGAACCACGACGTGCTCCACAACCCCAAGGTGAAGCTGATCATCAACGACGGCGCCAACTACGTCAAAGCCACGCGCAAGCAGTACGACATCATCAGCTCCGATCCCATCCACCCCTTCATCTCCGGCAACGGGATCCTCTATTCCTACGAGCACTGGCGGATCTGCAAGGAGCGGCTCAAGGAGGGCGGCGTGCTGGCCCAGTGGCTGCCCCTCTACCAGCTCTCGCCCAGCGACTTCGCCACCGTCATCCGCACCTTCGTGGATGTCTTCCCAAATGCCACCATGTGGTTCTCCGGCATTGACACCGTGCTCATCGGGACCAAGGGCGGCGACCTGAAGATAGACCTGAGGAACCTGGGGGAGCGGATGGCGGCGCCCGCGGTGATGGGTGATCTGCTCTCCATGGGCGTGCAGAAACCGGCCGACATACTGAGCTGGTTCGTGGCCGGCCCCGAGCAGCTCGACGCCATGGGAGGCGACGCGCCAGTGAACCGCGTGGAATACCCGGTGCTGGAGTTCACGGCTCCCCGGGCGATCACCGTCCGGGGTGTCTCCTCCACCATGCCGGCCCTGCTGGCCGCGGTGGAACAGGTGCCAGAGACCCAGGTCTGGCAGCAGCTCAACAACCTGTGCACGCGGCCGCTGGATGCGGAGACGCTGCGGGATGCCGCGGTGGGCCGGCTCGCCGGGCGCTGGCTGATGCGGGGCCAGCTCGTCTACTCCTGCGACAACTCGGACCAGTACCTGGAGGCGGCCAATCAGGCTCAGGGGCTGCGACCCCACGATGTCTTCATCCGACGGGTCGTGTCCGACGCGCTCTGGTCAGTCGGCAACCAGCAGGACGAGGACGGCTATCCCAATCAGGCCTATACCTCCTTCCGGGAGGCCTACGCCAATGACTCCGGCAGCGTGGACGCGCTCACTGGCGCGGCCTACGCGGCCCTGGAGATGGGGGATCTCGACCTGGCGCGGCAGACCCTGGCCCTGAGTTCACCTGAGCAGCGGAAGATCTTCCAGGTGCTGGTCTACTCGGGGCTGACTGCCCTCGGCAACTTCGACTACCAGGCCGCCAGGAGCGACTTCGAGCAGGCGGCGGCGGGCGGCCAGGAGTCCCCTGTCATGCATATCGGCCTGGGTGTCTGCGACCTCAAGGCCAGGAAGACCGCGGCCGCCCACGCCCATTTCCGGCGCGCCCTGAAGATCGCCACGCGGGGCCTGGACATGCTCTACAGCCTCGTTGATCTCTGTTCCGCTCACGGCTTCAGGAGCGAGGTCAGGCCCTATGCCGTGGATCTGGTTGACATGACCAGCGATGCCATCGGCGCCGATCCCACCCGGCCTGTTCTCTACAACTACCGCGCCTTGGGCTATACCGTGCTGGGCGAAGACGCGAACGCTGAGCGGGACAGCGCCGCTGCCCGCGGGCTGACCGGATGGTGGGACCAGCCGGAGGTCGCCAGGCCGCCCGGGGTGCTACCTGTGCAATGAGACGCTCCGCAGGCCATCGCACCCCCCTGACCGCCATTCACAGCGAGCGCTGAACCCCCGAAGCACCGCAGTCACCCGGAGGACCGCGCTGCCACGCGAGATGGGAGGCGGCCCATGCGGTGCTCGCAGGACGCTGGTTCTGGTGGTGGAATCCTTCTCCCCATGGGCTTGCCCCAGGTGAGTGAGGCGCGGAGACCGGTTGGGACAGGCGTGGGAGTGCTAGCGCGCTTTCCTCATGCCGCGCGGGCAGGTGGGCTGCTGGCCGTGGCGCTCGTGGTGGGCGCAATCTTCAATGCGGCCAACCCGCAGGGGCTGCGGTGGCGGCCGTCGCCGGATGGCCGGATCGGGATTCCGAGGGTCTTCGAGTCGCGTCTGCCTCAGATTTCGGCCGCGCAGGCGTTGGCACTCCTGAAGTCCGGCGGGGCCATCTTCGTTGATTCGCGGGACACCAAGGACTACCAGGCGGATCACATCCCCGGTGCGATCAGCCTTCCCATGAGGGAGTGGAACCAGGCCTGGCCGAAGATGCGAGCGCGGCTGCCGCGGGATGCTGTTCTGGTGCTCTACTGCTATGGCGGCGAATGCGGGCTCAGCACGCGGATGGGCAAGAGACTGCTGGAGCTGGGCTATCGCAGGCTGCTGGTCCTGAGGCGCGGCTTCGCGGAGTGGACCGAGGCGGGCTACCCCACGGTGCGAAAGTCCGCCACACGGCCGGCGGACAAGGCGAGCTGAATGCGAGCGCTGCGCGCCATCTGGCGGCTGCTCTGCCATCGCATCGCGCTCCGCATAGTAGGCGTGGCGGTAGGGGTGGTCTTCGTCTACGCCAGCCTGGACAAGGTCGGTCACCCGGACCGCTTCGCGGATGTGGTGCACGATTACGACCTGCTGCCGAGGGTCTTGATCAACGCCTTCGCGCTGGGGATGCCCTGGGTGGAGCTGACCGCGGGGCTGGCGCTGATCGTGGGGGTGTGGCGCAGGGGAGCCGGGCTGCTGGCCTCGGCGCTGACCGTGGCCTTCCTGGCAGCTATCGCCTGGGCCCAGGCCCGGGGGCTGAAGATCGAGTGCGGGTGCTTCGACGTGAGCGGAATGAGCGCGACCGAGGCGAGCTGGGGGCTGTTCGGGAGGGATGTCCTTTTGCTGGCTGGCGCGGTGTTGGTGTGGAGGCGAGGGTAGGAGAGGGCGGCATGATGGATCGGGCGCTAGCAGACCTGATAAGGATCTCACGTCGAGTGGGCCGCGATAGCTCGCTGGTGCAAGGAGGCGGAGGGAACACCTCGGTGAAGACGGCCGATGGCGAGCACATGTACATCAAGGCCAGCGGCACCGCGATCAAGGACATTGACGAACACCGGGGATGGCGGCGGCTGAGGGTGGCGCCGGTGTGTGCGGTCATCCAGGACGCGTCGCTGGGGGGGCTGGGCGAGACGGCGAGGGAGAACGAGATCGCGCGCCGGCTCCAGTTGTGCTGTGACGATGATGTCACCGGGGAAGCGCGGCCCTCGGTGGAGGCCCACCTGCACGCCCAGCTCGGCCGCTGCGTGGTGCATCTGCACCCGGTGGCGGTGGGGGCCTATGTATGCGCGAGGAACGGCAAGGCGGAGCTGGAGCGGTTGTTCCGGGGCGAGGCGCTTCCCCCGCTGTGGGTTCCCGCCGCCCGCCCGGGCTACACGCTGGCGCGCACGGTATGCCGCCTGGTCGAGGGCTACGTGCGCAGGCATGGTCGCAAGCCTCACACGCTCTTTCTCGCCAAGCACGGACTCTTTGTCGTCGGCGACTCGCCGGAGGCGGTGCTGCGGAGGGTGGCCGGGGTCATCCGCATCTGCCGTGAGCATCTGCCCTCGGCGCCATCGCGAAGGCTGGCGTGGCCCCCGCGAGACGCGGTGGGGGCCGCCGGCCTGGCGATCCGCAAGGGGGTGTTCGAGGCCACTGGGCGCTACCAGTGCGTGAAGCATTTCATGGATACTGGCGTCGCTGGATTCCTGGCGAGGCCAGAAGCGAAACGGCTGGCCTCTCTGCCCGCGATCATGCCCGATGAGCTGGTGTACGCGAATGGGCCGCCGCTGTGGTTGGAGCGGTGCGAGGCGGGGCGGGTGCGGGAGAAACTGAAGCGGCAGATGGCGCGGGGAGAGAAACCGGCGGTCAGCTTCCTGGCGCCGGGCCTGGGCTTGTTTGTGGCGGCGAGCCCGAAGGCGATCGCCAGCACCAAGGAAGTGGTAACGGCATCTCTGCTGGTGCGGGGGTATGCGAGCGAGTTCGGCGGAGTCAACCCGCTGAGCAAGCGAGAGCGTGACTTCATCTTGAACTGGGAGGCGGAGACCTTCCGGAAGCAAGTGGCGGGCATCTCTGAGGCGGGTGAGCTGGCGGGCCGGATCGCGGTGGTGACCGGCGCTGGGAGCGGGTTGGGGCGGAGCATTGCCATAGGGCTGGCGGACGCGGGGGCGGCGGTGGCGCTGGCCGACATTGATACCGGCGGTGCGCAAGAAACCACCAGGTTGATCAGCGAGATGGCGCCAGGTGGATCGGCGCTGGCGCTGCGGTGCGATGTCACCAGCGAAGCGGAGGTGGAGGCGCTGTTCGACGCCGTCCTCGACCAGTGGGGCGGGCTGGACATACTGGTCAACGCGGCCGGCATCGCGCCGCCCTTCGCCTTGGTTGACTTGCCGGTGAGGCAGTGGCGGGCGGCGTTGGAGGTGAACCTGACCGGGTACTTCCTGGCGGCCAAGGCAGCGGCGAAGGTGATGATCCAGCAGGGGATGGGCGGGGGCATCATCGTGGTGAGCTCGAAGTCGGGGCTGGAGGCGAGCAGGGGCAACACCGCCTACAATGCCACCAAGGCCGGGGAGATTCACATGGCGCGGGGCTGGGCGCTGGAGCTGGGGCCGCACGGGATCAGGGTGAACGCGGTGGCCCCAGGCAACGTGTTCGCCGGCTCCAAGATCTGGAACGAAGAGTACATCCGGATGTGCGCGGAGAAGTATGGGATCAAGCCCGAGGAAGTGATCCCATATTATGTGAACATGACCGCCCTGAAGCGAGACATCACCGGTCAGGATGTGGCGAACGCGGTGATCTTCCTGTGCTCGGAGCAGGCGCGCACGATCACCGGGCAGACGCTGGTGTGCGACAGCGGTCAGGTGATGGTGAGATAGCTGGCGGAGGTGGAAATTGGATGGATTCGAGGAGGCGCTGAGGGCGGAGGTTGATGCCGCCCCCGTGATTGACGTGCACACTCACCTGCGGCCGGGCAAGCCGGAGGCGGATGACCTGGCCGACATCGTGCTCTACCACCACCTCTGGATCGAGCTGGTGTCGGCCGGGATGCCGGCCGACGCAGCCACTCGCGCCGGGCTCCCTCACGAGGTTGCCGACCCGGGGATGACGCCGCGGGAGAGGCTGCAAGCGGCCCTCCCATATCTGGATCGCATCCGCAATACCACCTGTGCGAGCTTCCTACGCGTCATGCTGAAAGACCTGTACGGGGTGCCGGGGGGCGGACTGCGCGCCGAGAACCTGGAGGAGGTGATGGCGGAGGCGGCGGAGCGGGCCTCGGACCCCGGCTGGCGCTCCGAAGTGCTGCAGAACAGGTGCCGGATCGCGAGGAGTCTGACCGTGGAGGGCCGGGGGCAGCCCGCGTGGTCGCAGACCATCGGCAAGGGAATCGAAGTCGCCGGCTTCAGCCTGATGAGCGGCAAGCAGAGCTCGGCAGAGATGGTGGACAGCATCGAGCGGGAATTGGGCGTTGAACTGAGCAAGCCGGAGGCGTATGGAGAGGCGATGCTGGCGCGGGGGCGTGACTACAGCAAGCGCCCGATCCATTTCGTGGGAGTGTGGCTCCGGCCGGAGATGATCTGGCTGGAGCCAAGGGAGTCAGAGGTGGCGGCAGTGGTCGCGCGGGCGCGAGCAGGCCACCGCCTCGACCAAGAGGAGCAAAGTGTCTTCACCTGCTATGGGCTGCGGAATCTCCTGAAGGGCCTGGGTGCAGGCCCGATGCGGACGGTGCAGGTGATCGTGGGGGCGGAGGTGCTTCCGCCGCACCGGTCGGTGACGAATTGGGCGCCGGAGCTGCCGGGGACGCTGGCGAGAATGGCGGGCGAATTCGAGGACCTGCACTTCAACTGCTCGACCGCGGCCGAGGCGCATGGGCAAGACCTCGCGGTGCTGGCCAAGCACATCCCCAACGTAAGCGTGGGGGGCTACTGGTGGCATACCCTCTACCCCTCCTACATTCGCGCGAGCATCGAAACGCGCCTGGACATGGTGCCGGCCAACAAGATCGTGGCCTTCTTCTCCGACGCCTATCATGCAGAGTGGTGCTATCCGAAGCTGAAGCTGGTGAAACGCATCTTGGCCGAGGCAGTGCTGGAACGAGTCAAAGAGGGGACTTACACACAGGAGGTCGCCCTCTCTCTGGCGCGCCAGGTGCTCTACGAGAACCCGAAGAGGATCTATGGGGTGGAGGGATAGCAGCTCCTTGGCGCGAATCGCGGGCAAGGTCGCAGCGATGGCTGTGCAGAGGGATAGGTGGAGGCGATCAGGCGGCGAAGGCCGTGCGCGACGGTGGTGCTGAACTACACCTGATGGTGAAGGAGAGTTGGTAATGGCAACCGGTGACAACTTGCAGACTGCGTTCGCGGGCGAGAGCAAGGCTCATCAGACCTATCTGGCCTTTGGCAAGAAGGCGGAGGCGGAGGGATATCCCCAGATCGCGAAACTGTTCCGGGCTGCAGCCCAGGCAGAGCGGGTGCACGCGCAGGCGCATTTCGAGGTGCTGGGCCTGAAGGGGACGGCCGAGAATCTGAAGGCGGCGATGGGCGGTGAGTCCTACGAGTTCACCGAGATGTACCCGGGGTTCGTGGCCGAGGCGAAGGCGGAGGGGAACAAAGCGGCGGTGATGTCATTCGAGAACGCGCTGGCGGTGGAGAAGATCCACCACCGGCTCTACACGGAGGCGCTGGCGGCGCTGAACTCGGGCAAGGACATGCTGGCGGCGCCCATCATGGTGTGCGGGGTGTGCGGCAACACCGTGATCGGGGAAGCGCCCGACAAGTGTCCCATCTGCCAGTCGCCGAAGAGCAAGTTCTCCGCCATCGCGTAGGGAAGAGGAGATAGGGGCGACGACCGGACGGCCGTCGCCTCTCTGTCGCTGGTGCCGGGTCCCAGAGTCGAACTGGGCAAACCAGGGTTCGCTCTCGCGACCGCTCGTCTAGCTCAGGCCCTCTTCGGGCTCAGTCGTCGTAGAAGAACACCCGCAACTGATCTGCAGGGATGAACCGCGAGGCCTGTCGGAAGATAGCGCGGATAGTCCCCAGATCCATGGTGGCATGATCAGGAACAGTCAGAACCTGCCGTTCACCCGCTGGGCCCACCCTGGCAAGCTTCACGTGGCTCCCCCGCCGCGACACCCGTTCGAACCCGAACCGACCCAGCACTGCTAGCGCCTCACGGCCCGAGAGGCGCCGGAGCTTAGGCATGGACCGGTTCGATCTCCATGCTCACCACAAGGGACGGCGAGGGTGACAGGCCCAATGCCTCCAGGTCCTCTCCTGCCAGGTGCAGCCCCACCGCCTGCCGGAGGTTGGCAACCGTTTCATCGAGGCTCTTGCCTTGGGTCACTACCGCAATCTCTAGGCACTCCGCGACGAACCCACCGTCTTCGCCTGGCCGGATCACGGCATGGATGGTGTGTCGCAGTGGCCTCATATCCAGCTCCCGTCCGCTCGGCAGCGAACCGCCGCCTCACTGGTGCCGGGGCCCAGAATCGAACTGGGGACACCCGGATTTTCAGTCCAGTGCTCTACCATCTGAGCTACCCCGGCACGAGTTCGTCGGTCTTCAGTTAGGTATGCTAGCGTCTGGCGTAAGCTCTACCACCTGAGCTAACCCGGCACGAGTTCGTCGGTCTTCAGTTAGGTATGCTAGCGTCTGGCGTAAGCTCTACCACCTGAGCTAACCCGGCACGGTGTTCACTTGTGGCGGAGCCGACGGGATTTGAACCCGCGACCTCCGGCTTGACAGGCCGGTGTGCTAAACCACTGCACTACGGCTCCGCGCTACGATACGGCCGGCGGGCATGGGTATGCCCGCCCTACAGATTTGCCTGGTGGGCGAAACAGGGCTCGAACCTGTGACCACTTGCGTGTAAAGCAAGCGCTCTACCAACTGAGCTATTCGCCCGCGCCCGGGTTTGCCCCGGCTGGCAGCCGGGTGCTGGTGGGCGCAGCTGGATTTGAACCAGCGACCTCCTGCGTGTGAAGCAGGCGCTCTCCCACTGAGCCATGCGCCCGGCCCTCGCGATTTCACTCCCGCCGCCACGAGCAAGCCCACGCCTGACCGCGCCCTGGGTGGATGGCGATGTAGCTGGTAGCCCCAGGGGAATTCGAATCCCCGTTTCCGGCTTGAAGGGCCGGCGTCCTAGGCCTCTGGACGATGGGGCCCCGTGCGCCGGTCCCCGGATGGGATGGCTTGCTGGCGGCGACCTGCACCTCTCGGCCCGGCTATGGCGGGATTCTAGCATGGGCTTCGCGGCAGTGTCAAGGAGAGCCGGCGGAAACGGCTCATCCGCAGATTACGCAGACTTGTCCGCCTCTGGCGGATCGGCGCAGATAGGCAACCGAGACCGGTGCGCCGGCCTGGCAGGGGCAGGGCGCGGGAACCAGAACCTCCTGGAGCGCCAAGGGAGGTGAAGCGATGAGGATCGATGCGCATGTCCATTACAGTACCGAGGCAGGCTTTGTTGACCGGCTGGTGGCGGAGGAGAAGCGGCTGGGATTCGACCGGGTGTGCCTGAACGGCGCGCTGTGGCTGGACTTCAAAGATGGGAACAAGCGCGTGGCGGAGGCGACGGCGAGATACCCCGATGTCATCGTCGGCTTCGGCTTCGTGCCTCTGGGGGAGATGGGCCCCCGGGAGGTGCGGGAGCTGCACCAGCAGGGCTTCAAGGGGCTGAAGATGATCCGCCCTCCCGCCCGCTATGATGACAAGGCCTTCTACCCGGTGTATGAGGCGGCGGAGGAGCTGGGACTGGTCTGCCTGTTTCACCTGGGGATCGTGGCTCGCACTCCGCTGGACAAGCAGTACGATGTGAACAACGACCGCCACCGCCCGGTCTTCCTGGACACCATCGCCCGCGCTTTCCCCACGCTCAAGATCGTGGGCGCGCACCTCGGCAACCCGTGGTATGAGGAGGCGGCGATGGCCTGCCGCTGGAACCCGAATCTCTACTTCGACCTGAGCGGGTCCAGCTTGAAGGCGAAGCCACCTCAGTTCTTCGGCCAGCTCCTCTGGTGGACGGAGACCAGCCAGTACCGGGACCCGGAGGGGCGGCACGCCTGGGCGAAGATCGTGTTCGGGTCGGATGTGACGATCGAGCTGATCGAGGATGTGATGAACGACTTCCAGCGCACCATGGACGCGATCGGGGTGAGGCCAGACCTTCAGGAGCTGGTGTTCGGCGGGACTATGGCCAAGCTGCTGGGCCTGACGGGGTGAGCCGCCTTCAGCTCGGGGGCGTGGCGCAGATCCCAGCACGCCAGGGCGAGCGCGGCATAGACGATCAGGCTGGCCCACATCAGGTTGCCCAGGGCGCGGGCGTAGGGGATAGCTACCAGGGCGGTGGCCAGGCCCCAGAGCCAGAGGGCGGCGCGCAGGGCCCAGCGAGATCGTGAACGCAGTCTATCACCCAGGCCGAGCAGGCTGACAGCGGAGGCCAGTGGCAGCAGCAGCATCACGAAGAAATAGGTCCAGGAGAGCGCGGAGACCAGCAGCAGGACGATGACCACCATGGAGTATTCGGCGGCCTGCTGGCAGAACCGGGCGGGCCGGCGCCAGCCGCAGGCGGCAACGAAGCTGAGGCCCAGGGCGGCGAACAGCGCGAGCACGACCTGGTTGGCCTGACCTGCTGTCAGGTCGGCGAAGTTGACGTACATGTCCCTCCGGGGACGGCGGGCCAGCACATAGGCGTTGACCGGAGTGAGATAGCGGTGGGCCAGGGCTTGCAGCGATTGGTTGCCGAAGTCGAGCGCGTGCTGGCCCCAGTCCCCGGCCTGGCCGCGGGAGAGATAGGGCATGACCACGCGCTGGCCCCAGTCCGCCAGCTCGTCCAGGTTCCGCTGAAAGCCGCGCGCTGGCGCGGGGAGCAGAACCAGGAAGAAGAGGCAGGTGAGCAGGGAGGCAGCCACCAGGCGCAGCCTCCGACGGTAGAGGAAATAGGCGATGAGGGGCGCGGGGAAGACTTTGATCGCGATAGCGGCGGCCAGGCTGATGCCTGCTCTCCACTCGCGATTGCGCGCGGCCTCTCGCAGGGTCCAGTAGACCAGGGTCATCACCAGGATGTTGGTCTGGCCCAGGAACAGGTTGTCAATGGCAAAGAGAGCGGTCAGCAGCGTGGGGAGCCAGTAGCGGGGCAGATCGCGCCAGCCCGCAAGCGGGGAGGTGAGGCTGGCCGCCAGGCGCAGGGAGAGCACGAACAGGCCGAGGTTGATGGCGTACCAGGCCAGGCAGTAAGCGGAGAAGGGCAGCGCGCAGAGCGGCGCGATTATCACCGCGAAGGTAGGGGGATAGCGGTAGCTGCGCAGGCCCACCAGGCTCTGGCCGGTGAGCACACGGCGGCCGGCCTGGTACCAGACTTCGGCATCCTTCAGGTCGCCGTCGCGCAGCTTCAGCACCATCACCAGGGTGGTCAGGAGGCAAACGATGGCGGCGATGACGAGCACTCGCCGCTGGCCCGGCCACGGGAGGCCCGCCCGACCTCCGTCCGCCTGCGGTGGATCAGCCAAACCTCAGCTCCATCATGGCGTTACTTTCGGCAACCTCTTGGCTTCCACCCGTGGTCAGCTAGCGCCTTCCTTGGAAGGTGGAGCAATGGGGAGAGAGGAAGGCCACCGCGTGAGGAGGCTGGTGTGAGAATCCTGCGGCGCGAGGTGGTGTGGATTCATACCCATTTCGTCACCGACTGCGTCTACCTGCCGGCCCACTACGCGCGTGAGGTTGAGGACAAGATGGGCCGGGTGTTGGAGGAGCAGAGGATCGTGTTCGGCATTCACTTCGACTCGCGCAGCGACGAGAACGGGTTGCGCATCGTGCTGGAGTGCATACCACTGCCCGAGCCGATGCGCCGGATCGAGGCGGCGCTAGTCGAGATCGTGAAGCCGATGCCAGCGCGGCCGCGCCGGACCCAGGTGCAGGTGGAGCCGCCCCCCTTCGCCAGAGCTACGGGGGGCAGGCCCGCCAAGCGGGCAGCGGCCGAGGGGAGGTGAGTATGTCCATCGCGCTCGCTCTGATTGGGCTGAAAGGCCATCAGTACATAGTGCTGGAGGCGCTGCCCGGGCTGCCTGAGGTCGAGCTGGTGGCGGTCGCCGATGACGACCCGGAGGCGCTGAAGGAAGTGCCGGCCCTCCCCGGGGCGAGGCCCGACACGCGGGCCTACCTGGATCACCGCGAGCTGCTGGCCAACCATGAGCCGGACATCGTGCTGGAGGCAGGCACGGACCGCGACCGCGCCGAGATCCTGGTCGCATGCGCCGAGCGGGGCATACATCTCATCGCCGAGAAGCCTCTGGCCACAGACTTGGCAGGCCTGGAGCGAGTGCGAGCAGCGGTGGTGAAGGCCGGGGTCAAGCTCACCATGCTGCTGACCATGCGGTGCGAGCCGCCCTATCTGGCTCTGCGCCAGGCCGTGGCGAATGGTGCTATCGGGGAAGTGACCCAGGCCGGCGCGCAGAAGTCCTACCGCCTGGGGGAGCGGCCGGCCTGGCAGAAAAGCCGGGAGACCTTCAGCGGCATCATCCCCTTCATCGGCATTCACTCCCTGGACCTGATCCGCTGGGCGACTGGCCGCGAGTTTACCGAGGTGATGGCCTACGCCTCGAACGTCGGGCATCCGGAGATGGGCGATCTGGAGGACAATGCCTGCGTGGTCGCGCGTCTGGACAATGGCGCCTCGGCGGCCATCCGGCTGGACTACTGCCGGCCGGCGGCTGCGCCGACGCATGGCGACGACCGGCTGCGCATTGCCGGCAAGCGAGGGGTGGTGGAAGCGATGGCCGGAGGGGTGACTCTCATCTCCAGCCAACAGGGGCCACACGAGCTTCCTCTGCCGGCCCCGGTTGACTTCTTCCCCGACTACCTTGAGGCGCTGCGCACCAACCGAGAGCCATTCATCGCGTTTGGTGACTGTGTGCGGATCACGGAGGTGGCGCTGCGAGCGCGGGAGGCGGCGGAGACGGGACGGCCGTGCAGGGTCTGACGAACGACGCAACACCCCAGAGGGCGCAGAGAAGAGGAGGAGGCAGATGGGAAGGTGGCTGTGGCTGAGCTGGTCAGGGATCGCTTTGATGGTAGGAGCGCTGATGCTGGGCCGGGCTGATGCTGCCCAGCAGAAGCTCACTCACCGCTGGCTGTTCGTCTCTGAGGATCTGAGCGAGCCACAGCAGGTGGACCGCGTCATCGCGCTCTTCCCGCGGGCGCAAGCCGCGGGCTACAATGCCTGCGTCATCCCCTACGATGTCGCGCCCGGCAGAGTGGAGGCGCTGAAGCAGGCGGCGAAGCTCTATGGATTGGACCTTATTCCCAAGGTCATGGGCAATGCCCACGACCAGAACTATACCGAGGGAGTGCCGGTGAAGGAGGCGCTGTTTGTGGCCCGCGATGGCACAGCGACGTTCCAGCCGGACAACCCCACGGAGCTGCGGGGCGGGGATTTCGAGCGCGCTATCGGCGATCGCTTCCAGGGCTGGCAGTTTCAGGACGGCCCTGGCAAGAGTACCTTCGCCGATCACGAGGTGGTGCATGGAGGGAAGACCGCGGTGCGGATGGAGAACATGCCGGAGGGCAATGAGGCCGGCAACTGCCGCCTGTCGCAGCACATCCAGCTTCAGCCTTTCCGCCAGTACCATATCTCGGTGTGGCTGAAGACAGAGAACGTGGACCTGGCGAGGTCCGAGGTCAAGGTGCTCGTCCTGGACGCGGACCGCGAGATCAGCTTCGAGACTTTCCCGATGAAGCCCACGCAGGACTGGACCCGCGAGGACATCGTGTTCAACAGCCTCGAGCACCGGGAGGCTACGCTCTACTTCGGGATCTGGGGCGGGAAGAGCGGGCGGCTGTGGTGGGACGATCTTTGCGTGGCGGAGATCGGACTGGTGAACGTGCTGCGCCGGGCGGGCTGCCCGGTCTCGGTGCGCGGCGAGAACGGGGTGGATTACGAGGAGGGGCGGGACTATCTGCCCATACGCGACCCGAAGCTGGACATCTGGCGGCCCTACCATGAGCCGCCCGTGATCCAGCTTACGCCGAACACGCGTATCCAGGAGGGGGAGAGGCTGCGGGTGAGCTACTATCATCCGGTCATCATCTACGACGAGCGGCTGACGAGCTGCCTGAGCGAGCCGAAGATCTTCGAGGAGTGGCGGGATGAGGTGAACCAGGCCAACGATATGTTCCATCCGCCGGCCTTCTTCATGCAGCATGACGAGCTGCGGGTAGTCAACTGGTGCCAGGCCTGCCAGAGCCGCCACCTGACGCCGGGGCAACTGCTGGCCGATAATGTACGGCGGGCGGCGCAGATCATCCGCGAGATCAGGCCCGATGCCGAGATCTGGGTCTGGAACGATATGTTCGACCCCATGCATAACGCGGTGGACCACTACTACCTCGTCAACGGGAGCCTGAAGGGCTCCTGGGAGGAGCTGGACCCAGGGATCGGGATCGTCAACTGGTATCATGAGCTGAGAGGCAAGAATGCCAGGTTCTTCGCCGACCGCGGGGAGAAGCAGGTGCTGGCCGGCTACTACGATGCCGACGAGGATGGCTCTGAGATCGCGGCCTGGGTGAAGGGTGCGGAGGGGGTTCCCGGAATCGCAGGCGCGATGTACACCACCTGGCAGGGCAAGTACCGAGCGATGGAGGTGTGGGCGGAGAAGGCGTGGGGCGGCGCGCCTCCGTAGCGGCGAGGAGAGATGATGACCTCCAGAGAGCGAGTGGTCCGGGCGCTCAATCATGAGGAAGCCGACCGGGTGCCAGTTGACCTGGGCAGCAGCGTGGTGACCGGGATCATGGCCACCACCTACGCCAAGCTCAGGAGCAGGCTCGGGATCAGCGGCAATCCGCCCAAGGTCAGCGATCTGCTGCAGATGCTGGCCGAGGTGGAGATCCCGGTGCTAGAGCGGCTGGGATGTGATGTCGTGGGCCTGATCCCCCTGGTGCGCTCCTTCGGCATTGCCAATCAGGACTGGAAGCCGTGGCGCGCCTTCGATGGCACCGAGGTGTTGGTGCCCGGGCAGTTCCACTATCGGGTGGATGAGAATGGCGACCTCCTCCTCTCGCCCGGTGGTGACACCGGCAAGAGGCCGAGCGGGCGCATGCCCAAGGATGGCCACTACTTCGACATCATTGTGCGCCAGCAGCCTCTGGACTGGGAGCGCCTCCATCCGGCTGACTTCGCGGAGCAGTTCACGCCCCTCGGCGAGGCCGCGCTGGAGCACCTGCGCGCCACCGCCGACGAGCTATACCGGAACACCGACTTCGCCATTCTCGGAGGGTTCGGGGGAGGTGGGCTGGGTGATCTGCCAAGAGTGCTGGCGCCGGAACTGGAGGCGCCCAAGGGAATCCGGAACTTCGATGACTGGATGGTGGCGCATCTCACCCATCCTGAGTACATCAAGGGGATCTTCGCCCGGCAGACCGAGCAGGCGATCGAGGATCTGGGGCTGTACCGGCAAGCAGTGGGGAGCCACATCGTCGCCATCTTCATCTCGGGCACGGATTTCGGCACGCAGCGCGGAGAGTTCATCTCGCCCGATCTCTACCGGGAGCTGTACTTGCCGTTTCACAGGCGGATGAACGATTGGGTACACGAGCACACCACCTGGAAGACGTTCTACCACTGCTGCGGATCCGTCTACCACCTCATCCCGAGCTTCATCGAGGCCGGGGTGGACATCCTGAATCCGGTGCAGTGCTCGGCCGCCAATATGGACCCGGCGCGGCTGAAGCAGGAGTTCGGGGACCGGTTGGTGTTCTGGGGCGGAGGTGTGGATACGCAGCGGACGCTGCCCTTCGGGACGCCGGAGGAGGTGAGGCGGGAGGTGGGTGAGCGCGTGCGAAGCTTGGCGCCGGGCGGCGGCTATGTGTTCAACTCCATCCACAACATCCAGGCAATGACGCCCGTGGAGAACGTGCTGGCGATGTTCGAGTCGGCGCGGGAGTGCGGGAGGTATCCGATTGCCCAAAGCTAGCGGCGGGCATGCAGAGACATGCCCGCCCTACACGAAGGCCAGAGGGCGTGGAGAGATATGACAAGGGAAGAGAAGCCAAGAGTCCCTCCGGGGCAACATGCGGTTGACTCTTTGCCGGTACTGCACGTGGGGCCGGTGCCGCGCTTTGATGCGTCCACCTGGGATCTGCGCATAGAGGGCGAGGTGCGGGCGCCGCGCCGCCTCAGCTACCAGGAGGTGCGCGCGCTGCCGGCGGTGATTGACACCTCCGATTTCCACTGCGTCACTGGGTGGAGCCGGCTCGACTGCGCCTGGGAGGGAGTGCGCTTCTCCGAAATCTGCGATCTGGTCTCTCCCACGGAACGGGCGCACTTCGTCACCATCGGCTGCGAGGCAGGCTATACCAGCAGCCTGTCTCTGGGAGAGCTGCTGGAGGGAGATGTGCTGCTGGCCTGGGGCCTCGATGGCAAGGAGTTGACCCCAGCGCACGGCTTCCCGCTGCGGCTGGTCGTGCCGCAGAAGTACGCCTACAAGAGCGCGAAGTGGGTGCGGTGGATACGGTTCACCTATCAGAAGGAAGTGGGGTATTGGGAGGCGCGGGGGTATAGCGACAGCGCCGACCCGTGGCGAGAAGAACGCTACGCATAAGCGGATGGCGACAGGTCTGGTATATTGAGGGGGGAGGGAAACCCTCCTCCGTGCTTTGGGAGGGTGCGGTTCCGCTGCACAGCGTGGCACGAGACAAGCTCCCGCCCCTGGCGCTGTTATGGAATAACCCCTGGGAGCGCCGATGCGGCTGCGGCTTGGTCCGCGGCGCATCGCCGGCCCAGGGGCCATGGCAGCCGGAGCAATCCTGCAGCAAGAGAGTGCGGTGTTGTGGCGGGAGTATCGCCGCAGCCGCGATGTTGGTCTGCGCAACCGCCTGGTGCTCAGGCATATGGGCCTGGTGTACCACATCGCCAATCGCTACGCGGCGCTGGCCCGCGATCTCCACGATGATCTCATTCAGGAAGGCTGCCTGGGTCTGATCCGCGCCATCGAACGCTTTCAGCCCGACTACGGAGTCCAGTTCTCCACCTACGCCTATCCGGTGGTCTCAGGCACGATCAAGAACTACCTGCGGGAACGAAGGCGCTTGTTGGGCCAGGCGCGCCGGGAGCAGCTCGGGGCAGATGAGGGCGAGCTCTGGCGGCCGGGGCCTGGCGGGCGAGAGGGGGAGGAGCTGACCAGCCCGGATTCGCTGGAGGCGCTGGTGGATGGGGACGAAGACTTCACGGTTCAGGTGGTGGACCGGGTGGTGGCAGAGAGCCTCATCAGCCGTCTGCCTTCCCTGGAACGGCAGATCGTGAAGCACTTCTTCTATGATGACCTGACGCAGCGGGAGGTGGCGCGGGTGGTGGCGCGTAGCACCAGCCGTATCTCTCGCATCCTGCGGCGGGCGTTAGAGCGGATTCGCGCGCTGCTGGTGGACATCCAGAAGGAGGAGGACCGGCTGATCGCGCCGGCGGGGCCGCGGCCCTGGGTGGCGGTGGCCTCGGTGGTGGATATCGAGACCGGGTTGTTCGGCCCGGAGCATCTGGAGCGCAGCCTGCACCGCGAGATTGGCCGCGCACAGGCGCTGCGGGCGCCGCTCAGTTTGGCGGTGGTGCGGCCCGATGGCGAATCCGGTCCGGTTACTCCGGCCGCGCTCTCGCAAGCGGCCAAGCGCATCTATCAGCTGGTGCGGGTGTTAGACCACGTGTTCCGGGCGGGCCCGAGCGAGCTTGCCCTGATCTTCAGCTTGCCGCTCCGGGAAGCGGCACAGGTCTGTCGGCGGTTCCAGAACGGCGACTCCGCGACCAGGCTGGAGTGTGCGGTCGCGGCCTATCCACAGGACGCGACCTCGGCCTCAGAGCTGGTGGCGGTGGCGAAGGCGCGATTGGGCGAGGCCTGAGCGCGCTCCGGCCATGGTGGCGCGGAGCGGGCGGCCGAGGTGCGCCGAGAGCGAAGGACGCGCCGTCGCTTGACAAGGCCCGGTGCACTCCCTAGAATACCGGCATCGCTGTCCGCCCTGTGCCATGACCTACGGTGTAATCTCCGACATCCACGCGAACCTTGACGCCTTGGAGGCAGTCCTAGCTGAACTGGCCGGGGTGGAGGCCTATCTCTGCCTGGGGGATATCGTGGGCTATGGCCCCGATCCAGGGGCCTGTGTCGAGCGGCTGCGGGGACTCCCTCGCCTCACCTGTATCGCCGGGAACCATGACCTGGCGGCCATTGACAAGTATGACCTCAACTGGTTCAACCCGTTCGCCCGGCAGGCGATTGAGTGGACCAGCCGGCAGCTCTCGCCCGAGAATCGAGACTACCTCGCCGGGCTCGAACTGAAGCGGGAGGTGGCGGGGGCAGTGCTGGTGCACGGAGCGCTGCCGGAGCCAATGGACTACATCACCACGGAGGAGGACGCGGCGGCCGTTTTCGCCGAATTCAAGGGGGCGCTCTGCTTCGTGGGGCACACCCATATCGCCGAGTACTACCGCAGCAGGAAAGAGAGCCGCCTCTGCGAGCGGTTCTCCCTCTGGTCGGGCGGGGAGATCGAGCAGGAGCCCGAGCTGCGCTACATCGTGAATCCCGGGGCCGTGGGGCAGCCGCGTGACAACAACCCGAGGGCGAGCTTTGGCACCTACGACAGCGAGGCCGGAACCATCGAGATTCACCGCGTTGACTACGACATCGAATCGGTGCAGGCGAGGATGCAGTTGGCGGGCCTGCCGCAGTACCTGATTGATCGGCTGGCCCTGGGGCGGTGAGGCCGCGTCTGGGCTACCGAATGAGCCAGGACAGGTAGTAGAAGGCTACCGGCGCGCTGAACAGCAGGCTGTCGAACCGATCGAGTACCCCCCCATGACCCGGGAGGATGGCGCCGGAGTCCTTCACACCGGCTTGCCGCTTCATGACGGATTTCGAGAGATCCCCCAACTGGGCGACTACCCCGAGCAGCGCGCCCAGCACTGCGCCGTGCAGGACCGGGAGCCCGAACCAGTACCCCAATGCGGCCGCCACCAGCACCGCGGCCAGGAATCCGGCGGCCGATCCCTCGATGGTCTTTCCGGGGCTGATCGCCGGGCACAGCTTGTGCCGGCCTACCGTCTTCCCGACGGCGTAGGCTGCCGTGTCCTCGGCCCAGCAGGTGAAGACCACCAGCACCAGCCAGCAGGCGCCCGCCGGCACCAGGAAATGGGTGCGGTCCAGCCGCATCAGCTCCGGCCAGAAAGTGCGGAGCCGCACCAGGTAGCTGAGCATCAGCGGCAGGTAGATCACCCCCAGCAGAGTCAGGCCCGCGTTCGCCATGGCTCCGGGCCGGAACAGGACCACCTGCTCTATCAGCAGCGCGGTCACAGCCGCGAGCAGCACCAGGAGCAGGTCGGAAGCCAGCCTTGCCTCCAGCGGCACACCCCATCCCCACCAGTCCGCGTAGCGCGTCGCCCCCATCGTTGCCAGGAACAGCAGCGCCCCCGCCGCGTACCCGATCCATCGGCCCGGACGGAAGCCCGTCGCGTCGGCAAGACGGAAGAACTCCCGAAGACCGAGTAGGGAAAGCAGCAGGATCGCCGCGCCCAGATACCAGCCGCCCAGGTAGATCAGCGCGAGCAGGATCGGGATCCCCACCACCGCCGTCAGCACGCGCTGCCAGAGCATGGTCGTCAGGTTCGTCGGGCAGGGGGAAGCCCCTGCCTAAAGAGCTTCGCCGGATGAAGTAACACCGCGAAGCTCAGGAAGCGGCCCCGATGGGCACAGGGCGATGTTCGCACATTACTTCGTTGTGCGAACATCATTAGAAGCTGTTTCATAACCTTCCCAGGGGAGGTTATGAAACAGCACTGCACAACGTCAGGCCGTGGCCGGCGCATTTCACGCGAGGGCGTGGTGCGGCCAGCCAGCAGGTAGGTTATGGAATGCGCTCTACAGTGATGTGGCAAGAGACGGGTCGCCGCCACCCGGTCGGCGGCCAAGGCGGACCTGGCCTACGCTTCCTCCGGCTCGGCGCCGAGATGCTCCAGCGCGTAGTGGAATGCGATCACTTCCTCCGGGGTGATCTCACCGAGCTGGTCGAAGCGCTGCAGGTCGGGCGGAGCGGGTTGGATCCCAGACTCACGTAGCACCGACGGATCCCAATCGCGCTCCTGCACCAGTTGCTCGCCGATACGCTTGCAGCGGCCGCAGCGGAAACGCACGTAGACGTAGTTGGGCCCTAGCACGCTGAGGTAAAGCCCGGTCTGCAGCACATCCCGGCGAACTACGCGATGGCCGCAGCCACAGCGGATCACGGTGCGGTTAATGTTCGTGTACCCCCTGTGAGGATTGTGCCGCTCTCAGCTTCGCCATCCCGCCTGCCTCTCCTGCGACTCACACGATCACAACGCCGCGCTCTCCGCCTCCACCCGGCCGATGCGATAGGCGGTCTCTCCGTGGGCGGAGAGACTGGAGGCGGCCGCCTCCGCCAACTCCTCGGCCACAATCAACACCAGGCCCACGCCCATGTTGAAGGTGTGGTACATTTCCTGCTCCGTCACCCGCCCCAGATCCCCGATCAGCTCGAAGATGGCCGGCACGTGCCAGCTCTTGCGCTGGACCACGGCCTGGCAGCCCTCGGGCAGGCAGCGCACCAGATTGTCCGGCAGGCCCCCGCCGGTGATGTGGGCCATGCCCTTCACCTCCAGCTCGTCAAGCAGGGGCAGCACCGCGGGGGCATAGCAGCGGTGCACCCGCATCAGCTCCTCGCCGATGGTGCGGTCCAGGGCTGGCAGGTACTGGTCCACGGGCAGGCCGGCGATCTCGAAGAAGAGCTTACGGGCGAGGGAGTAACCGTTGGTGTGCATGCCATTGGAGGCGAGGCCGATGAGGACATCGCCCGGCGCCACGCGATCCCCGCGGATGGCCTTCTCCCGCTCCACCGTTCCGACGATGAAGCCGGCGAGATCGTATTCCCCGTCCCGGTAGACCCCCGGCAATTCGGCCACCTCGCCGCCTATCAGCGCGCATCCTGCCTCTCGGCAGCCTGCGGCCAGGCCCTCCAGCACCTCGACGATCAGCTCTCGGGTGAGCTTGCCGGCCGCGATGTAATCCATGAAGAACAGCGGCCGCGCTCCCTGCACCAGGATGTCGTTGACACAGTGAGCCACAATGTCTTGCCCCACCGTGTGGTGGCGGCCGACCATGCTGGCTACCATCAGCTTGGTGCCCACACTGTCAACGCTGGCGACCAAGAGGCTGTCCCTGCTGGCCAATCCCGCGAGTGAGAACATGGCCCCGAAGGCACCCACATCGCTGGCCACCTGGGGCGTGAAGGTAGCGCGGATCGCCGGCTTTGCCTCCTCCACGGCTGCGTACTTGAGGGCGATATCCACCCCGGCGTCGCGGTAGGTCAGTGGTCTGCTGCTCTTGTTTGCGGCGCGTCCGCGCGGCCTCGCCACGCCCGCTCCTCCAGGTCGAGTTTGCTCAGCTTCACATCCTTCGGTATGGGAATGGGATAGTCGCCGGTGAAGCAGGCCAGGCAGAGCTCCCGCCGAGAGATGCCCAAGCCCTTCAGCAGCCCCTCTACGGATTGATAGCCCAGGCTGTCTGCGCCGATAGCATCACGAATCTCCTCTATGGTGCTGGCGCGAGCTGCGATCAGCTCGGAGCGGTTGCTGGTGTCAACTCCGTAGTAGCACGGCCACTTGTATGGTGGGGCGCTGATCCGCACGTGCACTTCCTTCGCGCCCGCATCCCGGAGGATGCCGATAATCTGGCGCTTAGTCGTTCCCCGGACGATAGAATCGTCCACCACCGCCACCCGCTTGCCTGCCAGTGGGCCCGCCGGCCCATATCGGGCAACGCGCAATGGGTTCAGCTTGATCTTCACTCCCAGCTCCCGTAGACGCTGGTCCGGCTGGATGAAAGTGCGAGGGATGTAGCGGTTCCTGATCAGGCCCTCGCCAAACGGTATGCCCGAGCGCTCCGCATACCCGATCGCTGCCGGCCACCCCGTGTCAGGCACTGGTATTACAACGTCCGCCTCCACGGGGCTGTCCTCCGCGAGCTGCATCCCCAGCCGTCTCCTCACCTCGTGCACCAAGTGCTCCCCGATCTCGCTGTCCGGGCGCGCCATGTAGATGTACTCGAAGACGCAGAGCGCGGCCCTGGTGCTCGGCGCCGCCTGGTAGGCACGCATCCCGTTCTTGTCCACCACCACGATCTCGCCGGGCTCGACCTCGCGCACCAATCTGGCGCCGATCACGCTGAGAGCGCAGCTCTCTGACGCGAAGACGGTGGCCTCGCCGTTCAGCCTCCCGATGCAGAGCGGGCGCACCCCGTACGGGTCGCGCACCGCCATCACGGCCTGCTCGGTCAGGATGGTCAGCGAGTATGCGCCTTCCCACTTGGGCATACACTCGACCACGGCCCGCTCGACGCTGCCGTGCCTGCCAGCCGCGCGCACCACCATCTTGAGCATGATCTCGCTGTCGCTGCTGGCATCGAAGGTCTCGCCTTCCGCCTCCAGCTCCGCACGCAGGGCCACGGCATTGACCAGGTTTCCGTTGTGGGCGAGCGCGACTTTCCCTCCGCTCCACTCGGCGACCATGGGTTGTGCGTTGGCGAGAGTGCTGGATCCGGTGGTAGAGTAGCGAGTATGCCCGATCGCCAAGTCGCCGCGGAGTCGCCCCAGGGTGTCCTCGTCGAATACCTGGGAGACCAGGCCCATCTCCCGGTAAGCGGTGATGCGGTGCCCGTCGGATACTGCGATCCCCGCGCTCTCCTGGCCTCGGTGCTGGAGCGCAAATAGCCCGAAGAAGGTGAGCCGGGACACGTCTTCGCCGGGCGCATAGATGCCGAAAACACCACACGCCTCACGCGCCTCGGGGCGCGCGAGGAGCGGTTCATGCCCTACCATTAGGTCTCCTCGCCAGAGGCGAGTAACTCTCTCCCCGTTGCCGCCTAGGTTCAACTCCTACTGGACCACACTAGGCCTACCACAAACACGGGTCGCGCTCCTGCTTCGCTCACTCCCAGATGAACCCTTGTCGGAAAAGCGATCCGGTCACTGCTCCACCAATGACCTGATGGCAGAGCGCCAGATCCGCTCCATCTCGGCCACTCCGAGCGCGAGCAGCGGGTTCCGCTTGCGCTTCTCCGCGATCACCATCTGGTCTCCCTCCACCCGTCCCAGCTCCCAGACCGCCACGTCTTGTGCTTCAGCCGCGGTCTTGATCCGCCTGGCCTTGGCGGGTCGGGCCGAGACCAAGATGCGGGAGGGCGATTCGCCGAAAAGCTGCGCGTCCAGCCGGACGTCGCTCTCGGGAAGTCTGACCTTGGCTCCGAGCCCTCCCCAGATGCAGCACTCCGCCAGCGCCACCGCCAGCCCGCCGTCAGAGCAATCATGCGCTGAACTCGCCAAACCCGCGCGAATCGCCTCCAGGCAGACGGTCTGCACTCGCTTCTCCAGCTCCAGGTTCAGGGCCGGCGGCCGGCCTGTCACCTGATGGTGGAAGCGCTTCAGGTACTCGCTGCCGCCCAGGTCCTCCCGCGTCTCGCCCAGCAGGAGAATCACGTCTCCCGGGCGCTTGAAACCGATGGTGCAGTGCTTGCGCACATCGTCGAGCACGCCCACCATGCCCAGCACGGGGGTGGGATAGACCGCGGTCTCCGGGGTCTCATTGTAGAAGCTGACGTTGCCGCTCACCACGGGCAGCCCGAAGGCCCTGCAAGCATCTGCGAGCCCCTCGACGCAGCGGCGGAACTGCCAGAAGCGGTCCGGCTTCTCCGGGTTTCCGAAATTGAGGCAGTCCGTGACGCCCGCGGGTTCGGCGCCGACACACACCAGGTTCCGGGCCGCCTCCGCCACCACCAGCTGCGCCCCCAGGTAGGGGTCCAGGTAGCAGTAACGACCATTGCCATCAGTGGTGATGGCAATGCCCTGCCGGTACCCCTTCAACTGAAGCACCGCCGCGTCCGCTCCCGGGGCAACGACGGTGTTGGTCTGCACCATGTGGTCGTACTGTTGATATACCCATTCTGCGCTGGCGATATTGGGGCTGGCGAGCAGGTCGCGCAGCACCCCGCTCATGTCTCCCGGCAGCGGCAGCCGCGACAGGTCGGCCGACTGGACTGCTCGATAGTACGCCGGCTCCTCATATGGCAGGTGGTACACCGGCGGGCTGGCCAGAGTCTTCGCGTCGAGCTCCGCAACGACTTCGCCGTTGTCACGGATGCGCAGGACGCCGTCCTCGGTGACTTGCCCGACGATCACCGCGTTCAGGCCCCACTTGTCGAAGATGCGGATGACCTCCTGCTCTCGCCCCTTCTGGGCCACTATCAGCATCCGCTCCTGGGACTCGGACATCATCAGCTCCCAGGGCTCCATGCCGGGCTCGCGGCGCGGCACCTTCTGCAGCTCCACCTCCATGCCGTAGCCGCCGGCGGCCGACATCTCGCAGGTGGTGCAGGTGATGCCCGCGGCGCCCATGTCCTTGATCCCCACGATGGCGCCGCCCTGCAATGCCTCCAGGCAGGCCTCGATCAGGCACTTCTCCGTGAAGGGATCGCCGATCTGCACCGTGGGGCGCTTCTCTTCTCCTTCGCCGAACTCGTGGCTGGCGAGGATGCTGGCGCCACCGATGCCGTCCCGGCCGGTGGAGTTCCCGACGACGATCACCGGGTTGCCCACTCCAGTGGCCCGGCTGGTGGCAATCTTGTCGGTCTCCACCACGCCTACCGCCATCACATTCACGAGGCAGTTGCCGCGGTAGGGCTCCTCGAATCTCAGCTCTCCGCCGATGGTGGGCACGCCCAGGCAGTTGCCGTAGAAGGCGATGCCGCTCACCACTCCCCGGAGCAGGTAGCGCGCGCGGGGCTCGTCCAGCTCGCCGAAGCGCAAGGGATCGAGCACCGCGATGGGCCGCGCACCCATGGTGAAGATATCGCGGATGATGCCGCCGACTCCGGTGGCCGCGCCCTGGAATGGCTCCACCTGGCTGGGGTGGTTGTGGCTTTCCATCTTGAACAGCACGGTCAGGTTCGGGGCCACCTCGATGCCGCCCGCGTCCTCGCCCAGCGCGCGGCTGGCGTACTTGCCCTCCTTGGGAAGCAGGCCCAGCAGCGGCCGGCTGCGCGGGTAGCCGCAGTGCTCGGACCATTCCACCGAGAACATCGCCAGCTCGGTCGGTGTGGGATCTCGCCCGATGGTGGCGACGATGCGCTCGAACTCCTGATCGCTCAGGCCCAGCTCTCGCCACATGCGCGGTTCGATCGCCATCACCTGCTCCCCCGCATTAGGCTCTCCCACACCAGGCGCCCATCCGCAGAACCCAATATCGGGTCGGAGCAACGCTCAGGATGGGGCATCATGCCCAGCACGTTGCGCTCGCGATTGCAGATGCCCGCGATGTTGTCCAGTGCCCCGTTCGGGTTTGACTCTGGGCTGATCTCTCCCTGCGGGGTGCAGTAGCGGAAGACGATCCGGTCGTTCCGCTTGAGCTCGGCGAGGATGGCGTCATCGCAGTAGTAGTTGCCTTCGCCGTGGGCGATGGGAATGCGCAGCACCGCGCCCTTCTGCATGGCGCGGGTAAACGGAGTGTCCGTGGTCTCGACTCGGATGTTGACGTACTTACAGACGAACTTCTGTCCGGCGTTGCGCATCATGGCGCCAGGCACCAGGGCGGCCTCACAGAGGATCTGGAAGCCGTTGCAGATGCCGAGCACCAGCCCGCCCCGGCCGGCGAAGTCCGCCACCGCGTTCATCACCGGCGAGAACCGCGCCACCGCCCCGGTGCGGAGGTAATCGCCATAGCTGAAACCGCCGGGCAGGATGATGCAGTCGAAGCCGCTGACATCCGTCTGCTGGTGCCAAATGTAGTCCACCGGCGCGCCCATCTGATCGTGCAGGGCGTGCCAGGCATCGGTGTCGCAGTTGGAGCCGGGGAAGACGACGACGCCGAAGCGCATCTTGGAGGTGGCACCGGCTCCCAGCCGGTTATCACGCAGTCTTGTGGCGGCGCTCATGCTATTCGATCTCGAAGCGGAAATCTTCGATGATCGGGTTGGCCAGCAGCTGGCGGCACATCTCGTCCAATTGCGCCTGCAGCTGCGCCCTGGGCGCGCCGTTGACCTCCATCTCGACGTACTTGCCGATGCGCACGTTCTGCACGCCCTGATAGCCCAGGTTGTGCAGAGCATTCTCCACCGTCTGCCCCTGGGCGTCCATGATGGTCCTCTTCAGAGTGATGATCACCCTCGCCTTGGCCATTGCGTACCTCTCCTGCCCTGCGACCTTGGTGGAAACCCCGCCATCCCGCCAGGGTCTTCTCTGCCCCCGCGGGAATCCCTTCGTGCCGCCAGCAGGAGACACCTTCCCGCCCTGCGAATCCCAACCCCAACATCCTTGGAGACCTCTCGCGTGTGCTCTTTCCACTCCCAGGTTATCGCTCCCTCCACCCGGCCCATGGGTGCGGAGGCATTCGCGCCATTTCAGGAGACGGCCTTGTGGTGGCTGACCAATGCCGGGTTCCTGATCAATGCCCGCGGCACCTTGGTGATGATAGATCCGGTGATCTGGCAGGACCCGACGGCGCCCGGCGTGATGGAGATGGGCTACCGGATGCTGGTGCCTTTCCCCATCGTCGCCTCGCAGGTGCCGCGGCTCGATCTGGTGCTCTACACCCATGCCGATGAGGACCACCTGGGGCCGAAGACGGCGCCGGAGTTGATCCGGACCGGTGCCTTGTTCGTGGGGACAGCGCCAGTGGCCGGGGTGCTGGCTAAGCTGGGGGTCCCGGATGACCGGGTCCAGGTGGTGCGGGCCGGTCAGCGGTTCGTGTTCAGGCACGTGCAGATCACAGCCACTCCCGCCGATCATCCCTGGCAGGAGCAGAACCCGGAGTGGGGCCCGCCCTGGGGGCGGGACGATTGCTGCGGGTTCGTCGTCTCCACTCCGGATGGGAGCATCTGGCACCCGGGTGACAGCCGCCTGATGGAGGAGCACCTGAGGATGAGCGGCATTGACGTGCTGCTGCTCAATGTCTCGAACTGCGATTACCACTTCGGGACCGAGAACGCGGCGCGCCTGGCCAACGCCACCGGCGCCCCCCACATCATCGCCCACCACTTTGGCAGCTACGACGCCCCCGGCCACTCCGCCTATGACCACGACCCGGCCGAGGTAGCGGCGCTGATCGAGAACGCAGATAAGCGCTTGCACATCATCGCGCCTGGGGAGAGGTGGGTCCTGTAGGGCGGGCATGTCGCCTGTGTTGCGAAGCCTTGGCAGAGCAGGGCGCATGCCCGCCGCTCGGGGGAGCTCAGATCACGTTGATCTCGCCCTGGTATGGCCAGTCGGACGGGTCGGTCACCAATCCGGCTCGCACGGGGTTGTGCCAGACATATGTCCACTTCTCCTCATATGACTCGTCGCTGCGCAAGAGGTGATCGAAGAACTCAGTCTGCCAGGAGAACCGGCGCAGAAGCTGCTTGCGGACCCTGATGGCGGTGCTCCGCTTCCAGTAGTTCATGAACCGCGCCAGGTCTTTTGCCACTTCGCCCATGGGCGAGGCGAAGAAGTGTACATGATCGGGCATGATGACGTATCGTCCGACCAGCCAGCCGTGAGCCATTTGAGAGTGCCGCCAGGCCCGTGCCAGGATATCGGCAACCTGCGGCTCGGCCAGCAGCGGGAGGCGCCCCCTGACGCAGGCCGTCAGGAAGAACAGAGGCGCCCCGGGGACGGTGATGCGCTCCAGGCGGCGGAGGTGCTTGCGCTGCGGGAGGTGGTCTTCGGTGCCGGGGTTCGTCATGCCAGCCATACTCCGACGGCGGGCATGCGGAGACATGCCCGCCCTACAGGAGGATCACGCAAGGTCAATCCCGGCTTCCGCGGCCTTCGCAATGAGGTATGAGACGAATGCCGAGCACGCCACCAGCATGTACTGGGCCTCGGCCTGGCCGACATTTGCATCCTCTGTCATGGCGTGCCTGATGCCGTGCTCATCGCTGGTGTAGCCATAGAGCTTCTCGAAGGCGGCTTTGAGTGCGGGATGAAGGCCGACCTTCGTGTGCTTCTCGATCCGCTTCAGCGCATCGCCAAGCGTCGCCTTCTCCTTGCCACAGATCAGCCGCGCCAGGGACTCAACCGCGCTTATCGCCTCCTTGATCGAGTTCCTGTAATCTGGCTCCTTGCGATCTGCGAAGAGCTGCAGAGTTGTCTGCAGGTGGGCACGCACAGCAGGAAGGCCCTCGGTGTCAGACAAGGCGGCCTCTATGGCAGCGATCTCCTCCTCCGAGGTGATGGGCGCTATCTCTGTTCCAACGAAGCGGTAAGCTGACTTCTCCTCCTCCAGTACGCGATTGCACATGGAGAAAAAATCTTCCTGGGACGCGCCTAAGTTCGCCGCCAGAAACTCAAGGAGGTTGTACACCTCCCACCACGCACACGCGAAGAACCGCCTACGGATCTCATCCCGAACGTGCTCAGTGGATGAATCTGCTATTCCGTCCCACGGGATCTTGAACAAGGAGTGCCACAACTGGAACAAGAGCGCGTGGGTCGAGTCTTCAAGCTCTGTGACATCCACGCCGCTCTCTACCCATCCGGAAAGATACCAAAGGTGAACCGCGTCCCAGAGGCGATTCCTGAGAGCGGCGTCCATGTCGTCTTTCTGGATTGCTTGCCTAGGTTGTGTGAACCCGTATCGCTCTGAGAACCGCATATCTACCCCCTCATCTCCTGTAGGGCGGGCATGTCTTCGCATGCCCGCCGATTACTTCTCCTTTCCAACGATCCTCATCCCGCCCATGTACTCAACCAGCGCCTCCGGCACCAGGACGCTCCCGTCCTCCTGCTGGTAGTTCTCCAGCACGCAGGCCAGGGTGCGGCCGACGGCGAGGCCGGAGCCGTTGAGGGTGTGGACGAACTCGGGTTTACCCGCCACACGGCCGGCGGGTGAACCCGCCGGCCGTGTGGCGGGACGGGCACCCCTCTCCCGGCGGAAGCGGACATTGGCGCGGCGGGCCTGCCAATCCAGGCAGTTGGAGCAGGAACTCAGCTCCAGCCACTTTCCGGTGCCCGGAAACCAGGCCATGGGGTCATAGGCCTTGGCCGCGGCCATCGCCATCTCCCCGGCGCACATCAGGGCCAGCCGATAGGGCAGGCCCAGCCGCCGGTAGACCGCCTCGGCATTGCTCACCATTGATTCCAGCTCATCGAACGAAGTCTCGGGCAGGACGAACTTGAACATCTCGACTTTGTCGAACTGGTACTGGCGGATGAGGCCGCGGGACTCTTTGCCGGCGCCGACCTTCTCGTATCGAAAGCACGGCGTATAGGCGACGTAGCGTCGGGGGAGGCTGGCTCCGTCGAGGATCTCCTCCCGGTGGAGGTTGACGAGCGCCGATTCCGCGGTGGGGATCAGGAACATATCGTTCTCCCGGACGTGGAATTGGTCGTCCTCGAACTTCGGGAGATGCCCGGAGGCGATCAGGGAATCGCGCCGCGCCAGGATGGGAGGGGCGATCTCCGTGTAGCCGTGCTCCTTGGTGTGCAGATCGAGCATGAAGTTGATCAGGGCCCGCCGCAGCAGCGCGCCCGCGCCCTTGAACACGTCGAACTTCGCGCCCGCGATCTTGGTGGCGCGCTCGAAGTCAATGATGTCGAGGTTGACGCCGATCTCCCAGTGGGGCTTGGGCTCGAAGTCGAAGTGGCGAGGCTCGCCCCATTCCCGGACGATGACATTCTCCTCCTCAGTGGTGCCATCTGGCGTGGAGGCGTCGGGCAGATTGGGGATCTGGAGGGCGAAGCGCTCGAGTTCGGCCTCCGCCTCGCGCACCTGCCCATCCAGGGCCTTGATGCGGTCGCCGACGCGCCTCATCTCGGCGATCAACTCGCCGGCCTCGCCTTTCTGCTGCTTGATCTTCGCGATCTCGTCGCTCACCCGGTTGCGCTCGGCCTTGAGGGCCTCGACCTCGGTGAGCAAGGCGCGGCGTCGCTCATCGGCCTTGATGAGAGCATCCAGGGGCGCGTCATCATAGCCGCGGCGCTTCACGCCGCGGCGGACCAACTCGGGGTCGGAGCGGGTGAGTCGAAGGTCGAGCATAAGGCCTCCTGTCGGGGGTGATTATAGTCGGGTGGAGGGTGAAGGGTCAAAGGGGGAACTGTTGAGATGCAGAGGGGCGAGGTCCGCAGACCCCGCCCCTACGGCGACAGACGAAAGGCGGGCGGGATGAATCCCGCCCCTACATGAGCGACTTCATATACGCCAGGTCGTCCCGGGTGAGGCGGATGGTCTCCTCCGGGGGGATGTTCTCGTATTCGCTGTGCAGGCTGATGGGGCCGTCGTAGTTGATGGACTTGAGCTGATCCAGCGCTTGCTTCCAGTCCACGATGCCCTCGCGCAGCGGCACCAGGGGGTGATGCCATTTCACCTGGCCGCCCTTCTCGGTCTTGAACCAGGCCGGGCTCTTGACCGCGACCAGGCAGAGGTAGTCCTTCACCATGCTCACGGCCATGGGCACATCCTCGCCGTCCACGGCCAGATGGCCCGGGTCAATATAGACCCCGACGTAGCGGGGGTCAAAGCCCTTCACCAGGTGCATGGCGCCGGCGCAGTTGGAGCCGTAGTAGGGGCCGGAGTGGGTGTGGGAGGCGACGCAGACATCATGCTTGGCGCATAGCTTCTCGAAACCGGCCAGGGCCTTGCGAACCTTGTCCACGCCCTCCCAGTAGGGTTCGCCCTTCCACACCCAGTAGCCGAGCTTGATGCGGCGGCAGCCGATCTCGGCGCAGGCGGCGAGCAGGGGCTCGACCTCCGGCTTGGTCGGGTCCAGGAAATCGAAGTTGGTGGTGACCAGGCCGACGGTGAGCCCGCGCGCCGCCCACTCCTTCGCGGCCTTCGGCAGCGCGGTGCGCACGTTCTCCGGGTTGATGGGATATCCGGGCCGCACTGCCAAGTCGAAGCCCTCGAAACCGAGATCCTGGATGGTGTCGGCGAGCTGCGAGGGGTTCAGGTCCTTCAGCATCTTGGTGAACATGACGAACTGCATGGGTTGCCTCCTTTGGCTTACGGGGGCGTGATGAATCACGCCCCTACTTCAGTTTCGGCACCATCTTTCCGTGGGCGGCGAAGAGGTCGTCCACTAATGAGTAGATCTCGTCCATGGTCAGCTCTGCCGCGGCATGAGGGTCGAGCAGGGCGGCCTGGTAGACGTGGTCCTTCTTTCCCGAGAAGAAGGCCTCCACGGTCAGCTCGTGGACATTGACCGTGTTGCGGATCACCCCCGCGAGCTGTGGCGGCAAGTCACCGACGTAGCAGGGCTGGATGCCATTGCGATCCACCAGGCAAGGCACCTCCACGCAGCAGCCCTGGGGCAGGTTGGTGATGATCCCATGATTCAGCACATTGCCGTAGACCATGCAGGTCTCGCCGGTCTCGTGGGCGTGCAGGATATAGCCGCAGTACTCGTGGCTGCGGTGAACCTCTAGTGGCTCCTTGCTCTTCATCCGCGCCCGGGTCTGCTTCCACCGCTTATCCGAGTTGATGCAGCGCCTGATATACTCGTCCAGGGGGATCTGGTAGCGATCAATCAGCTCCGGCGCGTCGCGGCGGATGAACCAGGGGACATATTCCGAGAAGTGCTCGCTGGACTCACTCACGAAGTAGCCCAGCCGCCGCATCACCTCGAATCGCACCGGGTCCTTGCCGAAGATCCCGGGGTCCTGCATCGCCTTGCGCAGACGCGGGTAAGCATCCCGGCCCCGGTACTCCAGCTTCAGGTAGAAGTCCATGTGGTTGATGCCGGCCGCGCGGTAGACTAACTGCTCCGGGGCGATACCCATATAGCGGGCCAACTGCCAGGCCGTGCCCTGGACGCTGTGGCAGAGGCCGACGGTCTGGATGCTGGTTGCTCGCAGCACCGCCCAGCAGACCATGGCCATGGGGTTGGCGTAGTTGATGAAGATGGCGCGGGGGCAGAGCCGCTCCATCTCGCGGGCGATCTCCACCATCACCGGCATGGTGCGCAGCGCGCGGAAGATGCCGCCGATGCCGTTGGTGTCGGCGATGGTCTGGCGGAAGCCATGCTTCTTGGGCACCTCGAAGTCAATCTTGGTGGCCGGGAAGCCGCCGACCTGGATGGTGTTGATCACGTAATCGGCGCCCTCCAGCGCCGGCTGGCGCGTCTTGTGGGCCGTGATCTTGGGCCGCGCGCCCAGGGCCTCGGCCACCTTCTTGGCCATCAGCTCGGCCACCTCCAGGCGGTCAGGGTTGATGTCCATCAAGGCGATGTGGGGCTCTTTCAGCTCGGGCCAGGACATGATGTCCCCGAGCAGACTCCGCGCGAAGACCACACTCCCGGCTCCGATCATGGCAATCTTTGGCTTATCTTGCACTTACCGCCTCCTGGTTTCACTCGCGGGCATGCAGCCGCCGCAGGCATTGCGCCGCCAAGTTCGCTGGAGCTGGCGGCGAGTCCTGCCTCGCGGAAAACAGGGGGCCGAGTTGAGGATGCCGAAATCCCAGGGGCGCGCGTCTCGGCACAGGAAGGTGCAACCATGCAGACCCGGCCGCTGAGGAGTGAAGACCTGCCCCGCGTGCTCGCCGCCTGGAACCAGGCAATGATCCACAACCAGCTCAGCGAGGAGCGGTTCCGCGGGGTGATGCTGGAAGACCCGAACTACGAGCCGGAAGGGCTGGTGGTGGCGGAAGAGGCGGGCGAGGTCTGCGGCTTCAGCGCCTGCGTGGTGCGGCGCGACGTGCCCGGAAGGGATGGCGGAGGCCATGACTGGGAATCCGGGCGGGGCTTCCTCAAGGGCTTCTTCGTGGCGGAGGGAGAGCGCGGGGACGCCGCGGCGCAGAACTTGCTGGCGGCGGCCGAGGCCTACTGCGCGGAGGCCGGCAAGCACGAGCTGATGGTCACGATCTACACCGGCCGCCACGTCTTTCCCGGCCTCGATGTGCGGTATCTGCGGCTGCGGGAGGTGCTGGGCCGGCACGGCTACCGCGATGTGAGGACGATCGAGGATGTGGCAGTTGATCTTCGGGACGCCGCGCATGCCGCGCGGCTGGCGCAGGTGCGAGAGCGGGTGGGTGCGGGAGTCGAGCTGATCACCTGGGAGCCGGCGCGGTTGCCCGAGTTCCGCAAGTTCGTGGCCGAAGGCAAGGCCTCGGAGTGGTTCCCGGTGGGCTGGGAAGCGCGCTATGCGGAGGCGGATGCGAACACACTGCTGCTGCGGCGGAAGGGCGAGATCGTGGGCTGGGCGCGCTACCGGCCGATGGCCCCGCGGCGGCTTTCGGGCCCATCCTGGTGCTGCGGCGGGAGCGGGGGCAGGGCTATGGACTCCTGCTGCTGCTGGAGTGCATGACGCGGGCTCGGGAAGCGGGGTCGGAAACGATGTCCGCGGGCTGGGCGAACACGGGATTCTACATCGCGGCTGGCTGGCAGATCGTGCGGCGGTACGCGGTGCTGCAAAAAGACCTGAAGCGGGGAGAGCGTGATGAGTGAGCGGCTGGCGATAGATGGCGGGACACCGGTACGGAGCAAGCCATTCCCCTCGCGGGCAGCAGGCTTCGGCGAGGAGGAAATGGCACATCTGGCCGATGTGGTGCACTCCGGGAATCTGTTCCGGGTCGGTGGGAAGAAGACCGAGCAGGTGGAGAAGCGGTTTGCGGCCCTGCTGGGAGTGAAGCACGCCCACGCCGTCACCTCGGGCACGGCGGCGATCCACACTGCGGTGGCCTGCATCAACCCCGACCCGGGAGATGAGATCATCACGACCTCCATGACCGACATGGGGACCGTGATTGGCATCATCTACCAGAACGCGATTCCTATCTTCGCCGACGTGGTGAAGGACGGATACCTGCTGGACCCGAAGGCGGTGCGAGCCGCCATCACCCCGCGCACGCGGGCGATCATCGTGGTGCATCTCTGGGGGATGGCGGCGGAGATGGACGAGTTTCTGGCGATGGGCCGGGAGCATGGCATCGCCATCATCGAGGACTGCGCCCAGGCCTATCTCACCAGCTACCGGGGGAGGCTGGTGGGGACGATGGGCGAGATGGGCGCCTTCAGCCTGCAGCAATCGAAGCACATCACGTGCGGCGATGGCGGGCTGGTGGTGACGAATCGGGATGACCTGGCGCACCACGCCCGGATGTTCTCCGATAAGGGATGGGACCGCGACGCGGATGACCGCGGGCACGCCTTTCTGGCGATGAACTACCGCATCACCGAGCTGCAGTCCGCGGTGGTGCTGGCGCAACTGGGGAAGGTGGAGCAGGTGGTGGCGCGCCGCCGGGCGCTGGGAGATCTGCTCTCTCAGCGGATCGCGGGCATCCCGGGCCTCTACCCTCCGCCGGACAGCAAGGTCTCGGGAAACACCTACTGGTACTACCCGCTGCGCATTCGAGAGCGCGAGTTCGGGATGCCGCGGGAGCGCTTCATCGCCGCGCTCAACGCCGAGGGCGTCTCCTGCTGGATCTGGCTGGCGAGCACCCCGCTGTATCTGTTCGACGCGCTGAGGAAGCAGATCACGTTCGGCAAGTCCCATCACCCCTTCGATTGCTCCTGCGCCTCGCGACGGGTGGAGTACGCCCCTGGGTTGTGCCCTAACGCCGAGCAGACGCTGAGAGAATTCGTGGTGCTGACAGTGCACGAGTTCTACGCCGAGAAAGATGTGGAAGACATGGCGGCCGCGATTCGTAAGGTGGCCGGGGCCGCGCGACGATAATCGCACTCTGGGCAGATTGCGAACCTGCCCTACTGCGGCAGGTCAGGAACCTGCGCTACTAGGACTGAGGAGGGATCATGGATTTCGCCAATCCTTTTACCGCGCCTGGCCGGTGGTATAAGGGAAGCCTGCACGTGCACACCACCAGGTCGGACGGGCAGCTCGAGCCAGGGGAGGTGATCCGGCGCTACCGGCAGGCCGGCTATGACTTCGTCGCGATCACCGACCACGGGACCGTGACGGAGGCGCCCGGCGTGGAGGGAGATGACTATCTGTCGCTGCTAGGTGTCGAGCTCGACGGAGACCGCAGCGACATTGGGGAGAGCGTGCATGTCGTAGGTTTCGGCCTCGCCAGGGCCGACCTGGTGCCGGAAAACCCCACTGTGCCGGAGGCGATCACGTGGGTCAAGCAGCGGGGGGAGATGCGCTGATCGCGCACCCCGCCTGGTCGGGCCTGGTGGTGTCCGATCTGGTGCGCTGGCAGGGACATCTGGGGGTGGAGATCTACAACACCGGGTGCGATTTCGACCTGGGGAAGGGTTACTCGACGGCACACTGGGATGATGCGCTGGGCCGGAATCTGCGGATGTGGGGGTTCGCGGTGGATGACGCGCATCATCGCCCCAGCGACCGTCGTCCCACCGACACCGCCCGTGCCTGGGTGATGGTGAAGGCCACGGAGCTGAGCCGAGAGGCGGTGCTGCGTGCGCTGCGGGAGGGGCTGTTCTACTCGTCCTGGGGCCCTACGATCCACGACATCAGCGTCAGCGACGGCGTGGTGACCGCGTCCACCTCACCGGTGAAGAAAATCAACTTCATCGCCCAGCGATGGGCCGGCGGCAGCGCCTGGGCGATGGCCGGCCCCACCATCAGCCAGGCCAGCTATCGCCTGGAGGGCCACGAGCAGTACCTGCGCGTGGAGTGCCGGGATCTGGAAGGGCGGTGGGCCTGGTCGAACCCGATGTTCTTCGTGTGAGGGACGCAGGCGCGCCCACCCTACAACGGCAGCTCTACCGGCCTTCCGGTCTCCGCCGAACGGTAGATGGCGACGACGATCTCGAGGGCCCTGCGGCCGTCTTCTCCGGTGACGGGAGGTGGGTTGCCGGCGCGGAGGGCGCCGGCGAAGTCAGTATAGAACCCAGTGAGGCCGTAGCCAGAGCCCTTGAACTCGCGCTTCACCCACTCCCGCGCCGGGAGGCCGGCGGCAGCCTCGGTGAGAAACACCTCCGACTTGCCGCTGTAGAAGGCGAAGCGAGCCTGGCCCTTGGTTCCCAGCAGCGTGAGGTGCCAGCCGGCCTCTCCCCCGAAAAAGCAGGAGCAGCCGTCAACCAGCCCGACCGCGCCGCGGTCGTAGCGGACCGCGGCCAGCGCCAAGTCCTCCACCTCGGTGACGGTGCAAAAGGTGCCGGCCTGGGCGTAGACCCGGGTGACCTCGAATCCGGTGAGCGATCGCGCCAGATCGAGGTGGTGGGTCAGGTTGGTGATCACCACGCCACCGCCGCTGCTGGCCTTGGACTTGCGCCAGTCGGTCTGGGTGCGGCCGGAGTAGCCGCCGGTCCAGTACGACAGGGGCTTCTCGCTGAGGTCGGCGAGCCGAATCTCGAAGACCTTCCCCAGGGCGCCGGCCGCCAGCAGCTCGCGCACCCACTCGGCGGCGCCGAGGTAGCGCAGCGGGAAGCACGTGGCCAGCGCCACTTTCGCCCGGGCGCAGGCCGCGATCAGCCGGTCGGCGGAGGCCAGGTCGGGGGCGAGGGGCTTCTCGCAGATCACGGCCTTCCCGACCCGCGCTGCCAGCGCGACCAGGTCGGCATGGGTGAAGGCCGGAGTGGCCACCGTCACTACGTCCACATCCTGGCGGGAGACCAGCTCCTCGGCCTCGGTCGTGTAGGGAATCCCGTATTCTTCGGCCAGGCCCTTGGCGGAGGATGCCACGACATCCATGCAGGCCGCTAGCCTCAGTCCGGGGACCCGGGCAATGGCCTGGGCATGCGCGGGAGCGATGTCGCCGCAGCCGATGAGGCCGACTCCGAGTGGTTGATCCGCCAACGTCTGCTCCTCAGGCGATAGGCCGGCTGGGCAGGTCGTGGACCTGCCCAGCGGTTAGTCTGCAGATCTCGCAGATGACACCGATGCTGCGCCGGGCATGCACAGGCCTGCCCGCCCTGCCGGGCGTCAGCTCGTGATGCCGCGGAGGTAGGCCGCGAACCTGGGCACCTCGACCATGGCGTCTTTGCCGGGCTCCTCGTACTCGATGGAGAGGAAGCCGCGATAGCCGGCCTGGGCCATGATCTCGCTCACCTTCCGGTAGTCCACCCACCCGCGCTCACCGGCGAAATCGGAGGTCGGCTTGACATGGGTCATCACGGTATGGGGCGCGGTCTGAGCGAACTCGGCGTATGGGTCGCGGTGGTAGTTGCCGAAGTCCAGCAGGGCCGCCACCCAGTCCGACCCGACTGCTTTCAGGATCCGAACCAGGCCATCGGCGGTGCCAGTGAGGCCGCCGTGATTCTCCACCCCGATGGTGACGCCGACCTGCTCGGCCTTGGCGGCGCACTCCTTGAGGCCAGCCACCACCCAGCCGAAGGCCTCTTCCTCGGTGTGGCCCTCGGGGGCGGGCCCGGCGAAGATGCGCAGGCAGGGCGCGCCCAGCCGCAGCGAGATATCGAGCCATTCCTTGGTGAACGCGATGTGCTGCTTGCGTTCATCCGGGCTAGCCAGGCAGAACGATCCGCCGATGGCGGCGCCAGCGACGGCCAGCCCCCGGCGGAGCAGCTGTCGCTTGAGGCGGTTGAGATAGGCGTTCCCAGTCTCGGGGAAGTAGTACTGAGTCAGCTCCACGCCATCGAGGCGCATGTCGGCGCAGACATCGACGTACTGCTCCAGGGTGAGGCCCTTCTTTCGGAAGTAGGTGTCGAAGGTGTAGCCGGCGCAGCTCAGCTTCATCGCAATCCTCCAGGTCACGGAATTGGCGGCCTCAAGAGTTCGCATCGCGTACCGCGAACCCTTTCGCGGCTGAGACGGGCAGCGGCCAGAGTACCGGGGTTCCAGCCCGAACCTGGCAGGTGAGCCGATTGCGGCCCCGGCGCGGCTAGAGGAGGGCGCGGGAAAGAGCGGCCAGCAGCTGCTGGGGCGAGGCCGGTTTGTGCAGGTACTCGCTCACTCCGAGCTCTCGCACCGCCGCTTCCTCCTGGGCATCGCTGTGGCCCGTGAGCACGACCACGGGGAGGCCGGACCGCATGATGTTCCTGAGGAAGGAGAGCACGGAGACGCCGCTTTCCAGGGGCAAGCCCAGGTCGAGCAGGACCAGGTTTGGGCACTCGGGTTCAGGCGCGGTCAAGGCCACCATGGCGGCGACTCCGTTGCGGGCCGGCACCACTTCGTAGCCGCTCCTGACCAACACCTCGGTGAGCATGCTCATGACTGCGCGGTCGTCCTCCACTACCAGGACGCGAGTCGCCTGCGCTGAAGCACGATCCATTGCCCTCACCCCCTCTGAACCTTGCTGCGCGCTGGGGATGAGGTGCGAAGCCGGTCGCTCTGCCGACAGGTGCTCGGCGGTGCTGTGGTTGGTCTCAACGTGGCTGGCGCAGGTCCCAAACGGTTGGCACCGGCGCCATGGAAGCCACCGCTCGCAGCCTCATCCTCGCCGCGGCAAGCATTCGCTGCAGACTGGCTGGGCACCTCTTTGGGTCTATCTTGGAGCTGATGACGGCAGCTCAGGGGATCGCGCTATGGGACCGCGAGGGTGGGGGTCTCCGAGGGCCGCGCCAGCACTTCCTCTACCACCTCCAGGAGCTTGCGGGCCGACACGGGCTTGGCCAGAAAGGCGCTGATCTCCAGTCCTCGCTCCTGGATGGTGGACTGGAGGTCCGGGCGGCCGGTGAGCACCACCACCGGCAGACGGTTGGTGACACCGTTCTTGCGCAGGATAGTGAGGAATTCGATGCCGCCGTACTTGGGCAAGCCCAGGTCGAGCACGATCAGAGAGGGCCGGTAGCCGTCGGGGGCCATGACGGCGGCAATGGCTTCGCCCTCATCGCTGGCGACCCCCACGCGGTAGCCCGCTCCCTCGAGAATGTCTCCGAGCAGAGCCCCCACCTCGGGGTCGTCGTCGATCACCAGCACGAAGCGTCGCTCCTGGGAGGATTTCCCCCGCAGTCGGGCCTGGGCCTGGAGGGCCCGTTCCAACTGCCGGGGCGCCACCGCACCCATGGACAGCAAGATCTGGCCCAATTGCTCTCCCGTCACCTTCTGGCGGTAGCGCGCCTCCTGGAGGTCCTCGGCGGTGATGGCGCCGCTGGCCAGGAGCAGCTGGCCCAGCAACGCCCACTCTTCCTGTTCTGTCATGGCGGTCTCTCCGGGGTGTTCTCCCTGCTCCGAGCCCCTCCAAGTATGCTATTTTCCATGCTTTGGTGGGGAAAACTGTCGCGTCTTGGGCTCCCTGCCGGAGCTAGCGGGGTTGCTGCGCCTGCTAGCGCAGACCCAGCAGCGCCCGCACCAGGGCGGCGATCAGAGCCGACCCCGGGATGGTGAGCACCCAAGCCCACACTACGCCGATGGTGACACCCCATCGCACCGCGGAGAGCCGGCGCGTGGACCCCACGCCCACGATGGCGCCCGTGATGGTGTGCGTGGTGCTCACGGGAATGCCGGCCAGGGAAGCCCCGAAAAGCGAGACCGCGGCCGCGGTCTCGGCGCAGAAACCGTCCACGGGCTGGAGCTTGGTGATGCGCATCCCCATGGTCTTGACGATCCGCCAGCCCCCGGCCATGGTGCCCAGGGAAATGGCCGCGCCTGCGGCCCCGATCACCCACACCGGCACGTGGAACTCCTTCAGGTAACCATTGCTGAAGAGCAGGATGGCGACGACGCCCATGGTCTTCTGAGCGTCATTGGTGCCATGGCCGAGGCTGTAGAGCGCGGCCGACAGGAGCTGGAGCCGCCGGAAGTGCGAGGCGGTGGACTTGGGCGAGGTATACCAGAAGAGGCGGCTCACCAGGCGGCGGGCGCCATAGCCCAGCACCAGGCCGATGACCGGAGAGAGCACGATGAAGGCCGAGATCTTGATGAGACCGGCCAGCACCAGCGAGGCCACGCCCGATTGGACCACGGCGGCGCCAGCCAGCCCTCCGATCAGGGCATGGGAGGAGCTAGTGGGGACCCCCAGGTACCATGTGATCAAGTCCCAGGCGATGGCGCCGGCCAAGGCCGCCAGGATCACCTCGTTGTTCACTACCCCGGTGTGTACGATTCCCCTGCCCACCGTATTGGCTACGTGCACCCCGAAGCCGAAGGCGGCGACGAAGTTGAAGAAGGCGGCCCAGCCCACCGCGTAAATGGGCCGCAAGACGCGGGTGGAGACCACAGTGGCGATGGAGTTGGCGGCGTCGTGAAATCCGTTCAGGAAATCGAAAGCGAAGGCGACCAAGCAGATGCAGACCACGGAGGCGGAGATGTGCGGCATCGCGGGCGCACCTAGGTGTGCTTCACCACGATGCCCTCGACGATGGAGGCCACGTCCTCACATTTGTCCAGCGCGTCCTCCACGTGGTCGTAGATCTCCTTCCACTTCAGCGCATAGATGGCATCCGAAGTCTTGAAGAGCTTAGCGAGGGCGAGGCGGCTGTCTTCATCCCCGACGTTCTCCAGTCGGTGGATCTCGATGCAGTAGTCCAGAATGCGCCGCGCGTTCTTCATGTTACTGAGGTTGGAGATGGCCTTTTGCACCGCTACGGTCGCTTCTGCCAGCACTTTCACCAGGTCCACCATCTCCGCGCTGGGCGCCCCGGCCTCGTACAGGTACATGCGGTCGGCGGTGGCCTCGACATCATCGAGCACGTCGTCGAGGCGGCCGGCCAGCTCGTGAATGTCCTCGTGATCGAAGGGAGTGACGAAGGTGCGGTTCAGGCGATCGGCAATCTCGTGGGTGACGATGTCCCCCTCGTGCTCGACCTCCTCGATCTGGCGGCGGAGATCGCCGGTCCGGTCCGGATTTCGGACCAGCTCCACCAGCAGCTCTGCGCCCCGCACCACGTTCTGCGCCGCCTCCGTGAACAGCTCGAAGAACCGTTCTTCCTTCGGCATGAACCTGAGTTTCATCCCTGGACCTCTCCCTCGCTCCTCTACTGCCTTCCCCTCACGATCTCCTCTCTCCTGGCGCGGGAAGGGTCTTCCCGGCGGTGGGCGAACAGCACAGCGCAGGAGAAGCTGGGATGACGCCCAAGGAACGAGTGCGGCGCGCCCTCGCGCACCAGGAGACGGACTTCTGCCCTTACGAACTGTGGGTGGGCGGCGAGGTGCGCGAGCGGCTGGTGGCCCTGACCGGCGATTCCAGCTTCGACCAGGGCCTGGTGCAGCACCTGGCTTCGGTGGGGACGGGCTACCCCGAGACCAACGAGCGGGTGGACGAGCGGCACTATACCGATGCCTTCGGCGTGATCTGGGAAGACTCTTTCCCGGGCGAGATCGGGATGGTCCGGGATCCTATTCTGAAGGAGCCCACCCTGCGGGGCTACGAGTTCCCGCCGGCCCGCGATCCGGGGTTGGAGAAGCTGGGCGAGCAGATCGCGCGCCACCCCGATCTCTACCTGAGCTGGGGTATAGGCTTCAGCCTCTACGAGCGGGCCTGGACGCTGCGAGGCATCGAGAACTTCCTGCTGGATATGGTCGAGCATCCGCGGTTCGCGGATGAGCTGCTGGACCGGATCTGCGAGTTCAACCTGGCGCTGATCGAGCAGGCCTGCCGGTTTCCATTCGACAATGTCCGTTTCGGCGATGATTGGGGGTCGCAGCGCGGCCTGATCATGGGGGCGCGGCTGTGGCAGCGGTTCATCAAGCCGCGCTTTGCCCGGATGGTGGAGCGGGCCGCCTCCTATGGCAAGACCACGTTCCTGCACTCGGATGGGGATGTCAGCGAGGTCATCCCCGATCTGATCGAGCTGGGTCTCACCGTGCTCAACCCGGTGCAGCCGGATGTGATGGATATCTACCAGCTCAAGCGAGAGTACGGCCGAGACATCGCCTTTCACGGCGGGGTGAGCGTGCAGCATCTGCTGCCGGATAGCACGCCAGATGAGCTGCGGGCCGAGGTTCGCCGCTTGCTCCGGGAGGTCGGCACGGGCGGAGGGTTCATCATCGCTCCCACGCACAGCCTGGGAAGCGACATCCCGGCGGAGAACCTGCTGGTGCTAGTGGCGGAGTTCACACAGCAAGGATGACTGTAGAGCGCGGTCCCCCGACCGCGCTCGGCGGCGTCAGGAGACGCCGCCCGGCAAACAGGAGGAGGAACATGGCGAAAGTGCAAGTTGGGCCGACGGAGTACCTGAGTGAGACCTTGCAGGCGTTGGCGCACCCCGGCTTGCTGCTGGTGTCGCTTGACGCGCGGCGCCGGCCCAATGCCATGACCATTGGCTGGGGTGCGATCGGTGTGTTCTGGGGCAAGCCCATCTTCCTGGTTCCGGTTCGGGAATCCCGCTACACCTATCAGTGCATTCAGAAGACCGGGGACTTCACCGTCAACGTGCTGCCGCGCAAGCTGGCTGATGTGGCCGACTTCTGCGGCACGGTCTCGGGCCGGGATCATGACAAGCTGGCCGAGGCCGGCCTGACGGCCGCGCCCAGCCGGCACGTGAGATCGCCGATGATCGAGGAATGCGTGCTGAGCTACGAGTGCAAGCTGGCCCACGCCAACGATCTGGTGCCGAAGGCCCTGGTGAAGGAACTGGCGCGATCATGCTACCCGCAGGGGGATTACCATCGCTTCTACTTCGGGGAGATCCTGGCGGTGGCCGCCGACCCGAACCTGAGGCGGCGGTTGTAGCCTGTAGGGCAGGTAGGTGAAGCATGGCCGCCCCGCAGAAGGATCGCGGTCGTGGCGACGAAACCGCTGTCAGGCCCGGCGAGATTTCAGGCCATCATCTCGGGTCACGTCCAGATGGTGGGATTCCGCGCCTTTGCGGAGGCGGGGGCGGGGCGCTACGGAGCTAGCGGATATGTGCGGAATCTCCCGACGGGCCAGGTGGAGGTGGTGGCCGAGGGAGACAGGCGTCTGCTGGAGGAGTTTCTGGCTGAACTGAAGCGAGGGCCGCGGGGCGCTTATGTGAGGGAGTTGCAGGTGAACTGGGAAGCGCCGCGAGGAGAGTTTGCGGATTTCTCGGTGCGATTCTGACGGCACAGGAGGACGGCATGGAGGTGGTGGCGATCTGCGGAAGCCCCCGGCAGAGCGGCAACACCGCTACCCTGGTGGAGGCGGCGCTGGCGGGGGCGCGGGAGCGGAACGCGAGCACGACGCGGTTCGATCCCACCAGCATGAGGATCTCGGACTGCGATGCGGATCGGATGTGCCTGGAGAGCGCGGAGGCGGGGTGCATCCTCCAGGACGACATGCAGCAGATCTACGCCGCCCTGCGCCGATCCGAGGCCTGGGTCTTCGCCGCCCCGGTCTACTTCTGGAATGTGGCGGCCTCGCTGAAACGGGTGATAGACCGGCTCTATGCTTTTTACACCGAGGAGGGCGGGTGGCGGCTGGGCCTGGAGGGAAAGCGGCGGGGGGCGGTGATCGTGGTGCAGGCGGACGCGGAGCAGGAAACCCCCAAGCGGATAGCGGATTACCTGGCGAGCGTGATGAAAGACCTGAACGTCGAAGTCGTAGGCCGGCTGGCCGAGGGGAACCTGGGCGACCCCGACGATGCCGCGGCGAGGCCGGATCTGGTCGCGCGGGCGCGAGAGTTGGGGCGACAACTGGCCGGAGGCTAGGCGGCAGCAAGGATTGTCCTCTGCGAGGATGGGATGGGAAAGCGCAGCGGCAGGATCGTGGATTCGGAAGCGCGGTGGGGCCGCCTGGTGGCCAAGGCGCGGGCGAACCTAGCTCGGGGCCGCTCGCCTCATCATGGCTTCTCCCCCGGTGACGCCGAAGCCTTGTCCTCCCGCTACTCGCGCTTCGAGGACCTTCGGGATGAGGAGGGATTCCTGACGGAGAGCGTCCTCGCCCTCCATCGCCCCGACACCCCACGTCCCTGGTTGCACCTGATGTGCAGCAACCACGACCGGGAGACGGGGATAGCCGGCTCTTTCTGGGATGCCACGGGTCTGGGGTTCCTGTGCTATGACAGCGTGCTGGCGGGGCCGGTGACCTCCCACCGGGACACCAGCTATGTCCCCACCTCGCCGCGCAGCACGGATGCGCGCCAGTTCTTCCTGCGCGAGGACCGTGCTGGCAAGCCGGTTCGCATCTGGGACATGCTGCCCCAGATCGGGCGGGAGAGGGAGAAGTATAAGGGTTATGCTTGCCGCTACGGGTTGGGCTGGGTGGTCATCGAGAGTGCGCGCCACGACCTGCGCACTCGTCTCCGGGTCTTCGTGCCGGTGGATGATCCCTGTGAGATATGGACCATCACCCTCACCAATACCTCGGACCGGCCCCGCCGGATTCAGCTCTTCGCCCGCGTGAACTGGGGCCTGGAGAGCCATCCCTCGTATTACTTCGATCCTCGCGTCACCTCCCTGGGAGAGCATCTCGGAGACTTGCGCGCCATCGTCGCGCTCAACCGACACAGAGCGAACGCGCTGCCGCGCACCGGGTTCATGATGTCGAGCGCGGCCTTCCAGGGGTTCGATCTCTCCGGGGAGGAGTTCACCGGGGGTGGGCATTTCCGCGCCTTCCCGCGAGCGGTGGAAGAGGGCAGATGCCGCGGTTCGCAGGGCCTGCAGCCGTACCTGGGCCTGATCGGCGCGCTGCAGTTCGATCTGCGCCTCGCCCCCGCAAGGTCGCGCAGCCTGCACATCGTGGTGGGCCGCACCGAGCAGGAACCGCACGACTACCGCCGCCACCTCCCCGAGTTGAGGGAGAAGCTCTTCCGCGGCCGCGGGGTGGAGCGAGAGTTCGCGCGCCTTCAGCAGTCGTGGCGCAAGATGCTGGCGCGGGTATCGCTGCGCAGCCCAGACCTCGAAGTTGACCGGCTCCACAATGTCTGGCTGAAGTACCAGCAGCACAACACCGCCCGCTTCACGCGGGCCCTGGACCAGATCGGCTATCGGGATGTGCTCCAGGACCTGATGGGTATCTGCAGCTTCAACCCGGAGTATGTGCGCAGTCACCTGCCGACCGTCTTGAACCACCAGCTTGCGGATGGCCGTGCCCTGCGCCAGTTCTTCCGCTACCCCAACACCAATGCTCCCAATGATGAACGCATGTACGGCGACAGCCCGCTCTGGATCGCCGACACCCTGGTCAGCTACCTGGAGGAGACCGGTGACTTCAGCCTGCTCGAGCAGCAGGTGGGCTTCTACGATTTGAGCACGCATCGCCAGGACAACCGGGTGCGGAAGTCAGTCTACGAGCACGCGCTGCTGGCGCTGGAGGGGCTGTACCGGAACCGGGGACAGCGGGGGCTGTGCCGCATCGGGCATGGCGACTGGAACGACGCCATGGACGGGCTGTCCAAGCGGGGAGAAGGGGTGAGCACCTGGCTCTCCGTGGGCCTGATCTACGCGGCCCAGCGGCTGCTGCGGCTGGCCCAGCACCTCAGGGACCAGGCCGCCACCGGGCTGCTCAGTGAGATCGTCCAGACCATGACCCGTGCGGTGAACGAGAGCGCCTGGGATGGCGATCACTATGTCTTCGGGTTCAACGATGATGGGGTGGCGATCGGATCGCAGGCCAGCGAGGAGGGGCGGATCCACGCCGTGACTAACGCCTGGACCCTGTTCACTGGGGTGGCGGCTGCGGCCGGCCGGGAGGAGCAGGTGCTGAAGGCGATGCCGCGGCTGTGGACGCCCGTCGGCACCACCACCATTGACATCCCCTACACCCAGAAGAGCCGGGAGCTGGCCGGGCGCATGGCCGACATGGTGCCAGGCCAGTTCGAGAATGGCGCGGTCTACACCCACGGCCACTCGTTCCTCATTTACGCGCTGGCTGCGATGGGGCGAGGCGACCAGGCCTACTCCGAGCTCAAGCTCTCGCTGCCGGGGAACACCTTCCCCGACATCGCCACTGGCCCTCCCCACCAGCAGTCCAACTTCGCGGTGGGCCCGTCCCACCCCAACTTCGGGATGAACCTCTACAGCAACTTCACGGGCTCGGCGAACTGGTATCTGAAAGCCATTGACCTCATGGTCGGGGTGCTGCCCGAGTTCACCGGCCTGCGGATCAAGCCGGCAGTGCCGGCGGCCTGGAAGCAGTACGAACTGCGCAAGCAGTTCCGGCACCTCGACTTTCGGTTTCGCTTTCACCACCTCAGCGGTCGGAGCCAAGTGAACCGCGTGAGCCTGGACGGCCATGCCATCGCGCCCATCGGCGGGGAGTTCAGGATCCCACTGGCCGCGCTGCCCGCCGCGGGGGGCCGGACTATCCAGGTGGAGGTCGCACTTTGACCAGGGGAGCCGCGATGAACGACCGGTCACGCCGAGTGCCGCGCCCCCAGCTGATCCATCCGCGGCCGCGGCTGCCAGTGATGTGGAAGGAGATCCACGCCGCGCCGGACCGGGTGGAGGTGCTGCTACGGGAGGAGACGGGACCCCTCACCAAGGCCCTGGCGCACCTGCGCCACCGCCCCCCGCCGCTGGTCTTCATCGCGGGCCGCGGCACCTCGGATCACGCCGCCCTCTTCGGCCGCTACCTGTTTGAGCACTTCCTGGGCATCCCGGTGTCCGGCGCGGCTCTGTCCCTGTTCACCCTCTATCCTGCGCCTCTGCACCTGAGCGGCGCGCTGGCCATCGGCATCTCCCAGTCGGGGGAAAGCCCGGATGTGGTGAAGGCGCTGCGCACCGCCCGCCGCCTGGGCGCGTTCACGCTGGCAGTGACCAACTCCGCCCGCTCCTCGCTCTCCACCATCGCTCATCACGCGCTCCAGCTCCACGCGCTCAAGGAGCGGGCGGTGGCGGCCACCAAGACCTACACGGCAGAGCTGGTGGCGATGGCCATGATCTGCCGCGCCCTGGGAGGTGACTTGTCCCAGCGGGAGGTGGCGGCGCTCCCCCAGCACCTCTGGGTCGCGCTGACCTGCGATAGCGCGATCGCGCACATCGCGGCGCACTATCGCTACGCTCCCCGCTGTCTCTGCCTGGCCCGCGGGTTCAACTACGCCACCGCCCGCGAGACTGCGCTGAAGCTGATGGAGACCTGCTACCTGGGCGCGGCCGGCATGTCCGCGGCCGACTTCCTGCACGGCCCCATTGCGTTCGTGGATCCCGACACGCCGGTGCTGTTCTTCGCCGCCAATGGGCCTACGTACCGCTTCATGCTCGACCTGGGGCGGAGGCTTCAGGGCCAGGGCGTGGATGTGCTGAGCTTCACAAACCGCCTGGACATCTCCCGGGTATCGGGCATAACCGTGCACTGCCCGCTCAGGATCAGGGAGGCCCTCACCCCCATCCCGTTTGCCGCCCTCGGCCAGCTCTTCGCCTGTCACGTGGCCCTCGAGCGCGGCCTCAACCCCGATAGTCCTCGCCGTCTGCGCAAGGTCACACGGACAGCGTTGAGCGAATAGCAGACTGACGTCGTGCGGAGACTGGCGTATGCGAAGCTTCCTGCTTGTGCTGACGATCGGACTTACCACCAGCTCGGCCCTCGCCGCGCAGTCCTCGCGCGGTCAAAGCAAGACCGGAACCCCTGCCCCCAGGATCATCCCTGTGTCCGCTCCCACTGAGGCCCAGATCGCGGCGGCCAAGCAGCAGGGCAAGGTGCGAGTTGAGCTAGACACCACCAAGGGGAAGATCGAACTGGAGCTAGATGGGAGGGCGGCGCCGATCGCGGTGGCCAATTTCCTCAACCTGGTGAAGGCGGGCTTCTACGACGGCATGCCCTTCCACCGCGTCGAGCCGGGATTCGTGATCCAGGCCGGGGACCCAGCGCTGGTGAAACGTCCTCCGGTAGGGTACACCATCCCGGACGAGAAGTCGCCGATCAAGCATGTGAAGGGCACGATCGCGATGGCGCGGCTCTATCGCGGCGGGCAGTTGGTGCCAAACTCCGCCAGCACCCAGTTCTACATCACCCTGGCGGATACGCCCCACCTGGACCGGATGGGGTTCACCGCCTTTGGCAAGGTTCTCGCGGGCATGGGGGTGGTGAGCAAGATCGCGGTGGGCGACAAGATCCTGAAGGCCCTGCTTCCGGGAAAGCCCGGGCGCGGCGGCCGCCGGTAGCACTGGCGGTCCGACCAAAAACGAGAGACGAGTCCGCCTTGGGCGAACCCGTCTCTGGCCATCTTTGCGGGCAACGATCCCGCATCAATAGCTGCCGTCAGCTTACGGCTTCTTCTCCTGGGCTGGCTTGGCTTTGGCCTTGGCACCCGCCTTTGTCTTGGCCCTCATCGCCTTGCCCTTGGCCTTACCCTTTTCCATCTTGGCCGCGCCGGCCTTGCTCTTCATCTTGGCTGCGGCCTTCATCTTCTTGGCCGCCATGGGCTTGGCTGCGGCCTTCTCCTTGGGCTCTGCCTTCTCCTTGGCTTCGGCCTTCATCCGGGCCGCGCGCCCCTTGCTCTTGGCCGCCATCTTGGCCTTAGCTGCTGGGGCCTTGGCCTTGGCGGCCTTGGCCTTGGTGACCACGCCCTTGGCGGCTGGACCCTTGGCCGCGGTGCCCTGGGCCAGGACCAGGCCTGCCATAGCCAAGATCAGGACCACGGCGATCAACAGGACTAGTCGTCGAGACACGCTATCTCAGCCCCTTTCGCACGCTTATGGCATGTGACTGCTGCCTTAGACTCAACCAAGCGCAGAGAAGTTCGTTCCCCTGACTACCACATCACCATGGGTCGAACCATCTCGCTTCACCTCCCTTCGTCCGGTTCTCTCTTGTGCCAGTGTACGCCCACGGCTCGCTACAGGCCTGTCATAATGTCGTCACAGTTTGGGTACAGAATCGCCAATTGTGGGGCCTGCTGGCCACGAGACAGGCTGCTCGCAGGCTAGCGCACCAGGATATCGGAGCGGGGGATGCAGGAGCCGGCGATCCTCTGCTCCACGGTCGGGAAGCCCGCCGAGAGGGAGATGATCTCAGGGCCCTCGGGGGTGGCGATAATGGTATCCTCTGACTTGGTGCCGGTGATGGAGGGGTTCCAGGCGAAGGCCTGGAAGGGCTCGACCCGGTCGTCCACCTCGGCCGTGGCACGATACTCGCGGGCGGCGTAGCCGGTCGGGCCGCCCTGGTGGTGAAGCTTCCACTCTTCGGGGTATCCCTGGGCCGCATAGGCCTCTAAGCCCTTGCGAAAGATGTAGCCGATGCGGGCCCCGGGGCGGGTGTGCAGGATGAAGGCAGCGTCCACCGCCATCACCGCGGCGTGCTTTGCGGCGAGCTCGGCCGGCGGGGGCCCGAAGTGCACGAGGCGGGTGGCGGAGACGATGAGGCCGTGCCTCCGCCCGCACACCACCAGCATCACCGCACGCCTGATCGGCTGGTCGGTGGGAATGGGGTGGCGGTACTTGGACAGCCGCTCGTCGGCCGCCACCAGCACCACGATGGGAGCAATGCCGCGGCGGAAGTGCTCCTCCGCCAGGGCGGCCGCGGCCTCGTGCTCGGTCAGGCCTGGCTGGATGCTCATGCAGGCCTTCCCGATGGCCTCGCCCACCTCTCGGCCCAGAGCGCGGTAGCGGCTTACCTCCTCCGGGGTGAGGGACCAGCGCAAGCGGGCGATCTCCTCGGCGCACTCGGTGACACCGGGAGCGGGGAGGTCGGAGGCGATCTTCTCGCCTGGGGTCAGGCGGGCCACTAGCGGGGGCAGCGAGCCCTGCCACCAGGGGACTACTGCCTCTTCAAAACCCTGGGCGGCGAGTTCCTCCTGCTGGAGGCGGGGCTGCTCGACATTATTCGTGATCAGGATCTTGCGATCCCGGCGCAGCAGCAGGGCCCCTACTCCGGCCTCCGCGGCGAGGCTGACGTGGCTGTCGCCGCCTCCAGTGAACCAGGCGAAGTTCTCGACCCGGGCCAGCAGCAGCCCGTCGTAACCCCGGGCCTCCAGGAACTGGTCGACGCGGCGCTGCTTCTCAGCGATCTCCGCGGAAGTCGCCATGGTCTCCTCCTGCGCCGTCAGGTGAGCTGGCCAGGCCGGAGCAGGCCTGCAGGCGAATGGTTCTTCGGGTGTCCGGAGTTACCTTGAACTCGTCGCTGAGGCGGTGGCCCACCACCCACACGATCCTGTCTCCGCATACCACCAGGGGCACTCGCTTCCGCAGGTGCCGTGGGATCTTGCGGTTGACGAAGAAGTCCTGGAGCTTCACCCGCTTGCCCAGGCCGTAGGGGATGAAGCGGTCACCAGCCCGCCAGGTGCGGATTTGCAGCGGCTGAGTGACCGCGGCGGCGTCTATCAGCGCGATGAAGGCATCCCGCGGCGGGCGCTTGGCAGTCGAGCGGGAGGCCGCGAATCGGATATCGAGCTCAGGCACTGTGACCTGCCCGGGCACCGGCAAGTCCCAGGTCGGCTCCGGGCGGGCGCGCTTCGACCTGCCCGTTCCAGAAGGGGAGATCACCACTTCGCCATAGCTTCGCACTGCTTGCACCCGGCCGGGCAGCTCGATGCGCGCGCCGGTGCGGCCGGCGAGCATCAGGTTGACCAGGGCTTCCACCCGCTCCAGCCCCAGGTTCAGCTCGTCTCCCTTTACCTGGGCGATGGCGGCGCGGGCCACCCGGCGTTGCAGCGCGGGGTGCAGTTCAGCAAAGGGCGGCAAGGGCAGGAGACACGCTCCTGCCCTACGAAGCCCGATCGCCTTCAGGTGGCGTGCCGCCTCGGCCGCCAGAAAGCTATCCTCCTCTCTCAGCAGCCACGCCAGTCGGCAGAGCGCGGCGTCCACCTGGGGCTGGATCTCCCGCAGCGCCGGCAAGATGCGGTGGCGGATACGGTTCCGGGTGAAGCGCAGGTCCTGGTTGGACCGGTCCGTCCGGAACGCCAGGTCTTCGGCCATGCAGTACGCCTCCGCCTGGGCGCGGCGCACTTCCAGCAGGGGCCGGATGATGCGGCCGCGCACTGCCGGCATGCCTGCCAGGCCCCCGGCCCCAGCGCCTCGCAGCAGGTTCAGCAGCACGGTCTCGGCCTGGTCATCCGCGGTGTGGCCGGTGGCGATGCGGTCTGCTCCCATCTCGCCCGCGGCTTCCTCCAGCAACTGGTAGCGGACCTCACGCGCGGCAGCCTCGAGAGAGAGGCGGCGGCCGCCAGTGCGGGCGCGCACATCGCCCCGCTTGAGGCTGAACGGGAGGCCATGGGATTGGGCTTGAGCGGCGGCGTGCGCCGCGTCCGCGTCCGCCTCCGCTCCCCGCAGGCCGTGGTGGATGTGGCAGGCCGCCAGCCGGAACCCGAGCTTGGCACGGAGTTGAGCCAGCGCGTGCAGCAGCGCGGTGGAGTCGGCGCCGCCCGAAAGTGCCACCAGCACCACCTGCCCAGGTGAGATCATGTGGTGAGCGGAGACGGTGGCGGCCACGCGTTCCGGGAAGGTGGCCACATCAGCTCTCGAAGAGGAGGTCGGGGAGCCGCCAGCCGTCTTCCAGGAAGCGGCCGGTGGCAGCGGCGTTGGGCTCGTCGAAGGCTTCCGCGGCATCGCGCGCGCCGCCCCAAATGGCGAATGGGACGGGCTCGCGAGCATGGGTGCGGGTGCTGAGCTTGGTGTAGTGATCGGCGACCACCATCAGCTTGCTGCCATGCAGCTCGCGTAGCCGCGCCATCAGCGGATCCACCACTTTCTGGTCAATCTGCTCGATCGCCCAGACCTTCCGCTCGGCGCTGCCCTGATGGGCGGCCTCATCCGGGGCCTCGATGTGGACGAGGACGAAGTCGTAGCGGTCGAGCGCGCCGAGCGCGGCGCGAGCTTTGGCGCTGAAGTCGGTCTCGAGATTGCCGGTGGCGCCCGGCACCTCCGGCGCGGCCAGGCCGGCGCACTTGGCCACCCCGCGGATCAGGTCCACGGCCGCGATCGCCGCGCCCATCGCGCCCCGCTGGAGCATGAAAGAGGGCAGGATGCAGGGCCGCCCCTGTCCCCAGAGCCAGATCATGTTGGCCGGAGGTTTACCCTGGTCGCGGCGGCGCTTGTTGATGTCGTGCCCGTCCAGGAGATCGAGAGAGTCGAACATGAGCTGCCGCAGCATCTGCTCGCCCTCGCCTCGGGGGAGGTAGGGCTCGATGGGCTGGCCGATGATGTCGTGGGGTGGGGTGGTCTTCACCTCCGCCGAGCCGCCGCGCCATACCATCACGTGGCGGTAGCTCACCCCGGAGTAGAACTGCACCCGGTGCGTGGAGAGCCGCTGATTCACCAGGGAGATGAGCACATGCGCGTCCGCGGTCGGGATCTCACCACCGGAGTAGTCAACCATGGTGGTGCCATCGGAGGTCACGAGATTGGCGCGAAAGGCAACATCGGAGGGGTTCATGGGGATGTCGAGGCTGGCCGCCTCCAGGGGAGCGCGGCCCGTGTGGTAGCGGCGAGGATCATAGCCCAGGATGGAGAGCGCGGCGATATCGCTGCCGGGCTCCATCTCATCGGGGATGGTTTGCGCCAGGCCGCACCTCCCCTCCCGCGCCACCGCGTCCGTGTGGGGCTTACGCGCTGCCTGCAGCGGCGTCCGGCCGCCCAGCTCGGCCTGCGGCTCGTCGGCCGCGCCGTCCATGATGATGATGATGCGTTTGAGGTTGACCGGCTGGCTGGGCTGCATGTTGAGGCGATTATAGCATGAGCAGGGAGAGCGAACCACAGAGGGGGGGACCGGGCTGAACCGCAGATGAACACGGATTCGCCCGGATGGGGAGTCCGCGGAGCGGACTCCCCTCGCTCTCGCGTCGGACGGTTGGTGCTAGCTTAGCTTCTCCAGCGGGACGGCGCGGTTGCCGAACTCGCGCGGCGCCATACCCGCGGGGGGCGCCGCCCAACACACGGCGTTGGTGATCACCTTGAGGACATTCTGGTCCTTATAGTTGGGGTAGGTCTCGTGGCCCGGCTGGAAGTAGAAAACCCGCCCATGTCCCCGGTGGTAGCAGCAGCCGGCGCGGAACACCTCGCCCCCGGCGAACCAGGCGATCAAGACCAGTTCGTCTGGAGGCGGGATGTCGAAGAACTCGCCGTACATCTCCTCATGCGGCAGCTCGAAATAGGGACCGAGGCCGGCGGCGATGGGATGATCCGGGGCCACCACCCAGTAGCGCGCCTTCTCGTTGATCTCCCGCCACCAGAGGTTGCATTCGGTGCCCATCATGCGCCGGAAGATCTTGGAGAAGTGGCCGGAGTGAAGCACGATCAGGCCCATGCCCGCGAGCACCCGGTTCTGGACGCGGTCCACGATCTCGTCCTTCACCTCGTGGTGGGCCATGTGTCCCCACCAGATCAGGACATCGGTTTCTGCCAGCCTCTTCTTGGTAAGGCCGTGCTCCGGATCATCCAGGCAGGCCAGGCTGGCGGCGATGCCGGGCTGCTTGTTCAGGTGGTCGGCGATGACGGCGTGCATGCCATTGGGATAGATCTTGCCGATGTGCTCATCGCTCTTCTCGTGGCGAAACTCGTTCCAGCAGACGACGCGGATCTTCTCGGGCATGCTGTCTCCCTTCCGTGTTGCGCGGAATCGCGAGCCCTGCCCTACGGGGTTGAATAGAGGTTCGTTGGACAGGAGCTTCTAGCCTTCGTAGCCGAAGGAGCTTCAGCTACTTCGGCGGAGTAGGCTTGCCTCCTGCCACTGTAGGGTGGGCGTGGGAACGCCCGCCCTACAGAGTCTTCCCCGTCAGCATCTGCAGAGCTTCCACATACCGCTTGCGCGTCCCCTTCACCACCTCCGTCGGCAGCTGCGGCGCGGGCGGCTGCTTGTCCCAGCCCTGCCCCTCCAGGTAGTCTCGCACCGGCTGCTTGTCGAAGCTCTGCTGGGAGCGGCCGGGCCGGTAGTCGTCCAGGGGCCAAAAGCGGGAGGAGTCGGGGGTGAGCACTTCATCCACCAGGATCAGGCGGCCTTCGTGCCGGCCCAGCTCGAACTTGGTGTCGGCGATGATGATGCCGCGATCGCGGGCGTAGTCGGCCGCGCGCTGGTAGACCGCGAGGCTGAGCGATTCCAGGCGGTGATAGGTGGCGTGCCCGACCATGCGGGAGGCCTGCTCAGGGGGAATGTTGATGTCGTGGCCGGATTCGGCCTTGGTGGCCGGGGTGAAGATGGGCAGGGGCAGCTTGTCGCTTTCGCGGAGGCCCAGGGGCAGCGCGATCTCGCACACCGTGCCCTTCTCCTGGTATTCCTTCCATCCCGAGCCTGCGAGGTAGCCGCGCACGACGCACTCGATCGGCACCACCTTGGCGCGCTTCACCAGCATGCTGCGGCCTGCCAGCAGATCCGAGTGAGGCTGCAGGGGAGAGGGGTACTGGGCGACATCCGCGGTGATCAGGTGGTTCTCGACGAGGTCCTTGGTGAACTCAAACCAGAACAGGGACATAGCGGTCAGCACCCGCCCCTTGTCCGGAATGCCGTTGGGCATCACCACATCGAAGGCGGAGATGCGGTCGGTGGCCACGATCAGGAGCCGCTCGCCCAGATCGTAGATGTCGCGGACCTTGCCGCGGGCGAGGAGGGGGATGGAGGGGAGGTCGGTCTGGAGGATGACGCGGGTCATATTCTCCTGCCGCTGGCCGTTCTCTTGTCATCCTGAGGCGAAGCCGAAGACCTGCCCTGAGCAGAGTCGAAGGGACCCCGCCGTTCAAGCTGTTCGGCGCCGGAACAGAACACAGCGTGATCCTTCGCCATGCTCAGGATGACAGAATTGGCAAGTTCGTGGGGCAGGAGCGTGTCTCCTGCCCAAGTGGTTGCTAGCGAAGCCTTTCGCAGACCTGTCCATCGCGGATCACCAGCAGTTCGCGAACTCCTAGGCCCTCCCAACCTGACTCATCAGTGAGCGGGCAGGTCGCCACCAGAATGGCCCTTTCATCGGACTTCTTTACGTCCGAGAGAGCAACAGTGTACCCTTCCTGCAGTAGGCGCACCAACTCGCCTCCGTACGGAGGCCTCCGCTCTATGAAGTGCAAGGCATTGTCGGCATAGGCCCATAGTGTTGTGCCGTCGCTCAGCAAGAAGTTGAACCTCCCGAATCGCTGGACCTTGTCCGCAAGGTACTGAAGCTGCACAGAAAAGCTTTCGGCAGCTACGCCCGATAGCTGTTCGAGCAGCCACAGAAAAGCGTATTCGGAATCCGTATCGCCTTCGGGAGACAGTTGCCTCAGCTGCAACTGCTCTCGGTACCCGCAGAGAGTACCATTGTGGGCGAACGCGAAGTGACGTCCATCGAGCACGCGCTTGAACGGATGCGTATTCCTACCGTCCTGCTCACCTACTGATCCGAGCCTCACATGGCATAGGAACGTGCGGCTACGTTTTGACCTGACTTCGTCTAGGCGCTCGGCATTCTCTCCCCAAAGGTCGCGAGCACGCTTGATGATGTAGAGCTGAGCCGTGTCCCAATAGGCGAATCCGTACCCATCCGGATTGCTACACCCGCGGTGGCGCCATTCGCGAAGGGAAAAGGCAAGATCCACTTCCCGGTTAGAGGAGATGCCCAGCAATTGGCACATGTGCCTGACCTCCCATCTACTCGGATCGGACGATCTCCCAGCTTGCGCAAGCTCGGTGCAGACGAGCCTTCCGGCCCGTCTCAATGCCCAGCGCAGAGCGTGACGAGGCTAGGCCAGCCTTCAAAAGGAATGGCAGGGGCAGGCTTCCTGCGGAATGGGCACGACGGTAAGCTAGGGCCGTGACTCTTGTTCATTTCCCTGGAACAAGCATGGCATTCGCCTCATCCAGCACGACACTCGTCATCTTACCCGCTTCGATCACGACACGGACGTTCCAACAGTAGGTCTTCCCATCGCGCGCGGTGTAGTGGCTCGGACGGTGTGCACCCGACGGACTCTCCAGGGAGTGTTTGCGGTGCTCCAGAGCAACCGAAAGCCAGTACTGCCCGGCGCCCATTTCGACGTTCGCTTCCCCAGCTCGGTCCAGGCGGAATTCCGACAAAGCTCCGGCGGCCTTGGCATCCGTCGCCTTCCGGTGATAAGCGCCGGAGAAACCTGCAAGGGCCGAGTCCATAACCTCCTGAAGGGACAGGCCCATGCTTCGGTAGAACTCCTCCGCACGGTCCATGTCGTCGCGATAGTCAAAGGGGGCGAGGAGCATCCACACTCCGCTGAGCGGCTGTCCCACCACTGTAACCCGTGTCTTCACAACCCCGCTGCCGCGCTTGGCGGGCGTGACAGTTTCGCCGGGACGGAACAATGGTGTATCGGACTCCCGTTGCTCGCGCCTTATATCGAGCGGAGTTAGCGCCCGGGGCCTGGGTCCTGTGAGCACGAAATGGACTGCCGAGAGGCCCGAGCTCTCCTCACGTATAGTGCCCTCGGGCGCGACCAGCACGACGTCGACATTGCCCAATTCCGCTTTGGGATAGCATAGGAATCCAAGCAGCTCAGTGCCTGCCTGCAAGTTCTTGCTCAGGGGAGGCATCACGCCTAGGTCGTCAATCCGGGTAACTTGGTCAAGCGTGTTCTTCCCGGCCACCAGCTGCCACCTGGACATCAGAAAGGTGGCAGGGACCCCCTTCGCTTCAAGCTTGACAAGGACCACTGTGTAGCGGCGCGCCAAGCCTCGGACAACCTCCAAGGCGCTTTCGTCCCCGCCTGCGAGCAGAGACTTGTCACGTGGCAGTCCCGGCGTCATGAGCTGCGCGGTCACGCTCAGCAACTCAAGGCAATCATACCTTACCGGAGTGGCTATGCCTTCATTGGTGGATTGCGTTGCCCCCGACCGGTATTCGCTCTGCTGCCCGCGCGCTGCTGCTGCACCCAGAAGCAGCAGCGCCAGCCCGAGAAGCGCTTGAGCGTGAACTCGCATTCCGCCTCCCCTCAGTTCAGTCTGCACTAGGCCACTGCGCACACGAGCTTCTCCTCTCATTCTTCTACCTACGTGGGGTTCCCGTTCTTTGGGCAGGAGCCTGTCTCCTGTCCCCGCTGCGAGGCCCTTTCCCCGCCGTGCGCCCGCCTCCCACCCTCGGGACCTGGGGTACTATACGCTGGATCATCGGCCGGCCCGGCGGGCGCACGGCGGAGAAAGGGGGAGAAAAGCGACCGACGACCGCTAGAACCGCCGGGATGCGGTAACGGCAGTCGGATTGGCAGGAGGCAGCTCGTTGTAGGGCGGGCATGCCCATGCCCGCCGGGCAGGTCGCGTGGCTCAACCTGCGCAGCGGGCCGCCACCCCGGCCGCGGCAGGCGGCCTAGGGGGACCTGCCCTACTACGGAACCAGCGCCGGTTCCCTCAACCCTAGCAACTCCACCACCGCCTCCACATTCGCCTCCACCTTCTCCGGCTCGGCGGCGGTGGCAATGGCGCGGTCGGGGTCCTTGAGGCCATGGCCGGTGATGATGCAGACCACGGAGGCGTCAGTCGCCTGCTCGCCCGCGAAGTAGCCCTGCCGGGTCAGCTTGGCGACGCCAGCCACCGAGGTGGCGGAGGCGGGCTCGCAGAAAACGCCCTCCACCCCGGCCAGCATCTTATAGGCCTCAATGATCTCGTCATCGGTTACGGTCGTGATCAGCCCTCCGGATTCGTCGCGGGCGGCCACCGCGCCCTTCCAGCTCGCCGGGTTACCGATCTTGATAGCAGTGGCGATGGTCTGAGGATCCGCGATGGCCTCGCCCCGCACGATGGGGGCCGCGCCCTCGGCCTGAAAGCCGAGCATCTTGGGCCGGCGGCGGCTGCGCCCCAGCCTGTGGTACTCGCAGTAGCCCTTCCAGTAAGCGGTGATGTTGCCCGCGTTGCCCACCGGGATGGCGTGGTAGACGGGCGCGTCACCCAGGGCTTCGCAGATCTCGAAGGCCCCGGTTTTCTGCCCTTCAATGCGATAGGGGTTGACGGAGTTGACCAACTGGACCGGGTGGTTGCTGCTGATCTCGACCACGATGCGGAAGGCGTCGTCGAAGACGCCGTCAATCGCCACCACCCTCGCCCCGTGCACCAGCGACTGGGCGAGCTTGCCCATGGCGATGTAGCGCAGGGGCAGCACGACGATGCACTGGAGGCCGGCCTTGGCCGCGTAGGCGGCGGCGGAGGCGGCGGTGTTGCCGGTGGAGGCGCAGATCACCGCTCGCTGGCCCTCCTCCAGGGCCTTGGACACGGCCATGGTCATTCCGCGGTCCTTGAAAGAGCCGGTGGGGTTGGCGCCCTCGTATTTCAGATAGAGCGGGATGGGCAGGCCGATTCGCTCTTGCAGGTTCGGCGCCGGCAGCAGGGGGGTATTGCCCTCCAGCAGCGTGACCACAGGGGTGGACGGAGACACCGGCAGGAACTCGCGGTAGGCCTCGATGACGCCGGGCCACTCCGGTCGTGATCTCATGGTCTCACTCCTGGTCCTCGGCGCGGATGAGGCTGTTGATCTGGTGCACCTCCGGCAGTGCGGCGATGCGCTCCAGGGAGCGCCTCATCTGTCGCTCCCGGGTCTCGTGGGTCAGCCACACGATCTCCGCGGTCTGCCCGGAGGCGGCCACCTGGAGCACCGAGGCGAGGCTCACTCCCTCTTCGCCGAAGACCTTGGCGATGGCGGCCAGCACCCCGGGCCGATCCGCCACCTGGGTCCTGAGATAATAGCGAGTTCGCAGTTCCTCGATGGGGCGGGCCGGCTTCTCCTCGAAGCAGGTGCAAGCCACGCGGCCGGTGGCCCCGAAGCGGAGGTTGCGCGCCACATCAATGATGTCCCCGACCATCGCCGACCCGGTGGGCAGAGGGCCTGCTCCCTGCCCGTAGAACATCACCTCCCCCACCGAGCTGCCGCGCACGAAGATGGCATTGAAGGGCCCGCTCACGGCAGCCAGAGGATGGCTCAGGGGGAGCAAGGTGGGGTGCACCCGCAGCTCCAGGCCGCCCTCCACCTCGGCGCCGATGGCGAGCAGCTTGATGATGTACCCGAACTGCCGGGCGTACTCCATGTCGCGCGCCGCCAGGCCGGTGATCCCCTCCCGGTGGATGTCTTCCACCAGCACCCGGGTCTCGAACGCGATGGAGGCCAGAATCGCCAGCTTGAAGGCGGCGTCGAAGCCCTCCACGTCATTGGTCGGGTCCGGTTCCGCATAGCCGAGCTGCTGTGCCTCTGCCAGCGCCTCGCCGAACTCGGTCCCTTGCTCGCGCATGCGGGTGAGGATGAAGTTGGTGGTGCCATTGACGATGCCCATGATGCGGCTGATGCGGTTGCCGGCGAGGCAGCTCTTGAGCGGCCGGACGATGGGGATGCCGCCACCCACGCTGCCCTCGAAGGCGAGATCGAGGCCGCGCGCGGCGGCGGCGTCGAACAGCTCCTTGCCGTGGCGGGCCACCAGCTCCTTATTGGAGGTCACCACGCTCTTGCCGCCGCGCAGCGCCTCCAGCACCAGGTTGAGCGATGGCTGGATGCCACCGATGCATTCCACGACGATCGCGATCTCCGGATCGTTGATCAGGGTGCGGGCGTCGGTGGTCCGCAGTTCGGGCGGCACGCTCACCCCGAGCGGCCGGGGACGGGACCAGTCCACATCCGCGATGCGCTTCACCCGCAGGGGCCGGCCCACTTTCCGGTCAATGCTCGCCTGATTCTCCAGGAGGGTGTGATAGGTGCCGGAGCCGACGTTCCCGAAGCCGATGATGCCGAGGTAGATGGGCTGCTCTGCCATCAGACCGCCTCCTTGGCCGGCTGGCCCTCGCGGGGGAATTCGAGCACGATCAGCGGCTCACCGGCCTGCACCAGCTTGCCATCCTCGGCCGGGATGGCGATGACGCGGCCGCTCCACTCCGCCTTGATCTCATTGAACACCTTCATCGCCTCCACGACGCAGACCGTCTGCCCCTCCTCCACGCTGTCTCCGATCTCCACGAAGGCTGGAGTGTCCGACGCGGGGCGCGGTAGAAGATCCCAATGAGCGGGGAGCGGACCGCCACCGTGCGGGTGGTGCGCCCAGCCGGCCGGGGAGGCGCAGCAGAGGGAGGCGGCACGACAGGGGTGCGAGCCGGCATGTGGTCGGCGCGGCCGCGGCGCAGGCGGAGCTTGAAGGAGTCATCTTCTACCAGAAGCTCATCCAGGCCGTGCTGCTGGAACAGACGCAGCAGAGCGGCGAGCTGGTTATAGGCTTCCTGGTTCATGGGTCAATCTAGAAGCTGTTTCATAGCCTTCCCAGGGGAGGTTATGAAACAGCACTGCACAACGTCAGGCCGTGGCAGGCGCATTTCACGCGAGGGCGTGGTGCGGCCAGCTAGCAGGTAGGTTACGAAATGCGCTCTAGGCAGAAAGCCCCACCGTGATGTGGGGCTCCCCTGGTGCCACCTCGAGGGGGCCGGCGAGACGCGCCCCACCCGCTGGTGCTGCGGAGGCAACTTGCTCACTGCTGCTGCAGTTGCCGCAGCTTCCTCAAGCGCTTCTTGCGCGCCCGCTTCTCCCGCGCCCTTTTCTCCTCTTCGTGCTCTTCCTTGCGGAAAGAGTCCTCCTGCCGGATGCTCTCCTCGATCTCGCGCTCGAACTCGAGGAAACGGGGCAAGCTAGGAGAGACAGTCCGCAGCTGCTCAAGATCAATCGTCGGCATCAATCCTCCTGCATCCACTGCCGCAATCCAGCGGGATTGTAGCAAGCTCCATGCCGAGGTGTCAAGGCGATCCGGGGGCGTCCCTGATCTGGCCCAGATACTCATGCGCGTACAGGCAGGCCTGCGTGATATGGTAGGCCGCTTTCCAGGCCGACCCCTTGGTGGTGTCTCGGGGGGTGCCGTCCTCCTCCGTGGAGTGATACCACTCGCCATGCTCGGGGTCGTGCAGGCACCGCAGGCAGAAGCTCACCACGTTCCGGAAGGCATCCCAATAGCGGCGGTCGGCGAAGACCAGATAGCCGAGCAGGAAGGCTACCAAGGCCTCGGTCTGCACCCACCAGATCTTCTGGCGCACCGTGGCCGCCTCCCCGAGGGGCCCGTGGGAGAAGACCCCCCCATAGTTGGTATCCAATCCGAAGCGCAGCGCGTAATCGAGAAAACCCCGCGCGGTCTCCTGGTAGGCGGCAGTCTCCTCCATCTGGTGCACTCGCAGCAGCAGCCAGGCCGCCTCCAGGTTGTGGCCGTAGTCAATCAGATCTCTGCTCGCCTCCCGGTCGTGAGTCCAGTCGGGATGGAACTTCTCCAGGGCGCAGCGATGCTGTGGCTCCACCATGCGGGCGACAATGAGATCGCAGAGGCGGCGCACCCGGGGCCAGTGGAGGCGGCCGCCCAGGGCTTGATCGAGGGCCAGCAAGGCCTCCAGGATATGAAGGTGGGTGCCCATGGTGTGGCTCGGATCGGTGGGCCGCCAGTCGCGATCGCAGGCCTCGATCGCGCCCTGGTGGGTGGTGTCCCAGAGGCGCTCGGCGACCAGGCTCCAGGTGTGGTCGGCGGCGGCGAGGGCGCGGTTGTCGCCGGCGATCCGGCCGTACTCGGAGAGGGCGTAGATGACAAAGGCATGTCCATACGTCCGCTTGGCAGTCTCAAGGGGGTTTCCCTGGCGGCTCACGCACCAGAACCAGCCGTCCTGCTCGACATCGCGGAAGCGCTGCAGCAGGAACCCGGCGCCTTGGCGGGCGGCATTCAGCCACTGGGAGGGTCCGCCCAGGCCGGCGCCGGCGGCGAGGCTGTAGACCATGCGCGCCTGCGGCACCAGGGATTTCCGGGAGGCATCAGTGATGGTGCCATCGCGGGCGAGATGGGTGATGAAGCCACCGTAGTCCTGGTCCAGACTGTGCTCTTCCCAGAACGGGAGGACGCGAGTGAGCAGGTGAGCTTTCAGATCGGGGATCTCGGCCTTGCCGCTGTCGCTCATGGCAGCTCCTCCGGCCCGGAGAGCTTCGGCGCGGCTGCTGGCAGGTCCTGCGGGTGAGAAGGAGCGGCGACGGCCAGCGGGAATAGTGAGCCTGCTTAGGTCAATACCACGGGCGAGGAGTGAGGAATGGCAAACCAGATCGGCGTGGGAGTGGTGGGACTGGATCACTGGTACACCGCGTTTGGGGTGTTGCGGGACGCCAGCCAGAATCCGGCGACGCGGCTAGTGGCGATTGCGGATAAGTCGAGGCGGCGCCTGGCGGAGGTGGCGAAGAAGCATCGGGCTGACTATGTAACCGCCAGCTTCGCCAAGGTGATCGCGGATCCCGAGGTTGACCTGATCTGCTCTCTGGTCAACACCCGGGACAGTGTAGCGGTGACGCGGCGGGCGCTGCAGGCCGGCAAGCACGTCGCCTGCGTGAAGCCCATGGCCATGAACCTGCGCCAGGCCGACGCCTTGATCGCGCTGGCCGAGAAGAAACGGCGCGTGCTCTGGTCGTTCGATCAGCTGGGGCGCGCCGGGGTGAACCCGCAGCTGAAGGCGCTGCTGAAGCGGGGCCGCCTGGGAGTACCGTTGGCGCTCTACCACGTGATGGAGGGCGGGCTGCCGCAGGCCTGGCCCAACAGCAAGGATCCCGGCTGGTGGGTTGATGCCAAGCTGGTCCCCTTCGGGGCCTGGGCCGACCACGCCATCTACACCATTGACATGCTGCGGGCGCTGTTTGAGGCCGAGGTCGAGTCAGTGCACGGCGAGATGGCCAACCGGCGCTATCCCAGGATGACGGTGGAGGACTGGGGCATGGCGACGCTGCGCTTCAGCAACGGCCTGGTGGCGGTGATCGAGGACACCTGGACCGGAGACGGGTACTGGCCTCACTGGACCAAGATCATAGGCACCAAGGGTGCGGTGCACATGGATCCCGCGGCCTTCAAGGAGCCGGCGGTGGTGGCCACCGCGAAAGGGATGCAGCCGCTGAAAACGCCGGCGCGGCGAGGCGGGATGATGAACGTGCTGGTGAAGCTGGTGAAGACCGGCGCCGTCAAGCCCAGCCCGGCGCGGGAATCGCGCAAGAACCTGGCGATCGCGCTGGCGGCCTACAAGTCAGCGAAGACGGGCAGGTATGTGAGGCCGGACGAGATGCGCTGAGGTGGCGGCTCGGCGGGCATGCTGCGCATATCCGCCCTGCACCAGCCCTACGCGGCCAGAGCGCGGTGCTGCACCGCGGTGGTGCGGCGGGCCAGCTCCGAGATCCGCATCTCGGTGAAGCCGATCACGATGCTGGAGATGCGGTCGTGCAGCGGAGTGATCCACTGGGCTGGCAAGGCCTTGGCGCCGAGGATGGTGCCCATCACCGAGCCGGCGGTGGCGCCATTGCAGTCGGTGTCCCACCCGCCCATGACCGCGATGGCGATGGCGCGGCCGAAGTCACCGCGGCTGTGAAGCAGGGCCATCAGCACCACCGCGGCATTGTTGATGGTGTGGACGCCGTGGTAGTGGCCGTACTTGTCGTTGATCCGGCCCCAGGTGGCCTCCCAATCGGGGTCGTGCGCGCACCAGTCCACAGTGTCTAGGACGGCCTCTCGGAAGCGACAGTTCCGCGGGATCTCGGAGAGCCCGATCTCGATGAGCTGGTGCACGTCCGGCTCGACGAAGGCCGCGGCCAGCAGAGCGGCGAAGAACATCTCGCCGTAGATGCCGTTCCTGGTGTGGGAGAGCGCGGCGTCGCGCCAGGCGAAGTCGGCCGCCAGCTCTGGCTGGCCGGGCGCGGCCCAACCCCAGATGTCGGCCCTGATCTGAGCGCCGATCCATTCCCGGTAAGGGTTGCGGTAGCGCGCGGTCTCCGGGGGCGCCATCCCGTTCACCAGGTTGCGGTAGGCGATGTGCTCGGCGGTGTAGACGCAGCCATAGGGCAGACGATTGAGCCACTCCCTCGCGACGTCCCCAGTGTTGAAGGCAGGCCCGTAAGCCTCGAAGAGGTGCAGACCCAGGATGGGGTAGTCCATGTCGTCATCCCGGGTCATGCGGGTGATGTTCTGGCGGAGGGAGGGATCGGCGGGTGAGGGGTAGGTGATGCCGCCTGGCGGCGGGTCAGCCACCGGCCAGTAATCGCGGAGCGGCCACTCCCCCAGGGAGCGAAGGGCGCGCTCGATGGTCTGCCGATCCCAGCCTTCGCACGGCTTCCCGAGCAGACAGCCGGCGGCCCGCCCCAGCCAGGCGCCGCGAGTCTTGTCGGCCAGCGCGGCCTTGCTGATCTTGTGGGAGAGCTTCGGCGGGCCCTCGGGGCGGGCAGCGCGAATGCCCTCCAGGTCCGATGGCTCGTGGTAGGTGATGTCGGGCCGGAGAGGCAAACCAGGCAGGCTGACCTCGATTTCCCGCCTCCTCTGATCTGCCTCGCGATCCGCGCGGCCGGCAAGCTCGCTCAACTGGCGAGTGGGCTGGGAGATATCGAAGCCCTCTTCCGAGAGCGCGCGCAGCTCCTCGCGGAGGTACTGCTCAGACGGAGCTTGGGTCATCGGTGTTCCTCCTGTCTCCCTGCACTAACGGGCCGGCAGGACGAATTTCTCGCCGATGCCCAGGACGTGATAGCGGCGCTTGGCGTCCTCGATGCCGGCGCCGACCGCCAGCGGATCGCCAGTGCACCAGTAGAGGTCTGAGTCGTAGGTGCCGTAGTGACAGGGGATGATGTGCCTGGCGCGGGTGGAGTTCGCCAGCCTGATTCCCCCCTCTGTGCCCAGCACGTGAGGGGCAATGGGCAGCAACAGCACGTCAATGCCTGTGACCTTCAGATGTTCCTCCATGAGATCGGTGTCATTGGGGTGCCAGAAGGTGACCCCGGCGACCCGCACGATGAACCCGCAGCAGTCGCCGCGCTGGGTGTGGATGGCGTCTTCCTCGTGGCGCGCCACGGTGGGCGTGACGGCGATGTCTCCGATGCGGATGAGCTGGCCGTAGCGGGCGAGGCGGATGCGCTCTTCGTGGAGGCCGCACTGGCGCAGCTTGAGGGCGGTGCGCTCGGTGCCCACGAAAACGGCGTGAGTGCGGGCGATCAGGTCCGGGAAGGTGCGCTGCCCGAGGTGGTCGCCATGGTCATGGGTGATCAGCACCAAGTCGGCGCGAAGGACATTGCGGGCCCGGATGGGCAGCGGCTCCAGCAGGGGCAGACCGATCTCAGAGGTCACCGGATCCGAGTCGTCGTGCAGCTCGATCACCGGGTCTATGAGGATCAGCCTTCCGGCTGCGTTAATGGCAAAACCGGCGTTCCCCAGCCACCAGATCGTCACCGCAACAGCGTCGAGGTCACACAGCTCTTTGGGGTCAATGATGGTCACTCGTTTGTCCCCCCCAGCATTGCTGGAGTTTGGGGGAGGGCTTCGGCGCGGCGCATAGTGACTCCTGCTGTCAGCGCGGCCGGCGCTTGGGCCGCAGGGGAGCCGGGCGGGAGCGCCGAACCGATGAGGATGGGGCCCTGAGTCAGACGGCCGGGCCGCGCCTATGAGACCAACTCGTCTCCTGGACAAGCTGGATTTCTCGCCCCGCCGATTCCTCCCCCAGCTCCTGTATGGGTCGCAGCGCGTGCGCGCCTTCCTGCTGTGCCTGGAGCCAGGTCAAGGTCTGCCGGCGCGGCGCGACTCGGAGGAGATGCTGTGCTATGTGGTGGAGGGCGAGGGCTCCCTGACGATCGGCGATGAGGTGCTGGCGGTGTCGGCAGGGGATTTCGCGGCTGCCGCCCCCGGCGAGGTGCGAGGCCTTCAGGCTGAGCAGAGGATGACAGTGCTCTGGCTCCAACTCGGCGGCGCGGGCGGGCAGCATGAGTGAGAGCAGGCGCAGGATTGGCTTCGTGGGCTGTCCGCCCGAGGAAGCGCTGGCGCCCCGCCGGGAGCAGGTGCTGGTTGATCTGGACAATCTCATCGCGGGGGTGGCTCCTCACAGCGAGGCGCTGCTGCCTCGCACTACGTGTCGCATCATCAGGCGCGTGCTCGATAACGCGCTCTCCCTCGATCTGGACGAGATCGTGATTGACGAGGGCTACGGCAAGTGCGACTCGGCCCGGGGTCTGGCCGACCTGCTGGCCGACCGGCTCAGCATCCCGGTAGTGCGGACCCACAACGAGAATCGGCGGGGCGCGGGCACGCCAGTCTGCGATTGCGATCTCCCCGTGATGCGCAAGATGGAGCTGATCCTGGATGCGCTGGTGCGGCCGCAGCCCCTCGACCTGCGGGCCGAGCCCGCGCCGCGGGCGGCGATCTGGGGGGTGCCGGCGGCCCATTTCTCCATCTACGAGCTGTTCCCGGATGGCTCTCAGATCCTGGGATGGACGCGCTGCCTGGAGAACCGGACTCCGGCGGCGTGGGAGCTGGAGGCCTATGTGCCGCCGGGCCGGCCCACGGTCTTCTTCGCTCAGACCTTCTGCCCCAAGAACATCACCGCCCGGCATCTGGCGCGGAAGTATGATGGCCTCTACGTGGACGCAGACGGCGTGCTGTCGGGGCCGGTGAAGGCGAAGATCGAGGCCTTCCTGCGGTTCCACAAGGTTTGGGACTGAGATGGCTGTGCTGGGTGACTTCGGCACTACCTGGACTAAGCTGCTTGACACCGAGACCGGGGAGCGGCGGGTGCTGCGCACCAGGGAGGCGCGCGAGATCACCGCCGATCTGGCGACCGGCCACAATGCCCGCCGCCGCGCGCCGCGCCATATCAACGAGCTGATCGCGCTCGCCCAGGGCGGGCAACGGCTGATCGCGGAGCCGGAGTTCCTGCTGCTCGACGTGGGCTCCCGGGATGTGAAGTACATCCACCTGCGCCACGGCGAGCTGGTGGCGATGGATTGGACCAGCACTTGCGGCGCGCTCACGGGGTTCACGTTGGAGCTGCTCGGAAGCTACTATGACCTTGACTATGGGGCCATCGAACCCGCCGAGAAATCGGTGCCGGTCACCTGCGGCGTGCTGGGGATGGAGCAGCTCTTCGAGCTGGTGGCGCAAGGAGTTTCGGAGGCAGAGGCGGTGGCGCGCTTCGCCCGGGGCATTGCGCTCAATGCTCACCGCTTCGCGGGCTCGCGCTCCTGCTTGTACCTCTCCGGCGGCATGTGCGAGAATCGGCTCTTCCAGCGCAGCTTCCCGGCCGGGGTGGAGGTGCTTCCGCTGGGCAGATTCGTGTTGGTGGAAGGGCTCAGGACCGAGCTGGGGAAACTGGGTAGATAACGCTGAGGATGCTGCCTGGGGGCGGGACAGACCGTCCGCTCAGGATGCTCGCTTCGCCGTGACCCTCTCCGTGCGTGCAACGGCCCTCAGACGGCATAGGTAAGGTGGGATGGCCCATTCTGACGGCGAAGAGCTGTCGCAAGAGCCTGAAGCGCCCCGCGGGGTGTATTGCCTGGCCATAGACCTCGTGGGGTCGACCGCGTCTGGCCTAGAACTGACTACACTCCAGCTTGACCGTTTCAATGCAGCGCTAGTCAAACAGATCAGGCCTTATCTGGAGAGGCTAGGGCTGAGCCAGGCTCTCTTGAAATTCACGGGAGATGGCTGGCTTGTCATGACGGAAGAGCAGACCGACATCCCGGTCCTTTGCTGCCTCGCCTTAATCATGCAGGGAAAGTTCCGGAAGGAGATGGCCCGTGAGACAAGACTGTCCGAGTCTAAGATACCCCCGCTCCGGCTTGCAATATGCTCGGGCAGAGACATACCGGTCACTTTGCCCGACGACAGGCCTGACTATGTGGGCGACAGCGCTCGTCGAGCAGTGCGAGCGTCGAAGTCATGCTGCCCGGATGAGATACTCATCGGGGAGCCCATTCGGGAGTTCGTGTTCCGCGATTTCCACGTCAGTGCAAAGAAGACGCCGCACACGGCGAGTGGCAGGGCTGAGGCGAAAGGGGAGGAGGAGTTTCCCCTCCACGTGCTCGGCCCTCTGAAGGCGGAAGCCAGTGTCGGTTCCGATTCGCCAGAGCATTTCGTAAACACATTGGCTGCTTTGGGCCAGACAGAGGAGGCCTCGCGCGCCGCCGAACGGGCATCTGATAGTCTTAGGGCTGGGGCAAGAGGTCCAGTTCTTGACGCTGCCAGCCTGACAGAGCGATGGTCTCGGCTGCTCGCAAGCCAGATCGATTATGACACTGCGCGCCGCATCCAGCGCACGATGAACGACGCAGGCATCCCATCTGACGTCACTACCTACAACGCCCTCATCGCGAAAGCTCCGGGTTCGGACGAGAGGACGAAGTTGCTCGCGGAGATGAGCAAGGCGGGGATTGGCCGCAACGTCGGTACCTACAATGTGCTGATTGCGAGGGCCGGAGACACGATAGCGGAAGGGGCATTGCTCGGCGAGATGCGCGCTCAAGGCGTAAGCCCGGACCGAGTTACTGTCAATCTGCTTTGTCGAACCGCAGTTCGGTACGAGAGACTAGCCAACCTCCTGGAGATAGTGCGCCCGTCCGGGGAACAGGCAGAGGTCGACGCGTGCAACCTTGTGCTCCGGCGCATCTCGCTCTTCGGCACTGGGCTGAAGGTGCTGGAGGAGATGCACCGCGAGGGGGTGAGGCCGGATGCGAACACCTACCGTACGCTCATCGCGAGGGCGCCCGACTATGCTTCTGCCCAATCTCTGGCAACGAGTATGAAGGCCCACGGACTACGCTTGGACCGCTACACGTACAGGCTGCTATCCGGCAAGGCTCCTGACTACACGGCTGCCGTAGCCTTGCTGCAGGATATGCAGGCGCAAGGGGTCGAGCCCGATAGGGCTATCTATGAGGCTGTGGTTGAAAGGGCGGATGACTACGAGGCGGCCGCAGCTGTGCTGCGGACGATGTGCGACAAGGGCGTTGCACCCAGCTCAGCTTGCTCTCGGGCGGTGCTACGTCACGCGCCCAACCTAGAGGCAGGCCAGCATCTCGCTGAAGACCTCCTGAGCCGCGGCGTGGGACTCCCAGTTGCCGTTTGCAAAGAGCTCCTCTGGACAGCCCGCGACCCCGATGAAGCAGTGAAAGCCGCGCGCTGGTTGCGCGCCAGGGGCCTCAAACTGGACACCGGCGAATATGAGTTCCTCATGAAACGGACTCCAGATTATCCGACAGGCGCGATGCTGCTGGATGAAGCCCGCGGCGCCGGTCTGGAACCCACCCTTGCCATGTACAACAGCCTGATACGTAGCGCCCCAGACTACAAGACGGCACTGGCTGTCATTGGCGAAATGCGCGCCGCTGGCACTGAGCCAGATGCTGGCTCCTACACCTTCGCGGCCATGAAAGCAGACAACTATGGTGCAGTAGATGCTACGCTACGTCTGATGCGTTCCATGGGGCTTGAGCCCAAGCGCTTCGATTACAGCGCCCTGGTTCGGCTGGCTCCGTCCTACGAGACGGCGAAGAGGGAGATCGAAGGTATGGAGGAGTTAGGGATCGTGCGGTGTGAGGCCGCGTATACGGCGCTCTTTGACAAGGATCTGGCCTCTGTCTCGGCCGACGACATCGCGCGATGGTACCTTCAGCGTCGTTACCATCCTTCGGGACCTGTGGGACGCGCCATTCAGTCCTTCCGCAGAACTGGCCGAACCGATCAGGCACTGCGCCTAGCGCTCCATTACCCCCATCTGCAATCAGCCCTGGACCTCTTCCGAGAGTCGCCCGAAGCCGCGATTTCCTATTTCAGTACTGTCCTCAAGGACGACCCTACGGATATGGATGCAGACCATGGCCTGGCGTGGGCCCTCTGGGTCACCGGGAAGCTCCCGGAGGCCAGGGCCCATATGGAGCGGGCCTTGGTTCTGGCGGGGCCTGGGTACCGGAAGCACGCCATCGAGCGAAGTCTGCGGAGATTGGACGAGCAGCTTGCCGCTCCCGGTTCATCTTAGACCCTGTCCCTGAGGACCCTGGCTCGGAGTAGCCATTGCGTTCATCTCTCGCAGATGAGTGGGTTTCGCGTTCCAGCGCAGCTTCCCGGCCGGGGTGGAGGTGCGGCCGCTGGGGAGATTCGTGTTGGTGGAAGGGCTACTGCTTGAGTTGCAGAAACTCGGCTAGCAGCGTTTCGGGCGAGAGGGTCTGCATGGAGCAAGAGTCCGCAGGCGGGCTGGATCGGGTGCGCTGGATCGTCATTCTGATCTACACCTCTTGCCTGGTGCTATTCCCTCTGGTGGGCCGGCTGATTCCGGTGCAGCCGATCGGGCCGCCGGAGGTGGGGCGCCTGCTCCCCCGGGTGCTGCTGCTGCTCGCGATCAGCGAGTACGGGATCTCGCTCTTCCTGGAACGGCTCGGGTTGACGCAGGCGGTCCGAGGCAGGAACGGGCCCGGAGCCGCCACCGCCGCCATCGTCACCGCAGCCTTCGGCGCAAGCTTCGCGGTGTATGGGCTGGTGCTCACCTTGCTGGGGCAGGCCGCCTGGAGCGCTTTGTTCTACCTGCTCTGCCTCATCCACGGGCTGCATCTGGCGATGCGGTGGGCGCGCTATGAGCAGGCAGCCGCAGGAGAGCTGGAGATCGAGACCAAGTGAGGAGGAGAGAATGGCGATTGACGTGCACGTGCACACCAGAGGGACCGAGGATGGCGACAAGATCCTGAAGGCCTTGGACAAGGCGGGGCTGGACCGGGTAGTGCTGTTCTCGGTCCCGCCGCATCGGGCCCAGCAGGCCGGGAAGCCGGCGAAGAACGCCCACAAGAAGGTGCTGGACCAGATCGCCGCCCTGGTCAAGCCCGATCCCGAGCGGCTGATCGGCTTCGCCTGGATCGAGCCGACGCTGCCGGACGCGGTGGAGGCGGTGGACTACGCCCTGGACAAGAAGAAACTGCGCGGGGTGAAGATGATCCCCAACCACTGGTATCCGGCGGACGAGCGGGCGCAGGCCTGCTACGCCAAGATCCAGGAGTACGAGAAACCCATGCTCTTTCACACCGGAATCCTGTGGGGGACCAGCGACACCTCCCAGCACTGCCGGCCGGCCTTCTTCGAGATCATGCTGCACTATCCCAAGATCCGATTCGCCATGGCGCACATGAGCTGGCCCTGGACGGATGAGTGCTTCGCGGTGTGCGGGAAGTTTCGAGCGGCGAGCGGCTACAAGTCGGAGTGGCAGAGCTTCGCCGACACCACCAGCGGCGCGCCCCGCATCTGGAAGGTGGACGCCCTGCGCAAGGCCTTCGCCTATCTCGGCGACAAGCAGTTGGTCTATGGCAGCGACTGCGTGGCCACGGACAATGGGGAGGGGCTGCGAGAGAGCTTGCAGGAGGAGCGCAGCATGCTGCGGGAGGCCAGCGCGGTCATCGGAGACGATCGAGCGGGTGCTGAGCACGAACGCGCTGCGCTGGCTGGGGATAGAGTAGGCGATAGCCCGGAAACCTACCCCACGAGACGGAGGATTGGGATGACCTCACGCGAGCGCGTCGCCAAGGCCTTGCATCATCAGCAGCCGGACCGGGTGCCGATCCACGAGTCGTTCTGGGAGGCGACGGCAAATCGCTGGCATCGGGAGGGCCTGCCGGCCGGGGCCTCCCCCGACGATTACTTCGGACTGGAAATCTGTGTCCTCGGAGTTGATAACTCCTTCGGCTTGCCGACAGAGGTGATCGAGCGCACTGACGAGTACGTGATCGAGCGTGACCAATGGGGGGACCTGACGAGGAACTGGCTGGACCATCGCTCCACCCCCGAGCTGCTGGATTTCCCGATCAAGACCCGCGCCGACTGGGACGCGCTGAAGGGCCGCCTGAAGCCGGACCCCAGCCGGATAGACTGGAAGGAGGTGAAGGAGAGCCACGCTCACTGCCGGCGGCAGGGCAAGTACATCTGCCTGGGTGCCGTCCCCGGGTACGAAGCCACCTGGCGCAAGATGGGGCCGGAGGCGCTGCTGATGGCGATTGCCGAGGAGCCGGAGTGGGTGAAGGAGATGTACGCCTATGACGCCGAGATGATCATCGGGCTCACGAAGCTCTACCTGGAGCAGGGGCTCGATTTCGACGGCGCCTGGCTGTGGGACGACCTCGGCTACCGCAATGCCCTGCTGTTCTCACCGCGCGCCTATCGAGAGCAGCTCTTCCCCTATCACAAGCAGCTCAACGCTTTCTTCCACCAGCAGGGGTGGCCGGTGGTGCTGCATTCCTGCGGCCGAGTGAGTGGCATCGTGCCCATGTTGATCGAGGCCGGGTTCGACTGTCTACAGCCGCTGGAGGTGAAGGCGGGGATGGACCTGACGGAGCTGGTGCGCGAGTACGGGCGAGACCTCTGCTTCATGGGCGGGGTGGATGTGCGCACCTTCTGGGCCGACGAGGCGGAGATGGAGCAGGAGGTGCGGTCCAAGCTAGCGATTGGCATGTCGAATCCAGGGGGCTACGTCTTCCATTCCGATCACTCCATCCCGACGCAGGTGAGCTTCCAGAGATACGCGAGAGTGGTGGAGCTGGTGCGCGAGTGGGGGGTTTACCCGTAAGGGCAGGCGCGGCTGCACCCCACGGGCCGTTCTTGTAGGGCGGGCATGTCGGAGTTTACCCTGAGCGGAATCGAAGAGCATGCCCGCCGCTCGGCCATGTAGCTGCTCCTCGCGCTGCGTGTCTGGTGCGGATACGGCCGGCGGGCATCCGCCTTCGCCGAAGCTTCAGCGGATACCCGCCCTACAGTCTTCAGCCTGGCCAGGTCGAAGGTGAGGCTGAGGGAGTCGGCGCTGGGGCGGAAGTGGTAGGTCAGCTTGATCTCGCCGCCGGGCAGGCGATACTCGGCCACCGGGTCGTTCACGTGGTCCCACTTGCCGGTCATGTCGCGGGCGAAGACCAGCCACCACCCCTCTGGCAGCGTGACCGTGATCTCGGCCGCCTCGGCGCGCGCCGCGGGGGCAATCACGGTGAGCTTGAGCAGGTTGCCTGGCGCCGACTCCACGCGCACGTCGAAGGCCGTGTCCGCCGGCTTGAGCGAGAGCCGGTCGCCGGCCAGGTTGAGGTGACCGGAGGCGCTCTGCGATGTGGAGATGGCCGTGACCTCGGCCTCCCCGGAGGGCGCTTCGCCGTATCGCGCCACGAGATCGAAGTTGGCGTCTGGGAACGGGAGCGGCTTGTCCCGCTGTGGGGGGAGGTAAGAGAGCAGATCGAAGAGCAGGGGATCGGTGTCCAGGTAGACATCCCCGCCGTTGCGAACCCAGAGTTGAGGCGGCCCCTCCCAGCTGCGCACCCAGTAGCCCGCAGCCGCGGTCCATCCCGCGGGCGGGAGATTGGGCGAGATGATCAGCGCCGAGTGATCACTGGGCGGCTCGCCTGCGTAGGCCCCAATGGCGTACTGCTTGTTCCTCTGGCGGAGCAGCGCTCGCGCTACCCGGGCCGCGTGGTCGGGAGAGTGATCATGCAGGATGAGCGCGGGCCCCGCGCTCGCGAGCAGCGCCTCCGCGGCTTTGGCGTCGAACACGGATGGCGCCGCTTCCTCGGGCTGGGGCTGCGCGACAGGCCTGGGAAAGACATCAAGTCTTCCGGCCTCCCGCCTCAGGTCGAAGAGTGAGTGCGCCATCCCCATCAGCACCACGGCGGAATCCCAGAGCCGGCGTTTCTCGCCACCCCAGGCCGGGTCGTAGAGGTCGTGGAACTCCCACACATTTCCCGTGGCGGAGCAGAACCTGGGCAGGCGAGCGAGCAGGTCGCGGTCCAGGGGCAACTCCATGCGGGCCGCGGCCCAGAGCACATACCCGGGGGTTCCGCCGTCAATGGTGGCGCTGCGGGAATGGGCCCGCAGGCCGCGGTCGTATTGGAGCCGCTGCCAGCTAGCGATCAGCCCGGCCTGCAAGTAGGAATCACTGGGGGGGAGCACATCGAGCACCACGCCGCGGGCGTACACGCCGGGGCAGAGGGAGAAGTCGAGCGAACCATCGCCTCCGAGCCCGATGCCATACCAGGCCGGCTCACCGGTCCCGGGCTGGAACCTGGTGAGGGCGAGCCGCGCCCGATAGGCCATGGCCCCGTAGCGGGCGGCGCGCGCTGGGTCTCCGGCGCGTTCCGCCAGCCTGGCGCCATACTCCGCGGAGGCGATCAAGAGCCAGGAGTTATCGAGCAGATCGTCCAGCTCCCGCACCGGCGCCGCCAGCAGCCAGGTCTCGTCGCCGTTCATGGGCTGGAGACCACTGGCTGGGACCTCCGCCTTGTCCAGGCACCCCTGCACCATATCCCAGTAGGCTAACCCCTCCGCCCCGCCCAACTCCTCCGCGTCCCGCACCATGAGCACGAAGTAATGGGGCAGCTCGACCCCGCCGTAGCCGTAGGCAGTAGAGCGCCCGCTCGGAATCTCGTAGTAGGAGGCGAGGCCTGAGGTGCGCCAGGCGCGATGGAAGAAATCCAGGCTTAGCCGCGCCTCATCGTTGCGGCCCAGCTCCCAGAGCGCGCGCTGGACCCAGTAGCTGTCCCGCACCCAGGCGCGGTTGTGCGGGTAGCGGAGGGACCCGGTGTGGATGGCCTCCGGCCCCACATGGCTGCGCACCAGGCAGAGCAGCGAGTCCAGCAGGTCGTCTGTCCGCTCGTCACCAGTGTTCAGGGGCGTCTTGGCGCACCAGGCTTCCCAGTCGGACCTGGTCTCCTCCAGCAGAGGCAGCAGGCGGGTGAGTTCGGTCTTGGCCCGGGCCACCTGCTGGGTCAGGCGCGAGGTCTCCTTTGCGGCGACCAGGAGCAGTGCGGCCGCGGCTCTCTCGCCCGGCCGCAGGCGCCCCATCACTGCCTCCAGGTCGTCGCCGGAGGAGAGCAACCTGGTGTCGGAGACGAGGGCCAGGCTCTGCTTGACCCATACTCCTGCCTCTTGGCGCCTCCACTCCCCGGCTGCGCCCAGCTTGAGCTTCAGGCTGGGCCGGCGCGGCGCATGGCCGGTGTTCTCTACCAGGAACCATCGCGCCAGGAAACTGTCCTCCGACGGCCTGGGCGCGAAGGACACACAGGTGACGCGCAGCCCCTGGTCTTCGGCCTGTGACACCGCGATGGAGGTATGCCGAAGGCGGCGCAGCGTCTGCTCGGCAAAGTCGGCGACGGGCTGCTCGCGATCTCCCTCCTTCACGGCCACCGTCATGGGCTTGGCCAGAGGCCGCACGGTGCGCCGATCGCCCCACAGCACGTCGAGGGACATGAGGTCTTTCGGATTGCAGCCGACGGCGGCGAACACGTTCGGACTTCCCAGGGTGAGGCCGTCGGGGCTGGCCGGCTGATGAGGGGTGCGGTCGCGGGAGTAGAAGGTGCTCCAGGTGGAATACGACTGTGATCCCAGCCAGCTCGCCAGGGCCTTGGCCTGCTCCCTGTTGGCGGGCCGCGCGCACCCGGCCAGCACCAAGACAGAGAGCAGCAGCGCGGCGCGCAGACTACGCTTCATGTGATTACGGTAGCCTCTCACCCTGAGGAAGTCAACATGGGGAGGCCAGCATATGACGCGCCGATCCCGCCAGAATGCGGCTGGGCACGCGGCAATCCCAATATCGATGCCGGCAGTGTAACCGAAGAAGGCGCCGAACGCTACAGCCTGCCCGCTGGTCGCCCTGAATCCACAAAGCAGGCACCGCCCTGGACGCAGGCTGGGAAGCCATCCAGAGCTGTCCCATCGCCGTTTGCCACATCACCTGAAGGCCATGACAAGGAAAGCAGCCCCGAGGATCAGCTGCAGTGCGACTGCTGCCTGAACGCATCTCTGCGAAAGCAGGTCGAGTTTGCCTTGGTCGCTGCAAATGCCTCTGGTCTTCTCACTCGCGCGCGCAAGCGAGGCAAGGAACCGGCTCAGACGACGCACAGTCGGACCATGGCTGCGGGCCGTCCACGCTGCCAGTGCCCAGAACGCAACGCACATCGCTATGTTCCAGAAACGTCTCGCGGAGATACCGGGCTCACCAGCATGTACCCCTACGATGGGTCGCCACTGAGGCGAAGCCATGGCCTCGGATACGGCCTCAGCCGCAAGCATTCCGCCCACCACGAGACATAGGATGCCTCCGGTGATTACCTCGAACATCACGAACGCCTCTGAGGTCATCCAACCGCCTATAAGGATCCACCCGGCTTTTCCCAGAGACTGGCGACGATCCCGGTAAGCTTCTACCAGATAGAGGGCCAGCGGGCGTCTGTATCGAAGGACCAGGACGCCCGAGGCCAGACAGAGGAGAGAGGCTAACCCCGTCGTCATGGCATACATGCACGGCACCCCTGTCGCAATCTGTAACTCGGGTCACCAGACATGGTACTTCACGCCAGAGAAACCCGGCGAGACTATCCCTATCTCCGAGAACTTGGTGCCGTTCTCGGCCTGCACCTGCGCCCCATCACCCGAAGTCTTCGCCTCCTGCTCCAGGCCCAGCCGTCTCCTTCGCCCCGCCCATCGGGCACTGAGCAGCACCGCCTTCATTACCAAGCAGATCCAGGTCCCAGCTCCTTCCACGTGGGTTCATCCCCCAGCAAGATGGCGTTGCCCACGATAGACCGGGAAAGCTGGTCAAGGCAAGGCTATGGCGGTTCCACGGGGGAGTAACCGCTACAGCAGGCACGAAACGCAGCTATGGCTTCTTTCCGCGGGTCATGTCCGGATGCGACGCCGCCGCCACGTCTCGAACATGCCGAAACCCGGTATCGTGAAGCCGATAGTAATCGGGGGGACCATGTTCGCGGTATGCGGTGCAGAAGGACATAAGGCTGAACCGGCTCCAGGCGCCACCACGCACCATCACATGCTTACCAGTCCTGGCTTGGGCGAGATTGCCTCTAGCGTAACGCTGATACGCCTTCGCGTCATACCACCCCGCGCACCACTCAGAGACATTGCCAGCCATGTCCATGCAGCCATATGGGCTCTTGTCAGCCGGGTAAGAGCCGACGGCCGCTATGCCGTCGCGGACCGGCCCGTGAGAAGCCTCCCAGGCTTGGTGCGCTGGGAGCCAGGTCTCCCAGCGCATCGGAATGTGCTCCCCGGTCGTTGTCTCGAAGTTGCGACACCGATCAGCAGCCCAAGTATTGCCCCACGGAAAGAGCCGTCCATCTGTTCCCCGCGCGGCCTTCTCCCATTCGATCTCCGTGGGCAATCGTCCGCCTACCCACCGGCAATAGGCCTCGGCGTCAGCCTGGCTGACGTAGGTGACCGGAAACCGCTCTGTTCCTGCCGGAATCTTGCCGTTCTGCCAATGCCTCGGAACAGAGTGACCGGTAGCACCGACAAACTGCTGGTACTGGCCGTTGGTCACTTCTGTCCGGCCAATCCAGTAACCCGCTGTGTGCACCTCACACTGGGGCTGCGCATCCCTGAGTTCTTCAGCACTGCCCGTCGGATCATCCCTGAGCAAGGCATCAATCTGGCTGCTGCTCAACCCCAGAAGGAACTCCCCGGGTGGAATGTACACCATTTCCATGCCATCAGTCGGGTTGACCCAGATATCGCTCATCCCCGGGTCAGTCGGTGGAGTTGGCGTTCGCCAGACTGTGGTTGCTCTGGCCGGGGAAGGGGGTTCTGTTACCGGCTGTTGGTCTCCAGACCCAGCAGACTTCCCACTGCCAATATACGCCGCCATCAGCAGTGCCGCGCACACGATCCGGCACACTAGGCCGGCGAGGGCACTCCGTCTCGCCCCAAGGATGCTGCAGTCCATGTCCGCCTCCTGTTACGCGGGAAGACATCACGCGTAGCACTCTGTCGCATGCGTCGCTGCCCTGCTATTGGCCCGCGCGTGAGTTGTGTCTCACGCTACCGTGCCTAGCGCTCTGCTGCCGCAGGAGCGTAAGCGTGCACCAGAGGGGGATGTAACTGGTCAGCAAGTTCCCCCCATCGTCCGTCTGCTCTAGCGCGCGCTCACCATGGCAGATATACCGTAAGACGCCCCCGTTGAGGCATGCTCACATGCGCTGGCCCAGGGCATTGTAGAGGAAGCTATTGGACTGCACCTCCGCCCCATCACCCGCGGCCTTCGCCGCCTGCTCCAGACCCAGCCGTCGTGTCCGTCCCGCCCAGCGGGCACTCAGCAGCACTGCCTTCATCACCAGACAAACAGAGGCCCCGGCTGCTTCCACGTGGGTGCATCCTCCAGCGAGAATGAGCGGCCACGATACAGCAGAGGACCCCCTCAGAGCAAGGCTAGGGCGGTTCTACGGCGAAGTAACCACCACAAGGTGTCCCTGGCCGGCTTTCGCGTCCCGTTTGGTGTACTCGCAGTTCCTGTCGGTTTGCGAACAGCCTACCGCGCTCTTCCGGGCAACCCGCCATCGCGTAGCACAGATCACACCGACGGCAGGTGCTTCCGCCCGGCTTCGCGCTTCCCGCAGGGTTGTCCGGGATGCCCTAGCGCGAGCCTCGCAAGACGGCCCCGACATCCGAGAAGAACATCAGCCACAAACACAGAGCCACGAGACCACTAAGGACGATCATCACAACCATCTGAGCCCGGATGACTGCCGGGGCTGTGCTCCAGCGCGTTAGTGGCTCTCGAATCCGGCGTGGGAGCAGACCCCTCAGCGAGAGCCGATACTCCACAGCCATCGCAGCCAGCTGCTTGCGCCACCGTATGCTTGCGTAGCACAAGAGCGAGGAAAAGGCCGCAGCGAGGCCCGTACCCAAGGGAGTTGCGCAGCCGTCACCTGACATAGTAGTAGCCCGCGAAGGCGCCAGGGGTGCTCAGCCCAAACTCATAGAACGGCTTGGAGCTCTGGTCAGCACCTCCCGAAGCGCCCAGCCCGTAGCCACCAGCACCTGCAGCATACCATCCGCAACTGGGATCACCGGGCCCGTACATGAGCCCAACACCGGGTCCTGGAGACCCCCCGCCGCCTCCTCCGTAGGGGTGGAACCATCGCTTCCACCAAGGGCCCTTCTCACAAGGGTCAGGCCCTATCATGATGCCGACTATCCCCGCCGGGCCTATCGCCCCCCAAGTGCCCGATATGTCGATATACCAATAGCCCGATGGGTCTATGCTACGGGCCGGCTCATTGCCCGCGAAGGCGAAGCGGCTCACACGCGCTGGCCTGGAAAGGGTCGGCCTTGACGGCCAGGCCCACCGGTGCGTGGCCCAAGCCTCCCAGAGGCTGTACCCCGAGGTGGACTGTGCGGAACATCGGATCCTGCTGCACGAACCTCCCCACCTCCGGCCAATAGAAGCGCGCCCCTAACTGCAACAGCCCCGATCCCGGGGTGTCCGTGACATACCCCCAGGCGGCCCCGAAGCGGTAGGGGTTGGGGGTGCTGCCCCAGGTGTACATCTGCCGCCCAAAGGCATCCAGGGAGTAGGCGTCAGTGGCGGCACCGGAGCCGTCCACCAGCCGCCGCGAGGTGCCGATTAGGTCCCAGAGCGGGTACCGCACGCTGCCGTCGCTGAAGCCCAAGCCCAGTAGCGGGTCGTAGTAGCTGCCACCGGCGGTGGCGTACCGGGTCAGCAAGTTCCCCCCATCGTCCGTCTGCTCTAGCACGCGGTCTCCATGGTAGATATACCGCAGAACACCCCCATTCACGTTAGCCCTCATGCGCTGGCCCAGGGCACTGTAGAGCAAACTATCGGTTCCGCCGGGATATGCTACGGACGCCAGCCGGTTCTCGTCATCGTACACCAAGGTCCACGCACCCAGCGGCCCCGAGACGCTGGTCATATTGCCATTGGCGTCGTAGCCGAAAGCGGAGCCATGGTCGCCACCTTCCTGCTGGCCGGGCTGAGCGGTGTGCTCGCGGGCGTTCCCTACAGCAGCCTGCTCAGTTAGCCGATCAGCCCGCCACCAACTCACTGCACATCAGCACAAGACAGACCCAACACCGGCGGCTGAACGGTTACCCGCCCGCCTTCAGGTTGACACCCCTGGTTTCCGTTACTTATACTCATCTCTAGCCCTGCGGAGGCCTGGAGCAGTCCGTGGATCTTCCAACGATCAGTGTCGTCCTTCCCACCCGGGAGCGACCGGAGTTCCTGGTGGCGGCCGCGCGGAGCGTGCTGCGCCAGCGTCTGCTCCCAGAGGAGCTGGTGGTGGTGGATGATGCAGGGGGAAGGGGAGCGGCCGAGGCGCTGCGGTCACTGGCTGCGTGTGCGCCAGTGCGTCTGCGCGTGCTGTCCGGCCCCGGTCGGGGTCCGGCCGCGGCGCGGAATGCCGGGTTGCGGGCGGCCGCGGGGCAGCTCATCGCCTTTCTCGATGACGACGACCTCTGGCACCCGGAGAAGCTGGCCTGGCAGGCGCGCTGGTTCCTGGATCGCCCTGGCCTGGGTGTGCTCGGCACCCATGGGCTGCGCACCGCCAGGCCCTCTGGGCGCCATCTTCGGCCCCTGGCGGAGCCAGCGCGGCTGCGGGAGGTGTCCCAGGCCGCGCTCGTCCGGGCCAACCGCCTGCCCATGTCGAGTGTGCTCGCCAGGCGGGAATGCCTGGAGGAGTCCGGTGGCTTCGACGAAGCGCTCCCGCTGGCGCAGGACTGGGACCTGTGGCTGCGAGTCTCCACCTGCTGGCAGCTGGCATTGCTTCCGGCGCCGCTGACCATCCACCGGCTGCACCCCGGGCAGCGGAGCCAGAGCCGGGCGGCGATGCGCGCCTGGGAGGGGGAGGTGGTGCGGCGGGTCCTGGCGCGGGAGGCGGGGGCAGGCCCACTAAGAGGGGTGGCTTGCCGGCGGCTGGCCTGGGCTCACTGCCGGCTGGGCCGGGGGCTGCTGCGGGGTGGTGAGACCGAGGAAGCGATCCACGAGTTGAAGCAGGCGATCGCGCTGTGGCCCTTGCAGGTGGTGGCCTGGGCCGGGCTGGCGCGCTGCGCTCTCGCCCGCCGGGCAGTTGCGGGAGCGGCCCGGGGATGAGGTCACGGCTTCCCGACTGGCTGAGGCCGGCGGCCCCGAAAGCTCCTCAACTGGCGAAGTTGGGGCGTCACTTGGCGGCGTTGGGTGTCTATACAGTCTGCCAGAGCGCGCGCTGCCCGAACCTAGGGGAGTGCTTTGGCCGCGGCCATGCCACTTTCATGATCATGGGGAATGTCTGCACGCGTGACTGCCGCTTCTGCGCAGTGGATAACGGGAAACCGGGGCCTCTCGATCCCTCGGAGCCGGCGCGCGTGGCGGAGGCGGCGCGATCCCTGGGCCTGCGGTACGTGGTGATCACATCGGTCACGCGTGACGACCTGCCAGATGGCGGAGCTGGGCATTTCGCGGCCACCATCTCTGCGCTCAGGCAGGTGCTGCCAGAGGCGAGGATGGAAGTGTTGGCGCCGGATTTCCAGGGGGATGAGGAGTCCCTGGGGACGGTGCTGGAGGCGGGGCCATACGTGTTTGGGCACAACGTCGAGACGGTTCCGCGGCTCTATCCCCAGGTGCGGCCCCAGGCCGATTACGGCAGGTCTGTTGCTGTGCTGCGCAAGGCGCGGCGGATGTCGGGGCAGATCATCACCAAGAGCGGCCTCATGGTCGGGCTGGGCGAGACCCAGGCCGAGGTGAGGGCGGTGTTTCGGGACCTGCGGGAGGCGGGGGTGAGCGCGCTGACTATCGGGCAGTACCTGCAACCCACTCGCGATCATCTGCCAGTGGTGGACTACGTCAGGCCGGAGGTCTTTCAGTGCTATGAACATGCGGCCCGCTCCCTGGGGTTCGAGCATGTGCTGAGCGGGCCGCTGGTGCGCAGTTCCTATCATGCGCTGGAGCTGGTGGAGTCTTGAGGCCGGCTGGCGACGATGGGGGCAGACTGGCACTGGCCTGGGCCCATTCCCATACCACAGCATTAGCCGATAGCACAAGAAGCTGATCTATGCGCAGACTGGCCAGACTGCTGCCGTATCTTGCCTTGCTGCTGGTGGTAGGCATCGCCATCCTGTACTTGTGGCGGGCCGGCCCCCTACGGCGGCAGCTTCGCAGCAGCCTCGCCAGTGAGCTTGCCCGCCAGACCAGCCGGCAGGTCTCCATTGCCGACGTCAGCCTGAGCGCCACCGGACAGGTAGTGCTGCACGACCTGGTGGTGCGAAACCGCGACGGATCTCCGCTGCTGTCCGCGCCGGAGGCCGTGGTGCGACTGGGAAGGCCGGCCTCGCTGCTCTCCCTATCCGCGGTCTCCACTGCGCTGCGATCGGTCACGCTTCGCCAGCCAGAGGTGACACTGACCCGCAGCCGGGATCTGCGGTGGAATATCGAGGATCTGCTGAAGCGGAAGCCGGGGGCCCCGGCGCGCTTCACCGGCGATGTCTATGTGGAACGAGGCCGGGTGACGGTGGTTGACCAGTCCCGCGGCGGCCTCGCCACCACGGTGGAGAACCTGGACCTCCGCCTGAGGCAGCCGGAGCCCGGACAGGTCGAGTTCTCGGTCCGCGGGGAGGGGACGGACAACGCCTTCTCCTCCCTGGAAGTGAGCGGCCGGTCGGGTGCGAGGGTCGGGGCGGATGTCTCCGGCAAGATCTCACACCTGGACCTGCGATATGCCTTCGCCAGGCTTCCCGCAATCCAGGCCCTTACCGTCTCCAGAGGCCGCGCCGATATCGAGGGCAAACTGGTTCGCGGCCCCGAGGCGCCGGCCGCCATGGAGAGCGGGTTCACCGTCAATGCCGAGGTGGAGGAGGTGGAAGTCTCTTTCCCCTGGCTGCGCCGGCCGGTGACCGGGGTGAAGGGCCGGCTCCGGCTGGCGGAGGGCAAACTCCATCTGGACGATATCGCGGGGACACTGGCAGGCGCGCCAGTCACAGTGAACGGGACGCTATCGGACCTGAAGGACCCGAAGCTGGCCGTTGACCTCACCGCCACGGGTCTGCGCTTCGAGCAGCTCAAGCAGTTGCTGCCGAAGCTCTATATGCCTGCCACCCTGGCCCTGCCGGCGCCCCTGCGGATCACGGCGCGGGCGGAGGGCCCAGTCTCCGATATCAAGGTAGAGGGCCGGGCGGAGGTGCGGGTGGTGAAGTTCCACCTGGTGCCCTGGCACGATGTAGTCACCAGGTTCACCTACTCCCGCGGTCGGCTGCAGCTGCGGGGCCTGAGCGCGCATGGCAGCCCCCGCCGCCTGGAGGCAGACATAGACATCGGGTGGGGCAAGGGACAGCAGCTACAGGCGGAGGTCAGCTTCAGCCTGGTGGATGTCCCGGTGCGCACCTTCGCCGAGATGCTGGGCCTGGGGGATGTGGGTTTGGCGGGCATCGCCTCGGTGAACGGGTCGGCCAGCCTGGACGGAAGGGCAGTGGAGGGCCATTTCGCGATCAAGCAGGCGGTGGCGCGGGGCCTGGCGCTGGGGCAGCTCTCCGGGGACTTCGAGTACTCGGACCAACGCCTGCTGGTGCGCCGCGGCCGGATCGAGGGCCCGCTGGGCGCGGGCGGATTCTCCGCCAAGATCACGCTCCCCGATAAGTTCGATCTGGAGGCCGACTTCTCCGCGTTCGACCTGTCGGCCTTGGGCCGGGGCCTGGGCCAGAAGAATGTGAGCGGCCTGTTCCCGGCTTCGGCCCGCGCCTCCGGCGCCTGGCGCGAGGGGCAGGCGGCGGGGCGGATCGAGGTGGGGCCCGGCCGGCTGCAAGGTCGGGCCCTTGAGTTGCTCAGCACCGAGTTCGACATCTCGCAGCAGGCGGCGCGGTTCTCAGCGGTGACTCTCAAGCTGGCGCGGGGAAGCTACCAGGGAGAATTGGGGGTGACGGACTGGCGCCTGGGCGAGCGAGCCGCAGTCCAGGGCCGATTCCGCATCGCCGGCGCCGATCCGGCCGAGTGGCTGCCCACGCCCTACACCCGCCTGATCAGCATCGGCAGCGTTGACGGTTCCGCGGAGATCGCGGGGACCGTCGGCGAGCCGCTTCTGCAGATGGACCTCAAGCTGACCGCGATCGGGGTGGCCGGCCTGGTGCTGCCAGAGGCCGCGGCGCGGGTCCGCTACCAGGCCGGTGCCTTCTTCGTAGATGAGCTGACGGAGAGTCGCACCCGGATCGTGATCAGCGGCAGCGGCAGCGCCGCTGGGTTATCTTTCGAGGTGAAAGGAGATGATCTTGACCTGGCCCATCTCACGGCGGAGACGCAGCGGGAGCTGGGCCTGGTTATCACTGGCAAGGCGGCGGTGCGCGCCGCCATCACCGGGTCTTGGGCAGCTCCCGAGGTGAGCTTCGACCTCGCCGCCAGCGCGGTCAGCGTGAACGATCTACCCTTCGACGACGTCGCGGCCTCGGGCCAGTTCGCGGGGGGCGTGCTGCAGCTCAAGACCGTGACCGTTAGGCAGGCGGAGAGCACGCTCTCTGCCGCGGGAACCGTGGATCTGCGCCCGGGGGGATCGGGACCGGCGAATCTGACCATTAGCCTCCGCCGGGTGGACCTCTCGACAGTCCAGGCGCTGGTCTACGGATCTCTCTGGCGCCTATCGGCCGCCGGCGTGCCTCTGCCCCGCGCCGCCCGGCATGCCGCCATCCCCGTCGCGGGGCGGCTGGAGGAGGCGAATATCGCCATCTCGGGCACGACGGCGGAACCCGAGGTTCGCGTGGGGCTGCAGGTGGACGATCTCGTTTGGGGAGAGCAGCCCATCCAGCGCGTGACCGGGGACCTGATCTGGTGGTTGCGGGCAGTGGACCACCGGGGCCTGAGGCTCAAGAAGGTGGAGGTGACCGACCTGCGCGTGATGCAGGATCCGGCCTATGCCTCGATCCAGGGGGAGGTCACGCCGGGAGGCGAGGTCTCGCTGCAGGCGGAGGTGCGCAACCTTGACCTGAAGATGCTCTCGCCCTGGCTGCAGTACGTGGTGGACCTGAACGGCCTGGACCTGGGAGGCAAGGGACCGGAGCAGTGGCTGAGCGAGCACGTCGCCGGCCAGGCCACTGTCAACTTCGACATCAGTGGGTCAACCAGCCGGCCCGTGCTGCGAGGCGATGTGTTCCTTGACAACCCCCGGCTGGGGCCGCTGCACTTCGAGAACGTCACAGCCAGCCCGATCTGGGTGAGGGAAGGGGTCCTGAGCATAGAGGAGATCCGCCTCCGCAACGGTCCCATGGAGGCGGTGGGCCAGGCCAGCCTGCCACTGAGCAGCCCACTCGCGCTGCTGTCTCCACCCAAGGGCGAGCTGCGAGTGCACGACGGGCAGTTCGCGCCGATCACAGACATGACTCCGTTTGTGTTCGACGCGCAGGTGTATCTGCGGGGTAACAGACTGCTGCTAAGCCAGCCGGCTGCGGAGCCGGGAGGCGCCTCCCGGCCCGGTGTCGAGGGCAAGGCCGGCAGCGGCAGCTTCAGCGTGCAGGGCGAGGTAGAGATTCGCTCGCTTTCTCTCAGGCACTTCAATGAGAATCGGTTTCGCGTCACCGTGGACCTGAACCAGGTAGACCTGAGGCTGCCCGATCTGGTGGAAGGCAGGCTGAACGGAAGGCTGCTCCTGGTCAACGATCCTGACCCGGTGCTGGAGACGGCGCGCGCCCAGCCGCTGGTCTTTTCCGATGCCACCCTGGGCCTGCCCCGGGGCCGACCGACGCTGGCGGAGATCGGACCTTTTCCCTTCGCCCCCGATCTACGGGTGCGAGTGGCGGTGGGGGAACGGGTTCAGTTCCGCTATGGTCTGGGGTCCCTTCCCACCACGATCAGCCTGAAGCCTGGGAGCTACCTCTTCCTGGGCGGGAAGCCCACTGCGGCCGGAGTCGTCCTGAACGGCCAGGTGGAGAGCGACCGCGGGGTGCTCTCCTTCCCCAATGGTACACTCTCGCTGCGGAAGGGCACGGCCCACATCAGCCGCCAGGCGGGGCAGACCAGGCCTCGCATCTGGATCACCGATACCGAGGCGGACGGGCGGATCGGCGACTACTACGTGTCGCTCAGCCCTACCGGCCAGATCTACCCCTCGACGGGGCCGGAGCAGGGTCAATCCGGGGAAGAGAGCAGCGAACTCCAGGAATGGGCGCGCCGGGTACGAGAGGAGGCGGCGCGGCGGGCGCGGGGCGAAGCCCCCGGGGTTGAGAGGAGGCGGGTGTCGCGCGGAGGGGAGATCAGCGCCAGCCCCCTCCAATGGAACGCGGTGTCCATACCGGCACTGGACGAGGTTTACATCAAGGCCCTCCTGTTAGGGCCAGTGCTGGCCCCGGCGGTGGGAGAGAGCAACGATATCGCTCAGTTCCTGGCCAACCCCCGCGCTCCCTCGGTCAGCGCGGGCCAGGTGAGCGGGTTCGTGTTGCCCTCATTTGTGGGCACCTCCTTGGGGCTGACCGCGGTCTACCTGGAGACGGGGCTGGGGGGCCCGACTCAGTTGCGAGTGGGCGAGCGCATTTTCCGGCGGGTGCTGGTTTCCTATGTCAGTCCCTTGAGCGGGCCCCCCCAGTTCCGGTCCACGCGCATCACCTACGAGATCACGCCGCGCTGGTCCGTGGGCCTGAGCAGTGATGCTTTGGATAAGTCGCGGTGGGACCTGCAGGCCTTCATTCCCTTCTGAATGGCGCGGGTTGCCGAGGCCAGGCAAATATGCTAGACTCAGCCAGAAACTTGGTGCCTGCCTACGTGTCGAAAGCGAGGGTCACATTGGCCGGCGACGCTCGCGGGGCAGGAAAGAGCGGCTCCGGGCGTGCCTTGCGCCTACCGGCAGGCTACGGCGTACCAGTTGGAGCCGAGCGGTATATGGTGGATGCGCCAGACAGGTGGCCCTCAGTGGACGAGCGTCCAGCCGAGGATGGCGAGCGCGGCGGCCATCCGGTGGCCGAGGCTTTCGATGATCTTTTCCAGGCCTACGAGCAGAGGATCTTCAACCTCGTCTACCGGCTGGTCGGCGACTACGATGATGCCGCCGACCTGACCTCCGACACTTTCGTGCGGGCGCTGCGCTCCTACCAGCAGTTCCGAGGAGATGCCCACCCCTATACTTGGCTCTATCGTATCGCCCTGAATCTGTGCAAGAACTACTTTCGACAACAGCAACATCGCAGCCGGGTTCACTCCTTTTCCCTGGACAGCCCAGCCGATCATGAGGGGGAGGCGCTCGCCCGCGAAATCGAGGATAGCAGCCCGCAGCCGCACCAGCGGGTCGAGGCCAAGGAGCTGGAGGGTCAGGTGGCGAAATGCCTGCTCTCGCTCCGGCCCGACCTGCGGGCGCTGATCGTGCTGCGGGATCTGCAGGGGCTATCCTACCAGGAGATCGGGCAGGTGCTGGGCTGCTCCGAGAAGGCAGTCAAGTCCCGGCTGTTTCGCGCCCGCAGTCAGCTTCGGCAAGCGCTGTCTCCCTATCTCTCAGGCTGAGACAGGGCGGGCGCGTAGGGGAGGAGACGAGATCTTGAAGAAGACCATGCTGCCACGCGTGCTGGGGTTGCTGCTCTGCCTGCTGACTCTAGGTGTGGCCGCCCCCGGCCTGCTGGCGGCGGAAGCGGCGCCCCCGGCCGCGCCATCCGCCCCACCTTCGGTCCCGCCCTCCCCCAGTGAGCCGCAGCCCGCGCTGCTCCCGGAAGTGACGCCGACACTGACTGCGGAACCCGAGGTCAGCACCGTCCCCAGTTCGCCGCAGCCGGCGCTGGCTCCGGAGACGAGCGTTACCCAGCCGGCGATGCCGATGCCGACCGTGCCGCCCCCGATCGTGAGCATCGAGGTGGTGGGGAACCAGCAGATCGCGACTCAGGAGATCCTGGCCGCGGTGACGAGCAAGGTGGGTGGGCCCTACTCAGAGGAGCAGGTGGCGCGCGACCGGCAGGCCATCCTCAACCTGGGGTGGTTTCAGACGGCGGCGGTAGAGCGTGATATGACGGAGAATGGAGTGCGACTGGTGTTCCGGGTCACCGAGAACCCAGTGGTCCGCAGCATCCAGTTCGAGGGGATCAAGGAGCTGACCCGGGAGCAGCTGCTGGCCGTGATGAAGACCAAGCCGGGGACGGTGTACAACGTCTACCGGCTGGCCCAGGACGCGCAGGCGATTGAGGAGCTCTATCGCTCCAAGGGTTACATCCTGGCGATCGTGGTCAGTCAGCGCCTATCAGAGGAGGGCGTGCTCACCCTGGTGATCGCGGAGGGGGTGATCGAATCCATCAAGGTCACCGGCAACACCTACACCAAGATGTATGTGATCCAGCGCTATATCCGGACCAAGCCCGGTGAGACCTACAATGACAAGAAGGTGGCCCAGGACGTGGCCCGGCTCACTAACACGGGCTACTTCGAGACCGTGCGGCGGGATGCGGAGGTGGGCACGGAGCCGGGGAAGGTGATCCTCATCATCACCGTGGTGGAGAAGCAGCGCACCGGCCAGGCTACCTTCGGCGGGGCCTACACCTCGGTGCAAGGTGTGATTGGGTTTGTCGACCTGACCAAGAATAACCTTCGCGGCACCGGGCAGATGGTGACGCTGCGGGGCGAGTTCGGGGGCCGGAGGAGCTACGAGCTGGGCTATCGCAACCCGTGGATCATGACCCCGGAGACCAGGCTGAGCCTGGGGATCTACGACCGGTTCATCCTGCGGGAGGCGTTCGTCAGCGCGCCCGACGGGACCCAGCGCAGCGTCCTCTACCGGGAGCGGCGCGCCGGCGGGAACCTGACGCTGGGCCGGCCACTCTCAGACCACACCGTTGCCTACGTGGGGCTGCGGCGAGACGATGTGTCCTTGTCCGATATCGCGACGGAGGATCTCCCCTTCCTGACCGGCCCTGCCTTTGCACCGCGCGAAGTGCGCAGCCTCACGCTGGCCACCATCACCGATACCAGGGATAACCTGTACAATCCGCGCGCCGGCGCCTTCCAGCAATTCTCGGTGGAGCTGGCCGGCCTGTTCGGAGGGTCGCACTTCAACAAGTACTCCATGGACAACCGCCGCTACCTGCCGGCCGGCAAGCGCATGGTGTTAGCGACGCGGCTGCTGGTGGGCACCACCACCGGTGACGCGCCCTATCTGGAGCAGTTCCTGATCGGGGGCCCGGATTCCCTGAGAGGCTTCCGGGTGGATCGCTTCGCCGGCTCCCATATGGCGATCCTCAACACCGAGTTGCGCTTCCCGCTGAGCAGCAACCTGATCGGCGTCGGGTTCGTGGACGTAGGCGATGCCTGGGGCGGGAGTATCGCCGCCGACCCCTTCTTCCAGGGGGACAAGTCCTTCACTGCTCACCTTGGCTATGGGGTCGGGGTGCGAGTGCAGACTCCGGTGGGCCCCCTCCGGCTGGACCTCGGGTTCAGCAAGGAGGGAACCGAGACTCACTTTGGCGTCTCTCACATGTTCTGACCCGCGGTGGCGAGATGGTGTTGCTGCTGCGGCAGCCTCCCCGCTGGAAGGCGGGAGAAGTGGAGTGACCTGATGAAACAGCTTATCCTGGCGCTTGCCCTGAGCGCAGGCCTGGTGGCAGTCGCCGGGGGATCCGCGGCCGCGGCCGCCGCCGCACCTGCCTCCACTCCCAGCTGGGGGGTAGTGGACATGGACCGCGTCTCTGGCGAGTACAAGGGGATGCAACTCCTGAACCAGCAGTTCCAGGAGTTCCAGAAGCAGCAGGAGGGGCAGGTTCAGCGGCACCAGAAGAACCGGCTGCTATTCGATGACGAGCAGAGGGAATACCTCGATCTCTGCGCCCCCACCGCGGCCCCCACGGCGGAGCGAGACAAGCGCCTGGCCGACCTGGAGAAGCTGTCCGATGAGCGCAGCCGCAGGCTGCTGGACCTGGGCCAGAAGAAGGATCGCACCCCGGACGAAGAGCAGGAGTACCAGAAGCTCGACCGGGTCTACAAGCAGCGCACGGATGAGGGCAATGCCCTTCAGGGTGATGCCCAGAAGGCGGTGCTGGCCAAGTACGAGGAGTTCTCCAGGATCATCACGGACAGCGTCAACACTGCCGTAAAGGCGGTGGCGCAGGAGAAGAAGCTGCCGATAGTAGTGCGCAAGGAGATTGTCCTCTACGGGGGACTTGACATCAGCGAAGAGGTGATCGCCAAGCTCAACGCTGCGCCGCTGCCCGCGATCGCCATGCAGTCGGGCCCCGTGCCCAAGCTGGTCGAGACGTCAGGCCCTCCTGAGAGGCCGGCGGAGAAGCCCAAGTAGGCGGGGCCGAAGGGGTGCCGCTTCCTGTCATTGAGGCCAGCATGCCAATGACCTTAAAGGACCTGGCAGAGGCGCTGGGGGCTGAGCTGGTGGGCGGGAACCCCGAGGCTGTGGTGCAGGGGATCTCTGGCCTGGACAACGCGGCCCCGGGCCATGTCGCTTATGTGGAGAACGATCGTCGCCTGGCCGAGGGTGAGGCCAGCCCGGCGCTGGCGTTGATCGCGCCGCTTCAGCTGGAGCCGAGGGACAAGCCGCTGCTGCGAGTGGCCAACCCCCGGCTGGCCTTCGCCCGCGCTCTCCGCGTGCTTTTCCCGGCGCGCCCTCCCACCGTAGGCATTCACCCCACGGCGCAGATAGGCCGGGAGGTGATATTCGGGGAAAGGAGAGGCGGCGCGCCCGAAACCGCCGCCGTGGCGGCACAGGTAGCAGTTGGTCCCTACTGCGTGATCGGGGACGGCTGCGAGATCGGCCCGCGGGTGCAGATGCAGGCGCTGGTTGTGGTCGGGCGCGGGGTGCGGATTGGGGCGGAAACTGAGATCCGCTCGCACGTCACTATCCATGATCGGGTGTCGCTGGGCGCGCGCGTGCTAGTGCAGGCCGGGAGCGTGATCGGGGGCGAAGGGTTCGGCTACGCCCAAGACGGCGAGCGGCATGTCCGCATGCCCCATATCGGCACCGTGGTGATCGAGGACGATGTGGAGATTGGGGCCAATGTGACAGTGGACCGCGCCACCACTGGCGCTACCGTCATCGGGCAAGGCACCAAGATAGACAACCTGGTGCACATCGCCCACAATGTGAAGATCGGCCGGCACTGTTTGCTGATGGGCCAGGTGGGCATCTCCGGCAGTGTGATCATCGGGGATGGCGCCATTCTGGCCGGCCAATCGGGAGTGGCGGATCACTTGATGGTAGGGGAGGGGGCGCGGGTGGGCGGGGGGGCCGCGGTGATTGGCGATGTCGCGCCAGGAGCGGTGGTGTGGGGCCGTCCGGCCCGTCCCCGGCGGGAGCAGTTTCGCATCGATGCGGCCACCGCCCGCCTGCCGGAGTTGCTGCGGACAGTGCGGGAACTGGAGCGCCGCCTGGCCGAGCTGGAGGCGAAGCTGCGGAGGGATGAGTAGAAGCTGTCTCATAACCTCCCCAGGGGAGGCTATGAGACAGCACTGCACAACGTCAGGCAGTGGCAGGCGCATTTCATGCGAGGGCGTGGTGCGGCCAGCCAACAGGTAGGTTATGAAATGCGCTCTAGGGACGGCGCTTCTCGGTCGCGCCGCTGGTCCCGCATGGTGAGCGCCCGCGGGGGGGTTCCGCTACCGGGCCTTCTCGGTATACTGGACGTTCCCGTACCACATCACCTTCGCCACTGCCCACAGACCTTGTCGCGCGCCTTCCCATCGGTAGGCGAAGCGTTTCTGCTGGGCTGGCTCCAGGCGGAAGGCATACAGTCTTGGGGTCACCGCGGCGAGAGCGAGGCTGTCCACTGCACCTCCCCATGATGCCACGGGCGTGATGATCGCCGCCTGTCCCTCGACGAAATCGGGGTTCGGGTTCCTCACCTCCAGCAGGAGTCCGTCTTCCTGCCACCTCAGGGAGGCAGCCAGCGGGAGGATGTCGCCGATAGGGATAACATCCTGAAGCACGCGATCGCCGTCCTCGGTGACGGCGCGCAGGAAGCAAGGCGAGGCATCGGGCGGCACGACGACCATCACTTCGTATACCGCCTGTGACCCCGGCGCGATGCGATATGGCACCTCCCGCGGAAGGAGAGGCCACTCCTGGGGGGCGATCACGCGCACGCGCCCGCTGATCTCCCGGTCGCGATAATCGTTGCTCAACCCCAGGGTGAAGCGCGTGTTCTTGCCCACCGGGATGGGCCCGCGCAGCCACAGGGTGACGGGCTGATTGCCTACGGGGGCGACGCCGAGATTGTGGTCCCAGTAGCGACAGTGGAGCGGACTACAGGGCTCCGCAACGGGGCCAAGCTCCCGATACGGCGGGCCGGCGGTAGGCCCGCCGGCCGTTGATGCGCCACCGGCCCCGAGAGGCGCCAGCCGCGCCGCCACCGTGATGATCCCACAGGACGGGACTGCTAGCGGCACTGTGAGCAGGCCCCTAGTCTGTCCACCCCGGCGGGCCCGCAGCCGGACAGAATGGCCTACCCTCCAACCAGGCCTGGTGATGGGCAACTCCTCGGTCTTCCGATCAGTCAGGTCAGCGAGCCAGGCCTGTCGTGGTTCCGCGCCGAAGGCGAGCCGCACCTTCACGGACTTGCCGACCGCCTCGTAGAGCCGAACCAGGACCGCGTGGTCCGCTGCCGACGGGTCGGGCAGGGTCTGATCGGTGGCGGGGCTCCCGGCCGGGCGCACCGCGGTGATGATGACATCGGGCGCGTCCACAGACACTAAGCTGAAGGTAGGCTGTAGGGTGGGCATGCCAAGGCCCGCCGAAGGAAGCGGCCGCGGCCCCTGCCTGAATCTGCTCTTCTCGCCCGCCGGCCCTGTGGCGGGGTCGTGGTTGCGCGAGTCAGCAGGCGCCTTCCCACAGGCCACCTGCACCGCGCGCAGCGGGTGGTTGAACTCATAGCCCGCCCGCACTACACCTGCGGCTCGCCAGTCGCCAGGGTGAGGCAGCAGGGCGTGCTCAAAGACGTGGGATCCGGCTCGCGGCGCCAGGTCCTCGCTGGCGGCCTGGCAGGCCCGTCCGCCGGCCGTCGGGCGGAGCAGTGCGATGAGCGTTCCATCGCGGCTCAAGCCGGCCCCGGGTGTGCCCCGGTTGAGCAGCGCGAGGCCGTAGTCGAGCTTGGGCTTCGCCAGGCCTGAGAAGTCGCAGGAGGCCGGTATCTGCAGCCGGTCGGCCTGGATGGCCCGGGCGAGCAGAGACAAGAGCCGGGGCATCCCTTCCGGGCTGGCCGTGTCCGCCACCAGCACTGGGACCTGCATCTCCTGCCCGGGTCCTGCGGGACCTGCCAACAACACCCCGGCCCACTCGCTTCCGTTCAGCATTCTCTCCAGCCCGTCACTCGCCATCGGCGCGCTTGCCAGCACTCGCCGCGAGTAGGCGTTGCCGCGGCCTAGGCTTAGGCGGAAAACGCAGGGCGACCCGTCAACCTCCGGGTCTTCCGTATCTGGCCGCGGAATGCAGGTGATGCCGCGGCTGAGCAGAGCTTGCATGAGCGCGGGAAGCACAGCTCGTTCCTGTGGATGGCCAGAGGTGATGATGACGCAGGGACCGAGGGGGACGCCACCGACTGGCCGCGCCCCGTCCATGATGGCTAGCGAGAGCGCGGGGCCGATATCCAGCCAGCTATGAGCCATCCGCAGGCCAGGGCCCTGCTCCCCGACCACGGCCGCACCGCGATCTCCGAAGGTCGGTGGGCCCGCCACGGCGAGCGGGAAGGACAGTGCCAGCAGTTCGCGCTCTCCCTGGTATCCCTCCAACGTAGTGCGCAGGTCAACCCGCCGGAGCCCGCGATAGAGGATGACTTGTTGCTTCAGCTGGCATCGGCCTGGCAGCTCGCCGCTGATGCTGAGGTGGCTGAACACCGGGCCCTGGTGCAAAGAGACTTCGGCCGGAAGCGCACCTGACCTTACTGCATGGATGGAGGGCAGCTCCCAGACCAGGGGCTCTTGCCCGATCTGTTCGGCGATCGCGATCAGCTCGTTCGCGGGCCCTAGAGCCGGGTTGAGCAGCTCCCGCTTCGCCTTCTTGTCGTAGATGCTGACCAGCCCGCCGCCAGCGGCCGGGTCGGCGCGAACGGCGAAGTGCTCGTTCTCGATTACCGTACCTTCGGAGCTGACAGGCGCCGCCTCCGGGGGCATCCCGCGGGCGGGCGCGAGGTAGAAGGTGCGGTAGCCGAGCGAGGGGACATCGCTGGCCAGGAAGGCCACCTCCGCCCACGGCTGCTCGCCTTGCGACGACACAGCCGTTAGTTGGGCCGCTACCTGGCGCCCGCGATCATCGCGCAGCTCGAACCCAGAGGGAAGCGTGCGTGTCAGCGCGACTCGCGCCCGACAGACATCGGTCCGCCGCCACCCCAGAGCATTGAACACGACCAGTGCGCCGGACCGCTGCCGCGCATGCGGGCCACAATCGGTCTGGACTCGCTCTGCAATGTAGCCTTGGGCCCTCTCCTCCACCTCGGCGGTCAGTTCCAGGGCCTCGCGATAGCCGGCCATCAGGTCGAGGAAGGAGAAGCGATCATCGAGGGCGGCGACGGCCTGGCAATGCTGCCCGGACAGGAGCAGCCGCCAGGCCTTGTCCAGGGCCGCATCGGGGTACCGCGCTCCCGCCAGCGCGGCCAGCGTCGCCCACTTCTCGGCATCGAGAAGCCGATTCTCGGCCCGCCGGCTGACGATCTCCAGATCGGCCGGCAACCGCGCCGCCCGCGGAGGACAGCACGGGAGTGCGCGGCCGATGAGCGGAATCGCCTCCGGTTGGGCTTCGATCTCTGGCTTCACCGCTGCCAGGTAGTGCTGCGGTGTGCTGATCGTGACTGGAGGGAGCCCCTCGGCCGACTCCTCCCGGGGGCCGATGAGCCAATCCGGGAGCCCTGCCCGACCGGAGCTCAACAGCACCAGGTCATGACTGAAGGCGAGCGCGCCCTGCGACGCAGCTCCCTCGCGCGACCATTTCAGCAGCTCATCCAGGCTGTCGGGATAGGCTCGGCAAGGCGTCTGCATCTGCAGCAGTTGGCTGCCGTCGGGCGCGATGGCAAAGCCGAGGGGAGGAATGTCGGGGGCGACTGGCGAGCAGACCGAGGCCTGGAAACCCATCTTGGCTGCAATCTGGGGGAGTTGAGGGTAATCGTCGCACCCAGCGAGGGAGAGGCACATCTCAGGCAGGGCCTCCGGCGCAGCGGTGCTGCGGGCAAGCTGCCTCAACTCCTCGACGTAGCGCCGGCCCTGCTGCAGGTCGCGGATCATGCCCTCTACCTCAAGGCCAGCCGCGCAGGGCTGATGGTAGCTGCCGCCGAGCTGCAGGCGGCCCCCTGCCACCAGATCTCTGACGAACTCTCTCTCCTCGCCATGCACGGCCAGGAACGCCCGCAGCCAGTGGGAGTCCGGGAGGGTGAGATGATAGCCGGCATCTTGCCGACAGACCTCCAGGTGCTGGCGGAAGAGCGCGAAGACCTGGCTGAAGTTGAGCCCGTGATCGGCGCCGAACGAATGGCAAGGGAAGCATGGCGCCAGATGAATGGTTCCTACTCTTGCTGCCATCTGGTTCCCCCCTCCGCCGCGACTGCTGGTTACAGATACCGGATTCTGTCCCGGTACTTGGCGAACACGGCCTGGTTGTACTCGTCTCCGCCCGGCAGGTTTGCGCTGACGAACACCGGCGGGGTCTCTCCTCGTGCCAGCAGCTCCGCGACTGTTTGCACCACGAGCGCCTGCAGGATGGCGGCGCCCACCGCGGTTGACATCGGCCCCACTCTCTGCTCCAGGCCTGGCAGCGCGACCTCGGCGTCGCCGGGCCGGGCGTGGTTATCTATCACGATGTCAGCGACCTCATGCACCCGCTTTCCACTGGAATGGCGCGAGGGCTGGGAAGACGAATAGGCCCGGGAGGTGACCGCGATCACCTGCAGGCCTGCCTGCTTGGAGGCCAGGGCCATGTCTACGGGGGCGCCATTGCGGCCACTGGTGGAGAGCACGATCATGACATCGTCGGGGCCAGCGCCAGAGTCCTGGAACAGCTTGGGCGCCCATCCTTCTTTGCGCTCCCATTCGGAGGTCTCGGTCACCGGCCGGTGATGAAGCAGAACTCGCTCGTCGAAGATCGGCTGCACCAGCATCAGTCCACCCACGCGGTAGAAGATGTCCATGCTCAGGGCCGCGCTGTGTCCGCAGCCAAAAACCCAGATCATGCCGCCCTGGGTGAGGGCCTTGGCCATCGCCCTGGCCGCCTTGGTCATTGACGAACTCTCCGCGGCCCTCACTTCCTCCAGCTTCGCGATCAGCAGGTCAAGGTAGCTGTCGGCCCACATTTCGTGCCCTCATTCCATACTGGCCTGGACGTAGCATAACCGGCCACGCCAACCTCCGGGCGATAGCGTTATCACCCGGCAACGACTGACAGGCACAGGGCCGGCCCGCCCTCCATGCACTCCTTCCACATTCAGCGCTCGCTCTCCGAAAGACTGGCGCAGGGGCCGGCCGCGTGGGCGGCGTAGTCGGCCCGGGAAATGCCGCCGCGCGACGACTACGAAGAGGTGGCGCACCAGATCGCTCGCTATCTGGCAGAGCGGCAGCGGCCGGATGGCAGCTTCCCTGGGCCCGACCATTACGGCGTCGCCTTCTCCCTCTGGCTCTGGTCCCACTTCGGCGGGGAATTCGCGCAACAGGCGGAGCAGGCCTGGCAGCGGCTGGTAGAGCATTCGCCCCGGACCCATGGCGAGTTCAATGCCTACGCGCTCCTCAGCTGTGCAGGCTGCGCGCCCGCGCCAGTGAGGCCGCTGCTCGAGCGGCTGCGCTTCGGGCGACGCCACTCCGCGAACTGGATGCTGTTGAGGGCGGTCTGCCGCGCAGAAGAGGGCCCGCCTGTGCCGGCGGCAAGAGGGGCGCTCGACGGGCGGGCTGCACTCCTGCGCTACGCGCGCAGGGGCTTCATCGCAGACAGGCCCGGTGTCAGGTCGTTTGCCTACCATGCCTTCTGTGGAGCCTTGCTCACGGACCTCTGGCGCCGCCGCAGGTGGCGGTGGGCGGGCCGCGCCGCGGCGCGTGCGGCCCACTTCATCGCGCCCTTCGTCCTGCCCAGCGGCGATGCCATCTACGTGGGACGCGGCCAAGAGCAGATCTTCGGATACGGCGCGCTCATCTTTCTCCTCGAAGCCGCGGCGCAGATCACCGGCCAAGAGCCTCTGCGCGCCGCTGCCGATCGGGTCTTCGGCCACCTCCTCAGATTCCGACGGCCCGATGGCTCCTTCCCGCTGGTGCTGCGGGAGGAGGAGCCGGCCGAGCCCTGGTCACCGGAGCTTCGCCCGGGTTGGTACAGCTACAACCGCTACGCCGACTACCTGCCGTTCCTGGGGTGCTTTCTGCTCAAGGCGGCCCGCCCGGCGATGGCTTTGCTCGGCGAGGTAGACTCGGCCCCGGCTCACCCTGACTTCAAGCTGTGGCAGCAAGGTCGCTATACCGCCGTTCTTGCCCGCCCGGGCGGCGCCTCGACCAATGATCTCGCTTTTCCCTATGTCTGTGCAGATGGCGTGTCGCTTTTCCCGTGCTATGGCGCGGAGAGAAGGACTGATCCAGAGGAAATGCCGTTGCCCTATGGGGTGCTGGCCAACGGCAGGTCTTACCCGTTCCGAGAGCAACTGGGATATCGGCTGACCGAGTCCGGCCTGGCAGGCGTCTCGGCGCTGGCGCAGCATGTGCGCAGCTTCGAGTTCGCCTCCGATGGCTTCGTCTGCCGGGATGAGATCAGGTTCCGGCGCCGGGCTTCCCTTGCCCAGCTCGTGCCCGCGAACTTCCTTTTCCGCAATCTGCAAGCGCTGGCTGATGGCGGATTTGAGACGTCTTACCGCGGCGCTCGCGCCCACTTGCATCTGGTTCCGCCCGGGCGCATCCATCCCCAGGCTGCGACCACGGCGAGCGGCCAGTTAGCGGCTCTACGCCAGACGCGGGGGCCGTGCCAGGTCGCTGGCGATGAAGTGATCTCTGTAGAGCTGCGGGTATCCTTCCCATGAGACCGGAGCGCACCTCCGGCATCTATCATCTCGTTCTCCGCCTCCAGGCGGATACCGCGATCCGCGTTGGCCAGCTCGGTGAGTTCAGTTTCCCCGCAGGCTACTACGTCTATACCGGAAGCGCGATGAATGGCCTCGAGGCCCGTCTCGCGCGGCATCGTAAGCGGAGGAAAAGGCTGCGATGGCACATTGACTTCCTGCTGCGCAGGGCTGAGCTCGTGACGGTGATCGCGATCGCGACCACGGACAATATGGAATGCGAGCGCAATCGGGCTGTGCTCGCCCAGCCGGAGGCTCAGGTGGTCGTGCGCGGCTTCGGATCGAGCGACTGCCGCTGCCCGGCGCATCTCATCTACTTCGGCCCCCAGCCGCCCGTGATTCCCTGGTAGCGCGGCCTTCGGACCGCGCCCGGCGCAGGGCGGCGCAGGGGCCAGGGCGAATGCTAGTGAAGACCCAGGCAGAGAAGAGCTAGCTGTGCCGACCGGCCCGGACCCGACCACTCCCGATAGGGATCAACCACTGAGCCCCGCCGAGACGCGGCACGCGCTCATGATCGCGGCCCTCGCCTGGGGCATCTTCGGGTCGGCCTGGGCGAGCATGGTCTCGGGCGCGCCCTTCGTGACCTTCGCCCGCACCCGGCTGGGGGTTTCGACGTTCATGTTCGGGCTGCTGTCCGCGCTGCCGTTCGCGGCGGTGCTGGCGCAGTTGCCGGGCTCTTACTGGGTGGAGCGCAAGCGCAGACGTCGGCTCTTGTTCATGAGCGCCTTCTCCGGCAACCGGCTGATCTGGCTGGGCGTCGCGGCACTGCCCTGGATCGTCTCCGACCGATATCCGAGCCTGCGGATAGCGGCGCTGCTCGCGCTGATGATGGTGGGAGCGACCTGTGGTCATGTCGCCAACCCGGCCTGGTTCTCCTGGTTTGCCGACGTGGTGCCCGAGAGGATTCGCGGCCGCTACCTGGGCAAGCGCGCCGCCCTTGCCACCGCCACCGCGGTGATAGTCTCGGCCGCGGTCTCCTGGGTGGTTGATCGCGATAGCAGCTTCACCGTGTTCACTATCATCTTCAGCGCCGCGGCCGTGGTTGGCCTGGTTGACATCCAATTGTTCTGGACGGTCCGGGAGCCGCCCATGCCGGCCCGCCAGGGCCCGCCCTGGCGGCTCCGCGATGTGATCCTGGGCCCGCTCGGCAACCGGCCCTTTCGCGGCTATCTGCTGTACGCCTTGAGCGAGTCCTTCATGTTCGGGATCGCGGGCCCGTTCTTCTGGCTGATGAGCCTGGAGTTCCTGAAGATCGGCAACTTCTACTCCAATGCCTATGTCAACGTGCTGCCCATGATCTTCACGGCTATCGCGCTGCCGGCCTGGGGCGCGGTCTGCGATCGCTTTGGCTCCAGGCCCCTGGTCACCCTGGGCACCCTGATGAGCCTGAGCTACCCCGTGTGCTGGGCGCTGGCCACGCCCGGCCACTACCATGTGCTGCTGGCCGCCTCGGCCCTCGTCGGTGGGCTGTTCGGGGCCGCCATCCAGGTGGGCGATATGAACATGCTGTTCGCGCTCACCCCGCGGGAGAACCGCTCGGCCTATATGGCGATGCTGGCTTTCGCCTCCAGCCTGGGCTGGGTCGTCGCCCCCACCCTCAGTGGCGCGCTGGCCCAGGCCCTGAAGCCGGTGCACTTCCATCTCGCCAGCTACACCTTTGGCCATCTCCATTTCCTGATGTTTCTCTCCATCGCGGCGAGGCTGCTGCACACGTTCCTGGTCATACCTCACCTGCCGGAGGAGCAGCCGCGGCGGTTGCGCGACCTGGTCCACCACCTGATGATCAGCCCGTGGCGCGCGGCCCAGAGGGCCTTCTCTCCGGCCTCGAGTCAGATCAGGTAAGCAGGGACACGCCGGCGAGCAGCCGTCTTCTCCGGCGGGCAGAAGGAGAGGGCAAGGCCGAAGGCAGGCAGCGGCTACTGTCGCCCGCGTGCTTCTTGGACGAAGCCGCGGTAGTGCGAGAGCGCGTCATCGAGCCCACCCGCCTGGCAGAGGGCGACGCGCAGCCGGCAGTTGGCGGTGGACTGCGCTTTCACATCCGCACCCACCAGGGCCAGGCCAATGGTACGGTGGGCGCCGTTCACCCAGACCGAGCTGCACTCCTCGGTGAGCGCCATGTAGACCAGCGCCCAGCCAGTTCTCTCGTCCCGTACTACCACCACGGGGTAGTCGTAGCCCTGCGGCTCGACCGCCAGGGCGATGCCGGCCAGGCGCAGCGCGTCCCAGCGCCCATCGGCGATCAGCTCCGCCGCGCGCAGGTTGCGCGGGTAGAAGCGCTGGGCCTGGGGCCCCGGCACGGCGCGGGCCCAAGCGCCACCCGAGTGAACGTAGACGGAGGGGTGGTACCTGGGCATCAGGGTCTCGATGCCGGCCTCGAACCCCCAGAGCGGCTTGGCGAAACGGAAGGCGAAGCTGGCGTCGGCCCCGCCCTCGGGCAGCAGCTGGTAGCGGACGCTGGCCGTCACCGGCCAACTGGGCGGGCGTTCATAGCTGAAGACCACGGTCTGCTTGTCGATCTTGCCCTCGCAGGCCGACTCCTCTCGCGGCGCCAGCAGGCCGCTGTCGGCTCGCGCGAGGTAGTGGCGGAGGGAAAGGACCTCCTGGGAGAAGGCGGGGAGCGGCTTGCCCTCGGCGCCGGCGGAGAAGGTGATCCCCCGGCCCGGATCGGTCAGGCGCACGTGGCCAGCCAGGCCGGCGGTGGTGAACTCATAGAGCGGCACGGGGCGCAGCAGCACCGGCGCCTGCGCGGCCTTCGCCCCGGCCGGGACCTTCCTCTTCGCCGCGGTGGGCCGCTTCGCGCGTGACGATACCTTGGCCGCCATCTTGCTGCCCGGCTTCTTTGCCTTTGCCATAGGCGCTATCTTGCCTTGCTTGGTACCGCCTATCGGCTAGAGGTGGCCGCACACAGGGCAGTTGGGCCGCCGCTTCACCGGGAACTTGAGGAACTCCATTTCGTCGGCATCGTAGGTTAGCATCTGACCCTTCAGAGGCTTGCCGAATCCGGTAAGCACTTTCATGGCCTCGACCGCGGTGAAGCATCCCAGAGCCGCGGAGACTGCCCCCAGGACCGGGAACCCGAGGGGGCGCCACCAGGCCGGCTGCTCCGGCACCAGGCAGGCGAGGCAGGGCGTCTCGCCGGGGATGATGGTGGTGAGGCTGCCCTCCATCCCATACATGGCGGCCTCGATCATGGGCTTGCGCAGCTCCACGCAGGCCTGGTTGAGCGCGTAGCGCTCCTCGAAGCTGGGCGGGCAATCGCACACGACATCCACCTGGGAGACCCACTCCCGCGCCCGCTCCAGGTTGGCGTTCTCGCCGATCGCCACCACCTCGACATGCGGGTTCAGTCGCGCGAACAGCTCGCCGGCGCACTCGATGCGGGGCTTGCCCACGTAGTCATATCGCATCAGGATCTGCCGGTTCAGGTTCGACCAGGTGAGGTTGCCCGAGTGGGCGATGATGAGCTTGCCGATTCCGGCCATGGCGAGATAGAGCGCGGTCGGCCCCCCCAGGCCGCCGACCCGACTCACCAGGGCCGAGGAGGCCTTGAGCTTGCGCTGCGCCTCCTCCCCGAACCCCGGCATCTGGATCTGCCGCTTGAACATCTCGCGGTCGCGATCGGTCAGCTCCACCATTCCTGTCTCCTCCGCTCGGGCCGATTCTTCGACCCCCAGGGTCGGAGTCCCTGCCCGACGGGTCGCTTGCTCTTGCCTGGCACGCATGATACGATGCACGCGCCGTACTCAGCCTCCGGGAGGAGGACCAGGATGACGCGAGGGGAGATCGCGGCTCTCATATCTAGGCGGAGGTGGGCCGAGGCCCAAGCGGCCATTGCGGAGGTGGCCGGGTCTGGAACCCGCGCCGCGGCCGCAGACTGCGCTTGGCTTCGCGGGCTGGTGGCCTACTGGCAGGAACGTTGCGACGAGGCCGTCGCTCGGCATGAGGAGGCGTTGGGGATCTACCGGGAGCTGAAGGATCGGCTGGGGGAGGCGAATGCGCTGCGCTGGATGGGCGACGCGCTGCGCATGCAGGGCCGTTACGCGGAGGCGTTGGCTCGGCATGAGGAGGCGTTGGGGATCTACCGGGAGCTGAAGTACCGGCAGGGGGAGGCGAATGCCCTGCACTCGATGGGCGACGCGCTGCGGGGGCAGGGCCGTTACCCGGAGGCGTTGGCTCGGCATGAGGAGGCGTTGGGGATCTACCGGGAGCTGAAGGATCGGCTGGGGGAGGCGACTGCGCTGTACTCGATGGGCGAGGCGCTGCGGGGGCAGGGTCGTGACCCGGAGGCGTTGGCTCGGCATGAGGAGGCGTTGGGGATCTACCGGGAGCTGAAGTCTCGGGTGGGGGAGGCGAATGCGCTGGACTCGATGGGGGACGCGCTGCGGAGGCAGGGCCGTTACTCGGAGGCATTGGGTCGGCACGAGGAGGCCTTGGGCATCTATCGGGAGGTGAAGTCTCGGCTGGGGGAGGCGAATGCGCGCCGCAGCCTAGGCCGGTGCTTGCGCCAACTCGGCAAGGTGCGCGACGCGCTGGAGCACATTCGCCAGGCTGAGGCGGGGTACCGGGAACTAGGCCTGCCTCGGTGGGCAGCGATCGCGGCCAGCGACGCGAGTGAGATCGAGGCGCTGATGTCGGGCACCGCGAGGCCGCCCGAACAGACGGCGATGAGCGGGCTCTTGCAGCGCGCAGGAGAGCAACTGGGGCCGCTTCTAGAAGGGGTGGACAGATCCGACAAAGACCGCGAGGCGTTCCTGGCGAAACGAGGCGGCGGACCAGGCCAGGCCATGTTCTTTGCCCGGGAGTGGAATTCGTGGCAACCGCTGGTGCCGGGTGAAAGTGCCGCGCGTGGTGGAGGCTACCTTCTGCGGTGGGGTGGGAAAGGATTGGTGGTAGACCCGGGGCCTGGTTTCCTGGCCAACCTGCATGACGGGGGTTTCGGGTTAGCGGATGTTGACGGGGTGCTGGTGACACATAACCACATTGACCACGTGGCTGAACTGCCCCACATTCTCACGTTGGTGCACGAGTACAATGAACTGCACCCCGCAGCAAAGCGGAAGGTTGATCTGTTCCTGGCCCCTTCGGTCCTGGAGGCCTACGCCGGGATGGTGGCAACTTCGCAGGATGTCGGGGGCCTCGTGCGCCTGATGGAGGGGGAACCGACACCGCTGGCGGGGTACTGCATCGAGGCCTTGCCGTTGCACGCCCGGCATAAGGAACTGGGGGGTTCTGAGCACGCGCTGTCTGTGGCCCTGAAGCTGCTAAGCCCAGCGGAGCCTGGGAACGTCGAGGGTACCGTGGCCTTCACCGGAGACACAGGTTGGGCCGAGGACCTGCCATTGGTTGCCGCTTTTCACGAGTTACCCAGGCCTCGTCTGCTTGTTGCACATCTGGGCAGCATAATGAGCGCCCCCCAAGGCGAGTTCCACCCCAATCACTTGGAGTACCTCGGGGCCGCAGCTCTGATCGCCCGCCTGAGTGACATGCACGAGCTTCCCGAGCGCATTGTGCTGTCGGAATTCGGGCTGGAGTGCAGAGCAGTCTTGCGTGATATGGTCAGCGGCCTGGACGACCTCGTTGGTGGCTCGGGCGTGATGTGTGCGGGCAGCATGGGCCGAGTTGTTCTGTTGCCCAGCATGGCCGTAGCCTGCGACTACAGTGGCTGGGGTGATCGCGGCTGTTGCGAGCCAAGCGAGTGGTGGGGCCTCGCAGACGACCTGACGCGAACGATCTACCGCTGCAAGAAGCACGAACCAGGCCGATAGCACCCGTGGGCTCGCGGCTAGACCAGCCGCTCCAGCAGTGCCTTGGTCAGCCTGACTCCGGTCAGCTCGTCCGGCGTCGCGCCCTCCAGTTCCCCCTCGAACTCGATGCCCCAGGCACCCCGATAACCGGCATCCCTGAATATCCTCACGCAGTGCGGGTAGTCGAAGGCAGTCTCGTTTCCCCGCGGATCGAACTTGAGGGTCTTGGCGTGGATATGCGCGGCGTAGGGCGCGAGCTTGGCCAGGGAATCGTAGCGCACTTCCTCGGCGAAGTTGCCGAAATCGGGGCAAGTCCCAAGGTGCTTGGAGCCCACGGCCTCGATGATCTTGACGATGTCGTCGGCGCTCTTGCTCACACCGCCGTGGTTCTCGATGGTCGCCACCACCCCCAACTCTTCGCACAGCGGAGCGATTTCCTGGAAGCTCTTGATCACTTGCTTCATGCCCAGGGCCATGTCCTCTACCTCCCAGCCGGTGTCAATGCGCATTGCCGGCGCGCCGAGCCGGTGGGCGATACGGGCCCACTGCTTCGCCTCCTCCACCTTCTCCCGGCGCTTCGCCTCATCGGCCGCGAACAGCCCGATGCCGCAGGTGAGCTGGGCCACCGCGCAGTTCGCCTCCTTGATCGCGGCCTCGAAGCGAGAGAGCCCGGCGTCATCGCTGGGGATCCAGCGGTCCAAGGGCTCGATCTCCCTGATGCCCAGGGAGGCGCAGACACTCGGGAACTCAGTCGCAGTCATCTTCCCTGCGTAGAACAAGCGATGGAAGCTGTACATCGAGTTGCAGATGCGCGCCATGTGCCACTCCTTGCTTCGCCTGTCTTCGACCCGGGGGCCTCAACTCCTTGCTTCAGTGGTTGCCGCGGCGTGCGCAGGCTGCGGACCAGCCGTGGACCAGCGGGCAGGTCGCGGAGCTACCCTACTGACTGTCACGAGCCCTTCGGCTCCGCTCAGGGCAAGCCGGCCCTATTGGGTTGGCCCGCGGGTGGTTCACTCCCCCCGCCCGATCTGCCGCTGTCTCCAGAAGGAGTAGATCGCCGGGACGATTTCGAGGGTGAGGATGGTGGAGGTGATGACACCGCCGATCATGGGGGCGGCGATGCGGCGCATGACATCTGCGCCCGAGCCCTGGGCCCACATCAGGGGCAGCAGGCCCATGAGGATACACATCACGGTCATGATCTTGGGACGCACCCGCTGCACCGCTCCCTCGGTGATGGCCGCGAAGAGATCGTGCTGGCTCTGCATCTTGCCCTCCCGCTGGTGGCGGTGGAAGGCCTCGTCCAGGTAGACGATCATCACCACGCCGGTTTCGGCGGCGAGGCCGGCGAGGGCGATGATGCCCACCCAGACCGCAGCCGAGAGCCGATAGTTGAGGAAGTGGAGCATCCAGAGGCTGCCGGTGATGGCGAAGGGAAGGGAGAGCATCACGATGGCAGTCTCAGCGGCGGAGTGGAAGTTGAAGTAGAGCACCACGATGATGATGAAGATGGTGAGGGGGACCACGATCAGCAGCCGGTCGTGCATCCGCCGCAGGTACTCGTACTGGCCTGACCAGTCGAGGTAGTAGCCCGGGGGCACCTTGACGTTCCGCTCGACCGCCTTGCGCGCGTCGGCGACGTAGCTGCCAATATCACGCGTGGGGTAGATCAGGACCCAGCCGCTGAGCGAGCCATTCTCGTCGCGGATCATGTCGGCCCCGGTGGTGACGCGGATATCGGCCAGCTCGGCCAGGGGCACGTGGGCACCCGAAGGAATCGGCACCAACACCCGGTCGAGCTTGTCCAGCTCATCTCGCAGCTCGCGGTAGTAGCGGACATTGATGCCGTAGCGCTCTCTTCCTCCACCGCGGTGTCTACGTCCATGCCGCCGATGGAGGACTCGACGATCGCCAGCACCTCCTCCACCCCCAGGCCATAGCGGGCGGCGTCGGCGCGGCGGGGGATGATGTCTATGTAGGAGGCGCCGGTGACCCGCTCCACGTAGGAGCTGCCGGTGCCGGGCACATCGTGCAGCACCATGGCGATGTGGTCACCGATGCGCTCGCATTCGGCGATGTCGGGCCCGAAGACCTTGACGCCGAGAGGCGCGCGCAGGCCGGTGGTGAGCATGTCAATGCGAGTCTTGATGGGCCACAGCAGCGAGCCCCTGGTGCCGGGCAGGGAGACGGCCCGCTCCATTTCGCTCTTCAGCTTCTCCCAGGTCATGCCCGGCCGCCACTGGGACTCGGGCTTGATCATGATGGTGGTCTCCACCATGCTCAGGGGCGCGGGGTCGGTGGAGGTGTCAGAGCGGCCCACCTTGCCGAACACGCGCTCCACCTCCGGGAAGGTGCGGAGAATCTTGTCCTGGACCTGCAGCAGGTCGCGGGCGGAGGTGACGGAGATGCCAGGCACGGTGATGGGCATGTAGAGGAGATCGCCCTCGTTCAGCTCGGGCATGAACTCAGACCCCAACCGGAGGCGATGGACGAATGGCAGTCTGCGAATCGCAGCCGGCAGCAGGTCGTGGACGCTGGGCAAGAGCGGCGCGGCGGAGAGCACGGCGAGCACGGCGATAATGATGGATAGCACCCGGCGCCGGATGAGCGCGCTCACCCAGGGGTGATACCAACCTTGCAGCCAGCGGGAGATGGGATGCTGGCTCTCGGGGACGATGCGGCCCCCGCTGCCCAGGACGACCATGAGCATGGGGGCGAGGGTGATGGAGAGGATGGCGGCGCTGGCCATGGAGAAGGTCTTGGTGTAGGCGAGGGGCCGGAAGAGCCTTCCCTCCTGCTGCTGGAGAGTGAACACCGGCATGAAGGAGACCGTGATCACCAGCAGGGAGAAGAACATGGGGCGGCCGATCTCCTTGCAGGCCTCGATGATCAGCTCTTTGCGGTTCGCCTCTGGCGGGGCGTGCTCGAGCTTCTTATGCACGTTCTCGATCATCACCACCGCCTCGTCCACCATGGCCCCGATGGCGATGGCGATGCCTCCCAGGGACATGATGTTGGAGGTGAGGTGCATGTAGTACATGGGGATGAAGGCGATCAGCACCGCGATGGGTAGGGTGACGATGGCGCGGAGCGCGCTACGGAAGTGCAGCAGGAAGATGATGATCACCAGGGAGACGATGATGGACTCCTCGATCAGGGTCCGGCGGAGGGTGGCGATGGAGCGAGCGATCAGAGCAGAGCGGTCGTAGGTGGGGACGAGCTCGATGCCCTCCGGCAGGGCCGGCTGAATCTCCCGGATCCTCTCCTTCACCCGGTTGATCACGTTCAGCGCGTTCTCGCCGAACCGCATCACCACGATCCCCCCGACCACGTCGCCTTCGCCGTCCAGGTCGGCGACGCCCCGCCGCATCTCCGGGCCCAGCCGCACACTGCCCACATCCCGCACCAGGACCGGCGTGCCGCGGTTGTCGGTGCCGAGCGGCATGTTCTCGATGTCGGCGATGGACTTGACGTAGCCGCGGCCGCGCACCATGTACTCCCTCCCGGACAACTCGATGGTGCCTCCGCCTACGTCGTTGTTGCCGGCGCGGATGGCCGTCATCACCCGATCCATGCTGATGCCGTAAGCGAAGAGGGCGTTGGGGTCAACGGTCACCTGATACTGCTGCTGGAAACCACCCACGCTGGCCACCTCGGCCACGCCGGGCACGCTGTTCAGCCAGTACTTGAGATGCCAGTCCTGAAAGGCGCGCAGTTGGGCCAGGTTGTACTTCGATGGCACGTGGGAGGGCCGGCTGGCGTAGCGCGCGGGGTCGACGTTGAAGCTGGCCTGGGAAGCGCCGGACGCGAAGAAGAACAGCTTGCCGCCGTAGTCCTCGCGGTACAAGGTCTGCCGCGAGATCACCTTTCCAGTCACCGGGTCTATGGGTTTCTCGGCCAGCGTGTACTCGTAGACCCAGCCCACCCCGGTGGCGTCGGGCCCCAAGCGCGGCGTCACCCCGGCGGGCAGCCGGGCGGCGGCACCGCTCATGTACTCCAGCACGCGACTGCGGGCCCAGTAGATGTCGGTCCCGTCCTCGAAGATGACATAGACAAAGGACGCGCCGAAGATGGACTGGCCCCTGACCACGCTCACCCGCGGCGCGCCCAGCAGGCTGGTGACGATGGGGTAGGTGATCTGATCTTCCACCAGATTGGGGCTGCGCCCCGGCCACTCGGTGTAGATGATGACCTGGACATCGGAGAGGTCCGGGATGGCATCCAGGGGGACGCTGAGCAGTGACCATACCCCCCAGCCGATCATGATCATGACGAACAGCACAATGACGAACGGGTTCCGGGCAGAGTAGTCAATGATGCGTTCGATCACGATGGCACTCCAGAGCAGCTACCCGCCGTGGCCCGCGTGGGCGCCAGCTTTCATCGCCTCCACCGCGGCGCGGAATTGGGCCTCTGAGTCAATCAGGAAGTTGGCGCTGGTGACTACCTCCTCGCCGGCCTGGAGGCCAGCCAGCACCGGGTAGTAGCCGGCCGCCCGGGGGCCCACCGTGACCTCGCGAGGGATGAACGTGCCCGCCCCGGCCTTGAGGAAGACCACCGTGCTGACGCCGGTGTCAATCACCGCGGTCTCTGGGACCGACAGCGCCTCCGCGGTCGGCACCAGGACCAGGACATTGGCGTACATGTCCGGCTTCAGGGCGAGGCCGGGGTTGGGGAACTCGAAGCGCGCGGTCAAGGTGCGAGTCGCCGCCTCCACGGTGGGGTAGATGTACTTCACCCGGCCCTTGAAGGTCTTCCCCGGATAAGCGTCCAGGGTGAGCTGGGCCCATTGGCCCACCTTCACCAGGGTGGCCTCGTTCTCGTAGATAGCGGCATCCACCCAGACCCGAGAGAGCCCGGCCAGCTTGAACAGCGGCATGCCGGGGCTGACTTGAACCCCCTCCACCGCCTGCTTCTGGGTAATGTAGCCGGTGCTGGGGGCGTAGAGGGTGAGGGTCTTGCGCACCTGCCCGGTCTTCTCCAGGCGTTGGATCTCTTTCTCCGGGATGTCCCACAGGCTGAGGCGCTCACGGGCGGCCTGGACCAGGGTCTGGCCGCTGCGGCTGACCTCGGGGAAGGGGCTCTTTGCCAGCCGGTCGCGGGAGCGGAGCGCGACCAGGTATTCCTGCTGAGTGCTCACCAGATCCGGACTGTAGATGGTGAGCAGAGGCTGGCCCTTGCGCACCATCCTGCCGGTCTCATTGGCATAGAGCCTCTCGATCCACCCGGGAACCTTGGAGTAGATATCCGAGAGCAGCTCCTCGTCCACTCTCACCAGCCCCACGGTGCGCACCACCCGGTCCAGCTTGCGGCGCTCGACAGGAGCGGTGGTGACCCCGATAAGCTGCTGGCGGGCCGGGTCTATCTGCACCGCTACACGGCCGGGGACATTGCTGACCTCTGGCTTGGTCGGAGCCGCCTTGGAGGCGGCGGGGGCGCCCCCCTTTCCGGGCATGCCCTCCATCCCACCCGCGCTCGCCTGCTCCTGGCCGGACCTGCGCGCGGCCGTGGCTGCTAGCTGTCTGCGATGGGAAGAGCGATGGGTGGTGAGGAGATAGGCGGCGACTACCACCAGGATGCCAACGGGTAGCAGCCAGCGGAGGCTTCGCCTGTCTGCTCTGGTGTGCATGGCCAAGGTTCTCCTACTCCCCCGACATCGGAGTCATAGACGGCTGACCTTCCACTTGGGGGTCCGTCTGTGGTGGCATATCGCCGCCCATGGATGGCGTTGCGCCAGGCGCGGGCGACAGGGCTGGTGCCGATACCGGGGCCATGGCCTGCGGCTGAAGTGCGCCGCTGGTCTCGTACTCCAACTCGGCCAGGTTCTGCTCGTGCTCGCGCAGCAATTGCACTCGCTCCAACTGCAGGTTGTAGAGGTTGAGCTGGTTGCTCAGCACGTTGAGCAGGGTCGTCTTGCCGGTGACGTAGGCGGCGCGGGAGGCGGCGAGCGCGCCCTCTGCCTGTGGGAGCAAGCCTGTCTCCACCAGGGAGAGTTGCTCGTCGCTTCTCTGGATCTCGATGGTCAGCTCCTCGATGCGAGAGGGAATGGCGTTGAGTGCGACCTGCAAGCTCTGCTGGCTGCCGCGGTGCTCGGCCTGCGCCGCGCGCAGCTCTTGCTCGTGAACTCTGCGATTGAGCCAGGGCAGGTTGATGCCGACGGAGGCCGACCACATGTCGGTGCCGGTCATGGGGTCGGCGTCCATCTGCTGGCGGATCATGTAGCCGAAGGTGAGCGTGTAGTCGGGCTTTCGCCACTGTTCGGCCAGCCGCACCTGGCTGGCGGCCTGCTGAATCCGGGCGAGCGACTCCCGCAGCACCGAGTTCTTCTCCTTCAGCAGCGCCGCGGAGATGGCTTCGCCCGAAGGCGTGGTGTGCGCCAGGCCTGGGAGCTTGGGGATGAGCTGCCCGGGGGGCCGGTAGAGTAGGCGATTGAGGCGAGTGGCGGCGGCGGCTCGCTCTCTCCGTAGCAGCACCAGCGAGTCCAGCAGCCGGGAGAGCTGCACCTGGCTTTGGAACACATCCTGCTGGCCTACCTTTCCGGTGGCGTACTGCACCTCTGAGATCGCGAGCACATCAGCCGCGATGTCCCGGTTCTGCTCAGAGATCGCGACCGCCTCGTCGAGGTACTGTAGGTCTATATAACCTTGCTTCACCCCCCGCACGATGCCGTTGGCGATGGCGGCATAGCGGGCCTCCAGGGCCAGCACTTCGCCCTCTTGGATCTCGCCTCGGAGGCGGCGCCGCACGCTTCGGGGGACATGCTGAGAGAGCATGAGATCAACCCCGCTCATTGGGTCCTGGGTCAAGCTGAGGCCACCGACGGGGATGCTGGTCAGGCCGGCGGAGGCCATGGGATCAGGCAGGCCCGCGGCGGTGATGACGCGCGCTTGCGCGGCGGCGATCTGCTCGCGCATCGCCGCCAGCTCGGCGCTCCGGTCCAGGGCCTCCGCGATCAGCGCCTGAAGGGTGGGCGATGAGGCCGGCGCTTCCTTGCCTGCGCCCTCTGCCCCGGAGGCTGCGACCCCGAAGGCCCCCAGCGCCAGCATCACCGCAGTCCCCACGCTGCAAGCAATTCGTCTCTTCGTCATACCAGGCTCATGCCTCCGCTCAAGAGTCACCCCGCGCGCCCCAGTCGAATAGCAGCACGTTCTTTGCAGCCTATCGGTTCCCTGGGTTCTCGCAACTGTTCTTGGCCGGTAGCGGGCACACCTGTAGGGCGGAGATGATTGCGCCGTGTGGCTGGCGCTAGGGAAATGGGAAGACGAACCCAGCTCGATCGCGCCAGCTGGCTGGGTGCGAGCGCGTGCTCGCGGAGAACCAGGGTGGGGGCGACAAGCAGACCCCGCGGCAGGCGGCCGGCCTGCGCCAGGTGATCGGAAGCCGCTCTTCGTGCCGCGGATGGATGCAATCCTGCCGAAAGCAACCTGGCTCAGGACTGCAGCTCGATGGTGTCGTCTCGATGCAGCGTTTGGTCGAGGCGGCCGCGCCGCCCGTTGACCATGACCGTCCGCACCTCTTCGTCGAACACCCCGACCTCGACCAGGAGATCTCGCACCCGCCCCCCTTCGGGCAAGGTCACATCGGTTCCATCGGTCTCGATGCGAGAGTACTTCGCTAGCCGGCCCCGTGCCACGACTCGTACTCGGAACATGGTCTCTCAGCTACCTCCTTGCCAGGCGGCAATTGCAGGGCCGCATCTCTTGATGCCGCCAGGCGCGGTCCGGAGACCGCGCCCTACAGGACTGTGTTAGTCTGCGCGTGGCCCCCTGGGGGCCTTCATGGCGAGGCTCTTCCGCCAGGCCACCTCGGCCACCTGCTCGTTTGGAAACCACCGCACCTCGTTATCCTCCGTGGGCGGGACCGCGGCCACCGCGACCCACCCTTCAGCGTGCAGTGTGATCTCCCCCGCGATGGTCTCGCCGCTGCCGGCCAGCTTCACTTCCCCGTAGCCCTTCTGGATGATCTGCACCGTGGCTCCTTCCAGCGGATGTCCCGGGCATTATAGCGCCCCCGCCCAGCGCGCACAACGGCGATGGCCGTCCAGCAGGGGAAAGCTCGCCGCCAATGTCGTATACTCAGTATACCGAGTGCTGCTACCGGAGGTGCGCATGCCTGATCTGAGCGTGGATCTGCGCAGCGATAGCGTCACCCATCCCACCGCAGAGATGCGCCGGGCGATGGCCGAAGCCATCGTCGCCGACGATGGCCGGGAGGGGGATCCTACCGCCCAGCGCCTGGAGAGCATGGGGGCGGAAATGGTGGGGCGCGAGGCCGGGCTCTTCTGCACCTCCGGCACCATGGCGAATCTGGTGGCGCTCATGGCTCACCTGCGGCCGGGCGAGGAGGTGATGGCGGAGCGGGATTCGCATTTCCTGCGCTTCGAGGCCGGCAGTCTCAGCGTCATTGCCGGGGGCGTCGCCCGCACGCTCCCGGGCCGGGCGGGCAAGATGGATCTGCAGCAAATGGAGGCCGAGATTCAGCCTGGCAGCCGGCTGCGACCGCGCACTGCGCTGATCGTGGTGGAGAACACCCACAACATGGCCGGTGGCGCGTGTCTCGAAGTGCGGTATATGCGCGAGCTATGGGAGATCGCGCGCAAGCATGAGATTGCTGTTCATCTGGACGGGGAGCGGATCTTCAACGCCGCGGTGGCCCTGGGCGTGCCCGCCCGCGCGCTCACCGAGGGCTGTCAGTCGGTGATGTTCGGGCTGAGCAAAGGCCTATGCGCCCCCTATGGGTCGCTCTTGTGCGGGAGCGCCGAGTTCATCACCCGCGCCCGGGCGATGCGGCAGCGGATCGGCGGGAACGTGCGCCAGATCGGCCACATGGCGGCGGCCGGAATCGTGGCCCTGGAGACCATGATCCCCCGCCTGGCGGAGGATCACGCCAACGCCCGGCGGTTGGCGGAAGGGATCGAGCGGGTTCGGCCTGGCCTGGTGAACCTGGAGGCGACCCAGACCAACATCGTCTCGGTTGACACCAGGCCCCTGGGGCGACCCGCCGCGGAGTTGGCGGGCGCCCTGGAGGAGAAGAAGGTGCGCAGCCTGCCCGTAGACCACTACCGCCTCCGCTTCGTCACCCACCGGGATGTCACCAGAGAGCAGGTTGACCGGGCATTGGGAGTCATTGCCGATGTGTTAGGTCCCCTGTAGGGCGGGTATGTCGGACGCCTGCCAGCGGCCGGCGGACGCATGCCCGCCGGTGTCGGGCCTAGGCACGACTGCCCCGCAGCATCCGCGTTCGCCTTCTCGCTGCCCTGGAATCATGGTATCCTAATGCTTGTCGCGTCAGTAAGCTGTTCCCCTGAAGGGCTGCAAGTCATGCCTGAACTCAAAATCACCGACGATCTGGAGCTGCTGTACCAGGCGCTGCCCCCGCGGATAGAGAAGCCGCTGCGGGAGTACAACCGCCGGGACGACCTGCTGGAGGTGGTGCTGGACCTGGGGCGGGAGCCGGAGGCGCGCTTCCCCGGCGACGTGGTGTCCTTGTCCTTGCAGCCGGTGACGCGAGAGGATATCGAGCACATCGTGGCCCGGGTCGGCGCCTTCAGCGACGACAACCGGGCGGGGATCGAACGCACCCTGCACCGGATCTCCGCCATGCGCAATCGGCAGGGGCGAATCGTGGGGCTCACTTGCCGCATCGGGCGCTCGGTCTATGGCACCGTGGACATCATCCGCGACATCGTGGAGACCGGCAAGAGCATCCTCTTCCTGGGCCGGCCCGGCATCGGCAAGACCACCAAGCTGCGGGAAGTGGCGCGGGTGTTGGCGGATGAGTTCAACAAGCGGGTGGTGGTAGTGGACACCAGCAATGAGATCGCAGGCGACGGAGATATTCCTCATCCCGGCATCGGCCGCGCGCGGCGGATGCAGGTGCGCCGGCCCGAGCTGCAGCATGCGGTGATGATCGAGGCGGTCGAGAACCACATGCCCGAGGTGATCGTGATAGACGAGATCGGGACCGAGGCGGAGGCGGTGGCGGCCCGTACCATCGCCGAGCGCGGCGTGCAGTTGATCGGCACCGCGCACGGCACGAGCCTCGATAATCTGATGCAGAACCCTACCCTGAGTGACCTCATCGGCGGCATCCATGCCGTCACCCTGAGCGATGAGGAAGCGAAACGCCGCGGGACTCAGAAGACGGTGCTGGAGCGCAAGGCCCCTCCCACCTTCGACATCGTGGTCGAGATCGCCGAGATCAACAAGCTGGCCATTCACCACGACGTGGCGGAGGTGGTGGATCGGTCGTTGCGGGGTCTGGCCACGGCGCCCGAGATCCGCATCCGCCAGCCTGACGGCGAGTTCGAGGTTATCCCCCCACAGCAGGTGGAGACCTTTGAGGAGTACGCGGCCACGCCCTTCGAGGTCTCCGAGCCCAGCGCAACCGGCTATGGCCAGCGCCTGCTGCGGATCTTCCTCTATGGCATCAGCCGCAACAAGCTGGAGAAGGCGCTGGCCGACCTGGGCCTGCGCGCCCAGGTGGTGAAGCACTCCGATCAGGCCGACGCCATCCTTACTCTGAAGGCTCACTCGCGACGGGATCCGGGCAAGTTCCAGGAGGCGGCCAGCCAGCGGGTGCCGGTTCATATGGTGCGATCGAATACCTATCATCAGATCCTGGGGGCGCTGCGGGAGATCTTCCGCCTCAGCCGGGTGAGCGCGGAGGAGCGGGCCTTGCAGGAGGCGCAGGCCGCAGCCGAGCAGGTGCTGCTGACCTCGAAGCCGATCGAGCTGACCCCGCAGTCCTCTCACCTGCGCCGTCTCCAGCACCAGCTCGCGGGCCAGTACGAGCTGCGCTCGGAGAGCGTCGGCGTGGAGCCGAAACGGCGGGTGCGGATCAGCAAGTAGGAGGCGTTGTTGTCATTCTGAGCGCAGCGAAGAATCCCGCCGTTTTCTGTTCCCCTTTGTCTTCGTGGTTCCACGGCTGTCTCCGAGAGGAGCGCCGTCTTCCCCCGCCGAACCAGTGCCTCACCCTCCTGAGTCACCGTTCTGAGCCTGGCGGCGAGAGATGCTCGTCGCACTTCGCCTCCAAGAGGGGGCACCAGATGAGTGCTCAGTCGGGTATCCGTTGGGCGGGAGCTTGCTCCTGCCCCCTGGCCGCGTGCACCCTCCTGTTGCTGCTTTCGGCATCTCTTCCCTTGGCCGCGGGCGAGACCGTGGTCGAGGCCTGGCGCAGCCCCTTTGGAAGGCCCTCGTCCCTGTCGGTGAACCCGACGGATGGCTCGGTCTGGGCAGCGACGGGCACCACAAGGGTCATGCACCTGGCGCAGGACGGGACCATCCTCACCCAGAGCAACGGGTTCCGGGGCCCCTATGGCATCTCGGTAAACCCCACAGACGGCTCCTGCTGGGTGGTGGACACGGACAACTACTACAACAGCGAGGTGGTGCACCTGTCGGCCAGCGGAGGGGAACTGTGGCGGGGCGGGGGGTTCGGATGGGCCTATTCTGTCTCCGTGAACCCCGCGGATGGCTCCTGCTGGGTGGCGGAGTGTGACAGCGGCCGGGTGGTGCACTTGGCGGCAAACGGAGGGGAGCAGTGGCGGGGAGTGGGCTTCCGCAACCCCCGGTCCGTCTCGGCAAACTCCAGCGATGGCTCCTGCTGGGTGGCCGATTCCGGTAACAGCCAGGTCGTGCACTTAGGGTCAGATGGCACCCAGCTGTGGCGCGGGACGGGCTTCCACGGTCCCGACTCCGTCTCTGTGAACCCCAGCGATGGCTCCTGCTGGGTGGCTGCCACCAATGGCGGCCAGGTGGTGAATGTGGGGCCCGACGGCACCGAACTTTGGCGTGGATGGTGGGGAGGGATTGGAGGAAGCGGTGGTGGATTGCCCCTGGCCGTCTCAGTCAATCCCAGCGACGGCTCCTGCTGGGTGGCCAGCATGTCCGTGGCACATCTGGGGACAGACGGCACTCGGCTCTGGATGGGAGGGGGTTTCCTTTATCCTGAGTCCGTCTCAGCGAACCCGGCTGACGGCTCCTGTTGGGTGGCCGACACCGGCGTCAATCAGGTGGTGCACTTGGGGGCAGACGGCGCAGAGCTCCGGCGGGAAGGGGGCTTCTACTGCCCTGCGTCTGTCTCCGTGAACCCCGCCGATGGCTCTTGTTGGGTGGCCGACACTAAGAACAACCAGGTGGTTCACCTGGGGGCGAACGGGGACCAGCTCTGGCGAGGAGGGAGTTTCTTCAACAGCGGAAGTCGCGCAAACGTACCCGGCTCCGTCTCTGTGAACTCCGCCGACGGCTCCTGCTGGGTAGCCGACACCGACAACAGCCAGGTGGTGCATCTGTCGGCGGAAGGCGCGGAGCTGTGGCGGGGAGGGGGGTTCGACTTCCCGTACTCCGTGTCCGTCGACCCCACCGATGGCTCCTGCTGGGTGGCCGATATGGGCAATAGCCAGATCGTCCATTCTCGTTCGCCTCACTTTCGCTGATGTGGCTCCAGGCTTCTGGGCCTACGAGCAGATTGAGGTTTGCTTCGCGGCCGGGATCGTCGCCGGTTATCCCGATGGTAGCTATCAGCCCGGTCTCTCCGTCACTCGCGATCAGATGGCGGTGTACATAGCCCGCGCTCTCGCCGGCGGAGATGAGCATGTCCCGAGCGGCCCCGCGGAGGCGACCTTCGATGATGTGGGCACGGATCACTGGGCCTACAGGTATGTGGAGTATGCCGTGGGACACGGTGTGGTGGAGGGCTACGACCCGACGCACTACCGACCGGAAGTGGTAGTGGATCGCGGGCAGATGGCCGTGTTCGTGGCCCGCTCTCAGGGCTGGGTAGAGATCGGCGATGACATGGCCGCCGCGCCCCAACTTTTCTCTGATGTGCCTGCCGGCTTCTGGTCGGGCACGGCGGTCAAAGCCTGCGTGGACAACGGCGTGGTGCACGGGTATGACGATGGCACCTACAGGCCGGATGAGCAGGTGACGCGGGACCAGATGGCCGTGTATATCGCGAGGGCGTTTGGGCTGGTGATGTGAGCCGGGCGGCGGGGTTATCGCGGCACAGGCTATTGCCACAGATGAACACAGATGGACGCGGATGAAACGGCCGGCGGGTATCCGCCTTCCTGCTCCGCCAAGGCTTCGCAGGACCGGCGGGCGGATACCCGCCCTACAGGGACCCCATCGGTGTCCATCGGCGTCTATCGGTGGAGGGCCGGTTGGGCAGGAGGCAAGCTCCTGCCCAACATGCTACTGGTCGCCAGGGATGACCTGCGCGGCTGGCGCGGCTCTCTCCTGCTAGGTGAACTACCCCGCGATGCCGAAAGGCTCTCCCGGAGAAGCGCACATGCCCTTCACCTTCGACTACGAGCGCTATCGGGACCGGATCGCGCAGTCTGAGCGGAGGCTGGCGGCCGCTCGCAGGTTCGAGGAGAGCGACCAGGTCCCAGTCGAGATCGCGGTCGGCGGCAGCTTCTACTGCTCCCTCTTCGGCTACGACATCGCCGAGTACATGCAGGACCGGGAGCTGAATATCGAGGTCCAGCTCCGCGGCGAGCAGTGGGCCTGGCAGGAGCTGGGAGACGATCGCACTTACTTCGGGCTGGGTCTGGACTTCGGGCCCATCGCTGAAGGTCTGCTCTTCGGGGCCGAGATCGTGCGGCCCAGCGGCACTTCACCCTGGAGCAAACACCTGCTCAAGGATCCCGCTGAGGTGGAGAAGCTCGCCATCCCCGACCCCGCCACGAACCCGGGGGTGCAGTGGGTCTATGGCGAGCTGGAGAAGATGCGCGAGATCGCCAAGCGGCGGGAGATTCAGGTCCCGGTCTCCGGCGGCTTCGGCATTCATCCTCCGCTCTCCGCGGCCTGCGCGCTCGCCGGGCCGGAGCGCATCTACCAGTGGATGTACGATTGCCCGGAGGTGGTCAGACAGCTCTTCGATAAGCTGCTGGAGACCTTCTTCCGGGTGGCCGAGTACCAGGATCGAATCAATGGTCGCCCGCGCACCTCCATCGGCCTATGCGATGATCACTCCGCCTTCGTCTCGGAAGACATGTACCGGAAGATGGTGCTTCCCTACAACCGCGCCATCTACGAGAGATATGGTCACAAGGGGCGCTACCTGCACGCCGACGGGCCCAACGATCACCTCTTCGCGCTCTACGCGGATGAGCTGCACCTGACCGAGATGGACATCGGCGGTTTCAGCGACATCGCCGCCGCGAAGCGGGCCCTGGCCGGCAAGACAGTGATGATGGGAGGCGTCAACTGCAAAGATCTCTACCGTGATTTCGAGACCGCGCGGCCGGTGGTCGAGCGGGCGGTGGCGATCGGGGCGCCGGGGGGAGGCTACATTTTCGGGGTGGGCGGCGAGGCCTACGCGGGGATCGAACCTGAGACTTTAGTCCAGGCGGTAGCTCATGCCCAGCGCATCAGCCGGAAAAGCCCGTAGGGCGGTGTGATCGCGAAGAGCGGGTCGCCGGAACCCGGCCCACGCACAATGGCCGCACACCTGCGCGCCGCCGACAAGAACCTGGCGGTGCGCGATGGATGGGCGGGCTTCTACTTCCACCCCTTCTACGATCTGCCCTATCTGCAAGAGCTGGTGCAGGGCATCAAGGCCCGCGGCTACACTTTTGTGCCGCTGACCGCGGACCTCAAATAGCGAGGTTGGTCCTGTAGGGCGGACATACCCCCGCGCGCCTGCGGGTTGGGCCTGTGGAACAGGGGGTGGCTCGATGCTCCGTCCGTCCGGCGGGTTGTGGTACCGAGGTGAGGGGAAAAGGCCCTGCGTTCCGTCATTGGCCTGCTAATCTGGGTGGCGATCTGCTTCGGCGCGGCCGGAGCCGGGTCGCATTTCACCGCGCCCTCCATCCCCGAGTGGTACGCGCGGCTCAGCAAACCGGCCTGGACGCCACCGAACTGGGTCTTCGGCCCGGTGTGGTCGCTGCTCTACCTGCTGATGGGAGTCTCGGCCTGGTTGGTCTGGCGTAGGGCCGGGATCGTCGCCTCCGGCTTACCCCTCGGCCTGTTCCTGGCCCAGCTTGTCCTGAATGTGGCCTGGTCAGGCATCTTCTTCGGGCTGCATCGGCCTGGGCTTGCCTTCGCCGAGATCATCGTGCTCTGGCTGGCTCTTCTGGCCACTCTGGCCAGCTTCTGGCGCGTGACCCCACTAGGCGGCGTGCTGCTTCTGCCCTACCTGCTTTGGGTCAGCTTCGCCGCCGGGCTCAACTTCGCCATCTGGCGGATGAACGCTTGAGCCCTTATCTTCCTTCCAGCTTCCGCGCGGCGAGATAGGCGCGGCGGCGCAGGGAGAAATCCTCGGGCGTCAGATCCGCTTTGAGCGCGTCTGCGAGCTGGCGCCAGGCCAGCCGTACGGCACTGGGGTCAAGCAGGGCAGTGCCCCTCTCTGCATACATCGCCCCCGCGTATCCCCAGGTCAGCGCCCGCACCGCGTCCCTGGCCTGCGGCGCGGCCCGCTCCAGCGCCAGCGCGTATTCGAATGGCGTCTGCCCGATCGTCCGGCCATGGCCCAGCATCTCGGCGAAGTTGAGCAGCAGATGATAGGTGCGGATCAGCACTTCGCGAGGGGAGAGCAGTCTCAGCGATTCGGGGTCATCGAAGACATCGCGGAACGGGTCGGCCGTGTCATCGGGGGCAGGCCCTGGCATCGGCACCGGCTGCTCTGTCGCGGGGAAGAGCCAGCGCCAGAGGGCAGCCAGGAACCGCTTGCAAGCTGGCAGAATGGGAGCGAGCGCGGCACCGATGACAGCCAGGAACCACCGCGCGGCCCGGGTGCGCGAGAAGCCCCAGATCAGAATCAGGGCGGCGAGCACCAGGAGCAGGAGCAGCAAGAGAGCGAGGCGATGAGGCGCCCCCGCGGGCAGCTCACGAACCGCGGCCGCCACTGCGCCCGCGGCTGTCTGGCCTCCGGCCAGCGCATGGCCTGGTCCTGCCGGCGCCGCGGGTGCGAGCGCGCTGCCCGCCCTGCGGAGTCGGGCCAGCTCCGGGCCACTCTTCCAGGGCGCGGCCAGGGCGAGGAGCGCGGCCGCCGCCAGCAGCAACAGCCCAGCGCTCACCCAGCGCCGAAACGCGCCCACCGGCACGATCAGGTTTCCCTCCCGGGCGGAGCGTTCGAAGAAGGTCATGCGCTCGACGAACATGAGGCCCAGAGCGAGCAGGATGAGGAGGACCAACCAGGGCGTTGGGTCCGGCGCCCACGCTTCTCCTCTTCGCCAGACTGATCCCAGGCCGAGCAAGAGCAGGCCCAGCAGGAGCGCCAGACCCAAGGCCGGCGCCGCTCCTACGGCGCCGCGGCCGGCGGCGGGGAGGAGCTGCAGCCTCGAGCGAGAGCGCGCGCCGGAGGTCTCCGCCTCCCGCACGATGGCGGGGAGGAAGTACCAGGTGAAGACGATCTCCGCCCACGCGGCGGCGGCCAGCAGCAGCGCGACTGGCCAGTCGGCATCGTCCCCGAACACGGCCGCCGAAACCACGGCCGCGGCCGCCGCCAGCGCGATCAGCACCGCCCGCGGCCATCGCTCCAGGGCGCGGTGCCCGGCGTACCCCAACCCCGCGGTGGCGACGAGGAAGGCCCCTGCCGAGAGGCCCCCGATCAGCCCGGCCCAGGGCGCCACCCGGGCCGCGGCCACGGCGGGATAGGAGATGATGCAGAGCACCAGCCAGGAGGCCCACGACCACAGCTCGATGCGGACCCGCGCTCGCGCGGGGGCTATCAAAGCCCAAGCCCACGGATGTCCACCTCCGACCTGACGCGGGTGGCGCTGATCCCCATCGCCTCCAGGCCAGCTTGCGTGGAGGCCTGCCGGGGGGCTCTTCCCACCAGTACGAAGCTGACATCGAAGCCGGTACGGCGCAAGGTGAGTGCCGCCCGCAACAAGTCGTCGTCCACGGAGGGCGTGATCACCACTAGCAGCGAGCCCCAGGCGAGTTGCTGTCGTTCCCGCTGAAGCGTCGCGGCCAGGGACCCGGCCGGGCCCAGGGAGATGCGCCCTAGGGTGGAGAGAATGGCAGCCAGCTGCTCCCGGCCCCGCGCCGGGCGCAGTCGCAGAGGAGCATCCATCCCCGGGGTGATCGGGTCGCGCCCCACCGCCAGCAGCCCGGTGCGCTGCCTCCGGTCGAGCACGTGGTAGGCAACGGAGGCGGCCGTGACTATCGCCAGCTCGGCCGTCTCCTCCGCTTCCACGGGGTGGGCCGGGTAGTCCGAGCGGCGCAGGCTGAGCGCGATGGCAGTCTCGATCTGAGCGAAGGGCTCGAAGAGCTTGGACTGGAGTTGGCCGGTATGAGCGCTGGCGCGCCAGTGGATGCGCCGCAATCCGTCCGAGTGCTGATAGGGCCGGATGCCGATCACCTGCACTGGGTCCTCGAACACGCGGTGCCGGGCTCGCACGTCGGTGCTCACCCGCCGCGAGGGGAGCTGGCCGTGCCGGATGGCCACGATTCCGGGGAAGACGATCAGCCCGGAGGGCGGCCCGGCAGGATGCTCGCGCTGGGACAATCCGAAGAGATCGCCAGTCCTCAGCACGGTCGGTCCGATCTGGTAGTAGCCGCGCCGGCCGCCCTGCAGGGTGTAGCGGAAGTGGAACCGCGCCCCGCCGGCCAGCGGCCCCACCCGCCCCCGCACCCCGGTCATCGCTAGCCCCGCGGGCAGAGTCTCGGCGGCCGCCACCCAGAGCGCGGGGAGGCGGCTGCGGTTCTCGACCTGTACCTCCACCTCTATCTGGCCGCCGAGCGACATGCGGTCGGCGGAGAGCCGCCGGGACGCGGTCAGCCCCCGTTCCCCCAGCCGCGCCGCCACCACTCCGAACACCAGTAGCGCCAGCATCAGGTAGCCGACCCAGGCGAAGCCGGGCGCACCTGTCACCCAGGAGAGCACGAGCGCCAGCGCCGCCAGCAAGGCCCAGACGAGAGGCAGTATCATGTGGGCTGTTACCGCTATCCAAGGCGGGTGAGCATGCCCGCCGGTTGTTGCCCGCTCAGGCCCGGCCCAGCATGCGGCGCGCTTGGGCTGCAATGGCCTCGGCGGTGAAGCCCAGCTTGTCCGCAATCACCTTCCAGGGCGCGGAGTGGCCGAACTCGTCAATGCCATGCATCTCTCCCTGGTCTCCCAGGTAGCGCTCCCAGCCGAAGCTGGCCGCGGCCTCCACCGCCAGGCGCCGCGGCAGCGAGGGCGGGAGCACCGACTTGCGGTAGTCCTTCGGTTGCTCCTCAAACAGCTCCCGGCTTGCCAGGTTGACCACTCGCACTCGGCGGCCCTCTTGCTCCAGCAGCCGGGCCGCGCCCAGTGCGACGTACACCTCCGAGCCAGAGGCGATCAGGATCAGCTCGGGGTCCGCGGCATCACGCAGTATATACCCACCGCGGAGCAGAAGCTCGGCCGGCGCCAGCTCGGCGCGATCCAGCACAGGCAGGTTCTGCCGGGTGAGGATGAGCGCGGTGGGGCCGTCCTTTCGCTCCACGGCCGCCATCCAGGCCACCGCGGTCTCGGCGGCGTCGGCGGGCCGGATCACGGTCAGGTGGGGGATGGCGCGAAGCGCGGCCAGATGCTCGATGGGCTCATGGGTGGGTCCGTCCTCCCCCAAGAAAACGCTGTCGTGGGTGAAGACGTAGATGACTGGCTGGCGCATGATAGCGGCGAGGCGAATGGAGGGGCGCATGTAGTCCGAGAAGATGAGGAAGGTGGCGCCATAGGGGATGAAGCCTCCGTGCAAGCTGATCCCATTCACCATCCCGCCCATGGCATGCTCGCGCACGCCGAAGCGGAGGTTGCGCCCCTGATAGCGCCCCCGCGCGATGTCGGTGGACTTGCTGATCAGCGTCCTGGTGGAAGGCGCCAGGTCTGCCGCTCCCCCCACCAGGCCTGGCAGTTCCGCGCTCAGCACCTGGATCACTTCCGCGGAGGCGCTGCGGGTGGCGACCTCCTTTCCGGGCTGGAACCTCGGCAGCCGATCGGCCAGCCCGGACGGAATCGTTCGGCTCATCTGCGCCTCCCAGCGGGCGGCCAGGTCGGGGTGCGCCCTCTGCCAGGCCGCGAAGTGCTCTCTCCAGGCGCGGGCCATCCCGTCCATCTCGGTCCGCCGTCGGGCGAAGATGTCGCGCACCACCTGGGGGATGAAGAAGGTCGGCTCCAGAGGCAGATCCAGCGCTTGCTTAGTAAGCCTGACCTCGTCTTCCCCCAGGGGCTCGCCGTGGGCGGCCGCGGTGTCCTGCTTGTTGGGGCTGCCCTTGCCGATGTGGGTGCGGCAGATGATGAGGCTGGGTCGGGCGTCCTCCTCCAGCGCGGCTGCGATCGCCGCTTCCACCGCCTTGCGATCATGCCCATTGACCCGCTGCACGTGCCAGTGATAGGCCAGAAACCGGCCCTCTACGTCCTCGGTGAAGGCCAGCTCGGTGTCGCCCTCGATGCTGATGTGGTTGTCGTCGTAGAGATAGATCAACCGGCCCAGGCCCAGGTGCCCGGCCAGGGAGGCGGCTTCTGAGGCAATCCCCTCCATCAGGTCGCCGTCGCTGACGATGCCATAGGTGTGATGGTCCATCACCACCTCGCCATCTCGGTTGAAGGTGGCGGCCAGCATGCGCTCGGCCAGGGCCATGCCAACACCATTGGCGAACCCCTGGCCCAGGGGGCCCGTGGTGGTCTCGACACCCAGGTCGGGGTGGTACTCCGGGTGGCCGGGGGTGACGCTGCCCCATTGCCGGAACTGCTTCAGGTCATCGAGGCTAATCGGGTAGCCCATCAGGTGCAGCAGCGAGTAGAGCAGCATGGAGCCATGGCCGGCCGAGAGCACGAACCGGTCCCGGTCCGGCCAGCGGGGGTCGGAGGGGGCCACGCGCAGGAACTTGGTCCACAACACGAAGGCGGCATCGGCCATGCCCATGGGCATGCCGGGGTGGCCGGACTTGGCCTTCTGGGTGGCATCCATGGCCAGCCCGCGGATGATGTTGACCGCCAGCTCCTCAAGCTGCTCGCCCTTCAGGTCGTGGCCATAGGTCTTCGGATCGGCCGGCTGCAGTTCACTCACCGTGATGCCTCCAGGGAAGTGTCACTTGGGAATGCTGCGCGCTGTCGCGCGCCGCTCACCACCGCTGTCTTCTGCGGAACAACCGGCACAGTCCTGCCATGGCATCGGGACATGGTGGGAGGAAGCCGCGGGCTCCGGGGTCAGGGCGAAGCATGCGCGAGCTTCGGCCTCTGCCGCCTACCCAAAGGCCGGGCCTGGCAGAATCCGAGACCCCTGCGTGGCGTATTGGCCTGGGAGGTGACCGGACATAGGGCGTGCAGCGCGTGGTCGGCTGATCCCGCCCTGCTCAATCGTTCAGGTGCTCTCGCAGCGGCGCGGGCTCGACCCCGAAGGTCTCTCGCATCTTGGTGATATCGCAGATGTTGTCGTCGAGCAGCATGGTGAGCTGGTCGGAGGTGAGGGGGAAGTTCGGCAAGAGCCGGCCCAGGAGGGAGACAACAGGTCGCATCAAGACCACCGGGAGGTGGACTTTGGGCCTGGAGGTCCCTTCCTGTCGGGCGAGCAGGTCAATCAGTTCCTCGAAGCCAAGTGCCTCGGGTCCCCCTAGCTCGTAGAGCTGTCCCGCCGTCTCCGGCTTCCCCAGCGCGCCGGCGAAGCACGAGATCACGTCCTCGACCCATATCGGCTGCAGCAGAGACAGGCCGTTGCCGACGATGGGGATGACCGGGCCCCGGTGCAGCAGCTTGCGCAGCTCTGGCAGGAAGGCGCCGCCCTGGCCGAAGATGACAGAGGGCCGGAAGATGGTGGCGGCCAGGCCTGAGGCGCGCACCAGCTCCTCCGCCTCCCACTTGGTGCGATGATAGCGGCTGTGGACGTTGGGACCAGCGCCCAGCGCGCTCATATGGAGAAGCCGTCCCACGCCTGCTTCCTGGCAAGCCTGGACGACGGTCCGCGTTCCTCCGACGTGCAGGCGGTGGTAGCTGGCCCCGCCGCGCTCGCGGATGATGCCAACGAGATGGATCACCACCTGGCAGTCGCGCGCGGCGGCGGCCACTGCGGCCAGGTCCCTGACGTCGCCGGGACAGAACTCGGCGCCCGGGAGATCAACGCGGGTGCGCGCCAACACGCGCACCTGCTCCCCAGCCTCCACCATGCGCGCGAGCAGGTGACGTCCGACGAAACCGGTGCCTCCAGTGAGGAGAATCATGTCGCTCGACCAGCCCTGCGGCTTCGCCGCAGCTTCCTCCCAGAAGGGGCGCTCGCTCGCGTGCGCCTCCGGCGCACGCCGAATGTCTCACCAGCGTTCCGCGAATGGCCTATCTCCTCCTCTTCGCAGCGGCCGGGAGCTTGGGCGGAAGCGCTCCCGTGGGCGGGCGCAGGAAACGAGCATCTTGGGAGTGAATCTGGTAGGCAGAGCAGCGCGCCGACAGGCGCGGGAGGCTCGGCGGACAGGCTGGGAGCCTGTGCTGCGGAGGGGGAGGAGTGGTGGCGTGGCTGAATCGCAGATTCCGGCCGAAGCAAAGCCAGTGGCGGCAGCGGAGGGCTCACGGCTGGGCCGGCTGGTGAAGGACTGGCGCTTCCACCTCTGGGCCCTGGTGGCCATCGCGCTCGTGCCGCGCGCGATCTACCTGGCCCAGATCTACCATTGGCCGTTCTTCTACTACCCCATCCTGGACTCGCGCACGCAGAACGCTTGGGCCGAGATCCTGCTGCAGACTCTGGGCATCGGCAACAACGAGGTGATGGCGAAGCCTCCGCTGTATGCCTACTTCCTGGTCATGGCCAAGCTGGCGGTCGGCACCGGAGAGCCCAGCCTGTTCGCCGCCCGGCTGCTGCAACTGGTGATGGGCGCGGTGACCTGCGGGCTGACCTATGTGATAGGCCGGCGAGTGTTCGGGACTGCCATGGGCCTGGTGGGCGGGCTGCTGCTGGCCTTCTATGGCCCGGGCATTTTCGGGGAGGGCGAGCTGCTGGACACCGCGCTCGCCACCCTCTTGGCGACCGGCTTCCTGCTGGCGCTGCTGGGCAGCTTGGACCGCCCCAGCGGGGCCAGGTGGTTTGGCACGGGCCTGCTGCTGGGCCTGTTGGGGCTGACGCGGGGCAACCTCCTGCTGTTGGCAGTGCTGGGCCTGGCGCTGCTGGCGGCCTGGCTGCGGGCCTCGCTGCCGCGGGAGGAGTTGAGGCGGCTGGGGCTGGTGTTCGTGGTAGGGGTCGTGCTTCCGATCATCCCTATCACCATGCGCAATGCCATTATCACCGGTACCCTCATCCCCATCTCCAACAATGGTGGGATCAACTTCTACACCGGGAACAATCCCCAGGCCGACGGTTACTCCCCCATCCCCTCCGGGATGGCCTGGGAGCGCACCTGGTACGAGCAGATGGCAGCCGGCGCGCGTAACTATCAGCAGCAAGACAGGTACTGGCTGGGCAGGGGCCTGGCTTTCTGGCGCAAGGAGCCCGGCCAGGCACTCGCGCTGCTGGCGAAGAAGGCGTATCTGTACTGGGCGAGCTACGAGATTCCGAACAACCTCAGCCATGATTGGGGACGCGCTCATAGCTCACTGCTGCGGGCCATGCCTTTCAGCTTCGCCATCATCGGCCCGCTCAGCCTGTTGGGCATCGCGCTGGGGGGATGGCGGAGCAGAGGCGCTTGGACGCTCACCCTGTTCGTCGCCACTCAAATGGTGGCGGTGATCGCGTTCTTCGTGTGCGGCCGCTATCGGATGACCGCAGTGCCCGCGCTGTGTCTGCTGGCCGGGGTCGGCGTGGCGGAGCTGGTGCGCCTGGCCCAGAGACAGCGGTGGGGCGCGATGGGCCTGAGCCTGGTGGCGCTGGCGGGATTCGCGGCCCTGCTGAACGCGGATCTCTACGGCGTGGCGCGCGCTCATGGGGCCAATCGCGACTGGCTCTACCTGGGTCAGTCGTACTCCCAGCAGCAGCGCTTCCCGGAAGCGCGAGCCGCGTTTGAGCGGGCGGTGGAGGCCGATCCCCGGGATGCGGACGCGTGGTTCTTCGTGGGCAATGCCGCGGAACAGGCGGGCGATGCCGCGGGCGCGGCCCAGGCTTTCGGGCATGCGCTGAAGCTGGCGCCGGATTTCGCCACCGCGGCAGCCCGTCTGGGCAACCTGGCGCTGGAGCATAGGTGGCCTTTGGAGGAGCCGCAGCGGTTGCTGGAGCGCGCGCTCCGGGACCAGCCCACGAATGTGGCGGCCCTGGCGAGCCTGCTCCGGATCGACCTTAAGAGGAAACAGAGTAGGGAAGCGCAGGTTAGCCTGAGGAAGATGCTCGAGGCCTTCAGCAGATGGAACCGATCGGACACGCGCTATCCTTCGACCCAGTTGATGGTGCAACAGGCTGCCGCCGAGGCTCAGGCGGCCGGAGTCACCGTTCCCAGCGGCCAGCCCGGCTCGAGGATGCAGGTGGGTGAATGAGAGCAGGCCACGGGACGGGGCGGCCAGGATCGCGAACTGACCACATGCTGGGTCTGCTCCTGGTGGTGGCTGGGGTGACAGTGGGGGCGCTGGGGTGGGGCCTGCTGCCGCGCGATGGCGGCCGCCTCCAGTACGCCATCGAGATCGCCGACCCGCGCCCGCTCTCCCACAGCGGGATGTCCCAGGGACTGAAGGCCCTCGGGGCAGTAGCAGCGGTGGCAATCACTCTCCCCCCCAGGGAGGGAGGGCCAGCGACAAGCACCGGCCAGCGAGGCCAGGCCGTGCGTGCGCTCCTAGTCCCTCATCTCTCCACACTGCTCACCTCCGCGGATGAGGAGCTGGGCCGGGTGTCCCGAGAGGCGGAGACAAGAAGCAATCACCGAGGGACCGTCCTCCCCAGGGCGGCGGCAGGAGGGGCCACTGGGGCCGGGTTGGGGCTGCTGAGGCTAGATGGCGTCAGTGTGCAGGTGGTGGCGCTGCTGCGGCGCTTGGGGCCGATCTTCGATAGCTCTCTCCTGATCGAGGACGCGCCAGCCTCCCGGGAGGCATTCCACTCTCCAGGAGCGATAGCTAGCGCCCGCTACCTCCTGCTGACCGATAGTTGGGAACGCCGCGAACGGGTGTTGGCGCGGCTGCGGAGAGAGCCCGGGCTGCTGCCCGCGCCCAGTGCCGGGATTTCGAGCCCCGCCAGGCCGCCGGCGCTTAGGAGTTCAGGCAGAATCGGACTGGCGGCAGCGCTCATCTGCGCCGGGGCGCTGGTGATGGGACTGCAACTGCGAGGAATCAGTCGGGCCGAGATGACGCGCCGCTTCCGGCGCGGTTGAACCAGGCGGCAGGGGCAGGTTTCGCGCCTGCCCCGCCGGGGAGGGGCGAGTGGGGATGGTCGTAGAGCTGACGTGGGCGCTGGGGATGGCGATGGCGCTGGGCCTGGTCCGTGGGGGCCGGTCTGCTCCACCCCGCCTCGAGGCCCTCGCGTCCAGCCACTACGTCTCCGGGGTTCCCTTGGCAGAGCCCCACAGCAACTGGTGCGGCCCCGCCGCGCTGGCCGCGGTCCTCCAGTTCCACGGCGAGAAGGCCGCCGCCGCCGAGATCGCCAGGGACATCTACCTGCCCGGCTACCGCGGCACGCTGAACCTCGACCTGCTGCTGTGGGCGAGGAAGAGGGGCCTGGAGGTGTGGGCGGGCCGCGGCAGCGCACCCGAGGTGAAGCGGGCCCTGGTGCGGAACCGCCCGGTGATCTGCCTGGTGCGGCGGCATGGGCGGCTGGCGGACCGCAACCATTTTGTGGTCGTTCGCGGCTATGATGACTCCCGCCGGATCTGGCTTCTCGACGACGGGAGTGGCAAAGAGCACGCCGCCTCCGGGGCCGGGTTCGAGAGAGACTGGCAGGAGTGCGGGCGCTGGATGATGGTGGTGGAAGGCAAAGGACGGGCCTCTGAAGGTGAGCGTGAGAGCGATCAGCACCCTCTCTCTGCTGGCGCTGGCCGCGCTGCTGGCCGGGTGCCAGACCGATAAGCGAGGAGTGCAGGTAGACCTGGGCGCGGCGCTGCGCGCCTACCGGGAGCGGCTGGACCGCGAACCCAGTCGGGCCGAGGCGGAGCGCCTGGTGGCCGGGCTGGGCGCGGAACAACTCAACGACCTGGGTGTCCTATATGAGCGGGAAGGGCGGCTCGACCGGGCGACCTGGGCGTACCAGCACGCCATCTGGCGGAACCCGAGATTCGCGCCGGCCTATGTAAACCTGGGCAATGTGCTGCGCCAGCAAGGGAAGGCTGAGGAGGCACTGTCCCGGTACCGGCAGGCGATGAACGCGGATCCCGCGAGCTTCGACGCGGCGAACAACTTCGCCGATCTGTGCGGAGAGAAAGGGGTGCATCTGGAGGAGGCGGCAGCCCGACTGACACCTTTGGTGCAGGCACCGGGGCCTCACCGCGCTTACGGGCTGGACACGCTGGGATGGCTCTATCATCTGCAGGGCAGCGAGACCGGGGCCGCCGCCGCGCTGGAGGCGGCGCTGAGGGACTCCACCTCTCAGGAGCCAGCTCTCCGCCTCGCGATCCACGAGCACCTGGCGGCGGTGTACGGCGCGATGGGAAGAGTGGCGGAGGCGGGGGAGCAGCAGGCCGCGGCCCGGCGGATGAAGGCGGAGCAGAGGTGATGCGATAAGTGGCCCGGCGAGCAGGCACCGTAGCCCAGGCTCCCAGCCTGGCCTACGGCAGCTCCGGCGCTGGCGGACTAAACGAAGCACAAGAGGTAATATCGTTTGGCGGCTACTACAGACGGTGGCTCGGCGCAGAGGCCGAGCTCTGAAAGGAGGTGAGCTTTGGCGGTGACAGCGAGCAGACGGACAGTGGCAATGGTGTTAGTAGTGGCCTTGGCGCTGGCGATGATGGCGCCAATGGCGTGGGGCGCGCCGGTGCCGTCGCAGACCGCGTGCACCACGGCCGGGAAGGCGGATGGCAGCACGGCGGCGACCGAGCGCGAGCTGATCAAGGCCAAGCTGATGGGCTTTGGCCTCTCGCAGCAACAGGCAGCCAGCCGCGTCGCGCTGCTGACGGACGCGGAGGTTCACGCCATCGCGACTGACCTCAATGCCGTGATGGCGGCAGGTGCGAACACCCTGTCCTGGGACACGACAACCGTGCTCCTGCTGCTGATTCTGGTAGTGCTGATCGTGCACGATTGAGTCTGGACCAAGATGGCGACAACGCCCGCCACTGGTGTGGCGGGCGTTGTCGCGCCTTCTGCCAGCGTTCCCTGACACTGCCGCGGGCCCGGCGGGCTAGCCCGCCAGCCGCTCGGCCACCCGCCGCGCCGTGTTAGGCGAGGCGCCTAGCGCGTCGGACAGGGCGGCGAGCCGGTCAAGCTCGGCCATCACCAGCGGCAGGTTCAGGGCCTTGGGTTGAGCCGGGACCAGGCGCTGGAAGTTCGCCGCATAGATCTTGCGCAGCACCTCCTCCGGGAGGGCAAGGCCGCGGATCATGGTGCGATGGTCGGGCCAGAAGAGGTTGTCATCCGTGGGCACGTGGAAGGTCTCGTCGGTCTCCAGGAAGTTCCGCACCACCCAGATGCGGGAGAGCATCAGCCGGGACTGCGAGAAATCCGTGCCGAAGATGATCCGATCCTGATACTTGAGAAAGAACGCTCGCGCCTCCTCGGGCCGCTTGCTGAAGTTATGCAGCATCTCGATCCCCGGGGCGAGGTCGAAGTAAGCATGAGAATAGCGATCCAGGAAGGCGGCGGCCCGGGGGAGGAAGTCGGACAGGAAGTAGAAGTGAGCGAAGATGACCTTCAGGTTCGGGTGCTTATCCAGGGCCCGCTCACACTCCTGGTAGAGCGACTCGTTAGAGGGAAAGGTGTCGTCGTACAGCCACCCCGGCCCCTTCGCCCACTCCGGCGCCTGCGCCGGGTTCCAGAACTCCTCGGGATCGTTCACATGCCAGAGCACCGGGAAGCCCATTTCACAGAGGCGGGCGAAGTAGTCATCATAGATCACGGAGTCGAGCGCGATGCCGGAGGCCTTGCGAGTATTGGGTTTGCCGTTGATCATCTTGATGCCATCTGCCCCCAGCGCGGCGTAGAGCTCCACCTGCTCAGCCAGCGAACGGGTCCACCGGTGATCAACGTCCTTCGCCAGGAAAGACTGGTCCAGCCCCGCGAAGTGATACACCCTCTCCGGGTGTCTGGCTTTGGCGAAAATGGCGAGTGGGTCCGTGCTGGCGCGGCCAGGGAAGCTGGTGACGACAATGCTCACCTGTTCTATGCCGGCCTTCGCCTCCGCCTCCAACATCGCGTCTATGGCTTCCAGGTTGGTTCCGCCGAAGTGGGTATGGCAGTCAACAATGGGCAGTCCGGCGAGACTGGACAGATCCACGGTTCGCCTCCTCGATGAGGGGTCTTCTCATGACCGGGGATTCGACGAGGGGGAGCGGCACCCTTGTGCGAGAGGGATGGCTGTCGCCTGGTGCGCGTTGCAGCTCGCACCCGGGGGAGTGTCAGTGCCTAGGGCAGGAGCCCCTAGGTCGCAACGCGACCGGGGTGGCGGCCCGAAGGGCCTAGCCACGTGTCCCCTGCCCATCCCGGGACGACGGGCATGGGAATGCCCGCCCTACACGTTTCTTGTTCGCGGTCTCTGAATGTGATACCATAGCACTCGGCGGCTCGGAGAGGTGGCCGAGTGGTCGAAGGCAACCGCCTGCTAAGCGGTTACGGGGCCAAAAGTTCCGTCCCGGGTTCGAATCCCGGCCTCTCCGCGGCCCCTGTTCGAGGGTGTGCACCTCGCGTCCGGTGCAGGCAGCTCACGCTGGTTCGGCGCGAGCCCGGCAGCAGCCGTTAGTCCCTACCATGTACGGCCAGCGACCATAACCCTTGGCCAGGGTGATGCGGAGCAGCGGTTGTCACGGGGTGCGGATTATGGTAAGATAATACCGGCGATAGAGGCGCGGTCTACCACAGTGGAACCATGTGTGTATGTGAACGGACGCTTCGTCTCCCGGTCGGAGGCGACAGTCGCGGTCTTCGACCGCGGATTCCTCTATGGTGATGGGGTGTTCGAGGGGATTCGTGCCTACCAGGGCCGGGTGTTCCGACTGGACCAGCATGTGGATCGGCTGTTCCGCAGCGCGAAGGCGATTCTGCTCGAACCACCGGCGGGCCCGGAGGAGCTGAAGGTTCTCATCCGGGAGGGGGTGCGGCGTCGGGGCGGGGGCGACTGCTACATCCGGGTGGTGCTGAGCCGGGGGGAGGGTGACCTGGGGCTGGACCCGCGCAATTGCCACACGCCGGCCACCCTGGTGGTGATCGTGGACACCATCGCCCTCTATCCGCAGGAGGTCTACCAGCGCGGCCTCGAGGTGATCTCCTGCGTCACCCGGCGCACCCCGACCTCCGCGCTGAACCCCGAGATCAAATCCCTGAACTACCTCAACAATATCCTGGCCAAGATCGAAGTGGCCCGCGCCGGGGCCGACGAGGGGCTGATGCTGAATCAGGAGGGGTATGTGACAGAGGCCACCGCGGACAACATCTTCGTGCGTCTGGCGGGGGGGCTGGTGACGCCGCCCGCGTACGCGGGGCTGCTGGAGGGGATAACGCGGCAGGTGGTTTTCGAGCTGGCGGCGGAGATGGACTTGCCGCTGAAAGAGGAACTGCTGACCCTCTACGATGTCTACTCCGCGGAGGAGTGCTTCTTGACCGGGACCGGAGCCGAGATCGTGCCGGTGGTCCGGGTGGACGGCCGAGAGATCGGAGATGGCCTTCCGGGTCCGATCACCAAGCGGCTGATGGCTCGCTTCAAGGAGGTGACGGTCACTGAGAGCGTGCCGGTCAGCTGAGGTGCTGGGGGTGCGCCGAACCGCTGCCCGCGCGGCGAGCCACAGGACTCAGACCGCTGGGCTCCTCGGTCAGGTTGAGAAGCTCTCCAGGAGGTGCGGCGCCCGGGCTGCCTGCCGGGGCCGAACGGGGTACCAAGGATGAGGTTGTTGGGTGTGACGGGGCCGTCAGGGATGGCCCCGAAAGGAGGCTAAGGTGGCGGACGGAGAGATCTTGCAGCGCTTCACACCGCCTGCCATCCGCGTCGTTCAATACGCCAAGGAGGAGGCGCGGCGCTTCCGGGGCAACACCGTCGGCACCGAGCACGTGCTGCTGGGCCTCATCCGGGAGCAAGATGGGGTGGCGGCGCGGGTCTTGGAGCGGCTCGGCGTTAGCTTGGGCCGGGCCCAGAACGAGATCCGGCGCCAGATGGAGACCATGGACGCACGATCCCCGGGGCAGGGATCGCGCAGTTGGAGCGCGGGGGCGCGCCGGGTGCTGGAATTGGCGCTGGACGAAGCCCGGGAGCTGAACCCCAAGCTGGGCCTTCCCAATTTCGTTGACACCGAGCACCTGCTGCTGGGCCTGGTCCGCGAGGCCGATAGCACGGCGGTGCGGGTGCTGCGCGCGCTGGGCATTGACCTGGACCAGGTGCGTCGGGAGGTGATCAAGCTGCTGGGCGGCACCGCGGTGGCCCCCAGCGGGCGCTCTCGCTCCAACACGCCGGTGCTGGACGCGTTCGGCCGCGACCTCACGAAGCTGGCGACAGAGGACAAGCTGGACCCGGTGATCGGGCGCCACCAGGAGATTCAACGAGTGATCCAGATCCTCAGCCGCCGCACCAAGAACAACCCCTGCTTGATCGGCGAGCCCGGCGTGGGCAAGACCGCGATCGCCGAGGGCCTGGCGCAGCGGATCATGAAGAAGGATGTACCCGAGGTGCTCCACGAGAAGCGGGTGATTGCCCTGGACCTGGCGGGCCTGGTGGCCGGGACCAAGTACCGGGGCGAGTTCGAGGAGCGGATGAAGCGGGTGACGGATGAGATCCGCAAGGCGGCAGGCGAGATCATCCTGTTCATTGATGAGCTCCACACCCTGATCGGGGCGGGCGCGGCGGAGGGGGCGATTGACGCCTCCAATATCCTGAAGCCGGCGCTGGCGCGAGGTGAGCTGCAGTGCATCGGCGCCACCACCCTCTCCGAGTTCAGGAAGTACGTGGAGAAGGATGCGGCCCTGGAGCGTCGGTTCCAGCCGGTGATGGTGGGAGAGCCCACGGTGGAGGAGACGGTGGAGATCCTGCGCGGCCTGCGGGCGCGCTATGAAGCCCACCACCGGGTGCGGATAGATGACGACGCCTTGCTCGCCTCCGCTCGCCTCTCCTCTCGCTATATCACCGATCGCTTCCTGCCCGACAAGGCGATTGACGTGATGGACGAGGCCGCCTCTCGCGTGCGGCTGCAGATTAGTGAGCCGCCGCAAGAAGTGAAGCGGCTGCGCCAGGCGCTGGACACGGTCTCCCGGGAGCTGCAGAAGGTGGTGAGCGTCAGCCCGTTGGAGCGGGATGAGGCCGACTACCAGCGCGGGGTGCAGCTGCGCGATCAGCGGCACCGCCTGCGGGAAGAGCTGATGTCTCTGGAGGAGGACTGGCGCCGCCAGCGGGCAGAGGCGCGAATGTGGTGAGGGAGGAGGACATCTCCCACGTGGTCTCGGTCTGGACGGGGGTGCCTGTCAGCAGGCTGGGCGAGGGAGAGACCGACAAGCTCCTGCACATGGAGGAGCGGCTGCACGAGCGGATCGTGGGCCAGGAGGAAGCGGTGCGGGCGGTGTCGCGGGCGGTGCGCCGGGGGCGCGCCGGGCTCAAGGACCCGCGCCGGCCAGTCGGCTCCTTCCTGTGCCTGGGTCCCACCGGGGTGGGGAAGACGGAGCTGGCGCGGGCGCTGGCCGAGTTCCTGTTCGATAACGAAGACGCCATGGTCCGCATTGACATGTCCGAGTACCGGGAGCGACACACCGTCTCCCGGCTGATCGGCGCTCCCCCGGGATATGTGGGCTATGAGGAGGGGGGCCAGCTCACCGAGGCGGTGCGGCGGCGCCCTTACTGCGTGATCCTGCTGGACGAGGTGGAGAAGGCCCATCCCGAGGTGTTCAACATTCTGCTCCAGGTGATGGAGGACGGCCGGCTCACCGATTCCCAGGCCCACGTGGTGGATTTCCGCAACGCGGTGCTGATCATGACCAGCAATGTGGGGACCAGCTCTGTGGACACCGGCGTGGGCATGGGATTGTCGGTGGCCGCCCAGGGCGCGACCGCGGCGCAGGTGGAGGGGGAGGAGCGGGAGCGCTACGAGCGGATGAAGGCTGGGGTGCTGGAGAAGCTCAAGCAGGTCTTCCGTCCCGAGTTCCTCAACCGGGTGGACGAGGTGATCGTGTTCCACGCCCTCACCCAGGAGCAAGTGACCCGGATCGTAGACCTCCTGCTGGGCCGGGTAGGGCACCGGGTAGCAGAGCAGGGCATGCGGCTGGTGGTGGACGATGCAGTGAAGAGTTTCCTGGCGCGGGAAGGGTTCGACCGCACCCTTGGGGCGCGACCGCTGCGGCGAGCCATCCAGCGCCACATCGAAGACCCATTGTCGGAGTGCCTGCTGCACGGCCAGTTCCACGAGGGCGACACCATCGAGGCCGTGCTGCAGGGGTCGGGCGGGTCCGAAGGGTCACCTGAGCAGGTGGAGATCATCTTCCGCCGCACGGAGGCGCTGGCCTCTCTCGCCCACTGAGTGTGCCGGCCTCGGGCGGCCTCGCCGAGGGGGGCGGTGTCTGGTAACGGGCGATCCTGAATTAACGGCCTGTAGGGCGGGTATCCACCACCGGTGGATACCCGCCGCTCCTGTCGGGCGGCGTTCCCCCCAAGGGCCGGCAGACAGCGATGCCGAGCACTTGATGACATGGGCGTTCAGAGGGCGCCCGGGCGATATGCCGACCAAGTTCTTCTGTCAACAATGTGGGGCCGAGGCCGGCCAGTGGCACGGCAAGTGCTCCGCCTGCGGAGAGTGGAACAGCCTGGTGGAGATGGTAGTGCGCGCTCCCTCTGGGCGCAGGCACGCCGCGGCGCGCCGGCAGGGGGGCGCCATCGCGGCGGCAGGGCCGGTTCCGGCCGCGGGGCAGGTCCGCGAGCTCGCCCCCGCCGCCAGACGCGCCACCGGCCTGTCAGAGCTGGACCGCGTGCTGGGAGGCGGCGTGGTCCCCGGGGCACTGGTGTTGCTGGCCGGGGACCCGGGGATAGGCAAATCCACGCTGCTGCTGCAGTGCGCGAACAGCTTCGCCCAGGGCCACGGGCAGTGCCTCTACGTGACCGGAGAGGAGTCATTGGCGCAAGTGGGCTTGCGCGCCCGCCGGGTGGAGCCGGTCTCGCCGGACCTGCTGGTTCTGGCGGAGACCGACGTGGAGGCGATTGTGGCCGAGGTGGAACGGATGGCTCCCGGGTTGCTGGTGGTGGACTCGATCCAGGCCCTCTATGCGCCTGATATCGAGTCCCTCCCCGGCAGCGTCAGTCAGGTGCGAGACTGCGCCACCCGGCTGCTGCGGGCGGCGAAGGACCTGGGAGTGGCGGTGTTTCTGGTGGGCCACGTGACGAAGGAAGGGGCGGTGGCCGGGCCCAGGCTGCTGGAGCACATGGTGGACACGGTGCTGTCCCTGGAGGGAGATCGTCACTCGGGCTATCGCATCCTCCGGTCCACCAAGAACCGCTTCGGCTCGATCGATGAGTTGGGGCTGTTCCAAATGACGGAACGGGGGATGGAGGGCGTGCCAGACGCCAGCGCCGCCTTGCTGGCGGAGCGGAGAGCGGGAGTGCCGGGGTCCAGCGTAGTGGCGGCGCTCGAAGGCAGCCGGCCTCTGCTGGTAGAGATCCAGGCCCTGGTGAGCGGGGCCTCACCTTATGCCAGCCCGCGGCGCAGTGTCACCGGAGTGGACTACAACCGGACCTGCCTGATGCTGGCGGTGCTGGAGAAGCGCGCCGGGCTCTCTCTGGCGAGCGCGGACGTGTTCGTGAATGTGCCCGGCGGGGTGCGCGTGACCGAGCCGGCGGCGGACCTGGGGCTGGCACTGGCCGTTGCCAGCAGCCTGAAAGACCAGGCCATCCGGCCGGACACGGCCTGCCTCGGCGAGGTGGGGCTGACCGGAGAGATTCGCGCGGTGCCCAGGCTGGAGAGGCGGCTCTCGGAGTTGGCGCGGCGCGGGTTCCGGCGCTGCCTGGTTCCCCAGGCCGAGGGCCGGCAGGTGGCGGGCACGGACGGGCCCACCTCGGCTGAGTCCCGGGCAGGCCTGGAGGTGGTTCCGGTGGAGCATCTACACGACGCCTTCCAGGCGGCCTTCCTGTGAGCTGGGCCGGGGGGGGCGCAGGCCGCTGGCCGCAAGGCGGGAGGGCGCGACCAAGGGAGCGCTGATGGGGTCAAATAAGGGCCGGGATGCGGCGGGCAGGGGCACGCTCCGCCCCATAGGTGGTGCGTTCGGGTGCAGGGGTGGCGGCGAATGCTACCGAAAGGTCAATGAGGCCGTGGTGGGAGGTGGCGGGGCGCGCGGAGCGGGCGGACCCGCCACACAGCTGCGGCCGGGCAGGTGAGATGATTACCAGAGTCGTTGGTCTCATCCTCAGCTTGATGGTGGGCGCGCTCTCCGCTTGGGTGTGCGTGCTGGCGGCCAGTGTCTACTACCTTGAGCCCATCGCGGGCCGAGAGCAATGGCGGCCGTTCACCTACTTCGAGCCCACCTACAAAGTGCTGTTCGCGGTGTTTGGCTTGATCGTGGGCTTCACGGCCGCCAGCTTCATCTACCGCCAGGCGGTGGCCCTGGCGCGGGACGTGTTGTCGAACCTGCAGCGCATGCCGGGCCGGGACAAAGCGGCGGTAGTCCTGGGGATCTTCATCGGACTGGGGATGACGGCCTTGTTGGGCGTGCTGCTGGTGAGGATCCCGCATTTCGGGGCCCAGCTTACCGTCCTGGTGGGGTTGATCTCCGTCTACCTCGGGGTGTTCATCACCCTCAGCATGAAAGAGGAGCTGTACTTCTTCTTCCCCAACCTGGCCACTCAGACTGGGTCGGCCGGGAGGGGGGAGGAGAAGCCGAAGGCGCAGCCCAAGCTGCTGGACACCAATGTGATCATTGACGGCCGGATCTCGGATGTGGCGCGAGCGGGCTTCGTGGAGGGACCCATCTGCGTGCCCGGGTTCGTGCTGGAGGAGTTGCACATGATCGCGGACTCCTCTGACACGCTGAAGCGGAATCGGGGCCGGCGGGGGCTGGACATCCTGAACCAGATGCAGCAGGAGCGGGAGCTGGAGGTGACGGTGGTGGACCAGTACAGCTCGCCCATCCGCAGCAGCGATCCCGTGGATGCGAAGCTGGTGCAGCTGGCGAAGGAGCTGGGGGCGGCCATCATCACCAACGACTTCAACCTGAACAAGGTGGCTCAGCTCCAGGGCATCCGGGTAATGAACGTGAACGAACTGGCGAACGCGGTGAAGCCAGTGGTGCTGCCCGGGGAGGAGCTGACCGTGACCATCGTGCGCGAGGGCAAAGAGCCCGACCAAGGGGTGGCCTATCTGGATGATGGCACCATGGTGGTGGTGGAGCGTGGCAAGGACCGGATTGGGGAGACGCTCCGTATTATAGTGACCAGTGTGCTACAGACGGTGGCCGGCAAGATGATCTTCGGCAACCCCGGGAGCGCGGGTGAGAGCGCAGCCGAGGTCGCCTCCGCGGCCAGCCGGCAGAGAGCAGAGAGTCGGCGCCGGCGGATGTAGCGAGTGGCTAGGACCTCCGGGCCGCCACCCCGGCCCGAACCGGACCTTGGGGGGGAAAGGTGACAGGAGAGGGGGGGCGTTTGCCATCGAATCTCCACTCTCCACCTGCTCCTCTCTGCGGGTCCTCGCGCCGGGTGAGCGCGGTGATTGCGGCCGCGGGGCTGGGGCGCCGCCTGCAGTCTGCCACCGGGCCCGCGGGTGAGACCGGTTGCGCTGCGAGTGTGAGCCCGACCAGCAAGGCCTTTGTCTCCCTGCTGGGCAGACCCCTGGCGTGGCATTCCCTGGAGACCATCCGCGCCTGCCCGGAGATTGACGAGATCGTGCTGGTGGTGGCGCCAGCGGAAGTGGAGCGGGCGCGCCGGACACTGATCCGGGCCGGGGGCGGACGGAGCGAGCGCGTGGTGGCCGGCGGGGAGCACCGCCAGGCCTCGGTGCGCGCCGGACTGGCCGAGGTCAGCCCGGATTGCGACCTGGTGCTGGTTCACGATGCGGCGCGGCCCTGCCTGCGGCTCGGGTTGGTCCGGCGCTGTCTGGAGGCAGCGGCGAGACGCGGGGCGGTGGTGGCCGCGCTCCCGGCATCGGATACGGTGAAAGAGGTGGCGGAAGAGGACGTGGTGACCGCGACCCTGGAGCGCGGCCGGCTGTGGCTGGTGCAGACTCCGCAGGTGTTCCGCTACTCGCTGCTGGTGGAGGCGCACGAGGCCGCTGCCCGGGCCGGCTTTCTGGGGACGGATGATGCCTCCCTGGTGGAGCGGTTGGGACACCGCGTGCATGTAGTGCACGGCGATCCGGACAATATCAAAGTCACTTACGCGGGAGACGTGCGGCGGGCAGAGCGTACTATCGGCTGGCAGCGCCAGGAGGGCAGGCGTGAGGGCTTGCCGGCCGGCCGGGCGGCGGCCTTGTCCGAAGGCGAGTACACGATGAGCAAGGAGAGGGCCTTCCGATCTGGAATCGGGTTCGATGCACATGCTTTCGCGGAGGGCCGACCGTTGGTGCTGGCTGGGGTGCGGTTCCCGGGGGAACGGGGCCTGCTGGGCCATTCCGACGCCGATGTTGTCTGCCATGCCATCTGCGATGCCGTGCTGGGGGCGATGGGCGCGGGCGACATCGGCCAGCAGTTCCCTGACACGGATCCCCGATATGCCGCCATCAGCAGCCTCTCTCTTCTGGCCCGGGTGGGCGCGATGGCGCGAGAGGCCGGCTGGGCGATCGAGAACTTGGACGCGGTGGTGATCGCGGAAGCGCCGCGCATCGCCCCCCGCCTGCCGGAGATGCGGCGGGCGGTGGCGGAGGCGCTGGAGACGGAGGTGGAACGAGTAAGTCTCAAGGGCAAGACCACCGAGGGCATGGGCTTCACCGGCCGCGGCGAGGGGGTGGCGACCCAGGCCGTAGTGTTGCTGCGGAAGATCCAGCAGGCCGATTCCAGTCCAGATTGTGAGGTAGGGAGATGTTGATCAATATCACGGCCAAAGGCGTAGTGGTACCTGCGAACTTCAAGGAGCTGGTGCAGCGGAAGCTGACCAAGCTGGAGCGACTGCTGCCCGGGATTGACACGGTGGACATCACTTGCTCTCACGAGCGGCAGTGGCAGGTGGTGGAGGTGATGATGAACGCCAATGGGCTGCTGGTGCGGGGGGAGGACCGGGCGGCAGACTTCCGCTCGGCCCTGGAGAACCTGGCGGACAAGCTGGAGCGAAGGATCAAGAAGTCGCGGAGCAAGCTGATCCAGCGCTATCGCGAGGCCCCGGAGACCCGGGAGGCCTGGGCGGAGCTGCTGCCGGACGAGGAACCGGCCGAGGTCCCGCAGCCCGCGGTGGTGAGGAGCAAGCGATTCCCCCTCAAGCCCATGACCCCGGACGAGGCGGCCGACGAAATGGAGCTGCTGGGACACGATTTCTACGTTTTCATCAACTCGGAAACCGACCAGGTGAATGTCCTCTACCGGCGAAAAGCCGGTAACTACGGGTTAATCGAACCGGATTTCTAGACGACCGCGGCGGGTGGGAACCACATGACGATTGTCGAATTCCGAGAGCTGGTGCGGCAGGAGTTCGGGCTCCGCCTGGAGCGGGCCACCCCCGCGACGGTGCGCGACTTCCTGGACCGGATGCAGGTCCGCCTGCACCAGGAGTCGGGGGAGGGGCCTCCCTACGTGATCGGGGAGGATGGGGGGCACAGCTATGAGGAGATCGTGAGCGAGTTCTTCTCACGCGCCTTGGATCACCCGCCGGAGCAAGCTTTCATCATGCTCTGGTTGCTCGCCTTCGAGCAGCACTTCGCCATGCTGGAAGAGGATTACGCCCGCCGCTTCGTCACTATCTTCGGGGAGAGCGAGCCGGATTAGCCGGCCCTGCGCCGGCCGGATCGCTCGGGGCCGATGGCAGGACGGGTGAGCTGGTGCGCCGAAGACTCTCGGCGCATGGACACCGCGGATTTCGACTACGATCTTCCTCCCCACCTGATCGCCCAGGAGCCGGCTCGCCCGCGTGATTCCTCCCGCATGCTGGTGCTGCACCACGCCAGCGCAGAGATCGAGCACCGGGGCTTCCGGGATTTCCTCTCTTACCTCACCCCGCAGGACATTGTGGTGCTGAACGACACCCGGGTGATCCGCGCCCGCCTGCTGGGCCGGCGCTATCCCGGCGGGGGCAGCGCCCAGGTGCTGCTGCTGGCCGAGCGCGAAGAAGGTGTCTGGGAGGCGCTGGCAACCCCTGGTCGGCGCCTGCTGCCGGGCCGGCGCATCGTGTTCGGCGAGGGAGAGCTGTGGGCGGAGGTGCTGGCGCGGACTGCGGCAGGAGGGCGCCTGCTGCGCTTCTCCGGCTCGGGTGACGTACGCGCGCGGCTGGAGCAACTGGGCGAGGTGCCGCTGCCTCCCTACGTTCATCGCGCGCTCCAGGACGATGGCGATTACCAAACCGTCTACGCCCGCGTGCCGGGGGCCAGCGCGGCCCCGACGGCAGGCTTTCACTTCACCCCGGAGTTGCTGGGGGCGGTGGCGGCAAAGGTGCGAGCTGTGGTGTCACTCACCCTGCATGTCGGGGTGAGCACCTTCCGCCCCATTCACACTGCTCACGTCGAAGACCATGAGATGCATGTCGAGAGCTATCACCTCCCGGACGAGACCGCTCGCCGGGTATCCGAGCAGGTGGCGGCAGGTCAGCGCGTAGTAGCGGTCGGCACGAGCACGGCCCGCGCCCTGGAGTCAGCCATGGAAGAGGCCGGCCGGGTGCGCGCGGGTGATGGAGAGACCGCTTTGTTCATCACCCCCGGCTATCGGTTCCGCGCGCTGGGGGCGCTACTTACCAACTTCCACCTGCCCCGATCCACCCTGCTGCTCCTGGTGTGCGCCTTCGCGGGCAGAGAGACGATCCTGCGCGCCTATCGCCAGGCGGTGGAGCGGGAGTACCGGTTCTTGAGCTTCGGCGATGCCATGCTGATCGTGTAGCGGCAGCTCACCGCAGAGATCGCAGAGAGGTAGCGGCGCGGTGCGAGCCTCCGAACTGGAGAAGATGTTCCGGCTGGAGGACAGCTACTGGTGGTTCGTGGCCAGGCGGCGGCTGGTGCGCGATCTGCTGGCGCGCTACCTCCCAGGCGTCGGCGGCCCGGGGGTGCGAATACTCGACGTGGGCTGCGGCACGGGCGCGACCCTGGGCGTGCTGGCCGAGTTCGGCGAGAAGACAGCGGGCAACCGACGCCCGCCCTTCGTGGTGGGAATAGACAGCTCTCCCCAGGCGCTTTGGTATTCCCGCCGGCGCGGCGAATACCAGCTGGTGCAGGCGCGTGGCGAAGCGCTCCCGGTGCGCGATGGCTCGGTGGATGTGATCACCGCGCTGGACCTGCTGGAGCACATTCCCGATGACGCCGCGGCCGCGGCGGAGTTCGCCCGGGCGCTGCGACCGGGCGGCCTGCTGCTGGTGACCGTGCCGGCCCTTCCCTGGCTGTGGAGCGAACACGACGAGGCGCTGGATCACCTGCGCCGGTATCAGGGGGCGCGGCTGCGACGCATTCTGGAGGAGGCGGGCCTCCAGGTCCAGCGCCTGACGCCTCTGATCACACTACTGCTGCTACCAATTGCGGCCTTGCGGCTGCTGCAGCGGCTGCTGCCCAGGAAGAACGCGCATCCCGAGACCGCCTTCATCGTCCCGCCCCGCTCGATCAACTGGCTGCTGATTGCACTGCTCTGGCTGGAGCACCGGTGGGCGCTGCGCTGGAACCTGCCGCTGGGCGTGTCGCTGCTGGCGGTGGCGCGGAAGCCCTCCGGGGCGTGATCGGACCGAACGTGCGCGACAATGTGAACGCGCGGCAGCAGGAGCTGCTCCCAGGTCTGGCGAACTCGCCCCCAGTCGGTGAGGGCCGGAGCTTAGCCTCCGCGCTGTGAACCACAGCCTCATCTCGCGCCTCCCTATCGGCCCCAGCCCGTCTGGGTCAGGCGACAGGACCCTGGGTCTGTCTCTGGCGGACGAGGAGGGGGACGATGAGGCGGCTTCTGCTGTGTCTGCTGTCTCCCCTGGAGTTGCGGACGGCCGCTGCAACCGGTTGCTCCGCATCGAGCGCCGAGTGGCGCCAGATTGACCGCCCCTCAGCCAGCGGCTCGTTCCTCGCGTGTGCTGCTGTAGAAGCCGACCCGGGTCCCAAGAAAACGGGACTGCCACCCAGGACCATCGCCTCATCCCCGCTGATGCCCCTTGCTGGTATGCTTCGGCAGCATCCGGTCATGAGGGCAGCCGCAGATGAGCCACCCCTGAGGGGGTCAGACGCAGACCGCCGCATCATGACGGATCGTTCGATCACTGGCTGACTTTCAGCCAGACCACCGTCGTAGGGGGGATGAAGATGCGCGGTGTCTCAGTTGTAGCTGTACTGTTCCTGCTGTGCTCTCTGGCGTTGCTGTTCGCGGCCCCGGCCATGGGCTGGGCCGCACCGACTGTGGAGGGCTACAAGCTTCACCACGTGACGCTGCTCAGGTCCGGTGATGCGTTGCCCCGCTACGCCTACCAGTTTGGCATCCGCTTCGCGAGCGCCGCAGAGCGGGCCACTGTCACCGGCGTTTCTGTACAACCTCCCGCGGGCGGAGAGCCGCAGCTGCTCGGATTCTCTCCTGTCTGCGGCGAGCCCGGCACTGAGGTAGCGGTGTGCGCTGGCTGGGAGTGCCCTGCGCCACCGGAGATGCCGGCTGGCGGCGGCAGTTACACCGTAACCGTCGTGGGGGACTCGGGCGCGACCACCTTCCGCGCCGGTCCTGTCACGCACTTCCCGGAGCCGGTGCCGCACATCGAGTACCCGACTCCGGGCTCAGTCATCGAGGAGATGGAGCCGCTGCTCCAGTGGACGCAGTACGGCGGCTTCACCTGTGAGGGAGCGACCCCGATCAGCTCGCAGGGAATCACTGTCAGCACTCCGGACGAAAGCATATTCCTGTGGAACTGCAACGTCGCCCCCGGCCTTCACGCCATCGCGTATGGCTTTGACGGAAGCGCGCTGCCCCTTCAGCCGGGGCAGAGCTACACCTTCCAGCTCTGGGAGAACGGGTACGAGGTCCCGCTCGCACCGCTTGAGGGTGGCCCTCCCGGCAGCTATGTCGAGCAGACACGTGCGGACGCGGGCTTCACTGTCGCCGGGCCGCCCGCCATCGAGCAGGTCGACATCACCCGCGTCCGGGACGCGTATGGCAGCGGCTTCTACCTTTACTCACAGGGCGTCAGCGTTCGCGTGCGTAACCCGGCAACGGGCGGCGCGGCCGCGCTGGCGAGCATCGTCGTGACCACACCCGACTGGCAGACCATCACGCTGTTGCCGGGCTCGCCCGGATGGTCTCAGGCGGATGCGCTGACCGTGCTGGGCAGCTGGTGGGGAACACTCGACTCACCTGTCTCAGCTCCCTACTCAGTAACGGTGTACGACACCTACGGTCAGTCTGACACCGCGACCTCCGGGCTTCCCCCGGCGTTCCTGCAACCCAGTCAGACCATCCTCTACCCCGCCCCCAGCAGCACGATTCCCGAGACCGCGCCCACCTTCCGCTGGTCCAGCACAGAGGCGGGATCGTCCTCGGTAATGGTCTTCGAGGAGAGCAACCCGGTGGCGCTCTGGGACGGCGGGGTCGGATGGAGCCTGCCAGGGATATCCGAGCTCACCTACGCTGGACCGGGTCTTCAGCGTGGGTACGCCGACAAGTGGTACCTCTGGCAGTGGCGTGACCTGGCACCTGACCCATCCGGGGATGCGCGTGTGTCCTTCCACGACGGAGAGGGCGTAATCGGCCTCTTCGCGGTGTACGACCCGGTGCTGGCCTGGACGAGGGGGCCCCGGCTGCCGGGCCGGCTTGCGTACACCGCCTGCTGCGGCATCGGCATCTCGCAGTACAGCCGCAACCCTAACGTCCACACCTGGCTCGGACCGGTACTGGCGGAAGCCATTGCCTGGTCGCCGGATGGTACGAAGCTGCTGTGCGGCGGTACCTTCGGCACCTGGATCGACACGCTCGACGGCGCCGCACCGTCCCGCCTTCCCGGCGTGGTCGGGTCCACGGACGGCGACTGGTCGCCGGATGGCACACGTCTCGTGCTCGCGAGCCACAGTCCCGAAGGCTACCCTGACCTGCAGGTGATGGGTGCAGATGGGTCCGGTGGGCAGATCATACTCACGGGTGGCGGCGAACACCGATACCCGCGGTGGTCCCCCGACGGCCGCTGGATCGCCTACCGGTTCGGCCCTGCCGGCCCGGAGACGGTGGGCATGTGGCTGGTGCGGCCCGACGGCAGTGAGAACCACCCTGTGGTCGCCGCGGGCATCGCCGGCTATCCCGGCTACGACGATATCTACCTCGATGCGGGAGGCTGGTCTCCTGACGGGAGCCGGTTGGCTGTGGGCTTCGCTGCCGGGGACGCGGAGGGGAACGCCGTGCAGGGCATTGGCGTGATCGCGGCCAGCGGCGGGGTGCTGACGCCGCTGTTCACCGCACTCATGGACTACGCGTGCTGCGCGAGTCCTGGCCTCCCGACCTGGGCCTCCGATGGGAGTGGCATCATCTTCGCCTCGGGGCACCACCTGGCTCCGGATCCAGAGTGGGTCAACGGCAAGCTCGAAACCGGCGTCGAGCTCTGGGAGGTGAAGGCGGACGGTTCCAGCGCCCCGGTGCGGCTTACCTACAACCACTCGAGGGACCTCTTGCCCGTGTGGTGGACCCCGAACACCAAGCCTGGGCTCGCGGTGTTGGTGGGGGTCGGCGGTGCGACAGCTACTTTCAGCCTGGTGACCGCAGCCGGGCATACGGCTATCTTCGTCCCGGCCGTACCCCCCCACCGGCTGGCTATGCGTGGATCAGCGATCCCTACAAGATCACGACAACGGCGTCGGTTCGGGGCAGAGCTCAGGTCACCATCCACTACGACCGTTCCCTGGTGCCGGGGGGCAAGGACGGAAGACTGGTTCTGCTACACTGGGTTGGCGGCAAGTGGGTCAATGTGACCACTCAGATCGACCCGAAGAACAGTCTCGTAATCGGTGCTTGCCCTATGCCGAAGGGCGGCCCTCCGACGGACCTGTCGCTCTTCGCGGTCGCCTTCAAGGCCAAGTAAGACCCCGGTAGGGCCACGGCCAGCATCGGGGAAATAGGAAGCGGCGTCGGGCGTCCTCACCACGAGGGCGCCCGGCGCGCGACTGAGAAGTGGGCAGGTCGCGGACCTGCCCTACGCGTCGGGTCGCGGACAGGCGGGGGCGAACGCACCAGGCCGGCGGGCATGCCCTTCGATTCCGCTCAGGGTAAACTCCGACATGCCCGCCCTACAACCGCCGCACTTTCTTCTCAGTGCCGACCTTGGCTCTTGCTTGCTCGGGCGCGCGAGGCAGGTGTATAATGGTGTGGGCATGTTGACATGGGGTTAGAGATCAAGATCATCGGGAAGGGCTGCTATTTCTGCAAGCAGCTTCGTAAGATCGTGGATGAGCTGGTGGCCGAGATCGCCCTGCCGGAGGCGAAGGTGGAGCAGGTGGATCGGATGGAGGAGCTGCTGGATTTCGGGGTGGTCAATCCGCCTGCGCTGGTGGTGAATGGGAAGCTGAAGATGATGGGCCGGGTGTTGGTGCGGAGCCGGGTGCGGCAGGCGCTGGAGGAGGAGTTGGCAGCGGCCGCCAGCGTCCAGGGAGAGGCGGAAGGACAGGGGCAAGCATGAAGGCGAGCGAGAAGCCGCGCGCCGGGCAGGGACGGAAGGTGCTGGTGGTGGACGACGAGGAGTCCGTCCGGGAGCTGGTTGACCTCTACCTCAGCAAGGAAGGCTTCCAGGTGATCCCGGCCAAGGACGGGCGGGAAGCGTTGCGGCTGAATGGCGAGCACCACCCCGATCTGATCATCCTCGACCTGATGCTGCCTGGCATGGACGGCTGGGAGGTGTGCCGCCAGATTCGCAGCACCTCCCGCGTGCCCATCATCATGCTCACCGCCCGCTCCGAAGAGGTGGACCGGATTGTGGGCCTGGAGCTGGGCGCGGACGACTACGTGGTCAAGCCGTTCAGCCCCCGGGAGATGGTGGCGCGAGTGAAAGCGGTGCTGCGGCGGGGGGCGGCGGCCGGGGAGGAGGCGGAGACGCTGACCTTCCCGGGCCTGCGCATTGACCGCACCCAGCATCGCCTGGAGGTGGACGGGGAAGAGGTCCATCTCACCCCGACGGAGTTCCGCCTGCTGTGGTGTCTGGCCAGCCAGCCGGGCCGGGTGTTCAGCCGGGCCGAGCTGCTGGACAAGATCTGGGGCTATGACTCGGAGTCGGACGCGCGCACCGTGGATGTTCACATCAAGCGCCTGCGCCAGAAAACGAGGGCCGCCGAGAAGCGCTCCTTTGCCATCACCACGGTGTGGGGATTAGGGTACAAGTTCGAGACCCGCTGAGCCCATGCGCAGTCTGTTCTCGAAGATGTTCCTGGCGCACCTGCTGGCCCTGCTGATCGCGCTGGCCACGGTAAACCTGCTGCTCTCCAGCGCCTTCAACCGGCTCTACATGGACATGGCCGCCAGAGATCTGGCGCAGCGCGCCAGCAGCATGGCCAAGCAGCTCGCCCCCTTCGTAGCTGACCCAGCGCGCAGGCAAGAGCTCGAGGATGTCAGACAGCTCCTGGAGGCGAGCAGTCGTACCGAGATCAGTTTGGTGGCGCTGAAGCCGGGCGAGCAGGAGGCGAGCGGGCCGCCTTCTCGCCAGGTGCGGGCGGGCACTACCGCCATCTGTCATGTCACCCCCTGCGGACGGGGCATGTTGCTGGCGAAGGCCGCCCTGCCTGGCGGACACGGGTGGCTATACGTGCGCGCCAGCCTGACGGCGGCGGTGGACACCACCGTGAGGCAGCTGCGCCGCCAGGTGCTGTACGCCGGGTTGGTGGCGGTGGCGCTGTCCCTGCTGGTGGCCCTGGGCCTCTCGGAGCGGATCTCGGGCCCCCTGCGGCGGATGAGGCGGCTCGCCGGGCAGATGGCCAAGGGTGACTTCAGCCAGCGGCTGGGACTGAAACCTGGGGACGAGGTGGGCGCGCTGGCCGCCTCGTTCGACTCCCTCGCCGACAGCCTTCGCACTACCTTGGGGGAGCTGCGGGAGGAGCAGGCGCGCCTGCGCGGCATCCTGGCCTCTGTGGCCGAGGGCATCATCGCGGTGGACGCGGAGAGCAGGGTGACCTTGATCAACCCCCAGGCCGCGTCGCTGCTGGGTGTGAGGGAGGAGCAGGCAGTGGGTACGAGCATAGACGACCTCCTGCTGCCGCCCAAAGTGAGCGAGCAGTTCGTGACCTGCCTGCGCACCAATGCTCTCTGCGGGGCCGAATTCGCGCTGGCCTACCCGCCGCGTCACCTCGTGCTGCAGGTGGCGCCGGTGCCGGTGGGTGAAGCTGAGGGCTGGGGCGCAGTGGCGGTGCTGCGCGATGTCACCGAAGCCAGGAGGCTGGACGAGATGCGCCGCCGCTTCCTGAGCGATGCCTCCCACGAGATCCGGACTCCCCTCACCGCGATCGGCGGCTTCGCCGCGGCCATCGCCGATGGCACCGCGGAGACGGAGGCGGAACGGATGCAGAGCGCCTCCCGCATCGTCCGGGAAGTGGGGCGGCTGAGCCGCCTGGTGGACGACCTGCTCGACCTCTCCCGGATCGAGTCCGGCGCGGTGAAGCTGGACCTGGAGGAGGTTGATCTGCCGGCCCTGATCCGAGGGACTCTGGAGGGCCTGGAGAGCGAGACGCGGGACCGCGGGATCGCGGTCGAGTTCGATCTGCCGGGCGAGCTGCCCAAGGTGCGCGCCGACCCGGATCGGATCTACCAGGTGCTGGTCAACCTGGTCTCTAATGCGCTTCGCTTCAACCGGGAGGGAGGCAAGATCGCGATCGCCGCCAGGCCTACCGATGGCTTTGTCAGGGTGGAGGTACGGGACACGGGCAGCGGGATCGCGGCGGATCAGATCCCCTACATCTGGGAGCGGTTCCATCGCGCTGACTCCTCCCGCGACCGGCGAGCCGGGGGCACCGGCCTCGGGCTGGCGATCGTGCGCTCTATCGTAGAGGCCCACGGGGGGCAGGTCTCCGCCGAGAGTGTGGTCGGGGAGGGGTCTACCTTCAGCTTCACGGTGCCGGTGACCGATGGCCGCAGCTAGGCGGGCGCCGAGGCCGCGGTCGGCGTCGTGGGTGGAGGTGGATCTCGCCGCGGTTTGCCACAACGTGCGCAACCTGCGAGACCTGCTCGGGCCCGGCTGCGGGGTGTGGGCGGTGGTCAAGGCCAATGCTTATGGCCACGGGGCGGTGCCGACGGCGCGGGCGGCACTGGAGGGAGGGGCAACAGGGCTGGCGGTGGCCTCCTACCCGGAGGCGGCCGAGCTGCGACGGGCTGGCATCGGGGCACCCATCTTGCTGCTTTCTGCCGGGGAGCCCCGGCTGGCGGCCCAGGTGGTGCGAGGGGACATCATCCAGACGGCTTGCCACACCGCCATGGCGCAGGCCCTGTCCAAAGCGGCAGCACGACTGGGCCACCCGGCGCGGGTGCACCTGAAGATGGACACGGGGTTGGGACGCTTGGGAGTAAGGCCGGAGCAAAGCGGGCAATTCGCCCAGTTCCTCCGGGGCCTGCCGGGCCTGCGCCTGGAAGGAGTCTTCTCCCACCTGGCCACGGCCGAAGAGGCCGACAGCTCCTATGTGCAGGAGCAGTTGCGGCGCTTCCGTCAGGCGCTGGCGGCGATGGCCGCGGTCGGAATCGCCCCCGGCGTGCGCCACCTGGCGAATAGCGCGGCCACACTGCGGTTCCCCGAGATGCGGCTGGACGCGGTGCGAGTGGGCCTGCTGATCTACGGCATCCGGCCGGACGTGTCAGCTCCCCCACAGGGCCTCGAGGCCCTCGACCTGAGGCCGGCGCTGAGCTGGAAGACGCGGCTCGCCTTCGCCCAGCGGATGCCTGCGGGCAGCCCGATCTCGTACGGGGGAACCCACGTTACCCGGGGAGAGTGCATGACCGGGGTGCTGCCGTTGGGCTATGCTGATGGCTATCCCCGCCGTGCCTCCAACCGGGCCCACGTGCTGGTACGAGGCCAGGTATGCCCGGTGATCGGTACCGTGTGCATGGACCACGTGATCGTTGATATCACCTCGGCCCGGGAGGCGCAGGTGGGCGACGAGGTAGTTCTCATCGGCCAACAGGGAAAGCACCGGGTGACGGCGAACGACCTCGCGCGATGGGCGGAGACCTGCCTGCACGAGATACCGACGGTGATCGGTCGGCGAGTGCAGCGGGTTCACTTGGACAGCGGGTGATCGGACGGACCCGCCCAGCCAGGTTGAACGACTCGGCGCCGGTGGGAAGAGGAGAGCATGATGCGTGGGAAAGCGGCACTGCTCGTCGTCTTTCTCTTGGTGTTGGCCGCGTCGGCTAGCTGGGCCCAGACCGAATGGGAGGCCGACTCCTCTGAGGGGGCTGCGCTCACGGCGGAGGAGGTGGCACCAGCCGCGCCGGGCCTGGAGGCGTATCCCGCAGGTGACGCCGGCGAGCAATCCCTCCGGGCAGGCGGCGGGCAAGCGGGGTCGAGGTCGGCAGTCTCGAGCGCCGAGGCCTCGGGGGAGTCAGTGGTGGACCTCGCCGAGTTTATCTCGGCCTACGTTGGGGAAAGCGGGCAACTGCCGGATCTGGTGCAGGTGGTGACCGGGGAGGGATTGCGGACGCTGTCGGCGGCGGAGGCTTTCATCCTGCTGGCCCGGACCGTGGACCTGTGGCGCGTCAACGGCGAACTGCCGGACGTGGTGCCGATCACACCAGGCAATGTGGCCCGGCCGGAGGTCGAGGCAGAAGACATCTCGGAGGCCGAGGTTGACGTCAGCGTGGGGAAGGAGATCCCCACTGAGTCGTTCCTGGACCAGGATGCGGCCACCGTGCGCTGGGTGGACCAACTGCGCAGGGTGCCCAGCGCGGTGTGGGTAGACGGGGAGCGGCTTTCGGCCGCCGAGTACCTGGCCGGGCTGGCGATCTGCCTGGAGTACGCCTACTATGAGGGCGGGCTGCTCGACACCATCTTCCTGCCCGCCTATGTAGCGCCACCGAGCTGGACGGCCGGCGCCGTCACCGTTGCCAGTCTGCCCGCGGAGGGGGTGAGCGAAGAGGCGCCAGAGGAGGCTGAGACGACCGCAGCGGCTGAGGAGGCCGGATCAGCCGAAGCCGCGGAGGGCGTCGAGGCGGCCGAGGGGGCCGAGACGGCGACAGGTGAGACGCCGGCAGCCTACGATACTGGAGAGGAGTTGGCGCCTGCCACTCCGCCCGCTCTGGCGTGGTCCGTCGCAGCCTCTCAGGCTCAGCCGCAGTTGGTGCTCTTCCCCGAGCCGGGATCAACGCTGCGAGGGCGGGTGGACCTGGTCGTCAGCTACACCGGCCCTCCGGCCACCTTCGTCACCTTCGCGGTGGACGAGGTGACACGGGCGATCATGAACATCCCGCCTTACGGGTATCGCTGGAACACGTCGAGCCTGCCTCCCGGGACCCATACGGTGCGGGTGCAGGTGTATGGGGAGGGACAGACGGTGCTGCTGGACCAAGTGAGCGCCTACATCATCGCTCGGCCAAAGGCCCAGGCCACCGAAGGACCGGCCGGCCGGCCGGCAGCCGAGGAGGCGGGGGACGAGCTGTAGCGCAATCGGCGCGGGGTAGGCTTGAGACTCGGGGTGGGGGGAGGTTTCAGACCTGCCCTACCGTGGGCGAGGGGAGGCCGCCATCCTCACGGCCCCTATCCAACCGAACAACATCATCCTGGTATGGCTGTTCGTGGTGCCTTTCTTCGTGGCCGGGTGTGCGGCGCTTTTTCCTCGCCTCTCCCTCCGCCTGCATTCTGAGGCCGAGCGGGCCGCGTTAGCCTGGGCGCCGTTCTCCCTGGTGGCTCTGACCTCCCTGATGGGCCTGGGCCTCACCATCTCCCTGATGCCGACGGTGCTGGCCGGTGGACGGGTGGCGGTTGACTACTGGTGGACCAGGGATCTCTATCACCTCCGCCTCCAGGCGGACACCTTGTCTCTGTCGGCGGCGCTGGCGATCTATCTCGTTGGGCTTCTGACCTGCTTGTACCCGCAGGGCCTTTCCCAGCCGGTCCTCCGATCGCCGGAGGAGAGGCCGTCGTCGGCTCATCGTGCCGCGCTGCTGCTGGCCGCGCAGGGCTCCGGAATCGGCGCGGTGCTGAGTGCAGACCTGATCGCGCTGGTGTTCTTCCTGGAGCTGATGCTGGTGTGCCTCTGGCTGCTGGTCCGCCAGACGGCCGGCGGGCAGGCCCTCCACACGGCCGGCGGGCAAGCCCCCGGGGCCGGCCGCATGCTGGCCAACGTTCATCTCGGCGGCGTGCTGATACTGGGCGGAGCGTTGGTGATGTGGCAGAAGGCCGGCAACACCTCGCTTCACGATCTACCCCTGCTCCTGCTGTCGGTGGAGCCGCCGCTGCTGCGGTTGATCGCTCTGCTGCTGCTCCTAGGTTTTCTGCCGCGCATCTTCGCCTTTCCGGGATACGGCTGGCTGCCCGCCCTGCTGCCTGCTGGGAGAAGCGCGGCCTTGATCTCCGCGCCGCTGGTGCTGATTGTCGGCTGTGCGGCGCTGTTGCGGCTTCTGCCGGGAAGTCTGCTGCTCCCGACCATCCCGTCCGTCGCTGGGTGGAGCCTGGTCCTGGGGCTGGTTGCGCTCTGGTGGGGCGCGCTGCGCGCCTGGTACGCGAGGGAGTTGGGGGCGCTGGCGGTGTGGCTGACGGTAGCCCAAGCGGGGCATCTGCTGCTGGCGCTCGGCGCGGCGGCTAGCCCTGGCGGCGTGGGAGGTGCGCTGCAGGCCGCCGCTCTGCACCTGGTGTTCGCGCCGCTGGCGGTGCTGGCAGCCTGGTGCGTGAGCAACGATGTGGCTGCTCGGGTCGGCAGCGATGGTCTGGCGGGCCTGAGCGGCCTGCTTCGCACCATGCCGCTCACCGGCCTGGCGCTGCTGGCCGGGGGTCTATCGCTGGCTGGGTTGCCGCCGCTGGCAGGCTTCCAGGTGCAGCGTCTCCTGGTCTCCGCCCTGCTGGCCGGCGGTCGGCCTGTGCTGGCAGCAGTGGTGGTCGCGGGAAACGCGGCGCTGGCGGCGGCCGTGGTGAATGGGTTCCGGCAGGCCTTCCTGCGCCGGGAGCCACCACCACCTACCAAGCCGGCCCCGTTCTGGCTCTCGGCCCAGCTCGTGTTGCTGGTCGTGGCTCTGCTGATCTCCGGTCTGTGGACGGAGCCATCCCTGCAGTGGAGCGAGGCGATGATGCGCACTGCCCTCTCGGTGTCGCCATGATCGGCCCTTCCTCGGCCTCCGCAGCGATGATCATAGCTCTGCTCCTGGGTGGCGGGCTGCTGGTGGTCGCCACCGCTCTGGCGTTGCGGCCCCGCTCCGCGGACAGCAGCTTCGCCTGGATGGTGATCGCGGGGTGCGCCACGGCCATCCTCTCGCTGGCGGCGGCGCTTCATCTCCGGGAGAGCGATGGGTTTCGGGCTTCGGTGGTGCAGCTCTGCGCTGTCGGCCTCGCGGCCGTGCTGGGCGCTCTCTGCCTTGGCCGCCCGCAGGAAGGAACTCCACCTGCCGGACTGCTAGGCACGGTGGGTCGGGGGTGCGCCTGGCTGACGTTGGTGGGCTTGGCGCCCACGGCGGGGTTCTCGGCCAAGGTGATGGTATACCATGCGCTGCTTGGGGCGGGCTGGGGCGGGGTGACCGCGTTGGCGATGGCGGCCGGCGCCGCGGGGTTGGCGCCAGCCCTGTGGGCAGTGCGAGCGCCGCCGCCGCCCGCCCTCGGGGGTGTGCGGGCGGCCCTGGCGGTGGTGCTGATCGGGCTGCTTTTGGCGCTAGGGCTGTTTCCACAGCCTCTGCTGGACTTCGCCGGGCTCCTGGGAAAAGTGGCCAAATTGGCCTAGGGGGGCTTGCAGCACAGCCAGTTTTGTGCTAGGGTGTGACACCTTGCCGCCGGGGCATCAGGGTTACACTTAAGTGTCGGCGGCTGGGCCAGGGACAAACTAGCACGGAGAGCGCGTCTTCGCGCCTGGGCGTGGCGCGAAGTCGTCTTGATCATCATGCAAACTCATGCCTCGCGGTGGGCTGGCCTGGGGGTGGCCGCCCTTGCCCTGCTGGCGTTCACCCCGGTCTGTGAGACCAGGGTTCTCACGCCAGAGGAGAGCTCGATCCGCTCCACACTGTCGTCGCCGTGGTCCGCCGCGGTCGAGGTGAGTGGAGGTCTCTCGCCGGCGGTCGGGGCGGCGCCAGCCGCCACAGTCCAGGCCCAAGCCGGGCCCTCGGATGTCCAGAAGCCGGCGGCGAGACCCCAGGGGAAGGCTAAGACCAAGGCGGCGGCGCCACGGGCCGAGCGGCGGTACACCGTGCTCCGAGGCGATAGCCTCTCCCAAATCGCCAAGCGCTTTCACGTGAACCTGTCAGCACTCCTGAAGGCCAACGGCATCCAGGCCCACCGGCTGATTCGCCCGGGGCAGCGCCTCCAGATTCCGGCGGCCGGCGCCGCCGGGCCTGGCCGCCGCCTGACCCGCCAGACGCCGGGCGGGCGCGCGGTGGCCGAGTCCAGGGGAGACAAGAGGCCAGAGGCGGAAACAGCGGGCGGCCCTGGCGATGCCGGTGCTCTGGCGGCGGACGCCCTGAAATACCGGGGCGTGCCCTACCGCTACGCGGGCATGAGTTCCCGCGGCATGGACTGCTCAGGGCTGGTGGCGCGGGTGCTGCGGGCGCGCGGGATCAGGGCCCCACACAGCTCGCGGGCACTGTACCAGCTCGGCACACCCGCGAGCCGCACGAGCCTGCAGCCCGATGATCTGGTGTTCTTTCACACCCGGGGGCGGGGGATCTCCCATGTGGGGATCTACATCGGGGACGGAAAGTTCGTCCACGCCTCCAGTGGCGGCGGCCGCGTGCGGGTAGACACCCTGGAGGCGGGCTACTACGCGCGGCGCTACGTGGGCGCGCGCCGCTTGCCCTGATCACTGCCGCTCGCCAGCGTCATCCTTAGCCTGGCGCTCTTCCTTCCGGGCTTCGCGGCGGAGGTAACCGCGTTTCCCGCGCTTGGTGGAGTGAAAGCGGCCGGGTGGCACCAGAGCCCGGCCGAAGAGCCGAAGCCGCCGCTTCTTCTGGTGTCTCACCGCCCTCTCCTCGCCAGCCTTGCGGGAGGGATTCGCTCTCGGGGCAGAGAAGTCATGCTCGAACTTGGCAGGTGGTGGGTCGAGCCTTGAGGGATGTCATCCTCGCGGTCGAGCAGCTAGAGGGAGCACGCGATCTGTCCCCGCCCGCTTATATGACGGAGCATGCGGCGGGCCTGGATCTGTGCGCGGCGGTGGCGGGAGAGCTGGGCCTGGCTCCAGGCGCCTTCGCGGTGATCCCCACCGGAATCCGGATTGCGCTTCCCGCAGGTTACGAGGCCCAGGTGAGGCCTCGCAGCGGCCTCGCCGCCAGGCACGGGGTGACTGTGCTGAACACGCCGGGCACGATTGATGCCGATTATCGGGGCGAGGTGTGCGTGGTGCTGGTGAATCACGGCTCGGAGGCCTTCCTGGTGCGGCGGGGGGATCGCATCGCGCAGCTGGTGGTGTCACCAGTGACACGGGTGCGGGTGGAGCTCAAAGAGCACCTCCAGGCCACCGGGCGAGGCGCGGGCGGCTTCGGGCACACCGGCCTAGGCGGCAGCGAGGCTGCCGCTTGCAGCCAGTCCACACTCGGGAGCGCGGGCAAGGCCCGCGCCACCGGTGAGCGCCGGCGATGCCGGCCTTCGTGATCGGGATCGGTGGTGGCAGCGCCTCCGGCAAGTCCACCATCGCGGGCAAGCTGAAAGAGCGGCTGGCGCCGCTGAGCGTCGAGGTGATTAACCAGGATCGTTTCTTCTGGGATGCCGCGAAGCTGCCGCGGCACAGCAACCAGGCCGGGGACCGCACTTGGCCGGACTACAACCACCCAGCATCGTTTGACTTCGCCAGCCTCCGGCTCGCGCTGCGGGCGGCGCGGGATGGAGGCGCCGACGTGGTCGTCCTGGAAGGCATACTGGCGCTCCACGATGCCGAGGTGCGGGGCCTGATGGACCTCAAGCTGTTCGTGGAGGCGGAGGCGGACGAACGCATCGTGCGCCGTATCCGCAGGAACGTGGCAGGCGGGCATAATCTCGATCGGATCTGTGACTTCTACCTGGACTCGGTGCGCTACCGGCACCGGGGGTACTGCCAGCCGACCAAGGCCTATGCCGACCTGGTGATCCCCGGCGGACAGGATGAGACGGAGCAGGCCGAACGGATGCTGGAGGAGGTGTGCCGCCGGGTGCGGGCCGCGCGAGCCGCGGCGGGCGCCGCCGCGGAAGGATAGAGCCGCAGCGCGCGAGGTCGGGGGAGCATGGGCAGAGTCTACGCTGATCTTCACATCCACATCGGCCGCACCGCCAGCGGGCGGCCGGTGAAGATCACCGCGGCCCGGGATCTAACCTTCGAGAACATCGCCAAGGAATGCGCCACGCGCAAGGGGATAGACGTGGCCGGCATCGTGGACTGTGGATCACCCGCGGTGATGGCGGAGATAGACGCCCTGGTGGGGGCGGGCGAGATGGTGGAGCTGGCCGGGGGAGGACTGAGGTATCGGGAGAAGACTACCGTCTTGCTGGGCTGCGAGCTGGAGACGGTGGAGGAGAATGGGGGTATCTCCCACCAGGTCTCGTTCTTTCCCGCCCGGGAGCAACTGCGAGTCTTCGTCGGCCTGCTGCGCGGGTTCGTGACCAATCTCGAACTCAGCTCCCAGCGGTGCCGACTCTCCGCCCGGCAACTGCTGAGGATGACGCAGCAGGCGGGCGGGGCCTTCATGCCGGCCCATGCCTTCACGCCGCACAAGAGCGTCTATGGGAGCTGTGTGCGGCGACTTGGAGACATGTTCAGGGAGGAGGGCCTGGCCGGGCTGGTGGCGGTCGAGCTGGGCCTGAGCGCAGACAGCTACCTGGCCGATCGCATCGGTGAGCTGGCGATGGTAACGCTCACGTCGAACTCGGATGCACACTCTCTGCCGCGCATCGCCCGCGAGTACAATGTGCTGTGGCTGGAGGAGGTAAGCTTCGAGGAGGTGATGTGGGCGTTGCGGAGAGAGCGGGGCCGTGGGGTGCTGGCGAACTACGGGCTCGATCCTCGACTGGGCAAGTATCATCGGACTTTCTGCCCGACCTGCCAGGTGATCACCTCGGCCGAGCCGCCGGTGGCGGTCTGTCCCCTGTGCGGAAGCAGCCAGGTGGTGAAAGGAGTGCTCGATCGCATTGCCGAAATCGCCGACTACCCGGAACCGCGGCCCCCGCAGCACCGCCCGCCCTACCACTACCAGGTCCCGCTGCAATTCCTGCCAGGCGTGGGCGCGGTGACACTGGGGAAGCTGCTCAACCGCTTCGGCACTGAGAATGCGGGTGCTGCACGAGGCCGGTCGAGAGGAGCTGGTGCAGGTGGTGGGCGAGAAGGCGGCAGAGCTGATCATCCAGGCGCGGGAAGGGCGGCTTCCGCTTCTGCCCGGGGGCGGCGGACACTACGGCAAGGCGGTGGCGCACGCCTCGGAAACCCAGTTGACGATGGGGTGGTAGCTGGTGCCAGGCCTCTTCATCACTCTGGAGGGGATAGATGGCTGCGGCAAGAGCACGCAGGCGCGCCTGCTGGCAGACTGGCTCCAGGGCGAGGGGCACTGTGTGCGTCTGACCCGGGAGCCGGGCGGGACCAAGCCGGGAGAGGCGATCCGCGATCTTCTGCTTTCCCGCGACCACAGCATCCCGGCCGAGGCCGAGCTATTCCTCTATCTCGCGGACCGCGCCCTCCATGTGGCCGAGGTGATCCGGCCGGCTCTGGCCCAGGGCTGCCTGGTGGTGTGCGAGCGTTACGGCGATTCCACGCTCGCCTACCAGGGATATGGGCGGGGTCTGGATCTGGACCTTCTGCGCCGGCTCAATGCCCTGGCGACGAGCGGTGTGGAAGCCGATCTGACGCTGGTGTTGGACCTTCCGCCCGAACAAGCGCGACTGGACGGGGACCGCCTGGATAGGCTAGAATCAGAAGGCCGCGAGTTCAGGCAGCGAGTGGCGGAGGGCTTTCGGAAGCTGGCGCGGGCCGAGCCGCAGCGGATCAAGCTGGTGGACGGCAGGCCTGCAGTGCACATCGTGCAGGCGCAAGTCACGGAGCTGGTGCGGGGGCTGTTAGCAGAGGAGCGCCGCCCGCCTGGGGCGTCGCAGAGGGAGGCACCGTGAAGCTCGTCATCGCGGTAGTGCAGGATAAGGATCATCGCAAGGTCATGGATGCGCTGCTGGAGCGGGGGTATCAGTTCACCATCGTCGCCAGCACCGGCGGGCTGCTGCGGGAGGGGAACGTCACCTTTCTGGTGGGGGTGGAGAAAGAGCAAGTGGATGGGGTGATCGAGGTGATCGGCGCGCACTCCAAGACCCGCGAGCAGTTGGTGAATGTCTTCCCTCCCACCATCGAACCCATCGGGACCTGCATCCCGAGCCCGGTGAAGGTGCAGGTGGGGGGCGCGACCGTGTTCGTGCTGGATGTGGAGCGCTTCGAGAAGCTGTAAGGGAGCGGCCGGGCCGCAGGTGAACGGCGATGGACGCAGGCGGGCTCTGTGGTAGGGCCGGAGGCGGTGTGAGGCAGAGTGCAACTCGGTGAGCTGATTGGACAAGCGAGAGCGACGACGGTGCTGCAGAACGCGATCCGGCGAGACCGGGTCGCGCACGCTTATCTCTTCTGGGGCCCGGAGGGTGTGGGAAAATCCGCCGCGGCGGTGCTCTTCGCGCAAGCGCTGAACTGCCTGAACAATGAGTCCTCGGGATCGGCCTGCGGCGAATGCCAGTCCTGCCAGTTGATCGCGCGCTGGCACCATCCCGATGTGCGGCTGATCACCACGGGGGCCATGCGGGAAGGAGCAGAGCGCACCGAGATCAGCATTGACCAGATCCGGCAGAATCCTAAGAAGCCTCGCGAGACCCCCCGCCCATTGATCCAGGACGCTTACCTCAGGTCCGCGCTGGGCCGGTACAAAGTCTACCTGGTTGATCCGGCCGACCGCATGAGCGCGGAGGCGGCGAACGCGCTGCTGCGAGTGCTGGAGGATGCCCCGCCGCACGTGGTGCTGGTCCTGGTCACCTCCCACCCCTCCATGCTGCTGCCGACCGTGCTCTCCCGCTGCCAGCAGGTGGCCTTCCAGTTGGCGGGGACGGCGGCGATCGAGGAGCGCCTGCTGGCGCTGGGAACTGAAGCCGAGGCGGCGGCCTGGCTGGCGCGGCTCTCCGGCGGGCGGGTGGGCTGGGCCCTGCGCGCCGCGCGGCAACCCGAGGTGCTGGCCACTCGCAAGGCCCTCCTGGATCTCTGCGCCGACCTGGAGCGGCAGCCAGTCTCGGCCGGCCTGCGCATGGCGGAGGAGGTCAGACTGCTGGGGGCCGGCCTGGCGCAGGCCGGCAGACAGGAGGCCTCAGAGGAGGGCGACGAGGAGGAAGCGGAGGAGGGGCTCGCTTCTGGCTGGAGGCCGGTGTCAGACCGGGCGCTCCGCGCGGAGCTGCCCTGGTGCCTGGAGGTGATGGCCTCCTGGTACCGGGACTGCCTGGCCGCGGCCGAGGGGGCCGCTCTCGTGAATGGCGACTTCGGGACGGCGATCAGCCGCGCCTCTGGGTCGCTTCCCTGCTGGCAAGCAGAGGCGGCGATCGAGGCGATCCTGGCCACCCGGCAGCAAATCGAGCGGAATGCCAACATAGACCTTTCCCTGGAATGTCTCTGCCTGCGCCTCCTGGGCGGAGGTGAATGAGGCGCTGACAGGGGGTATCATCAAGCAGGCGCGGACGGCCGACTACCCCAGGCGGGAGCATGCGAGGTCTGGTGGGGCTTTGCCTGGCGGGTCCACTTGAGACCCTTGAGGAACAAAGGGGGCCAGGTCGTGTCTAAGGAGGAGACAGGAGGCGAGCCTGGGCAGCCCGAATCATGCACACGCAGGGTGTTGGAGTGCACTACGAGAGAGGACTGTGACAATGATGGGCAGCAGTTCGGGGCAAAGACGTTCTCTGCGTCGCATCTGGACGGCGGTGGGCCTTGCCGCTCTTCTCGCCGCGGTGGCGGCTGTGACTTGGCTGGTGAAACCCACCGGGAGCGTGGCCGCGGGAGCGGCTCCCCCGGAGGTAGCCGTACTGGAGGAGATGCAGCGCGCCCTGGTGTGGATCGCGGACACCATAGAGCCCTCGGTAGTGTTCATTGAGGTGGAGCAAAAGACGGGAGCACAGGAGTCGGATCAACAGGACCAGGGTCAGGATGAGGAACTGCCTCAACTGCCTGAGCCATGGCGGCGCTTCTTCGGACCCGGCTCTCCCCTGCCCGGGCCGCGGTCTCAGACGCCTATGCCCTCGGTGGGCCAGGGCTCAGGGGTGATCATTGACTCCGCTGGCTATATTCTCACCAACAACCATGTGGTGGGAGACGCCGCCAGGGTGACCGTGCACCTGGAGGACGGGGAGTCCTATCTCGCGCAGGTGGTGGGCGCCGACAAGTTAAGCGACCTGGCGGTGATCAAGATCGAGCCAAAGCGCGCCCTCGTCGCGGCCAAGCTGGGCGACGCGGACAGCGTGAGGCCCGGGATGTGGGCAGTGGCCGTGGGCTATCCCTTCGGCGGCACCGGGCTCAGCGGGTATGGCGGCGGGGGCGGGCGATTCGATGAGCCTCAGCGCTACGAGCCCACTCTGACTCTGGGGGTGATTAGCGCCACCAACCGGCAGATTCAATCCGACATCCCGGGCCGCCCCTTCCGTGACCTGATCCAGACCGACGCTCCGATCAACCCTGGCAACAGCGGTGGCCCCTTGGTGAACATCCATGCTGAGGTGATCGGTATTAACCAGGCGATCTTCACCAATGCGCCTTTCGGCGGCAATATCGGGGTGGGCTTCGCGATCCCGGTTGATGCCGGCACCAAAGAGATCGTCAAGACCCTGAAAGGTGGGGAGGCGGTCGTACGCGGGCAGCTGGGGGTGGCGGTGAAGCCGCTGACGCCGGCCGTAAGTGAGATCTACGGGGCCAAGAACGGTGTGTTCGTGGACTCGGTGCAGCCCGACAGTGCGGCCGCCAAAGGCGAGATGAAGGCAGAGGATATTATCATCGCCTTCCATGGGACGAAGGTGAGCTCGACTGATCAGTTTGTCTCTATGGTTCAGGGCACTAGGCCTGGAACGAAGGTAGAGATCGAGGTGCTGCGAAGCGGGAAGCCGGTCACACTCAGCGTCACGGTCGGCTCCTATACCCCGGAGGTCGCACTGAAGAAGCCGAACGCGCCGGAGCGCACCAAGTTGGGCCTGGCGGTGGAAGCGGTACCGCAGGACGCACTCCACGACGCCGGGCTCACGCGTGGAGTCATGGTGCGAGCGGTGAACCCGCTCGGCGATGGGGCGCGGGCGGGTCTGCAGCCTGGAGACATCATCGTGAAGATCAACCGGGAGGCCGTCACTGATGTAGCGAGCTACGAACGGGTTGTGGGGCAGCTCAAGAAGGGCGATCCGGTTGTCATCCGGGCCTGGACCCGACGCACCGGCAGCATCACCACCTTCGAGATAGACAGCCTATCGGAGTGAGAGCAGACGCTCGGCGAGCGGCGACGGCAGTCTGGGCGCCGGCGCCATCAGGTTCGGGTCACACGTCGAGTGGCCCCGGGTATGCTGAGCGCGACGGGGGTTTACAAACAGCTCGCTGGGTGCTAATATGTGCTCGCGAACGCGGGGTAGAGCAGCCAGGTAGCTCGTCGGGCTCATAACCCGGAGGTCGCAGGTTCGAATCCTGCCCCCGCTACCAACCCGATTGCAGCACCCGTCTCTTCGGAGGCGGGTGTTCGCTTTTGGCCAGCGTGCGCCGCCAGGCCTGGCGGACGGCTGAACAGGTACATCCAGACGTCCCCAGTGGCCGGGTCGATGTCTGTCTTCTTCACAAACAGGCGAGCAAAGGCCCGCTTCTCCTCGTTCGTGCCCTGCGCGAATACCTCCGCGAAGCGCCTGCGGCATTCGCTCACCTGGGTGAGGTCGAAGCGAGGCGCTTCCGGCTCCGCCACGAGTGTCCCCTGGCGGGTGAGAAGTTCCTCGCGCCGCGCCTTCAGGCGGGCCAGTTCGGCGTTCGCCCAGTCCAGGTCGTTCAGGCCCCCCTTGATGGCCTGCCGGATGTTGCCAAGCTCCTCGTCGGCCTTGATCAGCTCACGCGCGACCTCGACCGATTCGGAGGCCCGTTGCTGGCCGAGCGCCCGGACCTCGTCGTTGACCATCTCCATCAGCTTCTTCGTGTCAGTCCAGGAATCGAAGAGCAGGCCGACCTCTTTCACGATGGCGGCTTCGATCTCCCCTTTGAGGATTTGCAGGCCCGGTCCGCACCCCAGGCCCTTGCGGTAGGCCTTCGCCCCGCACACGTAGTAGAGCCGGCCTCGATTTCGGTATCCCACCATGTTCGCCCCGCAGCGCTTGCAGACCAGCAGCCCCCCACTGAGGAGGTATGGGCTCGCCTGGGTGCGAACGCTTGTCATGCGGCCCTTCGAGCGGTCCGCGCCCAGCCGCCGCTGGCGCCCGTTGACCTCCAGGATTGCTTCGGCCTCTTCCAGAGTGATGATCTGCGGGTGGGCATTCTCCACGATCTGCCATTCGGCAGCAGGTCGGTGCCGGCCCTTCTTGGCGTGGACATTCCACACCCCGTAGCCAGCGTACTGAAGCAGGGCAGAGGGTTCCAGCAACTCGTGCCAACTGCTGGTTGCCCAGTAGTGCTTGCGAGGGGAGGGGACGCCGTGGTCATTCAGGAAGTCGCGTATCTGGTCCAGGGAGGCCTTCTGCTTCAAGCGAAGCTCAACCAGAGCGTGGCGGGCCCATTCCCACACCGGCCGACCCGCGACCGTGGTCTCGTCCTTCCGCCAGAGCGTCTTCATGATCGGCGCGCCCCGCCGGTCCGTGCCTCTCTGCACCCTGTAGGCCGCGAGACCCCACAGTGGCGCTCCGCCGTTCTTGTAGCAGTAGCCGATCTCGGGGTCCCGCCGGGCGACGTTCTCCTTCATGCCCTTGCGGGTGTGGAAAGCGACATCGATGGAGTAGGAGGCGTTCTTGAACTCGGTCATCTTCTCGATGGCCAGCCCCGCGATGGTGCGCGGATCGTATTCGGGCTCGGTCACCGAGATGACGCGGACGCCGTGAGCGAGGAGCTCCCCTTTCACCTGCGGCCCCGCGTACGGGTCCCGGAAGAAGCGGGAGTGGTCATGCACCAGGATGCCGGTGATCTTCGGGTCGCTCTTGGCCCGCTCGACCATCCGCCAGAACTCGGGGCGGCGGCTCTCGTCAGAGAAGGCGCTTTCTGCCTCCTGGTAGATGCCGACCAGGACGATGCTCTTGGCTTGCGCGTACTGCTGCATCTCCCGGAGCTGGGCTGGAATGGAAAGGCCGGCCCGCTCCTGGTCATCCGTGGAGACGCGGGCGTAGGCCAGGAACTGGCGAACGCTCTGGTCTTCGGCCGAGAGCTCGACGGCCTCGCCTTGTACGATGTCAGCGAGTCGCATCGGCTCCTACCTGCAGCCCTCGGATGTCTGCGCAGCCAGCGTCACGGATGTCTTCTCCTCGGTCTGAGGCGCATTCATGGCTTCCGGGCCGACACAAGTCAAGTCGAATCTGAGCCCAACGTGTGGGCGTGTGCGGCCCCTACGGCCCACGCGGCGAGTGGGTGCAGCTCCGTCGGCACCCTCTCTCTGCGGGGGCAAGGACGCGCCCGACTCCCTCGCAGCGAGTGCCCGGACAACCCACCGGGCGAACAGCCTTCCGGCAGCATCGAGGGCGTCCGCGCTGAGCGCGTCCTCCGTGAATACGGCCCGAAAACCCAGCTTCCCAGGGCCTGGCTTGTCTGACCTCCGCTCAGGCATCGAACGCGGCTCCTGCGGCTGTACTCGCCCGCTGGTGCATGGTTTCGCGGCCCCTGGCGGCGGCCGCGGCCTGCCCTGGGGAGGCCTTGCGCCCGGCGGCATGTCCTGGGCCATCCCACGGGCGGAAGGGGTACAGCGCACACCCCTCCGCTTCGCAATCGCTGTGGTCATTCGGTTGGCACTGGTGGCACTGGGCATGAATGAGCCTGCGGCTTGGCCTGCGCTTCCGCGCCGCTTCTGGCTCGATGTGTCCTGCCGTCCTCAGGGTCAGTGGCATGGGCTTTCCGAGGAACGGACTGGTTGGTCGCAGGGGACAGATCGTTGAGCCACAGTCAAACGCCGCTCGCCCGCCGGTGGTCCCGAGGCAGTCCAGGCAGAACCGCCTGATACAGGCCCTCACCGTCGGCACCGATGCTCTGCTCTCCGCCCGGGCCGGCAGGCGGCCGGCCGCGAGCGGTAGCGCGCGTCCGTGACTTCCAGCAACATGGACCTGAACCTCAGTGGTGTTGTAGGTCATCGCGGTACCAATGCCTCCCTGCCACTACATACCGGAGGCATCGGCGAGGTGTCTGGAGAGGACGTGCAGAGGCGAGGCCTGCTTCCGAACCTGTCTAGCAACCCAGTGTTGACTCGGGTTCCACTAAGCGGTACGGTAAGCAGTCACAGTGTGGGCATGGGAGACGGGACCCATGGCCAGATGAGGACGGAGGCGTGCCTGGCCTGTGAAAGAGGCAGCGGCGGACGCGCCATATGAGGGAGGCCGGACTTGGCTATCTACGATGTCAAGCGGTTCGCAGACCCAGATGCACTGAAGCGCATGCAGCGAACTCACCTGGTCGCGCTGCTCAGGCCGTTCCGCGCCTACTTCGCCAGGCGAGGCATGAACCTCCCTGATGGAGATGGTGGGACCCTCGACTACGAGGCCCTGGCCGGTATTCTCCTCACCCCGGATGATGAGATGCGCCCCGAGTTGGTTGACACGCTGTACTACGTGGACGAGATGGCGACTCAGGAGGGCATGGACTCTCTCATCGCGGCGGCCGCGGCGGCCGGTCTTGCGCTCGATGGCGACCTGGAGAGCCCCGCCGATGTGGCGGTGCAGGTCTGGCTCAAGGATCGGGCTCTACTGGAGCGCAAGCACGCGGAGCAGATCATCGGGCACCGGCGGAGCTTCGAGTACTTCCAGGCTCGCGAGTGCCCCGGACCAGACTTGCGTCCCTCCTCCGAGGCGCTGGAGGCAATGGCGGCCACTCTCGACAGTTGGTTCGATGCCAGGAAACGAGGTCTCGGCTGTCGGGTATTCGCCTATCCGAGGGTGGACGGCGTGTCCTTCCTGATCCGGCATGGCGACCCCTACAAGCGGGAGGGCAGTCTGAAGGACAGGGAGTCATCCAGCGTCTACTACCGGCCCGAGAAGCACGACGTGGTCGTCTACCACCAGCCGCTCGCAGAGCTGAGAGTGAACGCCGATCCCAAGGCGGTGAAGGACCAGTACCGAGCAGCCTTCGGCCGATACCTGTTCGGCGACGAAGAGCACTTCCCGGGAAAGGCCAAGTACACGCTGGAGCCACTTCGGCAGGAAGGGAAGGCCGCGCTGGCCTGCACCGACGTGGAAGGGATGAAGTGGGTCAGACTGACGGAGATCCGCTACCACTGGGGAGGGGCATATCAGGAGATCGAGATCCGCAAGGCGGCCGATCTGTTCGCGGCGATGGAGAAGCGAAGTGCGCAGGTTCCCTCCGGAGCGCGGCTGATCGGGGCCACTTTCCTGGTGAAGTTCGCGGGCGCCATGTCACCGCGCAGCATCTCGATCTATCCCTCGAACATCATCAAGTTCACCAGGGACGACGACGGCGCGCTGGTCGAGCAATGGCTGTCCAGACGCGGGTTCATCCTCGCCCCAGACGGAAGCGGATGAAGACGTTGAGGCGGTTCTGGTCGGGGCTGGAGGCGATATCCGGACTCGCCGCCGTCACGGTGGAGTGGCAGGAAGTGTGGGGGTGTGACTGGGACCTCGGGCAGGCCTTCCTGCGGCCCACTGACCAGCTTGTCTCATCCTATCCCTGTCCTCGCCCAGGCGGCGACGGCTGCCCGCGCAAAGTGGTTATGCATAGCGAGCAGGACATAGTCGCGGTATGCCAGGCAGTTCCGAAGCAGTGCGATGACCTCACGCTGACAAAGGCTGATATCGTCGCGTACGAGCTCCACTGGCAGAAGCTTGCTACCGCCCTCAGCAAGGCGCTCGGGCTCACTGCGGTCCGCGGGCGGATAGAGCTCATGCCTCAGACGCGGCACATCGCTTGGCATCATCTGGTGGGCGGCAAACGGGCCGCCGTATATCTGACCATCCAGCACGACGGGCAGGTCTTTGGGGCGACGCTATCTCGGTTGCTGGCAGAGGCGAATGTCCCCTTCATCCTTGCGTCTCCCACAGCCGATCTGTGTCAGAGCGACAGCGCCGGGATGCTTCGTAGAGCGGGTGTTCTCTTTCTGCCCCTGGATGAGTGCCTAGCGTGGGAGGAGGGCCGAGGGTTCGCTGCAACGGATAGGGCGGAGGCTTTGCTGTCGGACCTAGCGGCCGCGGCTCCCCGGGCCCTGACACAGACTCCGGGTGGCAGCGGCGGGCGGCTGGTGACACCGATCGACGTGCCGCGCGATGCCCGCTGGGGCGAGCTGTACCTGGTCATCGGTGACGAGAGGCTCGCGTACCGATTGAGGGAGAAGCGAGACGAGTTCGGCTATGCCGAGGCGGGCTTCGAGAACCGCCGCAGCCGCGGCAATCCTCCAGATCAGCTCTGGGAGTTGCTGCACAGATTCGCTCGCGGGAATGGCAGCCTGCGCCGGGAAGCGCTTACGCCTGACAAGAAGGCCAACCTGAAACAGCAGGTCTCCGCTCTGGGAAGGAGACTGCGGGCACTGTTCCCCATCCCCGGCAGACCCTTTACCAAGCCCACGGACGCCCCATACCGGGCCTCCTTCCACATCCGGCCGAAAGACGGCATGACTATCCAAGTGCCGAACGGGTGCACTTGGCCCCGGGTCGCCATTGTCGAGACGCGCGGCGGGAGCATTCGGTTCGTCCTGGAAGGCACCAAACGCTTCATGGCCTACGACGACGGTCAGAGGAGAGAGTCCTCGCGCGTGGCTGCAGAGCGTCCGGCCTCGGTCACCATCGAACACAACCTCGAGGAACTCGATCTGCTCGGCGATGACGGCGCGCCGACCCCGGCGGGCCAAGCGCTGCTCGACGTGCTTCGCGCCAGGCGGCGAGTCAAGCGCGACCGCGACGACAGGGGGATTAACGAGCTCTGCCATCGTCTCTGCCGGATTACGCAGATCGAGGAATCGCCCTTCGAGTTCGACTTCGGCCGCGGGGAATGGGTCCCCGTGTTCGCTGCCAGTTCGGAGGTGCACGGCAGGTAATCTATTACCTCCTCTCTTCAGCTCTCGCCAGGAGATTTCCGCAGCTGATTGATGGCCCTCATGCCCCACCGGTGGGCGTGGGGGCCGTCTTGCGTCTCCAGACAAGTCGGCTCCTTCTTCCGAAGCAATAGATGACCCCACCGACCCTGGGACTCGCGGGAGATGGTCTCGGAATCCAAAACCGAGCCCGGGCCGGATCTACCCACTCTCGCCTAGCTTCTCCACGAGCCCCAGGAGAAGCGGATGGGGCTCGACCGTGATGTTCCGGAACTCGACGCTTACGCCGTTCAGCTCATCAGACGTAAGGCCCGCCAGCTCGTTGGGCGGGCGGGGTTCACCGAAGACGATCAGGAGGATATCGAGCAGGACCTGACCCTCGATCTCCTCCATCGGCTCCCGAAGTTCGACTCGCTGCGCGCCAGCCTCCACACCTTCATCGCGAGGGTGGTGGAGCACGGCGTCGCCCGTCTCATCGAACGCCAAGAAGCTCCGATGCGCGACTATCGGCGCTGCACCTGCTCCCTGAACGACCCGATTCGGGATGACCGGGCCGACGGCGCGGAACGCGGGGACTTCATCAGCCAGGAAGACTACCTGAAGGGCATAGGGCAGCCGGCCCTGCTGCTGGCCGATGGGGTCGCGCTGAAGCTGGACCTGGAGCGTCTGCTCTCGACCCTGCCACCCGAACTGCGGGACCTGATGTCGCGGCTTGACAACGGGCAGACCATAGCCGAGATCGCTCGCGACATCGGTCTCTCGCGCGGCACCCTCTATGACCGCATGAAGGAGTTGCGACTGCTGGCCGAAGAGGCCGGCCTAAAAGCATATCTGGAGTCTGACTGACCTCGGCGACACGTCGGCAGCGCCTCCGGTAAGTAAGTGGTGCGGGCCACCCGGCGGCCCGCCACGCCGCATGGAGGCCACCAACGTGACTGGAGACGTCTACCGGTACCGCTTCACCGAGGAGATCCCGTTGAGGGACACCGAGGAATCGTTACTGCTCGCCGTGCTGGCTGTCGAGAGCTTGTACGGCCGCTCGCCTGTGCGGATGGACGCGGCCTTCTGCCTGGACCGGGAGCAGCGTTCCTGCGTGGTCGATGCGGGCAGCGATGTGGGCCGCGCCATCGCCCGCATCTTCACCGGGTTCCTGTCCCGGCAGTTTGGTGAGGAGGCTTTCCGGGTGGAGCGGGTGGGAGCGCCCACGGCGGAGGCGATCCCACCCGAGGCTGCCGGGCCATGACCGCATGTAGCGGCTTGCAACTCCGCGCCGAGCGGGTTTGGATATGACCGTGGACCAGGAGCCAGGGATGAGCGATATGAGCATGAGTCCAGACCTGCAACGCGTGTTGGACTTGCTGCACCGGCATTTCCTCTGTCGAACCGATCGGGTGACCTTCTTCGCGCCCTGGGGCAAACCGCAGCCGATCGACACGGACGGTCAGCTCGACGCGTTGCTCGCGGCGCATCTGGAGGGTGAGAGGGCTCCGGCGGTCCCGATCCAGTATCAGAACGCCCGGGGGGAAGCCAGCGTCACAGGGCGGTTTCGCATCGGTTCCTACACCCCCACTCCGACCGGAACGACGCGCTGGCTCTGCCTCGACTTCGACGGAGAAGGCCATGCCGATGCATTGGCCGATCCGGAACGGACCGCGCGAGGGGCCTCTCGCGCGTTCGCGGATGCCGGACTTCCCTGTTATCTGGAACGTTCCGGAGGCGGGCACGGCTGGCATCTGTGGGTGTTTTTCGATCCGCCCCTGCCCGCGGCCAAAGCCCGTGCGTTGGCGGAGGCGTTGGCGCCTGGAGAGGTGACGCTCGCCACCGGTGAGATCGTCCCGAACACCACGGGCCGAGGGATCGAGGTCTTCCCGAAGCAGGATCACATCCAGGAGGATGGCTGCGGCGCCTCTGTGTGGCTGCCCTGGTGGTCAGGCGCCGAGGGAGCCGCCAACCAGTTCCACAGACCGGACGCTGATGGCAGCCTCGTCCCTTATCTGCCAACTGAGTTCGCGACAGTCGAGGAAGCGACAGTTGACGCCCTTCTTGCAGCACGGGGGAAGGCCTCGGCATGTACTACCGCTGGCGCGGAGCAACGCAGTAATCCGCCGGGCCCGGTCTGGCAGGAGTGGCGGCGCGAAGCGCTCACCGCGCTGGCCCTCGAGTCCGTATATGGGCAGTGGCTCACGGATAACAGACGCCCCGGCGGCTGGCTGGAGTGCCATGACCCATGGTCTCCCACGGGCGACCGAGACCCCTCGGCTGGGGTGGCCGACGGGTCAGGTGAGGCGGAGCGGGGGGTATTCCACTCATTCATCTCGGGGCAGTCGCTTTCTGTCTTCGACTTCCTCATCGAGCGCGGGCTGGCGGCCGATTTCCGGGAGGCACGCCGCCGGATTGCAGACCTGGCAAGCGTGCCGCTGCCAGCATCACGACTGGCATCAGGCCCTTCCAGAGGCAACCCCGGACAGCCGGTCCGACCCCAGATCCAAGTCAACAACCGCCAGTTGCGCGACATCATCGCCGACGCGTGGGACGCAGTGCATGCAGCGAACCAGCCGCCGGCCTTGTTCAGGCGCTCCGGCGGGCTGGTGCGGCTAGTCTGCGACGAACAGGCCCCCCGGATCGAGACGGCGGACGAGAACGCGGCCTACGCGACGCTGATCAGGGCGGCGGACTGGGTCAAGGTCACGGGCAGCGGGATCAGCAATGTCCCGCCGGTCAGGAATGTGGCGCGCGACATGCTCGCCGTTCCCGACCCCGCTCTCCCCTTGCTGGAGGCGGTGGTCACGGCGCCCATCTTCGGGCGCAACAGCGAGCTCCTTGCCACCCCCGGCTACCATCAGCATGACCGGGTATGGCTCCGCCCCCTGGCCGGCCTCGGTGATCTGCATATCCCGAGCCAGCCGTCGCAGCAAGACGTTGCCGCGGCCAGATCGCTGGTCCTGGACGATCTGCTGGTGGACTTCCCCTTCGTCGACGAGGGCAGCCGCGCCCACGCCGTGGCCGCCCTGCTGCTGCCCCCGGTACGACGGATGATCGCCGGGTGCACCCCCATCCACCTGTTTGCCGCACCAGCGGAGGGCACGGGCAAGGGCCTGTTGTGCAACCTCATCTCCATCGCCACGACGGGGACCGAGTGCAGTGGCCGCACTCTCGCCTTGGACGAGGACGAAGCGCGCAAGATGATCACGGCAGAACTCGTCAAAGGGCGCCCCATCATCCTGCTCGACAACAACAAGCAGGGGCGAACCCTCGGCTGTGCCGCCCTCGCTTCGGTGATCACCTCCGATACCTGGACCGACCGACTGCTGGGGCGGACGGAGACGGTCACGGTGCCCAATCGGGCGCTCTGGCTGCTCACCGGAAACAACCCCCGGCTCTCCATGGAGATCGCGCGGCGTTGCGTGCGCATCCGCATGGATGCCGGGATGGACCGCGCATGGCGTCGCAAGCAGTTCAAGCACAAGCACATCATCGCCTGGGCCAAACAGCGCCGGCGGGACCTGCTGCGCGCTACCCTCCTCCTGACGCAGGCCTGGATCGCCGCAGGACAGCCCCGCTATCCCACCCTCCTGGGGTCTTTCGAGGAGTGGTCGGCGCTGATGGGTGGCATCCTCTCCGTGGCCGGCATTCCTGGCTTTCTGGGGAGTCTGGAGGACCTCTACCAGGAGGCGGACGTGGAGGGCGAGATGTGGCGGGAGTTCGTGACGGTCTGGTGGGAGACACACGGCGACCAGCCGCGGCGGCCGGCGGAACTGCTGGATCTGTGTCAGCGGCACGAGTTGATGCTCCCTGTGCTGGGGGACGGCCTGCCCCGCTCCCAACAGACGCGCCTCGGACTCGCCCTCCATGGAGCTCGCGACCGCGTGCTTCGGGGCGTACGAGTCGTTTTGATCCCAGATCCTCGACGCAAAGGCCAACTCTACGCGCTGCGTCCGGTGGAGCACAGGCAGCCGGGAGGCTCCGATGACGCGCCGGTTGCCGAACCTGCCGGACCGATGCCGGACCTCGACGGAGAGGGTTCGGCACCAAAAAAGTGAGGAGATCACTTGCTTTCTCCACGCATGCCGAACCTGCCGAACCTCCTTCCTACTCTACGCGCGAGAAGGGCTCCGAGTAGTACAGGAGGTCCGCGTATACGCGAAGAGAGACGCATGATGGTTCGGCACGTACGGCAGGTTCGGAAAGTGCAGCATGTTCCCCACTTTTCTGCTGCCGGGCCTGCGCCGGACCTCGCGAGGGCCAGGCCGCCCAGACATCTGGCCGCCCTCGCTGGGGTGCGAAAGGGACGGTCGCTGTCTCCGTCCGACACTTTGCGCTATCTCCGGTAGATAGCCCTTGAGGACCGAGATAGAGGCGAAAACCGGCGTTTTCCGGCCGCTGAGGGCGGCTTTCCATCATCGCGCAAGCAGGCCTGTCCCGCGGAGTGTCGCGCGGCCGCATTGCGCGACGGTCTCTCTCAGCCGCAGAGGCCCTCGTCGGGCAAGCCAGGGGTGACCGCGGATGACTGAGGAGATGCCGGAACCAGGCGCAGCCAGCACGTCCAGCAGCACGGCGTGCGCGGCCTTGACGGCAAGCGGGCAGCCGTGTCGGGCGCTGCCGATGCCAGGCCAGCCGTTTTGCCTGTTCCACAGCCAGCAGGCAGAGGCGAAGAAGATCATGGCCGATGCCCGACGCGCCGGGGGGCTGGCGCGGCTGGCCTCGCTGAAACCCTCTGGCTTGGTGGTGCTGGTGGGCACGCCCCAGGAGTGCAAGGAGACAGCCAGGCAGGCGCTGCAGCTGATGCTCGACGGCAAGCTGGACCGCCCCCGCTGCGACTCCACCGTCAACGGCTGTGCGAAGCTGCTGGAGACGTTCGCCCTGGGCGAGCTGCAAGCCCAGATCGAGGCGATCAAGGCCGACCTGAAGGTGGTGAGGGAGGAGGGGGATGCGAACCAGGGCTAAGATCGCGGAGGAGATCGCGGCGCTGGCCACCGAGGTGCGCGAGCTCGTGCGCAAGCGCGGCGCGGGGCTGCCCGACGTGGATACACTGGTCAGTTTCATCGTGGCGGCCTTCGGCTATGATCGCGCCCGCGAGCTGGCGAAGGCGGCGGACCTCCGGGGGACAGCGTGGATTGGGGAGGCAGTGGGCGAGCTGCAGCTCGCGCCGGCGGCCGAGACCTTGAGATCATGCGTGGTCACCACGTGGCAGGCAGTTGGCCAAGGCGATCTGTCGGCATTCAAGCGCGCCTCGCAGCGGCTGAGGGAGGCGCTGGTTGCACTGCTGGAGGCGCGGGCCCCGAAGTGGCGAGGCCTGCATGCAGCAGAGGAGTGCTACCCGCCTGCTTGGCGCAGCGGAGTGGACCCAGTCGAGTACGTACGTTCAGCAGTGCCCAAGCTTACGCGCTGGCAGGTGCTGGTGTGGGCCGGGCGCGCGCTGGGCTGTGCGGTGGAGGATGTGTGGCTATGGCGACTCTGGCAGACCGGTTGGCGAGAGTACCAGGAGGACTCACACCGGCGCGGCCAGACGGGCATGTCAGAGCAGATGTGGCAGCGGGAGGTCACTCAACACACGCTGCCTGCAGCAGAAGCGCTGATCGTGGACAGCTGGCCGGTGCCCCCGGACGCGGAATGGCCGGAGGGACACATTAGGTTCTCACTTTCCCGCCTCCGCGAGTGGCAGGCGAAGCAGGGCGGACTTGGCGCGGCGCCGGAGATGATCGCGGAGGGTTCCAGCAGTGCGCAGTGATCTGCAGCACGAGATCGCGGCACTGGGACAGGAGGTGCGCGAGCTAGTGCGCCGGCGGGGCGGCGCGCTTCCTGGCGTGAAGGAGTGGGTCTGCCTGATGCTGGCGCTGGTCGGCAGCTATGGACCGAAGGCCGAGGCCTTCGATCTTACCGGCCCTCAGGTGATCGCAGAGCACGTCCGGCAGATGCACATTGCGCCGGCGGCCGAACCGCTGCGCGGGGCCCTGCTGAGAGCGTTGGACTGCGCTGTCTGGGCCGATGTGCACTCCTACCGGGCGGCGGTGAATGCGCTGCGGCCAGTGCTGGATGAGCTGCTCGCGGTGCGCGGTGCGAAGTGGGACGCTGACATCTCGGGCGGCTACCGGCACGTCGACCTCTACCGCTGCGCCCATGAATGGCTCTCCTACCCGGAGGGGGAGCGTCCCGCCTACATCGCGCCCCGCCCGAAGTGCGCCGATGTGATGGTGATCGCCGGGCTGGCGCTGCGGTGCGCCGCCCAGGACCTGGACTTTCGCTGCCCGACGTGCCTGCCGGCCGCGTCGCAGATTCGAGAGAGGAGATGCAATAACTGATGTCAAGGGGTAATCGTGCCTCTGGCATAGCGAGTAAGTTGGAGATGTGGCGGCTTGTTTTTCCCAGCGCTGATGGTAGAATTACGCTGGGGAGCGCGAGACCTCGACGCCGCCTTGAGTGGTCGTCCCGATTGCATCGGGGCTTGACCCGCGGCATCTCCAGTGAGGCGTCGCTCCCCCTTCGGTGTCTGGGCCATCTCTTCTCCCCGAGCGATTCCGCGCAGGGCGATCTCTTCCGACCAAGGTTGATTGAAGGTGAGCACGGCCCAGACGATCTCAGCCATCTTTCGGGCGATGGCACCTCCGGCTGCTTTCTTGGATTTGCCTCGGGCTCGCAGGCGGGCGTAGAAGTGGCGGATCGCCGGGTTGTATTGGCGGGCGGCGGCCCAGGCCACCAGCAGAGTCATCTTCAGCATGCGGTTGCCCTTGCGGGTCATGCGGAAGCGCAGCTTGGTGTCTCCGCTCTCCCAGGCAATGGGATAGAGCCCACAGTAGCCCACGAAAGTCTCTTTGTGCGGGAAGCGACGGATGTCGGCTGTCTCGGCCAGGATGGAAGCCACCGAGACCGGGCCCAGGCCCGGCACCGAAGCCAGAACCGTATCTGGGAAGAGCCGCTCCAGCTCCTGGGCGACGGCTGCGTCCATGCCGTGAAGGAAACGATTCAGTTGCAGGATGCGGACGGCCGCGTCCTGGATGGAGAGACGCGCCATCATCGGCAGTTGGCGCGCGGGGGCAGCTTTCGCCAGGGCGATCAGTTTCCGGGCGAAGGCGGCTCCGACACGCTTGCCGTCGGAGTTGCGCAACTCACTCAGGCGAGCCTCACCCCGCCGGAGCAGCTCCTGGGGCGAGGGGCAGGCGGCCAGCGCCACCAGGGTGCGGACGCTGAACTTGGCACCCAGCGTTTCCCGATAGCCGGGGAAGTGAGTGCGCAGCAGCCGGTGGAGCCGATTCTTGAGCGAGGTGCGATCCTCCACGCAGCGGCGCCGGGTGCGAGTGGCATCCTGGAGCGCTTCGAATCCCTCGGGCATGGGGGCGCGGGGCTGGGGGCGGATCTTCGCCAGGAATCGGGCGATCAGCTCGGCATCCACCCGGTCGGTCTTGGTGTCCTTGAGCTCCAGCTTGCGGAACCACTTGACCTCGCGGGGATTGAGCACGTGCACCTGGATCGTCCGACGCGTCTCTGCCCGCAGCGCCTTCGCCGCCACCCGATGATATTCGCCGGTGGACTCCACCGCCGCCATCACCTGGGTGCCGCGACCGCACGCGCGTGCGATCACCATCACGGCCTCGCCGAGCGCGGCCGCGCCGGTCGCGTCGTTGGGGAAGGACTGCACGCCGCCGATGGGCGCTCCGCTGCCATCGCAGAAGCCGACCTCCAGGGAGCGCGACGAGACATCGATGCCCACGCACAACAACCTCGCTTCCGCCATACACCACCTCCTCGGCAATGGATCTGCCGCCAGCGCGGGAGCTCCTCGTCGCCTCCGGTCCCGCTTCGACTCCTGAATTGCGCGGTCGTGCCGCAGGTTGCAATCCAAGCTCCGGACCGGTCGCCGAGGGGTCATTCTCCTCTTCTCGGTCGCGCCGTAACTGAAATGAAGACCTCGCGCCCGACGCCCCGGCCCGGAGACTATAACCCACTCCATACTGGTGAAACCAGTACGGATATCCAAGTTGCAGCATTATAGGAGTCACTGAGATGACATCACAGCAGGCCGAAACGAGAGAAGGCGCCGCGAGCACGGACCTTCACCTGACCATTGAGAGGCGGGCCATCAGCAGCTTGCTCCCCCACCCGCGCAACTACCGCCGCCATCCAGAGCACCAGCTCGCCATCCTGCGAGAGTCGCTACGCATCCATGGCCAGCAGAAGCCGGTGGTGATCACACCGGATGGCACCATCCTCGCGGGTCATGGTCTGGTGGAGGCGGCGCGGGCCGAAGGCTGGGCCGAGATCGCCTGCCACGTCTACGACGGCCCCTACCCGGAGGCGTTCCTCGCCATCGACAACCGCGCCAGCGATCTGGCCGAGGATGATGAGGCTGCCCTGGCAACCCTGCTTCGCGACCTGGAGGCGCAGGATCAGCTCACTGCCGCGGGCTGGGGGCAGGATGATCTCAATGAGTTGCTGCTGCGGCTGGAGGCGGGGGAGAAGCAGGGCCAGGAGGAGACCTTCGACGCCGAGCGGGCAATGGCGGAGGCCGAGCGGCAGCAGGGGCCGACGCGGGTGCAGCCAGGAGAGCTCTGGCAGCTAGGCCGGCATCGGCTGCTGTGCGGTGACGCCACCGACCCTGCGAATTGGGTGCGGTTGATGGCCGGCGAAACTGCTCACGCCATCATCACGGACCCACCTTACGCCATCAACTACCTCGGCGGAAGAGCTGCTCAGGAGGAGCGCATAGGGGCCAAGCGCCGAGGCGCCCAGGGACAAGAAGGCGACGCCTACTGGGACGACCTCACCGATGACGAATATCGCCACCTGCTCACCGCCAGCCTGGGTCTGGCCCATCAGCACTCAGATGACAAGGCGCCCCTCTACCTCTGGTTCGCGAGCTCGCATCTGCGGGATGTGCTGGACTGCATGGCTGAGACTGGCTGGCAGGAACGGAACCTCCTGGTGTGGGTGAAGAACAACGGCGCGGGCGCACTGTTCGCCCAGTACAAGCACTGGTACGAGCCCTGCTTCTACGCCCACAAGCAAGGCCAGGCCCCGCGCTGGCACGGCCCCACCAACGAGCGCACGGTGTGGGAACACGATAAGCCCCTGTCCAACGACCTGCACCCTACCATGAAACCCGTGCCCTTGATCGAACGCACCATCGCCAATGCCACCGAACTGGGGCAGTTGGTTGTTGACGCCTTCCTGGGATCGGGGACCGCCATCATCGCCGCTGAACGGACTGGCCGGCGCTGTTTCGGCTTCGACCTGGATGCCAGATACTGCGATGTCATCCTCTCCCGGTGGGAGTCCTTCACCGGGCAGGAGGCCGTCCGTGTCGAGTGAGGTGGGTGTGGCCCGCGATGCTGCCACGGAGTGGATTCGCGTGTGGGCCTACGAGGTGGCTTGCTATGAGCGCGAGGGCTGGCAGCTCAGCTACGTGCGGCGGGGAATGCCCACCGAATGCCTGCTGGGGCCAGACTATGCTGACTGTCTCATGGTGAGGGCAACGCAGGACGGCCCAGATGACTGCAACCGAGCGGCGGTGAGAGCAGATGGCTAGACCCGCAAAGCCCGTTGACCTGAAGCTGGTGGAGGACCTGGCTCGCATCCAGTGCACGGATGCGGAGATCGCCTCCGTGCTCGGCTTCACACCCGAAGGCTTCCGCAAGCGCAAGCGGCGCCAGGCGGAGTTAGTTGGGGTGATAGAAAAGGGGCGGGAGGCGGGCCGAATGAGCTTGCGCCGGCTGCAGTGGCAGTCAGCCAGCAAGGGCAACGTGGTGATGCAGATCTGGCTGGGCAAGCAGATCCTGGGCCAGCGGGAGCCCAGGCACGAATTGGAGCTCACAGACGCGGCCCAGAGCGAGCAGATCGCGGCGCTGCGGGCGGCGCTGGCGGGGGAGATCGGGCTGGAGGCGGCGCTTGGGGCCGAATCGGCGGAAAACGGCCCGCCGCCTTGCCCCGAGAGCCGACGGACCCATCTGGACCTCGGCCAGGTCTCGGGCGAAAGCGCCTAGTGCTGCGCCTGCTGCCCGTTCCTGCCCAGAACGGCGGCCCACGTCCGCTTAAGGGCCGCGCTCGGCAGCGGGGTGGCGGTAGGGGGAGCGGCACTCTTACGGCACTCCACCGGTCCAATTGGTGCTCCCGGCCTGGGCGGGCAGAGGCCGAGTATGGTGCGGCCGCGGTCACCACTGCGAGAAGAGCTACCACTGCGCCGTCAGCCAGCATCGCTACGCTCCGACGCGTCCATTCCGAGATCACGACGTGGCCGTTGGGTTCCGAGGGAAGCGCGCCTTCGGATTGAGCCAGGCCTAGACACCCAATGCCAACGGTCTGGTATAATCCTAGCGCTACTGCGGGACGACGGTTCTCGGCGGAACAGAGAGGTGACCAATGGGGCAGGCCGCAATTCCGGTCTCACGGCAGGGCTATAGGAGACTCGCGGGTTTCGGGATTTCCCTGTCCCTTGCCATCGCGCTGTTCCTGGCCCTGTCCCCTATTGCACTCGCCAACGATGAGCGCGCCCTGGAGGTGTGGCGAAGCCCCTTCGGTACCCCGTGGTCAGTCTCCGTGGATCCCCGGGATGGCTCCTGCTGGGCGGCCACGGGAAGCAGCGTGATGCACTTCACGGCCCGAAGGCGCGGTAGTCACGCAGAGCAATGGTTTCCTCAGCCCCCAGGCTGTGGCGGCCGACCCGACGGACGGGTCATGCTGGGTCGCGGACACGTTCAACGGCCGAGTGGTCCGCCTGGCTGCAGACGGCGCCATGCTCCAGGAGTGGAGGGGGCTGTCCACGCCCTGGCGACTGTCCGTCGATCCCAGAGACGGATCGTGTTGGGTGGCCGATCCCGGCTGGGGCAGTGAGGACTCGGGGACCGGCGGCGACCTGGCAGCCGGGGAATCGAACGGCGCAGTACTCCACCTCTCGAAGGAGGGCACCGTGCTCTGGCGAGGAGATGAGTTCGCTTCCGCCTCGGCGGTCGCCGTAGATCCCAGTGACGGCTCCTGCTGGGTCGCCGATCCAGAGCATGACCAAGTCGTTCTTCTCTCCCCCCAAGGGGAGGAACTGCTCACTGTGCCAGCATGGGGAGCGACGGGATTAGGCGTATACCCGGCGGACCGCTCATGCTATATAGGCTCTATATTCGAATGGGAGGGCGAGTGCGTAGAGCGGGTGTCACGGGACGGCACGCTCATGGGCACCTGGCATCTCTGGGGGTCCATGGGCTACGGGACGCAGTCCCTCTCAGTGGACCCCAATAACGGGCGTTGCTGGGTCGCCGACAGCGGGCACAACAGCGTTGCTCTGCTGGCACTCGGGAGCGTGGACTTGGTGAGGGGCTTTGGCGCCCCGATCTCAGTGTGCGTTGACCCGCGTGATAGCTCCTGCTGGGTGGCCGAAATGAGCCCCCAGTATATCTGTCGCTGGGATGCCAGCTTCAGTGAAGGGCTGGACTACTACGACGGGTTCCGCGGGCCGATCTCGGTGTCCGTTGACCCGCGGGATGGTTCGTGCCGAGTCGCCGACAGGACCAGTGAGGCCATCACCTGTCTTGCCTCCGACGGCTCGACGCGGTGGGTGAGCACAGCGGCATTCCTACGCGATGTATCCTCCCTGTCAGTGGACGCGAGTGACGGATCCTGCTGGCTGGCAGCGCCACCGAGCGGGGCTATCCAACGCCTCGACAGCGACGGGAATCTTGTTCTGGATGCCTCCTACTTCTCCGATCCCTTCCTGAACTCGGGCCTGCGCGCCGTCTCGGCCGACCCCACGGATGGCTCGTGTTGGGCAGCCGATGGCGGGCTTCAGAACGCGGTGCGGTTTGGCAGCGACGGGACGCTGCTAGTGCGCTACCACGAGGGATTCCTGTCACCGACGGAGGCCGCAGTTGATCCTCGTGATGGCTCCTGTTGGATCACCGACGCAGACAACTGCCGACTCGTGCATCTTGCGGCTGACGGGCAGACCATCTGGCGAGGCGGCAACTTCAACTACTGGCCGCACGCCATCGCGGTCGACTCCAGAGACGGGTCAGTCTGGGTTGCCGATGGTCGCGACAGCGTTACTCAGATTGTGCATTTGGCCGGTGACGGGCGGGAGCTTTGGCGAGGGAGTCTGGAGGGTTGGTCTGAGGTCAGGGATCTCGCAGTCAACGGGGCCGACGGTTCGTGCTGGATAGCCGACTACGGCTTGAGCCCGACCCTCGGGTATGGCCTGCTCTACCACTTCGCGGCAGACGGTACTGAGCTGTGGCGGGGCAACTTCGAGGGGATCGTGGGAGTGTCCGTGAACTCGTCGGATGGGTCGTGCTGGGTGGTAACCTTCCCCAACCTCTACGGATATCCGAACAAGGTCAGTCACGTCTCCGCCGATGGCGGCCTGCTCTGGGAGGAAGAGATCGGAGCCACGAGTGCGTCGGTTGACCCTGTTGACGGAAGCTGCTGGCTTGCCTGCGGATTCGAGGTCATGCATCTTGCCAGCGACGGTAGAGTGCTCTGGAGAGGGACACACAGCTTCCCGGAAGACTCAATCTTGTCGTTCGATTGCGCCTACGTGTCCGTGGACCCTACGGATGGATCTTGCTGGGCGGCTGGGTCGGTCCTCTACGACACTTCGATTGGCTACTCCGGCGGATTCATGGTTGTCCACTTTGCGGAGAATGGCGCGGAACTGGGAAACTCCTATGAGGCCCATCCTGAATGGGACTACACGGTTCCGTCGTCTGCCTCTGCAAGCCCGGTTGATGGCTCGTGTTGGGTAGCCTATTCGGACGAGAACCGCGTTGTGCACTACAGCTCTGACGCCAGTGAAGTGTGGCGGCATGGCGGCTTTGCCGCCGTCGCAGTATCCTCTGACCCCTCCGATGGGTCCTGCTGGGTCGGCACTGGCTCGTCGTGGCCTGATGATGACTATGCTGTCCACCTGGCCGCCGACGGCACCGAGCTTTGGAGAGGTTTCCCGTCCGGGCGCGGCGGGGTGGGCGTCAACACCTCCGACGGCTCGTGCTGGATCGCCGACTCCTGCGCGGTGGCGCATATCAGCAAGGAAGGGGAGCCCCTGTCCTGTACGGCTGGGCTTGTGGATATCACGGCGGTGGCCGCGAACCCTGCAGACGGTTCCTGCTGGGTAACGGACGGGTGGGGCTGGTTGGCCCACCTGGCTGCAGATGGGTCTGCTCTCATGGTTGATCTCCAGTTTGACTATCCGGTAGCGGTAGCTGTCAATGCAGGTGACAGCTCCATCTGGGTGGCAGACGCCTATGACAGCCAAATCGTGCACCTCGTGCCCGAGTGGGCCTTGTTCTCCGATGTCCCCTGGGAGCATTGGGCCGTGGACTACATCCATGCCTGCGCCCGCGCTGAGATCGTCGCCGGCTACCCCGATGGCAGCTATCACCCCGAGCTAGCGGTCACCCGCGACCAGATGGCCGTCTACATCTCTCGGGCGCTCGCTGCCGGCGACGCCAACGTGCCGACTGGCCCAGCCCAGGCCTCCTTCCCGGATGTTCAGCCTGACCACTGGGCTTACAGGTATGTGGAGTACGCCTTCGCGCAGGGCATTGTGCAGGGCTATCCCAACGGGAATTACGCGCCTGCGGTAGAACTCGACCGGGGCCAGATGGCGGTTTTCATCGCCCGCGCCATGGTGACGCCCACCGGAGAAGCCGGCTTGGCCAGCTACATGCCGCCGACCTCCCCCACCTTCCCCGATGTGGCTACCAGCTTCTGGGCTTACAAGCACGTCGAGTACTGCGTTGCGCACGGCGTGGTGCAGGGTTACCCGGACGGGGAGTACCACCTCGAGTACGTGTGCACGCGGGATCAGATGGCGGCGTATATCGCGAGGGCGTTCAAGCTGTCGCTCTAGCCTGTGGATCGGACGGGCCGCCGTGCTGACGCATTGAGCCCATGATGCGTCGTATGGGCTCAGCAAGCGGCGCCAACCTCCGACTAGGACGCGCAGCGGTTCGCCGGCAGGTCGGCAACCTGGGCCTGCAGGTCCTCCACCTCGAGATGGGTGTAGCGCTGGGTGGTCGTCACCCAGGCGTGGCCCAGCAACTCCTGCACCGCCCGCAGGTTGGGCCGGGCGCGCAGGGCATGGGTGGCGAAGGTGTGGCGCAGCAGGTGTGGGCCGGAGCGATCGGTGATGCCGGCCGCCCGCAGGTAGCGATTCACCAGCAGCGCAATGCCCCGCACTGAGAACCGATCCCCATTGCGATTCAGGAAGAGCGCCGGCTCCGGGTCCTCGCGGTCGGCGAGGTAGCCCAGCAGGGCGTCGGCCGCGGGGCGGTTGATGGGCAGCCGGTGGAGCCGCCGGCCCTTGCCCACCACCTGCAGGGCGCCCCAGCCCTCGGCGGGCAGGCGCACGTCCTCCCGGCTCAGCGCACACAGCTCTCCCACCCGCAGGCCGGTATTGTAGAGCAGCATCAGGATGGCGCGGTCCCGCCGGCCCGTCGGCGTGGCGATGTCAGGCAGGGAGAGCAGGTGCTGAACCTCGGCGACGGAGAGATGCTTGGGCGCCAGCGCCGGACCCAGGCGGATGGAGCGCAGCGCCTGCGCGGGGTTCGTCTCCAGTCGGCCCTCCTCGAAGAGGAAGCGGCAGAAGGAGCGCGTGGCGGCAATAGCGCGGTTGATGCTGGAAGGCGATCGGCCGGCCTGCTGCTGGCTGCGGAAGCACTCCCGCAGGTCCGCCGGCCGCACTTCGTCCAGCGGCCGACGCAGCGCCGCAAGCACCGCCTCCAGATCCCTGCGGTAAGACCGCACCGAGTGCGCCGACCGCCCCTCCAGTGCCAGCGCCCCCAGGAACTCCGCCAGCTCCCGCTGGTCCGACCGCCCATCGTGCCGCTGCCTTCTCGCCATCCTTGCCTCCTTCTGGCTCCCGGCCAACTGCCGATAAGACACTAGGGCGGATGTTGGCCAACCCGTCAAGGCGAATCTACGGCCGGGAATGCCGGAATCGCGGCATTCCCAGCATTCTTCCCCCCAAGCCGCGAAAACGGCGCGTCACGTTGGCTTGAGGGCCGCGCTTGAGAGTGAGGTGGAGGTGTGGGTGCGGTCCATTGCCCAGGATGCCACCGTCGCCGCCGGCCCCCCCGATCGCGGTGTCGACATGCGGACCGTGCAGGCGCTCTCGGGCACGCCGACCTGCAGACCACAGCCCGCTACCTGCATTCGGACACGAGGACGAAGCTGGCGGCAGTGGGGAAGCTGGTGGCGGGGTTCGCCGCGTCGCCGTTGCCTCAAGGGTGAGATTGCATCGCGGCTCTCGCCGGCAGATCAGGCCAAGTTCGTGGACGGGCTGCTGGTGTTCGTGTGGGGCCTGGACGCGATGACCGAGTGACAGCCACGGCAGCCTCGCCGAGACAGGCCCCGCTCAGCCGCGGCGGGGTCTGGCCAGACACGTGAGACCCTGTGGCGACCGTTCGCGTTGGGCTGTCGCCTGGCGGCGCGAAGTTGTGGTGACCGAGTAGGACTCAACGTATGCGACATGCGCTACCGATGGGCCTCATGTACCGTGACCGCATGCAGTTTCCCGTTGATAGTCACTTCTCTCCGGGTGAGGATTGAACGCGCCCCCGTAACCCGCGCGTACTCCATCTTCCTGTGGCATGTGGGGCATAGGACGAGCAGATTCCGGGCTGTCTCCAGTCCGACAGGGTTGATGTGGTGGGTCTCGCAGTACGGGGAGCCGTCTTCAGTCGCGAAGGTCCGCCGACAGATCTGGCATCGGCCCCGGTAGAGCTCCTTGAGTAGACGCGACAGACTGACATTCCTGGTGCGGGTGGTGGTTGTCCGCCTAACCTCCGAGCGGGGATAGGCGGGCATCGTGGACAGCATTCTGAGAAGCTCGGCGGCCGTCTTGTCAGATGTCTCGCGGCGCGTTCGTGCCAAACCGTCTATGACTGTGCGCGCCTCTTCCTCCGTCGACGACTCTGACAGCTGGGCTAGGCCTCTCCGGAGCGTCTCAGATCCACCCGGTCGGCCAACCTCGGCAGGCCGCTCTGGGACCTCGTCCAGTCGGAACGCGGGCCTGCCATACTTCAGGTATCTGCCCTGCTGTAGCAGATTTCGCCACTTCCTCAGGTCATCGCGCGTGATAGGCCTCCCGATGCTCGGCCCCTTCTGGGTCTTGTGCAGTCCCCTCTCCCTGAGCGCCTCTAGTATCTCCGCGTCGGTGTACCGTTGCTGCGCGATCATCGCGCACCCAAACGCCGAAGGGGTCGCGGCGGCCCTCGCCTCCTGCACGAAGGTCGTCTCTCCATCCATAAGCCTGCCCGTGGCCCCTTTCACCCAATATCGGTTCTCAGCAGCGTGCTTCACGCCGCCCTCAGTGACGAACTGCCCGCCTCTCGATTGCCTCCTTAGGCGGGCGGCTGCCGCGAACTGGTTGGGTCTCATCTGGCGTCTCTGCCTGGGTACCCTGGCCCCCCACGAACCGTGCGACGATCCAGCATTACTCTGCCGTGTCAGCGCCGCCTACCTCGGCGGCGGCCCGACACGCCATGATTCGACGCGGCATGACTGCTCACCCTCTGTCCCAGACAGGGGTCATCCGGACTGCCTTACCTCCCCAAGAAACCACTCATCTTGACCTTGACTTGTGGCCCGTTTGAGGGATGAATGTGAGTGGCGATGCAAACAGATGCTTGATACTGAGGAGAGGACGAGGATGGGCCAGACACAGACGGTGAGCAGCACGGCAGAGAGCTACACCTGGAGAGTCGAGATAGAGTGCTTCCTGCCCCAGAGCAAGGTGCAGGAGCTGGGCATCAACATCGGCTCCTACCACCATAGGTACCCGCTCCCCGCCCCTTCCCGCAGGGCTGGACCGCCGAGCGAAGCGGCTACGTCGCGGTCGAGATCGTCAGCCCGAGCCGAACCGACCCCGGCCAGGCATGACCGCCTCGTAGCGTGGCGTTCTTGGTCGCAGATGCTCGCCTAGCGGCGATTCCTAGAGGAGGTCGAGGCCGAGATGGGTCAACCCACCAGCCGCCGAGGAACACGCGGAAATGGGGCTTCTATCGGGGGTTCCCTGCAACATCGCATGCCCGACGCAGCCCCGACCAGGCTCTCTCCTGGATTGCCCGGCTGTCCCGCGGGGGGGCGGACCGAGTTGCTTGGCATACTTTGGGTCTTTGGGTCGGGTCCGAGCACCCTGGCTGCTTAGGGCAACATGGTCCGGCATGTTGGAGCAGGTGGCCCAGCTCGGTCCGGAGTACGCCGTTCAGGGCAGGCTCCCATCGCGCCTACGAACCCCCTCACGTAGGCAAGGAGTCTGCCTTTGCGCGTCCTGGGTCCAGGCTTTCCCTCACGCCATGCTGGAGCCCAACAGGCCGCCCAGACATGGCGACAGCGCCGCGAACAGCAGCAGCGCGAGGGACAACCCCAACCGGCGGCCGAAAGCCCGACACAGGCGCACGTAGCGCGCCGTTCGCGGCAACGTGCGCACGGCCAAATGCTCACCGTGACGATTCGCGGCCACTTCGCCGAGCGGATGCGGGAGCTCGCCGGAAGTCACGGAATGAGCCTGTCGAAGCTGCTTCAGGACTCGATCCTGGTCTACGGCGTCCAGGTGGGCACAGGATACGAGCCGGGGACGTCTCTTGCGAACTGGACTGCCGAGCATGGAGAGCAGGTTGGCGATGCCTGACCCGCTGTAGATGAGGCAACCGCACCTGCCAGTCAGCCACACGAGAGGAAGAGTGCAGAGTGGCATGGGCGCTAACCGGGGGCGCAGGTTGGTCAGCAGGCGCAGGCTAGCAGGAATCCCGCTCGCAATGCAAGAATCATGTATGGTATGGTCTAGCGGAGCCTGGCGGAAGATCGGCCCCCGCACTCTGACAGATTCCGAACACGAAGCGGTCATATGGCGAACGGAGCATTGATACCACCGAGGGAGACTCACAGACGCGGCGTGCGGTCGCAGCCTGCTAGTGCCCTCCTTCGGCAGGCGAATGGCCTCCAAGCGGTACCCGATACATACGAGGCACGAAAGCTGAACGGCAGTGTCTACACGCCTGGCGACCTGGCCCGCTATGTGGCGACGAAGGTCGTAGGGTACTTCCTCGGCGATAGCCCGCTGAAGTCCGGTTCTGCTCTGCCTGACCCACGGAAGTGGCGCGTGCTCGACCCTGCGTGTGGGGACGGGGAACTGCTCGTCGCCTGCTGGCAAGAACTCCTCGCGCTCTCACAAGATCAGCCCGGACTGCATGCTGCTCTGATGGCTACCGACCCGCGTGTTGTCCTCTGCGGCGTGGATGCCGACTCGGTTGCTGTCGCCCGCGCCGAGGCCCGAATTGGGGCACTGATCCCGCCGCGGCGCAGACGCAGCGGCTGCCTCCATCTGGTCACTGCCAATGCTTTGGCACCATCTGGCGAGGGGTCCCTCGGCGATGGGTGGGCGGCGATCAGGGAGCGGATGGGCGCTCCGGGCGGCTTCGACGTAGTGATAGCGAATCCACCGTGGGGGGCCGATATCTCGCTTTACAGGGAGCGGCTGTCGCGACGGGACTTCTCACTCCTCCAGGGCCAGTTCGACACCTCGGACTTGTTCATGGAACTGGCGCTGTCCATCACCAGGCCGGGCGGGTACATCGCTTTCATAGTGCCGGACTCGCTCTTCAACCTTGAGCGAACATCTCTACGGAAGCTACTCCTGCAGGAGACACAGGTCCGCTTCGTCGGCAGATTCGGCGAGAGGATATTCAGCGACGTGAACCGCGCATGTGCCGTCGTTATCTGCCGGAAGGGCAAGCCCGATGTGCAGTCCCGAACCGAGTGCCTTCGGCTGACTCCAGAGATCAGACGGCGGATCATCGGGGGCCAGATGAGTTTCCGTGAGGCGGAAGGTCTGCTGCGCCACTCAGTCGCGCAGGAGAGGTTGCTTCACAACCCGGACTACCTTTTCGACATCGACATCACGGCTGACGAGGAGGCCACCCTCCGGAAGTTCCGAGCGCAGGGGAGTCACTTCCGTGATCACCTGTGGAGCAGCAGAGGGGTGGAACTGTCCAAATCGGGGAGGGTATGTCAGTGCGGGGCCTGTGGTCTGTGGGTAGCCCTCCCGAGCGCGCGGCGGCCTGTGTGCCGTCACTGCGGCGCATCGGTGGCAGTGACCCCAGAGGCCATCGTGCGGATCACCAGCAGGGAGCCAGTTGATGGCTATGAGGCCATCCTCACGGGCGAGAGCGTGAGGCGCTATCACGCGCAGCCGGCGCTGTGGATTGACACGTCCAGACAAGGCGTCAAGTACAAGGATCGGAACCTGTACCGACAGCCAAAGCTCGTCGTCCGGAAGACCGGGGTGGGCATATCGGCGGCTATGGACTACTCTGGCGCATTCACCAACCAGGTGGTCTACATCTTCCGGACGCTCGACGCGGAAGGTGCATCTCTGCCACTGGAGTTCTTCCTGGGGCTGCTCAACTCAAGGGCCTTGTACTACTACCTGGTGAAGAGTTATGGGGAGACGGAGTGGCGGTCCCATCCGTACCTGACGCAGACGCAGGTTCTGGGCCTCCCTCTGCCTGCCCAGTTCATCCTGAACGGCGGCAAGAAGCATCTGGTGCTGTCGATAGCGGAGTTGCTGAAGGCCTACACGGCCCGGGGTGAGGACATACCCGGCGCGGTCGATGCCCGTGTGGAACGTATGGTGGCCGAGTTGTACGGGTTGACTAGGCGCGACTATGGGTTCATCTACAGCACGCTCGAGGGCGTCGAACAGCTCATCCCTGTCCGCGCGCTCAGAACGATCAGCATCCGCGACATCTTTGCGAAGTAGGTGGACTCTCGGCATGGGCTTCCGGTATATCGGTGTCAAAACCGCGGTCATAGACGAGGTGCTGACGGCTACCAGGGAGGCCGTTGGCGACCGCGCGCACGTCGCTGACCTGATGTGCGGAACGGCCGCTGTCTCAGTGGCACTCAGAGAACAGGGATACCGCGTCACGGCCAATGACCTTATGACGTACTCGTACCACCATGCACGGGTGATGCTCCTGTTCTCGTCGATGCCGGAGTTCGCTGACGCGAGGGGGTTCATCGAGCAGGTGCTTCCCGGAGGAAGACACCAAACGCTCTTTCCTCTCGCTCCGTATGAGGCGATGATTCAGGCGCTGAACCTAGTCAGTCCCCAGGAGGGCTACTTCTGGCGGGAGTTCAGCAGGGACGGCCGGCCCCAGAACACGCCCAAGCCGCGGAACTACTTCTCGCCTGAGAATGCGCGGAAGATAGACGGCATGCGTGCGTGCGTCCGATGGCTCCGTGAGAGTCGGCAGATCAGCGACCTCGAACACTCGCTCCTGCTCCATGACCTCATCATGGCCGCCAATGATGTGGCTAACATCGCGGGAACATACGGGCACTACCTCTCACGGCTGGCAGGAAGAGCAAACGAGCCGCTCAAACTGACACGAACGCCGCTTGTGCTGCCTGATGATGCTGGTCGCCACAGAGTTCTCCAGGGGTACGCGGAGGATGTGGCGGCTGAGATCGAGTGCGATCTGTGCTACATCGACCCGCCGTACATGAAGCGGCAGTACGCGGCTAACTACCACGTACTGGAGACGCTCGCGCGGGAGGACGAACCGGAGGCCATCGGCGTCAGCGGCCTGCGCCCCTGGCGGGACCAGTATTCGAACTTCTGCACCAAGACGCGGATACGGGATTCGTTCCGCGCGGTGTTCTCCCGCATGCGCTGCCCGCATTTCCTTGTCAGCTACAGTGAAGATGGCCTTCTGGACGTCGAGCAACTCAGGGAGCTATTCCTGGAGTTCGGCGACGTCACGGTGAAGACGTTCAGCCACAAGCGCTTCAAGAGCAACAACAGCAGGCTCCTTCCTACCGTCACGGAGTACCTGATTCACGTCCGGCTGAAGTAAGTCTACTGGTTCCCCTGGTGTTGGAGTATCCGCTCAGCATGCGCCGGGTGCCAGCGGATGGTATACGGCTGGCCGTTGATGGTTATCTGGAGGGAGGCGGTACCATCGGCCGCCTGCTCGATGTTCTGGAGTTCGACGCCGTCAACGTCTGCGTAGTGAAGCATGCGATGGATTCTGGGATCGACGACTATCATGTTCAGAGGATCATCGTCGCCGTCTTCGCCAAGTGGTACCAGATGGTGTACCTCGATGTACCTAGACCCGTTGGCCTTCATGAAGCCCTGCTCGTGGGACACCTGGCACTCGTACCCGTAAAGGTCCTTTAGGTCTTTCGCGGCCCTCTGATTCCGGCGGTATGTTTTCCGTACCCGCTGAATGACGTCGGGCTGAGTCTTCCCCTCGCGAGTGACATCCTCCCCGAAGAGCCGTCCGATAAGGCCTTCGTCTGCTCCCTCATCGCCCTGCGTAACGTCGGCGATTGCGGTGATCACGGCCTTGGCCACTGGAGACGCCGTGAACGGGGACTGCGCGTTCGCCTCATCGAGAAGCAGAGTCCCTTCCTCCACTGCTATGATACCTGCGTCACCAGCTTTCCGTGCCGGGTCAAGCATCTCGTGCAGAAGCGCCTCTGCCGCCTCGTCCTGGCAGGGCGATGGATGTGCATCGCCGTTGATGGACCAGCCTGCCCACACTTCGCCCTCGCTCGTGCGAACCAGGTACACACACAGCCCTTCGGGTAGCTGGTCCCGATCCTCTGGGTTAGCGGGCTGCGGGAAGCCGTGGTCGGGACGCCACGCCGCTACTCTGTCGGCTTCGATGTGTTGGCCGGATATAGTGAAGCTCTGCGCGCGCCGCTGGTATATCCTAGCCTGTTGATCCCCGGCCTGGTTCTGCGGAGCCACGCCGACGCTGCCAACGGGGAATCGCCACTCAGGGCCGTATGTCCGCTGGCCCGTCTCTAGGCCATTCACGCCTCCAAAGAAACCGGGCCACGCGTCAGCGGGTATGGCGTGGATAGGGAAATCGATGTACGTCTGGCCGCCGCCGCTCTGCTCCGTTCCTCGCGGCTTATAGATGTTGAAGAACTCGGCGGCCGTAAGGTAGCGGTAAGCGATGCTCTTGACGCGCTTCACAGCCCAGCCCTCTTACGGTGAGGATTCGCCCTAGTCGTGCTTGCCCCTCTTCCGACTCTGGCTTGTGCCGGCAGGTAATCCCTCCCACTCCGCCGACGCATCCTGGACGACGGCCCCGGGCACCCCGACTCCGGCTACCCCATTGGCTTGGAGTCACGGCCGGGGTTCCGTCGGGTCTAGGTCGGCGGGCTGCGCGCATCTTGTGGTTCCAGCCTCCAGCGAAATAGAGTGCCCACGATACAGCAGGACAGACCGTCAGGACAGAGTTGGGGCGGTTCTACGTCAGATCGGCTGCTATAGGCGGTCCCCGGCAGGTTACGAGCGCACTACATCGAAGAGACTGAGTAGAGGCGATCACCCCGCTGAGTCGTCCTCCTGAGCCGCCTTCCATGAGCCCTGCGCGACGCGCATACTGGGAGAGGGGATCCGGTGATCGTGGTGGGCGAGGCCATCGGCGAGACTGGCGGCGAGCCAGGATGGATGTCGGCGCCAAGGCTACAAGCGCCGCGGCAGGATGCCCGGTTGGGCATCACCGCGCCATCGCGGTGGCCTTCAGACGGTAGGGTCGGCAACGCGGCCGCAACACAGTATCGTTCTCAGTTCGCGTGCCGGCACAGCCCCTGCAAGTCTGCGCTCGCTGGACCGTCTTCCCCTGAGCGTCTCGTCAGGCGCGATGTCGCACGCGCGCTCGACGTCCTCGGCCAAGTACTTCGGTGGGAGCCCTGTGACCGACCGCTGCTGCTGTGGCTACCAGGCAGCTCTGGGGCCGGAGGCCAGCACGAGTGCTGATCATCGAGAGCAAGGGAATCAAGGCCAGAGGCCACCCAGTGGAGGACGGCTTTGTTGTCCTTCGGGGTTCCGAGGCCGTACTCGAGCCAGTTCCGTCTCTGGAGCCAGCTTGTGTGCGACTGCGCGATGAGCTGCTGACCGAGGGTATCCTTAGGCGGGCCGGCAGGCATCTCGAGTTCAGGCAAGACCACGTCTTCTCATCACCATCGATGGCGGCTATCGCAGTACTAGGGCGTTCTGCCAACGGGCGGATCGAGTGGAAGGACGAGTCCGGGCGTACCCTCAAGGAGATCCAGGAGGCAGCGACGAGGCCCACTCCCGGCGCGGTCTCTGGGGACGTGCGCGAGCACCTTCCGAGTACCGACGCACCAGGCTCTGGCCCGCTGAGTTCTGTCTCAGATGCGGCTTCGCGCACGGCCCTCTGGCCGCTGCCGGGAGGGGCTGGTGCGTATGCAGCAACTCTCCGCTCGATGCTCAGGTATGTGGCCGCTGAGTCTGCAGCCGGTCGCTCAGTGAACAGGCAGAGGCTGGCCGCCTGGTTGGCAGCTCAGTACCATCTACGTGGCCGGAAAGCGTCCGCCACTTACGCCTGGGTCCCCGTGCAGCTCGGCCTCCTGCGGAAAGGGCCCGACGGCTCCGTCATGCTGACTCCGGACGGCACCGCGTACGCCGAAACCGGTGACGGTTTCGTTGTTGGTCGGCTGCTGGTGCAACGGATCGCTGGGGTCGCCGACTTGGTGGCCCGCATCTACCCTGACAGGTCGGCGAGCGTAGCCGAACTCCATCCCCGGTTGGGAGTCCAGCACGGATGGCGGACGACCTATCAGACATCCTACCGGCTCAAGTGGCTTGAGAGCGCGGGCCTGGTGCGGAGAGTCGGGCGCTCTTCGTACACGTTGACCGAGTCCGGGCGATCCCTGGCGGAGGAGCTGGGGCTCACTTTCACCGCGACGGCGATCACACAGACAGTGAAGAGCACCTCCGGCGAGAGGGGTCGCGGAATGAAGGCAGACGTGAGCGGAGCGTTCTCCCTACTGCTGACGGAGATGCGGGCGGCGCTTGACGAAGCGAGGGAGCAGAGCGCCGAGACCTCTCGGCGGGGCGACTACGCCGCCGCGCGCCAACTGCTACTCGGCTGCGAGCGCCTGGAGGCGCTTCTCGGCGAGGCTGAGGCCATGGAAGAGCGCTGGAATGGTGACCTTGCACCCTCGCTGAGTTCCGGCGGGACACGGTCCGCCAGGCGAGCTGCCCGAGAGAGGCCAACGAGAAAGCGGGTGAGACGCAAGCGCTTGCCTCGTGGGGTTCGCACTCCGCCGGAGTTCTTCGTGGTGCCGATCCTGCGCGCGCTGCGAGGGCTCGGCGGCAGGGCGCAGACGCGGGAGGTGCTGGAGCGGGTCCATGAACTTGTCCGCGAGGAGCTCAAACCCGAGGACACGGAACCCGTCGGGTCCACGTACCCCACACCTCGGTGGCGGAATGCCGCAACGTGGAGCCAGAGTCAGATGGTGAAGCAGGGACTGCTCGCGGGCGACTCGCCACGCGGCGTGTGGGCCATCACTCAAAAGGGGATCAAGTACCTTGGGCAGCGACTGATAGACCCACCCGCCGAAGAAGAGACAGCGCCCCAGCGCGGAGGCGCGCCTGCGCCCAGGCAGGACCAGAATGAGAGCAGTAGAGAGAGTTCACAGGCAACCGAGGGACCGCCTGTGGACACTGGGGATGATGGCAACCCGGCCACGGTCATGAACGAGTTCCTGCGCTCCGGTAAGTAGCCTCCGCGTTCGAGAGTTGACGGGCGATGCCTATGCAGTCGGAATCCGAGTATCCTGTGCAGCCGAGTAAGGGGGTCAGCATTCGAGAACGGCTCGACCAGTTGGGGGAGACGTTGGCCTGGCTGCACACTCGCTTGCAGGCGCTCCAAGAAACGCTGGAGACCGGCCTCATCAGGGAGCCGTGTCGTGAGGAAGCCCTGCCGTTCTGGCGCAGGTGCGGTCGGTGGTTGCTGGCACGCCTGGGCTGGAGGCTGCCGCCGGCCACAAGACGGAGGCGGGCAAGACCCGATGAGGTCGCCGCAGCACGAAGCGAGCTCACGCGGGCCGGTAGGTATGCACAGAAGCTTGGTGAGGTTCAGTCGAAGATCCGCGCGCTGCCGACGGTAGCCGATGCCAGCCTGCTCCTCGCGCGTGATGATGGCTACCCCGAGGACTGGCACCTCATCTCACTGCAGTACAGGCGGCGGATAGGCTTCGTCTGCGAGAACTGCGGCAGCTACGCTCCCGACGGGCATGTGCACCACGCCCACCCGGTCTCCCGGGGTGGTGGAAGCGAAGAGGGCAACCTGGTCTTCCTCTGTAAGTCCTGTCACGCCCAGGAGCACCCTCATATGCGGGAGGACTGACATGCCATGCTTCGGTGCAGTACTGCTGGGTTGGCGCAGTCAGCGTGTGAGACTCAACTGCAAGGTTGATGCGGCGGGTGGTAAGGGGCTTTCCCTGATCGGGAACGTTGGCCCGGTTCTCCGGGAGGTGCGGGCCATCCTGCCCCATGCCTTTGGTAGCTGCGCGCTCCCGGTGCCCAATGGGCGGATCAGCGTGCAGTTCGAGCCTGTCGACCTTCCAAAGAGACACTCGGCCCTACATCTGCCGGTGGCCCTCGCCATCTTCCTGCGAATGCCCGAGATTGCCTCAGCCACCAGGGAGCATGTACACCAGGGGGCGGCCAAGCGAGGGGATGCCGCCGAGGCTGCCGGGGGAATCCCCGATGACTATGGTCTGGTGGACGAGCTCATCGAGTGGGCGGAAAGACTCGAGGCCTCCGCCAACCGCGACTACTTCGCATTCGGTGAGATCAACATCGAGGGGGAGGTGCGAGGGGTGCCCGGAGCGCTGAGCCTACTGGACAGCGCGCGACCAGGCGATGTTGTGATCGTGCCGGAGCAGAACCTCCGGGAGGCCCAGTTCTGGGCTAGGACGTGCGGCCGCGAGGATGTTGAGATCTACTGCGTGTCCACGCTGCGGGAGGCGGTCGGGGTGATAGCCGGAGAGAAGGGCTTGAGCCCTGTGCGTCGGAGGGCTCTCCCTGACTTCAAGAACGCTGTGCAGGGCGCGCCCGACATGTGCCAGATAGTCGGCCAGGGCGAGGCGAAGAGGGCCCTCGAGATCGCGGCCGCAGGCGGGCACCACTGCCTGCTGTACGGGCCCAAGGGGGAAGGCAAGACTCTGCTTGCCCGGGCTCTGGCAGGGATACTGCCTCCGCTCGATCCCCGGCTGGCCATGACGGAGATCCAGGAGGTCAACCGGATCTGGAGCGCAAAGGGCCTGCTGTCGGACGGTGAGCTTGTGCTGGCCAGGCCGTTCCGCGTGGTTGCTCCCGGAACGACGCATGCGGCCCTGCTCGGTGGCGGAAGAGGCGACCCGGAGCCGGGAGAGGTGTCGCTCGCACACCGAGGTGTGTTACTCATGGACGAGTTCCCTGACTTCCCGAGGCCGTTACTGGAGAAGCTCAGAGGTCCACTCCAGGATCGCAAGGCCATCGTCACCAGACTCGCGGGCGCGGTGACCTTCCCGGCTGCCCTGATACTGGTCGCGGCGATGAACCCCTGTCGGTGTAGCTACTTCGGCGAGTACCAGTGCGTGCGCTGCAGACGGATCGTCCCACAGGACGCGGTCGTCTGTGAGTGCGGGTCGAGCAAGCTGCGTCACCGCTGCATCTGCGGGCCGGGCGTCCGACGGCGCTTCGAGCAACTGCTCTCCGGTCCGTTGGAGGACAGGATACACCTGAAGGTAAGAGTCTACTCCTCAACCACTGCTCTGGCCCTGCGCGGAGACGGCGAGAGAAGTCAGGATATTCGGAGCCGCGTAGTCAAAGCGCGGAAGCATCAAGCAGAGCGGTTCGGCGGCACGCGTCGCGCGCTCAACAGCGAGGTTGAGACGCCTGATGAGATCAAGGCCCTATTCGGCCTCTCCGACGGGGCTGAGCGACTTGCCGAGTGCCTGCATGCCGTGCTGCCGTACCCGGTCAGCATGCGAACCCGCGTGCAGGCGCTGAGCGTAGCCCGCACCATCGCCGACCTCGAGGATTCAGAAGAGGTCTCCCCCATGCATGTGGCGCAAGCAGCCATCCGCTACACCAGACCGTTGCTCGCAGACATCGAGGAGAGACGACAGGCGCCTCTGACGGAGACTGCACTGCTGCAGCGAGCGGGGATCAGCGCGGGTTAAGCCGAGTTCCGCGTGGTCGACGCGCAAACCACGCTTGCGGCGAGAGGATAGCCGGGAAGCGCCGACTTGGGGCGGTGCCGAAAGAGCAAGGGTGAGCGTACACGGAGGAGAGACGGAACAACGAGCCGTCCTCGAGGTGCCGCTGAGCCAACGGCACGTTCATGCCGCCAACGAGTTGCACCGACTCCACCTTCGAGGTTGGCAGCGCGCTGAAGAGGTGCTGGCCGCGCTGGCCCGGCACTTCCCGTCGAACACGTGTGTCGCGCACGTGCTCCCGAAGGCTATCGTGCTCAACTCGCTCTACGCTACGAGTGTCTTGGCGATTCAGGCCATGGCCAAGCACGTGGCCGAAGTCCTAGCGGAGGTTGGCGACCAGCCGGGGGTCGATGTGGTCGAGAAGATCGCATGGCTCCACGACCTCGGGGAGCACAAGAAGAGTCGTCGGTTCCTCAGCTTCGCGAGCAAGTACTGCCACTTCTTTGTGAGCCAGTGCCGCTTCGCCATCCTCGACGACTTCGCGGCTGCAGCAATCAGGCTGCATCTCGGCCCGCACGCGCACACTTACGCCAACAAGCCAAGCGACTACCCCGAGTACCTCGCCGCCATTGACCGGCTCCGTGTCGCGGCCGGGCTCTCTTGCAGTTACCGTGAACTCGACCGGTATCTGTGGCTGCGCGGACAGTGGGAGCGATGGCAGAAGCCATCATCTAAGGCCGAGCTCAGAGGCAGCGGCGTGAACCCCGAGGTGCGCGACCTGTTCTCCTCCGGGTGCCCGGAGAGCAGGGCACTGCTGGCAGAGGCGTTTGGCAAGGCTGCACTTGCGGAGGACATCCGATGAGCGTCATCCATCACCGGCTGCCGTCTGACTCTCCGGACCTTGGCGACGAGACGTGGTTCTCCCGCTTGAACGCCTTCGAGCGGGCGGAGACGGCCCGTCAGGCGCAGTTCAAGCGGAGGCACTGGCCCAACGTGCCGGATGGCGAGCGGGCCGGGCCGCGGGACACGGTCCACCGCTATCCGTACGTACTGCCCCATGACCATGCTTATGAGACGCTGTGGCCTGAGATCCGGGAGCCGGTGCAGACCTACTTCCGGGCCTGCGATATCGCCCTGCACCGCGAGGCGGCGAATCTGCGGAGTTCTCAGATCTGCTGCCTGAACTTCCTCTTCCCGCTCAAGGCGAACCTGGACCAAGCGGCACAGGCGCTGGCCCCGCTACTCTCGGGCGTGTCCCAGGTCACGAGCATCGAGTTCGAGTATACCGGGCCCGAGGCCGCGACGCAGTGGCTCGGGGAGCCGCCGGGCGGCAGGCGTGGCGCGAACCGCACCAGCGCGGATGCCGCATTCTGGTGGAGAGACACACACGGCCGCCGTCTGACGCTGGTGGAGTGGAAGTACACGGAGCGCCAGTTCGGCACCTGCGGGGGGTTCGCCTCACGCGGCAACGTCGACAAGCGGGACTGCCATCAGTGGCCGGGCGGCACCACTCCGACAGAGCGGAACTGCTATCTGGAGAGCGGGGGCTCGGACCGCGTGCAACGGCACTACTGGGAACACCTTACGGACGCGGGCATCACTCTGGCCACTTACCAGGGCCGGGTCTGTCCCTTCCGTGGAGCCTTCTACCAACTCCTGCGACTGCATCTGCTGGCCGCCTTTCTCTCGCAGCAAAGGGGGGTGGAGCGGGTTGATGTGGCGGTGGTTCACTTCCGCGGGAACACCTCGCTGCGGCAGTCGCGTGACGGGGACGTGATTCGGGCCTGGCAGGGCTTGCTGGCCGATCCCGATCATATCCGCGCCTGTGCGGCGGAGGAACTGGCGGGCGCACTGCGCGGGAGCGGGGCACTGCCGTCGCTGGCGGAGTATCTCGGGGAGCGGTATGGAGTGTGAGATAAGGGGTGGCTATCCGCCAGGTCGTCTTGCCCACGCTGAGGTGAACCCAGAACCGGTGTTATGGGCCCGGACACACGTGTAGCAGCCGAGCGCGGAAGCCATCAGGTGCTATGTGGCGGCGAAGGTTGGGCGGAACCGCGCGTGCTGGAGGGCGGCGTGATGCAGGCGCGTCGGTGGTCGGTGGCTGTGATGGCGGCGGTAGCGGTCGCAGGGGTGACCGTATTCGTGTGGCTGTATCCCTACGTGGTCCCGATGGCGGCCCTGCGGATGCGAGTGTTCCAGGGCGGCGCGGAGGCGCGTGCAGAGGGGTTTCTGCGGCAGGAGGGGATTCGGCTTCCGCGGGGGTACCGGCGGAGCAGCAGGTTCATCACCAGCGACTACGAGAAGGCCTACCTGGAACAGACCCTGGGCCTGGCGCGGGCGAACCAGGTACTGCAGCACGACGGCTTCGTCTACGCCTGGCGGGTGCGGTGGTTCAAGCCAGGGGAGCAGACTCAGTACCGGGTGTCGGTGGACCCGGACGGCAGGATCATCGGCTACTCGCAACGACTTCCGAACGATGCACCGGCGCCGAGATCCACGCGCCCAGAGGCATTAGCGCGGGCATTCGCAGAGCGGACTGCGCAAATCGACCTCGCAGGCTACGATCTGAAGCAGAAATCGGAGGTACCGCAGCCAAGGCGCCGCGACTACCAGTATGTCTGGGAGCGGCGGGGGTTCCGGTTGGGAGAGGCGACACAGCGGGTGGCGGTGACGGTGACCGGGGACCGGGTGGTGTCCTACAGCCGCTGGGTGGACGTGCCTGAGGCTTTCTGGCAGCGCTACGACCGGGAGAACGAGAAGGGCGAACTGCTGGCGAAGATCGCGGCCGTGCTGTCGGCGGGGTTCCTGGTGGTGGCGCTGGTGGGGTTAGTGATAGGGGCGGCACGGCGAGAGTTGCAGTGGCGACGCGGGCTCTGGCCGGCCGGCGTCCTGGCGGCGATCCTGGTGCTGAACGCCGCGAACCTGCTTCCCCTGCAGCGCGCGATGCAGGGGACGACGGATACGGACGCAACCTTCCTCATTCGGACGGTGACGGCGATCCTCTCGGGAGCAGTGGGGGCATTCTTGGGGATGTGGCTGCTGGTCGTAGGGGCGGAGTGGTGGTACCGGCGGGGATTCCCAGGCCAGGTCACGTTGTGGCACTGGTTCTCACGGGAGGGGCTGGCCAGCCCCCGTGGGAGAAAGCGTTTACTCGCTGGGTATGTTCTGGCGGCACTGCAGCTCGCCTACGTAGCGGTGTTCTACGCGCTGGCCTCGCGCCTGATCGGGGCCTGGTCGCCAGCGCAGGTCAGGTACGAGGACCTGTTCAGCACTTCGGCACCGTGGGCCTACGCGCTGTTGGTAGGAGTACAGGCGTCGCTGTCAGAGGAGTTCCTATTCCGAGTAGTGGCGATCTCGTGGCTGCGCCGCTGGCTGAAGCGCGACTGGCTGGCGATTCTGATTCCAGCGCTGGTGTGGGGATTCGCGCATGCTAACTACCCGAACAAGCCATTCTACATCCGCGGGATCGAGCTAAGCATTTGGGGCTTGGTATTCGGGTGGATGCTGGTGCGCTATGGGGTGTTACCCTCGCTGGTGGCGCACGCGAGCTACAACGCGGTATTGGCGGGTTCGGGGTTCCTGACGAGCGTGATATGGGCACCGCGGTTGAGCTTCCTGGTGGTGCTGGTACTGATCCTGGCGCCACTTGGATTGGCCGGATGGTGGGCGCGGCGAGGGCTTGGGCGGGAGCCAGCGCCCCTGAACCCAGGGTGCCGAGAAAAGGTGGAGCCGGCCGCAGAGGGGGTCGCGTCGAGGAGGAATGAGGAGCCTGAGCGGACACCGATTCCCCGGCGGGCATGGGTGATAGGGGGGGCGCTGGCGGTGATCGGCGGCGGAGCTCTCGGAGTGCTGGAAGGGGTGAAGCACCAGGACGCGCACTTCCGGTGGGCGGAAGCAGGGCAGAGCGCGGTCTACGCGCGGTACGTGGCTCGAACGGAGGCAGTGCGGCGGGCGACGGCGGCACTGCCAATGAAGGGAGCAGAAGTCAAAGGATCGGTGATGGGAGCGCGGGTGGAGGAACAAGGGGCCGACGCGGAGGCGCTGGCATATCTGAGTCAGTACCTGCGGCCCGGCGATGTGGAAGGGCTGCTGCTCCGCACGAACCCCCCGTCGTGGCTGTGGCGGGTGCGGTGGCAGAGGCCGCTGGCGCGGGAGTCGTGGGATGTGCTGGTGCGGCCCGAAGGGGGAATCTGGGACGTCGGTCACGTCCTGCCTGAGGAGGCTCCGGGACGGGCAACTTCCCAGGAGGAGGCCGAGCGTCTTGCAAGACATGCCTTACTCGCGTCCGGGATCAGGGCAGAACACTACGAACTCACGGGGCAGGAGCAACACGACTACCCGAAGCGGAGAAGCTACACTTTCCGCTATGCGCCCAAGGGACTGCACGTAAGAGAGGCGCAGTTCATCACGGCCGTGACCGTCGATGACGGGCTAGCGCAGTGGCTGGAGCATTCCATAACGCCACCCGACTCGTTCGAGTTCGACCGGGCGAAGGAGAGGCCGTGGCGAACCGTCCTTGCCGCGGCGGGCGGAGTAGGGTGGACTGCAATCGTGATCTGGGGAGTCGTGATCTACTTCCGTGCGGTGCGACGGTACCGAATGGAGTGGAGGTGGGCAGGGAGAGCTGTAACAGGGCTGGCGGCACTTGTGGGGGTGGTAGCGGCGCTGCAGTACCGGACCTCGTTGACGGATCTGTCCTCTACCACGGCGCCCATGGCTTTCCTCGCGACGGAGGCAATGGGAGTGGTGGTACTGCTCCTCCTAGCGGGGGCGGCGCTGTTCGCGGCCCTACCGCCGAGCGTGGCGCTGTGGCGAGCGCACCTGGGGGCGATTCCAGGGCCGCGGCACTGGTGGGAGGCGGTATGCGGGCCTAGGCAGCATTGGGCGGAGTGGCGAGAGGCGATCTTGGCACAGGTGATCGTAGCGGGGGTAGTGCTGGTGGTGGCGGCGGTTACAGAGGGGCTGGAGATGGGCCTGCCGCCCGTGCGCTGGTTGGGGAGCGGGGATGTGACGGTCCCGAGTTGGATGGTGAAGCTATCGGCGGTGGCCGTGAAGGACCCGCCACTAAGCCTCTCCGGCTACCTGCCGGGGGTGGTCGCCGCGTTAGCCGGAGTGGCCGCGGCGTTGGTAGCGGTGCTGGCGTGGACGGCGATGGTGGCCTTCAGCAAGGCGACCTTCGGCAGCAAGCGGCGGGCGCTCATCTGCCTGGCGGCGCTGACGCTGATACCCACGTTGGCCGAGGCAACGGGCTGGCGAGCGATGGTGACCGATGGAACGGGTGCCATGTTGGCCGTTGGGGCAGTGTGGGCGCTATACGCGTTGGCGCTTCGCTATAACCCGCTGACACTGGCGGCGACAGCACTCCTGCTTGTGGGCTTCGGGGAGGGGGCGGAGTTCTGGGCGTTTCCCGCGCATCGAGTGAGCGCTATAGCGCTGCTCGTGGCAAGTGGATCTCTGGTGATCGTGGCAGTGTGGGGTGCGATTGTGGCGTGGCGACGGACTCGTAGGGCGGCGGCGGACACGGAGACGGCAGAGATGACGGCCGCGGGGACTCAAGGGGAGACGGGGTGAGGACCGCCGCCGTCCATCGAGACTTGTGAGAATCCGCCCGAGACAGAGAGAGTGAGGAAGTTGCTTTCTTTTCTGGGGGTGGGTTCGGAGTTCGGGGATAGGGCAGAGCGGAGTAGGAAGTGTGGGTCGCGAACGCCCGGTGGAGTCCGGCGGGCGGGGCGGCGGGGATACCGAACACGAGGTGGCACGATGAGAGACTGGTTGTGGGGAGATGTGGGCTGCGTAGGCGGCACCGGCGAGGGGGACATGCCCACAACTGCCCGCACTGTTCCTCGGGTGGGTAGAACAGGCATGCAGAACGACCCCGAGAGTGGGTTCCGAGAATAAAGACGGCAATCCCCTATCCCACGGTCAAGCTGCTCTACGGTACTGTGTCCCCAGCTTTGCACTGAACCGGGCAACCGCCTCCTCTGGCACGTCCCCTGCAATCCAGAGCGGGTCGTCCGGCACATCGTACCACTCGATGAGCATCGTCTCGTACCTGTAAAGATGCACGTGCCACCCGAACTCCCAAATCCTGTGCTCTTCGGCCAACGAAGCCAGACCCTCCAGTATCTCCGGGGTTGCCTTCACATGGAAGCACTCGGGTCGCGGCCAGAGCGTACCCTTCCGCACCGCTGCCGTGGTCTCAGGGCTATGTGTATCCAGATAGGACCGCACCCTTTCCGAAGGGTCTCCGCCCTCGAAGTAAATGACGGAACCGGGCGGCGCAAGTTGAGTGACAGCGCGCAGGAACGCGCTGAACTCCTGTGGCGCGTCCACCTCCCAGTGCGGCCCTGGAGGCAAATGAATCCCCGCAAGGTCTTCCGCTGGTACGTATCCGAACAACCTACGAATCCAGTCCATAGACGTCTGGCTTCTGGAAGGCCCTCCTCTGCTCCTCCCACCCAACCGGCACCCGGTACAGCTTCTCAAGCGACAGCCCGTCGGGTTCTGTGCCGTCCAGGATCGACTCGATGAGGTCGGGTGGCAGGAACGTGAGCCGCACCAGGCGTGCGACCTAGGAGTTGTCTACCCGGGCGTCACGCACCAGTTCGCAGATGGCGGCATACCGTTCTCCCTCCAGCAGTTCCCGCCAGCAAGGAGAGGCCTGACGAGGGGGTACAGCCGTCTCTCTGGTCAGATTGGTCGGGTTGGTAAGTTTCGGGAGAGATCAGAGAATTGGCCTTGACATGCAGACTGCGCGCATAAGGCTTCCCGGTCTTCGGCACGGGTAAGATCATACGGACTGAGAGCGGGCCGAGGGGGCTCAGGCCTACACCGCGAGGCCTATCCGCCGCATTTCCCTTGCGCCCTGCTTTACCGAGGCGTAGACCCAGCGCGCTGCCACGAGGGGCAGCCTTTCAGAGTACGAATCGGGTACAAATCCCGCCCCCGGTTCGAACCTGCGACCTCGGGTACAGACCCAGGTCTCGCGGGGCAGAGGAGGAGCGGCAGTTGCGTGCTCGGTGGCTGTCAGTTGCCCGTGGCAGCCGAAGCGCGAGAAGGGCGACGGCTGGTGCCGGGTCCCAGAGTCGAACTGGGGACGCCGGGATTTTCAGTCCCGCGCTCTACCACCTGAGCTAACCCGGCACCCAATCGTCGTCTTCAGTTCAGGTATGCTAGCGTCTGCTGTAAGCTCTACCACCTGAGCTAACCCGGCACCCGATCGTCGTCTTCAGTTCAGGTGTGCTAGCCTCTGCTGTAAGCTCTACCATCTGAGCTATCGCTCCACTCGCGCTCAGGCCGCAGTCATCCCCCAGGAACACAGGTGTCCCGCTATCGAGCAGGGCCATCGGCCACCCCGGCGAAGCTCCTGGGCGACGGCCTCGGGCACCCCCGACTCCGGCTACCCCTCGGCTCGGAGGCACCGGCCCGAGGGTCGCCCGCGTGTAGGGCTGATCCTCGCCCGCAGGCAAGCTCAGAGGCCGCTCAGGGGTGTCCCAGCGCGATCTAGCAAGCACAAAACGACCTGAGGGTCGGCCTAGCCGCTGCCCTACACCGGACTGGAGTGCACCCGACGGGGATCTACCTCCTGTGTCGGCTTTCGCTACAGCCGCACCACCTCTCCCGTCTCCCGGCTCCGCATCGCCGCCAGTGCCAGGCGCGTCGCCTGCAGGCCGTCCGCGGCGCCGGCCGTTCCCGGCTGGTCACCGGTGGTGACACAGGAGGCGAAGTGATCCACCGCCGCCAGCCATCCCTTGTCGCCGGTGTAGTTCCAGGCGACGGAGCCCAGGAAGCGCTCTGCCTCCGCCGCGTGCGGCCCCTGCAACTCCCGCCGCTCGAGCTGCTCTCGTATCTCCCACCCCGCTCGCCGCATCGCGTACAGCGCCTCTCTCCCAAGCTTCTCGTAGAGCGGGCGATAGCCGAACTCGGACTTGGGGTGCGTGTGCCCGGCGAAGTGCTCCACGCACGGTTCCGTGTCGCGACCAAAGCAGCGCAGTTCCACGAAGTCTTCCACCGTGACGCCGCCGCGCTCCACCATGAGGGCGAGATACTCCTTGGGCATGTCCATCGACCCGTAGCCGCTGTCCATGATGGAGGCGACACATCCGCCACTCAGCTGCATGGCGATGATCTCGTCGTCCGGGCGGGAAGAGACGCAGTACACCGACTGCACCTCCTGGCCGGTCATCCAGCGAAGGATATCGAAGATATGACACACCTCGTGCATGACTCGCGTCCCCGGCAGGAGATCCCGGCCCCACCGCCAGTATTCGTCCGCGATCCGGTAGTGGAAGTTCCAGATCCCCCCGTACTGCTGGGCGAGCTGCTTGGCGCGCACGTAGGCCGGGGCGAAGCGCCGGTTGAAGCCCACCGCTACCAGCTTGCCCGACGCGCGCTGCGCCTCGACCACCGCCTCGCACGCTTCCGCCGTGTCGGCCAGGGGCTTCTCCACGTACACTGACTTGCCCGCCTGCAGCGCCGCCAGCGTGAGCGGCACGTGCGCCTCCTCCGCGGTGGCGACGACCACGGCCTGAATCTCATCGTCGGCCAGCACCTCCTCCATATCGGTGACGCCATGAGGAATCCCATAGGCTGCCTGCGCCACCTCCACCTTCGCGCGATCGAAATCGCACACCGTCTTTAGCCGCACGTGCGGCGCGCGGGTGAGATTGGGTAGGTGCTGACTACTGGCGATGTGTCCGGCCCCGATGATGCCGAATACGGCCTGCTGCATGGTGCTGCTCCTCCCGGTGAATCTCCTGAGGTGGTTTCTGGACACCACGCGGTCGTCCTCTCGCGGTCGCGGATCGGCATCGAAGACTGACCCACCATGGGCGTCCAGAACCAACCCACCCAGAATGCTAAGTCAGTGCGTCCTTCCCTTGGCCGTCCTGGCCTCGATCTCTTCGCCTGCGGGCCTGCTCTCCATGGGCGCCGGATCACCACGGGATCAGGCAAGGGGCGGCCCTAGGCGGCGCCCTACGTGAACCAGCCTGGGGGTGGCAGGCGTCCGTAGGACCGCCCTAGGCGTGTTCTGGGCTCGCCCGGGGCGGCTACTTCCGCACGATATCGTGCCCCAGTGAAGACCGCGGCTTGGCACTCCCGGCCACTCCCGACTCCGGCTACCCCCTCGGCTGGGAGTCACTGCCAGGGTTCGTTCGCGTCTGCGTCCGGTATGGCACAGCACCCGCACCACGGTGGCGATCACGGGCAGGCCCGCCCAGTTCAGCCCCAGCCAATCATCATCTCCCTTCCTCCGCGCCTTCCATCACAGGAGTCTCAGCGATCGCTGAGAACACCACGATGGGAGCTGCAGGAGCGTTCTGGGAACCAGATGAGTTTTTGGGCACTACGCCCTGTGACGTCCATGCGGTCGCGGGACATCTTCCAGTCTCGCCGGGGCCGCGCCCGAAAACCGACACCCGACATGTAGCGATAGGAGCACATCGCCTGGCGTGGAACCGGTAGGGATCGGAGGAAGCTCACGGTGCACCAGACCGTTTCTCTGACGTTCGTCTGGCTATGCCTCGGCCTAGCAGCGACGCTCTCGCACGGTGCGGCGCGTCCGGCGGAGCCGCTGCGGCGCGTGGTGGATCTGCGCGTGGGAGAGGCCGCGCAGGTGAAGCTCAGCAACGGCGAGACGGTGCGGGTGCAGTTGCTGGAGCTGGCCGAGACCACCAACCCACTGTCGGACGCGGTGGTCGCGGCGAAGGTGAAGGTGCGGATCGGTGAGGAGGAGGTGTGGCTCGCCAGCGGCAACTACAACCTGCCGACGACGGTGGGGAAGGTGCAGGTAGACTGCCCCATCACCAAGGCCTACTACCGGAATACCGGCTCCGACTCCTGGGGGTTGGAGAAGGATGCGCGCCTGCGCGTCTGGCCCGCCGGCTCGTCCTGGACCGAGCCGGGCACGTTCACCTACCCCGCGCGGCAGCGCTGGTTCGCGAGCATGACGCAGATGGCGAACGAGGCCTGCTACGTGGACGTCACCCCGGATATCAGCCGCGAGCGCATCTACTATCACGACGGCCTCGACCTCGGCGGCGCGGAGGGACTGATCGAGGTGGTGTCCGCGACTGATGGGGTGATCGTGGCGAAGGGGAAAGAGAAGCAGAAGGATGTCGGGTCGTGGTATGACCCGCGGGACGAACGCATCGTGGTCCTCGATGACCGCGGGTGGATGCACTTGTACTGCCATCTGAAGAGCTTCGCGCCAGGCATAGAGATGGGGGCGCGCCTCCGCCAGGGCGACCTGATCGGCCTCCTCGGCAAGGAGGGTGACAGCGGCGGCTGGTCGCACCTACACTACGGCATCTTCGCCCGGCAGCCCTCCGGCAAGTGGGGGGCTGAGGAGGGATACGCGTACCTGATAGAGGCCTACCGGCGCGCGCAACACCCCCCGGTGCTGGCGGTAGCGCGACCGCACACGCTGGTGTCCCCAGGCCAGGCGGTGGCGCTCGACGCCTCCCGCTCCTGGTCCCAGGACGGGACGCGAACGTACCGATGGACGCTCAGCGACGGGAGCACGTTTGACAGGGCGCAGGTGACGCGCAAGTATGCCGCGACCCGGCATCTACAGCGAGACTGTGCAGGTCTCCGATGCCAGCGGCCGCGTGGACTACGACTTCGCCGTGGTTCAGGTGTTCGATTCGGCGAAAGACAAGATGCCGGCCGGTATCCATGCCACCTACGCGCCGACGCTGGCCATCAAGCCGGGTGATCCGGTGACGTTCCTGGTGCGGGTGTTCAACGCGGTGGACGGCACCGCGGCGTGGGACTTCGGCGACGGGACGCCTCCGGTGAGGGTGACGTGCAACCCGGTCAGGCCGGATGGGAGTGACGCGATGGCCCCGGATGGCTACGTGCCGACGGTGCATCGTTACGCCAAGCCCGGCCACTACCTCGTGCGGGTGGAGCACACCGAAGGAGAGGTCACGGCCACCGCGCGGCTGCACGTGGTCGTGGAAGGCAAGTGAGGAAGTGATGGCCGTGACGCTGACAGATCAGACGCCGACCGCGGAGGCGTTCGAGCGGGGCCGGCTCGCGACAACGTGCAGCTGGACGCTGAGGGGCGTTCGCTCGTCCTCTGTGACCTGACGCTGGCTGTCCATGCCAACCGCCCATGGAGCCGGCCTGAGAGCCTTGGGGAGTTGTTTGCCCGGCACTGCTCCTGTACCACTTGAAGTCAGAGTAGGGCGCTCGGAGGTGCCGCCCAAAGGTCTCATATGGTAGACCGACTCCGCCTGCCATGCAAGCTCAGAAGCCGGTGTGGGGTGTCCCATCGGCGTTTGACACGGACACGTACTCCAAGGGTCTCGCGAGATACGAGACGAGAGAAAGGAACGTCGATGAGTACAAGTGGTGAGGAAAGGCGGCCTGCTCCGATGAGGATCATCGTCGCCGTACGGGAATCCAACGGCTGTCGCGTACACCAACCCGGAGATCAGATCGTGTTCGAGTGCGTCAACGACGCGTGTGTCAACGTACAGGGGACCATCTGCTTGGGGGCGCTGACTTCCCTGATGCCCAAGGTGTATGCGCTCCACAACGAAGCGCGCTTCCGCTGGGCAGCAGACGCCGATGCGGTAGTCCATGCCTGCCCGGATCCGAAGACTCCGGTGGTTTTCGAAGTCAGACGCGAGTTCGGGCCTAGCGCGTGATCATCGAGCGCGGCTGCGCTTCTACAGACTACCAGCACCTTCCCAACCAAAAGGGATCTGAACCCCGATTCCCAGTGCATCCGAGATGGGGCTGTTTGGGCTCAGCACCGCTAGGGGCTGCGCGGCGAGCACGGAGAGTCCCCGGGCACGCCCGACTCAGGCTGCCGCCTTGGCTGGAGCCACGGCCCGAGGTCTTGTCGGGTATGGGGCCCGATGGCACTGCGACATGCATCCGGCAGTAAGCAGGAAGCCCGAAACGGCACTCATCAGGCAAGGACAGCCCCGACTCAGCGAGGAAGGAAACCGCCCAGGAGTGCCCGGATAGGGTCTCTGGGGAGCACAACGCCTTCCATCTCTGCTCCAGCACGGAGGAGCACGCGGCGGAGGTGAACTGGCCGGGGCCGGTGCTGTTCGTCGAGCACAGACCGTGAGCGGGAGAGGAGATGCAATAACTGATGTCAAGGGGTAATCGTGCCTCTGGCATAGCGAGTAAGTTGGAGATGTGGCGGCTTGTTTTTCCCAGCGCTGATGGTAGAATTACGCTGGGGAGCGCGAGACCTCGACGCCGCCTTGAGTGGTCGTCCCGATTGCATCGGGGCTTGACCCGCGGCATCTCCAGTGAGGCGTCGCTCCCCCTTCGGTGTCTGGGCCATCTCTTCTCCCCGAGCGATTCCGCGCAGGGCGATCTCTTCCGACCAAGGTTGATTGAAGGTGAGCACGGCCCAGACGATCTCAGCCATCTTTCGGGCGATGGCACCTCCGGCTGCTTTCTTGGATTTGCCTCGGGCTCGCAGGCGGGCGTAGAAGTGGCGGATCGCCGGGTTGTATTGGCGGGCGGCGGCCGAGGCCACCAGCAGAGTCATCTTCAGCATGCGGTTGCCCTTGCGGGTCATGCGGAAGCGCAGCTTGGTGTCTCCGCTCTCCCAGGCAATGGGATAGAGCCCACAGTAGCCCACGAAAGTCTCTTTGTGCGGGAAGCGACGGATGTCGGCTGTCTCGGCCAGGATGGAAGCCACCGAGACCGGGCCCAGGCCCGGCACCGAAGCCAGAACCGTATCTGGGAAGAGCCGCTCCAGCTCCTGGGCGACGGCTGCGTCCATGCCGTGAAGGAAACGATTCAGTTGCAGGATGCGGACGGCCGCGTCCTGGATGGAGAGACGCGCCATCATCGGCAGTTGGCGCGGGGGCAGCTTTCGCCAGGGCGATCAGTTTCCGGGCGAAGGCGGCTCCGACACGCTTGCCGTCGGAGTTGCGCAACTCACTCAGGCGAGCCTCACCCCGCCGGAGCAGCTCCTGGGGCGAGGGGCAGGCGGCCAGCGCCACCAGGGTGCGGACGCTGAACTTGGCACCCAGCGTTTCCCGATAGCCGGGGAAGTGAGTGCGCAGCAGCCGGTGGAGCCGATTCTTGAGCGAGGTGCGATCCTCCACGCAGCGGCGCCGGGTGCGAGTGGCATCCTGGAGCGCTTCGAATCCCTCGGGCATGGGGGCGCGGGGCTGGGGGCGGATCTTCGCCAGGAATCGGGCGATCAGCTCGGCATCCACCCGGTCGGTCTTGGTGTCCTTGAGCTCCAGCTTGCGGAACCACTTGACCTCGCGGGGATTGAGCACGTGCACCTGGATCGTCCGACGCGTCTCTGCCCGCAGCGCCTTCGCCGCCACCCGATGATATTCGCCGGTGGACTCCACCGCCGCCATCACCTGGGTGCCGCGACCGCACACGCGTGCGATCACCATCACGGCCTCGCCGAGCGCGGCCGCGCCGGTCGCGTCGTTGGGGAAGGACTGCACGCCGCCGATGGGCGCTCCGCTGCCATCGCAGAAGCCGACCTCCAGGGAGCGCGACGAGACATCGATGCCCACGCACAACAACCTCGCTTCCGCCATACACCACCTCCTCGGCAATGGATCTGCCGCCAGCGCGGGAGCTCCTCGTCGCCTCCGGTCCCGCTTCGACTCCTGAATTCCGCGGTCGTGCCGCAGGTTGCAATCCAAGCTCCGGACCGGTCGCCGAGGGGTCATTCTCCTCTTCTCGGTCGCGCCGTAACTGAAATGAAGACCTCGCGCCCGACGCCCCGGCCCGGAGACTATAACCCACTCCATACTGGTGAAACCAGTACGGATATCCAAGTTGCAGCATTATAGGAGTACGGGTATGGAGATGATCGAGAGGCTGGCCGCAGCCGGGCTCGCCCTGGTGATCCTCGGACTGAGCGCCTTGCCGGCCTATGCCGCGGCTTGGGGGAGCATCACCATCACCCCCGACCCCCTGGGCGGGATGCAGGTGGTGCTGGAGAACAGCAAGCTCCGCTGCCGCTACGCGGTGACAGAGATGCAGGGAAGCGGGCGCGAGGCCTTCATCAAGGAGCTGGTCCTCAAGGCAGTGGAGGAGAACCAGGCCGGGGCGATGCTGGATGAGCTGGGGCTCAGCGCGGACGAGGGCCGGGGCCCGGTCACCAGGGCCGAGGTGACCCACGTCGGGCCGGATCGGATGACGGTGCGGCTGGAGTCGCCGGCGAAGACCAAGGCGACGGCCTACCACGGGGACCAGGCCGTGGAGGAAGTGACCATCTACGCCGATAGCCTCATCTTGAGGATGGACTACCTCGAGTACGGGGTGAACGTCGTCGACTGGGGCTCCCCCGGTGGCACCACGACCGGCAAGGTGGTTGTCTACGGGGCCGAGAAGTGGGTGCGGGGGCATGTCCTCTACCCCGACCAGTACTACAGCGTGCTCCCGGAGGAGAAGGGAGACCCGGAGGACGCGGGGTCGCTGAACTACCATGGATCGATCATTGTCGGCGTCTACAACCCGGCCAACGGCCGGGGTCTCGGCCGGGTGATGCCGGTGGCCGACACCAGCGTGATGAAGCACATAGGCGAGTACCGCGGGATCGAGTGGTTCCCGCACGTCGAGTGGAGTCCTCCCTATGCGAGCAAGGGCCACCGGCGGCCGTTCACGGGCCACCTCTATCTGGTGATAGGAGGGGCGGAGGAGATGCTGGCCGTCGGCAAGCAGCTTGCGGATGGCAAGCTCCCGGTGACGCCAGCCGGGAAGTGACGGGTGCGCCGCTCCGCCTCCAGTGTTGGCCTACAGGGCCTGGGGAGAACCATGAAGTTGCCGATTGCTCTCATTGTGCTGGTGGGCGCGGCCGTCTCGATGGGCCTTCCGCAGGGCCCCGCGGCCGCCAAGGAGAAGTCCATGAACGGACGCTGGGAACTGACGATCCTGGATGCTGACCCGGACCAGGCGAAGAGCCTGGGGAGCCTGGCCGCAGGCGACCTGGACGGCGATGGCCGCCAGGAGATCGTCACCGGCGGCGAGGGGTCGCTGCTCTGGTATCGGCCGACCACGGGCGAGCGGGGCCGCGTCGCCCTTGGCTCCTTCGGGGTCGGGCTGGCCCTGGAGGACGTGGGCGGCGACGGGCGCCTGGAGGTGGTGACGGCCGAGGAGACCGGCGGTCCGCAGCGGATCGTCTGGTTCCGGCCTGACGGTGATCTGCACGGCGCCTGGCAGCGCCATGTCATTGACGACGCCTGCGATGGGTCCGCCCACGATATCCTGTTTGCCGACATGGATGGTGACGGGAAGCGCGAGCTCATCGCGAATGCCGCCTACTGCCCGCACCCTGGCCTCTTCATCTACCGGCCCGGAGCCGACGTTACCGCACCCTGGCGCAAGCACGCCGTCGATCAGGGCGTCTTCGCCGAGGGCGTCTCCATCGGCGACCTCAATGGCGACGGCCGGCTGGACCTCGTGCACGGGCCATACGTCTACCTCCAGCCGAAGGCCGGCCCCTACGCGGGCCCCTGGCCGCGCACCGTCTTCGCTCCCAACTTCCGCGAGATGTGTCGCACCGCGTTGGTCGACATCACCGGGCGCGGCCGCCCCGATATCGTCATCGCCGAGTCCGAGTACATGGACGGCCGCTTCTCCTGGTTCGAGAACCGCCTCCGTGAGAACTCGCAACACCCCTGGATTGAGCATGAGATCGACCGAGACTGGGTCTACGCGCATTCGCTGGAGGCCTGGAACGAGGGGAAGCGCGCCCACATCTTCATCGCGGAGATGGCGGCCGGCGGCTGGGACGCGCCCCGCAACTGGGATGCCCGCGTGGCCCAGTTCACCACCTCCGACCATGGCGCGACCTGGTGGTCCGAACTCATCTCGAGAGGGCAGGGCACGCACCAGGCCGTCATGCGCGACATCGATGGCGACGGCGCCCGCGAGGTGATCGGGAAGCAGTGGCAGGTTCCTGCGGTTCACATCTGGGATCGCCCGGACCGGCCTTCCCTGCCCGTTCGCTTCGAGCACCGCCTCCTCGACCGCGACAAACCCTACACCGCCATCGACATCCTGGCCGCCGATGTGGACGGGGACGGCAAGAACGACGTCCTGTGCGGGTCGTGGTGGTACCGGAATGGCGGCTGGGAACGACACGGCATCCCTGGCGTCCACCAAGTCATCAACGCGTATGACCTCGACGGTGACGGGCGCAAGGAGATCCTCGCTACCAAGCAGCGGGCCGGCGCCTCCTCCGGCTACGACGGGCTCACGAGCGAACTGGTCTGGCTCAAGCCCGTCGATCCGCTCCAGGGCAAGTGGGAGGAGCATGCCATCGGCACGGGAAGCGGCGACTGGCCCCACGGAAGCCTCGTTGCGCCGCTGTTGCCCGGCGGCAAGCTCGCGCTCGTGATCGGCTACCACGACGCGACCGACGGCGGCGCTGGCCCTGAGCTGTTCGAAGTGCCTGGTGATCCCACCAAGCCGTGGCCCAAGCGCACGCTGGCGAAGATCCCGTATGGCGAGGAGTTGGTGGCCCACGATCTCACTGGCGACGGCGCCCTCGACATCGTCGCCGGCCGCTGGTGGCTCGAGAACAAGGGCGATGGCACGTTCGTGCCGCGCGTGATCTCGGAGGAGCCGCGGGGCATCGCCCGCGTGCGCGCGGCGGATATCAACGGCGACGGGAAGCTGGAGATCGTATTCGTCGAGGAGAAACTCGACTACGGCGTGCGGAAGGCGTTCTTCGCGCCGGTCGGGTACTTCGCGCAGCCCGAGGATGTGCGCAAGCCATGGATCGTGCACGTGATCGACAAGGTGCGGAGTCCGCACTCGCTGGATGTCGCTGACCTTGATGGCGACGGGAAGCTTGAGCTCATCGTCGGCGAGCATGACCCGTTCTGGCCCTACCGCACCCGCAGCCGGCTGCTCGTCTACAAGGCCGCGGACGCACAGGCGCGGGCCTGGAAGCGTTTCGTCGTCGACGACCGTTTCGAGCACCACGACGGCGCGAAGGTGATCGCCCTCGGCGGCGGCAAGCTCGGAATCATGAGCCATGGCTGGACCGACAGCGTCTACGTACAGCTGTGGGAAGTGGTGCGATGAGAAGGCCATACGGCAGGCGAGCCGGAACTGCACTCCGCGCGACACGCGCGGGCCTGACCCTGACACTCATCGTTGCGCTCTGTTCGGTGATGGTAATGACCGGAGGAGACGCAGTGGCTGACGAGTTGAGATTCGAGCACAGAGTCGTTGATGCGAACCCACCCTCGGGAGATAAGGGGTATCTCGACGTCTGCGCGATGGGCGATCTCGACGGCGACGGGCGCACCGACATCGTCGTCGGGTCGCAAGAGTCGATCGGGCTGGTCTGGTACCACAACCCGGACTGGAAGCGCTACGTGATTGGCCCGGGCGAGTTTACCACCGATGGCGAGGTTGCCGACCTCAAGGGGGACGGCAAGGCCGAGGTCATCGCGAGTAACCTGCAGACCGACCAGATCGAGTGGTATGAGCGGGTCGGCGATCCCTTCCGCCCGGAGGGCTGGAAGCGCCACCGCATCGGCGGCGGGTGGGCGCACGACTTAGCGGTCGGCGACATCAATGGTGGTGGCCGCCTCTCCTGGTTCGAGAATCCGACCTGGCGCGAGCACGTCATTGACGTGGGGCCGTTGGAAGGCGCGCACAGCCTGGAGGTGGCCGACTTCGATGGAGACGGGTGGCTGGAGGTGATGGCGGGCGAGATGCATACGAGCCCCGGTAAGCGCCTGCTGGTGTACCGGCGCGGACCGGCGGGGGAGCGGTGGCAACGCCTGGTGCTGGCCACCACGGGCACACACAACGCGCAGGTGGGGCGGTTGACGCCGGGCGCGCTGTCGGCCATCGTGGGAAAGAACTACGAGGGTCCGAAGCAGGTCGAGATCTGGCAGGCGGTCCTGGAGCCAGCTGGCGAAGCCCGGCGATGATAGCCACCGGAGGCGAGGCCACGCCATGAGCCGCCTTGTGCGCCTGCCTCTGTCCGCGATGTGTCTGCTGTCATGTGTGCCACTCAGAGGAGCGCCGACCGTGTCTGTCAGTTTCTCTCAGTCCGCCGCGTCCGTTCCCACCTACGAATTCGTCGAAGTCACGCTCGCTGTCGCATCGCCCCGCCCGCAGAACCCATTCGTCGATGCAGAGGTGAGGGGCCAGTTCCAGCCCACGGGCGGCCAGCCGGTGGAAGTGGATGGCTTCTGTGACTCGGCCGATGGCTCCGTCTACCGCATTCGGTTCCTCCCCACTGTCCCGGGCGCCTATCACTACTCCGTCACGTGGCGCGGGCCGGCTGGCTCGCAGACGCACTCGGGCTCCTTCCGGGCGACGAAGAGCAAGCGCCGCGGGCTGGTGCGGGTGGACAAGGAGCATCCCTGGCACTTCATCTGGGAGGGCACGGGCGAGCACTACTTCTACAACGGCACGACGACGTACTTCCTCATGGGCTGGGACGACCGCAACATCGAGCGCAACATCGAGCGGCTGCATCGGCTCGGTGTCAACCGCCTGCGGGTCGCCATCTGCGGCCGCGTGGAGAACGGCCGGGCCTGGTTCGAGCACGTCTACCCAACCCGAGAGTTCAGCTTCCTGCTGAACCCATGGGTGGCGGCCCATCCCGAGAGTGTGGAGGATCCGGACTTCGATGTGACGCGCGTTCACGTCGCCTACTGGCAGAAGTGGGACCGGATGCTGCGCGCGGCGCGGGACCGGGACATGGTGATCTCGGTCGTCTTCTACGTGGATGGCTCCCGACGGGGCACCTATCCCTTTGGGAAGGAGCGCGCTGGCGGCGAGGACGAGCAGCGCTACTACCGCTACGCGGCGGCCCGCTTCTCCGCGTTCTCGAACGTGATGTGGGATGTGAGCAATGAGTACCAGTCCTTCCGCGACGATGCATGGGCCGAAAAGATGGGAACCTTCCTCAGGCGATGCGATCCGTATGACCATCTGACGTCGGTGCACGGGTTCGAGGATTTCCACTTCCGCACCTCGCCCTGGGCCGACTTCGCCATGTACCAGTCCTGGGACGGGTCGGGCGGACACGCGTTCATGCTCGGGAATCGCCGTCGCGAGGCGGAGACGGGTCGACACATGCCGCAGGTGAACGAGGAGTACGGTTACGAAGACCACTACCCGCACTGGGGAGACGATCCCACCGACCCCCCGGGGCGCTGCGCGGACAATCGGCGCCGCCTGGCCTGGGGCATCTACATGGCCGGCGGCTACCAGACGACGGGGGAGCGGGCCGACCGCGGCACCGGCTGGGGCCCCGATAGCGGCGGCGGCTGGATCAATGGCCGGGGCGACGACACCATGACGATGCTCGTCGGCTACCGGCGCATCGAACGGTTCTTCCGAGCGTTCGAGTGGTGGAAGACGCAGCCACATGACAACCTGGTGGAGGGCGGCGCGATGTGCCTCGCGGAGCCGGGGAAGCAGTACGCTATCTACCTCCCTTCGGGCGGCCGTACGACCGTGCACCTCGCACCTGGCACCTATCGCGCCCGCCGCTACAACCCACGCTCGGGCGGATGGCAGGGACTCCCGGATGTGACCGGCCCCGTCTGGACCTCGCCGGAACTGCCCGAAGGCGGAGACTGGGCGCTCTTGCTGGCGAGGCGCTAGTGGGTGAGGCGACGCTCTCCGTCTCGGCCGGAGGGAATCCACAGGCTACCTGCCTCCAGGGGGACTGCAGTGAACGCAAGACCAATTCTGGCGACACGACACCTGCTGCCGTTGCTGGTAGCGACCGTGTGCCTCACAAGTGCCAGCCACGCGAGCACCCGGCCCGCGGATGAAAGGAGAGCCCCGCGCATGTCACAGGCAACCGTATCGGCGAGGGAGACACGTCCGGCCTTTCCGCTCCGGGTCAGCGACAACAAGCGGTACCTGGTGGACGCAAAGGGTCGGCCGTTCCTCATCAATGGGGACAGCCCGTGGGAACTCGCGTGGCAGCTCACGCGAGAGGAAGCAGCGGAGCTTCTGGACGACCGCCGCGCGAAGGGGTTCAACGCGATCCTCGTCGACGTGCTGCCGTACAGCGAGTGGTCGCCCTATCTCACTGAGAAGAACCGATATGGGCACGGGCCGTTCCGCACGCCAGGCGACTTCGCGACTCCGGACGAGGCCTACTTCGCGCATCTCGACTGGGTCGTCCGCACGGCCGGCGAGCGGGGAATGCTGGTCATGCTCGTTGCCGCCGACCTGGGGTCTGCCGGCGAACACCCGGCCGCGTCCGGTGCCAAGCAGGGGATGTGGCACGAGCAGTACCTGTCGAACGGGGTCGAGAAGTGTCACCTGTACGGCCGCTACCTCGGGAACCGCTACAAGAGCTTCCCGAACGTGTTCTGGGTGCTCGGAGGGGACCGGGACCCGGGCGATGTCACTGAGCACGTGGAGGCGATGGCGCGGGGGCTCGAAGAGACAGCGCTGGCGCACCTCAAGACCTACCACGCGGGGGCGAAGAACGGGAGCATCTTCTTCCACAACGCCTCCTGGCTGGACATCAACATGTCCTACGGCTACACCGAACCCTACGGCTTCGTGCTCGACGACTACCGCAAGGAGCCGACGAAGCCGTGCTTCTTGGGCGAGAGCGGGTACGAGGGAGAGGCCAACGACAAGCGCCCGGGAACCCCGCTGCGGGTGCGGCGCCAGGCCTACTGGGCGCTGCTTTCGGGCGCGTGCGGGCATCTCTACGGCTCGGCGGCGTGGACCGTACAGCCCGACGTGTGGCGAAGGTGGCTGGATTCGCCGGGGGCCCAGCATATAGCGCACTTCGGGCGTCTGTTCCGGTCCATCGACTGGTTCTGCCTGGTGCCGGATATGGAGCACGAGGTCCTGACCGGCGGTCTCGGCGAGGCCGGCAGTGCTGGGTACGCGATCTGTGCCTGGATCCCGGACGGCAGCCTGGCCGTCTGCTATGTCCCGACCGCGCGGACGGTGACGGTGGACCTGCGCAAGCTCAAGGGCCCCGTGCAGGCACGCTGGTTCGACCCGACGAGCGGAGCCTACACGAGCGTTGAAGGATCCCCCTTCGCCGACCCCGGCTCGCGGCAGCTCACGCCGCCCGAGCACAACGTAGCCGGCGACAGCGACGCGGTCTTGGTGCTGCAGAGGGCACGCTAGCGGAGCTGTACGCGATGCGTGTGCTGTGCGTCATGCTCGCTGCCGCGCGTGCCTGCTCTGCGCCCATCATCAGCGCAAACTACCCGTCCTCGTCCGCACTGGGAGAGCGTCTGTTCGTGGCTCCACCTTCCTCTAGGAAAACGTCCTGTCATCGAAACGCCGGACCCCATCCACGTTTTCGCAGTTTCGATGGCAGGTCAGTTTCCTCCACTGCTCGCCGCGGTGGATGACGTCAGGCATGAGACGAGGGAGTGCGTTTCGAGATCAGCATATCGTAGGCAAACGTTCCCAGGATCGAAACCCCATACCTCGTCCACATCTGGAGAGAGTTCGATCCTGAGTAACCTTTCCTCCACCATGCTGTCGGTTTCGAACTGTCTCTCTCCGGTCAACGGCCGCCTCTGCAAGGGGCGGTTCTTGTGGTATGATTCCCTAGCTTTTCGGCGTTTCTGCGCGCCCGAAACATGTGGACGAGCGGCACCCGTTTGGGCACGAAATCCCCCCTGAAATCCCCCTTCCGCTCTCTCCTTCTCTGAAACATGTGGACTCGACCTACCTCGTCCACATGTAGAGAAATGCAGCAATTTCCTTGCTTTTTCGCATGCCCGTTTGAGCGGTTCGAAAACCACGTATGGAGTAGGACTCCGACAGTTTCGAAACTCCTCGCGTAAGCAACCGCGGCAGGAACCCTACTGCAGGGGCCTCCCGGCGCTACCCGGGACGATGCCTGGTGAGGCCCTAGGCAGGAGATCGCGGTAGCGCAAAGAAGCCTGACCGCACGTCGGGAGTGCTGCCGCGGACCGAGGGGATACTGCAAAGATACAGAGAGAGAAACGACGGCGATAGACAGCTCGACACCCCATTAGCTCCCACTAACGCTGACCGTCTCCAGCGGCCCCGTACACACTCGACCACCACGCATTGGGGGCAAGCCATGAGTGCTGAGATGCCTGTAAGACCGAGGTTAGAGTACAAGCCGAGTGGGAAGTGTCCGCCCCACGCGATCTGGCTGATGACACTACTAGCGCTTGCCGGCGCGTGTCTCGCAGGTCTTGTTGGCTTCATGCTGGGACATGTCACCCGTTTCGCCCTCGGCTCTGTCCTGGAGCTAGGCAACATCTTCATCCTTACGGGTGGGGCGATTATCTTCGGCTTCTTCTTGTGGTTGATTCTGACCCCCGTGATCATGGGTGCCATCGTCAGTGAGTTGGTAGCAGACGGCGTCAAGAAGGGCCGTTGCAGAAACGCAACGGTGGCGCTAGCAATAGGTGGCGTCGGTGGCAGCGCTAGCATCGTGTTCATGGTGAGTTCCTTTCTACTCCTAAGCCACACTGACCTCAAGTCCTACCTCGGTTCCTGGCAGGTCCTCATGCCCCTCCTCATGCATGAGGTTTGGGACCCTGGACCCTTGGCCTGGATCTTGCTGGCAGTGGAGGTGATCGTGGGGGCCTTTGCCGGTGGCGTTTGTGCCGCTGCCCCGCGTGCACGCCAGCCATATTGCGAAGCGTGTGACACCTGGCTATCGGGCGATGTGATCTTCAGAACGCCCGAGACACATGCTGAGGCGGTGCTGTCCTCACTGCGAGCAGGGACCTTGGCCGGCGATATGCGCCGGTTCCCAGCGGCGCCCAGCGTCCACCGAAAGCCGTGCACGGTGCGAAAGTACACCTGTCCGAGGTGCGGGATCACTTACGCAACCGTGGACTGGGGCGGCGCGGTGAAGGCATCCGTTAGGGCGGATGAGACGCGAGGCATGGCGACCATGCCACGAGACGAGCAGTTGACTGGCATGGTCAACGCAGTTCTGCTAGGGGATGCAGCCACAGTGGAGGATCTCCTGCGGTCCTGGCCAGCGATGGCAAACGCCATGAACACGAGTGGCATGACCAGTCTGATGGCGGCCGCTGGCACCGGCCATCGGGATCTGGCAGAGCGCCTGATTGCCGCGGGAGCCGACGTGAATCTCCGTAACGACGGATGTGGGAAGCCGTCTGGCCCGCCCGTGGGTTACCCGCCGCTACACTGGGCGACGCAGAAGGGAAGTCCCGGGGTACTCGAGCTGCTCCTCGCGAGCGGTGCCGACGCTAACGCCGCAGTGGAGAGCGGGATCACACCTCTCCACTGGGCAGCGGCCGCAGCAGCTGCAGACCTGGCTGAACTGCTGATCGCAGGCGGAGCCAACATACACGCCCAAACTACCGGCGATCTGCTGGTCCCCAGGGCGAAACAAGAGGGGCAGACGAAGGCCCCAGGTAACGTTATCGTTTCTGCGGGCGTCACCCCATTGCGCGTCGCCCGCGAGGGGAACTATCAGGCCGTCGAGAGTCTTCTGCGGAGCAAGGGGGCCGCAGAGTGAAGTAGGCGCCTGCCGAGGCCGCAGTCGCGAGGACCGAGGACAGGCGCTGACACCAGGAAACAGCTCAGCGCCGGTTGACCCGCGCAGAGCGGACGAGTGACGGGGCACACCGGCCACACGGGTTGACCTCGTCCGGGCACAACAGCCACAGCCTCCTCATCGCCTGTTGGCATTACGCCGTCTCGGCGCCGTGCCACCATTCTTTCGAACTGCTCACAACGCGGGCGTCGCCGAAGACGCGCAACGGGACATCGCGCTAGCAGGTGCTGGCTATCGACCGGCATGCTGAGCCGTTCACTCGGGCTTGGGATTCCGGCTTCGTGCTGACCGGCTAAGCCAGATCAGAGACAGGCCCAGCAGCACGAAGAACCCCACCTCGATCACTCCCGGGAGAAAGTGCTGCGGCATCCAGATGGAGCTGGGGGTCCGAAACGTCCCCACCCAGCTTATGATCGTGAGGAGTACGTTCCTCGCGGAACTCTGGTTCCAGTGTCGTTCTGTCTGTGAAGCAAGCATCTGCATTGCAGCTACAGTGGCACGTTGCTGCTCGCGAAACTTCTCGTCTTCAAGATACCTTCGTGCAAACTCATTGGGATGTCTGGCGTAGTATTGGCTATACGTAGGCGCCCGCACGGCGTCCATCGCTGTCATCTGGTCAATCGTCGAGACGTAGAGAAGGCCAAGCGCACCAGAGAGGATGCCTGCGCCGACCAGGAATAGAACCCCAGTCCGGCAAGACCTCCTCGCCTTCATCGGACCAGTCCGATTGTTCACTGTAGCGATCTCCCCCTTGCAGTATCGAAACGTGTGTGGCCGAAGACACACGCGGGCCGCGCCATACCAGACTCTTGGTCTGTGATCTAAGGCTTCTTGTTGGCTGTCTCCCGTCTCCCGCCAACGAGATACACGAGGAGGGACGCGAGGAAGAGCACATAACACAGTGGTGCCGCAGGCACAGGCACACGCGATGCCCCAGCGATCATCGCTAAGAGTCTAAACGCGAACATGAGACCGGCAACCCACATTCCGATCTTCCGAGCGGTCTTCATAGTGGTGATCCCCTTTGGGTTGCTAACCCCTTTCCCAGTTGTGTCTGAAGTCCAGTAGGGTCGCGCGTCCTCCTCGCGTATCATATCCAGCAACGCGGGCTTCGTCAAGGCGACTGGTGGCTTCGATTCCGTAGCCCGTTCGTCTGGCGTATGCCTGACTGGAATTCGCTCCTGTAGGCCCTGCGCCGCGAGCATCGCACGCTCGCGGGGATGCGCCATCACCCCGAGTAGGACGCCGACGTTCTGGGGCTCCCTCCCGTATGTAACGGCCCGGAGGAGAGCACCCGTGCGTCACCTACTGGACCCAGACACGATGACCCCGGCCGCGCGGCGGGATGTGCGTGGGGCCGGTCTGCGTTTGCCAGGCAGTTACAGCCTTGCTACAATGTCGCCAGAAGCCAAAATGACCGGCATCCTATCGGGCCATCGCATGGATGTAAAGACACTGGTTGCGAACCTCATCCGGGTTGCGGATCTGGCGGGCGTCACCATCCTTCCGGAGGCCATAGCTGTGGAGGTGCTGCCCGCACCACACCGTCCACCAGTCCTGCCCGCAGGTAAGATGAGAGTGTACATCTTCCAGTGGGGCGACGAGTGTCTGGAGGTTGGCGAGGTCGGTCCAAGGTTCGGACTTAACCGGCAGAGTCCGACCTTCCGTGCGCTGGATCAGAGCCTGCAAGGGATTCCCCGCGCGCGAGCCGAGCCTGACAGGCAGGAAACGCTCTAGCGAGAGGGGGTGGACGATGGCACGCATCGGGCGGGTGGTGCTGGTGTGGGCGCTGGCGGCCGCGATGGCGCCGGCCTGCCATGGGGGTCAGGAGGACTCTGGAACGGCGGCCCCGGACCTCGCGGCCCTGGCGCGGCGGGCGCGGCCGGCGGTGGGGGTGCTGGTCACCTTCGACAGCAAGGGTGAGACCCTCTCCCGGGGCACGGCCTTCCTCGTCCTCCCTGACGGGGTGGCCCTCACCTGCCACCATGTGCTCTCTGGCGCGGCCTCGGCCCTGTTGCGGATGGAGGACGGGGCCTTCCTGCCCGTTGAGGGCACGCTGGCCGCGGACCCGGTCCGGGGCCTGGCGCTGCTGAAGGTGACAGGTAACGACCTCCCTACCGTCCCCCTGGGTGACTCGTCCACGCTTGCCCCAGGCCAACGAGTGGTGGCCATCACCGCTCCCGAGGGCCTGGGGAATACCGTCGCCGATGGACTCGTGAGCGCGATGCGGGAGCTGCCCTCGGGCTCCGTGGTGCAGGTCACCATCCTCCTCTCCTCCGGCTCCTCGGGAGGCCCTGTCTTCGACCTTTCGGGGCGCGTCGTGGCCGTGGCGGCCGCGGTGCTCACCGACGGGCAGGCCTTGAACTTCGCCATCCCCATCAACGCCGCCAAGCCGCTGCTCGCCCAGCCGGGGAGGCTAACTCCGCTAGCCCCTGCCGCGCAGCCCGCGGACCTGGAGGACTGGCTGCGGGAGCGCCCTCCTTCTCCCGCTGGAGATAGCGCTTACTACCTATGGCTCAAGGCAATGGACGCTCACCTCAAGCGGCGCGATCAGGAGGCGCTGGAGCACCTGCGGGCCGCACTGGCGCTGGACCCCAGCCTCTACCAGGCTCACTGCTGCCTGGGCTGGAGCTACGGCACGCTGGGCCGCTACGAGGAGGCAGTCGCCGCCATCAAGGAGGCGGTTCGCCTCAAGCCCGACGACGCGAGGGCGTACTGGCTCCTCGGGCTCGCCTATGACGATCTGGGTCACTGGCAAGAGGAGCTGGAGGCCTACCAGCAGGCCATCCGCCTCAAGCCCGATTACGCGGAGGCGTACTACGACCTCGGGGTCGCCTATGGCGATCTGGGGCGCTGGCAAGAGGCGGCAGAGGCCTACAAGCAAGCCATCCGCGTCAGGCCCGACTACGTTGAGGCGCGCTGCAACCTCGGCATCGCCTATGCCCGCCTGGGGCTCCGGAAAGAGGAGCTGGAGGCCTACCAGCAGGCCATCAACCTCAAGCGCGACGAAGCGAGGGTACACCGTAACTTCGGGTTCGCCTATGGCCAGCTGGGCCGCTGGCAAGAGGCGGTGGATGCCTACAAGCAGGCCATTCGCGTCAAGCCGGACTACGCGGAGGTGTACTACCTCCTCGGGCTTGTCTATGCCCGTCTGGGCCGCTCGCAAGAGGAGCTGGAGGCCTACAAGGAGGCCATCCGCGTCAAGCCCGACTACGCGGAGGCGTACTACGACCTGGGGGTCGCCTATGACCATCTGGGCCGCCGGGAAGAGGCGCTAGAGGCCTTCAAGCAGGCCATCCGCCTCAAGCCCGACTACGCGGAGGCGCACTACGGCCTGGGGCTCGCCTATGGCAGCCTGGGCCGCTGGCAAGAAGCGGTGGAGGCCCTCAAGCAGGCCGTCCGCCTCAAGTCCGACTACGCGGACGCGCATTGCAACCTCGGGGTCGCCTACCTCAAGCTCGGTCACCGCGACGCTGCCCTGGAGCAGTATCGCATCCTGCAGAAGCTCGACCCCGGCCTGGCTGCGAAGCTGTTCGCGCTCATCAACCCCTGAGGGGCCGCGCGTGGGATTTCTGCGGCCGCGCCTCTCGTGCTGGTTCATGCTGACTCCTCTGCGGTCACCAGCGGTTCGGGGACCTTTTGTGCTCATCGTGCCGGACCATCACCTCTGTGCGATCACGTTGCCTCGCTGCCGCCTGTGAGTGGTGCGCACGACCGCCGTCTCCATCCGACACTCTCCAGCCGGCTCCCGTATGTAACGGTCCAGAGGAGAGCGCCTATGCATCACCCACCACACGGCCGGCGGGCTACGAAGCCCAAGCCCAGACGCGATGACCCCTGATGCTGTCAACCGCCCGTGAAGCCGGCATCAGGTTACCCCCCGACTCCCGCTACCGCCTAGGCCAGGAGCAGCTCGTGGAGGATCTTCTCCGGGGTGGTGCCTTTCCTGAGACCCGGGGAGACGATCTCATCGTAGGCCGCCAGCATCCCCTTGAGCTTCAGCTCTGCCATGCGGGCGAGGATGTCCTCACGCAGCATGGCCGCCCCCTTCCAGCAGCCAGTCGTAGCGGCTGCGGTCCGCGAGCGGAAGGTGGCGGATCGTGGGATGCTCTGGGAGGTGCTCGGCGGGAGGGAGTGCAGGCGACCGGCTCACACAGGTAGTGCGCCGCCAACGCCAGGAAGCTGGGGTAGAAGGTCCGCTCCTTTCCCCGCAGGATCTTCCTCACCACCGTCCTCATGCTGTCGTAGAGGCCGCGACGGCACACGCCCCCGAGGAACGCAAAGGCCTGCCTGTGGGCATCCATCACCGGCTCCAGGCTTTCCCGCGCATACGCCAGGCAGATCGGCAACCGACTATGGCAGAGCCGGAAATGGGCGATGCTGACCTGCGTGGTCCTCCCCCCCGAGAATCAGCGTCTCCTCGCCCCAGCCAAACTGGAAAGCTTCTGCCGGCTCGAAGCGCAGGGGGATGAACACCTCGCTGGCCCCCCTGTGTCCAGCCTTCCATTCCTGCACCTGCCCGCGCACGCTGTCGTACGCCCCCCGAGCAAGACTGCGGCCGTTCTACGGAGAGATAACCGCTACGGGTGACCGCGCAGTGCGCCTCGGAGATGGTCGAGTCCACTACGAAGTCCGGCCCCGCCCGCGCCAGGGTGGCCGCCAGATTGGTCGAGGCCTCAGCATTGGGCTGATACCGCCTGATCTTCTGTTGGGCGGCCTCGATCCTCAGATCCACTACAACCGCGACCTGAACTCCCTCTTCAACCAGAAGCGGGAACCAGGCGCTGGAGATGCCGCCCGCACCCACGACGACCGTTCGTTCCGGCAATGGCTTGCGCTCCTCTCGAGACTCCGCGCAGGACCTTGGCCGACTCGCCCGGAAGTTGTGATGTGTTCTGCGTCGGACCGTCGCTGTCCTTGACACCTGCGGGCGGCGTGCCGCGCCGATCCTGCAGGGGCTGGCAGACACAGGAGCACTCTTGATGCGAACTTTCCTCCTCTCGGCCGTTCCCTGCCTGGCGCTGACCGGGGTGTTTCTATGCGTGTGGGGCGTTGCGCTGTGCGAGGGGGCGCAAGGCCGCACCTGGCATGTCTCTCAGCAGCGACTGCCCGGGATTGGCGAAGGCCTGCAATTGCGCACCATCAGTGAGGCCGCGCAGCGGGTTGAACCGGGCGATACGGTGGTGGTTCACGGGGGTGTCTACCGGGAAGCGGTGGTGGAGGAGAAGAGCGGCACGAGCGAGCGGCCGATCGGGTTCCTAGCGGCCGCCGGCGAACACGTGGTGGTGACGGGGGCCGATCGCATCACAGAGTGGGAGCGAGCGGACCCCGACAGGCGCATCTTCAGCACCGTCTGGCCCTACCGCTTCATCACCCGGAACGACCGCTACGCCCATCCCAACGACGATTACCACCTCTTGATTGGCCGGGCGGAGCAGGTGTTCTGGAACGGGTATGCCCTGCACCAGGTGCTGGCTCGCGACCAGATGTCCCGCGGAAGCTTCTGGGTTGATCTGGAGGCAGGCCGACTCTACATCTGGGGATACGGAAACGAGGAGATGGATGAGTCGGCGCGGGTCGAGGCCTCAACGTGCGACGTGATCTGGGAATCGAAGGGCGACTATGTTCAGGTGCGCGGCCTCCGGTTTCGCTATGCCGCCAACCGGGCTCAGCAGGGAGCCGTGCGGTTCTCCGGCAATCATGGGCTGGTCGAAGACTGCGTCTTCGAGAAGGCCAATGGCAGCGGAGCCGCATTCAGCGGGCAGGACATCGTGGTGCGGCGCTGCACGTTCGAGGACAACGGCCAGCTTGGCTTCGGCGCCAGCCGCGCCCACCGCCTGCTCCTCACCGGATGCACTGTGAGAAGCAACAATACCAAGGGCTTCAGCCGCGACTGGGAGGCAGGGGGAAACAAGATCGCCCTCTCCCGAGGAGTGGTGCTGGAGCGCAGCCTGTTCATCGAGAACCGGGGCCACGGCGTCTGGTTCGACATTGGCAATGAGGACTGCGTGGTCAGGAACTGCCTGATCGCCGATAACGAGGACGCGGGCCTGTTCTACGAGATCTCCTATCGCCTGCAGGCCCACGACAATGTGATCACCGGCAACGGGTTCGCCGACTCGCCTGCCGCCTGGGGTGCATCGGCTGGCATCTCCCTCTCTAGCTCCCCAGGCTGCGTAATCGAGCGCAACCTGATCGTTGCCAACAAGGAGGGCCTCAGCTTCCGCGAGCAGGAGCGCACTACTCCTCACATAGAGGATCGCGAGAGGGAGTATCCCATCTGGAACCACGATGAGATGATCGGCAACAACGTGCTGGCTTACAACCGGGACGCCCAGACCTGGGGCTGGTTCGATGTCCAGGACCAGCGCCAGTGGCCGGCCTCCATGCAGGAAGAGAGGGGCGCTGAGAAGCGTGAAGGAGGGCGCGTCTCGCGGCCTGACGCTCAAGAGGCTGGGTTTCAGGTTCCAGGGGAACATCTACTACCCCAGCCCCGGGCAGGGCCTGTTCAACTGGGGTGTGGCCTGGGGCAGACATCGCGAATACGCCAGCCTGGACGAGGTGCGAGACGAACTCGACCTTGAGCAGGCCAGCGTGGTGGCTGACCCGGGCTTTTCCGACCTGCTCTCCAGAGACCTGCGGGTTCAAGCGGGCAGCCCGCTGATCAAGATGGGCTGCTATCCCAGGGGCGAGGTGCCGGGAGTTACGCTCGGGACCCGGCCCCGGTGAGTGCATCGGCCGGCGTCACCGCGACGCGGGCCTGTTCAGACGGAGGGAGAAAGCCTGGGCGCAGCGCCCGAAGGCGCTGCGCCCAGGCTCTGACCCCGCCCAGAGCCGGAGTCGTTCACTAGGGGCAGACGGCCGCTTACGGGCAAAATGACCCGCACATCGCCAGGCCCTCCAACGGGGCGTCCGGCCACGCACCTCTTTGCCAGTTCCGCGTTTATGTACCCGGTCTGCGTGGGACCGGGTACGACGATATTCACGGTGATGCTGTAGCGGCCCAGCTCGCACGCCACGGCTCGGCTATAGCTTTCCAGCGCGTGCTTGCTGGCGCCGTACGAGACCTCGCCTGGGAACTCCTCGGAAGTCGTGCTGAGGTTCACGATCCTTGCCTCTTTCGGCCTTCCAGGTCTGAGTGTGCGTCCGATAGTGCCGTCTACCGGACGCAAGTTCGCACGAGGGGACCCGACAAATCTCCATGGCAGACGGCCTCCGCGCCGGCCTCGCGTTGCCGCGGGTTCCGGGGCGAGTGAGGCGTTCGGGCGGCGCCGGGGTATTGGGGGCAGAGTGCACGGACCGTGAGAACCTCCGGCTGGTCGCAGGTATATACTCTCACGCGAGACCCGGGCCGCACCCAGGAGAGGATTGGGCACGCTCCGCGCTCGATTCCGGCGCAGTGGTCGGGTCCGCGTGCGCTCGATGCCTCAGAAAGGTAGCTGATGATGAAGTGGAGGTTCCTCGTTGCGCTGGTCCTTCTCACTGCCGCCTGCGGCCGCTCCGCCGCCGAATCCGTCGTGGAGGCGTGGCGGAGCGCGACCTCCCCCGCCTACCAGTTTGCCGATCCGCTACTCGTCTCGCTCAACCCGACGGACAGCTCCTGCTGGGTGGCCGACACCGCCAATAACCAGGTGGTCCACCTCGCCCAGGACGGAACCGAGCTCTGGCGCGGAGGGGGGTTCTACTGCGCAGCATCCGTCTCCGTGAACTCCGCAGATGGCACCTGCTGGGTGGCCGACACGGGTAACAACCAAGTGGTCCATCTGGCCCAGAGTGGCACTGAGCTCTGGCGCGGAGGCGGGTTCAACCAGCCCAACTCGGTCTCGGTCAACTCGGCGGACGGCTCTTGCTGGGTGGCGGATACCACCAACAGCCAGGTCGTCCACTTGTCGGTGGGCGGCGTGCAGTTGTGGCGGAGTCCGGGACCTCCCATACCGCAGTTCCAGTCCCCCCTGGCGGTCGCCGCCAACCCTACGGATGGCTCCTGCTGGATATCGGCGTCCAATGGTGTCAATGGCATCAGCCAGATAATACATGTGTCGGCCGGCGGGGCTGAGCTGTGGCGGAGCGAGGACCTGCCGACGCCCGAGTTCTACTCGCCCTACTCCATCTCCGTGGACCCCGCGGACAGCTCTTGCTGGGTGGCGGACACAAACAACAACCAGGTCGTGCACCTGTCCGCAGCCGGGGTCGAGCTGTCGCGGACCGGCGGGTTCTCCGCGCCCTGGTCCGTCTCCGCCAACTTGGCGGACGGCTCCTGCTGGGCGACGGACGTAGCCCATTCGCAAGTGGTACACCTATCGTCGAGCGGGGTGGAGTTGTGGCGAAGTGCAGCCTCCCCCGCGTGTGAGTTCTTCAACCCCCGCTCTGTTTCGGTTGACCCCACCGACGGCTCGTGCTGGGTGGCCGATACCGGTAACAGCCAGGTGGCGCATCTCGTCATTGCAGGAGGCCCCTCCGCCGCTTTCATCGCCACGCCGACCAGCGGTTCCGCGCCTCTGACGGTAAGCTTCACCGACCAGTCCACCGGTGCCCCCACAGCTTGGCTGTGGCACTTCGGGGACGGCGGCAGTTCCGCCGCCCAGAACCCGACACACGAATACACGCAGCTTGGCGCCTATAGTGTGAGTCTGACCGTTCACAATGCCAGCGGGTCGAACACGAAGACAAAGGCAGACTGCGTGGTGGTGACCTTCCTGGACGTGCCGGCGGACGACTGGGCCTTACACCAGATCCTCGCCTGTGTAGACGCCGGCATCGTCAAAGGCTACGCCGACGGCACCTACCAACCCGGCAAGGCCGTCACCCGCGACCAGATGGCGGTTTACATCGCCCGCGCTCTGGCTGGTAGTGATGGGAATGTGCCTAGTGGGCCGGCCACTCCGAGCTTCCCTGACGACGCGCCCATCGGCAGCTGGGCCTACAAGTACATCGAGTACGCGGTGGCTCAGGGCGTGGTGCAGGGCTATGACCCCACCCACTACCAGCCCGATCTGGTGGTGGATCGGGGCCAGATGGCCGTGTTCATCGCCCGGGCGAAGGGATGGGTGATGCTCAGTGACGCTCTCAACACAGCTCCCCAGCTCTTTCCGGATGTGCCTGCTGGCTTCTGGTCGGGAGTGGCGATCAAGGCCTGCGTAGACCACGGGGTGGTGAACGGCTACGAGGACGGCACCTACCAGCCGCAGCGGCAGGTAACGCGGGATCAGATGGCGGTGTATGTGGCGAGGGCGTTCGAGCTGTCGCTCTGACCCGTGAGTCAGATGGACCGCCCTGCTCGGCTCCCGGATCGACTCGGGTTGCTCTCTGAGGCTGATTCCGCGTCTGATAGTGCCCCCATCGGACGCAAACCCGGAGATGGAGTGACGGCGAGAGGCCCGGGAGGTCAGGGGCGGCCTTATCGCCGTGGTCGCCACTACCGCTGGTGCACGAAGTGCCCGAGATAGTTCCGGCCCCTCTCGGCACGGTACGTGAGGATGGTCCTCCCGTCCGAGATGGTGCTGCTCACTTCGGGGGGAAGCTGTACCGGGGTCAGCGGCTCGTCAATGGTCACGTGGAAGGTGCTGGCCTGGTGCGTGGGGTCGCTCACCGTGAGCGTGAAGCCCTCCGTCGTCTCCTCATAGAAGGCGATGCAGGCGTGGTCCGCGGACAGCCTGCCCGCCGAACCCGGCGCCCAGAACACCACCCCCACTGCGTTACGCGCGTTCTGCCGGACCGCGTGCGCCCTGCTGTCATGCGCCAGGATGGTGATCGGGTTCGAGGCGGCATAGGCCTCCGTCTGTGCCGCCGTCTTCGCCGGCAGGATGGCATAGGAGTAGGACGCGCCTCTGGCCTGAGTGCCGTGGTCGAACCAGAGCGTGAGGAAGGGGTTCGAGTGGCTCGCCTCGCTCCCGGTTTCGGTCATGCTGCGCCAGACGCCGGTCTGCACGGCCCGCTGCGCCTCCAGATGCGCGGGTTCGGGGAAGTAGTAGCCGATCCCGTCGCAGTGAGCCCACTTAGGATCCGGCAGCACCGCGTGCCACGGGAGGGAGGACGGCTGCACTTGCCCATCCACGGTGAGCGGCGCCGCGGGATCCGTCAGGGGCCACTGGTTGACCACGGTCTCCGCTGGGCGGTCGGTCGGGCAGTCAATGTCGCTGCCCAGGCAAACGATCTCGTCGCCAAAGAAGAACCAGCTTTTCCTGGCCGTGAGCGGCGAGGCCGCCGCGGCCAGCTCCATCGCCGACGCGCCGCGGTCCTTCGTGAAGACCCCGCCCACGAAGGCGCGGGTCGCCGGCCGCGGCTGCTCGTCATAGCCCTCGGCCGGCTTCAGTTGCCTCCGCTCGACCGTCGTGCCCGGCAGGCGCAGCCAGTCCAGCGTCGGCAGCACATCGTGGGTGACGTAGTCTCCGCCGTGCAGGAACACCCAGAGCAGGCCGTCGGACTGGTGCCAGGAGGTCAAACCTTCGCCGTTGATCAGCTCGGCCGCCTTGGTGCGCTCCGAGAACATCCGCAAGGAAGCGAAGTAGCCCGCTCCGCGGTGGACGGTGTAGTCGGACTCCCAGTAGTGCCGATGGCCTATGGGCAGAGAAGCCGCGATGGGCGTATCCCTGATAGCCGACCAGAGCGGGGCCGCCTGCATCCGATAGGAGGGAGTGAACTGGTGGAAGCTCTTGGCGGCGCCGATCGCTTCCTCCCGCCGCGGGTTCGCGACATGGGCCAGCACCAGCAGAGAGAGCGGCACCTGCTGCGGATGATCATTCCCGCGGGTGATCTCACGGCCCCGCACCGAGGGATCATAGTAGTTCTCATAGATGCACCAGACGGCGCCGTCCAGGACGTAGTGCGCGAAGGCGTCGAGACCCGCCTCGGGGATCTGGTACCGCGTGCCGCGTGCGATCCAGATGTACCGGGCCACATCCTCGGTGAAGCCGCGGCCGTAGCCACCCGTGTAGAGCAGCGGCCCGTGCTGGTGGAACGAGTAGTCCTCCTTGATGCCCTCGCCCTCCTGCACCTGGCACTCCGCAGTGAAAGCGTCCCGCACCACTTGCGCCCGCCGCCGATCATCAGTCAGCAGGGCCAGGTAGAGGTGGTTCATGGCAACCCAGATCCGGTTCTGTCCAGCATGCAGCGCCGTGTGCTTTGCCGTGGGCCCGGTCACCTTCAGTAACGTCCGATGCCAGTGGCCGGCCTGGCTCGGCCGCGGCGCATCGAGCGCATCCTCCGTCAGGAGGTACTTCATCGTCGCCACGACCTCGGCAACGATGGCCTGGCTCAGATGCCCTCCCATGAGCAAGAGCGTCTGGCCCAGGGTGCCGGGCATCTGGATCTGCCAGTACCACCAGTTCCCGGGCTTGGCGCAGTCCACGCCCACAAGCGGGCGGACGAACGCGAGCGCCTTCTCAACCGCCGGCACCAGATCGGGGTCTTCGTGGAGAGGCCGCCCCGGCGTCCGGAAGCCCCGCGCCATCGCGCTGATGCGGCCGAGATGACGGGACAGACGCGCTTCCTGATCCGGCCCCGCCGAGTAGTCGATGTCGTCCCAGCTTCCGTCTGCGCGCAGCGAGGTGAGGGCCTTACGCGCCGACTCCTCGACGTCTCGCAGCGACGCGGCCACCGCGGGGTCATTTCGGTCGGCGTCCGCGCCGGTCAGGTAGCTCAGGAGGCTGGTCTTGATCTTCGCCAGATCGACATCACCCGCCGCCTCGGCCGGCTGGCCGAGCGATATCACGAGGAGACACCCGAGGCAAACGAGGAGTGCTGCACCCATTCTCACAGTTTCCCAGCTTTTCGGAAGTAGCGGCTCCAGGAGGGCGTGCCTGATCAGGGGTTACTGGGCAGGGGCCGCCGTTCCTCCCGGCGCCGTGAGAACCGGTCACTGCTCGGTTCCCCCGAAGGCGCAGCCGAGTCTACTGCTGTGGGCCTAGGGGATTCTACTCCGCTTCCAGCAGCAGCAGCGCGTCCTCCCACCCTTCCGGTGTGGAGAACTCTTTGACATCCGCGTACTGGAAGGTCCCGATCCGCCGTCGGTCTCCACTCCTGGGGTCAATCCAGCAGACGGCCACGCTCTCGGAGGCCTTGACCCTGTCCATCCGGATCGAGGTGGTGTGCCGGCCGCTCAGGTACACCAAAGCCCAGTCCCCAGCAAGGGACTGCCCGGCTGCGTCCAACTCGGCCCCAAGACCAGCGCCCTTCGCAAGGATCGACTGGTTCGGGATGATGCTCCACCACTGCTTCAGCGATGTGATGATGCGGCGGAAGACGCCGATGTGCAACGAGCCCGGGGAGTTGATCCAGTCTCGCCACCTGCCAGGCGCCTGCCAGTTGTCGTTGTGGCCATACACGTGGTGGCCCCCAGCCAGGTACGTCCAGTAGGCCTGCCTGCGGATGTCCAGCGGTGTGATCGGCCTGCCGAACTCCACCCCTTCGTATCCCCCTTCGGCCATCACCGCGGGCTTGGTCGGCGTGAACGCGTAGTCGGCGGCAGTCATGGGGTAGACCTGCTCGATGTCCACGCAGGTCTGCAACATGTTGAAGGCGAGCCAGCTCTCCTGGTGCAGAAAGCTCGATGACTGCGGCGAGGGATCCGGGTGCACCGTGATCCAGTGCGCACCTCCATCTCCCTCCTGGAGACCCTTGACGAGCGCGCTCACCACCGGCAGATACTGCCTCTTGGCCTCCGGGTACATGGACCAGATGATGTGGGGGATGTCCTGGTACCGGCTAGCGATCCACCTGGCTGACTCCCTCGCCCGCTCCGGATCGTAGCACCTGTCCTGCGTCTTGTGGTACACACCCAGCACCTGGATGAGGTCCAGCTCACAGGCGACACGCATCACGGCGTCAACGTGCTCGAAGTACCTTTCGTTTGGCCTGGACGGGTCAGAGTCGAGCCACGGGTGATCCCCGTTGATGTTAGGGGTCGGGTCGGCCTCATGGCCGATGAGCATGACCAGCACCACGCTGAACCCTTTATCCCTGCGGTTTTCCATGATCGCTCTGGCGTCGGCCGGTGAGAAGGACCGGTACAAGTGCCAGAGCGTGTCCCCGAGCCAGAAGAAGGGCTTCCCTTTCCTGTCCAGGAAGTACCGCCCGTTGCTGCTGATGGCGAGCGGGGCGATGTCGGACCCAGTGATCATCGGCTGCATTCGCGTTACCTCCTGAAAGAATCACAAGTGTTTCAGTAACGGCACCAGCACTTCCTCTGGCGCTACCAGTGGACTCCGGCGATCTGCTTGTCATCACTGCAACCGCGACCCGCGCCAGGAGTGATGCCCACGGCGCCCCGTCGAGACCAGACCGTGAAATCCGCGACCAGTGACGCCGTTTCACAGGCCTCCGAGTCGCACCGCGAGGAGCATGGCCGATACCATTGAAGCGGTGCGCCCCGGCTGGCAGGCACCCAAGAGCTCCGGGAGCGCGTCGCCGGTCTAAGGACCTCCCTTGCCGACCGCGCAGCGGACCTTCTCCGCGATCTCCCGGGCCTCCCCGCGAACCTCGTCAGGGTCGCTCGCGGGGTGTGTCATCATCACGGCGAGCCGGCGTGCGCCGGCCTCGGCCTGCGGGCAGATGCCCGGCTCATAGCGCACGTACTCGGGAAGCGGGGTACCGACCGCCGTGCGCCGCTCCTGCTGCATCCGCTGGTAGACCGCTTCCAGGTAGTTGATTTCGTTGTAGCGCCCGATGCCCACGTCCGCGGTGGTGAGATTGGTCCGCTTTGGGTCCAGCCATGCGGGATAGGCCCAGTGGTTGACCTGAGTGTCTGGGTAGCTGTGCGCGGGACGCAGCTCCGGTACGCCTGCGATCTCCTCTTCGATCGCTCTCACGATCCCCGCACGGCGGGCGTTCAGCGCGTCGATCTTGGCGAGTTGCGCGAGTGCGACGGCCGCCTGAAGCTCGCTGATGCGGTAGTTGTGCCCGAAGGCGAAGTGCCCCCGGGTGGGGATGCCGGCCGCCTCCTGCGGCTGCGGCCGCTCCACGCCATAGCGATACCACGGCATGCCGCAATTGGAGTAGAGGCAGGCCCGGGCGTAGGCCCCGGGATCATCCGTCGTCACGATCCCACCCTCACCGGATGTGATGTGCTTGCTCTGCTGGAGGCTATAGCACGCGACGTCGCCGAGCGTTCCCACCATATGGCCGTGGTAGTAGGCGTCGTAGGCCTGCGCGCAGTCCTCGACGACGGCGAGGCCGTGCTTCCGCGCCACCTCGAGGATGGGCCCGATCTCGGCCGGAATGCCCCACAGGTGGACGACCACGACCGCCTTGGCCTTCGGCGTGATGGCGGCCTCGACGGCCTCAGCCGTGATGATGAGATTCCGCGGGTCGACGTCGGCGAACACCGGCACCGCGCCGAGCGCCACGGGCGCGAGTGAGGAAGCGATAAACGAGCATGGCGGCACGATCACCTCGTCTCCGGGGCCGACACGACACGCGGCCAGCGCAGTCTCGTTCGCAGAGGTACCGGAGTTGACAGCAAGGACGTAGCGGCGGCCAACATGCTGGCCGAACGCGTCCTCAAAACGCGAGCTGAAGCTCCCGTCGCTCAGCCCCCTCCATGCCTCCTGGCTTTCGACCACCTGCTCGAGGTTGGCCAACTCATCGCTACCGAATATGCGAAAGCCCATCCCGGACCTCCCCGGCGCGCCAGACCCTGGGCCGCCAGACAGACCGATTCCGCCGCCGCCCTGGCTGGTCCTGCCAGTGACTCGCCGAGGTTCCCACTGCCCACGCGGGGGAGCGCTTCCAGGATGCCTCTCTCCTCGGGGTCACATGGCCACTGGCCACGGCGGGCAGGTGCCCTTGAGCTTCTGGGCAGGGCGTATGGTCCAGTCCGGCGATCCGCAGTAGGCGCCTTGGGTGATGGCTTGCTCAGCCGGCCACCAGGCAGCGTGACCATCGGCGAAGCCGATATTGGCCCCGCCCAGGTGCGGCGTGTAGGGCGCGCGGTAGGACGGATCCCGGTAGAACCGGCGCGTGTTGCGCCGGCTCAGTCCGTAGCAGCAGCGCGGATTGGCGGCATAGAACATCCCCCAGAGCTGGCGGATCTCCTGGCAGTCGCGATGTTCTCCACGTTCGCCAGGCATTGGATCTTCCGCGCGGCCTCCCGGGCTCGCGCGAACACCGGGAACAGCGGACCCGCCAGAATAGCGATGATGGCGATTACAACCAGCAACTCGATTAGCGTGAACCCGCGTGCTCCCCGCCTCGACATCGCCTCTCCTGAACGCGAGCGGGGTAGGTTGGGCAGTGAGCGGCGCAGCATGCTCAGTCACCCGCGCCGCCCACTGCTCCGTCACGCCGGATTAGCGCAATATGCCGCCAACCACACCCCTGCCTCGCGGGCGGCCGCGCCCACCCCCGCGGCCCCCGCCAGCGCTACCGCCGCCCTGCCGAGGCATGCCCACGCCTATTCCCAGGCCGTTGTCAAGCACGCCCAGGGCCAGGCAGCGGACCTGGCTTCTCGCGGAGAGTTGCTTGATCAAGCCCTGATCCTCCGCCTCCACGCGGCTGCGGTACTTCGCCAGCGCCTGCCGGTAGGCGTCGCTTGCTGACTTGAGCTGGTCATCCGTTGCATTCTGGCCTAGGGCCGTGCGCCGCAGTTGCCCCAGGGCTGCTGCCAGATCGCGGCGCGCATCGAGCTTCGCGTTCACGGCACGTTCCGCCGCGGCCCGCTCGGCATCGGTCAATCCCGCCTGCCTGAGCGCCTGATCGAGTTGCTGCTGCATGGCCGCACCGGCCTCAGGGCCAGCCGGGCGCTGCGCCTGTCCGACCTGTCCTCCTCCGCCCGGGCCCCCTTCCTGCTGGGCCACGAGAGCCGACACCGCGGCCTGGAAGATCAGAGTCGCCGCCAGCGCCACCACGATGAAGCTGAGACGTCTCACCACAGGTGCCTCCTTGTCTGAAGCCTTTCTCGGCATACTCGCCATAAGGGATGACGAAGATCCGGACCTGGCGATTCCGTGTGCTGTCAGCCGGAGAACCGCAAAGGCGAGCCAGGTCCGGGCGGCATTGGAGATGCGGGACACCGCTCCGATGCCGGTGGCCCTGGGGGCGATAGAGATCCACCAGGGACCAGAACAGCTCCACTTCTGAGGCCGGCAGCAGGGACGAAGTCCAGCCCACTGGAAGGTGTTGCCGGTCCGCACCGTGATCGGGTCGGGAACAACATCGGCGGCTGCAGGAGACCAGACCTGCTCCCGGCGGACACCCAGGACGCACTCGCGGCGAAACGGGAGGGCCGGTTGGCAGAGGAAACCATGATGGCGGACATGGTGTTGTTCAGCGCGGACGCACAGACCGGCAGAGGCATGAAGGGCCCGGCGGACTTCGAGACCTGCCGCGAGCTGCTGGCGTTCATGGACCGACTGGGGATCAGTCGGTCGCTGGTCTGGGACATTGGGGCGCGAGATCATCACCCCATGACGGGCAACCGCCGGCTGATGGCGGAACTCGACTCCTTGGGCCCGCAGCGACAGCGCCTGGTGCCCTCGTTCGTGGTAGCGCCTTCGATGCTGCATGAGATTGGGGCCATGGATGAGCTGACCGAGGCCCTCGGCTCGCGCCAGGTCCGAGCGCTTCGGCTGATGTGCCGCAGCCTCAGCCACAAGTTGCGCCACGTCGAGCCGGTGGTGCGCCAGCTCGCACGTTTCCGGCCGGTACTCCTGGTGGACGTGAGGGAGATCGCTGATGACGCCGATCTCCTGGCCTTCGCTGAGGCGCTCCCCGACACGCCAATCATCTGTCTACACGCCATGTGGCCCCAGTTCTTCGGGGTGTTCAACCTGCTGGATCTGCTGAAGCGGCGGCCGAACATCCGGGTCGGTACCAGTTGGATGCACACTCACGGGACCATCGAGAAGCTGGCCGAGGAGTTTGGGCCAGAGCGCCTGATCTTCTCCACCGGCCTGCCGGCGCACAACGGGGCGGCGATCGGCGCCCTCGCGCAGGCTCCGGTTTCCCAGGACGTGCGCGAGCGGATCGCGCACGGCAACCTGGATCGTCTCCTGGACCTGCCACCTACGCCGCCGGTGCGAAGACCTCCCCTGAACCCCCTGTGGGAGACCTTTCTTCAGGGCCGGCCCCTGGAGGTCGGCATTATAGACGCCCACGGTCACTTGGGACCCATGGGCACGTGGCCAGGCTCAGGCGGGGGCATCAGCGGGCACATCCAGGCGGCCTTGCGCGACATGGACCGACTGGGCATTCGAACACTGATCGCGTCGACCGGCCAGGCCCTGTTCGGTGAGCCTATTGAAGGCAACCGGCAGCTGCAGCAGCATGCCTCGGCACACGGAGAGCGATTCCGCGGGTATCTGGGCTTCAACCCTTACTACCAGGAGGGGCTGGCGGAGCGACTGGACGAGTTCTTCTCGCAGTCTTTCTTCGTGGGCATCAAGTTCCTGTGCTCGTACTGGCAGGTGTCGGTAACCGATGAGCGGTTGCGCCCGGCTCTGGAGTACGCGCAGCAGCGGCGCCTGCCGATCCTCCTGCACACCTGGGACGATCAGTACAACTCGCCCGCTATGCTCAAGGAGGTCGTGAAGAAGTATCCGGACGCGGCATTCCTGTTGGGCCATTCAGGCGGCGGGGACGCCGGCCGGCTCGAAGCCCACGAGCTGGCCGCGGCCAACCCCAACGTGTACCTGGAGTGGTGCGGCAGCTTCTGCTCCTCTATCCCGTGGGAAACCACGCTCAAGGTTGTGGATCCATCCAGGGTGATCTTCGGCAGCGATGCGCTGGGCCACAGCATGGCATGGGAGCTGGCCCGGTTTCTCTCGCTGGACGTGCCTCAGGACGTGCTCGAGCCTATCCTGGCGCACAACATGCTTCGCGTGCTGGCTCGGGCCGACGTTCCTGGCACGGATGCCTTCCGCAGGCGAGCGTCGTGAAGGAGTCCGCGAACTGCGGCCGTGGGTGCTTGGGAATGAACGCACAGCAGCAGGTTCGCATCGGCATTGTGGGCGGGGGCCGAGGCTGGGTGTTCGCCAGCCTCTTTGCCTGCTTCCCGGAGTCGCGGGTATCCGCCATCGCAGAGCGGCTCCCAGCGCGCCGGGAGGCGATCGGCCAGTCTCACCCTGAGGCGGAGCTCTTCGCCGACTACGAGACGATGTTGCGAGAGGCCAACCTCGACGCGGTAGTGGTGGCAAGCGACCCGCCCTCGCACGCCGAGCACGTGGTGCTGGCGCTGGAGGCTGGCAAGCATGCGCTCAGCGAAGTGCCGGCCTCGCTCACTGCGGAAGGCCACTTCCAGGTGCTGGAGGCGGTCCAGCGCACGGGTCGCCACTACATGCTGGGAGAGAACTGCTGCTACTGGTGGTTCGTCCACGAGTGGCAGCGGCTCTACCGTGCTGGAGAGCTGGGCGAGATCTCCTATGGCGAGGCGGAGTACCTCCACGATATGCCTGGCTCCCACTTCGTGGATGCAGTGGGCCAGGTGCTCAGCCACCAGGAAGCGGGCGCGCCAGGCGTGTCGCGCAACTGGAGGGCGCGGTTCCATCCCATCCAGTACCTGACACACAGCCTGGGGCCGCTGCTCTGGGTGACCGGAGACCGCTGCGTCTCCGTCAGCTGCCAGGCAACTCCGGCGAATCGCGACCCGATGTGCGGCAGCCCGGACATCGAAGCGGCGCTCTTCCGCACCGCCGCCGGCCGCGTGCTGCGTGTGGTCTGCGGCTTCAACACCAGCCACCCCATCGGGCACCGCTTCTCCTTGCTGGGCACGGAGGCGACGGTGCAGTGGGCGGGGGGTGCGAACCTGGACCAGCCCAGGATGGCGCGCTCGGACTGGGACCGGAGAGAGTGGAGACCCATGTCCTGGTCCAAACTGCGGGAGGACGCACCTGAGGAGGCGCGGGACTCGGGCCACGGCGGCGCCGACTGGTTCCTGGCGCGCAGCTTCCTCGAGGCGGTGCTGAGCGGCGAGGAGCCGGAGCTCGGGCTGCACCGCGGCATGGACATCAGCTTCCCAGGTGTCTGCGCTGCCATCTCCGCGGAGCGGGCGGGCGAGGTCATCGCCATCCCCGACACCCGGGACGCCGGGGCGCTGGCAGAGTGGCGCCGCCTCGACTATCAGGAGCCGTGGCCGTCGGGCTCAAGCTGGAGGGCCCGGGGGGCACAGGAGGGCTGACGCTGTCCCTCTGCGCCCGTGCGCGCCTGTCGCGCAGAGTCGCCGAGCGCCGTCGCCAGCGCGGGCAAGCGCCACCTGCATCCAAGGAGAAGACGATGAACCTGCTGTGGAGCGAATGCACGTGGGAGGACATCGCGGAGGCAACGCGAGAGGACTACATCGTGGTCTTCCCGGTGGGGGCCATCGAACAACATGGGCCGATGCTACCTGTGGATGTGGATGCGCGGCTGGCCGAACGGTGGGCGTTGGATGGCGCACGACGGGCCTGGGAGCAGTACCGCCTGAAAGTGCTGGTCCTCCCGACCCTTCCCTATGGACAGTCGTGCTTCCACATGAGATTCCCGGGCACCATTTCGTTCCGGTTCGAGACGTACATCAGCGCCCTTTGCGAGATCATGGGCGCAGTCTTGGCTATGGGATTCCGCTCCATCGCCATAGTGAATGGCAACGGGGGGAACGCCAGCTCGGTTGAGGTCGCGCGCTACAGGCTGGCGGAGGAGCTGACCCGGCAGGGCAAGGAAGCGAAGCTCTACGCGTACGCAGGATGGAATGACGCGTACTTCCAGGCGGAGTACCGCAAGCTCAGGGAGGCCGGCCTGTGGCCAGACGAGACGATGGGTATCCACGCCGCCGCGCCAGAGACGGCGGAGATGCTGGCCGACCGTCCGCACCTGGTGAAGCGGGAGAAGATGGTGAGGCCTACGCTCAAGCGGAGCGAGCAGCCCGGATACGTGTGGCTCGCCGATGAGATCTCCGAAACCGGCGCGTTCGGGGACCCGAGCCTCGCCACCCCGGAGATGGGTGAGCGGCTCTGGGACATCGTGGCGGAGAGCGTGGCGCGCTTCCTTCGACGCATCAGCGAGGAGACGGGCTCCGGAACGGCTGGCTAGCGTCTACGCCTCCGGCCGTCGCATGCCGTCGGCCTGATGGGGTGATGCCCGCGACGATGGGGAGGCTGACGGTCGCGTGAAAGCGGACCGTTGGTCCCGGACCACGAGGTACAGACCCCGGTCCGGAGAATGGCGCTGCGGATAGATGCCTGGGCGACGCGGCGCGGGTGCTGGCGCCAACTGGTCAGGAACCAGCTCGTGAAGGGGTCAGGGACGTCGCGGGCGCAGGAGGGAGTCGTGCGATTCCGCACAGTCAGACCAGAGGAAGTGGAGGCCGCGCTCGCGGTCGCCGGAGAGACCGTCTCCGCAGAGTACCTGGCCATGTACGAACGCTGTCCCGACCTGTTCACCTGTTGCAGTGAAGGGCCCCAGATCATCGGCGTCTGCTGCGGATGGCCAGTCCGCTCTGACCGTGACGGCTTGGACAGGATGCGGTTACACGTGATCGCGATCCTCCCGGGGCAACAGCGCAGAGGATATGGGAGCCGCCTGCTGCGCTACTGGGAGGACCGAGTGAGAGCACGCGGAGACTGGACCATTGACCTTGGGTCCGGTGCGGACGGCTTCTACCTGAGAGTGGGCTACACTCCGCTCGAGTATGCGGTCAAGGTTCCGAAGGACAAGCTGCCCCACGACTACCGGAACCTGGGCTTTGAGATCTCGTATGTCCGCGACCCAGCCGACCCGGGGGGTGATGAGGTGTGCCTCTACACGAGAGTGGGAGACCGTTACCGAGCTGAGGTCTTGGAGAAGCTGCGGCAAGTGTTCGGCGCGAGTTCATCGTTCACGGTGTTCGAGAAGCGAGTCATCGGCAGTCGAGCGAGTGGACCGGCGGCAGCTGCTGACTGAGATTGGTTCACGACCCCGCTACTGCACCCCGTGCAGGTACCACGACGCGCCCGCGGCCGACTCCGACCCCCGCAAGCACTCTCCGCTGGCTCGATCGTACCCGGCGGGGCTGCCGGTGCGGCGGACACGCGGGAATGATGCCCGGGGGCACCTCCGACTCCGGTCAGGCCCTTCGGCTGGGAGTTGCTGCCCAGGGTCCGTCGCTAACGGGTTCGGATGGCGCTCTGACCCGCAACCGGCAGTGGACAGGGTGTCGCGTCCATCAGTGAGAGGATAGCAGCTACTCAGGGAGAAGGGTGACTACCGGGGGTGTCCCAATAGGACTTGTGGGGAGTGCAGGGAGCCTACGGCAAGGGGGTGCCGGCGATGCAGCGAGAGTCCGTCTTTGGCCATGTCGTGGTGGTCGTGCTGGCGCTGGCAGTTCTGGCGACACTACTTGACGCAGCCTCGTGGCGCCGGAAGCCTTCGCCCGAGCCGCGCCTGCTGACGGTGACGGCCGACGCCTACCAGGAAGCCGAACCGGATGTCGTGAAGATCTCCCTCGGTGTGAAAGCGGTGCGTCCAACGCCGAAGGAAGCAGCCACGCAAGTCGCCCGAACGGTCACAGCGATCAAGGCGCGCCTGACTGGGCTGGGGGTGAGAAGCGAATCGCTGGAGACCTCTGAGCTGTACCTGGGACCGGCGACTGAGTACGACTCTGCGCGACGGCGCACGGTTCAGCTGGGCTACAAGGCCTACCACTGGCTGCGCGTCACCCTGAAGGGCGGCAGCTTCGACAGACTTCCTGAAGTCGTGGACGGCGCCGTAGAGGCGGGAGCGACGAGTTTCTCAGGCCTCGTCTGGGAACTGGCGGACGAGAACACCGTGCGGGCCGCCGCGCTGCGGCTCGCGACCGAGAGGGCCTCCGAGAAGGCGAAAGCCATGGCCGAGGGCGCACGCGCGAAGATCGTTGGCATCCAGAGCATCTCGGACGAGTACTCCTATGATCGCGACTACTGGAAATACGAGATGGGGGCCGGACGCGCCGCGAGAGGCGGGGTCTCACAGCCAGCCTCCGCCGCCGAAGCCCCGCTGGGGATGCCGGAAGTCCCGGGGAAGCTGCGGATCAGCTGTCGCGTGACGGTTGATTTCCTGCTGCGCTGACCCCGCTGCTGAGCGGAGGATCACTGGTCTGATGCAGCAGGCTGTCCGTGTCAGCCGCCCGCGAGGCCGGCCCCGGGTGCCTTCGACTGCGGCTACCGCCTCGGCAGGGAGTCACTGCGCTGTGCTAGATCTCGACAACCCCTAGGCCGCGGGCCGGGGTGGCGGCCCGCCGGAGGCGGGCCTAGCCACTCGGAAGCCGGTTTCCGAAAGTGCCTGCAGTCCGGCCGCGACCAACTCTTCCTTCATGAGCACATAGTCCTTCGAGTAGGTAGATACCACGAAGATGCTGAGTCCTGCCTCAGCAAGAGCGCGGGTCACCGCGGCAAGGAATCCAACGCTCTCGAATCCTGTGGCAACCCTGATCTCCACGAGTCTATAGCCCCCGTCCGTCTCGAGGGCGCGCGATTCGGGAATCGCCGATTCCTCGACGATAGCTGTCACTTCATCTGGATCCCGGGTGATCATGAACCAGCCAGGGCCATCGGGCACATCTGCGCATCGCAGGACCGCATACCGACCTGGCATCAGTCGCACCTGGCTATTCCGGATGGCGTCACTTGGCGTCTTCATCATGTCCATGCCTTCGAGGGGCCGCGAGCCCGCTTTGTGGGCATTGCCGTTGCCCGCCAGGCGTGACCCCCGCGGAGCTGCTGCCCAGCCTTGACCGTTGCCTGTGCTTCGGTGCCAAGCTGCGGGCATCCTCGTCACACTGCTGATCTGCCCAGCCGCACATCCGGAGCGCCACTGCGGCATCCTGTGGTTGCAGCGGGTATCCCGGTGAGGGCCCCAACTCCGGACGGCCATTTGGTGCGCCCAGAACACGGGTAGCACCACCCGGGCGCCTCCCGACTCCGACTACCCCCTCAGCTTGGAGTCACTGCCCAGACTCCCGTCGCGTGAGCAGGCCGGCTGAGTATCCGCGTTCGGCGCGGTGCCCGAGACGCGGGCCCGGGGCGCGACAGGGCTGCAATGCTGACGCGGCGAACCGAAGGGCAAGTCTGGACTGTCATATCCCGCCGGGAACGCTGCCGACAACCGGGCGAGACTGCAGAAATAGAGGGGCAGGAGCGCCCGAGGTGTGGCTAATCCCAGCGCTCTGTTGGCCCGGTTCCGCTGGAACCCTGCAGGTGAGTCGCATCAGTCGGAGGATAGTGGTATGGAGCGAGAGGTCAAGCTCGAACTGCTGAGACCGTCTCAGATCATCGCCGAGAGAGAGGGTTGCCCGCTCGTGTTCCTGCCGCTCGGTCCCCTGGAGTGGCACGGCCCGCATCTTCCCTTCGGCACCGACCCACTGAACGCATACGAGGTGTCGCTGCGTCTCGCCCGCGAGGTGGGAGGTGTTGTGCTTCCGCCGCTGTTCCTCGGCACGGAGCGAGAGCGCAGCCCGCAGATGCTGCGCAGCATTGGCTTCCGGGGCGACGAGTACATCGTCGGCATGGACTTCCCTGGCCTGCCCGTTCATAGTCTGTACCTGCCCGAGGAAGTACTGGCGATAGTCGTGCGCAGCTACCTGGAGCTACTGGCGCGACGCGGCTACAAGCTGATCGTGCTTCTCAACGGACATGGCGCCGACAACCAGATTCAGACACTGCAGCGGCTGGCGCTCGAGTTCAGTCACACAAGCCGGGCCAAGGTGCTGCTGCTCATGCCCGTGCTGAGGACCCCGGGCGACTACTTCAACGGCTCGCACGCGACTCGAGTCGAGACGGCGATCATGCAAGCCCTCACCGGGAATGTGGATCTTACAGAGCTGCCAGCGGGGCCTCTGAGGAACACCGAGCTGGCCGTAGTTGATCAGCCGACGTTCGAGGGCCGCCCCACCGCAGACTTCACTGTGCGCGCTGAGGACGACCCGCGCCTAGCAACAGCCGAGGAAGGCGCGCAGCACCTAGCGTCCATCGTCGCCGACCTGGCCGGAGTGGTCAGAGCCGAGCTCGCCGCCCTGTAGCCAGCCTGGTCGTGTCAGGCCGGTCTAGGAATCCTCGCCAGAGGTCTGCCAGCACGGCACTGCCCGCGACGACGAAGCACTGCTGCCCACGGCCCCAAGCACCCCGGCGCCTCCGGCTGCCGGGTGGGTCACATCATCTCTACTACCGACGTTCGCGCAATGAAGTAACATTGCGCGAACGTCTTTCTTCAGGCATTCCCTGGCTTTCTGATGAATGCCGCCCGTTACTTCTTTGGGCGACATTCATTAGGCTAGGGGCACCCGCGGGTATCCCGCCCAGCGTGTCCTGCCGCTTCGCCCTCACTGCTCCAGGCTAAGCGCGCGGGCCCAGCCTGAGCAGCCTGGCAGCGTTCCCGAAGGCGATGGCCCGCACCGTCTCCGGCGAAGCTCCAGCAGAGACGAGGAAGTCAACCAGGCTTGCCACACGCGGCGGGTACGGGTTCTGCTCTGCTGACTGCACTCCGTAGACGATGCCATAGGGCAAGAAGGGGGGACCCGGCCGCCCGACCCAGTCGGTGCCGGCCATTAGCCGGTCGTGGGGTATCCGCGCCAGCGCCACCGGGACCCCCGGTGAGTGGAAGTGGATGATCTCAGCCCAGAAGTTGTCCGGCCATCCTCCCAGCTCGCGCTCGATGATGTCCAGGTACCCTTCCACTACCGTCGGATTGGCTCGCGGAGAGCCCACGAAGTGGGCCAGCAGGTATCTCGCCTCCGGCTCCCGCTGCACGAGCGCCAGGAAGTCATACAGTTCCTCGGTGCCGGAGGTGAAGTTGCCCTGGGCGCTGTTGGAGGTCGAATGTGCACCTGGGTGGGGACATCGAACTCCACGGCCTTTCGCACCAACCGCGCCACCGGATCGCTGTTCATCCGGTAGTGCATCATGTACTGGACCATCTCCCCGAGCATCACGAACCTCCACTGCCCGAAGGTCACATCCATCGTCTTGAGGGAGGCGTCGAGGAAGTGGGGGTTCACCATGCATGACCCGTACACCCGGCCTGCCAGGCCCTTGGCCAGGCCGTGTACGTGCCTGCTCGCCTCCAGCACCCCCTCCGGCCGCTCCATCATCCGCTGGAACTCGGCGGCGCTGTCGGCTTCGCAGCAGTTGACGACAAAGCGCAGATCAGCCCCTGCTCCATCCAGCACCACCGCCACGTCCTGTGCCAGGTTCTCGCGCACGGAGCCGTCAGGAGAGACGCCGCTGATGTGTACGTGGGTGTCGATCCATTCCATGGCTGTGCCTCTCAAGCCCCTCTGGTTTCCCCGCGAATGAATGGAAGCGTAGCCGGAGACAGCAGACACGCTCTCCTCATCCCGGCTGAGCCGCAGTTGTGAAGCGGAAGACCGGGCTCCATTCGCCGATGCTGGCCCGGCTGTCCCGCGCCCGGACCTTCCAGTGGCCTTGCCCCCTAGAACGAGTCCAGGCTGAATGTTAGTACTTGGGGCTGGACTGGTCAAGGAGGAGCGAGGCAGATGAATGCGAAGCGGCATACGCCGGAGCAGATCATCCACAAGCTGCGGCAGGCAGAGGTGGAGCTAAGGCCGGCTAGGCCAGCTCGCGCCGACGCGGAAGGGCGACGGCCTTCGGCCATCGCCCCGGAAGCTCCTGGTGCCGGCTCCCAGAATCGAACTGGGGCCGCCTGGACTTTCAGTCCCGCGCTCTACCACCTGAGCTAACCCGGCACGCGAATCTCGATCTTCAGTTTGGTAGGCTAGCCTCTGGCGTAAGCTCTACCGTCTGAGCCAGCCGTCCCTTACCGATGTCTCATCGCCGTCTGACACCCGCACTTCGGCTCAGCGGGAGGTCGCCTTGACGCGGTCCTCCTGCGACATCGCGGCGAGGCGTCTGACCTCTTGCAGGTCCAGGTCGAGGCCCCTGGCGACACGCTCGCCGTAGTCAGGGTCCGCCTTGTAGAACAGCGCGGTCTGTCTGAGCTGCAGACGCCGCTGGGCGTTCCTCAGGTGCGAGACGATGTTGCTGACGAGGTGAGCCCGGTGCTCATCAGTCATGACCTTTCGGTAGAGGTCCCCAGCTTGGACGAAGTCTATGTCGCCAAGCTCGTATTGGTGGCGCGCTGCCAGGCCGGAAACGTCGATAGGCGGGGCAGCGACGTCCGGGTCCGGCAACGGGCCTCCGAAGCTATTCGGCCAGTAGTTGGGGCCGCCACCTCCATTCATGTCTACTCGCATCGCCCCGTCACGCTGATAGCTTTGCATGCGGCACGCCTTCGGTGCGTTGACGGGAATCAGGTGGTAGTTAGGCCCAAGCCGATGCCGATGCGTGTCGTGATAGCTGAACAGTCGCCCCTGCAGCATCTTGTCCGGGGACGGCCCAATGCCGGGAACGAAGTTGCCCGGAGAGAACGCCGACTGCTCCACCTCGGCGAAGTAGTTCTCGGGATTCCGGTCGAGCACCAGGCGGCCCACGTTCACGGGCGGGAAGTCCGCGTGCGGCCAGACCTTCGTGATGTCGAAGGGGTCAAACCGGTAGCTTCTCGCCTGCTCGGGAGTCATGACCTGGACTTCCAGCCGCCAAGAGGGGTAGTCGCCGCGTGCTATCGCGTCGTGCAGATCACGCGTGGCACAGTCCGGGTCGGTGCCGCGCATGCGATCCGCTTCCTCACCGGTGAAGTTCTGGATCCCCTGCTCGGTCTTGAAGTGAAGCTGAACCCAGTGATAGTCCCCCTTCTCGTTGTACCACATGTAAGCGTGGCTGCTGTACCCGTTCATGTGCCGGTAGGCCCTGGGCGTGCCGCGGTCGGAGAAGAGGATAGTCACCTGGTGGATGGACTCGGGCGTCAGCGAGAGGAAGTCCCAGAACATATCCGGGTCCTTGAGGTTGGTTGCGGGATTGCGCTTCTGGGTGTGGATGAAGTCCGGGAACTTCAGTGGGTCACGGATGAAGAAGACGGGTGTGTCGTTCCCAACCAGGTCGTAGTTGCCTTCCTCGGTGTAGAACTTCACCGCGAACCCGCGAGGGTCGCGTTCGGAGTCGGCAGACCCCTTCTCACCGCCCACGGTTGAGAACCGCGCGAAGACCTCCGTTCGCTTCCCCACGGCAGAGAGGAACTTGGCGCGAGTGTACTTGGTGACATCATGGGTCACCTCGAAATGGCCGTATGCTCCGGCTCCCTTCGCGTGCACCACGCGTTCGGGAATCCGCTCTCGGTCGAAGTGGGCCAGCTTCTCGACCAGGTGTACGTCCTGGATGAGAACCGGTCCCTTGGGTCCGGCGGTCACTGAGCTCAGGTCGTTTTCGACCGGCGTTCCGAACCCCGTGGTCAGTCGCTCCTTCTCACTCATGGTGCGCCTCCTTAGCGGCGGTCTCTGTGCGACAGGTCGCGATCGCTCCGTCGGCCCCTTCGTTTCTTCAGGCAGCGGGAGCACAGGCCCCTCAGTTCCACGTGCGCTGTCTCCACGCTCCCGACGGCTCTCACCTCTCTCGGGATGGGCAGTTTGTCGAACTCCGCGCTGTAGAAGTCCCTCGCCAGCCCACATCCCGCACAGACGAAGTGGTGGTGTCTGCTCGTATTCCCATCAAATCGCACCCTCTCTCGAGGCAGCCCCAACGTGGAGATCAACCCCAAGTCCCGCAACAGCCAAAGCGTGCGATACACCGTATCGAGCGAGATTGCCGGGATCTGTTTTCTAACGGCTGCGTAGATCGTCTCCACGTCCGGGTGCTCGTCAGTTTGCGCCAAGGCCTGGAAGATGACCATGCGCTGATGGGTCACCTTCACGCCGTTGTTCTTGCAGACCTCCCGGAAGTGACGAAGACGACGTTGAACTTCCGCTCTGTCTGTACTCATGGTCGGCCTACAGGGGGAATGATTCCGATGTAGTATTCTATCTGACCACCTTCGCACGTCAAGTCCTGGAATGCCCACCCGCTATGGCGGTTTGTCCAGAAATGGGCCCATCACCGTGCTGTTTGGGAACTCAGCGGTGTGGCTCAGACAGGATTGGCGCTGGCTCGAAGGCCGGTTTGATTCTGCTTCGCCATGCGGGCCCAACGGGGCCTCAAGGCGGCCCGGTGGGCCCCTCAACTGAGGAGTCTCACCACCGACCGTCCGGAACAGGGGTGCTAGCGAGTGCAGAGAATACCGCGACCAGGGTTGTCGCAGCGTCCCAGGAGGCGGATGAGCTATTGTGCGGCATGGGAGGCGAAGCGCTGAGGCCCAGAGGACTCACGCCAGGGGGGTGGGATGAGAGCCAAACTGGTGCTGTGTCTGGTGTAGGCACTGGCGTCGTAGGGCGCCGCGCTCGTCCAGCTTCTGCGCGACCGGGAGGCGAGATAGCGTGCCGGCGCCCGTCTGCCACGGGGGCGCCAACACGGGAGGACCTCGTGCCTGCAGGGGTGAGGCTCTTACGTTGGCCGCGGTATCCCAAGCAGGTCAGGAGAGAGCTGATGAGATGGTGGCTGCCAGTCGCAGTGCTGCTGCTGTGTCTCGCCCCATACCGGCCGGCGTGTGCAGATGACGCCGGGGCCGGCCCGGGCCCCGTCCCTCCCGCCGAGGCGGTGCAGGGGGGCGGCAATCCGGGGCCCGTCCTGACCGAAAAGCTGATCGTCGGTGGTATCACCATCAGCTACCCGCGCGGCCTTGAGTCCCAGGCGCAGCAGGTAGCCGAGGTCTGCAAGACGGTGGTGGCGCCACGCCGGGAGAAGTTTCGGGCCATGCAGCGCGCCTTCTCCGATGGAGCGCGAACCGCCCGCGTGCTCGCGCAACTGCTCGGCCTCCCAGAAGCGGAGGGAGACGCGACCAGGCTGATCGCGGGGGTAGGACAGGTGACGACGGCCTTCGTCGAGCCGATGTTCGCTGACGTGAGGGTGTACCGGGAGTCTGACCTGAAGGCCTCGGGCGGGGTGAGCGGTGGCGCTATCAGCCTGACGTATCTCCCCCGCGAGGACAGGTTCCAGCTCCAGATGGGCATCCAGGCGTCGGCGCTGGAGGGGGCCGGTGTGAAGCTCCCGACCGAGCGGAGCTTTCTCCCCGTCCTGGTTAGGGATGACGGCACCTTTCGCAACGCCGAGAAGGGCCCCGCTGCCGGCGTGGGCGACATGCTAGACATCTTCGCTGGGGGCCTGGCCTTACACACCCACTTCGCCAGCATCCAGATGGCCGCCAACCTGCTGCTCGCCAGGCAATGCGGACCCCAGCCGTTCACGCGATGGTTCCACGAAGGGGTGGCGCAATGGGCCACGCCCCGCGTCGTCCAGGAGATCGCACCTGACTACGTACAGCAGTGCCGGGAGGTCGTCCTTCCAGAGGCCCCCACGCCGGAAGCGAGGGCGCGAGTCAATCTTCTCGCCTGGCCCTCTGGCGAGGACCCCAGGCCACGCGACGCCAAGGACGAAGAGTCGGCCTACTGCGCCTATGAGCTCATCGAGCGGCTGCTGCGCGATCGCCCGCCAGGCACGCTGGCCGCGGTCGTGGGCAAGCTGCAGGGCCAGGAGCCCCTGGACACCGAGGCCATCCTTCGGGCGCTGGACACGGTCCTGGGAGGAGACTCCCGAAGCCTGCTGCTCGAATACGTACCGGATTCGGTCAGAACGGGCCTGAGGGAAGGGCGACCCGCTGGGCTGCGCGAGGAGGGCTACCGCGCGCTCACCGCGGCCGACTACGGCACTGCGGTGAAGCTGCTTTCCGACGCCCTCGAGATGGCGCCCTCCGATGCTGACATGCGGGTCAACTTGGCGATCGCCATGCGGCGGAGCGGGATCCCCAGGCAGGGATCGGAGCGGCAGATCCGGCTCGCGGCCGTCCTGGCGCAGGCCCAGCCAGGCCGGGAGTTTGCGCTGCAGGGGAAGGCCGACGATGAGACGTGGTATGTGCTCGGCCGGGTCGCGCAGGTGCAGGAAAGGACGAAGGAAGCGAAGGAGCTGCTGGGAAAGCTCCCCGCAAGCCACACGGACGGCCAGGCTGCGCTCAAGGATCTTGAGAGCGCGGGCGGATCAGCATCTGGTGCTGCGACCAAGTGAAGGAGCAGCACTGACCGAGGGCGCCTGATCAGAAGCGTTGGGGTGGAGAGCAGTAGAGAGGTGGTCGCCTGCCTCACTGACCCGGGATGTGCCAGCGAAGAGAACAGCGGTCGTTGGCAGCGGGCCAACCGGGTGCTGGCGCGGACGGCGCTCGGGTACATGCGCGCTCGGGCACGCTCATTCACGTTCCTTGCCCCAGAGGGAGCCCACGAGGGGAGACGAAGGTGTCTGAAGTGCTGAAAGAGCTGACAAGGGATGATTGGCTGGCCTTCCTCGCTATACCAGAGGACTTGGTACCCGGAGTTCTCCTGCTACGTGGGACACGCAACCTGAAGCTGAACTACGAGAAGCACAAGGCTCACTTCTCCGATGTGCTGGAGGTGGGTTCGCCGAACGGCATCTTCGAGGACGTGCTGATTGGCCGCTTCCAGGGAGATCTTGTCGGCTACGCCTCTGTGTACGGCGATGCTATGGCCTCTGAGATCACCCATGTCTTCGGGGCGATGGGCACGAGGCTCGTGGTCCAGACCGGTTGCTGCGGAGCCTTGGCTGAGGGCATTTTCCCCGGCGACATCGTGTGCGCCACCAGAGCCCACTGCGGCGAGGGAGCGGCCTGCTACTACCTGCCAGGAAAAGACGAGGTGGAGGCGTCGCCGGACTTGGTCGCGGCTGTCGAATGCGTGGGCGCGGGTTCCATTGGTCTGCACAAGGGGCCGATCTGGACGACGTCCGCACTCCTTGCTGAGGGAAGAGCCGAGGTCGCGGCGTGGGGCGACGCTGGTTACCTCGCCGTGGATATGGAATCCGCCGCCACCTTCGCGGTGGCGGAGCACTTCGAAATGCGTCGCCTATCTCTCCTCTTCGCCTTCGATAACCCGCGGGCCGGCGAGCACATCATGCTCACCGGTGCCGCAAAGGCTGAACGGAGAGCCCGCGGCGAGAGAGCCATGGTTGATCTCGCGTTGTCGCTGGCAGTATCCTCTGGCTGCTAGAGCGCATTTCATGACCTCCCCCGGGAAGGTTATGAAACAGCGTCTAGTGTGCCGTCCCAGCATTAGCTGGAGAAACGCAAGACGTGCGATAGGACGGCACGAGCTCACAACAGGCCTAGATCGCCCGTTCTGTGGTTATGTGCTGACAGCATATCATCAAGTTGTTCCTGGGACACGACACTAGTGACATTCCCCCATTAGTGGTATCAGTCTTTACGTCAGACTTACGGCCTGTGGTCTTGCCTCAGGTCAGCGCACTTCGGTCTGGCGAGCGGGAGGAGCTCATGTCGATCCGCGATCTGGCCAGCAAGACGACGTCCCAGGGCGTCGTGACCGCCGTCTGGTACGATGAGGAGGAGAAGAACTTCGTCGTCCAGCACGAGTTCGTCCACCTCAGCTTCTACGAGCCGGACTTCATGGCCTTCGTCGAGGCCCTGGTCGAGGCCAGAGCCAGGTTCGGGTAGGGAGGCTGACCGTGGCCAGGGGCTTCAGCCTCGTCAGCAGCCTTTACAGGATCGCGCGCATCGCCAACGACGTCAGCGCATTGGCGAGCGGCAATCCCAAGCGCATGACGCGGCGGCTGGTCAACAAGATGATCGGCCGCAAGATCGCGTCGAAGCTTTATCTGCGGTGAGTGTGGGCCGAGAGGGCCGTGGTGCCGGCAAGGCTTGCACTCTCACTGGAAACACGTCTGATAGCCGGCATCATCCGACGCAGATTCAGGCTTAGCAGCGGGAACCAGTTACGGCCTGCTCCACTCAATGTTCGGCCCTCAGGCCGCGCTCGGGAGGCCGGCCGGGTCCCGCCCAGCCGCTCTCTGCGCCGGCGGCTGGCCGGCTTCGTTCGACAGCATGCGGAGTCCGCGCCAGGTACCTGCTGCTCCTCACCGCGCTGTCTGCCGGCGGCGTCCTGGCGCACGCTGCTGTTGCTGCGGTCTCTGCTACCGGAAAGCCATCACGGGCTGCACGGCAAGAAGCGCGAGGGCAAGTCGGCCGCCAGCGCTTGACAGTCCGCTTGCTCCGCGGCTAGACTCCTGTATCCAGTGTTCGTATTCTTTGGTCGGAGGCCTAGTGTATGGTGACTGCGATAAGCAACTCCACAACGGTGCTGCGCCTCGAAAGGACCGGAGGCTAGCCTGATCCCATCAACCTGATCTGGCAAGCGCAGGCCATCTTCGCGATGGCCTTCCTTATCCTTCCGCCGCGGCGCAGCCTCCATGCCCGCGGCGTTGCTATGGCCGCGGATGATGACGTACGTGCATGCATGGCCAGGAGGATAGGGAGTTGAGGAGTTCGCATGGTCGTCACCAAGATGCTCGATCGCGGCGCCGACGGGGCCGGCACCTGCGCCGGGGCGAGACCGTCCCGGATCGCGCGCCAAGTGGCCCCGAAGACTCGTTTCAATGCCGCAACTGCGGCACGCTCGTGGTCCCCGGGGGTGCTGGCTCAGAGCACCGGAACCACTGCCCGTGGTGCCTGGTGAGCGTGCACCTCGACGATGAACCCGGAGATCGTGCTGCCTGCTGCGGCGGCCTCATGGAGCCCGTGGCGGTCTGGGTCCGGAAGGGCGGCGAGTGGGCGATCATCCACCGGTGCCGCCAGTGCGGCCACCTGAGCTCGAACCGCATCGCGGCGGACGACAACGAGGTGCTGCTGCTGTCGCTCGCGGTCAGGCCGCTGTCGAGGCCGCCGTTCCCGCTAGATCGGTTCGCACGTTCGGACCACCCGGGAAGCCCTGGCTAGAGGAGTGCGGAAGCTTGCCCACCCCGGGCGGGTGAAGCTGGCTCCGCTGTCGCCGACCGATCGGGCCAAGTTCGTGGACGGGCTGTGGCTAGCTCGCTCCGCGACCGCCAGGCGGCCTCAGTGCACGGTGGCCAGGGCCTGCTCGATCTCCAGTATCGCCTGTCGCTCCAGGCCGAGTGCCTTCCTGAGCGTCTCTGCTTCAGCTCGCCGCTGGTCTATCGGGTAGGCAGCCTTCTCGCCCAATTGCAGGGGGAAAGGAACCATCCCCTGCGTGTCTCCGAGCACCCCTATGACTTGACCATACAGGTCGGCGGCCTCCAGCAGACGCTGGGCACGCGTCGCTGGGAACTCATCCGCGATGGCGGAGAGGTAGCGGGAGGCCGCGGCGCGGCAGTCCATCAGGCTGATGTAGCTCCAGGCGTTCGCCTGCGCGGTCTGCTGGAGTCTGTCGGGCCCAAATCGGGAGTCCTCCAGGAGCTGCTGCGCCCACGTCTCGTAAGCGCCGAATCCGCTGAGGTAGGTGTCGAAGCGCTCGGTGGTCGCGAGCATGACCGCCTGCTCCAGCGAACGCCTGATCAGGTCCGCGCGCGCCGGCGGCGTTCGGCGCGCTCGAATGGACACCATCACCCAGGGCCACTTCTCGGCCCTTGCGTACTCGTCTGTTGTGTCCCAGTAGGAGCGGCACAGGAACGTCTCTCCGGCATCGGCATAGCCGACGATCACCCCATAGTCGGCGCTCTTCACTAGGTCGAGGGCGATGACCGGATGGCCCTGATCAATGCTGTGGACTACCGCCTCCCGCACCTGACGCATCTGGCCGGCATCCTCCACCGACGCGAACATGGTCTCCGTCACATATCCCAGAGCCGCCGTCGCGGCTGCATCGCACTGGAACCCACAGCCTGCGTCCGGGGCGCTGGGGCACCACTCCGGCTGGCACAGCTGCACGCGGAAGGCCGCACCCGACACGCCCATGAGGAAGTCGTAGTGGGCCTCATCGCCCAGCGCATGGGCGAGGACCGTGAGTGCCCCGACGAAGGTGTTCTCGCGCCCCTCGCCCCAACCCAGTCGCTCGACGCCTTCGATGACAGCTCTGCCATCGCTCCGGCTTACCCTGACCATTGGGCTTCCTCCCATCCGCCAGGCGCTGCCAGCGCCATCTCTGAGGCTGCCAACCCCGGGCTCGCTATCCCTGCCGGTAACAGTGTAATCTGGGCGGCGCCTGGCCGCAAGGGCCGCAGCACTAGAGAGACCCCCAATGCAGCTTGTCCTTGAGCGGAGCTACGGCGAAGTGCTGATTGGCTTCACGAGCCGGGAGCTTGCGTTCGTGAGCGCAACTCGTGGCACCTCTTACACCCGCATGCCTACGGTGACGCTCTGGACCGGGGCCGGCAGCGGAGAGGTCAGAGGCGAAAGGCTCGGCCTGCCCTACGGCGGCGTTAGGACACCAGCGCCCCTTGGTCTTGCTCTCCTGGCGCTGTGGGACCCTCGCAGCATAGACATCGGCTGCTTCCACGTTGCGCAGGCCAACGTCACTGTCAAGGTGTTGGGCTAGCACCGCCCTTCGATACCAGGAGCACCATTTGGCAGGAGAAGTCATCCGTTGTCTGAAACCAGTGAAACAGCAGCCGGTTCGGCGGTTCCAGACCCAATGAGCCCAAGGGATGAAACGCGGGAAGCCCCGGTGGTGAGAGTTGGCCTCATCCTTGTCCTCATCTGCGTGCTCGCCAGCGCGCCCGGCGTTACTCATGCCGCCAAGACCGTCGAGCTGCGCAATAGCGTCTGGAGCATCGAGATCACCCCGTCCACACTTGGGGTCAGGGCGAGACCACAAGGTCGGTGCCGCGTCGAATTGTCGGCTCCCCAAGAGGGGCTCGGAGATGTGGGGAACCTGGCCCTGGGCGAGGACGAGGTGAGTTGGGACTTGGCAGGCAGGAGCTGCTCGGTCAGGATGGCATTGGCCGGCGATGCACTGCTGGTGCATTTCACCTCCGTCTCTGGGGGTGAGGTCACCTGGCCGGTGATCGGCGAAGACCGAGCAGTTGTAGCGTATCTGCTGCCGCTGGATGAAGGAAGCTATGTTCCGGTCGGCAACGCCGAGTGGCTCTCGGTCCTCACCCGGAGCAGCCCCATGAGCACTACCGAAGGGCTGTCGATGCCGTTCTGGGGCCTTGACTGCCGCGAGTACACGGTGACCTACATCCTGGGAAATCCGTTCCACAACGCGCTCAGCTTCTACTCGCACGGCGGGCGGATCGGCGCCCGGCTCGTCCACGAGTTCGCGTCTGGACAGCCAGAAGAGCACGGTTTCGTCATCCGCTTGGGCTCACCGTCACCGGTGGAGCCGGCCAGGGTGTACCGCAAGTGGCTCACTGATCACGGTCAGTTCGTTAGCCTCCAGCACAAGATTGAGCAAACACCGGAGGCAGAGAAGCTGCTGGGGGCCGCGCACGTCTACCTCTGGGGCAGTTCGCTGCTCAGCCGGCATGATGTCTTGGAGTGGCAGCACTTCGTCACCGCGCTTCTGAAGCAGGCCCGCGCAAGCCACGCCTCACCAGGACGCCGGGTCTGGGAGCTGCTCTCTCCTGACGCACGGCGTTCGGTGAAGCAGATCGCGTCGCCGGGCCAGTCGTATCCTGCCTTAACGCGCGAGGCCGCGGACGCCCTGAGCGAGGCACTTTCGCGCCGTGATCTCTACCAGCCAGTCGCGTGGGAGGGCATCCAGCTCCCAGCCGAAGCCGAGGAACTGCTGGCAGTCGGGGTCGCTAGGCTCTCTACTGCTCGACTGCTGCGGCTGAACTGCTTGCTGCTGGAGGCGGCATTCCCGGGCGATTTCGTACGCAGTGATCGTTGGGGCGACGGGGTCTCGGTGAAGATGATGGAACAGCTCGCCGCCGCGGGACTGGATCGGCTCTGGCTTGGGCTGGACTCGTGGCAGGGCGGATTCCGCCATCCCCAGGCGATCCGGAAGGCGAAGGATCTCGGCTACCTGATCGCCACCTATGACTCCTACGACAGTATTCACCGTCCTGGTGAGCCGGACTCCTGGGAGACGGCGCAGTTCGATCAGCGGCTCTACGAAACCGGCGCCGTCGTGGGCCGCGATGGCAAACCCAAGCGCGGGTTCATGGGCAAAGGTTACAAGCTCAGCCCCATTGCAGCCCGAGCCTATGTGACAGCAAGGGTGACACGCCTGATGCGGGAGTTGCCCGAGCGGTTCAACTCCTGGTTCATTGACTGCGACGCCTATGGTGATCTCGGGGATGACTACTCGCCTTCGCATCCCGCCACCCAGCAGGAGGACATGCGAGCGCGTCTGGACAGGATGGCGTGGATCAGGGATAGCTACGGGCTGGTTATCGGTTCAGAGCGGGGCGCAGCCTACGCCGCGCCGGTCATCCATTTCGCGCACGGGATGATGACGCCGGTGATCGGTTGGGACGATCCCGACCTCACGAGAGACAAGGCAAGCCCCTACTACCTGGGATCGTGGTGGCCGCCCGACGGCCCCCAGATCATGATGAAGCAAGTGCCACTGAAGCCCAGGTACCGAACGCGGTTCTTTGATGTCCGCTTCCGGTTGCCGCTCTACCAGATGGTGTTCCACGACTCCCTTGTCACCACCCACCACTGGCAATACGCCAGCCTGAAGTTCGCGGATCAAGTGGTGACCACCGAACTGCTGGAGCTGCTCTACGGCGTGCCGCCTCTCTATCACCTGAACCTGGACGAGTTCGAGAAGCGCGCGGAACAGATCCGCGCCCACTATCGGTTCTTCTCGCCGTTGCACCGCGAGCTGGCTCTATTGCCGATGACGGACTTCTCCTGGCTGACACCCGATCGCCTCGTCCAGCGCGCAGTGTTTGGGGACCGAGTTGAAATGGTGGCCAACTTCACGGCCCGCGACTTTCTCTATCAAGGTATCAAGGTACCAGCCAGAGGCATCCTGGCCAGGTGGCAGGACGGTAGTCGCGTGCGGACGTTCGTTCCGCCTGCCACCTGAAGCGAGATGGGATCGCGCCGCCGAATCAGGATGGTAGCGGCGGCACCAGGACGATCATGCGCGCCTGGCTCCCAGCCGCCATCCGACGGCCCCGGGCACCCCTCGACTCCGGCCAGCCCTGGGCTGGGAGTCACTGTCCGGATGGCGTCGCGCGTGAGCTAGCGGTGGGCGCCCTATGAGCAGGTGAATACGAGACGATAGGGAGCGACACCATGAGGCGAGCTAAGCTGGCCGCAGCGCAGATCATTGCCAGACCGGGTGACAAGCAGGCCAATCTGGATCGCATAGAGCTGTGGGCGGAGCGCGCTGGAGCGATCGGCGCCAACCTTGTCTGCTTCCCCGAGCTGTGCACCACCGGGTCAGCTCCTGGCCCAGTGGCTGACGTGGCCGAGCCCATCCCGGGCCCAACCACTGAGCGCCTCTCAGGCCTAGCCGCGCGACATGGGTACTGGATGGTGGTGGGGATGCCCGAAGCCAGCCCGGACGGAGGAGGGCCGTACAACTCAGCCGTGGTGATCGGCCCTTCGGGCAGCATCGTCTCTGTCTATCGGAAGGTATACCTGTTCTCAGGCGAGAGGGAGCTGTTCACGAGAGGCCAGCAGCCCTGCTTGGTGGATCTGCCATTCGCCCGTGCTGCGGTCACGATCTGCTACGACTTCATCTTCCCAGGCTACATCTCAGGCCTGGTTGACCGCGGGGCCGAGCTGATTCTGCACCCCACGAACTGGCTGACTGCCGAGTCCTGGGTGGAGTTGGGCTATGACCAGCAGGAGTACCGGGCGGTGGGGGTGGCTCGGGCGGTGGAGAACACCGTCTGGTTCCTCTCTGCGAATCGGTACGGACCTTGCGACGAATCCGCGCGCTTCTCGTCCATCGGCCAGTCCTCCATCATTGCGCCCTGGGGTCGAGTGCTGGCCGAAGTGGAGGACGGCGAGGGCCTCGCGGTCGCTGAGGTGGACTTCGACGCTGCGGCACGATGGCGGGAACAGGTTGCGGGCTACCTGGAGGACCGAAGAAGCATTGATCCGTGGCGAGGGTCCGTGTAGAGCGCGGCCGAGTCCTCCGTCCCTCCGGTGACTCTGGAGGGGCACGCGGGTCCGGTCCTTGCCGTCGCCGCCGATCGCATCCGACCGCCTGCTGCGGCCCCTCCGGGCTGCCGAGCCAGCCTGGCGATGGCTGCCTGCTATGCTCAGTAGATGCCCGGGATCAGCCGCTTGGTCTCGCGCATATAGTCCCTGTAGTGCTGGCCGAACGCGTCGATCAGCGCTTCCTCTTCACGGGTCATCCTGGATCGGAAGCCCAGGAAGAGCACGATGGGCATGCTGACTACCGCCACCCAGCTCCCGAGCGCAACGCCGAGACCCAGGAAGCTGACCAGGGATCCGGTGTAAGCAGGATGCCGAAGGTGTGCGTACGGGCCGCTCCGTATCAGCTGATGGTCCCGCTTGATGCTCACTACGGCGCTGAGGAACCGGCCCAGCGTCAGGACCGCCCACCAGCGGAAGAGCATCCCCACCCACATCAGGCCTGTCCCGACGGGCATCTGGCTGGCCCTGCTTCCTGGCAGGCGCATGACGTGGAGGTAGGAAGCAGCATACCCGATCGCTGCCGCGGCGAGGACCGCGAGCAGGACGAGCCTCAGGCTTCCCCTGTCTGTGGATGCGTCAGACCTTCGGCGATCGTGGAGGATCAGAGACAGGTCGCCGATCACCCAGATGCCGCACGTGGTGTAGACGAGCAGGGAAGCAGCCGCAGGTTCCACGGTCAGGCCCTCAGCTCATCGCCGCCATCAGTGCTAGCTTCTTCTCTCTTCGTCCATCGTGGGGCGTCCGTGCCCTGAGCGCAGGCTGCCCCCAGCCTCTGCAGCAGAGCAGGTCCGACCTGCGCGTAGTGGCTGCGCATGGGGCCTCCTGTTCCTGGACGGGCCATGTCCCCACCGTAGTGTAAGGTCGGGCGACGCTCTCGCGTATGTTAGGCCGCCACGCGATCCGCGTCAATGGGACTCCGCCATTCCTCGCCAGGGATGCAACCGTCATCCAGCACGGCCTTCCGCATCCATGGATCCTCGAACCCGGTGAGGTCGCGGAAGCTGCGCTCCGCCTCCGGCACGGCCGCGGTTTCGAGGTGAGGGTGATGCCGCACGCCCGGGGAAGCGCTGGGCTCTCTAACAGACGAGGACGCCCTTCCGTGCCAACGCCGCGTGAGGAGAGGGACCTGGCGTCGAACCTGCCGGCCTTCTCTGCATCCGGAGAGTGTTTCTTCCCGAATGTAGTTTCCTCCAGGGCTTCGTCGGATGGGCAGGATTGGCCCTCCTCGGAGGCAAACCCTTGGAGACGTCCGGCAGCTTCTCGCTATGGGCCGGCCGGGATCATCGAGTGGAGGTGATGACGCCATGAACCAGGCAGTGCGAGAGAGCATCCTCAGGCTGTACGAGGGGCTGAGGCTAACCGATGTCTGCGATGGCATGGACGCGGTGGGGCTGCAGGATGTGGGGACGATGGATCCGGAGATCCGTCCCCTGTGGCGCGACACGGAGGGGTTCAAGCACCGGATCTGCGGCTTCGCCCACACCGTCAGGTTCGTGCCGGCGAGCAGGAGGGCGCCGGTTTTCGCCACGGTGGCGGAGCACCTGAAATGGAAGGATGAATGGTACGGACAGCTCGCCAGCGGCCCTATCTTGAGCGAGATCCGCCCTGGCGACGTAGTGGTGATTGATGCGGCAGGGGTCCGGGACTGCGGCTTCATCGGCTCCCACAACTCGCTCACCTGGTTAGCGGCGGGAGCTCGCGGGGCCGTCACCAACGGGGGAGCCAGGGACACAGATGAGCTGATCAAGCAGCAAGTGCCGGTCTACTCCCGCGGTGTCGCCCGAGGGATCAGGCCGGGGCGGCTGGAGTTGGAGTCTACCCAGCAGCCCATCACCTGTGGAGGCGTCTTCGTGCGGCCTGGCGACCTGATGGTGGCCGATGGCGACGGCGTGATCGTGGTGCCGGTCGAGAAGGCCGAGGCCGTCGCCCAGGTAGCCATCCAGATTCAGGAGGGCGACAAGGAAGACAGGCGTCAGCTCTACGGCGAGCTCGCCCTGCCCCCCGACTTCACCGTTGAGCCGAGGTGATTGGGAAGGTCAGATCGCAGTGCCGACTTCAGGGCCCAACCGGGCCCGATCGAGGGGGCAACCCGATTATACACCTGGCCCAGAACCGCACGGAGTGGCGGCGACGGGGGGCGGCACTCGATGGTCGCGAGGACGCGCCGGCAGATAACGGCGGCTTCTGGCAGCGCGCTCCCCGATGGACAACCTCGGGGAGCGCGCCGTCTGGCACCACGTGCGCGCGCCCCCCGTCCTGATACTCAGCGAGACCATCAAGTAGCTGGGTCGGATGATCTAGACTTCGGATGACCGGCGCTCTATGCGTCCCTGTCCAGCGATTCCCAGGCCATGAGATCGAAGGCCCGCGCGATGTAGACCGCCATCTGATCTCGGGTAACGGGGTCGCTGGGATGGTAGAGGCCGTCCAGGTACCCCTTCACCACCCCGTGATCCACGCAGGCCTTGATCGCCGTGCCCGCCCAGAAGCCAACCCGGACATCGGGGAAGCGCAGCCGCACTGCCACTGGGCCGTCGCTCGGGATGCCGAACTGGGCGACCGGTTCGTTCTGAGCGCGGAACCCCGCGCCTCCGCCGATCGCCTCGCCCTCCGCCGGCACATCCGCTGCATGTGACTTCCTATAGCTCTCAGCGGGCCAGCTATCAAGCGTGGAGACGCCAGGGGCAGCGGGCCTGACCCGGCGATGCCGCCGAGCCTGGCTAGTTCAGCCGCAGACCGCCGCCTGGACAGCATGCCCAGCTCCGGCCACAAGGGGAATGGGCCGCGGCGAGCAAATACTCCGGTAACGGCCAGTCATCGGAACCCGGCATGAGCACCCCCACCTCGACAACCGCTGTCAAGCGAAGGAGTTTTAGCCTCGACAATCCGTACGCCTTCGTCTTCCCCGCGGTGCTGCTCTTCGGGATGTTCACGCTCTACCCGATCTTGCGCTCGCTCTACCTCAGCTTCACCGACTACAACTTCCTCCGCCCCGAGCAGATGCATTGGGTGAGCCTGGGCAACTATCACGAGATGCTCCAGGACGAGAGGGTGAAGGGCTGGCCGGGGCTGGTGCTGCCCAAGGGTCACCTCTCCGGGTGGCAGATCGCCTTCTACCCGTTGCTCGTGCTCTGGCTGACCATCAACACCCCTGGGGGTGCGTTCTGGAACACCGTTCGCTTCACCATCATGTACGTGCCCGCCGCGGTCATCCTGCCTCTGCTCCTGGCCGTGCTGGTGGAGCGGGCGGGCCGGCTGGCGACGCTCTTCCGCACGCTGAACTTCATCCCGGTGGTTGTTTCGGTGGCCGTGGTCTCCATCATCTGGACCTGGATCTACCACCCGGAATACGGGGTCGCTAACATGCTCTTGCGTGAGTACGCCGGCATGAAAGAGGGCTATAGCTGGCTCTCCGATCCGAAGCTCGCGATGCCGGCGGTGGTGGCGATGTGCGTCTGGCATGGGCTGGGGTTCAACATGCTGCTCTTCCTGGTGGGCCTCCAGCGCATCCCGCCAGAGCTGACCGAGGCGGCGCGGGTGGACGGGGCCACAGGCTGGCAGGCGCTGGTGAAGGTCACGATCCCGCTGCTGCGCCCCATGGTCTTCCTGGTTGGCCTGCTGGCCATGATCGGCGCGCTCAAGGTCTTTGGGCAGATGTTCATCATGACCCAGGGCGGCCCGGGCGACTCGACTCTCTCCATGGTGCTGTACCTCTACAACGTCGCCTTCCGCTACGGCAAGTTCAGGTTCGGCTACGCCTCCGCGCTGGCCTGGGCGCTTGCCGTCTTCATCTTCGTCGTCTCTGTCATCTCCTTCCAGCTCTCGAAGGAGCGCGAGTGATGGCGATCGCCGCGGGCAAGGTGAAACGATACGGCGGCAGCGGGCTGCTCTACCTGGTGCTGGCCATGGTCAGCATATGCAGCATCTTGCCGTTCCTGTGGGTGATTCTGTCGTCGCTGAAACCACACGAGGAGCTGTACAGCAAGCACCTGACCTTCCTGCCGCACACCTACACCTTCGGCAACTACACCCAGATGTTCGAGCGGATGGTGGGGTTCGGGCTGTACTACCGAAACAGCGTGCTGGTCTCGATCGGCACTGTCGTGCTGACGTTGTTCATCGGCAGCCTTGCCGCGTACGCGCTCTCCCGCTTCCGGTTCAAGGGCGACCGGGCGCTCCTGCTCATCTTCCTGGGCACGATGATGGTGCCGGGCGAGGTGGGGTTGATCGGACAGTACGAGCTGCTGAGCCATTACCACCTGCTGAACACGCTCACCGGCCTGACACTCACCTACAGCGCCTTCAACCTGCCCCTCACTATCTTCGTGATGCACAGTGTCTTCCTGGCGACGCCGCAGGAACTGCTGGACGCGGCGCGGGTGGACGGCTGCAGTTGGTGGGAAAGCTTCTGGCAGATCATGGTGCCAATGGGCGCCAGCGGCCTCGCCGCCGCGGGCACGCTCATCTTTCTCAGCGCCTGGAACGAGTTCATCTTCGCCCTCACCATGAACAACTGGAGCGACGAAGCGCGCACCCTGCCGGTGGGCATCCAATTGCTGCAAGGGCAATGGCAGCACTGGGATTACGGGGTCCTCTTCTCCTCTGTGATGCTCTCCTTCGTGCCGGTGATCATCCTCTTCTTGCTGCTGCAGAAGTACTTCATGCGCGGACTCACCGCCGGCGCGGTCAAGGGGTAAGCGATGCACAAGACGATCTCCCTGGCGCTGCTCGGCATCTTGTTCCTCGGGTTCGCGGCCGAGCGCCGTCTCAACATCTATCACCCGCGCAAAGGCGGCATCACGAGCGTGCGGGTGATGGTGGACTCCTGGCAGTACTCGGAGTTCATGACCCCGGACAAGGATCTGGAGCGCGTCATTCGCGCCTTCGAGCAACGCCATCCGGACATCCGCGTTGACCTGCGCATCATGCCGGAGGCGAACGAGATCACCCTGATGCTTCCCTGGCGGGCGAGCACCACGCCGTTCGACCTGCTGCTGACCACCAACAACGAGACCATCACGCGCTACGCGGAAGGAGGATTCCTGGAGCCGCTCGACGATCTGCTGAAGCCGGAGTTGGAGGCCGGGCTGCTCGGCGAGTTCCTGCCGGGCTATCTGCAGAACTGCAGATTGGCCGATCCCAGGACGGGAGCGCAGCACCTCTACGGGCTCCCGTGGCTGGGAGAGATCATGGCCCTCAACTACCGGCGGGACATGCTGCGCGAGAACGGGCTCCCGGACAAAGATCCGCCGCGGACCTATCAAGAACTGGAAGAGATGGCCCGCCGGCTGCGCAATCCGGAGAAGAAGCAGTACGGCGTGACTCTCGACCTGTCGCCCAGCTTCTTCACTCAGAACGCGTATGTGCCGATGCTGCGCTCCTTCCGCGGCAGCGTGACGGATACAATGAGCCACCTCGATGTCGCCAGCCCAGAGGCAGTGAAGACCTTCGAGACGCTCAAGCGCTGGTATACCCAGGGGCTGATGCCAAAGGGAGCGCTCACGCCCTATCAGTCAGCGGACGATTTCCGCGCCAAGATCGCTATCTTCTTTCCCAACTGGCAGTCGCGCGGTTTCTGGGCGATCCGCGAGATGAAAGACGGCGAGAAGCACATCGGCATCGGTCCCTCCCCTGACAGCAACCGGGTGGGCGCCCTGGTAGCGCACTACATTGGGGTCATTCCGAAGGCCTCTCCAGTGGCAAAGGAGGCGGCGCGCGTCCTGCTCGAGGGTTTCTGTTATGACCTTCAGCCTGGTGTGGGCAAGGCCGGGAAGATGATCGTGATCAAGTACCCCTACCAGCGCCAGCAGCCAGGCTACCGGCCACCAGCGTTGCCCCGGAGCATCGCGTCGCTGCGCACTCTGGTGGACCCGGGATACCGCCTCCCGGCCTGGATGCAGTCTCTGCGCCCCACGGTGGACAAGGGTTACTGCATCCCCGATCCTCTGACCTGGCAGCGGGTCGCCGATATCGTCGGGGTGGAGTTCCAGAAGTACCTGAACGAAGACATCTCCGCGAAGGACGCGCTGGCGCGGGCGAAGCGGCAGATGGATAGGCTATACGAGTAAGCCCCGTTCCCGGGCAGGACTCCGTCCAGCAGGATGGGGCCGTTGCACAGGTCTCAGGTCGGTCACGCACGCGGGGGCGCTGTCGCTGCGGGGCCATAGGGGCGGCATGGGTCTACTCGCGGCGGTCTCGGACACGGTTGACACCCACAGCATCTCCTCTCGCCCTCCCCGGGCTCTGGGATTGGCCAGGGCACTAGACGCCCTCATCTCTCGCGCCCTGTCTTGGACGTGGGGCGCCCTGGACGGGCTCTGCTGAGGTTGCCGACTGTCTCCCCCTGGGGCGCAGCCGGCGGGCCTAGTGGGGCCTGCCACGGCTATCGCCACCGGGCTCATCCGGCGCCCACCGCTTCGCTTGGTAAGTAGCCTGCAGACTATGGAACAACGGTCTTGGCGCCTAGCAGGCGGTAGGCGGCCAGGTGGGCGTTCCCGCAGCCGGCCGGCAGCCGGGGCTGAGGGGGGACAGACTTGGGCGCTGCACAGAACAGTCCGACAGACCTAACATCACTCGCCGTGGATGGGGATTACACCCCGGACAGGCGCAGGAAGCAGCTCTTATGGCTGGCCTTATCTCTGGCTGGGGTGCTGGGCCTGGCCTTCGTTCTCTTGGTCGCCTATGGGCAGGAGATCACGACGGCCGACTACTCCGAGCCGCTGCTGCTCATCGGCCTGCTGGCATTTCTCGCTTGCACCGTTGCCTATTTCGCCGATAAGGAACGCGAGCAGCGCGCCCAGAACCGCAGCCTGATCGACCAACTCCACGACACTGCCCGGGCCCTCGATGCCCGGATCAGCCGCCTCAACAAGCTCTGCGAAACCAGCGTTCATCTGGCCGGGACACTAGATATCGAGCGCATCTCGGAGCTGGTAGTGGAGGCCCTGGTAGCCCAGGTGCAGGCCGATGCCGCCTCGCTCGTGCTGCTGGACAACTCGAAAGGCGAGTGCATTCACACGCGCAGCGCGGGCCTGCTCGGCCCAAGCGATGGAGGTCCCGACGACCCGGTTGCGGCCGCCAAGGCTGCGGCCAAGACAGGCCCGTCGATCCGCTGTCTGCATGACGCACCCGAGATCGGGCACCGACTGCGAACCTGGGATCAGATCCGCGCCACTATCTCCGCCCCGATGAAGGTCTCCGATGTCGTGAGCGGCTCCCTGGCAGCGACCCGACAGGCGACCTTCGATACCGAGGACCTGAACCTGCTCACCACCCTGGCCAACATGGCCAGCAAAGCCATCGAGAGCGCGGAGCTTCACCAGCAGTTGAGGCAATCCTATTTCAGAACCCTACACGCGCTGGTGCGTTCGCTCGCCGCCCGCGATTTCTACAGCGCCGCCCACGGGGAGGCCGTCACCTGGCTGGCGCTCCGCTTGGCCGAGAGGCTCGGTCTGGGAGAGCGTGCCGCCGAGGCCCTGGAGGCCTACTGCCCTCTGCACGATCTGGGCAAGATCGGGATCGCTGATGCCGTGCTCCTGAAGCGGGGGCCTCTGACGGAGGAAGAGCTTGATACCTGCCACCAGCACACGCTGATCGGCCAGGACATTGTCCAGCCCCTGAATCCTGGTCCCTCGGCCCTCGCCATGATCCGCAGCCACCACGAGTGGTGGGATGGCAGCGGCTATCCGGACGGGCTGAAAGGTGAGGAGATACCCCTCCTGGCGCGCGTGGTTACCGTGGCAGATGCTTTCCACGCCATCGTCTCCAACCGGCCTTACCGGCGCGGGGCAATCCCTCTGGCAGCAGTTCTGCAGATCCAGGCTCTGGCTGGCACCCAGTTCGATCCCACTGTCGTGGAAGCGCTGACCGACCTCTGGGAACATGGCGAACTGGCAGACTTCGACGCGCGGTCGGGCCAGTCCACAGAATCGCCTCATATTCTGAACCCGGTGTCGTCGCGGGCGGCACCCGGTTTCTCTCTTCACTAGCCGCAGCGATCGACAGCGGCCCCACCGCAGCAGCAGACGGACCTCGGTCGAGAGCCTTCTCCGCCATCGCGCACCACAGTTGCCACGCAGCCTGCGCCTATCAGCCCGCGGCAGTACGGCCTTGAGAGCATCACCTCAGCATCCGCGGCCGTGCGAATGCGACCCGCATCCCGGGTAAGCACTGCCCCGACGCAGGACTGAGGACTGATTGCTGAGCTAGCGAGAAGAGGGTAACTGGTAACGCTCTGCGGGGATGGCTTCAGATCCGCGTCGGAGCCACAACATGTGGTGTGTCGCTGCAGGCGCGTGGGCCGATATGTTGCGCCCGCGAAACCTGTCCCGCCGTGAGTTACCAGTTACAGAAGAGGCGGTCGCAAGGCGCACCGGGGTCCGCTGTGGTATGCTATCCGCTGAGCGATGGCGGGCACTCGCCAGGCCGGCATGTGTCTGATGCCGCCATAGAGAAGCACGTAGCTGATCGCGATGAATCCCCGCGGGATGAGCTGCGTTCCTTCAGGTCGAAACCATGTCCGCGGCGATGAGCGCCCATCTACCGTTGATGCGGAGGCATCGGTGGCAAGAGAACTGGTGATCTGCGCGACCGGGGACTTCTGTCCATTCCCCCGACCCCGCAAGTCGGCGGCACAAGACCTGTTCTCAGGTGTAGACGAGCTGCTGTCCGCGGCGGATCTGAGGATCGTGAACGTCGAGGCCCCACTGCTGACCAGGAAGCATCCAATCGTCAAGTCCGGCCCTCACTTGTCAGCGCCGCCGGAGACCGCGGACTTGCTGAAGGGGCGTTTCGAAATCGCCCTCTTGGCCAATAACCACATCCTCGATCATGGCCCGAACGCGGTCATGGACACCATCCAGGCCTTGCGTCGTCGCGGCCTGCGGACGGTAGGTGCGGGGAAGGACCACCGGCACGCATCAATGCCGCTGGCGATCAGCACCCATGGGTTCTCAGTCGCCATCCTCAATGCCTGTGAACACGAATTCGGAGTGGCACGAAGGGACTCCCCAGGGGGGGCAGGACTGAAGCCCTTCGACATGATCCGCACCATCATCGAGCTGCGGAGGAAGCACGACCTAGTGCTGGTGTTCACCCACGGCGGAAACGAGATGAACCCGCTCCCCAGCCCGCGGGTGGTGGCGATGAACCGTGCGTTCGCCGAGGCCGGGGCGAGCGCGGTGGTTAACACCCATCCGCATATCCCGCAGGCCGTGGAGACCTGGCGGGGGACGCCGATCGCCTACAGCCTGGGCAACCTCGTGTTCGACGCGCGCATGGTTGAGCTCAATCCGCGTGACAGGCTCTGGTGGGTGGGCATGCCGGTCTTGCTGAAGTTCACAGAGGCGAGCGGCAGAATCAAGGCCTCTCTCAAGCCCGTGTTCACCAAGCTCGGCCCTGAGTCAGGGCGGCTTCAGATGATCCGCGGCAAAGAGCGCGCGCACCTCCACCAGTGGCTCCGGGAGATCTCGCGGGTCCTCAAGGATGACCGGTTGCACCAGGAGTACTTCGAGGCCTGGACCACGGTTCACGGCGCCTCCTACTATGGTTTCGTGAAGTTCCACGCCGCCGATGTCAGCACTCGCCGGGGCCGCCGCGACTACGCCGCATTCCGGAACCTCTGGACCTGCGAAGCCCACAACGAGCTGATCACCACCTTCGCCGAGATGCGGCTGGACCGCCGGCTGAAGGCGGCGGAGGCTCGACTCAGCACGCTCCGGAAGTGGATGGCAGGAGAACTCGCCCAGCAGGCAGCCCGCACTCGTTGGAGAGAGAGGGAAGATCCCCTCCCCCGCGGGATGATCACAGGGGGAACCTGAACCGAGCGCGCCCTGCTCGCGCCCGGCCAAGCGGCCGGTGGCCGCCGCGCCTAATGTCCGACCACTTCCGCGGCGATTCGTGCCCACTCCCACAGCCTCTGCGGCTGGTACTGGACGGTGCTGATGTCCTTCAGGATGAACTCCAGTGGGCATCCGTGGCGGGCGCACCGCTCCCGCGTATCTCGCAGGTCCTTCTCCACCCGATCCGGGTCCCACGTGTCGCCAGCGAGAAGAGCCGGGCTGGGCTTGCGCGAGAAGACGAAGTCGCGGCCGATCCGCTCCGCGCCCGTCTCCACGTCCACCCAGGGACTCATAGAGATCTTCCTGATGTGCGGGACCTTCCGGATGATGTCAATCTTCCCGTGCAGCGGCTCACAGCACCCGTAGTAGCCAAGACCGAACCGCGCGAACCACTTCGCGGCGTAGTCCAGCCAAAACTCCTCGTGCATGGCTGGGGAGACCGTCGAGAACACCTGCGCCATGCCATAGGTCCAGAGATCCCTTGCCCGGGGATGCTCTGGGTCGAAGCCGGGGGCGGGAAGCTCGTCCACATATGCGCCGGTGCAGTGGATGGTGCGCTGTCCCGAGCCTAGCAACCCCCGCTGCTCTAGCTGGCCGAGCAGCGAGAGATGCACCTCGGTGAGGCGAGCCATGATGCCGTGCATGAACTGCGGCTTGTCAACCAGGTCGAGGATGGCGTGTTCCGGGCTGCGCCATTGGACGATCAGATCCCACGGGGCGAACACGGGGAATCGTCCCTGCATGCGCACCTCGAGTACCCCGCCGAAGATCCCTTGCGCCTTCTCGTGCGCCTCGGCGGCGGCCTGCTCATCGAGGTAGATCTCTGGCTCGCGGATCTTCCGCAGATCATCCTCCGTCTGCAGTTGGTCAAGGTAGGCATGACCGACGATATCGTTTCTGGGGTCTGTGACCGCGGTTCTCTCGACGATCTCTATTCCGAAGCCCTCGCCGCGGATGACCTTCGGAATCTCCACTACTGGCTCGACCACCATGTCGGCCCGCATGTGCCGCCAGGCGTAAAGACTCCTGCGAAGCGTTGTCTCGACCTCACGGCAGAAGTCATCTTCGGTCTGCAGGGTGAGTTCCTGTCCGACCTCCATCTCGTGCCATGGAATCTGGTCAATCATCACCATGGGTCGGACGGGCCTGAGGCCGTTGAGCGCCTTCCACAAGCAGATCGTCTCCTGCTGCACGGGCAGGGCCGCGATCTCCGCCACCCGTTGGGCGAGTCCCCTCAGGACATCTCGGTCCTTACGACTCACTGACATAAGTCAGCATCCATTCCCCGGTCTCTGTCGGCCTCAGATGGCATTCTCTGCGCCAGCCGCCTCTGCTACCTCCTCGGATGGCCCAGCCTTCGCGCCCGGCCGATGGCGGGGATGGCCCATCAGGACTCAGTAGTTCGCCCAGATCTCGTAGCTATCGGGTCTCTGCAGGCACTGCTTCGTCCGTTTCCTGATCTCCTCTGCAACCGCTACTGCTTCGGGGTCTGCCGCCGCGAGATAGGCCGCCTGCTGGTATAGCTTCCGGGCGAAGCTGTTCTCCCTCCGCGAAAGCTCCTCCGCGGCGCCGCCCATGCCGATCCATTCCTGCTTCAGCTCCATCATGCGCTGCAGATTGCCAGGGCGTTTTCCGGCGGCGAGAGCAATGGTCTTCGCCCCCAGTTCGTGGGCATAGCCCATGTCTCGCAGCGTGTCTCGCGCGCTGTCATAGGTGGCGATCATCTGCTCCGCGATACTGCGCGTCTCGCGCAGGTACAGGGCTAGTCCCGGTTTCGCCTTCGCCTGCGCGTCCAGGAACGCGACCATATCCTGGGCAAAGGGGAAGAAGCGCCCGTTTCGCTCGAACATTATCTCGAGGTGGAAATACATGTCCTCCACGCCACCTCTGACGATGGCTTGCTTCTCCATCTCCTGTCCGGCATCGAAGATCTTCATGAGTTCGTCGGTGACGTTGCAGGTCTCTCCGCCGATCACCGCGTCAGGCCGCATGGGCCACCAGGTCGGTCGTCCCTCGACGTCGAGGACGCCGACCCGGGCGTCGCCCGCGAGGGTGTGCTGCGCGATGTCCATGGGGCTCTCGACCTCCTCTGGCGTGTCCTCGCTCCGCTCCAGAAAGTAGATAGTGGCCTCCCCCTCGGGCAGGATCTGCTTGCTGAGCGACAACATTGCCTTTCCGTCCGAGAACCAGGTCGGGAAAGTGTAGGAGCCGATGCCGCCCCGCCACTGCTCCTCCTTCTCCTGCCGGAACTCGAAGGTCGTCTTCACCTCGTCCTCGTTGAGCTGGGTGAGCCACAGCGCTGGGAAGGGCGGCCTCCATTTGATGGCGACGTCCCGCTCCAGAAAGGAGGGGTTCAAGCGCTCCCGGTGCCAAATGCCGGGGGCGTTGAGCAGGGCCAGAGAGATGTCCTTGCCGCCCACGAAGCTGACCCCCTCAATGCTCCTCTGCCCGGGGCCGGCGCTGCTCAACTGCAGGCGAACCGATGGCATCACCTCCTGCCAAGTCATGACCAGCATGCTGCCTCCTCCCTGTAGCAGGCCAAGCAGCAGGTGCTCGGAGGGCAGGAAGAGCGTGTCCGCCAAGGGATAGTCGCGGGGATCGTAGAGGAGGTCGTCCCCGACGATGCTTGGCACGAGGGCCAGCTCGATCGGGGCGGACAGGGTGATCCCGCGCGTGCTTCCCTCTGGCCTGACGGCGAGAACGCGATCACCGGTGAACCAAAAGGCGATGGAACGGCTGTCCGCCCCGGGCGCGCGGAAGTCAGCCTCTGCTATCACCACGCCGTTGTGTTCCGCGATCGCAGTGGAGGCGATGACGGCCTGCTTCCCCGAGAGCTCGTCCGGGTAGACCGTGGCCTCGCCCTGCGGCCGCTCCCCGCTGTCATACACTAGTACCTTCCCGAGCCGCGAGGCAAAGGCCGCCGCCAGCGCCTCCGTCTCTATCACCAGGTCGCCCTGAAGGTGACCTGACGCGGCTGTGGTGATGGCACGCCAGGCCTTGCGCTGCGTCAGGTCGGGTGGCCCTGCAAGCGGGGTAATTGTGTCCCATAGGCGCACCCCGCCCCGGACGCTGTGTTCGGGCTGCGCGCCAGCCCACATCGCTACGGTGAGCGGCGGCAGCAGCACGATGATGGCAGTGAGCCAGTTCCCCGCGCTGCGTGCTGCACTAATCCTCGCCAACTCTGCACCTCCTGTCTCTGCTGGGGCGTGCGCAGATCCGGCGCCCAATCCCGGCCACGCCTGAACGCATAGCGACGCGAGCAACTGGCCGCACACGTCCCGGTGCCTAGGGTGGGTTCCGGGGCCCTACAGAGCTATCAGAGTAAGGATTCTGCGGTCCGCGGCCCCCTCCTGGGGTCGCGGGGCTCTCCGATTCCAGCTACCCCCTCCGCCTGGACTCAGAGCGCGGGGTTTGGTCGCGGCTGGGGGTGAGCGCGGTATGTCAACGCCGCTGCCACAGCATCGCCAGTAAGTCCGACAGGCTCCTGACGAGCTGCCCGTGTCCTTCGTGGATGAACACTCCGAGTTGCGCAATCAGCGAGTAGGCGAGCGCGAACTGAGCGAGCGCGAACGCGGCCACCGTGAACTGACTGACGCTGACCACCCCTACCCCGAACTGCGAGATGGTGACAATGCCGCAGGCGAACTGGCCGATGGCGATGATTCCCTTGGCCACCACCGGCATTCTATTCGGGCGGTACTTGAAGGATATGTGAAGCAGCGGCAGCCCCCACATGGTCAGGCTTGACTTGTACTCCCACCCCCATCCGTCCCATCTGTCCCTCGCCGGAAACGGAGCCCCGCAGCTCGGGCAGGCAAGGGCGTCGTCAGAGATCTGATGCCCGCACGTCCTACACGGCTTCATAGCGCTTACCTCGACACCTGGAACCCCGCGTCCCGACGTCCCGGCGACGTAGGGGTTAGCATGACCGTCCGGAGCACAGCTGCTCTCGGAGTTAGGATTCCATACTCCGGCTGTCTGGCCCAATGTGGGGGCCGAAGAGCGCGCTACCTGGGACGCCCTGGATCGTCCCCCCGATTCGTGGTGGCGTCCTGCTGCGACTCCCCTGGTCGGTATCGCAGACTGCTTGAGCTGCACGTGCCAGCGCGAGCGCCTGTGTCAATCGCCTGCAGTAGGGCTGTGGCTCACGCCGTCGAAGCATCAGGGCGAGTGGCCCGGCGCTCGCATCGCCCATACCGCTCGATCGCGCGACCGGCGGGACCGAGGGCGCATGGATGTCGCGGCCGCCTCAGACAGAGGCTGTTCGGCCGGGAAAAGGCCGCTGATTGCTATGAGCGATGGCCGCGCGGGGATCTGGGATCGGTGAGACAGTGCCCGGACCTTGCTCGGTTGGGACCTGATGCGAAACGCCGCGAAAGGATGCTGAGGAATGTACCCCGTTAAAGTCAGCGAGAATGGCAGGTACTTCGTAGACCAGAACGGCGCCCCCGTGTTCTGGCTGGGCACTACTCAATGGCAGCTCTTCCGGGAGTACACGCTGGAGGAGGCCGAGGTAATCCTTGAGAAGACCAAGAGCACGGGGTTTGCTTTTGCCCAGGTCATGCTCATGGGTGTGGGGGATGGCACGCAGCCAAACGTCTACGGCGAGAAGCCCTGGATAAATGACAACCCACTCACGCCCAACGAGGCGTACTTCAAGAACGTGGATGCGGTAGTTGGGATCGCCCGCGAGAAGAACGTGGCCATCTCCATGACCCTGTTCCACCAGCGGTACCGCGCGTACATCACGGTCGAGAACGCCCGCCGCTGGGCGAGATGGGTAGCACAGCGATACCGGGACGTGCCCACCATTGTCTGGTCCATGACGCCCGAGGCCAGACAGGAGTTCGTTCCGATCCTGCGGGAACTGGCAGCAGGCCTTCGGGAAGGCGACGGCGGGGCCCACCTGGTGACGTTCAAACCAGACCCCGCGCCCTACTCGTCGAGCTTCATCCACCAGGAGAGCTGGCTCGACTTCAACTCGATGCAGACCTGGAAGTCGGTCGAGCTCATCTACCCGATGGTGACCAATGACTACAATCTCAAGCCCACCAAACCCGTCCTGATGGCGGAAGGCGCCTATGAGCAGGGCTCCGAGTATGGCTTCGATGTGACGCCACTCTGGATCCGCCGGCAGGCCTACTACTCGTACCTGGCCGGGGCTCATCACACCTATGGGCACAATGACAGTTGGCGAGTGCTGCCCACCTGGAGGCAGGCGCTGGATGCGCCTGGCGCTGCCCAACTCGGCCTCCTGAAGAGGACCTTCCTGGAGCGAGAAGAGTGGTGGCATCTTGTTCCGGACCAGACCATCTTCGCCAGTGGGGGCGAGACCCGCGGGCAAGTGCTGAACCTGGCTGCCCGGCACAAGGAGCGCCGTTGGGCCATGGTGTATTGCGCTGATAAGGCATCCTTTAGCATCGACATGAGTACGATCGCCGGAGAGGCCGCGCGGGCATCGTGGGTCAATCCCAGCACCGCAGAGCCGGTGGCCATTGGTCATCTTGCGAATACCGGCGTGGTGCTGTTCTCGACACCCGATGGGTGGGAGGATGCGCTGCTGCTATTGGAGAGCGAGTAGCAGCGGCTGGGCAGCGACCATGGACTGGACTGCAGCCGCGGCGGCCAGGCGAACCCCAGCCCTGATTCCGGCTACCCCTCTGCTCGCAGCCACTTCGGGGGTTCTGCTGCATATCGGGGGGTGCGCCATCCAGGTCCGAGACGGCGGCCGAAACTGTCTGCCCAGACCGCCTAAGACCCTGACATCCCCAAAGCCGCACTTTCGCTGGGGCCCAACAATGATGTCCGGTGGACCGGGAGCGCACGGGCCCGAGACTGCCGGGCATGCAGATCCGAGTCCTGGTTGCCGAGCACGTGTGGATGGGGTTGCACAACGCGGCCGAGGGGGATCCCGTCCGCGACCGGGTGCATCTCCGGAATCGAGAGCCATTGGGCTACGCCCTTCGCAGCGCGCTGACGGGCCAGGCGATGCACAGCAACACGAACAGGAAAGCTACGATGGCGGGTCCAGTGGGCAGGTCCAGCTTCACCGACGCGCACAGCCCCGCCACCGTGGCGACCGGTGCTGAGCCCACGCCAAGGGCATAGATTCGCCCCAAACGCTGACTCAGCAGCAGCGCTGTGACCGCTGGCACCACCACGAACGCGAAGCAACGGGCGCGCCCACGCGACACGGGCGGCGGAACCAAGTAGGGCGCAGGAGAGTGCCACAATCGCGGCCGCGGAGGGAAGGTCGAGTGCGAAGGGAAGAGGTATCTCCGCCGCCGCGGGACAGTGGCTCTTGGCGAGACTCCTTTCCTCTTATCCTTGAGCGGGACGGACGCGCCGCACAGCCCCGATGACCGCTATCACCACGAGCACGGTGGCGAAAGTGCAGACCATGGCGGCACCGGTGGGCAGATCTAACAGCACGGACAGGTAGATTCCCAGGAAGGTGGCGAGCGCTCCTAATCCCCAGGCCACCGCAATCCTGGCCCCCATGTTCCGCCTGAGCAACATCGCGCAGACTGCAGGGATGATCAGGTAGGAGAAGACGAGCAGGATGCCCACCACGCCAACCGCGCTCACGACCACCAGGCCGAGGGAGGCGTAGAACAGGAAGTCCCAGAGGGCAAGGGAGATGCCGCGCTGCGCGGCCTGGCCGGGATCCTGCGAGATAAGCAGGAAGTTCCTGCGGAATATCAGGTGGAACGCGCCGACGGCAACCGAGACGGCGAGCACCACCCCTACGTCGCGAGCCGAAGCGAACAGGATGTTCCCCAGCAGCATGTCCTGGATCTTCTCGGCGGCCCCGGGCGCGTAGCTGAACGCGAGGACAGAAGCTGCGGCTGCCACCACGTACGTAATCCCGATCACCGCTTCTCGCGGTACGTCCTGTTCTCTCATCTTGGTGAGGGCGAAGACAACGGCGCCCAGCAGCACGAACAGAAGCGAAGCACCGTACGCCTGAATCCCATGAGGCTCCAGGCCGACCAGTACCCCAACGGCGGCCCCAAGCGCCGCAATCTGGGCCAGCGCCAGGTCCACGAAGATGACCTCGCGCTGCACGATATGGATGCCCAGGTAGGCCAAGATGCCCGTCAGAATCACACCCATCACAATGGGCAAAGTCATTAGCTGCATCATCGGTGCACTCCTAGCGGTTAGAGAAGCCTCTGACGAGGCCTTCAACGATGTGGTCGAAGAGCGAGAGGAAGTTGTCCGCCCCCTTCGCCCCGCCCACCGAAGAGGGGATGACCACGAATCGGGCCCCAGTCCTAGCCGCGATGGTCTTGGCCGCTTTGTCTGGGTAGTAGGCGGCGTCGGCGATGACGACGGGTTGCTTCTCCGCCTTGATCTGCTCGATGAGGGAGGCAATGTGAGAGGCCGTGGGCGGAATGCCTGGCTTTGGCTCGATGCATTCTAGGACCTTCAGGTTAAAGCGGCGGACGAAGTACGGCCAAGCGTCGTGGTAGTTGACGATCTTGCGGCCCCGGTACGGGCCCAGTTTTTCCTGCCAGCGGCGCATCGCAGAATGAAGAGCGGCAAGGAACGCGTTTCGATTCTTCTCGAAGTAGCCCGCATCGGCCGGCGAAACTCGCTTGAGCCCCTCCAGGATATTCGCGCTGATGATCTCTCCATTGAGCGGGTCCAGCCAGTAGTGAGGGTTGCCGTAGACGTGAATATCGCCGGAGGCGCCCGTAATCTGTTCCCGCGGCACCTCGAGTTTCTGAATCCCGACCGAGGCGTCCACGTAGCCGCGGCCGCCGCGGTTGACGCGCCCGTTGCCGGCCGCGTTCATAAGCGCGTCCAGCCACAAGTCGAGATCCATCCCGACGCGCACGACAAGATCGGCGCGGGCGATTCGCGCCACATCGCTTGGGCGCGGCTCGATCATGTGCAGATCCTGATTCGGCCTGGCGATCGAGTAGACGGAGACCCTATCGCCCCCGACGCGCTTGGCGATATCCGCCAGATCGGGCGTGGCCGCGACGACCGTGATCGCCGCTATCGCCGGTGTGGCGAAAGCGCAACTGCCCACTGCTAGCGCTACCAGGCTCAGTATCACATGCAAAGACCACGTCTTCATTGTATGCACCTTTCTCTGTGTCATTCGGATGAGAGCGCTCATTCCAAGTTGTGCGTGTGCGGCCCCATGCCCCAGACCCACTGCAGCCACAGTTCGTCATAGCTGCTGCTGCCGGGCCGCTTGCCATGCACGGTCTGAAGCCGCAGGTAATACTGCTCAGAAAACTGCTTCGTCAGGATGAGGGAGAGCGCCGACTCGTGGAGATCGGACGCCTGTGGGAACTCTGACCAGTCGTAGAGCAGACCAACACTGCGATACTTATCGGGGCGGTAGTTTCCGAACAGGTAGTATCCCTTGGCAGTGCTTCCGGCGAAGTCGGTGGCCTCGTGGCGCTGCACGCCTTCGCCGCGAAGCAATAGCCGACTCGTGCCCTCCCCATAGTGCCGATAGGTCAGGTCCAGGCCGCTGAGTTCGGCGTGCCCGCTTCCTGGGACGGCGAACCCTTCGGCCGGGCCGCGAGCATAGGAAGTGCCCAGCTCGAGCTCATTGTTCTCGCCCACCGGCTGGCCTAGCCACAGCCGGGCGGTGTTGAAGCGGTCGGAGAAGCCAGCGCCCGGGCCGACAAGGATGTCTGGCGGTTCTGTCGCCTCGCCCGGCCCCTGCCCCGTCCACGTCCCGAGGTCCAACTGGGCGAACAGGTTGCCTTTCGTCGGCAGCAGGTAGCTCGCTGCAACTCCCTCTCCTGAAAGGCTCTCCTCCGCTACCAGGTTCCTGAGCACCAGCGGCGGGCGGACGTAGAGCCAGGAGTGGTTATGGAGAAGGTTGGTGCGCCCGAAGGGGACGTGCTTCTCGCCGACGTAGAAGTTCAGACGCTTGCGCAGGCCCAGGTACGTGAGGTAGGCTTCCTCGACCTGCGCTGACTCCCCCTCCTCTGGGCTCATGGTGATGAAGGCGTCCGCCTTCACGTTCGGGTACACGTATCCCTGAATCCCCAGCTCGGCTTCGCTGAGGCGGATGCGGTTGCGGCCCTCGTCGCGCGGGTCCGAGCTCGCTTTCCCCTTCGCCTGCACGATGAGGCTGATGTCGGGGAGGGCGAGGTACCTCCCGCTCGTCGGGGCCTGAGTCTCGGGCGTCGAGGCAGCAAAAGCCGCGGGAGCGGCGGTCTCCGCTCCCGCCTCTGGCGCAGGGGTCTCGGCCGGCTGGACCGGCGCCTGCCTTGCCTTCAGTCCCTGCAGTTCCTTCTCAACTGCGTCCAGTCGAGCCTTGAGCGCCTCCCACTCGGATTTGGGCACGGTCACCGTGGCCTCCCCCGAAGCAATGGCTTCGTCGTGGGCCCCGGCCACCGAGCATTCCAGGCCTATCGTCGCGCACAACAGTAGCATCAACATGAGTCGCATCTGGGATTCCTCCTCAACTCCAACGGGCCCCTGTCCCTGCGCACAGCTGTGGCCACGCCGGTGCCATGTTGTGCGTCAGGTGATGGGGCATGCGCCGGACCGCCGCCGCGGCGAGAACCGTCGCGGGAGGTAATCGGCCCGGGCCAGCAGATCAGTGCGTTGAGGGCAGAGCTTAGACGAGGGGAGGGGAGCGGCCGGAGTGCCCAAGGGGGATGGACTGGGGGACAACGCCGCCAGCTGCGCACACGAGAGGCCGCGATGCCGGAGCAGATGTCGCCGTCTGGTGGCCAGGATCGCAGGCAGTCGAGGCCAGCAGCCACTGGCAGGCAGGGCAGCTCGGGTCAGCCTGCGACGTCTGCGGCGCAAGCGCGATGTCAGTGGTATCCGAAGCGCGGCCGCCTAGGAGGAGCCGCGAGCCCGCGAGCAGCGGGTGCCTGTGCGCCCCGCCGGCGGCGAGTGTGAGGAGCAGGTATGGCAGCAGCCACGCCAGTAAGAGCCGGCTGTGAATTCGCGCAGCGGCCCGCATTCGTGAGTTCCCGTCTCGCGGCCAGGCCAGAAGGCCCATGAGTGCAAGTATTCTACTGGTGCAGGCCTGACCTGTCAACTCAGGCCGGATCGCTTCGGCCAGCCGTCTTCACTCGCGCGCGGCTTCATCCAACCGGCCGAGTTGCGCCAGGGCACCAGCTAGCGGCCTGAGGCCTTCTGTTGTTGTGAACCGCCCGTGAGGCTGGCCAGGGCCTACTCCAGGGTTGTGTGTCGTGCGACTCCAGTATCGTCTACAGCCGGAGTGAAGTGACTTCACGGATAGGGGCGATTTCGGGCACTGCCTCCGTGTTCGGGGGTGGAACCGCCAATTGCCGCCGAGATCAACTGGACGGCGACAGAGTTCGCGACTGCTGAGTGCTCCAGGACATGGGCAATCTCGAACTCCGACTCCGTCCGATGGGGGAGGGGATCTGTGCGTGAGCGGAGTTTCCTCCACCACCGTGCTGAGCGAGGACTGTGTCTTCGGCGTCTCAGGCGCGCTATGGCGCTCCCATTGACGCCGCATCTTGGTGAGTGCCGGGTGTACGAGCAAGAAGATATGGGAATGGGATCGCGATCAGGTCTCCGATGATGTATGTGGTAAATATGGCGGCAGTCAAGAGTCCATAGCCTGGTAATCGGCCCCTGATGAGCAGGGGAAGAACGACCGCGACGAACCACACTGACTTGTAGCAGAGCTGAAGAAGCAGGACCGGCACGAACTTCAGGGGATCGCGCAAGCCGAGCACAGATAGGAGCCCGAACGCAACATAGACGCTGCCCACTATGCTGAAAGCAATGGGCTCCCCTCCCGGCCACCGGAACACTGCCTTCACCAGCTCAGGCACGATGACGATCGCGAGTCCGAACCCTCCCGCTCCCAAGATGGTGTAGAGATACATGAATCTCATCCATTGTCGCCGAATGACAAATGGCTTCGGCATGTCTCCCACCTCCGTCCGGCCACGGAGCCGACTAGCAGGCACCGGTCGCGGGTCTCCGCTGGAAACAACCCTTGCGGCGTGATCCTACCATCCCTTGGATCTCCTGGGTACGCCCATTGAGTCTGGATCGGACACCACCAGGTATCGCATGGTCTCCCGTTGTCGGCAGGTGCCGGGAGGAGGTGTTTCTGCAGGCGAGGAGACGGAACCTGTCTAGGGGGGCTGTGTGGTAAGAGGCTGTCTTCCCCTGGCACCGGTCCGAGCGCGGCGCCGTCTTCCTGTCCAGAACGCCCTGGTACCGAGACTGGCGACCTCGTCCACATCTCCGCGGTTTCGATGCCAGGTCGTTGTCCTCCACCATCGTCTTGGCCTCAACCTGTGTCTCTCGCGTTTGGCGCTCCGCCGCGGGCTGAGCGGAGAAAGCCGCTTCTGCGCTACTCTGCGGCCGTTCTGGCGTGTTTGCCCTCACAGAGTATTGTGGACCAGGCCGCCTCCCCAAGGGCGGCTTTGAGCCCCAAGAGGGGCGGTTTGCTGTCTCTTTCTCCGAAAACTGTGGGCTCTTGCCAACTCGTCTACATTTCAGAGAATGTGAGCGGACTGGCATCCACAAGCGCGGACTTCAAGGCCTGATTCGTGTGCCTGGGCAAGGGCATGGCTTCGTCGAAAGCCGGCGGCTCCGGGAAGGTCTATCCCGCTTCACCGAGTGCGGGCAAGCGTGTAGAATGATGCAGACCGTTGTCGGCAGCATAGCAGACTGACCATGGCGAACTACCTGATCTGGGATTTCGATGACACGCTAGGGTATCGCGCTGACGGGAAGTGGACGGCGTCCCTCGTGAAGGTGCTGCAGATCGAGATGCCGGACTTTCCGGTCGAGGTGGAGGCGATCCGCCCGCATATGCAGTCGGGATTCCCCTGGATGAGGGCGGACGTACCGCACACCCACATAGCATCGGCGGACGAATGGTGGGACAGCCTCCGCCCCTTGTTCGCGCAGGCCTTCCGAAGCATTGGGTTATCGCCCGACGAGGCGGATCGTCTCTCTCGTAAGGTCCGTGATGTCTATGCTGACTCGTCGGCCTGGCGGCTATTCGACGACACTCAACCAACGCTGAGGCAGCTGGCGGAATTGGGTTGGACGCACTGTATCCTGAGCAACCATGTCCCCGAGTTGCCGCTGATCCTCTCTCATCTCGGCATTCTGGGTAGCTTCGCTGCAGTCGTGAACTCGGCCGACACCGGATACGAGAAGCCGCACCCCGAAGCATTCAGCCAAGTCCTGCAGGTGCTCAGAGAACCTCAGGACATCTGGATGATCGGCGACAGCTACGAAACCGACATCGCTGGCGCGCAGGCCATGGGGATTCCGGGTATTCTCGTGCGCAAGAATCACCCGCAAGCAGCACACTGCTGCAGTGACTTGTTGGGAGTGATCGCCGTACTCCAGCAGGGCAGCTCCGTGCGAGGTGATCGAAGATGAGGATGGACTACGAGCAACGGTCAGAGGCCTGGGTTGACGACCACTACCGCGACAGCGAAGCGCGGGGTGGGGTTGGATGGGCGCACATCCCGGACAGGATGGACGAGGCGGCCGACCGGCTGGAGCGGCTGGTGCGGCAGTACGGACCGCGCGGTGGACGGATGCTGGAGATCGGATGCGGCGCTGGCGACCTCTCGCTGCTGCTGGCCCCCAGGGGTCTGTTCGATGAGATCCACGGCGTGGACATCAGCGAGGCGGCGATCACCTGGGCGAAGCAGAAGGCGGCGAAGAGCGGCCTCGCCGTCCACTTCCAGGTGGGCAATATGGTGAACCTCCGCGATTTCGCGGACGACTCCTTCGACGCGATCGTTGCCGTCGCGTGCCTCCACTGGGTCATCGGGGACGACCGCCCCGACTGTCTGGCGAACGCGTACCGCGTGCTGAAGCCAGGCGGGCGCTTCTACGTATGGACCAGTGGTCGCAGCACGGAGGCGGTAGAACCCTCCAGCACCGCGGGGGAGAGCTACTTCGAACCCGGGTCTGGCCTCCTCATCAGGCATGGGCTACCGTACTTCCACCTCAAGCTTCCGGAGGAGGTGCTCTCCGAGATCGGGAATGCAGGGCTCAGCGTGCTGCACTGGGAACTGGACGAGAGGGATGAGGACGACGGCGCCTACTTCTCCGGCCCGTTGATAGTGGTAGCCGGCAAGCCTTGCTGACCCTGCGGGCCTGACCTGGCGCACGGCTGCACTGTAACGCGCTCCACCGGACCCATCCTCGCGCTAGTCAGCGAGGAGCTGTCGCAGAGTGCCTGGCCATGAACCTCGATCCTCACAACTGGTCGCCGCTGTCGCTAGAAGAAGTTGCCACGGTCTTCGAGGCCATCTCCGTCCCCTGGTGGATAGCCGGCGGGTGGGCGCTCGACCTGTTCGTGGGCAGGACCACGCGGGCGCATGAGGACACGGACGTCCTGACTCGCTACCGCCTCGCCGGCCGCGCTCCCTCCTATTCATTCACCGCCTTCAGCTCCTTCGGATCGCCTGCAGATTCTGCCGATACACCTTGTGCACCCATGATGATGAATCCGCCCGCACACTCCAGCTTTGCCCCCGGCTGCCCCGTCCGTTCCTCCCTCGCCTCGAACGTGATCTGGCACTCCATCGGCTTGCTTTCCCACTCTGGTGCAACCGCGATCCGTGCGGCGACACTTCGCAGCCAGTCCACATCTGCCAACTCGCGCAGTGCCTGCTGCGCACGTCCGCTCAGCTCGGCGAAAGGAACACGCTCGCCTGCCTCCAGTCGCCCTCTATCCTCCTCGGCAAGTGACTCCATCCAAGCCACCGCTAGCCTCTCGAACTGATTCTGGACTTCGGCGTAGAGTTCTGGCGCTGACACCGGAAGCTGTGCACTCATCCCCGCGCGCAGTCCGGCCACAGTGTGGCGCACGTCCTCCACCAGCCTTGCTCGCAGCGCCTCTCGGGACGTGGGCGCAGACCCGCGGGGCATGTCAACTGAGACTTGATATCGCCGCGCCCGCGCAGGGAACGTCGCGGCGCGCATACCTCCCGCTTGCGGGTCCGCTTGGCCCCAGAGCTGGAGCAGCCGCTCCCCCTTGGGATGCCGCCCCAGACCCACCCATGTAGTATCTGTCAGCTCGGAGGTGTGAGTGAGCAGGTGAAAGATGATGCGGTCCAGCCACAGCCACTGCGCAGCGAGCGCGAGTTTCTCTCTCAACGCCTGGGCCAGTTCCTGTACCTTGATCGCCTCGCCGGCCGCAGCGCGCTTCGCTAACTGCTGCGGCAACCCCTCCCGCACTTCTGCGAGCAGTCCTCGCCAGTGCTCTGTCACCATCTCTCCCAGTTTCGGTAGCTCCGGCGGCAAGCCCCGCCTGAGATCTCCCGCGAGCTCGCGAACCGTCCCGACCACGTCTTTCTGGAATGCCTCGCCCAGCGACTTCGCTCGGAAAGTCTCCTCCACCATCGCCATTACCTCCGTCCTCAAGTGTTGGCGGGCACGGGCGAGGCGCGTCTTCACGGTCTCCGGCCGGACGCCCAGAAACCCCGCAATCTCCGCGTGCGAGTAGCCATTCACATAATGGAGCGTGAGGGCAAGCCGCTCGGGCTCGCGCAGCCGGGCCAGGGCATCCCGCACCACCACCTCGATCTCGGACGGCTGCCGGGCATCGGGCACTGCCCCTGCTTCATCCAGGGTCACGGTCGCTACCTCCCTGCGGCGCTGGTGAGTGCGGTGGACGTTCGTCGCGATCTGCCGAAGCCAGCCCGAAAACTTGGCCGGGTCACGGAGTTGGCCGAGCTTGAGGTAGGCCTGCACGAAGGCCTCCTGGGCCAGGTCTCGGGCCGCTTCGAAATCGTGGGTCAGGTGGTATCCGAGCCCATAGACCATGTCGCGGTAGCGGCCGACCAGGTCCCCGAATGCCTCCCGGTCGCCGCTTCGCACGCGTTCGACGAGTTCCCCATCCGTGAGCGCCATCTGTTCCTCGCTCGTCCCGCAACTACAAGGACACAGATTCAGAGGCTAAGGTAACATCTCTTTTCGCTGTTCTGCGAGGCCTTTCCGCACCCCCGAGGTTGATGCCTGGGGGGTGCCCCGACACTTTCGAACTCCTTCCGGTATGTCATCCAGTGGGGGCGTTTCGCGCCCAGCATCGGAGCAAGGAGAGCGCCTGTGCACAACCCACTGGACCCCGCTCTGATGAGCCCAGCGGCCCGACGCGCCGAAGTGGTCGCCATCCTCGCCACCGGCTTCCTCCGGCTCCGGCTCAAGGAGGTGGACGGCAGAGAGATACTTCCTGATGTTCTCCGGCAGCCAAGCGATGAATGTCTCGAATGGCTAGGCCTCCGGCCGCCACGGCGGCCCGCCTGAGGCGGGCTTAGCCGTCCCCGTCCAGGAGGAGGGACATCGGATGAGTCAGAGCGTGACCAGACAGATCGCGGGGCCGCACCGGCTATCGGCGGCCGAGCCCAAGGATCCCTTGAATGGGACCGAACCACCTCTCTGCAACCGGGCTGTAGCACCGAACCCCAACCCTGATCTCTGGTCTCTAGCCGCTGGCCCTTGCCGCCTCATACATCGCTGTCATGTTGTCGATCGGGATATCTGCCATCATTGACTGGTCCGGCCCGCAGACGTAGCCGCTGGGGCCGAGGTCAGCGATGGTGCGCTTGACTTCTTCGCGCACTTGGTCAGGTGTGGCGAAGGGCAGGAGGGTTTGGGTGCTTACGCCGCCATGGAAGGCAACCTGACCCTTGAATCGCCAGGCGAGGGCGGCGGGGTCCATCCCTGCGGCAGACACCTGCACCGGGTCGAGGGCATCAATGCCGCACTCGATCAGATCCGGCACGATCTCGGCTATGGCGCCACAGGTGTGGTACATCACCTTGAGTCCGTAGCTCTTCGCCTGCTGGGTGAGGCGCCTGAGGTGAGGCACGAAGAACTGACGGATCAGATCGCGGCTGATGAACAGGGATCTCTGCGCTCCCAGGTCGCTACCGAAGTAGCAGATGTCCAGACAATCTGAGCACCGGCTGAAGATCGCTTCATTGATAGCCAGGTAGGACTCCGCTTCATTCGCCACAATGCGGGCGATCAGCTCGGGCTGGTCGAGCATCGCCATGAGGTACTTCTCCTCCCCCATGCTGCGGCGTGCGTGAGTGAAGATGCTCGCCCACGTGCCGCCCAACACTGCCAGCCCAGTCTTGCGCGCCGCCCGCGCTCGGTTCGCATAGCCGTCGATGTCCACCGCCTCCACGCCTGGCCAGGGGACCCGCACCAGGTCATCAATGGTCTCGACACCGCTGAGGTCGGCGGTCGGCCGGTAGCAAGTCACCTGGATCGTGTCACCGCCGAAGTGACGGATCACCTCTACCCGGTCTCGCAGCCCGAAGTGCGCCATCACCATGGCCCACACATCATCCTCGGCCGTGAAGAAACACGGGACGCGGTCAACCTCACGATGGCTGACCGCGCGGAGCACGCGGGATCGCGAGTCCAACCCGCTGGTCATGTCGCGGCTTCTCCCTTCGCGCCTCGACGCGGACTACCTCTGCGCTTCCTGGAGACGATTACGCGCAGGCCAGGTGCCATCCTGCAAGACATGGGGTGCGGTGCAACTCGCATCTATGGAACCACCTGCCAACAGCCGCTTGGCCCACATGGCTGGCCGCGGCGCGCGCTCTCTGCCCGAGACAGACAGGAGAGGCGCAGGCAAGCTTGCCCAGCAGAAGGCGCTGCCCGATTGCTGCGGAACAGACGAAGGTCAGGCGCCCAGGGGTCCAATCCTGTTACTGCCGACTGCGTGTTACATCCGCGGGGCGCTGCGCGACCGTGCCGACGGGCCAGGAAGTGCTGTTGAGAGGAGACTCGTGACCAGCAGCAGTCCAAGGACCTTCGTCTACAAGACCGTACATGGCTGCCAGATCAAGGCGGACGTCTGGGGGCCGGCGACGCCAGATCGCCGCCCGGTCATCCTTTGGGTCCACGGTGGTGCGCTCATCATGGGATCGCGAGCGGGCATTCGGGAACGCCAGCGCGACCTGTACCTGAGGGCGGGATATCAAGTGGTCGCGATCGACTACCGGCTGGCACCGGAGACGAAGCTGCCGGAGATCGTCGAGGATCTAGGAGACGCGTGCCGGTGGGTGCGGGTGACTGGGCCCCGGTTGTTCGGGGCCGATGAGCGGCGGATCGCGGTGGTGGGCCACTCAGCGGGCGGGTACCTCGCGCTGATGGCCGGGCTTCTGGTTCGACCGCGGCCGAGGGCGCTGGTGTCGTTCTACGGGTACGGGGACATCGCCGGCGAATGGTACAGCCGGCCCGATCCGTTCTACTGCCGGCAACCGGTGGTGACGGCGGCGGAGGCGTACGCGTCGGTGGGCGATGATGTGATCTGCGAGGCCGCCGGGGAGACGGAGAGGGGACGTTTCTACCTCTACTGCCGGCAGCAGGGCCTCTGGCCCAGGGAGGTGGTTGGCTGCGACCCGGACACGGAGCCGGAGGCGTTCGAGCGGTTCTGCCCGGTGCGGAATGTGACGGATGACTACCCGCCGACGCAGCTACTCCACGGAAGCGACGACACGGACGTTCCTTGTGAGCAGTCGGTGATGATGGCGAAGGCGCTGGCAGAGGCCGGGATCGAGCACGAGCTGATCACGATCCCAGGCGGGGAGCACGGCTTCGATGCCGCCGACGACGAGGTGGTGGAGAGGGTGCTCGACCGTGTGCTGGCGTTTCTGAAGGCTCACGTCTAGCCGCGCGCCGGTCAGCGCGTCCGGAATGACCGAAGATGGATTCCCCCTCTGCTTGGCGGCCGCACAGCGCGCTCGGGAACCTGGCGCCGGATGACTTCGCGCGGGCCTCGGCCGCGGCGCTGACCCGGCGGTCAGCAAACATGCGCTTACTGTCTTGAGCCGAAGAAGTCTCATTCCAGGTGGTACAGAAACGGGGAGCACCCCTACGTCGTGGACCTGTACGTGCAACCCGAGGCGCGGAGTGCGGCGGCTGCGCGGGCGCTCATGGTATCGCTCATGGAGGGAATCGCTCGATCCGGCTACCAGGAGGTGTGGACGAATACCGCCGTCACGAATCGCCGGATGCAGGTGCTGCTTCAGCGGGCCGGGTTCGTGGCGAACCCGGATTTCTCAGTGCCGGGCATGACAAACCAGGTCTACTTGAAGCGGAAAGTATCACCGCGCTCGTGACACGCGAGCTTCCGTTAGTCATCACGCTCCCTTCGGCCTCTCCTGGGCAACTTGGTCGTCTCGCCCCCAGCTCTTGCCCCGCTCCGCCGGGTAGCCTGTCTCAGGTGCATTTCCGTGCTGTGGGCCCGACCGGAGGCGGGAGAAAGCCGCTCTCTGCGGAATCCACCAGACATGGGGCGGCGCATTCTCATCGTCGAGGACGAGAACGCCATTGCCGACTCGATTGCCTACTCGCTGGGCCAAGAAGGCTTCCAGGCCCGGACGGCGGCGAACGGCGAGACCGCGCTTGGCCTCGCCCAGGAATTCAACCCGGAACTGGTGATCCTCGACCTGATGCTGCCTGGCGTGGGGGGGCTGGACGTATGCCGGATCCTGCGCCAGCGCTCGTCAGTTCCGATCATCATGCTTACGGCCAAGGCGGAAGAGGTGGACCGAGTCGTCGGCCTGGAGGTGGGGGCCGACGATTACGTCACCAAGCCGTTCAGCATGCGCGAGCTGATCGCCCGGGTGCGCGCGGCGCTTCGCCGCCAGGAGATGCTGGCACGGTCGCAGGAGCGTCCGGCGTTCAGCGATGGGCATCTGGCGGTTGACCTGGAGGCACCTTCGGTAACGGTCGGCGGGAAGGCGGTGCCCTTGGCCCCGAGAGAGCTGAGCCTGCTGCGCGTGCTGCTCCTCCATCGGGGGCGCGCCCGGACGCGCCAACAACTGCTGGATGAGGCTTGGGGCAGCGACGAGTACATTGATGCTCGCACCGTGGACGTCCACATCCGGTGGCTGCGCAGGAAGCTGGAGCCCGACCCCGACCATCCTCAGTACATCGAGACCGTGAGGGGGATCGGCTATCGCTTCGCCAAGTAAGCTGCGGTAGCAGGAGTGCGCGTGAGCATAACCTGGAAGCTCTTCCTGAGCTATCTGCTCGTGGCGCTGGTCGCGGTGGGATCACTGGGGCTCTACCTCAGCCACGAGATAGACCGGCACTACGTCGGCTCTCTCGAGGACGGCCTACGCGCCCAGGCGGCCTTGATTGGCGATGAGCTTGGCGCCGATCTCGCCCGGCCGGGGAGCGGTACCGACATGCGAGCGGCCGCGGCCAGAGCGGCCAAGAGCGTGGGCATTCGGGTCACCCTGATCGCGCCCAGCGGGGTGGTATTGGCGGACAGCGAGCACAACCCCGAGACCATGGAGAATCACGCCTCTCGGCCGGAGGTGCAGCAGGCGGTGGCGACGGGCGCCGGCAGCAGCATTCGCCACAGCGCCACACTCGGCCTTGACATGCTGTACGTCGCCATCCCGGTCAGGCGCAATGGAGGCCTGTCGGGCATCGTGCGAGTGGCGCTGCCCCTGCGCTCGGTGGCGGCGGCTGAGTCCCGCATCCGGGCGAGGCTCATCGTCGTCGCTGCTGCCGCTGCTGCTCTGTCTCTGCTGATCAGCCTGGCCTTCTCCTCCCGGTCGCTAGGGGCGATTCGCCGGCTGAGCAGGGCTGCCGGCAGTCTGGCAGCAGGCAACCTGGAGGCCCGCGTGCCTGCTCGCGGCAAAGACGAGATCGCCTCCCTGGCTGCCACCTTCAACGAGATGGCAACGCGCATCCGCGCCACGGTGCGCGAGCTTCGGGAGGAAAGGCAGAGGATCGAGACCATCTTCGAGAGGATGGGCGAGGCGATCATCGTCACCGGCCCCAACGGTCGCATCACCCTCTGCAACCCAGCCTTCGAGCAGGTCTTCGGCGTGCCCTGTGATAGTGCCCGCGGACTGACCCTGGCGGACGCGACCAAGAGCAGCCCGCTGGATCAGGCATTCCAAGCCGCCTTGAGCGGCGAACAGGTGACGGTCGAGGTGAGAGTGCTTTTCCCACAGCCGCGGATACTCGAGGCCATCGTGACCGGGATCGCGCAGCACGAGCCGTTGGGCGCGGTGGCGATACTCCACGATGTCACCCAGCTGCGCCGGCTGGAGGCGGTGCGGCGCGAGTTCGTCGCCAACGCCTCCCATGAGCTGCAGACCCCGATCACCGCGATCAAGGCCATGACCGAGACCCTGCTCTCCGGAGGCCGCGATGACCCGGCGGTTGCCGACCGCTTCCTGCACGATCTTGCGCGGCAAGCGGATCGGCTCGGAGCGCTGGTGCGCGATCTGCTCGACCTGGCCACCATCGAGGCCGGCACCCACGAGCACGCAGCAACTGAGGTGGCCGTCTCTGAGGCGGTACGCGCGGTCGTGGACCAACTGCGCTCCTTGGCGGAGCAGAGGCAGGTGACGGTGGGACTGAGCATCCCGGGTGACCTGACCGTGCTCTGCGATTGGTCGTCACTCAACCGCCTCCTCGGCAACCTGCTGGACAACGCGCTCAAGTACACGGAGGCGGGCGGCCGTGTTGGTGTGACGGCAACCCGTTCCGACAGCGAAGCGGCGATCACCATCTGGGACACTGGCATAGGCATCCCGTCCACCGATCTGGAGCGCATCTTCGAGCGTTTCTACCGGGTGGACAAGGCGCGCTCGCGCGAGCTGGGCGGCACCGGATTGGGCCTCTCTATTGTCAAGCACCTTACGGAGGCCCATGGCGGCCGCGTCTCCGTGGAGAGCCAGCTTGGCAAAGGCAGCCGCTTCACTGTTGTGCTTCCAGCACCCAGACCTTGACCTTCGAGCCCCGCGAATCCCGTGCTGTCTACACATCACCTCTAGGGTGTTTCCCTAAGCTAGCCTTAACCCACACCTAACCCTTGCCCAAGGCCCCTTAGCCCTCCCTTAACCTTCTCCCGGTAGCATAGGGTCAGCACCCGAAGCGAAAGGAGAGTGCATGAAGCGACTGACCGCGAGCGTCGTCCTCGCCTGTGCGGTGTTCTTTGTGGGTACAGCACGGGCGCAGGACCGGGCGACGGGCGAAGCGGCGGCGTCGCAAGCGGCCCCAGCCGCTGCTGCGCAGCCCGATCTGCAGCAGCAGATCGACGAGCTGAAGCAGCGCCTCGGCGACTACGATCAGCTCAAGAAGCGCCTCGATGAATTGGAGAAGAAGGCGCAAGCCTCCGAGAAGAACCCGCAGCAAGTGGTGGAGGCCGCAAACAAGGATACCAAGATCAAGATCGATGGGCGGTTCTTCGCGGGCGCGTTCAAGACGAGCGACCAGGGGAGCTTCCCGAACCGCAGCCTCGACATCCCCGACGCGAAGCTCCGCTTCACCTTTTCGCCGTCGAAGGACGTCACCATTGTCAACCGGTTCAGCAACAACCGGGCCGGATCGAACGGGTTCGACTACTTCTATCTGGATCTGAACAACTGGGGCGGTTTCGCCCCCGGGCACGTGTTGCGGATCGGCAAGTTCAAGATCGACGTCGGGCAGGAAACCTGGACCGACAACCCCGTCGAGAGCATCCTCATCACCAACTCGGTGTCCCACATCTCGGGCTATGACGAGGGCATCAACTTCCGCGGGCCGGTCGGTCGCGGGGCGGCCACTTACTCCGTCGCGCTGATGAACGGCAACAAGGGCGTGGTCGCCTCGGATAGCGGGCTCGCCTGGTCGGCCAAGGTGGGCGCGCTGGTGAACCGGCAGCTGTATCTGTCCGGGAGCTACTTCCGCTCCGGCGACTTGGTGAAGAGCGATAACACGCTGGACCAGCCCGATTTCGACATCGCCGAGGTGTTCGACGCCCCGCCCGGCGCCACCGCCTGGAATCGAAGTCTCTGGGAGGCAGATGCTCGCTACGGCTACGGCAAAGAGGGCATCAAGTCGGTCGTGGGTGCCCCCGCGGACGTGCCCTGGCAGGCCGGCGCTACCTATGGGCAGTTCACCGATGAGGCCGCTGGCGCGCCCGATTGGAAAGGCAAGTACTGGCTTGCAGAGGCGCTCTACAACCTGAACCCCAAGACCTACCTCGCCACTCGCTACGGCGATACCTCGTTGGACGGCGGCGCTTTGGCGAAGCTGGGCGGCATTTCGGTGGCGGTGAACGACTACCACCGACTGTCATTAGGCGCCGGCTACCGGATCACCCCGATGACCATCTCAAGCTGGAGCTCACGCGGAACACGACCAGTGGCGGCGCTTCGAAGCCTAATCTGGACCAGATCGCGGTCGGTCTAGCCACCAAGTTCTAAGGGCCGCTAACCTGCGAGGGGAGAGATGGAGAGAACGTAGATGGAGGAGACGATGCAGGAGCTGCACCACGACGTGGTGCACATGAGCGACTTGGTAAAGGAAGCGGTCGCCAGGGCGAGTCAGGGCATTCTCGAGGGCGACCGCATGCTGTGCGAAGAGGTGATTGGCCGGGACGACATTATTGATCGCATGGAGCTGGCGATCGCGAGGAAATGCATCGAGTTGCTGGCCTCCGATCAGCCCTTTCCGACCGCACCACGAAGAAGGGCGGCTGCCATCTTGAGGGTGATCTCCGACCTGGAGCGCATCGCCGACCTCGCGGTGGACATCGCGCTCATCGCCCGGGAAATCGTTTCTCCTTGTCCGCCGAAGATCACGCGGCGCCTGCGGAAGATGGTGGACCTGACCTCCGAGATGATCGCGATCAGCGTGCAGGCCTTCGCGAGCGGCGAGCTGCATGACCTGCACCGGTTGCGGGAGCAGGAGGACATCGCGGAGATCGCACACCGCTGGCTCCACGCAGAAGTGCTCCGCCATCTCGCGGCGGCCCCGGATTACCTGAGGGCCGGCGTGTGGCTGCTGTTCGCCTCGCACGCGCTGAAGCGAGTGGCTGCCCATGCCACCAACATCGGCGAGTGGGCGATCTACTCCACGATCGGGGAGCTGGGACGGCTCAAGAGCTACCATCCCGCTTCCTTCCCAGCCGCACTCCTGTCTCTGGGTTAGGTCACGAAGGTGCAAGCGGCTGACACTATGCAACCGAGGCATCATCGAGGACCCACCGGCCAGTGGACACCGATCGCCGGTGTGTGGGAGGATACGGCGCTGGCCTGGCACGAGCAGGTCACGACCGCGTTCCGGAGCCCGGGCTCGCGGAGTCCACGGCTAGGAGGGCCGTCCCCAAAGGGCCTATGTGCTAGATCGACATCTCGCAGCGTGCGTCACTCGACGCGGAAGCCAAACCCCAATAGAGGAGGATAGTCACATGTCTCCACGCAGAACCAGGATGGCTGGCGTGCTGGCCGCGGCGCTCACTGTGGCCGTGCTGTCCGCGGCCGCGCTCGCTTCTGGCGCGGGGCTCAGCAGCCTGACCGGAGCGGGCGCGACGTTTCCGTATCCGTTGTACTCGAAGTGGTTCGACGTCTATCAGAAGGAGCACAAGGTCGCTATCAGCTATCAGTCCATCGGCAGCGGCGGAGGCATTCAGCAGCTCAAGTCCCGCACCGTGGACTTCGGGGCCAGCGACGCTCCTCTGTCCGACCAGGAGATGCGGGAGATGCCCGCCGCGGTGGTGCACCTCCCGATGGTGGCGGGCGCAGTGGTGATCGCCTACCACCTCCCGGGCGTGCAGCAGGGACTGAAGCTGAGCGGTGACGTGGTCGCCGATATCTTCCTCGGCAGCATCACGCGCTGGAACGATACGCGCATCGCCTCGCCAAATCCCGGCGTGAGACTGCCCAATCTGGCCATCGCCGTCGCGCACCGCTCCGACGGCAGCGGCACCAGCTACATCTTCACCAGTTACCTGTCGGCGGTCAGCCCAACCTGGGCGAAGCGGGTAGGGGCTGGTAAGGCGGTGAACTGGCCGGCCGGTATCGGCGGCAAAGGCAACGACGGCGTGGCTGGGGTGGTCAAGCAGACTCCTGGCGCCGTCGGTTATGTCGAGCTGGCGTATGCTATCCAGAGCAAACTCCCATACGCCTATATCCGCAACCGCGCCGGCCAGTTTGTCGAGCCTACCATCGCCACCACGACGGCCGCCGCGGCGGGGTCGGTGAAGGCGATGCAGAAGGACGTGCGGGTCTCAATCGTGAACGCGCCGGGCAAGAACGCCTACCCGATCGCGGGGTTCACCTACATTCTCTGCTACCAGCGGCCATCGAACGCAGGCAAGGGCCGGACGTTGGCGGCGTTCCTGCGGTGGGCGGTGACCGATGGCCAGAAGTACGCCGCTCCGCTGCTCTATGCGCCGCTGCCTCGTGAGGTCGTGGCGCTGGACGAAAGCAAGATCAAGGCGATCAGCTTCTAGCTGACCTCCGCGCAGAGGGAGAAGAGGTTGGGCGGCGCGCAGTTCCCGGTGCACCGGCCGGGGCTCTGTGGCCCTGCGCCACGGAGTCGGCGCGCGCCCTCGTGTTCCGGTTTCGGGGACCTTGGGACCGAACTCTTAACCCAGCCCTAACAATCCCACGGTCTGTCGTTAACCGAGAGCAGGTAGACTCCCCCGGAGCAGAAAGGGGGCGGATGTCCGGGTGGAGGCGTCTGTTCCAGCGCATCCGCAATAACGTGTTCCGGGGATGCCCGATCCCCAGGGAGCGGAGAGCGTGGAAACAACGGTGAGCGGAACCAGGTCGCTGAGGCAGCGGGGGATCTTGAGCGCGCGATTCGGGGACCGCGTGTTCAAGTGGACGACCCTGCTGTTTGCGGCCTGCGTGCTCATCGTCATCGCTCTTCTCGCCTACTTGCTGCTCGCTGACTCCCTGCCCGCAATCCGGGAGTTCTCCTGGGGCTTCCTGTCGGGCCGCACCTGGGACCCGGTGCACGACTCCTTTGGGGCGCTGCCCTTCGTCTATGGCACTGTGGTGTCGTCGGCGCTGGCGCTGCTGCTGGCCGTCCCGATCAGCCTGGGAGCCGCTCTCTTCCTGGCCGAACTCGCCCCGGTCTGGCTGCGCAATCCCTTGTCCTTTCTGGTCGAGCTGCTGGCCGCGGTGCCGAGTGTAGTCTACGGGATCTGGGGCATCTTCGTGCTGGTACCAGTCCTGCGGCCCCTCGAGATATGGCTGGGAATGCACCTGGGCTCGGTGCCGCTGTTCTCCGGCGCGCCCTACGGCATTGGCATGCTGGCGGCGGGACTGATCCTGGCGATCATGGTGCTGCCGATCATCACCGCAGTGTCACGGGACGTGTTGCGTGCCGTTCCGGTCTCGCAGCGAGAGGCCGCCTACGCGCTGGGGGCGACCCGGTGGGAGGCGATACGCGGTCCTGTCTTCCGGTATGCGCGTGCCGGAATCCTGGGCGCCGTCATTCTTGGACTGGGCCGCGCGCTGGGTGAGACCATGGCGGTCACCATGGTGATCGGCAACACGCCGACCATCTCGGCCTCCATCTTCGACCCCGCCTACACCATGCCCAGCGTCCTCGCCAACGAATTCATGGAAGCCACCGGCAAACTCCACATCGCCGCCCTGATGGAGATCGCGCTGCTGCTGTTCGCGGTCACCATCGCGATCAACGCCATCGCGCGGCTGCTCATCTGGAGTGTCGCTCGCCGGACGCACGAGATGGTGAGAGAATGAGCGCGGTGCAGGCACGGAGGGCAGGCCTGAGACACACGCGCCGCAAGGCCGCCAACGGCATGATGTGGGCCTGGGCTGTGCTCTGCGTGCTGGCGGCGATCGTGCCACTGGGACTGGTGATGTACTACGTCGTCGCCCAGGGCGCCTCTGGAATCAACCTCGACTTCTTCACCAAGCTGCCCAAGCCCGTGGGCGAACCCGGCGGCGGCATGGCGAATGCCATTCTCGGCAGCCTCATCCTGATCGGGCTGGCCAGCCTGGTGGGGTTGCCGGTCGGCATCCTGGGAGGCATCTACCTCGCCGAGTTCGGCACCAATCGTTTCGCCTGGACCGTGCGCTTCTTCGCCGATGTGCTCAGCGGGGTGCCCTCCATTGTGGTCGGCATCTTCATCTGGGCCATGGTCGTGGTGCCAACCCATCGCCTCTCCGCGATCGCCGGCGGGGCCGCCCTGGGCGTGATGATGATCCCGACCGTCATGCGAACCACAGAGGAACTCGTGCGGCTGGTACCTCTCTCATTGCGGGAGGCCAGCCTCTCGCTGGGGGCGACGCACTGGCGGACGGTGTTCAAGGTGGTGCTGGTGGCGGCAAAGGGCGGAGTCATCACCGGCGTCCTGCTTGCGGTCTCCCGCATCGCGGGCGAAGCCGCTCCGCTGCTGCTGACCGCGGGCACCAGCGCATTCTGGTGCACTCGCATAGACCATCCCATGCCCAATCTGCCGGTCCAGATCTTCACCTACGCCATCCAGCCCTACGAGGACTGGCGCCGCCAGGCGTGGGCGGCGGCGTTGGTGCTGGTGAGCCTTGTGTCGGTGCTGAGCGTCGCCGCTCGATACGCCACCCGGGGCCGCTTCCGCATGGTGACCTAGGCCATGATCAACATCTCCTCCGTAGCCCAACCGGACGCCGCGCGTTACCGCGACCAGCGGGGACCGAAGATCGAGGTCGAGCGCCTCGATTTCTACTATGGGCGGTTCCAGGCACTCAAGCATGTGAACCTGACCATCCGGGAACGGCAGATCACCGCTCTCATCGGACCCTCGGGCTGTGGCAAGTCCACCTTCCTCAGGGCCCTCAATCGGATGAATGACATCATCGAGGGAGCGCGGACGGAGGGCGAAGTGCGCCTGGACGGCGAAGACATCTATGATCCGGCGGTGGACGTGGTGGCGCTGCGGCGCCGCGTGGGGATGGTGTTTCAGCGGCCCAATCCCTTCCCCATGTCGGTCTTCGACAATGTCGCCTACGCCCCGCGCATTCACGGCATCGCTCGCGGCTCCGACCTCGCAGACCTGGTGGAGGAGAGCCTGAAACGGGCGGCGCTGTGGGACGAAGTGAAGGACAAGCTAAAGGAGTCGGCCTTCACCCTCTCCGGCGGACAGCAGCAGCGCCTCTGCATCAGCCGCGTGCTCGCCCTGGACCCGGAGGTGGTGCTGATGGACGAGCCCTGCTCGGCGCTGGACCCGGTTTCCACCCTCAGAATCGAGGAGTTGATGCACGAGCTGCAGCGGAAATACACCATTGTGATCGTCACCCACAACATGCAGCAGGCCGCCCGGGTATCGCAGGAGACCGGCTTCTTCCTCCACGGCGAGCTGATCGAGTTCGGCCCCTCGGCCAGGATATTCACCGACCCGGCGGACAAGCGGACGGAGGACTATGTCACCGGGCGCTTCGGGTGACGAAGGAGTCTGGCACTTGAGCACCCCCATCCGACACAGTTTCGACGAGCAGCTGTCATCGCTTCAGCAGGACGTGGTGCGCATGGGCAGCATGGCGGTGCAGGCGGTGGATCTGGCGGTGCGCGCGCTGGCCGAGCACAACCTCGCGCTCTGCGACGAGGTGATGGTGGTAGAGAACCAGATTGACGCCCTGAACATGGATATCGAAGCGCGGGCCATTCAGCTCCTCGCCCTCCAGCAGCCCATGGCGCGGGATCTGCGCACCATCGCCGGGGTGCTCCGCGTCATCGCCGATATCGAGCGCATTGGCGACTACGCCGTCGACACCTCCCGCCAGGCCCGCGAGCTTGCCGATCACCCGCTGTTCAAGCCCCTGGTGGATATCCCGCGCATGGCTCATCTGGTGCAGAGGATGCTCCACGACGCGCTGGAGGCCTTCGTCCGGCGCGACCTCGAGCTGGCGATGCAGGCCGTCCGCCAGGACGACGAGGTGGATCACGCCTACAGGTCACTCCACCAGGAGCTGCTCGAGTACGTGCAGCGCGATCCCCGACTTGCGGCGCAAGCGTTCTCACTGCTGCTGGTGGGCACCTACCTGGAGCGCATGGCCGATCACGTGACCAACATCGGCGAGCGCATCTGGTACATGGAGACGGGACAGCTGAAAGAGCTACACGAGTAGCGACCGGCCATCGTGCCCGCGAGGCAGGACACGCGCACATCGCGGCCCAGTGGAGATGGCGGCGCGCCCATCACCCCCGCGTTTCGATGCGAGAAGCACTTCCTGAGGAAAGCGCCCGGGGTCGAGGCTTCCGCCGCCGTCCGCTCAGAAGTAGTAGTAGCGGTATGTTCGCTGGTGCAGGATGGAGCCGACGAGGGACCAGCCGACTCCGACGAAGGCCTCGCCGATCACCAGTCCGAGGAAGAACGGTAGCGCCTGCATATAGCCGCGGCGGCCGCCATAGCGCAGGATCAGGCTCTTGACTACCCAAGCGAGGAAAAGAGGCAGCCAGTAGCTGCTCGCGGTGGCCGTGCTCGCCAGGCTGTAGGCGACCGGGTCTAGGGGCCAGCCGGGCGTCCGCAGTCGCATGGCCTGCAGCCCGAAGCAGGTGAACATCCCGATCACGGTCGCGATCATGGACTGAGGTCTGCTGCCGCTCGGCGTCGCCAACATCTGGTCGAGCCGCGCGAAGTTCTCACCGTACCACATGGTGCGCTGACCCAGGGTCTTGCTGGTCATGTAGCCCAGCTGCTGCCCGAAGTAGAGCACGGCGACGATGCACAGCGACATCCCCACCAGCCAGGCTAGCAGTACCCCCCAGAAAAACGGTGCTTGCCTTGCTCCCGTGCGCGGGGCTGATGCGATCCGGAGCGCCTCGATGCTGTGTGGCATAGGGTGGGTGAAGTTCTCCGCGGTGTACCAGATCTGCATGGACAGCATGCCCAACGCGCGCGGGCCCAGCAGCGCGCTGCCCATCACCTTGGGCATTACGAAGTCCGGTGTGTTGAACTCCACGTCGTGGAATGGTGCTCCGAACTCGGCCCGCAAGCGCGCGATGCTGATGGAGATCACCAGGAATCCGACCATGAACACTGCCGATACCACGGGCGCGGCGCTGGCCGAGGTGAGCAAGGCTATCAGCAGCAATGTGCCCACCACAGCCCCGACCAGCGCATGAGGATAGCTGATCGCCTCCTCTTGCTCCTGGCCCCGCGGGAGGCGGCGGAGGAGCTGCAGCAGCGCTCGTTTGAGATCGAGCCGCGAGGCCCACAGCGCCATCACCCCCAGCGCCAGGTACCCGCCTTGCACCTGGTCGGGGATGTAGGGGAAAACCGCCTCTGCCCCGGTCCCCGGATAGGGGTACCCGAGTCCGGCCACCCCCAGCCGGATGACGTTCCAGAGCAGGTAGAAGAACCAGAAGGAGAAGAGCACGTCCAGCGGCATCAAGAACCCCAGGCCGATCACGAACGGGTAGAACGATACCCCGAACGCGCCCCACTGGATCATGGACCAGGGGAACCCCCAGGCGTTGAGCCGCTCGGCCAGATCGTTGTACTGCACATCCAGCATCGGCACCGTAGGGTAGATCCGGTGCAGGTTGTTGAGCGCGTCCACCGAGCCGGCCAGGATGATCCCCAGCCACAGCAACCGGTTCTTGAACAGGGGCGCAGCCGGGTTCGTCATCGCCAGGGGCACCTGGGTCAGCGGGAAGTTCAGCCTCTCCCGATCGGACCACTGCCTGCGCAGGAGCACCGACAGGCACAGGAACACGTACACCAGCACCAAGAACAGCAGCACCCACCACGCCATCGACAGCAGCCATGCGCGCCAGTACTCGCCCATGGCCGTGGTCTCGTCGGCGCCCTCATAGAATGCCTTCAGCGCCGGCATGTCCTTGACGATGAACCACGACGGCAGGGAGTCAACCACGCTGCTCAGGTTCAGCCGCGAATCGAAGGCCGCACTGCCGCCGTGGCCGGGAGTGCAATACCAGGCCATGTACCCCGCAACCGTGGGCAGAGACTGGGTGTACCAGAACCCTGAGGCCGCCGTGCCCACAACCAGCACCACGTAGGCAATCAGCAACTGCGCCTGAGACAGCCGCCACTGCGGGCGCAGTCTTCCCACCACCGAGTTCAGCCCCACCAGCAGCGCCAGCTCCAGCACCACGTTCAGCGGCAGGGACATCTGCGTCGCCAGCGCTCCGCCCAGCACGGTCTCGTTGTAGACCATCCACAGCACCGTCGGCGGCAGCAGCGCCAGGCCTACCAGCAGTCCTGGTAGGGGACGGAATCGAGGGCGCGCGCCGCGCTCCTGCGGCACAGCCTCCGCGCTCTGCCCCGGCCAGGGAGCGTCACGCCCCATTGTCTGCTCCGCCAAGGTGGCTCAATGATGGGATAGGCAAACAGGCGATGCTCCCCACTCGGGCTCCTCGAGAACACGGTGCCTTGCCTGGCATCATCTGTGGCCCCGGGCCATTCATCGGCAACGCCACCTCTGGCCCGCGTCCACTATTCGCTTGCAGGGGGAGCCGCTCCTCGGATAGTCTCCTCAGCCCCGCTGCACACAGGGAGCCCCGCCGCTGCCAAGCCCATGCCAGCCGCCGTCTACCCGCCGTCGCGCGTTGCTTTCCAGCCAGCGCTGCTGAGCGACACGTCTTCTGGACGCAGGAGGTGATGGTTACCCGGCGAACAGTGATGCAGAGCCGAGTGACGGTAGCAAGCTCACGGCTCAGCAATAGCAAGGGGGTAGGTCAGACATGGAAGATTCACTGCGACGCCGGATTCCAATCATCAGCGGCCTTTTCCTCGCTGCCACGTGCCTGTGCGGCCTCGCCGGCGAGCGGCCCTTGCCCCCGCCCGGCCTGCCGCGACCCGGTTCGGCCTCGGCTGCCTCAGAGGCTGCCTCCGCCGCGGGCGGTTCCTTCCATCCCGTTTCCCTCCGGGGCCGGATCACCCACGTGCAGCCCATGACCGGCATCGTGATGTGGGAGGAATCGGAGAACAGCCACACGGACGCCATCGCACTCGAGTACTCCTACATGCGCTACGATGATGTGGTGAAAGCCAAAGGTGAGTACGACTGGTCCGCGGTCGAGCGCAAGCTCAACTCTGTCGCCAGCCGCCAGCACCAGGCCGTGCTGCGCTTCTACGAAACCTGGCCTGGCCAGCAGACCACGGTGCCCCAGTACATCAAGGCGTTGCCGGACTACAAAGAGGCGGAGGCCAAGAGCGAAGGCCGCGACACGGCTTTTCCCGATTGGTCCAATCCGGAATACCAGCGCTTCTTCCTCGAGTTCTACCAGCGGTTCGCCGCGAAGTACGACCGCGACCCGCGGCTGGCCTTCCTGGAGGTCGGCTTCGGGCTCTGGGCGGAGTATCATATCTACTCCGGGCCGGAGCAACTGGGAAAGACGTTCCCGAGCAAGGAGTTCCAGGCGCAGTTCTTCCGGCACCTCACCAAGGTGTTCAAGGAAACACCGTGGATGATCTCGCAGGACGCGCAGGAGGCCAGCCGCACGCCCTTCGCCACGCAACCCGAGTTGCTCGACCTCAAGTTCGGCCTGTTCGACGACTCGTTTCATCTCGCGTGGGAACCGGGCTACAACCTGGAGGGCTGGGAGTTCTTCGCCCGCGACCGTTGGCAGCGCTCTCCCTGCGGCGGCGAGATTCTGTTCCGGAACCAGCAGCGCGAGGAGCAAGTGGCTGCGGCCTGGGCGAAGGAAGCAGCGAACTTCCACATTACCTTCATGATCTGCGAGCAGTGGCCGCGCTGGACCACGATGGAGCGCATCCGCGAGCACAGTCTGGCGTGCGGCTACAGGTTCAAGGTCACCGCCTTCGAGGCCAGCGACACCGCCGCGCATGTAACGGTGACGAACGCCGGCGTGGCGCCCATCTACTACGACGCGTTCGTGGCCGTGAACGGAGTGCGCGCACCGGACTCGCTCAAGGGATTGCTTCCGGGCGAAGCGCGCCGGTTCGCCGTCGCGTCCGGTGGCACGAATCCGGAGCTGACAATCGAGTGCGACCGCCTCGTGCCGGGCCAGCGCATCGAGTTCGAAACGGACCTGAACGCCGCGGCTGAGAGCTAGCTCTACCTCGATTCGGGGAGGAGGGCCGCGATGTGGTGTTCACCTGCGGCCGGGATTCCCAGGTCACCGGCCTCGTCTCGAGCTAGCGCGTGGCCTCGTCGAGCATCGCCATGAAGTTCGCGACCGGCACGTAGTTCGCGATCGTGTTGCCTGACCCAAGCGCCCATCCGCCGCCTGGCAGGCACTCATTAATGCAGCGGCGAGTGTACGCCCGCACCTCCGCCTCGCTTCGCCGCGCCAGGACATCCATGTCCACGCCGCCCAGGAGCCCGATCCGCTTCCCCCACTTGCGCTTCGCCTCCCACACCGGCATGATCACATCTTCGAACGAGTGCTTGGCATCGATGCCGACCTCGTCTATCAGCTCATCCATGATCTCATCCAGCTTCCCGCAGGAGTGCAGGAACACGGGCTTACCGTTCCGATGCGCGATCTCGCAGATCCTCTGCTGCGTCGGGAACACGTACTTCCGCAGTGCCGCCGGGCTCGCCAGGGTCGCGTTCTTGAACCCCATATCGTCATTGAGCCACTGCGCCCCCACCGCCTCCATGCTGCTGGTTACCTCCACCACCCGACACAAGGTGTCACCGATTCGCTCCGCCACCGCCGCCACCAGCGCCGGGTCGTCGGCGAGTGCGTAACTGAAGGTCTCGAACCCCATGAGGAAGGTCAGGTTCTCCAGTGGGCCGCCGGGGATGGATGCCGCCATCTTCATCCCCTCCGGCAGGTTCCGTTCCATCACCTCCAGCCCCTCGAAGGCCGATGGGGTCACCTCGGGCCAGGGGTACTTCTCGAACTCCTCCCAGGTGGTGATCGGCCCCTTCCCCTCATTCACCCATGACCGCTCCCCGTGCGACAGGATTGCCGTGTCTGCTGTCCTCAGCTCCTCGCGCGGGAAGCTCAGGTTCAACCCCTGCGTGACGTAGTCACAGCCAATGTCGCGCCAGAACCTGGCCAGCCAGGCCGCGGGTCGCGTCCCTGCCCTCTCCCGAAGGCGGGCCCTGGATCAGCTCGATCACGCCCCAGTCAATGCCGAACTCCGCTACTGGTACTCGCTCGGGCTCCTCGTGCTTCAGCACGACCCTCAAGAAGCGTTCGAAATCGGGTCGCGCCTTCACCTCATCTCTCCACGCCCACACTGGCGGGCGAACTCACTCACCACTTTCGGCGTGACCTCGTCCGCCTTCACCTTTCGGATGATCTCGACCACGCCCTTGGCCCATCCCGTGATCAGCTCCTCTCCCAATTGCGGCGTTGCCAGTTTGGGCTGTCCGATGACACCGTACGGGGACCTCTCGATCCAGCCGATGCCGGTCTGGGCCGAGCCGACCTGCGGCCCCTCGCGCGGCGCGATGTCCTCACCCTCGAGGTTGGCCAGCTTCGCCAGGTCTGGCCGCACGAACATCAGGGAACTGGTCTCCACATGGCAGGCATGGCCGATGGGCGCCCGCTGCCGCTCCCGAGAAAGCACCTCCGGGTCCAGCCCGCCCCATGGGCCGATGCAGTAGAGCGCGTAGGGCTTGCCGCGCTCGACCATATGCATCGGCATCAGCGTGTCCATCGGGATGTTGCCGCCATGGGCGTGGAGCAGCACGATCTTGGGGAACCCATTGCGCCAGACCTCATCGCACACGTCCTCAAGGAACGCCACCAGGTGAGTGGACTGAACGGTGATCGCGCCCGGGTGCCGGCGGGCCTGCGGGCTCCAGGTGTAAGGCATGGGCGGCAACACCACGACTGGCTCCTCTCGGGCCACCAGATCGGCCACTCGCTCCACGACCAGGGCATCACAGCCTACCGGTAGATGCGGCCCATGGGTTTCGATGCTCCCGACCGGGATCAGCGCCACTCCCTGGGCGCGTTCCCGCGCGGCTTCCATCTCGGTCGTCGTCAGCTCTATCCAACGCATTCTGATCTCCTCTTGCGGCCCAGATGATCAGCTTATTCGCCGGCCACCGCGCTCTCCCTCATCAAGGGCGGCCGATCTGGCGGCAGGCGGAGCCAGTCCGGCGCCGCTGGCCTCCGGGGCCGCCAACCCCCCATCCGTCCCGACGCGAGGATTGCTGTCCCCGGAGGGAGAAACTTCCTCGTGACAGGCCCCTACCATCATTGCGGCCCTTTGGCCTGGGAGGTGACTGCGATGGCGACAGCCGCACGAGACCGACCGCGGCGCAGAAGTGTGAGAAGCATCCTGCTGACGCGGCTCTTCATAGTGCTGGTGCCCATCGTGCTGCTCCAGGCTTGGGTGTATCTGCACGACTACCGGGCTAAGCGGGGTGCGGAGCTGCAGGCCAACCTGGAGATCGCGCGAGCGGTGGCCGCGTCCTTTGATGCCTTCCTCGACGATCTCCGACACGAGGAAAAGGCTGTTGGGCAGGGGTTGCTCCTGCTGACCTCGTTGCCGAAACCGCAGACGAACTGGTACCTCGGGCAGGTGCAGAAAGCCTATCCGCAGGTCATCTCGGTTAGCTGGCTGGAGCCGGATGGCCGGGTGGCTGCGTCGAGCGACAATCAGTTAATTGGGAAGCAGTGGCCCGATCACTTCTGGCTCGGCGAGGTCGTGCGCGGCCGCGAGCCGGTGGTGACGAATGTCACTCGCCCTCCGGATGCCAAGGAGGCCAGATTCTCGGTTATTCATGGCGCGCGCGACGCGGCGGGGACACTGCGGGGGATCGTCGTGGCGGTGGTTGACCCGAACCGAATGGATCAAGTGATCAACGTCAGGCGCTCGGGGGCCGGGGCAGTGAGCATTGTTGACAGCAGCGGATGGCTGGCGTTTCGCCTGCCCGCGGTATCGCTGAGCTACCAGGAGCGCGACTGGGGCAAGCTGTACCGCGTAGCGTGCGCCGCGCTGGCAGGGCAGGAGGCCAAGCTCGTCGAGTACGTTGGCTTTCAGAAGGGGACGCGGGTCGTCACCGCGGTCCCCATCCACTCGGTAGGCTGGGTGGCAGGCGCCGGCCGCTCTGAGGAGGAGGTGCTCGCTTCCATCAAGGCGGGGATGGGGAGAAGCGCCAGCATTTTCCTCCTGCTGGCCCTCCTCGGGGTGCTGCTGGCGACCGTGGGAGCGCGGACGATCACCGAGCCCATCGAGCGCCTCGGCGCGTCCACGCGTGCAGTCGGCGCGGGCGCGCCCGGCACCCGCGTTCGCGAGTCCGGGCCGGCGGAGCTGGCGGAGCTGGCTAGCGCATTCAACCAGATGGCGGAGCAGATCCGCGAGCGCGAGCAGGCCCTGCGAGAGAGCGAGGCGCGCTACCGCGAGCTGTTCGTCAACATGACTGAAGGATTTCTTCTGGCGGACTTCATCCACGACGATGCCGGCAACGTCGTGGACTGGCGCTTCCTGGAGGTGAACCCGGCCTATGAGAGGATCATCGGCAAGACCCGTGGGGAGGTCGTCGGCCGCACCCTCAACGAGCTGTTCCCGGGGGTTGAGAGGTCCTGGTTCGATGCTATCAGCCATGTTGCGAAGACCGGCGAACCGACCATAGCTGAGGGGTTTGTCGCCGCTACGGGGCGCTATTACGAAAACCACTACTACTCGCCCTGGCCGGGGCAGCTCGCTTCGATCTTCACCGACATCACCGAGCGCAAGCAGGCCGAGGAGGCGTTGCGGGAAGCAAAGGAGCAACTGGAGGTCCGCGTCCAGGAGCGGACGGCCGAACTGGAAGGCGTGAACGAGGCCCTCACGCGCGAGATCGCCGAGCGGAGGCGAGCGGAGGAGGATCTCCGCGCCGCGTCGCGGTACGCACGCAGCCTGATCGAGGCTAGCCCGGACCCGCTGGTCACGATCAGCCCCGAGGGCAAGATCACCGATGTCAACGAGGCCACGGTCAAGGTGACAGGCGCGCCCCGCGCGGCTGGTGGGAACGGATTTCTCCGATTACTTCACGGAGTCGGAGAGAGCGCGGGAGGGGTACCGGCAAGTCTTCTCCGAGGGCTTCGTGACCGACTACCCGCTGACCATCCGCCACCAGGACGGCAGGCTGACTGATGTGCTCTACAACGCTTCGGTGTACCGGGGCGAGCGCGGCGACGTGCGCGGCGTCTTTGCCGCGGCGCGCGATGTCACCGCCCAGAAGCGGGCCGAGCAGGCCGTGCAATCCGAACGGAAGCGGTTCAACGACGTGCTGGAGGCGCTGCCGGTCTATGTGGTGCTGTTGACGCCCGATCACCACGTGCCCTTTGCCAACCGTTTCTTCCGGGAGCGCTTCGGCGAGTCCCACGGCCGGCGCTGCTTCGAGTATCTGTTCGGGCGCAGCGAGCCCTGCGATGTCTGCGAAACGTACAAGGTTCTGGAAACCAGGGCGCCCCACCGGTGGGAGTGGACGGGCCCGGACGGCCGCAATTACGATATCTTCGACTTCCCCTTCACTGATACCGACGGCTCCTTCCTCATCATGGAGGTGGGCCTCGACATCACCGAGCGCAAGCGGGCAGAGGAGGAGCTCCGCCGTCATCAGGAGCACCTCGAGCAACTGGTCAGAGAGCGAACGGCCGAACTCGAAACCGTGCTGGACAACGCTCGTCCCTTCCTGGCCAGTGTGGACCGCGAGGGCCGGTTCGTGAGGGCGAACCCCGGCTATGCACGCATGGTTGGCCTCAGCCCAGAGGAGTTGGCAGGCCGTCGCTATGATGAGGTGTCGCCCGATCCGGTGCGCAGGGCCGCCTTGCAGCACGTGCTGGCCACGGGCGAGATGCAGGAGGCCCACGAGTACCGGGTCGAGAATCCTCTCCGGGCGGGGGAGGGGCGCTACACCGACTGGTCCGTGGTGCCAATCAAGGACGAGACGGGCGCGGTCCAGCTCGCGGTGATCTCGGCCTCTGACGTGACCTACCAGGTCGAGGTGCGGGAGCAACTGCTGGCCGCCGAACGGGCTCGCGCCGAGCTGGCCGAGACCCTCAACCGGGAGATCAGCCACCGCACGAAGAACAACCTGAGCATGGTAGCCGGGTTGCTGCAAATGCAGATCGCGGGGCAGACCGAGCCAAATGTGGTAGCAATGCTTCAGGACGCCATCTCTCGGCTGTACGCTTTCGCCGAGGTGCACGAGCAATTGGGCCTGATCGAGGGGGCAGATGAGGTGAACCTGCTGACCGTGCTGCGCCGCATCTCCGCCACTGTTCAGCGGGCCTTCGAGCGCGAGCGGGTGACGCTGTCGGTCAAAGGTGATGAGATTACTTATCCGGCGAGGACGGCCACCACGTTGTGCATCATCGCCAACGAGCTGATGACCAATGCCATCAAGCACGGGGCAGCGGATGCCGATGGTGAACTCCGCGTCAGGGCATGGCTGGCGTGGTCCAAGGGCCGGCTTCATTTCACCATCTGGAACTCGGGCAACCCGGTGCCGCCGGGCCTGGACCTGAGCCACCAGCCGGGCATGGGGATCGGCCTGGTGCAGAGCATCGTGGTCGGCCAGTACCGAGGGACGTTCACATTGGCGCCGAGCGCCGGCGGAACGCTGGCTCGCGTGGTGCTCAGTGACGAGTTGCTGCGTATAGCTGGATGAAACAACCGCCAGCGGAAATGGCTGGATAGCGTGACAATGTGGCGTTGCATCCGTGGAAAAATACATGTGTGGGGCCAGGTCGCAGCCTGACGAAGGAGTGAATATGGCCGTCCGTGTGGTGATCGCCGACGACGAGTGGCTGATTGCAGCACAGATGCGTGGAGAGATGGAGAAACAGGGCTACGAGGTGGTGGCCGTCGCCGGCACCCAGGCCCTGGACCTCTGCCTCCAGCACAGCCCCGACCTGGTCCTGATGGACATCAAGATGCCCGATATGGACGGCCTGGAGGCAACCACCCGCATCATGAGCGCGTGTCCCACCTGTGTCGTCATCGTCACCGGGAACCCGAGCATGAACGGCGAGGCCGACCGCGCCGGGGCGATGGGCTATGTGGTGAAGCCACTGACCCCTGACAAGATCAGTGCCACTATGCCCGCGGCCAGGGAGCGGTTCGCACGGCTACTGGCTGGACGCGATGGATCCTCGGCCGAGGATGGGTGAGCGCCTCGGCCAGATCCTGCTGATGACTGCTCTGCCACCCTCTCGGCCCCAGCCCCCCCTCAGGTAGTCCGCGCCCCGGTGGGCGAAGCGCGCCCCAGGATCATGTCCGGCCTGCTGCCGCCTCCCCGACTCTGACGAACAGGGTCACCATCCCGCAGCCGTAGCAGACGTCGCAATAGGCCGGAACGGTCACAGCAGGAGCCTCTTCAGTCCTGGGAGCCAGACAGACGGCCACGCCCTCTACCCTCTGCCCCCGCACCATCTTACTCTCGCCGCAGCTGGGACATACCCGCTTCCGCCTGCGTTCGGACAGCATTATGCCGCCCTCCTCTCGCCCTCGCCCGGGCGTTACAGGATATGGCCGGGTGTCAGCGCGGTATCTCTACTCGGGGCCGATGCTTCTACGCAGGCAATGCGACCGCCTGCTGCCTGCGGGCCAGCCGAGACTGCCCAGGCGGAGCTGGCAGGGGGCGCAGCCATCGAGCCAGGACGGCCGGACCGCTATGGTCCTGGGGGGATGAGACGGACCGCGAACTCGAGCGCGGCCACCAATGTGTCAGCCAGATCACCGCCGCGATTGCGGCCACGCCAATCAGCAGGATCTCCAGGGCACCCGTGCGCCAGGCCAGTCGGTAGCGCAGGTCGGCAACCTCGGCCTTGAGCTGGTCTGCCTCGGCCCGGGCCTTCACCTCCAGCGCAGCCACCGCGTCGGCCAGGGCAGCGATCCTCTGCATCGCCTCGCTGGCCTCTCCGGGTTGCCCGGGACGCTGCCTGCCCGGGATGAGCAGGCCTGAGATGCCGTCTATGCTTGGGAGGGCCGGGTGCTTGACCCCTGCTTCCTCCTGGGCCTGCTGGCGTTCCGGCGAACGACTGTCCGTTGTTGGCATTTGCTCTGACACCTCGCTGCCTCCCAGCAGCTAGGCGGACACTTCCCTCTCGGCCGAGGGAAGCGCCAGCGTCGCACTGTCCGATGGCTTAGCTAGTGCTATTGTTCCACAGGAGACGCCAAAAGCGGGGGTGCTTAATCCAGGTTGGCTGTCCTGTAAAGGACGGGTGGCGGCCGGGAGGAATCGCGTGCTGGGCGCTGTACTCCACCGTTGGCGAAAGGAGCCATGGCATGGCCAACCGCAACTACTCGCTCATGGGTTACTTCAACGCGCTGGCCGAGGAGCGCAAGCCCATTCTCACCTTCGCGGGTGCCAGCAAGGACGACTGGCTACACTGGCGGGAGCAGTTCGCCGCCAAGCTAATGGAGCTCTGCGGAGAGTGGCCGGAACCGGTGCCGCTGGCGCCCGATGTTACCTATCGCGTGGACGAGGGCGATTTTGTGCGAGAGAAGGTCGTGTTCGACACCGAACGCCATTACAGCGTGCCAGCCTATGTGCTGATCCCCAAGGACCAGCGCCGGGCACGCCACGGCCGACTTCCTGCCATCGTCTGCCTGCATGGCCACGGCCGGTTTGGCAAGGAGGCGGTAGCAGGCGTCAAGGATGGCGGCAGGCCGGGGATCCAGAGCGACATCGCCACCCACAACTACGACTACGCGGTGCAGATGGCGCGCGAGGGCTACCTCACGATCACGCCGGATTCGCGCGGCTTCGGCGAGCTGGGGGCCGACCGCGATGCCTATCCCGGTCGAGACCCCTGCAACGTGCACTTCATCCGCGGCCTGCTGCTCGGCCTCTCGCTGCTGACCCTCAACATCTGGGACATGATGAAGACGATTGACTATCTCCAGGAGCGGCGGGATGTGGACGCCGCGCGCATCGGCGCCATGGGGCTGTCCTGGGGTGGCACCCGAACCACCTTTCTGTCCGCGCTCGACCAGCGGGTGAAGGCGGCCGACATCATCTGCTACCTTACCCAGTTCGAGCACTTCGCGGTTCGCGAGGCCAACTTCTGTGGCTCACAGTTCCTTCCGCACCTCTATCGCTGGGGCGATGTCGCCGATGTTGCCGGCTTGATGGCTCCCCGGCCGCTGCTGATCGAGAGCGGCATCTGGGACTCCTGTTTCTGGGTGGAGCCGGTGCTGAGGGCGCACGAGCACCTGCGGCGCATCTACCGCGCAGCAGGGGCAGAGGGGAAGCTGCACATAGACCTCTTCCCAGGCGGCCACCAGTTCCACGGGCCAAGCGCCAAGGATTTCTTCGACCAGTATCTGTAGGGATCTCTGGCAACACCTGGCATGGGGCTGTGTCAGACCCTGGGCGTTCGCCGCTCAGCCGCTGCCTGGTCCGCCGCTCAGCAGTCCACCTGCGCGCAGCCGCGCCCGCTCCCAGGCCTCCGGATCGTTCCGCCAGATCCGGCGGTTCCCGACGGAGGTCGGCCCAAAGGGCGGGGTCTGGATCACGGAATCCACCAGCGCGTCGGCCTCGGCCCCGAGGCCGGCCTGGCGCAGCAGCCAGAAGTACTGATAGTCCTGGAAGCCCCGCCGGTGAGCCTTGAGGCGGATGCTCGGGATCGGCTCGGAGCGACCGACGACATCGCCGCGGTAGATGAGCAGGCCGGAGCCGTTGTAGGACACGGGCGTTCCCTCACGCTTGTAGTTCCCGGCCTCGCGCCAAGCGGTGTCGGCGTTCCAGTCGAACTCCCACTCGCAGTAGCCGCACCGGTGCTTCCAGGCGGCCCAGCCCACCCCGCGACAGGTGAAGAGGTCCAGGTCCAGGAAGGTGTTTGAGCCGCACCCGGAGTTGGCTTGCTCCTCATACACCATGGGGCCGTAGAACCAGGCCTCGGTACCGCGCGGACGGAAGTAGCTCACGGTCTCGGAATCGTAGTCCGCGGTGTGGCAGACCCAGAGGTCCACGTAGGGGTTGAGCTGCGTCATCGCCTCCCGGGAATAGCCGCCGTCAATGCGGTTGAGGAACCACCGCTCGCCCATTCCCTGGCGGAGCAGCTTGCAGTAGTAGATCATCTGGTCGTAGGCCGCCTGGTGGTATGATTCGTCCAGCCCATCGAGGAAGACGATCTTGCCCACGCGGCGCCAGTGGAGGTCCGTCTCGAAATGGGCGCGGCACTGCCGTGCCGTCTCGATCCAGATGTGCTCGAACTCCGGCGTCGGGCCGGCCTCGGGCCGCGCTGCGGGCCAGGCGCGCCGGCGGTTGTCACCTCGTTCGCAATCGAAGGGGAGGATGAGATGGTCTATGGGGAGCCCGACGCCGGGGCCCCAGTACCCCTGCGCCTCGGTGAAGGCCGAGCCGTCCAGGTAGCGGCGCAGTCGAGCGTCGTAGCCGCTCCAGTCGAGGCGGACCTGGGTACCGACGATGCTCAGCCCGGGCCGGTAGTAGACCACGCCGGGCTGAAAGCCGTGCTGCCTGGCTAACTGGTAGTAGCGCAACTCCAGCTCCGGCGCCATGCGGGTGAGGGAGTTGTTGTAGATATCGCCGCGGCAGTGGATCTCGTCAGGCAGAGCGAAGCCCCACACCATCAGCTCGACCGGGACCTCGCGCCGGCCCCCAGGCCAGGAAACGGTGAGCTCGCCGCGGTAGTCGCCCGCCGCGGCTTCGCGCGGCACGTAGATGTCCACCCACACCGTCTGATTGCACTGGCCGGGGATGCCGTTCTCGCTCTCGGGCAGGTCGAAGACGACCGGCTCACCCTCTGGTGCCGGGATCAGCGCGTCCGGATACCAGCCCGCGCCGAGGGAGGATTTGGTGTAGCCATGGGACGGCTTCTTCGCCTCCACATACCAGGCGCGGAAGAGGGCCACACTGCGCCCGCCGAGGGTCGCACCGCCGGGGCCGAGGAGCGGGCCGAGCGCAACGCGGAGGTCGCGCACGGGCTCCCGTGCGCCCACGACCACCTGGAACGAGACGAACTCATTGCGCGCCGCCTGCAGCCGGACGCGGCCGCCCTCCCAGATCAGGTTGAGCTGCTGATAGCGCCCAGTCGGGTAGTCGGGGAGGATGTCCCGCCGATCCTCGAAGTAGCATCCGGTCTCCGGGTTGACCCGGACCCCATCATTCGTAGCCCACACCTCGACGGAGTCGCTCATCTCTGCTACTTCCCCTTCCCGTGACATGGCCCGGCCAAGACTGCCGCCAGGTCGAGCAGCCCCCAGGCTGCGAACGAGACGAAGTAGGCCACCACCAGGGGCTGGGCGATGATGGCACCGTCCAGGTCCGGGTACTGCGGCGTCCAGCGCTGCCAGCGCATGCTCCACTCGGCGGCTTCACGGCACGCATCCAACCAGCGCTCATCCCGATCCACCCGGTGCAGCGCCAGCCATACCCGGGTCATGGCGCCAGGGGAGGCGACATCCACAGTGCCATCGGGAACCCAGTCTCCCCCGGTGAAGGTGAGCCAATCGGAGAAGTAGCCGTCGCGGTGGAGCAGGTAAATGGACCATTCGGCGCAGCGGCGCGCGCTCTCCAGATAGCGCGGGTTGCTATCGCGCTGGTACTGCTCGAGCAGGAAAAGCGCGGCGTAGTAGTTCTGCCGCGGCCCGGTGACGACTCGCTCGAGGCCATCTATCAGCGGGTGGCCCGCCTCCTCGTCCCAGCCCTCGAAGACGGGCGTGCCATCGGCGCGGAGGCTGGCGTAGTAGGCCCCGCTCGGATGCTGTCCTGCGCCGCTCAGCATGTCGGCGAGGGGCACCAGGGGCGTCGCGTACTTCTCCTCCCCGGTCTCCGCGTACAGGTTCGCCAGGAAGAGGCCGTGCTGTCCATCGCTGCCATGGCTGTAGGCGACGGGCTGGTGCTCATCGAGGAGATAGAATGTGGTGAAGCCGCCATGGGGCATGCGGGCCTGCTGCACCAGCCAGTCTCCCGCCAGCTTGGCGCGATCCAGGTACTCCTGCTCCTGGGTCCGACGGTAGAGGTGCACGAACAGATTGCCCGCCCAGGAGGCATCCGGCACATCCACGAACCGGCGGTCGCGGCTGACCACAAATGTCCCGCAACGCAACGGGTCCGCTTGGTCGAGGTTCTGGTTGCTCTTGACATAGCGCGCGATCAGCCGCACACGGTCCAGGTAGAACTCGTCACCGGTGAGCTCGTAGGCAGCCAGGCCGGCGAACCCCGCCAGGCAGGCCGACCAGGTGAGGCAGAGCCCGTGGCCGCCGCGGCGGAACTGCCGGCGCATGGGGAGGTAGACGTTCCGGATGCCGCCGTACTCCGGCGAGTCCGGGTCGGCGTCCTGGGCAAAGCGAAGCACCCAGTCGAGTGCGCGCAGTCCGGTCTGCTTCACGGCCTCAGCGAAGAAGGCATCGGTCCGAGACCACGCCGAGGCCGCCATCAGACATCCTCGCTGGGTTCGGCCTGGAGATGGGTGGGGGAGAAGAAGACGTCCATGGAGCGATAGTCGTCGGAGGTCACGGAGGCGTGGGGCACACTGGGCCTGAGGTAGAAGACGTCACCGGCCTGATAGCGCCGCCTGCTCTCTGGGGTGATGATGTCGCACCAGCCGCTGATGACGATGCCCCACTCCGCGTAGGGGTGGCTGTGCTCCGCGCTCTCGTAGGACACCTCTGAATGCCAGAAGGCGATCTGCTGCCGTGGGCCTTGCACCAGCCAGCCTCGCACCGGGAGTGACTTGTCGTAGGGGAAGCGGATCTCGGGGAAGCCAGCAAAGACCGACGCGAAGTCTAGTTCCTCACCCATGTCCGTTACCTCGTGTATGAAGCACCCGCTCGCGGGAGCGTTTCCGTCTTCCGCGCGCCTACAACTGCAGCAGCTTCTCCGCGTTGTCGCCGAGGATCAGGGCCTGCTCGGAAGCGCTGAAATGGCAGAGCTCGATCTGCTTCAGGGCGATGGCGGGATGGGCCACCGGGCCATCGCTGGCGAAGAGCACTTTCTCTGGTCCGCAGATCTCCACTGCCATCCGGATCCAGTGATGCAGGAAGACGAAGGCGGTGTCGAGGTAGAGGTTGGGGACTTGCTTTGCCTCCACCGCGCACAGCTTGACATAGCCAGGCCAGAAGGTGGAGAAGCCACCCATGTGGCCGCAGATCACCGGCACCCTGGGATAGGCGCGGGCGAGGTGCGAGATGGCGTCAATGGTCTCGATGTCGGCCTTGGTGTGCAGCAGCACGGGCCGGCCATACTCGCTCATCAGGTCCATGAATCTGCGCGTGGGGAAGCCGTCCCCCTGCCCGTGGTGCAGCTTCACGCCGCGGAAGCCGTATTCGTCGAAGCCGCGGCGCAACTGCTGGAACGCGCGCTCCTCGTGGTGGAGGTTCACCCGGGCATAGCCGATGAGCCGGTCGGGATGCGCCGCCACCGCCTCCCGCACCTCCTCGAGCGCCAGCTCGTAATCCCCGTAGGTGACAGGCATGATGCAGCTTTTGTCCACCCCGGCCTCGTCCATGGCCGACAGTATCATCTCCCTGGTGCAGTCTATCTGGTAGGTGTCGTCGAGCCGCTCGCCTCTGCCGATATGTACGTGGGTGTCTAGGATCATGCCGGCCTCTCTGGCCAAAGAGCACCTCACATCAGTGGTACCTGACGTAGGAAACCCCTCAACGGCAATCCGACTAGCTGCCTCGTTGATCGGGCTGGAGCACGAACTGCGCCAGGGCCTCCTGGATCAGAGGGGTCTGGGCGAAGCCGTGACCGCGGTGGCAGAAGAACCCCTCGGCGAAGGGCACACCCGCCTGCGCCCCGGCCTCCTGGTCCCATTGCCTCATCTGGTTGAGGTACTGGTCCATGCCGTGGTGGCGGCGCAGCCATTCCCGCTGCGAGACATGGCAGGCGAGCAGCTCAGCCTTCTCCTCCTCCACTGAGCTGATGTTCACGTAGAAGTGGGCCGGGGGGGTCGGATTGCCCAGCCAATCCAGGCCGCCGAGCGGACCGTTGAAGTAGTAAAGCGGCACCACGCCCTTGGTGGTCGGAGGCAGGGAGACGGCAGGGCCCACGGTGTAGTTGGGCATGGCGGCACAGAAGACCACGGCCCGGGAGAGGGCGCTGGCCGCGTCGTGATCGGGCATGTAGTCCACCGGGTAGTGCGTGATCACGCAGTCCGGGTCCAGTCTCCGCATGAGCGCCACCGCTGCCGCGCGCAGCTCGCTGTTGTCGAAGATCTGAAGATCATTGCCCTCCAGGCAGTGAAACTCCCCGCCCAATCGCGCGGCCGCGTCTTGCCCCTCTTGCCGACGGCGGCGCGAGATGGCGTTCGGTGACTCCTCGGCGGTGCCGCAGTCTCCCGCGCCGGCGGCGGCGATATGCACCTTCCACCCGCGCTTCGCCAGCAGCAGGAGCGTACCGCTACAGCGGAACTCAGCATCGTCAGGATGAGCGCAAAGAGCCAGGATGGCGTGCGACTGCGCGGTCATCGTCTCTCGGCCTCCAGAGAGCAGAATGGCGCGGCTTTCACCGCGATCTCGCAGGTAACTTCCGCGGCCGGCCGCTTTCTCCTTTGAGGTAGCGAGAGGACTGCCTCGGGGGCCCGGAGAGGAAACAGCATCGCTCTGCCGGAATCTCTGGTCGCACCGCGAGGAGCTGCACCGGGGCGAGACTCTACCGTCTGCCTAGCCTAAGTCCGCTTCGCCGACCAGGAGGAGAGACCGTGGCCATACCCGTTCCCAGAACCGACCGGCGCGCCGTGGACCTGCGCCGCGTAGACGCCACCTATGAGCTGCCGCATTACGCCACCCGCCGCGCCTGGGAGGCCCGCGCCCAGGAACTGCGCACCCATATCCTGGCGGTGACCGGGCTGCTGCCCCCGCCCGATCGCCCGCCGCTGCGAGCCCAGGTGTTTGGCACCACCCACCATGAGGACTACTCGGTGTCCAAGGTCTACTTTCAGAGCTACCGGGCGTTCCTGGTGACAGGCAACCTGTTCGTGCCCCGCGGCAAGCGCGGCCCCTTCCCCGCGGTGCTCAATCCCCACGGGCACTGGGAGGAGGGGCGCCTGGCGAACAATGAGCTCGGAACGGTGCTGGGCCGCGGCATCAGCTTCGCGCGGCAGGGCTATGTGGCGTTCTGCCATGACATGATCGGCTATCACGACTCCAGCCAGGTGGTGCACCGGCAGGAGAGCGATCGCCAGCGGCTCTGGGGGTTCAGCCAGATGGCGCTGCAGCTCTACAACAGCATCCGCTCCATTGACTTCCTGCAATCCCTGCCCATGGTGGACCCCGAGCGCATCGGCTGCACCGGGGAGTCAGGAGGAGGGACGCAGACCTACATGCTGATGGCGGCGGACGAGCGGATCAAGGTGGCGGCGCCGGTGGTGATGGTGTCGAGCGAGTACCAGGGAGGTTGTGTCTGCGAGAACGCGCCCTCTCTGCGTGTGGATACCGCCAATCCCGAGCTCTCGGCCCTGATGGCGCCCCGGCCGCTGCTGCTGGTGTCGTGCACGCGGGACTGGACGAAGCGCGCTCCGGAGAGCGTCTATCCGTTTCTCAAGAGCATCTACCGACTCTACCGCGCCGAGGACCGCGTCGAGTCGGTGATCTTCGACGCCGATCACAACTACAACCTGGACAGCCGCAACGCGGTCTATGCCTTCTTCGGGAAGTGGCTGTTGGGCTGCGAGGACCCGGAGGCGGTGCGAGAACGACCCTATCGGATGGACAGCGCGCAGCAGTATCTGGTGTTCGCAGATCGGAAGCGCCCCAGCTATGCTCCCGCGGGCGAGCGGCTCTTCGACCGCCTGATCCGGCAGCGGCGTCGCCAGTTGCGCGCGCGGCGGCCCGCGGACAAGAGCGGTCTGGCCAGGTTCCGAGCGGAAGTCGGGCCCGCGATGAGCCATCTGCTGATGGCGCGGGCGCCGGAGCCGAGGGAGGTGCGCGCAGTCCGGCTGGGCGCCGCCAGGGCAGCAGGGGTGAGCGGGCAGCGACTCATCCTGACCCGCCCTGCGGTGGGTGACCGGGTGCCAGCCTATCTGCTCAGACCGGCGAGGGACCGGAAGCCGGCGGCGACGCTGATAGTCTCGCACCGGGGGAAGGAGGCCCTGTTCCACCCGGGCAAGACCCTACACCCCCTGGTGGCTAAGCTCCTGGGAAAGGGGCAGACGCTGTTGCTCATTGACCCCTGGGGGATAGGCGAGGCTCGGATTCCGCTCCGGCGAGCACAGCAGGCGGCCGAGATACATCACTATCTGACCTATAACCGCTCGGATGACGCGAACCGCATCCAGGATATTCTGACCGGGCTGGGATACCTGCGCTCTCTGCGCACGGTGAATAGGGTTGATCTGATCGGTCTGGGGTGTGCTGGCGCGTGGTGTCTGCTGGCGCGGACGCAGGCCTCGTTTGTGCACCGGACGATAGTGGACATGGCCGCCTGCCGGCTCGCCGGCGACCAGGACTTCGGCGATCACCTGTTGATCCCGGCCCTTCGCAACATCGGTGACCTGCTGGCGGCGGTGTCCCTGATTGCGCCGGGCCGGCTTTGTCTGCTCGCGCCGGGGAAACAGTTCGACCTCGCCGCCGCCCGGGAGGTGTACGCCGCCGCGGGCAGGCCGGAGTGGCTCTGCCTGCACGAGAAGATGCCGGCGGAGTTCCGCTCCGCTTGAGGCGAGGCCCACCCCGATACGGTCGCAGTGTGCGCAAGCCAGCACCACCTGTGACTGTCCAGCGTTCGGTTCGTAGGGGCGGCCCTCTGCTGTCGCCCGTAGTTATCGCACGCCTGAAGCAAGGCCTGCCTCACGAAGGTCAAGGCGCACCCTTGCGCCGCATGATCGTGGTGGCGCGCAAGCCAGAGGCGGTGGAGCTATGACGGCTGGGAGAAGCTGTGGCAGGACCCCGAAGTGGTGAAGCTGTGGGAGGAATTCCCCCCTCTGCCCCAGGTCACGGTAATGGCCGACCACCTCGCGCCGGGCGCCCGGGTGCTGGATATCGGCTGCGGCCTGGGCCGCCACACTGTCTGCCTTGCTGCGCGCGGGTGCGAGGTTACAGGCACCGACAACGCGCCCACGGCCCTGGCGGCCTGCCGAGAGAACCTGGCGAAGGCCGGACTGGGCGCGGCGGTGGTGGCGGTGGAGATGTCCGAGATCCCTTTCCCGGACAGCTACTTCGATGGCATCGTGGCGTCGCATTCCATCCATCATGTTGACGGTCCTATGCTCCGCCGGATCATCGGCCTGGCCACCCGTAAGCTGGCTGCGGACGGGCTGTTGGTGTGGGCCACCCCCTCTACTCGACACTGGTGCTGCGGCCTGGGTCGCGAGATTGGCCCCGGCACCTGGGTGGATGAGAACCATCGGAAAGGACCCATTCCCCACCACTACTGCACAGAGGAGGAGATACGCGGTCTCCTCAGCGGGTACGAGATCGAGTCCCTCGTCGAGCACGAGTACAGAGAAGGCGAGCGAAGCCACTGGCACTGGCGGCTGCTCGCTCGGAAGCGGGGCGGATAGTCTTGCTCGCCGTCCGCGCCCCTTTCCGGGCTTCACACAGCGCCGCGGCGCGGCCTGTAGCTCCGGGGGCCGACCCGGGTCGCGCCGAACTCCGCCGACGGCTCCCACAGGAGACGGCCTGCCGGACGGAGAATGACTGCATGCGTCGCGAAGGGATCGAGGCCCTCCGGGGCTTCTGATGAGAGAAGATCAAGGCTACAAGGTGGTGCGCGCTATGTTCTCTGACATCGAGGCGCGAGTTGCTCCCCCTCTCGACCCGGCCTTCCGCCCCGGGGTGTTGGCGAACCACGCCTTCCTGAAGGCGGCGGAGGCGACTGGTAAGGCCGTTCCTCTCGTGATCGGCATCGCCCGGGGTGACGGCTCAGTCTCTGTATTCAGAACCAGAGTGCTGCCGGCGAGCCATCAGCTGGGCGCGATGGGCCTGGAGTACGTCGAGCGCCTGGTCAAGACGCTGCTCTGGCAGCGCGGCGGCCACCGGGTGATCATCGGGGGGCCCAGGGAGGTGGGTGAGCACATCCGCCGGGTCTACTCGCCCCAGGGAGCGCGGGCCTTTGACGTTGACTTCATGGCCGGAGTCTATGAGCACCCGTTCGTGGTCGAGATCACGGCGGCCGAGAGGGTTCCGGAGCAGCGGGAGGAGTCGGTGGCCCTGGGGCGCCATCTCGACGGCTACCGTATCGGCTTCGACCTGGGCGCGAGCGACCGCAAAGTGACCGCGGTGGTGGAGGGGGAGGCGATCTTCAGCGAAGAGGTGGTATGGGACCCGCGGAATCAGAGCGACCCCGCTTACCACTATCACGAGATCATGTCGGGACTGCACCGGGCGGCCGCCCGCATGCCGCGGGTGGACGCCATCGGGGGCAGCGCGGCTGGGGTCTACATCAACAACCGGGTGATGGTGGCCTCGCTGTTCCGGGGGGTCCCGCGCGACCTGTTCGATCGGAGGGTGAAGAATCTGTTCCTCGACATGCAGAAAGAATGGGGGGTTCCCCTCGAGGTGGTCAACGATGGCGAAGTGACGGCGTTAGCCGGCTCCATGACCCTGAACGCCAACGCGGTGCTGGGGATCGCTCTGGGCTCGAGCGAGGCCGGCGGCTATGTGGATCGGGAGGGCAATATCACCAGATGGCTGAACGAGCTGGCCTTCGTGCCGGTGGACTTCCACCCCAAGGCGCCGATGGATGAGTGGTCCGGCGACCGAGGGTGCGGGGTGCAGTACTTCTGCCAGAACGCGGTGGTCCGGCTGGCGCCGGCCGCCGGCATCGTGCTCGATGAGCACCAGACCCCGGCCCAGATGCTGGAATCGGTGCAGGCGTTGATGGCGAAGGGAGATGACCGGGCGAGGAGGATCTTCGAGAGCATCGGCTGCTACCTGGGATACGGCACCGCCTACTACGCCGATATCTATGACCTGAACCATGTCCTGATCATGGGCCGGGTGACTTCGGGGGAGGGGGGTGCCATCATCCTGCGGAAGGCCCAGGAGGTGCTGAACGCGGAGTTCCCGGAACTGGTCGGCACGATCTCTGTCCACCTCCCGGACGAGTCCAGCCGTCGCGTCGGCCAGGCAGTGGCCGCCGCCAGCCTTCCGGCTTGTTAGCCGGCCGGCAGGCTAGCCTGCTACTGCTTCGGGCGGGATCAGGCTATCCTGCGCCTGCGGCTGAGGCGCGCAGCGTCTCTTCGTTGATCTCCACGCCCAACCCGGGCCCCTCCGGGACGGTGAGATGTCCGTCCTTGATCTCCAGCACCGGCTCGGTGAAGAGGGAATCGCGCAAGGGGTGGGACTCGATGTTGTACTCTTGGGAGTAGCGGCAGTTGGGGGTGCTGGCCGCGAAGTGGAGGTTGACGACAGTACCCAGGGGCTGGGTCTGATGCGGGGTGCACACCGCCCCGAAGGCCTCCGCCACCGCCGCGATCTTCTTGCACACCAGGAAACCGCCGGCCTTGATCACATCCGGCTGGACAATGTCCACGGCGTCCAGCTCCAGCATCTCCCTGAAGCGCCGCAGGTCCCAGTCCTGCTCGCCGCCGGCGACCGGCAGGTCGAGCGCCTTCGCCACCTTGGCGGTGGAGGCGAGATCCCAATAAGGGCAGGGCTCCTCGAAGTGAAACACGTGATAGCGCTCCAGCTCGCGGCCAAGCTGAATCGCCCGGGGGGCCGAGTAGCAGCTATTGCCGTCCACCATGATCTCGACCTCCTCTCCGAGCGCGGCCCTCACTTCCTTCACCAGCTCGACCGAGCGGCCTGGCCAGGCGTCCTGATCGAAGCCGAAGACGCTGCCCACCCTGATCTTGACCGCGGTGAATCCGTGCTTCTCGACCAGGCCGGCGAGGCGCTTGGCTTCCTCTAATGGCGTGATCTTACGGCTCATGCTGGAGGCGTACATGCGGATGCGCTTGCGGTAGGCCCCGCCCAACAGCTTGTAGATGGGCTGGCCCAGCGCCTTGCCCAGGATGTCCCAGCACGCGATCTCGATCCCGCTCAGCGCCATCGCCATGCTCTGGCCGGCGACCTTGTAGGTCTCGATCAGCATGCGCTCGACCATCGCCTCCACATCGAAGGGATCGCGGCCCAGGGCCAAGGAGCCGAGCGCATGCTCGAGATGCGCGGCCACCAGCCGGTTGTTCATGGGGCTGCACTCGCCGTAGCCGGTGATGCCCTCATCGGTATGCACGCGGACCAGCAGGTTCCATCCCACGTGAATCGGCTCGACCCGAGTGATCTTCATCCGCACCCTCCCAGCCATCGCGAACTGCCGGGGTCTTCTGGCTTGCCGCCGGTTTCCCCTGCCCAGCGGCATCCGCAGGACAGCGCGCGACGCGCACCGAAGGAGGCGCGTCGAGGGCCGGTGACTGAGCAACGACTACAGCCAGCGTGAGCTGACCTTGATGAGTGGACGAAGGCAAAGCGGCGACAGAGGCATCAGCCTGCGGGCGCTGGTGATCGCCTTCGTCCTGCTCACCCTGATCGCTCCCGCCGCCTTCTACGGCGAGCTCGTCTACGGCGCCACCTACATGTTCGCCTCCGGGGTGCCGGCGATGGCGCCGCTGGTGATTCTCTTCCTGCTGACCGCGATCAACCCGGCGCTGCCAAAGCTGCGACTCGGCCGGCTTACCCGCCGCGAGCTGCTGACCATCTACAGCATCGTGATCGTCGGCGGCCCTCTGGTCACCCATGGCATCTTGGCCTGGATGCTGCCCTACAACATCATCCAGCAGTACCTGGCGCGCGCCATCCCGCTCTGGGTGACCACCTACTTCCAGTTCATCCCCGCCTGGTTCGGGCCCACTGATGTCACCGCGGTAGAGAACTATTTCCAGGGTCAGGCCGCCGTGCCCTGGGGGCTGTGGTCAACGCCTCTCGCGGCCTGGTCGCTCTTCCTGGTAGCGCTGTTTCTCTGCACCCTGTGCCTGGTGCTGCTTTTCCGGCGTCAATGGATCACTCATGAGCGGCTGAGCTTCCCGTTAGCTCAGGTGCCGCTGGAGATGGTCTCTGAGCCGGGGGGGCGCGGCGACTCGGCCCGTCTGCCTCTGGCCTGGGGCTTCTGGATTGGGTTTCTGATCCCGATGGCGATTGGCCTGATCAACGGCCTGTCAGGCTTGTTCCCCGCTATTCCTTCCATCCCGATCAGCGGTAAGATGCTGATGGCGCGGCAGGCCACCGGGCCGTGGGCCGGGTTGGGGCAGATAGACCTCATCCTCGATTTCTGGATGATCGCCCTTGCCTTTCTCATCCCGAAGGAGCTCTCGTTCTCTTGCTGGCTTTTCTGGTTCATCCGGGTGGCCCTCACGGTGACCGCGATCGCGGCGGGCGCCACTCCGCAGGCCCCGGAGGAATGGTACAGCAGCACCTTCCCCGCGCCCTATTACCAGGGAGGAGGAACGGTGCTGGCGCTCGGGGCCTGGGCGCTGTGGACCGGGCGGCGGCACCTGGCTCGGAGCTGGCGGACTACCTTCGCCCGCCGATCCGGACCCCGCGAGCTGGACGAACCACTCGCCTATCGCTGGATCTTCCTCGGCTTCCTGCTCTCCTTCGGGTTTCTCATCTACTTCTGCTGGCTGGCCGGCGCGCGGTTGATCGTGGGCCTGGTCCTGGTCACCATCGTGGTGGCCTATTACGTGATGTGGGCTCGCCTGCGGGCCGAGACCGGCCTGGGATTCCTGCCGTTCCCGCTGGGCGCGGAGGATTTCATCGTGGTGCCATTCGGGAGCGCGGTGCTGCGGCCCGGCGAGGCGGTGGTGCTGATCGGCTTGCGCTGGACCTACTTCCCCGGCTTCGGCGAATCCTTCGAGGTCTGCACTGGCAACGCGTTGGAGTCCCTCAAGATCGCGGACGCGGCCCGCGTGCCCTCCCGGCCGCTGCTGGCCGCCATGCTGGCCGGGTTCGTGTTTTCGGTGGCGATTGGCATCTATGTGGTGCTGACCGGGATGTACCACTACGGATTCTTCAACATCCGCGCCTCGACTTCCGGTTGGCTCGGGTCACAGCTGGGCTATGTGGGCGAGCGCATCTACGGGATGGTGGCCAATCCCTCCAAGTTCGACCTCGACGGCACCATGGGGATCGGGGTGGGGGCGGTGGTGGCGATCCTACTGGGGGTGCTGCGGCTGCGCTTCTGGTGGTGGCCGCTCCACCCCATCGGCTACCTTGCGGCCAACTGCTGGGGGATGCACTGGTTCTGGATGCCGCTCTTTGTGGGCTGGGTGTGGAAGACTCTGACCATCCGCTACGGCGGCCTCCGGCTCTATCGGCGGACGATGCCGCTGGCCATCGGGCTGATCGTGGGCGACATGGTCAGCTCCGGGGTGTGGGTGGCCGTGAACTCGATCATCCGCGCCTATCGGTAGGGCAGGCAAGGCAGATCGGCCACCCGCTCTGCTTTCGCGTCAGAACTCCAGCGCCTCCCCGCCCGATTCCTCCATCACGCGCCGCATGGCCGGAGGCAGCTCCGACTTGGCCGTGCCCGCGCTGCACTTGTCCAGGCTCTCCACCACCGAGCGGAGATGAGTGAAGGGGAGGGTGACAAACAGCTCATTCTCCCCCATCTTCTCGCTCCGGCGCGCGGTGACATCGCCGAAGCTGACATTGACCCGGTTGGTGATCAGTGGGTAGGCGATCACGGCGCGGCAGAGCGATCCGCTGGGGTCGCATTCCATGGGCTCGCCAGTCTCGAACACCGCGAGGTTCACCAGCCGGGCGGCCTGCCAGGCGTTCACTACGAAGACGGCGACATCGGGTCGAAACTCCGCGCTGGCCAGCGGCGAGAGATGACATGATCGGCCGCCCCGAAAGGCGGCTTGGCCGGGGTGAGGGCCATCATGCGATGGATGGCGACGCAGGAGCCGAGGAGCTTCTCGCCATTGATGAGAAAGCCTCGCAGGGCCCGGGCGTGGGCCGGATCCTGCGCCCGCAGCCCCAGGTACTGGGAGCCCCCGGGACAGGTCGAGTTCTCGGGCGTGAGGTCGAGCACTTGGCCCTGCGCGGCCTGAAGCAGCGCAGTGCAGGCGCGGCATTTCCCATCAGAGGCCCGCTTGGGTGCGGCATCGGTATAGCTGATCGCAATCGGCGCCGCTTTCAGGGCGAGCGCGTCTGCCAACTGCTGACTCCAGCGCTGCCACTCCATGTTCTTTGCTCCTCTCATCGGCTGCAGCGGCTAATGGCGTTCGCACAAAGAAGTAATGTGCGAACGCCGCTCTGGGCCCGTCTGAGCAGTTGCCTGAGCTTCGCCCCCTTACTTCTTTGAGCGAAGCTCAGTAGGTAGGGGCGCAGTTCATGGCGCCCTGAGCGCGGGCGTGATGAATCACGTCCCTACGCGAGGCCCGCCACGGTTTCCGTGACGAACTGATAGGTCTTCTTGGCCTCGGAGTTGATCTCGGCCACCGTCTTCCCTCCCACGCACTCAACCCAACACGGGCCTCGGAACCCGGCCTCGCCCAGGAGGGAGAAGATGCGGTGGAAGTCCACCAGCCCGGTGCCCGGTGTGATCATGACCTCGCCGTGCCTGCCGCCTCGCTCGTCTTTGATGCACATCGCCCGGACCTGTTTCGCCACCGCCGGCAGGTCCTCTTCCGCCTTTTCGCCGGTGTAGTAATAGATATTGCCCGGATCGTAGCACAGGCCAAAGCTGGAATGAGAGAGCCGCCGCGCGGCACGCAGGAGGTCACCGCTCCGGGCGCTGATGCCGCCGTGGGGCTTGAGCAGGAGAGTGATGCCGTGCTCGCCGGCGTAGTCGAGGCACCGCTCCACCAGCGAGTACCACTGCTCGTACTTGCTCTCCTCGGCCGTGCCACAGAGGATGAAGTACCGCAGGCCGAGCCGCTGTGCCCGCTCGATCTCGCGCTGGAAACGATAGACTGCCTCGTCGGCCTCCAGGCCCAGGTCGGGCTGGCTGATCACTACCTGGGGCTTGAGTCGGTGGCGCTGGAGCAGGGACTTGAGTTGGGCGATATCTTCGTCCGTGGAATCCGCCGAGAACACTGGGCGGCCTTGCTGGCCGGTGAAGCCGACAGTCTGGTAGCCGGCCCCGGCAATCCCCGACAGGGCCTCCTCCAGGGTGAACTCATACCAGGGGCGGTTGAGGCAGCCGAGCTGAATCTCCATCAGACAGGTTCCTTTCCTCACCAGAGCAGTTTCGCCGATGGTCTATTCGCCAGCCCTCGGCCGAAGCCCCTCTGCCGGGGGCCCGCAAAGGTTTGAGCCTTCCCGAAGACGCTGGCGCGACGCTGTGGCCCGTCGGGTACAGGAGGCGGCGCGGCGTCGGGGTAGATTGCCTGTGGCGAAAGGCAAGTAAGGGAGAAAGACGATGGCCACCATCAAGGAACTATCCGATCTGGGGCAAGCAGTCTGGCTGGACTATATCCGCCGCTCCTTCGTAGTGGGCGGCGAGCTGCAGGGCTGGATCAACCGCGGCGTGCGCGGGGTTACCTCGAACCCGAGCATTCTGGAGAAGGCGGTTGACAGCAGCAGCGACTACGACCAGGATCTGGCTCGCTTCGCCAAGGAGGGCAGATCCCCCGAGAAGATCTATGAGGCCCTGGTGCTGGAGGACATCGGCCGCGCGGCTGACGTCCTCCGGCCCGTTCATGACGCCACCGGCGATGGCTATGTCAGCCTGGAAGTAAGCCCCGCCTTAGCCTACGATACGGCCGGGACGGTCGCCAGCGCCAAGGATCTGTTCGCCAAGCTCGGCCGGCCGAATGTCTTCATCAAGGTGCCTGGCACGAAGGAAGGCATCCCGGCGATCGAGGAGCTGATCGCGCATGCGGTGAACGTCAACGTCACGCTCCTCTTCTCGCTGGCGATGTACGAGGCCTCGGCCGAGGCCTATATCAAGGGCCTGGAGAAGCGGCTGGCGGAGGGGAAGGACATCTCGCGGGTGGCCTCGGTGGCCTCTTTCTTCGTGAGTCGAGTGGACACCATGGCGGACAAGGAGCTGGAGCAGCGCGGGAACACCGAGCTGCTGGGCAAGCTCGCCATCGCCAACGCCAAGGTCGCCTATGCCAGGTTCCGGGAGATCTTCCGCGGGCCTCGCTGGGACAAGCTGGCGAGCCGGGCGCGCGGGTGCAGAGGCCGCTGTGGGCGAGCACCAGCACCAAGAACCCCAAGTACCCGGATACGCTCTACGTGGACGAGCTGATCGGGCCGCACACGGTAAACACGGTGCCGCCAGCCACTCTCGAGGCCTTCTTGGATCACGGCAAGGTCGCACTCACCCTGGAAAGAGGATTGGGCGAGGCGAAGGCCCAGCTCGCGCGGCTGAAGGAGCTGGGCATCAGCCTCGACGCCATCACGGAACAGCTCACGACCGATGGCGTCAAGCTATTCGCCGACTCCTTCGATACCCTGATGGCCACCATCGCCGGCAAGAGCAAGCAGACGGGCGGCGGGTGAGGTCAGGCCTCTTGCGGCCGCAACTCAGGTGAGCCGCCTGGTTGCCGCGCTAATCCCAGCGAATTCCTGATCACGAACAAGCTGCTGCCCAGCATGGCGAGGGCCGCGATCAAGGGGTGGAGATAGCCGAAGAAGGCGAGGCCGATGGCGGCCAGATTGTAGCCGAATGCCCACAGCAGATTCTGGCGGATCACGCGGTAGGTGCTGCGCGCCAGCTTGAGCGACCAGGGGATGAGCAGCAGGCGATCTCGCAGCAGTGTGACATCGCCGACTTCCCTCGCCAGATCAGTGCCGCCGCCCATGGCGATACCGACATCGGCCTCGGCCAAGGCCGGCGCGTCATTGATGCCATCGCCCACCACCGCCACCACGCGCCCGCGCTCCTTCTGGGCGCGCACCTCCGCGATCTTCTCTGCCGGATTGCGTTCGGCTTTCACTTCAGCAATCCCGATGGCCCTGCCGAAATGGCCGGCCGCCGACTGGCGATCGCCGGAGAGCATCATGACCGCGAGGCGCTGCTGCTGGAGCTCGCGGACGGCCTGGGCCGCCTCCGGCCGGGGGCTATCAGACAGCCGCGCCCGCGCTCGCGCCCGCCCCTCCCAGGCAACGAAGACCAGTGTGTCTGCGGGCTCAGGATCAGACAGAGCTTCGGCGCAGGAGATGTCAATGCCGTGCTGTTCGAGGAATGCCGGGGTGCCGGCCCATAGCTCTCTAGGAGTTCCGTTCATCACTACCCGGCCCTGCGCGCCCTGGCCGGGGAAAGCGCGGAACCCCTCGGTTGTGCCGAGCGCCAGGCCGCGGTTGGTGGCCGCGCTCACAATGCTCCTGGCGACGATATGCTCGCTCGCCCCCTCCAGGGAGGCCAGCCAGGCCAGCGCCTCATCCTGGCGGCAGGCCGCGGCTGGGCAGCAGGCGATCTCTCGTAGCGTAGGGAGTCCCTCGCTCAAGGTTCCGGTCTTGTCGAAGATCACCGTGCTGACGCGGGACAGTTTCTCCAGGGCCTCGCCGGCCCGCACCAGCACTCCCTCGCGGGCGGCGCGGGCGATGGCGACGCAGATGGCCAGGGGGGTGGCCAGACCCAGGGCGCAGGGACAGGCCACCACCAGCACCGCCAGCGCGCTCATGCCGCCCTTCGCCGCATCTCCCTGCCACAGCCAATAGCCCAACGCCCCGGAGGCGATGAGGAAGACCAGCGGCACGAAGACACTGGCAGCGCGATCGGCCAGGCGCTCGGCCGGGGCGCGCCGGGCCTGGGCTTCCCTCACCAGCCGTGCGATCTGGTCCAGCAGGGTCCCTTCACCGACCGCAGTGGCCTCCAGGATGATCTCGCCCTCGCCGTTGGCGCTGCCGCCGAAAACCCGGTCCCCCGGTTGGCACGGACGGGGGTGGAACTCCCCGGTCAGCGCGGCCTCGTGCACCGAGGACGCCCCGGCTCTGATGACGCCGTCCGCCGGCACCAGCTCGCCGGGCCGGACTCGCACTCGATCCCCGACACGGACCTGCTCGACCGGTATCTCCTGGTCACCGCCCTGACCGATCAGACGCGCCATCGGGGGCTTCAGTTGGACCAGTTCCTGCAGCGCACGCGAGGCCTCGACTCGGGCCGAGGCCTCCAGCAGGCGGCCGACGGTGACCAGCACCAGCAGCATGGCGGCGGTATCGAAGTAGATGTAGCCGCGGTTCTCTATCACGTGCGCCGCGCTGACACCGAAGCTGGCCAGTGCGCCCACCGCGATCAAGGTGTCCATTCGGGGTTGGCCTTGGCGCAAGTCTCGGACCGCGCCTCGCAAGAAGGGCGGGCTCAGCATCGCCAGCACGGGGAGAGAAAGCCCAAGCAGCACCCAGCGGAAGACCCTGATCGCCTCACTGCCGATCCCCGCCAGCGAGTCGGAGTAGAGCAGGAGGCTGACCATCATCACGTTCATCGCCAACACCCCCGCGATGCCGAGACGGGCGAGGATGCCGCTGAAGGGGCCGGCCTGCCCCTGCTCTCCCACGATCCGCCAGGCCAGGTAGCAGCCATAGCAGCAGAACGGGTGTTCCTGGCCTCGGTAGTTGAGCGCCCCCACCGGCAGGCCGCAGTGATGGCATAGGGCGCGGGTCACGGGCTCTCCTGACGATCAGTCGTGAGCAGCGTGGCAAACCCTCCCGGATGGGGCAGGAGGCGGCATAGCACCCCGGTAGGGCGGAGCATGACGATCACGCCGATCAGGACCACGATCGCCCCGGCGCCGCGCAGCCCAATGCGGCGCACCCGCCTGTCCACCAGTGTGCCCGAGAGGCCAATGCCGAGCAGGACCGCGGACGTGCCGACGCCGAGCCCGACCATGGTGAGCATGCCGAGAGCCACGGAATGGCTGGCCGCGGAGGCCGCCACCAAAGCAAGGGTGATAGGGCAGGGGAGGAACCCGGTTCCCACGCCCAGCAAGAAGCTTGCGCTTGGGCTGGGCGAATTGAAGAAAGCGCCGAGAAGCTGCCATGGGAAACGCCACTCCTGGCGGCTGCCGAGCGCAAGGCGCACCGAGGGAGAGATCCCCAGCATGGCGAGGCCGAAGACGATCATAGCCGCGCCCACCAGGTAAGAGAGCACCTGCTGGGAATAGGAGACCAACCGGCTCTCCACTACCAGGTGTCCCGCTAGCCCGGCGAGCGCGCCGAAGAAGGCATAGGTGAGCGTCTTGCCAGCCAGGTAGAGCAGCTGGCGCACCAGCGGACTTCCCCGGCCGGCGGTGCGGGAGAGGTGGATAGGAAAGGCGCCGCACATGCCCGCGCAGTGCGGAGTTGCTGCCAGGCCGGCGATGATTCCTAGCCAGAGGTAGGTCAAGCTTGCCATTCCCACTAGCACCTATGAAGCGTGGTCTCAAGCTGGATTCGTCGTCGCCGCGGCCGACTTCCTGCGGCTCTGGCGCTGCCTTGTTGCAATATAGCGCGCTGACCGCGCGGTGTCAGAGGATTACCGTGCGTCTGGGCAAAGATGGCGTCCCGAACATCAACCATGGGCAAGTGCTCCGCATGCAGCGTCGCGATTTCCTGAAACTGGTGATTGGCGGCACCACCATTGGCTTCTGGGCCGAGCCGCTTCAGTTCAACAAGCTCATCCCATTCCTGGTGCCGGCCGATCAGCTCGTGCCGGGAGTCTCGACCTGGTATGCCACGAGCTGTCGGGAGTGTCCGGCGGGCTGCGGGCAGATCATCAGAAACCGAGAAGCCCGGGCTACTAAGGCCGAGGGCAACCCGCTCCATCCCATCAACGCGGGGACGCTCTGCGCGCGGGGCCAGGCGGCTCTCCAGGGGCTCTACGACCCGGACCGGATTCGTGCGCCCATCAGGCGCGAGAGAGGCCGAGAGGCCAAGGTGGAGTGGCAGGTTGCGCTGGCCGAGATCGGCCGGATACTCGCTCCTCTTCGGGGAACCGGGCGCGTGGCGGTGATATCCGACCTGCAGTCCGGCAGCCTGACGGCGCTGATCGGGGAGTGGCTGAAGGCCTTCGGTTCGGAGCGCTATCTGGTCTATGAGCCCTTCAACTACGAGCCCTTGCGAGAGGCCAACCGCCTGGTGTTCGGCCGAGAGGCCATCCCCGACTACCACCTCGATCGCTGCGACTTCCTCATCTCTTTTGCGGCCGACTTCCTCGAGACTTGGATCTCTCCGGTGAAGTGGATTCGCCGGTTTGCGGAAACCCGCGTGCCGAAGAACGGGAACATGGGCAAGTTCGTCTATGTCGGGCCGCGAGTGTCTATGACCGCGTGCAACGCGGACGAGTACCTACTCGTCAAGCCGGGAGACGAGCGCTGGCTGGCGCTGGCGATGATCCAGGCGATGGCTTCGGAAGGCCTGGCCAAGGGCCGCCTGCCGGCGGGCGTTCCCGAGTTGACCCCGGAGCAGGCGAGCCAACGCATCGGCATTTCCGCTGAGAAGATCAGGTCACTCGCTCGCCAGTTCGGCCGGGCGAAGACGCCGCTGGCGTTGGCCGGGCTGCCACTGCCCGGCGGCCGCGCGGCCATCGAGGCGGCCTTGGCGGCGAACCTGCTCAACCTCGCCGCCCAGACTTCGGCTGTTGACTTCAGCCGCAGCCATGCTCTGGGGAAGACCGCCCGCACATTGGAGATCTCGGATTTCGTCAGCGAGGTCAGCAGCGGACAAGTGGAGGTGCTGGTGATCATCGGGGCCAATCCCGCGTACTCGCTGCCGCCAGGGCTGCGCTTTGCCGAAGCGCTGAAGGCGGTGCCGACGGTGGTCAGCCTATCCGCCTTCCCCGATGAGACTGCGGCCCTAGCCTCCTGGGTCCTGCCTGCCGACACGCCGCTGGAATCGTGGGGAGACTACGAGCCGGAAACCGGGGTCGCCAACCTGATGCAGCCTGTGATGGGCACCAGGCATCAGACGCAATCCGCCGGGGATATCTTGCTGGCCTTGGCGAACGCCGCAGCCGCGGACTTGCAGGCAGAGCCCGGGGCCGCTTCTCCGCGCGGCCGACCGATAAGCAGCTTCTACGATTACCTGCGAGAGCGTTGGGCCCGACGGGCGGAGGAGGTGGAACCGGGAGCCTCGCGTGATGAGTTCTGGCAGCAGGCCATGAAGCGGGGGGGACACTGGCGGGAATCCCGGTCCGCCCCGGCCGCGCTCCGGGCGAACGGCGCAGCGCGGGTGAGCTTTTCTGTGCCTCAGGCGGCCACGGGCCTGGCGCTCTGGGCCCATCCGTCAGCTTTCCTCTTCGACGGCCGGGGGGCGAACAAGCGCTGGCTCCAGGAAACCCCCGATGTGGTCAGCCTCGGCGTCTGGGGCTCGTGGGTGGAGGTGAATCCCCAGACCGCCCACAGGCTGGGAATCGAGATGGGGCGGGTCGGGCGTCGGTCGCATCGGTTGGGGGTGGAGGCGGGGCAGATACTGGAGCTAAGTACGGCCGCCGGAAGCATCGTGGCTCCGGCCCTTGTCTACCCAGGGCTGGCCCCGGACACGGTCAGCCTGCAATTCGGACAGGGACACGCCGCCTATGGCCGCTATGCTGCGGATAGAGGAGCGAATGCCTTTCAACTGCTGTCAGAGCAGCTTTCCGGGATTGGCCCATTCCCCGAGGTATACGTCACGCCACAGCGGGCAGCGGAGGCGGTGGTGCGCGCCATCGGCAGCACCGCGCAGCATGACCGCGCCATCGTGGAGGCGGTGATGCTGTCGAAGCTGCCCCAGCAGCGGCCCAAGGAGCTGTTCTGGCCTCTGCCCAAGGGCTACTCCCCGGCGACCGACATCTATCCTCCACATTCCTATCCCAGCCACCGCTGGGCGATGGCGGTAGATCTCGGCCGCTGCGTCGGCTGCGAGGCCTGCGTGGCCGCCTGCTATGCGGAGAACAACGTCGCGGTGGTGGGCAAGAGGTGGGTGTCCCAGGGGCGGGAGATGTCCTGGTTGCGGATAGATCGCTACTACCAATGGGAATCGCCCCAGACCCCCGCGCTTTTCCTGCCCATGCTCTGCCAGCACTGCGATGCCGCGCCCTGCGAGCCGGTCTGCCCTGTCTTCGCAGCCCACCACACCGATGAGGGGCTGAATGCTCAGGTGTACAATCGCTGCATCGGGACCCGGTACTGCAACAACAACTGCCCCTACAAGGTGCGCCGGTTCAACTGGCGCAACTACGACTGGCCGGCGGCGCTGACCTGGCAGCTCAACCCGGATGTTAGCGTCCGCTGCCGGGGAGTGATGGAGAAGTGCACTTTCTGCGTCCAGCGGATAGATGAGGCGGAGGCCCGCGCCAAGAAGGAAGCGCGGCCCCTGCGCGATGGAGAGATCACGCCGGCCTGCGTTCAGACCTGCCCAGCCCAGGTCTTCGTGTTCGGTGATCTCATGGACCCGAATTCCCGGATCTCGCGGTTGGTGCAGGCCAACCCCCGCCGCTTCCAGGTGCTCTCGCACCTGAACACGAAGCCCGCGGTGATCTACCTGAAGCGGGTGGTTAACGACTCGGAGCCAACATGACCGCCGAGCTGGCCCTGCGCGACTACAACCAATCAGTCCTGCGCGCGCTGCTCTCCAGGCCCTCCCGAGTCTACTGGGCCGGGGTGGCGCTGCTCTTTCTCGGCATCGTGTGGGGCGCGTTCAGCTGGGGCTTCCAGATCTGTCGGGGCATGGGGGTGGCCGGCATCAGCCACCCCATCGGCTGGGCCACCTACATCGTCAACTTCGTGTTCTGGATTGGGATCGGCCACGCCGGCACGCTGATCTCGGCCATCCTCTACCTCTTCCGCATCCGCTGGCGCTCGGCCATCTACCGCAGCGCAGAGGCGATGACCGTGTTCGCGGTGATGACCGCCGGGCTCTTCCCGTTGATCCACTTGGGCCGGGTCTGGGTGTTCTGGTTCATCCTGCCTTATCCCAATCAGCGCCATCTCTGGCCCAACTTCAAGTCTCCCCTGGTGTGGGACGTGGTGGCCGTGACCACCTATCTCATCATCAGCACCATTTTCTGGTACGCGGGCATGATCCCCGATCTGGCCGCGGCGCGCGACGCCTCCACGGGGCGGCGCCACCGCGTGTACCGCGCGCTGGCTCTGGGATGGCGGGGCGAGCACGATCAGTGGCGCCACTACTTGAGAGGCTACATGTGCCTGGCGTGCCTCGCCACACCTCTGGTAATATCGGTCCACAGCGTGGTCTCCTTCGACTTCGCCATGTCTCTGCTGCCGGGGTGGCACACCACGATCTTCGCCCCCTACTTCGTCGCCGGGGCGATCCACTCCGGCCTGGCGGTGGTGATCCTGTTGCTCATTCCGGCTCGCAAGTTCCTCAAGCTGGAGCACGTCATCACCATCCGCCACCTGGAGCAGGCCGCCTTGCTCATGATCGTGACCGGCACCATTCTGCTCTATGCCTACATCATGGAGCCGTTTATCGCCTGGTACAGCCGGGATGTGTTCGAGCGGCAATTCTCCGCCTGGCGGGCCTTCGGCCCCTATGCCTGGGCCTACTGGGGGACCATCGCCTGCAACTGCGTGGCCCCCTACTTCCTCTTCTGGAAGAAAGCCCGCACCCGGCTCTGGCCCCTCTTCATCATCTCCCTGGCGGTCACCATCGGCATGTGGCTGGAGCGCTTCGTCATCATCGTGAACTCCACCGCGCACGATTTCCTGCCCAATGTCTGGGGCTTCTACAATCCCACCTGGGTGGAAGTGAGCATCACCGCCGCCTCCGTCTGCTGGTTCCTGTTCTGGTTCGTCCTGTTCTCCAAGCACCTGCCGGTGGTTTCCATCGCGGAGAGCAAGGAGATCCGGCTGGGGGAGGCGGCGGAGGCGGCGCTATGAGCGAGCCCACCACCCGCCACACGGCCGGCGGGCAAGCATGGCCGGCGGGCGACCAGGCTCGGGTGTTCTCGGTATTCCCGGAGATGGCCTCCTTCGTGGGTGCGCTCAAGCGTCTGCGGGCCGAAGGCCTGCGGGATTTCGCGGCCTACTCACCGGTGGCTCTGCCAGAGCTGGAGCATCTGCTGCCCCGGCGCGGCAGCCCGGTCCGATTCGTGGTGCTGGTCGCAGCCATCACGGGTTGCATCGGCGGCTTCTGGATGTGCATTGGCAGCGCCCTGCTCTATGGCCTCATCGTTGGGGGAAAGCAGCCGGCCGCGATCCTGCCCTACTGTGTGATCGGCTTCGAGCTGACCGTGCTCCTGGGCGGCCTCACCGCGATTATCGCCATCATCGCCTTCGCCCGCCTGCGGCCGGGCCGGCCCACGGCGGCCTACGATCCTCGGTTCGGCGAGGACCAATTCGGGATCGCGGTCACCTGCGGCGCGAGCGAATCGGCGCGGGTGGCTGCCCTCCTCCGCGACGCCGGGGCCAGAGAAGTCAATGAGCTATCGGCCGCCGACAACTGAAGCTCATGTCCGCCGGGTCCCGGCCTGGCTCTACCTGCTGGCCGCGCTTGGCATCATAGTCGGGCTGGCCTCCTTCGCACTGGGCCTCACCGCCCCCGATCCGGCCCCCGCCTGGCGGGCCCTGCTGATCAACTTCCTGTTCTGGACCAGCCTCGCCCAGGGTGCGTTCATGTGGTCGGTGGCCTTCCGCCTCGCCCGCACCGCCTGGAGCGGGTGGGCCAACCGGCTGGGCCACTCGGCGATCTGGTTCCTCGGGGTCTCCGTGCTGATATTCGTCGGGCTGTTCGTCGGCCGCCGCTACTATCTGCCCTGGATGCACATGGACATCGGCGATCAGGCCATCTGGCTGAATGCGCCCTTCGTCTTCCTGCGCGACGGACTCGGGCTGCTGGCCCTCTTCGCGCTCGGGCTGGTCTATGTCCGCACCTATCTGCGCCAGGATCTGGCTTCGCCCTCGCAGCGCGAGGAGAATCTCCCACGGACGAAGCGCCGCCTCGCCGTGCTGGGCGTGATGCTGGCCTTCGTCTATACCGTGGTGGCCAGCCTCATCGGGCTGGACCTGGCCATGTCCCTGGTGCCACAGTGGTACGGGACCCTCTTCGGCTGGTACTACCTGATCGGCGGGCTCTACTCGGGGATGGCGGCGTTGATCATCACGACCCTCCTGCTGCGCCGCTGGCTGGGTGTGGCGTCTCTCATCGGCCGCCAGCGCCTGCAGGACATGGGGAACCTGCTGATGGCCTTCGCCATGGCGATGACCTACTTCATGTTCGCCCAGTCGCTGACCATCTGGTATGAGAACCTGCCGCCGGAAACCAGTTGGGTGCTGCCTCGCATCCACTTCCCTCCCTGGCAGACCATCTGCTGGGTGCTGGTGTTCACCTGCTACCTCGGGGTGTTCGCGCTGCTGGTGATTCGCGAGGTGAAGGAGAACCCGCGCGCTTTTCGGCGTGGCGGCCCTGGTGCTGCTGTCGGTATGGCTGGAGAGGTACATGCTGGTGGCGCCCTCCCTGGCGCCGAAATACACGCGCTTTCCGGTGTTGGTTCCGCTGATAGGAGTGGGATTCCTGGGCCTGCTAGTGCTGACCGCCGCTCCGTTTCTCGCGCGTTATCCCGCGGTCAGCCCGCTCGATGAGGAGCTGGTGAAGGAGCGGGCGGAATGGCAGTGAGTGCCAAGCGCCCGTGGTCCCGGCGATGGGCAGTGATATTGTCGTCAATCGCGGCCATTGCCGTGGCAGCCTGGTTGATACACTATGGCGCCTATCCCTACCAGGTGGGGCCCAAGCAGCCTCTGCCCTTCAGCCATCGCATCCACGCCGGGGTGAGGCAGATCAGCTGCCTGTTCTGCCACGACGGTGCCGACCGGTCGAAGAACGCGGGGATGCCGGAGGTACGCAAGTGTTTGCTGTGCCACAACGTGATCATCACCCAGTTCGCGCCGATACGCGACCTGCACGGCTACTTCGACCGGAGGCAGCCCGTCCCCTGGACCCGGGTCTACGATCTGCCGGACTACGCGCATTTCAACCACGAGATGCATCTCGCGGCGGACGTGGACTGTGGCCAGTGCCACGGGGATGTGAAGCAGATGGATCGCATCATCCAGGCGATGCCGATGGAAATGGGGTTTTGCATTGACTGCCACCGGAAGAACGATACTCCGGTGTCATGCACGACGTGCCACTATTGAGTTCTGTAGGGCGGCATGCGGCTGGGCTATCAGCTGCCGTGTCCCTAGGCCTGAAGGCCGGGATGGCGGCCCGCCGAAGGCGGGCTTAGCCAGCGGTCGCTTCGAGCGACCTAGCCATCTCTGCATGCTCGCTGCCGTGAGCGTTTGTAGTGCGGCCATGCATCCTGCGACAGAGAATGGAGCAGGGCGCATCGCCGCCGCGGGAAAACGAGCGTGGAAGGGCCGGCGGCGATGCCTCCGCCCCGCGTGGCGGGCGTCGGCATGCCCGCCCTACAACCCATGTCCGTTGGGCAGGAGCTTGCTCCTGCCATGTGAACGCGCGGAGCACCTAGTGGGTTTCGCCAAACGAGGTGATGGCGGAACCCAGCCGGGAGACGCTCGAACGGGCGCACGGGCCCGGCGAGCCGTTACTTCGTTGTGCGAGCGTCTATAGGGTAGGAGTGTGTCTCCTGCCCGGGAACCTTAGGCGAGGGAAGCCGAGTGGAGTTGCTGCCGAACGAAGAGCATAGTGCGGCGAGAAGGTATCTCGTTTCCTCCGCGGTATGGCTGTGCGTGGCCACGCTCGCGGGATTGGCGAGCGCGGTTCAGCTCTTCTCGCCCGATGTGCTTCGCAACATCCCTTTCCTGGAATTCGGCCGGGTGCGGCCGGCGCACACCAACATGGTGCTCTTCGGGTTCGTGGGCCTGATGAGCATCGGCGCGGGGTTGTACATAGTGCCGGTGATGCTGCGCACTCGGCTCTACGGCCAGCGGGTGGCCAACCTTTCCTTGGTGCTGTACAACCTGGCGCTGGTGGGCGCAGTCGCCACCCTGCCGCTGGGATTCACGCAGGGCCGCGAATACGCGGAGCTGGTCTTCCCGGTGAAGGTGCTGTTCCTGGGCGCTTTGCTGCTGCTCCTCTACGTGCTGATCATGACGGTGCTGCGGAGGCGGGAGAGTCTGCTCTATGTCTCGGTCTGGTATATCTGCGGCGGTGTCCTCTGGACCACGCTCTTGTTCCCTCTGGGCAATGTCATGTGGCATCCTGCCACCGGAGCACTCACTGGCACGGTGGACGCGGTATGGCTCTGGTTCTACGGGCATAACATCTTCGGCCTCTTCCTTACCCCTTTGGCCCTGGCCATCGCCTACTATGTCATCCCCCGGGTAGCCCAGGCCCCTCTCTACAGCCACACCCTCTCGCTCATCGGGTTCTGGACGCTGCTGGCCTTCTACACTCACATCGGCACTCACCATCTCATCCAGGCCCCAGTGCCCACGTGGCTGAAGACCATCTCGGTGGTGGACAGCATCGGCATGGTGGTCCCGGTGATGACAGTGCTGGTGAACCTGTGGCTGACCACGAAGGACAACCTGGGCAACTTCACCCGCAGTGTGCCCGGCAAGTTCGTGTTCGTAGGGTCGTTCTGGTACCTCATCACCTGCCTTCAGGGGCCCCTGCAGTCGCTGCCCTCGGTCCAGCGCTACACCCACTTCAACAACTGGGTGATCGGGCACGCCCACATCGCGGTGCTCGGGTTCTCCGGCATGATCGCTCTGGGTGGCCTCTGGTACGTGCTGCCCCTGGTCTCCGGGCGGCGCGTGTTCAGCATGAACCTGGCCAATCTGCAGTTCTGGCTGGTGCTGGTTGGTGTTTCCGGGTTCTTCGGCGTGCTCACCATAGCCGGCCTGATCCAGGGAGGGGCCTGGGCGAATGGCGAGACCGTCTACCGGGCGCTGCCGCTGATCGCGCCCTACATGGGGCTGCGGCTCGCTTTCGGCCTGCTCATCGTCACCGGGGCCTTCATCGGGCTCTACAACGTGCTCATGACGCTGGCCCGCGGAGAGCGGTTGCAGCCATGAGAATGAGTCCTGCGCTTCTCATCTTCGGCTCCGTTGCCATCGTCTGGGCGGCCTTCTTCTCCGTGGTGCTGGTGCCAACCGCCACCATCACCAAGCAGCCCTCGAGGATCTGGCGGCCGCTCACTCTGCGGGAGGAAAAGGGGCGCCTGCTCTTCATCGCCAATGGCTGCACCTATTGCCACTCCCAGTACGTCCGGCCCCAGGACTGGGGCGTCGGCGCGGACCGCATCGCTCAGGCCGGGGATTACCACCAGCAGCAGCCACACTTGCTGGGGTCAGAGCGGACCGGCCCCGACCTCTCCCAGGAGGGAGGCGAGCATCCGGATGACTGGCACCTCGCCCATTTCCTGAATCCGCGCTCGACCCGCCCGCTCTCGCTCATGCCCCGGTTCGAGTTCCTCGGGAGGGGAAACGTGCAGTTGCTCACCGACTACGTGCAGAGCCTGGGCGGCGCGGATGCCGACTACCGGGTGGCGCGCCAGAGCTACTGGAAGAAGCGGGCGGTGGCGGCCTATCGCGCGGGTCCGGTGGCCAACTTGCGCTGGCTTCACTCCGAAGTACCAGCGGTGTGGCTGAACATGCCCAACCCGTATCCTCCGGATCAAGCCGCGTTGGCCCGCGGGCAGGAGGTATACGAGATCTTCTGCGTGGGCTGCCATGGCCCGGTCGGCGACGGCAAAGGTATTGCCGCGCCTCACCTCATGCCTCCGCCGCTGGACTTCACCACCCTCAAGGGCAATCTGCCGCAGGGCAAGTACATCGGCGGCCTGCTCTACTATCAGGTGATGAACGGCATCACCGGAACCGACATGCCATATTTCAAGAAGGACCTGGAGTCGGCCAAGATCTGGGACGTCTCCAACTTCGTGGCAGCCAACTTCGTGGACTATACTGATTATCATGTTGCGCCCTTGGGCATTGACGCCGCCTACATCACCCCGGCCCATCCCCAGCTGCCCTATGTCCCGCCCAGGCCCGAGAAGGGAGGACGCTAGTGGAGCTGTTGACCATGTGGATCCTCTACGCTGTGGTCGGCGTCACCATCTTCTCGCTGCTCTTCCTCTGGGCAGTGCGCACGGGCCAGTTTCGGGATCAGGAGCGGGCCCGTTACCTCCCCCTCGAGCATCCCAAAGAAGCTGAAGGCGACCCCGAGCCCCCTGAGAAGACGGAGGGGAGCTGAGCCATGCAGGCCTTCGAGGTGCTCTGGGTGCGTTGGCTGCTGATCATGGTGCTGCTGGGGATGGGCATCGCGGTCTCGCTGTTCCTCGGGTTCTACCTGCCCTCCCGGGCGCGCGCCCTCTCCGACCAGGAGGAAAAGACAGAGGAGTTCCCAGCCGAGATCCGGATGGCGAACCGGCCCATTCCCCTGTTTCTCTGGCTGATCTATGTCGGGATCTTCATCTTCATCATCGTCTACAGCCTCTATATGTGGCTGAGCCATGTGAGCTACTGAGCGGGAGACGGGACTTGTCGCAGCAGCTTGAACATCGCAAGGGGGGTGCCGGAGACGACTCGCGGGGAACGCTGGTGGCCTGGCTGGTGGTCGCGCTGATGGTGGTGGTGATGGTGGTCAACGCGATGCTGATGCTGCGCGCAGTGGGCGACCGGCCGCGCGCCTGGTCCTATCGTTCCGCACCGCTCATCCCGGCTCAATCTTACTCGAGCACGGAGCCAGCCTCCGCCTCTACCACCGCACCCGAGCAGATCCGGCTGCCGCCGGCCACGGTGGGGAAGAAGGCGAAATGAGGGTCCTCTCCCTGGCGGCGCTGGCGCTCGTGGGATTCGGAGTTAGCTCTCAACCTTTCTCCTGCTCTCCGCGGATGCGGGACCAGGCCTCGATCAAGCCCTTCGAGAAAGAGATGCCGGAGGTGCCGGCCAACCAGGTGCCATTCGCGGGCCCGAACCCGCTGCCCCTCACCCAGGCGGAGGCAGCCCGCCTGGCGAATCCGGTGAAGCCAACCGCTGAGACGATCTCGCTGGGCGGCATCTACTACGGCTACTACTGCCAGATGTGCCACGGCCAGAGCGGAAGAGGCGAGGGCCCGGTCGGGCAGAGCTACGTGCCGGCGCCCACTGATCTCACCTCCCCCAAGATGCAGGGCCTCGCCGATGGCGCGCTCGCCCGCGCCATGGTGCTGGGCTCTGGTCACGAGCCGGTGCTGGAGAGCACGGTGCCGCTGGAGCGGCGCTGGTACATCATCCATTACCTGCGCAGCCTGCGCGCGAGCCGCTCTCCGCAGGCCGGCGCGCCGAGCCGGTAGGAGGCGCATTCCTGTGCCGAGGCGTCGCCCTCCGCCTCAGGCAGACTCCTGCGAATACAGGATTCGAGGTCAGAGCCGTCGCGGTTGGGGTGTGACCGTTTTGCCTAGGTCGGCCGAATACCGCGCTGCTGTCATCCTAAGCGTCAGCGAAGAGCCTGCCCTGAGCAAGGCGAAGGGACCTCGCCGTCCGCGCCAACCCAACGGCGGGGTTCTTCGCTTCGCGTGGCTAGTCCTACTGCCGCCATGGCGGTCGGCTGTGCCGACCTAGCCACTGCGCGCTCGCTCAGAATGACAACGGTGGTCGTCCCAGCCTCTGCGGTCACACCCGTTGCCATGTCTTGACAACCAATAACCAGGTGTTAGACTAGCAGTGGAATAAGGGCGGAAATAGCTCAGCTGGTAGAGCAACAGCTTCCCAAGCTGTGGGTCGCGGGTTCGAATCCCGTTTTCCGCTCCAGCTCTGGGCGGCGTAGCCAAGTGGTAAGGCAGAGGTCTGCAAAACCTCTATTCGCCGGTTCGACTCCGGCCGCCGCCTCCACAGATCGAGCCTGGCGTCTCGCGGAGCTGCCCTACTTCATCTCGACGCTGCTGACCGGATACCAGCCGTCTGCGCCGCGTCCGGTGATCGCGAGCCGCACCGCCGGCTCCTTCGTCGCCGGGTCAACGATGGCGACCCCCAGTTGGCATTTCCCGGGGGCCACTCCCGGCGGCAGATCCATGCTCTCCTCACTCGAGACGCTCCCCGGCAGCCAGCTTTTGATGGACGTCCTGGAGACGAGCACGGTGCTCTTGCCATCGGCATCGGTCAGCCGGAAGGCCACCAGGTAGTCGCGATACGGCGGCGCCACTCCCATGTTTTCCCACTGCATCGTGACGTGGAAAGCCGATCCCGGGCTCGCCACGGCGTCATGCTCCAGCGATCGCAATACCAGCCGGTACCCCAGCTTGCGCAGGAGCCGCTCGACCTCGGGCCGGGTGCCCTCTGGGATGGGTGCGGACTTGTTGTTGACATAGCTGGCGTGGTAACCGAGACCATAGTCGAAGATGTAGCGGATATCCCATCCCTCGGCCACCCATTTGCGCATGTCCCAGCAGGTCTCCCAGGCGACCGGCGCCTGCTTCCAGGCGTCCTGGCTGCCGGTGGAGGCGATCTGCTCGGGGTAGGCGTCCCGCATGTGATTCCAGCAGGGCGAGAAACCGCCCATGTCGCCCAGGCAGTCGGCGCGCCAACCGCACCCACGGCCGATGGCGTGCTTCATGCCGTCGGGGTTGCCGATCAGCATCAGCTTGCGCGTCTTCGGGAAGGCGCGCAGGTAGGCGTCAATGATCTCCAGGCGGGTCCTAACCGGCGGCATCTCCACCCCCGTGCCCGACATGTGCCACTCGCCCCACAGCCCAACTGAACCGATGTCCACATAGTCCAGGTCGGGGTGGCCGTCATAGCGCTTGCCTAGCTCCGCGATCAAGCGGAAGTGGGCCTCTTCGAACATAGGGTCCTCGAAGTCTGGGACCCAGAGCGGACCTTCTCCCTCGTAGTAGTACTCGTAGCCCTTGCAGCCCTTCTCCCTCAGCCAGTCCGGCGCGCCCGAGCGGAATCGCTCCCCGGTGGCCGCGATCATGACGCGAAAGCCGAGCTTCTGCCCTGCGCGGTGTGCGTGAGCGAGCAGGCCGTCCAGCACGGCGAAGTCAATCTGTCCCTCTGTGGGCTCCAGTTGCCGCCAGTAGAACCGGAAGTAGGCGGCGCCGGTGGGTAGCCCGGCCAGGTTCGCGTCATCATCCGCGAAGTGGTGGAACGTCTGCCAGCCCATGCCGGGGTTGGCGAGCAACTCGTCGGTCTCCTTCGGCTGAACCTGGATCATCTGTGCGATCCTACTCTGCGAAGCAGCGAGGCTTCTTCGCTGCGAAGCACGAGCCTCCTTTGCCGCGGCGTGTGGGATGTCGCGGCCAGCGCCGAGAAGCGCCACCAGAGCCAAAACCAGGTTTCCTAAGCGCACGGCTCTCAACTCCGCCTCCGCCCCCCGGTCGCACCGGGTTCTACTCGGCCGCCCGCTGCGCCTCCTCCATCGCGATCCTGGTCCACTCGTCGAATCGCCACGGTTGGTAGTTGCAGGTGTGGGTGTCCTTGATGGTCATCTCCAGGGCGCAGCCATACTCCTTACAGATGTCCACCGTCTCGCGGATGTCCTGCCGCACGAGCTCTCCATCGAACTCCACCCCTGCCAGGTAGGCCGGGTTGGGCTTCCAGCCGAAGATGATCCGCGACCCGAGCTTCTCCGCGCTTATGCGTTTGTCCGCCCAGGGAGAGATCGAGACTCGGCGCAGCCGGGGCACCTGGCGCTTGAGCATATCCAGTTTCAGGTGGAGTGGCTCGCAGCACCCATAGTAGTTGAGGCCGAAGCGCTCCAACAGCGGCACCTGGTATCTAAGCACGAACTCCTCGTGCATCGCTGGCGAGACCAGAGACATGGTCTGCGCATCGGCGAAGCCCCAGAGGTCAATCAGCCGCACATGTCCGTCGAAGCCCGGTGACGGCAGCTCGCGGCTCCAGCCAAGGGCACCGGAGCCGCAGTAGTCATTGCCGTTGTTGAGCGTAAGCAGGCCCTGGGCCGTCAGCTCTTCCATGCAGGCCAGCGTCCCCTCCATCAGAAATCCCATGCCGGCGTGCACCAGGTCCGGGTCATCGTTCATGTCCAGGAAAGTCTGGTTGATCCCGCGCAGCAGCGTCCACTCATCAACGAGCCCGGCAGACATCCATAGCTCGCCCTTCTGGCGCACCTCGAGGATGTCCCCTAGCAGGTCCTGTGCGAGTTCGAGACGGCGCCGACTGCTCTCCACGTGGTGTGCGACGGTCGGCTTGCGGAGCCTCTCCAGATCGCCTCGGCTCTTGATGGGTGGGTCCCAGACATAGGCGCCCCGGGGCTGATCGCTGTAGATGTAGTCTTCGTGCACTCCCCAGCCGCTGATCTCGACCGAGCAGTGAACGGCGTACGTGTTATCACAAACCTGGTCATCGTGGAAGTGCTCGGCCGCGTAGATGCGCTGGCGCAACGCCTCCTCGATCCCACGGGCATCCACGTCTTCGCACGCCAGCGCCTCCGGCGGCAGCAGCTCCACCCACGATCCCTCGGGCGAGCAGTAGACCGGAGGGCGGATCGGCTTGAGGCTGCCCTGCGCATACCAGATCTCGCGCTTCTGGTCCTGATCCGGGCGGGCTGCGATCTCGGCGATTCGGTTGGCCAGGTCTCTGATGGTGACTCTGTCCTTTGCAGTCATGCTAGCTCGTCGTCTTCCGGTGTCACGCAGTCTTGCCGGTTCCTTTCCGGCCGGAGGACTGGTCACCTTCCAGCTAGGATCGCGCTTCCCAGAGGGCTACCTGCCTTCTCTGCCGAAACTGAGGTGGGAAGGAGCGAGCTGAGATGGTTACGCTGCGAAGGAAGTTCGCGGGCTGCATCGCCGGTTCCTGGGTTGGCTCCGCGATGGGAGCGCCCATGGAAGGCGCTTCGCGGGAGGCGATCAAGCAGGCGCACGGCTGCCTGGACGAGCTCCTGCCGTACCGGCACTACACCGAAGAGACCGACTGGGAGCGGTTGCCTGGCACCACCGAGGATGGCATCGAGCGCCAGAAGCTGATCTCTACCGCCATCATCGAGAAGCAGGGCCGCATTCTCCCTCACGACCTGGTGAGGGTATGGCTGAGGGATCTACACCCGGAGAAGATGAAGTACAAGCAGGAGCGCTTCGACCGCTCTCTCCTGGAGCTGGCGCGGGCGGGCGTGCCCCCCGCCGAGCTGGGCCGGCTCTGGCCCTTCCCCAATGTCGTCTCTCTGGCCCGCGCCTCACATCCCTTGGGGCTGATCAACGCCGGGGACCCGGAGGGCGCGGCCGACGACGCGTTCCAGGTGGGCCTGGTCTACATGAGCCCGATCGCCTTTGGCCTGCGCTGGGCCGCGCTCTACGTCGCGGCCATTGCGGAGGCCTGCAAGCCTAACGCGACCTCAGAGTCTGTGCTCGAGGTAGCGGCGCGGTTCGTGCACTATCGCGCCGAGGCCGGGAATCTGTACGCGTTGTACGATACCATTGAGGACGAGGTGACGCAGGCCTTGGAGCTGGCCCGCAAGCACACCGACGCGATGGCGATGCGGGATGAGTTCTACCAGTTCTACTATGGCGGCGACTACTTCAACTACGGCGAGTCCCAGGCCAACGAGATCGTAGCCAAGGGCCTGGCCGTCTTCGCCATCACGGGGGGCGACCCGAAGGCGGCGATCTTGACCGCAGTGAACTTCGGCCGGGACACCGACTGCCTGGCGGCGATCGCCGGAGGCCTGGCAGGAGCGCTCTCGGGAGTTGACGCGATCCCTCGGGAATGGGCCGAGCAGGTGAATGAGGCCACTCGCCAGGATCCTTACACCAACAATCGCCGGACCATTGAGGAAACCGCAGAGGGCCTGTTCGCGGCCTTCGGCGCGCGTCAGCAGGGGGCCGAAGGCTATCTTCGGCTGATGGGCGGTCGGGGCTACCTGGCCTAGGGTTCGCAGATTTGAGAAGAGGTGCGGTGCAGTCGCCACGCATAGATGAGAATCGCTACCCGCGCTGTGACGTGCTGGTGGCCGGCGGCGGGATGGCCGGCGTTGCCGCTGCCATCGCGGCCGCTCGCACCGGCGCCAAGACCGTGCTGGTGGAGCAGAGCGGCTGGTTGGGTGGCATCGGCGTCACCGGCGCAACAGGCCTGCACAGCTTCTTCAATGTGTTCGATGCACATCCTGGGGCGCAACGCACGCGCGTCGCCTCCGGGATTGCGCAGGAACTTGTGGACCGCGTGGGGCGACTGGGCGGCGGGTTGGGACATGTGCGCATGGAGCGCGGGGGCGACTTCGTGAGCATGCTCACTCCGGTGGAGCCTGAGGTGTTCAAGGTGGCGGCCGCCCAGGCCTGCCTGGAAGCGGGAGTGATGCTCCTGCTTCGCACTGTCATGGACGAAGTGTGCGCCACCGGTGGCCAGGTGGAGAGCGTTGTGGTCTGGAACAAGGCCGGCCGCAGCCGTGTCCGCGCCAAGCAATACGTGGACTGCACTGGAGATGGCGATCTGGCCGCCTATGCTGGCGCCCCCTGCGAGCAGTTCAAGCCCGGCGATCCGGGGGCCTATTCCGCCGGGTTCACCTTCCGTCTCTGTAACGTGGATCTTGAGGCCGCCCAGGACTTCCTGGATGAGCGCGGTCTGATCACGCAGTTGGCCCACGCGGTGAAGCCGGGAGAGCGGGCTCCGGACTTGGTGCGTCTGGGAATCGCTATGGATAGGCTTGGTCAACTGATCGGGCAGTCGGTCCCGGGCTACTTCCTGGCATCCTCGCTCCGACCGCGGGAGCTCACTTACTGCAACTGCATCAACTATGGGCCCAACGACGGTCTGGACCCGGCGGCGCTCACTTCGGCAGAGGTGACGCTGCGAGCGCAGATGCTGGAGGTGGCTGATCTGTTCCGGAAGCACGTCAAAGGGTGCGAGGGCTGCTACCCGGCTGGCCCCGCGCCTTTCGCGGGCCAGCGGCGTTCCCGGGCGATTCGCTGCCGGTACGAGTTGAGCCAGGAAGACTGCGCTCAGGCCGCGCAGTTCGCAGACCAGATCGGCTGTTTTGGGTTCATAGACAACAGCGAGCATTTCGTCCGCGAGGCGGGCGCGTACGGGATCCCATACCGGGCTCTCGTTCCGCGGGGACTCGAGAACGTGCTGATCGCCGGCCGCATGATGACCGTTGACCTGGTCGCACACAACAGCACGCGGAACACTGTGTGCTGCCTGATCTGCGGGCAAGCTGCTGGCACCGCCGCGGCGATGGCCGCGGCGCGTGGCATCGCACCAGCGGCCGTGGAGGTCCCGTCTCTGCAGCAGCGCTTGCTCCACGACGGTGTGCTGCTTGCGCCAAGACCTGACCCGATTGCGTAGAGGAAACACATGGACACCTATCGAGAACCTGCCCGAGACATTCCGATTACACGAGATGTGGACGTCGTGGTGGTGGGCGGCGGACCGGCCGGCCTGGTGGCCGCGATTGCCTCCAGTCGGCATCGCGCCAAGACCGTGCTCGTGGAGCAGTTCGGCTATCTGGGGGGAACCGCCACTGCGTCTCTGATGGCTTGCATCAATGGCTTCCGCAACCAGGTCGAGCCGGACTCGACCCAGACGGTACGGGGCATCGGGGAAGAGATCATCCTGAAGCTCAAGGAGATGGATGGCCTGGGCCACAGCCCCTATCGGCAAAAGCAGTACCCCACCACCCCAGGTCAGCTTGCCTACAGCTACGCTATAGACACCGAGAAGTTCAAGTACGTGACTCTCAAGCTGTGCGTTGACGCGGGCGTGGACATCATGTTTCACACCTACTTCTGCGACAGCATCACGGCGGATGCGGGCTTGCGCGGCGTGGTGGTTGAGAACAAGTCGGGCCGGCAGGCCTTGATGGCGAAAGCAGTGGTGGATGCCAGCGGCGATGCCGATGTGGCCGCCCGCGCGGGCGCGCCTTTCTGGCAGCTGGCGAGAGATGATCCGCACAAGTTCAGTGACCAGTTGATGTATCGCATCCAGTTCGGCCCCAGCCGCCCCAAAGGGCTGCACGCCTGCGACTTCGGTGTTGCTGCCGTCGTCTGGGGACCGACGGTGAAGAACCGCGTTGGCACCGATGCCGATGACCTCTCGCAGGCCGAGATCGAAGCCCGACTTGCGGTCTACGACGATTTCGCCGCCGTGCAGGCAGAGCATCCCGAGCTGCGGGAGGCCACGATTGTGGAGACGCCCCCGCTGCTGGGTATCAGACAGACGCGCTTCATCGAGGGCGAGTACAACCTCACCGCGGATGATGCCATCACGGGCCGGCGCTTCCCGGACGTGGTGGCGATCAGCTCGTGTCCCATCATCAGCTACTATGGCTATCGGCGCTACCTCGAGCACGAGGGTTACGACATTCCCTACCGGTGCCTCGTGCCCAAGCTCATCGGGAATCTGCTGGTGGCCGGCCGCGCCATCTCCAGTGAGCAGCAGCCCTATGAATCCCACCGCGCCATGGCGCCAATCATGGCCATCGGACAGGCTGCGGGCACCGCGGCCGCGCTGTGCTGTCAGAACGGGGTCGCCCCCCGCGCGCTCGACGTGACCCGGTTGCAGGAGGCGCTGATTGCAGCGGGCGCGGAGCTGCGGCGCCAGCCGCAGAAGGGGGCACTATGATCACTCGCTGGGACATCATCACCATCGGCAACCTCTCTCGCAACCGCTACTGGGGCGAGGGCGAGGACCGGCCTGTCCGGCCTACTCTCTGCACCAGTACGCTGATCAGAGGCGACGGCTTCTGTCTGCTGGTGGACCCATCGTGCCGGGAGGCGGAGCGGATGGCGGCTGAGCTCGATCGCAGAACCGGCCTCGAGCTGGGCCAGATCAACGCGGTCTTCCTCACCCACCATCACGGCGACCACCACTTCGGCCTGGCCCACTTCCCGGACGCGCGCTGGTTCGCCGCGCCCGGAGTAGCGGCGACTATCAACCAGTCAGGCGAGTACCAGAGGGCCGTGGAGCCGGCCCGCGACCGTCTCTTCGAGGAGATAGAGGTCATCCCCACGCCCGGCCATACTCTCGACCACCACAGCCTGCGCTTTGACTGTGATCGGCTGTCGGTTGTCATCGCGGGCGATGCCGTGATGACGCAGGATTTCTGGCGCGACCGGCGGGGGTTCTTCAACTCGGTTGATCTCGATCTGGCCGGCCGAACCATGGCTGAGATTGCAGGGATGGCCGACATCGTGGTGCCGGGGCACGACAACTATCTCTTGGCTGTGAAGCCCTAGCCGGCGCGGTGTGCCTCGCAGGCTCCCTCGCAGCAGGGGTGTGAGGGCTCCCCCTTGAAGATGACTAAGAGAGGTCACCATGCTACCTCGCGTCCGTCTCGGCAAAACGAACCTGGAGGTCACTCGCCTGGGTCTGGGAGGGTATCCCTTCGGCGGTGTCAACCGCGCCCGCGGCTGGGATCCGTTCACGCCGGAAGGCCGGAGTGTTGCCATAGGGACAATCCGCGCCGCCCTGGACGCGGGGATCAACTTCCTGGATACCGCGCCCAGCTATGGCAATGGCAACAGCGAGTCCATCGTCGGCGAGGCCACCCAGGGGCTCCGGGATCGGTTCGTGCTGGCGAGCAAGGTGGGCTATTGGGGTGATACTTCCGCGGCCGACGTGACCAAGAGCGTTGAGGCCTCTCTGCGGCGGCTGCGAACCGATGTCATTGATATCATGCAGTTTCACGGCGGCATGTACACCCAGGAGGAAGTTGATCGCATCCTCAAGGGCGGCCTTCTGGATGCGGTACAGGCCCAGCGCGACAAAGGCCGTGTGCGGTTCATCGGGTTCACCGTGGAGGAGCCGTGGACGGCGCGTCCCCTCATCGCCAGCGGCGAGTTCGATCTAATCCAGGTGCGCTACAATCTAATCTACCAGTCGGCGGCCGAGCATGTCTTGAACGATGCGAGGGAGGCGGACATGGGCGTGGTGCTGATGCGGCCCATGACCTCCGGCATCTTCCAGCGCCTGGTCTCCTACCTGGCTCCGCGGTGGCAGGAGGCGCATGACCTCTACGAGGTGGCACTGAAGTACGTGCTCTCCGACAGCCGCGTGCATGTGGCGAATGTGGGAATGCGCTGGCCGGAGGAAGTGGCGAAGAACGTCGCCCTGGTGGAGGCGTTCAGACCCGAGTTCGATATGGCCGATCTCCCCCGCGGGACAGCAGCTATCTATCAGACTGATGACGAGATGAACGCGCCCGCGAGGTAGCCTTGAGCCGCTGCCACTCCAGAGCAGGGAGGAAGTGGTGAATGTGAGTGAGATCAAGCCGCGGCTGCTGATGGGCCCCGGCCCCTCCGATGTGAACCCGCGGGTGCTGGAGGCAATGGCTCGGCCCACCATCGGGCACCTCGATCCGCAGTTCCTCGGGGTCCTGAACGATATCCGCGACATGCTCCAGGCCGTCTTCCAGACCCGCAATCAGCTCACTCTGGCGGTCAGCGGCACCGGTTCCGCCGGCATGGAAACCTGCGTGGTGAACCTGGTCGAGACAGGCGACAAGATGCTGGTGTGCGTGGCCGGCGTGTTCGGTCAGCGCATGAAGGATGTGGCCGAGCGCGCGGGCGCGCAGGTGACGGCGATCAGCGTGCCCTGGGGCCAGGTCATCCGGGCCCGCCAGGTCGAGGAGGCTATCGCCCAGCAGGGGCCGTTCAAGCTGGTGGGCATCGTGCACGCCGAGACCAGCACCGGCGCGGCACAGCCGATTCCCGAGATCGGCGAAGTCGTCCACGCCGGCGGGGCGCTGCTTCTGGTAGACACGGTCACCAGTCTGGGCGGCATGCCGGTGGATGTGGATGGCTGGCGCGTGGATGCCTGCTACAGCGGCACACAGAAATGCCTCTCCTGTCCCCCGGGGCTGGCGCCGGTCACCTTCAGTCCGGCCGCGGAGCAGGTCATCGCCGGGCGCAAGACCAAGGTGCAGAGCTGGTATCTGGATATGAACATGGTGCGGCAGTATTGGGGGTCGGAGCGGCTCTACCACCACACTGCACCCATCAACATGAACTATGCCCTGCATGAGGCGCTGCGCATCGTGCTGGAGGAGGGCCTGCCCGCTCGGTGGGAGCGCCACTCCCTCCATCACCGCGCCCTGAAGGCCGGGCTGGGGGCGATCGGGATTCGCTATCTGGCCGACCCGGAGCATCAACTCCCTATGCTCAATGCGGTCGGCGCCCCCGAAGGCGTAGACGAAGCTGTTGTGCGCAAGGGGCTGCTCGACCGGTACGGCATCGAGGTGGGGGGAGGGCTGGGCGAGTTCAAGGGCAAGGCCTGGCGGATCGGCTTGATGGGGGAGAGCGCCACTGAGCGTCATGTCACCTCACTGCTGGAGGCGTTGGAGGCGATGCTACGCGAGCAGGGCGTGCTGAAGGCCCGTGGCGCGGCAATAGCTGCCGCGAAGCAAGCTTACGCTAGCTGACAACAATGGCACCGGTGCGATGTTCGACACGCTGACACAGGAACGGACGGACACGGCGCGCGTGGCCGACCTGCGCCGCCGCGTGCGCGCCGCCATGGGCCGGCCTCCGGTAGGCTGGGACTGCCCGGCGCGGATTGACGAGCGGTTCGTGTCAGAACCCCTGGCAGTCCGCAAGGCACGCGCGGTCGCCCTGAAGCTGTCGGCCATGCCCACCGATCTCTGGCCGGGCCAGCTCTTCGCGGGGTCCATGACTCTGGAGGAGCCCCGCCTGCACGCCGAGTGGAGGTTTCCCGACTACATTACGGAGGCCGAACGCGCCGCCGCGGCCCAGCGCGGCCTGAGCATCTGGTCGGTGTTCGGTCACATCGTGCCGGATTATCCGGCCCTGCTCTCCAAGGGGCTGCGCGGCCTGCGCGCCGAGGCCGAGGCGCAGCGGCCCCGCGCCCAGAGCCGGGAGGAGCAGGCGTTCCTCGATTCCGTGGTGGTGGCCCTGGAGGGCGTGATGGGTTTCGCCTCCCGGCTGGCCGAGCGCTGCGAATCGGAGGCCGAAGCGGAGCCGGAGTCGGTGCGGGCTGGCGAGCTGCGGCAAATGGCGGCCAACCTCCGCGAGTCCCCGGCTGGGCCGGCTCAGACCTTCTGGCAGGCGCTGCAGTCGGTCTGGTTGTTGCACATGATCCTGCACGCCACCATGGACGGAGACGCCATGGGCCGGCTGGACCAGTATGTCTGGCCCTATCTCAAGGCTGACCTGGAAGCCGGGCGCATTGATCTCAACCGCGCCGCCGAGCTGGTGGATTGCTTCTGCCTGAAGTTCAATGAGCGCGCTGAAACCACCGAGCAGCAGCGGCCCGAGGCCCGCCAGCCGGAGCCCGTGGACCCCGAGCGGCGCACCCGGCACTACACATCCTCTCAGATCAGCATGACGCGCGATGATGTGGACGCCACCAACCATTGGCTGCAGAACATCATCGTCGGTGGGCTCACGCCGGAGGGCCGGGATGGCACCAATGCGCTCACGTTCCTGCTGCTGGAGAGCTATCGCCGCAACCAGATGACCAATCCCTTGTTCAGCGTGCGAGTGCATCGCCGGTCGCCGGAGGAGCTGATCGGCTGCGTCTGCGAGGTGCTGAAGGACGGCGGCGGCATGCCCGCGCTGTTCAATGACGAGGCCCTGATTCCAGCGCTCGAGGGGCTGGGCATCCCCACGCCCGATGCCCGGGACTACACCAATGACGGCTGCTGGGAAGTGATCATCCCGGGTCGCACGGACTTCGTCTTTCAGCGCCTCAGCCTCATGCTCTGCCTGGAGTGGGCGCTCAACCGGGGCCGCGCTCGGCCCGACGGCCTGCAGCAAGGCCCGGACACCGGCGACCCCCGCAGCTTTGCCAGCTATGACCAGGTCTGGCAGGCCTTCCTCATCCAACTGGATGCCATGGTCGCACGGGTGGTGCAGCAGGTGGTTGATGCTGTCAATGATCGCAGCACCATCGCGCCGGTTCCGCTGCTCAGCGCGCTGATCCAGGGATGCATCTCCTCGCGCAAGGATCTCACTGCGGGAGGCGCCAAGTTCCGCACCTTCGGGATGCTCGCCGAGAGCGCGGCACATGCCATAGATTCGCTCACCGCTATCAAGAGGGTCATCTTCGAGCAGCGCGCGGTGGCTATGTCGCCCCCGGCGACCGCCATGGCGGCCCAAGGCCTAGCCACCTCCATGTCGGAGCTGTGCGACGCGCTGGCGGCCAACTTCGAGGGCTACACACCGCTGCGCGCCAAGCTGCTCGCCGCGCCCAAGTATGGCAATGATGACGAAGAGGCCGACGAGGTGGGGGAGAAGGTGATCGCCGCGTTCGTCGCGGCCGTGGCCCGGCATGGCGATAGGCACCGCACCACCGTCAGATTCCCCTGCGGCGTGGGCACCTTCTCCTGGTATATCGGTATCGGCGAAGGACTCGGCGCCTCCCCTGACGGCCGGCTGGCCGGCGAGCCGGTCTCGTCGAACTTCTCGCCGGCCTTGGGCCAGGATCTGGCCGGCCTTCCCGCCGGCATCCTGTCCTATGGAAAGATGCACCACTCCAGACTGCCGGCCGGCGCGCCCCTGGACCTGCGCTTGGGGCGCCGATTGGTGGAGGGCAGCGAAGGCACGGGCCGCATGGCCGCCCTGATTCGCAGCTTCGTGGACACCGGCGGGACCATCATGACCCTGACCGTGGCGGACACGGAGGAGCTGCGGGCAGCGCAGCGAGAGCCGGACCGCTACCAGTCTTTGCGGGTGCGCATGGGCGGGTGGTGCGCCTACTTCACCATGCTTAGCCGGGAACAGCAGACCCACCACATCCGCCGACAGGAGGGGCGTGGCTGATGTCCTGGGGCGATACCCGGGAAGGCACCGTCTTCGACATAGACACCTTCGCGGTTCACGACGGGCCTGGCATCCGCATGGCTGTCTACCTCAAGGGCTGCCCCCTGGGATGTAAGTGGTGCCACAGCCCCGAATCGCGCAACCCGGAGCCGGAGCTGATCTTCCTGCGTGATCGGTGCACCTACTGCGGAAGCTGCGCCGCGGTCTGCAGCCAGGGCGTGCACCGAGTTGAGGATGGGGGGCACTCCCTCGACCGTAGCGTCTGCCTCACCTGCGGCCGCTGTGTCGAGCACTGCCCCCAGCGCGCGCTGGCGATCAAGGGCTACGCCATCTCCGCGCGGGCGCTGGTGGAAAGAGCGTCGCGCCTGCGACCGTTCTTCGGACACTCGGGGGGAGGTATCACCCTCACGGGCGGGGAGGCAACCGCGCAGACCGAGTTCGCGGCCTCGGTCCTGGAGGGCTGCCGTGCCGCCGGCGTCCACACCGCTATCGAGACCAATGGCGCCTGCGCCTGGTCGCAGCTGGCGCGCCTGGTCGCGCACTCCGACCTCGTGCTCTACGATCTCAAGCTGATGGACGAGCACGAGCATCTGCGCTGGACTGGGCGCTCCAATGGGGGTATCCTGGAGAACGCGGCCCGGCTGGCCGAGTACCAGACTCAGGTTCGCATCCCGCTCATCCCCGGCATCACCGATACCGAAGAGAATCTGCGCGGCATCTTCGCCTTCATGCGTCAGGTCGGCCTGCCATCGGTGGCCCTGCTGCCATACAACGCCGCGGCCAGCGCCAAGTACGAATGGCTCGACCTTCCCTACGAAATCGCCGGGGAGCCGCAGAGCCGGGAGCAACTGGAGCGGTTCGTGCAGATGGCGCGGGAGGCCGGCCTGGAGGCGACGATCAGCTAGCCGCCTCGCACCAGCGCGCGATCAGCAGCGCGATGGCAATGGCCGCCTCTCCGATCTGGCTCATGGCGATCCGCTCTCCCCTGGAATGTGCTTGTTCGGGCTTGCCTGGGCCGAACACGACGGTTGGCATCTTGCCCCGATGATAGTAGAGCCGGGCGTCACAGCTCACGTTCCACCCGAACACCTCGGACTTCAGCCCGGCCTCGTCGCAGGCCGCGGCCACCGCCCTCACGAAGGGGTGACCGGGATCGGTCTGGTAGGCCTCATTGTGGAGCTTCGGGAAGTCCAGGGTGAAATGTCGCCGCGTCCACTCATCGGCCTGGCCTCGGATCGCCTCTTCCAGGTCGCGCTTCACGTCCGCCATGCGCTTATTGGGCAGGAAACCGACTCCGCCCTCGATCAGGCATTCGCCGGGGACCGTCGCAGGCCAGTCGCCGGCGCGCACCACTCCTACATTCACCTGCACCGGCTGCTGGTAGCGCTCGAACAGAGGGACTCCCTTGCTCTCCGCCATCAACCTCCGTTCGTAGCGGCGCAGGATCTCGATCACCTCCATCGCCTTATCGTGCGCGCTGATGCCCTCCCGTATGCGGCCCATGTGCACCGACTTGCCCTCAATTCGAATCCGGTACCAGATGGCCCCGCGGTTGGCGGGATGAACCTGCAAGTCCGTTCCTTCCACGACCAGCGCGGCGTCGGCCCGACGGCCCGCGAGGATGATCCCCAGGGCGCCATTGCCGCCGATCTCCTCCTCGATCACGAACTGCGCCTCCACTGTCCCCTTCGTCCTGACTCCAACCGCGTCCAGCAGCCATAGGGCCAACCATACCGCGGCTGCCTGGCCTTTCGCGTCACAGGCGCCTCTTCCCACCACGTGATCGCCCTCCACCCTCGGCGCGAAGGCCTCGGCCCAGTCCGCGGCCGGCACCACGTCCAGGTGGGTGGAGATTATCAGGCTCTGTCCGCCTCCGCTCCCGCGGCGTTGGAAGACCAGGTTCGGCCGGTCGTGGTAGTCGAAGGCGACATCGCCGAAGCTGTAGTCAATATCGTCCGTGATGCCGCTCGGAATCGGGACCAGCTCGGCCTGCCCTTGCAGTTCCTGGCAGCGGGTCAGGAGATAGTCTACCGCCGGCTGCTCTTGGCCGGTCACGGTGGGAAGTCGGATCAGGTCGCACAGCAGCTCGCGCGCTTCGCTCAGACCCCGCGCAGCCGCCGCCCTCAAGGCCTCGCTTAGCTCCATGCTTCGTCTCCGTGGGTTCCGTTCGTTGGGCAGGAGCTTGCTCCTGCCCTCTTGGAGGCGAAACGGCAGGACTCGTCTGCTCGCCTGCGGAATGCACCCCACGCAAGGGCGGACACCGGTTGGCGTGATCGCGTGGTTCCGGGCTGGAATGGGATGAGGTACGCGCTCGGCATTGATGGCGGGGGGTCCAAGTGCGACGCGGTGTTGGTCGCCGAGACCGGCGCCGTCGCGGGTTGGGGCCGGGGCGGCCCCACCCATGTCTACTACGATTCGCCCGAGGTGGTGGCCGCCTCCTACCGGGAGGCGATCGCAAGCGCGCTGGCCGGCGTGGTCGCGGCTGAATGCTGGACTGCGGGCTACCTGCCCGAGGGCAGGTTTCGCGAGGTGTTCCCGGCAACCGGCGAGGCGGTGCATTACCTGGTGACCAATGAAGTGGAGACGGCCTTCGCCTCCGCCCAGGAACAGTGGGGTCTGGTGGTGCTCTCCGGCACGGGCTCGTTTGTGCACAGCCGGCGCCCGGACGGTCGTCATCTGCACTGGGGCGGCCTCGGGCCGGTGCTGAATGATTACGGCAGCGCCTACGAGATTGGCCTGCGCGGGCTGCGGGCAGCTTTCGCTTCCGGCTGGACCGAGTCGCGCCGCACCAGCCTGGCTGCGGCGCTGCCGCGGGCGCTGGGCGTAGCCGACCTGAGGGGGGTCTTCCGGCTGGTCTATGTGGAGAACATGGGCCGGCGCCAGATCGCGGCTCTGGCCAGAGCAGTAGACAGGGAGGCGGAAGCGGGCGATCGGGTCGCGGTTGAGTGCGTGCGGCAATCCGCCCGCGAGCTAGCCGGTCTCGCGGCAGACCAGATTGGCGAGCTGGGAATGCGGGACCTCGCCATCCCGGTCGTCCCCATTGGGGGCGTCGCCCAGGGGTCGCGGATCTGGTGGGACGAGATGCGCTGCCGTCTGGCGGAGGCCGCGCCCGAAATGCGCCCCGTCTGGCCTCGGGTGCAGCCCGCGGAGGGGGCGGCGCTGCTGGCGCTGCGGCAGATGGGCGTGGATTGGGAACCCGGCCTGGTTGGCCGGCTAGTGGAGACCGGACGGGCCTTCAGACCCTCTCGCGAGGGGTAGCCGTCAGGGGGGAGAGCATGGCCTCAGTCCGGCGATAGAGGAGGACGAAATGCTCGCTCACAAGTACGCGGATGCCGTGCACGAGGTCGTCCAGAAGATCGAGGTCACGCAGATGGCCAACATCGTGCGTGCGGCCGAGGCCGTGGCCGGCTCGCTGGCGCGGGGCGGGGCCTTCTGGGTGCACAGCATCGGCCACGGCGGGGAGCGGGAGCTCACCGGAAGAGCCGGTGGGCTGATGGCGACCAGGGTCTTCTCGTTCGGCTTTCACGTGGATAGCCCCATCGCGGACTGCCTGCGGGACCGGCCTCGGCCGGAGTCAGTGGGCACGGCGTCTGATCTCGACCTCGAAGCCATCCGCCTCGCGGTCCGCAGCAGCGAGATGCGCCCGGGCGACGTGCTGATGCTGGCCTCGGTGAGTGGCCGCAATCGCGAGCCGATCGAGCTCGCGTTGGCGGCGCGCAGCATCGGCGTCACCGTCATCGGCCTCACCTCCTTGGCTTACACGGCCCAGGTGCAGTCAGCCCACCCCTCCGGGAAACGGCTCTACGAAGTGGCCGACATAGTGATCGACAGCTGCACACCCTATGGAGACGCCTGCATTGAGTTGCTGGACCCGCCGCACAAGGCCCTTCCCATTTCCGGCATCGCCCACACCACCATTGGCTGGATGATCTGCGGAGAGGTGATCGAGAAACTCCAGACCCTGGGCAAGCCCGCCCACGTCTATATGAGCCAGAATCGCCCCGACGGCAGGGAGTATAACGAACGCGCGCTGAGAGAGTACAACCAGGTCGGCTACTGACGCGGGCACGGCTTCCGGGACCGCGCTGGGAGCAAGAGGATTGCGGGGCCGGCTGTCAAATGGAAGAGCAGTAGAGCAAGTGCTGGTCCCTGTTTCACCGGGACCTGGAAGGACTCGCCGGGCGAGTTGAGCGCGCCCGGTTTTGGATGGCCTATGCGGCGCAACCTGGTGGCTGCTCTGGCGCTCCTCCTGCTCATGGCCCTGGCCTGGCTGGCCTATGTCCGCTCTGGCAGGCCGCGCGCCGTAGCCGACGTCCAGGGCGAAGTCGCCGGCTTGCCTGTGGGCCAGTCAGGCGCGGTAGCCTGGCTGGAGGCCGACCCGGGCGGCGATCGCGTCAGGTTGGCTGGGCGCGGGCGGCGACCACGCGTCCTCTGGTCCGGATCGGGCCTGATGGGCTTGGCCCTGGCCGGCGGAAAAGCTTTCGTCACCAAGCGAGAGCAGGGGAGCGAAGGCCAGCTACTGGCCGTCAGCCTGAACGACGGCCAGCCCCAGGCCCTGGCGACACTCAAGGGCGAAGCCGCCCAGGTGGTCGTGGGCGATGGGCTCGTGGCCTGGCTGGAGGAGAGGCCGGCGGCGCTGCCCGGCGTGCCTTTCATTGCGGCCGCCGCGCCGGTGACCGCGATCCGATCCATCTCCGAGACAGGAGGGCCCATCTCCTTCGTCGCGGCCATGCCGCTTGATGCCCCGACGACCCAGCAAGGCGCGCGCCGGCCGCTCGCCGATCTGCTGGGGATTGCGGGCCGGCAGGTCTACTGGCTTCAGCGAGAGGGTGGGGGACCGGAGCAGAGCGCGAGCCTGAGGTACTGCGCGCCAGGCAGCCGGCCTCAGACGCTGGCCGTTGAAACCGGCGCCCAGCAGGCGGTGCTGCTGCAGGACGCGGTGGCATGGACCTCCTTCTCCCAGGAGGCGGCCGATCCGCGGCAGTACCTGGCAGTGAAGCGCCAGCCCCTGGGCGGCGGGCCCACGCAAGTTATTGGCGATTGGCTGGGCCCGGAGGCGGAGCTGTTGGGGTCCGGCAGACGGCTGTACGCGCAGGATAAGGAGGTGCTCTGGCATCTGGGAAAAAGGAGGGGAGAGCAGCGGGTCATTTACAGCCGCCCGCCCGGGACGATGGGCACCCGCGTGATAGGCGAGGATCAATACCTAGTGCTGCGAATCGGCAAGACTACGACCGTGGCCAAGCGCCCACTCACCGCCTGGGCGCGGGCGCGGCAGCTCTTGGGCGATTGAGGCGCGAGGCGGGCATCGGATGAAGAAAGAGATCTCCCCGTGGATTGTGGTGGCGGCTATCCTGCTGACCCTGGTGGTGGTCCAGGTAGTGTACTGGCGGGGTCTGATGGGCGGGCCCGGTGGACAGCGGTTGCCCATGCGCGGCGGAGGCGGCGGACACGGGGCCGAGACCGCCGCGCCGGTGGGCAAGCCGGGTGTGACCGTGACCACTCTCGCGGGCGGCCCGCAACCTGGATACCGGGACGGGCCCGGGTCGGAGGCGCTGTTCCGCGGTCCGGCCGGATTGGCGGTGAGCGCGGACGGAACCGTCTACCTCGCCGACAGCCGCAACCACTGCATCCGGAAGCTGACCCCGACGGGTGTGGTCAGCACCCTCGCCGGGGCCCCGGCAGAAGACGCGGTGGGCGGATTCGCCGATGGAGTGGGAACCGAGGCCCGCTTCTCGTCCCCCGCGGGGGTGGCGCTGGCGCCGGACGGCAGCCTGCTGGTGTCCGACACGGGCAACCATCGCCTCCGCCGTGTCACTCCGTCGGGCCGGGTCTCCACCTTCGCTGGCGCCGACACTGAGCGCGATGATCTGGGCCGGCCTGTTGGAGGCTACCGAGATGGCCGCGCGGCCGAAGCCCAGTTTCGCTATCCCGCGGGGCTGGCGGTGGATGAGACGGGGACCGTCTACGCGGCCGACGCCGGGAACGGCCGGGTGCGGCGCATTTCTCCGGCTGGCGAGGTCACCACACTGGCGACGGTGGGGGGCCAGGCGCTGCAGGCGCCTACGGAGTTGGTGCTTGCCGCCGGAGGGAAACTATGGGTGGCGGACACCGCAGGAGGGGGCCTCTGGGTGGGCCCGCGCGAGGGACCACTGCGGCGCTGGCAACCCGAACCAGGAGAGAAGGGCCCGAAGGCGCCGGCCGGGCTGGCGGCGCGAGACCAGGCGATCTATGTGGCGGACGCCGGAGATCACTGCCTGCTCAGGATCGTCGGCGATCGTCTGTCACTGGTGGCGGGAGAACGAGAAGCGGCCTCCACCGGATATGCCGATGGCTACGGGAATCTGGCTCGCTTCTCATCACCCGCGGGCCTGGCCCTGGGTCCTGGCGGTGATGTCTTTGTCGCCGACTACGGCAACAACTGCCTCCGCCGAGTGAGGATAGATAGGCGTTACCAGGAGGGCCGCTGAGTGCAGATAGAGATTCGCGGTTTGCGGAAGGTCTACCCGGGTGGGGTAGTCGGACTCGAGGGCCTCGATCTGACCATGCCCTCTGGGCTCTATGGCCTGCTCGGGCCCAATGGCTCCGGCAAGACCACGTTGATGCGGATCCTGGCGACGCTGCTCGAGCCCACGGCCGGCCAGGCCCGCATCGGGGATTGCGACGTGCACCGGGACAAAGCGGCGGTGCGCCAGATGCTGGGGTACATGCCCCAGGAGTTTGGCTTCTACCCCAATCTCACGGCCTATGAGACGCTGGACTACTTCGCGCTGCTCTGCCGTGTCAGCGATCGGAGAGAGCGGGAGACGCGGATCGAGGAGGCGCTGCAGCAGGTCAACCTGGGCCCATTGGCAGGTCGGCGCGTCGGTACCTTCTCCGGCGGGATGAAGCAGCGACTCGGGCTGGCGCAGGCCCTGCTCAACCATCCCAAGGTGCTGATCGTTGATGAGCCCACCTCGGGCCTCGACCCGGAGGAGCGGATCAGACTGCGCAACCTGTGGGCCGAGCTGTCCGGCGATCGCGTCATCATCCTCTCCACCCACATCGTCGCCGACCTGGCGGCCAGCGCCGAACACCTCGCCATCCTCCATCAGGGCCGTTGCTTATTCGCTGGGAGACCGAGCGAGCTGCTGGACCCACTGCGAGGGAGAACCTGGATAATTGACATCGAGGAGGAGGAGCTGAGCCGGGTGCGAGGCGAGTTCTTCGTGACCGGTGTCTTCCGTTCGGCCACAGGGATGCAGGTGCGGGTGGTAGGGGAGGGGATGAGTCACTCCCGCGGCTACCCGGCTGAGCCCACTATGGATGATGCCTATGTGCATACCATGAAGCAGAAAGCGGGACGGGGACCCGATGACCTGGGCTGACGCGCGGGCGGCTGCGGCTCTGGTGCGGCGGGAGTACCAGCTCTCCTGCCGCGGGGCGGCCTTCTGGACGGTCGCCGCGGGCGGTGCGGCGCTTGCCTTCTGGCGCGCCTCCGGACCGGCCTCCACCGCGGCGATGGCGGCCTATCAGACTTGGCGGATCAGTGTGCTGGGGCTGGGCGTGTTGGCCATCCTGGTGGGCAGCGCGGCCGCCGCCCGCGACCAGCGCGAGGGAGCCTCGGAGCTGGTGCTCTCCAAGGAGCTTGGCACCTCCTCTTCCTTCGTTGTGGCTCGGTTCCTGGGAATCTGGCTCTCGCTCATGAGCATTGTCGTGATCATGCTCGCGGTCGCATCTCTCCGGCAGGTGATGGGAGGAACCCCCTGGCATGTCGGTGCCTATGCCAATGCTCTGGTCCGCACCCTCGCGCCGATGGCGCTGGCCACCGCCCTGGGATTCTCCCTTACCACGCTCTTCGCCAACGCCCTGGCCGGGGGCGTGGCCGCGGTCTACTGGGTGGCGGTGCCGCTGGTCAGCGCCCACCTCCCCCGCGCTGCCGACATGACATTGACCCAGCACTGGCCTGCCCCGGCCCTGCTCAGCGGGGGCCTGATCGCTCTCACTGCTGCGCTGCACGGAAGATGGTTGCGGGGAAGGGGGCCGGGCCGGGCCCTCCTGGGTTGGCTCTCTGCCCTGCTCTTTGCCTGCGCCGCGGTGGTGGTGGTGAGCATTGCACTGGACGGTGAGGATGCGCTCAGCTCGCGGGATCCGGTACTGTCCGCGATGGCGACCCAGAGAGTACTGCCAGAGAAGCGCGCTCCCGGCTTCTGGTTGCCGGATGGTGAGGGCCGGTTGGTCGGTATGAGCGATCTGGACGGGCGGCCTATCGCCCTCGCCTTCTGGGGGCCAGGCGATCCAGAGTCGGCCCAGGTGTTAGCGCTGCTGAAGGCAGCGGCGGGCAAGTTCCGCTCCGCCGATCTCGCCTGCGTTGCCATCTGCGTGGACAGCGACTCGGCCACGGTGGGTCCGTTCGCGCGAGAGACCGGGCCTGAGGTGGTGATGCTCTGGGATCGGGGACAGCACTACGGCGATGGGGAACGATGGTCGGACTCTCCCCTCGGCCTGGCCTATGAGGTGAGGGATGTGCCCACGATCTTCGTCCTGGACAGGCAGCGCAGGCTGGTGACTCGCATCGAATCCCACGCGCTGAACCACCTGGATGCCGACCTGGAGCCCCTGGTGAAGCCGTCATGAGTGAGAGCACAGCCCAGCCCGAGCGGGGCGGCGAGGGCCGCGGCCTGTGGTCCTACAATCTGCGCATCCTGCTGGGGAACAGCTATTGGCTGATCGTCGCTCCGGTGGCTGCGGCCCAGCTGGTGCTCTTCTGGAATATGGCCACCGCCACCCTCTTCTCGCCGGTGCGGGCGGCCCAGACCATAGAGCTGCTGGCCCCAATCCTGGGGGCCTATCTGTGCGCCCACGCGCTGGCGCCGGAGCAGGCCGGCGTGCGAGAGCTAGTCTTCGCCCGGCCGGTCTCGTTGGAGAAAGTGCTGCTGGTGCGGCTGAGTGTGATGTTCGCCTTCGTGCTCGCGGTGCTGGCGCCGGCGATGGTGGTCTACCACTTCGGCATCAAAGCCTTCCCGCTGGGTCTCACTGTGCTGGCGGGTCTTCCCTCTCTGCTTTTCCTGTCCGTGTTGGCGATGTCCGTGGCTACGGCCGCCCAGGCTCCTCTGCTCGGCCTCGCCGCGGCCGCTGCCTACTGGGCCCTGGATCTGGGTGTGGGGAGCTACTTCAACCCGCTGTTCACCCTCCATGGCTTTGCAGACTACCTCGCCGAGCGTCCCATGTCCGACCAATGGGTGGCGGGAAAGCTGCTGCTGCTCGGCCTCGCGGGCCTCTGCTACCTGTGGAACCGGAGTTTGCTCACCCGCCCCGCCGGGCCCAGGCGCTGGCGGACCGCGGTGCGCGTGGGCGCGGTCGTCCTGGTCATCCTCTTCGCCTATGTCAGCGGCGGCGCCGGCTACAAGATCCTCTACGGCCTGCGTCATGAGCGGGAGCTCGGCAACCAGACCTATCTCTGGTACAAGCGTCAGTTCCGCGCCTATGGCCCTCTGCCGGTGGCTCGCCTGTTCGGCCCCGCTTTCGCTCTCTATGTGAAACCTCCCGGCCAGGGTGTCTCCTCTTTCTCCTGGGTGGGGTCAGCGATGGCGACTCCCGAAGAGCTGGCCGGCATGGCGCGTCTGGTGCAACGTTACCCGCACAGCATCTGGGCCGACAACGCCGCCTACGAGCTGGCCCGCTCGGTCAGCCGGGAGCCGGCCTCCAAGGTGTGGGCCATCACCACCTACTGGACGGGGGACCAGCAGGCGGCAGCACGCCTGATAGAGGATAACCTGGCGGGCGCGGCACAAGCTCTTCAGGACTTCGCCGACACTTACCGGACAAGTCCGTTCACTCCCCTCGCGCTCGGCGAGACGGCAGACCTGGCCTCATCGCTGCTGGATTTCACCACCGCCCAGAAGGCCTACGAGAGGCTGCTGGAATATTACTCGTTTGCTCCCCAGGCGCGGGAGGCAGGGCTGGCACTGAGCGCGCTCTACCTGAAGACCGGGCGCTGGAAGGACGCTCTCCGGGCAGCCGACTTGGCGGCGGAGGCCTCCACCTGGGAGCTGCGAGGCGAGACCCTGTTGGCCGCGGCGCGCGCTGCGGCGCGAGGTGGTGATGGGGCCGCAGCTCGGGTACGCTTCGAGAAAGCGCACGCGGCGGCCCAGGAGGCTCGCAGCGCCGCCTCCCTGCAGCGGCGGAGGGCGAGCAAGATGATTGGCGGAGAGATCGTCGTCCGCTCCGATGCCGTGATGCGGGCCTGTGAGGAGGCGCTGGCCTCGGATGTGAAGACCTTCACTCCCGCGCCGCCTCCGGCCGGGGTGGAAGTCGTGGGCCGCATCTTGCGGCAGGGGCAGGCCGCCCCGACAGTCAGAGTGGCCTTGGCCGCGGGTGTCGACTCGCAGGGCAATGTCACCCCATTCTCAGATGCCCGGGCCGCGTGGGGGGTCAGCGGGGCTGATGGAGGCTTCGGACTAGAGGACGTGCAACCGGCAACCTACACGGCGGCGGCCTATAGCTGTCCTCAGCCTCGAGGCCGACCCGTCTGGGAGGTAGCGAGGCCGGCGCTCCCGGTTCAGGTGAAGCGGGTCCCCCTTGCTCTTCCCACGAACACCCTGGCGCCGCGTCGCGGGCCGCCGGGGCGGGCGGCCCGCGCTCCAGGAGGAGGTGGCGTGAGCCAGGCCGGCCGGGGTGGGCGGCGGGGCAGTGAGGCCGGCGGCCGTGGCGGAGGCGGCGGCAGAAGGGGAGGTCGTGGGGGCAGAACGGGGGGCCGGGGCTCGCGGGGCCGCGCAGAGCCAGAGCGCGGAGCAGGGGTTGACGACCACCGGGGAGGGGAAGCGCCGGGCCGTTAGGGGAGCGGCCCGAACTTGCCCTGCGGGCAAGTGATCTCCTGCCGGACGGGAATACCAATGACTGCTTCCGAGATTCTCTCCCACTTCCTGTCGCGCGCCCACTGGGTCGATCCTGACCAGACCGTGGATAGGGTCATCATCGGCAACCCCCAGGCCCAGGTTCGCCGCGTTCTGGTGACCTGGATCAGCAGCTTCGCGGCCTTGCGAGCGGCGGCAGCAGGCCGCTGCCAGTTGCTGATCACCCACGAGCCGACCTTCTGGGCGCACCGGGAGGAACTGGCGCGGGTGGAGGACTGGACCCCGGGGACGCCAAAGCGAGAGCTGGCGGAGCGGAAGAGAGGCTTCATCGAGGACAATGGGCTGATCATCTTGCGTATTCACGATGCTTGGGACAGGATGCCGGAGATCGGAATCCCGTGGGCCTGGGCCAGGTTCCTGGGCCTGGGCAGAAGGCCGGCGGCGATCGGCGCAGAAGGCTACCAGCACCGCTACGACATCGAGCCCGTCAGCCTCGCGGTCCTCGCCCGACGCATCGCCGCCAGCACGGCAGCCCTCGGAGAGCCTGCTGTCCAGGTGGTGGGCGACCATGAGCAGATCGTCTCTAAGGTCGGCGTTGGCACTGGCTGCGCCTGCGATCCGCTGATCTTCCAGGAGATGGGCTGCGACGTCTCCATTGTTTGTGATGATGGCAACTGGTACTGGGAGAACCTCCAGTCTGCGGCCGACGCCGACCACCCCATCATCCGGGTCAACCATGGCACCTCCGAGGAGCCCGGCATGGCCACCCTGGCACAGTACTGCAAGGAGCAGTTCCCTGCGCTCACGGTGGACCACCTGTCGCACGGAAGCTGCTTCCGGCTGGTGGGTGGGCTGTAGGGCGGCCATGCGAGGCGCGCCCGGGGTGCCTGAGCATCGCCGCTCTCTACCGCCGCCTCGCGGCCAGGGGAGACTTCGGGGGCCGGGCAGGGCTACTGCGTGCCACGTCAGAAATAGAGTTCCCGAAAATCTCGTCTACCGGAGCGACTCATGAGGAAAGCCTTGATGGTCTGGGGCGGCTGGGATGGACACGAGCCCAAGCAGTGCGTGGACATCTTCGCCCCCTATCTGGAGCAACAGAAGTTCGAGGTCCGTATCTCGGATGCACTCGGCGTCTACCTGGAGAAGGATTACCTCAGATCCCTTAGCTTGATCGTGCCGGTGTGGACAATGGGGGAGATCACTGGCGAGCAGGAGGCAGGCTTGCTAGGCGCCATCGAGAGCGGCGTTGGCACTGCCGGCTGGCACGGCGGGATGGGTGATTCCTTCCGCAACAACACCGAGTACCAGTTCATGGTCGGTGGCCAGTGGGTGGCCCACCCCGGCGGGGTCATTGACTACCGGGTGAACATCATCAACCATGATGACCCCATCACCAAGGGGCTGTCCGACTTCGACATGCACTCCGAGCAGTACTACATGCATGTTGACCCATCGAACGAGGTGCTCGCCACTACCACCTTCCGGGGCGATCACTGCCCGTGGATTGACGGGGCGGTGATGCCGGTGGTATGGAAGCGCCGGTGGGGAGCAGGCCGCGTCTTCTACACCTCGCTGGGCCACGTCGCTGCCGACTTCATGGTGCCCGAGGCGCTGGAGATCGTCAAGCGCGGCCTGCTCTGGGCCGCTCGCTAGCCCGCCGTTCCTCCGTCACCGGGAAGCAGAAAGGAGCCACCATGGGCGCATCACCTGCCAGGGTCGGCGTCATCGGCTGTGGCAACATCAGTGGGATTTACCTGAGCAACGCGCAGAAGCTGGAGATGCTCGAGGTCGTCGCCTGCGCCGACCTGATCGCGGAGCGAGCCAAGGCCAGCGCCGAGCAGTTCGGAGTCCCGAAGGCCTGCTCGGCGGGGGAACTGCTCTCCGACCCTTCCATCGAGATGGTGCTGAACCTGACCATCCCCAAGGCCCATGCCGAGGTGGCGCTGGCCGCGATCCAGGCCGGCAAGAGCGTCTACAACGAGAAGCCATTGGCCGTCACCCGGGAGGATGGCAAGCGCATCGTTGACGCCGCGGCCGCCAAGGGCGTGCTGGTGGGATGTGCACCCGACACCTTCATGGGCGGGGGCATCCAGACCTGTCGCAAGCTGATAGACGACGGCTGGATCGGCAGACCCGTTGCCGCTACCGCCTTCATGACCTGCCACGGGCATGAGAGCTGGCATCCCGACCCGGCCTTCTATTACCAGGCCGGCGGCGGGCCCATGTTCGACATGGGTCCCTACTACCTGACCGCGCTGGTCAACCTCATGGGCCCGGTGCGGCGCGTCACCGGCTCGACTCAGCTCACGTTCTCGGAGCGCACCATCACCAGCCAGCCCAAGTATGGCACGGTGGTGGCAGTGGAGGTGCCGACCCATGTCGTGGGCGTGCTGGACTTCGCCGACGGCGCGGTCGGGAGCATCATCACCAGCTTCGATGTCTGGGCCGCGGACCTGCCTCGCATCGAGATCTACGGCAGCGAGGGGAGCTTGAGTGTCCCGGACCCCAACACCTTCAGTGGCCCGGTGAAGCTCTCCCGGCCGGGTGCCGGCTGGAGCGAGATCCCGCTCACACATGGGTATGCCGAGAATAGCCGCGGCCTGGGGGTAGCAGATATGGCCGCGGCCCTCCGCTCCGGCCGGCCCCATCGCGCCAGCGGCCAGCTAGCGTTTCACGTGCTCGACGTGATGCACGCTGTCCACGAGGCGTCGCGGGAGGGAAAGCACATCCAGCTCACCAGCACCTGCGCCCGACCGGCGGCCATGCCCATGAACCTGCTCCCAGGCAGGGTGGACGAGTAGGAGCTGCGCGGAAGAGCCTGCAGCCTTTCTCAGGGGGTCCCTCGGCGGGCCCCCTGCTACCACCCGCCTGGTCCCTGCGCCTTCAACAGCGCGAGGACTTCGTTGCTTGTCGGCGCCGAGGTGCGCCCACCGAGAGCCCGGCAGCTTAGTGCGGCCGCCGCGGCCGCAAACTCGACCGCCTGCGAGGCCGGCCATGTGTGCGCCAGGGCATAGGCGAAGGCGCCGTGGAACACATCGCCCGCGCCGGTAGTGTCCACAACCGGGACGGAGAAGGCCGGGCGATGGCGCACTCGCCCGCCCTCCAGGTAGTGGCATCCTTCCGATCCCGAGGTGATCGCGACGAAGGCAGGCCCGCTGCGGGCGAATGAACGAAGCTGCTCTTCTCGGCCGACATCGGGCAGCAGCCGGTCGGCGGCTTTACCTGGAACGATCAAGGCCGTCACCAGGCTTGCCAGTTCCGACAGCTCTGCGCTCGGGCAGAAGTCCCCCACCACCGGCCGCCCATCCCGCCGTGCCATGGCCGCCGCGGCCTGGCTGGCCTCTGGCCAGACGGCATCCACCAGCAGCACGTCGCAGGCGAGGGTTCGCTTGGCCACTCCTGCGAGCAGTGACTGGGGCACCTGCACGCGCGGGCCGTGGAAGATGGTGCGCTCGCCAGTGTCAGCTTCCACATGGATGAAACTCAGCGCGGTGCGCGCCCCGGTGATCAGCTCGGCCAGCCCGATGCCTACCCCTTCCTGCTGCAGTTCGGCCAACACCTGTTGGCCTTCTGGGTCATCTCCCACCCAGGTCCAGATATCGGCGGCCGCGCCCAGACGCGCCGCAGCTACCACCGCCGTGCCCACCAGCCCGCCGCCCTGGATCAGGTGATCACGCAAGGGCGCCTGTCCGCCGGAAGCCGCGCGGGGCGCGAGGAATAGGTAATCGAGACAAGCGATGCCCACACCCAGGATGCGGGGCCGGTGCTCGCTGGAGGTCATGGCGTCGTGGCGCGGCCTCAGCCTGTGGTCTCGCCGCGCTTGAGATATCGGATGCCTTGGGCGCCGGCTACGATCACTTCTGTCGCCAGGCCCAGGAAAAGCCCGTGTTCCACCACGCCGGCATGGGCTCTGATCTGCGCCGCCAGCTTCCCGGGATTGGCGATGGGTCCGAACTCACAATCCACGATCAGGTTGCCTTCGTCTGTCCGGAACAGGTCCCCGTCCCGGTTCGTGCGAGGCGCCACCCGCGCTCCCAGTGACTCCAGATAGGCCAGGTGCGAGCGCCACCCGAAGGAGATGATCTCGACCGGCACTGCCGCTCGCGTGCCCAGGGCCGGCGTCAGCTTGCGCTCGTCCACCACGATGACCTCGCGCCGAGTCGCCTGTGCCACCACCTTCTCGTGCAGCAGCGCTCCGCCGCCACCCTTGATCATGTCCAGATTCGCGGTCACTTCATCCGCGCCGTCAATGGTCAGGTCAATGACGGGGTGCTCCTGCAGGGTGGTGAGCAGGATCCCGAGCCCGCACGCCTCTGCCTCCAGCTTGCGCGCGCAGGGAATGCCGCGGATATCGCGGAGCCGGCCGGCCTGCAGCAGGTTGCCGATCCGGCGCACTGCTATCAGGGCGGTGCTGCCGTATCCCAGCCCCAGCACCATGCCCGACTGCACGTATGCCACGGCAGCCTCGGCCGCCTGCCGCTTGAGCTGGCCTACATCGGTTCCCACCTGGCGCCCTCCGCCTCCTTTCATTCGGCCAGCCGCCGGATTCCGCCTGCCGGATCCTTGCCCAGATGGAATCGGATCACCCGCCGGCCCGCAGCCGACAGGGCCCGCCGATCGCCCATCGCCTCGGCCGCCTTCAGCACCCCGAAGGTGACAGACGAGGTACCCGAACCGGCCTCATCCGGTATGCCAACGTCCTTTGCGTCATTGGCCGTGAGCTGGACGAACAGCCCCCTTCCGGCATCGCCCTTATGAAGCTGGCCAGTCGAATGCAGGAAGCGTGGACCGTAGCCCACGGTTATGGCCAAACGGGATCGCTCCCGGACCTTCAGGCGCAGCGCCTGCAAGGCCGCCTCCACCTCCACGGTCGCCCGGAGGTAGGCCTGCAGTGACACATAGGCACCCGGAATGGCCGCCTGCAGGAATCCCGCCAACGCCTCCCGCGGGCTGTCTCCCTGGACGTCGCCATAGACAGCGATACCGTCTCCACTCAGCGCGGGCGCCTCGGCCGGCAGCGAACCGGTCTCGGCGTAGGTCTTCACCATCTTCCGGGCCAGCTCCTTGGAGGCCTCCACATTGGGCTGGTCGAAGGGGTTGATCCCGAGGCGGTGGCCTGCTACCGCGGTCGCCAGCTCCCAGATGAAGAATTGCCCACCCAGGTCGTACTGATCAGCAAGCCGCAGCCTCACTGTCGGCTGTCCCGCCGCTTCCAGCGCGGACAGGGCGGATTCGGCTGTGTCATCCTCGCCCAGCCGCAGTTGGACGAGGATCCGGTCATCCCCGTACACGGCTGGAGGCGCCAACGGCTCCCCCACCACCGGCAGAATGCCGCGCCCTTCCTTGCCCGTGCTCTCGGCCAGCAACTGCTCCAGCCAGTCGCCGAAACTTGCGATCCGGGGTGACAGCACGAAAGTGGCCTTGTCCCTGCCGGCCTTCGCGGCCTCTGCCAACACCACGCCCAGCCAAATGCCAAGATTCTCCCGTGCCGGCACGGATGGCTTGCAGCTCTCTGCCGCCGCCATCCCGGCCTGCAGCAGCCGGTCCAGGTCTACCCCGACCAAGGCCGCCGGCGTCAGGCCGAAATAGGACAGGGCCGAGTAGCGCCCGCCGATGTTCGGGTCATTCAGGAAAGTGGCGCGGAAGCGATAGCGGTCGGCAAGACCGGCCAGCCCACTGCCGGGATCGGTGATCGCCAGGAAGTGCTCGCCCGCCCGGTCCCGGCCTACGGCCTGCGCCACCCAGTTGTAGAAGAACTTGAAGAAGGAGAGCGGCTCCACCGTGCTGCCCGACTTGCTGGAGACGATGAAGAGGCTCTCTGCGGGCCGGAGGCGTTTGGCATGAGCCAGCACCACGCCCGGATCGGTGCTGTCGAGCACCGCCAGGTTCAGGTATCCGGGCGCCACGCCGAAGGTCCTGCGGAAGAGCTCGGGGGCGAGACTGGAGCCACCCATCCCCAGGAGCAAGGCCTGGGTGTAACCCGCGCGCCTCGCTTCGCCGGCGAACGAGCGCAGGCGCTGGGTGTTGCCGGCCATCGCCGCAGCGGTCTCCAGCCAGCCCAACCTGTTGCTGATCTCCCTTGGCTCTGGCTTCCACACCGTATGGTCATGGGCCCAGATCCTTGCCGCGATGTCCTGCTTCGCTACCTGCGCCAGGGCCGCCTCGACCACCGCCTCCAAGCGGCCGAGGCTGGCGCCGTGGAGCCGCCACCCGATAGCAGCTAGCTTCCCCGATGACATGATCGCCTCCCGAAACCGCGTCTCGCGCTCTCATTCCCTCCGCTGCAGGTCATCCCTGTGCCAGCCCATGCACAGGGGCCTGCCCGCGCGGGCCGATGCGCGACAGGCGGCCGCGCCGGTCTGTGTCATTTGCAGATCGGTCTCTGTCATTACCCCGCAAGGACTTCCCGCCCCGACCGCCAAACCATATGCGCTCGCACTGCGCGAGTGATCTCTCAGGAGGAGCTGCCCATGTCCATCTTCGGCCATAACCGCGAATGCGTGGAAAAGCGCACCGGTCATCTCTCTCAGGTCGGAGGTCTGAAGCGCTACACTCTGTCCGACGGCAGGGCCAGCGGTGTTCGCGCGGTGGACTTCCGCACCACCCGCGGCCTGGAGTTCACCGTCCTGCTCGACCGGGCCATGGATATCAGCGAGGCGCGCTACCAGGGGATGAGCCTGTGCTACCGGACTCCCGCCGGCGATGGGGCGCCGAGCTACTATGACCCGCGCGGGATCGAGTGGCTCTGGACATTCTCCGGCGGCCTGCTCACGACCTGCGGGCTGACGCAGGCCGGCGCGCCCTGCACCGACGGAGGTGAAGAGCTGGGCCTGCATGGCCGCATCTCCACCGCCCCGGCCGAAAGAGTCAGCTATGCTGAAACCTGGCAGGGCGACCGGCCGGTGCTGGAGGTGAGCGGCGTGATGCGCGAGGCCCGGCTCTTCGGTCCCTGCCTGGAGATGGCGCGCACCATCAGCGCCTATGGCGACGGCGCGGGCTTCGTGCTGCGGGATACCATCACCAACACAGGCGCCCGGCGTTCGCCGTGCATGCTGCTCTATCACATCAACACCGGCTTCCCGCTGCTGGACGACCACACCGAGCTGATTCTTCCGACCACCCAGGTGCAGCCGCGCGACGCGACCGCCGAGGCCGGCAGAGAGGATTATGCGAAGATGCACGCGCCGGTGATGGGTTACGCGGAGAAGGTCTACTTCCACACCATGAAGGCGTGCAAAGAGGGCTTCGTCACCGTGGCCGTGATCAACCGGCGGCTGGGCGGCGGGCTTGGCCTGCGGCTGCGCTATCGCGCCTCCGAGCTGCCTTGTTTCACCGAGTGGAAGATGCTGGGCGACCGAGAATATGTGCTCGGCATCGAGCCGGGCAACTGTCTGCCCATGGGCCGCGCCGCCGAGCGCGCCGCGGGCCGGCTGGTGGAGCTGGAAGTCGGCCAGCAGATCACCGCCGGCTTCGAGATCGAAGTGGCGGAGGGCAAAGAGGCGATTGAGAAGCTGGCGAAGGAGGCCGCGGGAGGGTAATTGAGGGGCAGGAAGCGACCTCCTGCCCAACAGATCGAATGCTCCGCGCCTCTGCGGTCAGCCCGCTGCGAGGAACTGCGCGAGCCACCGCTCCCCTCGCGACTGCAGCGCGAAATACTGCCTCCTCACCTCTGCCGCGATGCGGCGTTCCGCGGGGGCGGATTCGTCCAGGCCGCAGACCAGCCTGAGAGTAGTGTCAACGCCGTTCTCCGCCAGGTTCTGCTGGAACTCTGCGTCGGCCGGGAAGAGCTGGCCGTTCCCGTCTCTGGCCTGGAAGAAGAACGCCGCGGCCAGGGCCAACGTCGTCGCGGGGGCGGGCACGCCCTCGGCTGCGTCCAGGAGGAGAGCGCCGACCAGGCGATCCTCCCGTGACAACTTCCGCGGCAGATCGCGCCCCACGCGGAAGATGGAGTCTCCCAGCGCTTGATTGGCGAACCGGGACAGGAGGTCCTTTATGTGCGCTTCCTGATTCTGCTCGTCGAACTCACTCGGGTAACGCTTGATGAGCGCCCGGCCCGATTCCCACATCGCCACCTTGGCCGCGCGGCGCACCTTGGGATCACCTACCGTCTCCCAGATGAAGCGCCAGTCAGGGTTCAGCAGGTGGCCAAGGTAGGCGCAAGCGGCATGCCCCAGGTTGTGGATGAAGGCCTTGCGGTCAACATAGGCCGCCATGTCCTGCTTGGGGTCGAGCCCAGGGACGTTCGGGATCGGGTTCTTGAAGGCCCTGGCATCGAGGATCAGAGTGTTGTAGGCCTCCGCGTAGAGCACAAGGGGATCTTGGCGCAGCGCCGCCTCCGGCATCATCGGCACCATCTTCCCGATGCTGGTCTCGACCAGGCCAACGTAGTCGTCAAGCGGGAAGCCTGACGGAAGATAGCTCCTCAGCCCCTGGGCAAAGGCGTGGGCCGCGTTGCGCAAGTTCTCGCAGATGATGATGTCGAGCGGCCCTCGCCCGTGCTGGCGTCTCATTATCAGCCCGGCGGAGATCGCCGGGTAGACATGAGGCAGCGCGCCCGGGCCCACGGCGGTGGCCAGGATATCGGCACCGGCCACGGCGCGGGCAACCTTCTCCTGGTCTGCCCCATCAATCGCAGAGACACCCTCCACCCAGATCGTCTCCGGCTGCCGATCCTTGATCTCGATACGATAGCGCCGTTCGCGATTGACGGCATCAACCAGTGAGCGATTCACATCTACGAAGCCCACCTCGTAGCCGGCCCTGGCGAAGAGCTGGCCCACGAAAGAGCGTCCGATATTGCCGGCGCCGAAGACGATGAGCGTCATGCCTCCTGCCTCTGGGCCCGGCGGTCAGCCAATCGCCTCCACCCCCATGGCGTAACCCCCACCTCCGCCATAGCAGATGGTGGCGAGGCCGCGCTTGTGTCCGTACCTGCGCATGGCATAAAGCAGCGTGGTGAGAATCCTCGCTCCGGCCGCCCCCAAGGGGTGCCCCAGGGCGATGGCGCCTCCGTGCACATTGAGCGCCATCCCGGCGAACGCTTCGAGGAAGAGCGGGAGCTGGATGCCGAAGGCCTCGTTGGCTTCGACGATGCTGAAATCACATTCCCGCCCGGCCGCCTTCAACGCTTCGGTCAACTCGCGGGCGGCCTCCACCGGGGCTTGCAGAAAGTCGCAAGCAGGGCTGTCCACCCGGGCGTAGCCCAGCACCTTGGCCATTGGCTTGAGCCCCATTTCGCTCGCCCGGTCACCGGTGGTCAGCACTAGCGCGGCCGCACCATCCGCCGGGGTCGAGGAGTTGTAGGCGGAGGCCAGGTCATCGGGATTCTCCTCCAGCTCCTGCTGCAGGCGCTCTTCGGGCACGAGGTCGTCGTCCCGGACGCTCTCAGCGGGCACGATCTCATCCCGGAACAGCCCTCCCGCGGTGGCCGCTCGCGACTTGCGATGGCTTTCGGCGGCATAGCGGTTGATCAGCTCAGCAGTGTAGCCTTGCTTGGCAGCGAACTCCAGCGCATACTGACGCATGAACTTCCTGTCATCCACGCAGAAGAGGCCGTCATAGCTGGTGGGGTCCACGATCTCGCTGGCCTGAAGCTGCTCCTCGACGTTCTCGCTGAGCAGAAAGCGATAGGCGCCCCCGCGCTTGAGCTTGAGCCGGCCGCCAACGCGGTAGTGCTCGCTGTCTCGACGGAACCTCGGCCGCAGCAGGTAGTGAGCATTCGTCCTGGATTCCATCCCGCCGGCGACGGCGAGCCGGGCGGTGCCGGCCAGCAGAGATTCGACCGCCAGCGCGATGGCGTCCATGGCTGAACCGCACACGGTCTCGACCGAGCGCGAATGTACAGTCGCAGGCAGGCCAGCCTGGGTGGCCGCGGTCTTGGTCGGGCCGACCCCGAGCCCGGAGGAAACGACTATCCCCATGTTCACGGTGTCAATGACCGAGGGTTCGACACCGGCCCTGCCCGCCGCGGCCCCGATGGCCAGCGCACCGAGATCGATGGCGCTGAACTGCGCGAGGCGGCCGTCGAAGCGGCCGATCGGCGTGCGAGCGGCCGAGAGGATGACCATGTCTTCTTCCAGGATCAGGTGCATAGCAGGGTTCCCCAGGCGGCACGCGCCGGTATACCCACTCTACATTTCGGAAGGCCCGAGCGTGTCTCCTGCCCCTACCGCCTGGCTGCACTCCACAGGTCGGTATGGTAGAATACTGTGCCGAGGCAAAGACCGATGCCGACCAGTAAGATCACGATCACGGTGGACGAGAAGACGCTGCAAGAGGTGGACCGGTGGGTGCGCGAGCGCCGCTATCCCAACCGCAGCCGCGCCATCCAGGCGGCGCTGGAGGAGAAGGTGCGGCGACAGCATCGGCGGCGGCTGGCCGACGAGGCAGCCAAGCTGGACCCCGCCGAAGAGCAGGCCATGGCCGAGGAGAGCATCGGGGATGAGTCATGGCCAACGTATTGAGAGGTGAGATCTACTGGGCCGATCTCAACCCGGTGCGAGGTCGTGAGCAGGGAGGCCTGCGCCCCGTTCTCATCATCAGTCATGATGCTCTGAATCGCCGCTCCGGCACGGTCATCGCTCTCGCCATCACCAGCAGGGAGCAGCGCGCGGGGTATCCGCTTACCTACAGGCTCCCCGCCGGACTCCTGCTCAAAGACTCTTGGGTCAAGATGACCCAAGTCCGCACTATCTCTGTGGAACGACTCCGAGATCGCATCGCGACCCTGGAGCCGAACGAGCTGGCAGAGATCGTCGAGGGGTTGATCGAGCTGATCGGGTAGGAGCGAGGGAAGGAGCACGTCTCCTGGCCTACGAATCATGTCACTAGTTTGGCAATGTCCACTGCGCGCTTCAGCCGGTTGTGCTCGCCCTTCATGCTCGCCTCCTGCACGAGATTCCGGATGCTCTTGCACTCCATCCCGGCCTGCTCGAACGCCTTCAGTTGCTCTTCCTCGTTGTTGAGTCTGCCGTAGAGGAAGACCCGACGATCTGGCTTACCGGCCAATGCCTTGTGCACTGCTCGCTCTATGTCGCGATCCGTGAACTTCCTCTTTATCCAGGCGCTGGCACTCTCAGCGGGGTCCTTACCTGAGCTTCCCAGGCGTGGCTTCGCTCGCAGAAACCCCACCGGAGTCACGCTGATGCTGACCTCGACGTGGATGCGTTCAGCCACCCGGCCGTCTTCTCCCAGGCGGATCGCCAGCAGGTCTATCTCGCGCCTGCCAGCTTTCCGACCCTCGATCACGAAGTAGCCCAGGCTCTGATAGGCTAGACTGACGAAATCCTCAGAGATCTCAAGTGGCATGCTCTCACCTCCTGTCCTGCCCGTGTTTCCCAGGCTGCATGTAGGGCAGGAGCATGCCCCTGCCCGCTTCTAGAAGCGGCGGGCATGCAAAGACATGCCCGCCCTACAGGAACATCGCTTTGGCTTCCCGCGCGACCTTCTCTGGGCTGGGCAGGTTCTCGGCCTCGAGGCTCTGGGCCATGGGGGGCGGGATATCGTAGGCGGCGACGATCTTGGCCGGACCCTTGAGGTGGGCGAAGGCGGCCTCTTGGGCGCGGTAGATGATGTGCTCGCCGAAGCAGCCAGTCTGGGGCGCCTGGCAGACCGCCATCAACCGTCCGGTCTTCGCCACCGACTTCGCGATTGTGTGCACATCCAGCGGAATGAGCGTGCGCGGGTCTATCACCTCGGCCTCGACCCCGTCGGCCGCCAGCAACTCGGCGGCCTGGAGGGCGATATCGGCCATCTTGAGGTAGGCGACGATAGTGAGGTCTCTTCCCTCCCGCCGGATGGCGGCTTCGCCCAGTGGAACGGTGTACTCGACCTCAGGCACCTCGCCTTTCTCCGTATAGAGAAGCTGATGCTCGATGAAGATCACCGGGCTGTCATCTCTGATCGCGGTCTTCAGCAGGCCCTTCGCGTCGTAGGCGGTGGAGGGGGCTACCACCTTCAGGCCGGGGATCTGGGTCAACATCGCCTCCAGGCTCTGCGAGTGCTGTCCCGCGTAGCCCTTACCGCCGCCGATGGTAGTTCGGATCACCATGGGAAGGCTGGCCTTGCCACCGAACATGTAGCGGGTCTTGGCGGCCTGGTTGGCGATCTGGTCCATGGCCAGGGGCACGAAGTCTATGTACATGATCTCGGCCACCGGCCGCAGGCCAGTCATAGCGGCGCCAGCGGCCACCCCCGCGATGGCGGCCTCGGAGATGGCGGTGTTGAAGACTCGCTCCCGCCCGAATGCCTCCAGCAGCCCCACCGTCACCTGAAAGGCGCCGCCATAGTCGGCCACATCCTCGCCGAAGATGATCACTCGCCGATCTCGCTCCATCTCCTCGGCCAGGGCCTCGCATACCGCGTGCCGGTACATGATCTGGCCCTTGCCGTCGCGGCGGAAGCGCCTCATCGGCCTGAGCAGGTCTGTGGTGCGCAGGTCGGGCGAGACATCGCAGGAGCTGGACTCGGCGAACAGCCCCTCGCAGATGGTGGCCGGGTCTGGCTCGGGGCTCTGCGCGGCAAACCGCAGGGATTCCTCGATGCGGGCATTCACCTGCGCGCGGAGATCGGTGACCTCGGATGCGGTCAGGACCCCGGCCCCGATGACCTCGGCCTGGTAGGTTTCGACACAGTCGCGCGCCTGCCAGGCCGCCTCCTCCTCCGGGCTCCGGTACTTGACCCTCTGATCGCTGAGGGAGTGGCCCAGGTAGCGGTAAGTGATGCACTCCAGCAGCACCGGGCCCTGCTTGCTGCGACAGAGGTCCGCCGCCCGCGTGACCGCGTCCCACACCGCCAGCACGTCCATGCCATTCACCACTTCCGCGTGCAGGTTGTCGAAGGCATAGGCCGCGCCCCGGCGAGCGAGGTAGTCTATGCCGGTGACCTCTCCCTGCTGCTGGCCGGTCATCCCGTACTGGTTATTCTCGATCAGGTAGATCACCGGGAGGCCGTATGGGAGCTGGGACATGGTGGCGAAGTTGAGCGACTCGTGGAAGATGCCGTTGTTGGCGGCGCCGTCGCCAAAGAGGCAGGCCACCACGCGGTCTTGGTTCAGCTCTTGCAGGGAGAGGCCGGCCCCCGTGGCGATGGCGAGCGAACCGCCCACGATGGCGTTGGCGCCGAGGTGACCCACATTGAAGTCCGCGATGTGCATGCCTCCGCCGCGCCCCCGGCAGTAGCCCGCCTCTCGGCCCAGCAGCTCGGCCATAGTCCGGCCCAGGTGAAGCTGGAGCGCGGCGGCCCGTAGGTCGGGCATACCCATGCCCGCCGCCTGCTCCCGCCCCACGAACTCCGCCAACTGCTCGGCCGACATGGCCAGGATGGCATAGGCGCCCTTGGCGATGGAGTGCCCGTGCCCGCGGTGGGTGGAGGTGATGTAGTCATCGGGGCGCAGCGCGGCCATGGTGCCCACGGCCACCGCCTCCTGGCCGATGGAGAGGTGGGTGGCGCCGGTGAAAGTGAACCCCTCGCAGGGCTTGACTGTGCCCTCCTTGAGGGCAACTATCATCTGCTCGAAGGCGCGGATGGTCAACATCCATTCCAGCAGGCCGGCTGCCTGCTCGCGGTCGAGCCGTTGGCCCAACTCATCCTGCAGCCCGCTTTGATACTGGAACCTGGCGATCTCACCGAGGTGGATCAAACCCGGGGTGAAATCCGGCACCACATCTAGCTCTTTGACCATCCGCTGGTTCTCTCTCTTTCTTCTCTGCCCACACGCGTGGGGTCCAAAGCCATTCGCGTTCCTCCCGACCGCAGAGGACGCTAGCTACCCTATATTAGCGCGCGCTGGCCTTTCGCGCCAGCCGAGCCGCTCGGCGGTCCAGCCTTACCCACAAGACCAGCGTGTGCCGGCAGGGGAGTTTCGAGGGTGCAGGCGAAATAAGGAGCCACAAGGGAGACGAGACCGTGGCCAGTGAGCGAGGCCAAATGGTGGTGGCCGGGCATATCTGCCTGGATATCATCCCGACATTCGAGCGAGCCGGGAGCGATTGGACCGAGATCCTGGTTCCCGGCAAGCTGGTGCATGTCGGCGGCGCCGTGACCGCGACCGGAGGCGCGGTGTCGAACACTGGCCTGGCGCTGCATCGGCTGGGCTTTCCCACCCGGTTGATGGGGAAGGTGGGCGACGATCTGTTCGGCCACGCGGTGCTCGAGATCCTGCGCGGCCACCATCCGGCGCTGGCGGAAGGGATGCTGGTCACGAAGGAGGCGCCGACTTCCTATACGCTGGTGATCAACCCGCCAGGGGTGGATCGCATGTTCCTGCATTGCCCAGGGGCCAATGACACGTTCGGCTGGCAGGACGTACCCTACGGGGAGCTGGCCGGGGCCTGGCTCTTCCATTTCGGCTATCCGCCACTGATGCGCCGGATGTACGCCAATGGGGGAGCCGAGCTGGAGAGACTGCTGCGCCGGGTGAAGGAGTTGGGGGTCACCACTTCGCTGGACATGGCCAAGCCAGACCCGGCCTCAGCAGCGGGAAAAGTCAACTGGTTGGAAGTGCTGAGGCGGGCGCTGCCTTCCGTGGATGTGTTCATGCCGAGCGCGGACGAGATTCTCTTCATGCTCGATCGGCAACGCTATGATGCCATGGGCCAGGACCTGGGCACGCACCTCGATGGCGCACTCCTGGGCGAGCTTTCGGAGCAACTGCTGCGCATGGGGACCCGGATGGTGGCGCTCAAGCTGGGGGCGGAGGGGTTGTACCTCCGCACCACAGACCGCATCACCCGGCTGGCCGGAATGGGCAGTTGCGCGCCGCAAGGAGTCCGGCGTTGGGTGGGCAGGGAGCTGCTGGCCCCGTGCTTTCAGGTGACGGTGACCGGGACCACGGGGTCTGGCGATTGCACCATCGCGGGATTCCTGGCTGGCCTGGCGGAGGGCCTGGGACCGGAGGAGACGGTGACCAGCGCGGTGGCGGTGGGCGCGTGCAATGTCGAGAAAGCCGACGCTACCAGCGGCATCCCGAGCTGGGCTGAGGTGCAGCAGCGCATGCGAACGAAGTGGGAGCGTGGGCCCACCAACCTGTCGCTTCCGGGATGGGAGTGGGATGCTGAGAGCGGCGTCTGGCGCGGGCCGGGGGATGTCAGGTGATGGCTGGTGAACTGAGCTGGCAGGAGGTGAGGACACGATGTTGACGCGAAGTGAATTGCAGAAGGCGCAGGAGAGGGCGGCCGCGATGCTGAGCGAGGCCGGCATTGCGCTGACCCCTGAGGAGCGGAAGAACATAGAGGTGGCCGACTTCGGACTGGGGGACCTGGAGAGAACCGGGCTGGAACTCGTGACGTATGTGAACACGGACCGCTACTGCGCCAAGGAGCTGGTGCTGCTGCCGCGGCAGACTTGCCCGGAGCACCGCCATCCACCTGTGGCCGGTGAACCGGGGAAAATGGAGACTTTCCGTTGCCGCTGGGGAAAGGTGTGGCTGGGCCTCGAGGGCGAAGCGGCGGCGCGCCCCAAGGCGCGGCCGCCGGCCGGCAGCGAAGCCCACTATACCGTGTTCAAAGAGGTGGAGCTGAACCCTGGCGACCAGTACACCATCCCGCCGAACACACTGCATTGGTTCCAGGCCGGAGATGAGGGGGCGATCGTCTCGGAGTTCTCCAGCACCAGCCGCGACGAAAGCGACGTCTTCACCGACCCGCGGATCAAGCGCATGCCGGAGGTGGAGGAGGGGTAGGGCGAGCCAACCACCGAGGCACAGAGATGCAGAGCAGACCACGAGCGGGGCGCCTCTAGGCGCCCCGCTCGTTTGCACGCGGGATGACAACCGGATCGTTTGTGGCCTGGGGTAGCCAAGGGAATGCCTGTGTGGCTGCTATACTGGCTCGGACTCTGAGGCGGAGGCGACTGATGTCCAACCAGGCCTACAAGTATGTGATCGTGGGTGGAGGGCTGGCCGGGGCTTCTGCAGTGGCCGGGATCAGGGAGTATGACCGGAACGGGTCCGTGCTGCTGATCGGCAAGGAGAGGCATCTCCCCTATGACCGCCCCCCGCTCTCCAAGAAGCTCTGGTTCGGCCAGACGAAAGTGGAGGAGATCTCCGTTCACGATCGCCAGTTCTACGAGCAGAATGGGGTAACGCTGACCTTGGCCACAGAGGTGGTCAGCCTGGACCCGGCGGGGAAGACGGTCAGCGATGCCACCGGGAACAGGTATGGCTACCAGAAGCTGTTGCTCGCCACCGGCGGCACCCCGCGTCACCTGCCTGTGCCTGGCAGCGACTTGGACGGGATCTGCTACTACCGCTACCTGGACGACTACCTGAGAATCAGAGGGGAGGCGGCGGAGGGGAAATCGGCGGTAGTGGTGGGAGGGGGCTTCATCGGGTCGGAGATCGCGGCCGCACTCAACCTCAACAAGCTGAACGTCACCATGGTGATGCCCTCCTCCTACCTCTGTCGCCGGGTGTTCCCCGAGTACCTGGGGCAGGAGTTGCTGCGCCGCTACCGGCAGCGCGGTGTGACCATGCTGACTGGAGACAGGCCGATCTCGTTCACATCCAGCGGTCGCGGTCTCGTCACTCACACCCAAAAGGGACAGCACGTCAGCTCGGACCTGGTGATCGTGGGCGTGGGCATCGCGCCGGCCGCCGAGCTGGCACAGCAGGCCGGCTTACAGACCAGCGATGGCATTGAGGTCGACGCGTATCTACGGACCTCCCACCCGGATGTCTACGCTGCTGGCGACAACGCTCTCTTCCCCTACCATGCGCTTGGCAGCCGCATGCGGATCGAGCACTGGGATAACGCAGTGAATCAGGGGCGGTGGGCGGGCCGAAACATGGCCGGCGCCGGCGAGCCCTTCACCTATATGCCGTACTTCTTCTCCGACCTTTTCGAGTTCGGGTATGAGGCGGTTGGCGAGGTAAGCTCCGAGCTGAACACTTTCGCCGACTGGCAGAAAGAGAACGATACCGGAGTGGTCTACTATCTGCGGGAGGGGAAGATCAGGGGCGTGATGATGTGCAATGTGTGGGAGAAAGTGGAGGCCGCTCGCGCCCTCATCCGGAAGGGCGAGCAGGTGAAACCGGAGAGCCTGCTGGGCGCGATCCGGTGATGGCAAGGAGGACACGATGAGGCTAGTCGAGGAGAAGTGCGAGCCGTGCGCGGCCGGGACCGCGCCGCTGGGGATAGCGGAAGCCGAGGTGCTCGCCCGCGAGACGCCGAGGTGGTCGCTCGAGGATAAGCAGATCGAGCGGCAGTTCCAGTTGAAGGATTTCCGCCAGGCCATGGATTTCGTGGACAAGGTGGCCGAGATCGCGGAAGCGCAAGGCCACCATCCGGACATCTTCATCTCCTGGAACAAGGTGCGCCTCGTCCTCTCCACGCATAAGATCGGCGGGCTCTCGCGGAACGACTTCGTCGTGGCGGCGAAGATTGACCAGCTGCTCGATGAGAAGGAGTGACTCAGCGCAAACGCTGGCCGCCGAGTGATGAGCGCAGGCAGCCCTGGCCGGCAGCGGACGGGACGGAGGCGAGATGACCGAGGAGGCATTGCGGGGGAAAACGGCGCTGATCACAGGTGCCGCCAAGCGGATCGGACACGAGATCGCGGTGGCGCTCGCGGAGGAGGGCGTCAATATCGTGGTCCACTACCGCAGCTCGGCGGAAGAGGCGGAAGAGCTGCGGGCCGAGCTGGGCGTGCGGGGAGTCAAGTCGTGGTCCCTGAAGGCGGACTTCGAGCGGCCGGAGGAATACGAGTCCCTGATCGCGCGGTGCTGGGAGATTGCGGGCCGTCTCGACATCCTGATCAACAGCGCTTCGGTTTTCCTGCCGGGCACGCTGCAGGAGGCGAGCCTCGGGGATCTGGTGCAGCAGATGCAGATCAACGCTTGGGCGCCCCTGGTGCTGAGCCGCGAGTTCGCACGGGCGGCGGGCCGGGGCAAGATTGTCAACCTGCTCGACGCCAGGATCAGCGGCTACGATTGGTCGCACGCGGCCTATATCCTCAGCAAGCACGCGCTCTCCGCGTTGACGAGGATGACTGCGCTCGCGTTTGCGCCCGCGATCACGGTGAATGCAGTGGCGCCCGGGCTGATTCTGCCACCGCCTGGCAGGGATCCCGGTCATCTCGATCGGCTGGCTCACACTGTCCCCTTGAAGCGGCACGGGGACCCGAGCGATATCTCCGACGCGGTGATCTACCTGCTCAAGAGCGAGTTCGTGACCGGCCAGGTGATCTACGTGGACGGAGGGTGGCACCTGTGGGGAGATAGCAGTGGACCGAATCCTCATTAGCGACCTGCGGGCGCGCTGCATCCTCGGCGTCGACGAGGAGGAGCGCAGAGAGAAGCAGGAGGTGGTGATCAACCTGGCTCTCTCCACCGATCTGCGCAAGGCCGGAAGCAGCGACCGGTTTGAGGAGACAGTGGATTACCGCGCCCTCAAGAAGCGGATCGTGAGCATGGTGGAAGGGTCGCAGTACCACTTGGTGGAGGCCCTGGCGGAGGCGGTGGCAGGGATCTGCCTCGAGCACGCGGCGGTGGCGGAGGCGGTGGTGAGAGTGGAGAAGCCCTCGGCGCTGCGGTTCGCCAGAAGCGTGGGTGTGGAGATCACGCGGGCGCGGGCGAGCTAGCAGTGGCGCGGGCCTTCGTCGGCGTGGGGTCGAACACTGACCCGGCGGAGAACGTGAGCAAGGCGATACGGCTGCTGGGCCGCCGAGCGCGCGTTTTGGCGGTCTCGACTGTCTACGAGGCCGAACCGGAGGGCGGGCGCGAGCAGCCCCCGTACTACAACTGCGTGGTGGAGGTCGAAACGGAGCTGCCCGCCCTGGAGTTCAAGCGGAGCGTGCTGCGGCAGATCGAACAGGAGCTGGGGCGGCAGCGCAGCTCTGACAGGTACGCGCCGCGGACCATTGACCTGGATCTGATCCTGTACGATGATCTGGTGGCGGCGACCGATGAGCTCACGCTGCCAGACCCAGAGATCGCGCACCGGCCGTTTCTCGCCATTCCCCTGCACGAGCTGGCGCCGTCGCTGGCTCTCCCCGGGTCGGGCGTGCCCATCGCGGAGGTGGCGGCCGCGCTGCCAAGGGAGCGGATGAAGCCGCTGACCCGCTACACCGAGCTTCTGAGGAAGGAGATCGCCGATGGACCGTGATAAGGTCAAAGGTCTGCTGCGGGAGCTGTTGATTGAGCTGGGCGAAGACCCGGATCGGGAGGGCCTGGCGAAGACCCCGGAGCGACTGGCGGCGACGCTGGCGTTTCTCACCTCGGGGCATGGCGCGGACCCTGAAGCCCTGATCCGCGGGGCCTGCTTCGCGCAGGCCGCGGACAGCATGGTGATCGTGCGGGACATCGAGATCTACAGTCTGTGTGAGCATCATCTGTTGCCGTTCTATGGTCGCTGCCACATCGGCTATATCCCCGACGGCATGGTGGTCGGGGTGAGCAAGCTGGCGCGCTTGGCCGATCTGTTCTCGCGGAGGCTGCAGATCCAGGAGCGGTTGACGGAGCAGATTGCGCATGCCATCATGAACCACGTCCGCGCCCAAGGCGTGGGCGTGATGATCGAGGCCCGGCATCTGTGCATGATGATGCGAGGGGTGGAGAAGCAGAACTCGATGATGGTGACATCATCGGTGCTGGGCACGTTCCGCGAGTCATACGCCACCAGGCAGGAGTTCCTGACGCTGATCGGAAGGCAAAGGGAGCTCTAGCAGGCAGCCAGCCTATGGCCGATGTCAGAGCAGATGCGCTCACAGCGTACCAGCGCAAGCGCGATTTCGGGAAGACGCCGGAGCCGGCCGGGGGCCGGCCGAGGGACGCGGGAGAGACGATCTTCGTGGTGCAGAAACACGCCGCCAGCCGGCTCCACTATGATTTCCGGCTGGAGGTGGATGGCGTGCTGAAATCGTGGGCGGTGCCCAAGGGCCCCTCCACCGACCCGCGAGCTAAGCGGCTGGCGATGCGGGTAGAGGACCATCCCCTCGAGTACGCGGATTTCGAGGGGGTGATCCCGCAGGGCGAGTACGGAGGCGGGACCGTCCTGGTCTGGGATATCGGCCGCTACCAGAACATCACCCAGCAAACCGATGAGATCACGCCCGCGGCGGAGGCGATCGAGCGCGGCCATTTGCGGGTCCGCTTGGCCGGGACCAAGCTCAAGGGCGCCTACGCACTCACCCGGGTCGCCAAAGATGCGAGGGGGAGGGAGCGCTGGATTCTGGTGAAGATGAGGGACTCGGAGGCGGAGGAGGGCCGGGAGGTGTCGCGAGATCGGCCCGAGTCCGCGCTCACCGGGCGCAGCATTGAGGAAGTGGCGCGGGAGGAGGGCCTATGACCGGCGGCGCCTTTTCTCCGCGATCGAATGCTGGAAGTCCAGCACCTCTCGCAGTTGAGCAGCGGTGATCAGGCGGCTCTCCACCAGCAGCTCTCCCAGAAGACGTTTGTCTTTTCGCTGCTTGCGCTGCTCCTCCAGCGCGCGGTTAAGCTGCTGCTGCGAGATGAACTGGTACTTGTAGACCAGCAGGGCTCCCAGCAGCGGCACCGTAGGCGCTGCATCGTCCGTGGGCCTCTCCGGCAGTGTCAGTTTGGGCACCGCCGACCCCTCCGGGCGACTGCGCGCGTAGATCGCGGAAAGAACCAAGAGCAGACCGGTCAGTAGGGTGATTGCCCCAACCCACCACCACGGAGAATAGGCAGTAGTCCACGCATGGCCGAACACCACGCCACCCGTCGTCGCCAGCGCCAGGCCGACCAGCACCCGACCCCAGACTACGGCCAGCCAGACCCAGTCCCGCGCCGTTCTCGCCCGCCCTGCACGAGGCGGTCCCTGCTGAGCGTCATCCGCACCCATAGTCCCTGCCCTCTCCCACGGCAGCCCCTACCGCGGCTGCGGACGAACCTCCCTCCGCACCCGCGGGTCAGCCTCAGGCCCATGCTGGGCAGTAGAGACTACCTCATCCGGCTGGAAGACTCCAGCAAGCGAGGAATCGCCTCTCTCGCCTGCTCTTGGGCCGGCGTCGGGTCAGGAAAGGGCAGGAGAAAGTGAAGGGCGCCTGGGGCGCCCTTCACAGTGTCGTCGCACTTCCGCACGGCGGCTGCGGGCAGGCGGAGCAACGCCCGCCCCGCAGATCACTTGCCCATGGCCTTGAGGGCTTTGAGGCAGCGCTCGCAGCACTCCAGCGGGGGATAGGCGTAGCTCTCCTGCTCCACAATGTACCACTGGGTCTTGCCCGTGGACTCGCACAGCCGGAAGAGGTCGTTCCAGCGCACGTCGCCCTCCCCGATGATGGCCTTGTCATTGCTCTTGGAGTATTCCTTGAGGTGGACGGTGAGGGCGCGGCCGGGGTACTTCTCCAGGAACGGGACTGGGTCAGCATTGCCGTGAAGGGCGTTGCCAGCATCAACCTGCATCACCACTTCCGCCTTGGTGTTCCCGAAGAAAGTGTCCCAGGGAAGCTCTCCCTCCATGGGCGTGAACTCAGTGTGGTGGTTGTGATAGCCGGTGTACATGCCCCTGGGCTTAAGCTTGTCCGCGATCGCGTTGAACGTCTGGGCCGTCTTGAGCCAGGCGGCACGGCTGCCGGTGTGCTCCTTGGAGAGGCCGGGCACGATCAGGAACTTGTTGCCGATAGCCTGGTTGAACTCGACGCTGGCGGCGAGCTGATCGCCGAGCAGAGTCTCCAGACCGATGTGCGTGCCTGCCACCTTCAGGCCCAGATCATCCACCATTTTCCGAAGCTCAGCGGCGGACCGGTCGTAGTAGCCGGCAAACTCTACTCCCTCGTAGCCCATCTTGGCCACTGCTTTGAGGGTTCCCGGAAGATCCCTCTCACAGTCTTTTCGCACTGAATAGAGCTGCAGCGCGATGGGAATTCGTGGCATCCTCGCCTCCCTGTGGGTGAATTTTGAGTGGTAGATTCAACCCGCGTAGGCGCAACTCCTTGTGCAGTCTTCCTCCTTCGCCCGCGAACAGAGGTGCTGCCGGGCCTGCGCAGAAGAAGGGCGGGCGCAGGGCTCCACCGGATGGCGAAGGAGCTGGGCAAGAGATGATCGAGGAGCATAACCAGGAAGTGGCGCGGCTGTGGAGGGACTTCGACCAGGGCCGACCGGCGCGCGTCCCCTGCCAGTGGAACTTCAGCAAGCAGTTCTGGCTGCTGACCCCTCGGCTGAACCCGCGGGCCTACTCCTTTCGGCAGTACTTCGAGGACCCGGCGGTGCAATGGGAGGTCCAGCTAGAGTTCGAGAAATGGGTTCGGGAGCAGCCCATCCAGGACGCGGAGCTGGGCCTTCCCGAGGAGTGGCCCGGGCTGAGCCCGGACTACCAGAACACCGCGGAGGCGGAATGGTTCGGCTGCCGGCTCGTGTATCACGAAGGGGAGGTGCCCGATTCCTGGCCTATGCTGCGAGAGCACAAGGGCGATCTCGCCTCCCTTGCCATCCCGGACCCGGTGCATGACCGGGTGCAGGGCCGGGCGCTGGAGTGCTATCACTATCTCGAGGAGAGGCGCAAGCGGGAGGATTTCGCGGGACGGCCGGTGGGGCGCTCGAGCCTGTGCGGCGGGGGCACGGATGGGCCCTTCACCGTGGCCTGCAATCTGCGCGGCACCACAGAGCTGTGCCTGGATCTATATGAGGACCCGGCCTATGCGCGGGAGCTGCTGGAGTTCGTCACGGAGGCCACCATCGCGCGCATTCAGGCGGTGATGGAGTTCAACCAGACGGAGTTCCCACAGGCGGGTTGGGGTTTTGCAGATGACAGCATTTCGCTGCTATCAGAGTCCCAGTACCGTGAGTTCGTGCTCCCCCACCACCGGCGCTTGCTCGCCGCTTTCTCCAGGGGCGGGCCGAACTCCATCCACCTCTGCGGTAACGTGCAGCGGCTGCTGCCCCTGCTCCAGAAAGAACTCAACATCCAGGATTTCGACCTCGGCTTCCCGGTGGACCTGGGGCAGGTGCGCCGCGACCTGGGGCCGGGGGCGCTGCTGCGCGGCAACCTGCATCCCATGATACTGCGCGATGGACCCATCTCTCTCATCCAGGAGAAGACCGCGGAGATCCTGCGGAGCGGGGTGAAGGAAGGGCGCCGATATGTCTTCAACGAAGGCAACAACGTGGCGCCGAGGACGCCGCTTGAGCACTTCCGCGCCGCCTACGAGACGGTGAAGGCACTGGGGGCCCACTGATAGTGACCGAGCAGGCGAGCGTCAAGGGACTGGTGGACATCAATACGCGGTTCGGCTACAACCCGCGCCGCGGCGTGATGACCCGGCCGGAGCAGGTGAAGCGCGGGCCAGCGCTGGGGGGTGGTGCGCGCCTACACCTGCAGCTTCACCGCCATGCTCTTCGATTGCGAATACGGAAACCAGCAGACGCTGGAGCTCTGTGCCCAGGACGACTTCTTCCGCCCGGTCGCAGTGGCCTGTCCCACCGGCGTCTGGTCTCCGCAAGACGCGGCGCGGGCACGGCAGCAGGGCTTCGCCATGGTGAGGCTGTTCCCGGAGTTCCACGAGTACGGCATAGACAGTGCCGCCTGCGCCCGGCTGGTCGAGGCCTATGCTGAGGCTGGGATGCCGGTGATGCTGCCGAACGCGCCGGGTCAGACCACCGCACTGGCGCACCTGCTGCGAGGGAGAGAGGGCAGCTTCATCCTGACCAATAACACCTATCACGTCATGGGGGAACTGCTGGCGTTGGCCGACTCCCTCCCCATGGTCTACGTCGAGGTGAGTGGGGTCTTCACGGCCGATGGCCTGGAGGTGATTGCGGACGCCTTCTCCGTCCAGCGGATGCTGTGGGGCTCGGGGTATCCTGGTCTCAACGTGGGTTCGTCGGCCATGGTGCTGCGCGGCTCGGGCCTGGCCGCCGAGGAGACCGAGCTAGTGGGATGGGACAACGCTCGCCGCGTTCTGGGGGACAAGCGATGAGGAGGTTCGACGCCCACGCCCACTTCGGGCCCTGGAACAACATCCCCATCAGGAAGTGGACGGCGGCCGACCTGGTCGCCCTGTTGCAGACGGCAGGCATCGAGAGAGCAGTCGTGAGCTCGGTGCACGCGCTGCTCGCCGACTTCGTCGCCGGAAACCAGGAGACCCAGGAAGCGATCGAGGGGCACGAGATGCTGTACGGTTACATCTACGTTGACCCCTATCGCCCGGCGGAGTCGATCCGCGAGGTGGAGGTGCGAGCCGAGCATCCCAAGTTCATCGGGGTCAAGAGCCGGGATGTCTATCATGGCCTGCTCTATCACCACCGCGGCTACCGCGAGATTTTCGCCGCCATCCGGGGCCGGCGGCTGCCGGCCCTGCTTCACGCCTACTCGGTGGCCTCCATGCAGGCCGCCATGGACCTGGCGGTTGGCTATGATGCCCCGATTATCCTCGCCCACCTGGCAGGGCCCGATTGGCGCGAGTGCGAGGTGTTCGCAGGCCGGGAGATACCGAGCAACGTGTATGTGGACCCGATCACTAGTATGGCCGAGCCGGGGAGATACGAGCTCGCGGTGGAGCTATTCGGCGGGGACCGGGTCGTCTTCGGGACCGATTGCAGCTTATTCCATCCGGGAGTGGCCATCGGCGCCATCGAGTCGTCGGAGCTATCGGAGCAAGTGAAACGCAAGATCTACTGGGACAACGCAGCGCGGATTTTCAGTTAGGAGAGAGCCATGCGGATCGGCATTGTCGGTGCTGAGAACAGCCATACCATCGCTATCGCCAAGACCTTGAACAGGGACCAAGCGATGCCAGGTTTCGAGGTCACGCATGTCTGGGGGGAGACGCCCGAGTTCGCCGCCAAGGCGGCACAGGAGGGCAGCATCCAGAACATCGTGGAGGCCCCCGATGGTATGGTCGGCCTGGTGGAGGCCGTGGTAGTAGACCACCGTCATGCCAAACACCACCTGCCCGCCGCCCGGCCGTATGTAGAGGCGGGTATACCGGTCTTTGTGGACAAGCCGTTCTGTATTGACCTGAAGGAAGGCCTCGAGTTCGTGCGGCTGGCGCGGGCCAAGCGGGTGCCGATCACCAGCTACAGCGTGCTCCCCCTGCAGCAGTCGGCGCGGAACTTCGGCGAGGCGATGAAGGGGCTGGGTCGGCTGCGCTGCCTGGTCACCGCCGGGCCGGTCGAGATCGAGAGCCAGTACGGAGGCGTCTACTTCTACGGCATCCACCAGGTGGATCTCATGCTCGGATTGGTGGAGGGCCGGCCGTTATCGGTCTCCACCTCGCGGCAGGGGTCAGATGGCGTCGCCACCATCGCCTTCGATTCCGGCGCCTTCGGGGTGGTGCACTGCTTGGACGGCTGGCGCCACGACTTCACTGCTACCGCCTATGGCGAGCAGACAGTGCACCACGGGGCACTGGCCTTCGATGAGAACCTCTACCTGGAGGGGATCCGCCGCTTCTGCCGGATGTTCGAGACCAAAGTGGAGCCGGTGCCGCCGGCCAGCTACCTGCGGCCGGTGGCGGTGCTGGCGGCGATGCAGAGATCGTTCGAGAGCGGGCGGACGGTAGCGGTAGATGAGGTGCCTCGCTCGGAATGACACCGTGCGACTTGGTGTTTCAAGGAGGAAGCAGTGGCGCGTGCCATCAAGCTGAGCGTGATTGGAGCGGGGAGCGCGACCTTCTCGGTCGGACTGGTGCGGGACATCTGCCTGGCCGAGAGCCTGGCGGGAAGCCTGGTCACTCTCATGGATGTGGACCAGGACCGGGTCGAGGTGATGCACCGCTTCGCCCAGCGTTACACCGGCGAGCTGGGTGCGAAGGTGAGTTTCGCCCGCACTACAGACCGCGAGGTGGCGCTGAGAGAAGCGGATTTCGTCATCAACACGGCGCAGGTGGGGGGGCACACGGGGGTGGAGGCGCTGCGGGCCTGGACGGAGGCGCAGGGGTATTATCGTGGCTTTCGGCTGGGCCAGTGCCTGAATGTCAGGCTGATGTTGTCGGTGGCGCGGGATATGGAACGCGGCTGCCCACAGGCCTGGCTGATCCAGGCCGGAAACCCGGTCTTCGAGGGCTGCACGGCCATGACGCGGGCCACCGGCATCCAGGTGTGCGGTATCTGCCACGGTCACTACGGCTATCGCGAAATCGCCGAGACCCTGGGGCTGGATCCCAACCGGGTGCGGGCGCAGATGGTGGGGTTCAACCACGTGATCTATCTCACCGACTTCGAGTACGATGGGCAGGACGCCTACCCGCTGCTGGACGAGTGGATCGAGCATAAATCGGAGGCGTTCTGGCGCGACTACCACCCCAGCTATGGGGACAACCAGATGTCTCGGGCGGCGGTGGAGCTGTACAAGCTGGCGGGGCTGTTTCCTGTAGGCGATACGCCCCGGGCGGGGGGCTGGTGGCACCACACCGATCTGGCGACGAAGCGGAAGTGGTACGGCGAGCCCCTGGGCGGGTTCGACTCGGAGCTGGGGTGGAGCGAATACCTCAAGGATCTGGACGAGGAGGTCGGCCTCGTCCACTCGGCGGTGGCGGATGCCTCCAAGAAGCTGACTGAGGTCTTCCCACCGCGGCCGACCCACGAGCAGCATTTCCCTCTTATTGACGCGTTGTGGAATGACAACCGGGTGGAGCTCCAAGTCAATGTGCCCAATCGCGGCGCCATCGAGGGGATACCACACGATGTGGTGGTGGAGGTGCCTGCGGTCTGCTCCCGGCGCGGCATTCAACCTCTCCACATCGGGAAGCTGCCCGATGTGTTAATGCGCAACATTCTCCTGCCCAGGCTGCAGATGGCGGAGCAGATCGTGGCCATGTCGCTCCACCCGGACGAGCGCACCCTGATGGCCATCATCCTGGACGACCACCGTACACAGTCCTGGCAGGCGGCCCTGCGGTTCGCCCGCGAGATGATGGCCCGGCCCGAGTTCGCGGAAATGCAGGCCGAGATGGCTCGACCGAGGCACCGGTTCTGGGGCGGGTGAGCTCGGCGACCACATGACCGTCAGAGAGAGGATAGCAGCCGCGCTGCGCCAGGAGCCGGTGGACCAGGTTCCGTTCACCATCTACCCTGGAATGCTGCCCGAAGAGGAGGAGCAGAAGCTTCGCGGCCTGGGGCTCGGACTCTCGGTGCGCGTGCCGGTGGTGGATATGCTGAGGCCGAATGTCCAGTCGGAGTACCACCGATACGAAGAACGCGGGGTGGCCTACGGACGGACTACGCTGCGCACGCCGGTGGGTGAGGTGTACTCGACCAGCCGCCTGGAGGCGGCCTATGGCAGCAGTTGGATCATGGATCACTACGTCAAGACACCTGACGACTACCGCACCATGGAGTTCATCATCCAGGATACTAGCTACCGACCGGCCTATGGCCAGTTCCTGGAAGCGGTCAGGAATGTCGGCGAAGATGGCTACGTCAGCGGGAATATGAGCTATTCGCCGCTGATGGAGATGCGGGTCCACCTGCTCGGCCTGGAACGGTTTTCCCTGGATCTACACGAGCGCCCGGACTTGTTCTTCTCACTCTATCGAACCCTGAGGGAGAAGGAGCGCGAGGCCTACCCGATCGCCGCGGATTCGCCGGCCGAGCTCGTGATCTACTGCGGCAATACCAGTCCGGAGATCATCGGACGAGAGCGGTTCCAGAAGTACTGTGTGCCCTGCTATAACGAGCTTGGGGAACTGCTGCACGCCAAGGGGAAGCTGCTCGGCTCCCATATGGACGCGAACAACGCGGAGTGGAGCGATGTGGTGGCCGCGTCGGCGCTCGACGTGATCGAGGCCTTCACTCCCGCGCCTGACACCGATATGTCGGTGGCCGACGCCCGCTCGGCCTGGCCGGACAAGACGCTCTGGATCAACTTCCCCTCCTCTCTCCACCTGGCCCCTCGCGGGCGAATCCAGCAGGAGACGCGCCGGATCGTGCGGGAAGCCGGCGGCCGCGGCCTGATCGTGGGGGTGACTGAGAACATCCCGGACTCGGCCTGGCCCGCCAGCATGCCCGCCATCGCCGAGGCGCTAGCCGAGGAGGCGTGCCAGGGCCGCGCTTGAGAGTCCCCAGATCACTTATCCTTGGAGGTGCAATGTGGCGAACCTGAAGATCACTTTGGTGGGCGGCGGCAGCTACAGCTGGACCCCAGGCATGCTCAGGAATCTCCTGGGCAGCAAGCGCCTGAATGGTAGCCATGTGGTGCTCCACGACCTTAATCCCGAGCCGCTGGCCCTCACCTATCAGCTCGCGCTCAAATGTAAGGAGCTGACCGGCACTGCCATCACTTTCCAGCAGACCACGGATCGGGGCGCGGCCCTGGACGGGGCCGATTATGTGGTGGTAACGATTTCCACCGGCCGCTTGCAGACTATGCGAGTGGACCTGGAGGTGCCGGAGAAGTACGGGATCTTCCAGACCGTGGGCGATACCGTCGGCCCTGGCGGCCTTTCCCGTGCGCTCCGCAATGTGCCGGTGTTCCTGGGCATGGCGCGGGAAATGGAGAAGCGCTGCCCGGGGGCGTGGATGCTCAACATCTCGAACCCCCTCAGCGCGCTCACCCGGGCGGTGACCAAGGAGACCAGCATCAGGGCGCTAGGCATCTGCCACGGTGTGCTGAACACGGCGCGCGACTACGCCCGGTTCCTGGGGGCCGAGCTGACGGACTGTGCTTATGTCAACACCGGGATAGACCACTGCTCGTGGTTCTCGGAGTTCGTGGTCAAAGGCCGATGCGCACAGGAGCTGCTGACTGAGCGGGGCGTGGACAAGTGGCTGGGCCTGCCGCCGGCGCAGGCGAAAGAAGACAAGGTCTTTGGGCCACTCTACGAGTTCCGCTGCGGGGTGATGTTAGGGAGGATGCTGGGCGCCCTGCCCGGGGTCGGCGATCGCCATACCACCGAATTCCTGCCCACATTCCTGCAAGGCCTCGACAATGTGAAAAGATACGGGTTAGTGCGCACCACCATCGCTGACCGAGAGCGGCACTACGCGCGGGCGCGCGCCCGCATCGAACGCTGGCTGAGCGGGGAGGAGAAGCTCGAGCTCCCGGAGGCGACGGACGTGGTCGGTGCGCGCCAGAGTGACGACGTGGCGGCCTGGATCTGCGCCCTGGCGGGGGGCCCGGCCATCGAGGACAACGTGAACGCCTCCAACATCGGCCAGATCCCGGAGCTGTCTCCGGGCGCGGTGGTGGAGACGCGAGGAGTGCTCGACGGAACCGGCTGTCGGCCGCTGGCCAGCCCGCTGCCGCGGCAGCTCGTGCCCATCGTCCTGCCTCACGTGGTACGGGAGGAGCTGACGGTGGAGGCGGCGGTGGAGGGCAGTTTCGACAAGGCGCTGGCTGTCCTGGCTACCGACCCATTGGTGGGAGGGATCGAGACCGCGCGACCCATGCTGGAGGAGATGCTGTCCGCGAACAAGGAATGGCTGCCGCAGTTCGAGCTGTAGCTGAAGAACCAGCCCGGTGAGCCCGAAGGCTCAGGCGAGCCGCCTCTACCGGGACTAGCCTTGCTCGGGTTGCAGGATGATCTTGTTGCGGTCGGGTGAGCCCATCACCTCCAGGGCCTCGTGGATGCGCGAGAGCGGGAAGCGGTGGGAGATGACCTGCTCCGCCTCCACCAGCCCAGTTTCCATCAGGCGGATGGCCTTGGACATGGCGAGCGGGGTGGTGCCGAAGCTGGCATCCATGCGGCCCTCGAGGAAATGGGTGAGCCCGCCGTCCAGGCAGAACTGCTCGTGGGTGGTGATCCCGAAGACGTTCCATCTGGTGCCGCGGCGGCGCAGGTCCACCATCAGACGGACGGCCTCGACCGGGCCCGCGGCCTCCACGATCAAGTCAGGGCCATCCGGGAGGATCTCGTAGACGCGCTTCCGGGCGTCCTCCCGAGCGGGATTGACGGCATGGGTGGCGCCTAGTCGCAGGGCCTGGCGCAGCGCGTAGTCACTGCGATCTACCGCGATCAGCCGCGCCGCGCCGGCCGCCTTCGCTACCATCAAGCAGAGCAGACCAATGCTCCCGACGCCGATGATCACCACATCCTCACCGATCTGCATCCCGCTGTACTGCACGACGCCCTTCCAGGCGCCGGCCAGCGGCTCGGTGATGGCGGCGGCCTCGAAGCTGAGGTGCGCGGGCTTGGGGAAGAGACTCGTCTCCTTGGTCAGCATGTACTCGGCGAACGCGCCCGGCCGCACATCTTGCGGGCCGTCGCCCCCGGTGACGAAGGCATGCTGGCAGTAGTGGGTGTTGCCCGCCCGACAGTGCTGGCAGAGGCCACAGTGGCCCAGGGGCTGCACGATCACCTCGTCCCCGACCTGGAACTGAGAGACCCCGGTCCCGGTCTGGGCCACCACGCCGCTGGGCTCGTGGCCCAGGATGGCAGGGAAGGTGACATTGCGGCGGATGCCCTTGATCGCCTTGTAGTCCGTGGCGCAGATCCCACAAGCGCGAACCTTGACTAGTACATCTCCGTACTGCTCCGGGCGCGGGATCGCCACTTGCTCCAGGGTGAGCTGATCGAAGTCGTGAAGCACGGCGGCGAGCATAGTGGCCATGTCGGTTCCTCCCAGGCTCCAGATTCGGGCCGGAAGAAGGGGGTCCCTCCCGTCGCTGGCCGGGACACAGACGGGCACGGCGGGCCCGAGGGCCCGCCGTGCCTCCGAAGTGCAAACCCGGGGGCTTGCTTCAGCCCCCGAGCCTGAGCACGTATTCCTGCTTGCCGTCTCTCAGGGTGACGCTGTTGCGCGTGATTGCCTGGACGCGGAACCGGCCGGGGAGCTGGTCCCCTTGCTTGACGATGAAATGATCTTCGCCGCGGCGAAGCACGGCCAGGTAGGGAGGCCCCACGATGATTCCGGTGAGAGCCAGGATTGACTCCCTGGCGCTGGCCCGCTGCCCCCCGGCCTCTCCCTCGGACAGGGGCGGCAGCACTGGTTCCGGTGGGGTGCGTCTGCTGGCCTTCGCCGAGGGCGCGGCGGACGCGGCGTACGGCCTGCGGGGAGCAATCACTGGCGCGAACGGGTCTCGCTCGGGAGGTGGGACCGGAGCAATGAGAGCACTGACGGCGGCGGAAATGGGAGCAGGCGCGCCTTGGGCGTTCGGAGATGCCTGACTGCCCAATGCCGCCCCAGCATGCTCTCTTTCATGGGCCGTCGCTTCCTCCGCATACCTGCTGGAGAGCTTCGAATAGCTGACCCCGATGTAGGTCACGAGCGCGATCAGCACGAGGCTGAGCACCATGATCTTGGGCAGATCTTGCCTTTGGTATCTCATGCGCAAACTCCTATCACCCAGCGGCTAACTAGCGGGCACGGCCGCACTGGCCTGGGCGGTGGTACTGGTCACGGGCTGCTTCACCAGATACAGCTCAATAGTGATATTGCCGTTGATCTGGGGATATCCGACTTGTTGTTCGGTGGTGAGGTCCATTCTCTCTACCGTCAGCAACCGGCGATACGACTCCAGCTTCCGCAGCAGGTAGAAAGCGGAGACGAAGCTGCCATTGAAGCTCACCGTGTGAGGCACCCTCAGGATGACGGGCTGCGGAGGTTGATTGGGGCCGGCGCCGGTCTGAGGCTGGCCTGTGGCCGGTTGTCCTTGCTTCCCCTGCTCCGGGGCCGGGCTGGCAGCATGAGAGAACTCGGAGCGCCGCACCAGGTTCAGGGTGTTCGTGGTCTCCTTGCAGAAGGCAATGAGGTCGCTCAGGAAGAGCTGCTCCTCATCAGTCGAAAGGATGCCGAACCTGTCGAACCGGGCGCCGCCCGGCGCCGGGCCGCCGATGATGCGGGCATCCTCGATCTCCTTGCGCATCGCGGTCAGCTCGCGGCCGGAGGTGGCGACGCGCTGCCTCAGGTCCTCCGACCTCCCCAACCTGGGCGAGAGGACGATGAAGAAACACAGCAGTGTCCAAACCACAACTGCGCCCAGGCCGGCAATCCGGCTGTAGCGCTTGATCCGATCCTGGGGGGTCATAGGGTGGTCTCCTTGGGGCGGGCCGGGGAGGCGGCAGCAGTGGACGGGCTGCTGGGCGGAAGCGGCAACATCCCCCTCAGCAGCTGAGCATTGATCTGGTAGCGTATCACCACTCGGCCCGGGGCATAGAGTTCATCCTTGGTGAGGGAACCCAGCACCACGTTCTTCAGATAGGGAGAGGTGCCAAGAGATTCGATCGCCAGGGGGATGGTCTCCCGATTGGTGGCGATGCCGGTAAGGCTGATCTTCTGGTCGTCGGGTGAGGTGAGCTGGGTCAGCCACATGTCGTGGGGCAGGCGCTGAGAGACGTCTACCAGAATCTGGGACCAGCGGACCGCCTGCTCCTTGGCGATGCGGGCCGTTTCCCGCTCGACCCCGCTCCGCAGCGCTTGCTCGGTGGCCTTGGCAGCACGAAGCGCCTCCAGCTCCGGCCGGAGGCGTTCGACCTCGGCCTGCACACTGGCGAGCTGTCTCTCCTGTCTGTTGATCTTGCGGGCGATCGCAACCGCCCACAGCACGGAGGCTGCCAGGACCAGGGCCATCGCCCCGGCCGCGATCTTGGTCACCTGGCGCATGGGGGCCCAGGCAGCGCGGAACGGAGGCAACAGGTTCACTGGGAACGGGTACTCCCCCTCGTGCAGGCCGGCGAGCGCGCTCCCTCGGAACAGCGCCAGCGTCAGGCTGCGGGCCACGCTGGCAATGCTCTCATCCACATCCCGGGGCAGGCGAAACTCGTGGCTGGGCCGGCCCAGTTCTACTGGCAGCTGCAGTTGCGCGGCCAGGTGAGAGGCAATGACATCAGCCTTGGGATGGTCCGCGGTCAAGATCACCCGCTCCACGGCCCGCGCCGGGAACTGGTTCTGGAAGAACCGGAAGCAATGGCTCAGCTCCGAGTAGAGCTGAGGAGGAGGCGTGAAGGGGTCGAACTGCTCGGGCGGGGGAGTCATCCAGTCGCCGCCTGCGACTTGCTCGGGCAGACCCGCATTGGCGCTGTAGCAAAGGCGCAGCACCCCGCCATCGAAGATCATGACATCGGTCTTGACATCCCCCACCACCGCCAGCGCCACCACCTGTGAGGGGAGGAAGCGATCCCTGTAGCTTCTGGCGGTGGCCACTGCTGGAGACTCGACGGAGACCAGGTCGAGTCCGGCCACCCGCGCCGCCTCCTGGCACTGCTCGACATTGGCGGCGCGGGAGGCAGCCAGCAGCACGCTGTGCTTCTGCACTCCGTCTTCCTCCAGCTCCTCTACCACGGCGCAGTCGGAGGAGATCGTGTGCTCGGCGAACATGGCGTACCTCTCCGCCACCGACCGCACCGCGCCTAGCATGTCCTCCCGGGGCATTATCGGCAGTTTGATGAGCTGGGTGATGCTCGATCCCTCGGGAAGCACCATCACCGCCTTGCGCGCCGTCAGCCGCTTCTGGATCATGAACTCCGCGAGGGCGCGTCCCAGCACCTCGCCATTGGCGATCTGGTTGGCGTCGAAGGCCCCCTCCGGCACCGGGATGTCGCCCAGGATCGAGACCTGGAGCTCGCCATCAACGAATCGCACCTCCCCCGCGCTGACGTGCTTTGGGGAGAGCACGAGGGCCAGCAATGATTCCGTTTGTCCAGGCATAGTTTCCCTTCCACAACTCGCTTAGAGGGCAAAGGGCTCCCGCTCCGTCTCGGTCGCGGGGCGGCAGATCGGGCCCCCCACTGATTGGTTCACATATTGCGCAGCTTAATCGTTGACTCTAACTGGCTCGTGGTCGTGCCATCCTGCAGCGTCAAGAGAGCCTTCACCGCGACCGTCTGCGCGGCCAGCGTGGTTGCCACCAGCTGCCCGGTGCTGCCATTGTAGGCGTAGAAGGTGAAGCTCAGTTGCTGCACGTCGCTGGCCGCCGCCACCCCTCCACTGTAGCCGGACCCCCCTATCTTCCTCATCAACGCATGCCCGTTTTGCCAGTAGCGCACCTCCTGCGGCTGCCCGCTTGGGTCCGGCACCGGCTCCAGGTCAGCCCCCGGGGGCGCGGCAAAGTGGATCCGGTCCGGGTGCTGGGAATCCCAATCGTCCAGGATCGCAGGCGTGTTGTAGAGTATGGAGCGCCCGCCCTGCCGCAGCCGAAAGGCGATGTCATCCATGGCCACCTCGGCCTTCCGGTCAAGCTCCACTTGCGAGCTGGTGGTGGTCTGGGCGGTGAGGCCGGCAACAAACAACTGGTAGAGTCCGCTCACTACCAGCAGCCCCACCAGCATGGCCACCAACATCTCGGCTAAGGTGAACCCCCAGTTGTCTATATGCCTCATTCGGCTGCCAGCGTCCACTGGCTCACACTCCTACCGGTGTGAAGTAGGTCGTCAGCACCGCCATCGGGCTCGGGGATCCCTTCTGGTACACTGAGACCACCGCGACCTTCAGTCCCTCTAACTGAGGGCCATTGGGCTCAGGCTCGCTCACCTCGACTGCCACCTCGAAGCGCGCATTGCCAGGGGCAGCCGCCCGCTCCTGGCTCAGGATATTGTCGTATCCCACTACCTTGAGATTCTCCAGCGTTGCCCGCGCGATGCTGCTGGCCACAGATTCAATGGAGGTCTCGTTGGTGGTGATGATCGCCTGAGAGAAGCCGATCATCACCGGCAGCAACACCACCGCCAGGATGGTGAGGGCGATCAGCACCTCCACCAGGGTGAGGCCTCCTGTAGGGCGGGGACAGGTTGTCATTCTGAGCGAGCGCGAAGTGCGACGCGAAGAACCACGTCTTCTCGTGTGCATCGGAGAGGCAACGGCGAGGTGCTTCGCCCCATGTTCCGCGGAGTTCAGGATGACAGCTTGGCCATATTCAACGATGCTCATCCTATAGCTCCCGCCAGGAATGCGGCACCGGCTGCAGGTTGTTCATGCCGGGCTCGTTGAACATGGGCGGCGGCGACGCCCCGGGCTCGTACCGCGGGCAGCCAGGGTTGGTGGTGTCGAAGCCGTAGGTCACGCTGAAGTTGCCCGAGAGCGTGATGTGCGGAGCGACCACGCATCCCGCCTGGTCGGCCGCCTTGGCGATGAAGGATTGGCCCGCCCAGATGATGCCATAGGTGTGGAAAGTGGACTGGTCGCGGATCTGGATATCCCGGCCCGCGATCAGCGCGGGATAAACTGTGCGCGCGGCGCAGTCGTCTTGGTTCTTGATAAGCACGTTGATGTCGCTCTGCCCCTGGCCCTGGAAGGTGATGTCACCCGTGGCGACGATGGTGCCGTTCACCGTGATCCCGTTCTTGATGATGACGTTCCCGTGCACGAAATAGACGCCATTGTAGTCGGTCCCGGCCTGCTTTCTGAACTCGACGGTGAAGTTGTTGCAGCCATAGGCCGCGGGGTAGCTCAGGCCGGGGAAGTACGGATCGGGCGTGAAGTAGTTGTAGTGAGTATGACCGGCCCCAGTGTGGGAGCTGGTAGTCTGCCCCGACCAATACAGGTGCCGATTCGGGTCGGCCGTCCCGCTGCTAATCTTCGAGTACGGCAGCGTGTCATAGGACAGAGCTGCCGCCTCCCACTCGTTCCACTCGGGCGTCGGGAGCTTGCTGGACATGCCCGGCCCGTGCTCGTTCAGATAACTCGAAGGAGTGATGAGTCCGGAGGCGCCGTTGATGTCAGCGTACGGCGGGACCTGGTAGGCCGGGTCTGGGTCATTGGTAGTGTAGACATGGTTCCAGGCCCAGTCGCCATTGACGTCCAGGTTCGCCTGCACCGTGCGGGTCAAGTTGTAAATAGTGCTCGGCAGACCGGTGTTGATCGTACCTCTGGAGGTCAGGACCACCACATCGTATCGAGTCAGCCCGGGTAGAGGCTGCCAGTAGTCCCAGGTAACATGGTAGGAGCCGTTGGTGGAGGCATTGCTGATCGTCCCCTGATAGGGCTGGGCCGGAGGCGCGCCTGTCTTCCTCCAATCAGACATCAGCTTGTTGATCCCGGCCTCGGACACGTAGAGGGCCTCGGCGTACTCGTGCCGCGAGGTGGAGAGATTGCGGGCGGAGACCGCCATCGCCAGCACGCCCGCGATCAGGATGGCCAGCACTAGCATCACCATCAGCACGGCCACGAAGGAGAATCCATCGCGGCCTCGCTCCCGCTCTAGCTTGCTCACCTCAGCTTGCCGCCTCTCGCCGGCCGGACTTCACATCGCCCCATGCCCGGAACCCGCCACCGGGCAGGTGATCACGATGTCACTCGGCACCGGGTTGGGGTTGGGCGTGTAGCGATACTGGTAGTGCCGCGAGCGATCCGCATCCGCCGGGCAGTGTGGCTCGCCGTTGTTGAAGTAGACCGGCGACGCCAGGAACTGCTGGAATGCGCTCTGATCGGCGGGATAGGTCCGACTGTTCTTCTCCCAGTAGATCTGAAGTGTGGAGTGGATGGCGCGCATATTGTCCTGACAGGCCAGCCCCTCGGAGAGCGCCTTTCCCCGGTACAGAGATAGGATCCCGATCAGCGCGGCGATGCCTAGCAGCGCCATCACGGCGATCAGTTCGATCAAGGTCCATCCTCGGAGGCTCCGGGAATGCGACCCTCTCCGCGGCCGGCTGGCTTGGATGATCATCCTCTGCACTGATTTCTCGCTCTGACACATGGTAACCGGAAGGCCCTCGTCCGCTGCCCTCCGCCCTCACTCTCGGTGCTTCGTGGCCGTGATCCAGGAGCCGTCGAAGTGCTCCTCCGTGACCACGGCCACTCCCACCTGGGGGTTGCCGGAGGTAGGCACCCCGGTGGTTCCGTCCTGTAATTGGGCCGCCAGATGGTAAGGCTTGCCGAACGGGCACTCGGGCATTTGGTCCAGAGGCAGCCCTACCGCCCAGGAGGGCGCCGTGCCCCGCACCATGTCTTCTACCCTGGCGGGCCAGACACGATTCCGGGAGAAGTAGGCCTGAGCCGCCGTGTTGATGACCTTGATCTGCGACTGGCAGTCTCTGACCTCTGCCGTATACACCGCCGCGAAGTAGCGGGGGATGGCGATCACCAGCAGCACGGCGATGATGATGATCACCACCAGCAGCTCGACCAGGGTGAAGGCGCGAGACTGCCCCGCCGGGCCGCGCATCTTGCAGTGGCGCGCGCTCATGCCGATGACTCGTGTATCCTTCCGGAGTTTCCGAACCTCTGCCGCCGCCTGCCTGCGGCGGCACAGGACCGGGGGAGGCGAGACCGCCTGGCTCGCCTCCCAAGGTCTCATGCGCTATGGCAGGTGCTCGGTAGCGGTCTGCCACGGCTTGGTCGCGTCGAAGTGGTTGGTGGGCCCTACTTCCACGCCGACCTGCGCCGTGCTGGGGTCGCCGGGGGTCTCATAGACCTTGTCCAGCACGTACGGCTTATCGGAGCCATCGGAAGTCGCGTCGAACGGGCAGATCGGCTGCTCCGTCAACTGGCCGCTTTTCACCGTCGTCGGCGCACCCGGCGGGGCCGTGCCTCCCAGCAACATGTCGCTGACCTGCTCGGGCCAGATCTTGTTCTGGGCGAAGTAGGCCTGGGCTGCGGTGTTGATAATCTTGAAGTTGGCCTGGCAGGCATGCACCCGGCCGGCGTAGATAGCTGCGAAGTACCTGGGCAGCGCAATGGCGACCAGGACGGCGATGATGATTATCACCACCAGCAGCTCCACCATCGTGAAGCCACGCCTACTGCGCATCTTCTGGGTCCAGCGTCTCATCTTCTCACCTCCTTCCGAGGTTCAAGCTATCAACCACACGGCATCCTCACCGAGGCGCCGGTTGGTTCCCATGAGGTTCACGGGGTTATCCCCGGCTTGCCCTTCAGCAAGCTGGTCAGGTTGAAGATAGGCATGTACATGGAGATGGCGACTAGCCCCACGATTGCCCCCACGAATATTATCAACAAAAACTCCATAACTGGTGTTAGCCGCTTCACCGCATATTCAACGTCGCGGTCGTAGAAGTCGGCCACTTTGTTCATCATGCCTCCGAGGTCGCCTGACTCCTCGCCCGCGGCCACCATCTGGATCACCATGGCCGGGAATTGGCCGCTCGCCTCCAGGGGCTGGGCCAGCTCGTGGCCTTCGGTGACCCGCACCGTGGCGAAGCGCAGGGCGGAGGCGATCACCCAGTTTTCGGCCACCCGGGCGGCGTCCTCCAAGGCCTGCACCAGAGGCACACCGGTTGTGATCAGGGTGCCCAGCACGCGGATGGCGCGAGAGATCGAGATCTTGCGGATCAGACCTCCCAGCAGGGGCAACCGCAGCTTCAGGGCATCGGTCTTGGGCTTGCCCTTCTCGGTGCGAGCATAATAGCGAATGCCCATGACCAGCCCGATGATGCCGAGCCCCAGCGCCCACCACCACTTCACGAAGAAGCCGGAGACTGCGATCAAGGCCTTCGTGATCGTGGGCAGGTCGAGGGCCGCGCTCTTGTAGACCTGGGCGAAGACGGGGATGACGAAGGCCAGCAGGAAAGCGACAATGCCCATGGCCAGGCCTACCACCAGAGCGGGATAGACAAAGGCGGAGCGCACTTTCTGGCGCAGGTCGGCGTCCTTGTCCAGCTGGATGGCAATGCGCTCCAGCGACAGCTCCAGGAACCCTCCCGACTCGCCCGCCCGGATGAGGCTGATCATGGTGGGCGAGAAGATGTGAGGGTACTTGCCCATGGCAGAGGAGAGCGACTGCCCATCCTGCACCTGCTGGCGGATCTCCCCGATCACGCGGGACAGTTCGGGGCTCTCGGTCTGCTCCTTGAGCGCGCCCAGGCAGGCGATCAAGGGGATGCCCGACCCGATCATAGCGGAGAACTGCCAGGAGAAGACCACCACGTCGTCGTAGCGCACGCGGCGAGGGAGCAGGCCCAGCGTGCGGCCGCTGCGATCCTTCATCTGCTCCACCGCCACTGGGAAGTAGCCCATCTCGGTGACCTTGAGCTTGACCAGTCGCTCGTTGTCGGCCACCAGCGCCCCCTGCACAGGCGCGCCAGCAGCATCTCTAGCTCGGTAGCGGAAGGTGGGCATGGGTGAGATCACTCCTCCTCGACGTAGGTGACGCGCATTACCTCTTCCGGTGAGGTGACACCATCCAGCACTTTGCGCAGGCCGCACTGCTGCATCAGGATCATGCCCTCTCCGACCGCTGCCTCCCTGATCTCGAGGGCCAATCGCTTGTCCAACACCATGCGCTTGATGGGCTCGCTCAGGCGCAGCACCTCGAACACCCCGGTGCGGCCACGATAGCCCCGGTTGCTGCAGGCCGGGCAGCCCTCGCCGCGGACGAAGCGCACCCGGCCTTGGTCCTCCTTGGGCAGCCCCAGCTCCTTCAACACCCGCGGATCAGGCTCGTAGCTCACCTTGCAGGAGCGACATACCACTCGCACCAGGCGCTGGCCGATCACCCCGATCACCGAAGAGGCGATGAGGAACGGCTCCACTCCCATGTCCAGCAATCGCGGCAAGGCGGAGGCGGCATCGTTGGTGTGCAGCGAGCTGAAGACCAGATGGCCGGTGAGTGCGGACTGCACCGCGATCTCGGCCGTCTCCAGATCCCGGATCTCGCCCACCATGATCACATCGGGGTCCTGCCGCAGGATGGAGCGCAGGCCTCGGGCGAAGGTGATGTTCGCCGCCAGGTTCACCTGGGTCTGGTTGATCCCGGCCAACTGGTACTCGACCGGGTCCTCCACGGTAACGATGTTGTTATCTCCACGGTTCACCCGGTGGAGGGCGGTGTACAGAGTGGTCGTCTTCCCGGAGCCGGTGGGGCCGGTGGATAGGACCATGCCATAGGGTTTCCGGATCAAGGATTCCACTACGGTCTGCTGCTCGGGCAGGAACCCTAGGTCCTCCAGCTGCAAGAGCACGGAGGACTTGTCCAGGATTCTCATCACCACTTTCTCGCCAAACACGGTGAGCAGGGAGGAGACTCGCAGGTTATAGGCCTGCCCGTTCGCCCCCACCGACATGCGGCCGTCCTGGGGGACGCGGCGTTCCGCGATATTCATGCCGGCCATGATCTTGACCCGGGAGATAACCGCCGACTGCAGCCGCTTGGGGATCTCCATCATGTCATAGAGCACCCCGTCGACGCGGTATCGGACCCGCACCGCGCGCTCCTGAGGCTCCACATGGATGTCGCTGGCAAGCCCGGTGATCGCCCCCTGGACGATGGAGTCCACCAGCCGGACCACCGGCGCGTCCTCCACCATGCGCTCCAGCTCTCGGACCGTGATCCCGTTGCTCTCCTCCTGGCCCATGCTGGAGGTGTCCTCAATCGCCTTGTAAGCGGCGACCCGGCCATCGAACACGGTGTTGGTGGCAAGCAAAACGTCTTCCTCTGGGGCGAAGAAGGGCTTCACCTGGAGGCCGGTGACCAGCCGCATAGACTCAATGGCCGTGAGGTTCAGGGGGTCGGCCATGCCTACCGACATCACGTCACCCTCTAGGTCGAAGGGCAGGGCGCGATGGAGACGCACCAGGCTCTCGGGCAACAGCCCGGCGATCTCGGGGGGGATCGAGATATCGGACAGCTCCACGAAGGGTACGCCGAGCTGCTCCTCCAGGGCTTGCGCCAGATCGCGCTTCTTGATCACGCCGCGCTTGAGCAGGATCTGGCCCAGGAAGCCCTTGGTCTGCTTCTGCTCGGCCAGGGCTTTCTCGAGGTCCACCTGCATCACGGCGCTGCGGGCGGTCAGGATCTCACCCAGCTTCTTGTCCTTCTGTCTCAAGCTGACTCCCTTATCATGCGAGGAGCGGCAGACACGCGCGAGCGAGCGCCGCGAGTGTATAGGGGCTCTTCCCCTGTCGCCCTGGCTGCTGGCATGCCATCACACTATGGCCGCGGTCAGCGGCTATATTCCTTATTCCAATAAGAACCGGGCGCCGTAACTGGGAGAGATGTGGTGGATCGGGGAGTTTGTGAAGAACAGACGCCAAGCCGGACGGAAGAACTATCGCTTTGACCCAGGTGGAGTCGCCCAACTATACCCGCACTCAGTTGTATTCTAACCACATCGCCAAGGAGAGTTGCCATGCCTCGCTGCCCATCTAGTGGCATCCTCGGGGCAAGCGGAAGCGGTCTGCTGCTGGGCGGATGGGGACTCAGCCGGCCTCGCGGCATTCGCTATACCTCCTCGGGCGCTTCCGGTTCCTCGTCTTCGTCTAACCCACTCTCGTCGGAAGCCTCCGGTTCCGGGGCAGGCCGGCGGGTGATTTCGGCCACCCGGGCGCCCGGGCTGGCATATACCTCGCGAGCACGGCGACCGTCGTGAGGACCCACGTAGCCGCGCGCCTCCATCATGTCTATCAGGCGAGCGGCGCGCGTGTACCCCAGCTTGAACTTGCGCTGAAGCATGGAGGCGGAAGCGTGCTTGGTCGCCAACACATACTCCAGTGTAGTCTCGAACATCGGGTCATCTGCTTGGTCCTGACCCGGGATCAGCACCGACCCTGTGCTCTCCAGGGCCGATTCCGAATAGTGGGGCTTTGCCTGTTCCTTCAGGAACGAGACCAGCGCGGCGATGTCCCGTTCGCTGACATAAGCGCCCTGGATGCGGATGGGTTTGCCGGTAGGGGCATCGAGCGGCAGGTAGAGCATGTCGCCCGAACCCACCAATCGCTCTGCTCCATTCACATCCAGGATGGTGCGCGAATCCACCTGGGAGGCCACCGCGAAGGCAATGCGGGAGGCGATGTTGGCCTTGATGGTGCCGGTGATGACGTTGACCGAGGGCCGCTGCGTGGCCACCACCAGGTGAATGCCGGTGGCGCGGGCAAGCTGGGCGAGACGGCAGATGGAAGTCTCGAATTCGGTGGCGGCCTGCATCATGAGGTCGGCAAGTTCATCCACTACGATCACCAGGTAGTAGAAGGGTTCCAGCTCCTCATCTATCTTCGCCCGCTCATTCCAGCCCAGGATGTTGCGCACGCCGAGGTCCGCGAACTGGGAGTAGCGAAGCTCCATCTCGCGGATCGCCCACCGCAGCAGGCCGGCCGCCTCCTTGGCATCGTGGGCAACGGGCGCGGCGAGGTGAGGAATGCCCTCGAACAGGCTCAGCTCGACTCGCTTGGGATCAATCAGCAGCAGCTTGACCTCATCGGGCCGGGCGCGAATCAGCAGGGAGGCGATGAGGGCATTCAGGGAGACGCTCTTGCCCGAGTTGGTGGCCCCCGCGATCAGCAGGTGAGGCATGGTCGCGAGGTCGGCCATCATGGGATGGCCCGAGATGTCACGGCCCAGGGCGAATGCGATCTTGGAGGGCGTGCGGGCCGCGACCTGGGAGTCCAGGATCTCGCGCACGTGGACGAAGGTGACATCGCTGTTTGGTACCTCAATGCCGATCACGCCCTTGCCGGGCACCGGGGCCTCCACGCGTACCGCCAGGGCCGACAGGGCGTAGGCCAGGTCATCCGCCAGATTGGTGACGCGGCTCACGCGCACCCCGGGTGGGAGATGGATCTCGTATCGCGTCACCCGCGGGCCGCGCTCCACGTCCACCACGCGCGCGTCTATGCCGTAACTGGCAAGCGCATTCTCCAGGGTTCCGATGCTGGCCAAGGCCTCTCGCTCCGCGTGCTCGCGTGAGGGCACTTCGGTGAGCAGCTCCAGGGGCGGAAGCTGATAGTCATCATAGCGGCCGCTTGCCTGAGGCCCCGTCGCTTCTTCATCTCGCGCTCGGGGCCTCGATCAACTCCAGGCGCGGCTGGGAGGCTTCGCCCAATCTCTGGGGCTCGCCGGCCGGGGATTCTGGCTGGGCCGGCGGCGCCGTCAGCCTGGGTGGCTCAGGCGGCTGTCGGTTTGCCCTCCCGGGCCTGGGCCGACGCGATTGGCGTGCTTTCCATCGCGGCCCTGAGAGCAGCGCGGCAGATCTCGCCAAGCGAAGCGTCACGCGGCGGCACCCTGAAGGAGGTGGCTCAACGGCGTGTCCGTGATGTGGGCGATAGCGCACAGGCCGGCCAGCAGCAAGACCACCACCCCGAAGGTCCGCCCGAACAGGGGGCGGAGGGCCTCCGAGACGAGCAGGCCCAGCAGCCCGCCTGGCTCGCCGGCAAGGGTGCGACCGAACAGCCCGGCGCCCGGGGCGCGCAGCTCGCAGATGCCCAGGAAGATCCAGAGCAAGATGCCGAACCCGGACGCCAGCCGGGCGAAGGCGATGGGCTCCCAGCGCAGTACCATGGCCCCGCCCAGGGCGACCAGTCCCAGGGAGATGGCCACCGCGCCCCAGCGGCCAACCAGCACCGCCAGCGCCGAGTTCAGGGCCGGGGCGAGCAAGCCGGTATGGCGGCCCGCGCTGAAGAGGAGCAGCAACCCGAGGGTGAACAGACCGAGGCCCACCACCTCATAGCGGAGGCGGCGCCGCCGCTCAACGGGCAGCGGGATAAGCTGCCGCGCCGAACGCACAGGCCGGGTCACCCCCATCTGCGAGCGATCCCTCATCTGGCTCAACCTCTCGCCCAGGCCAAGCCCGGACCCATGCCGACCGGTCCGAACTCAGACCAAGATCCGCGCGGGAAGGGGGCTACCCGCGCCGCAATGGCAGAAGAGAATACCACGTCCACGCTGGAAAAACAACCGGGATTGCAGCCGACTTCTGCCCCACAGCCTCGCCGGGAAGCTGCAGGCACACCCCTGCCCCACACGCTCTGTTGGCAGAGACTAGAAGATATGGCATAGAGAATGGCAAAGAGGCTGAGATCTTGAAGCACCCAACGGAACTCACCGCAGAGGCGCAGAGAGCGCAGGGACACGGGCAACGGCGGCGCTGTTCGCCCGCCCGGGCGGGCCGCGTACGGCTGCGCTACGAGCTCTGCGTTGTCTGCCTGTCAGCGGTTCTTCTAGTCGGTCTTGCTGCACCCGCCAGGGCCCAGGAGCAGTTGGAGCGGCCGCTGCTGCGCCTGCCTCCGGTAATGGGAAAGGCGGCGCATTACCAGCGCAAGGGCAAGGAGAGCATCTTCGCCATCGCCCGGCGCTATGGGGTAAGCGCGAGCGCGATTCACAATGCCAACGAGGGTGACCTCTCGGCGGGTGATGAGCTGTTGTCGATCCCCAGTGAGCACGTCGCGCCCTTGCCAGTCTGGACTGGGATAGTGGTGAACTTGCCAGAGCGGAACCTGTACTTCTACCAGCGCGGCCTTCCCATCAGATGCTACCCCATCGCCATTGGGCAGCGCGGATGGGAGACCCCGACCGGGGAGTTTACGATCGTGAACAAGCGGAAGAACCCGACTTGGTTCCCGCCCAAGTGGGCGCTGCAAGAGGAGCCGGTTCCTCCCGGCCCGGGGAATCCGCTTGGCGATCGTTGGATGGGATTGTCGGCGCCTGGCTATGGCCTTCACGCCACCAATGCGCCGGGTTCGGTGGGCCGGTATGTTTCGCACGGGTGCATGCGCATGTACCCCGAGCATGCGCATGAGCTCTATGCGTTGGCCCCGGTCGGGACACCGGTGAAGATCATCTACGAGCGCCTGGTGGTGGGCTACCGCCCTGACGACGGGATCGTCTACCTCTCCTACTACCCAGACCCCTATGACGTGGACGAGGTGACGCCTGAGAAGGTGCGGGATCTGCTGAAGGACTATGGGCTGGGTCAAGTGGTGGACCTGGAGCTGGTGGCCGACATACTGAAGCGCACCACCGGACTGCCGACACCGGTTGTGGGCTCTCACACGCAGGTGGAAGTGAATGGGAAACCGGTGCGGCTCGCGCTGGCCCCCACCCCGGTGGCCTCGGACTGGCTGGTGCCAGTGCGGCCGTTGGTGGCGGCGCTGGAGGCGGAGCTCGAGGTGGGACCCGGGATGAACTACGTGGTAGTCTCACGGGGCGGGCAGCGGATATTCCTGTCGCCAGGGAACCCGGAGGCGTTGGTGAATGGGGAGCTGGTACGACTGGAGGCGGCGCCGCAGTTGGCCGCCGGATATCCCCTGCTGCCGCTGCGAGCCACGGTCACCGCGCTGGGCGCCTCCCTGGTCTGGGACGAGGAGACACAGACGCTCTCCGTGTGGGACGCCTGGGAGCGCCTCAACGGCGGGCAGTGGCCTGAGGAATGAGCTGCTGGGGCCGGCGTTCTGGTGGGGCGGCCATGTACCCAAGAGCCAGAGGGCGGGGGCGCATAGCCGACGAGACCCCAGACCTGCTCAGCGCCGGATCAGTGCCTGATAGGTGTAGGTGATCTCCTGGCTCTTCTGCGGCTGCAGCGGGATGGTCCAGGTGAGCTGATGCAGGGGGTTCATGCTCTTTAGGCCGCGCGCGAGGGTGACGTCGGTGGCCTTCGGCTTGGTGGACTTGACGTCACCGGACACGGTCTTCTTGATCTCGAGCGAAATCGCCTTCTCCTGGTAGTCGGTGGCTCGCAGCGTGCCTTGAATGGTGACGCGGTCGAAGTGATCGCCATACATGACCACCGCGTCCCGCTCCCGGTTGCTTTCCACCTCGCTTTGCTCCACGTTGACGCTCGCCGCCTGCGTGATCTTGACCACAGACTTGGCCTTCGCTGGGGTGTAGCTGAGCACATCCTGGCCGATGATCTGGCCGGCCTTCACCACCTCTGCCGGGGCCGTGGTCCAGGGCACTTTGGTAGTGTTGGTGAGTCGCAGGCTGTGCCACACCACCTCGGGCTTCTCGGGCTGAGGCGCAGCCTGGACGTAGTAATCAGAGGGGTTGATGTAATCCGGGATCTCCCACTGGTAGAACTCGGAATAGGGCACGGACTCGGTGAAAAGGGGATAGTAACCGGTCTCGCCCCGGGCGAGGGTGACGTTCTCGATCGGGTAGAGGAACAGGTCTTCTGTCGTCTGGCCGGCTGCGGCCGCGCCGTAGGAGGGCGCCGTCTCGGCCGGGCCCCGCGGCCCAGGCATACCAGCCGGTCCTGCCCCGCGGTACATCACCGCCTGGGTCATCACATTCGCCATCACCTCCGGCCTGGCCCCGGTTCCGGCGAGTGCTTGCAGGAAGCTCGCCAGGTTGCCCTTCATGGCCAGCGGACTGAGGACGTCCGCAAACTTCAGATTGGGAAAGCCGGTGATCAAGTCAACATGTGTTGCCTTCAGGTCCTCGGCTTCGTTGATGATGACCGCCTTGGCACTAAGGCGGGCCTGCTGCGAGTCGGAGAGGTCAACCAGGTAGCTCGGCGCCCAGGTGATGCCCTTGGCGAGGTAGCTGACCAGGATCCAGTCGCCCGCCTTCGGGCTGGCGAAGGCGGCCTCAAGCTCGGCCGCTGGGATCTCTGGCTGGAACTTGGCGGCGACCGCTTCGGAGGTGAAACGCACCCGCGCGATGCTGTAAGGGTTCAGGGCGACCACTCCCTCATCGGTCTTGATCAGCGCATACTCGCCCCGTCCCCAGGGGATGATCTCGCTCATGCGTTCCCCGGCATTGCCCATTTCGTAGACATGGAGCGGGACGACCGGTGCAGGCCGGTCCGCGGCGAAACCCAGGATGATACCCCTGACCGGCGCCGTCGAATCTGGGGAGGGCCAGACCCAAGCTTCCCTACCTATGTTGGCGCGCATCAGGTCCGCGACGTCTCTGGCCGGCACCGGGCCGGCCTTGATGGTAATGCTGCGGGCAACCACGCTCTTCATCCCCGCGCTGCTCGGGCTGCTCACCCAGAAAGTGCCGTGGGCAGGCGCGGCGAAGGGCCCCAGGTGTCCTGCCTGATGCGCCGGCGAGAGCACGCCCTCTCGCACGAAGAAGCCGAGTCCGTTCTTGAAGAGCGAGACCCGCGTCAAGCGTGTCTCGATAGCGACTGGGCCCTGCTCCTGCGCCGCCACCAGCGACCCGCGTGGAGCGGCGAGGAACAGCGCGACGACGAAGCACGGCAGCATCCTCTTCATGGCGCCCTCCTGGTTGGGCCTTTCATGTGCCCCGCATTTCGAGTTCACAGGCCGAAGTCCTGTCCTTCCGGAGCCCGCTTGGGAGGTTCTCCTCCAGAAAAGTAATGTCAGGCGGCAAGATCCCACGGATCACGGGAGATCGAGCGCTTCCTGGTGGCGTGGGTTCGTCGCGAGCGTAGCGAGAGACAACCCGCGGAAGCGATGATCTCGCGTTGCCTGCTTGCCGCCGGCCATGCTATACTGCCCGCCAGCACCGGCCGGGAGAGTGGGATGAAGTTGAGGGCTGCTGCCAGGGTGACGGCGATCGCCGTTCTACTCTCACTGTGCACCCGGGGGGTGTGGGCCGATGCCATCGTGGCAGCAGGACGCCGGTTCGACTCCCGCGCTCGCTTCGTCACCGCTGGGGATGAGGTGCTGGCCCCACTGCTGCCTGCGCTGGGCGCCCTCGGCGCGAGATGCGAGGTCGGCCCGGATGCCATCAAGATCACCACCAGCGCCCAGCAGGAAATTCTCATCTCCCGCACCCGGCCAGAAGCCACCCGGGATGGCGTATTGCGGGAGCTGCCCTGTCCACCTCGGGTCAAGGACGGCAGCGTGCTGCTGCCGGCGAAGGCCGTCGGTTCGCTGCTGGGGTGCGCGGTGCGCTGGGATGAGCCATCACGCACCCTCTTCGTCCACCCCTGGGTGCGGAAGTTCTCCCTCGATACGCTGCCGGATCGCTATCGCCTGACCGTGGCCACCGAGGGCCCCATCAGCTACCAGTCCGGGCGGGTGGAGGAGGGCACGCCCCGGCTTTTCCTGGACCTGTTGGACGCCGACCTGTCGGATATCCCCTCCGAGGTGACCCTAGAGGGGAGTTACCTCCAGAGAGCTAGGATCAGACAGAAGAGCCTGGCTCCGGCGCAGGCGCGGGACGTGGTGAGGGTGGTGGTGGAGCTGGCGGAGTGGAGGTCCTATCGCATCCGCCTGGGCGAGGGGAGGCGGACCCTGGAGGTTGACTTCCCCCTTCCTGGTGAGAGAGAAGTGCCGCCCGAGGCGCCGCCGGTCGTGCTGTCAGGCCTGACCTTCGGGCGTCTGTCGCCGCGGCTGGCCGCGGTCACTGTGTCTACCTCTGGCAAGGCCGTCTACACCTCCGGCGCCAGTGCCGAGCCTCCGGCTGTCTGGTTGGAGGTGCGGAATGCGGAGAACCGGATCGCGGCGGGGAGACTGGAGGTGAAGGACAAGGTGGTCTCGGGGGTAACGGTGGCGCCATCGCCGACCAGCCCCGGAAGCCAACGGCTGACGATCGCGCTGACCGCGCCCACTGGACACACCGTGATCAGCGAGCGGGGAGAACTACGGGTGCTGGTGGGGCAGTTCGAGCTGAATGAGCTGTGCCTGGTGGTTGACCCCGGGCATGGCGGGCCGGATACCGGGGCGATCGGTCGCTCAGGCCTGATGGAGAAGGACTTCAACCTCGATGTCGCGCTGCGGGTCTCTCGGCTACTGGAGGCGATGGGTGCGAAGGTGCGGTTGACGCGGAGTGACGACTCTGCCTGCATTCCCTGGACCCGCGGCAACCGGCAGGAGCACCGGGCCGAACTGGAGGCGCGATGCTCCCTCGCCAACCAGGCCGGCGCCGATCTCTTCGTCTCGATCCACGCCAATGCTCGGGAGACTAATCCCCAATCCGTGCGCGGCACAGAGACCTACTATCGGAAAGAGGACAGCCGCGCCTTCGCCCAGGTGATGCAGGAGGAAGTGGTGCGGGCCGCAGGCCTCCCGGATGGAGGCGCCAAGTACCATCCTCGGCCGATCATCGTGCTCTACCGGACTACCGTGCCAGCGGTGCTGGTGGAAGTCGGCTATCTGAGCAACACTGCCGACGAGCGGAGCCTCGCCGATAGCGATTTCCGGGAGCAGGCCGCGTATGGCATTGTGAATGGGATCAAGCGCTGGGTGACTGAAGGAGGCCTGCTGGCTCAGTTGGCGGCGCGCGAGAGCCGGCCGGCGCCGGAGTAGCGCGCCCCTGCGTCCGCGGTCCGGGCGGTGCCGGCGCGGGTAGCATCTTCGCTGGAGGAAGCAGATGCGAATGGTACGGTGGATGATACTCTGGGCGGCAGCAGGGCTGATGGGCGCTGCCGCATCAGGCTGGGCAGGGGCCGGCGCCCAGACGGTGGTCGGGACCATCACCGCACTTACGGAGCCGCAGAGCGGTGAGGAGAAGGCGCTCTACTCGTGTGAGCTTCGGGTGGATCAGGTGAAGGGCGAGGAAGCAAAAGCCCAGGCGGGAGAAGCGATCGCGATCAGATGGGAGCGGCAGCAGGTGCCGGAACGACTGCGCCTGGGTCTGGGAGATCAGATTCAGGTGGCTCTGGGGTCAGCCGAGGGCGGCGCGGGTGGGCGCTTGGTGGAGGGAGAAGTCGTGTACCTCGGTCGGGGAGAGTTCCTGAACCCGGGTCAGCACCCATCGCTCGATCTCGGCTCACCGCAGGCCAGGGTGCTGGTGAAGATGTTCGCGCCCCTCCAGTCGGAGTGCCACCTGAAGACGGCCGAGCTGCTGCGGGGGATTGCTGCTCAGGACCCGCAGCGAGTGCGAGTTCAGATCTTCGATGTCTATCAGCCGGCCGCGCGAGAGGAGATGAGCCGGGAGCGGCTGACCTGCGCCACGGTGCTGGTGAACAATCGCTACGAGTTCACCCTGAAAGGTGAGGGCGAGGCGCGAAAGGTCCAGCTCTGGCACCGCCCCAACACCCCCACGTCCAGCTACAGCTCGGAGGACGCGGCCGCGGTCGTGGAGCAGGAGGCCGAGCGGGTATACAGCCCTCCGCCGCTCCCATGTCCGCCGCCGCCGGAGCAGCCTTCCACGCCAGAGCGCGAGGAGCCCTAACGGCCCCGCCTGGTCGGCCCGGGCTGGGCCCTGGCGCCGGGAGTCTTCGGCTGGGGCGGAGGCGTGGGCTTGGGCTCGTACTTCCAGGTGAAGCTGGCGAGCCCGGACCACGGCAGGAGGAGGTTCACATCCTTCTCCGCGCTCTTGTCCCGCCCATCGAAGTTAAGCCCCTCCAGGCTGACATAGGTGTCGAGTGCGACGATCCGGCGGCAGGACTGCCAGCCGGCAGAGGGCTGGCCGGCGTAGGCATATCTGACCAGCAGCACGGAATCGTCAGATGGCGTGATGGTGGTCCCCATGAGGGTACGGACGCCGCCACTCTTCAGGCCCGGCGGAGGCTGCAGGCCTGGAGGGACGTTCTGAGCGCTGGCCCCGCCCGCGCCGCCCGGCACTCCCGGCATGCCGGGGCAGCCTGAGAGCAACATAGCCAGGCTCAACCCCAGAAGCAGAAGTAAGATCCGGCTGTATCTGCGCATGATGGCCTTTCCCGCGTTATTTGGTGGGCTCTGGATTCTCTGCCCCGGCGCTATGTCCTCGTCTGGATAGGAAGACAACGGCAGGAAGGGCCCTCCCGCCGCGCAGAAGTGGTAGAGTGCAGGCAGTTGGGTGATGGCAGACCGGAGGTGACCGGTGGAGGCAACGGCGGAGCTGATCGGGCTGTTGAATGAGGCGATCAGTGCTGAATACGGCGCTCTCTTCCTGCTGCCGCAGCACATCGCTCGGGTGGAGGACGATGAGACCAAGCGCCAGCTCAGGCTGATCCAAGAGATCGAGCTGGAGCACGCCGAGAAGACCGCGCAGATGATCTACCAGCTCGGCGCGGAGCCCAAGGCCAATCTCCCTCAGCTCAGGGCGCGCTCGGGCCTGCGAGAGATCCTGCAGGTGCATGTGGAGGGAGAGAGGCAGGCCATCGAGATCTACCGGCGCGCCGAGGCCGCGTGCCAGGACCCGGAGATGCGGAAGGCCTTGGCGGAAATGCGGGGCGACGAAGAGGGGCACCTGCGTCTGCTCGCGCGACTGCTGGGCCGCGTGTGAGTGGTCCTCACCGCTCCTGCGGAGGTTCAGGGAGAGGCGCCGGGGTGTCCACGAATACGACTTGGTAGGGCCGCAGCGGCACTGTTCTGCCGTTCACGACTGCGGTCAGCGGCTGCCCTGTCCTGTTGACCAGCATGGCCTTCGCCGTGGAGGCGAGGACCCCGACCCGGGGAGAGGAGCTGGCCGCCCGGCAGAGCGCGACCCCAGGACCGAAGTAGTCGTGGAGGCCCTTTTGAGTGTAGTAGAAGGGGGTAGGCTTTCCGCCTGCCTGGCCCCTGGTGTCCGTCCACAATCCCTCGGGGAGAGCGAATCCCTGTTGGTCTCCTTGCGGCTGCCAGACCAGGGCGGTGGCGGCGCCGCCCTCAAGTGTCGCGATCAGGTCACTGGCCATGACCGCATTGCAGTGGTCGAGATCGCGCCAGTCGCTTGACGGGCTGGCATACCACTCCGCCCACCAGATCGGCAGTGTCTTCGCGCCCGGGTACTGCGCGTCATCCAGGCTGCGAATCCAGGCGGAGACATCAGCGAACTTACGGCCTGCGGTGAACTCGTCCGTGATCCAGACGTTATCCTTGTTGTCGGTCCCCCCATCTACGGCGATGAAGTCGGCGCCGCGCTTGTGCCGCAGCCAGTAGGTGACCACGTCCAGCGCCCTCTGATCGAGGGTGCCGTAGGGGCCGCTGACGGCCGAGGAGCGGTTCCCGTCGCCCGCCTCGGACCAGCTATCCATGACCACATAGGGTCCGCCGATCCTCGCCCGTGCGCGCACTTTCCTGATGGCATCGTAGACCAGGTTGTAGAGCCTGGTGTAGCCCTCGTAATCCCAGCGGTTCGCTGGCGGCGGGAGGTAGAACCCCTTCAGCTCGTTCCAGACCTGGAAGTACTCGACATCGGGGTATCGCCTCGCCACCGCAGCCGCCAGGTTGGCGAAATCCTGATAGTGCTCGGGGAGTGGCGCCACCTCCAGCTTGCTCCAGTCGGTCTCGTCCGGGCGGCCGCCTTTCATCCAGTCGGGCGCGCCGCAGAGAGTGATCACCAGCTTCCCTCCAGTCTCGCGGATCAGCTTCAGCCGGCGATCGAGGCTCTCCCAGTTGTAGCGGCCCGGCGCAGGTTCCGGGTTGTCCGCGCCCCAGCCCATGAGGTGTTGGTTCTGGTACACGGTGGAGGCTTGCAGGAGCAGCTTGGCCGAAGCCACCGCTGCCGCGTTCTGCCAGGGATCGAGATCCTTGTGGGTGTGGGTGACGCCAGTGGCGAACTGGCTGATGCCGACTGTGGTCGCGGGGTCTATGGAGACACTAATGTCCCCGGCGGCGCCCGATGGCGCCGCGTGCGAGCGTGCCGACAGGGCGCCCAGGGCCGCGGCAGAGAAAGCAACCATGATGGCAGCGAAGCTGGGCTGCCCGTTCACTGCCAACATCTCCAGCTGCCGCTTGCGGCAGAGGAAAGCCGGGCTATCGCAGGATGACGCGATTCTGGGGAGGATAGGTGTCGCAAGAGACTAGCTCCCTGCGGTTACTGTGGGCCGCGAACACGCGGTACAGGGCCACCTCATATCCGGCTTGGCCCGGGATGACGCCCCGCGCCAAGCCGTGGGGCAGTGACCGGACCACTGTCGTCGGGGCGGTGACTGCGAGCACCCTCCGGTCCAGGGACACGCGGGGTGGATGCTGGCGGGAGCAGAAGCGAATGAGCAGGGACTCACCCTCGAGGCGGGCGGAGATACGAATGGGAGAGCGGAGCGAGTTGCGGAATCGGAGGTCCAGGTTCGGGTAAGCCACGGCCGCATCCTGCCCGGGGGGTACATAGCTGGCGGGCCAGTAGTGCCGGTGCCGTTCCAGAATCGGCAGGCCGGCGAGGAGCGCCGCGTTGTAGACGGTGGTGGAGGCCTGGCAGACCCCTCCTCCCCAGTCCAGGGTCATGTCACCCGAGTAGCTCACCGGGGCCTTGCGGTAACCCCGATCTGCGGTCCAAGGCCCCACCACGGAGTTGAACGAGAAGTCTTCTCCCGGCGGCACTACCAGTCCATCCAGCGCGGCCAGTGCGAGCCTCACGTTGTGTGCCTGGGACTGGGTCCGCCCCCGCAGGCCCGTGGAGAAGGCAGCGATTTCGCGCTCTCCGGTGGGAAGTCGCAGTAGCCAGGCGAAGAGAGCCGCGCCCGCAAGTATGGGGATCGCGAGCAGCGCTAGCGTCGCCCGGGATGTCATCGCGCTGGCCTCAACGCACGCTCACCCGGGCCTCGGCTCCCGAGCCCCGCAGCTCCGGGTTATACATAGCGTAGACTTCAGTCGGCATCACGTGGTACTGCCCCGGGATCTGTGGGCGCAGGTGATACTCGATAGTGCTCTTCCCGGCCGGCAGGCGGCGAGCGAAGACAGCCACCTTCTCGTCGCGCACCTCCATGTCCGAATACCAGCGGTCCCATTCCCAAGGGAAGAGGTCGCCCTGCTCCACGGCCTCGCAGCCGGCCGGGAGGGGGTCCTCCACCACCACATAGTCGTACTGGCGCGGGCTGGTGATGGTCAATCGCGCCAGGATGGCCTCGCCCGACCGGAAGTCGGTGGTGGGGCGAGGCGCGGGCGCGATCGTGATCGCCCCGCCGCGGAGGCCGCGCTCAGTGGCCATGCGATAGTACTGGCGGTCTACCGAGATCCCGGCGCCCGTGATCAGCTTCGTGATATCCTCCTGGCCCACGAATTGCCGCAGCATCAGCGTATAGTAGAGGTTCCCCGCTCCTTGCTTGTCGATCGAGAGCAGGTTGTCGCCCTGCCGCAGGGAGCTGCCTGACACCTTGATCTCCACCTCGGGGGAGAAGAGATCGGTCTGAGTGAACCTCCGCGTCAGGATGGGCTTTCCATTCAGGGCGACCGCGGCCTCATAGTCGGGCTTCAGCTCCTGTGAGCGCTGGAGGAAATCGGTGAGGGCGTAGACGATGAACGCCGTGTCCCGTGTGGAGACCCAGTGGTTGCCCTCCCGGTTCAGCACCAGCCAGCGGACCACCTTGAACAGGCGGGGGTCGTCGGGGAACAGCTCAGCGAGGGCCTGGAAGGCCAGGGCTGTGGTCTCGGTGTTGTCGGCTCGCCCCCAGTCGTTTCCTCCTCTCCAGGAGAGCAGCGCCTGAGTCTCTTGCCCTTGCCGCCAGAGCTGGGCGGCCGCGGCGCGCGCCGGCGCCTCTCGCCCCCGAGCCAGCAGCGCAGAGGTGAGCAGCGCGAGCGTGTGCGCATCAAGCGAGCCGCGGGCGCGATAGAGGCCCGATAGCTGCTCGTCCACCGGGCGGCCTCGCCCCGCTAGTGACAGCACATACAGGGGGTAGATGCGCTCTCGGATAGGGGCCGGGGGGTGACGCTTCACCCAGTTGGCGAGCCAGTCCACCCCGCGGCTGAGCGCGGCCTCGTTCACCGGAAAGCCGTTCTGCTTGGCCATGATCAGGCCGAAAACCACGTAGGCGGTCATCCAGGGCTCCGACTGGTCGTAGCGCCACCAGCCCCAGCCGCCATCATCGTGTTGGTAGCCATAGAGCCGGTTGAGGCCGGCTTGCACCATGTCCGGCAGCTTCTGCTCGAGCCGGGCATTGGGGAGGCCGAGTTCGCGCAGTGCTCGCGCCACCATCACATCCGGGAGAAACGCGCTCATGGTCTGCTCGGTGCAGCCATAGGGATAGTGAGCCAGATAGTCCAGCGCGCCCAGCACCACGGAGGCGATGGAAGGCGAGAGGCGCACCCCCAGCTCACTCGCTCGGGCCACTGCATCCTTCCTCACCGGCAAGCGCTCGGTGGCGCTGGTGGACACCGCGCCGCTGCGCCACTCCACGCGCTCCCGACCGTGAGGTCGTACTGGCAGCGGAAGCGCCATGGCATCCGAGAGCCCGCCCTCAGCCTGCAGGTAGGCCGTGACCTCGACCGCTTCCGGCCCTGGGGCTTCCACTTGCCAATCTTGTCGCCTCACTCCGTCTGCCGCGAGCGGGAAGCTCACTCGCTCTCGAGACTTCGGCCCGCTGAGGAACCGCAGCCCCTCCGCCTCGAGTCGGAGGTCGAGGGATTGGCTGACGCGAGTGTAGTTGTGCGCCACTGCCGACAGGGTGGCGCGGTCCTTCTGGGTGAGGAAGCGAGGCATCTCCAGTCTGACCAATAAGTCCTTGCTGCACTTGACCTTGGCCACGGCCTCGCCCACTGCGGTGTCCAGGGTGGCGCCGCGGACAGTGGCCCGCCAGGTGGTGAGAGTGTCGGGCATGAGGAAGGAAACCTGGGCCCGGCCGTCGGCGCCGGTGATCACGGTGGGATTCCAGTAGGCAGTATCCGGGAAGCGCTTGCGCACCTTTACGCTCGCAGGCTCCTTGTTCGCGTCCAGGTAGATCTGGGCAAACGAATAGGAGGTAGAGACCGAGTTCTCCCGCGGTGGGTAGAAAAAGCGGAGCATGGGCTCGACCATCTCCCCCTGGATGGCATAGATGGATTCGTCCACCACGCCCACCGAAAGCTCCGCAGGTGTCGGCCGGCCTTGCCAATCGGCGGTTCGCAGTCCGTAGACCGCCCGCTCGCCAGGTGTGTAGCGCTCCTTGTTCGGCTTCACCGAGATCTGCAGTTGGCGCTCCTCCACCGACACCCTGACGCGCTTCTCTTGCTCGGCGAAGCGAGCGTTCCGGATCACCGCCACAGCGACGAAGAAGTTGGGTGCGTACTCGGGCTTCACCGGCACTTCCACCCGGGTGGAGTTACCTCTCAGGGTGACCAGGCGATGCTCGTAGATCCTGAGTCCCTCCACCGTGAGCAGCGCGGTGGCGCCCTTGAGCTTGCTGTTGATCAGCAGGACAGCAGTCTCGCCCCGGCGGTAGACCGGTTTGCTGGTGACGATCTGAAGCTCCGGGTAGGGCATCTCGAGGTCGGAGTACTCCTCGCCAAAGGCCCAGACGTAGCTGCTGCCGCGCAGTTGGTTGCCCAGGCGATCCGAGGCCCGAGCCTGGATTCGGTACGACCCCTGGCTCTGAGGGGTGAAGTGAAACAGGCCCTTGCCCTTCTCGTCGGTCACCAGCGAGCCGCGCGCTTCCTCCTCGAATTTCGATTCTCGGCCCTGCCAAAGCTCTATCCCCGCGGCCAGGTCCACCCGCACCCCGTGCACCGGTCGGCCATCGTAGTCGCGAGCCAGGATCTCCACTTCGGTGGGCTCGCCTGGGGTGGCGATGTTGCGCGTGGGCCTCACGAGAAGCGCGAACTCACCCTGGGTGACAAGGGCAGAGCCCTGGCCTCCCACCTCCTTGCGGCTGGGGTCGGTGACCGTGACGTCTACGGTGTACTGGTAGTCGCGCGCCTCCTCCTCACCTTCCTCCGCGCGCCGGCTCAGGGCTACCGGGCGCTTGGTGCTGATGGCGAATCGAGCAAGGCCCTCACCATCGGTCTCCGCCTTGCCTTCCTCCACCACCTCGCCGTACCCGTACCCCTCTCCCTCGCCCTCATACTCCGGCGTCTCCTGCTCGGCCGCATATTCCTCGTCCTCCGCAGGGTAGAAGAAGTAAGGGGATCGGCGCACCAGGTAACGCACCTGCGCGCCGGCCACCGGTGCTCCGAAGTAGTATTGGGCCGAGGCCTCCACCCGAATCGTCTCGCCGCGGAGGTAGCGCTTCTTTCCGGTCTTGACGGTCACCGTGTACTCGGGCTTGCGATACTCCGCCACTTTGAAGTAGGACTCGTGAGGTCTTCCCTCCAGGGCGGTCAGCAGGCGATACAGGCCTGTCGCCGCTTCCTCGTTGAGATGGAGCTGGCCGTGGAAGGAGCCAAATCGGTCTGTGTTCAGGCTGTCCTTGTAGACGAGCGTCCCCCACGGGTCCCATACCTGGACCTGCATCGCCTCTCCGGCGAGAACGGAGTAGTTGGCGCCTGCGAAGCGGCGCGCGATGCCCTTGAAGTCGACCATTTGCCCGGGGCGATAGACCGGCCGATCGGTGTAGGAGTAGATGCGCTCCTGGCCCGCTTCCTCTCCCGCATAAATGTCGGCGCGCAGGAAGGCCTGGGAGCCATCCTTCTCCGCCCGTACCAACAGCGACTGCTCCTGCCCCGTGCGGAGAGAGAGGCGAACCTGGCAGATGCCCTCCTGGTCGGTCTCTGTGGAGACGGCCCTGCCGTTCCCGACGGAGAACCGAACAGCCGCTCCCGGAACCGGCTGCCCGGACTTGAGATCCGCCACGAAGGCCAGCGCCTGGTCCCCCCAGCGCTTGAGGACCATGCCCAGGCGAGTCACCATCACCCAGTCCTTCTCCTCCACCGCATCCGCGCTTGCCACCACCAGGTAGATGCCGGGTTGCCCGCGCAAGCCCGATAGGTCAACGCGCTGGCGGAACAGCCCCTCCGGGTCGCGCCGGGTAAGGGGCGCCGAGAGCTGAGCAGCCGGCGTGAGCGCGGGAGCAGAATCCAGCGATGGAACTGACGGCTCGGCGGCCGGCAGCAGTGACCTCAGGTTGCCGCGTGCCCGCTCGAAAAGAGCCGCCGGGTCAATCCGGTAGCATCGGAAGTCGAGCGCCTGGCTTTGCACGAAGCCCCGGACCAGCACCTGGGGCATCTCATCCGGAGTCACCGTGTGCTGGGAAATGCTGAGATGGAGAAACGATGGGATCGGGGACAGTTCCAGCGTGACTGGACGCGCTCTACCCTCTTCTACGGTTAGAGAGACCGGTCCCAGCTTGTGGGCGCGGGAAGAGGCCTCCAGCCGATAGCCGCCCGCCGGGATGCGCCTGATCCTGAAGCTTCCGTCGCCGCGGGTGCGGAAAGTGAACTCTGTGCTCTCAGTAGTGGGCGCGCCGCTGGACCGGGACAGGTGGATGACCGCGCCAGGCAGCGGCTCTCCACTCTCCTCGGCCACCGCATTGCCTTGCAGCCCTCCCCTTGGCACTTCCTGCTGGGCGAGATAGGCGATGATCCCGACCAGCCACAGGCCGGCCAGGCAGGACGCCAAGAGGGGCCCCTGAGAGCGCTTCATATCTCAGCCCCGATATCGGCCGGGGCGCCCCGCCGCAGCCGCAGCAATCGAGCGAGCCAGAGTGCGGTGACTGCGAGCACCAGCAGCAGCCCAATGGCCCCAGCAAGATAGACTTTGTCGCGCACCGGTATCTGGTAAAGAGAAGCGAAGGACCGGCTGAACTGGGCGGCGGCGAGGCCCATGCCCAGGCTGAGCAGGCCCGTGGGCGCCTGCCAGGGAGTCCATCTCTCGCTCGCCGCGCCCAGCGCCACGAAGCCGACACCCACTCCCTGCCGCGCCACCAGCCCGACCAGCAGTCCCAGGATCGCGTCCGGACCCCAGAAGGCAAGCACTACCAGCGGGGAGAGAGCACCCAGGACGCCCAGCACAAAGGTGCGAGCCACCCCTGGGTGGAGCAGGAGCGAGGAGTAGACGGCCGGCAGCAGCACCCCCAGCACGACACCCACCAGGGTGTAGTGCAGGGCCATCTCCGCTTCCCCGGCCGACGTGCCCCCGCGCTCGAGAAAGAGCTGGAGCAGCAGGAAGTTGGCGCCGATCATCAAGGCCTGGAGGGGTAGGCGGGCGGTCATTCCTCCCATCGCCAGCGCAGGCGCCACCACTGCCCAGGCCGCCAGCAGCGCCACCGCCGCGCCTAAGCCGGTGAAGAGCTTGAAGCTCACCACCAGCAGGAAGATGGTGAGAAGCACCACCAGGCCCGACACCTGAATCCAAAGGGGCCAGGCGGCGGGCTCCTGGTGTGCCGTCGTGGTGAGCCAGATGATGAGGGCGGCAGTGAAGACCCCGGCGAGCAAGAGCCAGAGAAGAGGCCGGGCTGGCTCTAGCCGCAGGCCGAGCATGCTGCCCAGGACGACGGCAAGGATCGCCGACACGGCAGCCGAGATGGCGAGCGCGATGGCCGGGTGTCTCAGCAGGGATTTCCGTGCGGTGGCAGAGTAAGAGATCAGTTGCCCCAGGAGCCAGAAGGCTGCCAGCGCCAGTGGGCAGGCCCACCATCCGCGCTGGCTCACTCGGTCAAAACGGAAGATGGCCAGACTCACGGAGGCCGCGAGCATGGCTGCCAAGACGGCGCCTGCTTCTAGCCCGCGGAACAGGTCCGGGGCCCGACTGGTTCCGTAGACCGTGCGCAACACACCGGCCACCACCGTGAAGCCGAGCGCGCATCCTATCAGCGCATCCCCAGGATCGCCCTGAAATAGGAGCACCGCCAGCGACACCGCGCTGAGTGCGAGGGATAGCGCGACCCCGGAGGCATAGGGCCAGTAGGCGCGCCCCGGGTTCACCAGGCGACAGCAGGCCAGCGCCGCGATCAGCGCCGCCGCCCCGCCGATGAGAAAGCCCCAGCCCAATCGCTGCCCCGGCGAGAAGGGCGGTGTGGTCGGCAGAGTGAGCAGGAAGAGCCCCAGCACCAGGCCCAGCGCGACCCACAGGCCGCCGCTGATGCGGGGCCGTTTCGCCGCAGGCGTGGGGGGAGCGGAAAGCACCGGGACGACGAAGGAAAACAGGGCCGCGAGCAGGCCGATGGCGAGTCCCAAGGCGGACAGGATAGTCTCCATGGTCGCCTCCCGCGCACCTATTACATCCCGGCAAGCAAAACCCTGTTGGGTTTTGAGGGGCGCCGGGAGTGTCGCTCTCCCGGGGTGAGGTGGTGCCGGAGCCGGGTTTCGAACCCGGACGGGCCTCGCGGCCCGCGGGATTTTAAGTCCCGTGCGTCTGCCAGTTCCGCCACTCCGGCGACAGCGCGGTCAGGGCTAGCTTACCAGATTGGGCAGGGCGCGGGAAGGCCAGGACCGCGACCCGCCAGTCGGCTAGCCGCGAGCTTCGAGCACCACCAGGAAGATGGCGGCGAAGATCAGGTAGCTCACCACGCCGCAGAGCAGGGCCATCCAAAGAGGAAGGCGGCCGGCCAGCAGGTAGACCACGAACAGGTAGATCACCCAGGGAATGGCGCTCCACATGGCGGCGCGGACCGCGGTGCGTAGGGCCTGCGAGCCCTCTTCTCTGCCCACCCACCACCAGGTGTAGAGCGAAATCGCGGGAACCGAGACCAGCAGCCCGGTGACGATGTAATTGCCGCGGCGGGCAAAGCTGAGCAGGAGCGCAATCAGCAGGCCGCCGAGAGCGGACTTGACCAGGATCTCCACTTGCTGCCTCGTCAGCGCGGCGACAAGAGCCGAGGGCCCTCATGCCGGCGAGCATTCCGTCCTGGAGCCGGGTTTTCCAGGTGCAGAGCGGCGCTCCTGCCAAAGGCGAAAGATGGGGGGCAGCGCAGGTGTCCCCACAAAAAGATCCGAGGGCCAGGTTTGGAACGCGGGCGCGTGGGGAATCAAGAGGCGTCTGCGCCTACCATGGAGCCAAGCGCTCCATCGCAGACAGGGCCTCCGCGCTAACCCCCCCTCTGACGTGCGGAGGCCTGCCTTATTTGAGGATATCGTGAGGCTTGGCGCAATCCGAGAGGGGAGGGAGGACCCTCCTCTCTCGATTCTCACCTCTCCCCTGAGGGAGGAGGGCGAGAGCATCGTGCGGTCGCCCTTGGGCGACCTAGCCGTTCTCACCCCACCCCTTGTCTGTGTGCCACCGCTTCCGTGATCAGTTTGACAATCGGCGAGGGGCGTACTAGCATGCCTTCCATCGGCTGACTAGAAGCTGTTTCATAACCTTCCCAGGGGAGGTTATGAAACAGCACTGCACAACGTCAGGCCGTGGCAGGCGCATTTCATGCGAGGGCGTGGTGCGGCCAGCCAGCAGGTAGGTTATGAAATGCGCTCTAGGCGAGGTGATTGGCATGCCGCTCGTGCGCTTCGGAGTCTCCATCCCCCAGCAGTTGGTTGAGGCCTTCGACAGGCGCCTGCGCAAGCAGGGATACCGCACCCGTTCCGAGGCGATCAGAGATGTCATCCGCGATTACCTGGTGGAGGGGGAATGGGAGGGCCATGCCGGGGCGGTGGTGGGGACGATCACGGTCGTCTACGGCCACGCTACGCGGGAGCTAACGCAGGCCTTGACCGAGCTTCAGCACCATTACCACGCCGAGATCTGCTGCTCCACCCACGTGCATCTGGACGAGCACAACTGCCTCGAGGTGATTGTGGTCAAGGGCCTGGCGCGGCAGGTGCAGGCCATTGCCGACCGCCTGATCAGCACCCGAGGGGTGAAGCACGGCAAGCTGGTGTGCACGACGACCGGACGCGCTTTGGCCTGACCTGTGGATGCGGCGGGCATGGCCAGCCATGCCCGCCCTACGGGCGCTAGTGATGTTCGCATATCGAGGTAGTGGGCGCCGTGCTTCTCAGCGCCCTCGGAAGCGCCCTGAGGGGTTTCGCCATCACTGCGTTCGGCGAAGCCCGTTAGCGGGAGTAGAGCCCGACCAGCTCGGTCTGGCCCAGTATGTGGCCCTTCATCGCCTTCTCGAGCTCTCCCCGCTGCAGGCCCGGGGGCAGGTTGAGGGCAGCATTCAGAGCATAGAGGCGGAAACGGTAGCGGTGCGCCGGACCTTTGGGCGGACAGGGGCCGCGGTAGCCGATGGCGTCAAAGCTGTTGCGGCCTTGCTTCGCGTTCCCCAGCTTCGGAAGCGTATCGGAGGTGGGCACGGCCTCGGGCAGAGAACGCCGCCCTGCCGGAAGCGCATACAGCACCCAGTGGGTGAAGTTGCCGCGAGGCGCGTCGGGGTCATCGCAGATCAGCGCCAGTTGCACCGCGCCTGTCGGCGGCGCCGTCCACGACAGGTCGGGCGAGACATCCTTCCCGTCGCAGGTGTACTTGGGCGGGATCCGCCCATTGTGGCGGAAGGCCCTGCTGGTCAGGGACCAGCGCGCGGCCGTACTCCTGGCGGGCGCGCCCGAAGCGCCGGCCGGCGGCCCGGGAGCAGAGAGCAGACCCAAGGCGAGAAAGCAAGCGCCGGCCGCCCCCACGGCCCGGCATAGCACCAGTGATTGGCTAGGTCTTTCGCGCACCAGGGGCTCCTTTCCAGGCCAGCTCCCCTGTAGCGTACACCCATGGACGCGGTTTGCCAAGGCCGGTTCCCTACCAGGCCCATAGTGGCGTCGGTTTGCCACGAACCCAGCGAGGGACAGACCGCCTAGGGGCCGCATCGGGGAGAAGCCCCATCGGACAGAGGATAATCGCCGGGGCTGGAACAAGACAATAGCACAAACTGTGGGAGGAGCAGGATGGCCAGGAAAGCTGCGACCGGCAAGCCGCGCAAGGTGCGGGTGGCGATGGTAGGGGCAGGAAGCATGGCGAACTACGTCCACTATCCGTCGCTTGCTTCCTTCCGTGATGTGGAGATCGCCGCCATCTGCGACCTCAACCCCGAGCGGCTGAACGCGACCGCCGACAAGTACGGGGTCGAGAGGCGCTACTCCAACTACCAGCAAATGATCGAGCAGGTCGCGCCGGACGCGGTCTACGTGATCGGAGACCCGGACCAGATGTACCCGCTCTGGACGTGGTGTCTCGAGCACGGCCTCAACCTCTATATCGAGAAGCCCATGGGAATCACCGTGCACCAGGCGCGGTCCCTGGCCTATCTGGCGGAGAAGCACGGCTGCATCACTCAGGTCAGCTTCCAGCGCCGCACCTGCCCCATTGCCGTGAAGCTGCGAGAGGAATGCCTGAAGCGCGGGCCCATCGTGCACGCGGTGTGCGAGTTCTACAAGTGTGATATCAGGCCTTATCTCGCGGCCAGAAATCGCATCACCGATGACGGCATCCACGCGCTGGACACGGTGCGGTGGATGTGTGGCGGCGAGCTGGTGAGAGTCCACAGCCTGACGAAACGGGTGGAGGTCCCCGACTCCAATTTCCTCGCTGCCCTGCTCGAATTCGACAGCGGCGCTACGGGCATGGTGGTCACCAGTTGGTCGAGCGGCAGCCGCACCTTCCGCGTGGAGATGCACGCGCCCCGCGTCCGAGTTGATGCCGAGCTGGAGGGCAAGGGGTACCTCTACGCGGACGGCGACACCAAGGGCGTGGAGTACGACACGCGAGCAGTGGCGGGCAGCGATGAGATCTGGGTCTACGGCGGCTTCCAGGCGAAGAACCGCGAGTTCCTAGATTGCGTCAAGGCGCGCAAGCAGCCGGGCTCCAACTTCTCCGACGCGGTCAAGACTATGGAACTCGCGGAGCGGATCGCGGCCGCCTCGCTGCTGGAGGGGAGATGAGGTGGCGGCAAGCACGCAGCTCTGGCTGAATCTCCGCCATCAAGTGCTGCAGCAGGACCCGCGGGGCCGCAGCTATTGGCATCCGGTGACTACCCCGAAGACGCTCCCGACTGCGGAGACCGCGATCCTCATCTGCGACATGTGGGACAACCATTGGAGCCGGGGAGCGGCCGAGCGCTGTGCGGAGATGGCGGTTCGCATGAACGAGGTAGTCAGGGCGGCGAGAGGCCATGGTGTCGCCATCATCCACTCGCCATCGGAGACGATGGAGTTCTACGCAGGCGCGCCGGGACGCCGCCGGATGCTGGAGACACCGCGGGTGGCTCCCCCACAGCCCATCGCGCATGCCGACCCGCCGCTGCCCATTGATGATTCCGACCATGGCTCCGACACTGGCGAAACCTCGTGGCATACCGCCTGGACCCGGCAGCATCCAGCCATCGTGGTCGAGGAGCAGGACGCCATCTCCGACGACGGCGAGGAGATCTACAGCTTCCTGCGGCACCGCGGCCTGAAGCAGCTCATCATCATGGGTGTGCACACCAACATGTGCGTGCTCGGGCGCTCCTTCGGCATCAAGCAGATGGTGCGCTGGGGCGTTCCCATCGCCCTCGCCCGCGACCTCACTGACACCATGTATAACCCTGCAAGGCCGCCCTACGTCAGCCATGACGAGGGCACGCGGCTGGTGGTCGAGTTCATCGAGAAGTTCTGGTGCCCGACGATCGAAAGCGGAGACCTGGTGAGAGTGGTGTAGTGGGAACGCGGACCGCAAGCGCAAAGCCGGCGCTGATCCTCGTGCTGTTCACTCTCTCGGGCTTCGCCGGGCTGGCCTATGAGCTGATCTGGACGAAAAAGCTCTCGCTCGTCTTCGGCGTCACCACCGGCGCCATCACCACCGTGGTGGCCGCCTTCATGGGAGGGTTGGCCCTGGGCAGCGCGGTGTTGGGGGCGAGGGCGGATCGCAGCCGGCGTCCACTCGTCCTCTATGGCTTGCTCGAGCTGGGGATCGGGGCCAGCGCCTTCGTTCTGCCATACGCCTTCGACGCGGTGAATGCCGCCTACGTGGCGCTGGCGCGTTCCCTGCCTCGGGGCGCCGCCAGCTTCGTGGTGCTGCGCTACTTGCTCTGCTTCCTGGTCCTGCTGGTTCCCACCGGGCTGATGGGGGGCACGCTGCCGACGATGAGCCGGTTCTGGGTGAGGGAGAAGGAGCGCATCGGGCTCGGCGTGGGGCTGCTCTACGGCGCCAACACCATGGGGGGCGTGCTGGGGACGGTGGCGGCCGGCTTTCTGCTGCTGCGAACCCTGGGGATGAGCGACACCACTCGCCTGGCGGTGACGCTCAACCTGGCGATCGGGTTCGCCTGCCTCTGGCTGGCGCGTGTGACCACAGAGACCATGCCTGCGGCCCCTCGGGCGCGGCCCAGTGGCGGGCGCGCTAGACACGGCCGCTCCGCAGGGCAGGCGTCCCCCAAACGGGCTCGCGAGGCGCGATCTCACCGGTCCCTGGACTGGCTGCTCCTCGTCGGCTACGGAGTCGCGGGCGCCACCTCGCTCGCCTACGAAGTGCTGTGGACCCGGGTGCTGGTCTACTTCACAGGGCAGACTATCTATGCCTTCTCCACCATCCTGGCCTCTTTCCTGATTGGGATTGCGCTGGGCAGCTTGCTGCTGGCCCGGGCCGCGGATCGGATGCGAGATCGGCTCTCCGCCTTCGGGCTGCTGGAGCTGGGGGTGGGTCTAGCGGCCGCCTACCTGCTGCTCGTGATCGGCCGCCTGCTGCCTCTCGCTCAGGCCGCACGCGGTGCGCTGGGCGGAGGCGAGGTCGGGCCCCGCTTCGCGGTGGCCTCTGCCCTGATGCTGCTGCCAACCTTGCTCATGGGCGGAGTGACGCCCCTTCTCATCAGGGCCTACAGCCGCGAGGTCGAGCGACTGGGAGGGCGGCTGGGCCTGCTCTACGCCGCCAACACCGTGGGCTGTGTCGTGGGATCGGTGGTCGCAGGGTTCGGCCTCCTGGTCTGGCTAGGGGCGCAGCGGGGCGTGCTGGCGGTGTCGGCGGTGAATGTCGCCCTGGGGCTCGCAGCCCTGGGCTGGGGAGGGTGGGGCCGCGGGGCCAAGGTGGCAATGGGGCTGATCGGTCTGGCCGCTCTCGGCGGAGGTATCGGGCTCTCCTGGCATCCCCGGCCTCCCATCGAGTACTGGTCAGACTTCCTGCATCTCAACCTGCAGGTGCTCTACTATCACGAGGGGAGCGAGGCCTCCCTGGCGGTGCTGGCGAATCCCGCGGGGCGGAGAGAGCTGAACCTCAATGGAGACACCACCGCGGCCGCTGACTACGATGACGTGGTGGTGCACAAGATGCTCGGCCACGTGCCCATGTTGCTGGCCAAGGAACCGCGAAAGGCGCTGGTGATCGGGTTCGGGCTGGGCTCCACCGCCTGGGCGATCACCCAGTACCCGGTGGGCCAGGTGGACTGTGTCGAGCTGGTGGGGGCGGAGCGGCGGGCGGCGAAGCTCTTCGCGTCTGAGAACAAGGACGTCCTGGCCGACCCCAGGTTTCGGTTCCTGGAGCAAGATGGCCGTAACTTCCTGCTGACCACCAATGACCGCTATGACGTGATTTCCTTCAATGCCATCAATCCCAGCTTCAGTCCCTATCTCTACACCCGCGAGTTCTACCAGCTCTGCCGGAGCCGGCTCAGACCAGGTGGCGTAGTCTGCGCCTGGGTGCCCACGAACATGAGCCGGTTCACCACTCTCGCCGCCACCTTCCGCTCCGTCTTCCCGCATGTCACGCTCTGGTACTGCAACACCTTCCATGCCGTGCTCATCGCCACCCCAGGGCCGCTGGAGGTTGATCTCCGGGACTGGGCGGCGAAGATGGCGCGGCCGGAGGTGAAGAGGGATCTGGCCGAGGTTCAGCTCGACGACCCGATGCGGATGGTGAGCACCCTATTGCTGGACGAGCAATCGCTGTCACAGTATACGGAGGGAGCTCAGATCAACCGGGACGACCTCCCATACGTTGAGTTCGATACCGAGATCGCCACCCCCATCGGGCTCCGGAATGTCGGTGACATGCTGGAGCGCCGGGCGAAGCCCTGGCAGAGCGTGGTCAATCCCACCGGCGCGCAGCGGGCCGCGCTGGAGGCCTACTGGAGGGCGTTCCCCAGGGTGGCCGAGGGGTGGGGCCGCGCCTTCGTCCGCGGAGACGAGGCCAAAGCCGTGGCAGCCTACGGCCAGGCCATCGCATTGGATCCGGCTGACCCGCGCCCGCGTTACCTGCGAGCGATGGCGGTGGCGCGGTACTGGGCGGCGTATCCGGAGGCGTTCGCTACCCCGGAGGCGAGACGCCAGGCCATCGGGGCCCTGGAGGCCGGGCTGCGGCCCGGCGAGATGCCGGCCGAGCGCTTCTGCGCCCGCGCCCGGGCCGTGCTGGGCCTGCTCTGGGTGCAGGAAGGCAACCTGGCGAAGGCCCGGGAGCAGGCGCGCTTGATGTACCGTTTCACCCCGCAGCCGGCGGAGCAGGAGATGCTGCTGGAGGCCACCCGGGGGGCTCGGTAGGCTGTTGACGAGGCAGGGGGGCCGGAGTACCATTCGCGGGTTTGGGAAGGAGGTGAGAGTCCGAGATTGGCCGTGGTGGTGCCGCGTATCCACAGAGAAGGAGGTAGTGCAGGTGATGATTCGAAAGCATCGAGGTTTCACTCTGATCGAGCTCTTGGTAGTGATCGCGATAATAGCGATCCTGGCCGCAATGCTGTTTCCCGTATTCGCAAGAGCGAGGGAGTCGGCACGGAAGATTCAGTGCCTGTCCAATGTGAAGAACATTGCCATGGCTTTCCAGATGTACCTAGCGGACTACGACAAAATGGGCCCCAGGGAGCACCGGGCGGAGGTCGTGCAGGGGTTCAACGATTTCGGAGGCACCGGCGACGTTTGCTGCTGCTATCAGACCTTCGCCAACCCCTACCTGCAGTGGCCCGTCATCCTCGAGGAGTACACCAAGAACCGCGACGTCTGGCGGTGCCCGAGCGCGCGCTATGTCCCAGGACTCTGGATCTACCCTGGCTACAGCGACTGGTACCAGTACCTGTTAGACCATCCGGATAACGGCTTGGGCTGCCAGGGCTGTGGCACGGGCTTCCCCAATGGCTGGGGAGGCAGCGTGACCGACAGCTTCGTGCAGTGGCAGTGCGCTGGTGAGGATACTGGAGCATTCGCCCAGACCATCGGAACCTCCCGCGACCTCCGCGAACTCAAGACCTCGCAGATCGCCGACCCGGCGAGGTACGTGGCCTGCGGGGACAGCGGGTACAACCAGGAGGTGCTCAGAACCTCCCGGTTTGCCTACCCTGACAGGTACGGAGTGGAGAAGGCCCTGTGCAGGCAGAACGAGGAGTGGGACTGGGCGAACTGCGCGCAGTCGGTGGACTGCGGCGCCGGCGATCCACGCTTCCAGACCGATACCGAATACCGCAAGGAGTACTCTTGGCCCCGCCACCTGGGGGGTAGCAACCTCGGGTTCACCGACGGCCATGCCGCCTGGATGCCATCCGAGAAGATCCTGTTCAGCGGAGAGCCTTCATCGCCCTATGTGCAGCCGTCAGAGGTCCTTCTGCTCGGGGTCTACGTCTGCGGATTCGGCCCGGCCGAGTAGCGCCGTTCCGGTCGCGCCCCGCGGCTTGCAAGACACACAAGTGCCAGTTGAAGGCGGAGTCCGCCTGGGCGGACTCCGCCTGCTGTTCGCGGCTGCTCTGCGTGACCTGTTGCCCCTCAGTCCGCCTCCACGAGGCACACTTCTCCCATCCCGGCGCTGGCCTCGATCACACCGGGGCCGATGCGAGACAGCACGCGAGCGGGAAGGCCGTCCTCAACGCTCCCGATGCCGACGCTAGTCAGCACGCGGCAACGCGAGCCGGGGCGGAGGGCGATGGAGGTGTTACCAATGCGGGTCCGCGCCGCCAGCTTCCCTGAGAAGGGCTTGTCCATCTCGATTGCGATCTCGCCACAGTCCAGGGCGGCTGTGATCCAGTCGCTCTGGACTCCGTTGAGGTAGACTTGGCCCACGCGGCCTCTGGCGCGCACCGGGCCGCGGATGTCTTCCAGCACCATCTCGCCGGCCCCAACCTCAACCGACAGCTCTTTCCGGGTCGAGCTCACCTGGGTATTGCCAGCCAGGCTGCCAACCCTGACCGGGCCAGGGCAGTTGGCGACGGTGACATCGCCCGCCTTGCTCTCCACTGCGACCGCCGCCTGCATCCCGCTCACTCCCACCTCGCCCACGCTCACCCGCACTGTGAGGTCAACCGAGGTGGGCGCCAGGACCTCCAGGTCGACGCGAATTCCCCTGGCTGCGCTGGCCGGCCCGACTGTGATCCTGAGCCCGCGTTCTCCCTGCGGTGAGGCGGAAAGCCTCAGGCCCTCGGCCTGTCGGCGGCCCTGGGCCAGGTCTTTGGTCCGGGCGTACTTGGTTGCCTTCACCTCCAGGCCAGGGCCGCCGGGCGTCACCTCGACGTTCCCAAACCGGTTCTCTATTATCAGCCGCTGAGCTCCCCTCAGGTCGAAAGTCGCCCTCTCTCGGCCTAGCTCGACCCATCCCTGACCCTGGGCCGCCTGGTAGGCGACCAGCGAGCGCGCGGCCTCAGCCGCTCGGTGGGCGGCCCAGGCCGCCGCGCACACCAGCAGAAAGACAACTGCTACCACTACCAGCAGACGAGCGCGCATAGCGGCACCTCCCTGTTCCCCTCTCACGGATACGTGCCCCCAGCCCTTTAGGTTTCATCCCTGGCCCCGCAGACCACGCCAGCGCGGCGCCCGAGACGGGGCAGGACCCGACCTGGGCCCCGACGAACCCTGCCTGGGGCAAGGGGAGGGGTCTTCGGTGTCACTTCGTTTCGTTGCCGACTGCATGCTGGGGCGCCTGGCCAGGTGGCTGCGCGCCTTCGGCTTTGACGTGGTCTACCATCCCTTCGCCGATGACCGGCAGGTGCTGGCCTGGGCCCGAGAGCGTGGTGCAGTGCTGCTGACGCGAGACACCAATCTGGCGCAGGCCTGCGGCCCGCGGGTGCTTTTCGTGGCCCACGATCGTGTGGAGGATCAACTGCGGCAAGTGGCCAAGGAAGCCCCGATTGACCTGCAGCGGGCCCGCCCCCTGACCCGGTGTACGGTGTGCAACGAAGTCCTGACCCCGGCCGCGCGGGATGAGGTATGGGACCAGGTCCCGCCTTTCATCTACCTCACCCAGGAGCGCTATGCCCGCTGCCCGGGGTGTGGCCGGGTCTACTGGGAGGGGACGCATGTGGCCCGGATGCGCGAGCGGCTGGCTCGGCTGCAGGAAGCGGCCGGGCGGGGAGAGCAATGAGCGCGGGCCTCGCCGCCCCTTGGCAACCGCGACGGGCGCGGCGGGTGGGCCTGGCCTTGATCGCCGCGGTCATCTGGACCTTGCTGGCCTGCTACCCCAATCCCGCGGTGCTGGGCCGCAACTTCCTGCGCTACCGCCACCTCCCGGTTGATCCCGGTCTGGCAGAACGCATCGGCTGGCCGCTGCCTCGCCAGGCGGCGGGCATCGAGTCGCGTGTGGATAGCCTACTCACTCCCACCCCCGACTGGCAGCTCTACCGTGTTCCCTGGTACGTGCCCACCCCAGCCGAGGTAGTGCGCTCTCTGCGCGGCGACTGCGAGTCCAAGGCGGTCCTCCTGGCCAGCTTGCTGGCGGGCAGACACATCTCGTTCGAGGTGCGCGCCTCCTTCGGCCATATCTGGCTTGACTACGCTGGCCGCAAACCGCGCGCTGCCGAATCGCGAGATCTGGCTTGCCTGGAGGGAAGGCCAGGTCGGCTCGCCCTGCACTGGCCCCGGCAGGTAAACTGGCGGGAGGTGTGGGCGGCGGAGCGAGAGCAGCTCTGGGTGGCGATGCCGCTGGCTCGCAAGGCGCTGTGGCTGCTGGGGATGCTCTGGGTGGCCCTGGGCGCGCTCCTGCTCGGTGGGCCCGCGCCGGACGGGATGATGAAGTCCCAATGGCGGGTGCCAGGATGGCACTACCTGGGCCGGGCGAGCTGGATCGGCGCGCTCACGCTGGGTCTGATGGCGGCGCCCTGGCCGGGGCGGCGGGTGGCGCGGTGGACGCTGGCCGACCTCTGGGAGGCGCTCGCCCTGTCCGTGCTCGCCGGCCTCTTCCTTGCCTGGCTCACCATCCTGCGCTCCCGACGAGGGGCGAGCGTAAGCCCGGACGGCAAGCAGCTCACTGTCTTCTCCGCTCTCGGGCCCTGGCGCAGGCGGCGCCAGCTCGCGGCCGCCGAGATCACGCATCTGGAACTGCAGGTCCTGCCCGGAAGCCTGCGGCCGTGTGTGGTGGCGGCCGTGCTGGCGACACGGGAACGAGTGCCCCTGGTGCGCCACCAGGAGGAGGCGGCGGCCCGGGCTGCGCTGCGCGGCCTCGGGATGGCTCTGAATCGGGCAGTCACAGTGCGCGCGGAGGGCGTAGAGACCAGAACGGAGCCAGAGCAGATTCCCCACTCCCTCCGGGAGCGCGCAGAGGGCCGCTCCCTGGCTGCCGTTCTGCCGCGGCCTCGGGGCTGCGACCTGGAGATCGAGGAAAGCGCGGGGCGATGGGTGATGCGGTATCCGGCCACGGGGAGGGGCTGGCTGGGGCTGCTGGCCCTGGCGCTGTTTGCGGTGGTGCTGATGGTGGCCCTTACCTGCGCCGTGCTGCTCAGGCCCTGGGTCATTGCCTTCTGGATAGGGTGGCTCGTGGCGGCCGCCTACCTCAGCCTCAACATCTACCTCGCAGTCATGCTGAGAGGCGAGATTGTGGCGCGGCTGGCCGGTGTGCGAGTGGAGATCGGGGAGGGCGAACTCGGATTCCGCACCCCCGAGCGCAAGGTGGAACGTGTCCAGCTCAGCCGCATCGAGACGGTGGAGCTGAGTCGCGTGGGAGAAACCCCAACCATCGCCATCGTCTCTCCCGAGCAGGTTCTCCATCTGCGCGATATCTGCGCGCCAGAGCATCGCCCCTGGGTACGGCAGATGATCGAGCAAGCGGTGCGCAAGATGAGCGAGCCGACGGGCTGAGGCGCGCGTGAGCTGGGCGACCCCGGGCGGCCTTGTGGAGAACTCCCGACTATGCTACAATCCCAGCGTCTCGGAGGTGTGATCGCTTGCCCAACATCAAGTCATTGAAGAAGGACGTGATTCGCTCCCGCCAGCGGCGCCTGAGGAATCTCAACGTGCGGTCGCAGGTGAAGACGTGGATTCGCAAGGCGCGGGTGGAACTGCGCTCCGGCGAGGCCGTTGCGGCGGGCGAGTTGGTGCGGACGGCTAGCCGACTGCTGGACAAGGGAGCGGCGAAGGGCATTATCCACAGGCGCCAGGCCGCCAGGCGCAAGTCACGCCTGGCGCGCCAACTGGCCAGGCTCCAAGCCTGATCATGGCTGACCCCGGTGTGACCCGGGCCGGCGCAAGCTGGCCCTTTTTGTTGGCCGATGCCGCCCGGCGGGGTGGCGAGACCTCGCCCTACAGCCGCTCATGACCCCTGAGTGCCTGGCTCCTCCCAGCATCGGTGTCACCTTCTCGCGCCACAACACTGACGAGCAGCGGGCCGAGTACCGGCGCGCGCTGGAGACTCGGGGCGGGAAAGTGGTGGAGCTTCTCCCCGGTGACCCGGAGGCCGCGACCGAAGGGCTCGATGGCGTCTTGCTGGGTGGCGGAGGCGATGTTGACCCGGCCTGCTACGGGCAGTCGCGCCACCCGGAATCGAAGGACATAGACGAGGGGCGGGACGAACTCGAGCTGCGCTTGGTGAGCGCGGCGCTCGCCGCCGGGATGCCGGTCTTGGGAATCTGCCGCGGCGCGCAGGTGCTGGGCGTGGCCTTGGGTGGGAGTTTGATACAGGACATTCCGACACTGGTGTCTAACCCACGAGAGCACTCCGGCTGGCCCCATCAGGTGGAGATCGCCTCAGGCAGTCGGCTGGCGGGAATCCTGGGCTGCTCGCGGGCCGAGGTGAACAGCTTTCATCATCAGGCTAACGGCCGCCTGGGGGCATGGGCGCGGGCGGTGGCCTGGTCGGAGGACGGGGTCATCGAAGCCATCGAGGCCGGGGAGAGCGAGTTCGTGATCGGGGTGCAGTGGCATCCAGAGCGCATGCCGTGCGAGCCGCGCCAGGGACGCCTGTTTGCCGCTTTCGTGGCCGCGGCCGCCGAGCATGCTCGCCGCAAGGTGGGACAGGAGAAGTAGACGACCATGAGCTTGAGGATCCTGCTCTGCGCCTCCGAGGTGGTGCCGTTTGTCAAGACAGGGGCCTGGCCGATGTGGCCGGGGCCCTGCCGAAAGCTCTCGTCGCCCTGGGCCACGAGGTCCGGGTGGCCCTCCCCAAGTATGCCAGCATAGACTCTAAGCAGATCGCGAGCAAGAAGGTGGCCGCTCCCTTCGATGTGCCGCTCGCCGGCAAGGCAACCTCGGTCAGCATGGAGGTGAGCGAGGCCATCCCGGGAGTGAAGGCCTACCTGGTGAACAGCCCGAAGCAGTTTGCGCGCAAGCAGGTGTATGGTGAGCCCGACGATGCTGAGCGCTTCGCGCTGTTCTGCCGCGCCGTGCTGGAATTCCTGCGCCGGGATGACTGGCGACCCCAGGTCATCCACGTCAATGACTGGCAGACCGGCCTGCTGCCAGTTTACCTGAAGACCAAGTACAGGAGCGACCGGACGCTCGCGCCCATCGCCACCCTGTACACGGTCCACAATCTCGGCTACCAGGGGGTATTCGACCCCGAGGCCCTGGCCAAAGTAGGCCTCGACCGTTCCTTGTTCACCATGAACGGGCTGGAGTTCTATGGCCAGGTGAGTCTGATGAAGGGCGGCCTGATCTTTGCCGACCTGCTGAGCACAGTCAGCCAGACCTACAGCCGCGAGATTCAGACGCCGGAGTACGGAGAGCGGCTGGAAGGGGTGCTGGCGAAGCGACAGGGCGACCTGTTCGGGGTGTTGAACGGCATTGACTACGAGGAGTGGAACCCAGCGACCGATCCGCTGTTAGCGGCCAACTACGAGCGGGACAACTTGGAGCCCAAGGCGACGAACAAGGTCGCGCTGCAAGGGCGGCTGGGGCTGCCGGAGCGGCCAGACGTGCCGGTCTTCGGCCTGGTCTCGCGGCTGGCAGGGCAGAAAGGCCTGGACATCCTGGCCGAGGTCATGCCTCATCTGCTTCAGCTCGACGTGCAGTTCGCACTGCTCGGCACCGGCGAGCAGCAGTATCATGCCCTGTTGGCGAATCTCGCCAAGCGCTTCCCGACCAAGCTCGGGCTGGTGTTGGGGTTCGACAATGCGCTCGCCCACCAGATCTACGCGGGCGCTGACTTCTTCCTCATGCCCTCGCACTATGAGCCCTGCGGTCTGGGGCAGATGATCAGCCTCCGCTACGGCACCATCCCTATCGTCCGGCACACCGGCGGGCTGGCCGACACTATCACCGACTTCAACCCGACCGCCGGGGAGGGAAATGGCTTCTCCTTCCGGGAGCACACCGCGGTGGGCCTGTTCGGCGCCATCGCCCGGGCCTTGCTCACTATGAAGGCGCAGCCCGCGCGGCAGCGGCTGATCCAGAACGCCATGGCCTGCGACTTCTCCTGGGGCCGATCGGCCCAGGCCTATGTCCGACTCTACCAGCGCGCCTTGGAGCGCCATCGGAGCTAGCTCGCCTTGCCTGTCTATCAGCCCAATGCCATGGTCGGCAACTCGCACGTCCTCGCCACCCTGGGTGCAAAGGGCGAGCTCATGAGTCTCTTCTACCCCCACATTGACTTTCCCCAGAACCTGAATGAAGGCATGCCGGCGGTCTACTTCCCCGCTACCGGCCGTCTCGTCTGGACCTTCGATCCCTCCTGGGAGGGAACACAGCGCTACCTGGATCGCACCAATGTGGTGGAGACTCAGCTCCGGCACAGTGGCAGCGGCCTCTCGCTCAAGATCACCGATTTCGTGCATCCCACGGAGCCGGCGCTGTTTCGCCGGTTCGAGGCCAGCAACTCGAAGGACCGGCCCCTGCGCGCTAAGCTGTTCCAGTACCTGGATCTGCAACTCGGCGAAGTGCAGCGCAAGAACGCCATCCACTACCATCCCGAGGACGCCACTGCCGTCGCCTACTGGCGCCACATCTGTCTTGCCATCGCCGCCGACGCTCTCGATGAGTACGGCTGTGGCCGCGCCCACGAGCCCAATAGCGCCAAGGAACAGATGGAAGCTGGACAGCTGAATCGGCAGCAGGAGGAGATTGGGGATATTGACCTGGCGGTGGGCTGGAGCCTATCGCTGGCGCCAGGTGAGCGGGTGGTCCACGATCTCATCATCGCGGCCGATGCCAACGAACCGGCGGCGGAGGAGCGCGCTCTGGCCTACCGCAACCTGGGGTGGGAGGCGCTGCTGCGCTGGGCGCGTCACCGCTGGGAGGAGTATGTCTCCGCGGGCCGCCAGGTCCAGGTTGATCCTGACCTGCGCGAGGCCTACTGCCGCAGCCTGCTCGCGCTCGATCTGCTGGTGGACGCGGATACCGGCTCCGTGCTCGCCGCTCCCGAGTTCGACCCGGCCTTCGAGCGCTCCGGCGGCTACGGCTACTGCTGGCCCCGGGATGCGGTGGAGGTGTGCCTGGCCCTGGAGGCCGCGGGCTATCGCAGGTACATGGCCCCATTTCTCGCCTGGACGCGGCGGACTCAGCGGCCGGAGGGCTACTGGGAGCAGCGCTATTGGCTGAGCGGGGAGAGAGGGCCGGCCTGGTGCACGGAGCAAGATCGGCTTCAGATTGACCAGACCGCCTCGGTGCTGTTCGCTCTGGGTCGCCATGCCCGGACGCTGGCGGAGAGCGAGTGGCCCGGCTACCTGGCCGAGCTCTGGGATTCGGCGCTCCGCGCCGGCCGCTATCTGACCAGCCAGATCGATGCCGACAGCGGCCTCCATAAGACGGCCTTTGACCTGTGGGAGATCTCCCGCGGCAGCTTCACCTACTCCAACGCGGCCATCAGCGCGGCCCTGATGGAGGGGGCCTTCCTGGCGCGCGGGGCGGGCCAGACCACGGTGGCGCGGGAGTGGGAGAAGGTGGCATCTGGCATCAGGCAGGCGGTGATGTCGCGGCTCTGGTTGGGGTCGGTCTTCGCCCGGGGGCTGGACACCAATGGCCGGGTGGACCCCGGGGTAGACGCCTCCGCGCTGGGCCTGATCGTGCCCTTCGAGTTCCTCGACCTGAACGACCCGCAACAGCGGGAGATGGCGCGCACTTGCGTGGAGGAGTTGGTGCGCCGGCTGGGCGAGCGCGTCAACGGCGCGGATGCTCTCCGCCGGTTCGAGGGTGACCAGTACGCCGGCGGGGGCCCTGGCGCCCTCACCACCATCTGGCTGGCTCGGGTGCTGCTCAAGCTATCACTTGCTTACCGCGGGCAAGCAGAGCGGGCACGCGCCTACCACTCCCGTGCCGTCGCCTGTCTGCGCGCAGTGCTCGCCGCTGGCACCTCCACCGGCCTGCTGCCCGAGATGATGGGGCCCGGCCCGGGCGGCCATTGGGCGGCGCCCCACGCCTGGACCATGGCGAACTTCGTGCTGGCCGCCCTGCTGCTGGATGGGCTGCCGTCCATCCCGAAGCCAGAGAGCTAACGGGTTTCGCCGAACGAAGTGATGGCGAAACCCCTCGGGGCGCCTCCGAGGGCGCTGGGAAGCCCGGCGTCCATTGCTTCGGTATAGGAACATCACTAGAAGGAGACTTCTGACGTGGCGAGCACTTCCTCACCTTCCGCCGCCGGTGCTTTCACCTTCGTGCTCCATGGGCACCTGCCCTACGTCCTGACCCACGGCACCTGGCCTCATGGGTCCGACATGCTCTTCGAATGCGCGGCAGAGAGCTATCTGCCACTGCTGCAGACGTTCGACCGGCTGGTGGAGGAGGGCGTCTCGCCCAAGGTCACCATGGGCATCACGCCCATTCTCGCCGAGCAGCTCGCCGACCCCGATTTCAGGAGCCAGTTCGCCGACTACCTGGAGCAGAGAGGCCGCAGCGCCGCGCAGAACCGAGACGAGTTCCAGCGGCAGCGCCAGCCCCACCTCGCCGACCTGGCCGAGATGTGGCGAGAGCACTTCGCCAGCATTGGCCGGAGCTTTCGCGATCAGTATCGGAGCGACTTGATCGCCGCCTTCCGGCGGCTTCAGGACGGAGGTCACATAGATATCATCACCTCCGCGGCCACGCATGGCTATCTGCCGCTGCTGGGCCGGGATGAGAGCGTCCAGGGGCAGATCAAGCAAGCGGTGTCCGCCTACCAGCGGCTCTTCGGCCGGCCGCCCCGGGGCTTCTGGCTGCCGGAGTGCGGCTACCGGCCCCGCTATGAGTGGGCCTCGCCCCTGCCGGATGCGGGACCACAGCAGCCCCATCTCCGGAAGGGAGTGGAGGAGTTCCTGGCCGAGAACGGCATTGAGTACTTCATCGTGGACACTGCCACCCTGCTGGGAGGGGCCGCGGTGGGCGTCTACATGGAGCGGTTCCCTGGGCTGCAGCGCCTCTGGGAGCAATTCCGCGCCAGCTATCGGCCGGGCCCCGTGGAGATGGAGAAATCACCCTATCAGGTCTATCTCGTCTCCTCCGCGGCCGAAGATCGTCCGCCAGCGGCGATCTTCACACGCGACGAGCGCACCGGCATCCAGGTCTGGAGCGGCGAGCACGGCTACCCGGGTGATGGCTGGTACCTGGATTTCCACAAGAAGCATTCCCCCGGCGGCCATCGCTATTGGCGCGTCACCTCCTCGTCGTCAGACCTGGGCGCGAAGGAACCCTACCAGCCGCAGCGCGCGCAAGAGCGGGTTCCCGAGAATGCCGACCATTTCTGCTCACTGGTGCACGACCTGATCTGCGGCCACCAGGCCCGCACCGGCAAGTACGGCATCCTCTGCGCTCCCTATGATGCCGAGCTCTTCGGGCACTGGTGGTTCGAGGGGCCAGCCTGGCTCTACCGCGTGCTGAAAGCCGTCAGCCTCGATCCCCGCGTCGACCTCGTCACCTGTTCCGAATACCTCGAGGCCCATACGCCGGAGGCCGCGGTTTCCCTCCCCGAGAGCTCTTGGGGGCAGGGCGGGTTCCACTGGATCTGGCTGAACGAGTGGACTTCCTGGATCTGGCGTAACATCTACCACGGAGAGGCCGAGATGCCGCAGCTGGCGGAGCTGGCCTCCCATACCGGAGATGGACTGCTCGCGCGCATCGTGGCCCAGGCGGCCAGGGAGTTGCTCCTGCTGGAGGCCTCGGACTGGCCTTTCTTGATCTCGACCTGGACGGCGCGAGACTATGCGGAGCGGCGCGCCGCCTTCCATCATGACGCCTTCGCGCGGTTGGCCGAGATGGCTCGCCGGCGGGCCCGCGGGGAGAGCCTGACCTCGCAAGAGGAGAGCTTTCTCAGCGAATGCCAGCTCCGGGATTCCATCTTCCCGGACTTGAATCCCGACTGGTGGGCGCGGGTGGACCGACCGGCCCAAAGGTAACGAATGGACACCGAAGGCCGCGCTGATAGCCGGATACGGACTCTCTCTCGGCGACTCTGGATCGAGCGGGTAGTCTTCCTCATCATCCTGGGGCTGCTGTTGGCCTTCCATTCCGGGAAACTGGGGACACGTCGGGTCACACTGATTGCGGTTGACGGCCGCCCGATCGCGGTGGTGAGGAGCCGCGGTGATGCTGACCGTCTGCTGAACGAGATCAAGGGCAGCTCCGGCCTTCCCGGTGACGTCACCTTCTCCCACCGGGTCACGCTTCTCTCCGCGCCCGCCGCGGGCCAGCGGGTGCTCTCCGATGCTGAGGCGATGGCGATCCTGGCCGCCAAGCTGCAGCCAGTGGTCCAGGCCTCAGCGATCCTGGTGAACGGGGAGCTGGTGGCAGGGTTGCCCACGCGGAACGAGGCCCTGCAGGCGCTGTCCGGCTTGTTGAAGGAGCTGTCCCCTTCTGGCCCCGATGTCCAGGCGGCCTTCAAGGAGACGGTGAAGATCGAGAGCAGGCCGGTCCCGGCGGACCGCTTCGCAGACTCCCCGAGCGCTGCGGTGCAGAGGATCATGCAGGCGGCCGCGCCCAAGGGGAGCCATGAGGTGAAGCCAGGCGAGACCGCCTGGAAGATTGCGCTCGATGCCCATGTCCCACTAAGTCGCCTGAAGGCGGCTAATCCGGGAGTGAACCTGGACCGGATTCGCGCCGGCGATGAGCTGAAGATCCCGGGTGAGCTTCCACCCCTTACGGTAATCGCCCGCAAGGATATCAAGGAAGAGCTGGGCCCTGGGATAAGCAGGACGCTGCGAGTGACCTACGAGAACGGGGTAGAGGTGAGCCGCGATGTCATCTCCAGGGAACGGCCGCCTGCGAAGACCGCCACGGTCAGGCCTCGCCGGCAGCGGCCGGAGATAGTGCCATGAGATCCCGTGGCCGCAGGGCCAGTGTCGCCCGTCTCGTGATCATCCTGATCCTGTTGCTCCTCGCTCTGGTGGCGCTGTACCGGCTCTTCTACGCCGTTCCGCCCGCCCCGCCGCCCAGGGTGACGCAGGGCAGGTTGGGAGGTTTTGCACCAGCCGTGATGCAACAAAGCAACAAATGTCTCTGACTCGCTGTTGACCTCGACCCGTTCTGAGAAGAAAATCACCTGATTCACGGGCGGAGTGTCCGTGTTCGCATAGCGTTCTCGTCCAGCACGTACGAGGCGCGGGCCAGGAGCGCCCTTCCCCGAAAAGGAGGGGCGTTCTGCTTTGGCCTAGTCCCGCTTTGAGCCCTGCCCTGCCTGGTTGGTGCTGTGCCCCTGCTCCGCCTCGCCAACAGCCAGGGGGGCAGGGCTCGCTATTCGCGGAGCGTGCCGCCCGTAGCGCCGATCTTCCCTGTGGGCGCGGCGCGCTACTCCAGGTTGGCATGGCGCGCTCGCATCTGCTCATCAGTCTGATGCAGGCGGCGCTGAAGCTGAAGGGCGATGGCGTCGAGCAGGATCAGGGCGCTCTGCTCGAAGAGCGAGCCGCCGTGCTGCATGGACGCGGCTGCGGCCTGTTCCTTGGTCGGCGCGGGCACCAATATGACTACATCGGCGGTGGCGGCGAGCGGCGAGTCGGCGGCGGCAGTGAGGGCGGCCACCCGAGCCCCCTGTTTCTTCGCTTGGGAAGCCAGTAGACAGGTTACAGCCGTCTCCCCCGAGCCCGAGATGGCCACCAGCAGGTCACTCGCCCGGACAGCAGGCGCCATCGCCTCTCCCACCACGTGCGCCTTCAGGCCCAAGTGCATCAGCCGCATGGCGAAGCACCGGCCCACCAGGCCGGAGCGCCCCTCGCCGGTGGTGAAGACCGCGCCGGCGTGGGCCATCGCCTCCCCCAGCGCCTCCACCTGCTGGGCGCTGACCTGGGCCAGCGTGCCTCCGATTTCGCTCAGGATCGCCGCAAAGGTGCAGGAGAGGCCGGATTTCGCCACCGCTGAGCTCCTTGGCCAAGACTGCTCCCAGGTTTCGAGCCCAGCTCCCGCGCTTCCTTGGGGCCGACCGGGATCGCGGGCAGAAGGCCGCCAGAGCGCTCCTGGGGGCAAATGTGGCCCATCGCGCCCCGCGCCTATGGTAGGGTCTGCTTGCTGGTGTGGAATAACCGCATGGGGATAGAATGTGAGGTTGCATTGTGGTGACGATTGGCTGGGCAGGCCGTCGCCGCCGCGGTTTCACGTTGATCGAAGTGCTGATCGTTATCACCGTGATAGCGATCCTGAGCATGCTAGTGATACCGCGGGCCATGGCCGCTCGGCGATTTGCAAAAGAGGCACAATTACGGGGCAACCTGAAGCAGCTCCGAGACGCAGTCGAACGATTTGAGGGTACCACCGCCGCCTGGCCTCCCGCCCTCACCGATGTCATGGCCGCCTCGGGGGACGCGATCAGCGGGGACTCGGATGGCAACGGCGGCTGGGTGGACCGGAGTGCCTACGACGGGCCCTACCTTCAGACCGGCGATGCCCAGATCCCGGCAGACCCGTTCACCGGGGCCCGGGACTGGAACTACGACAACTCGACTGGCGCGGTTCACAGCAGCAGCAGCCTCGCCTCCATGGACGGAATCAACTACAATACCTGGTAGGCGCGAGGACAGAAGGCTGGAGAAGCCTCCCGCTCGGCGAGGAGTCGCAGTCCGCAGTCAGTGAGTGTCTGCGTCTACGGTGACCTGGAACTCGCAGCCCCGGTCGCCGAGGCCCCAGCACTTGGTCTCCTGCGTGTGCACGGTGCGTCCCAGCCGCGCCTCCAGCGCACCCGTGATTACGCCCCGCTCCAGATGGCAGACTGGCTTGCCCACCGCTGGCAGGCCCTCACACGTGGCGCACTCCGATTCGCCCACCTGCGCAGACTGGTCGTTGCAGGCGATGGTCTGAAGGAGACCAAGGCCGGCGGCGGACCAGAGCGGGCCCAGCGCCTCCACCACCTGGCATAGCTGGTCCCCCGAGAGGTTGGGGGCCACGGCCTCTCTCCCGAACTGCTGCCCCAAGGCATAGAGCGTGGCATCCATATCCGGGCTCAGCTCCTGCAGCGCGAGGCGTAGGGCGCGGAACAGTACCTGCCGGGGCCGGCTCTGGAGACTGGCCGGCGCGCCGGCGGAGGCGCGTAGGGCCTCCCGCAGTTCATCCATGGCCTGACGCACCGCGACGCTGATGCGAGCGGGGTCTTTGAACCAGTCCACCAGGTTGATGGCCGTGATCTGCTCCGGCAGCACCACTTCATTGGCGCCCGACCGGCGCAGCTTCACGATGGAGGAGGCGGTGTGGGCGCGGCCGATGATGCGCAGGCGCGGGTTCAGGTCGTGCGCGCTGAGCACCATGAAGACATTGTCGGCATCGGAATCCAGGGCCACGATCAGGCCCCGCGCGCGCTCGATCCCGGCCCGCCGCAGCACCTCTTCCTCATCTGGGTTTCCCAGCACACTGGGCACCCCCTCCTCCAACCAGCGCGCGTGAAGGTCAGGGTCGCCGGTGATTACGGCAAAGGGAAGCTCCTTGGCGCGCAGGTTCTGGGCCAGCAGGGAGGCGAGTTCACCTGTGGCCGCCACCACTATGTGGTCCTGCAGCGCGCGCACGGCACGCTCGTTTCGCTCCATGGGACTTAACCCCCGGGATACCAGGTTGATCAGGCGGTTGGCGAAAGTGCTCAGCAGCACTACCACCGACGTGAGCGCCATCACCATCAGCGCGGCAGTGAAGATCTCCCCTGATCGGTGAGAGGGGTAGATGTTGCCATAGCCGATGGTGGTGATGGTGGACAGCACGAAGATCAGGGCATTGAGGAAGCTCCACCCCTCGAGGCCCATATAGGCCGCGGTCGCGCCCAGGATCACCGCCGATAGCACGAACAGCGTCAGGCCGAGGGGGCTGAGGGGGCTCCACAGTAGTCTCAGCAGTCTGGATCTCATCGGGCGCCGCCGGACTCGGCCGTCACTCCTCCGGCTCCATCCCCTCGGGCCAGATCACGGGCCCGGACTCGATCGCAGCCAGCACTCGCTGGGCCTCCCCCAAGCGGTTGGCTGGCACCATGACTATGGCGTAATCCTCGGTGAGACCATCGGTGACCCGGCCCAGCTCGCCGGTGATAGGCCCGTGCCGCCGGAGGTAGGAGGGGATACCATGCTCCGCCAGCGCCGCGCGCAGGATGTCGCCTGCGCTCACATCCGGCACGGTGCAGAGCCGGACGGGCTGGCTCGCGGCGGTTGGCGCGGAGGCCTTCGGGAGCGCTCCCGGCAGGAGATCGGCCCCGCAGTCCGGGCAACGAGCTGTCCCCTCCTGGTACTCGTACTGACAGCGCGCGCAGTAGGCCATGAGATTCCCCCCGGCCATCTTCAAGCCCGGCGTGCGCTTTCCTGTGCCGTCGCGCGTGCAGTTGCCGGGTGGGCGTAGCAGTAGAGGCACCGGTTGGGGCAGGGGAGGTAGTGGCCGATGTCGAGGCTGACGGTGCAGCCGCACCGCTCGCGCTGGCCGCGGGCGCGGTCCTTGCGGCAGGGCTCCTGGGTGGGATGCAGAGCAGCCAACAGGTCTCCATCTATGCAGCGCTGTCTGGGGAAATCCGGCTCACAGCACGTGACCAGGGCGAGGCCTTGCTCGCAGGCCGCCGTGGAAAGCTCGGCCAGAAAGCTCTGCCGGGCCTCGGTGCTCAGTTCGTCCACCTCGACCCCCGCCGCAGCCAGCCTGCGCGCGACCTTGGGATAGAGCGTCACAAAGGAGGCGTGGACCGCTGGCACGCCGGCCGCAGCAAGAGGCCGCGCCAGGGAGCGGAAGAGGGAAATATCCAGATTGCTCGCAGGCGGGCATGGGCCTGCCCGCCCTACCAGCCGGGCGGAGACGAGCGGGTCATAGCGCCAGTGCAGCCGGCGCGGGTCGCCGAGGTAGGCGACCACCGGATCGAGCAGACGAAGTTGGTGCTCCGGCAGGGGCACATTGGGCTCGAGGAAGGTTCCGCCCAGGCCGGTGATGGTCCAATGCAGAAAGACCTGGCCCACGCCTCGGAGCGCGTCTCGCAGTTCACGGTGGTGGAGAAGATTGGTGGGGTCCTTGGTCCAGATCACCACGGTGTGGACGTTCTCGGGCCCGAGACGGCGCAAGCGCGCCGCCAGCTGGTCCGGGTAGTGCGCGACCAGGTCGGTGCGCCGAGAGGCGGAGATCACTTGCATTGCTTTGGCGCGCATGCGGGGCCTTGGCGGGCATGGGATTGTCCGCCTCTGGCGGGAAGGCCCGCCCTGCAGCTATGCGGCGGCCTGGACAGGGCGCTTCATCTCCTGTCGCAGCAGGTCCAGCCCCGCCCTGCCCTGAGTGTCCTTCTCGCTCAGCGGCGGGATGAACTCCAGGCTCTTGGACTGCTCGGCGACCACGTCGGGGGTGATGCCCTTGTGGTCAATATCCCGCAGTTCGGGAGTGAGGTAGCGGGCGGTGGTGAGGGCGAGGGCCGAGCCGTCGCGCAGAGGGAACACGGTCTGGACCAGGCCTTTGCCGAAGGTGGGGACACCCACCAGCTTGCCCAGATGATCATCCTGGATGGCTCCCGCGAGGATCTCGGCCGCGCTGGCGCTGCCGTTGTTGATCAGCACCACCAGTGGCAGGTCAATCCGCCGCGCGCCGTCAGTGGCCTCCCGGGGCTGTCGCGGCTGGCCTCGTTCCTGAATGTAGACCACCGGTCCCTTGCCCACGAACTGGCTGGCCACCTCGATGCAGACGTCGAGCCCGCCGCCGGGATTGTTGCGCAGGTCCAGCAGCAGGCCGCCGACGCCGGCCGCGCGCATGTCTCGCATCGCCTTTTTCACCAGGTCTGCGGTGGTATCGTTGAAGGTGCTAACCCGCAGGTAGCCAACGTGGCCCGGCAGCAGCTTGTACTCGGCACTGTGTACTGAGATCACGGCCCGGGTGACCTTGATGGTGAGTGGCTCGGCAACCCCCTCCCGGGAGATCACCAGGTTCACGGCAGTGCCCGGTGGTCCCTTGATGCGGCGCACGGTGTCAGCCAGGGCGAGACTGGCGGTGGGGGCATCGTTCACCCGCAAGATGTGGTCACCGGCGCGCAGGCCCGCGCGCTCCGCGGGGCTGTCGGGCAGGGGGGCGATGATCACCACCTGGTACTGCTTGGGATTGCTCACATCCGTGCCACAGACCGGGCAGCGGATGGCCTCTCCGGCCTTGGCCGAGGGGCTGGGCGGAATCTTCACCTCTCGCACCCCCAGCTCGGCGCCGATGCCACCGAAATGCCCTTCGTTCTCCTCCAGGAAAGAGCGGTACTCCTCTGGGTCGAGGAAGCGGCTGTAACGATCATCGTAGGGGGGCTCCCGCAGCGTGGAAAGCAGGCCGCGAATGGCCCCGTAGGTGAGCTCCCGTTCGCTCTTGATCGGGGAGACGTACTGCTTGCGGATATGCGTCAGCACCTCCTGGAAGGTCTCCAGGGGCCGCAGGCTGACATCGTCCACACTCTCCGCCGCACTCGCGCTCGCGCTGCCCGCCAGCACGCCGCTCACCAGTCCGGCGGACCCGCCCGGCTTCGCCGGCAGCAGCGCCGCCACGGTCTGAAACTGACGGCCGGCCAGGAAGCAAGTCACCATCAAGGTGACCACCAGAATCGCCACCACTAGCTGATAGCGCAACCTCATTGCACCACTCCTCTTAGGGGTACGGCTCCAGATCCTGCGGCGCTCCGGCCAACCTCACAGCTAAGCCGGAGAGAGCGGCGAAAACAGCCCACCCAAAAGAAAAAGGGGCATACGCCCCTCGCACGGCAAGATCACCTGGTCGGCCGGACCGAGCTCAGACGGAAGCACTCCCGGCTACTCTGAGACGTGAATGCGCATCACTTTCATGTCTTGAATGGTGAAAGCGATCCCTTCGTACGTCAAGATGCAATCCCGAGAGAACGTGATCGGAGCGGTGTCGGAGAAGGCCTGAACCGGGCCGCCGGCAGCGGCGCCTGCTCCCGCCCCTGCCCCCAGGGGAGGAAGCGCCCCGCGCCCGCCGCCCCGCCGGCCGCCTCCGGCGCGCGCCCCCCGCCACCACGCATCCCTCCACCTCCGCGCCGGGCGCCGCCTCCACCACCGCGCGCGCCTGCGCCACCGCGTCGGCCGCCCCCTCCGCCGCCGCGCATGCCACCGCCTCTACCGCCGCCACCACCTCTTCTACCACCGGTCAGCACGACCTGGTAGGAGGCCGCTTGGCTCAGCGAGGCGACAGCCATGGCTGGAGGCCCAGCCTCGGACCCGGCCGCGCCGCGCATCCCTCTACCTCCACCCCGCCCACCTCGTCCTCCACCACCGCGTGCGCCGCCGCCACCCCGCATTCCACCGCCACGCGCCCCGCCGCCACCCCGCATTCCGCCCGCGCGCGCCCCGCCGCCGCGCGCTCCACCACCGCGCATCCCGCCCCGCGCGGCACCCCCGCCCGCGCGCATGGCCCCGCCCGCGCCGGCCCCGACGGCACCTCCGCCGGCCGGGTAGATCTCGGCCAAGGGGGGATAGCCATACTTCAGCAGAACATCGGCGAAGCTGCTTTGGAGGGCGATGCCGCGCTCGGTGTGCAGCGGAGTCGGCTTGCCCTTAAGGTACTTGCTGAACCCAGCGACGATGACGTCGGTCACCGCGGCATCAGCCCCCTCGCCGGTGAGCACAATGCCGAGCGACACACCCTTTCGACTCCGCAGGTCGTAGAACCATTGGGCCTGCCCCGCGGCCAGCGCGCCAGCTCGCACCGGAAGCACCCAGACGGGCACTTCGGCAGGAGCGGGTTGGGTCCCGAACTGGGGCAGCCCGGCCTTGGCGGAGGGAGCAGGGAGAGTCTGGTACATCATGCCACCCCCGGCGGCCAGCAGGATGCCGTCGGGCGGGCCCATTCGCCGGTCTACCTCGCGATAGGAGGCGCCGATCCGGACGTCCATGAGGCCATCCTCCACCGCGGGCGCAGGGCCAATGACGGCGATCCCAAACAGCAGCATCAGCAAGGCACAGAGCCCCGAGCGCTGAGGAGAGCTAGGCATCGCTATGGTCCTCTTCCATCTCCAGGCCGGGCGTTACCACGGGCTACAGGTAGCCTCGCAGTTCTTCCGCGCTGAGCCCGGCGGGCGGAGGCGCGATCTGCGGGCCTGGCGCCGGCGCCGCCTCCACTGCGCCTGCGATCTCGGCGCCAATGGCAATCCGGCTCACGCGCATGCCCTCCAGTGTGAACCGGACTCCGTGATCGACATAGGTGAGCTCCACCGCATTGCCCGCGGATACGGTCTGATCCGGATAGCCGTAACGGCTGATCACATCCATGTAGTTGTTGGCCAGGCCGATGTCCCGGCTAGTGCGACCGGCGGGGTAGGGCAGACTGCCGCTCAACGTGATGGTCTTCACTTCGCCAATAGGCGTCAGGCTCAGCACCAGGACCGAGCCCCCGGCCCGCCGGTAATACCAGTACATACCGGCTCCGCCTCCGCCGCGGGCCAGGGCGCCGCCCCCACGCGTCCCGCCTCGCGCCCCACCACCACGCGCGGCGCCACCGCCTCGCCTGGCCCCCCCACCGCCTCGCGCGGCACCGCCGCGCATTCCGCCAGCTCGCGCCCCACCGCCACGCATCCCGCCACCGCGCGCAGCGCCGCCGCCTCGTCTGGCTCCCCCGCCGCCGCGCATTCCTCCTCCACCCCGCATGCCACCGCCCCCTCGCCTGGCCCCGCGACCTCCGGTCAGACCAATGCCCATGTCGGCCGCCGACGGCAGAGCACCAATGCCCAGCCCTGATGACGGCGCCTCGGCTCTACCGCCCATGCCCCGTCCCCCGCCGCCTCGCATGCCGCCGCCCTGGCGCCCGCCAGCGCGCATCCCCCCACCCGCTCGCGTTCCCCGCGGGCGCCTCCTGCCCTCGCCCCGCCAGGACCGGACGGCCCCGCGCGGGCACCCGCTCGGGCCGCGCCGGCTGGCTCCGGGCTGGGCAGGCTGATCGTGCCGATGGGGCCGATGTAGGTGGGCTCCCCGAAGCCCGGTCTGCTCAGTAACGTCAGGGCCTTGTCACCCAGCCGGACTCCGGCCAACTCGCGCTCCACCGCCCACGTCGGCGAGTTGATGGCAAAGCTGGCAAGCAGCAGGCCGAGAGAAACCCAGACGGCGGTTCGCATCCCAAGGCCCTCCCTGGCACCACTTAGCGTCGCAGGTGGCATCACCAATGCCTCTGCGGATAGGGCGAGTCTAGCACAAAGGCAAAGACCGTGTCAACGCTGACCCATCTGGACCTAGCCGGGGTCGCTGATTTGACCGCCAACGGCGGTTAGGAGTTCCACCGATTTGGGGAATACTGCAAAGGGTGGGTGAAAACGATGGGACGCAGTGTTGCGGTAAAGAGTGGATCGAGGAGGGCGCGACCTCGGGAGCGAGCAAAGCCAAGGCGCCCGGGCCAGCCAACGGCACCGGCACCCGATGGGCTGCGCTGCTCCAGCTGCAACCGCCCTCTCCCGCACCTTCCCTTCTACCTTGCCTCACAGCGGGCCAGGGTGGGGTTCCAGTGCGCCCGGTGCTTCTACCCGGGCACCGGGAGACCGCCCGAGCGCTCTGCTATCGTGGCCTCTGAGCGGACCCGGTTTCTGGCCGATTTCCTACAGGGAGTGGGCGTTCGCGAGGCGGCCCCTCAGCCGGCCCCCAAAGACGACGACTGAGTGACGCCGCGGGCCCGAGGCCGGCCTGATGCTGCCGGTCTCGCCGGTCAGAGGAGAGGGGCGCTAGGCCCGGGCCACGAGCGCGCTGGCGCGGGGAGTCTCGTGTAGGGCGCCTTCCGACACCAGGCGGCGCAGCTTGGTTATGGCCTTGCTCCGCTGGGCGTAGACGCAGCCAACGCGAACGCGTCGGCGGCGCGCGATGTCACGGATGCTCTGGCCGGCGAGCAGGGACTCCATCACTTGGCGCTCCGCGCGGGTCAGCCGGGGCAGCAAGCTGAACACCTCGCTGCGCTTGGAGTCCACCGTGATCCGCTCCAGCAGGTCTTCCTCGAAGCGGTGGCCCACGGTCTCGTTCATGTCCTCCAGCGGGAGGATCACCTTCATGTGCTCCGAGGCCTGGCCGCGGTCGTGAAGGTACCCGGGGATGCGGATGATGGAGTAGCGGTCACGGAGCCAGTGCCGAATGGCGCCGACTCCAGTCTTCACCAGGTAGCTGTGGCACTCATGGGTGGCGCGGTGTGCGGACGCCTCCCAGATCGCGGTCTCAGCTTCCTGGTAGAGGTCGCGGGCAGTCTCTCGATCTACCCCCAACATGCCGATGTAGTTCCAAATCTGGTGTGCGACTGCTGCGTCCATGGCTGCGATGTCTCCTGTGATGATTGTTGCCGAGTTTTCCGGTGTGTCGGCTGCTCCCTCTGCTCAGATCATGTGCTCTCGCCGCCGCGAGCGCCAACTACCTGCTGGGATGACGCGGCAGGAGCGAGACAACTCCGCAACTTGGGGAAGAGAGACAGCAGGCGAAATGACGGACCTCGCAACGCCTGCCCGACAGGCGAGCATACGCTTGTCATCCGCCCTTCGGAGAAACCGGGATCGTGCAACGATAGGGCTGCTCCGTTCATCCCGTAGTCTCCTATCGGGGGCGGAGTATACCACCTGAACAGCGAATTGGCAAGGCCGCGCAGCGCTCTCTTGGCAGTTTTTTTGGCGCTCTTCGGCGCGCCGCTGCGGATTCGACAACGCTTGTGCACTGGGAAGCGAGGGCCTGCTCACGCGGCGTGCTCAAGGCGCCAGCTTTCCAGCGGGAGGTTAGCGGCAGCATCCAAGCCGTCCCCGACTGGCCCTGCAAGCGAGAGTCTGTAAAGGCCGGCCGCGGCCACCATGGCCGCGTTGTCGGTGCACAGACTCGGCTCGGGGACACGCCACGAGAGGCCGAGGGGCGCGGCCTTCTGGGCCAGCAGCGCGCGCAGTCGCCGGTTGCGCGCTACTCCGCCCACCAGCAAGATGGGATAGCCGCCCACCTCGTCGGCCGCGCGGGTGGCGCGCTCGACCAGAGAGAGCGCGATGGATTCCTGATAGCAGGCGGCCAATCGCGCCCGCTGCTCCTCCGTCAGAGCTGACTGGCGAACGCGGCGCGCCAGGTCGGTCTTCACGCCGCTGAAGCTAAAGTCCCAGGAGCCGGGGAGGCGAGCCCGCGGCAGGGGCTGGACGCGGCCTGGGAACGAGTCGGCCAGGTCGGCGAGCTGACCAGCGCCCGGATAGGGGAGGCCCAGCAGGCGCGCCCCCTTCTCGAAGGCCTCGCCGGCGGCGTCATCGCGGGTGCGGCCCAGCACCTGGTATTGCCCGTGATCGCGCACCAGCACCAGATGGGTGTGGCCGCCGGAGGCGATCAGCGCCAGGGCTGGCAGCGGGAGCGGCGCGCCGATGGCGGCGCTGTAGATGTGCCCCTCAAGATGGTGAACGCCGACGATGGGAAGGCGCCGCGCCTCGGCGATCGCGTGGGCCGCCGCCACCCCAACCACCAGCGACCCGATCAGGCCAGGCCCGTTGGTGACGGCGAGACCGTCCAAGTCATCCCAGCTCGCGCCGGCCCGCGCCATCGCCTCCCGGATCACCGGAACGATCATCTCGAGGTGGCGACGGGAGGCGATCTCCGGCACGATGCCGCCGAAGTGAGCGTGCAGGTCGTCCTGCGAGGCAATGACGCTGGACAGTAGCTCGACCCCGCCTGCGCTGGGCCCCCGCGCGACGGCGGCCGCGGTTTCGTCACAGCTAGTCTCGATCGCGAGCAGGCGCATGAACGCGGACTTCCAGGACTCGCGCAGTCACACCTGCCATCGGGTACTCCAGCCGGCAGGCGGAAACTGGTCTCCGTCCGTTGCCAGGGATGAGAGGTTGCGCGAGACGGGCGAGGAAGACGTGCGAGACACGGTCATCATCGAGGGCGATCCGCCGCTGCGGTTCACCATTGCGGCCGGGGTGCGCGGCGATACTGCCACCTGCGCCATGCTGACGCATGCTATCCCCATCATCGTCGCCGCCCCGCCCGGTCTGAGGACCATGGCCGATATCGGCCCAGTGTCGTGATTTGGGGGCTAGGGGAGCCAGGAACCGATGCCGCTGGCTGGAAACCACCGTCGCGCGGGAGGCACTCACTTGGACCTGAGCATACGAGTCGCGGGCGCCGCCGGGCAAGGGATCGAGACCATCGGCGGCTTGCTGAGCAACGCTTTCGCCGGCATGGGACTGCATGTCTTCAGCACCGAGACCTATATGTCGCGCATCCGCGGCGGCCTCAACTGGATAGATATCAGGATCGCTGACAGAGAGCTCTTCGTCGGCAAGGAGAAACCCAATCTGCTGGTGGTGCTGGCTGCGGAGGCGCTGGAGTTCCTGAGGGCCCAGGTTGACCAATGGACGCTCATCCTGTTGAACGGCAGGCCCCAGGCGGGGACGGTCGCCATTGAGTTGGGGAGGGAGGCGAAGGAGCTGACCGGGGCGGAGGTGATGGCGAACACGGTGGCGGCAGGAGCAGTCTTTGCGCTGCTCGGCTACGACGCCGCGCAGCTCCACTCCCACCTGGAGAGCAGATTCGGCGGCAAGGGCCCGGACATAGTGGAGGCCAACATCAAGTGCGCGCGGCGCGGCGCGGAGCTGGCCGAGCCCTACGTCGGGGCCATGCTTCCGCCCAGGGGTGTGGGCGCGCCGGAGTTCGTCTGCTCCGGCAGCGAGGCCATCGCCCTGGCCGCAGCCACCGCGGGCGTGAAGTTCGTTGCCGCCTACCCCATGACTCCCTCCACGAACGTCTTCTCCCATCTGGCTAGCCTCGCCGACGAGTTCGGGATAGTGGTGGAGCAGGCGGAGGATGAGATCGCCGCCATCAACATGGTATGCGGGGCCGCCTACGCGGGGGTCCCGGCGATGACCGTCACCAGCGGGGGCGGCTTCGCGCTGATGGTGGAGGGAGTGGCGCTGGCGGGCATGCTGGAGCTGCCGGCCTTCATCATGCTTGGGCAAAGACCCGGCCCGGCCACCGGGCTGCCTACCCGCACGGCCCAGCAGGACCTGAAGTTCGCCGTCAATGCCGGGCACGGGGAGTTCGCCAAGGCGGTCTACGCACCGGGGACGATCGGGCAGGCCTATGAGATCACCCGCCGCGGCCTGGAGACTGCGCACGAGTACCAGACCCCGGTGATCATGCTAATGGACCAGTTCCTCGCGGACATGAAGAAGAACCTCGAGCCACTCGCGCGGACCGCGCGTCCCATAGACCGACATATCGTCAGCGATGCGGCAGCCGGTTACGTGCGCTACGCGGTGACCCCCGACGGGGTCTCGCCCAGGGCGCTGCCGGGAGGAGAGGCCTTCGTGGTCGTGGACTCGGATGAGCACGGTGAGGAGGGGCACATCACGGAGGACCTGCGGACGCGGGTGCAGATGCAGGACAAACGGCTGGCCAAGCTCAAGGGCATGGCCGATGAAGCGCTGGCGCCGGAGCGGTATGGGGCGGAGGAAGCGGAGCTGCTGCTGCTGTGCTGGGGTTCCAGCTATGGGCCCTGCCGGGAGGCCGTGGATGCCCTGAACGAGCGCGATGTGTCCGCGGCGATGCTCCACTTCTCGCAAGTCTGGCCGCTCAACGCGGAGGCGCTGCGCTCCATTCTCGCCGCGGCCAAGCCAAAGCGAATCGCGGTGGTGGAGTGCAACGCCACTGGCCAGTTCGCGTCTCTGCTGCGGGAACGAGGGGTGCTGGGGGAGTGCGAGCTGGTGCTGAAGTACGACGGCTTGCCCTTCACCGGAGAGGAGATTGCGAGGAGGGCGCAGTCATGACCAAGCTCTACTTCGACCGCGATATCGCGTGGTGCCCGGGATGCGGCGACTTCCTCATCCTCAGGACCCTGGACAGGGCGATTGAGGAGGCCGGGCTCGACCGCCACAAGCTGGTGTTGGTGTCGGGGATCGGCCAGGCCGCCAAGCTGCCGCACTACACCACCGCCAATGTCTTCAACGGCCTCCACGGAAGGCCGCTGCCCGCTGCCACCGGGATCAAGCTGGCGAATCACGGGCTGGAGGTAGTGGTGACGAGTGGTGATGGCGACGTCTATGGGGAGGGCGGAAATCACCTGATCCACAGCATCCGGCGCAACATCGGGATCAAGGTGTTCGTCCACAATAATCAGGTCTACGGCCTCACGAAGGGGCAGGCCTCGCCAACCTCCGACCTGGGTTTCGTCACCCCGGTGCAGACCCATGGAGTCGGGGCGCTGCCGTTCAATGCCCTGGCGATCGCGATCGCGCAGGACTGCTCCTTCGTGGCGCGCTCCTACGCCGGCGATCCCAAGCACTTGCAGGCGATGATGGTGGCCGCCTTCCGCCACCAGGGGTTCGCTCTGCTGGACATTCTCCAGCCCTGCCCGACCTACAACCGCCTGAATACCTACCAGTGGTACCGGGAGCGGGTGCGACCCGTGCCCGATTCCCACGACGCCTTTGATCGCGCCAAGGCCCTGGAGCTGGCCTTCCAGTGGGGGACGAGATCCCCATCGGGATCATCTATCGCCGCGACCGGCCGACCTTCGAGTCGCAGCAGCCGGCGCTGACAGCCGGCCCACTGGTGCAGCAGTACGGACAGGCGCAGGCCTAGCTCGCCGCCTACGCAGGTAGGCCCTGCGCGCTAGCTCGCGGGCCGCGAGATCTCTACCGGCCTGCCGCCCGCGCGCAGCGACTCGTGCGCAGCGCAGCCGACTGCGACGCTCATCCGGCCAGAGAGCGGGTCGGTCAGCATCGCGCCTCCCTCCCGGATGGCGTGGACGAAGTCCCGCACCATGCGGGGGTCCCCGCCACCGTGTCCACCGTCGTCGGACCGGAGCGTGTACACCGCGTCGGCGGCGCCGCGGCGGGTCTTCACGACTACGGTGTCATTCAGCTCGTCCGCGAACACCCGCCCTTTGGTGCCGATGGCGATGTGATCGCGGTGATAGTCGGGGGTGAAGTGGCATTCCTGGTAGGCAGCCTTGATCCCGCCCTCCGGCTCCATGATCAGGGCATGGTTATCCTCCACGTCCACCTCTTTGCGGAAGGCGCAGAGAGAGAAGTGAGGCGGTTCCCCGAGCTGGGCCTCGGGACAGGTCTCCTGCTCCGGGCAATCGGGGCAGTGGAGGTCATTGGGCTTGTCGCCGCCATAGTAATCGCGGCTTCCGAAGGCGACCACGCGGCGAGTGTAACGTCCCGTCAGAAAGTGCATCATGTCCAGGTCATGGGTGCCCTTCTGGAGGAGGAGGCCGGTCGCGTTCGCCCTCACCGCGTGCCAATCGTGGAAGTAGTAGTGACCTCCCAGGCCCACATAATGGTTGCACCAGTAGGCCTTGATCTCGCCGATCTCACCGGAGTCAATGATCTCCTTCGTCTTCTGGTACAGCGGCATGTAGCGCATGCACAGGCCCAGGCCGAAGACCACCTTTGCCTTCTTGTGCGCGGCTAGCAGGCGGTCGCATCCCTCCACGGTGATCGCCATGGGCTTCTCCAACAGCAAGTGCTTCCCCGCCTCCAGCGCAGCCAGGCCCTGCTCCTCGTGGAACTTGTCGGGGCTGGCGATGCAGACCGCCTCCACGTCGGGGTGATTCACCAGGGCGCGGTAGTCTTTGGTGACGAACGCGTCGCGGCCGACCCCCTCGCGGAAGTGGTCGAGCGCGGCATCAGAGACATCCATCCCCGCCACCACCTGGGTTCCCGGAACGTGCTTGTGAAACTGCCTGACATAGAACCCGCCGCGATTGGTGACGCCGATCACACCCACTCTGATTGGATCCACAGGTAGCCTCCACGTAGTGGTAGGCGCGCGGTCACGCGCGCCGCACAGTCAAGTTCTGCGCACAGCCCGCCCCAACCTGTAAGGCTGCGCGGCTGGGCTTTGCCGTTTGGTGCTGCCTTCGCCAGGAACAGGACCCAGCACTGTCGAAGAGCAGTGCAGGGAGACATAGATGCGGCTCTTCGAGATCACAGAACAGGGCAGCGTGGAGATTCAGATCGGCGAGGACATCCAGGCCCGACTGGAGGAACTCGCGGAGCATAACCGGGCGTGGTTCCGCCAGCGGGGCATCCGCGCCTTCGACATCGCCGGCTCGGTGGGATTGGGGAAGACGTCGCTGATCGCCGGAATGGTCGAGAGGCTGAGCGGGACACACGGCGTGGCCGTGATCGCCGGGGATGTGGCCACCACCTATGATGCCGAGCGAGTGACCGGGAAGGGCGCGCGCCAGGTGTTGCAGATCAACACCGGCGGGATGTGCCATCTCGACGCGAAGCTAGTGCATCAGGCCCTGCAGAGGCTGGAGCCGGGAATCGGCATCCTGTTTATCGAGAACGTAGGCAACCTGATCTGTCCCTCCTACTTCTCGCTCGGGGTCGAGGCGCGGGTGGTGGTGGTCTCGGCCAGTGAGGGCACGCACGTGATCGAAAAGCATCCCGCCATGTTCCGCTCGGCGGACCTGGTCGCGTTGAACAAGATAGACATCGCGGAGGCCGTGCAGGTTGACCTGGACCGGCCCATGGCCGATCTCCAGGCAACGCGACCCGGGCTGCGGGTGGTGAAGACCAACTGTCTGGCCGGCGAAGGCATTGACGAGGTGCTGCGCGCGCTGAAGCTGCTGTAGGGCGGGTATGCGCCGCAGGCGGATGCCCACCGGGGGAATTCTGTTGCACGAACTCTCCATCGCCTCTCAGATATGGGCGAGTGTGGCCAGGGCTGCCGCCGAGCACCGCGCCAGCCGGGTGAAAGCGATCAAGCTGGAGGTCGGCGCGCTCAACCTGATCGAGGAAGATCAGCTCACTTTCTGGATTCAGGCGCTGGCGGAGCGCGAAGGGTTGCCGAGGGTGGAGGTGAAGATCACCACACTGCCGGCGGGGATGCAGATCAAGGTGGTGAGTGCGGAGGTGGTGGGCAGAAGCGAGGACGCTGCCTCCGCTTGATTGCCCGTCTCACAGGAGGGGGCTATGATGCTGTCGAGGTGGCTAGGTCTCTCGATCTTGCCCTTTGTGCTCTTGTCCGTGCCTCGGCTGTCCGGCCCGTGTTCTGCCGCCTCCGCCAAGGACAGATTCGGCGAGATCGAGATCAAGGTCGCGCCGCTGGAATCAACGGAATCGCCTTGGCCGGCCGGCGGGTCCGGGCTGGACCGCGCCAGGGACGCGTACCAAAGAGGGTGGTGGGGCGCGGCCTTCCGGGACTACAAGGAAGTGCATACCCAGCACCCAAGCGATCGCCGTGACCCTGAGGTCTTGCTGATGATCGCGGACTGCGCCGAGAAAGTGCGGGAAGAACTGCACGATGTCCTCGTGCCGGAGATGGACACTCCATCCTACGGCAGGGGAGTTGTGAGATGGCTCAAGCGGACCTATGGACTCTCCATCGTGACCTCGGAGGGAGATGCAGGGTGGCATTACGACAAGCGGGCACTGCGGGAGTTGCTGAGGCGCTATCCGGGTCACCCGGAGGCCGACGCAGTGGCGTACGCGCTGGTGCGAGAGGACCTGCTCTACAGGAAGTACGATGAGGCCGTTTTCATGGTCTCGGATGACCGCTCGCGCGCATGCGCTCGTGATTTCGTCGCACGATATGAGGCGGTTCTGCGACGGTACCCGAGGTCGGGTCTGCGCGCGAAAATCGAGTCGGAGCTTACCATCTTGCGCAAGTACGTGGAATCCAAGGGGCCTGCGCCGGCGATCTACCGCTAGCCTCATGCAGGACTCGTCAATGCAGGCGAGCAATCCAGGGCCGCGTTCAGCGCCGCGTCCAGGAGATGGGCACTTGACAAGCGACGTATGTACCCCCAACTTCCGCCGCCTCCGCACCGCCCTGCTGAACCAGGGCGAGCCGGATCGTGTGCCCTTGGCCGAGGGCGGGATAGACATCGAGGTGAAGGCGGCGTTCTTGGGACGGCCGATCGAGAGCCTGGCGGATGACCTCGAGTTCTGGGTGACTGCGGGGTATGACTACATCCCACTCGCCTGCGGCATCCGGGTGATGTTCGGCATGGGGTTCAGCACCGACACCGTCCGCCAACTGGGGGACCGGGTCTCACCCATTATCCACTGGAAGCGGGGCCGGTATGGCCTCTATGGCGATGGCTTCAAGGAGCGGGCCTGGGCGGAAGAGCACAAGGGCCTGATCACCAATCGAGAGGAATTCGCGCGTTTTCCCTGGCCCGAGCCCGAGGATTTCGACTACTCAGCCTGGGATCAGATCGGCGGGATGCTGCCTCCGGGCATGAAGGCGGTGGCCTATCAGGGCTGGATCTTCACCCCCCTCTGGATCATGATGGGCTTCGAGACCTTCTCCTATGTGCTGCACGAGGACCCGGGCCTGGTGGGGGCGATGTTCGAGCGCATTGGCGATCTCCAGTATCGGGTCTTCCGCCGGCTGCTGGCTTACGACTGCGTGGGGGCGATCTGGATGCCGGATGACATCGCCCATTCTACCGGGCTGATGGTGAATCCGCGCCTGCTGCGAGAGCACCTGTTCCCGTGGTTCCACCGCATGGGCGAGGACTGCGCCGCGCGCGGCCTGCCCCTCATCTACCACTCTGACGGCGACCTGACCGAGGTGCTCCCCGATATCCTCGACTGCGGCTTCAACGCGCTCCATCCCATCGAGCCGAAGGCCATGGATATCGTGCGCCTGAAGCGAGAGTACGGCGGTCGCCTCTGCCTCATGGGCAACCTCGACCTGGGCTACACCCTCACCCGCGGCAGCCCGGCCGAGGTGGAGGCCGAGGCCAAGGAGCGCATCCGCACCATCGCGCCTGGTGGAGGCTACTGCCTCGGCTCCTCCAACTCGGTCACAGAGTATGTGCCGCTGGCGAACTTCAACGCCATGCGGGAGGCGGCACTCAAGTACGGGCGGTATCCGATCGCAGTGTGAGGCCCTGCCTGTAGGGCGCGGTCTCCCGACCGCGCCGCGTGGCGTCAGGAGGTGCCGCCCTACAGTTACTAGCTGGGCATCCAGTGGGGGTCTTTGCCCCACCACTTGACAGTGCAGCCCACCGGCGTGGTCTTGGGCACGCTCACCGGCTTGCCAGCCAGCACCTCGTCGAGCGCGACCCGCAGGTCGTGCCGCTTCACTTTTCCCGGGTTGTCGGCGTTGTCGTCTATCCGGCCATGGTAGATCAAGGTGCGGTCGGGCCCCAGCAGGAACACCTCCGGGGTGCGGGTGGCGCCGTAGGCGCGGACCACCTCCTGGGTGTCGTCGCGCAGATAAGGGAAGTTGAACTTCTTCTGCTTGGCGCGCTCGACCATGTGCTGGAAATCATCAGTGGGATGGCCATCGGTCTCATTGCCGTTGATGGCGATGAGTTGGACTCCCTTGTCAGCGTAGTCGCGCTGGAGCGCGACCATCCGATCCTCGTACTGGACCACTGTCGGGCAGTGATTGCAGCTCGCGATCACCACCACCGCCTTCTTGTCGGCATAGTCCGAGAGGCGCTGCGTCTTCCCGTCTACTCCCTTGAGGTTGAAGTCAGGGCCCTTCGCGCCGATTGCCAGTGTGAACGCCATCATGCCTCCTTTTCACCTGTGTCCTGCGCGGCCGTGGCCTGCGCGGGCGCGTACTGCTCGCTCACGAACAGCCCGCATTCGCACACGCCGTCGCGGGCGATGTCCGCGTGATGCTGAGGGCAGGGACAGATATTGGCGCGGTCTCGCTCCGGGTCGCCGGTCACCTCCCGGCAAGGGCAATACCAGCGGCCGTGCCCGATCAGGTTGCGCGTGAGGCCGGCCACGACGTGCTCGACTGTCACCAGATCCGGGTTGAGCCGGTAGCGGCCGCGCGCAAGGTAGCGCGCCAGCATGCGCTGCACCCGCGCCCGCGCCGGGCCTGTCTCGGCCTCGCTGCCCTCTGCTTGCTGCGGCATCATGTTAGTATGCTATCGGCCCGCAGGCGCATCAGTCAACCCGTTCGACCCCGGCCTTGTTAGTACCTGCCCTCAGCCTCCACCTCTTGGTCACCGCGGTCCATCGCGATCATCCGTCGCGGGCAGCTTCTTGCCCATCACCACGGCATTCTCGCCGGTATCGCCGTAGTAATGGGGGATGAAGCCTCGGGACTGGAAGCCGAACTCCTCATAGAGCCTGCGCGCCACCAGGTTGGCCTCTCGTGCCTCGAGCGTGATCTCGGTGGCGCCGCGCTCCTGCGCCACCCCCAGGAGATGGGCAAGCATGCGCCTGCCAAGGCCTCGGCCGCGATAGGTGGGATGAACCGCCAGGGTGCTGATGTGCGCCTCATCGGCAATCAGCCACATGCCGGCATAGCCGATGATCTCTCCGTTTAACCGCGCCACGACGTAGTGGGAGTTGCGATTGCGCAGGTCGCGCAGATAGGATTCCGCGCTCCAGGCGGAGGGGAAGGAGAGGCGGTCAATCTCCCGGACGGCCTCTACGTCCTGCCGCCTCATGGGCTGGATCGAGACCGAGGCCAGCCAGCTCTCCCTATCGCAGCCCGAGGTCAAGGTGGTGGCTCTCCTCAGCATAGGAGACTCGCACGTAGATGGGGCGCAGTGGGCTGATCTCGTCGGCGCCCCGCTCGGCATAGCGGCGGCGGCCCAGGTCGGCAATGGCGGAGGCATCTGGCCAGGCTGGCTCTGGCGGAGCCAGGCCGCTGAGGTGAGCGCGGTCCTCTGGCGAGAGCTGATCCAGCTCCCCGAAGACAGTGACCGGCTCGGGGAGCAGGGCCAGCCGCGCCGCCAGGTCGGCGGGGGAGGCCACGAACTCCTTCTCAATCACCTCGACCTCGCGTGCGCTCACGCGGCAGATCGCGGCGTAGAGTTCCCGGCGCTTGGCGTCCAGCACCGGGCAGACCAGGCCTGAAAGCCGGGAGCGGAACTGCCAGGCCATCGCCTGCAAAGAGGACACGCCGACCAGCGGGACGTCGCGAGCAAGGGCGATGCCTTTGGCGGTGGCCAGGCCCACCCGCAGCGAGGTGAACGACCCCGGCCCCAGCCCAACGGCCAAGAGCTGCACCTCGGCGAAGCCGCGGCCGGACCTGCTCAGCGCGCCGTGCACTTCGCCGGCCAGGCGACGGCATAGGTCCTGGCCGGTTACCTCTCGCCAGGCCGAGAGCTCGCGCCCTTCATCGGCTACCGCCACACTGGTGTGGCTGGTGGCCGTCTCAATGGCGAGAGTGAGCATGCGATTCCTCGGCCATCTCGCGAAGGATCTGGTGAGCGCGGGCCCCGTGCCCGCGGAAGGTGATCTCGCGCACATTCCTGCCGGAGGCGCCGAACCGAAACAGCACTGCAAGCCCATCGGCGCAGAGCGGGAGGGGGAGCCGCTCGGCCCATTCCACAGCCACCACCGCCTCGCCGGCGATCACCTCCTCCAGGCCGATGTCGGCCAGATCGCCGGGGGCGAGGCGATAGAGGTCCAGGTGCAGCAGGGGAAGACGCCCCTGATGGTGGTGCATGAGAGTGAAGCTGGGGCTGGTGGCAGCATCGGCAACATCGAGGCCCTGGGCCAGTCCCTGCACGAACGTGGTCTTCCCCGCCCCGAGTTCGCCTACCAGGCAGAGCAAGTCGCCAGCCTCCAGGTGGCGCGCCAGGGCGCGGCCCAGCCGACGCGTCCCGGCGGCCGAGCGGGTGATGCGGAGGAGCTGTGAGACCTGGGATGCCACCGCTGCCATGCTCCGTACAAGAAGCGGCCCGGATGTGGTATAAACTCCCACGGAACAGGGACCGGTCCGAGGCCGGGGTGCCTGCGTTTACCCTCAGCCCAGAATGGCACGCCGGATTATACTGGCCGGGGGCGCTGGCTGTCAAAACCAGCGTCCCTCTCGGTTTGAGAGCCGGCCCACGAGGAGGGACAGAATGGGGACAGAGACGCGAAAGGTTGGCCTGTTGGTGGTCGCCCTTTGCCTGGGGCTAGCGACATTGGGGTGGGCGGCGCCCCCGACGGCTGAACTCGCTCCTCCGACAGTGGTGGTGCACAACTCCGCGGGCGCCGCGGGTGAGGGGCTGGTGGGGTTGGTGACCGAGACCTTGACCGCCCAGGCGCAGGCGATGCCACAGGTCCGGGCTTCGGTAGCACAGCCGTGGGCCCTGGAGGCGGACATCGCCAGCGCTTCACTGAGCAGGGGGAAGGCAGAAGTGAGACTGGTGGCTGAGCTGACGCCGCCGACTGGCGGCCTCCGCTATCAGGCGGAAGCCGTGGCAGAGGCGCCTTCGGCGACGGAGGCGGCGGGGAAGGCCGCCCGCCAGGCGATGGAGGATCTCGGGGTCTGTGTCAATGCCAAGGGTTCGATCTACTACTACGATGACAGGAAGCTCGAGGCCTGGATCACCATCGGCTCCAATGAGGGCCTGCGGCTGCGGGCGAAAGTAGCGTTCCTGCGGGCCGGCGAGAAGGTTGGGGAGGGCCGGGTCATCACCGTGAAAGATGTCGATGCCATCGTGCGCGTGGACCGGAAGGTGCCGGGCGGGAACGTGCTCGTGGGCGACGATGTCACGGTAACCCGCAACGGGCCGCGCTGGGCGGTGGACGCCCAGGTGGCGCATGAACGGCGGGAGCGGAATGCCGGGACCTTCCTGGCGGCCGCAGTCCTCTGGGGTCTGATCCTGGTCGCCAGGTGAGCTAGCTCTGACTTCTGGCCGGGCGAGCGGGCGCTCGCCCGGCTTTGTTTTGGCCAGCCAGCCGGCCACGCAGTTGCCCGCAGGCCCCAAGCACTTCCGCGCCGCGTGACTTCCGCACTGCTACTGCCAGGCCGCGCGGCTCCAGCAAGCGGGCGAAGCGAACCGCAGCATCCGCCTCCGGCCTTGCGGTGGGGCGAATCGGGTTCTGGGGTATGAGGTTGACCATCGCCGGCAGACCCCGGGTCAACGCGGCGAGCCGGCGCGCTTGCTCCTGGGTGTCATTGATCCCGGGCAACACCACATATTGGAAGGCCACCTTGCGACCGGTGCGCCGGGCATACTCTCTGGCGGCGGCGACCACAGAGGCGATGGGATAAGTGGCGTTGATGGGAACCAGCGGGGTGCGGACTTCGTCGGTCGCGGCGTGGAGGGAAATCGCTAGTGCCAGAGGGAGGCCTTCTCCCGCCAGGCGGCGGATCTGGTCGGGCAGACCGCAGGTGGAGATGGCGATGTGCCGAGCCCCGATGTTCAGACCCTCGGGATGATGCAGCAAGCGAACCGCTTTGATCACCGCATCGTAGTTGGCTAGTGGCTCCCCCATGCCCATGAACACCACGTTGGTGATCCGTGCCGGCCTGACTACCTGCTGCACCCGCACCACCTGAACGACGATCTCTCCCGCGGTGAGGCTGCGGGTCAGGCCCTGCTGTCCGGTGGCACAGAACTGGCAGCCGTAAGCGCACCCGATCTGGCTGGAGACACAGACGGTAGTGCGGCCGCGGTGCGGGATGAGCACACTCTCGATGATCTGATCATCCGAGGTGCGGAACGCGAACTTGGCGGTTCCGTCAGGCGCATTCTCCCTGGCGGCGAGCGCGAGGGTTCCAGGGGAGGCGAGCAGGGCGAGGCGGCTGCGAAGCGCCTGCGGGAGGTCGGTCATGTCCTCGAAAGAGGCGCCGCGGTGCAGCCAGGTCAGGACCTGGCGCGCGCGGTAGGCGGGCTGCCCGAGGCCGCGCAGGAAGAGCGCGAGCTCCTCTGGCAGCAGGCCCATCAGGTCAACTCTGGGGATCGGCGCGCTCACCGGGCCTGAGCCCACGCCCCGCTCGGGCGCTGACCAGCGCTAGGCTTCGCTGCCCTCGACCACGATACAGGTGACAGTGCGCCCCACATTGGCGAGGGCCTGGACCTTTGCCACCACCAGCTGAGCGATGGTTTTGAAGTCGGGGGCCTCGACGCGGACGATGACATCGAAAGGCCCGGTGACGGCATAGCTGGCGCTGACCCCCCTGATCTTCGCGAGCTGGCGGCTGACGGCGAGTGCCTTGCCGGGCTTCGCCTCCAGCAGGACGAAGGCCTGCACCCCCTGCTTCCCGCTGCGCGACATCGCAACCGCTCCTTCCCCCAGCGGGCCGGCCCGGTCAAATGCTCTTCGCGGCCTCACTCGTCGGCGCGGCTGCCAGCTGGTAGGCGCCCTTGCGCTTGCTGAAGGTCACAGCGCCGATGAGCAGAGCGAGGCAGACCAGCACGATGGCAGCGCGCACCCCGGCAGAGATGGCGCTCACCGTGACCGGCACCGCCAGGATGGCCACCAGGTTCATGACCTTGATCAGCGGGTTCAGCGCGGGGCCAGCCGTGTCCTTCAGGGGATCGCCGACCGTGTCGCCAGTCACCGCCGACTTGTGGAACTCCGTGCCCTTCCCGCCGAACAGGCCATCCTCAATCTTCTTCTTGGCATTGTCCCAGGCAGCGCCGGTGTTGGCCATGAACACGGCCATGAGCTGCCCGGTGAGGATGGCACCCGCAAGATAGCCGCCGAGCGCGGCGGCCCCGACCTTCGGGTCCGAGTAGCCCAGGCCGAACCCCACCAGCAGCGGGGTGAAGATGGCGAGAATGCCGGGCCCGATCAGCTCCTTCTGGGCGGCCGCCGTACTGATGCTGACACAGCGACCGTAATCCGGCTTGGCCGTCCCCTCCATAATGCCCGGGATCTCGCGGAACTGCCGCCGCACCTCCTCCACCAGCAGCGCGGCCGCGCGGCTCACCGCCCGGATGGCAAAGGATGAGAACAGGAACGGAACCGCGCCCCCGATCAGCAGCCCGATGAACACCACGGGGTAGTTGACCGGGATGCCGAGTCTGGTCAGTCCCGCGTCCTCCACGAAGGAGCCGAACAAAGAGGTGGCGGCGATCACCGCGGTGGCGATGGCAAAGCCCTTGGTGAGGGCCTTGGTGGTGTTGCCCACCGCGTCCAGGCGAGCCACGATGCGATGGGCGCCTTCAGTCCCCGGCTGCTTCAGCGCGCCGGACATCTCGAACACCCCGTTGGCGTTGTCGGTGATGGGCCCGAAGGTGTCCATGGCGAGGATGAAGGCGGTAGTGGTGAGCAGGCCGAGGCCGGCGAGCGAGATCCCGTAGAAGGCCATGATCGGCTCCCGGAAGATGAGGAAGGACCCGAACATGGTGACCGCGATGGCGATGATCGCCCATACGCTGGACTCCAGCCCCTCCGCCAGGCCGGTGAGCAGCATGGTGGCGGTGCCGGTGCGGGTGGCATAGGCGATCTCGGTCACCGGTCTCTTCTCGGTGGAGGTGAAGTACTCCGTCAGCCGTCCGATGATCAGCACCAGGATGATCCCCATGAAAGTGGCGATGAAGAAGCGCACATCCTTCAGATAGATCATGGAGACCACACCGAAGCCGACGGAGGCGAGGAGAGCGGAGGTCCAGAAGCCCACGTTGATGGGCTGCATGGGGTCCATCGCCTCATCATCCCGGCCCCGCACAAACCAGGTGCCGATGATGGAGGCGTAGACGCCGATAGCGCGCACCAGCAAGGGGTAGACGACGAGCTTGACGCCGAAGACCTGGCCCACGGGGGTGAGGGCGGCGGCGACCCCCAGGATGATGGCCGCCACCAGGGTCACCTCGTAGGATTCGAAGACATCGGCGGCCATGCCGGCGCAGTCGCCCACGTTATCCCCGACGTTATCGGCGATGGTGGCGGCGTTGCGGGGATCGTCCTCCGGGATGCCCGCCTCCACTTTGCCCACCAGGTCGGCCCCCACGTCGGCGGCCTTGGTATAGATGCCGCCGCCGATTCGCATGAAGAGCGCGGCGAGACATCCCCCGAAGCCGAACCCGATCAACACCTTCATCGCGTTCTCCTTGAACATGATGAAGATGAGGGTGGCGCCCAGCAGGCCCAGCCCGGTGGTGAACATGCCCGAGACCGTGCCGGCCTGGAAGGCGATCTCGAGCGCGCGCTTGAAGCTGGAGAGAGCAGCGTGGGCCACCCGGGCATTGCCCCGGACGGCCAGGCCCATGCCCACATAGCCCGCGCCATAGGAGGCGAATACCCCCATCAGGAAGGCCAGGGAGATGCCGCCGGCCAGGGTGGCGCCCAGCACGTTGCGGTAGAGCAGGAAGAGGGCGATGGCGATGATCGCGATAAACCAGATCATCAGGCGGAACTGCTGCCCGAGGTAGGCCATGGCCCCCTGCTGGATGGCCGCGCTCACCTCCTGCATCGCCTCGGAGCCAGGGTTGTGGCGCGTGGTCTTGCGGGCCAGGTAGCCGCCGTACAACAGGGCGACGAAGGCCGAGGCTAACACCACGTAGATCAGCAGCCAGTCGCTCTGAGAGAACGGCGGAAGCTGCACCCCCGACTCAGCGGCGAAGGCGAAGCTGGGCACCGCGACGAGCCCCACCAGCCACAACCAGATCAGTCTCTGCTTCAATCTCCTTACCTCCAACGGATGGGATGGGGTGAGACTGCTATTCGGCGTGCTGCACGGAGCTGGCTTCCACCGCGCTTCTTGCCTGCGGCCCGCCCGGAGGCGCCGAAGAGGCGGATGTAGCTGCGCACCAGCTCTTTGGCCGCCTGCAGCCCCGGCAACAGGATCTTGCGCAGGTCCTTCTCCATCGGCTTCTGGTCGAAGGCCTGGCGGGCCCCGCCGAGGAAGGCCATGCTCACCGCGGTAGCCACGTTGACCTTGCAGATGCCGAGCTTGACCGCCTCCTCCAGGGTGCACTCATCGGGGCCCAGTGCAATGCCCTTCGCCTTGGCATCGGCCCGGGTGCGGATCACCCCGCTGCTCCCATGGCAGACCAGGGGCAGGTCGGTGGCCTGGCGCAGGGCCTCGATGCGGTCCCGCCGCAGAGGCCAGATGTCGTCCCACATCCCGTGGATAGATCCCACCGCCGCGGCGAGAGAGTCAATTCCGGTCTGCTCCGCGAAGGCCTTCGCCTGTCGGGGGTCGGCCATCAGTGACTCCACCTTGGGGCCGGCCTTCTTCCGGAGCGCATCCACTTGCTCGGCCGGCGGGCGGCGGCGCAATTCGTTTGCCTCCTCCGCGCTCACGAAATCCTCGATCAGCGGGATCTTGCCGAGCTCGGCTTCCACCGGGAGGCCGCAGCAGTGGGCAATCTCGCAGATGCGGGCCGAGGTGGCGATGTTCTTCTCCAGGGGCTCGGCCGAGCCATCGTACATCAGCGAAGTGAACCCGGCGTGGAGGCACTGCACATTCTGCAGGAAACTGGTGCCATGGTCGAGGTGGAGCACGACCGGCACGCTGGCTTCCTCAGCCGCAGTCTTGACCATCGCCGTAGCCATCCGCAGGCCGGCATACTTGATCGCGCCTTGGCTCACCTGCAGGATCACGGGGGCGCGTTCCTCTTCCGCGGCCTCGATCACGGCCCGCACGCATTCCATGTTGTTGGCGTTGAAGGCGCCAATGGCATAACCCTCGGCTTGCGCCGAACGCAACAGCTCCTTGGATGTGACCAACGGCATGTGCAGCCCTCCCACTAGTTAGTGGCCTGACTCCCGCGTTGAGGCGGCCGGCCTGCGCGCCGTCTCCGGCCGCCCCCACTGGCGCGCCCGAACCGATGGCCTATCGGCTGAAGAGGGTCTTCACCTCTCGGTAAAGCTCGACCGGCACAAGCTTCAACTCCCCCACTGCCGCCTCCAGTGGAACGCCTACGATCTGGTTGCCCTGGAGCGCGGCCATATGGTCGAACCGCCCCTCGTGCACGAGCTCGACGGCCTTGATCCCGACCCGCGTGGCGAGCCAGCGGTCGAAGGGCGTGGGCGCCCCGCCCCGGACAATATGCCCCAACACCGTGGCCCGGGTCTCGATGTCGGCATGGTCCTTGATCTGAGCGGCCAGGTACTCTCCAACCCCCCTGAGCAGATCGTGCCGGAACTCGTCCCGCTCGTGTTTGCTGGCGGACCCCGCGCCGCTCTCCGGTCGGGGCAGCTTGACCCCTTCGGAGGCGACCACCAGACCCCAGTGCTTGCCTCGCGCGATCACCCGCTTGAGGTGAGCGATCATCTCCTCCAGGTCGAAGCGGACCTCGGGGATCAGGACCCAGTCCGCGCCAGCGCATACCCCGGTGTGGAGCGCCACCCATCCCGCGTGCCGGCCCATCACCTCCAATACCATCACGCGGCGGTGGGAGCGGGCGGTATCCTTGAGGCGATCAGCGGCATCCACCGCCACTGCGACCGCGCTGTCGAAGCCGAAGGTGTAGTCGGTGGCATTGAGATCGTTGTCCATGGTCTTGGGCACGCCCACGCAGCACAGGCCGTGCTGACAGAGCTTGTGGGCCGCCCCCAGGGTATCCTCCCCGCCCAGGGCGACGAGGGCGTCCAGGCGAAGCTCCTTGGCGTTCGCCAGGCACTGCCGGATGCGCTCTTCGTCCCGCGTGGGGTTGGTGCGAGAGGACTCGAGGATGGTGCCGCCCTGGTTGATGATGGGGTCCACCACCTCCACGGAAAGGGGCGTGGCATCCGCCTCCAACAATCCCAGCCACCCCTGGCGGAGCCCCACCACCTCGTCGCCGTAATCCAGGGCGCGCATGACGATGGCGCGAAGCGCCGGATTCAGGCCCGGGCAGTCCCCGCCTCCGGTCAGCACCCCGATCCTCATGCTACCTCCCTCCTGTCCTGCCGCGCGGGCCACCCGCAACGCGCCATTTCCATCCCTCCCGGGGGAACGTCATGGCTGCGAGCGCGCGGGCTGCGGGGCCGATCCCAGCAGGGCCTCTCGCAGCACCTCTTGATCCTGAGGGGTAGAGACCGCGACCACGGTGTCTCCGGGCTCGAGCATGGTGGTGCCGCTGGGGAGCAGGATATGCTCCTCGCGGATGATGGCCGCGAGCACGCATTCGCCCACCAGGTGGATGTCCTTGACCATGCGTTTGGCGCCCGGTGAATCCGCCGCCAGGTCTACGGCCACCAGCACGATCTTGCCGCGCTTGATGGCAGTCGAGAGCAGCGACTCGCCGCTGCTGACTTCCTGGTCAATCAGGCTGTAGATGATGCGGGTGCTGGCGACGGTCTCGGTCACCCCCAGCAGGTGGAAGATGGGCTCGTTCTTTGGGTTATTCACGCGGGCGATCTGGCGAGGAACGTGGAACTGGCGCTGCGCCATCTGACAGATCACCAGGTTGTCTTCATCGTGGCCCGTGACCGCCACCACCACGTCGGCCCGACCCATGCCCACGTCCTGCATCACGCGCACTTCGCAGCCATCGCCGGTCACGATCGCCTCGCCGAAATCGGCCGCCAGGTCGGCGGCGTGAGCGGAGTCCTTCTCGATCAGCGCCACCTCGTGACCCTCGCCCAGCAAGGTGTGGGTGAGGTGATAGCCTACCTTCCCTGCGCCAACGACGATTACATACATCGTGCCTACTCCACGGCAGACCTGTCTCCCGGCGGGGGCAGCACACCTCCGCCCGCCACCCGACCAGCCGCTAGCTGGCCTCCTCCTGCCGGTTCACCAGGGCGGCAACCGCATCAATGTACTCCTGGAGCTTCCGCAGGGGTCGGCCCAGCAGCAGGTCGTGGAACAGGCCGGCTCCGATGGTGGTGGTACACACCGTCTCGATCCCGGCCTCGTGATAGGCCTGGGCGCGAATGGGATCATACACCCGGGCCAGCACCCTGGGGACCCGAAACCGATGCTTCGCGATCTGGGCCGCGACGATATTGGTGTTGTCTCCGCTGGTGACGCTGACGAAGACCTCGGCTTCTTCGATGCCGGCCTGCCGCAGGGCGTCCTCGTCTATGCCGACACCACGCACCGTCTCTCGGGTGAAACCTGCCCCCAGGCGCTGCACCGCCTTGTCGAAGGCGCTCTGATCCCGGTCAATCACCGAAACGTGATGGCCCTCCTGGGTCAGCATAGCCGCCAGAGTCGAGCCCACACGCCCACAACCGAGGATGACTACCCGCACCTCCGCCGCTCCCTAACCAGCTTCCGGCCCGAGCCCGCGGATCTGGGACCCGCTCTCGGGCTCACACACACTAACAGCCCGCCCAAGGGCCGGGCGGGATCTGCACGGCACAGTATAGCAGCCTGCGAGGGCAAGCGCAACTGGCGCCCCGTGAACTGCTCCTAGCCGGTGGTGGCCGGGCTGCGCCGCTGCTCCGCGATCAGGCTCTTGACCGCGGCCAGCACCGGCGCGGCGAGGAAGACCCCTAACAGACCCCCCATCTGGGCCCCGATGAGCAGGGCCACGATGATCAGCACCGGGTGCAGGTCCAGTTGTTGGCCCAGGATGGCCGGCATCAGCAGCTTGCTCTCGAGCACGTGCATCACGCTGAAGGCTGCCAACACCCAGAGAGTGAGGGCCATGGATTTCGTGATCAGCACCACGATCAAGATGGGAATGGCCCCCACCACCGGCCCAATGATGGGCACGGCCCGGGTCAGCCCGGCTGCCACGCCGAGCAGCAGGTAGAAGTCCACATGGATGGCCCACAGGCCCGCCGTCACCACCGCGAAGGCGATCACGCACAGGATGACCTGCCCCTTGATGTAGCGAGCGAAGCTATCATGGGCCTGGCCCAGGACTTGCTCAGTGCGAGACAGGAAGCGGCGCGGGACGAAGAACAGGGCTTGCTGCCGGATGTTGGGCCCATCGGCGAGGAAGTAGAAAGCCAGGATCGGCACCAGCAGCAGCTCGATCAGAAGGCCGACCCCGTGGTAGGTGAGGCCCAGGCCCCGGGTGGCGGCGCGGGTGAGCAGGTCGCCGGTTCCCCTCACCCAGGAGTCCACGCTGGGCCGGAGGGCGTCAGGCAGCCGTTCCCGGTAGTAGCGATCCAGGTTAGCGCCAAACCGGATGATCGCTTGCTGATAGTCGGGCCAATGACGCTGCAGGTTCGCAATCTCCCGCTCCAGGGAGACAGAGCTGAACGCCCAGAATCCCCAGATCAGAAGGGCCAGCAGGACGAACGTGAGCAGAGTGGCCAGCCCCCTGGTCAGGCGATAGTGCCGCTTTCCAATGCGCAGGCCGAAGGCGCAGAATCGGTCCACCGCAGGCCGCAGCACGTAGGCCGCGACCACGGCCAGCAGAACGGTGACGACGACCGCTCGCACCCGCCAGATCACCACCCCCGCCACCAGCACCAGCAGAATGGCCCCGCAGATGCGCACCCACCGCTGCGGAGGCTGCGAGGCGAGGTCGCCGGTTGGCTCCTGGTTCCTCTCCATCTCAGTGGGCGCTCGCGGCGCGTGGCCGGGGGCTGACGAAGTCAGGCGGGCGGCTCCGGCTCCGGCCGAAGTGGTAGGCCAGGACGCGCCGGATGCGAGCGGAGGCGCGGCCATCTCCGTAGGGATTGCCAGGCCGGGCCATGGCGGCATAGCGCCCGGGGTGGGTGAGCAGGTAAGAGGCGCGGGCCGCGATGTTCTCGCGGCTCGTTCCTACCAGCTCGGCCCAGCCAGCCTTGATGCCCTCAATGCGCTCAGTGGTCTCACGCATCACGAGCACTGGTTTGCCCAGCGAGGGCGCCTCCTCCTGAATGCCGCCGGAATCAGTGAGGATGAGATAGGCGCGCTTCATCAGCGCCACGAAACCGGCGTAGTCCGGCGGGTCAATCAGGTAGATACGCTCTCTCCCCGCCAGTACCTCGCGCGCCACATCGCGCACCCGGGGGTTGGGGTGAACGGCATAGATGATCACGACCCCGGGGAATCCCTCGGCCAGGTTGCCCAGGGCCAGGCAGATCTCCCGGATCCCGCGCTCCCAGCTCTCCCGGCGGTGGGCTGTCACCAGGATCAGTCGGCGCTGGCGCAGCCACTCGCCGGGCACCGGGAGACGCGCACCCGCGCGGCGGGCAGCGAACAGCAGCCCATCTATAGCGGTGTTCCCAGTAACGTAGATGCGGTCGGGGGGAACGTTTTCTCTCAGCAGGTTCGCTCGCGCCTGCGCGGTAGGCGCGAGGTGAATGCTGGCCAGGGCTCCGACCAACCGCCGGTCCATCTCCTCGGGGAATGGGTTGTAGGGATCGCCCGAGCGCAGCCCGGCCTCCACGTGGGCGACGGGAATCCGGTGGTAGAAGGCGGCCAATCCGGCGGCGAACACCGCGCTGGTGTCGCCCTCCACCATCACCACGTCAGGATCTGCCACGCCCAGCAGATGGTCCATGCGCTGGAGAGTACGAGCGGCGATGTCGGCCAACGACTGGCCTGCCTTCATCACCTTGAGATCGTGGTCCAGGCGCAGCCCGAACAAGCCCAGGTGCTGGGGAACCAGGTCCCGGTGCTGTCCCGTGCCCACCAGGGTCACCTGGAACTGCCGCGGGTAGCGGTTGAGCTCGCGCGCCACCGGGCCCAGCTTGGTCACCTCCGGGCGGGTGCCCATCACGATCATAACGCGGGCGGCGGTTGCCCGCCGCTCTATGGTGTGGATCCGCTTCATGTTGTGGCGGGTCAAGAGTGAGCTAACGCGGCGCGCGCGAAATCCAGATGGCGATGGCGCCGCAGACGGCGGTCACCGCGTAAGTGAGCGCCACGACTCGCGTCTCCGCGAGACCCAGGGCAATGAGACGATGGTGAAGATGGTCTCGGTCAGCGGCGAAGGCCGGGCGACCGCTGAGAAAACGACGTACCGGGGAGAGCACAGTGTCCAGCAGGGGAACGGCCAGCACCAAAATGGGCACGAAGATGGCAATCGCGGCCGCCATCTTGAACGCCCCCATCACTGTCACCGAGGCGATCATATACCCCAGGAAATAGGCCCCGCAGTCTCCCATGAGAACCCCCGCGGGGTGCCAGTTCCAGGGCAGGAATCCTACCGCCGCCCCGGCCAGCGCGGCGCACAGCACCGCCACCGCCACCTGCCCCCAGGCCAGCGCGATGAAGGCGAGGGCCACGCAGGAGATGGCAGACACCCCCGCCGCCAGCCCGTCCAGGCCGTCTATCAGGTTGATCGCATTCGTCACCCCCACCACCCACAGCACAGTCACGATCGCGGCAAACCAGTGCGGGAGCGAGACCATCCCGGGGTGAAACGGGTTGGACACCACGCTGATGGTCACCCCCGCCGCCAGCAGCGGGACTGTCGCCACCACCTGCAGTGCCAGCTTCAGCTTGGCCGGCAGGTCCTTGCGATCGTCCACCAACCCCACCAGCGACACTAGCAGAGCCCCCACCACGATCGCGGCAAAGGCCTGGCCCCGCATCTGGTGACCGTCCCCGACTAGTCCTGCGGCGACCAGGAACCCGGCCACGATGGCCACCCCCCCCGATGTGGGAAGCGGCCTGTCGTGCATTTTCCGCGCGTTGGGCCGGTCGATCGCCCCGCTGCGCATGGCGACACGGCGCGCCAGCGGGGTGAGCCCGCAGCTCGCAATCGCCGCCACTCCATAGGCCACCAGTAGGGCAGGCCACCCCTGAGTCAAGCCAGAGCCTCCGCCATCCATCCCCAATCGCTGCCGAGGGTCACGCCATCTCTTAGTACGCCGGGGGTATGACGGGCTCTCCCGCCGCCGGCTGCTGTACCAGCTCCACCCCCGCTTCGCGCAGCATCTCGACTGCCATCTCATCCGCGTAGGCGCCCTCATACACCACGCGAACCACCCCCGCGTTGATCAGCATCTTGGCGCAGGTGACGCAGGGCTGGGTGGTGCAGTAGAGCACAGAGCCGCGAGTGTTCACGCCGTGCAGCGCGGCCTGGATGATCGCGTTCTGCTCGGCATGGAGGGCGCGGCACAGCTCCTGCCGCTCCCCGGAGGGGATGCCCAACTGCTCTCGCCGACAGCCCACCTGCTCGCAGTGCGGCAGGCCGGCCGGCGCACCGTTATAGCCAGTGGTCAAGATGCGCTTGTCCCGTACCAGCAGCGCCCCCACGCTCCGGCGCAGACAGGTGGATCGGCGGGAGACCACCCGCGCCATTTCCATAAAATAGTCATCCCAGCTAGGCCGCTGCTCGCTCACGCCATTCCCCCGCCGCCAGGTGAAAACAGAAGGCCCCGTCGCCGGGACCTGGCACTGCCAGCAGCCAACACGGTAGAGGTCCGCCCCACGCAGGGGTCAGCGCGGTCCCCCCGGAGGCGGGCTTGCCCGCCGGCTGTCTGGCGGGCTGGGCACGACCTGCTTGGCTTCGTCATCCAGGGATAGGTGAACCGGCAGCACGAAGGTGAAGGTCGAGCCCTCGCCCACCTGGCTCTCCACCGTGATCTCCCCTCGATGCGCCTCCACCAGGTGCTTCACCAGATAGAGCCCGATCCCTGTCCCATACTGCTTGCGCGCATCCCGCGAATCCACCCGGTGGAACCGCGTGAACAGCTTCCCCAGATGCTCCTCCGGAATCCCGATCCCCTGGTCGGAAACGCTCACCGCCACATTCTCTCCCACCTGGCGCGCCGAGATCGTGATCTTCCCCCCGTCCGGGCTATACTTGATGGCATTGGACAGCAGGTTGGTCAGCACTTGCTCGATCTTATCCTGGTCCGCGGTGATCTTCGGCAGGTCGCTGGGCATGATCAGGTCGAACTGGTGATTATTGGTGTAGGAGCGCTGGCTCTCTACCACCCGGTCGGTCAACCGCCCCAGGTCCACCTCGGTCAACACCAGCTCCAGGGTGCGGCCGGATTCGATCCGGGAGAGGTTCAGCAGGTCGAGATGAGCCGCACCAGCCGGTCGCACTCGGTGTCTATGATGCGGTAGAACTCCATCTGCATCTCCCGGTCGTAGTACCCCTCGGTATCGTCCAGCAGAGTGCGGATGAAGCCCTTGATCGAGGTCAGAGGAGTGCGCAGCTCGTGGGATACGGTGGAGACGAACTCGCTCTTCATCCGCTCCACGCTGCGCAGCTCCGTGATGTCGTTGAAGGTGGCGACCACGCCGGAGACATCGTTGCTGTCAGAGCGCAGCAACGCGGTCTGCACCTGGTAGATGCGCTCCTCCGGCATGTAGATGGAAAGCTCGGAGTTGGCCTCCGATTTGCCGCTGAGGCAGGCGCGCACCAGCTCGTGCACCTCCTCGTTGTGCACCACCTGGGCCAGCGGCCGCCCCGTGCCGTCGCTGCTGGCCACCCCGAAGATGCGCTTCGCCGCCGAGTTCATCAGCCGCACCCGGCCCTTGCCGTCCACCACCAGCACGCCGGCCAGCATGCCCTGCAGGGTGCGCTCCAGCTCCCGCTTCTCGTCCGCCACCGCGATGTAGAGTCGGGCGCTGGAGATGACCGAGGCCGCGCTGCGGGCGAGCGCGGTGAGCAGGGTCACATCCTCCTCGGTGAAGCGCTGTCCTCCCCGCTTGTTGAAGGTGTGGAAGACCCCGATGTTGGTCTTCTCCACCACCCGGCCCTCGGCATCCTTCCGCTCCACCGCCAGAGGCACGGTGAGGACATTGTGCAGATTGAGCAGGGCGACGTTCTCCTTCACCGTGCGGGGGTCGCTCATGGCATCATCGGTGATGATGGGGCGTCCCTCCCGGAACACCTGGCCCGAGACTCCCTGGGTGGCGCGCACGCGGAAGATCTCCACCTCGTCCCGGGTCAGGCCCTGGGCTGGCCACTGCGCCACCAGCTCGCCGCTCTCCTGATCGTAGAGCATCAGCACCGACTTCTCTGCCTGCAGGATCGTGCCTACCCGGCTCAGGAACCAGCGCAGGGTCGCTTCCAGTTCGGCGGCGCTGGTGATGGGGGCTGGCGCCGAGCCCGAGGTATCCCTGAGCTCGGCCTCGAGCTGGCGTTTGGCCTCCTGCAGCTCGCGCGATCTGGCCGCGCAGACGCTCCAGCTCGGCGCGTATCTCTTCGTTCGGACGTGCTGAGCTCGACTGTTCCGTCAAACCTGTGACCTCACCGATCTCAGACGCAACCTACCCGGGATTGTGATCGGCGGACACCCGGGTGGCCGCCGGCTCGAGGTCCAACGCGTGAGTTCGACCTCCCGGAGGTAACGGGCCGCGATCTCGGGCGGCGTCACGTTGATGTAGATCCCGGTGCCCATCTCGAATCCCGCTGCGATGGTCAGCCGTGGGAAGATCTCGAGGTGCCAGTGGTAATCGTCGCGGTCGTCCCGATCGCAGGGAGCGGTATGGATATTGTAGTTGTAGGGCGGGTCGTCCAGGCAGACATGGATGCGGCGCAGCGCTTCGCCCAGCATGGCAGCGAAGGCTGATTGCTCTTCCGCGGGGATGGCGGCGAAGGAGGCGCAGTGCCGCTTCGGCAGCAGCCAGGTCTCGAAGGGGAACTTGGAGGAGAAGGGCTCGAAGGCGATGAAGTGGTCGTTCTCCGCTACCAGCCGCGTCCCCTCATCGGCCTCCTGGCGCAGGATGTCACAGAAGACGCAGCGCTCTCGATAGCTCTCGTAGCGGCGCGCTCCCTCCAGCTCCAGTGCGATCTCACCTGGCACCATGGGGGTGGCGACAAGCTGGGAGTGCGGATGGCTGAGTGAGGCTCCAGCCACGCGGCCGTAGTTGCGGAAAATCAGGATGAACTTCAGTCGGGGGTCCTTCTTGAGGTCCAGGTAGCGGGCACGGTAGGCCCACAAGACATCTTCGATCTGGCGATTGTCCAGCAGGGCGAAGGGCTTGTCATGCTCGGGGGTCTCGATGATCACTTCGTGCGCGCCCACCCCATTCATCCAGTCGTACAGACCAAAGCCGGTCTTGTTGAGGCTGCCCTCCACCGCCAGGGCGGGGTACTTGTTGGGAACCACCCGCACCCACCAGCCCGGCCCATTGCGCTGGCTACCGGGGTGGCGGAAGGCCATGATCTCCGGCGGGGTCATGGCTTCGTTCCCGGGATCGAACGGGCAGGGGGCGTTCTCGATGAACTCCTCGCGTGGGCGCTGCCCGAAATCGCGAGGCCGCTTGGCCCGTTCGCTGGCGATGATCACCCATTCGCCGGTGATTGGGTCCCGTCGTAGCTCCGGCATTCAGTGGTCCTTGTGTCGGCGGCCCCGGCCCCTAGGGAAGGTCGGCGACCTGCTCTCAGGCCGATCTTCGGCGTCAGCGTAGGGCGACGCCCCTGGCTCTATCGGGAACCCCTTCGGCTGGCTCTCGGTACTATCCTTCACCGTCCCTCGCGCCCGTTCGCGCGTTTCCTGCCAGGCCGGTCGGGTTCACTTCGCAGCTACCCCTACGGGCCTGCTTGCTCCCTACCGAGCGCGGCGACGGCAAGGCGCCCCCACCAGCCCTCCCTACCGATTCAATACCACAGCAGGGCCAAAGGTATTCTATACCAGCCCAATTTGCCCTGTCAAGGCAGCCTGGGCCGTGCCGCCGGCAAGCACGGCCCAGCTGGGGCCCCGTTGCCTACACATGAAAGCGCACCAGAATCACATCTCCATCCTGCACCGCATAGTCTCGGCCTTCGGTCCGGACGCGCCCGGCGCGGTGGGCCTCCGCCCACGATCCGGCCTGATCCAGACTCGCGAAGTCCACCACCTCGGCCCGGATGAACCCGCGCCCCATGTCGGTGTGGATGCGGCCGGCCGCCACCTCTAACTCGGTTCCCCGCGGCACCGCCCAGGCCCGCGCCTCCGCTCCCACCCCGGTGTAGAAGGTCACCAGGTCGAGCGCCTGGTAGCAGGCATGGATCACCTGCTCCAGGCCGCTCGTCGAAACCCCCATCTCGGCCGTGAACTGCGCGCGCTCGGCCTCCTCCAGTTCACCGAGATCGGCCTCCAGCTTGGCGGGAAGAGCGACCACGGGCCCGTCGAGTCGAGCCTGGAGCTGCGCGACCAGCGCCTGTGCCTCCCCCGGCGCCTCTCCCGCGTTGAGCAGGTAGACTTCAGGTTTGTCGGTGAGGAGATAGAGCTGGAGCGCGGGGAGAATCCGGTCACGATCGGGCAGCACCCGCACGGGCCGCTGGGAGTTCAAGTGAGCGGCGAGCAGGTCCAGCGCGGCTGCCTCCTGTTCGGCCTCGGCCGAGTGCGCCTTGAGGGCGGGGCGCAACCGCTCTCGCCTTCGCTCGACGCTCGCCAGGTCGGCCAGGATCAACTCCAGCTCGACGATCTCCGCATCTCGCGCCGGGTCCACGCTCCCTTCCACGTGTGGGATCTGGGGATCGGGGAATGCGCGCACCACATGCAAGATGGCATCCACCTCCCGGATGGCGGCCAGGAACTGGTTGCCCAGGCCCTCGCCCCGGCTGGCGCCGCGCACCAGACCGGCAATGTCAATGAACTCGATCGCGGCCGGCACCGCGCGCGCTTGGTCGAAGATGGCGGCCACTCGCTCCAGGCGAGGATCGGGCACGGAGACGACGGCCCGGTTGGGCTCGATGGTGCAGAAGGCGTAGTTCGAGACTTTGGCGCCGCCGTGCGAGAGGGCGTTGAAGACCGTGGACTTGCCCACATTGGGGAGCCCGACGATGCCCACGCTCAGCATTGCTGTGCCACGAGTCGCCGCAGGGCGCGCGCGTCCTCCACCGCGTAGCCGTGAAGGTCGTTGTTGAAGTAGACGAATACGTCGCGCCCTGCGGCCGCCCACCCCGCGATCGCCCGCGCCCACAGGGTCAGGGTCGGCGCCGAGTACTTAGAGGCATGGGTGCGCTGGTCTCCGTGCATGCGCAGGTAGCTGAAATCGGCGGTGACGACATCGGCATCCGGGAAGTGCGGGGCGGAGACCCGGACCAGGGCCGCGCCGCGCTTGCGCAGCGCCGCATACACGGGCTCGGTGAGCCAGCTCGGGTCGCGGAACTCGAAGGCGCAGCGAAATCGCGTCGGCAGCAGCGAGAGGAAGGCTTCCAGGCGCGCCGCGTCCACCGGCCACTGCGGCGGCAACTGGAAGAGGAGGGGACCGAGGCGATGGGAGAGGAGTTCGGCTCGGGCCAGGAAGCGGGAGAGCTCTTCCTCCGCGTCGGCCAGCTTCTTCAGGTGAGTGATGGGGCGCGAGGCCTTCAGGGCGAAGAGGAAGCCCTCGGGCACCCGGCTCTCCCAGCCGGCGAAGGCGCTCTCCGGCAGCAGGCGGTAGAAGGTGGCGTTCACCTCGACGGTATCGAACTCCTGGGCGTAGTGCTCCAACCAGCGCCGCGGCGAGAGCCCCGGCGGGTAGAACACACCTTTCCAGTCGTCATAGGTCCAGCCGGAGGTGCCGATACGGACTTGGCTCATGACCGGCGCCCGCTGCCCCCCGCGTCAGAGGCCGCCCGAGTCCAGGCCCTCCAGCTTGGCCTGCGCCTGCTCGATGAGCGAGGCCAACCGCAGACAGGCTTGCGGGTCCTCCTCCAGCAGCAGCTCTCCCGCCAGCACCCGGTCGGCGAGACGGGACAGCCATTCCAGGCCCCGGTACAGCTCCAGCACTCGCTCCCGGTTCTGGACTCGAGGCAGATGCTCCCGGATCCTGCCGGCCAGGCCCTCCAGCAAGTCGGCCTGTTCGGTCAGGAAATCCTCTCGCTTCTGCTCGATAGAGGTGGCGAGTTCCTCCCCCCGCCGCCGTCGGGCGGCGATATGCTGCTCCACCTCGCGAGCAGCGCGGCGCAGCCCCGGCTGGTGCTTCAGCGCCTGCTGTATGAGAAGCACCCGGTGCAAGGACTCGAAATCGTAGGAGCGCCGCCCGGCGTCGTCGCTGGCGTCCTCCTCCTCGCTCTCCAGGGAGGAGACGATGCCAGTGTCCGTCCAGTAGCAGAGCTGTCGTCGCGAGACGCCGCAGAACTGCGCGGCCTTGCCGGTGGTGAGCTTCAACTGCTGCAAGAGCGTGCCCGGTTCGACCGGCTCCAGAAGATCCTTTTCCTCGCTCTGTTTGTCCGCCATCTGACCCCTTTGGATGCAGGACAGTTCAGGGACACGGAACGATGGCCGCCCCGTTGAACACGGAACCGCCCGCCCCAGGCTCCTGTTGGATACGGCAGACGCAATTATAGGCGGCGCCGCCCGGTCGCGTCAAGCCTTTTGCACAAACATCATCGCGCTGCTGACCACCATCTCTGCCTGGCTACGCGCCCAGCCGGGAGACCAAATGTCTCCGGCGCGAGCTGATCCATCCTGCGTCTCTCGGAAAATCGGCATAGTCCCGGATGTCCGCGAGCAGAGCGTCATCAGGATCAAGACCGGCCGTCTGCAGCAGCCCGTAATCCTGGAGGCTCTCCCCCCACACCTCCCATCGCATCGAGTCCACCGGCCCGGCCTTCCCCGGGTAGACCTGGAAGGGGTCGCCTGAGGCCCAACTGGGCCAGGCCAGCGCGTCGCTCACCTGATAGGGGTCAATCAGCTCTCTGGTCTGCGACTTGTACCAGTAGTTGTACCCCCAGTGGAGGACGCCACGGGCGCGGTTCCTGTAGAAAAGCCAGCCGGCCATGCGAATCTTCTGCAGGGGCGTATCCAGGAGGCGGTTCAGGTAGCGGCCGCGGGGGCCGCAGCAGAAGTAAGCCCAGGCCGGGAAGCCCTCTCGCACGAACTGCGGCGCCTCGTCGAGAATCGGGATGGGGACGTCGGTCAGCCCCTCGCGCGCGAACTCAATCTGAGAGAGCGCGTCCATCACCTTCATCCAGGGCGCCAGCTCGCGCAGCATCTGGCGGGCGGCGCGGTAGCTGGCGAGGTGCTCCTCCCCATGCGGCTCGTCCGAGAGGTGGAAGAAGCTGCTTTCCGTCAGCCCTTCCTCCTCCAGGAAGCGCCGGAGCTGGGGCAGGTACTGGGCCAGGAAGCCGCGGTAGGTGGCCGAAACGGCCGGCGTCTCGGGCGCCCAGAGCAGCTTCTCGTCCTCGCCATGGCCCTGGTAGACGCGGATGGCGCATTTCGCACCCCACTGGGTGAAGAGGTGGTTCCACTCGACGTGTGACAGGCCTTGGGCCCGGGCCGCCCTGATCCAGCGGCGCACCAGGGTCCAGTCGAAGAGGTAGCGGTCGTCCTGACGGCTCACTCCCAGCAGTTGGGTGGGCCTCTTCACCCCGTCGGTGGGTGGAGTGAAAGCAGGAATGTGGGTGGTATCCAGGTTATGAAGCGCCAGGTCCCGGAGATAGGCATCGAGGAGGGGCCAAAACGATTCCTGCCAGAGCGCAGTCTTATACCAGTCGCAGAGCGCGTCGGCGTAGAACCAGTGGGTGACGGGAAAGTCGCGGCGCAGGGCCAGCACCCCGCGGTGGACTCTCACCGTCGCGGTCAGTGTCTGCGTCTCCTCGCCCTCCGCCGACAGGGTCACGCTGATTGGATAGGGGCCCGGGCGGGTATCGGCCGGCACATCGGCGTTGATCCAGAAGGCGTTGGTCTCGTATGGTCCCGCATGGATTTCCGACTCTGGGAAGAGCGGATCCGGCGCCAGGCCGGGCAGATACCCCAGGCCCTCCAGTTCCTCCGGCGGCGTCTCTGTGGAGAAGTGAGCCAGCGGCACGTAGCCGACGCGCCGCACTCGCACTGCCACCGGCTCCCGTGAGCTCGCGGAGGCGCGAACCTTGAGGTCTCGATCATCGCTGCGGAACGCAGCCTGAAACGAAACGCTCTCCCCGCGCGGCGTGGAGCGTGAGGCCTGCCCGCCGCCCGGGTCGAGGGCTGCTGCGCTTTCGGGGCCGCGACCCGGGATAGTGGCGAACCAATGAACTGGACAGCCAAGCTTGCATGCGCGTTCCTCCGGCCGCAGAGTTCGGGACCAAGTCAGCAGCCTCCTGCCTGGGCCCAGAGCGGCGCCGTGCAGGGCAGAGGGGAGCTTTGCGGAAGCCAGGGGATGGGAGGAGTGAGATGAGACTAGGTGGACCGGTCTTCGTTGACACAGCCGACCCGGAGGAGCTTGCCCGCGCCCACCGCGCGCTCGGCTACCGGGCGGCCTACTGCCCCCATCTCGACCCCGAGGACCAGTCAGGGACTCGCGCGGTGCGGGAGGCGTTCGCCAAGCACGATGTGGTGATCGCGGAAGTGGGAGTGTGGAACAACCTGATGGACCCGGATGAGGCGAAGCGCGCCGCCAACCTGGAGGGGATGAAGCGCGCTCTGGCGTTGGCGGATGCGGTCGGCGCGCTCTGCTGCGTGAACATCGCCGGCTCTCGCGACGCCGATTACTGGGCTGGCCACCACCCCCACAACTTCTCTCAGGACACCTTCGACCTGGCGGTGGCCAATGCCCGCGAGATCGTCGACGCGGTGCGTCCGAAGCGGGCTAAGCTGACCTATGAGATGATGCCCTGGGCGATCCCGGACAGCCCCGATTCCTATCTCGATCTGGTCAAAGCTATTGGCCGGCCCGCCTTCGGCGTGCACCTGGACGTGGTGAATATCGTCAACAGCCCGCGGCGCTACTACGACAACGCTGCGCTGATCCGCGAGTGCTTTGCCAAACTCGGCCCGCAGATCCTGTGCTGCCATCTCAAGGACGTGCGGCTGGACCAGAAGCTCACCGTGCATCTGGACGAGGTGATGGTGGGGCAGGGCGGATTCGACATCAAGACTCATCTGTTGGAGGTTCAGAAGCTACCCCACCAGCCGCCGGTGCTGCTGGAGCACCTGGAGACCGCGGAGGAGTACGATCAGGCGCGGAGATATGTGATGGGGCTGGCGAAAGAGATCGCTGTGGATTTCGAGGGATAGACCAGCCGGGCCGGAAGATGGAAGGATCCCTTGCGGAAGCGAGAGGAGGGGCGATGAGAAGATGGCGTGTGGTCCTTGCGATGAGCTACTTGCTCCTGCTGCTAGCGCCCCCCTTTTGTGACGCGGGGAGAGTTGCAGGGCATGGAGTGAACACGGCGGCACCGCCGCGAGACCTAAGAGACATTCCGGCGGGCTGGAGCGCATTCGTCGGCGTGTTAGTGGGCAGCCTCCTAACGGGAGGCATGATGTTGTTGGCCGATCTGCTGCGGCATCGCCGACTGAGGAGGGAGCGCCTTCAGGAGTTGCTGCTAGCGCAGAGAATCGCAGCGTACGGCGAACTTATGCGGTGCCTAGCCGAACTGGTCCACGAGCTCCCGTTGATACAGACCGGCCTTGAACTCCTGCGGTGGCCCAAGAACCAGCACTGCTCGCCTCGGTTCTTCGAAGAGCCCAGTACCCCGGATCTTGATGTCCAGCGGGAAGACGCGCGGCGCACGGATACGCGCCTAGTCGAGCTGGCCCGCTTCGTGCACTCGAATCCGGTGATTCTTGCCGCCCGGGTGCAGTTTGCGTTCTGGGAGGCGTTCTCTAGCTTCTCTTCCTGGAGGATCAAGGTACAGACACGAACGGACCAAGAGCTAGGGCGTCTCTATGGGACGCACCTAGAGGCCGTGATGAACGCGCTGGAGAACCTCTACGAAGCCACTGCCAAGGCAATTGAGAAGGACCTAGCGGTTTCCGGCTTCACGGCTCTCTCCCAGGCCGACATCAAGAAGGCTCTGGCGGCCGGCAGGGAGAAGGTCAAACGCCAAGTGGCCGGCGCTTCCGAAGGGATCGGTTCCTGACCCGTGCGGCAGGAGCTTATCTGCCGCCCTCACGCTCCGGCCGGGAGCCCGCAGAGGGGCTCCCCTACGAACCACGGCCGTCACGGGCCTTGTGCGGGCTCCTCTGGCTCCTCTGGTCTCTCCAGATACCGGACTTGAGTCTCTATCAGCGCCGGTTCCGGCAAATCCGCGCCGGTTCCGGCGTCCAGTTCCCGGAGCCTGCGTGCCCTCGGTAAGACGCGGCTCATGAGCGAGGCAATCGCCTTGTTATATGACTTGGCAGCAGTGTCTAGCCTTTGGCCCACCTCCAGAAGATGATCAGTGAAAGTGCGAACCCCGTCGTAAAGCTGTCGGCCCGCTTCACTGATCTTCTCAGCGTTCTTGGCGAGCCTTTCCTCCCTCCAGCCCAAGTTTATGGCTCGCAACAGGGCAATGAAAGTAGTGGGAGTTGCAAGGATGACGTTCTTCTGTGCGCCGTCATCCAGCAGGGCCGGGTCGCTGGCGGCCGCTTCGCAGAGGAAGGACTCGCCCGGTATGAACATCACCACGAAATCAGCAGCCGATCTGAACCCTTCCCAATACGACTTGCCTGCCAATGCGTTCATATGCTGGCGAATCTGCTGGCAGTGCCGCAATAGACAGGCCTTTCGTTCCTCTTCCGAGCTGGCTTCCAACGCGGTGAGATAGGCGTCAAGGGGAGTCTTTACATCCACCAGCACCTGCCTTCCGTTCGGAAGTGTGACGACCATGTCGGGCCGGATCCTCCCGCTGTCGGCCGAAGAGGTCACTTGCTCAAGGTAGTCTACGTGCTCTGACATCCCTGCCAGTTCAACCGCGCGATGCAAGGTCAACTCGCCCCACTTACCGCGCACATGCGGCCGTCGTAACGCGTTGACGAGGTTAACCGTCTCTCGCTGCAACTGCTGCTCGCTCGTTAGCAGACTTGTCACTTGGCGGCTGATGTTCCCATAGACCTCTCGGTTGAGCCCTTCCAGTGAGCGTATCTGGTCTTCGTAGCGCCTCAGCGTCTCCCTCACCGGTTCGAGAGACTGCTCCGCTCGCTCCACGAAGGCCTGGCTGTTGTCGCGCAGGGCATCAGAAGACAACGCTCTGAAGGTGTCAGCAAGCTGTTGTTTTGCCGCAGCGATCAGAGTGTCCCGATCGGTGAGCTGCTTTCCCACCTCTTGAAGCCGGGTCTCGGCGGCGACGCGCTGCTCGCGCTCGGCCTGCGCCCTCGTCTCGGCCTCGGCCTGAGCCGCCCCGAGTCGCTCCCGTTCGGCCTGCAGGCGCCCCGCCCCGCGCCAGTTCGCCCACAACCACCCCACCGCTGCCCCGACCAGTATGCCAATGATGAGGAAGATGGCTTGCATAGCACCGCCCCTTGCCGCGCGCTTGCGCAGGACTGGTGACATTCTAATGGAGAACGAGCAGCAGGGCAACAGAGACCTGTAGGGGTGTGATTCATCACGCCCAGCCGTCCTCTGGGCGCAATGAATTGCGCCCCTACGCCGCGGCCCGCCGTGGGGCGGTGTGGATGAACCGCATCGCCTCCGCGAGCGTGGCTTGTGAGGTTGTGCCTCCAGCCGCGCGGGTGGACAACCCGCCACAAGCCAGGCCCAGGTCGAGGCAATCGGTGAGGTCGACGCGGGACAGGTAACCGTGGAGGAAGCCGCCGTTGAACGAATCGCCGGCCCCGGTGGTCTCGACCACGTCTACTGCGAAGGCAGCGCGCCGGGCGATCCGCTCTCCCTGGCGGGCAATGGCGCCACTGGCGCCCAGCTTGACCACCGCGGTGGGCACACGCTGGCCCAACACCTCCAGCGCCTCTTCCACGGAGTCGCGCCCGGTGAGATGCATCGCCTCCACTTCATTGGGCAGGAAGACATCGAGGTGCGGCCAGCAGCTCTCCAGGTTGCCGTTGACCTCGCCCCCGCTGGGCCAGCCGGTATCGAGGGAGGTGGTGAGGCCGATCTGGTGGGCGCGCGCGAAGATGCGGCCGATGTCCGGGCGCAGGTTGCGCTGGAGGTAGAAGGAGCTGATGTGCAGGTGCTGGCGGCCGCGCAGGAGATCGAAGTCCACATCCTGCCAGCGCATCTCCTCGATGCAGCCCAGTTGAGTGAGCATGGCGCGCTCGCCGGCGACCGCAATCGAGATCGTCAGGCCGCTCCGTAGGGGCGGCTGGACGGCAACGGCGCCGGTGGGCACGCCGATGCTGCGCAGGAACTCCAGCGCCCGGCGGCCGAAGTCATCGCCCCCCACTTTGCTGATGAAGAGCACATCATCGCCCAGCCGCGCGAACTGGGCGGCGATGATGGCGGAGGAGCTGCCCAGGGTTAGCTCCATCCCCTCGACCAGCTTCTCCAGGCCGGGCTCCGGCAGGCCGGGCGCGCCGGTCACGATCAGGTCCAGGTTGAGCTCACCGATGATGGCGACGGACGGCACAGTTCCTCCAACACTTCAGATGTCGAGATAGGGCGCCGCCTCCAGCAAGCTGCCGATAACCGCGCGGGCGCCGGGGAAGTCCAGATTGCGGCTGTAATCATTGGGCACGCCGACGGCGATCATCCCCGCCGCTACCGCGGACTCCACGCCAGGCGGAGTGTCCTCGAATACCAGGCACCGGCCCGGCGGGACCGCCAGGCGTTCCCCTGCCAGCAGGTAGATGTCCGGCGCGGGCTTGTTGCGCGCGATGTCGTCGCCGGTGACGATGGCCTGGAAGTAGCCCTCAGGGGCACCCAGCTCGGGCCGAGTGGCGAAGAGGCGACGCAGGATCACCTCCACCTGCTCCGCGGTGCTCGACGAGACCACGGCCAGCTTGAGGCCACGGCGGCGCGCCTCTTCCGACAGCTCCCAGAATCCCGCGAAGACACTGAAGGGCTCGGTCCTGATGAGCTGCATGAAGATGGCATAGCGGCGGGCCGCCATCTCCTGTGGGGGGGCGTCCAGATGGTAAATGCGCTTCAGGTCGCGGATGTTATCGGCCTCCGGAAAGCCCACGAAGCCTGGCATCAGGTCTTCGACGATTTCGTAGCCGTACTCTCCCATCATGGCGCGGAAGGCCTGGAAGTGAATGGGCTCGGTGTCCACCATCAGCCCATCCATATCGAACAGCACGGCCTGGATCATCGGGCGCGCCGCTCCCGCGGGTAGATGGTCACACCCTGCACCACGCGGCTGATGACGCCGCTGGCGCTGGGCGCGTCCGGTTTCAGCCCATGGTCCAGGGAGGCGAACAGCCCCAGGAGCTGGCCCACGATGGTGGCAGCGGGTGGAAGCATGTGATCCGGCAGTTTCAGCTTCCCCTCCGGGTCGTAGGCGATGACCTCGTCGGCGAGACCGGTGAGTTCGTCGTCCGCACGGTCGGCGATCACGAGATGCGCGAGGCCCACCTTCTGCTGGCGATTGCCGCGGACCAGATCCAGCTCGTAGCGCCGGACATAGGAGTCGGAAGAGAGAAAGCAGACCACAAGGGTGTCGTCATGAATGGCGGCGCGGGGGCCGTGACGAATGCCGAGGAAGGTGTCGCAGAGGCAGATGATATTCCCATCCGTCAGCTCCTGAAGCTTGAGGTGGGACTCGACCGCGGCGCCGTAGAGCGCACCGGACCCGAGGAAGCAGGCCCGGCGCGGCCTGCGCTTGATGAGTGACTGCGTGATGTCGGGCGCGAGCCGGAGGACGCATTCTCCTGCATCGGCCAGACGCTCGACCAGTGCCAGGTAGTCCTCGGTCTGATATAGGTACGCGAGGCCGAGGCCGGCGACGACCATAGAGGTGAAAGCACTAGTCATGGCGAGGCCGCGGTCGTTGGTGCGAGGGTCGAGCGCCAGGCAGAAGGCGCGATCCGCGAGCTGGCGGGCCCTGCGCGCCAGCTCGCCCTGCTCATTGCAGGTGATCACAAGGTGGCGGGTCTGCGGTCGTTCGGCCACCGCGATATCGAGGGCGGCGACGCTCTCCGGGCTGTTGCCCGAGCGGGCGAACGAGACCATCAGCGCGGGCCGGTCGGCGGGGAAGGCGTACTCGGGATGGGTGACGATGTCGGTAGTGGGGCAGGCGATCCCGCGGGTGGCCAGCGCGGCGCTGACCGGGCCCTGCACGCACCGGCCGACGAAATCCGACGTGCCGGCCCCGCTGAAGATGATCTCCGATGAGCCGCCGGGAAGCCCGATCTGCGCCAGGAGCTTGCGGATGTCGGGCGCGGCTGCCGCGAAGCGGCGGGCCGTGTCGCGCCACATCTCCGGTTGCTGGGCAATCTCGGCGGGAGTGGCCTCGATGCCGAGGCGCGCCTTCTCCGCCGCACTCAAGGACAGCAGTCGCTGCAAGGAGTTCATCGCTCGATCTTCCAGTTCAGAATCCCCGAAGACCTTTCGGGCGCAGTCCGCTCCATTCCTGCCCGTCGCGCGATGGTTCGGCCTCTTGACCGACAGCGTCTGATCCGGGATAATCCCGGCGGCTGACCAGCGACAGAACCATAGCCGCGCGCAGGAGAAACGCGACCTCAGCCCTTGACGCGCCTGCTTCACGCCACTGGGAATTCCGGGTGGTGAGAGGCAGGCGCGTCCGACCTTGTGGGAGGAGAAAACTGAGATGGAGATCGTTGCTTTTGAGCCTGGCATGGCCGCGGGCGTGGCGCGCTGCTACAACGAACTGGTAGCGCCAGCGCCGCACTGCGGGCCGATAGGGGAGGGCTGGTTCCGCGACCCCGCGCGGCTGGCGCGGCAGCCATGCTCCCAAGAAGAGATACTGGTGGCCCGGGAGCGCGGCGGGGAGATCGCGGGCTTCGTCCATCTGGGCGTGGCCGCGCCCGCGACAGAGGACTGGCATGTCAAAGGCGAGCCGGGGGTGATTCGCTTCCTTGCCTACCGTCCCGGGCAGAGGGCCGTGGGGGCCGCGCTGCTTGAGGCCGCGGAGTCCTGGCTGCGGGAGAAGGCGCGATCGGAGATCATTGCCGGGCACTGGGACTACCTGTACCCGTCCTACCATCTTCCCTACGGGCACCTGTCCGAGCGCATCTGTCATCTGCCTCCCCTGTTCGGCATGGCCGGATACCGGGTGGAGGAGAGCGAGGTATTCTTCGAGTGGCCGGACTTCGAGGCACCCTCCGTCGCCAGGCCGCCCATAGAGTTCGAGGTCTCCAGCGATTGGCATGAAGAAAGCCCGATGGGGCCTGGCGTGACGGTGCGGGCGATGCAGGTGGGGTGCGAGATGGGCCACTCCACCATGAACTGGCTGGGCTATGGCTCGTGGCGGCCGGAGCTTCAGCAGTGGTGCTTCTGCGACCACCTGTTTGTCGAGGAGCCATTCCGCGGGCAAGGGCTGGGCAAGTATCTGCTCGCGCAGTCGCTGCAGGAGATGCGAAACGTCGGCTGCCGGCACGCCATCATCAGCACCGATCACGACAATCACCGCGCCGCCCTCTGCTACACCAACGTGGGCTATCGCTTCCTGGACCGCACCTTTAGCTTCCGCAAGGAATTGAAGGCAAAATGAGCGGCGCGGCAACAGAAGGGGCCGAGGTGAGAAGGGTCCAGAAGCTGATTGAGGGCTGGCGCCTGGAGCTGGCTGGAGATACGGAGCAGCAGATCGCCGCACTGCTCGAACCGCTGCTGGCCGCCGGCTTGCTGCCGCATAATCACGAGTCCGTTGACGCCATTCTGCTGGGCGAGCAGTACCATCTCGGAGGCGCGGAGGATACCACGCGGATGGCGGAACTGGTGCGCCTCACCGCGGCCGATCGGGTGGTGGATCTCGCCTGCTACGTGGGCGGGCCGGCGCGGCAGTTGGCGCGCGATTACGGCTGCACGGTGGTGGGTGTTGATATCTCGCCCGTGCATGTCGCGGTAGCCAAGCGGCTGACGCGCCTCCGTCGTTCAGATGACAAGGTGAGTTTCATCTGCGGCAGCGTGGAGGCAGTGCCCTTGCCCGATACTTCCTTCACTGTGGCCTGGTCGCAGTGCACCTTCCCGGCGGACCTGAGCTGGATGAGGGAGATTACGCGCCTCCTGGTACCAGGCGGACGGGTGGCTTTCACTGGGATCATCCGCCGCGCGGCCAGCAGGGATCCCGGACTTCTCTCCCTTGACGAGGTGGCTGAGAGGGTCACGCACATGGGGTATCGGGTGATCAGCGCCGAGGACATCTCGGGGTTCGATCTGGAGTGCGGCTGGCTCCCTGCTAGGCGAAAGCTGGAGGAGCAGGAAGGGCGCTATCGCAAGCTGATGGGCGAGGCCTGGGTGGGGAAGGCCTATCAAAGCCTGCACACCGATATCGCCCAGTGGCAATCGGGCGAGATGGGCGATGGGCGAGTGGTGGCGGTGAAGCTGTGACGGAGGCTGATATGCGAATTGACATGCGCAAGGCCTGGAATAAGATCTCGCCTCACTACCAGGCCGAGCATAAGATCCCGACCGATTTCGTGCACTATGGCCCGCACTGCCCGAACGAGGATCAGCTTCAGTTGATCGGCGATGTACGCGGGAAACGTGTGGTGGAAATCGGCTGCGGAGGAGGGCAGTGCAGCATCGCCTTCGCCAAGCGCGGCGCCATCGCCACCGGCCTCGATCTGTCTGATGCCCAGATTGAGTTTGGCCGCAAGCTGGCCGCCGACAATGGGGTAGAGGCGACCTTCCTGCAGGGCTCAGCCGACGACCTGTCGGCCCTCGCAGACGCGAGCCAGGACATCGTCTTCTCGGCCTACGCTCTCATGTACGTCGAGCACATCGCCCGGTGCTTCGCGGAGGTGGCGCGGGTGCTGCGGCCGGGGGGGCTGTTCGTCTTCAGCCTGGACCACCCGTTCTGGTACTGCCTGGCAGACGATGAGCTGCGGATCGAGAGCAGCTACTTCGATACCGCCTATTCCTACACCTGGGAGCAGAAAGGGATGAAGTCCCACCCCCGCGTCGCCCAGTTTCAGCGCACTGTTGGCGAGTGGTTCCGATTGCTGCGAGCGGCCGGTTTGGAGGTGCTGGACATCATCGAGCCGGAGCCGGTGGACCAGGGCAGCGGCCAGGACTGGGGCGACTACTACTCCCCGGCGCGCCAGCGCATGGTCCCGGCGACCATCATCTGGAAGGCGCGGAAGCCGCAGTGGGGCGGGCTTCAGTAGCGCAGGCTCCCAGCCTGCGGCCGTGTCCGCACAGCAAGCGGGTGAACCTTACCCGCCATGATGGTCGTACCCCGCGGCGGGCATAGGCATGCCCGCCCTACAGAGAAGGGGGCAGGAGGCAGGCTCCTGCCCTACGAAACTGATCCGACATGTTCACCCACAACATCTATCGCAATGTGCGAACGCGAGTGATCATCTTGCGGAATGGGCGAATGCTCTTGTTCCCACCGCTGCCGGACGGCAGCGGTCGCGATCCCTACCGGTGCTTACCTGGCGGAGGCCTGGAGCCGAACGAAAGCCTCTATGAGTGCGGCCAGCGGGAGGTATTGGAGGAGACCGGCCTCCAGGTCAGAGTTCGGTCGGTCGCGTTCCTGCGCGAGTGGGTGATACCGAAGATGGTGTCTCTGGAAGAGATGAGAGCAGAGGTGGAGGCGTGGGGATTCGAGCAGGAGAAGGGACCGTGCCCTGGCCACGCCTATGGGCTTGAGGCGTACCTGTGGGCCGAGCTCTCCCCGAGCGCTTCGGCAGACCCCAGGCCTGATGACATCCGCGGTGCCACAGCCGAGTGGGTGACTCTGGAGCAGATCGAGCACGAGCCGCTCTTCCCCTCCGAACTGCGTGCCCTGGCCCGCGACCTGCTGGAAGGCCGGCGGCCGGTCGGCGTGCCAAGCTTCATCACCGGTCTGGGGACGCCCTACGACAAGCCGGACTATCAGGCCTTTCGACGACTGCAAGACACAGAGGGAAGGCCTTGACGAGGCTGGGCGCAGCGCGTATACTGTCGCTCGGCTGGCAGTGCATTCCCCAGGAAAGGAGGGGGTGTGAGATGACCAAGAACACCTACATCCTATACCCAATAGCTCACCACCTGCCTCCTATGCCTGAGGACGCGATAGCGCGCTGACGCCTTTCGTCAGCGGAACGCCGATCTACCGCCACAGGCCGAGAGGCCTGTGGCGTTTGCTTTGGCCTGACCAATCGGGCAGGTCCCGGACCTGCCCTACCTAGACAGAGAGGAAGACCAGTTGACCAATCAGTTGCTCGAAGGGACCGTGATCGAGAATCACGGGGCGGTTTTCGATGTGCTGTTGAACCAGCGCGTGGTGCGCTGCGTGCTGCGAGGAAAACTGAAGAAAGATAAGCGCCGGAAGGCGGCGCCGGTCGCTGCCGGCGACCGGGTGAATGTCAGCCTGCTGGAGTGCGATCGCGGCGTGATCGAGCAAGTGCTGCCGCGCGGCTCTGACTTCTCTCGCACCGCGGCCGGCAATGAGCCGCTCCAGCAGACGCTCGCGGCGAATGTGGACCAGGCGATCATCGTGTTCGCGGCGGCTGAGCCGCGCCCCGACTTCTCCATGCTCGACCGGTTGCTGGTGGTGGCGACCGCGGCCGGCCTGCGCCGGGTGGTGTGCATCAACAAGTGCGATCTGGCGCCGCCCTCCTGGCTCCGCCAGCGCATCGTCACCTATCAGCGAGTGGCCGATCACCTGCTCTACACCTCTGCCCTGCGGGGCGAGGGGACGGGCGGGCTGCGGGAGCTGCTGAAGGACCGCAGATCGGTGATCATCGGGCCCTCTGGCGTGGGCAAGTCGTCACTGCTCAACACCATCGCTCCCGGTCTGCGTCTGCGCACAGGGGAAGTAGGGGAGGTGACCCACAAAGGAAGGCACACCACCACCTCTATCACCTACCTTCAGCTTCCTTTCGGCGGATGGATCGCCGACACCCCAGGGCTGCGACAGCTCGCCCTGTGGGAAGTCTCGCCGGATCAGGTGGCCGCCGCCTTTCCCGATCTCCGGCCCTATCTGGGCCACTGCCGGTTCTCCAACTGTGGCCACGGAGGGGAGGAGGGCTGTGCGCTGACCGCAGCGGTGCGCGCCGGCGCCGTTGACGCTCAGCGGCTGAAGAGCTTCCTGGAGATGGGAGGAAGGTAATGCCTCTAAGCGGAGACACCGGCCGGATCGAGATCCGGGGCCGGAGGGTACTGCTGCGCGATGCCCTTCCCGAGGACTTCGACGCGCGGTGCCGCTGGTATACGGTAGAGACTATCTGGCAGGATTGGGATGCCCCTTGGGAGGGCAAGAGTGTCTCTTCTCCCGATCCGCCGGAGCAGCACGAGGCGGCCCGAATCCGCTTCCTGGAGAAGCTGGTCGAGCCGCTTCCCACCCCCCGCAAGCAGCTCTGGATCCAGGCGATTGGCGGCCCGCTCCTTGGCTGGGTCAACTCCTACCATTATGATCCGGCCGAGCGCACCATCTGGATCGGCGTGGATATCTGCGAGTCCGCCTACTGGGGCCGAGGCCTCGGCACTGAGGCCTTTCGGTTGTGGATGGACTACCTGTTCACTCAAGTCAACTTTGCCAGCATTCATACCGCGACTTGGTCCGGAAACCTGCGCATGGTGCGCGTGGCCGAGAAGTGCGGCTTCGTGCTGATCCAGCGCGATCTCCGGTGCCGCGAGGTGCGCGGCGACTGGTACGACGGGCTCAGCTTTCACCTCACCCGCGAGAGATGGGAGGAGAGAAGAGGAGGGGCGCGATGAGGACACCGGACCGCGAGGACAAACCTCGGGCCGCACCGCGCCGCCGGGGCGCTCGCTGGACCCGACGGCGTGGACGCCGGTGGCATGACGAGGCCTGGAACGCAGGCAGCACAGAGCGCCGAGGCACTAGGAAGGGAATGCGCGTGAACACCCAGGATCGGGAGCAGCTCTTCGACGATGGGGCTGACAGCTATGATGAACCCGGTTGACTATGCGGCGGATGTCGCCAGGGCGGGCTCGGATGCCCGGCGGCGAGTCGTCACCGGCCTGGCGAGGTACGGGCTGCGTGAGGTGCGAGCGATCACGAATCCTACCTCTGGCCGCGATGATGGGGTGACGCCAGCGGCGAGCCGCGTAGTCATCTGTGAGGACGCGCGAGCTGGCCGCATATGCATCAAGTTCTATGAAGATTCGGATGCGGGAAAGGACGGCCTGGGGCGCCATGCGAAGGCCCTCGAACTTGTGCGCGGCGTAGTACCTGTCCCCACAAGCATTGGCATAGAGAGGGAAGCGGCCCTGTTTGGCCTGCCAACGCTCCTTACCAGCTATAGCGGTGAGCCGCTGGATCGCTGCATCGGAGCGATCCGCGGGATTAGCAGGACCAGGCTGGTGGATGAGCTTGCCACCTCAATCGCCCGCCTGACAAGACTTGATGGCAAGGCTGCTGGCTCGCGCGGGATCGCGCTCGACGAAGTCAGCCGGCGCGTCGCGGCGATGTTCGCGGAGGACGCACAGTGGTATACGGAGCGGGCGACCGGGGGCGACCAGCGCATCGCGGAGATCATACTCAAGGGAGCTGCAGTGCTGGCTGCGACCCCGGTCTCCGTAAGCCGCGCGGGCCTCGCACACCGCGATCTCTCGGCTCCCAACATCATGGTGACAGGTGAGCACTTTTCGGGCATCATAGACTGGGACCACGCGGGGCTGGACCCGTGCGAGCGCGATCTGGGAAGCTGCATCATCGGCCTGCTGGCGACTCTCCCTGTCGTGCCTCGAGAGCGGACGGGGCTGGTTCGGCGATTCCTGCGCCGCTACTGGTCCGAGGTGGGTGCGGCCGCGGAACAAGGGTCCGTGGCTCTTGCGCTCGCATTTGCGTTGGACGCGGCCCTCGATTGGCTGATCGGGGGGAAGAACGCGCCGCCAGGCGAGCTGGCATGGGCGGCCGAGACGATACTGGCCGGGATCGAGAGCCCGGCCCGATGGCGTGCTGGAGACGTGCATGGCTAAGTCCGAGCGGCAGGCAGACTACAGAGCGATGGTGAGAGCGGCCGTGCTCGACGAGCCCACCTTCCTGCGCCTCACCGTGAGCGGCAAGCTGCGGGGAGCGGAGGTGCCGTGGATCAAGGCAGTGGTGCGCCCTGTCCTGCTGAGGGGCCGGCGCCGGATGCAGTTCTCCTACTTCGATGGCCGCAAGGACATCACCAAGAACTTCGCAGGAGACGACGTTGCAGCCAGGCTGGACGAGCTGCTCGCGCTCCCGTTCACTCAGTTCCTGGCGCAGTCCACCTCGGGTGATTTGCATGTCCGCATCACCAAGCGGGGCCGAGTGCTGATTGGGAGAGGCAAGCCCTCGCGCGCCGAATCCGAGCCCGACCTCTCGCACGACCGGGTGAAGGCCTACCCGCTGTCGGCCAACGCGCCCGACGCTTTCCTCCAGGCCATCGGCATCATGGATCGCAACGGCCGGGTGCGGGCGACGATGCAGGGCAAGTTCCACCAGATCAACGAGTTTCTCACGCTAATGCAGCAGATGCTGCAACCGGCGGACTTCGCTGCCGGCCCGCTTGAGATCGTGGACTGCGGGTGTGGCAACGCCTACCTCACCTTCGGCGCCTACCACTACCTGAACCACCTGCGCGGCATCCCTGCTCATGTCACCGGGGTTGATAGCAACCGAGAGATCATCGAGAAGTGCGACCAACTGCGGGATTCCCTGGGCTGGGATGGCCTGGGGTTCCACGTCGCTCGCATTGCCGAGTTCGCGCCTCAGACTCGGCCGGATGTGGTGCTGAGCCTGCACGCTTGCGACACCGCCACCGATGAGGCCCTCGCGCAGGGCATCCTCTGGGGAAGCCGCGTCATCCTCGCCGCTCCGTGCTGCCAGCACGAGCTTCATACCCAGCTCAAGGCCGAGGTCATGCGCCCGGTGCTGCGCCACGGCATTCTGGGGGAGAGAACCGCCGACATTCTCACCGACGCTTTCCGCGCCTTGGTGCTGCGCATCGTGGGCTATCGCACCGATGTGGTGCAATTCGCCTCCCCCGAGCACACCACGAAAAACCTGATGATCCGGGCGAGGTCAGGCCTCAAAGCGGGAGACAAGAGGTTCATCCGCGAGTACCAGGACCTGAAGAGCTTCTGGGAGGTCGAGCCATGGATCGAGCAGCTCTTGGGGGAGAGGATCGCGCAGGTTCTCGCCGGTGCTTGAGCCAGGAGCATACCCAGATTGCTGGGCAGGTCGCGGACCTGCCCTACCAGCTCCCCTACGAACTGACTAGCCGCTGGGCGACTTCGAAAGCGCCCCGAATGCGCGCCTCCAGCACCTCCGGGGTGGGCGGCGTGCCAAACTCGGACTCGCCCGGGATCTCCAGGTTGAAGATGCCCTGGTAGCCGATCTCCTTGAAGGCGGCCATCACCGCGGGCCAGTTGATGGTGCCTTTCCCAGGGGTGAGGTGTTGGTCCCCGGAGCCGTCGTTGTCAGAGATATGGGTCGCGCACAGGTGCTGGCCGAACTCCCGTATCGCGGCCCCGATATCGAGCTTCTGGACATGGGCATGGGAGGTGTCAACGCAGATGCCCAGCGCGGGGTGGTCGAGGTCGGCCAGCAAGTCCAGCAGTTCGCTAGGCCTGGCGCCGAAGTGCCGCCTCCCCGAGTAATCCATGGTGTTCTCCAGCCCGATCCTCACCCCCAGCTCCCCGGCCTGGTCGGCGAGGCGTGACAGATTCCGCAGATCGAGCTGGTAGATAGGGCGAAGCTCCTCCGGGCTGCTGTGCCCTTCGCCGGTGCCGGGATGAAGAACGACGTACTCAACGCCCAGGTCCGCGCAGCAGATCAGCTCGCGCCGGATGCGCTCCATGTCGGCCTCGCGCCGTGACTCATCAGGATGGGCGATGTCCGCCTCCAGGTGGGCGTGGGCCTGGGGCATTCTCGCTGCTAACTCTTCCAAAGTCGCCCGCACGGCCCCGATCTGCTCCTGCTGGCGGCTGTGCTGCTCGATCTGGTGCAAGTGCTCGGTGGAAAGCTCGAACCACTGCCAGCCCATGGCGCGCAGTGCCCGCAGTGTGTCGCAGGTGTTCTTCGCCGCATAGATCCCGGTCCAGATGGCGGGAGGCATCATTGGGCGATTCCTTTCTGAGTGGCAAGCCCTTGTAGGGCGGGCATTCCCATGCCCGCCGTGTAGTGAGCGCTGTCTTCTGGACACACCTGGCGGGGTCCCTAAGCCTGTAGAGGCCGGGATGGCGGCCCGAAGGGCCTAGCCATCGGGAGACCCCGCCCTACAGCATGATCGCTTTGCCGGTCTTCTGCGATCGGTTCATGGCATCCAGCACCCGGGCCACGTGCAAGCACTCTTCGGCGGAGGCGGTCATCTTCAGGCGCCGATCCAAGCAGGCATCTACGAAGTGCCAATAGGCGCTAGGCGTCTTGCGGGTGGCCTTCACCGGCCTGTCCACCGACCTGCCGCGGCGGTCGTCGGAATGGATGGTCACCTTGAGATCGCTCTCCCAGTCGTGGCAAGTGGCCCCGGCCTTGGTCCCGTAAAGCTCGTAGCCCTCATGCCCAGGAACGTGCCCATCCCAGCTCGCCTCGAAGAAGATGGTCTGGCCGGTATCGAACTTCACCACGGCAGCAGCGAGATCGTCCACATCGCCCTTCACCCCCATCTGCGACGCTCGCTCTGGCAGCAGTTCGGCATAGGTCGAGCCCAGCACCCAGGTGGGCCTGGGCGACCCCATCAGCCACCACACCAGATCGAAGGCGTGGACACCGAGATCAACGCTGGGTCCTCCCCCGGCCTGGCGCTTGTTGATGAACCAGGCGCTGGCCCCCAGCGGGATGCCCTTGCGCCGCGTGTAGTGCGACTTGGCGTAGTAGATGCGGCCCAGGTCGCCCCGCCGGATGCGGCGCCACATCTCCTGCTGCAGCGGGTCGAAACGATAGCTCATGTCTACCATCAGCCGCTTCTTCGCCCGCTTCGCCTCCCGGGCCATGATCTCCGCGTCCTCCAGCCGGGTGGCCATCGGCTTTTCGCACAGCACGTGTTTGTCGGCCCGCAGGGCGGCGATGGTCATGCGGGCATGGAGATAATTGGGAACTGCCACCGAGACCAGGTCGAGCTCATCCATGGCGATGAGCTGGCGCCAGTCGCGGAAGACGTAGCGGGCGCCGCATCTCTCCGCCAATGCCTTTGCCCTGGCCACATTGAGATCGCATACCGCCAGCAGCTCGCTGCGCGGATGGGTGGCATATCCCTCCATATGCAGCCGGCCCATGCCGATCCCGATCACGCCCGCGCGCAGCTTCGCCTTCGCTCTTCTCATGTCGTCCTCCCCGGGGGCTTCGCGAGCAACGGTGGCGGCCTCCGTTCGCCGCTGCGCAGCCAACTCCTCCGCAACAGGACCCGGCGGAAGCACCGGAGAATAGAGCGCGGCAGGAGAGCAGGTGGAACGCGGCAATCCGGCACAGCTCGAGGCCCAGGATCGGACTGTCAACCCCATTACCCCGCGGGCGGTGTTGCTCGGAGCTCTCAGCGTCGCTCTCCTCGCCTCCATCAACCCCTATCTCGCCTTCGTCAGCCGCACCTGGTCGGTAGGCTCCGGTTCCCTGCTGAGCAGCCCGGTGGTGGTTCTATTCGTGCTGGTGCTGCTAAACGGGGCCCTGCTCCGGTTCTGGCCGGGCCGCGCCTTCACTCGCGGCGAGCTGCTGGTGGCCTATGGCATGCTGATCATCTCCGTGGGGCTGGCGATGCAGGGCGGGCTGCCTTACCTGGTCTCGGCCACCACTTTTCCCTTCTACATGGCCCGGCCAGAGAATAACTGGCAGCACTCGATCTGGCCCAACGTGCCGCTGTGGCTGAGGCTCGAGCCGCTCCAGGCGAACGACTGGTTCTGGGAAGGTCTGCCCCAGGGCCTCCCTCTGCCCTGGGCCGCCTGGGCGGCACCGATGGTGGCCTGGTCGGCCTTCACCCTGGCCCTGATGGCCGGCATTTTCTGTCTGGGTGCGCTGCTGAGTAGAGACTGGATCGAGCGCCAGCGGCTGGCCTTTCCCCTGGTGGACGTGCCTCTCTCCATCACCGGCAGTGAACCCCGCCCCACCCTTCGTGGCAGCTTGCTCAGCAACCGCATCTTCTGGCTGGGATTCGCCCTTCCCGCCACTCTCTCGCTGCTGGGCTGGTTCCACCGCATCTTCCCCAGCATCCCGTCCCCTGCGCTCTGGGATCTGCGGATAGGGCGCTACTTCTCCGGTATGAGCCTGCCCTGGAACGTGCTCTCCGACATGTCGTTCTCCATCATCTTCCCCATCATCGGTATCACCTGCTTGCTTCCGGCAGAAGTGTCCCTCAGCCTCTGGTTCTTCTATGCCTTCTTCCGGCTGCAGCTGCTGGTGTGGGGCGCGTTCGGGGTGGCGGAGGAGGGAGGCACGGCGGCGGTGGCGATCAACCCCCGCGTCTTTGTCGGCTTCGAGGAAGCGGGGGGTTTCATCGCCCTCACCGCGGTGCTCCTCTATCAGTCCCGCAAGGCCATCGCGTCAGGCTTGCTGGGACTGGTGGGGCGGGGGCCCAAGGAGGCGGACCCGTACGGGCCGCTGGCGGGCCGCTGGGCGGTGATGGGGTTCTTGCTGGCCAACGGCTTCATGGTCTGGTGGGCGGTGAAGGCGGGCATGTCCTGGTGGGCGTTTGCGGGACTGATAGGGATGTTCTACGCGGTGCTGGTGGGGGCCTCGCGGCTGGTGGCGGCCGGGGGAGTGATGTACGTGGACACTGGCTTCTTCCCCCGGATGGTGATGATGCGGACGGTGGGCGCGGTGCCCATAGGCGCGCCTTCGCTCACCCTGTACTCCTATCTTTCTGTCATCTACATGTATGACCCCATGAACCTGGCCATGCCCCAGATCATGGACAGCTTCAAGCTGCTCCAGGCCGGCCGGCTGCGGGGCCGCGCCTGGCCGTGGGCTGCGGCGCTGGCGCTGGTCGCGATGGTGGGGTTTGGCATCCCGGCCTTGATCTACGTGCTCTACCAGCACGGTGCCACCAGCCTCGAGAGCTGGCCCTTCTACAGCTACCCGCACTGGGCTTTCGGGGAGTTGGACTCCAGCCTGCGCGCTCCGGAGGCGCCGGACAACTGGCTTCGCGTCGCCCTGGTGCTAGGGGGAGCCTTCACCGTGCTGCTGGTGTGGCTCCACAGCAGTTTCGTGTGGTGGCCCCTGAGCCCGGTGGGCTTTCTCATCGCCAGCTCTTATGAGACCAACCGCTCCATGTGGGTGAATGTGTTCATCGCCTGGGCGCTGACGACTCTGATCCGGCGCTACGGCGGGCTCAGGTTGTACCGGGCCTTCCGCCCGGCCTTCCTGGGCCTGGTGCTGGGGGATTATCTCACCGACGCTGGCCTGGCCCTGCTCTCGGCCATCTTCGGCATCCATCAGCCGCCCAGCTAATCACCGGTCGGCTGCTTGAACATGTGAGCGGAAAGCGAAGGCCGGCCTCCTGCTTGGGAGGCCGGCCTCGGTTCAGTTCCCGCGCGTGGCGGGCGCTACTGCTGCGGCCTACTTCTTCTTCTTGGTCTTCTTCGGGGCCGCCTTCTTCCCACAGCTTCCACAGCTCACCCGTGCCACCCCCTTTCAAGAGGGAGTTAACGTCCGCGGGACCACCGCGATTCCAGACTGCATTTCCGTGTGAGGATACCACATCCCTGGCATTCGCGCACAAGTTTTTTGGCTGTGTCCGCGGTATATGTGGCCGCCCATATCCAACGGAGCAAGGAGGGAAGAACTTGCATTCTCGTGGAAATTAGGGCATGATGAGGTGCGCCGGCCCGGCCTGTGGCCAAGCCGGCGTGCGCGCGGGAAGAGCACGATGACAGAAGCCCAACGCCAACAGATAGATAAGCTGCTCGACGCCGAGCTCCAGCAGGAGCTGCCTGCGGCCGTGGAGGCGGAGGTCGCTCGCCTGATGCAGGAGGACGAGCGGCGCCTGATCAGCCTCCGCAGCGACATCACGCCTGAGGGGGAGTACGGCGACCGGTGGCTGCTGGTCACTGACCGGCGGCTGGCGACTCTGGCGCCCGAGAACGGCGCGGCCCGGGTGGAGGTAGACTTGCCTCTGTCCGATGTCCGCCGCTTCCGCCTGCGCGATTTCATCGGCAGCGGCTCGCTGGAGGCGGTCACGGGCTCGGAGTCGGTGGAGCTGCTGCGGTTCAGCCGCTCTGTGGCTCCGCAGATGTCGCGCGCCTACTACATCCTGCGCCGCCTCTCTTCGGAGGACGAGAAACAGGAAGAGGGCGGCCGCAAGGGACACGGCCCGCAGCGCAGCGTCCGCTGCCCCACCTGCGGGCGGGCGCTGCCTCGCTGGTCTGAGGTCTGCCCTTTCTGCATGAAGCGAGGGCAACTGCTCGCGCGCCTCATCGGCTACCTGCGGCCCTACCACACGGTGGCGATCGTGGGCTTCCTCCTGAGCATCGTCCTGACTGTGCTGAACCTGCTGCCGGCCTACGTCACCCGCTATCTCTTCGACGGCGTGCTCAGGCCCAAGTACCTGCCGGGGCTCTCCCTGGTGGTGACCTGGCTGCTCTTGATCTACCTGGTGCGGACCGTGGTGAGCATGGCCCGCGGCTACATGATGGAGTGGCTGGGGGCGCGGGTGGTGCTGGACATGCGAACCGAGCTTTACGACCACCTGCAGATGCTCTCGCTCGGGTTCTTCAGCCGGAAGCAGACCGGCCAGATCATGTCCCGCGTCACCAACGACATCATGCGCTTGCAGTACTTCATCGCCGATGGCCTGCAGCAGATCATCATCAACCTGCTGACCATCCCCGTGATCTGCGTGATGCTGTTCGCGGCCAACCCCGCGCTGGCCGCGCTTACCCTCTTGCCCACCCCCTTCATCGCCATCGGCACTTACTGGTTTGGCCGCCTGATCCACCAGGTCTACCAGAAGGTGTGGCGACGGTGGGCGGGCCTGAGCGCGGTGCTGGCCGATTCCATCCCGGGGATCAGAGTGGTCAAGTCCTTCGCTCAGGAGCACCGGGAGTCGAAGCGATTCCGGGATCGCAGCGGCGCGCTGTTCACCCAGGAGCTGAATGCGGCCAAGCTGTGGACGTTTTTCTTCCCGGCCATCGGCCTTATCACCTCCGTGGGCTCGCTCGTGGTCTACGGCTATGGCGGCTACCAGGCGGTGCTGGGCCTGACCACGGTGGGCACCCTGGTCATGTTCACCCAGCTCATGTGGCAGTTCTACATGCCGGTGCAGATGCTGGGCGAGATGAACCACCGGGTGCAGCACGCCCTCACCGCCGCGGAGCGCGTGTTCGAGGTGCTCGATACCGCGCCCGAGATCCCGGAGGCGCCGGGCTCGGTGGTCCTGCCCCGGCTCGAGGGGCGGGTGGAGTTCGACAACGTCACCTTCAGCTATGAGCCCGGCAAGCCCGTACTCCAGGAGGTCAGCTTCGTGGCCGAGCCGGGGGAAGTGATCGGGCTGGTGGGTCCCAGCGGAGCCGGGAAGAGCACCCTGGTGCAACTGCTGAGCCGCTTCTACGATGTCGACGAGGGCGAGGTCCGGATAGACGGATATGACGTGCGGGAGCTCTCCCTGCGCTCCCTGCGCCAGCAGATCGGCGTGGTGCTGCAGGAGCCCTTCCTCTTCCACGGCACGGTGGCCGAGAACATCTCCTACGGGGCGCCCGAGGCCAAGCCAGAGGAGATCGTGGCCGCCGCCAAGGCGGCCAACGCCCACGACTTCATCGTCAACCTGCCCCATGGCTACGATACCCTCACCGGCGAGCGGGGGCAGTTGATGTCCGGTGGCGAGCGCCAGCGCGTCTCCATCGCCCGCGCCATTCTCAAGAACCCGCGGATTCTCATCCTGGACGAGGCCACCTCCTCGGTTGACACCGAGACCGAGATGCTGATCCAGGAGGCGTTGGAGCGCCTGGTGGCGAATCGGACCACGTTCGCCATCGCGCACCGGCTCTCGACCCTGCGCAAGGCGACAAAGATCGTCGTGATGGAGCATGGCCGCATCGGCGAGATCGGCAGCCACGATGAGCTGTTGGAGTCCGATGGGCTCTACAGCCGGCTCTGCAAGCTCCAGTCGGAGCTGTCCAGAGTGCGGGCCTGGTAGGGACCGCAGCTAGCAGTACCCGGCGAGGCGAGGGTCACGCCCTCGCGAGGAAACCCGTGGAAGATCCCCAGGATCAGACAGAGCAGACTGGCGCGCCGGCGCCGGGCGAGACTGGGCCCTCCCAGGAGCGCCTGGGCAGCGCCGCGAGCTGGGACCAGGAACTGCAGCGGCTGGAGATCGTTGATGCCAGCCGGCTGCGCATCTGGCGAGACGAGTTCCGGCGGCTCCACGTGTTGGTGGATGGCAAGACCGAACACGTGGACCTGAAGCCGGCGCCGGTTTTCCCCATCTCCGAGGTCGCCGACTACCTGAGCCTGGTGGACGAGAAAGGGCGGGAGGCGGTGCTGCTGCGCAACCCCAAGGGGCTCGACTGCGAGAGCCGGCGGGTGCTGACCGAGGAGCTAAGCCGGGCCTACTTCGTGCCCAAGATCACCGTCATCTACGACATCGAGGACGCTCACGGCGCCTCCCGCTGGGAGGTGGAGACCGACCGCGGCTATCGCGTTTTCGATGTGCGAGACCGGGAGGACTTGCGGGTGCTGGCAAAGGGGCGCCTCATGCTCCAGGACGCCGATGGCAACCGCTACGAGATTGAGGATATGCACGCCCTCGACGAGCGCAGCAGGAGAATCCTGGACCAACAGGTATAGCAGTTGGGGGCGCGGCCTGGGCCCGCGCCCCACCGCGTCAGTGCCGCACGTCTATCCACACCCGACAGCTCATGCCGGGCTTGAGACTGTCCTTCACTTTGCCGGGGTCGAAGCTGAGCCTCAGTGGTACCTGCTTCAAGGCCCACGGGGTGTCCGCGGCCGAGAACTCGGTGGCCCCTCCCACTTGTGACACCGTGCCATGGAAGACCTGCCTGCGGAAGGCGTCAATCCAGATCAGCGCCGGCTGCCCTTCCTTCACCTGGGACACCTGCAGTTCGGAGACGGAGGCGCTGATCCAGAAAGGCCGCGCGGTGGAGACGATGGTGACGATGGGCTGTCCGTTGGTGACTGACTCGCCCTCGTGAATACTCTGGCCCTGTCCCGCCACCACTACCCCGTTGTCCGTGCTGCGCAGCTCCGTGTCCGAGACACGAGCCTTGGCCGCTTCCAGGGCGGCCTTCGCCTCGGCCACTGCGGCTCGCTGTGCCACCACGTCCTGTTCCTTGAGGGCTACCGTGCGCTGCAGGGACTGGGCCCCCCGAACTCCAGCCGCAGCCTGCCGCTTCTCCGCCACCCGGGTGGCCACTTGCTGGACCTTCATCTCGCTGTCGAAGCTCTTGGCCGTGGCCAGCGCCACGGCGGCCTCGGCGGAGGTCACTGCTTGTCGTGCGGCCTCGATATCCTCCGGCCGGCTGCCGGCTTGCAGCAGGCTCAACTTCTGGCGACGCAAGTTCACCGCGGCCTGGGCCACCTCCAGATCCGTGCGAGCCGCGTCCAGCGCCTGCTCCGAGACCGCGCCTTCTTTCTGCAGCTTCTCCATCCGCCGCAAGGTGGCCGCGGCACTGGCCGATTGGGACTCCGCGGAAGCCAGGTCGGCCTTCTCCTGCTCGATCTCCTGGGGACGGGGGCCCACCTCCACTTGCCTCAGCCGCGCTTTGGCCACGGCCAGCTCGGCCTGGGCGCGCTTCACTTCATCCCGCTCGGTGCGGGAGGCCATCTCCTTCTCTGCCTCCGCCTGGGAGAGCCGCGCCTGGGAGGCGGCCAGCTGCGCCTCCGCCTCCTCGATGCTGGCCGCGCTCTGCCGGATGGTCATATCCAGCTCGGCCTCCGCCCGGTTGAGGGCGCTTTCCCGCGCCAGCAGCGTGGCCTTGGCCTGCTCGGCCTGGGCGGCGACATCGGCGTTGTCCAGGATGGCCAGCGTTTGCCCCTCGCGGACCTTCTCTCCCGTCCGCACCAGCACCCGCTTGACGCGGGTGTCGGATTTCGCCGACAGAACTACAACATAGCCACTGACCCGCGCGTAGCTGGTCCGGACATGGGTGACGGCGAACCAGGCGGCGTAGAAGCCATAGGCCATTCCACCCAGCGTCACCAGGCCGGTGCCGGCGAGCAGGTAGTGCCACCACCGGATCTGTCGCGCTCGGGCTTCACCCGCGGTCCGCGGCCGCGCGCGGGGCGTGGGTCGCGCTACCACTGACATGATGGATATCTTGCCTCCTACTAGAGCTACTGCGGCCCGCGCGCAAGCCCGCCAGGCTGCGCTGCATCCCGGTGGCCCGCCGTCTGCGGCTCGCCTTGCCAGCAGGTGCACCGCCTGCGAGGTCGAGCCGCCTTGCAAGGTGTGGCCAGGGGGCTGCTCGTCGGTCTGGTAACTGCGACGGCACCGCAACCACCAGTAGACTTTATACCTCGCGCCGCGGCCTCCTTCCTCTTTGCCTGCGCGCAATCGGCAGCTCCTGGCCCAAGTGCTTGGCTTTCTCGTCGAAACCAGGTAACATCAGCTTCGGGAGAGCCATGAAGACCAAAATCGCGGCCGTGATGCTGACTGTTGGACTGGCGATGGCCTGGGGGAGTCCGAGCAGGGCCCAGGGTATGCCCCCGGAGGCGGCGCAGGTGGCGCGGGATTTCCTCTTCGCCTTCAGCCGCAACGACCGAGACGCGATCAAGCGCATGCTTCCCAATCAGAAGGCCAATCTCTATGGCCCCTGCCCGTTCGCGCACATGCCTCAGCTCGACAAACAGAGGGCGGATGGGAGGATCGGGGCGATTGAGTTCCGCGGGACCCATGACCGACCCCAATCTCCCGACCCGCGGCATCATGGTGCTGCGCTACGTGGAGGAGGGCGCGAGCAAGAGCTGGCAGGTGCGCCAGCTCTACTGGTTCAACGAGCTGCCTCCGGAGGCGCAGGTCCCCGACCGCAGCCCCACGAAGGCCGACCGGCGCCAGGAGCCCGCGGTGCGGCAGGCGGCGTTCGACTTCTTGCACGCCTGGCTGCGGTCTGATTGGGGGGGGATGAAGGCACTCACCTTCCACTGGTGGAATGTGCCTCGCCGCCCACCCCACTGGGTGAAGATGACCCGCCTGGAGGTGGCCGGGCGGCCCACTACCCTGAACGGGATCCGGGTGGATTTCGATGCCACCCTGCGCTTCGCCGGGCTTCTCCGCAAGCACGTCAGCGGGAACCTCTGGCTGGTGAAGGAAGAGGGATCCTGGCGGGTTCGCCCCATCACCTTCTCGCTGCTGTTCTGAGGGGACGCGGCATGCGGCCAGCTTCCGCCTTGCTGAACTCCCTGCGCCTGCGGCAAGCCTACCGCCACCGCCCGGCGGCGAGCCGCGCGCTCCCGGCGCGGGCGGACATCGAGCCCACCAGCTTCTGCAACTACCGCTGTCCCCATTGCCCCAGCACCGATGGCGCTTTCCCGCGCGCCCACCTCTCACTCGCCGATTTCTCCCGACTGCTCGACCAGCTTCCCACCGTCTATCGGATCAAGCTGGTGGGGCTGGGCGAGCCCTTGCTGAACCCGGATTTCTTCGGCCTGGTGCAGGAGGCGCGGCGCCGCCGAGTGCGGGTGCTCACCACCACCAATGGCAGCGTGCTGGGCGAGGAGACACGTCGCCAGCTCCTCACCTGTGGCCTCAACCATCTCAACATCTCGGTTGATGCCGCCGATCCAGAGACTCATGCCCGGCTGCGGCCTGGGTCCGACCTGGAGCGCATCTCCCAGGGGATCGCGGCCCTGGTGCGGGAGCGAGGCCGGCGGCGGTCCCCGGTGATCCGGGTCTGGCATGTGATCCAGCGGGAATCGGCCCCACAGATTCCGGCGCTGGTTCAGCGCTGCGCGGAGTGGGGAGTGGACGGCCTGCTGTGCACCGCCAAGCTCACCAACTTCGGGTCTGAGTCCCTGGAGCGCGTGGTGGCGGAGCGCCGCGTGCTGGGCCAGGATCTACAGCGCGTGCTCCCCGAGGCCCGCCGCCTCGCCCTGGCGGCGAATCTCGAGTTCCGCTGTCCCGAAGCGCCTCCCCCGCCGCGGAAGCCGGCGGAGGGCAGGCCCTGCCGCTGGCCCTGGGGCAGGACTGCGATCACGGTCCGGGGAGACGTGGCCCCGTGTCCTTATGCCGCGGGCCCAGAGGGCTTGCTGCTGGGCAATGCGCTGGAGTCGGGCGCCAGCTTCGCCACCGCCTGGAACGGCTCGGCGATGCAGCGCCTGCGGGAGCAGATTCGCACCGGCCGCAACCCGGCCTTCTGCCGCGCCTGCTATCTAGCGTATGAGGGGCCGCCGCTGTAGGGCGGGCATTCCATGCCCGCTGGGCCGTTTGCAGGACCGCGGTTCTGTAGGGCGGGCGGTCCAGGCCCGCTACCGTACAACTGGCAGGAGAAACGCTCCTGCCCTACGGAGAGCATGCCAATGCCAGCATCAGGACTGACCAATGCCGAGATCATGAAAGTAGTCAACCGCTATATAGGGGTATCTGGCGGCTACCTTGGGGATTTCAGCTATCGGACACACGCGGAGTTCTACCCGGAGTACTGCGAGCTTGACATCGACCCGTATCAGTATGAAGGAACGACGCGGGAAAGGTTCATAGCGGTTCTGAAAGGTTCTCCCCCAAACGTACAGGCCCAGATACTCCGCGGGGTCATTGAGAGATTTCCTGTGTCAACGAAGTCGGCCGCGTCCACTCGTACTCAGGAGTTACAGAGCGAGATTCGCAAGATGATAAGCAGACTGGAGGGGCAGCCAGTTGGAAGCCCGGCACCCAAGATCACCTCGCGCGTAGTCGAGCGAGCGATCAGCGATACCGAAACGCTGCTTCGAGCAAGCGGAGCAGTCAGCGGCGTTGATCGTATACATACAGCCGTGCACGGCTACCTGCGAGCAGTGTGTGAGGATGCCAGCATTCCATACTCAAGAGATGACTCACCCGCTAGGTTGCTCAGACTCTTACGCCAGCAACACGTTGCGCTACAGGACCTGGGCTCAAGACGACAGGATATCGAGAGAATCCTTCAAGCATTTGGTGGGATATTGGATGCCCTCAACCCTATCAGGAACGCCGCGAGCGTCGCTCACCCTAGCCAAGCATTGCTAGAAGAAGAAGAGGCCCTGCTGGTGATCAATGCTTCGAGAACCATAATCAGCTACCTTGATGCGAGATTCTCGAAACAGACATCTCTGCACGACCGGTGACCTCGAGCTAGCGCCTGGACACGACCGCGCCCAATGGCGTAGGCTCGATGTGGGACGAGGCCTGGCAGGGGCAGGAGCGAGTCTCCTGCCCAACCCCAAGGGAAATGGCCGGCATGCCCTCGTGAGGCGGGTGAACTCTGACATACCGCCCCGGAATGGCAGAGGCAAGCCCCTGCCCAGCGGCGGAACCCCTCTCAACCGTGTCGCGGTATGGGTGGTGGCGGAGGGGTGGGGGGACGGGGGGTGGCGGCGCTGGGAGGCAGCTCAATGATCTGCTTGATTCTCTCTTCTTTCACACCGCTCAGGGCATCCGCGAACTTGCGCAGCCGGGCGGCCACCCGCCCGTGGATGGTATCCGCCTCTCTGGGCGAGCCGGCTCTCACGCCAGTGAGAACCTCGACACCCTCGTCCACAGTGGAGACCGCCCAGATGTGGAACTTACCCTCCCTCACGGCCTCCACCACCTCTGGCTTCAGCGTCAGGTTCTTGATGTTCTGGCGCGGGAGCATCACCCCCTGATCCCCGGCTAATCCCTTCAGCTTGCAGGTGGCGAAGAAGCCCTCGATCTTCTGATTGGCCCCGCCGATGGGCTGCACGTTCCCATTCTGGTCCATGGAGCCGGTGACCGCGATGCCCTGGCGAATGGGCGCGTCGGCGAGCATGGAGAGGATGGCGTAGAGCTCGGCGCAGGAGGCGGAATCCCCCTCCACCAGCTCGTACGATTGCTCGAAGGAGAGGCTGGCGGTAACAGAGAGGGGGGCCTCCGAGGCATAGCTGCCAGCGAGATAGCCGGTGAGGATCATCACCGCCTTGTGCTGGATATCCCCGCCCAGGCGCGCCTCGCGCTCGATGTTGACCACACCGGAGCGGCCGGGCGTGACCCGGGCGGTGATGCGCGAGGGTCGTCCGAAGGCGTAATCCCCCAGATCCAGCACGGCCAGACCGTTGACCTGCCCGGGCACCGCGCCGGTCACGTCCACGATGAGATCGCCCCGTGCGATGAACTCGAAGAGGCGGTCCGCGAGCCGGCGGGAGCGGTACTCCTTGTGCTCCAAGGCCTGGTCCACGTGCTCGGCCCCGATCAACTCGGCTCCCGCCCGCTGGGCCCAGAAGTTGGCCTCGGTGAGCAGGTCGGCGACGGCGGCGAAGCGAGTGGAGAGCCGCTCCTGATCGGCCGCCAGCCGCATCCCGTATTCGATCACCCTGGCCACGGCTTCCTTGGTCAGCTCGCGGAGGCCGTGGTTGCGGCAGTGGGTGGCCATGAAGGCGGCATAGCTGCGGTTGGCCTGGGTGCTGGCCGTCATGTCCACATCGAAGTCGGCCTTCACCTTGAACAGCTTGCCGAAATCCTCATCCCACTGGTAGAGCAGGAAATAGAGCAGGGGCGAGCCCACCAGGATCACCTTGGTGTCAAGGGGGATCGGCTCCGGGAGCAGAGTGGCGGCCGGGACCGGACTGTACTGCTCTCCGATGTTCTCGATGGTGGCCTTGCGGCTGCGCATGGTCCGCTTGAGCGCCTCCCAGGCGAAGGGGTTGAGCAGCACCTCCAGTGCCTGGAGGATCAGGTAGCCGCCGTTGGCGAGGTGGAATGCGCCTGGCTTGATCAAGGTGAAATCCGTGATCGCGCCCCCGGCCACCGGCCGGTACTCCAGCTTTCCGACCAGGTTGTAGTAGGTGGGGCTCTGCTCCTGCATCACTGGCGCCCCGGCGCCCTTCTCGTTGGTCACCAGGACGTTGACCCGATAGCGGGGCGGAACCGCCTCCGTGGGCGGCGCCTCGCCCTGGGGTGATTCCCCGGGGCGGAACTCGTCCAGGTGCTGCAGCACATCCTGAGCCAGGCGGTCGAGATGCGTCACCACACTGGCATGGTCCTGGTACTTGGCCTTCACTTCCTCGAAGCGATGGCCGATAGTCATCATCGCGATCTGAGCATCCAGCTCCTCCACCCGCTTTCGCGCCTCTTTCTCAAGCTGCCGCGCCTGCCCCAGCCCTTCCGCGATCCGGTCGCGGAGCCGCTCCATCTTCTTGTCTATCGCGTCTCGCTCCTCGGGAGGGAGTTGCATGTACTGCTCCCGGGACATGGCCTTGCCGTCGGCCAGCGGCAGCGAGATAATCCCCATGGGCGTGGCCTGGATCACCAGCCCCTCGGCCCGCGCCTCCTCGTCCAGTTGGCGCAGCAAGCGGTTGCGCTCGGCCTGCACGTCCCCGATCGCCGCTTCCTTGCGCTGCTCGTAGGCCTCGCTTTCGAAGGCGCGCGGAATCTCCTGCTTGCACATCTGGATTAGCTCTTCCACTTCCCGGGAGAACTCGACCGCGCGGCCCGCCGGCAGGCGCAGCGCCACCGGCCGGCGGGCATCGTCGAAGTTGTTGACATAGCACCAGTCATCCGGGGTGGGCTGCTTCGCCGCTGCCTCCCGGGCCCGGGATAGCACCGCGAACATGCGCCCCGTCCCAGTCGGCCCCACCGCGAAGATGTTGTAGCCCGGCGTCTTCACTTCCAGCCCGAAGTCTATCGCGGCCATGGCGCGGTCCTGGCCCACGCTGTCCTCCAGCGTGGGCAGCTCCGCCGTGGTCTCGAACCCCAGGCTGCTGGCATCGCAGACCACGCGGAGTTGGTCGGCACTGAGCTCGAAGTCTTGTATCGCCACCTCTAGGCCCTCCCTGATCTGGCGCTTGGTTCTTCGTTGGGGCGCGGTTTCCCGCCTGTCGCGAGATTCGACAGCGCCGTCCCCGCCGGAGGCGGGCAAGCCGGGCGGAGCAAGTGTGGGTCAGGCTCCGCCCGTCGCTCGTCCCTTGCCTCCGGCTTGGGGCGGCAGGATGGGATTGGCCGCGGGCCGAAACACAGCCCTCAGGCGAGCCGGCGACGAGGCGATAGGGCAGCCATGCACTTCTTGGCGAGCAGTTGGGTCAGCGAGCGGCAATGAGACGAGCCTATGCCTACACCTTGCTGATCGTGCTGGTCTGGGCGATCTCGCTGGTTACCAACAAGGCGCTGCTGCTGGCCATGCGGGACGGCGGAAGGCTGACCCCGCTTCAGGTGGCCTTCTGGGGGGTCGGCCTGGGGTGGGTGGCGCTGCTCGCCGTGCTGGCGATCAGGCGCCGGCTTCACCATATCCACGCGATTGCAGCCCGGGGCTGGGTGGCGCTGGCGGCGATGGGTTTCTTCGGCTGGGCCGCCTACCCGGTGGCGCTGAATGCAGCTTTCGTGCGCTTGCCCCTGCCCGACGCCATCATCATCAACTACCTGCATCCGGTGTTCGTGGTCCTGTTCCAGGGGGCCGCCTTCGGCGCGCTGGTACGGCCGATCACCGGCTGGGAGTGGAAGTCCGACTTGCGGCGCCGGCCCGGGCCGGCGCGGCTGGGCGCGGGCCTGCTGCTGTGCCTGCTGGGGGTGGCGACCATCGCCACCGAGGGACATCTCGCGCGCCTGGGCGGCATCACCTCCCTTCTCGGCGCGCTGCTGGCGCTGTTCGCGGCTTTCTCCTGGGGAGTCTACTCGAACCTGGACCGGTTTGTCCCGCTGCGGCCCGGATACGAGCGGCGCGGCCTGTCGGATGTGCACTCCTTCCTGGCCATGACCCTGGGTCTAGCCATGCTGGCCGCAGTGGTCACCATCAGGCACGAGCTGCGACCCGTCACCGGCTACGCCGTTCCGCTTTTCCTGGGCCCATGGGGACCGGCGCCAGTTGCGGCCTGGGCTCTGATTCTGCTAATGGGGATAGCCGTGTACTGCGGCAGCTACACCCTTTGGCTGTGTGCGCTCGAGCTGGGGGCCCGTTTCGGCGAAGCGCACAAGCTGCCGCCCATCACCTATCTCACGCCAGTGCTGGGCGTGAGCCTGGGTTGGCTGGTGCTGCGCGAGTCTTTCGGCCCAGGCTTCTGGCAGGGCGCGGCGCTGATCGTGGTCGGCAACGCGGTCAATGTGTGGCCGCGTCGCCGGCAACAGGCCGCGTGAGCGGGACGCTCTTGTTCCGGCATGCCTCCCGTGCTATCATCCCGGCCCATACTACTCGGAGGGAACGAGCATGACGCGCAGGAACGTCGTCCATGGTCTGCTGATCGCGGCATTGCTGGCAGCCCTACCCGCGCTGGGCTGCCGGAGAACGGCCGTCGAAACCGCGCCCCCGCCCCCTGCGGCTCCGCCCCAGGCTGCGAAAGCGCCCGCGGCCGAGGCGCCAAAGGAGACCCAGATGAAACCCACTGAGAGTGAGGCGGTGCAGGCCGCCCGCAAGCTGGGAACGCCCAGCAGCAACCCGGTTGTCACCACCGCCTCCGGCCTGCAGTACATAGACGTCAAGGTTGGTGAAGGGGCAGAGGCCAAGGCCGGCGGGACTGTCACCGTGCACTACACCGGCTGGTTGGTGAACGGCACCAAGTTCGACAGCTCGCGGGATCGGGGTCAGCCCTTCTCCTTCCCGCTCGGCGCGGGCCGGGTGATCAAGGGGTGGGATGAAGGGGTAGCGGGCATGAAGCCGGGCGGGGTGCGCAAGCTTATCATCCCGGCCGCTCTGGGGTACGGGGCCCGCGGTATCGGCCCCATCCCACCCAACTCCATACTCATCTTCGAGGTCGAGCTGCTGAAGGCGCAGTAGCCGACTCGGGGCATGGCAGACTGGCTGCTCCGGTCGAGGCGGCGAGGCCGGAGGCCTGGCCCGCGTCCCTGGCCCGGCTCAGCGCGCGGCTGGTGCCAGGCAGCGAAGCCGTTTCGCAGACTGGCAGTCGTCAGACCCGGTCGCTGGCCGTTTTGCGACAGCACTCTGATTGTGGTATCCTGATAGTGCGCTGGGCGCAAAGGAGAACGACCGGCAGGGAGGGCGGTTTGGTCTGTAGGCTGTGCGGGGCGGCCAACACAGCACAGCAAGCCAGCTGCACCGTCTGCGGCACGCCCCTAGAACATGCACCAGAGACGCGGGGTGTGCGCAGGCATGCCGAGCCGCGCGCCGCGTGGCTCATCTGGGCGGGTCTGTGCTTCGTGCTCGGTGCCGGCCTGGGGCTGGTGGTGGTACACGGGCGGGGGACGCGCCTCTGCCTGTCGGCGTGCTCCTGGCCGGGGCCGTGATTGGAGCGGCGGCGGGCTCGGCAGTGGGAAGCCTACCGGGCCCGGGTCTGCGGGTGCTGCGGCGCAGATGGGCCGGTGCCCTCCTCGGCCTCTTCACCTATCTGGCAAAGCGCAACCTGTCCCGCGTCAGGCGCGCTTGCGACCGCGCCCTCGAAGCTGAGCCCAATGATACTGAGGCCCAGATGCGGCTCGCCGCCGTGCTCTGGGTCGAGAGCGGAAGAGACCGTGCCGAGCAGGTGCTGCTGCGGCTGATGGGAGCGGCCGAGGTGCCGGCTCTGGTGCGCCACAACTTCGCCGCTACCCAAGCCGCGGCCGGCCGTCATACTCGCGCCATCGAGGAGCTGGAACGGGCCCGCCCCCGCATGAGCAGCTCACAGACGCCGCTCTGGAACCTCGGGCTCTGTCACTGGCAATTGGCGCAGTTCTCGGAGGCCGCCCAGTGCTTCCGGGAGCTGCTGGAACTCGACCCGAGTCATCTCGCCGCCCGCAATGCCCTGGCCCTGGTGCTGGCGCGGCAAGGAATGCCAGACCAGGCGGTGGCAGAGCTGGAGGAGGCGCTCGCGATCCGGCGCCGGCACCCCGACGCGCTGTGCAACCTGGGCATCATTCATCAGGCGCGAGGCGATCTCACGGTAGCGGAGCGATGCTTCACCGGCGCGCTTCAGCGCCAGCCGGCCCACGTCGCCGCTCGCTACAACCGGGGTGTGTGCGCCATGCTCCAGGGTCGGTGCCAGGCCGCGATCGAGGACTTCAGCGCGGTGGGTCGGGTCGCCCCCGACCACGGCTGGGCCCTGGTTCAGAAGGGGAGCTGTTGGTACCGCTTGGGCCAGACCGGGCGCGCGCTTGATGCCATTCGCCAGGCGGTCCGGGTCGCCCCTGGCGATTTCCAGGTCAGGTACAATGCTGGCACCTTGCTGGTGCGCGAGGGCATTGTAGACCAGGCGGTGCGGGAGCTGGAAAGGGCCTACGAGCTGGAGTCCAAGAGCGCGGACGTAGTGCTGAACCTGGGCGTGGCCGTCTACCTCGACGAGCGGCTGAGGCAAGCGCTCGACCACTTCCGGGCTGCGGTGAGGATGAACCCCAGGCACGCCCTGGCCCGGTATAACTGCGCCACCGCCTACCATATGCTGGACATGTTCGACGAGGCCCAGGAGCAGCTCGATGAGCTGATCAGGCTCTACTCCGGCTTCCCTGAGGTCTACAATGCCATCGGCATCCTCCGGCTCTCTCAGGACCGGCTAGTGGAGGCGGCCGAGCAGTTCCGGATTGTGGCCGACGCCATGCCGCGCAGCGCCATTGCCCGCTGCAATCTCGGGCTGACCTACTACCTCGAAGGCGACCTGGCGGCCGCGGCCGAGCAGGCCCGTTACGCGGCCAGCCTTGACCCTCAGCTCGCGGCCGCCCACGACCTCGTGGGCCATGCCGCGGTGGACCTAGGGGAATTGCCGGAGGCGATAGAGCACTTCCGAGCCCTGGTGAAGCTCGAGCCTCCCAACCCGGACGGCCACGCCAACCTTGGCCTCGCCTATTACAAGGATGACCGGCTGAACGAGGCCCTGGAGTGCTTCAAGCGGGTGCTGATCTTCTCCCCCCGCTCCCCGGAGGGACACAACGACCTGGGCCTGGCCTATGCCAAGGGAAAGATGCTGGCGGAGTCGGTACGTCATCTGGTACAGGTCGTAGACTGGCGCCCCAGCAACCCCATCGCGCGCAGCAACCTGGGCCTGGTCTACTACTTCAAGGGCGAAACTGAGAACGCGGTGGAGCAGTGGCGGGAGGTGACTCGCCTTTCGCCCGCCTATGCCCGCATGCGGGAGGCCACGCGGTTCTCCGCGTACGACGACCAGGAGATGGTGATGCGGCCCATTGACCGGAGGAAGCGAGCCCTGCATTTCCCGCTCAAAGTGGCCGCCTTCCGGCACAGCTTCCAGCTTGCGCTCGACGAGAACGACTACCGCATCGAGCTGCCCTGGCCCGACCTCGCGGCGGCCGAGCGCTGGCAGCAGCGCGCCAGCCTGGCGCGACTGGCCACCATGAAGCCGTGACGGCCCGAGTGCCTTGGCGGAGATCACTTGTCGCGACGGTCCTGCTGATGTATCATCGCTGGTGGGGCACCGTAGCTCAGTGGTAGAGCGAGCGGTTCATAACCGCTATGTCGCTGGTTCGAGCCCAGCCGGTGCCACCAGGGCCCTGAGGAGTCCGGTCTAGGTCTCCGGGCGGGGCCTGCCAGGACTGGCGCAGAAGCGCTGCCAGCCGCTCTGGCTGGCGTTGGCACTGCTTTCCACCTCGCCGCCTTCCTGGTTGGTCGTTTTCCGTTCGCCTGTGGGCGTCTTTGTGACAGTCCTTTGCCGTCTGGTACCAGCAATTACCATCGTGTCGTATTTCTATCACAGAGCAGTGTGAATGTGTCCAGAATTGCGCGCACATCGTAATGGTCAGTAGGGTATGATGTTAGTGCGACCGTCCCGGGTGTGAGTGGTTCGAAGCAGTTACGAATTCCTCGCCTCCTTGACAGGGCACACCAACCGGGGCGGTCGTAGCGTTGGCCTGGCGGTGCCCGTTGCTTCGGCTGCCGCCCAGCCGTTGCTACCGCAGGCCGCGCCCGCGCGCTGAGTGGTCTGGGAGGAAGTCAACTGGCGCCCACAGAACTACCGGGCGCCGGGGTATGGAGCACACCGAGATCATGGCCGGGGAGGCTGCAATGAGAGTACCTGTGGTTGATGCCGATCTTTGCACTGGCTGCGGGGCTTGTGTCGAGACTTGCCCGGAAGTGTTCGAGATGGGGGACGATGACATCGCCGTGGTGAAGAATCCCACCGGGGCCGGCGAGAGCGCGATCCAGGAAGCGATTGATGGCTGCCCGGCGGAGGCGATCAGCTGGGCTGATTAGCCCTGCTGTCAGGCGCGGTTGGCGACCCCGCTACGGTCTGGCGGGGTCGCCGCTTTCTCCGGGGGCCCGTCCATGCAGGGCGCGTTCGATCACGGTGCAGGCCTGGCGCGCGCACAGGCGCACCAGCCCTACCGTGCTGGTGTCGTTGAACAAGGTCATCAGCAGCCCGTGCGCTCCCGCGAGGTTGACGTGGACATGCTCGCGCTGGCCCTGGTGGAAAAGCACGCTGAACTCGGGCTCTCCGATCAGCCGGGCAATCTCCCGCGCGGAGGCAAACGCCCCTGCGGCCAGGGCCGCCAGTGAGGTGGTGTCCAGGGAATCGAGGAATCCCTGGGCCGCCAGCACGCTGCCGTCATTGCGGTTGATCAGGATTACACACCGGGCGCGAGAGTCGCGCAGCATCGCCGCGAGCGCGCGGTTCACCTGCAACAGGTCCTGCTCTCGGATCACCAGGTCAAGGATCTCTGTCATGCTGCACCTCCCTGCGCCGCCATCCAATCCGCACCAACCGCTGCGGCCGCCTGTTCCAGGGCCTCGGCCGCCCGCGCAATCTCGCGCGCGATCAGGCCGAGGTTCGCCTCCGGCTCAGTGAGCACGAGGAGGAAGCCGAGCGAGAGCGGCCTGACCATAAGTCGCAGCTTCTCCCCCTCCAGCACACCGAGCTCGAGCTCCCCGCGATCGAGGGTGGCAATGACCATAGCCGCGAGACGACCGAGCACCGCCGCGGCCGCCGATAGGGCCTCTTGGTCGTGTCCGGCCTGGAGCCGCACAGCCAGCGGCAGGCCGTCATCAGTGGCGACCACGCCTCCGCACACACCTGGCGTCGCGGTCAGCACATTGAGCGGCAGCTCGAATCGCGACCCCTCAGGCATACGCCTGCTCCCCCTGACAGCCACCCAGGCCGGCAATGGCCTGTTCGATCTCAGCATCGGCCGCGCTCGGCGAAACCCCAGGCTCAAGTCCAGCAATCAGCAGCAGCTGCTCCAGCACGAGACAGCGCAGGCTGCCCCCGGTGCCTTGCAGCAGCGCGCCTCGCAGCCGCCCCCCACCGAGCTGGGGCGTTATCCTCCGGGCTTCGCGGATCAGTTGCGCCACCGCCGCCGACCCTGCCTCCGGGTGGGCGTCGGTCCCGGCAACTGTCGAGCCGTCGGAGTTGACCACAGCCGCGCGCGACACCGAGATGCAGGCGGAGACGGCCGCTAGCACTTCTTCGCACCTCGCCGGCGACATCGCGGGCGGGGCAGCGCGCGCAGCACCTGCCTCAGCAGGAGCGGATGGGCGCCCACTCACTCTTGCCAGCAGGGCTCGCGCTTCGGCCGATTCCGGGTTCCAGATGAGCGCCGCCTCCACCGCGGCCCGCGCGGGGAAGATCGCCGCGGCGCAGGTAGAGTTCACCCAGGCGGAGATGAGCCCGAGGATGCCGAGGGTCAATCCGCAGCGCTTCCTGCCATTCCTGCTCGGCCCTGTGCTCCAGGTTCTGATCCCAGAAGATATCGCCCATTACCACGCGCCCGGTGGCATAGCCCGGGTGCAGCAGGAGCCCGCGCGCGGAGAGTGCTGCCGCCTGCGGGAGGTGGCCCTGGCGGCGGGCCAAGTCGGCCAGCTCGGCGAAGCGAAGTGAGTGCGGGTCGCGCCGCCAGAGGCGACGGTATCCCTCAGCGTCGCACCGGGTGTTTTCGAGAGCTGCTCGCCTGACCACCTGGTTCTCCCGCGCCACTAGCCGCTGGGAGCGGGTGTGGCTCTCTCCGGCATGAGACCTCATGCCGACCCGCACCTCCCAATGGCACGCGTCCGCAGAATCCCATGAGTCTGCGGCGCGCAGGCCCCACCGCTCCGGGGCCAAGGGCTATATTCCATAACCAGCCGGGAGCCGGCAAGCCAGGCGCCCTGGGCACAGATTCGCGCTGCCTGGGGCCGCCTCTTCTGTGTGGGATCACGCCCTGGTTATGGTATGAAGCGGCACGGAGGCCGTGGTCGCCGGGAGGGAGATCATGAAGTCCACTACGCGGAACCTATCCAGCTTGCTTGTCTTCGCGGCGGCCCTGGTGGTAATCGTCATCGGCGCCGTCACGAGCCACTCCGGCGCGCCTCTCAGGCTCGCAGTTCCAGCTGATCGAGTGCGGATCACGCAGACACCCCAGCCGGCCTTGTCCCCGGTCAACCCGAAGCCAGCGGCTAACCGCCGCCTACGGGAGTCCGGTCCTCCGGGCGAGGGGTCTGCGCTCAGTGCCAATACTTCTACTTCGCCAGGAGCTCCCCAACCACAGGTCACGGGCCGCCTGCCTGTGAAGGTCGTTCCCACTCGCCAGCGCGCCGGCGTCAAGCGGGTAGTGGCGCGGGCAAGTGTGGACGCACGAGGGCCCCTGCCGCCGTTGCTGCCATTTGGCGGGCCTCAGCTGGCCGCCGGCACCTCTGGCGGTCCTCCTCCGAATGTGCTCAGGCTCTCAGGCGTGGTGGGCGATGAGCGGAAGGTGGCAGTGCTAAGGCAAGGCGAGAGCCGGTACCTGGTCCGCGAGGGTGACACCATCTCGGGCGGCTACCGAGTGGTGAGGATCAGCGCCAAGAGCGTAACGCTGCAGCGGGGAGGGCGGAGGCGAACTCTCGGCCTGGGCCAGTGACAGATCAGCCGCAGCGCAGGGAGCAGAGCAGCGCTGGCGATCCTGCCGCCAGCGCTGCTCGTTGGGACTGGTTCTCGCTGCTAGGCTAGGCGGTGGGAGTCTGCGAGGCCGGAGCAGCCTCGGGAGCGCGGCGGATTCCCAGGCGCCGATGAGTCCATTCCGGTCTCGTTCCCCCTCCGGTCATCAGCCCCAGCCCGTAGGCGAAGATCACAAGCGTGATCAGCACCAGCGTCCCCGCCACGGGGACCGCCGAAGCGACCGCGGTCAATACCACACCTAGCAGCGCCGCCGGCAGCACGCTCGCCTCCGGCCGGCCCATGCGGGCGATGAGCGCTTGCCCTATGCTCACCCAGACCCCGCCCAGCCCGAGGCAGAGCAGGAGGAATAGGCCAAGCACCACCGCCACCAGCACCAGCGCCACGGCCGGGATCAGCACGATGCCAATGATGGTGATGGCAAGCACCACGCAGACGGCGGCCGCCACCAGCGCCACCAGCAGCACCACCGCCGGGGTCAATACCCAGCCCACCACGCCGTGCCCGGCCACCCATCCCGGGTAAAGCGGCAGGGCCCGCGCCATCACTTGCAGGCGCTTAGGGCAGATCAGCGCGAGCAGCACCGCCAGCAGCCCCCACAGGATCAGCCTCTTCACCAGCACGAAGACGAGAGAAGACGAGCCAGTGAGGAAGGCGAGCCCGAAGATACCCGGGATGGCCCAGGGGAAGAGGGTGACCTGGGTGACCTGACCCTTGACTATGCCATCCCCTTCGGTCTTGACGGTGCCGCCCACGGCCACGGCGTCTCCATCCACCCTCGCCCCCGGCCGGATCGTGACTGAGCCGCCCACCGCGACCACGTCTCCGGTGACATATCCTTTGACATCAACCGAGCCGCCCACCGCCACCGCATCTCCGTCCACTTGGCTGCCAGGCGGCACGGTGACACTGCCCACCACCTGCACCATGTCGCCCCGCTTCTCGGGGTACTTGCCGGGGGGCGGAGCCGCTTCGCCTGGCTCCTCTTCTGCTGCTGACTCCGGCGCGGACCCGACCAGCTCCACCGGCCCCTCTACGATGCCCCCCTTGCCTGCTGTGTCCAGGATGCGGATGGCGATCACGTTATCGGCGCCGGGCTTGAGCAGGCCGGGCTTGAGGTCGTACTCCCGCTCCTGTTCAAAGGCCCTCTCGCCGCTGGTGGACCCGACCAGCTGGCCGTTGATGTACACCCAGTCCATATCGTCAATCGCCCCGATGTGCAGGCTCTCGTTCGGTTGGCCCCAATCCGCCGGGACGGAGAAGTGGCGCCGGTACCAGGCGTAGCCGTTGTACGGCTCCGATCCCGGCCAGCGGGGGTTGGTGGTAGTGACGCCCTGCCCTTCCCAGGTTCCAGGCACCGCCAGGTCGCGCCAGGTGGAATCATCGAACTCGGGCTTCTGCCACCCCAGGGCCTGGCCGTTCTCTTCCCAGTCGGCCTTGAACTTCCAGGTGCCGGACAGGTCTAGGGGCGGGCCGGCCGCGAGCGCGAGCTGGCTCCAGAGCAGCGCGCTCGCCGCCAACACCATCAGCAGGCATGCTGTCCAGCGCAAGTCGCGTCTCCCCACAGTCTCGCTGCAGTACCCTTTCATGGTAGCTTCCTCCTTCACAGCAGGATGGTTGCGGAAGCGAAACGAGCGCGATGAGTGCGATGAGCGATCACGATGACGGCGGCGATGATGACGACCTCGGCCGCCGCGTAGAGCGCGACCGTCGGCGCGACCGCAGTGACAACCGGCCTCAGCGCCTCCGGCGTTCCTCGTAGCGCCAGCCAGAGGCGGTGGCAGGGCTCGGCCAGGGCCGTCGCCCAGATCGCCAACTGAGCGGTGGCATGCTTGGCCCAGATGATGATCCGGAGTCGGCCTGCCTCTTCGGAGAGGAGCAGCGGCAGGGCATAGCGCCAGGCCGCCAGGAAGACCATGAACGCTGCGGCCAGCACCTCCAGGCGGCGCCATCCCACCACCAGCCAGCGACGTCGAGCGGCCGGCGGCAGCGCGGCCACGCGAGCTGAGATCAACCGCGCCAGGTCTGCGCTCGGCTCGCTGCTCGGCACCGCAGCCAGAGCCGCCGTGATCTTCTCGATCTGGGCCAGCTTGCCGGAACAGGCGCGGCACTGCCGGAGATGGGCTGCCACCAGCGCTGCCTTGCCCTCCGGAAGCACCTGCTCGAAGTAAGCTTCCAGCAGATCGGCCACCGCGGAGCAAGTCATCACATTTCGCTTCATAGCTCACCCACCATCTCGCGGACCGCCTGGCGGCCGCGGAACAGGTTCACCTTCACCGTGCCCAGCGGCCAGCGCAGCGCGGCCGCGATCTCTTCCAGGGTCATGCCTTCGATGTGCCTCATGACGAGCACCGCCCGCTGCTTTGCCGGCAGCCGCTGCACCGCTGCCAGCACCCGCTGGGAATCCTCGGCCATCTCCATTCGCTCCACCGGGGAGCCCTCCGGGCGGCTATCGGCCTCCTCCACACCCGACTCCAGCCGTTCCTCCAGGGACAAGGTGGGCTGACCGCGCTGGCGCAGGTGATCTATGCAGAGATTGGTGGCGATCCGCCTGATCCAGGCGGTGAAGGGGCGGCCCAGCTGGAAGGTCTCCAACCGTGTGTAGGCCCTCAGGAAGGTCTCCTGAGTCAGGTCCGAGGCATCTTCGGCATTTCCCAGCATGCGGTAGGTCATGTTGTAGATCCCGCGGTAATGGCGGGAAACCAGGCTATCGAAGGCGCTTTGGTCGCCCTCGCGGCAGAGCCGGATTAGCTGTCCCTCATCCTCTGGGACCTGTGTCCCACTCATCCACGGCCTCCGCCACTGTGGGATACGGAAATGGCTGGCAGGAAGTTTCACAGCCAGCGCGGATCGCGCCTATTCTTCTGCCGCAAACCGCTGGTAGACTCCCACGGTCTGGCGCGCGGTCTGCTCCCAGGTGAACTGCCGGGCGCGCGCCGGGCCGCGCTGGCCCAGGGTCTGGCGCAGCGCCTGGTCCGCCAGCAGCAGCGAAACCGCCCACGAGAGCCGCTCCACGCTCTCTGGGTCCACCAGCAGCGCCGCCTCCCCGGCCACCTCGGGCAGGGCGGACACGTTCGAGGTGACGACCGGGACGCCGCAGGCCATCGCCTCCAGCACGGGGAGCCCAAAGCCCTCGTAGAGCGAGGGATAGACGAACACGGTCGCGCTGCGGTAGAGGGCCGGCAGCAGGTCCTGGGCCACATAGCCCGGGAAGACCACGTGGCGCTCGATCCCGAGCCTCTGGGAAGCCTGCCGCAGCTCGTGCGCGTGGGGGGAGACGGCCCCGGCCAGCACTAGCGGCGGCGCCGACGTCTCGGCCAGCACCTTCTCGTAGGCCACCAGGAGACGCAGGACATTCTTCCTGGGCTGCAGCCCGCCGGCGTAGAGGACATAGCCGCGGGTGAGCCGCTCCGCGCCCGGGAAGGCTGCGGTGCTCAGCCGCGGCCCGTCTGGCGAGAATCGGGGCGAGACGCCGAGAGGGATGACCGAGACTCTGTCCCCGGACCGCGGATAGTGCTGGCGCAGATCGCGCGCGGTGGCGTCCGAGACCGCGATGATGTGACCGGCCCGCGCCGCGGCCCCGGCTACCGCCCGTCGCTGCATCACCAGGTCTTTGGGTTCATAGGTCTCTGGGTATCGCACCCAGGCCAGATCGTGGACTGTCACCACGGCCGGACAGGGAAGGAGCGGCGGCAGGATGGTGCTGGGGAGGTGCACCAGGTTCACCCGGTCTCGCCATAGCCGCCAGGGGAGAGCGGCTCGCAGCCAGCCGCGGCGGGCCCGCACGATGCTGGTTCGCAGCGGTCCGGAGGAAGCGGCCTCCGCAGTCTCGGGGTCAGGGATCGGGCGGTCAACATAGGCGATGATCTCCGGGGCCTCGGTCAGGCGCGACAGCGCGCTCACCAGGTTGATCACGTACTCTTCTACCCCGGAGTGCACCTCGGAGGCCAGGGTGCGGGCATCAAGGCCGACGGCTAGGCCCTTCGGGCCGCCGTGGCGGCAAGACCTAGCCACGCGCATGCTGCCCTCCCGTCAGGAGCTGCGCCAGGCGCAGCCGGCAGAGCGCGATCCCGCAGATCACGCACCCCACGACCAGGCGGCCTGCCGCCGACAGCGCTTTGGTCGCGACCGACGCGAGCAGCGCCCATCTGCCGATTGGCCGCGGCGGTGTGTCGGGCACGAACCGATAGGTGACCGGCGCGGCCGCGCCCAGGGCCACCAGCTCCAGCTTGAGATGGGCGCTGCTGCCAGGGCCGCCGTAGACAATGGCGGTGATCTTGGGCCGCCGCGCCCTTGCCTCTCCCACCACTTGCCGCGTGGAGGCCCCGTCCCCGAAGATGATCACATCTGTCAGGCCGAGGCGGTTGAGAACAGGAGCGGACACGGGAGTCCCGACCGCGACGAACTCGGCCCCGGGCGCTTGCTGGCTGAGCCATGCCAACGCTCCCCGGATGGCACCCTCCTCGCCCTGCCGCGCGAACGTCAAGAGCAGTATCGTGGGCCCCCGCGCGTTCACCGATCAGCTCCGCTGGCAGCCAGGATTTCCCAATCGGCGCGCCTGCGCTCGCGGGCTTCCCGGGCCCGGCCCCGGGCCGCCTCGGCGAGCTGGCGCGAGGCGCACAGCAAAGCGCGGGTGCGGGGCGGCAGGCCTCCGATCAGCACGTCATCCGCGGCCCACCGGGCCTGAGCGGCCAGGGCGCGCCGCAGCAAGCCGGGATCGAGCAGATTCTTCCAGGTGAAGAGGATGGCGTTCTTGGCGGACATCAGCTCGATGTGGCGAACCTGGTGAGTCCGCCTCATGGTGCTGCCCTGGGCATGGAAGACCACGCTCGCCGGTTCGTAGAGCACGCGCCAGCCACGTCCCCAGGCGCGATAGCCCAGATCGGCATCCTCCCAGTAGAACGGCCGATAGAGGGGATCGAAGCCGCCGAGCGCGAGCCACTTATCTCGCCAGAAGGCCATCATGGCGCCATTGGCATAGAGCTGGGGACAAGTTGCTGCGAGCAGCGCGGGGTCGGTCTCGTGGTGGATGTAGGGCAGGCCGCGGCGCCACTGGCACGAGGTGCGATTGCCCAGGGCGTCGGTCAACGAGCCATCCGGATTGAGGAACTTGCCTCCGACCGCGAAGACATCACGCCCCGTCAGGTCCTCAAGCAGGGGCGGCAGGAAATCCGGGGCGACCACGACATCGCTGTTCAGCAGCAGGACGGCATCTGTCTGCGCGGCCGCCACGGCCGCGTTGCAGGTGGCGCCGAAGCCGCGGTGGGGAAGGGCGAGCACATCCACCTCCGGGTGAGTGGTAGGCAGATAGTGGAGGCTGTCATCCGTGCTGCCGTCATTGGCCACCACGACGCGGTGACCGCCGGCCTGGCGCGCGGCCTCGAGGGCCGCGGGCACGGATTTCACCAGCAGCTCCCGCCCATTGTAGTTGACCACGATCAGGGTCGCTTGCATGGGGCCTGTGTGCGCCTTTGCCTCTCCTGTAGGGTGGGCATGTCTCTGCATGCCCGCCGCCTCTGCGCCAGTACCCAAGTGACGGCCGCGGGCAGGTCGTCCGCCACGTGGTCGAAGGCCCTGGCATTCACGGTGGTCTCGGTGAGCATGCCATAGCCCGTGCGCACCAGGATCGCGCGGCAACCGGCGCGCCGCCCTGCCTCCAGGTCGCGTGGGCTGTCGCCGATGGCGAAGGAGCGTGGGAGATCGAGGTTCAGCTCCCGCGCTGCCCGGCGTAGCAGGCCGGGCGCCGGTTTGCGGCAGCCGCAGCGGCGGCGATACCGCCGGAGCGGCGCCTCGGGATGATGGGGGCAGTAGTAAATGCCGTCGAGCTGTGCACCCGAGCGCGCGAGTCGCCGGCGCAGGACCTGGTGCATGTGGTCGAGGTCGCGCTCGCTCAGCAGACCCCGCGCGATCCCCGACTGGTTCGTGATCACCACCACCGCAAAGCCGGCCTCATTCAGCCGGCGGATCGCAGCTCCTGCCCCTGGCAGCAGCCGCATCTCGTGCGCGGATGTCAGGTAATCGCGCTCGCGCAGCACGGTGCCGTCGCGATCGAGAAACACCGCGGGCCGCGCCATCGGTCTCCGTCCTCACCGCGTGGCGCGCGTGGATGCGCCCCGCCGCTGGCGGAACCTCCACAGCCGCCCTTCCAGTTGGATGCTTCCCCATACCAGGCCCACCAGCGCGGTGAGCGTGATCTTCTCCAGCAGGCTGGCGATGGCTATGGCCAGCACGACGAGTGGCTTGTAAGCGGCGAACGAGAAGACATGGGCGGCGCCATCGTCTCGCACCTCGACTCGCCGCGCGGGACCCGCGAGCAGCGCGAGCAGCTCGGCTCTCCGGTTGCCCTCGCCGGCCACCACCACGGTGTCGAACCTTCCTTGCCGCACCCGGCCGATGGCGGCCCTGCTGACCCGATAGCTCACCATCCCCGCGCCGGGCGCGGAGATCACGCGGGCACCGGTCTCGTAGGCGGTCTCCGCAGTCAGGGCCTCGGGAGCCAGCACCGTGGTCGCGGCTGCGGGGTAGCGTGCGCGGAGGCGCGCCACCACTTCCCGGACCAGGAGGAGAGACCCGGCCCGGATCACCAGCACCGCGTGTGGGGGCTCTCGCGGGTCCAGCCCCCAGGCGTGCGTACCGCGCCGCCGAACCCAGGCCTGGGCCGCGATATCGGCCAGCCCGGCGGTGACTGATCGCGCCAGCTCTCGCAGGCGGAGAGAGCGCGGGGCCTCGTCGCCCGCCGCCTCGGCCGCAACAGGCATCCGATCCGCGGACCGCTCCGGTGCCTGCGCCCATTGCCGCAGAGGCCCCATCACCTGGTCCACCGTGCGGTGCCTGAAAACATGCTCCTTGGCGCGGTAGGCGCAGCGCCGCCGCAGCGCCTCGTCTCGCGCCAGTGTCAGGATGGCCTCTTTCAGGCCTTGCGCGTCTCCTGGTGCAAAGGTCAGACCCAGCCGCTCCTCGCGCACGATGTGACTGATCTCGGTGCCCAGGGTGGTGATCACCGGCAGCCCGGCGCGCAGCATGTCGAGGATGCGGTAGCGGCACCCGATCAGCATCTCGTAGCTGAAGCGATCAATGTTGATCCCGACATCACTCTCGAAGTAGTAGTTGGGCACCTCCTCGTTGGGCACCCAGCCGGTGAAGACGAAGCGGCCGCTCAGCTCGCTTTCCTCGACCTGCTGGCGAAAGCGATAGAAGGTCTGCTCATCCCGACCCGGCAGCGCGCCCCCCAGGGAAACGAACCTGATGCCAGGATGCTGCCGCATCGCCGCGGTCAGCCCCTGGAAGAGCGTGTCTACATCCGTCCAGGTGTTGTAGCCCCCGGCCCACAGGATCACGAAGTCGTCCTCTCCCACCAGCTTCCCTCGCAGCACCACCTGCCGATGACGATAGGGCAGGTTCTCGATGGCGAGCGGAATATCATGGACACGGTCTTCGCCGCAGTTCGCGGCTCCCAGTCGCCCGATGGCGAAGAGCTCGCCGATCAGCGCGTACTTCTGGCGCTGCGTGACCACAGAGAACACGTCGGCCCGCGCCAGGGCGGCCCGCTCCTGCTGCCAGGCCTCGGCCATGGGAGCGTCGCTGCCCTCCAGGCCCGCGCGCGCCTGGGCTTCCGCCATCGCGTAGCCGGTCAGGTCGGCCCACAGCGGCGCCCCGGTCTTGAGCCGCGAGGCCGCCCAGGCCCCGTAGGCGTGGACGGCGACGATCCCATCAGGCTGCCACTGGTCGCAGATGCGCGAGAGCAGGTCACTGCCCTTGCCCGCCGGCCGCGGGGAGGGCTCAAAGGCGGCGTGCGTGGCCGAGTAGTAGGTGAAGTGCCGGCCCCGGAACCGCAGCACCGAGGGACGCTGCGCCTCTTCCCGGTAAGCCGCGGCCATCCGAACTCCCACCACCGTCACCTCGTGCCCTTCTGCCAGTAACGCCTGCGCCAGATGCCAGGTGCGGAAGCAGAGCGCACCCAGCCGGAGCTCGGGCTCGAAGGGCAGGGGCGAGAACCCGATCACCAGCAGGCGCTTGCCGGTGCCGTCAGAGCCATATGGCAGCTCGCCGCCGTCGGCCGCCTCCGGCGGCGGGGGGCTGGCGCCCAGCCGCAGCACCTCCTTGTCGGAGAGCGCCATCTGCGCTCGTGCCTGCTGGCGTTTCACTAATAGCTCGGGCAACTGGGCCGCCGCGCGCAGGAAGCAGGCCCCCAGCCGCGGGTGTGCGCGGGAGCGCATCAGCCTGCGCCAGAGCCCCCGGAAATGAGCGCTCAGCAGGTCAGGATCGGTGAGTGCCTTCCACGTGAAGAGCAGGCCATTCTTGCCGAAGATCAAGTCCACGTAGCCGCCGGGGAAGTTCCGCGGGGCATTGGTCTGTCTGTGCTGGTGGGTCATGCGGCTGGCGGGCTCGAAGAGCACTTTCCACCCCGCCTTCTGGGCCCGGTAGGAGAGATCGAGATCCTCGAAGTAGAAAGGCCGAAAGAGGCGGCCGAATGCGCCGAGTCCGAAGAAGACCTCCCGCCGCCAGGCGCTGGAGCCGCCCCCCGCGTAGATCACGCGCACCGGCTCCTGCGAGGTCGCGTCCTCGTGCTGCAGCACGAACAGCCCGTCCTCGAATCTCGCCCTCACCAGTCCCGTCTCCCGGATCACCTCCCCGGCCACTCGCCGCGGCGTCATCTCGATCTGGGCGGTGACCGCGAACACGGTGAGATCCTGGAAGTGGCGCAGCAAGGGTTCCAGGCAGTCCGGCTCGACCAGCATGTCGTTGTTCAGGAAGACCAGGACCTCGCCCCTGGCGGCCCGGGCGGCGGCGTTGTTCGCCCCCGCGAATCGTAGGTTGCGCCGCAGGGCCAACAGCCGGACCTGGGGGAACTCGCGCCGGACGAACTCCACCGTGTCATTGGAGCTGGCGTCGTCCACCACGATCACTTCGTGGTCGCCACCCGCCTGCTCTACCGCGCGCAGCACCCGCGGCAGACACGTCTCCAACAGGTGTCGGCCATTCCAGGTGGAGATGATCAGGCTGGCACGGGGAGCGCTCACGGGCTATCGGGCTTGCCCGCCGGCGGCGTGGCGGGCCTGCTGGTGATCTCGCCTGGCGGGTCGTCGCTCATCCAGATGACAGGCGCCTTCGCGCTGGGCAGCTCCAGCTCCTCTTCGCTCCAGGGCTGTGGCCCTATCATCCTGGCCCACTGCGCCATGCGGCCAATCGCCTGCTCCAGATCGTAGTGCTCCTGGTAGTTCAGCAGCGCCTCGGACTTCTGCCAGGTGCAGTAGGCGTTCCTCACTTCCCGAGGCCGGTCGGGCAGGTGCACCACCTCCGGTTTGGCCCCGAAGGCGGCGCACACGAGCCGCACCAAGTCGTTGACACTCACCGCCTTTCTCCCACCCACGTTGATGGCCTGCCGGTCGAGCTCGGGCCGCAGCTCGACCGCGGCCAGGAAGGCGGGCAGGGAGTCCGCGATGTAGCTAAAAGCCCGGGTCTGCTCTCCGTCTCCATAGATATACAGCGGTTCGCCCCGCATGATGCGATTCATGAAGATGGCCACCACATTACGGAAGCGATCTCGCAGGCTCTGCCGCTCGCCGAAGACGTTGTGTGGGCGGATGATGGTATAGGAGAAATCGTGCACCTCCGCCAGAATCCCGGTGATCTCCTCCATTGCCGCCTTGTTCACCCCGTAGATGTCCACCGGCTGGCGCGGCATAGTCTCATCAAAGGGCGCCTGCTGATCGCCGTAGACCGCCATCGAGCTGTAGAGCACCACCTTCTTCATTCCGCCGCGCATGGCCGGCACCAGCACATTGACGTAGGCCATCAGGTTCCGGCCGCAGACATCCCGGGGCTGGAACTGAGAGGCGCCCTCGCGGGCATTGGCGGCCAGGTGACAGAGCACGTCCGCCGGATGCTCGCTCACCACGCGCTCGGTCTCAGCGGCATCGCGCAGATCGAGCCGGAGGAACTTCGCCTGGGCGGGCACGTTGCGCTTGAACCCGCCGGCGAGATCGTCTATCCCCACCACCTCGTGTCCGGCCGCGACCAGTCCCTCGGCCACGTGGCTGCCGATGAAGCCTGCAATCCCAGTAACCAGAACGCGCATCGCTCTCCCGTCACTCCGGTCTGCTGGCCCCGCCCCATCAGCGGCTAGGCCGCGGCAAGCGGCCGCCGCGGCGGCACTGGCCTAGCCAGTTTGCCGCCGCCGGGGGACGCTCCTTCTCTCCCGCTGGCCGCGTGGCGGCCCCAGCCGCCCGGCCCGCGCCAAGTACTCAGTGATATCGGTGATGGCGACCGCTGCCAGTATAGGCGCCAGCAGCAAGCCTGTGGCGGCCACATAGGCCTCGGCCGCCAACTGGGCGACCGCCTGGCCGGCTGCGCGCAGCACGAATCCCGCCTTCGAGCAAGCGCGAACCGCTGGCGTCGCCCCCTGGCGGCGGGCATGCAGAGACATGCCCACCCTACAGGTGTCTCGCCAGAGCAACTGCTGCCGCGCTCCCGCCAGCAGTGCCAAAAGCACTGCCTTCCAGTAAGCGCGGGTCAGGCACTGGTCGCCGCCATGGGCCACCACCACCAGGTCAGGCCGCCGGCGCCGCAGCTCCTTGATCAGCCTTCGGGCGCCGGAGGATCGCCAGAGCATGACCTCGTCGGCGCTGTCATAGCGCCCCTCGGAACCGAGCAATGCCACCAGTTCCCCCTCTGGATACTGGTCGCGCACCGCCCGCAATATTCGGGCGAACGTCTCCGGCGGGACCAGCGAGATGGCGAGGATGCGCGTCGGCACGGGTTCATTCCTCCGGCGGCACGCGGGCGGGGGCGCTAAAGCGCCCCCGCTGTCCAGGGCAGGCGATTCCTCGCGTCGCTCAGAATCGCCACGAGTGTGGTGGCGGCCCATCTCCAGCAATGCCTCGAACCTGCTGGCTGCGACCGACCTGCTGCGCCCGATCCGCCGCCTCCGGTTCAGCATGCGCGGCGTCTGCGCCAGCGCGTCCCAGGTCGCCGCCGCCACCACCCCGGCCTCACCCCGGCGCGTCAGCTCCAAGGCAGCGGCGCGCCAGCCGCGCCAGATCGCGGGCAGATGATGCCAGAGAGAGGACAGCGGCCAGTCCTTGGTCCATACGTGGACGCTGTTGCGCATCCCCAGGAACACCGCGCGACGGCTGCGGATTCCTCGCGAGACTCCCTCCCGGTGCCGTACCACTGCGGTCGGCACATAGCGCGCACGCCACCCCGCCCACTGCGCCCGCCAGCTCAGGTCGGCGTCTTCATAGCTGATGAAGAAGTCGGGATCGAACAGCCCCACCTGGGCCAGCATCTCCCGGCGGTAGAGGGCCGCGCCCGCGCAGGCGCCCAGCACCTCCCGGGGATGGCGGAACCATTTCCCGTCTCTCTGCCCCCGGCCGATGTCCACCACCACCCCATCGGGGCCGCAGGCATGTCCGGCGGAGTTGATCAACCCGGGGTCGTCATAGTAGATCATCTTGGGCGCACACATCCCCAGCCCGGGATCGGACCGCATGGCGGACACCAGCTCGTGGAGGCAATGCTGGTCGAGCTCGGTATCGTTGTTGAGCGAGAGGATGAACTCGCCGTGGCTGGCCTCCATCCCCGCGTTCATGGCCAGGCAGAATCCCATATTCCGCGGAAACCGGATGACCCGCACCTCAGGATAGCGCCTCGCCACCAGCTCCAGGGAGCCGTCGGTGGAGCCGTTGTCCGGCATGATGATCTCCGCCGGTGGGCGGCTCTGGGCGCGCAGCGAGGCCAGGCAGGTGGGCAGCAGATGAGCTCCGTTCCAGTTGAGGAGGACGACCGATGCGGTCGGCATTAGCCTGTCCTGGCGCGGCGACCGAAACCCAGGCAGCGTAGCAGTCCCCATCCTTGTCGCGCCAGCCACTCGGACCAGCGGTAGAAGCGCCGCGCGCTGACCCGCTGCCACTGCTGAGCCATGAGGTAAACCTTGCCCCGCAGCCGGATCAGCTCTACCTTCTCAGGGCCGATCGGGCCGAAGGCCTCGACCGCCCAGGCGCGCCCGGCCTCCGCCATCTCGGCATTGCTCCAGAGTCGCTCCAAGTCGGCCTGGGCGAGAGGGGATTCGCCTCGCAGCTCCTCTTTCACGCCCAGGGCCTGGGCGTAGCCCATGGTGGCCTCGAACAGCTGGATGACTGTCGTCGCCCGCCCCGCCTCCACGATCCCGAGTTGCTCCTTCAGCTCCGGGTGCTTGCGCCAGAATGAGACCGCCGCCTTGCCACACAGCCACTGGCGTACCAGGAACTGCTCCAGCGCGGTGGCATGATGATGGTAGCAGTGAGCCGCGGGCCGGTAGATGATCCGCAAGCCCCGCCGCTGCATGCGATACGCGACCTCATTGTCCTCGAAGCCGTACTGCACGAAATCCTCGTCGAACCCGCCGACGTCCTCGATCCAGTGCCGTTGCAGCGAGCAGTTGCTGGTATAGAAGAACCAGTAAGAGACGTGATCGGGGTCCTTGATGCGAGCGAAACCGAACTGGGTGCCCTCGTCGAGGAACCGCATCAGGGGTGTCACTGGAAGCTCGGGGTGCCACGAGACATGACCTACCACGGCCACATCCCCCTCCTTGTCATGCGCCCGCAGATGCTCCTCCACCAGGCGGCGGTCCGGGATGCAGTCATCTCCCATGAACAGCGCTATCTTGCCCTGCGCAGCTCGCAGGCCGGTATTCCGGGCGGCCCCCCGCCCTTTGTTGTCCTGGCGAATGTACTGGAGGGCAACGCCGGGCCGGCTCAGGCCGGCCATCACCTCGGTGGTATCATCTGTGGAGCCATCGTCCACCACCACGATCTCGTAGTCTTCGGTAGGGGCCGACTGGTCCAGGAGGCCGGCGATAGTGCGGCCCAGCATCTGGGCCCGGTTGTACGTCGGGATCAAGATGCTGAGCCTCATGGTCTGATCCCCAGCCGCCGCAGGAAGCTCCACCCGGCCCGCGCCCCCGCTTCCGACCATCGGTAGAGGCGGCGAGAGGTGACGCGCTGCCACTCCTGCTCCATATCCCGGAGTTCGGCCCGCAGACGGATCAGCTCTTCTCTGTCAGGGTCGGCCGTGCCCAGGGCCTCCCTCACCCAGGCCTGGGGGTCCGGGGCAGGGCCACCCTCGGCCTCCTGGCCCTGTTCCCTGAGCAGGATCTGCTGCCGCAGCACCTCTCTCACCCCCAGCGCCTTGGCATAGGCGCCCACGGCCTCGAAGAACTGAAGGGCATATCTGGGTCGCTGCGCCTCGACGATGTCCAGCTCCTCCTTCAGCTCCGGATGCTTGCGCCAGAAGATCACCGAGGACCGGCCGCAGAGACGCTGGCGCACCAGGTGTCCCTCCAGGGTGGGCGCGTGGTGGTGATAGGTGAGCGCAGGGCGATGGTAGATGATACGCAGGCCCCGCTGCTGCATGCGGTAAGCCAGCTCGATGTCCTCGTAGGCCGCATTCTCGAAGTCCTCGTCGAACCCACCCACCTCCTCGATCCAATGGCGCTGCACCGAGCAGTTGGCGGTGTAGAACGACCAGGCGCTCACATGATCAGGGTCGTTGATGTACCCGAACCCGAACTGCGCTCCCTGATCGAGGAAGAGCATCAGCGGCGTCAGCTCCAGGTCGGGGTGCCAGGCGACATGCCCCACCACGCCCACGTCCCCGCTCCGATCATGCGCCCGCAGGTGCTCCTCGATCAGCCGCCGGTCGGGCAGGCAATCATCCCCGGTGAAGAGGACGATCTTGCCCTTCGCCTCTCGCACGCCCAGGTTGCGCGCCGCCGCCGGGCCCTGGTTCTCCTGGCGGAAATACCGCAGGCGCGACTCCGGCGCGCCAACGGCCTTGACCACCTCGGGGGTGCCGTCGGTCGAGCCGTCGTCCACCACGACAAGCTCGTAGTCGCTGGGCGCGGCGGTCTGCTCATCCAGCAGCAGGCGCAGCGCCCTACCCAGGAGCGCGCTGCGATTGTAGGTGGGGATGATGACAGTCAGTCTCACCGCTTGATCCTCAGAGCGCGAAGCAGGCCCCAGCCCGCACGACCCACCGATTCCGACCACCGATACAGCCGCCGCGAGGTCACCAGTTCCAGCTCCCGCTGCAGCCGCTGCACCTCCGCCTCCAGGTCCTTCCTGCGCGTGTCCAAATCGGAGGCCCATTGGCGCAACTGGTCGGCCTCGTACTGACGGTCGGCGGCCAGCCGCGCCAGCCAGTCCGCGTGCCGCCGGGCGGCGGCCAGCAGCTCGGGCTGCCGATCGCGATCGCTTCCGCTCTGGTGCAGGGCGAGTGCGAGCTGATAGGCCTCCAGCGTTCGCTCTGCGGCATGCCGCCAGGTGTAGTGCTGGCACACGTGGTCCCGCAAGCGGTCAGACCGGGGGGCCTGGTAGGCGGCCAGCACCGCCTCCCGGATGGACTCGATGCGGCCCGGGTCGCAGTACCAGGCCAGGTCGCCGAAGTACTCCCGCGCCAGCCCCCGGTCGGTGGACACGACATTGCAGCCGGCGGCGGCCGCCTCCAGGGTGGAGAGGCCGGGGGTCTCGAACCAACCGGCGAGCACGTGCACCCTGGCCGCGGCGTAGGCCGAAGGCAGCTCCTCGTGGGCCAGCCCGTCAATAAACCGCACATTCTCGTCTGCATAGCGGCGGCAGAGATCGCGGTAGGCCTCCGGGTTCGCCCACCCCAGGATCACCAGAGGCAGGCCGGTCCCTCGCAAGGCAGCCACCAGACTGAGCTGGTTCTTACGCTTCTCCACCCGCGCTGCGCATAGGACGAAATCCCGCAGCCCGCAGCGGGCCACGAATGCCTCCGGCCGCGCGTCGAAGAAGATGTCCGCGACCGCGTTTGGCACCACCACGGTCCGGCTCAGGTCCATACCATGGGCGGCGTGCAGCCAGTCAGCCTCCCCCTGCCCATTCGGCAGATAGACCGTCGCCCAGTCAATGGCGGCCTGCCGCTGCTCTTCCAAGCGCATCCGGCGGCGGGCCTCGACTGGCCCCACCGGCGGCGCCCTCCTGGGCACCGGCAGCCCCACCTCTGGCGGCGGCAGCTCCCAGTAATCGGAGTCGCCCCACTCCCACATCTCCCCAAAGTCGGCGTAGACGGTAGAAAGCGCCACCGGCTTGCCCTGTGACATCGCGTTCAGGCAGTGCCTGTAGGGCTCGCCCGGCCTCCCAAGGTTGAAGGTGTGGACGAGATCGTATGCTGATAGATCAGGCGCTTCCTCGGTGCTCACCTCCGCCCTTACCCCCAACTCCTGCAGGGCGCGCCTGGTCTGGGTCATCTGCACCGTGTCGCCGCCTGGGAGGTCCTGGTAGTCGGCCCGGATCTGCATCAGCACCCGCGGCAGCCTCACCGGCCGCGGTGCGGCCGCAGACCGCGCGCCGCGGGGGCGGGGCGCCTGTGGGAGCCCGGTCCTCCGGGCGAGCAGCCAGGCCGCGAGTTCGGCCGAGAGCCCGGCAGCGGTCCGCATCTGCTCGTTGCGCTGAGCCAGCAGACCCGAGGCCTCCGCGCGCCGGCTCAATAGGCGCTGGCACGAAGCTGCGACCGATTCCGGGTCGAGTTCATCAACGGCATGCAGGTACTCGCCCAGGCCCGCCTCGCGAGCGAACTCAGCCACCTTGGGGTCATAGCAGAGCCCGACGAAGGGCACGGCCCCGTTCATGGCCAGCATCAGAGAGTGCAGCCGCATCCCGACCACGAGATCGAAGCGCGCCAGCACGGCCGCCAGATCGGGCGGCAGAGGGGGTGGCGCCACGAGCAGCGCGTTAGCGGGCTTCCCGGCCGCCTCCAGCGCCGCGCCCAGGACCTCCCGGTCATCGTGTCTGGTTCGCTGGAATGGCATCAGCACCACCGTGGCGGCGAGCCGGTCGGTGAGCCGGCGCACCAGCTCTGCGGCCCGGGCAACGAGCTGTGCCTCCTGTAGGGCGGGCATGCCCATGCCCGCCACCAACGGCCTCAGGTTCAGCGCGATCCAGGGCCTGGGACGGGCGGCGATGCCGGTGGCCCTGAGGAAGCTCTCCGCGCTCTCCGCCGATCCGGGAGCCACGGCCAGGGCCGGGTCACCAGCGACCTGGACGTGGGCCCGCGGCACGCCGCATTCCGCCAGCAGATCAGCCGAGCCGGCGTCGCGGACAGTGACCACCGAGGCTTGCTCTGCGACGAACCGCGCCGCCCGCCGCGCCGCCTCTGTCACCAGTGGGCCTGCTCCCATCCCATACAGCATCAACGGCCGTGCCGCGACCCGCGCTGCGGCTGCGATCTGGGCGAGCTCATAGAGCCAGGGACGATCGGCCGGGTCGCCGAAGAACCGAGCGAGGCTGGCTTCGTAATCCACATCGTACAGCATCCCGCCGCCCCCGAGGATGACCAGGCCGGCCTCCTCGACGGCGCGGGCCAGCTCCGGGCGGTCCATGTAGGAGACGGGCGCAGCCCCGAATAGGGTCAGCAGCGGCGCCAGCCCTGGGCCCCCGGCCACCCTGATGGCACGGCCCCCGACCGCTGGCCGCAGCTGAGTGAGCATCCCCCAGAGGATGGCATCATCGCCCAGATTGGTATAGCCCGCCGCGCCGCAGATAAGGATATGGCTCACGGCATCAACCCTGGTCCCCGCGCCATTGTTTCTGGCGGCCCATCTACCCTCCCTGCGCCTTTGGCTGCGCGGTCCGCTCAACCAATCCGCTCACATAGAGCCAGCAAACCAGTAGGATGAACCACATCAGAGCGACAGGTGCGACCAGGAAGCGGTCTATCACCGCCCAGGCGAGGGCCGGGCCTCCCTGCCGCATGCCCAGACGGTAGATGTAGTCCGGCGAAGGGATGAGCAGCTGGTGCCGGGCGCCGCTGAGCAGAGCCAGCAAGCGCTCTCGCATGCCGCCGCCGGCCATGGAGATGCAGCTCGCCTCGAACCGACCCCGGCGAACCTGGGCCAGGCTGGCGCGAGCAGTGACGGCATACAGGACGGCCTGCGGGAACATGCACCGCACCGCAGCCTGGCCGCGCGCATCCAGCGCGGCCGTCGCCAGGACGCGGCGCACGCGCTCGCCGCGGAAATCGTCAGCGGTCACCCGCTCCCGGAAGAAGTCGAAGACATAGCCGGCGAGGTATCGGATCAGGACTCTCATCTCCCGCGCCTCGCCGTCCTGCGGCGGGCATGCGAGACGTGCCCGCCCTGCAGACCCTGCCGCTGCCATCAAGGCCCGCTCCAGCCGCGCCGCCAGTTGATCGTTGTCATGCTCGCGAGCTGCCAGCTCGCGGCCGGCCCGGGAGAGTCGCGCCTGCAGCTCCGGATCTCGGAGCAGGCGCACCAGCTCCCGCGCGAACTGCTCTGGCTCGTCCGCGATGAGCAGCTCGCGTTCGTGCGCAACCGCCAGGCCCTCCGCGCCCCGGGTGGTTGTCACCACCGGCAGCCCCGCGGCCATCGCCTCGATCACCTTGGTGCGCACGCCCGATCCCAGTCGCAGGGGCGCGGCCATGACCGCGGTGAGATCCATGGTCGCCTGGAGGTCGGGCACGAATCCCGCCAGGTCCACACTCTGGTCGCTCTCCATGGCAGCGAGGGTCTGCGGCGCGACGCGCGCCAGCTCCTCCCGCGCGCCGCGGCCGGCCACGGTGAGACGAGCTTCTGGATGAGCGCGCCGAACCCGGGGCCAGATCTCTCGATAGAGGAAGAGCAGACCATCGAGGTTGGGGAAGTGCTCCATCTGGCCCAGGTAGAGCACTCTGCCTGGCCCCGGCCGGCGCGGCCGGGGCGCGAGCAGTTCCCGGTCCACGCCGGGAGGCACGATGGTGCTCGGCACCCGAGGCGAGACGGCCCTGATGATCTCTGCATCTCGGAGCGACATTGCGATCACGTGATCGGCGCGGCGAAAGACGGACGCCTCATAGCGCAGCATGCGCAGCCACTCCAGCCGGGCCTGGAGACGCTCGAGTCCGCGCGCGGCTGCGATCCGCCTACGATGGGCGACAAAAGAGACGTCAACCGCGGTGATGACATGCGCGGCATCAACCGCGCGCGCATACTGCGCCATGTTGGTGCTCAGAAACTGCGCCACCTCCGGCCTGAAATCTCGCGCCAGCGCGCGCAGGTCACTTGCTAGCTCTGCCGAGAAGAACTCGCTCACCCATCGGGGGACCTGCGCGAAGGAGCTGTAGGCATGCGGCGTCGGCCGGCGGAGACGTATTCGCATGCTGGCGCAGTGCTTCGCCACCTCGTCGGCGCCCACCGCGTCCGCCTCTCGCTCGCAGAATCCCACGAACGCGATCTCGTGCTTGCTGGCAAGGCGCCGCAGCCAGCCCCAGATCAGCGCGTGGCCGCCAGCCGTGGGCGGATAGGGGAGGAAGGGGCTGACGAAAAGGATCCTCACGGCCCGTGGCGCTCCTGCGAGGGCGTGGCCAGGGCGAGGATGTCGCGGTCCATCAGGTCGCCGCGATGTCGCCCTCGCCACCGCCTGATCAGCGCGGCGGGCAGCAGCGGCAGCGCCCGCAGCAGCGCGTAGCACATCATTCGCTCCCCGGCCAGCACCTCCCGGTAGAGCCTGGCACAGACGTAGACCCAGTGCTGGGATAGCATCCCCCGGTCTCGTATGTTCTTCCAGACGAAGAGCAGGCCGTTCTTCAGGAAGGTCTCGTTGGCCTGGACATCGCCCAGTCGCTGGCCGACCCACGCGCGGCGCTCATGCCACACCGACGCCCCGGGCTCGAAGAGCGAACGCCACCCGCGCCGCCAGGCGCGGTATCCCAGTTCAATGTCTTCCCAGTAGATGGGCCGGTAGATGGTCTCGAATCCGCCCAGCGCCTGATAGCGGGCGCGGTGGAAGACCGATGAGGCCCCACCGGCATAGAGGATCGGGCCGGGGCGATCGGGAGGCAGATGATAGGGTTCCAGTATTCCTGAGAAGGCGGGAGCCACGTTGCCGGTCTCCATCTGCGAGCCGCCAGGCAGCTCGATACGGGAGCACACCGCGAAGGTGTCCTCGCGCGCGAAGTGCGGCAGGATCGCTTTCAGGAACCCGGGCCGCACCTGCACATCGGTGTTGATCAAGGCGAAGAGCGGCGTCCGGCTGGCTGCAATGCCGGCTCGCACCGCCCCCGCGAAGCCCTGGTTGCGCGCCAGCCGGAGCACGCGCACGCGCGGGTATTGCTTGCGCACGTACTCGGCCGTGCCATCGGCACTGGCGTCATCTACTACCATTACCTCGTGCTGACGGCCCGCCTCGGCCACCAGGGCTGGCAAGCAGAAGTCCATCAGGTGGCGCTGGTTGTAGGTGGGCACGATGAAAGTGGTCCCTCGCCCCACCGGGGGTCCTGGATCCGGAATCGGCGCCGGCATGGGGCCGAAGCGCCACAGCAGATCGCAGGCGCGAGCCCACAGCATCACCCGCAGGTAGCACCCGGACAGCATGCCGGCCAGCACCAGGCGGGCCCACCAACGCAGGTTGAGCGGCCGGAAGGCCGGCCGGTGGACCTGGTACCACCGGCCGCTCCGGTTGCAGGCCAGAGCCACACGGGCCCCGGAAAGCAGTCCCGCCAGCTTTTCCCTGCGTCTCCCCTCGCCGGTGAGGAGCAGGCAGACGACATCGTAGCGGCGTCGGTGGATTCGCCACAGCCGCGGGGGACCCGGCGGATCCACCAGGAGCGCAGGGCAGGCCCTGCGCAGCGCCTGGGCGGCCTGGGCAATGCTGGCCGGCTCTCCCGACCCCACCACCAGCGCGCGCCTCCAGGTCTCCCGGCCGGGCAGGTCGGAGAGCGCGACTGGGGTGAGGAAGACGTTTCCGGCCGTCCGGATGAGCTCAGACCAGGCGGGCATGGGGAGACCCGGCCTCCGCCGCGCGCTCGCTCTCCTCCACCGCGGTTCGGTACTTCCGGACCACCTGGGCACTGGGGCTGTCCATGACCATGTGGCCGTGGTCCAGCCAGATCGCGCGCGCGCAGAGTCGCTCCACCGACCCGAGATCATGGGAGACCACGAAGATGGTCTTGCCCTCCTGTTTGAAGCGCACCAGCCGCTCGAAGGACTTGTGCCGGAAGTGCTCGTCCCCCACGCTCAGCACCTCGTCAATCAGCAGCACGTCCGGGTCGAGGTGCATCGCCACGGAGAACCCGAGCCGCACCACCATGCCGCTGGAATAGGTCCTCACCGGCGCGTCCATGAACTCGCCCAGCTCCGCGAAGTCCACGATGGCATGATAGCGGCGAGCCGTCTCCCGGCGGCTCAGACCCAGCAGGCTGGCGTTGAGAAACACGTTCTCCCGGCCCGTCAGGTCGGGATGGAACCCGGTGCCCAGCTCCAGCATGGGGCAGATGCGCCCTCCCACTTTCACCGTGCCCCGGGTGGGAGTGAGCACACCGGCCATCAGCGCCAGCAGCGTGCTCTTGCCGGACCCGTTGGGCCCCACCACGCCCACTGCCTCTCCTGCGTCCACGGTGAAAGAGATGCTCTTCAGCGCCCAGAACTCCTCATAGCCCGTCTGGCCCCGGAGGAAGGCGACGATCGCCTCCTTCAGCGTGCTCACCCGCTGATGAGGGCGGCGGTACTGCTTCCATAGGTCTCGGATTTCGATTCCGCTCACGGCAGGGTTCAGCCTCGCTCCGCGAAGAGGTGGGAGAGGCGCCGAAAGATCAGGTGGCCGACGATCGCCACCAGCACCGCCACGATGGTGGCCCCGATGATGTAGTGGCCGATGGGATATTGGGCCTGGAGCTGGGCCTGCAGCAGACGCGCCGCCTCCTCGGTCCTGGTGGCTCCGGCGCGCACCAGGAGGGGATTTCCGCCGCCGTAGAGCAGCCCGCTGCGGTACCCGAGCACGCCAATGGTCACCGGGTCCACGAGGTAGACCTGTTTGATCACCGGCAGTCCGGCCTGGATCAGGCGCTGGAGCCAGTTCAGCTCCCGTCCCGAGATGGCCTGCCGGGCGAGCAAACCGGACGCCGAGTACAGCACCGGCGTCAGGAAGAACCAGAGCCCCAGCAGGTTACCGATGATGAACTTCACATCCGCGTAGAACACGCTCCAGGCCGCCAGCATCGCCGACAGGCCATAGGCGAAGACCGCGACCAGGAGGGTGGCCGGGATGATCAGGAAATAGCTGATGTTGATGTCGACCCGCCAGACGGCGAAGAGCGCCAGCAGCACCACGAAGGCCAGCCCGAGATGGATCAGGTTGGAGAACAAGGCCGACAGCGGCAGGACCATGCGGGGGAAGTAGGCCTTCTTCACCAGCGCCATCTCCTGGGTGACGCAGGCGGTGCTGTCGAGCACGGTCTGGGAGAAGAAGAGCCAGGGCAAGAAACCCGTGATCAGCAAGGCCATGTAGTTGGGCTCGGGGTTATCCAGGATGATCTTGAAGACGAACCACCAGACCCCGATCTGCATCAGGGGGTTAAGGAGAGACCAGAGGAAGCCGAGGATGGAGTTCTTATAGCGCACCTTGAGGTTGCGGCGCACCAGGTTCCACAGCACCTCGCGGTAGCGCCAGACTTCGACAATTTCCTTCATGGCAATGGCTGTGCTCAACGCCTCCTCGGGGATTATAGCATCGCGGCAGAGAGAGCGTCAATTTCGGGGGACCGGAGCACACTGATGCTGGCCGTGCTCCTTATGGTGCCTACCTGGCTGTTCTTGGCTGGGCCTCGCCCTCGAGCCGCCCCGGACGCCAGCAGGAAAAGCGCTTCCGCAGTGGTAGAGGCCATCATTGACGCCCGCGCGCAGGCGGGGCTATAATCGGAGCGAGCGAGCGTCCGCCTTGAGTGGACAGGAGGATGAGATGGCCGGTGCCTGGAGAGTAGCGGGGGTCGGGCTGGTGGTGCTGGTGATGGCAGCGCTGATCCTGGGGTGCGGGGCACCGAGCCAGACGGCGCCGCACTTCCTCGCTCAGTGGACCCAGTATCCCGGGGCGGGCGGGATTGACCATCCGGAGGGCCTCAGCATTGACCCCAAGGGAAACCTGCTGGTGGCCGACACCTGGAACAACCGCATCCTGCGCGTGGACACCAATGGCAAGCTGATCTCCAGCTTCGGCGAGAGAGGGAAGAAGGCCGGTCAGTTCGAGTGCCCTCGCTCTGTGACCACGGACAAAGCTGGCCACATCTACGTGGTGGACAACTGGAACCACCGGGTGCAGAAGTTCTCGCCGGAGGGCCGCTTCCTGCTCAAGTTCGGCGAGCAGGGGGAGCCCAAGGGATATGATGAAGCCCCTGGCCAGTTCGTGTATCCCTACGGCGTGGCGGTGGACTCCCAGGGCTTTATCTACGTTTCCGACTTCAACAACAACCGCGTCCACAAGTTCGATGCCAAGGGCAAGTTCGTGATGATGTGGGGCACGGAGGGCCGGCAGGACGGCCAGTTCAGCCGCCCCGCCGGGCTCGCTGTTGACAGCCAAGACCGCCTCTATGTGGCCGACCTGGGCAATGATCGGGTGCAGGCCTTCCGCAGCAATGGCAAGAAGATGCAGTTCGACGGCAAGTGGGGCGAGGCCGGCGCGGACCCAGGTCAGTTCGACCGTCCCTATGCGGTGAACGTGGACTCCCAGGGCAATGTGTACGTAGTGGATTTCGGCAATCACCGCCTCCAGAAGTTCACGCCCTCGGGCCGGCTGCTCTCATTCTCCGGCAAATGGGGCAAGGGGAAGGGCGAGCTGGACTGCCCCATCAGCGTGGCGGTGGGAGCAGACCAGGCGGTCTACATCTGGACCTAGGGAACAACCGCATTCAGAAGTGGGGGCCCGCCTCCTAGGGGCCGGGATGCTGCCAGCGGAGAAGTCCGAACTCTGGGCGCGGCGGATCGGCTACGGCCTACTCCTGCTGATCGCGCTCTACCTCCTGGTTTGGCTCACCGGATTCGTCTATCGGGTGACCCGCCGCGCGCTGGAGCAGCGCCAGCCGCCTCCCGAGGCCTGCCTGCAGCAGACGCCAACCGGCTGACCCAAAGCACGTTGAGCACTCCAGTTGCAGTGAGCAGGACCCGACCTACCCCAGGAATGCACTCACGAAAGGAGTTTCGGGGCTGTCCACTTCGCGCCGGCATGACTGTGGTGCCCGAAACTCCCTAATGCCCGTCCTCTGGGTGCTGGGCACGGTCTGGCTGTGGAGCCTGATCCCACTTGCGGTCAAGCTCGCCTATGTCAGCTTCAACCCTGGGTTCATCGCGTTGGCGCGGCTGGTCGGCGGCACCTGCGTCTTCGCCGCTTTGGAGGTGGTGGCCGGGCGGGGGCTTCGCTTGCCCGGCCGGCGCGCGGCGCTGGACCTGGGCGGGCCCAACTGGATTGGCCTCCGCGCCTGGATTGCGATCGTGGGCCTCGGGATTGGCGGGGATCTGCTGCTCTACACGCTTGGGCTGTACTACACCACAGCCAGTGCCGCCACCCTGATCGTGAGCACAGATGGCATCATGCTGGCCCTGCTGGGGGTGTTGGTGCTGCGGGAAAGGATGTCGTGGCTGAAGGCCGGCGCGGGGGCGGCCGCGCTGGCCGGGCTGGTGCTGGTGGGCTGGAACGGCCAGAACCTGAGCGCGCTGCTTCAGTCGAAGTATCTGCTGGGCAATGTGCTGGTGTTCTCCGCTGCCTGCTGCTGGGCCACCTACGGGCTGGGTCAGCGCGTGCTGGCGCGAACGCCAGGAGGCACGCTGGTGCCGGTCTTCCTCGTCGGCACCGCGGTCGCCGGCCTGGTGGCGCTCACGCAGCCGATTGCGCACCACCCGCTGCGAGGGTCAGCGGTGTTGGCGCTGGTATACCTCGGCTTTGGCGGAACCGGGCTGGCCTATGTCCTGCTGGTCAAGGGGCTGGCCCGCCTGGAGGCGGCGACCGTGGGGTTGCTCGGCTCCACCCTCCCCGTTTTCACCATGGTCGAGGCCCATCTCCTCATCGGAGAGACCGTGACGCGCTACCTGCTGGCGGGGGCGGCGCTGGTGATAACCGGCGTGGCGCTGATGATGGGGCACCAGCGGATCTACGGCGCAGACCCGGGGCCTCCCTCCAGCGCGTAGGCCTCCCCCACGGGGGCCTCGATCTGGGCGGTGATCTGGGCCAGCACCGTAGTCGCCTGCCGGCCGGCCAGGCGGGCTTCCGGCGCCAGTATCAGCCGGTGTGCGACCGTGGGCTCCACCAGGGCCTTGGCGTGGTCGGGAAGCACGAAGCTCAGGCCGTCGCAGGCGGCCTGAGCCTGGGCGCAGCGGAGCAGGGCGAGAGACCCGCGCGGGCTGGCGCCCAGCGCCACATCCGCGTGACTGCGCGTGGCCTGCACCAGGCGCACGATGTAATCCCGCACTTTCTGGTGCACGAAGATCTGCCGCACCTGCTGCTGGACCTGCAGCAGCTCCTCCCCGCTCACCACCTGTCGCACTTGCTCCACGGGGTGGCTGAGCTGCAGCCGGAGCAGAATCTCGCTCTCCGACTGGGCCGAGGGGTAGCCGATGGTCATGCGCAAAAGGAAGCGGTCCACCTGCGCCTCCGGCAGGGGAAACGTGCCCTCGTATTCGATTGGATTCTGGGTGGCGATCACGCAAAACGGCCGGGTGAGGACCCTGGTCACCCCGTCAACGGTCACCTGGCGCTCGGCCATCGCCTCCAGCAGTGCGGACTGGGTGCGGGGAGGCGCCCGGTTGATCTCGTCCGCCAGCACGATGTTGGCCATCACTGGCCCCGGGCTGAACTCGAACTCACCTGTCTTCTGGTTGAAGATAGAGAGACCGGTGATGTCGCTGGGGAGCAGATCGGGCGTGCACTGGATGCGGCGGAAGGTGGCGCCGATGGAGAGCGCCAGAGAGCGGGCCAGCATGGTCTTGGCCACCCCGGGCACATCGTCAATCAGGAGATGGCCGTCGGCGAACAAGGCGATCACCGCCAGGCGGATCGCCTCTGGCTTCCCCACGATTACCTTCTCGATGTTCTCGATCAGGCGCTTGGCCAGGCTGGCCGCAGTTGGCATCTGCGCTGCTCAAACTCTCGGCACTGTCTTCTCTGGCCGCCGGCCGTATTCCTGTTCTGGGCTTCGCAGATGGCGGCAGGGCCGCGGCCGGCCCCTCGGCCTCGGCTTGGCTTGACAGGGAGGCTAGCTAGCATATAATCGAGGTGCGGTACGGGGCGCTGTCGGAAAGGGGTATAGCATGGAGTTCATGGAGGTGGTGCGCCGGCGTCGCAGCGTCCGCAGCTACCGGCCTGATCCAGTGCCGCAGGAGAAGGTTGACTACGTGTTGGAGGCGGCGCGGCTCGCGCCCTCCTGGGCGAACGGCCAGTGCTGGACTTTCGTGGTGGTCACCGACCCCAAGGTGAAGCACGACCTGGCCGCGGCCGGCAACGAGTGGATTGAGGGCGCGCCGGTGATTATCGCCGCCTGCGCCGATGCCAAGCAGAGCGGCACCAAGGGCGACCAGGGCTACTACTTGCTCGACATCGGCATTGCCATGGAGCACTTGGTGCTGGCGGCAGCCGAGCAGGGATTGGGCACGTGCTGGATTGGCTGGTTTGACGAGCAGAGGGCGAAACAGGCTCTCCGCGTGCCGGAGGCAATACGCCTGGTGGCCACGACGCCTCTTGGCTATCCTGACGAGGAGCCGGAAGGCCGTCCTCGCAAGTCGCTGGCCGAGATTGTCCGCCGCGATCGGTGGGGGTAGCAGACCCTCTCCAGGCGGCAGCCGCGGTTGGTGAAGCTGGAGTGGGCCGAGATGGCTGGCCGAGGGCGTTTACCTGGCGGGGCCGGGCGGGTAGAACCGCCTTAGGGGCTGCCTCCACACCGCGCCAGCCCGGGTCAGCGGGACCGGGTGAGCTTGTGATGTGGCCCAATACCAGGCAGTGTCGGAGATTCGTCGGGGCAGGCTTCGCGCCAGGTCTGTGATGCGCACTCGGCTCATGACCAAGCAAGACAACAAGTGTCCGAACTGCGGGGAAGCGCTGGAGGAGAGCGCGTCTGCCTGTCCTCATTGCGGCCATCCCGCCTCCCCGCTCGGCTCGGGCCACTCCGAGGGCGATGCTTTCCTGACGCTGATGACGGCCAATGTGCTGCGCCTTCGCCGTCAGTGGGCCGAGGCCGAGACCAAGTGCGGCGAGGTGCTCCACCGTCACCCGGGGAACGGAGCCGCTCACTCTCTGATGGGGGACATCACGCGCGATCAGGGGAAGCTGCGGGAGGCCATCGAGTGGTACAAGATGGCGCTGGAGCGGAACCCGGGCAGCACCGCCGACCGCAGGAAGCTGGAGGCCCTGATTGACCGGGTGTTGGTAAGGCCTCCTGAGGGCGTGATGGAGAGGGGCCTGGCCGAGGTCAGGCGCGCGCTGTCCGGTGCGGCAGCGGAGGTGCGCTCGGCGCGGCCCCCGGGGGTGCTGGGGCTGGTGGTGGGGACGGTGCTGCTGGTGATGCTGCTGATCGCGCTGTCCGTCGTGCTCTTGGGCAGGCGGGCTGGGCCTCCGCCGGCGTCAGCCAGAGGCGGAGAGGGGTCCGGCGCGTTTGTCTCCCCGCCGGCGCCGGCCGCTCCCCAGGTGGAGATGCAGCAGGCCGAACCTGTCGGTGTGGTGGGCGAGGTGGCCGAGGAGCTCATGGTCCGGGAGCCGGAGCTGCTGAAGGATCTCCAGGGGCATGCCCGGCACATGGACCCTAACTGCCAGGTGCTGGGGGCGGAGGTCGCGCCCCGGGATGCCAGCGCCGTTGTTCGCATTTCCATGCCCCGGCTCTCGTCGGTGCCGAGCATGCGGGAATCCATGCTGCGGATCATGTCCACCCTCGCGGGTCGCGCGGCCACCTGGGATGCGAGAATCCCTGAGGTGCGAGTGCGATGCGACCTCAGAGAGCCGGGCCGGCCGGATCAGCTGGGAGCGGTGGCAGAGGGAACCAGGGATGAGCTGGAGAAGCTCGCAGGTGGGGCTACGACCGCCCAGATGGAGAAGTCTTTCCGCCTCCTCTGGTGGGCCCCGGAGCTGAGAGAGTAAGCCGAGACGAGAGCCTGCGGTCCCGAGGGCCAAGCCATGTCCGAAGTTCCAGTCCGGGTCTGGCGAGTGGGTCGGAACTCGGATTCCCAGTATCTGCTGATCCTGTGTGACGACGGTGACACCCTCCTGCCCATGACCATTGGCCCTTGCGAGGCGGTGGCCATCTGGAGCGTGCTTCGGCCAGGGCGCGTCCAGGCCGCGGGCCGGCGTCCCGCAACTCACGATCTGCTCTGCGCCTTGATCGAGCGCCTGGGGGGGCGGCTGATCAAGGTGGTCGTAGATGACCTGTGGAACCAGGTCTACTATGCGAAGCTGCACCTGGCAGTGGATGGCGAGGTACTCACGATAGATGCCCGTCCCAGCGACAGCATCGCCCTTGCGCTGCGGGCCGGGGCCCCTCTTTTTGCCTCGGCCTCAGTGCTGGAGGCGGCCCGGGAGGGGGAGGAGCAGCCCGACCCAGGGGGCCCCAGCGTGGATCCCGGTCCAGACGAGTGGTAGCGCCAGCGATCCAGTCTGGGCGCGACTTATCCCTCTCGCTGGTGTCAAATCAGGCGAGGAGAGCGACCACACGCGCGAGGGCAAGAACCCATGAGTCGGCGACACCTGTCAGAGATCGAGCTCACCGAGTACGCCGATGGGGAGATGTCCCCGGCCCGAGCGGGCTGGATGGAGGCGCATCTCCGCCGATGTGACGCCTGCGCTGAGGCCCTGGCCGAATCCCGGCGAGCTGCTGCCCTGGTAGGCCGGTTGCGCCCGGTGGCCGTGCCCACGGAGCTGAGACAACGCATCTCCCTGGCGCTGGCCAGGGAAGCCGAGAAGACGCTCTCCTGCCGGCAGATGGTGCCGCTCCTTCACGCCTACCTCGATCGCTGCCTCTGTCCGGTTCTGGCGGAGCCGGTTCGGGGCCATCTGGAGCGGTGCGCGCACTGTCGCCAGGAGTTCGGCCTGCTCACCCGTGCCACTAGCCTAGTGCGTGCGCTGCCTGCGGCCTCGGTGCCGGCGGAGGTTCGCGAGAGGGTGGCCGCGGCCCGGCGGCTGCGACTGCCCGGGTCGGCCTGGGGTGTACCGATGCGGCCGGCATTGGCCGCCGCGGGGCTGGTGGCGTTGGGGGCGCTGGCCCTGCTGCTCCGGCCAGGGCTCTCGCCCGGCCCCCGTGAGCCTTTGGCGGCTCCTTCGACTCGGGCGGCCGTGCCTCCGGTCACCTCGGCTGCGACCGCTGCTTCCACCCCGACCACGGTGGCCGACGCCCGCGAGGTGCAGGAAGCGACACCCGAACCTGCCGCCCCCTCGTATCAGTCTGCAGCACGAGCTGTCAGCCGGACGGCCCTCAAGGCTGCGCGATTGGTGAAAGCCGTGGGCAGGCCTAGCAGGGAGAAGGTGGCGGCTCGGGCTACCCTGATCGCGGCCGCGCCCGATGCCCTGCAGGCCCTCAAATCAGTGGCCAGAAGCGCTGAGTATGCTCAGGAGGCGCGGCGTGCCATGGACCTGGCAGCAGAGAGCTTCGCCACGCTCAGCTCCGAGGAGATGCTCGACCGGTTGCCCGAATCTGCCGGCTTTGGCACAAGCACCGGGGCCGCGCCCCCCTCTGCCACCACCCCACCGCCGACCGCTCCGCCCGCTGGGCTGAAGGCACCCGGAGCGGACTCAGCCCTTGCTCCAGGCTCGGCCCACCTGCTGGCGCCGGGCCCTGTGGCTTGACCATCTCAGGTCATGTTGCTCGGAGTCACCGGCGACCAGTCGCCGGCCTACCCCCGTGGCAAGAGGCAACGTGAAGGTGCGATCAGTCAACAGATGGCTGCTGCTCGCTCTGGGGCTGTGCTGGCTGTCCTTGCCTCTGTCCTGGGCCCATGCCCTCATGAGTGGCCCCGGGGATTCGGGCAGTGCAACTCTGGAAGCAGGCGCCACGGGCGAGCCGGCGGGGTGGCTGGAGGCGCGGATGGCATCGCAGGGCCCATCGGGTGGGCAGTTGCAGCTGGCATTGGGGAGCACCGGTAAGCTTGATCTGGCTTTCCCCCGCCTTGGGCGGGGAGGTCTGGAACCGCTGGGGCTGGGCGGAATGCCAGACGCAATGGCCACTCGCAATCTCGAGTTCACTGCCTCCTGGAACCTGGCAAGGTCCGCCTCCCTCACCTCCCGGCAGGCCTCGGTCCGCAATGACCGGCCCGATGACAGGAACTTCGGCCTCACCAGCACCGACAGCGACCACGCTTTCGTCCTAGGTTTGGGTTCCAGCAGCAGGCTGCAGGCCACCATCAAGCAGCACAGCGAGGCCTGGGATAGGGCTCTGAACAAGGTGGACTCGGAGCGGCGCACCGGCGCGGTGGAGCTCAACACTCACTTCGGCAGAGGCGACGCCAACGACCTGCGCATGGCTCTCTCCTCCACCTACACCAAGGAAGGAGAGAACGCGAAAGCGGAGGGGATAGGCGAAGTCCATCTCGGGCTCTCCCCTGCCTCGCGCTTAAAGCTCACCGCCGATTACCTGGCAAAGAGCGGCGCGGCGGGCCAGGCGCAGAGAACGCAGAGCGCCGGCGCGACGGTGGAGCTTGCGCCAGGCTCCCAACTCGAGGCCACCATCAAGAGCCTGACTGCGGGCGCCGGGAGTCGCTCCCGCGAGGTCAACCTCAGGGTCAATGCCAAACTGGGGGGCGGCAGCACGGCGGGTCAGCTCACCGCCGAACAGACCACGGTGAGAGCGTCCAGCTCGGCAGGGGCGAAGCAGGTTCGCAGTTGGGCGTGGACGGGGGGACTGGGAGCTGGCGCAGGCCGCACTAACCTTCGCGCCGGCATGCGGGAGGACCGCGACCAGGGAGCTGCGGGCCGGCTGGGCCGCACCACGGTATTCCATGCCGACCGGGCCCTCTGGAAGCGCGTGCTGGTGAGCGCCGACCGGGAGCAAGCCCTTGCCGGCAGCGAGCAGCAGCCTGAGACGAGGACGAAGTCCAGCTACGCCCTGGCCATCAACCCCCGCCCTGGGACCAAGCTGAGCGCTCGCCTGGAGACTTGCCGCCAGGCTGGGGGCGGAATGGACTCGGTTCAGCAGGCCGCGCTCGAGCATGAGGCCCGGCGATTCCGGTGGCGCGTGCAGCAACAGCACTGGCAGGAGGGGATGGTGAAACGGTCTGCTAACCAGTATGCGCTGGATGCGCCTCGGGGCCAGCTGCCGGCGTGGGCGGAGAACATCACCCGTGGCCATCAGTTTTCTGACGCGGAGCAGTACGTGATGGCAAAGGGACCGACGTGGTTGGATATGCCCTTCGCCGGGCTGCGGCTCTGGGCGAAGCAACTGCGCGGGGGCCCAGACCGCGGGGTGCACAGCATCGGCTGGGCCGAGCGCCTGATGGTCAGGAATCGCTATCATGTCCAGGTGGCCTACCAGGGACACCCGGAGGCCGAGGACGGCGAGGCCAAAGGCTGTCCTCTGCCGCTTCGCCGCGAGCTGGTTGAGATCGCCGCTCTACTCCGGGGGGGCTTGGTCGCCCACGGGCGCTACACCGGGGATGACAGCCTGGGCGGGCCGCCGTTGCGTCGGCGCGATGTGGAGCTAGGGCTGCGGGGGCGGGTCTCCGACCAGGAGCAGATTGAGGCGAGCATCTCCCGGGAGAACGGGAAGGCCGGTGACAAGGCGCAGAATCGCACCAGCTTCACCGTGATGTACGCGCTGAAGGTGAGCGACGAGCAGCAGGTGAGTCTGAAGGGCGGCCTGGCCTGGGGGGAGTACGCCAGCCCGAACCGGGAGTGCCGCGTCAGCCTGGGCTATTCCAAGCCCATCTGAGCCCCTCTGCCGCCCCTCACATCCTCTGGGAAATGTGGAATAAGCCGCGTTGGTGTGGCGGTCCCACCCGAACGTAACCTTCCGCACCCAAGGAAGTGGAGCCCTGATCATGCCAGTTCGCCGCAATGCCGGGGGCATGCCGCGGGAAAAGGTCGCGGCTGGCCTGCGCTGCCTGATACTGATCACTGTTTTCCTCATGGCCCGGGCTCAGGATGGGGGTCACAGCCGGCTCTTCGATCTGGTGATCAGCGTGGGCGCGGCCTATGTCCTGGTGAGCAGTTTCCTGCCCTGGAGCAGGTACGACCCGCGGCGTTCCACCCTGACCATGCTGGCGGCGGATATCATGCTCATCACCGCCCTCATCTACGCAGACGCTGGGATCTACAGTGAGTACTACTTGCTCTACTACCTTCCCATCCTACACGCCAGCGTCCGCCTCAACTTCCGCGACGCGGTGGGAACCAGTCTGCTGTCCGCGGCCAGCTACCTCCTCATCGGCCTGGTGCGAGGCAGCGAGGCGACCGTCACCACGAGCGTGATCTCGCGGGTGCTCACCTTCACCATCTCGGCCTCGGTGATGGCCGGGTTCTTCGTGCTGCTCTCGCGGGAGCAGCGCGCCTACCAACGCCTCAACCAGTACTACCAAGAGGCAATCGCGGCGAAGAGCGAGTTCCTGTCGCGTGTCTCCCATGAGTTCCGCACTCCGCTGACCGCCATCGTTGGCTTCACTCAACTGCTCTATGAGCACGAAAGCGGCCTCGACCCTGACCGCAAGCGCGAGTACCTGGTGATCGTCCGCGAGCAGTCTCAGCATCTGGCGCGCATGATCGAGGATATGCTGGATATCTCTCGCATTGACGAAGGCCGGCTGGTGCTGAAGCGGGAGGCCGTCTACCTGCCGGACGTGATCGAGTCCGCGCTGCTGCAGCTCGACCATCCTGAAGAGCGGGAGCGCGTGCAGATCTCCGTCGAGCCCCGCACTCGCACCGTGTGGGGGGATCCCAATGAGCTGGAGCAGGTGATGGCTCGCCTCCTGGACACCGCCCTGGGGCTGGCGGGCGATTCGGCTCCGGTGGCAGTCCGGATTGGGCCGGGGGGGACGGGGAGGAGGAGGTACAGGCGAGCATTCATGTGCCGGAATGGGATTCGCAGGAGGAGAAGCTGGCGCCCTTGGCGGACACTTCAGACCACCACCTCACCCTGGCTCGGTCGAGCGGGAAGGGGCTGGGGCTGGTGGTGGCGCGGGCGCTGATCGAGCTGCATCAGGGGAGGATCTGGGTGGAGGAGGACCAGGTCGCTGGCGCTGCTATCTGCTTCGTGCTGCCAGCGTACCGGGTGAAGCAGGCCGGGCCGGAGGTGATCGTCGGCTCCGGTGCGGCAGGAGCGGAGGCAAATGGCGAAGGTCATGATCGTGGACGACGACCCGTTCGCGCGCAAGCTCATGCGGGACAGCCTGAATCTGTCAGGTGAGCAGTACGACATCTTCGAGACGGAAAAGGGGCGGCTGGCGCTGGAGCTGATGGCGGTGGAACGGCCGGATCTCGTGCTCCTCGACATCAACATGCCGGAGGTGGGCGGGATTCCGGTCTGCACCGAGATCAAGCGCAACCCGGCCACCGCCCAGGTGCGCATCATCATTGTCAGCGCCCACTCGGGGAGCGATTTTGTGGCCGACTGCCTGAGCGCAGGGGCCGACGACTACATGAGCAAGCCGTTCCAGCCCGGTGACCTCGCTCGCCGGGTGCAGAGGCTGCTCACCGATCCGGTGGCGGCCTGAGCCCTGGGTCGGACCGGCGTGGCCGCGGGCCGCGCCAGGCCGCGCTCGTCGCTGACGTTGACACTCTTCGCCCGCTGACCTAGAATCACCCCAGTCTGCGCCGCGGCTGCGGCCGCGGCGCGCATCACGTCTTCAGGGGGGCACGGGTGCCGGAGGTGCATTCCGAGGTGATCATTGATTCTCCGCCTCGCCGCGTGTACGAGGTCGCGAAGGACGTGGAGAGCTTCCCTGCCTTTCTGCCAAATGTGCAGAGCGTGGCCATCCGGGAGCGCGACGGTGGGCGCACCGTGAGCGAATGGGTGGGGCTGGTGCCGGAGTTCAAGCGCGTCATCCGCTGGGTGGAAGAGGACATCTGGCAGGAGGAGGCGCTGCGCTGTCGGTTCCGGTCCCTCTCTGGCGACTGGGACCGGTACGAGGGCGCGTGGACCTTCATCCCCGAGGGCAGCGGCACCCGGGTGTCTCTGGATATCAGCTACGACTACCGCGTGCCCCTGATCGGGCCGCTGATCCAGAAGCTGCTGCGGAAGCTGGTGGCCCGCAATGCCGACGAGATGCTCGCCGGGCTGCGCCAGCGAGTGACCGGGGAGGCCTGAGATGCCGCGTCGCCGAGAGGTGGTGATCGTGGGCGCCGGGCCGGCCGGCATCTTCGCCGCCCTGGCGCTCTCCGGGGCAAAGGGGCTCCGGGTCCGCGTCTTCGACAAGGGCCCCGACATTGACGAACGGATCGCCCGGCGGAAACCGGGCAAGGCCGCCCGCGACCCGAAGTGGCTGCTCTGCGGTTGGGGAGGGGCGGGCGCGTTCTCGGATGGAAAGCTAACGCTCTCCACCGAGATCGGGGGCCAGCTAGCCAGCTATCTGCCGCGGCCCCAGGTGGCCGCTCTGGTGGAGGAAGTGGACCAGATGTGGCTCCGCTTCGGGGCGCCGCAGGAGCTGTATGGCGCGGACGAGGACGCCATGGCCGCACTCGCCCGCCGCGCTACCCGCGCCGACCTGGAGCTGGTGGCTACTCGCATTCGGCACCTGGGCACAGACCGGTGCCCGATGGTGCTGCGCGAGATGCGCTGCTCTCTGGGCGCCAACGTGGACGTCCACGCCGGTGAGGAGATCGCGCAGCTTCGGGTTGCGGACGGCAAGGTAACCGGGGTGGAGACCAGCGCCGGGCGCCGCTACCGCGCCGACTATGTGATTGCCGCCCCCGGCCGCGAGGGATCGGAATGGTTCATGCAGGAGGCGGCGCGCCTGGGCCTGGGGCGGGCGGACAACCCGGTGGACGTGGGGGTGCGAGTGGAGGTGGCGGCGGAGACGCTGGCCGAGGTTACCGCCGCCGCCTACGAATCCAAGCTCATCTTCTACTCGCGCAGCTTCGACGACCGCGTCCGCACCTTCTGCATGTGCCCCTACGGTGAAGTGGTGACCGAGCAGACCGAGGGCATCATCACTGTCAACGGGCACAGCTATGCCGGCAAGCACACCGCCAACACGAACTTTGCGCTCCTGGTCAGCACCCTGTTCACCGAGCCCTTCCACGACCCCATCGCCTATGGTCGCTATCTGGCCAGGCTAGCCAACTTGATCAGCGATGGGGTGATCTGCCAGCGGCTGGGAGACCTGCGCTCCGGTCGGCGCTCGACCGAGCAGCGGATTGCCCGCGGTGTGGTGCGGCCCACCCTCAGCCGCGCTACTCCCGGCGACCTCAGCTTCGTCCTGCCCCACCGCTATCTCTCAGGCATCCTGGAGGCGCTGGAGGCGCTCGATCGCTTCGCCCCTGGACTGGGCTCCCGTCACACCCTGCTCTATGGGGTCGAGGTGAAACTCTACTCTGCTCGGCCTCGTCTCAGCCAGGCGCTCGAGACCGAGGTGGCTGATCTGTTCGCGGTGGGGGATGGGGCTGGCGTGACCCGGGGCCTGGTGCAGGCCGCCGCCAGCGGCCTGGTGGCAGGGCGGGAAGTGCGGCGGCGCGCCGAGCAAGCTAAGGGGCTCTAGAGCGCGTTTCATAACCTCCCCTGGGAAGGTTATGAAACAGCTTCTAACAGAACCCGGTATCGGGCTATATCAAAGCTGACGGGACTGCGCTCGGTGCGCGCTAGCCGGGCCTTGAGATAGCCTCTACGGATTAGCCGGGGCCGGCTCTCCTCCCGGCTTCTCCTCCACCGGGATCCCGGCCGCCGCGAGGTCAGCCCTGGCCTGCGGGCCTCTGAGGAAGGCGATGAACTGCTGCGCCAGGCCCCATTTCTGGCTGCGTTTCTGCACCCCGATCTCGATGCACACTGGCCGCTCGCCTGGCGCGCTCAGCGATGGCCCCAGAGTCACTGCGTGGGGGGGAATCTTCTCAGGCAGCCCGAGCAAGGGGCAGGGATCGTAGAGTATCCCCGCGTCGGCCTCTCCCTTGGCCAGGCTCTGGGCGGCCTCCAGTGGGGTTGCCCGCAGCACGAGCTTATCCTGGAGGTGGGACCACAGTCCCAGGCGATCGAGCGCGTGCTTGCCGTCCGTGCCCAGGGAGGTGACACCGGGCGCCGCCATCACGATGGACCTGACTCGGGCCGAGGTCAGGTCTTTGGCACTAGCAAGGGGAGGTTTCTTCTCCGGGATAGCTAGCACTATCTTATAGTTGCCCAGCTCTCGCCGCGATGAGCTCTCGAGCAGGCCCTCTCGCTCCAACAGGCCGAACTCGGACCGCCCGAGACAGATGAACAGGTCGGCGCTGGCCCCGCCTTCCAACTTGTGGACGAGGGCGACCGGCTCGCCCCCCTCGATCTTGACCGTCTTGCCGGGGTTCGCGGCCTCGAACCTGGCGCGCACCCCCTCTATGGCGGGCACCAGCGCGCAGGAGGTGTAGGCTATCAAGACGTTGGGCTCGGCGGCGGGGGCCTGGGAGGTAGACGGCTTGGTGCGGGCGCATCCCGCCAGCATCAGGGATCCAAGCAGCCCCAGCACCAGCGCTCTGGTCAGGCCGCCGCGCGAGGTGTCGTCCCCCTTGCCCGTGCATTCATAGCCCATGCTTCTTCCCCGCTTGATGGCGCGGCGCTTTGCGCTGCTGCTCCGAGGCTGTCGCCGCAGGGAAGACCGCGGAGAAGGCAGTGAGGCGCCTGAGCCCTCTTTCGGCGCGTCTTTGCCGAGTCTATGTCCGTCGGGGCGGGCAGATTCGAACTGCCGACCTCGCGGTCCCGAACCGCGCACTCTAGCCAAACTGAGCTACGCCCCGGCTGCGCGGTATGATAACACGCTCATCGGCCGGCGTCAACGCGCCTGGCATTGAGGCCGCACATCGGCTATACTGAAACCGCGCGAGCGGCGCAGGCGTGGGGAGAGTGCATGGTGGCGGAATGCCCAAGCTGCGGCTACAAGGTGGAGGAGGGGGCCAACTTCTGCGCCCACTGCGGGGCCTCGCTGCGCTCGCAGGCCCTCGACCGCATGATCCAGGATGCCAGGCGGTCGGTTGATACCAACCCCAGCGATGCCTCCGCCCGCCATAACCTGGCCCTCGCCTACAAGCTGGGGGGCATGGAGGAGCTGGCGCTTCAGGAATTCGCCAGGGTAGCCGAGCTGCAGCCGGATTTCGCCGATGCGCACTACGAGATCGGGCTCCTGCATGCCAGAGCCGGGCGGATTGAGGCGGCGGTGGCGGCGCTGCGGCAGGCGCTCGAGATCGAGCCAGACCACACCCGCGCCCAGCAGCTGCTGGCACGCCTGGCTGGCCGGCGCCAGGGCTAACCGGCCGGCAGGACTACCGCTTGCTTGCCCCTTGCAGCAGGGCCAGCGCTTCTTCCGCGGTCGCCGGGCGCGGGTTCGTCTTCACCGCGCCGGCCAGCAGGCCGTCTTTCGCCAGCGCTGGCAGCTCCTCTGGCGGGATGGGGAGGTCGCCGATCCCGCTGGGCACCTGCAGGTCTTGCAGCAGCGACTCCACGCCCGTGACCGCGTCATCCGCGGTGGCCAGAGGACGGCCGCTCAGGGCCTGCCCGACGCGCGCCAGCTTCTGGGGCACCCTGGGCTGGTTGAAGCGCATGACGTGAGGCAGCAACCGCCCACAGCCCTCCCCGTGCGCCACCCCAAAGCGGGCGCCGATGGGATGCACCAGGCCATGCACCAGGCCCAGGCCCGAGTTGGCAAAAGCCATCCCGGCGCTCATGCTCGCCAGCGCCATGCCTTCTCGCGCCGCGCGATCGCTGCCATCCCCGAAGGCCTGGCGGAGATGGCCACCAACCAGCTCGATGGCTCGTAGCGCCAGTCCTTCGCTGGGCGGGGTGGCCTGGGTGGAGAGGTAGGACTCGATGGCATGGGTAAGGGCATCGAGTCCGGTGGCGGCGGTGAGCGCGGGCGGCATGGTCATGGTCAGCTCGGGGTCGGTGATGGCCGCCTGGGCGAACCAGAAGGGGCTCTTGAGGCCCATCTTCAGCCGTCGGCGCTCGTCCAGGATCACCGTGACCGCGGTGATCTCGCTGGCGGTGCCAGCGGTGGTGGCGATGTTGATCAGAGGCAGCCCCGGCCGATCCACGGCCTTGCCATCCAGGTAGTCGTAGATCGAGCCCGGCAGGCGGGCCATGGCGGCGATGGCGCGGGCGGCGTCCATCGGGCTGCCCCCTCCCAGCCCGATCACCAGATCACAGGATTCGCTCCGTGCGATCCCGGCTGCCCGGTCTACGGTGGTCGCCCTGGGGTCAGACTCGATCTGGTCGTAGACCGAAGCGGTGACTCCGGCGGCGGCCAGCAACCGCAGCACACGATCGGTCGCCCCGGTGCGCTTCATGGCAGAGCGGCCGGTCACCAGCATGGCACGCCGCCCCAGCCGCGCCGCTTCCTGCCCCACACACTCGACCGCGCCCCACCCAAAATGGGTCACTCCCGGCAATCTGAACTCGTAGGCCACAGTCGCAAGCTCCTTCCCTCGTGAAACTGAGCGGTCCGCGGCCGGCTCGCCCGCAGAACGCGGCGTCCGCCTGCGGCGGACGCCGCGCGCCAAGCTATCGCTCAGGCCCAGGCTCGGCCTATAGCTTCAGGCGAAAGACCGCCACCTCCGTCAACTGCAGGATGGTGGCCGCCACCAGCACCCCGACCATGAGGATGATCGCGTTCTCCGCGGAGATCCACTGTGCCTCCTGGAAGGGCCGGGCGTAGGGGATTGACGGCATGGTGGAGGAGAGGCTCTTGCCGACGTAGCTGTCCAGCCACTCGTATCCGTCCCGCAGTGGTGTCATCACCAGGCCGATGACGGCGGCCGCGGCCGGATAGGCCAGCCACGACAGCACGCGGTACTTGAACTTCTGATGATCGAGGTAGATGGGGCACTCTCCACAGGGCGGCCTTCGCCTCTTCGCCTTCGGCGGCAGCCGACCGGGCGCTGCCCGCCTCTCAGCCTGCCGGGCGCGGCTCTGTACCGCCTGCATCTCTTCCGCCACCTGGACCTTGGCCCTGGTGCCGACGGTGTTCAGCAGCCGGGTGGCCAGCCCCTGATCGCAGTAGCAGCCGGAGCGCGCCTTCCAGCAGGCCCTCTGCTCGAGATAGCGGGGGCAGTTGACCCGCAGGCTGCCGCGGCAGAAGTGCAGTTCCCAGCACTTGCGCAGCAACGAGGGCCGCCCGCCGGCTGGCTCCTCGGATAGCTGAGCGATGGCGGAGGCGAACCCTGGCGCCCGGATAACGGCCCCTCCCCGCGGTGCGCTGGAGATGGTGATCACCCGCCCGATCACCACGCGAAGGAAGCCCAGCACCATCATCGCCGCGCCGGAGCTCTGGAAGCTCTCCACCATGCCATAGGCGAGGTTCAGCAGGTCCTGCGCGCTGGTGCCGGGAACATGGCTTCTCACCAATGCGGGCAACAACAGCCAGCAAGCGGCTCCGATCAGGACGGTGGCGTAGCCGATGCTCTCTGTGCGGTAATGCCGGATGCCAGCCGCGATCACGAACACCCACAGCCCCCACAGGAAAGCCTGCCGCGCGATGCTGACATTGCGCTCCACCGCTTCCAGCGCAGAGCCCGCGATGATCGGCGCGGCCAACCCGTTGGACATGAGGATGAAAAGCAGGTAGGTGAGGCTGAGGACTGCTGCAACTGCGGCGAGGACGATGACCTGCTCCAACAGGCCCAGCCAGGCCGGCCGGGCCTTCTTGTCCGGCCCCCCACCCGCTTTGGCTAGTGGCCTGCGACCGCCCATGCGGCCCGCCTCCTTGCAGCAGCCCGGTGGCTGGCGAAACTCTCCATGATGAAGTATAGCGTAGACGCCGCGCGCTGACAAGCGCCGCGGGCCAGGCGTCGTCCAACTCGCCTCCAGGGGGCTTCCTGGAATAATCTCCGCCCTCCCCTTGACAGCCGCCCTGGGTCCCGTTATACTCCTCTGTCGGATTAGGAAAAAGGCTCGCGGCGACGAGTCCACATAGGTAACAGGCTAACCCCACCCCAAACCCCACCCCACCACGAGGCGGCAGACTCCCCCGGTCTGCCGCCTCACCTTTGGGAAGCCTGGGCATCTGGCGGGCATGCGCGCTATGCCATGGCCGCACTATACAGGCCTGAGCTTCATGTAGAGTCGCGGTCAGGGCGGCTGCTGGTCCTCCTTGACAGCGCCCTTCGCCCCTGATAGCTTCTGAGCACCAGGTGTAGCTGCTGAGGTGACAACGATGTCCAAGTGGCGATGCACTGCCTGCCCCTATATCTATGATCCCTTGGTCGGAGACCCGGACAACGGCGTGCCTGCCGGCACCCCCTGGGAGGAGGTCCCCGACGACTGGGTGTGCCCTGTGTGCGGCGTACCCAAAGAGCTATTCGAGGAGATGGCCGAGGATTAGGCTCCGCCTCTGGCGGCGCCCTGGAAGCGAGGTAGCCAGGACCCATGCGCGCTGTCCTTCAACACGGAATCCGTGATCTGCGCCTCGGCGAGCTGCCCGAGCCCAGGCCAGGGCCTGGCGAAGTGCTGCTGCGCACCCGCGCGGTGACCGTCTGCGGCTCCGATCTCCACGCCTGGGCTGAGGGAAGCATCGGCGGCGTGAAGTGGGATGGCCCCTTCGTGCCCGGACACGAGGTGGCCGCCACCGTGGAGGACCCCAATGGTTCCGCCTTCCGGCCAGGAGCGCCGGTGACGGTAGACCCTTCGGCCCCGTGCCAGGCCTGCGATATGTGCGCGATGGGCAACTACCACTTATGTCGGCATGTCCGGTTCCTGGACCTCCCGCCTGTGCACGGGGCGATGCAGGAGCTTTTCGCGTGGCCCGCGACCCAGGTCTTCCCCCTGCCGGAGAGACTTGACCTCACCGAGGCCCCGTTGATCGAGCCCCTGACCGTAGCGGTGCATGCCACAGAGCTGAGCGCCGGCCTGCCCGGGGCGGTGGCGGCGGTGGTGGGCTGTGGGGCGATTGGCCTGCTGACCCTCCAGATGGCACGGCTGCGAGGCGCAGAAACGATCTTCGCCGCCGACCTCATCCCGGAGCGCCTCGCGGTCGCCCAGAGCCTGGGCGCGGACGCAGTGTTCCCGGCCGGCGGCGGGGATCTGGTTGACCGGGTGCTGCGGGCCACTCAGGGGCGGGGAGTGGATATTGCCTTCGAGGCCGCCGGGCCGGGAGAAGCGCTGCAGGAGTGCATCGGCATGGCGAGGCCGGCAGGACAGGTGATCGTGATCGGAGTGCCCTCAGCGGAGGAGTACGTGCTCTCCGCTCCCCCGCTCCGGCGGCACGAGTTGACTTTGCGCTTCGTGCGCCGCCAGAACGGCAACTTCCCGGAGGCGATCTCCCTGGTGGGGGAGGGCCGCATCTCACTGGGCCCCCTGCTCACCCATCGCTTCCCGCCGGAGCGGGCGCGAGAGGCGTTTGCGCTGGCAGAGCGAAGAGGGGACGGGGCGATTCGCGTAGCTGTCACCTTCTGAAGGCTGGCGCGGCCGCCGCAGAGGAGGGGTATGTCTCGCCGCAAGTACTCCCTGGGTCTGGACTTCGGCACCGAGAGTGGGCGCGCGCTGCTGGTTGATGTGCAGACGGGGGAGGAGGTGGGGACCGCGGTCTATTCCTATGCCGATGGCGTGATAGACCGCAGCCTCCCCGGCGGCGCTCCCCTGCCACCCGATTGGGCGCTGCAGAACCCCCGCGATTACCTCGAGGCCCTGCGTCAGACCATCCCGGCGGTGCTGAAGTCCTCCGGCGTCTCGGCCCAGGAGGTGGTAGGCATCGGCACTGACTTCACCTCCTGCACCATGCTTCCCACCGATGCTCAGGGCACGCCGCTCTGCCTGAAGCCGGAGTGGCGCAGCAGCCCCCACGCCTGGGTGAAGCTCTGGAAGCACCACGCGGCCCAGCCTGAAGCCGACAAGATCAACGCCATCGCCCAAGCGCGGGGCGAGTCCTGGCTCCAGCGCTATGGCAGCAAGTATTCCTCGGAGTGGTTCTTCTCCAAGGTCTGGCAGATTCTGGACGAGGCCCCGGAGGTGTACGCGGCGGCCGACCGCCTGATCGAGGGCGCAGACTGGATCGTCTGGCAGCTCGCCGGCCGGGAGACCCGGAACCTGTGCACCGCAGGCTATAAGGCGATCTACGACAGGCGCACGGGCTTCGTCAGCGATCAGTTTCTGGCCGCGCTCGACCCGCGGCTGGAGCATGTGATTGACCAGAAGATGCTGCGCACTGTCTCTCCTCAGGAGGAGCGTGCCGGCGGCCTCACGCCGGAAATGGCCGAGCTGACCGGCCTGCGTGTCGGCACGCCAGTGGCGGTGGGCCAGGTGGACGCTCATGTGGCGGTGCCGGCGGCCGCGATCAGTGAGGCGGGCAAGATGCTGATGATCATGGGCACCTCCATCTGCCACATGCTGCTGGGCCGGGAGCAGAAGCCGGTGGCGGGGATGTGCGGGGTGGTGGAGGATGGCATTCTGCCCGGGCGCTTCGGCTACGAGGCCGGGCAGTCCGGGGCCGGCGACATCCTGGCCTGGTTCGTGCGCAACTGGGCGCCGATGGATCTGGGAGGCCGCGATCCCCACGAGGAGCTGGAGGCGCGGGCGCGAGAGCTCAGGCCTGGAGAGTCCGGGCTGGTGGCGCTGGATTGGTGGAACGGCAACCGCTCGGTGCTGGTTGATACTCACCTCTCGGGCCTGCTGTTGGGGGCCACCCTGGACACCACTCCGCCTGAGATCTACCGGGCGCTGATCGAGTCCATCGCCTTCGGGACCCGGGTGATCATCGAGAACTTCGAGCAGTACGGCATCCCCGTGGATGAGCTCTATGCCTGTGGAGGCATGCCGGAGAAGAACACCTTGCTGATGCAGATCTTCGCCGATGTCACCGGACGCTCGATCAAGCTCGCGCGCTCCGCTCAGACCTCGGCCCTGGGCGCGGCCATGTTTGGGGCGGTGGCGGCGCGGCAGGCCGGCGGCGGGCACGACAGCATCTATCAGGCGATTCAGCATATGGCCGGGGTGCGCGATATCGTCTATCGGCCTGATGCGAAGAACCACGAGCTCTACGGGGAGCTGTTCCGGGAGTACCTGCAGCTCCACGATCATTTCGGGCGCGGGGGCAATGACGTGATGAAGCGGCTGCGGGGGATCAAGGCCCGCCAGCGCGGCTCGCGGGCCTGAGGTCCGTAGGGCAGGTTCCCAACCTGCGCCGCCCCAAGAGCAAACTAGGACTCAGGAGGAACTCCATGCGAAAAGTGAAGATCGGCTTTCTACCGTCTCACCGCGTGCCGTTTGGCGAGAAGTGGGCTGCGGAGATGCGGGCGCGGTGCCTCAGGGTGATGAGGACAACCCCCGGCCTCCAGGTGGTGGTGCCGGATGAGAAGCTGACCGGCAAGGGCCTGGTGCGCAACCTCTCGGAGGCGCGGAAGACCCTGAAGCTGTTCCAGGATAATGAGATCGCGGGCGTGATCGTGGGCGGCATGACCTTTGGCCACGAGACCTCCGCGGTCGGAGTCACGATTGCCGGCCTGCCGAAGGGAACCCCGGTGCTGCACTTCGCCACCAAGGGCATGGTAGCCGAGGATGGCACTCGTCCCTCCGACTCCTGGTGCGGGCAGTTCATGATCACTTCCGCCCTGCGCCGCCGCGAGATCCTGTTCGAGCACATCCCCACTTGCTTCCCGGAGGAGCCGGTGTTCGGAGAGGCGGTAGCGCGGTTCGTGCGCGCCTGCGCCGCCACTCAGGCCTTCCGCGGCGCTCGTATCGGGCAGCTCGGCGCCCGGCCGGAGGAGTTCGAGTCAGTATGGTGGGACGAGGCCTCTCTCCAGCGTGATTTCAACCAGACCGTAGTACCCATTGACCTGGGCGACATCTTCGCCCGGCTGGATTCAGTCAAGGCCCAGGAGGCCGAGGTGAGAAGGGCGGCCAGGGAGATCGCTCAGACCGCGGATGTCCCGCCGGAGGCGAAGGAGTATGTGAGCACTCTCGCCCGCATGGAGGTGGCCCTCCGCCGCCTGGCGCGAGAGAAAGAGCTGAACGCGCTGGCGGTGAACTGCTGGGAGCAGGTGCAGAAGCGCTATGGCATCTGTGTCTGCTCGGTGCTGGGCCGGCTCACCGACCAGGGCATCCTCTGCGCCTGCGAGGTGGATGTCTACGGCGCGGCCAGCATGGTCGCGGCCTATGCCGCCGGCCTCGGGCAGACCGCGCCCCATTTTATTGACTGGACTGAGCTGCACCCGACCAAGAAGAACGTGTGGCTGGCCTGGCACTGCGGCAACGCGCCTCCCAGCATCTGCGCTGAGGGCTGCCGGCCCTGCATCATGCAGCACAGCATCCTCCAGCTGCGGCCCTCCTGGGGCACGCGCGAGTTCAAGCTCAAGGCCGGTCCCGTCACCTGCTGCCGGCTGGTGGAATACGATGGCTGGTTCACCATGTTCATCGGCAGCGGGGAAGTGGTGGACACGAAGCCCGATGTCCGCGGCTCCTACGGTTGGGTGAAGTGCAACGACGTGATGGACTGGGAGCAGAAAATGGTGGAGCACGGCATCATCCACCACGGTGTGCTCATTCACGACCCGGCCGCCGCCGACGCCCTGGAGAGCTTCTGCGAGTTCAACGGGATCGAGGTGGTGAGGGGGGCGTAGGTCGCACCCTGTCATTCGCGTCGCGTGGGAGCCCGGTCCTCCGGGCGATGGCGGGTCGCCCTAGCGGGCGCCTCTCCCTCGAATGGATCCTTCGCTGGCGCTCAGGATGACATCTGGAGGACGGCGGGTGCTTGCTGCGAGGAGGACTGGTGCGATGGACCCAAAGCTCGTCGAGAAGGGCGAGATACTCCTGGTCGGCATGGTCTCATTCGGCGGTGACATCGGGGTCTTGTGGGACAGGTTCGCGCCGAGCGAGAACCTGGTCAAACACAGGATCCCTGGCGCTGGGTGGGAGCTGCATGTTTACCCCAAGGGCCACACGGAAGGAACGCCCTATTTCATCATGGTGGGTGTCGAGGTCACCGAGATTGAGGGAGTTCCGGACGACATGTTCGTGAAACCGCTTCCTCCCGGCCTCTATGCGGTGTTCCCTCAACGGCCCGGGCTGGGTGAACCCAACCATGGTTACGATGCGCTGAACCGCGGGATCAACGCATGGTTGGACGCGGGGCCCTACAAGATCGCCCGCAGCTTTTCGCTTCAGCTCTACGATGCTCGCTTCAAAGGCATGGACAACCCGGACTCAGAGCTTGACCTGCTGATTCCCATCGAACCGAAGCAGTAGCGAGGCCTCACAGGCCGCCTCGCTCGTCTCCACCTTGTTTGTAACTCCCGAGGTATGGTAGACTCTTGCCGCGCGCCTGTAGCTCAGTTGGATCAGAGCGCCAGACTTCGGATCTGGGTGTCGGGGGTTCGAGTCCCTCCAGGCGCGCCAGGGCGGGATTGGGTGAGTACTGCAGAAGCGTGCCTCACGCCCCCTTAGGTGGCCCCCAGGGTTAACACCCCAATTCCCTCAGCCTCTGATCCGAGATGCCGAAGTGGTGGGCGATCTCGTGGAGGACGACGCGGCGGACCTGGGCGACGATCTCCTCGCGGGTGCGGCAGATGGACTCGATCGGGCCCTGGAAGATGGTGATGCGGTCGGGGAGGAGGTGGGCCGCCCAGACCGAGCGCTGGGTGAGCGGGACCCCGTAGTAGAGGCCAAGCAGCGGCGTCCCCGGCGGATATCGCTGCTCGATGATCACCTCGACGTTCTCCAGCTTCTCGCGGAACTCGGCCGGCAGCGACTCGATCGCCTGGGCCACCAGCCGCTCGAACTCCTGCGGGGGGATGCGCATGGTGGGATTATAGCATGGGCAGGAGGCGAGTTCATCCGCCCCGGGCGGGCTCCTGCCCAAGGTGGCATGTAGGGGCGTGATTCATCACGCCCGAGGGCGCAGTGAACTGCGCCCCTACAGGCCGAGGCTTCTCAGGTATTCCCGGCTGATGCGGCAGGACTCGGCCGGGGTGAGCTGGGTGGTGTCCTGCTCGACCACGATCCAGTCCGGGTTGCAGGCCAGCGCCGCCTGCAAGGCCGCCGGCAGGTCAACCTTTCCCCGGCCCAGCTCGCGGAAGTCGCGGTCCTGGTCCCCGCCCAACCCGTCCTTGAAGTGGAAGTAGGGGCAGCGATCCTGGTAGCGGGCGGCGAACTCGGCCGGCTTCTCTCCCCCCACGTGCACCCAGTAGACGTCAGGGCAGAGCTTCACCAGCTTCGGGTCGGTGGCAGAGATCATGGTGTGAATGGCGGGGGTGGCGCCGAACTTGGCGAACTCCCAGTGGTGGTTGTGGTAGCAGAGCGTCATCCCCTCCGCCTGGCAGAGCTGCCCGGCCTGGTTGAGGGTCTTCGCCGCCCGCAGGTAGTCGTCCAGGGTCTCTCCGCCACCTGAGGAGATCAGATAGCGGCCGCCGAGGGCTTTGATGTGGCCGAGGCGCGCTTTCAGCCCGGCCAGGTCTTCCAACTGCTCCAGACTGGCATGCCCACCGGTGAAGGCAAGGCCGGTCTTCGCCAGCGCGGCTTGCACCTGCTGGACCTCTTTCTGGTCGGCCGGCAGTCCGCCCTCGAAGCCGGCATATCCGGCGGCCGCCACTTCGGACAGCACGCCGGGCAGATCGCTCTCCGCCCGCTCTCCGTAGACGATGAGCTGGACACCCACGCGCGGTTTGCTCATGGAACTCCCTCCGGTTGTCTGGTTTCGGCCTTCTGGGGCCGTTGCGAGGCCGGGGACACTCTTCGGCGCGGGGGGTGGAATGCCTGCGGCCGCCCGGGCTGTCGCTCACAGGAAGTGGCGGCGGGAGGCTGGAATCACAGTCCAGTGCAGGAGCGCAGTGAACGCACATCGCGGAGGAGGGGCAGCATGTTCATCGTGCAAGTGCATGTCCTGGTGAGGCCGGAATCTGCGGAGCAGTTCCGCCAGGCCACCCTCGAGAACGCCCGCCACAGCATCGCGGAGCCGGGCGTGGCGCGGTTCGACGTGCTGCAGCAGCTAGATGACCCCGCGCGCTTCCTTCTCGTCGAGGTCTACCGCGCCCCCCAGGATGCCGACCGGCACAAGGAAACCGCACACTACCAGGTCTGGCGGGACACAGTGGCGGAGATGATGGCCCAGCCCCGCACCAGCGTCAAGTACACGAACGTGTTCCCGGATGATCCCGGGTGGGGATAGCGACCTGGTGCGGCTTTGACAGGAGCGATCGCATGACAGACAGCCTCACGGCCCCCGAGATCTCGGCCGGCCGGCTCAAGCTGAGGATCGACCCGGAGCGCGGTGGGGTTCCAGCCGCATTGTGGTACGACCTCAATGGGGATGGCGTCTTCTCGGAAGACGAGAAGATGCTCGATACCGGCCCGGGTCAGGGGCTCGTGCTCGAGGCGCTGGAGATCCCCGGCAGAGCGCCTACCATCCCGGCTGCGGAATGGATCGCGGGCAGAGCACCCGCTGCGCGGGAATCATGGTACCAGGGGGAGCCATATCGCCTGAGCACGGTGACCGATTCCGTGCAGCAAGAGGGCCGGTCGCGGCTGGTGGTGCTGGGCCGGTTCTTCTGGGCCGGGGTTTGGCCCTACCGGCTGGAGTGGGAGATCACGGACGACGGAGTCGTGCGTGGGGTGTTCCAGCTTCTGGAGGGGCGCAAGGAACCCAGGCCCAGCCAGGTGCTGGCCCTGGGCCTGGACCTGCGTTTTCACTATCGCAGCCGGGAAGGCTTCCGGAGGCGCGCCATTCACGCCGCAGTGGACAAGCGCATCTGGGAGCTGCCGGCGGAAGTGATCAGGTGGTGGCAGGGGATCAAGGGGTACACTTCCCAGCCCGACAGGTATGGGTTCCGACAGAACGCCGAGGTGCCCTGGCCCGAGTTCAACCTCGTGACCCTGGTCCAGAGCGGCCGCCGCGATTGCTGCCTTTGGAAGGCCGTCGCCAAGGACGCTGGTAACCTGACCCATTGGCGAGGGGCCAGGTCGCGGGGGTGGATGCACATTGAGGATCGCTCCTGGGGCCTGGGATACGGGATTGCCGAGATGGCCCAACATGCGCCCGCGTCCCTAGCTGCTGACCTCGATACCGGCGACCTATCGGGCTCCGTCCAGCTCCGGTTCTGGCCCCGGCAGGCTCACCGGCTCGACCCGCGGGGAGCGGACGGGGCGCGATTGAGCGAACCCTATACCTTCTTTCTGGCGCCGAATTCCGGGCAGTGGGAAGACAGCATGGCCCAGGCGCTCGACGAGTTGAGCATCCCGGCGGGGGTCACAGAGGAGGTCGAGCCCGACCCACAGCAGGTGATGTTCACCAAGCCGGAGGACCTGCCGGCGGCAACGGAGAGGGGAGGAGGCGCCATCTTTCGCATAGACGAGCCCGCGGGCCTGCCACGCACGGCCTGGCCGGTCACCATTGGCGTGCCGCTGCATCAAGGGGAGGCCACTGCGGTGACCGATCTCTGCCTGCTGGGGCCGGATCAGCAGCCAGTCCCGTGCCAGGCGGAAGCGCTGGCCTACTGGCCCGACCACAGCGTGAAGTGGGCGCTGCTGGATGCGCAAGTGGATCTGCCTTCTGGCACTGGCGCGGTCTTCTGCTTGAGGAAGGGCCTGCCGTCTCCCCGGTCCGCTGTCTGCGTCACAGCATATGAGACCGCGAGTGGGATCAGAGTGGAGACCGGTCCCCTGGCTTTCGAGGTGGATCGCGACGGCTCCGGGTTCATAGATCGCGCCTGGCTTGACTTCGACCAGAACGGCCGCTTCGAAGACCACGAGCTGGTGGTCGGACAGGAGGGCGGGCGGAGGAGCATGCTCGACTTCGTGCGCAGTGACAGCTATGTCACGGGGGATCACGACATCCGCGGCACCCTGGATGAATCCGAAGTGTGCATCGAGGAACTCAGGATCGAGCGCAGCGGGCCGCTGCGTGCGGTGGTGCTGGTCCGCGGCAAGTACTGCAATCGCAGGGAGTCGCCGTTCACGCTTCGCCTGGAAGCCTTTGCGGGCAAGCCCTGGATCAGAGCGCAGCACACCTTCACCTACGCCCTCGATCCGCAGGGCGAGTTTCTCAAGGCCGCCGGGCTGAGCTTGCCTCTTCGCATGGAGGAGACGCCGGAGTGCGCGTTCGCCGGAGACGCTGCTCCCATACGTCTGGGCGACGGCATCTCTTCGGGCGAGGTGTTGCAGGAGAGCCTGAGCAGAGCAGTGGTCTGGGGGTGCCCGGCCTCTGGGGGGCCGGCCCAGGAGATGTGGGAAGGCGAGCGCTCGGCCGGCTGGGCCGACATCTCCAACCGGGAGTGGGGCCTGACTGTGGCCGTCCAGGATTTCTGGCAGGAGTTCGCCAAGGGGATCTCATTGGACGCAGATGGGAAGCGGGTCACGGCCTGGTTCTGGCCACCGGAGGCCCCACCGCTGGATCTCAGGCGCTATTCCCCATGGATGTATCCCCAGGTCGGCGAGACCACCCACCCCTGGCCCTACCAGGGCGAGGCGCGCAACGTCGGCTACGCCACCGGCCTGGCGAAGACGAGCACCGCCGTCTTCGCCTTCCACGTAGGATCATTGAGATGCGAGGAGGCGAAAGCGCTGGCAAGGGGATTCCAGGAGAGGCCCATCGCGCTCTGCCACCCCAGCCACTACGCGGAGGTCGGCGTGGCGGGACGGTTCTCGGCCTACAATGAGTCCTACCCGAAGCTGGAGCGGACCCTCACCGACATCTGCGACTGGTTCATCTTCAACCGCCAGCGGTTCTCCTGGTACGGGCTGGTTGACTACGGCGACATCGGCCACACCTGGCGGCCTCCGATCCAGTACCACGATGATGGCCCCTATCTGCTGCGCGATGGCTGGTGCTACGACATCGGTCGCTGGGGATGGAGCAACACCGAGGGCCAGGATGCCCTGGGCTGTTTCATGACCTTCTTTCACACCGGATACCGGCCCTACTTCGACGCTGGCGCCATCAGCGCGCGCCACAACCAGGATGTGGACATCTTCCACTGGGGGCCGTACCGGTACTACGGGCACACCCGGCATAACGTCAACCACTGGGGTGACGGGGACTTCGAGATCCGCATCAGCCAGCCGACGCCCAATCGCTTCTACTACTACCTGACCGGTGACCTGCGGAGTCGAGACATCATGGAAGCGGTGGTGGAGGAGCGCTATCTCCATTACCGTCTCGGTCAGTCGGCCGACCTCGGAGCCGTGCTCTACGGATTCCTGGTCAGGTGGGAGATGACCGGTGATGCGGTGTGGCGGGAGCGAGCGCTGGCAGTCTGCCATGCGTACGGCGAGTACATCGCGCCCAATGGCTACTTGCCTCATCACGGGTTCGCCATCGAGGCGGCGACCGGCCGCCGCCTCAGCGACTCAATACCGCCGGAGGACACCCATGGGCTCATGTTCCTCCACGGCTTCGGCGCCATCCACGCCATGATCGAGTTGGAGTACCTCACAGGAGATGACCGGCTGTGGGACATGCTCTACCGGCACGCCATCTACTGCGCCGAGACCGAGCCGCAAGTGAACAGCTACTTTCTGCTGCTCGCCTATGCCCTCGACAAGACCGGGGAAAGAAGATTCGCCGATCGGCTGCTGGCGAATCTGGCTCAGAGACGGTTCCATCTTGGGGTCTATCCCCGGGATCGGAGATACTGGACCGGGGTCTGGGACGAGGCCAGCGAGGAGGCCGGGGCCCGCCCCGTGCGCACGGTGCAAACATCCGGCGCCGGGTTCAACTGGAGCCCGACGCCGCTGGTGCTGCGGGCGCTGGCCGTGAGGGGGGTGAAGGAGAGCGAGATACCTGAGAAGCCGTAGCGTTCCGCGGTCAGTAACGCCCGTGGTCGCGCCACGCGCGAACCATCTCGCGGTAGTGCTCGATGGGAGTCTCGCGGAAGACCGCGTTGCTCGCGCCCAGCACGAATCCGCCCCCCGGCTTGCAGGCCGCCAGCGTGTCGCGCGTGGTCTCGTATATCCTGTCTGCGGGGCCCAGATGCAGCAAGCCGCAGTCAATGTTCCCGCACAGGCAGAGGCGATCTCTCACTCTCTGCTTGACCTCCACGATATCCATGCCAGCGATCGGGTCAACTGCTTGCAGCGCGCTCAGGCCGCTGGCGGCCAGATCGTCAATCACCGGCATCAGATCGCCGTCGCTGTGCAGGATGGCATAGAGGCCCAAGGCCTTCACTCCTTCAGCCCACGTGTGGAGGTAGGGGAGGACGAACCTGTCCATCTGCGACGGAGTGAAGTAGGGACCGTGGTTGTCCGCGATGTCGGCGGCGCAGTAGACCGCCTCCACTCCGAGGTCCCGGAGGCGCTTCGCGGTCTCGATCCCGGCATCCCGGGCCTCCCGCGCCATCTCCTCTACCGCGTCTGGCGCGTCGTACAACTGGTAGGCGAACTGCTCGTACCCCTGCGAGGGCGGGGTCAGCACCCCGCCGGCGCCGCTGATCAGCATCAGGTCCGGCGGAGCCAGCTTTCTCAGGATGCGGATCTGCTCCCAGCGCGCTTCTTCTGGCAGCACCCAGTAAGCCAGTTGGCCGGGAGCGATTTGCCAGAACCCACCGGGTGGGGTCAGCCCGGCGAAACCCAGCTCCGCGCAGACGGACAGGATCAGCTCAGCATTGCTGCGCAGCGCCCGCTCCCGCTCCGCCGCGGTAAGCCCCGCGAACTCGTGCCCCAGCACTACGTGCTGGCCTGAGGCCGCCTCCCAGAGATGAAACTCGAGCTCCCAGATGGGCACCGCTCCCTGCGGCTGCCGGCACTGGAGCGCTGACCTCAGGTCATCCTTCTTGCCCATGCCGCCTTCAGCCCGCCCACGAAGGAGCGTCCGTCACCTGACTGAACAAGCATCTCTGGGCCGCCGCCCGGGCGATCACCTCCGGCAGTTGGCCCAGCTCCTTCCACGGCACTGGCTGAATGCGGTGGCGCGCGCCCCGGTAGATGGCGTCTATGGTTTCTGTCACCTTCACTGACTGCGCCAGCGAGGCATAGGGTGCGGCGCCCTGAGTGATCGCCTGGTAGAGGTTGTCGTGCTTGCTCACCACGCCCTTCGCGGGCGTCACCGCCAGCGAACGACCATTGTGCAGCTCGATCCGTCCGGTGCCCAGCGTCGCCTGCCCCTTGTCTCCGAACACCTTCACCCACGTGACGCTGTTCCCGGCCGGATTGCAGGTGGTGGCGTACAGGTAGAGCCGCGCGCCGGCGTGCCCGCCCAGCTCCACCACCGCGCAGGCCAGATCTTCCATCTCCAATCGCTTCACCGGATGCCCGCGGTACAGCTCGGCATGCGCCCGCCGTCCCACTGACATCTCCGGCCAGGGGTGCGTGTTGGCCAGCAGCAGCGCGGCTGCCACCGAGTGGCTGCCCTGGTTGAAGATCACGCCGTCCCGGCACCACTTCCCGTCCACCCGTTTCCTCCCCACCCAGGCGGCGCGGCGGTAGTAGGAGTCTTCCCGATACCAGTTCAGGACGACGACTACCTCGCGAATCTCCCCCAAGTCGCCCCGCGATATGCTGCTTGAGCCCGATGCATCCAGCACTCGCGGTGGGGCCGAAGCCCACCGCCACCACTTTGCGGGCCCGCTTCTGAGCCGCCAGCATCGCCCGCGCGTCCGAGGGCGCCGAGGCCGGCGGCTTCTCTACGAAGACGTGTAGGCCTCGCTTCAGCGCCGCGACGGTCATGGGCGCGTGCCAATGGTGCGGGGTGCAGATGATGGCGACGTCGGCCTCCATCTCCCCCAACGCCTTCCGGTAGTCGGAGAACGTCGGGATCCCCACCTGCCTCGCTTTCGCCAGCCCTTCCTTCACATCCGGCCGTCGCGGGTAAGCGTCGCACACCGCGACCAGCTCAAACTTGTCGTTGGCCAGCAGCGACCGCAGATGCTCGCTCCCGATGCCCGCGACTCCAACCTGGATTGCTCGCAGCTTTCGCATCTCTCACTCCTCATCACCTCGGTCTGTCCGTAGCAACATCGCTCCGGCAGCATGAGTTCGTCAGCGCGTCAGCTCCTCCTCTGGCCGCCTCTTACGCAGGTTGTCGCTCGCTTCGTTCCCGACAAACCCGCGCCACTACTCGGGCGGCCGTTTCCGGGGCGGCATGGCAGCAGAGGCATACGCGGCGGACCCGGACGGAACGATGACACCCCACGCGGTCTGTCGAACGGCGACGAGGGCACTTACCGCTGCAAGGAGACGGCAATCAGCGCCAGCGCGGCGGCCAACCACATGGCGGTGGCGTAAGAGACCCCGGCTACGCCGAGCAGCGGGACTGCGGCCACCCCGGCCACCAGCGCCGCGCCCGCGGATCCTATCAGGTCGGCCGCGTAGATCGCACCACCGGCTCTCGCGGCCTGCTGCTCGCGGCCGTAGAGCGCAGTGAGGAGGGGGAAGGCTGCTCCGACCAGAAACCCGGCGAGCATCAAGATCAGGCCGAGGCCTGTCCCGGCCAGCCCAGGAGCGCGCAGAAGGGCGCGGAATACCCAGGGCAGCGCGAGGCAGAGCCCAGCCGCCGCCGCCAGAATCATGGCCAGCAAGCGGCTGCAAGCGACGCGGTCAGCGCTGTGCCTGCCCAACACGGCGGCGCCGGCCGCCAGACCGGCCATGAAGGCGGCCATCAAGATCGCCAGCGCCTGGTAGAGGTAACCGCAGGCGCTCTGGAAGGCGAGCAGGGCGAGCACCTCCGTGATCAACCCGAACCCGCCGATGGCCGCGGTGGCGAAGAGAATGGCCGCGGCCTTCCGCACTCGACCGCGGGTGAGAGTCACCAGCAGCGCGGCGAGCGCGAACCAGGCCAGCGCCCACCACACCGAGAGGTGGGAGAGCCAGCGCAGCGACCGCGAGACGCCGGGCGAGAGCTGATCCAGCCAGATCCGGGTCTGGTGGTAGTAGCTGACGGGGTTCAGGTCGGTGTTGAGGCGCAGGTCCCCCACCTGTGCGATGGCCGCGCGGGCGAGTCCGGCATGGAGGGGAAGCAGCGCGTCCTGAAGCCAGGCCTGGTTGACGAAGCTGGTCTGGAGCCTGCGGCCGGCGAGGCGCTGGGAGAGGGCGCGCCAGTCGGAGGTCAGCGCATCTGGGTGCGCTGCCGCGAGAAACAGCATGCGCTCCCCCGGCACGATCACCCGGTCGGGCCAGACGGCGGCGAGCGTGTGGTCAGTGGTGGCAGCCGCGAGCTGAACCGCGCCGGTAAGCTGCGCTTCGGAGCCGGTGAGGCCGATGGCAAGGAGGCCGCTGGCAGTCAGCGCCCGCTTCGCCTGCTGGAAGAAGTCGGCGGTGTAGAAGCGATTGAGGGCCGCGGTGGTGGGGTCCGGCAGGTTGACGATGATGACATCATATCTGCCCTCAGCAGCGCGGACGAAGGGCCGGGCGTCACCGATGTGAAGGTGAACGCGAGCATCCTGCAGTGGGCGCAGCGATGGGGATGGGAGCCACTGCCGCGCCAGCTGCACCACCCGCGGGTCGAGCTCCACGCAGTCCAGCCGGCTGATCGGATGCTTGAGCGCCTCTCCTGCCAGGCCTGCGATGTTGCCGCCGATGATCAGCACCCGGCGCGGGTCAGCGTGCTCGAGCATGGGAAGATGCACTGCCACCTCGTTGGCATAGTCATCCTGCGAGGTGAACAGCAGCACACCGCTCTGGAAAAAGGCCACCTGTCCTGCTTGCCGAGCGACGACGAGTGCGCCGTAACGGGAGGAGGCAACGGCGACCGGGTTCAGATTCGCCCAGCGGGGGCTGGCGCGCAGGGTCGCCATCTCGACCCGGCCGGCTGTCGCTCCAAGCGCCAGCAGCGCGGCGGCGAGCAGGCAGACCGGCGCCAGCGAGCGGAGTCCGGCGCGCGAGAGAGAAGACCGGAGCAGGAGAGCAGCTGAGGCCAGGTTCAGCAGACCGAGCGCTGAGAGCGTGAAGAACGGACCCGCATGCTGGGCGAACCAGACCGGGAAGACGACCCCGCCGATCACCGCCCCCGCGGCCTCGAGGGCATAGACGGCCGCCACACCGGAGACTGCGGAGGCGGCGCTGGTTCTCCGCTGGTCGGCTGCGGCGCGCGCCGCCAGCACGAACTGAACTCCTGCCAGCAAGCAGACCGGCGCCAGGGTCTCGAGCGAGGCGAGCAACATCGCTCCGGGGCCGAGCACCTGTCCCGGGGCTGGGCTGCCTGGCTGCACTCGCCGCGCCAGGGCAAGAGAGACAGGGAGCAGACCGGCCATCGCCGCCTGGGACCATCCGAAGGCGCGCTCGGGTGTGTGCAAGCGCTGCCCGAATCGAGCCCCGACCGCGCTTCCGGCGGCCACCGCGACTAGCCAGACGGCGAGCACCAGGGCGATGGAGAGCTCGTTGCCGTAGAAGAGCCCGAGGAGCTCCCGGGTCAGGACGACCTGGGCCATCAGGGCGGTGAGGCCCATCACCAGGCAGGCAAAGAGCAGGCGAGCCGGAAGCGGGAGACGCCGTCTCCGTGCGTCTGCGCTCAAGACCACAGGCCCGGGATGATCTGTTGGCAATACTGGCACCGCCCGCGCTTGATGCGGATCTCACTCACGCGATATCCCTCGCGATGGACGAGCCGCTTACCGCACTTCGGGCAGTAGGTGCTCTCCGCCGGACTGCCGGGGACGTTGCCCACGTAGACGTAGTGCAGCCCCTCGGCGCGGGCGATCTGGTAGCAGCGAGAGAGCGTCTCGTAGGGAGTCGGAGGCAGGTTCTTCAGGCGATACTGCGGGTAGAAGCGGCTGAAGTGCAGGGGAACGTCAGTGCCAACGTGACCTTTCACCCAGCGCGCCAGGTCCCGAATCTCTCGCTCGCTGTCGTTGAGGGTCGGCACCACCAGGTACACGATCTCGAGCCACACCTTCTGCTTCCTGATCAGCTCGATGCTGTCCAGCACCGGTTTCAGGGTGCCGGCGCAGTTGTCGCGGTAGAAGCCATCTCGCATGGACTTGAGATCAATCTTGACGGCGGCCAGCTCCCGGCAGAGGTCAACCAAAGGCTGACGGCTGATGTAGCCCGCGCTGATCATGGTGGAGCGAACCCCGCGCTTGTTCCCCTCCCTGGCGACGGCCAACATGTACTCAGCGAAGACTATCGGCTCGGAGTAGGTGCCGGCGATCAGAGTGCAGCCTTGATCGCGAGCGGCCTCCACCAGCTTGGCGGGAGGCAGATCAACCGCGGGCACCTGCTCCGGGCGGGACTGCGACAGCTGCCAGTTCTGGCAGTTCTTGCAGGCCAGGTTGCAGCCTGCGGTGGCGAAGGAGAAGACCGGGCTGCCGGGCTTCACGTGGAAGAGCGGCTTCTTCTCGATGGGGTCAACGTTGACCGAGGCGGCCCGTCCGTAGACCAGAGTGTAGTACTCGCCCTCCCGGTTCTCCCGCACGCCGCAGAAGCCGCGCTCGGCCGGGCCCACCTCGCACTCTCTCGGGCAGAGCAGGCAGCGCACTCGCTGCTTGCCAAGCTTGCGGTAGTACTCAGCCTGGTGCGTCCACTTCGGGTTATCGCCCGCGCTGGGCGCCAGGTTGCGGGATCGGCCCTCGGCGGACATAGGTATGCCCGCCCCACAGGACCACGCGCTGGCGCCAAGCGTGCATCCGACACCGAGTCTGAGCAGATCCCGGCGAGTCAGCAGCATCGCTTTCCTCAGCTTACCGTCACTTCGATCTTCCGGATTCGCCCCAGGTCGGATACGCCGAGCCGATGTTGGGAATCGCCGGCCACCGCGATGTAACGGGGCTCCCGGCCCGCCGCTCGCAGCGTCTTCAGCCCCGCTTTTGCCCGCAGGCTCTCGATGATCTGCCAGCCAACGCGGTCCAGAGCCACCGGGTCGGTGGCGATCAGCAGCCCTCCGTAGCTGTGCGTGGTTGCCGGGCGGTAGGTAGGGCCACCGTCGTAGATCGCCTCCAGCGCGTCGCAGACGACCAGACGCTGCTTCTTCCTGAGCACCGGGGCCAGGTTGACGTCGGCGGCATAGGGACAGCAGTGGTCGAGATGCAGCTTGTTTGGGTTGTTGATGCTTCCGAAGTGGTTCTTGAGGCTGATGCTGACGCCGGCCACGTCGTGGTCCTTCAGCAGCGGGAGGTTGATCAAGGCGGTGCAGTCCTCGGAGACGATCCGGCTGAAGCAGGATCCCACCTCGCCGGCCGTCGTGGGTTCGCGGTCGTAACCGCGTTGGTCGCTGCCATAGCACTGCAGCCCCGCTCCGGTGTTGACCGGATAGCCGGAGCGGCGGAGTTCGTCAGTGGAGCGATCGTAGATCACCAGATTACGCTCGGGCAGTCCGGCTCGCTGCAGACTTCGGGCCACCGCCATGGTCACTTCCGTGTGAGTGTGAGTGGCCGGCGCTCCCAGGCAGTTGACCTTTATGCCGACCACATCGTTGGGGGCGAAGAAACGGCGCCACGCCTGCACCGGGTCGGAAACGCCCGCCAGCCGCGTCAGGCCCGCGTCTACCATGCTCCCGACCACGGCCGAGTTCGCCTTGCGCCGACTACCGATAGCTCGCGGGCTGCGCACGATCACGACCACGCCCTCCCGGCGCAGAGGGGCTCTCAGTTCCCAGGTCTGGCTTGCTTCCGCGGCGTCGCCGGCCCCCGCGCCAGGCAGGCCGCGGCTCCTCAGCAGGCCCCATGCCGTCACCGCGCCTGCGGCGGCGGTTCTCAGCAGATCGCGTCGGCTCAGGCTGCCATCCGACCGGAGCGGCTGCTGCGGAGGTTGGGGATCACTTCCCCGATGGCTTGCCACGTGACTGCTCTCTGGGTGCGGGAGAGGAGAAGGACTGCACTGTGAACACGTAGAGGTCGGCGCCGCGTCTCCAGGCATCAGGGGGCAGTCCAGCCTTCTCGGAGCAGAGATGGCTCAGGAACTCGTCTCGGCTCCAGCCTGTCTCCTCCGCGACCTGGGGGAGGAATACCCCCCGGCGGCCATCCGCCGCCACCACCACGCCGTGCTTCCGCAGCTCGATCTCATCGGCGCTCTTCACTCTCCGCAATGGCGACAAGACCGAGATCTCGATCTCCAGGTCGGCCAGCTCCTCGGGAGTGACGGGGCGGAAGCGCGGATCCCGAGTGGCGGCGGAAATCGCTTTGTCCCGCACCTCGGACCAGAGGGGCAGAGTCGGCTCGAGGCTCCCGATGCAGCCTCGCAGAGCGCCTGCCTTCTTCAGCGTCACGAAGGCGGCCGCGGGCCGCTGGAAAGCGAGATCGGCCTCGGCAGCCTCCGGTGACTTGCCCGTGGCGACATATCGCTGAATCGTCGCGCGCGCCAGGGACAGCAGTCGCTGCTGCTGACCCTGACTCAACTCGGCGGTCCCCCCTCGCGCCTTCGGCTTGTCCGCCGGCCCTGTGGCGGGCGTGCCCGCGCCAGCGCTCCGGTAGATCGCCACCGCACCGTAGCCGACCACCCGATCCCGCGGAGTGCCCGGGATGTCGCCGGAGTTCCCATAGCGGAGCACCTTCGCTTTGTCTGCGCCCAGCAGGCGGGCGGCCATCAGCACTGTCTCCACCGGCCCCTCACCGCAGAGACAGGTGGCCAGACCGGCTGTGCCCGCGGCCATCAGCTTCCGCGTGGTCGCTGCCACGCTACCGGCGTCCAGGGTCTGGATGGCCTTCAGCGTCTCCTTATCAACGCGCACGGCATCATCGTAGCTGGGGTAGTGCGACATGTCCGAGCTGGCGATGAGCAGCACCGAGCGGCCCCGTGCCCACTCGGCCAGCGCGCGGGAGAGCGCCCGACAGTTCCCTTCCGAGAAGTCGGCCATCAGGATGGGCACAAGCTTGAAGTTGCCGAGCGTAGCTTGCAGGAAGGGAAGCTGGACCTCGATGGAATGCTCCGGCGCGTGGGCCTGCTCCAACACTCGGGCATCAGGATCGAGCTTGGTCAGCTCCTCGCCGGCGGCACGGTCAATCGCCACCGGCCCCAGCGGAGTATCCCATTCCTCCTCCCCGGAGAGCGCGGCCCCACCGAAGCCCACATGGTGGCTGGGACCGATCACGACCACCTTATCGAAGTGGTGGGAGCGGAGCTGGCGGTAGGCGTAGGCGGCGACGCCGGCGCTGTAGCTGTAGCCGGCATGGGGCACAATCAGCGCCATCAGTTCGCCAGCAGGGGGCGTTGCGGTCGCCTGGTCGAGGCGACGCGTCACTTCCGCTTGCAGGTCCGCCGCACTGGCGGGGTAAAACATCCCCGCCACTGCCGGCGACCGGCGCGTGGTTGCTGTGGCCTGCGAGGATGCTGCTGGCGGCGCTCCCTCACGCTGCCCCACCAGGGCGCGGCCGTCGCTCAGCACACCGGCTACGACCGCCCCCACCCCCAGGAGGATGGCGATAAGGATCACGGTCCTGCGCGCGCGTGACCTCATGTTGCCCTCTTCCATGTTGGATTCGGCTTGAGGGCAGCAAATCCTGCCCGCCGGAGGCGGACAAGCCGGCCAGAGGGGAGGATGGGCCCGCCAGAGGCGGACAGGCCTGGGGGCGACGGCGAGCAGGGGAGCCTGGTCGGCCGCAGAAACTGCAGGTGGGACCTGTGTAGGCCGTGCCGAGCGGTGCACCACGCCTAGCTCCTGGGCGGACGATCGGAGGCCGAGGCGCCAGCATGCTGCGCTTAACTGTGCTGGAGGGCAAGGATAAGTCCGAGATCTTCGTCTCCAGGGAAGCGCCTGTCAGCATCGGCACCGCTTCCGACAACGAGGTTCGGCTGACCGATCCGTTCGTCTCGCGCCACCACGGGCGGCTTTCCTCCACCAATGGTCGGTGGTTCTACCGAGATCTGGGCAGCAGCAATGGCTCGGTCATGGAACGAGCAGGTGTCCGGACCGCGCTGGATCGGCAGAGCCCGGAAGTAGAGGTCGCGTCAGGAGACCTGCTGCTGGTGGGCCAGACCGTGCTTCGGTTTGAGGCGGCCGAGGTGGTGCAGGCCGTTGCCGAGCCCACCGTGGTCGCTACTCGCAGTCTCGCCGACCTGCTCGGCGCCAGAGAGCGGCAGCTCGCTAGCCTCGGTGGGCTGGCCGACGCCTACCAGTTCGAGCGACAGATCGGGCTGGCTTTCGATCCCGAGCAGACCCTGGACGTGATCCTGGATATGATCCTCAGCGGCTTCCCTCAGGCCACCCATGCCATCATCCTGCTGGTGGACAAGAAGACGAAACGGCCCAGGCGCCAAGTGGCCAGGGTGCGCGGCGAGGAGGGGAGGGCGGCGGAAGAGATCCCGGTCAGCACGTCGGTGGCGGGGCGGGTGGTGAGCGAGGGCAAGTCGCTCCTGTTCAAGGATGTTCCCGCGGAGTTTGCGGATTCCCAGAGCGTGGTCGCCGCCGGTATCAGCTCCAGCATATGCGCGCCCCTGTGGACCGGCGACGAGACCGTGGGGCTCATCCAGGTGGACATCAGAGGGCCGAAGGCACGCTTCACCGAGGGCGACTTGGAGCGGCTCGGCCTCATCGCGGGCCGCGCGGCGCTGGCCATTGTCGGGTCGGAGCTGCGCGAGGCCGAGCACAGGAACCGCTTGCTGCAGGATCTCTCGGCTATGATCACCCACGACCTCAACGGGCCGTTGACCAGTATCATGGGCTTTCTCGACCTGCTGTCTCGCGAGCCCCTGGAAGATCGCCAGCGGGAGTTCGTGGAGATCGCGTTCTCCAGCAGCAAGTGGCTTTCCGTGCTCATCGCTGCCATCCTCGATGTGGCGAAGATGGAGGCCGGGCAGCTCGCCCTGGAGCGAGAGCCGTTGCAGGTGGCGGAGGAGATTGAGCGCTCCCTGGCGCTGGTGAGCTACCAGCTCCGCGAGAAAGACATGCGCCTGGAGACCGCGGCTCCCAGGGATCTTCCCCCGGTGCTGGGCGACTGTGAGTTGTTCAGGCGGATCATCGTCAATCTGGTAGGGAATGCTGCCAAGTTCTCTCCTCGCAACAGCGCGCTTGCGGTGAGCGCGACGTTCGAGCAGGAGAACAAGCGCATCGTGATCAGCGTGCAGGACGAAGGACCGGGAATCTCCCGCGAGCATCAAGCTCGCATCTTCGACAAGTTCGTCCAGGTCGCGGGCGCCAAATCCGCCGAGCAGGTCTCGGTGGGCCTGGGCCTGGCGTTCTGCCGAATGGCGGTGGAGGCCCACGGCGGCAGCATCTGGGTGGAAAGCGAACCGGGCCGCGGTTCGCGGTTCTGCTTCTCTCTTCCGGTGACGTGATCTCAACGCGGCGGGGTCGCGCTACTTCCGCTTTCTCCACCGGCTGCCTTTGTTCGAAGTGCCTCCGAAGCCCTTGAGCGCTTGCTCGATCTGCTGCTGTCGCTTCAGCTGCTGGGTGCGCATGGCGATAAGGGAGTTGGGCGTCCCGCACTTCCAGCAGGAGGGGGCGGTGCGGCTCATGGGCTCTGCACACTTCGAGCACCGAAACACCGGAGGAGGCGCGGTCAGCGATACCTGCACAGGAGGCGAGACATCCACGGCCTGCGAGCTGGCCCCGGCCCTGCCGGGCAGGACCGCCGTCCCCGTGGGCGCGACTGTCGCCTCCGTGGTGCGGAGGCCGGCGATGATCTCGCGTGCTTTCTGGAACCGGTAGTCCGGCTGTTTGCGGAGGCACTTGTTGACGACACGTGAGATGTGAGCCGGGAGCCCTGGCACCGGAGGCGGGTCCTGCTTGAGGATGCTGTTCAGGACCACCGCCGCGGTCTCGCCCGGGAAGGGCTGACGACCGGTAAGCATCTCGTAGAAGGTGGAGCCGAGAGAGAAGATGTCGGTCCTGGCATCGACCTTCTCCCCCCGTACCTGCTCCGGTGACATGTAGGCGAAGGTGCCCATCACGGTCCCGGTCTGGGTAACGCTCTTCTCGGTCAGGATCGAGGCCAGGCCGAAATCCGTCAGCTTGACCGCGCCGTCCCGCAGCACCATGATGTTCTCGGGCTTGATGTCGCGGTGGATGATGCCCTGGTCGTGAGCATAGGAGAGGGCCTCGCAGGCCGCGGTCATGATCTGGACGCCTCGCTCCACGCCAACGGCTCCGGCGGTGTTGAGCAGTTCCCGTATGCTCTGCCCGTCCAGGAACTCCATCACGATAAAGAAAGTGTCTTGATTGGCCCCAATATCCAGCACCTGCACGATGTCCGGGTGTACCAGAGAGCGAGCGGCGCGCGCCTCCCGCTGGAAACGCTCCACCGTTTCCCACCGGGTGCGGGGGTTCAGCCCTTGGCCGAGCAGCATGGTCTTAACCGCGACCGTCGCCCCCTGGGGCGAGAGAGCCTGAAACACTCTGCCCATGCCTCCCTGCCCCAGCTCACGGGTGACGGTGTAATCCCCGATCTTGGTGACGCCCATCTCGCCCTCCCCTCCTTTGGCCCCCCATCGCCTCCCAATGGCCGCGATTCACTCCACTGGCCCGGCTTTTCTCAGCCGCTGGGCCCGCGCCTCTTCACCCTGTCACCCCAACCGCCCAAGCATCGCCGCCATCTCTGATCCGAGAACAGGGTGGCCTCCAGCGCACATCAAGTCCCAGCCAGGGGGCCGAGATCCGAGTCGGTGGCGTCGCGGGGACGCAGTTTGTCGCCTGCGAACACGAGGCGGAAGATGTCCACCAGCTCCCAAAGCTCGAACGGCTTTGTGACTACCGCAGTCGCACCGAGCGCTTTTGCCTGCTCGTGAAGATCGCGGCCCTGCAGCGCCGTCACCACTACCACTGGGATGCGCGCCGACTTCGGGTTCCGCTTCAACTCCTCCAGGGCCTCCATCCCCCCCATCAGCGGCATCGCCAGGTCGAGCGTGATCAGGTCGTACCCGCCCGCGACGGCCTTGATGCGGCCCTGCCCACCGTCGCTGCAGTAATCGAGAGTGTGAGCCACATCGGTCTGCTCCAGCGCGGCCCCGATCAGGCGCGCCACAGCCGGGTCGTCATCCACCACCAGGACCTTTTTCATCCCCCTTCCCTCCTTGCCTCCAGGGTTCTGACTTGCCTTGCGCTGGATGATCGCGATCAGCCCGGCTCAACCTGGGTCGCGCCTGCCTTCTTCGCCAGCTTGAGCGCTGCCAGCACTTCGCAGTAGGATTCTACGGCCTCGGCTGCCCGGGCCCCGCGATCGCGTTCTGGCGCTCCCGAGATGGATCCCGTTCCCGGCATCCGGATCAGGACACCAGCCGTGAGGATCGCAGCCACCACTGCATCTTCGTCCATCGCTGTGCACTCCTTACCGGCCTAACGCCGAGTTCCCGAAGCCGCGCCTATAGATGGACAGAGTGTGCGCGTGGCTCCCAACGCGGGGGAACTGGCGGATGTTGCAGGGAGTGGGGGGAGCAAGCCACGTTCCGGCCGAAAGCTACCCACTGCTCCCGAGGCGGCCTGGGAGCAGTCACGACACCGTCTGGTGGGCCCACTGCCAATGCCTCGCCCACCTCTTGCTTGGCAAGGCCCGCCAACGACCCGGTAGCCAGTAGTCCTGAGCAGCCTCACGACAGGACTTTCCCCTCGACACAAGCCAGGCGCCACGGCATGGGACTCGGCTAGACTGCCCTGCGCTGGCACTTCGCTGAGAGCGGCCCGAAACCTGCCGCCCGGCCGAGGAAGATTGGCGGCCCCGAACCCACTGAGGAAGCCGCCGGGCCCCCCTGCCGACATGGGACCGGTGCGCTGCCCCGGCCGGCTGCGGGGGCGGCAGCTCCGGGCCGTCAGACCTCCCCTCGGTAGATGGGGCCCAGCAGGCGAATGCCTTCCAGCAGCCGTCGGCGGTTGGGCCGACGGCAGGGCGTCCACGTCGTCATCGAGCAGGCCCTTGCCCCCGACGCGCAGGATGGCATCCCGGAACGCGGTGGCCTGCGCTGGCCGCCTCCAGCCGGGGGCGCCCCACAGCTCGCATCCCTGCTTGCCCAGGCGCCGGAGGGACGCGGTCGGCACCGCATCATAGCGCCACAGCACCTGCACGATATCGCGGGGGATGGCCATCTCGGCGGTCAGCGATTTCTCGGCGTGGATCATCCCACTGGCGTACTCGATCCCAGTGTCATTCCAGATCAGCGTCCGCAGCTTCCGCTTCTTCAGCCCGGCGCGGAGTGTCTTGATGGCCTCGATGTACTGGCTGTAGGACCGGTCGTGATCCTCGTCCATACCGACGTGGAAGAAGCGCTTCGGACGACAGACGCCAATGAGCTCGTCAATGACCTCGAAGGTCTTCTTCCAGTAGGGCTGGTCATCGAAGTGCGCATGCCAGGCTTCGCCGGGCCCCAACGTCCAGTCATTGTGATGGTGGACGCCGGCGCTGCGGGAGAAGTTCAACTTCGGGACCACGTCGAGCCCGCGCTCGCGCGCTGCTGAGGCCAGGGTCTCCAGCCGCTTCATGGGCACAGTGTACCGCCGAGCCAGCTCCGGGTGGGACTGGTACCGGACGGCGTCGGCGCAGTCAACCACCAGGACATTGAAGCCCTCGGCTCCCAGCAGGTCAACCACCTCCAGAGCTACCTCCAGATCGAAAGGCTTCTCCCGCGGCTTTCTCTGATACCAGCGCGGGTCATAGTGTGTGAGGTGAAGCAGGTAGCCCCGCACGGTGAGCTTCTTGACGGCAGGCATCATCGCTCCTTCCCCCGGCAGGCACGCTGTTCCGCGCGCCTTGCCGCGCACCGAAAGTGCCAAGCGCATGCCTTTTCGCCGCTATCCCAGGATCTCCCCCAGCAAAGGATGGCGAGCGCGCACTGCCGGAGAGCGTGGTCGAGGATAGGCGCAAGCAGGAAGTCTGCAACATGGACAGGCGTACGCAGGAAAACGTGCGGTGGCTCGACCATCGGTACCGCGCCGGCCTCGCCGATGGCCGGTACTTCGCCCATGAGCCGATATACGGCATCGGATGTGCTCATTCGGAACCCAATCACGCAGTTCGCTTGGCGCGAACCTACAGCATCTTCCGTCGCCTGAGCCAGATGCGATTCGATACCCTCCTGGATGTCGGGGGGGCAGAGGGCTATCACGCGAATCTGGCTCGGCGGCTGCTGGCGGCCACTGCCGTCACCTCGGATGTCTCGTTCGAGGCCGATCTCCGCGCACGCGAGTTCTTTGGCCTTCCGGCCGTGATGTGCGACGCTCGCCTGCTGCCATACCAGGACGAGGCCTTCGACGTGGTCCTCTGCTGCGAAGTGCTGGAGCACGTATCGGACCCGGTCGCGGTCATGTGCGAGGCCGCCCGCGTCGCCAGGCGCTACGCAGTTTTCAGTACGGAGCAAGTGTGCAGCCTCCCCCGCCAGCGCGAGATCCACTTGCTGCTCGTGGACAGGGAGCAGCCGCATGCTGAGGTCAACTGGTTCCTGCCCGAGGATTCCGCGTTGGTGCTGGGCGACTCAGTGGCGTGGGAGCGTCAGGCAGTGATTACAGAGCGCTGTGCCGAGCTCATCCTGACGGGTCAGGAGGCCCTCTCCGACGAGATCCGGGGGCTCGTGCTGGAGATGACGCGTGTGGGTGAGCCGACGGCCGCTGACCACGGTATCCTCGTGATCAAGCGGAGGGCGCTGCTCCACTGGTGGACGCCGCGGAACCAGGTGACCCGCGCTTGCTGGACGCGATCTTGTCCCAGAAGGTCATGCCAGGCCAGCCAGTGACGCAGGGCCCGGACGAACTGGCCCCAGTGCTGCGGGAGAGGTTGGCCTGCCCGGTCTGCGTGGCCGGCCTGGAGGAGGTCGGGCCTGGCCTGAGATGCCGTCACTGCGGTCGCGAGTTCGAGGTGCGGCAGGGCGTGCCGCGGCTCTGCCTTAGCTCTCTGGAGGGTGAGCTTCCTACGGATGTGCGGCGCCGGTGGCCCGGGTTTTCGCACGAGGCCGACCAGGTGCGGAGCATGTTCACGGCGGAACGTCCCAAGCCGGGCCGCCTGCTGTGCCACATGTTGAACATCGAGCTCGGCCTGCTGCATTTCTGCCAGCATATCCCGGCTCCCCCGATAGACTATCTGAACTCGGCCCACCTGCGCCAGGCCTTGATGATACCGGCGGCCAGGCGCCGATTGCCGCCCGACGCGCCGGCGGTGCAGCCCATGTGGTGGGACCGGCGGTACGCGACGGAAGCCGAGATCGAAGCCATGCGGGCGCTGGGCATCAATGTCATGAAACTGAGGACCCGGGTAGAGGAGCTCTCGCAGCGAACGCTCGAGCTATCACAGCGGAACGAGCAGCTATCGCGGCAGCTGGGACGCGTCTACTCGCGCTGGCCCCTCCGGCTGTACCTATGGCTGAGGCGCCTGCTTCGGGGAAGGAGCCGGTAAGAGGAAGAGACAAAGACAGGACCCTCCCTCTGCCCGCCGCCACGCCCGGCGGGCGGTCCCGGGAGCCTGCAGGACCCCCTAGAGACGCTCTACAGCAGAGCCGAGGGTTGTCGCCGCCGGCCTCCCGCAAATGTCCCCTGGTACACGACACGGGGCGCAGAGTATGGAATACCATGTCTTGGTGGTTGCCGCCGCGGCTGGCGCCGGTGCGCCGGCCGGTGTTGCCGCTGCTCTGGCCCACGGCAGGGCCAGCGGTGTGCTAACGGGAGAGCGACCATGACAGAAGCTGATTCCAGACAAGAGGCAGTTCGGGGCACCCCTCGGGGGTGCGGCAAGGGCTTGGCCTGGCTGATCGTCACGTGGCTGCGACTGGTCGTCGGCCTGGCCCTGGTTGCTGAGGGTGGGGTGCTTTACGCCCATGCTCGCGCCCACTCCGGTGGACCGTCATGGCTGGTGGGAATGCTGGCCATCGTTGTCGGCGCTGCCTTGAGCCTGCCCGGAGTATACGCGCTGTATGCGCGCGGGCAGTCTGCAAGCGCGGCCGGAGGGGGCGAAGTCTCTCCTGTCCAGGAGCAGCCCATTCCTATGGTGGGAGCGCTGCTCGTGTACAAGTACGGGCTGATCACAGAGGACCAACTGGAGAAGGCCCTGGAGCGACAGCGCGCGCAAGGGGAGGGTAAGCAGCTTCTCGGTGGGATCCTGCTGGACATGGGACTGGTCAGCATGGCAGAGTTGCAGACGGCGCTGGCCTATCAGCGTTCCCTGCGGCACGGAGAGGTTCAGGCTAGCGGCCCAGAGGAGGCAGACCAGCAGCCCGCCGAGGGGGTTACGGAAGCGGCGGAGCCCGTCGAGAGCTGCATCCCCTGAGCAACCGGACTGCCTGCCCAGAACACTATCCCTTGCTAACGCAGGTAGCCCAGCGATCTGAGCTGCTTCTCCACACTCTCCGGCAGTTTCTCTGGTGTGAGCCCCCGCGACCCTTCGGCCTCGCTCAGGGCAGGCCCTTCGGCCTCGGCTGCGGCGGCCGGCAGCCACAGCCACAGGCCCCAGGTCTCAGGGCTGGATGGAACAGGCGGCCGGTCTGAAGCCAGCGCGACTCTGGCGGCGGACCCAATGACGAGCGGGGATGCCGCAGGGCAGGCACCACTCTTCCCGAGATGGAAGCGCGTGGCCTCGACCGGTGTAGGCCCTAGCCGCGCGGTCACCGAGATCGTCGCCTGCCGATTGGCCGGCTCGAACAGAATCACATGGGGCTCGTCGCCCGCTGCCAGTCGGACTCGTATGCGCTGTCCGGCAGGGGCGCCGCCTTCTCGTCCTTCTCCCAAGGTTGCCGGCTGAATCTCGATCGCATCTCGTCTCCGCAGTGTGGGCACGTCGCAGTAGCTGAACACGGAAGATGACTCCATCTCGATGGTAAGCGTGCCCTGCCGCGGCCCAGCAGCGACGAGGCGATATCCACTCGCAGCCTGCATGGTGAGAGTCGCCAGCACGCTGCGCATTCTGCTCAGGTCGCGAGGAGACGAGGCGGCGATGTTGTGCTGCTGCCCCGGGTCCCGGGCGATGTCGTAGAGTTCCTCCGGCCGCTCGCGGCGCCAGCTCAAATACCACAGGGGGCCATGTCGCGCCATCACTGCGGGCCGGCTGGCGCAGAAGATGGGCCGGCTCCGACTCTGCTGGCCATCGAGCAGCGGCGCCAGCGTGCCCCCGACCATCTCTGATGGTGGTGAGAGGCCGGCCAACTCCAGCAGCGTGGGCGCCAGATCCACTAACGAAACGGGTTGGTCTATGTGCGAACCTCGCCAGCGGCCGTCGGACCGATAGAGGATCAGTGGCACGCGAACCACTTCCCGGTAAGGCGCGCCGCCGTGCCTCATCTCCCCGTGCTCACCGAACGCCTCGCCGTGGTCGGCGGTGATGACGATGATCGTGTGCTGCGCCCACGGCTGCTTCAGGAGCCAGCCAAGGAAGGACTGCAACTGCTCGTCAGTGCAGCGGATCTCGCCATCGTACAAGTCGCGCAGGTACTGCAGGTCGGCCGCGGAAAGACCTGCGGGATCCTCATACAGCGCTTCCGTGAGCTGGTGAGTATCGGTCAACCGCCCCGCGTACCCGCGGTCGAACCGACCCAGCCCGTGGCCCCAACCCTTGCGGTAATGGTGGACTTCGTAGGTATGCAGGAAGAGGAAGAACGGCTCCGGGGACGTGCTCTGTAACCGCTGCTTGACCGCGGATATCTGATCCGGCAACCGCACTACATCAGCAGGCGACCAGTACCAGTCGAAGTCGGCATCGAAGCCGAAGGTCGGGTCGAGGTAGCCGCCACCCACGCAGCCGAGCGTCTTGTAGCCGGCCTTGCGGAGCTGCCCCTGGAGCGATATCGGCATGGTCAAAGGCTGCCTGAGCGATGTCTTGCCTTCGGTAGTGTGACGCAGCGCGCTCAGCAGTTGGTGGGTCGAGGTGAGAAGGCCTCGGTGGGAGGGCAGCGTGGCCGTCGCCTGGGAGTGAGCTTCCTGGAAGAGAGCGCCGCCTGAGGCCAGGCTGTCAAGGAATGGGCTGGTGTCCCGTCCGTATCCATAGCAGCCGAGATGATCGGCGCGGAGATCGTCAACCACCACCAGCACGACATTGGGCCGCGGTTCTGCCGCGGGCACCCACACCGTAGGGTTCACCCAGAGAGCGTGCGCTCCGGCAGCGCCCTCGGTGCGGACCGAATCGGCGTTGCCTACCACCTCGGTGGCGAGTTCCAGCTCGATTTCGCCACCTGGCAATGCCATTGTCCTCGGCGTCCAGTTCGGGGCGTCGCCACCGCGGTACCTGCTGAGTTCCTCTGAGAGAAGCCGCGTGGACTCTCCATTCCGCCGCAGGCTGACCGTGAAACGAACGGCAGGCCCCCTCTTATGCCAGCTGCCGGGGCCCATTCCGAAGGCGGTGCGAAGCATGGCCCCAGCCGGGAGCCAGAGTTTCTGTCGCAGCAGGTAGGGCGCGGGCGCACAGAGAACGGGGCGGCGAGCGCCACCCAGCACTACCCGCAACCGGCCGTCCGCGCTTCGCGGCAATCCGTCCGGGGCCGGGCCGCCCCGGAAGTGATCGGTGAGGTGAAAGGCCTGACCCGCCGCCAGCGTGACAGCGGGGCCGGATTCCACGACCGGAGAGCGGCCGCAGCCAGCGACGAACAGAAGCCCTATCAGCGCAGCCTTCGCCAGGCCCTCTCGCAGGCGAGGAGGTTTTCCTCCGGCCAGTCGTAGCGAATGCCCACGGCCGCGCCCAGTATGAACCCGATTCTCCCACATTCCGCGAATGCTCTCTCCACCGCGCGCTCCACGCTCTCGGGCGTGCCCCGACCGAGGTGTTCCGGGCCGCTGATCCCACTCCACAGCGATTTTCCAGGCAACCTCCGGCGAAGCTCCTCCAGATCGTGCCTCCCGTAAGCCGGCTCTGCCCCCAGCAGGCAGTCGAAGGGCAGCGAGGCCAGCATGGGAAGCAGGGGGACGATCCCTGTGTCCATCAGATAGACGTGCACTGCTCCGCAGCGGTGAGTAGCCTCGATCTCGGCCTCAAGCACAGGCCTGGCGAGGTCATCAACGATGGCCGGGCTCCAGTAGTCAGCGGATTCGTACCAGCCGCGGCGCTCGACCATGTCCACTCCCAGCTCGAGGAGCAGCTCCAGCCGGCGCTGATGGGCCGCGTTGATCACGGCCAGCACCTTCCTGGCCAGGGGGCGATTGTCCATCACCTGCAGCACGGCCCCATCCGCGGACCAGAGCCAGGTGAGCCAGTCCATCCCGGCGGCGTGGTCGCCGCACAGGGGGACCTGAAACTCGTCTGCCAGCGCCCGCGCGGCCCTGTGTCCACGCACCATCGCGTCGGTGTCGTCGGCGTTATCCACGGGGAAGATGTACTCCAGGGCGGGGATGTCCTCAGGTCCCTTCACGGGCACCTCGAGATAGCGTGAGGCGCGGAAGTCGTCCAGAAACGGCAGGTAATGCGTTACCTTCCTGGCCGCATCCCAGTCGTCAGTCACCTTCAGCTTCTCTTCGAGCGATCCCGCTGGCGTGTGCCAGGTTTGATGGAGTATCGCCGTGCCATCAGCGGTCTCGTAGCTGACCTCGACGCGTACCTCCGGTGACGGACTGACGTGAGTGGAGACGCCGGCGGTCGTGTCCCAGCCCCATTTCTGATAGAGAGCGAGGCGTTCGCGCTGGTTCCGCCAGCTCGCCCGGGCGTGTCGCGGGTCATGCCAGAAGTGCATACTGATGGGAACGTAGTCCACTTCCTCACAACGGATTGCCGCCAGCAGTCTCTCTTTGCTAGTCATCTGCGCTGCGCTCCTATGGCGAGGCAGGCGCAAAGCCTCCAGGCCCCTGATCACTCCGAATGGTCACAGCTCGCGCAATCCCTGTCGCGCCAGGGCAGCTCGTAACTCCGACAGGTCAATGCTTCTCGGCTGCACTCCCACCTCTGCACTAAGAGCAGCAGCAACGCCAGCGACCTGGCCGGTGCGCATGCATATCACCATGTTACGTGTCCAGCTGTCTATCATATGGCTGACCGAAATGGCGCGCCCCGCCACCAGCACGTTGTCCACCCCGCGAGGAAGCAGCACGCGGTATGGCACCCGAACGCGGTGCCTCTCCTCCGGCACCCGGTCGGGATAGCGTTCCAGCAGATCCTGCTCAGAACCCTCGATCGGCTCGGGCATATGAACATCCAGACTTGCGGGCCGCGGCCCTGCCACCAGCATGGCGTCAATCTCGAGGATAGTGTCATCGAAGGTGACATTGCCATAGGCGTCGTCATCGCTGAGCGAGTACTCGCCGACGATCCGCCGCGTCTCCCGCACCCCCAGTCGTGGCGCGACGTCAACCAGGAACGCGTTCTCACCGCCTGGGAGATAGCGACGGGCGAACGCCACCAGGCTCTCCACCTGCCTGCGCGCCGCGATCTCTGCCCGGGTGAGGTCACTGCTGTCAGTGCCGTCCACGCCGTACACGCGGGCGGTGTTACAGATGGCCGTGCCACGGTTAACCCAGAGGCTCTCCAGGCGGAAGTAGTGGAGATCGCGCGGGAACTCGCCGCGCCTCTTCGCCTCTTCCACAAGCCGGTAGAAGCCTGAGATCCGGGTGATCACCTCCTCGTCCCCGACGCGCAGGCGCGTTCCGTCGCGATGCTGAGGTTGGATCTCATCGGGATGCTCCTGCGCATACTGCCAGAGAGCGGGAATGTCGAGCCCGCCCAGCCGGAAGAGCAGAGCAAAGGGCCGCATCTTCCCGTCTGACTCCCGGCCCTTCATATAGGGAGCGCCAGCGCGAATCGCAATGTCGGCATCGCCTGTGCAGTCAACCACCACCCTTCCCAGCGCCGCCTTCCGCCCGGACTTGCTCTCTGTCATCACGCCTCGGATTTTGCCCTCCGCGATTGCCGGACCGACGGCGGTGGTGTACAGCATCAGGTGGACGCCGGCCTGGCAGACCATATCGAGCGCCACGCTCTTGAATGTCTCCGGATCAAAGGGTGTGGTCTCGGAGCGGCCGGGTGGGCCGGGCCATCTCGGCGCACCGCCGGCGTCCGCCAGGCGACCGATCAGCTCCGACCCTATGCCCGCGGCGGAGGAGGAGTCCACCAGGGCAGCCATCATCGAGCCAGTCGCCACTCCGCCCAGGAAGGCGCCTTGCTCGATCAGGGCCACATCGGCCCCGGCCCGGGCAGCCCCGATGGCCGCGGCCAGGCCCGCCGGTCCGCCACCGGCGACCACCACGTCGGCCTCCAGGGCCACATCAACCCAGCGCGATTCCTCGAAGATCTTGTTTCCTGGCTGGTCCCAGACGGGCATCAGCGTCGTCTCCCCTCATCGGTAGAGCACACGTCATCCGCCTTGTGGCCCTTTGCCCTACCTCCGGTATGCGCCCAACACCTTCTCGATCGCGGTTCCGAGCTTCTCCATGTGCCCGATCTCGTATACCGGATGGCATGGCACCCAGAAGGTGCGCTCCTCCAACCAGGCCGCGTTCGGGCAGAACACCTTGTCGTATTGAACCGCCTCGGGGCGCGTGTCAGGCGACCGGAACGGATACTTCAGCCGGCCGAAGCCATTGTGCTCCTGGTAGGCGCGCTCCTGATAGCACTGCGGCCACAGCACCGGCCCGGCCGGCACGCCCTCCGCGTTCAAGGCCGCCACGATCTGCCGCATCGGCTGGGTCAACTGCTCTGCAGCTATCGCGATTGGGTAGAGCCAGAAAGCGTTCTCTCGCTCGCTCGTGTCCAGCGGCAGATGCAGGATCTGCTCTACGCCCTGCAGCCTTCGGGTCAGATACTCGCCGTTCCTGCGACGGTTCTTCAGGTTCCAGGAGTCGAATCGGGCCAGCTCGATCAGGCCGATCTGGGATTGCATCTCGGTCATGCGGTAGTTGTAGCCCACCATATTGTGTATGTATGGGAGCTTCGCCTCCAGCTCGAGCAGCCGCAGTCTTTCCTTCACGTCATACCCGTGGTCACGAAAGGACCGGCAGTTCCAGGCCACTTCCTCATCATCCGTGATCACCGCACCGCCTTCGCCGCCGGTGGTGAAGTGCTTGCTCTGGCAGAAGCTGAATGCGCCCACATCCCCGATGGTTCCGGCCTTCTTGCCGTTCCACTTTCCGCCGTGCGCCTGCGCGCAGTCCTCCACGATCTTGAGTTCGTGCTTTCTCGCGATCTCCAGCAGCGGCCCCATGTTGGACATCACGCCGTATAGGTGCACCGGCATAATCGCCCGCGTCCGCGGCGAGATCTTGGCCTCCACATCGGCCGGGTCAAGGGTGTGGCTGCCCTTCTCCACATCGGCAAAGACCGGCACCGCTCCGGCCTGACAGATCGAGAACGAGCTGGCGATGAAAGTGTAGGAGGGCACGATTACCTCGTCGCCAGGCCCAATACCCAGGCCGGCCAGCGCGGTGTGCAGCGCGCTCGTGCCGTTGCACGTCGAAACCCCGTACTTCGCCCCGCACCAATCCGCCCAGGCCTGCTCGAACTGCATGCCGATGGGGCCGGTCCAGTAGTTGACCTTTCCGCTCTTCAGGATCCCGACGACGGCATCGTAGCACTTCGGGTCGAACTGCGGCCACGTCGGGAACGGCCTGTCATTCACTGGCTTGCCGCCGTCTATCGCCAGCTTACTCGCCTTGGTCATGACCTTCTCCTTCGCCTGGCTATCCGCGGGCCGTCTGAGCGGCCACCTTCGGCCGAGCGTTCTGCCAGTCGCCCGCATGCTGCCAGCGCGCGCCTCCACCTCAGCCGGCCGCATCGCATCTGGCCAGCTCTTTGTCTTTCCCTTCGACAGCATGCCATCCTGCAGAGGGACCGGGAGGTAGGCGCGTGTTTGCGGGCCTGGCCCATTGGGCGGCGATTGCTGGGAGCTAGGCGGCCTGGTGGCGCCAGTTGACAGGAGAGACACGCCGAGCACGGCGAACTGATAGCGCATCCTGAGTCAAGGAGGGGATTGGCAATGCCGCGCGCAACACAGCTGACCGTCTGCCTCGAGAACAAGCCGGGGCAGGCCGCGAAGTTGGGAGGGGCGTTGAGGCGAGCGAAGGTGAACATCCTCGCCCTGTCTGTCGTGGACAACACGGACACTGGTCTGGTGCGGTTGGTGACCGACAACAGCGCGAAGGCCGCGCGAGCTCTGGCTCGCGCTGGGATGAAGCCCACGCGGCAGTTGGTGCTGGCTCTGGACCTGCCCAATGAGCCGGGCGCGCTCGGGGATGCCTCCGCGAGGCTGGCGAAGGCCGGGGTCAACATCAACTATGCCTACGGGAGTGTGAGCGCGCGAGCGAAAGCGGGCATGGTCGTCTTCGGTGTGGACGACCTGCGGAAAGCGCTCCGCGGGTGTGAGGGCCTGCCGCCAGGACCACTAGCAGAGCGGCGCCGCCCCGTGCTCCGCAGCTTGCATATTGGCTGCGGGTGAGCCCGGTCGGCGCGCTGCGGCCCGGGCCGCCTTCTGGGTGCAGGCCTGCTGTGATCCGTCTCGGGTTACAGCAGACACTTCTGCCAAGGGGCCAGGGTGGTCGGCGCCGAAGTGACGGGGCCGGTCTCGCGCTCACCTGCGATGAGATGCGAGACCGAAGGCTCGATCCAGGCACGGCCTCTGGAGCCGCCGGAGCGGGCAGGAGGATCAAAGAGATCCGCGTTGGCAGTGCCGGAGCGACCCAACCCGAGCGCCCAGATCAACAAGCGCCGATCAGGTTCCGGGGTCACCAGGCGCGCGGTCCTGGCCGCCCTCGTGCTGCTGGTCGCACTTGCGCCTGCATCGTTCTATGTGGAGCAGCTGGTCAAGGTCTCCTGGGGGTTCTCGGAGATGGTTCCCCCCATCGCCGCGCTGGGCATGCTCTTTCTGCTGACCGCGGTCAACCAGCTCCTGGCGAGGCGGCAAGGTGGACTGAGCCGGCGAGAGCTGCTGGTCATCTACATCATCCTCACCATTGGGGCGCCCCTGGTCTCACGCGGCGTCATGCTCTGGTTCCTCTCTTGCTCGCTGGGCCAGCAATACTACGTGCGAACGGCCCCGGTGTGGGAGTCCACTTTTGTTCGCTATGTGCCGAGCTGGTTCCACCCCGGTGACCTGTCGGCAATCGAGGGATTCTTCCAGGGCGACACTCCGGTCGCCTGGGCCTCGTGGTGGACGCCGCTCGCTGCCTGGGGGTCGTTCTTCCTCGCGCTCTTCGTCGCCAGCCTGTGTCTGATGCTGCTGTTCCGGCAGCAGTGGGTGACGAACGAACGACTCAGCTTCCCCATCGCTCAAGTGCCGCTGGCGGCCGTCCGGGAGGCCCCGCATGGAGCGGGACTACTGCCGGCCAGTTCCGTCTTCTGGATGGGATTCGTAGTTGTTCTTCTGCTGCACGTGCAATACCGACTTCCGGCTATCTTCCCATCGCTGCCCAGCCTTTCGCTCGGGGAGTACCGGCTAATCACCTCCGAGAAGGTGGGGCCGCTCACCGGGGTCGGGGATGTCTGGTTGATACTCTATCCCTGGTGCATAGGTCTCGCCTACCTCATCCCCAAGGACCTGTCTTTCTCGGTCTGGTTCTTCTGGCTGGTCAGGATAGCTTGCACGGTGCTCGCGATCACCGCCGGCGCTACCCCTCAGAAGCCCGAGGACTGGTCCGGGCCGACTTTCCCGGCCCCCTACTACCAGGGTGGCGGCGTGGTGATAGCACTTGCATTGCTGGCGCTGTGGACCGGCCGGAGACAGGTGGTGCGCGCCCTGCGGGCGGCCGTGAGAGGCGAGCGCGAGCGAGGCCCGGAGGAGCCGCTCGCCTACCGCTGGGTGGTGCTGGGCCTGCTGGTATCTGTGGCCTATCTGGTGCTGTTCTGTCAGGCAGCGGGGTCGCGCCTGATCGTGGCGCTCGCCCTGGTGGGCCTGATACTCTCCTACCATCTGGTCTGGGCTCGGCTGCGGGCCGAGAACAGCATGAGCTTCATCGGCTTCCCGTTCTCGGTCAACGAGATCATGCTCAATCCGTTCGGCACCGCCATTTACCGGCCGGCCGAGCTCGTGACCATCATCGCCACGCGATGGAGCTACTACCCAGGCTGGGGGGAGAGCTGCGAGGTTATCACTGGCTCCTCCCTCGATGCCCTCAAGATCTCTGAGTCTGCCCGCATTCGCCAGAGCCCCCTGCTGCTGGCTATGGTCGGCTGTTTCGTCTTTGCTCTCGCCCTCGGTGTGTTCGTCGAACTGACGGGAGTCTACCACTATGGCTTTTACAGCATCCTGCCTGCGGAGGGATGGCTGGAGAACTCGGTGCGCAATGGCGGGGCGCAGATGCACGAGGCGATGAGCAACCCCACGCACCTCAATACTCCCGGCATCATCGCTCTCGGCGCGGGCATGGCGGTGACATTCCTGCTCGGGGAGCTGCGGCTGCGGTTCTGGTGGTGGCCCCTGCACCCGGTCGGCTATCTCGCCGCCAACGTGTGGGGCTCTCAGTGGTGGTACATGCCCCTGTTCATCGGGTGGCTGCTCAAGAGCCTGACCATCCGGTATGGCGGCCTGCGCCTCTACCAGAAGACGGTGCCTGCGGCCATCGGTGTGATCGTGGGCGACCGGGTCAGCGAGATCCTCTGGGCGCTGGTGCTATGGGCGGTGCGAGCTTACTGATGGGTCTGTGGTGGTAGGCGTGGCCCGCCTGGGCGGCGCGAGCGATGGTGGCAGGAGGCCGAGTTCCTCGGCGGGAAGCAACAGTGATCATCAGTGAAGTGCGCGCCTGAAGCTTCGCCGCCTCAGTCACTTCATGCCTAAGCTGAAGAGGTGGCAGGGCACAGCCTGATCCTGGAGCAGCAGCGCGTCTCTGCTAATGGCAACACGAGGGCAGGGCCTGGAGGCCCTGCCCTCGTCATTGTCGTTGCGACACAGGTGGCTGGTCCTACATGGGCAGCTCGAAAGCGCGCTGGATGAACACCGCCATCTGGTCGCGGGTGACTTCGTACTCCGGATGGTAGTTACCGTCGGGATAGCCCTGGACCACACTGTGCCCGACCACGTACTCGACGTACTTGTAGCACCAGGCCCAGTCATTGCCGCCGGTGACATCCGGGAAGGTGGGCGGCGGCATCGGCGTCGGGACGTGCGAGTCCCCGCCCGCCATGGCGCGGGCGATGAACACCGCCATCTGGCCCCGGTTCACGATGTCAGCGGGGTGATACCAACCGTCCGGGTATCCCGTGACGATGTCGTGGGCCTTTGCATACTCTATGTATTTGTAGGCCCAGTAGTCAGTTGCCACATCCGGGAAGCTGGGCACGGCGGGCCCGCTCGGCACTTGAGCGTCGCCGCCAGCCAATGCCCGGGAGATGTAGGTTGCCATCTGGTCGCGGGAGACGGCGACGTCAGGCTTGTAGGTCCCATCCAGGTAACCGGCCACTATCCCGGCAGCCGCGCAGGCAGCGATCTCCCTGGCGGCCCAGAACTCACAGCCGATGTCCGTGAAGACCGAGATTGAGCTGAAGCTCGCGGTGACTGTCTTGTTGCCGGCCATGGTCACGATGATCGGGTTCGTCGTCCCGGTGACAGCGCCGGACCACCCGTCGAAGCGACTGCAGTCCCCTGGGACCGCTTCGAGAGTCACGGCCGCCCCGTACGTGAACTGACCCGACCACGGGAGCCAGTGCGCTACGCCGTTGACCTTCACGCTCGTACCGGGCTCGCCGTTGACAGTCAGCGTCACCTCGGTGGTGCTGAAGCTCGCGGTCACGTGTGCGTCCTCGAGCATCACGAGCTCAACTGGGTTGTCGTCGCCCGTGACATCGCCCGACCAGCCGGTGAACAGCTGCCCCGCCGCAGGAACGGCTTCGAGCGTGACGGTCGCGCCCGCGTCGAAGACCTCGTTCCAGGGAAGGGCATGGGCTTCGCTGTTGACCTTGACAGTCCCGCTGCCCACGCCCCCGACGCGCAGGGAGACCGTTGGGAGCGGGAAGTGAGCGACGATGGCCGTATCGCCAGTGATGGTGATCGTGGCCGGGTTCACGTTGCCGGTGAGGTCGCCAGACCAGCCGGAGAAGACGCGGCCGACCGCGGCTGCCGCAGAGATCGTGACCTCGTCGCCGTAGTAGAAGGTGGCCGAGTACGGCACCTCCACCTCTGCCGAATCGACAAAGACCGTTCCGTCGCCAACAGTGTTCAGCGTGAAGGTGTAGGGAATCGCTTCAATCTGCGCCCAGCCGCCTATGCAGCGGGGTACGCGGAGCTCCATCGGGTTGCTGACCAGGCCGGTGCGTTCGAAGCAGCAGTCCCAGGCCAGGAATCTGAAACCGGGATCCGGCACTGCCTCGAGGCTGATGAGATCGTCACTCAGCAACAGGAGCTTCGTGGCATTGTCGATCTCTGGCGGCAGAATGGGAACCACGTGGCCGTCGATAGTGATCTCGCCATTCAGATCGGTCCACTCTCCGCTGCTGCCGCCGCGGTCGAAGCAGATCATCCCCAGGTCGCTCGGGAAGGATTCGTTGTTCCGGTGAAGCAGGAGCGTGCGCATGAACACGTCAGAGACGTCGTTGGTGTCGTCCGGGACCAGGTTGGTAGCCTGTGACGTGAACACCACGTTCCAGCGGCCGTCTGTGCAGCAGGGAACCCCGTCAGTCACCGCGAACATGGCGACGGCCGGCTCGCTGGAGGCGCCATCTGCCTCTCCGATCCCCGGCTCGCCAGGCGTGAGACCCGAATCGCGGAACCTCGGTACGGCGGTGCCGTCCCCGGGTACGCTGAAGCGCAGGGTGTGGCCCGTCGCGGAGTCGTTGACGAACACATCGTCAACGCCGTTGGCGTCGTCGGCGACCAGATTGGAGGCGCCGGAGGCGAACCCTACCAAGCGCCCGTCAGTGCTGATCGACGGGCCCCACGAGTCGCCATCAGCCTGGGCGCCGGTGGAGTCGGCCACGCTCACCCGGGAGGTCGTGCTCTCCGAGAGGTTGCGCACGAAGATGTCCGTGGCCCCATTGGTGTCACCGTCAACCAGGTTCGTGGCCGCCGATGCGAAGGCCACAGCCCCGCCGGTACCGCTGATCGAGGGCCGACCGGTGCTCGCGCCGTTCGCCTGGTTGCCCGGGGTGTCTACGCTGACCCGCTCGATGGTGCCTGCGTCCAGATCATAGACGAATACGTCAGCGACGCCGTTGGTATCACCCTCCACCAGATTCGTGGCTTCGGAGATGAACACGACGTGGCTGCCGTCCGCGCTGATCATTGACGAGTAGGAGGGGCCGTTGGCTTCCCCGCCCTCGGAGTCAACGCTCACGCGAATGGTGGTGTCCGAGTCGCGGTCGCGAACGAAGATGTCAGAGCAGTCGTTGGAATCACCATCAGCCAGGTTCGTTGCCTCTGAGGTGAAGGCCACATACTGGTTGCTTTCGGTGATCGAGGCATCGTAGGATGCGCCGTCGGCCGGCCCTGCCATCCCCACGCTCACCAGATAGGTGCCTGAGACCACCCCGCCTCCGATGTCAGTGACATACACGTTCATCACGTCGCCAGCGTCCTCGGCCACGAGATTGGTCGCCAGCGACTGGTAGACAACGGAGTTGGAGCCGGGGCTGAGGAAAGGCTTCGTGGAGGCGCCGTCCGCCTCCGCGCCTGCGCTGTCCACACTCACACGCAGCAGACCCGCCTCGCCGCGCTTCGAAGCGAAGATGTCCGAGCATCCGTTGGTGTCACCCTCGACGAGGTTCGTTGCCGTGGATGCGAACGCCGCCACATCGCCGTACCTGTCCACTGTCGGCGATGAGCTGGCGCCGTCGGCCTCGCCACCGGCCCCGTTGATGCTGAGCCGCTCGGTATAGGCGGCGAAGCCGAGAGTGGTGCACAGAGAGAAGACTACCAGCACAGCCAGACATACCCGCCACATCTTCATACCGTTTCGCCTCCTGCCTTGCCATCGGGATTCGCGAGCCTGCGGCTGGTGTGCGACCGCAGAGGATCGCGCGCAGGCCACTGCCGCAAGTGAGATGCTCCGCATGTGCCTCCTTTTGCCTCCTCAACAAGTTGTCCGCCTCTGGCGGGTGAGACGCAGGCCCGACGTTCAACGGCGAGGTTAACGGCTGTGGGCCTCCGAGCGCGCCGTGGGTTGGCGCTGCTCGGGCCAGTGGGAGTGAGTCATCGAAGACGGCGCCTGCTGTGGGCTGGCTGCCCGCCGAGGCTAGACCGACCGCCACCATCCCGGCGCGGCCAGATCCAGACACTATGCGCCACCAATCCCCATCCGTTGCTCTCGCCGCATTCTACTGCCACACGCCGGGTTCAGCTTCCCATGATCTCCGGCGGCAGTTACGCCGGCCGAGAAGGTGAGAAGCAGAGGAGCAGGTAATTCGGTGAGGGAAGCCGCGAGAGGGATGATGGGATCGGATAGGTCAGGAATGCGCATTATCGTCAGCTTCGATACCGAGGACTTCACCGACCCCGCCTCCAACGATGTCCTGCTGCAGATTTGCAGGACGCTCACACAACGCGGAGTGCGCGCCTGCTTTGGCCTGGTGGGGGAGAAGGCGCGTTTCATCCGGGATCTGGGCCGATGGGATCTGGTCGAGGCGCTGTCGGCGCACGAGATCTGCTACCACAGCGACAACCACTTCCTGTTCCCGGACGAGACGCACCGGCCGCGTTTCGCCTCGGAGATCGTGGAGGAGTGTGGTTGGGAGGAAGCCACGCGCTGGCTGGTGGCCACCGAGGCGCGGGGCCTGGCCGACCTCGAGAGCCTGTTCGGCGAGCGGCCCATCACCTATCTGCGCACCTGCGGCGACTCCGCGCCACAGATTCTGGAGGCCTACCGGCAGTTGGGCCTGAAAGTCTTCGCCTACGGACCCGCGCTCTACGAGCGGACGCGTCACATCGCGTGGTACGCCAACAGCTTGTGCGTCTCTCTGCCCCTGATTGCGGAAGAGCTTACCTATGCCGGCCGTGCGCCTGGGGAACTCGACCGGGTCGCCGCTGCGAACGAAGACCTGGTCAACGTGCGGTTCCATCCCTGCCGTTTCATCAGCGACAAATGGTGGAGCGAGATCAACTATCTGGACAACCCGAACCCGCCGACCAGGCCGCCGTATCGGCTGGCGCCGCGGCTGCCGGCCGAAGAGACCAGGAAACGGCTCGACAACCTTGGTGAGCTAGTGGACTATGCCCGGCAGCGGCATGGCGTCGAGTTTACGACCTATGGCGAGGTGGAACGCGAGACTCGGCGCGACCCGCCGTTTCTGACGCGGGCCCAGGTGGAGGCGGCGGCGCGGCGGGTGAGCGAACGAATGTCGTTCGCCGACGCGGCTGGCGTGACACTGAGTCTGGCGGAGAGCTTCGCGGCAGTGGTGTGGGCGAATCTCAGACCTGAGGCGGAGCGCGTCCCGCTGCGCCGCATGGTGGGGCCGACCGCGCTCCCGAAGACGGGCGTGGGCGACCCGCAGGGAATCGTGACAGGTGAGCAGATCCTCTCCGCCTGCAGGTCAGCAGAAGAGACGATAGCGGCCGAAGGGCGGGTGCCGGATGAAGTGTCCCTGGCCGGGCGCCTGGTGCCGCCGGCCGCGCTGCTGAGAGCCGCCGCGGTCAGGCTGCTCGGCCGCAGCCCCATCAGGCTAGAGCCCGCGCCGCTCTACCCAGAGGGGTTCGACGAGATGCTGCGCAAGTGGGAGGAGGCCAGCTTCGATCTGGTTGCCTTCTTCCCGCACCGGAACCGGCCGGTCCCGAACACCAAGCTGGCGATCAAGCTCCAGTATTGGACTTACAAGCCCGCTTCCCTGTAGGGCGGGCATACCCGCCGGAGGCGGACAAGCGCATGCCCGCCTGGCGGGGTCAGGAGACCCCGCCCTACAGAAGGCCGCGCCCTCTGCGCAAATCGCGGCCTGACCATCTCACTCTGACTCAGTCGAGGTGACTTGATGTTTGGATGCTGGAGCCCCGTGTACGTGATTTTCTGCACCTCGCTGCTGCTGGCCGCTATGTCGGCCGGCGCCGGGGCGCCGGGGGAGCTTCCGGCGGTTCGGCCCCAGCATCCACGTCTTCTCATCACAGCCGAGGATCTGCCCCGTCTTCAGCGCCAGGTCAAGGCCTATCCCGAGGTGTGGCAGCGCATGGTCTCGAGTGCCGTGCGGGAGCCGACCAATGACGCCTACGGCGACGCCTTCGCGCTGCGCAATACCGCGTTGGTCTATGTGATCACCCGGGGAGAAATCTACCTCCGGTCGGCGGCGACGCTCGCTGAGCACCTGGCGCGGACCCACAAGCTGGATGTCTACGCCAGCCCCGAAGTGCTGTTCAGCCTCGCCCTCGCCTACGACTGGCTGTACCCCGAGCTCACAGATCAGCAGCGCGCCGAGCTGGCGGAGGCGATGCTCCGCATCGCGAACTACTGCGATCGGAAGATATGGCGGCACTCGGACTTCAACAACCACTTCGCCCTGGAAAAGGTGTGGCCGTTCGTGTACGCGGGTCTGGCGCTGCAGGGGGACGTCCTCGACCCGCGGGTCGAGGAGCTCCTGCGCACAGGCAGCGACTTGCTCCACAACCACCTGATCCCGGCGGCCAACTTCATGGCCGACGCCACGGGCGGGCAGCACGAGGGCTATGGCTATGACGCCTGGGGTTACATGCGGCCCCTGGCGTGGGTGATGGAGGCCTGGCGGACCGCGACGGGTGAAGATCTGTTCCCTGGGTGCACGGCCGCCCGCTACAGCGCGCTCTGGAACATCTACGGCCGCCGGCCGTTCGATCACAGGCAGGAACACTGCGACGACGCCAGCCTGCGGAAGGCCTGGAGTGCTGGCGACGAGGGGGCATACATCTACCTGCTGGCCTACCGCTACCAGGATGGCCGGGCACAGTGGATGGGAGACCAGATCGCGCGCGAATACGATGTCATGCTCTGGCCCATCATCCTGTGGCGCGATCCCGCTCTCGCGGCTCAGCCTCCGACGGACCTGCCCACGGCGCGGCTCTTCGACCGTCTGGGCTGGGTGTTGATGCGGTCATCGTGGGAGGACGACGCCACCTTCGCCTCGTTCCAGTGCGGGCCCTTCCTCACGGGTCACCAGCATCTGGACAACAACGCCTTCACTATCCACAAGCGATCCCTGCTCGCCCTGGACTCCGGCGTCAACGCTTACGGTGAGTCCGTCAGGACTGACTACCGGACCAACTACTACTCTCGCACTATCGCCCACAACACGATCACCATCTTTGACGCGGGAGAGGCCTTCCGGGGCGGTCCATGGGCCCTCGAGGACAGCGGCGGCGCCAACGACGGCGGCCAGCTCAGGCTGAGAGGGCTGGAACGGGTGGACGAGGTCGCGCAGACGGATCGCTGGGATGTGGGCCGTATCGTTACCTATCGCCACGATCCGCTATTCACCTACGCGGTTGGCGATGCCACCAAGTCCTACAGCTCGGCCAAGCTCCGGCTCTTCCTCCGCCACTTCCTCTTTCTGCCCCCGAACCTGTTCGTGGTGTTCGATCAGGTGACGGCGACCGATCCCGGCTTTCGCAAGGCCTGGCTGCTGCACTCGGTGGGTGAACCCCAGATCGCGAATGGCGTTGTGAGTATCGCCGACGGCCCGGGCCGCCTGGTCTGCCGCACGGTGCTACCCGAGCGGGCCGTCATCACCAAAGTGGGCGGGCCTGGGAAGGAGTGCTGGGTGGAGGGCCGCAACTGGCCCCCGGTCGAGCGAGAGTGGACGGAGGCCGCGGGCGCCTGGCGGACCGAGGTGTCGCCGTCGCTGCCGGCCGCGGAGGATCTGTTCCTGCACGTGCTCGAGGTAGATGGCGACGAAATCGCTTCTTCGGGAAACGTTTCGCTGGTGCGAGAGAGCGGGCTGGTGGGGATGCGTGTGCATGCCCAGGGCAGGAACTACCTGGCCACCTTCCCCCTACACGGCGGCGCCAGCGGCCGACTTCAGATCACAGAAAACGCCAAGGTGTTGCTCGACACGGAGCTTCGCTAGCGCTGGGGCCATGGCCCGCTCGCGCTCGACGCCCGGGACGCTCAGCGCCCCACCTTCAGCAGGTCGGCCCCCTGCGCCATGACCTTCTCGAAGGCCTGGACGTAGAGCTTCATCAGATCCAGCGTGTTTGGCGGGTAGACTCCGCCAACACAGGAGTGGCTTTCCAGGAAGCGCAGCGTGTTCGGGTAGTCCTCGCCGTGATACTCCACCTTGCGCCCGAAGCGGCACGTCCAGGGGCAGCCGTGGCCGTATCCCTCGCCGCTCTGGAAGACGTCCTGGGCCGGCACCGGCATCCGCTGCCATTGTCCGATCGGGACTCCCTCGGCTTGCAGCGCATGCTCCGCGGCCTCCCGGAACTGGTTCCGAGGGAGGTCGAGGCCGAGCTGGTCGGGCCGGAACTCCACCACGTAGGTCCAGTAGACGGGCTTCCGATCCGGCGGGCGCGAAGCCGGCTGCACCCCCGGGATGGCCGCAAGCTCGTGGTTCAGCAATTCGGCCATCTCTGTCCGTTGAGTGTTGTGCTGCTCCAAGCGCCGGAGCTGGCTGCGCCCGAAGGCGTTGGCAAACTCGATCGTGCGGTACATCCAGCCCAGGGTATAGGCGTTGTACTCCCGCACCTGCCCTGGGACGATGACCTCGCCGAACTCGCGCATCATCGAAGCGTAACGGTGGAAGGCCTCATCGTCCGTGGTGTAGAGGCCGCCTTCGCAGGCCGTCAGGTTCTTGGAGCGGTTGAGGCTGAAGCCGGCCGCGTGGCCCAGCACTCCTGCCTTCCGCCCCTTGTACTCGGCGCCATGAGCCTGGCAGGCGTCCTCGATCACCACCAGGCCGTGCTTCTTGGCTATCTCGCCAATGGGATCCATATCGGCCGGCATGCCGTGCACGTGGACGGGCATGAGCGCACGGGTGTGCTCGCTCAGCTTCTCTTCGATCTTCGTGGGATCGAGGCAGAATGCCTGGGGTTCGATGTCCACGAAAACAGGAATGCAGTTGTGATGCAGTACGGCCGCCGCGGTAGACCAGTAGGTATAGGCGGGGACGATCACCTCGTCCCCCGGCTTCAGGCCGGCCGCCGCCACCGCCATGTGCAGGGCGGAGGTGCCGCTGTTGGTGACCAGGCAGTACTTCGACCCGACATACTGGGCCCATTCCTCCTGGAAGGCGACGGCCTGGGGCGCGCCGGTCCCATGGAGGTGATCCGACTCCATCACCGCCAGCACGGCCTGCCGGTCTTCCTCGGTGATAGGAGGCCAGCTCCTCACCATGCCCGCGGGAACGGTTTGTGGTCCGCCGCTGATCGCCAGCTTCTCAGACACCATTGGTCTCCTCTTCGGGCTCGACACGCATTAGTGAGCTTCGCTCAAAGAAGTGAGGGCGCGAAGCTCAGGCAACTGCTCAGACGGGCCCAGAGCGGCGTTCGCACATTACTTCTTTGTGCGAACACCATCAGATGGTCGCGCCAAACCATCCTCTCCAGATTCTCTATCCACACTCATTGCACTTCATTGCCCTCCTGTTGTCAACCACTTCGGGTCGCCGCAGAGAGATTGCGCGGTCTTCACCGCAAACTCGGCGGATGTGCCGAGCGGAAATCGGACGATAGGAAGGGCAAGAGCGTCTAATGGCCGGAGAGGGGACGCAGGTTCCTGAGAGAAGGGGGAAAAAAGGGCGAAAGGCTGAGTCAACCGAGGTGTGAACATGGGAAAAGGAAAGTTCAGGGTGTTCGAGATCGAGATCCAGTTCAGCCGAGAAGCAGCCGACCTCGTGCTGGCTGCGTCCTCGGAGTTCAAGAAGGTCCTCCGGCAGAGAGCTGTTGGCCTGGCAAAGACCCCGGAGGGTGGGGCGGCCAGAACTGTGAGCGGAGAAACGGAGAAGGTCGAGGTCGGTCCGGACCAGGTCAGGGAGGCCTTGCTGGGGATGGGACTTGACTATCTGCTGTCGCGCTGATTTGCCGCCGTCGTCATCCTGTTGATAGGAGCGGAATCGTGGGGGTTAGCCTGGGGCTTGTCGGGTTAGGGCTTTTCGGGTCCGAATTCGCAGATCTGTTCAAGAACCATCCGTTAGTGGATCGCATTGCCCTCTGCGACCGCGAGCCGGAGAGGGTAGCAGCATTCGCCACCCGAGAGTCTTGGCGTGACAAGTTCCGGGAATCGGATGCCTATTACTCCCTCGACGACATCTGTGGCGCTGATCTCGACGCGCTGGTGATCATCACCCAGCCCTGGCTTCACGCGCCGCAGGCGATACAGGCCATGGAGTCCGGGAAGCACGTCTACAGCGCGGTCCCGGTGGTCTGGCTGCCGGATGGAGACGAAATCCTGGATTGGTGCGACCGGATCATCGAGACCTGCCGACGCACCGGGATGCGCTACATGTTGGGGGAAACTACCTACTATCGCCCGGAGGCGATGTACTGCCGCCGCCGCGGGGCGGAGGGGGCCTTCGGGGATTTCGTGTACGCCGAAGGCGAGTACTTGCACGACGTGGACAGCCCCTACTCCAATCTGCGAGAGGTCGAGCGGGCGCGCCTGGCATCGAAGGCCGGCCAGGAATGGGCGAGGCAATCCAAGGCCTATGCGGACCGCCGGATTGTCTCGGGCCCGATGCATTACCCGACCCATTCCACCTCAGGCCCCGTCTCCGTGATGCGAGCGCACATGATGAAGGTCTGCGCCCTTCCCTACTACAACCGCACGGGCGACAGCTACTTCGGCAACGGGCCGAGCAACGAGACTGCGCTCTTCCTCATGAGCAACGGGGCCGCGGTGCGAATCTGCGAGCATCGCGAGATCGGGTTGCCGGGGCGCGAGACATTCCGAATCTACGGCACCAAGGGGTCATTCGAGAACGACCGCTGGTGTGATAAGACCCGCTCAGTGCCCTTGACCGAATCGGAGATGCGCGATCCCCTGCCGCCGGAAGTGCTGGAGGCGTTCCGCGCTGGCAGCACAGGTGAGGGAGTCTATGGGGGGCACGGCGGCTCGCACGCCTACCTGGCGCACGAGTTTGTGGATGCCATTGCCAACAACAGGACGCCCGCGATCAACGCCTGGGAAGCGGCGCGGTACATGGCGCCGGGTGTGATGGCACACAAATCGGCGCTGAGAGGCGGTGAGGTGCTAGAGGTGCCGGATTGGGGCGACGCCCCGGCCTAGCCGTGGGCAGAGGGCCGCTTCAGCGCGGTTCGGGCTCCGGCGGCATTGGCCTCATCTGGGCGGGCGAAGTGGGGGGCCGATAGCCAGGCGGCGTTACCGCGAGGGTCAGCTCCTCCACCAGGCGCCGATTCTCGGGCTTGCCTGCCGGCCGTGTGGAGGGTTTGGCGAGGAACTTCCGGCCGTAATCCAGGTAACGCTGCTGCTCTCCCTTCCTGGCAGGGAAGTCCACCAGCTTTGCGTGCAGCCACCCGCCCGTCACCGGCCCTCCCTGCCACGAATCGCCGATGCTCTTCCGACGCTCCTCCTGGCGGTCACCCGTGAACAGGAAGGCCGCCACCTTGTCGCTGAAGGGCGCCAGCGCGGTGGCGATGTACGCGCCCTGGGTGTATTCGGGCGGCCTGGTGCCGTCCACACGCGACCACTGGGGGTTGACCATATCGCCATTCCAGCACCTCTCGAGCTGGGTCTTCAGAAACCGGTCTATATCGGTCCTGTCGAACACCAGTCCGTACTCATAGAGCGCGACTGCCTGCGCAACGCTGAGCGCGTAGTAGCCCCCGCGGTGTTCCGGGCCCATCCAGTGCTTCCACCGGTCGTGGTCGCGGGGGCTGACATCCCACTCGCCTGCTGGATCCCAGTAGTTCCACTCGTAATGGCCGTCCTTCAGCACCAGGCAGTGCTTGAAGCGCGTGCCGATCTGGACTGCCTTCCGCATGTACTCGTCCTTGCCCGTCACCCGGTAGAGGGCGAGCAGGCCGCGAAGGATGATCGAGTGCTTGTTGTGGGGCAGGGTCAGGCGCGCGGAATCGGGCTTGAGCGCACGTGGAGGGCTGCGGTAGACGGCGCCCTCGCTGCCGAGATCCACGAAGTCCCCCCGCGCCTCGTGCTTCTTCACCAGCTGGTTCTCCACCAGGTCCAGGTACTGGGTGCGCTGCTGCGCGTACTTCCGGCTCAGTTCGGTATCCTGGGATATCAGAGAAAGGAAGTCGCAGACCGTCTCCGCCGTGCTGAAGCTCGAGATGATGGCATCGTTCTTGCGGTCAGGGTCATCGGGATCCCGATAGTCGGGATCAGTCTTACCGTACCAGCCCAAGAAGCCGTCCGGGCCGACGCTCAGGGCGGAGCGGAGGCTATCAAACGCCTGCACGAAGAGGTCGAGGTACTTTCGGTCACCAGTGAGCTGATAGGCGGTCAGCGGCATACGCAGGTAGGGCATCGCCTGCCAGGTGACGGCCTCGGTTTCATCTGCGTCCTCGTCGGCCAGACGGGCACACTCCTCCGCGCTGAATTGCGCGGGAACCATGGCTGTTTCCTGGAGAAAGGCGTCCACGATCTCGCGATCATTTGGGTCAAACACGCGAGGCGGCTGGGCGCCAGCGGCTAGCGCCAGCGCGAGCAGTGTCAGCACCAGTATGATCAGCGGCATAGGAATCCACCCCTCCTTTGGCGCCTCTGGCCACACTGCAACGGCCCAGGCGATCGGCACTCTACACATACCGCCGTCTTGATTCCCCATGGGCCGGATAGTGCCTGCCACCCCCCTCGGGGCCCAGTACGATACAGGAGGCGGACTGTTGCGCAGGGAAACCATGGAGGAGGTCGCCCGGTGGACCGGGCTCCCACAGCCGAGGGCCCGGAGGAGGTGTGGAAATGGCCGACGGCCTCACGCTCGCGGTCAAGAAAGCAGCCCGACGAGCCGGAGCCGACCTGGTTGGGATCGGCGGCATGGACCGGTTCGAGGGTGCCCCGCGGGAGTTCGATCCCCGCCACATCTTCCCAGAGGCGCGATGCATCATCGGCCTCGGCTTTCGGATCCATCGGGGGCTGTTCCGCGGCATCGAAGAGGGCACCTTTTTCGCGGCCTATCCGTCACTGGGTTACGCCAACGTGAACGACGTCCATGCGCCTCTCGTGCTGCGCGAGCTGGGGTCCTTCATTGAGGACCAGGGATACGAAGCTATGCTCTACAGCAACACCAGCGTGCGGCTAGGCACTAATGCCGGGAGGCCCGTAGCCCCTGGTCTTCCCGCGCCCGACGTCTTCCTTCACTTCCGGATATCCGCTTTCATCTGCGGCCTGGGAGAGATCGGCTACAGCAAGGTTTTCCTCACGCCGCAGTTCGGACCCCGTCAGCGCTTCGCTTTCGTGCTCACCGATGCGCCGCTGGAACCCGATTCACTCTACTCTGGCCCACCGCTCTGCGACCGCTGCCTGCGGTGCGCCCAGGACTGTCCGGTTGGCGCCATCTCGGCCGACAAGACAGTCAAGGTCAGAGTGGCCGGCCGCGAGCTGGAGTGGAACGACCTCGATACCAGCAAGTGCTTTGTAGGATGGCAAGCGGCCTCGCCGGAGTTCAACCCATTCCTCAACGAGGAGATGGCGCAGCTCATGCGCGAGGTGATGGACGAGTCAGCCGCGGACGACAGGGGCCGAAGATCGTGGGAGGGGTTGGGCGATCGGCTGCAGCGTGACCTTCCCTACATCCGGAACGCCCTGGAGAGCTTTCACCATCCGGCGGCGATCTGTGGCGGTCGCGGCTGCATGCGGGCCTGCATGATCCACCTCGAGGAATCCGGCAAGCTGGCCAACACTTTCAAGAGCCCGTTCCGGAAGCGCCCGCCGTGGGAACTCACGGGTTGAGCTGGCGGCCATGAAGCTAGCCGTGGGTCTGCCCGTCCTGGCGGAGGTCCGCGACTCGGGCTTCCTGGAAAGCGTCGCGGAATTCCGCGACCAGATCGGGGAGGTCTACTTCGCCTGGACCGGTGAGCCCTCGGGACGCTCGGTGAGCGGCGGCACTGGCGGGCGCGTTGACCCGACGGCACAGCAATGCCTCGAGTCCGATCTGAGGGCCCTCCGCGAATGGGCCTCCGGCTCGATCTGCTGTGCAATGCGAATTGCTACGGCCCTGGCGCGGCCTCCACGCGGCTGGCGGATCATATCACCTCACTGGTTGATCATCTGCTGGGCGCGGCGGGGCTGGACACCGTAACCACGGCCTCGCCGTTCATCGCGGCGGTGATCAAGCGGGCTTTCCCCGAACTCGAGACCCGCGCCTCGGTCAACATGCGAATCGGCACTGTGGAGGGTATGCGCTACCTTGCGGACGTCTTCGACAGCTTTCACCTCCAGCGTGAGTACAACCGCGACCGTGAGCGGATCGCTGACGTGGCGCAGTGGTGCCGGAGGAACGGGAAGACCCTGTGCCTGCTGGCGAACTCGGGTTGCCTCTACTCCTGCTCAGGCCAGACCTTCCACGACAACCTGGTAGCGCACGAGGGGGAGTGGCTAGGCCCGCCGGGCCGCCACCCCGGCTTCGCCCAGGGGCTGGACGGCGCGAGCGACGTCCCCCCGGGCGTACTGGTCTGCCAGCGCTTCCTGGACCAGCCCGAGAACTGGGTCTCCCTGGTGCAGGCGACCTGGATCAGGCCGGAGGATCTGCACCACTACGAAGCCGACTTCGCCGTCGCCAAGCTCGCCACCAGGATGCACCAGCGTCCCGGACAGGTGATTGCGGCCTATGCTCGCAGGAGCTTCCGGGGCAACCTCCTCGATCTGCTGGAGCCGGGCCACGGTCAGCTGCTGCGAGGCCACGTGATTGACAACACCAGGTTCCCACGCGACTGGTTTGACCGCGTCTCCTCATGCGGGCACGACTGCCGAGGCTGCACTTACTGCGCAGAGATCCTGGCGCAGGTGCTGCAGCGGGCCGAGTGAACCTGCCTGCCATTTCACGTCGCCAGGAACGACAGGTTGACCCCGAGCAGCAGCGACAGGCATCGCCGGAGCATCGCCTCTGTGGCTCCGCCCGCCAGCAAGCCCAGGAAGAAAGGCAGGGCAGTACGGTGAGCGCGCAGCCCCCCGTAGCGCAGCAGCAGCGCCTTGACCAGCCAGGTCACGAAGATGACCAGAGTGAGCGCCTGGATGGTGGAGGCAAGGCCGACCGGGAAGGCAACCGGGTGAAGCGGCCACCACTGGAAGCGCAGCTTCAGCGCCATCAGCGCCAGGGTCATCATCAGCCCCACGCCCATGGCGAGGGAAGCCGAGCTGTTCATCCCCGCCGGGTAGCGCACCGCGTCCGCCAGGGTGGTGATGTTCCCGTAGGGCACATGGAGGTACGGGTAGTAGCCGATGGTGCTGGCCAGCCCGACTTTGTAGCAGACCTCCATGCTCGCCCAGAAGTAGACGAAGATGGCGATGGGCGGCACCAGGGCCATGGCGAACGCAATCCGGCGGCGCTGCATGCGGCCCCCCTCGGCCATGCGGAAGGCCTCCAACTGCAGGCCGACCGGGTTATTGCGCTGCTCCATCAGGAATGGGCTGAGCATGGCGAACATGCCCATGGTCTTGGCCCCGAGCGTCTGCGTCCCCGCCAGCGCGGGCAGCACCCAGTTTGGCGTGGTGAGGTAAAGCTGGTGCGTGGGCGGCCCCAGTTGCGCTCGCAGGCGAGAGATCACCAGCATCATGGGGAAGTAGATGGCGAGGAAGGCGAGCGCCACCCAGGGCTGCATCCCGCCTCGGCCCAGGAACCAGAACAGGAAGGCCAGCCCAAGAGCCATGCCGATCGCGGCGCCGCGGTAGGAGAGCGCCTCCTGCGCCTCCTCGCGCATCTCTGACTTCAGCCCGAGCACTCTCCGGACCACCTGCGCCAGATAATGCCGGTCCAGCCAGAGCGCAGCCACCAGCAGCGCGAAGTAGCCCCCCGCACTCTGCTCGTCCCCATAGGGAAACCCAGACCAGGAACCCGTGGACCAGCCGAAGTGACCGGCCAGCACGTACTCCGCCATCCAGAACAGGTCGAACACGAACAGGGAGAGCGCCAGGTCGAGTGGCATCAGGTAGCAGAGGCCGATGGCGAATGGCTGCCATTCGAATTGCGTGAAGCGAAGGAAATCCCAGGGAGGGTGATTCTCCACGTACGAGCTGTAGTCAATGCCCATCGGAATCACGGGCAAGCTCGGCGCCAGGCCGGCGGCCGTGTTCCACGCCCCAAGCGCGACCGCAAGCCCGATCCCGATCCACCACAGCCTGCTGCCGAAGAGCGACGGGTTCTCGTCGGCGACTTGCAGCGGCAGCACGGTGAGCGGGAAGGGCAGCCGCTCCTCATCCTCCCAGCGGCGCCGCACGATGGAGTTCAGGCAGAGACAGACCCACATCGTGGCCCCCACGTAGGCGGCATACCAGAGGGCGGGGGTCAGCCACACCTGGAAAGCAGACCAGGTGTATGGGTTGACGCCGCCCACGTAGAAGCTCTTCGAGCGCGCTCCGATCCTGGACTGTCAGCCAGGTCGGAAGATTGGGCCAGAGCAGCTCGCGCCAGGCGTTTTCCTTCGTTGCAAACCAGAATGGGTAGGTGATGGTCCCGGCCAGCGACCCGCCGAGATCGAAGGCACTGGAGATCAGCCCCGTGCTTACCCCCAGCATCAGGTAGATGGTCAGCATCTCGCCGGAGCCGAAGGTCAACCGGGAGCGCCGCCGCCGCAGCCAGCGGTTCAGCAGGGACAACGCGAAGAGCACCGCCACCGTGTTCACGAACAGGCTGTGCCGCCCGGTGAAGCGGAAGCCGCCCTGAAGCATGGTGGCGTGCACGATGAAGACGACGTTGAGCGGTGTCAGCACCAGGCCAACGACTAGCGCCCGGAGCGTCACGCCAGTCGGCGCCTCCGCGCTCTTCAGGTTCGCCTGCCTCCGGGCGGGCCGCATCCGCTGTCCTGTAGGGCGGGCATCCGCCGAAGGCGGGTACCCGCCGGCCGTTGGGATGGGAAGGCAGGTATCCCTTCCTGCGCCGGCCCGTGAGTAAAGACCTACTTCAGGTAGCCGAGCAGCGCCGGCTGGCTGTCCAGCAGCTCATTCGCCATCGCCCTGGCCCCATCCAGCGTCAGGACGGCGGCCGTCAGCGGGTCGAGCATGATCGCCTGGATCGCTCTGTCGCGGCTCGCCTGCTTCCATGCCTCGACAGCGACGCGCTGCACCGACACGTGGGCGGTGTTGAGGGCGGCGCACTGCGCCGGAAGAGAGCCGAAGTAGCAGGGTTGCCATCCATTGTGATCCACCAGCGCGGGCACCTCGACGATGCAGTCCGGCGGCAGGTTTGGGATGTGTCCGCGGTTCTTCACATTGGCGTAGATGCTGCTCACCTGCCCGGTCACCATCGAGTTGATGATGGTGGCGGCGAACTCGTTGCTGGCGCTCAGGTCGATCTCTCTCTCGCCCGACAGGATCGCCTGCATCTCTTCGCTCTGCCAGCGCGCGTCGCGGCGCTCGTACCCGGCGTTCGGATCTATCATGCGAGGGCCGTCCTGGTGATAGTGCGCGAGAGCCTTCTCATGCTTGCGGAAGTACGGGTAGTACTCGGCGTGGTGGCGCGAGCTCTCGCATGGGAAGTAGCCGAAGCTCCGCATGATGTCACTGCGGACGTAGTTGCGCTCTCGCCACTCCTGGTTGCTCTCCGAGAGCTCCCGAAACTTGGGATACAGGTCCTCATCGCCCCGGCGCAGCTCCAGGAACCAGGCCATGTGGTTGATGCCTGCCGCGCGGTACCAGAGTTCATGCTGCGGCATTCCCAGCAGCTCAGCGATATCTTCCGCTGTCCCCTGCACCGAATGGCAGAGCCCGATGAAGCGCAGGTCTGCGGTCTCGTTGGCCGCCCAGGTGAGCATGCCCATGGGGTTAACGTAGTTGAGGACGCAGGCCTGCGGGCACAGTTCCTCCATGTCCCGCAGCATCTCCGCCAAGGTGGGCATGGTGCGCAGGAAGCGAACGACCCCCCCTGCACCGATCGTGTCAGCGACCGTCTGGTAGACTCCGTACTTGTTCGGGATTTCCACGTCGTAGTAGTAGGGCTTGCCCGTATAGGCGGGCCCACCGATGTGAAAGCTCGTGACCACGAAATCAGCCCCCGGGAGCGCCTCGCGGCGGTCCGTGGTCGCCACTACCTCCACCTTGGCGCCGAACTCGCGGGCCGCCCGCTTCACGTAGGCGGCGACGAAGTCGTTTCTCTTCTTGTCTATGTCCACCAGCGCGATGGTGCCTTCGCGCAGCCCTGGGTGCGCCAGAATGTCCACGGACAGCCTGCTCCCGAAGCCGCTGCCAGCACCGATGATCACAGTCTTGGGCATGTTCTCATTCCCTCCATAGTCGAGATCGGTGTGGCCGGGCACGAAGGCGCGCCGGAACGGCGCGCTTCCTTCCCGGACCGCTCCCCTTTCGCCAGGCAGGAACAGGGGACCTTCGGAGAGTCCCGTCACCCGGCAGAACTTGTCCCCAGCGAGGGCAGTCCCTTGCCGGAAGATCTACTGTGACCACCGCGCGAGATAGGCGAGCGCCACCGCGCCCAGCAGGGCGGCGGGAACGGCCATTGCCACCCGCAGGCCGGCGACCGCGGAGATCCATCCCATCGCGGCCGGGATGATCAGCGACCCGAGGCCCACGCCGACCATCATGATGCCGAACACTGCCCCCAGCCGCCGTGGGAAGTGTCGAGACGCGTCCACCAGAACCAGGGCGAAGATACCGGACATGAAGAGACCCGCGGCCCCGGCGGCGATCAGGCAACCGGCCGAGTCGCTGGCATAGGCGACTGCGAGCGAGCTGAGGGCGCTGCCCAGGCCGAGCACGAAGAGCAAGGGCGGAGGCCGGAGTCTCACCGAGAGAGGGCTCACCACCAGCCGGCCTACGATCATGAGCGCCCAGAAGGCGGACACGGAGAGGCCGGCGACGTCTCTCTTTGCGCCCAGCACGGTCTCCATCAGCGGACTCACCCAGGCCGCCAGGCCAGTCTCCGCACCCACATACAGCGCGATCATGGCCAGGAGCATCCACACCAGCGAGGACCGCAGCAGTTCGAGCGCGGCCCGAGGCGGGAACGGCTCACTGGTCGCGGAGGGCATCCGCTGCGGGATCAGCACAACCACCAGAGCGGCCAGCAGGGCCGCGTTGCCGTAGAAGACGAGCTGCCAGGCGAGATGCGACCGCAGCAGGAGGCTGACCGCGAGCGGCGAGAGCACGGCGCCGATGGCGAAGAAAGCGTGGGTGACGTTGAGGGCGAAGGCCGGGGCCGGCTGATTGTCATCGTTGACCAGGATGTTGGTCAGGGTCTCGATGCCACCGCCCCCATATCCGAGCAGAACCATCGCGGCCAGCACAAGCGAGAAGCTACGCGGCCCGCCAGCGGTGGTGATGAGCCCAAGCAGCGCGCAGGCCAGGGCCATCATGCCGATAGCCGCGAGCATGATCAGCCGCCGGCCCATCACCTCGGACAGGTAGCCGTTCAGCAGGACCGACGGTATCAGGCCCACGGCGTAGAGCGTGAAGATCAGGCCGAGCCGACCTACAGGAACGCCAAACGTGTCGGCCATCGAGGTGAGGCAAGGGCCGAAAGAGAAGACTACCGCGCCGTAGCACAGGAATACCGTGGCCAGACTGTAGGTCAAGCGGGAGAACTTCATAGTGCGTGGCCGCAGTATACCAGAAAGCGTGTGCAAACGTACGGGATCCCGCCGCAGCGCCCTGGGGTCGGCCTCATCTTCCTATGTAACGAGCGACAATCCTGATCGGGGCCAGCGGGCTGCGGAAGATGGTCCAATCGCCCTCGACCACGTCTATGGCAGCCAGCGAAGGCCTGCCGGCCCTTCCCGGCGCCGGGCCATAACAAGAAGGCGCGCCGAGCAGACGCGCCTCCCGATTACTGAGAGAGCAGGTGCGACAAACACCAACCCGGTCACGCCGGCAGTCGCCCTGTCACTCCCGCCCTGACCTGCCTCGACCAGATGGGCCGAGGATAGCCCGGGGAAGGCCCTCTGTCAAGCCGCCCTGGCTCCGCTGCTGGCGCCTTATTCTCGCCTCATCACCGCGTGCCAGAATCCCCGCACGCCGTCTCGTTGCTCCTCGAGTTGGAGGACTTCGAACCCTCGGCCAAAGAGCCAGCGAATCTCCTCAGCCGTGAAGAACCGCCGGTAGGCGCCGTGGGCCAAGTGCCAAGATCGCTCCTGGGGGCCGTAGGCCCGAAATGCAGTGCTGAATACGCTCAGCAGGAAGTAGCCACCCGGCTTGAGCACAGCCATGATCGCGGCCAGGTAGCGCGGCCAGTCGGATTTCCTTTGATGATGGAGGCATCCGTAGTCTAGCACCACACCGAACGAGCCAGGCCCAAAGGGGAGAGCGAAGACGTCCCCCACCACCCACTGAATGCGGTCGCCAAGACCCGCGCGATGGGCATTGGCCTGGGCGCGGCGGATCGCCATAGACTCGTAGTCCAGGCCGACAGGTAGGAACCCCATCCGGGCGGCGAGCAGGCAGTGGCGTCCCTCGCCGCAGCCGAGGTCAAGCAGTCGCCGCTCTGCCGTGCTGGTTAGGGCGGCCGCCAGGTTCGTGGCGACATAGGCCGACGGCTCACTGGCCTGCCAACCGTGGCACCCAGTCTCGTAGGCCCGCCGGAAATAACGACGATTCTGCTCACAAGCGCTTCGCATGGCTCCGGGCTTCCCCACCCGGCCGCGGGCGCCTCCTGTGCCTTTGGTGCGCCTCTGAAATCGGGGCCTTTCGGCACCGCTATGCGTACTGCTCCGCCAGCTCGATGCCGATGCGGGCCCATTCCTGGAGACGAGTGGGGTGGCCGGCCAGGGTCTGCAGTTCTCTGAGCACCACCTGGTAGTGGTGGCCCTGCAGCTTGCGCAGGCCCTGGTCGAGATGAGCTCTGATCGGCGCGGTGTCATGGGCGAACACGACGCTGGCCGCGTGTTGCCGCCACATAATGGTGTACCTGGTCTCGCAGGCCTCGATGACCTTATCCAGGTCAGTCCAGTAAGAGGAGACGAAGATCCTGAGGTTCGGGATCCTCAGGACGGCCTCGATTTTGTGGGTCAGGTCCTCGCAGCAGCCGTACTGAACCGCTCCGTACTGCTGCAGGACCGGAATCTGGTAGTTGAGGAGGAACTCCTCCGTCATCCTTGGCGACACCACCTGGAACTCCTGGCTGTTGGCCTCGGCCCAGAGATTGTGCAGGCGCACCCGGCCGTCACCACCGGGGTTCAAGGGGTCACTGCACAGCATCGGGAGGTGATGGTTCGTGATGAGCAGACCGGTGGCTTCTGCGACCCGCAGGGCAGCCAGCACTCCTTCGGTCAACTTCGCCATCACCCGGTGGACGACCCAGGGCTGGAACGCGAGATCGTTCAGCATCGGCTCCATGCCCCGCAGTTGCTCCAGGTAGGTGCCCTGCCACGGGCCCAGCGGAGGCTGACAGACCAGGCGGACGGGCATTGCATCGCCAAGCAGATCGGCCGCGAGACCGAGGTTCCTTTCCGTTGCCTCGCGATGATAGGAGAAGGCGGGGACTAGCACGCGCTCGTAGTCCTCGGGTGTTTCCACCGCGTGTTCGTAGCGGAACCCACCTTTGTCCGTGCTCTCCACCTGGCGGCCCGTCGGGAGTCCCCACACGTGCTCGGTGTTCGGCCTCCAGACGGCGTTGACTCCCCACCAGGGCTCGAAGATGTGGTCGTCGCCCACCCAGTCCTTGTAGGCGTGCTGGCGGAAGGCATACTCCATCTGGCGGCAGAGGGGGTCGGCGCACTCCAGGGACTCTGGCGGCAGCAGCTCTTCCCATACCCCCGCAGGCCGACACCACACCGGCGCGCGGTCGGGCTTGCGGCGCTCGTTCACGTCCCGCCATCTCCGCCGGCGCGCCTCGTACACCTCACTGGAAGCTGTCTCGACCGCCCTGCGGGCCAGGTCGCGCACCACCTGAAGGTCTCTCACCGGAAACGGCATGAGCAGCTCTCCTGGCTCGGCCGGGGCGGCGGGAGCTTCCGCTCCCGCCCAACCCCCCAGAGCCATATGGGGCTGAGTTTAGACCATAGCCCGGAAATGGGCCGCGATCTGCTCCACCTCTCGCAGGTGTTCTGCCTGACGCCAGGCCATGTCTGCGGCGGGATTGGCCGGTCGCTTGCGCAGCCTCTCGAGCAGTTTCTCGCACTCGCTCAGGGCTACCTCCGGGTTGGCCTTGCTGGCCTTCGCTCCAGCAATCCGCATGAAGTTGCCGGCGTAGATCTTCTTCAGCACGCCATCATCCAGGTACAAGCCCCGGTCGGGACTGAGCTCGCGGTAGACCAAGCGCTCCGATTCGTTGAGATCGCCGTTCCTGTCCTCCAGCCCGCCCATGCCGATCTCAGCCAACCCGAGATCGTCCTTTCTCTCAAGGAACCTGCGGATCAGCCCGACCAGGCCCTGGCCCCACTCCGCATCTTCCTGGCCGCCGGCGGTGGCGTCAGTACCAAAGAGGATCCTGTCCTGGTACTGGATGAAGAACTCCCTCGCCTCGTCTCGGCGCTCCGCCAGGCCTCGGAAGATCATGCCTGGGGCCAGATCAACGTAGACGTTGGGCCAGGCGTCGAAGAAACGCCTGAGCCGCTCCAGGTCTCGCGAGGCGCCGTAGAAGTGTGCGAAGATGATCTTGAGGTTTGGGTGCTTTGGCAGCAGGCGATCGATCTCCTGTCTGTAGGGCTCGTTGACGTGGTAGAGGATGGGCAGCGACTCGGACTCGAGGAGGGAGTAGTACTCATCGTATACCGGAGAGTCCAGGGGAAGGCCGGTCTGCAGTCGCAGCGCGGCGCCGCCCTCCCACATCTTGAACCCGTCCACGCACATATCAACCAGGGTGCGCGCCTGCTGGGCATAGTCGTGGTGACCGGCCAGCACTTCCGGCTTGCTATGGTCGAGGCCGCCGAACACGTATACCCTATCGGGGTGTAGCGCCTTGAACAACACCGAAGCCAGGTTGATGCTGGAGTCCTTCGTCTGGTCGCGGCGGTGCCAATCGGGCGTATCCGGCTTTGCCCACCAGGGGGGCATCGGGTTGACCAGGGCGAGGGCATTGACTGCCGAGACCCCGACCGCGTCCATGATCGCCAGGAACCGGTTGATCTCTGCAATACTGGAGAGGTGCACGTGACAGTCAATGATGCGGTGATCGGGCTTGTCCATCCCTGAGTGTCTCCTTCTCCGACGCGCTGCTCAGCGCGCTCATGTAAGGCCTGTCATCTGTCGTCAGCAGTACTGGCACGGCGCCACCTCAGTCTCTGGCTACTTCGATCACCGCTTTGATGAAATCCTCGGGTTTGCTGGCCGCCAGGCGGAAGGCCTCCGGGGTGCGCTCCAAGGGGAAGCGGTGAGTGAGATAAGCGAGGACATTGACCTTCTTCTCCACCAGCGATTCCATGGCCTCAAGATAGCAGTCGTGTCCATACACCGAGCCCAGGACCACGAGCTGCTTGAACATGATCGCGTCCAAGTCTATCTCCCCGGGCTTGCCGTATACCCCATAGATGAGGACTCGGCCGCCGTCGCGCGCCAGATGCATCGCATCGCGGGCCGCCGCCGGGTTCCCCGAGGCCTCGATTACCAGATCCATCCCCTTGCCTCCGGTCAGCTCTTTGATCTTCTCTCTCGTGTCCTCCTGCCTGACATTGATGGTTTCGTCGGCCCCCAGCCTCCGGCCCAACTCCAACCGTTTCTCCTTGGTGCCGGTGAGCGCGACCCAGGAGGCCCCGCACAGTCTGGCCAACTGGAGATAGCACAGCCCGGCCGGTCCCGGCCCCAACACCGCCACCTTCTCGCCCGGGCGTGGCTTGGCTATCTTGATGCCGTGCACACAGCAGGCCAGCCCGTCCAACAGGGCGGCCTCATCAAAGCCAATGCCAGCCGGCATCTTCCAGACGTTCTTGGCAGAGGCAGTCACATATTGGGCATAGCCTCCCCAGCCACCAGCCAGGGCCACCCGATCCCCTGCCTCCAGTCCCTCAACTTTGCCGCCCACCTCCTGCACGATTCCAGCCACTTCGTGCCCCAATATCCTGGGCTGCGGGCGCTGCCTGCTGGTGTGGGACGCCGCCCCTACGTACCAGTGGACATCGGTGTGGCACACCCCACAGGCCACTACCTTCACCAGGACTTCCGCTGCGCTGGGCCTGGGAACCTCCACCTCTCGCATCTCCATCTGCGAAGGCCCAAGCCAGATCGCGGCTAGCATCCTGCCAGGTGTTGTTTCGTCTTTACTCATCTCGAGAGTCCACTCACGTCCGATGATGCTCGCGTACCGAAGTGATGGACGCCGGGCTTCTTGGCGCCCTCGGAAGCGCCTTGAGGGGTTTCGCCATCACTTCCTTCGGTGAAACACGTTAGCAGCGGGAACTCCGTCACCCGCAGGTTCGTGCAGCCATAAGGGATGAGAGTCAGATCCTCCGCTGGAGCCAGAGAGCGCACCGGGCTCTGGGGCAGATCGCCGGCCGCGTTGTGTTCGAGCCTCCACTGGCCGAGCTGGCGACCTTTCGCTTTCGCCCTGACCGGCGCTGCCTGCGGCGAGAATGGGCAGTTAGCGACCGCAAGCTTGTCGAACCGGACTGACCGCTCGGGATGCTCGAGAGCTAACTCTAGCGCGTAGTTCCAGGGCGTGGTGGGGTAGACCTCCCAGTCCGCGTGCGGCTCTTCCCCGCCGATCTTACGCCACTCCTCCCCGATCGCCAACGCATACACCAGTGGCCCTCGCTCGACCACCACACTGTCGTGATAGCCGCGGGCAACTCTCACCCGCATCGGGAGTCGCAACACCACCTTGCTCTCGCCCCGCCATTCCCGGGCCACGCCGTGCCATGCGCCCGCCTCCGCTCCCTCGGCGCGCCGATCAGCGACTGTGATGCTCGCGCCCTCTGCCCAGCCGGGGATCCGCAGTCGCAGGGGGAATCTGACCGGCTGCTCCACGCCAACCAGAATGGTGATGACCTCATCGAATGGGTAGTCGGTGTCGACGGTTACGCGGACCCGCGAGCCGTCGATGTCGGTCGCGAGGCGACAGGGAGCGTAAGCCAGCCCGGCCAGGCCGCCGTCAGGCGACTTCATCCACAAGTGGGAGGTGAACTTGGGCCACCCTTGATGCATATTCGCGGTGCAGCAGCCGTAGTTGGGCTCCAGCCCAAAGATATTCGCCTCCGGCCCATTGGTGGCGAAGACCCGATCTTCTGCCACGCGGCAGATCACCTGATTGGCCTGCTGGTCGTATTGGTGGGCCCACATGTCCGGTCTGAAGGCTGCAGGCAGCGAGTTGAACGCGAGCTTCTCCAGTCGGTCGCCGAGCCACGGCTCTCCCAGGATGCTCAGCAAGACTTCCAGCGAGTACATGTACTCGACTACCGCGCACAACTCGGTTCCCTGCGAGGGGTTTCTGCCAGCGTAGTGCTCGTCTCCGGTGAACAGCCCCGTGGCCTGCCCGTGGTACCGGTCCAGCGTCTGGACGATCTGTGACGCCGCGCCTCGGTCGCTGTCGTCTCGAGATTGGCGGTACCACACGCCAGGCTGTTTGATCGCCATGGCGTTGTTCACCACGTGGGTGTCGTGGCAGGCGCTCTCTTTGCTCACACGCTCGCGATATCGGAAGTCAGCGAAGTGTGCCCGCCAGTCGTGGCCCTGCTGATGGGCCATGCCAGCCAAGTCCAGCAACCACCCATCGCCGGTCTGCTCGTACAGCCAATGGATGCTCAAGACCAGATCCTGCCAGCGGTACCGCGCCCACTCGCTGAGCGGCTCCCCCGCTAGCAGCGAGTTGAGCCGCTGTAAGCATCTCAGCATTGCCGATATAACCCGGCGGTCACCTGTCGCCTCCTGGTACTGCGTCATCGCCTTCAGCATCACAAACACGGGCCACGGGTCGTATGCGCGCCGGCCGCGGGCGACGTCCTGGATGGGCCCCAGCCATCCGTCCGGGTGTTGGTGCAGAACGATGTAGTCCATCCACCTCTGCACCTTGGTTCTCAAACGCGCGTCGTCCAACAGAAAGGCCAACGGTACCATCCCGTCGAGCCAGTATGGCCCCCGCTCCCAGGCCTCGGCTGTGCCGCCGATCCATCCGCTCTCTGCGACATCGGGCCAGAACTCGTCCAGATGCCCACTCAGCCCATTCGCCTGGAGGCGAAGCTGGTTGAGCAGCCAGCCCTGCGGTCGGATGGTGCCCAGGGGCAACGGCATGAACGCGCGTGGCAACAGACCGCCTGTGCTCATACTCAGACCTCCTATGGGGCTGGGGTACCTACGCCCGCCCCTCGCGACTCGTCGGCTCCGGCGGCCCGCATCGCGTATACGCCGCTGCACAGGCCGATGCTCTCCGCCGCCTTCGCCATCCGCACGGCAGACCGCGATCATCCGCAGCCAGCACCACTGAGAACATCGAGCCGACTCTACGCTATACCGCATTCTGGTTCCCGGATCAAGGGGCGGGTGATCGCAGGTCCAGTGTCCGGGTGCGCGGCCTTGCCGTGCTTGCTGGGCTGATCCTGGGCCACTGCTGATAGGAAGCCGATGGGCTCTGGCGAACCCCATCCTCCAGGTTCCTGCTTTCAGGGTCTGGAGGCAGGACGGCAGACCGCCGTGCGGATCGCGGAGGATGATCGCGATGGCACCGAGGTTCTACGACCCATTGCCTGCATCCAGCGTCGAGGAGATCCACCGCTCCGCACTGCGGGTGCTGCATGAGGTCGGTGCGCAGGTCGAGTCCAGGGAGCTTCTCTCGCTGCTGGCCAATCACGGAGCAGAGGTGAACGTGGCGGAGCAGCGGGCGCGCTTCCTGCCCGCACGTGTGGAGCAGTTCGTCTCTGATTCGGAGAAGCACGATTGGCAGAATCATCGGGCCAGCTTCGGCTGCTATGCGGGGATCTACGCTTGCCTCTATCTCAACCCGGCGACGGATCAACTCGAGCCCTTCGCGGAAGACGCTCTCCGGGACTATATTCGGCTGGGGAACGCGCTGCCAGAGGTCAGCGGCGTAAGTCTGCTGGGCCTGCCGTTTGAACCCGCCGGCATTCCTGCTGGCTACACTCCGCTGGCGGAGAAGCTGTACGCCTGGAGGTATGGCGCCGAGCCCGCGGGCACGGTTCAGTGCACAGGGCTCTGCCCATACCTGGTGGAGATGTATCGCGCGCTGGGCCCAAGAGACCGGGCAGAGGCTGGAGGACTGCTTCGGCGCAGTGGGCTACCTGATCAGCCCGCTGCGGCTGGCGCGGTCGGAGTGCGAGCAGCTGCTCTACTTCAGGCGCCGCGGCCTGCAGAGGCATATTGGCCACATGCCGTCCATGGGGAGCTCGGCGCCGGTCACCCCGGCCGGGGCTGCGGTACTGAAGCTGGCGGAGGCTCTGTTCCTAGGCATGCTCGGCCGGGCGCTGTGGGGCGGCCGGTCTTTTCACCTCGGTGGGTTCGGTGTTGTTGCAGACATGCAGAGCGCTCGCAGCATGGGCGGCCGACCGGAGCGTGCGGCCGTCAAGGCGATACTTGCCCAGGTCGCGCGCTTCTACGGGGTGTCCTCCGGCGCTGGCGCAGGACTGACTGACGCGAAGGAGCCCTCGGTGCAGGCCGGGATGCAGAAGGGCATGATCTCTGTGGCCAGCCTTCTGTCCGCGGGCAGCGCGATCATGGACGCAGGCCTGCTCTCGCTGGACGAAGTATGCTCGCCCGAGCAGATGATCCACGACGCCGAACTGGCAAGCGCGATCTCCCACATGATACGGCCCATCGAAGTCAGCCCAGAGACCTGCGCGGTCGCGGACATCAAGGAGGTGGGACCCGGCGGCAACTTCATGGGGTCCGGGCTGACTGCCCAGAGGTTCCGCCAAGAGCTCTGGGAGCCGGCGATCTGGGACCGGCAGTCGCTGCAGGGCTGGCAGGCGTCGGGGGCGCGCTCCGAAAGGGAACGCGTCAAGGAGCGGATTCGCGCGCTTCTGTTCGCGTCGCCGGAGACGCCGAGCCTGACGCCGGAGTGCGAGCGGGACCTCCGGGCCATCATCCGCCGCGCAGTCGCGGCGGGCGCGGCCGAGTAGGCGGCCAATCTCGCCGGGACTCCTTGGGACGGCGGTGGTAGCGATTCGCTCGCGTTCCAGCTATCGCTGGAATCACGACCGCGGGAACCACTGCCTGGGCGGGGGCCTCAACCAGCCGGCTTCCTGCCCTGGTAGATGTGCACGTCCAGACCCTTGAAAGCGTCGTGCAGGGCCCCACCGACCACGGTGGCACTGCGCCCTTCGCCGACCACCTGAACTTCGCCGTCGGCAAACAGATCTCGGCCGCGGAATGTCAAGGCGGCCGGATCGATGCCGGAGTTGGCGGCCAGCAGGTAGCGGGAACCATTCGCGTCGCGCACCGATGTCTCGATGCCAACGTCAATGGAGTACCCGAGTTCATCGTAGTCCTTCTCGATAGCCACGGCCACCTCGTCGGCGTTCAGCACCGCGGATAGGTCGGCCAGCTCGCGCACCGTCTTGGCGATCCCGCTCCAGCACTCCGAGTTCTCGGGCAGCGTGTGTGTTCCCCAGTAGAGGATTCCATTGCAGCCGTGGATGACCGACTGCCAGGCCATGTAGCGCGTCTGCGCATAGCTCGGGTAGACGATGGACGACTGCACTCTGGCCTCCTCGTCGAGATCGGCCCACGCGAAGCCCTGAAGCACCATCCAGACCGGCCGATCCGGGCCGGCCACCTGGCGCATCTTGTCCACGTACTCCCCCACGCACGATATGGTCTGGTTCCTGAGATCCCCGTGACGGCCATCCCGAGTGATGGCATACATGTGCAGGATGTTCCTCGGGATAACCGGGTAGATGTCCACCGAGATCGCATCGCAGGCGACGTTGTACTTGCGCAGCGTCTTCGCGGTGTTCTGGGGTGCGTGGTTGAGTGTCACCGGGTGACTCGGGTCCAGCTGCTTCACGAGCTGATAGCCCAGGGCCAGATTCTCTGGCAGCGCGGACGGCTTGGCCGGCTCCTTCCAGGTCCACGCGGGCTCATCCTGGCTCTCGTACATCAGCAGGGCGGGATGGTCCTTGGCGCGAGAGACGATCTCGCGTATCTTCGCCTGCTTGGCCTCATGGTCCCTCGACAAGTCCAGAGCTTCGCCGAACGGTACCCACAGATACACGCCGGCCCTCGCCGCGGCATCGAACGTCGTGGGATCAAACGCTGATGAGGCCAGGTTGAAGCCCATCGCCGCCATCTCTTCGAAGGGCCGGTCGGTCTTGGGCCGCGCGTATAGCCCCAGCGGGAAGAACCGCTGCCCATTCACCATCAGGTGGCCGCCCTTGGCCACAGTTACCTGGCTTGCCCTCGCCGGCGGCGCCATGAGTGCGCAGATTATCGCCACGCCAGCGATGAGAGGATACGACATGCTGGACCTCCCCTTACTGATCCCGATTGCTGGCACCGCCTCGACCTGCTCGCTCGACCAGGTTCGCCAGCTCCGTTCTCCCGCGCAGATAGGCGTCAGGATCTCTGTCCCAATCAGTGAAAGAGCGCGCCCGCGAGCTGACCACTCGATCCACCTTCTCCCTGCCGACGAGCTTCTCTGCGAGCGCCATGTACTCGTAGTCCTCCATCGCCTCGCGGATCAGCTTCAGGCGCAGGGACGGCGCCGGTCCCCTGATACCGGCCGGCTTTCCGGGATAGAGCAGCACACCTTCGCCCCAGTATGCGTCGTCATAGAGAGGCGCCTCCCAGGCTGTGGCGCTGTCCCTCCAGTGGATGCTGGACCAATAGAGGAACCCCTTGATGTGGTGATGCCAGTTCACCCAGAACGGCGCCCGGTACACGATCGGCGGGAAGTCGATCTCCCAGAATGGGTTCTTCTCGTCCATCTGGCAGAGCGCGGTGTAGCTCCATATCTCCTCACCCAGGGCCTGTCGCTCCCGCGCCGTCTGCTCGTCATAAAGCCCCCACAGCGGGCACCAGATGTCCACTGCGCCGTATAGGTCCCCGAAGGCGGGATCCTGAGTGATGGTCTGCTCAGTGCAAAGGCGCTTGATGCCGGGAGCGGCCTTGTGAATCAACTTTCCTTGCTGCCGGACAGTCTCGTATTGCTCCGCAGTGTTCGGTTCGTCGAGCATGTAGATGTAACAGAGATCCAGGAAGCCCTGGCGGTCCAGGCAGCCCTCCATCGCGCGCAGGTAGGCCGCGCACTTGCCGCGCTCTTCCCAGTACCGGAACGGGACCATCAGTGAGTTGACATGCCGCTCCCGGACCATGCTGCGCAGGCGCTCAACACTGCTCGCATCGTCGAGGCCCTTCTCAGGGCTCCAATCCGGCCAGATACGTCCCAGGCCGCTGGGAATGCAGCGGTGAGCGAGGAGGGTATCGCAGTACAGGACCTCGACCTGCGCGAACTCATCAGAGTCCCGGTCCATCCCGAGGCGCTCCGCGAGGCTGCCTCCTAGAGAGCCGAAGTTCGACCTCAACGCGAACGTGTCCGGGAGAGTGAAATCGAAGACGGTCAGCGACAGCGGCACGCGGGCGATCGCGTGCCCTGAGCAGGTGATGGTAATCGCACCCTCATATTCGCCTGCTGATGTGTTGCGCGGCACGTAGAGGTCAACCCATATGCCCTGGCTGCACCGGGCCTCCACATCAAAGGGCGCGCCACGGTACCGGGCCTCAGCGATGGGGCGGCCGGTGACCGGATCAAGGAACGGGATCAGTGGGTCCGGGTACCACCCAGGCGCGGCGGTGGAGCGGGGGCTAGGCTTGTGGATGTTGATGTAATGCTCGCGGTAGAAGCAGATATTGGAAGCCGCGATCTGCCCTCCACCGGGGCCGACCAGAGGACTGGCAGCGGCATTAACGTCGCGCAGGGAGGTGCCGCCTGCCGTGATGACCACTCGCGCCGGCTCGTACTCATTGCGCGCAGCGCTTAGGCGAACCGACTGGGTCGGGCCCGGCTTTGCTGTCTTGAGCACGTGCTGCCACGGGGAGGAGACCCATACCGAGGCCCCCCGTCCCGCACTCTCCCCTGCGCACGCGGGCCCGCTCACCGCGCAATCCCAACCGGAAGCCGCGAGTAGCTCATCCTAGCGCCTCCACTATCATCCCTTGGCTTTGCGGCCGGCCGCAGCCGGGACGCGTGTGCGGTTGACGGCGGCGATGGTGGCGGCGGCCACTACGAGCATCACAGCCAGACACCCATCAATTGCCTTCCGCGGATAACGCGTCTAGCCTGGGGCCGGGTCTTCGGTAGCAGCCGGCAGCCCTCCTGCCGCGCAACCAGATAGCGCTGCGGACGGAGCGCTGCCGTCCCGCTCCGTCCGCAGATCGTGCGCATTGTTCAGGAGGCTCGGTCCCTTATCGCAGTGTCGGCACTCCCGGGTACTCCTCGGCGAAGCCGCAGTAGGAGCGCGGGCCCCAGGACACGTCGAAGCCTTGGAGCTGGCCCGCCTCGACGGCGTCTATCAAGGCCTCCGAGCTGATCCAGGCGGCGTGCCCGTCCCAGAAGCCGACATTGGTTCCACCCAAGTGACGCGCGTAGGACTTTCGCATCTGGAGGTCGCTCAGCAAGACCCCGCTCGTGGGCGCCCGGTTGTACAAGCCGCAGCTCGCGTTCTCGCTGCAGTTCTCCCAATCCACCCAACTGCACACCGAGTTGCCGCAGTCCAGCAGGCAGACGTCGGGGTAGGCCGCGGTTGCCTCCGCCAGCTCATCCGTGACGTTCCCGCCATCGGCGACCACTCCATGCGTGGACGGATCGCTAATCTGCGACTCCTTGGCCTCATAGTCCCCGCGGTTGATGGTGAGGCTCATGGCGAAAGCCCCAAGCGCGGTATCCTTAGTCCCCCCGATGCCGCTTGCCACCATCTGCTGGGCCCCTGAGTCGGTGACGGTGCCTCCCCAGCCGTTTGGGTACTGGGGGCAGCAGGTATTGGTGTGACACACCTGGCCGTCGTACTTCAGCCGCCAGGCGAACCAGTCCGGCCAGCCATTAATCGAAATTGCGCCCTGCTCGAACTTCGCGCTTGGGCACCGCCAGACATCCCGGTTCCTGATGTACTCGTCCAGCAGCACCGGCATCCTCAGGTAGGGGTTGGCGAAGTAGGTGCCGTGCGCGCAGTGATAGCTGCTGCTGTACCCGCCGTCGGGGTTCTTCGCGTCGTAGTAGGCGAGCACCTCAGCGCGGTGCTCCAGCACCATGTAGCGGTCCCAGTCTGCGAGGTACATCTGGACCGCCATCGCGACGTTTTTGACATTCGAGAGGCACTGGATCTTGCGGGCCGACTCGCGCGCCCGGGCGAAAACCGGGAAGAGCATCGCCGCGAGGATCGCAATGATTGCGATCACAACCAACAGCTCGATCAAGGTGAAGCCACGCCTTCTCCGGACCATGGTCTCTCAGACCTCCTCTCTTGCTTGCAGCTACGACATGTCACGCGACACAGGGCTTCGCTTCACCTCCTTTCCTCGTCCATGCGTACCCGGCTGTATGGAGCAACGCAGCCGCGGTCTGTTCTCTGCGCAGGGCCACTAGAAAAGGCGCGCCAGGAAGGCGCGCCTCGACACTGCTGAGGAGACCGGTGCAAGAAGCATGAGCACAGCCAATGCGGCAGCCACCTTCCCACTCCCGCCTGACTTGCCTCGACCAGACGGGCCAAGGGTAGCCGGTGGCAGGACTTCTGTCAAGGCGACGTGGCTCTGGGGCAGATGCGGATGCGTTGCTTGCCGTGGTTACAGCAATGGGCGTCTAGCACCGTGCGGGCATGGGCGGGAGACCGCGGGTTGGCAGCGCGGGCGGAATCAGTCCTTGCTTCGCAGGTCCAAAGGGTCTAGTATCAGTGACGTGGCGGAAACGGATTACATCGTGTTTCAGGGCAGGCTGGATGAGTACCTGCGAAGGGTGGAGGCCGGCGAGCTCTCCTCCCAGCTACAGGCCTCTCACGCGCCCCCCTGCAAGTTCCAGACCGCGGCTACAGTGATCAGCGGGATCAACAACGTGGTGCCGATCGTGCACGGCCCGCGCGGGTGCACCTACTCCATTCGGGGCCTTAGGGTCGCAGGCTGTCAATACCGCGGCCGGCCCTACGAACCCACGGTATGCACTGCACTGAACGAGAGTCACGTCGTTTTTGGCGGCGAAGGCAAGCTCGCCCGGGCCATCTTGGAGGTGGACCAGAAGTACTGCCCGGATCTCATCGTGGTGATGAGCACTTGCTGCCCCGGAATCACTGGGGATGACGTCGAGGGGATCGCCCGGCAGATGCGGGGGCAGGTGAAGGCGGAGATCACGACCATCCGCAGCGAGGGATTTGGGGGCGACTTCCGAAGTGGGCACGAGCAGGCCTTCCGCGTCATTGTGGATCTGATGGAGCCTCCCACAGAGACCATTCCGCACAGCGTGAACATCGTCGGCGCGCGAGCGGGCCCCCCATACACGGAGATCCGGGAGGACATCGAGGAGCTGCAGCTCATCCTCTCCCAGTTCGGGGCCAAGCTGCACAGTGTAGTGGCGGGTGGTTGTACCCTGGAACAGGTCAGACGTGCTCCCTGCGCGGCGTTGAACACGTCCTGGTGCTTCGATTGGGGCAGGCGCATCGGCTTGCTCATGAAGGAGCGGTTTGGGATTCCCTTCTGCGAATCCGGGCTCCCCTACGGGATGGGAGCCACCATGGACTGGGTTCGCAAGATTGCCGAGCCCTTGGGCCTGGACGATCAGGCGCGCGAGTTCACAGCTCGTGAGGCCGAGCGCATCGAGCCCGACTTGAGGGAGGCTAGGTCCTTGCTCCAAGGTCGGACGGCCTTGATAGAGACCGGGCCCATGCGGTCCATCGCGCTCGCCCGGATGGCGGCCGAATTCGGCATGCAAGCCGTGATCTTCAACATGCACCCGTATACCCTGCGGGAGCGGAAGGCGGCGGTTCGGTTCTTGCTCGACAGTGGAGAGAATCCGGAAGTCGTGCTCACTAAAGGCGCCTTTGAGATGGGCAGCTACGAAGTCTCCAAGCAGACGCAGGACGAGCTGGAGGCTTTCATCGGCGGAGCGGACGATTTCGTCTACTTCGGCAGCCCGTTGCGGTTCCCCGGCGTCCCGGTGGTCAACCTGGACACCGAGATCGCCTTCCCTCACTTCGGCTTCACTGGCGTACAGAACATCGCTCGCCGCGCCGCCTCGGCGATAAAGCACGCCGATCGGCCTCGCTCTGGCTTGATGCGGCAGGCAATGTACGGCATCGCAGTGCACGGGGACCTGTGGTAGCGAGCTGACCGATCTCCCGGATCCAGAGAAGGCCCATGCCAGAGAACCCCACAGAGCGGAGCTGCCTGGACCCCTACCTCCGGTGCGCTTTCGCAGGAGCGGCCAAGACGGTGGCTGGGATCCGAGACGCCTGCATTGTCCTGCACTGTCCCCAAGGCTGCCACGGCCTCATCGGCAACGCGCTCGCCAGCCAGCATGTGGACTTCTCCGAGGCCCATGTCGTTTCTTCGAAGCTCTGCGAGAAGGAGATCGTGTACGGGGGAGAGGAGCGGCTCAAGGAGACCATCCGAGACGCTGAGGCCTATGGCATGCCCTATCTGTTCATCCTCTCCGCTTGCGGGCCGGAGGTCGTCGGCGACGACATCGCCGCAGTCGCAGAGCTGATGGCTCCGGAGTCCAGCGCGCAGATCCTGCCGATCGAGTGCGCGGGCTTTCGGGGAGACGAATACCAGGGGATTGACCTGGCGCTGGGAAAGCTGCTGGACTTCGCTGCGCGCGATAGCGGGGGAAAGGTTAAGAACTCAGTCACGCTGATTGCCCCTCATGCCAGCGCGAATCCGACGTGGCATGCCGATCTGGCCTGGGTGCGAGGGGTGCTCGCTGAAATGGGAGTCACCGTAGTCAGCGTCTTGACCCATCTGCAGGACATGGAGGGGATCGCCCGCACTCCGTCGGCCGAGACCAGTCTCCTGCTGAGCCATGATGCCGGCGGGGGGATCGCCGACAAGCTTGCCGAACGATACGACATCGAGCCGGTCTGCCGGCAGATACCGCTCCCCATTGGGCTGTCGAACACGAGAAGATGGCTGGAGGCCCTGGGCCAGCGATTTGGCGCGGAGCAGACGGCGCAGGAGCTGATTGAGGAAGGCCACGAGCAGGTCATCTGCGCCATCCGGTTGCGCGGTCCCGGGATTGCTTTCTTCCACCGGGTGGAGGCCGCGATCGTAGCGGACGCGACTGTTGGCATCCCGCTAGTCCGGCTGATCATGGAGGACCTGGAGGCGATACCCTGTTCGATCTTCCTGAGATCGTCCGATGAGACCGCCCGTTCCATTCTCAAGCGTGAGCTCGAAGAGCTCACGCTTGCCACTCCCGTGACCCTCGACGCGGACGCCTACGACGTCAAGCAAGGCCTGAGGGAGAGCAAGCCTGCATGCGTGTTTGGCAGCATGGTCGAACACCACCTCGCTCAAGAGCTGGGCATTCCGTTCTCTTTCAACGTCATCTCCCCGACGGATCGCTTCTATATGACCGACCGGCCCTACTTCGGGTACGAGGGTCTGCTGCATCTGCTGGAGATCCTAGAGAACGACCACCAACAGCGGTGGCGCTCCCGCGAAAAGAGGTACCGATCCAAGTGGTGAGGATGAGACAGATCGCGATCTATGGGAAAGGCGGCATTGGGAAGAGCACCATCACCGCAAACCTCTCCGTCGCCTTCGCCGAGCGCGGATGCAAGGTGATGCAGATCGGGTGCGACCCAAAGCGAGACTCGACCCGCAATCTCACCGGCGGCCGGATGATCCCTTCCGTCCTGGACCGGATGCGCGACCAGCTGGCGGCCGGAAAAGACGCGGAGACAGTCCCTCTGGAAGGAGTTGTGTTCGAGGGGTACCAGGGCGTCAAGTGCGTGGAGTCCGGTGGCCCGGAGCCTGGCATCGGATGCGCGGGGCGAGGGGTGCTCACTGCTATCTCCTACCTCAAGGACAAAGGTGCGTTTGACCGTTACCAGTTGGACGTGGTGCTCTACGACGTGCTAGGGGATGTGGTGTGCGGCGGCTTTGCTCAGCCGATTCGGATGGGGTACGCTCGCGAGATCTACCTGGTCTGCACCGGGGAATTCATGAGCCTCTACGCGGCGAACAACATCGCGCGAGGGATTGCTCGCCTTGCCCAGCACAGTCCGTCCCGGTTGGCCGGCATCATCTGCAATCACCGCGGGGAGGAAGCTTACGAGAACCGCTTGCTGGAGCACTTCGCCTCCAAGTTGGGATGCACTCTGGTCTGCTCTATCCCTCGCAGCCAGGATATCCAGATGTGCGAGGTCCACGGGAAGACGGTGATGGAGGCCCTGCCTGACTCCTTCGCCGCGGGGAACTTCCGCCGGCTTGCAGACGCGGTGCTGGACAATGAAATCCGCGTCATCCCAACCCCCATGGAGTGGTCTGACCTGGAGGTGCTCTACCAGTCAGTCTATGCGCACACCGATGGTCTACCCGGTTGAGCACTTACCGGCAATGAGAGAGGCCTACGACGAGGCCGGCAGATGACGAGAAGCGCTGCCGTGGTGAATCTGGACAAGCACCCCTGCTACTCGCCTTCGGCTCACTTCCGGTATGGCAGGATGCATCTGCCTGTGGCCCCGGACTGCAACCTCGGCTGTAACTACTGCGAGCGGGAGATCGGGGGGAAGACCTACCACAGCTACCGTCCCGCTGTAGCCGACAGGGTCCTGACCCCGGAGGAGGCGCTGCGACGACTAGACCAGTACCTGGCGCATGATGCCAGCCTGGCAGTGGTCGGGATTGCGGGGCCAGGGGAGCCTCTCTGCCAATCCAGCACCTTCGAGACACTGCAGCTGGTCAGCGCCCGCTATCCTGCCTTGATGCTGTGCGTGAGCACCAATGGATTGCTGCTGTGCGAGCGCTCAGAACAGTTGTGGGATCTGGGGGTGCGGACACTGACGGTTACGATGAACACCGTTGACCCCACGATCGGCGAAAGGATCTATGCCTACGTCGAGCATGGTGGCAAGAGGCTAACGGGCCTGGAAGGAGCGAAGGCCCTGCTGGAGAGCCAACTCGCCGGGCTGGAAAAGGCAGCCGCATTGGGATTCGCGATCAAGGTTAACAGCATCCTCCTTCCAGGGCTGAACGACGGCGGACATCTGGAGAAGGTGGCCGGGGTGGTCAGCAGACTCGGTGCCCACATACAGAACATCACCCCGCTCATCCCACTGGGGAGGTTCAGGCATCTCGCACCTCCATCTTGCCATGAACTGCGCGAGACACGCTTGCAGTGCGAGCGCATCATCAAGCAGTTCCGGCTCTGCCGGCAGTGCCCCGCGGATGCGGTGGGGATTCCGGGGGAAGAGCACCCGCCGACGTAGTGTGGACACCAGATAGCGGTGGGCACGGTTGCCCGCCCGGTGCGCTGCGGCCGATCCTCAGTCCTTCTTGAGAGTCACGCCGACACCCATTCCCTCCATGTGCAGGAAGATCGTCTCTAGCGCTGGGTTCTCGGTGATGGCAGCAACGTACCGCGGATCTGCCTGCGCCGGGTTCATGTTATGGGCCACCACCAGCCCACCGCGACGCACCACCGGCAGAAGCTTGTTCAGGTAATCAAGGTAGCCTTCCTTGTCGGCATCAAGGAACAGCAAGTCAACCGGCTCCTTGATCCTCGTCACCGTCTCGTGAGCATCGCCCTCAACGACGGTGACGATGTCGCCAACGCCAGCGCGCTCGAAGTTCTCCCGGGCCAGAGCGGCGCGCTCGGGGTCTATCTCATGCGTGGTCAGCTTCCCGCCCGTGTCCCGTAGCGCCAGGGAGAGCCAGAGGGCCGAGTACCCGTTGGAAGTGCCGATCTCGACCGCGTGCTTGGCTCCGATTGCCTCCGTCAGAACCCGCAGCAGCCTGCCGTCCTCGGGCGGGACGTTCTCCATCCGTGGGCCCGCCTCCAGGTCCTGGATCACGGCCAGGATCGTCTTCTCCGCGTCTGTGTTCGGGAGCGTTTGGCTGTCAAAGGAAGGTGAAGCCCCCCGGTTCATACCAGGGCCACCCATGCGGCCCCCGCGTCCGCCAAATCCACCTGGCGGGCCCGGCCGGCCGCCTCTCATGCCTCCGAACCCTCTCAGGCCGTCATCGAGCACGCCCATCCCCAGCAAGGCAGCATGCAGCTTCGGCCTGGCCGATAGCCGAAGCTGCGCTCTGAGACCTTCGTCGGCCTTCGCCAGTTGCGTCAGCGTGCTCGCCTTCAGCGCCTCGTACTTACTCACAGCCTGCGTCGCCTGCTCGTTCGTGGCGCTCTTTCCTGCTGCTTCCTGTAGGCCTAGCATCGCCTGCATCAGCGGATCCATGGCGCTACGCTGGGCCGTGCGGTAGCTCTCGATAGCCGCCAGGTCGGCCTCGGTCGCGCCTGCTGCCATCAAGGCCTGACGCATCTGTGCCGGGTCGAAGGGCCCGCCGGGGCCACCGCCGCTGCCCGGACCGAAGCCGCCGCGACCGCCGCGGCCCATGCGCCCGCCGCCCTGTGCGAACCCTGATCCGGCCACAGCCAGCAGCACAACTACAGCACTGACCAACATCTTCTGAGCGCTCATCGGTTTCCTCCCGTTCCTCCTTTTTGGGCCGCCATTCGCGCGCGCAGATAACCGGGGGTCCTCGGGCACTCCTCTGAGTTGCAGGTAAGCTCGTTCCCTGTACCGGGGATGGCCAGCAGATCGTCACAGGCCACGGCCTGACCTCTGGATCGTCGCAGGCCGCAGCTCAGAGCGCCTCCAAGACAATCGAATCGAACTGCTTCATGCTCCTGTGGTATGAGCCAGTGTAGGTGACGGTGTCCTGATATGTGATCTGGTGGAGCCTGTCCCACTGCGTGACCCGGATCTTGGCGCCCTTCGCCAGTCCCGGGATGACCATATCAAGCTCGGTGTCGTGCGTCGCCAAGAGCACTGTTACCTGCTCTCCCGCAATCCCCCATACGTCCGAGGAAGCGCGCACTCCGCATCCCGCCAGCAAATCGCTGATCGGATACATGACCTGCCACCGGATGCAGTTCGCAGGGATCAGGTGCTTGTTCCCAGCGCTGATGATGAGCGGGACGCCGTCGCCCTCCGCGGCGATGCTCCCGGTCACCGCCGAGCGCGGGATCAGCGTCCCATGCCGCCGCTCTGTCACCTCGTAAGCGGTGAAGATGCCGGTGTAGGTGAAGGGAGCGCCCTTGTAGGTCCCGCTTGCCGGCATGTCATCATAGCTGAACGTCGCCTCCGGCTTCACGCCGCAGGCAGCCAGAGCCCGGCGCCAGTTGGGTGTCAAGTCGCCTCCGCTGGGGATGTCGGACCCGATCTGAAGGAAGACCGGCTTGCTGCCCTCAAACAGCTTGGCGATCTCGGCCGTGAGGTCGAGCGTCCCCTGCGCGTCGTTGCCCGCGGTGTAGACGTAGTAGGCGTCCGCAGCGGCCAGCGGCTCCGTGCTCGCCACCACGTTCCATCCCGCATGGAAGGCCCCACTGGTGATCGCATCGCCGGAGCTGGCGAAGTCGCGCCAGTGCTCGCCCTCGCCCCTCCTCAGATGGGCGACGACGTTCAGCACCGGTCTCTTCTCTTGCGCGTTCCTCTCCACCAGGTGGGAAACCCACTGCTTCACGCCAGCGATATCTACCAGCCGCGCCTTCTCGTCATCGAGGCCGATGAGCATGATGTCGCGGACCCGGAACTGGAGGGCGCGGATGGCGATGCTGGGCTTGAGAATTCCCTCCCAGTACTCCGGCAGCTCGCCCCAGTTGTGCCCGACCGGGTAGACCATGACCGTCGGCAGGCCCCAGTCACGGGCGAAACCGTAGGCCAGGGATCCTTCCTGCGCGAGGCTTGCCTGTTTGCCGATCTCGTCACGCCGGTACTGGTAGTGGTACATGCTGACCATATGGCCGCGACGGTACACGTCAGTGAAGCCCTGCTGCCCGGTCTCAGAGTCAGAGTAGTAGAGGTAGGAGGGGTCGTCTCCCTCCTGGTACTCCATGCCGATCTTCCGGCCGGTGTCGGCCAGCGCAAAGAACAACGAGGGCCAGCCTGCAGCGCACTCTGTGAACCAGCGGTCGGCGCCGTCGTTGTGCAAGTCGGCCATCACGCTGCCGATGATCTCGGGCGTCCAGTTCTTCCGACCGGCCTCCCAGTGGTAGGGGTTTACACCCTCCATATTGGCCATCACTTTCAGGCCGGCGGCGTGCGCCTGCGCCGCGTATTCGCTGAGGTTGGGCCGCTCCTGGGACCGCGTGGCCCAGTCGAACCGCCGCAGCGTCGGCGAATCGAAGTAGTACTTGATGCGTTCGCCATCGCGGTCAGCAGCCCAAAATCCTACGCCCATAAACCCCAGGTCCTTGATGAGCTGCAGATGCTCGGGGTGTCCGTAGCCGAACACCCAGAATGATGGATCGTACTTCTCGACCTGAGTCATCGTGTTCTCCTTCGTGGGGGGCGACTGCCCAGCGGTGCCCAGCGGCTCGCGGTAAGCAGCCAGCGCGATCAGCAATGCAAGAGCCATCGCACAACGCAGCGTCATCGCGGGCCTCACCATATCTCCTAGCGCCAACGGCTGGGGATGTCCCTACTATACTGCCGGTCTGGCCGCGACACCTGCCGGACCCGCTGCCGGATCGGTGCTGCCTGGAGGTGATCGCGGGCTGCGGGTCGAAGTAATCACATTGCTGCGCTGGATTTGCGTCCGCGCGTCCGGGCTCGCCCCAGCAAGGCTGCCAGAGGAGTCCTGAGCAAGCATGCGACGTCCCCGCTCCCGGATGGTGAAACTCGCGGTGCCGGTGGTGCTCCTCCTTGCCCTGCTCGCGGTGGTGGGCCGTGTGAGGCTGCGCTCAGCCAAGCCAGGGGGAGGGGTTTCAGCCGCGTCAGCGCAGCTTGGCCCGCTCGCCGTTGGCGAGCCGGTATTGGATCAGCTCCTGGCCGGAGCGCGGTCGGCTAACCTCGTAGTCTGTGTCATTGACGCCGCCAGGGCCGACCACGTTGGTGGTTACGGCTATCCACGCGAGACCACCCCGAACATGGACGAGCTGGCCAAGGAATCCGTGGTCTTCAGAAACCACTTCTCACCATACCCCTCTACAAAGCCGTCCACGGCGTCGCTGTTGACCGGCCTCTACCCCGACACGCACTGCATCGTCGGGCGCAAGACGATGGATGCGGCGATCCGCACGCTGGAGGAGCTGCTGAAGGGGGCGGGGTTTCACACCGCTTTCTTCAGCTCCAATGCGGTGGCGGCTCCCGCGGTGGGCATTGGGGGCGACTTCGAGCGCGTGTTCGTAAGCCCGTCCGCCCTCGGTTCGGCCAAGAAGGAGCGAATCGGGCTACCCGAGGGAGATATCTGGCGAACGCCGGAGGGACTGACCCAGGTATTCGGCAGGTGGCTGTCCGGGGAGCGGCAGTCCCGGTTCTTCGCTTATCTCCACTTCCTTCCCCCTCACAATCCCTACGATGCTCCCGACGAGCTGAAGGCGCTGTTTGCAGATTCACCGCCGCGCGGCGTGCGGTACGGGCACTTCGAGTTCCCTGAAACACGGCCGTCCTACGGCAGGATGAAGGCGCTCCCGCCTCAGCAATGGCAAAACCTATATGATGCCAATCTGCGGTGGGCCGACTGGGGTGTGGGCGAAGTGGTGCGACTGCTCCGGGCGCGCGATCTTCTCGACAACACGCTTCTGATCGTCACTTCCGACCACGGCGAGGCGTTCGGGGAACACGGGTACATCTATCATTCGCACGCGGTCTACGACGAGTTCGTGCATATTCCCCTGCTGATTAGGTTGCCAGGCCGACAGCGACTCGTCGGCGATGTGGCTGCGCTGACGCAGACCGTGGACCTGCTGCCCACGGTCCTCGATCTCTATCAGATACCTCACCCGCGCGGCAGGATTCAGGGCAGTTCTCTGCTCTCGCTACTCAACGGGAAGAGGAGCAGACTGCGCGACTATGTCTTCGCCACCTGCGCGGAGCCTTGGCCGAGCTACCTGGTGAGAGACCAGTCGTGGTCCCTCATCCTCTATCGCGGCGGGAAGCTGCGGGCGTTGTACGACCTGCGGAGCGACCCGGCACAAGCGCACAGCGTCGCCGCCGAGCACGCAGATAGAGCCGCGAGGATGATCGCGGCCTTTCGGGCCTTCGCGCACACGCAGGCCCGCCCGCTGGCACAGTTCATCTCACCGACTGCGGCCGCCACCCCCGTGTCGGAGGTGCCGCAGAGCAAGCTACCTCCCCAGACCCGGCGCGAGCTCGAGGCGCTAGGCTACCTGGAGTGATCCTCCCGGATCAGCCTGCTGGCGGGAAGGCCGTGAGACCTGCCCGGGGAGGTGGGATGGGTTTGGTCAGGTGTGCAGGGAGCCGCGGCCTCGAATGGAACCTGCCGCTTATGTCCTCTCGGGAGGGATAGCTGTGAAGGCAGTCAAGACCGGCATCGTCGGCTGCGGCGAGATCAGCGGCAGCTACCTCGAGCACCTCACGGGCATGCTCTCCGACCTAGTGCAGGTGACCGCCTGTTCCGACCTCATCCCCGAACGCGCCCAGCAGCGCGCCGCCCAGTTCGGTGTGCCCAGAGTGTGCACTACCGAGGAGCTGATGGCCGACCCGGAGATCGAGATCGTGGTCAACCTCACCATGCCCGCGCAGCACTATGAGGTGACCATGGCCGCATTCGAGACGGGCAAGCACGTCTTCTCGGAGAAGCCGCTTACCGTGAACCGCGAGCTGGGGAAAGAGATCGTCGAGGCCGCGCGGCGCCGCGGCCTGCTGCTCGCGGGCGCGGCCGACACCTTTCTTGGCGCCGGCCTGCAGGCCTGCCGACGGCTGATTGATGATGGCGCCATCGGCACGCCCATCACCGGCCAGGCACTGCTCGCCGCCGGCCACGGCTCGGAGCGCTACTACAACATCTTCACAGGCCCGATGTTCGACATGGGCCCGTACTACCTGACCGCGCTGGTCTCGCTGCTGGGCCCGGTGCGGCGCGTCACGGGCTCCGCTCAGACCCCTTTCCGAGAGAAGCGCTACCCGGCGGATTCCCCCGATCACGGCAAGACTTACTCCGTCACGCGCCCCGGTAACATCTCCGGCGTGCTTGACTTCGCGAGCGGCTGCGTCGGCGCCATCACCACCACCTGCGAGGTGCCGGGCTACCATCCGCGGCTGGAGATCCTTGGCAGCGAGGGCGTGCTCGTCACCAACGACCCGAACGCGTACACCGGCACGGTCACCTTGCAGCAGGGCGACGACGAGGTGCAGCAGGTGTCGCTGCCCAAAGGTTTTCCCGCCTGGGGCCGCGGGCTGGGCGTGGCCGAATTGGCGCAAGCGATCCACGCAGGCCGTTCGCCTCGCGCCAGCGGTGAGCTGATGTACCACGTGCTCGACATCATGCACGCCATCCACGAGGCCTCGGAACAGGAACGCCACCTCCGCCTGGAGAGCGGCTGCCCTCGCCCCGAACCCTTCGAGCTGAGCGACCTGCTCGGCTCAGCTTCATAGCTTCACGAACGTCCTGGTGCGGTACATCCACAGCAGCACGAGCCAATGCGCCAGGAAGCCCGCGCCGGTGAAGATCAGTGGGTACCAGAACGGAGTCACGAGCTCGAGGCCACCCACGAAGCTGCCCGCGATGCCGTCGAAGTCAATGAACGGTCCGGACATATAGGCGACGAGAGCATTGCTGCCAACTACCACGAGCGGGAACGCGGCCTTTCGCCAGTTCAGCAGATCTACGAAGAGGTAGCAGATCCCTGGTCCTCGGGATCCGCTGCTCGCCCTAGCCGCCGGTTACGTTGTCGGAGCCTCGCAATGGCGCCGATCTGCGAGACCGTTCGGCACCGCCGAATCGCCTCCCTGCGGGCAATCGCGGTGTGGCGCGCATAGGGGCGAGCATGGACGGTCAGCGTCACGTCATCATCCGGTGTGCAGTGCAGGAAGGACGCTGTACCGCAGTTCTGCCCCTCGGCCCGAAAGCGGGGGCCGGAGGCGCTGCCCAGATGCCCCCCATCGCTCGCCGACGGACACAGGCGGCGAGCGGAGCAGCTACCTGCTCCAGTCTCAACCTGAGCGTGCCCCGGTCGCTGCTCACCTCTCCCAGCTCGCGAAGCTGTCCGCTGGCAGGACCGAGACTCCGCATCCCCGAAGACCACCTGTGAGCATCAGGTTCAATCTGGATTGTGGTCCGTCTCCTCCTGACCTAGGTGTCTTTGCCACGAGCACCTTTTCGAAGCTCCGCGGGAGGAGATCGTTGTGATGGCTCAGATAGCCGTTCCTCCGAGTGGGTGCCATTCCGCCTGATATGAGCGCGGCCGACAGGGAAGTGATTGCAGTCGCGCCGGCCACCCGGCGCGGAGGCGTCACCGCCCGCGCGGTTGTGCTCGGCCTCGCGCTTACCCCCCTCAACGTGCTGTTCCTGGTGCGGGGGCTGTGGCTGTGGGCGGGGATAACCGGAGATGACTCGCTGTTCATCAATACCGTCGGCGCGCTCTTTCTGGGCGCACTGCTGAACCGCTGGTTTCAGCACCGGAGGCCGCAGTGGGCGTTCTCTGCGGGGGAGCTGCTCACCATCTACCTAATGCTGGCGCTCGGCACGGGCCTGACGTGCAGCCTGTGGGACATAGGCGGCTCCACCTACATCTACATGACCTATCCCTTCTGGTTCGCCACCGCTCAGAACCGCTGGCAGGAGATCGTGTGGCCCAATCTGCCAAGCTGGCTGACGGTGCAAGATCGGGAGGTGTTGGAGGGGTTCTACTACGGGAACACGAGCCCGTACGCGGCGCGGATTCTGAAGGCCTGGGCAACACCGGCGCTGTGGTGGACTTGCCTGGTGGCGGCCATCATGTGGGTGGGCTTGTGCATGAACTCCATCCTGCGCCGCCGGTGGGCCGACCAAGAGAAGCTCGCATTTCCCATGACCGTGCTGCCCGTCCAGCTCGCCGACGACCGCTATGCCCTGTTCGGAAGCAAGCTGTTCTGGCTTGGCGCGGGGGCGGCGGCCGGCATCGCGGTCTGGAACACCTTGGTCGGGCTGGTACCTAGCCTGCCACGAGTGCCGATGAGCTGGAACTTCGCCACCTTGGTGGAGAACAACCCTCCCTGGAGTTTCCTGCGATTCTACGACCTATCGTGGGCGCCATGGTACCTGGGGCTGACTTACCTGATCCCGCTGGACCTTGCGTTCTCCCTGTTCGTGTTCGGCTGGGTGTGGGCTGCGGAGTACGTGGTGTCGGGCCAGCTCGGATGGTGTGTCAACAAGTGGTCGGGATTCCCCTATGGCGAGCAGCAGACCGCGGGTGGCTTCATCGCGCTGGCACTGGTGGTGCTATGGCTGGACCGGCGCTTTCTGGTGCAGGTGCTGCGGAGAGCGGCCGGGCTGCGGTCGCCGCTGTGCGAGGACCGGGAGGAGGCGCTCAGCTACCGCACCGCGGTGCTGGGCGGGCTGGCAGGGCTGGCGGTGCTGTGGTGGCTGCTGCAGCGCGGCGGCCTGGCCGCCTGGGTGACCGCGATCTTCCTTGGGCACTACTTCCTGATGGTGATGATCATGTGCCGGGTGCGCGCGCAGCTCGGCGCGCCGAGCCACCAGCTCTACGGGGCGATGCCGAGCTGGGTCCTGCCTACGGTGGCGGGCACGGGCGCCCTCGGGCCGCGCACCATGGGCATGTTCTACATGCTGCGGCCGCTGCTCCTGGAGCAGCGCAACCACCCGATGCCTGTGCAGCTCGAGGGGCTGAAGATGGCAGAGGGAGGTCGGATGGAGCGGCGGCGGCTCGCCGCAGCCATGGCGGTGGTGCCAGTGCTGGCGCTGCTCGCCTACTTTTGGGCCACCCTCCGCGTAGGCTACCACCTGGGGATGACTTCGGGGGACACCCACGTCTACAACCTGCTCATTGGTGGGTGGGCCACCGATGAGCTTCGCTCCCAGCTCGAGAACCCCACACACCCGGATCTCAGCGGGTCGCTGGCAATGTTGTTTTCCGCCGCAGTGACATCGCTGCTCTACTACCTGAAGCTGCGATACGTCTGGTGGCCGCTGCACCCGGTGGCTTTTCCCATCGCCATGTCGAACACCATCGCAGGGATTGTGCCGGCGCTCTTCCTCACCTGGCTGATCAAGTCGCTGTTGCTCCGCTACGGCGGCCTGCGGGCACACCGCACCGCGCTGCCTGTGTTCCTGGGTCTGTTGGTCGGTGATGCCACCACCGCGCTCCTGCGCGAGCTGGTCTTCGCGGTGCTGGGTAGGCGGGCATAGGGCAGCCCAGGCCGGACCGCGGGGTGGCCGGCTCACGCCTGAGCGGACCTCCGGGGTTGGCATCGCGACCGGGTCAGCGGCCTGCCCTCCATTCCTCCACCATCGCTCGCAGTCGCTTCGGCAGATGTCGGGGTTCCCGGGGCAGCGGGCAGATCCGGATGCAGTCGCCCCGAACCGGCGAGTCGGGAATGCCGTCCCTGCGGCGGCGGCACAGCTTGGGGTCCGTCTTTGCGGGCGTGTCTACGAAGATGCGACGGTGATCATCGCTCTCAACTGAACGATAGTCACGCACCTCCGGATCGTCTCGCATGGTGATGGCCTGGGCGATGCAAGCCTTCAGGCACAGCTTGCAGCTGTCGCGGAGGCAGATGGGATCGGTGATCAGTGGATCAGGCTTCAGCTCGGCGTCGGTGATGATCGAGTTGAGGCGCTGCCGGGCGCCGAACTCTCTGGTGAGCACAAGGTTGTTATAGCCGAACTCGCCGAGCCCCGCTCGCGTGGCCGCGTGGCGGTGAGAGAACGGGCCGAAGGTATACTGGAAGGGCGCGTGGTCCGGATGAGTCTCCCAGATTTCCACGTCGCTCATGCCCTGGAGGTGCGGGTGCAGCCCTGCGGTCGGGAAGATCATGCTGTCGTAGCCTTGCCTCATCAGCAGTTGCCCGACAGCTTGGGCGATAAGCTCGAGCTTCACGTCGTGAAGGGAGTGGCCAACCCGATCGTAGAGCAGTTCCAGGTACTCGTACTTCGCGTGGGGCGGGATCATCTCCATCTCACGGTCCGCCAGCGCGGCCGGCGCATCGAGCACCGGGTTCAGGATGGGCATGGCAATGGAGACGACTGACCGCGCCTCCGGCAGGAAATCGCGCGGGTGACTTCCCTTCGGCGGGGCGTCGTAGCGCGGTGGCATGGGATCGAACCGTTCCACCGGAGCCACCCCCACCAGGGCCGCGCCCTCTTCCATCGCCGCCCGCTTCACCTTCCCAGTCAGCTCAGCCACGTCGTCGCGGTTCGGCATCTCATCTTCCTCTGTGGTTCCCGGTCTGCCCCCTCTGCCACGGCTGCGCCAGTCAGGCCTCGGTGCAGTTCCGGGTGCGGTTCGATCAGCACACTGCGACATCCTCTTGGCCGCCACCCTCGGCGCCTCGGATGGCCCATCCGTTACGCGATGGGTGCCGCTCCCGGCGCCTTCGTGGCCGCCCCAACGCGCCAGCAAGCGCCAGGCCGCCGCGAGCAACCTCGACTTGACTCTATTCGTTCATAGCTCCGCAAGCCGAGACGTGCCTCTGGCAAGCCCCTAGCCTGACGAGTAGATGATCTCGCCCAGAAGATAGCACCGGACCGCGTTCACGGATATGTGCGCAGTCCTTGTTGGGAGTGACACAGATGAGTCGTAGTATCCTCCCGTGCAACCGACGGTTGGAGAGGAGGCAAGGATGGAGGTCGGATGGCGAGGGAGGCACAGCTTCGCGCTGCTGGCGGCCACGGTTCTGGTGCTGGCCTGCGTTGTCGCTGCCTGGGGAGGCACGGAGACGATAGGCGCAGGTGACTGGCAGTACGCTGAGCTGGACAGGCTAGCGCAGGCAGGATTGCTCAGCGGTCACCCGGCAGCGCCGTTGAGCACGTGGACAGACCGCCTGAGCCGCTTTGAGGCGGCGGCACTGACACTGCGCGCAGTCGAGGGTCTAGGTAAGGCCTGTCAACAGCAGGGGCAGACCTTGTTGCAGACCGCGCGGGCGGAGACGGCGGCCACGACTGCTGAGGCGCCGCCCGTGGCAGGCAGCCCGGCAGGAGAGGCGCCATCGCCGCAGGGCCTGAGCCCTGAGAACATCGCGCGGGTGGAGAAGCTGCTGGATGAGTTTCACTCTGAGTTGGTCGCAATGGGGGTGCGCGTGGATGACTTGGCGGCAGCGATGAAAGACGTGCAGACACGGCTCGCCAAGGTGGAGGTGGAGCGCAAGGCGCACCAGATTGACGGCTACATGCAACTGCGCTACCGGGACGATAATGCCACCGATGGGCGGCGCGAGTTCCAGGTGCGCCGGGTGCGCGTGAACGTGCGGGGGCCGGTGAGCGAGAAGGCCTCCTACCGGGTTGAGATGCAGTTCGATTCCAAGGAGCAGGGAAAGGGCCCCGGCAGCAAAGCGCAGCTGCGCACCGCGTACATTGACTACAAGCTCAGCCCGGAATCAAGGTTCCGCATGGGCCAGGCGATTCTGCCCTGGGGCTACGAGCTGGAGGAGTCTGTACCCAACTTGTGGACCGGGGAACGATCATTCTGGATGGATCGCCTCTTTCCGGACCAGAGAGACATCGGCGCCTTCGTGAACTACCGGCGCAAGCCCACCTCGCCCATGTTCGATGTCGCCCTGGTCAATGGGACGAACATTGATGCGGTGGACAATAACAACAAGTCCAACCTCCTGGGTCGAGTAGACTTCCCGCTGAAGAACGGCTCCGTGGCGCTCTCGGGGTACACGGGCACCAACGGCGAGGGCGCGGCGGTCACCCGCCAAGACCGCGATGGAGTTAGCGCCCGTTACCACTGGGGCGAGACGCAATTCCTGAGCGAATGGGTCACCGGCAACGACAAGGGCAAGGATATGCGCGGTTACTACTGGCAGCTTGGCCACCCGGTTACCCCCAGCAAGCCTAATCTGCTCTTCGTGAAGTACGATCAGTTCGACGAGAACCGGGCCAAGCCGGACGACCTCTTCAAGCGCTGGAGCCTGGGCTACTGGTACGACCTGGACAAGGCTACCCGGCTCACCCTGGTCTGGGAGCTGCGGAATGTCGGCCCGAAGTTCTCCGAGCTCACCAAGTGGGACGGAAACGCGGTCTACGCGCAGATGCAGCTGAAATTCTGAGTCTCGCGATCTCACGTCTTACAGGAGGATGGAGATGCGTCTCATCGGTCGAACAATGCTTACGTTCGCGGTGCTCGCGCTCACGCTCGGATTCTCGATGCTTGCGAGCTTGGGGAAGCCGGCCGCCAGGCAGGTTCGGCTCACCGCCTTCATCGGCTCGGCGAGCAAGCCTCCGGCCTTGGAAGCCAAGGCGGTCTTCGAGAAGATGCACCCCAACATCACCGTGGATATGACCTTCGGCGGCAGCGGCACCCTGCTGAACCAGATGAAGCTCGAGGAGACGGGCGACATCTACATGCCCGGTTCCGACGACTTCATGGATAAGGCTGAGAAGCAGAAGGTGGTGGTGCCGGCGACGCGTAAGATCGTGGCCTACCTGGTGCCTACGATCTGCATTCAGCACGGCAATCCCAAGAGCATCAAGTCGCTCGCCGATCTGGCGCGCCCGGGGCTCAAGGTGGGCCTGGCAAGGGCCGGAGCCGTGTGCCTCGGCGATGTCGCGGTGGAGGTCCTCAAGGGAGCTGGCCTTGAGGAGCAAGTGACGAAGAACGTCATCACCTACGCGGGGAGCTGCGAGCAGACGGAGCAGCTCGTCGAGCTGGGCGAGGTGGACGCCATCATCGGCTGGGACTCCTTCAAGTCCTGGGCGCCGGACAAGATAGACCTCGTGAAGATCCCGGCGAAGCTGCTGAGAGTGCGGAACGTGCCGGCCGCGGTGGCAGTCTACTCCAAGCAGCGCGAGGAGGCCCAGGAGTTCATCAACTTCGTCACCTCGGCCAAAGGCAAAGCCATCTTCGCCAAGCACGGCTACAGCGTCAAGCCCCCCAAGATCTAGACACACCCAGACCGGGCGCCAGGCCGATTAGGCTCTGGCGCCCGGGCGTCTTCTGGTAGGGGCTGCGACCGCAGGCGATCGCCTCTGCGCAGGACGGAGGCGGCCGCAGGAAGCAGTGCACCCCGCGGCCGAAAGCGCCATCGGAGCAAGCAGAATCCTCATGGCCTGCCTTCCCTCATGGCTGCTGGAGCCGTGCATCACCCCGTTGACCAGCCCCGTGTGCGCTTGCCACTTGAGCGGGGAAGTCACCCACGAGAAAGGGAGCGACGGCCCCGGCGAGAACCTGGGAGAAATGACATTGAAGATGCGAGAGGAGCGATAGGTGAGCGCGCTACGAGCCGGCGCAGCGCGGATGGTGATGACTCCGCCGCTGGGGTGTCATATCTCGGGCTACTATCACGACCGAATTGCGGATGATATTCGCGATGACCTCTATGCCAAGTCCATCGTGCTCGAATCGAGTGATTCCTCGCTGGCCATCGTCGTCTGCGATGTCATTGGCCTGCCGAAGGAGGATGTGGATAGAGCGAGGGCACGGGCTCAGGAGCTGACCGGGATTCCGAGCAGCCATATTCTCGTGGCCGCGACCCACACCCACTTCGGCCCGGCGACGGAGCGCGGCTACGAAGTGCCGCGCGAGGAAGAGTTCATGGCCCAGTTGCCGGACCGGGTTGCGAGCAGCGTCAAGCTGGCGCAGAACCGGCTGCGTCCGGCGCTGGTCGGGCACGCATCGGGCAGCTGCCCGGGTGAGGTTTTCAACCGGCGCTACTTCATGCAGGACGCAACGGTCATCACCAACCCGGGCCGCCGGCCGGAGGTGGTGAGGCCGGCCGGGCCCACCGACCCGGAAGTGGGCGTGCTCGTGTTTCTCGACGAGCAGAGGCATCCCATCGCGCTGCTGGCCAACTATGCCTTGCATTACGTCGGGCCCGGCCCTAGCGGTCACGAGACCATCAGCGCCGACTACTTCGGTGCGTTCGACCGAACCATCCAACGCCTGGCTGGGCGCGAGCTCGTGGGGATCATGCTCAACGGGTGCTGCGGCGATGTCAACAACATTGACGTGTTTGGGCCCGAGCGAGAGTACCCCTACTCGCACTACCAGGTGGACCGAGTGGCGAACGTGGTGGCCGGGGTGGCCTTCCAGGCCTGGAACAACATCCACCGATACGAGCCATCGGCAGTCCTCGGTGCAGCCAACGCCACGCTGACCATCAGGCGGGAGGAAGTCAGCGAGGCCCAGATCGCCGCGGCCAAGGAACGACTGGCGCAACCCGATTCCCAGCACCAGGCCCGGCAGGCCACCAGCGCGGATCCGGCGTGGCTGAAGGCGACCCGGGTGCTCGACCTGGTGAACACGCCGCGGGAGCGCCCCGCGCCGATGCAGGCGATGCGCATCGGGGAAGTGGGGCTGGCATCCCTGCCTGGCGAGATCTTCGTCGAGATCGGGCTGGGGATCAAGAAGGAATCGCCCTTCAGCCGCACTCTCGTTGGCGAGCTGTCGAACGGTACGGTCGGCTATGTGCCCAGCGATACCGCGTTCGAGCAGGGATCGTATGAGGTTTACACCTCGGTAATACCCCGCGGGACGGGCACGAAGATGCTGGAAGCCGCGGTGCAACTGCTGAAGGAGTTGGCCGCCTGACGGGGGCTGTGCCACTGGGGCCGGTGCTTGGCAAATGGCATCGTCACCTGGACCTCGGCCGGATTCGCCGGGCTCGGGTCCGCGTCCGGGCGGTGCATTGCATGAAGAAGGGATGAACATGCGGAGCGGAGCCGCCGACGTGATGCTGGTGCGGGAAGGAGTAGGGTTGCCGTCGGGGCAAAGGTTGGCAGAGTGACTCCGAGGGATACCTCGGAGCGGATGGCTCGGAGGCGGAAATGCCGGGACCGTGGCTACTGGCTGTCATTCTCGGTTCGTCATGCGTAGTTCTCGCTCTGGCTTCGGCGGAGAGTGATATGCGGCTGCCGATCTCAGACAGCGGGTGGCAGAAAAAGGTCTTCCCTCCAGCAGGCGTGACAGCAGACGAAGCGGCAACGCTCGCGATCGAGCGCGATGCGAACCGAGGCCCATGCCTGGTGGTGGGCCCTTGGCGGCGCGGCCGCTACAGCACCCGATTCCAGTACGCCGAGCCCCTGCCATTCACTACTGGTGTGCTGCGGGGCTATTACCGCACGGAAGATCTGCCCATCTATGGTGCTACCGTGTACATCGAGTTCCGCGCAGGCAAGCGGCGGATCGCCACCAAGTATCTGGGCCTCGCACCCGCGAAGGACTGGACGCCTTTCGAGTTTGCATTTCGATCCGCGCCGACCGGCGCCGATTCAGTGTCTCCTGGCCTGGGGCTGGCGGGGAAGACAGAAGGGAAGGCCTTGTTCACGGGGTTGACCATGTCTCCTCGCGCCCCGGAGCTGGAGCTGCCTGCTGATCCAGGCCCGGTGACGCGGCCAGCCCCGCCCGACCGTTGCCAGAAGACAGGCTTTTACCATCTGGAGGAGAGAGGTGGCGTGTGGTGGTTGATCACGCCGGAGGGCGAAGGCTTCTACTCGATAGGGACTGACGGGCCCTGGCTATTCCGCGAGACTGACTGGATGACGCGAGGACGCGAGGCGGCGGCCTTCCTGCGATCGGCGGGGTTCAACTCCCTTGCCGGTTGGACGAACATCCGCCGCTGGGGGCCGATCAATGATGCGCTGGCCGCCGGCGGAGAGAAGCCCTTCGCGATCTTTGCCACGCTGGAGACCGGTAGTTGGTCGGGGCAATGCGACGCGCTGGTGGACGCAGGCAATGACACTACCGGGGAGGGGCACGCCTTTCCCGACCCGTTCGATCCACGTTTTGAGGAAGTGTACCGAGGGCGAGTGCGCGAGATTGCCAACATAGTACGAGGCAGATCGTGGTTCATTGGCTACTTCGCCGATAACGAAGTATGCCACACTGAGCTGTACCGGCATGTCTACTCGGAACACTGCTCGCACGCGTTCCGCGGATTCCTCGAGGGTAGGTACAGCGACGCTGCCGCTGTGAACGAGGCGTGGGGAACCGGGTTCGCCTCTTTCGATGCCTTGATTGCAGGCAGGCCGGAGCCGACAAAGCGGACAGGGCGGATGTATGAAGACTTCAGAGTTTTCGAGCGCGAGATCGTGACGCGGTATATTGACATCACGCTTCGGGTTATCCGGGGAGAGGATCCCGACCACCTGGTGATCTCTAACCGTTTCATGCTTGACGACATTGGTGCCTGGATGGATCACCTCGATCTCTACTCGCGGTACGACGCGATCGCGGTGAATCTCTACCCCGCCAATCAGCGCGCCGGCCTCAGCGATGTGGAGAAGCTGATCTACCGCACCGTGCATGAGAAGACCGGGCGCCCGATTATCGTGGGCGAGTGGTCTATTCCAGCCCTGGACTCGGGCCTCTACGATAACCCCGAGAAGCTCGACTGGTCATGGAACGAGGTGGTCGGGAACCAGTCGGAGCGGGCCCGCCAAGCGGCGCGCGTGACGCTCGACTTCTACAACATGCCGTTCGTGGTGGGGGCGCACTGGTTCATCTGGAGCGACATTGACGACGAGCGCCGACAAGCCAACCGGGGCCTCGTCCGCGCTGGCGGGCAGCCCTGGGATTACCTGGTGGAGGCGCTGACGCGGGCACATGCGAGGATCGGCGCTGCCCAGGCGAGGTGATGCCTGCCGTGTCCTTCGCAGTCTGAGCGCAGGCCCCGCGTAGACTTGGCCGTTGACGTTGGCCTCTCGCGATGGTATCCTCTTCCGAGGCACGCGGCGGGCTCGCGTGCGTTTGGTGTTGTGCCGAGATCGCGCTCCGATCGAGCAGATAGGCCGGCTCGGTTTTTCTCAGTCGAGTTCAACTCTCCGCTGCGATGGCGCCGTCGAAGGGGATCGGTTCTGGTGGCCCTGGAGCTGATGCGCGGTGCACGAAAGGAGGTGACGGCAGAAGGCGGCGGGGTCTCTGGAGCGGCATACCGTGGATCATCCGCGAGGAGGCATAGCTTAGATGGTTCGAAAGAATAGAGGTTTCACTCTGATCGAGCTGCTGGTGGTGATCGCGATCATCGCGATCCTCGCCGCAATGCTGTTCCCGGTGTTCGCACGGGCGCGGGAATCGGCCCGCAAGATCCAATGCCTGTCGAATGTCAAGAACATCGCCATGGCATTTCAGATGTATTTCGTGGACTATGACAGGTACCCGCCGAGGGAACATGACCCGGCTGTGGTGCAGTTCTTCGCCGACAACGGCTGCGATGTGACCCCTGGCTGCTGCACTTACCCGACTGGGGCGAATCCCTATCTGAGATGGCCGGTCATCCTGGACGAGTACGTGAAGAACCGCGACGTTTGGAGATGTCCGAGCGCGCGCAGCGTAGCCTGTGCAGAGCGGGTGTACGGACAAGCGAACTGGTTCCAGGAGCTGAAGGACAACTGGCCCACCTGCGTCTGCGCTGAGAGTTGGCCCTCGGGCTGGGGCGGCACCGTTACCGACAACATGGCTTTGGTGGACGGCTGCCCTCCCGACGGCGCGACCCCGGAGCAGGGCGCGGTCGAGATGGACTACGGCGACACGCACGCGGTCTACGGCGAAGTGGAGAAGAAGCTCTCCCAAGTTGATGATCCGGCCAAGACCCTGATCGTGGCCGAGCGGGGCTTGCACAGGTACTTCGATCGCATCGAGCAGGTTGCCTATCCGGAGGCCTGTCGCATTACCTGGGGCAGCGTTGTAGAGCGTCCCGACAACTGCGGCGGAGACTGGGTGAACTGTTCCGAGACTATAGTCTGCGGTGTAGACAAGCACGACATAGACAAGTTCTGGGGCGACCCCTCGTGGCGCAGCAAGTACACGCGGCACATGGGCGGCAACAACCTCGGGTTCGTTGACGGCCACGCCGCCTGGTGGAACGCGAACGCGATACTCGCCGCGGCCAACGCCGACCCCAGCCAACTCCCACCCATGGGCGCCCAGCACGTGCCTGACTATATACCTGGGGAGCACTGGTAGCAGGCAGCGTACGACAGCGAAGCATGCTGGGCGCTGCGGGGCCACTCAGGGCCTCCGGCCTTTGCGCAGGAGATGTCCGTCTTAGATGAAGGTGAGTGAACGGAGCGCCCTCGGGCGCTCCGTTCGTTTGCTCCGATGTGCCGCTTCGCCCTCTGGGTGTTGTGGAGATACCGCCACGCGACGCTATTGTGAGCAGAACGCGAGCGGCGTTCGTGGATCTGCGGCCGGCGGGACGCATTGGGCAGGACACAGACCCGAGGCCGGGATCGCCAGCATGTTGCACCCCGTGGCGACGCCACCCGCTACCAGCGGAAGAACCGATACGGGTCGTCCCATTCCTCGGGCTGGTCGAGGTAGAGGCCCTCCAGCCAGCGTTTGCCCGGGTCGGATGCGGTCAGCGGTTCGCGGAAGCGACCGAGAAGGGGAGTAGTGCCGGCCACCCCCATGTTGCCCAGCAAGCGCGCTACCAGGAAGCTCGCCCGGCGGTAGGTGCGCTTGAGGTTCATCTGCTTCTGAGGCGCGAACTCCCAGGGCACGAGTTGGCAGAAGACTACGTTGGCGCCCTCGACCTTGGCGAGGACGCCGTCACCCACCACCGAAGCACCCGCCGACACTAGGGGAAGCTCTCGCGGGTCGCGGTTCACGACATCCGCCGGTGCCACGCCCACGAACGGAGAGCCGATGCCGAAGGGCTCGAACCAGGCGCAGATATGCTCCTCTCTCTTCATGCTGACTCGTGAAGGGAGGAAGGCATTCGCGCCAGCTTCATCGAGTCCGATTGCCAAGAGGTGCCCGCCGGACTTGAGCCAGGAGCGGATCTGATCCGCCTCCCTTGCGAGCTGCGGCTCGCCACCTGGCCCCACGATCAGCACCTGGTCCGCTGACAGTTCGGCCCTCTTGTAGGAGCTGAGGGGAATGCCGGCGGCCTCGAAGTATTCCTGCCCGGCGGGGGCGCCGACGTAGAGCGCGTTCCGATTCGGGGAGGGCTTCCAGGCGGCTGCATACTGGAGGAGGTTCCGGGTTAGCGTCTCGGCCGCGGGATCGCTTTCGGTGCGCCCCGTCACATCCATCTGACAGAAGAGGATCATCCCTTTGCCTTCGCGGTACTCCAACAGCGGGCTGTACTGCAAGCCGAACCCGCCGTCAACCAGCGGGAGGAAGTTGCCTCGCGCGGGCTTCTCGATGAGGACCGAAGCGACATTGCCCCTGCATCCACAGCGCCACGCCCGCGTCACCTCAATCCCGCACCATTTCACCGTAGGCGCGCCGTTGAACACGTCGGGGTTCGTCTCATAGTTCAGGCGCGGCAGCACGAGGGTTGCCTCGCCGCACCAGTCGCACAGGTTCTCGGCCGCGATCCCCGACAGGGCAGGATGGTCTGGCACGCGCGCGAAGACCTGTCTCAGCCCGTACTCCGTCACCCGGAAGCCGAGCCGTTTCTCAAGGCCCTCCGACGTCTGCTCGAATACGATCACCTTGAGCCCCTGACGCACCCGACTGAGGTCTGGCCCGGGCCCATCTGCTGCCAGCGCTCCCTTGCCGATCACGAGCACGTCATATGGCGAAAGATCGGCGCCGGCAGCCACTGGCTGGCACCGCACGCCCATGCCTCCCAACAGCTTCTCGGTCTCACCTCTGGGATCGAAGAGTGCGGTCTGGCACTGCAGCCTCACGCCTCCGACGCGCGGCATGACGTGGATGGCGAAGGCATCCGCCTGAATGCCGCCGTTGCCGAACTTGGCGGTGGCGGTGAGCTGGTATGTGCCGGTCGGCAGCGCAGCCGGCAGCTGTACCCGGATGGGGAGGCGTTTCTGCTCCCCGGTCGGTACGGTGACCTTCCCACGGCCGACGGCGGGCTGCGGCAGGCCAAGTGACCACTCCCAGTCGCAGGTCACCGTCTGGCGTGAGTTGTTGATGATAATGAGCTGCTTCTCGGCCCCTTCGCCTGGCCAGAAGTCGTGGTCCTTGCTCGTGAAGCGGGCCTGCTTGCCTGCGAGGTAAGCCAGCAGCGGCATGTTGTTGCGGATCAAGGCCTCCGCGTCGGCCGCCGGGATCCAGTCTGACCGATCGAAGGCCTGGTCTATGACCTCGAACTGCCGGTCAATGTAGTCCGCGCTGAAGCCCGGATGCTGCAGGTGCTCCCAGTCCACCGCGAGTTCCCTTCGGCTCCGGTCAACGCCCTCCCGCAGCCTCCAGAAGGGCTGGTACTCCCAGGGCGAGCTCGCCGACACCCCCCAGGTGCGGTAGGCGCGCCAGTTGTCCGTGATGTAGCTGGCACTCACCACATGCCGGTCGTCGAAGAGCGCTGATCCCAGTTCGTAGGGGTAGTCCCACCGGTGCCAGAGCTTACCCTCCCGGAACTGCTTGGCCTCCCAGCGCAGGTTCGTCTTCTCCATCTCGGTCATCCGGAAGGCCCGGTCGCCCAGGAACTGCGCATCCCACTCGGCAAGACAGAACTCCCACGGCACTTCGGCACTCCCGAAAGTTCGCTCGCCCCGGTACCACCCACGGTACATCGCCCAGTCCCAGGTGAACGGCGCGCCGTACTCGCACATGAAGGCCGGCTTCACGCCGAGGCGGGCCCAGTGCTCGTACCAGTCGGACAGCTCCTGGATGGGAACGAAGTTCGGGTAGAAGTTCATCGTGTGCATCGAGCCGAGGTTGCCCGACGAGTGGTGATACACAATCCGGCTGGGGTCCATTCCCTTCACGATGGCTTCGGCCCGCAGGGCGAGCAGGGAGTTCCTGCGCCCCCACTCTTCCCTGGCATCCTGGACTCCATCTATCATGTCCGGGTTCATGTCCTCGTTGTAGCCGGTCGCGTTGTGGCTCATGGCGTATGCCACCACCGAGGGGTGGTTCTGCGCCACGCGCACGTAGAATTCCGCGTGGCGCGCGTAGCCGTTGCTCTGGTCTGCGTCCGACGCCTCCCAGTCATAGTGGCCGAAGTGAGGCTGGGAGAAGGCCACCAGCATCCCTACGTCGTCTGCGGCCCTCAGGATCTCCGCGAAGCTGAGGTGCGACCCCGGCTCGCAGCCGTAGTTGTGCGTGTAGACAAAGTTGGTCCCGAACGTCTTGAGCCGCTCCATGCTCTCACGGGCGCCCTGATAGCTGGCCGCCATCGCCCCCACCGCGGCATTCTCCAACGGGACGGCGGAGAGGAAGATGCGCGTGCCATTCAGGTAGAAGTCCCGGCCATTGATCCAGAACTCGCGGAACCCGAAGCGCACCGGCAGGGCAGTGTCCAGAGTCCTGCCCTCGGCATCGAGGAGCGCGAGGCTGAGCTGGTAGGCGTTCTCAGGAGTGTGGGTATCCCAGAGCTTATCCGGCTTGTAGTTCTCAGCAAAAGTGATGTGTCCGTCCTTGAGGTCGCTGGCGCCGAATCGTCTGCTGGTGAACTCGCGCGCCTGGCGGCCATCCTCCGTGATCTGAGCGCGCAGGACGTATGCTGTGTCTGCCGCCAAGCCGTCTAGCCCAGCCCCGATGGTGATCTCCCAGCGGCGCACTGATGTGTCAAGCTTCACCTCTGTGATGAGCGCGCCTGCCGGCGTGCTGACCAGGTAGACGTCTCCACACAGCCCACGCCGCTCGACTGAGCCCTGCACTTGCCTCGCCGACGCCGTGTCACTGTAGGAGAGCATGACTCCTTTGAGTGGCAGCGCGAGAACGAGCATGCTGAGAACATACTTGCGGCCCGGCTGGCAGACTGAGGTGAGGTCAACTTCACCCGCCGGGAACCGGATCTCGCCTGCCCTGGTCCCGTCAACGTAGACCACCGCATAGGAGTTCAGGTACTCCGCGTACAGCGTAACGCGGCGCCCGCCCCAGTCGCTCGGGATCGTGATCTCCCGCTGGTACCAGGCCGCCGAAATCTCGCGCAGGTCCTTGTCCTGCCAGTCCGGGTGCGCATAGACCGTCTGGCACTCCACCTGCATGTAGTCGGCGATCCCGGGCCAGCACCCGGGAACCTTGAAGTAGCCCCAGCTGCTGGCGGGGACTTGGTCTGCGCTCTCCGCGGCCGGCTGCCACTGCCAGAGGCCATTGATGCAGATGCGAGCCCGTGTGGGCGTCGCCTCCTGATACGCCTTGCTCAGGTCCCACACCGCCTTCACTCCCTCGGGCAGTGGCACTGCTGACTGGTCTTGGGAAACAGGTGGTCCTGATCGCGCTCCCGCTCCGTCGGCAGCCCACGTGGCTCCCGATCCTGCCGCGGCCGCTGCCCCCGCCACAACCTGGCGCAGGAAATCCCGCCGCGACATGTTGCCTGCCGGACGCCTATCCATTCCGCTCCTCCCCAGCTAGACCACTACCCTGCGCCCATCGGGGTCGTCGGACCGCCCGTTGGCGGAGTCGGAAGCAGTCGGGATCTCCTCCCAGCGTGTGTTTCCGAATCCGCGACAGGGTGATGACGGGCGGTGCACTCGTGTCCGACGGCCAGTCAGAATGTGTCACTTCCACCAGGCCGGGTTTGACGAGCACCATCGCGTCCGTCTTCATCCCAGCGTCCTCCTCAGCTCCAGAAAGCTGAACACATGCTATGTCCCATTGCCAGGCCGGTCGGGGCCCAGACCATGGTCACCACATTAGGGGCAGGCTGGGAGCCTGCGCTACTATGTCTCCCAGGATCGCCCCTACCGCCAGGGGAATGCCGCGGCGGTGGAGCCGCATGCCGCGGGAGCGCGAGATCAGGTCCTTGGCCGGCCTGCGCCTGTTGTGGCGCGGCTGGCGCGGGAGCCGCGCCATTGTCCGGGTCGAGTTCGCTGCCGCTCATAAGTCCATTCCCCCTGCTGGTGTACGCCGCGGGCGCGCTAATCCCTGGAGAAGGCGGAAATGGCCGTACGCGCCGGCCGAGAAGGTGGGTCTCCTGGGGCCGGGCGGCGACCAGATGAGGGAGCGGAGCGCCCACTGGGGGCGCTCCGCCTGTCGTTCCGTGAGAGGGGGTGGCTACTTCAGCGTCGGCCGGCCGCAGTAGCCGACGCCGCCGGTGATCGCATAGTCCCGGTTTGGATCATCGCCCCGATAGCCGCCCCAGTCAACGCTATTGTTGAGAATGGACTCGGATGGCATCCACGCAGCGTGTCCGTCGGCGAAGCCGATGTTGCTGCCGCCCAGATGCCTCGGCCGGGCGTTCTTCTTGCGGTACTCAAGATCAGTGAGGAACCTGATGTCGCCCGCGCCGCAGCTCTGACTCCAGGAGCAGTTCTCCCAGTTGACGCAGGAGCCCGCGCAGTCCGGATACCAGCAGGCGGGGCAGGCGAGCTTGCAGATCTCCGGGTAGGCGAGCAGTTGCGCCGACCAGATGGCGTTCTGCATGCCGCCATCGCCGCAGACCACGAACTTGGCGGCATCGCCGATCTCGCTGCTTTTCAACTCGTACCAGTCAATGGTGGCGACGGTCTGGACGAACGCGCCCTCCGCGATGGTGGCCGCGTTGGTCTCCACCGCGCACATCTGCTGAGCGAAGGAGTCCGTCACGGTTCCGCCCCAGCCTGCTGGAAACGGGCTGTCGCACGGGCCCATGGCATAGCAGCCCCAGGCGTCCTGATTCGCCTTCACAACTGCCCACCAGTCGCCTCCCCGAGGGTTCACGATCCCGAACTTCTTGGAGATCGTTGCGCTCGGGCAGCGCCAGACATCCCGGTTCTTCACGTACTCATCGAAGACCACCGGCCAGCGCAGGTAAGGGTTGGCCTGGGTCTGGATGCCGTTCCAACCCTCGCCGCCGCAATGCTCCTGGATGCCGTCGAGCACCTCCTGGCGGTGCTCCTCCGGCACCAGCTTGTCGTAGTCTGCGAAGTACATCTGGACTGCGGTGGCGATGTTCTTCACATTGGAGAGGCATTGGATCTTGCGCGCTGACTCGCGCGCACGCGCAAAGACGGGGAACAGCATGGCAGCCAGGATCGCGATGATCGCGATCACCACCAACAACTCGATGAGGGTGAAACCCTTGCGCCCTGCCATCATCACTTACCTCCCAAGGAAGCTGAATGAGGCTCGCGATTCCAGCACGCACCAGGGCAGTTCCACATCACCTCCTTCCCCCCAACGCGTTGCTCTTTACTTGGCTCCCCCGCGCAGCCTACCTTCTGGATTGCCCACCCTCTTTGGGTGATTCCCTCTGCTCCCCGCGCAGTCCTCCTGTCAACAGCGAGACGCCTTCGAGGGAAGAAGGGCCTGGCAGCCGGCACAGAGCCACCAGGGGGGTGCGGCTGGGGTGGGGGATGGCGTCGGCGAATCCGCGGCGGAGTCGTCGGCAGATCAGGCGCGGGGTATGGCGATGGCGCGTGTGCCCCTCCCGGCGGCACGATTGCGGGACCCGGACGCTCACACCCTCCCTCGCGTGGCGACCGCGGTGAACGCCCAGAGGCCGCTGTTCAGGAGATCGCCTACCACACAGCCAATGGCCAGCGGGATGGTCTGACGGTAGAAGCGGAGCCCGCCTGAGGCGGGCTCCGCCGTCGCTCAAGGTGCTATTGCCTGAGTACCGCCGGAACTCAGTACTCGCACAGGCAACCCATGCCGCGCAGGTGGCCCCGGTTAGGCTCGTATATCCCCGTGTAGGAATTGCCGCCCGGGGAGTCGTGCCATATCTGGTCCGCGGACATCCAGGCTGCGTGGCCGTCAGCAAAGCCGATGTTGCTGCCGCCGAGGTGACGGGTGTACTGCTTCCTCAGGTTCGGGTCGGACCACCAGGTGAGCTGGAGGCGATAATCCAATCCCCAGGTGGAACTGGAGTCATTCTCCCAGTCATTGCCGCAGCCCTCACCACCGCCCACCATACAGATCTCCGGCCAGGCCAGGGTTGCGGGATTAGCGATGTTGCCCGGGTCGGAGGAGCCACCCGCGTCCCCACACATGACGAACCAGGAGGGGTCATCAATCTGAGCCAACTTCAACTCCTGGTTGGTGGTTTCGGTGGTGCCGACGTTCTGCTCGAAGCCCCTCTCGGCCTTCGACACGGAACCGGCCGTCACTCTGGCTTCTCCCTGCACGAAGGAATCGGTGACACTGCCTCCCCATCCCGTGGGCCAGGCCATCTCGCACGGACCGCCGCCGAAGAAGTCATCGCCGCCCACCGCGCCCCAGGATTCTCCTTCGTGGCGCATCATACTCCCGACAAAATCCGGCCCCGGGACGATCCAGGTGGCGCCGTTCACAAAGCGGGCGCTGGGGCACCTCCATACGTCCCGGTTCCTCACGTACTCGTCCAAGAGCACAGGCCATCGCAGATAGGGATTGGACCGAGTCGGGATCCAGCAGCTATACGATCCCCCCTGGTCGCAGTCCTCACAGAAGTTGGCGGCCCCAGTGGCGAGCCACTGCTGGAACTTCTGCGTATGGTCCCTCGGCGGAAGCCTATCGTAGTCCGCCAGGTACATCTGGAAGGCCATCGCGATGTTCTTCACATTCGACAGGCACTGAATCTTGCGGGCCGACTCCCGCGCCCGCGCGAACACCGGGAACAGCATTGCGGCCAGAATCGCAATAATCGCGATCACTACCAGCAGCTCGATCAGCGTGAATCCGCAGCGTCGGGTTCTCCTCATGACCAATCCGCCTCCTCGACTCGATATTCACAACTGCGCTCCCGGCACTTCCCCGGAAGATCCTGCACTCCTCCTTCCCGCTGGGCATCAGCGCCATTATAGCAGACCTGAGCGAAGGTGCCCTCATCGAATCGCGTAGGGCAGAGGGGTGGTCAGTCCCGGCCCCACGCCCACTCCGGCCAGCTCTTGACCTGGCCGCGCCTGCTGGTACAACGTGCCCTTGTCAGGGCCGGCTGACGCCGGCCTGAGGGCAATCTAGGGCCGGGCCGCCGGACCTGCTCCTGTACCATCTGAAGCCGGAGTGCGGCGCCTTCGGGCGCCGCTTCCGCGCTGATCGTCCCACGGCACCGCGCGGTGGATACAGATGATATGTGAAGGAGCCAGCGGGAGCAAGCTCGAAGCTCCCGCCCGGCGGGCCGACAGTCCCTGAACGGCCGTAGCCAGTGGCAGGGCGCTGGGAACCAGAGGAACTCCTGGACAGCACGATGATCTGTGGCAGGTGATCTGCAATGAGACGCCAAGTCTGTCTGCTGCTAGTATGGGTCATGTTTGCACTCGGTGTGCGAGCATCGGGGGATGACGTGAGGAAGGTCTTGCTCAGTCACAAGGCATTCTCGGAAGCGGGATGCCCATGGCAGCCATACGCCGCGCGCGAAGAAATCCGCCCCAACTGCACCGTGGATGCCCAGGTCTCTCGCGGCGGGCGCGACGGGTCGCTGCGAATCGAGTGTGGGGAGGCTATCGAGTATGGCGGGTGGCGGGTTACGGTTGGCGGCATCGCAGCAGGCGCCTGGTACCGATTCGACGCTTACTACCGCGCCAGAGAGGCGACCGAGGAACGCCGGACGGTAGTGGCCCGGCTGGACTGGCAGAAGCAGAACGGCGAGCGGGCCGGACAGCCAGACTATGTCTATCACATCGAAGACGCCGGGGATAGCTGGAAGCATGTGTGGGCGCTGGCCCCGGCACCGGAAGAGGCAACTGGCGTCCGGCTCGACTTGCTCTTTGGGTGGAGCCCTGGCGGCACAGTCTGGTGGGATGATGTGAGCCTGGGCCAGGTTGATCCGCCCGGGCCCCGCCAGGTGAGGGTGGCGACTATCTACCACCGCCCGGAGGGGAGCAAGTCCGCGCAGGAGAACGTCGAGGAGTTCTGCACCTGGATAGACAAGGCCGCCCAGCGCAAGCCGGACATCATCTGCCTGCCAGAAGGCATGACGATGGTGGGCACGGAGCTGACCTATGCCGCGGTGGCGGAGCCCATCCCTGGGCCCACCTCGCAGCGCCTAGGCGAGCTGGCGAGAAGGCACAACTGCTACCTGGTGGCCTGCTACAACGAGCGCGATGGAAAGGGAGTCTACAACACAGCTATCCTGCTTGACCGGCAAGGCCGGCTGGTGGGGAAGTATCGCAAGTTCTACGTCCCGCGGGAGGAGATCGAGGGCGGAGTCACACCTGGTGAGGACTGCGCAGTCTTCGAGACCGACTTCGGCAAAGTGGGCATGATGATCTGCTGGGATGTGCAGTACGTCGAGCCGGCCCAGCGCATGGCCCTGAAGGGCGCGGAGGTCATCTTCCTCCCGATCTGGGGCGGGAATGAGACGCTGATGAAGGCTCGGGCCATCGAGAATCACGTCTTCCTCGTGAGCTGCGGCTATGATGTGCCGAGCTGGATCATAGACCCGGAAGGGAAGGTGCTGGCCGCAGCCTCCAAAGAGAACGAGAGCAAGGGCGCGATAGCCGTCGCCGAGATAGACCTCAACCGGCGCTATGTGGAGCCGTGGCTTGGCGACATGCGTGCTCGCTTCATCAAGGAGCACCGCGACGACGCGCGGTGAGCTGCGGAGGGTGCGATGGACGCGCTAGAGGCGATCAGGCAGCGCAGAAGTGTGCGCAGGTATCGTCCCGACCCGGTGGACCGTGAGCTGCTCGAGCAGCTGGTGGACTGCGGCCGGCTGGCTCCTACCGCGATGGGAAAGGAGCCTTGGGAGTTCGTGGTGATAACGAACCAGGGCATGAAGAAGGGCATCGCTGATACCACCGACTATGGCAAGTTCATCGCCGACGCTCCCGCCTGTATCGCGGTGTTCTGCAAGGACACCAAGTACTACCTGGAAGACGGTTGTGCGGCCACTGAGAACATCCTGATCGCAGCGGCCGCGCTGGGGCTGGGAGCCTGCTGGGTGGCGGGCGACAAGAAGGGCTATGCGGATAAGGTCCGGGAGATGCTGGGAGCTCCGGATGGCCACCACCTGGTCAGCCTGCTACCTCTGGGCTACCCGGCCGATCGTCCGGGCCGCAAGCAGAAGCGCTCCGTGGGCGAGGCGCTGCATTGGGAGCAGTTCTGAAAGGCCGCAGCATACCCGCGCAAGCGGAGCTGCGGTTGGCCGGACCGGGAGACGCGAACTGGCGCGTGGTGGCGCTCTCCTCCCTCGCCCTCGTTCTGCTGGCCTACGGTGGCTTCTACACCGACCTCCTCCACAGCTCGGCCGAGGACTTCAACGCAGGGGTCCCCGCGCCGGCTCCCTTCGCGGTGCTCTTCTTCCTGACCGCCATCGCCAGTTGGCTTCCCATCGGCCGCTGGCTCAGGCTCAGTCGCCGTGAGCTCCTCGCCATCTTCATCATCGTGTTGGCTGGCGCGCCGATGGTCTCCTACGGGATACTTGCATACATGCTGCCGCATGCGATCTACATCCAGTACGCGGCCAGCGTTCACCCGGAGTGGGCAGGCACGTTCCTGAACCTGGTGCCGACGTGGTTGAGCCCCACCGAGCGGGATGCGGTGGAGAGCTTCTTCGTAGGGCATGCCTCAGTCCCGTGGTCGCTGTGGCTGGCACCGCTAGCGGCCTGGTGCTCATTCTTGCTGGCGCTGGCGGTGGCGTCGAGCTGCCTCGCGCTGATCATCCAGCGGCAGTGGATCACCTACGAGCGCTTGAGCTTTCCCCTTGCACAGATTCCTCTGGAGCTGGTGACTGAAGGTGGTTCAGGCGAGGAACGCCGCGGGTTGCTAACCACCTCCCGCGTGTTCTGGCTCGGCTTTCTCATCTCGTTTGGGGTCAGATCCTGGAACCGCCTGGCAAGCTGCCTTCCGTCCTTGCCCGCCATCCCGCTCGGGCCGGTGGCGTTGATAACCCCGCAGACAACTGGACCTATGGCAGCTTTCGGAGAAATGGATCTGGTGCTCTGGCCATGGTTGATCGCGGTAGCCTATCTCATCCCGAAGGAGCTATCCTTCTCTTGCTGGGTCTTCTGGTTCCTGCGGATCGCGCTGGCCTTCATCGCCATCGCCGCGGGCGCGCCCCCGCGCAGCCCGGAAGGATGGCTGGGCGACACCACCTTCCCGGCCTTCGCCTTCCAGGGATTCGGCGCGATCTTCGCCCTCTCCCTATGGGCGGCCTGGCGGGCGCGCCGGCACCTGGGGCGGGCGCTGCGCATCGCGTTCAGTCGCGCAAGCGGCTTGGAAGATGCAGACGAGCCCTTGCCCTATCGTTGGTCTCTCATCGCGCTCGCTCTCTCCTGCGCGTGGATGGTCTACTTCTGCGCCATGATCGGTGCGCGCCTTTGGGTGGGCACGATGCTGGTGACGCTCATCCTCATGTTCTACCTGATGTGGACCTGGCTGCGGGCGGAGACTGGCTTGGGCTTGCTGCTGTTTCCGCTCTTCATAGACGACATGCTCGACGCGACTGGGAACGCCATCTTCCGACCCCAAGAGGTCATCGCCATCATGTCGCTGAGATGGACATACTTTCCGGGAGCTGGCTCGACCGCGCAGGTGATCAGCGGCAATGTTCTCGAAGGGATGAAGATCGCAGACTCCGCCCGGATTCCCACCAGGCGGCTGACCTTGGCCATGGCCGCCGGGCTGGTGCTGTCAATGGTCCTTGGTGTGTATGTCACACTGACGGGCATCTACCATTACGGCTTCTACGGTCTACGCGCGGCAGACACCAGTTGGCTTGGGTCGCAGATAGCGTGGGGGGCCGGGCACATCTTCGCCGCCATCAGCACGCCCTCCCAGCTCGATGCCAGAGGCCTGGCCGGCATGGCGGCGGGTGCCGCCATCGCCATCTCGCTGGGCCTTCTGCGGCTGCGCTTCTGGTGGTGGCCCCTGCACCCGGTGGGATTCCTGGCGGCCCACTCCTGGGGAATGCAGTGGTTCTACATGCCGTTCCTCGTCGGCTGGCTGGCGAAAACGCTGGCGACTCGCTATGGCGGCCTTCGCCTGTACCGCCAGACAGTTCCGCTGGCCGTCGGCTTGGTGAGTGGTGACCTGATCAACGGTGTGATGTGGGCCTTGTATCGCGCGGCCGTGCCAGCAGTCTGACCAGTATTGCAGATCCGCAACCTACCGGAAGGCTAGCGGGCAGCTACACCGGGCGCTGCCACTCCCGGCCGGACCAGCGGCGATATAGTTCAGCGAAGACCTGTTGGCGTTGGTCCGGCGTTGACTTCAGCGGCTTGTCCTGGTACCGCCCCAGGGCTGGCGGACGCGGGTCGGCGATGGGCGCGAAGACCTCCGGACGTCTCTCTTGGAAGAGGCGCGCCTTGAGGTCGGCAACGCCCGTGATGAGCTCCCACTGGCTGTGGTCCATTGGCGTGGCATCCAGGTCAATGGTCGCGAAGATGATGTCCTCTTTCCCGGGCCGCGCCATGGCAAGCACGGTACCGTCGCTGTCCACGATCACCGAATCTCTCTCACAGGTGGCCACTACAACCGGCACGAAGTTGTCAATTGCCCGCATGCGCACCCGCATCAGCCCGTTCTCCTCGCACTGGCCCGGCATGCTATAGCCCATCGTCGGGCAGAACAGCAGCTCCGCGCCGTTGAGGGCGAGACAGCGCGGGACTTCGGGGAAGTTGATGTCGTAGCAGATCATCATCCCCACCGTCCCAAACTCCGTCTCGAAGACCGGGAAGGAGTGGCCGGGCGTCACGCTCCAGCGCTCGACATCCGGCAGTTGCACCTTATGGTACCTACCGATGATCTCCCCGTCGCGCCCCATCAGCACCGCGGTGTTGTAGATGGCGTCACCGATCCGCTCATAGGTGCCGAACACCACGTGCATGCGATACTTCCTCGCCACCTCCGAGATGCGGTTGGTAGCTGGTCCGGGGATGCGCTCAACATAATCGGCAAAGAGATCCGGCTCGGCGTAGTAGTAGCCGTAGTGAGCGATGCCCTGGACATCCTCGGGATAGGCGACGATATCGCAGCCCGCCTCGCCGACTTGCGCCAGCAGTCGGCAGGCCATGTCCAGGTTCTCCTCGATCTTCTGGCGACCAAGATCGCGGTCACGTTCGCCCCCGAAGACGTTCATCTTCGGCTGCCCGATTGGCTGGATGCTTGCGACTCGTATCTCTCTCATGTACCTGCCACTCCGTAACCCTGAGCATTCCCTGAGATCTAACTGGCCCCGGCGCCTCACCCCACAGCGGCCGAATTCCCGCTCACTGGCGCTGCGGCTTGATCGGACCGATGTACTCCGCGGCCACCACGATATCGTCGAACCAGACCTGGTTGAGGCGGCTGGGCCTGCCCACCTGGTTCATGCGATAGGAGCCCTCTGTCACGTAGTGCAAGAGCCAGAAGAAGTTGATCTTGAGATCGTCGCTGGTGCGCCAGCGAAACCCCTCGAATGGCGTGCCGCCGGCGTCCACGAGCTGGAAGCCCATTCCCGACCAGTCGCCGCGCCGCGCGCCTTTGGCGAAGTGGCCCTTGAGTTCGCCATCCACCCACAGCGCTAGCTCTCCATCGTGGGCATCGGGCGCTGAGTTGAGCTTCATCATCACCTCAACGCATTGCCAGCGATCTCGCGGCGCCTGAGCATCCTCGGCAGGCCGCAGGCCGTTGCCCCAGTAGCGCCCATCGGCCGATATCTTCATCTCCGGCCAGTAGCAGTAGAAGTTCCAGACTCCAGGAGGGGCGTGGTGGCCGTAGTCTCCGGCCGGCTCGATGCCGACCGTCACGCGGTCATCGCCCCGCGGCCGTTCCCCGGCGCCTCCCTGCGGCCAGCGGGTGGAGGGATTGTAGCCACCCAGGTGGACGAAGTGATGGAGGTACTGCGCGTTCTGAGGGAACTTCACGTAGAAGCGAGCGAACACCTGATCCACGCCCCGCGGAAGCTTGGTGTAGAGATGGCCGCCGGTGTTCTCGCCAAGGGTGGCCGTCATCTGGAGTGAGTGCTCGCCCGCGCTCGCCGGAGGCACATCGCGGCTGAGGGCGAGCACCTTTCCCCCCTCGTTGCTCACACTCTCCCACCGCTTCGCGAGCGCCTCCAGGTCACCTTTCTCGAAATCCTCTGCCAGCAGTACGGCCGGATCTCGGGCAATGCCCGCATCGCCGGGATAGCGGGCCGAGAGGCCGCAGCCCTGGGGGAGTGTGGGGGATTGCATCTCAGCCCTCGCAGGCCGATTGCACCAGACGGTGGCGTAGCCAACCACCACCGCGCTTGCCGCGGCCAGCCTCCACCATCGGCGATTCAGCATGCCAGTGTCCCGTCCTTTCTCGCTTTCGCTCTGGCTCAGGGTTCATGGGGTTTGAACCCCTCTCGCGCGCCAACCGTCAGCAGAGTTTCGACCGCGACGAGCTGCATGTCCACGATCTGCTCGTGGGTGAAGGGGCGATCGGCGTCGGTGCCGTCAGCGCTCTCGAAGACCAGGGGTAGGGCGTGGCACAGGTGATAATAGGCGCCGTCCAGGGTCAGCGCGCCCTCGCGCCCCTCTGTGGTCCAGCTGCGGTGGATGCCCAGTCGCTCCCGCAGGAGCTGCCTGAAGAAGCCATCCAGGTAGAACTGCCGGCGCGCGAATCTCTCCGGCAGGGCCTCGTCACCAACGATGAAAAACGGACCGGCGCCGCACGAGTGCAGGTCGAGTACGCAGTCCGGCTTCTCGTCCACAGCTAACGCCATGGCGGCATGGGTCTCGGGCGCCACTTCGGTCGGGAGGAAGACGCCGTGCAGCGGGTTGACCCCGGCGTCGTTGAAGTAGGCTCCCAGGAACCCGTCCGCGGCCGGATCGCGCGGGTGCGGCACTTTGCATTCCGGCCAGCCGATCCGGCTGCCATCGGCGTTCAGGCCGTGGCGGTACTTCTCGACCTCATCTTCCGTCCAGATGGTAGGATCATCGGCCGGCACCCGGGCTCTGCCGTCGGGGTTCAGGCAGGGCACGATGACCAGCCGCAGCTCATCGGCTGCGGCCAGCCCTGGCCACTTCTCGCCCTTCAGGTCGCGGCCAGTCTCCAGCACCTCCACCAAGTTCAGGGTGGCCGCGATCCCCTCCATCTCGCCGCCGTGCACGGCCGCGGTGATCACGAGGACCTGCCTCTCGCGCCTTCTCGCGCCGAAGAAAGCCTCGGGCTTGCCCGCGGCGAGGGCCGAGGAGAGGTTCGCGGAATGGGCGATGGGCTCTTTCTCTCCGTAGCAGACGGCCCAGAGGGCGCGGCCGCCCGCCGACTGGCCTATCTGCCTCACCTCGCCCCTGCGCACGCGGGAGAGCATCTCGCCAATATCCTCGTAGGTGGTGCGGTAGCACTCCGGCTTGCTCACGGCCTCTCCTTTCCCCCGCTCGAGGAGCCCGTTGGCATAGACTCGGGAATACTTGGCGCGGCGACCGGATGTTGCGCTGCGCTCCTCGCGCCCTCGGTTCCGCGGTCCGAGGAAATCCCCTCTTCGCTGAATGCTTTGCGTGCATAACGCCGCGTGGCATATCGCTCCCACGCGACGAGCGTAGCCCACACTGCTCAAGGGAGTCACGTCAGGCCTGCCTGGGCGATGGAGCCAGACCCTTTGCTCCAGTCTGAGGGCAGTGGGGCTCGGCCGGGATCAGAGATCGCGCCCAGCGAGTAGCGCCTGAAGGATTGGCTGACAGATATGCCCAAGTAGGCCGCGGGCTGTGATCAGCAAGCTCACCTGGTAAGGAGAACGCGATGGCCGACCTGATCGCTCATACCTTCCTTCCTCTCAGCATCTCGGAGACGCGAGACGGCATCGCGGTGTCGGGTACGACTTTCCGCTACCTGTTTGCCCGGAGCAATGGGCTGCTCAAGTCCGTGCGGGTGCTGGGGCAGGAGTGGTTGGCCGGGCGCAGGCCCCTGCCCGATCTTTGGGTGTCGCCGGAGGTAGACCCGCGGCGGCGGAGATGGGAGGCGGCGCGCGAAACGCAGGCACAGTTGCGGGTGGTAAAGCGCAGTCCGGAGCAGATCGTGCTTCAGGCGAGCGGGAGGTATCTCTCCGAGGGGAGCGCCTTTCCACTTGCTTACCATCTGACATACATCATTGACTGCGATGGCGTCATGCGAGTTGAGGTGGAGAACCGGGGCACGGGGCGGGGCGGGCTGCGCTGGCTGGTGTTCTCGGCGGCTGCGTTGAGGCGCGAGCTGGTCAGCTTCTACTCGCATATCGAGGACCTGGCCAACGCCGAGAGCACCGGCGGGTGGGCCACGCGGATACTGCCTGCCGCGAGAAAAGGGAAGCAGGAACTGCACGGCGCACGGTTCCTGCCCTGGGTTCAGCTAGGGAACGATCAGTCGGGGCTGGACCTGACCGTGGACGATGGGGAGAACCTGTCGCACGGGTGGACCGACTCCGAGCCGGCAGCAGATCCCCTGGGCACGCCGGGCCAGAACTTCGTGCTCGAAGCCGAGGGCGGTTTGGTGCGATGGACCTATTACTCGCTGCGCAACCTCTATACGCCGCTGCACAGGCGCTGGCGGCGTACCAGCCGGTTCTACCTGGCACCGGTTCCAGCGAAACGTTACGATCCTGCCCTGGCCGATCTGCGGGTACACTGGATGGGCCCGCACCAGATAGATCCCTCGTTCGTCTACCCGACAGATGAAGAGATCGCGGGTCTGGCGCGCCGTGGGATCAACCTCCTCATCGGCTGCGCCCACTGGCGCTCGGGCGACTACTCCCACCCGGACAAGCCCAGGGAGATGCGCCGGGTGATCGCGGCCTGTCACCGGCATGGCATTCGGGTCATCCCCTACCTCACGTTCACAGACATGGACCACCCGCTCCCGGCCTTTCAAGCCCATGGGCAGGATTGGCAGATCGAGCCGGCGGCCGAGTACCGCCATCTCACGAACCTGATGTGCTATGGGGCGGCGGGGTGGAGAGAGCACTGGAAGCGGGAGATGGACACCGTCCTGGAGCGGTTCGATTTCGATGGCCTCTACATTGATTTCTGGGTGGGGAAGATGGCCTGTCGGAACACCCGGCATGGCTGCGGCCTCAAGTACCCGCGGTTCACTCTGCCGGGGCTGAGGGAGATGGCCTGGCATGCGTACAAGGCCGTCAAGGCGAGGGGCGCGGGGAAGTTCATCCTGTCCAACACCAACCTGTTTGCAGGCGCGCTCATTAACAACCTAGTGGACATACGATTGCCTGGGGAATGGGCGAATATCGAGGAGACGCCAGCTGAACTGGTGCGGGGCCATCTGAACTCTCGTCGCTTGGGGTGCAACGCGCTCCTGCTCACGAGTCCGATCCGCGAACTGAGCCTGCGCTCGGTCAGCTTCTGGCTGCGCTGCCAGAGCCCCATGGTGATTGCCCACGGGAAGGGTCCGAGAGGGGGAGGCCCGGTGCCCTATGGTCCCCGGCCCGACGGCCTGCTCATGCAGTACGCGGATTTGCTGCGCTTCTTCGGCCTCTCTCGGGCTCGTTTCCCGGGGGCCTGGCAGCGGGAGGTAGGCCTTCGCTGGCCGGTCCGCGACTGGTACGCCTACTGGTGTCGTAACGAGAAGGGTACTCTGATCGTGGTCGCGAATCTTGCCGCGCAGGTAACGAGAGGGCGTCTGGAGATCACTAACCCGCGGCAACTTGGACTGCGGGCAGAGAAGAGGTACTTGGTCTACCGGCCGGACAGGGACGAACTAGCGAGCGACCAGCCTGTCGAGGGCAGGCGGCTGCATCACTTCGACCTCAGCCAGCGGCCCCATGAGCCGGCCTGGCTATTCCTGACCTCGGCGAGGGGCCGACCGCAAGTGCTGTGGGCGACGCTCTCGGACGGGTTCGCGGGGGAAAGCTATCAGGGCCAGACGCTCTCCTTCACTGTGCAAAGTGCGCCCGGCGTCAGATCTCGAGTTAGCGTGCACGTTGGCGACCGGAAGATCAGAGGATCCTGGCAGGGCGAGCGATCGGTCCCGGTGGCGCGACGAGGCGCGCTGGCAACGTTAGAGGTGGACTGCAACCAGCCAGTGCGGCTGGAGTTCGAGTGAAGACGTCTGCCGCGGTCGGGTCGCCCTGAAAACGCCGTAGGCTTGCCCAGGCTGTGTTTCGAGCCGGCCAGGAATGCAGGTGAACCATCTGCTCCTGTCCCGAGCAGCCAACCTGCTGATCAGACCCACATGGTTGTAGCCGTAGGTCACCGTCTCGCGCACCCCATTCCTGACCGTCTGCTGTCTCCCCGGCCCGTTTGTCCGTTGCGCACTCCGCCGGTCAGGAGCAGGAATGCTGCTTCATCTCATGCTGCACTGTAGCTACGCCGCTATCCTACTGAGCTTCGCTCAAGGAAGTAAGGGGGCGAAGCTCAGGCAACTGCTCAGACGGGCCCAGAGCGGCGTTCGCACATTACTTCTTTGTGCGAACGCCATTAGAAGCTGAAGATGCGCGTTGGCCAGCGTGCCAGAGTGGTCTGAGCTGTTCCTGGTGCGCCTACCCCACTAGCCCCGCGATCCCCCCGCTCGCTGCTGTGTACACGCCCACGCAACGCTAGCAGAGCGGCAGAGCCGCCGCCTCGGCGCGGTTCCCGCAGTGCGCGACGCTTACGGGAGATCGCAGGGGCTCCCTGCCTGGATCTGCATGGGTGCTCAGGCAGGCCTCGCTACTGTGGAATAAACCCTGGGAGCACTCGGCGGCCCAATAGCCCAGCCGAACGTCGGCTGGGGTTCGAAGGGACGAGCCCGGGGACCGCCCACGGTCACCGGAACTCTCGCCCGTCGCTGGGGGAGTGTGTCCGTCGTTCAGGGGTTGCGGCTGGGCGCATGGCCTCCAGTCCGCCGTTGCGCTCGAACGCGGTTGGAAAGGTAGGGCGCGGACATGGGAGGAACAGGGTGGGCGTATCTCGGACCAAGGCGGCAGACCGGGAGTGCAACTACTAATCGCAGGCTGCGTCGTGCCAGCTTCTGGGCGGCGCTTCTCTTAGTTCTACTGCTCTCATCAACAGCCCCGGTTCTCGCCGCCACTCCAGCAGATACGGTCGTGATTAATGCTGCTAGCGGTAGCTATGGGGGTGGCACGGTCTCGTCGAATCCGGTGCAGTTCACAGTCGCACAGGTGGCAGGGGTTGATGTGGCACCAGCGGTCGCGACAGCCACGGGCGCCCCGGGACAGGCCGTCTACTACGCCACCAGGGTCACCAACACGGGCAATGGCACAGACACCTTCCAGCTGAGAGCGGTCTCCGCGGGTGGGTTCTCTGTCACCGTCTATCGCGATGACAATGCAGACGGCCTGCATGAGCCAAGCGAGATGACGGTGATCACAGACACGGGTTCATTGCCGGCCGGGACGCAGCTAGCGTGTCTGGTGGCCGTGATCATCCCCGCGGGAGCCGCGGGTGCTGATGCCGAGACTCTGACTGTCACCTCAGGCTTCGACCCTGCACTGTCGGCTAGCGCCAGTTACCAGACAGTTGCAGTATCGCCTCCGGTGGCTGGGTTCAGCGCGTCTCCCACGAGTGGGGTGGCGCCGCTGACGGTGAGCTTCACAGACCAGTCCACAGGCCAGCCCAGTGCGTGGCGATGGGACTTTGGCGATGGCGCTACTTCCACGGCACAGAACCCGAGCCACGTCTACGCCGGCGCGGGGACCTACACGGTGAGCCTGACCGCCTCCAATGCCGGCGGGTCGAACACCGCGACCAAGGCCAGCTACATTTCGGTCTCCGTGGCCGCTCCGGTGGCTGGGTTCAGCGCGTCTCCCACGAGTGGGGTGCCACCGCTGACAGTGAGCTTCACAGACCAGTCCACAGGCCAGCCCAGTGCGTGGCGATGGGACTTTGGCGATGGCGCTACTTCCACGGCACAGAACCCGAGCCATGTCTACGCCAGCGCGGGGACCTACACGGTGAGCCTGACCGCCTCCAATGCCGGCGGGTCGAACACCGCGACCAAGGCCGGCTACATTTCGGTCTCCGTGGCCGCTCCGGTGGCTGGGTTCAGCGCGTCTCCCACGAGTGGGGTGGCGCCGCTGACGGTGAGCTTCACAGACCAGTCCACAGGCCAGCCCAGTGCGTGGCGATGGGACTTTGGCGATGGCGCTACTTCCACGGCACAGAACCCGAGCCACGTCTACGCCGGCGCGGGGACCTACACGGTGAGCCTGACCGCCTCCAATGCCGGCGGGTCGAACACCGCGACCAAGGCCAGCTACATTTCGGTCTCCGTGGCCGCTCCGGTGGCTGGGTTCAGCGCGTCTCCCACGAGTGGGGTGCCACCGCTGACAGTGAGCTTCACAGACCAGTCCACAGGCCAGCCCAGTGCGTGGCGATGGGACTTTGGCGATGGCGCTACTTCCACGGCACAGAACCCGAGCCATGTCTACGCCAGCGCGGGGACCTACACGGTGAGCCTGACCGCCTCCAATGCCGGCGGGTCGAACACCGCGACCAAGGCCAGCTACATTTCGGTCTCCGTGGCCGCTCCAGTGGCTGGGTTCAGCGCTTCTCCCGCGAGTGGGGTGCCGCCGCTGACGGTGAGCTTCACAGACCAGTCCGCAGGCCAGCCCACGTCGTGGCGGTGGGACTTCGGCGATGGGGCCACTTCGACGGCACAGAACCCGAGCCATGTCTACGCCAGCGCGGGGACCTACACGGTGAGCCTGACCGCCTCCAATGCAAGCGGCTCCGACACGCTCACTTGGGCTGGATGCATCAGCGTATCGGCGGCTCCGGCTCCGATCGTGGATTTCACGGCGAGTCCGACCAGCGGATCACCCCCGCTGACAGTGACCTTCACGGACGAATCCACTGTCGCCAGTCCCGCCTCTGCGATGGGGATGAGTTCCGCCGCGCCGTCGGCATCGTGGCACTGGGAGTTTGGGGATGGCCAGACCAGCGAGGAGGAGAACCCAGTCCACGTCTACCGGACCGGAGGGGGTTACACAGTTTCCCTTACGGTGACCACCGAGACCGGATCCGTAACCCAGACGAAGGTCGCCTTTGTGGTGGTGGCATTCTCCGATACGCCACCCAGCTACTGGGCCTACAGGGAGATCCTGGCCTGTGTGAGAGCGGGCATCATCGCGGGATATCTCGATGGCAGATTCCGCCCTACCTGGAAGGTGACTCGCGACCAGATGGCCGTCTATCTCGCCCGGGCTCTGACAGGTGGCGATGCCAACGTGCCAGCCGGCCCCAGTCGGCCATCGTTCTCCGACGTATCGCCCGATTACTGGGCCTACCGGTACATCGAGTACATCAAGGGCGCCAACATCATACTGGGCTACCCCAACCGCACGTACCGGCCGAACGGGCAGGTCAACCGTGGGGAAGCGGCGGTGTTCTTCGCTCGGTCTCTCGTCAGTCCGACCGGTGAGGAGGGGCTGAAGAGCTACGTGCCGCCGGCGAGGCCGACCTTCCGCGATGTGACGCTGACCAACTGGTGGTCCTGGTGCTACAAACACGTGGAGTATCTGGTGTCGCAGCGCGTCGCATTCGGCTATGCGGATGGACGATACCACCCGGGGGATACCCTGAGCCGCGATCAGGTGGCAGTCTATCTGGTTAGAGCGTTTCAGCTGCCGCTGTAGAGCGATTCGAAGGCAACGGGCGTTAGCGCGGAGGCGCAGCGGCTCTGCTGCGCCTCCGCAGTTTCGCCGCCACACGTGGGAGTGGCCGCAGACTGGCGTAATCCCGAGGAGTCCAGCCCTCCGGGTCGCAGCTAGAGGCGACCCACGTTTGACCTGCCGGTGCCAGCGTGGTATACATGAGGTAGTGGTCGCCGGCCGGGGACGGGAGCCGGATCCGTGGTGCTACCTGCGTGCGCGAGCCGGGATTTGCGGTTACGGAGCGTGACCGAGCCACGGCCTGTCTGGTAGGCGTGCGACCTCCTATCTGTTGACGACTCTGGAAGCAGCGCCTAGACTGCAAAGTGGCTCGGGGCGGACGGCGTGCGCGATAGGGTCGGGTGCAGACGCGGAGGTGCGGCGCACTCGCCGCCTTGCTGCTGAGCCAGTGTGATGTCGCTCTTGTCGCGGTGGCGGCGAGCCGAAGGGCAGCGGGTCGCGGCTTTCGCTCGGGGGCGCGATGGGAATGCGGGGTAAGCTGATGCGGAAAGCGACACAGGCTGTGCCGGTGTTGCTGTGTCGGGCGACAGGGGAGAATCGAACACGTGGGATGCGGCTGGGCTCTCGCCTTGCCGCTGCAGTGTTTGGGCTGCTGCTGGTGTTTCTTGCTCTTGCCCCAGTGGCAGCGTCCACGCCCGCAGGCACTGTGATAACCAACCAGGCGGTTGCTATCGCTGATGGCAACCTCGTGGTGTCGAACCTGGTGGAGTTTCAGGTGTCCTCGTTCACGGTTAACTTCGCAGCCTCTCCGACGAGCGGGATGGTGCCGCTGACAGTCAACTTCACCGATCTATCCAACGGCAGCCCGGTAGCTTGGCTGTGGGACTTCGGGGACGGGCAGACGAGCGTAGAGCAGAACCCGAGCCACGTCTACACCCGGGGCGGCACCTACCCGGTAGGGCTTACCGTTCACAATGGGGCAGGGGCCGCCACCATCTGGCGGGATGCGTGCATCACGGTGTCCGAATCACCTCCGAACGCCGCCTTTGGCGCGGACCCCACGGACGGCCAGACTCCGCTCACAGTCGCGTTCACTGACCTGAGCAGCGGCAATCCGACCTCTTGGGAGTGGAACTTCGGGGATGGAGGCACAAGCCTAGAGCAGAATCCCGGCCATGTCTACACCCGACCGGGTGCGTACACCGTGACCTTATGGGCCAGCAACACGGCGGGAACCGGGAGCAAGACCGAGCCGCGCTACGTGGTCTCGGGATTCACGGACGTGCCCCGGGATTATTGGGCCTATGGTGGGATCATGGGCTGCCTGAAGGCGGATCTGGTGCTCGGATACCCGGAGGGCAGCTACCGGCCTCTGGAGGGCATTACCCGCGACCAGATAGCCGTGTACCTCGCCCGCGCTATCGCAGACGGCGAGCGGAACGTGCCGGAGGCATCTGGTGGGGCGACTTTCCCGGACGTGCCCAGTGACTACTGGGCCTTCAAATACGTGGAGTACGAGTACGGGTACGGCATCATCCTCGGATATCCTGACGGCAAGTTCCATCCCACTACGCTGGTGAATCGAGCCCAGATGGCCGTATTCTTGGCCCGATGCCTTGCCAGCCCGTTGGGAGAACAAGGGCTCAATACCTACACCCCGCCCGAGACCCCGACCTTTGCAGACGTGACGCCGACCAACACCTGGTCGTGGTGCTACAAACACGTGGAGTACGTGGCGGCCAAGGGCGTGACCTCGGGCTATCCCGATGGTCTCTACTACCCCGCGAATACCTGCACTCGAGACCAGCTCGCGGTGTACCTGTCCCGCACCTTCCACCTGTCTATGTAGCCAGGGGCCGGTGTGGCAGGAGGGGTAGGTAGCCGCCTTGCCCAAGGCTACTGGAGCCGCCTCGGCTGCGAAGGATGGCTGCGTCTGGCCCACGCGTTTTGAGCTGGTCTGGGCGGAAAGTGGCTGACCGCGCTTCGATCCGCACCGGGCTGCTGCCTAGCATCGGCATGATGAGCGGAGCTGGCCCTCCTCGCGCGCATCGCGTAGTCCCCTTGACCCAGCAGGGCCCGGATGGTATCACAGAAGGCGAAGGGCCAGTTCGGTGAGCCGGGTTACCTTGAGTCGTTCGATTCCGGAGTCGCAGGTGGTACTGCTAACGTGAGGACTTGCCAAGAGGAGCGGACGGGGTGATTCCGCCAGACCCACTTCTCACCGTCCAGTGCGCTGATGCCGACACGGGGATGCGCGGTTTCGTCGTAGTCCACTCGGTATGGCGCGGCAGCGCAACGGGTGGCGTGCGGGCGGCCGCCGATGTGACTGTCGCGGAGGTGGAGCAGCTTGCCCGCGTGATGACGTATAAGTACGCATTCTGGCAGTGCCGATCAGGTGGGGCAAAGGCGGGAGTTGTCCTGCCTGAGGAAGTGTCGCAGGAGCAGCGCAGAGCCATATTCGCCTCCTTTGGCAGGCACTGCGCGCCCCTGCTGAGAGCCGGCATCTACTACCCCTGGACCGACCTCAACTGCGGCCCCGGCGATATTGAGGCGATCTACCAGGGAGCCGGTGTGCCGTTCGCTGGCATCGCGGATAGCTCCTACTATACGGCGCTGACCGTGTTCGGAGCGGTCAAAGCGGCCGCAGCGTGGCTGGACCTCGGCCCAGAGGCTTGCGCGGTGGGCATCGAGGGCATGGGCCGGGTTGGCATCCACCTGGCGCGTGAGCTAGGCGCCTGGGGCGGCCGGATCACCGCCGCCTCTACCGTGCGAGGCGCGGTCGTCAAGGAAACAGGTCTCGATCTGGAGGCGCTGCTGGCAGCGAGGAGCCGGCATGGAGACGCGTTCGTGAATCAGCCCGGCGACTGGGAGTGCGTCCCCAAGGAGCATCTGTTCCAGGCCTCATTCGATATTCTCGTGCCCGCCGCGCGGGTGGGCTCGGTGAACGAGGCGACGGCAAAGGCTCTTAGGGCTAGGGCTGTGGTCCCGGCTGCCAACGCGCCCTGCGCTGATGCTGCCGAGGCTGCCCTTATGGCGAGAGGAATCCCGGTGCTACCGGACTTCATCTGCAACTCGGGTGGGGTCATCGGGACGCGCTTGGGGCATCTCGCTGTGACATTGCCCCGAGTGCGCCAACTGTGCATAGAGGAGTTCGGTGGGATGGTGACGCGGCTGCTGCAACAGAGCGCGGCACAGCGAGTCTCGCCTGCTACTCTTGCTCGGCGGACAGCCGAAGATCGCTACCGCGACACATCAGGCCCCGCAACCGAGCACGGGCGACTGCGCCGTTCGGTCGCAAGTCGGCTGGCGAGATGCGTCCCGCGTTCTGTCCTCAGGCGGAAGGCTGTAAGGGAGCTGCTGCGGATACTGCGCTCTAGCTTTGGGCCTGTGGACTAGGTGGGCAGGCTGCGCTGGGCCAGTCAGCAGATCACGCTGCCGGCCGAGGACTGCTTGAGCCCTGATTTGGGGTGGGCGGCTGGCCCTCGCGACGACAGCTGGCAACGAGCAGACGGCCCAGGTGGACAGACAGCGCCGTCATCTGCAATCCCCTTTCCACCAAGAGCCCGAATGGTCTCAGCCGGTATTGAAGATCCTCCGGGAGCTCATTGATGACACCGCGGATGCTCCTGACCTGGAAGTGCTGCGACAGCAGAGCGCGGAGCTCCGCGGCTTCGAAGTTCCGGTAGTAGATCCGCCCGCCATGGTAACCTTCTCGCTGAGCGAAGTGCACTTCGCCCCTGGCGGCCGACCGCTTCTTCCATAGGGAGAAGTTGTAGGCGGAGAGCACGAACCGGCCGCCCCGCGTAAGCACCCGCTTGGTCTCAGACACGGCGGCATCTCGGTCTTCTGCTGTGGGCAGATGCTCCAGCACCTGGGCCTGCACCGCCTTGTCGAAGATACCGTCGCGAAAGGGCAGCCTAGTGAGGTCCGCTTGCACGAGATGGGTCTGAGAGAGTAGCGGCAACGGGATGGCGCTCCGCAGCATCTTCAGCGATTCCCGGGAGAAGTCTACCGCTGCCAGCTCTACATTTCGCGCTACGCAGGCAAGGGTGACAAACCCGGTTCCCGCCCCGCCGTCGAGGATCCGGTCTCTGGGCCGGACATCGAGTGACCTCAGGAGCACTCCCAGTTCGGCTTCCCTATCGAATGGGTTGCGCCTGCTATTGTAGCTTGCCGCCTGCTGGTCTCTTGCCGCCATCTCGCTGGCCTTGTCCCTGAGGCCGCGCGGCGCAGATGCGGCTGCTCCCAGTCTAGCTGCCGCGGCCAGCTCTGGAGGCAGCATGTCCGGGATGCCGTCAGTCAAGGTGGAGATCGCGCCGCAGCACTCGCACCGAATCTCACCCTCCACCACCTCTACAGTTGCGCAGGCCAGGCATTCTTCCGCGGGGATATCATCCACTGGCGCTTGTCGCCGGCCGCAGTAGGCATCGCATCGGATGGGGCTTCTCCCGGCTGAACAGGCGGGAAGCTGCCTCTCGATCGCGGCGGTGATCTTGAGGGGGAAGCAGGAGTTCCTAGGGCAAGCCAGCCAGTCGAGGAGCCGGTATGTCACGGCACTGCAATCCTGTAATGGCTCGCATCTGCCTTCTGCTGGACCCTGTCGCTCATGATCGGCTGTGACCTGATGTCGGATGCTCCGTAGACGAAGGCGGGTGCCGCCACAGCATCCGCGGATGGGGCCACAGGATAGGCAGCCCGAGAATCCGCGCGAACACGATCTTCCTTCGTGCTACGAACCCGACGGACTCGTAGAGATGGCGCGAGGCGCGATTCCATTCTGGGATGTGGCAGAACACGCGCGCGAACCCACGCGCTTGCAGCTCCTTCATGACGGCCGCGACCATCGCTTTTCCGATTCCCTGGCGCCGGAGAGCTGGCTCTACATAGGTATCGTAGATGAAGGCGGCCTCGGGTGGGAAACTGACAAAGCCCTGGTAGTCCGAGACCCAGACCGCACCCCAGCCAGCCTTGACATAGGCGACCAAGGCGCCGTTGAGTTCGGCGCGGGGAGACAGATGGCCCTCAGCAAGAGCCAGACCAAGTTCACGCGGATCGTGCGGTCTGCGGTACAGCCATTCCAGCGTCCCTCGAAGGTCGTCGCGGATGATGCTCACGGGCAGCTTCGCCTTCGCTGCGGGCAGCTCGCCGACCAGCTGGCGCTCGTGCCAAATTGCCGAATTGTGCCGCAGCACCCGTTCGGCAATGCACCCGTAGATAGCGGGCAGACCTCCCTCCTGCCACACCCGCCTGATTCGCGTGATCGGGGGCCGGCCGCTCAACTGCGCGCCAGTTTCCGCCATGCCAGGTATCGCTTCACGACTCTCTGCCCGAAGGTGGGATTCCGCTCCACGCTCATGATGCAGTGGCGGCAGATGGGGAATTCCCCCCGCCGCTGTGCCTGCAGGAACCGCCGGTGCGTCGGTCCGTTCCAGATCTCGGAGAGTGGTCGCTCGAGGATGTTGCCCAGGAGGTAGGTGTCGAAGAACGGGCAGGCCAGCACGCCCCCGAAGGGGTCAACGGTGACGATCAGTCGGGCCACATAGCACTGGCGTACGTCGAAGCGGCCCAGCACCATCTGCTCCGTAGTAAGCACGTCTATGTTGGTGGTGGCGACATACAGCTTGCCGGGAGCAGGAGATGACCGGATCAGCGAGAGCTCGCGCTTGATGCGATAGGCCTGTGCCGCCTCCACCAGCACCGAGCCGTTGGAACTCGAGAAGTAGGGGGCCGGCCGGTGCCCGTCGAGCACCGAGCGCGCACAGGCCTCGGCCGGGAATTCTCCCGCGTACTCAAAGTGAAGTCTGTCGCATCCCGCTTCGGCCGCGAAGGGAAGCACCTGCTCGAAGCTGTCCGCGTTGAGGCGCGAGACGGTGCAGATGGCGACGATCTCTGGGGAACGGCGATCTCCGCGGGCCGCGCGCAATGCTGCCAGGCCGCGCCTAAGAAGCGCGAAGTTGCCAGGCACGCCGCGGACGCGGTCATGCACTTCGCCCACTCCATCCACGCTGAGGTAGACGGTATGGACCCCACTGGCCACAAGCTGGGCGGCCATGCGCTCGTCCAGAAGGATGCCATTGAGGGGGACGGCGGTGTCCAGGCCGATGGCGGATGCCTGCTCGATCAGGGGCATCAAGACATCGGGCCTCAGAAGCACGTCGCCCCCGAAGAACTCTACATGGCGCAGTGATCTGGGCTGTATCTCTGCAAGGGAGGTGAGGAACGTCTGCCACTGAGCGAGGCTGAGCTCTGGGAGCACGCTCCGCCGCTGCCACATGCTGCAGGTGCGACATCTCGAGCTGCAGCGGTAAGTCAGGAAGGGAAGCAGGTTCGTCGGCCGCACACGGTAGTAGTTCAGGTCCCGCGCCAGATCGCGGCGCAGCATCTGCCATCCATCCCGGGCCAGGTGGAACGGGTTCAGATCAGGGCCCCACGCGCCTTCTTCATCCTCGTGCTCCAGGTGAGGGGCCTCAGAGGGCTCCCAGGATATGCTCTCCCGGATGGCCAGCCACCGAGCTGCATGATCCGACCCCGAGGAGGGCCTCAGCTGGTTGCGACGCTCCCTCAGCCAGGTCACGATGCCGTACTCCCACCGGTTGGCCAACGCCGCCCGGCAGCGCCGTGGGAACGCGATCAGGTCCACATGCTCCAGGGCCTGGTCTGTCCATCTTCGTTTGTAGAAAGCCTCCCAGCCGCCTTGATCGTATCCCGCGCGCCCATCGAGGAAAAGCTGTCGCACTACGTGATAGTCGAGCACAGAACCTGGAGACAGCGCCTCGAAGTCGTCGTCGAATGCGGCCAGCAGCCCGTGGTTCACTCCATTGACGGCGAGGTGGTACTCGTAGGCAACCATGCGACCGTCGAAGCGCAGAGTCCAGACGCTGAGCCAGCCGCGAGAGGCCGCTTGCTGGGCGAGGCGGCGGTAGAACCCAACCCGCTCAGGCCGACTCGCCAGGGCGGCCTGGCGAGCGACCAGCCGGCTGCGGGACGAGACTTCACAGATCTCATCATAGACCGACGTGAAGCGAGCCCAGTCGCAGATGTGCTCTACCTCCATGCGATGGCTGCGCTGGACGCGGTTCAGCTTGTTGCGACAGCTCTTGCGGAATTTCACGGATCGGGACTGCAGGAAACCCTCCCAGTCCCCGTCTATGCGCACATAGGGGCAACGAAGGCTCTGATGGAGGTGGTAGCAGTAGCCCTGATCCCGAAGGCTGGACTGAAGCATGGTCAGAGAGGGGGAGCTGGCGGGGATCTTCCGCAGCACCAGGCAATCCCAGCCGGGCGCGGCGCTGAGGTACTCGAGTAGCTCCGTCAGCACCTGGGGGTCGTCTTCCCGCAGGAGAACATCGGCACGGGGTGCCTGGGCGCTCTGAGCAAATGTCAGCATGCGCAGGGGAATCCCCCGCAGGCGGCCTCTGGTCAGCATGAGCGGGAATATGCCAAGGACCCGGCCACCTCGCCTCAGCACCAGAGTGTAAAGGCTCCGGGGTGGCCTGCCGAACGCCTGCCACCAGGTCCCCTGCCAGACGTGGCTCGTGAACGGATAGGCGGGGCTACGCGACGCGAGTTCGTCCCACTCCGGCTGGAGCGAGGCCAGGCCGTCCGAGCTGCGCACCAGCTCGATCTGCGCTGTCATTGACGATGGCCCTGCCCCCACGGTGGGCGCGGGCGAACTAGGTGCCAAGCCTTCATCCTCCTGGCCCGGTAGGCTTCTTCAGTCTCTAAGGCATCTTCAGAGCTGCACGCAGGAAGCAAGCAGAGAAGCCCGCTGTCCGCGCCGCCATGGCGGGCTGGTTCATCCTCGGCAGGGCGAAACGATTGGAACCTGGCCGGGCCATTCCCGCGAACGTGCTCAGCGCCGCGGCGAAGCCCACCTGCCGCGCGGCTGCCATGCTGTCGCGGTTGAGACAAGGTGGATCTATCGGGCTGGGGTACGAGAAGTGTCGCACTGGGATGCCGAGATGAGAGCTCAGCGCCAGCTTCGACTCGCGCATCTGAGCCTCTTGGGCCGCGGGCGGCAGCCAGGCCAGGTTCGGATGGCTCACGCTGTGCGCTCCGATCGTCATCCCCGCATCTCTGACCTTGGCCACTTGCTCCCACGACATCATCAGGGGGGCCCCCTGGCCGGCGCGTCGATCTCCAGTTCGCGGCGAAGCTGTCCCAGCCACGTTTCCTGCTCGGCGAGACTTAGCCGCGCGAGGATGCGTGCGGCGGCGCGCCGCGCGGCGCGCCGACCGTCTTCGCAGTCAAGCGGGTACTCGCGGTCTGAGGGCGCTGGTGCCCACGACCGCCGGCGGGTTGCCGAGAAAGCTGACCTGATAGCGATGAACCAGGGCTCGATATCCGTACCTGTCCATCCGGTCGTGATCAAGAAAGCCGCGGGGATTCCACGGTCCCGAAGAATCGGCAGAGCGATCTCGCAGTTGTCCGCGTAACCGTCATCGAAGGTCACCACCACGGGACGCGCAGGCAGCCTGACTCCTCGGTCGAACGCGTCGAGCACCGTGTCAAGAGAGACTGGCGTCGCCTGGGCCGCGAGCAGTGCCATCTGCTCATAGAAATCTGCAGGGCTGGTGCAGATGCCAGGCGAGATGGGGTTGCCGGGGTCCGACGGATCCGAAATGGAGTGATATCGTACTATCAGCACCCCTGGGTCCAGATGCCAGGCGCCTCGTATCAACGGCTCTGCGGCAAGTCGGGCGGCACGCCGGGCGCCGCTAGGGATCAGGTTAGGCAGGCACGAGGCAAAGGAGGACAGGCGCGCCGTACCTATCCCTGCCCTGGGTCTCAACACGGCAGTGGCTCCCACCAGGAGGGCCACTCCAGCGACCAAGCCCAGCCTGCTCACGAAACCAAGGTGGGAGGGAGATCCGGCGAGCCTGGCGCCAAGCGCAATGGCTGCCACCAGCACCGCGAGCAGCGCGGCCAGGCGAGGCCATTCGTAGGAGATCCGGAACAGCCGCCGTGCCACCAGGTAAAGGCAGAGGCAGAGAACGGCCTCGGAGCCGACCAGTGCCCATGCTGCTCCGGTTGCGCCCCAGCGGGGGACGAACTGCCACAAGAGAACGGTGCATGCCACCGCCTGGACGGCAACTATTGCTGGCTTCCAGAGAGTCTTCCTTTGCAGGTAGATCCCCACCTCGAGCAGAGGGCTTACCCCATAGAAGAGATAGCCTATGAGAAGGACGGGAGCGACCACGCCGGACAGGGCGTAGGCCTTACCCGGCGAGACCAGGGAGACGATGTCGGGAGCGAAGGTCGCAAGCGCCACCGTCAGCCACACCCCGAGCGCCGTGACCACGGTAGTCACCTTGCCGTAGATCCGGCTGGCGTCCGGGCGATCTGCCACCTTGAACATGAACTGCGAGTAGATGAAGCCGAAGGGCTGAAACAAAAGGAGGGATAGCAGCGTCCCGAATCTGACCGACAGGGCGTAGATGCCGACCTCCGCGGCTGATCTCATATGGAGCAGCAGGTAGCGATCGAGGTTCTCGGTGATAATGCCTGGGATCCCTGCCGCAGCAACCGGCAGGCCGAAAGCCAGCATGGCTCTCAGCATCGTGCCTGATACTCGGAGCCCGACCGCGCGCAGGCAGTAGACCGCAACCGCCAGCCCGACCGCGGCGCTGGCTGCCAAGTTGGCCTCCATGACTCCGGGTAGCCCGCGGCCCAGCCCGACGACAAACCAGATGTTGAGCGTGATGGCGAGAGCGAACTTGGCGACCGAGAAAACGGTGTACAGCAGCACTTGCTCCCGGACTCGCAGCAGCGTGCCAGGGAGAAGAGAGAGCATGTCCGCAATCGTGATGAAGCCGGCAAGCACGCACAGCGCGGCGTAGTCAGGCGAGCCCAGCAGCAGGCGGCTGAGATCGTGGGAGAACACCACGATGGCGCTCTGGATCAAGCACGAAGTAAGGAAGGAAAACGCCAGGGCGCTGCTGATCACGCGGCGCCGCTCTTCTGGCCGATCGTAGAGGTAGTAGAACCGGAGGACTGCCAGCACCATCCCGGCGAGAGCAAAGGTGGAAAGGATGCTTGAGGTCCGGTTCAGGATCTCGAGCAGGCCGTAGTCGTGAGGCGAGAGACGGCGGACGTAGAGTGGGACTAGCACGAACCCCGCGGCGCTCGTCGCCCACAGCCCGGCGCCGTAGATCAGCGACTGCTTCCCGAGCGACCTGATATCCTCCCAGAGGGCTCCTAGCGGCTGATTCGGCTCAGCCTTGGGAGCGGCCGGAACGGTGGCTGTCGGCTGCGCCGTCTGGTCCTGCGCTCGCACTGTCTGCTGCTCTCGAATCGGATGATGCGCGCCACGCTCTGACCCCAGCACCCCAGGCCCTCCGTGGACAAAGCCCCCCGGCGGGCGCATCTTGGACCTATGCAAGAACCGTGCCAATGACCCCTCGGCGCCGCCTGGCCAGGCTCAGCGCTCTGCCAGGCGGCCCTCCAGAGCGCCCGCTCTTGGCCTACACACTAGGACGACCCAGGTCGGGATGAACAGAAAGAGCCCCAGCGCCTTGACCGCTCGGTTCAGTGCTGAGTCGAGCCATGGCCACCGCGTGTGCACAACCAGGAAACGCGTGGCGACGGTCTCCAGGTCAGCGCCGGCGAGCATCCGGCGCAGGTCGCGGAGAGTGAACCGGTGGGCGATCGAGGAACGGTGCAGATAGCCCGTCAGACACCCGACTCTGATGGCCAGGGCGCTCGGGTCTATGATCACCACCGCGCCACCCGGCCTCACCACTCGCGCGATCTCAGCCAGAGCCTGATCCGCCCTGCTGACATGCTTGAGGACGGACGCCAGCAGGCAGGCATCGAAGGAGTGGGTTCTGAAAGGTAACATGATGGCATCGGCTTGGACCGCCAGGTCAGGCGCCACTCTTGAGGTCAGGAGATCGCGGGAACGGTCGAGGCCGATAGGGATGATCCCTGGGAATGCCTGTCGCAGAGATGGCAGCATTTCACCGCCCGCGCTTCCTACATCGAGGAGCGAGAACTGCTGGCGAGGAGAGACGCACAGGCTCAGCGCTTGGATTGCCGCGGCCGTTCGCATCCTCAGGCCTCTCGCCAGGAAGCCGCTGTTGGCGCGCCGCTGCGAGGCATACGTCTCCTCCCACGATGGTCCACCAGCGCTGCCGCGCCAGCGCGCCGCCCTCACCAGGACCTGCCTGATGCTGTGACCCATTTCCGAGAAGACACCCGACCAGAAGCCAACCGCGGCGCCAAGATGAATGGTAGCGTAGGCCAGCGGGAGCAGCGGCAGGTATCTCAGCCCTCGGGCCAGACTCGCGCGCACCGAGGCCAGAGCCACTAGGGCAGCATAGCCCGCGACCAGGGCTCCCGGCACTGCTGGCGGCAGTACCCCCAAGGCGGCAGGAAGCATGGTCAACGCCGCCAGCGCCAGGGCGGCCGCGGGGGCTGCCTGTGACATGTGGAAAGCCCTCTGCTGCCCCCGCAGCAGCCGGTAGCGCCAGTACCCGTAGCGCCTCATCTGCCTGAACAGCGCCCCCAGCGACCCGCGGGGGTGATAGTAGACCTGCAGCGCCGGGTCGGTCCATGTGCTCACACCCGCCTGGCTCAGGCGGAAGTTGAACTCGACATCCTCGCAGGCGCCGAACTCCTCGTTGAAGAGGCCGACTCGATCGAACACCTCCTTGCAGTAGAGGATGCCAACGCTGAGCGGGCTGATAGCACCGCGGGCCAAGCTGTAGCGGGGCGAGACCAGGTTGTGGCCCAACCATGATGTCCGCGCCGCCCCGATAACGCGCTGGAGATAGGAATCAGTCCGAATGAACAGCTCCACGGGCCGGCCTAGGCAGTGCGCGCCGGTCTCCTCAAACAACCGCTCGGCCGTGGCGAGAAAGTCAGGCCGCACGAAGGAGTGGCAGTCCACGATGCCGATGAACCGGCCGCGGGCGGCTCGGATGCCGACATTGCGGCCAGCAGCCGGCAAGCGCCCCGGGTTAGTGAGCAGGCAGAGATTCGCATGCTCATGCGCCATGCGGGCCACGACAGCGCGGCTGGAATCGTCCGAGCAGCCGTCCACGACCAAGATCTCGACAGCGTCCCGAGGATACTGCTGGGCCAAGAGCGAGCGCAGGGTCTCCTCAACGTAGCCCTGCTCGTTGCGCATTGGCACAACGAGCGAGAAGGTGGGCCGGCCCGGGGGCGGGTTGTCGGGTGCATGCGCGCTCACGGCCTGGCTGCTTCCATAACCTTGCGGCCGGCAGCAGGAGTGACGGTGGCGTAGTTGATCGCCTGCTTGCCGTTGGCGTACCAGGTGTAGTCCATCGTCCGAATCCTGCTCACGATCGCCTCGCTCTCGGGGAAGTCGGGGCGGACGTAGTAATAGTGCGTTCTGAAAGGCGTCTCGCCGAACGCTGCCGCGAGACGGTATCCGTGCTTCTGGGCGAAGCGATGCAGCACCATCACCATGTGGAACCAGGCGCTGCTGCCGTTGGGAGGCACCAGCGGAGAGAAGGGGGCGTGGAACATGATGACCTCGGGCTTACGGCTCTCCAGATAGGCCTCGGTCACTCCGCCGTTGCGGGCAATCCACGGGTCGTTCAGTCCCCAGGTGTCCAGGTCACGCCATCCGGAGTAGAAGGGCAGAAGCCCGGCTTCCGTTGTGGCCATCGTGTACTGCTTGCTGGCATAGTCGCTCAGCATGTGCGCGACATCGCATCTCCCATCGTAGAAATAGATGACTCCGCCATAGCGTCTCTTCTGGTACAGCCCGATGCCCGCCAACATCACCGCCACCAGTAGCGCCGCCACTGCTCGGCTGCGAGGGGCCAGCTCTTGCAGCCGAGGCAGCCGCCACTCCGAGCCGAGGCCCTGGACCAGGGAGGGCCACGACATCAGGATGACGGGCACGATCGGATACTGGAAGCGCCCGAGGTAGTTCATCTCGTTGGACAGCAACAGCCACAGCCCGGTGAAGCCGACCACTGGTATCAGCGAGAAGATCGTCCGCTTCGTCAGCTCACGCGAGCGCAGGCCCAGCAAGTAGGCCAGGGAAAAAGGCAGACTCATCTGGATAGTGTTGCTGACGGCATCCATCAGGCCCTCGGGATAGAGGTGGCCTCCTCCTTTCTTGTAGTAAGGGTTTGGCAGAGGATACCCGAAATAGTGCCACCGCCACAGGAAATAGGCCCCTCCCGCGAGTGCGAAGGTGCCGACGAAACAGAGCAGAGCGAGTCGAGACCGGTTCAGCCCCCTGAGATAGATCACGGCCAGCAGCATCAGTATGGCCAGCAGCGCGCCTTCCGGCCTGATCAGGCCCATGACCAGTCCGGAGGAAGCGAACGCCAGCGATCTGCCCAATGAGGCGCTTCCACCGGCCAGCGAGTTGGCCAGCCACCAAGTGGAACACACGGACAACGCGAAGAACGGCGTGCCGAAGCCCGACCCGATGTAGCGTGGCGCTGGGCCTATGGCCAGGTAGCCGGCCGTGACCAGGCCGGCGAAGCGGCTGGCGCCGTGCAGCTTCCGGGTGGCAAGATACACGAGCACGATGGTTGCCAGGTGCGACAGCAGCGTCGCCAGGCGAACCCCGCTCTCGACGGCTACGCCGAGCCTGGCCAGCCCTGCTATCAAGACCATGAAAAGGAAGTCCGTGGCCCCGTCCACAGGCTTGTCACCGATATTCCAGACGATGCCGTGACCCTGGGCGAGATGCTGCGAATAGCGCATCAGGATGGCCGCGTCTTCGCTCGGATGAGGGTGGAACACCGGGCTGAGAAACCGGAGCGCATACAGCGTCCCGAACGCCGCCAATGCCGCGACGCATAGCCCATCCCACCAGTCGAGCTTAGTGGCCGCTCGCACCGTCGCCTCCACGGGCTGAGGAGCTTGAGACATCGGGCAGCGACAGAGATGAGGAGGACCCATCCACCTCGAACGGCCCCACTGACTGCCAGCAAGACAGCGGATGCAGGAGCTGCGCGTAAATCGCCTCCAGGCAGCCCGCTTGATGATCGAACCGGAAGCGCTCTCGTGCCGCTATCCGCGCCGCTTCTCCGAGCTTCCGGCGCAGCCCGCTGTCTCTGAGGCAAGCAGCGATGGCGTTGGCGAGCGCGGCCGGGTCGGCTGGTGCCACCAACAGCCCTGACACACCGTGCTCTATCACCTCCGGAACCCCTCCCACCGCCGTCGCCACGCGTGCTCGACCTGCGGCCGCCGCCTCGAGCAGAACATTGGGCAGCCCCTCCGTCAGGGAAGGCAGCACAACCAGGTCGGCGGCGAGCAAGAAGCGGGCGACGTCCTTCCGGAATCCCACAAGCAGCACGCGGCGTCCCAAGCCGAGCCGGGATACCTCACTCTCGAGCCTCGCGCGCTCCGGCCCTTCACCCACCAGCAGGAACCTTGCGTCTGGACAGACTGCGAGCGCTTCGCTCGCGGCAGCGACCAGATGGCGATGTCCCTTCTCCGGGCTCAATCGTCCGGCGGACACGACTACCGGCGCGCCAGGCGGTATCCCGAACTCCGCACGGAGGTCATCGCTGCCGTGCCGTTCGTTGGGGAAAGCCTCGGCGTCAACGGCGTTGTGGACTGCAAAGACTCTGGCGGGGCGCACGCCGAACCTCGACTCGATGTATCTGGCCTGCGCCTCAGAGACCGCTACCACGGCATCCGCGTAACGCAGGAGATAGCCCATTATGAGCTGGAAGAGGCGGACCTTCAGATTCTCCGCGGTCCACCCTCTGGGGAACGCCAATACCGGGATGCCGGCTCGCCTGCCTGCGATCAGGCCAACGGCAATCGCACGGTAGCCATGCGCGCAGAGGATCTGGACCCGCTGGTCCTGGAGATACCGCTGTAAGTCCGTTACCTGCCCCGCGGACCAGGGACGGCGAGCTTCCAGTGCGAAGGTGCGGTGACCTCGCGCGGACGCCTGCGCAAGCAGTTCGTTTGGGCGGCCCGCATCCACGAAACCACCAACGAGGCAGCGTATCCGCGCGGGGGAGACCGCGTCGGCATGCCCAAGGATCTGTCGCTCGGGTCCGCCGAGGAAGTTGCTGGCGATCAGGTGCAGAACCGTGGTCGGCATCAATGAATGACCTCTGCTCGCGCGCTACACTAGCTTCGGGCAGTCCTCACCCAGCCGGCGCTGCGATAAGAGAGCGCGGCCCGCGCATGTATCGCTAGCCGGTATGCCAGCAGCAGGGGGAGGCCTGCCAGTCCCAGCGCCTGACGCGCTGAGGGACGATAGAGCACCAGCCCAGTCAGGAAGTAGGCCGAGATCAACGCCAGGACCGTGGCAAAACACCAGAACGGACCTGGACTCAGGCCAAGGCCCCAGTGGAGGAGGCCGGCGCCGGCCAGTCCGATGCCGGCGAGCCCGGCCAGGGCGCTCTTGCTGGTGATGAGCATTGCCGCCGCGAACTCGCAGATGCCCAAATCCCTGCGGGTCAGCCCGAGGAAGAGGAGTCCGGGGGCCTCGCGCAAGGCAAGCTGGAAATGCCCGGCGCTCCAGCGCCCGCGCTGTTGGGCGATCTGGCCCAAGGTGGCTGGAGACTCCGAGAGCACAGATGCCTCCGGCACGAAGCGGGGCTGCACGCCGGCTCTCAGCAGTTCCACCGTGTACTCGACGTCCTCTGTGATCGAGAAACAGCGGAAGGGCACCAGCCGCAGCGCCTCCAGAGAGAAGCACATGCCGTTGCCTCGCAGCAAGGTGGGGCAGCCCAGGCGCTCTCTCGCTCCGTAGAAGAGGCGCTCTTCCAGCAGGTTCTCGACGGACAGCCAGACTGACCACGGGCCTGGTTTTGCGGACATCCGGTAGGAGGCCTGGAGCGCTGCCGGCCCCGCCTTCATGCGGCGAGCGAACTCCCTCAGCAGGCTGGGGGAAGCCGTGGTGTCTGCGTCGATTACCGCCACCGCGTCCGCGTCGCAGGCGATTGCGTGGGTGAAGGCCGCCTGGAGCGCATAGCCCTTGCCCAGGCGAGCTGGATCCGCGCGCTCGATGCAGTAGGCGCCGGCCTCGTGCGCGATCAGCACGGTGCTGTCAGTGCAGTTGTCCGCGACAACCCAGACTTGGTAGCGATCGAGCGGGTAATCGAGGCGGCTCAGGCTCGCCAGCAGCCCTGGCAAATCCTTCTCCTCGTTGTGCGCGGGCACCACGATGATGAACTTCGGCTCGCATGTGCCCGGCGTCGTCCTTCTCTTTGTCGGCAGCAGTCCCACCAGGGCCAGCGCCCACAGATGCAGGACCGCCAGCAGCAGGCCGGCAGCGAGCAGGTACAGGATAGTTGTGGCCAATGCCGCCACCGACCGGCCTCCCTCAGTCCTGCCCGCTGGCTCTGGCCATCTCGGCAGACGGGGTCCTGACGAGGCCAGAGACGATCTGAAGGCAGTTCGTTGCCAGGGCCGCCCCCAGGTACCAGTGCCAGCGGCCAAGATTCTGTCCGGCCAGGCCCTGGACCATGAGGGCCGCCAGCATGATCATGATGGCAGTGCAGAGCCGGTCAAGCCAGCGCCGGTCCGCGGCATCGAGTTCAGCGCGGGGCAACAGCTTGCGAGCAGCCCGGCAGGTCCTCACAACCGACCACAGGAAGAACGCGAAGGCAATGACGCCGAACAGGCCCATCTCCCGAGGCCACCTGGGCGTACACATCGTGGGGGCTGACCCAGCTCTTGTTGTACTGCTCGACCCGCGCCGTGGCGAAGCAGGAGAGGCCTACGCCGGTGAGCGGATGGTCGAGCAGCATCCGGAAACCGGAGGCAACGTTCTCTGCCCGCATCTGGTAGGTGACTTCGTTCCGGTAGGTCCTCAGGGTCAGGTAGCGCTCCCTCAGATCGGGCGGAAGCTTGAACCACAACACGCCAAGCAGGCCGGTCAGCACGACCACGGCGACGGCCTTCCTCCTGGATGCCAGCACCAGCAGGAACACGACCAGCACTAGACTCACCATCGCCGCGCGCGCGCCGGTGAGCACAGCGGCCAGCAGAGTAGCCCCGGCCGTTGCCAGCAGGATGAGCTTCACGCGCCGTCTGGGCTCGGCCGCCGCAAGCAGCACCATCAGCGGGAAGCTGGCTATCAGCGTATTGGCGAGGGTATTGGGGTTGCCAGCCGAGGGGGTCAGCCCCTGCAGCCTGACGACCCCAGCCTCCCCCACGAACACCTTGCCCATGGACCACCCCCAGAGGGAGAGCAGCCCAATGAACGAAGTACCGCCCAGTATGGTCCACACGATGGCGCGCACCCGCCGGTACGAGGTGGCTGTCTGCCGCACCAGCCAATAGGCGAAGAGAACCTTCGCTATCTCCCAGCAGGCGGTGAGCGCAAATAGCCTGGAGGCAGCCAATGGAACAGAAAGGCAGGCCGCCGTGAACAGAGCAGCGAGGGCCCTATCCGTTCCGGACCAGTGCCATTTCTGGCGCTGGCCCGCCAGCAGCCCGGGTAGTGTGACGGCCGCCAGACAGACCAGGGCAAACACTAGCTGGAGCCGGAAGACGACCGGGCTGAGCCCCATTTCCTCTGGGCTGGTGATGGCAACAGTGAGGTAGACTAGCACGCCAGCAAAGGGATAGCGAAAAGCCATCCCACAAAGGGCCAGGGCCAGGAGGACCACCGTTACCGCGCGCCAGTCCGCCAGCAGGAGAATGACGCCGAAGGTTATCCCGAGCCCGATAGGCGCGGCGACCCGGAGCAGAGCGCGGCTCCTCTCCGGCGAAAGTGCGCCGATCGCCACCGGGCTGTCAGTTTGGCTTGGCAGTGATTCCATGGTCGAACCTCAGTCTCAGCCAGTCGGGACGCGCGCGGCCCCGCACTTTCCTCCGGGCGGGGCCAGGGACTCGGCGCGCGCCAGCAGGTAGAGCCCGGCGATGAAGCCCAGCGCGAGGGCCACAAACCGAGTCGGATGAAGGAGGCGGCGAGGCGTAACGTGCCAGCGAAGGATGCCGCAGATCGACTGCAGGCGCCGCAAGCTCCCTTCGTGCCAGCGGTTCCGCTTTGTGAACAGAAACGCGTTCCGCACCTGGTAGTAGGCCACCCTCGCCCCACCGAGCCAACACTTGCTGCTGGCCCCTCCCACGTGGTGTGCTCTGGCCGAGGGTACCTCCAGCAGGCTCCAACCGGCTCGCTGGAGCCGATCATGCAGATCGGTCTCCTCGCCGTACAGGAAGAAGCTCGGGCAGAAGACTCCCACCTGCCGCAGCGCCTCCACTCGCAGCAGCAGGACGCAGCCATGCAGCCAGGTTACGGGCCGCACGGCGGGCCTGCTCGCCTCGTCCTCGCTGACCGGGAGTGTCGAGGAAGCGTGCTTGCTTTCCAGTAGCTTCGGGCCGGCGGCCGCGGCCGAGGGGCACGCCTCCAGCGCGGCCACCAGCTCCACCACCGCCCCGGGTTCCAGGACCACGTCCGGGTTCAGGACCAGGACGTAGGGCAGCCCGGACTCCATGGCGGCCCCGATCCCCTGGTTGGCGGCCGCCCCATAGCCTATGTTTCTGCTCTTGCGGACCACCTCGGCTTGCGGGAAAGCTGCCTCGGCAGCGGTCGCGCTTCCGTCTGAGGAGGCGTTGTCCACCACCATCACGCGGGCAGGCAGCGGGTTCTGCTGCTGGAGTGAACCCAGACAGGCCGGCAGACATCGGATGGAGTTGTAGCTCACGATCACGGCGAGCACGGCCGCGGGGCTGTGGCCCGGCTCCCCGCCCGGCCCTACTGCCTCCTGCGCCGGCCTGCTGCCGAGCAGACTGTGATAGAGGTTGGCATAGCGCTCCAGCATCGCGGTGACATCGAAGTGGCGGCGGACTCGTAGGCGCGCGGCCTCTCCCATCTCCCTGCGGCGCTCTGAGTCGCGGGCCAGGGATAGCAGCGCGCGAGCCAGTGCCTGAGGATCTTCGGGCGGGACGAGGTACCCGGTCTCACCGTCCAAGACCACCTCTCTGTTGCCTCCCACCGCGGTCGCTGCCACCGGCAGGCCGGCGGCCATCGCCTCCAGCAGCGAACGCGACATCCCCTCCGACAGCGACGGCAGGCAGAAGATGTCCATGGCTGGCAGCAGTCTCGGCACGTCGCGGCGTCTGCCCAGGAAGATCACGTGCTGCTCCAGGCCTGCGTCGTGGCAGTACTCGCGAAGCGTGTGGCCCGTATCCGGCTCCTCCGCCCCTATCAGGAGGAAGCGCGCTGAGGGCAGCTCACGGGTGACCGCGAGCGCTGCCTGCAGCAAGTACCGGTGGCCTTTGATGGGCCGCAGGTTGCCGACAGTGCCGACCACCAGGGCGTCGCGCGGGACGCCCAGCTCGGCTCTGACCGACCATCGGGTATGGCTTCCGTTGGGCGCAGTCAGATCCACACCGTTTGGTATGCAGACGATATCCCGGCGGCCGGTGATCTCCGTCATCTCCGCTGCGACGCTTTCGCTGACCGCCACCATGCTGGTGGCGAGACGAGAGATCAGCCAGCGCCACAGGAACCGGCGCAGCTTCCCCACCAGATCGTGATGGCTGTTGCGCACGTTCACGATGGAGGGCCGGCCTGTGAGTCGGGCCGCGAGAGCCGCGTAGAAATGCGCTGGAAAAGAGAAGGAGTGCACTACTCCTACATCCCACCTCAGTATCACTTGGCGCAGGGACAGGACGCTGGCGATCTCCAGGCCTCTACCGCGTCCCAGCCCTGGCAGAATCTCGACCGGCACGCCAGCCTCCCGAAGGTTGTCAGCGAGCCATCCAGGTTCGGCGAGAGCACACACCACCGGCCACCCCCGGGCGCGAAGCCGGCGGGTCAGCAGGGCAAACAGGGATTCGCTTCCGCCCAGCCCAGAGCTCTGGATGACGTGCAGCACTCGCCGGCTAGCCGGCGGCCCGCCTGAGGCTCTTGTCGTACCAGACGCCATCTTTGGTCTATCCAGGCCACACAGGCTTCTGTTGGATGCTAAGGGCAGGCAGCTCGAACAGAGGGAAACGGACAAGCATGGTGAAGGTCTCCCTGTCTGGGCAATGGGTCAACCTGAGCTGTAGAATGGGCCCTCAGATGGCATGCTGCGGCCCAGAGCGCGAGCTTCATCCTCGCGCGCGGCAAGCAATAACCGTGCCAGCCACGACAGATGAAGATGTGGAATATTGGGTATAGAGTAGGGAAGTAGTGCGGGAGAGGAGGACAGGGATGGTGCGTTCGCGCCTATGGGGGGAGGGGACATGGCTAGTGCTGGCCATGGCGGTGGTGCTGGGGGCCTTGATCCCAACCCTTGCTCATGCCGCCACAATCCCGATCAGCGCGCCCGGCACGCTCACTCAGGCCGGTGCCACCTATGTCTTGAGCCAGGACGTCTCCGCTCCGGGGACGGCCTTCGTGATTGCAGCCAGCGGGATCACACTGGACCTGGGCGGTCACACCGTCACCTACAATGCCCAGCCATCGGGGTCAGGCGTTTACGGCGTCACCATTGGGTCCGGCAGCCAGTGGGTGAACCTGGATGATCGGGGTGCCAAGATCACGAATGGCAAGATCGTGCAAGGGGCCGGTGCTACGCGTTCCAGCCACGGGGTCTATGTCTACTACACCAACCCCCGCAATGTTGAGGTTAGCTACCTCAACATCACGGTCAGTGGGAGGGACTGCATTGGCATAGAGGCGCGCGGGCTCTATGGTTTCAGCGCCCATCACAACACGATCAATAGCAGCGTGCAGGCGATCACGAGCCGGACCAGCTATGACGGCTATGCGATCCGCCTGGCCGGCAGCAACCTGGCAGTGAATGATAACACCATCGTGGGCGGGCAGGGTGGAATCGCGATAGGCAATAGCAGCACCAACGTGGATGTCTACAGGAATGACGTCAGCCACAGGGCAGTAGACACGAACGGGTTTGGGATCATCTGCTACAGCCCGAACGGCGCCCGGATCCACGAGAACTACGTGCATACCACCGATGGCCTCGGGATAATGGTGGATTACAACTATCAGAACGTCGAGGTCTACTCCAACACCGTTGATGTGCGAATGGGCCCGAAGCCGGAGTACGGATACGGCTACACCGCCTGGGGGATGAAGTTCAGAACCTATCCTGAGGCAGCTACCCCCGGCAATCTGAAGGTGCACGACAATACTATCACCTCGACCGCCGGGAGCGGGCTGGTGGAGGCCACCGGCATCGGGATCTACGACAGCCATCCTAACGTCAACAACCAGTACTACAACAACACCATCACCGCTGTGACCACTGCTGCCGACAAGCCCGCCACCGGCATCAAGGTGGCAGGAGTCTACTCCTCGAACACCGGCACGACGGTCTTCGGCAACAAGGTCACCAGCAACAACACCAACATCAGGATCAGCACCTCCGACGGTGTGGGCCAGGACGGCATTCGCTTCGTCTCCAACGATCTGGTCAAGGGCGCCAGCCCGATCAGCTATCATGCCATCACCATCGGCTTCTGGACCTACGGAACCCGGGGAACGATCTTCCTCGACACCAAGACCGAGAACGGCGCCAATGCCTATGACGTGCTCCTCAGCGGGAGCAGCCCCGGGGCCGCTTACAGCCTCTACATGAAGTGGTACCTCGACCTCACCGTGGCCGATGGCCTGGGCAACCCTGTGGCAGGTGCAGCGGTGGCCGCCGCGGGCTTAGGCGGCGTCGAGAACATGGTAGGGGTCACGGACGCACAAGGGAAGGCCAGGCTGGAGCTTAGTGAGTACTTCAGGCATGGTATGACCTATCCGCCTAGCTCGACCTATGATGACTACACTCCCCATACCATCATGGTCTCAAAGGACGGCTATCAGACCTACGCCCAGCAGGTGACCATGGACGCCAGCAAGAGCCTGGCAGTCACGCTCGTTCCGGGAGGGGGAGGAGGGTCGCCGCTCGCGCTGCATCTGTCGGTAGACACCAGCGAAGCAGTTCCCGGAAGCATAGTCACTTACACCATAGACTACGTCAACAACGGCGCGACGACGATCAACTCGGTGACCATCGTGGACCCGATTCCGCCCGCCTGCAGCTATGTCCCGGGGACTACCTCCCTGAATGGCGCGGTAGTTACCCCGGACCCGTATGCCAACGGTCAGATCAGCGTTCCGGTCGGCAGCCTGGCGCCCGGCGCTGGTGGCACTATTGTCTTCCAGGTCAGGGTGAAGTAGCCTGACGCGCCGTCCGGGGGGAGGGCGGGCGTTCGGCGGAGCGCAAGACCTGGGTCCCAGTCATCACGCATGACGGGGACCCAGGTCTCTCCGTGTCTCCGTGCCCGGGCCCTGAGCTGCCGCCTATCGTGGAGCCGTTGGCTACCCCAGCCTCGCCTTGACCCGCGAGATTGAGAAGCGCCACTTGCCGGCGAGGTCAGGCGCTACTTCTGGGACGAATTCGCAATCAAAGCGCATGCGCGGCCCGAAGATGCGGCCCACCAACTGGCCCAAGAGGCGAGCACTCCCCGGCCCCCACTCCGCGGTCATGACGATCCTGAACCAGAGGTGGTCAGGGAGGTCCTGCACGACCTGCATCTGCCCGACACCTGGTATGGCGGTTACGTGATCGGTGATGGCGATGCCGGAGACCACAAAGCCGTCCGGCGACGTGATGCAATCGGCCACTCTCCCCGAGACCCGTTCGAGCAGGGGCAGCGTCCGCCCGCAGGGGCAGGCCTCCGCACTCGGCACTACCACGTCCCCGATCTCGTAGCGCAGCAGCGGCATCGCACGGTTCACGAGATCCGTGACCAGCAGTTCGCCTTCCTCACCAGGCGCGGCCTCCGTCTCGCCCCTTACGATCTCCAGCCACAGGCCTTCGGCATTGATGTGCAGCCCACGGTGGGCCTCACACTCGCTGCTGATGATGCTGGTCTCTTCCGCCCCATAACGGTTGAACACCTCGCAGCACAAGGCCTCCTCGATCAACCTGCGCTGTTTCTCGTAGAGCATCATTCCGGTAGGGATGACGCTGCGGACGGGCAGGTCTCGCATCCCCCTTTCCCGGACGAACTCGGCGAAGAGGTAGAGAGGCTGGGCCTGGCCCACAAGGCAGCGGATGCGCCTCCGCCGCAGGGCCTCGGCGAACCTTTCCATCGCCTGGACGCTGATTCGCTGGGAATCCAATACCTGGTAGCGGTCAAGCAGAAGACGCCGGAGACGGCTGCGCAACCTCCGCGGCGACTCGATATCCCCCCAGATCAGGCCCACGGCATCGCCGATGTCATAGCCGGCCCAGCGGTTGTGTCGGATGGTGCTGGCCAGCTTGCGCTCCATCCCGGCCTTGTCCACCAGCACTCGCAGCGGCGTCCCGGTAGATCCCGAGGTTCGCTTCTCCACATGTGCGCGCCCAGCCGCGGCCGGCACCATGATCTGATCGCGGTATTCCTGGAGATCACGTTTGGTGAGCCGGGGCAGAGCGGCCAGGTCTTCCGGGCGGCGCACCTCCTCGGGCCGCAAGCCGGCTAGCCTGAACCGGCGCTGGTAAAAGGTGGAATTGGCGTAGGCGAAAGCCAGCATCTCCTGAAGCCGCCTCCAGCGATAGCTGTACAACCGCTCTGGAGGCCAGCGCTGCGTCTCCTCGTACTCCCTCGCCGCCCGGAGATGCGCGCTCCCGTCCTTGCGCGCCGCCAAGGGAGCGATGCAGTGTCGTGAAAGCAGTGCCATCCAGTCCATAGCTTGCCACCTAGGCCAGAGGCGTCAGGGCCCAGCGATAGTCCCAGCCGGGCCGTCTCCTGAGACCATGCTCACTTTCCCAGCACCAGCTCGACGCGGTGACTGGAGGAGCCGCCTGGCAAGGCCAATCACCCGCCGCACGCTGTCTTCAGTGCTGAGGCGTCTCTGATCAATGCTGAACGATGCCCGGCGCCCTAGCTCTGCTCGCAGTGAACCATCGCCCAGCAGCTTCAGCATGGCCTGGCGCAGCTCCTGAGGCCGACCTGGTGGCACGATCAGACCAGTGACGCCATCGTCTATGTAATCGCGTGCGCCGCGATCGTCGCAGACTATCACAGGCTTCCCCATGCGCATCGCGTTCAGGTAGGTCTGCTGGCCTCCGGCATGCAGCAGCCCGCCTTGCATCGGAACAACCACCACCCGCGCTCCCGCCATGGCCTGACGGAATCCCGCAGCATCGAAGCTCCGGACCGTGATGTTGGGGGGCAAATCGCTGCGGCCATGCCAGGATGGCAGGCGGGTGCCTATCAGCACTGGCACTTGCAGGCCGCGCACGGCCTCGACCAGGGTGGCGTAGTCGCGATCTCCATCGCCTCCGGCAAACACGTACCCGCCATCTTCGATGGTGAAGGCATACCCCTCCAGGGTATGGTGGTAAGGGACAAAGACCAGTTTATGCCGCGGCACCCCGAGTTCCCCGGCATAGTCATCTACCTCGCCCGACGCCCACACCACAAAGCACGAGACCGACCGAGCCAGTGAAGCGAACTTGATGCGGGCGAGGAGCCGCCGGGGCAGCCCTCGCTCGCGGTACCACAGGCAGTCCATCATGACATGGGGAATGCGACCAAGCCCGACCACAGCTTGCAGCATCCCGAACACCACCCCGGCCCCGGCCCCGCTGGTTATGGCGGCAGGGAAGCGGCGACGTACCCGGAGCAAGCGGAGACCCCAGGCGATCGCCAAGACTGCGCCAACCGCGCGGCCCCAGCAAGTCCCCTGCACCCGGCGCGAGAGCCGATAGAGTGCTGCCGGAGGAGGTATCATGGTCGTGTGCTGCGCCCAGGTGCCGTCGCTGCGTTGGGCGGGGATGTCGGTCATGAACCTGCGCGGGAGCCGGTTCAGGTAGACCAGATCGGATCTCTCAGGTTCCGTGTTGCGCCCGCGGGACTCGGCGCTACCCAATACCCGACCGGGAATGCTGGCGATGGCCCTCAGCAAACTGCTGACTGAAACCACCGCACTGTCTCCCGCAGCCCGTCCAAGAGAGGCGTCGTTACCTGGTAGCCCAGTATCTGCTTCGCTGCCTGCAGATCGGCCAGGGAGTCGCGGACATCCCCCGGCCGCGGGGGCTCATGCACGGGATCGGCCTGCTTCCCGGTGAGCTCCTCCAGTGCTGAGAGCAGTGCGAGTAGGCTGGTCTGTGCCCCGCCGGCGATATTGCAGACCGCGCCTGCTGCCTTGGGCGCTGTCGCCGCCAGCAGGTTGGCCTGAACCACGTTGGCGACGAAGGTGAAGTCCCTGGTCTGACGCCCGTCGCCGTAGATCCGGACATGATTGCCGTTCAGGAGAGAGGCGATGAAGAGTGGTATCGCCGCCGCGTACTGCGAGTCCGGGGCCTGGCGCGGCCCAAACACGTTGAAGTACCGCAAGCAGACAGTCTCCAGCCCATAGCCATAGCAGAAGGCCCGACAGTACTGTTCCCCGGCGAGCTTGCTCACGGCGTACGGAGATCTGGGGCGGGGTGTCATATCCTCCCGTTTGGGCAGCTCTGGTGCGTCACCATAGACCGAGGAGGAAGAAGCATAGACCACGCGCTTCACCCCGGCGTCCCGGGCCGCGATCAGCACGTTCAGCGTTCCAGTGGCGTTCACCTCATGGGTCGTCTTGGGGTCGCTCATGGACCGAGGCACAGATGGCAGCGCCGCTTGGTGGAACACGCACTCCACCCGTTGCATGGCCCGACCCACCGCGGCCTCGTCCCGGATGTCCCCCTCGATCAGCTCTATCCGGTCCATGACAGGAGCGAGGTTCTCGCGCCGCCCTGTGGCGAAGTTGTCGAGCACCCGCACCGGGTGGCCGGCCGCCAGCAGCGCGTCCACGATGTGCGAGCCGATGAAGCCTGCGCCTCCTGTCACCAGATACATCTACGTGCCCTTCCGGCTGAGCACTGTCCCAGCGGTCAACAGCAGGATCCGCAAGTCGAGGAGAAGCGACAGGCGCCGGATGTAGAGCCAGTCATAGCGCAGCTTGTGATAGACGCTGGTCAGATAGTCGCCGTACACCTGCGCCAGCCCTGTGATCCCGGGGCGGACCTTGTGGCGCTCGTGATAGGCGGGGATGGAGGCCGCAAACTCGAGCCCGAATTCCGGCCGCTCCGGGCGGGGACCCACCACGCTCATCTCGCCCACCAGCACGTTCCAGAACTGGGGAATCTCGTCTATGCGCGTCTGCCGCAGGAAGCGCCCAACGGGCGTAACGCGCTCGTCGTACTCGTGCGCCAGAACGGGCCCAGTATCACGTTCGGCATCCACAACCATGGTCCGCAGCTTGCGGATGCGGAACGGCTTCCCTCCTCGTCCGATCCGCTCCTGGAGATAGAACGCTGGCCCGCGGGAGGTGAGCTTGATGGCGAGCATCGCGATTGCCATCACAGGCAGAGAGACCAGCAGCATGACTAGGCTGAAGAAGATGTCGAAGGCGCGCTTTGCCGCCATGAACAGGCGTGTGGGCTCAGCCCCAGTTAGCCTCACCAGCGGGATGTCCTCAATCCGCTCGATCTGACAGGCGCTCACAGCCGCGTCGTAGAAGCCAGGCAGCACTTTGATCTGCAGCGCACCCAGAGCCGGACTCCGGGCGGCCCGCTTCACCAGTTCCTCTTGCCAGTTGGGCATGTAAGCGACGATCACTTCGTCTGCCTGGTAAGACTCCGCTACATCCAAGACTTCGTTGAACCCCCCCAGGATGGGGATTTGGTCCGCGCCCGCGTGGCCGTCGTTGTCGTCCACAAACCCCACCACCTCGAACTTGCCGTTCGCACGCGCCAGTTCCCGCGCGATCTCCTGGCCGCCAGCGCCGGCCCCAACAATGATCACGTGCCGGGGGCGCCCTTCCCGGGTCCGGGTCTTCTTCCTCCGACGCGCAGCATCGCCGGCCGTCGGCTGCGGATGTATGCGCTCACTTATCCCTGCCATGACTGCACCCCTATCGCGCTATCTCGCGGCACTTGCTCTGGACCGCGCGCCCGCGGCCAGGGCGGTGGCCTCTTGGCCCTGAGGCCCGAAGCTCACCTCTGCTGGATTCCATATGCCCAGGGCCGGGATCTGCGCCAACGCCTCCGACAGGGTCCCGAATCTGAAGTCCCGGAGCAGTCTCGTCAAGCGGTCCTCCGTCTGGTGTAGGTTCGCGTAGCTTCGTAGGAAGCGGAAGGGCGAAAGCCGGAACCGCGGGATGCACGGGTCAAGCTCCCAGGGATGTAGATAGAAGATGATCGGCTCGCCGCGACCATTGAGCAGTTGGCAGAGTCGCTTGACGGCCCAGTACGGCAGAAGGCGGAAGTACGCACCTCCCGCGAACGGGAAGTTGCGGCCAGCCAGTCGCACCGTGGAGGGAGGGGCTTCCACGAGCGAGGCGGCGCCGTTCACCCGAATCCGGTGCGGAAGCCGCGGCGCTCCGCAGAACCCGTAGCGCTCGTGGAAGATTGGGAAGACGCTGGAGTCCACCTCGAAGCCCGCCGCCACCAACGCTTGCAGTGCCCACGCCGAGCGAGGCGTGATAGAGAACGAAGGTGCGCGGTAGCAGCAGGGCCGGACCCCGCTGGCCTCCCCGATCGCGTTCGTAGCCAGCGCCAGATCGAAGGCGAACTGCTCGGGTGCTTGCTGGTACACCAACCGATGCGCGTACCCATGGCTGCCGATCTCGTGTCCGGCTGCTTTGATCTCCCGCACTAGCTGCGGAAAGCGCGCTGCGTTCCAGCCAAGCACGAAGAAGGTGGCCCGGGCGTCAGCCTTTGCCAGTAGCTCGAGCAGGCGGCGGGTGTTCTCGGCCAGCCGCGGCGGCCGGCTACCCCATTCCTGGTATGGGATGAGGTGCTCCAGGTTTGAGACCTGGAACCAGTCCTCGAGGTCAATTGTCAGTGCGTTCAGCATCAGCCGTCCCCGCCTAGAGCCGCACGACCTTGTCCGGGTGGCCGTTCTTCAGGCCCAGCGCGTTTCGGGTATCAACGATCAGCCGTGCTTCGCGCAAGATCATCTGGTAGTCGTAGCACTGGTGATCGGTCAGGATCAGCACACAGTCCGCGCCTGACACCGCCTGCTCGCTCAGCGCCACCGAGCGCAAGCGCTGTGGAGCGCCGTTCGCCACCGTCAGCTCCGGGACATGCGGGTCGTGATACGTGACCTTGGCGCCCGCCTTCTGCAGCAGCGGGATCAGCTTGTATGCGGGCGACTCGCGGGTATCGGAGACGTTGGGCTTGTAGGCCGCGCCGAGCACGAGAATGCGCGATCCCTTCACGCTTTTGCCCTGCTCGTTGAAAGCCCTGGTCACCCGCGACAGCACATAGTAGGGCATGTTTGCGTTCAGGTCAGCCGCCACGTTGATGAACTTCACCTCGAAATCGTGCTGCCGCGCTTTCCAGGACAGGTAGTAGGGATCAATGGGGATGCAGTGACCGCCAAGGCCAGGACCTGGGTAGAACGGCATGAACCCGAAGGGTTTGGTGGCTGCGCCGTCAATCACCTCCCAGACGTCCAACCCCATCCGGTCGCACAATTGCGCGACTTCGTTGGCGAAGGCGATGTTGATGTTGCGAAACACGTTCTCGTAGATCTTGATCATCTCCGCGGTGGCAGCAGAAGACACCCGGATCACCTGATCCACCAGCGTCTCATAGAACGCCCCAGCCACCGCCGTGGAATCGGGATCCACCCCGCCGACTATCTTGGGGGTGGTGCGAAAGGTGTGCCTCTTGTTGCCGGGGTCAATGCGTTCCGGCGAAAACGCCAGCCAGAAGTCCTTTCCCGCTCTGAGGCCGGTGCTCTCGAGCCTGGGACGCAACACCTCCTCGGTCGTTCCCGGGTAGGTCGTACTCTCCAAGACCACGAGCCGACCCGGTCGGAGATGACGCTTCACTTCGGCCGCAGACATCTCTATCGCCGAGAGATCCGGCTCCTTCGACGGAGTCAGCGGAGTAGGGACGCAGATGATCATCACCTCGGTTCGGGCCAAGCTTGAGAACTCGCTCTTCGCCTCAAGCCGTCCGGCCTGGCGGAACTGCTGCAGGGCCTCATCCCGAACATCGTCCAGGTACGACCGGCCCTCGTTCACCGCTCGCACTCTCTCCTGGTCAATGTCGAAGCAGGTGACAGTGAACCCCACGCGAGCGGCTTCCAGGGCCACCGCCATTCCCACATAGCCGGCCCCGAACACCCCCACCCGCGCCTGACGGCGCTCGATGCGCCGGAGCATTCGCCGCTTTGCCGAGCTGAGGCCTATCTGCAGGGCCGGGCCACTATCACTGCCCGCCCGACTGCGCCTGGCACTGCCCTCGGCAGCGACGGCTCCGCCCCGAGATTGGCTCATCTCCGCCGCTCCATCCTTGGCCGTGAACCGCCTCCAGCGCGGCGGGTTGCCGTCGCGCCCCAGCGGCCCCACGGGCCGCCCGTTCACCGCCAGGTCGACAGCCGCCGGGCGGCTCGCCCAGAGTGTGATCATCTGAGAGGCCTGCCACACCTGCTGCCCGACCGCCAGAGGGCCCTCGTACAGCAGCGTCCCATCCCGATCCACCCGTACCTCCACCGGCGCCTTCACGGTTGCCGTCACTGTCAGGGCTGCGGTGCCCGGCCGGACGGCGGGAGCCGTCGCGGCTTTCGGCTTCGCTGACCCGGAGCCGCGGGGAAGCACAACGCGGGCCGAGAGGGCCGCCAGCGCCACCAGCGCGACCGCGCTCGCGATCGTGGCGCGAGCCATGCGCCGGCCGCGATGGGCTGCCACGCTTGCGCGGGGAGCGGGCTGCGGCCGCGCTCTGGGCGCGCCGACGTGTGAGTCTGCAGCTGGCGAGCCCCCGGGTGAGCCGACCCAATCGGGGATCCTGACCACCATCGCCGTACTCTCGGGGCGTCGGCTCTTGGGCCGCGAGTACTGCCATGCCGGTGCCTTCTCCGGCTGCGGGTTGGGAAGCGCGGCGGCGCTATCGCCGGGGCCGATGCGCGTGCGGTCGTCCCGGGTCGGGGTAGCAGTGGGGTAGTAGTGGTTGTGGAAGTAGTAGCTGTCCACGCTGGAGGGCAGGGCGCTGTTCAGAACCAGCCCGACGAGTTTCGCTCCCACCTTGTTGAACAGCTGGATCGTCTGATACTCCGCCTCTCGCACCGACTCGTTGGCGCGGATCACCATGATCACGCCGTCCACCAGTCGGCCAACCACAGCCGCGTCCGCGAAGGTCGCGGCCGAAGGGGTGTCGATCACCACGTAATCGGAGTGCTCCCGCAAGTGCTGCAGCACGGTGAGCATCCGGGAGGAGTTGAGGAGGGCGGCCGGGTTACCGGCTGGCGGCCCCGCGGGCAGCAGCAGCAGGCTTTCCATGGATGTCCGTCGCAGCGCGTTCTCGGCCGCTGAGGCGCCATTGGACAGCAGAGAGGTCAGGCCGGCCTCATTGCTTAGACCGAAGAACTTGTGCAGAGTGGGTCTGCGCAAGTCGGCGTCCACCAGGACCACGCGGTTGCCCGCCTCGGCCAGGGTGATGGCCAGGTTCACTGCGGTGGTGGTGCCACCGTGGCCCGGCCGTGCCGTCGCCACCACGAGGGTGCGAAGTGGCGAGCCGTCGCCGAGGTGCATTACCTCGGTTCGCAGGAAGCGGTAGGCCTCTGCGTAAGGGGATAGCGGCTGCAGTTCGGCGATACGTGCCAGCGGCGTTCTGTCATTCCCAGCCTGCAGCCGCGGTATCACAGCCTGTACCGGCAGCTCGAGCTGGCGCAGCAGATCCTGACGACTATGGATCCTGTCGTCGACGAACGCCAGGCCAAGGATAGTGCCCAACGCTAGGCAGATGCTGAGCGCCAGTCCGGCCAGCAGGAGTTGGGCCGGTGAAGGGCCTCTCTGCATCACCGCGCCGGTGGCCCATTTCGCTTCGTCCACAACCTGGATCAGCGCGGCCTTCGCGCTCGCCTTCTCGTCCACCCTGGCCTGGTCCAGGATCGTCTTCAGACGCGCGATATCTGTCCTGGGCATCATCGTATTCGCGGGTCTTAGCGGTCAGCAGCACCGAGCTATCGGCCAGGCGTCCTGCCCGCTCCTCGTTGGCCGCCATCGCCTTCGTCAGCGCCCCGAGCTGGGAGGCCAGGGCTGCTCGCTCGCCGCTCAGGTCCACGATCTCATTGCCAAGCTTCTCGTAGACGGGGTTGGCCTGGATGGTCCGGTTGCTGACCATCCTGTCGTCTTGGCGCGACAGCCGCCCCCGGATGCCGGCGATCTGGGCCTTCAGATCTCGGACTTTCGGATGCTTCTCTGTATACCGGCTCTGGGCGGAGACCAGCTCCTTCTCCAGCCTCGCGAGCTCGTCCTGAAGCTGCTGGGTTACCAGATTATCGCTGGTGCTGGTCTCGGTCTGCCGAGTCGGCGACTGCCTGTCCAACTCACCACGAGCGACCCGAAGGCGGCCCTCGACCGACTCCAGACGCGATCGGGTGTCATCAATCTGAGCGCGGAGCGCGTAGAATTGCGAGAGAAACGGATTCCTATCCGAGCCCGGCGGCAGAGCGGCTTCGCCCGCGCGGCCCTTGAACGCCTGCAGATTGGACTTCGCGCGCTGCCTCTCAGCCTCAGCCTGCGCCACCTCACCCTGAAGGAACTCGCGGTTCAGCCTGGCCTGAACGCTCCGGAGATCCTCGTAGTATGCCGCAAACTGATGGGCGATGGTGTTGGCCAGCGACACTGCCTCGGCCGGCGTACGTGACACCGCGCTCGATTTTGATGATGCTCCCGGATCCGGGTTCGACGTTGACTGCCCTCGCCAACTCCTCTGGTGTCGCGTTCAGGCCTAGCGACTTGATGGCCCTCTGCCGCACCTCCGAGGTTTCGGCGAGACCCATCAAGGTTGCCATCTGCTCCTCTCTGGTGCGAGCATCAATGGCTCGCTCAGGGGCCTGACCAGAGACCGATGCAGCTCCCGGAATGAGGGGCCTGCTGAGGGCCACTTCCGAGGGCATGACGTAGGCGGAGGCCCGGTAGTACCGGGGCATGACGATGCAGCCAAGGAGCACTGTGCCGAAGCTCGCACCGAAAATGGAGAGGCCGAGCCAACGCCTGCGGCAGATCTCCCGATAGATACGCCAGAATTCGCGGGCAGTCATGATTTCCGGGCCCTCTCGTTCCTAATCTGCAGTGCTAGAAGACGCCAAATACCCAGAGGTAGCGCCATATGTTGTCGGCGATGGCATCAAACGTGCCCCTGGTGCCCGCCCGCGCTGGCGCACGCACCGGTACAAAGACCACGTCCCGGTCCTGAACCTGAGGGTTCTGGGACATGTCCCCCTGTTTCATCAGCCGTTCGAGGTCTACGGGGATTCTCTTGGCCTGGGGTTGGCCACGGATCACCGCGCACTGGCTCAAGATTGCCCCCTCCTCCAGTCCTCCAGCCGTGGTTATCACCTCCAGCAGGCTAGTCCCGGGGGCCACGTAGTACTGGCCCGGCTTTCTCACTCCGCCAAGCACGTTCACCATGGCGGTGTTCCGCGGGACGAGCAGTTCGTCCCCGTCCCGGAGTTCCAGGTCTTGCTCGCTGCCCGAGTGGCTGTCCAGTTGGGTAATGTCGACCACGACTGTGGTGCCATCTTTCCGGATCAGCCGGGCCGCCCTGGGGTTGGCATCCGCCGTCCATCGCCCCGCGCTGGAAACCGCGTCTGAGATGCGCGTGACGCCGCCGCCCAAGGGGTACGCACCTGGCTTGGTCACTGCACCTGTAACCCGGAACTCCTCAGACCTGCCAGTAACGGGTTTGCCTACCGAGACGCGGTCACCGGGCTCCAGCAGCGGGTTCTGGCTCTGGTCGCCCTGCTGCTTGAACGCCCTGAGATCGAACTGCAGTTCGCTGCCGGAGGCCTTCGTGACGTAAACCCGGTTCAGGTCCCGGCTCTCGTCTGTGGCCCCACCCGCTTTCTCCACCACCTCGGACAGACGGGCGCCCGACGCGACTTCGTACTGCCCAGGCTCGCGCACCAGGCCCACTACCGTTACCCGGAAACGAGCTATGGACAGGATCACCGTGGGGTCTTTGACGTACTCGCCGATGCGGCTGGTCAGCAGCTTGCCGGCGTCGGCAACCGTAGAGCCGGCCACGGCCACCGAACCGAGCATCTCGTTCTGCACCAAGATGGTGCCTTCTGGACGCACCAGAAACGAGCCCGAGCAATCCGGCATGCCGAGCACCGTCACTTGAAGGGTGTCTCCAGGCTGGATCGTGTACTCCGACGCGACTGTAGCTGGCGCTGTGACCGGACCGTGTTCCGGGGTGGCCTCCTGCGGGGTTACCTCCCCTGCACCATCCTGGCCCAAAGCTGCCGCAGGCCAGGACACGACCGCCCAGATCGCACAGACGACGACCAGAGCCCAAAGCGGCTCAGACTTCGTGGCCATACGCACCTCAGCCTCGCTTACCAGAGTCAACTGCCCTGGCCTGCTAGGTAGCAAAGATCGTGCCACAACGGGAATGGCGGCAGCGTAAGGCCACGGCGAGGAGCGCAGTAACTTGCTCGGCTTGGCAGAACCGCACAGACAGGGTCCTCGGGCAACCTGAGTGCCAACCAGCCAATTGTACAGAGAACAGCACAAGACTTGTTCACAGGCAGCAGGCAAGGAGTCGGCTAAATAGTAGGTAACTTTCGGCTGCCGGGAAGAGGAAGCAGTTCATCGGCAGTCGAATTACGGTTGATAACTTCACCTGCAGTCGCAGTCCCTTCATCCCAGACCCAGAAGCGACGTGCCCATTCTGTTGAACGGCGGGCAGGAGTGGACTCGGTAGCAAGGCTGATGGGCGGGAAGACATCCTCTACGGGCAGGGCTGGGCACACAGGGCATTCCACGGCCCTGTTCGTCACCTCGCCCTGTGCTGGCATTTGCCTCGGTCTCGGTCCTACACCTCAATGCCTGCTCCGTCACCCGCGCGCACATGTCCGCGTCGGGCCCGCCTCGCCTGGACCGAGCACGGCCAGGGACAGGCGGCACTGGTCCTTCCCAGGCCTTGAGCCCGGCGAGAGAGGAGCCTAGCACCCAAGAATGAGCACACGCTCCTACATTCTGGTTGCGGACGACGAGGCCGACTCCAGCCGGAGACTGGGCGCGGCGCTGGAGAAGGACGGGCACTACGTGCGGGCGGCGAGGGACGGCGAGGAAGCGTGCCAGGTCATCACGGAGGAGAACGTTGACCTGCTGATCTCCGAGCTGGTCATCCCCTCGCTTAACGGATTTGAACTGCTGGACGCGGCCCACCAAGTGCGGCCGACTCTCCCCGTGATCCTGGTTTCGTCGTACGGAACCATCGAGACCGCGGTGAAAGCCCTCAGGCAGGGAGCGTTTCACTACTTCCAGAAGCCGCTGGACTTGGATGCGGTGCGGGCGACTGTGGCGGAAGCGCTCGGCTCGTCTTCCACCCAAACCCCCATTTCCCCAGCTAGTCGTGGGCGCCAGCCGGCCGCTAGTCGTGGGCGCCAGCCGGCCGCGCCGGGCGCGTATGGTCTGGGCATAGTGGGCCAGGGTCCCTGGCTTCAGCAGGCCCTGGACCTGGTCCGGCGGGTGGCACCGAGTCGGGCCACGGTGCTCCTCACAGGGGAAAGCGGCACGGGGAAAGAGCTGTTTGCCCGTGCCATCCACAGCATGAAGGGCCGGTCAGGCCCATTTGTCGCAGTCTCGTGCGGCGCCCTCTCCCGGGACTTGCTGGAGAGTGAGCTGTTCGGGCACGAGAAGGGGGCCTTTACCGGGGCAGACCGGCAGAAGCCTGGACGTTTCGAGCTCGCCGATGGCGGCACGCTGTTCTTGGACGAGATCGCCGAAATGCCCGTAGACCTGCAGGTGAAGCTGCTGCGGGTTCTCCAGGAGCGTCAGTTCGAACGTGTCGGGGGCACGGATACCCTGACCGTTGATGTCAGGATCATCGCCGCCACCAACCGTGATCTTGCGACTGCGGTCCGGGAACGCACCTTTCGCGAGGACCTGTACTACCGCTTGAAAGTGGTCGAGATTGGCCTGCTGCCTTTGCGGCAGCGTCCCGAGGATATTGAGCCACTCGCAACGCACTTCGTCCAAATCTACGCCCGGGCGAACGGGAAGCGGATCGCGAGGGTATCTCCGGAGGCGCTCGAACTGCTGCGGCGCTACCCTTGGCCGGGCAACGCCCGTGAGTTGGAGAACTACGTCGAGCGGGCGGTGGTGCTGGCCGAACCCGAAGCAACAGAGATCGACCCCTCTCTGCTGCCAGACGCGGTCCGGCTGGGATCACCTGAGCTCAGGTTCCAGCCAGTGACGGCGTGGGGTCCTTCGGTTTTCCTTCGCCGGGGAGGCGAACAGCTGCAGAGGGCCGCCCTGGGCGAGGCGCTGATGAAGACCAATGGCAATGCCACTTTGGCGGCGCAGCTACTCGGCGTCTCACCCAGGTGGGTCCGCTATCACGCCGATAGATGGGATCTGTGGCGCCGCGGCACAACCTCCCGAGCGCGAAAGCCATGAAACCCACCTATGGCTTGTGGCACGGATGTTGCGTTTCGGGCCCAGTGGATTGGCAGACCATCCGATCGCGTCACAGCCGGTCCGACAATGCACAGAGGGGACTGCAGGCCGAGGCCGCTGTGCTTTGTCTGCCTGGAGCTCGCGCCAATGACAGAGCGTCCGTCGAGCGGGTGGTCTTCTTCTTCAGAGTCGAGCAGTTCCCCGCGTCAGCCAGCGCTTCCCGGCATGGACCGGAAGAGCGCAAGCCAGTCCCCAGTTGGGCTGAAACGGGGGGAGCGCGTGAGAATCCGTGTCCGGACCGGCCCTGGTGCCGGCGCCTACTCGGCAACAGTTCTGGACCAAAGCTCGGAGTCTCTGCTGGTATGGGCCTGGGCACGGGACTGGTACCCGGACTCGATCTCGCTGCATACTGCGGTAGAGGTGGGATTCGCCTCGCCTCGCGGCTGGGGCCAGTTTCACTCCCGCGTGACGGGCCTCTCCATCCGGGACTGCGTGATTGAGATCATGGTGGCTGGTCCCCGGCGCGTCGAGTACTTGCAGCGGCGCAGGCAGCCGCGCTTCGCCGCTGTTCTGCCGATTCGAGCCTGGCCCGCCGGTAGCGTAGATCCTCCTGCCGTGGCCATATCCGGGCATACCGACGACATCGCTCAGCGGGGGCTCAGGGCCTCCTTCCGCGCTCGTCTGACGCTCGAGGGCCCTGTTGTCCTGTCTGTTCCGACCGAGGGTGGCGCCCGGGAGGGCCGCCTCATGGCTCAGCCAGTCTGGTATCAGCCGGTCGGGGAGCGAGGGCCGCTCTGGCACTGCTATGGTTTCCGTTTCCTGCGATTGGCGCCAGAGGCGCGTCGGTACCTGCGCGCGCTCCTGGCACAGGTCCAATCCAAGACTGAAGACCCCGGGCGTGTCGGACGGAGAGGATCTGACGCGGGAGCTGATAGCTACGAGACCCGCGGCGAGACCGCTGACCGCCTCTGAGACCAATCATGCGCGTTGCCCAGAGACTGCATTCTCGAAACGTTCAGACTCAGCGGATCAGCCCCAGGCTGCTGGCGGCCGGAGCCATACTCGAGATGTCGTCCGAGCAACTCCAGCTCCGGATCGAGGAAGAGGTCACGCTGAATCCGGCTCTGGAAGTAGTCTGGGACTCAGTGTGCGAGATCTGCGGGCGCGGCCTGTCCAACGGTGTCTGCTTGTTCTGTAGGCAAGGGGCCGGAGGAGAGGCGCCCCGGGCAAGCGACTACGAGGATGCCCCACTTCCCCCACTGCTGTCTCGCGGCAGCCACGAGGATGATGATTACGATCCGCTCGATAACGTCGGCAGCCCGCTCAGCCTGCGGCAGTACGTTTGGCTTCAGGCCCGCGTAGCGCTTCCGCCCTCCGACCTCGCCATTGCCCAGTACCTGACTGCAACCCTTACCGATGACGGGCTGCTGGAGGGCAGTCTGGAGGAAGCGGCCGAAGCGCTGGGGGTGACTACGGCCCGCGTTGCTGCAGTCATCTCCCAGTTGCAGTCCCTTGACCCGCCAGGTATCTGCGCTCGCTCGGTCCAGGAGTCAGTGCTGATCCAGGTGCGGGAACTTGCGTCTGCGTCACCAGTGCCGGATCTCGTCGAACCGATACTGTCTCACCATTGGCGAGACCTCGCGAACCACGCCTACGAGAAGACCGCGCGCGCGCTCGGAGCTTCGGTGGAACGCGTGGACGAGGCCGTTGCGTTCATCCGGGATAACCTCCATCCCTATCCAGGCCGGCTGTATCACCCTCGCCATGACCATCCCCGCAGCAACCCACTCAGCGTGGTGCGGCCGGACGTGATCTTCCGGCGTGACCTGGCGGACTATGTGGTCGAGGTGGTGCAGCCCTGCGACTTCGAGCTCCGGGTGAGCGAGGCCTATCGGCGGCTGGAGGGCCTCGCGTGGAAAAACGGTAGCGGTTCGCCGGAGCACGAGCTGGCACTCGAGCAGTGCCGCCGCGCCACCTGGCTGCTCCAGTGCCTGTCCCTGCGCGAGCAGACGCTACGGCAGATAGCTGAGAACGTGGCCGCGTTTCAGCGCCCGTTCCTGGACACCGAGGCGGAGGGCAAGATGAAAGCCCTCACGCGAAGCCAGGTCGCGGAGCAGATCGGCAAGCACCCGTCCACCGTGTCGCGTGCCATCTCCGACAAGTTCGTGCTTCTGCCTAGCGGGAAGCTCATGTCATTCGGAGCATTCTTCTTGGTTGCTGCAGGGCCCAAGACCGTGGTGGCCGAGTTGCTTTCCCGGGAGGACCCGGAGCGGCCGCTGACGGATCAGCAAATCTGTCGCATCCTGCAAGTGCGGGGCTTCCAGGTGGCTAGGCGAACTGTCGCCAAGTACCGGCTCGCGCTGCGCCTTCCCAGCTCTGACCAGCGCGGGCGACACTAGCCCCGGTCGCGCGTGCCGGTCGAAGCTGCGTCCCGCGCAGGGCCAGCGCGGGCTAGCGGCTACGGGCGGCCCTCCGGTCTCATACCTGCGGCGGGTCCGGCCTGGCGGGATCGCGTCAGCACGAAGTCCATCGGTGGCAGGCTCGCGGCCAGAGTCCATCCTTTCGGCACCCACACCGGGCCCTCCGTCTCTCCTCTCTGCGGAGTCTCCAGTTGTGCGGCAATCACCCGGTGGAGTAGCTGCCATCGGCCAAGGTCCTCGAACGCCGGATACGACGGCAGCTCCGACGACAGGAAGATGGCATCGGGCCTGACCCCGGCTCGCTCCAACGCTCTGAAGCCAGCAGCTTCAGTGGCGTCTGCCGCCTCCCGCAGCAGCAGCTTGCTCCCAGGACGGATGTCGGGAGCAGGAGCTTGCGGGAGCCAAACCGCGATGCGGTCAGAGTGCCAGGCGACTGCCCAGGGCTTGTCAGTCAGGACAACCGCGCCAGGCGGCAGAGATCGCGACAGGTAGTCCAGACTTCGGCTTTCCGGTCGGTCGTCGGCGCTGGTTGGCAGTGCGCTCAGCACCCAAGGCAAGGCCGCGAGTGCGAGTACGCCCGCCGTGGCAGCCGAGACCATGCTGCGACTGAGCCCGCGGGCCTCCAGAGCGACGAAGAAGGCTGTGGTGCCCAATGCTGCTATCGGCCCCAGAAGAGCGTAGATAGGATCGAGACGCGGTTCGCCGATCGCCGCGCCGGCGGCCATCAGGGCGATCCCGATTGCGACCCCCCATTTCATGCGGTTTGCTGCTGTGCTGCCCAGGTCAAGGAATAGGGACATGGCGAACAGCGCGAAAAGGACCAGCCCGTAAGTTCCAGGAAGCGACGATTGGAGGGAAGCGAGGTTGACCAGGAGCTTCTTGGCGACCTCGCTAGGGTGCCCTGACACGAATGTGAGGGGGGCGATGCCATCGCGGCTTGGCAATCGGTAGAGACTCGTCGAGGGATAGCTGTCGCCGTACATCGCGATCGAGTATGACTTGAGGGTGGCAAAAGGGCTGCCGGCCACGATCTGGTTGCGTATCAGCCACGGGAGCACGACGATCACCAAGCCGGCCACGAAGAGCCCGACATGGCGGGCCCTGGCCGGCCGCGAAGGCAGGAAGAGGAGACCGGCGACTGGCAAGGCAAGCATCAGCGCGACGTACTCGGTGAGACAAGCCAGCCCGGATATGCCGCCGCACACCATGCTTCTGCGAAGCGTACCGCGGTGGGTCAGGACGAGGTAGAACAGCAGGCCGATCAGGAACGCGAGCAGAGTCGTGTTCGTCCCCGAGATGTTGGACTGCAGAAGCCCCGCGCTCATAGACACTACCACCGCGGCCAGCGCTCCTGCTCGCCAGTCAAGCAGGCGAGCTCCCAGCAGGTACGCCATGAAGGCCGTGAGCAGCCCGAACAGAGTTGCCAGTGCTGCCACCACTCGGTCGCTACTGGTGCCCAGGTTGAACGCGATGCTCAAGAGGAGCGGCTGCAGGGGCGCGTTGTAGAGGTCCGGATGCCCATTCACCTTACCGACGATGGCAATGCTCAGCGGCCGCAGGAAGCTCGTGGTGAAGCCGTGTCCCTCGCTGATGTGCCTTCCGACCTGGGCAGCGTCCATGGCCTCGGCCGCCCGCAGCCCGCGGAAGTGGGTACGGAAGAACCACATCTGGATGATGAGAACCGGCAGCAGCCACGCTAGATGCAGGACCACCAGGCGCGTTCTGCCGGCCGTTTCGTTCGCGAGGACTGGAGAGGGCCGTGTTCCCTCCTCCATCATCCCTCCTCCACTGCTCTCGGGCCTCGTGGATCGTGCCCGCTCCGCTACCGTTACAGCGCCATCGCTTTGTCCAGGCTTTCGTCGAGCTCCCGGATGAGGTCTTGCGCCACCTTGGAGGCTTGCTCTTCGGACTCGCCGACCGGTGTCGCCAGTCGGACTAGCGCTCCCCTGGTCTGCGCTCCTGTCAACCGGTTGCGCAGGAGCCGGTATTGGAACACGACCCAGCTCGGAGTAGTCTCTCCGTGCGAGGCATACCAGTATAGCACGAGCTGCCGCTCACCTGGCCGCTCCAGCCAGAACTCGTTGGCCGTGAGCCTCGTGCTGCGCGCCAGGTCGAGCGTCACTCGGCTCTTCTGCCTGACGTTCCAGCCGCCTCCGACCAGGCACAGGCCAGGCGAGTGGAAAGTATCTTTGCTGTGCCCTACGATCACAGCTAGCTCAACAGGAGGCCTATCGCGGCGCGTGTATATCCGCCTCAGGTAAGCATCCGGGCGCAGCATCGTCTGGCTGAGTGGATCGAGCTGGCCCGAGTCCCGCCCCTGCCAGCTAGCTGTCCTCACCGCAACCTGGGAAAGGTTCGTCTGGAGTGCGGTGTCATGCACGCCTGCCTGCCTGCAAGCAGCAGCTACTCCCTGGGTTACTGCCAGCAGGGCCACTAGTACCGCGTAGGGCCTCCATGTCACTGCTCTTCCGGGGCGGCGCGAGACCGAGCGATTGCTGTCTTCCCCAGGCTCGGACGCGGGCTTGCTGTCCCCGAGAGCCGATTGGCCGTGATCCGCCACAGCTGCTGTCCGAGGCCGGAAGTGCAGGCCAAGACCGCGGCCCGCTGCTGCCAGGCCCAGGGTGACTAGCAGAAAGACGACCACGCCCGAGAACCCGTGCAGGAACCCTGCGGCTGTCTTCTCCCCCCAGGTGCTTGCGATGGCAAGAACGCATGAGATGCGGATAGCATTGGCCAAGAGTGACAGTGGCAGCGCGGCAGCGAACACGGTCCACCGTTTCCACCTCGGACCGTTCAGCAGATAGGAAGCGAGTGCCGCCACCGCGAGCAAGGCAATCAGCGACTTCATCCCACTGCACGCAGGCCCAACCGAGAAGGTGTAGTCTCTGAGATGGATGTCCACGCCCTCCCGGGCAACGGGCATTCCGGCTAGCCCCACTAGCATGGTTGCGAATCTCGCCGAGGATAGCTGCATGGGGAAACTGAGAAACTCTACGAGCGTGTCCGGTAAGGGGATCATGAACCACAGGAAGGCAAGAGGGAACCACAGTCGGCTGCACGTCTGCGGGCCCCACAAGTAGAGACAGATTCCCCCCAGCACCACCAGCAAGGAGACCTGTGGCAGGAACTCGACGGAGGCGAAGATGCCCAGGGTATACAGCGCCAGCCCAACCGTAACCGCTAGCATCCCCCAGCCCCACGGCCTGGCGCTGGCACGCGCCGCCCGGTAGCGACCCAGGGCCAGGTAGGCTGCGATCGGTGGGATGAGGAACCCGTGGGAGGCATTCTCGTCCTTCGCCCACGAGGTTGCCATCCCCGCCAACACCGGCCAGTAAAGCAGGACCATGGCCGCTGCCAGCACCACCGGCCCGGCCGCTCTCGCAGCCACCACTCGGCAGCCGGTGGCGCCGGCGCGACTCAGTCCCATGCTGCTCACATCACTACCCATCCAGTTCCGTCAGTCCCTATGCAAGAATCGGGCCACAGGAGGCCTACCACAGATGCTCTGATACGTCTAGCTGCGCCCAGGCCACGCCGGGCGACGAGCAGTATCGGATTCGGACGGTCCCTGGCATGTTTCTTGCTTCCCGGGAGAGTAGACGGTTGCGCACAGGATCAGTTATATGCCGGGCCGTGGCAGGCTGGGCGCGCACCGGGTTGGGCCGCAGGGCCGGCAGGTGGGCAAGGGTGGTCCTGAGGAGTTGCCGGGGGAGCGAAGGCCAGGAGGCCTGATGCTCGGCAGATCGCCTCAGGGTGGCGCTAGGCACGGATTGTGCGTGTCTCTGAGGTTGGCGTCAGGAGCACGCGGACTTGCAGAAGAGCGCGTGCGCCAGATATGGTCTCAAGACAATTCGTCAGCCCGGCTCTTGCACCCGGCGAGCCATTCGACCGAGGTCAGGCAGGATCTTGAAGGAGGGCAAGAAGATGCGTGGTTTCTGGATGATCGTGGTTGGATTGGCATTTGTGGCTCTGCTCGCAACCTGTGCGAGCGCCGATCCGTGGCCGAGTTGGAATGCCATCCAGCCCCGGACCGACTTCGGAGTTAACCTAAGCCAGAGTGGCGGGCTCACCTACCACACGGTCACAGTGACTCCTCCCGCGAATGGCTGGAGCTTCAGGGCCTTCGTCCCGTACGTGGGCAATCTGGACGGGCTTGCCGACCCCCCTGGTGGTTCCGGGTACGGCTACGGCTACGACGGCGGCAACTCCCTGGCAAATGATGCGAACTGGACGTCGCTGAACGGTGGATGGGAATGGGGCAAACTCGGCGCGACCCACTGGGATCAGACCCACTTCGCTCTCCACGTGCGCCAGCCGAATGACGTGTATACGTTCTGGGCGGGCAATTGCCACCACGCGGTGCCTGAGCCGACCTCGATGGTGCTGCTGGGGTCCGGTCTCGCGCTGCTCCTCGGGGTAGGTCTGCGACGTCGCCACGGGCGCTAGCAGGCGCTGGCACAGGTCAGAGGGTCTGTTCTTCAGCAGTGGGGGATGAGCAATGCGGGGGGCCGACAAGGGCAGTCGGCCCTCCGTTCGCGTGTCGCCGCGCCAGAGCGCGATAGCTGCCCGCGCACCCGATGCGGCCCATGGCTCCCAGGGCAGGACTCGCGCGATGGCTCCCAGCGTCACTTCGGGCGCGGTGGGCGGGTGGGATGGGCCGAGCACGAGGAGGAGAGCGAGCACGGAGGGCCCCGTTGATCGGGCGGATGCCAAGGTCCGGGCCATCCCTGACATCGCTGAGATAGGGGATGAAAAAGGCGAATCCGACAACCAATACCAGCCCCAACACCACCGTGCGCAAGGTTACGCCCGAGGGACGATCCGCACCTGCGACTCCCGGTGCCGACGTGAGGGCTGCGAGGCCGGAGTGGAACCGATGTACGCTCACCGCCAGCGCCCGCGGCTTCGGTCCCAGTGCGCCCTCCCCGTGCCGGCGACGGCGAACGGCCTGAGGCGACGCCTGGTGCTGCCGAACCTGGCTGCAGCCACGGTTATGCTTCGTGTGCGTAGAAGTCACTTCGGGAACAGATAGGCGATCAGGCTTTCGCACTCGCGGAAATCCGGAACGATGATGTCAGCGCCAGCTCGAATCAGGCGTTCCCGTTTCCATTGGTTGATGCCAGTGCGCCGCGCCTCATCAGAGGCCACGCCTACGGCGATGCCGCCGATGGCCTTTGTGTCCTGAATCTCGACATAGCCGTCTCCTACCCCGAGGAACTCCGGCCCGGCAAGCTTGTGCTGCTGTGTGATCTGCGCCACCAGCTGCGCCTTGCTGAACTCCCAATAGCGGTCGAGCGCCCCATAGACCCGCTCCTGGAAAAACTCGTCCAGACCCAACGCCTCTACTTCGCGCCTGACATCGCCCAAGTCCGTCCCGCTCGCCAGGTACAATGTGACGCCCCGCCGCTGCAGTTCGCTCAACAGCGCCCGGGCTCCGGGCACGCAGAGATCGTCGCGGCTGACGGCCCCGTTCTCAAGCGCGGCCACCCGAGCCTCGATATGCTGCCAGAGGAGGTCCAGATAGCGCCGCTTGTACTCGAGCGCGGGCAGCGGCGCGCCACCGCGCTTCGCGACCTCTTCGCACAGCCGCAGCATCTGGTAGATGGTCTGCTTCCCAGTGAGCTCCTCGACATATGTGGTGACGACCTGCCGCAGCGCGGATTCGCCCTCGTGCCCCGGTGTCTCGAGCAGCGTCGCCACCATCATCGGGATCATGATCTGCTGCCAACCCTCTCGGATGAGCGAGATCGTGCCGTCGAAATCGAAGAGCGCAGACCGAATGCGCCCGCGCTTCAGTTGGTGCGTGATGATCTCAATCGGCAAAGCAACTCACCTCCACCCGGTTTCGGCACATCCCGGATCGCATCTTAGCATTGAACACCCCGCACCACAGCCGGGCCCTGAGGGCTGCTGTACGCGTCCTAGTGATGTTCGCACAACGAAGTAATGTGCGAACATCGCCCTGTGCCCGTCTGGGCCGCCTCTTGAGCTTCGCCCTGTTACTTCATTCGGCGAAGCTCTCTAGTGCAATCTGCCAAGCACCATCTCCCGCCCCTGCCGCTGTCGCCGCGTCGCGTACAGGGGCCATGGCCCTCAACGCACGAAGGCCCGTACCAGGCCTTCGGTGACCGTCCAGAGCACACTGGCGGACTGCGTGCCGACGATCACGCCGACCGCAGCCGGGATCGTGCGCTGGTACAGACGCAGCCCCCCGTAACGGATCACCAGCGACTTGAAGGCCCACCCCACGAACAATGGCATGTACCACCACTGTGACCCCCAGACATTGGCGGCGATATAGCCCACCGGGTGGAACGGCCACCACCAGAACCGCAATCGCATCAGCCCCAGGAAAAGCGCGAACAGCAGGCCCGACCCCAGGGCAATGGCCGCGATGGGATCGAAATGGGTGGGATTGTTGATGTTGTCGAACGTCTCCGTCCCGGTTCCGCGAACCATTCCCTCCACCCACCCTCCGGTGGGATCGTGCAGTTGGAGCATCCCCCAGTGATAACAGGTGGCCAGCACCATGGGAGCCCCCACGGCCAGTGCCAGTACGAATGCGCCGATCATTGCGCCCGTCAGTTGCCGTGGCGAAATCCGCGCCGAGTCGGCGATCTTGAGTCCATCGAGCGCTCCCCCGGTGATCACTTCACAGGACTCGCCCCAGCCCGGGAAAGTGGCCCAGCGCAGGCCGCTCATGGTGACGAGCTCCGCCGGCGGATAGGCGCTGCTGCCAAAGGGCTGCAGCATCATGTCGTTCACCTGGAACGGGTACGCGATGAAGCTCATGCCGGTCTCTGCGCGCAGGCGGGCCCACACCATATGCCAGGCGATGATCAACCCGATCAACGACATGCCGACGATGACGCGGCTGCCTGCCAGCCAGCAGAAGCAGACCATGTAGGCATAGCATAGCAGGAACATGATGGCGGCAAAGCGGTAGCCGGACCATTCGCCAGTTCCGTCCCGTTCGGCCTTTCCCGCAATCGCCAGCAGGCCTACCCGCTTCAGATGCCGCCAGGCCACCCACAGGCCCCAGCCCCCCAGAGCCAGCAGCGCCCCGCCGCCCTGATAGTATGGCGCTGGGAAAGTAGTGCCGTACCACTCCTCAGGCTTGCGCGGCGTGGCGCCGGCCGCGATCGAGATCACCGTCAGCCCCACGCGCACGATCCAGAAGAACCAAACGGAGAATGACAGCTCCTTCGGGATCAGATAGGCGAGCGCGACGATCTCTGGGTAGATCACGAACCAGATGTCGCCAAGGCCAGCGAGAGGGCCTACCTTCTGCCACGGGATCAGGATTGTCTCGCCGCCCGTTGGAATGGAGGGGAACCAGGGCAGGAACCGCGGCAGATCAGACTGCAGGCTGAGCCAGGCCGCCACCAGAAACCCGATCCAGAACGGCCAGGCTGTCGGCAGGTGGCCCACGCGCATCCCGCCCTGGTCTCGTTCCCGCACGGTCTCCAACGGGATCATGGCGATGGGAAAGGTCAGGCGCTCATTCCGAATCCACTGCTGCTTCAGCATCAGCAGCAGGGAGACGTTCGCCAGGAAGAGCGCCACGAAGAACGACTCCCAGGCCAGCAGTGGGACCGACCACAGCGACCATGGAACCGGCGCATGGCCCTGGAAGAACCCCTCGACCGCGGTCACATTCTTGGGGTAGAACCACCATGGGATGTACTGGAAATAGGCTTTCTCCCACTGCGGGGCGGCTCGCCCGAAGTACTGCTGGCCGATGGAGCACGAGAGCCACCAGAATAGAATGCCATGAGACATCAACGGACCGGCGACGATCAGCACCGAGTAGACAGTCAGAAGCTCGCGCCGAGAGAGGCCGGTCCATCTGCGCCGCGCTAGCGCCGGGTTGATCGCCACCAGCAGAAAAAGGATCGCCAACTGGGCGATGGGCGGCACGAGAGCCATGAAGTTGTAGGCGAGATCTCGGATCAGCTCGACATAGAGCGCGATAGGGAAGATCGCAAGCAGGGCAGCGAAGGCGATGAGAACGGCGCGCCTGGTGACACCGGCGGACCGGTTCTCAGTTTCCTGCGGCGAGATCATCTAGTGGCTCCAGCGACTGCTGTCGGGCTCTTTGCCTCGCGTCGGTTCGCTGCCAGGTGGTCGCCTCGTCCGCGCTCGCTCTCGGTGCCGCAACTTCGGTCTGCCTCCTTTGGTGCGACCATCAACATGGCTGGTCGGTGCCGTTAGCGGGAGCCCGGACCGCCGCGGAGGTCGCGCCAGGTAGTGATCAGTGCCTCCAGGTTGCGCCAGACTCTGTCGTTGTCTTCCCGCACGTTCGTCACCGGTGCCAAGATGAACCCGCCTCCGGGGGCCAGAGTCGAGATCGCCTGCCGCACCTGGTCCCGGATGTCCTCCGGGGTGCCGCACTCCACCGTGAGATAGCCGCATACGCCTCCCCACAGGCACATGCGGCCCGCGGCCTTCGCCTTGAGCGCGGCGAGGTCCATCGTCCGATCCTGGGCCGGGTCAACCCCGAGCAACACGTCCACGCCCGCGTCGATCATCATGTCCACCAGAGGCAGGGAAGAGCAGCTCATCAGGTAGCCGAGCTTGGCACCGGCCGCATGTGTCTGGGCGACATCCCGGCGCAGGCCCGGGAGTATGAACCTCTGGTACAGAGATGGCGACCACACGTCGGCATGCTCGTACCAGGCCCGTCGCACCAGCAGGTCCACCCCCTGCCGCAGCATCAGTTCCATCTGTCGGCTGTTCCATTCCTCGATGATGCTCAGGAAACGGTCCACGAAGCTGGGGTTGTCGATCGCCAGCATGGTGACCGGCTTGATCCCGGCCAGCCAGCACGCCACGTCGCCCACCATCCCGTAGCACGCCATCGTCAGGAGATCTCGCTCCGCCGCCAGCGCCTTCGCCGCGCGGTACCGCTCCGTCAACCGCGTGACGTCCTCCTGGGTCGGCCGGCCCAGCACGTATGTGAGCGCATCCAGGTCATCGCTCGCGGTGATCAGGAACTTCTTGGCGCGGGGGATTGCGAAGTCATCCATCAACGGAAGATGGTCGCCCCACGGCCAGTCTGGGGTCTTTACCACCTCCGCTCGCAAGCTCCCGGCCGGCGTGCTGTACTCCTTCCGCAGCACGGGATACTGCTCGCCCGGATCTTCCCGCACTGTCTCTGTAACGCGGACTCGCGGGTCGTGCCTCACCGGAGGCTGGGACACCTCGACCACCACGTCCAGACCCATGTCGAGCTGCCTGTTCAGGAGCTCGCGTTCGTCCGCGCACCGCTGGCGCAGGATCTGGAATTCGATGAAGCAGCAGGGCACGTAGTCCGGCTCTCGGCACTCCAGCGCGGTGAGCATGCGTTCGCGTGAGGAAAGGGCTGCTGTCATATCATCCGCTCCTATTGCTCAACTCACTCGGAATGATTCGAAGAACGCCCTCAGGTTTTCCTTCACCTTCGGCGTCAGGATCATATTGTAGAACTGGGCGACCAGGCCGCCACCGGCGGCGAGTTCCCCCTTCAGCAGGCGCACATGGTCGAGCACGTCCGCCCGCGAGCCAAAGGCGTAGGCGCTCTGCACCGGGCAGCACCCCCACAGCGTCAGGTGCTGGCCGAAGCTCCTCTTCGTCTCCACCAGGTCCATGCACTCCGGCTGAACCGGGTTGATCGCCGTGACGCCCACCTCGATCAGATCCGGCAGCAAGGCCGTCAGCTTGCCATCGCTATGGTAGAGCACCTGGAGGGAGGGGCTGACCGCGCGCGGGCCGCAACCACCGAGGCATGGAACGGCTTGATCCGCTCCCGGTAGAGCCGCGGGCCGACCAGCAGGCTCTGCTGGGTAGCTATGTCGTCCCCGATGCGCAGCACATCTACCCCGGCCTCGGCGAAGCGGCGGGCCTGGAACCGGCGGCGCTCGGCGATCCGCTCGAAGAGCGTCGCCACGTAGTCGGGACGCTCGTGGAAGTCCACAAAGAGCGGCTCAATGCCCCGCATGCAGTAGGCAGTTTCGAGGATGGTCTGGGACATCTGGCCAACCACGACATAGCCTTGCTGCTTCGCCGCGCGCACCTTCTCCTCCAGGTCGGCGTGCCGCCACGCCTCCGTGACATCGGGGAAGGGATAGGAGTCCAGCTCGGTTGTCGAGTTCACTCGCGCCAGGGGCCGGAAGTCGAGGTGTCCGGCATGGTACCCCTCGGCGGTCTTCAGCGGGAGGCTGCCGACGCCCCACTCGGACACCAAAGCCTCCGCAGGCAGGCCCGGGAGGTAGGTGTGGAAGCGTTCGCGGTCCTCGCGCCACCCGAATTCCAGGTAACAGAAGTCGCCCTCCAGGTAGGAAGTCCGCACCTCCGGCGGCAGGTCGAGCGACTCGACGATGCCAGCGATTTCCTGGGAGTGTGTGCTGCCGATGCTGTCGAAGGGGACGCGATCGGTCGCGTGGTGAGAGAGTGCGCGCAGGGTCTGCTCGCGATTTCTGATGGACGACACTCGGGACCTCCTGCCCGGCGTAGCCCTTCGGCCTAGACCGATCTTGCCTCGATTGCAGGCCCGGGAGCCGCTCGGCGTTGCGGTGGCAGATGTTGTGGACGTCCTCGTCACTGATGTCGGCTGAGAGCAGCTGCCCTATCGCCTGGTGCTGACCGTACATGGGAGCGTCTGTGCCGAAGAGCATCTTCTCGCTGCCTGCACCCCTGCACAGCACCTCGACGGCCCGTACTGGCCGAGCACGCTGGTGAGTTCCAGATAGGCGTTCGGGTGCTCCCGGGCAATGGCCGCGGCCTCCTGCCATGCCGCGTTCAAGCTGTGGCCCATCAGGAAGCGCACCCTCGGATACCTCTCGGACACGCGATGCACCTCTTCGATTCCGTTCTATTGGCTGCCATCGTAGGTGTGGGCCAGCAGCATCAGACCGCGCTCGTTGGCGGACTCGAAGGCCCGACGGTAGCGCTCGTCGCTCAGTCGCACCTTGTGATAGCCCGGCAGAAGCTTCAGGCCGACGAAGACGTCGCTCCTGCTGTCGTACTCGGCCAGCTCGCGCGACACCAGCTCCGGGTAGTGCGGGCTCACCGCCAGGTAGGCGCGGAACCGATCCGGGAACGCCTGCGGCGCCCGCACGTACGCCCCGGCCGGGTGGCCGCGCCAGCTCAGCTACGCGTGCGGTCGCGGTCCGTGCCGCCTGCCGGTCCCGACTACCGTTGTGACCAGCCACCGGAGAGGGCCTTGGTGGGGGTCTCGGTGCCGCTCGCCACGCCCATTCCATCTGCTGCTCGGCAAACAGAGGCTTGTGGCGTGATAGCCGGGACTCTTGCACCAGGAGATCCCCTGAGCCGGCGGCACCATCGCCCGACAACGCATCGGGCAATCACCGTTTCCTCAGTGCTTCCACAACCCTGCTGGGAGTCATGGGCAACTGGAGCACCCGCGCGCCCGTGGCAGCGCAGATGGCATTGGCGACCGCGCCGCCCGTGGTGATGATCGCCGGCTCGCCTCCGCCCTGGGGGGCGGCGTTCCTGTCCTCGACGAGAACCGTCTCGATCTGCGGCACCCACGAGAAGCGGGGGAGCTGATAGGTGTCGAAGTTGCGGTCGAGGATCTCCCCACCCTTGAAGCGAATCTCCTCGGTCAGGGTATAGCCCAGACCCATAGTGACGCACCCCTCCATCTGGATCCTCGCCCCCTCGGGGTTGATTGACAGGCCCATATTCTGCGCGCACACCACTCGCTTCACCTGGACGGCACCCGTCCTCTCGTCCACTTCGGCCTCAACCATGGTGGCCACGTACGTCCCTGAGTCGATCCCAAGAGCGACGCCGTAACCGCGGCCGGCCGAGGAGGGCCTGGCCGATGTCCACCCGAACCTCTCCGCGGCGGCTGTCAGCACTCCCCGCATCTTCTCGTCTCGCAGGTGCCTCAGCCGGAACTCCACCGGGTCCGTTCGGGCCCTCGCAGCCATGATGTCGATCTGCGACTCTCGGGCGAAGGTGTTGGTGTTGTTGCCCGGCGCACGCCAGGCCCCGGTGGCAAAGGGATGGGCCCCGCCTCCCCAACCCGATCCATGGGCAATGGTGGCGTAATCCGCAATGTTGTAGAACTGCTCCGAACCCCGCGAACCTGCGAAGTAGACGTGGTAGTCCCAGAAAGCAATCTCTCCTCTGTCCGTGATGCCGGATCTGATCTTGACCACAGCCGCAGGCCGGAAGCTGTCGTCGAAGAACTCCTCGGCCCGGCTCCAGGCGACCTGCACCGGCTTCCCGACCAGCTTGGCGAGACGTGCAGCGTCCACCACCTGCAGGTTCCTGGACTTGCCGCCGAACCCTCCGCCGACAAACGGCGGGATGACTCTGACATCCTCCGGTGGACAGCCGAGTGCTTCCGCAACCTCGTCCCTGGCGCCGAAGGGAGTCTGGGTGGAGGCCCACACTGTCGTCTTCTTGCCTTCGATCTGGACCACCGCGGTATGCGGCTCGATGGGTGCGTGCGCCACATAGCTGTTCAGGTATGTCTTCTCGAACACCTCTGCCGCGCGGGCCTCGCCGCTCTTGAGATCGCCGCCGCGCGACACCTCCTCTTCTTCAGGAGCCGCCTTCAGCAGGTGATCGAAGATGTTGCTATCATCTACGCCAAGCTCGCGGGTCTCGAACTCCGCCTTGATCTTCGACAAGGCCCGCTCCGCCTCGTCCGGATGCTCGTGCAGTACCGCAACCAGGTCCCCATCTCTTACCACCCGCGCGCCCTTGACCTCCTTCGCCCCGGACACATCTACCTGCTTCAGCGTCGCCCCGTGCGCCGGTGGTCTCAGGATCTTCGCATACAGCATCCCAGGGGGCCGAATATCGCCGGCATACTTCGCCGCGCCAGTCACCTTCGCCAACGCATCTCGCCGCAGACTGGGCTTGCCGATCACCTTGAACGCGGCTGGGGTCTTGACGGGCGGAGGTGGCTTTAGATGCCTGGCGATCCGCTTCCCCTTTGCGAGTTGCGCGTACGACACGCGCTTGTCCCTGTTCGCCGGGTCGAACACCACCCCGTCCTCAACCGCTAGCTGCCCAACGGGCGTCGCGAGCTGCTCTGCAGCCAGCTCCAACAGGACTCCTCGGGCCTCCGCCCCGGCCGCTCTCAGCGCGGGGCCGAAGAACCGTGTGGTCATGGAGCCAAACGTACCCATGTCCCAGGGGCAGAGGTCGGTATCGCCCATCACCATCTGGACGGAGTCGAGCGCAACGTCCAGCTCGTCGGCGAGCTCCTGGGCCAGCGAAGTGACGACCCCCTGACCCATCTCGATCTTGCCCGTGAAGCAGGTCACCTTGCCATCTTCTCCGATGCGGAGGAACGCGTTGAAGTCCTCCGGCAGCTCCTGGCCGGACCGACTCCGCCGCTCCTGCCCTCGCTGTGCAGCGATGACGTCGGCGCCGGTGAACATGATGACGATCCCGCTTCCCAGCAGTTGCAGCACCTCGCGCCGGGTCATCAGCACGCCGGGCCCGGCGTCCGTGAAATCCAGCTCCAGGTACTTGTCGTAAGTCATCTCTAGGACCCTCCCGCCATTTCCTTGGCAGCTGCTTGGATGGCCTCGACGATGCGTTTGTGGGCCCCGCACCGGCACAGGTTCCCCTCCATTCCCGCAACGATCTCCGAGTAGGAGGGCTGAGGATTGGCCCGCAGCAGGCCGTACGCGGTCAGGATCATGCCAGGGGTGCAGTAGCCGCACTGAAGGGCATCTTCCTCCATGAACGCCTTCTGCAGGGGATGGAGCTTGCCGTTTCCTGCCAGCCCCTCAATCGTGATGACTGCCTTGCCCTGGGCCTGCCTGACCGGAAGCACGCAGGACCGAACGGCCTTCTCGTCGACCAAGACGGTACAGGCCCCGCAGAGCCCTGCGCCGCACCCGTACTTCGTCCCGGTCAGCCCCAGATCACTGCGGAGCACCCACAGCAGCGCTCTGTCGCTGTCCACCGTCAACGAAGTGGGCTTTCCATTGAGTGTGAATCGGACGACCTCTTCCATAGTGAGCTCCCTAGTTCGTCGGTGCCATCACCCGTGCCAGCTCGGCTGGCCACACCATGCGTCATGCACTGAAACCCATCTGGCGATGTCTTCGGCAGGCGTGAGGCTGGACCTGCATGCTGTTGCCAAAAGGCAATGGGGCATTGCGCGGGTGTTAGGTAGCGATGGGGCTCGCCTGAGCGGCTCCTGCGCGTTGAGCGGCAGTGCTTCCCGGATGTCAGGCGCACCCCCCGCCGGCTGGCCGCGTGGCGCCTCCCTTGCAGCGTCTGCTGACACCACCGTTGCTCCGGAAGCGAAGGGCCCGCCAGCGCCCAGCAGGCTCCGCTCCGGCAGGTCATGCCTCTGGCTCCGTCGAATTGGGAATCGAGCGGCATGAGAGCATCTGGCGCGCTCAACCTATGCTATGTGCGAAAGCTTCCACGCTGCCCTTCTCACGCCGGAGTGGCGTGCCGGGGCCGTCTGAGTGCTCTGGAATCCGTTCCGTCCGGGTCCCGTCCCGATCTCTCCGCCAGGACCCAGCGGATCTTTCCGGAGGGCCGAGGCCGCCAGGTCGTTTCGGGACAGGCGCTCTCACCGGCCTGGCTGAGCTAGCCGTCGCTTCCCTCTGTGAGGACGGACAGGCGCTGGAGTCTGAGGGCCGAGAAGTAGGGAGATGGCGGCAGTGCAACTGAACTCAAGAGCTAGCCTGTGGGCGTTCCGGTCGGTGGTGTGGGAGATGGCCATCCGGGAGTTCCGGACCCGCTATGCTGGCTCGGTGCTGGGCTCCGCCTGGAGTGTGCTGCACCCGATAAGCCTGATTCTCATCTTCACCTTCGTGTTCTCCCGAGTCATGGCGGCGCGGCTGCCAGGGGTGTCCGGCAGCTTTGCCTATGGCATCTACCTCTGCGCGGGACTTTTCCCCTGGACCGCGTTTGCTGAAACTGCGCAGCGCAGTGCGAGTGCTTTTCTGGATAATCGCAGCCTGATCCAGAAGCTGCGCTTTCCCATCGAGGCCCCGGTGGCCTGGATCGCTACCTTCTCCTTGCTCAACAGCCTGTTGACTTTGGGCCTCCTGGTGATTCTGGTGCTGGCGGTGGTGCACAAGATCACACTCAGCTTCCTGGCGCTGCCACTGCTGCTGGCCTTGATGCAGGTATGGGCCTTCGGGCTGGGTCTTGCTCTGGCTAGTCTCACGGTATTCTTCCGCGATCTTTCGCAGATGGTGGTCATCCTGTTTCAGTTCTGGTTCTGGCTGACTCCCATCGTGTATGTCCAGGGAATCGTGCCGCCCAAGTTCCATGCCTTGCAGGCGATGAACCCCATGTTCCACATCATGCAAGGCTTCCACCGGATCGTGATGGAGGGCGGTTGGCCGAAGTGGACGGACGTCGTGGTGCTGCTGGGGATGGCGTTGTTCAACCTGGCCTTCGGCTATGCGGTGGTGAGCCGACTGCGAGCGGATATCCCAGATGAGATCTGAGCCCATGGTCAGCATCAGACATCTGTCCAAGAGGTACCGGCTCTACGACAGCTCCTGGCGGCGACTGGTGGAGTGGCTTACGGGCCGCAGTTGCCACCGCGATTTCTGGGCGCTGCGAGACATCAACCTGGAGGTGCCAAGGGGGACGGCGCTGGGGGTGGTGGGGCCGAATGGAGCGGGGAAGTCTACCCTGCTCAAGATCCTCAGCGGCGTCGCCTACCCGACCGAAGGTGAGGTAGTGGTGGAGGGGCGGGTGACGGCGCTGTTGGAGCTGGGCACCGGGTTTCATCCGGAGTTCACGGGTCGTCAGAACATCTTCCTCAACGGGCGGCTATTGGGCTTCAGCGAGGCCGAGATCCAGGCGCGGGTGGGAGAGATCATCTCCTTCAGCGAGCTGGGCGCTTTCATAGATCAGCCGGTGAGGACCTATTCGTCTGGCATGTACATGCGGCTGGGGTTCTCGATTGCGGCCAGCCTCGACCCGGACGTGCTGGTGATTGACGAGATCTTCGCGGTAGGGGATGCGCACTTCCAGCAGAAATGCGTGCGCCGCATCAGGGATTTCAGGGAGCGAGGAGCCACTATCCTCTTCGTCTCGCATGACCCGGCCGCCGTCAAGACCCTTTGCGATGACGCCGTGCTGGTGCACCAGGGCGAGATCGTGGACCGCGGCGCCCCGGATGATGTGCTCGACTACTACAACGCTCTGATCGCGAGGGAACACGGGGAGGCCGGCTTCCTCACCATTCGCGGCCGGCCAGGGGGTCGGGCGTTGGACAACGGGCTGGCACCTTCGAGGCGGTGGTAACGGAGATGCGCCTCTTGGACGAGGCCGGCAGCGAGGTGAAAGCCCTGGTCGCGGGACAGGCTGCGGTGCTAACCATGCGCATCGCTTTCCTCAGCGATATCGAGAACCCAACCGTTGGCATTCTGATACGGGACCGGCTGGGAAACGACATATGGGGCACCAACACCTATGGCCTGGGCCGGGAGACCGGAGCCTTTGGCGCGGGCGACGAGCTGGAGGTGAGGTGGGCCTTGGACATGGACATTGGCCCCGGGCAGTACACTGTGACAGTGGCGGTGCACACCGAGGACGTGCACCTGTACCGCTGTTTTGACTGGGCGGACGCGATGCTTTCCTTCCAGGTGCTGCCGCGGAGCGACTACCACTTCATCGGGGCCGCCCACTTGCGCCCTCAGGTTTCTTTTCGGCGCGCAGAGGGAGTCTCTGATCTCGCCTCCGTGATCGCGGCCCTTTATCCGGAAGCGCCGCGGGCACTGGATATGCGGGATGAGAAATACCTGCTGCAAGGATGGTATCACGTAGAGGACGCAGGCGGCCGGCCCATGCGCTGGACCAAGGGGGAGTTCGGCTTCGTGCTGCGGGGGCCGGCGAAGGCGATCGGCCTGGCGGCTTCCTGTCACCGGGGCGATATTCGCGAGCGGCCGGTGCGGGGGCGGGTGTGGGTCAACGGGGCAGAGGTGGGAGAGTTCCAGCTGGACTCGAGTCAGCTCAAGACCATCAGCATCCCGGTCACCCTGGAGACCGACGCGCCGGTGAAGGTCGAGGTTGGGCTGGATGGCACCTGGGTGCCAGAGGAGCACGGCTTCAAGGGGGACCGGCGGGAGCTGGGGATCTTCGTGGCGAGAGCATGGACGGAATAGGAGCGGGGGGAAGTCACATGTTTGACCAGCCAACACGGACCCCGAGGTGGTGCTGGCGCAGTTCGCCTACTGCTAGACCGGCTGGCGTCCAGACATGACCTCGGACAGTGCGCCACCGAATCCTATTCACGCTGGACATTAGCGGCCGGCCCCATCCTGCTGGTGCGGACAGATCGCTTCAGTCGCGCCAGACCTCCGGGAACTGGCCCGTCAAGCCCCACTTCCCCATCTCGAAGTTCTCGAACCCCAGCTTCAGCGCCGGCGAGCCGGGCTTCACGCGATAGTCGTTCCTCTCAGGAGCGACGAACATGGGATCGGCGAACACCGAGTGGAGGTCGAACCCCAACTGGCGCCATTCCTCCAAGGAGTACTTACGTCGCTCCCCCTCGCGCAGCCTGACACGGGCCACGAATTCACCCAGATCGCTGTAGAAGCAGTTGTAGTCAATCTCCTCCAGCCACGGTCCCCGCGCCGGTGGAGCGATCAGGGTGTAGATTTCGCCGTAGCCCTTTCCCATCTCGAAGTTCAGATCGTGCTCGGGATGCATGTCGGCTGCTCTCATCACAGTGATGTTGCGGAGGCAACGGTCGTGGTTGTCCTCGTTGCCGACGTGGAAGCACGGCGAGTTGGCCCCGTTCACCCAGATGTTGTTGTGGATAGTGCGATATGCGCCCTCCCGCAGTTTCACACTGACGCCGACGCACAGGTTGTTGTAGATCTCGTAGTTCGAGGCGCCGTCATCCAGGTCCAGCCCCCACCCCGCTCTCTCCTGGAAGAAGTTGTGGCGGACGATCACCGGCTCCATGGCGTCGATCAGCACTTCACCAGCGTAGTGGCTTCGCTCCTTGAGGGGTTCGGTATGGGATTGCACCAAGCACCAGTACCGGTCGCGGCCCCAGGCGTTGAACGGGCCGTGATCCCCCGTCTCCCGGCAGGTGTCGTGGATGTGGTTGTACTCGATGATGTGGCCGCCCCAGGTCCCGTCCCCGATACAGATCCCCGCGCGGGGCATGTTGTATATAAGATTGTGTCCCGCGGTGATGCGCTTGGCTCGTGAGATGTAGACCGCGGCAATCTGCTTGCCGAAGACTCCGCAGTCATGAATGAGATTGTTCGTGGCCCGACATTCATAGGGGAAGCTCCGCTGCGTCCCGTTCGTCAGCTCCAGAGAGCCAACGAAACACACCGCGCTGTCCCCGGTCGAGGTGAACTTGCAGCCGGTTACCACCAGGCCGCGGTTGTGGTTATTGACGAAGACCGCGTTGCCACCCACCGCATCGAACCAGCAGTTCTCGATCCTGCAATCATGCGCGCCTTGCAGGAACACGGCTCCGCCGCGGTGGATCGCCCAGTCGCTCAGCGACGGCACTGAGTACTCCTCCAGGAATGTTGAGGCGGTGTGGGCGAACCGAAAACCGCGGAACGCGATATCGTGAACGGGCTCCTGCTGCGTTCCCAGGAAACGCAGCAACTGCGGCAGTACCGGCACTTCCACGGCGGCCGTTCGCACCTCCACGTCTGCGGGGGGCAGGTAATAGAAGGCCCCCTGTCGCTGATCCAGGTACCACTCGCCAGGCGCGTCCAGCTCCTCGAAGACGTTCTCAAGATAGAACCGTGACCTCTGACTGACATCACAGGGCTGGTTGAACCATTTCGCGCCTATCTGCTGCCCGCCGTGGCCGAACCAGATGATGTTGCTGTCGTAGTCGAGCGCTTTGACTCGCCACTGCAGATTCCCCCAGTGGCTGGCCTGGTAGCTGTGGATGACTGCCTCCTCGGGTCTGCTCCAGCGCCTCTTCGTGAACGTGGCCGGATCGAAGAGGATGCCGCGGGGAGGGCCGCCGGAAAAGGTCATGTCATCATTGGGGCCCGGACAGGGGTCTGGCACATCGTCGGAGAGCGCTCCGGCGGCCTGGAGGTAGCCACTCACTCCTGGTAGGGACGGGTCGTGGTCCGGATACCGCGCCCGGATCTGTCGCTTGCCGTTGACGAACAACTGCGTGAAGCTCAGCTCTCCGGCTTGCACGTCAGGCAGCTCACAGCTCATGATGCCGTCTCGGAAGGGCCGCCACCGGCAGTCGAGCTTCCGTCCACCGCTGATGGTGACCGATCCCTCGGGAAACGCGACGTACGTGATCGGCGCCTCGGGTGACCCCGAATCCTCTGGGCCGAACACTAGAGGCTCGCGGAGGTAGTAGGTCCCCTCGCGGACCAGCACGGTGATGGGTTTCCGCTGGCGCTTCAGCAGCGCCCGAACGGCCTCGCGTGCTCCGTGCAGGGAGGCAAGCGGCTGCGCCTCGGTCCCTGGATTGGCGTCATCGCCGTCCGTGGCGACGACGAATTGGGCGTGAGTTCCGTCCATCCTGAACCTCCATCATACAGGTACAGCGGTACCCCAGATTCCTGCTGTGGGTCTCATCGCCTGCAGGCACGGCGCCGCCTGAGGCCGAACGGGATCGCCACTCCCCGCGTTGGAGGTCCTACCATGCCCGACAGTGTTGTGGTGGAGGTCGAGCCTTGCTCATACTTGACGCATTCCTCTGCGTCAGGCAAGATGATCCGGTACTGGCACAACCGATGCGCGGAGGCGCCCCATGACGAGCGCGGTGCAGGATCGCCTGCCGAGCGCATTGATGGCGGTGGACCTGGGAGTTCGCTGGTCACATGGTCCCGGCTACACGGTAGAGCGCCCCTACGGGTTGGGCATGTACCTGTTCGTCTGCTTCCACTCGCCGATGAGTGTCCAGACGACAGAGGGGGTGGTTCCTGCGGAGCCAGGAGATTGCCTGCTCTATGATCCATCCTTCCCCCAATGGTACCGTGGCAGGGATGCCGGATTCATAGATGATTGGCTGCACATGGATGGGCCGGCGATGCCCGAGGTGATTCAGCGCTACCAGATTCCGCTGAACGCGATCATGCGGCCGCGCGGGACGGAATTCGTGACCCCCATCTTCGAGGCGATCAACCGCGAACGGCGACGCCGGGAGCCGCTATGGCTCGAGTCGGTCGGCCTTATGATCCAAGGCCTCTTCCTACAACTGGGCCGCCAACTGGTCCAGCAGACCCCTGGGGAGCTAACGCCAGCAGAAGCGACCCGAGTGGACGAGTTCCGGAATCTCCGGATGCATGTCCATGAACGGATGCAGAAGCCGTGGCGGGTGGCGGAGATGGCGGGGCTGGCCCACTTGAGCCCGTCGCGCTTCGCGGTGCTATACGCGAAGCTACTCGGAGTCAGCCCCATGGAGGACCTGATCCACGCGCCTGCATCGGGCGCGGGCGCTGCTGACCGATGGGGGAATCTCAGTGGGGGACGCGGCGAACCGATCGGGGTTCGGAAGCGTCTGCCATTTCAGCCGCCTCTTCCGGAAGCACGTGGGTTGCGCGCCGCGTGATTACCACCGCCGGCTCGTGGCAGGCGAATCCAACCTGTCGGACCCACGGGGCGAGATGAGCAACCCTCTGTATCGCGGCACCACAGCCGCGTGACTCAGGGGCGGATTCCGCGAGCCGCGAGCTAGGGAGCGCAGCCTCAATGAGACAGGCAGTCATGGTCTCGCCCGGCGTCATCGAATTCCGCGAAGTGCCGGAGCCGCGCCCGGGAGCCGGTCAGGTCCTGATCCGGGTCAAGCGGATCGGGATCTGCGGCTCAGACCTGCACGTGAATCATGGGCTTCATCCCTTCACCCCTTACCCCGTGGTGCAGGGGCACGAGTTCTCGGGGGTGGTGGAGGCGGTAGGGGAAGGCGTCGTTGGCTTCCGGCCGGGTGACAAGGTCACCGCCACGCCGCAGATCGTGTGTGGCAGATGCCGGCCGTGCCTCCGAGGCGACTACCACATCTGTGATTCCCTCAAGGTCCAGGGATTCCAGGCGCCGGGCTGCGCTCAGGACCTGTTCGTCACTTCAGCTCGGCAGACGCTCAGGTTGCCCGACGAATTCACGTTCGAGCAGGGGGCCATGGTGGAGCCGACGGCCGTGGCGGTCCACGCGATATCCCGGGCCGGCGAGGTGTCGGGCAGGAACGTCGTTGTTCTCGGAGCTGGGCCGATCGGCAATCTCGTCGCCCAAGTCGCTCGCGCCGGCGGAGCCAAAGTGCTGGTGACTGACCTGAGTGACTTCCGCCTGGGCGTCGCGCGGCAGTGCCGCCTGCCGCATACCTCCAACGCCAAGCACGAGCAACTCGCGGCGGCAGCCGCCCGCGTCTTCGGAAAGGACGGTTTCGACATCGCGCTGGAGTGCGTTGGGATCGAAGCCACCCTCTCCGCGGCCATTGACAGTATCGCCAAGGGCGGGACGATCGTGGTGGTGGGAGTCTTTGGCGAGAAGCCGCGCATCGCCATGGGGTTGGTTCAGGATCGCGAGCTGATGCTCATCGGCACCCTCATGTACCGTTACCAGGACTACCAGCGAGCAGTGGCGCTGATGGCATCGGGGGACGTGGTCACTTCCCCGCTGGAGGGCGAGCACTTCCCATTCGAGCAGTACTCCGCCGCCTACCAGTTCATAGACGAGCATCGCGAGCAAAGCGTGAAGGTGTTCGTGGACGTCTCGTCATAGCCGCAGGGTGGAGACAGGGGCCATGGTGCCGCGGATTCTCGGGCCAACGTGGCGCCCTCATTTGACCTGATGTGGCCCCTCACACCGACGATAGGATGGGCGCGATGTCAGCGTCCGGCGGGAGACGTGTCCAGAGGGCCCGCCGAGACATCCGGGCGCTGTTCCTAGCGGACTGCTGACCCTGCTGCTGGAACCCGATAGGTCTCGGGGGGAGGGTTCCGCACCTGCCCTGGCATCCTCTCCGACGCAGAAGGATCCGTCAAGTATTCAGAGGGATAGACGATTCCCTCTCACCGGGGATCCGACTAGACTACAGGTGGTTGGAACCGATGCCGAGCGCATCCGATAGGGTGAAGACTACGGGTCGCTCGGTCTCCCGGGGAGCGACCGCGGGACCCGAGCCGACACCCGACTGACAGGGCGGGCTCCAGCCTTTGAGGAGGCGTACCTCCATGGGTATCCGAAGACGAGGATTCACGCTGATCGAGCTGTTGGTGGTGATCGCGATCATTGCGATCCTGGCCGCGATGCTGTTCCCGGTCTTCGCGCGGGCGCGGGAATCCGCCCGCAAGATCCAGTGCCTCGCCAATGTTAAGAACATCACAACTGCGATCCAGATGTACCTGACCGACTACGATAGGCTGCCCCCCCGTGAGCACAGACCTGACGTGCAAGCCTACTTCGATGCCATAGGGGGCGAGTCGTGCTGGGAGATGCCCTCGGTGGCCAATCCTTACCTGCGGTGGCCGGTGATCCTGGACGAATACACCAAGAACCGAGACATATGGCGATGCCCCAGCGCCAAGATGGAGGCGGCGCCGGCCTTCATCTTCGGTTCCCAGGACTGGTTCGGCGAACTGACGGCGAGCGAGGGCGCGTGGGGCGGAGACTCCGATCCGTTCCTCTGTCCGTACGTCACCTACCCGAACGGATGGGGGGGCGCTCTCACCGACAGCCTCATACAGCGGAGCATGTACGCGGGCACCTTCGGGGTCGGTATCCAGCCTGGACAGAACGCATTCGTGGCCAGCATACAGTGCAACGAGGCAGTCGGCATGGACGTGAAGCCATCCTCGGTACAGGATGCCGCGAAATGGGTGGTCTGCGGCGACAGTTGTATCGAGCAGGGTGACATGAAGCCTGGCAACACCGCCTACCCGGACATCTGCGCCCTGGAGTGCGCCTACTGTGACGTCATCGAAGACGGGGCTGATGGCTGGTGGGACTGGAGCGACTGTGCCGAGGATCTGGCCTCAGGCTGTACGCCGATATTCGCCTATCCGGCCATGGTCACGGATGTGAACTTGCGGAGGCCCTTCGCCCGTCACCTCGGAGGTGTGAACATCGGATTCCTCGACGGTCATGCTGCCTGGTGGAACTCGGAGGCCCTTCTCGCGGCGTGCGCCGCAGAAGGACACATCCACGACCCGTTGGGACTCTGGTGGAGGGACTACCCGGCCAATTCCCAATGCGTGAAAGCGGCGACTGGGGTGCAGTACCCCACCCTCTGGTAGACTGGCCGGACTGTCTTTGCAGAGCGGATCAATGACGTGCTGCTAAGGGCGGAGCGCCGGACTCGGTGCTCCGCCCCTCCTGCGCCCGCCGCCGGCGGCGGCTCTCCGGAGGAGTCTCGTGGGCGCAACGCGGACCACAACGGAAGCGTACGGGGGGAACGAGCGGCCCCTCCCAGCACCAGACGGGGCTGGTGGCGTTACCTGGCGCGCGGTGGCGATCTCCCTCGCCATCATTGTCCTGAGCGTCCCGGCCATCTTCTATGGCGAGGTGATGTGGGGCATCAGGTATGCGGGGGACGTCGCCAGGACCGGGATCTGGTCAACCGACGCGCCTGCCGCCTGGCCGCTGACGGTCCTCTTCCTGGCCACTGCGGTCATGTCGCTGCCAGCACTGCGCAGGATCGGGCTGACGCGGCGCGAGCTTCTGACAGTGCACGCCGCGGTGCTCGTGGCAACTCCGCTGCTGGGGTCGGGCGTCCTCTTCTTCGTCCTTTCCATCGTGGTCGGCTACCACTACTTCGGCCGCGCGCTGGAGACCTGGCAGACATTCCTGCCCCTGGTGCCCACATGGTTCGCCCCGTCGTCTCCATCAGCGATCGTAGACTACTTCATGGGCAGAGCGGCAGTTCCCTGGGCGGAGTGGGCGCTCCCGCTGGCGGCCTGGGGTTCGTTCATGATCGGCCTCTTCGCCGCCAGGACCTGCCTCCTGGCACTGGTTCAGAAGCAGTGGGTCAGGAACGAGCGACTGACGTTCCCGCTTGCCGAGATCCCGCTGCACATGGTTGAGAAGACCGGCGAAGGTGAAGCGGGCCGGCTTACCCGAAACCGGCTTTTCTGGGCCGGCCTCGTGGTGGCCGGCCTGGTCAGCTTCCTGGCGAACCTCTCGAGGCGGCTACCGGTGGTGCCCTCGCTGCCGTCGTCGGTCGTTGTCATGCCGAGGCAGGAGGTCGGGCCGCTCGCCGCTTTCGGACAGCTCGAGGTCCTGCTGATTCCCTGGCTCATCGCGCTGGCCTACATCGTCCCGAAAGAGCTCTCCTTCTCGGTCTGGTTCTTCTGGCTGGCGAAGGTCGGCCTGACCATGGTCGCCATCGTCCGGGGAGGCTGGCCTGGCCCCGCGGACGACTGGTGGAGCCATGAGTTCCCGGCCCCATTCGACCAGGTGACCGGGGCGGTGATCGTGCTGTCGGCCTGGGTGCTGTGGAGCGCGCGCAGACACCTGGTGCGCGCCCTGCGCATCGCCTTCACGGGGCGACCGCGCGGGGGCGATGCGGATGAGCCCCTCGCCTACCGGTGGGCCCTGGCCATCTTGCCGTTGGCCTTCTCCTGGATGGTGGTGTTTCTGGTGCTGGCCGGATGTCGTCCGCTGTTCGCCATCCCATATGTCGCACTGATCGTGGGGGCTGGTTTCGCCTACGCGCGCATCTGCGCTGAAACCGCCTTCGACCCGACCACCGAGTATGTCCAGGAGATCGCGGTGATGCCCACAGGCTCGCAATGGCTGCGACCGCGAGAGATCATCGCGCTCTTCACCACGGGCTGGGCGTACACTCCCTTCCCCAGCCAAGTCATCAGCGTCTGCAGCATGAACGCCGTTACCTCGTTCAAGATCGGAGATGCGGCCGGGGTGCCCTTGCGCCGGCTTACCCGCCTGCTGTTCGTGGGCTTCCTGGTCGCGCTGGGAGCCGGGAGCGTCTACATGCTGCATGCGCTGTATCGGATCGGATTCAACGCGACGCGGGCCGGGAGCGCCGGCGCCTTCCCCGGCTGGTATTTCCTGGCCGCGGGAGAGGGAATCTTCGACCGTATCACAAACCCAAGCGGCCCTGCCTGGGACGGGTTGGCATGGTGGGGAGTGGGAGCCCTGGTCCTTGTCTTCATCGCCGTGATGCGGCTCCGGTTCCTGTGGTGGCCCTTCCACCCCGTGGGCTACATACTTGGCCTTAGCGTGCTGACAGACGAGGGTCGGGGCCAGTCGCCTTTCGTCATCGCCTGGCTGGCCAAGTCCCTCGTGCTGAGATACGGCGGCCTGCGGCTGTATCAGCAGACCTTGCCGATCGCTATTGGCTTGATCGTCGGCGATGTGCTGAACCGGTCCCTGTGGAACGTCATCTCCCTGGTGACGCATGGGCGCATGTGAGGGGCCTCGGGTTCTGTGCCGTTGAGACAGGATAGGTTTGCATATCGAATCGTTACATCTACCAAGAGGAGGTCTATGTGATGACTGACTGCTCGTCGGCAAGAGGAACGGGTGCCGGGAAGGTCGCGGGCACCGCGCCCTACCAGCCTGCGTGGGAATCCCTGAGGCGCCATCAGACCCCGCAGTGGCTTCGGGAGGGCAAATTCGGTATCTACACCCACTGGGGCATCTACTCAGTGCCGGCCTTTGGGGGGAATGCGACCTGGTACAGCCACGCCCTCTATATGGACCCGAACTCCGAGGCCCGCAGATACCACGAGCAGACCTATGGTGCCCTCGATAGATTCGGCTACAAAGACTATATCCCCCTGTTCACCGCCGAGAAGTTCGACCCGGAGGAGTGGGCGGAGCTCTTCCAGAAGGCCGGCGCCCGCTTCGCCGGACCGGTGGCCGAGCACCACGACGGCTTCGCTATGTGGGACACGAAGTGGTCGCAGTGGAACGCCGCCACCATGGGCCCAAAGCGGGACGTGGTGGGTGCGCTCGCGAAGGCAGTCAAAGCTCGCGGCATGAAATTCGTCACCGCCTTGCACCACGCAGAGAACTGGTTTTTCTTCCCGGTCTGGGACAAGCGCTACGACTGCTCCGATCCCAGATACTCGGGGCTCTATGGCTTCATCCACGAACGAGGGGCACCGCATTCGAAGGAGTTCCTCGACCGATGGTACGGCAAGACTATCGAGGTGATTGACAAGTACGAGCCAGACTTCATCTGGTTCGACTACGCCCTGTGCAGTATCCACGAGAACTACGTGAAGGACTTCCTGGCCTACTACTACAACAAGGCGGAAGCCAGCAACAAGGAAGTGGTGGTGACGTACAAGGACCACGACCTCCCGCCGGGCGTCGGCCTGGTTGATTACGAGCTCGGTCAGGCACGGGATCTGACGTACCACGAATGGATCACGGACTCCACCGTGGATGACCAGGGTGCGTGGGGCTATGTCAAGACGGCAGGCTATAGGAGCGTGGACTGGCTGATTGACAACCTGGTGGACCGCGTCAGCAAGAATGGCTACCTCCTGCTCAACGTCGGCCCCAAGGCGGACGGGACCATTCCTGAAGAAGCGAAGAAGTGCCTGCTGGGCATGGGCGAATGGCTGAAGGTGAATGGCGAGGCGATCTATGGGACCACGGCCTGGATGATCGCAGGCGAGGGTCCGACCCGTCTGCAGAAGGGTAGCGGGGGCTTCAACGAGGAGGCCACCCCCTACACGGCCCAGGATATCCGGTTCACCGTGAAGGGCGACGCGCTCTACGCCACCGCACTCGATTGGCCTGGGGAAGAGCTGGTCATCACAACCTTCAGAGAAGCCGAGGAAGGGAAGGCTGATGTGGGGGTGCGGAGGGGAGAGCATCCGCGCCACCAGCTTTATCAGTCCGAGATCGTATCCGTCACCATGCTCGGTGACGGCAAGCCGCTCGACTGGAAACTGAACAAGGGAGGTCTCGTCGTGCGGATGCCGGGCAGGAAGCCGTGCGAGCATGCCTTCGTCGTCAAGATCGTGCGGAAGAAGCCGTACTGATGAGGCCCCCACCAGGTGGGCACTTCACAGGAGCGATACTAGAGTGGACCTGAAGCTGAAAGGGCAAGTGGCAGTTATCACGGGGGGAAGTGTTGGCATTGGACTGGCGGTCGCGGAAGGGCTTGCAGCGGAGGGAGTCCACCTTGCCCTGTGCGCGCGGGATGAGGCGCGCCTGCGCGAGGTGGGAGCGCGCATCCGGGACGCGCAGGGAGTTCGCGTGCTGACAGTGCCCGCCGATGTCACGAAGCCGGCCGACATCATCACGCTGTCGCAGGAGGTGGAGAAGGAGTTCGGCGGGGCCGACATCCTGATCAACAACGCAGGGACAGGCAGCGAAGAGAAGATCATGGACGCCCCGGATGAGAAGTGGCAGTACTACTGGGACTTGCACGTGATGGCGGCCGTCCGGATGTCCCGGGCGATTGCTCCCCTCATGCGAAGGCGGGGTGGGGGAGTGATCATCAACAACGCCTCCATCTGCGCCAAGCAGCCTCTCGGATACGAGCCGATATACAATACGACAAAGGCGGCGTTGGTCATGTTCTCGAAGTGCTTGGCCAACGAGCTGATCGGTGAGAGCATCCGGGTCAACACCATCAGCCCTGGCCTCATCCTGACTCCGGATTGGTGGAAGACTGCCGGCATCTTGAGCCAGCAAGAGGGAATCACCGCACAGGAATACCTCGACCGCATCGCCAGAGAGAACGCCCCCATTGGACGTTTCGGGTCGCCCGAGGAACTCGCCAACTTCTTCGTGTTCCTATGCTCGCCTCTGGCCAGCTATTGCGTGGGCTCGACTTACTATGTGGACGGGGGGTGGCTCAGAGTCGTGGATTGACTCCGGCCTCCAGGCGCTCGCGTCGTCGCTACGCAAGGACTCGCTCTCCGCGCGAACGAATAGAAGTCCGCGGGCAGTTGTGCTGCTGGGAGTGTCGCAATGAGGACACGTGCGCTTTCCTGTGTCGCCATGTTGATGACGTGCTGCATGCATCTTGCGTGCATTGCGGCATCGCCCCATGACCCGAACCCGAGAGGTGCTTCCGCCATGACCGACTCGCCGAACCTGATCCCAAATGGCAGCTTCGAGGATGTTGCCAGCGGCCTCCCCATGGGCTGGAGACCCGGCGCTCCCCGCTCCGAGATCGCCCCCTCCGTAGTCTCCGACACCGCGTTCGCCCGATCCGGCATGCACTCGTTGTGCCTGTCCGGCGACGGTAAGACCGGGGTCGTCGGCTGGGTCACAGCAGCCTGCTTCGGCATCCGGGCTGGAAACATGTATGAACTCTCCGTCTACTATCGCACCGAGGACATCCCCAGCCCGCAGGAGTCAGTGTGGGCCTACATAGACTGGAAGCGCGACGCGAAGGACGAGCGGCCGCGAACCGCATATTTGTGCTCGCCGGTGCGCCAGGGCGAATGGTGGCGGCTGTCTGCCCGCTACCGAGCGCCCGAGGGCGCGACCATGGCCACCGTCTCGCTGAGCCTGCGCCACGCGCCGCAGGGGCGGGTGTGGTTCGATGACGTTTCTCTGCGTCACGCGCCCTCCCCCGCGCCCCGCCATGTCCGCATCGCCACGGTGTACCTAGATCGCGAGACCCGCGGGCCGGAGGCGTGGCGGTCGGCCGTCCGGGAGGCGGGTGCGGGCAAGGCCGATGTGGTCTGTCTCGGCGAGCTCGCGCAGATCGTCCCGACCGACGCGAACGCGCATCCCACCATCCCAGGCCCCGCCACAGAAGTCCTCGCCGCGCTCGCCAGGCAGTACCACATGATGATCGTCGTGAGCCTGCCCGAGTGGCAGGGGCCCCTCCGCTACAACACCGCCGTCATCATCGGCCGCGATGGCAGCATAGTAGGCCGCTATCGGAAGATCCATCTTCCGCAAGCCGAGGTCGAAGCCGGCACCAGTCCGGGCGCGACCATCCCCGTCTTCGACACGGATATCGGCCGCATCGGCCTCCAGATCTGCTATGACCATATGTTCCCCGAGATGGCCCGCGCGCTCGCGCTCGAGGGCGCCGAGATCATCTTCACCCCGATCGAGGGAGACATTCGTTCCGAGAGCAAGGCCTACGAGGCGGTCGCTCGCGCTCGCGCTCTCGACAATGGGGTCTACTACGTGACTTCGATCTGCGACACCGGCCGCAGCATGATCATAGACCCCTCCGGCACCATCCTCGCCGACACTGCGGGTAAGCAGGGCGTGGTCTTCGCGGATATTGATCTCGACCAGCTCTTCTACGAGCCCTGGCTCTCCGTCCCCGGCTACGCCGACTTCCGCCACCTCTGGCCGAAGGAAAGGCGCCCAGCGCGGTACGACTCACTGGTACAGGAGCCGCTAAGCCAGGTCTCGCTTACCCAATCCACGGCCAATGCCGCGCAACTCATGAAGACGGCCCCCGGCATCACCGACCTGATCGCCAAGGTGGATAACAAGGAGATTTCCGCCGGCCTCTTCTACCTGTCTAGGGACCCCCTGCCCTACCGCAAGGCCAACTTCACCCGGCCCGGCCAGACGAAGAGCAGCCTGGAGGAGGCCGACGAGTACATCGAGTCCAAGCTTCGCGCCTGGGGCTACGACGTGGAGAAGGAAGCCTGCCGGGCGCAGGCGTTCCGGTGCGACCAGAATAAGCCTCTTCACCACTGGTACTCGACCCCGGACCCCGCCGACCCATGGTACATGCTCAATAACCTCTACGCGAAGAAGCGCGGGGCCGCAGAGCCCGACGAGATCATCGTGGTCATCTCGCACAAGGACTCGCCAAGCTGGATCGACTCACCGGGCGCGTACGACAACGCCGTCGGCACCGTCGCCAGCATGGAGGCGGCCCGCCTCCTCGCCGGCCGGAGCCTGCGCCGCTCCCTGTGGTTCGTCTACTGCAACGAAGAGCACACCCCGTGGACCAGCATCACCGCAGCCCAGAACGCGAGGTCCCGCGGCGACAACATCATCGCCGTCCTCAACCTCGACGGGCTTGGCGCCAAGCCACAGGAGGCGATTGACGCAAAGCGCAAGACGAACGCGCTGTTCTATACCACCCCCGAGGGCGAGCAGCTTGCCCAGATGATGATGGCCCTCAATGATGCCTATGGGATCGGCCTGGAGCAGGTCGTCGCCAAGCACGATGGCCCTGCGAACGATGACGGCTCCTACATCAAGGCCGGCTACCCGACCGCCCTCGGCATCCACGGCTCCTCCCCCTTCGGCGACCCGAACTACCACATGCCCGGCGACATCCCGGAGCGCGTGGACGTGGAGAACGTAGGCATGGCCGTGCAGCTCGCGCTCGCGACCATCCTCACCCTGGACGGCCGGGACTAGCGGCGCGCCTTACCTCGCCTCCTGAGAGTGGAGTCGTATCGCGGCTTCGCCCAGCAGCTTCCCATCGCTGCCCCAGGAGACCGCGCACACGTCGCCGCTCCGAGACGCCCCGGTCAGGGTGATTGGCTCAATGCCCGTACGAAAGCCGACCACATGCCGCCTGCCCTGCACTGCGATCTCTGCCCCCAGGTATCCATTGCCGAGGACGAGTCTCGCGCTGGCCGCCTCCTGAGCGCCGACGCGGTGAGGCAGCAGCACCGTCAGGAACCGGCAGGTCTCGCTCGGCTGCGTCGTCTCCGCGGTCAGGTGCCACTGGCTCGGAAGCTCCCTCTCTGGCGGGACCGTGAACTGATCGGTCTGTGACAGCTTGAGCTGGTCGGGTGTCAGGAAGATCACATCAGCCTGCGCTTGTGCCCTGCTGATCCGCACTCTTTGTCCCCCGATCTGCATCTGCTCCAGCGCGTGCAGCCACCATTGGAACGTCGCGGGTTTCGGCGCTGCGAGGTCGTCGTAGATCACCACGATCGGCGTCATCTCCGCCTCCAGCGGCCGCAGGTACAGAATGTGGCGGTCCCACTTCGTCAGTCGCCCCTGGTACGCTGCGGTCGCGTCGCCCAGTGCGTAGTGGCAGTAGTCACTGCTCTCGAAGTGAGCTATCGCTCCCCTCGCATTCCAGTCCCGTGCCGCCTGCCCCTCGCCATCCACCCCGATCGCATTCGCCGCCTTCGTCTGCCAGCTCCACCGCTGGTGATGTGGGCTGCCGTACCAGGGGTAGTAGCCCGACGCGATCGCGAGCGGCTCCCCGAAGGCGTCGAGCGTGAACGCATTTTGGTCAGCGTAGGCGTGGCTGATGGACCCATAGGGCGAGCTGCGCATCAGCACCTGTACGTTCCTCTCGCCATTCGCCAGGTCGCTGTGCATTGCCACCAGGCCGACGTCGGAGAAGCACCTCGCCTGCGGCAGGTCACTGGGTGCTTTCGCATCTACTGTCTGGTCGTAGAACAGGAACTTCGTCAGCCCCGATGGGCTATAGCCTCGGGCATCCGCCCACCACTTGAAGTAGGGATTCCCGAAGGCCATCGCCAAATCCCACATCGCATCATCGCCGCTGGGCCGTCCGTATTGGCCGTCGCCGAACGGCGACATCTTCGCGTACGGCGGGTTGTCGTAGAGCTTGTAGAACCCCGTGTTCCGCATCCACTCGCGCTGGTGGATGGGCACGCCGGTCGCCTGCTCCACCAGCCGGAACATCCGCATGAACACCCCCGCGGTCCATCCCCAGTAGCTCGGCCCCTCACACCATCCTCCGTCCGTCCCTCCATAGGGCGGGAAGAATGGCCCCCACATCATCATCAGGCAGTATTCGAACCAGTCCTGGACGTTGAGTTCGCCGGCCATCGCCATGCACGCCTCGGTCAGGTCCTCGAGATAGTAGCCCATGGCATGGCTCTCGAAGGGATTCACCTCGAACGGTCTGGCCTTCAACGCCCAGTACAACTGCGGCATGCGCACCGCGAAGCACTTCCTGCACTTCTCCCTCTCGGCCTCGGTCAGCAGGTCATAGACGTAATCGTACACCCGCGTCCCCAGTCGTACGATCTCGGTTCCCGGCTCGTCGTTGTGACCGAGACTGGTGCTGCCGTTCGGGTCCCACGACACCGTGTGGAGGAGCCGCCGCTTCGCCTCCTGGCCGTACTTCTCGTCACCCGTGATGAGGTACGCCTCCGCGCACTGCTCCATGCCCCTGAACAACCCCCGCGTCGCCCGAAACACCTGCTGATAGGTCGGCGCCCAGTCATCGCCCTTGGGCAGGAACTGCGGCTCGGGCAGCAGCGGCTGCCCGAGGTAGCCGTCGCAGTCGCGCTTCAACTGCTCTGCATCATCCTTCAGCACACCGCGCGCCAGCTCGCGCAGGCGCTCCCGCGGCATCCGCGTCTCGAGCACCCGGGGATGCGGCCACGCGCTGACGCGCGCGACCACCTGCTTGACATCCGGGAATGGAATCGCCACCGCCTCATCAGCGACCGTGAACGTCCAGGTCTTGCTGAAGACCACGCCCACCGGCGCGCCCGCATCGTATCCGTAGCGCCAGAAGTACTCCCCGGGCTGCAGTGTCTCCCGGAGAACTTGCATAGTCGCCGGCTTCGCCGTGTACTCGAACTCTCCAGGCCCCTGGAACGGCAGCGATCCCTGCCTCGTGAGGAGAGTCGCATCTTGCTTGATGGTGACGGTGGATCGGTCCGCGAACCGCGGGTCGCGGGAGTACTGCAGGATGTACTCGCCAGCCCCCTCCGCTGGCAGCCACACGAACACCGGCGGATTCACCGTCAGCCGCTGTCCGTCATACGGCGCCCGCGAGACCTGATACGGGCCCGGATTCCGATCCAGCACTCGCGCCTTCTCCTCGGCCATGGTTCTCAGCTCCCCTTTCGGCGTTGACTGCGCCGCAGCCGCGCCGCCCAGTGCACAGCAGATCAGAGCAACCGCAAGTGTCAGGCCGCGCATCGCGTCTCCTCCCCAGGCAGAGGCGGAACGGCAGCTGTGATTTTCCGCAGTGTGCTCGCCTCTCCAGTGCGCCACTCTCACGCGCGAGGCCGCTGACGGTTGTCCTTCGCCAAAGGGGCGGAGCACCCCTTGGGGTGCTCCGCCCGTGACGCGGCTCGTGGCAGAATGCCAATGGAGCCTAGTGCTGTTGCTCCGACCTCGTGGACTCTAGGGCCACTTCACCAGGCAGTCGGGATAGGTGCAGCGCTCAATCCCGTAGATCATGTACTCGCGCTTCGGGTCGTGACTATTGTAGGTGTTGTTGATTACTGCCTCCGAGGACATCCACTGGGCGTGTCCATCCAGAAAGCCCAGGTTCACCCCTCCCAGGTGGCGCGAGAACGACTTGCGGACCTCCGGGTCGAAGAAGTACGCCGGGGTGACGGCGCCGCATGGCTGGCTCCAGCTGCAGTTCGCCCAGTCTGCATAGCAGTTCAACACTTCTTGTCTATCGGAACGTCCTGCCCTGTCCACGCGGCACAGGTCCGGGTAGGCATCATGGATCACCTTGCTTGGCTGAATGTTAGCTGTGCCACCGACATCTGCCACTACCAGGTAGCGGGCCGGGTCCTCCGCCTCCGAGGGCTTCATCTCTTCGTTAGTCAGCAGGCCAATGGTCTGCTCGAAGCCCGTGCCCCCCTGATTTGTCTTCGAGTGCTGCCAATCAAGCGACGGACCCTGGACGGAAGTGTCCGTGACGGAGCCGCCCCAGCCTACGGGGTAGTTGTCCTGGCAGAAGCCGCAGCAGCAGACTGACTGGCCGCAGTGGTCCGCCGTCCACGTGAACCAGTCCGGCAAGCTCGGTCGGATCCAGTAGGCGCCAGCCAGCAGCTTCGCGCTCGGGCAGCGCCAGACGTCCCGGTTCTTGACATACTCGTCGAAGATCAACGGCCACCGCAGGTACGGGTTGGCCGCCGTCGCGGAACTGTCGCAAGGGAACCACTCCAGAACCTCTTGCCGGTGCTCTCTTGGCGGCAGCTTATCGTAGTCCGTGAGGTACATCTGAATGGCGGTGGCAATGTTCTTCACGTTCGACAGGCATTGAATCTTGCGGGCCGACTCACGCGCCCGCGCGAACACCGGGAACAGCATCGCAGCCAGGATCGCAATGATCGCGATCACTACCAGCAGCTCGATCAGCGTGAAGCCCCTTCGCCTCTGCAGTACCATGATGTCCTGCCTCCTGACCAAAGAGTGGGCACGTCAGCTCGAGACGGACGGCTACGCCGCCTGTGCGTGGGCATCACCTCCTTCCGGCCAAAGGGAAGAGGCGCGTCTAAGACGCGCCTCACAGCACGCACTCTATCACCGAGGGCAGCCATGCTAACCGGGGGCACCGTTCATCTCCCACCCGCCAGCAGCACCTTCGAGATCCGGGCAGTAGGTTACCAGCGACCACTGGAGTTGTCAAGGCTTCGCGCTGGTCCCTCCGGCGCGACCAACGCGGGCACGGACTACGGGTAGGCCCGCGCGTAAGCTACTCTCGCACAAGCGGTTCCGGCATTACTGGCGCTCCGCCCCGCGCCTTCATCTGCAGCTCGATGTTGCGCCCGTTCCGCTGGCGACCGGTCAGCAATCCTTCTGTCTCCAGGAAGCGTCTGACCGGCAAGCTCGGATCGTTTGACGTCACCAGGTACTCGTGCGCGTCGCCGTCCCACTCCACGCTGATGCGTCCCGCGTAGTCGCCGCGCCTGGACTCGGGCCACTGCCAGAGGCAGTTCGAGTGCAGGACCCGGTAGTCGAGGTCAACCTGCACGACCAGCACCTCCCGATCCTCTGAGGTCGTGCCCAGGACCCGCCCTATCGGGTCCACAACCATTGAGGGCGGATCGGTGGTGGAGGCGGCGACGTAGTAGCTGTGGCGCCACGCCCTCCCTCTCAGTGCCAACGGCACCGCCGGGTTCGTGCAGAAGATCACAAGCTCCGCCTCCTGGTCGCCGAGGGCCTGCCAGCCTTGGTCGAACGCGATGTCCCAGCAGATCTGCACGCCTACGTTGCCGAAGTCCAGATCGAAGACCGGGAACTCCCGGCCCGGCGTGATGCCGTACTCCAGGGAAAGGTCTGTCATCATCACCGGAAAGACTTTATCGTAGACCCCTGCGGCCTCGCCCCGACGGTCGAGGATCACTACTGAGTTGTAGACCTTGCCGTCCCTTCTCGATTGCACGGGGGCCGTGGCATAGCTCCGGTATTGTCTTGCCTTCTCGGCTATCGCGCGGACGGTCTTGCCGTCTGTGGCTTCGGCCACGTGGTTCACGTCCCCGTTGGCGAACTGAAACGAGCACTCGGGCAGGATCGCCAGGTCAAGCCCCCAGCCTAGCTCCTGCGCGGCGGCGCGCCATCTCGTCTATCAGCGATAGACTCCTGGAGAGAAGCTCGTCCGGGTTGGCTGCTTCCTGCCGGAACGAGCAGGTTCCGATCACCGCTGGGCGCGGTCCGTCCTTGCGCACCCTCATCATTTCTGAGCCCCCCGAGAAGAACACCGGATATGGGCTGTGCCGTCCTCAGACGCACCGGGCTGCCTCCCGGCCATCCGGGGATCGACACCAGACTTCGAGTGCGGCTGGCGGGGGTCCTGCACTGCGGTAGCACCCGTAATCCCCCACAGGTAAGCAGGGGTCGTGCAGGTAGCAGGGAAGTGGCCCCGTCTGATCCGCCTCCTGAGAGGAGCCCTCGCTGATGAAGCTGTTCATGCACTGGGATATGGAAGGTGTGAGCGGGATCTTCACCCGGGAGCAGGTCTGGTTCTGGGAGGATGGGGTGCGCAAGGAGGTGGCCGACAGAGGGCGCGGTCTGCTGATTGCCGACATCAACTCTGCCGTTGAGGCCGCCCTTGGTGCCGGAGTGGACGAGCTGATCGTGTGCGACACCCACCATGGCGGCGGCAACATCATCCTGGACCAGATGCTCGTGGATCCCCGGGTCACTTACCTCCAGAGGTCCCGGGGGTACCAGGACGGGAAGCTCCGCTGGATGCCCGGACTTGACGGGACAGTGGATGGCTTCCTGGTGCCCGGGCACCACGCGATGGCGGGCACAGCAGGAGCTTTCCTGCCTCACACCTGGACGCTGGAGTGGGCCGACTTCAGCATCAATGGCCAGAGCGTGGGCGAGATGGGGATCGAGGCCTGCTTTGCAGGGCACTGGGGTGTCCCCGTGATCCTCGCACAGGGCGACGAGGCCGCCTGCCGGGAGGCCGAGGGCATGTTCCCGGGAATCGTGACGGCCTGCGTCAAGCACGCCGTGAGCTCGGAAACCTGCGAAGGCCCCGACCCGATGTCGGCCCGGCGGCTCACGGCTGAGAAGGTGATCCAGGCCGTTCACAGGTTGCGCGCTGGCCAGTGCCGGGCGTTCCAGCCCGCACTGCCCATGACGGTGACGATCAGGATGACCACGGCCGAGAAGGCGGAAGAGGCCGCGAGGAAGCCTGGCGTGAAGCGGACAGGCGACTGCACCGTGGAAGGCCACGTTGAGCGGCATTGTGATGTCGTGAATTGGATTCTGGGGACTGGATTGGACATGGCCAGGTTGCCTTGATCCCCCGGACAGGTTCCGCGGTCTCTCGGGACGTCTTGCTGAGCGGCCTCCTTGGCTCATTCCGTCAGTTCAGCTCGCCCTAGGCGAGTGCCTTCAGCCAACGCTGGACGCGTGAGCGACTGACTTCGAACCTGTCCCTGAGGCGCCGCTCTCCGGCTTCGGTCCCTAGCCGACTATGCGGTAGATGCACCCCTGCGCCAGGAAGTGGACCGGGACGGAGGGGAAGCGAGCCCTGAGGTAGTCGCCCAGATTCCTGACTCCCCACTCCTCCAGGGCGCCGTGGTTCACGATGAGGTACGGCACACCGATGTCCCTCAGCAGAGCCCCGTCCCGCACCTGGCGGAAGTAGTCATTGTATCCGAGCCAGACATCAGCTCCTAGCCCGATCATCTCCGCCAGAGCGGATGCCCCGCTTCCCAGAGCAAGGCGTGTGACTGGTTTGTGCTCGTCGCCGACCGCGAGCACTGCGTGCTGGCCCAGGGGTTTGACTCGTTCGGCTATCTGCGCAGAGAGCGACCCGAAGGTATGTCCCGAGACGTCCTCGATCCGACAGAAGCCGCTTGCCGCCAACGGCTCACCCTCGAACCCCAGCCCGCGAGCCCAGCTGTCCCTGACCCCGATTCCAGGCATCATGTCCCACAGGTCGTGACAACGGTAGACCACCAGGCCGCTCTCCCGCAGCCAGGCAAGCTTGGGCTGCTCCAACTCCTGGGCGAAGCCGGACTCATCGCCGGGCCGCATGGGGCCTTCCCGAAAGATGGATTCGTGCCCCACAAAGAGGTCGCAGCCCAGCTCCCTGGCGCGCTTCAGATCTGACCAGTACGGCTTCCACGCGACGGCGATCCCGGTCACTTCGGTCTCGGGGTCCCCGAAGCGGAAACCGTCCACCGTCTGCGACCAGTCCATCCACGTGCCTACTCCACGGAAGAACTCGTGAATAGCAACCGCCTTCATCGTCTCCTCCGCTTGGCGTCTGCGTTCCCGCCCAATCGTGAACCTGGCGAAGCTTGGGCCCGACAGCGCGGCCTCCCGTGGCGCACGGCGGCGTGGCAGGCCCGCCCCGCCATCTCGTGTCGGCATCGGAGAAGCGCCATCGCCCCCCGTCACTCGCCCGTCGTCTACAGCAGCGGCATGTTCCCCCAACTGCTCTCGTCCACGAACGCCCCATAGACACGCGGCCGGCGCTGGACCCAGCTGACATCGCGGAAGCAGTAGCCGTCGCCCTCCCGGTTGTGCCTGTCAAGCGCAGGCGGCCGCACCACGCGCTCAGTCCGCGGGTCGGATGATAGGCGTACACCCCGGTGATCGCCGCCAGTCCCGGAGCCAGTCAGGAAAGGCTCCGCCCGCATCTGCCCGGAACGCCTCAATGGCGGTCTTGACCACCGCAGGATGGTCGGCGGCGACGTTCCGCGTCAGCTCCGCATCGTCCCGGAGGTCATAGAGCAGTGGGTCGGCCCCCCAGAATGTGGCGTTGCACCACCAGCAGTCATCGATGAAGGTGACCTCTGGTCCCCAGGCCACGGTGACATGCTCTCTGCCTTTCTGTCCGCCACGCACACTCGGCCACAGGTCACTGCCATGCATCTGCGCGGGGACATCCACGGCGAGCAGATTCAACAGGGTTACAGTGAGGTCGATGTTATAGCACAGTGCCCCGCACCTGGCCCCGGCTGCCTCTCCGCTTGGGTGTCGGATCATCATGATCAGGTCGGCCACCGCTCGCGTCAGCGGGTAGCCCTGCTTCCCGGTCAAGTTTGCCTCCCCCAGGTTGTGTCCGTGATCGGAGATGAGGGCGACTACTGTGTCATTGATGCGTCCTGAAGACCGCAAGACCTCCATGAAGTGCCCAAGCCACCGGTCCACCAGCGTGCACTCCCCCGCGTAGTTCGCCCGCATTCGCTTGAGCTCTCTTGGCGTGAACTCGTCCGCGCTCCCGTACGTGCTCCAGATCACATCCAGCACATCGTCGTCCGGGTCATACAGCCTCCGGTACGCGGCCGGGGGATCCCACGGCTCATGCGGGTCGAATGAGTCCAGAACAAGGAAGAATGTCTCCGCGTCTGTGTTGCGACCGAGCCAGTCCGCCCCGGCTCGGAAGACCTGCGCCGGGAAGTAGTCCTCTTCGCTACTGCGGCCGGCTACGTTGGTCAGATACTGTCGGTGCTCCTCCCAGCGGTCGCTGTGCCGCTGCTCCGGGGGTACGTGTCTCGCGACCGTCTGGTCACCAACCGGAGGGCCAGAGCGGTAGCAGTCGTCCTCCTGCCCGCGAATCCAGCGCCACTCGTCGAATCCCCTATGGAAGTTCTTCGAGGGCTTGAACTGATGGTAGGTGTCTGTGATGAAGGCGGTTCGATAGCCCTGAGCCTGAAGCAGCTCGGCAGCGGTGTCCAACTCCTCTTCGATCGGGCCCCATCCCGGCGCACCCACGAAGTCGCCTTTCTGAAACCGATGGTTCCAGAACGGATACGTGCGCCTTCCGGTGTGCAGGGCTCGACGGACGGGCAGCGTCGGCAGGGACTCCGGATAGGCGCGGGTGAAGAGCACCGACTGGGAGGCAAGCGCGTCGAGATTCGGTGTTCGAATCCATTCGTTGCCATAGCAGCCACAGTGGTCCTTGCGCCAGCTGTCCACGATGATGAGCACGCAGTTCATGTCAGGCACCTCGGCGGCATAGCAAGCGGTATTGGGTCCGTCTTGGACACACGACTGAGGCAGTCCTGCAGTCTGACGAGCTGCCTCACCGCAGCGCGCGATCCGAGTGCCAGCGAGCGACAGGACATCCATGCGCGTTCATGGGAACGACCAGTGAGCACTGTGTTGCTCTTCCTGGATGAAACCCTAGCCAGGACCGAACACTCTCTGGCCTCAGACCGGGTTCCGATTCCCGATTGCGGGAGGAAGATGGCCCCGCGTCGGAACCGCGGGGTGCGGATGAGGCGCGGAGTCCGATGGCAGGATGATGCGATCGAAAGCTCACCTGCCTTGGAACCCACCCTGTCGTGCGCGCCACACCTTCAACTACCATCGGTGGGAACGGGGCTCATCCAAGCTTCTTCTGCCAGCAGTTGGCCGTGAACAGCTTCCTGAACCCGAATGACAGGTAGAAGGGCTTGTCCGTCCCTACGTAGGCCACTGTCGCGCCGAGTTCGCCGCATCGGCGGATGCCATCGAGTACAGCGGCCCGGCCCAGGCCGCGCCGGCGGTAATCCGGGTCCGTCGCCACCGGCTCCACGTAGCCGAACCGGTTCACCGGATCGAACCACATGCCGCAGAACGACACGAAATCGCCGTTCGGCGCCTCCACGATCACAGCCAGGTCTTTCCGGTAGTTCGGGCCCGACTGCATCTTCCTGCGGCCCTCGATCCCTTCTTCGGGGGGTTCGCCAGGATGGTCGAACCCTCGGTGCAGGACACGGTTCATCTTCCGCAGGTCGTTGTCGTCGGCCAGGCTCTTGAGGCGGAATCCTGAGGGCACCGCGGCCAGCGCGAACGGTGAAGGGATGACGAACTGAGACATAGGCCGGTGCGAACCGGAATCCAGAGTGTAGCCGCGCGCGCCCACCGTCTCCTCAAAGGCGGCGTCGAAATCGTTCACGTAGACCTTCAGGCGCGGCCTGCCGTCATCGCCAGGGGCCGACAGGTGCGCTTCGGCATAGGTCAGCATCTCGGGCTTGAGGTGCGCGTAATCTCGATGGGCATTGAGGAAGGCTTCGCCTAGACGCAGCTCGTAGGCGGCGACACCCACGATTCGGCCCCGATCCTCCCATAGGCCGATCTTGCCCACCGACGCCTCATCGAACGATGGGTGAGTATGCGCGTACTCCCATATCGGCTGCAGCCAGTTACCATCCCGGTTTTCCGGCTCGTAGAGCCCGATCAGGAACCTGGAGATGGCCTCATAGTCGCCCCTACCCCTGAATCCTCGGAACGTCATTCCCGGATCTCCTATCTTCGCAGACGGACGTCACCGAGACGGAGGCAAGACCCGCTCCCGTGGTCCTGTGGTCCTCTCGCCACCGAACTCCCTGCTATCGCAACCACCCTCGGAGCCTGCGTCGGCTTCGGCTCGGAGTGGCGCACCATCAACATCCCTGATCTGTATCTGCAGAGGCAGAGTGGGTGGGCAGGCGGGGCAGCGGGCACCCCGGACAGGGGCTCCCAGCCGAGCGGGAAGCCGGACGGCCTTCGGGCTGAACCCGAAGCTCCGAAGCCATCAAGAGGGTGAGGCGACGACGCTAGAACCTCACCGCTCCAGCCGCAGGTCGGCCCAGTCCGCGGAGGCGACCGCGTCCCACGGGGCCGCGCCTAGCAGCACCTCGAGGCGGAGCCTCTTCACGCCCGTCACCTCCACGTGCAGCTCCTTCGGGCCCGAACCGTATGTGAACGGCTCTGAGCGGTACAACTCCTTACCATCGCCTCGCACCACAAAGATAGTTCGGGTGTTCTCGCGGCTCAACTGCGTCGCCCTGGGCTCAGGCCAGACCTCCAGACCGATCACCCCGCGCAGGCGCTTCCAGCCGGCACGGGCGATGTCCCACTCCGCGCCGTTTGGCCCGTCCGAGGTGTTCACCGCGATCCCGTGCTGGTAGGTCTTGCCCCCGAGTGTGATCGGCTTGCCAATCCAGTTCAAGTCGCGCATCATGGCACTGAAGGTGCCCTGGGCCTGCGCGGGCAGCAGTTCGGTCAGCATCAGGGCTTTGCCCTCCACCTTCGCGGACAGCAGCCGAGGAGCCCTGCGTAGTGGGCTCTTCGCCCGGACCTCCGGGTCGCCGAGAGTCACGAACTCGGGGTTGAGCCGCCAGTTATGATCGAAGGTGCCGGTCGCCGGCCACACCTTCTCCGGTGGGCGACCTTCGTCTCCGTTCGGCACACGGCCGTCTATGATGGCGAAGTCCACATCATCCGGTCCTCCCGGTAGCGTCATCCCGGCGGGCGAGGTGGCCGCGACCACCAGCACGTACCGGTCCGGGTTCAGAGGGTGCGGGTAGAGCATGCGGACCGCGGCGTCGGTCACAGGGAAACCCCGGCCGTCAATGGTGATCTCGTTGGGCGCGATCTTCAGCGGGATCTGGTCGCTGATCCGCCGCGTCACCAGATTGTCGGCCGGGCCGCCGATGAGGAGAAGCGAGTACTTCGCGATATCCTCGTCTCGGACGTCTCTATCCCTGAAGAACCGAGGCCGCCAGTGCTGCCAGGCCTCCCAGTCCCGCACCACGGTCTGCGCCTGCTGCTCGCAGAGACGGCGCATCATCGGGTCGGCAGAGGCCGTGCCCTGCACGACCGCAAATGGTGTGGTGGTCAGGTCGGCCATCGGGCCAGCCAGAGAGGGCCGCTTGCTGCGCGCTCCTGGCGCGTAGCCGGCCGCCCGAAGCACGATGACCCCGCGCTCGTCCGGCGGTGCTCGCCGTGTCTGTCCATTCCAGATGATGGTCACCGGCCGGCCGGACGCGATCAGCGCGCCGGGGGAGAGTTCCGCCTCCAGCACGTTGGCAGTGTCGAGGCGGATCGCGCTCGGCGAGAGCAGTTCCGCATCGGCCTCGATGAAAGAGAACGGCCTCTCCTGCTGGGTGACGGTGACCCAGTAGGCCGACGCGCCTTTCAGATCAGCCGCACGGACGCGCACGTGCTTGGGGTGGGCCTCTCGCTTGTGACCGAGAAACCACCGGTACAGTTCCTCCTCACCGCCGATTGGCCCGTGGATGCCGCCGGGCACTTCCCGGTAGCGGATTTCGTAGCCCCAGCGCTGGAGCATCCGGACCGCATAGCGCGACTCGTCCGGGCTGACCAGCGGGTCGGCGTCCCCATGCAGCACCCAGATGGGGAGGTTCAGGAGTTGCTCGGCTTGAGCGAACGAGCTGTCGCGCTCTTGCTGGAATCGCTCTCTCGGGGTCAGGCGTTGGATGGCGGCCTCGTCGAGCCCGGTGTGGTAGTCCCAACCGCCGTAGTACGGGCCGAGGGCGGCGAACAGGTCCGGATGGCGCGTCCCGACGTGCCAGGTGCCGCCGCCTCCCATGGAGTAACCAGTCAGGTACACCCGATCTTCGTCCACCGAGAACTGCTGCTTGGCCAGCTCGATGCACCGCACCACATCCGCGTCGCCGATGCCGCGGTAACCCGTGTTGTAGCGCCCCATCGGGTAGATCGCGATCACCTCGAAGCGGTCGGCCCATTCGTCGTGGCGCTGATCCACGCTCCACCAGCGCACATAGGAAGGGTTCTCGGCGTTGTACCCATGCAGACTCACGATCATCGGCCAAGGCTGGGTCGGGTCATAGCCTGCCGGTAGATAGGCCCGGCAGAACTGCGGAGAGCCGTCAACCCCATCGCGGTAGGCGAGGCGCACCATCCCGTGCGGCCGCACCCCCCGCGCCCCCCTGCATCAGCTCTGCGAACTCCATCAGCGCGCCATGGACGGTCGCCAGGTCTTGGGGTGTCTTCCTCGACAGACCCGGACCAAGCCGATCCCGGACCATGTCGGCTAGCATGGCATGAGTCATTCCGACCGGCGTTGCCTGGTCGGTCTGCTTCGCGCTCGCCACCAGCTTCCGGGCTGCGGCGAGGGTGTTCCCCTTGTACCACGGCAGGTAGCTGATGAGCTGCTGCCCTCCCGCCGGCGTCATCTGACAGATCACCTCGTACGGGTTGTCCCGCCAGAGATTCGCGTCGAACGTGACGGTCTCGCCGCGCGGCGCGGTCTGCGAGGCGACGACCGCGCCGCCTGGCGCCACTACCTCCACGCGCACCGGAGGGTGGTCCTCATCGAATCGCGCCAGCGTGCCGTCCGTGCGCACCGTGAGCCTGCCCTTGCCGGACTGCTCCAGGGCAGGGGAAAGGCTGCGGCGCGCCAACAGCCGCGCTTCCCCTCCTCGATCACCCGGAGGCACAGGCCCCAATCGCCTATGCCCTGTTCCACCTTGACCAGCACAGCGTTCTCGCCCGCCTCCAGCCGCGCTTCCACGATGTCTTCGTCCGGCCGCACCGCGCGGCGGACCGCGTGGTCGTGGGCCAGCTTCCCGTTCACCCACACTCGCACCCCGTCGTCGCTGCCAAGCGCGAGCAGGGCCGGGCCGGCCTGATCCCGACTGATGGTGGTGTAGGCGTAGGCGACCACATCAGTGGTGGGACGGTCGGCGAAGGCCTTCAGGAAGTTGAGGGTATCCTGTGGTGACGTGTAGCGCGTCCAGGTGGCGGCAGTGCCATCAGGACGACGATGAGTCATCCCTGGGGCCGGCCGAATGCCGGCCTCGCCACCGTGCTCAGTTAGGTAGTCAGTCGCCAGGGCGGCCCGCGGTGGACTGGAGCCAGGCGCCGCTCCCTTTGGGGAGGTGTTGGGGAACTCACCACAGACCAGCCATGTGCGAACGTAGCTGGTTGTTCTCGTCCATGGGTTCCGCACCTCGTCCTTCAGTGATGCTCCCAGCGCGATTGCCCCTGAGGCCACGATGGCCGCGGCAAGGGCCAGCGCCAAGAGCCACTGCTGTGATCGCCTCATCCTCTGCTCCTCTCTGAACGGGACGCCGGCTACGATGCAACGGGCGGTCGTCTTCTGGTACGCGGGCCGTTCGTCCTTCTCCAGCAGCTGGCCCAGGTGATCCAGGCATCGGATGACCGCCACGCGCCTGAGCCACTCTTGCTTCGGACGATATCGTAACAGGACCGGAGACACAACCCTGGAATGTCCTCAGGGCCGGCTTCACGGGCCTCTGACAAGGGCTGGCGGCCTCATCTGCTGCGCTGATATCTGCGACGACGACGGCTCCGATCACCGTGGTGGAGGTGACGAATGAGCGATCAACCCGAGCATGTAGTGCCCCCCGAAGACCCACCAAAACACCCAGTGCTGCCCGACTGGTGGAAATCCCGGCTCGATGATATCGAGACAGAGGTCAAGGCTTTGAGGAGGGCAACCGTCGCGACGGTCGCAACCTCGCCCGGCGGCCTCCCGGTGTATGCGGTCTTCTACGGCGGCAGAGAAGACTTTCATTCACAGGCCAACTACAACTCTGCCATCGCTGCCGGCAACGCCGCACACTATGCGCACAAGGGCAGAGACACCAAAACTGTCGTCTTCTTCCTGGGTCCGGTCCATGGTCAGGAACTCGAGAACATCGTCGGCACCGTCAACCTGATTCGTATCCTGGAGACAGGCAGGGACCACCGGGGGAAGGACTGGGGTGATCTCAAATCCAAGGCTGACCAGTGCCGCATCGTCGTCGTCCCTTGCGGCAATCCGGATGGACGCCGGCGCTGCCCCTACGACAGCTTCGTCGGCCTGCCGCATCTCACAATGACGAAGTACGGCCAAGGAACGCGCAGGGACGGGACGCTGTGGGGTTGGCCTTGGGTCAAGGCCGTGCACCCCATGAAGGGGGACGTTGGCATTCTGGGGTGCTACTTCAACGATGATGGCGTCAACCCGATGCACGATGACTTCTTTGGCAGCTTGGCCGCGGAAACGCGAGCCATTCTTGACATCGCCCGCGCCGAAGCGCCGGACGTCGTCGTCTCTCTGCACTCCAATGAGGATCCTCCGTTCCTGGTCCAGACAGGATCGGTACCGCGGCTAATCGGGCGCCGAATACTCGAGCTGGCGGAACGCGTGAAGGCGCGACTCGTGCGTGAGCATCTGCCAAACGGCCCGATTCACGAACTGATAGAGGATGACGGAACGAAGCTGCCCGGCAGGTACTTCAACCTGACTAGCGCGATCCATCACGCGTGTGGGGCGATGGCCTTCACCTCCGAATGCATCCACGGGGTGTTGCTTGCCGACCAGTCTGAGCCCATCGTCACCCACGAGCAGATACTGGACATTCAGCTCTGTCTCTTCGATGAGATCCTGTCCTATGCTCTCGAACAGCGTATCTACTGGGAGAGATAGGCGCGGGATCACCGATGACTGCCGGTCGTGCAGGGCGTGGCTGTCATAGAGTGGGAGCTATGGCTTCTGCCCTGGGCAACCTATGCTTATTCCGTCCAGTCCAGCACGGCGCCCAAGATGGTCCGGTCGTGCTCCACGTTGGCCCTTCGGCACCGGAGTCAGCCAAGCCGCCGAGCCATCCGTCAGCACCACCGTGGCATGTCGAGCTTGCGCCAACACGCTCTCCCCGGGTCCATAGCTAGCCTCAGGGCCCGCCTCCTCAATCACTCTCACCAGGGAGTAACCCAGGCCCCGCTCCGGCTCCCCCGCGTGTTTCGACTAGGGCGAACGGGACATGAGCACTGCAATGCGGGGCGCCTCCACACAAAGAGGACTGGCGAGTCGCGCCGGTGTGTCACGCGGCATTGCTGCAGGAGGCTGTGCAGAGGCGAACGAAGACGCATCAGGGTTCATCTGAGCTGGGTCGCGGACGGAGATCACCCCTTGTCCGCGGGAGGACGGTTGACTGCACGGGAGGCGCACACGGATCAGGAGGTCACGCCAGGTGCAGCCTATAGGTTCGGCATCGTTGAGTGACGGTCGGGTCGTGGAAGTGTCCCTGGTAGGCACTCCTGGCGGCCAGGCGCGCGAGGTCATCCCCTGGCTGCTAAGACACAAGGGCGAGCCATGGTTATGGCAGATCGGGGAATGGTTGGACGGCAGAACGCCTGGCTTGGAGATGCTCTACTACGTGGGTGTTGTGGATGGTGTGCTGGCCGGCTGCGTCGCCAACTTCCGGAGCGAGCAGTTCGGCAACATCACGCACGTTTACACCGTTCCCCAGTTGCGTCGTCTCGGTATTGCCAGGTTGCTGCTCAGGCATGCGATAGACGACTTCGGGCGAGACAACGGCCGGGTGCTGGTGCTCGGCGCGAAGTTCCAGGGCACGCCCTGGCGGCTGTACGCATCGGAAGGGTTCAGGGGAACGTGCCCTGAGCAGGGCTACGGGGGGATGGTGCAGTTCTTCGGCGATGCAGACTGGGAGAACGTGTTCGCCGGCCCGGCGGGCAAGGTCTGCCCCATAGCCTGGCGCCATTTCGCTGGATCACTGGTTCTCTTCAGTGCCCCGGGGCCCGAGCAACTGCGCAGCGTTCACATGGCCAGCGTGGGACCCCGTTTGGTCGAAGAGCCGTTTGTTCATGTCATGCGCAGGAAGCAGAGCGGCGGGGAGCACTGCGCGCTGGTGCTGCCGGGCTCGGGACCCTGTGTGCTCGGCCTTACCGTGATCGGAGATCATCCCATGTGGGGTAACTCGGGGACCAGGAAGGTGCTTGATGTTTACGTCCATCACTCGGCCTGGGACCGCGCTCCAGCGCTGATGCAGGAGATGCTCCGCCTGTGGGTGGAGCCGATGGTCTGCTACTGTGACTCCGGCTCCGAGTACAAGATCGCGCTGCTGCGCCAGTTTGGTTTCCAGCAGGAGAGCATCAGCCCGGCTGCCCTCCGCTTCCGCAACGACGTCCGCGACCTGCTCGTGTTCGTCCGGGCATGACTCTGAAGAGCCGCCTATCGCCAGCAGGGAGAAGGTGAGAGCGGCCCGCTTGGGTTCAGTGGACCCGCGGGAACTGGCCTTCCGGATTGCCGGTCGCCTCGTGTAGCAGTGTCATAAAGCGGCACAGGTTATCGAACGTCGCTAGCGGCTGGATGCAGTGATCCCCGTTCGGGAAGTAGCGGCCTTCAGCGAGCAGTGGAGGCACCTTAGACATGATCTCCTGCTGGATGAGATGCTCGTTGCCCGCGTTCACCACTTCCTTCTCGAGCCACCCCATGAGGATGAAATCGGGATGCTGCTCGCGCAGCGCAAACAGGTCATTCCCAGCCTTGACCTCGAAGGGGAAAACCGCGTTCACCCCGAGCGGCTCGACGAGTGATACGAACTCCATCGCGTTCCCGTCGGTGTCGATCGCGACCATCTCGACGGCGCAGTCCCGAGCGACCTCAGCCACGCGGCGGTAGTAGGGCGCGCAGAACTCTTGGAAATGCTCAGGGCTGATCAGCATCCCATGGTTGTAGCAGATATCCTCGGTTGCCTGGAGGATGTCCGGGCGGAGTCGTTCGATCAGGGGTGCGGTGTAGGCTTCGAAGTCCGCCAGTCCTGCGGCAATGATCTCGTGGGCGAGGTCGGGATCATCGTAGATGATCGTGCAGGCCCGCTCCGGACCCATGAGTTCCCGCAGCAGTCCCCAGGTCGTCCATGGGGAGCCGACGCGCACCGCGACGGGGCGGTCGCCCGGATTGAAGGCCGCGATGTCCGCTTCGACCTCGGCCGCGGGACGCGCGCCCCTAGGGGCAGTCCGTTCCCGGTAGTACTCCCAGGTCTTGCGGTCCCGAACGTGATAGGTCTGGAAGCCCGGCATACCGTAGACGTTGTCGTTGTCTGCCCGTTGTCGGGTGCGCGCTCCCGTCTCCCACGTGATGATCTCCCAGCCGCACTCCTGCCGGACCTCGCACCGGATCCCGGGGCCGGGCACGGCCAGCCCGAACGCCGGATAGACGGGGCCCGTGGTGCCCCAGTACTGATCCCAGGACGGTTGTCCGTCTTCGCCCGCGCCCACATGCCCCGGCATCCCGGTTTCGAGCAATGCAACGCGGATCTGCTTCATTGGGAAGTAGCCCATGCCGGGCGCGCCAGGGAAGGAGAAAACCGGCACATAGTCGGGGTGGTCACCGCGGCAGACCGCCCTGAAGCGCTCTCTGTCTGTCAACTGAGCCTCCCCGGTGTCGGGGCTGGCAGTCCCATCCCACGCAGCCGCCACGCTAGCCGGGGCCTCCACGGGACACTCCGGCCTGGGTCTGAGGCACTGGTGCCCCTGCCTCGCCCCTATCCTTCCTGGCCGCAACCGGATATTCCTGTCAGCAGCGCGTGCTGGCGGCAGGGGCTGACCTCGGTTGGTGGAAAAGAACAGATCAGCGCAGGCCAGCAGAGTGATGCAGGAGTTGGCGCCCGCCCGCAACCTGGGGACCGATTGGGCACTCGGCGCTGAGCGGGTCGAGTATGATCTGTCTCGCGTCCCCATTCACTCGGATGTGGTGACGGATCCCGAGCCGACCGCAATGGTGCTCGATTACCACGAGGCCCTCGAGGTGGGGATCGTGTTGTCGGGACGGCAGGAGCGATCTTGGGAGGCCTTCTCCTGTGAGATCGGGCCGGGGGACGTGTGGGTGGCCAGCATGTGGGAGCCCCATGGCTACCGCGCCCTCGTGCCACATACGACCATCGTCGTGCTGCAGTTCGTGCCCGCGTTCCTCCAGGACGTCACAGTGGGCGAACTCTCCTGGCTGACCATCTTCGCGTCACCGGCTGACAAGCGACCGCGCGTTTCCACCGAAAAACAGCGCACTCGAGTGCGGATGTTGGCTGAATGGATGCGTGAGGAGATCCAGACACAGCCGCCCGGATACCGCACCGCGCTGAAGCTCTGCCTCGCCAACGTGTTTTTCGAGCTCTGCCGTGAGTGGCGCCCGCCCAGACCTCTGGACTCACGCGACGGCATGCCCTACACAGCCCTCTCGCGCATTGTGCCGGCGCTGGACCTGCTTCGGGAGCGAGGTCCGTTGGCCGCGGGAGTCCGGGAGGCGTCACAAGCGTGCGGGATGAGCCGCGCTACTCTTAACCGCCTTTGTCGCGAGGTGATGGGCATCAGCTTCGCGAAGCTCCGCATGCGGGCGCATGTGGCTTTTGCCGCTCATCGGCTGTTGGCGACGGACCTGCCCACAGACGAGATCGCCTTGGAGGCCGGCTTCAGTGACGCCAGCCACTTCCATCGTTGCTTCGTCAAGCTTTACGGTCAGACGCCGGGCCAGTTCCGAGCCAAGGGATGGCTGGCAGGGCGCTAAGGGCTCTCAGGCCAATCCCCTCTGTCCTGCCCCCCTTGCATGCGCAGTCCTGATCCGGGTCGGACAACGGCCCGCCCAGGGCCTCCGGGAAGACCAACCTAAGGGCGGCCGGCGCGGCGGCCCTCCACTTTCCTCCCCTCGTTGCCTCGCAGACCCGCTGAGCCGTGTGTCCCAGCTGCTCTTCGCACCCCAGGCGACCGCTCAACCTCCAAACGCAGGCCGCAGGGCGGTGCCACCAGGACTGATTGTCCACCGATTTGTGCGGTTTGTGCAATGACAGGCAGGTTCGCAACTGCTACCCTACTGCCAGAGGCGCCTGGCACGCAGAAGGCGAGTGCCGGACTCGGCATACATCTCGGTTGATGAGCTACACAGTGGGTCCGAGATTCAGCGGGTGCTCCGTGGAAAGGAGGTGATCCGGGCTTCCTTTCGGTGGCCCGCACCGGGAAGGGCCGTCCGGGCGACTTCTTAGGAGGTGAGGAGGATGATAAGGCGGCGAAGTGGGTTCACCCTGATCGAGCTGCTGGTGGTGATCGCGATCATCGCGATTCTGGCAGCGATGCTGTTCCCGGTCTTCGCTCGTGCGCGAGAGTCGGCACGGAAGATCCAGTGCCTGTCGAATGTGAAGAACATCGCCATGGCGATTCAGATGTACCTCGTAGACTATGACAGGCTGCCGCCGCGTGACCACACCGCGGAGGCAGAGCAGTACTTCATGGAGGCGCAGGGGCGGGATAGCTGCAGCAGCCGGCCATGGGCGGCCAACCCGTACCTCCGGTGGGCTGTGATTTTCGAAGAGTACATCAAGAACCGCGATGTGTGGCGCTGCCCGAGCGCAAAGCTGGTCGGGGGCGCGGGTCTGATCGTGGATCCAGTGAGCTATGGGAGCTGGCTCAATGCCTGGCGGACCTACACGGACCTCTGGGTCTCCGACACGGGCCTCTATGGGCCTTGCCTCTGGGCCTATCCTAGCGGCTGGGGAGGCACAGTTACCGACTCGTTTCTTCAGCAGCAGTTGGCGGGCAGCACTGCCAGCGGCCGCGCAGAGGGCGCACTGCAGTGGTTCGAGGCATCCATTGCGGTGAATGGGCAGGTCGAGCTCAAACCTGGTCAGGTTTCCGACCCGGCCAGGTTCGTCATTTGTGGGGACGGCGGTCCGCAGTCCTACAACCAGACCAACATGTCGAACTATGCCTGGACAGAGATCTGCATGGTGGACTGTGCCCCGTGCCGCTGCTGCTATGACTGGGAGAACCCGGACTGCCAGGAGTGGTACGGCGATGACCTGTACACGTTTGCGCCAGTGGGCGACACGTTCTGGCGTGAGCCAGAGCTGCGCAAGAAGTACACACGGCACCTCGGAGGCGCGAACATTGGCTACCTCGATGGACACGCGGCCTGGATGTCCGGGGAGGCGATCGCGGCCGGCTGGAAGAGCGGAGAACTGGACTTCAGCATATGGGGGAATGGCTGCTGCATAGGTGCGACTGCTCCGTCGGACTGGCCGTACTTCTAGAGCTAGGAGCGGGTCCGGACACGTCTGGGGTATGGACGGCGGTCTGAGTCGGTGATGCGGGGCGGAGCGGCCATCTCGGCGCTCCGCCCCCCGTTGAGCCAGTCAAGATTGGCCTCTTTCTGTGTGCAGACACCGGAAATGAGGCAAACGCGCGGGCCTGGCTGCTCTGAGTGCGGTAGGCACATCCCATCGCTGTCCGAAGGGGATAGGTTGTGCCGGGGGGCAGGAGTACGAATGGCCGAACGCGGCAACCCGGTCTCGTTCCCGATCACCCCCAGGTCCATCTTGGTGGGGGCCGCGGGGATGGCGCTGCTCGCGTTGCTCAACCCCTACATGGCGTACGTGAAGCACACCTGGGAGGTCGGTTATGGCTCACTGCTGAGCGGTGTCGTCCTGCTGCTATTTACGCTGGTGGCCGTGAATGGCGCGATGGCTCGCTGGACCCCGGGCCGGCAGTTCGCTCGGAGCGAACTGCTGGTCATCTACGGGATGCTAATTGTCTCTGCGCACTTGCTCCACTGTGCCGGCCTTCCGTTTCTTGTTGGAGCTACCACCTACCCGATCTACATGGCCACGCCCTCGAACGATTGGGCGCATCTCATCTGGCCTCATATCCCGTTCTGGCTCCGCCTGAACAATCCTGAGGCGGTTGCGTGGTTCTGGGAGGGCTCGCCCAAGGGCGTTGGAGTGCCATGGAGTCCCTGGCTCGCCCCGGTTTTGTCGTGGGGGATTTTCACGCTCGCGCTGGCTGCGGCGATGTTCTGCCTCGGGGCCCTCCTCAGCAGAGATTGGATCGAGCGCCAACGACTCACGTACCCATTGGTCGAGGTGCCCCTAGCGGTGGTCGGCGGCGAGACCTATCCGACGATTCGCAGCAGCCTCTTCAGGCAACGCATCTTCTGGTTGGGCTTCGCCCTGCCGTCAGCGCTAGCGGTCCTGGCGTTTATCCATGGGCTCTACCCCAGCGTTCCTTCGCCTCGGCTCTACAACATCCGGTTTGGCCCCTACTTCGAGGGCATGGGGCTTCCCTGGAGCGTGTTCTCCGGCCATTGGGATCTCCGCGTCTCGATCATCTTCTCGGTGATCGGCATCTCCTGTTTGCTGCCGGGAGAGGTGTCGCTCAGCCTCTGGCTCTTCTATGTCCTATACCGGGTCCAGCAGCTAGTGTGGGCCTCCTTTGGCTTTGCGGAGGAAGGCGGCGCGGCTGCGGTGGCGATCAACCCGCGGCTCTTCATCGGGTTCGAGGAAGCAGGGGGCTTCATCGCGCTGGCTGCCATGATCCTGTACCAGTCGCGCCACGCACTGCAGGCGGCGGCGCTGAGTCTGGTAGGCAGGGGGAGGTCTGATCCGGAGCCCTACAACCCACTGCAGGCCAGGTGGGCTCTGCTTGGGTTCGGGCTTGCCAACGCCGTGCTGTTCGGGTGGGCGATGCGCGCCGGGATGTCGTGGTGGTCCTTCGGTCTGCTACTTGGGCTTTACTACGCGGTGCTGCTAGGCTGCTCCCGGCTGGTGGCGGCCGGCGGCGTGATGTACACGGACATTGGCGCCTTCCCCCGCGGCGTTGCCACGAGCGCGGTGGGCGCGCTCAACCTTGGCTGGCCGTCGCTGACGATGTACTCCTACCTGTCCGTGATCTACATGTACGATCCTAACACGGTGCTCATGCCGCAGATGATGAACAGTTTCAAGCTGCTGCACACGGGAAGAGTGGCGGGAAGGTGGTTCCCGTGGGCCGCGCTGGCTGGGCTCGCGGTTGCCTTCCTGGTGGGCGTCGCCGCGCTGCTCCGGGTAGTCTACCATTACGGGGCGGGGAGCCTGGGCGAGTGGCCTTTTGCCTCCTACCCCGGATGGGCGTTCGGAGAACTCGAGTCGAGCCTCCGCGCGCCGGAACCGGCTGACAATTGGCTACGCTTCGCGCTTGCACTCGGCGCAGGGATTATGCTGCTTCTCGTGTGGCTCAACACGCGGTTCGTTTGGTGGCCGTTGAGTCCAGTCGGGTTCGTGATCGCGAGCTCCTATGAAACGAACCGATCCCTGTGGTTGAACGTGTTCATCGCCTGGTTCATCACAACCGCGATCCGCCGTTACGGCGGCTTGCGCCTGTTTCGGGCAGTTCGCCCCGTGTTCCTTGGCCTGGTACTCGGCGAGTTCCTGACGAAGGGATTCCTGGGTCTGCTCGCGCCTCTGTTTGGGGTGAGCCAGTCGCTTTCGTTCCTGTAGCCAGCAGGGAGAGGTCAAGACTTCCAGTGCGTTTCGCCGCGAAGCCGTTAGCTGAGACGGAGCGGTTCGCTGAGGTGAGGCAGGTTGCCGCTCTCAGATGGCAATGGGACACTCTGCCTGTGTCGGTCGCTCGCGGTACGGCCGTCGTGCACTACCTCACGACAAGGCGGCGGAACGCTCAGGTCTATAGGATCGAAGCAGCTAGATGGCGAACTGATGGTGCCGTCGCGCCAAGGCGATGGCGTCACAGAAAGGTCTAGTACGATGCGGCGCCTGAAGTTCGTGCTTCTGGTTGTGGTTCTGCCGGTGGCCCTGATCGGGGGCTGTGCCACCATGGTGGCCGTCAAGATGCGGCGCAAGGCCGATCCGGTGAAGACGGCTAAGGTGGAACGCGGCGACCTTGTGGTCGCAGTGCGGGAGACTGGCACCATCGAGCCGGTCAGGCGCGTGGAGGTGAAGTCCAAAGTCGCGGGTTTGCTCTCGAGTCTGAAGGTTGAGGAGGGGGACTGGGTCGAGAAAGGGCAGCTAATCGCTAAGCTCGACGTGCCGGAGCTGGAGGCCCAGCGAGATCAGGTGAAGGCGCAGTCGGACGCGGCTGGGGCGCGGCTTGACCAGGCGCGGCTGTCTCTCGACCGGGACCGGACGGTGATCGACTCGCAGGTCAAGCAGGCCCAGGCGAACCTCCGTGGTGCCGAGGCGTCGGCCCAGGAGGCGGAGACGCGGCGCCGCGACGCCGACAGGATCCATGAGAACATGCGACGGCTGTTCGAGATGGGCGGCTACGTCGCGCGGAATGAGGTGGATTCCGCGAAGGCCGCCCTCGACCTCGCAGTGCAGGCGCAGCGGTCTGCGGAAGAGCGGGTGCTGGAGCAGCAGGCCGCGGTCTCCGCGGCGGAAGCCCGGCGAGCAGAGGTGCCCTTGAGCGGGTCCCGCATCGCGGAGGCGCAGGCCTCGCTGCGGCAGATCCAGGACTCGCTGGCTGAGATCGAGACGCGTCTTCGTGACGCAGTGATCACTGCGCCATGCTCGGGGGTAGTGATCGCTCGCCATGTGCGCCAGGGGGAGCTGATCACGGCGGTGTCATACTACGGCTCCGGCGCCCCGATCGTCACTATCGGCGATCTCTCCAAGATGCTGGCGAAGGTGAACCTGAACGAGGTGGACATCGCAAAGGTCCACGTCGGCCAATCCGTAAAGATCATCGTGGACGCGCTGCGAGGACGCACGCAGGAGGGTCGCGTGACGCGCATCTCTCCCGCGTCGCTGAACGACTCCGGTAGGGAGGGAATCGTCCGGTTCCCCATCGAGATCACGGTGACCAAGGGACAGGCTGACCTGAAGACCGGCATGACGGCGAATGTGGAGATCTCATGTCAGCGCGCCGCGAACGTGCTCTCGGTTCCCAATGATTCGCTCTTCGAGAAGAAGGGCAAATGGTACGTGACGGTGGTGAAGGAGGAGAAGAAGGGCAAGCCGGTGACTGCGGACCGCGAGGTCACCATCGGCCTGGCGAACGATGCGCGAACGGAGGTTCGCTCGGGGCTGAAGGAAGGCGAGAAGGTGCAGCTCGGCAAGTCCGGCATCCCGGAGCGGAAGAAGATCGATATCCGACGCGAGTCCGAGCGCAAAGAAGAGAGCTGAGCGCGGCCATGGGATTTCTCCAGAGCCTCCGGGTAGCGCTCTCCTGTCTGGCGGCGAACAAGCTCCGCTCCGTCCTCACCATGCTGGGCGTGATGATCGGCGTGGCCTCCGTGATTGCCATGGTGGCCTTTATCGAGGGTGCCCGCGACCAGGTGGTGAAGGAATTCGAGGAGATGGGCTCGCGTCTGGTGATCATCTTCTTCTCGCCTGAGGAGCGGAAGAAGGGAGAGGGCCGATCGCATGTGGAGTTCCTCACCACTGAGGACGCGGCGGCCATCCGCCGCGACTGCCCCTTGGTGACCGAAGTCTCCCCGGAGTTGCCCCAGGATAACACTCAGTTCGAGGTGGGAGGGGAGGAGTTCAAGGGGAGGCTGGTGGGCTGTCAGCCCGAGTTCGCACGGCTCCACAACGTGAAGCTGGAGGAGGGAAGGTTCTTCTCCCAAGAGGACTACGGTTCTTGGAACAAGGTCTGCATTATTGGCGCGACCGTCCGCAAGGAGCTGTGGCCCAAGGCCGGCCCGATCGGGCAGACGATCCATGCCCGTGGCGTCAGCTTCATCGTGATCGGCGTCGCCAAACGCAAGGGCCGGGCAATGGGAGAGGACCCTGACAAGGATGTCTACGCGCCGCTGACCACGGTGCAGAAGCGCGTCACCGGCGACAAGCGCGTCTACGTGATGTGGGCGCAGACGGCTGACCTGCGAGACACGGAAGCGGCCGCCGATCAGATCTGGGCTGTGCTGATGCGCCGGCACAACAACCAGCCTGACTTCACGGTGGACTCGCAGTCCCGCATCCTGCAGGCGATCGGACGAATCCTGGCCGTGTTCGGCATCGTGCTGGGCGGAATCGCGGGTCTCTCTCTGCTGGTAGGCGGGATCGGCATCATGAACATCATGCTGGTGTCGGTAACGGAGCGGACGCGCGAGATCGGGCTTCGCAAGGCGGTCGGTGCCAAGCGCCGCCACATCATGTTCCAGTTCCTGACCGAGGCGATGACCCTCTCGGGCATTGGGGGCATCCTGGGCGTGACGCTCGGCGCCGCACTCTCGTGGCTGACGGATGTCGGCACGAAGGGCGACATGCACACCAAGGTGCCGATGTGGGCCGTCTTGGTGGGATTCTTCTTCGCCTGCGGCGTAGGTGTCTTCTTCGGACTCTATCCCGCGTGGCGAGCGGCATCCCAGGACCCCATCGAAGCTCTACGACACGAGTAGGGAGGGCCACAGATGCGTCGCTGGGCTGCTCCAGTTGACGTGGCGCCCGCAGAGGGGAAGTACCCGGAAGGGGGGAGGATCCTTGTCGAGATCGTGGACGCGGCACAGGCCGTCGCTCGCGCGCGGACCAACCATGTGCGGTCCGCCTACGACCACGAGGCCGCACTGGTGAAGCTGCAAAGGGCAACGAGCCAGCCCATCTGAGGACCTGGTGGGATCAGACCATGGTCAATGCCGTTGACATTCACAAGGAATACCGGATGGGCAAGGTCACAGTGCCTGCCCTGCGCGGCGTCTCACTCACGGTGGAGGCGGGCGAGATGGTCGCGATCATGGGCCCGTCGGGGTCGGGGAAGTCGACCTTCATGAACATCACTGGCTGCCTAGACCGGCCGACATCAGGCAGGTACTCCCTGGATGGTCTGGAGGTGTCGAAGCTTTCGGACGACGAACTCGCCGAGATCCGCAACGCGCGGATCGGCTTCGTCTTCCAGCAGTTCAACCTGTTGCCTCGTATGGACGCGCAGGCCAATGTTGACCTGCCTTTGCTCTACGCGGGCCGAGGCCGGCGCCGAGAGCGCGCCAGGCGCGCGCTCGAGGCGGTGGGGCTGCTGGACCGCGTTCACCATCGGCCGTCGGAGATGTCGGGCGGAGAGCAGCAGCGGGTGGCGGTCGCCCGGGCCCTGGTGAACGATCCCGAATTGATCCTGGCCGATGAGCCGACAGGCAACCTGGATACGCGGACGGGTGAGGAGATCATGGCGATCCTGCAGCAACTGAACCGGCAAGGGAAGACCATCATCCTCGTCACCCACGAGCGGGATATCGCCCGTCACACCCGCCGCATCGTGAGTTTCAGGGACGGCCGGGTCGTAGACGACCAGCCCGTACCGGATCCCACTGATGCGCGGAGGGTCCTAGCGGAGCTGCCTGCGCTGAGCTGCTGAGCGCGCTGGTTTGGTAGCTGCTAGACGCGCAGAAGGTGCCTATCCCGTCTGGGGCCCGGAGCGGCCTCTTGTCCCACTTTTGCTGACGCTGCAGACTGGACGTTGCTGACAGCATCGGCGAGACCCCGCGTGTCGTCTCGATTACCTAGGATTTCGTCTCGTCTCGTGGCAGAATGGTGTGGCGAGATATGGCAGTGTTCGCACTGAGGAGGCTGGGATGAGGAAACTCGGGCGATGTGCGTTTCTGGCTGTAGGGCTGTTTGCACTGACGACCGCAAGTGTCTATGCCGCGCCCCCGCCATGGGTGCCGGCGCACGGGCATCGGCGGAAGCCGCGCGTCGTTGTGCTCGAGCCTGTGCCGTTTGTGTATCTGGGCACGACCTACGTTCCGCTGCGAAGCGTGACGTCGTTGATCGGAGCCGCGCTGCTCTGGGACAGCCTGGATGGCCGTGCTCTGATCACGTACAACGGCCGCGAGATCGGGCTGCTTATCGGCAGTCCCAAGATGGTCTATGGCGGCGAGGCACTGGTGTTGTCCGCGGCGCCGGTCATCGTCCGCGATGTTGTCTACGTACCGGTGGACTTCTGCGAGCGGTACCTGGCACTCCCGGTCGAGCATACCAGGACGGTGATCAAGTTCAAGGGCCCAGCGGGATGGCGAGAGTATCGGGTGGTCTCAAGGCCGCCGGGCCGCGTTCGCGGCTGGGCGGGTAGGCCGGTCCGGTCCGCACCGAGTGCCAAGGCTAGCGCGAAGCGCGGTCATGCGCCCGAACTCAGGGCGCGACCGGAGAAGATGAATAAGCCACGCTCGCTGGCGCCAGAGCTGTCCAGACCGGCCAAGGTGAAACACGCGGGCAAGGGGGGGCCAAAGCAGACAGGTGGGTCGGGCAAGCAGAAGCACATGGAGCGTGGCCAAGGGAGGGGGAAGGCCGAAGGTGGCGGCGGCGGGGAGCACGGTTCGAAGGGCAAGCATGAAGGCAGGGGCCGAGGCGGCCATTAGGCGATTCGGCCTGCGCCACTATCTGCGACATCCAAGCGGTCGTGACCTGACAGCGCCTGCTCTGGGCTTGCCCAGGCTGGCTCCTCCCGGCACGATGTCGGACCAGTGAGCGGACCGTTCCGGCGCCGTTCTCTCTTTGGGGGTCAGCGCTACAGAGACCTGCGAGGCATTGGTGTCATCGATCGCCCGTGCCCTGGTGGTCAGTGCTCGGCGGGCTGGGCGCATGCGGCGACTTAGCCTGGAGCAGGAGTCCAAGGTTTGAGGCGACCTGGACAAGACAACACTCACGATCGAGCATCCACCAGATGCGGAGGATGCTCATGGTTTCGACGCTGAGTCGGTTGCCCTTGGGAAGTTGCAGCCGCGGAATCACTCTCCGGCTGAATGTCGGCAAGTCCCAGAGAAACGGGACCTCCCTCTAGTTCTCTCGCCTCATCCCTCGCGATCCGGACCACGGTATGCTGGCGGTGAAGCTGATGCTGTGCTGTGCTGTCCGAGGGAGGCAGACCATGAGAGTTGATGCAGTTCTGCCCGCAGGAGGGCGTATCTCCAGCGACGTGGCACGTGAAGCAGGCACGGGGATCAAGGCCTTGCTTCAGTTTGGCGGCATCACGGTGCTCGAGCAGAGCCTGCGGACGGTACGCGCAACCGGACGCATAGACCGGATCGTTGTGGTCGGGCCCTCTGAGATTGCTCCGCATGCCGAGCACCTGGCTGATGCCGTGCTGCCCGAGGCCGATTCCGGCGCTGGCAACATCATGCGCGGACTGCAGTGGTTGCGCATGGCGACCGGGGGGAACGATCCGGGGCGGGTGCTGATCCTGACCACGGATCTCCCGTTCCTCAGGCCCGAGGCAATCAAGGGATTCCTGGATGGCTGCCCGCCTGAGTTGGACCTATGCGTGCCCGTCATCGAGCGGCACGAGTTCGAGCTGCGGTTCTCGCGACCGCCGGCGCGGTATGTTCATCTGCGGGATGGCGAGTGGATGATCGGATGCGCGGTCCTGATCAACCCGGCTGCGATTCTGCGGAACTACCGTATGGTGGAGCGTGTGTTCGCCGCGCGGAGGAGCCAACTCGGGATGGCGCGTCTGCTGGGGCCCCGGTTCATCTGGCGCTTCCTCACGCGGCGCCTGACCATCGAGCAGATCGAGAGCAAGTGCCTGGAGATGCTTGGCTGTACTGGAGGCGCGATCCGCGGCTGCGCGCCGGAGCTTGGCTTCGACATTGACTACCCGGAGGACTACCGGTATGCAGCGCTGCGGTGGCAGTCCTGACGAGCCGCGTTCCCCCGAGCGGGTCCGCTGCGTCACGTGCGGCCCCGCATTGAGTCCTGTGGCAGGCCCATCAGATCGCCCACAGCGACCGTGAATGTTACCTCCGTTCCTGCGCCGGGACTGCTGACGACCCGAAGCTGGCCGCCCACAGATTCGGCCCGCTGCTGCATCCCCAGCAGCCCGAACCCACCCGTGACCGACGGCTGCTCGGGCGCGGCAGATGGATCGAAACCGACACCATCGTCCTTGATGGTACACCCGAACAGGCAGGGGGCGAATCTGAGGATCACTCTCGCCTGCCGGGCCTTGGCGTGCTTCTCAACGTTCATGAGCGCTTCCTGCATGATGCGGAACGCGGCATGCGCCACCTCCGGCGGCAACGGCTCGGCCTCGCCCTCGATCTCCAGTGGCGCAGCCACGGACGAACTCTCCGAGAAAAGCGACAGGTGGTGCCGCAGCGCGTCCACAAATCCCTCTCGCTCGACTGCTGGGGACCGCAGCAAACGCACCAGATACCGGAGCTCTCCCAAAGCCTGCCGCACTACGAATCGCTGATCGGCCGCCATGCGGGCAGCCCCCACGGGGTCTCGGGATATCAGGCTTCTGGCAAGCTCGAGTCGGACGGCGATGTCAGCCAGGTAGTGCTGGATCCCATCATGCATCTCCTGGGAAAGGCGGCTGCGGTAGCTGGCCAGCGCGATCTCTTCGCGAAGCCTGCCTACCTCCTCGATCAGGGCCTGCTCGGTCATGGCATTGTAGGTGGCCAATGAGGCCGTCACGAGCAGGATGACCAGCCGGAAGATGATCGCCGTGGCATAGCTCGGGACCACGCGGGAGGGCCAGGTCGCGGCCAGGTAGAGGACGGCGCTGGCGAGGCTCACCGCCACTGTCGCGCGTGGCAGGCGCTGTATGGAAAAGGTGGCAATAGGCAGGAAGTAGAGAAGGGCCGCCTCGCTGTTAATCCCCCCGGTGAGGTACACCGCACCGCTGATGATGACCAGGTCTACCGCCGCCCCCCAGTGTTTCCACTCCGTCGGGACCAGGCCTCTGAGTAGCAGGTAGGTCCGCGAGCATAGCCAGCAGAAAGCTGCGCCGATCAGCGCGTAGAACTGGGTCAGGTGCGGGCCTACGCGTTGTCGTCCGACGTCGGAATTCACCCACACCAACGCCGCGACCAGAAGCACCAGGTACTGGACGAAGAAGGCGGCAGTTCGAGCCCTGGTCGCGTTCATGGCCCCTCCTCGGTTCATCCCGTTTTCCCCCGGAGTCCTCTTCGCCCCCGAGTCTGCGCGTCCCCTGCCAGGCATGCCCGACGGCGTGCCAGATAGCGCACTACGCAGCGCCACTCCGGGAGCTTCCCTCCCGACTGCTCCATGTTGCAGGTCCCGAGAAAACGGGACCGCAGCCTGGGCCCATCGCCTCATCCACCTGCGGCCAGCCTACGGTATCCTGCTCCTGGCGTTCCTGCACTGACGAGGTGACCAATGGACAGGAGTGCGATATGGGCCCGACATCGCTGGAGCCATCAGGTTGGAGGTGGTAGACTGTACCGTCAGCCTGTGGACCCGCGCTGTCAGGGCCTGGGAACGTCGCAGTTCATCCCCGTGCGATCTTCGGGGTGTTCCCCGAAGGAGGAGGCCTGAATGACGGCACTTCTGCTGCTAGCGCTGCTCATCCTCGCCCTCGTTCTCTTTGCCGTCTTTGCCCGGCTGAATGACCTCGAGCGCCGACTTGCGGAACTGAAGCGGGAGCTCTCGCGCCTCCGCGCGGGCCAGGAGGCCGAGAAGCGGGCACCTGTGTCCGAGGCCCCGCGTGCGCGCCCCGTGGCGGAGACGCCCGTGCAGCCCAGCGAGCCACCACAGCCCGTGACCGCCGAACCGGCGGCGATGCCTCCTGCTGTGACCAGGCCACCCGCTCCCGCTGTGCCTCCTCCGCCGATCGTGCCTACCCAGCCCGTGACCGCGGAACCATCGCCCACGCCTCCTGCCGTGACCAGGCCGCCCGGTCCCGCTGTGCCTCCTCCTGCTGTGCCGCCCAAGCCTGTTACCCCGCCGCCTCCTGTGGCTGAGACGCCCAGGCCTGCAGCGCCTGAGGTACCACGTACCGCGCCCGCGCCGGTCTCGCAAGCGCCGAAGGCGGCTTCGCCTCCGCGCGCTCGGATTCCGGTGAAGGAACGCGTGGCGCGTGGCATCCCGGAGTGGGAGTCTCTGCTTGGCGCCAACTGGCTGGCTAAGCTCGGGGTCGCCGCCCTCGCGGTGGCGGCCGGCTTCTTCCTGAAGTATGCCTTCGAGTCCGGGTGGATCGTGCCCGCCGCGCGGGTCTGGATCGGCGTCTGCGGCTCTGGCGTCCTGGTCGGTCTGGGCCAGTATCTGTTGCGCAAGCCGCTCTACCGCAACTATGCGCAGGTGCTGTTCTCGGGCGGCATCGTCATCTTCTTCCTTTCGATCTACGCCGCCTGGAACTACTACCACTTGATCGGTTTCACCCTCGGTTTCTCGTTGCTTGCTGCGGCCGCGCTCGCCGCGAGCGCTCTTGCCGTCATCAACAACACGCAGGCCGTCGCGCTGCTCTGCCTGGTCGGCGGATTCCTGACGCCTGTGCTCATCCAAGAACAGGGGGTCGGGTCCGGCAACTTGGTTCGTCTCTATGTCTACCTCGCCGGCCTCAATGTCTGGAGCGTGGGCCTGGCCAGATACTCGTCATGGCCAAGTCTCACCACGCTCTCCTTTGGTGCGACCTGGCTGCTGTTCATCGGGGCCGGCCCCGGGCGCAAACCCGACGTGCTCACCGCCGAGGCCTTTGCGGCCGTGTTCCTGGCGTTTAGCTGCTATGGGAGCATGTCCACTGTTGGCAGGCGAGAGGAGCCGAGGCCCGGGGCGCAGGCAGTCGCTGTTACCATGCTCATTGCCGGCTGCCTGGCGTTCATCGTCGCGAGCACCCGCCTCGTGGCCGATGTTGCCATCCTGGGGTTGCCCGGCCTGGCGCTCCCCGGCGTTCTGGTTGCCCTCGTGCTCGCCGGCATGGCCAGCGCCTTCCCTCGACTTCCTGAGAGCGATCTCACACTGCGTCAGCTGCTCCGGTATCTCACCACGGCCGCGGTGCTGCTGCTCATCGCGGTCTCCGTGGCCGCCGGCCCGGCCACCCCCCGGGACCAGGTTCCGGCTGCGTTCGTGTTCGTGCTCTTCACTTACGGCGTCTTCCTCGCGGCCGCGGTGCATATGCAGCGCCAGGAGTCAGGTGCGATCCCTGCGGCCGCCTTGCTCTTCGCCAACCTGGTGGCCCATCTGGTGGCCGCCTTCCACGTTCTGGCGGACGTGCAGTTGTGGGGCGTTCCGGCCGCGCCGCTCTGGCTGCCGCTCGCCAGTTGCGCGGCTTTGGCCACGGCGTGGGTGGCAGCACGAAGTGACTCGGCTCCATATCATTTCCGTAAGGCTGTCGTGCTCGCGTCCCAGGCGATGCTGCTCGCCCCACTCTTTGCCGCTCTACAACTGCACGCCGCCTGGCCGGCTCGCACGGCGACCGCTCTGTTCCTCGCCGAATTCGTACTCGTATCCGGGACTTGGGTAGCGCTGCGGCGCGCCACCAGTCTGCCGGGCTACCGCGGCGACTTGGTTGGAGCCTGGGGTAACGCGGTCATCTTGTTCGCGCTGCTCGCAGTTGTCGCTGGCGAGAGCCAGTACCAAGGCCTCGTCCTTCTTGCCGGCTGCGCGACGGCGCTGGCGGCCTACCACGGCCTGGTCGGCGGGGTCCTTATGCGTAGGGCAGGAGATGAGCCCCTCCGGCGGTCCATCTACCTGTTTCTTGCCCTGACCTTTGGCACAGTCGCTATCCCGCTCCAGCTCGAGGGCAGCGCCATCACCGTGGCTTGGGCACTCGAAGCCGCTGCGCTTGTGTTCGTCGGAATCAGGACGAGGTCCCTGTGGACGCGCTGGTACGGCACAGTCGTGCTGCTTCTGGCTGGCGCCAAAGCGCTCATGCTGGATCTCGACCTATCCAGGGCGCTTCCGCTGTTTCTCAACCAGCGCATGCTGTCCGGGGCCGCAGTGATCGCGGCGGCCTATCTCGTGTCGTGGCTGCTGTCGCGAGCGCGGGCCTCGCTAGCCGAGGATGAGAGGCCCCTGCCCGCTTTCTTCCTGCTGATGGCGACCGTCTATGCCGTGATCTTCCCTAGTCTAGAGCTATGGGCGCTTCCGGGTCGAACCTGGGCTGAGGCCGGCCGTCTCAGCGCGCAGCACTTCTCGCTCTCTTTGTACTGGAGCGCGTTCGCCGGGAGCGCCTTTGCGATAGGAATCCGCAGGCGCAACCTCCCTCTGCGCGTCTTCGCTCTGGCGCTGCTGTCGCTCGCCGCGGTCAAAGCGCTAGTTAGCGATCTCTGGCTGAGTCCGGCTCCCTTCGATCTCCTGCTCAACACGCGCCTGTTCTCAGGGGCCGCCGTCACAGCCGCGGCCGGGATCTCGGCCTGGCTGCTGACGCGGGGGCGGAACGTTCTCGCAAAGTGGGAGACCGGGATTTCGACAGTGCTCGGCCTTCTGGCAAACGTGTTCGCGCTGGTCTTCGTCAGCTTTGACCTCTGGCTCTACCTCGGCGCGACTCTCCCTGATGCCGGGCGTGCTAGTATCCAGCACTTCTCGCTCTGCTTGTACTGGAGCGCGTTCGCCGGGAGCGCCTTTGCGATAGGAATCCGCAGGCGCAACCTCCCTCTGCCGCGCCTTCGCTCTGGCGCTGTTATCGCTTGCCGCGGCCAAAGCGCTAGTTAGCGATCTCTGGCTGAGTCCGGCTCCCTTCCATCTCCTGCTCAACACGCGCATGTTGTCAGGGGCCGCCGTCACAGCCGCGGCCGGGATCTCGGCCTGGCTGCTGACACGGGGGCGGAACGTTCTCGCAAAGTGGGAGACCGGGATTCCGACAGTGCTCGGCCTTCTGGCAAACGTGTTCGCGTTGGTCTTCGTCAGCTTCGACCTGTGGCTCTATCTTGGGGTAACCCTTCCTCATGCGGGCCGTCTCAGCGTCCAGCACTTCGCCCTCTCGCTCTTCTGGAGCATGTATGCCACGGGCGCTCTGGCGGTAGGAATCCGGAGGCGGAATCTCCCGCTGCGCGTTCTTGCCGTGGTCCTGCTCTCGCTCGCGGCAGCGAAGGCGTTGGCAGCGGATCTCTGGCTGAGCCCGGCTTCCCTCCGCCTGCTGCTCAACACCCGCTTCCTCTCTGGTGCTGCTGTGATTGCCGCGGCCTCGGTCTCAGCCTGGCTGCTGGCGCGAGGACGCAACCACCTCGCGCAGTGGGAGAGTGTGGTCGCCGCCCTGTTTGGGCTCGCGGCAAATCTACTCTCACTAGTCTTCATCAGCTTTGACCTCTGGCTCTACCTTGGTGCAGCCCTTCCCTATGCCGGACGTGTCAGCGCCCAGCACTTCGCGCTCTCACTCTTCTGGAGTGTGTACGCGGCAGGCGCTCTGGCGATAGGGACGCAACGGCGGAACCCGCCATTGCGGGCCCTCGCCTTGGCCCTCTTGTCCCTTGCTGCAGTCAAGGCGCTGGCCGCGGATCTCTGGCTGAGACCGGTTCCCTTCCATCTATTGCTCAACTCCCGTTTCCTCTCCGGTGCGGCCGTGATCGCGGCGGCCTCGATCTCGGCGTGGCTGCTGGCACGAAGACGCGATCTCGTCTCCGAGTGGGAAGCTTCGCTGCCTGCGGCGCTGATCGTTGCTGCGAACTTGCTGGCGCTGGTGTTCGTCAGCGTGGACCTGTGGGCTTACCTTGGGATAATCATCCCCTCTCCCGGACGGCTCGGCGCGCAGCACCTTGCGCTCACCGCCTTCTGGAGCGTACTGGGCGCGGGTGCATTGGCGGCAGGGCTCAGGTCGCGGAACCTCCCTCTGCGCGCCTTCGCTTTGGGTCTGCTGGTGCTTGCGACAGCAAAGCTGATCTTCATAGACCTGACGCTGGGGGCCGCGCCATTCCGCCTTTTCCTCAACACACGCTTCCTCTCGGGTCTGGCGGTGATCGCCGCAACCTCGGCCGCAGCCTGGCTGCTCTCGAAGAAAAAGGGTGATATCTCCCAGCTCGAGGCCTCCCTGGTACCGATACTGACGTTGGCCCCGAACGCGCTGGCGCTCATCTTCGTTAGCGTTGACATGTGGCAGTACTGCTCGGTCGGGCTGCCCGAAGCCGCGCGCAGCAGCGCCCAGCAGCTGTCGCTGTCAATCTTCTGGAGCGTCTACGCGTCCGCGGGGTTGTCCGTCGGGATCTGGCGCAGGGCCCGACCAGTGCGCCTGTTCGCGATGGGCCTGCTCTACCTCTCGATAGTCAAAGTCTTCGTCTTTGACCTCAGCTTCCTCGAGCAGCCCTACCGCATCGTCTCCTTCTTCGGTCTGGGTCTCCTCCTGCTATTGGTCAGCCTCCTCTACACCCGCTTCGAGGAGAGGCTGAGATGACTAGAACCTGTTTCATAACCTTCCCAGGGAGGGTTACGAAACAGCACCGCACAACGTCAGGCAGTGGCCCGCGCATTTCATGCGAGGGCGTGGTGCGGCCAGGCCGCAGGTAGGTGATGAAATGCGCTCTAGGATGGAGGCCGAGATGGGCAGGTCTGAGTGGATAGTGAGAGGAGGATTCCTATGGCAAGGAGCGTGACCAGCCCACGCAAGCGCACTGCGCGTCGGATCGTTTTCACCGCTCTGCTCGCCTTCGTGATCGCCGGCCTCGTGGTCGGGCGGCGGCTGCGCGTGAGCTTCGTACGAGTGCCCATAGGGATCCCCACTCCCTTGCGAATCGCCGTCTTGGGCGACTTCCACATCGCGATGGGCGGCTTCGGCAAGGGCCTCGCGGAGAGGCCGTCCAGGAGGCCATGCGACAGAGGCCGGATGCGATCATCCTGTTGGGTGACTACGTCTCAGGCAAACCCGGCATCCGTCATATCCGTGCCGTGTTCGAGGAGATGCAGGCCCCGCTGGGAGTCTATGCGGTTCAGGGCAATCACGAGCACTGGACCGACGCGAAAACGGTGCGAAGAGAGCTGGAGGCTCTCGGCATCCGGGTGCTAGTCAACGAAGATGCGATGCTGCGCAAAGGAGACACGCGGCTGGCGCTGGTGGCCATAAATGACCTTTGGGCAGGCAAAGTCGATTGGCAAGCCGCGTATCGGAATGTGCCGAAGAACGTTCCGATCGTGCTGGTTTCCCATAACCCGGACGCGGCGCTCGATCCGCGGGGCCAGCGAGCAGCGCTGATCATCTCCGGCCATACCCACGGCGGGATGGTGGGGCCCTTTCGGCCCGTGTTGCGGGGAATCAACCGCCTCACTGGTCACGGGCTTCCACCGGGCACGCGCTATGGCCGATCGCATCTCTCTGGGCTCTTCAGAGAACCTTGGGGTTGGGTCTACGTCACGAGCGGGGTAACACCGGGCTTTGACCCACCGCGCTGGTTCCTACACCCGGAGGTGGTCGTGCTTGAGCTGTCGTGATGCCGCCTTCTGCAGGCGCCAGGAACGCGCGCGACAAGGAGGATGGCGATGTTGGCAGGGCCGCATATAGCAGTGGGAGCGATGATAGGAAGGTCCTCGCGCCGGGCCTGGATCGCGCTTCCGCTCGCGTTCGTCAGCCATTACCTGCTCGACGCTATGCCCCACGCGTACCTGTCCCTCAGAGACCCCAGGGCATTACCCCTGAAGGCGGCAATCGTTGCGGCCGATGCCCTGATCGGTCTCGCGCTGGTGTTCTGGATCACGAGGCGGCAGAGTCACTGGCGGTTGATTCTGGGCAGCGCGTTCGCCGCAGTGATGCTGGACCTGATGAACCCCGTGACGTCGCTTGGCAAGTGGCTCGCCCGCTCGCCTGGCACGGCATGGCTCATCTCGGTGCACATCCGCTCAGTGTATCATGTTCCATTCGGCGAGTGGCTGCTCGGCTTTGGTCCGTCCATTGCTGTGCTGGCCCTGGTTGCCGTCGCTGCGTGGCTGTCTGGCGCACGGCGCCAGAGCAATGACCTGAGGGCTGGCCTCAGCCGACGTATCGCCCAGGATTCCCACGCATCATCCGATCGCCCCGGCCGCGACCAGGGGTTGACTTCTGGTCTCCTCTGCGGCATCCTCCCGGCCATGTTCTGGTATGCTGTCCTGTTGCCGTTCTCTCCCCTATGCCTGCTGTTCGGTGGACACTCCCGTGATGGGGGTGGTGACCTTTGAGGGGGCCTCGATAGACCGACATACCTCGGTCAAGGCACTCGCCGGTCGTGCGGCGCAACCAGCGTCCTGCGTACGCGCTCGCGACTACGCCGGCGTTCCCAGTCATCGCGAAGTGGAGGGTGGATGAAGGCTCTGTTGGTGGCCAATCCGAACGCGGGCAGGATCGGCGGCGAAGCGGGTCCGGTGCGGCTGGCGCAGCGCCTGCAGGACGCCGGCCTGGAAACGCATGCGGTCCCGGCCGGCGTGGTCGGCGCAGTCGCCGACGCGCTCCGACAGGCAATCCGGCGCGAGCCCGAGGGGCAGGTCCGAGTAATCGTAGCCGGCGGCGATGGCACCATACACGCCGCGCTTCCGGTGCTCGTGGAGACCGGGGTGCCGCTAGCGATCCTTCCAGTCGGCTCCGTCAATGTGCTGGCCCGCGAGCTGGGCCTTCCCCGCGAGCTGGATGCGGCGATTGCGGTGGCGCGGGATGGGATACCTCGCCGGGTGGACGTCGGAATAGCTAATGGCCAGCCCTTCGCGTTGATGGCGGGGATAGGCTTCGACGCCGCTGTGGTGCGCGCCGTGGCCAGGCCGGTCAAGCGGCTCGTGGGCTCCCTGGCGTATGTCACCAGCGGGCTGCGTCTCCTCCCTAGCTACCCGCCCAGCCGATTCCGCATCTTGGCCGACGGTCGCCAGGTTGAGGCCCAGGCCTGGCTGGCAGTGGTGGCCAACGCCGCCAGGTACACGTACGGCTGGCGGATCGCACTGGCCCGCATTGATGATGGCTGGCTCGACCTCTGCCTTTTCCGCGGTCAGTCTACCGCCGAGCGCATCGGCCAGGTTATCGCCGTGCTGCGGGGCCGGCATTCCACTCATCCCGGCGTGGCACACCTGCGGGCGCGTCAGTTCCGGTTCGAATGCGAGCCCCCGGCTCCGCTGCAGTTGGACGGCGATCCGGCCGGAACGACCCCGGTGGAGGTCGGCCTCCTGCGCTCGGCCCTGACGGTTCTGGTCCCGGCGGATCCGCCTGATGGGAGGACGGCGGCAGCAGGATGAGGTCCGTCGCAACGGCCCCATAAGGCGGCATGTCAGTAGTCCTCCTGCGCTGACCCCCGTCCCTGGTCCCCTCGCCACTCCGATGGGCGATCCGTGAGCCACACCCTGCCGCATCGGAAGAACGGGCATCTGGCACCGCCAGGCGCTCGGCGCAAGGGAAGCGTGGACGCGACACTGAAGAGTGGGTGTACTGCCCCTGTGCATGAAGGGGAAGCGATGATCCCCGGTCTCCGAGCCCTCATCAACCAGCTTCCCGACGTGCCAATGCCCTTCGCCCATACGGAGTTCCCGTTGGGGCGAGATCAGCGCGCGCTTCGAACCGGAACCGGTGGCCGGTTTCGCCAGGGATATGCAGGGGAGTGGTGGGTAACGGCAAAGTCTGCTGCGATGCCGTCTGGCCGTTCGCATACCCGCAAAGCGTGAGGCGAGATATGAACTGGCCCCTGAGATGCATAGTGAGTCTAGTCCTGCTCTCGTGTACTGTGACGACTGTGGCCTGGGCGCGCGAGTCAGTCGCGCTGGACGGACAGTGGGAGTACGCGTACGGGGAGCCGACCTTGCCGCCGAGTCCGGCCGCGGCCTGGCAGCCCGTTCAGGTACCCTCGGTGCTGCCGTGGCGACCGGAGGGCCCGCACTGTGTGTGGTACCGCCGATCATTCTCACTGCCGACCTCTTGGGCGGACCGGCAGGTCGTGCTCAAGCTGCAAGGGGTGAAGTACAGTCATCGCGCCTTCGTGAATCGGGCGGAGGTGGGACGCCATGTGGGCGGATACGAGCCAGTAGAGTGCGATATCACCTCTTGCCTTGTGCCAGGCGGAGAGAACCAACTGCTCGTGGCGGCGGAGGACTGGACCTCGCTGTTGGCACCGGGGACCACGGCTACTGCGCCCACGCCCGGGGCTGAGTTCGCTTCCTGGGTGGAAGACGGCATTCTCGCTCCCATCGGCTCCCATGGCTCCGAGGTGGGTATCTGGCAGAGCGTGTCTCTGGAGGCGCGGCCGCAGGTATGGGTGGATGATGTGTTTGTGACGACCTCGGTGCGAGAGCACATGCTGCGCGTCCAGGTCACCATGAAGAACGCGGGCACGGCCCCGGTTCGAGTGCCAGTGAGAGCCCGGGTGTCACAGGGAGGTCCCGCGCCTGCGCTGGCGCCCGGAACGGTGACAGTCCCCGCGGGCAAGAGTGCCGCGGTCTCGCTGACTGCGGATTGGGCCGATCCTCAGCTCTGGTCACCCGGCGACCCTCATCTCTACACGCTGGTGGTGGAGTCGGGCCGCGATGTGCAGGAGGTCCGCTTCGGATTCCGCGAGGTCTGGACAGAGAAAGACCGGCTCCTCCTGAACGGCCAGCCCATCAATCTGCTCGCCACCGCCGCGCACCCCATGTCGGAATATGACGCTGATCCCGCACAGGCCTACGCGCAGGCGAAGTCGGTGGGATGTGTCGCGATGCGCTTGCACGCACAGCCTTGGCCCGAGCAGTGGTACGAGGCGGCGGACAAGGTTGGCATGCTGCTGATCTGGGAATCGGCGCTGTGGTGCCTGTCGCCGAACTACGCGATGACCCGGCCGGAGTTCTGGCGGAATGCGCACGCCCACCTCGCCGCCCAGATCAAGCTGCAGCGCAATCACCCCTCAATCGTGGTCTGGAGCGCGGAAAACGAGCTGCTCGACTGCGGAGGCGACGCCGTTCCCGGCGGCGTGCAGAACGTCGCCGCGCTGGCAGACGTGATCCGTGGCCTCGATCCGACACGGCCGATCATGTTCGAGGGCGATGAGGATCCGATGGGCAAGGCTGACATCATCAACCTGCACTACCCGCACGAGTTCCCGAAGTGGAACCTCTGGCCCGAGACGGCGTACTGGTTCGACCAGACCATTCAGACCGACAGCTATCCGAACCGACCGTGGCACTGGAGCCGCAGCAAACCGCTCTACCTGGGGGAGTTCCTGTGGGTGCCGGAGCGGGAAGTGGACGCCTCCAGCGTGTTCTTTGGCGATGCCGCGTATCCGGACGTCTCGGAGTACCATCGCAAGGCCAAGGCGGCGGCCTGGGAGATGCAGGTGATCGCGGCCCGCGACGCGGGCGTGGCCGGCATGTGCCCGTGGAACCTGTGGGAGATGGGCGGATTCCCGAACGTGGGCTCCGAGGCCCACCGGCGGGCCTACCAGCCCATCGCCGCCTTCCCGCGGGAGATGGGCACGCGCGTCTACGCGGGCGCGCACGTGCTCCGCACCTTCATGGTGTTCAACGATTCCGGCACAGCGCGCGACCTGCAACTGCGCTGGAGGTTGGCGCCTGCCACGGGAGCGTGGGAAGTGAAGGGCGCGCAGTCGGTCCCTCTCCCCGCGGCCGGGCGAACGCGCCTCCCTGTCGACATCCCGGTTTCCGAGATCGCCGAGGGCGGGACGCGGGCTCGGCTCACCTACGAGCTGTGGGAGGGATCGCAGCGGCGCTTCGCTGCGTCCCAGGAATGGAAGGTGTACGATCGGCCTAAGGTGGTGAGTGCGGCGCCAGGCCTGCCGGATCGAGTCGCTGTGTACGATCCTGTCGGCGATTCCACGCGCCTGTTAGGCCAGCTTGGCGTCGCCTGCCTGCCGATCTCCGAGAGCGAGCCGGATGAGGCGTTTCGGCGCGTCAGCGTCGCTGTCATCGGCAAGCAAGCTTTCCGGAGCCAGGCCGCCGGGAGAACCGTGGTGGGTCGCACCGATGCCTTCCTGGGCAAGCTGGTCGCGTTCGTGCGCGCGGGAGGCGTTCTCATAGTCTTCGAGCAGACTACCTATCCCACCTCGCTGATCCCTCTCGCGCTCAGCGATCATGATTCCACAATGGGCTTCATCGCTCACCCTGGTCACCCGGTTCTCGAAGGGCTGGAACCAGATGATCTCAGCCATTGGGCGCCTGACGGCCTGGCCGCCCGACGGGAGATAGTGAAGCCGGACTGGGGCGGTCTCCTTCCGCTCGTGCACAGCGGGGGAGAGCGCGGGCTGGAGACAACTGGGCTGGCCGAGCTGCGATTGGGCAAGGGGCGCATGCTGCTCTGCCAGCTCGACGTCACCGCGAAGTATGGGATCGAGCCGGCCGCCGACCGGGTGGTACGGAACCTGCTGTCTTACGCGGACCGACCGCAGGCTGCGGCCCGGGCGACGGGAGTGGTGTGTGACGACACCACGGCGGCTGCTCTCACTACGATTGGGCTGCGCTATGAGCAGCTGCGGCTGCCGGAGGACGCCACCGCCCTTTCGCGCTTCGGCCAACTGCTGGTAAGTGATCTCACGCAGGCGGGCGCAGCGCGGCAGCAACTGCAGCAGTTCGTGCGCCAGAGCGGGCGAGTGCTGCTGCACGGCCTGATGCCGGAGACGCTCGGAACAGCTCGCCAGCTGCTCCGCCAGGAGGTGGCGCTCTCCGAGGGCTGCGATGGCTGGGTGAAGCTAAGCGACCGCAGCGGTCCGGCCGCCGGGATCAGCAGTCAAGACCTGGCCTGGTTCGGACCCCCACCTGAGAGCGAGTTCGGGGCACCGTCGCTGCAGCCCGGCGTCGCCGCCTTCCCTGTCGCCCGGCCCTACCGGGCGGCAGGCGCCACGGTTCGCGTGGAAGCGGAGGGGATGCGAGTGTCAGCGCCGATGATGGAGACGGAATCCCTGCCCGACGGCGCGTGCCTTGCTCTTTACACCAACGGAGAACTAGCGACGGATATAACCGTTCCCGCCACCGGCCTCTACGAGATCGCCATCCGCGCCCGAGGCACACCGGCCCAGGGAGCCTACGCACGCGTCGTCACCACGCTGGACGATTCGCCCGTCGGCTCGGCGTCGGTCTTCCAGGACTGGAGAACGTTGTCCGCAGTGGCGAATCTGCCCGCGGGCCACCATGTCCTGAAGGTCGCCTTCGTGAACGACCTGCAGATCGGCACCGAAGACCGAAATCTGTGGGTGGATTGGATCTCTTGGGCGCCGGCGTCTCTCACGCCTACGGCCCTGATCTTCCACACCGACCCGGGCCTGCTGACCTCGCTGCCGGAGGGGAAAGGGCTGTGGGTGGCTGACCAGGTGCGGTGGGATGTCCCCGGGTCGAACGATGACAAGGCCGCGCACTACCTCGGGGCGCTTCTCACCGGCCTGGGCTGTGAGTTCGAGCCAGAGGCCGGTGAGGTGATTCCGGCCGCGCAGATGGCCGTGACCGCGGAGCTGCACCAGGAGACCGGGGAAGGCGTCACGCTGGCGACGAACGGCGTGCTGGAGACCGAGGTCGAATTCGCGTCCGAAGGACGCTATGTTTTCGCGATTCTGGCGTCAGGCACGCCACTGGGCGGGATCTACCCACGGGTCGAGCTGCGAGTGGATGGAGCGGCGGTGGCGACCGCTGATCTTCGAACCGGCGGCTGGCGGACCTATCGAGCGAGCGCGCAGGTGAAGGCGGGCGTGCACCGCATCGCGCTGGCCTATGTCAACGATGAGTACCGTCCGCCGGAGGACCGCAATCTCTCCGTGGGCCGGCTGACCATAGCAAAGGCGGAACGGTGACGCTAGAGATGAACAGCGATGGCGGCGCTGTGCCCGTCTGGCCACCACGGCCGGTTCCATGGGCGCTTGGCCACGACAGCCAAAGGCCTGTGACAGGCTTTGGGACCCTACGGCTAGGAGGGCCGCTTTCCGACCGTCAGGCATAGGTGACGGGCACGTCTGAGACCACGAGCTGGTGCTTGCCGGAACGAGTGAGGGGGATGTCGTCCACAAAGCGGTGAGTCACCTGGACGCCCGATCTCAGAGCGTGCACGATCTGACTGAGCGCCCATCGCAGCTCCTGCTCGTTGATAGCTGCTGGGGATGCCTGGGGAACCAATAGCACCTCGACGTGCGTGGGGTCGGGCTGTCGGACCTGGAAGCGCCGCACGCCATGGATGTGCTTCAGCAAGTGGCCAAAGAAGATGCCTGATAGGAGGCGGCCGTCGGGGGCCACCACCGTATCGCAGGATCGGCCCACAACCTGCATCAGGGGCATACCGCGGCCGCACGGGCACTGCTCAGCCATGAACTGCCCCGCGTCCCCGATCACGTAGCGGATCAAAGGCATCGCGTAGTTGGTGAGATCGGTGATGACGAGCCGGGCTGTTTCGCCAGCCGCGGCGGGGCGTCCGTCGTCGCGGAGGAACTCCACGTAGACGTTATCGGAGTTGATGTGCAGGCCGCTGTGTTGCTCGCACTCGGAAGCGATCAGCGAGAACTCCCGGCATCCATACCGATTGAAGACGCTGCATCCAAATGCGCGCTGGATCTGCTGGCGGTGGTACTCCTCGAGCGCCTCCCCGGAGGTGATGACACCGCGCGGCCGAATGCGACCGGTGAGCGAGTTGGCGTCCATGAAGCGCGCCACCTCGTAGGCTCGCGTTGGGTAGGCGATGATCATCTGTGGTCGGAACTGCATGAGATCCCGCGTCGTTGCTTCAAGCGTGCGGTCACTGGGAGCGAAGGCATTGAAGACCTTCTCGCGTCTGACAGCCCAGTACGTCTGGGACAGGACTCGCCGCAGCCTGCTTCTTGCCCCTGGGTTCGGGTCGAGTCCCCACAAGTGAGCCGTCCGCTCCCCGTAGTCCCAACCCGCCCAGCGATCACTGCGGGACGCGGACGCCACCCGACGGTCATAGCTCGCCCGGGAGAAGCAGACCCGTACGGGCTCACCTGTAGATCCCCCGGTGGAGTCATGCACCAAGTCGCGTTCGGGCCAATCGGGAGTCCGCAGTGCCTGCTCGTGCTCCTGGAGCTCGCGTCTCGTGAGCAGCGGGAGCTTGAGTAAGCCGTCGGGATCACCCAACTCATCGGGCAACAGCCCGGCTTCCCCCAAACGCACCCGGTGGAACGGGATGTTCTCGTAGGCGTAGCTCAACAGACGCTGGAGCTCACGCCACTGCCGCTCGCGCGTCTCCGAGGCCGACAGCCACTGCGTCTCCTCCATTGCCCGGAGGCAACGTAGCTCTCCGTACCCGCGCAGCCGGAAGTACGGGGGTAGCACCGTGGTGCGCACTATTCGGCCGTACAGCGACACACACGCCCTCCTCCCCTGCGACATCCGCGTCCTCGGTGATCGGGCAAGCTGACGGCGCACGCCTGAGATGCCGCAGCATGTTGCCTGCGCAGTATCTGCCAGAGATCATAGTGTACCAAAACCCGTCCTGTCCGGGAACTGCTCCAGCCCCCGGAGCCCCCACATAGCCCATCTCATGCTACTGCGTGCACTCGCTACCACCCTGGTCTGGGAGGCAGAGAAGATGGGCGAAAAGGTCGACCAGCGAGGACTGGGCTGGGTGGGGCTGCCCGTCATCGCCACCGTGGCGGGGCTGCTCTGCCGGGAGCTGACGCTCCAGAACGGGTACCTGCCCCCTGTGAAGAAGATCCCCAGGAAAAGGGCACCTGGCCGCGTCCACCTCCTCGACGACGAACGTCGCTGCCTGGCCGAGGCGCAGTTGGCTAGCCGCACCGGCCTTCATCTCATGGCATGTTCCTCCTCGCGAATCAAGTCGATGCTGAAGCGATTCTCGCCAGCGATCTCACTCAGGGGGAAGGAGGTGAAACGGGTCAACTTCCTCTCTGGATCGTATTCGAAGCCGGTAGCGGCCAGGAACAGCTTCGCGCTATCCGGCCCACTGCGCTCAGCACGCGCGATCTGGTAGCCGTGGCTGGTGCCGTCGCCGTGAGTGATGATCACCATCTGATTCGCCGGGTCCGCTACGTCGGCCGCGTTGGCCGTGATCTCCAGCGCATCAGCTGAGACGGAGAGCACTCGCCCTTCCAGCCGGCCGGCGCCCGCAAAGCTCGCGCTGCCCCACGCGATCTTGGATGCGCCCAGCGATTCCGCCGCCACCGAACGGCCGCCCCGCCGCAGGAGAGCATAGCGCCCCTGGAACACGACCTGTCCCTCCGGGCTCTCGCACGTGACTTGCCGCGCGGGATCAATGCAGGTGGCCACGAGATAGGTGCTGGCCGGAGACGTGATGTGCAACACCACGGCTTGATCATCAACCAGCAGTGGCGTCACCTCCGTCACTGCGCGACCGGCCTGCCCGGCCGCGGGATCCAACACGGCGGCGAACACTGACTGCTTCCCCGCCGCCTTCCGACGGGCCATCACGAAGGGCCGCGTGAATTGAGCCAGCTTGCTGTCGTCGTCTCTGGCGCGGCGCACCGAGGGGTCGCGCCCGCTGAACACTTCGGTGCCGGGTGCGCCGACCATGATCAGACGACTGGTGGCTCCGTCGGGACTCACAAAGTCGGCATGCCACGCGCCGTCGGCTGGCGCCTCCCGCAGATCGCGGAGGTAGCCATAGAGGCCGGGTGAGGCCGCGTCGCTGAACATGCGGAAGTCGCCTTCATTCTCCGGTGGCAAGAAGGTGAAGCCCACGGGGATCAGGCTCCCTCCGAACGGCTGCATCACCAGGCCGAACTGCAACTCCGTGTCCTCGTCCGCATTGCCGTGCAGGAACCAGTCGTGCACCTCGCCGCCTGAGACCCGGAAGATGTCCACTACAAACGGCAGGCCGCCCGGCCGCTCAACCAGCGCCAGCAAGCGGCGGTACACCGAGGCCTGCGGGCAGGCCGCCCGGCCGTCCGCTTCGACCACCGAGGAGAGGTGCCCCTTGCCCCAGAGCAGCAGATTGCCATCGGTCCCGGCGCCGGCGTGCTGATCGCGCTGATCGATGAGCACCGTGTTGTGGCCTGCCGAACAGATTGTCCAGGCGCGGTCCTTGGTGTGGGTGTAGCCCAGATCGGAGAACACCTCACGGCCGTTGGCCCAGAGCAGCATGGCGAGATTGTCCATGTGCTCGTGGCCATAGCCGCCGGAGGACGCGAGGTGCACCTGCACTTGGTCCTTCCCCGTCCCCGAACCGAGGATTGCGTATCCCATCGCGGGCAGTAGGTGCGGCTCCGACTTCTGCAGCGGTTCTCCCTTGTGGGTCCACCAGGTGTCGTGCACCGGCGCGTAGCGGCCATCGGGCAGGCGCATCAGTTCCGCCACCGCGCGCGCCTTGGGCAGCTCGGGGAAAAGAGAGTCGGGGTCCAGATTCTCATAGTGCTGACCATCTCTCGGTGAGACATAGCCGGCCGGGTCCGAATACCCTTTCATCATGTCCAGCGCCGACTGCAGGTACTCCACTGACTGAAGATGATACGAAGGCGACCCCTCCCGCCAGAAGTGATCATAGAAGAACTGCTCGCAAAGGAATCGTCTGGCGCGCTCGACCGCATCGTGGATGTAATCGGGTTCGCCTACGATGCGCCCGGCCTGGACCATGCTCTGCCACACCCCGGGCGCCATATTGGTGAGCTGCTCTGGATTGAGCAGAACCCAATCGACCGAGCCGCGGATCAGATCGCGCTCGATACGGGCGCGCATTTCGCTGTCGAGCGCGGTGCTGCTCGCGATCAGGTCGTAGGCCAGCGCTAGCTCGTCGGGAACATCCATGTAGGCCCACCAGGAGTAGCGCGAGGCGCGGTAGGGCGTCACCGGGTACGGCGGCTTCACCTCTGCGCCGAAGAACTGCTTGGCCCGGAACGGGTAGTCGAACTTCGGCACGTATCCCGGCACGACATGCGCATACTGGTCCAGCAGCACGGCCGCCGCCCGCGCATACCGCTCATCCCTGGTGGCGTCGTAGACCTGGGCAAGGCGCAGCGCCACGCCATCATAGTAGTGGATCTTCGCATACCAGATGCGCGCCTCGAAGAAGTACTGCCGACCTCTGGGATCCTGATGATAGCGGTAGACGTGCTCCTCGCCGCGCGGCGACTTCACGCGCACCTCGTGCGTCATCGGGTAGTTTGGTGAGGGGTAGACATGCCCGCAGCTCTTGCAGTGCACGTGCTCGGGGTCGCCAGGCGACCACTCCATGTTGCCCTCTTGCGTTCCGCCTTCGCAGTTCGGGCACCCGCAGAAGTAGAGGCCGGATTGCTTCGGTACCAGTGAGCGAAGCGCGGCCTCCGGCATATTGACATATCGGACGAGCTCGGCAGCCATCGTCTGGGCCTCCTCTGACGAGATGTCGCTGGGATAGACCGGGTGCCTCACCGTGTCAGCCGGGGCTACAGGCGCGCCGATAGCGACGAGCACCGCAAGCACAACCCATGTCTGAAGAGCCATACGTCCCACATACTCCCGATGCTCTGAGAAGCCTTCTCTACGTAGGCGGAGCGCCCGAGGGCGCTCCGCCTCATTCCACGAGCTATCTTCACAGCGTGCGAGCAAACCTTCAGTATCCCTGCTTCACGTCAACAAAGCAGCACTCCAGGTTCATGATCCGGTTCGGGCCATGACCATAGCCGGAGGCATTCTGGCCATCAAACAAGATCTCCTCGGAAGGCATCCATGTGGCATGGCCGTCCGCGAACCCGAGGTTCGAGCCACCCAGGTGGCGGGGCTTGCCGTGCGTTTTGCGGTACTGGACGTCGGTGCCCCACTGCCAGACTCCCATCCCTCCGCCGCAGTTCTGGGTATCAGGGCAGTTCACCCAGTCGTAACCGCAGGTGGGATCACAGGCCTCGTGATCTATGCGGCACATGTCCGGGTAGGCCACGAAGGACGTGCGCTCGAGATCGTCGGCCATCTGCCCGGCGTCGGCGGCAACCACATATTTCACAGGATCTTCCATCTGGCTGGTCTTCATGTCCACCAGCCCGGCCGGAGACCCGATGGCATGCGCCAAGCCTCCGGTGGGCTCTCCCGCGCACGCGCCTTGTGTGATCGAGTCGGTGACGGTGCCACCCCATCCCGTCGGGTAAGGCCGAGAGCACGGCTGGAGGCGGCACGTGTCCCAGGTATCCACCGTATATTGGAACCAATTGCCGGTCCCATAGGCCCAGTTGATCCCGTACGACAACCAGTTCGCTGCGCTCGGGCAGCGCCACACGTCCCGGTTCTTCACATATTCGTCCAGGATCACCGGCCATCGCAGGTAGGGATTCATCTGAGTGGCGCGGCAAGCTATGCCTCGATCACAGCACCCCTGCTTGTCCGTGAGCCACTGGAGGACGTTTGCATTGTGCTCACCGGGTGGGAACCGGTCGTAGTCAGACAAGTACATCTGCACCGCCATGGCGATGTTCTTGACGTTCGACAGGCATTGAATCTTGCGGGCCGATTCGCGCGCCCGCGCAAACACGGGGAACAGCATGGCGGCCAGAATCGCGATGATCGCGATCACCACCAGCAGCTCGATCAGAGTGAATCCCTTACGTCTCGCGCTCATAGCGTCTCCCTCCTCGCGGGCCAACGGTTGCGCTGCAAGACAATCGAGAGGCCTACGCGCCGGTTGTTCTCACCTCCTCTCCGCGCCTGGATCTGGAATCCGGCCGCTCGGAACTCGGGTATCCTTCGACGCGTATCAGCTCTTCACAGCACTCTCGCTCGGTGCTATCATCATCCAGGCGGTCTGGCTGATGCACACATAAGTAGCATTACGACGTGGCGGAGCGGTTAACCTTCACGCCGCACTGGATATTGTCCGCTGCCAGCACGGCTGGCGAGAGGTTCCTCAATGCACGACTGGGTCTCTCGTACTTTTGCCGCAATGACGCTGCAGGAGAAGGTCGGCCAGGTCATCTGCTGCCGGGCATCGAAGTGGGCGGACGAGACCATCGCCATGGCGGGCAAGGGACTCGTGGGCTGCGTCGCACCGCTCTACTACCAGGGGATGAGTGAGCTCGACACCGCACTCGAGTTCATGAACGCTCTCCAGGGCGCCTCTCCGATTCCGGTGTTGTTCCTCGGCGGATGGGCGCACGAGATGCCCCACTGGGGCACTTCCCCTCTTCCTGGGGCGGGCAGCGCCATGGCCCTGGGTGCGGCACGAAACACCGACCTCGCCTACCAGTTCGGACGGACTGCTGCGCGAGAGTCGAAGGCAGTCGGTTTGGATCTCGTCTGGGAGCCCTGCGTCGATGTGAACACGAACCCCCGCAACCCGATCATCGCCACCCGCTCTTTTGGTGACCAGCCCGAGTTGGTGACCGAGATGGCACTGGCCGTTGTCCGCGGGATGCAGGCCGAGAGGGTGATTCCCAATGCCAAGCACTTCCCTGGGCATGGAGATACGGACTTCGATACCCATCGGACGCTCGGAACGGTGCCGCACCGCCGGGAGCGGCTGGAAGCCGTCGAACTCTACCCGTACCGGCACCTCATCCCCGCCGGTCTGCGCGGCGTGATGACGGTCCACTTGGCGTTTCCCGCCCTCGACAGCAACACGACTATCCCCGCGACATTCTCGCGGCGATGCATCCACGACCTGCTCCGCACAGACATGGGGTTCGAGGGACTGATCGTCTCCGACAGCCTGACGATGAGAGCGATCAAGAGCAACTTCCCGGTTGCCGAGAGCCTAGTGCGGACGTTCAGCGCCGGTCACGACATCCTGCTGCAGGACTATGATGAGCCGCCCATGCCATCTTTCCGGGCCTTGCTTGATGCTGTGAACGATGGAACCATCCCCATGGAGCTGCTGGATGCTGCCGTCCTCCGGGTGCTGGAGGCTAAGGCCTGGGTCGGGCTTCCTGAACGAGAGCGACTCACGGCCGAGACCGCGCGGGAAGTGCTCCGTCGGCCAGAGCACGTCGCTCTGGCGCGCTGCATCTTCGAGTCCTCAGTGACACTGCTCGAGAAGAAGGGGCTGCCCTTGAGGAAGCGGGGCCCCCGCGTCTGCGTGGTTGGCACGCGCGCGGAGGGAGAGGGCAAGCCCATGACTGACCTCGGCGCTATGGCGTACAGCAGCCGCGAAGTGCTCTTCCGCGAGTTCGCCGCGCGCCTTGATGGGGTCGGAACTCATGTCCTGGATGAAGAGCCGGACGCCTCTCAGATCGCCGCTGCCGTGGCCTCGACACAGGGCAGCGAGATCGTGGTGTTCGCCCCTGCCCCAAGGGTTCAGAGCTACAAGCTGCTCTCTGCACAGGTGGCCGGAGGGCAGGTTGAGTTCGCGAAGAAGGTCCTGGCCGCAGGCAAGCACCTGTGTCTGTGCGTGCTGGGCAGCCCTTACGTGATCGCCGAGTTCCCGGAGGCGCCCCTCTGCCTGACCACGTACTCCGACGACGCGGGCGCGGCGGAGGCGGCGGTCCGCGTGCTCTTCGGCGAGGTGCCGGCCCGGGGCAGGCTGCCCGTGACTGTCTCCGCCAAGTACGGTTTTGGCTACGGGCTCGACTAGCCGTGGCCAATGGCTTACTCTCCCGGAATGCCGGCCTGGAAAGACTACCCAATGAAAGTCTACCTCGTGACGGATCTGGAAGGTGTCGCAGGCGTGTTGAACTTCCACGAGTGGACCGATCAGGGAGCGCCTTACTATGAGGTGGGAAAGGAGTTCCTCACCCTCGAGATCAACGCTGCAGTGGACGGTCTGCTCGAGGGCGGCGCGACTGAGATTCACGTCTCAGACGGGCACGGGCCGGGTGGTATCAATGTCAAGTTGCTGGACCCGCGGGTTGAGCTGTCCCGGGGCTCGGGCGATCTGCCATGGCCTGGCTGCCTGGACGGATCTTACGATTTCATCGTCTGGGTGGGACAGCACGCGAAAGCCTGCACCCCATATGGGCACCTCTGCCATACCCAGAGCTTGGCCTACATTGATGAGTCAGTCAACGGCATATCCATAGGCGAATTCGGGGAAATGAGCATGTGCGCTAGCGAGTTGGGGGTGCGTGCCATCTTTGGCTCGGGCGACTTAGCCTTCGCCAGGGAGGCCCAGGCACTCGTTCCCGGCATCGAGGCTGTCGCGGTCAAACAGGGTCTCAAACCCGGCACGGGCGAGGACTTGAACGAGGAGGCGTACGGCCGGTACGTGGATTCGGCTCGCCACCTCCATCCCGAGCGCGCCCGCCGGCTCATCCGTGAGGGTGCTTTGCGCGCTATCCGCCGTGCGCAGGCCGAGGACTTCGGGATTATCCCGATCAGGCCGCCCTTCCGCCGGGTCATCAAGCTCCGCCCGGGAAGAGATCGGCCTCAGCCGACAATGGCGGTCATGGAGCATGCCAGCAGCTTCATCGGCGTCATGAATACATGGAGCGAGTTCAGGCCGGTTGGCAAGCGAGCTGGCGCCACGGAGAGGACCGAGCGGAGGGCGGTCAGTTCCCAATAGTCCCTCGGCAGAGTCCTGTAAGAGCATGGCCATGATCCAGACTGCCCCGCTCGTGAGAAGCTAGCGCCCCAAGGGATTCGCAGTGGTGGCGTTGAAGGCCGCCGCCGGTGCTCCCTTCGGACAGCTGCAGCAACCATGAAGGAGAGGATATGCCGTGAGACTGACCGCCCAGTTCTACCGCCAGCATGATGCCGATCTCACCGCCGAAGTGCCCGCTGAGTCGTTTCATGGCTGGAGCCGGCATGTCGTGGAAGTGCCGACGAATGAGTCGGCCCTGGTTTGCATGCACTTCTGGAATCCCGGGCTGGATGATCGCTTGCCTTTTGGGCCTGACTCTCCCTACGTCGGCTGGTACCGCGTGGTGGAGTACCTGCCGCGTGCCCTTCGGATCACCCGCGAGGTGATGCCGCCGCTGCTCGCAGCCGCTCGCTCCGGGGGGCTGCCCGTCATCCACGTCGGCACCAGCGATTACGCTGACCGCTACCCTGGCTACACTGTCACGCAGCAACTCGCGGGCGAGTCGCCGAAGCCACCCCCGGGCGCACCCAACACAACCGCCCGCGAGGCGTGGCAGCGCGACTGGCCAGCGCTCACCCAGGGCGCGCATAACATGCCCGATATCGAGGCCGGCTGGCGCTATGTCGACATCCCCGCGGAGATGAAGCCGCGCGACGAAGAACCGTTGGTCGTCGACGCGCACCAGCTGAACGCGGTCTGCCGTGAGGGCGGCATCTGGCACCTCATCTACTGCGGGTTCGCGATCAACTGGTGCCTGCTCATGAGCCCCGGCGGAATGCTCGATATGAGCCGCCTCGGCTATACCTGCAGTGCCGTGCGCGACGCCGTCACCGCGGTGGAAAACCGGGAGACCGCTCGCCATGAGATTGGCAAGCAGATCGCTCTCTGGCGGGTCGGCCTCCACTTCGGCTACGTGTTCAATTCCGCTGACCTCATTGCCGCACTCCGGGACGGACCGGCCTAGCGTCCTCGTTGGACGCCTCGGTCTCGTCAAGCAGGTGCGTATGACGGCAATCGAAGCGCGGCCTGCCTCCGGCCTACACAGAGCAGGCCTGGCCGATGAGAGCGCGGAGCCGCGGATGCAGGTTACGGGGCGCGTGGGACTGCCGAAAGGAGCCGCGATGAACACGAAGTTGGCGATGCTGGGAGGGAGCCCGGCGGTCACTGTCGATACGCAGGAGCAGTGGCGCCGGCCGGTGGAGAAGGAGAAGACGGCGGTATGTGAGCTGATCGAGGAGGGCTACCTGTCGGGGTCAGGCGAGGGCCTGCCCCGGCAGTTTGAGGAGGAGTTCAAGGCGTTCATTGGCTGCAAGTACGTGCTGGCCACCAGCCACGGCCACACCGCCATTGCCAGCGCCTTCTTCGCCGCCGGGCTGGGAGCGGGGGACGAGTTCATCCATCCCACGCTCGGCTATCTCGGCAGCTATGCAGGCGCTCTGCATATGGGTGCCACGCCGGTCTTCTGCGAGGTAGATCCGAAGACGCTGCTGGCCGACCCGGCGGACATCGAGCGGCGCATCACCCCCAAGACGCGGGTGATCAACCCCATCCATACGTGCGGCCGGGTCTGCGACATGGATGCGCTGCTCGATATCTGCAAGCGCCGAGGCCTGGTGCTTCTGGAGGATGCTGCCCATGCCCACGGCAGCGAGTGGGGTGGGACCAAGATCGGTAACCTGGGCCATATCGCCTGTTTCAGCATGCAGGGGTCAACACCCGGAGGCAAGCCCGTGGCATCGGGAGAGGGAGGCCTCGTCGCCACCAATGATCGCGAGCTGTACGAGCGCGCGCTGATCTACTGCCATCTGCACCGCTCCGGCGCCATGGAGGAACTGACGAGTCCCGTCTATAAGCAACTCGACTTTCAGCTGCTGGGCTGGAAGTGGCGCGCCCATCCGCTCGCGGTGGCCATCGCACAGGTGTCCCTGGAAACGCTGCCCTATCGGCTGGAGCGCTATGCCGCGAACCGAGATCAACTTGCCTTGGCGATAGCCGGCATGCCCGGGATCGAGCTGGCGCATAACTACCCCAAGGCGAAAGCCTCGGAGCTATATGGCGGGCTGCGGTTTCTCTATCAGCCCGAGGCGGTGGGCGGTCTGACCGCGGCCGATTTCTGTCGGGCGGTGCAAGCTGAAGGCGTGCCGATGGGTGGTGGCGGCGGCCGGGGGCTAGAGCATCTGCGAGCGATCTATACCAAAGACCTGCCAGGGCTGTGGGGCAAGGGACACGCCGGCCCGGCGAACATCCCGCTGCCGCGATACCAGCAGGGCGACTACCCGGTGTCTGAGGGGTTGGCAGGACGGGTTCTATCTCTGCCTGGCTGGATCGAAGCGGCCCCTGGTGTGATCCAGCAGGTTGCGCTCGCCATCAGGAAGGTCGTCGAACAGCACAGGGCCCTGCTGTAGCGCCCGTGACATCTCGGCATCACGCCGGAGAGCAGCGGACAGGAGGATCAGCTATGGGGTCGAGCCTTGCCTGGCAGATGGCCAGGCGTATCGACGCGCACTTCCATGTCACCGACGTCGATCCGGACGCTGGCTTCTCGCGGTCCACAGGTAAGCTGGATCGGGAGGAAGCCGAGCGCTCCCTGCGGCAGGCCGGGAAGCTCGGCATCGACGTCCTCTGCACCTCGTTCCCCCTGACCAGCGAATCCCCGACCCCGCAAGAAGCGCAGCTGGCGAACAACGTAACCCTCGAGGCGATGGCGATGTCGGAGCGGTTCCTCGGGTTCTGCTTCCTCAACCCCGGATATGCCCGCGAGTCCCTGGGCGAGATCGAGCGCTGCATCGTGGATGGGGGCATGGTCGGCATCAAGCTCTATCACCAGTACCGCATCTGCGACCCCGCCCTGACCCCTGTCATGCAGCGGGCGGCGGAGCTGCAAGTGCCGGTGCTCATGCATGCTGGTAAGGGAAGGGACACCGAGACGCAGACCCAGCAGCCTCGTCTGAGCGATGCTTCGCATTTCGTGCGTGCGGCCGCCATGTTCCCGGACACCACGCTCATCGAGGCTCATATCGGGGGCGGAGGAGACTGGGAATGGTGCCTCCGCCACCTCGAGAACCGCCCTCCGAACCTGTACCTGGACATCAGCGGCACTGTTATCGACGCTGGCATCGTGGACAAGACCGTGGCTGCCATCGGCCTCGACCACGTGCTCTTCGCTACCGATATGAGCATGGAAGAGGGGGTGGGTAAGGTGCTGGACGCCGATCTCACCGACGAGCAGCGGGAGCGCATCTTCGCTGGCAACATGAAAGACATCCTGGCGCGGAGGAGAGTGTGATGCTCTTCGATATCAACACTGCCATCGGCCACTGGCCGTTTCGCCAGGTGCCAGATCAAAGCGCCTGCCAGCTGCGCGCGCTGTTGACAGCCAAAGGCATGGGCGGCGCCGCGACCCGCGAATACCCATGGCCTCTTCTACCTGAACTGCCACGATGCCAACGTGGAGCTGGCAGAGGCCATTGCCGACCACGCCGACTTCTTCGTTGGCGTCGCCACGCTGAACCCCATGTACGCTGCCTGGGAACGAGACCTGCCGGCCTGTCGGCAGGAGCTGGGATTGCGGGCGCTGCGCCTGGCGCCCCAGTATCACGGCTACCGGCTCGACTGCCCCGAGGCCCTCGCCATCGCCAGAGCGGCCTCCGACCTGGGTATGCCGGTGCTCGTGCCGCATCGGGTGGTGGATCCACGCGGGCGTCACTGGTTCGATACCGAGCAGACTATCGACCTTCCTGACATCGCCGCTCTTTGTGAGGCCGCGCCGGAGGCCACGGTGATCGTGACCGAGGCCTGCTTCTATGCCAATGCTCTGCTCGGCGAGGACGGCTCTGTCCGCTATCCGAATCTCTACCTTGAGCTTTCCCGCGCCCGCGATGGCATGTGCGAGCTGCCGGCTGAGATCGCGGCCGAACGCATGGTGTTCGGCACCGGCGCTCCACTCAAGTGCGTCACTCCAGCGCTGCTCAAGCTCGAGCTCGCCCCGGACCTGGATGAGGCCGCTCGGAGCCGGATCGGATGGGAGAATGGGCGGAAGTTGTTGGGCCTGATGTGATCGCCCTGGATGCGAGCGCGGCCGTTGGGCGTGCACAGAGTCGCCTATCGCTGCTAACTGCTGCCCCCCTGAAGACCCCGGGGCGCTGCCCTGTTGTGCAGACTGCCAGGCTGGATCCGAGCCGTGAGCAGGCCGGCGACTGACACCAGAGACCGCGCAGGCGGCGTGACTGCGCGCGCGGTACTGGCCGCGCTTGTCCTGCTCGTCCTTGTCACACTGGTCGGGTTCTACGTCGAGCTCTGCTGGTACAAGACGTACGATTTCACCGGTGGAGTGCCCGCAACCGCGCCCGCGGTAGTGCTGTTCATCCTGGCTGCTTTGAGCGGCTCTCGTTTCCTGCGGCGCTTCGGCTTCACACGACGCGAGCTGCTCGTGATCTACTCCATGCTGATGGTAGCGGGGCCGCTGAGCAGCCACGGCATTCTGTTCTGGATGCTGCCAAAGAGCATAGTGTACTACTACGCGGCTCGTGCACAGCCGACGTGGGAACAGATCCTCCTCCCGCACGTGCCCACGTGGTTCGCGCCCACGGACCCGCGCGGTAGCTGACTTCTTCGAGGGACAGTCGAAGGTGCCGTGGTCCCTCTGGTGGACGCCTCTTTTCGCTTGGTCGGGGTTTCTGCTCTGCCTGTTCGGCGCGACGGCGGGGCTCGTGCTGCTGCTGCAGAGGCAGTGGGTGATCAACGAGCGCCTGACATTTCCTCTTGCCCAGGTACCGGTGGAGGTGGCGCGCGACTCGGGCGAGGGGGGGGCGGATTGGCCCTCGGGGCTGCCGCGCTCCTCTCTCTTCTGGCTGGGGGCAGGGATTGTCTTTGCCGTCAGCTTCCTGGACGGCCTCTCCACCAGGGTGCCGTCGGTGCCGGCGATTCCCCTGGGGCCCACACCGATCATGTACTGGCAGAAGGTAGGGCCTCTTGCCGGGCTGGGCCAGATCGACCTGGTGCTCTCGCCCTGGCTGATCGCGCTCTCCTACCTGCTGCCAGGTGACATTCTCATTCTCGTGCTGGTTCTTCTGGCTCGTCCGGCTGGCGCTTAGCGTCATCTCGATCACGATCGGGAACACGCCTCGGCTCCCTGAGGAGTGGTATGACAGCACCTTCCCGGCGCCGATGCACCAGGGCCTTGGGGCGACGCTTGCGCTGGGCCTCTGGGCGTTGTGGATTGCGCGCCGACACCTCGCGCACGCCTTGCGAGTGGCAGCGGGCCGGGGTAGGGGAGGAGGTGATGCCGAGGAGCCGCTGCCCTATCGGTGGGCTCTGATTGGCATCGCGGCCTGCATGTGCGGCCTGGTCCTCTTCTGCTACCTGGCGGGCTGCCGCCTCGTCTTCGCTATCGCCTTTGTGGTCGTGATGGCCGCGTTCTACCTGACATGGGCGCGCCTGCGCGCCGAGACTGGCCTGGGGTTCGTGGACATCCCGCTGGGTGTAGATAGCGCGCTGACCATGGGCGTCGGCACCGCCGCCTTCCGTCCGCGCGAGCTGGTGACATTGATCTCATCGCGCTGGGCCTACTCGCCCTTTGAGGGGCAGTCACTTGATATCTGCACGGCAGGAACCCTCGAGACCATGAAGATCGCTGAGTCGGCTCGCATCAGCCCGCGGCGGCTGACGGGAGCTATTGCGATCGGGTTCCTTTTCTCGCTATGCCTCGGCATCTTCGTTCTGATGAGCGGGTTCTACCATTACGGATACGTCGGCATGGGCTTCGGGAGTCAGTGGGGCTCCTGGCCTGCGGGCCAGACCCCAGGCGACGCCCGACACCTCGCTGAAATGCTAGCGACTCTGGGTGGGCCGGACGTCTCCGGCGTCATTGGAGTGCTAAGCGGAGCCGCTGTCACCGTTCTCCTCGGCGCGCTTCGCCTCCGCCTCTGGTGGTGGCCGCTGAATCCGGCCGGCTACTTAGCGGCCAACACGTGGGACATGCACTGGTACTACATGCCCTTCTTCGTGGGATGGGCGTGGCGGTTACTCACTGTGCGCTACGGAGGCCTTCGGCTCTATCGCAAGATAATGCCGTTGGCGATCGGGATGATCATGGGGGATCTGCTGAACAGCGGCCTCTGGGTGGTTGTGGCCCTCGCGACGGGTGGCCGTGTCTAACGCCGGATCATGGCGCGTGGTCGTCAGCCTGCGAGAGCGCGAGGGAGCGGACAAGCGTGCGCCGATATCGGCCCAATGGACGGCCTGCAGTTGACAGAGGCCCTCCGGGTGACGCACAGGCACATAGGAAATGGTCAGAGTGTGGTAGGTACAAGAGCAGACGTTACCAGCAGTTCAATCAGGCGATCAGGGCTCGGCATACTGCCGAGCCCTGATCGCGTGCCTAGAAGCTGTTTCATAACCTCCCCTGGGGAGGTTATGAAACAGCAGTGCACAACGTCAGGCAGTGGCAGGCGCATTTCATGCGAGGGCGTGGCGCGGCCAGCCAGTAGATAGGTTATGAAATGCGCCCCAATCATGTTCGCAGAAGGAAGTAATGTGCGAACACCGCTCTGCGCCTGTCTGGCCCGCTTCTTGAGCTTCGCCGTGTTACTTCATTCGGCGGAGCCCTCTAGGTGCTTCGCCTGCTGCTGGCTCGCGATGCCGCATCAAGGGGCCACGTCACGGAGTGCCGCTCGGCCCCCGCCGACCAGCGCGGCCTCTGTGCCCCTGCCGAAGGGCGAGCCCGATGGCTCGTAGCCGCCTTCCTCAATGGCCGCGTCAGTCGGCACATAGCCAGGATCATCCAGCCCCAGTTCCACCACGGCCGTAGTCCCGAACGGCGACCCCTGCCTGATCTGGAGTCCGATCTCCACGAGCACTTCGCCAGGGAGGCCAACCAGGCCCCAGGCGTCGCCAAGCGCCATAGACCACGACTCGACCTCGCGATCCTGCCGTCCAACGCCATCGCCGCTCGCGGAGGCGCCACTACCTGGCACACTCACCCTGCGCCTTGAGACGCGCAGTGGCCCGATGCCCTCTCCCTCCATCAGTTCCCATGCCCGGATGACTTCGGCACCGAGCGACTGTCCGACGCGTCTGCGAGCATCCTGATCCCTGCGGAGTGGAACCTGGTCGCCGCAGCACCCAGCCATGAAGATGGCGGGACACCCTAGCACGGTCTCGAGGACGCGACGGGCATGGCCCGGGTAGTCAAATGAGTAGAGGTAGAACGCCTCAGAGCCGGCGCCGCATACGGGGTGACACGCGAAGGCGAACAGAGCCGCCAGCGGCGACCCGTCGGGACGAACTAGCTTGAGGACCGGCACAGTCGGGTCAGTCACACCCGCGCGTAGCCCGCCCAATTCGTCGAGCGGTTCGCTGAGCCGCTGGCCCGGTCCGCCGCCACGCACCCAGGTGCTGGCCAGTTCGGCGCCCCTCCGCGCGGCCAGGATGGCCTTGTCCAGGGGCATTTGCCAGCTCATCACGGCCTTGCCATCCGGCCCCACTGGCCGGCGATTGAAGCTGAGCAAGTCTGCTTCCCCCGTCCCGCACAGCGCGATCGCAGGCTCGCGCCTCCTCCAGGCCTCGGCGAGCGCGCTGGCCGCCAGCTGACTCAACACCGCCGGATACTCTCGTGACACCGTCTCGACAAGTCTATCAGGGACATGGGCCAATCTGATCTCGGGTCCCCAATGCGTGTGGGTTGCGGACGCGAACACATTGCTCGGTGGCAGTCCGCACAGGTGCTCGACCCGTCCTCTGATCTCAGCCGTCACCTCTGCTGGAAAACCTATCAGGTCACCCACCACGAGTCCGCAGGCTGTGTCCCCCTGCTCGACGGTGATGGCATAGGCATAGAGTGGATCGAGAATGCCCTCGCTTGGGCGGTCCCGCTCGGCGTATCCCGCCATGGGTATGCCGACGGGAGGAGTGATACTGATCTTGGCTACTCCGGCACGCAGCTCCGAACTCATATTTCGGTGATCTCCCTGTCCCAGGCGCATGAGGATCCAGTCTGCGGCTCGCGCTGCAGGCCTCAGACGAAGCGCCTGTCGCTGGCAGTGGGATTCCCCGGGCTCATGCGGAGCCCTGCATGCGGGCCACGAAACGCCGGCTTACTGGTGTCAACGGAAGGGCGAGCGGTGGCATCGTTACCTTGTCCCCAGTCTCGGGAGTGCCGCTATCCGAGTATGCCAGTACGGGCAAGAGGGCATCACGTGGCCGCTCTGACTGGAGCGGCGGGCCGGCCCACCGTGGCCGTGCTGTGCGTCCCCTGCAATCTGGCGGCTTCCACCAACCCTACTCAACGCCCGCGGCTCGTGCTGCCATGGACCTGCGCCGCCGATCAGGGCGCCGGGATGGGGTTGCTAGAGAGAACACGGGTCCGGCGCCACTGACCGACGGCCTGCATCAACTGTTGCTGTACCGGAAGTCCATGTACTGGTGCTCGATGGGATTCCTCGAGGTGCCGAGCGCCACGAGATACCAGTCGGCGCCGAGCTTCCTGAACCGGAACGACACATAGACCGTGTGCCGTTCGCCGTCAGGGTCATCGAACACCTGGCGTCCGGTGTAGAAGACCTCTTGGCTGGAGATCCAGATCGGATCGGCGAAGTCCACCGCCAGCGTCCGGGTCGTGGAGAGCGTATCCAGCGTCATGGCGTAGAAGTCGTCGGCCGTGGTCGTGTAGCTGTACTCCCCGTCGAAGTAGATTCGGATGTCTATCTGGTCCGTGAGGTGAGCGGCCAGCGGCCCAGTATCGCTGTCCAGCCACGCTCTGCGGACATCCGAGATCGCGCGCTCTGCACCGGTGTAGTCGAGCCGGTAGCCACTGCCGTAGTAACGGTAGGGCGTCGCCGGGACGTAGACGTAGTCTGCGGGCGCGTAGTAGACCCGCTGCGGGTAGACCCAGCCCGGGCACCAGCCGAAGTAGGCGTAGACAGACGGGTAGTACCCGGGATAGAGGAACCCTGCAAAGTACGGGTCGGAGTAGTAGAACGGGTAGAAGAAGTTGAGCACGACCACGGTGTGGTGGCGCGTGTTCTGGAAGAAGCCGCCGCGCCACACCGCGCCCGGGGCCACCACATACGAGAACCCCGGCGTCCCGAAGTTGCTGACGATCCTGGTGTAGTTGATGGTGATGTTGCTGATCGTGTTCCGGTTCAGCAGCACCGCATCTTTGGGCACGGGGTTGCCGACCACGTCAACGAGCGGGCGCGTGCTGTCCGCACGGCCCGTCTGAGTGTTCTGCTTGCGCACCCAGTCTTGCAGCCGCGCCGGCACCCGCTTCCCTTCCTCGGGAGCCACTATTCGCACCCTCGATTCGCTCCCGGGACCACGGAAACTCGCCTCCGGCACTACTAGGCGCCGCACTCCCGTTTCCGGTTTGGTCGGACTCACAGCGGCGCCGTGGTCAGCAACTGCGCTCTGCCCGCTCTGCGGCTTCCGGACCGGCGTTGGCATCTGCTCCCGCGTGCCTCCGCGTTCCTCTGGCGATCGCACCACCGAAGGCTGTCGCTCTGGCGACGCGCCGGAGGACGGAGGCCCGACCGGGCTCGTCCGGAGCGAACGGGCCTGCCCCGTGCTCACTCCCGCGGGCGTCCGGCGAAGCCCATAAGGATCGGGGCTGGCCGGCGCGGGCTGGTTGCGAGGTTGGGCCTGCGGGAGGGCGGGGAGGCCGGAGCGACTGCCCTGCCGCTGCTCCGGCGTGGTGATGCGCCGGTCGGCCGGGCCAGCTTGCGGCGCTGCGGTGCGCTGGTCCGGCTGGCGGTAGTTCTGGTAGGGGTTGGCGCGCGGCACCGAGCTCTGGCTAAGCGCTGAAGCCCCACGAGGTTGGGACGGAATTCGCGCGGCAGTGTTCCCTTTGTTGATCCGAACCGTTGGGGCTGCCGCGGCGGGCGCTACCAGGAGGTTGCCGCTCGCCCGCCGCTGAGAAGCGTTGGCCCGGCCTGCCGCCGGCGGCTGAGCCGGCGTCTGCTGGCCCCGGGCGGCGTGCTGTGCCTGTGTCTGCTGCCTGTGCTCTCCCCGGTCAGCCTTTGGGTCTTCGCGGGCTGCCCATGCGAATGACGGCAGGAGCGCGAGGCTGGCCAGGAGGACTGATGTGAGGGAGCATCTGCGAACCGTGTGACCCGATCTGTTCCACATCTCTCCCACCATCCTCTTCTGTCCTCACTGGGACCAATGTGTACTCTCTATGCTAGCGTCTACAAGACGATACCCGCCGAGTTTCGCGCCTCTGTGGAGCCAGTATGGATTCTTGATGGAAGGTCACGGCCGAGCAGCGGCAGTGTGCGCGAATGTCTACGAGGTGGTCCAGATGCTGGACTGCAGAGCCGTGCGGAACCGAGTAGGGAGGCGAGTTGCGTGCACGCGAATGGTGGGGCTGCGTCGGGGCACGCGGTTGCTTCGCAGTAGTTCGTTCCTGCTGAAACGCGGGGCTGCGCTTCCACCGCGGTGGTGCCGCGGGTGCATGTCACGGCCTCCTGGAACCGGCCCGGAGAGGTCCCGACCTCGCTTCGCCGTCTTCCTTAGCCGAGGGCAGCCAATGCCTTCCGATCAGGCGCCGATCCCAGTTGGGCCTATGTGGGATTGGCAACCCGCATGCAGGCCCAGGGTGCCATGCCGGCCAACTCCGGCAGCGCCACACCGGCCTCGCCCTGTGGCTTCATCGCCGGTTGACATGCAGAGACGGAATCGAGCCCGGTCAACCTCGGTCCAACATGCCTGCCCAGCCATCCCGGGGAGACGTTATCCATCACCCGTGCTACACACGCCACCGCGCGGCGGGGGGAGTTTCGGAAAGAATCCGGAATCAAGAGCCGGGTGCAATTGTGCTGCGCGCATTGCAGCAGGCGCTGGCACGATGCGGCAGCACAGGAGGCGACGGTCAGGTCCAGACCGGGGTTGCGGCCGGCGGCCCGGCGAGAGTGGCAAGGACGACCAGACCAGCGCGCGAAGCTCGTGCCCACCTACACCGTACGTCTGCATGTGCTGCGGCGAACCGACGGATTGAGGGATTCCGGCATCCGGAGGAGATCGTCAGGCTTCGCGCACGTTGGCGTGGACGCCTCCAGAAGATCAAGGAACGAGTGGAGCTGGTAGGAGGGCAGCAGTGAGGATCGGCGTCGTCGATCTTGATACCTCGCACCCGGCAGCCTGGATTGCCATCGAGCGTGAGCTGGGTCACGAGATCGTCGGAGTGTGGGACGGCGGCTCCGTTCATCCAGCCGGGTATGCTGAGCGATTCGCGCAGGAACACGGGATACCACGAGTCTACTGCACGCTCGCCGCTATGGCCGCCGATGTAGACTGCGCCGTCGTCCACGGATGTGACTGGGACACGCACCTGGCGAAGGCACGGCCGTTCCTTGAGGCTCGCAAGTCCGTGCTCCTGGACAAGCCGCTCGCCGGGAACGTCGCCGACATCCGCGAACTCCAGCGGCTGGCCGATGCAGGCGAGCGCATCACTGGCGGGTCGTCACTTCGGTTCTGCAGAGAAGTGGCGGCATACTTGGCCTCTCCCGAGGATGAGCGCGGCGTTCCGCACACTGTGTTCTGCGGCTGCGGGGTGGATGAGTTCAACTATGGGATACACGCCTACTCTCTGCTGAGCGGCATTCTGGGGCCGGGCGCGGTCAGCGTTCGCCACCTGGGCGGCGTCCGGCAGCGCCGCGTTCAGGTGAAATGGCGCGACGGCAGGATGGGCGTGATCGCGGTGGGAGTTACCGGCGAGTGGCTGCCATTCTATGCCACGATCATCAGTGAGCGCACAGTGAGACAGTTCATAGTGGACTCGGGTGCCCTCTACCGCGCCCTGCTGGAAGCCCTGCTCCCCTGCCTCGCCAGAACCCAGCCTGAGGCCCCGGTTCCGATGGGTGATCTGGTGGAGCCTGAACTCTGTGCTCTGGCCGCCAAGCTCTCGTGGGAAGAGGGAGACCGCGAGGTGATGTTGGCGGAACTCGAGGCCTCTGCAGTCGCCTATGATGGAAGCGAGTTCGCTGCCGAATACCGCCGCCAGAAGTACCCGGACGCTCCTTCCTAGGATTGGTGAGCCATGCGAAGGTTCGACTCAGTTGATCTGGGTGTTGATCGCGTCACCAAGGCCAGACGGCTGGAGCACTATCTATCCCCGTCAACTCCCATCCACGTCAAGGCGCATGTCTACGACAGGCCCACTATCCTGAAAGTTGAGCAGCACGATGGGATCTACTGAGCTTCGCCCAAAGAAGTAAGGGGGCGAAGCTCAGGCAACTGCCCAGACGGCCCCAGAGCGGCGTTCGCACGTTACTTCTTTGTGCGAACGCCATTAGGTGGGGGTGATCCTTTCCGGATGTCAGGAACGTCAGTGGGGAGGAGCTTGAGGAGGACCGCCCACACTGGCTGACCTCTCTGCAGATCAGTGTCGTGAGATTGCTGTTCGAGCTGTTTTGCGACTGGTCGCCACCTGGCGCTGTCAGAGCCGGGGCCAGCCTTGGCAACAGCCTCAGCAGGATCATGCCCGCGCTCGACCTTTTGCGGGCCCGAGGCCCGCGCACGGTCGGGGTGCCGGAGGCGCGTCCTGTCCGAAAACCCGTCTGGCTTCGAGAGCCCCAATACAGCGTGGTATTCTCGGCTCTCATGCATATCCCTGTGCTGCGAGGCCGAGGATGGAGAAGGATGCCGAGTTGAGATTGGAGTGGGTGGGTCTGCGGGTGTCGAGCGGCGATGGAACCGCCCCGCGTATCTTGTCGCCGCGGGCAGCTTCCCCTTCCAGCGCTAGAATACTCTCACTAGCTTCACAGCCAGCCGCCGGGTGAACCGCGGCGCGTTCGGGTCGCCAACGATCATCCATACATCCGCGCCGGAGCGCACCTTCTGGCGATAGGCCATGTACCAGTTCGTGCCGTCGTCTCGCTTGACGAGCCGCGCGCCGACCGATTTCTCCCAGGTCATATCATAGGTCAGCCCCAGCACGTATTGCTGGCGCGATGACGGCGGGGTCGGCTTCCCATTCTCGTTCAGCTCGCTCGAATAGGCGCGCTCGGCCGTCAGTCGCGCCGAGAAGCGGTCCGCGAGTTGCCTGCCCGCGGAGAGCGATGCGTACCGGTAGGGCTGACGCAGGCGCTCTCCGTAGCTCACCGCGAAGCTGCCGTTCCGGTATATATCGCGATTGCACCATTCGGCGGTTGTCGACAGAGTGTACTCTGCGAAACCGTCGCGAGAGCCCGCCCCCGCGCCAAGCCACAGCGCGCGCTGATCGCGGCGGTTCACGAACCGATCCACGCCGGCATGCCAGCGCCGAGCAGTGGAGGCGGCTCCCTGGCTCAACTGACCGAACCATATCCTCTCCAGCACAGGCCCTGTGTCATAGCGCTGCCGGTGATTGAGATTCAGCCAGGTGGAATGCACGTCCGTTTCCGGCATGTAGCCAAGCGCCGGGTGAAAGTCAGTCGAGGTGTTGTCCCATCCTAGGTCGTAGCTCAGTCCGGTCGCTCTCTGCCGACGCCAGCCCGCGCCCGCATAGTATCCGTCGTCATCTGGGCCCTCTGTCTGGCTGCCCATCCAGCTCAGCCAGTAGCCGGTTTCACCGTCGGACTTGGGGGAGCGTCGGCCAGTTTGAATGCCGTAGGCCAGGTTCAGTGGTTCCCCCGGCGCCCGGTGCTGCACGAAGGAAACGGCCACCTCATGACACGGCGTGATGTCGTAGCGGTCCTTCAGCGCCAGGTTAGAGGCATTGCCGAACTCCCCAGTGGCCAGCGCGCCGATCGCCTGCCGGCCGGTGTTCCCGAAGACCTTCAGACCGGCGTCGAAGTCGTGGAGGCGCCTGCTGTAGAAGATCATCGAGTCGGGCTGGTAGCCGCCCCCCTCCAGGAAGAACGGCCGGTACTCCGGGAGGTATCGTTCGACGTAGGTGAAGTCAATCGTCTCCACCACATCCTCGATATCCCGGAAATCCGGGTTATAGGAGAACATGCTCTGGAGGCCCTTCGGCATTAGGTACTTGGCGTCGAGGCCGGCAGTGAAGCCCTGGTTTTCGGTGTCTCCCACTTCGGCCAGCACGTAGGGCATGAGCACCGGCCGGCGCCGCGCCGTCGGCAGATCCAGGCCTGTCCATGCGGCCTCCCGCGTCAGTTCGAACTGGGACCCGATTGCCGGCCATACGCTCCAGTCGTCCTCCCGGGAAAGGCGGCGGATGAGCACGAACCCGAACGTGGACTGTCCCTTTGGGTACCGGAAGATGCTGAGCGGCAGCGCCATCTCCGCTTGCCAGCCGTCCGCGACTCGCGTGGTCGCAGCCCGCCAATCGCCTCGCCACTCGATCTTCGAGACCGAGCCCCCTGGTATGCTCTCCACCTGACACCCGCCCGCGGAGACATCGAACCAGTAGGGCGACTGCTTGTCGAAGTCCACATCAAGATCAATGCCGACCCAGTCATCTGACTGGAGGGACCCGCCGCGCTTCTTCTGTTGGGCCACGATTCGGTTCGGCTGCGAATCGTGACAGTACCAGGCCAGATAGATGTTATCGCGGTCGTAGCAGATCCACGCTTCTGTGCGCTCATACTCGGCGGCGTCGTTCTCCATCCGCCAGAAGCCAACTATGTGGGTGGCCGAATGCCAGCAGGCGTCATCCAGCCGACCGTCAACCTCGGGCGGCTGGCCCACCCTGACGGCGGGGACCGTCGGCGCAACTGGCGCTCGCAGCGCGAATTCGGCCGCGCCAGCGTGACGATGAACGGCGCACAGAGACAGCCCCACCCAGCACAGGAGGCTGAGCGCGGCCTGCCGCTTCGCGCTCGGATAGACCTGATGCGTCGCTAGACATCTCTGCGCCATTGTTCCCCTCCGGCCCAAAAAGAGAAGACCACAGGCTTCCTTCGGACTGCCTGTGGTCTGGTTGCTTGCGTCTCTTAGGAGAAGCTAGTTCATAGCAGCAGACCAGCAGGCAGGAGCGAGACGGCGTGCGGGGCGATCCAGGCATAGAGCCCCGAACCGTTCACGAGGATGGTGAGTTGCCCGCTGGTGGCTTTCATGAGGTGCCTATGCTAGCAGCTGGTTCGCTGTTGGTCAAGCCCTCCGCGCCGGGTCGGTCGCAAGTAGGTGCGGCTGGACACACCTCGCGAGCGACGCCAGAACCGGCCCTGCTGGCAGGCGATCTGGCTCCGGCCTACAGGTTCAGCCCCAGGGCCATGAACAGCAGCCGCTCCAGCGAAGCCACAGCGGCGCCGCCCGCCAGCAGACCCAGGAAGAAGGGAAGCGCGGTGCGGTGGGCACGGAGCCCCCCATAGCGGAGCAGGAAAGCCTTGAAGAGCCAGGTGCCAAGGATCGCCGGGGTCATAGACTGGATAGTGGAGGCGATCGCGATCGGGTAGGCCACTGGGTGGAGAGGCCACCACTGGAACCGCAGCTTCAGGAAGGCAAGCAGCAGTGTGAAGACCAGGCCAAAGGTTATCGCCAGGGCGCCTGAGGTGCTCATGTCCGAGGGGTAACGGAGAGCTTCATCCAACTCCTGGGTTCCCCAACGAGCCACATCGAGCTGCCAGACCTGAGTGTTGCCAGTGCCCAGGCCCAGGTGATAGCCGATGTGGAGACTGGCCCAGAAGTAGCAGAGCATAGCGAGTGGGGCCGCCAGGGCCAGCGCTAGGGCAATGCGGGGGCGTTGCATCCGGCCTCCCTCGGCCATCTTCAAGGCCTCGAGCTGCAAGGGCGTAGGGTTGTTGCGCTGCTCCTGGAGATAGGGCCGCATCAGGGCCAGCATGCCGAGAGTGCGGGGGCCGAGCAACCGGGTGCCAGCCAGAGTGGGCAGCACCCAGTTGGCCATAGCCCCGTAGAGCTGATGCGTGGGCGGTCCGAGCTGGGCCCGCAGCCGAGAGATCACCAGGGACATGAGGAAGTAGATGCTGAGAAAGGCCAGCACCGTCCAGGCCGGCATTCCCGCTCGCGCCAGTGCCCACCAGAGGAAGGCCAGCCCAGCCAGCGCCCCGATGACCGCTGCCCGGTAACTGAAGGCCTCCTGCGAGTCATCACGCAGCACTGACCCTAACCCTAGGGCCCGTCGCAGCACCTGGACCAGGTAGTGGCGGTCCAGCCAGAAAGCGGCCGCCAGCAGGGCCACGAACCCCCCGGCGGTCTGCTGCTCCCCATAGGGGAAGCCTGACCAGGGGCTGGTTGCCCAGCCGAGGTACCCGGAGAGCACGTATTCCGCGGTCCACAGCAGATCGAAGACGAACAGCGAGAAGGCCAGGTCCAGGGGCATGAGGTAGCAGAGCCCAAGTGACCAGGGTCCCCATTCCAGGCCCCGGTAGCGGATGAAATCCCAGGGCCGGCGGTTCTCCACGTAGCTGGTATAGTCGAAGCCCAGCGGAATTCCGGGCAGGCTCGGCACTACCTGGGTGAGGGTGTTCCAGACGCCCATCCCGGCCGAGATGGCTACGGCCAGCCAGAACAGCCGGTTGCGGAGCAGGCCTGAGCGCTCCTCTGCGAGCTGCACCGGGAGCATAGTCATGGGGAAGGGCAGCTTCTCCTCGTCCGCCCACCGGCGGCGCACGATGGAGTTGAGGCAGAGGCAGACCCACATCACCGTCCCCATCAGGGCGGCCCACCAGCAGGCCGGCACCGCCCAGGCTCTGATCACGGGCCAGGTGTAAGCGTCCGAGCGGCCCGCGTAGAAGCCCTCCAGCACCTGCCTGTCCTGGACCGTCAGCCAGCCCGGCAGGTTCGGCCAGAGCAGCTCCTGCCACTTGTTCTCCCGGGTGGCAAACCAGAAGGGGTAGGTGATGGTGCCGGCAAGCGCGCCTCCCAGATCCCAGACGCTGCTCACCAGACCAGTGCTCACCCCCAGCATCAAGTAGATGGTGAGCATCTCGCCGGCGACGAAGGCCCGAGGGGATCGCCGACGCTTGAGCCATTGGTTGAGCAGTGTCAGCAGAAACAGGAGGGCTACGGTGTTGAGGAACAAGCTCTCCGAACCGGTGAATCCGCCAACGGTCCAGGTGGCATTCACGAGGAAGAAGACATTCAGGGGCGTCAGGATCAGCCCGAGGGTCACAGCGCGCGCGGTCACACCTCGATGGGGTTCGGCGGACGCGCCCGCTCCCCGCGAGGGGGGTCCGACAGCGCAGTGCTGATTTCACTGACCAACCGAAGCTCCAGTAAGAAGCGCCTTCTCCAGCTAGTGTCACTCTCCTCCAGGCACAGGGAGCAGGCTCGGCTTCGGCAGAGTCTTGTGGGACGAGAGCTGACCGCCCCGCGGAGAACAGCGCGGGTGCGCCCACAGGCAGCGAGAAAGGGGGCCCTCCCACTCGCAATCCGCGGTCACCCCCATGCCCTGTGCAAAGCGACAGTAGGCCTCGATTCCCGACAAGTGGCCGCACTCTGGCTTCGCCCCGTAGGTCGGTGTGGCAGAATGCGGCCCTGGCCGCTACGCGCCGATATGGGCCCATGCGCCGCCAAACGGGCTTCGGAACCCGCAGGCGGTTCCATCATCGCTTGGCCACCACCGACGCGAAGAGCCGGAGTACGCGACGCCGGCAGCGCATGCCAGCTAGCCCTGCCGACACTCGGCCCACAGGAAGGGGGCGACTCGGTCTGTGACCAGGTCTGCACCAATGCCGGATCGGGTGGGGATGGGCAGATGGCTGCCCTTTACATCTGATTCTGGCGCGTGGTCGACTACGGCGAAGTGCTCTGGGACTCACGCGTCGCCGCGCCCCGCCTGATTCGGTCAGAGGGAAGGCGCCTATCCCGGTCCGCGAGGCCCGGCACGGAGGTATGCCGTGGACCGGGCACAGCAGGTGATCTGTGGAATCCCAGCGTATCCAGGGCCCGAGATGGCACGTGACACGATGACGGCCCACCACTGCTGGCGCATCGGGCTGGTCGCGCTCGTGTTCTCAGCGGGGAACTGCTGGGCCGCGGGTATCTCATCTCAGGCAGCAGAAAGGACCAGGGGAATGCAGGTCTCGATTGCTGACAGCCTGACCAAACTCCTCCGCGAGCCGGAGAACGGTGCCTCCCTACTGAGACGGGGAACGGCGCGCATCAGCGCGTGCCGGAACGAGAGGGAGAGCCTGCAAGTAGTCGTCGAAGCAGGTACAGAGGCGCTCCACAATGTCACGGTGTCGGTATCCGACCTGCGAGACGAAGCCGGCGACCACGTCATCCCCGCAACACGGATCAGGATCAACCCAGTGGGCTACGTCGAAACCAAGCAGCCCGCATACCCGGTGGAGCGAACCGGGTGGTGGCCCGATCCGTTGCTGCCGCCCGAGCCGATGGACGTGCTCCCCGGTCGGCGCCAACCTTTCTGGCTCACGGTGCACGTTCCAGAGGCCGCGACCGCCGGACGCTATCAGGGGACCATCACCGTTTCCGCCGGGGATGGGGCAGATCAGCAAGTCCCGCTGGTGCTGCGAGTCTGGGATTTCGCGCTGGCGCCCAACCCACCCTTGCCGTCGGCGATTGCGATCTACACTGATACTCTCTCCCAGTTCTACAACCAGGACCCTCTACCGGAGAGTACACTGCGGAACTACTGGGATATGCTGTTCAGCCACCGGCTGAGCAGCGATGATCTCGGGACCTATCTGCGGCAGGGCATGGAGGCCGTGATCGATGGCCGCGACACGGGGCCTTTCGATTACCATCAGTTCGACGAGTGCCTGGAGTACTGCTTCCCTCGCGGATTGACAGCATTCCAGGGGGCCCGCCTCCCCGGCTTCCTGGAAAGAGGCCCAGACCTGAACGAGGCCGAAAGAGCTCGCATCGTGAGCTGTCTGCGTGACCTCGCAGAGCACTTAGAGGCGCGCGGGTGGCTCGATCGCGCCTTTGCGATGGTCTGGGATGAGCCCCGGGACCAGTATGCCCAGCAGGTGCTGAAAGAGCTCCAGACAGTCCACCGGTCTCACCCGCGCCTCCGGACCAGACTGGACGGCCCGGTCACGGGACCGCTGGTGGACCTGTGTCAGGAGGAAGTGGATATCTGGGGCCTGCACATGCTGAATATCGCTCAAGGTGGCAACCGGGCGCGGGCGAACATCGAACGCTGGCGGCAGCAGAAGAAACTGCTCTGGGTCTACGTCGCCTGCGATGTGCACCATCCCTATCCCAATATCTTCATTGACTACCCCCTGATAGACTGTCGCATGCTCCCATGGCTGTGCTGGAAGTACGACCTCGAGGGTCTACTCTACTGGAGCGCCAACTACTGGGGAGAGGCCAACCTGATGGGAGCAGGGCCCGAAGCGAAATGGCCGAACCGACCCTGGGTTGCAGCGAACTTCGTGAGCCATTGGGAGGGACAGGCGGAGTACTTCAACGGAGATGGACACCTGATCTACCCCGGCCCTAACGGCACTGCCCTTTCGTCTCTCCGCCTCGAGGCGCTTCGCGACGGCATGGAGGATTACGAGTATGTCCGGCTGCTCGCCAATGGCGTCGAGCAGCTGGAGGCCGCCGGCAAGAGCCCGGACTTGGTCGCTCAGGCGAAGCGGTGGCTTAGCGAACAGCGGGTAGTCGAGAGTTTCGCTGACTGGTGCCACGACCCAGAGGAGCTGCTGAGCGCGCGGGAGCAGATGGCTGAAGTCATCGAGCACATGCCAGCCGCGTCAGGGCTCTGACACCCTAGGTGCGGGGCACCACTTCCGCGAGGTACCTCGTGGCTGGGTACTGGGCTGCAAGCGCTGTTCTCGGCCCACAATGGCAGCACCACGGGCGGCCAACACACGCAGGTGGTTCCGGCTCGGGCCTCGCAACGGGCGAGGCTACTCCAGAACGCCGAACTCAAAGCCACGGGCGCGCAGCGCGCGGATGATCTCCGGCAGCACCTCGACCGTTTCCGAGACGCCCGCGTGCAGCAGGATCACGCTTCCCGGCTTCGCGGCCAGCACCACCCGCCGCACAAGTTCCGAAGCACCGGGCCGGAGGTAGTCGTATGGGTTAACCACGGCGAGGGCGAGTGGTTCGCCCCCGAGGCGCTGGAATCGGGCGCTCCCCGGCGGATGGTACAGGGTAGGCGTGACGGCCGCGGTCTCTTGCAGCATCTGCACGCAGCGCGCGAGCAGCGGCCGGTCGGCACGATGGTCCCAGGAATGGATCTGCAGCGAGTGCCCCTCGCGCGCTGCGCGCCGCACCACCTCCGCACTCCCGGCGATGTGGTCGCCACGACAGAAGAAGGTGGCCTTCGCCTGCGCGCTCCGAAGCCCGTCTAGCAAGCGGTCGTCGAGATCGGTGGTGGCGCCCCCGGCCTGAGAAGGGAAGTCGTCGAACACCAGGTAGACCACCGCTTCACGCGGCGCCGGCTCTCCCTCCAGCAGGCCGCGCACCGCCTGCTCGATCGTTGACCGCGCGGGTGACACCGCGCGTCGCTTCGCGAATGCGGCCTTCCCCATCAACTAGCAGGAGATACGGGATGCCGTCGATCCCGAGCGACCTCGAGAAAGCGCTGCCCGGGTCCGCCAGCAGCGTGCCGGTGATCTTCCCGCGCGCCCGCTCACTCCAGCGATCATCCACGGAGATGGTGATGAAGGAAACCGGAAGGCCGTGCAGCGCCTTGCTCGCCGCGGCCAGACTTTCGCTCTGCGTCTTCCAGGTATCGCACCAGAAGGCGCAGAAGGTGAACACCGTCACTGTGCCCGGCTGCCAGCGGAAGGATGACCCATCCGACTGTGGGAGGATGAAGGGCTGCATTCTCCCGCCCGGTTCCGACAGGGCCACTGCAGGTCGAACCGCGACCAGGGCCGCGAGAGCAGCCAGCACAGGTAAGGTCAGACCGCGCTTCATGCTATCCCTTCACCTCGATCTTCAGGACGCCCGTAGTCCCGCGCACCGCGGGTCGCCGCAGCGCCTCGGCCAGGCTGGGGAGGGCGAGCACGCTTCCGTCTGACTCAGCCCGCAGGTAGTACGGGAAGTACACGGGCTTACCGTTCGCGAGCAGGTAGTGGATAACGGCCCCATCCCGGACCTCCTCCCGCGCCCCGTCTATGGGCTCCGAATCCACGAACTCGAATCCGGCCGGAATCGGCTCGGCCACCCGGAGCGCGTCGGGACGATCGTCAGGCCACACCAGCACCGTGCAGCGGACGGGCTCGGCTGGCTTGATGGGCCCACTCACCTCGTCCCACAGCCCAGCCGCGTTACGCACCTCGTACTGGCGCATGATCGTGACCCCATTGGCGGTGGCGCCCTCCGCGGGTCTGAATACCTGCGCCTCTATGGAGAAGAACGCTTCGCCGTCACCGTTTCTGTGCAACGTGACAGTGTTGCTCTCCCGCAGCAGCGACCGGGGCACGACGGCCTGTGCCGGCTTCCCCGCCGGGGCCGAAGCTTCCAGCGGGTTGCCGTTGAACACGATCTCCAGCTCGCCCAGCCGCTCGGGCTGTGGGTGCTCGCGCAGGTAGCTCACGAGCGCCGCCGCGGCCGCCGCGGTCTGGTCCTGGCACCACCAGGCCTCCCTTTCGGGCTCGGCCAGCCACTGCGCCAGCTTGGCCTGGAGCGCCGCATCCCGGGAGAGCGCGAGCAGCGCCGAAAGCGCCTGCGCGGTGGTCTCCACGGTATCCGCCGACCATCCAGGGTGCTCGCCCGCGGGCAGGTAGGCAGCCTGCGGGCCGGCTGCCGTGTCCTCCAGCGCCTTTGCTGCCGACTCCTGCGCCCATTCCTTCTGGCCGGCCTTGTCATAGGCGCGCGCCAGCAGAAGCTCGGCGTACGGCGAGAGATGGGTGGCTCGCCGATGGACCTCCGCCAGCAGGTCCGAGGCCTTCGGAGCGCCGGCCAGCGTCGCCGCAGATGCCAGCAGGGCGCGGTGCTCCCAGAGATTGGTGTTGCTGTAGAGCTGGGTGGCCCCGGAGATGCCGCGGGTGAGCATCGCGGCCGGAACCGGTATCCCGGCAGAGTGGGCCTCGGTCAGGGCTAGCAAGACCCGGGCCGTGATGAAGGCGTCGGGCGGCTGCTGCTCCCACCAGCCCCAGGCGCCGTTGCTCAGCTGACTCCGGGAGAGGAGCGCGAGCGACTCACGCGCGGCTCGAGCCGGCGCCTCGCGCCCCAGGATCGCGGCCGCGATAAGATTGTCCGCCGCGCCCGGGCTTCCATACCGCCCCGAAGCCATCACCCTCGCCGCCAGTTCATCAACCGTCTGCTTCAGACCCGCGCGAACGGTCACCTTCACCGTTGTCGCCGGCTCGATGCGATCCGGCGGCAGGGCGAGCGTGGCCGTCGTCTCCCTGGCGAGCACACCCGCAACCACAACGCGTTGGGCCACTCCGGCCGGCACCACGCGGACCGGGAGGCGCAGCGCGTCGGAGAACTCCGGGCCTCGATCCCGCGGCGCATCAGTGGCGAGTGTTCGCCCCGTGATCAGCGCCTCGCCGCTCTCGGGCAGGACATCCGCGACGATCGTCCAGGACACCGTTCCCTCGCCGCCGGCTGGAACCGCGACGCGCTTCGTGGTTCCGCCTTCCACGCGCACGCCTTGGGCGGAGATGGCGGTCTCGAACTCATGCGCCGCGTCGGTGCGGTTGCTGACCGTGCCGATCAACACCAGACGGTCGCCGGTGACGAGTTGCCGAGGTGTCGCCAGGCGCAGCATCACCGGCCGCGACACTTGTACTGAAGCCTCCCCTGTGCCCACCCGGGTGTCTTCGGTCACCGCTCGTCCGGTGGCACGCCAGGTGGTCAAGTTGCCAGGCAGCTCGAAGCTGACCGTCGCGACGCCGTCTGCGCCGGTCATGACCTGTGCGTTCCAGTAGGCGGTATCGAGGAATCGCTCGCGCACGGGCGCCATCGCGCTTACCCGCTGATAGGCGCCCCCCGACAGCTCTTCCGGCGCCGACTGGTTGGTGACAACTCGGTTCTCGCGGATGCCCCAGTACGTCGTATAGAGATCGCGCGTCATATCAGGGCGCATAGCATAGATGGCTTCATCCACCACCGTGATCGCCACCTCCGCCGGAACCGGTCTGCCGTTCTCCGCCGTGGTACGGAGGAGGTACCGCGCGGTATCACCCGGCCGATATGCCGGCTTCTCGGATGCTACCTCTACGGTGAGTTTCCGGCTGAGGTCGGGCAGCGGCACCAGCGCGCTGGACGACAGCAGACGGGAGCGCGACCACTGCTCCGCAGACAGGTAGGCGTTGGGTGACATCGCCAGGCTCGTCTTCAGATGCCAGGCGATAGGCTTCCTTCTGGGTGAGAGCACCGCATACTGCCACAGGTCCCCACCCTCCGCGGTGATCAGGATCGGGCGACTGGCGACGCTGGTGGTGACCCAGGCCGTTACGGTGTCCGCTGGCTTGTAGCTCTTGCGGTCCAGCCTCAGCTGGAGTCGCGGCTCCTTCCCCGCGACCTGCGCCTCCGCGAAGGGCCCGGCCACCCACACCGACAGCTCCGCCGAGGCCGTGCGGCCGGTCCGATCCGGCGCAGTGGCCGTGATGAGAACTGTGTCTTCGGCCCCTGCGGGCAGGGTCGCGCGGGCGCTGCCTGTGGGCGGAATGCTGACCTCGGTGCGGGTCAGTTCCTTGAACCGATACCGCCCTTCTTTCTCTATCCACACCGGCTGCTTCTCGATCAGCGTCACCCGCGCCGCCGCCGGCTTACCGTCCAGGTCGGCCGCCTTCACGCGCAGCGGGATGACACTGCCGAGCGGCGCCACCAGCACGTCGGTCTCCAGCGCCAGCCGCAGGCTCGCGGCATACACCGGGACGCTTCCGGTGGCCTGCACTCGCCGCCGCGAGGGGTCCTGCACGGTGCAGGTGATCTGGTACACGGAATCGGGTGCGGCCTTGTCCGTCTTCACCGGGATCCGCACCTTTCCCGCGTCATCGGTATACACTGTGCCCTCAGCGACGAAGGGCGATGCCGCGTAGGTATCGCGGGGATAGAGGTTACCATCGCTGCTTGCGTACCAGGCCGACAGCTCGTCATATGTTCCGTACGGGGTCGTGTCGCGCCGGACTTGGTAGCGCACTTCGGCCTGCGGCACCGGCGCGCCGAAGTAGTAGGCGCACTGCGCCTCGAAGACGGCCTCCTCGCCGGCCAGATACCGCTTGGCCGCCGGCGCGGCGCTCACCTTGAACTCGGGCTTGCGATACTCCGCCACGCTGAAGGTCTCGTAAGCCGAGTCCTCCCCAACGGTGACAACAGCAGTGTACGGCCCGGTAAGCCCTTCCGCCGGCACTTCGAACTCGTCCGAGATCGTGCCCACCGCGTTGCTCGTCGCCTGCTTCTCCCACAGGACGTTATCCTTGGGATCGCGCACCTCCAGGTGGCACGCGGTGTTGGCCAGGGCCTGGTAGCCTCGGCCTTGGGTGCGGCGCAGGATGACCTTGAAGAGCACGGTCTGGCCGGGCCGGTAGATGGGCCGATCTGTCTGGAAGTGGGCCTTCAGCACCCCGTCGGAACCGGTCACGGCGCAGGGCACACCGGCCACATCCCGCCCGCGGGCCACCAGGATGGTCTGGGACGGGCCGGGCTTGGCTGCCAGCACCACGGTGCCGTCGCGGCGCGTGACACCGCTGGCGATGGGCTTCTGGTCCTGGTCGTAGAGGGTCGCTCTGGCGCCCGCGAGGGGCAGGCCGCTGAGGGCGTGGCACACCCAGGTTAGCGCCTTGCTCGGGGACCGCTTCACCACGACCGCCAGGTGGGTGACATTCACCACCGCCCAGGGTCGCCACCCTGGCACCTCGACCTCTGTGCCGTCACCTTGGGCGGTGATGAGGTAGACTCCCGGCGACAACGGGGGCAGATTGACCCGCCTGCTCCGGTAGATATCGCGCTCGCCCCGCGGAGGCGGCTCCCCTTTGCGAGCCATGGAGACGGTCCAGGTGCGCAGCGGCGCCCGGGGTGTCGGCGGGCGAACCGGCTCCTTAGCCCGCGCGACCAGCAGCGAAGTCGGCTCTAACCGGTAGGCGGCCAGGCGCAGCGTAGCCACGTTACAGGTATTGAGCGCGAGCCCCACCTTGGGGCCCGGAGCTACGTCCCGCGCCACCCAGATGCTCACCTGCCTGTGCGGTGTCGCCCCCCACGCTCTCACGGTGGAGGCCAGCAGCCCCAGCACCATCCATACCGCGGCTCCTCGCTTCATCCGCGCATCCTTTCCGCCTTCATGCGGGACAGCTCACAGGCCGCCCCGACAGGGACCCCGGCCTTCTTGTAGGCCCATTCCAGACGGACCTTGGGGTCCTTTCCTTCCCACGGCAGCACCACTCCCGTCCGGCCGCCAGACTTCAGCACTAGACCATCCGCGGGTCCAAGAGACTCGATGCGGTCGAGCGGTTCCAGGCGCTCGACCACGGTGACCGTGACCAGGAAATCCGCGAGATCGCGCTGCGTCAGCGGACGATACCGGGGATCGTGGCTGGCCGCCGCCCGCGCCGCCAGCACCACCTCTTCCTCGAGGGAGCGGGTCCGGCATTCCAGAGCGCCGCGACAGCCCAGCACCTTCGCTTTCCTCTCGATGGTGACGAAGACCGGCCGGGGAGGGGTCTTAGCGGCGGTGTGCGGCGGGCTGCCGCACCTCACCTCCGATTCCACGGCGGCGCGGGCGAGGGCGATGAGCGCCCGCGTGTCGAGAGGACCCGCGGACCCGGCCCAGGCCGAAAGCGAGACCATTCCGCAAAGCGCCCATGCCAGGCCAGGGACGGGGCGGAGTCGTTGACCCCTGCAGTGACGAGTTCGAGGAGTCATGGACCGCTTTCTTCCCCCACGGCAGACGGGATGGTGAGAGCCCACGCGGGCTCGGCGCGGGCCACCTGTAAGACGACCGTAGCCCTCACATGATCTGCACCCGCCGAGCGGCCTTCTGCCGCGCGCAGTATATCACGATTCGTCTGCAGTGGAATCTGCTGCGTGCCAGGTTCGGGTCTGCACGCCCACTGGAACAGCGTTAGCCAGCCTGCGCCCACTGGTTCTCGCCTCCGGATCCATCAGAACCATGCCCGGTGGGGCTGACTTCGTCGCCGACGGTAGCGACGACGCGATTCCCTCGGGCTGTCGGGAAATTGCCCTATGGCGTATCCAGCCAGATCGCCGACTAGCGGCGCCCCATCTAGCTCCTCGCCTCGAGGTCCTGTCGCCAGTGGGCCCATAGGTGCCGATATCGGCCCACTCCATGGGTTTGGCATGTAGGCGGCGTGCATGACGTGCGATGACGCTGAGCTCGGGCATCGAACCATGCATGTTCTGCTGCTGAGCCATTTCCGCTACACCTGGCGGCGACAGGTTCGGCATCCTTCCCCTAGCTGCCTGACCGCAACGTGACGCGCTTGAGGTACGGCGCTAGCGCGGGGTCCTCAGTCCTCAGCAGCACGCGGTACGGCACGTAGCCGGGCGCTGTAATCCTCAGCGTCCCAACCCGACCTAACATAGACAACCAGTCTCAGATGATTGGGAGCGAGTCAGCCCGAGCGAGTCCACGGCCCGCTCAGCACGGTCCTACGGGCGCCCGACACGGACGCACGCTCCCAGGCCGATTGCGCGCGGGAACAGCAAGGCCAAGGGGCACCCCTTGTCCTTTCACCCCATAGCTGAGATCGAGCCGTGCGGAGCTCCAGTAGGCGCTCCGCACGGCTCTCAGTCAACTCATACTAGATCAACCCTTAGGGCCCGCCTGACCCAGACTACATGCCCTCGGGAAGGCATTGGCACTGAATGCCCTGCAGCTGCGGGTTTTGGTTGTGCCGATTCCCGGCGCCGGCAATGATAGCATCAGCTGCCCACCAGGCAGCGTGGCCATCAGCGAAGCCAAGGTTACTGCCGCCCAGATGGCGAGCATACTTGCTTCGGAGGGTGGCGTCGGTCCAGAACTTGCTGACCATGTCGTCATCAAGGCTGCAGCTGGGGTTGCCGCAGTCGTTCTCCCAATCCGGTGAGCAAGTAGGATCGCGACCCCACTGGATGCGGCAGATATCCGGGAAGGCAATCTGCTCGATCTGGCCCCACATGGGCTCATTGATAGAGTCGAAGGCGACGAGATACTTGGCGGGGTCGTCGATGGTAGAAGTCTTCACGTCGAGCAGGGCCTCAGACATGCCGATGCCAAACTCGACGGCGTCTTCGCCCGGCGTGCGGCACCAGGAGTTGTCGCCGTTGGTATCGGTGACAGCGCCGCCCCATCCGACGGGCCAGAGGTCAGCGCAGGCGCAGTAGCTGCCGTTCTTGTACTGGGTGAACCAGTCGGGGACCGGCATAATCTGGGCGGGATAGCAGGGGTGCTTCGCGCTGGGGCAGCGCCAGATATCACGGTTCTTGGTGTACTCGTCCAGGATCACCGGCCAGCGCAGATAGGGGTTGGCCTGGTTCGAGCAACATCCCGGGTCACAGCCCTGCTCCTGCCAGTAGGCGATAACATCCGCGTCGTGTTCGCCGGGAGGGAACCGGTCGAAGTCAGTGAGGTACATCTGCATTGCCATGCCGACGTTCTTGACGTTGGACAGGCACTGGATCTTGCGCGCTGACTCCCGGGCCCGCGCAAAGACGGGGAACAGCATTGCAGCCAGGATCGCGATGATCGCGATCACTACCAGAAGCTCAATGAGAGTGAAGCCACGCCTTCTGCTCATCACATCGCCTCCACACCAGACGGAATGCGCAGCCGAGGCTGCGATGGCTGCTGCAGACAACTGCCTTCTGTTACCTCCTTTCCTCCTCCGCAAAGCCAACTGGCCTTGTTAGGGTTTGGACGCCCAAAGGCTGGCGCTGGCTCGATAGTAGCACTAAGCAGAAGCACGGTCAACGCCGGCCTTCACCATCGGCGATGCGCTCAATCTGCTGCCTGCCCCCGGGCTCGCCGCCTGTGCGCCTGTCAGATCCACAGTGAGGCACTCTGTGGGTGTTGGCCGGCGAAGAGATTGCCCGCAAGTGACAACGGAAGTGCCGATCTGGGCCCACTGTGGCCGGCATTGAGCGCGGCTAGCTACGGCCTGACCCGACAGCGCCAGGAGGCCACCGCCTGTGTTAGAATGATTGGAAGCTGTTTCATAGCCTTCCCAGAGGAGGTTATGAAAGAGCACTGCACAACGTCAGGCAGTGGCAGGCGCATTTCATGCGAGGGCGTGGTGCGGCCAGCCAGCAGGTAGGTCATGGAATGCACTCTAGTGAGAGGAGGTGAAGCAGAATGCAGGATGCTGACCGGAGGCTCGATGCTCTCGTCTTCTCGCTGGGTTGGGTGGTGCTGATCTGGTGGGCCTGGCTGATGGCAGGCTGGGCGGCGTATGTGGCTCGGATGGCGGGGAGGCTGCGCTTCATGCCAGATGCGTGGTGGCCATCCCCGGAGGTGCACCTGATCTTCATCGCCGTGGCCAAGCTGATGCTAATGGGCGGGTTCATGGCGTGGATCGGCGTGGTTCTCTATCGCCGGCGGCTGCGATGGCTCTGCCGCTGAGTTGGTGCCCAGCAATCCATCCAGCCTCCCCACCGCGGCCTGCTTGGTGCGCGTATCCGAGTGCAGGTACTTGGCTGTAGTCTCGAGTTCGGAATGGCCCATCAGCTCCTGTACGGTGCGAATGTCCACCCCGTTGCGGATGAGGTGGGGTGGCGAAGGTGTGCCGGAGCTTGTGGGGCGTGATCCCTTGGCCCTCCGGGCCATCCTTGCGGATCGCGATCTTGAGCATGCGGTTGATGCAGCGGCCATGGATGGGTTGGCCCTTCCAGGCGCTCACGAACAGGTGCCGGCTCTAGGTCTTCGTGCGATGTGGGAGGTGAGCCTGGATGCCCCACGCCAACTTAACATGCGCACACATTCCGATCCATGCTAGAATTGCGGTGATGAGTGCAAGGTACGATTTCCACGGAGACCCTGCGCGATTCCCGGAAGTCGCTGGTCTTATCTCCCGGGTCTACGGCCGCGGGGTGAAGTACATCGCCGATGTTGCGGGCGGACAGGGCATGCTTTCAAAGCTGCTTCGCAACAGGCTTGGCTATGATGCCGAAGTAGTTGACCCTCGCGGCTGTCGTATCAGAGGAGTGCCCGGGAGAGAGGAGGAGTTCGATCCGCATCAGGCCTCGTACTATGACCTGATAGTGGGCGTGCATCCAGACCAGGCCACCCGTGCCATTGCGATGAGCGCTCTATATACCCGCACTCTGCTTGTGCCTTGCTGCAACTTCTGGGATAGATCGCAAAGGCTCGGAACGATTGCACTGGTTGAGTCGATCGAGGAGTTTTACCGGAAATACCAGATTGCCCATGAACGCGCAATACTAGACATCCGAGGTCCAAAGAACATCGCGCTGCTTACAGAGCCACCTTTGAGGAAGATCGAGCCTTCGGAAGTCATATTGCCCCCCTATCAGGGGTTGGAAGGCAAGCTCCCATCCCGCGATACCTGGCTAGCGGAAAAGCAGTCGCAAGAGAAGAGCTAGCGCACGTAGCGCGCATTTCATAACCTACCTGCTGGTTGGCCGCACCACGCCCTCGCATGAAATGCGCCGGCCGCGGCCTGAGGTTGTGCGGTGCTGTTTCATAACCTTGCCTGGGAAGGTTATGAAACAGCTTCTAGCATGAGCGATTGTCAGTCGGCATCGGGAATTCACCCACCATCGGCGTCCAGAACCGACCCGCCCTGGATTGGTGAAACCAGCTCAGCGTGGCCTCTGGAATCCTGCGTCGCACGATTTCACCTGTGGCCACGGACAAGCAGCACCGGCATGCCGCTTCGCTAGCTAGCTACGGCCCCGCCGCCTTGGTGCTGTCGCGTTCCGGCAGGTCGCGGCGGTAGTGGTCTCTGGGGGTGCTCCCCACCCGACGGTGGAACAGGCGGCTGAAGTAGCAGACGTTCCTGAAGCCGGCTTCGGCCGCGGCCTCGCCAACGGACAGGGCTGCGTTCGCCAGCAACGCGCGCGCTCTGGCCAATCGCGCGTCGATGAGATCCTCGATAGGACTGACGCCGAAGAGCTTCCTATAGAGCACACCGAAGCGAGAGACGCTCAGATTGGCCAGCTCTGCCATGCTCGCCACTGTCCACCGCTCCTCCAGCCGCTCGTGAACCTGCATGCGGATGCTCCGGAATACCTCGGCGCGGGCCAGGTCGGCCGGCGTCAGGCCGGATCGTTCCTGCTCGTCCGCCAGCCGGCCGAGCCTCAGCAACAGCGTCTCAACCAGCGTCCGAACAGAATGCTGCCAGAACGGCTCCCTTCGGTACAGCTCTCGGCGGATCGCCGTGATCATCGGCGGGATGAAGTCAACCTCGCGGGGCCGGAAGAGCCTGTTCACCGGCAACCGGAAGCGACTGACGAGCTCAGGCACCTCTGGGCCGTCCATATGCATGTGGTCGTCCGCATGTCCTACATCACGCCCAGAGAACCACTGCGGGAACCTTGGAGCGTAGAGAAGGCAGTCGTCAGGTTCCCCGTGCACCAGCCCAGCGGCAGTGCGCACCAACATCGGGCTATAGAACCGCAGCAGCACATACTCGTTCACCCCGTGGGGCCGGTCTACGGTGTAGCCCAACTCGTGCACCCAGTGGACGCCGAGGGCCGTGACCACCACTCGGCCTGTCTCCTCTCGCTCGCCTGGATCACTCACCCGAAGCTCCGTTCTCGGCCCTCGGAAATGTGAGAGGCCGCCTCCTACCGTTCCGATGCTGACCACCAGTATACAACCGAATAGGTCAAGTGATCAACCGAATCCTGCATTCCTCTTTGAGGAGGCCAGCAGTATAGTGAAGAAGCACCAGGGGGTCGTGTCAGCGGCGGCCCGGAAGCCTCCTGCTGCATGCGGTGCAATGCCAGGAGCGGATGGAGGCAGTTCGCCTGGGCACCAAAGGCTGGCTAAGTGGCCAGTGGCAAGTAAGGCAAGAGTAACGGATTTGGGCAAGACCAGTGAGCAAAGGGAGGTGAGACAGGCCAGAGCAGTTGTCGGCGGGAGGCTGTGCGCAGGTCTAGCTTGAGAGGAGGCAAAACCATCATGGTAAGGCTAAGACGCAGCGGATTCACGCTGATCGAGCTGTTAGTGGTGATCGCGATTATTGCGATCCTTGCTGCCATGCTGTTCCCGGTGTTCGCGCGAGCGCGGGAGTCGGCCCGCAAGATTCAGTGCCTGTCGAATGTGAAGAACATCGCGATGGCGTTCCAGATGTATCTGACAGACTACGACAGGCTGGCGCCCAAGGAGCACCGCCAGGAGGTGATCGACTTCTTCTGTGGCAGCGTGCCCAGCGCCACCGGCAAGAACCCCTACCTGCGCTGGCCGGTGGTCCTGGACGAGTACGTCAAGAACCGCGATGTCTGGCGCTGCCCGAGCGCCAAGTCCGCCAACGGAGCAAGAGCCATCATCCCCGCCTCAGACTGGTTCGGGTACTGGGTCGCGAAATCGGGCGGGGAAACGTGCGCAGGTGACGCCTTCGCAGGCGACGATACATTCCCGTCGGGATGGGGCGGCAGCGTCACCGATTCCGCCCTGCAAGGCCGGACGGGATTTGCGAGGGCAGGTCCCAGTGAGGCGGTGGCCAACGCCTTCGAGCAAACCATAGGCACTACCGCCTCCTACTATCGCGATTTCAAGCCCAGCGCGGTGGCGGATGCCGCGAAGTTCGTCGTCACCGGCGACGCCGGCGTTAGGGCCGAGTGGATGAAACTTTCCGATCTCGCTTTCCCCGACGTCTGCAAGGTCGAGGCCGATGCCAGTTGTGGCGCGGATTGGGTGAACTGCTCGGCCACCCAGCAGTGCGGGCTAACCCACGAGATGCAGGTCCGCTTCTGGAGCGACCCCAGCCTGAGGAAGCAGTACACCCGTCACATGGGCGGCAGCAACATGGGTTTCCTGGATGGCCACGCCGCCTGGATGGCCGCCGACGCCATCTACGCGAACTCCCGGGGAGGCCGAGGGCCAAGCAGGACACCTTCGGCGATCTCCGAGGCACCGCCTGCTGTGACAGTTGCTTTTGCCGGTACTGTCAGCCCGGTGACGACCCGAATTGCGGGTGCTGAGAGGCGCGCCCCGCAGCTGCAGTCCAGCACGAAGAGGCGGAGCGCCCGCGGGCGCTCCGCCTGACTGCTGACTTCCGTCGCCGGTGGTGTTATCCGCGCGCTTGGCGCGACATCACGCCTGGCCGTGCTCCAGGCACCTCGCTCTGCGGATCGCAGCTCCTTGCGACAAGCGGGCTCGAGGCTGGCCTGCTGAAGCTGGCCGCACTCGTGGCGGATCACCGCTTACGGTAGGCCTGGCGCTCGCCAGGAGCTGCCTGCTATCACCGGCATGGACCAGCTGTTCGGCCGTGAGCGCCAGGTGTAATCTGCGGTGACTGTGAAAGTATGCGACGGACGGCCCACTCGATTGCAGTGGCACCAGGCGCCGCACCGAAGCTGAAAGGAACGCCGGCCGCGTCTGGAAAACACAGCGTCGTCGCGCCGTCGGTGACCGCGATGGCTGCTGTAGGCGGCTCTGAGTTCTAGGGGGCATAGACCCTGGAGGTGTCACATGAAGCAGTACACGGCGAGTGTGGTCGGCGGCGGGGCGGGCGGACGGCTGAGTATCAATGCCCTCCAGGCCTCCGACTGCTATCAGCCGCTGGCGGTAGCAGACATCAGCCCCGCCGCCCGCGAGGCGCTGGCGCGAGATTACCCCGGCCTTGCGGTTTTCGACAGCCATGAGGCGATGTTCCGGAAATGTCCCACTGATACCGTATGCGTCTCCACTTGGGCGCCGTCACACAGGGAGATCACGGAGGCCGCGTTGGAGCTTCCCCTGAAGGGGATCTTGGTCGAGAAGCCCCTGGCGCAGACGACGGCGGACGGCGCCGCGATCCTGAGTGCGATCCGAAGCCGAGGGCTGCCCATGGCGGTGCCGCATGGGCTGCTGGTGGCGACTCATGCGAGGGAGATCGTGGCGCGGGTGAGGTCCGGAGAGATCGGGGAGCTGGTACTGATCGAGATCCAGTGTAACGGCTGGGACATCATCAACGCCGGCATCCACTGGCTCAACTACGCTCATATGCTCAACGGAGCGGTGGCCGCGCAGTCAGTGATGGCGGCCGGTGACAGCTCATCGCGGACCTACCGGGATGGAATGCAGGTGGAGACGGTTGCCGTCACCTATGTGCAGGCGAGCAATGGCGTGCGCTTCGTGATGAACACCGGCGACTATGTCACCACAACGCGAAAGGGCAAGGACACGGTCTTCCACATCGTCGGCGCGAAGGGGATGATCGAGTTCTGGGCCTGGGAGAGCGCGTACCTGCTCCTGAACGAGCAGCACCCGGGAGGCAAGAAGGTTGATGTTCGGCCGGCCGGGAAGGGGCACCGGGATCATCTGGAGGCGATGGCCCGACAGATGGATGAGGGGAGCACCGACTATGCCATCCCGGAGAGCTCGCTGGCTGCCCTGGAGATGTGTGAGGCGGCCTACCTGTCCTGCAAGCACCAGTGCCAAGTGGAGCTGCCGCTGGCACGCTTCACCCCGCCCGCGGCGAACAACTGGGAGCCGGGCAAGCCGTATTCTGGAAGGGGCGGCGGCCGTGATGGGCGGAATCTTCCGAAGCTGCGTTGATGGAGGGCAGACGTGAGACCGATCGAATTCGGCATCGTCGGAGCGGGATGGCGCACCGAGTTCTACCTGCGCATCGCCCGGGCCTTGCCCGCGCGTTTCCGCATCACCGGTGTAGTCGTGCGCAACCCCGAGAAGCGCGGGCCCCTAGAGCAGGCCTGGGGGGTGCGCGTGTGCGCGGACAGCGAGGAACTGCTCAAGACATCGCCGTCGTTTGTGGTAACCTCCGTGAGCTGGACAAGCAATCCCGTGCTGCTGAAGGAGCTCTCCCAGCGAGGGATGCCCATCCTCTCGGAGACCCCGCCTGCGCCCGATCTGGAGCAGCTCCGAGAGGTCACTGCCCTGACACGGAAGGGCGCGAAGATCCAGGTCGCGGAGCAATACTGGGCCCAGCCCCACCATCAGGCCTGCTCGGCGGTGATTGAGCAGGGACTGTTGGGACGGCCGACTCAGGCGCAAATCTCAGTGGCCCACGGCTATCACGGGATCAGTTTGATCCGGAGATTCCTGGGCATTGGATTCGAGATGCCCAAGATCAGCGGCAGACGTTTCGCCGCGCCCATCGTTGCCGGGGCCGGGCGGCAGGGCCCGCCCGCCCAGGAGCAGATCAGAGACTCGGAGCAGGATATCGTCTTCTTCGATTGGGGTGACCGCCTCGGTCTTCTCGACTTCACCGGCGATCAGTACTTCGGCTGGATCCGCAGCCGCCGCGTGCTGATCCGGGGCGAGCGAGGTGAGATCGTCAATGACACGGTCTACTATCTCAAGGACTTCCACACCCCCATCGCGCTCGACCTTCGCCGAGACACCACCGGCGCCAACGGCAACCTCGAGGGCTTCTACCTGAGGGGCATCCAGGCAGGAGGCGAGTGGCTCTACACTAACCCCTTCGCACCTGCGCCTCTCTCCGACGACGAGATCGCGATCGCCGCCTGTTTGGTGAGGATGGACGAGTACGTGCGCACGAGCCGGGAGTTCTATCCCCTCGCCGAGGCCTGCCAGGACCACTACCTGACCCTGCTGTGCCAGCAGGCGGTGCGGGAGGGGCGGGAGCTGCAGGCCGAGCCACTGGAGTAGGCCGGCGCACTGCCAGCGGCAACTCTCGCCGGCGACGCGTCCCTGTTACAGGGGAGGAACCATTACGTTGAGGCCTGTCTCGCCCGACACGGGTGAGCGCACGCCACCCAGGCTGGTTGCTGCGGCCGACCGGCGCCCTCCTCTCCGCTTGCGGGCAGTCGTCGCGGTGGTGCTGCTGGTGCCGGCAGTGACGCTGTTCGCGGTCTGGGGCGACTGGATAGAGGGCGGTAACGGCGCGGCGCAGTCTCTGAACAGCTTCGCGGTGGGTATGCTCGCTGCCTTCACGGCGGCCAACGCTCTCCTCCGGCGCTGGAAGCCCGCATGGGCGTTCTCCGCTGGAGAGCTGATCACCATCTACCTCGTTCTCGCCACCTGCATGAGCATCACCGGGGGGATCTGGCAGTGGGGCGGTTCACTCCCCGCGGCCATCACCTACCCGATTTGGGCGGCGACACCGGGCAACGGCTGGGCGGAGATGATGTGGCCGAACCTGCCACCCGGAATGGTGGTGACAGACCGCGCCGCGCTGGAGGGGTTCGTCCTTGGCGGCAGTACCGCCTACCGGTTGGAGGTGCTGCGCGCGTGGCTGATGCCCGCGCTCTGGTGGACGGGGTGGGTTTCGGCAACGCTGTGGGTCACGCTCTGCCTGAGCGTTATCGTCCGCCGCCGCTGGTCGGGCGAGGAGAAGCTCGCCTTCCCCATGACCACCGTGCCTCTCCATCTGACCGACCCGAGCGGGAGGCTGTTCCGAGACCGCCTCTGGTGGCTGGGAATCGGTATCTCGGCCGGGATCGGCACCCTCGGCATTCTGCACGCGTTTGTCCCGGCGGCTCCGGTCATCCCGACGGCCGTCGAGATAGAGAACCTTCTTTCCAACAACCCACCGTGGGATGCCATCCGGGGAGTCGAGCTATACTGGGGACCATGGTCGATCGGGTTGTGCTACCTCATGCCGCTCGATTTCGCCTTTTCCCTCATCGTCTTCAACCTGTTCTGGAAAGCGGAGTACATGCTCAGCCGCATGGGAGGGTGGCTCGTCAGCCCCTGGGGCGGCTTCCCCTACGGCGACCAGCAGAACGTCGGCGCCTATCTCGCCCTGATGGCCTCGGTCGCTTGGCTGGATCGGCGCTACTTGGCGCAGGTGGTCCGGAGAGCGCTGGGATTGCGATCCTCGCTCGATGACCGTGAGGAAGGGTTCAGCTATCGGACCGCGCTCCTGGGCTTGGTCGCCGGGCTTGGCTTTCTCTGGTGGTGCTACGGTCGTGCTGGCATGGCGGCGCCCATCACTGCCGCGTTTCTCTTCCTTCACTTCACCATGATCATGGCGATCGTGCGCATGCGCGCCCAGATCGGGCCGCCGGCGCACTGGATGTTCGGCACCATGCCGGAGTTCGTGCTCACCCAGTTCCCTGGGACGCGCGCCATCGGGCCGCGCGGACTTGGGATGATCGCAATACTGCGCCCCTTCATGTTCGAGCAGGAGGCAAACCCTGCGCCGATCCAACTCGAAGGACTGCGCATCGCCGAGCGCGGTGTGGTAAGGGCGAGCCACTTCACCTGGGCCATCATGCTCGCGGTCCCCCTCATCATGCTATGCTACTTCTGGGCCAGCGTGCATATCGGCTACCAGTTCGGCATGGCCGCGAAGAGCCCAGCCGACCTGCTCGCCATCTGCAGTGACATGTCGAACAAGCTCGCCACCTGGTTGCGCGACCCCGGTGGGCCCAACTGGAGCGGCACCATCGGCATCGGCATCGGCGCGGTGATCGCACTGGCACTGATGAACCTGAAACTGCGAATCCCAATCTTCCCACTTCACCCCATGGCATTTCCACTGGCCTTCAGCTGGGCCGTCGATGCGCTGCTGCCAGCGATCACCCTTACCTGGGTGATCAAGGCGTCGCTCCTGAGATACGGGGGCCTCCGTGCGCACCAGCGGGCGCTCCCGTTCTTCCTGGGCTTGATCGTGGGCGATGCCTGCGTCAGTGTAGCTGGGACGGTGTTATCGCACGCGCTACTGGGCCAGTAGCGCGGGAAGGTCACCCGGGAACGCCGGGGCATGCATCGCTACCGGCGCCCTCACTCGCGCGCTCAGGCCCTCTGATCGTCACCATTGCCCCTGGCGACAGGGCCGAGTCGCTCCCCTTCGTGATCCATCACCCCATCGTCGAACCGGCGCTCATCCCTCCCGGGGCGCGTCAATGAGTTATTGGGCAGCACCGGTTCCGCAAGTGTCCCAAGGCCACTTAACACACGCAGGCTCTACCAGAACGCGCTCGGCGAGTAGGCGAGGGAGTCGAAGATGAAGGCGACTCGATGGACAGCGCTCGCGCTCTGTGCTATGCTTGCCGCTTGTAGCGAGACAGGGAGAGGCGGACAGCCACTCGGACCGCGGGGGAGAGAGATGGACGTCTTCGCTCAGAACGAACGGTTGGGACGAGGCGTGAACGTCTTCGGGTATGACCCAGGATGGTCGGCTCCGGACCAGCGCAGGATGCAGGACGAGCACTTCCGGCTGATCAGGCAGGCGGGCTTCTCGCACGTGCGCATCGCGCTGCACCCCTTCGAGCGCATGGCCGACGCCGGGGAGGGCTACCGGGTGGAGGGGGGATGGTTCGCGATGCTCGACTGGGCGCTGGAGCGCGCCCTGGCCAACAGCCTGATGGTGATCCTCGATTGCCACGAGTACAACGCCATGGCGCGGGATCCAGAGGGGCTGAAGCCGAAGTGGTTGGCTTTCTGGCGACAGATGGCCAAGCGTTATTCCAGCGCGCCTGACACGGTCCTGTTCGAGTTGCTGAACGAGCCCAACCGTGCCCTGACGCCGGAGATGTGGAACCCCTATCTCGTCGAGGCGTTGGCCATCGTACGCGAGTCGAACCCGCGGCGGACGGTCATCATCGGGCCCGGCGAGTGGAACTCGATCAAGAAGCTGGGGGAGTTCATCCTGCCGGAGGATGATCGCGACATCATCGTCACGGTTCACTACTACGAGCCCTTCACTTTCACCCACCAGGGGGCGGCCTTTGAAGGCCGCGGGGAAGACGTCGGCTACGAGTGGAACGCGACGGAGTCCGAGCGGAGCGCGATCGAGCACGATTTCCTGGCCGCGCAGGAGTGGGCGAAGCAGCACAAGAGACCGGTTTTCTTGGGTGAGTTCGGCGCCTATGACCGGGCCGACATGGATTCGCGCGTGCGGTGGACCTCGTTCGTCGCCCGGCTGGCCGAGTCGCACGGCTGGAGCTGGGCCTACTGGCAATTCGACGACGACTTTGTCGTCTACAATATCGACGCAGGCAAGTGGGTAGAGCCCCTTCGCGACGCGCTCATCCCTCCTGCCAAGTGACCCATCGTCACCGGGTTCGCCAGTGGCATGGCCAGGGACAGGTTGGGCTTCCGTCAGCCTGCGGTTCTTCGCTCCCATGGCCCACCCAAGACTCGCCTGCTGGCCTGTCTCATCTTGAAGTTACAAGAATGGCCTATCTTGGGAGTCGCGTCACATCTAAGGAGCTTCGCCGAACGAAGTAACACGGCGAAGCTCAAGAAGCGGCCCAGACAGGCACAGGGCGATGTTCGCACAGTACTTCGTTGTGCGAACATCATTAGAGAGGACAAGGATTCACCGCACGAGCCTGGAAGCCGTTCATGCCGGTTCCACGGGCGGTTAACAGGGGCGCTTTGGCAATGATTCCTGGGCGGGTTCCGGCTATACTCACATCTGTGGGCGATCAAGCCTGGGCACGCCCGCTTCGAATGAGAGGAGGTGAAGGAAAGCCCGATCACTCCCCCTCGTGCCTTGTCCTGTTGTCCGAACTGACAGACGGTGATGCTTGGAGAGAGACAGGAGGCCCAAGATGATGTCTCGAGGCCGAAGCAGATTGGGGTTCACCCTCATCGAGCTGCTGGTGGTGATCGCTATTATCGCGATCCTGGCGGCAATGCTGTTTCCCGTGTTCGCGCGGGCGCGCGAGTTGGCCCGCAAGATTCAGTGCCTGTCCAATGTGAAGAACATCGCCATGGCGCTGCAGTTGTACCTTGGCGACTACGACGCCTTCCCGCCCAGCGAGCACCGTGCCGAGGTGCTCGCCTACTTCGACACCGGACCAGGGAGCGGCACGCCGCCGGAGGTTGTCGTCGGCTGCCTTCAGGACAATCTCGCCCATCCCAACCCATATCTGGGCTGGCCGGTGATCCTGGACGAGTATGTGAAAAACCGGGATGTGTGGCGGTGCCCAAGCGCGCGAAATGACTCACGGTACGCGCTGGATCGTCCCGGGCCCCGACTGGTTCGGGTACCTGGTGTCCACTCAGGGCCAATGGGGCCCAGGGGCCAGCACCACCTGCCCTGGCGGCCCCTGCTGCTTCGCCTGGCCGCCTGGCTGGGGCGGCTCGGTCACCGACTCCATCGGGCAGCAGAAGCAGTCGGGAGGGGAGACGGGGGCCTTCGACCAGAGCATCGCCACCACCACCAACTATGACCTGAAGACCTCCCAGATTGACGATCCCGCCTGGTTTGTGGTGTGCGGCGACGGCGGGGCCCAGGTTGATGTCTGGATGGTCAGTCTGATCGCCTTCCCAGAAAGGTGCTTTCCCGATTGCGGCGGCGAGCCGGGGTGCTGCGCGGCCACCTGCGAGGAGGGCGAGAGCTGTGGCGTCGCCGAGGAGGCCAAGCTGAACGGGAGCTGGTGGACCGACAGCACCACCCGCAAGCCGTTCACCAGGCACATGGGCGGCAGCAACCTGGGCTTCGGGGATGGCCACGCGGCCTGGATGGCGGCCGATGCCATCATCGCCAACGCCCCGCGGTCCTGGGACCCAAGCGGCGGGAAGCTCCGCGGCGCCGGTTACGTATTCGGCTTCCAGTAGCCTCGCCCGGCCAGTCCGCGCTCCAGTCCCACCCGCGGCCGCGGTCAGCAGGGCGAGCAGGCCAAGCCGGACCAGGCCCCTCCATCCGGACCAGAGGAGGGCCCTCGGGCGCTTGGGTCTGAACCCCGGAATGGGGCTTCAGTGAGAATACCGTGGTTATTGGGGCTAGTGGCGGCACTCGGTGCTCTTCCTCACGCGAGTGCCGCCTCGTTTCAACCGACGAACGCCGGTTGGGCCAGAAACCCTACCTCGCCTCGGCTTGGGTGCTGCCGAACCGAAGGCGTAGCGGACTTTGACAGGTGGACTCTGGTGCAAGGCAGCCAAGCGCAGTGCTACGAGGAGGTGACCGAGGTGGGTTCCCACAGCATGGAGCGCGGCGAGCAGGTGGCGATCTTCCGCGAGGCGCGGCTCCCTGTCATAGGCGCGGCCTCAGATCCTGAGGAGATCGCCCGGCTGCTGGGAGAGGCTGGGGTAGAGACGTGCTTCCTATCCGCTGACGAGCTGGCCAATCCCGCCAGACTGAACGTGGGGAAGGTGGATCTGCTGATCCTGCCCTACGGGGCCAGTTTTCCGGAAGCTGCGCGGGCCTCCTTCGTAGAGTTCCTCCACGACGGGGGCGACTTCGTGAGCCTGGGGGGTTATGCATTCGACAATCTGCTGACGCGGGAGGGCCGGGAGTGGCGCTCCTGGCTGGCCGCACGCGAGCAGGAGCGCAAGCGCGCCCTGTCCTGGGAAAGCAATCTGTTGCCCGACGGCGGGTTCGAACAGGCCGCCCAGGCCCCTGTCGGCGGGCAGACCGATGACGGCCGGTGGCATCGCGACGATGACAAATGCATGGTCACAGAGCGCGGCGCGGTGCAGGGCGCGCGGTGCGCGGAAGTAGGGGTGAGCCCGGAGGAACTCCGGATGGGCAAGATCGGCCAGCGCACCTGGTATCTACACCTCCCCATAGTGCCAGGACACACCTACCGGCTCAGGGGGAAGGTGAAGACCTCACAGGTGAGCGGCGCCTACGCCTTCGTGGCGGCAGAGGTCCACACCGCAGACGGCCGCCTTCTCTGGGCCCAGGACGCGTGTCAGCTCAAAGGCGGCGACGGGTGGCGCGATGTGCATCACCCGTGGACGCGCGGCTTCGAGTTCACCTGTCCGGACGAGGGTGCCCTCGTCATGGTGAAGTGCGGCCTGCTGCGCGCCAGCGGACGCGCTTGGTTCGACGCCATCCACCTGGTTGACGTGACCGAGCACAGGCTTCCCTACGAGGTCATGAACACGTCAACCGGCATCCCGGACGAGCCGATCCGGTTCCGCCTGGACCAGATTGGCGTGTTCGACGCGGACTACCCACTCAAGCGCGTCAGCCGCCTGGAGACCGCTCCTGGACAAGGGCCCTTCGAAGGGTTCGGCTTTGAGGGCGCGGTCCAGGGATGGGCCGCGACTGGGATCATCGGGAACGACAACAGCCGGTGGGTTCCTTTGCTGCTGGGGTACGACCGGTACCGCCGATTGCGCGGCCCGGTCGGCGCCATCATGTACAACTACGCCGGCTACTATGCCGGCTCCACGTGGGCCTACTTCGGGGTCACCAACCTCGACCTGCTCTCCCTCCCGGGTTTCCCTCAGGGCTTCGTCCGTCTGGTGAAGCATATGCTCCGGGGGGTCAGCCTGGGGTTCCCGCGGCCGCAGTATCACTACTACACTCCGGGTGAGTCGGTGAAGGTAGAGCTCGCGGTGAGGAACTTCGGCTGGCGATCATTCCAGGGCGAAGTGCAGGCGGTGTTGGCAAGCCCCAATGGCGAGCAGTCGGTCTGCCAGACATCGGGCATCGGCCTGGATGCCGGCGGGCACACTGAAGCCCGGTTCGAGCTGCCCTTGCAGACCGACCGCGGCGGCGTCTTCACCCTCCGGTTCCGGCTGATCTCGGGTGGCGAGCAAGTGGACTTGGCGGAGAAGGGCATCGTGGTCGCCGATCGCCAGTTGCGCCACGCGGCCGCGCCCCTGAAGGCCCGGGGCAACTACCTGCAGTGCGGCGACCGGTCGCTCTTTCTGTTCGGGAGCGACAGCTACGCTTCGGACTACCGCCCGCCCAGCACGGGGCCAGACCGATGGCTTCAGTACCTGAGCGCGGCGAGAGACTACGGCGTCAATCTGAACGAGAACCTGCAGTACAACCACCCTGACCAGAAGCTGACAGAGGCCGACCGAAGGGCGTTCACCGCCATGGGCGAGGTGAGCCAGCAGCTCAACCTGGTGTTCATGCCAGGTCTGCACGTGGGCGCCAATGTGGCCATCTCACAGCAGGCGCTCGAGGCCCAAGGCCGGTGGTGCTCCGACTACGCCAAGGAGCTGGGCGATCTCCCGGCTCTGATCTGGTATCCCAACGGCGACTTCTCGCTGGACTACCGCGATACCCCGGCACTGACAAAGCTGTGGAACCAGTGGCTCCTGGCGCGATATCGGTCGGCGGAGGGCCTGGCGCAGGCCTGGGGTGAACGCCAGGTCTACGGCGAGTTCGGCAACCTGTCTTTCCCGCCGCCCAACAGCGGCGCCTGGGACGATCCCCGGGAGGTGGATCGCCAAGCGTTCAACGTGTATCTCATGAACCGGTGGGTGGCCCATAGCATCGCCAGCCTCCGCCAGCATGACCCAGCCCATCCGATCATCTCCGAGTATTACCATTTGCCGAACAACAACAACATTGATGCCCGGCTGGCCATTGATGGCCACGACCTGCACGGGGCCGAGGCCTTCGACAGCCCGGGTAGCGACATCGAGACATTACCCTGGACCCTCCGCTACAACGATCTTCGCTACCGCGGGAAGGGTGTCTCCTTGGGCGAGTACGGAGCGCTGACTCATCCCGCCTTCGAGCTCGACAACGGCGCCGAGTACTACCATGTCAGACGCAGCCAAGAGCAACTGCAGCAGCTCTTCATGGCCGCCGCCGCCTATGGACTGGGCCTGGGGGCCTACAAGATCCAGACCTGGTGCCTGCACGATGATGACACCCGCGCGTTTCCCTGGGGCCTGTTCTACCCCAACCTGCCGGTGCCCAAGGACGTCGCTGTCTGGCATCGGAACCTGAGCCTGATGTGGCGGTTCTTCGCACCCAAGTACGAGCCGGCCCGGCTCTCCTTGCTGTTGGGGGACTGCCTCCGCCTGGGGAACAACGGTCCAGGTCCGGCGACCTTCTGGCTATTCGAGCCAGTGGTCAACTGCGAGGCCTCCTATCGGTGGAGGGCGATTGAGGCCCTCATGGGCCTGCATTACGACTTCAACGTGGTGGACGATTGGCACTTGGACGAGCTTCCAGAGGCGACGCGGGTGATGCTCTACTCCTGCCCCTTAGCCGTGCGTGAGGAGGATTACGGCCGGTTGGTCACCTGGGTGGAGCACGGCGGCACTCTGATCCTCACCGGCCACGTGAACTACGACCTGCTCCGGCACCCGGTGGGGGGAGGTCGGCTGGCGAAGCTGGCCGGAGTCGAGGTCGTCCACCAGCTCATGGAAGGAGTGGCCCGTGACCTCACTCCCGCGCGGCGAGTGCAGGCCCCCGATGGTGCTGCCTACACCGTCCGTCCCGCGGTGCAGGTGAGACCGCGGAAGGCCCAAGTGCTGTTGGCCTGCGAGGATGGCACCCCGCTGGTGCTCCGCCATCGGCTCGGCAAGGGCCAGGTCATCTACGTCACGGACGCCCCCGAACTCAGTAACGATCAGGAGGACCGGAAGCTGTTGCGTTGGCTCTACAGCTACGCGCTGCATGCAGCAGAGGCGGCTCCCGGGCCGCTCGCAGTCACTCCCAACCAGCCTGACATACACGTGATGGCACAGGCCACCGAAGCCGGCGGCACGGTGCACGTGGTATTCCCAGCAGCAAAGCGTGAGGGTTGCCTGACGGTGCGGGTGCCCACGGCGGCCGGTTCGGTGTCCCTGCGCCAGGGCTACCGTTACCCGGCGCTGGCCGCGGTCGCGCCAGGCGGACGCCTGGTCTCTATCCTCACAGGCGGCTGCTCGGAGGTGGACGGCGTCCCGGTCCTGGAAGGAGATGCCATGGCGGGGGTGCTCTCCCTGGACGGGGCCGACATCAGGGGAAGCGAAGCGCTGCTGATAGCGCCGTTCGCAGCAGGGCGGCTCTCCCTGCTCACGCAGCGGAAGTGGCAGGACCCGGTCGTCTGCTTCGGCGCCTTCCAGGATGGTGACTGGAGGAGGTTTGAAGTCGTGGCGCCGAGCCGCGCCGACCGCATTGACCTCGTGTTCGATGCCGACCGGGCGACGGCGCTGGCCCTGGTCTGCGAGAGAGACATGGTGGACCAGATGGAACGGAGACTCAGCCTGGCGCTCACGCATCCCGAACTGCTGACCGCCTACTGACCGGCCATCGGGCGCGAGCCAGCACCTGGCCTGGTAGTGATGAGCCTGAAGGTGGAAGTCTGTCGGGGATCCCATGACCGCGCCATGTGCGCAATGCACTTCGGGGGCCTCTGGTCGCAGTACCGGCATCGGTGTCCGGTGTCTGCTCATGGTCCTCCTGTTCGTGCCGCTCAACGTCACCTTCCTCGTCTCTGGCAACTGGCTGCTGGGCTCGGGGGCCTTCGCCGGCTCCATGGCCACACCCGCCGTGTGCGGGCTCTTCCTTCTGGCTGTGGCCAATCTGGCGCTGAAGCGCCTGAGACCCAAGTGGGCCTTCGCGCCTGGCGAGCTGATTGCGGTCTATGTGGCCCTTGCGCTCAGCACATGCCTGTGCGCCACACCCACAGACTGGGGCGCGGCATTGGCCCCGTCCCTCACCTGGCCGGTCTGGGGCGCGAACCCAGGCAATGGCTGGGAGCGAATGATGTGGCCCAGCCTTCCGCCCTGGCTGATCGTGACCGACCGCCGCGCCCTCGAGGGCTTCTACATCGGTGGGGCCAACCCTTACCGGCGGGAGGTGCTTCTCGCCTGGGCCCAACCCGCCCTATGGTGGACGGCCTGGCTGACCGCTTTGCTCTGGGTATCCCTTTGTCTCAACTTGATTGTTCGCCGCCGATGGTCCCAAGAGGAACGGCTTCCGTTCCCGATGACCGTACTGCCCCTGAACCTGACCGAGCCCGGAACTCAGCTACTCCGAAGTGGTCTGTTCTGGCTCGGCTTCTCTGGCTCGGCCTTCGTTCTCATCCTGAACACGGTCTCGGACTTCTTGCCCGCGGTTCCCGCCATTCCCGTCGTTGTGAACCTGGATCCCTTCATCGCCAATCGCTTCCCCTGGGATGGTCTGCGAGATGCCTGGTTGAGCTGGGAGCCCTGGTACGTCGGCCTTTCCTATCTTATGCCGGTGGACCTGGCATTCTCTCTGGTCCTGTTCAACCTGGTCTGGCGCGCCGAGTACGTGCTGGCCCGGCTGACGGGGTGGATGGTGAGCCCGTACGAAGGCTTCCCGTACGGCGATCAGCAGACGATAGGAGGCTACCTCGGGGTCATCGGCTTCGTGCTGTGGCTTGATCGGCGCTACCTGCTCCAGGTCTTGCGAAAGGCAATCGGGCTGCGCTCTCATGCTGACGACAGTGAGGAGGCGCTCAGCTATCGCACCGCAGTCCTCGGTGCCATCGGCGGGCTAGGCTTCCTTTGGTGGTTCTTCGCCCGCGCCGGGATGAGCCAGGCGGTGATACCGGTCTTCCTGTCGCTCTACTTCCTCATGGGGCTGGTGATGGGGCGGATGCGGGCGCATCTTGGCCCCCCCTACCACGGCATGTCAGGGGTCATGCCGGAGTTCGTCCTCACTGAGTTCCCGGGCACATCTGCTCTGAGCGCACGCACCCTGGGGATGCTGGCCCTGGTGCGGCCGTATATGCTCGATCAAGGGCTCAATCCCTCCCCGGTACAGCTCGAGGCCTTGCGGATGGCTGAGCGTCTTGGCCCTCGGCCCAACCGACTCGCCTGGATGATGGCCGGCGTCATCGCCGTCGGGATGCTGGCCTACTTCTGGGCCAACCTCCAGGTCGGCTACCGCGTCGGTCTCGGAACCGGCGCGGTCCATGCATCCATGATGACAGCTCGCGCCCCGGCCGAGAGGCTGGACGAATGGCTGCGCGCTCCCACCCGGGGGGACTGGGCCGGCGTTGCGGCCATAGCCGTGGGCATTGGGGCCAGTGGACTGCTGATGCTGCTCAAGCTGCGCTTCCCGGTCTGGCCGCTGCACCCCGTGGCCCTCCCTCTCGCCAGCGGCTGGGTGATTGACACCATCATGCCCGCGGTCATCGGCACCCTGATCGTGAAAGCACTGCTGCTTCGGTATGGCGGCCTGCGAGCTTACCGCCGTGCGCTCCCCTTCTTTCTGGGGATGATCACAGGCAGCGCCGTGACTCTCATCTGCACCTCCTTCCTCCTCCGCATCCTCGCCGTCTCTCACTAGCCCACGGCCATCAGGCCTCGCTAACCCGTCCTGTCTCTATAAGACTCTCTGTTTAGTCAAGAGTTGTCTCAACGCGGTCTTGCTCACGTTACGCGGCGACCTCCGCCGACGGTAACGACGCACGTCGCAGTACCTTGTAGAGCCGCCGGGCGCGATGCCGCGCGAGCGCGATGAGGGCGAGAGTCTTGGTGCGCGGATCGGATCGGCCGGCCAGCTTCTTCTGGTAGTAGAGTCGGGACTCTGCGTGGTGGGTCGCAGCTGTCAGCGCCGCCTGCGTAACGGCTCGCAGCAGCCGTTTGTTCGTGAAGCGCGAGAGGCGTGCAGAGCCGCGGCAGACCCCAGAGCGCTGCACGGGGGTTCCTGGGTATGGGGGGTCCCCCAGGATGAGGCGGGGTTCACGGCGCTGAGACGCTGGCATCGAGCCGCACTGAGCCCGAGGTTCCGAGCGACCGAAGATGCCGAGCTGCGTGGCGGGTCAGGTCAGATGGTAGAGCTTACAGCAGACGCCAACCTACCTGACTGAAGAACGGAAACTGTGTGCCGGGTTAGCTCAGGTGGTAGAGCGCGGGACTGAGAATCGCGGCGTCCCCAGTTCGATTCTGGGACCCGGCACCGGCGCATCAAGGGGCGCGGCTGATGGCCCGTTGTCTCGCATCCTCCGTGTGCCACAGGAGCGCCCTGCTTGGCCGCCTCGATGCGATATCCCCCTCCGGCAACTAATGATGTTCGCACAACGAAGTAATGTGCGAACATCGCCCTATGCCTGTGTGGGCCGCTTCTTGAGCTTCGCCGTGTTACTTCATTCGGCGAAGCTCCTTAGTGTCGCCGACTCTTCAGCTCAAAGGAATCCAGCACCTTCCCGGTCTTCGCCTCTATCGCGAAGCATCTCGCGCTGTCGCCCTGCACATCGACGCGCAGGAAATGGAAGGCCTTCGCGACGGCAGCGTGCAGCTTGTTCGATGTTATGTCATAGAGCTGCTTCCCACCCCCTGCGGTCACGACATAGACCACCCCGTTCCTCTCATCCGGAACCGCCACCGGGCTGCCTGAGGAGAAATCCACGCGCAGGGGCACTAATCGCTCGTAGCCATGCGAATGGCCCGAGAACGCCGCCGTGACCTTGTACTGCTCAAACAACGGGCAGAGCACTCGCTGGATGGCTGGACTACCATCATGTCCGCCATAGCTGAACGCCGGCTCGTGGAAGAACACGAAGATGTGCGTTTTCTTCGTCCCCGCAAGATCCTTCACCAGCCACTCATACTGCGCACTGCCCGGCTGGAAGCTCTCCGCCTGCGTCTGCATCGCATACTCTTCACTGCCCGGATCATAGTGTTGGTCTTCGCTCCTCCCTCCCTCCGTGAGGCAGGCCTTGTTCGTGTCGAGGATGACGAAGTGCGAGTTACCGTAGTCGAACGAGTAGTAGAGCGTGTTCGCCGGGGGCTCCCAGAACTCGAACCAGTGCGGCCGGACCGGGAAATCGTGGTTCCCCGCCACCGGGTAGAATCGGGCCCCAACCTTGGCGAGCGGGTCCAGCATGAGCTTCTTGACGGTCTGGAATTCCTCTGGCCTCGACTCGAATACCAGATCGCCGACGCCGACCACGAAGGCCGGCTTCGCCGCGACCATGCGTTCAACGAGGCCCTCGGCGGGCTCATCAAGCTGATCGGCCACCGCAATCCAGGTGAAGGAGTCTCCCGCCGGGGACGGGGCTGACTCGGGCAGGGCCGTCGAGGGCCCGCACGAGAATGGCAAGCACGACCATCAGCAGCACAAGCGCCACGAACACGCGTCTCTGCGTCATCGACCGTACCTCCCACATGCTCTGACCTGCCCCTCGGCGCTGCTGTATGTTGTGCGACTCTCACCGCGGAACGCGCCCTTGGGTCCAGGCTTTCGGGGGGATCCGGATGCCCTCTTGGGCCGCCGATCCCCATCCCGGCGTCTGAGGCCGTCTCACCACTCAAACCTGTGCTAACCGGCTCTTGCCTCGGCCACCTCCAACTCGGTCACGTTGTACCACCCCTGAGCATCCCGCCCCTCGATGGCAAGCTGCACCGCCGGCTCGCGTGTGAACGGATCGAGCAGCGCGAGCGAGAGGCGATAGCGACCAGGCGTCAGGTCCTTCGGCACCGCCAGGTCCGGGCTAACGTTATGCTTGCCGGGCAGCCACGTGGTCACGTCGACAGGATGGGTGGCGTCTTCCACCGGCGTCTTGCCCAAGCGCCGGCCGACAGGCGTGAGCTGCCAGGCGAGGAGGTACTTGCGGTACGGGGGTGCCACTCCGATGTTGTCCCATTCACTGTCAACCCGCAGCGAAGCGCCCGCCGCGACCTGCGCAGGGTGAGTGATGGATCGCAGCACCAACCGGTACCCCATCCGCTTCATGAATGCTTCGCTCGCGCTCCACCAGCGCGGAGGCACCGGCGATGACTTGTTGTTGAACACGGAGCAGTGCCAGCGCAGGGCCTCGCCGAAGATGAACTCGATATCCCATCCTTCGTCGGCCCAGTGCTGCATCACCCAACACGACTCGAAGGCCACGGGCGATCGCTTCCAGGCGTCATTGGCATTCGCCGCGTCTAGGTTCTGCTGATACCTGTCCCTCATATGATTCCAGCCGGGCTTCACATCCCCGAGACAGTCCGCCCGCCACCCGGTACCATTCGCCACGGCATAACGAAGGTCGTCGATTGGGCCGATGAGCATGAGGAGGGGCGTCCTCTTGAAGCTCTCCAGGTACATGTCGACCAGCGCGCGCCGCGTCTCGGGTGTCGCGTTCATCCAATCGGGGTTCTTCTCGGTGAAGTAGAAGTGCCACTCGCCCCAGTGTCCCAACGAGCGCATGTCGACATGGTCAATCTGCGGGTTCCCATCGTAGCGCTTGCCGAACTCCCGCACCAGCCGCCCCATGTGCTGGATGTACAACGGGTCGTTGTGATCGGGCATCCAGCCAGTGGTGCCCTCCTCAGGGCGGAAGTCCCAACCCTTCGCGCCCAGATCGCGGTACCAGTGCGGCGCTCCACCCCGGCCATTGCTCGGCATAATCCCGAGGGCGGCGCGCTGTCCGCGGGCCGTCGCCTTCTCGATCACATCATCGATGATGTCCCACCGGTAGGCGCCGCTCTCCGGCTCGATCGCGTTCCAGTACCACCTCCAGTAGGCGATGGTAGACCTGGGGTGGCCCGGGACGTCCCCGTCGAAGCTGCCCATGGTCGTGAAGCCCATGCCGGGGTTGTACAGCACGTCGTCGATCTCCCGCGGTCGCACCGTGATCCGGTTCGTCTCGCCCGCGAAGCCCGGAGCGCGCGCCGGCGCAGCCCCGGCGCACAGCGCCACCGCGACCGCGATTGCAGCGAGCAGCGTCAGAGTAGACAGGCACATGCTTTCCACCTCCTTGCACCGGATCAGCTACGGAGTCCGGAGTACCTCATGCCGCCGGTCGCCATCCGCCCAAGTGGGCTGCAGCAGCGACGGGCAAAGCTCCTTCGAGTCCGCCCTCCTGAAAGCCGTCAGCCGTCGCAGGGAGCGATGCTCTCGCACAGCCCAACGCCTGGCCGCGCCTATTCCACCTCGTAGGCCCCGGCGTCCGGGGCTTTCCCCTGGAAGTACCCCGGCTCACACCCGGGCAGCGGCTTGCCGTGGAGGTAAGTGGACAGATCCAGCCCCGCATCGCTGGCCGGGCTGCCGGTAAGCGGCTTCGGCGGGAAGCCAGGCGCCAACGGCACTGCCTCCACATAGCGCGAGTGGCTATCTTTTGTCGGATCGCTGGGGTAGGGCCTGCCGCCGCCCACCACCACGTTGTAGTCCGTGATGAAGCTCACCGGCGTCTCCCCCCTCCCCGGGCTGAAGAACCCCTTGGTGCCAATCACCAGGTTATTGAGGTAATGCCAGTTCGGAGTGCCGATATCGGCGTTCTTGCGGAACTGGTAGGCAAGCGCAGCCTGCCCGCCGATGATGGTGTTGTGGTAGACGTAGCCCTCCGCGGGAGAGGCGTCCATGCTGTACCAGATGTTGTAGGGTGCGCCGTCAATGAGCACATTCCGGTAGATGAACACCGGGCCGACGCGCGGCAGCTTGTAGCGCAGCCCGCCGTGGGTCTGCCGCAGGATGTTGTGATGCACTTTCACGTTGATACACCCCACCCCAAGCTCGATGCCCGAATCCCGGGTGCGCTCGATGACGTTCTTCCAGATCTCCGTGTCCCGGCCGTCGTCCGGATCGTGGAGCGGAATGGACAGCGACTCCGTGTCCGAATCGCCCAGGTCAATGCCGTCGAAGGTCTCGTAGACGTGATTGGCGTGGATCCGGTTGCCGGTGCCGAGGCGAACCATGTCAATGCCCACCCGGTCCCAGTAGCCGGCCACCTTGTGGATCTGCCAGATCTCATACAGCTCGCGAGAGTCGTCATGGGGCACCCAATCCTCATAGGCGCCGCGGAAGATCTCATTGCGCTCCACCAGGCAGTCGGACGCCCCCGACCGCAGCACGACTCCGTCCCTGTCCCAGGGACCGATGGTGCACCGGTGGAGAGAGCACTGGCGCGCTCCCTGCTCGAAGGCGACGCCCTGGTAGCCGTGCGCCAGGGTGAGCCCGGTCACCGAGGCATTCGTCGCCCCTTTGAACGAGATGATCGGCACGCCCTCCCAGGAAGCAGACCAGTGCAGACGCCCGGGGTCCGCGTCGTCGGCGAGATGGACGTACATCGCCTTCTCGTCGCGCCGGTAGACCCACAATGCCCGGATCTGCTGGAACCCGGTGCGCGGAGTGCCAGCAACCAGCAGTCTCCGCCAGTACCAGTCACCTCTGTCCTCCGAGCTGCACCCGGGGTTCTCGGGGTTCAGCTCCGGGATGATCTTGCCGTCCACGCAGAGCACGCGCGGATGATCCTCGACGGGTGCCCGGTACACCCCCTTTCCGACCTCGCCCGCGGGGCGCCAGTCAGGCCGGAAAGGCTGCGAGGGGTCCAGAAGGGCCCCCTCCTCGCCCACGATGGACACCGATTTGGTGATGGTGAGGGTCTCGCGGTAGACGCCTCTACGCACGTGGATGGCATCTCCGGGCCTGGCGGCCTCGATCGCCCTGCCGAGCACCGACTCTCCGGATGCGCCGGGAGCGACTGTGATCTCGCGCCCGTGAGCTGCCGTAGCGCAGCAGCAGAGCGCGCAGACGATGCTCAGAAACATCAGGTGGTCCATGGGTCTCCTCTTGGTCCTGCGGTGTTCGATGCCAGCAGAGCTAGGATCAAAGCGCCACTTCACCTGGGCCTCGCAGTGTCCGGATAGCGTCCCGCCCGCCAGAGCGCTACTGGGACGCACATCATGATATTCTCGGCACTCGCTGACACTCCTGTGCTGGGAGGCGTAGAGGATAGGCGACGATGCCGAGCTGTGGTCGGACTGGGCGAGGGTGCCCTCAGGCCGGCTTCACGAGCGGTTGACAACGACAGCATGTCTCAACAGAGACCGCATACGGGTCTCGGGGTACTGCAGGAGGGCTACTGACACGCCGCCTTATGGGAACACCCACAGGAAGACCGGGGGCCCTATTACTACCGGCGCCTTGGGCCGCGCTATCAGGGACGCCTGGCGCGGGGCTTCATCCTCTCCCGTCCGAGCCTGGCTCGCGGCCTCTCCCGGTCCATGATCCTGTCCCCGGGCGGACTCCAGCCACACCGGACTACGCATATGAGTCTATGGCCCGTACGAGGCTTCCCGGCGCGCGCTCTGTGTGTTCGTAAGCTGCGTCACCGAGACGCGCTCCGTCTCGCCGCGCGGTGGCTGCCACCCGTAACCCCTCGGTGGGCGGCGTCGTGGTCCACGCGAAGGTGCACCAGGCATAGATCAACCGCTTGGCGCTTCGTACCAGCATGGACTGCTCCCGCGACCTTCGCACTTGGCCATCTCTTCGTCCCTGAGTACGATGCCATGGTGGGTGCAGAGGAAACGACCGGGCACACCGCCCCGCGCTGGGGACTGGCGCTTACGCGATTCGCGGCGGATGCGATGGCACGCACCAGCTGGAAGGTCACGCGGGACGACATAGTCGAGGCGCATTCTCACATCCTTTCACGAAGGTCCGACTCGCGGGCTCGCGTTGCACGTTCGGGTGCAGCGGAATCGCACCCTCTGGAGCTTCAGGCTCTCCCTCGGATAACTGGGACCCCAGTTCGACCTCGGCTCAGCAAGGGGCATCTACCCGGTGCTGCCGATGCGCACCGGCTTGGCGTGTTGTTGCGCGGGCAGACGGTCGTGCATGCCCTTCCCGCGGTGAATGCCGCGGTAGCTGAGGTTGACGAGGAGACGGCCGAGGAACTTCCTCCGTACCGTCAAGTTGCGCTTGAGGATCGAGGGCATGGAGTAGAAGCGGCCGTACGCATACTTCTGCCCCGCCCGCAGTTCGAGGTCCGTCATGTGCCGGGGACGGAACACCACGTTGCTCATGGTGTAGTGTGCCCAGTCGTGATCCAGAATCCGCCCCTCACGCTCGAGCTGCTGACGCATCGCGGTGCCCGGGAAGGGAGTGAGCACCGCGAACTGGGCGGCGACCAGCTTGTGCTGCTCCGCGAACTCCACCGTCCTGGCGAAGACGCCGCGGTCATCTCCGTCCAACCCCAGGACGAACGACCCGATGATCTCAATGCCGGCCTTGTGGATCGTTCGAATCGCCGCGCCCATATCCATCCCCAGGTTCGGGGACTTGCCCGTGGCTCGCAGATTCTCTTGCGAGAGCGATTCCAGGCCCACGAACATCGCCTGGCAGCCACTGCGCGCGGCGAGGGAGAGCAGCTCGGGATCCCTGGCCATGGTCAGGTCGGCCTGGCCGATCCAGCGGCGCTTGAGCGGGATCAGCGCTTCGAACAGCTCCTTCGCCCGCCGGGCGTGACCGGCGATGTTGTCATCAACAAACCCGACCCATCCACCGCACAGCGATCGGACTTCCTCCACCACCTCGGGAACGGGGCGGAAGCGATATCTCCTACCGGATACCGCGCTCACCGTGCAGAAGGTGCACGCATTCGGGCACCCTCGCGCGGTCTGGACGATGTTGGTGGTAAGGTAGCGGTCGACCTGAAGCAGCTCTCGGCGAGGACGAGGAAGACCTGAGAGATCGGCATAGCCATCATGCGTGTAGCGAGGCCTCAGGCGGCCGGCTGCCAGATCCGCCACTACCTCCCGCCAGACCGGCTCGGCCTCGCCGACTACCACCGCGTCAGCGTGAGCGGCGGCCTCATCAGGCAACACCGTCGGATGGATGCCGCCCATGACCACTGGTATGCCTCGCCGGCGAAAGGCCTCGGCGATGACATAGGCGCGGGGCGCGGAGGCCGTCATGCAGGTGATCGCCACCCAATCCACATCGGCGTTCGTGTCGACGGCCTCGACGTTCTCGTCAACCAGCCGTACGTCCACATCGGGTGGTGTCAATCCCGCCAGCGACGGCAGTACCAGCGGGGGTGCGAGCACCCTGCCTCCACCCCACCAGCCTTGCGACCATGCGGGCGCAATGATGAGCAGCCTCGGCCTGTTTTTCGTCACACTCGTCTCACAGTCAGCCTTGCCAGTCGTATACTCGCGGCAGGGATTGAGGAGGATTGTCTCCCCGCCCTACCCGCCAGGCCCCGTGCGCATCAGCTGCCCGGCAGGCGGCCTTCCTACAGCATCGCCCTGCTGGGCAAGGACGCAGGCCCGATCAGTGGTCGTCCTCCTCAGCGGCCGAACCGCCTGGTGCGGGGACGCCTGGCGGCACGTTTGGCGGCCCCTGCGGCACGGCGCTGCTGCAGGCAAGGCCGGCAGGCGCGAGGCGGCGGATAGCCTGCTCGGCCGTCCGCCGCCTGCTCAGCGACCGAATAGACGAAGCCTTGCCCACAGAACTCGCAGACTAGCTCCACGTCAGGCATGACTACCAGCGTCGGCGGCCGCCGCCCCCACCGAAGCCGCCACCAGAACGCCGGTCGCCGCCACTGCGCTCAGCCCTAGGACGCGCCTCATTGACAGTGATGGCGCGGCCATCCACTTCCTTGCCGTTCATGGCAAGGATTGCTGCTGCCGCCTTGTCTTCGGGGACGTCCACGAAGCCGAAGCCCTTGTCGCCGATGAGTCGGACTTCGCTCGGCTCGAACTCCGCGAACAACGCGCGGAGCGAGCTCTCGCTCGTGGAGTAGCTCAGGTTCCCAACGTACAGACTCTTGTTTGCCACTATGCTCTCCTTGTGCCCTGGCCTGGCTCCGGGGTAACAGCTTGATGCATATCGCTGAAGCGCCAGCTTCTTCACCGCGCGCCAGGGCGTGGTGCAGCAGAAGCGAGGCACACAGTGGCCGAGCGGCTACCTTCGCCGACCTCGGCCCAGCGACCGCCGCGCACCGCGTGGGTGCGGGCGGGGCCTCCCAGGTACAGGCGAGATGCGAGCAGGCTCGGGCTCGGTCAACCCCGCCACGGCCACCCGGGGCAACTGCCCGCCGAGAGTACGTTCAATGCCCGCCAGAGCAGCGGCGTCCTCGCGGCTTGCCAGGGTGAGGGCATCACCGGAGGCTCCGGCTCGCGCCGTTCGTCCGATCCGGTTGAGATACTCCACTGGCAGGGCAGGGACGTCGTAGTTGACCACATGCGTGACTCCCTCCACATGGAGGCCGCGAGCAGCAACGTCGGTTGCGACAAGCACTCGCACGGAGCGCTGCCGGAAGCTGTCGAGGGCCTGTTCCCGCTCGTGTTGGCTGCGATCACCGTGGATGCAGGCCGTCTTCAGCCTCTCGCGCTGAAGACGAGTGGCGAGGAGATTGGCGCGGTGCCGGGTGCGAACGAAGACCACCACGCTCACCATGGCATCGTGGTTGAGCAACTCCAGCAGCAGATCGGTCTTGCGCGCCGACGGCACCATGTACACAGACTGCGATACCGTCGGGGGCGGAGCAGAGGGCGAGCCGACCTCGACGTGGGTCGGGTTCCGCAGGATCTCCTCATACGCCACTTCCATCAGCGCGATCGGCATGGTGGCGGAGAAGAGCATGGACTGGCGTTCTCTAGGCAGCAGCGCAAGGATGCGCCGCAGGTCGGGGATGAACCCCATGTCCATCATGCGGTCGGCCTCGTCCACCACCAGCACTTCGACCGCGTCGAGCCGAGCCGAACGTCGGCGGCAGTGGTCGAGCAATCGACCAGGCGTTGCCACCACGATCTCATAGCCGACTCTCAGGGCCTCGATGTTGGCGGGCCATGCCGACGCCGCCGTACACGTCTATTGTGCGCAGAGGTGTGTCGTGCGTCAGTAGGACGCACTGCTCCGCGGTTTGGGCCGCGAGCTCACGCGTGGGAGAGAGGATCAGCGCTCGCGTGCATCCGTTCCGGCCGCCGTAGAGACGCTGGATCAGTGGGAGCAAGAAGGCAGCGGTCTTGCCGCTTCCCGTCTCCGCCGTGGCGATGACATCGCCGCCGGCAAGCGCAAGAGGAATTACTTCCTGCTGGATGGGAGTCGGCGTCTCAAAGCCCATTCGGCGAGTGGCCCGAATGAGTCCGGGGGAAAGGCGAAACTGAGTGAAAATTGTCGTTGCCTCGCAGGCTAGAGAAAGTCATATCGCCACAGCGGCGCTCTTCTAGCCGACGAGGTGACTTGCTCTTGATTGTGCCCTTTGACCTTGGCTGGCGGCTGTCCGACCAGTCAGAGCATGAGCACTGGGCACACTATACCACAATCTTCGATCCCGGTCAAACGCTAGCTCGGGATCGCGGAGATGAGCGTCGAGATAGAGCGACAGGCTACTGACGATAGCCCACTGCCCCCAGGACGCTCCTGCACCCAACGAACCGGGCCCTATGCTATAATGGGCATGGAAGTGATGCCATGCCCACGACGCGTTCTCAGCGTACCAGCAGCGCTCCCGACGTCATGGGCGAGAACCCAACCGTTGGCATCCTGATACGGGACCGGCTGGGAAACGACATATGGGGCACCAACACCTATGGCCTGGGCCGGGAGACCGGAGCCTTTGACGCGGGCGACGGGCTGGAGGTGAGGTGGGCCTTGGAGATGGACATTGGCCCCGGGCAGTACACTGTGACAGTGGCGGTGCACACCGAGGACGTGCACCTGTACCGCTGTTTTGACTGGGCGGACGCGATGCTTTCCTTCCAGGTGCTGCCGCGGACCGACTACCACTTCATCGGGGCCGCCCACTTGCGCCCTCAGGTTTCTTTTCGGCGCGCAGAGGGAGTGTCTGATCTCGCCTCCGTGATCGCGGCCCTTTATCCGGAAGCGCCGCGGTCGCTGGATATGCGGGATGAGAAATACCTGCTGCAAGGATGGTATCACGTAGAGGACGCAGGCGGCCGGCCCATGTGCTGGACCAAGGGGGAGTTCGCTTTCGTACTGCGGGGGCCGGCGAAGGCGGTCGGCCTGACGGCTTCCTGCCACCGGGGCGATATTCGCGAGCGGCCGGTGCGGGGGCGGGTGTGGGTGAACGGGGCCGAGGTGGGAGAGTTCCAGCTGGACTCGAGTCAGCTCAAGACCATCAGCATCCCGGTCACCCTGGAGACCGGTGCGCCGGTGAAGGTGGAGGTTCGGCTGGATGGCACCTGGGTGCCAGAGGAGCACGGCTTCAAGGGGGACCGGCGGGAGCTGGGGATCTTCGTGGCGAGAGCATGGACGGAATAGGAGCGGGGGGAGGTCACATGTCTGACCAACTGGCCGAGCGCGCGCTCATGATCCTCCAACTCGTGAAGTTCGGCCGCGGCCGCCTTCAGGCAAGCTAGCCGGCCATCCGGGCCCACTTCCCTTCCGGCTAGGCCAGCACAAAGCCCATCCAGCGCCTTCTCAAGATCCGTGACGCGGTTGTCCATCACGCCTCTTAGTTCATCGAGGCCGCCGACTCTCTCCTCCAGCGCGGACAGGCATTGAACCACGGCGTCGATCTGATCCACGTGTCTTGATAGAAGCGCCGTCGCCGCCGCGTTGAAGGAGGCCTGAGCGCGCGCGAAAGGCCTGACCGCCCAGAAGGCCAAGCGCTTGAGGCCACGCAAGCGCGTGCGCTCCGGGAGCGTGCTCTCGGGGTCGAAGTTCGCGTTCAGGATTTCCAGGTTCCGGACCTCATCGCCCGAGGGATAAGCGGCGGCCGGCAGGAGTGATGCTGCCCGAGGGGCCATGGCCCCGCTCGGGATCGGCCCCTGCAGGGCGCGCTGCCGGGCTCGCTCCTGAATCCGGCTCATGATCTCGTCAACGTTGATCTCGTCATCGTGAATCTCAAACATCTTCGTCTACATGGACTACGTCCGCCTGGAGACGGTTCATGATGACCCTGGAGCCGACGCCGTCCGGAACATCTGGAAGTTCGACTTCGGCACCGCCACCTCGCCCCGGTGGAGGGACTTCTTCCGGGTAACCGAGTCGGACAGCGACAACTACCCAGTGGATCCGACCACCATGCCTTTCGGATGGGTCTATAGCCAGGCGGATCAGATTCGTGTCAGCGGCGACTATGGCGGTCCGGATGACATGACCCGCGATTTCGTGCGGGGGATCCCCTGCAGCAACGTCTGTTACCCTGGTGACTCCGATCTCGATTTCCGGGTGGACTTGCCCAATGACAGCTACACGGTCTATGTGATCGCCCGGTCGGGCAATCCCAGTGCCATGCCGGTGAGGAACTGGCAAGTCTGGGCGGAAGGGGCGCTCCAGGTGGATGCGCCGATGGATTCGGGCACCTTCTACAGCACCAGCTACTACTATCGGGGCATGGACGAGGACTACCCGCTGAGCCGATCCGCCTGGGAGCAGTTCGAAAACGCCAACTTCCCCGCCTATAGCTTCACCATTGGCGTCACCGACGGCAGCCTCGACCTGCATTTCGTCCAGTGCTGGCTCTATTCCCTGATAGCCTACCCCACCGACCTCGCGGGTGAGATGAGCACCCGGATCGCGGACTGGGAGGCCCAACGTCGGGTGCAGTTCGAGACCGCCTATTACATCAACGTGCCGCAGGACCTAACCTTCACACCTACCGGCGAGGAGAGCCTGCGCGGCTATGCCGCCTGGCCGGTGGCGACCATGGATGCCTGCTACCCGGACACCCTGCCGCCCTCCCCGCGGCCCGCGTTGGCGGTCAGCGCTGCAGCCTCTCAGGGCGAGTACCGGTCAATCAGCTTCGCCATTCGGCCCCTCAATGACCTCACCGATGTCTCCCTCCAGGTAAGCGACCTGAGCGACGGGCACGGGCATACTATCCCCAGCGCGGAGATCGAGCGGCGGCATGTGCGCTACATGGCGACTGCCGACAGCGAGGTTTTCGGTTCGGGAGTGCTGACGTGGAAGCCGCGGCTGCTGCAGAGCAACTTCCCCATAGCGGTTGCCAGCCAGGTGACCAAGCAGTTTTGGCTCACCGTACACGTACCGGCCGGCACTCCTGCCGGGACCTACGCCGGCACGGTCACGCTGAACACCTCGGCTCAGGCGCTGGTGCTGCCGCTGACGGTGGTGGTCTGGCCCTTCCAGTTGGACGCGGCGAACGACATGGCCTATGGCTGGTACTACATGTCGCCAGACCAACGCTACTGCTACGAGTTCTTTCCGGATATGGCGAGCGCGGGGGATGACATGCTGCGCCTCGACTTCGCGGATATGAGGAAGCACGGCTTCAACTCCCTTCAGTTCCCATGCCCGTGCTGCCTGGATATCAACCCCACTAGCGGCCACGTGGGCACGCTGGACTTCACCGAGCCCAATCGCTACCTGGCGGCCATGGGTGATGCCGGCTTCGGCGGGGCCTGGAAGGGCCAGGTGGTGACGATCGACCTCGCCAACCGTATCCGGGAGTACAGTTCCGTGAGCGAGTTCGACACCAACTTCAACAACGCGTACAAGGATGTCATCGGCAGGATCTTGGCCTGGGGAAATACAGTGGGCACTCCGCTGGTGATGTGCCTCTTGGACGAGCCCCGGGAGAGCGGGATCCAGCCGTGGAACCGTAACTTCGCGGACACCATGCAGTACTGCGACCTCGCCCATCAGGTCGCCGGGGCCACCACTACCGTGACCGTGATGCGGGACGACCAAGAGGGGGTGGACTACACCCCGCTCGCGGATGCCCTGGACATCATGCAGACCCACCCCTGGTCGAACTCAGCCGGGTTGATCAGCGGTTCCCTCTCTCAGGGCAAGCCGATCTGGTTCTACAACACCGGCGGCGACCTGCGCCTAGTGTATGGCTTCTACCAGCTCAAGTGGCCCAGTGACGGCGCCTGGGAATGGCACTACGACTGGCTCGACAGCGACGTCTTCGATCCCTTCCCCTACAGCCCGTTCAACAATCACTGGCGCTACACCTATCCCTCCCCCGCTGGGCCCGTGGCCACGCTCAAGTACGAGTGGGCGAGCCAGGGGATCACCGACTACCGCTACGCCGCCACCCTCGATCGCCTTTCGCGCGAGGCGCGGGCGAGCGGTCTGCCCACTCTTATCGCGTGGGCCGATGGCGCGGACGCGCTGCTGCAGTCGCTCAGAGATGACGTGCCGGAGTACCCGATCAGCGGCGGTGACTGGTACACTGGTCAGACTCAGCACTTCGCTGGCATCCAGGACGGTCCGGGCTGTCTCACCGCGGTCGAGCAGGCGCTAGATAGCTATCGGGAGCGCATCACCGAGATGATCATGTCTCAGCCGACTGCTCAGCCGGCCGTGGTGCCCCAGGTTCTCCTCGAAGTCCACCCGAACGAGCGGGCGCAAGGGCGCGCGGCGGGAGCGGGCGGCGCCTCTCTGGGCGGACCCTACTGGGTGGATCCCATAGGCAAGCTCGTCGCAGTCTACTGGTGGCAGGAGTACAAGTTCGCCGCCAGCGGGGTGCTGTGGGTGCAGGTATGTGCGCAGAACTGGGCCGGCGCCCAGAACGGCGACGGGGACGACGACGCCACGAAAGTGGCAGTCAACGGGGTGGCGCTGGCGGACTACGATGGCATCCAGAATGGGGCTCCCGGGGGGTGGCAGTGGATCGGCGCCACCGAGGCGGGCCAGCGCTGGACGCTGCGGTTCCTGGCCGTGGGGGCCCCTGGGATGCAGAGCGTGAAGATCGCGGCCGACCAGGCGCCGGTGCTGTGGTGGGTGAAGGTGACGGACCTGGAGGCGGGGGTGATCAGCCCATTCGAGTAGCTTGGACTTCACGGCCCAGCGTGCTCTGCCGGCAGGGACGAAGGCTGCTCCACCTCTCAAGATTCCGATGGGGCGGCCTGCGCTTGTCAACAGGCAATGAGCCCCCTATGCTGTCCAGAGACTCATCTGCCATCCTGAGCTGCGCCTTCGATGGAGAGCGCCCCGCCGATCAATGCCAGTCTCCACGGGCAGAACCGGCGACGGCCATCGAAGAGTGCTTTACCGCGATACTCACTGAGGTTGGCGGTGGGGAAGCTCAACGATCGAGTGACGACGGTCGGCATCGCGTCAGTTGCGATGGGGGCCGTCTCGCGTGCAGGAGACGGAGGGGGCCCCGAAGCCCTGACGGATCACCTGGGGATTCCAGCAATCCTCAGACTGCCAGAGCGGTCCGCAGCGTAGCCGCCACTCTGCGCCATCGCCGACCCGGTCTCGACGAACCGCGAGCCCCGCGCCTGTACGCCCTCCCACAGGCCCAAGGGTGGCGGTCTTACCAGGTTTCGAGACCGACAGCAGGGCTCGCGCACCCAGGCAACCCGAGGTTTGTCGCGTGATAAATCGGATTCGCGTCCAGAGGTCCGCGCCCGGGCAGCGGTCTCATCGTCGCCTGACATACACAGGCGGTCCTGCGAGCGCCCCACACACGCAAGCTGAAGCACCGGTTGTGGCGATCGAGATCGGCCTCAGTGTGTCAGCGATTGCAGGCGGTACGCCGACGCGATCCGCGCCTGGCGGCGCTACGGGCACTGCTGGCGGCCACGACCGGCGTGGCTGCGGCAACTGCCTCCTCTGCGGCCGCCTCCGTGGGCTCCCCTTACTGGAGGTCGCGGCGGCAGTAGTCCCTCGGGGTGCTGCCCACCCGACGGTGGAAGAGTCGGCTGAAGTAGCAGAGACTGGTGAATCCGGTCTGAGCGGCCGCCTCGCCAACGGACAGGCCCGCGTTCGTCAGCAGCGCCCGGGCTCTCGCCAGCCGAGCGTCAATGAGATCCTCTATGGGGCTGACGCCGAACAGCTTCTTGTAGAGTACGGCGAAGCGAGAGGGGCTCACGTGAGCCAGGTCCGCCATCCTCGGTACTGCCCACCGCTCCTCCAGCCGCTCGTGAACCTGCATGCGGATGCTCCGGAACACGTCGGCACGGGCCAGGTCGGCCGGCCTTAGGTCGAAGCGTTCTTGCTCGTTCGCCAGCCGGCCCAGCCTCAACAGTAGTGCCTCGACCAGCGTCCGGACGGAGTCCTGCCAGAACAGCTCTCTTCGATGTAGCTCTCGGTTGATCGCCTCCAGCATGGACGGGAAAAAGTCAACCTCGCGGGGCCGGAAGAGCGTGTTCGCCGGCACCCGGTAACGAGCGACAAGCTCAGGCATCGCCGGGCCCTTGATATGCACCCAGTCGTCAATGTATCCCACACCGCGCCCGGTAAACCACTGAGGGAACGTTGGCTCGTAGAGAAGACAGTCGCCAGGCTCTCCGTGCACCAGCCCGGCGACAGTGCGCACCAACATCGGAGTATAGAAGCGCAGCAGCAAGTATTGGCCGAGCCCATGGGCCCGGTCTATGGTGAACCCGAGCTGGCGTACCCAGAGGACGCCGAGACCGGTCACTGCCAACGGCTCTGCTTCTTCCCGGTCGTCAAGATCTGCCATGAGATCGCTCCTTCTTGGCTCAGCTTCGAGGCATCCGGAGGAGGGAAGCCGCGTTGGTCTGCCGCCATGTCGGCCGACACGATATAGCAGAATAGTGCAAATAGTCAAGAGAATCGTGCATTCTTCTCTGGGGGAGTTGAGCGTAGAGTGCAAGCGGTGGAGGAACCGGCGTCTTGGCATCACGGAAGCCGAACGGTGCACCGAGAGTGGTGTCAGGACCACGAAGGCAGTTCGCATAGCCCCAGTACGCGGCCGAGCTGAGGAGCCGGTGCTGAGGCGATCTCAACGGATTTGTTCAACACGCGTGAGTGAAGGGAGGGGACAAGGGTCAAGGCAGTTGCCCGTGGGATGTCGTGTTGATGTCTAGCCTAAGAGGAGGTTGGACCAGGATGTTTGCACGAAGACGCAGCGGGTTCACGCTGATCGAGCTGTTGGTGGTGATCGCGATCATCGCGATCCTCGCAGCCATGCTGTTCCCCGTCTTTGCACGAGCGCGCGAGTCGGCCCGCAAGATCCAGTGCCTGTCGAGCATCAAGAACATCGCCATGGCGGTGCAGATGTACCTGGCGGACTACGACAGGCTCATGCCCTCGGAGCATCGGCCGGAAGTGGTTGACATGTTCGGCTGCACGGAGGCGGCCACGCTTGCCAACCCGTACCTGAAAGCGCCGGTCGTCCTCGATGAGTACGTTAGGAACCGGGACGTCTGGCGATGTCCGAGCGCGAGGGTCGTCGGCGGCGCCGGCCTCATCAACCCGGGCCCTGACTGGTTCGCCGTAATGCTTGCCAACGAGCCTGCTTGGCGCGGCGACGATGCCCTCTGCACTTTCAACGGCTGGTTTCCGCCTGGCTGGGGTGGCTCCGTCACCGACACCTTCCTTCAGGGACCCGCTTACACCCCGGCGCAGGGCGCGACCGACACAGTGGGCCGCTTCGAGCAGTCCATCACGGTGAACCTTGATGCTCTGCTAGCCCTGGGGCTAGGGAGATCGAACTACGAGCGCAAGCTCTCTTCGGTCAATGACCCGGCCAGCTTCGTCTTCTGTGGGGACGGAGGCTGGAAGTCGAACACCGACTACATGAACATCGCGTTGGCCGCGTATCCTGAGATCTGCTGCCTGTGGTGCTCCGCGCCGAACTGCGGGGAGACGCCCAACTGGGAAAACTGCCCTGACGCGGCAGCGTGCGGGATCTACGCGCCGAGCGACGGCTCGCTGCTGAAGGACGTGAATCTGCGGAAGCGCTATGCCCGGCACTTGGGTGGGGTGAACGTTGGCTTCCTCGACGGCCACGCACAGTGGTTCAGCTCCGAGGGCCTGATTGCCAAGTGGGCTGAACTGGCGCGTGGTGGCGATACTTGGCCAATGGGCCTCATCTACGAAGGCCCTGCCTCGTTCCCCACGCCGGACGGGTTCATGTGCGACTGCAGCCCACCACAGCCGGCGCTCTTCTAGCGCCCGCCGCACAATGCCTGCATAGGGCCTATCGGGCGGAGCAGCCGCGACGGCGGACGCTCCGCTGTCACCGCGTCCTTGATGGCATAGACTGCAGGTGTGTCCTCTCGCGTGGCCTCCTCGGATTTGGGTCGGGGGTGCAGTAATCGCCATGCCGCAGGCTGCGGATACCGATACCCGCGCTGACGCTGGTGAGCCTGCAGGCCAAACCCGGGACGTGACCTGGCGCGCGGCCGGCATCGCCCTCCTGATCGCGGCCGCGACTGCCCCAGCGATCTTCTATGGGGAGATCGTGTGGCAGAAGGGTCCCTTTTTCTGGTCCAGCGGTGTGCCGGCGCCCTGGCCGCTTACGGTTCTCTTCCTGCTGACAGCGCTCACGAGCGTGCCGGCTCTCCGCCGTTTCGGGCTGACCCGGCCGGAGCTACTCACGGTCTACTCAGTCGTGCTTGTGGTGACGCCCGTGTTCGGCATGAACGTGCTCTTCTACCTGCTGTCTAAGGTCCCGAGCTACTTCTACCTGGCGCGCGCTCATCCGGAGTGGGATACTACCTACCTCAACCTGATCCCAACGTGGTGGGGACCCTCTTCGCTCTCCGCGGTGGAGGACTACTTCCTGGGCCGGGCCACGGTTCCCTGGGTCGAGTGGGCGGTGCCGCTGCTGGCCTGGGCATCATTCATGCTCTGCCTGTTCGGCGCCAACATCTGCCTCCTTGTGCTGGTTCAGAAGCAGTGGATCAGACACGAGCGCCTGACATTCCCCCTTGCGCAGATTCCGCTCGAGAGCGTGGACGAGATGCCTGATGGTAGCCACGCTGGACGCCTTCCTGTCCGCAGAGCGTTCTGGGCGGGCCTCGCGCTCGCCGCTGCCGTGGGCTTCATCAGCCAGCTCTCGCAGCGTTATCCGGCGATCCCCTCGCTCCCCCTCCAGGCCAGTGTCATGGGCAGGCAAGTGGTTGGCCCGGCTTCGGCGCTTGGCACGGTCGAGCTCTGGCTCTACCCGTGGCTGATCTCTCTCGCCTACATTCTCCCGAAGGATCTCCTGTTCTCCGTCTGGTTTCTCTGGCTGGTGCGGATCGGGCTGTGCGCTCTGGCGATCGGATACGGGGCAGAGCCCGGCTCGGCCCAGGACTGGTGGCGATTCGACTTCCCCGCGCCGTACAACCAGGCCACCGGGGCGGTAGTAGCTCTCTCCCTCTGGGCCTTGTGGACCTCGCGGAGGCATTTGTCCCGCGCGCTGCGCATTGCCCTCAGCCGCCGCTCTCCAGAAGGCGACCGCGACGAGCCCCTGCCGTATCGGTGGACGCTGCTCGGCTTCTCGGCATGCTTCGCCTGGCTCGTCGCCTTTTTCGTCCTCTCGGGCTGCCGACTTGCCTTCGGACTGGCCTATGTCGCCCTGCTAGTCGGCGTGTATCTGGCCTACGCTCGCCTGCAAGCAGAGGGCGCTCTGGATCCGTTCTTCTGGTGGTTCAACGACATCTTCAGTGCATCTGTGGGCATGCGCAACCTGTTGCCCATGGAAACCGTCAGCTTGTACATGATGAACTGGGCCGGCGCTCCGCTCCCGAGCAGGATCTTCAGCGCCTGCTCGCTCAACACGCTGACCTCGTTCAAGATCGCGGATGCGAACGGCACGAATCCGAGGCGACTCACCTATCTGCTGCTCGCCGCGTTCGTGGTTGCTCTGGCCACAGGCATGTTTGTGACCTTGTCTGGCATGTACCACTACGGTCTTCTCGGGACAGGAGCCGCGAAAGGCGACTACTTCGTGACGTGGGCGCTTCGGGATGACGGCAGCAGCATCTGGTGGGACATCACGAACGGAGGTGGTGGGAGCGCGTCGGGCTTGTTCTACGTGGGTGCGGGAGGAGTCGTATGCGTGCTGCTCGGGCTGATGCGGTTGCGATTCCTGTGGTGGCCACTGCACCCGTTGGGGTACCTGCTGTCGAATAGCCTCCCTCAAGGCATGGGCACATTCCCGTTCCTCATCGCGTGGCTGCTGAAGTCGGCGGTGATACGCTACGGCGGGCTTCGGCTCTACCGAAGGACGATCCCACTAGCGGTCGGTCTGATCGTGGGCGATGTGCTGAACAGCTCGCTCTGGAATGTCATTGCGCTCGCCACCCGGGGGCGGTTCTAGTGACCGGAGTTCGGAAATGGCGCGCCGCTAGCGGCGTTCAACAGCGACTATAGGAGGCAAGAGATGGCCGCATCTGAGATTGCCAACTACGAACAACAGGTCTACGCCGGTGTGCTCGGCAAGGTTATTGGCGTCTACCTCGCCCGCCCCGTGGAGGGATGGGAACAGCAAAGGCTGGTTGAGAAATGGGGCCTCATCGATCACTACATCGCCGCCGACCGCGGAGTTCCCCTCGTCGTGCCCGATGATGACATCAGCGGCACCTTCACCTTTGTCCGCGCCCTAGAGGACTCCGGCCGCTATGCCGACACCACGCCCGACTTCTTCGGGAAGACCTGGCTCAACTATCTCATTGAGGGCAAGACGATCCTCTGGTGGGGCGGCCTGGGCGTGTCCACGGAGCACACCGCCTACCTGCGCCTGAAGCACGGCATCCCGAGCCCCCGCAGCGGCAGCATCGCGCTCAACGGCCGCGTCGTCGCCGAACAGATCGGCGCCCAGATCTTCATCGACGCCTTCGGCCTGGTCGCTCCCGGCGATCCCCAGCTCGCCGCCCGCCTCGCGCGGCCCGCCGCGCAGGTCTCCCATGACGGCGAAGCGGTCAACGCCGCCATGGTCGTTGCCGCTATGGTTTCCGCCGCCTTCGTCGAGAAAGATATGCAGAGGCTGCTCGATATCGGCGTCAGCGTCATCGCTCGGAACAGCTTGGTCGGGCAGCTCCACCGCGACGTCCGCTCCTGGTGTCGGCAAGACGGCGATTGGCATCGGACCTATGACCGGATCGCAGGAAAGTACGGTTATGACAGCTACGGCGGAGGCTGCCACGTCATCCCGAACCACGCGCTCATGGTGATGGCATGGAGCTACGCGCTCGACGACTTCCGCCGGGCCCTGGCCATCGTCACCACCGCCGGATGGGATACCGACTGCAACGCCGCCAATGTCGGCACAGTCATGGGACTGGTTGCAGGCCTCGACGGCATCAGCAAGGACTATGACTTCCGGGGCCCCTTCGCCGATCGCATGCTCCTTCCCACTGCCGAAGGCAGCCGCCACGTCTCCGACTGCCTCCAGGAAGCCCTCCACATTGCCCGCATCGGCCGGAAGATCATGGGCTGGCCCGAGCTGGAGGCGCCCAAGGGCGGCGCCTGGCATCACTTCATCCTGCCCGGCAGCCGGCACGGGTACATGGTCGAGAGAACCGACCAGGGCATGCCTGGAACGGGCGCGGTGGCGAATGTCGCAGGACCGAACGGAACGCGGGTGATGGAGATAGCCTACCAGGAGGCAGCGCCAAACCATCCGGTTCGCGTGTCCACGCCGGTTCTCGCAGAGCCTGTTGGCTATGGCTATGGGATCGTCGGAACCCCGAAGGTCTACGCTGGGCAGGTGGTCACGCTTGAGGGGGTGGCGAGGAAGTGCGAGAGCCAGGCGAGCATTCGCCTGTTCGCTCGGTGCCTCGCCGCCGACGGGGACGGCAGTCAGGTGACGGGCACGAAGCTGGTCTATGGAGAGCCCGTCCAGCTCAAGGCTGGCTCGCCCTTCGCTCTCACCCTGCCCGTACCGGGCGACCGCGGGTTCCCGGTCAAAGACATTGGGGTGGAGATCACCGGGGGCCCATCCGCCGCCGGATCGCTCTTTGTGAACAGAGTCCTCTTCACCGGACCGCCCGACATCCATATCCCCGATGAGCTTCCCCAGAAGGACGGAACTGTTCCCGGCTGGGTGGTCGATGCCGACCGCGTGGTCGGCCGCTCTGGCAAGACCGCCCCTGCGATGACCTACGTGGGCAAGGATGAGGGGTGCGGCATACTCGCCACCGGCAATGAAGACTGGACGGACTACACTGTTTCGGTTCAACTCTCCATCCACTGCGCCGACACCGCTGGCATCATCGCCCGCTACCAGGGCCTCGAACGATTCATCGCGCTCGTCAAGACGCGCGACGCGCTCAAGCTCTTGCTCAACTACTACGGCGAGACGGTGCTAGCAGAAATGCCGTGCATCTGGGAGGTAGACGAACTGCACCGACTCTCGCTCACCGTCCGCGGAACCACCATCACCGCATCGCTCGACGGTAAGAGGGTCCTTACAGGCGAGGACACCAAGCTCGGCCGCGGCGGCGCGGGCTTCCGGGTGGACAACGGTTTCGCCGGCTTCCGGGAGATCGTTATCACAACCGCCCATGCGTGAAAAGCGCTCCGGCCGCTGGTCGCAGCTTCAGTGGTCGTGTGGTAGCACGCACGGCGACTCCGCTAGCACGGGCAGCACCTGGAAGAAGGCATAGCCATAGGCGGGCAGAGAGACATGGAAAGACGGCGGCCGACCGAACTGCTCGGCGGTTCTCAGGCTGATCAGCCCGGCCGCCGCCACGCCGCTCAGGTCCACCTCGACCGTCTGGGCGGAACCGCTGAAGTTGAGCACGACCAGCACCCTTTCCGAACCGTCCCGCGCCGTTTTGAGGAAAGCGTAGCAGGTGCTGTCGGCCTTGGTGGAGAGTCGGCGACGGCTGGACCGATGGTGGAATGCCGGATGCACGAACCTCGTGCGCAGCAACCACTGCTCCTCCCCATCGGGGCCTGGCATGTCGCGTGTGCCGTAGACAAGCGTGTCGCCGATGCTCGCGATCGCCGCTGCGTGCAGCCGCCGCTGCTCGCGGGCCTCGACTCCGCTGACCTTCGTATACAGGACGCCGCCTGAGTCGACCACCAGATCGCGGTAGGCTCTCAGCGACTCCTCAATCGGCCGCGGGTCACCGGTCCTCATCGCGTCGATGAGACGCTCCCCGAGACGGTAGTCCTGCAGACAGTTGTAGCCGCCTTCGGTAAGCCAGGCCACCTCCCCCACGCCCTCGGCCTGGATATACGTGTTCCCGTAGCTTGAGATCACATCCGTGATGTGCCTGTTGTTCGTCTCCCAAGTGAGTCGCGAGTAGCAGCATGGAGCATCAACGATGATCCCGTCGATTCCCGTGTCCATCCAGAAACGGATGATCCGCTCTGCTTCTCGCGGCCACTCTTCGGAACCCCAGTCAGTTTGCGGGAGGCCGACCCAGGTGCCCTCCGCGTCCTTCGCCTGCCACCTGGCCCAGTAGTAGCAGTCGGCCTCTTCGCTGTGCTGCCACCCCCACGTCTTGGGGGTATCGGGGCCGCCGCCTGGGATCACGCCCGCCGAGAAAACGCGGTCCTCCGGCAGCGCTGGCGGCGGGGCCTCCGGGCTGTCTGCCCACGAGAACCAGCGCACCTTCTCAGTGTCCCGTCCCGCCTTCCTGTCCCTGCAGGCCTCGAGCCAGGCAGGTGCCTCGATGCTGAAGTAGCCGACGTTGAGGAAGATGACGACGGCGATGCCGTTGCCGTGCGCCAGTCGCACGAAGCGCCGGAAGTCCTCTATCGTGCCCAGTTCCCGGTCGATGCTGTAGGGATCTGTCATGTCCAAACCCGCGTAGCCGAAGCGGCCCTCCGCAGGGGCGAAGATCTCGATGGCCTGAAACCCCTGCGCGCGGATCCCGGCCAGTGCCTCCGCTGCCTTCTCCTGGTCGAGGGACAGCACGCGCGCATACCCGCGGCCGGGCTTGAACGTGCATAGGTATAGGCCGGCGGCTTGCTCCCACCATCGATCTGGCAGCAGATGCCTCAGACCCGCCATCTGGACTTCCTGCATCTCGCTTTGCCTCATCGGACTGCCGCCTCCCTGAGCGGCTCTGTATGCCGGTGCTAGTTCGCCCTGCGACCGCCCTCACCTCGCCCTGAAGATCATCAGCGCGCATCGCGCCCGCAGGCTGCCGATATGCGTGAGTGCCCAACTCATACCTGACGTTCGCAGCAGGGCAGGCACCCCGCGCCGCAGTAGTATGCCGCTTGGGGTTAGGCGCAACGGCGTACGCCGAGCCCAGTGCTCTGCTTCTTGGGTCATGGAGGAGCGTGATGCATCCGCTGTACGACATCGTACTCAACGACCTGCGTCTGGACATATCGCAGATGGTAGAGGAAGGACACGACGAAAACGCTCTGCTCAGTGAGCTGGAGGCGGCAAGATCGACGCGTTCCTTCGACGCGTTGGTGGCTTTGCAGGGAGACCTCTGGCAGCGGCCTTCTCCGGCGCGGTATCCCTATGAAGAGCCCAATGACTGGGAGTCGATCTCCAGCCACTTCCCCGACAGCGGATCGACGCGGGGACAGATCGGCGATGATGATCTTGCCGACCGGCTCCTGGCGGCATGGCGCGGTCGCTGTGCCGGCTGTCAGCTTGGCAAGCCCGTAGAGGGGGCACCGCCCGCGGCCGTACGCGAGCTTCTCATCAGTGTCGGCTCGTGGCCGCTACTCGACTACATGAACTCAGTGTCTGAGCAGCGCCAGCAAGAGCTCGCCACCTCCAGCGCCGCATTCAGGGCCCACTACCGGAAGGGCCTGTGCAAAGGGAGCTTCAACTCGGTCGAGCCCGATGACGATATCCTCTACACCATCGTGGGACAGCTCGTGCTGGAGCAGTTCGGCCTCGATTTCACGCCGCAGCAGGCCATCGCCAAGCTGATCGAGGTAACGCCCGTATCGTCCCTCTACGCGGCCGGCCGGAGCATGTTTCGCACAGCCCTCTTCGGTCTCACTCCCCCGCACACAGCCGTCTACGGGAATCCCTGTCGCCAGTCACTCGGCGGCCAGATCAGGTGCGACCCCTGGGGCTGGGCGGCCCCGGGTAATCCCTGGTTGGCTGCCGCCATCGCGCATCGGGACGCTTCAAACTCCCAGGTGCGCAACGGCATCTACTCTGCAATCTTCTTCTCGGTGCTGATGGCCAGCGCACTGATCGAGGGAGATGTGCTCCAAGCGTTGCGGACTGCGGAGCACTACGTGCCCCCGAAGTCGCGCTTCGCGGAGATGCTCCGGTTCGTCAGGTCTGAGTGCGCCGAGCAGGAGTCATGGGAGTCCGTGAACGAGGCCATCCGCAGCCACTACCCAAAGGAGACCCAAATCGTCAACCATTCCCTGCCGAACGCGGCGATCGTGATCATGGCGCTGCTGAAGGGAGAGGGCGATTTCAGCAAGACAATCGGCATCGCGGTGATGGCAGGGCTGGACACCGACTGCAATGGCGCCACCGCCGGCTCGATCATGGGCTGCGCCCTCGGCACCCAGGGGATTCCTGCCTACTGGACCGATCCGTTCCACGACCGGATCAGGACGCACCTGAAGGGGCTCCCCGAAACCAGCATCAGCGAGATGGCGGAGCGCATGTATCTGGTGGCACGTCATGTGCCCCGGGGCGGGCAGCGGGGATAGGACCTATGCTACGGAACCGGCAGCCGGGGCGTCGCCCGGCCTGAACCTCCGCATCCGCTTGGCCTTGATCTCGCCGCCCGTCCCGATGCTATCGCCGCGCACGGCCCCGCCGCTGCTGCTGCAGAAATTCATCAACCTCGGACGCGGTGGGCATGGACGGCTGCGCGCCCAGCTTGAGGCAGGCCAGCGCCCCCGCGGCATTGGCCCGCCGGATCGCCTCCGGCATCTCCCTCCCGCTGGCCAGACTCACGGCCAGCGCTCCGGTGAAGGCGTCCCCGGCGGCGGTGGTGTCAACCGGATCCACGGGGAATGCCGCGAAGTGCCCCTCCCCCGCCGGCCCCAGCCAGTAGGCGCCCCGGCCGCCGAGCTTGATCACCACCTCCCTGCTTCCCATCTCTCGCAATCGCTCGGCCGCGGCCCGCGCCTCCCGCACTTCGCGCACTCTCGCCCCAGTGAGCGCCTCCGCCTCGCCCTCATTCGGGGAGATCACATCCACCAGGGCCGGCAGCCCGGCCTCCGCCGCCGCGGGTGTGGCCGCGCCCGCATCCAGCAGGCTGAGCACTCCGAGCTCCCGCGCTGCCTCTGCCGCCGCCATCACTATTGGCAGCGGAATCTCAAGCTGCATCACCAAGGCATCGGCCTTCTTCAGCAGCCTTCTCACCGCGGCCGCATCTTCGTCATCCAGCCGGAGGTTGGCCCCGCCGATTACTATGATTCGGTTCTCGCCAGAGGGCTCCAGCAAGATCAGCGCCACCCCGGTGGCCGCGCCGAAGTCAGTGCGCACATGGTCCACCGCCACTCCCTCCGCCTTCATCCCGGCGCGCAGGCGGCGGCCGAAATCATCGTTTCCCACTCGCCCCACCATCACTGTCCGCGCGCCCAGGCGCGCACAGGCGACGGCTTGGTTAGCACCTTTGCCCCCCGCGGCTGTGACCACCTCCTCCCCATGGACGGTCTCGCCCGACCGCGGCACCTTGCAGCAGCGCACGATCAAGTCCATGTTGATGCTCCCCACCACCAGCACCCGGGAACCGCGGCGCTGGCCCGCAGGCTGGGAGCCTGCGCTACCGCCGGCAGACATCAAGGGGAATCTCCTTTCACCAAGAGTCAAGGCCCGCGGGTGCTCTCTTCGTGAGGCGAGAGCTTGCCCCTGCCGCGGCCAGCCCGCCTCAGGCGGGCTGGCCGGCAGGGTCTTCGGGGTCAACGCCCTTCCTGGTCCTGTTCCGAAACTCATCTGGCTGCCAGACTGCTCCTGCGGCCTCTCGTGGTATCCTCGGCACTCGCTGATACCCCTATTGCGGGAGGCTAGCGAGGATCGAAAGGGATACTGAGCGGGGAGTCGAGTGGGTCCACCTGCCCGTGATCGCCCCCTTGGCGCGACTGCTGTGTCGGGAGCTGACATTGCAGAACAGGCACCTGCTGCTGGAGAACCGGACGCTCAAGTCCAAGATGCCGGGCCGGCTGCGCTGCACCCATGAAGAACGCCGCTCCCTGGCCCGTGTGGTTGTTAGGCTGTGATGGAACCGGCCTTGCACGCTCCGGCCCAGGGAAGCATGGGCCACCGCGGACAGCACCCGGCGCCGTATGCCCGCGCTGCCGGTGCAGCTATCCATATGTGGGATCCATGTCGGACCCGGCCGGGTTGGTGCTGCCACCGGTGCGGCACCTAATGGTCGAGAGACGCCAATCTGGGCGGTTCCATTGCCGCGTAACAAGGACAGGTGGCTCCACGGCTGCCTGAGACACACAGATGAACAAAGAGCAGTCCCGGCGGCCCCCGAGTCTGCCTATGCGACGGCCTCGACCTGCCCGTCGCTCAGCCGGATAGTGCGCTCGGCGCGGGCAGCGATGTTCGAGTCGTGTGTAACAAGAACGATGGTGACCTTGCGATCCTGGTGAAGCTGCTGCATCAAGTCCATGATCGCCGCGCCCGACTTGCTGTCCAGGTTCCCCGTCGGCTCATCGGCCAGGATCACCGAGGGTTCGTTCACGAGCGCCCGCGCGATGGCGACTCGCTGCTGCTCGCCGCCGGAGAGTTCGCTCGGCCTATGGCGGAGGCGGTCCTTGAGCCCCACCGCCTCCAGCGCGGCTTCCGCCCGCGGCCGGCGATCCCGCTTCTTCACGCCCCCGTAGATCAGTGGGATCATCACATTCTCGGCCGCGGTGAGCCGCGGCAGCAGGTTGTAGACCTGGAACACGAACCCGAAGCGCTTGTTCCTGAGCTGGCTGCGCCTGCGATCGGCCAGCTTCGCCACTTCGTCGCCTGCCAGTCTGTATGACCCGATCGAAGGAGTGTCGAGTAGCCCAAGGATGTTCAGCAGCGTGGTCTTTCCCGATCCCGACGGCCCCATGATCGCCACCATCTCGCCATCGGAGATCTCAAGGTTCACGCCCTGCAGCGCGCCCACCGGGACCTTGCCCATGACGTAGGTTTTCTTGATATCCTTCAGCCTGATCAGGGGTATGACCCAATCTTCTCTCGGCATTGCCATGGCTTCTTCTCCCTTTTCCTCACTCGTATCGCAGGGCTTCGACGGGCTCGACGCGGGCGGCGTGGAGGGCGGGGCCCAGAGAGGCGATGCAGCCGACGATGACCGCGCCGATGGCGGAGAGGGCGGCCCAGGCCGCGGGCGTGTGGATGGGGACGTCGGCGAGCTTGCCAAGCCACCGGGCGGTGGCGAGGGCGACGGCAAGGCCGAGCACTGAGCCGGCCCCTGCGAGCGTCATGCCCTCGCGCACGAACTGCCAGCCGATCTGGCTGCGCAGCGCGCCCAGCGCCCGCCGCAGGCCCACCTCGCGCACGCTCTCGTGCACTGACACCAGCAGCATGTTCACCAGGCCGACGATGGCGATGAGGAGCGCAGCAATCCCTCCCGCTCCTGCGCGCAGCTCGGCCGAGCGCTGTCGGCTCGCCACATCGACTGCGGAGACCAGGTCCCCCTGCGGGTAGACCACCACGTGCTTGGGCAGCCGAATGCGTGCGAGCACCGCGGCCTCGAGTTGCTTCAGCGCCGCGGGCGCCTGAGCTGTGTCCTTCACGCGAAGCGCAGCCCCGAACCAGCCGCTCTGGGCCATGTCCATTATATCGGTGTAACTGTGGATCTCGCGGGCAAAAGTCGTGGCCGGCACGAGAACGGGGAAGTGCTTCTCCGCGTCCGGCCCGACCTTCTCGACCCAGGGCGCGAGAACGCCCGATACCTGAAATGGCCGGCCGCCGATGACCACCGTCTGGCCGGTGGCCGCATTGGACCCGAAAAGGGTCTGGGCCATGGAGTAGGGGAGGACGCAGACGCGCCGCACCTCATCCAGATCCCGATCCGAGAAGAACTGCCCCTCGGCCATCATCGGCCCCGCGTCCTTCGGCACGACGTCGGCCTTGCGCGCGCTGTCGATATCGACCTCCAGGGCGTGCGGGACGGTACCGAGGATGATAGGCAGTTCAGTGCCCTCAACTCGCACCGCTCGCGCGCCGGCCCGGACACTCGTCCTGTACTGCATCCTCGGATCGAGATAGGAAAAGAGCGATAGCTCGCTGAGCAGCCTGCGGAACTCCTCTGGCTTCTGCGCGATCTTGGTCAGGCCGCTGAGGCCGGTATAGATCGCGGGGAGGCTGTCGTTGAGGGCGTAGCCCGGGATCGCATCGGCAAATCGCAGCTCGACTCGGTTCGCGCCTGCGCCTTCTTTCAGTGATGCGAGTTCGGTCTGGGCACGTCCCTCGTAGAAGGATACCAAGAGCAGCACAGCAGCGACGCCAAGGGCCAGCTGCACCACGGTCATCACGGCCCGGGCGCGATGGCGCTGCGCCGGACTGACGCGAATCGCCTGAGCGGGGTGGATCCCGGCGGCGGTGAGGGCGGGCTCCAGCCCTGCGAGCAGCCCCGTCACCACGGCGACAACGGCAGAGATGGCCACTGCCGCCCAGGCCACCTCAGGCTTCGCTCCCGGGAGTTGCAGCGTCGCCAACTGCTCGACGCGTGCGGAGTAGATGGGATTCTGGGCGCCGATGGCGTCAGGGAAAGCGATGGCGAAGAAAGCGCGGGTGAGAAGCACGGCGGCGCTTACGCCGGCCACGGCGCCCGCGCAGCAGAGCAGGAGCGACTCCACGAGGAACTGCCAGGCTATCGCCCAGGCGCCCGCGCCCAGCGCCCGCCGCATGCCGATCTCCCTCGACCGCTCGGCGACGGAAACAAAGAGCAGGTTCGCCACGCCCATGCCGGCCACCAGTAGAGCCATGAACCCGGCGAGGGCGACGAAGAGCGACACGCGGCGGCGGGAGCGAATGGCAGCATCCTTCATGCTCGCGCGAGAGGTGACGAAGGTAGCGGTGGACTTCGCCCGCAGCCGATCCCGCAGCAGCGCGGTGATTTGGGCCGCCGCCCCCACCTGGTCGTCGGCCTGGACCATGATCTTGTGCACGCCGTTGAGCTCGGGGATGCGCTGAGCGGTGGTGATCGGGATGTAGGCCTCCGCCCGCCGGCCGACCATGGCCTGGCGGTAGGCGTGGTCGCCGCTGTTGTCATTGAACAGGCCGACAATGGTGAAGGCGCGGTCGCCGATGCGCATCGTCTGCCCGAGAGGGTCGCGCCCCTCGAAGGCCTCGCGCGCAACGAAGTCCCAGACCAGGCAGACAGGCGATCTTCGCTCCAGGTCATTGGCGCTGAGCTTGCGCCCGGCGAGCATCTGGAGACCGAGCGCGTCCTCGATGCCGAGGCCCGCGGCCTTGACGGTGAGAGTCTGGGCGCTGCCTCCGATCCGCACCGTCATGCGCGACCAGCTCATGGCTATTGCGGACTTCACCAGCGAACAGGCGCTCCTGATCTCGTCAACGTCGCCGAGCGTCAGGTAGCGGCGCATCGCCCTCGCGTCCGCCGCCGGCGGGTCCACCGCGATCTTGGTGACGCCGAGCTGAGCGAAGGTCTGGTCGAGCGCCTTCACCCAAGAGGTCTCGGCCGAGATGATCCCGGTGATGGCGGTGATCCCGATCGCCACTCCGCCGATGGCAAGCAGACCCCGAAGTTTGTGGAGACGTAGCGACTGCCAGGCCAGTGCGAGGACGTCTCTCATCCTTTGTCCCTTCTTGAGGGCGGGCACCTGATGGTCACATCAGCCGTCATCCCCATGCGCACGTCCTCCAGGGGTGAGCTGATGAATACGGTGACGGGGAAAAGCGTTACCCCTTCACCCGCCTTGCGGCCCGATGTCTGGATCTCCGATATCCGCCCGGTCAGCTCGCGCCCGGCGAACGCGTCGCCGGTGATCTTCGCGGGCATGCCGATGTGGAGCCGCCCAATGTCCGTCTCATCCACCTCGATGCGCACGCAGGCCTGCTCGGTGGTCGCGATCTCCAGGAACGGATCGCCCTCGTACACCCGCACGCCCGGCCCGAGCACCTCTGCGCCGGGGCCGGTCACGACCATGGCCGTGGTCCGCGTGCGCGGGATGAAGTGCACCGTTCCGCCGACCGGGGCCATAATGCGGATGTCGGCTCTTCTCCGCTCCCGCTTCGAGAACTCGTTCTGGGCATTGGTGACCGCCAGCTCGGCCGCGATGATGTCCTTCTCGGACACCGACTCCTGCCCGGCCTCGAGTTGCGCCTGCTGGAGCGCCCTCTGCCGGGACGCGATGCCGGCCGCGGCCGCTGCCCGGTGCTGCTCGAGCGCGGTCTCAGCGTCCTCGGCCGCCTCTCGCTTCAGCCGCACCTGCTCCTCGGAGATGGCATTCGACTGATACAGTTTCTGATACCGCTCCGCCTCAGCTTGCGCTCGCCTCAGGGCCGCTTCCGCCTGCTGGATCTGCGCCGCGCTTTCGGTGCGGAAGCTCTCCAGATCGGTCTGCGCGGTCGCCATCACCACCCGCTTGCGCTCCAGGTCAGCGTTGTGGGTTTCCTTCGATCTTCGGAGGGTTTCCTGGGCCTGCATCAACGCCAGCTGCGCGGAGTCTATATCCTGCCGCAGGTCGGTATCGTCGAGCACGCAGAGCAGTTCACCCTTCGTAACCAGAGTGCTGTCGCGGACCTTCATGGAGGCGATGTTGGCGGTGAGTCTGGCGCTCACCGGCACGCTCTCGTAGGGCTCGACGATGCCTGGCAAGGTCAACGTATCGCGGTCGATCTTGGGGAGCGGCTCCGACCTGGGCGCAGCCGCCCCAGCGTCGGCCTTCAGCCGGTCCGCGCTCGCCCCGATTGGCGGCGCGGCTGTCTGGCCTCGCATCAACCACCAGCCTCCCATCGCCGCGATGACGATGACGACAACGATCAGCCCCAGCACTCGAAACCACATCATGATCGGCCCTCATTCATAGCGAAGTGCCTCAACCGGATGGATCCGCGCGGCCACCGCCGCCGGCAGCAGCGAAGTCGCCGCGCCTGCCACGACCGTCGCCACTGCGCCGGCTACGGCCCAGAACGCTGACACGGAGATCGGCAGGTTCGCCCACACCCGCGTCGCCCAGCAGACCAGCCCGCCTGCCGCCAGGCCGCCGGCGCTGCCAACGACACTCAGCAGCAGACCTTCGCCCAGGAAGTGCATGACCACATCTGACTTCTGCGCGCCGAAGGCGCGCCGCACGCCGGTCTCGCGCACCTCCTGGTGCACCGACACCAACAGCATGTTCGCCAGTCCGATCAGAGCCACCAGCAGCACCGCCAGAGCGCCGACCGCGCCACGCACTGCCACCGCCTTCTGCTGGAAGATGAACTGCTTGGTGGTCTCCGGGATCTGCTCGCTGAACTTGATGCCCCTGCGGTACTGCTCCGGCAGCATCGGCAGCAGCGCGTCCCGCAGTTGCGCCAGCGCCTCCGCGTAGCGGCGCTCATCCACCGGCCGCGCGTCAACCCGCGCCTCGTCCATGAAGCTCATCGCCGAGCCCGGCGGCGCCCGGCGCTTCAGCGTCTGGTAGAACGCGATTGGCGCCCAGGCCTGACGCATCCCCGACATGCCCACGGGGTTGGGGCGAACGGCGATGACCGTGAATCTGCTGCCCGCGATGCTGATCGTCTTGCCCACTGGGTCCTGTTTTGCGAAGAGATCATCCTTCACCTCGGGGTTGATGACGGCGACGGGCTCCCCTGCGCGGAAGGCGCGCACCACTCGCTGCAGTTCCTGACCCACCAGCTCGGGCTTGTAGGCGAAGACCTCGGCCGTGGTCAGCATCACCTCGACCTCCTGAGCCTTACCTGCGCCCGACCCAACAGATAGCGTGAGCGGGACGACCGGGGTCAGCGACGCGAGCAGGGGGGTCTGCGCGGCGCAGCCTGTCGAGCGCGGCGGGCGAGCCGGCGACGCTCGCCAGCGCGTCCTTGCACCCCTCCAGGTATTTCCTCTCGACCGGCTTCCGCAGCGCGGCGATCGGGTCCGCGATCGCCGACACTCGATCCTGGCCTAGCAGATCGCGCGCCTCGGCCTTCTCCTGGCTTTCGAGCACGGAGAAGTATGATGTCAGCACGACGAGGACAAGAACGCCGAAGCCCACCTGCAAGCACGTCAGCAACTTGCGCAGGTAGTTGCGCGTGCCCGGGCGCAGCGACATGGCCAGTGCCGGATCAACCGCGGCCGCCTCCGATGCCGGCGCCAGCGCCGCAGTTGCGCCGGTGAGCAGCGCCAGCGCCACCGCGATGGCGATCGCATCCCACGACACCATCAGCGCGATGTCTGAGAGCTTGGGCAGTTCGCGTGCGCCCTCCATCAGCATCTCACCCGCGAGCGGGTCGAGCACAGGCTGCCAGCGCGAGGTGAACGCGCCCGCCGCGGCTGCCGGGATGCCCCCGAGCGCGCCGAGCAGCGCCCCGCCCGAGGAGAGCATGACCGACGCCAGCAGATACTCGCCGTAGATATGCGCCTTCGACGCGCCCAGCGCCCGGTGAACGCCGATCTCGCGGGAGCGCTCTGCGACCGAGACGAAGAGCAGTGAAGCGATGCCGATGCCTGCCGCCAACAGCGCGCAGAGGCCCGCTATCCCGCTGTAGAGGGTGGCGCGGTTGCGTGCGTTGAGGGCGGCCTCACGCACCTGCCAGAGGGAGTGAGTGAACGGTCGGGTGTTGTCTCCGCCGGCGCGCTCGCGCATCAGTCGCTCGATCTGCGCCACCGCGAGCTTCGGGTCGGTGGTGCGGGCGAAGACCTCGGTCTGCGGCTCGATGCCGAATCGCGCCTTGAGCAGCGCGCGGGTCCAGCTCGCGGGCACGTAGACCGCCCGCGTTCCGATTCCGGCGTGGCGGTTGCCGGCGATCACGCCCACGACCTCGAACCCGTTCCCCTCGATGCGGATGCGGCGGCCGACCGCTTGCCCGTCGCCGAACAGCCACACCCTCGCCTCGAATGAGAGCAGGCAGACTGGAGCCTGCTTCGCCGCCTCTGCGGCGGTGAACAGCCGCCCCTCTTTCACTTCGTCTGGCAGCGTCCTGGTGAAGTCCGCGTCCACCGCGCGCACCGCCAGTTCTAAGGCCGAGCCGTCGTCGGTCTCGGCGCGCATCGTCGTCCAGCTCATCAGCGTCGCCGACGCGACCGCCGGCCGCAGCGCCGAGACGGCAGCGAGATCGCTGCTGTCTAGCGCCGGCTTCCTGAACCCCTGCTCCCGCCACTTCTCGCCCGCGGGCAGCGCCACTCGCACCGTCTCCAGGTCCATAGAGGAGAAGAAATCCGTCACCGCCCGCCGCCACGACTTCTCCACCGACATGATCGAGGTCAGCGCGCACACCCCTACCGCCACCCCCGCCATGGCGAGCAGGGAGCGCAGCCGGTGGCGAGTTATGGAAAGCCAGGCGAGATGGAGGGTGTCAGCCATCGGGCGCCATCCTACGGCACTCAGATGATCGCGAACGCGGTGCCGAAGTCATTCACTTTCCCATCGGGCATTCGCACCCAGAAGTAGATATGGACGTTGTGGCCACCTGCTCCGCCCGGCGCGAAGAAACCGACATCCACGTTCGAGAGGTCTTCCTTGCCACCCATCTTGTAGACAGTGACCAGGTAATCCTCAAATCCCGAGCCCGCTCCTTTCATGACTTCGCGCCAGCTCTCGAACCAGTGGTTGAGGGCACTCTTTTGCTTCGCTGTTAGGGACTTAGCTGGAATGCGGACAACCTTGGCAGCGCGGAAATGCTCGATCTGGCGATCATCGAGCGTACCGAAGAACTCATAGCTCGCCGGAAACGTGCCGTGATACCGCTGGAACAAGACCTTCAGCCCCGGCGATTCCCCAGCCATTTGCTGCACCATCTCATCCGGCATTGGCCTGAGCACCCGCGCCGCCCGCAGGAACTCCGGCGAGGGGTTCTTGGGGGCCCATTCGGGGAGCGGGATGGCGCTCTTTGGCGCAGGCGTAGCCGCACCCGACTTCCGTGTGGTGCGATGACCGCAGCCGGCTGATGCGAGTACAGCGATCACGATGATGCCAACGATGAACCCGAACCGAACCATGCTTCCTCCTCTGTGGCTGTCCCTCACAGCTCCGCGAACCACGTGCATATGGGGCCCACCTCCTTCCCTCCAGGCACTGTGATCCAGAACGCGATGTGCACCGCGTGGCCCGCGTTCGCCACGAAGCCGACCCGGACGTTGGAGAGGTCCTCCCTTGCTCCCATCTTGTAGAGCATGATCTGGTAGTCGGAGGTCTCAGGATCGCCTCCCTTCTCGGCTTCGCGGAAGGCCGCGAACCACACCTCCAGAGCGGCGCGCTGACGTTCCGTCAAGTCTCTAGGCCGGATGCGAAGCTCTTTCTCCGCCCGAAACTTCTCTATCTGCTCGTCGCTGAGAGTCCCGAAGAACTCATAGGAAGCTGGCCAGAAGCGGAGACTCTTCATCATCTGCGCTTCGCCAGCCTTATCACCGTGCGCAAAGGCCCGAAGCTGTTCAAGCGGCGCCGGCTTGAGGGCTTTCCACGCCCGCATGAACTCCGGCGAGGGGTTCTTCGGGGCCCATTCCGGCAGCGGCACTGCGCTCTTCTGTGCCGCCGGTTTCGGCGGCTGCTGGGCCGACTTCCGCCCACAACCCGCCATGCAGAATGCGACCAGCACTGCCGCCAGCAGGCCCATCGCACTGCCGCGCATACTGCCTCCTTCCGATCACATCAGAGCTGCCCGATCCCGGCCGGGCACGGGGCGCTGAGCTTGCCCCCGGCCAACTGCGCCCGCATGAAGATCGCCACCCGATGACTGCTCCGGACCTCGAAGGTGATCTCGACGTTCGACAGGTCCTGCTTCGCGCCAAGCCGGTACAGCTCAACCAGCCAGTCTTCCCCGAACTGATCCTGGTAGTCCGCGGGCACGCCCCTCATCGTCTCCCGCCAGACATCGAAGTGGTGGTACAGCGCGGCCCGCTGCTGCGGTGTCAGATCCTTGACCAGCAGGCGCAGCCTCTTCGTCGCCACGAAGCGCTCGATCTGCTGATCTGTCAGACTGCCGAAGAACTCCCAGGCCGCGACGAAGGTGCGGTGATACTTCTCGCTCCACGCTCTGCCGACCATGTCCCCTCTGTCCTGCGCTACGCTGACCTCATCCGGCATCGGCCTGAGCACCCTCGCCGCCCGCAGGAACTCCGGCGACGGGCTCTTGGGCGCCCACTCGGGCAATGGAATGCTCGTCACAGCCTTTGACGCCCTCGGTGTGGTGGTTCGCGCGGTACTGCGCCCGCACCCGGCCAGCGGGAACACGGCAAGAAGCAGGAGTGCGATCAGCCAGCTGCCTCGGGGCATGCTTCCTCTGTAGTTTGGAGTATAAGCAACTGATATACTGCTCGCACCAGAATGCCTATCGTACGCGATCACTCAGAGGAGAGCCTACTGAACCCGCGGCCGGAAGCGAGAGGCCGCGGCGAGAACGGCCGATGACGCGGCGCCAACCGCGGCACCGAAGAGACCACCCAAGAGCGGCGCGAGCAGCACCCGCTCGAGCATGCTGCCGGCCGAGCTCACATCGCCACCGGCGGCTTGCGCCATCCAATAGGTTACATACTCGGCCAGCCACAGCACCGCGCCAGCGCTCCACCCGACCAGTACCCCGCCACCACCCGCGGCGAGCAAGCCAATGACGCCGCCGGCGAGGAGACCGTTGAGCAGCATAGGGAGCCGAGAGGGATCGACGGCTGCAGGGAGCGAGATCAGCCGGGCGGCGAACTCGAAATGGCCGCCCAGGGGGATCAGCAGCGCGAGGAACCCGCCCATGAGCATGCCGAAGGCAAAGCCCTTCAGCCGCCGCACCCACCACGGGTCGCCGCCATGCACCCGGTCGAGACACTCATGCAGCTTCACCGGATCGCCGACCGAGGCAATGGCGAAGTCGATCGCGGCCGCTTCACTGAGTCCGCGCTCGAGCCGCCCGCGGATGGTCTCTTCGAGGTGAGACCGCAGCTCCTCGCGGATGTCCTCCGCCTCTGCCGGGTTCACCCGGAGCTTGCCGCAGACTCTGTCCAGGTACGCCTCGATGCTAACCACGGGCCTTGCTCCCGAGCACCTGGTTCACCGCGCCCGCGAATGCCGCCCATCTCCTGCGCAGCCTCTCCGCCTGCCGCCTGCCTTTCCCGGTCAGCCGGTAGTACTTGCGCCGCGGCCCCTGGCTCGAGACCTTCCATTCGGCCTCGACCAGTTCTTCCTTCTCCAGTTGGTGCAGTGCCGGATAGAGCAGCCCCTCTCTAAAGCGCAACGTCCCCTCGCTCCGCCGCTCGACCTCTCGCGAGATCTGGAACCCGTACATCGGCTGCTCTTCGAGCAGACTGAGGATAAGAGTGAGAGTGTTGCCCTTGAGAATGTCACCGCTGATGGCTGGCATGGGGAGACCCCGCTTCTCGGATGCGGCCACGGAATATCAGCTGCTTATACACCAGCCGCCGGCGAATGTCAAGCCCAGGACCGGTTGTGGGTGTCCCTATAAGACTCTCTGTTTAGTCAAGAGTTGTCTCAACGCGGTCTTGCTCACGTTACGCGGCGACCTCCGCCGACGGTAACGACGCACGTCGCAGTACCTTGTAGAGCCGCCGGGCGCGATGCCGCGCGAGCGCGATGAGGGCGAGCGTCTTGGTGCGCGGATCGGATCGGCCGGCCAGCTTCTTCTGGTAGTAGAGTCGGGACTCTGCGTGGTGGGTCGCAGCTGTCAGCGCCGCCTGCGTAACGGCTCGCAGCAGCCGTTTGCTCGTGAAGCGCGAGAGGCGTGCAGAGCCGCGGGAGACCCCAGACCTGCGTTTGAGCGGAGTCACCCCACAGTAGGTAGCGAAAGCTGCTTCTCTGGGGAAGTCGGCCATGTCACCGACCTCGGAAACGATGACGGCGGCTGTTTCCGGACCGTAGCCGAATTCGGACTGGAGCACTGCCACCGCGGGCAGGGATTCGCCCTCCGCCGCGACGCGCGCGCGCAATTGCCCTCTCTCCGCGATCAGACCGCGAATCTGGGAGACGAGAGAGCAGATCACCTGAGAGTGGGCTGCTTCCAACTGCGCAGGGAGAGAGACTTCCGCGAAGGCTGCGATGAGCGCGCGAGCCTGGGCTTCGCCGTAGCGTCCTTGCGTCCACTGGGAGAGGGCCTTGGCAAGTGAGCTGACGCGGGCTCGACGCAGCTTTGAGATCCGCCCGTAACGCTCCAGCGTCCCCAAGGCCGCCCCACTGGACCAGTCCCTGAACACCTTACAGGCAAGCCACTCGGGTGCATACTCAGCAAGCACACCACGAAGCCGGTTGACGCAGCGCCGCAGATCCTTGCTCAGGGCCTCGGCCCGCCGGGAGAGCACGCGCAGGGCCTGCGTAGCTGGTGTACCAAGCCGAACGGGGGGCAGCTTGGAGGCATTCTGGCGGGCGAACTCGGCGATCACCTGAGCATCATAGGGGTCTGTCTTGTGGGGCTGCCCCAGGGCAAGGTGAAACCGATACACTCGGAGTGGCTGAGCGAGGTAGACGGCTTCGCCAGCTGCCGCCAGCAGACGAAGCAGTGCAGAGGCATTGCCAGCGGGCTCTTCGGTCGCAAAGCGCAGTGGTCGGCCCTTGGCGAAGCGGCTCAGCTTCTCGAACGCGCGGCGCATTGCCCAAGTGGGGTTGGGAACCCGTTGCCGCTCCCACACGATTGCCCCTGATGCGTCAATCCCACAGAGCGCATGGGTGTAGCGCCCTACGTCGACTCCCACCCAGATCACATCCGCTTCCATCGCCGCCTCCTCCGTGCCAAGATGGGCAGGTCTTCCCGCTGGTCCACGATTCTCTCAGCGACTCCAGAACCGGAGCGCAAATGGCCAATCAGGCAAACGGGAGGGCGGGCCGAGGTGGCAATTCGGGCGGAGCGACTCCGGTGTACCGGAGCGCATCTTATAGGCAGCCCTACCTCGGCCCCCTGCCTTCTCAGGCTAGTCGAAGGCAGGTCCGGCGACAACCCCTCCGCCCTGCACGGAACCCGCTCACTTAGCATAGCCATTTGGCGTGTCAAGACTCTCCCCGTGCAGTTTCCCGACGACCATCTCGTGGTCTCTGATGAGACATGTCCCTATCGGCGCTGGCATCGCGCATTCTATCGTCGGTTCGGGGGACTACGTGAAGAAGCTGTAGCTCGGGAGCTTGAGAACCAGCCCGATCAGCACCCACAGACAGCCCACGAGAGATTCGCCCAAGATGAGCCCGAAGAAGAAAGGCAGCGCCTGGTGGTAGAGACGTAGTCCGCCGTAGCGGGTGATGGCCAGTTTGGCCAGCCACGCGATGAGCATCGGCATCCACACCAGGTGGATCTCCCAACTCGCCGAAAGCGCATACGCTACCGGGTGCAGCGGCCAGCCTACGAAGGTAGTGCGTGCCGCCGCCAGCAGGAGGGTGGTCACGAGTCCGGCGCCCATCGCGCCGGCCGCCGCCAGGTTCATCGGCTTGGGGCTCTCCGTCCAGGACTGAAGCCGGTTGTAGGTCTCCACCCCGAACCAGTCGCCGGTCGAGATGAACAGCATGTTCGTGCCGACCTGGTAGGAGAGGTGAAGCCGGATCCAAAAGCCGGCTGCCAGCGATAGCAGGACCGCCACCAGCACGGCGGCCACAATGGGGCGCGGCGACATCCCGGCGCGCGCCGCCATCTGCAGCCCCTCCAGCGAACCCGCGATGGGGTGCCCCCGGTAGGCCCGGTTGAACCAGAAGTACTGCCCAAGCATCCCCAGGTCACGCGCCCGCAGGTTGCCGGTGCCGAGCATGTGTGCAAGTGCATAGTCCGGCCCGGTGAAGTGGAAATCATGCACCGGAGCCCCGAGCTCGGCGCGCACCCTCGCCACCGCGGTGGCGAGGGCGTAGTATAGCGCAAAAAAGGTGACGGCCAGCCACGGGGACATCCCCCCGTGGACGCTGAAGGCCACCAACAGGAGGATACAGACCACCAGGCCCACCGCCGCGGTGCGGAACCGCAACCCTTCCCGGGCGTCGTCCACCTCACCCATCCCGCTCACAATGCGGCGCCAGACGTGCCCGAAGTAGTGTCTCCCGATCAGAAGCGAGCTGAGTGTGATGGCGATGAAGCCGCCGAACATCTGCTCGTTCTTCCAGGGGAAGATCGCCTCAGACATGTCCCCGGCGTAGCCGGTGCTTATCCCCGTCGCGGTCGCGATCACGTAGAGCAGTTTCCACCAGAAGAAGAAGAACACGCAGGAGAAGCTCAGGTCGAGCGGCATCAGGAAAGACAGACCGATCAGGAAGGGGTGGAAGGTGACCGGCAGCCAGCCGATACCGCTCCACGGAGGATCCTTTATGTAGGTCATCAGATCGAAGCTGACCGGAATCGCCGGGATAGAGGGATAGACCGTGTTGAGAGCATTCACCGTATCGATGCCCCCGGCCACCGCAACCCCGATCCAGAGCAAGCGACTTCTCAGCAGGCTGCTCTCCGGGTTTGTGAGCTCGAGGGGCAGTTGGATGATCGGGAAGGTCAGGCGCTCCCGCTCGGCCCAGAGAGGCCTCACCAGCACTGCCATGCACACCATGGCGGAGACCAGCACCAGCACGAAGCCGCTCCACCACAGGGCCGGTCCAAGCCAGGCCCTGATCACCGCCGCCTGGTACATGGTGGATGAGCCGCTGTAGTAGCCGTACAGGACCTCCCTGTCCGAGACGCCGAGCCAGCTCGGCGTCGTCGCGGTCAGCATATCGCCCCATCGGTTCTGAGGGTTCGCCAGCCAGTAGCCCGCCGTCATCACCGGGAACAGCACCTGCATCAGGTCATGCCCGACGATAGAGGTGTTGATGGTCAGTATCACGTAGGCGATGATGAGTTCGGCGCGGTTCAGCGCCAGCCCGGGCCGCAGTCTTCGCGCGAGCGAGTTCAGCGCACCGCAGACGGCGATGATGAACACGACATTGAGGAACAGCGAGATGGTGGAGACGTACGGACCGTGCCCCGTCATCCCCTCCATGTAGTAGACCCAGAGCGAGTTGGGCGCCAGCAAGAGCAGACCGGCGGCGAACCCCCGCCAGACCGGCAGTCGCGGCAGGCCAAGCGCCACGCCCGGCGCGGAAGCCGGCGCGACTGCAGCACCGCTATCTTCAAGCCCGGAATCCCGCCGCGCCATTCCTGCCTTTGCCCGCACGCCGTCGTCATGCGCCGGCCGTGGTGGTGCCGCCGGCCGGCGCGAGGATGCTCAGATCATGTCAGCCAGGTACGGATCGACGAAGTCCTCCAGCCAGACATGGGGGTATAGGCGGATCGAGTCGCCCTGGTACTTGAAGGCCGGCCCCTCCAGTAGACTGCCTCCCTGGTTAACGATGAGAGCGCTGCGCAGCCAGGCCACTTTGCGCTTACCCCAGCCTGTTGTGAAGCTCGCCTCGTCCAGGGTCAGTTGGTACAGCCCTGTCGCCCCATCCCGCCGTACCACCTGCGGCAGTCCCCCCTGCGGCGAGGACGCCAGCACAGGCACCGCGACATCCGGCAGCTTCTCCGTGATCCAGTTGTTCTGGTAGATGGACTCGCGGAAGAACAGCTCCCCCTGCGTGATCCCCCATCCATCAGCGCCGGGAGGCTTGGCTGCACGGAAGACCTGTTTGCGGGCGACCACCGTCGTCCCGTCCACCGGCAGGTGGGCCACCGCCGACTTGTCTAGGCTGGGCTCAGCGACGCTCGTCATATACTGGAACAGGTTGTCTACCAGTCGGGTGGCCGCCGGATCGAGGCCATACCGGTTGGAGACGTCCAGCTGGCAGAACAGGATGCGACCTTTGCCCCGCGTGACCTCCAGTAGGGGAGACTCTGCCAGGTCGAAGCCGCTCACCGCCAGCGCGCGACAGGCGCCCACCTGCGGGCGGACGAGCGTGCGGCTGGCTACCGCGTTCGTGTTGCTGACGTGCGCAATCCTATCAGGGAACTCCTTCTCGCTCATAGTGATCGGCGACATTGCAGGCTGCAGGTCGCTCTCCCCCGTCCAGTTGGTCAGGTCACTAGGCTGCAACCCCGCGAAGACCGGGTGCCCTGCGGCCGTCATGAAAACCTGGCGGGGACGCACATCTTCGGTGGTCAGGCCGAAGAGATTCGGCGTATCCTGCTCGAAGACGATCACCCGCAGCCCCTGTTCGATCAGCCGGTCGATGTCGAGTTCCTGCAGCAGGCGGGAGTTGAGCTGCGATTCGTCCTGGCCTGCCGACAGATACCGGCGCGGGAGGATCAGCAGGTCGCCCGGCTGCGGCGAGGAGCTCGCGCCCGGCTTCGCCGCCTCGTCACTCCCTGCCGGAGTCCGCGGGAACTGCTTGAGGCCTGGCACTAGCCGGCACTGCACCCCGGCCGCCTTCAGGAAGCGTTCCGTCTCATCGTTCCATTCGAAATGCTTGTGGTCTCCCGACCGGTCATAGCTCACATTGAGCCGCCAGACCGTGCCCGCGAATGGCAGCGGCTTCGGCTGGTGGGGCGGGAACACGGTGATGGCAAACCGGTCGTCGAGCGTCCCTGGCAGATTGGCATTCAGATTGAGGACCAGGGTATAGTCCCTGCGCTCGGCCACGGACGGGGCCGCGAACTCAATCGGGAATTGAGTCAAGGCCCGTTGCCCTGGTCCGACCGTCCCCTTGACTGGCCCGGACAGCACGACCTTTCCTGCGCTGTCGAGCAACTGCCACTGGCCATCCAACACCGCCGGGTCGTCGTAGTCGTTGAGGACGATCACCGATTTTCGCACCGGAGCGCCGGCGTAGTAGAGGTGGTCCTTGTTGGTGAAGTGAGTGTCAGGCCCCCCGAGGTAGGCCAGCAGAGGACTGACACTGCGCAGATAGGCCTTGCCGGCGGGCAGGATCTCATCCACCCCCAGTAGGGGGGAAGCGTGGGCCTCATCCGGCGCGACCACCCGGCTGTAGCCCGGACGGCGAGCGTCGGCTTCCTCATTGACGCCGTACCGCTCCCCTGGCGGTCTGTTCACTATCGGCATGAACCCATCCACCAGCACGAAATGCGCGGCCGCCGAGAGCCCATAGGTGCGCCATGACCGCCAGATACCCGACACCTGCTCTGCCACCAGGCGCTGGAAGATAGGGGATGGGATGTGATCCAGGGCCGTCATGTACTGGGTCTCCGGCCAGAGCTTCAGGGTGTCATCCGGCACGTCAAGGTAGACCTGGTCGCCAAAGAGCCGCGCTGCGGCTTCCACGTAGATCGTGGGCAGGCGGCCGTTCCCATCGGGCATCTGGTGCGCTTCCCTGCGGATGAAGTAGAAGCTCTGGAAGGGAACGCCGAACTCGGAGATCCAGAGTGCCTTGGGTCTTCCGCTCCGGAACCAGTAGTCGAAGAACTCCTCCCGCTCCTGGAGATCCAGGTTGTAGCAGAGGTAGCGGGTGCAGCCCTCGATTGGGCTGTAGGGACCGCTTTGGGTCGCGACCGGTCGAGTCGGGTCGAGCGATGAAATGAGATCCGCCACTCGCTTGAACATCAGGTGAGCGCCCCGCGTCTTCTCGGGGTCGCGATTGCCCGGGAAGTAGTTCCACGGGTCGGAGACCTTCCCAACCAGACCGGAGTAAAGCGTGTCCCCGGTGCTATAGGGCGCGTCCGACCACCACAGTACGAGAGAAGGATGCTCGCGCCAGTGCCGCACCACCCGGGTGATCTCTGCCGCGCGCGCCGCTGCGTCCTTTTCCGGCACGTCTGGGTCGAAGAAGCTCTTCATCAGGCGTCCGGCATCCCGCATGACCAGCATCCCCTGCCGGTCGGCCACATCGAAAAACGTGTCGCCCTCCAATCGAAACTGCCATCCCCAGGTGAATCCGATCTTCTTGGCGTTGGCGACCACCATTGCCGCCTGCTCACGCATCACATTGCGGCCCCCCAGCGACACCGGCCAGCTGTCGCTGGTACAGTTCAGCGGGATTCCGTTCAGGTACAGCTGCCCATCTTCAAGCCAGACTTCGCGGAACCCGAACGAGCGCGGGAGCAGCTTGTCGACGACTCCTCCGCTCCCGGCTGTCAAATCAACGGTGTACCAATAGAGATTGGGATGCCAGCGCGACCATAGCCTGGCCTCTGGCCAGAGCGCGGACAGGTCGGTCTGCCAATGGCCAGTCTCGTCCGCGACGACGGGCCGGTCTCCGGCGACGCACTTCACTAGCTGCTGGGCCGCAGGATCGGCATAGATGTGGACGACCGTGCGCAACTGAGATCCCGCCGGAGCGCTTCCGGAAAGACGCACGTGCACCTCTCGCTGGCGGTAGGAGGTCGTCAGGAAGCTGTCGTCGATCACCGCAGCCGGCCTGGGCGAGCTCCGCAGCCACACATCGCCGTTTATCAGGCCGGTGGTCACCCCGAGCCGGTAGGTTGCCTCGGGAGTCTGCTTGATCGGCAGCTCCACCTCCAGGAACCGCATGCCTTGTGGCACTTGCAGGATGGGCCTGCCATCGAGCGTGACCGCACCGTCCAGGGAGAAACCGCCAATCTCCAGCACCACCCGGCGACTCTCCCATCCTTTCGGCAAACGAAAATCACGGTAGTACTCTCGCGGGGTCCTTGCGGACTCTCCGGCATCAGGCACGCGGACTCTGGCGAAGCCCCGGGATTCACCCTGGACGCGCCCTGCCCAGAAGCCGTTGAGAATCACCTCCCCACGGAAGCCGTTGTCGCGGAGGTACGCGGCCGGCAGCTCCCAGTCGCTGCCGCCGGCGGGCCGGCCAGCTTCCGAGGCAACGGCGTTGATGCTGCCGCCGAGAAGGTATACGGCCACCAGGCAGAAGGCGAATCCCACAGGCGCGATGCTCATCATTGCTCCCTCACTCAGCACGAGTGTAGCATGGCAGGTCTGATGCGTCATTGGACAGAACTGATGAATCATTGTAGATTCGGCTGAACCTGGCGTGAAGTGGAGGGCGCAGTGGCGTCCGCGCCTCCTGAGAGAACCGAGTACACGGTCAGCTCCGACGTGCCTTTCGTGGGGGGTGTGACAAGCCACCCCTCTCCAACCTCGCCGGCGACCGAGATACACGAGTGCTTTGAGGTGGGCGTCGTGCTGGGAGGCCGATACGAAATGCGAGTGGAGCAACACGTGTTTCCCCTAGGACCAGGCGATATCTGGCTTTGTATGGCGTGGGAGCCGCACACCTGGAGAACCACGGTGCCGAACACGGAGCTGCTGCCACTGCTTTTCCTGCCCGAGTTTCTCGGTGATGCGACCTTTGGGGGCCTGTCATGGCTCAGGCTTTTCGCCCTGGCGCCGGAGGAACGTCCCCGGGTCACGACCCCGCAGATGCGCCAGCGCACGCTGGCCATAGCCCGGGAGATCTGCAGCGAAACGGTCCGGCCCTTTGCGGGCCCGCCGACCCCGCGGCTGGCGGCCACCTGCACACGCCGTGGCAAAAGAGCCGAGCGGAGAGCGAGATGGGTTGTGGCCGTAAGGCTCAGCGTCCTTCGTCTGCTGTGGGAGGTCAGTCGAGACACCTGGCCGAAGCTCCCGGTTCATCCGCACCCGGTGCGAGCGGGGGATCTCTCAAGGGTGGTGCCGGCGGTGGATCTTACCCACGCCGATCCTGCGTGCCGCCTGACTGTGCCCGAGGCGGCGGCGGCCTGCCGGTTGAGTCTGACCGAGTTCAACAGCATCTTCCGGCGCGCGTTCGGCGTGAGCTTCCACAAGTTCCGCGTGCGGGTTCGGCTCTGGCACGTGGAGAGGTTGCTGTCTACTACGGGATTGTCGCTCACGGCCCTTGCTGATCAGACCGGATTTGCCGACGCGAGTCATCTGCACCACGTCTTCAGCAGAGCATATGGGTGTACGCCGCTGCAGTATCGCGAGGGAAAGAGGAGTTTCGCCGGCCCCTAGGCCTGAGCGCTCCCCTCGCAAGCGATCCCGCCGGCACGCGCGCGGGTTGGCTCGCGCGGCCGAACCAACGACACCGAGGAGGGTCCATTGGGCACCCTCCTCGGTCGGTTCAGGGGGAGCAGGGCTCGCGCGCTAGGGAGCACACACGCACAGATCTCCCTCGAAGTGGGGGTTCGGGTTTTGGACCATATGATCCGCATCCGGCCCATGCCCGCCCGGCGACAGGGCCAGCACCGCGTCCGAAGCGTACCACTGTGCGTGCCCGTCCAGGAACCCGATGCTCAGTCCACCCATGTGACGAGCCCATGTCTTGCGGTATGACGGATCGGCCCAGAACTGGAAGTGCTGGTCGGGTCCGTCAAACTGGCAATCGAAGGTCCACGGGCAGTCGGAGCTCGGCTGGTCGCCGCAGGACCGGTACCACTCGTTGTTTCCGCAGATGTCGCCGTAAGCCAGTGTGTTCCCGTCCTGCAGCGTGGCCCCTCGGAAGCCCTCGCCGGTGGCGACGAACCTGGACGGATCGTTCACCGCTGACGACTTGAGGTCGTGCATCCACCAGTTCGGGGAGATACTCCACTTGAACCCGCCGTCTACTCCTCCGCACGTCCGCTGAACCAGACTGTCGGTCACGTCGCCGCCCCACCCGGGGGGAAACGCCACCGCATCGCAGTTGATTGCAGGCGGGCAACCGATGATGTCAGAATTGTCCAACCAATCCTGCCAGTACGGTCGGCCGGGGAGACTCGACGTGATGATGATCGCCCCTCGCTCGAACCTGGCGCTCGGGCACCGCCACACATCCCGGTTCTTGATGTACTCGTCCAGGATCACCGGCTCCCTCAGGTACGGGTTGGCGCACGTGGCATTGCGCCTGGCATCATTGTCGCTGCAATCGCCGCCATGGACCCAGATCCCAACCGCCTCCTGGTTGTGCTCGAAGGGCCACAGTCGGTCATAGTCGCTCAGGTACATCTGGATCCCCATGGCGATGTTCTTCACGTTCGACAGGCACTGAATCTTCCGAGCCGATTCCCGCGCTCGGGCGAACACTGGGAAGAGCATCGCCGCCAAAATCGCGATGATCGCGATAACTACGAGCAACTCTATTAGGGTGAAGCCCTTTAATCGTGTGCACATGGTGCCGCCTGTTCCTTTCCCAGTCCGTCAGTCTCTTGATCACCAGCAGTGCGCTCATTTCGGCACTGCGAACCAGATGAACCTACTCTCACCACCCTTCTCCTTCGTGGTTCGGTTCCGCTCAGATCCGCCATGGCAAAGCCGAGCCCTCGGCCTCTTTCAGGCCAGGCGCTCCCGGCCTTGGCGTCTGCGCGAGTGTAGCACATCGCCCGTGGTGCACGATTGGACGAAATCGAGGAATCATTGTAGATTACACCAAATCCGGCGAGGAGATCGAGTGGTCCAGGCAGGAAGCCGCCGCCGGGAGGTGTGCTCCGCAAATACCCATCGGCGCCGCTAACTGGCTCCAGAGGACTCATTCGGCTCTGGCGCAGCAGATGCCGCTGTCGTCGATAGGAGCAACCCAGCGGGTTCCTGCAAGGGGCTGATAGCCAGCGTGCCTAACCTCACGTACCTCCGATTGACCGAACGGGTCATCCGGACGCTGAAGTACGAGTGGCTGCGGCGCGTACCGGTGATCAGGGGGCTGGATCACCTGGAGGTGCTGTTGGCTGACTTCGCCTGCTACTACAACCCCTTGGAGGCCGCGCACGACCTTGGAGGGCGCGGTGCCAGAGCGCATCCACGCCGGACAGCACTGGTAGAAGCCGGAGCGGACGGCGAAGGCCGTTCCCGATCACATCGAGCGCCGCCTCTTCCCCGAGACTCGCGTCATTGCCTTCCGCTTCGCGAACGCGGCGTAGCCCACTCCCTGCGCCTCCTTCAAGACTGCGCTCACTGCCGTCGGCGCAGCCCGCGACCACGGCCATCATTCTGGGTCGTCCCGCCCGCGGCCTCCGCGACGGTCTCGCCTGAGAAGCGCACCCCGCAGCACAGAATCAGACGCCCTCGCCGAGGACGTCATGGGCAGTGTAACGGCGGTTCTACGCCCGTTTGACCGCGCCCGCGGCCTGATTCCTGAACTGGCCCCAGGGGTTTCGCGGCAGGCGGTAGGGGCTTGGGCAAGCGAATCGGTCTTGACAGGTGCGGGTGCACGTAGTAGCGTGAGCCTGGCCTGATGCAGGCAGGTTGGCGGCCCATGGGTGAGTCGGCGGCCTTGCTGGTTGCGTTTGCCAGGGCCTCTTTGGCAGAAGAAGGCGCGCGTGAGCGCGCCTTTTTGCATGGCCGGACGAAACCGCATCTGCTCACGAGACATAGCGATGAGCCGGGAGGAGGTGTAGCAGGGAGAGGAGAGGATTGGCCTTGATCGTCTGACCTGGCCGGGCAGGTACGAGACCTTTTGCAGGGAGGAGTGTGATGACAGGAAGAAGGAGAGGATTCACGCTGATCGAGTTGTTGGTGGTGATCGCGATTATTGCGATTCTGGCAGCGATGCTGTTCCCCGTCTTTGCGCGCGCACGCGAATCGGCGCGCAAGATCCAGTGCCTGTCGAACGTCAAGAACATCGCCATGGCTATCCAGATGTACCTCTCGGACTATGACCGCTTCCCACCCAAAGAGCACCGGCCGGAGATCACCAGCTATTTCGACGGCTGTAGCGGCTACGAGACCTTGGCCAATCCGTACCTGCGCTGGCCGGTGATCTTCGATGAGTACATCAAGAACAAGGACGTCTACCGGTGCCCCAGCGCCCGGAACGTCTGCACCGTCCTGTGGGTTCTTCCCGGCCTTACGGACTGGTGGACCGAGTATCAGCAGGGATTGATCTGCGCGTGCCAGACCATCTTCCCGAACGGCTGGGGCGGCACCATCACTGACGGCCGCGCCATCAACACGGACTGCCCGATCACGGCCTCCCTGGACACCGGCGCAGTGGAGTTGGATATCCAGCCCTCCGAGACCGTGAACTACGAGCTGAAGACGAGTCAGATCGGCGACCCGGCAAGGTACCTGGTGGTCGCCGAGCGGGGCATCCAGGGGGACTGGTGGGCGATCGAGCAGATCGCCTACCCCGAGGGCTGCCGGCTGATCTGGGGCAGCCGCGTGGAGTCTGGCTGCGGCGACTGCGACGAGGGATGGGCTATCGACGACAGGGGATGCACGATCGCGAAGTCGGACATCGGTAGGTTCTGGACCGATCCCACCTGGCGCTCCCAGTGGACGCGGCACCTGGGCGGCAACAACATCGGCTTTGCCGATGGGCACGCTCAGTGGATGGCCGCCGACGCCATGGTCGCGGCCGCGGGGGACTGGAAGAACCAGCACCCGGGCCTGGACGGTGTGGACTGCCAGTGTTTGCCGAATGCTTGGCAATAGCCGATTCCGGCTGGTCGTGACGTATCGCATATGGAGAGGCGGAGCGCCCTCGGGCGCTCCGCCGGCTTCTGGTAGGTCATGGGAAAGCTCCCACTCGAACTCGAACGCAAGCGCCGCGATCTCGATCAGATGATCACGCAAGCGCGCCTGTCCGCCCGAAGCCGCGGGGAGTGGATGGGCAAGGACGCGCTGATACCCGGATCCCACATATGCCTAGTTGGGATTGGGGGGGCGCCGTCTGGCGTCTGGGCCACTGCTGGCCTGGCATTCGCCTCCGCCTCTCAGACCGGTCCCATGGGCGCTTAGCAGCCACACATAGATGTCGTTCGCGACCCATCAGGGCAGTGGGCGGAGCGCCCGAAGGCGCTCCGCCTCCTGTTGGGGTTCTGCTCAGTCCTAGCCGAGTCCGTAGGGGCAGAGACCGCGGATGGGCCGGCCCTCGGTGATGAAATGCTGGACCGGGCAGGCGCAGTCGCAGTAGGGCGTGATCGCGGCCAGGGCTTCGGCGTTGAACCAGGTGGCATGGCCGTCGGCGAAACCGACATTGCCGCCGCCCAGGTGCCGGGTGTACTTGGCGCGGAAGGACGGGTCTGTCGCCCACTTGTCAACCAAGTGGAAGTCGAGTCCGCAGTCCTGAGTTTCCGGACAGTTCGCCCAGTCAGCATTGCCGCAGCTCAGGCCGCAGAGGTTGTACATCATGTCGTCTACGCCGAGGATATTGGCGTAGATCGAGGAGTCACCGGCAACAACGCAGTATGCCGGGTCGGTGATCTGTGACTCCTTGGAGTTGGTCAAAGCGTTCTCGGCGAAGCAGATGGTGGTTTCCACGGCCCCGGTGTCTGTGCCAGACTCCTTGTGCTGTGCGATGGAATCAGTGACCGAGCCTCCCCAGCCCGTGGGGAAAGCCAGACAACAGGGTCCTCCGCCACAGTCGGGATCGTTCCGGCCCCAGTGACCCTCGCTCTGCTTGAGATAGTCCAGGTAGCCGCGGCCGTAGTTGGGCACGATCCACCTTGCCACGATGGCGCGCTGGGCGCTGGGGCAGCGGTAGACATCGCGGTTCTTGGTGTATTCGTCCATGATCACCGGCCAGCGCAGGAAGGGGTTGGCCTGGGGCTTGCGGTTGCAGCAGTCGTTGGGCGCATCGGTTCCCCCGCCAGGAGCGGTCTGGAAGTACGCGTCCGCCTCCGGATTATGCTCACAGGGCGGGAACCGGTCATAGTCCGTCAGGTACATCTGGACCGCGATGGCGACGTTCTTCACATTGGAGAGGCACTGGATCTTGCGGGCCGATTCCCGCGCGTGCGAAAACCGGGAACAGCATCGCCGCCAGGATCGCAATGATCGCGATCACGACCAACAACTCAATCAGGGTAAAGCCTTTGCCTCTTGCTCTGGTCACAGTTGGCTTCCCTCCTCATGTGATCTCAGAAGCAGACTGACCAACCTAACACCTCGTGTCGAGCGCGCTCTCTCTTCCTCACCTCCTTTCAGGCGGGTGCGCCCACCGCCCTGCACGGGGCCAATGAAAGGAGGCGCGCCTATAGGCGCGCCTCTGGATCAAGCCAAACCTCCGGGGCAAGGCGCTGGAGCTACAGCGAAGCTGCAGCCGATGCTCATACGCAGCCCCTGGCCTTCCTTTACTAAGCAGACACAGCATAACCCCCAGGGCGGTGGTGTCAAGAGGTGAGGGGCTGGTCGCCTCTCTCCTGCGGAGCCCGTGGGGTCCCACAACCCGTCGCGGGTGCCAGGATGACCCGTAGACGCCTCGCGGCCTGCTACTGGGTTGGCGAGAGCGGTGCCAGTGGTCTCATGGGCGCCGGCGTCGGCCCACTGCGGAGCAGGAGAGGGCGAACTGCGGGTCTCAAGGGCTGAGGAGACCGTTCCGCACTGAGCCCAGAGGTGCCGTTCGCGCGCCACGCTGTAAGGTTGACGCGCGGCCCAACTCAACTTACCGGGCGAGCTCGCCCCGCGGATAAGGTAGCCTGGATCACCGCCTGACAGCTACAGCTTCCCTGCCCTGTTGTACGTGAACTTCTCTCCCCACGTCATCACCACGCTCGGACAGTGCACGGCGCTCAGCCTCCCGTATGTGTCCCCGAAGCTCTCCCGCTCCCGTACCGGGTGCCATAGCTCATTCTCATGCCCGGTGATGATGAGCTCCGGTCTGATGCCCTGCGCCATTCTGGGCAGATCCAGTGCCCAGCAACTGACTAGGAGCACATCAACCTGCCTGCTCTCCCCGAGATGATCAATCCAGGCGGGGAAATCGGCCTCGTGGAACTGATCGCCAGCATGCATGATCGACAGGCCGTCGGCCGTGATCAGGTACACGTTGTTGGGCACGTCAGCCTGGTGTCCTGGGAACACCTCACACGACATCCCGGCCACGCTCCGCTTCTCTCCACCGCCGACACGGAGCATGCCCCTCCCCCTCACGTCGTCGCTCCACAGATTGGCGGGGATCACGACCGGCTTCCCGCGCGCCACCATCTTCTGCATGAGCGCAGGGTTCAGATGATCGCCATGCCGGTGAGTGGTGAACGACGCGTCCAGCGGCTCCGCAAGCTGAGTTGCTCTGCGCTCCGCAGTCGCAGTCGTGGATTCGGCGGGGTCGCTGACATCGAACCCGTAGGTGTGATGCCGCGTCTTCACGACGAACCCATCGTTGTCGAGCTTCCAGATCACTGCTCCCCGCTCCACCCGTGTCGCTGCGATCTCATGGGTAGCTCGATCGAGCTGGCGGTCTACGAAGGCCTGAACCGGCCGATGGAGGCGCGCAGACTGCACATGGAGTGGGTCGTCCAGAGTCGTCAGCGCTAATCGTCGCAGTTCCTGCGCCCCAGTGCCAGGGGGATTCGCCTCCAGCACTGCAGATACCCAACCCAGTGTGGCCTGCATCCAGTCATCAAGGTTCCCAGTCACCGCCCTGGGCACCCCGTTCTTCGCTCCGTCGGGATCTGTTGCACCGCTCGGATCTTGCACACCTGCCCCCCGTGGATACCACCAACCTGTGCCGCAGTGTAGCAGACACGGGATGCCCGAGCAACGGCGGTGTCGCGGCTCGCGGCTCTGCTGGCTTTGCCCTGGGTCAGCTCTGCGGGTATTCCGCGGGTTTGCATGGCGCAGCATTTCCCAGCAGCCCATTCAGCCTGCCCACGGCCGCCTGCTTCGTCTTGGCATCTGAGTGCAGGTACTTGGCCGTGGTCTCGAGCTCGGAGTGCCCCGGCAGCTCCTGGACGGTGCGGATGTCAACTCCATTGCGGATGAGGTGGGTGGCGAAGGTGTGGCGGAGCTTGTGCGGGGTGATCCCCTGCCCAGCCAGGCCGGCCTTCTGGATGACGATCTTCAGCATCCGGTTGATGCAGCGGCCGTGGATGGGACGGCCTTTCCAGGCGCTCACGAACAGGTGGCGGCTCTGGGTCTTGGTGCGGTGCGGCAGGTAGGCCTGGATCAGCTTCTCGACCAGCTGTTGCGCCTGTTGGTCCGCGCCATCCGTCCGCGATCGCGGATCGGCTGGGCCGATCCGAAGCTTGATTGACGCCCGGATGTACCTGGCGTAAAATCGGCCTGGTGCAATCAGCGCCACGTGCCATGCTTTGGAGGGAGCGGCTACGGTGGGCCGGTTGAGCAACGCAGGAGGTCGGGTCCTGCGGCCTACGTCATTGGGGCGCGACGTCGGCCTGCTGCCAGGCAAGATTGCGGCAGCAGAGCAGATGCTGTGCCGCTGCGCGTTCTGCGAGCGCCTGTGCCGCGTGAACCGCAGCCGCGGCGAGACGGGGGCATGCCGGTGCGGCAGTGACTCGCATACCTACCTGGAAGGGTTGCTCTGGGGGGAAGAGGAGTTCATTACCCCAACCTACGCCGTGTTCTTCGCTGGCTGCAACCTCAGGTGCGATTTCTGCTACGCCGCCGAAGCCAACGGCAGTCCCCAGTCACATAGTGTGCTGGACCCCCGTGCCGTGGCAGTTCGAGTCGCTCAGTCCGATACGTCACCCGTCTCCTTCAGCTTCATCGGCGGGGAGCCAGCGGTCCATCTCCACACTGCATTGGGCCTTGTCAGTGCTCTACCGAGGGACCTCCCCATGGTGTGGAACTCCAACTTCTACTTCACTGAAGCTACAGCGGGACTGCTCGAGAGCATCATGGATGTCTACATCGCGGACCTGCACTTCGGGTGCGACGATTGCGCCCGTGAGATCGCGGGGGCCGACCGGTACCTGAATGTCGTTGGGCGCAACCTCAAGTGGGCTGCACTGGCAGGCAGTCTGGTCGTGCGCCATCTGGTGCTGCCCGGGCACCTGCGCTGCTGCACCGCGCCGGCGCTACAGTGGCTGGCGCGGGAGCTGCCCGGGGCTCCGGTCCACCTGATGACGAACTTCCTGCCCCCCGAATCGCGTCAAAGCTATGGAACTGGCCGGTATCTGGCGGAGTCCGAGTCGTTGGAGGCACAGCGACTGGCTCTCGATCTTGGCCTGGAGCTCGTCGAGTGAGGAAAGGCCCATCGGGTCCGAAGGTGCCACAGCCCCTCGAGATCGTGATCGGGGAGGATGGGCGCGTGGTACTCAGGACCGTCACGCGAGACAGCGTGGAGCTGGCGGAAGCGCTTGCACCACAGGATCAGAGAGTGAAGGCGCTGGTGAAGCGGCTGGGTTGCCGGAGGGAAGAGAAGCGACAATGAAACAGGAGCAGATCACCGAGATAGATGTGCTCATACGCGCCCGCTATCCCATCCTCTACATCGTTTCGTGGGAGGAGGAACGCGTCGAAGAGGTGCTGCGCGACATCGCGCGGGAACGCAATAAGAAGCTGTTCGTCTGGTCATCGAGCATGGGGATGGTGCAGCGCCACGCCGCCACGACCGAGGAGAAGCCGGCGCAGCCGGAAGCCAATCGCCCCGTCCGGAAGCAGACTGACGAGCGCACCCGGGATCCGCTGGTGGCACTCAACACGATACAAGATCATGTTGAGCCGGCAATCTTCGTCCTGCGCGATTTGCACCCTTACCTCAATGACCCGGGAGTGGCGCGCAAGCTCAGAGATGTGGCGTCGGCGATCAAGGCCAGCTACAAGACGGTCGTGCTCGTCTCGCCGACGCTGAAGCTCCCGTTTGAACTGCAGAAGGACATCACGGTCATCGACTTCGAGCTGCCGGACGTGGGCGACCTGGAGAAGCTGCTCGACACGAGGGTCCGCGAACTGAGAGAGAGCAGCAAGCTTGACATCCGAGTCGATCCGCAGTCGAAGGAACGCATCCTCTACGCCGCTAAAGGCCTGACCCTGAACGAGGCGGAGAATGTCTTCGCCAAGACCTTAGTCGTGGCGCGCAAACTGACCGAAGAAGAGATCCCGCTGATCCTGTCGGAGAAGGAGCAGGCGATCCGCAAGAGCGGCATGCTCGAGTACCAGCGAACGCGGGAGCGGTTCGATGATGTCGGTGGGCTCGACCTGCTGAAGGACTGGCTCCGCAAGCGCAGCCACGCCTTCGGCGACAAGGCCAAGGAGTTCGGGCTTCCGGCTCCCAAGGGCGTCCTGCTCCTCGGCGTCCAGGGCTGCGGCAAGAGCCTGTGCGCGAAGGCCGTCTCCAGCTTTTGGCGCCTGCCTCTGCTGCGGCTGGACGTGGGCAAGGTCTTCAGCGACCTGGTGGGCTCGTCGGAGCGCAACATCCGGGAAGCGATCAAGGTGGCCGAGTCGGTCGCGCCCTGCATCCTCTGGGTGGACGAGATCGAAAAGGCCTTTGCCGGAACGCAGAGTTCCACATTCAGCGACGCCGGCACCAGCGCCCGGGTCTTCGGCACCTTCCTCACCTGGTTGCAGGAGAAGACCGCTCCCGTGTTCGTGATCGCCACCGCAAACAACATCCAGCTCATGCCCGCCGAGCTGCTGCGGAAAGGTCGGTTGGACGAGATCTTCTTCGTCGACCTGCCGACGCGCGCGGAACGCGCCAGCATTGCTGGCATTCATCTGCGCCGGCGGAACCGGGACCCGGCCCAGTTCGACCTTGACGCGCTCGCCGCGGCAAGCGAGGGGTTCAGCGGCGCGGAAATCGAGGAGGCCGTGGTATCGGCGCTCTATGATGTGTTCGACGCCCAGGCCGAGCTTTCCAGCGAATCTGTGCTGAGAGCGATTCGCGCGACGGTCCCGCTCTCCACCACCATGAAAGAGGACATTGACGGTCTGCGCGAGTGGGCGGAGGGAAGAGCGAGGAAGGCTTCGAGCGAAGCCGCGGAGGCCGTGCCCACCATGGTGGGCCGGCGGATTGAACTCTAGGGAGGGGCTATGTCTGTCGTCTTTGTGGTGGTGCCAGCAGTCACGGCTGGGTGGCCGGTGATCGCCAGCCTCATTGGCGCTGTCTGCGCCGGCATCGGCTACACCGCGCACAGGGCGGCCGAGGAACGCGGTATGATCGGGGTTGAGCGGGAGGCCGCGGCCGCCCAGCCGGTTTCCCGCGAGATCGAACTCGAGATGGGGAACTCCCAGGTGATCGGTGACGCTCTGGCGCGAGAGCAGAGCCTCCGGTTTGAGAAGGACGGCGTGGTCGCGACCTTCAGCAAGGACGCGCGCGGGGCACTCCGCTTGCACGTGCACGGAGAGCGGAGCAGAGAAGAGCTGGCGGCCATCGGCCAGCAACTGCTGAACCGCGTCCGCCAGCAGTTCGCCTGTGAGAAGGTCAAGAGCGAACTCACCAGCAAGGGCTTCACAGTCGTGGATGAACATGTCGACGAGAACAACAACATTCGCATCTCGGTGAGGCGGTTCGGCTAGACCATGAGTCGATTTCGTTGGCTCGAGATAGACGAATCGGAGGGGAACAGCCAAGCCAGGCCGCGGGCGCCAGAGGGCGGGGACCTGGACGAGTCCCAGTGCCTGGCGAAGGCCGACCAGTACCTCCGGAAGGGGGAGTGCGAGAGCGCGCTCCAGTGGTATTCACGCGCGCTTCGCTTCGCCATCGGTCTTGAGGAGGCCTGGGTGGGGCAGGTGCGGTGTTTGCTGGAACTGGACGAGAACGTCGAGGCGAACATCTGGGCCGAGCGCGGTCTGGAACGCTTCCCGGACTCACCGGACCTGCTCGCGGCCAAGGCGCTGGCGCTCAGCCGCACCCGCGGCTTCGCCCGCGCCATGGAGTACTCGGACGCCGCCCTCCAGGTGAAGGGGCGCGCCGTTGGGCATTACCCCTGGTTAGTCCGCGGCGAGCTGCTGCTGAATGGCGCGGGATCGCGCCAGGGAGCCGACCGCTGCTTCGCCAAGGCGATCGAGCTGGGGGGCAGCGACTGGTACACCCACTATCTCGTCGGCATGGTGCTGCTTCGAAAGGGCCTGTACGAAGAGGCGCGAAGACGCCTCGCTGCCGCCACCGGCCTGGAGCGGAGCAACGCCGTGGCCTGGTGCGCGCTCGGGGACAGTCACCAGCGCATGGGCGAACTGGGGGCGGCCACGCTCGCGTACAGGCGGGCATTGGAGGCGGACGCGCACTGCAAGCACGCCAAGGCGCAGCTTGCAGAGCTGGACCGCGTGGGCCCGGTTCGGCGTGTCCTCAGGTGGCTGCGGGGGAAGGGTTAGGGCTGACCGTGGAGCGACATGAACTCGAGATCGTGATCGACCAGCAGGGCCGGGTGACGGTTGAGGTGAAGGGAGCGAAGGGCCCGGCCTGTCTGGAGTACGTGGAGCTGTTCGAGAAGAACGTCGGCCAGGTGAAGAGCAAGACGCTCACCCCGGAGTACTACGAGCCCCCGCGCAAGGCCGGCCTCGCCGACACCGAGCGGACCTGGGCTCGGCGAGGGCCTGGGCAGGATCCCAGTCAGTAGCCATGCGCTGTCCGGCCTGCGGACGTGAGAACGACACCGACAGGCCCTTCTGTGCTGGATGCGCGGCCGAACTGGTGCCGGGGTCAGCATCTCTCGTCGAGCCAGCGCGCGCCCGGGGCCGCACGCGGCGCCAGTTCCGGAGAGCCGAGTCCTGGATCGCTCGCGAGTTCGGCGGCCTCTTTGTCGCTGCAGAGCGAGCGCGGCCCAGTTCTGCCGCCGCGGCTCGTCTTGGGCGGCGGCTGTTGCTGCTGGCAGCTTCGCTCTTGCCTGGGCTTCCCCGTCTGCTGCTCGGGGAGAGTCGCGCCGGATGGGTGATGCTGCTCGCATTCGCCGGCGCGACTCTGGCGTGGGCGCTGTTGATGGGCACTGCGGTCGCGACCCTGATGGCGATGGTCGCCGTCTCATTGCTTCTTAGCTCTGCCACCGATGCTATGAGGATCGATGTCGCAACCGGCCGGCGTCGGCCCTTCCGCGTCGACTGCGCGCTCATGGGCCTGGGGTTAGTCGGTGGCGCCTATGCCCTCGCCACGCTGGCGCTGTCGGCCGGGTGGGAGCGAGTCACCGTGGCCATGCCCGTCGTGCGAGTGGCTGCCTCCGGCAGCGGCGCCGATGTGGGGAGGGACCCTACCGTTTTCGACCGGGGCGACCGCCTCCTGTTCTCACGGAGAGCCTATCGAAATGCTGACCCCATGAGGGGGGATGTCATCCTGACTTCGCGGGAAGGGATGCTCTACGTCGACCGCGTGATCGCTGTGCCTGGCGACGTTCTCAAATACCAGGAGGGGACGGCTGTATCTGAACGAGAGTCCCCTTGAGCCGGACGCATATCCCATTCAGCCCGCCCAAGCGTTCCAGGTGCAGGGGGCCCAGGTTCACATCTCGGACTGGACGGGGAACGTGCGAGAGGGCGAGTATCTGGTGTGGGGAATCCACTACCCAGATGAGATGGGCGTTCAGCACGGCCAGATCGGGATGGGGCCGGTCAGCATCAGGAAGAGCGAGATCCTTGGCCGGGCGTGGCTTGTGTACTGCCCGTTCCAACACCGACGGATAGTCAACCATGCCGACCCAGCGCCGGGCGGCTGAGTGCAGACGAGGAGAGCAGAGTGGGCTTAGCCTTGATCGAGCTGTTGAGGGAGGCGGTCGACCGGCGAGCGTCGGACATCCACCTCGTGACCGGGCTTCCTCCTCTGCTCCGCGTTGATGGGTCCATCGTGGCTACCGACCATGAGCCAGTCGAGCGGGAGGGCGCGAAGGCATTGGTGTATCCGGTGCTGTCGCAGGTCCAAACCAAGTCGTTCGAGGACAACTGGCGGCTGTGCGTCTCATCGTTCTTCCCGGATATCGGTCACTTCCGCATCACCCTGTACTATGCGCGCTCCTGCGTGGAGTGCGCCATCCGCGTTTGCCCGCCGGTGATCCGCGGGATCGGGGATCTGGGACTGCCCGAGGTGGCCTTCGAGTTCGCTCGCAGGAGCGCCGGCCTGGTGCTCATCACGGGCCCTACGGGGGTGGGCAAAACGACGAGTATGGCGTCTCTGATCGACCAGATCAACCGGGAGCGGAGAGCGAAGATCGTGACTGTCGAGGACCCCATCGAATACCGCCACATCCACCGCAAGAGTATCGTCGTTCAGCAGGAGGTGGGCAGCGATGTCAAGTCATTCGGCGAGGCCTTGACGCACATCCTTCGCATGGATCCGGACGTGATCGGTGTGGGCGAGATGCGCGACCTGGAGACCATTGCCACCGCGCTCACTGCGGCGGAGACGGGACATCTGGTCATCGCCACCCTTCACACTCCCGACAGTGTCGGGACGATCGACCGCATCGTGGACGTTTTTCCTTCCGCACAGCAGCCCCAGATCGTCACACAGCTGGCCGCCACACTTCAGGGAGTTATCTCCCAGCAGCTCATCCCACGACTGGACAAAGCGGGCCGCGTCCTCGCTACGGAGGTGCTGGTCGGGACGATGGCGGTGCGTAACATCATCCGGGAACGGAAGAGCCACCTGCTCTACAACACCATCCAGATGAGCGGCGAGCAGCACATGCAGCTGATGGACCAGTCGCTCAAGGATCTGTACGAGGCCGGTGTGATCAGCTACGACGAAGCCGTGTCCCGGGCGCGCAATCCCGACCACATTCTCGGAGATACGGGCAGCACACCAGATGAACCGGATGGCGCTGACCGGCCTCTCCGGGATTCTGGCAATCGCGCGCAGCGGCACCAGGATCGTCGGTAGCCACTGCGACCGGCCCGGGCGTCGCTGGCGCGGACGGGGCGCCCTGCCGAGCCGTGCCAGCGTTCGGGCGACAGAAGCGGGGCTGACGTGAGACGTGCGGCAGACGGTCGAGCGAGATACTGGAAGCACGGCGAGTCCGGCAGCTTCGGACGTGGTCGCCGGCTGCTGATCGCCGCCGGAGCATGCCTGTTGATAGCGGTGGCCGGATGGTACCGGGGGACCTGGATCGAGTCGGCAGCAATGGCTGCCGCGCTGGTGGTCGGCGCATGGTTGTCAGCACAGGCAATGAGATGGGCTTTTCTTGCTGCCGCGCTGTTCGAGGGCAGCTGGCTTCTTACACAGGGGCTTCTTGGCACTGTGTCGGCGAGGGATGTGCTCGCCTGGCCGATTGCGGCAGCCCTGCTGGCGGTAGCCATCCTGCTGCCCTCAATGCTCCGCGGAGGGGGTTCCTCCCCCTCGGGCGATCGGCCTCCGCGTGGCCGGGGAGGCGGTGGAGGTCCTGAACCGGCTCCCACGCCAGCCGTCCCATTGCCGCCCAGGCGCACGCTGACCGCGGGAGCAGAAGCCGAACCCGAAGACGAAGCCGGCTCCAGTTGATTGGCCGCGCAGTTCTACAGGTGGCGGCATACCCGAGTTCGGCAGCCAGCAGCCAGACAAGGACTGGGGGAAGGCAGGTGCGCAGTGTCATAGCTCCTCCGATCATCGGTCAGCGATGCCGAGCTTGACCCCGGGCACTTCGCCCTCGGGATAACATCCCATACGCAAGAGCAGGCTGTCCGCGGGAACGCGGAAATCCCTGGTCGTGATGTCGGCGAAGCCAGGTTGGGCCACCACGCTCTCCCGCTCGAGGGCGAGCTCGCCTCGCACTTCCCCTAGGCTCGTGTATAGCCGGCGCATCTCGTCCCACGTCACGCCCCAGTTGAGAAGGCCTTGGCCCGGCGCGGCGAAGTAGATGTTGTTCTCGAAGTTCAGCTTCAGCTTCTCCAGCGTCAGCCCGGTCGGCTGCCTCTCAGGCTCGTCGTCGTCGGGCTCGGGACCCTCAAGCGTCGCGGGGTTCTGCATTGCCGCCGGCCAGTGCCGCTGGTCGCCGATATCGAACCATCCCCAGCACTGCGCGTCTCGATTGTAGGCAAGCACATTGCTGCGGATGATCTCGTCGTGGTTCCAGATCGGATAGTCCTTTCTCTCTTCGTCGTCCTTGTCGGCGTCCTCTATGTGAGGGGTTGAGCGCCCCTGCTCGCGGAAGTCGAAGCCCTCCTTGTTGCCCACGATCAGGTTGCGCTCGATCACGCACCCGGGAGAGCTGCTGAGCGAGATGCCGCAGGACGCGCCCCAGGCGCCGTCAGAATCGGCGAACCCGTTCCCGACGAAGACACTGTCATGGACGTGCAAACCGTAAGAGATCTCGTAGAAAACGCCACAGTCTTCGTTATCGGCGAACAGGCAGTTCCTCACCTCGCAATCTTCATTGCCAATATCAAACCAGAGCCCGTGTCCCCGGTTTTCGATGAACATACTGTTCTCGATCACAACACCTCTGGAGAAAACAATCTTGTCGCCGCCCGCCTCCCAGCCGCGATCGAACCCCTTTACGTTATTGTGTCTGACGAGGCAGCCGGTCATTAGGAGCTTATGTGCTCGGCCGGCGCCGAAGCCCATCTGGCCGTTGTCTTGAAAGGTGCTATTGCGCACGATGACGTTTTGCCCCCCGAAGACGGCGCCGCACCCGTTTGTCCTTTCGAAGACGCAGTCCTCGATCACATTGTTATCCCCACGGAACTGGGCTGCTCCCTGCTGCGCTCGATTCGCGGCGTACCGGAACCGGAGACCGCGAACGTGATTGTAATCACCCCTTAGATCCCACACGATATCGCGCACCGAAGCTTCCACACGTGACCGCTCCCCCGGGGTCTTGTCGGTGTATCCCCAGACATAAAGCAGCTTCGCCTTTAGATCAACATAGAAGGAACCGCGAGACATCTCGTCTCGGCTCAGCACCTGGTGCAGCAGGTAGCCGTCCTCAAACACCTGCTCCGCTCGCCCGATCACCACGTGGTAGTCATCACCCGGATGCGTGTTCCTTTCGTCCCAGGTGATGAAGGCATGAGGCCAGGGCGTCTTACAAATACTTCTCTCGGGATCGGCCCGCTCCCAGGCTGTGATCTCGTCTGCTCCGGTCACCACCACATGCTCGCCCGCAGCCGCCACGAAGCGGATCGGTTTCTCAGCGGTGCCGCTTGCCTTCAGCACCACGTGCTCACGGTAGGTTCCGCTGTGGATGACCACGGTATCGCCAGCCGCGACGCGCGCGGCCGCCTCACTGATCGTGCGGAACTGGAGCTCCGCGGTGATTTCGGGGAGTGCCTTCTGGGATACATGCAAGGTGCGCCCCGGACTCTCTCCGGTGGTCTCCCCGCAGGCCCCCAAGACAAGAGAGCCGGTTAGGAACAACGAGACTAGGAACGAAAGCCAGACTCTTATCACCATACATTCTCCAATTGTGGTTTTCACCAGGTCACGGCCGGTGAGGTGTTAAGTAACGCGCACCAGGATCTTCGTGAACTTGCCAGGGGCGGCGTTCCATTCTTCGAAAGCCTGGGCGGTGTCAGCGAACGGCGTCACCTTCGTGATGAGATCGGTGAAGGGCCGCCGCCGCTCCTCTAGCATGCGGATGACGGAGGGGAAGACGTGAAGGGCGTTGCGCGCGCCCGAAATATCCAGTTCCTTGCTCACGAACAAACGCGTTGGGAAAGACACTTCCTCTTTCGCATATCCCACGCATACTACCCGTCCGGCATAGGCCACCGACTCCACCGCCATCCGGTAAGTGGCCGGTAGACCCACCGCCTCGATCGCAACATTCACCCCCTCTCTGTTAGTGAGGGAAGCTATGCGCGCTTCCGCCTCTTCCCGCGTGGAGTTGATCGTGTGTCGCGCCCCTAACTTGCAGGCAAGCTCCAGTTTTGCGTCGTCCACATCCAAACCAATTACGGTCGCACCTTTACGCGCCGCCGCTGCCACCGCCCCCAGGCCGATGGTCCCGCAGCCGAGCACGAGCACACAGTCCGTCTCGCCGATGCGGCCTCGGTTTGAGGCATGGTAGCCGACGCTGATCGGCTCGACCAGTGCTATCTCCTCGGCCGAGAGTTCGGCACTGGCGAACACCTTGCTGTGATGGATAGCGATACGTTCGGTCAGCGCCCCGTCTCGCTGCACACCCAGGGTTTCGTTGAACTGACAACAATTGGTGCGCCCGATCCGGCAGGCGGGGCAGGTTCCACACTCCGTATACGGTGAGATCGTCACGCGTGCGCCGAGCTGGATGGCCGCGGGCACTTGTGTTCCTTTGCCTGCCACCACTCCGCTGACCTCGTGGCCGGGGATGCGCGGGTATGTGACCATCGGCGAAAGGCCGCGATAGGCGTTCAGGTCGCTGCCGCAGAGACCGACGTAGTGGATTTCCACCAGCACTTCATCTGGCCCAAGCTCGGGTTCTGGGATGTCAACGATCTGTATCTGCTCGGGCCGGCTAAGAGATATGGCTCTCATGCTCTCACCCCGTACCAAGTCTGAGCGTTCTTTCCCAGGATCAGATCCTGTTCCGGAAGGGATAGGCCGCGCAGGTATTCAATGACGATGTCCACTGTCTCCGCATAAGAGGCGGCAAGCGTGCATACAGGCCAATCAGAGCCAATCATGATGCGTTCTATCCCGAAGGCCTCGAAGGCGATGTCGAGATGGGGGCGAAAATCGGCCACGCGCCAGTTGTCCCAGTCAGCTTCTGTTACCATCCCGGAGGCCTTGCACACAACATTAGGGAACGCCGCGAGCGCACGCATATCCGTCGCCCAAGGTTCAAGCGATCCTGCCCCAATCGGTGGCTTTGCGAGGTGATCGAGGACGAATGTCTGCTCAGGGAATCGCTTTACTAGTTCGCCCGCGATGGGCAGATGGCGCGGGAAAACGAGAATGTCATAGGCCAGCTTCCACTGCTTCAGATCCGCGATCCCGCGCAGAAAGTCCTCTCGCAGCATGAATCGGTCGTCTGGTTCATCTTGCACGACATGCCTGACACCGCACAGCTTCGGGTGGTGGGCAAAGCGCTCGAGCTGTGCAGACAACTCGGGGGAGCATAAATCCACCCAGCCGACGACCCCCTTTATGAACGGGTTCGCATCGGCGAGCTGGAGCAGCCATTTAGTCTCGGCGAGCGACTGGCGCGCCTGCACCGCGATGGACCCATCGAAACCGAGCGAAGTCTGTTCGCGCGCCAGTTCTTCGGGAAGGAAATCGCGTCTGAGCGCGGCCATCGCGTCTCCGATCCAGCCGTAGTCGCGCTGGTTGTAACGCCAGAAATGCTGGTGGGCGTCCAGTTTCACGCGATCCTCTCTGGATCCCACACGCAGGCAGACTTGAAGGCCCTTTGCTCCCCCCGGTAGATTGCCTGATAGAACGCGATGGGGCCGGCGGCAAGGTCGGTGAGCGGATACTCTCGCACCAATTCGTCGAGCGGAAACCGGCACAGCAGACGAATCGCGTCTTCCATATGATCCCGGCGGAAGTTGATGGCGCCGAAGATAAGGTGATTCCTGAAGCCGAAGGGCATCGTGTCATAGCTCACAATCGGCCCCAGGCTGAAGCTCGCATAAATACCGTTATTGTCTAGCACGCCGTGGCCGAAGGCCGCCTCCGCCTCCCCTGGGCTTGCGGAAGCACCAAGGAAGATGCGGGGCTTCCTTCCTCCCAGCGCTTCGCAAATACGGCGCGAGGTGTCAGCAAGATCAGTGCTCGCTTGCACATATACGAGGTCCGGGTAAAGCCTTGCGAGGAAGGCATGCTTCTCGTTGCCCGGCACAGATCGCGCGACTGCGACGATGCGCGCATCGGGATACTTTTCCTTAATGGCTATCGCCCCCAAGAGCCCGGTGCTTCCCAATCCATAAATGACCACATGGGAAAAGCCATCGCGAACAGCTTCCTCCAAGGCCGCCGACCGGTCCATGCCCCGGGCGGCAAATAAACGCCAGTTGTGGGCGCCCAACAAGTCTTCGATCCGTTCGCGCTGGAAGATCATGCAGGCCATCGGATCCGCGAACGACAGTCGCTTTCCCAAGGTCTTCGTCAGGATTGTGCCTTTGGGCAGGGCGTCAGCCGGAATCTCCAGCAGCATGTCCGGGTGATAGTAGCCTTGGTAGGCCATCAAACCGTCAGCTTGATCGCAGCCATATTCGAAGTAGGTTTCATCGGACTCGAAGCGACTCGGATCATAGGAGTCGCCGCCGCGGATCAGCACCACGGCATAGCGCTTCTGATCCGGCACCCAGACGACGCCCTCGTGCCCGTTAATTAAACGCGTCTGACCGGTCGGGAACTTGGGGCCGAGTTCGCCACGCGCTCCCATCTGCATCAGCTCCCAGTCAGTGCCGCAGAAGCCCGTGATGATTGACTGACAGAGAATGCCCTCCCGATCGGGCAGGCCTCTTCGCTCGCGGCGAGAGGGGTTGATGAGATTGACTTCGCCAAATCGCAGGGGAGTGTCAGGGTCGTTGATCAGATAAGATCCAATAGTTTGCATTCAAGCCCGCGCTTCCAACTTCAATTTGCAGTGCCGCATTAATCAGACACCGGGAGGTCGCTTAGCAGTCCCTGGCAGGGGGGTACTCAGGGATTGCGTCTGAGAGACGCAGTCACTTGCTGGGAAAGATCATCCGGAGGATCGAAGGGCAGCTCCACCGGCCGGCCCCACACCCCACTGGCATGAACCCTGTCCTGTCCGAAGACCCATCTGGCTTCGAGAGCCCCTATATAGCCCATGGCGTAGTATTCTCGGCTCCCGTGCATATCCCTGCGCTGTGAGGCTGAGGATGGAGAAGGATGCCGAGTTGAGATTGGACTGGGTGGGGCTGCCAGTCATGGCCACGGTAGCGCGCCTATTGTGCCGGGAGCTGACGCTGCAGAATGAATACCTGGGCCTGGAGAATAGACTTCTCAAAGAGAAGATGCCAGGGCGGCTCCGCTTCACAGATGAGGAACGCCGGTCGCTGGTCGAGGCCGCGCTGGCCATGGGTCGGCCGCTGATGAAGAAAGTGGTGAGTATCGTCAAGCCGGAGACGATCCTGGCCTGGCAGCGGCGATCGGAGCGGCGGAAGTGGGATTGCAGCGCCCGACGCGCCCCGGGCCGCCCTCGGACCTCGGACGACATCGAAACCTGGTCTGCCGCCTGGCGCGGGAGGACACCTGGGGCTACCAGCGCATCCGAGGGGAACTGCTCAAGCTGGGCGTCACGCGCTCGAAGGGCTGCATCGCGGGCATTCTGCGGCGCAACGGACTGCCCCCATCGCCAATCAGATCCCAGACCGCCGAGGGAGCCTGCTGGCGCCGCTGGATCCGACCGGCGGAATCCCTGACCAGGGGCTCCGGGTCGAGTGCGAGCAGTTCCTGGGCGGGCTGCTGAACTCCTACCACCGCGAAGCCGCGTGACTGGCGCGGAGACAGCAATGTTCGATCAAGGGCCGAGCAGACAGCATTGGCACGGCCCCGTGCTCGTGGCACGGCCAGAAGCGGTGGATCACGACTGCAACCTTCATCCCCAGCCTGGCTCGCGGCCGCCATCATGTCCTAAGCTCCCATCGCCGCACAGCCGTCCGGTTCGTCTGGATCGCGCCGATGGGTTACTGGATAGCACGGTCCGGCCGAAACAAGAGAACCGGCTAGGGAGCGCGTTTGGTCAGCTTGTCGATCCCGTCGAGTTCGTCTTTCGTGAACTCCAGATTCTCAAGCGCAGCGACATTCTCCTCAATCTGCTTCACGCTGGAGGCGCCGGTGAGCGCGCTAGTGATGGCAGGGAGTCGCAGGATCCAGGCAAGCGCCATCTGAGCCAGGGTCTGACCCCGCTGCTTCGCCATCTCGTTCAGTCGCGTGAGTGTGGCCCGGCGCTCGAGACTCAGATTCTTCTCGACCCACTCCTTGCCCCACTTCTGCGCGGCCCGGCTTTCGGCGGGGATGTCGCCGCCCAGGTACTTGTCCGTCAGCAGGCCCGAGGCGAGGGGGCAGTACACGATCACGCCGGAGCCGGCCTGCTGAGTCTGGGGAAGCAGGTCCCATTCGATGGTGCGGCCCAGCAGGTTGTAGCGGGGCTGATGGATGGTGACGCGCGCCAGACCCATGCGCTCGCAGACGCGCACGGCTTCCGCGAACTGCACCCCGCTGTAGGCGCTGACCCCGGCGTAGAGGGCCTTACCCTGCTGCACGAGGTGGTCGAGCGCGCCCAGGGTCTCCTCCAGCGGTGTCTCCGGGTCGGGCCGATGGTGGTAGAAGATGTCGAAGTACTCCAGGCCCATCCGCTGCAACGACTGATCGCAGCTCGCGATCAGGTACTTGCGCGAGCCCCAGTCACCGTACGGGCCGGGCCACATATACCAGCCGGCCTTGCTGGAAATGATCAGCTCGTCGCGGGGCATCTCCTTGATGATCTTGCCTACCACGATCTCCGCGTTTCCGGGTGGCGCGCCGTAGTTGTTGGCCAGGTCGAAGTGGGTGACCCCCAGGTCGAAGGCGCGAAACAGGCAATCACGGGAGACGTCCTCGCCGCGATAGCCTCCAAAGGTCTCCCAGGCTCCCAGCGAGATCGCCGGAAGCAGCAGGCCGCTTCGCCCACAGCGCCGGTACTGCATGCGATCGTAGCGATCTGATGCGAACTCAAGTGCCATCTGCATATCCTCCGTTAGGTTCACGACTCATGCCGGTCTGTTGACCCGCCTACGTCAAGTCGGCCCGTCGTGCCAAGACGTATCGCCCTGGCTCCGCTTCGAAGTAAAGGCAACGGCCATCGGGAGTTACGCGAAGGTCCTTCGCGTACGGCGCGCCATCTCTCCGCACCGACCAGAGGCCAGGCTCCAGATCGCAGATCAAGACCTTGGCAGGCGGTCCGCCCTTGATCTCGAAGTCCGCCTGCGCGAGCAGCTCACCGCTCTTCGAGAAGAGCACCGCGCGGTCGAGCAGACTCGTGCCGACCACACCATCTCCCTGCAGCAGGCTTACGGCCGGGCCCTTTGGTGTTTCTGCGTCCATCACCGTTATGACGTGCAGGAACTGATCGGCGGCCGCGCGGGAGGCTGGCGAGACCTCGACCCGCCAGGCGCCGGGCTCGGCGGGAGGCTTCTTGATGGTGGGGTAGTTCTTCTGGACGCTCTCTACCCAGAACTCCTTGCCTGGGCCGCCGACTGTGTCAATGGAGGCATTGGCAGGTAGGAGTGACTCAGCGATCAGCTTCCCGTGATAACCGCCACCGATCCGACTCACGACGATGGTGCGGCCATTCACCTGCGGTTTTTCGATCGTGTGGAGCAGCCAGGTCTTTCTGAACCCGGGTTTGCTGGCGACGACGCGGTCGTACACGACCAGGGCCGCGGGATAGGTGGCGTCACGCAGGTTCAGAGCGACCATGGACCTGGTGACGGAGCGCACCTTATCGGTGTAGGCCTTGGTGATGTCACCGGCGAGGTAGCTGTACTCGGGTGCGTGGCTATCGGGGCCGAAGGCGTGGGCCGTCACCTCGCCCATGCGGTATCCCATAGTCTTCATCGTCTCGAGGTCGCGGGGGTGGTCTCGACCGCCACTGGGCACTCGCTGGCCGCCGTCATTGACTGGGCGAACGCGGTTCAGACCTTGCTCGTCCGGATCGAACACCAGCAGGCCGCTATGGGCGAGGGTCTGGTGATAGTACGCTCCCCAGTGCTCGGTCCCGTACTCGCTGGCCTCGCCCTCATAGAGGCCGCTGTCGATGGCGAGCGCGCCCCGGTGATAGACCTGAAAGGTACCGAAATCGCGGTGCTGATGATTGCCGAAGAAGTAGCCGCCGATTCGCATCTGCACGACTGCGTCCGGGCTATCGGGACCGATCGTCCAGCCGGTGCGCGCCACCATCTCGCCACCAGGGTCGGCGAAGTACTTGGTGAGCGGTAGCTCGCTGATCGGTCGCTTCTCAGCATCCGGCTCTCGGAAGATGATCGCCAGCACCCTGGCGAAGCGGCCGGACCCCCCGAAGAGATCCGAGTCCGCCATGGTGAGCAGATACGGGTCCTCGTAGTAGGAGCCGGCCAGCATCGCCACCAGGCGTTTCTGTCCGCTCCTGCCGGAGTCGTCATAGGTGTCTCCGCTTCGCATCTGCTGTCCATCGGGGCGGAGACCGTAGATGAGCTGGTATGGGACGAACTGCTGCTCGCGGCTGAGCACGTCCCCATCCCCCATGCGCCGGAAGAGCCAGGAGACGGCCAGATCGTGCGCGAAGCGAGTGGAGAGGTAGGAGTCGCCCTGATGGTGCCAGTGAGCAGCGTAGTGGAAGTTGCGGACAGGCACGAACTTCTCCATGAAGAGCCGGGCGGCGGCGGCGTACATGGCGGGCGATTCATCGTAGATGGCGACGCCGGCCGGCAGTTCACCTGTCAGCAGCCAGCCCTCACAGGAGTGCCCAACGACGGCACCAGTGTCCGTGCGGGCCGGATAGTAGGGCTCATGGAGGTTCGCAATGCGCTCGAACTCCTTGATGAATGCCGCCTTCTCCTGGCTTGTCAGCAGGTCATAGCACCAATCGTAGATGCATGCGCCCCAGTGGAACGGCTCCTCGAACACACGGGCATCGGTGGATGATTTCAGCGCGGTGAGAGCGCCATCAATCGCAGATCGACCGGCGGCCTTGTCGCCGGTGACGAGGTAGACGAAGGCGGCGCAGATGGGGGTGTCGCTGGCGGCCCCACGCACGTCCTCCCAGAGCTGGTGGAACTGAGGCGACGCCACCTTCTCCTTGAGGTCCGGGAGATTGGTGGGACGGAGATAAACCCGGGGATGACCCGGGGGCACTCGCGGAATGCTCACCTCTTCCGCAAGACAGATGCTGGCGGTGAGGGCGAGCACAATGGTCACCTCTACGATGGCAGGCAAGCTGATTGACATGGCTGAATCCCGTCCTCCGGTTTATCCTTACTCGGGGCGTGACCGTTCGGCCACGCCCCGGATTATACCACTCACGCCGCCCACCTGCCGACCGCGCGAAGTCCCCTGAGTGTGAGCCGCTTCTCCATGAGGTGTAGAACAGGTCGCGTTATTAGGGTGAGGCCGTTCGGGCTGCCAATGTAAGCGGACCGGCCTGCATGCCGCAATTCGCGGCCTTCTCGCCCAAAGTAGCCTAGAACGGCGCGCCACGCTTGCCAGCCTCTGGCTGGTTGGTTCCAGGGCCGCGCTCGGGAGCGGGGTGGAGGTAGGGCCGCGTCGGATCTGGGCTGCGGCCGCCGGGCGATGCGCGTTGGTCCCACAATGTGTCATGGGCTCAGTCTTGCCTCAGCTTCTCGCGGCGTCGCACTCGGCCGCCCAGTATGTCAGGTCCTCGGGCGGGTCGATCCGGCATCCGTCCATTCCCTAGGAGGAAATGGCCCGACCGGCGCGTAACAAGCACCGTTGGGTTCCGGCTCCTTGCGCCGCGGCCCTAGGAGCCGCGGATGCGCCTCAGCTTACACCGCGGAGACCGAGATAAGAACGGCCCACCTTCATCCGAGCGGGAGCCCAGGCAGCTTATTCGTACCTTTTCCGCCTTGCGGCACCGTAACTATCAGCTCTTCTTCTCGGGCCAGCTGGTCTCGCTGATCGGCACCTGGATGCAGCAGATGGCGCTGGCCTGGCTCGTCTACCAGTTGACGAACAGCGCCCTCCTGCTCGGTATCATCGGCGGCATAGGCTCCCTTCCGATGGCCCTCTTCTCCCTGCTGGGCGGGGTGGTGGCCGACCGCGTTAACAAGCGGCGCGTCCTGCTCGTCACCCAGTCCGCGATGATGCTGCTCGCCTTCGTGCTCGCGGGCCTCACCGGGGCCGGGTGGATCCGCGCCTGGCAGGTGGCGGTGCTGGCGGCGTTCAGCGGGACGACGATGGCGTTCGACATGCCGGCTCGCCAGGCCTTCGTGGTGGAGATGGTGGGCCGGGAAGACCTGATGAACGCCATCGCCCTGAACTCCTCCATCTTCAACAGCGCCCGCATCATCGGCCCGGCCCTCGCCGGGATACTGGTCGCGAGGCTGGGCCCGGCCTGGTGCTTCTTCGTGAACGGGCTCTCCTTTCTGGCGGTGATCGTGGGACTACTCCTGATGCGCTTCCAGCCACAAGCGGCGAGAACGCGTGTCCGCGGGATAGTGGCGGACTCGTTGGAGGGTCTGCGCTACGTACGGACCAACCGGATGGTGTTGGGGCTGTCGGCACTCCTCGCCGTCTTCTCGATCTTCGGCTGGTCCTACAATGTGCTCATGCCGATCTTCGCTCGCGATATCCTGCGCGCCGGCGCGCAGGGCCTCGGCCTCCTCATGACCTCGAGCGGAATCGGCGCACTGGTGGGCGCCCTCCTGGTGGCCTCTCTGGGCGGGTATCCCCGCCGAGAACGCATTCTCTTTGGGGGAGGCTTCCTGCTCTCGGCCGCGGCGGCAGGCTTCGCGTTCTCGCGCATGCTCCACCTTTCCATGGCGATACTGGCAGTCGCGGGTCTAGGCGGCGTGGCCGTGATGTCGGTCGCCAACACCCTGATCCAGATGTCCGTCCCGGATCACATGCGCGGGCGCGTCATGGGGGTATGGGCATTGGTGAACGCCGGCTCGGCTCCCTTGGGCAGCTTCCAGGCAGGAACCCTGGCCCAGTACCTGACCGCTCCGGTGGCGGTCGTGATCGGCGCGGCGATCACTCTGGCAGGGACCGCGGCCGCGGCCATCGGATGGAGGCGTCTGCGCAGAGACAAGCCACGCGCTCCGGAGTCGATGGCCTCAGACTGAGCGCGACAACCGGTGTGACGGCAAGGCTTGCTCAGTGGCATGACGGGCGAGGATGATACGAGGTGCCGGCGACCAGGTTGGCCGGCAGCTGTGCCACCTGAGCCTGCAGGTCGTCGTCCTCGAGATGGGTGTAGCGCTGGGTGGTCGTCACCCAGGCGTGGCGACTTCTGTGGTGCAGACTCCTGCGGCTCGCGCTAGCTGCTACTCGCTCCTGGCGTGGCCGCGTTCCCCCCTCTGCCCCCTTCCCGCAGTCGCCTGACGGCGCCTTCGATGCTGCTCGGCCCCTCGGATACCTCCTCTGCGGCCGCGACATTGGCCCCAGGGGCCGTGGTTGTCCGGCGACCTCAGAGACTGTCCCACCGTGAAGCGCCAGCTCTTCGGCCCCTTTGCTGCAATGGCCCAGAAGCGGCGCACCACGCTTCCGAGCCCATCAGAGGCGGGTGAGCCTCTGGCTGGTTGGCTCTTGTGCGCCTCTGGCGCATCAGGGCCGCGCTCGGGACTTGTGCGCCTCGGGCGTAGCGACGTGGTGGTGGGGCCGCGGCGCGTCTTCGGCGGAGCGCGCCCTTCCCTGGAGCATTAGTGCCCCCGGAGGGCCTTGGCTTGTCGCGGCCTTCCGAGCCTGCATGGACACCCACTGCTGCTTCAGTCGAGATGCTTCACAATTTCAGCAAGCAGCCGGATCGCGTCAGAGAGTTCTTCCTGAAGTACCGAGCCACGATTGCCGCGTCCTATCGGGTTGGACAGGAGCCTTGGCTCCTGCCACTCTGTCCAAACGCTACCTGAGCGCCTGACAGCGCGCCCCGCTGCACCTACCGCGGCGCCTGCTCACCGCGTCCTTTCTGCTCAGGTTTCTTCGCCTTGCCAGCATTCGCACCGGCCCGGCCGTGCTGGTTGGCTGCTTTCTTTGGCGGGCGCGCCGGCCGTGGCGACGCGGCCTGCTTCTGCGACCGGCTCGGCGCGGTGGGCCGTGGCGACGCGGCCTGCTTCTGCGAGCGGCTCGGCGCGGTGGGCCGTGGCGACGCGGTCTGCTTCTGCGACCGGCTCGGCGCGGTGGGCCGTGGCGATACCGCGTGCTTCTGGGGCCGACTCGGCGCGGTGGGCCGTGGCGATACCGCCTGCTTCTGCGGCCGGCTCGGCGCGGTCGGTCGAGGCGATACCGCCTGCTTCTGCGGCCGGCTCGGCGCGGTCGGTCGAGGCGATACCGCGTGCTTCTGCGGCCGGCTCGGCGCGGTCGGTCGGGGCGATACCGCGTGCTTCTGCGGCCGGCTCGGCGCGGTCGGTCGGGGCGATACCGCGTGCTTCTGTGGCCGGCTCGGCGCGGTCGGCCTTGGCGAAACAGCCGGCCGGGTTGGCCTGGCGCCGGCGCCGGGCCGCTGGGGTACAGTCGGGCGCGTGGGTTTCGCTGCGGGTGCACGCGATGGCTTGGGCGAGACCGCTGGGCGCGCCCTCACGACGCCATAGGTGGGTTTGGCAAACACCCCTGTTGTCGGCCTCCGGCCGGCCGTGTAGACAGGTCTGTTGATGGCGGCATCGTGCCTGATGGTCTGCCGGAATACCGGGACAGGACGCTCGACAATCGTGCGGTTGACCACGATCACGTTCGGCTTGAAACGGCGGTTGACGTAGACCGGGACGATCACGACGTGAGGCCGCGCGGCGGCGATCCAACCGCCCCCCTTCCATCCGTGGTAGTAGACCCGGTGATGGTGCCAGTCGCAGTCCCGATTCAGCCAGGCGCCGATGAGCAGGCCCAAGCCGAAGCTGATGAGGTTGCTGGAGACAGTGCGCTCGCTGGGCGCTACGTAGACCTCCTGAGGATGGTAGCGAGGCACGTAGATCCTGTCCGGCTGGTGGGGGACGATGAGGATCGTCCCATCGTTGGCAACGATGACCCGCTGCTGAGGCGTGGTGACGAGGGTCCCCACCTGGTAGGCTCTGACGCGCAGCCGCTGGACGGCGGCGAACACGTCGTCCTGCTGTTGCACGAAGACCTGGCCCACCGCGATGGTCCAGTCTCTGTTGTCATCCATCATTGCCAGCACTTCAGGGTAGTGGGCCACGCACTTCACACTCACGTCCCAGTCCTGGCGGTCGATGAACCCCTCATCGACACTTCCGCCAAGCGATCGCTCCGCGTCGTCTATCTGATCCACGTAGGTGGCCGCCGGCAGGATCTGGGCCAACAGCGGATCCGGATAGAGAGCGATCGGCGCAAGCAGGTCGTCCAACTCGTCTTGCGAGTAGGGCTGGTAGGTCTGGGCGCTGGTCACCGTGAATGTGAGGAGACACACGCCCACCACCAGCATCAGAAGCCAGACCGTCTTACTCACACCCATCCTCCTTGTCTCACCGGTCTAGACCGGGATTCCCCATATCAACCAGCTTTTCCTTACTTGGAGTGGCGAGTTTTCTGTTTCTGGCCTGGTTTCCTGCGGCCACCTGCGTATGTCGAGGCCTCATGATACCGCCATGACAGGCGTTCTCTCAAGTGCCGATCCCGCGGCCTTGGCTCAGGCAGCCAGCTCATAGACGGTGATCCGCTGCTCGCGGAAGTGTCGCAGCCGGATCGGCCACGGGAGCGCCTTCTCCGAGCGGTCGGGCTTCTGCCAGGTTTGTCCCTGGTAGAGTATCGATGGTGTGGCGCCATTCAGCTGCTGATGGGACCGGTGCTGCTTGTAGTACTCCTCGAAGTCTGCGAGGAGTCGCCCCAGGTGATCCAGGCCACGGATGAGCGCTATCCGCGCCAGCCATTCCCGCTTAAGGGTCCAGATCAGGCGTTCCGTTACCGCGATGGAACCATGCTTGCCGACCGCCCCGAAGCGCTGCTTGACGTTCCAATTGCCGAGCAGCACCCCAAACACCTCGCTCACGAAGACCCCTTCCTGGTCGCTGATCAGATGCTCGGGAGGCCCGTGGCGCAGAAATGCCTCCTCCATCGCATCCACCACCGAGCCCGCGTTTGGTCCTTCCAATGGGACCACGGCCATCACTGCGCGGGAAAAGTGATCAATCGCCACCAGCGCCCAGGTGGGCCAGATCCCCCAGCGCATCACTCGCGTCCGGTCCACCGACCACACGTGGTTGGGGTGCCCGGCGACGATCGCCTTTGGCTTCCCGCACTCCTTGGCTTCAGCTGGCGCCGGGGTTGAGGCCGTAGGTCTCGGGCGGAGCAGGATGTCCCGCCTCCCTCCTTGCCCTGCTGGAAGGCTTTGAGCCAGTGGTGGACGCTGGAGCGCGCCACCCCGAAGGTTTCCTTCACCCTCCGCTTCGGGATGCCGTAGTACTCCATCAGCCAGAGGATACGCAGCCGCTCCACCACCGGATAGGGCTGTCGCGGCCTTTCCTCTCCCAGCCGCTTCCCCAAGACCTCCAGGCGCGCATCGCGAAAGGCTACGGCACCCTCCAGCACCAAGATACGTGCCTCCAGCTGCGCCACTCGTCCCGCCTTCGCACCGGCGCAGGCCAGTTCCAGGCTGAGACGGCGACTGCGGGCCGCCCACCGGGCGCTGATCACCAGTGCCTGAACCATCAATGACACCGATGCTTCGTAGATGTCCACCGCGCTGACTCCCAAAGAGAGAACGGCGCCTGAAGGCGCCGCCTACCGGCCCCAGATGATACGGGAGGGAGTCAGCCGGGGCAAGCCTAGAACGCGCCCAGGACAGTGCCATGGGTGCCCAACACACGCAACCGGTTCCAGGGATCGAACCCCTACCTGCGCTGGCCCGTTGTTTTTGACGAGTACATCAAGAACCGCGACGTCTGGCGCTGCCCGAGCATTCAGCATATATCCACGGCAATGTGGATCGTGCCCCAGCACACCCCGATCTGGTGGGACTACCTCGTGCAGACTCAAGGAAGCTGGGGTTCCAGTGATCACAACACTAGTGGGGGCTGCGGTGGCAGGCCTTGCTGCCAAGCCTGGCCGCCTGGCTGGGGCGGCTCCGTCACCGACTCCATCGCCCAGCAGAAGCGGGGAAGCGAAGATACGGGGGCCCTCGAAATCACCATCGGCTACAATGACTGGTGTCTCATCGGAAGGAAAACGTCGGAGATTGATTACCCGAGCTGGTGGGTCGTGTGCGGTGATAGCCAGGGAGGCTGCGATCTGGGAACGATGTTCGGGATGGCCTATGGCAGCAATCCATGTTGCTGCTGGGATCTCAGCGGAGGGGACTCGGGTGCCGCCTTCGGCACCGATGCCTGCAACTTCTTCAGTGACCCCTCGTTCCGGAGCAAATATGCGCCTCACCTTGGCGGCCTCAACCTCGGGTTTGCGGATGGACACGCCGCCTGGTGGAATGCGGAGGCCGCCGTCACAGAGGCCGGGAATGCCAGGTGTTGTGCTCCTGAGACCAACTATACAGACTGCTACTCGACACCGCCAGGCAAGATCAAGGGCATGTGCCCATCCTACGAGATCACCAGCTTCGTGCACTAGGGCTGTGAGTCGCGCAGCCTAGCGCCGGATGGCGCTCCCGTTGTTTCGATTGAGCGAGCGCATCCCTAACTGATATGGGAGTCCCGGTAACACCCCGGGACTCCCGTTTTCTGGTGGGAGTGATGCTGCTGTCCGCGTCGACGAGGACGTAGCGGTCAGGTTCTGGCAGAACCAGCAGGGAGCCGGTGCATATGCGCCGGTATACTCTTGGCCTGGCGAGCTCCGACACTGGCGGCCTTCCGGGATGGACTGCTGAGCCGCGGCAGTATAGCAGAGCGGCTCTCATGCCGACAACACCAACCCTTGCGCCCCGCACTGCGGGCCGGCTGGGTGGCAGCAGGTGCGGGCGCTTGGCCGGCCGTATGGTACAGAGGCCTGCCATGGGCAGGGGAGAGACGCCATGACGCCTGCGACGATGCTTCGGATCGCAGTGGTGCTGGTGATGGTGGTCGCGCCGGGACACGCGTACGCCGGAAAGGAGAGCGCGATGGCTGGACAGGAGCAGTACGATCCGTCGTTCTGGTGGTTCGGCTATGCGCAGCCTAGAGACCTGCCGCTGATGAAGAAGCTGGGTCTGGACGGGGTGGGCTTCACGGCCGGCTCGCGCGATGGCGAGGGGATGAAGTACTACTTCGACTCGCCCACGCTGCGAGGGTGTGACTGGGCGCAGCAGTCATCGGAGCGGGAGAATCTGACCGAGTACGCGGCCCGCGCGCACGCGGCCGGTCTCAAGGTGATGGCCAACTTGGAGGGCGTGAGCCCAGGGCACTCCGAGGCGGGCAAGAAGCACTGGACTCCCGAGCTGGCCAGCAAGATCATGACGGATTTACGCCAGGACGGCGCGGATCGCTGGTTCACTGAGGATGTGGCCGGCTGGCCGGACATCTTCTTTGCGCTGGCCGACACCGGCCGGAAGATCGGCCTCGAGTATCAGGAGGGCGACGACCCCGGCTATGTGCACTACTCCCATCCTGGGACCGGGCAGGGCTTCGTCGATATCTACCGCCGCGGCCACATGATCAGTCTCTACCACTACCAGTACCGCCGCGACGAACTCGGCAAGTCGGCCAGCCTTGCCGAGGAGGCGTCGCTGGGATATGCCTTCGCGCGCACCTGGGGTCTGCCGACGGTGATGGTCTTCACGGTGGGCCACAACTGGGGCGAGCTGCCCGAGTACTGGGAGGGAATCCTCCGACCGAGCATCGCTATCCGCGCGCTCCAGTTTCGCCTCGACGAGTTCGACCTCATCGGCCTCGATGACGAGAAGGCGCGGCAGATGGACGTCGCCGGCACGAAGCAGTGGGTTGCCGGCCTGGTAGCACGGAACGCGCAAGAGAAGCGGCCGCTGCTGAATGTCGTCGCCCAGTTGCGGCAGGGCGAGGATGGACATTGGGATGACCTCGCCGGCTCCGGGGACGCGATCACGTGCGGGGCGTTCCACGCCGGCTGGAATGTGGTGGCGAGCACAGAGCCGCGCACTGACGCCGACGCCTACTACGTCTACACCACGGGCCGCGATGAGCGCGGCACGCTCGATCTCACACCCGAGACCGCCGCGCTCTTTGCGGGGAAGAAGCCAGTCTTCCTGCAGATCGGCGCGACGCTCCCGAGCGGGAGCGACCTCACCGCGAACTGGCGGAAGGCGCTGGTGGCATGCGGCGTCGATCCGACGGGGACCTGGCGCGACGGCGACCTGCCGGCGAGCGGGAGGTACAAAGGAGCATCCTTCAAGTACACCGGCGTGCTGGTCGCCTACGCGGTGAGAGAACGCACGCACGGGACGCGGCTCCCGCGCGCCGCGGTGATCGGCACGGTGGCGGCGGAAGGCGATGGCGTCGCGCTGATCGTGAGCCGCGGCAACAAGCACCTCATCCCGGCGAACTGCGTGAGCTGGCAGATGATGGGCCCCATCAGCGACCTGCTGGCCGGCTGCGGCGTGCGCGGTTCATCAGATGTGTGGGGGATCGCGGGTGAGAAGGTGACGGTGCTGCTGGCGACGCACGACACCGAACTGGACCTGGTCATCCCGAAGCTGGCGAAGGACGCGAAGATCAAGGTGACGCAGTGGGATAGGTATCACCAGGTCACCTACCAGGATACCGTCACCTACGCCGGCTCGTACCAGCGGAGTATGAAGCAGTTCGATTCGATCGTGATTGAGGCGAGCTGAGGAAGGCGATCCCCGAAATGCTCAGCGACCGGGCAAACTATCTACGTACCGCGACCTTCCAGGGTGGGGAGTGGATCCCGACGTATGTCTGCAGTTGTCACATTGGTTTGAGACGCCTGTCGGGCATCGGGAAGAGTTCGCTTCTGCGGTGCGGGCAGCGCGAGGCTGGCGAGGTTGGGACCGTGTGTAGGTGTCGGGCGCTCGTAGGACCACTGCCGCAAACCTCGTGCGTCCCGAGGCTGTCTCCTCTGGGTGGTCGGGCGGCGAGTTCATAGACGGTGATCCTGGTCTCGGCGAAGTGCCGAGTGCGAACCGAGCCTAGCAGCGTCTTGGCTGATCGGTTTGGCCGCCGCCAGATCTGTCCCCGGTAGAGCATCAATGGCGTCGCCCGGCCCAGTCGCCGGTGACCGCGGTACTCGTTGTAGTAGACAGCGAAGGCCGCAAGCAACTCTGAGAGGTGATCCAGACCACGGATCAGCGGCACCCGCGCCAGCCATTCCCGCTTGAGGGTCCGGATCAGCCGCTCAGTTACCGCAATCGAGCCGTGCTTGCCCACGGCACCGAAGCGCTGTCTCACCTTCCACTGGCTGAGGAGGTTCCGGAAGAAGTCAGAGATGAAGACCCCTTCTTGGTCGGTGATCAAGTGCTTGGGCTGTCCGTGGCGCAGGAAGGCCTGCTCCAGGGCGTCCATGATCCATCCTGCGTTTGGCCCTTCCAGGGGAACCGCGGCGGTGACGGCGCGGGAGAAATGGTCGATCGCCACCAGCACCCAGGTGGGCCAGACGCCCAAGCGCCACACCCGCGTCCGGTCCACCGACCACACGTGGTTGGGGTAGCTGGCAACGATTTCCCTGCGCTTTGGCTCTGGCTTCGCACAGGCCGCTTGCGGGGCAGACCTCTTAGGTCTGGGCCGCAGCAGGATGTCACGCACCGCGGTCGCTGAGACGAATACGCCAAGCGCCCACACCGTCATTGCGATGCGGTGACGGCCCCACAGTGGGTTTCGCCGGAAGATGTCCCAGATCAGCTGAGCGATCTCTCGTGGCGTCTTGTTGACGGGCTCAGAGCGTTTCTGACGACCCCCGAGCTTGCCTGCCTCAAAGCCCTTGAGCCAGCGGTGAATGCTCGAGCGCGCCACCCCGAAGGTCTCCCTAACCCTCCGCTTCGGGATCTGGTAGTAGTCAATCAGCCACAGGAGACGCAGCCGCTCCCCCAAGGGATAGGGCCGTCGCGGTCGCTCCTCCCCAAGCCTCCTCTCCAGCACCTCCAGGCATGCATCTGGGAAGGCCAGGGCATCCTCCAGCACCACGACACACGCTTCGAGTTCCGCGATCCGTCCTGCCTGCACATTCATGCACGCCTGCTCCAAGCAGAGCCGTCGCCTGCGGCCAGTCCACCGGGCGCTGATCACCAGGGCCCGCACCATCAGCGATACCGACGCCTCGAAGACCTCCACCGCGTTGACTCCCAAAGAGAATGCGGCGCCCGAAGGCGCCGCGCACCGAGTTCATATGATATGCCAAGAAGTCAGCCTCGACAAGCCCAGAACACGTCCAGGACGGTCCTACAGTCCTTCGACACCTACACGCGGTCCTATCGTCGCCTGACAAGCGGCCGGGCCCAAAGCAGGAAGCGCAGACTGCGGTTCTACAGACGCTCGGGATCTACACGTTATCCCACGTCTCGGCGATCTGCCGGGCGGTGCAGAAGACGGATCCGCGCTGTCTCAGGCCGCTCAGCACTACAGCCAGTTGGCGCAGGGCATGGTCCCCGCAGCCAGCGACGATGAACGGATCGGGCAGCACCGCGCCCTCACCGAAGTGAATGAGGCTCTGCGGCATTTCGACGAACTCCCAGGGATGCAAGTAGAAGCAGAGCACAGCCGGCAGCCCGCGGCCGTGAGCGATGGCGGTGAAGGAGTCAACGGTGGCAAGCAGCGCCCCGGCCCCCTCTGTGCGGTACTTCGGCCACTGGTCTCGGTCGCGGCCCAGCGGATCCGTGCTCTCTATCGAGAGGTCGGCGAAGTTCGGAATCTCCAGCATCGGCGAGTCGCCTTCCGCGGTCCAGTCGCTGCGGCTGGGGTGGTAGGGCGTGAGGCGCTCGCGGTAGTAGTAGAGGGGATACGACGCGTCGGTCTCATATCCCAGCGCCTCCAGCGCATTGACGACCGCCGTAGAGCCGAACAGTCGCGGTGACCGGAAGGAAACCACGCGCCGCCCCAGCGCGGCCGTCACCCATTCGGTCGCCCTCTTCAGGCGCACGGGGACCTCTTCGGCGAGCAGGGGGTATGTGCCAGGGATCGGAAAGAGCTCATCGCCCACCGTCTCGTGGTAGAGGCTATGGCAACCGACCTCGTGACCCGCTGCGTCCACCGCATGCACCATCTCAGGGTGGGTGCGCGCGGCATGTCCGGTGAAGTAGAAAGTTGCGCTGATCTCGTGCGCGGAGAGCAGTTCGAGAAGACGCGGCGTGCCCTTCACCAGTCCCTCGTAGAACGGCGTCCAGCTCCCGATGTCGGTCTCCATATCGAAGCCGAACACTGCTATCACACGGCGATCTCGTGTCATCGCGTATCCTGTCCGAGCGGGAATCCCATCACGGTGTAGTAGGCGAGGTTGGGCTGCGTAACGTCCATCCTGCCGACCTGCGCGATGATGGGCTGGTCGGAGTCGACGAGGAGGGCATATTGGCCGAACGGCACGCGGAAACCGCGGTCGCCGACAGGTTGGTCAAGCCGTACGCACCGGACTCGTTCTGCATCCACGGTAACGCACAGGTCGCGTTCGGGTTCCCGGTTCTCGAAGAAGATAGTGAGTTGCACCTTCGCCGGTCGAGCGTTTGGGTTGAACAGCACCAGCGACTCGTGCCCATGTGGCTCCTTCTCTCCGGGCGCGGGCAGGTCGCCGTCCGGGAATGCCCACATGGTCCGGCCCAGGAGACGCGGGAAGCTCATAGCGGGAGCTCCAGCACTTCCTGGTGGCGGCTCGACAACTGCTCGACCCCGTCGGCCGTCACGCGAACGCCGTCCTCCCAGCGCAACCCATAGCTGTCGGTATGCAGGAATGTGTCGACCTGGAAGGTCATGTTCTCCCGCAGCAGGTAGTCGCTGGTGCTCTCCATCCAGGGCCGCTCAACCTCGATCATGCCGATGCCGTGGCAAGGCCCATACAGCAGATTTCCTCCGCATCCTTTCGACTTCACGAACTCCTCGAAGCGTTTCACGATGTCCTTCGCCAACACGCCCGCGCGCATAGGCTCCATGGTCTTGAGGTGAGCCTCAAGCCCAATCTGCACCAGCCTTCGCATCTCGTCCGGCATCCTGCCAAAGCAGCACGGTCGGCCGACACTTGGGCTGTAGCCCCCCACGCGGGCGCCCAGGTTGAGCTGGATCATCTCCCCCTGAGCCAGTGGACGATAGCTAGCCCGGGAGATGGCATGGTTCGTGTTGGTCCCCCCCATGACATACTGCGGATGGGCTTCGTACTCCGCGCCATGGCTGTAGAGTGACTTCAGCGCCAGCCCTACGACCCTCAGCTCGGTCATGCCCGGTTTCATCTGCGCGAGGCACTCGTCAATAGCGATCTCGCTGATCCGGAAACCCTCCTTCAGCAGCGCAATCTCGTTAGGACTCTTGATGATGCGCATGTCACTGATGATCTCGTCGGCGCCCACCATCTCGATCCCCGGCAGCGCCTTGCGGATCTCCTCATAGATCACCATCGGGAAGATCGCTCGGCCCACGATGCCAAGCCGCTTCACCGGCTTGCCGCCGCAGGCTTCGGCGAACACCTCGGCGAAGGTGTTGATCGGGATGTCCGGGTAGTCGGGCTCGGCGCTCTCCCGGTACCAGAGAACCTTGCGCACCGTCTCGATCCGGCTTCTGTCCAGCGCGTAGGTCTCGCTCTCGGGCCCGATCAGGAGTATCGGCTTTCCCTCGGCGGGGATGATGACGCCCGCGGACTCAAATGCCGGCCAATAGTCGGAGAGATAGCGCACGTTGGCGAAGTCGGCCTCGTTGGAGTGGGCGATGACGGCGTCCAGTCCTGCCTCTGCAACTCGCTGCTGCGCCCTCTTCTGTCGTTCTTCGAACTCGCTCGCTGGAATGGTCTTCATGTTTCACTTCTCCCTTTCACGGCTGTTGTCAAACAGCCAGGTCGGACCGGCCTGCTCATGCGCGCTTAGCTATCCTCAGGATTGCATGGTCGGTCACTGACGGAACTGCAAAGCGAATCCCCCCCCGGTCGAGATCGTGAGCGAAGCTCCTCCCAGTCATGCATTCCGTGACTGAAAGGACCGGCCACCCCGGATTGGCCCAGACCTCCATGGGCCCGACCCGCTTGAATGCGTCCAGGTACATGCTGTCTGATCCCTTCTGGATATGGATCAGATGCAGCAGCCAGCCTTCCTCGTCCCGCATGACCATGGTCTTGATTGATGCCGGGGCTCTCACGCGAATCCTCTGAGATAGGTCGAGTTGTTCCTCGACCAGGACCCGGAGGACTTCCTTCAGGAACGGGCTTCGCCCGCGTGCAGGACTCGACGATTGGAAGGCCCTGAAGAAGGGCACAGGCAAGAAGGCCACCCTGCCCCGCCCGTAGCCGTTGACAACGATGGCCGGGTAATCGGTGTATCTGTCGGGAGGTGAATGCTGATGGTAGATGAAGTGTCCCAACTCGAAGTTGCTTTCGATCACGGGATCGCTGAGGTAACCGAGGGCGCGAGCTCCAGGTCGCAGCGTGCAGTAGAGGGCGTGGTTGGACGGGTTGTCGCCTCGGTCGAAGTCCTTCAGCAGGAGTGGCATGTCGGGGACTGTCCCGCGGAAACAGGAATCGAGTCGGTCGAGGTAAGACACGCTGTACGGACTGTCCGCCTCGAAATCCACGCCGAACATGTCCGCCAGCGAGAAGTTGGGCAGCCGATTGCCCTCCGCATCCAGCAACGATGTCTGGTATGTGGCCAGTAATCTGCCGCCTTGTCTCACGAACTCTCGCAGTTCGCTAGCGAATGCAGCGCTGATGTGCAGCAGGTTCGGCAACATCACCAACTCGTAGTCACCCATCCTGCTCGGGGCGTCCTCCTCGTAGAAGAACCCGAGGGGAATATGCAGCTCCGAAAGGAGTTGATGAAGCGACCCGAGGGTCGCAAGGTGATCATTCCAGTACGCGGTGCCGGAAAGCCCGCTCAGCGCCTGGAAGAGCTTGATGCTCGTCTCCGACACGGGACAGCCGCAGACCTCCACCCGCTGCTTTCCCGCGCACCAAGGCTCCCGCTCTCGGACCCAGGTGAGGGTCTCAGCGATGGCGTCCCACACAGGTCGCGCCACCCGGCCGGCGTAGTCGCCGCAGGGATACGGGACGTGGTTCAGGTTGAGCGCCCCGCCTCGGGCGATGGCCAGTGCTGAGAGCCCCTTCAGGGTTGGTACAGTTGTGACAGTCCAGTCGCCCCAGCTTCCCTGGCTCTCGGGCATCATCAGCACAAAGGGCGCACCTGTCGCCTGCATGAGCCCTGCTCTCAGGTCGGCATGGAGGTACTCCGGCGGATGGGCCTCGCCCACCATGCAATCGGCGTGGCGGTCCAAGCTGCGCGCGGCGAGCTCCGGATTGCCCGCGGAATTCCACATCCAGAGCAGGCCGGGCTTGGCGCTGTCGCAACGCACCTGTAAGGCGCGCATGAACCGCTCACGCATTGCGACCTTGAAGTTGATGAAATCGAGCCGTGCCCGTGCCGTGACCAGGCTTGTCGGCGACAGGGGGTAAGCATACTGCGCTTCGAATTTCCGCCGACACGACTCGCAGTAACAGCCTTGTGGGTCGAAGTACTGGAGGTCCAGGAAGAACCCATCAATGTCGTATCCCCGTGCAATCTCCTCCATCTGGTCGCAGGCGTGCACTGCGAACTCATCATTGCTCATGCACATGGACGGGTAGTGCTCGAACAGCAGGCGCACTCCGTACTGATCCACCTGCTGCCACTCCGGGTGTGTTCTCGCCAGTTCGTAACTGAGGATCACGTTATAGTAGGCTACGAACTGCAGGCCCATCCGTTTCGCCCGGCGACAGACATCTCCGAAGATGTCCTGGCCCCTCATTCCCTGGTTCGCAACACCAACCGTGGTGGGGTAGAGGCAGTTGCCGTGGGCGTTCTTGGCCTGGAAGATCAGACACTCGGCGCCTGTTCTGGCGATGTTCTCGAAGTAGTCGTCGAGATCGATGGTGATCTGAGGCAGGAAATTGGGCAAGTGCCAGTCGCAGAAGATCTGGCGCATCTGGAACTGCCTCTCTACGGGTCTCTCCATTGTCAGCTTCCCTTCTGAAAGCTCTCTGCAAGACCCCATTTACCCCGACGGTTCCAAGGACGCGCATTGTCGCGCGTGGGGTCATCCTCGATCATCCCTCCTGCGTTCCGGCGCTCTCGCCCATCTCCTGCGCGCAGTTCTCCAGGATCTTGCCGCTGATGGCACTGGGTGTCAGTGTCGAGCGGCGATGGGACCGTCTCAGCGGGGCCCTGCGGCTCAGGCAACTCAGGCGGAAAGCAGACCGGCAGCGAAGTCGTGGGCCCGAGATTCCACATACGCCTAGCTGAGGCTACCGCCCGGGTGCCACTCGCGTGCGGCTAGCTGTTTGGTTACCCCCCCCTGTGTCAGAGATCTCTCAGGCCGGCTTTACGGGCGCTCGACACCCACACACTGTCCCATCGCCTGTTGACAATCGCACGCGTCTCAACGCAGGGCGAAATGAAGGCGGGGCCCGACGCATCGGGCCCCGCCTCTGGTCATCCATGATGCTGCCGCGGACGGCCGACTACGTCACCGGGCAGAATCCCATCAGCGGCCTGTCTTCCTTGTGGATGACGGCATTGCCGGTGCTGGGGTCGCAGGGCATGCAGTACGGCACTTTCGACATGGCCTGGTCGGCCGGGAACCAGGCGGCATGTCCGTCCATGAAGCCCAGGTTGCTGCCGCCCATGTGCCGGGTGTGCTTGTTGCGCCAGGAGGCATCACTGAGCCATTTGCTCATCCCGCCGTAGGGGACGCCGCAGTCGACGGTGTCCGAGCAGTTCACCCAGTCGGCCACCTCGCACGTGTAACAGCCTACGCCCTCAGCGGCATTCCAGCTCGTGGTGTCGCCGCCGCAGAACTCATAGAAGGCGCTGCCTGCGGTCCAGATGTAGGGGTTCATGCAGCAGTCGCCGACGACCATGAACCAGGAGGGGTCATCCACCTGCGCGGTCTTCATGTCCAGCCACTGGTTGGAGTAGCTGATGGTGGACTCGAAGGCGCCAGTGTCGAGGCTGGCCTGCGTCTGCTGTTTGATGGAGTCGGTGACAGTGCCGCCCCACCCGGTCGGGAAGGCGCCGCTGTTCGTGCAGGGGCCGCCGGCGTCGGTGTGATAGCCCCAGGAGCCGACATTGTCCTGGAGGTACTTCCACCAGACACCGCCGTAGTTGGGCACGATGAACGCTGGAGTGGCCTGGGCCGCGTACTTCGCGCTGGGGCAGCGCCAGACATCCCGGTTCTTGATGTACTCGTCCAAGATCACCTGCCAGCGCAAGTAGGGGTTGGCGCCCCACAGCCCGGAGGAGGTCCAACCACCACATTCCTCCCTGTCCGGGCGCCCGCCGGGGATGGTAGCGAAGAAGGTGGCTTCATCGCCACTGGCGCTGGCATGCGGCGGGAGTCGGTCATAGTCGGTGAGGTACATCTGGACGGCCAAAGCGACGTTCTTCACATTGGAGAGGCACTGGATCTTGCGCGCCGACTCTCTGGCCCGCGCGAAGACAGGAAACAACATTGCTGCGAGGATCGCGATGATCGCGATCACGACGAGAAGCTCAATCAGGGTAAAGCCACGTCTTCTGGTCATCACTTCGCCTCCTCGGGAAACCAAACCTGAAAACAAGGCTGCATGGCTAGCTGCCAGTGACCGCTTCCTGTCACCTCCTTTCCTACCCCCCATAGAGCGGGACGACCTCTACCTGGGACGGAGCGCCACGCGATAGGCGCTGACGCAATGGTAGCACCGGAGGGGCGGGTAGTCAACGCGATCTGGGGCGGCGGTCGCATATCATGGAGTGTGCAAGAGGGGCCTGGCCAGGGAGAGGCCGCAGGACTCCATTGCTGCGACCTAGACAGCAGGAAGGAGCCTTACACCCATATCGAGAGGTTCCAGTTATTGCTGCTACGCGGCGATGTAACCGGCCCTACACATCCAGATTGGGCAAAGCATGGCGGCAGCGGACGGGTGCCGGCGCAGTATGCGCGCGTTGCCAGTGCATCTGTGCCTATGTGGGATTGCTGTCTCGCCTGTCTGGGCTGTAGCCGCCGTCGGCCCATCCCGGATGGCCGGGAACCGCTGGTCTGAGCGGTCCCATCACCGCGTCACGAGCACAACTGACTCTGGACCGCGAGCAGCCGGGCCGCCATCACCGCTTCTGACGGCGGCGGCGCTCAGCAGAATCGGAGAACTACCGGAGGAGCTGAAGGAGGACACCCAAGCAGCCTCGGAGGCCACACACGCAATCGACGATCCCATTCATGCCCCAAGGATGCCAAGAGAGCCGCGGCGAACCCAGCCCCGCAGGACAGTCCTGATAGTGTCTTCCAGGGGGACAGCCTCAGAGGCATCGACCAAGGGTCGAGCAACTCAGACCAGGTTCGTGAGGAGCGCAACCTGCCTGGTCCGGCATGCTCAGCACTGCAGAAACCCGCGGGAGGCAATGTGGACTCGGCGAATGGCACAGCGGCCGCCCAGGCTTCGGACCGCGCAGGCACAGCGGACACAAAGGGGCAGCCCTGGAATCCTATCACCACGCGGGCAGTGCTGCTCGGCGCCATCAGTGTCGGGCTGCTTGCGCTCATGAACCCGTATGTGGCGTTCATCAGCCGATCTTGGTCGGTGGGTTCCGGCTCTCTGCTCAGAAGCACGGTGGTCGTACTCTTCCTGTTCGTGCTGTCCAACTGGGCCGTAATCCGCCTCTGGCCAGGCCGCGCTTTCACCCGGGCGGAACTGCTGGTGGTCTACGGCATGATGATCGTGTCCGTGGGCCTGGCCCAACAGGGGGGCATCCCCTACATCGTCTCGGCCACTACCTACCCTTTCTACATGGCCAGCCCGACGAACGGCTGGCAGCACTCGTTCTGGCCCAACATCCCGCCCTGGCTGCGGCTCGGCCAGCTGGAGGCAAACGATTGGTTCTGGGAAGGGCTGCCGGGCAGCACCGCCATGCCCTGGGCAGCCTGGTTCACCCCGATGGTCGCCTGGGTCACCTTCACCGTCGCTTTGCTGGGAGGGATGTTCTGCCTTGGGGCACTTCTCAGCAGGGATTGGATCGAGCGGCAGCGCTTGGCGTTCCCTCTGGTGGAGGTGCCACTTTCGATCACCGGGGATGCCCCCCATCCCACCCTTCAGGCCGGCCTACTCAGCAGCCGCATCTTCTGGCTGGGGTTCGCCCTCCCGGCCGCGCTCGTGCTCCTCGGCTGGCTGCACCGCATCGTCCCCAGCATCCCCAGCCCACAGGTGTATGAACTTCCCATCGGGCAGCACTTCTCGGGCATGGGCCTCCCATGGAACGCGCTCTCGGACATGCGTCTCTCGATCTTGTTTCCAATCATCGGAGTCAGCTGTCTGCTTCCCGGCGAGGTCTCCCTGAGCCTGTGGTTCTTCTACATCTTCTTCCAGATCCAGCGACTGGCCTGGGCATCATTCGGTGTGGGAGAGGGCGGGGGCACCGCGGCGGTATCCATAGACCCCCGCACGTTCATCTCCTTCCAGGAGGCGGGAGGGTTCATCGCCCTCAGCGCAGCCATGCTTTACCAGTCGCGGAAGGCCATCCAGTCGGCCTTCTTCGGGCTGATCGGCCGCAGGGCGGCTGAGACGGACCCGTACGCGCCCATGGCCGGCCGATGGGCCGTGGTCGGCTTCGCCTTGACTAACGGTTTCATGTTCTGGTGGGCCGTGCGAGCTGGCATGTCATGGTGGTCCTTCACAATCCTACTCGGCGTTTTCTACGCTGTCCTGATTGGGGCCTCTCGCTTGGTCGCTGCCGGAGGTGTGATCTACGTCGACACCGGGTTCTTCCCTCGCCAGGTTATCCTGCGAACGATCGGCGCCGCCCCCTTGGGTGTGCCCTCGCTCACCATGTACAGCTACCTCTCGGTGATCTACATGTATGATCCGATGAACCTGGCCATGCCCCAGATCATGAACAGCTTCAAGCTGATACACACCGGACGAATTCGGGGCCGAGGCTGGCCCCTGGCAGCGGCGGTGGCCGTCGTGGTCGCACTCGGTGTCGGCGTCCCCGCTATGGCATTCACCATTTGCCAGCACGGGGCCACTGGTCTCCGCCAGTGGCCCTTCTACTCCTACCCTCACTGGGCTTTCGGGGAACTGGACACCACCCTGCGTACACCGGAGGTGCCCGACAACTGGCTGCGGCTGGCGCTGGTGATCGGTGGCGCATTCACCATGCTGCTGGTGTGGCTCCACAGCAACTTCGTCTGGTGGCCACTCAGCCCGGTGGGGTTCCTCATCGCCAGCTCATGGGAAACCAACTACACCACATGGACCAGCATACTCATCGGCTGGGCCATCACTTTCCTTGTCCGTCGCTATGGCGGCCTGAGGCTCTACCGCGCCGTGCGACCGGCCTTCCTCGGGTTGATTCTGGGCGGGCTGCTGCCGGAAGCAGCCCTCGCCCTTCTATCCGGCGTGCTGGGCATCCACCAGCCCGCAGCTTGATCGCACGCTGTCCAGAAACTCATCTGGCTTCCAGGATGCTCGTGCAACCTCTCTCGTGGTATTCCCGGCACTCGCTGATACCCCTATTGCGGGAGGCTACCGAGGATGGAAAGGGATGCTGAGCGGGGAGTGAACTGGGTCCACCTGCGTACGTCGGGGACCCCTGATACCGCAGCGGGAACCGCTTCTTCGGAGCGCTGAGGACATCATTGGTTCTCAGGCAGCCAGCTCATAGACGGTGATCCGCTGCTCGCGGAAGTGCCGTAGCCGGATCGGGCTTACCACTCGCCTCGCGGATCGGTCTGGCTTCTGCCAGTTCCGTCCCTCATACAGCATCGAGGGGGTTGCGCCATGGAGCCGCCGATGGCACCGGCACTGGTTGTAGTACAGCTGGAAGTCTGCGAGCAGTTCGCCCAGGTGATCCAGGCCCCGGATGAGCACGACTCGCGCGGGCCATTCGTGTTTGAGCGTCCAGATCAGGCGTTCCGTGACCGCGATGGAGCTGTGCTTGCCTACCGCCCCGACGCGTTGCTTCACATTCCAGTCCCTCAGCAGTTGCGCGAACAGCTCACCCACGAAGACGCCTTCCTGGTCGCTGATCAGGTGCTTGGGGGGCCCGTGGCGCAGGAAGGCTTGCTCCAAGGCGTCGATAGCCCAGCCCGCGTTGGGTCCTTCCAGCGGGGCCACGGCCGTCACCGCGCGGGAGGAATGGTCAATCGCCACAAGCGCCCAGGTGGGCCAGATACGCCATCGCCACACCCGGGTGCGATCTACGCTCCACACGTGGTTCGGGTAGCGAGCCACGATCTGCCGCGGCTTCTCTTCTGCCTTGCATGTACTCGCCGACTGGGGCGATGCACCGGCTGGCATCGGCCTGCATAGGATGTTGCGCACGGTGGAGGCGGCGATGAACACGCCCAACGCCCACAGCGTCATCGCGATCCGATGCCGGCCCCACGCGGGATTCTGCCGGAAGATATCCCAGATCAGCTCCGCGATCTCCCTGGGCGTCTTGTTGACGGGCTCGGCAGCCCTCCGGCGACCTCCCACCTTGCCCTCTTGGAAGGCCCTGAGCCAGCGGTGAACACTTGAGCGAGCCACACCGAAGGTGTCCTTGACCCTCCTTTTCGGGATCTGGTAATACTCGATGAGCCAGAGGAGGCGCAGCCGCTCCACCAGCGGATAGGGCCGTCGCGGCCTTTCCTCTCCCAGCCGCTTCTCCAACACCTCCAGGCGCGCATCCCGGAACGCCACTGCATCCTCCAACACCATGATGCGTGCCTCCAGCTTCGCCACGCCTCCCGCCTCCGCACGGGCGCAGACCCGTTCCAGGCTGAGACGGCGGCTCCGGGCCGCCCACCGGGCGCTCACCACCAGGGCCCGGACCATCAATGACACCGAGGCCTCGTAGATCTCCACCGTCCTGACCCCCAAAGAAAGAACGGCGCCCGAAGGCGCCGCCTACCGGTCCCAGATGATACGGAAGAGAGTCAGCTGGAGCAAGCCCAGAACGCGCCCAGGACGGCCCTATGGGCGCCCAACACACGCAGGTTGTCTCATTGCCGTCTCGCACGGACGTGGTGTTCCGGGTGGTCTTGCACTGAGGTGTGGTTGTGGTAACGCCCCAGCTGATGCAGCCTGTTGTGGAGGCTGCGGTGTGCTGATGTCAACAGCAAGCGCATCCTCCTGTAAGCTCGGTTCTCGGCGCGCGTTCCTACTGTGTCGAGGTAGGCCAGCGCGCCCTCGATCTGCTCGAGGATTGACACCGCGTCGGCGGCTGCGAGGAAGCGAGACCCGGCAAGCTCGACCATCACCGGTGACGAGTGGGCAGCGATGATCTCCGGCTTGTCCTGGTAATGGCCCCGGACCAGCAAGGCAAGCCAGGAACTCCGGTCGAGCTTGAGCGACCAGTGCCCCCGCGCCCCGCCAGCTCCGACCCGCTGGCTCTCCCGGATCTCGCCATTGACGACCAGCTCGACCCGCGAGGTGGGAACGGTGACGGTTGCCACCTCCCACTCTACGTCAACCGTGCCTCCGGTTCGATTAAGGGAGATACGCGACCCCGGGGGGCGTCCCTCGACCGAGAACTCGAGCAGCGGCCCATAGGTGGCGAAGGTGCGGGCCTGGCGGACGGCCTCTTTCCAGGCCTGGTAGGTGAAGGGCTGGCCTGGGTCGAGTCGGGCATAGGTGCGGATGGTGCCGACCGCGGTGATCGCGGTCATCTTGTCCGTGCCGCCGACGGCCGCGACCAGGTAGCCACAGTTGAGATAGCGATACCAGTCGGCCAAGGAATAGGGGCTGATGCCGCCGTACAGGTTTCCCCAGGAAGTCATCTCCACCGCATCCGCGTCACCGGTGACGATGGTGGCAGCGGTCTCGGCGCGCGGGTTGGGGAAGTGCGGGATCACCACCAGCCCATTCTGCTGCTTGCACCGCCGCGCCCATTCGGTCATTAAGCAGCCGACGGGATCGCCCAGCGCCGACTCATCCGGGCCGCCGGTGGTCATGGGCCCGATGAGGCCCCCTTCGTAGCCCAGCAGCGAGATGTGCCCGAGCACGTGCTGGCGGTTCTCCGTACCGACGCGGACGAGATACTCGCCATCTCCGCCCGCCTCCCTGGAGCCCCACGTCGTCTTGCCGTCGAAGTCGCCGACGTTGGTCATCAGCTCCCCCCACTGCGAGGCCAGCAGGTTGATGATGTTCACTCCTTCGCCGGCCCCCTCCAGCAGCGCGGTGGTGGGGGAGAGGAAGTGGACATGGGTGTCGGCGCTGACCCACCCACGTTCCCGCCACGGCAAGACCTTCTCGATCTCCACGACGATCTCTTCTGTGGCGCGGGTGACGCGAAGCCTCTTGCGCACGGGCCTGATCTCGAAGCCCTTTGACACCTCGAGATAGATGCTGCCGAGCGGCAAGTTAGCGCGGGCCTCGCCGGGGATGTAGGTGCAATAGTGGAGACCGGCATGAGCGAAGTCGCAACTGTAATCCTCGAACCAGGCCGGGTTTGGGATGCGGTGGCGGTCCACCGGCGCGAGGTACTCACCAGCGGCGCCATGGATGTGGAGCTTCACCGCCACGGGTTCGCCGGAATTCTTGTCGAGCACCCGGATCTGCACAGGTTGGTTGGCTGGCGCGACCGGGGCGAGAAGGCCCAGTCGGTCTCGCTCGGCGAGCCGCTTCACGGGGACGGTCCGGCCGCCGCGCAGATGGAAGCAGGCGTCCGGATGGGCGGTGTACTCGACCAGGACCTCTCTCTTGGAGACCTCCGGCAGGCTGTTGTTGGATGTGCTGTCCCAGGCGCGGTTGGGATACAGCGGCCGCCTGGAGGCCGAGATCACCTGGCCCAGGTCGAGCTGGATCTGCGAGAGCCGACCCTGCTCGTCGAGGTTCTGGTCAGACTCCTCCCCTCTCGGCAGGCGCAGCACTGCCTTCCTCCGGGTCAGCCAACGCAGGGGAGGTGACGAGGCCTGGCCGGCCGAGATGGCGGAGAGCAGGACCGCCCCACTCACGGGTTCGAGACGAAGGCCAACGACGGCCCGCCGCGGATGCGGGTTGCGCCACGCGCACAGCCAGTTGACCCAGGGCCCGCCATCGCCAGCGCTCGCCCTGGTCTGACTGCCACCCCATCCGAGGGCCTGATACTGCTCGTGGTGAGCCGGCACGGGACGGCGCTTTCTGTGCGCCACTGCTTGAAAGCAGTTCTCGCCCCAGCCGCGGGAGAAGGCTCCTATCTCATGTCGCCTGCGGATGGACACCCTCTCTTCGGTGCCGTCAGCGTACAGAATGACGTAGTCTGCGGCATGCTCACCCAGGCGGCCCAGGCCAGCGGTGCCCTTTGGGAACCCGTGGGCATCGGTCTCCGAGGGCCGCAGATCGGAGGTGTGCATGAACACGAGCCACTGGGCCTCGACCGCCTCGGACCTCACCGCCACGGGCCTGTCCTTCACGAGCACGGGCCTGCGCACCTGAAAGGGAATCCCCTGACAGACACAATTGCCGCGCGGAGCATGCTCCAGGGCCGCCCGCATCTCCTCGGATAGAGCTCCGGAGGAGCGAAGCGCCTCGAAGCTCAGATTCCCGCGTATTGGGACGGGGCGAAAGAGGCGAGTTGACGGTCCATCAACCGCTGGTTGCATCCCACACCTCCGATGTCCCCACGTAGTCTGGCGCGTGGGAAATCCTGCGCGGCCCAGAGACGGACCTGCCGAGAACGAGTCCTCCCGCCTAGCTCGTCTTCTGCTCGATCAGTGTGTCGAAGCGCTTGCCGATGGCCAGGGCGGGGTCCAATGGTGCCTAGGCCGGTTTCACATCCTTGGGCACGCTAATCTTCGGCATCGGACGGAGCCGCTTGCGGGTGTCGAGGTCCTGTAGGACCGCGACCAAGAGACTTCTGGGTTGCTCGGGCTACCTCCTTCGGGTATGATCCGCGAGCGGTGAGCGCCGCCCAGCGGCGCCGCGTTGTCTTCGGGAGTCAGCATAGTGGGGATCTTCGAGGCGTCGGTATCGCTACGTCAGGGTCCTGGAAGGCAGACGATTCTCTGGACACCGCGGGCTCTCGACACAACCGCCTCCGCGAGCCTGGGCACTGCCACGCCCACAGACTGGACGACGGCCATTGTGAACGGAAGGCAGCGACTCAGGTCTCGAAAGCCACCCCGAGGTCCTGCGCGAGCTTCAGTGCGTATGTGCGGGCCCGGTCGTATTCAGCGGGCGTGCTCAAGTGCTCCAGCATCGCCGGCGGCTGCTGCGCCAGCCCAGCGATCCCCTTGAGGTACGCGGCGATGTCGAAGCCCCCCTCGCCCAGCGGAACCTCCTTGAATCGGACGGTGATGTCGTTCTCGAGCAGGACGTCCTTGAGGTGACAGGACACCACGTACCGCCCGAGCTTTTCGATGCAGTTCTTGATGACAGCCGCGCTATCGTATGCGCGCTCGGGGCTGTTTATCGCGTTTACGATGTCCAGGTGTACCCCAAAGGCCGGCCTGTCCACAGCTTCGATCAGCTTGAGATAGCGGTCCGCGCTGTCGGGCAGCATGTGCGGCATCATCTCGTACGTGAACTTGGCGGCCTTCGGTCTCACCGCATCAATGATCTTCCGCGCATTCTCAACCGCGAGGTCAAAGGCGATCTGAGAGAAGTTCCTCCTGTTGGGGCCGGCCCAGAAGTCCGCATTGAACCCACCCGCGATGTTCACACAGCACCGAGCGCCCAACTCGTCGGCGAGCGCGAGACCCTCAGTCACCGCCTGAAGGTTCGCCATGCGCTTGCTCTCGTCGGGATCCATCAAGTTGTTCCAGACCCCGGTCTCGGCGATGATCACGTCATGCTTGGCGAAGGCCTCACGTACCACTCTGACCCGGTCGCTCTCTCCTAGACGCAGTCCGGCTGGAGTGTACGCTGCCTTGTACCCGAGAGCGCGGTGTGCTCGCGCGATCACCTCGGGATCGCTCGACTCGACAAAGACAGGGCCGCCCAGTCTCACGTTCTACCTCCTGATCCTCGGTGACGGCTGCAAGCATACCGTCCTGCCAGGCCCGCCGTTGAGCTCATCTCGCAGGCCTCGGGTACTCCGAGAACAGCGGATACCTAGGCTGCTCATCCTCCTCAATCGCCGGGAAGCGTCCCACCTTCGGATGGAATCGGTTGTCGGTTCTGTCATCGTTGATAGAGGAGACCTCCCCTATCAACACTTTGCCTTTCTCGCCCCAGAACTGGTGGTACAGCCCATGGGGCAGGAAGATGCTCTCGCCAGGCGACAGCATGATAATGCCGCCCGCCTGAACAGTACGGACCAACCCGTCCACCGAGACCGCAATGTCGCGTTCGTCCAGCTCCTCCTCCGGCGTCGAACTGTAGAGCTGCACCGCGAGATCGCCGCCGCCCCGGTTGATGATGTCCTCGCTCTTGCTCCAGTGGAAGTGCAAGGGTGTCACCTGCTGCTCCTCGCTGATCAGCATCTTCTCGCAATACGGCTTGGTGTATCGTGGGTCTGTGAGGTGACCGTTGCGCATCGTGAACATTATGAGGCCGACCCTGTGGAAATCGCCCGAGCCGAAATCCGTCAAGTCCCAACCCAGCATGCAGTCTCGGATCTCATCCGCTTCGGGTCCCTTCGTTCGCCATTCCGCTGGCGACCAGACGGCGAACGGCGGCACCAGGAAACCGTGTGACTTCGCGAACGCGAGCGACTCATCCATCAAGCGGTTGATCTCAGAGCGCCTCACAGCATCTTCTCCTTCTCTCCGTCAGCGCCCAAAAGGGCTCCGCCGGGACCGGCTCAGCGTCTCACGTCTTCTGCTGAATCAGCGTCATGAACCGCTTGCCGATGGCCAGCGCGGGATCCAGCGGGACTTCGGCCGGCTTCACGCCGGCGGGGACGCGGATACTCGGAGTGGGCCGGAGCTTCTTGCCCGCAAACTGCGGTAGCCACTGCTTCTCGGCCTCGATCATCTCGCCCGCCATCTCGCGCACCTCGCGCAACGTGCAGCAGGCCGATGTCAACGGGTCCATCGCCATCGCCGGCATCACCAGCTCAGGATCGCCCGCCATTGCCCCCTCACCGGCCAGGCCCTGCACAGTCACGTTGCTCTGGTTCAGGGCGGCGCACTGGGGAGGCAGATCCCCGACCCGCAGCGGGTGCAGGCCCTGCTTGTCCACATAGACCGGCACCTCGACGCAGGAACCGGGCGGCAGGTTCGTGATGCAGCCCTCGTTCTTGACGTTCCCCTGGAGCTTGAACGGCACGCCCGTCTGCTTCGCCTCCAACACGTAGGAGCAGTACTCGGCACTGCGCGGCTGAAGCTTGGGCGACTCGAACTCAAGCGGGTCAACCCGGGCGTACTTCTCCGCCACCGCCGCGCCCCACCTATAGTAGGCCCCGGACTCCCCACCGAAGGCCGGCTGGTCGCAGAATTCCTTGACCGCGCGTTCGCTGCTGCGGAACCACGGGACATACTCGGACAGATGGCCGGTGCTCTCGGTCATGAAGTAGCCGAAGTGTCGCATCACCTCAATGCGGACCTTCTCGTTGACGTAGTACTCAGGCCTCTCGCAGTTCGCTTTGAACAACGGGTAGAGGTCCCTGCCTCTATGCTCTATCTTCAGGAACCAGGCCATATGGTTAATGCCGGCGCACGTGAAATCAATCTCGGCTTTCGGCACCCCGACGTATCCGGAGATCAGATCGAGAGTGGTCTGCACGCCATGACACAGCCCGATGTAGGAGACGTTGGACCACCGACCCAGTGCATAGCAGCAGATCCCCATGGGGTTGGTGTAGTTCAGCAAGATGGCGCCCGGCTTGGCCACCTCGTCAATGTCCTTCGCCATCTCGACCAGCACCGGGACAGACCGCGCCGCCCGCATCACGCCGCCCGGCCCCAGGCTGTCGCCGATGCACTGGTCAACCCCGTACTTCAGCGGGATCTCGTAGTCCAGTTTGAACGCATCAATCCCCCCCACCTGGATCATGCAGATCACGTAGTCGGCGTCCTGGATCGCCTCCCGCCGATCCAGCGTCGCCCAGACTTTGGCAGACAACCCGTTCTCGTTGACCATGCGCTGGGCGAAGGCCTCCATCCGCCGAAGCTTTGGCTCGGTCCGGCTCATCAGTGCGTACTCGCCCCCCGATAGGGCCGGCGTCGCCAGCATGTCGTTGAGCAGCGTCTTCGCAAACACAATGCTCCCTGCACCGATCACCGCGACTTTCATCGCTCCCGCTCCTTTCGTGTAGAACTCAACGAGACTTCTCGCCCAGCAAGAGCGCGGTGGAGGTCTCGCCGAGGCAACTGACGCAGCCACGATCTGGCGATCAGGTCCCTCGCCCAGTTCGACGCGCTCTCCCCCGCAGCCCTGCCACAGTCGCCCACCTGTTCCCTCGTGGTCACCGGGATGGTCCTCCTGCGGCAGGTAGCGACCCGCCTCCCAGGGACAGCCCCGAGCTCCCCGTCTCGCAACTCAGCGCCATCCCCGCCCAGATCCGTACGACCCCCTTGACGACCCGGTATGAAATCGTTATCATACTAGCGCCACCCGGCCTGAACGTCAAGGTTGAGGGACAGCTTGTGACGCATGCGCTGTCGGTCCATGTGCTGCAGAGCCGTCTATCGGCTTTGGCTCATGGCTGAAGGGTTCGGGCGAGGTCGCACCAGCCGGATCGGAGGTCCAGCCAAGCCCTAGGTAGGGGCGACGGGGTGGAAGGCGGCGTGCTGTAGGGAAGGCGGGAACGCCGAGCACAGCATGTCCGGCGGTAAGGAGGTGGTGAGGAGAGCAGTGGGTCGTCCCATCTTTGGGTGCTCACCTCGGCGCATCTCAGATGGATCAGAACTCGCTCGAGGCCGCGGTGGCGCGGCCACGTGAGTTCTGGTCTATCATGGCGAAAAGCTTCGTTAGAGACTCTGCATTTGGCACCGGAGGTTCGCAATGAGACGAGGAGGCGAGAAGGGCTTCACCTTGATCGAGCTGCTAGTGGTGATCGCGATCATAGCGATCCTCGCGGCCATGCTGTTTCCTGTGTTCGCGCGAGCGTGCGAATCGGCTCGCAAGATTCAGTGCCTCTCGAACGTGAAGAACATCGCCATGGCGGTGCAGATGTACCTCACGGACTACGACCGGCTGCCGCCTCTCGAGCATCGCACAGACGTATTCGACTACTTCGACGCGGCGCCTGGCGGAGGCCCTGCGGGCGGAACAGGTGGCGAGGACTGCGAGATCATCTACACGGGAGACTTCGAGGACGCCAACCCCTACCTGCGCTGGCCCGTGGTCTTGGACGAGTATATCAAGAACCGCGATGTCTGGCGATGCCCCAGCTCGCGCACGGACCATGGCGCTACATTCATCATCCGCTTCCCGGACTGGCTCGGGTATCTGAAGGCCACGGAAGGGCAGTGGGGGTACAGCAGCCCCGTCGGGCCCTGCATGACATCGTGGCCTTCCGGCTGGGGTGGAAGTGTGACCGACTCGATCATCCAGCAGGAATATGGTGCGACCAGGGCCGAGGGCGGTGTGCAGACCGGCGCCTTTGTCCAGAACATGGCGGTCAACGGCCCCTCGTGGGCAGGAAAGGGGGGGCCGAACTGAAGACGTCGGCGGTTGGTGACAGCTCCTGGTTTGTTGTCGTGGCCGATGGTGGCGCCAACCCGGGGCTGATCTCCGCTGCGTCGCTGGCCTATCCTGACCTCTGTGCCCTGGCTTGCCCTTGCTGGCAGGCCGACTGGTCGAACTGCAGCTGGACCCAGACCTGTGGGAAGCAGTTCGATATGATTAGGGACCCGCAGAATCGCAAGGACCGGGCTCGCCACCTGGGCGGCAGCAACGTGGGATTCCTCGACGGCCACGCTTCCTGGTTTAGCAGCGAGAGTATCCTTGCTCAATCGCCGCGCTATAGCTGCGGTTGCTTCGGGGGATCACTCGTCAACAGGGGTATCCAGGGGGTCAGTATCATGGGACCCACGAGCTCCGCTGACACGGGCGGACTGGCTCCGAATTACTGCTACCCGGACGTTGGCGTGCTTTACTAGGCCCGCCAGGCCTCTCGCTGGAGGCCAGGCAACGGGTCTGCAGTTGAGCGGGCGGAGCGCCGCACGGCGCTCCGCCTGTGGTTTTCAGCTCCCGACTATCGCTAGCCCGTAGGCATCAACTGAGGGGATGGTGAATCTCAGACGGCCGCCCTTCACGCGGCCGGCGACCTCCTCCTCCCCCTGCAAGGACAACCAGCGAACGGTGCGCTGCGCCTCGCGCCCTGACCACGGCAGGCTGATCTCGATGTCCCGCTTCAGCGCGATCGGTGTCATCCCCCTCCCGGTAGTCATAGTTCAGCACGTGGCAGATGAGGGCGCTCTGCTTCCGGTACACGACTACGCTCACGTTCGGGTCAGAGGTCAGAACACGTGCGCTGCCCAGGTCTTCCAGCGGAGCCACTATGCTCAGGCGCTGGTGGTCCTTGTACTCACGCCAGAAGTCCATGAGACGATCATCGGTGAAGGTGGCGATCCGCGAACTGGGGCCAACCGCATTCGCCGAGTAGAAGATCACCCGTCCCCCTCTCTGAGCGTAGGCCCTCAGTGCCTCGCGCTGGTCCGCCGAGAGGTTACCAGCCTCCGGAACGAGCACTGCTCGATACCTGTCCAGCGTCTCTGCGTCCAGCCGGCTGGGGGTGAAGATGTCGTCGCCCGAGTAGAGCACGTCGTACTGGTAGCCCGCTTCTGCCAGGGCCTGGGCCAGCGCCAGATACTTGAGGTGGCCCTTCGGATTCGCCAGCACAGCCGAGTTCGCATAGATCACCACGAGCTCGTTCGCCGTCGTGCACCGTTCGTAGTAGCCCCGATGATCGCGTATGAATCGGGTGTAGTCCTTGAGTGCTTCCGGCGCGGTCGCTGCACGCCGTGCCTCCGCATCCACACCTGGCCACCAGTAATAGCCCCAGCGGCCGTTGTTGGCATAGGCCTCCAGGAACATCAGCAAGTAGTAATTGAGGCTCCTCCTCCCAGCTAACTGCTTGGGCACGTAGATCTGCGGGGTCACCCAGGCCGGGGCCCGCGAGGCGAAGGAGGAGGCCAGCCGGTATGTGGCCAGGAACTTCCCTCGAGGAAGGAGCAGGTGACGAGGCTCACCGTGGAACTCCCGCGAGTCGGCCAGGTAGATGTTCTCCATCAGGACGAAATCGATCAGCTCGCTCCACTGTGCGCCCCAGAGTCTGTTCTGCCCTTCCAGGAACGCGCCCAGCCCGGCGAGGTTGGCGGTGATCGCCATCGCGTCAGGCCCATTGCCGGCCACGGAGCGCAGTTCGCCTATGAAGTCCTGGATCGTCTTGAAGGCAGCCCGCTCGTGGTAGGAGACATACTCCTGGTATAGCGCCTCGTCCTCGCGCAGATGCTGGAGGAGGAGACTGTAGTCATGCTTGCGAAAGTCGCTGGCGCTGCCCACCCCGGCGCGACCGCGCGCGGCAGCATCGCCCTCGAGATACTGGCAGTACCGCTCGAGGCAGCGCGGACAGAACCCCGAGCCTTTAGGACCGCGGGACATAAGGCCGATGCTGGTGTTGATCTCATCCAGGTTGACCACATCCACTCCGGCAGCTGCTGCCGTGCGGCACTTCTCCAGTAGGTAATCGCGGAATGTCCTGCTGTAGATGCACATGGAGTAGACCGGCTTCGGATCCCAGTAGTACCATTTGACCTCGGCCGGATTCCCGAGGATGTCCCGGCAGGCTTCATCCAGGAGATACCGCTCATCGTCGCGCTCATAGTAGCGACTGGTCAGCGCGATGAGCGGGACGGACACGAGCACGCGACGCCCTTCTCTATGCGCCTGCTCCACCGCCGACCGGTTCCAGCGAGCCGGGTCATCCCACATCCCGTTGACTGTCGTCCCGAATTCTTTCGCCCACTCCACAGGCATCGGCACGGCAGCTATAAACTGCACATCTCTGTACCACTCCATCGATAACAGCCTCCCCGTCGGTGTTCGACCCTCGCGCGGCCCCGCGACGGTGAGCGGCACGCCCGCCAGCCCTCGCGCCCATGACAACGATTTCATCCCCTCTCTGTTGGACGCGGGAAGATAGACTCCTTCCACCGCTCATGCAACGCGAGAGGAGGACTATTGGGATAGCAGCCGAACCCATGATAACGATTTCCTGAGTCGGTACTGCGCCAGCGAGTCGCTGGGAGCGTGCACGGGAGGCTGGGAATTGGCCGGAGAGGGCATCCGCAGAAGGCCGGCCGTGAGCTTCCGGGCGGTGATGATCGGGCTCGTGGGGATCCCGCTCAACACGTACTGGATGGTCCTGACTTACTGGCGGTTCGGCAACGACGCCGGCACGCCGTATCCGATCTACTACAACTGCGTCTTCTACCTCTTCGCGCTCGCCGGCATCAATGCCCTTCTCCGCCGTAGGCGGCCCAAGCTCGCCTTCTCCCTGGGAGAGCTGCTCACCATATACGTCATGCTGTCGGTGTCCACCGCCTGGTGCGGGGTGGACCTGCTGATCCCCTTGCCGGAGGCCATATCGGGCTCGTTCTGGTTTGCCAATCCGGGCAATCGCTGGGCCGACCTCCTCTGGCCCAACTTGCCAAGCTGGCTCACGGTATCGAACCTGGACGTTCTCCAAGGCTTCTACGAGGGGGAGGCCAATCCGTATGCGGCGAGCGTCCTCCTCGCATGGGCCGTCCCTGCCGTGTGGTGGACCGGGGTTGCGACAGCTTTGATGCTGTGCTTCGTCTCTCTCAGCTCGCTCTTCCGAAGGCGCTGGGTGGACGACGAGAGGCTCTTGTTCCCCATCACGACAGTGCCGCTTCAGATCGCTGAAGAGCGCCATGAGCTCTCGCGCAACAAGGTAATGTGGGCGGGCTTCGCCCTGGTTGCGATCTTTGAAACCATGGCGACTCTCCACGGGTTTTTCCCTGCAGTCCCGGTCATCCCGTTCTACTTCGATCTGGGACCATGGATTGACCAGCATCCCCCCTGGAACGCGTACCGATGGAAAGGCGTCGGTGTGTGGCCGATCCTGATCGGCCTTAGCTATCTCATGCCGCTGGACCTGTCGTTTTCGCTGTGGTTCTTCAACCTCTTCTGGAAGGCCGAGCTGATCGTGTCGTCGCAGTTCGCGTGGTCCACGAACACTGCGTCGGGATTCCCCTATATTGACATGCAGTCACTGGGCGGACTCGCCGCCCTGCTGGTGGTGGCGGTGTGGCTCGACCGCCGCTACATCGTCCAGGTCTGTCGGAGGGTCCTGGGGCTGAGGTCCCCCGTTGATGATAGCCGGGAGGCGATGAGCTATCGTGGCGCGATGCTGGCACTGGCGGTGGCAGTCGGGTTCCTCTGCTACACGTTTGGGCGGGCCGGCATGGCCACTTGGGTCAGCGTGGCCTGGGTTGCGACTCTGTTGCTGATCGGACTGGTGCTCACCCGGGTCCGAGCTCAGCTCGGCCCACCCGGGTTCGAGCAGGTGAGCATGGGACCCAACCAGTTCTTGCCGGCGCTCTTCGGCAGCGCCGCCATCACGCCTAGAGGCCAGGGGATGCTGTGGCTGTCATATCCGTTCACAATGCACTTCGCTCAGAACCCTCAGCCCTGGACTCTCGAGAGCTACAAGCTGGCCGATTCCCAGAGGATGGAGTTGAGGCGGCTCCCCTGGGTGCTGGTCGGCGTGACCGCGGTCGTCGTGCCCTCTCTGTTCTGGGCCTCATTGCATGTGCTCTACCACATCGGGGCACGGGCCGGCGCCGACCCGTTCGCAAGCGGCCACGCGCGGCAGGTGCCGGTGCAGTTGGCGAGCATGCTTGAGAATCCCACCAGCGGCGCCAACCCGTCACTCCTGGGCGCCGTCGCTGTAGGCCTTGTGAGCACCGGCGTTCTCATGGCGCTGAAGCTGCGCTTCTACGCCTGGCCGTTGCATCCCGTCGCCTTCCCGATCGCTTCAGCCTGGGTGATGGACTGCTACCTGCCAGGTATCTTCATCGCCTGGCTTGCGAAGGCAGTCATCATGCGGTACGGCGGCCTCCGCCTGTATCGCAGAGCGCTGCCGTTCTTCCTTGGCATGATAGTGAGCTCGTCGCTTATCGGGTTCGTGCGCATGACGATCGGGGCGATTCTCAACATTGACATGCCCTTCTTGTGACCGACCCCGATTGGTTGACATAGGGCAGCGGCCGTGTTATCCTTGGATGTAATCGTTTTCTGAAAAGGGCCATAGGCCTTGCAGGAGAACCGGTTTCCGTGGGCACGCGGGGGCGGCGGCAGTGCCGTGGCGCCGTGATATGATCTGGCCAACTACTCTGGAGGGACTCCGAGATGAAGGCCTTTCGCAAGAAGCTCGCGCTGTGGGGCACAGAGGGTGACGCACTGATCGTCGAGACCGGCCATCCCTGGCGGCTCATCCTCTGGGAGAAGGCCCAGTTTGTGCCGTGCTTCGACCTGGGGGGCGATGTCTGGTTCACGCCGGAATGGTTCGAGACGAGTTCGCCGGAGGACCCGCACTGCTACGAAGCCATCATGGACAAGGACTGCCGCTTCAGCGAAGCGCACATCACGGAGTCCGGCCCGGCCCGCGTCACCGTGCACTGGAAGAACGCTCTCTGCAACAGTCTCTATCGAGTCTTCCATGGGAACACCCGTTCCGAGGAGTACTATCGAGTGTTCCCGGACGGGATCGCCGTCCGCCAGCTAGTCGGGTGGCCGGGTGATGAGCTGTCTGACGGCCTTAACCCCGGAATCTGGGAGGTCGAAGAGTTCATCCTCATCAACGGCCCAGGGGTTCGACCCGAGGACTGCGTTGAGCCAGTGGGCTTCACACTGACCAACCTGGCGGGCGAGAGACTCGACATCAGGTGGCCCCATCCGTTCGATCAAGGCAAAGCGCTTTGCCAGCTGAAGCCGGAGATCGCGGAGTGGTCGGAGTACATCGGCGTCGTCCACCTGCGCGATCATCCCAACCCCTTCGTCGCTTTCCCGCGCAACCGGCTGCTCTTCCCGCACGCGAACTGCCAGGCGTGTGGCAGACCACATCCGCAGATGAATGCATTCCCTGGTGCTTCTAACTACTCGCACTGGCCGGCGAACGACTCCCGCGAGTTCGTCGGGTGGGTCCGCGCGACGGATGAGGAGGTACAAACTCGTGCAACACACACCTCCTTCGTGAACTGCGGCTACAGCTACGGGGGCGTGACCCCGCCGCGTCCGAGCTCCTGGCTCTTCCTGACGGGCGCCGTCACCGGCGGGGTGGACGAGGCGAGATCGCTGGCCGGCTCCTGGTTGGGACGCGCCAAGGTGGAGAGTTCCCACCTCTTCGAGGGGTACTCGTACAGCCAGCGGGCCTACTGCTTCCGGGGGTCGGCCGCAGGTCCAGTTCGTATCCAGTTCTCACCCACTCGTCCCATCGTCAACCCGGTGCTCAGGCTGTATCTCGGGAGGCCGCCGGTGACGGTAGTCTGGAACGGCAAGGAGTTGCCAGAGTCTGAGTTCAGAGCCCAGGCCGTCGGCGATGATGCTCTCATCTGGATTGGGCGGGTGATGGACAAGGACACATCCGTGGAGATCATCCCGAGATGAGCAAGGAGGGAGCATTGGCCGAGCAGGCGAACATCCGCAGCAGCGACTCGCGCCAATGGCCACCTCATTTCGCCAAGGGAGGTAACGGCGAAACGCGGACAGACTACGCCGCAGACGGGCGCATGGTCCTGCCGCTGTTGCTTCTTTGTGCGAGCATCATTAGGAGGTAGAATGCTTGGCGTCGTCTTCGTTGGGGGTGGCAAGGCAGAGGTCAGGGAGTTTGCGGACCCGGAGCCGAAGGCTGGGGAAGCTCTGGTCAGGCTGACCGCTTCGGCGATCTGCGGCAGCGAGTTGCATTCCTACCACAGCGCCAAGGGGTCGAACGGGGTGATCGTCGGCCACGGAATGGTGGGCGAGGTGGTCTGGGCCAACCAGACCCGGCATGTGAAGTCGGGTGACCGGGTCGCGCTCCAGATAATGATCGGTTGTGGCCACTGCCACCATTGCAGGCGGGGCGACTACGAGCATTGCCCGGAGATGGGCTATCTCATCGGCGGCCATGCCGAGCTCATCGCCGCGCCCGAATGTGCTGCCTGCCGTTGCCCGATGACGTGAGTTGGGAGCGCGGCGTCCTGCTCGGAGGCGACACTATCGGAACCACCTACCGAACCCTGAAGCGTCTCGGCGCCACCGGGTTCCATACGGCTGCGGTGCTGGGCTGCGGACCCATCGGTCTTGGCATGCTCGCCCTCCTCCACTTCATGGGCGCCCGCGCCATCGCGGCCGACCTCTCGCCGTATCGTCGGAACCTCGCCAAGCAGCTCGGCGCAGACTCCGTCATTGACCCGGGCGCCGAGGATCCCGCCAAGGCCATCATTGACCTTACGCACGGCGCTGGCGTTGATATCGCCCTCGACTGCAGTCCCACACAGGAGACCCTCACTGCCGCGCTCGAGTGCGTGCGCGAGTTCGGAAAGGTCGGCTTCGTCGGCGAGAAGGGCGATTCCGTCATCCATCCGAGCAATCACTTCATCCGCAAGGAGATCACGGCCGTCGGTTCGTGGTACTACAACCCCAGTGACTATTACGAGATCCTCGACCTCCATTGGCGGGGGCTCAAGGTTGATGACCTCGTCACGCACCGATTCCCGCTGCGCGAGGCAGACCAGGCATTTGCCACCTTCGCCTCGGGCGAGTCGGGCAAGGTGCTCATCGTCCGGTAGGCGCATACTCCCGCGGCGGACCTCGCCTCTTGCCGCGTTCTGAGTGAAAGCCATTCGAGTGATGCATCGCCAGGCCAGAGTGCGTATGCAGGACGTCGCCCGGCGCGCGGGCGTTTCTGTCGCGACAGTGTCGCGCGTCATCAACGCGACCACATCGGTCAGCGAAACCACCGCCGCGCGGGTCCGAGCTGCCATAGAGACTCTTGGCTACGAGATCAACTACGTCGCGAAGAGCCTGCGGCAGGGCAACACGCACACCGTGGCGGTGCTCGTTGGTGACCTGGGAAACCCATTCTACGCCGACTTCATCAAAGGTGTTGAACTGGCAGCTCAAGGTTCCCGGCTCAGTGTGATGGTATGCACCGCGCCAACCGAGGAGGATGCCGCCTGGCGCCAGGTCCAGATGCTGCTCAGCAGGCGCGTGGACGGCGTCATCATGTGGGGTTGGTGCCTCGACTCTCGCCACGTCGAGCGCCTGCTCTCCGCTCACATCCGCGTGCTTGGATTGGAGCTACAGCCCCATCTGCCGGAGGGAGCCCGGAGTCTCTCGATCGACTTCCGCACCGGCATGCGCGACATCGTTGCCCACCTGGCCTCTCTCGGTCACCACAACATCGGCTATCTGTGGGATCCGACCGACCGTCCCGCCAGCCGCGAGAGTCGCTTCTTCTGCTTCCGGGAAGCGCTGTCCGACCACGGCCTTCAGCTCCCCGACGAATGGATCGCGACCGCAAGGGGCGGCCAGCGCCCGGAGACCGGTCAGGCCGCAGTGCTCGATCTCCTGCGTGGCGCGGGCGAGGTCACCGCCATCGTCTGCCACAACGACCTGCTTGCCCTAGGGGCGCTTCAGGCCGCGAGGCAGTCCGGGTTCCGGGTGCCCGAGCGCCTCTCGATCGTCGGCGTAGACGATATCTTCACTGCGCGTTTCACGGATCCGCCGCTCACAACGCTCGCTCTGCCGCGGGCCGAGGCGGGGAGCCTCGCCCTCGAGTGGCTGATGCGAGACGGCGTAGACCGGCTTCCGAGTCCACGGGTGACGGCTCGGCTCGTGGTCAGGCAGTCAACCGGCCCGGCGCCGCTGTTTGCAGGATTCGGCGCAACAGCAGAACGGCCGTAGCGTACTGTAGGTGTCGAGGGCGTGCTATCCAATAACCCATCGGCGCTGCCCGGAAGGCATGCGGACCGATTCGATGACAGGGTGATGGCCAATGGAGTGGCAGCATCGGGCTTCGGAGGCAGGGGCTGGGGTGCCTTTCAGAGGCCCTGCCCGCGCGACTGAGAGCGCCCGAGGCGATGCATGCTGTCCTTGTCTCCATAAGACGGGCGTGTCAAGCCCATCCCCTGTGTTGTGTTCCGACGATCGCTCAGTGGTCTCTGTAGAGACATGTCTCCATCGGCGCTGACGTCGCGCATTCTGTCGTCGGTCTCGGGGGCCTGTCCTCCCCAGAAACGTTGTCCGGACGCGTGGTCAGCTCCTGACCAACAGGGGGCGACATGGCCCGCCGCTTGCTAGAGTGCCTGCTGAATGTGGGCGAGCCAGTCCAATGCGCCCGGCGTCTCCTGCCAGATCACCTTGGCCGCCGCCGCGTAGCTGACCGCCTCGTCCTTGTCTCCAAGCCCAACCAACTCTGGGGGGCGTCGGGGCAGCGGCCGCAGTCCGCGCAGATACGCGGGCACGTGGGGGTTGTGCACCATCGCCTCCGTCAGACGGCGTCGGGAGCGGCGGCTGTCGCCTTCGGTGCGGAACGCCCACAAGGCCCAGCTGTAAAGCCAGTCGGCCCCGCCGTCTCCTTGGTAGACTCGCAGGAGCTTGCCGGCCTCTCGGTCCCGCCCCGACTGCAGCAGCCCGTTGATAAGTCGATAGCGTACCCCCAGGCTATCGCCGGGATTGAGCCGCAGCATGTCCACCCAGTGATCCAACGCCGCCTCCCGCTGACCAAGTTCCCATAGGCAGTGGGCGAGGCCGGCCCGCGCCCGCATGTAGGGACGGGCTTCCAGCACCTCCCAGAAGTGGCCAAGTTCTTTCCTGAAGGCCCGCTCACCCAAGGCGCGTTCGCCGGCCGCGACCCCCTGCGCGTACAGCTCACGTGCTTCTTCGGCGGTGTGCGCGGTCTCCTCCGCCAGCAGCACATAAGCATCCGCGCAGTCGGCCGAGATCTCCAGCGCCCTTCTTGCCAGCGCCACCCGCACGCTGCCCTGGGCATCCCAGGCCTCGTACATCACGCTCTGCGCCTGCTCCACAGGGGAACCGGCAGCTTGTTCTGGGACTCGGCCCCCGGTCTGGGCCAGCGTCTGCTCCAGGAAAGCCTTCATCTCCTTCACGCTGCCGAAGCGGCGCGTGCCCAACAACCGGTGCAGGTTGGCCATCTCCTTCTCCAGCGCCCGCCGATCGGGAAGGGGCGGGGCTGGGTCTTCCCTCGGGCGTCTTCTCTTGAGCATGCCGACTCCTTCCCTGCCTCCCGCATGGAGCCAGATGTCCTTGTTACGCGGCGATGGAACCGGCTGCTTGAGCTCAGGGCGGGCAAAGCACCGCGGCAGCAGATGGGCCCCGGCGCGGTATGCGCGCTGCCGGCGCAGCGATGCCTGTGCGAGATCGCTGCCCCGCTGGCTAGGGCTGTAGTTGTCGGCAGACCAGCCCGGATCGTCGGGAAACGTTGATCTGGGCGGTTCCATCGCCGCGTAACAAGGACAGGCGAGTTCACAGAGGGCGCGAAGGATGCCTCCAGCAGTGAAGAAGAAGGACGAAGCGGTACTCATGAGGGAGGGATAGCAGGCCGTCAAAGGTGACGCAAGTCGCCCAGGAGTGCCATGATAGGGTTCTTGAAGTGCACACCCACAGAGGAAGCAGTGACCATGGATACCTCGCGCCCACCCCGCCCCGAGGAGATGGACGAGCTGCACCGGCTGAGTGCGCTCTGCTTCGGCTTCGATCCGCCGACCCCGCGCACCAGCAAGCAGCTCCCGAGGGTGCCTGCGGGGACGCGCATCATCGCCCTCGACGGCCAGCCCGTGAGCATCATCCACATGAGCTACAACCGCCTCTCGCTGGAGGGGGCGAAGGTGAAGGTGGTGAGCTTTGGCGGGGTGTGCACGCATCCCGATTACCGCGGGCGCGGCATTGCCTCGCGACTGCTGCGGGCATGCATAGACGAGGCGGCAGCGGCGAAGGCGACGCTACTGATCATCTCCGGTGACCAGGGCCTCTACCGGCGCGCGCATGCCGTGCCCAGTGGCCCGGTGTGGCGGGCGACGGTGCGGCCGGGCGACGTTCCCACCGAACCGGGCGCGGTGACAGTACGCCGCGCCGGGCCGGAGGACTGGAGCGCGGTGGCGCGGCTGCACCAGGCCGAGCCGGTGCGCTTCGTGCGAACCGCGCAGAACTACGCGGGCCATCTGCACCAGGGCTACCACCGAGTGTGGCTGGTAGAGCATGATAGCCGGCCGGTGGCCTACTTTTGCCTTACGCACGTGTGGGGCGGTGTGCCGCGCACGGTGCGCGCGCTGGGCGAGTACGCGGGATCGCGAGCGGCGCTGCTCGACAGCCTGGAGCCGCTGTTCGCGACCGGGAGTGTGACGGAGCTTCGGGTGGCATTCCCCCAGCACGATGAGGAGTTCACGTATCTGTGTCGCACTCGCGGGTTGGCATTCCGGCCCGGCACCATCCCGGACCACACCATCCGCCTGCTCAACCTGCCGGGCCTAATGCGGGCCCTGCGGCCGTACGCGCTGGCGCGGCTGTCGCCCGCGGAGGTGCGCGGGCTCCGGTTCGAGCAGACGGAGGCGGCGTGCCGGTTCGCGTACGGCGATGAAGGCCAGGAGATGGACCTGTCGCAGACGGGCAGGTTGGTGCTGGGTGGGCCGGGCGCGCCGAAGGTGAAGGGCGAACTCGGAGCGGTGCTCGCGTGCCTTTTCCCCATCCCGGTGCCACTGCCGGGGCTGGACTACGTGTAGCGTCGGAGGGGCGCCTTCACCTCTTGCGCCCAGGCGGGGTACTCCAGACACTCTGCGCATGTCAAATGGCGATGGGACACGTCCAGACGGCTTCCGAGCTTGCATGATGAGTCGGGCCAGTCATGCCCCGAGGATATCAGGCGAGCCCCAGCGAGACAAAACTCTTGGAAACCCTAGATAGGATTTTCTGGGGGGACAACTACCTACAATATGTTGTATGCTGGTGAGCCAACCGGATAGGCACAACTTCCGTTTTGGAGCCACAAACGCGCGTTGGCATACGGAGAAGGGCTTAGCTGCCCGTACTGGGGTGCCTTCTTCACGATCTCCCGTGCCCCCGATCCAAGCGACCGTTCCATCCGGACTTATCTCCGAGGTTAGGCCTGAGCCACCGCTAGCAGGCTCGTCGGCGGCCTGCAGCTAGGGCCGCCGCTAGCCGAGCAGACGTGGGGAGCCCGGGACCGATGACATCGGCACAGCGTCCCTGTTGGCACTTTTCTGTTTGGTTCCAGCCGTTCAGACGATTGACAAGCGGCCGCGTACGCGGTAGCCTTCCTGTGCAGTAGTCCGGACTCACTGAAGCTTCCTCTCCCCGGACTCGTACTGACAAGGCCCTTCTCACTCCCAGCCGATGATCCCACCTTGGTCACTCGCGTCTCTGCCGAAGGGTGAGGCAGGGATTGCCGCTTTTCGTCTTGGCGGCGGGCGAGTTTCCGGCCCACGAAGCCTGGTAGGGGATTCCGGGCACCGGTGAGCGGCTCGATTGCATGAAGACGATGACCAGCATGGAGACGAAAGAGCTGCAGCCGTTCTTGAACGACGCGGCCCTGCAAGCGGATCTTCCCGAGCAGGCGGCGGAGCTGTTCGCCTGCTTGGCCCCTGATGAGACCCGTCTGGCCACTGTCTACTCGGACATGACACTATCAGGTCATTACGGCAACCGCTGGCTCGTGGTGACTGACCAGAGACTAGTCACACTCGCCCAGGAGGAGGGCTCCGCATGGCTGGAGCTGGACCTCCCACTAGCGGATGTCCGCCGAGTGCGGCTAAGGGATTTCATCGGAGGAGGTGCTCTCGAGGTCGCCACAGACGACGCGGCCTTTGAGCTGGTCCGATTCTCCCGTTCGGTGGCGGCAGAGGCGAGCCGCGTCTACCATCTGCTGAGGCAACTGACTGGCAGCGAGGACGAGGGTCAGGAACGTTCCACCGCGTCTGCCTCGAAAGCGGGACGGTGCGAGACCTGCGGACGGGCAGTCCCTGCCGGGTCCGAGGTGTGCCCTTTCTGCATACAGCGCAGGCAGCTGCTGTTTCGTCTGATCGGCTACCTGGGCCCGCACAAGGCGGTCGCGATCACGGGCTTCGCGCTCAGCACCGTGCTGACAGTGGTCGGCCTGCTGCCGGCCTACGTGACCCGGTATCTGTTTGACCAGGTTCTGGCACCGGAGATGGCTGCCAGGTCTTGCCATCGTGGTGATCTGGATGCTGGTGATCGAGGTCGTGTACGCGGGCATCAGCATGGTCCGCGGCTACATGATGCAGTGGCTGGGCTCCCGCGTCGTCTTCGACATGCGCACCCAGCTCTTCGATCACCTGCAACTACTCTCGCTGGGTTTCTTCAGTCGCCGGCAGACGGGCCAGATCATGTCTCGGGTGACCAACGACATCATGCAACTGCAGTACTTCATCTCCGATGGGCTGCAGCAGATTCTGATCAATCTCCTCACCATCCCCATCATCTGCATTATGCTCTTCCAGGCGAACGCGACGCTGGCCGCGCTCGCCCTGCTGCCGACCCCTTTCATCGTCCTGGGCACCGTCTGGTTCGGCAAGCTCATCCATGTCGTCTACCACAAGCTGTGGCGACGCTGGTCGGGGATGAATGCCGCCCTGACTGACGCCATCCCCGGGATCCGGGTCGTGAAGTCTTTCGTCCAGGAGAGCCGGGAGTCGAAACGTTTCCGCGAGCATAGCGCCTCTCTCTTCATCCAGGAGCTGAACGCCGCCAGACTGTGGACGACATTCTTCCCTGCGCTCGGACTCATGACCGCGGTCGGCTTCCTGGTGGTGCAGGGAGTCGGGGGAATGCAGGTGCTGCAGAAACTGACCAGCGCGGGCACCCTGGTGATGTTCACGCAGTTGCTCTGGTCCTTCTACTATCCGGTGGAGAATCTTGGCGAGATGAACCACCAGGTGCAGCACGCGCTGACCGCGGCGGAGCGGGTCTTCGAGGTGCTCGACACGTCGCCCGAGCTCGCCGATGCCCCCGGCTCAATCACACTGCCGCGCATCACCGGCCACATCGAGTTCAGGCGCGTCAGCTTCGGCTACGAGCCCGGAAGGCCCGTTCTGACTGACATCAGCTTTGCGGCTGAGCCGGGCGAGGTGATTGGACTTGTGGGCCCGAGCGGCGCAGGCAAGAGCACACTCGTGCAATTGCTGAGCAGATTCTACGATGCCGAGTCCGGCCAGATCCTGATTGACGGGATCGACGTGCGGCAGCTTGCCCTGCGCCCTCTCCGGCAGCAGATCGGAGTCGTACTCCAGGAGCCGTTCCTGTTCCACGGCACGGTAGCCGAGAACATCGCCTATGGCAGACCCGACGCTGGGGCAGAGGAAATCGTCGCGGCCGCCAAGATGGCGAACGCGCACGACTTCATCGTGAATCTACCACATGGGTATGACACCCTGACAGGTGAGCGGGGTCAGCTCATGTCCGGAGGCGAGCGCCAGCGGGTCTCGATCGCTCGCGCCATCCTCAGGAACCCGCCTATCCTCATCCTGGATGAGGCAACGTCGTCAGTTGACACCGAGACCGAGATGCTGATTCAGCAAGCCCTCGAGCGCCTGGTGGAGAACCGAACCACGTTCGCCATCGCCCACCGGCTCTCCACTCTGCGCAAAGCCTCCAAGATCATTGTCCTGGAGCGTGGGCGGGTCGTCGAGATCGGCACTCATGACGAGTTGCTCGACGGAGACGGCCTCTACGGCCGTCTGTGCAAGCTTCAATCTGAGCTCTCACGGGTGACAGCTTGGCAGTGATCGGTGGATGAAGCCCGGGCCCGAATGGCGCGGGAACCAATGTTACGAAGCCACTGCCCGACAAGGCGGGCATTCCTCGTGAGACAAGGCTGCTGAGTACCGCTGATCTGCTCCAGGTGTGGCTTTCGGGGTGGACAGGGTGCCTTCTGCACGTTGACGGCTGAGGTGCGGCTTGGTACGCTCGCGTCACGCCTCGGAGCAAGGGGGAATAGAGATGGCCAAGCCTGGGAAAGGCACTGGGTTCACGTTCATTGAGCTGCTGGTCACTCTCGCGATCGTTGGTGTTGTTAGGCGGCGTGCCGGCATGACCCAGCTAGAGGCGAAATCGGCGTGGAGACCTGACCCAGTGGAAACGGAAGCTGGAGGACCAACACGAGGAATCCAGAGGCCACGCTGAACTGATCTCACCAATCCAGGGTGGGTCAGTTTTCGAAGCCGATTGACATCCGAAGTCTACTACAACCGCCACCGCTGCCATGGAGGGCTCGACGGAGCGACCCCGTCGGTGGTCTACCAGGGCCACCACTGGCAGAAGCCCGATCGATCAGCGAAGCAGATCCGGGGTCAGGCACGGGTCCGGAAGGTCGCAGAGCCGCGGATCACTGTCTAGGGGCTCGCCGCGTGAGCAGCGTGGGTGACCGGGAACCTCCGCAATTGCGGTCTCACGGGCGCCCGACACCTCCAGGGAGCACCGTCCGTCTCCGATCATCAGGGCTTGCCCCAGGCGGCACGGGCCCATTCGTCCATGGCGGCATACTTGTCCTGCCACGTGGTGTACATGGCGCCGACGATGCCGGGGAGGCCGGCGACGCCCTTGAACCAGGGGGCGACGTCCTCGCCATGTTCGTTACCGTCGTAGTAGCCGGCGAAGATCTGGCGCATCCCCCGATCGGCGAAGAACTTGGCGTTTTTCCCTTGGAGTTCGCCGTACCAGTTCACGATGCCGATCTTCGAGTCGAGGCCCTCCCAGGAGCCGGCCCAACTGCCGTTCACGGAGTAGTAGCTACCGACGGCGTTGTGCATGGGGTCGAACATGTCTGACCAGACCCAGATATCGGCGTCGGGCCGGATGTCGCGGATGATGCGGATGCACTTGCGCACGTTGTCGGCGAGGATCTGGCCGGCGGTGAGGTGACGGTCCTGGCACGACGCGTCCCAGTTGCCGATGCGGATTTCGTCGTGCTGCATGAAGAAAACCTTGGGGTGCAGCAGGTCGTTGACCCGTTTCACTTCGTCGCGGAGGAGGCCGTAGAGCCTCGGGGCGCTGAGGCAGCAGTTCGGCTGCTCGGCGGGATTCATGAGCGGGTGATAGTAGCTCACCCGCAGGCGGGCACTGTCGCGTATGCGGCTGTGGGCGGTGAGGCGGATGGCGAGGGGATCGTGGTAGTAGGCGTAGGGCGCGAGCTCCGAGTCTTTGACCGCCTCGAAATCCTTCCCCTCTTCGTACACCGTGCCGTCCTTGCCGCGAACGGTGAGCGGACAGCCGTCGCGGCGAAGGGGATTGATGAGGCCGGCTTCCTCGAGGGTCGCGTCATCCCACCAGATCTTGCCGTTCTTGCCTCCCCAGCATCCCATGTAGATGCGGACCTCGGAGAAGCTGAGGCTGTTGAACAGCATATCGAAGCGAGTCCAGTCCTGGGTGCGCTTGAGGTGAATGGAAAGGTTGCCGATGTACTGCTCATGTTCGGTCGGCGCGAGGACGACGGCGCGCGCAGTCTCGGGGGCCTCGAAGTCCTGGGTCTTCACCCAGACGCTGAAGTGGTACTGGCGGAAGGGCGTGACCTTGATGGTCTGCATCAGGCGGGAGTGGCCCCACTTGGGTTCGGCCTGCGGGATGTTCTCCATGCGCAGAGACTGGCCGCCACTGTGGGTGACCTGGCGATCGGCGAAGGTGCTGGTGCCGACATTGTCCTGCATTTCCCAACCGGAGAAGCGATTGCCATCGGCCGTCTCGAAGTCGCCGCCCGCGAGGGCGACGGGATGGTCGGAGACCAGGCGCGCCTCTTTGTCCTTCACGACGAAGAGCGCGTCCTTCACGGGCATACCTTCGGCGAGATTCGGGTCATAATCGAGAATGCTCCCCGCATAGCCGATGGGCATGACGGTGGGAATGAGGTCAAGGCCATTGTCGAAGGCGGCCTTCTGGAGGCGCTTGAGGTTGTCGCGGTAGGACTGGTCAACCCTGTCCAGGCCATAGAACGCGCCATCGGAGAGGACGACGGCATTGTAGCCATCGGCTTTGGCGCGTGGGAAGAGGGCGACGGTGCGATCAACGTCCTCGGCCGTCCGCATGCCGCGCATGACGAAGAGCCAGCGTTGAGTGAGGACCGGGTCGGCCGCGAGGGCGGAGGCGGAGGCGAGAAGGATCGCGGCGCAGACCAGCAAGAGCACGAGGCACGGTGAGAGCAGGCGCATCGGGTTGTCTCCTTTGACGTTGTCCGCAAATGACGCAGGTCGGCGCGGATCCCGCCGGTCAGGAGCGAGTCGCCAGAGGTGATCGAAGCTCCTGACGACTATCCTCGTTTCTCACAGCGTGTACGGTTTCCCTGTTCTGGCGGATTGACGGGCGCGGAGGGCGATCTCGGTGACGCGCACGCAGTCGGCGAACGGGATGTGTGGCTCGCGGCCGGTCTTGAGCGAGTCGATGTAATCGGCGAAGAAGCTGACGCTGGAGGCTGCCCATTCCAATCACCAACGATGAAGTTCCACGCGAGCTCCCTCTCCCACCGACTCAACGTGGGCTGACTCGCCAGGTCGGCTTCGCTGATCGCGCCCATCTCCACCAGGATCTCGCCGAGGTGTTTGGGGGTGCCGCGCTGCTTCTGCAGCGCCTCCTCTAACTGAGGTGGGCTGACCAGCCTGTGCCGGAGCAGCAACTCCCCTAGCAAGGGTTCAGGCCGTGAAGGCATTCCTCGCCCCTCCCACCTTGGGCTGGGAAAGCATATCACCGTGGAGGATGGAAACCTGTTGGCGGAGAGTGACGACCTCTCGGCCGCGGTCGTCCAGGAGGAGACGGCCGATGAGGGCGTACAGTGGAGAGAGGGACAGCAAGACCAGGTAGTAGAACATGCTGACAGGATGCCTGCTGCTCGGATTGGAAGTCAACTGCCGGTCTCCAGCAGTGCTGGTACCGGAGTTCAGATAAGTTTTGGGACCCTACGGGGCTCTGGGAGCCAGATGAGTTTCTGAACAGGACGGGGTGTTGGCCGATATCGATCTGGACCAGGAGCACTATGAGGCCTGGCTGTCCGTGAACGGCGCGGCTGAGTTCCGCTATCTTTGGCCCAAAGAGCGTCGCCCTGTTCTCTATCGAGACATCATCCAGGACAAGTGAGACGGCACCCGCCGAGCCGACGGTCCGGCTGCCACGGCTGCGTGCGCTGTTCGTCGGCGCGCTACTGGTAGTCGCGCTTGCCTTTCTGATACCCTGGATCAACCTCTCGCTGAACAAGTACGACTGGGCCTTCCGGCCGCTGGCGCTGGGGCCGATCTTCGTGCTGTTCCTGCTGGTCTTCCCAGTGAACACACTGTTGGCGCGCCGGCGGCCGCAGTGGGCCTTCACCGCCCCGGAACTGCTGCTGATGTACGCCATGATGGCGATCTCAGGCGCCCTTGCGAGCGAGGGCCTGAACATGTACTCCACTGGCAACTCCGTGCATCCCCGCTACTTCGCGTCGCCGGGGAATCAGTGGGCGGAGGTGTTTCTCCCGATGGTACCGACCTGGCTCCAGGTGCAGCTGCCCGAGGCCGTGCACTGGTACTTCGAAGGCGCACCGGCCGGCGCGGCCATCCCCTGGAGCCCGTGGCTCACTCCCATGGCCGCCTGGGCGGGCTTCGCGCTGGCCCTCTACACCGGTTTGTTCTCGTTGGGCTGTCTGCTGCGGAAGGACTGGATCGAGGGGCAGCGTCTGAGCTTCCCCTTCGCCGCCATCCCCACGGAGATCGTCGGCGACGGCGTGCCCTCCCTGCGCGCGCCGCTCTTCCGCAACCGGTACCTGTGGGCCGGGATCGCACTGCCTGTCGTGCAGTCGCTGGTGCAGATGGCGCACACCTTCGCGCCGGCTGTGCCCTACACTCCGCTCTATTTCGAGCTGAGCCCCTGGCTCAGGGGAAACGGTCACTGGGACGCCATCTCCGGCACGACGGTCTACATCGGCTTCGAAACCATCGGTATCATCGCCCTCCTGCCGGCAGAGGTGGCGCTCAGCTTGTGGTTCTTCTTCATCGTCAACCGCGTCGCGCTCGTCACCCTCTCCGTCCTTGGGTTCGGTCAGGAAGGGCTGAGCGCCCGGGTCTTTAGCCCCTGGGCCTTTCTGACCTACCAACAGGTCGGCGGCTCGCTGATGCTGGCCGGGCTGCTCCTCTGGCAGTCGCGCAAGTCGATCGCCAACGCGTTCGGGCATCTGGTCGGCCGGCCCGTCCCGCAGGATCCGCTCGCGCCGCTCTCCCCGCGCGGCGCTGCTGGGGCTCGGGACGAGCAGCTTCCTGATCGCGCTGTGGGCCTCGCGCACCGGCATGAGCCTATGGGCCTTCGCAGCGCTGATCACCGTCTACTACGCCTTCTCGCTGTCCATGGCCCGCCTCGTCTCGGCCAGCGGCGTGTATGTCCCGGACCCGGGACTGCCGGCCAAGGATATGCTGGTCAACCTCACTGGCGCCGGGGCCTACTCCGGCCCCACGCTCACCATGATGACCTACCTTCAGGCCACCTTCATGCTGGAGTACAAGGTCAACTTCATGCACTACGCGATGAACGACCTGAAGGTGGCGCACTCGGCGCGGCTGCCGGGGCGACTGGTGACTATTGGGCTGCTGGTGTCCGTGGTGCTGATGCTCGCCATCTCGCCGTGGGTCGTCCTCTACTGCGCGTATACACACGGGGCCTTCAAGTTCGACACCTGGGGGTTCCGGGACATGGGTCTGAGCCAGTTCGGGCAGTTGATGGATGACCTGCGCAACCCACGCGCGTCGGATTGCTACCTCCCCTTCGGCCTCATCAGCGGCGGTGCGATCATGCTGCTGCTGCACTGGCTGCACACCAGCTTCCTGTGGTGGGGGATCAGCCCGATCGGCTTCGTGATGGCCGACACCTGGGGCATGAACGCGCGCATCTGGACGAACGCGCTCATCGCCTGGATCGTCGTGGTCACGCTACGCCGCATCGGCGGCCTGCGGCTGTACAAGACCTGCCGCCCGCTCTTCCTCGGCATGGTGCTAGGCCACTTCCTCATCTTCGGCCTGCGCAGCCTGATCGACCCGCTGTTCGGGATGAACACGCAGCTCGCGCCCTGGAGCTAGGGCAGGAACGGCGTCCGCGGCGAGCGAGGCGAGAGGAGAGTGGTGAAGAGAGAGCCCGAGAACAGAGCTCCCTGCGCGCGTCAAGTCGGGTCGGTACACCGTAGTGTTCCGAAACTCATCTGCGGCGTCAGGATGGGCCAGAAGCCCTGTGGCGACAGTATCCGACTCGTATCATGGATGGTGGTGGCCTCATGCAGGATCGGGCAGTGGCCGTTAGGCAACTGGGGAGAGGCGGTGAGCCGGGAGACGACACTAATCCGACTCGGGCCTTGACCCAACCGAGAAGAACGTCGCTCCCGGCCCAGCCTCAAGCCCAGATCGAGCATCTTGTGGCAGACGACCACACATTGAGCCGAGTGAGGGTTAGGACTGAGCAGCCAGGAGGCCCCGGCCACCGCACGTCCATGATAGCGGAGGCAAGGAGAATGCGCCAGTACTTCGTGGGAATCGACGTGAGCAAAGGCCGCCCTATCGCGGCGGTGGTGGACGGAGACGGCGAGCTGCGGACGAAGGATTTCGAATTCACCGATGATGCCGCTGGGTACGCGCGGCTGCTGGATGCGCTGGCGCGGCTGCCTGAGGTCAGCAGCCTGCATGTCTGCCTGGAGGCCACCGGCAACTACGGTCACCGGCTGGCAGCGTTCCTGCGCGCCCAGCCCGGCTTTACGGTTAGCGTGGTCAATGCTCGCTCCAGCCATCACTTTGCCAAGGTGTTGATGGCGCGCACGAAGACCGATCGGGTCGATGCCGTCATCCTGGCTCGCTACTGCCGAGCCCTCCGACCTCGCGCAACGGTGGCTGCAGAGCAAGCAGCTTTGGCCCGGCTCACTCGCAGCCGCCACACGTTGCTGACGAGTCTGGTGGCTCAGGTGAACCTGCTCCGCAGCTTGCTGGAGCGCGTCAACCCCAGTGTGGAGCGCGGGTTCTACCGCCTTGATTGCTACGGCGCGTTGGCGGTGCTCGATCGATACCCCCTCGGAGGAATGCTGGCACAGGCCCGGCCGGACAGAGTGGCACAACTGAAAGCCAACACGCGTCGGGTGGGCAGGCTGCGGGCCGACCGTCTGGTGGCGTCAGCCAGATCCATCCCAGGAGAGCAAGGTACCACAACCGACGCCGTGGTGGTGCGGCAGCTGGTGGCGGCGATCCGCCAACTGCAGCGCAGTCTCGCGGCGCTGGAGACGACCATCGCGGAGCAGGTGCAGGGGAATCTGCTCTTCACCATCGAGGGCCTGGGCGCCGCCACCGTCCCGGTGATCCTGGCGGAGCTCCCCGTCGAGCAGCTGGACACGGACACCCAAGCGATCGCTTTCGCTGGCCTCAATCCCCGGTTCCGGCAGTCAGGGCGCTTCGCCGGGAAGGTCAAGCTATCCAAGTGCGGTCCCGCCGCCCTGCGCCATGCCCTCTACCTGGCCGCCCTCTCGGTACGCAATCACAACCCCGTCCTGCGGCAGTACTACCTCCGGAAACTGGCCGAGGGCAAGCGTCCCAAGGCAGCAATCATCGCCTGCATGAGCAAGCTGCTTCGTATCATCTTCGCCGTCCTCAAGACGGGCCGGCCCTTTGATCCGGACTACGAAACCAACCGTCTCATGATACGCAGTTTGGCGCCTCAGGCCGCTTGACAAATGCCATAGCATCTTCTCGTGGCGCAAACGTCCGTTTCGTTGGGGCTGTCAGCGCTGGCGTAATCTCCCCGCCCCATTCATCCAGTGCTACAAGTTGCCTTGCATCCGCTGAGCGCCTCCCATCTGGCGAGGACAATACCGCAGTACCTGGGCTCAGGTTCGGCCGCATAGCAGGCACGTCCTGTTCGTTCCGCCGCGATCAAGGTCGGCCCCGATCCGGCGAAGGGGTCGAGGATCAGGCCCTGACTGGGTGCTGATGCGCGGATGAGCTCCTCCAGCAGCGGCACCGGCTTAGGAGTGGGATGGCGGAAGCTAATGCGCCCAGGGTTCGTCGGAGCGCGCATGTTCGAGGCCCGCTCTTGGTATAATGCAGATGCCCGGCTTTCTGCGCGGTTCGTTGCCGTTGCTCCCGGGGTGGCCCGCACGTGGTGCCAGGTCGCCATGCACCGGGGGCCTGTGGGGTTTCCTGGGCAGGCGGCAGGAGCGGGATGGCTTGGGCGATAAAGAACAGAGCTGATTCCCGCTGAACCAAGAAGGCGAGCCGCTTCGGGGCTTAGGGCAGGTCCGAGAGGGTCGCTGGGCGGAAGTTGACTAGAAGCTGTTTCATAACCTTCCCATGGGAGGCTATGAAACAGCACTGCACGACGTCAGGCAGTGGCAGGCGCATTTCATGCGAGGGCGTGGTGCGGCCAGCCAGCCGGTAGGTTATGAAATGCGCTCTAACCTGAGTGCTTTGGGAACGACAACGGGACGAGCGCGATGGCTGGGCCTCATCCTGCTCAGCTGTTTGGCCCTAGGTCACTCGGCGGCCAGAGCGGCAGGACCTCCGCCACAGCACCCGGTTTCGGCCCTCATTCTGTACGACTCGGCACCCCCCTGCGCCTGGCTAGGCGAGCTTCATGCCTTGCAGGTCGCAAATCTGCTAGGGCATTTCCCCATGGCGTGGACGCTGGAACCGGTGGAGAGCTACACCGCTGGCGAGGTGGAGAACTACGCGGTCACGTTCTACCTGGGAGTTGCGTTCGATAATCCGTTGCCCAGCGCGTTCTTGTCCGACGTGATGGCGACAGAGCGGACGGTCTGCTGGTTCAGTTACAACCTCTGGCAGATCGCCTGGAATGACGCCGGGTACTGGGATCCTGCTTTCAGTGGGCGCTATGGATTCCAGTTCGCCGGGGTGGACAGCAGTGGCTTCCCCGAGGTCCAGTACAAGGAAGAGTCCCTTGTGAAGGACCTCGCGGACCCGGATGTGGGCGCGACTATGATCCTGGATCCCAACCTTGCCGAGGTGAAGGCCATCGCCTACCGTCCGGCTACAGATGCTCAGCCGGGGGCCTCGTGGCCATATGTGGTCCACTCGGGGAACCTTTGGTACTTCGCCGATTCGCCGTTCAGCTATGTATCCGAAGAGGACCGCTACCTCGTGTTTTGCGATCTCATCCACGACATCGTGGGCATAGACCACGCGCCGAGCCACCGCGCTCTGATTCGAATCGAAGATGTGGATCCCATCGCCCACAGTTCCGATCTGAAGTCAGTGGCCGATTATCTTGCTTCGCAGCGAGCACCGTTTGAAGTCGCCACCATCCCGGTCTTCAATGACCCTCTGGGGGTTGTGAACGGCACTCCCCAGACGGTGCGCCTCTCTCAGTCACACACAGTTGTGAATGCGCTCAAGTATATGGTCTCCCGAGGAGGCCAGATCATTGACCATGGCTACACCCATCAGTACGACAGTACTCCCAACCCCTACGATGGCATGACAGGGGATGACTGCGAATTCCTCCGGTCAGTATGGAACGAGGCGGCAGGCGACACCGAGCTTATTGGCCCGCTGCCCGAAGACTCGGTCGCTTGGGTGAATGGACGTATCGACCAGGCACTCGCAGAGCTAGCGGCGTGCGGGTTCGCTCCCATCGCCTGGGAAACGCCGCACTACCTGGCCTCGAGCCTGGACTCGGTTGAGCTTGGTCATCGGTTCAACCTCATCGCGGGTCGCGTGCTCTACTTCACTTCGGATGGCGCGGATTACGCCGGGCAGTTCTACCCCTATGTGATTGAGCGCGACGTGTATAACCAGAGGATCCTGCCCGAGAACTTGGGCAATGTCGAGCCGGTTCCTTTCTACGACTGTCCCGCGCGGTTTCCGGAAGACATCGTCAGGGCCGCCCAGAAGAGCCTGGTGGTACGGGACGGCTGGGCGAGCGCGTACTTCCACCCCGACTACGACATCGATTACCTGAAGCAGGTAGTGTCGGGCGTCAAGGCGCTCGGCTACACGTACACGGCGGCATCAACCGTGATGGCTGAAGCGGGCCCCGACGAGACCATCATCGCCGGGGAGTCCACTACACTCGAGGGGTCCGCATCCAACGGGGTAACTCCCTACCACTACTCGTGGTCACCAACGGCGGGCCTGAGCAATCCGGCCGTCGCCCATCCTGCGGCATCGCCGGACAGCACGACCCTCTACACGCTCACCGTGACCGACAGCTCCGGGGGAACGGACCGCGATACTGTAGGGGTACTCGTCATCCCACGGCTGTTTGCCGAAGCGGGGCCCGGCAGGATCATAACACCGGGCGACTCCACTGTGTTGGGCGGATCTGCCTCCGGTGGACAGCCTCCCTACTCCTATTCGTGGTCACCGAGTACCGGGATTGATGCCCCTCATGTCGTGCAACCGGTAGCGTCTCCGAGTGCCACCACCACGTATACGTTGACCGTTACGGATAGTGGGACTCAGGCCGCCAGCGACACCGTCACAGTCACGGTGGTCCCACACACCTTATCCGTCACGGCCTCGGTCTCGCCGGGGAGTGTGGCGTCCGCTGGGAGCGCCGTGCTGAGCGCAAGCGCGAGTGATAGCGGACCGCACGAGATCGCGTCCTGGTCCTGGTCTGATGGAGGCGCGGGAGGAAGCTTCTCGCCCTCCCCGAGCCTCCAGAATCCGACCTATAGCGCTCCAGCCAACACCACAGACAGCGAGGAGAGCATCACGCTCACAGTCACCGCCACCTGCGACGGACCTGAGCCGCTCAGCGCCAGCAACTCCACCCTCTTGGTCGTGCAGCCGGCGGCGCACTCTCTGGTGGTCAGCGCGTCTGCTGTCCCTGCTGCTGTTGCCTCTGGCGGGACCGCCACCCTCTCCGCCACAGCTGCGGACACCCGCTCCGGGCATACTATCGCGTCCTGGTCCTGGTCTGATGGAGGCGCGGGAGGAAGCTTCTCGCTTTCCCCGAGCCTCCAGAATCCGACCTATACTGCTCCAGCCAACACCGCGGACAGCGAGGAGAGCATCACGCTCACAGTCACCGCCACCTGCGACGGACCTGAGCCGCTCAGCGCCAGCAACTCCACCCTCTTGGTCGTGCAGCCGGTGGCGCACTCTCTGGTGGTCAGTGCGTCTGCTGTCCCTGCTGCTGTTGCCTCTGGCGGGACCGCCACCCTCTCCGCCACAGCTGCGGACACCCGCTCCGGGCATACTATCGCGTCCTGGTCCTGGTCTGATGGAGGCGCGGGAGGGAGCTTCTCGCCCTCCCCGAGCCTCCAGAATCCGACCTATAGCGCTCCAGCCAACACCACAGACAGCGAGGAGAGCATCACGCTCACAGTCACCGCCACCTGCGACGGACCTGAGCCGCTCAGCGCCAGCAACTCCACCCTCTTGGTCGTGCAGCCGGCGGCGCACTCTCTGGTGGTCAGCGCGTCTGCTGTCCCTGCTGCTGTTGCCTCTGGCGGGACCGCCACCCTCTCCGCCACAGCTGCGGACACCCGCTCCGGGCATACTATCGCGTCCTGGTCCTGGTCTGATGGAGGCGCGGGAGGAAGCTTCTCGCCCTCCGCCGCGGTTTCGGACCCGCAGTATCGCGCACCCGAGAACCTAACGGGTTCTGACATCACGATCTGTCTCACGGTCACGGGAACCTGCGACGGACCTGAGCCGCTCAGCGCCAGCAACTCCACCCTCTTGGTCGTGCAGCCGGTGGCGCACTCTCTGGTGGTCAGTGCGTCTGCTGTCCCTGCTGCTGTTGCCTCTGGCGGGACCGCCACCCTCTCCGCCACAGCTGCGGACACCCGCTCCGGGCATACTATCGCGTCCTGGTCCTGGTCTGATGGAGGCGCGGGAGGAAGCTTCTCGCTTTCCCCGAGCCTCCAGAATCCGACCTATACTGCTCCAGCCAACACCGCGGACAGCGAGGAGAGCATCACGCTCACAGTCACCGCCACCTGCGACGGACCTGAGCCGCTCAGCGCCAGCAACTCCACCCTCTTGGTCGTGCAGCCGGTGGCGCACTCTCTGGTGGTCAGCGCGTCTGCTGTCCCTGCTGCTGTTGCCTCTGGCGGGACCGCCACCCTCTCCGCCACAGCTGCGGACACCCGCTCCGGGCATACTATCGCGTCCTGGTCCTGGTCTGATGGAGGCGCGGGAGGAAGCTTCTCGCTTTCCCCGAGCCTCCAGAATCCGACCTATACTGCTCCAGCCAACACCGCGGACAGCGAGGAGAGCATCACGCTCACAGTCACCGCCACCTGCGACGGACCTGAGCCGCTCAGCGCCAGCAACTCCACCCTCTTGGTCGTGCAGCCGGTGGCGCACTCTCTGGTGGTCAGCGCGTCTGCTGTCCCTGCTGCTGTTGCCTCTGGCGGGACCGCCACCCTCTCCGCCACAGCTGCGGACACCCGCTCCGGGCATACTATCGCGTCCTGGTCCTGGTCTGATGGAGGCGCGGGAGGAAGCTTCTCGCTTTCCCCGAGCCTCCAGAATCCGACCTATACTGCTCCAGCCAACACCACAGACAGCGAGGAGAGCATCACGCTCACAGTCACCGCCACCTGCGACGGACCGAACCCAGCCAGCGACAGTGGCGCGGTCACGCTCGCCGTTCAGTCCGTGCCACCCGGATCGAGTGAGGTGACAGCAAGGTCTCTGCCCCTTAGCCTTAGCTGGGGGGAGGCTGCGAATACCTCCATCACCTACCAGAACCTTGATGCTTTCACATGGCGGCCGGGGGAAGGATACCACCTTGAGGCCCGGGGCAGTATGGACCGCTGGGGCGTCGCCTCCGTCCCCCTGGAAGCAGAGGTCCTGCCTGGGGCGACATGCACGTTCGACTTCTCAACGGTAGCCCCGCCGCTGACGACGCTGAGTTATGATCTACCAGTAACGACGACATCGCCAGGTGTACCGGACGGACTGGGTTGCGGGTGGCAGCTCTCGCGTGGGGAGGTTCCGTGGAAGGGAGGTCTGGTCTCTGAGGACGTTGTGATCAGCCGCTTCTCTGACATCCAGCCTGGCCTGGGCCATGATGCCTCCTGGGCACGCTTCCATATAGAGGAACTCGCAGGACGGGTGCCCGGCGTGGTTAGAGGTTATGACGACGGAACCTACCGTCCAGCTATCCTGGTGGCGCGGGATGCAATGGCGGTCTACATCCTGCGCGCCCTGAAGCTGCCTACCGCGCCGTACCAAGGGCGGTTCAGGGACGTCACCCAGGCCGACTCCTGGGCCTGGGCCGAGATCGAAGGACTGGCCCGGGCAGGAGTGGTGCAAGGCTTCAATGACGGAACGTACCGGCCCGCTATGATTGTGAACCGAGATGCGATGGCGGCTTACATATCCCGCGCGCTGGTGGGAGGCACCAAGGTTCCCGACGGCCCGCCCGAACCCAGCTTCAAGGACGTGCTCACCGACCACTGGGCCTATAACGAGATCGAGTGCTGCGTGGCCCACGGCATCGTCCAAGGCTTTGATACCAGGACCTATCGGCCTGGCGATCCGGTGAGCCGAGGCCAGATGGCGGTTTACATGTGGCGGGCCTTTGTGATGCCTACCGGCAATCCTGTAGTGCTGGGAGGTCCGGCCGTGACCGCGGTCAACCCGGGGACCGCCACCTACAACGGGTGGTCTTCACGCAGCGGCGGGCCAGCATCGGAGCCCGGCTATGCTTACGTCGTCTTCGACGCGGCGCGCCTGGGCCCAAACTTGGCGGCCGGTGACGGTTCGTTCGATGTGCGCTTTGATCTGCGCGGGCCTGTGGCTCGCGCCGGAGTGGCCTCACTTACAGAGCACGACCTCAACGCGGCGAGGGATACGGCTTGGTCGTCAGGCGTCCCCTACTACGCAGTCTGGTGGGATATACCCGGCGAACTGCCGGCGGGCCTCTACACCCTCGTGGTAAGCGTGGAGCACGAACCCGGTGTCTTCCAGGAACTCGACCTTCAGCCCGAGTTCACCATCACGCCGTGACCAGGTCTCGCGCGAAGCGCGAGAGAATACCACTAGAGAGGCTCCATGAGGATCCTGGGAGCCAGATGAGTTCCTGGACAAGACGGTTTTTGCGGAGTACAAAGAAGCCGAAAGCCTGTCGGGCTAGGAAATCCTGGCCAAAGGGAGATGGAAATGGAAACGGCTCCGGTCGCGGCCCCGCTTCTTTGGACAGTCCTGGGCGTGATTGTCCTTCTGCTCTTGGCGATCCCCTCCATCCGACGCATCGGTCCAAACGAAGTCGGTTTAGTTATCAAGCGGTTTGGATTGCGGAAGCTGACGGAAGATAACCCCATCGCTCTTCAGGGTGAGGCGGGCTATCAGGCGGATCTGCTGATGCCAGGCTGGCGTTTGGCCTTTTGGATCATCTATGCCGTCGAGAAACGTCCTTGGGTTCAAGTGCCTGCGGGCGAGATTGGGGTGGTGATCGCCCAGGTTGGCAAGCCCTTGCCAATCGGAGCGAAATCGGCCCGGTTCCAACCCGCATTCGGCAACTTCACCGATCTCCGGAGCTTCATCGGCAGCGAGGGCGAGAAAGGGGTGCAACGGCCCGTCCTTCCACCCGGATCCCTATTGCCGATCCATCCCATCGCCTTCCTGGTGATCACCAAACGAAAGGTGTACGGAATCCCGGTTGACCCCGAACTGCAGCGCGTGGCGCATCGAGGTCTGACCTGCGAAGCATTCGGCCTGGCGCCGGAGAACCTCAATGTCACCGTCATCACCCCCACACAAAGAGGAGAAGGCGAACGCATGAGGGATGTCATCGGCGTCGTGACAACGCTCGAAGGACAGCCATTGACCCAAAACGATATTGCCGGTCGTCTGGGCGGATTCGCGGACATTGCCGAACTCGAAGGGGGTGGCGCGACTGGTCAGAAGCTTGTCGAAGCCGTCTTAGCCAGCAAAAACGACCAGCACAACAACTATCAAGACCTCCAGGCCTTCCTTGACCATGGAGGCAAGATCGGCCTTCAGCACGATGTTCTCCTCTACGGTGCTTACAACCTCAATCCCTTCCTTGTCCGCGTCGAGATCGTCCCCATGCTCGTCGTCGAGCAAGGTGAGGTCGCGGTTATCAAGGCCTATGTTGGCTTGCCCACGGTCGATGTCTCCGGCGAAACCTTCAAGCATGGCAGCATCGTCAAGCCCGGACACCGGGGCGTCTGGGAAGAGCCGTTGAGAACCGGGAAGTACCCCATCAATCCCCATTGTTACCAGGCCGAGATCGTCCCGACGGCAATTCTGACCCTCAATTGGGCCGAAGCCAGTTCCATGGCTCATGATCTGGACCAAAGACTCCAGTCAATCGAAGCCAAGAGCAACGAAGGTTTTGTCTTCAAGATCGATCTCCAAGTCCAGATTCATGTGCCTGACGTCAAGGCGCCGTTTGTCATCTCCAAAGTAAAGACCATGATGAACCTCGTCAGTGAGGTTCTTCAAGCGGCCGTTGGCAATTACTTCAGGGAGAAGCTCCAGGGGATGCCAGCCATCCAATTCATCGAAGAACGCCAGCAAGTCCAAGAAATGGCTTTCTCCTATATCAAAGAGCAGTTGGGCAGATACGATGTTGAAATCCCCGGGGTCTTCATCCAAGACGTCATCTTCCCCGCTCAACTGGTAACTGTCCTAACCAACCGCGCTGTTGCCAAGCAGGAAATCGAGACTTTCCAGATGCAGAAATCGGCTCAGGACGAGCGGATCCAGACCGAGAACGCACGGGGAACCGCTGATATGCAGGCGGAATTGGCCAAGTCCAAGGTCGGCGTCGATATCAACATCAACCGGGCAAACGCGCGTAGGGCCGAAGCGGACGGTGAAGCTACATTCATTCGCGAAACCGGAACCGCGAAGGGTGCGGAAGTCCGAGCAGTCGGCATGGCGCGCGCTGAAGCTTATAAAGCGCAGGTGGAAGCCCTCGGGCAAGGTCCGACCGCGGTAGTCAATGCCATCCTTGCGCTGAGCGACAGCAAGAATCCGATCGTTCCTCAGGTATTTGCTCCGGGCGAGGGAGGGATCTTCAATGCCCTCGCGGGCACACTCACCCAGCACTTCCTGCCGAAAGCCTCGGGTCTGAAAGAGAGCGGGACTGAAGCGAAACCTGGTCAGGAGACTGCCGAGAAGCCAGCAACCGGACCTGATGTTCCAGGCATGCCTCCCGTGGGGTCCGAGAGCTAGGGCGAGGCAAAGGAAACCTGAAAACCGTCGGCCTTGTCAGGCTCGGTCACGGTTCGTGCTGCACCTGAGCACGCGCCCGATCCTGCTGGCGGAAGCCACCTTCTCTCCCAACGGCCTGTGGATGGGGCAGATGGCCCGCAACCTGCTGATGGCGTGCGAGGATCTGGGGATCGCGCCCCGCTATGTGCTGCATGATCGGGACAAGCTGTTGGCCTGGGACTTCGATGCGGTCCTCACCACGGCCCATACGAACGTGGTGAAGACCCCGTTTCGCGCCCCTGATGCCAACGCCCATGCGGAATGGTGGGTGGGCAGTGTCACCGGGGAGTGCCTGGAGCAGCTCATTCTCTTCGGCGTGAGCAGCCTGCGGCGCGCCCTCAGGGCCTATGTCGGCTTCTTCAATGGCCATCGTCCGCATCAGGGGATCGCCAACCGAATACCGGAGCGCCGAGCGGCAGGAGGAGTGCCGCGGGATTGCGCCGACCAGATGTCGGATGGGGATCTCGTGGTGGAGTGCGAGCAGTTGCTGGGAGGGTTGCTGAACTCCTACTACCGCAAGGCCGCGTAGTCCGTACCGCGTGTGCTGCTCACCCGGGAACGCTGGGGCATGCAACGCCACCGGCGCCCTCAGTCGCGCGGTCAGATGTTCTGACCGTCACCTCAGCCCCTGCATCCGAAGCCGGATGGCGCCCTTCTGCAGTCCATCATCCCGTCGATGAACCGGCCCGCATCCCTTCCGGGCGGCGCCGATGAGTTGTCGGACATGACGTCCATATGCGCAAGGCCTTGCCCCCATTCCTGTCCCATTCTAGCGGAGGACACACAACTCGTGCTCACCCTCTCGGCCTCTCCAGAAGAGGAGCGTCAGTGATCGCAGAGAATACGACGAGCGCGGCTCCAGTACCGCGCTGGAGCCAGATGAGTTTCTGGACACCGCGGCGTGGAAGAGGGAGCGCAAAGATGCCCCTGAAGATCGGGATCGTGGGAGTTGGCAACATCGGCAGCATTCACGCCGGAGTCTATCAAGGTAATCCGAAGACCGAGGTCGTAGCGGTTTGCGACATCGTCCACGAGAAGACCGACGCCGCGGCGGCGAAGTTCGGTGGAAAGGCCTTCTATAGCGTCAGGGAGCTGTTGTCGGATGGGATCAAGCTCGACGCGTGCAGCATGTGCACGAGAGGTGAAGAGAATGGCGGCGATCACTTCACCCCGACCATCGAGTTACTCGAGGCGGGCGTCCCCGTGCTCGGCGAGAAGCCCATCTCTAATCGCATTGACGAGGGCGAGAAGATGGTCGCCCTGGCCAGGGACAAGAGAGTCCCCTATGCCATCAACCTCAACCACCGGTTCACTCCCGCCGCCGTGCGCGCGAAGGAGTGGGTCACGGGGGGCCGCCTAGGGACGCTATACATGATCAACATGCGGATGTGGATCAACAACCCCGTCGAGACCTCGCCGTGGTTCCATATGCGAGCGCTCCATCCACACTCCTTCGACGTGATGCGATACTTCTGCGGCGACGTGAAGAGTGTGGCGTGCTTCCTGAAGAAGGGCGACGGTCGCATTACCTATTCGAACTGCCAGGCGCTGCTGCACTTCGAAAACGGCGTGGTGGGCACTCTGACGGGCAGCTACGATGCCGGCGGCTCGTACGGCCTCGAGCACTGCGAAGTCATCGGCTCGAAAGGCCGATTCGTGATTGAGGACGCCTGTGAGGACCTGCAGTTCTACCCGCGCGATAGCATCGAATCTGAGAGCCACAAGTACCTAGGGGGTATGCGCGCGTTCGGCGAGACCTTCAGGAGCCGGATCGGGGCTTGGATTGACCAGATCGAAGCCAAGACCCCGTACGACCGGATTGACGGCTCCGGCGAAGACGGGCTGAAGGCGCAGCGCATCATCGAGGCAGCGATCAAGTCCTGGGAGACGCACGCCGTTGTTGACCTCTAATGAGGGTCGTGTATCAGGGAACGGCTGCGACTCCGCAGGTAGGAAGGGAGCGCGCGATGCTCAGGCTCGGCGTCAACTCCGTCCTCTTTGGCAACAGTGACTTCGCCACGGCCGCCAAGTACATCAAGCTGGCCGGCTACGACGGGGTAGAGGTGTCGGCCATCAAGGGGATGTGTGAGCATCTGGAGTTGGATCGGTGGCGCGAGCAGGCCGCGGGGCTCAAGCAGATCGCCGCCGGCAACGGACTCGAGTTCCTGTCCATGGAGGAGGCGGCGCTGGACGAGGACCGACTGACGAAGGCCTTCGAGGCGGCGGCCGCGATTGGGATCCCTGTGGTGAACATCGGGCCGGGTGGCAAGAGCGGGTCGCAGGCGGACTTCGATCGCCAGACTGACCTGATCGCGCGTATGTCGGAGAAAGCGGAGCAGTGGGGAGTGACGCTGTGCGTGAAGGCGCACGTCGGCGCCTGCATAGACAACACGCCGACCACGCTGGCAGCGATGAAGAAGATCGCATCTCCAGCCTTCGGCATTGACATGGATCCAAGTCACATCTGGCGGGCAGGCGAGGACCCCGCGGAGGCGCTGCGATCGGTGCTGAGCCGAACCAAGCACATTCACATCCGCGATTGCCTCGGCAAGGGCCCAGGGCCGGGGAGGGCGCAAGATCAGGCCTGCGGGCGCGGGGATATTGACCTCTTCGCCTACTGCAAGGTGATGGTGGAGGGCGGGTATAACGGGCCGGTCTGCCTGGAGGTGATCGGTGCCGGCGAACTGGAGTTGGCCGAGGTCGCGGCCATTGCGGCCGAGAGCTACGGCTACATCAACGCGTGCCTGAAGGCGCTCGGCGCGCGCTGATCGGGGGTAGATTTGGCGCCCACCATGAGGAGACGGATCTCTGTGCGGAAGAGACCGAACCTGCTGCTTCTTGGCATCGACAGCCTGCGTGCCGATCACATGAGCCTGTACGGGTACCATCGGCTGACGACGCCCCACATTGACAGGCTTGCAGGCGCCGGCTGTGTATTTGAGAACGCGTTCAGCCCTTCGATCCCCACTACTCCGGGCTATGGGTCCATGTTCACGGGCATGGACTGTTTCGGAACGGATGTGGTGGCGCTGCGACACCAGGGGCCGCTCGGCGAGCACCTGACCACACTCGCAGAAGTGCTGGGCGAGAACGGCTACCACACCACCTGCGTCGGGTTCAGCGGCAACCAAGCCTCACGCGGCTTCCACGAGTACCTCGATTTCAGCGGCTGGGGATCATGGGAGGAAGGCCGGAGCCACAAGGCTGAGAACCTCAACCAAGTCGCCATCCCTGAACTGGGGCGGCTGGCGGGAGAGGACCAGCCCTTCTTCCTGTTCCTCCGCCACATGGACCCACATGCGCCTTATCTGCCGCCCCGGCCGTTCGACCGGATGTTCTACGGCGGCGACGAGTTGGATCCGGAGAACCATTCGCTAGATCCGGTGATGGCGTTCAGGCCCTTCTGTGACTTCTTCGCAAGCTGGTTTCCCCCGGGTTGCACCGACAAAGGTTACATCGTCGCCCAATACGACGGGGCAGTCGCTTACATGGACTCGTGCATCGCCAACCTCCTCGCCGCCCTGGACTCGCTCGAGATCGCGGACAAGACGCTTATTGTGATTGACTCGGACCACGGCGAAACGCATTACGATCATGAGTGCTGGTTCGATCACCATGGGCTCTACGAGTGCACCATCCGCGTCCCGCTCGCCTTCGTCTGCCCCGGCAAGGTGCCTGCCGGTCAGCGGTTCCGGGACTACGTCCAGATGAAGGATATCATGCCGACTATTCTGGAGCTGCTGGGCATAAAGACCAAGATCCGCTTCGATGGGCGCAGCCTGGTGCCGTTGATGAGGGGCAGGCCGCGCCGCCAGGAGCCGGAGTTCTACCTCACCGAGGCCACCTGGATGCGCAAGCACGGGTGGCACACCCCGGAGTGGAAGCTGATCCAGGCGCTGGAGCCGGATTTCCACTTCATGCCGAAGATCGAACTCTACAATCTCGTCATCGATCTTGGCGAGGATCACAACCTAGCGAAGCACGAGCCCGAGATCGTGAAGACTTTGTTGAGTCGCATGAACGCGCACATCGCGCGGCGGGAGAAGGAGACGGGCAGACGCAATCCGATCTTCACCAATCTGAATTGGCATGGCCATGGAGAGCCCTTCACCACCTCGCAGCAAGCCTACGACACGCTCCACATCGGATCACCCCAGATGGCGGAGAAGCTGCAGGCCACAGCCGCCGAACTGCGCAGACAGCGCGGGGCGAAGGAGCTGTAGGGCGCCACCATGATGGTCACCGTGATCGGAAGAGGTCACTCAGGGACCCGCGTCATGTCGCACACGCTATATGCCAGCGGCGTGTATATGGGCTCGCGTCTCAACCCCTCCGGCGACCTGGTGCCGGCCGACGATTTCTACGCAGCGTGCCGGGTGATGGCGCGCTCGGTCGTCCACAAAGGGGGGGCGGCGTGGGATTTCTCTGGGCTTCACACGGCACCCATTGACCCCGCCTTCACGCGATTGGTGGAATCGTACCTGGCGTCCGTGTTAGGCAGCAGGGCCGAGAACAAGGGATGGAAGCTGCCGGAAACGACGCTGGTTTACCCGTGGATCGTGCGGATGTTCCCGGAGGCGCGCTACATCCACTGGGTCCGCGATCCCCGCGATTCCGTGATCGGCTCTCACCTGACGGACGACCTTTCTGACTTCGGCGTTCCCTACGACAAGCCGGAAAGCATCAGGCTGATGCGAGCGATTAGCTGGAAGTATCAGCGTGAAATCGTCAAGGCGACCCCGACCCCCCGGCACGCGATTCAGGTGCGGTTCGAGGACTTCGTCCTGAGGCAGAACACAACCCTGCGCAGCTTGGGGGAGTTCCTGGGGATCCCGCTCGCAAAGATCGTCGTGAATCGTGATCCCATCGGGCGCTGGAAGACCGACCAAGGGATGCATGATTTCGACTTCCTGGTCGAGGACATGCGTGAGCTCGGCTATAGGCCAGTGCCGCGCCAGAGGAGCCGCGCCAGAGGATAGCAATGCTGCGCGTCTGCGTGATAGGGATGGGTCCGATCGGTAACCTGCACTCGGATATCTACCAGGCCGATGAACTGGCGGAGTTGGTCGGCGTCTGCGACATCATCCCCGAGAGGGCGAAGCGCGCCGGGCAGAGACTAGGCGTGCCATGGTTCACTCGTGCAGAGGAGATGCTCTCCCGGCTCGCCCCCGACCTCTGCAGCGTGACCACCGGTGGCTACGAGTATGCCAGCGACCACTATGAACCCACCATCGAGGCCTTGCAGGCCGGCTGTCACGTGCTGTGCGAGAAGCCGATCTGCAACGAGGTAGACACAGCGGCAGAGATGGTGCGGGTAGCGCGCGAGAAGGGCCGCTGCTTCGGGATTGACTTCAACCACCGGTTCACACCCGCGGCGCGGCTGGCCAAGCAGTGGCTCGATGAGGGTCGGGTTGGCAGCCTCCTCTTCGTGAATATGGCGCTCTGGATCGGCCGGCCGGAGAGCTTCGAGTCGCCATACTTTCACATGAAGGCATTGAACCCGCACTCGGTTGACATGATCCGGTACTTCTGCGGCGACATCGCGGCGGTGCAATGCTTCGCGATGAAAGCGCCAGGGCGAAACATCTGGTCAACCGCATCGTTCAACCTCGAGCTGAAGAACGGCATGGTGGGCCATCTCACGAGCAGCTACGACATCGCTCGCGGACATCCGATGGAACGCTGCGAAGTGGCCGGCCTCAAGGGTAGGTTCGTGGCTGAGGATATGTGGCGCCAGGCCACCTTCTACCCGGCCGGCGATCTAGTCAAGTCGGTCTACACGAATCCGGTGTTCGGGGGGTACCGCGACTTCCAGGATACTTTCCGCGAGCGCATACACTGCTTCCTGACGCAGGTAACGGCTGGCGTGGCTCCAGAGGAGATCGATGGCTCCGGGGCCGACGGGCTGGCGGCGCAGAAGGTCATCGCAGCCGGGATAGAGTCGTTGAACACCAGACGTGTGGTGACCGTAGACTGAGGTCGGTGCGGGTGTCGGCTGCCCGGGCGGGCCGAGAGGTCTACGGAGTCTCTTGCATCAGGGCAACGCCCTGATGCAAGAGACTCCTGGCCCGGCGGGCTCTACGCTGCCTTGGCGACGATGGCAGCCTTAGTCCGATACAAGATGCTTATGTCAACCCGTAGTATTCCGAAACCCATTTGGGGATGGATTCGGCAGATGCGTGGGGGGCGTCATGTCCAATAACTCATCGGTGCTGCCCGGGAGGCATGCGGACCGATTCGATGACAGGGTGATGGCCAATGGGGTGGCAGCATCCGGCTTTGGAAGCAGGGGCTGGGGTGACTTTCAGAGGCCCTGCCCGCGCGCGTGCTATCCAATAATCCATCGGCGCGATGCAGAGGGAGCGGACGGCTGTGCAACGATGGCAGCCTAAGACATGATCACGGCGCAGGCCAGCCTTGGGATGACGAGTCCGCGGCCGCGCCAACGCCGTCCACTTCCCCCTGATCGAACACTGCGATGTTCGCGTCGGTTACGCGGCTTTGCGAGAGTACGAGTTCAGCAGCCCGCCGAGGAACTGCTCGCACTCCACCACGAGATCCCCATCCGACATCTGGTCGGCGCAATCCCGCGGCACTCTGCGTGTGTCGAGGGCCCGTAGGACCGTTCCAGGCGGGTGCTGGGATGGCTCAGGCTGACTCCCTTCAGTTATGATCTGAGACCGGTTGTGGGTGTCAGGCGACGATGGAACCGGTTTGGAACACCGGCGGTAAGGCAAAGGGCTGGGCAACAGCGGGCCACAAAGGGGCGGCACCGCCACCACAATCCCAGCTAAACATATGTGGGATTGCTGCACCAGCATTGGCGCGCCCATCCGATTTCCAGTCACGCGCCGAGAGCAGAAGAAGCTCTGCTGAGCGGTTCCATCGGCGCTTGACACCCACATCTATGAATTCGCCGCCTGACCAGCCAGAGGAGACAGCCTAGGGACGCACGAGGTTTACGGCAGTGGTCCTACCAGCGCCCGGCACCCACACGAGGCCGCAACCACAGGCCGGCCCCGGCAGCCCAGGCCCCGGCCTTTGCTGCAGGCAACCCGCTCTCCACTCGCGGCCGCGGCCTGACCTTCCGGTGCTTCGGCAGCGTACCCGTCACCCAGACACGCCGCGCGTGCTGCTACGGGGGGATGATCTCATATGGCTCCAGGTCCGTCACCTTCACCCACCACAGCACCGGCGCCTGGTCCGCGGCGATCTTCACGCTCTGCATCCCAGGGGCCCCCACGGCCAGGAACCGCAGCGTCCAGCGCTGGCCCGCCTCGGTGGCCCCGATCCACTGCCACCCCCCGGGAGCCCCGTTCTGAATGCCATCGTAGTCCGCCAGCGCCACCCCGTTCACCGCCACTTTCGTGTTGTCGTCGTCCCCGTCGCCATTCTGGGTGCCGGCCCAGTTCTGTGCGCACACCTGCACCCACAGCACCCCGCTGGCGGCGAAGCGATACTCCTTCCACCAGTAGACTGCGACGAGCTTGTTTATGGGATCCACCCAATACGGTCCGCCCAGGGAAGCGCCGCCCGCTCCCGCCGCGCGCCCCTGTGCCCGCTCGTTGGGGTGCGCCTCCAGCACCACCGGCGCCGCCGGCTGCAGTATCAGGTCTGCCAACTGGCGCCGAGCAGCTTCGTAGTCAGCGTTGGCATTGGACCAGGTGGGAACCGCCTGCGCCTCCCACATGATATTGGGCAGCAGGCCGGCGAGGAGGGTCTGGACCTCTCCAGCATGACCGGATTGCTCCGCCAGCCACATGTACTCCACATCCTGGATGCCGCGCCGGTACATCTTCATCCGGATGGAGCTGACCGGCCCAGGATAGTTGCGATCCTCCTCCGGGAAGAGCGCGTCCTGTCCGGGGTAGAAGAGCACGCCATCGCCGTTGCCCGTGCCAGCCGGGCAAGGGGTGCCGCCTCCCATGTCCTCCGAGAAGGTGATGGGGTTCACCCACACGTTCTTGCGTCCGCCAGGGTCTATCTCGTTCTGGTTGTTGTAGTAGTGGGTGCTCTCCCAGGTGAACCAGCGCGGGACATCGCACTTGTGGGCGATCCAGGGCTTGAGGCGGAAGGCGATGCCGTACTCATCTGTGGCGTCGGCCGGCGTCTGAGGGCGGTTCCCGGCGTAGAGCCAGACGCGTTCGCCTCTCGCCTGGGCGGCGGCGACGTCGTCGGGGTAGTAGGATGGCGCCTGGCAGCACCAGATGTCAATGGAGCCGATGAGGGAGTCAATCGGCGCCCGGGTCATGAACACCGGGAGGTGGTGCCCGGGCCCGGGGTTGTTGTGGATCCAGCTTGCTCGCTCCTCGATCCACGGGTACATATCAGGGCCCGGTTCGTCGCACAGATACAAGAAGTACTCGATGTCCTCCGGGGCATTGGTGGTGAACCAGTTCACCCAGTTGTCGGACTCGCTCCGGTAGCTGGCTTCATCATCTGGGAACTGGACGCCGTAGGTGTTGACGCAGAAGAGCGAGTTGCCAACCCCTTCACCGGGTCCGTCGTAGTTGTGGGCGGAGGTGAATGCTTCGCCGGTGAGCGTTCCCGTCAGCGGCTCCGTCTCTGTCCAGTCGCCGCACCCGATCAGCTCGAGCCGATGGCGGTGAGCCATGCGGTGGTAGTCCAGCACCATGTCCCACATCTCCGGTGTGCAGTAGCCGGTATCGTGTCGCTCGAGGATGCTCTCGCGGCTGTAGAACACCATGGACTTGTAGTGGTTCTCATCCGAGAGCGTGAGGTCGAGCACCTCCACCTCGAGCGGGATCGTTGCCACAGGGCTGCCCTGCACCGACACGCTGATGGTGCCGGAGTAGATGCCCGGCGTTCCGTCCCGGGGCACGTAGATATCAGCCCACACCCCCTGGTTCAGGCTCGCCCCGATGTCGAAGGGCGCGCCGCCCTTGCCGGAGAGGGCCGAGAAGGGTACCAGCGCGTCCGGAATCTTGCCAGTGATATAGGGGTTCGCCTCCCCGGTCCAGTAGAACCCGCCGCACGGGCTGTTCCAGGAGGGAGCGGTGATGTTGAGGTAGTGCTCGGTGAACAGCTCCACCCCCACTCCCATATAGTCGTTGGGCGGGGGCAAGGGATGGCTGCCGCGGATGGAGGCAGCTCCATTCACGAGGTCGGAAACGTGCACATCCACCTGCGAGGTGCCGGCCGCGTCAGCCTCGAGGATCAACTGGAAGGCCACGATCTCGTTGCGCGCCGCAAACAGCCGGACCTTCGTGCCGTCCCAGACTGTGTTGCCGGCCCCGCCTGACTTGAGCGGATGATCAAGATCGTCTTGAAAGACCTTCTCCCCATCATCCACCGCCCAGATCGCCTGCAGGCCGGCCTGCGATGTGCCGCACAGGCCCAGGACCAGCATCGTCATGCAGGACAAGACAAGAAGCTGCCCACACCGAGTTCCGCTCATCTCCGCCCTCCGGCTCACCGCTTCGCGAAGTGTACCAAAACCAGTCTGGGGCATCCAGGAAGCCAGGGGCCTCGGTTCCTGGGCATCCTCGGCGTTGAGTTCTCGCCGTCACTGCGGCATCCTTCCGGCCATGCTCTGGTATACCATGCTGTGGAGTGAACCCCTCTGTGGGTGTCGAGCGGCGATGGAACCGCCTGAGCGAGGCCCTTCGGCTCTGAGAACTCCGGTGGAGAGCGGACGGGCAGCAAACTGGCGGGCCCGAGATCCCACATATGCTTAGCTAGGCGTACCGTCGGGGTGCCGCCCGCGTGTGGCTAGTTGCTCAGCTAACCTCCGCCGTGCTAGAGACCTCCCAGGCCCGGCTTCGCGGGCGCTCGACACCCACCGTAGGTCCCATCCGCGGTGAAGGAGTCCGGACGAGGCGGCTCCCAACCGGCCGGCGCGCGATGGTATGGGCAGTGCTCTGTCACACGCTCACCTGTCTGCATCATGCGGCAGTGGGCATGGCGTGCTCACAAGTCGAATGCGTCTCGAGCGATATGACGCGCGACCGTGTGTGCCACTGCCCAGACGGTCTCCTGCGGGTTGACCCCGATGGAGCTGGCGAACACGCTCGCGTCCGCGATGTAGAGGCATGCCACGTCATGGCACTCGCCGCTCTCGCGGACGACACTGCGCCGCCGGTCCACTCCCATCCGGCACGTGCCCTGGGGATGGAAGGCCATCATCAGCAGGTCTTGTGGGCGCACCCTCAGAGCGCCTGCGCGATCCAGATCGCTCGGAGCGTTGGCTTCGGGGAACGCGTAGCTGCCGTTGATGACCTGCCGGGCGCCCGCGGCAAAGAGGATCCGGTCGGCCCTCAGCATTGCCCAGTGCATTGTCTGCGCATCGCGCTGCGATGCCTGGTACAGCACCAGGGGCTTCCCACGGATGCCCGTCACGACTCGGCCTTCCGCCGTCTCACTGGTGAGGATCCCGATACAGGCCATGTGGCGGTAGCTGGCCGCCTTTGCGGCAAAACCGGGACCGAAGCCAAACAGGCCGGGCAGTTGCGAGCAGGGCCCGCTGAAAGTCCCCTCCAACATCACCCCCTCGCCCAGGTAGTCATCAACGTACACACCCTGACAGGCTCCCCGAAAAGCATCAACCGGCTCGTCAAACACACCAGTGGCTCTCGCACAGAGGTGGAGTTTCAGGTGTCTGCCCAGTGCGGGGTTGCCACGCGCGATTCCGCTCGCCCTGAGGAGCGCGGGCGTGTGCAGCGCCCCAGCGGCAGCGACCACGGTCTTCGCCCGGATCTCGGCGCGGAACCGGGGCCGGCCCGTCGCGCGGTCGAGCACCCGCCCGCTCACCCCGACTGCCCTGCCATTGCTCACCACGATGCGCTCGACCCGGGTGTCACAGAGGAAAAGCACGCCAGCCGCGGAGGCCTCCGGGATCGCTCTTGTCAGTCGGCACCGAGAATTGACCCACCATCGGCGCCCAATGCTGACCCACCCTGGATTAGCGAAATCAGTTCAGTCTGGTCCCTGAATTCCTCGTCTGGATTCTCCGGCTCTCATGTCCAGTGGGTCAAGTCTCGACGCCGATTTCGCCTATATGTGGGTGATGCCGGCCCGCCGGTTACCACGGCTCCGCCAACAGCATGACTGAGCGGCTCCGCGGCGAGTCGGCCAGCGCATCTTGCTCTGCCCATACATCCTTAGTACTAGGCCTCGCGGCCACCCAATTCGCGCCTTTGGTTCGATTGCCTCTGTCACGCTTCACGGCTAGGATAGTAGTTGACGTTGTCGGCAAAGCACCAACCACGGACCGCAGTCTCCCTCGCAGCAGCTTCCCCAGTCCTTCGACGGATGAGGCCCCCATTTGGCCAGTCCGCGGGTCGCCGCCGCCGACGACGATCGACCAAGATAGCGAAAGGAGCGAGACAGAGATGCTGCAGAGGATCAAGATGCTGTGGTGCGACGAAGAGGGAGCGACTATGGTCGAGTATGCGCTGATGCTGGCGCTGATCGCCATCGTCGCTATCCTGGTGGTGACCGCGCTGGGACAGAAGGTCGCCAGGACTTTTGACGACGCGCAGAAGCAGCTTCCTTCGGGAGCCGGGCAGGTCCAGCCCACCCAGTGAACGCGGGAAATCGTCAAGGAGGCGGGGCTTCGTTCGGGCTGGGGCGTCTTGCGACTGTTGATGTGAGCAGAGGATTGCCAACGGGGCCCCGCCTTCTGGATCTACTGAGAGCAAGGATATCGGCTAGATGCATGGACAAGTGATAGAGATCGTAGCGACGAGTGTCATGCTTGCGATGCTGGCAGTGGCAGTTGTCACCGATCTGCGTACGGGCAAGATCCGCAACTGGCTTACCGCGCCGGTCGCCGCGGCAGGTGTTGCGCTGGGAGCGGCTGGGGGCGGCCTGCTGGGTATGGCGGATCGGCTGTCTGGGATGGCATTAGTGCTGGCCGTAGTGCTTCTGCTATCGAGAGTTGCGAGCCTTGGTGGCGGAGACATCAAGCTCCTGATCGCAGTGGGCGCGCTCAAGGGATTCCACTTTGCCGTCTGGGCGATGCTGTTGACAGGGGTGTTCGGCGGTGCGGTGGCAGTGGTCGGCATGCTTCGGCGCAGGGCGATCAAGGAAACGGCGGTCAACATGATGGTCGCCACCATGCTCTCGAGTGCCGGCGGGACCTCAACGGCCATCCCGGCGGGGTCAGTAGCCGGCAAGATCCCCTACTCGATTGCGATTGCTTTGGGTTCTGTCTTAGCTGTGTCATTGGGGATGTGACGGGGTGGTGAGGAAGAGATGAAGAACCGCCGCGCGAGTTACAGGAAGCAGAGTGTGAGTTTCGGGCAGACGAGGTGCCGGCGTGGGGTAGCGCGGGGCGCGGCGCTGGTGGAGATGGCGCTGGTGATGCCCCTACTGCTCCTACTTCTCCTCGGGATCCTTGAGTCCGGCGTGGTGATGCTGCACCAGCTGACTCTGCTACAGATGGCGCGCGAGGGGTCGCGCCAAGCATCTGTGGGCAGGCCGGTGGCGGAAATCAAGCAGCGCGTTCTGAACGTCGGTGGGTCTCTGCCCAACCACAATGAGCTTGCGACGACCCTGAAGTACTCAACGGATCAGGGACAGACCTATCCCTATTCCCTCGGTGACGCGGGCGGCGGCAAGGCGAACAACGCTCCTGTGGGCAGCCTTATCAAGGTCACCGTGAACTGGCCGCACCACCTGATCACCGGGAGTTTCTTCTCTTGGCTCACTGGAGCGCAGGGAGACCGGCTTCCCCAAAGAGCCGACGCCGTAATGCGGAGAGAGTAGACGAGGGCGCAGGTAATGACCTCTAAGCGCGTGATTGGGAGTCGCCCGGACCGTCGCGAGATCGTGCATCACGCTCCCGCTCGGTCCCCGAGAGCTGAGTCAATGTCGGCGGTCCTAGCGGCCAAAGACTGTTCATTGATTGCACCGTCCCCAGGCGTCGGACGGTTCAGGTCCAATCCCGGGGTCGTGATGTTCCGCCTTGTCGAGTAGGCGGTTGGGCGAACAGATTTGGAAGGAGGTACCTTATGTTCCGACTTACAGGACGAGCAATGGCACTCGCAGCCCTCTGCGCTGGGGCGCTGGCTGCTCTGCTGTCCTACCTGTTCCTGAATAGGGAGCAGTCGCAGGCCGCCGCGATGACGATGCCAGTGTCGGTGGTGGTGGCGACGCGGGAGCTGCCTGCACGGACAGTGATCGAGCCGGGGATGGTGAGTGAGACCACCAGGCCAGCGGCTGCTGTGCCCGCGAACTGCGCCGGCTCGGTGCAAGAGGTGGTGGGCCGGGTGACCCTCGTCCCACTGGCGACAGATGAGCCGGTGCGCCGGGCGGCGATCGCGCCGCAGACGGCCTCGCTGGGGCTTGCCTATGTGGTGCCCGATGGTATGCGGGCGGTCACGGTGGCACTGGACTCCGTCATCGGCGTCGCCGGATTCCTGAAGGCCGGCGACCACGTTGATGTGCTGGCCACATTCGACCTGGACGGGATGAGCGGCACCGCGGTGACGAGGACCGTGCTTCAGGATGTTGAGCTGCTCGCGATCGGGCCTGAGGTTGTGCCGGAGGAGGTGGGCAAGCCCTTGGGGGAGCGGGCGGCGCGTCCGAAGGAGCAGCCCAACGCCACCCTGGCGGTGAGGCCCGAGGACGCCGAGAGGCTGACCCTGGCGGAGTCCAAGGGGAAGCTGCGGCTGGCCCTGCGACGCTCCGGGGACAGCGCGAAGCTGTGGTTGAACGGTGTCTCCAGTGGCACGTTGGCCGGTACAAGGGCGGCACCGAGGAACGACGTGATTCGCCGCGCATCCGACACTCGCCGCTCGTCTCCAACTCCCAATGTCCGGCCGAGGGTGGACAGCGTCGAGACGATTCGCGGGACTGCGAAGTCCACGGTCTCGGTTAGCCCTGAGTAGGCACCCCGCGAGCCGCGGGGCGAAGTGGACACCACGCACAACCTGAACAGGAGGAAGGCAAACCCCACAGGGATTGCCGACATGAGTGAGATGAAGACCAAGTTCTCTGTCGGAGAGAAGGCGAGACGATATGCCGCGCTGGCGACGATAGTGGCGGCTCTGCTGGTAGCCATGATAGGCAGCGCCGGGGCCGAGCAGGCTGGGGCTGCCACGTCGGTGTCGGTCGGAGGCTCGAGGATCATGGACTTCCAGAACATCAAGCGCGCGGCGGTGTCCGACCCAAGCGTGGCGGACTACGTCGTGCTGACGGTCAGGCAGATCATGCTGACCGGTAAGGCGCCTGGCGCCACGGACTTCTACGTCTGGGACGACAAGGGCCAGCACCAGTTCCGGGTAGTGGTCACTGCCACGCCCTCGGTGATGGCCGACACCGTCAGCAAGATCAGGGATGCCATTGGTCGTACCGGAATCCGGGTGAGCGAGCACAACGGCATCATCCTGCTTGAGGGGGACGTAGATACGACGGTCGAGGCCGACCGGGCAGGAGCGATTGCCGCGGCCTATGCACCCCGCGTCAGCAATCTCATCAGGGCGCGCTCCGCTGCACAGGGGCCGACGCTGGATGTCGCCGCCATCCAGGCAGCGGTGGGCCCGGGGATCAAGGTAAGTGCCCTCAGTGACCGAGTACTGCTCTTTGAGGGCACGGCATCGCCGGAGCAAAAGGCACGCCTCGATCAGATCATCCGCGGGCTGGGAAGCCAGATTGGGGTAGTCGACACCGTCTTGGCGCCCAGCTACGAGCCGCGTCAGATCCTGGTTCACGTCAAGGTGGTTGACATCAACCGGTCCGCCCTGGGCGAGATCGGCGTGACCTGGGGCGGTCTCACTTCCGGGGAAACGGAAGCCGGTCAGGTCACCCGGACGGCCCACGATCAGCCCATCCTGTTCGGGGAAGCGTTCACCGGGCCGGTGGGCGTGAACCAGGGCGGTCCCATCCAGCGCCTGGAGGGACTGAGCGCCCAGTTGAAGCTCCTCGAAACCACGAACAGAGCCCGTATTCTCGCCGAGCCTAACCTGCTGGTCACGGAAGGCAAGATGGCCAGCATCCTGGTGGGCGGCGAGATTCCCATACCGGTCGTGCAGACAGCGACGGGAGCGGCCGCCGGCGCTGCGGGGGCCATCACAGTTGAGTGGAAAGAGTTCGGCGTCAGGCTGGCAATCCAGGGCATCGTGAGCCGAGATGGCAAGAGCATTGACCTGAATGTCTCCCCAGAGGTGAGCAGCCTTGACTTCGGCAACGCGATCGTCGTGAGCAACATCGTGCTGCCGGCGCTGCGCGTCCGAAGGGCCCAGACTACACTGCATATGAATGACAGACAGACGCTGGTGATCGGCGGGCTCTACCAGACCGAGTTGACGAAGAATGTGCACGCGATCCCTCTTCTGGGCCAGCTGCCCATCCTGGGCGAGCTGTTCAAGCGCACGGACAGGCAGCGGCGGGACACCGAGCTCGTGATCCTGGTGACACCCGAGATCCTGACCGAGGCGTCTGCGGCGGCCCACACGGATGCTGCCCTGAAGACGGCTGGGGAGAACCCGTAATGGCCGATGGCGGTAACCAGAGCGTCCGCATTGTCGTGGCCGCTGGCGATGGGCTGGACGGCGAGCGGATACTCGACACCCTGGGCCAGAAAGAAGACGTAGAGGTTGTCGGTCTGGCCCAGGACGGGTTCGAGGCCGCACGCATGGCGACCCAGCTGCTCCCGGATCTGGTCCTGCTGGACGAGCACTTGGCAGAGATGGACGGCCTTTCGGCGGCTGCGGCAATCTCGCTCGCGGCGCCCCAGGTGGCCACGGTGCTGCTGACCGCCCAAGACCCGGATCTCTTGTGGCGACGGGCTATCCGGGCGGGGGTGAACGACATCCTGAGCAAGCCGGTCGAACCAGCAGAGCTGCTGGAGGCGCTCCAGGTGGTCCGACGCGCCCGAGAGAAGCGCGATACGCGTGAGTTCCAGGCGCTGATGGATCCGGATCTGGTTCCTCGCGTCATCGCGATTGCGGGAGCAAAGGGCGGGGTCGGCAAGACGACGCTGGCAGTGAACCTGAGCGTCGTGCTGGCCCGCCGGCACCCAGGGCAGACCGTGCTGGTGGACCTCTACTGCCAGTTTGGCGATGTCGCCCTCATGCTGAACCTACACCCGCAACGAGCACTGGTGGACATGGTCCCCATGGAGGACGAGATCGATCACGACCTAGTGGAGGCGCACCTGACGCCCCACGGATCGGGGCTCAAGGTGCTGGTGGGCGCTAACACCCCCACCGACCTGAGTATGATCAGCTCGGCATTCCTGCGGGCCGTGCTTCGCATTCTGAAGCGCAACTACCGCTTCATCGTTCTGGATGTGCCACCGATGCTGTATGAGACCACCACATGTGCGCTGAGGCATGCGACGGCGGTGGCCCTCGTAGCGAACCTCTACGACCTGACGACACTCAACGACACCCGCCGGCTCTACCATCTCCTCATCCGGGACTACGTACCCGGAGAGCGAGTTCATTTGGTGCTGAATCGGATGGCCCGCAGCAATCGTCTACGGGCAGAGGAGATCGAGACCGCCGTCGGGCGAGCGGCGGCGGCCACCATTCCGAACGCCACCGGGCTGGCAGTGAACTCGATCAATGGAGGTCTGCCCTTTGTTACCAGCCACCCGGAGGCAGCCATCTCCCGCAGCATCGAGACGCTGGCGGACAAGCTGACTCGGATCGGACAGGAGGGAACTGGCGCGTTGGCGCGAGAGCTGTTCCCCCAGACACGGCCGGCCGATCCGGTGTTGTCTCAAGCGACCCGGCCAGGAGGCTAATGATGTGCGCATTGACCAGAGAGCATCAAGGGACCCGCCCTTCGGAGGCGGCGTCTGAAACAGCAGCGGGCGGATGGCCTGCGCAGGAGCAGCGCCTCGAGCTGGTCGCCCGCGTCCACGCCTCGCTCCTGGAAGACGTGGAGCTGAGGAAACTGGCGGCGCTCCCGCGGGACCAGATGATGGAGGCGATCCGGGCGGCGTTTGACAAGGTCAGCCGGCAAGAGACACCCGCATTGCCGACCAGTGCGCGCATCCGCGTGCTGCGAGAAGTCTATGACGAAGTGACAGGCTACGGCCCGATCCAGCCGCTCGTCGAAGACGCCACCCTGACCGAGATCATGGTCAACGGCCCGCATCAGGTCTATGTCGAGCGCGACGGCAAGCTGTTCTTGACAGATGTCCAGTTCCGCGACGACGCCCACGTACTCCACGTCATCGACCGCATCGTCAGCCCCATTGGCAGGCGCATCGACGAGGCGAGCCCGATGGTCGACGCCCGTTTGCCCGACGGGTCGCGCGTGAATGCGATCATCCCGCCGCTGTCTCTGGTGGGGCCCTGCATCAACATCCGCAAGTTCTCTCGCGTGCCGTTCACGGCCGACGACCTGTTGAGCTTCGGCACGATGACCCCGGCGACGATGGCCTTCCTCAGGGCATGCGTAACGGGACGGCTGAACCTCATCATCTCGGGCGGCACGGGCAGCGGCAAGACGACCACGCTCAACGTCCTGTCTTCCTTCATTCCGAACAGCGAGCGCATCGTCACCATCGAGGACGCGGCGGAGCTGCAGCTGCAGCAGGAGCACGTGGTGACTCTGGAGAGCCGGCCGCAGAACCTCGAGGGTGAAGGTGAGATCACCATCCGCATGCTGGTGCGCAACTCTCTGCGCATGCGGCCCGATCGCATCATCGTCGGTGAAGTGCGCGGCGGCGAGGCGCTGGACATGCTGCAGGCGATGAACACGGGCCACGACGGCTCGCTGAGCACCGCTCACACCAACGGCCCGCGGGACACTCTGGCACGATTGGAAACGATGGTGCTGATGGCTGGCATGGACCTGCCGGCGCGGGCAATCCGAGAGCAGATTGCATCTGCGATGCACCTCATCGTCCATCAGCACCGGTTCAGCGATGGCACGCGCAAGGTCACACATGTCTCGGAGATCCAGGGAATGGAGGGCGATGTGATCGTGCTCCAAGACATCTTCGTCTACCGGCAGCACGGCGTCGACGCCGAAGGCAGGGTAGTGGGTGAGCACGTGGCGACCGGGCTGCGTCCGAAGCTCCTTGGATTGCTGGAGAGCAAGGGATTGCATCTTTCGCCGGACACATTCGCCCCACGGAGGGATAAATGATGAACCTCTGGGTCATTCCTGCCCTGGCAGCTGCCGTTGTTGCCCTGCTCACGGGCATCATCCTTCGAGTGCTGTTCACGGATGAGCGACGCGTCGGACGCCGACTTCGCAGGATCGAACGTGATGGCGACGGAGAGCGGCTTCGTGAAGAGCAGGACGGGCGAGCAGAGCACTTGCCCCAACTAGCCTCCCTTCTGGAACGTGCCGGCCGGTACAGCTCTGTTGAACGACAGCTGAAGCGCGCCGGTCTGAACTGGCGGCCCAGCGAGTTCGCGGCCGCATGTCTGGCGCTGGTGGCGGCGCTCGCCCTCGCTGGCTGGTTGGTCTTCAAGGCGCTCGGGGCGGCGGTGGCGATCGCTGTGGGCGTAGCGCTCCCCACAGCCGCGCTCAAGGCACTGGAGGCGCGACGACTCCGCAGGTTCGAGCACCAGCTTCCAGATGCGCTGATGCTGATCGCAACCTCGCTCCGCTCTGGCTATGGCGTCCTGCGCGCGATCCAGGCAGTGGCCGACGGAATGGTCCCACCCATTTCGTCGGAGTTCAAGGAGGTGCTTGACGAAAGCAGGGTCGGTGTCCCCGTCGGGGGTGCGCTCAGCCGCCTGCTGGAGCGAGTGCCACTGCCCGATCTGGAGATCGCGGTAACCGCCATTCTCATCCAGATGGACGTCGGAGGGAACCTGGCCGAGCTGATGGAGACCGTTGCCGCCACGGTCCGGGAGCGTCATCGCCTGCGCGGCGAGATGGACACTCTCACAGCCGAAGCTCGGCTGTCTGGCGTGGTCCTGTTCCTCGTGCCGGTGGGCGCGGCAGTGATTCTGGTTACGTTGAATCGGGCCTATATGGCTACGCTCCTTCAGACAACTCTCGGGCATCTGCTCATCGCCGGCGCCGCGGCATTGCAGATCATGGGAGGGCTCGTGATTCGGCGGATGCTCCGGTTTGACTTCTAGGCGAAGAGGAGAACGAGCATGATACTTCTTATCAGCGCGCTGGCGTTTGTGGCGGCATCGCTGTTGGTGGCAAGCATTCTCCCTGCCCGCGTCGCGCCCAGGCCCGGGCGGATTGAGGACTACCTGCTGCCGCCGGAGGCAGCCGACTCCGTACGCGCCGACCTGAGGCCTGGGTTCATGGAGCGAGTCGCGAGCCCGGCTCTGGCTGCGCTCGGCAGGGCGGCGAGGAAGCTCACGCCTGCGGGTGTGGCCGACAAAGTCCGCGCGAAGCTCGACATGGCGGGCAATCCTCGCTTCCCGAACCTCATCGAGTACCTCGGCCTCAAGCTGCTGTCCGCCGCCGCGGTGATCCCCCTCGGCATCATAGGGCTGGCTTACCTGGACCTGGCATGGGGAGTGCGGGGGACAGCGCTCGCGATAGTCATAGGGATCGGCATCTGGCTGCCGGACATCGTGCTCCAGCGCATCATCGAAGGCCGGCAAGCCGCCATTCGCCGGGCCCTCGCGGACGCGCTCGATTTCCTCGTGGTCAGCGTTGAGGCAGGGATTGGACTGGAAGGCGCGATCCAGCGAGTGGTGCAACGGAGCAGGGGCCCCCTGCCAGACGAGCTCCGGCGAGTGTTGGAGCAGGTCCGTCTGGGCCGATCGCGGGCAGACGCCCTGCGAGATATGGGACAACGGACACAGGTGCAGGAGCTGATGTCGTTTGTGGCGGCGATTCAGCAGGCCGAGACGATGGGCGTGAGCATCGCCAAGGTGCTGCGCACTCAGGCGGAAGCGGTGCGAAGGCGGCGAGCCGAGCGCGCACGCGAGGCCGCGGCCAAGCTACCGGTGAAGCTGCTGTTCCCACTGGTCTTCTTCATCTTCCCGGCGCTGTTCGTGGTGATACTGGGGCCGGCCGCGATCCGATTCGCCGATCTGTTCAGGGTCCTCGGCAAGTAGCCGGAGATGGGGGCGGATGAGCGCTCCTTGGCGCGGGAAGCATGGCGAAGGGTATGCAGCTACTACCGGCCAGACTTCGATCTGAGGAGCTGGACCATGGTCGTGGCGATGGCGGTATGGCTGTGGCTGAACGCCTTCGATCTGCTCATCACTTACGACGGACTGGCTGCAGGCGCAGCGTATGAAGCCAATCGCTTCATGTCAGGGGTAATGCGATGGCCGGTGTTGGCAGTCTCGATCAAGATGTCACTCGCCTTCGTCATGTTGAAACTAGTCGAGCGGATCGAAGCCCGCAGGCACTTCTCTGGCCTTGCGCCGCTGCTGGCTGTGAACATCTATCTGAGCTGGGCATGCATCCACAATCTCCACGTGGTGAGTGCAGGCGAGGACTGGTCGAACTTCCTGCGCTACTACCCCTTGGCTGGGCTGCCCTGGTAGAGCAGGCAGGAAAGCAACAGCGCCTTCACCGTGGACGGGCGGGCGTGGGCCGGTCGAGCGGAAGGCTGCGTCGGCGAAGCTGGCCGGATCACGCTGATCAGGGACGCACCATGCCTGTGCGAATCGCGTAGCGGGTTGCCTGCACGCGATCCCGCAGTTGCAGTTTGCTGAAGATCTTGGAGACATGCACCTTCACGGTGCGCTCGCTGATGAAGAGACGCTTGGCAATCTGGGCGTTGCGAAGCCCTTCAGCCAGCAGGGAGAGCACCTCGCTCTCTCGCTCGCTGAGGGCGGCAGTGACGCGTTGGCGTGCGGAACTGCGCGTCTTGCGGAGTTCCTGGAAGAGTTCACCACTCAACTCGCGCTGGAACCAGGTCGCGCCAGTGCTGACAGCTCGGATGGCGCTCAGAATGGTGGGAGGGTCGGCATTCTTCATGACGCAGCCGTCGAGGCCGCCGTCCACACAGGCGGCCAGGACTTCTTCGTTATCCGGAGTGGCCAGAGCTACGTACTTGGCCTTTGGCGCGCGATCGCGCAGAAGGCCCACGGGAACACTACCGTCGAACCCGGGTAGATCAAGAGCCAGCAGAACGACGCCAGGTTGGTGCGCTTGGCAGAGACGAAGCAGTTCCTCCGCGTCGCCGGTCTCTCCTGTGACGGTGAACTCTGGCATATCCTCCAGGAACGTACGAAGACCGCGCCGGAAGAATGGGTAGGCATCGGCGATGAGGATGCGGACAACGGCCTTCGGCTTATGGTTCGGCTTCCCCATGACGCTGCTTCCCCGCTCAGAGGGCCTCGGGCAAGGCGATGCGCTGACCCTTGAGACCCACGTGGCTGGGCGGAACGCGGGCTGACAGCCCTGCGCCATACGAACGAGTTCTCAAGAAAGGTAGCTCGATGAAGGCGAACTCGCAGTATCGGTTTCTGGCGTCAATGCTCATCGCAGTAGCATGGTTGTCAGCGCTTGGCCTGGGCTTCACGCTGGCGGCGCTGGTCAGCGCCGTCGCTAGTACCGCGCTGTGCGCGGTGATGGTGGTCATCACGATGCCGAGGGTCCACAGCCTTCCCCCAATCCTGCTCCCGCCTAGGTCCAACGACGAGTCAAGTGAGTTCCGGCGCGAGTTGTTCCATCTCTGCGCGGCGCTGAAACTCAGCATCGACTTCTGTGAGCGGCATCGCGATTCGGAGCCCGACGCTCTGATCGGGGAGGTAGAGGAGATGAGAGACGGCATCTGTGCCTTCATCAACCGGGCTGCACGGCCGGTTCGCTTCCTCTCGCGATTGGCCTGCGCGGCCGACCGCTCTCGGCCGCGCTCGCCGAGGCTCTGACGGGCAGGGATCATCACGCGACGCTCACCGTGTACCGGAGAAGGAGCGCCGAGACGATATGAGTGAGGCAAGTAGTCCCCGATTTGTATCTCCAGTTCGGCTGCCATGGGCGATGTCCGGCTGCGGCTTGCTGGAGCGTCTGGCTCTGCGGTACATGGGTCGGCCCATGCCATCGCCCCGTGTAGTCGCCACACCTGTTGTTGCCGCTCGTGACGGGCGGAAGTACAGGACGCCGTCACAGCCAGGTGAATGGATTGTTCCATATCTGACAGCTTGCGTGTCACGTCAGATGCCGGAAAGCGTCAGAATGCCAGGCCTGGCTGTGGTGTCCAGGAAATGGTGCCATACGATTCCACATATGCTGATTGCGTCGCTCCTGGAACCCTGGGCCTCCGGGACTGGAACTCACGGCTCGGAAAACGGATTCTCTGGTAGCGAGTGTGTGATGCCGGCTAGCGCTACAAGCGTCCCTGAGAATCCCTCCCTGATACTCGGGTAGTAGTACCATCGGTGACGCGGTTCATACGATTTCCCGATGGCGTCGAACAATGTAACTGGCTACGCTTAATGCTGGGTGGGAGGTGTCAGGCAGATGCTGAACGGTAGGCGAACTGGTGACGTCAGTGCATTCGGAGTGTGCGCGCGATGCGGTTGTAGAGACCGTCAGCGCGGCGCGGTGTTGGTCTGGACTGCCATCCTTATGGTCGTGTTGCTTAGCTGCGTGGCGCTCGCCGTCGACGTCGGATACCTTTACGTCACACGGGCGCAGCTGCAGAACGCGGCGGACGCGGGCGCGTTGGCAGCCATAGCGGCTATCCGCGATGGAGAGAGCAGGACTGAGGCCGAGGTCGAGGCCCTAACAGCGGCCCAGGCCAACGGAGCGGCGGGAGCGAACGTGAGGCTCGATCCCAGTGCCGACATCATCTTCGGCAGCTATGACTCGGCGCAGCAGCGGTTCGAGCCAGGAGGGTACTTCGCCGACGCGACGGCCGCCATGGTCATTGCTCGCAGGACCGATGGCTCACCTGCCGGCCCGGTGCCTCTGTTCTTCGCCAACGTCTTCGGCCGCAAAGCGGCCGACGTATCCGCAAGTGGCGTCGCGATGGTCGGCAAGAGGGAGATCGTCATCCTTCAAGATTGCAGCCGTTCGTTCACGGAGGAGATAGGGGACGCGAAGGATGCCGATTGGGCGCTGGTACAGACTATGGCCCAACAGAACCTGGCGGGAGATCGGGTCGGGCTTGTCACCTTTGTGGATACAGCAAAGCGCTGGCTCGACTTGAGCCGGATCCCTGATTCGATGCAGCTGATTCATGATACCATTGGGAAGTTCGCGGCCACCAAAGTCGTTGGGCTCGGGACCCACATGGCGCCAGGGTTTGACACCGCTCGCGCCATCTTCCATGACACGGGATCGGACGACGCTGTGAAAGTGATCGTGTTAGTCTCCGACGGGATGCCGGAACCTTCCTCTCGCCGCCAGCCCGCAATCGACGCGGCGAACCGGTGCTGGCAAGACGGGATAAGCATCTTCACTGTGACGCTGGACCGTGACGCGCAGAGCAACTACGGCCTCTCGGGGGCCGACGCTAAGTTCAACGCCGGCCTGGTCCGTGGCTTCGGTCGTGCCTACTCCACTCCAAACTCCAAGGACCTGACCGCCATACTCGTGACGATCGCCAACCAGATGCCGGTCCGGCTCGTGCAGTAGTGACCGATGCGCACTCCAGGGCGGGTGCTTGCCACTCGGCGCCGGCATTTGGTGAATGAGGCGAAACAGGGCAATAGGTTCCGGTAAGGAAGTGCTCCGGGGCGGAAGTTAGCGTGGAGATGGACCGGCCGGGGCATCACGGCACGGCGGGCGATGGGAAGGAGGAGTAGAGCCGTGAACAGGAAGCGTGTAAAGTGTCAGCGAAAGTGGGACAAGAGGGGGGGCTGGATGAATCCTGGTACACTACGGGCGTGATGTCAGGCCGGCTTCACGGGTGCCTGACAAGGACAGATGCGAGCAGCAGTATCCCGAACGGCCAGGAGGCAGCGTGACCCGACCAGGCCCGGCCCATGACCAGGCCCGACAACAGGGCCAGAACCACTCCCAGCAGCAGCCGCAACCTCCGCAACTTTCGTCCTCCACCGCGTGGACCAGCCAGCCGGGGGCGACTCGCGCCCCGGGGATCGACGCAGGCTAGTAGCTGTAGACCTTACGCAGTTCCACGACGAAGTCGGGCGAGTCCGCGGTAAGCCCATTGCTCACCGACAGCTCCGTGCTCGAGTGCGCGCTTGTGCTCCAGACCGCTCCCAACCGCAAGATAGCCGCATTCACCGTGGAGCCGGCAACCCAGCCGGCTGCTTCAGCTCCGCTGATGCGCGTGGACTGGGTGAATGACTGCTGGAACTGCAGGTTAAGCGAGAGGTCGGGGTTCAGGGCATAACCCAGGCCGAAGCCGTACTCGAAGGTGGCGCCCGGCGAGACCTTCACCTGCTCTCCCGCCGGCGTCTCGGTGGTGGGGTCGGTACGGTACACGGTCACGTGGTCGCGGGGCAAGCTCCGGGTGTATCCTAGGTTCCAGAAGAGCGCAGCCGGGTCTGAGATCCGCACCCCGGCCAGCACTGCTTTCGCACTCCAGAACCCTGTCCCCATCGGCAAGCCATCTTGCACCACTTGTGTCTCGTCGTCAATGGTTACGAGGTGGATGGTCTCAAAGATGTCCCGTCCTGTGGTGGACTTGAGCTGTAGGCCGGCCACCAGGGCGCTGCCCCAGTGTCGGCCGGAGAGCTGGTGATAGATCGCGGCCGTGATGTCGCCTACGCCGCGGTCGTCCTGGAGGGTCTCTCTGGGCGGAGTGGCCTCAGGGACTGCGTTTCGGTTGTGCTGGTAGCGGTATGGCACCATGAGCTCGAACTGAGTGTTGTTCGGCAGCCCCAGCCGGTAGGCCCAAGACTCGATCAGGATGTGAGTGCGGGTGCGTTAGAGGGCGATGTTCCCCACCACGATTACCGGGAGGATGGCGATTCCGTCAATGAAGATGGTGTTGCTGGAGAAGTTCGCCAGGGAGAGCCGGTACTCGACCTCGGACTTCCCCGGGGCCAAGAGCAGCCCCCCACGCTCCACCTGGGCCGGCACCGGCGGCCGCGCCTTCTCCGGTTCCGCCAAGGCCTCGCGGGCCGGAATCGGGTGGCGGGCCGGTCTTCCAGGCGAAATACCGCATTCCCTTGCAGCAGGGCGCCCGAGTCGCCCTGGGCGTGGCAAACGTCTCGGGTGATCGGGATTGGCATGGCGATGTCTTTCCGTACGCAGTAGCTTCGATACCGGTGGGGGGGCAGGCGAATGGTCACCTCGGGTATAGCCTCCAATCGCACAATCACGCTCTGTTTCTCGGCGCGGACGCGACAGTGACCAAGCGCCTGACCCTGCGCAGCGCCTGGATCCAGACGGATGACGGCCACGAATCCATGTGGAGTCTGGGGTTCATCAGCCCGCTGTCCAGGGATTCCCTCGTGGAGAGCTGGGCGACGTTTCCGACCGCACCCGGCGCCGACACCAACTACACCGTGAAGGTGGACTACGTCATCCGGCTTCGTTGAGCGCCGGATCGGAGAGCGCCCAAGCGATGTCCTGGCATGATGTGCTGTTGAGGCAGACGGGGGAATGCCTGCTCGCGGTCTGTTCCCGCAGTTCGTCGCAGGTCGTGGCAAGGTATGGGCTGTCTTCCGCCGCGCCTGCGGACTGCTGCTCTGCTGCTCGGGGGTGTCTATCGTCCCTTCTGCCCGAATCCGCCACGAGATGCCCAGTGCCCCGGGGCGCGCTTGGAGGTCATCGTTGGCAAGCCCGTTCATGCAAATGCCACACAATACGCGCACTCCCCCCTCGGAGACACTCTACTATTGCAGAGCGATCACGACCAACAGCTCGATCAGCGTGAAGCCCGACTAGCCGCAAGCACCTCCTAAGAGGACTGCACCCTCCTCGGGACAGATTGTTGCCCTGTCCCAGTCGTGATAGAGGTTTCCAGTAGCCACCGGCTTCGTGGGGTTCGGCGATGAAATCGGGCGGCCCGGCTGCGTGGCGGTTGCGCCGGGATCAGCTCCCAGGACTTGCAGCTCGAGGCGAATGAAGTCGTTCCCACGTAAGGCAATCGCGTGCAGCGATTTCGGACCGTCAAACACCAGGTTGCTCCCCCGTAGGAAACCATCATAGGTTTCCTTTGTCCCCACCCCGTTCACCACTACTTGCCACCTGCTCCCCCGCCTGGCAGGATAGGCGAGCAACTTGCTGTCGGGGCTGAAGACGGGACCGCGTTCCCCAATGGCGTCGAATTCAGGACCCTCCATACTGTCTAGTACGACCAGCCACTTGCCGTTGCGTTTCGCGAGGCAGGCGAGATGCTGACCGTCGGGACTGAACAGTGGGCTCCCCTTGCCGATTCCGTCGTAAGCCTTGCTCTGCTGTCCATCCAGGGTGATAAGCCACTTTCCGCCCTGGGAGAAGGCCGAGGCCATCCGCTTGCCGTCCGAGCTGAAGACCGGGCTTGCGACACCGACCGCGTCGCGCTCCGGCCCTTCTACGCCATCCACGACGACGCGTTCTTTGCCATTCCGCATGGCGACATAAGCCACCCGGCCGCCATCGGGGCTGAAATGGAGGAAGGCGATCCCATCGTAGTCCTTGCCTTCCACTCCGTCCACGACGACCACCGGGCGCCCGTCGTGCAAAGCAACAAAGGCGAAGCGCTTGCTGTCAGGGCTGAACTGGAGAGACTTGACCGCCTCATACTCCTTCCCCTCCTCTCCATCCGCGACCACCAACTGGCGTTGGCCGCGTCTTGCCAGGTAAGCGACGCGGGTGCTGTCCGGGCTAAACACGAGGCCCGAGACTGCGGCATACTCCTTGCCCTCGACCCCATCAATCACGGCGAAGCGCCGGGTGCCATCCCGGGCGGCATAGGCCAGGCGCCTGTCGTCGGGGCTGAAGGCGACGCTTCCCGCTACGATGCCGTCATACTCCTTCCCAGGGACACCGTCCACCACGACAGCCCACTTTGCGCCGCTCCTGGCAACATAGGCGAGGCGCTTGCCGTCGGGGCCGAAGAGCAGAGTATTTTGCCCGATGCTGTCGAATGATTGGTGTTCGGAACCCCCAACTGCGACCGCCCATCTTTCGTCTCGCCTGAAGGGATAGGCGAACTGCCGTCCGTCCGGGCTGAAGATCACACTGTTCTTGGCAATGTGGTCGTAACGCTTGCCCTCCACTCCGTCCACCACGACCGTCCATTTTCCGCCGCGCGCAGTCGAGAAGGCGAGTCTCCTGCTGTCCGGGCTGACGAGAACGGTCGCCAGGGGGATGCTCGCAGTTAGCTTGCCGAGAGGGATCTCGGTGACCGTGAACCGAATGCCCGCCTCTGCTGCTCGCGCCGAGGAGGCGGTGAGCAGCCCGATCGCCAGCAATAGCCACCGTCTCCTGAATCCCATCACCATGCCCTGATTCCTCATGCGCCCACCGAAATGGGGGACCCGGGCACTCCAGAGGCCGTGCTCCAGGTCGAAAGCGCCCACGGGCAGAAACTTCGCCCTTGTCCCCTACTGAGCTTCGCTCAAAGAAGTAGGGGGGCGAAGCTCAGGCAACTGCTCAGACGGGCCCAGAGCGGCGTTCGCACATTACTTCTTTGTGCGAACGCCATTAGAACCGATACGACCTCCGAAGCTCGAGGAGCATGTCCGGCGCATCCTCTGTCAGTCCGATTTCCGCCGACAACTCGGTGGCGGCACGCGGATCGTCAACCCACACGGTGCCGAGCCGGAGGCTGCCCACCGTGAGAGTGGTCCCACTGATGGGGACACTGCCCCCTGAGGTCGGAGTCTGCACCCGAGTCGCCCGGGTCCAACTGACAGCAAACTGAGTGTTCAGGGAAAGCCGGGGATTGAGGGCGTAGGCCAGGCCGGTACCGAGTTCGATCGTACCGCCCGGGTAGAAGCTGACCCGGGTCTGCACCGGCTCCCCGGTTTCGGGGTCCTGCGAAGTGACAAGGAGATTGCGTCGGTCGAAGTTGTGAGTGTAACCGACGGTCGCGAAGAGCACGGCTGGGTCGGAGACTCGCACCGCGGTGAGAGAGAGCTTGGTGTTCCAGAAGCCGGTGCCCATGGCGTGCTCTTTCTCGGGATTAATCTCGAATATGTCCTTGCCGGTTGTACTCTTCACGCGCAGCCCGGCGATGTACTTGATCGGGCGGGCGGAGGAACCGGGAAGCTGGTAGAAGAGTCCGGCCTGGATATCTCCCAGGCCGCGGTCGCTGAGGGTCGTCTCCCGGGGAGGGGTTGCCTCTGGGACAGAGCTCCGATCACCCTGGTAGCGATAGGGAACCGTCAACTCGAGCTGGAGATTGTCGCGCAAACCATAGCGCCCAGTGACGGATGCGACCAGGATATCCCGCCGGATGCGTTCCACGGCAATCTCCCCCACGACCAGCACCGGCAGGATAGCGACGCCATCAATGAAGATCACATTCCGGGAGAAGTGTGCGTAGGAGAGCCGATACTCCAGCTCCAGCCTGCCTTTGCCAGCCAGCAGTCCGCCGCGCTCGACCTGAGAAGAAGATGGGCGCTGGGGCTCGGTCGGGGTCTGGAGTGTATCCTTCGTCTCCTCTTGGCTTGGGGCGGCTTGCCCCGGGGCGGCGGGGGCCTCAGCGGCCGCCCCCGCGTGCTGATTCCCCTGCCAGCATAGGGCGATGGCCACAATGGAGCAGAGAAAGATCAGCCGAAGTACGGGCGCCGCTCTACCAGACAGGATATGTGGGCGGCTAGAACTCGTGCGGCGATTGACCAAACTGCAGGCCGGAACCAAGACAGAGTGAGCTCGTGCTCGGCGATGATACATAGACCTCGTCCTCCTTGTTTAGCCGCATGGCGTTCCCTGGCAGTGTGGGCCCATACTTTGGCCAGACGCCGAGACCCACCTTCAGCTTCCACATTCGCTCGAACTCGGCTCGCGCCAAGGTCCATCTTCCGAAGGAGGGATTGGCCAGGTACACGCGTCCATCCTTCATCCCGCGGAAGATGACAAAGTGCCTGTAGCCTCGGATGACGATGGGAACCAGCATGGGCTGCTGAAGATCTATGAGTTCGTCAAAGGTCAGGCTATAGCCTTCCGCCTCGGCGCCGCGACTGGTGGCGAAGCGTTTGAGATCGAGCAGCGAGAAGGCGCGCCGCGCGATGATCTTACGCAGATCGCCGGTCTTCAGGATGTGGTCAATGATCTCTCGCTCCGTCACCGGAATCTGAAGGTAGGCATTGAGCAGAGTTGCCAGAGCGGCCGAGCCGCAGCTATAGTCCAGCTCCTGGATGGTGAGATCCCGTTTCCGCAGCTCCTCCACACTCAACACCTGCTGCCGCACTGTCAGGTTGATCCCCGAGAAGGTCCCTACCGGAATCCGCAACTCCGCTGCCGGGAGGGAACCCGCCATCGCGATCAGCCACAGGACTGCGGCCGATAGCAACCGCGCTGCCACCCTGCTTCCGGACGTATTGAGCGTGTGTCTCATGGAGCCCTACTGCCCTATGGTGACGGTCCCGTCGCCGAAGTTGAAATTGAAGTTGTAGAGAGAGAAGTTGCTGTCCACCGGGTTCAGGATGACGGAGATGTTGATGCCCACGGCCACGTCCCCGCCTTGGACGATCAGGTTGAATAGGTTCTGCGTGTTCTGGAGGGCGTTTCCGCCCACGTAGATGGAACCCAACAGGCCGTCGAGATTCAGGTCGCCCCCAGGCTCCAGCATGGCCTTTACGGTGCCGCCCGAATCTCCGACCCCGGCGCTCTTCCAGCTCAAGCCATTCTCCAGCAACGCCTTGAGGTCTTCAACGTTGCCGCCCTCAAACGACACCGTGCTTCCCTCCTGGATGTCGAGCTTCATGTCCAAGTCGAAAACCAGACCTTCGGCATAAACGCCGTCAAGCTCGCGATCGGAGAGGGGAATAGGCGCACCCATAGACGCCTGGTTGATCGCGATCAGCATCGCGAGGCCAATCAGCGTCACATACAGACCACTCTTTGCTCGTACCATAACAGCCCTGCCTTTCTTCCCGCATGGCCCGGAGTCGTTGGGTCGCCCCATCGGGCGACCCAACGACCGAGCCTTGCCGTGGAGAAGCCGGGTGACGGCCTCCCCAGTCACTTCACTTAGTCTCCGCCTCCGCCGTCTCGGCCTCCGCCGCCAAGGGTGATCTTCACGCTCGAGAAGTTGGCTACCAGCTGGGCCAACACGGAGCTGCAGATCTGCGTCCGCGCGTCGCCGCCGGCACCACCCGGGGCCGCGCTGGCCTGGTTGGCCACTACCAGGATGTTGCTGCCCACAGCGACGTCCCCGCCGAGGCTGTTGACCAGGGAGATCGCGCGCGCATTCTCCTGGGCGTCGTCCATCAGAATCAGGTTCTTGCTATGATTCTGATTGTTCGTATTGTAGGAATCCTCAATCTTGGTCTCGGTCTCGGTCTTCGTCACGGTCGTGGTGCTGTTGTCCTGACCGCTGTTGTCAACGCTGTTATCCACGCTCTTGTCGGTATTGTTGGAGTCCTCGGTCTTGTTGAACGAATCCTCGACCTTGACCTCAGTCTCGGTCTTGTTGAACGAATCCTCAACCTTAACTTCGGTGTCGGTGTTGTTGGAATCCTCCATCTTGGTGACGGTCGTGGTGCTGTTGTCCTGACCGCTGTTGTCAACGCTGTTATCCACGCTCTTGTCGGTATTGTTGGAGTCCTCGGTCTTGTTGAACGAATCCTCGACCTTGACCTCAGTCTCGGTCTTGTTGAGCGAATCCTCAACCTTAACTTCGGTGTCGGTGTTGAGGGAGTCCTCGGTGTTGACCGAGTTGTCGGTGTTGAGGGAGTCCTCAATCTTGGTCTCCTGCTGGTTGAGCGAGTCCTTGACCTCGAGCTCGCCGATCGCGGTTCCGTTGTCACCAACGGTTGCCACGCCCGAGCTGTGCTCGATATCAGCGACCTCTCCCGCGACGATCGCCGAGAGCTGCCCGTCAGTCAGCGTGATTGGCTTCGCCACGGCCGCGCTGGCCACTATCGCGACCAGCACTAGTGCCATCAAAACTGCAAACCACTTCGACATTTCCTCTTCTCCTTCAAGCGCTTTGGATTGATCCAAGCGTCATTTATGCCTACGCTGCTCCCGGATTCGCCTGCAGCTTCCAGCCTCCCCGCCTCCTTTCCGCTGCGCAAATCGGGTCAGTTGTGGCCCGTTAGGTTAGGGTCTCGGCCTCACTTCCGTTCTGGTTCACCGGAGCCGCGGCTTGGGGACCGTCAAGCCGCCTATCTGCGCTGCCTGCCCCAATGTCTCTTCGTGAAGCATAATCCAACTCCAACGCTGTGGTATATGTATAATACGGGTGGTGGTCGCAAGAGCGACCGCCTTCCGCCTTCGGGGGTTGGTGTCAGTCTGCCAAGATAGCCACCGACCCCCTTTTTCTTCTTACCCGCCTGCGCCTGTGAGCTTCCGCGTTATCTTTGATCCAACTACCCGCCGCTCACACCCCCCTCACGACCATGGTCCCTGCTTACCAGCTTCGCCCTCCTCCCAGAATGCGCTAAAAGGTCTCATTTTGGTCTAGCATCTTAGCCAATATCACGCAAGAGACCCTCAATGTTGTGTCCCGATGACAACTTCCACCGACCGATTGAGAGCAGCAGGCCGCGTCGGCCCCTATCCCGACCTTCGCAGGTTACGGACCCGGGCGCTGACCGCCATCTGTCGCTGCTCGTGCAGGGCCTCCTCCACCGCCATGCGGATCTGCTCCAGGGTGGTCCGAGACTCGTCGTCGGACTCCTGGGACAGCCGGCTCGCCAGGCTCAGATTCATGGTTGCCAATAGGTCAATCAACAGGCAGTTGAGCTGCCCTCGGCTCCGTTCAGACTCCAGAGTCCCCTCTCTCAACTCCCGGCACTCCTTGAGGGTCGCATTCTGTGCCCGCGCCATCAACAGCAGGGCCGCGATGCCCACCAGCGCGACGCAGCCAACGCCCAACTCGTAGATCGATGGTGCGTTCGGCAATTGCCCGAGCATCTGTCTGTCCTGAGCCCTTCGCCATGCCGGGGATAACCTGCACGGCAGGTTAGCATAGCCTTGGGGGCAACACAATCACCCAAAGGAGTGAGAATAATACATGGATGGACTAGAAATGGGCAAAAGGGCCCTGAAGAGAGGCCAGGCCACGGTTCGGACATCCAGCGGTGTCCGAGTTCACACTTTGCTGAAGGCTGAGGAAAGATGCAGGGGCGAGAGCAGGTCCAGAGGATTCGTGCCATCCTGATAGACGACCAGTTGGTGTTCAGGCTCGGTCTGCGCCTCTACCTAAGCGAGACCATGCCCGAGCTCGATCTGGTTGGGGAAGCCAGTTCGGCGAAGGAGGGGCTGGCAATGGCAGGTCGGGAGCGGCCCGACCTGGTGCTTCTCGATGCCTTCATCAAGGGCCGCCAGACCCACGCCTTGGTTGCCCAGCTATCGCGTCTATTGCCCGAGTGCCGGCTCGTGCTGCTCGCGAGCCTGCCGGACGCCGCCGGCCTGGCCCTGGCGATGGACGCGGGTGCTCACGGCTGCATGCTGAAGACCTCCGCCCACGAGTGTCTGCCAGCGGCCATCAGCGCGGTCCTCAATGGCGCAAACTGGGTCCAGCCGGAGCTTGCAGAGCACGCCAACCCCGGAGCTGGTATAGCTCTTGACGGGGCCCGATCCGATCCCTCACCCTCGCTCAACCTGACCCCGCGCCAGCGAGAAGTGCTGCGGTTGGTCGCTCTCGGCCTGAGCAACGCGGACATCGCCTCCCGGCTATTCATCAGCAAGGAGACCGTGAAGAGTCATATCGCCCAACTGCTGCGCAGGCTGGGCGTCAGAACCCGCGTCCAGGCCGCCCGCTACGCGATTCGGCGTGGGTTGGGCGAGACCTGACGACCTTCACTTGGGGCACGGCCCTGGTGAGCATCTGCCACCGACGGCGTCTCTGCTCGTCTCTACGACTGAACCCGAAGGAAGCGGAACTCGCTTGTGACGGGCATGGCGTCCCGCCTTGCCGCTTCGAACTCTTCCTTGGTCACGTCCGTTCCCATCAGTGTGATTACGTATCCGTTCCCCGCAGGTCCGACCGTCTTTATGTCAAAGACACGGGCCGGCCGCCCCTGAATCCTGGTCTCGAAGGTGAACGCTTGCGCCGGCAGGCTGTCCACGGTCATCTCGACCCCGCCGACGTAAGATTCTTGGGGCATGTTCTGGGTCTGCCGCCAGTGAGCGTGCACGCTTATGAAGACGTTGAGAGTGGAATACCGGGAGAGGTAAGCATAAACCCCCAGTGAGAACTTCCCCTTATGGAGGAATAGGTGCCCCTCGGAATCCTGCGAGGTCTTCCAGCCTTCCGCGGGGAGGGGCAGGGCGTAGCTACCCCCGAGATCGTAGAAGGTGCCGTTCTGCGTACCACAGGCCTTGACCGCCAGCCAATCGGGCTGGAAGTTGATAAGCACCACCTCGCCGCGAGGTATCGTGACAGCTTTCCCTGAGGCCATGGCGACGGTCAAGGCATTCTCATCGAGAGACTTCACCTGCCCCTGATAGATGGTCCCCCCGGACACCATCACGGTGGCGGCCTGGGGTCTTGCCTCGGCCGCCCACACTCACTGCGCCATCACAGCGGCCAGCCCGATAACCATCGCTGCCAGAAACGCCCTTGTCATCCTCTCCTCCGGTGGCTGCCAGTTCGCGCCAGGTCCAGGAACTGACCTGGGTTTGTGTTCGCCAGGCGCTAGTGGATTCCTACAGGAGAGCGGTTACGGCAGGACAACCATTCGCTCCGGCGAACTCCCAGGCTGGACGGCCCCGGGCACCCCTCGACTCCGGCCACCCCCTCGGCTTGGAGTTAGTGTCCGGGGCTCGTCGCGTAAGGGGGAGATCTGCCGGGTCGGCCGCTGTCTTCGAACCTTTCCTTACCTCAGGCCCGTTGTTCGGGAGTCAGTTCGCACCCAAACGGAGCAGGGGCAGTATTTCTGCGGTTCGGCTCCGAAATGTGGAACAAACAACTGATCAAGGTCTTGGCTCATTGGGGTGGGAGAACGCCCCGAGTTGAATACGACCTAGGAAGGCAATGTTCGAATGCCCGGACGGCCGCATGCTCCGGGGATTCTGCTTTCTACTGCCAGCGAGAGCGTAGAGGCTGACGACCTATGGTGGAAGCAACTGAAGACGGCGTGAGTCGCAATCCTCTGAAGGTCCGGGGTGTTGCAGGTCCCGGACCGTTCTTTCTTGGGCGGGCATCGGAGGGAGCTACCGAAGAGGAAGGGAGAGTCTGAGCCGGGCAGGGAGGCTGAGGGGGCAGATCTCCAGCCTTGTATGGGGATGAGATGATGATGAGACCAAACCATCTGAGACCTGATTCAGGAACAACGATACTGGAGGTGCTGATCGCCGCCGTCATTCTCGGCGTCGGGCTGGTGGGCGTGGGCTCGATGGTAACCTATGGGGTTATCTCGCACGAGAAATCGGTGAACTACACCGTGGCGGCGGACCGCGCCTCGCAGGAACTCGAACGCATCAGAGAGGCGACCTACACGGGCGGGGTGGTGGGGACAGCCCTTTTTCCGGCCCCCGACTACACGATCCTCAACAGCACCCAGGCTTCTTTCACGGTGCCCGATCTGAAGAATGGCGCGGGCCTCATCACCCTGGATGAGGACGCGGAAGCGAAAGCCATCAACCCGGGCACCGGGCTCCCGTACAGCAACATGAAAATCGCAACAGTCACCATCACCTGGAGCGGCGGTCATTTCCAGGGGGGCTCCTACAAGGCGGTCACGCTGATCGCCAACCGCCCGAAGTGAGGCTGAGAACCATGCGCGCACGACTCAGAGGCAGTACATACCAGCGAGGGATGACGCTCATCGAGCTGATGATCGCCGTCAGCGTGATGGGGGCGATGTTCTATAGCATCTCGATGATTTACTTCTCGGTGCTCAATATCTATAACAACCAGATCTGGAAGCTCCCGCCTTACGATGCCGCTACGGCGGCGGTGCAGAGAGTGTCAAAGGAGATCCGGGAAGCGATGCAGGTGGAGTCGCATGGGACGGATTGGGTGGTCGTGGTTCTGCCCGAGAGGAACGCCAGCCATGATAACATCCTGACCCTCGGCGGGGACGGGCAGTACCACCTGTCGATGGGAGATCGAGTTCTCTACTACCTCTCGGACGACTCCGGGTCAACAGACGCCGTCGGGAACTGTCTATGGAAAGCGGTTGAGGCGCAGGGCAGCAATACCTTTGTCCCCAAGGTGAAGATCGCCGATAGCATCCATCCGGAACTGAACCCGGTCGATCCGAGCACGGGGCTGCCCTATGCCATATTCAAGTACTGGCCGGATAGCACCAGGCTCTGGGGCATAGAGATGTGGATGACCTCTACCGCAACTGTCCACAATAGCACAAAGACCCAGACGGCGCATGCGGAGAGCTTCCTGCGGAATCTCTAGGTGGAAAGGAGGCGGATGTGCGAACACATATTTGCGTGATAATGACAGGAGCCGGCCACGTGCGGATCGGGGGTTCGCTCTGATCTCGGCCGTGGTATTTCTCGTGCTGATCCTGGCTCTAGGGTGCAGCATGCTAGATCAGACGGTTCAGGAGGTGGCCACCGGCAGCCGGGTCAAGAAGGACATGGCTGCTTTCCACCTGGCGGAAGCCGGCATTGATTATGCCGCCTGGAAGCTCTACAACTTTCAGGCCCCAACGCTGCCTGTGACCTGGACACGCGGCAACCTGGGTACCGGGACTTTCTCAGTGACCGCGGACAAGTTCAACGGTTCGTCCACCATCCTCGCGGTCAGCTCCGACGGCACCTCGCAGGGCTATACCTCACAGGTCAAGGTCATCGGGTCGTTCCTGACCGCAGGCGGCGGCGGCTCTCAGCAAAACGCGGTTTTCAACTCAGCCCTATTCTCCAACACCGATCTGTCCATGAATGGAAACTTCACCGTTACCGGAGACACGTTCTCCAACGGGAACACCACCATGAACGGCAACGCCTCGATCTCCGGCGACGTGGGGAGCGTGGGCACTATCAAGACTAATGGTAACTCACATATCGGCGGTGCGCGGAAGCCAGCCGCGGCCAAGATCTCCATGCCCGTGATAGACACGGCCCACTACCAAAACGCGGCCACCCAGACCTACAGCAGCGGAAAGAGCTTCAACGGCAATATTGCGCTCAACGGCGTGGTGTATGTCAACGGCAATTGTAGCATCAACGGCAACTTCAGCGGCAAGGGACTAATCGTCGCCACCGGCAAGGTAACCATCAACGGGAACGCGGGCTGGTCAACCCAAACGGAGATGACTCTTTCGCCATCATCGCCGGCGGGGGTGTCAAGATCAATGGGAACTGCTCCATCGAGGGGTGGATCTACACGCACAGCGCCGACATCGACAGTCCTGACAGCTTCTCCGGGAACGGTAACGCTACCGTCACCGGCGGCATTGCGGCCGACATCATCAGTGTGAACGGCAACTTCAAACTGATCTACAGAAGCCCTCCGATGCCTTGGATTTGCCTGGCAGCGCCGCCGCGCGGCCGAGTTCGCCGCGATATCGTGGCGGAGAGTCAAGTAGCCGCTCGGCGGATATTCCATAGAGCCGCCGCAGCCAGAGCGGCTGCGGCGGTTTGCCATGTGGCCGGTTCGACAGCGCCTGGCCGGTGGCCCGGTCTGCGCTTCGTCCTCTTGGCGAAAGCAACTCTGGCGCTCGGCGCTGTGATAATCCCTATGGTGG